>NZ_JBRJGV010000001.1:322500-5122500 GCF_053628675.1 Pseudomonas sp. ADAK2 TE3594 | reverse complement strand
CACTTCCGCTGTTTCCCGGGCCAAGGCGAATTCGATCTGCCGGGCTTCCTCGCGCCAATCATCAAGAGCGGCTACACCGGGCCGCTGTCGCTGGAGATCTTCAACGACGGCTTCCGCGCCGCACCGCCACGGGCTAACGCCGCCGACGGCTTGCGTTCGTTGCTGTACCTGGAAGAGAAAACCCGCCAACGTCTGGAACAGGAAGCCACGCCTGTGGCCAATCGCGACATTCTGTTCGACACCCCAGGCGCCAGCGAATACAACGGCATCGAGTTCCTTGAATTCGCCGTGGACGAAAGCCTCGGCGCCAAGCTCTCCCATTGGCTGGAGCGGCTGGGTTTCGTCAAGGCCGGCCAGCACCGCTCCAAAAGTGTCAGCCTTTTGCGTCAGGGCGATATCAACCTGATCCTCAACTCTGAGCCTTATTCCTTCGCCCATAGTTTTTTCGAGGCCCATGGCCCATCGCTGTGCGCCACCGCCGTGCGGGTCAAGGACAGCGCCAGTGCGCTGGCCCGCGCCGTTGCATACAAGGGCCAGCCCTATCGCGGACTCGTTGGCCCCAATGAGCTTGAACTGGCTGCGGTGCGTGCGCCGGACGGCAGTCTGATTTACCTGGTCGATCAGAACGCCGACGTCTATGGCACCGACTTCAATCTGCAACCGACGGCCTTGGCTAGCGGTGGTCTCAAGCGCATTGACCACATGGCGATGGCGCTACCGGCCGACAGCCTCGACAGTTGGGTGCTGTTCTATAAAAGCCTGCTGGATTTCGAAGCCGACGATGAAGTGGTGCTGCCCGACCCGTATGGTTTGGTGAAGAGTCGCGCATTGCGCAGCCGTTGCAGTTCGATCCGCTTGCCGCTGAACATTTCCGAGAACCGCAACACCGCGATCTCACACGCACTGTCGAGTTATCGCGGTTCCGGCGTGCATCACATCGCTTTCGATTGCGACGACATCTTTGCCGAAGTCAGCCGTGCCAAGGAGGCGGGCGTGCCGCTGCTGGATATCCCGCTCAACTACTACGATGACCTCGCCGCGCGCTTCGATTTCGACGATGAATTCCTCAGCGAGTTGGCGTATTTCAACGTGCTCTACGACCGCGATGCCCAGGGCGGCGAGCTGTTTCATGTGTACACCGAGCCGTTCGAAGGGCGGTTCTTCTTTGAAATCATCCAGCGCAAAAACGGCTACGCGGGTTACGGTGCGGCCAACGTTGCGGTGCGACTGGCGGCCATGGCCAAATCGCGAAGTGGTGGCGTACGTCAGGCAAAGTTGTAGGAAAATCGTAAACACGGGTACAAAACCGCTGCCACATGGCTTCCTTCACTGTGCGCAGCGGCCCATAATCGCCAGCGTGTGCAGTGATGGCCGTGAGCCCGCAATGACAATAATTTCAGAACTCTCCGTAGCGCCCGAAAAGCCAATTGCCGAGCCTCGCAAGAGTCGCAAGAACAACCCGGAAAAGACCCGCGAGAACATCCTTCAAGAGGCCATTGTCGAGTTCGTTCAGCAGGGGCTTTCCGGTGCGCGCGTCGATGCGATCGCCGAGCGCATCCACACCTCGAAACGCATGATCTATTACTACTTCGGCAGTAAGGAACAGCTCTACGTCGAGGTGCTGGAGAAACTCTACGGGGATATTCGCAGCACCGAAAACCGTCTGCACCTTGCCGAACTGGCGCCCGTGGAGGCGATTCGGCGGTTGGTGGAGTTCACCTTCGATCACCATGATCGCAACGTCGATTTCGTGCGTATCGTCTGCATCGAGAACATTCACAATGCTGAATATGTGAAGCGCTCCGATGCGATCAAGGCGATGAACAACACCATCCTCGATTCACTGGGCGAGATTTTGCGTCGTGGCTGCGAAGAAGGTGTATTCCGCACCGACCTCGATCCATTGGATGTGCATCTGCTGATCAGCTCGTTTTGCTTCTATCGCGTGTCGAACCGCCATACCTTTGGTGAGATTTTTCAGATCGACTTGCCGGACGAAAGCATCAAGCAGCGTCATCGGGCGATGATTTGCGAGTCGGTTTTGCGATATTTGCAGGCCTGACGTCTTCGCGGGCAAGCCTCGCTCCTACAGGTCCAGCGGTGATCCCGTAGGAGCGAGGCTTACCCGCGAAGCTTTTCAACCATTCATGCTCTGAAAATGCGCCATCATCCGCTGAGCATCCGGCACCACCCCGCTGAACAGTTCAAACGCCTTCACTGCCTGAAACACCGCCATGGTGCCGCCATCCAGGGTGCGGCAACCCAGCGCGCGAGCGTTGCGCAGCAGTTCGGTTTCCAGTGGGAAGTAAACGATCTCCGCAACCCACAATTGCGTCCGAAGCAGCTCCACCGGCACGGGCATGCCCGGCAGCTTTTTCATGCCCATCGGCGTGGTATTCACCAGTCCGTCGGCCTCGGCCATGGTACTCGCCAAGTCATGGCCGGCAACGGCCCGGCCGAAGCCAAAATGCTGGTTGAGGTTGTTCGCCAACGCCTGGGCACGGCTGTTATCCACATCGAAAATGCTCAGCAGCTGTACGCCTTCGCTCAATAGCGCGTGGGCCACTGCCGCGCCTGCGCCACCGGCGCCCATTTGCACCACACGCTCACGGGCAACGTCCTGCAAACCGCGACGAAAACCTTCGGCAAAACCCAGGCAGTCGGTGTTGTGGCCGATGCGTTTACCGTCCTTCAGCACCACCGTGTTCACCGCGCCAATACCGCGGGCTTCCGGCGACAATTCGTCAAGCAACGGGATGATCGTCTGCTTGCACGGGAAGGTGATATTCAGCCCGGTGAAATTCATCCGTTCGGCGGCCATCAGCAGGTCGGGCAGGGCGCTGCTGTCGAGTTTCAATTGATCCAGATCGATCAACCGATACAGGTAACGCAAACCCTGCGCATCGCCTTCATGCTCGTGCAGCGCGGGGGTGCGGGAAGCCTGAATGCCGGCACCGATCAGCCCGGCCAGTACCACGGTGTTCTGTGTCATGACGCTTAACCTTTCAAACGTTGGCTGAAATGCGCTAGTGCCAGACGATAGCCGTGACTGCCAAAACCGCACATGACCGCCGTGGCGATAGACGAGACAAAGGAGTGATGCCGGAAGGGTTCGCGGGCATGGACGTTGGACAGGTGTACTTCGATCACCGGCAGTTCGCTGGCGACCAAGGCATCGCGAATGGCGACCGAGGTGTGAGTCCACGCGGCCGGATTGATGACGATCCCGGCGCAGCGGCCACGGGCGGCGTGAATCCAGTCGAGCAGTTCGCCTTCATGGTTGGTCTGGCGAAATTCCACTGCCAGGCCGAACTCTTCGGCAGCACGACCGCACAGCGCTGAAATGTCCGCCAGGGTTTCGTGGCCATAAGTCGCCGGTTCACGGGTACCCAGCAGGTTCAGGTTCGGGCCGTTGAGCACCAGAACGATAGGGGACATCGGGTCTCTCCACATATTATTTTTGGCATTGGCCGAGGGTTTCAGCCTGTGGTGAGAAATTGTACTAACTGGTTAATAAGGTCAATTGAAGAGGGCGTCGAGTCTGGATTATTTGTGCGGTGATCGGACGGTCATGCATTGATGCGCGGTAGATGCTCAACCAGAAAATCGATAAACGCTCTTAGCCGCAACGGCACATGGCGGCTTTGCGGATAAAGCAGGGTGAAGGGGCGGGAGCGGCCGCCATAGGGCTTGAGCACTTCCACCAACGAGCCATCCGCCAGCTCGTTTTCGACGATAAAGCGATACGTTTGAAACAACCCTGCACCGTGTTTTGCCAGCGTCACACCGCCTAATACATCATCGGAACAGCAGTAATTGCCTTCGGCCAAAATCTCCAGCGGCACACTGTTGTCGTTGAACAGCCAGGCAATCCGCCGACCGCTGCTGGGTAGTTCGTACTGAATGCATTCGTGCTGAACCAAGTCATCCAGAGTCTTCGGGGTGCCGGCGCGCTTCAGGTAATCAGGGCTGGCAATCATCACCAGCGCGGCATCCTCCAACGGCCGGGCAATCAGCCCTGAGTCGGGAATGGCCCGCACACGGATTGCCATGTCATAGCCTTCGCCGACGAAATCGATGTTGCGATTGCTGATATGCGCCTCGACTTTCACGGCGGGAAAGCGCGCCCGAAACGCAGGCAGCAAGGGCAGGATTCGATGATGGGCATAGGTCGTGGGAATGCTGATGCGCAAAGTGCCGGAAGGTTCTTGCTGCTGCCCCATCACCTCGCGCTGGGCCTCGACCAGTTGTGCGAGAGCCTCGCGACACTCTTCGAAATAACGCCGGCCACTGTCGGTCAGCTTGACGCTGCGGGTGGTACGCGCAAACAGCCGCACACCCAAACGTTCTTCCATGCGCGACACCGAGCGGCTGACGGCGGCCGGGGTCACGCCCGCCACCTGGGCTGCTGCGGTAAAGCTGCCGGCCTCTGCGGCCAGGCAAAACAGTTCGATGCTGCCCAACTGAAGATCGTCGAAATGTCGCTGCATGATTGATTACACCGGGAATCAAATGGAATGCCTGAAGGCTGTTTATCAAATAAGGGTGCATAAATACAGGGTGTTTCAATCGCCCACAAAAAAGCCGTCCAATGGACGGCTGATTTGTGTAATGGCTGCAATCAACGACGGGTCAACAACACCCCGGACTCCATGTGATGGGTCCATGGAAACTGGTCGAACATCGCGCACTGAGTGATGCGGTGGGTGTCGTGCAACTGGGCGATGTTGGCCGCGAGGGTTTCCGGGTTGCAGGAAATGTAGAGGATGTTGTCGAAGCGCCGGGTCAGTTCGCAAGTGTCCGGGTCCATGCCGGCGCGGGGCGGGTCGACGAACACGCTACCGAATTTGTAGCTCTTGAGGTCGATGCCATGCAGGCGACGGAACGGACGAACTTCGTTCAGGGCTTCGGTCAGTTCTTCGGCAGACAAACGCACCAGCGTGACATTACCCACCGCGTTTTCACTCAGGTTGCTGAGCGCTGCATTGACCGAGGTCTTGCTGATTTCGGTGGCCAGCACTTTGCGTACGCGGGTCGCGAGTGGCAGGGTGAAGTTGCCGTTGCCGCAATACAGCTCCAGCAAATCGTCGGAGCGATCGCCGAGGGCGTCATACGCCCAGTTGAGCATCTTCTGGTTCACGGTGCCGTTGGGTTGGGTGAACGCGCCTTCCGGCTGACGATAGCTGAAGGTGCGACCGCCAACTTCGAGTTTTTCGACCACGTAATCGTGACCGATCACTTCGCGTTTACCCTTCGAGCGACCAATGATGCTGACGTTCAGGTCGGTGGCCAGTTTCGACGCCGCTGCGTGCCAGTGCTCGTCCAGCGGGCGGTGATAGCACAGGGTGATCATCGCATCGCCGGCCAGGGTGGTGAGGAACTCCACCTGAAACAGCTTGTGGCTCAGGGCCGCACTCGCTTGCCACGCCGCCTTGAGTTGCGGCATCAACTGGTTGATGCGCCCGCTTGCGATCGGGAATTCTTCGATCAGGATCGGCGTGCGTTTGTCTTCCTGGGAAAACATTGCGTAGTGGCGCTCGCCGGCTTCACGCCACAGGCGGAATTCGGCACGCAGGCGAAAGTTTTTCAGCGGCGAATCGAACACCGCAGGTTCGGGTGCGTCGAACGGGGCCAGCAGGTCACGCAGGCGCGTGACCTTTTCTTCGAGCTGAACGGCGTAGGCCTGGGAATCAAAAGTCATGCGTTGAACCAACCCAACTTGATCACGAACAGAATCGACAGAATCACCAGCGCCGAATTCAACTCACGGCCGCGACCGGACAGCAACTTGATGGCTGTCCAGGAGATGAAACCGAAGGCGATGCCGTTGGCGATGGAATATGTGAATGGCATGGCCAGGGCGGTGACCACGACCGGTGCGGCGACGGTGATGTCGTCCCAGTCTATTTCCGCCAGGCCGGATGTCATCAGTACGGCGACGAACAGCAACGCAGGCGCGGTGGCGAAGGCTGGAACGCTGGCTGCCAATGGCGAGAAAAACAGCGCGAGCAGGAACAGAATCGCGACCACGATGGCGGTCAGGCCGGTGCGGCCACCGGCACTCACGCCGGCTGCGGATTCGATGTAGCTGGTGGTGGTCGACGTACCCAGTAAGGAACCGGCCATGGCCGCGGTGCTGTCGGCGATCAGGGCGCGGCCCATTTTCGGCATGTGGCCGTCCTTGCCCATCAGGCCGGCGCGCTTGGCGACGCCGATCAGGGTGCCGGAGTTGTCGAACAGATCAACGAACAGGAAGGCGAAGATCACGCTGACCAGACCGATGTCCAGTGCGCCTTTGATGTCCAGCTGCAGGAAGGTCGGTGCCAGCGACGGCGGCATCGACATCACGCCACCGAACGGGGTGAAGCCCAGCAGGATGGAGACGATGGTCACCGACAGAATACCGATCAGCACAGCACCGCGCACTTTGAGGGCTTCCAGTGCCACGATCAGGGCAAAACCAAGGGTCGCAAGAATCGGCGCCGGTTGCTTCAGGTCGCCGAGGCCGACCATGGTCGCCGGATTGCTGACGACGATGCCGGCGTTGTGCAGGGCGATCAGCGCCAGGAACAGGCCGATACCGGCGGCAATCGCCGAGCGTAGCGCCAGCGGGATGCTGTTGATGATCCATTCACGGATGCGGAAGATCGACAGCAGGAAAAACATCACCGCCGAGATGAACACCGCGCCCAACGCCACTTGCCAGGTGTGGCCCATGTGCAGGACCACGGTGTAGGTAAAGAAGGCGTTCAGGCCCATGCCCGGCGCGAGGGCGATCGGGTAGTTGGCGATCAGGCCCATGGTCGCCGAGCCGATGGCAGCTGCCAGACAGGTGGCGACAAACACCGCACCCTTGTCCATGCCGGTCTCGCCGAGGATGCTCGGGTTGACGAACAGAATGTAGGCCATGGCCAAAAAGGTCGTGACGCCCGCCAGAATCTCGGTCCGCACGTTGGTGTTGTGTGCCTTGAGTTGAAACAGCCTTTCCAGCATGTCTGCTCCCCGTGGCGCGCCCGGCGCCGTGAATGTATCGACCTCAACAGCAAAGCACAGGCCGCAGCAGGCGCCTGGGAATTTTCTGTGGGGTCGGAAAAAGCCGCGCATCATACCAGCAGCGTGGGGCTATGGCTGCTTATGGCTGTGATCGTCGTCGATGTTTTGCACAAAAGGGAACTGCGCCATACTGCGCGCTGTTTTTTTGGGGGAGGGAGGGGGTAGTTATGTATTGCATTAATAAGCGTGTGATTACGGCATTTGGATTGCTGCTCAGCTGTTTCATCGGAGCGCAAACAGCCATTGCCGCCACGGCGCCACCGTTGAGCCAGGTGAAGGTGCTCAAGGTCGAATCACCAGGCTGTGGCTTTGAAAATATCGCGGACGGCCAGGTGCAAACCCATTGCGACCACAAAGGGCCAAACATCAAGGTGTATGTGCTGGAGGTCGGCTACGGCCGTGCAGCCCATGTCGCACTGGACGGTTTCGAGGTGAACGGCACCCGAACCCCTGTCTGTGCTTTTGATACCGGCAACCTGACCGAGTGCTCCGCCGGGAAAAAAACCGTCGGCTATCTGTACATCTTCGACCTGGCGGGCAAGCAGGACGGCACCTTCACGTTCAGCAACACTTCGATCAATGCGCCGGGCAACACGCTATCGACGCAGCTTTACATCAAGTAACGGCTGGCCTCGAACAAGTGTCAGGAAAGCTGACTACGCTTTAAAGATTATCCTGTGGACCGCGCCCATGACCTTTAGAGCCCTGATTACCCTCGCCGAGGGCATCGACGATCTGCAAACCGTGACCTTGATCGATGTGCTGCGCCGCGCCAAGGTTGAAGTGGTGGTGGCCAGCATCGAGGCACGGCGCATGCTTACCTGCGCTCGCGGCACGCGCCTGACCGCTGATGCGATGTTGGTGGATTTACTCGCCCAACCCTTCGACCTGATCGTTCTGCCTGGCGGTGCTGTAGGGGCGCAGCATTTGGCGGCCCACCAACCCTTGCAACAATTGATCAAGGACCAGGCCGCCGCCGGGCGCCTGTTCGCCGGTATTGCCGAATCTCCGGCACTGGCGCTGCAAACCTTTGGCGTTTTGCGCCAGCGGCGCATGACTTGCCTGCCCACGGTCAGCAATCAACTGTCGGGTTGCAACTTCATCGATCAACCGGTGGTGGTCGATGGCAACTGCATCACCGCTCAGGGTTCGGGCGCCGCGTTGGAGTTTGCGTTGACGCTGGTGGAGCAACTCTGCGGCAAAGCCACGCGGTCGACGGTGGCGGGAGAGTTGGTGGTTTAAGAGTGCCCTGGACAACTACGTCAGACCCTGACCTCTTCCACCGGCACATGCATTCGGTCGCGGTTGGCCAGGGTCGGGAACAGTTTGACCCAGGTCCCGGTCACCATCAGCGTACCGATGCCGCCCATGACCACTGCCGGCACGGTGCCGAACCAGTGGGCCGTCAGGCCTGATTCGAACTCGCCGAGCTGATTCGAAGCGCCGATGAACAAGCCATTCACCGCGCTGACCCGGCCGCGCATCTCGTCCGGGGTTTCCAGTTGCACGAATGAGGCGCGGATCACCATGCTGATCATGTCCGCTGCGCCCAATACCACCAGCACGGCGAGAGAGAACCAGAAGGAAGTCGACAGGCCGAAAGCGATGGTCGCCACGCCGAATACACCCACGGCCGTGAACATCACCCGCCCGACGTTTCGCTCCACGGCAAATCGCGCCAGAAACAGCGACATCAGCAGCGCACCGACTGCAGGGGCCGAACGCAGCAGGCCCAGCCCCCACGGGCCAGTCAGCAGAATGTCTTTGGCGAACACCGGCAGCAACGCGGTCGCGCCACCCAGTAGGACGGCAAACAGATCCAGGGAAATCGCCCCGAGAATATCCGGGCGACTGCGAATGAAGCGGATGCCCGCCAGCAGCGAATCCAGGGTGGCCTTGCCCTTGTTCAGCGGTGTCTGCCGGGCCGGAAGGTTGAGCATCAGTGCACAAGCGATGAGGTAAAGAATCACCGTCGGGCCATACACCCAGACGCTGCCGAAGGCGTAGAGCAAACCGCCCAGCGCCGGGGCGACGATAGTTGCCGATTGTTGTGCAGATTGCGCGGCGGCAACGGCACGGGGGAACAACGCGCTGGGCACGATGCTCGGCAGCAATGCCTGTGTCGTCGGCATTTCGAAGGAGCGGGCGGCGCCGAGCAGGAACGCGAGGATGAAGATCATCTCCCGGGTGACATGGTCGGTCGCGCTGCCGATGGCCAGCGACAGGGCGATCAGCGCTTGCAGGAACTGACAAATCGCCGCGACCTTGCGCCGGTCATAGCGGTCCGCGACATGCCCGGTGTGCAGCATGAACAACACTCGAGGGGCAAATTCCACCAGTCCCACCAGGCCCAGATCGAGCACATTGCCCGTCAGTTGATACAGATTCCAGCCAATGGCCACGGTCAACATCTGAAAACCACTGGCGGTGAACACCCGAGCCAGCCAGAACGCGATAAACGGGCGATGATGACGTAACAGCAGGGGCGCTTGGCTGGGCATCTGAAGGCAGGTCTGGGCGAAGGGAAAGGCGAGATTATCACCAACCTGTAACTAGAAGTTGCAAGGCTAGGAAATTTAGTTAGCTAGACACCGATCTGCGCAGCTCTCGCCACGGGAATGTATTGCAGCTCAAGACAAAACCCATGAGGCAACCTGTCACGCGGCAAAAGACCACACCGTCCATCGGCAAAAATGCGACTACTCTTTCAACGTTGATTGATCCAGATCAAGACCCTTCGTGGAAATGATCCGGCGGCCAGATGGCCAGACTCCCTACGTTGTGATGATGGTAAAAAAAGAACGAATTCGAATTCGCCGCATTCCATATCCGTGGGGGCAGTGGGTGTAGGCCACAAGCCTTCAACCGGTATTACCTGACAGAGGAAGACTTATGTTCGGTTTGGAGGCACTTGATCTCGCCCGGATTCAGTTCGCATTCACCATTTCGTTTCACATCCTGTTCCCGGCCATCACCATTGGCCTGGCGAGTTACCTGGCGGTGCTCGAAGGCTTGTGGCTGAAAACGCACAACGACACTTACCGCGATCTGTACCATTTCTGGTCGAAGATCTTTGCCGTCAACTTCGGCATGGGCGTGGTTTCCGGCTTGGTCATGGCCTATCAGTTCGGCACCAACTGGAGCCGTTTTTCGGACTTCGCCGGTTCGGTGACCGGGCCGTTGCTGACCTATGAAGTGCTCACTGCCTTCTTCCTCGAAGCCGGTTTCCTCGGCGTCATGCTGTTCGGCTGGAACAAGGTCGGGCGCAAGCTGCACTTCTTCGCTACCGTCATGGTGGCCATCGGCACCCTTATTTCTACCTTCTGGATTTTGGCCTCCAACAGCTGGATGCAGACCCCGCAAGGCTACGAGATCGTCAACGGCCAGGTCATTCCGGTGGACTGGCTGGCGATTATCTTCAACCCGTCGTTCCCCTACCGCCTGATGCACATGGCCACGGCGGCATTCGTTGCGACCGCCTTCTTCGTCGGTTCGTCGGCGGCCTGGCACTTGCTACGCGGCAAGGACAACCCGGCGATTCGCACCATGCTCTCGATGGCGATGTGGATGGCGCTGATCGTTGCCCCGATTCAGGCCGTTATCGGTGACTTCCACGGCCTCAATACCCTCAAGCATCAGCCGGCGAAAATCGCTGCGATCGAAGGTCACTGGGAAAACCACGGCGATGAACCGACGCCGCTGATTCTGTTCGGCTGGCCGGACATGAAAGCCGAGAAGACCAGGTTCGCGGTAGAAATTCCGTACCTCGGCAGCCTGATCCTGACTCACTCCCTGGACAAACAGGTCCCTGCGCTCAAGGAATTCCCGCCTGAAGACCGGCCGAATTCGACCATCGTGTTCTGGTCGTTCCGGATCATGGTCGGTCTGGGCATGCTGATGATCTTCACCGGTTTGTGGAGCCTGTGGCTGCGCAAACGCGACAAGCTGTATACCTCGCGGCCGTTCTTGTACCTGGCGCTGTGGATGGGGCCGTCTGGCCTGATCGCGATCCTGGCCGGCTGGTTCACCACTGAAATCGGCCGTCAGCCGTGGGTGGTTTATGGGTTGATGCGCACGGCGGATGCGTCCTCCGGGCACAGCTTCGTGCAGATGAGCATCACGTTGATCATGTTCGTTGTGGTGTATTTCGCGCTGTTCGGTGCCGGTCTTGGTTACATGATGCGTCTGGTGCGCAAAGGGCCGAAGATCGACGAAGGCAAGGAAACCAACGAAGGTGGTCCTGGCCAGAAACGCACACCGGCCCGTCCGCTGTCCGCAGCCGATGACGATGGCAGCGAAGCTGATAACAACTCCAGCCTGACCAAGGAGATTTGAATCATGGGTATTGATCTTCCGCTGATCTGGGCCGTGATCATCATCTTCGGCATCATGATGTACGTGGTCATGGACGGCTTCGACCTGGGAATCGGCATTCTCTTCCCGTTCATCAAGGGCAAGAGTGATCGTGACGTCATGATGAACACCGTCGCCCCGGTCTGGGACGGCAACGAAACCTGGCTGGTGCTGGGAGGCGCGGCATTGTTCGGCGCTTTCCCGCTGGCCTATTCGGTGGTGCTCTCGGCGTTGTACCTGCCGCTGATTTTTATGCTGATCGGGTTGATTTTTCGCGGTGTGGCCTTCGAGTTCCGCTTCAAGGCCAAGGACGACAAGCGCCACCTGTGGGACAAGGCATTCATCGGTGGCTCGATCGCCGCAACGTTCTTCCAGGGCGTGGCATTGGGTGCGTTCATCGATGGGCTGCCGGTGGTCAACCGTCAGTTCGCCGGCGGTTCACTCGACTGGCTGACACCGTTCACGATGTTCTGCGGCGCGGCGCTGGTGGTGGCTTATGCGCTGCTCGGTTGCACGTGGCTGATCATGAAAACCGAAGGCAAGCTGCAGGAACAGATGCATGATCTGGCGCGGCCATTGGCTTTCGTGTTGCTGGCGGTGATTGGCATTGTCAGCATCTGGACGCCATTGGCCCATGCCGAGATCGCCGCGCGCTGGTTCACCCTGCCGAATCTGTTCTGGTTCTTGCCGGTGCCAATTCTGGTGCTGGTGACCCTGTACGGTCTGATTCGCGCGGTGGCCCGCAATGCGCATTACACGCCATTCCTGCTGACCCTGGTGCTGATCTTCCTCGGCTACAGCGGTCTGGGTATCAGCCTGTGGCCGAACATCGTGCCGCCGTCGATCTCGATCTGGGACGCCGCCGCACCGCCGCAAAGCCAGGGCTTCATGCTGGTGGGCACGCTGTTCATCATTCCGTTCATCCTGGGTTACACCTTCTGGAGCTACTACGTATTCCGCGGCAAGGTCACCCACGAAGATGGTTACCACTAGCGACTACGGCGCAGAATTGATACCTGCGCCGTTGCAGAGGAGAAAGCGATGATGGCTGGAAAACCTGATTTGCAGGAAATCGAAGCCGCCGAGAAAAAGCCGCTCTGGCAGCGACTCGGCTGGCTGGCGATGATCTGGACCGGCAGCGTCGTGGCACTGTTCATTGTGGCCTCGCTGATGCGCATGTTCATGAATGCCGCCGGTTTGAGCACCCACTGAAATTCCCATCCCGTTGCCTTGCGGCACGGATTTATAACCCTCCTGTGATGGAGGGTTTTTTTTGTCCGTGATTATTTGCGTGCTTTGAGAATGACGAACTTGGGGGTGGCCGCGACTTGTTCGACGCCGCGGAACAACCGAGCGAGCTTACTGTGATAACCCAGGTGACGATTGCCGACGATGTACAGCGCACCGCCCACCACTAACGATTCACGCGCCTGCTGGAACATCCGCCAGGCCAGGAAATCGCCGACCACTTGCTGTTGGTGAAACGGCGGATTGCACAGCACTACATCCAGTGATTGAGGTTCCTGCTCTGCCAAACCATCGCCGGCCCGCACGATCACGTCACGATCGCCCAGCGCCGCGCGCCAGTTTTCAGCGGCCGATTGCACCGCCATGAACGATTCGTCCACCAGTGTGTAGTGGGCCTCAGGGTTTTGCAGGGCACTGGCAATCGCCAGCACACCGTTGCCACACCCCAGATCGGCAACTCGCGCTGCGCCGAGGCTCTTCGGCAAGTGCGGCAAAAAGGCCCGCGTGCCGATATCCAGCCCTTCGCGGCAGAACACATTGGCGTGATTGAGCAGTTCGATCGCAGGGGCGTCGAGTCGATAGCGGGTCGGGTAGGGGGAGACAGCAGGGGCTTTGGCTTCGGCTGTGGCGATCAGCAGCCGAGCCTTCTTCACTGCAAGTGAGGCTTGCACCGGGCCGATGTAGCGATCCAGCAGATCGCCCGCAGCGCGTGGCAAATGCTTCACCATCGCGGCCGCAATCACTTGAGCGCCGGGAGCCAATTGCCCTTGTAGCCTGATCAGTTGCTCTTCCAGCAGGGCCAGGGTTTTCGGTACCCGGATCAATACCCGGTCGAACGGCCCGATGAACGCTTCGCTGGCGGGCACTTTCGGAACTGCATCAAACGCCTGGCCGTTGCGTATCAGGTTTTTTTCCAGGCCCTGAAACGCCAGAAACGAATCGCCGCTGCTGGTCACCTGGACTTTGCCCACCAGGCTGGCGGCCAGAGCACCGAAGCTGTCGTTGAGCACCAGCACGCGAGTATCGGCTGCCGGTTGTTGATTGGCCAGATGAGTCAGCAGGTATTCGTCTGCGGCATCAAACGCTTGCAACGGTTCGTTCTGCTGTTCGGGCTGGCGGATCAGATCGAGTTGAGCGAAGGGGGTTTCGAGCAGAGGCATGAGGCAAGGGGGCTCTGGGTAGTCAACGGAGGATAATCATCGAATGGCCCGTCGCTCAGGGGCGTCGTAGCGGGCTGAACCATCCAAGCGGACTGCGTCGTGGAATGTCACACGGCATCACTCGGGATGGATCGCAGATGGTACGTTTTTTTCGTCTGGATTACTCGCAGGGATTACCTGATTCGAACAGATTCAGATAACGCACATTCTCGCTGCTTTGATCACCGCAGCAATCTTGTTGTTGACGCCAAGTTTGCGGATGGCGCCGCGTATATGAAACTGCACCGTGCTTTCACTAAGGCTGAGGATTCTCGCGATCTCGCCTGCCGTCTTGCCGATGGCTGAATATTTCAACACCTCGACTTCTCGGGTTGATAAATGCACCGGGTTCGGCTTTGGGTGGGAGGAGGGCAGATCTTTCGCGACAAGCCCGTGCAGGTGGCGGCTAATGAACATCGCGTAGCCCAGATTTTTGTACAGGTCATGCGTAGTAATCGGGCAGTGGCTCCTGGCCAGGCTCAGCATGCTGCAAAGCCCATTCTGATCATGTACGGATTGGGACCAGCCATAGCGCAAACCTTGCTGCTTTTGTGCTTGCCACAATGTCGGTGTCTTGGAGAAGATTTCTTCCTGCCAAAGAATCGGTAATTCAGAATGATTGCAATGGGCTAGTATCGGATCGACTTCACTGAAATGTTCTTGTTCATATTTCGTGTTCCATTCGGTGGGGTAATTATTCAGATTGATTTTATGGCGATGTATTTCACTCCTTTGGGATGTTATTGAAAATGCACAGAAATTAAATCCTAAATTTTTAACGAGATTGAGAGAAATCTCGTACGCGGTCTCCATTTTCTGTGCGTAAGACAGCTGCGTTAACTGTGATTCCTTCCACACTTTCATTTGATAACTCCATGCGGATTTTCTTGAGTGGTGCGGATTGGATCCAAGATCCGGCACGCCACGAGTGTAGGAGTATTCCTACATATATGCTGGATTTTTTTGCTCTTGAAAAAGCTCGCAACTGAATATCCGGTTCTTAGGTTCTGTTACAACGGATAAACAGACTTGATGCTGAACGTTATCGTTTTAGTTGTTTTGTACTGTTTGGTTACAGGCCTGAAAAACATTACAAATCACCGGTGTTTACGCTGCCTGCTTTGCGGGACACTAGCCTCATCTGTTGAATGGAGCGACCCATGACTGCCAGTGCGGAAAAATTCACTCGCCAGACGCTGCTTGACGTCCAGACGTTGACTCCCAACCTGTTCACCCTGCGGACCACCAGGGATCCTGGCTTTCGCTTTCGCGCAGGGCAATTTGCCCGACTGGGCGTGACCAAGGCGGACGGCAGTACGGTGTGGCGGGCTTATTCCATGGTCTCGTCACCCTACGACGAGTTCCTTGAATTCTTCTCCATTGTCGTGCCGGGAGGGGAGTTCACCAGTGAATTGAGTCGGCTGGAAGTCGGCGATACGCTGCTGGTCGACCGGCAGGCCTTTGGCTATCTGACGCTGGATCGCTTCGTCGATGGCCGTGACCTCTGGCTGTTATCCACAGGCACCGGGCTGGCGCCGTTTCTGTCGATCCTGCAGGACTTCGAGGTTTGGGAAAAATTCGAGCGAATCATCCTGGTCTACAGCGTGCGCGAAGCGCGGGAGTTGGCGTACCGGGAGTTGATTGCAGGGCTGGCCCAGCGCGATTATCTGGCTGAGTACACGCACAAGCTGCAGTTCATCGCTACCGTCACCCGCGAGCAGCATCCGGGTGCCTTGAGTGGGCGGATCACGACACTCATGGAAAGTGGAGAGCTGGAGCGGACGGCCGGTGTGGCGCTGACAGCCGAGCATTCGCGGGTGATGCTCTGCGGTAATCCACAGATGATCGATGACACGCGCAAGTTGCTCAAACAACGGGACATGCACCTGAGCCTCAGTCGACGACCCGGCCAGGTGGCAGTGGAAAACTACTGGTAAACAAACGGCGCCAAAGGCGCCGTTTCTTGGGGCAATCAGTTATCAAGGGCGGTTGTTCTGGGCCTTGAGTAGATCGCGAATCTCTTCCAGCAGCTCTTCTTCCTTGGTCGGAACCGGCGGCAGGGTTGGCGCAACGGCCTCTTCGCGTTTCAGACGGTTGATGGCCTTGACGCCCATGAAGATCGCGAAGGCGACGATGATGAAATCGATCAAGCTCTGGATGAACTTACCGTAGGCCAGCATCACCGCCGGGACATCACCGTTGGCAGCCTTGAGCGTAATGGCCAGGTCACTGAAGTCGACCCCACCGATCAGCAAGCCGATTGGCGGCATCACCACGTCGCCGACAAACGATGAAACGATTTTTCCGAAGGCGGCGCCGATGATGATACCGACGGCCATGTCGACAACATTACCTTTGACCGCGAAGGCCTTGAACTCACTTATCACGCCCATAGGTTATTTCCTTGTTACAGATGAGGTTGGTGAACGCAGTGTAATTCAGCAAAACGGCTCCTGCTCGAAACACCGCCTCACAATGCGAGCTCTTATCGACACATCTTCCGGCAGTTAGTTTACAAAGTGCCACCAGTCGCGCGCGATTACGCGCTCTAGACCGGGCTTTCCAGAACCTTTTCGCTATCGGCTCGGTACGGGATTTCTATTTATGTTTTGGCCTTTGGGTCACTAGCCTCTGTGGGGCGCACCTGGATGCGCCTTATAAAATCAGAGGAAACTTCCATGACGATTCCCCTCGGCCTCGGGGCTTTGCCCCTCCGTCGTACGTTTGGCGTTCTGACCGCCAGCCTGCTGTCCTTCTCCGTTAGCGCGGCGACGTTGACCCGTGATAACGGCGCCGCCGTCGGCGACAACCAGAACTCGCAAACCGCTGGCGCGACCGGGCCGGTGCTGTTGCAAGACATACAACTGATCCAGAAACTCCAGCGTTTTGACCGTGAACGTATTCCCGAACGCGTGGTGCATGCCCGTGGCACTGGCGCCCATGGCACGTTCAGCGTGACTGACGACCTCAGTGACCTGACCAAGGCCAAGGTTTTCGCCGGCGGCCAGAACACACCGGTATTTGTGCGTTTCTCCGCTGTGGTCCATGGCAACCATTCACCGGAAACCTTGCGTGACCCGCGGGGGTTCGCCACCAAGTTCTACACCGCAGACGGCAACTGGGACCTGGTCGGCAACAATTTTCCGACCTTCTTCATCCGTGACGCGATCAAGTTTCCAGACATGGTCCACGCCTTCAAGCCGGATCCGCGCACCAATCTTGACGACGATTCCCGTCGTTTCGACTTTTTCTCCCATGTTCCGGAAGCCACTCGCACCTTGACCGAGTTGTATTCCAACTCCGGCACGCCTGCCAGTTATCGGGAAATGGACGGAAATGGTGTGCACGCCTATAAGTTGGTTAACGCCAAAGGTGATGTGCACTATGTAAAATTTCACTGGAAAAGTTTGCAGGGGCTAAAGAACCTCGACCCTAAAGAAGTCACTAATGTTCAAGGTCAAGACTACAGTCATATGACTAACGACTTGGTCGCTCATATTAATAAGGGTGATTTTCCGAAGTGGGACTTGTACGTCCAGGTCCTGAATCCTCAAGACTTGTCCAAGTTTGATTTCGATCCACTGGACGCGACCAAGATCTGGCCCGGTGTTCCTGAACGAAAAGTTGGACAAATGGTATTGAACCGTAATCCAGCGAATGTTTTTCAGGAAACCGAACAAGTGGCCATGGCTCCGGCCAATTTAGTTCCGGGTATCGAACCTTCGGAAGATCGCTTACTGCAAGGGCGAGTGTTCTCGTATGCCGATACCCAACTGTATCGTCTGGGGGCCAACGCTCTGCAGTTGCCGATCAACGCACCTAAAATCGCCGTGAACAACGGTAACCAGGATGGCGCAATGAACCTCGGCGCCAGCAGCACGGGCGTGAATTACCAGCCGAGTCGCTTGCTGGCCCGTGAAGAGCCGCAAACCGCGCGTTACAGCCAGTCGGCCCTGTCGGGCAGCACGCAGCAGGCGAAGATTCAGCGTGAGCAGAACTTCAAGCAGGCCGGCGATCTGTATCGCTCGTTCAGCCAGAAGGAACGTCAGGACCTGATCGACAGCTTCGGCGGCTCCCTGGCCACCACCGATGACGAGAGCAAGCACATCATCCTGTCCTTTCTTTACAAGGCCGACCCGGAGTACGGGACCGGGGTGACCAAAGTAGCCAAGGGTGATCTGGCCCGGGTCAAGGCGCTGGCGGCCAAACTGGTCGACTGATCCATCTGCCTGAAGCGGGACCTCATGTGAGGTCCCGTCTGATCAAGGAGCGTTGCCATGCGTTTTTATCTGCCGGTGTTTCTGGCCTGCTGGTCTCTCGGTGTGTTCGCCGGGCCTGAAGCGCCAGTCTCGAAGGATCCCGAGGTACTGAAAGCCCAATTGCAGGATTACTATTTCGATGCCGCTCGACGCGGTGATGTGCCCATGCTCGAAACCTTCATCGAGGCCGGCTATTCCCTCGATACCCGCGACAGCAAGGGTTACACCGCGCTGATTCTGGCCGCTTATCACGGCCAGAGTGCCGCAGTGGAACGTTTGCTCGCTGCCGGGGCGGATGCCTGTGCCCAGGATCAACGCGGCAATACGGCGCTAATGGGCGCGATTTTCAAAGGTGAAGTGCAGATCGCTCGAACCCTGCTGGCCGCCCATTGCAGCCCCGACCAACGCAACGGCGCGGGACAGACTGCCGCGATGTACGCCGGCTTGTTCAAGCGTGTCGAGTTGCTGGACGCCCTCAAGGCTCAAGGAGCGGACATGAACGCCGAAGATCCGCTGGGCAATAGTGCCGCGCGTCTGGCCAGCGGTGAAATCCGTACGGCGGCGCCGCGCTGATCCGCGCGAGCTGAGCTATCATCGCGGTTTTTGCCGGGAGTTCAGATGGCCAAGGCCAAGCGCATGTACGGCTGCACCGAGTGTGGCTCAACCTTCCCGAAGTGGGCCGGCCAGTGCGGCGAATGCGGGGCCTGGAACACGCTGACTGAAACCATGGTGGAGAGCGGCGGCGCCGCAGCCCCCAGCGGGCGCACCGGTTGGACCGGCCAGCAGGCGCAGATCAAGACACTGGCCGAAGTCAGTGTTGAAGAGATTCCGCGGTTCTCCACGGCGTCCAGCGAGCTGGATCGCGTTCTGGGCGGCGGCTTGGTGGATGGCTCGGTGGTGTTGATCGGTGGTGATCCCGGCATCGGCAAGTCGACCATTTTGTTGCAAACCTTGTGCAACCTCGCCAAGAGCATGCCAGCGCTGTATGTCACCGGTGAAGAGTCCCAGCAACAAGTGGCCATGCGCGCCCGGCGCTTGGGCTTGCCTCAGGATCAGCTGCGGGTGATGACCGAAACCTGCATCGAAACCATCATCGCCACCGCGCGGCAGGAAAAGCCCAAGGTAATGGTGATCGACTCGATCCAGACGATTTTCACCGAGCAACTGCAATCGGCACCGGGGGGCGTTTCGCAGGTGCGCGAAAGTGCGGCATTGCTGGTGCGTTACGCCAAACAAAGCGGCACGGCGATTTTCCTCGTCGGCCATGTCACCAAAGAAGGCGCGCTGGCCGGTCCTCGAGTACTGGAGCATATGGTCGACACTGTTCTGTATTTCGAAGGCGAATCCGATGGGCGCCTGCGTCTGCTGCGGGCGGTGAAAAACCGTTTCGGCGCGGTGAATGAATTGGGTGTGTTCGGCATGACCGACAAGGGACTGAAAGAAGTCTCCAACCCCTCGGCGATTTTTCTGACCCGCGCCCAGGAAGAAGTCCCGGGCAGTGTGGTCATGGCAACGTGGGAAGGCACCCGGCCGATGCTGGTGGAAGTCCAGGCGTTGGTGGACGACAGCCATCTGGCCAACCCCCGCCGGGTGACGCTCGGTCTGGATCAGAATCGCTTGGCGATGTTGTTGGCGGTTTTGCACCGCCATGGCGGCATCCCGACCCATGATCAGGACGTGTTCCTCAACGTGGTCGGTGGGGTGAAGGTGCTGGAAACAGCATCTGACCTGGCCCTGATGGCAGCAGTCATGTCCAGTTTGCGTAACCGACCGCTGCCCCATGATCTGTTGGTGTTCGGCGAAGTCGGCTTGTCGGGTGAAGTGCGCCCGGTGCCAAGTGGTCAGGAACGCTTGAAAGAGGCGGCCAAGCACGGCTTCAAGCGCGCCATCGTGCCCAAGGGCAACGCGCCGAAAGAGGCGCCGCCGGGATTGCAGATTATTGCCGTGACGCGCCTGGAGCAGGCCCTCGACGCGTTGTTCGAATAACTTTCAGATCGATACAAAACCTGTGGGAGCGGGCTTGCCCGCGATAGCATTCTTTCATTCAACCTATTTGTTGCGGTTGAATCAGCTATCGCGGGCAAGCCCGCTCCCACAGTGTTTTGCGGCAGTTTCTAGATCTCGATCAGCGCGCCCAATTCGCGCTCCAGTTCCTCGGGATCGCCCAGGTTGAACTCAATCAACCGCCGCAGTCGTTCAATCGATTCCAGGCTGATGTGTTTGCAGACGAAGCCAAGCTGACCATGGTCATCGTGGGTCAGCAGCACATCCATCTTGATGGCGACATCTTCGTTGAGATGAATATCGACCAGGAAATGCCAGTCCCGATTCCCCAGCCAAGGCTCGGGCCGTTCGATCAATAACCCTTTGAGCGACAGGTCGATCAACTTCACCGGCCAGATAAATTCCCCTTGGCTCAGCTCGGTTCGGGCATCGAACGCAAAACGTTTGAAGCGGCGGCGATCAGCAGGGTGGTCACTCATGGCGCAATCCTCTGAATGTCCGCTGACTATAGACCCGCATTGTTAAAGCCTGCCAGCAAAGACAGGCTCTGGATCAATGTCGGGGTATGGCCTTTGCCATCAGTAGCGCTAAACTCCGGATGGCTGTCTTTCTTGTCCACTCTGGCTGGAATCATAAAATGAAAAATAATAATAGCCTGCTACGCCACTTACCCTGGCTGCTGCTGGCAATCCTGGGAGCGTGCGCCTTGGGCGTAGTGGCATTGCGCCGAGGCGAGGCGATCAACGCCTTGTGGATTGTGGTCGCCGCGGTGGCCATTTATCTGGTCGCGTACCGCTACTACAGCCTGTTCATCGCTAACAATGTGATGCAACTCGATCCGCGTCGGGCTACCCCTGCCGTGCTCAACAATGACGGTCTGGACTATGTGCCGACCAACAAACACATCCTTTTTGGCCACCACTTCGCAGCCATCGCCGGCGCGGGGCCGCTGGTCGGTCCGGTATTGGCGGCGCAGATGGGCTACCTGCCCGGTACGCTGTGGCTGATTGCCGGCGTGGTGCTGGCCGGTGCGGTTCAGGACTTCATGGTCCTGTTCATGTCCACCCGCCGCAACGGTCGCTCTTTGGGCGACATGGTCCGTGAAGAAATGGGCCGCATCCCCGGGACCATCGCGCTGTTTGGCTGCTTCCTGATCATGATCATCATCCTCGCGGTGCTGGCGCTGATTGTGGTCAAGGCCTTGGCCGAAAGCCCATGGGGTATTTTCACGGTGATGGCGACCATCCCGATCGCGATGTTCATGGGCATTTACATGCGCTACATCCGCCCGGGTCGCATCGGTGAAATCTCGGTGATCGGCGTGGCGTTGCTGCTGGGTTCGATCTGGCTGGGCGGGCAGATTGCCGCTGACCCGGTGTGGGCCAAGGCATTCAGCTTTACCGGAGTCCAGATCACCTGGATGCTGATCGGCTACGGTTTCGTCGCGGCAGTGTTGCCGGTGTGGCTGATTCTGGCGCCGCGTGATTACCTGTCCACCTTCCTGAAGATCGGCACGATCGTTGCGCTGGCGATCGGCATTCTGATCACCATGCCTGAGCTGAAAATGCCGGCACTGACCCAATTCATCGACGGCACCGGGCCGGTGTGGAAGGGCGGTCTGTTCCCGTTCCTGTTCATCACCATTGCCTGTGGCGCGGTCTCGGGATTCCACGCGCTGATCTCCTCCGGCACCACGCCGAAACTGCTGGATAACGAGGTTAACGCCCGTTACATCGGTTACGGCGGCATGCTGATGGAGTCCTTCGTGGCGATCATGGCGATGGTTGCGGCTTCGGTGATCGAGCCAGGCGTGTACTTCGCCATGAACAGCCCGGCGGCGGTCGTTGGCGGTGACGTGGTGGCTGTGGCACAAGCGGTCAGCGGCTGGGGTTTTGCGATTACCCCGGAAGCGCTGCAAGCAGTGGCCAAGGACATCGGTGAAACCACCATTCTGGCGCGTGCCGGTGGCGCGCCGACCCTGGCAGTCGGTATCGCGCAGATCCTGCACAGTGTGCTGCCCGGTGAAAACACCATGGCGTTCTGGTACCACTTCGCGATCCTGTTCGAAGCGCTGTTCATCCTGACGGCGGTCGACGCCGGTACCCGTGCAGGACGCTTCATGCTGCAGGACTTGCTCGGCTCTTTCGTGCCAGCGCTCAAGCGCACCGAATCGTGGACCGCCAACCTGATCGCAACCGCCGGTTGCGTGGCAATGTGGGGTTATCTGCTGTATCAAGGCGTGATCGACCCGCTGGGTGGTATCAACACCTTGTGGCCGCTATTCGGTATCTCCAACCAGATGCTGGCCGGGATCGCGCTGATGCTGGCGACCGTTGTGCTGATCAAAATGAAGCGCCAACGCTACATCTGGGTCACCATGCTGCCAGCCGTGTGGTTGCTGATCTGCACCACCACCGCAGGCTTCATCAAGCTGTTCGACGCCAACCCGGCGATCGGTTTCCTGTCGCTGGCGAAGAAATACAGCGATGCGTTGGCTAACGGGCAGATTCTGGCCCCGGCCAAGAGCATCGAGCAGATGCAGCACGTGATCTACAACGCCTACACCAACGCAACGTTGACCGCGCTGTTCCTGTTTGTGGTATTCAGCATCCTGTTCTATGCGCTCAAGGTCGGCATTGCTGCCTGGGGCAGTAAAGAACGTACGGATAAAGAATCTCCATTCCAGGCTCAGCCAGATGCGTAATCGAGGATTGCACCATGTTCAATGACCTGAGTCGCCTCGGTAAATACCTCGGTCAGGCCGCGCGCCTGATGGTCGGCATGCCCGACTACGACAACTACGTCGAGCATATGCAAACCAAACACCCGGACAAACCGGTGATGAGCTACGAGATGTTCTTTCGCGAACGTCAGGAAGCCCGTTACGGTGGCAAGGGTGGGCCGAAGTGCTGTTGACCTGCTAATGGCGGGTTAATAAATGTGACGTGGGAGCAGGCTTTTTTGTGGGAGCGAGCCTGCTCGCGATAGCGGTCTGACAGTCAACATCCATGTTGAATGTTAAGTCGTCATCGCGAGCAGGCTCGCTCCCACACAAGACTGTTCCCATTTTTATTTGAGTACTGAAGGAGCTCGGATTTGTCTTCTCCTATACCGGTAACAATCCTCAGCGGCTTCCTCGGCGCTGGTAAAACCACCTTGCTGCGCCACCTGCTCAAAGCCGAGCACGGCCTGAAAATCGCCGTGATCGAAAACGAATTCAGTGACGCCGGTATCGACACCCAGCTGTTGGGCGACGAGCCGGTGCAAGTGATGACGCTGTCCAACGGCTGCGTCTGCTGCACCATCCACACCGATTTGACCAAGGCGCTGTACCTGCTGCTCGAACGCCTGGACAGCGGCGAAATCGCCTTCGATCGTCTGGTCATCGAATGCACCGGCCTGGCCGACCCGGCCCCGGTGGCGCAAACCTTCTTCATCGACGAAGAACTGCGTGAGCGCTACATCCTCGACGGCATCATCACCCTGGTGGACGCAGCCCACGCCGACCTGCACCTGACCCAGACCATTGCCCAGGCGCAGATCGGTTTTGCCGACCGCTTGCTGGTGAGCAAACGGGATCTGGTGGACGAGCCGACCTTCACCGCCCTCAGCGAGCGCCTGGCCCGCATCAACCGTCGCGCGCCAATCCGCGTGGTCGACCACGGCAAGATTGATCTGGCCGAGCTGCTCGACGTGCGCGGCTTCAACCTCAATGCCGACCTCGGTGGTGGCGTGAGTTTGCGCCCGGTGAGCAAGGCGCCCTCCATCGATCGCATCTCCAGCCTGGTGCTGCGCACCGACAAGCCGCTGGATATCGACAAACTCAGCGAGTTCATGAACGAACTGCTCGAAGAACATGGCAAGCAACTGCTGCGCTACAAAGGTGTTTTGAACATCCTTGGCGAACCGCGGCGCATGGTGTTCCAAGGAGTGCTGAAACTGTACGGCTTCGATTGGGATACGGAATGGGCCGACGATGAAACACGCGAAAGCGTGATCGTGTTCATTGCCGATGAATTGCCGGAAGAGAAAATTCGCGAGGGGTTTGCGCGGGTTGCGGCAGGCTGAAACGTTTGTAGGGTCAGTGTTGACGCTATCGCGGGCAAGCCCGCTCCCACAAGGTCAGCGGTGAACCTGTGGGAGCGGGCTTGCCCGCGATAGCGATTTAACCGGCAACACAACAATCCAGGCTGGGGATATTACCGGAGTTCAGCAGTGCCTCCTCAAGATGATCCAGATGCCGGGTCATCAACATCTCGGCCGCCGTAGCATCCCCGCGCTCCACTGCATCGACGATCTCCGTGTGCTCCTGCCACGCGCAATCACCGCCTGCCTGCGCATCAAACTGCGCAATCGCCAGCGAAGTCAGCGGCACCAGAGTGCCGAGAAAATGCGCCAACGGTGCGTTCCCCGCCATTTCGGCCAGTTGCAGATGAAATTCCCCAGACAGTCGAATGGCCGGACCACGCGCCGTGCATTGGCGTTCGCTGTCGATCAAGGCATGCAGGCGTTTCAAGTCTTGTGGGCGAGGCCGCTGGCAGGCCAGTCGAACCAGCGTGATTTCGGTCAGTCGTCGGGCATGCAGCGTCTGCCGAGTCTGTTCGACATCGGGCGCGGCGACTCGGGGACGATGGTTGGTGCGAAGGATAATGATCTGCTGATGGGACAACTGCGTCAGTACGCCACGAATGTCACTGCGTCGAGCGCTGAACATCTGCGCCAGGCTGTCTTCAGTAAAGCGACTGGCTGCATGGATGCGCTGTTCGAGAATGGCGTCGAAGATCCGTGAATAGAGATCATCCGCTGACGGTTTCCCGGTGTCCGTTCGGGAGAAGGGTAGGGCAGTGAATATCTGTGGTGAGGCGAAGCTGTTCATGGCCTGTCTCCAGTTCGAAGAGGGTTTAACTGCCCAGGTGGTCGTCCGGGATGTTCAATTCGATGCCCATCCGTTGGCCTTCCCGAAGGATGTGCCGGCGCATCTCGGCGCTGGCCTGGGCGCTGTTCTTGCTGCGTATGGCACGCACCACGGCTTCGTTTTCTTCAAGGCGTTCAGCCAGATGCTCAGGCGAATTGCGCAGCACGTCGGCGCTTTGCTTGAGGGCATTGCTGGTCTGTTGCACCACACTCTGGAAGATCGGGTTCGAGGTCAGCGTGAACAGTTCTTCGTGGAACGCGATGTAGGCGTTCACCCCGGCTTCGCTGTCGTTGGCTTCCAGCGCTTCGCGCATGTCCATCAGGGTCAGGCGTAGTTGCCCGACTTCCTTGCTGCTGATCGACTGCGCCACCAGGCCAACAATGAACGGTTCGAGGGTGTAGCGCAGCTGCAGCACATCTTCCAGGCTGGCCCCGGCGACCGCGCTGTCGTGGCTTTGGCTGTCGCTGAGATTGGCTTCCAGCACCACCACGCCTTTGCCTGGCATGGAGCGCACCAGACCAAGGGTTTCCAGCACGATGACCGCTTCGCGCAGGCTCGGGCGGCTGATGCCCAGTTGTTCGGCCAGTTCACGCTGGCCCGGCAGCATTTCGCCGGAGCGCCACTGACCGCGGGCCAGCGCGGCCCGAAGTTTTTCTACGACTGAATTTACGACGGTTGATGTGGTGATCACTGTCTGTTCCATAAGCATCCATAACGATTGATGACCGTGCCTGCCCGCAGGCAGGCACGGCGATTATTCAGAATTCCTGCTGATGTGCCGGGGCGACCGGTTTCCTGGGCTGGAAGGTATAACCCACCTGACCGGAAAGCACCTTGTTCGCCCGTTGGATATCAATGTCCTTTTCCCAGCGGGCAATGGCCACGGTGGCGACGCAGTTGCCGATCAGGTTGGTCAACGCCCGGCCGATGCCCATGAACCAGTCCACCGCCAGCACCAGCACCAGGCCCACTACCGGAATCGCAGGGATTGCAGTCAGGGTTGCGGCGAGAATCACCAGCGCCGAGCCGGGAATCCCGTGGGCACCTTTGGAGGTGATCAGCGACACCAGCAGAATTGTCAGCAGATCGGTCATCGCCAGCGGCGTGCCGGTGGCATTGGCGATGAACACGATCGCGAGGGTCAGGTAGATTGAGAAACCGTCCAGGTTGAACGAGTAACCGGTAGGAATCACCAGCCCGACCGTGGAGCTGCCGATGCCCAGATGCTCAAGCTTGCGCATGATTTGTGGCAGTACGGCGTCGGAAGAAGCGGTGCCCATGACGATCAGCAGTTCTTCACGCAGGTACTTGAGCAACGGCCACATCTTCAGGCCCGAAAGGCGCATCACCAGGCCGAGAATCAATGTCACAAACGCCACGCAGGTCATGTAGAAAAGGCCGACCAGGCTGCCCAAGTGTTGCAACGAATCCAGGCCATATTTGCTGGTGGTGAAGGCGATGGCGCCGAACACGCCGATTGGCGCCAGACGCACGATCATGCCCATGATGCGGAAGATCACGTGGCTCAACTCATTAATCAGCCGGGAAATACCCGACGCTGCTTCGCCCACCAGGTTCAACGCACTGCCGAACAGCACCGAAAACAGCAGGACTTGCAGAATGTTGTTCTCCGCGAAGGCGCCGATTACCGAGGTCGGGATCAGGTTCATCAGGAACTGGGAGGTGGTTTGCATGTGCTGACCGCGCTGGGCGATGTCGCCCATGTCGGCGGCGGAGAGCTGGTCCAGATGAATGTTCGCACCGCTACCGATGCCGGTGGTGAAAGCGAACACCAGACCAATCACCAGGGCGATGGTGGTCAGGATTTCGAAGTAGATCACCGATTTGAGGCCGATGCGTCCGACCTTCTTCAGGTCGCCGGCACCGCTGATGCCGCTGACCACCACGCAGAACACGATCAGACCAATAAGCATCTTGATCAGTTTGATGAAACCGTCGCCGAGGGGTTTGAGTTGGGCGGAATATTCGGGAAGGGTCAGCCCACAGACGATGCCGAGCACCAGTCCGAGAACCACTTGGAGGAAGATTGAACGCGAGCACCATCTGAGCATGGGAGGAATCCTGGTCGGTGTCCTGGCTGCCGTGCGCTTCGCGCATCAGATTCAGGACTTAATTATTGTGGTCTTACCGGTATGTCCAGTGCAGGCGCAGTCTAGGCGCTGTTTTTGGGTGATCGCAAGCAAATTTTGAATAATTGGCATGACCGGTCTTACCAGTTGGGTGCAATGCCTCGACCTTGAGCCTTTTCGCTGTTTGAAAAAATTGCGGACGAAAAAAAACCGGTCATCACTGACCGGTTTTTTCGTTAGGTTTAGCGGGGCAATTAAGCGCCGTATACCGGCAGCTTTTTGCAGATGGCCTTGACCTTCTCACGAACGGCGTCGATCACCGCTTCGTTGTTCAGGTCAGCCAGGATGTCGCAGATCCAGCCGGCCAGCTCTTTGCACTCTGCTTCCTTGAAGCCGCGAGTGGTCACAGCCGGAGTACCGAAACGCAGACCGGAGGTGACGAACGGGGAGCGTGGATCGTTCGGTACCGAGTTCTTGTTCACGGTGATGAACGCTTTGCCCAGTGCGGCGTCGGCGTCTTTACCGGAGATTTCCTGCTTGATCAGCGACAGCAGGAACAGGTGGTTCTGAGTACCGCCCGACACCACGTCGAAACCGCGCTCGATGAATACGCCGGCCATGGCCTGGGCGTTTTTCACCACTTGTTGCTGGTAGGCCTTGAACTCAGGCTGCAGCGCTTCCTTGAAGCAGATCGCCTTGGCAGCGATCACGTGCTCCAGCGGGCCACCCTGGGCGCCCGGGAATACCGCGGAGTTGAGCTTCTTCTCGATATCGGCGTTGGCGCGAGCCAGGATCAGGCCGCCACGTGGACCGCGCAGGGTCTTGTGCGTGGTGGTGGTCACGACGTCAGCGAATGGAACCGGGTTCGGGTAGACGCCAGCGGCGACCAGACCGGCCACGTGAGCCATGTCGACAAACAGGTAGGCACCGACTTTGTCAGCGATTTCGCGGAAACGCGGGAAATCGAGGATCTGCGAGTAGGCAGAGAAACCGGCCACGATCATTTTTGGCTTGTGCTCAACCGCCAGGCGCTCGACTTCGTCGTAGTCGATCAGGCCGTTGGCATCGATGCCGTACTGAACAGCGTTGTACAGCTTGCCCGAAGACGAAACGCTGGCACCGTGGGTCAGGTGACCGCCGTGGGCCAGGCTCATGCCCAGAATGGTGTCGCCCGCTTGCAGCAGGGCCAGGTAAACGGCGCTGTTGGCTTGCGAACCGGCGTGTGGCTGAACGTTGGCGTAATCGGCGCCGAACAGTTCTTTGGCGCGGTCGATGGCCAGTTGCTCAACCACGTCGACGAACTCGCAACCACCGTAGTAGCGCTTGCCCGGATAACCTTCGGCGTACTTGTTGGTCAGTACCGAGCCTTGAGCTTCCATCACCGCAGGGCTGGTGTAGTTTTCCGAAGCGATCAGCTCAATGTGTTCTTCCTGGCGCTGAGCTTCTTGCTCCATGGCGGCAAAAAGGTCGGCGTCGTACTTGGCAATAGTCAAATCACGGCTGAACATGGCGGTCCTCAAGGATCGGGGCAGAAAAGGGGGGCATTCTAACCCAATGGGTTTTAGATGGCATATGAAAGGACATCATGTCGCAGACAAGTGGTGTTCATGCGCAGGATTTGCGGTGTTTGTGCGGGCCTCTTCGCGGGCAAGCCTCGCTCCTACGGATAGCACCGCCTGTAGGAGCGAGGCTTGCCCGCGAAGGCGTCATGACAGGCGCCGCTGAATCTCAGTCAAACATGAACAACGCATCATTGCTGAACTGCGCCTCGAACCGACTCGCCGGCATCGGCCGCCCAAACAGATACCCCTGAACCTCATCGCAACCATGCTCACGCAGGAAGTCGAGTTGCTCGTGGGTTTCCACGCCTTCGGCGATCACCGCCAGATTGAGGCTGTGGGCCATGGCGATGATCGCCCGGGCAATTTGTGCGTCCTGTTCCCCCGAGGGCAGGCCATCGACGAAAGTGCGGTCGATTTTCAGCACGTCGATCGGGAATTGCTTGAGGTAGTTGAGCGATGAATAGCCGGTGCCGAAGTCATCGACCGCGATGCTCAAGCCGAGGTTTTTCAACCCGGCGAGGATCTGCATCGCCTCGCTGACTTCGCGCATCAGGATACTTTCAGTCAACTCCAGCTCCAGGCACGCCGGCGGCAGGCCGGTTTCCTTGAGAATGGTCGCGATCCGGGTGCCGAGCTGCCCGTCGGAGAACTGCCGGGCCGATATGTTCACCGAGACCTTCGGCACCCGCACCTTGGCCTGATGCCAGGTCTTGAGCTGACGGCAGGCTTCGCTGATCACCCAGTCGCCGACATCCACCACCAACCCGAGCTCCTCGAGCACCGGAATGAAATCCCCCGGCGGCACCAGACCGCGTCGTGGGTGGCGCCAGCGCAGCAGGGCTTCGGCGCCGGTCAGACGCTTGCCGTCACCGCTGAATTGCGGCTGGTAGTACAGCACGAATTCGTTTTGTTCCAGGGCATGACGCAAGTCGCTTTCCAGTTCCAGACGCTCCAGGGCGCTGGCATTCATGTCGGCCTGATAGAACTGGAAGTTGTTTTTGCCGCGCTCCTTGGCGTGGTACATCGCCGTGTCGGCGTTCTTCATCAGCTGACTGAGTTCGCTGCCGTCCTGAGGGCTCAGGGCGATGCCGATACTGGCAGTGACAAAAAACTCGCGGCCTTCCAGCACGAACGGTTTCACCAGGCTGGCGAGGATCTGTTCGGCCACGTGAATCGCCCGGTTCAGCGCGATCTCCCGGTTGACCCGCGGTTGCAGCAGCAAAGTGAACTCATCACCCCCCATGCGTGCCACGGTGTCGTCATCGTCGACGCAACCAAGCAGGCGCGTGGCCATTTCCTTGAGCATACGGTCGCCGGCGGCGTGGCCCAGGGAGTCGTTGATCGGCTTGAAACGGTCCAGGTCGAGGAACATCAGCACCACCCAGGACTTCTGCCGTTCAGCCGATTGCAGCGCGGTGTGCAGGCGATCCTGGAACAGCGTGCGGTTGGGCAGGTGAGTCAGGGCGTCGTAATAGGCGAGGCGGTGAATCCGCTGCTCACTGGCCTTGCGTTCGCTGATGTCGCTGAAGAAACACACGTAGCTGGCCAGATCGCCTTCATCGTCGAGTACCGCCGTAATCCCGACCCACGCAGGGTAATGCTCGCCGTTGCGCCGCTTGAGCCAGACTTCGCCTTCCCAGGTTCTGTGCTGATGCAATTGCTTGAGCACATAGCGCAGATGGGCTTCCTGCTGTTCATCGACAGTGAGCATGTTCGGCAACTGGTCGAGGACCTGGGCCACTGCATAGCCGCTGACGCGACTGAAAGCCTCGTTGGCCTGAACGATGTAGCCGGCAGGGTCAGTGATCAGAATCGCCGAGGTCGAGTGCTCGAATACCGTGGCCGCCATGCGCAAGTCTTTCTCGGCCCGGCGTTGCTGACTGATGTCGCGACCGACCCCGAGCACACCTTCGAAGGCACCGTGTTCGTCCCAGACCAGCACCAGGCGCAACTCGATGGGAATCTTGCGTCCGTCGGCCCGCAGGCAGTCGAACAGAAACAGCTGGGTCTGCACCTGACTGCGCAGCAACGCCAGTTGCTCGGGCTTATCCAGCGCTTTGCTGACCCGGTCCATGAGACTGTAGATGCCGGTCAGTTGTTGCGGGTTGGCGATGGTCGATTGCCAGCCGTTCTGGAATATCCAGTCGGCGTCGAAGCCCAGTACGGCTTGCACCGAGGGGCTGACGTAATTGAGCGACATCTTGCTGTCGGTGGAAAAAATCACGTCGCTGATGCTTTCGGCGAGCATCCGGTAACGCTGCTCGCTGTCGCGCAGGGACTCGCTGGCCTCGATCTGCTCGGTGATGTCCTTGGCCACGCCAATGATGCGCGTGACCTGATCATGTTTGTCCCGCGCCAAGGCCTGTTCGCGAATGTCGAAACGCCGCCATTTGCCATCGCGATGGCGGAAGCGCAGCTGGCATTGCATCAGTTGGGTGTAACCCGCGTGACGTTGGGACTGGCGTGATCGGTGGTAGTAGTCGGCATCCTCGGGGTGCAACAGGATTTCCCAGAAATACTCGCCCATCTGGTGCAGTTCGGTGCGGTTGTAACCCAGCGTTTGCCCCAGGTGATGGTTGCTGAAGATCATCCGCTGGCTGACCACATCCTGCACATACAGATGATCCGGCACGGTACGCACCACGTCCGACCAGAACCCTTCACGCTCCAGCAGCGACAATTCGATGAGCTTGCGACTGGTGATGTCGCTGATGCTCAGGATCACCGCTTTGTAGTCGGCCTGATCCTCCGGCAGACGCAGCACCAGCCACAAATGCTGGTCGCGGCCATTGGCGTCCTGGAGTTTTATTTCCAGTTCAAGCTGTTTCTGCTGCTGGAGCACCGCTTCGAGCACTTGATTGCCGATGGCCGTGCAGTCCAATGGGCAGCCGTCGATCAGCAATTTCCAGGCTTGATCGCAGGAATTGACGTTAAGCAATTGCAGGGCGACCTGATTGACCTCGGTGATGCGCAGTTCCTGCAGCAGTTGCTGGCGTTGCTCCGGTGTCTGGAGCCAGGCCTTCAACTGCTCGCTGCTGTTGAGTTGAGCCCTGTCGAAGATACTTTTGAGCCCGGACAGGTCGAGCACGCACAGCGCAACGCCGGTGCCTTCGAAAATGTCCTGATAACGCCGACGGCCTTCATGCAGTTGGCGTTGACGGCGACGAATGTTCAGCAGAGCGATGAACGGCAACAAGGAGAGGGCCAGACCCAGCAGGCATTTGCCGATGAACGCCGGCAGCAGTTGTTCGATCACCCGTTGCCGGTCGAACAGCCCGCGCAGTTGCCAATCGCTGCTGCTCAAGGGGATTGTCAGCACGCTGTTGGCCAGTTCGTCGGCTGTCAGCACGGCCGGTTTGGCCGAGGGCTGGGCGTCATCGCGGCTGATGATTTGATGATTGATGCGGTTTTCCACCAGCCACTGGGGGCGGATGCCGACGTCGCCCTGTTTGGTCAACGAGGAGAAAAACGTTGGCGTCAGGCGCAGAACCCAATAGCCGCGGCTGCTGCCGCTGGCCTGATGCAGGAGCAGGTGCACCACCGAACCGTCGTCGGCATTGCTGAAATAGTGGGCCTGGGCGCGGCTGCGTTGAACCAGTTCGCTCAGGTAATGGGCGTCCGGGCTGTCGGCGGCACTGTCGCTGAGGATTTTTCCGGAGGGACTGAGCAGTGCCAGGCTGCGCAGGTCGGGCAGCGATTGCTGCAGTTTGCGCAGCAACGCCTGCTGTTCGTCGGGGCTTTGTGGTTGTTCGATGATCGGTAGCAGGTTAAGGGCGATCTGGGCATTGAGTGCCATGTTGAGGCTGACTTGCGAAGCCAGATCGGCGGAGTAGTCGATGGTGTACTGGCGCTGGTTTTTCTGGGTTTCGCGAAGCTGATCCAGCAGCTGCCAGAACAGCAGTGCGAGCAGCAATAGCACGAGGGTTGCCAGCGCGCCCTTCAAGGTTCCGCGCAGGGGCGAGCCGGTCGCAGGATTGAGTGCGCTCACGGACGATGGCGGAGTGACCTTGGACAAACTGTAATCCTGCGGTTTGGCTGGACTGGCGCGACGTGCACTATAAGCCGGACGCCCGAAGGGCGGCTAGCATGCCTTGAGTTGTGGCGAAGTGCCAGCCCCTGCTCGGCTGGACTGCCTCCTATCAATAAGGTAGCTTTGCCGGTTACGCGGGAGCGTTCCAGCTCCTAGAATCAGGTTTTTCAGCGCGCACGCCTTGATACCCATCAAACGAACGACGCGCCTGGCCTGGCCGGGCATCGCCTGCGCTCCAATCATTCATCAGTCACTGACCCAAGGTTCTCCATGGCTCAATACGTCTTCACCATGCATCGGCTGGGCAAAGTTGTTCCGCCGAAGCGGGAAATCCTGAAAAACATTTCGCTGTCGTTCTTCCCTGGCGCCAAGATCGGCGTACTCGGTCTCAACGGTTCGGGTAAGTCCACGCTGCTGAAAATCATGGCGGGCGTCGATAAAGAGTTCGACGGTGAAGCCCGTCCGATGCCGGACCTGAACATTGGCTACCTGCCACAAGAACCGATCCTGGACCCGACCAAGACCGTTCGTGAAGTGGTCGAGGAAGCGGTCAGCGTGATCAAGGACGCTCAGGCGCGTCTGGACGAGGTTTACGCGGCCTACGCTGAACCGGATGCAGACTTCGACAAACTGGCGGCAGAACAGGCCAAGCTTGAAGCCATCCTGCAAGCCAGCGACGGTCACAACCTGGATCGCCAACTGGAAGTCGCCGCAGATGCGCTGCGTCTGCCGGCGTGGGATGCCAAGGTCGAATTCCTGTCCGGCGGTGAAAAGCGTCGTGTGGCCCTGTGCCGTCTGCTGCTGTCCGCACCTGACATGCTGCTGCTCGACGAGCCGACCAACCACCTGGACGCCGATTCCGTAGCCTGGCTGGAGCACTTCCTGCACGATTTCCCGGGCACCGTGGTTGCGATCACGCACGACCGTTACTTCCTGGACAACGTCGCCGGCTGGATCCTCGAGCTCGACCGCGGCGCCGGTATCCCGTACGAGGGCAACTATTCGGGTTGGCTCGAAGCCAAGTCCGATCGTCTGGCGGCCGAATCCAAGCAGCAGTCGGCTCACGAAAAGGCCATGAAGGAAGAGCTGGAGTGGGTGCGCAAGGGCGCCAAGGCCCGCCAGTCCAAATCCAAGGCTCGTCTGCAACGCTTCGAAGAAATGCAATCGCAGGAATTCCAGAAGCGCAGCGAAACCAACGAGATCTACATCCCGGCCGGTCCGCGCCTGGGCGACAAGGTCATCGAGTTCAAGAACGTCAGCAAGGGCTACGGCGATCGCGTGCTGATCGACAACCTGTCGTTCTCCATGCCTAAGGGCGCCATCGTTGGCGTGATCGGCGGTAACGGTGCCGGTAAGTCGACCCTGTTCCGTATGCTGATGGGCAAGGAAACACCGGATTCGGGCTCCATCGAAGTCGGCGAAACCGTGCAACTGGCGTGCGTCGATCAGAGCCGTGAAGACCTGGATGGCAGCAAGACTGTGTTCCAGCAGATCTCCGATGGTTCCGATCAGATTCGCATCGGCAACTACGAAATCCCGTCGCGCACCTACGTTGGTCGCTTCAACTTCAAGGGCGGCGATCAGCAGAAGTTCGTCAAGGACCTGTCCGGTGGTGAGCGTGGCCGCTTGCACCTGGCCCTGACCTTGAAAGAGGGCGGCAACGTCCTGCTGCTCGACGAACCGTCCAACGACCTCGACGTTGAAACCCTGCGTTCCCTGGAAGAAGCCTTGCTGGACTTCCCGGGCGCCGCCATTGTGATCTCTCACGATCGGTGGTTCCTTGACCGCGTCGCGACTCATATCCTGGCGTACGAAGACGACTCGCAAGCGGTGTTCTTCGAAGGCAACTACACCGAGTACGAAGCCGATCGCAAGAAACGCCTCGGCGAAGCGGCTTCCCAGCCGCACCGCGTACGGCACAAGAAACTGGCCTGATTTCAGGTTGGTCGCATAGAAGAAACGGAGCCTTCGGGGCTCCGTTTTTTATGGGTATTCAGCAAGACCGAGTCGCGTCCTTCGCGGGCAAGCCTCGCTCCTACAGAAGAATTGCACGACCTGTAGGAGCGAGGCTTGCCCGCGAAGGCGTCATCGAATTCACCCAATCTCTATGGCCAACACCTCAATCACCAAATCCCCCGCCGGTCGCTTCCACAACACTTCATCACCCACCTGCGCCCCAAGCAACGCCCGCCCCAGCGGCGAACTCCAATTGATCAAGCCATGAGCGGCATCTGCCTGGTCTTCTCCGACCAACTGCACGCGCTGCTCATGATCGTGTTCGTCGGCAAAGGTCACCCAGTTGCCGATCTGCACTTTGTCGGTCGAGGAGGCTTGTGCGACCACCTGGGCGCTTTGCAGGCGCTGCTTGAAGTAGCGCCAGTCGCGATCGAGGTCGGCCTGGCGCTGCTTATCAGCCAGCTCACCTTTGGCGCTTTCCTCATCAAGCAGTTTTTGCAGCTCGTCGACTTTCGCCTGAAGCTGCGCCAGGCCCACTGGCGTGACGTAATTGGGCTGCGCGCTGACCTGCCGTTCGACTGGCTGATCGGCTTGCGCGGCGGTGTTATCTTCATTGACGAAGGCGCGACTCATGCTGTTCCTCCCGTTATAGGGTTTGGGCCATGGTCGCAGGCTTTAAGTTTCGACGAATGTCTGTAAACGACTTATTGCGAGCGATAGGCTCGCGCGGCGTCCCTGTCTTTCTCTTGTTGCCAGGCCCGTTCGCGCTCGTCCCAATGGCGGTCCTTGTACTCGTTACGATCCTCGTTTTCACGCATGGCCTGGCACTGACGGAAGCCATCGGTCCAGCCTTCGGCGTATTGCTTGTCCTTGAGGTAACGCGGGACATTTTTGCGAAACTCACCGGTGATTGCCCCGGCGGCTTGCCGGCCACTGCTGCAACCGTCATCGAAGCCATCGGCGAACGCCGGCGGATAACCCTTGGCGATCAGATCCTCGTGGGTCGATTGGCACCCCGTGATCACTACCAATAACCCCAACACACCCACGCAACGCCACATCTCGGACTCCCGAGCCGTTCAACGGTCTCTAAGGGAAGTTTAGAAGCGGATTTGTCGGGTGTATGTGAAAGGCTTGTGATTAATCTGTGGGGTAGTGCAGATCCCTTGTGGGAGCGAGCCTGCTCGCGATGGCGGTGGAACAGGCAGCATGGATGTGAATGTGATGGCCTCATCGCGAGCAGGCTCGCTCCCACAGGGGGCAGATCAATAGTGATACCACTTCACCTCAAGCATCACTTCGTTTTCGGGCGAAGCCAGGTGGCTGAATTCGCGCTGGGCGCTCAGGCGCACCCCAAGATTGCGCGACAATTCCCACTGCTGATTCAGGCTCACATTCCGGCGCACCTCGCCATTGGTGAAGTAATCACCCTTGGCCTCCAGGCTGAAATTGCCCAGCGGGTTTTTCCACAGCAGGCCGCTGTTAAAGCCTGCCGCCGGAGCGATGAAGCCCGCGAAGTCGTTGTTATGCTCAACACGCACGGTGCCCAAGGCAAAACCGAGCATGTCGTCACCCAGTTGCCAGGTCCCGCCGCCACCGCCATTGACATGGCTGACCAGGGTTTCGTCGTCATGCTTGCCTGGTACGCGCTCCAGGCCGCCGGTCACTTGCCATGACAGCGGCTGCAACAATTCATTGCGAGGTGTCAGCGAGCGGATGGTCGCCAGATCCAGTTGCTGCAACTGCCAGTCATTGCCTTCGTATTGGCGCAGCTTCATTTGCAGAATTTCGATCTGCGCACCGAGAGGGAAGCTTTCCATGTTGTCATTGAGGTCGTGATAGGCCATGCGCAGGCCATATTCGCCGAAGGCTTTGTCGCCTCGGGTGCCGATGCCGGCCTGCCAGGTGCGGGATTCGTGACCGTCCTCGGGCAAGCCGGGTTGCGGAATTTCCAGCTCCGGGGGCGGGTTTTGATTGATTGCGCGCAGCAATTCGAAACTGCGTTGAGCCCGTTGCGGGTCGCGCTCCTGACCGTTGGCGCGATAACGCTCCAGACGATACGCCGCATCGATGATCAACGCCTGACGGTCGCGAGGTAGAGCCTTGAACGCCGGAGTCTGCAATTGCTGCTGATCGGCGCTGACTTTCAGTACCCATTCCTGCTCTTCAACGGTTAATGGCTCGGCGCGGCTCAGCAGTTCGCGCTCACGGGACGGGCGATACTCGATCGATTCCACCAGTCCGGCTTCTTTCACCGCTTTGACCGTGTCGGTGGGGATGGCCGTCAACGGGAATTGCTCGGTCAAATGCAGGCTCGGCCGCGCCACTTGCAACAGCTCAAGCAGGCGGTAGGAGCAGTTTTCGTCGAAGAAGAAATAGTCGAACTGGATCTGCTTGAGTTCCCAGACGTGTTCGACCATGCGCTCGGTTTCCTGTTGGGTCAGGTTCAGGCGGTATTCCCACAGGTCGCGGTTCTCGAGGCTGCGGTATTCCGAGAGTTTTTCCTGATACGGCACCAGCGCGAACAGCCCGGGATAACCGCCCATCAAGCCTTTCCAGGCGTAAAGAATGCTGTTGTCCGAACCTTCGATGTAGGCGCCGAAGTTGATCGCGTAACTGAGCAGCGACGTCTTGTCGCTCTGCACATTGGCCTGATCGATGCGTAGCAAGGTGTGGCCAAACATCGACGATGGGCTGTTCAGGTAGGCCGCCGGGAAAATCATCACCGCGCTGTGGGGCGAAACATCCTTGAACCATTGCTTGAACTGCGCACAGTCCAGTGTCGGCAGATCGCTCAGCGCAAGTTGCGCCTTGAGCCAGCGGGTGCGGGCCGGATAGACGCATTGGGCATGCTGCTCGCCGGCACTGGCCGGGGCATACAGTGCCTGCACGGTCGCCGCCAGTTCGCGGTCGGGGTGTTCATTGCCATCGGGGGCGAGAAAGAATTTCTTGTCGCTGACATAGCTGCGCCAGCCACCGAGCTTGGCGGTTTCGTAATGACCCAGGGAAATCCAGAAGGGGTCGTTGGCCAGTTGCTGCAAACGTTGATTGTCGATGTGTGGCGCGGCGGACAGCGGGGCGCAGACACAGAGCGCCAGCCAGGCAAGGCGTTTGAGCATAGTGAGCAACTTAAGTCGAAAGAAACAAAGACCCAATGGGGCAGGCCAAAAGGGCCAGGTCCAAAAAACAAAACCCGCTCCCCGAAAGGAGCGGGCCGGTCGAGATTAAGCTTGAGTAGCGTACTTGGCCAGACGAGGATCGCTTTTCAGCACGGCCAGGGTGTTGGTATGCACGTCATCAGCGGTCACGTCAGCTTTGCTGAAGATTTGCTGGAAGTGCTGATGAGTCACAGCGGCGAAATGCGCACGGTCTTCCGGCGCCACGCCCAGTACCACGGCGTAAGTGGTCAGCGCTTCGCCCTGACCTTTGGCCATGTCTTCGGACAGCTCGTTCATCATGCCGTTCATGGCGATCCAGGATTTGCCGCCATAGGTCAGCGACGCGTTGGTCGAGCAACCGTTGGTGCCGGAGGTCATACCGAACGTTGCGTTACCGGAAGTGCCGTTGGTGGTGGATGCCAGGAAGTGTGCCGGGGTGCCACGCTGACCTTCGAACAGCATGTTGCCCCAACCGCAGTCCGGACCGCCTGGCGCCTGAGCCATGGCGTTGATGGATACAGCGGTGAAGAGAGTACCGAGAAGAATCCGTTTCATAGCTATGTTCTCTTTGTGTGCATACCAATGGACAAGGGTGCTGGCCCCTAATGGTGCCAGTGGGCCGGTTATCATCCAGCCGCGCAGCTTGGAGTTTAGGCAGGTTCCGGGGGTTCCGTAATCTTTTGCGAAACATTCCTTGAAAACACTGATTTTGAGCCGCTCGGCCCGGGGCTGACGCTTTGTCTAGACTTTGGCTTGAGGCGCGCCTTGCCAGTGAGGTACGGGCAGCGCCAGAATGCCGCTATCTGCCCCGCCTGATGTAAGGAAGCCCGATGCCTGATCCTGTTGCTGCCAGCTTGCGTCTAGCGCCTGAAGCGCTGACCCGTCCGTTTTCCGCTGAACAGTTCAGCTTCTCTACCACCAATGATCTGGAGCCCTTCCGCGGTGTGCTTGGCCAGGAACGCGCGGTCGAAGCCTTGCAGTTCGGTGTGGCCATGCCACGCCCCGGTTACAACGTATTCGTCATGGGCGAGCCCGGCACCGGCCGGTTTTCGTTCGTCAAACGCTACCTCAAGGCCGAAGGCAAACGCCTGCAGACCCCGGCGGACTGGGTTTACGTCAATAATTTCGATGAGCCGCGCGAGCCTCGTGCGTTGGAATTGCCGTCGGGCACCGCCGGAGCCTTCATCGGCGACATCAACGGCTTGATCGACAACCTGCTGGCGACCTTTCCGGCGGTGTTCGAGCACCCGTCCTATCAGCAGAAGAAAAGCGCCATCGACCGCGCTTTCAACCAGCGTTATGACCGTGCACTGGATGTGATCGAGCGTCTGGCGCTGGAGAAAGAGGTCGCGCTCTACCGTGACAGCAGCAACATCGCCTTCACCCCGATGAGCGAAGGCAAGGCACTGGATGAGGCTGAGTTCGCCCAGTTGCCGGAAGCCGAGCGCGAACGCTTTCACGAGGACATTTCCGGGCTGGAAGAGCGATTGAACGAAGAGCTCGCCAGCCTTCCGCAATGGAAGCGCGAGTCGAGCAATCAACTGCGTCAGCTCAACGAAGAAACCATCACCCTGGCCTTGCAGCCATTGCTCGCGCCGCTGTCGGAAAAATACGCGGAAAACGCCGGCGTTTGCGGTTACCTGCAAGCGATGCAGGTGTACCTGCTCAAGACGGTGGTCGAGCAACTGGTGGACGACAGCAAGACCGACGCCATCGCCCGCAAATTGCTCGAAGAGCAATACGCCCCGAGCCTGGTGGTCGGTCATCCGTTCAGCGGCGGCGCGCCCGTGGTGTTCGAGCCGCACCCGACCTACGACAACCTGTTCGGCCGCATTGAATACAGCACCGATCAAGGCGCGCTCTACACCACCTATCGGCAGCTGCGACCGGGTGCGCTGCACCGGGCCAACGGCGGTTTCCTGATTCTCGAAGCGGAAAAAATGCTCAGCGAACCTTTTGTCTGGGATGCGCTCAAGCGCGCCCTGCAATCGCGCAAGCTGAAAATGGAGTCACCGCTGGGTGAATTGGGCCGTCTGGCCACCGTGACGCTGACACCGCAACACATTCCGTTGCAGGTCAAAGTCGTCATCATCGGCGCCCGACAGCTCTACTACACGCTGCAAGACCTCGATCCGGACTTCCAGGAGATGTTCCGCGTCCTGGTGGATTTCGACGAAGATATCCCGATGGTCGACGAGAGCCTGGAGCAATTCGCCCAGTTGCTCAAAACCCGTACGTCCGAGGAAGGCATGGCGCCGCTGACCGCCGATGCGGTGGCGCGCCTGGCGACTTACAGCGCGCGTCTGGCAGAACATCAGGGCCGTTTGTCGGCGCGGATCGGCGATTTGTTCCAACTGGTCAGCGAGGCGGATTTCATTCGCGACCTGGCGGGTGACGACATGACCGATGCCGGGCACATCGAGCGTGCGCTCAAGGCCAAGGCCACCCGTACCGGGCGTGTCTCGGCGCGGATTCTCGATGACATGCTGGCCGGGATCATCCTTATCGACACCGATGGCGCGGCGGTCGGCAAGTGCAACGGGTTGACGGTGCTGGAAGTCGGCGATTCGGCCTTCGGGGTGCCGGCGCGGATTTCCGCCACGGTTTATCCGGGCGGCAGCGGCATCGTCGACATCGAGCGCGAGGTCAACCTCGGCCAGCCGATTCACTCCAAAGGCGTGATGATCCTCACCGGGTATCTGGGCAGTCGTTATGCCCAGGAATTCCCGCTGGCGATTTCCGCGAGTATCGCCCTGGAGCAGTCCTATGGTTATGTCGACGGTGACAGCGCGTCTCTTGGCGAAGCGTGCACGCTGATCTCGGCCTTGTCGAAAACCCCGCTCAAGCAGTGCTTCGCGATTACCGGCTCGATCAATCAGTTCGGTGAAGTGCAGGCGGTGGGTGGGGTCAACGAGAAGATCGAAGGTTTCTTCCGACTCTGCGAAGCCCGTGGTTTGACGGGGGAGCAAGGTGCGATTATTCCTCAGGCCAACGTTGCTACGCTGATGCTCGACGAGAAGGTATTGGCGGCGGTGCGGGCGGGGCAGTTCCATGTCTACGCAGTGCGCCAGGCCGACGAGGCCTTGAGCCTGTTGGTCGGCGAGCCGGCCGGTGCACCGGATGAAAATGGCGCATTCCCTGAAGGCAGCATCAACGCGCGGGTTGTGGAACGCTTGCGGGTGATTGCGGAAATGATCAGCGAGGAAGACCTCAAGGAAGCCGAAAAGGAGTTGGCGCAGGAAGCAATGCTGGAAATCAAACCGGCCTGAGTTGTCCGCCAAAAGTAGCAAGCTTCCTGTGGCGAGGGGGCTTGCCCCCGTTCGGCTGCGAAGCAGTCGTAAAATCGATTGATACGGTCTTTCTGATAAACCGCTTCAGCCGCTTTCGGGGCCGCTTCGCGGCCCAACGGGGGCAAGCCCCATCGCCACAATTATGGCGTCAATATTCACACAGTGACCACTCGGCACCTTCTGGTCTCGGTTCGCGTGCGAGCCAGACTTTTCTTCTATTATCTGCTCAAGGATATCGACAGTAATCACTGGATCGAGACAGCCTTCCCGTGGAGGCTGAAGACCGGATCTACCGAGGGTCGCCGCCATGTCGCGCAACCTCTGCCTCACCCGTCAATGCCTGGGTCTTGTGACTCGTATCGAATGTGCTATCCGCCCGCTGGCGGGAGATACGGGCATGTGGACCTTGCTCTTCGCCGCCGGAATGGCCGGCGAGCAGCCTTCCGCCATCAAGGCCCAAGGCCCATTCCGTGGGCCTGTCGTGGCTGAATCGATCCTCGACACTATTGTTGAAAGCCTGACTTTGCATGGCTACGAGCTGGCCGACGACCCGCAAATCTGGTGTCTGCATTTGCAAGCCCAGTTGCGAGAGATCAATGGTGGTCGTTACCGCAACCTCAGCGGTCCCGAGTTTCGGCCCGAGCACTGAACAGACTATTGATCAAGGTTGCCTGGCTCAGCCTTGTCGAGTTTGACCTCGAACCCATATTGCACGGTGGTGAGGTTGGTTCGCTGGTAAGTTTCCAGACGTATGGGCTGGCCATAGAAATAATGCACCGCGAATAACGCCGGGCCTTGCGCGCTGGCGTCGTGACTGACCGAAAGAATCTCCTTCAAATAGTTGCCACTGTCGTCCTTGGCGAAAAAACGCCAGTCCTGGGCTGGAAACAGTTTCAAATCCACCACCAACGCATTCCCTATGAGCTCAAGGCCTTTGGGCAATTGGCGGGTGTCGTACGTTTGCTGGTCGACAGTCGCCAGGTACTGCGGCATGGAGCCCACGGCGTAGGCCGGGGTTTCTGGAAACAGGTTCAGATCATAGGTGATGTCGCCGCGTACCGGATCGACCTGATACGCCTCTGGCGGCAGCTCGATCGGCCCATCGCGCTGGCCGTTGCGGTCTTGGGTAAAGAACGTCACCGGGCTTTCGCCGGGATTGAAAGAGGTGCCGAGCAGCTCGTCATTGAAGCTTCTGGGGTGATCGAATTCGATGCGCGCGGCACTCGGGTCATCCACCGACTGACTGATGCTGATACTTTTTTTCAGTTGTTCCTCGCCCAGCGTTGCGCCCTTGAGCCAGGTCGCGGCCTGGTCGTCATACACCACCACCGGCAAGGTCAGTGGCTGGATGGTTTTTTCCGTGGTGTGCGGGTCGAAGCGGCGTATCGGCAGGTTCAGGTCCTTGTGGGTCACCGTGACCGTCGAGAAGTCCAGCAGGCTGACTTCGACGGTGTCGATCGGCCCGTTGAAGTAGACCTTGGTGTAATGCCGGGATTGTTGCTTTTCAAACGCACGCTGCTCGTCATCGAGCTGTTTTTCGAACGCTTCGCTCCAGGCCTTCTGCTGTTGTATTTGCGCCAGTTGTTTTTGATAAAACTCAATTTGTGCGGCGGTTTCGTTGATCGCACCCGAGCGCGAGAGGAATTGTCCGGTGGCGTCCCGGGCCTGAACGATCAGTGGGTTGAGTGATGTGTCACGTATCTCGGGGGCCAGCGGCGCGCTGTTACTGAATTCGATTTCGGCGTAGTTATCGCCCAGTTTCAATAAGGTGACACTGAGATTGTCGTTGGTGCGAGTCTGGCCGACGTCCTTTTTCGTCAGGTCGAAACTGTAGAGCCGGCGTGGGGCGATGACTTCCACCTTGCCTTGCAGGCTCACCGGTTGTGGTTGGTTCTTCTTATCCACATCCAGGCCTTCGATGAAGGGGTAGGTCACCGTCAAATCATCGGGGTTGGTCAGGTTGGAGCTCGACGGGCTCAGCTGAATGCCGGGATCGGTTTCCGACCATTCCGGCTGGAAGGGGATGACGCGCTTGTTGCTCAGGGTCACCGATTGCCATTCCAGGCTATGAGGAAAAGGGAACGCGCCCGGAATGTTGAAGTTGAAAGGGAATACCGGCTGCAGATCGGTCAGGTAATCCGAGCTGGACTCCTTGTGCAGCACGAACAGACCGTTGATGTAGGTGTCGACCAGCGCCTGGGGCGTGGGATAGTGCTTGAGCACGGCGAGAGCATCTTCGCCGTATTCGGTGACCACTGGTTTGGTGTCGAGCCTGAGTTGCGCGCGTTCGAGCAACAGGAGTGAGCCGCCGAGTTCGGCCACGGCATCCTTGAGTTTGGGATCCTCGATCGTCTCCAGGGATTGTTCGAACTGTGCGATCTTTTCTTCGAGGCTGACCTGACGTTTCTCATCGCTGGGTGAACACCCCCCCAGCAGCAACGTGAGGCAAAGTCCGGCACTCGTTATAGGCAATCGCACATCCATTTCCAGTCTTCCTGTCCGACGTCGCTGACCGTTCAATGATCTGGACACTAGCAGAAAAACTTTGTCACACACACGCAGGTTGCGGATTTTCCGGCGGTTTCTGGGTGTAACAGGTGGCTGTTATACTCGCCGCCATTTCCAGCCCCTTGTGTGAGATTCAATGGAACGCTTTATCGAAAATGCAATGTACGCCTCCCGCTGGTTACTGGCGCCGATCTATTTCGGTTTGTCACTGGGCTTGCTGGCGTTGGCACTGAAATTCTTCCAGGAAGTCTTCCACGTCATTCCTAACGTGTTCTCGATGGCCGAGTCGGACCTGATTCTGGTACTGCTGTCGCTGATCGACATGGCGCTGGTGGGCGGCTTGCTGGTGATGGTGATGATCTCTGGCTACGAGAACTTCGTTTCTCAGCTGGATATCGACGACAGCAAGGAAAAGCTCAACTGGCTGGGTACCATGGATTCGTCTTCGTTGAAGATGAAGGTCGCAGCTTCCATCGTGGCGATTTCGTCGATCCACCTGCTACGGATCTTCATGGACGCCAAGAACGTCGATCCCGAGCATTTGAAGTGGTACGTGGTCATTCACATGACGTTCGTTGTGTCGGCATTTGCCATGGGCTATCTGGACAAGCTGACCAAGCACTGATCTGCACCGCCCTTGTAGGAGCGAGCGGTGCGGCGATCCGACTTGCCCGCGAAGGCGGCGTAACAGACAACACTTATGTCGACTGACACGGCCTCTTCGCGGGCAAGCCTCGCTCCTACAGGAGGCGGGGTGAAACAGACGGGTGGTGTCGTCTGTGGCTTGTACTTTGGCCCGTCGAGGCATATCCATGTAGAAGTCCTGGCTCGCCAACTGCCTGAGGTGCGCTCATGAACCTGCAAGAGCTGAATGCGTATGCCGTCGCCGGAAAGGTCGATGAGCTGAACCTGATCTCGATGGAAGGTGTGTTTTACGTGCTGGAAGCACGGATGCATGGCGCGGGGCATCCATTACGCGATGCGCATGGCGAGATATTGCATCTGCGCTCGGTCGAGCATGCGCGTGAAGTGCTTCATGCCTTTCCCAAGTTGTCGTTCAACGTCGTGCATACCTCGGTTCAGGATGAAATGTGCGGTGCCAGCACCGAAGAAAGCCTGAAAGTACCGATCACCTTCCGCTCCGCGTGACAGGGCCGACACGGCTCATCAACGTGACGGCATCTGTGCTAGTCTGCTCGCCCTTTTGATTCCGGGCGCTCCGGGATGCGCTGTGCACGCACGGCAAGTTCCAGGGCCGTCCGCACAACGGAGCAGTGTCATGTCCGAAGTAAATCTGTCCACCGACGAAACCCGCGTCAGCTACGGTATTGGCCGTCAGTTGGGCGACCAGCTGCGTGACAACCCGCCACCGGGCGTTAGCCTGGACGCGATCCTGGCTGGCCTGACCGACGCGTTCGCCGGCAAGCCAAGCCGTGTGGGTCAGGAAGAAATGTCCGCCAGCTTCAAGGTTATCCGCGAAATCATGCAAGCCGAAGCTGCAGCCAAGGCTGAAGCCGCTGCTGGCGAAGGCCTGGCTTTCCTGGCTGAAAACGCCAAGCGCGAAGGCATCACCACTCTGGCTTCCGGCCTGCAATTCGAAGTGCTGACTCAAGGTGAAGGCGCCAAGCCAACCCGTGAAGATCAAGTGCGCACCCACTACCACGGCACCCTGATCGACGGCACTGTGTTCGACAGCTCCTACGATCGTGGTCAGCCCGCAGAATTCCCGGTTGGCGGCGTCATCGCTGGCTGGACCGAAGCCCTGCAACTGATGAACGCCGGCAGCAAATGGCGTCTGTACGTGCCGAGCGAACTGGCTTACGGCGCTCAAGGCGTTGGCAGCATTCCGCCGCACAGCGTACTGGTATTCGACGTCGAACTGCTCGACGTTCTGTAATGCCCGACCTGTCGTTATGACGGGTTAATGTGGGAGCGAGCCTGCTCGCGATACAGTCAGCTCGATTTTTCTGTGAAACCGAGGTGATGCCATCGCGAGCAGGCTCGCTCCCACAGTTTTTTACGTTGTCTCATAGTTCGATCTTGTTGTGCAGCTCACTCGTCGGGCGCAACGCCCGGGCATAGCAGAACAGAAACAGATTGCGTACCAGTTCCTTGAGCACCACCGGCTCGCTGGAACTTAAGCCATTGACGTCCAGATCACCCTGATCCTGCAGCTCGTTCAAGGCTTCTTCTTCAAGCACCGCACAGACTTCCCCGGTTTCCCGATGCAGGATTCTGAGGTAGGGGTGTGGGCGGTCCAGCCAGGCATCGATCAAATAAGTCATGAGTCTCATCTCCATTGATGGGTTTCAATGAGAATAATTCTTATTCATCAAATAGCAAGGGTCTATTGGCGGTTTGTGTTTTTTTCTGCGGGGAAGTTGCTGGGCGTCAAAGCGACAGGCGTTTGGCTACTGCGCGGGAATGCTGGGTGATGCGGGGAAGGGCGAAGCACCATCCCACGCCGGGCGCGGGATGGAATACAGCAGACTCAGACTTTTCTGACGAACTCGGATTTGAGTTTCATCGGGCCGATGCCATCGATCTTGCAGTCGATGTCGTGGTCGCCATCGCACAGGCGGATGTTCTTGACCTTGGTGCCGACCTTGACCACCAGCGACGTGCCCTTGACCTTGAGGTCCTTGATCACGGTGATGGTATCGCCGTCCTGCAGGACATTGCCGACCGAATCCTTTTTCACTGTGTCATCGGAGGCCACTTCGGCTTCGCCACTGGCGGACCACTCGTGGGCGCACTCCGGGCAGATCAGCTGTGCACCGTCTTCATAGGTGTATTCGGAATTGCATTTCGGGCAGGGTGGCAACGTGCTCACTAAAGCTCCTTGGATTCAGGATGGCTAAAAAGCGCACATTATATAGGGTTTATACGGGGAGGGGGGGCGACACATGATTTGTAGGAGCGAGGCTTGCCCGCGAAGGCGGCGTAACAGACAACACTTATGTCGACTGACACGGCCTCTTCGCGGGCAAGCCTCGCTCCTACAGGGCGCGGATTAGTGCGTGCGGGCTACTGCAAACTCGCTCAACTCAACCAATGCATCGCGGTATTCGCTGGCGGGCAGGGCGTCGAGGCACTTGATCGCACGGGCCACGTAATCGCGGGCCAGTTGCGCGGTGTAATCCAGTGAGCCGGAAGCTTCAACGGCTTCGCGAATGCTTTCCAGATCTTCGATGCCGCCTTTCTGGATCGCCCGACGAACCAGTGCGGCCTGCTCCGGAGTGCCTTCGCGCATGGTGTAGATCAGTGGCAGAGTCGGTTTACCTTCGGCCAGATCGTCGCCGACGTTCTTGCCCAGGGTTTCGGCGTCGCCACGGTAATCCAGCAGGTCGTCGACCAATTGGAAGGCCACCCCCAGGTGATCGCCGAAGGTGCGCAGTGCTTCGCTCTGTTCCGGCGAGGCGCCGGCCAGGGCCGCGGCACTGTGGGTCGAGGCTTCGAAGAGCATCGCGGTTTTGCCGCGGATGACTTCCATGTAGGTTTCTTCGGTGGTGCTGGCGTCGCGGACCTTCGACAGTTGCAACACTTCGCCTTCAGCGATGATGCGCGTGGCTTGCGAAAGGATCTTCATCACCGGCATGGAGCCCAGTTCGACCATCATTTCGAAAGAACGCGAATACAGGAAGTCGCCCACCAGCACGCTCGGCGCGTTGCCCCACATGGCGTTGGCGGTCGAGCGGCCACGGCGCATGCCGGACATGTCGACGACGTCGTCGTGCAGCAGGGTGGCGGTGTGCAGGAACTCGATGGTCGCGGCCAACAGGCGCAGGTCGTCGCCTTCGCGGCCGAGTGCCTTGCCGCACAGCAGCACGAGCAACGGGCGCAGGCGTTTACCGCCAGCCGAGGTAATGTAGTCGCCGATTTTCGATACCAGCGGCACTCGGGAAGTCAGCTGTTTCTTGATGATGCCGTCGACGGCGCTAAAATCGTCCGCCACCGCGCGGTAGAAAGCTTGGGGTTGCATCAGCGACAGTTGCTCCAGAAGGGTTGCGCGGCATGCTAGGACCCACGTCCGGGCCTGTCAAGGCGCGATGGACAGCCTCTTGCATCGCCCCGGCAGCTTGCGTACAATCGCGCACCCTGAACTTCCTGGGCAGCACCTGCCTTACGCAATTGCAAACAGGCCTCCAGCCTTATGCAGCCATGCCAGCCAATACCTCTTCTTATAAAGAGCTGGGTGAGCAGGATTATCGGAGAAATACCATGTCTTATGCAGTAATCGTTACTGGTGGCAAGCAGTACAAAGTTGCTCCAGGTGAATACCTGAAGATCGAAAAACTGGAAATCGCTACTGGCGAATCCGTTACTTTTGATCGCGTTCTGTTGGTTGCCAATGGCGACGACGTGAATATCGGCGCTCCAGTTGTTCCTGGCGCTACCGTTGTGGCTGAAGTGATCTCCCAAGGTCGTCACGATAAAGTCCGCATCATCAAGTTCCGTCGTCGTAAGCACCACATGAAGCGTATGGGCCACCGCCAGTGGTACACCGAGATCAAAATCACCGGTATTCAGGCTTAATTTCAGCCTAATTCCTCACTAGGAGAATTGAACTCATGGCACACAAAAAAGCTGGTGGTAGTACCCGTAACGGTCGCGACTCAGAAGCCAAACGCCTTGGCGTGAAGATGTATGGCGGCCAGGTTATCATTCCGGGCAACATCATCGTGCGTCAGCGCGGCACCCAATTCCACGCTGGCTACGGCGTTGGCATGGGCAAAGATCACACTCTGTTCGCTAAAATCGACGGCGTGATCAAGTTCGAAGTAAAAGGCGCCTTCGGTCGTCGTTACGTAAGCATTGTCCCGAAGACTGACGTCGTCGCGGCATAATTACGTAGTTGCTGGAAAAGCCCTGTCTTGCGACGGGGCTTTTTCGTTTGTGGGGTGAGTCTCTTGCAAAGCTGTTTGTGATGGGCTCCAGCGCTGTATTGGCGGTCGTTGATTGAGGTCGCTGCGCTCATTTTTGCAAGAGTCTTATGTCTAGGTTTTTTCGGCTCGTCCGTATGGCGAGAGGCGTTTTGTTATGAAGTTTGTTGATGAAGTATCGATTCGAGTAAAGGCCGGCGACGGCGGCAACGGGTGCATGAGCTTCCGTCGCGAAAAATTCATTGAAAACGGCGGCCCGAACGGCGGTGATGGTGGTGATGGCGGCTCGGTCTACATGGTCGCCGACGAAAACCTCAACACCCTGGTGGACTACCGTTACACCCGACACTTCGATGCCGAGCGTGGTTCCAACGGCGGCAGCACTGACTGCACCGGCAAGAAGGGTGAGGAGCTGGTGCTGCGCGTTCCAGTTGGCACTACCGTTATCGATTCCGCGACTCAGGAAGTGATCGGCGACCTGACCAAGGCCGGCCAGCGTCTGCTGGTGGCTCACGGCGGCTGGCACGGTCTGGGTAACACTCGTTTCAAATCCAGCACCAACCGGGCGCCGCGCCAGACCACGCCGGGCAAGCCGGGTGAGCAGCGCGACCTGAAGCTGGAAATGAAGGTGTTGGCGGACGTCGGTCTGCTCGGTTTGCCGAACGCTGGCAAAAGTACCTTCATTCGCTCGGTATCGGCCGCCAAGCCGAAGGTCGCCGACTATCCGTTCACCACTCTGGTGCCGAACCTGGGTGTGGTCAGCGTCGATCGCTGGAAGAGCTTCGTGGTGGCGGACATTCCGGGTCTGATCGAAGGTGCTTCTGACGGCGCGGGCCTGGGGATTCGTTTCCTCAAGCACTTGTCGCGTACCCGTCTGCTGTTGCACCTCGTCGACATGGCGCCGCTGGATGACACCAGTGCTCCGGATGCCGCTGAAGTAATCGTCAGTGAGCTGACCAAGTTCAGCCCGTCCCTGGCTGAGCGTGATCGCTGGCTGGTGTTGAACAAGTGCGACCAGATCCTTGAAGAAGAGCACGACGCTCGCGTCAAGGAAATCGTTGATCGTCTGGAGTGGACCGGTCCGGTCTACGTGATCTCCGCGATCGCCAAGCAAGGCACCGAGCGTCTTTGTCATGACATCATGCGTTACCTGGAAGATCGTGCCGATCGTCTGGCTAACGACCCAGCCTACAAGGAAGAGCTGGCCGAGCTCGATCAGCGCATCGAAGACGAAGCGCGCGCCCAGTTGCAGGCGCTGGACGATCAGCGTGCCCTGCGTCGCAGTGGCGTGAAGTCGGTCCATGACATCGGTGACGACGATTGGGACGAAGAAGATGTGGATGACGAAGACGGTCCGGAAATCATTTACGTGCGTGACTGATTCGTTGCGATAAACTTAAGCGCCGCTCACTAGAGCGGCGTTTTAGTATCTGGAAATCGGTAGTCACGAATAACGTTACGGGCAGCGCTGGGTCGTGCTGTCCTCAAGCTAAGGTTGAAGATGATGCGGAGCAAGGTGACAGGTGCGCAGCGTTGGGTCGTGAAGATCGGCAGCGCTTTGCTGACGGCGGATGGCAAAGGCCTGGATCGCGCGGCAATGGGTGTCTGGGTCGAGCAGATGGTTGCCCTGCACGAGGCGGGTGTTGAGCTGGTGCTGGTGTCCTCCGGGGCCGTGGCGGCGGGTATGAGCCGTTTGGGCTGGACTGTACGACCCAGTGCAATGCACGAGTTGCAGGCCGCTGCCGCCATCGGTCAGATGGGGTTGGTGCAGGCCTGGGAGTCGAGTTTCGCCGAGCATGGCCGGCATACCGCGCAGATTCTCCTGACTCACGACGATTTGTCCGACCGCAAGCGCTACCTGAATGCTCGCAGTACGCTGCGCGCGCTGGTCGAACTCAAGGTGATCCCGGTGATCAACGAGAACGATACCGTGGTCACTGACGAAATCCGTTTCGGCGACAACGACACGTTGGCAGCGTTGGTGGCGAACCTGGTCGAAGCCGATTTGCTGGTGATCCTCACCGATCGCGATGGCATGTTCGACGCCGATCCACGCAACAATCCCGACGCCAAGCTGATTTACGAGGCGCGTGCCGATGATCCGGCACTGGATGCGGTGGCTGGTAGCACTGGCGGTGCGCTGGGTCGTGGCGGTATGCAGACCAAGTTGCGCGCTGCGCGTCTGGCGGCGCGTTCCGGTGCGCACACCATCATTGTCGGCGGGCGCATTGATCGCGTGCTGGATCGTCTCAAGGCTGGCGAGCGCATCGGTACCTTGTTGTCACCTGAGCGCGGTATGCTGGCGGCGCGCAAGCAGTGGCTGGCCGGGCATCTGCAAACCCGCGGCACGCTGGTGCTGGATGCGGGGGCAGTGACGGCGTTGTCCCAGGGTAATAAAAGTTTGTTGCCAGTGGGTGTCAAGCTGGTCCAGGGCAGTTTCCGTCGCGGCGAAATGGTGGTCTGCGTGGCGCCGGACGGTCGTGAAATCGCTCGTGGCCTGGCCAACTACAGTGCTCTGGAAGCACAAAAAATCATCGGTCAGTCGTCTGAGGCGATTGTCGGTCTGCTGGGTTACATGGCGGAGCCGGAACTGGTTCACCGCGATAACCTGATTCTGGTCTGAAGGAATACCTGAATGCGTGTGGCAAAAGGATTATTGGGCTTGTTGTTGGCGATGCCGCTGCTGGTCTCGGCCGAGGAAGTTGGCCAGGTGTCGACGGTGTTCAAGTTCGTCGGCCCGAACGACCGTATCGTTGTCGAGGCGTTTGATGACCCGAAAGTGGATGGCGTGACTTGCTACCTGTCGCGCGCCAAGACTGGCGGGGTAAAGGGTGGGTTAGGTCTGGCTGAGGATCGCGCTGAAGCGTCTATTGCGTGCCGTCAGGTCGGGCCGATCAACTTCAAGGGTGAGCTCAAGGATGGTGAGGAGGTGTTCAAGGAGCGCACGTCCCTGGTGTTCAAGACCATGCAAGTGGTGCGATTCCTCGACAAGAAGCGCAATACGTTGGTGTATCTGGTTTATAGCGATCGTTTGATCGAGGGCAGCCCGCAGAATGCGGTGACGGCGATTCCGATTTTGCCGTGGACTCATCAGTGATCTGAGAGTCGCTTTCGCGGGCAAGCCTCGCTCCTACGGAATTGAGTCGTTCGCACAATAAGCGATCAATCCGAACCTGTAGGAGCGAGGCTTGCCCGCGAAGACGCCAGATTGGGCGCTGCAAATCTCTCTGAATAAATGAAATCGCAGGCAATAAAAAACCGACCCTGAGGTCGGTTTTTTAATGAGCGTGTCGCTTAGGCAGCAGCGGCAACGTTCAGGGCCTTTACGTGGCCATTCAGGCGGCTCTTATGACGAGCAGCTTTGTTCTTGTGGATGATGCCTTTATCGGCCATACGGTCGATAACTGGCACAGCCAGAACGTAAGCAGCTTGAGCTTTAGCAGCGTCTTTTGCGTCGATGGCTTTAACTACATTCTTGATGTAGGTACGAACCATGGAACGCAGGCTGGCGTTGTGGCTGCGACGCTTCTCAGCCTGTTTTGCACGTTTTTTGGCGGAAGGTGTGTTGGCCACCGTCGAGCTCCTCGAAAGACTTTTTAGGAAATAGCAAACAAAATAGGCCGCGAATCATGCCGATGAGTTGATGGCTTGTCAAGGGCGGGAGAGACGTTCCGCTAAGTGGCCGGTTCCGACCCCATGAAAACTACTGCGCTCGGCAATACAGCGTTGAAAGCAAACTCGAAATGCTCATTGACTAAAGTCAACTCCGCTATCTCGCCTGCTTTCGCCTTGTCTTGCCTTCGCTCGCTACGTTTTCAAGGGGGCGGTGAGCTGGATATTTCTTTCCGGCGTGCGACCTGTAAACTCGCGAGCTTTGGCTCTGTGCTGTTGCGGCGCGGAGTATCGCATAAGTGGGCGCGTTGTTCGCCTGCTGTTTATCGACAGGCAAAAACTCTTTCAATGAATCTGCTCAAATCGTTGGCCGCTGTCAGCTCTATCACGATGCTTTCCCGGGTGTTGGGGTTTGTTCGCGATACCCTTATCGCTCGTGCATTTGGTGCGGGAATGGCGACCGACGCCTTCTTTATCGCCTTCAAACTGCCCAATCTGCTGCGGCGGATCTTCGCCGAGGGAGCATTTTCCCAGGCCTTCGTGCCGATTCTCGCCGAATATAAAAGCCAGAAGGGCGAGGAGGCGACGCGAACCTTCATTGCCTACGTCTCGGGCCTGCTGACGCTGGTACTGGCGCTGGTCACCGCGTTGGGCATGCTCGCCGCGCCTTGGGTTATCTGGGCCACGGCACCGGGTTTCGTCACGACCCCGGAAAAATTCGAGCTGACCACCGATCTGCTGCGGGTCACTTTTCCTTATATATTGCTGATCTCCCTGTCTTCATTGGCCGGAGCGATCCTCAACACCTGGAACCGCTTCTCGGTGCCGGCCTTCGTGCCGACCCTGCTCAATGTCAGCATGATCATCTTTGCGGTGTTCCTGACGCCGTATTTCGATCCGCCGGTAATGGCGCTGGGCTGGGCCGTTCTGGTGGGCGGCCTGGCGCAATTGCTGTTTCAGCTGCCGCACCTGAAAAAAATCGGCATGCTGGTACTGCCGCGCCTTAATCTGCGCGATAACGGTGTCTGGCGGGTCATGAAGCAGATGCTGCCAGCGATCATCGGCGTTTCGGTGAGCCAGATTTCGCTGATCATCAACACCATATTTGCTTCGTTTCTGGTGGCGGGTTCCGTTTCCTGGATGTATTACGCCGATCGCCTGATGGAATTGCCATCCGGTGTGCTGGGTGTGGCACTGGGCACGATTCTGCTGCCGACCCTGGCCAGGACCTATGCCAGCCAGGATCGCCACGAATACTCGCGGATCCTCGATTGGGGGCTGCGCCTGTGCTTCATGCTGGTGTTGCCGTGCGCCCTGGCGCTGGGGATTCTGGCTGAGCCGCTGACGGTTTCGCTGTTCCAGTACGGTCAGTTCAGCGCTTTCGATGCAGCCATGACCCAGCGCGCGTTGATTGCTTACTCCGTCGGCTTGCTGGGGATTATCGTGATCAAAGTGTTGGCGCCGGGCTTTTATGCGCAACAAAACATCCGGACTCCAGTAAAAATCGCGATTTTCACCCTGATTGTCACCCAACTGTTCAACCTGGTGCTGATCGGTCCGCTGGCTCATGCCGGTCTGGCGCTGGCCATCAGCGCGGGCGCCTGCATCAACGCCGGGCTGCTGTTCTATCAGCTGCGCAAGCAGCAGATGTATCAGCCGCAGCCGGGCTGGGCGAAGTTCGGGCTCAAATTGTTGGTGGCGGTCGCGGTGATGTCCGCGGTATTGCTGGGCGCAATGCACTTCATGCCGGCCTGGGCGCAAGGGCATATGCTGGAGCGTTTGCTGCGTCTGGGCGCATTGGTGATCGCCGGCGTGGTGGTCTATTTCGGCATGTTGCTGTTGATGGGCTTCCGTTTGCGCGACTTCAATCGCAAGGCCTTGAACTGAGGCTTTTGTCTCGATAAACACGGGCGAGCCGGCAGTTTTGTCGGCTCGATCACTTTGGGTTACGGTGTTGCCTGTCGTCGGCCGCCGGGTGTGGTTATAATCGACCACTTTATGAGCAAGAAGCGCGTTATGCAGCTGGTTCGAGGCCTCCACAACCTGCGCCCCCAGCATCGGGGCTGTGTCGCCACTATTGGCAACTTTGACGGTGTTCACCGTGGTCACCAGGCTATCCTGGCCCGGCTGCGTGAGCGTGCGCTCGAGTTGGGCGTGCCCAGCTGCGTGGTGATTTTTGAGCCGCAGCCGCGAGAATTCTTCGCCCCGGACACCGCTCCGGCCCGTCTGGCCCGCCTGCGGGACAAACTGCAGCTGCTGGCCCTGGAAGGTGTCGACCGGGTGCTGTGCCTGGCGTTCAATCAGCGCCTGAGCAAACTCAGCGCCAGCGAATTCGTCGATACTATTCTGGTGGACGGCCTCGGCGTGCAGCATCTGGAGGTCGGCGACGATTTTCGTTTCGGCTGCGACCGGCTAGGGGATTTCGATTTTCTGCAACAGGCTGGCGTCCTTCAGGGGTTTACCGTCGAAGCGGCGCAAACCGTCGAGCTGGACGGCATTCGTGTCAGCAGCACTCAGGTGCGTAACGCCCTGGCAGCTGCCGATTTTGCCTTGGCCGAGCGGCTGCTCGGTCGTCCGTACCGGATTGCCGGGCGGGTCCTGCATGGCCAGAAGCTGGCGCGCCAGCTCGGTACGCCGACCGCCAACATACAACTCAAGCGTCGTCGTGTGCCGCTGTCCGGGGTTTATCTGGTCAACGTCGACATCGACGGCAAGACCTGGCCAGGCGTCGCCAATATCGGCGTGCGGCCAACGGTCCAAGGTGATGGCAAAGCCCACCTCGAAGTACACCTTTTAGATTTTGCCGGCGATCTGTATGACCGGCGTTTGACGGTGGTTTTCCACCACAAGCTGCGTGAAGAGCAGCGTTTCGCCTCTCTGGAGGCGCTTAAGACGGCGATCAATGCGGATGTCGCCGCCGCCCGTGCCCTGTCGCACCTAGCGCCAATCGCTAATGAAGAGCCTTAAATGACCGACTATAAAGCCACGCTAAACCTTCCGGACACCGCCTTCCCAATGAAGGCCGGCCTGCCTCAGCGCGAACCGCAGATTCTGCAGCGCTGGGACAGCATTGGCCTGTACGGTAAGTTGCGCGAGATTGGCAAGGATCGTCCGAAGTTCGTACTTCACGACGGTCCTCCGTACGCCAACGGCACGATTCACATCGGTCATGCGTTGAACAAGATTCTCAAGGACATGATCATCCGCTCGAAAACCCTGTCGGGTTTCGACGCGCCTTATGTGCCGGGCTGGGACTGCCACGGTCTGCCGATCGAGCACAAAGTCGAAGTGACCCACGGCAAGAACCTGGGCGCGGACAAGACCCGCGAACTGTGCCGTGCCTACGCCACCGAGCAGATCGAAGGCCAGAAGTCCGAATTCATCCGTCTGGGCGTGTTGGGCGATTTCGCCAACCCGTACAAGACCATGGACTTCAAAAACGAGGCCGGTGAAATCCGCGCCCTGGCGGAAATCGTCAAGGGTGGTTTCGTGTTCAAGGGCCTGAAGCCTGTGAACTGGTGCTTTGACTGCGGTTCGGCCCTGGCTGAAGCGGAAGTCGAGTACGAGAACAAAAAATCCGCGACCATCGACGTGGCGTTCCCGATCGCTGATGAAGCCAAACTGGCTGCCGCGTTCGGTCTGCCATCGCTGGGCAAACCTGCATCGATCGTGATCTGGACCACCACCCCGTGGACCATCCCGGCCAACCAGGCGCTGAACGTTCACCCAGAGTTCAACTACGCCCTGGTCGACGTCGGCGACAAACTGCTGGTGCTGGCTGAAGAGCTGGTCGAGTCGTGCCTGGCCCGCTACAGCCTGGAAGGCTCGGTCATTGCGACCACCACCGGTAAAGAACTGGAACTGATCAACTTCCGTCACCCGTTCTACGATCGTCTGTCGCCGGTTTACCTGGCTGAATACGTCGAACTGGGCGCGGGCACCGGTGTGGTTCACTCCTCGCCAGCCTACGGCGTAGACGACTTCGTGACCTGTAAAGCCTATGGCATGGTCAACGACGACATCCTCAATCCGGTGCAAAGTAACGGCGTATACGCCACGTCGCTGGAGTTCTTCGGCGGCCAGTTCATCTGGAAGGCCAACCCGGCCATCGTCGACAAACTGTCGGAAGTCGGCGCGCTGCTGCACACCGAAACCATTGAACACAGCTACATGCACTGCTGGCGTCACAAGACCCCGCTGATCTACCGCGCCACCGCGCAGTGGTTCATCGGCATGGACAAGGAGCCTGCGACCGGCGAAACCCTGCGCAAGCGGGCGATCAAAGCCATCGAAGAGACAAAGTTCGTTCCGGCCTGGGGTCAGGCGCGCCTGCACTCGATGATCGCCAATCGTCCGGACTGGTGCATTTCCCGTCAGCGCAACTGGGGCGTGCCGATCCCGTTTTTCCTGAACAAGGAAAGCGGCGAGCTGCACCCACGCACTGTCGAACTGATGGAAATCGTCGCCCAACGCGTCGAAGTCGAAGGCATCGAAGCCTGGTTCAAGATGGACGCCGCCGAGTTGCTCGGTGAAGAAGCGCCGCAGTACGACAAGATCAGCGACACCCTGGACGTCTGGTTCGACTCGGGCACCACGCACTGGCACGTCCTGCGCGGCTCGCACTCGATGGGCCACGAGACCGGTCCACGCGCCGACCTGTACCTGGAAGGTTCGGACCAACACCGCGGCTGGTTCCACTCGTCGTTGCTGACCGGTTGCGCCATCGATGACCACGCGCCGTACCGCGAGCTGCTGACCCATGGTTTCACCGTCGACGAATCCGGTCGCAAAATGTCCAAGTCCTTGGGCAACGTGATCGCGCCGCAGAAGGTCAACGACACCCTGGGCGCCGACATCATGCGTCTGTGGGTTGCTTCCACCGATTACTCGGGTGAAATGGCGGTTTCCGAGCAGATCCTGCAACGCAGTGCGGACGCCTACCGGCGCATCCGTAACACTGCGCGTTTCCTGCTGTCCAACCTGACCGGTTTCAATCCGGCCACCGACATCCTGCCGGCCGAAGAAATGCTGGCGCTGGACCGTTGGGCCGTGGATCGCACCCTGCTGCTGCAACGCGAGCTGCAAGAGCACTACGGCGAATACCGCTTCTGGAACGTCTACTCCAAGATCCACAACTTCTGCGTGCAGGAGCTGGGTGGTTTCTACCTCGACATCATCAAGGACCGTCAGTACACCACTGGCGCCAACAGCAAGGCCCGTCGTTCGGCGCAAACCGCGCTGTACCACATCAGCGAAGCGCTGGTGCGCTGGATCGCGCCGATCCTGGCGTTCACCGCCGACGAGCTGTGGCAGTACCTGCCGGGCGAGCGTAACGAGTCTGTGATGCTCAACACCTGGTACGAAGGCCTGACCGAATTGCCCGAAGGCTTCGAGCTGGACCGCGCCTACTGGGAGCGAATCATGGCGGTGAAGGTGGCGGTCAACAAGGAAATGGAGATCCAGCGCGCGGCCAAGGCCGTCGGTGGCAACCTGCAAGCCGAAGTGACGCTGTTCGCCGAAGATGCGCTGAGCGCCGATCTGGCCAAGCTGAGCAACGAACTGCGCTTCGTGTTGATTACCTCGACTGCCACCGTTGCACCGTTCGTGCAGGCTCCGGCAGACGCGGTGGTCACCGAAGTCGGTGGCCTGAAGCTCAAAGTGATCAAGTCGAGTCATGCTAAGTGCGCCCGTTGCTGGCACTGCCGTGAAGATGTCGGCGTGAACCCGGAGCATCCGGAAATCTGCGGTCGTTGCGTCGACAACATCAGCGGCGCTGGCGAGGTTCGTCACTATGCCTAACGCCGTTGGCCGTTTCGGACGGCTGAGCTGGCTCTGGTTGAGTTTGCTGGTCCTGGTCATCGACCAGGCCAGCAAGTTCTACTTCGAAGGCAAGCTCGAGATGTTCCAGCAAATCGTGGTGATCCCCGATTACTTCAGCTGGACCCTGGCCTACAACACTGGCGCGGCGTTCAGCTTCCTGGCCGACAGCTCCGGCTGGCAGCGCTGGTTGTTTGCCCTGATCGCGGTTGTGGTCAGTGCGGTGCTGGTGGTGTGGCTCAAGCGTCTGGGGCGCAACGAAACCTGGCTGGCGGTTGCGCTGGCTTTGGTGCTGGGTGGCGCGCTGGGCAATTTATATGACCGCATTGCCTTGGGCCATGTGATCGATTTCATTCTGGTGCATTGGCAGAACCGCTGGTATTTCCCGGCGTTCAATTTTGCCGACAGCGCAATTTCTGTCGGTGCCGTGATGCTTGCACTGGATATGTTCAAAAGTAAAAAGACCGGAGAAACCGTTCATGACTGAACAGGTATTGGCTGAGCAACGCATTGGCCAGAACACGGAAGTCACCTTGCACTTTGCGTTGCGCCTGGAGAACGGCGACACCGTCGACAGCACCTTCGACAAAGCCCCGGCGACCTTCAAGGTTGGCGACGGCAGCCTGTTGCCAGGTTTCGAAGCCGCGCTGTTCGGCTTCAAGGCCGGCGACAAACGCACCCTGAACATCGAGCCGGAAAACGCCTTTGGTCAGCCGAACCCGCAAAATGTGCAGATCATCCCGCGCTCGCAGTTCAAGGATATGGAACTGTCGCCTGGCTTGCTGGTGATCTTCAACGATGCGGCCAATACTGAGCTGCCCGGTGTGGTGAAAGAATTCGATGACGCCCAGGTGACCATCGACTTCAACCACCCGCTGGCCGGTAAAACCTTGACCTTTGACGTCGAGATCATCAACGTCAAGGCGCTGTAAAACTGTGGGAGCGAGCCTGCTCGCGATGACGGTCTGACATTCAACATTGATGTCGACTGTTACTCCGCCATCGCGAGCAGGCTCGCTCCCACATGGATTTCACTGTTCTCGGGCCTTGTGTTCGATCAACAGGCAGGCATTACTATTTCTTGCGCGCAAGACACGAGGCACAGCATGCAAATCAAACTCGCCAACCCCCGTGGCTTCTGTGCCGGTGTGGACCGGGCGATCGAAATCGTCAACCGCGCCCTGGAAGTCTTCGGGCCACCGATCTATGTGCGCCACGAAGTGGTCCACAACAAATTCGTCGTCGAAGACCTGCGCGCCCGTGGGGCGATCTTCGTCGAAGAACTGGATCAGGTACCGGACGACGTGATCGTGATCTTCAGCGCCCATGGCGTTTCCCAGGCCGTGCGCACCGAAGCCGCAGGCCGTGGCCTGAAGGTGTTCGATGCTACCTGCCCGCTGGTGACCAAGGTACACATCGAAGTCGCGCGCTACAGCCGCGACGGCCGTGAATGCATCCTCATCGGCCACGCCGGTCACCCGGAAGTCGAAGGCACCATGGGCCAGTACGATGGCAGCAATGGTGGCGCGATCTATCTGGTCGAGGACGAGAAAGACGTCGCCGCTTTGCAGGTGAACAACCCTGAAAGACTGGCCTTCGTCACCCAGACCACCCTGTCCATGGACGATACCAGTCGCGTGATCGACGCCCTGCGTACTCGGTTCCCGGCGATCGGCGGTCCGCGCAAGGACGATATCTGCTACGCCACGCAAAACCGTCAGGACGCCGTCAAGCAGCTGGCAGACGAATGCGATGTGGTGCTGGTGGTCGGCAGCCCGAACAGCTCCAACTCCAATCGCCTGCGTGAACTGGCCGAACGCATGGCCACCCCGGCCTATCTGATCGACGGTGCCGAAGACCTGCAAAAGAGCTGGTTCGACGGTGTCGAGCGGATTGGCATCACTGCCGGTGCCTCCGCTCCGGAAGTACTGGTGCGTGGCGTGATCCAGCAATTGCAGGCCTGGGGCGCTACTGGCGCCGATGAACTGGCCGGCCGCGAGGAGAACATCACCTTCTCCATGCCTAAAGAGCTGCGCGTGCGCTCCTTGCTTTAACGTTTTTCCCCTGGACACAATGCCTGCTCAGCCTTATGGCTGCGCAGGCTGACGCGGCCGGTCCGGGCCAGCACCACCTGGAGCTGACTCACCGGCTCGTGGCTTGCGCATAGGTGCAATGTCCCCGCTTGAAAGGCCCGTCCGGGCATCAGCGGTTCGCCCAGACTGCTGAAACGCACGAAACGCTTGACCGCCCAATTGCCGACAATCGGCACCCGGCTGCTGCTCGCGTGCTCAATCAGCAGCGGATTGCTGCTGTCCTCCGGGCCTCTACCGCTGACATCCAGAATGATCCGCCAGCCCTGACCCCAGTCACCGTTGATACCGTGTATCACAACACTCTGATTGCGTGTGATAGCAGCGGTTCTGGCATTGCGCATACCACTGAGAATCGACTGCGCTGCCTGCTCCCGATGGTTCGATTCTGTCAGTGCGGCGAATGCCGGGCTGACCAGTTGCAGAACAATCCCGACAATTGTCAGTCCCATGAGCAGTTCGATCAGGCTGAAACCTTGCTGATGCATGTCATTTCCCTCCCTGGAGTGCTGCGGCCCGCGCGATCCCTGCACGAGTAATGGCAAAACAACCGTACATCCGCCGGTCGAATGTTCTAGCGTGTAGAAGCAGGTATAGCCGACGGCAACGGAGCGCATCGATGGATCATCGTACAAAAGGTTTCACGCTGATCGAGCTGCTGATCACGCTCGCCGTGTTTCTGATCCTGATCAGCCTCGCCGTTCCGGCGTTTACCCGCTCGGTGCAAAGCACCAAGGCCGACACCGAGATCGGTGACCTGCAACGCGCGCTGAATTTCGCCCGGCTTGAGGCGATTGACCGGGGCCTCACCACCAGGATTCGCCCGACAGCCGGCGGCAGTGTCTGGACCGGTGAGTTGACCGTTTATGACGGTACTGGCAATCCGGCCAATGTATTGCGGGTTGTTCCAGCGCTGAGCAGTGGCGCCACTCTGACGCTAACCTCAGGAGTGACCGCTATTGATTTCAACAATCTGGGCGGTTTGTCGGCACCGTCCACGGCAGTCGTGATCAGTTATGTACTGGGGGCGCAGAGCCGGACGCTGAATGTGTGCTTGAACGGACGAATTCTATTGGGTGGAAGTTGCGGATGAGGGGTTGGAGCAAGCGTGCACAGGATGGCATGACGCTGATCGAGGTACTGGTCGCGTTGTTGGTTCTGGCCGTGGGGTTGTTGGGCGCGGCGGCGATTCAGCTCAATGCGCTGAAGTACACCGATAGCTCGCGGATGACCAGTCAGGCGAGTTTTATCGCCTACGACATGATGGACCGCATTCGCGCCAACTCCGGCGCCGATTACACCGTCACGCCACCGACCTCGGGCAACCTGAGCGTGGCCCGGGATCAGGATCTTTACGACTTCACCAGCAACATCGTCGATTTCGGCGGCGCCACGGCGACCGGCAGCATCACCCGAAACCAACGGGTGTACACCATCACCATCACCTGGGACGACTCACGGGCCGCCAATACCGCCGACTCGCGCCGCAGTTTTGTCCTTACCAGCCGCGCCACCGTTGATCCGGCGACGACACCATGAACAGAACCAGCAGAGGTTTCGGCCTGATCGAGTTACTGATCGCCCTGGCGTTGAGTCTGGTCGTGGTTCTTGGCGTGGCGCAGATCTTCATCGCCGCTAAAAATACCTACGTCAGCCAGAATACCGCCGCCGGCATGCAGGAAGATGCACGGTTCGTCCTGAGCAAAATGATTCAGGAAATCCGCATGGTCGGCATGTTCGGTTGCCTGGGTACGATTATCGACGCCAGCTCGGCAGGGAACTTCAATGCCAGTCAAATTGCGCCGATCAGTTGGGACAATGCCAACCTCAAATTAACGCTCGTCACCGCCGATGTCGGCGGCAGTGGCGGGGTGCCAACCTGGACAGTAATTTCCGACTGCCGCAACACCGCAACGGCCTACACCGGTGCACGAACGCCAGCGTCGGGGCAGTTGGCATTTCCGATCCGGCGATTGGTCTACAGCTTCAGCAACAACCAACTACTGATGGGCTCTGGGGCCGGCACACCGACGCAACAGGTGCTGGTGAACAATGTCAGAGCTTTCAATGTGAGCTTTGGCCTCGCCAGTTCTGCCACGGATACGGCCGCCTCCAGCTACAGCAGCAACCCATCCGATCCGGCACGAATCCGCAGTGTGCGCCTGACGCTGACCCTCTACGACCCGAACGATCGGGTACGCAATCAAACCTTCAACGTGGTTGCCGCCTTGCGCAACCGGTTGCAATGAGGAGAGGGCTGATGAGCATTGCTCCAATGACCCCTCACGCCCAGCGCGGCATGGCGCTGTTGGTCAGCCTGGTGTTTCTCCTGGTGCTGACGTTGATCGGGCTTTCATCAATGCAGAGCGCCACGTTGCAGGAAAAAATGGCCGGCAGCGTGATCCTGCGTAATCAGTCGTTCCAGGGCGCGGAAGCGGCGTTGCGCGTCGGCGAAAGTGCGGTGCAACTCAATACCTACTCATTGCCGGTCTGCAGCGGTACCAGCCAATGCGCGCCGCCGGCCGAAGCGTTGGTCATTACCGCCGTCGGGTTCAACTCCACCTCGGGGGTGACCTGGATCGCCTCCGGCAGCGGCTTTTACGGGGTGCAGAACATCGGCACCACCCTGACGGCCGTGAACGTACCGAGCAACACGTCGGCAACGCTGTACCGGGTGACCGCCGTGGGCATCGCGGGCAATTCGCGCAGTGTGGTGGAGAGTATCTATGCGAAGTACTGAGGCCCGCACAGGCTGGCGTCGTTGGTTGTTGCAGTTGTTCTGCGGCGCGGCGTTGAGCCTTTATCTGGCCGCGCCGACTTACGCCTTCACGCCCTCGGATTCGCCGCTGTTGAACGCCGCCGCCGTGGCCCCCAATGTGATGCTGTTACTCGATGACTCCGGGAATATGAACAGCATTATCTGGGCGGCAGGCTTCGACCCGACGATCGCGCGTACTCAGGTGACCATTTGCCTCTCGAATGGTACGTGCTTGAAAGGCCGGGAACTTGACATGACCGACAACAAAATTGCCCTGTCGAGTTTGACTCACGGGACATGTTCGAAGGAGGGATGGTACGGTTTTTATAAAAACAGTCTTCTCGGTCTGGAGTCGCTTTGCCTGAAGCTTCCCGATCCGGTGGGGAGCGAAGACACGCTTTATACGGCGAATTACCTGTCCTACCTGATAAGCCTGGCCAACAATTCCGACCGGGATTTCACCGATGGCTCGATCCCCAATGATTACCGGATGAATGTGGCGCGCAACGTTTCCAAGGCGTTGGTGGCCAGCAACCGCTCCCTGCGTATCGGCCTGGCGACGTTCAACCTGGCGGTCGGAAACCATAAGGATGACGGCGGTTACATCGTCCGTTCGGTCAGTGATTTGTCGGCAGTCAGCGGCGCCGTGACTCAGGCTCAGGCCGATACCAACTACAACGAGTTGATTGAAGGAATCGACGAACTGAGCGCGCAGGCCAATAGCCCCTTGGCTGAAGCCTATTACGAGATCACCCGCTATTTCCGTGGCATGGCGCCGTACAACAACTCGACTCCCACCACCTATACCAGCCCGATTCAGTATCGCTGCCAGAGAAATTACGGGGTGGTGATCACCGGTGGTCTGCCAACCTACGACCGAACTTTTCCGACTGACGATCCACTCGGTGGCAGCGCATTACCGAACTGGGACGGTATCAGCAGTAACGATGGCGCCAACCGTTTTGGCGACAACGAGGGCGATACCCTGTTCCTGGATGACATCGCCAAGTTCGCCTTCGACATCGACATGCGCTCCACGGGGACTGATGCTACGGGCAAAAGCTGGAATGCCCTGGATTTTCCCCGGCAGAACATGAATACCTATACCGTGGGTTTCACCGCGGCAAACCAGATGTTGGCGGACGCTGCGACCTACGGACAGGGAAGGTACTACCAGGCGACTGATGGCACGGGACTGAACAGTGCACTTTCTTCGGCTTTGAGCGACATCACCTCCAAGGCCGGATCAGGTGGCAGCGGCGTTACCAGCGGCACGACCCTGACCAGCAACTCAGCCTACTTCCAGACCACCTACGACCCCAAGGACTGGCGCGGCACCATCAAGTCTTTTGGCTTCACCTCGGCGGGCGCGGTGAACACGGCCGCGGTGTTGTGGACGACCGATACCACTATTGTGCCCGGTGCTACCGCGCCGACCTACCAGTCCTGGAATACCCTGACCAACGCCGTCGTTACCCTGGCCTACAGCAATTTCTCCCCACCCCAGCAGACCTCCCTCAGCCAGAGCCTGCCCACTGGTATCACCGGCAGCGATCTGGTGGAGTGGGCCAAGGGCACCAACAAAACCGGGTTGAGAACGCGCAGTGTGTTGCTCGGCGATATCATCAATTCGCCTCTCGTACTGGCCGCGCCCACGGACCAGACCGCATCCGATCTAGTGGGTGATACCACCTACAGCACCTACCTCGCCACCAAAGCCGCCAACATGAACTCCAGCCTGGTGGTGAACGCCAACGACGGTTTTGTAAACGTCATCAACTCGACCAATGGTGTCAGACGCTACGGCTATATGCCCTCCAGTGTGCTGCCGTCATTGCGCTACATCTCTGACTCCACTTACATCAATGGTGTGAGCCACAAATATCTGGTCGACGGTCAAGTCGGCGTGTTCGATGCCCAACTCAACAGCGCCTGGAAAACCCTGGCGATTGGTGGAACAGGGGCGGGCGGCAAAACCTTCTATGCGCTGCAACTGTTCGACGCCTCGGCCGGTAACGTGATTAACGCGTTGTGGGAAATCAGTGCGCCGACCACAGCCAGTACGGCGAACGTTTTCAATGATCTGGGTTATGCCTATGCGCGCCCCGAAGTGGCACGCTTGGCCGATGGTCGCTGGGCCGCGTTTATCTCCAACGGTTATGGCAGCAACTCCGGGGTGGCAGCGCTGTATGTGGTGGATATCCGCGACGGCTCGCTGATCAAGAAAATCGTGGTCGACAGTACAGAAACCACCAACGGCCTGTCGTCGGTGAAGCTCAGGGTCAACTCGCTGAATGTGGTGCAGGCCGCCTATGGGGGCGACCTGAAAGGGCGGTTGTGGAAGTTTGATTTGAGCGGCACCACCACCGATACCTGGGGTGTGGCGTTTTCCGGCAAGCCGTTGTTCACCACGGCGGGCGGCGCGACTCAGCCGATCACGGTACAACCGCTGCTCGCCGATCATGCATCGGGCGGCAAGCAAGTGTTTTTCGGCACCGGCAAACTCAATGAGAGCGCCGACAAGACCAACAAGGATCTACAGGCGTTCTATGCGGTATGGGATGCGGAGGGTGGCGCGGGGCAAATCACCACTTCCAGCTTGCAGGCGCAGGTGGTGACTGGCGTGTTCTCTGGCAGCAGCGGGCAATTCATCACCACCAGCCAGAATGAGGTGACCTACCCGGCAAAGAAAGGCTGGTACTTGCCGCTGGTCTACAACAACGTACTGGCGGGGGAGCGGGTGATCAATCAGGCCAGTCTCGTGGCAGGGCGAATCGTTTTTACCACGGCCAGTATGGATACCGTTGACCCCTGTGCCGGCTTCGGCTCCGGCAAATTGGTCGAACTCGATGCGTTCAGCGGTAAGATGCTCAACTATGCGGTGCTCGACACCAATGCTGACGGGGTGGTCGACAGCACTGACACGATTTCCAGCGGGGTGATCTTCACCGGTGGGATCCCGACCCTGAATGCGGTCGTCAATGACGCATCCCGCAAGATTGTGAACGACTCCGGTGGTGGCGTGACCACTCTGGTGGAAAAATCCGGTGGCGGCAGCGGCCGCCGCATCATGTGGCGACAAATACAGTAAGTGAGAGTTGAGGCATGCGCAGATCCAACCGAGGTTTTACCCTGATCGAAATCATGATCGTGATAGCGATCATCGGGATCGTCATCACCATTGGCTATCCGAGTCTCACCGAGTATGTAAAAAAGGGCCGCCGTACTGAAGTGGCGGGTCTGCTTTCCGAGCAGGCACAGATCCTGGAACGCTTCTATTCGAAGAATAATGTGTACACCAATGCCACCGGCCTGAGTGCCGGCAATGATTTCTATACCATCACCCCGACCCTGACCGATCAGACTTTCCTGCTGACGGCAACACGCAAGGCCGGTTCGACCATGGCGAGCGACAAGTGCGGTAATTTCACGCTGACCAATACTGGCGTTCGGGGCATGGTCAATGCAACGTCCGGCCTGACCACCAAGGATTGCTGGGGTCGCTGAGTTTATTTTTCAGGCGCCCTTTGCGCCTTCTGTCTATTGAACGGTTGGATCAGAGCATGAGCAGGCAACAGCAAGTGGTGATTGTCGGCGGCGGGGTGATTGGCCTGCTGACGGCGTTCAATCTCGCGTCCGAAGTGCAGAGCGTCGTGTTGCTGGATCGCTCGAATGTCGGTCAGGAGTCATCCTGGGCCGGCGGCGGGATCGTCTCGCCGCTCTACCCCTGGCGCTACAGCCCGGCGGTCACTGCGTTGGCTCATTGGTCCCAGGATTTTTATCCACAGCTGGCGGAACGCCTGTTCACCGCCACGGGTGTCGATCCTGAAGTTCACACCACCGGGTTGTACTGGCTGGACCTGGATGACGAAGCCGAAGCGCTCGACTGGGCCAAACGGGAAAATCGTCCGCTGCGGGCTGTGGATATCTCTGCGGCACACGATGCGGTGCCGGTATTGGGCGCCGGTTTTTCGCGGGCGATCTATATGGCCGATGTGGCCAATGTGCGTAATCCACGGCTGGTGAAATCCCTCAAGGCTGCGTTGCTGGCGCTGCCGAACGTGACGATTCATGAGCAGTGCGAAGTCAGCGGGTTTATCCGTGAAGGTGCTGCGGTGGTCGGGGTACAGACCTCGATGGGGGCCATTGCAGGTGATCAGGTGGTTTTGACGGCCGGCGCCTGGAGCGGCGACTTGCTGAAAAGCCTGGGCCTGGAACTGCCGGTCGAGCCGGTCAAAGGTCAGATGATTCTCTACAAGTGCGCGGCGGACTTCCTTCCGAGCATGGTCCTGGCCAAGGGGCGCTATGCCATTCCTCGGCGCGACGGACACATTCTGATCGGCAGTACGCTGGAGCATGAAGGCTTCGACAAGACACCGACCGACACTGCGCTGGAAAGCCTGAAGGCCTCGGCGGTGGAGTTGATCCCGGCGCTGGCGGAAGCCGAGGTGGTGGGGCATTGGGCCGGGCTGCGGCCGGGGTCGCCGGAAGGGATCCCCTATATTGGCCGGGTGCCGGGGTTTGACGGGCTCTGGCTCAACTGCGGGCATTACCGCAATGGCTTGGTGCTGGCGCCGGCCTCGTGTCAATTGTTTGCGGATGTGATGCTGGGCAGGGCGCCGATTATCGACCCTGCACCGTATGCACCGGCCGGGCGTATTTGACCGCATGATTTTTGTTGTCGGTCAGATCGCCTTCGCGGGCAAGCCTCGCTCCTACAGGTTTGAGTCGATCAATAAGTTTGCAAACGACATCAATCTGTAGGAGCGAGACTTGCCCGCGAAGAGGCCCTCAATCCAACCCCAACTTCTTGAGCCTGTAACGCATCGACCGAAACGACAGATTCAACCGCTGAGCCGCCGCTGTGCGGTTCCAGCGGGTTTCTTCCAGGGCCTGGAGGATGAGTTTGCGTTCGACATTTTCCAGATAGGCTTCCAGGTTGTCGATTTGCGTGAGGTCCGGCACGTCGCCGTCCGGGTTGCAGTTACCTTCGGCCAGGCGCAGGTCGCTGGCTTCGATCTGTTTGTTCTCGCATAAGGTGTGCGCTCGCTCAAGCATGTTCTCCAATTCCCGCACGTTTCCTGGAAAACGATAGCTTTTCAGTGCGTCGAGAGCTTGCGGGTGGAGTTTTGCAGCGGGTTGGCCAGTGCCGGTCGCCAGTCGCTTGAGCATATTGTTGGCCAGAAGCTCAATGTCGTCGCGGCGTTCGCGCAAGGGCGGCACCCGCAGCTCGATCACGTTCAGACGGTAGTACAAGTCCTGGCGAAAGCGTTCGGCGGCGACTTCGGTATCGAGGTCTTTGTGGGTGGCGCAGAGTATGCGCACATCGACCACGGTTTCCTGCTGCCCACCAATGCTGCGAACGGCTTTCTCCTGAATGGCCCGCAAAAGTTTGACCTGCATCGCCAGCGGCAGGTCTGCCACCTCATCGAGGAATAAAGTGCCGCCCTGGGCAGCCTGGAACAGCCCGGGTTTGTCTTCGATGGCGCCGCTGAAACTGCCTTTGCGATGGCCAAAAAATTCGCTTTCCATCAATTCAGACGGAATCGCCCCACAGTTCACCGGCACGAATGGGCGGGTGGCGCGTGGGCCTTGATCGTGGATCAGTCGAGCGACCAGCTCCTTGCCGCTGCCGGACTCGCCGCTGATGTACACCGGAGCCTGGCTGCGGGCCAGTTTGTCGATTTGTTTACGCAGGCTGCGCATTGGCAGTGAGTCGCCCAGCAGGCGACGGTCGATGGTACTGCTGGCGCCGCCTGGCGCAGGCAAACTCAGCGCGCTGGTGACCAGTTCGCGCAGGCGGGTGAGGTCGACCGGTTTGGTCAGGAAATCGAAGGCGCCAGCCTTGAGGGCGTTGATTGCCGTCTCCAGGCTGCCGTAGGCAGTGATCATTGCCACCGGCACTTGCGCATAGCGCTGCTGGATGTGCTGCACCAGCGCCAGGCCGGTGCCGTCGGGCAGGCGCATGTCGGTCAGGCACAGGTCGAATGTCTCCCGTGCCAGCAGTGCTTGCGCTTCGGCGAGATTGCGCGCACTGAAAGTGTCGAGTTTCATCCGTCCCAGGGTGATTTCCAGGAGTTCGCGGATATCCGGCTCGTCGTCGACGATCAGGATTTTTTGCCGGGGGCTCATGTTCAACTTTGTTTCCGTCCGTGAGCAAAAGTGATGCGAAAGCAGCCGCCGCCTTGGCGTGGTTTGAAGTCTAGGCGGGCCTGATTGCTTTCGCACAGCTCACGGGACAGATAAAGCCCCAGGCCAGTACCCTGGCTGCTGGTGGTGAAGAACGGTTCGAACAAGTGCGAACGCTGGTTCGGCGCCACGCCGGGGCCATCGTCCAGGACTTCAAGGGTCGGCAACTGGCTCTCCGGGTCGAGGTACAACTCAAGCCAGGCCTGAGCCTGAGCGTGCTTCAGCGCGCTATGGCGCCAGGCGTTGCGCAGCAGATTGTCGAGAATCTGGGTCAGCTGATTCGGATCCATCAGGGTTTTGAAGTTCCCCGAACCGATGCTCAGGTGAATTTGCTGACGTTCGGTCGCCCCTTCGCGCGTTTCAGCGACAAAGTGCTCCAGCCACGGCCGTAGATCCAGCCGTTGCGGAACGGTTTGCTGGCGACGGGACAGTTGCAGGACGTTTTCGATTACCCGATTCATTCGCTGAGAGTGGTCTTGAATAATCTGTGTCAGACGCCGATCCGCGCCGTTCAGTTCCTCGGATTCCTGTAGTAACTGGGCGGCATGACTAATGGCACCCAGTGGATTACGGATCTCATGGGCAATACCGGCAGTCAGGCGACCGAGGGCGGCGAGTTTAAGTTGCTGGGCCTGTTGGGCGATTTGGGCGAGGTCTTCGAGAAAAACCAGCGTCTGGTGGTGCGGGCTTTGGTCCAGGGCAATAAAGCTTGGTTGCAGCTCCAACCCATTGCTGGCGATTTTCAAGCTTTGCGGGCGCAAAGTCGGGTTGTTGAGCCACAGTTGGAGCCTTTCGACCAATGGTATCGAATAGTCGTCGATCAACTGGCCATCGAGTTTTTCCTGCCCCAGCAAGGTCAAGGCGCTGTGATTGGCCAGTTGCACACGCCGTTGGTCGTCGAGCACCAGAATGCCCGTGCGCATGCGTTGCAGGATCAGTGCGTTGAGGGCTTCGAGGCCGAGCACTTCGCTGGCCCGTTGCTCGGCCAGGGTTTCGCTGACTTCCAGCCTTCGGATCAAGCCTTGCACCAACAATGCTGCGGCAAAACACAGGGCGCCGAGCGTGCCGATTTGCAGGTAATCGTTGGGGCTGGTGGGGTGGCTGAAGCTCAGAAGGAAGCTCAAACCCACGATGCCGAGGGCGCCAACGGCTGCAATCAGCAGGCCGATGCGCCCGCGCAGCAGGGTGTTGCTGATGACCACTGACACGATCAACAGGTTGCCAATGGCGCTGGGCATGCCGCCAGCGGCATAGAACAGGCCGCATAGCAGCAGGACATCGACCAGCGCCAGGCTGAATAACTGTGCCGGGCGCCGGGTGTTCCCCTGAAAGACCACCAGCAGGATATTCAGCACCAGGTACAGCCAGCTGCCGTTACGCAGCAAGTCGTCATTGGCGAACGTCAGCAACTGGTTGTCCATGTTGCTGGAGATCAACAGCACCAAGGTGATGCCGATGCTTAAACGGTAGAGGTGATAGAGGCGCAGCAATCGCTGGGCCTGTTTGTTGCCGGGACTGGAGGCCTCAGCGACCACTGGAGCCCGGGCCTTGCTCAAGGTGAGCCTGGCTGCAATACCACTGTTGTTGAAGGCTCAGCGCGCGGTCGCGGGGCAGGTGTACGCCGCAATGAGCACAGCGGACCATGGGGGGAGCATCTTGCTCGCGCGGCGTGTTGGCGCCCGAAGCAGGGCTCTTGAACTTGCGCCAGAACCATACCGCAGCGGCAATCAGAGCGATCCAGAACAATAAACGAAGCATGGTGAGCTGCTTTTTGACTAGTGAATTGGCAGTTTAGCCAAGGACGGGTCAGGCGCACAGCGCAATACGCCCGCCCCTGAAATCCGGTAATAAAAAAGGCGCCTCGAAAGGCGCCTTCTCGGCATAACACCCCAGCGTCAGTCGAACACGCCGAAGGTCATGTAGCTGAACCACGAGCGGTCAGTATTGTTGGCTTCAGACTCGTGCTGCTCTTCTTCGATCACATCGCCGTTTTCATCTTTAGGCTTGAGCTCGTTCGGAATCGCGTCCTTGGCATCCTGGAACTGCTTCTGCACGTCCTGGTTGGCGCGGGTTTCACCCGGTGGCAGCGGCGGACGGGATTCGATCAGGCCCAGGGTGGCCTTGCTCAGCCACGAACGGTTGTCGGCTTCGTCCTTCGAGGGCACGAACTGACCGTCCACCAGGCTTGGGTGGTTCGGGTAGTTGAGCTTCAGGGTTTCGAGGCTGGTCGCGGCCAGTTCGTCCAGGTGCAGACGCTGGTAGGCTTCAGTCATCACCGCCAGGCCGTCACCGACCGAAGGGGTTTCCTGGAAGTTTTCCACCACATAACGACCACGGTTCGCGGCGGCGACATAGGCCTGACGGGTCAGGTAATAGTCGGCAACGTGAATCTCGTAGGCCGCCAGCAGATTGCGCAGGTAGATCATGCGCTGCTTGGCGTCCGGCGAGTAGCGGCTGTTCGGGAAGCGGCTGGTCAGCTGCGCGAACTCGTTGTAGGAGTCGCGAGCGGCGCCCGGGTCACGCTTGGTCATGTCCAACGGCAGAAAACGCGACAACAGGCCGACGTCCTGGTCGAAAGAGGTCAGACCCTTGAGGTAGTAGGCGTAATCCACGTTCGGGTGCTGCGGGTGCAGACGAATGAAACGCTCGGCGGCGGACTTGGCAGCCTCAGGCTCGGTGTTCTTGTAGTTGGCGTAGATGAGCTCGAGTTGAGCCTGATCGGCGTAGCGACCGAACGGATAACGCGACTCCAGCGCCTTCAGCTTGGCTGTGGCGGCGGTGTAGCTATTGTTGTCCAGATCGTGCTGAGCCTGCTGGTACAGCTCGACTTCGCTCAGGTTTTCGTCTACGACTTCCTTCGATGAGCAAGCAGCGGTCAATGCGAGGATGGCGATCAGCAGCAGGTGTTTCACTTGCATGGCGGCTTGCGTCCCTATGACGGCCGCTGTCTTGGGCGGGGCCGTCCTGTTATGATGAGTGCCCCGTTGAAAAGCCTCGGGGCAAAAGACGCCGTATTTAACCACAAGCGCGCAGCCGAAACCAAAGGCTGTGCCGACGCCTAGTCTGAGCATGTCCGATAAAATTGAACTTCGCGCAGAGGTGCCGTCCGAATTGGGCGGCCAACGCCTCGATCAAGTCGCCGCACAATTATTCGCTGAGCACTCGCGCTCGCGCCTTTCCGCCTGGATCAAAGACGGCCGCCTGACTGTGGATGGGGCGGTTATCCGCCCGCGAGACATCGTTCACGGTGGCGCCATTCTTGAGCTGACTGCCGAGCAGGAAGCTCAGGGCGAATGGATCGCTCAAGACATCGAGCTGGACATCGTCTATGAAGACGACGACATCCTGGTGATCAACAAGCCTGCGGGCCTGGTGGTGCATCCGGCTGCCGGCCACGCTGATGGCACCTTGCTCAACGCCTTGCTGCACCACGTGCCGGACATCATCAATGTGCCCCGCGCCGGTATCGTGCATCGCCTGGACAAGGACACCACCGGTTTGATGGTGGTGGCCAAGACCATTCAGGCGCAGACACAGCTTGTCACGCAATTGCAGAGCCGCAGCGTAAGCCGGATCTACGAGTGCATCGTGATCGGTGTCGTGACAGCCGGCGGCAAGATCAACGCGCCGATCGGTCGCCATGGCCAGCAACGCCAGCGCATGGCCGTGATGGAAGGTGGCAAGCAAGCCGTCAGCCATTACCGCGTGCTCGAGCGTTTCCGCTCCCACACTCACGTGCGGGTGAAGCTGGAAACCGGTCGTACGCACCAGATTCGTGTGCACATGGCGCACATCAACTACCCGCTGGTCGGAGATCCTGCCTATGGCGGTCGTTTCCGAATTCCGCCGGCCGCCAGTGTGACCATGGTCGAATCCCTGAAGAACTTCCCGCGTCAGGCGCTGCATGCGCGCTTCCTGGAGCTGGATCATCCGACCACCGGTAAACGCATGAGCTGGGAATCGCCACTGCCGGACGACTTTGTCTGGTTGTTGTCGCTGCTCAAGCAAGACCGCGAGGCGTTCATCGGATGAGTGACTGGCTGATTCCCGACTGGCCTGCGCCTGCCGGGGTGAAAGCCTGCGTTACCACCCGTGCGGGCGGCGTCAGTCTGGCGCCGTTCGACAGCCTCAACCTGGGCGATCATGTCGATGACAGCCCCGAAGCTGTCGCCGAGAACCGTCGTCGCCTTACCGATCATTTCTCTATTCAACCAGCCTGGTTAAAGCAGGTTCACGGCATTGTCGTGGCCCAAGCGGATCCAGGCCTGGTAGCCACCGCTGACGCCAGCTGGACGGCTACACCCGGTATCGCTTGCACCGCGATGACCGCCGACTGCCTCCCGGCGCTGTTTTGCGACCGTGCCGGCACCCGCGTCGCTGCCGCCCATGCCGGTTGGCGCGGGTTGGCGGCGGGTGTACTGGAAGCGACACTCGACAGTCTGGCCGTGCCACCTGAAGACGTGCTGGTCTGGCTTGGCCCGGCCATTGGCCCACAAGCCTTTGAAGTCGGCCCGGAAGTGCGCGAAACCTTCGTCGAGCAATTGCCCGAAGCCGCCAAAGCTTTTGTGCCGAGCCAGAATGCCGGCAAGTTCATGGCCGACATCTATGAACTGGCGCGTTTACGTCTGGCCGCTCGCGGGGTTACCGCTGTTTATGGTGGCGGTTTCTGCACCGTGACCGATCCTCGCTTCTTTTCTTACCGCCGTAGTCCACGCACCGGCCGGTTTGCCTCCTTGGTCTGGCTTGAACGCTAGACTTCTCTGATCTGCATCAACATCACGACGCTTGAATCTCCCAGAATCGACCGCATCTATAGCGGTATCTGGCAGGTTTCTTCATTCAGGATGTTTATAGGTCCGACCTGCTCAAAAGGAAGGTGACCCATGCGTATAGACCGTTTAACCAGCAAGTTGCAGTTAGCCTTGTCCGACGCCCAATCCCTGGCCGTCGGCCTCGATCATCCGGCCATTGAGCCGGCGCATTTGATGCAGGCCATGCTTGAACAGCAGGGTGGTTCGATCAAACCCCTGCTGATGCAAGTGGGTTTTGACGTCAACAGCTTGCGCAAAGAGCTGACCAAAGCACTCGATCAGCTGCCAAAAATCCAGAATCCGACTGGCGATGTAAACATGTCGCAGGATCTGGCGCGTCTGCTCAATCAGGCTGATCGCCTGGCCCAGCAGAAGGGCGACCAATTCATCTCCAGCGAACTGGTGCTGCTCGCCGCCATGGACGAGAACAGCAAACTCGGCAAATTGTTGCTGGGCCAGGGCGTGAGCAAGAAAGCCCTGGAAAATGCGATCAACAACCTGCGCGGTGGTGAGGCAGTCAATGATGCCAATCACGAAGAATCACGTCAGGCGCTCGACAAGTACACCATCGACCTGACCAAGCGCGCCGAAGAGGGCAAGCTCGATCCGGTGATCGGCCGTGACGACGAAATTCGTCGCACCATTCAGGTCCTGCAACGCCGCACCAAGAACAACCCGGTACTGATCGGTGAGCCTGGCGTGGGTAAAACCGCCATCGCCGAAGGCCTGGCCCAGCGCATCATCAACGGCGAAGTGCCGGATGGCCTGAGAGGCAAGCGTCTGTTGTCTCTGGACATGGGGGCGCTGATTGCCGGTGCGAAATACCGCGGCGAGTTCGAAGAACGCCTCAAATCCCTGCTCAATGAACTGTCGAAGCAGGAAGGGCAGATCATTCTGTTCATCGACGAACTGCACACCATGGTCGGCGCCGGCAAGGGCGAAGGCTCGATGGATGCCGGTAACATGCTCAAGCCTGCATTGGCTCGTGGTGAATTGCACTGCGTCGGCGCGACCACGCTCAACGAGTACCGCCAATATATAGAGAAGGACGCGGCCCTCGAGCGGCGCTTCCAGAAAGTCTTGGTGGATGAGCCGAGCGAAGAAGACACCATTGCCATCCTGCGTGGCCTGAAAGAGCGTTACGAGGTTCACCACAAGGTGGCGATCACTGACGGCGCGATCATCGCCGCGGCCAAGCTCAGTCATCGCTACATCACTGATCGTCAGCTGCCGGACAAAGCCATCGACCTGATCGACGAAGCCGCCAGCCGCATCCGCATGGAGATCGACTCCAAGCCGGAAGTGCTGGACCGCCTGGAGCGTCGCCTGATTCAGCTGAAGGTGGAATCCCAGGCGCTGAAGAAAGAAAGCGATGACGCGGCGAAGAAGCGTCTGGAAAAGCTGCAGGAAGAAATCGTTCGTCACGAGCGTGAGTACTCGGACCTCGAAGAAATCTGGAACTCGGAAAAAGCCGAAGTCCAGGGTTCGGCACAGATCCAGCAGAAAATCGAACAGTCCCGTCAGGAACTGGAAGCCGCGCGCCGTAAGGGCGACCTGAATCGCATGGCCGAGTTGCAATACGGGGTGATCCCGGACTTGGAGCGCAGCCTGCAAATGGTCGATCAGCACGGCAAAAGCGAAAACCAGTTGCTGCGCAGCAAGGTGACCGAAGAAGAGATCGCCGAAGTTGTGTCGAAGTGGACCGGCATCCCCGTGGCGAAAATGCTCGAGGGCGAGCGCGAAAAACTGATGAAGATGGAAAGCCTGTTGCACCAGCGTGTGATCGGTCAGGACGAAGCGGTGATCGCTGTCTCCAACGCGGTGCGGCGTTCCCGCGCCGGGTTGTCCGACCCGAATCGCCCGAGCGGTTCGTTCATGTTCCTCGGCCCGACCGGCGTCGGCAAAACCGAGCTGTGCAAGGCGCTGGCCGAGTTCCTGTTCGATACCGAAGAGGCGATGGTGCGGATCGACATGTCCGAGTTCATGGAGAAACATTCCGTGGCTCGACTGATCGGTGCGCCACCGGGCTACGTGGGCTATGAAGAGGGCGGTTACCTGACCGAGGCGGTGCGTCGCAAGCCTTATTCGGTGATCCTCCTGGACGAGGTCGAGAAGGCCCACCCGGACGTGTTCAACATTTTGCTGCAAGTGCTTGAAGATGGCCGTTTGACCGATAGCCATGGCCGCACGGTGGATTTCAAGAATACTGTGATCGTCATGACCTCCAACCTTGGCTCAGTGCAGATCCAGGAGCTGGTAGGGGATCGCGAAGCGCAGCGCGCGGCAGTGATGGATGCGATTTCCACGCACTTCCGGCCGGAGTTCATCAACCGGGTCGACGAAGTGGTGATTTTCGAGCCGTTGGCTCGGGATCAGATCGCCGGTATTACCGAGATCCAGTTGGGTCGCCTGCGTAGCCGCCTGACCGAGCGCGAGCTGAAGCTTGAGCTGAGTCCGGAAGCGATGGATAAGCTGATCGCTGTCGGTTACGACCCGGTGTACGGCGCACGACCGCTCAAACGGGCGATCCAGCGCTGGATCGAGAACCCGCTGGCACAGCTGATTCTGTCGGGTCGATTCATGCCCGGCGATACCGCCAAAGGTGTCGTGGAGAACGACGAAATCGTTTTCGTCTGACGCTCGGCGGCAGTGCAGTAAAAGGAGGCCTCGCATTGCGAGGCCTTTTTTTCGCCAGGCTGTTGAACTCAAAGGAAAAGGCTTGTAAAGTGCGCCCCGCAGTAAGTCACCCCGAGGGGTTTCTGCTCCCCAAGCAGGAATCTGAAATAAGTTGCAAATCATTAACTTGAAAGCAATTTAGGGGGTTGACAGAGGTGCTTAAGATTGTAGAATAGCGCGCCTCAGACACACGAACGCAGCGATGCGAACGGGTCGAAGAGGTGAAGCAAGCTTCACAGTTGTAAATTGAAATATGTAGTTCCGTGATAGCTCAGTCGGTAGAGCAAATGACTGTTAATCATTGGGTCCCAGGTTCGAGTCCTGGTCACGGAGCCAATTTCAAACCGGGGTATAGCGCAGTCCGGTAGCGCGCCTGCTTTGGGAGCAGGATGTCAGGAGTTCGAATCCCCTTACCCCGACCATTTTTGGGTCGTTAGCTCAGTTGGTAGAGCAGTTGGCTTTTAACCAATTGGTCGTAGGTTCGAATCCCACACGACCCACCATTTTTGAAACCAGTTAACGCTGGGATCAGATCTTAAGATCAGACGCCAAAAGCTCTGTTCGCAGAAGGCGCCTTTCAAAGGTGCCTTTTTTTTACCGGGGTATAGCGCAGTCCGGTAGCGCGCCTGCTTTGGGAGCAGGATGTCAGGAGTTCGAATCCCCTTACCCCGACCATATTAAAAATCCTCGTATCGAAAGATACGGGGATTTTTTTTGTCTTCGATTTTTTGTCTTCGAGAAATAACACTTCAGTCATCGTACAACTTGCCGATAACGAGGCGACGGGGTACTGCCGAAACAACGCCCCTTATCCAAGCCACTACAAGAAAAGGGCGTTCGTTATGGTGCTTCGACAGTTGAATATCGCTCCTCGGGCAGCCTTGGGGTTTGCCCTGATCGCCGTATTGGTCGCTTTGCTCGGGATTTTTGCCCTGGGGCAGATGTCGAGTATTCGCGACAGCGAGGTGGCGGTGGAGAAACAATGGTTGCCGAGCATTCGCGGCGGTGACGAGATCCGCGAAATCATGCTGCGCATCCGTACCATTTCCCTGCGCATGGCCCTGGATCAGGATCCGAAAAACATCCCTGTCTACCGCGGCCAGATGGACACTCGCGACAAAGAGTTGAGCGAGAAGATTGCGGCGTATGACAGGCTGGTCAACACAGTCGAAGGCAAAGCCTTGTATGACCAGTTCAAAACCACCTTCGCGGCTTATCGTTCCGGTATTGCTCAATCGTTCTCCCTGGCCGAACAGGGACGCCGCGACGAATTGACCAAACTGCTGCTGATCGACATGAAAACCGTGGTCGATGGCTCGGGTAAACAGCTAAATGACCTGGCGGATCTGTTCGCCAAACAAGTCGCCGCCGAGAGCGAGAAATCTGCAGAGCATTACGAAACATCGAGGATGATCGTCAGCCTGTTTATCGCCTTGGCGGGATTGGCCACCGTCGGTCTGGCCATGCTGCTGACCCGCAGCATCGTCAAACCTTTGAGCGACGCGTTGCATACCGCAGAAAACGTGGCGCGAGGCGATCTGACTCGCCCCATCGAAACCCATGGCAACGATGAAGTGAGCCGCTTGCTCAAGGCGTTGGCGACCATGCAACACAACCTGCGTGAAACCTTGCAGGGCATCAGCGGTTCGGCGGCGCAACTGGCGACGGCGGCCGATGAATTGAACGCGGTCACCCTCGACAGCACGCAGAACCTGCAACAGCAGAACAACGAGATTGAGCAAGCCGCGACGGCCGTTACCGAAATGACCACTGCGGTGGAGGAGGTCGCGCGCAACGCGGTGTCTACTTCCGACGCCACACGCCAATCCAGTGAATCGGCGCACGTTGGTCAAGCGCGGGTCAGCGAAACCGTCAGTGCCATCAGCGCTCTCGCCAGCGATGTGCAAACGACGGGCGGGTTGGTGCAATCGCTGGCCAACCAGTCGCAGGACATTGGCAAGGTGCTGGATGTGATTCGGGCCATTGCTGAACAGACCAACTTGCTGGCCCTCAACGCTGCCATCGAAGCGGCGCGCGCTGGTGAAAGCGGTCGAGGTTTCGCTGTAGTCGCCGACGAAGTGCGGGCTCTGGCTTACCGCACGCAGCAATCGACCCAGGAAATCGAGCAAATGGTTCAGGGCATGCGCACCGGTTCAACACAGGCGCTGGACTCCATGCACGCCAGTTCCTCGCGCGCGGCCAGTACATTGGCCTTGGCGGAGCGAGCGGGCGAGGCGTTGCAGACCATTACTGAGTCGGTCCACCAGATTCACGAGCGCAATCTGGTGATTGCCAGCGCCGCCGAAGAGCAGGCACAAGTGGCGCGTGAGGTCGATCGCAATCTGGTGAACATTCGCGATTTGTCGGTGCGCTCCGCCGCCGGCGCCGATCAGACCAGCGCCTCAAGTCATGAGCTTTCACAGCTGGCCAATTCATTGCGAACCATGGTGCAGCGCTTCCAGGTGTAAATCCGCCAGACGAAAAAACCGCGCTTCCCGAAGGTAAAGCGCGGTTTGGTTCTCGCAAGCTTAGGCGCCGTCTTGGTCTTTCAAGTGCTCAAACAGGCCTTTTGGCATTTTCTTGCCATTGGCTTCGAAGTTGGCTTTTACGTTGTCGTAAGCCTCTTGCTCGTCGATGAAGCCGTCATGGTTGGTGTCGATCTTGTCAAAATTGGACTTCGGCGCGACTTTCAGGAATTCGGCACGGGATACTTTGCCGTCGCTATCCGAATCGGTTTTCGCCATCGAGGCATCGCCGCACTTGCCTTCGCCACATTTGCCTTCGGGCGTTTTCACGACCTGTTCCGCCGAGGCCAGCAGGTAGCCTTGAGTCAGCGGCTGCGAAGCGAAGACAGAACCGGACAACATCATGCCTCCGGCCAGGACGGCGCCGAGCAGGCCAACGGTGTTTTTGTTGAGAGTACGGGACATTACAAATCTCCTGGGTTGCACGACACAACCGCTCGATAAAGGACGCCACGTGAGTGTGGCGATGACCGACGCAGGCAGTGCCTTGCTCGGGTGTGGCCATTTAGCGGGCGTGGTGTATCGCTACTGTGTCGCGCAAGGGGGGGCTTTGTAAGCGAAGGGGATGAAACGGCGGGGAGATACAGTGAGACACACAAGTGTTCGCAGGTTCGACCGAGGCGCCTGCATCGCGGGCAAGCCACGCTCCCACAAGATCGTTATTGGTCGCACATTTTGTGTACGACACAGATCCACTGTAGGAGCGAGGCTTGCCCGCGAAGAGGCCCTAAGTAACTCCGAAAATCTTAATGCAGCTTCAGCCGCGGTTCAGTCCCGCGCCCAATCTTGCTACCGAGCATCAACATCGCCGTACGGAACGCGCCATACAACGCCATCTGGTGCATGCGATACAGCGACACGTAAAACATCCGCGCCAGCCAGCCCTCGAGCATCACGCTGCCGGTCAGGTTGCCCATCAAGTTACCCACAGCCGAAAAACGCGACAGCGAAATCAGCGAACCATAGTCGGTGTATTTGTATTCCGGCAGGGCTTTGCCTTCGATCCGCAGTTTCAGCGATTTGGCCAGCAACGAAGCCTGCTGGTGCGCAGCCTGGGCGCGCGGCGGCACATTGCGATCAGTGCCCGGTTGTGGGCAGGCCGCGCAGTCACCGAAGGCGAAGATGTTCTCGTCGCGGGTGGTTTGCAGGGTCGGCAACACTTGCAGCTGGTTGATGCGGTTGGTTTCCAGGCTATCGATGTCCTTGAGGAAACCCGGCGCACGAATCCCGGCGGCCCAGACTTTCAGGCTGGCGTTGATCACTTGGCCATCGGCGGTAATCAGGCTGTCTGCCGTCACTTCGCTGACTGCCGCATTGGTCATGACGTTGACCCCGAGTTTCTCCAGGGTTTTATGCACAGGGCCGCCGATCCGTTCCGGCAGGGCTGGCAGCACCCGCGGTCCGGCTTCGATCAGGGTGATGTGCATGTTTTCCGGTTTGATCCGGTCCAGGCCGTAGGCCGCGAGTTCATGGGCGGCGTTGTGCAGTTCCGCGGCCAGTTCGACCCCGGTGGCACCGGCGCCGACGATGGCCACGCTGATCTGTTGCACCGCGTCGGTTTGCCCGGCGTGGGCGCGCAGGTAGTGATTGAGCAGTTGCTGATGGAAGCGCTCGGCCTGTTTGCGGGTGTCGAGGAACAGACAGTGCTGCGCCGCGCCTTGAGTGCCGAAGTCGTTGGTGGTGCTGCCGACGGCAATCACCAGCGAGTCGTAAGGTACTTCGCGCGCCGGCACCAGCTCCAGGCCTGCCTCGTCGTAGGTGGCGGCCAGCTGGATTTTCTTCTGTGCGCGATCGAGCCCGCTCATGCGCCCCAGCTGGAACTCGAAGTGGTTCCATTTTGCCTGGGCAACATAGTTGAGTTCGTCTTCGGAAGAGTTCAGGGAACCTGCCGCCACTTCGTGCAACAGCGGTTTCCAGATGTGGGTCAGGTTCGCGTCGACCAGCATCACACTGGCCGTGCCGCGCTTGCCCAGAGTCTTACCCAGACGGGTAGCCAACTCCAGACCGCCGGCGCCGCCGCCAACGATGACAATACGATGAGTCATGGGGATATCTCGCAAGGCTAAAAGAAATCGGTGCAATTACCCGAGCGAGCGCGATGCAGCTCATAGCGTCAGGTAACTGATAAGTCGGCTCAACAGGCCTAAACCCATGGTCACTGCCAACACCAGCACCAGGAGCATCCACGGCCGGAAAGGCTTGCGCTCGACTTGGTGCTGGGACAGGTTCAGGTACTCTTCGACATGCTTCTGGTCGTCGGGGTTCAGGCGGCTGGTCATAAAGGCCTCGTCAGGTAGACGTTGCTGAATGTGTAGACGCTACAGCGCGCAGCGATGTTGCGAACTATCCGGTATGGAACGGAGCATAGTTGCTGGCGGGAATGGCGAATCATTCCACTTTGTAACATTCGGCGACCAACTCCTGCAACGGACTCACAGGCTGATCCCGACATCGAAGACGATGCTGCGCCCCAGGTTGTTGCGCAGGAAGTCCGGGGCCTCCGGGTGTGCGAACAACACTCGGGCGAAGGTCGGGCCGACCAGCGACAACGAGCGCCAGCCCTGACGCAGGTACTCGGTGGGCGGTGGAAAGTGGCTGTTGAGGTCCAGCACTTCGCGCTTGAGGCTGGCGAAGGCAATGATGTCCAGATCCCCCAGGTCCATGCCGCGCTCTTTGTAGTTGTGGGCTTTTTTGCGCAAGGTCGGCGCCAGTCTCAGCAGAAATTCATTGGCCGGGATGCGCCGGGGCTTGGCCTCGCGGCGCACTAGCTGGCTCAGGGAAAACGCGCTGCGCCGACGTTGCAACTCGTCGCGCCATTCGTCGTTGAGGCGCCGGCCTTCGTCGAGCACGAAAAACACCTCGAAATTCGCGTCGCGGAACAACACGTCCGGCGGCTCCCCGGCGGGGGCAAATTCGTCGGCGCGATAGGGAATGTTCAGGCCTTGCAGCAGGCGCTGGCAAACCCAACGCTCACGCTCCCATTTGCGGGCATTGGAGAGGAACGTGTTGGCTTGCTCGGCCGCAATGGTCAGCAGGCGTAAATAATCTGAATCATCCATAGGCCCAAGCTTAGCGTTCAAATGTGATCTGAATAATAAGTCTGTCGCGATTTCTTCAGACAGAGTCTTACCCGTTTTTTCTGGCATGCCTATGGGTGTTCACGCTTTAGCCTGTCCATGTTGTGCTTTATGACCTCCATCACTGCAGCGGTCATCACCGAGGTGGAGACACCAAACATCAGGATTCCGTTGGCTGCCTCCAATGGGCCAAGCAGACGCCAGCGTGAGGACATGATGATGTCGCCGTAGCCTAGGGTGGCGAAGTTGACCGCCGAGTGATACAGCGCGGTGGCGAATTCGTCGAACTCATCGAGCAGCATGAACAGCGTGGCCCAGATGGCGATCTGCACGAAATTACTCAGCAACATCAGCAGCATCACCATCGACAACAACAGGATATTCAGCCATTGCGATTCAGCGGGTTGGGCATGCCTGAAATGCACGTAATGACGCAGACATATGGTCACGAAAATGGCTTGCATTAGCAGGCAGAACACCATCACGGGAAGGCCGGCCAGTAGATTCAACAGCATGGGGATATCCTCTGCCGCCGTGTCAGGTCTGTCCCTGGTTGTCTGGCCCGGGTTCTTGTACTTGATCCACCCATTCCCAGAACAGCTGATAGCCGACCGCAAGTATCACAGGGCCGATAAACAGGCCGAGGATACCGCTCGTGACCATGCCGCCCAAGGCTCCGATCAGCACCACAGGCATCGGTACATCGACACCACGCCCGAGCAGCAGCGGTTTGAGGACGTTATCGACCAATCCTGCGATGAAGACATAAATGGCAAACACAATGGTCGCCGTACTGGCACCTTCGTTCATGAAAACAAAGACGATGACCGGCAGGGTAATCAGGGTGGCCGGTAATTGCATGATGCCAAGCAGCAGCACCCCCAAGGCGAGAAGGCCGGCGCCGGGGACGCCCATGAACACAAAGCCGATGCCCACCAACAGCATCTGGATGAAGGCGATACCGACCACCCCCAACGCCACTGCCCGGATGGTCGCGGTGCACAGATCGGCGATTTTCGGCCCGTTGATCGGACCGCTGAAGCGCGAAACGATTTGCACCGCGCTGCGGTGGCCGCTTTCTCCATACGCTAAGAAAATACCGGCAATAATCAGGGCGACGATGAATAAAAGGAGCCCCATGCCGACACCCGCAAGCTTGCTCAGCAGGGAGAGGCTGACACCTTTGATCTGCGGCATGAACTTGTGTGCCAGATCGGGCAGGTCAGTGGTGGCTTGCGCCCATAAATTATAAAGAGGTTCTCCCACCAGTGGCCAGCTGGCGACCGCAGCGGACGGTGGCGGAATATGAAAACTGTCGGTTTTGACCATGGTCATGACCCTCTCCACGGAATCCGCAATCGAGGCTCCCAACAAGTAAATAGGCACCATAAGAATACTGATGACGATCAATACGATCAGCGTCGCGGTGATCCCGTCTTTATTCCCCAGCTTGCTTTTGAACCTGATTTGCAAAGGGTAGAGGGTGATTGCCAGGATCACCGACCACAGCATCAGGTCGAGGAATGGGCTGAATATCTGAAAGCAGAACATCACCAGAACGGCAATCACTCCGGCACGAATCAGTACATCGAGCAGGTCTCGGGAAAAAAACTTTTCGAGCATGGGCGTGGGAACCATTGATTGCCTCCTTTAGAGAGTGGCAAAGGCAGATAACATTGATGAAGACCGTCGCTGAGTGTTTCCGCTGCCACTCAGTGATCCTGGTTCTCCCAGTCCACCGGATGAATCATCAGATAGCTGTCGACTGCAGTGCCTATTGTTGGAAAGAACGCCGTTTCGCCAAGTCGCGCGAAAAGCCCGAATCGCTTCAGCTTGTCCTTGACCGGGTCCTTCATCTCGGCCACGCACAACTTGATGCCCGCTGCGTGCAAGGTTTCGTCCAGCTCCGCCAACATGTCGGCAGAGGTCACGTCCACGCTGGTGACGGGCTCCGCCGCAACGACCAACCAGCGTACTGGCGTAGGCGATGCCGCCACTGCGTCGAGCACTCGGTCGTGGAACAACTCGGCGTTGGCGAAAAACAACGGCGCATCCCAGCGAAACAGCACCAGGCCGGGGACAAGGCGCGCGTCGGGATAGCGCTTGATGTCGTGATAACCCTTGACCCCTTCCGCGCGCCCCAGCACTGCGGAGTAAGGGCGCCAGCCATCCCACAGGAATTCGATGACGGCGATCACGATGGCCAGGCCGATGCCTTCAATCGCGCCCAGCACGGCCACGCCGACGGTGCAGACGATCGACAGCCAGAACTCCCAACGCTGGATTCGATAAATTCGTCGCAGGTCGGTGACCTCGATCAGGCCGATGGCGGAGGCGATCACCACCGCAGCCAGTGCGCTGGTGGGTAAATCCTTCAACAGATCCGGCGCCACCACCAGCAGTAAGGCAACCGCAAGCGCGCCGATGACTCCGGTCAGCTGGGTTTTGGCACCTGCGGCCTCGGCCACGGGCGTACGTGACGAACTGCTGCTGATCGCAAAGCCCTGAAAAAATCCGGCGGCCAGGTTGGCGACGCCGAGGCCCACCATTTCCTGGTTCGGGTCCACATAGGTACGGGTCCGTGCCGCATAGACACGCGAGAGCACGCTGGTATCGGCGAACGAAACCAGGGCAACGGCGCAACCGCCGATCAGGACGGGGACAATATCGGCGCTAGTGATCCAGGGGATGGCGAACGCAGGCAAGCCTTGTGGAAGCGAGCCGAGGACCGATATGCCAGTGCGCGCGGCAAGGTCCAGCACAGCGACGGCGACGGTCGCTCCCGCCACGGCGATCAGAATGCCCGGTACGCGCTTGTTGCCCTTGAGCAGCAAAATCACGACCAAGGTGGCTGCGCCGACCATGAAGGCGGTCCAGTTGGTTTTCCCCTCCATTATCGCCGTAGCGATCGCCCACAGGTTTCTCAGCGGGCCGTCGGATTCAATCGAAAAACCGAAAAACTTGGGCAGTTGGCTGATCAATACCGTCAGTGCGATCCCGTTCATGTACCCGTAGCGGATCGGTTTGGAAAGAAGCTCCGTGACAAAGCCCAGGCGCGCTATGCCGGCCAGGATGCACACCACCCCTGATACGATGGCCATCATGCTCGCAAGGGCGATGGCACGATGCGGATCGCCGCCGGACAGTGGCAGGATGACGGCGAGGATGACGGCAGCCAGCGAGGAATCCGGCCCCAGCACCAGAATCCGGCTGGGGCCGAACAGCGCATACGCGAGTAGCGGAACAATGGTCGCGTAAAGGCCATAGATGCCGGGTACGCCCGATGCCACTGCGTAGGCGATGCCGACAGGCACCAGCATCGTGGTCAGCACCAGTCCGGCCACGAGGTCGTGCCTCAACCAGGCTATCTTGTATCCGCGCAGCGTGCGTAGTCCCGGCAGCCAGCGACTCCAACCGGTGTTGCCGCCGGTATCCCGATGGGCAATCCGCCCCGGTTCCGGGGCGGGAGGCGAAGCATCCGAATGGCTCATAGGACTGTGGCCCTTTGGTGTACAGCGCAGATCCGCTTGAACGTGCCGGTCAGAATTTTTCCGGGATTCGCCGCAACGGATAATCCGGTTCACGATAGCCGCCGGATTTCTGCCGTTTGGGCAAAATCACCTTCTCGCGCGGTACATTCTTGTACGGAATACGGCTGAGCAAATCAGAGATGATGTTGAGGCGGGCCCGCTTCTTGTCGTTCGAGTTGGCCACAAGCCAGGGAGCATGATCGGTGTCGGTCGCCTTGAACATGTCGTCACGTGCGCGTGAGTAGTCATACCAGCGGCTGTATGATTTGAGATCCATGGGCGTCAGTTTCCAGGTTTTGCGGCCATCCTTGATCCGTGCCCCGAGCCGGCGGGTCTGCTCCTCTTCGCTGACTTCCAGCCAATACTTGAACAGCATGACGCCGGAGTCGACCATCATGCGTTCCATCAAGGGGGCCAGGGCCAGGAAACGGGTCACCTGCTCATCGGTACAAAATCCCATCACACGCTCGACCCCTGCGCGGTTGTACCAACTGCGATCGAAGATCACCACTTCGCCAGCCGCGGGCATGTGCGCCAGGTAGCGCTGTATATACATCTGGCTCTTCTCGCGATCGGTCGGTGCAGGTAGTGCCACTACCCGAAAGACACGCGGGCTCACCCTCTCGGTGAGCGCCTTGATCGTCCCACCCTTGCCGGCGCCATCCCGCCCTTCGAAGACGATACAGATCTTGATGCCCTTTTCTTTCACCCATTCCTGCAACTTGACCAGCTCGACATGCAGTCGGCGTAACTGCTCAAGATAGTCTTTGTTCTTCAGTTTCAAGGGTTCAGCGGAGTTGCCTTTAACAGGGGTTTTCTTCTTGTCCTTTGCCATGACCCAAGCCTCACCTTTGCCAGTCGCTGACTACCGATAGATGGACCCTGCAGGTGCAGCTATCAGCTTGCAGATCGCGCATTGCTTCGAGCAAACCTGGCGTCAGTCGTGGACGGCCCCTCTGCTCTTGACGTTTAACTCCATCACCAACCGCGTGAGTCTAGTCCATGAATCAACCCTCTACAGGGTTGCTACAGGGCATTGCACAAAACGGATAGCGATCTGCGCAAAGCGGCTATTGCCCCGTGCCCGGCGTCTCTACCCTCGGCTGTACGGACGTTAGCCGCGTTACCGACTCTTAGTTACCGACTCTAAAAAAAACAACAACAAGAGATAGATGCCATGCGCAAGATCAACGTACATGAGGTTATCGACAACGCTCGATTCAACCGTTTTCACTGGATGGTGCTGTTCTGGTGCGCCCTGATCATCATCTTCGACGGATACGATTTGGTGATCTACGGCGTGGTGTTGCCGATGCTGATGAAAGAGTGGGGGCTCAGTCCCCTGCAAGCCGGCGCGCTGGGAAGTTATGCACTGTTCGGGATGATGTTCGGCGCGCTGTTTTTCGGCCCGCTGTCGGACAAGATCGGCCGCAAAAAAGCCATCACCCTGTGCGTGATGCTCTTCAGCGGTTTTACCGTGCTCAATGGTTTTGCCCGTAACCCCACCGAGTTTGGCCTCTGCCGGTTCGTTGCCGGGCTGGGCATTGGCGGGGTGATGCCTAACGTTGTGGCGCTGATGAACGAGTACGCGCCGAAGAAAATCCGCAGCACGCTGGTGGCGATCATGTTCAGCGGCTACTCGGTGGGCGGCATGCTCTCGGCGGGGCTCGGCATCGTGCTGATTCCCAGTTTCGGCTGGCAGTCAGTGTTTTACGTGGCGGTGATGCCGTTGCTGTTGTTGCCGTTGATCATGTACTTCCTGCCCGAATCAGTGGGTTTCATGCTGCGTCAGGGGCGCGATGAAGAGGCGCGCAACATCCTGGAGCGGATTGACCCGGCTTACGTTGCACACACCGGCGATCAATTGCACATGAGCGAAGTGAAGGGCACTGGCACCCCGGTGTTGCAACTGTTCCGCGAGGGCCGTGCGCTGCGCACGCTGATGCTGTGGCTGGCATTTTTCTGCTGCTTGCTGATGGTCTACGCCTTGAGTTCCTGGCTGCCGAAACTGATGGCCAATGCCGGTTACAGCCTGGGCTCGAGTCTGTCGTTCCTGCTGGTGCTCAACTTCGGCGCCATTTTTGGCGCGGTCGGCGGTGGCGTACTCGGCGATAAGCTCAATCTGCCGCGTGTGTTGGCAGTGTTCTTCGTCGTTGCTGCGGCATCGATCACTTTACTCGGCTTCAACAGTCCGATGCCGGTGTTGTACCTGCTGATCGCCCTTGCCGGCGCTACCACCATAGGCTCGCAGATTCTGTTGTACGCCTGCGCCGCGCAGTTCTACTCCATGACCATCCGCTCCACTGGTTTGGGCTGGGCGTCGGGCATCGGCCGCAACGGCGCCATCGTCGGTCCGCTGCTGGGCGGTGCCTTGTTGGGGATCAGCCTGCCGCTGCAACTGAACTTCATGGCGTTTGCCTTGCCCGGTGCGGTGGCCGCCCTCGCCATGACCGTGTTCGCCATCTGCAGTCAGCGCAGCGCCAAAGGTGCCACCCAGACGCTGGCGCCGACCAGCGCCTGAACCCGGCAGTGGCGGCACGGCGTCATGCCGTGTCGCCTTGCCTGGTCACCCACACGATTTTTTCCGAACAAGAGCGGCCGGGCCCTGTGCCACGGATCGCCTGACGAGTCTTGCGGCGAGGTTTCATGAAAGCGTTATTCCAGGACTTTTCCCTGTCTGCTGCCGTCGCCGGATTTATCGCCACGGTGATTTCCTACGCAGGTCCCTTGGTGATCATCTTTCAGGCCGCCGAGACCGCGCACCTCTCGCGGGAAGTGCTGTCGTCCTGGGTCTGGGCGATTTCCATCGGCAGCGCCGTGCTCGGTATCGGTTTGAGCCTGCGTTATCGCGTCCCGGTGATCATCGCGTGGTCGGCACCGGGCTCGGCGTTGCTGGTGGCCCTGTTGCCGGGGATCTCCATGCCGGAGGCGGTGGGCGCTTATCTGGTCAGCAGCCTGATTATCTTTCTGGTCGGGGTATCGGGGGCGTTTGACCGGATCATCGGCAAACTGCCCGCGGCGATTGCGGCGGCGATGCTGGCGGGGATTCTGTTCAGCTTCGGCACCGGGTTGTTCGTCTCGTTGCAAGGCAAGCCGCTGCTGGTGCTGGCAATGTTTGCCACGTACCTGATCTGCAAGCGGGTGATGCCGCGCTATGCGGTGTTGATGGTGCTGCTGGTGGGCTGTTCGATTGCGTTTCTCACCGGTGATTTGCACCGCGAAGCGCTAGTGATCGGTTTGGCCACGCCCATGTGGATCACCCCCGCGTTCAGCCTGAGTGCGACGCTGAATGTCGCCTTGCCGCTGGTGATGGTGGCGCTGACCGGCCAGTTTGTTCCCGGCATGGCGGTGCTGCGCGCCAGCGGTTACCCAACGCCGGCCGGCCCGATTATCGCCAGCAGCGCGTTGGGCACTGCGCTGTTGGCACCGTTCGGTTGTCACGGGTTGAATCTGGCGGCGATTACCGCCGCCATTTGTACCGGTCGCGAGGCCCATGAAAATCCGCGCAAACGCTATGTGGCCGGAGTCGTGGGCGGGCTGTGTTACCTGGTGCTGGGGATCTTCGGTGCCACGCTGGTTTCGTTGTTTTCGGCGTTCCCCAGGGAACTGATCGCGGCCCTGGCCGGGCTGGCGCTGTTCGCCGCGATAGCCGGGGCGCTGGCCGGCGCAATGGCCGTACCGAGTGATCGCGAAGCCGCGCTGGTGACCTTTCTCACCACCGCCTCGGGCATGTCGTTGTTTGGTTTGTCCGCCGCTTTTTGGGGGCTGATTTTCGGCATGGTCACGCACTTGTTGTTAAACGCCCGTCGTCCCGTTCCCCGCAGCAAATCCGCTGCGGTTGAAGTACTTCAACCTGTCGATCAATAAAAATAAGAGAAAAAAAGATGAAACAGATTTTTCCAGCAACCGGTTCAGTGTTGTCCCTGGCGGTCGTCTCGGGTTTTTCCAGTGGCGTGATGGCCGCCGAGGGCGGCTTCATTGAAGACACCACGGCCACCTTGCAGGCGCGTAACTACTACTTCAGTCGGGACTTCTCGGACATCGTCGGGGCCAATCAACAGTCGAAGGCCGAAGAGTGGGCGCAGGGTTTCATCCTCAACGTCAAATCCGGTTATACCCAGGGCCCGGTCGGTTTTGGTGTGGATGTCATCGGCCTGCTCGGTCTCAAGCTCGACAGCAGTCCGGACCGGGTCAATACCGGTTTGCTGCCGGTGCACGATGACGGGCGCGCGGCAAATGATTACAGCCGTCTGGAAGGTGCGCTGAAGATGCGTTACTCCAAGACCGAGCTGAAAGTGGGTGAGTTGCAACCCAACCTGCCGGTGCTGGCCTTCAGCGATATCCGTCTGCTGCCGCCCAGCTATCAGGGCGCAAGCATCAGCTCCAGTGAAATCGATGGCCTGACCTTGCAAGGCGGCCACTTGAATTCGACCAGCCTGCGCAACGAGGCCGGCGACGAAAAGATGCAAGCCATGCTCGGTCATGTTCCGCAGCGTCAGGTCAGCAGCGATGGTTTCAACTTTGCTGGCGCCGACTACGCCTTCAATGACAAACGCAGTTCGGTCAGTGCCTGGTTCGGGCAACTGGAAGATATCTACAACCAGCGCTTTCTCGGCCTCAAACACAGCCAGCCGATGGGCGACTGGACCTTGGGAGCCAACCTCGGCTACTACGATTCGCGCGAAGACGGCAAAAAATTGCTGGGCAATATCGACAACCAGGCGTTCTTCTCCTTGCTGTCGGCCAAACGCGGCGGCCACACGTTTTATGTCGGCTATCAGGGCATGTTCGGCGACAGCGCCTTCCCACGAGTCTTTGCCAACATCTCGCCACTGGGCAATGAAGTGCCGACCTACGAGTTCGCCTACACCGACGAACGCTCCTGGCAGGCACGTTACGACTACGACTTCGCGGCCCTCGGCATGCCCGGCCTGACCAGTACCGTGCGCTACATCACCGGCAATAACGTCGACACCGGCAAGGGCTTTGAAGGCAAGGACCGCGAGCGCGATCTGGATATCGGTTATGTGCTGCAGAGCGGCAGTCTCAAAGGCCTCGGTATCCGTGTTCGCAATGTGATGGCGCGTTCCAACTACCGCAGCGATATCGACGAAAACCGCTTGATCCTCAGCTACACATGGAAGCTGCTATGAGCATTGAGCAAGTACAACGACCTCATCCATTTGGCGCCGTGTCCGTGACGCTGGAGAAACTGACCGAGTCCGTCCTGCAAACCGAGGAGGATATGCGCTTCGCCAATCAGCTGGCGCGCACGGCAGGCGAACGGGTGAAGGCGAGTGCGTTGAGCATGCAGTCGTCGGCCAGCGTGCTGGATGATCTGAACCTCTACATGCAGCGTCTGGATCAAGTGTTCGACGAGCTTGGCAGGCAATCGATGCGAATCGGCGCAATCGTCGGCAGCATTCAGGACATTTCCCGTCAGACCAACCTGTTGGCATTGAACGCAGCTATTGAGGCGGCAAGGGCGGGCAGCCATGGCCGAGGGTTTGCGGTGGTGGCGGATGAGGTGCGCAATCTCTCGCGTCAGGCCGCGGATTCCAGTGCACAAATCAGGCAAATCGCGACGGGGCTGGAGCAGTCCGCCGAAAACGCGCGCCAGGGTCTGCAGCAGTTGTCCGGTTCAACCCGGCTGGGCCTGGAAAAGGCCAAAGTGGCCCTGCACTCGATGGGCGAGCTGCAAAGCGGCGCGGTGGCCAGGGTGGAGGTGGTCGAGCGCATCATGGCGCGCTTGGCCGGTTTGCACGATCTGGCCTTGCAGGCGAAACGGATGATCGTGTGAGTCGTGCTGTGCGCCCGTGTCACAGGTTGCTGGTGCAGTCACCCATGACTTCGTACGTCACGCGATGGGTCTGGCCCTGATGATCGACATATTCCATGGTCGCAGGCACAACCCCGCAGGCGGTTGCGGTGTTCGTCACTGACACCACCTTGGCGATGTCCAGCGGCTGCGCCGGGTTGTACGAGGTGGCGGCTGGCGCGTTGCCGGCGGCCAGGGCCGAGGTGGCGGCGAGGGTCAGAAACAGGCTGATCAAGGTTTTCATTTTTCCGTACTCCGTGTTGATTCCGATGTCTCAATTTTAGGCTTTGTCCGTGGGTGATAAAGGGGGCTGGGTCTGATTCAGCTTTGCAGGAAATGTAACAATCGCTGGTTCTTTTTGATCGGGTACATATCCGTTTCTGCGGTAGCGGCGGCTGGCGGTTTCGCTCTTACAGCGAGTCACTTTGGAAAAGCCCCAAAGTAACCAAAGGGCTCTTGCCCCTTTCGTTCGGTGCCTCGCCTAGGCTCGGCATGCCCTTGCTCCGGTCCTGCTCCGTGGGCCCGCCGCCATCGGCCATCCATGGCCGGGGGCGGCTAACCCGGCATCCATGCCGGGTTGCCCACTGCGCAGAACCTCCGCTCGGCCTCTCGAGGGGGCGGTGCGTCAAGATCAAAAGCTGCAGGCGAGCTAACGCTCGGCCTGTTGAGTGGTGAAAAGCGCAGTGGTACGCAGATCCATTGTGGGAGCGGGCTTGCTCGCGAAGCAGTTGATCTTGCCGTTGCTTTGGCTTTGGCTTTGGCTTTTGATCTTGATCTTGATCTGTTGCCCCTTTCCCAGAGGCCGAACGCAGGCATTGCGCAGGGGGCACCGCGGCATGGATGCCGCGGTAGCCGCCCCCGGCCATGGATGGCCGATGGCGGCGGGCCCCCGGAGCAATGCCGGAGTGAGGGCATGCCGAGCCTAAGCGAGGCACCGAATGGCGGGGCAAAGCGCTTTGGTTACTTTCGCGCTTTTCGAAAGTGACCCGCCGTAAGGGCGGAACCCTAGGTGGCCGTTACCGCAGAAATGGATATGTACCCAATCGTGGAGCGCCCCCGGGGCCGGTACAAATGTGTATACCAGCCCGAAGTCGAAGGGAGTAAAGGGCGGTGTAGACTGATCGCCTGTTCTCTTTCGGCAAGACAAGGGAGTGTGCCCAGCCATGATCGGTGCCGAGTTACTGTCATCCGAAACCCTGACGGTGGGGTGGCTGATCTATGTGCCAGTGCTGATCTGGGCCATTGCGCGAGCCCCCTGGGTCGAACTGTTCAGCGATAGCCGCCGCCAGCATCTGTTGTTCGGCACGGTGTTCGCGCTGTTTATGCTCTGGCTGGTGCGACGGGACTTCGACACCGGCGTGTCCTATCACTTCATCGGCATGACGGCGGTGACGTTACTGCTGGATTGGCCGTTGGCGATTGTCGGCGGGTTGGTCGCGCAAGCGGGATTGGTGCTGCTCGGTCGGCAGGACATGACGGCCATGGGGGTCAACGGCGCGCTGCTGATTCTGCTGCCGGTGCTGGTCACCGAGTGCTGCGCTATCCTGGTCGAACGCGCGCAGCCGCGTAATCCCTTTGTGTACATCTTCTGTTCCGGTTTTTTTGCCGCTGCGTTGTCGGCCCTGTTTTGCCTGATTCTGGCGCTCACGCTGCTGTGGTACGACGAACGTTTCGCCATGCCGTATTGGCTGGAAGATTTTGTCGGCTATCTGTGGCTGCTCATCTTCCCCGAAGCGTTTATCAACGGCATGGTGGTCAGCGCATTGGTGGTGTTCTGCCCCGAATGGCTGGAGACGTTCAATCGCACGCGCTACCTTTCAGCGCCCTGGAAGGACGACGATCCCAAATCTTGATCCACATCAAATCCAAAAAACGTTGCCGAATCCATGCTCTGGAAAACCTTCAGGAGTATGGAAATGAGTGTCTACGAATGGGCCAGGCAGGAGTTGCGTCAGAGTCTGGATGTGGCGCAAGAGGTGGGCTTCGATCCGGGATTGAGCCTGCGCGCCTTGCTCAGTGCGGTGGTGCAGCAGAGCAAGGCGGTACGCAATGTCGAAGACCTGGCCGATGAGTTGCGGTTTCTCGCCGAGAACCTCGATGAGGGCCAGGACTATGGCTTTATGCGGCCCTGAGGGGCGGGATCAGTGGCGCGGGTCGAAGTCGCCGCTGAACATCTCGTCCTCGGCATCGGGAGGCACCGGGATCTTGTGTTCTTCCGACGCCCAGGCGCCCAGGTCGATCAGTTTGCAACGGTCCGAACAGAATGGCCGGAACTTGCTTTCGGGGCTCCATTCGACAGGGGCGCCGCAGGTTGGGCAATCGACGGTTGGGGTTTGGCTCATGACTGGCCTCCACGCAAAGTAAGGTAAAAGTGATGCAGGCGTTCGACCTCGCTGTGCAGCCAGGCGAGGTCGCGGTCGTTGACCACCACATCGTCGGCATGGTTCACGCGGTCCTGTCGGCTGGACTGGGCCTTGAGGATCGCCTGGACCTGCTGTTCGCTGGTCTGGTCACGCTGCAGGGTGCGTTCGATCTGTAACTGTTCCGGGGCATCGATCACCAGGACCCGTTGGGTCATGGCGTACTGCCCGGACTCGATCAGCAGCGGCGAAACCAGAATCGCGTAAGACGATTGTGCCTTGGCCAGATGGTGGACGATTTCTTCGGCGATCAGCGGATGCAGCAGTGCTTCGAGCCAGCGGCGTTCATCCGGCACTTCGAAGATCAGCTTGCGCAGCGCCGCGCGATCCAGTTGGCCGTCGGCTTGCAGCACGCCGGGGCCAAAGTGCTCGGCGATCTTCGCCAGTGCCGGGCGACCGGGTTCGACCACCCAGCGAGCCGCATGATCGGCGTCTACCACGTGCACGCCCAGATCGATGAAGTGCTGGGCGGCCGCGCTTTTGCCGCTGCCGATGCCGCCAGTCAGGCCGAGAATCCAGGGTTTTTCCACAGGGGTATTCATTTCAAACCGACAAACAGCCAATAGAAGCCGGTTATTTGACCACCCCAGAGCAAGGCAATCCAGCCGGCAATCGCCAGATAGGGGCCAAAGGGCAGCGGAGTCGAGGTTTGCGCATCCCGCAGGCGCAGCAAAATCACCCCGATGACGGCGCCCAGCAGCGATGACAGCAGGATGGTCAGCGGCAGGATCTGCCAGCCGCCCCAGGCGCCGAGCATCGCCAAGAGCTTGAAGTCACCGTAGCCGATGCCGTCCTTGCCGGTGATCAGCTTGAACAGCCAGAACACCGTCCACAGCGCCATGTAGCCGGCCACCGCGCCCCAAAGCGCGTCATGCAATGAGACGAAAAGCCCGAAACTGTTGACGATCAATCCCAGCCATATCAACGGCAGCACCAGCACGTCCGGCAACAGCTGGTGTTCGGCGTCGATCAGGCTCATCGCCAACAGGCCCCAGCTCAGGACCAGCACCATGCAGGCCTGCCAGCCGAAACCGAAATGCCAGGCGACGAACGCCGACAGCACGCCGCAGGCCAGTTCGGTCAGCGGGTAACGTTTGCTGATCGGCGTCGCGCAGTTCGAGCATCGCCCACGTAAAAACAGATAACTGAGCACGGGAATGTTTTCCCACGCTCGAATCCGATGGCCACAGTCGGGGCACTCGGAGTGAGGCAGTATCAGGTTGTAAGCCGGGCCAGGGGCTTCGGGTGGCAAATCCAGTACGTCATGGGCCTGCAGGCGCCATTCACGCTCAAGCATTTTCGGCAGGCGCCAGACCACCACGTTGAGAAAACTGCCGATTACCAAGCCGATCACCAATGCGGTGATCGTGAAGGCCAGCGGGTTGAGACTCAAAAAATCGTTCAAGGACATATCAGATCGCTGAGCCGAGTTGGAAGATGGGCAGGTACATCGCAACCACCAGGCCGCCGACGATAACCCCCAGCACTACCATGATGAAAGGCTCCATCAGACTGGTCAGGTTATCGACCATGTTATCGACCTCGTCCTCATAGAAGCTCGCGACCTTGTCGAGCATGTCGTCCAGTGCGCCAGACTCTTCGCCGATGGCCGTCATCTGGATCGCCATGTTCGGAAAGATACCGGAGGTGCGCATGGCAAAATTCAACTGCATGCCGGTGGAAACATCCTGCTTGATGCGTAATACCGCTCGCTTGAACACGATGTTGCCGGTCGCGCCCGCCACTGAATCCAGGGCTTCGACCAGTGGCACCCCGGCGGCAAACGTCGTCGACAAGGTGCGGGCATAACGGGCCACGGCGGACTTGTACATGAGCGCGCCAACCAACGGCAGTTTCAGCAGCCAGGTGTCCATCCGGTCCCGGAACCCCGGGGACTTTTTAAAGGCGTGACGTACGCCGAAGATCGCCGCACCCAGCATGCCGAGCATCATCCACCACCAGGCCTGCATGAATTCCGACAAGCCGATGACCATCACGGTGAATGCCGGCAGCTCGGCGCCAAACCCCGAGAACACCGACTCGAATTGCGGCACAACCTTGACCAGCAGAATCCCGGTCACAATGATCGCGACGAACACCACCGCCAGCGGGTAGGTCATGGCTTTCTTGATCTTGGCCTTGAGGCTTTCGCTCTTTTCCTTGTAGGTCGCCACCCGTTCCAGCAGGGTATCCAGGGCGCCGGCCTGTTCGCCGGCATCCACCAGGTTGCAGTACAGCTCATCGAAATATTGGGGCTTTTTGCGCAGGGCTGCGGCGAAGCTGTTGCCGGCCGCGACTTCCTGTTTCACTTCGTCCACCAGCTTGCGCACGTTCGGGTTATCGAAGCCCTCACCGATAATGTCGAACGATTGCAGCAGTGGTACACCGGCTTTCATCATGGTCGCCATCTGCCGGGTGAACAGGGCAATGTCCAGGGGCTTGATGCGTTTGCCGGCACTGAAAATGGACGCGGTTTTTTTCCGCACCTTGCCCGGGTTGATCCCTTGCTTGCGCAACTGGGCCTTGATCAGCGCGGGATTTTGGCCGGTCAACTCACCGGTCATTTTTGAGCCCTTCTTGTCCGTGCCTTCCCAGGCATATACGCTGATTTTCGCTGCTTTGGCCGCCATGTTCAGTCCTTCGTGACCCGGTTGATTTCTTCAAGGCTGGTGATGCCTTGCATGGCCTTGAGCAGGCCCGAAGTACGCAGGTCGTTGAAGCCGTCCTTACGCATCTGGATGTCGATTTCCAGTGAATTGCCTTCGGCCATGATCAGCCGTTGCAGTTCTGGGGTGTTCTTTACCACTTCATAAATCCCTACTCGCCCTTTGTAACCGTTGTTGCACTGATCGCAACCGACCGGTTCATAGATCGTGAACGAGCCGATGCGTTCCTCGGGAAAGCCTTCTTTGATCAGCGCCTCGCGGGGAATCTCGATGGGTTTTTTGCAATGACTGCACAGTTTGCGCGCCAGGCGCTGGGCGATGATCAGGCTGACCGAGGTCGCGATGTTGAACCCCTGAATCCCCATGTTGTGCAAGCGGGTCAGGGTTTGCGCGGCGCTGTTGGTGTGCAGGGTGGAAAGCACCATGTGCCCGGTCTGGGCGGCCTTGATGGCGATTTCGGCGGTTTCGAGGTCGCGGATTTCACCGACCATGATCACGTCCGGGTCCTGACGCAGAAACGAGCGCAGCGCCTGGGCGAAATCCAGTCCTTGCCTGGGATTGACGTTGACCTGGTTGATGCCTTCGATGTTGATTTCTACCGGGTCTTCGGCAGTGGAAATATTGATGTCGACGGTGTTGAGGATGTTCAGCCCGGTATAGAGCGATACGGTCTTGCCCGAGCCGGTGGGGCCGGTCACCAGGATCATTCCCTGTGGCTGCTTTAGGGCTGCCATGTACAGGTCTTTCTGGTCGGGTTCGTAGCCGAGGGCATCGATGCCCATTTGGGCGCTGGACGGGTCGAGGATCCGGATCACCACCTTCTCGCCCCAGAGGGTTGGCAGGATGTTGACCCGGAAATCGATGGACTTGCTTTTGGACAGGCGCATCTTGATTCGCCCGTCCTGGGGTTTGCGCCGTTCGGAGATGTCGAGACTGGCCATGACCTTCAGCCGCGAAGCAATGCGGTTGGCCAGTTGTGTCGGCGGCCTGGCGACCTCCCGCAGCATGCCATCGGTGCGCATCCGCACGCGGTAGATTTTTTCATAGGGCTCGAAATGCAGGTCGGAAGAACCACTCTTGATCGCGTCGAGCAGCATCTTGTGGACGAAGCGCACCACCGGCGCGTCATCGGCGTCTTGCCCCACGAGGACGTCTTGTTTCTGCTCATCGACCGACTCGATGTCCAGCCCGTCGAGGTCGACATCGGCCATGTCTTCCAGGCCGGTGGAGTGGTTGTCGAAGAATTTTTCGATGGCGTCGCTGAGCTTGTCTTCCTCCACCAGAATGGCTTCGGTGCTCAGCCCGGTGCTGAACTGAATGTCGTTGATGGCTTGATGATTGGTCGGGTCGCAAATCCCCACGAACAGCTTGTTACCACGCCGCCAGAGGGGCAGGGCGTGATGCTGACGGATCAACTTCTCGCTGACCAGCCCTCGAGGTTGGGTGTCCTTGTCCAGGCAATTGAGGTCCAGCAAGGCCATACCGAAGTGCTCCGAGGCCACTTCGGCGACTTGCCAGCTCTTCAGTAGTTTGTTTTGCACCAGATAGCTGACCAGCGAGATTCGATTGCGCTGGGCTTGCTGATACGCCTCTTGCGCACTTTGGTCAGTGATCAGCTCGGCCAGCACCAATTGCTTGGCCAGACCGCTAAGGGCAATGTCATTCATTGGGATACCGACGTCAGACAGTTAATGACTTATAGCCTAGTCAAGCAGTGGAACCAAACCAGCCGGGGTTAGGTGACAAAAAGTGTCAGATAGTGCGGATCCTTGGAGCAGGAAAGGTCTTTAGCGCGATCTCGCGCCCCGCAGGCAGGGGCGCGCGCGGCTTGGCATGACCTGTGCTGTGCCTTGTTCAGATCATGAGATTTCGACTCATGCATGGAGCCTGTCTATGAAAAATCAAAATGGTTTTACTCTGATCGAGCTGCTGATCGTGGTTGCGATCATCGGGATTCTGGCGACGTTTGCGTTGCCGCAGTATTCGAAATACCAATCACGGGCGAAGGTCACCGCTGCGGTTGCAGAAATCTCGGCACTGAAGGTGCCTTTCGAAGACGTTATTAATCAAGGCACCGATATTGCCGCCCCCGCCGGGATCGGCGCGACGACCCCCACGGGTAATTGCACGATTACAGCGACAGGTACCGCCTCTACCGGTGTGGGCAGTATTGGTTGCACGATTCTCAACGCACCGGGGCCGGTGCTCGGCAAAACCGTTACGCTTTCGCGTACCCTCGCCGGTGGCTGGACTTGCGCTACGACGGCTCTACAAGAGTACGCACCTAAAGGCTGCACCGGTACCTGATCCATATCACCCGGCATAAACAATGCCCCGCTTCTCACGACGCGGGGCATTTTTTTGTTGGTCATTTGGGGGCGATTTGGATGATCACGAAAACCCCCGACAATTCATGGCCTTAGGCCTGCGCTAAAACCCGCAAGTTGCATGTAGATAATGTCGCAGTCATGCAATTTGCATGATTTCGAAAATCACAGTTTTGTCTAACTTATTGATTTATATCTATTTATTTTTAATCTGACAGTTGGCACAGCGTTCGCACTCTCTCTAGTAACCCTGCTGACAAGACACGCAGCAGACTTTCCAGAAATACAGGAGTTACTCGTATGAAGAAGTTCGCTATCGCTGCCGCTACTGCTACCGCGTTGACCCTGACCATGGCCAACGCTGCATTCGCACAGACCACCCAAGTGACTCAGGCACCCATGATGCTGGCCGCCGGTGAAGTCACTGAAGCGAAAGAGGATGTTTCCGATACCTGGATCACAACCAAAGTCAAAGCAGACCTGGTAACCGAAAAAGGCATCCCAGGCACCGACATCAAAGTCGAAACCAACAAAGGCGTTGTTTCCCTGTCTTCCATGAGCGTTCTGACAGACGCTCAGAAAACAACCGCCGTGGCTATCGCCAAGAAAATCAAAGGCGTCAAAGCGGTATCCGCTGACGGCCTGAAGTCCGAGTAAGACAAGGCTTCTCGCCTGGACCGGGAGAAGGTGCGGTAGACGGGCCGAGTCATACGTCTGCCGCTACTTGAGAGTTCATGCGAAGGCCACAAGGACGTGGCCATTACAGGCCCCGGCATTCGTGTCGGGGCCTGTTCTATTTGCAGCAACGCATCACTTGTAGGAGCGAGGCTTGCCCGCGAAGAACGATTACGCGGTATCCCTGATGGACCGAGGCGGCTGGTTCGCCGGCAAGCCTGGCTCCTACATTAGGGAAGTGGGGCAAGCTCGATTGTTCAATTCCCACGCTTGCTGGTGATTCGAACCAACCGGTTGCCTTCAAAGCGCAGGTACTGGTACATCCCGCTGTTGGGGCCGTAGGTCCATTCCTCGACCTGAAACTCTTCCCGCCGATTGGCGCTGCGTTTGTAGCCCAACAAATCGCGGGCAACGGGCTCTCCGCATTTTTGCAGCACTTCGCCGGACCTGTCCCCGACGCTGATCAATTGACTGCCGCAACGCAAGGTATCGGCCGCCGCTGCCTGGCCGGCAACCAGCAACAGCGCCAGGCTCAGAAGCCAACGTGCGCCCATCACTCGGCATCCAGATGCATGGGCGTGACAACGCGGCCATCGCTTTCTGCCTCACCGAGGCTGGCATCGATGAAGTACACGCGGTCATCGGCCAATTGACCCTTGTCCACCAGATAATCCTTGATGCTGCTGGCCCGTTCTTGCCCCAGTTGACGCAACAGCACCTCGCTGGAACTCCAGAAGCCAATCACGTCTTCACGCATTTTTTTACTGCGTTCTTCCTTGCCCAAGTCCTTCCATTCGGCGGGCGGCTGGGTCTTCAGGCGTGTGCGGTAGATCCCTTCGAGCAGCGGGCCTTTCTCGCTGTCCGGCACTTGCAGTAATGAGGCCTGGGCCGGCACCTTGTCACCGCGACGCTGGAGCATTTTGTAGTAGTTGTACTGGTATTCCCGCTCCAGGCGTTGCTCGGCAATCAGCGGGCCATCGCTGCTCTTGGCGGCGGTGCCTTCGATTTCCAGGCGCAGGGCCGGACGCTCCTTGAGCGCCTGGGACAATTTGACCAGCGCCGCTTCGGCGTCTTTGCTCAGGTCACTTGAACCCGGTGCGAATGCCACGGTGCCCAAGTCTTCCGAACCACCGCCACTGACCAGGCCGCCAATCATTTTGAATGGCGCTGCGGCCGCTTTCACAATCAGGTTGCGCAGGGTCTGCCAGATAATCGGCATGACACTGAACTGCGGGTTGTTCAGGTCGCCGCTCACTGGCAGCTCGATGGAAATCTTGCCGTCGACATCCTTGAGCAAGGCAATCGCCAATTTCAGTGGCAGGCTCACCGCGTCCGGGCTGTCGACCTTTTCACCCAGTTGCAACTGCTCGACCACCACTTTGTTTTCGGCCAGGAGCTGGCCGTTGGTGATCTTGTAATGCAGGTCGAGATTGAGTCGGCCCTTGCGGATACGGTAACCGGCGAACTTGCCGGAGTAGGGCGTCAACGTCGTCAGTTCCACCCGTTTGAAACTGGTGGCGATGTCCAGGCTGGCCATCGGGTCGAACGGGTTGACCGAACCCTTGATGGTCACCGGCGCATAGCGGTCGACCTTGCCTTTGACGTCGACGCTGGCCGGTTTTGCCTGTCGGCTGTCGATGGTGCCGATCTTCCCGTTGAGCTGTTGAACGGCTGTGGCGAAGTTCGGGGTCAGGCTGAAGTCGGCGAAGTTTGCCGAACCGTCATTGATGGCAATGCCGCCAATATGGATACCCAGCGGTTTGTCTTTTCCGGCTGCCGGCTTGGCAGCGACGGTTTTTGCGCCGGCATCGGCCGGTTGCGGGATCAGCAGGTCATCGATGTTGGTGGTGCGGTCATCGTTGATCATGAAGCGTGCATAGGGTTGGAACAGGTTGATCTTGTCGATCGACAAGCTGTCGCCATGCTGATAGTTCAGGCCTTCGAGCACCACCTGTTGCCACTTGAGGAAGTCGCGGGTTTTCAGGGTGTCGAGGGTATGCAGTTGATCGACCTGGGCTTTGCCTGTGACGCTGAACGCCAGCGGCTCGGTGCTTTTCAGGTCGACCGCCAGATCACTGCCCAGCATGCCGCTGCGCAGTTCGAGACGAATGAACGGGTTGATGTAGGACTGGGCGACGCGCAGGTCGATGTCCTTGGTCTGCACGTTCAGTTTGGCGCTGATCGGGGCCAGATTGACCACACCGTCCGCGGTGAGCTTGCCTTGCTTGCCCACGCCGGTGTCGAGCTTGAGGTTGAAAGGTGAGCCATTGAGGCTGTCGAAATTTTGCAGGTCCAGGTTCAGCGGACCCAGCTCCAGCGCCACCGCCGGTTGTGCCTTGCGGTCGGCCAGGTGCACCTGATAATTGCGTAGCTGCACGTCTTTGAGCAGCACCTGCCAAGGCTTGCTCGGCGCGGTCGGTTCAGGCTTCGGCGAATCGGCTGCTGCCGGTGTGCTGGCTGGCTCGGCATTGGCTTTGTTGGCCGCTTTGGACGGCTGACTGGCGAACAGTTTTTGCCAGTCGAGTTGCCCGTCGGCTTCGAGGGCGGCCCAGGTTTCCAGTTTCTGACTGCGGATCTTGCCGACCACCACTTGCTGTTTGGCCAGGTCCACGGTGGTTTCACTGATGTCCAGCCGTTCGAGCTTCGCCAGCGGTCGACCGTCCGGCGTCTTGATGGCAAAGGGCGCAATGCTGACGGCAACGTTGTTCAACAACAGTTCGGTTTCTTTCGCCAGGTTGAGCTTGTAGTCGGTGCTGAGGTTGACGACGCCATTTTCGAGTGCGAGTGGCACAGCGTCGCGCACATAGGGCCAAAAGGATTTCATCTTGCCGTCGGTGATTTTCAGCTTACCTTCGGAGGCGATCGGGATCAGGCTGAAGTTACCGGTCCAGTCGATCTGTCCACCTGCCGGGCCGACGGCCACCAACGTCATGTCGGCGCTGTCTTCGGGCAGGGTGCTGAGGTTCTTCAGTTCGAAGTCGAGTTTGTCGTAGAGGAATTCGATGGGTTCGCTGGGCCGGGCATCCTCGAAATGGACGGAGCCGCTGGCCAGTTTGATTCGCTCCACGCGCAGCGGAAATGGTTTGGCGTCCGGATCGACCGGGGTCGGTTCACTGGCGGGGATTTTGAACAGACCGAGCAGGTTGAGCTTGCCGTCCTTGCCGAAGAGGATTTCGGTCTTGGGTTTGTCCAGTTCGATATCGGACAGGTGCAATGCCTTGGTCCAAAGACTGTCGATCTGCAGGTTGGCGTACAGACGTTCGAAGCCCACTTGCTCCTTGCCCGGCTCGCCGATGACCAAGCCCCAAAGGGTGACTTCAAGGCTGAACGGGTTGAGTTCGATCCGCTGAATCGTCGCGGGTGTCGTGGCGTAGTTGGCCAATTGTTGATTGGCAATCCGCAACGCGATGCCCGGCAAAATCAGAAACCCCAGCAGGCTATAAAGAGCCAGGGCAGTCAACAAGGCGCCGATAGCGCGAATCAATCCTTTGGGCATGTGCGGCTTCATCTGTCGGAATCGGAGTGCCTTGGAGTATGGCATGCGTTTGCGGTTCCGAAGCAACCACGCTTAACAGGATTTATCTGATCATCGGCGTGGATTTTCAGAGCTGCAGGATCAGCGTTTTCAGCGGTGGCTGCTGGTCCATCGACGGGAAATCACCACCCGGTGTCAGCGCTGTCCACTCACGCACCGGGCGCCCGGCCTTCTCTGCGCAGCGCAGAACCTGTTCGCGCCAATCGTCCATGCTGACCTTCGCCAGGTTGTTGCAGCAGATCAGCACGCCATCATCGGCGGTGGTCAGCAGCGCCGGTTTGAGCAGGCTCTGGTAGTCACGCAACAGGTCGACCGTACCAAAGGCACTCTTGGCCCAGGCCGGAGGATCGAGCAATACCAGATCGTACTGACGCGGGTCCAGACGTTGATAGCTCGGCAGTTTCTGGCCCCGACGCTGGCTGATCGGCAGGCCGGCCAATTGACGAATCGCCGGGAAATAATCGGACTGGATGAATTCCATCGTCGGCAATTGCGGGTTGAGCAGACCGTTCTCGCGGCCGACCGCCAGATTGCCTTCGGCAAAGTCCAGGTTGCACACCTCGCTCGCACCACCCGCCGCGGCGCTGAGGCCGACGCCACAGGTGTAGGCAAACAGGTTCAGCACACTTTTGTTTTTGCTGTGCGCCTTGACCCAGCCGCGAGCGTTGCGCAGGTCGAGAAACAGCAACGGATCCTGGCCGGCGTGGCGCCCGCGAACCCGGTAGTTCAGTCCCCATTCGTGACCGATCAAGTCTTGCAGGGCGGCTTCGTCGGCGCGGTAGACGGTGTCTTCGCGGTCGATGCGCGAGTTGCCACGGGAACGGTCGTTGTAGACCAGCAGGGTGTCGAGGCCCAGTTGTTGATTGACGGTCTCGTGCAGTTGCAGCAGGGCGTCGCGCTCCAGCGCCTGATGAAAGCTTTGCACCAACAGTTGCGGGCCGTAGCGGTCGATGGTCAGGCCGCCGGCGCCTTCCTGGCTGCCATGGAACAGGCGATAGCAATCGGTGCCTTGCTGATGCAGCTCGGCGAGCAAATCCTGGCGACGATCAAGGGCGGCGCACAGCGCCTGATTCAAGGAAGACATGCTGGGCGCCTTGCAGGAGGGAATTGGGGGCGCGGGAGTTTAACAGCTTGGACGATGAAGAACCTGTACCTGAACCTGTAGGAGCGAGGCTGCCCGCGAAGACGGCGGCACAGTCAACATTAATGTCGCCTGACACACCGCTTTCGCGGGCAAGCCACGCTCCTACAGGTTCAGGCGTTGATCGATCAGCCCTTGCACCACGCTCGGGTCGGCGAGGGTCGAGGTGTCGCCCAGGCTGTCCAGTTCGTTGCAGGCGATCTTGCGCAGAATTCTTCGCATGATCTTGCCCGAACGGGTTTTCGGCAGGGCCGGCGCCCATTGGATCAAGTCCGGTTTGGCAAAGCTGCCGATTTCCTTGCTGACATGTGCGAGCAATTGTTTCTTCAGTTCGTCATTGGGTTCGGTGCCATTCATGGGCGTGACGAAGGCATAGATGCCCTGGCCTTTGACGTCATGGGGATAACCGACCACGGCGGCCTCGGCGATGCTGTCGTGCAGCACCAGCGCGCTTTCGACTTCGGCCGTGCCGATGCGGTGCCCGGAGACGTTGATCACGTCGTCGATACGCCCGGTGATCCAGTAATCGCCGTCCTCGTCACGACGCGCGCCATCGCCGGTGAAGTAGTAGCCGGGGTAGGGTTTGAAGTAGGTTTCGACCATTCGTTTCGGGTCGCCGTAGACGCTGCGGATCTGCGCCGGCCAGCTGGACTTGATGGCCAGTATGCCGCTGCCAGCGCCTTTGATTTCCTTGCCATGTTCGTCGAGCAATACCGGTTGCACGCCGAACATCGGTTGGGTGGCGCAACCGGGTTTGATCCGTTGGGTGCTGACCAGCGGGCTGAGCATGATGCCGCCGGTTTCGGTCTGCCACCAGGTATCGACAATCGGGCAGCGCTGCTCGCCGACCGTATTGAAATACCACTCCCAGGCTTCCGGGTTGATCGGCTCGCCGACGGTGCCGAGTAACCGCAGGCTCTCGCGGGACGTTTCCTTCAATGGCTCGGGGCCTTCACGCATCAGCGCACGCAACGCGGTCGGAGCGGTGTAGAAGATGTTCACGTGGTGCTTGTCGATCACCTGCCAGAAGCGCGAGGTGCTGGGGTAGCTCGGCACGCCTTCGAAGATCAGAGTGGTCGCCCCGTTGGCCAGCGGCCCGTAGACGATGTAGCTGTGGCCGGTGACCCAGCCGACATCGGCGGTACACCAGAAGACTTCACCGTCGCGATAGTCGAGCACGTACTTGAAGGTCATGGCTGCTTGCAACAGATAGCCGCCGGTGGTGTGCAGCACGCCTTTGGGTTTACCGGTGCTGCCGGAGGTGTAGAGGATGAACAGCGGGTCTTCGGCGTCCATCGGCTCTGGCGGGCAGTCCTCGCTGACGTCGCGCAAAGCCTGGTGGTACCAGATGTCCCGATCGTCGACCCAGTTAACCTGGCCTTGGGTACGTTCGACCACGATCACGGTGTTCACGTCGGGGCAACTTTGCAGCGCTTTGTCGACGTTCTGTTTGAGCGGCACGAATTTACCGCCGCGCACGCCTTGGTCGGCAGTGATCACGGTGCGGCAATCGGCGTCGAGAATCCGGTCACGCAACGAGTCCGGAGAGAAGCCGCCGAACACCACCGAATGAATCGCACCGATTCGCGCGCAGGCGAGCATGGCGTAGGCGGCTTCGGGGATCATCGGCATGTAGATGCACACGCGGTCGCCTTTCTTCACGCCACGGCTTTTGAGCACGTTGGCCAGTCGGCAGACGTTGTGATGGAGTTTTTTGTAGGTGATCTGGGCGGATTCGGCGGGGTCATCGCCTTCCCAGATGATCGCGATTTGATCGCCGCGTTTTTCCAGGTGACGGTCGATGCAGTTGTAACTGACGTTTAACTGTCCACCAGCGAACCAGCTAGCCTCACCGGTTTTCAGGTCATAACGCTGGACGGTTTGCCACGGCGCGCTCCAGTCGAGAAAGCGTGTGGCCTGTTCGGCCCAGAAGGTACTGGGGTGCTCGATGGATTGGCGGTACAGGCGTTGGTAGTCATCTTGACTTAACTGTGCAGCCCGGCGGACGGCATCGGCTTTGGGGAACGTGCTGATATCGAACATGACGGTTCCTTATTCTTGTTACGACAAGTAATAAAGATGCGCCGAGTGGGGAAAGGGTTCAATACCGAGAACAAACACCAACCTATAGGAGCAGAGCTTGCTCGCGAAGCAGGCGCCTCGGTGTATCAAATACCCCGAGTCATCGTTCTTCGCGAGCAAGCTTCGCTCCTACAGGACTGGCGTCAAATCACCCGCGGTGACGACCGCGGAAGTAGTTGATCAAGCCTTGGGTGGAGGCATCGTCGGCCGGGGTTTCTTCACTGCCGACCAGACGGTTGTAGACGCCTTTGCCCAGTTCCTTGCCCAGCTCCACGCCCCACTGGTCGAAGGCATTGATGCCCCAGACCACGCTTTGCACGAAGACTTTGTGTTCGTACATCGCCACCAGTGCGCCAAGACGACGCGGGCTGATACGTTCGACCACCAAGGTGTTGCTCGGACGGTTGCCCGGGATCACCTTGTGCGGCGCGACTTTTTGTACTTCCTCTTCGCTCAAGCCCTTGTCGCGCAGTTCGGCTTCGGCCTCGCCCAGGGTCTTGCCCAGCATCAGCGCCTGGCTTTGCGACAGGCAGTTGGCGTACAGCCACTGGTGGTGGTCGGACACCGGGTTGAAGCTGACGATCGGCACGATAAAGTCAGCCGGAATCAGCTGGGTGCCTTGGTGCAGCAACTGGTGGTAAGCGTGCTGACCGTTGCAACCGACGCCGCCCCAGATCACCGGGCCGGTATCGGTGGACACTGGCGTGCCGTCCTGGCGCACGCTCTTGCCGTTGGATTCCATGTCCAGCTGTTGCAAGTGTTTGGTGATGTTGCGCAGGTAGTGGTCGTACGGCAGGATCGCGTGGCTTTGCGCGCCCCAGAAGTTGCCGTACCAGACGCCGAGCAACGCCAGCAGCACTGGCATGTTCTGTTCGAATGGCGCGCTCTGGAAGTGCTGGTCCATGGTGTAGGCACCGGACAGCAACTCCTTGAAGTTCGACATGCCGATGGCCAGTGCAATCGGCAGACCGATAGCCGACCACAGCGAGTAACGCCCGCCGACCCAGTCCCACATCGGGAAGATGTTTTCTTCGCGAATACCGAACGCCACCGCAGCAGCATTGTTGCTGGAAACGGCGATGAAGTGACGGTACAGCTCGGCTTCCGAACCACCCTGAGCCAGGTACCAGGCGCGTGCGGCCTGGGCGTTCTTCAGGGTTTCGAGGGTGTTGAAGGATTTCGACGAGACGATGAACAGTGTGGTCTCGGCGCGCAGCTTCATGGTCAGTTCGTGGAATTCACTGCCATCGATGTTCGCCAGGTAATGGCAGCGCACGCCTTTCTGGGCGTAGGACAGCAGCGCTTCGGACACCAGCTCAGGGCCGAGGAACGAGCCACCGATGCCGATATTCACCACGTCAGTGATCGGCTTCTCGGTGTAACCGCGCCACAAACCATCGTGGATACGGCCCACGAGGTCGGTGATCTGGTTCAACACTTTGTGTACATCGGGCATCACGTTGACGCCGTTGACCGACAGCTTGTCGCCCACCGGGCGGCGTAGTGCGGTGTGCAGCGCGGGGCGGCCTTCGGAAGAGTTGACGATTTCGCCATCGAACAGCGCTTTGATCGCGCCTTTGAGGTCGACTTCGTTGGCCAGGCCCACCAGCAGATTGCGGGTCTCGGCGTTGATCAGGTTTTTCGAGTAGTCGAGAAACAGGCCGCAGCTGCTAAGGGTGAATTGAGTAAAGCGCTGCGGATCGGCATTAAAGGCTTCGCGCATGCTGAAATCTTGCATGGCTTGGCGGTGGTCATTCAACGCTTGCCAGGCGGGCAGAGCGGTAACGTCATGAGGAGTGCGGTAGTACGCCATCGCTGCGGTTTTCCTTTTTACTTGAACGGCCTTTTGAACACGATAAATCCCGGAGCACTGTGGGTGGGCGTCCGGTCAACTGCGTCGACACGATTTCATGGCGCAGGGCGAATACAGTAAACCTCGCGCTGCAATCTGTCTTGACTTTGTCTGACCTGCTCCCGGTACTTTTTTAACATTTAAACAGGGAGCGGTCCGACAAACGGAAGGCTGACAGGGGCGTCGGCTCGATCAGGCGACCTGAACCGGAATGGCATTGCTGGTGTGGCTCAACTCGTTACCCGGCGCCATGTAGAGCATGCGCGGCTTGAAGTTGAGCAGCTCGGCTTCGTTGTAGTGGGCGTAAGCGCAGATGATCACGCGGTCGCCAACCTTGGCCTTGTGCGCCGCGGCACCGTTGACCGAAATCATGCGCGAACCTTCTTCGCCACGAATCGCGTAGGTGGTGAAGCGTTCGCCGTTGTCGATGTTGTAGATCTGGATCTGTTCGTATTCACGGATGCCGGACAGGTCCAGCCATTCGCCGTCGATGGCGCAAGAACCTTCGTAATCGAGTACTGCATGGGTGACTTCGGCGCGATGCAGCTTGGCCTTGAGCATGATGGCGTGCATGAGTGTTTCCCCAGGTCGGAATCGAACGGCGGGCAGTTTGCCCGAAGGCATGAAGGGCGGCAATACGATGTGGAAATTGACACAGGACCAATGTGGGAGCGGGCTTGCCCGCGATGGCGTACTAACAGTCAACATCTCTGTCGACTGTTAAATCGCTATCGCGGGCAAGCCCGCTCCCACAGGGTTTTGTAGTGTTTATGCGGGGGCGTCGAGGTTCAGATGCAGGTTGTCGATCAACCGCGTCGTGCCCAGGAACGCCGCCACCAGAATCACCAGATCCCGATCTTCGGCCGTCGCCGGACGCAAGGTCAGCGCATGGCGAATTTCCAGATAATCCGCACGCAGGCCAGCGGCTTCGAGCTGCTTGATCTGCTCGTTGATCAACGTCGGGTAATCCCGCTCGCCCTGTTTAATTGCATCGGCAATATGGGTCAGGGTGCGATAGGCCACTGGCGCGACGGCGCGCTGTTCTTCGCTGAGGAAACCATTGCGCGACGACAATGCCAGACCGTCGGCGGCCCGCACGGTGGGTTCGCCGATGATCTGGATCGGCATGTTCAGGTCATGCACCAGGGCGCGAATCACCGCCAGTTGCTGGAAGTCTTTCTGGCCGAAAATCGCCAAATCCGGCTGGACCATGTTGAACAGCTTGCTGACCACGGTCGCCACCCCTTCGAAATGCCCCGGACGGCTGGCGCCGCACAGACCTTCGGAGAGTTGCGGAACGCTGACGCGGGTCTGGCCGGCCATGCCGTCGGGGTACATTTCTTCGACGGTCGGTGCGAACAGCAGATGGCAACCGGCCTGGAGCAGCTTCTCCTGATCGGCGGCCAGGGTCCGCGGGTACTTGTCGAGGTCTTCGCCGGCACCAAATTGCAGCGGATTGACGAAAATGCTCGCGACCACGAAATCCACCCGTTGGGTGGCTTTGGTAATCAGCGCGATATGCCCGCTGTGCAGGTTGCCCATGGTCGGCACAAAGCCGATGCGCTTGCCTTCGCTACGGGCACGGGCCACGGCGGCCCGCAGTTCGCGTACGGTTTTTACGGTGTTCATGCAGAGAATCCGTGTTCGATGCCAGGGAAAGTCACCGCTTTGACTTCAGTGACGTAAGCGCTCAAGGCAGCCTGAATGCTGGTTTGGCCGGTCATGAAATTCTTCACGAATTTTGGCACGCGACCGGTAATGGACAAGCCAAGCATGTCGTGCAGGACCAGTACCTGGCCGTCGGTGCCACTGCCGGCGCCGATACCGATTACCGGGATCTTCACCGCCTGGGAGATTTCTTCAGCCAGTTCGCTGGGCACGCATTCGAGCAGCAGCATGGCCGCGCCGGCTTGTTCCAGGGAAATCGCGTCGGCACGCATCTGCCGCGCCTGATTCTCGTTGCGGCCCTGGACTTTATAGCCGCCGAGGATGTTGACCGATTGCGGTGTCAGCCCCATGTGCGCGCACACCGGGATGCCACGTTCGGCCAGCAGACGGATCGAGTCCGCGAGCCACAATGCGCCTTCAACCTTGACCATGTGCGCACCGGCCTGCATCAACAGGGCGCTGTTGGTCATGGTTTGTTCAATGGTGGCGTAGGCCATGAAAGGCAGGTCGGCGAGGATCAGGGCATCGGTGTTGCCGCGTTTGACGGCTGCCACGTGGTAGGCCATTTCAGCGGTGGTTACCGGCAGCGTGCTGTCGTGACCTTGCAAGACCATGCCGAGGGAGTCGCCCACCAGCAGCACTTCAACCCCGGCCTCATTGCAGGCATGGGCGAAGGTCGCGTCATAGCAGGTCAGCATGGTGATCTTTTCACCTTTCTGCTTGAGGCTCTGGAGCGTGGTCAGGGTGATGGCTGGCATGAAAAAAATCCTCATTACAGGCGCTATGGAAACTACTGCGAGTAACGCGCGTGATTCGTCATTTATACAGGCGCACCTTCTTTCGTGGTGCTTGTAAGGCCTGGATTGCGCCCTTTGGCGCCGCGTTGGCGGCAGCGGGACGCCTATAGTCGTGAGGAGAACCCGGGAAGTCAATTGCGTGTGTTACCGCATTGTTACGCGTGGGGTGTTACCGGCGTTACTGATGCGATTCAGCAGATTTTTGCTGCTGCAAATCTTTGATACGACAGAAACCATTGTGGGAGCGGGCTTGCCCGCGATGGCGGACTATCAGTCAACATTGATGTTGAATGTAAAGTCGCTATCGCGGGCAAGCCCGCTCCCACAGGGTTGTTTGTCAATTTTGAGAGAGGCGTTCCAACCCGACGAACGGGCAGGTGGCGAGTAATTCTGTGAGGGTGCGGCCATCGGCCAGACGCAAATCCGCAGGTGCCAGCTCGGCCAACGGATAGAGCACAAAGGCCCGTTCCTGCAGGTGATAGTGGGGAACTTTGAGGCGAGGTTCGTCGATCAATCGATCGCCGAACAGCACGATGTCCAGATCCAGCGTGCGCGGACCCCAGCGTTCAAGGCGCTCGCGGCCTTGGCCGTTCTCGATGGCTTGTAGCGCATCCAGCAGGTCCAGCGGCGCCAGGTGGCTGTCGAGCGCGGCGACCGCGTTGGTGTAACGCGGTTGGCCGGGCAGCAGCGAGTCGCTTTGATAAAACCCGGAAACACCGACCAGTTCGGTTTGCGGCAATTGCGCCAGCGCTGTGACAGCACTGCGCAACTGCTCGGCGGGGTCAGCCAGATTGCTGCCCATGCCGATGTAGATGCGTTCCATGGCTTATTCGCCTGTAGCGCTCGGTGCGCCGGCAGCGCGCTTGCGCTTGGCGCCGCCGCTGCGGCGACGTTTGCGTGGAGCGCCGGTACCGTCGTCCTTGCCGCTGAGGTCGCGGATCATGTCCCGGCGTTCGCTGTCGTTGGCGTCCTGATAGTCGGTCCACCATTCGCCCAGGCCATCGGTCTGCTCACCGGCGCTTTCACGCAGCAGCAGGAAGTCGTAACCGGCGCGGAACCGCGGGTTGTCCAGTAACAGGTCGGCGCGTTTGCCGCTGCGCCGTGGCAGACGCTCCTGCATGTCCCAGATCTCGCGGATCGGCATGGTGAAGCGTTTCGGAATGGCGATGCGCTGGCACTGTTCGGCGATCAACTCGTGAGCGGCTTCCTGCATCGCCGGAATCGGCGGCATGCCGCGTTCTTGCAGGCGCAACACACGGGCCGGCAGGGCAGGCCAGAGCAGGGCGGCAAACAGGAACGCCGGGGTGACCGGTTTGTTCTGCTTGATCCGCAGGTCCGTGTTGATCAGCGCTTCACTGATCAGCGTGTGCGTGTAGGTCGGGTTGTACTCCAACGCTGCCGCACTGGCCGGGAACAGCGGATCGAACAACTGCAGGTCGACCAGCATTTCGAAGGTGTCCGCGGCATAGCCGGAGAGGAACAACTTGAGCACTTCTTCGAACAGACGAGCCGACGGGATCTCGCGCAGCAACGGCGCCAGTTCGCGGATCGGCGTGGCGCTGTGTTTTTCGATGCCGAAATTCAGCTTGGCGGCGAAACGCACGGCCCGCAGCATCCGCACCGGGTCTTCCTGGTAGCGTTGCTTCGGATCGCCGATCAGGCGGATCAGATGATTGCGGATGTCGTGTACGCCGTTGGCGTAGTCGAGAATGCGCTCGCTGACCGGGTCGTAATACAAGGCGTTGATGGTGAAGTCGCGGCGTTGCGCGTCTTCTTCCAGGGTGCCGTAGACGTTGTCGCGCAAAATGCGCCCGCTTTCATTACGAGACGATTGGTTGCTGTCTTCGTCCTCGTCGTTTTGCGGGTGATTGGCGCGGAAGGTCGCGACTTCAATGATTTCGCGGCCAAAGTGGATATGCACCAGTTTGAAACGCCGACCGATGATCCGCGCGTTGCGGAATTCGGCGCGTACCTGTTCAGGCGTGGCGCTGGTGGCGACGTCGAAATCTTTCGGCGTGATGCCGAGCAGCATGTCTCGCACACAGCCGCCGACCAGGTAAGCCTGGTAACCGGCGTTCTGCAGGCGTTCGACGATATTCACCGCGTAACGGCTGAATTGTGCCTTTTGCAGCGAATGTTGGCCGCTGTTGAGCACTTCAGGCGTACTGCGAATGTGTTGCGTATGACGCTTGGGAGAACGGAATGACTGGAACAACTTCTTCAGCATGGGATGCACTGTTTGAAGGAATGTTCGGCCATAACGAAGAATGACCGCATGATGGGCGGGGATTCTAGCATTTAGTCGGGGGATGGTGTAGGAAGCTGCGCAAGCGGTTGAAGGGCATGTCTGGCAGGCATTGGTTCTGTAGCAGCTGCCGCGTGGCGAGGGGGCTTGCCCCAGCACTGGCATGATTTCGGAACGCTCAAGAGCTTGGGGCTGCTTCGCAACCCAGCGGGGGCAAGCCCCCTCGCCACAGGCCAAACGCCAGAAACCACAAGGGGAGCCGAAGCTCCCCAAGAAGTAGTTGCATGCTCTATTTTTATTATTGGTTTCGGGCTTCTTGTTTTTGTTGAGTGCCCTCGCCATGAAGTTTTCCTTCATGACCCTCCCAATCGGGAGCCAAGAGCAAACGGATTGCTTTGGTCGCTGTGTTGCTATGATCGTTCGATCCAACCAGTTCAGGCACTGTCTTGGGACAGTTTTTTATTATTCTCGGCCTGGTCGTGGGGCAAGCCCCAAATGCAACGCCTCTCCAAAAGAATCAGTTAGCTACGCCTCTCGCCGTCTTGTTTTTATTGTGCGTGAGTCGATTCGTCTTATTTTTATTGTCTTGTACATTGCTTGTTATTGTTCTTGTACTGAACATATAGCAGGGTGCGTGCCAACTTTTGTGAAGTCCAGTAAAACAAGGGGTTAGGCGGGCTAATGGTGTTTTTCGAGGCCCAAAAAAACCGGGGCTTCGTTACCGTAAGCCCCGGCTTCTGTTACGCGAAAAAGCTGAGGTAACAGTTTTTTCACAATGTCATGTGTTACCCGCACATCCGACAGGTGCGGTTCAGCTCTCGCTGGCCACCCCGGTCTTGCGCCGCGGAATGCCCAGGCGCTGACGGCGCTCCCACAGGCATTTGCGACTGACCCCGAGTTTGCGGGCCAACTCGGTTTCGGTCATGTGGTCCTGATGCTCGAGAACGAAATGCTGGAAGTAGTCTTCCAGGGACAAATCTTCGGTCGGTTCGTGGCTGGTGTTACCGGCGCCGTTGCCCTGCTGGGGCGCCAGACCGATGAAGTCATCGTCATCCAGATCGCTCAGTTCGATGTCGATGCCCAGCAGCTCGGCGGAAATCTCCGGGCTCTCGCACAGGATCACCGCACGTTCGACCGCGTTTTCCAATTCGCGAACGTTACCCGGCCAGGAGTAATGCCGAATGGCCTGTTCGGCATCCAGGGCGAACTTCAGATCGGTGCGGTTGACTCGCGCGCTCTGCCGCGCGAGGAATGCAGTGGCAATTTCATTGACGTCCGCGCCGCGCTCGCGCAGGGCCGGCAGCTTCAAAGCGATCACGTGAAGACGGTAATACAAGTCTTCACGGAACTGGCCAATCTTCGCCAGGCTCTTGAGGTCCCGGTGGGTGGCGGCGATCAGGCGTACATCAACCTTCTGCGACTGCACCGAACCGACCCGGCGGATTTCCCCTTCCTGCAACACACGCAGCAGGCGGGCCTGCGCTTCCAGTGGCAGTTCACCGATTTCATCGAGGAACAAGGTGCCGCCGTCCGCCGCTTCCACCAACCCGGCACGCCCGGCACTGGCGCCAGTAAACGCGCCTTTTTCGTGGCCGAACAGTTCGGACTCGATCAGGCTTTCCGGAATGGCCGCGCAGTTCACCGAGATCATCGGCGCCTTGGCGCGTTTGGACAGGTTGTGCAGGGCGCGTGCTACCAGTTCTTTACCTGTACCGGATTCACCCTGGATCAGGACATTGGAATCGGTTGGCGCGACTTTACGGATCTTGCTGTACAGGTCCTGCATCGGTGGGCAGGAGCCGATAATGCCGATTTCGCCGTTACTGTTGTCGACACCGTTTTTCGCGGCGCCATTGCTCGTTTTGCCGACGACCGGTTCACCGCTGGCTTGCGCCGATTGCCGGTCACGCAGGATTCGCGCGACGGCCTGAAGCATTTCGTCGTGATCGAAAGGCTTGGCGATGTAATCCACCGCGCCCATTTTCATGGAGTCGACGGCCGAACGCAGGCTGGCGTAACTGGTCATGATCAGCACCGGAGTGCCCTGGCCAAGTTTGATCAACTCGGTACCAGGTGCGCCCGGCAGACGCAGGTCGCTGACGATCAGGTCAAATGTGGGGATGCTGAAACGCTCTTGTGCTTCCTGCACGGATCCGGCTTCGCTGACCTGGTACTGGTTACGTTCCAGCAGACGGCGCAAGGCGGAGCGGATAATTGTTTCGTCTTCGACGATCAAAATGTGCGGCATTGATTCGATACTCTCGACGGTCTCAGTTCACAGCGGACGTCGCTTCGACATGACGCGGCAAAGTTACCCGGATACGGGTGCCGCGTTGGCTTTGAACATCAGCCGGGCTGTCGATGGTGATTTGTCCATAATGCTCTTCAACGATGGAATAGACCAGTGCAAGGCCCAGACCGGTGCCTTCGCCAGGGTCTTTGGTGGTGAAGAAAGGTTCGAACAATCGGTCCATGATGCTCGAGGGAATACCGCTGCCTTCGTCTTCGACGATCAGATCGACCGTGTGTTCGCCGGCTTCGCTCTTGACTCGTACAGCACTGCCCGGAGGCGAGGCGTCGCGGGCGTTTGAGAGCAGGTTGATCAATACCTGGGCGAGCCGCTGTGGGTCACCTTCGACCCAGTGGTCGGGATCGCACAGATTATAGAACTGTACTTCGAAATTGCGCCGGTTCAAGGCCAGCAGGCCGATGGCATCCTGGGCCACTTCCGCCAGACAGACGGGCTCGTCACTGTGCTGATAACTGCCGGCATGGGCGAAGCTCATCAGCGACTGAACGATGCGTGACACGCGTTTGGTCTGCTCGAGGATCTGCCCACTGATTTCCGTGAGTTCGGCGTCTTCTTCACGCTCTTCGCGCAAGTTTTGCGCGAGACAGGCAATGCCGGTGATCGGGTTGCCGATTTCATGGGCCACGCCGGCCGCCAGTCGACCGATGCTGGCCAGGCGCTCGGAGTGCACCAGTTTGTCTTCGAGCATCTGGGTTTCGGTCAAATCTTCCACCAGCAGCACCAGGCCACTGTTACCCGGCGCCAGCGGCTCATCGATCGCCGCTTTGTGCAGGTTCAGCCAGCGCGTCTGACCGTCGAGGGCCAGGTGCTGTTTGTGCAAATGCTCGTCCGGTAGATTGATGAAGCCTTGCAGCAGCTCTCTCCACGGATCGCCGATGGTGCTCAGGCGCGAACCGACCACACGCTGCGCGGCAATCCCGGTCAGCTCCTCCATGGCTTTGTTCCACATGAGGATTTCCTGATCCTTGGCCAGCGAGCACACGCCCATCGGCAGTTCCTGCAAGGTCTGGCGATGGTAGCGGCGCAGGGCATCGAGTTCGGCGGCAAGACCGGTGAGGCGCGAGTGGTAATCCTCAAGACGGCTTTCGATGAAGTGGATGTCTTCGGTGACGTAGTTTTCGCCGCCAGCCTTGTAGGGCAGGAAGGTTTCGACCATGTCCTGCGCCACGCTCGGGCCCATCAGGCCGGAAAGGTTGGCTTCGATACGGTCACGCAAGCGACGCAAGGCATACGGCCGGCGCTCGTCGAACGGCAGATAGAGGTCACGCAGCGCCTGTTCGACTTCTTTCTGTGCAGCCTTGGCGCCCAATGGTTTTGCAAGCTGCGTGGCGAATTCCTGGGGCGAGGCCGCGTGCAGTTCGCGGCGTTGCGGGCGGCGAACGTTATCCACCGCACAGGCTTCGGCGGCGCTGGCCTCTTCGGGGCTGGCGTTGGTGAACAACGAGATCAGCGTGAACATCAGCACGTTGGCGGCCAGCGAGGCGATTGCTGCCATGTGCCAGCTGGTGTCGTCCAGCACATAAATCATGTTCAGCAGTGGAATGTAGAAGCCTTGCAGATTGCCGACCAGCGGCAGCAGCATAGTCACCATCCACACCAGAATCCCCGCCAGCAGGCCTGCGATGAAGCCGCGACGGTTGGCGGTCGGCCAGTACAGTACCGACAACACCCCCGGCAGGAACTGCAACGTGGCGACGAAGGCGACGATGCCGAGGTTGGCCAGGTCCTGCTCGGCACCCAGCATCAGGTAGAAACCGTAACCGGCCATGATGATCGCGACGATCAGCGCCCGGCGGGTCCATTTCAGCCAACGGTAAATATTGCCTTCGGCCGGCGGCTGATAGAGCGGCAGCACCAGATGGTTCAGCGCCATCCCGGAGAGCGCCAGCGTGGTGACGATGATCAAACCGCTGGCCGCTGACAATCCGCCGACATAGGCCAATAGCGCCAGGGCTTTGTTGTTGGCGGCGATGCCGATGCCCAGGGTGAAGTATTCCGGATTGGTCGTGGCGCCGAGTTTCAGCCCGGCCCAGAGAATCAGCGGCACCGCGAGGCTCATCAACAGCAGAAACAGCGGCAGACCCCAGCTCGCACTGACCAGCGAGCGCGGGTTGAGGTTCTCGGTAAACGTCATGTGGTACATGTGCGGCATCACAATCGCCGAGGCGAAGAACACCAGCAGCAGCGTGCGCCACGGGCCTTCCTGCAATGGCGTGTGCAGGGCGGCGAGGGCGGTCTGGTTTTGCAGCAGCCACAGTTCCAGCTGCTGCGGGCCATCAAACACGCCATACAGCGCATACAGGCCGACGCCGCCAATCGCGATCAGTTTGATCACCGACTCGAAGGCAATCGCGAACACCAGACCTTCATGTTTCTCGCGGGTAGCGATGTGGCGTGAGCCGAAGAAAATCGTGAACAGCGTAATCAGTGCGCAGAAGCTCAGGGCCACGCGATGCTGCACCGGCTCGCGGGTGAGGATGCTGATGGAGTCGGCCACTGCCTGAATCTGCAGCGCCAGCAACGGCAGCACGCCAATCAGCATGAAAATTGTCGTCAGTGCGCCGGCCCAGGTGCTGCGGAAACGAAACGCGAACAGGTCGGCCAGGGACGAGAGCTGATAAGTGCGGGTGATTTTAAGGATCGGGTACAAAAGCACCGGCGCCAGCAGAAAGGCCCCGGAAACCCCGAGGTAGCTGGACAGAAAACCGTAGCCGTACTGATAGGCCAGGCCCACCGTGCCGTAAAACGCCCAGGCACTGGCGTAGACGCCCAGCGACAGGGTGTACGTCAGCGGGTGGCGAATGATCGCCCGGGGGATCATCCCCCGTTCGCTGATCCAGGCCACGCCGAACAGCACCGCCAGGTACGCGGCGCTGATCAGGATCATCTGGGTCAGGCTAAAGCTCATCGGCATCTTTTTGGCTCTGCAGGATGAAGGTCACGACGATCAGGATCAGCCAGAGCAAATAAGGGCGATACCAGGCGCCCGTGGCGTCGATCCACCAATCCATGATGGCCGGGGAGAACAGATAAATCCCCACTACCAGGAGCAGGACCAAGCGATAGATGTACATCCCGGCCTCTCTTTTTTATGCGCGTGCCCGAAAACGTGCGGCGATGGTAACGGATGGGCGCGCCACTGCAAGTGGCATCACTGCAGTTGCGCTTCAGGCAACGTCAGTGTGCGCGGGATCAGCGATGCATCCCAGTGGGTAATCCCCCAGTTCAGCACTTCCCGTGGCGTGGCGTCATTCAGTTCGGTCGCGGGTTTGTGCCCCAGCGCCCGCAATGCGCGCAGCAACAGCGGCGTGGCCTGATCTTCGGTCAGCGGCGGCGAGCGATAGGATTTGCCGAGTTTGTGGCCGTCCGGCTGGGTAATCAGCGGGATGTGCAGGTAGCGCGGTTGCCGCAGGCCCAGCAGTTCTTGCAGATAGAGCTGGCGTGGCGTGGAATCCAGCAGATCGGCGCCGCGCACGATATCGGTGATGCCTTGCCAGGCGTCGTCCAGTACCACCGCCAATTGATAGGCGTAAAGCCCGTCGCGACGGCGGATCACGAAATCACCGACTTCCCGGCCCAGGTGTTGACGGAATTCGCCCTGCACCCGGTCGATGAAGTGGTATTCCAGCTCCGGTACACGCAGGCGGATCGCCGCGTTCTCGGTGCCATGCCCCGCGTTGCGGCAGAACCCGGGATAGATGCCGTGATACGGCTCCAATTGCTTGCGCGAACAGGTGCAAGCGTAGGCCAGGCCCTGATTGAACAGGCGATTGATGACTTCGTCATAGGCCGCGTGCCGGTCACTCTGTCGGACCATGTCGCCATCCCACTCGAACCCGTAGCCTTCCAGCGCCTTGAGAATCGCCGCCTGAGCGCCAGGCTCTTCCCGTGGCGGATCGAGATCCTCCATGCGCACCAGCCAGCGGCCGCCGACCGAACGGGCGTCGAGGTACGAGGCCAGTGCTGCGACCAGTGAACCGAAATGCAGATGCCCGCTGGGCGTAGGGGCGAAGCGCCCAATGTAGGCGGGGGAGGCGATGGTGGTCATAAGAGCGATGTCAGGCTGTTCAATCGTTTTGAGCATGGCTTGAAGCCGCCTTCGCGAGCAAGCTCAGCTCCTACAGGAAATTGCGCTGCCTTTGTAGGAGCGAAGCTTGCTCGCGAAGGCGATTTTAAAGACGCAACAAATCAGCAAATGTCAGAAACAAAAAACGGAGCGTTCGCACGCTCCGTTCTTCGTTCAAGTCGCAAAGATTACTTGCCGACTTGCTTTTCCTTGATTTCCGCCAGGGTCTTGCAGTCAACGCACATGTCGGCGGTAGGGCGGGCTTCCAGTCGCTTGACGCCGATTTCGACGCCGCAGGACTCGCACCAGCCGTATTCTTCGTCTTCGATCAATTGCAGGGTTTTGTCGATTTTCTTGATCAGCTTGCGCTCGCGATCGCGGGCGCGCAATTCGAGGCTGAATTCCTCTTCCTGGCTGGCACGGTCTGCCGGGTCAGGAAAGTTGGCCGCTTCGTCTTTCATGTGATCAACAGTACGGTCGACTTCCTGCATCAAGTCCTGTTTCCACTTGTTCAGGATCTTGGTGAAGTGAGCGCGCATGGGCTTGCCCATGTACTCTTCGCCCTTCACTTCTTTGTAGGGTTCGAAGCCGCTGATCGACTGATTTTGCTGCTTTGCTTGGGTGGGCATGAAATGGACCGCCTCTACTCTTGTAATCCATTGCGCAGGATTGCTCCATCACCGACACCTGCCGGCCCTGCGGCTGCAAGCGGGCGAACTTACCAGATCAAATCGGACCGCGCTACTCCCGGATGTCGAGCCCGCGGCCCGTGGCGCTTACAAAAGATTGCAAAGCCTTGCCTGGTGGCTCTGGAGACCTGATCAATTATTGATTTTAGTCAAACCTGGAGCATACGCTTGAACCGTTTGAGACCAGCGTTATATGGGCTCTGACCGCTTTAGGTTCTCGCTCGTTCCTGTGCTTGGGTAGAATCGGTTCTTTTCCCCGTTGTAAGGAAGGCTAATGGCTCTGTCCTACAGTGCGCGCAGTCGCGCTATCGAACCATTTCACGTCATGGCCCTGCTGGCGCGAGCCAACGAGCTGCAAGCAGCCGGGCACGACGTGATTCACCTGGAAATCGGCGAGCCGGACTTCACCACCGCCGAGCCGATCATCCAGGCCGGCCAGGCCGCGCTGACGGCGGGGAAGACTCGTTACACCGCTGCCCGCGGCATTCCTGAGCTGCGTGAAGCCATTTCGGGCTTTTATCAGCAACGTTACGGGCTGAACATCGATCCGCAACGAATTCTCATCACGCCCGGCGGTTCAGGCGCGTTGCTGTTGGCCAGTGCCTTGCTGGTGGACCCAGGCAAGCATTGGCTGCTGGCAGACCCGGGTTACCCGTGCAACCGGCACTTCCTGCGGTTGGTGGAAGGCGCGGCGCAACTGGTGCCGGTCGGCCCGGACGTGCGTTATCAGCTGACCCCGGATCTGGTTGCGCGTCATTGGGACCACGACAGCGTCGGCGCCCTGGTGGCATCGCCGGCCAACCCGACCGGGACCATCTTGACCCGCGACGAGTTGGCCGGGCTCTCTGCAGCCATCAAGGCCCGCCACGGCCACTTGGTGGTCGACGAGATCTACCATGGCCTGACTTACGGCACGGACGCGGCCAGCGTGCTGGAAGTCGATGACAGCGCCTTCGTCCTCAATAGTTTTTCCAAGTATTTCGGCATGACCGGCTGGCGCCTCGGTTGGCTGGTAGCGCCAGAAGCGGCGGTCGGTGAGCTGGAAAAACTCGCCCAGAACCTCTACATCAGCGCGCCGAGCATGGCCCAGCACGCTGCATTGGCTTGCTTCGAACCCGCCACTATTCAAATTTTCGAGGAGCGCCGCGCCGAGTTCGGACGACGTCGTGATTTCCTGCTGCCAGCCCTGCGTGAATTGGGCTTCGGTATTGCCGTAGAGCCGGAAGGTGCTTTCTATTTGTACGCTGATATCAGCAAGTTCGGCGGCGATGCCTTCGCGTTTTGCCGACATTTTCTCGAAACCGAACACGTCGCGATTACGCCGGGCCTGGACTTCGGTCGTTATCAGGCCGGGCATCATGTGCGGTTTGCCTACACCCAGAGTCTTCCACGCTTGCAGGAAGCGGTCGAACGGATCGCTCGCGGTTTGAAGAGTTGGCAAGGCTGATGCGCTTTCATCCTCCCCTCGAAGAAGGTCGCTTGATTCGTCGCTACAAACGTTTTCTCGCCGATATCGAAACCGTTAGCGGCGAGTTGCTGACCATTCACTGCCCTAACACCGGTTCGATGCTTAATTGCCAAGTCGAAGGCGGGCAAGTCTGGTTCAGCCGTTCCAACGACCCCAAGCGTAAATTGCCCGGCACCTGGGAAGTCGGGGAAACCCCGCAAGGGCGGTTGTTCTGTGTAAACACCGGGCGCGCCAACGGTTTGATCGAGGAGGCGTTGCGGGCCAATGTCATCACCGAGCTGAACGGCTTTACCGAACTGAAGCGCGAAGTGGCCTACGGTCAGGAGAGCAGCCGCATCGATTTCCGTCTCGATTACCCGAGCGGGCCAGCGTATGTGGAAGTCAAAAGCGTCACCCTGGGCTTCGATGGCTCGTTGGTGGCGGCATTTCCCGACGCAGTCACCCAGCGTGGGGCCAAGCATTTGCGGGAGTTGGCGCATTTGGCCCGGGACGGGATTCGTGCCGTGCAGTTGTATTGCGTGAACCTGACCGGCATCGACTCCGTGCGTCCTGCTGAAGAAATCGATTCGGCCTATGCGGCTGCGTTACGTGAAGCGGTGGCGTGCGGGGTCGAAGTGCTGGCGTATGGCGTGCACTTGACCCACGAAGAGATGGTGGTCGATCGGCGGCTGGAAGTGCTGTTAAACGGTTAGAGCGTGACCCAGATCCCTTGCTCGTCTTCGTGGCAGGGGATGGTGGTCAGGGATTGCCCGGCGCACGGGCCGGCGACGCATTCGCCGTCTTCGATCAGAAACAATGCGCCGTGGGTGGCGCATTGGATCAGGCTGTTGCTGGGGTCGAGAAACTGATCGGGCTTCCATTCCAGTCCGACGCCCCGGTGCGGGCAGCGATTTTCATACACATACACTCGGCCACCCCGGCGCACGGCCAGAAGCTTCTGACCGTCGACGTCGAAACCGCGACTGCTGGCGTCAGCCAATTCGGCGCCTGTGCAAAGAAGCTTCATGTCTATCCTCAAAGCCCACAGCTCGTGACCAGATATGTCCGAGCTTGACGTTCAAATGCAAACAATTATCAAATGGCCGTTCGCCCACGGGGCGATTGCCGGATGCCGAGGATACTTGGCTTGTCATCTCGATGCCCGGGAAACCCTTTAAAGGAAGCTGTTTATGCGCCTGAGTACCCGCGTTGCTGCGCTCTGTGTCGGCCTGCTCGTCAGTCACCAGGCTTGGGCAACCGAGTTGCCGCAACGTTGGGTCAGTGCTGGTGGTGCCTTGTCGGAATGGGTCAGCGCACTGGGCGGTGAGTCGAAACTGGTGGGTGTCGATACCACCAGTCAGCATCCCGAATCGCTGAAGACACTGCCGAGCATCGGCTATCAACGGCAACTCTCGGCAGAAGGCGTTCTGAGTCTGCGCCCGCAGATCCTGGTGGGCACCGAAGAAATGGGGCCGCCACCGGTGCTTTCACAGATTCGCAGCGCGGGCGTTCAGGTCGAACTGTTCTCGGCCCAGCCAGATTTGCCGACGTTGCAGGGTAACTTGCAGCATTTGGGCAAATTGTTGGGGGCTGAAGATCGTGCTTCGCAAGTGTTTTTGACTTATCAACAGCAACTCGATCAGCAACAAGCGCGGGTCAGTCAGGCGCAACTCAAACACAAAGCGCCGGGCGTATTGCTGCTGTTGGGCCACGCGGGCGGCAAACCGTTGATTGCCGGTAAAGACACCGCCGCCGATTGGTTGCTGCGACAGGCCGGTGGCCACAATCTGGCAACCCATACTGGCTACAAACCGTTTTCTGTCGAGTCCCTGGCCAGTCTCAATCCCGAAGTGCTGGTGTTTGCCGACCGTGCGCTGACGGGCGATGCGGCGCGGGCGGCGCTGTTCAAGGAGAATCCGATCCTCTCGTCCACCCGCGCGGCCAAGGACGGGCGAGTCATGGAGCTGGACCCGACGTTGTTGGTGGGGGGGCTGGGGCCACGGTTGCCGGAAAGCCTGATCAGGCTGTCTGACGAGTTCTATCCCGGTACGACCGGCCAATGACTTTTCTGGTTAAACCCCGTGCGCTATTCATTGGCCTGAGCCTGCTGTGTTTGCTGGCGATCTGGTTGTCGTTGGCGTTGGGGCCGGTGAGTTTGCCGTTGTTCGATACGTTGCGTGCGGCGTTGCGGCTGATCGGTGTACCGATCGCTCCCGATGGGCTGGAGCAGGCGGAGCTGATCCTCGGGCAGATTCGCTTGCCACGAACCTTGCTGGGCTTGGCGGTGGGCGGCGTGCTGGCGCTGTCCGGCGTGGCAATGCAGGGCTTGTTTCGCAATCCGCTGGCCGATCCGGGATTGGTGGGGGTCTCCAGTGGCGCGGCATTGGGCGCCGCCATCGCGATTGTCGGTGGATCGGTGTTCGGCGGTCTGCCTGAATCCTTCGGGCCTTATCTGTTGTCGGTGTGTGCGTTTCTCGGCGGGTTAGGCGTAACGGCGCTGGTCTATCGACTGGGGCGGCGCAATGGCCAGACCAACGTCGCCACCATGCTGCTGGCCGGTATTGCATTGACTGCCCTGGCCGGCTCGGCGGTAGGGTTGTTCACCTATCTGGCGGATGACGCGACCCTGCGCACCCTGACGTTCTGGAACCTGGGCAGCCTTAACGGCGCCAGTTATTCACGACTTTGGCCGTTGCTACTGGTGAGCACCGGTGTGGCACTGTGGTTGCCGCGTCGGGCCAAGGCCTTGAATGCATTGTTGCTCGGGGAGTCGGAGGCCGGTCACCTGGGTATCGATGTCGAAGGCCTTAAGCGCGAACTGGTGTTCTGTACGGCGCTGGGCGTCGGTGCGGCGGTCGCGGCAGCGGGGATGATCGGGTTTGTCGGCCTGGTGGTGCCGCATCTGGTACGGCTGCTGGCCGGCCCCGATCATCGGGTGCTGTTGCCGGCGTCGGTATTGGCGGGCGCCAGTCTCTTATTGTTTGCTGATCTGGTGGCGCGACTGGCCCTGGCGCCGGCCGAGTTGCCGATCGGGATCGTCACGGCCTTCATCGGCGCACCGTTCTTTCTGTATCTACTGCTCAGAGGGCGTGCCTGATGTTGCGAACGCAGAACCTGCAAATCCGCCGCAGTCGAAAGATTGTTCTCACCGACATCACCCTTGAGCTTAAACCGGGCGAAGTCCTCGGCGTGCTGGGCCCCAACGGTGCCGGTAAAAGCACATTGCTCGGCGCCCTCTGCGGCGAATTGCAGGCGGACCACGGCAGTGTCTGGCTCGATGAGCGCGAACTGAGTCATTGGGCCGGGGCGCAGCGAGCCCAGCGTTTGGCGGTGTTGCCGCAGGTGTCGACCCTGGATTTTGCCTTTCGCGTCGAAGAAGTGGTCGGCATGGGCCGTTTGCCTTATCAAAGCGGCCGGGTCCGGGATGACGAAATCGTCGCCGCCGCGCTGCACGCGGCTGATGCGCGGCACCTGAGTGGACGCAGCTATCTGGCGCTGTCTGGCGGTGAGCGTCAGCGGGTGCATCTGGCGCGGGTGTTGGCGCAGCTCTGGCCGGGGGAGGCGGGGCAAACATTGTTGCTCGATGAGCCGACATCGATGCTCGACCCGCTGCATCAACACACCACTCTGCAAGCTGTGCGCGAATTCGCCGATCGTGGCGCTGCGGTGCTGGTGATCCTGCATGATCTGAATCTGGCGGCACGCTATTGTGATCGTCTATTACTGCTCGAAGGTGGGCGTCCCGTGGCGCTGGATACGCCGGAGCAGGTGCTGCGCCCGGAACCACTCAAGGCCGTGTTCGGGTTGGAAGTACTGGTGCAGCCGCACCCGGAGCGTGGGCATCCGCTGATCATCGCCCGCTGAGCATTTCATCGAGGTGAAAACATGCGTGTGATGGTGATCCTGGCTGTGCTGTTACTGAGTGCCTGTCAGCATGTGCCGGTAGTGCCGCCACCCGTCAGCGGCGAGATCCGGGACTTGCGCAGCGGTCAAACACTGACGGCGCAGGAACTGCTTGCACGGTTAGCCCAGCCTTCGCGGTTGATCGTCGGCGAGCAGCATGACAATCGTGATCACCATCAACTGCAATTGTGGTTATTACAGGCGCTGGGTGAGCGGCGGCCCCAAGGCAGTCTACTGCTGGAAATGCTCACGCCGGATCAACAAGTGCGCGTCGATCATGTTAAGCACTCTTCACCGCTACCCGCTGACTTGCCCAATGCATTGGCCTGGCAACCGGGTTGGGAGTGGAATCTGTACGGGCCGATCGTTGGTTTTGCCCTGACTCAGCCGTACCCGTTGCTGGCGGCCAATCTGGATACGCTTGAAATCCGTACTGTCTATGCCAAACCGCCGACATTGAGCGGTTCGCGTTTCAATACCCCGATGGTCAAAGAGACGTTGCTGGCACAAATCAGCGATTCACATTGTGGCTTGCTGCCCACATCGCAAATGCCCGCGATGCTGGCCGTCCAGCAGCAGCGTGATCGGCGGATGGCCGAGCGATTACTGGCCGCACCAACGCCTTCACTGCTGTTTGCCGGCGCGTACCACGTGCGTAAGGATGTCGGGGTGCCGATCCATGTGCTGGATCTGGATGAGCCCGAATCGCCGATGGTATTGATGCTGGCGGAGCAGGGCGCTGAGATCACGCCGGCCATGGCCGATTACGTTTGGTATACGCCCGCCACGCCACCGCAGGATTACTGCGCGCAAATGCGTAAACAGTTCGGCAAGCAGTCAGGGCAGTAAAATCTGGCGAGTTTTCCACAGGCAAAAAAAGACCCGGCAAGAGCCGGGTCAAATAACCGTGATTAGCCTGATGAGGAGATAATCTGAGAGTCCGAACCAAGGGCTTTTCAGAATATCGACCAGTCTCGCGACCAGTTGTGATAATCATAGCGATTCTCATTACCAAGTCAACCGCTGATTTTCAATTTCTGTGGATCTCACCAGTTCCCTTGGTGAAGGCCCTGCAATCATTGGTCTTCAGGCTGTGTGCGTAAGCGTAATTACCCGTTCAAATCTTGTGGCGTGACGAGATAGCGTCCAGCTGTTTGTTCAGGGCTTCCTTGCGTTCGGCGGGAATGTCGTTCCAGTGAACATCCATCAGTGCGCCTTCGATCGCATACAACAACACCTTGGAAGCCCGAAAACCGCGCGTGCGCACGGCCCGATAAGCATCCACAGCTCCCAGCCGACGCAAGTCCGAGGCACTGTGGATGCCCACGGCGTGCAGCCATTGCGCCGACGTCTTGCCAAGATTTTTCAGGTGTTGCAGTTCATCATTCATCAAGCCTCCTTGCGACAGCCGAACGGTGCGTGGGCGAGCCTCTCAGCAGTGTAGCCATCAGTAGGAAAAGCGTGATTGTTTGGTCGGTTTCGACGCAAAAGCTTCTAAGAAACAGGCTCAAGAAGGGGCGTGAAAAGGCTGCGAGTGCAGTCGGAAGAAGGGCGGAGGATTGAGTTTCAGGGTAGAAAAAAAGTACAGAGTCCAGCGCAAAGCAGGGGCGCCGGACCTGGTAGAACGTCGCTTTTAGCGGGTGCGATAACGCAGTCGCGTACCGAAATTCATCGACATCAGAATCTCATCGGCACTCAGCTCTGGCGGGAAGTAGGCGCCGGAGATCTGCGCGTGGGCCAGGCTCGCCCCTTCCAGGGAAGCGTTGCGAAAGTCGATGCCGCGCAAGTCGGCAGAGCGGAAATAGGCATCGGTGAAGTCGACGCCGTCGGCGTTCAGTTCACGCAGATCGAGACCACGGAAGTCGCCACCGACCATGTCGATAGGTCCATCTTTCGGGCGTTCGTTGTTAAAGCCTGTGATGTCGTCTTTGTGCAGCAAGGCATAAAGCGGGGTGTCGAGAAGTTTCGGCTGGCTCATGTCACATCACCTGATGGTTTTATGACGCCAGTATAGTGCCACTATTTGACAGCCGTGAAGCCGATGAAGGCTTCACGGTTGAAATAGTTTCTTACAGGCCTGGCAGACGTTGGCGAATCTGCGCAACGACGGTATCGAGCGTGCCACTTTCATTGGTCTGGACGCGTTTGCTGCACAGAATTTCTGCTGGCGTCAGGGCCTCGCGGCTGGCTTGTTGGGCGGCGATAACGGTCAGGTTGGCGTCGGACGGATCGTTATTGTCTGCCTGACGTTGCTTCAGCCAGCTCTCGATCACCGCTTGCGGTGCTTCGCAGTCGAGGATCAGGAACGGCGCACCCGTGGCTTCGGCGATTTTTGCCGCGCCGTCGCGTTGGTCGCGCTTGAGGTACGTGGCATCGACCACCACCGGGAAACCGGCACGCAGAATGACATCGACAACTTCATGCAGGCGGCTGTAGGTGGCAGCGCTGGCGTCAGCACTATAGATGCCAGCCTGCGGGTCGTTCGGTACGGTTTGCTCGCCGAACATACGCTTGCGCTCGACGTCGGAACGCAGGCGAATGGCGCCGAGGGCTTCCACCAGGCGCATGGCCACGTGACTCTTGCCGACGGCGGAAACACCGTGGGTAATCGCCAGGAAGCGCGAAGGAATGGTGCTGTAGCTTTCCGCCAGGTTAGCGTAGTTGCGGTACTGACGCAGAGTAGTGGCGCGCTGCACCGGATCGGCCTCGGCGGGCATGCTGAACAGGCTGACCTTGGCGCGAACCAGTGCGCGGTAGGCTTTGTAGAAGTTCAGCAGCTCAAGGCCCTGATAGTCGCCGGTCAGCTCCAGGTATTGGCTGATGAAACGGCGTGCCAGGCTCTTGAGGCCACGGTCTTCCAGGTCCATGGCCAGGAAACCGGTGTCGGCGTAAACGTCAGTGAAGCGGAACGGTTCGTTGAACTCGATGCAGTCGAAGATCACCACGTTGCCGTCGATCACGGTAGCGTTGCCCAAGTGAATGTCACCGTGGCATTCACGAATGAAACCGTCGGCCTTGCGCTGGGCGAACAGCGGCTTGAGGCGTTCGAAGCTGCTTTCGGCCCAGGCTTGCAGTGCATCGAGTTGCAGCAGATCGGCCTTGTCGCTGAGGAACGGGCGGATCTGTTCGAAGTTCTGCCGTACCGGCGCCATCACGCTGTCCGGCGTGCCAGCTTCATGTTCGGCAGGTACTTTTGGCGCGCTGAGGTGGAATTGAGCGATTTGCGCGGCCATCTCGTCGATGTGCGTGGTGGTCAATTCGCCGTTGGCTTGCAAGGTGCTGAGCAATTGGCTTTGTGGGAACTGACGCATTTTCAGGGCGTAATCGACAACCGAACCCTCGCCACCCAGTTGTGGCGCCTCGGCGCTGCCAGTAATCGGCAACACTTCAAGATACAAATCATGGGTCAGGCGCTGGTTCAGACGCAGTTCTTCAGCGCAAAAATGCTCGCGCGCCTGGAGGCTGGTGAAATCGAGGAAGCCGAAATTCACTGGCTTCTTCACTTTATAAGCATAGGGGCCGGTGAGCAGCACCCAGGAAATATGGGTCTCGATGACCTGGAACCCTTCTACGGGATGCGGGTAGAGGGCCGGGTTTTGCAGGGCAGCGATCAGGGACTGGCTCACAGGCGATCCTTCAGAGTCTGGGGAAAATTCAAGGCCGCCATTATGGCCGCAAGTCCGCCCGACGCAAACCTCAGCGGGCTTCTGTTGAGTATGAATAAAGTGCGTATAATCCGCCGCCATGACTCGAACTCGATCCCCCCGCACCCCAAAAAAACCACCTTCCAGAGGCATGCGCCCCTGGCTGGGCTGGGCCCTTAAACTCAGCCTGGTCGGCCTTGTGGTGCTTGCCGGGTTCGCGGTTTACCTCGACGCAGTGGTCCAGGAGAAGTTCTCCGGCAAGCGCTGGACCATTCCGGCCAAGGTGTACGCGCGCCCGCTTGAACTGTTCACTGGCCAAAAGCTGAGCAAGGAAGACTTCCTCACCGAGCTCGATGCCTTGGGCTACCGACGCGAAGCCGTCAGCAACGGCCCCGGTGCGGCGGCGGTCAATGGCAATACCGTCGACTTGAATACCCGGGGCTTCCAGTTCTATGAAGGCATGGAGACGGCTCAGCCCGTGCGCGTGCGGTTCTCCGGCGATTACGTGGCCGAGCTTTCGGCGACCAACGGTTCGAAGCTTTCTGTGGTGCGACTGGAGCCGCTGCTGATCGGCGGGATTTACCCGAAAAACCTTGAAGACCGCATCCTGATCAAGATCGATCAGGTTCCGCCGTATCTGCTCGAAACCCTGGTTGCCGTAGAAGACCGGGATTTCTACAGCCACTGGGGCGTGTCGCCGAAGTCGATTGCCCGAGCCATCTACGTCAACACCTCGGGCGGCAAGATGACCCAGGGCGGCAGTACGCTGACGCAACAATTGGTCAAGAACTTCTACCTCACCAGCGAACGCAGCCTGACCCGTAAGCTCACCGAAGCCATGATGGCGTTGTTGCTTGAGTTGCATTACGACAAGCGCGAAATTCTTGAGGCTTACCTCAATGAAGTGTTCGTCGGCCAGGATGGTCAGCGCGCGGTGCACGGTTTCGGCCTGGCCAGCCAATTCTTCTTCGGGCAGCCATTGTCCGAGCTGAAACTGCATCAAGTCGCTTTGCTGGTGGGTATGGTCAAGGGGCCGTCCTATTACAACCCGCGTCGCAACCCTGAGCGGGCGCTGGAGCGGCGCAATCTGGTGCTCGATGTTCTAGCGGAACAAGGCGTTGCCACCGCCGAGCAGGTTGAGGCAGCGAAGAAAATGCCACTGGGTGTGACCACTCGCGGCAAGTTGGCCGACAGCTCGTTCCCTGGCTTCCTCGACCTGGTTAAACGTCAGTTGCGCGAAGACTACCGCGACGAAGACTTGACCGAAGAAGGTCTGCGGATCTTCACCAGTTTCGACCCGATCCTGCAGATGAAGGCCGAAGCATCGGTCAACGACACGTTCAAGCGTCTGTCCGGGCGCAAGGGTTCCGATGAGGTTGAAGCGGCCATGGTCGTGACCAACCCGGAAACCGGCGAAGTCCAGGCCATGATCGGTAGTCGTCAGGCGAGTTTTGCCGGCTTCAACCGGGCGCTGGACGCGGTACGACCGATCGGCTCGTTGATCAAGCCGGCGGTTTATCTGACAGCCCTTGAGAAGCCGAGCCAGTACACGCTGACCAGTTGGTTGTCGGACGACTACTTCTCGGTCAAAGGCGCGGACGGTCAGGTCTGGAAACCGCAGAACTATGATCGCCGTTCCCACGGTACGGTGTTCCTGTATCAAGGGTTGGCGCATTCCTACAACCTGTCGACCGCGCGTCTTGGCTTGGCGGTGGGCGTACCGAATGTCTTGAAGACCCTGGCGCGCCTGGGCGTGACGCGGGAATTTCCGGCGTTCCCGTCGATGTTGCTGGGTGCCGGCGGTATGACCCCGATCGAAGTGGCGACCATGTACCAGACGCTCGCCAATGGCGGGTTCAATACGCCGATGCGCGGGATTCGCAGCGTGCTGACTGCCGAGGGCGAACCGCTCAAGCGTTATCCGTTCCAGATTCAGCAGCAATTCGATCCGGCGTCCATTTACCTGATCCAGAGCGCCATGCAACGGGTCATGCGTGAAGGTACGGGCAGCTCGGTTTACAACGTGTTACCAAAAACCCTGACCCTGGCCGGCAAGACCGGTACCAGTAACGATTCGCGGGACAGCTGGTTCGCCGGTTTCAGTCAGGATCTGCTGGCAGTGGTCTGGCTGGGGCGCGATGATAACGGCAAGACGCCGTTCACCGGTGCCACCGGTGCGTTACAGGTGTGGACCAGTTTCATGCGCAAGGCCGATCCGCTGCCGCTGGACATGCCGCAGCCAGACAACATTGTTCAGGCCTGGGTCGATTCACGCACCGGGCAAGGTTCTGAAGGCAGCTGCCCAGGCGCGGTGCAGATGCCGTATATTCGCGGCAGCGAACCGCCTCCCGGTGCTGCTTGCGGTGGCGAAAGCCCTGCAGAATCGGTGATGGATTGGGTCAAGGGCTGGATGAATTAAGCGAAGAGGGTTTCAAGTGAACAAGTGGTTGATTCCAGCAGTGACCGCCGTGGCTTTGCTCAGCGGCTGCTCCACCGTACAGCGTGGTTCGATTCCGGTTGTGGATGCCGGCAGTGCCGTTTCGAACAGTGAACGGATACAGGCGAATGGCGGTTACCGTCAGACGACGGTAAAACGTCCTGCACAAGCCCAGACTCAGGCAATCCCGCAAGGTGACACTGGCGTTGTCGTGATGGTACCGGGTGGTGGCGCGGTTTCCTCGGCCCCGATCAGCACTTCGCCGATTACCCCAGGCCCGATCACTCCGGGGCCGATCGATACCTCGCCGGTTCAGTCGGCACCGATCAATCAGGGCAGCTACAGCATGCCGTCGACGCCGAGCGGGATTCCTTCGAGTTCCGGCGGCCTGTCTGCCGATGAGCAACTGGACGGTCCGGTCCTGGCGTTGTTGACCACTGCCCAGCAGCAACAGGCCAGCGGCGACCTTAATGGTGCGTCTTCGAGTCTCGAGCGCGCCCAGCGTGTCGCGCCGCGTGAGCCGCAAGTACTTTATCGCCTGGCCCAGGTACGTATGGCCCAAGGCGATGCGGCACAGGCCGAGCAATTCGCTCGTCGTGGTTTGACGTTCGCCAGTGGTCGTCCGGCCCTTCAGGCCAGCCTGTGGGAATTGATCGCCCAGGCTCGTGAGAAGCAGGGTGACTCCGCCGGTGCAGCGTTGGCTCGTCAGAAGGCCAAGGTCTCGCTGTGATGGATGCACGCTTCCCGAAGATTGCCGAGCAGTTGCTGTTGATCGAGCGCGAACTGCGTGTCCAGGGCTGGTGGGACGAAGTCGCGCCGTCCGCTGAAGCGCTATCCAGTGTCGAGCCATTTTCGGTGGATACGCTGGATTTCGAGCAATGGCTGCAATGGATTTTCCTGCCGCGCATGAAAGCGATCCTGGAGCAGGATCTGCCCTTGCCGAACGCGTCGGGTATTCAGGAGATGGCCGAAATGGTCTTCGCCGCCCGCAACGTCCAGGGCAAGGACCGGCAGCTTCAGGTCTTGCTCAAAGAGTTCGACCTGTTGATCACCGCCTCCCGCTGACTCCTTCTATTGGCAGTTTTTCACAATCTGTTTCTGTGCTTCGGTGATGCGCTCCTGACGTTGTTGGTCGGTCAGGCGGCGCATCTCACCCTCGACATCCTCCCGTAGTCGCGGATTATTCTGCAGTTGAGCCAGGTTCGTTCGGGCCTGTTCGCAGAATACTTTTAGCTGGTCTTGCTGCTCGGCGACCTGCTTTTTCACTTTGTTGTCGATGGCCCGTTGATCGCCTATGACGTTGCTGCGCGGCGGCGCGCTCGGTTTGCCGACGGGCGGGGCGGGTGTCACCACGAGGGTCGGCTCCTGGCCTGGGGGTGGTTGCGCATCGAAATGAGTAACGCCCTGGGCATCGACCCATTTATAGATCTGACCCGCCATGCACAAAGGGCTCAGGCTGATCAGCAAGCCGGCGGTGAAGAAGAACGTTCGCATGCCATTTCCTTGTCATGGGTGCGCAATCGAAGCTAACACAGTTGCGGTTTAAAGGTTTTTTCTTGCGTTCTCATGCGCTTAGTTCGAATAAAGCACATTGACGGCTTGACTTGCGATGGGCGAAACAGAAGAATCCAAAGTCCGCTGTAGAGGGACTGCCAGAAGCAGACCCACTCGGTAGATCATGAGGCGCACATCCGCGCCGACCTGTTACACCCGCAACGCGTTACCTCGCGCTGGGTGGGAAAGGCCCGCAACACTTGGGACGTTCCCAATACTTGCTCAGTCAGTGCTGACGTAGTCGGCGACCACCGTCGCTCATGCTCTGCCGAGAAGTAAACCTATTAAGACCCGTCCTCATGTATGTGGACGGTATTCTGGCGTTTTAGAGGTGAACAACGTGGAGCTTTTATCTGGCGGTGAGATGCTCGTCCGCTTTTTGCGTGACGAAGGCGTCAAATATATCTACGGGTACCCGGGCGGTGCTCTTCTTCATGTCTACGATGCCCTGTTCAAAGAACCGGAAGTGACCCACATCCTGGTTCGTCACGAGCAGGCTGCGACCCATATGGCCGACGGTTATGCCCGTGCCACCGGTAAAGCCGGCGTGGTACTGGTGACTTCCGGTCCGGGCGCAACCAACGCCATCACCGGTATTGCCACGGCCTACATGGACTCCATTCCGATGGTGATCATTTCCGGCCAGGTGCCTAGCACCATGGTAGGTACCGATGCATTCCAGGAAACCGACATGATCGGTATCTCCCGGCCGATCGTGAAGCACAGCTTCATGATCAAGCATGCGTCGGAAATCCCGGAAGTCATGAAGAAGGCGTTCTACCTGGCGCAATCCGGTCGTCCTGGTCCGGTCGTTGTCGATATCCCGAAAGACATGACCAACCCGGCCGAGAAGTTCGAATACATCTTCCCGAAAAAAGCCAAGCTGCGTTCCTACAGCCCGGCCGTTCGCGGTCACTCCGGGCAAATCCGCAAGGCAGCCGAAATGCTCCTGGCGGCCAAGCGTCCTGTGCTTTATGCAGGCGGCGGCGTGATTCTCGGAGGTGGCTCCGCGCCGCTGACCGAACTGGCAAAAATGCTCAATCTGCCAGTGACCAATACCCTGATGGGCCTGGGTGCCTACCCTGGCACCGACCGTCAGTTCATTGGCATGCTCGGCATGCACGGCAGCTACACCGCCAACCTGGCGATGCACCATGCCGATGTGATCCTTGCAGTCGGCGCGCGTTTCGATGACCGCGTGATCAACGGCCCGGCCAAGTTCTGTCCGAATGCCAAGATCATTCACATCGACATCGACCCGGCTTCGATTTCCAAGACCATCAAGGCAGACGTGCCTATCGTCGGTCCAGTCGAGAGTGTCCTGACCGAAATGGTCGCGATCCTCAAGGAAATCGGCGAGACCCCGAACAAGGAGTCCGTTGCCAGCTGGTGGAAGCAAGTCGATGAGTGGCGCGGCGACCGCGGCCTGTTCCCTTACGACAAGGGCGACGGGAGCGTGATCAAGCCGCAGACCGTGATCGAAACCCTGTGCGAAGTGACCAAGGGCGATGCCTTTGTGACCTCCGACGTGGGCCAGCACCAAATGTTCGCTGCGCAGTACTACACGTTCAACAAGCCAAACCGCTGGATCAACTCCGGTGGCCTGGGCACCATGGGCTTCGGTTTTCCGGCGGCCATGGGCATCAAGCTGAGCTTCCCGGATGACGACGTCGCCTGCGTAACGGGCGAGGGCAGCATCCAGATGAACATTCAGGAACTGTCGACCTGCCTGCAATACGGTTTACCGGTGAAGATCGTCATTCTGAATAACGGTGTACTGGGTATGGTTCGCCAGTGGCAGGACATGAGTTATGGCAGCCGCCACTCGCACTCCTACATGGAATCGTTGCCTGACTTCGTCAAGCTGGCCGAGGCCTACGGTCACGTTGGCGTGCGCATCACCGAATCGAAAGATTTGAAGTCGAAGATGGAAGAGGCGTTCGCCATGAAAGATCGCCTGGTGGTTATCGATATTTCGGTCGACACCAGCGAGCACGTCTACCCGATGCAGATCAAAGACGGCTCCATGCGCGATATGTGGCTGAGCAAGACGGAGCGTACTTAATCATGCGGCACATTATTTCCTTGCTTCTGGAAAACGAACCGGGCGCTCTGTCTCGTGTAGTCGGCCTGTTCTCGCAGCGCAACTACAACATCGAAAGCCTGACCGTGGCACCCACCGAAGACCCGACTCTGTCGCGTCTGACGCTGACCACTGTTGGCCATGATGAAGTCATCGAACAGATCACCAAGAACCTGAACAAACTGATCGAAGTGGTAAAACTGGTCGACCTGTCGGAAAGTGCTCACATCGAGCGCGAACTGATGCTGGTCAAGGTCAAGGCCACCGGCGCCCAGCGCGCCGAGATCAAGCGCACCACCGATATTTATCGTGGGCAGATCGTTGATGTCAGCGCTAGCGTGTATACCGTTCAATTGACCGGTACCAGCGACAAGCTCGACAGCTTCATTCAATCGATCGGGACTGCCTCGATTCTGGAAACCGTACGCAGTGGCGTCACCGGGATTGCCCGCGGCGACAAAGTACTGAGCATCTAAACCAAATTAGCGAATGGCCTGAAGGGCCAGATATAAAGGGGAAATTCATGAAAGTTTTCTACGATAAAGACTGCGACCTGTCGATCATCCAGGGCAAGAAAGTTGCCATCATCGGTTACGGTTCCCAGGGCCACGCTCAAGCGTGCAACCTGAAAGACTCCGGCGTTGACGTTACTGTTGGTCTGCGTAAAGGTTCGGCTACTGTTGCCAAAGCTGAAGCCCACGGCCTGAAAGTGACTGACGTTGCTTCCGCCGTAGCGGCTGCCGACCTGGTCATGATCCTGACCCCGGACGAGTTCCAGTCTGCCCTGTACAAGAACGAAATCGAGCCGAACATCAAGAAAGGCGCCACCCTGGCCTTCTCCCACGGTTTCGCGATTCACTACAACCAGGTTGTGCCACGTGCTGACCTCGACGTGATCATGATCGCGCCGAAAGCTCCGGGCCACACCGTGCGTTCCGAGTTCGTCAAAGGCGGCGGTATCCCTGACCTGATCGCTATCTACCAGGATGCTTCGGGCAACGCCAAAAACGTTGCACTGTCCTACGCCGCTGGCGTTGGTGGCGGTCGTACCGGCATCATCGAAACCACCTTCAAGGACGAGACTGAAACCGACCTGTTCGGCGAGCAAGCCGTTCTGTGCGGCGGTACCGTTGAGCTGGTAAAAGCCGGTTTCGAAACCCTGGTTGAAGCTGGCTACGCGCCGGAAATGGCCTACTTCGAATGCCTGCACGAACTGAAGTTGATCGTTGACCTCATGTACGAAGGCGGTATCGCCAACATGAACTACTCGATCTCCAACAACGCTGAATACGGCGAGTACGTGACCGGTCCGGAAGTGATCAACGCCGAATCCCGTCAGGCCATGCGCAACGCCCTGAAACGTATTCAGGACGGCGAATACGCCAAGATGTTCATCAGCGAAGGCGCCACCGGCTATCCTTCGATGACCGCCAAGCGTCGTAACAACGCCGCTCACGGTATCGAAATCATCGGTGAGCAACTGCGCTCCATGATGCCGTGGATCGGTGCCAACAAGATCGTCGACAAAGCCAAGAACTAAGTCCCGAGCTTGTACGGAAAACGCGGCCTAGGCCGCGTTTTTTCGTTTGGATCCGTCGGTTCTGGTATAAAGCTGCATTGTTTGTGGCCGAACCGTCGTCCCAGACACCTGTCGAAACTTTCCACCCCGTTGCAAGGTAAATGTCCATGAGCGAACGTCCCGAAGAGCCAAAGCAGGCTTCTGACGCCGAAAGCCTTCTGCCCATCGATGAACACATCGAAGAAGGGCATGACGCTGAAGGCCGTAAAGTCCGGCATCGTGGTATCTATCTTCTGCCGAATCTGTTCACCACTGCGAACCTCTTCGCAGGGTTTTATTCCATCATCAACTCGATGAGCGCCCAGAGTGCCTTGAGTGCAGGTGATGCCATCGGCGCGAGCAAATATTTTGCGTTTGCCGCGATCGCGATTTTCGTCGCCATGGTACTCGACGGCCTCGACGGTCGCGTTGCCCGTATGACCAATACCCAAAGCGCTTTCGGTGCCGAGTATGACTCGCTGTCAGACATGGTTGCCTTTGGTGTGGCGCCGGCATTGCTGGCATTCGGCTGGGCCTTGGGCGATATGGGCAAGGTCGGCTGGATGGTCGCCTTCATCTATGTAGCGGGGGCGGCGTTACGCCTGGCGCGTTTCAACACTCAGGTCGGCACTGCAGACAAACGTTACTTCATCGGTCTGGCCAGCCCGGCTGCCGCCGGAGTGGTCGCGGGCATTGTCTGGGCATTCAGCGACTACGGCATTCAGGGTTCCAAGATGTCGTTCCTGGTTGCACTGATGGTTGCCGCCGCTGGCATGCTGATGGTCAGTAACATCAAGTACAACAGCTTCAAGGAGCTGGACTTGAAAGGGCGCGTTCCCTTTGTCGCGATCCTCGCAGTGGTATTGGTATTCGCCGTTGTGTTCAGTGATCCGCCGCGTATCCTGCTGCTGGTTTTCCTTGCCTATGCGGCTTCCGGGCCGGTGCAGTACCTGCTGCGCCTTCGTCGGCACAAAAAAGCCGAGTGATGTAATTTCCCTCATACTCCGCAGTCTATGGGTGCATCTGTCCTCCAAAGCTGCGGAGTTGTCATGCTGATCAAAGTCCCCAAAGCGTCTGACTGTCATGAGTCGGACGTCACGCCTGAATCCCTCTACCTTTCTCGTCGCAGTGTATTAGGTGCCGCCGTTGCAGGTTTGGCTGCGAGCAGTCTGCCGCGTTGGGCGAGTGCCGACGATGTTGCGCGTTATGCTGATGTCGAGCCTGGCAAGGCGCCCTCCTGGTTTGCCGAAAAGCTTCCTTCTACCAAGTGGGGGGCGGTCAACGTCAAGGACGAGGCGATCACACCTTTCAAGGATGCGACTCACTACAACAACTTCTATGAGTTCGGTACCGATAAAGGTGATCCCGCGGCCAATGCCGGTGCGCTGAAAACCGAACCCTGGAGCGTGGTGGTGGACGGGGAGGTGGGGAGGCCGGGGCGGTATGCGCTGGAAGACTTCATGAAGCCTTATCAACTGGAAGAGCGTATTTATCGTCTTCGCTGTGTGGAGGCCTGGTCGATGGTCATTCCGTGGATAGGTTTTCCCATTTCGGCGTTGCTCAAGGAAGTAGAGCCGACGTCCAAAGCCAAGTTCATTCGCTTCGAAACCTTGCAGGATCCCCAAACTATGCCCGGGCAGCGTTCCGGTTTTGCCCTGATCGACTGGCCTTATGTAGAAGGGCTGCGTCTGGATGAGGCGATGAATCCGTTGGCGATTCTTGCTATGGGCATGTACGGGCGTGAGTTGCCCAATCAGAACGGTGCACCGCTGCGTCTGGTGGTGCCTTGGAAATACGGCTTCAAGAGCATTAAATCCATCGTGCGGATCAGCCTGGTCAGTGAGCAGCCGAAAACCACCTGGCAGAGTATTGCTTCGGATGAGTATGGCTTTTATGCGAACGTGAACCCGACAGTCGATCACCCGCGCTGGACCCAGGCACGAGAAAGGCGTTTGCCGAGCGGTCTGTTCAAGCCCAACGTGCGGGACACGCAAATGTTCAATGGTTACTCGGATGAAGTCGCTTCTCTCTATTCAGGGCTCGATCTGCGGAAGAATTACTGATGCGATATCCGTTCTGGCGTATTGGCGTCTTCATCGCTGCAGCGATTTGGCCGCTGTTTTGGTTGTATCAGGCTTGGGGGGATATGTTGGGTCCAGATCCGGGCAAGGTACTGGTTGACCGTCTAGGGCTGGGGACGCTTGTACTGCTGCTGATTACATTAAGCATGACTCCTTTGCAGAAGCTCACCGGTTGGCCGGGATGGATAGCTGTCCGACGGCAGTTGGGGTTGTGGTGCTTCGCTTATGTGGTTCTGCATTTGAGCGGTTACACCGCTTTCATTCTTGGCTTTGATTGGTCGCAGTTGGGTATCGAGTTGCGCAAGCGGCCGTACATTATTGTCGGGGGCCTGGGGTTTCTCTGTTTGTTGGCATTGGCTGTTACCTCCAATCGCTACAGTCAGCGGCGTTTGGGTTCTCGCTGGAAGAAGTTGCATCGGTTGGTCTATGTGGTTCTCGGGCTCGGATTGCTGCATATGTTGTGGATCGTTCGTGCCGATCTGAAGGAGTGGGCGATCTATGCTTCTATAGGTGCGTTGTTGTTGGTGTTGAGATTGCCGCCTGTAACCCGCCGGATTCCACGTTTAACAGCCAAAAAGGCACCTTCTGCAAGAAAAGCGTAATTAGAGGTTGACGGCAGATTCTGGAAGTCTATAATTCGCCCCACTTCCGGCGCAGTCGAAACCGAAAACTCCTTGGTAAACAAAGAGTTACGCAGTTTTCGGCAGCGGTTACGTTTCAGTTCATCGAAGCCAGAAGGAGTTGGTAGGGCAGTGTGTTTTTGCCTTATTGACGGTTCGATCATCTCGGTCGAAAGCGGAGAAAAAGAGGTGTTGACAGCAGCGAGTAACGCTGTAGAATTCGCCTCCCGCTAACGAGAGATCGAAAGCGCAAGTGGTTGAAGTTGCAGAGGAAACTTTGAAAACTTCTGAAAATAACCGCTTGACAGCAACAGAGGCTGCTGTAGAATGCGCGCCTCGGTTCAGATGAAAGATCTTAACCAACCGCTCTTTAACAACTGAATCAAGCAATTCGTGTGGGTGCTTGTGGAGTCAGACTGATAGTCAACAAGATTATCAGCATCACAAGTTACTCCGCGAGAAATCAAAGATGTGACCAACGATTGCTGAGCCAAGTTTAGGGTTTCTTAAAAACCCAAAGATGTTTGAACTGAAGAGTTTGATCATGGCTCAGATTGAACGCTGGCGGCAGGCCTAACACATGCAAGTCGAGCGGCAGCACGGGTACTTGTACCTGGTGGCGAGCGGCGGACGGGTGAGTAATGCCTAGGAATCTGCCTGGTAGTGGGGGATAACGCTCGGAAACGGACGCTAATACCGCATACGTCCTACGGGAGAAAGCAGGGGACCTTCGGGCCTTGCGCTATCAGATGAGCCTAGGTCGGATTAGCTAGTTGGTGAGGTAATGGCTCACCAAGGCGACGATCCGTAACTGGTCTGAGAGGATGATCAGTCACACTGGAACTGAGACACGGTCCAGACTCCTACGGGAGGCAGCAGTGGGGAATATTGGACAATGGGCGAAAGCCTGATCCAGCCATGCCGCGTGTGTGAAGAAGGTCTTCGGATTGTAAAGCACTTTAAGTTGGGAGGAAGGGCAGTTGCCTAATACGTAATTGTTTTGACGTTACCGACAGAATAAGCACCGGCTAACTCTGTGCCAGCAGCCGCGGTAATACAGAGGGTGCAAGCGTTAATCGGAATTACTGGGCGTAAAGCGCGCGTAGGTGGTTCGTTAAGTTGGATGTGAAATCCCCGGGCTCAACCTGGGAACTGCATTCAAAACTGACGAGCTAGAGTATGGTAGAGGGTGGTGGAATTTCCTGTGTAGCGGTGAAATGCGTAGATATAGGAAGGAACACCAGTGGCGAAGGCGACCACCTGGACTGATACTGACACTGAGGTGCGAAAGCGTGGGGAGCAAACAGGATTAGATACCCTGGTAGTCCACGCCGTAAACGATGTCAACTAGCCGTTGGGAGCCTTGAGCTCTTAGTGGCGCAGCTAACGCATTAAGTTGACCGCCTGGGGAGTACGGCCGCAAGGTTAAAACTCAAATGAATTGACGGGGGCCCGCACAAGCGGTGGAGCATGTGGTTTAATTCGAAGCAACGCGAAGAACCTTACCAGGCCTTGACATCCAATGAACTTTCCAGAGATGGATTGGTGCCTTCGGGAACATTGAGACAGGTGCTGCATGGCTGTCGTCAGCTCGTGTCGTGAGATGTTGGGTTAAGTCCCGTAACGAGCGCAACCCTTGTCCTTAGTTACCAGCACGTCATGGTGGGCACTCTAAGGAGACTGCCGGTGACAAACCGGAGGAAGGTGGGGATGACGTCAAGTCATCATGGCCCTTACGGCCTGGGCTACACACGTGCTACAATGGTCGGTACAGAGGGTTGCCAAGCCGCGAGGTGGAGCTAATCCCATAAAACCGATCGTAGTCCGGATCGCAGTCTGCAACTCGACTGCGTGAAGTCGGAATCGCTAGTAATCGCGAATCAGAATGTCGCGGTGAATACGTTCCCGGGCCTTGTACACACCGCCCGTCACACCATGGGAGTGGGTTGCACCAGAAGTAGCTAGTCTAACCTTCGGGAGGACGGTTACCACGGTGTGATTCATGACTGGGGTGAAGTCGTAACAAGGTAGCCGTAGGGGAACCTGCGGCTGGATCACCTCCTTAATCGACGACATCAGCTGCTCCATAAGTTCCCACACGAATTGCTTGATTCATTGAAGAAGACGATAAGAAGCAGCCCTAACAGGTTGTAGCTTAGTTGGTTAGAGCGCACCCCATGTTTTGCGGTAAAGAGCAGGGTGAGGTCGGCCTTAAAGCTCGAAATTGGGTCTGTAGCTCAGTTGGTTAGAGCGCACCCCTGATAAGGGTGAGGTCGGCAGTTCGAATCTGCCCAGACCCACCAATTTTGTGTGGGAAACGCCTGTAGAAATACGGGGCCATAGCTCAGCTGGGAGAGCGCCTGCCTTGCACGCAGGAGGTCAACGGTTCGATCCCGTTTGGCTCCACCACTACTGCTTCTGTTTGTTGAAAGCTTAGAAATGAGCATTCCATCGTGACGATGGTGAATGTTGATTTCTAGTCTTTGATTAGATCGTTCTTTAAAAATTTGGGTATGTGATAGAAAGATAGACTGGATAACACTTTCACTGGTGTTGTTCAGGCTAAGGTAAAATTTGTGAGTTTAATCGCGAATTTTCGGCGAATGTCGTCTTCACAGTATAACCAGATTGCTTGGGGTTATATGGTCAAGTGAAGAAGCGCATACGGTGGATGCCTTGGCAGTCAGAGGCGATGAAAGACGTGGTAGCCTGCGAAAAGCTTCGGGGAGTCGGCAAACAGACTTTGATCCGGAGATGTCTGAATGGGGGAACCCACCTAACATAAGTTAGGTATCTTAAGCTGAATACATAGGCTTAAGAAGCGAACCAGGGGAACTGAAACATCTAAGTACCCTGAGGAAAAGAAATCAACCGAGATTCCCTTAGTAGTGGCGAGCGAACGGGGACTAGCCCTTAAGTGGCTTTGAGATTAGCGGAACGCTCTGGAAAGTGCGGCCATAGTGGGTGATAGCCCTGTACGCGAAAATCTCTTGGTCATGAAATCGAGTAGGACGGAGCACGAGAAACTTTGTCTGAATATGGGGGGACCATCCTCCAAGGCTAAATACTACTGACTGACCGATAGTGAACTAGTACCGTGAGGGAAAGGCGAAAAGAACCCCGGAGAGGGGAGTGAAATAGATCCTGAAACCGTATGCGTACAAGCAGTGGGAGCCCACTTTGTTGGGTGACTGCGTACCTTTTGTATAATGGGTCAGCGACTTATTTTCAGTGGCGAGCTTAACCGAATAGGGGAGGCGTAGCGAAAGCGAGTCTTAATAGGGCGTCTAGTCGCTGGGAATAGACCCGAAACCGGGCGATCTATCCATGGGCAGGTTGAAGGTTGGGTAACACTAACTGGAGGACCGAACCGACTACCGTTGAAAAGTTAGCGGATGACCTGTGGATCGGAGTGAAAGGCTAATCAAGCTCGGAGATAGCTGGTTCTCCTCGAAAGCTATTTAGGTAGCGCCTCATGTATCACTGTAGGGGGTAGAGCACTGTTTCGGCTAGGGGGTCATCCCGACTTACCAAACCGATGCAAACTCCGAATACCTACAAGTGCCGAGCATGGGAGACACACGGCGGGTGCTAACGTCCGTCGTGAAAAGGGAAACAACCCAGACCGTCAGCTAAGGTCCCAAAGTTATGGTTAAGTGGGAAACGATGTGGGAAGGCTTAGACAGCTAGGAGGTTGGCTTAGAAGCAGCCACCCTTTAAAGAAAGCGTAATAGCTCACTAGTCGAGTCGGCCTGCGCGGAAGATGTAACGGGGCTCAAACCATACACCGAAGCTACGGGTATCACTTAGGTGATGCGGTAGAGGAGCGTTCTGTAAGCCTGTGAAGGTGAGTTGAGAAGCTTGCTGGAGGTATCAGAAGTGCGAATGCTGACATGAGTAACGACAATGGGTGTGAAAAACACCCACGCCGAAAGACCAAGGTTTCCTGCGCAACGTTAATCGACGCAGGGTTAGTCGGTCCCTAAGGCGAGGCTGAAAAGCGTAGTCGATGGAAAACAGGTTAATATTCCTGTACTTCTGGTTATTGCGATGGAGGGACGGAGAAGGCTAGGCCAGCTTGGCGTTGGTTGTCCAAGTTTAAGGTGGTAGGCTGGAATCTTAGGTAAATCCGGGATTCTAAGGCCGAGAGCTGATGACGAGTTACCCTCTGGGTGACGAAGTGGTTGATGCCATGCTTCCAAGAAAAGCTTCTAAGCTTCAGGTAACCAGGAACCGTACCCCAAACCGACACAGGTGGTTGGGTAGAGAATACCAAGGCGCTTGAGAGAACTCGGGTGAAGGAACTAGGCAAAATGGCACCGTAACTTCGGGAGAAGGTGCGCCGGTGAGGGTGAAGCATTTACTGCGTAAGCCCACGCCGGTCGAAGATACCAGGCCGCTGCGACTGTTTATTAAAAACACAGCACTCTGCAAACACGAAAGTGGACGTATAGGGTGTGACGCCTGCCCGGTGCCGGAAGGTTAATTGATGGGGTTAGCTAACGCGAAGCTCTTGATCGAAGCCCCGGTAAACGGCGGCCGTAACTATAACGGTCCTAAGGTAGCGAAATTCCTTGTCGGGTAAGTTCCGACCTGCACGAATGGCGTAACGATGGCGGCGCTGTCTCCACCCGAGACTCAGTGAAATTGAAATCGCTGTGAAGATGCAGTGTATCCGCGGCTAGACGGAAAGACCCCGTGAACCTTTACTATAGCTTTGCACTGGACTTTGAATTTGCTTGTGTAGGATAGGTGGGAGGCTTTGAAGCGTGGACGCCAGTTCGCGTGGAGCCAACCTTGAAATACCACCCTGGCAACTTTGAGGTTCTAACTCAGGTCCGTTATCCGGATCGAGGACAGTGTATGGTGGGTAGTTTGACTGGGGCGGTCTCCTCCTAAAGAGTAACGGAGGAGTACGAAGGTGCGCTCAGACCGGTCGGAAATCGGTCGTAGAGTATAAAGGCAAAAGCGCGCTTGACTGCGAGACAGACACGTCGAGCAGGTACGAAAGTAGGTCTTAGTGATCCGGTGGTTCTGTATGGAAGGGCCATCGCTCAACGGATAAAAGGTACTCCGGGGATAACAGGCTGATACCGCCCAAGAGTTCATATCGACGGCGGTGTTTGGCACCTCGATGTCGGCTCATCACATCCTGGGGCTGAAGCCGGTCCCAAGGGTATGGCTGTTCGCCATTTAAAGTGGTACGCGAGCTGGGTTTAGAACGTCGTGAGACAGTTCGGTCCCTATCTGCCGTGGACGTTTGAGATTTGAGAGGGGCTGCTCCTAGTACGAGAGGACCGGAGTGGACGAACCTCTGGTGTTCCGGTTGTCACGCCAGTGGCATTGCCGGGTAGCTATGTTCGGAATAGATAACCGCTGAAAGCATCTAAGCGGGAAACTAGCCTCAAGATGAGATCTCACTGGGACCTTGAGTCCCCTGAAGGGCCGTCGAAGACTACGACGTTGATAGGTTGGGTGTGTAAGCGCTGTGAGGCGTTGAGCTAACCAATACTAATTGCCCGTGAGGCTTGACCATATAACACCCAAGCAATTTGTGAACTCGAAAGAGGCCAGATTGCGGTGTGTGAAGACGAAACGAACCGAAAGTTCGAGAACAAACACACAAACTATCGCATACCCATTCGCTGGAGCGTGATCTCGCAAGAGAGAACGACCTGGCTACCGAATTTCTTGACGACCATAGAGCATTGGAACCACCTGATCCCATCCCGAACTCAGCAGTGAAACGATGCATCGCCGATGGTAGTGTGGGGTTTCCCCATGTGAGAGTAGGTCATCGTCAAGATTAAATTCCGAAACCCCTATCTGCGTATGCAGGTAGGGGTTTTGTTTTGTCCGCAGGAAAAGAGCACTCTGACGGCAATACAAAATTGCACAGTTATTTTCGAGTCGGGACACTAGAATAGGTCCAACTTTTTCGGAGCCAAAGCCTTTATGCCAGATCCGGTTGACGCCCCAGGGCTGTCAGATTTACCGCTGGACGACTTGGTAGCGTGTCATGAGTGCGACTTGCTGATGCGCAAGCCTGAGCTTGCTCATGGTGAGAAAGCCATCTGTGTACGCTGCGGTTATGAGCTGTATGCCCATCGGCACAATGTCGTCCAGCGCAGTCTCGCCTTGGTCATTGCCGCACTGTTGTTGTACATCCCTGCGAACTTTTTACCCATCATGCAGCTCCATCTACTCGGACAGTCGTCGCACGATACTGTCTGGAGTGGCGTTGTCGGTCTGTTCGATACCGGTATGCGAGGCGTAGCAGCAGTGGTATTCCTTTGCAGCATGGGGATTCCGCTGCTCAAGCTGCTTTGCCAGCTGTTCGTGTTGCTGAGTATTCGCTTCGATATCGGACGCAGTTATGGCCTGCTGCTCTACCGCATTTATCACCATCTACGGGACTGGGGGATGCTCGAGGTTTACCTCATGGGCGTACTGGTTGCGATCGTCAAATTGGCCGATATGGCGGCGATCACCGTAGGTCTTGGTCTGGCGTGCTTCATCAGTTTGTTGTTGGTTCAGGTCTGGCTGGAGGTAGTGATGTCACCCCACCAGATCTGGCAGGCTCTATCAGGAGAAGATGCCCATGCGGGCGATTGATGCAGGCATTCTGATTTGCGCCGAATGCCATGAGTTGAACAAGCAGGAAGCCGATACCGACGAGCAGGTTTGCACTCGCTGCGGTGCGCTGGTTCACGCCCGCCGCCCGAACAGTCTGATGCGTACTTGGGCGTTATTAATCACGGGCGCGATTCTCTATATCCCGGCCAATGTGCTACCGATCATGACCGTCAATTCCCTGGGGCAGGGCGATCCGAGCACCATTATGTCCGGTGTGATCCAACTGGTTCAGCACGGCATGATTCCGATCGCCGCCGTGGTTTTTATCGCCAGCATCCTGGTACCCACGTTCAAGCTGGTGGGCATCGCATTGCTGCTGTTTTCGGTGCAGCGCCGTCAGCCGCTCTCGGCACGCCAGCGCATTCTGATGTACCGCTTTATCGAGTTCATCGGCCGCTGGTCGATGCTGGATATCTTTGTAATTGCCATCCTGGTGGCGGTTGTGAATTTTGGACGGCTTGCCAGCATCGAAGCCAATCTTGGCGCCATCGCCTTCGCCAGTGTGGTGATTCTGACGATGCTTGCCGCGGTAACTTTCGATCCCCGACTGATTTGGGATAACACGGAGTCGGACGACGACCATGACTGATTTGCCTAAAGCGAAAACCCGACCGGCCTCGAACTGGTCAGCCATTTGGGTGTTGCCCCTGATCGCCTTGATTATCGGCGGCTGGCTAGGCTGGCGTGCCTACAGCGAGACGGGCATCGAGATTCATGTGCGCTTCGAAAGCGGTGAAGGCATTCAGGCCAACAAGACTGAAGTTGTCTACAAAGGCATGTCGGTCGGTAAGGTGAAAGCCCTCAAACTCGATGACGAAGGCAGCTCCAAAGGAGTGATCGCCACCATCGAGATGAACAAGGACGTGGAGCAATACCTCAAGACCAGCACGCGTTTCTGGCTGGTCAAGCCGAGCGTGAGCCTGGCAGGTATCACGGGCCTGGAGACGCTGGTCTCGGGTAACTATGTGGCCGTCAGCCCAGGTGAAGGCGAGCCGACTCGCAAGTTCAAGGCCTTGGCCCAAGAGCCTCCGCTATCGGATGCCCAACCCGGCCTGCACCTGACCATCAAGGCTGATCGCCTTGGCTCGCTGAATCGCGGCAGCCCGGTGTTCTATAAACAGATCCAGGTCGGTCAGATCAAAAGCTACGTGCTGTCCGCAGACCAGAATACTGTCGAACTCAAAGTCTTCATCGAGCCGACCTACGCCAACCTGGTGCGTAAACACACGCGTTTCTGGAATGCCAGCGGCATCAGTATCGACGCCAACCTCTCCGGTGTGAAAGTGCGTAGCGAGTCCCTCGCCAGCATCGTCGCCGGTGGTATTGCATTTGCCACTCCGGAGAACCGCAAGGACAGCCCGCCCACCGATCCAAGCCTGCCGTTCCGTCTCTATGAGGATTTCGATGCGGCCGCAGCGGGTATTCGAGTCAAGGTCAAACTCAGCGATTTCGAAGGCCTGCAGGCCGGTCGTACGCCGGTAATGTACAAAGGCATCCAGGTCGGTAATCTGAAAACGCTCAAGATTGACCCGGACCTGTCCAGTGCTAGTGCCGAGTTGACTCTCGACCCACTCGCCGAGGATTACCTGGTCACTGGCACCCAGTTCTGGGTGGTGAAACCATCGATTTCGCTCGCCGGTATTACAGGCCTGGAAGCTCTGGTCAAAGGTAACTACATCGCCGTTCGGCCTGGCGACAAGGGCGGGGCACCGCAGCGCGAGTTCGAAGCGCGGCCCAAGGCGCCGCCTCTGGATCTGCGTTCGCCGGGTCTGCATCTGGTGCTATTCACCGAGAACCTCGGTTCACTGGAAGTCGGCAGTCCGATTCTCTACAAGCAGGTCAAGGTCGGTTCGGTGCAGAGCTATCAGTTCTCCCGCACCAAAAAGCAGCTTGTGATCGGTGTGCACATCGAGAAGGAATACGAAGGGCTGGTCAACGCCTCGACGCGTTTCTGGAATGCCAGCGGCATTACGCTCACCGGTGGGTTGACCGGCGGCATCCAGGTCAAAAGTGAGTCGTTGCAAAGCCTGATGGCCGGCGGCATCGCCTTCGAAACCCCGGAAGCCAAAGCACCATTGCAGAAGCGTATTCCACGTTTCCGCCTGCATGCGAGCCATGACGAGGCAACGCAGAAAGGCACGATGGTGACAATCAAGGTTGATCGCGCCGATGGCCTGCGCAGTGGCACGCCGGTTCGATTCAAAGGGCTGGACGTTGGCAAGATCGAGGACGTCGACCTCAGTGATGACCTGCAATCAGTACTGCTGACCGCGCGGATCACAGAAGTGCCGGAGCGTATCGCTCGGGTCGGCAGTCAGTTTTGGGTGGTCAAACCTGAGCTAGGTCTGATTAAAACCTCGAACCTCGAAACGTTGGTCACCGGGCAATACATCGAAGTGCAGCCCGCGCCAAAGAACCTCGGCCCGCAAAAGAACTTTGTGGCCCTGACCATTCCCCCGGAAACCGCCAAGGAAGAAGCTGGTTTGAGTCTGGTGTTGAGCGCTGCTCGTAGGGGTTCGTTGAAGACTGGTGTCCCCGTCACCTATCGTGAAATCACGGTGGGTAAGGTGACCGGCTATGAACTGGGCCAAACGGCGGATCGAGTGTTGGTGCACATCCTGATCGAGCCGAAGTACGCGCCGCTGGTGCGCAGTGGCACGCGGTTCTGGAACACCAGTGGTTTTGGTTTTGACTACGGCTTGTTCAAAGGCGCGACAATACGCACCGAATCGCTGGAGACGCTGGTCCAGGGCGGCATTGCGTTTGCCACACCGGATGGCGATCGCATGGGTGCCCCGGCGCGGCCCGAGCAAACATTCCCGCTGTTTGACCAGTTCGAAGATGAATGGCTGACCTGGGCGCCGAAGATTTCGATCGGCAAGTAGTTATTGCGTCTGTGATGACGCCTTCGCGGGCAAGCCTCGCTCCTACAATGAAAAGATAAAAAAAGGCCGCGATCCATTTGGATCGCGGCCTTTTTGTTGGCTTGGATTAAGTCAAATCAGACCGCATCCAGCTCTGGCTCATCAGCTTGTACAACAACGGTAGCCTTCACCTCATCGTGACGACGGATGTACTTCCAGTCCGCCTCGTCGATGTAGATACCGTTCGGGCCGCTGCCGCCTTCCAGGTCGATAGCGACACTGGCGCAAACTTGCGGCTTCACACTCGCCAGGATCGGCACGAAGCCCAATTGCAAGCTAGTTTCCAGCAGTGCCGCCTGGTTCTTCTCGTCGATGTCCGCCGCTTCGTCGAGGTAGTACGGCAGGCGCACGCGACCGGCCTGGTCACGGTCCATCAAGTGCAGCAACAAGTACATGTTGGTCAGCGCCTTGATCGTCATGGTGGTGCCGTTGGATGCCGCGCCGTCGATGTCGGTATGGATCACCGGTTGGCCGTTGACCTTGGTGATCTCGAACGCCAGCTCGAACAGATCCTTGAGACCGAGCTGGTTGTGGTTTGCCGCCACCAGCCGCGCCAGGTATTCCTTGGCCTCTTCGTTCTTGTTGTCCTGATCGGCGCTTTGGCTCAGGTCGAAGACGGAAAGGGTTTCGCCTTCTTCGTACTGACCGGCGCTGTGGATGATCTGGTCAATGTGCTTGAGCGCTTCCTTGTTCGGCGCGAGCACGATGCGGAAGCTTTGCAGGTTGGAAACCTGACGTTTGTTGATCTCGCGGTTGAACAGCGCCAGTTGATGTTCGAGGCTGTCATAGTCGCTGCGGATGTTACGCAGGGTCCGGGCGATGTCGGTGACCGCCGCACGGCGTGCCTTGCCGAGGGTCAGGGCTTCATCGGTGCGGTGTGCATAGGCATTGATCAGCAGTTGCAGGCGACGCTCCATATCGTCTTCGCTGTCGAACTTGGCCACGCCTTTCAGGCGAACCTGAGCGTAGAGCGCGTCGATTTGTCCGTCGCTGCGCAGCAAACCTTGCCAGCTATCTTGATAGTCATTGAGCAACGGCAGCAGGTTCTCCATGGAATCGTCGACCGGGTCCATGAACGGCGTGCCGAATGGCAGGTCCGCTGGCAACAGCTGACGGCGGCGCAGGGCGTCGTCGAGGGTGCGTTGCTTGGCTTCCATGTCGCCGATCTGCCGCCCGACCAGTTGCAGCTTGGCCGACAGTTGCTGGACGCGTTCGGTGAAGGCGTCGCTGGAGCGTTTCAACTCGTCCTGAGCGGCTTCCATCTGCGCCAATTGCTCAAGCTTGTCGCCTTCTTCGGCGCTCAGGGTTTGCGCGCGGCGGAAGTCTTCCAGGGCTTTCTGCGCATCCAGCACTTGCTGGTACAGCGCTTCGGTCTGGGTCTTACTGGCCGCGCGGTCGGCTGCCACGGCAGCTTGAGTTTTCAGTTGCTTGAGTTCTTTGTCCAGACGCTCTTTCTGATCGCGTAACGCCGCACGGTCGGCCAGGGCTTGCAGGGCTGGTGGCTCGATGTGCGAGATGTCGATAGACAGGCCCGGCACTTCGAAGCGCTCGCCTTTGAAGCCGTCAAGGATCAGCTCCATGGATTTGACCCACTGACCGTCCTCGTCCAGCGTAATGCCGTGTTCACCCAGTGGCAGGCTGAACAACGCGCTGTTGAACAGGCGCATCAGGCGCTCGACGTCCTGCTGCGAAAACTCTTCGCGCAGACGGGCGTAGCTGTTGTTGTCGGCGTGGTCGAGTTGCTGCTTCACCGATTTGAGGCGTTTTTCCAGATCCCGCAGACGCTCTTCCAGGTCTTCGGCACTGAACTGGCGCGACTGGGCCAGTGCACCGGCCAGTTCGTCATGCGCGTCCTTGGCGGCGAGCAGTTGCTGCTCGAGGACTTTGACGTCATCGACCAGCGCGAAGCGATGCTTGAGCACCGACAACTCGCCGAGCCAGCGCTGGATGCCGGTGATTTCCCGCTCCAGACGCATCAGCTCCTGAGTGCCGCCGCGTTGATCGTTTTGCAGCGCGTCCTGCTCGTTGCGATAGTGCTCGGCCTGAATCGTCAGCTCTTCCTTGCGCGCACTGGCGTAGTCCGACCAGGTGCCGAGCAGGGAGTCGAGCAGCGGCGACAGGCGATGCAGTTTGCCGCGCAGGATATTGCGCTGGGCCACGCCTGCGGCCAGCGCTTCAACCAGCGGGCCGGCGGTAACCAGCGAGTTGTAGTCCTGTTCCATGCGGCGTACATCGCGGAACGCTTCTTCGCACGCGGCGATGTAATCGACACTGCCGGAACGCAGGCTGTGTTCGAAAGCATCGAGGAACAGCTGCTTGAGTTTGGCCGCAGTGATTTCGCGCATGTGCAGCAGGTTGATGAACAGGGCGCGAAAGGTCTTCAGGCTCTGCTCGCTGGTGGAGCGCAGCGGGATCAGCGTCAGGTCCAGCGGAATCGAGGTGTGACCGCCGACCAGCAAGCGACGCAGTTCATCCGGCTTGAGTTCGTAGGCTTTCAGGCCTTCGCGCTCAAGGTTGGTGAACAATTCTTTCTGACGCAGGCAGGTGTCGTTTTTCTGGTAATGGGCCAGATCCAGTTTGCCGGCGTAGGCAAAGAACTGGTGACCGAAACCACCGCCCGGGCCGCGGCCGACCACGCCGATTACGTGTGGGCCGTGGGGCAGGGAGACTTCCACCAGGATGTAACTGGTGTCCGAGGCGAAGTAGAAGCGCCGGGATTGCTCCAGGCTGTACTTGCCGAAACTCATGTCTGACATGCGCGCCAGGATCGGGAACTGCAAGGCGTTGATCGAAGCAGATTTACCGAGGTTGTTCGCGCCGTAAACCGACAGCGGTTCTTCCAGCGGGAACAGGCCGAGGCTGTAACCGGCGGTGTTCAAAAGGGCAAAGCGGCGAATGCCGTAGCGTTCCTTGCTCATGCGTCGGTCTCCTGTTCTTCGGCTATGGCACGGGCCATGGCGTCTTCTTCGCTTTCTTCAGCGAAGTCACTCAAGTCGAGCGGGTCATCGGTTTCCAAAAGTTTTTCGTCGCTGTCGTCATCGATCAGCACCGGCACCGGCAGAGGCAACACGCTGTGCAGGCTGGCCGCCAGATCGCGGTCCTGCTGAACCGACAGGCAGACGTCGAGGAAACGGTGCATCGGCGGCAGGAAACGGTAGATGCCGTTTTCTTCGCCGGCGAAACCGAGTTGTGTCATGCGGCGCATGATTTTTTCTTCGAGTTCTTCGACGGTCTGCACTTCGGCCTGGATAAACAGGTCGCGATATTTCTCCAGCAGCGATGGCAATTCATCGCGGCCGAGGCTGCCCCCATCCAGCACGGCGACCGGGTCGCGGCCCTGATCGGCCAGATGCTCGACGAGAATGAAGGTGAACAGCGCCAGACGTTGCGCGGTCTTGTTCACCGCCGCAGCGGCGAGGTCTGGCACGAAGTAGTAGAAACCGCGGGTGTCGCAGACCAGTTCAAAGCCCAACGCCTTGAATAGCGTGCGGTACTGGTCCTGGAAGTTCGACAGTTGCGCGTACAGCTCCGGATCGCGGCGGCTGACGTGGTAGCCCTTGAACAGCTCGCGAAAGATCGGCGCCAGCTGGGACAGTTCGTTTAGATCAAGTTGCATGCGAAGTACTTGCATAGAGTGTGCTCGCAGAATCCTCGGCGGCGCAGTCGTCGGCCGAGAGCAGGGCGAAGGAGCGCAGGCTGACCTGATGCTCATGAGTGTGGTAATCGCGGCGTTCCAGACGCTCGCGCTTGAAGCGTTTTTCCCGCGACAGGCGCGAGAACCAGTAGAGCAATTCGTCGGTGGCGCCGTCCGGTTCCTGCTCCAGCAGCCAGGTCATCAGGTCCGGCATCGGCAGGGCGTCTTCGCAGCGTTCGAGCATTTCCCGAACCGTGCGTGGCGCGCGCGGGGCTTCACCTTTCTGGGTCTTGTGCGCCTTGGGGAAGCGTGCCGGTTTTGGTTCGAAACGGGCCAGGGCATAAACGTAGGCTTCGACCTGACTGGCGCTGCCCAGGAACGTGCTTTGCGGGCGGGTGAACATCGGCATCGCTGCTTGTGGCACCGCATCGATACCTTTGCGACGAATGGCCGACAAGGCCAGCGCCGCGCCACGGGTCACGGCGTTATGGCGGCGGGCTTCTTCACGCAGCGGCAGCAGCAGTTCGCGGGCGTGGCGCAGAGTCAGCTGGGCGCTGGTCTGCATTTCGAGGATGCGCGCGTGGGTGCGCAGCAGCATGTCGTCGTCGACCAGATGGCCGAGGCGCTGCTGTTCGGAGAGCATCTTCAGCAGGACTGTTTCGACCTTGCGCACGCCTTGTTCGAAGGCGCCGTCGGCGTTCACCAGTTCAATCATCGGCTCGACGTATTCGTCCCAGGTCGCCAGCACTTCAGCGTAGCGCTGACGCAGCGGGATCTGCCGATCGCTGGTTTTCGCCCGTTCGGCGACGGCCACCAACGCCTGTTCGTCGTTGTCGAGTTTTTTCAGCACGTCGCGCACGCGCATGTCGAGCAGGCGCAATTGACGCGCCAGGTCGTTGCCGTCGCGAATGTCGAAGGCGTCCTGAATGTAACCGGCCAGGCGCTCGAGATGGCGCAAATAGGCTTCGATTTCCAGGCACAGGCCCAGACGGTGCTCACGGCGCAGGTAAGCGAGGAAGTCGTGGATCTGCGCATTGAGCTCGAAACGGTTCGGGCTTTTCGCCACGGGAACCAGAATGTCGAGGCGGATCCACACATCCAGCAGGCTGGTGATGTCCTGTGCAGTACTGTCGAGTTGCTGGGCGGCCAGTTGCGTGCGCAGTTCGTTGAGGCTCAAGGTGCCTTGGTCGAAGTGCTCGCACAGTGGCTCCAGAAGTGCCCAGTGTTCAGCGAGGGCGCGCAAGACGCGCTTGGGTTCGATCATCGGAATGGCCGGCTGGTTGGCGATTAAAAGTCGCGATTGTACTGCATCACGCCCGTTGCGATTCACTCTCGGGACGGACAGTTGGCTTTCTATCGATCAAGCGCGGGCGATCTTGAGCGAAGGGCGGTAGAATCAACGCACTTTAGTTATCCACAAGTGGCCGACCTTTGCTTATCGAGTCCCGTCGCCGCGCTTATTTGACCGCCATGCAGGTGGTCAACTGGCTGCCGCGCACCGAATTGCCCTTTGCTGCGCCCTCGCGCCCCGAACTGCTGGAGATGCCCGAGCCATTGGTCGTCACCCCGGTTGCGCCGGCTCCCGTGGCCGAGGCACCGATGGAGCCCGTGGTCAAACCGGCCGAACGGGTAAAAATCGAGGTGCCGCGGCCATCGTTGGCCAGCACCCGTACGAACGCCAAGGTCGAAGAAGAGGAGGCCCCGGTCGCGGTCAAGGCGCCGGTCGTTCCGCCACCGCGATTCGCCCTGCAATTGCTGCGCGCGGGTCGTTGCCTGTTGCTGGTGGAGTTACCCACAGGCGAAAGCTTCCAGACCCGCGATCCGGCCTATCTGTTGCTCAAGGACATGCTGCGCGCCGCCGGTCTGCCGGACAGCCCGCAGATCGTCGGCGAGCCGGTGCGCTGGCCACTGCTGGCTCGCGGCACCATGGATCAAGGGCCGGAAGCAGCTCGGGATTTCGTACAAGGCTTTCTGTCGGCCCGTCTGGAAGACGCGCCATGCGTCTGCCTGTGGCTGATCGGCTTGCCGGCGGTGCGTTTTGCGGGTGAGGCCAACGCCGAATCCTTCAACCGTGAACTTCAGGTCGAAGGCCTGGGTTCGGTCTGGGCCCTGCCGGGTCTGGAATTATTAATGGAAGAGCCACAGCGTAAGGCTGATGTCTGGCAAGCCATGCGTCGGCTGATGGCGCGCTGGAAAGAATCGAATGAGTGACGCTGTATCGTTCCGCCCGATGACCGAAGCGGACCTGGACACTGTACTGAAAATCGAATACGCGGCTTACAGCCACCCCTGGACCCGCGGGATTTTTCTCGATGGCCTGGGCAAGTACCAGATCTGGCTGATGTTCGAAGGGCAGCAGCAGGTCGGTCATGGCGTGGTGCAGATCATTCTCGACGAGGCGCATTTGCTGAACATCACCGTCAAACCGGAAAATCAGGGCCGAGGCCTGGGATTGACGCTGCTGGAGCACTTGATGTCGATTGCCTACAAGGCAGAGGCGCGGGAATGTTTCCTGGAGGTGCGCGACAGCAACCGGGCGGCGTTTCGGTTGTATGAGCGGTATGGGTTCAACGAAATCGGACGTCGGCGCGATTACTACCCCGCTGTTGGCGGGCGCGAAGATGCCGTGGTCATGGCCTGTACATTAGTGGATTGAGGCTTGCCCGCGAAGGCGTCCTCACTGACGACAACGATCAACGCTTGCCATCCATTGGATCGCGCTGCGCCATCTCTGCTTCGTCCAACCCATTGCCCCCGCCGATGTCGTCCTCATCGACAATGCTCAAATCCCAATCCGCCTGGTCGCCTTCACCCTCTTCATGGGCGTCCCGTGCGCCGTCTTCACGGATCAAGGTTTCCGGGCTCATGTCATCGTCGGTGGATTCATGGTCATCGGTCGAGCCGCCGGTCATGCCAGCTTCACGGACGCGTTCGTCGGGGATCTTCTGTGCACGCTCGCGTTCGGGGATCAAGTCGCCGATTCTGGTGCCTGGTTCTTCCTCGTCGAAATTCAGCTCATGCACTGAGCCCATGCGGTCTTCGTTGTCATCGATGGGCTCGGGTTGCGCCTCATCGAACGGACGTCGTGAATCAGTCATGGCATTCCCTCATACTGTAGGCCTTACTACAGTTGACCCACTGGGCTTGCGAGAATTCCACCGGCAGGGAACGTCGGCTCGCCGTTATAGGCATCAGGGCATCAGGGGTATCTGCATCGCGCACGTGACCCCGACAGGCGGTTGTCTGTCAAACCAGCGCATCATTATCGAGGCTTCATTGCATGAACGAATTACAAGATCTGATTGATAACAATGAGCGCTGGGCCGACGCGATCACCCAGGAAGATCCTGATTTCTTCGCCAAGCTGGCCCGTCAACAAACCCCGGAATACCTGTGGATCGGTTGCTCCGATGCCCGCGTGCCGGCCAATGAAATCGTTGGCATGCTGCCGGGCGATCTGTTCGTGCACCGCAACGTGGCCAACGTTGTATTGCACACCGACCTCAACTGCCTGTCGGTGATTCAGTACGCGGTCGACGTACTCAAAGTCAAACACATCCTGGTCACTGGCCACTATGGCTGCGGCGGTGTACGCGCCTCGATGCAGGACCGTCAGTTGGGCCTGATCGACGGTTGGTTGCGCTCGATTCGCGATCTCTATTATGAAAAGCGCGACGAACTGGCCAAGTTGTCCACCGAAGAAGAGCGGGTCGACCGCCTTTGCGAGCTCAATGTGATCCAGCAGGTGGCCAACGTCGGTCATACCAGCATTGTGCAAAACGCCTGGCACCGCGGCCAGAGCCTGTCGATCCATGGTTGCATCTATGGCATCAAGGACGGTCGCTGGAAAAGCCTGAACGCCACCATCAGCGGTTTCGAACAGTTGCCGCCGCAGTACCGTTTGCGTCCGGTCGAAACGTTGTAAGAGCCTTTCAGCTGGAACTTCGTCGACGCCAGTGTTGAAAAAACTGTTCTCCATTGGCGTTCGGCGACTCGTCATAGCCGATGATCCAGCCACGGCAGCAGGGACAACCGCAGCGGCAAGCGAACTGCCGCTGCAGTTTGTCTTCTGTCGCGGCGAAATCCATCGTCAGTCGATCACCTTTTTTGATGTCCTTGAGTGCCCATAACCACAGCTCGCTCATGTCCAGAAAGACGTTGGGATCGCAGGAGTGGCTCAGCAGACCGCAGAAGCGCGGATCGTAGAGGTGGATTCCTGGAGCCAGTTGCCGAGTGTGTCGGCAGCGATAGGGCAGCAGATGCCCGGAAACCCGGCAGATTCGGCTGATGCGCGGGAACTCGCGCAGTGCCACGACAGCCATTGCCGATCCCTGGGTGTTGTAGATAATTTCAAAGTCGTCTTTGGAGGGGAACCCAAGGCGAAGGGGCAATTCTACAAACGGATAGATGCCATTTGATGGCGGTGGGGGTATTGCTTGTTCTGCATGGGCTCTCATAACAATCCTTGTCAGTCGAGTGCTACGACCGCCGTCTACTGACATCCTGTCAGTCCTGCAGCACATGGGTATGCCCCAAGCCTCTCGCAAATGAACCAATTGATCTACTGTCAGATATGACAGGTGAAAAAAGCTCTTTCCCGCGTCAGCCATGGCTCACGCGAGAAAGAGCTTTATCGTTTACAAGTGTGGAGCAGGGGCGGAGGAGGTCACAAGGGCTGGACTCTTCAACTGTTTCAACTGAGATTTGACCTGCGCTGTCGAGCACTTGGCCACGGCCTGTTCAGGCGTCAGGTTGCGAATCGAGGTGTAGAACAGTTCGCAGGTTTTTTCTTTCTGGGTCACTTGCCAGGTCTGAGTACAGCTTTTCAGCTGAACGGTAGGGTCAGTGCCCGGTTTGCTGCCCATCCCGGCCTGCCAGCACGCGGCGCTCAAATCCTGCCCCATGACTTTCAGCCCCGCAGCATCGGCCTTGGCCTGGGCATCGCTGCCGCTATAGGCCTCGGGATCGGCGGCGTACCAGATGTAGCTCGGGTGGTTGGAACCCAGTACGGGTACTTTCACACCCTCGCTCGGGCTGATGGTTGCCAGGCCCAGCACGTCCACGGTCGGCCCATATTGTTGCTTGATCCAGTTACGCACCGGTGCGCCGAAGGCAACCATTGGCAACGCAGCGCCGCTGGCGTTCTGGCTGACTTCCTTGACCATGGTGGTCTGGTAGTCCTTGAAGTAGCCGTAGACGCCCTCCAGGTCCTTACCGGCGCTGGACGGTGCGGCAATTGGCGCGATGTCGATGATGGTCTGATAGCCCGGTGTCTGGTCGGCGGGAATGCCGTTGTTCGTCAGCAGCGTGGCCCAACGGTCCGTGGTCTTGGACTCCAGGTAATCCTGGGCCTGGATCAGGGAATAATCCGGCGGGAAGTGCAGCAGTTCGACGCTTTTGCGGTTTTCCAGCGCCATTCCCAACGGCAGGAACAGGTACCAGCTAAAAGTCCATTTACCGTCAGCATTCAGTTTGCTGGCGCCGTTGTAGGCCAAATCCCCAGCCTTGAGCAATGCGGTCAGTGGTTTGTCATAGCCTTTGGGTACACCGCTGATATTGGCGTAGAGCTGATTGTTGTCGGTCTTTACCTGCACTTTTGCGGTTTTGTAGCCATCGCGCTGTACGCTTTGGGTCAGGTAATGCTCGACGGTCTGCTCCAGCGTCCAGTTGCGATAGCAGATGACGTTGCAGTTGTTGGGGTAGGAGAACAGCCGGGTGACCCGTTCGGTACTGCCCAGATTCAGATCGACATCGGCGTGAGCGGCGGCACTGAGGGTGAGGGCTGCGAGGGTGAGTCCTGTGAGTTTTAACATGCTCAGATCCTTTTCAGCGTGGTCCCGATAATGGGATGCATGCCATATTGGATCAGCGGCGTTACATATAAAAGCGGGTTCTCATGGTTTTTTTCACAGAGCTACCTCTGCATGTTTGCAGGCCTGCCGGGGTGAGGGTCCGGCCCCCAAGTCAATTGTCCGGGACCGGGTAAATATAAAGTATTACAACAAATGCAATGCCAAATGGCTGCCAGCGCGCAGGTACTCTATTTGCGCAACAACAGCATCCTTGACGATGGCTTCGCCTGTATCGGTCAACTTGGCTTTTTTGGCATCGATGATGGACGATTGCATTAACTGCATGACCACATCCATTGCTTTCTGGAGCGCTGTCAGATTGTTGTGCAGGCCAAACTCGCGGACGACAGCGTCCATGCGGCGATCAGCATCATCACGCAACTTCCTATATTCAACGACTGAAACTCTACCGTCCTGGTAAATCTCATTGATCATTTCTTCCAGCGTTTTCGATACTAAAGACATCTGACTTGTTCATCCTTGGGTGGTGTTGTTTTTACTTTGAAAAAGTAGGTTGTGAGACGCCAAAGTTTAACCCGCTGATTTATATATTCGAGATAGGAACTGGCTGGGTTTAATGTCAGGCGCAATCGAGTCTGCCTGTAGGATAAATCTTGATCATTACCCGTCCGGTCCGTAGCAACTACAAATCAATCGGCCCGTTGCGGTGACGCTGTTTGTGTATTTGGGCCGATGGTCTAACGGGTTGTCCACAAGCGCATTTGCGTAGACCATGGGCGCCTTGGTTTTTTGCCTGCCAGAGTTTTTTCCATGACTGCCAATAACGATGCGCGCCCGGCGCCCTTCACCCGCTCGGACTACAAGACACTGGGGCTTGCAGCCCTTGGCGGCGCGCTGGAAATCTACGACTTCATCATTTTCGTATTTTTCGCGCTGACCCTCAGCCAGCTGTTCTTTCCGCCAGAAATGCCCGAATGGTTGCGTCTGCTGCAAAGCTTCGGGATCTTCGTTACCGGTTACCTTGCGCGGCCTCTGGGCGGGATCCTGATGGCGCATTTCGCCGATAAGTTGGGACGCAAGAAGGTTTTCAGCCTGAGCATCCTGATGATGGCGTTACCATGCCTGCTGATCGGGATCATGCCGACCTACGCCCAGATTGGTTATTTCGCTCCACTGCTGCTGTTGGCCCTGAGGGTCCTGCAAGGTGCTGCGGTAGGCGGTGAGGTGCCGAGTGCCTGGGTGTTCGTCGCCGAGCATGCACCGGTCGGGCATCGCGGTTATGCCTTGGGTTTCCTGCAGGCGGGGCTGACCTTTGGCTACTTGATCGGAGCCCTGACGGCGACATTTCTGGCACAGACGTTCACCCCGGCGGAAATCCTTGATTACGCCTGGCGCTACCCGTTTCTCCTTGGCGGTGTGTTTGGCGTCATTGGTGTCTGGCTACGTCGCTGGCTCAGTGAAACCCCGGTATTCATGGCGATGCAGGCCCAGCGCGAGGCTACTGTCGAACTGCCGCTGCGCACGGTTCTGCGTGAGCACCGCATGGCGATGCTGCCGGCGATGATTCTCACCTGTGTGCTGACCTCGGCCGTTGTGGTGTTTGTAGTCATCACCCCGACCATGATGCAAAAAACCTTCGGCATGAGCGCCAGCCATACCTTCGCCCTGAGTGCCTTGGGCATCGTGTTTCTGAACATCGGCTGCGTACTCGCGGGACTGCTCGTCGACCGCATTGGCGCCTGGCGCACGGTGATGCTGTATAGCCTGCTGCTGCCTCTGGGCATCGGCGTGCTCTACACCTGCCTGATCATTGAAGGCCAGTGGCTCGGTTTCGCCTATGCGGTGGCCGGCCTCGGTTGCGGGGTCGTCGGCGCGGTGCCGTCGGTGATGGTCAGCCTGTTTCCGGCACGGATTCGCGTCTCGGGGATTTCCTTTACCTACAACATTGCCTACGCCGCCTGGGCCAGTATCACGCCGCTGCTGTTGATCGGTCTGATGCCGTGGAGTCCATGGATTTGTGTGATTTTCTGCGCGGTGATGGGGGCGGTGGGCGTCAGCAGCGCAGCGTATTTCGGCGCGCGAGTACCGCGAATTGGGCGTTGTTCGGTAGCTGGCGCGGTATAAAGGTGATCGTGTTGCCACTATTTTTGTAGGACAACCCCTAAACGCTCTTCAGAAAATAACCACAATGCCGATGGTTAGGCTGTACGCCGCTTTCTATCCCTGTCCATCGGTGCTTTCCCATGTTCAACAAACGCTTGAAGCAGGAGCTGTCGGCTCTGCGCGAAGAACTCTCCAGCCTTCAGCAAGTCAAGGAGAGCCTGGACAGCGAGATGCTGGCCCTGACCCTTGATTCCGATGGCAGGATTCAATCGGTCAACCAGAACTTCATGGGTGAGATGCTCTACAAGGGTAATGATCTGGTCGGCCGGCACATCGAAGACATCGTCCCCGTCCATGTGAAATCGGACGAGTTTCACCGCCGCTTCAAGACTGCGCTGACCCGTGGCGAGCACTTTGCCGGCACGATTCGTCTGTTGCGTGGCAACGGTGCCGAAGCCTGGCTGCGGTCGATCATGCAACCGGTGCGGTCCTCGGATGGCCGGGTCAAACACTTCTCGATTTACTCCAGCGACCTGACCCGCACCATTGAAGCGTCCCGTGAACATCAGAACCTGATCGGCGCCCTGGTGCGCTCGACGGCGGTCATCGAGTTCGATCTCAATGGCAACGTGTTGATGGCCAACGACCGCTTCCTCAGCGGCATGGGTTACAGCCTGGCGCAGATCCAGGGTAAACATCACCGGACCTTCTGCGCGCCAGAGGAATACAACAGCGCTGAATATCAGAACTTCTGGCGCCGCTTGAACGCCGGCGAGTTCGTGGCTGATCGCTTCAAGCGCGTCGACAGCCACGGTCGCGTGGTCTGGCTGGAGGCTTCCTACAATCCGGTGGTCGACGCCAACAACAAACTCTACAAAGTGGTGAAGTTCGCCACGGTGATTACCGATCAGGTCAATCAGGAACAGGCCGTCGCCGAAGCGGCCAACATCGCCTATAGCACCTCGCTGCAAACCGACAGCAGCGCCCAGCGCGGTACCACCGTGGTGACTCAAGCGGTGGACGTCATGCGTGACTTGGCCAAACACATGCAAACCGCCGGTGAAGGCATCGAGGCGCTGAACGAGCAATCATTGGTAATCGGCACCATCGTCAAAACCATCAGTGGCATTGCCGAACAGACCAACCTGCTGGCGCTCAACGCGGCCATCGAAGCGGCTCGCGCGGGTGAACAAGGTCGAGGTTTTGCCGTGGTGGCTGACGAAGTCCGGCAACTGGCCTCGCGCACCAGCCAGGCGACCGATGAAATTGTCGGCGTCGTACGCCAGAACCAGGACATGGCGCGCAACGCCGTGGCCCTGATGACCGATGGCAAACTCCAGGCCGAACAGGGGCTGGCGCTGGCAGCGGAGGCGGGCACAGTGATCGTCGAAATCCAGGACGGTGCACAGAAAGTGGTGAACGCGGTCGGGCAGTTTGCCAATCAATTATCGACTTGATGCCCTGCATCCGGTGTCGGTAGCCCTAAAAAAGATCAGGCCTGCTTCACTGGCTTGATCAGGCTTTCGGCTGGTATCCCGAATAGATCATGAAGCTTCCAGATCATCGGAAGCGTCAACGCACGCTTACCGTTGAGCACTTCATAAACCCGGTTTGTCCGGCCAATGGCAGGTGCCAGATCAGCCGCGGACAGACCGGACTGCTCCATGCGAAATTTGATAGCGTCGATCGGGGTGGGCAGATCGACAGGAAACTGCTTCGATTCATAGGCCTCGATGAGGGTAATCATGATCTCGAAGTAATCGCCTTCGGGGGTACCCGGCTCAGGCTCATTGTTGAATAGTGCAGATACGTTCTTGAGGGCTGCACGGTAGTCCGCGTCGGTGTGAATCGGATGAATGTTCATGGGTTATTCCATTTCGATGGTATCAGCGTCGATCCCATCGTATTGCTTGTGGGTGCCGACAAATTTTATGTATACGGCGCCGAAACGGTAGGCCACCGCGACTACTAGCCGAAAGTCATTGCCCTTGATGTTGAACACGACTCTGCGGCTTGTCAGCAGGCGTCTTCCAGTCGTTAACAGGGCATTCGAGCTAAAAACGGTTTTCATACTCTATCTAAAAGGTAGCAGTTTGAAGGTAGGAAAAGGCTACGCGAGAGACTTGATCAGGATTCTTCTCCAATCAAAAAAGGCCTACCTCCCGGTAAGCCTTTTCTCATTCCTGCGTACGACTCAATCCCCCAACGCTTCCCCCTCGCGCCGTGGATCGGCCCCGCCGGCCAACGCCGCTTTCCCTTGCGCATCCTTGACCCGAACAATCGCCTGGGTCCCGCTGGTCATGTCGATCTCGTTCACGCTGTGCCCTTTGTCCTTCAACGCCTGAATCAGCGCCGGGCTGAACTGGCGCTGTTCCAGTTCTGTCGGGCCGTTGCGGCTGCCGAAGTTGGGCAGGTTGATGGCCGCTTGCGGAGCGAGATTCCAGTCGAGCAGAGCGATAGTGGATTTGGCGACGTATTCGATGATCTGCGAGCCGCCAGGGGAGCCGACGGTGGCCAGGAACTCGCCGCTCTGGCGGTCGAAGATCAGCGTTGGCGCCATGGACGAACGCGGGCGTTTACCCGGTTCAACGCGGTTGGCGACTTTCTGTCCGTTCTCTTCGGGGATGAACGAGAAGTCGGTCATTTGGTTGTTGAGCAGAAAACCCTGGACCATCAGGTGCGAGCCAAACGCTGCTTCCACGGTGGTGGTCATGGACACCGCGCCGCCTTCGTCATCGACCGCCACCACTTGCGAGGTAGAGATGCGCAGTGGCGAGCGGTCCGGCGCATAGGCAACCTGAATCCCCGGCGGGGTGCCGGGTTTGGCCTGACCCATGCTGCGGTCACCAATCAGCGCGGCGCGGCTGGCAAGATAAGTCGGGTCGATCAGACCTTTTACCGGCACGGGTACGAAGTCGGTGTCGGCGACATACTGCGCTCGGTCGGCGTAAGCCAGGCGCTCGGCTTCGGCGATCAGGTGCACAGCTTCTGGGGCTGGTTCTGTGCCCGCCGCTTTGCTGGTCTTGATTGGTTTGAGTGGTGCCAGGGCAAAGCGCGGGTCGCGGGATTCCAGCGCCTGCAAGGTGCCGAGAATTTGCGCCACGGCGATCCCGCCCGACGACGGTGGCGGCATGCCGCAGACCTGCCAGCGTTTGTAGTCGGTGCACAGCGGTGCGCGTTCCTTGGCCTTGTAGCCTTGGAGGTCGTTCAGCGACAGGCTGCCGGGGTTGGCGTGGCCCTGAACCTTGGCGACGATCTCACTTGCGATCGGGCCTTTGTACAGCGCGTCGGGACCTTCCTTGGCGATGCGCTTGAACACTGCGGCGAGTGCCGGGTTCTTCAGCGGCGTACCGACGGCTTTCGGGCTGCCATCGGCATTCAAAAAGTAGGCGGCCATGTCCGGTGAACGCGGTATGAACGTATCTGCCGCGATTAACTGATGCAGTCGTGGCGAGATGGCGAAGCCTTGTTCCGCGAGTTTGATGGCGGGTTCGAACAGCTTCGCCCACGGCAGGCGACCATGCTTGCGATGCGCCAGCTCCAACGCCCGCAACACACCCGGCGTACCCACTGATCGCCCGCCGATCTGCGCTTGGGTGAACGGCATCGGTTTGCCGTCGGCTTGCAGGAATAGTTTCTCGCTGGCGCCGGCCGGAGCGGTTTCTCGACCGTCGTAGGTGCGTACAGCCTTGCCATCCCACAGCACAATCAACGCGCCACCGCCGATACCCGATGATTGTGGCTCGACCAGCGTCAACACTGCTTGCATGGCAATGGCCGCATCAATCGCCGAGCCGCCCTCACGCAGCATCTCCCGTCCGGCTTCAGCTGCCAGCGGGTTGGCGGCGGCGGCCATGTGTTTCGAGGCGTGCCGGGTCTGCAGGTCAGTGCGATAACCAGAGGCGATTTCTGGCGCGACCGGCAGGGTCGAGACTGACGGTGAAGAGGGCGGGGCATTACATGCGGTGAGGGTTAAAACGCTGGCGATCAGCGAAAGGGCTGACAGGCGAGAGAGGCTCAAGTGGAAGGCTGAGAACACGCGGGGCACTCCGTCCATGGGATAAAAGGTCTGAGGACTTTATCGGCCGAGGGAACGGTACGCAAATCAGGGATGGAGGCCGCGACTTTTTTCGAGGCATAAAAAAACGGCCTACCTTTCGGTAAGCCGTTTTTAGTACTTGGTGGCTACACAGGGACTTGAACCCCGGACCCCAGCATTATGAATGCTATGCTCTAACCAACTGAGCTATGTAGCCAAGTGGCGCGCATTATTCACCTGGAACGAAGATGCGTCAAGCGTAAATTTAAAATATTTCTCCACACTTTCAACCGCTTATCCCGCTGACCCGAAAAGTCGGGCCAGGGGATGGCGTCAACCGAGCTGAAATCTCCCGGTATTCGCACTCAAGGCCTTGCTGCCCTGGCTCAAGGTGTCCGCAGCCAGGTTCACCGCCCGTGCGCCTTCAAGTAAGCGTACCGCAGCCTGATCGACTTGCTGAATGTTGCCGCTGACTTCATCGGCAGTGCTCGCTTGCTCTTCGACAGCGGTGGCGATCTGCGCCAGGGTATCGGTGACACTCTGCACCGCGCTGGCGATTTCCCCCAGGCGCTCGCCGAGACCGGTGACGGCTTGTGCATCCGTTTGGGCCTGGCCGCAGGCGGCTTCCATCAGGCTTACGGCTTCGTTGACGGTGCTGCGCAGGCTGTCGACGGTGCCGGCGATTTGCGCAGTGGAGGACTGGGTGCGTTGCGACAGGCTGCGCACTTCATCGGCCACTACGGCAAAACCACGACCTTGCTCGCCGGCCCGTGCGGCCTCGATGGCGGCGTTGAGGGCCAGCAGGTTGGTCTGCTCGGCGACGCCGCGAATGGTATCGACCACCAATTGAATTTGCTGTCCTTGCTCGCTGACCCGTCCCAGTGCCGCCGCGGTGTCGTTCAAACGCTGATTGAGCTGCTGAATACTCGCTGTCGTGCGTTGGCTGTCACGGCTGCTGTCGGCGGCGATGCGCTGGGTGTGCTGAGCGCTGCCTGAGGCCTGTTCGCAACTCTGGGCGACCCCTTGAGAGGTCGCGGCCAATTGCGTGGCCGCAGCGGCGATCTGGCTGATCTGCAACTGCTGAGCTTCGACTTCCCCAAGGGCACCACTCGAGTGATGGTTGAGAGTGCGCACCGCGTTGCTCAACTGCAAGGTCTCATGATCGACCCCCAACAGGCTGTTGCGCAGTTGCACCACCGCGACGTTGAGGGCGGTGCTGATAGCAGCCAGTTCGTCGCGGCCTTGCACCGGTACTTGCAGGCTCAGGTTGCCGTCACGCAACGCTTCGGCCAGTAGCGTGATGCCGCTGGCGCTGCGACGGATCGAGGCCTGCAAACAGATGAACAGGTACAACGCAGCCAGTAGCAGGCAGCCGAAAACAGTCGCCACCAGGATGAATTGGCGGATGGCCGAGCCGTGGTAATAGTCCAGCCGCTGATCCAGCGAAACCAACGATTGCTGGCGCAGCGAGGCGAGGTCGCCGAGGAGGGCGTCGAGACTGCGTTCAAAGTCTTCCGGCTTGAGGTTGATGCTGCCGCCGAAGACGCCCTCATCCAGCACTTTCAAACCGGCGTCCAGGTGCTTGAGGCTGTCGTGGTATTGCCCGGCCCAGGTTTGCAGGGCGCTGGGCAGGCGTGTTTCCAGCAAGCCAGCCGTTTTAACAAGCTGCTCCCGCGCATCGCCGATGCGGCTACGCAAGTCCCGCAGTTGCAGGCGGCTTTGCAGGGTGAACTGCCCGGATACTACCGAGGCCTGGCCGACGGCGGCGAGACGCCCGACCCTTTCGATCAGATCCGGCGCATGTTGAGTGGAAATCTGCGTCAGCAGCCAGGTTTCCAGCCATGGCGCGAGGGTCAGGCGATTGTCCATCGCGATTTGTTCGCGCAAGGCTTGCAGAGCACTCAAGGCATTAGTGAAGCGGTCATAACCGTCCGGCCACCAACCGACGCTGCTCAGGCTTTTCGAGTCCAGGCCGGTGAGCGCGGTTTGCAGGGCCTGATAGCGGGTGAGGATTTGGCCCTCGGCGCCTTCGGTTTTCAGGGCATTGCCCAGGTCCGTGGTGGCTTGGGCGACGGCCGGCTGAACCGCGTCGAACGCTGCCATCGCCGCGATGGTTGCGGGTGTCGGCTGGCGATTGGTTTCGGTGGCGCGCCAACGAGCGGCACGGTCACGCTGGGCGGCGAGCAGATTGTCGAGTGCATCGAGGGCGAGCAATTGACGAACCCCGGCGCGTTCGCCGGAGATCAGGTTCAACTTGTCACGATAATCCTGACCGATCATCCACAGGCTGCCCGCCAGTGGCAGGATAAACAGCAGAAACAGCAGCTGAAATTTGCGCGCGAAGCCGAAGCGCCCCAGTAGCCCGATCCCCGGTGATAAAAAAGCCTGCATGCCCCATGACTCCTCTGGACACCACGCATCATTAGCGTGCGTCGAGGTCATTGCGACCGCGACTGGTGCCCTTCTAAAAGGCCTCGAAAATTCCCCTTGGTCCGCTCTGTAGGCCGACTCTGTAGCGAAACTTCCCATTCTCGGTTCCCTTTGTAAGGGGCCGCGTTGAAGCGGATAAGCAAGGCAAGATTCAGACCATGGCGTTGCGCTATCACCTTCTTTTTTTGAAGTCGTTAGCAGGCTAAGGGGATGGCGCACCTGCACCGAAAAATGGCACATTGACCGACCTGCCAGTGCGCACTCATCCGCAGTACGGAAACTCTCATGGCCATCAGCAACGCTCAGTCCGCCGCCACGTCGGCGCCCGCCACTTCACAAAGCAGTCCGTTGGTCATGCGCATCATCGGCGCGGTGGCGCTGGCGCATTTGATCAACGACCTGATTCAGGCGGTATTGCCGTCGATCTATCCGATGCTCAAGGCCAGCTATGGCCTGACCTTCACCCAGATCGGTCTGATCACCCTGACCTTTCAACTGACGGCCTCGCTGTTGCAGCCATGGGTCGGTTACCACACTGATCGTCATCCCAAACCCTGGCTGTTGCCGGCCGGTACTGTCTGCACATTGATCGGCATTCTGATGATGTCTGTGGTCGGTAGCTTCCCGATGATTCTGCTGGCGGCGGGGTTGATCGGTGTCGGTTCATCGACCTTTCACCCGGAAGCTTCTCGTGTGGCGCGACTGGCCTCGGGTGGGCGTTTCGGCTTGGCGCAGTCGACGTTTCAGGTCGGCGGTAATGCGGGTTCGGCTTTCGGGCCGTTGTTGGCGGCAGCGATCATTATTCCCTACGGTCAGGGGCATGTGGCCTGGTTCGGATTGTTCGCGCTGTTTGCGCTGTTCGTGCTGTATCGGATCAGCCGTTGGTACGCCAACCACCTGAACCTGTTCAAGCTCAAACAAGGTCAGGCAGCGACTCACGGCTTGTCCAAAGGCCGGGTGATCAGCGCGCTGGTGGTACTTGGATTGCTGGTGTTCTCCAAGTATTTCTACATGGCCAGTTTGACCAGTTACTTCACGTTTTACCTGATTGAAAAATTCGACCTGTCGGTGGCCAGTTCGCAGCTGCATCTGTTCCTGTTTCTCGGCGCGGTCGCGGCAGGGACCTTCTTCGGAGGGCCGATTGGCGACAAAATCGGGCGCAAGGCGGTGATCTGGTTCTCGATCCTTGGTGTCGCACCGTTCACCCTGATCCTGCCCCACGTCGACCTGTTCTGGACCAGCGTCCTGAGCGTGGTGATCGGCTTCGTCCTCGCCTCGGCGTTCTCGGCCATCGTGGTGTATGCGCAAGAACTGGTGCCGGGGAATGTCGGGATGGTTGCCGGGGTGTTCTTCGGCCTGATGTTCGGCTTCGGCGGGATTGGCGCGGCGTTGCTCGGGCATCTGGCGGATATCCACGGCATTGAATACGTGTACTTCCTGTGCTCGTTCTTGCCGCTGCTTGGTGTGCTGGCGATCTTCCTGCCGAGAACCAAAAAAGCGTAACACTGCTGCACCTGTAGGAGCGAGGCTTGCCCGCGAAGAACGATGACGCGGTGATACAGGCAAACCGCGTCATCGTTCTTCGCGGGCAAGCCTCGCTCCTACGGGGAAGGTTTACACCTTCCGACTTCTTATCAGGAAGGTGCAATGGATACGGGCTCAAATGAGTCAGACGATGGGGGCGCACAAGCTCAGGTACTGCTTTTGCGGAAGCTGCCGGGTGTGATGCCCACTACTTTTTTGAAGGCCCGGGTCATGTGGCTTTGATCGAAGAAGCCGCAAGCGAACGACGCTTCTGCGAGGCTGGACCCGGTGCGCAGCAGTTTTTGGACCTGGGCGATTCTTTTCTGGATTTGATAGCTGTGGGGGGAGACGCCAACACTTTTTTTGAACACCCGGATCAGGTAAAGAGGGTCAAGATTCACCAGTTGTGCCAGTTCTTCCAGAGACAGATGTTTGTCGAACTCGTCTTCGAGCTTCCTCTTGATCTTTTGCACTGCATGCTGCTCAACCGCACTGACCGGTTCGATGGACGCTCCGCTGCGCTCGAAGAGCTGCGTCACCAAATCCAGCAGGATAGTTTCCCGTTCAAGGCTGGAGGGGGATGTTTCAATGATTTGATGTTGATGCAAAAAGGTCCGGGCGAAGTCGGGGGCCTGGCTCAGAGCTGTTTGAAAAAGATGAATATGATCGTCTGAAAAACGCCCTTGAAACACCATCCGATTGACCCATTCGGGATCGATATAGAGCATTCGATACATCCAGCCCTCATCATGCCCTGGCAAGCCGTCGTGGATCTCACCGGGGGTAATGGTGACCACACTGCCAGCGATCCCCATGTAGTAACTGCCGCGATAAAAAAGCTTTTCAACACCGCTACTTATAACGCCGATAGCGTATCGGTCATGTGAATGTCGGCCGAAAGATTGAGTGCTGTAACGCGCAGATAGCAATTCACAGTCGCCTTCGGGTATACGCCAGAATTGAACAAAGTCCTTGTTTTTTTGAGAGGCTTTGTTGTGGCGATTCTCATCCATTAATTGTCCAGTTTTGTGCAATACGTATGAAAAAAAGGTCGCTAAATTTAGCACCTATTTCACAACACAAGCTAGGGGATGCGATGTCTACAAAACTGGTAGTTGGGGATTTTAATAAGTCTTCATGGTCATTTCGTGCGTGGCTGGTTCTTGTGACAGCGGATGTTGCATTTGAAACCCTTCAGATAAAACTGGAACAAAGCGACACGCGCGAGCGCATCCTGGAGCACTCGCCTTCCGGTAAGGTACCGGCGCTGCTGCTTGATGATGTTGTCATCAACGACAGTCTGGCCATCAGCGAATACATTGCCGGCACATATCCGACCGCCAACCTTTGGCCTCAAGATTCACGGGTCAGGGCCCTGGCACGAGCTGCTGCGGCAGAGATGCACTCCGGTTTCACCCATCTGCGCACGCAGATGTCGTTTGGCCTGAACACCGGTGACATCCCGGAAAGCCTGACCGCCGAGACCCGAGAGGAAATCATGCGGGTGTTCGCAATCTGGAAGCAGCTCCGTGAGGTGAGCGGTTCAACACAGTTCCTCTGTGGTGACTTTGGCATTGTTGATGCGATGTTTGTTCCGGTGGTGTTCCGCTTCCGTCGTTATGGGATTGCCATCCCTGAACAACTGCAGGGTTATGTCGAAAACATTCTGGGTTATGCGCCGGTACAACAATGGTTGAAGTTGGCCGCGCAAGAAGTTTAAAGGGTTGTGTGGCGGCTGACTATTAAAGCTAATTAAAAATTAGTTGTGTTTTCTGACGCGTGGCAGAAAAGACCTTTGGGGATTTTCTGCTTTGTCGAGTCCAGTATTTGTTGTCTGGGGGGAGTTGTGAGTGTTCATAAAGTTAATGCCGGTCATTATCAATGAGGTTTCTCATGTCGACTAATAACAATCGGGCAATCATTGAATTGACCATCGGCGGACTGATGCTCAGTCTGTCTGCTCTAGCGGTCGCTTTCGCCCATATCGGCGCGGGTGGCGCAGGGTTCTATCGGATGGTGTTCGCCTCGATCCTGTTCTTCCTGCTGCTCAAGGTGCGCAAAACACCGGTGCTGCTCAAAACCGCCAAGGCGCAGCTGTACACCGCGTTGGCTGGGGTGTTTTTGGCCATTGACCTGGTGCTTTGGCACCAGAGCATCTATATCGTCGGCCCGGGCATCGGGTCGATCCTGACCAACTGCCAGGTGTTCTTCATGACCCTGCTGGGGTTGTACCTGTTGAAGGAAAAACCTTCGATCTACTTCCTGGTATCCATTACCTTGGCTTTTGTTGGGCTCTATCTGTTGTTGCTACCCGAGATGACCAGTGCGGTAGGGATCAAGGGCGTGGTGTATGGCGTGCTGTCGGGGCTGGCGTATGCCATCTGCGTGTACTTCCTGAAGATCAACACCCAGTTACCTGACGGCGGGGGTGACAAGATCGCACAGATGCTCAATTTGAGTCTTTGGGCGGCACTGGTTCTGCTGACATACGCGCTGGCAACTGGGGAAAGCTTGGCCATCGTGGATGGGCAAACCTTGCTGATGTTGATCATATACGGGGTGCTGGTGCAGTTTGTCGGCTGGTTGTTGGTCAACCGTTCGATTGGAGCCATCAGCCTGGGGTTGGCCGGTCTGATCCTGCTACTGGAGCCGGTGATCACGTATTTCATTGATGTCACCTTTCTCGGCAAGGCCAGCTCCACGCTGCAGATTTGTGGCGCGCTGCTGACTATCTTTGCGGTTTACATTGGCTCAATCAAACCGCCTGAGAAAGCGCCCCCTTTACCCGAAGCGACCTGATAGAAGGTGTATCACGGCGGTATCGTGAATGACGGGCTGTCATGGCCAGTGAGTTGGTGATTACGCCTGAATTGCTGGCGGAGCTGGATAGACTGGCGTAGCGCTAGAGGATAATCGGGACAGCTTCACTTTCGCTCCCAAAACGTCCGTTCTGGCCCATTTCAGTCTGTCGCGACCGACTGAAAGCGACTGAACCCAGCCATTCATCCCTGATTCGGCAACAGTGTTTGTCCCGCCGATCGATTTTTCCCGCCGCCGTCATTCCATAGCATCGTCTTCAAGCCGCCAGCAATCGCGCTGAAGCGGTCCACTCAACGAGACGGTGAACAACATGAACACGATGAAAATGGCGATGGTGTTATTGCTTGGTAGCCTGGGCGCGCAGGCCTATGCGGATACGGTGCCGACGACAAACCTTCGGGTCGAAACCTATGACTACTCGACGAAGCTCGATATCGTGCATGTGATTTCGATCACTGAGCCGGCGAATGAGTGCGCACCGGTGCCGGTTCAGATGACCTATGAAGACTCCCATGGTCAGCGCCATGTCCTGCAATATCAAATAATGGGCACTGGCTGTTCCAGTTGATTCGGTGCGGAGGATGGAGGGTCGACACTCCATATCTGCTGTACTCAGTCTTTTCTTGCTCCAGCAACGTGCTCATCCGATGCCAGCAATTGCGGGATCGATAGCTTGAGAAAATCCACCCAGGTTTTGGTTTTCGCATCGACGAACTTGCGCGACGGATAGATCGCGAACAGGTTCAACTCCTCCAGCCGGTACTCCGGCAACACCCGCACCAACGTCCCCGCCCGCAGGCCATCCACGGCCGATGCTATCGGCTGAATGCCGATTCCCATGCCTTTTCTGATCGCGATGGTCATGCCGTCGGCGGTATTGATATGGAAGGGCGACAAGGGAATGGTAATGGTCTCCATGCCTTGCGGGCCTTCGAACGTCCAGTTCTCCACTGGCATGACCGTGTTGACGATCCGTAGGCACTCATGTTCACCGAGGGCGCTGGGTGAGTCGGGCCTGCCGCGTTTTTCCAGGTAGGCCGGCGACGCGCAGAGGATGCTGTAAGTGATGCCCAGACGCTGAGCGACGAAGCCTGAATCAGGCAGTTCGCGGGCCAGTACGATGGACATGTCGTAGCCTTCTTCGAGCAGGTCCGGCACGCGGTTGGTCAGGGTCAGGTCGAACATCACCGTGGGGTGAATCTCCCGGTAGCGGGCGATGGCGTCGATCACATAGTGGTTGCCGATGGCCGACATTGCGTGGATTTTCAAACGACCCACGGGCAGGGTCTGCGCGGTGCCGGCTTCCTCGTCGGCCTCGCGGACATCATCGAGGATGCGTTCGCAGCGTTGCAGGTAACGTACGCCGGCTTCGGTCAGGGCGAGGCGGCGGGTAGTGCGGTTGATAAGGCGTGTGTGCAGACGGGCTTCAAGGGCGGAAACGGCTTTGGAGACGTTGGTCGTGGTGGTGTCGAGCAACTCGGCGGCCGCAGTGAAACTGCCACTCTGAGCGACGGCGACGAAGAAACGCATGCTCTGGAAAACGTCCATTGGTTGTTCGCCTTATGGGGGACGGTGTCTGGGAGTCGGTGCTCACCTTCAATGGCAGCCCCTCACCCTAACCCTCTCCCGGAGGGCGGGGGGGTGAGGGCTTCAATCTGCATCACGCCACAAGCTTCAAGCCGGACGCCTCGGAATAAACCCGGGCACCCCGGTTTCCACCACCGAATTGAAGCGGATCCGCGTGCTGATGTCTTCCTTGATCTCACGCATCGCCCGCTGCGCCAATGTCGCGATATCAAAGTTCTCCTGAATATGGCTGGGCGTTGCCGACGTCGTCAGGAATGCCGTGCCACGTTGCACCGCCCACGCCAGTGCCACTTGCGCCGGGGTCTTCTGCACATGCCGGGCGATGCCGGTCAGCACTGCCTCTTCAAGCACATTCGGCTCCATCCCGTGCCCCAGTGGCGCGAAGGCCAAAAGGATGATGCCGTGCTGTTGGCAGAACTCGAGCATTTCCCATTCCGGGAGGTACGGGTGCGACTCAATCTGCACCACGGCCGGTTTGATCCGTGCCGCCGCAACAATCTTTTTCAGCGCCTCCAGGGTGATGTCCGACAAGCCGATGGATTTGCAGCGGCCTTCATCCACCAGGCTTTCCAGCGCACGCCAGGTATCGAGCAAGGTGATCTCGCCATCGTATATAACGTGGCCGAACACGTCCCGCGGGTCCTGATCGTCACCCGGCTGGAAAGCGAATGGCGTGTGGATCAGGTAGCAATCGATGTAGTCGGTTTGCAGCCGTTGGCAGCTTGCTTCGAATGCAGGCTTGACCCGCTCGGGCCGGTGATTGGTGTTCCACAGCTTGGTGGTGATGAACACGTCTTCGCGGCGAATGTGGCCGGCGGCGAAGACCTGCTGGAACGCCACGCCGATCTGCGCTTCATTACGATAACGCTCGGCGCAGTCGAAGTGGCGAAAACCCACCTCCAACGCGCATTTGACCGCTTCAGTGGTCGTGCTCGGATCGCGGAACAAGGTGCCGAAGCCAACGGCCGGCATAGCGCCTGCGCCGTTGTTGAGCGGCCAGCGGGTGTCGCGAAGCTCATCGTGAAAGGCTTCGTAGGTCATGGTTTTTCTCCAATGTCGGTGGTTACAGCGGTGTTTGCTCGTTGCCTGCACGCGCGGCGAGTTTTTGCTCGAAGACACCAACGGAATTGCCGCCCAGCGCCACGAGCAGTTGCACCGTGTCGAGATAACGCGCGGTCTTCACTTGAATCTGGCCAAGCAGCGCCTGCTCGTACGCACGCTCGGCCTCGAGCACTTGCAGGACGCTGTTTTCGCCTTGGGCGTAAGCCTGTTGGTTGAGCCGGAAACTGCTGTCGGCGGCGCGCAACGCATCATCCTGCGCGAGGTATTGCTCGGCGCCGTGATGGATCGCCTGCAAGGTGTCCGCGACCTGGCCGAACGACTGAATCACCGTCTGCTGATAGCGTGCGAGCGAGGCGTTGTAGCCATCGACTGCTGCCTGACGCTCGGCCTTGAGTGTGCCGCCATTGAAGATCGGCGCGGTCAGTCCGGCAGCAAAACCCCACAGTGCGGCACCGCCATTGCCGGAGGCCGCTTGAGCCAGCGAGGCCGACAGTTCGATCCGCGGATAGAGATTGGCCGTGGCCACACCTATGGCCGCGCTAGCCATGTGCAGTTCGGCTTCGGCCTGCAAGATGTCCGGACGGGTGCGGGCCATTTCCGAGGGCAGGCTCACCGGCAGGCTCGTCGGCAAGGCAAACTCGTCGAGGGTGAAGTCCGGCGCAATCCAGTCGGCCGGGCCTTTGCCTGCGAGAATCGACAGCGCATGTCGCGCCGCATCGCGCTGCTGGGCGAGCGGCGGCAGCAGGGTGCGATCCTGCGCGAGCCGGGTTTCGGCCAGCGACACATCGATGCGCGTCGTGGTGCCGCTCTGTTGTGCGCGTTGCACCAGATCAAGGTTTTTTGTGTCATTGGTCAGCAGCGTTTGCACAGCCTCGATCTGCGCGTTGGCCGAGGCGAGCAGCAACGCCTGTCGGGTCACTTCACCGGTCAACGTGAGGTAGGCCGCTTCGTAGCGATGCTTGTGTAAATCGGCCAACGCCTGTTGGCCTTCGACTTCACGTTTGATGCCGCCGAAGGCATCCAGATCGAATGCGACCCGTGGGCCGATGGCATAGACATTGGCAACGCTCGGCTCCGGCCCATTGTGGGTCCGTTGCCGCCCGCCCGCCGCGGCGAAATCCATTTGCGGGTACAGCGCACCTTCCGCCGCCGCAACGGAGGCGGCGGCCTGGCGCAGAGTCGCGTCAGCCGCGACCAGTTTGAGGTTGCCGTCGATGGCGCGGCGCATCAGCTGATCGAGTTTCGGTGAGCGCAGCGCTGTCCACCAATCGCCGTGAATGCGTTGGCCCATATCGAAGCGTTGATCGCCAGACGATTGTTCGGCTTGCTGATCATAGTGCTGCGACGAACCGGCGGCGGGGCGTTGAAAATCGGGTCCGACGGTGCAGGCCGAGAGCATTACCAATATGGCCAATGCACTGAAGGCGCTGGGGATTGCAGAGTGAGTGAAGCGCGTAGACGTTTTCATTTTGCAGACTCCACGAAGATCAGTTGGCCGCAGCAGGTTTGCGCAGCAACAACACCAGCGGACTCACCACGAGCATCGCCAGCATCAGAATCTTGAACTGGCCCATCACCGCGACGAACGCGGCCTGATGGGTCACCAGGTGGTTCAAACCTTCCAGCGCCGGTAGCGACGTCGGCAGCGTCACGCGATGGGGCGTCAGTTGGCTGACCAGCGCCACGTGCATCGCCTGGGTGTTGTTGAAGAAAAAGATCTGCACCACCGCCACACCGAGGGTGCTGCCGTAGACCCGCATCAAGTTGAAAAGGCCGGTGGCTTCCGGGCGCAATGCTGGGTTGATCGTGCTGAAAGCGACCTTGCTCAACGCCGGCATCAGCACGCCGAGGCCGACCCCCTGGATGAACCCGGTCAGCGCCACGGGTGTCCAGTCCATCAACGGCGAGTAGCCGAGCATCAACCAGTTGGCGTAGACCACCAGGGCAATGCCAGCGGCGATTAACACACGGGTGTCGATCCACAGCGGCACACGGCCCATCAACAGGAACGCGCCAACCAAGCCAATGCCGCGTGGAATGGTCAGGAACCCGGTGGTGTCCGGTGGGTAGCCGAGGATCTCGTCGAGCATCGGTGAGGTCAGCGCCATGGTCGACAGCAGTACAAAGCCGAGGGCGAAGAACATCACCGTCGACAGCACGAAGTTGCGGTCAGCGAGCAAAGCCTTGCTGACAAAGTGCACCTTGGCGGTCAACCGATGCACGGCGAACAGGTACAGCCCGAGCACGCAGGCCAGCGCTTCGATCCAGATTTCCACCGAGTCGAACCAGTCCAGGCGTTCGCCACGGTCGAGGAGCATCTGCAGGCCGATCATGCCGAGGGTGAAGGTGCCGAAACCGAAGAAATCGAACGGCGGACGCTGATCGGCTTTTTTCTCCGCGAGCAGCAACGCCACCACCATGAAGATGTACCCCGTCAACGGCAGGCTGAGGTAGAACATCGGCCGCCAGTCGAAGTACTCGCAGATCAAGCCGCCAATGCCCGGGCCGCTGACGATGCCGAACAGCACCAGCGCCGTCCATTTCGCCCCGAACGCAGGACGCTTTTCCGCAGGCAGCGTTTCCAGGGCAATCGCCATCGACAGCGGAGCCAGTACACCGCTGGCCAAGCCTTGCAGAATGCGCGCGGCGATGAACTCCAGCGGCGTGCTCGCTAACGTGCCGAGCCACAGGCTGAGCGCAAACAACACCAGCGCAATCTGATAAACCCGCTTCAATCCGAAGGATGCGGCGAGCCACTGGGCAATCGGCAAGGTGATCGCGCTGGCGGCCAGATAAGCCGTGAAAATCCACCCGGCCTGATCGTCGGTCATCGACAGGCTGCCTTGTATCAAGCGCAGGGCTGCATTGGGCAGCGGCAGGTTCACCGATTGCAGGTAGGTCGCCAGTAGAGCGACGAAGTGCAGCGCGCGCAGATCGGCAGCCTTGGTGTGAGAGATGGTGTTCATCACGAGTTACCCGCGCTGAGCAATGACTTGAGCGGATACCACCACGGCGTACGGTGCCCGGTGTCGACCTGAACTGTTGCGCTGGTGCCGGAGAACAGCGGCAGGGCCGGGTCGGCGTCGTCGAGTTCGAGACGCACCGGCACCCGCTGCACCACCTTCACCCAGTTGCCGGTCGCATTCTCTGGCGGCAGCAGGGCAAAGTCGGCGCCGGCGCCGGGGCTCATGCTGATGACATGAGCCTTGAACGGCCGATCCGGGTAGGTATCGAGGGTGATCGTCGCGGTCTGGCCGGGGCGCATATGCGTGACCTGGGTTTCGCGGAAGTTGGCTTCGACCCAGATCTCGCGATCGGAAATCAACGCGAACGCGGCGCTGCCGTTGTTGACGTAATTGCCAACCTGCAAGTCGTCGACCTTGGCGACGATGCCGTCGGCCGGCGCGGTCACCGTGGCGTAGGACAGATAGAGTTGCGCTTCGTCGAGCTGGGCCTTGGCTTCGCGCACGGTCGGGTGACGGTCGATGGCGATGTCCGGATCGCCGTTGAGAGCGACCACGGTGCTGGCGATCTGTTGCTCGATCGAAGCGATGCGTTGGCGCGAGACTTTCAGGTCGGTCTCGGCGCGCTCATAGGCAGCCCGCGAGACGAACTCGGTGGCAATCAGCGCTTTCTTGCGGGCGAACTCTTTCTGATCGTATTCCGCCGACGCCCGCGCCGATTGCAGTTCGGCCTGTTGCTGGCGATAGCTGGCCTTGAGGCCATCGATGCGCAGGCGAGCGTTGCCCTGCTGGGCTTCGGCGCGGTCGACAGCAATCTGAAACGGCTGCGCGTCGATGCGAAACAGCACTTGTCCCTTGCGCACGGGTTGGTTGTCGTCAACGGCGACCTCGACCACTTGCCCGGAAACCCGCGCATTGATCGACGACTTGGCCACGCGGGCATAGGCGTTGTCGGTGGACACGAAAGGCTCGTTCGCCCTGTATTGGCTGTAACCGATGACGGCGAACAGCGCGGGCAGGCCAGCCATCAGCAGTGGCCGGAGCTTTTGCTTGAGTGGCTTTTTCGGCGGTGTGCCCGCCAGATCCCGGATCGGCTGGGCGCTGGCGTGTTCTGCGGTGAGATCAATTGGCTTGGTCATGATCTGCTCTATCCAAGGTGCTGAAGCCAAAACGGGACATCGGGCCGACCCGGGCAATCGCCTGTGGCCGCGACGTGATTAATTGCTGCGAGAAATCAAATCCGTACGCGGTGGGGGAGGATCGCTCCGTACCGCTGTTTCGTCGTTGCCACACCCGATTCGAGCTGCACTACAACAAAGCTGCTGACCAAGGAATTTCTGGTTCCTTAATTTTGTGCGATGGTGTAAGAATATGAGCGACTTCTACTCCTTGCAAGGAATTTGTACGGCATGGCACAAAATAAAACGACAGAAGGAAAAGGCCGCGGCCGACCTCGCGCGTATGACCCGCAGACAGCGCTGCAACAGGCCCTTGGCGTGTTCTGGAACACCGGCTACTCCGGCGCTTCGCTGGACAGCATTGCCACGGCGGCGGGAATGAACCGGCCAAGCCTGTACGCCGCGTTCGGCGATAAACATGCGCTCTACATCCAGGCGCTCGATCAATACTGGGACACCGCGCATACCGCCATGCAGGCGGCATTGACCGACAACAGCCTGACCCTGGCGCAGGCGCTGACCGGTTTTTATGAAGGGCAATTGGCGATCTACTTCTCGGGCGACGGACAGCCCCGTGGCTGCTTTGCCATCGGCACGGCGACCACCGAGGCTGTCGAAGACCCGGAAATCCGCAATGTGCTGTCGGCCAGGCTCAGCCAGTTGGATGCTGACCTTGAAGCGCGCCTGCAAACGGCGATCGAGGCCGGCGAACTGAAACCTGATAGCGACCTGGCCGCGCTGGCGGTGATCGCCTCTTCGCTGCTGCACAGCATTTCGATCCGCGCCCGGGCGGGCAAATCCCGTGAAGAGCTGGCCGCGATCGTGCGTAACGCCGTCATCGTCATCTGCGGCTGAGCGCTACCATGAACGGCCTCGACGATATTCTCGCGGAAGATCTGTCAGTGGTCTTTTGCGGCATCAATCCCGGCCTGCTTGCGGCGGAGCAGGGGCATCATTTTGCCGGGCGCAGCAATCGGTTCTGGCGCACGCTGCATCTGGCCGGGTTCACGGCCGAAGAAATACGCCCGGAAAACGACCGCTCAATTCTTCAGTACCAGTGCGGATTGACGGCGGTGGTAGCACGGCCAACCGCGAGGGCGGATCAAGTGTCGGCGCAGGAATTCGTCGCCGCCGCGGCCGATTTCGAGCAGAAGATTGCCCGCTACAATCCACGCCATGTAGCGTTTCTCGGCAAAGCGGCTTATTCGGGACTGTCCGGGCAGAAGATCATTGCGTGGGGGCTTCAGCCCGAGACCTTCGGCAATGCGGTCGTCTGGGTGCTGCCCAACCCCAGCGGGCGCAATTTGGCGTTTACCCTGGAACAATTGGTGGCGGCGTATCAGCAGCTATCACGGGCTACCGGTTTTCAAACAGGCTGAGTGTCAGCCTCGACACGCGCCGAGAGCTTCGAAGCTCGAAACGGTAGCGCCACGCTTTTGAGCCGTTGGGTTTGACCTCTAGGTGCAGCCCTTTTCCGTCGGTGAGCTTGTACGGCTTGTTCTTCAACAACCCAGATCACAATGGAGGAAGATGGTGATCCCAAGACGCAAAAATCCCCGCATCAGCGAGTGATTGCGGGGATTTTTAGTCTATCGAGTACGGTGTAAATCCACGGTCACCGTTACACGTTGAAACGGAAGTGCATCACGTCGCCGTCTTTAACGATGTAATCCTTGCCTTCCAGACGCCATTTACCGGCTTCTTTGGTGCCGGCTTCGCCCTTGTACTGAATGAAGTCGTCGTAGGCGATGACTTCGGCGCGGATGAAGCCCTTTTCGAAGTCGGTGTGGATCACGCCAGCGGCTTGTGGTGCGGTGGCACCGACGCGGACGGTCCAGGCGCGGACTTCTTCGACACCGGCGGTGAAGTAGGTCTGCAGGTGCAGCATTTCGTAGCCGGCGCGGATTACGCGGTTCAGGCCAGGCTCTTCGAGGCCCAGGGCTTCGAGGAACATGTCTTTCTCTTCGCCGTCCTCCAGCTCGGCGATTTCGGCTTCGATCTTGTTGCAGACCGGAACCACCATGGCGCCTTCTTCTTCGGCGATGGCCTTGACGATGTCCAGCAGCGGGTTGTTCTCGAAACCGTCTTCAGCAACGTTGGCGATGTACATGACCGGCTTGGTGGTCAGCAGATGGAAGCCACGAATCACCGCTTTGTCGTCGGCGCCCATGTTCTTCATCAGCGTGCGCGCTGGCTTGCCGAGGGTGAAGTGAGCGATCAGTTGCTCCAGCAGGCCTTTCTGGACCACGGCGTCCTTGTCACCACCCTTGGCGTTGCGGGCGACTTTCTGCAGTTGCTTCTCGCAGCTGTCGAGGTCGGCGAAGATCAGTTCCAGGTCGATGATTTCGATGTCGCGTTTCGGGTCGACGCTGTTGGAGACGTGAATCACGTTCTCGTCTTCGAAGCAGCGGACCACGTGGGCGATGGCATCGGTCTCGCGGATGTTGGCGAGGAATTTGTTGCCCAGGCCTTCACCTTTCGAGGCGCCGGCAACCAGGCCAGCGATGTCGACGAATTCCATGGTGGTCGGCAGGATGCGCTTTGGATTGACGATGGCTGCCAGGGCTTCCAGACGCGGATCCGGCATCGGCACGATACCGGTGTTCGGCTCGATGGTGCAGAAGGGGAAGTTCTCGGCCGCGATCCCGGATTTGGTCAGGGCGTTGAATAGGGTGGACTTGCCGACGTTAGGCAGGCCGACGATGCCGCAATTGAATCCCATGGTGTTTTCCCCGAGGAGTGAGTCAGGCCTTCTGGCTGTGCAGGTTTTTCATCGCGCGGTTCCATTCACCGGCGAGGATATCCGGCAGCACGCCGAGGGCAAAGTCGATGCTGGCATCGAGTTTTTCCTGTTCGGCGCGTGGCGCACGACCCAGGACGAAATTTGAAACCATACTGGCAACGCCCGGGTGGCCAATGCCAAGCCGCAAGCGGTGAAAGGTATTCTGATTGCCCAGTTGCGCGATGATGTCGCGCAACCCGTTGTGACCGCCATGGCCGCCGCCCTGTTTGAGCTTGGCAACGCCCGGAGGCAGATCGAGTTCGTCATGCGCCACCAGGATTTCTTCAGGCTTGATGCGGAAGAAGCCGGCAAGTGCCGCGACGGCCTGGCCGCTGCGGTTCATGTAGGTGGTGGGAATCAGCAGACGAACATCCTGACCCTGATGCGAATAGCGCCCGGTCAGGCCGAAATATTTGCGATCGGCCACAAGGTTGACACCCTGCGCGTGCGCGATGCGCTCAACAAAAAGGGCCCCTGCGTTATGCCGGGTCTGTTCGTATTCAGCGCCTGGATTTCCCAGGCCAACGATCAGTTTGATGGCAGTCACGATAGGGGCCCTTCCTTGAAGTGATGGATAACATCGCCGCGATCAGGGTGTGCGGCGAAAGTGGACGACAAGTGCTCATTTACCATTATGTAAACTCCGCGTTCTCGCCCGCTTTCTCGCTACGCTCTAGTCCGCGATGTTCCGGTCACTCCGGCGTACAGAGTGAAATTACTCTGCAGCGCCTTCTGCAGCTTCTGGAGCAACACGTGGAGCGTGAACGTTGGCAACAGCCAGGTCGTTACCGTGAGCCAGAGCAACAAACTCAACGCCTTTAGGGGCTTTGAGGTCCGACAGGTGAATGATCGCGCCGACTTCGGCATCAGCCAGGTCAACTTCGATGAATTCAGGCAGGTCTTTCGGCAGGCACGAAACTTCGATTTCAGAAACAACGTGCGAAATTTCGCCGCCTTTCTTGATCGGAGCAGCTTCGCCAACGAAGTGTACAGGCACGATAGCGGTCAGTTTCTGGCCAGCTACAACGCGTACGAAGTCAGCGTGCATCACGTGGCCTTTGGCCGGGTGACGCTGCAGAGCCTTGATGATTACGTTTTGCTTGGTGCCGCCAACGTTCAGCTCGATGATGTGGCTGTAAGCCGCTTCGTTTTCGAGCAGTTTGGCAACTTCTTTAGCCAGCATGCTGATGGATTCAGGGGCTTTGTCGCCACCGTAAACTACAGCAGGAACCAGGCTTGCGAGACGACGCAGGCGGCGGCTCGCACCTTTCCCCAGGTCGGAACGCACTTCAGCATTCAGAGTAAAATCGTTCATGTTGTATCTCCAAAATAACCACATTCGCCCCAGCGTTTGCGACCAGCGCTTAAAAGGCGATATGGGCAAAAAAGCCCCGCCCCGACAGGAATGCCGGGGCGGGGCGCTTTTCGTCAACGAGATGTAATGAAAAGGGCAGGGCCCTTAACGGAACATCGCACTGATCGATTCTTCATTGCTGATGCGGCGGACCGCCTCGGCAACTACCGGTGCGATATCCAGTTGACGGATACGCGCACAGGCTTGTGCTGCAGCGGACAGCGGGATGGTGTTTGTCACCACCAGCTCGTCCAGCACGGAATTTTCAATGTTTTCGATCGCCCGACCCGACAGCACAGGGTGCGTGCAGTAGGCGAAAACCTTGGCAGCGCCATGCTCTTTCAGGGCCTTGGCCGCGTGGCACAGAGTGCCGGCGGTATCGACCATGTCATCGACCAGAATACAGGTACGCCCTTCGACATCACCGATGATATGCATCACTTCAGAGTGATTGGCTTTCTCACGGCGTTTGTCGATGATCCCGAGGTCCACGCCCAGGGATTTGGCAACAGCCCGTGCACGCACGACGCCACCAATGTCCGGGGACACGATCATCAGGTTTTCGAAGCGCTGATCTTCAATGTCATCCACCAGTACCGGGGAGCCGTAGATGTTATCTACCGGAATATCGAAGAAGCCCTGAATCTGGTCAGCATGCAGATCAACCGTGAGAACACGGTCGATGCCGACTACGGTAAGCATGTCAGCAACGACTTTCGCGCTGATAGCCACACGTGCGGAACGCGGACGGCGATCCTGACGGGCATAACCAAAGTAAGGAATAACAGCAGTGATACGAGTAGCCGAGGAGCGGCGGAAGGCATCAGCCATCACTACCAGTTCCATCAGGTTATCGTTGGTCGGAGCGCAAGTCGGCTGAATAATGAAAACGTCTTTACCGCGAACGTTTTCATTGATCTCGGCAGTAATTTCGCCGTCGGAGAACTTACCGACAGAGATGTCACCGAGAGGGATATGCAGCTGACGTACAACACGCCGAGCCAGATCGGGGTTAGCGTTCCCCGTAAAGACCATCATCTTGGACACGCGCAGTACCTAGAGGCTGAGGGTAACCTGGATGAGTATAGAAAATGGCAGGGGCGGCTGGATTCGAACCAACGCATGGCAGGATCAAAACCTGCTGCCTTACCGCTTGGCGACGCCCCTGTATCTGTTGCAACGATTACCCAGTAATCGATTCCTTTAGAGCAGACTTTGCAGCTTGCGATGCAACATCGAAATGTTGCTTCCTTTTGCTACAAACCCTGTAAGGGTCTCTGTCAGAAGGGCCGAGACTTTATCAGCTTCAGCTTTGCTTGGGAAGCCCCCAAACACACAACTTCCAGTTCCGGTGAGTTTTGCTTCGGTAAATTTACCTAACAAATTCAATGCGTTACGTACATCTGGATAACGCCTTGCTACCACCGGCAAGCAGTCATTTCGACTGTTTCCCTTGGGAACGGGGCGCACTTTAATGGGAGGAGTGTTACGTGTCAACAGTGGATCTGAAAAAATTTCTGCTGTACTTACAGATACTTGCGGCACGAGCACGAGATACCACGGTTCTTCGGGCTCTACAGGGGTGAGTTTCTCCCCCACACCCTCGGCGAAAGCCGCGTGGCCACGCACGAAAACCGGGACGTCGGCGCCTAGCGTAAGGCCCAGCGCGGCCAGCCGGTCCTCATCCCAACCCAGTTGCCAAAGATGATTGAGGCCCAACAATGTGGTCGCCGCATTCGAGCTGCCGCCACCGATTCCACCGCCCATGGGCAGGATTTTTTCGATCCAGATGTCGACACCCAGTGAACAACCGGATTGTTCCTGAAGTTTTTTGGCGGCTTTGACGATCAGGTTGCTGTCGTGAGGGACGTCGGCGAATTCGGTGTGCAACCGAATCACGCCATCGTCGCGAACGGCGAAGGTGATTTCATCGCCGTAATCGAGGAACTGAAAAATCGTCTGCAACTCGTGGTAACCGTCTTCCCGACGACCGAGGATGTGCAGCATCAGGTTGAGCTTGGCGGGCGAGGGCAATGTCAGGCGTGGCGCAGTCATGTTCACTGCCCCAGTTTGCGTGGTTGCCATTCCTTGATCACCAGCGTGACATCAAGGTCGGTGCCGTGCAGTTTGATCCGCTCGGGCAGCCAGTAGCCGTTTTGCTCGGCATAACTCAGATACTCGACCTGCCAGCCATCCTGTTCGAGATTGGCCAGGCGGCTGTCGACGTCGAGGGTCAGGCGACTTTTGCTGTCCGGGGCCGGGAGCCCGCGAACCCACCATGCCAGATGGGATACCGGTAATTTCCAGCCCAGTTGTTCTTCAACCAGGGCTTCCGGGGTTTGCGCGTCATAGCGGCCCTGATTGGCCACTTCCAGCGAGACTTTGCCCGGGCGACCGGTCAAGCGGGCCGCGCCATGACCCAGCGGGCCGGAGAGACGGATGTCGTAGTAATCCTGGCGTTGCAGCCAGAACAACGTGCCGCTGCCCGAATCTTTTGGCGCGCGGATACCGATTTTGCCGTTGATCTGCCAGCCGTCGAGGCCGGTCAGTTGCTGTTTGTGCTCGCGCCATTGGGCCGTGTTGCCTTGACCCTGGACCGATTCACGGGCGCCGAAGCCTGCGCAACCGGCGAGCAGGGCGATGAAGCTGAAAATAACGAGGTGGCGCAAAAACATAATCTTAAAGAGTCTCTGATCCGGTCAGGCGCTTGATGGTGCCGCGCAGGGTAGGGCTGTCGGGCTGTTCCTTGAGGAACTTGCTCCAGATTTGCTTGGCTTCGCGTTGTTTGCCGTTGGCCCACAGGACTTCGCCCAAGTGCGCGGCAACTTCCTGATCGGGGAAGCGCTCCAGTGCCTGGCGCAAATACCGCTCGGCTTCATCGAGGTTACCCAGGCGGAAGTTGACCCATCCGAGGCTGTCGAGGACCGCCGGGTCTTCGGGGTTGAGCTGGTGTGCCTGTTCGATCAAGGCCTTGGCTTCGGCGTAGCGTGTGGTGCGGTCGGACAGGGTGTAGCCGAGGGCGTTCAACGCCATCGCATTGTTCGGGTCGCGCTTGATGATCAGTCGCAGATCTTTTTCCATCTGCGCCAGGTCATTGCGTTTTTCTGCCAGCATGGCCCGGGTGTACAGCAGATTCAGATCGTCCGGGTATTGCTGCAGGGCTTGCTGCAAGACTTTCCAGGCCTTGTCGCCCTGTTTGTTGGCGGACAAGGTTTCGGCTTCGATCAGATACAGCTGGATCGCGTAATCGGGTTGCTCGCCGCGCTCGGCTGCCAGACGGCTTTGGGCTTCGGCGGTCTTGCCATTGCTCATCAGAATATCGGCCTGACGCAATTGCGCCGGCAGGTAATCGTTGCCCGCGCCGACCTGGGCGTACTCGATCAATGCGCCCTGCGGGTCGTTACGCTCTTCAGCAATGCGCCCCAGGTTCAGGTGTGCCGAGTCGACATGGCTTTCCCGAGCGATCAAATCTTCCAGGTAACCTTTGGCCTCGTTCCACGCCTTGGCTTCCAGGCAGACCAGGGCCAGGGAATAACGCAGTTCGTCGTCTTCGGGGTATTGCTGCACCAGGCTCGAGAATTCGACCTTGGCATCGTCCATGCGGTCTTGTTCAACCAGCATGCGCGCATAGGTCAGGCGCAGGCGTTTGTCGTCCGGGTACTTCTTGATGCTTTTTTGCAGCAGCGGCAGGGCTTCATCGCCACGGTTGAGCCCTTGCAGCAGGCGCGCGCGCAGCAGGATCGGCGCTATTTCGCCCTCGTCCGGCGGGTTGTCTTCGAGCAGGGTCAGGGCACCTTTGGCGTCGCCGTCCTGTTGCATCAGCAAGGCCTTGCCGAAAATCAGCTGGTTGTTGTGCGGATGACGCTGCAGCAAACGGTCAAAACCTTTCATCAGGCCGTTGCGCGTGTCCTGGTCGGTATCGGCGGCGGACAGGGCGAGGAAGTCGAAATGCGTGTCGCCTTTGCCTTGCAGGACTTTCTCCATATAGACCATGGAGTCGTCATAACGCCCGGCGCGGGCGAGTTGCACGGCAGCCGCCCGTTGCGCCTCGAGATCGTCCGGGGCGTTTTTGGCCCAGACCAGTGCGGTGTCGAGGGCAGCCTGATCGGCACCCAGATACTCGGCAATGCGAAATGCCCGCTCGGAGACGCCCGGATCCTGGGTATTGATGGCCTGGGTCACGTAGTTGTCCAGGGCAATGTCGTAACGATTGCGCTGGCCAGCGAGTTCGGCGCTCAGCAGGCTGAAGACGGTTTCTTCACTGAACGAGCTGTAAACCTTGGGCTTTTCAGGAACCGGAGTGCTGTCTTCGACCGGCGGCGTACCGTCCGACGAAACGGGTGCCAAGGCCTGGCAGCCGCTGAGGAAGACAAAAGCGAGGAGCAACGCGGAAGATCTATTCATATAGGAAAAGGACGACTAACCTGCGGTCGGATCATCATGACACAAGCCTTCGGCCAAACATAACCGCCCGGCCAATTTACCCGCGCGAGCAATCCCCGCAGGCCCGGCGCTCTTGTAAACGAGAACGGATCGCAGCCTTTGGCAATTCTTACAGGAGCGATAGAGATCGAGTGGTTGTTCTGGCTCTGTCGAAGTAGGACAATTGTCGGCTTCACGTCACCATCAGCGACCTTGAATGGCCTTCCTTGCACTCGGTATTAACCACAAGACTGCTTCAGTAGACGTCCGCGAGCGCGTGGCCTTTACCCCTGAGCAGCTGGTTGAGGCCTTGCAGCAGCTCTGCCGACTCACCGACAGCCGCGAAGCTGCGATCCTCTCCACCTGCAATCGCAGTGAACTGTATATAGAACAGGATCACCTTTCGGCTGACATCGTGTTGCGCTGGCTGGCCGATTATCATCATTTGAGTCTCGATGAGCTGCGCGCGAGCGCTTATGTGCATGAAGATGATGCGGCAGTTCGTCACATGATGCGGGTTGCCTCCGGGCTCGATTCGCTGGTGTTGGGTGAACCGCAGATTCTCGGTCAGATGAAATCGGCCTACGCGGTCGCTCGCGAGGCCGGCACCATCGGTCCGCTGCTCGGGCGGCTGTTCCAGGCCACATTCAATGCGGCCAAACAGGTGCGAACCGACACCGCCATCGGCGAAAACCCGGTATCCGTAGCGTTTGCCGCGGTCAGCCTGGCGAAACAGATTTTCAGTGATTTGCAACGCAGCCAGGCTTTGCTGATCGGCGCTGGCGAGACCATCACCCTGGTCGCCCGCCACCTGCATGAGCTGGGGGTGAAGCGAATCGTGGTTGCCAACCGCACCCTGGAGCGCGCGAGCATTCTGGCCGAACAGTTCGGCGCCCACGCAGTGCTGCTCTCGGACATCCCGGCAGAACTGGTGCGCAGCGACATCGTCATCAGTTCCACCGCCAGCCAGTTGCCGATTCTCGGTAAAGGCGCGGTGGAAAGTGCCTTGAAATTGCGCAAGCACAAGCCGATTTTCATGGTGGATATCGCCGTCCCTCGGGATATCGAACCAGAAGTCGGCGAGTTGGACGACGTTTACCTGTATAGCGTCGACGATCTCCACGAAGTGGTTGCCGAAAACCTCAAGAGCCGTCAGGGCGCTGCCCAGGCCGCCGAAGAGATGGTGTCGGTCGGTGCCGAAGATTTCATGGTTCGCCTGCGCGAACTGGCGGCGGTGGATGTGCTCAAGGCCTACCGTCAACAAAGCGAGCGCATGCGTGACGAAGAATTGCAGAAAGCCCAGCGCATGCTGGCCAACGGCAGCAGCGCGGAAGACGTGCTGGTGCAACTGGCTCGCGGCCTGACCAACAAACTCTTGCACGCACCGAGCGTGCAGTTGAAAAAGCTCTCTGCCGAAGGCCGCCTCGATGCGCTGGCCATGGCCCAGGAACTCTTTGCCCTCGGTGAGGGCTCATCGGATAGCTTTTCGGATAAAAAACCGCAATGAAAGCGTCACTGCTCAATAAGCTGGACATCCTCCAGGACCGTTTCGAGGAATTGACCGCCCTGCTTGGCGACGGCGAGGTCATTTCCGATCAAAACAAGTTCCGCACCTATTCCAAGGAATACGCGGAAGTCGAGCCGATTGTTGGCACCTATAAACAGCTGCTTAAAGTGCAGGGCGACCTCGAAGGGGCTCAGGCGCTGCTCAAGGACAGCGACCCGGACATGCGCGAAATGGCCGTGGAAGAAGTCCGCGAAGCCAAAGAGCAACTGATCGAAATCGAAGCCCAACTGCAACGCATGCTGCTGCCCAAAGACCCGAACGACGGGCGCAACGTGTTCCTCGAAATCCGTGCCGGCACCGGCGGTGACGAAGCAGCGATTTTCTCCGGCGACCTGTTCCGCATGTATTCGCGTTACGCCGAGCGGCGTGGCTGGCGGGTAGAGATTCTCTCGGAGAATGAAGGCGAACACGGCGGCTATAAAGAAGTCATTGCCCGGGTTGAAGGCGAGAACGTTTACGGCAAGTTGAAGTTCGAATCCGGCGCGCACCGCGTACAGCGGGTTCCGGCCACTGAATCCCAGGGCCGCATCCACACCTCGGCTTGCACCGTGGCCGTGTTGCCCGAGCCGGACGAGCAGGAAGCGATCGAGATCAATCCGGCGGATCTGCGGGTCGACACCTATCGCTCCTCCGGTGCCGGTGGTCAGCACGTCAACAAGACCGACTCGGCGATTCGTATCACGCACTTGCCGTCCGGCATTGTCGTTGAGTGCCAGGAAGAACGTTCCCAGCACAAAAACCGCGCGCGGGCGATGTCCTGGCTGTCGGCCAAGCTTAACGATCAGCAGACCAGCGCCGCTGCGAATGCCATCGCCAGCGAGCGTAAATTGCTGGTGGGGTCCGGTGACCGCTCCGAGCGCATTCGCACCTACAACTTTGCCCAGGGCCGGGTCACCGACCACCGGGTCAACCTGACGCTGTATTCCCTCGATGAAATTCTCGCGGGCGGTGTGGATGCGGTGATCGAACCGCTGCTGGCCGAGTTCCAGGCCGACCAATTGGCAGCGATAGGTGAGTAAATGACGATCATTGCCAGCTTGTTGCGCGCCGCCGATTTGCCCGACTCGCCCACCGCGCGTCTGGATGCCGAATTGCTGCTGGCGGCTGCCTTGGGCAAGTCCCGCAGTTTTCTGCACACCTGGCCTGAACGTATCGTCCCGAGCGAAGCAGCCCTGAAGTTTGCCGAGTACCTGCAGCGCCGCCGTAGCGGTGAGCCGGTGGCTTACATTCTGGGGCAGCAGGGCTTCTGGAAGCTCGACCTGGAAGTCGCGCCTCACACATTGATTCCGCGTCCCGACACCGAATTGCTGGTAGAGACCGCGCTGGAACTGTTGCCGGCCACACAGGCCTTGGTGCTCGATTTGGGCACCGGCAGTGGCGCCATCGCCTTGGCCCTGGCCAGCGAACGTCCAGTCTGGAAAGTCACCGCCGTGGATCGCGTGCTGGAAGCCGTAGCCCTGGCCGAGCGCAATCGCCAGCGGCTGCACCTGAACAACGCCACGGTGCTGAGTAGTCATTGGTTCAGCGCTTTGGAAGGCCAACGCTTTCAATTGATCATCAGCAATCCGCCCTACATTGCTTCGACCGATCCGCATCTGGCGGAGGGCGACGTGCGCTTCGAACCAGCCAGTGCCCTGGTGGCCGGCGTCGATGGGCTCGACGATTTGCGTCTGATCGTCGATCAGGCACCGGATCATCTTGAGGCAGGTGGCTGGTTGATGCTCGAACACGGTTACGATCAAGCCGAGGCCGTGCGCGATTTGCTGCTGACCCGCGGCTTTGAAGAAGTCCACAGCCGCACCGATCTGGGCGGTCACGAACGCATCAGTCTGGGGCGCTTGCCGTGCTGAATGATCAGGAATTACTCCGCTATAGCCGGCAGATTCTGCTGCAACACGTCGACATCGACGGCCAGTTGCGGCTCAAAGAAAGCCGTGTGCTGATTGTCGGCCTCGGCGGTCTCGGATCACCGGTGGCGCTGTACCTGGCTGCGGCCGGTGTCGGTGAGTTGCATCTGGCGGACTTCGACACGGTCGATCTGACCAATCTGCAACGTCAGATCGTTCACGACACTGACAGCGTCGGCCTGAGCAAAGTCGATTCAGCGACCCGGCGCCTGACCGCGATCAATCCCCAGATTCAGCTGATTGCCCATCGCACCGCCCTGGATGAAGATTCTTTGGCGGCGGCAGTGGCGGCGGTGGATCTGGTGCTGGACTGTTCCGATAATTTTTCCACCCGCGAAGCAGTCAACGCCGCGTGTGTGGCTGCGCGCAAACCGCTGGTCAGCGGTGCGGCGATTCGGCTGGAAGGGCAATTGTCGGTCTTCGACTCCCGTCGTCCGGAAAGCCCGTGCTACCACTGTTTATACGGGCACGGCAGCGAAGCCGAGCTGACCTGCAGCGAGGCCGGTGTACTCGGTCCGCTGGTGGGCCTGGTCGGTAGCCTGCAAGCCCTCGAAGCGCTGAAATTGCTGGTGGGGTTCGGTGAACCGCTGGTGGGGCGCCTGTTATTGATCGATGCCTTGGGCACGCGCTTCCGTGAATTGCGGGTCAAGCGTGATCCGGGTTGCAGTGTCTGCGGGTCAAGCCATGCGTGAAGCGCCGATTGCTGTATTCGATTCCGGCGTCGGTGGACTTTCCGTGCTGGCCGAGATCCAGCAGTTGCTGCCCAACGAGTCTCTTTTGTACCTCGGCGATTGCGGGAATATTCCCTACGGTGAGAAATCACCGGCATTCATCAGTCAGCGTTGCAGTGTCATGGCGCAGTTCTTTCAGCAGCAGGGCGCCAAGGCGCTGGTGCTCGCTTGCAACACCGCGACTGTCGCAGGTGTTGCGGACTTGCGACGCGATTTCCCCGAGTGGCCCATCGTCGGCATGGAGCCCGCGGTCAAGCCGGCTGCAGCGGCGACGCGCAGCGGTGTAGTTGGCGTACTCGCCACCACCGGCACTTTACAGAGTGCCAAATTCGCTGCCTTGCTCGACCGTTTTGCTGCCGATGTGCGAGTCATCACTCAGCCATGCCCAGGGCTGGTGGAGCTGATTGAAAATGGCGATTTGCACAGCGAGGCATTGCGTCAGTTGCTGCAGGGGTATGTCGATCCGCTGCTGGCTGCCGGTGCAGACACGATCATTCTTGGCTGCACGCATTATCCCTTTCTAAAGCCGCTGCTTAAGCAGATGATCCCCCAGAACATCAGCCTGATCGATACCGGTGCCGCTGTGGCACGGCAGCTTCAACGATTGTTGGCCGAGCGTGAGTTGCTGGCCGAGGGACCTGCTCGCGCTACCCGGTTCTGGTCGAGTGCGGATACGGAACATTTCAGAAATATCTTGCCGGTTTTGTGGCATTCGACGGGTGTTGTGCAAAGCTTCGACTTGTAGATAAAAAAAGAGATCACACGAATAATTGAGCTGAACTTCTGATCAAGCTTCAACTTCTGTAGCTTTGTCTGTTGGGCAGCATAAAAACCATACGAAATTGTTCGGAAAAGGATGTTTCTAATGAAGCGACTATTCTGCTTGGCCGCGATTGCGACCGCATTGATGGGGCACAGTTTTACCGCGCAGGCAGCAGGGGTGGAATTCGGGGTCGGCCAGACCAGCGATTCGACCATGACTTACCGATTGGGCATGCAATTCGACTGGGACAAGAGCTGGTTGCAGAGTGATATCGGTCGCTTGACCGGCTACTGGAGCGGTGCTTACACCTATTGGGATGGCGATAAAACGTCGAGCAATCACAGTTTGTCGTTCTCGCCGGTGCTGGTGTACGAGTTTGCCGGTCAGACCATCAAACCCTACGTTGAAGCGGGTATCGGCATCGCGGTGTTTGCCAACACCGAGGTCGAAGACAATAAACTTGGCGGAGCCTTTCAGTTTGAAGACCGTTTCGGGTTTGGTCTGCGCTTTACCGGCGGACATGAAGTCGGGATTCGCGCCACGCACTATTCCAATGCCGGGATCAGCAGCCCGAACGATGGTGTAGAGAGTTACTCGCTGCATTACACGATGCCGTTGTAACGTCAAAAGCTTCGCGGGCAAGCCTCGCTCCTACAGAGACCACCTTACCCTGTAGGAGCGAGGCTTGCCCGCGAAGACGTCAGACCTGCTGACCTATCTCTAAAATCTCCCCTTTTACCGATACGCCGTCGCAATCCCCTGGCGTTCGGTGATGCATTCCGGTGCGCCCATTTCGAACTCCCGGCAGATCAGCGGACGTTTTTCGTAGATGGTGCACATCATGCTGTTGCGATCCAGCGCGGCGCACCAGCCGTCATCCAGTCGCAGCATGACTTCCCCGCCCCAATCGTCAGTATCGATAAAGCGCTCGGGCACGCCGGTGTCGGTGATCAACATGACTTCAAGCTGACAGCAGCAGGCTGCGCAGGTCGAACAGGTGACCGCAGGCTCGGCGATTTGCGTGTGGGGAATGGTTTTCATGGCACGCAGTGTAAGGCAGTGGGCCCACGCTGTGTGAAAGGCCTGACGGACGCTCAGGCTTCACGGCAGATCGTCGATCGGCGGATTGTTTCGCTCCATGCACTTGCCGATTTTCAGTCCCGTCTGGCCAGACTTGTGTGGCAGGGGCCAAAGGACAGGCATGAGCAGTTCCGGTAAGGGGAGCTCCAGTGGACGATGCTTGAGCATGTTGAAGAGGTATCGCGCAGCGTCGTCCGCTGACCAGTCGAGGTGCTTTGAAACGTCATTGCTCAGGGGGATATCGATAAGTCCTGGGCTGACTATGGTCATTTCGATGTTTTCTGGCGCCACGTCGATGCGCAAGGACTCGAAAAGGTAGCGTAACCCGGGCTTTGAATCGCCATAGGCTTCAGCTTGTGGCAGGGGCAAATAGGTCACCGAGCTGGCCATGCCCACCAGATGCGGCGCAGTGCCCGTCTGCAGCAGGGGCCGTGCGGCTTCGATGCAATAGCTGCTGGCAAGCAGGTTGGTACGCACGATGTGCTCGATGATTGACGACTCGAACTGACTGGCGTCGACGTATTCGCAGGTGCCTGCGTTGAGGATCATGGTGTCCAGAGAACCCCATTCCTTGGCAATCTGCTCGCCGATTTCGCGCACCTGTTGGCCGTTGGTCAAATCACCCGCGACCACCAGCACTTGTCCGGGGTAACGCTGAGACAGAGCTTTCAATGGCGCCAATAAGCGGGAGCTGACAGCCAGGTGGGCACCGGTTTTCAGTATTTCTTCGGCTAAAGCGGCACCAATGCCGTTGCTGGCGCCGGTCAACCAGTATCGCCTTGGAGGTGTAAGACTCATCCCAATTCCCTTTTTAAGCAGATAATTTTCCGGCTCAGCACCGTATTTATAACGCAATGCGACGGCATCAAATTAATTCCGGGGGTGATAAACCCTGTCGGGATGGCAGGTTCTTGAACGCGGCCAGGGCCCGTTCGCGGGAAGTGCTCAGGTTGACGATCGGCGATGGATAATCCGTCACACCGAATAATCCGTCGAGTCTCGCGCGATTGTGCAGGTCTTTTTTGTTCATTCCATTGATCTGCGGCAACCAATGCTTGATGAAAACCCCTTCGGCGTCGAATTTTTCCGACTGGCTCAGCGGGTTGAAAATCCGGAAGTAGGGCGCCGAATCGGTGCCGGTGGACGAACTCCACTGCCAGCCACCGTTGTTCGCCGCCAGATCGCCGTCAATCAGATGCCGCATGAAGAAACGTTCACCTTCACGCCAGTCGATCAGCAGGTTTTTGGTCAGGAACATTGCCACGACCATGCGCAAGCGGTTGTGCATCCAGCCGGTTTCCAGCAATTGGCGCATGGCGGCATCAATGATCGGCAGGCCGGTACGGCCTTGTTGCCAGGCCTTGAGGTCTTCCGGGGCGTCACGCCAGGCGAGGGCTTCGGTTTCCGGGCGAAAGGCACGGTGCCGGGAGACCCGTGGGTAGCCCACCAGAATGTGTTTGTAGAATTCGCGCCACAACAACTCGTTGATCCAGGTGACGGCACCGACCTTGCCGCTTTCGAACTCCCCCTGATTGCTTTGCAACGCGGCGTGCAGGCACTGACGAGGTGAGATGACCCCGGCAGTGAGATAGGCCGAGAGTTGGCTGGTGCCGGGTTTTGCCGGGAAGTCGCGCTCGCTGTGGTAATAGTCGATATGTGCGTCGGTAAAGGTCTCGAGGCGGCGTCGGGCCTCGGCTTCGCCGGCCGGCCAGAGAGCACGCAAACTGTCGCTGGGCGTGTCGAAACCCTCGACACGAGAGGGCGGTTCGTCACTGGCGATACCCAGCGGAGGCTGGATGGCGGGGGCGGTAACCAATCTCGGTAATGATGCGTGCAAGCGTTCGTAGCAGACCTTGCGGAACTGGCTGAAGACCTGGAAATAGGTGCCGGTTCTGGTCAGCACGGTGCCAGGCTTGAACAGCAGTTGATCGAGGTAGCGGTAAAAGTCGATGCCTTGGGTTTTCAGGGCTTGGGCCACCGCGGCATCACGACGGGTTTCATGAATGCCGTATTCCTCGTTGACGTGCACTGCGTCGATCTTCAATTGCTGGCACAACTCGAGCAAGACCTTCGGTGCCTCATCCCAGCGGGACGCCTTGCGAATCAGCAGCGGGATGTTCAGGGCGCCCAGCGCATGGCGTAACTCGCTGAGGTTGCGCAGCCAGAAATCCACTTTGCACGACGCGTCGTCATGCGCCAGCCATTGCTGCGGACTCAGCAAATACACCGCCACGCTCGGACCGCGGGCTGCGGCGGCCGAGAGGGCGGTGTTGTCGTGTAGACGCAAGTCGCTGCGCAGCCAGATCAATTGCATGGTGGTATCCGCACGATCCATTAAAAAAGCGTCATTAAATGAGCCCACGCTGAATCAGGCCCTGATGGGCCGACAACGGGTCTTCGGCCAGGGACAAATCAGCAATGGCAGTGGTTCTTGCGGATAACTCGGTGTGGTGGATACACACCGTTGGTCCGGCAATCATTTTTGGGCAACTGACGCCATTCAAAAGTTTCGTCAGATGCGCAAGATTCATGGCTTTGCTGGAATACAGCAGTACGCCGCGGGCTTGCAGATGATCGACCGCCAGCGCAAGTTCGCCGGCGGGGAGTGGCCAGTCGAAGACTTCCACCGGGCAATCGACGCTGCTGATCAGCCAGGCCGTGAGCCACAGATGAGGTTCCAGCGGCAGGTCCGAGTGATTGATCAGCAGCAGCGGCGCGGTGCGCAACTGACGGTTGTTATGGTAGATCCTCGCGCCGAATTTGCTGCGCAACCAGGAATAGACAAACACCCGCTCCATCTGCGCGCCGAACTGGCCTTGCCAGCGTTGTTCCAGTTCCGCCAGCAATGGCATCAACAATTTTTCACACAAGGTGCGTGGCGGATACAGCGCCATCGCCTGATTCACCGTGTCATCGAGGGTGCGCTCGGCCAGTTGAGTGACCGCTTGCAGCAGTGTCTGACGCAGCACCAGCCAGTCGTTCCCGATGGGGTCGGTAAGCCCATGGGGCGTGTCGAGCAGTTGTTTGACCTGGCTGACAGCCACGCCGCGATTGAGCCAGGTGAGAATCGTCAGGATCCGTTGAACGTGTTCGGCACAGAACAGCCGATGCCCCTTGGGCGTACGCTGGGGCACGATCAGCCCGTAGCGCCGTTCCCAGGCGCGTAAGGTGACGGCATTGACCCCGGTTTGCCGGGCCACTTCACGAATGGGTAGCCAGCCAGCGTCCAGGGCTTTTTTGAAGTCGCTGCCAAGGTCTTCGCTGGCGCTGGTGTCCGGTGGATTTTTCATTGAATTGCGTTTCGCAGGCTGAGGTTTTCTGGAGGCGGTTGCAGGTAAACCTGTTGCGCAATGTATGGATCCGGGTGTTGGCGAAAATAGTGTTTGAGCAGCGTCAATGGCACCTCCAGCGGCACGATGCCCTGGCGATACTGGCCGATGACGTGCTGCACTTGCTGTTTGTCTTCAGCGCTGATGGCCCGTTTGAGATAGCCGCTGAGGTGCTGCAGCACGTTGGTGTGGGTGCGGCGTGTGGCGCATTTTTCCAGGGCCGCCATCAGCTCGCTGAAATAGCGCGGGCCGAGCTCTTCGAGAGCGGACTGGCCCATATTGCCCAGCAAGTTGCCCAGGGTTTTGTATTGCACCGGGTTGTGGGCCATCAACAGGTATTTGTAGCGCGAATGAAAATCCGTGAGGCCGCGTCGGGTCAGGCCTGCTTGCAGCAATTGCTGCCAGTCGCTGTAGGCAAGCACGCGGGCGAGGAAGTTTTCCCGTAGCACCGGATCGTTGAGCCAGCCTTCTTCTTCCATCGGGAAATCGGGATGCAGCGCATAGTCAGAAAAGATGCGGCCGCTGATGGCGATTTTCGAATGGGTCGCTGACTGTGCAGGCATCGGAGCACCTCGAATCTGAACCTGTACAGAGTGGTGTTTCTGTACAACATGCTCTTCAGCATAGATCCGAGGGTGTACAAGTCAATTTTTTTGTATAGGTTTTTGCGGGGCTGCTGCCCATGTCGACAGCAGCGATGGGCTGGACTTGATTCAATTCACTGCAGGTGTTCGTGCAGCCGGCGGGCTGCTTCCTGACCACTGAGCCAGGCACCTTCGACACGGCCAGACAGGCACCAGTCGCCGCACACATACAGACCCAGATCAGCATCGGCCAGGGCACCCCATTCATGGCTGCTGGCCGGCCGGGCGTACAGCCAGCGGTGAGCGAGGCTGAAGGTCGGAGCAGGCATGGCGTCGTGCAGCAGTTCGGCAAAGGCACCGTGCAATTGCTCGATCACCGCTTCCTTGGGCAGGTCGATGTGCTGCCGGCTCCAGGCGCTGGTGGCGTGCAGCACCCAGGTGTCGAGGGTGGTGTCGCGTCCCGGTTTGCTGCGGTTGCGCGCCAGCCAGTCCAGTGGGCTGTCCTGCACGAAGCAACCTTCGATGGCGGTTTCCAGTGGCGTGTCGAATGCCAGGGCGACGGCCCAGGTGGGTTCCATTTTTACCCCGGCGGCGGCTCCGGCGAGCTTCGGCGCGGCCGCCAGCAGCGCGGTCGCCTGAGGGGCTGGCGTGGCGATAACGACATGGCTGAACGGGCCGTGAGTGAAACCCTCGGCGTCTTGCAGGTGCCAGTGTTCTTCGCCGCGATAGACCTCGGTGATGCGGCAGGCGAAATGCACTTCCAGATCACCGAGCAGGCCGCGCGTGATCGCGCTCATGCGTGGCGTGCCGACCCAGCGTGTCTGTTCGTCCGGCGAAGGTCTGAGCTGGCCGCCGTGAAAGGTATAGAGCTGCGGCGTCCATACGGCGACCCAACCGTTGGCTTGCCAGCGCTGGACTTCGGTGACGAAGCGACGGTCGCGGGCAGTGAAATATTGCGCGCCCATGTCCAGAGCACCCGCATCGCTGCGCTTGCTCGACATGCGTCCGCCACTGCCGCGGCTTTTATCGAAAAGTTGAACGACATGCCCGGCCTCCGTCAGGGCCTGGGCGGCTGAGAGTCCGGCGATGCCGGTGCCGATGATTGCGATAGGTACAGTCATAGGGGCCTCGTTTACCTTTCTGTACAGACTACGCCGTGGTTCAAACCTGTACAATATTGTTTTTTGGTATAACTTTTAGCGTCCTCGTTCTGACAGCTTGGCCTATTGTTAAGCACAGAGCCTGCCCAATACCAAAGATCCCTGCTTATAAAAATAGACTAGTGATCAGGGTAAAACGCCACGCGAGGAAGATGTCATGCACATATTGCTGACCGGCGGTACTGGTTTGATAGGACGTCAACTCTGCCAACACTGGTTGAGCCAGGGACATCGCCTGACGGTCTGGAGTCGCACGCCTGAAAAAGTCGCCAAAGTCTGTGGCACTCAGGTACGTGGAATCGCCCGACTTGAGGACCTGGGTCAAGAACCGGTGGATGCAATTATCAACCTCGCGGGCGCACCGATTGCCGATCGGCTCTGGACGCACAAACGCAAGGCGTTGTTGTGGAGCAGCCGGATCACCCTGACCGAAACCCTGCTGGCCTGGCTCGAAAGCCGCGAGCAGAAACCGCCGGTATTGATTTCTGGCTCCGCGATCGGTTGGTACGGCGACGGTGGTGAGCGGGAGTTGACTGAACAATCTCCACCGGTCATTGATGATTTCGCCAGCCAGTTGTGCGTCGCCTGGGAGGAGACCGCGCAACGCGCCGAAGCCTTGGGCATTCGCGTGATCCTCATTCGTACCGGGTTGGTGCTGTCCGCCGAGGGCGGCTTTTTGTCGCGGTTGTTGTTACCGTTCAAACTGGGGCTGGGCGGGCCGATCGGCAATGGTCGGCAGTGGATGCCGTGGATTCATATCAAGGATCAAATCGCCCTGATTGATTTTCTTCTGCACCGCAATGAGGCCAGCGGTCCATATAATGCCTGCGCGCCCAAGCCGGTACGCAATCGCGAATTCGCCCAAACGTTGGGTAGCGTGTTGCATCGTCCGGCGTTCATGCCGATGCCAACCCTCGTGTTGAAGGTGGGCCTGGGTGAGTTGTCATTGTTGCTGCTGGGTGGCCAGAAGGCCATGCCGGCTCGCTTGCTGGAAGCGGGGTTCACATTCCAGTTCACTGATTTGCGCGCGGCGTTGGACGATCTGTCCAGCCGCCTTTAGAAATAGGACGTTGCATGACCGATCACGCGTTGCTTCTGGTCAACCTGGGTTCACCCGCTTCCACCTCGGTGGCGGATGTGCGCAGCTACCTCAATCAATTTCTGATGGACCCGTATGTGATCGACCTGCCATGGCCGGTGCGGCGTTTGCTGGTGTCGTTGATTCTGATCAAGCGCCCGGAACAATCGGCTCACGCTTATGCGTCGATCTGGTGGGCGGACGGCTCGCCATTGGTGGTGCTCAGCCGTCGTCTGCAACGGGCCATGACCGCGCAATGGAGCCACGGACCGGTGGAGCTGGCGATGCGCTACGGCGAGCCATCCATTGAGTCGGCGCTGGTTCGTCTGGCGTCTCAGGGTCACAAAAAAATCACCCTGGCGCCGCTCTATCCGCAATTCGCCGACAGCACCGTGACCACGGTGATCGAAGAAGCCAAGCGGGTGGTGCGGGAGAAGAAACTCGACGTGCAGTTCTCGATTCTCCAGCCGTTCTATGATCAGCCGGAATACCTCGATGCCCTGGTGGCCAGCGCTACGCCATATTTGCAGCAGGATTACGATCACCTGCTGCTGAGCTTTCATGGTTTGCCGGAACGGCACCTGAAGAAGCTCAATCCGGGTCACAGCTTCGAAGGTGGCGGCGATTGCTGCGCCGGTGCGCCGCCGGAAGTGGTCGCGACCTGTTATCGCGGTCAGTGCCTGCGCACCGCGGCAGAGTTTGCCAAGCGCATGGGCCTGCCGGATGGCAAATGGTCGGTGTCGTTCCAGTCGCGTTTGGGCCGGGCCAAGTGGATCGAACCCTACACCGAAGCGCGTCTCGATGAGTTGGCCAAAAGCGGCGTGAAGAAAGTCCTGGTGATGTGCCCGGCGTTCGTCGCCGATTGCATCGAAACCCTGGAAGAGATCGGTGATCGCGGGAAGGAGCAATTCCGCGAAGCGGGAGGGGAGGAGTTGGTGCTGGTGCCGTGCCTCAACGATGATCCGCAGTGGGCGAAGGCGTTGAACGCATTGTGTGAGAGAGCGCCGTTGGCGCTTTAAAAGCATCGCGGGCAAGCCCGCTCCCACAGGTTTTGCGCTGACCTTGTGGGAGCGGGCTTGCCCGCGATGGCGTTCTTGAGACCTGCTTAGATCAGCGGCTCATCCGCCTTCTTGTGCTTCCAGCTGTCATGGCCCGGCAGCAACAGGTTCAGCGCAATCGCCACCACCGCGCACAGCGCGATGCCTTTGAGGCCGAAATCATCCGGGCCGGTACCGGTGCCGACCAGTACGCCGCCAATCCCGAACACCAGCGTCACCGAGACAATCACCAGATTGCGTGCTTCGCCCAGGTCGATCTTGTGGCGAATCATGGTGTTCATCCCCACCGCGGCAATCGAACCAAACAATAGGCAGAGAATCCCGCCCATCACCGGCACCGGGATGCTTTGCAGCAGGGCGCCGAACTTGCCGATGAACGCCAGGCTGATCGCAAAGATTGCCGCCCAGGTCATGATTTTCGGGTTGTAGTTTTTGGTCAGCATCACCGCGCCAGTCACTTCGGCATAGGTGGTGTTGGGCGGGCCGCCAAACAGTCCGGCCGCGGTGGTGGCAATGCCATCGCCGAGCAACGTGCGGTGCAGGCCGGGCTTCTTCAAATAATCGCGACCAGTCACGCTACCGACCGCGATTACGCCGCCGATGTGCTCGATGGCCGGGGCCAGGGCTACCGGAACGATGAACAGAATCGCCTGCCAGTTGAACTCAGGCGCCGTGAACTGTGGAATCGCAAACCACGGTGCAGCAGCAATCTTCGCGGTGTCGACCACACCGAAATAGAACGCCATGGCAAAACCCACCAACACGCCGGAGATGATCGGCACCAGGCGGAAAATGCCTTTGCCGAACACCGCGACGATCAAGGTGGTCAGCAGCGCCGGCATCGAGATCAACATCGCTGTCTGGTAAGGAATCAGTTCAGTGCCATCGCCAGCCTCGCCCATCGCCATGTTGGCGGCGATCGGCGCCATGGCCAGGCCGATGGAGATGATTACCGGGCCAATCACCACCGGTGGCAGCAAACGGTCTATGAACCCGGTGCCTTTGATCTTCACGGCAAGACCAAGGAAGGTGTAGACGAAACCGGCCGCCATCACCCCACCCATGGTTGCCGCCAGGCCAAACTGGCCCTTGGCGAGAATGATCGGCGTGATGAAGGCAAAGCTCGAAGCGAGGAAAACCGGCACTTGGCGCCCGGTGACGATCTGGAACAGAATCGTCCCCAAACCTGCGGTGAACAGCGCCACGTTCGGGTCGAGGCCGGTGATCAACGGCATCAACACCAGCGCGCCAAAGGCCACGAACAGCATCTGTGCACCCGACAGCACCGTGCGCCAGAGCGGATCGTTGAACTCTTGCTGCATGCTCAAGCGTCCTTCTGCTTGGTACCGAAGATCTTGTCACCGGCATCGCCCAAGCCTGGGATGATGTAACCGTGTTCGTTGAGTTTTTCGTCAATGGAGGCGGTGTAGATCATCACGTCCGGGTGAGCTTTGCCTACAGCGGCGATGCCTTCAGGAGCGGCTACCAGCACCATTGCGCGGATGTCTTTGCAGCCTGCCTTTTTCAGCAAATCAATGGTGGCGACCATGGAACTGCCGGTGGCGAGCATCGGGTCGATGATCATGGCCAGGCGTTCGTCGATTTCCGGCACCAGTTTTTCCAGGTAGGTGTGGGCCTGCAGGGTTTGTTCGTTGCGGGCCACGCCCACGGCGCTGACTTTGGCGCCCGGGATCAGGCTGAGCACGCCTTCGAGCATGCCGATACCGGCACGCAGGATCGGCACCACGGTAATCTTCTTGCCGGCGATTTTCTCGACCGACACCGTGCCGCACCAGCCTTCGATGTCGTAGCTTTCCAGCGGCAGGTCTTTGGTGGCTTCATAGGTCAGCAGGGCACCGACTTCCTGAGCGAGCTCACGGAAATTCTTCGTGCTGATGTCGGCGCGGCGCATAAGGCCAAGTTTATGGCGGATCAGCGGATGGCGGATCTCGAGGATGGGCATGGGGAAAGGCTCCGGCGGCGGGCAAAAAAACCGGCCTAGATTAATCTATCCGAGGGTGTTGTCCTATAGACATACAGAACGTTAGTCCACAAACGCTTGATCTGGCCTCGCTTGATGCGTACCTTTGCCCGCTTTTCCGAATCCGTCCCTCCCCCTAAAACCCCTTGGAGAGCGCCATGTCCGCTGATCTCGAGCATATCCGTCAAATCATGCGAGAGGCTGACTGCCTGTACACCGAAGCTGAAGTCGAGGCGGCCATCGCCCGCGTCGGTGCGCAAATCAACGAACAGCTGGCTGAAAGCAATCCGGTGGTGTTCTGTGTGATGAACGGCGGGCTGATTTTTTCCGGCAAGCTGCTGACCCATCTGAGCTTCCCGCTGGAAGCGTCCTACCTGCACGCCACCCGTTATCGCAACGAAACCAGCGGCGGCGACCTGTTCTGGAAAGCCAAGCCGGAAGTCTCGTTCATTGACCGTGACGTGCTGATCATCGACGACATCCTCGATGAAGGTCACACCCTGGGCGCGATCATCGACTTCTGCAAACACGCTGGCGCCCGCGCCGTGCATACCGCCGTGCTGATCGACAAGGACCACGACCGCAAGGCTCGCCCGGACCTGAAAGCCGATTTCGTCGGCCTGCCGTGCATCGACCGTTACATCTTCGGTTACGGCATGGACTACAAAGGCTACTGGCGTAACGCCAACGGGATTTTTGCTGTTAAAGGCATGTAAGCCCGGCTATCCCCTTTCCTGTGGGAGCGGGCTTGCCCGCGATTGCGTCGTGTCAGATAGATCGCTATCGCGGGCAAGCCACGCTCCCACAGGGATCGGTGTCCACAGAAGAGTTTTCGTACACCCATGCTAGAGTGCTCGGCCCCGCCCCCGGAGCCTGTCATGAGCCTTTTGATCCGCAGCTGCGCCGCCCTGTTGCTGACCCTCAGCCTGCCCCTGGCAGCCGCCCCGTCGCCGATGCACGCGCAGTTTTTGCCCCCTGACGACCTGACCCTGCGTGACGCTGAACCCGAGCAGCAGCAACTGTTGCAGGTCACCGAGTATTCGGTGGTGATCGGCAGCCAGCGCCAGTCCAACCAACAGCCGATCCCGGTCACATCGCCATTGCTGATCCGCCTCAAGGGCAAATCCTTGAACAAGGGCGCGACCATCAGCCAGGTGCTGGTCAACTTCGATGGCGAAAGCAAAAGCCTGAAAAAGCCGATCTACGACGAAAATCGCAAGACCCTGACGCTCTTCTACCCAATGGCCCAGTACCGGGTGGTGATCGACTTGTTGCGCAACGACACGGTGTATTGCCAGTTCCTCAGCTACGCCAACGGCCATATCTGGGCCGATCTGCACACAGGTAGCGTTCGTCCGCGTTGAGCCCCATGCCCGGGCAGGGGTAAACTGCCCGCCCCGTGAAATGTCTGCGAGCTGGAGTCGGCAATGCGTAAAGATAAGAAGCAAGTGATTGGTGACGAGATCGGCGATGAGCAGATCAAGCTGTTTCTCGATTTTGAGCCGGTCGATGCCACTTCACCGTCGCTGCACAAACTGATCAAGGCGTACCGTGGCCTGCGTATCGATGACTTCGAGCGTTTTCTGACGTTCTTTGTTGAAGCCGGCCATGACCTGAATGGCAAGGATGAGCACGGCAATGACTTCGTCGCCCTGATCAAGGATCAGCGCAACGCGGCCGAGTACATCGAGTTGATCGACAAGGCTCGCGGTTAACCCATACCTGTAGGAGCACGGCTTGCCGGCGAAAGCGATCTTAAGGATGCCTTCGCCGGCAAGCCTGGCTCCTACAGACGGCACAAAAAAACGCCCCGCCCTCAATGAGGACGGGGCGTTTTTTATGCGGCCGAATCAAGCGTAGCTTTCGGTCTCGTTACTGGCTTCAACCAGTTCCAGCGCGACGTTGTTGTGCGCATTGATCTTGCGATACAGCCCAGCGTCGGTTTCCAGGACCTTTTCCCGAGCCGGGAAGATTTCCGCCAGTTTGGCAGCCCATTCACCGGACGCTTTGTTCGGGAAGCATTTTTCGATCAGCTCAAGCATGATCGAAACAGTCACCGAAGCGCCTGGCGAGGCGCCGAGCAGGGCCGCAAGGGAACCGTCCTTGGCCGCGACCAGTTCGGTACCGAACTGCAGGACGCCGCCTTTCTTCGGGTCTTTCTTGATGATCTGCACCCGTTGACCGGCTACTTCCAGGCGCCAGTCTTCGGCTTTCGCTTCAGGGTAGAAACGACGCAGGGATTCCAGGCGCTGTTCCATCGACTGCATCACTTCGCTGACCAGGTACTTGGTCAGGTCCATGTTGTTTTTGGCCACGGCCAGCATCGGGCCGATGTTGCCGGCGCGAACCGACATCGGCAGGTCCATGAAGGAGCCGTGCTTGAGGAACTTGGTGGTGAAGCCGGCGTAAGGCCCGAACAGCAGGGACTTCTTGCCGTCGACCACGCGAGTGTCCAGGTGTGGCACGGACATCGGTGGCGAACCCACGGCGGCCTGGCTGTAGACCTTGGCCTGGTGGTGCTTGACCACTTCCGGGTTGTCGCAACGCAGCCACTGGCCGCTGATCGGGAAGCCGCCGAAGCCTTTGCTTTCTTCGATGCCCGAGGCTTGCAGCAGCGGCAGTGCCGCACCGCCAGCGCCGAGGAACACGAACTTGGCGTCGACTTCACGGCTGTTGCCGGTATTGACGTCCTTGATGCTGACAGTCCAGCCACCGTTGTTACGCTTCAGGCCAGTCACACGCTTGCAGTACTTGACCTGGGCATCGGGTGCGCTGGTCAGGTGCGTGAGCAATTGATTGGTCAGGGCGCCGAAGTTGACGTCGGTGCCGTTCATCACGCGGGTGGCGGCGACGACTTCGTCAGCCGGGCGGCCCGGCATCATCAACGGCATCCACTCGGCCATGGTCGCCTTGTCTTCGGTGTATTCCATGTCCGAGAAGGCGTGGTGTTTGCTCAGCGTCTTGAAACGTTCCTTGAGGAAGGAGACGCCGTCGTCGCCCTGCACGAAGCTCAGGTGCGGCACCGGGCTGATGAACGACTTGCACGAGCCGAACGTGCCTTTCTTGGTCAGATAGGACCAGAACTGCTTCGACACCTCGAACTGGGTGTTGATGTGCACGGCTTTCTTGATGTCGACGGTGCCGTCGGCGGCCTGTGGCGTGTAGTTCAGCTCACACAGCCCGGCGTGACCGGTACCGGCGTTGTTCCACGGATTGGAACTCTCCGCGGCACCGGAATCCATCAGCTCGACGACTTCCAGCTTGATCGCGGGGTCGAGCTCTTTGAGCAGTACAGCAAGGGTGGCACTCATGATGCCGGCCCCAACCAGTACTACGTCGACTGCTTCGTTATGCGCCATTTAACGCGTCTCCAAAATCTGCAGCACCAAATTGTCGGCATAGCTGCCAGGCGTTCCGGGGCGATGTCAGTGATGCCCCTGGTACCCATGGCCAGGATCGCCATGTCCGAATCTTCGCAATTTTTCGCAACTTCGACGGATGCATGCGGCTTGGCCTCAAGAGTCACATGAACTCATTTCGGCACTCGGCTGGCAATTCGACTTATGGTCGAGACATCCGTTTGTGCAACCAAATCCGTAGCGGACAGGCTTCAGGCTCCGGTGTTCGAGGAATACTCGGTCCTGTGTCGTTGGGCTGTTGTAGACGCTAATGGTGCATGTTCAGACGCAAAACTATTCATTTGCTCGCCACACTCTTGTGAAGTTGTGAAAACCCGTTTTTTTCACGCTCTTTTGAAGACGTGAACCTCAAAAAAGGGCTGTCCCAGCCTGGCACTGTGCCCGGATGGATTGCCGCCATGGGGTACATGACAGGCAAAACGGGCAAACAGCTCAGTAACCGAGCGTAATGACAGCTCTGCAGATTCGCGAAAAGTGGTGTTTTTGCTTAGGGAACAGCAAGCGCGCCAGCTTCACTCGATCTGTGTGGGCGGCTCTCTGTGGGCGGTGCGGGGGTGTCAATACCGAGGCATTGACGATGCTGCGAGGCCCGATCAGGAGACGTCCTTATAATCGGGGGGAGATTGTATCTAAGAAACGCAGGGAAATGGTCGTGTTTAATGACTTTTATTAGGCGTCCGGTCAGGTGGTCAACAGTTGTTGCGCACGTGCACGTGGCTGGCGCTGGCTGACACGGGCGCTGGCGGGCAGGGGATGGTGCAGCCAGTTGAGGCGGATTTCTTCGATTTCGACCCAGCCATCGCCCATGGGCTGCAGGCTGCACTGTTTGAACGCCTGGCAGCGACCATCGCGGTCGAGCAGGGCAAAGCAGCGATGCAGTGGGCGTGGCGCGAACATTGAGATGAGAAAACGCATGGCAAAGTACCTTGTAGGGTGACTACTGTGAAGGTTGCCAGTCAGCCATGACGTGCATGTGTAAGGTCGGTGACAGATGTGTGACAGGAACCGCGCTGCGCCGGGTTTGTCAGAGATTTTAGTAATCGTTGTGCGAAGCTAGTTCGCCGCAGTGGCGCACCGCTATACTGCGGGCCTGTTAGTGCCTGATTCTGGAGAGAAGAGCATGTTGCAACGCCTGTTGTTCGGTTTGATCACTGTGACCAGTTTGACCCTCGTCGGCTGCGCCCACAGCCCGCAACAACTGAACCCGGAACCCAAGCTGACAGCTCAGCTGGCGCCGGTCGGCCGTGGTCAGCCGGTGGTGGTGCGTGTGGTGGACGGTCGTCCGTCGCCAACGCTGGGGACTCGTGGTGGTCTGTACCCGGAGACCAGTGCGATCACTGTGCAGGGCGCGCAGATTTTGCCGAAGCTGCAGGCTCAGGCTGAAGCGGCCGTGCGCTTGCTGGGCTTTACGCCGACGGCCAATGCGCTGAATGCACCGCAATTGACGGTGACCCTGGCTGAGCTGAAGTATCAGTCGCCCAAGGAAGGCCTGTATGTGACTGAGGCAACGATTGGCGCGACGTTCCGTTCGGATGTGCAGAATGCCAACCGCCGTTACAGCGGTCGCTACGGTGCGTCGCTGGATCAGCGTTTTGGCATGGCGCCGAATCAGGAAACCAATACCAAGCTGGTCAGTGATGTATTGAGTGATGCGTTGACCCGCTTGTTCAAGGATCCGACGATTGGTCAGGTGCTTGCCGAGTAACGATTTGCGGCTTGTTTAAAGAACCCGGTGTCAGTGATGGCGCCGGGTTTTTTTGTGTCCTTTGTGTCCTTTGCGGTCTTGGTTACGATGGCGGCCTTTGGGCCGACCATGTTTTGGTTGGTGGTGTACATATCCGTTGCTGCGGTAATGGCGGCTTATGGTTTCGCCCTTACGGCGACTCCCTTTGGCAAATGCCCCAAAGGAAGCAAAGGTCTTCGCCCCAAGCGTCCGGCCCCTCGCTAGGGCTCGGCGTTCCTTCGCTCCGGTATCCATCTGGGGGCATCGCCCTACGGTCTGCTTCGCTACGACCTACATGCGATGGGTTCGACTGCGTCGAACGGCGCTGCGCGCCAATCCCCAGATGAACACCTGCGCTCAGCCTCCCGAAGGGGCGGGTGGATCAAGATCAAAAGCCAGATCAAAAGCTGCAGGCGAGCTAACGCTCGGCCTGTTGAGTGGTGAAAGGCGGGTGTACGCCGCTCCACTGTGTGTGGGCTTGCCCGTGATGGCGGCCTGACAGCCAACCAATCTCTCTCAGACATACACCGCCCCACTTGTAGGAGCGAGGCTTGCCCGCGAAGGCGGTCTGACAGCCGCCCAATCTCTCGCAGACATACGCCAACCCACTTGTAGGAGCGAGGCTTGCCCGCGAAGGCGGCCTGACAGCCACCCAATCCCTCGCAGACATACGCCGACCCACTTGTAGGAGCGAGGCTTGCCCGCGAAGACGGCCTGACAGCCGCCCAATCTCTCGCAGATGTACGCCGACCCACTTGTAGGAGCGAGGCTTGCCCGCGAAGACGGCCTGACAGCCGTCCAATCTCTCGCAGATGCACACGGTTCAATTGTGGGAGCGAGCCTGCTCGCGATGGCGGCGTGTCAGGCGACATCAATGTTGAATATCAGGCCGTCTTCGCGGGCAAGCCTCGCTCCTACAGGGGATCAGCTGTGTGGCGCAGGTTTTGGTATGGCAACGTTATCCAGCATCCGGTTCACCGCCAGTTCTGCCAGCATGACGATCTGTTGAATCGCCATCACCGTGTGCCGGTGCGGCCCTTCCAGATAGCCTGCAATATCACTCGCCATCACACTGGCCTGGGCCAACGATTCACAGGTGTGGGCCAACAGGTCTTCGTCTTTGATATCCGGCGCAACCATATACATCGTGCTCGGCTTGCGGGCCACGGGGGATTTGAGGGCGGATGGGTTGAGGTAGTGATCGAGCGCGCGGTTAGCGGCATCGTGGAGTTTTTTTGAATCGAGGGATTCGTAGGGGGAAACATTGTCGGTTTCTGGAGGATTGGGTGTGGCTTTGAACATGGTGACGCTCCGAATGAAAGGTTTAGCTGCCACGATCGCTGCGACGCGATTGAAGGAGGCAGCTGTACGCGGGGTCGCAGACCGAGCCATTCGGAAACCCGGCATACCCGAAGGTATCCCGCGCACAGCCACCATTAAACCAAACGACTAGCACCGAAGCGCTCCGGTTTGGGCCGGCGATTATGCACCAAATGAGCTGAACTGAACGGACTGCGACGCCCGGTCGCTGATGTGCAGCGACCCCCAAAGCCTATCCACCCCATTTCCGAGCGACAACCTTCAAAACCTGTCGGAATCTTCCGTTTCAATCACTGCGTTTGTAGGACGCTCAAGCCGCCTCCGAATAAAAATCCAGCACGCTCACCCCCGTCAGTAAATCCGTTTCCGGCAAATCCGCATGTTGATGCCCACCCAGCGCGCAATACACCAGCCAATGCCGGTCCTGAACGTTGAAGGCGAGGCTGCCGACTAAGGTTTGTTGTTCGTCGCTTTGGGCAATGAGGTAGAGGCGGTCCTGGTTTTCGGCGTGGAGCATGACGGGGTCCGTGTCGGTTTCGAGGGGCGACAGACTGGCGGATTCAGATGACGGCGCCGTGACACAGGACAGCAATCGGCTAAATGGTTTCGTTATTTGTCGGAAAGCCGGGGCAGGTCGGAGCGCTTTCGGTAGAATCCGCGCCGTGGTCGTCGGTCCGGCGTCTGCTACACCGGTTTGCCTGAGGTTTGTGATGTCGTTGCATTTGATTTCGCTCTTTACCGCTCATCCCGCCAAATTGATCAATTTGCTGGCCTTGCTGTTCGCCTTCCCGGGCAGTTGGTTGCTGCACGCCACCCGTCGTCGCGAACAGCGCGCCATGGCCAGTATCGAGGCGCAGCGCCAAAGTCGTCCCAGTGAAGAGCCCACACTGGATTGGGCGACCCTGCGCATGAACCGTTTTTTCTACCGCTTCGGTTTCGCCTGCCTCGGGATGGCGTTGCTGGTGTCGTGGATCAGTACTCGCGTCTGAAAATCTGACACAAGACCCTGTGGCGAGGGAGCTTGCTCCCGCTGGGCTGCGAAGCGGCCCCAAACCAGTCACCCTGGTAGTGTCAGCTGCTGCGCAGCCGGGCGGGAGCAAGCTCCCTCGCCACAAGTACAGTGCCTGACTGTCCTGTCGCATCAAGACAAACAAAAACGGCGCCCGAAGGCGCCGTTGTCATTTCCAGCCATTGCCTTACAGCGGCAACCCGGCCTTGACCCGGTACTGATTGCGCACCGGCGTCGCATATTGCAGCACCAGGAACGGACGATGCTCCTCAGGGCAGGCATCCAGCCGGCGCTGCCATTCTTCCTGGGCCTTGGCCAGTTCGTCCGCCGCAAACACCTCGTCCGCTTTCGGCACCGGCAATTGCGGGTCGGCGTCTTTCCATTGCGCATAGGCCAGGTAGTGCACCGGGAACAACCGGTAGCCACCAAGAATCTGCTTGTCCATTTCGATCGCCAATTGCTTGGTGTCTTCGAACAGCTCGCTGATCGGCGTGGCGAAGTTCACGTGGACCCGGCCTTTGTAACCGGTGATGCCTTTGGCGATGCTCACGTCATCCTCGCCCGGTACCTTGGTGTAGCTGCCGGTGGTGGCGCGGATGTACAGCTCGCGGGCCTTGGCCTGGTCGCACGGGTCGTATTCGTAGCTGATCGACACCGGGGTGAGGTTCAGCGAGCGGATGACTTCGCCGAACGGCTCGTCCTTGCGGCTCATATGGAACATCTTGAGGATTGCCGACTCGGTGCGGTCGTCGCCGTCCTTGGCCCGGCCTTCAGCCTGGGCGATCCAGATTGAGGCGCAGTCGTTGCGGATCGAGTGGTTGATGTACGCGGACAACAGCTGATACGCCGCCATTTTTTCCCGGCGACCAGTGATCGAACGGTGCACGATGAAGCTCTTGTTCAGGCGCATCAAATCGCTGACAAAAGGCTTTTGCAGCAAGTTGTCGCCAATGGCGATGCGCGGGGTCGGCAGGCCGGCGTGGTACACGGCGTAGTTGACGAAGGCCGGGTCCATCACGATGTCGCGGTGGTTGGCGATGAACAGGTAGGCGCTGCCGGACTTGAATTGCTCCACGCCGGTGTACGTCACACCGTCCGTGGCGCGCTCGATGGTGTGGTCGACGTAAAACTCGACTTTGTCCTGCAAGGTGGCCACCGAGTTGACGTCGGCGAACTCACGGCGCAGTCGATGAGCTATAAGAGGTTTGAGCATCCAGCCGAAGGCACCGGCATAACGCGGGAAGCGGAAGTGGGTGAGGATATCTAGAAACGCCTTGTCGCCGAGCAGCCGTGCCAGCACCGCTGGGACTTCGCTGTCGTCGTAAGGTCGGATGGCATCGAATTCGCCCATCATGCTCTCTTGTTAGAAACGGCTAGGGTAAGTAAAGGTTTTGATCGAAAACCAACGGGGCACGGTCTGAAAAGTTAGCCAGACGAAAATAGCCCTGCAAATAGACCGGCGATTATACGCACAAGTCACTTGGGAGACCGCGATGCTGGAAACAGAGCGCTATGAATGCCCGTATTGCGGTGAAGAATCCGAGGCGGTTCTGGATTTGTCCGGTGGCGATCAGACCTATATCGAAGATTGTCCTGTGTGTTGCCGTCCCGTTACTTTTGTCTTGCAGACTGACGGTCATGAATGGTTGCTCGAAGTTCACAGTGAAAACGAGTGAGGGTCTATGCAGCGCATCTACGAACCGGAAAACCTGATGGAAGGCGAACTGCTTCAAGGCATGCTCGCCAGCGAAGGTATCGAGGCACATCTGGTGGGCCGGGATTTGATCGGCGGCACTGGGGAGTTGCCGATATTCGGCCTGCTGGGCTTGTCGGTCGATAACGATCAGGCCGAATACGCCCGGGAGCTGATCACCGCGTACAATGCCGCGCTGCCGCTGTCCGGCGATGAGCCGGAGAGTTTTCCCGGCACGCTGGTCTGTTAGGCTGACGTTCGTTTGATCAAGAGTCGTATTGCCCCATGTGTGGACGTTATGCCCTGTTTCGCTGGAACCCCGCCTTCGCGGCCCTGCCCGGATTCCCCGCCGATCAGCAGGCCCAGTGGAATATCTCCCCCAACGATTCGGTGTTGATGCTGCGTGCCTGCGCAGACGGGCAACGTGAGTTGGCCCGCGCCCGTTGGGGCCTGACGCCGCCGTGGCTGACCGACCTGTCCCGCACCCCGGCCCATGCCCGCGCCGAAACCGTTGCCGAACAGCCGATGTTTCGCGAAGCCTTGCGCCTGCGTCGTTGCCTGCTACCGGCTAATGGTTTCTATGAATGGCGCGGCACCACCCGCAAGCGTCCGTACTGGCTGACCCCGGGGGAGGGTTCGGCGCTGTTCTTCGCGGCGATCTGGGAGGCGTATCCGGTGCAGGAGCAGGTGTGGTTGAGTACGGCGGTGATCACCCAGCCGGCCGCGAGTCAGCGTCGACCGCTGATTCTCGATGCGGCGGGGCAGCAAGCCTGGCTCGACCCCGAAACACCGTTGCATGCCTTGCAGGCGTTGCTGGCCAGTGAGCCCGCGGCGTTGCGTGAGCGGGTGCTGGCGAACCTGGTGAATGATCCGAAGCTCAATGGGCCGGAGTGTTTGACCCCGGGTTGATCTGTTGTCTGTGCTGACGCCTTCGCGGGCAAGCCTCGCTCCTACGGGTAGGTGATCCCCTGTAGGAGCGAGGCTTGCCCGCGAAGAGGCCTTCGGATCAAACCTTGAACTGATTGATCAACCGCCGCTGCTGTTCCGCCAACTTGGTCAAATCTGCACTGGCCGCGCTCGATTCATCCGCTCCGCCGGCCACTTCATTGGCCACTTGCCCGATGTTGATCACATTACGGTTGATGTCGTCCGCCACCGCGCTCTGCTCCTCGGCGGCGCTGGCGATCTGGGTGTTCATGTCGTTGATCACCGACACCGCCTGGGTAATGGTTTCCAGCGCCTCGGCCGCTTTCGCCGCGTGTTGCACACTTTCGTCGGTGCGGTTCTGGCTGTCTTCCATGACCCGCACCACATCGCGGGTGCCTTGCTGCAAATGCTGGATCATGGTCTGGATTTCTTTAGTGGCCTTCTGGGTTTTCTGCGCCAGGTTGCGCACCTCATCGGCCACCACTGCAAACCCACGACCTTGCTCACCGGCACGGGCGGCTTCGATGGCCGCGTTCAAGGCCAATAGATTGGTCTGCTCGGCGATGCCGCGAATGGCCGTCAGGATCGCGTTGATGTTTTCACTGTCCTTGGCCAGGGTCTGCACCACGCCGACGGCTTTGCCGATTTCCACCGCCAAAACGCCAATTGAATTCGACGTATCCCGGACGATTTGCATGCCCTGCGCCGCTGCCTGATCTGCATGGCTGGCGGCTTGCGCGGCCTGGGTTGCATTGCGCGCGACATCCTGGGCGGTGGCGGTCATTTCATGCACGGCGGTCGCGACCTGATCGATCTCGGCCATCTGTTTATGCACACCAATGTTGGTGCGGATGGCGATGTCGGCGGTGTGTTCCGAGGAATCACTGACGCTCTGCACCGACGTCACCACTTGCGTGATCATCGCCTGCAACTTGGCGAGGAAGGTGTTGAAGCCTTTGGCGATCGAGCCCAGTTCGTCGGCGCGGTCACTGGTCAGACGGCGGGTCAGGTCGCCTTCGCCCTGGGCAATATCGTCGAGCATCGCCACCATTTGCTTGAGTGGGCGAGCAATGCCGTGGCCCACCAGCCAGATCACCAACAAACCGATACCGGCAATCAACAGGCCGACCATGGCCATACCAAAGGTGTCGGATTTGCGCTGTGCGTCCAGATCACCCTGAAGTTTTTGCAGATCGGCCATCACCGCATTCAGCGGCAATTGCAGCATCAAGGTCCAGCGGGCGTCGGTCTGACCGATGCCGAAGGGCAGGTACAACTCGATCCGGCCCTGGGCCTTGTCGACGGTGTAAGTGACTTCGCCGCGCTTGAGGTTGGCCATGTTGGCAATCTGCTTGCTGTCGAGGATGTCGCTGACTTTCTCGCCGAATTTGCTCGGGTCTTTGGTGTAGGCGACGATCCGGCCGTTACTGCCGATCAGGGCCATTTCACCGGCACCGCTGTACAGTTTCTGATTCGCCCCCAGGAGCATTTCCTGAATGAAGTTCACCGACAGATCGGCGCCGACGATGCCCTGGAACACGCCGTTGAGCATGATCGGCTCAATGAAGGAGGCGAGCATGACGATCTTGTCGCCGACCTTGTAGGGCGCCGGATCGATCACGCAGGATTTTTTGGTTTCCTTGGAGCACAGGTAGTACTCGCTGGCGCGTACGCCGGTGGACAGGGTTTTCTGGTCGTCGACGTCCACCAGTTTGTCCAGGCCCAGGCTGCCGTCTTCGTTGCGGAACCACCACGGCAGGAAGCGCCCGTTGCTGGCGTCGATGCCGACCACTGGGGTGTCGACGTAGGCCGCATCATTGTGGTCGAGTGCGTTTTTTTCCCAGCCGATGTAGGTGCCGAGAATTTTCGGGTTGCGGGTGACGTTTTCCTTGATCAGGCTGATCAGTTGCTCACGGCTCAGGCTCAACTGTGGCTGACCATCGGCGCCCGGGGTACCGATCAACGCGTTCACCCGCACCAGGCCACCGGCGATAAGCAGCGGTGCTTCGAGTTCGCGCTGGATCTGGCTGACCTGGGTTTGCGCCAGCGACGTCAGGCGTTGTTCGATGACTTGCTCGAACTGCGCCTGGGTCCGTTGCTGAACCATGTCTTGGGTCCGGGCGCCGGAAAACAGCGCGTACAGCACCAGGGCTGCGACGACGCTGAGCACGATGGCGCCGGCCAGGGCGGCAACGGAAAACTGGATCGACTTGAATTTCATGGGTGCTCCGCACGCAAGAGGACGTCTGCGGTGCTGTATCGGCAGGCTGGCGGAGGGGCATGAACGAGGTGTTACGAATTGGCTGTTTTGGAGTGCTGGATGTCGTAAATGAATCATTGCGGACCGTGATCGGCCGTGGCGGGCGCTGGTATGTGAATTTTTTCCTACGGTGATAAGGGCTTTGTCTGAAATGTAGGTGCTACACGTCCGTTGTATCTGGCGCCGATACAAATCCCCACCTAGGATACGCGACATGTTTCCAGGGAGCTTCTTGATGAATAAGACATTGGTTTTGTGTGCACTGAGCGCAGGTCTGCTGCTCGCCGGTTGTCAGTCGGTCAACACCACTAGTGGTGGCGCCGTGGGCGTTGAGCGCAAGCAATACATGTTCAGCATGTTGTCGACCTCTGAGGTCAATCAGATGTACGCCCAGTCTTATCAAAAGACCGTCGGGGAGGCGAACAGCAAAGGCGTGCTGGACCAAACCAGTAACGATGCCAAGCGCGTGCAGGCGATCTCCAGGCGGCTGATTGCCCAGGCTCCGGTGTTTCGTCCGGATTCAGCGCAGTGGCAATGGGAAGTGAACCTGATCAAGAGTGACGAGCTGAATGCCTCCTGCGGGCCTGGCGGCAAGATCATTTTCTACACCGGACTGATCGACACCCTGCATCTCACCGACGACGAAATCGCCGCCATCATCGGCCACGAAATCGCTCACGCCTTGCGCGAGCACGGTCGCGAAGCGATGTCCAAGGCTTACGGCATCGAAATGGCCAAGCAGGGTGCTGGTGCGTTGTTCGGCCTGGGCGAGGGCGGCCTGGCTCTGGCGGACACCGTGGCGAAATACGGCATGACCTTGCCCAACAGTCGCGAGAATGAAAATGAGGCAGACCTGATCGGCCTCGAATTGGCGGCCCGCGCCGGTTACAACCCGAACGCTGCGATCACCCTGTGGAACAAGATGAGCAAAGCCTCGAATGGCGCGCCGCCAGAATTCTTGAGCACTCACCCGGCGTCGGCCAGTCGGATTGCTGCCTTGCAAGCGGCGATTCCGAAGGTGATGCCGTTGTACGAGAAAGCATCGAAATCCTGATAGTCATTGGGTGAGGCTGCTGACGCCTTCGCGGGCAAGCCTCGCTCCTACAGGTTTTGGGTCGTACACACATTATGTAATCGACCGAAAACCTGTAGGAGCGAGGCTTGCTCGCGAAGAACGATAACGCGGTCTAACGACCTACCGCGTCAAACCCACCCACTGCTCTCCATCGCCTTGTACACCGCAACAATCGCCAGGATCAGGAACGCCGACGCCGCCAGGCGACGGATCAGGGTCAAGGGCAGTTTGTCCGCCGCAAAGTTACCTGCCAGTACCACTGGCACGTTGGCAATCAACATCCCGGCGGTGGTGCCGATGATCACCAGCCACAGGTCCGGGTATTGCGCGGCAAGCATCACGGTTGCGACTTGGGTCTTGTCGCCCATTTCCGCAAGGAAGAACGCAATCAGCGTAGTCAGGAACGGCCCGAATTTGCGGGCGGTGCTGGCTTCGTCTTCGTCCATCTTGTCCGGCACCAGCGTCCACAGCGCGGTGGCGGTAAAGCTCGCGGCGAGGATCCAGTGCAACGTCGCATTCGAGAAGAAACTGCCGAACCAGGCGCCTACCGCGCCGGCTGCCGCATGGTTGGCCAGGGTCGCGGCGACGATGCCGGCGATGATCGGCCAGGGTTTGCGAAAGCGGGCTGCAAGAATGAGCGCGAGCAGTTGCGTCTTGTCGCCGATTTCGGCCAAGGCAACGATTGCGGTGGGAACGAGTAGAGAGTCCAACATCATCAGGGTTTTCCTAAGGGGCGGGTCGACACGGCTATGACACGTACAGCCTTCCCGCCCCGGGTAAGGTGTTCGTGTCATAGGTCTTGTCAAACCCTGCGATCCGTCTGATGCGGACGCTTGGGTCGCATACGCCATGGTCTGAGGACCAAGTATGTTGACGTATGCCGGACGAGCATGGCGCTCGTGGGAGACTACTCCCCTAGGACGGAGCGGATTCTGCCTAGGCAAATCCGATTGGGCAAGCCCCAATGTCGGTAGTTAGGTTGCAGAACCTGTGGGAGCGTGGCTTGCCCCGCGAAGAACGATGACGCGTAATACCTGAAAAACCGCGGTGCATTCTTCGCGGGCAAGCCACGCTCCCACAGGTTATTCGTCGCTCCAGGGCAGCCCTCTTTTGCAAAAGTGTTTTCAGCCGCGCTTGGCCCGGTAGATTCGGAAACCTTGTCCTTCAGCCTTGATCGCACACACGCCCAAGTGCTCTTCGATCAGCGGTTGATATTTCAGGAAACTGTTCGCTACCAGTCGCAGTTCGCCGCCGTTTTTCAGATGTTTAGCCGCTTTTCGCAGCAAGTTCTCGGTGGCGAAGTAGTCGGTGTGTACGCCGACATGGAACGGTGGGTTGCTCAGAATCGCGCTCAAACCCATGGGGGCGGCATCGATGCCGTCGCCGGTCAGCACCTCCGCGTCCAGGCCGTTGGCGGCCAGGGTCAGGCGACTGCTGGCGGCGGCAAACGCGTCCACATCGAGCAGGGTGACCTGGTTATGTGGATAACGCCGCTTGACCACCGCCCCCAACACACCCGCGCCGCAACCGAAGTCCAGCAAGTGGCCGCTGGGCAGTTTGTCCAGATGTTCCAGCAGCAGGGCGCTGCCGCGATCCAGTCGACCGTGGCTGAACACGCCCGGCAGGCTGATGACTTTCAATGGGCCTTCGGCCAATGGCAGTTCATATTCCTGGGCCAGGCTTTCCAGCGACTTGGCTTCTGGTGCATTGGCCACGGTGACCTGCCAGAGCTGGCAATGCCTTGCGCTGTCGAGCTTGCGGGGTTTGCCGAAGGGGTTCAGTTGCTTGGCGGCGCCTTCGATACCACTGCGTTTTTCGCCCACCAGGTACAACTCACGGCCGGCCATGCGAGAGGCGAGGGCGTTGAGGATGTAATCGGTCAGGTCTTTGGACTTGGGCAGAAACACCACGGCGTTGTCGAACTCGCGCCCCGGCGCATTCACGCCGAAATGGCTGCGCTCGGCGAAACGGGCGTCCAGCGCTGCTTGATCGCCAGCGTGCCAGCACCAACCGTGGGCATCGGGCAGGCGGCCCAGCAAATCATCGGCGGGCAAACCAGCCAGCAGCACCGACCCCTGGAATAACTCGGCCTGACGAAGCAGTACTTCACTGCGCGGATCCATACTCTGCTCCTGGAAAAAAAGTGCCGCAGTTTATCAACTGACGACCCGCAGCGCTTGACCGCTGAAGTAGCCTTGGGCGTTTTCGGTCAACTGGCCAACGATTCGCTGCCGCGCCTCGCGACTGCCCCAGGCGTTGTGCGGAGTGACGATCAGCCGTGGAATATCCTGGGCCAACAGCGGATTGCCTGCGGAGGGTGGTTCGACGCTCAACACGTCGGTGGCCGCGCCGCCCAGATGACCGTTGCGCAGGGCGTCGGCCAATGCCTGCTCGTCAATCAAACCGCCGCGCGCGGTGTTGACCACGAACGCACCGGGTTTCATCGAGGCCAGTTCGCGAGCGCCGATGAAGTGGCGGGTGTGTTCGTTGAGCGGGCAGTGCAGGGTCAGGGCGTCGATTTGCGGCAGTAGTTCATTTAGCGGCAAGCGATCCGGTCGGGCCGGGCGCCCCGGAATCTGCCCCAGCAACACGCGCATGCCGAACGCCTCGGCCAACCGCGCCACGGCACTGCCCAGTTCACCGTGGCCAAGCAGACCGAGGGTTTTGCCTTCGAGTTCGACGATCGGATAGTCCAGCAGGCAGAACTGTTTTGCCTGTTGCCAGCGACCTTCGGCGACCGCCTTCTGATAATCGGCCAGCCGCGTCGCCAGATTCAGCAACAACATGATCGTGTGCTGAGCCACCGACGGCGTACCGTAACCCTGGCAGTTACAGACAGTGATCCCGTGAGCACGGGCGGCGGCGAGGTCGACGTTGTTGGTGCCGGTGGCGGTGATCAGGATCAGCTTCAACTCGGGGCTGGCAGCCATGGCCGCCGCATCGATCAGGATCTTGTTGCTGATGGCGACAGTGGCGCCTTTGAGGCGTTCGACCACCTGATCAGGCGTGGTTTGCGCGAACAGCTGCAAGTCGCTGAAGCACTCGCGTAGCGGGCTGAGGTCGAGATCGCCGAGGTCCAGGGACGGATGGTCGAGGAAAACGGCGCGGCGAGAGTTCGTCATCAACTGTACCTTTTGTGCATTGAACTGAAGGCGTAATCTGCCGAGCCTACCAGATGAAACAAATTGGTCATGCTGCCGAAGGCTGCGTTCGCTGTAGGAGCGAGGCTTGCCCGCGAAGCAAGCACCGCGGTGTATCTGATGCACCGCGTTTTCGTTCTTCGCGGGCAAGCCTCGCTCCTACAGATTGCATTACGGTTGGCGGTGGCCACAGGTTTCACAGATGCCATAGGGTGTGACGTCTACCCTGGAAATTTCAATTGATCAGCCTGCCCAAAGGGAGTCCTCATGTACTGGACAGAATTCTTGACCGTTGCCCTGATTCACCTGCTGGCCGTCGCCAGCCCCGGCCCGGACTTTGCCGTGGTGGTGCGTGAGAGCGTGACCCACGGTCGCCGTGCCGGGACCTGGACGGCGCTGGGCGTCGGCTCGGCGATTTTCCTGCACGTCGGCTATTCGCTGCTGGGTATCGGGCTGATCGTGTCCCAGTCGATCGTGCTGTTCAATGCCTTGAAATGGGCCGCCGCCGCGTACCTGCTGTACATCGGCTTCAAGGCCCTGCGCGCGCAACCGGCCCCACCTGCGGCTGACGACCTGCATCAGGAGGTTGGCGAACGTACCGCGCGGGGCGCTTTCACCTCGGGCTTCGTGACCAATGGCCTGAACCCGAAAGCCACGCTGTTTTTCCTGTCGCTGTTCACCGTGGTGATCAACCCGCACACACCCTTGGCGGTACAGGCCGGTTACGGGATTTATCTGGCCGCGGCGACGGCAGTCTGGTTCTGCCTGGTGGCGATGCTGTTCAGCCAGCAACGCGTGCGCGCCGGTTTCGCCCGCATGGGCCACTGGTTCGACCGGACCATGGGCGCGGTGCTGATCGCCATCGGCGTGAAACTCGCGTTCACCGAGATGCATTGATTTCTCAAGGTATGCGCAACGCCTTCAGCTGCGCATCCGATATACATAACGAATTCCTGCAAATGCTGGCGCAAAGCTAGCATTTGTACAGCTGTGCAAATCATCCCTTTGGCTGATTTGGCTGGCGTTCAAGGGCTCTAGAGTGCTTAGCTTTAAAAGCCAAGACCGTGCAGTCAGAAAAGGGACTCTTATGTTGCAGACTCGCGTTATCCCCCCAGCCGAGGGCGCTTACCAGTATCCGCTGTTGATTAAACGGCTGCTGATGTCCGGTGCCCGTTACGAAAAAACCCGCGAGATCATCTACCGCGATCAATTGCGCTATAGCTATCCGACCCTGATCGAACGGGTCGCGCGGCTGGCCAACGTGTTGACGGCCGCCGGCGTGAAGGCCGGGGATACGGTGGCAGTGATGGACTGGGACAGCCATCGCTACCTGGAATGCATGTTTGCCATCCCGATGATCGGCGCGGTGATCCACACCATCAACGTACGCCTGTCGCCGGAACAGATTCTCTACACCATGAACCACGCCGAGGACCGCTTCGTGCTGGTCAACAGCGAGTTCGTCGGGTTGTACAAGGCGATTGCCGGGCACCTGACTACCGTGGAGAAAACCCTGCTGCTGACCGACTTGCCGGAAAAAACCGCCGACCTGCCGAACCTGATTGGCGAGTACGAGCAATTGCTGGCCGCCGCGAGCCCGCAGTACGACTTTGAAGACTTCGACGAAAACTCGGTCGCCACGACGTTCTACACCACCGGCACCACCGGTAACCCCAAAGGCGTGTATTTCACCCATCGCCAGCTGGTGCTGCACACCATGGGCGTGTCGACCATCATGGGTTCCATCGACAGCGTGCGCCTGCTGGGCACCAACGATGTGTACATGCCGATCACCCCAATGTTCCATGTGCATGCCTGGGGCTTGCCGTATGTAGCAACCATGCTCGGGCTCAAGCAGGTCTACCCCGGCCGTTACGACCCCGAGTATCTGGTGGAACTGTGGCGCAAGGAGAAGGTGAGCTTTTCCCACTGCGTGCCGACCATTCTGCAAATGGTCCTCAATGCCAAGGCGGCGCAAAACGTCGATTTCGGGGGCTGGAAAATCGTCATCGGCGGCAGTGCGCTCAACCGTGCGCTGTATGAAGCAGCCAAAGCCAAGGGCATTCAGTTGACCGCCGCTTACGGCATGTCGGAAACCGGGCCATTGGTATCGTGCGCGCACCTTAACGATGAGCTGATGGCCGGCACCGAAGACGAACGCACCACCTACCGGATCAAGGCCGGTGTGCCGGGGCCGTTGGTCGAGGCGGCGATCGTCGACACCGACGGCAACTTCCTGCCCGCCGATGGCGAGACCCAGGGCGAACTGGTGCTGCGCGCGCCGTGGCTCACCGAAGGTTATTTCAACGAACCGCAAAAGGGCGCCGAGCTCTGGGCCGGGGGCTGGTTGCACACCGGTGACGTAGCGACCCTGGACAGCATGGGCGTGATCGACATTCGCGACCGGATCAAGGACGTGATCAAGACTGGCGGCGAGTGGATCTCCTCCCTGGACCTGGAAGACCTGATCAGCCGCCACCCTGCGGTACGCGAAGTAGCAGTGGTAGGCATCGCCGATCCGCAGTGGGGCGAGCGTCCGTTTGCGCTGTTGGTCGTCAGGGAAGGGCATGAGATCGGGGCCAGGGAACTCAAGGAGCACCTCAAGCCGTTCGTTGAACAGGGGCACCTGAGCAAGTGGGCTATCCCGAGCCAGATCGCCATTGTTACTGAAATTCCCAAGACCAGTGTCGGCAAACTCGACAAGAAGCGCATCCGCGTCGACATCACCGAATGGCAGGCTAACAACAGTACCTTCCTCTCGACGCTTTAAGCGTCTGCTGGCGCGCCGAAAACGGCGCGCCAGACCCACCAAGCAAGCGCTTGACTTGTGAAATCCGAATTTTCAGCCATCCTTGCCGGGCCGACATGTGTCGGACTGGCGAAAGGACTGTTCCAGAGTGGCCGGCAGCTGCAAATCACACTTTAGAGGGATCAAGCACTACTACCTGCTGGCTATAGTCCGCTCAAGGATTTTTAAGAACGGAGCTCACGCACAAAACGGGGCGATGCAACTTTGGAGTGACTTCGGAACCGCTTGGCTTCCGGTCACCCACAACGTTTTTAAAAGTACTCAGCCATAACAATAATGCACATGGAGTAGCGTCGATGACATCAGTAAACCAGTTCTGGCGCCGGGCGAAACTGCCCTTGGCGGTCAGTCTTGCCTCTTCGCTCGCCGGGCCTGCATTCGGCGTCAGTTTCAACGTCGGTGAGATCGAAGGTCAATTTGACTCATCCCTGTCGATCGGAGCCAGTTGGTCTACTCAGAGCCCCAACAAGAATCTTATCGGCGTCAATAACGGGGGCCATGGCCTGTCCCAGACGTCCGATGACGGTCACGCCAACTTCAAGAGTGGCGAAACCTTTTCGAAGATCTTCAAAGGCATCCATGACCTTGAGTTGAAATACGGCGATACCGGTGTCTTTGTCCGGGGTAAATACTGGTACGACTTCGAACTCAAGGATGAAAGCCGCCAGTTCAAGGACATCAGCGACAGCAACCGCAAAGAAGGCGCCAAGTCCGCCGGCGGCCAGATCCTCGACGCCTTCGTTTACCACAACTACGCCATTGCCGATCAGCCGGGTTCCGTGCGTCTTGGCAAGCAGGTTGTGAGCTGGGGTGAAAGTACTTTCATCGGCGGTGGCATCAACTCGATCAACCCGATCGACGTGTCCGCATTCCGTCGTCCCGGCGCCGAGGTCAAGGAAGGTCTGATCCCGGTCAACATGTTCTACGTGTCCCAGAGCCTCACCGACAATCTGTCGGCCGAAGCCTTCTATCAGCTGGAATGGGACCAGACGGTCGTCGATAACTGCGGCACCTTTTTCTCCCAGCCAGACATCATTGCCGACGGTTGCGACAACAACCTGCGCGTGCTGAACAAGCGCTCGACCATTCCGGCCGCGGCCCTGCCGACATTGAGCAGGCTGGGTGTCGACGTCAACCAGGAAGGTGTTCTGGTGCGCCGTGGTCCGGATCGCGATGCACGGGACAGTGGCCAGTGGGGCGCGTCCCTCAAATACATGTTCGAGCCGCTGGACACCGAGTTCGGTGCCTATTTCATGAACTATCACAGTCGTGCGCCGATCTTCAGCGCCACCGGTGCTCCAGCGTCGGCTTACGCCCGGGCAGCGGCTTTGCCGGGGGCGCTTCGGGCTTTGGCTCCCTTGGTGGTCGCGGGTAACTCGAACTACTTCGTCGAGTATCCGGAAGACATCCGCCTCTACGGCTTGAGCTTCTCCACGACCCTGCCTACCGGCACTGCGTGGAGCGGTGAACTCAGCTACCGTCCGAACGCGCCGGTACAGCTCAACTCCACCGACATCCTGTTTGCCGGCGTACGCCCATTGGGCGGCGCCCTGACCAATGCTTCGCTGCTCGAGGGTGTGCCAGGCCAGGACTTGCATGGCTATCGCCGCAAGGAAGTCACCCAGTTCCAGACCACCCTGACGCACTTCTTCGATCAGGTCATGGGCGCCAGTCGTCTGACCCTGGTGGGCGAAGTGGGCGTGACCCATGTTGGCGGTCTGGAAAGCAGCTCTGATGTCCGTTACGGCCGTGACCCGGTCTACGGTCCTGGTGAACTGCCTAGTACCGGCGGCCTCAACACCTGCTCGGCGATCCTTAACACCAGCACCATCAACGGTGCCGGCGCCGGTGCTGCTACCAACAACCGCAGCCGCAACTGCAACAACGATGGCTTTACCACATCGATGTCGTGGGGTTATCGCGGTCGTGCCATCTGGGATTACAACGATGTGTTCGCCGGTGTGAACCTCAAGCCGAACGTGGCCTGGTCCCATGACGTGAGCGGTTACTCGCCTGGCCCTGGCGGTAACTTCGAGGAAGGTCGTAAAGCGGTGAGCCTGGGTGTCGATGCCGAATACCAGAACACCTACACCGCGAGCCTGGCGTACACCAACTTCTTCGACGGCAAGTACACCACCGTGGATGATCGCGACTTCGTTGCGCTCAGCTTCGGCGTGAACTTCTAAGCACTGTATTTTCAGGACGAACACATTTATGAAAATAACAAAGAGTCTGTTCCACGTTGGCGTTCTGGGGCTGTCGCTGCTGGCTACCGGTGTCATGGCGGCGGTCCCTGCGGCCGAAGCGGACAAGCTGGGCAAGAGCCTGACCCCGATGGGCGCCGAGATGGCGGGCAACGCCGACGGTTCGATCCCGGCCTGGAAACCCATGCCGAAAAACGCCGGTAGCGTGGACAGCAAGGGTTTTCTGTCTGATCCGTTCGCGAGTGAAAAACCGCAGTTCACCATCACTGCGCAGAACGTCGACCAGTACAAGGACAAGCTCGCGCCGGGCCAGTACGCAATGTTCAAGCGCTACCCGGAAACCTTCAAGATGCCGGTCTACCCGTCCCATCGCGGTGCCACCGTGCCGGATGAGGTGTTTGCCTCGATCAAGAAGAACGCCACCAACACTAACCTGGTGTCCGGCGGCAACGGTCTGGAAAACTTCGAAACCGCGATCCCGTTCCCGATTCCGAAAAGTGGCGTTGAAGTCATCTGGAACCACATCACCCGTTATCGCGGCGGCAGTGTGACCCGTCTGATAACCCAGGCCACACCGCAGCCGAACGGCTCGTTCAGCCTGGTGTACTTCGAGGACCAGTTCGTGTTCCGCGACAAGATGAAGGATTACGACCCGAAAAATCCGGGCAACATCCTATTCTACTTCAAGCAGAAAGTGACCGCGCCAGCGCGTCTGGCCGGTGGTGTGCTGCTGGTACACGAAACCCTCGACCAGGTTAAGGAGCCGCGTTCGGCGTGGGTCTACAACGCCGGGCAACGCCGTGTGCGTCGTGCGCCGCAAGTGTCTTATGACGGACCGGGTACCGCTGCCGATGGCCTGCGTACCTCCGACAACCTGGACATGTACAACGGTGCGCCGGATCGCTACGACTGGAAGCTTGAAGGCAAGAAAGAGATGTACATCGCCTCCGACAGCTACAAGCTCGATTCGCCACAACTGAAGTACGCCGACATCATCAAGGCCGGTCACATCAACCAGGACCTGGCTCGCTATGAACTGCGTCGGGTCTGGCATGTGGTCGCGACCCTGAAGGAAGGTCAGCGTCACATCTACGCCAAGCGTGACTTCTATATCGACGAAGACACCTGGCAGGCAGCTGTGGTCGACCACTACGACGGTCGCGGGCAACTGTGGCGTGTCGCCGAGGCTCACTCCGAGAACTACTACGACAAGCAAGTGCCGTGGTACGCCCTCGAAACCTTGTACGACCTGCAATCGGGCCGCTACCTGGCCCTGGGCATGAAGAACGAAGAGAAGTCGGCGTATAACTTCGGCTTCACTGCCACTACCGCAGACTTCACGCCGGCAGCTTTGCGTCAGGAAGGCGTTCGCTAATACGTTGTAAACCGAGGCCGCATCCTCGAAAAAACGCCCCGACTGGTTCGGGGCGTTTTTTTTGGAAGTTCCTGAATATCGTTGTAGCTGCTACGAGGCCGGTGTGGCTGGCCGGTTCATCGACACTTTTGCTTGTAGTCTTTTTGTAGCCATTTGTAGCAATAACCTTCAATAGCTCTTCGTTTACCGCTAGGCTGCGGACATCTGTAACGCCGCCATCAGCCTTTCAAACAAGAGCCGGCCATGACTGATCTGTCCCCACTTCCGGGCCCTGCAAGCGTTGCCGTCGCAGCATTGGACGGACGTTTTTTCCGGCCTCCGCTGCCCGACGGCCATGTGCTGCGGCCGCGTTTGTGCGAGCGCCTGAGCGCCGGCCTCGGTGGCAGGCTATTGCTGGTCAGCGCACCGGCGGGGTTCGGCAAGAGTTCATTGGCGGTGGAGTTTTGCCAGGGGTTGCCGGGTCACTGGCAAAGCCTGTGGCTAGGGTTGAGTCCTCGGGACAGCGATCCCGGACGTTTTCTTGAGCGCCTGCTCGAAGGTCTTCAGGAGTATTTTCCGCAACTGGGCAGGCAGGCGCTGGGGCTGTTGAAAATGCGCCAACGTCATCAGCCGTTCGCCTTCGAAGAATGGCTGGACGGTTTGCTCGATGAGCTGGCTGTGCACCTTTCACCCGGTACGCCGCTGTTGCTGGTGCTTGATGACTATCATCTGGCCCAAGGCCCGGTGCTTGATCGTTGCCTGCAATTTTTTCTCAATCATTTACCCGATGGCCTGCTGGTCATGGTCACCAGTCGGCAACGTCCCGACTGGCATCTGGCACGCCTGCGACTGTCGCGGCAACTGCTCGAATTGCATGAGCAGGATCTTCGACTGACCCACGATGAAGCCCTGACCCTGCTTGATCGACACAGCATTTCATTGCGTGGCGAGGCGCTGGAGAGTTTGATCCAGCGCAGCGAAGGCTGGGTGGCCGGGCTGCGTTTCTGGTTGCTGGCGGCCTCCGAGGCGGGCAGCGAGGGTGCATTGCCCCAATCGCTGTACGGTGGGGAAGGGCTGATTCGCGATTACCTGCTCGAAGAAGTGATCGATTGCCTGCCCGCCGAGGTGCAGTCATTCCTGTACGAGACCGCGCCTCAAGAGCGTTTTTGCAGCGAGTTGTGCGACGCCGTGCGCGAAGCCCATGACAGTGCCGAGATCCTGCGTTTCCTGCTAGCGCATCAGGTGTTTCTGGTGCCGCTGGACGAACACGGTCACTGGTATCGCTATCACCACCTGTTTTCCGACCTGCTGCGCAGCCGGCCCACCGCCCAGGCGATGGTGCCGACGGCCAGCCTGCATCTGCGTGCCTGCCGCTGGTTCAATGCCCAAGGGTTGCTCGATGAGGCGGTAGAGCAGGCGTTGCGTGCCGGGCATCTGGACGTTGCAGCGAATCTGGTACAAAACCTCTCTGAAGAACAACTGTTGGCCGAGCAGAACGTCGGCATGCTGTTGCGCTGGAAAATGGACTTGCCCGACAGCCTGCTGATCAGCACGCCACGGCTGATCGTGCTCTACAGCTGGGCGTTGGGGCTGGCCTGCCAACTGGACGCCGCCGAGGAGCTGGCCAGCCACTTGAGCCGCTTCCTGCCGGCCCCGTCGGCCACTGCGCAAAAATCCATGCTGGCGCAGTGGCTGGCCTTGAGCGGCATCATTGCCCGGGGGCGAGGCAATCGCGAGCTGACGTTGCTCTATTGCACCGAAGCGCTGGAGAGCCTGCCGGCCAAACGCTATGGGCAGCGCCTGATGTGCCTCTCGACATTGTCTAACCTGGCCATTGCCGACAGCGACCTCTGGCGTGCCCGGGGGCTGAATCGTGAGTCCCTTGAGCTGGCACAACGGGTCGGCAACCCGCTGTTCGAGGCACTGGCCCATTACGACCGCGCTCGCGTGCTGCAAGCGCGCGGGGAGATTCTTCGCTCACAGGATGAAGTCCGCCAAGGGCTGCAACGCCTGCAAGGCTTATCACCGCAACGGCTCTATGCGGTGCGCGCACGGTTGACCTTATATGAGGGTTTTTTGCTGGCGCTGCGCTTGCAACCCCAGGCTGCGCGGGCACGTTTGCTCGCGGGTCTGGGCGAAGCACGGGCCTGTCGCGACATCAGTGTGCTGATCGGCCACTGCGTGATCGCCCGTCTGGAGGGCAGCAGCGGCGAGTTCGCCAAAGCCTTTGCCGAACTCGCCGAGGCCGAGCGCCTGATGCACATCTGGGATGTCCCGCCGATTTACTACCTGGCGATGATCACCCTGGTCAAATGCGAACTCTGGTTGGCTCAGGGCCGCACCGATCTGGCCGAAGCCTGGCTCACGCGATTGGGTCAGACCTACAACGGAGAGCATCCTGCGGCCCCCCCGGAATTCCATCCGCAACTGCCGCTGCACATTGAACTGCAACAGGCGGTGCTGGACATGATGAAAGGCCAGTCCATGCTTGCCGAAGGGCGCTTGAACGCGTTGCATGAACACGGTCAGCACAGCGGCCGGCAGATGCTCAGCGTGATGGCGCTCAGTCAGAAAATCGTCCTGTTGCTGGCGGGCGGGCGCGAATCCGAGGCCCGCAAAGCGTTGGCCCAGGCTTTGGAAGCGGCCGCCGGTGGCGTCCTGCAACCGTTTGACCCATTGTTGACCGAACATCCGGACTGGCTGCGCGGGCAACTTCAACTCTTTGCGCCGACGGCCGTTTCTCAGAGTCTCTCGGAAAAACTTCCGGCCATGACCTCCCGGCCGGTGCTGGAGTCATCGCCTGCAGCCGAACAACTCAGTACGCGTGAACTGGCCGTTCTGCGACTGATTGCCCAAGGGTGTTCGAACCAGGAAATCAGTGATCAGCTGTTCATTTCGCTGCACACGGTGAAAACCCATGCCAGCCATATCAACAGTAAGTTGGGGGTTGAACGACGCACGCAGGCGGTGGCGCGGGCGAAGGAGCTGGGGGTGTTGGGGTAACGCATTTTTACGATGTACATGGGGTAAATGGATCAGGGCAATTCTGTGCCAAAATTGGCTATTCCTGTTTCCCGAGCGTGCCCGATGTCCCAGCAACCCACCCTCATCCGCGAAACCTTCCCCGTCGGCCCGTTGCAGTGCAACTGCACAATCATTGGCGACCCGATCACCAAGAAGGCCATCGTCGTCGACCCGGGCGGCAATCACGAACTGATCCTCGCCCGCCTGGATGCCTTGGGCCTGAAAGTGGTCAGCATCATTCACACCCACGCGCACCTCGATCACTTCCTCGCCTCTGGCCAGTTGAAGGAGAAAACCGGTGCGACGTTGCATTTGCATAAAGAAGATCAGTTCCTCTGGGACAATCTGGAGATGCAGTGCCAGATGTTCGGCGTGCCTTACACCCCCGTGCCATCGCCAGATCGCTGGTTGGCCGACGATGAAGAGCTGGCTTGCGGTTGTGGCGTGGCATTGCATACGCCGGGTCATACACCAGGTTCCATGAGCTTTTGGTTTTCAGAGGCTAAGCTGCTGATTGCCGGTGATACGCTTTTCAAGCGAGGGGTAGGGCGCACGGATTTATGGGGAGGCGATCAGGCGACTCTCGTGCGGTCGATCAAGCAGCGGTTGTATACCCTCGACGAAGAGGCGACGGTGGTGACCGGTCATGGTCCGGACACGTGTCTGGGCGATGAAATGCGCGGTAACCCCTTTGTACGAGCCTGAAGATGCAGTTGTGAAAGGCACGACGGAATTTTTGGCGTTGGCCATGATCAAACGCCCGCAAAGGTTCATTGCTTAAGTCCGCTGCACCACAGAATGCAAAAAAGTAGGAGCTCTCCATGTTCACCTCGCGTCGTTTGATTATTGTCGCTACTGCTGTGGCTTTATTGTCCGGTTGCGCATCGCAGAACCCTTATGACAACCAGGGTCAGGCTGATGGCGGCTCCACGGGCATGAGCAAAACCGCCAAATACGGTGGCCTCGGCGCCTTGGCCGGTGCACTGGCCGGTGCTGCCATCGGTCACGATAACCGTGGCAAGGGCGCGCTGATTGGCGCCGCCGTGGTGGGAGCTTCCGCCGCCGGTTACGGTTACTACGCCGACCAGCAGGAGAAAAAGCTGCGGGCCAGCATGGCCAACACTGGGGTTGAAGTGCAGCGTCAGGGCGATCAGATCAAGCTGATCATGCCGGGCAACATCACCTTCGCCACCGATTCGGCGAACATCGCGTCGAGCTTCTACCAGCCGCTGAACAGCCTGGCGGGCTCGCTCAAGGAGTTCAACCAGAACCAGATCGAGATCGTCGGCTACACCGACAGCACCGGCAGCCGTCAGCACAACATGGACCTGTCCCAGCGTCGCGCCCAAAGTGTGGCGACTTACCTGACCTCCCAGGGTGTCAGCGGCGCCAACCTGTCGGCGCGTGGTGCCGGGCCGGATAACCCGATTGCCAGCAATGGTGATGTGAATGGCCGGGCGCAGAACCGTCGCGTCGAGGTCAACCTGAAGGCGATTCCTGGTCAGGAATATCAGCAGCAGGGCCAGGTTCAGCAGTATCCGTAAAGCGTCTGATTGAACCCCAGGCGTAAAAAGCCCGCCCGATCCTCAGCAGATCAGGCGGGCTTTTTTGTCACCTGCTCAGGCCTCTTCGCGGGCAAGCCCGCTCCCACAGGATTTGTGTTTGACCGCAATTTTGTGATCGACGAAGAACACTGTGGGAGCGGGCTTGCCCGCGAAGAGGCCGTGACAGGCACCAGAGATATCGGATCAGAAACACAAAAAGCCCTCGAACAATCACTTGTCCGAGGGCTTTTTGTGTCGCGCGAAACCTGATTACTTCTTCAGGCCGTAATGCTCATCAAGCATGCCCGGCGCGTTTGGGGCTTTGGGGGCGTAGTCGCGAGGCGGTTCCTGATCGCGCGGTGGCGTCAGGCGTTCCCGTGGAGTCTGCGCCGCGTCGGCGTGCAAGGCAGCCAGCAAGCGTTGGCGAGTCTGCTCGTCCAGGGCCAGACGGTTGGCGCCCTCGGCGAGATGATCCTGCACTTCCTGATAGCTCGCAGTCAGTTTCTTGACCAGGTTTGCAGTGCTGTTGAAGTGGGTGACCACTTCGTTCTGATAACTGTCAAAACGTTCCTGAATGTCATCCAGCTGACGTTGCGTGCTGCTAGGCGCGGCATTCGGCACCAGGCGAGCGATCAGGAATCCAATGGCGACACCCACAACCAGGGCAAGAGTCGGCAACAACCAAACTAAGAGCGAGTGTTCCACGAGTCCTTCCTCTATAAACGGCTTTGCTTTACGTTAACGGCTCGAACCTGCGCTGTATACCGCGATTCACTCGCAATAGAATTGGCACAGACAATTGGCTAGACGAGTCGACCCGATTCGAGGTCACGGAGTTCCTTCCTTGCTTATGCGCGAAACCCCTGTAGTGATTGATGGCCCGGTCGGCCAACTGGAAGCCCTGTACTTAAATAACGAGGGGCCGGATAACGAGCAGCCCCGCGGCCTGGCGCTGATCTGCCACCCGAACCCGGTGCAGGGCGGCACCATGCTCAACAAGGTCGTCTCGACCTTGCAGCGCACCGCGCGCGACGCCGGTTTTATTACCTTGCGGTTCAACTACCGTGGCGTCGGCGCCAGTGAAGGCACGCACGACATGGGCAGTGGCGAAGTCGACGATGCCCAAGCAGTGGCCGAATGGCTGCGGGCCAAACATCCTGACTTGCCCCTGACCCTGTTCGGTTTCTCCTTCGGCGGATTTGTTGCAGCAAGTCTCGGCGGACGCCTGGAAGCCAAGGGTGAGCAACTCAAGCATTTGTTCATGGTCGCGCCCGCTGTCATGCGCTTGGGCGATCAGGATCAACTGCCGCAACAAGGTACATTGACCCTGATCCAGCCGGAAACCGACGAAGTCATCGATCCGCAGCTCGTTTACGACTGGTCCGACGCACTCGATCGCCCCCATGAGCTGCTGAAAGTGGCAGAATGCGGACACTTTTTTCATGGCAAGCTGACCGATCTCAAGGATCTGATCCTGCCGCGTCTTTCGAATTGATTGCAGTCTGACAAGCGATTACCCATGACGACTCGTACCCGTATCCTCACCGGCATCACCACCACCGGCACGCCGCACCTGGGCAACTACGCCGGCGCCATCCGTCCGGCGATCGTCGCCAGCCGTGACAGCAATGCCGATTCGTTCTACTTCCTGGCCGACTACCACGCCCTGATCAAATGCGATGACCCGCTGCGCATCCAGCGCTCGCGTCTGGAAATCGCCGCGACCTGGCTGGCCGGTGGCCTGGACGTGGACCGCGTGACGTTCTATCGCCAGTCCGACATCCCGGAAATCCCCGAGCTGACCTGGCTGCTGACCTGCGTGGCCGCCAAGGGCCTGCTCAACCGCGCCCATGCCTACAAGGCCTCGGTGGACAAGAACGTCGAGACCGGCGAAGACCCGGACGCGGGCATCACCATGGGCTTGTACAGCTACCCGGTGTTGATGGCGGCGGACATTCTGATGTTCAACGCCCACAAGGTGCCGGTCGGCCGTGACCAGATCCAGCACGTGGAAATGGCCCGGGACATCGGCCAGCGCTTCAATCACTTGTTCGGCCAGGGCAAAGAGTTCTTCACCATGCCTGAAGCGCTGATCGAGGAAAGCGTCGCCACCTTGCCGGGCCTCGACGGTCGCAAGATGTCGAAGAGCTACGACAACACCATTCCGTTGTTCAGCAGCGCCAAAGAGATGAAAGACGCGATTTCGCGCATCGTCACCGACTCCCGTGCCCCGGGTGAAGCCAAGGATCCGGACAACTCGCACCTGTTCACCTTGTTCCAGGCTTTCGCTACGCCGGCACAATCCGACGAATTCCGCAGCGAATTGCTCCAGGGCCTGGGTTGGGGCGAGGCGAAGAATCGTCTGTTCCAACTGCTCGACAGCGAATTGGGCGAGTCCCGCGAGCGTTATCACCAGTTGATCGAACGCCCGGCGGATCTGGAAGACATGCTGCAGATCGGCGCCAAAAAGGCCCGCTCGGTGGCGACGCCGTTCCTTCACGAACTGCGTGAGGCGGTCGGCCTGCGTTCTTTCGTTGCTCAGACCCAAGTCGCAGCAACCACCAAGAAGAAAGCCGCGAAAGCCGCGCGCTTCGTCAGCTTCCGTGAAGACGACGGCAGTTTCCGCTTCCGTCTGCTGGCGGCCGATGGCGAGCAACTGTTGCTGTCGCGCAACTTCGCTGACGGTAAAACCGCAGGGCAAGTGACCAAGCAACTGCAATCCGGTCAAGCCTTGGACGTGCGCAGTGAAGACCTGAGCTTCAGCGTCTGGCTGGAAGGCGAGTGCGTTGCCGACAGTCCGTCCTTCGCCGACAGCGCTGCTCGCGATGCTGCCATCGGTGCTTTGCGCGTTGCCCTGACACCGGTTCAGGAATAATCAACGGCTCGGTCCGACCAAGGGCCGATTGCCATTCCCACGGGCCGTCGCTACAGTGACGGCCCGTTTTTGTTGCCTTGCTAACGAATTATGACGCCCCTAGAACGATATCAAGCTGATCTGAAACGCCCGGAATTCTTCCATGACGCCGCGCAGGAAACTGCCGTGCGCCATTTGCAGCGCCTGTACGACGATCTGGTCGCGGCCTCGCAAAACAAACCGGGCCTGCTCGGCAAACTGTTTGGCAAGAAAGACCAGGTGCCGGTCAAGGGCCTGTACTTCTGGGGCGGCGTTGGTCGCGGCAAGACTTACCTGGTCGACACCTTCTTCGAAGCGCTGCCGTTCAAGGAAAAGACTCGCACTCACTTCCACCGCTTCATGAAGCGCGTGCATGAAGAGATGAAGACCCTGGGTGGCGAGAAAAACCCGCTGACCATCATCGCCAAGCGCTTCTCCGACGAGTCGCGAGTGATTTGTTTCGATGAGTTCTTCGTCTCCGACATCACCGACGCGATGATTCTTGGCACGTTGATGGAAGAGTTGTTCAAGAACGGCGTGACCCTGGTCGCGACGTCGAACATCGTGCCCGACGGCCTGTACAAGGACGGCCTGCAGCGTGCGCGTTTCCTGCCGGCCATTGCGCTGATCAAGCAGAACACCGAGATCGTCAACGTCGACAGCGGCGTCGACTACCGTCTGCGTCACCTCGAGCAAGCGGAACTGTTCCACTTCCCGCTGGATGACGCTGCCCAGGAAAGCCTGCGCAAGAGCTTCCGGGCCCTGACGCCGGAATGCACGGCAGCCATCGAGAACGACGTGCTGGTGATCGAGAACCGTGAAATCCGTGCCGTGCGCACTTGCGATGACGTGGCCTGGTTCGACTTCCGCGAACTCTGCGACGGCCCACGCAGCCAGAACGATTACATCGAACTGGGTAAAATCTTCCACGCCGTGTTGCTCAGCAATGTCGAGCAGATGAGCGTCACCACCGACGACATCGCCCGACGCTTTATCAACATGGTCGACGAGTTCTATGACCGCAACGTGAAGCTGATCATTTCCGCCGAAGTCGAGCTCAAAGACCTCTACACCGGCGGTCGCCTGAACTTCGAGTTCCAGCGCACGCTTAGCCGCCTGCTGGAAATGCAGTCACACGAGTTCCTGTCCCGGGCGCACAAGCCGTAGGATATTTCGGAAAATAAAAAGGGCCTGCATTTGCAGGCCCTTTTTCGTGCGCTGTAGAAACTCTCTGGCACACCAAGATCCCTGTGGGAGCGAGCCTGCTCGCGATTGCGGTGTGTCAGTCACATCAATGTTTAATGTGATACCGCTATCGCGAGCAGGCTCGCTCCCACATGGGATGTGTGTTGTATTTGAGTATTACGCCGCTTGCTGAAACTGCTGCCGATACTGGTTCGGCGACAACTCAGTGTGCTGGCGGAACAGCCGGGCGAAGAAACTCGCATCGTCGTAACCGACTTCATAGCTGATGGTCTTGATGCTCTTGCGACTGCCGGACAACAAGCCCTTGGCCGTCTCAATGCGCAGACGTTGCAGGTAATGCAGCGGTTTGTCGCCGGTGGCGGTCTGGAAGCGGCGCATGAAGTTGCGGATGCTCATGCCGTGTTCGCGGGCCACGTCTTCGAAGCGGAACTTGTCGGCGAAGTGTTCTTCGAGCCAATGCTGGATCTGCAGGATGATCACATCCTGGTGCAGTTTCTGCCCGCCGAAACCGATCCGCCCCGGCGCATAGCTGCGCTGCACTTCGTAAAGAATGTCGCGGGCCACGGCCTGGGCCACGTTTGCGCCGCAAAAACGCTCGATCAAGTAAATGTAGAGATCGCAGGCCGAGGTGGTGCCGCCGGCGCAATACAGGTTGTCGGCGTCGGTCAGGTGTTTGTCCTGATTGAGCTGGACCTGCGGGAAGCGCTCGGCAAACGCATTGAAGAAACGCCAGTAGGTCGTCGCTTCCTTGCCATCGAGCAACCCGGCCTCGGCCAGCCAGAACACGCCGGTGGCCTCGCCACACAACACGGCGCCGCGTGCATGCTGCTGACGCAGCCACGGCAGGACCTGTGGATAACGTTTGCAGAGGGTGTCGAAATCGTCCCAGAAGGCGGGAAGGATGATGACGTCGGCGTTTTCCAGGCCGCCATCCACCGGCATGATCACGTCGCTGAAGCTGTTCACCGGTTTGCCATCGGGGCTGACCAGCCGGGTTTCAAACGCCGGTGTCAGGCCGTGGCCCAGTTGTTTGCCATAGCGCAGGCTGGCCAGATGGAAGAAATCCTTGGCTTGCATGAGGGTGGAAGCGAAAACCCGGTCGATAGCCAGGATGCTGACGCGCCGCAAGGGCGTGGAGACTTGGTTAGACATAATTCAACTTTATTCTTATAGGGGAAAGTGGTCACCAGACGGCTGGATCGTCTTATTTTTTGTCGGATGTGTCCAGTGTCCTGTATCGGAAGCGAGGCTTAGTCTCTAAAGGTCAATTCCGCCTAACAATATCGACAGGTGCCGCATGATCCCCAGAACCTTGTTCAGCTCCGAGCACGAACTTTTTCGCGACAGCGTGCGAACGTTCCTCGAAAAAGAGGCCGTGCCGTTTCATGGGCAATGGGAAAAACAAGGCTATATCGACCGCCAACTCTGGAACAAGGCAGGGGAGGCGGGGATGCTCTGTTCGCATCTGCCGGAAGAATACGGCGGGCTGGGGGCAGACTTTCTCTACAGTGCGGTGGTGATCGAAGAGGTCGGCCGCCTGGGGCTGACTGGCATCGGCTTCTCTCTTCATTCGGACATTGTTGCGCCTTACATCCTGCATTACGGCAGTGAAGCGCTGAAACACAAATACCTGCCCAAGCTGGTGTCTGGTGAGATGGTCACCGCGATTGCGATGACCGAGCCGGGTGCCGGTTCGGACCTGCAAGGGGTGAAGACCACCGCTGTGCTGGATGGCGACGAATACGTGATCAACGGTTCGAAGACCTTCATCACCAATGGTTTTCTGGCTGACCTGGTGATCGTCGTGGCCAAGACCGATCCGAAGGCAGGAGCGAAGGGCACCAGTCTGTTTCTGGTGGAGGCCAACACGCCGGGCTTTGCCAAAGGCAAGCGTCTGGAAAAGGTCGGCATGAAGGCTCAGGACACCTCGGAGCTGTTCTTCCGGGACGTTCGGGTACCGAAGGAAAACCTGCTGGGCCAGGCCGGGATGGGCTTCGCTTACCTGATGCAGGAACTGCCGCAGGAGCGTCTGACGGTCGCGGTAGGTGGCTTGGCATCGGCCGAAGCGGCGTTGCAATGGACACTGGATTACACCCGTGAGCGCAAGGCTTTCGGCAAGGCCATCGCCGATTTCCAGAACACCCGCTTCAAACTCGCTGAAATGGCGACCGAAATCCAGATCGGCCGGGTTTTCGTCGATCGCTGCCTGGAACTGCACCTGCAAGGCAAGCTCGACGTGCCGACAGCGGCAATGGCCAAGTACTGGGGCACTGACCTGCAATGCAAGGTGCTCGACGAGTGCGTGCAGTTACATGGCGGTTACGGGTTCATGTGGGAATACCCGATCGCCCGGGCGTGGGCGGATGCGCGGGTGCAGCGGATCTATGCCGGGACCAATGAGATCATGAAAGAGATTATTGCGCGGTCGCTTTGATGCGGCAGTGATTGCTAGACCGCTATCGCGAGCAGGCTCGCTCCCACACTGGATTTATGTCTGACCACTATTTTGTGATCGGCACGGATCCATGTGGGAGCGAGCCTGCTCGCGATTGGGTCTATGAATCAATCAAGGTGCAGGATTGGGCTGATCCTGGTGAATCGCCTCGATCCCTGCCAACACTTCGTCGGAAAGTTTCAGCTCGAAGCTGGCAATGTTGCTGTCCAGTTGCTCGAGCGTGGTGGCGCCAATGATGTTGCTGGTGACGAACGGTTGCTGTGTGACGAATGCCAGTGCCATCTGTGCCGGGTCCAGGCCGTGTTCACGAGCCAGTGCTACATAACGGCTGCACGCCGCTTCCGATTGCGGATTGAAATAGCGGCTGAAACGGCTGTAGAGGCTCAGGCGACCTTTGGGCGGACGCGCACCACCTTCGTACTTGCCCGACAGGAAGCCGAACGCCAGTGGTGAATAGGCGAGCAGACCGCACTGTTCGCGGATGGCGATTTCCGCAAGGCCCACTTCGAAGCTGCGATTGAGCAGGTTGTAGGGGTTCTGGATCGAAACGGCGCGCGGCCAGCCACGGGCTTCGGCGAGGGCGAGGAAACGCATGGTGCCCCACGGGGTTTCGTTGGACAGGCCGATGTGGCGGATCTTGCCGGCCTTGACCTGTTCGTCCAGTGCTTCGAGGGTGTCTTCCAGCGGCGTCAGGTTGGCTTCAATTTTATGTTTGTAGCCCAACTGACCGAAGAAATTGGTGCTGCGCTCCGGCCAGTGCAGCTGATACAGGTCGATGTAGTCGGTTTGCAGGCGCTTGAGGCTGGCATCCACGGCTTCGGTGATGTGCTGGCGGTTGTGTCGCAGGTTTTTGTCGCGGATGTAGTCGATGGTGTTGCCGGGGCCCGCGATCTTGCTCGCCAGGATCCAGTCGGCGCGATCGCCGCGACTTTTGAAGTAATTACCGATGTAGCGCTCGGTGGTGGCGTAGGTTTCGGCCTTGGGCGGCACCGGGTACATTTCGGCGGTGTCGATGAAATTGATGCCCGCGCTCTTGGCCCGTTCGATCTGGGCGAAGGCTTCAGCCTCGCTGTTTTGCTCGCCCCAGGTCATGGTGCCGAGGCAGATTGCACTCACGTTCAGATTGGTACGGCCTAGCTGGCGATAGTCCATCGGGTGCTCCTTGGGCAAAACAATCATAAAAGCAGGTTGAATTATTTTTCGCAATCTGCATAATTGCGCACCTCTTTCTGCAGTGGAAGTGATGCGCCGCCGCCGAAGAATCTTGCCGTTGAACGGACGCGCCGACCCGAGCCCCCGAAAGCGTCTGTATCCGGCTGCCTTTGACTTGTCAAAGTACGCACTATTCAGTAAGATCCGCCGTCTAATTTACAGGGCGGCCCCTGAGGCTATAAAGAATGAAAACTTTTACTGCTAAACCGGAAACAGTACAGCGCGACTGGTTTGTCGTCGACGCTGCAGGTCAGACCCTGGGTCGTCTGGCCACCGAAATCGCGAGCCGTCTGCGTGGCAAGCATAAAGCTGAGTACACTCCTCACGTTGACACCGGCGATTACATCGTCGTTATCAATGCCGAGCAGATTCGTGTAACCGGTGCTAAAACCACCGACAAAATCTACTACTCCCACTCCGGTTTCCCGGGCGGCATCAAGTCGATCAACTTCGAAAAGCTGATCGCTAAAGCCCCTGAGCGCGTGATCGAGACCGCGGTCAAAGGCATGCTGCCTAAGAACCCGCTGGGTCGCGACATGTATCGTAAGCTGAAAGTCTATGCGGGCGCTGTACACCCTCATACTGCTCAGCAGCCCCAAGAACTGAAGTTTTAACGGAATAGTTCATTATGTCGGCGACTCAAAATTACGGCACTGGCCGTCGCAAGACCGCAACCGCACGCGTTTTCCTGCGTCCGGGTACTGGTAACATCTCCATCAACAACCGTTCGCTGGATAATTTCTTCGGCCGCGAAACTGCCCGCATGGTAGTTCGTCAGCCGCTGGAATTGACTGAGACTGTCGAGAAGTTCGACATCTACGTCACCGTGATCGGCGGTGGTGTAAGTGGTCAAGCTGGCGCAATCCGCCACGGTATCACTCGCGCACTGATGCAGTACGACGAAACCCTGCGTGGCGCTCTGCGCAAAGCTGGCTTCGTTACTCGCGATGCTCGTGAAGTTGAACGTAAGAAAGTTGGTCTGCGTAAAGCGCGTAAGCGTCCGCAGTACTCGAAGCGTTAATTCGCTTTCACGTTCAAAAAGAACGCCCAGTTTCCTCGCGAAGCTGGGCGTTTTTTTATGGGCGTGATTTATCAAGGAATTGCGCTGTGACAACTTGCCACATCCGCAGAGGCCCTATACTGCAAGGCTTGGCAGTGGAGCCCCTCGGTAATTACCTTGTCAGAATTGGGGCTTTTCATTACCATTCGGCAAAATTTTTATAAGTTCAGAATTTTACTTAGTAGACGCCTGATTTAACAGGCCACAAAGCTGATGGGAGAGGACTGAATGAGCAATGACGGCGTGAATGCAGGCCGGCGTCGCTTCTTGGTAGCAGCCACATCCGTGGTGGGTGCTGCAGGAGCGGTGGGGGCTGCGGTCCCGTTCGTGGGGTCATGGTTTCCCAGTGCCAAGGCGAAAGCCGCAGGTGCACCGGTGAAAGTGAATGTCAGCAAAATCGAGCCAGGTCAGCAAATGATTGCTGAGTGGCGCGGCCAGCCGGTGTTCATTGTCCGCCGTACCGAGGAAATCCTGGGGAATCTGAAAAAGATCGAGGGCCAGCTGTCTGACCCGACCTCCAAGAACTCGACGCAACCGACCTATGTCGACCCGGAGACGCGTTCGATCAAGCCAGAAGTTCTGCTGCTGATCGGTATCTGCACACACCTGGGTTGCTCACCGACTTTCCGTCCAGAAGTGGCACCTGCAGACCTGGGCAAGGATTGGGTAGGGGGTTATTTCTGCCCTTGCCACGGTTCTCACTACGATTTGGCTGGCCGCGTCTACAAGTCGCAACCTGCGCCTTTGAACCTGCCAGTTCCCCCGCATTCCTATGAGACCGATGACATCATTGTCATTGGCGTCGATACGGAGAAAGCGTGATGAGCAAGTTCATGGATTGGGTTGATGCGCGCTTCCCCGCGACCAAAATGTGGGAAGACCATCTCAGCAAGTACTACGCCCCGAAGAACTTCAACTTCTTCTACTTCTTTGGCTCCCTGGCACTGCTCGTTCTGGTCAACCAGATCGTTACCGGTGTCTGGCTGACGATGAGCTACACCCCGTCGGCGGAAGAGGCTTTTGCTTCCGTTGAAGGCATTATGCGTGATGTGAACCACGGCTCAATCTTGCGCCTGCTGCACGCAGTCGGCGCCTCGATGTTCTTCATCGTGGTTTACCTGCATATGTTCCGTGGCCTGCTCTACGGTTCGTATCAGAAACCGCGCGAGCTGGTGTGGGTGTTCGGCATGCTGATCTACCTGGCGCTGATGGCTGAAGCCTTCATGGGCTATCTGCTGCCGTGGGGCCAGATGTCCTACTGGGGTGCCCAGGTGATCATCTCGCTGTTCGGTGCGATCCCGGTCATCGGTAACGACCTGACCCAGTGGATCCGCGGTGACTACCTGATTTCCGGTATTACCCTGAACCGCTTCTTCGCCTTGCATGTGGTTGCCCTGCCGATCGTGATCCTCGGTCTGGTGGTGGTGCACATTCTGGCGCTGCACGAAGTCGGTTCGAACAATCCGGATGGCGTCGACATCAAGAAACACAAAGACGAAAACGGTGTACCGCTGGACGGCATTGCCTTCCACCCGTACTACACCGTGAAAGATATCGTCGGCGTGGTGGTGTTCCTGTTCATCTTCTGCTCGATCGTATTCTTCTTCCCGGAAATGGGCGGCTACTTCCTCGAGAAGCCGAACTTTGAAGTGGCGAACGCCTTCAAGACCCCTGAGCACATCGCTCCGGTCTGGTACTTCACACCGTTCTACGCGATTCTGCGGGCGGTTCCGGACAAGCTCCTGGGCGTTATCGCCATGGGCGCGGCCATCGCTGTGCTGTTCGTCCTGCCATGGCTGGACCGCAGCCCGGTCAAGTCGATGCGCTACAAAGGCTGGCTGAGCAAGATCTGGCTCTGGGTGTTCTGCATTTCGTTCGTGATTCTGGGCGTGCTGGGCGTGTTGGCCCCAACTCCAGAGCGTACGTTGCTGTCGCAGGTTTGTACGTTCCTGTACTTCGCCTACTTCATTCTGATGCCGTTCTACACCAGGCTCGAGAAGACCAAACCGGTTCCGGAAAGGGTGACTGGCTGATGAAAAAGCTATTTGCTGTACTGATTCTTGCGGCGATGCCTGTACTGTCCTTTGCGGCCGAACACGGTGGTCCTGAGCTTGAGAAGGTCGACATCGACGTTTCCGACAAGGCTGCCATGCAGGACGGCGCACGTACGTTCGCCAACTATTGCATGGGCTGCCACAGCGCCAAGTTCCAGCGCTACGAGCGTGTTGCCGATGACCTGGGCATTCCTCACGAGCTGATGCTTGAGAAGCTGGTGTTCACCGGTGCCAAGATCGGTGACCACATGAACATCGGCATGCAGCCGGCTGACGCCAAGACCTGGTTCGGTGCGGCGCCGCCCGACCTGACGCTGGTGGCTCGTGTTCGTGGTACAGACTGGCTCTACGGCTATCTGCGTTCGTTCTACGAAGACCCGTCGCGTCCTTGGGGCGTGAACAACAAGGTGTTCCCGAACGTCGGCATGCCTAACGTTCTGGTCGGCCTGCAGGGTCGTCAGGTGGTAGGCTGTAAACAAGTTCAAATCGTCGAAGACGGCAAGAAGCAATACGATCCGCTGACCGGCACCGCTTTGACCCATGAAGCTTGCGATCAACTGACGGTATTGCCGAAAACCGGCACGCTGAACGAAGAGCAGTTCGACGAGAAGGTCAAGAACCTGGTGACCTTCCTGGCCTACTCGGCCAACCCGGTGAAGCTGCAGCATCAGCGCATCGGTACCTATGTGTTGCTGTACCTGGCGTTCTTCTTTGTATTCGCTTACTTGCTCAAGCGTGAATACTGGAAAGACGTCCATTGATAGAGCTGTAAGCCATTGCTGTTAATCGCGCGCGCCCAGGGGCGTCTCTGAAGGTGTAACGAGTCTGGTGATCCAGGCGTTACGGGAGGCGCCCTCTGGGCGCGCGTGTTTTTCCGTTTCCGATAATTTCAACAAGCGAGGAGGACCGCCATGGGCGTGACCAATCGGTTGGCCTGTTACTCCGACCCCGCCGACCACTATTCCCACCGAGTGCGCATCGTACTTGCAGAGAAGGGTGTCAGCGCCGAGATCATTTACGTGGAGGCTGGTCGCCAGCCGCCTAAACTGATTGAGGTGAACCCTTACGGAAGCCTGCCCACCCTGGTCGATCGTGACCTGGCGTTGTGGGAGTCGACCGTGGTGATGGAATATCTGGATGAGCGTTACCCGCACCCGCCACTACTGCCGGTTTATCCTGTGGCGCGTGCCAACAGTCGTCTGCTGATTCATCGCATTCAGCGTGACTGGTGTGGTCTGGTGGATCTGATTCTGGATCCGCGGACCAAGGAAGCAGCCCGTGTCGTGGCTCGTAAAGAGCTGCGCGAAAGCCTGACAGGCGTGTCGCCGTTGTTCGCCGACAAGCCGTTTTTCCTCAGTGAGGAACAAAGTCTGGTGGATTGCTGCCTATTGCCAATACTCTGGCGATTGCCGATTCTGGGTATTGAACTGCCGCGGCCTGCCAAGCCGCTGCTTGATTATATGGAGCGCTCGTTTGCGCGTGAGGCTTTCCAGGCGAGTCTGTCTGGTGTCGAACGCGATATGCGCTAAGGCTTAAGGAGCCGCTATGAACTCCAGTCGACCTTATCTGGTCCGCGCGCTCTACGAGTGGATTGTGGACAACGATTGCACCCCGCACATGCTGGTTAATTCCGAGTATCCATCGGTGCAGGTGCCTCAGGGTTTTGCCAGTGACGGACAGATTGTCCTGAACGTTTCCCCGGCGGCCGTGCGTCATCTGCACATGGACAACGAGGCAGTCAGTTTCGAGGGGCGCTTCGGTGGCGTGCCGCACACCCTGTACGTGCCTATCGCATCGATCCTGGGCATTTACGCCCGGGAGAACGGTCAGGGCATGGTGTTCGATATGGAATCGCCTCTGGAAGACGAGGAAGAGATCGAGCCGGATGATGATGTTCCGCCACCCGACAGTGAGCCGCCGCGTCCCAGCGGTCGACCGAGTTTGAAGGTGGTGAAGTAATAAAAAGGCGATCCGAATGGATCGCCTTTTTTATTGCTTCCCGCAAGGGGATCAGTCGATGTACTCAAACAACTTCACGATCTTCTGCACGCCGGAAACGCCTTGTACCAGATTGGTCGCCTGTGCTGCTTCCTGCTTGGTCAGCAGGCCGAGCAAGTAGACGATGCCGTTTTCGGTCACGACCTTGATGCGCGATCCGGGAATGGAGGCGTCGGTGAGCATCTGGGTCTTGATCTTGGTGGTCAGCCAGGTGTCGTTCTGGCGCGCCAGCAGCGAGGAGGGTTGCAGCACTTGCAGTTCGTTGTGCACCTTCTTCACGCGCTGAACGGAGGCGGCAACCTGTTCGGCCTTGGCCTTGAGATCGGCGCGCGGGGTTTGCCCGGCGAGGAGCACGACGCCGTTGAAGCTGGTGACGACGATGTGCGAGTCGTTGTCCAGGGCTGGATCAGCCTTGGCGATGTTCACGCCGACCTTGGTGTCGATCAGGGAGTCGTCGATCTTGCTGCCGAAGGTGCGGGTGCCACGGTCATCGTCGATCGGCGCTTCACGGCTGGCGTTAACCACCGAGGTGCAGCCGCTGATGCCAAGGCACAGGGTCAAGGCCAGAAGGCCTAGGCGATTAGGGGTCATTCTTCACTCCCGAACAGTTGGCTGTCGATCAAATCGCAAAGGCAATGGATCGCCAGCAGGTGGACTTCCTGAATACGTGCAGTGACGTTGGCTGGTACGCGAATCTCGACGTCCTCAGGCAATAGCAGTGACGCCATGCCGCCGCCATCACGACCCGTCAATGCTACGACAATCATTTCGCGATCATGTGCGGCCTGGATCGCTTGAATTATGTTTGCCGAGTTGCCGCTGGTGGAAATCGCCAGCAAAACATCACCCGGCTGACCGAGGGCACGGATCTGTTTGGAGAAGATTTCGTTGTAGCTGTAATCGTTGGCGATCGAGGTGATCGTCGAACTGTCGGTGGTCAGCGCGATGGCGGGCAGGCTCGGGCGCTCGCGCTCGAAGCGGTTGAGCAGCTCGGACGAGAAGTGCTGTGCGTCACCGGCGGAACCGCCGTTGCCGCAGGACAGCATTTTGCCCTCGTTGAGCAGGGCGTTGACCATGACCTGGCTGGCTTGCTCGATGTGCGGTGCAAGTACGTCCATCGCCTGTTGCTTGGTGTCGATACTGGCCTGAAAAAGCTGGCGAATTCGCGATTGCATGTCCATCTGTGTGACCTTAATTAGCGCGGCTACTCGGCACATGAATGTGCAGCCCGCAAAGCAAAGAGCAAAAGTGTTGGGTGAAGGTGTCCGGTTCGGGGCGCAAGCGATCAGCTGTCGAAGGCATTCTGCAACCAGTTCAACTGATCAAGGTTGCTGTCGATGGCAACCACGTCGAAGCGGCAGGGGGAATTGGCCCAACGCGACTCGCGCTGAAGAAAATACTGCGCGGCGAAAATCAGTTTCTGCCGTTTGCGCCCATCGATGCTATCGAGCGCGCCACCCCATTGGGTGTTTTTTCTGTAGCGGACTTCGACGAATACTACTGTATCGCCATCAAGCATGACCAGATCAAGCTCGCCGCGTTTACACAACCAGTTCTGCGCCAGCAGGCGCAGACCTTGTTGCTGAAGATGCTCGAGCGCATGACGCTCGGCATCTTTACCACTTTGCTGGCGTGACCTGTCAGGCATCAGCGCGAGGTGTCCGGCAGGCGTTGAACCTGACCGTTGGCGAACTCTGCCCATGGCAACTGACGCTCGACCCGTTGATTCTGAGTCATGCCCAGGCTGCCCGATTGGCCTTGGATGCGGCTGTCCGGCAAGGCCTTGAGTTGCCCCAGGCGCGGTGCCAGGCGATAGGCGTCAACGCCCATCGCGTACAGGCGGCCCAGGCTGCCGCCGGCTTGTGGCCATTGTGCAGTGACTTGTTTGCGCAGCGGGTCGTTGGCATCCAGCAACCATGGGGTTTCGCAGAAGCGAATACCGTTCATGTCGTTGTACTGGTTCTGGTCGCCGCTGGCGCTGAACACGTGGGAGGTGGCGTAAACCGGCACGTCACCCGCGTATTGGAAGTTCAGGGTCGGTTTGATCTGTTGAGCCTGTTGCGGCGTCGCGGCCAGGAAGATGAACTCGATGTCCTGACGGCGCGAAGGTTGTGCGGCAACCTGCGAGCCAACAGTGCTTTGCAGGCTCTTGGCGCGGCCTTCGCTCTGGCGCAGCTGGAACATGTCGGCAATCTGCTGGGCCAGTTGTACCGGCTGGTCGACGCGCTCGGTCGCGACAATGCTGCCACCGTTGGCTTGCCAATCCTGGCTGAACGCCTTGTAGACGCGGTCGCCCCATTCGCCTTTCGGCACCATGATGGCGGCGCGGTGCAGGCCGTCGGCGCGCGCCCGGCGAGATACTTCGCGGGCTTCGTCTTCGGCGGCAAGACCAAACTGGAACAGTTGGGCCGGACCTTGTGCGCCTTCGCTGTAGTTCAGGGCCAGGGTAGTGATCGGCAATTGCGGGCGGGCGCTGAGCTGTTTGACCAGCGGTTTCTCCAGCGGGCCGACCACCAGTTGCACGCCATCGGCCTGGGCCTTGCGATAGAACTCGTCGAGGGACGTCAGGCGCGAGCTGTCATAGAACTCGATGGTAGGTGGCTTCTGCCCGGCTTGTTGCGCCTGGTAGTGCGCGGCCATGAAGCCTTCGCGCAGTGCTTTGCCAACCGAAGCCAGCGGGCCGTCTTGCGGCAGCAGCAGGGCGATTTTGCTCAGAGGCTGGCTGGCCAGTTCCTTGAGTTTGGTCAGTGGCAACGGCAGCTGGATGGCGGCCGGGTGCTTTGGATTCTGTTCGCGCCAGTTGTCGATCGCGGCTTGCTGCTGTTCCAGGGTGCCGGCCGTTTTCACCGCCAGTGCCAGACGTATCCAGCCGCCGAGGTCATCGTCGGTGGTCGGCTGCAATTGATCAGTAGGCAGAGAAGCGATCAGGGTCCAGATCGCTTCGTGGTTTTTGCTGGCGGCTTCACCTTCAAGCATCGGCGCAATAAAGATGCGCTCCCGTGCGGCGGGCAGGGTCTGGCCGTCGGCCTCAAGGGCGCGGGCATGAACGGTGCCGGTGCGAACCTGTTGTTCGACGGGCAGTTCGCTCAGGCGTTGCAGGCTCGGATGGCTCAGGGCAGCCAGCGCCGCTTTGGGCTGATTGCGGGTCATGGCCAGTTCGGCCGCCAGGGTGTTGGCGAAGACTTGTTGGCCAGGCTTGAGTTGTTCCACCGGCACCTGTTGCAGGATTTGCGCGGACTGGCCGGCATTGCCCTGACGATAAGCCAGGTCTGCCGCACTCAAGCGCAGTAGGGCGGCTTTTTCCGGATCTTTGCTTCGAGTGGCCTGTTCGAGCAGTTGCTCGATACTGGCATCCGGGGTCCGTGGAAGTTCGCCAAGGCTGGAGGAGGGCGAGCTGGCGCAAGCCGCCAGCAAGGCAGCGAGGCAGAGGGCAGTGAACAGCCGCAGGCAAGCGATCATGTAAGTGTTCCTGATACTCGATCAAATTAGCGTGGAATTGTACCCAAGCACTGGCCGGGGCGCGATGTTACTGGCGTGAATCGATCAATTTAGCTCGTGCAAATGTTGCAGCACTGCACAAAAGGCTGGAAAACCCGGGGAGGGTGAGGCGTATCGCAAGCGCCGCTACGCGCTACAATGTCGCCTTTTACCGATCATGAGGTGTGCGCTTTGACTGCTCCAGGTGCTTTGAATTCCGCTGCTGGCTCGCTTTATGTGGTGGCGACGCCCATCGGCAACCTGGACGACATCAGTGCGCGTGCGCTGAAGATCCTGCGCGAGGTCGCCTTGATCGCGGCCGAAGATACTCGCCATTCCCAGCGATTGATGCAGCATTTCGGCATCCCCACGCCGCTGGCGGCCTGCCATGAACACAACGAGCGGGAGGAGGGTAACCGCTTTATCTCGCGCCTGCTGGCGGGCGACGATGTGGCGTTGATTTCCGATGCCGGGACGCCGCTGATTTCCGATCCGGGTTATCACCTGGTGCGTCAGGCCCGTGCCGCGGGAATCAATGTGGTGCCGGTTCCGGGGGCATGTGCCTTGATTGCGGCGTTGTCGGCGGCGGGGCTGCCGTCCGACCGTTTTATCTTCGAAGGTTTTTTGCCGGCCAAGGCTGTCGGCCGACGTGCTCGTCTGGAACTGGTAAAAGAAGAGCCGCGCACGCTGATTTTCTATGAAGCACCGCACCGCATCCTCGAATGCCTGCAAGACATGGAGCTGGTATTCGGTGCCGAGCGTCCGGCGTTGCTGGCGCGAGAACTGACCAAGACCTTCGAAACCCTTAAAGGCCTGCCGTTGGCCGAGTTGCGTGAGTTCGTCGAATCGGATAGCAATCAGCAGCGTGGTGAGTGTGTCGTGCTAGTGGCGGGCTGGACTGCCCCCGAGACCGAAGACGCTGTCAGCAGTGAAGCCATGCGTATTCTCAACCTGCTGCTCGAAGAGATGCCGCTCAAGCGTGCGGCGGCATTGGCGGCGCAAATTACCGGCGAACGCAAGAATGTGCTCTATCAGGTCGCGCTGGATAAACAGAAGGGCGAGTAAACCGACGTGCAGCGCCGGCCAGAGGCTTTTAGCGCTTGTTCTTCGGTCGCTCTGCCGTTAATCTTCGCGGCGGAGAGTCGATCGGACAGTCGCTGCCCTCTATGAAAATTAGGGGGGGGAGGAAAGTCCGGGCTCCATAGGGCGAAGTGCCAGGTAATGCCTGGGAGGCGTGAGCCTACGGAAAGTGCCACAGAAAATAACCGCCTAAGCGCTTCGGCGACGGTAAGGGTGAAAAGGTGCGGTAAGAGCGCACCGCACGTCTGGCAACAGTTCGTGGCTAGGTAAACCCCACTTGGAGCAAGACCAAATAGGGTCCCAAGGCGTGGCCCGCGCTGGGACCGGGTAGGTTGCTAAAGATGTCCAGTGATGGCCATCGTAGACGAATGACTGTTCAAGACAGAACCCGGCTTACAGATCGACTCTCCACCTTTTTTCCTCTCTGCCGAGTCATTGGCAGCGATGTGTGTAATGGCAATTTCCCTCCCTGCTGAATCAATAGCAGAAGCGCTTTTGTAATACCGAAAAAATCTTACTCTTAACAAACTACTTTAACTTCTGAACGCAGCCTTCTGTGCTGATTCAAGTTATTGAGCGAATTCATCCGTCAGATTCTCGTTAACCCTCCTTTTACGCTCCTAAATCTCCGTTCTGTAAGGGTTTTCCTTTAATCCGCGCCTTGACGGTGTGGTGGGCGCATTCCTATAGTGTGCGCAAGTGGCGGAAAGTGGCATGAAGTGGGTTTTTTGAGCGTAAAACGCTAATATTTGGAGAAACGCTGACGTGTTTCGCGGAGCTAACGCTATCAGTCTCGATGCAAAGGGCCGTCTCGCTATGCCGAGCCGGTACCGTGACGAGCTGGTTTCGCGTAGTTCCGGTCAATTAATCGTCACCATCGATGCCGTTGATCCGTGTTTGTGTGTTTATCCCCTCGATGAGTGGGAAATTATCGAAACCAAACTGCGCGCACTGCCTTCGCTTCGCGAAGAGAACCGCCGCCTGCAACGTTTACTGATTGGTAATGCCGTCGACCTCGAGCTCGATGGCAGTGGTCGTTTTCTGGTTCCGCCGCGTCTTCGCGAATATGCCAAGTTGGATAAGCGCGCAATGTTGGTAGGCCAACTGAACAAGTTCCAATTGTGGGACGAGGATGCCTGGGATGCGGTTTCTGCCGCTGACCTGGCTGCTATTCAACAACCGGGCGCCATGCCTGATGAACTGCGTGATTTGATCCTGTGACTATTGATAGCGGCTTTAACCACATCACCGTACTGCTTGACGAAGCCGTCGAGGCTCTCGCCGTACGTCCTGATGGCTGCTATCTGGACGGTACGTTCGGACGTGGCGGACACAGTCGGTTGATCCTCAGCCAGCTCGGGCCTGATGGCCGGTTGCTCGGATTCGACAAAGATCCTCAAGCGATTGCCACCGGGCAAACGCTAGCGGCCGAAGACGGCCGCTTTGTCGTTGTGCAGCGCAGCTTTGCCGAGCTCGGTTCCGAAGTCGCCGAACGTGGCCTGGCCGGCAAGGTCAGCGGCGTTCTACTCGACCTCGGCGTGTCTTCGCCGCAGCTCGACGACCCTGAACGCGGTTTCAGTTTCCTCAACGACGGTCCGTTGGACATGCGCATGGATCCGTCCCGCGGGATCAGCGCTGCCGAGTTCGTCAACACCGCGCCGGTGGAAGAAATTGCCCGGGTGTTCAAGCAATACGGCGAAGAGCGTTTCTCCGGTCGCATGGCGCGCGCCGTGGCCGAGCGTCGCGACATCAAGCCGTTCGAGCGCACTGGCGATCTGGCTGAAGTGCTGAAAGTCGCCAACCCGGCGTGGGAAAAGGGCAAGAACCCGGCCACCCGCGCATTCCAGGGGCTGCGTATTCACGTCAACAACGAACTGGGCGATCTGGAAGCCGGCCTCGAAGCCGCGCTGGAATGCCTGGAAGTGGGCGGCCGTCTGGTCGTCATCAGCTTCCACTCGCTGGAAGATCGCATCGTCAAACTGTTCATGCGCAAACTGGTGAAAGGCGAAGCCGACAACTTGCCGCGCAACCTGCCGGTCCGTCACGTCGCTTTCGAGCCGATCATCAAAATCCATGGCAAAGCGCAGTCCGCCTCCGAGGCCGAACTCAAAGCCAACCCACGTTCCCGTAGCGCCGTCATGCGTGTCGCGGAGAAGTTGCGGTGAGCAAGCTTTTCGCCAAGCCACTTCCCGGCGGAAGCTTTTTCATGCTGCTGTTGTTTGTCAGCGTGCTTGTGTCGGCCATCGGCGTGTCCTATAGCGCACACTGGAATCGTCAGTTGCTGAATGCTCTGTACGGCGAATTGAGCGTGCGCGACAAGGCGCAGGCGGAGTGGGGCCGGTTGATTCTGGAGCAGAGCACCTGGACCGCCCATAGCCGTATCGAAGTCCTGGCCACCGAGCAACTGAAGATGCGCATTCCCGGCGCCGCTGAAGTGCAGATGGTGGCGCCATGATGAAACTCGAAGGCGCGCTCTTTCCGTGGCGGTTCCGTCTGGTGGTGGGTTTGCTCGGCATCATGGTGGCGGCGATTTCCTGGCGCATCATTGATTTGCAAGTGGTCGACCGTGCTTTCCTTAAAGGTCAGGGCGATGCACGCAGCGTTCGTCATATTCCAATTCCGGCTCACCGTGGTCTGATTACCGACCGTAACGGCGAGCCGTTGGCCGTGAGTACCCCGGTCACCACCCTGTGGGCCAACGCCAAGGAAATGCAAACGGCCAAAGAGAAGTGGCCGGCACTGGCGGCTGCCCTGGGGCAGGACCCGAAAGCCCTGGCCGAGCGTCTCGAAGCCCAGGCCAATAAAGAATTCATTTATCTGGTGCGCGGGCTGACCCCCGAGCAAGGCCAGGCTGTGCTCGATCTGAAAGTGCCGGGCGTTTATGGCATTGAAGAGTTTCGGCGTTTCTACCCGGCCGGCGAAGTCACCGCTCACATGGTCGGCTTTACCGACATCGATGACCACGGACGCGAAGGCGTCGAGCTTGCCTACGACGAATGGCTGGCCGGCGTGCCCGGCAAGCGACAGGTGATCAAGGACCGGCGCGGCCGGCTGATCAAAGATGTCCAAGTCACCAAAAACGCCAAGGCCGGCAAGCCCTTGGCGTTGTCCATTGACCTGCGTCTGCAATACCTGGCCAACCGTGAACTGCGCAACGCGATCATCGAGAACGGCGCCAAGGCTGGCAGCCTGGTGATCATGGACGTGAAGACCGGCGAGATCCTGGCCATGGTCAACCAGCCGACCTACAACCCGAACAACCGTCGCAACCTGCAGCCGGCGATGATGCGTAACCGCGCGATGATCGACGTGTTCGAGCCGGGTTCGACCATGAAGGCGATTTCCATGAGCGCCGCGATTGAAACCGGGCGCTGGAAGCCGAGCGATACCGTCGAGGTGTATCCAGGCTCCTTGCAGATTGGTAAGTACACCATCAAGGACGTATCGAAGACCGAAGGCCCGGTACTCGACCTGACCGGTATCCTGATCAATTCCAGTAACGTCGGCATGAGTAAGGTCGCGTTCGATATCGGCGGCGAAACGATTTTCCGCCTGGCGCAGAAAGTCGGCCTCGGCCAGGACACCGGCCTCGGGTTCCCGGGTGAGCGCGTTGGCAACCTGCCGAACTACCGCGAATGGCGCAAGGCTGAAACCGCCACGCTGTCCTACGGCTACGGTATTTCCGTGACCGCGATCCAGTTGGTCCACGCCTTCTCGGCCCTGGCCAACAATGGTCGCCTCGCGCCGCTGACCCTGATCAAAACCGACAAGGCGCCGCAAACCACACAGGTGTTGCCGGAAGCCGTCGCGAAAACCATGCAAACCATGCTGCAACAAGTGATCGAAGCCCCGCGCGGTGTATTCCGTGCGCAGGTGCCGGCGTATCACGTGGGCGGCAAGTCGGGTACCGCGCGTAAAACATCGGTCGGCACCAAGGGCTACGCCGAGAACTCCTACCGTTCGCTGTTCGCCGGTTTCGGCCCGATGAGCGATCCGCGCTACGCAATCGTGGTGGTGATCGATGAACCGACCAAGGCCGGCTACTTCGGTGGTCTGGTATCGGCACCGGTGTTCAGCAAAGTGATGTCCGGGACCCTGCGCCTGATGAACATCACCCCGGACAACCTGCCTGCCACTCAACAAGCGAACGCCGCACCGGTCGTTCCGCTGAAAGCTAATGGAGGGCGCGGCTGATGTCGCTGAGCCTGAACAAGATTTTCGCCCACGCCGGCCGCGATCTGTTGATCCGCGAATTGGCGCTGGACAGCCGCAACGTACGAGCAGGCGATCTGTTTCTCGCGGTTCCTGGTGGCAAGTTCGACGGGCGTGCGCACATCGCCGACGCCTTGCAACGCGGCGCTGCTGCCGTGGCTTATGAAGTCGAAGGCGCGACAGTGCTGCCGATTACCGATGTGCCGTTGATTCCGGTCAAAGGCCTGGCGGCGCAGCTGTCGGACATCGCCGGGCGCTTTTATGGTGACCCGAGCCGTCATTTGAACCTGATCGGCGTGACCGGCACCAACGGTAAAACCAGTGTGACCCAATTGGTCGCCCAGGCGCTCGACCTGCTTGGTCAGCACTGCGGCATCGTCGGCACCCTGGGCTCCGGTTTCTACGGCGCACTGGAAAGCGGTCTGCACACCACACCGAACCCGATTGCGGTGCAAGCGACCCTCGCCGACCTGAAAAAGGCCGGCGCCAAGGCCGTGGCCATGGAAGTCTCTTCCCACGGCCTGGATCAGGGCCGCGTGACTGCGTTGGCATTCGATGTGGCGGTGATGACCAACCTGTCGCGCGATCATCTGGATTACCACGGCACCATGCAGGCCTATGGCGAAACCAAGGCCAAGTTGTTTGCCTGGAATGATCTGAAGTGCCGGGTGGTCAACCTGGACGACGATTTCGGCCGGCAACTGGCTGCCGATGAAGGTGAGTCGCGCCTGATCACTTACAGCCTGGAAGATTCCAGCGCCTACCTGTATTGCCGCCAGGCGCAGTTCGACGACGAAGGCGTGCGCGCCACGCTGGTCACGCCGCAAGGCGAGCACCATTTGCGCAGCACCTTGCTCGGCCGTTTCAACCTGAGCAACGTCTTGGCCGCGATCGGCGCCTTGCTCGGGCTGGATTACGCACTGGACGAAATCCTCAAAGTACTGCCGAAACTCGAAGGTCCGGTCGGTCGCATGCAGCGCCTGGGCGGCGGTACCCAGCCGTTGGTGGTGGTCGATTACGCCCACACACCGGATGCGCTGGAAAAAGTCTTGATGGCCCTGCGTCCTCACGCCAAAGGCCGGTTGCTCTGCCTGTTCGGTTGCGGTGGTGATCGCGATCGCGGCAAGCGTCCGCTGATGGCGGAAGTGGTCGAGCGTCTGGCTGATGGCGTACTGGTCACCGATGACAATCCGCGCACCGAAGATCCGACCGTGATTTTCGATGACATCCGCGCCGGTTTCACCGCTGTGGATAAAGTCACCTTCGTCGCCGGCCGTGGCCAGGCGATTGCCCAATTGATCGCCAGCGCATCGGCCGATGACGTGATTGTCCTGGCCGGTAAAGGTCACGAGGACTATCAGGAAATCAACGGCGAGCGCCACGCTTTCTCCGATCTGGTCGAGGCTGATCACGCCCTGACCGCGTGGGAGGTGGCCCATGCTTAAAGCCTTGAAACTGAGCGAACTGACCAGCGCATTGAATGGCCGTCTGGTTGCCAGCGACGCCAGCTTCGACGGCGTCAGCATCGACAGCCGCGCAATCAAGCCCGGCCAGTTGTTTATTGCTCTGGCCGGCCCGCGTTTCGATGGCCATGACTACCTCAATGACGTCGCCGCCAAAGGCGCCGTAGGTGCCCTGGTCGAGCGCGAAGTCGCCGACAGCGCGCTGCCGCAGCTGCTGGTCAAGGACACCCGCCGGGCTCTCGGTCAACTGGGTGCGATGAACCGCGCTGCGTTCACTCATCCGGTCGCGGCCATTACCGGTTCCAGCGGCAAGACCACGGTCAAGGAAATGCTCGCGAGCATCCTGCGCACGCGCGGTCCGGTGCTGGCGACCCGTGGCAACCTGAACAATGACCTGGGCGCTCCGCTGACCCTGCTCGAATTGGCACCGGAACACACCGCTGCCGTGATCGAACTCGGCGCTTCGCGGCTCGGCGAGATTGCCTACACCGTCGGCATGACCAAGCCCCACGTGGCTGTTATCAACAACGCCGGGACCGCCCACGTCGGCGAGTTCGGCGGGCCGGAAAAAATCGTTGAAGCCAAGGGCGAGATTCTCGAAGGGCTGGATGCCGATGGCGTCGCCGTGTTGAATCTTGACGACAAGGCTTTTGAAATCTGGAAAACCCGAGCCGCCGGTCGCAAAGTGCTGACGTTTGCCCTGAGCAATATCAGCGCCGACTTCTACGCCAGCGATCTGGACCGCGATGCTCGCGGTTGCCCGGCGTTCAACCTGCACAGCCCTGAAGGTGTGGAACGGGTTCAACTGAACCTGCTCGGCACCCATAACGTCGCCAATGCCATGGCCGCCGCCGCCGCAGCCCATGCCTTGGGCGTGTCGCTGTTCGGCATCGCCACCGGTCTCGGCGCCGTACAACCGGTCAAGGGCCGCACCGTCGCGCAACTGGCAACTAACGGTATGCGCGTGATCGATGACACGTACAACGCAAACCCCACCTCCATGTGCGCCGCCGTTGATATACTCGCCGGCTTTTCCGGTCGCACCGTTTTGGTGCTCGGAGATATCGGCGAGTTGGGCGATTGGGCGGAGCAGGGGCACCGCGATGTGGGCGAGTACGCCCGCGGCAAGGTTTCCGCGCTTTACGCGGTCGGGCCAATGATGACCCACGCAGTGAACGCTTTCGGCGAGCAGGCTTTTCACTTCAGCACACAGGCTGAGCTGATCAAGGCCCTGGACGCCGAGCAGGACACAAACACCACCATTTTGATCAAGGGCTCGCGCAGCGCCGCGATGGAAAACATCGTCGCCGCTTTGTGCGGGACCAGCCTGGAGAAACATTAATGCTGCTGCTGCTAGCGGAGTATCTGCAACAGTTCTACAAAGGCTTCGCGGTCTTTCAGTACCTGACCCTGCGCGGGATCCTCGGTGTGCTGACCGCGCTGGTCTTGTCGCTGTGCTATGGCCCGTGGATGATCCGCACTTTGCAGAACCGTCAGATCGGTCAATCCGTTCGTAACGACGGTCCGCAATCGCACCTGTCCAAATCCGGCACCCCGACCATGGGTGGAGCGCTGATTCTGTCGTCCATCGGCGTCAGTACGTTGCTTTGGGCTGACCTGAGCAACCGTTATGTCTGGACCGTGTTGCTGGTGACGTTGCTGTTCGGCGCCATCGGCTGGGTCGATGACTACCGCAAAGTGATCGAGAAAAACTCTAAAGGCCTTCCGAGCCGCTGGAAGTATTTCTGGCAGTCGGTGTTCGGCCTGGGCGCGGCGATCTTCCTTTATATGACCGCGGCAACGCCGGTAGAAACCACCCTGATCCTGCCGATGCTCAAGGACTACAGCATTCCGCTGGGCGCGGGTTTCATCGTCCTGACCTATTTCGTGATTGTCGGCTCGAGCAACGCGGTCAACCTGACCGACGGCCTCGACGGTCTGGCGATCATGCCTACCGTGATGGTCGGCGGCGGTTTGGGGATCTTCTGCTACCTGTCGGGTAACGTGAAATTCGCTGAATACCTGCTGATTCCGTATGTACCGGGCGCGGGTGAATTGATCGTGTTCTGTGGCGCGTTGATCGGCGCGGGCCTGGGTTTCCTCTGGTTCAACACCTATCCGGCCCAAGTGTTCATGGGTGACGTCGGCGCACTGGCGCTGGGCGCGGCCCTGGGCACCATCGCGGTGATCGTCCGGCAGGAAATCGTCCTGTTCATCATGGGCGGCGTGTTCGTGATGGAGACCCTGTCAGTCGTCATTCAGGTTGCCTCCTTTAAGCTGACCGGTCGCCGTGTGTTCCGCATGGCACCGATACACCACCACTTTGAACTCAAGGGCTGGCCCGAGCCGCGTGTGATCGTCCGTTTCTGGATCATCACCGTGATTCTGGTACTGGTCGGCCTTGCCACCCTGAAGCTGAGGTAGAACGAGTGTCTCTGATCGCTTCTGACCACTTCCGCATCGTTGTCGGCCTCGGCAAGAGCGGCATGTCCCTGGTTCGCTTCCTGGCGAACCGGGGCGTGTCGTTTGCTGTCGCCGATACGCGGGAAAATCCACCGGAACTGGCCACGCTCAAGCGTGACTATCCGCACGTGGAAGTGCGTTGTGGCGAGCTGGACGTCGAATTCCTGTGCCGTGCCGACGAGCTCTACGTGAGCCCAGGCCTGGCGCTGGCGACCCCGGCCCTGCAGGCTGCCGCCGCCCGTGGCGTGAAGTTGTCCGGCGACATCGAGCTGTTCGCGCGTAACGCGAAGGCGCCGATTGTCGCCATCAGCGGTTCCAACGCCAAAAGCACCGTCACCACCCTGGTCGGCGAGATGGCGGCTGCGGCTGGCAAGCGTGTTGCCGTCGGCGGCAACCTCGGTACGCCAGCGCTGGATTTGCTCAGCGACGACATTGAGTTGTACGTGATGGAGTTGTCGAGCTTCCAGCTCGAAACCACCGATCAACTCAACGCCGAAGTGGCGACCGTGCTCAACATCAGCGAAGACCACATGGACCGCTACAGCGGTCTGCCGGCCTATCACTTGGCCAAGCACCGGATCTTCCGGGGCGCCCGGCAGTTTGTGGTCAACCGTCAGGACGCCCTCAGCCGTCCGCTGATGGGCGAAGGCCAACCGTGCTGGACCTTCGGTCTGAACAAGCCCGACTTCAAGGCCTTTGGTATCCGGGAAGAGGACGGCGAGAAATACCTGGCCTTCGAATTCCAGAACCTGATGCCGGTGCGCGAGTTGAAAGTTCGTGGCGCGCATAACCAGTCCAACGCCCTCGCGGCCTTGGCGCTGGGCCACGCCGTCGGCCTGCCGTTCGATGCCATGCTTTCGGCCCTGCGCAATTTCGCCGGGCTCGAGCATCGCTGCCAATGGGTGCGCGACCTCGATGGTGTGGGTTATTACAACGATTCCAAAGCCACCAACGTTGGCGCCGCTCTGGCGGCCATCGAAGGCCTGGGCGCGGACATCGACGGCAAGCTTGTGCTGATCGCCGGTGGCGATGGCAAGGGTGCCGAAAAATTCAAGGATTTGCGTGATCCGGTGGCGGCCAACTGCCGCGCCGTCATTTTGATGGGCCGTGATTCCGACAAGATCGGCGAGGCCATCGGCGATGGCGTACCGCTGGTTCGCGTCGGCTCGTTGATCGAAGCAGTCGAGCAATGCCGCGCCATCGCCGAAAAGGGCGACGCGGTGCTGCTGTCCCCGGCCTGCGCCAGTTTCGACATGTTCAAGAACTACGAAGATCGCGGCCACCAGTTTGTCCGCGCCGTGGAGGACTTGGCATGAGCCTCCTGAATATCATCAAGCCGTACCCGTCGCCGATCATCACCGGGCGCGGCATCGACCTCGATTTCCCGATGCTTGCCGGCTGCCTGGCGCTGCTCGGCCTGGGGCTGGTCATGATTGCATCGGCCTCGACCGAAGTGGCGGCAGTGCAGTCGGGCAGTGCCTTTTATTACATGATTCGCCACCTTATCTACGTGGTGCTGGGCCTTGGTGCCTGCATCGTCACCATGATGATTCCGATCGCGACTTGGCAGCGCCTGGGCTGGCTGATGCTGATTGGTGCGTTCGGTTTGCTGGTGATGGTGATCATCCCGGGGATCGGGCGTGAAGTGAACGGTTCGATGCGCTGGATCGGCTTCAGTTTCTTCAACGTCCAGCCTTCCGAGATCGCCAAGGTATTCGTGGTGATCTACCTCGCCGGTTATCTGGTGCGTCGTCAGAAAGAAGTGCGTGAAAGCTGGATGGGCTTCTTCAAGCCGTTCATCGTTCTGTTGCCGATGGCGGGTCTGTTGCTGATGGAGCCGGACTTCGGTGCCACCGTCGTGATGATGGGGGCGGCTGCGGCGATGCTGTTCCTCGGCGGGGTCGGGCTGTTCCGTTTTTCCTTGATGGTGGTCCTGGCGGTCGGTGCGGTGGTGTTGTTGATTCAAATGCAGCCGTATCGAATGGCGCGTCTGACCAACTTTGCGGACCCGTGGGCCGACCAGTTCGGTGCTGGCTACCAGTTGTCTCAAGCGTTGATCGCTTTCGGTCGCGGCGAATGGCTGGGCGTTGGCCTGGGCAACAGCGTGCAGAAACAGTTCTACCTGCCGGAAGCCCACACTGACTTCGTGTTCTCGGTCCTGGCCGAAGAACTGGGTGCCGTGGGTTCTTTGTGCACCGTAGCGCTGTTCGTCTTTGTCTGTATTCGTGGCATGTACATCGGTTATTGGGCCGAGAAGGCCAAGCAATTTTTCGCCGCCTACATCGCATACGGCCTGTCGTTCCTGTGGATTGGTCAGTTCCTGATCAACATCGGGGTGAACGTCGGCCTGCTGCCAACCAAGGGGCTGACCCTGCCATTCCTCAGTTATGGCGGCAGTTCGTTGGTGATCTGCTGTGCCTGTCTTGGCTTGTTGCTGCGCATCGAGTGGGAGAGTCGAACCCACTTGGGCAGTGAAGAGATGGAATTCCATGAGAGCGACTTCGCCGAGGAGCCGAACCATGGGCGCTAACGTATTGATCATGGCCGGCGGCACCGGGGGCCATGTGTTCCCGGCGCTGGCGTGTGCTCGCGAATTCCAGGCCCGTGGTTACACTGTGCATTGGCTCGGGACACCGCGTGGCATCGAGAACGATCTGGTCCCGGTAGCCGGCATCGAACTGCATCGGATCAACGCCAGCGGTTTGCGCGGCAAGGGCAAATTGTCCCTGCTCAAGGCACCGTTCATGTTGCTCAAGTCGATCTGGCAGGCGCGGGCGATCATTCGTCAGCTGCGGCCGGTGTGTGTGGTCGGCTTCGGGGGTTATGTGACCGGCCCCGGCGGCGTTGCTGCCAAATTGGCCGGCGTGCCGGTGATCGTTCACGAGCAGAACGCCGTGGCCGGTACCGCCAATCGGTTGCTGGTGCCGTTGGCCGCCCGAGTCTGTGAAGCGTTCCCCGACACCTTTACCCTGTCGAACAGCCGTCGCACCACCGGTAACCCGGTGCGCACCGAGCTGTTCCTCGAAACACCGCGACCTGCCCTGGCCGGTCGCAAGGCGCGTTTGCTGATCCTGGGCGGAAGCCTGGGCGCAGAGCCGTTGAACAAGTTGCTGCCTGAAGCCCTGTCGCAAGTCGCCCCCGACCTGCGCCCGGACGTGTTTCATCAGGCCGGCAAAAACCACGATGAAGTGACTGCAGAGCGCTATCGCGCGGCTGGCGTCGAGGCGCAAGTGCAGCCGTTCATCAAAGACATGGCCCAAGCCTATGGCTGGGCCGACCTGGTGGTGTGCCGCGCAGGCGCGCTGACCATCAGTGAACTGGCGGCTGCCGGTCTGCCCTCGATGCTGGTGCCTTTGCCCCACGCGATCGACGATCACCAGACCCGCAACGCCGATTATTTGGCCCGTGAAGGCGCTGCCTTCCTGATGCCGCAAAGAACGACTGGCGCAGCGGATCTTGCCGCTCGCCTGACAGAGGTCTTGATGCAACCGCAACGACTCAACGACATGGCCACCGCGGCACGCCGCCTGGCCAAACCCGATGCCACCCGTAACGTGGTCGATACCTGCCTGGAGGTGGCCCATGGTTGAGAACAAGAAAGCCATGCCGCACCCGGAAATGCGCCGTATCCGTCGCATCCACTTCGTCGGTATCGGCGGCGTGGGCATGTGCGGCATTGCCGAAGTGTTGCTGAACCTGGGCTATGAAGTGTCCGGTTCCGACCTGAAAGCATCGCCGGTGACCGAGCGCCTGGAATCCTTCGGTGCCCACATCTATATCGGCCACCGTGCCGAGAACGCCGCGAACGCCGATGTGCTGGTCACCTCCAGCGCCGTGACCACTTCCAATCCGGAAGTGGCCACTGCCCTGGAGCGCCGGATTCCGGTGGTGCCGCGTGCCGAGATGCTGGCCGAACTGATGCGTTACCGCCACGGCATCGCCGTCGCCGGTACCCACGGCAAAACCACCACCACCAGCCTGATCGCTTCGGTGTTCGCCGCCGGTGGCCTGGACCCGACGTTCGTTATCGGTGGTCGCCTGAATGCCGCGGGCACCAATGCCCAGCTCGGCACCAGCCGCTACCTGATCGCCGAAGCCGATGAAAGCGATGCCAGCTTCCTGCACTTGCAGCCGCTGGTGGCCGTGGTCACCAACATCGACGCCGACCACATGGCGACCTACGACGGCGACTTCAACAAACTGAAGAAAACCTTCGTCGAGTTCCTGCACAACCTGCCGTTCTACGGCTTGGCAGTGGTGTGCCTGGATGATCCGGTGGTGCGTGAAATCCTCCCACAGGTGAAACGTCCGACCGTCACCTACGGTTTCGGCGACGACGCCGACGTGCGTGCCATCAATGTGCGTCAGCAGGGCATGCAGACCTTCTTTACCGTGCTGCGCCCTGATCGCGAGCCGCTGGATGTGTCGGTGAACATGCCGGGCAACCACAACGTGCTGAACGCGCTGGCGACCATTTGCATCGCCACCGACGAAGGCGTCAGCGATGAAGCCATCGTCCAGGGCCTGTCCGGGTTCCAGGGTGTCGGTCGTCGCTTCCAGGTTTACGGCGAACTGCCGGTTGAAGGCGGCAACGTGATGCTGGTGGACGACTACGGTCACCACCCGACCGAAGTCGCGGCCGTGATCAAAGCCGTGCGCGGTGGCTGGCCGGAGCGTCGTCTGGTGATGGTTTACCAGCCGCACCGTTATAGCCGCACCCGCGATCTGTACGACGATTTCGTCAATGTACTGGCCGACGCCAACGTGCTGCTGCTGATGGAAGTCTATCCGGCCGGCGAAGAGCCGATTCCGGGCGCTGATAGCCGCAAGCTGTGCAACAGCATTCGCCAGCGTGGTCAGCTCGACCCGATCTACATCGAGCGCGGCATCGACCTCGCACCGATCGTCAAGCCGCTGCTGCGTGCCGGCGACATTCTGTTGTGCCAGGGCGCCGGTGATATCGGCGGTCTCGCACCGAAACTGTTGAATAGTCCGTTGTTCGCTGGCGCGGTTGCCGCGCCAAGCGTGGGGAAGTTGAAATGACTGCTGCTTACGCCAACCTCGTCTCCACTATTGCGCCGAAAGACTTCGGCCGTGTCGCCGTGCTGTTCGGCGGCAAGAGTGCCGAGCGTGAGGTCTCCCTGAAGTCGGGTAACGCAGTGCTCGAAGCACTGCAAAGCGCCGGTGTGGACGCCTTCGGTCTTGATGTGGGCGATGACCTGCTGCAGCGTCTGCTGAACGAAAAAATCGACCGCGCGTTCATCATCCTCCACGGTCGTGGCGGTGAAGACGGCAGCATGCAGGGCCTGCTCGAATGCCTGGGTATTCCGTACACCGGCAGCGGCATTCTGGCCTCGGCACTGGCCATGGACAAACTGCGCACCAAGCAGGTCTGGCACAGCCTCGGGATTCCGACGCCGCGCCATGCGGTACTGAGCTCTGAGGCCGATTGTATTTCGGCGGCCACGGAACTGGGCTTCCCTTTGATCGTCAAACCGGCCCATGAAGGTTCCAGTATCGGTATGGCCAAAGTGACTTCCGCGTCTGAATTGATCGACGCGTGGAAAGCGGCCAGTACCTATGATTCGCAAGTGTTGGTCGAGCAATGGATTCAAGGTCCGGAGTTCACCATCGCCACCCTGCGTGACCAGGTGTTGCCTCCAATCGCCCTGGGCACAACCCACAGTTTCTACGACTACGACGCCAAGTACGTGGCTTCCGATACTCAGTACCGGATCCCGTGTGGCCTGGACAGCAATAAAGAAAAAGAACTCATGGACCTCACGGCCAAAGCCTGTGAGGCGCTGGGTATCGCCGGTTGGGGCAGGGCAGACGTGATGCAGGACGCCGACGGGCAGTTCTGGTTCCTGGAAGTCAATACCGCACCGGGCATGACCGATCACAGTCTGGTTCCGATGGCGGCCCGTGCCGCCGGCCTGGATTTCCAGCAACTGGTTCTGGCGATTCTGGCCGCCAGCGTTACCGGCAACACTGCCGGTAACCAAGAGCCGACAAGAGGTTAAGACCATGCAAGGCGCTCAGCTACGTCATCAGCCTTCCGCACCCGGCCGCAAGCCGGTGCCGCGGGGTGCCAGCCGAATGGTGGCCAAAGAGCCGATGTCCGCGCGCCTGCCGAAAGCCAACTTTGGTTTTCTGAAAAGCCTGTTCTGGCCCGTGCTGCTGGTGGCGTTGGGGTTCGGCACTTATGAAGGCGCACAGCGTTTGCTGCCGTACGCCGACCGGCCGATCACCAAGATCGCGGTGCAGGGCGACCTGAGTTACATCAGCCAGCAAGCGGTGCAGCAGCGGATCGCCCCCTACGTGGCGTCGAGCTTCTTCACCATCGACCTGGAGAGCATGCGTACCGAGCTTGAACAGATGCCATGGATTGCTCACGCCGAAGTGCGTCGGGTATGGCCGGATCAGGTGGTGATTCGCCTGGAAGAACAACTGCCGGTGGCCCGTTGGGGCGATGAGTCGCTGCTGAACAACCAGGGGCAGGCGTTCACCCCGCGCGAGCTGGCGAACTACGAACACCTGCCACAGCTGTTCGGCCCGCAGCGGGCCCAGCAGCAAGTGATGCAGCAATACCAGGTGCTGAGCCAGATGCTCAGGCCATTGGGCTTCTCGATTGCACGCCTGGAGTTGCGTGAACGAGGCAGTTGGTTCCTGACCACCGGCGCAGGCAGCGCGGGCCCGGGAATCGAACTGCTGCTGGGACGCGGCAAGCTGGTGGAAAAGATGCGCCGCTTCATTGCCATCTATGACAAGACGCTCAAAGAGCAGATTACGAACATTGCGCGCATCGATCTGCGCTACGCCAACGGCCTCGCTGTTGGCTGGCGGGAACCTGTAGCGCCCACGACAGCCCAACCCGCTGTCGCGAAGAATTAAGAAGAGGCAGGACCCATGGCAAACGTGCAAAGCGGCAAAATGATCGTCGGTCTCGATATCGGCACCTCCAAGGTGGTGGCGCTGGTCGGCGAGGTCTCGGACGACGGCACGCTCGAAATCGTCGGGATCGGTACTCATCCGTCCCGCGGCCTGAAAAAAGGCGTAGTGGTGAACATCGAGTCCACCGTCCAGTCGATCCAGCGCGCTATTGAAGAAGCGCAGCTGATGGCCGGTTGCCGGATCCACTCGGCGTTTGTCGGCGTGGCCGGCAATCACATCCGCAGCCTGAACTCCCACGGCATCGTGGCGATTCGTGATCGCGAAGTCAGCTCCGCCGACCTTGAGCGCGTTCTCGACGCTGCCCAGGCGGTGGCGATCCCGGCTGACCAGCGTGTGCTGCACACCCTGCCGCAGGATTACGTGATCGATAACCAGGAAGGCGTTCGCGAGCCGCTGGGTATGTCCGGCGTGCGTCTGGAAGCCAAGGTTCACGTGGTCACCTGCGCCGTCAACGCCGCACAGAACATTGAAAAGTGCGTGCGCCGCTGCGGTCTGGAAATCGACGACATCATTCTCGAGCAGTTGGCCTCGGCCTACTCGGTCCTGACCGACGACGAGAAAGAGCTGGGCGTGTGCCTGGTGGACATCGGCGGCGGCACCACTGACATCGCAATCTTCACCGAAGGCGCGATCCGTCACACCGCGGTGATCCCGATTGCGGGCGACCAGGTGACCAACGACATCGCCATGGCGCTGCGCACCCCGACCCAGTACGCCGAGGAAATCAAGATTCGCTACGCCTGCGCCCTGGCCAAACTGGCCGGTGCCGGCGAAACCATCAAGGTGCCGAGCGTCGGCGACCGTCCACCGCGCGAGCTGTCCCGTCAGGCCCTGGCCGAAGTGGTCGAGCCGCGTTACGACGAGCTGTTCACCTTGATCCAGGCCGAACTGCGTCGCAGTGGCTACGAAGACCTGATCCCGGCCGGCATCGTGCTGACTGGCGGTACGTCGAAGATGGAAGGTGCGGTGGAACTGGCCGAAGAGATCTTCCACATGCCGGTTCGCCTGGGCGTGCCGCATGGCGTCAAGGGCCTGGACGACGTGGTCCGCAACCCGATTTATTCCACTGGCGTTGGCCTGTTGATGTACGGCCTGCAGAAGCAGTCCGACGGGATTTCGTTCTCGGGCATCGGCAGCCGCGACAGCTACAGCAATGACGAACCGAAAGTCGCCTTGCTCGATCGCTTCAAGAGCTGGGTACAAGGCAATTTCTAAAGCTTTACCGCAACACCGCTTCAAACAGCAGTAGGCGAAAAAACTAGAGAATGTAAGGAGAGGGAAAATGTTCGAACTCGTAGACAACATCCCCGCAAGCCCGGTAATTAAAGTTATCGGTGTTGGCGGTGGCGGCGGCAACGCTGTCAATCATATGGTCAAGAGCAACATTGAAGGCGTTGAATTCATCTGCGCCAACACTGATGCCCAAGCGCTGAAAAGCATCGGCGCGCGGACCATTCTGCAACTGGGCACCGGCGTGACCAAAGGCCTGGGCGCCGGCGCCAACCCTGAAGTAGGTCGTCAGGCCGCTCTCGAAGACCGTGAGCGCATTGCCGAAGTCCTGCAGGGCACCAATATGGTGTTCATCACCACCGGCATGGGCGGTGGTACCGGTACCGGTGCTGCGCCGATCATTGCCGAAGTGGCCAAGGAAATGGGGATCCTCACCGTTGCGGTGGTGACCCGTCCGTTCCCGTTCGAAGGTCGCAAGCGTATGCAGATCGCCGACGAAGGTATTCGTCTGCTGTCTGAAAGCGTCGACTCGTTGATCACCATTCCCAACGAGAAGCTGCTGACCATCCTCGGGAAAGACGCAAGCCTGCTGTCGGCTTTCGCCAAGGCCGACGATGTACTGGCCGGTGCCGTGCGCGGTATCTCCGACATCATCAAGCGTCCGGGCATGATCAACGTCGACTTTGCCGACGTGCGTACCGTGATGAGCGAAATGGGCATGGCGATGATGGGCACTGGCTGCGCCAGCGGTCCGAACCGTGCACGTGAGGCCACCGAAGCGGCCATTCGCAACCCGTTGCTCGAAGACGTGAACCTGCAAGGTGCACGCGGCATCCTGGTGAACATCACCGCCGGTCCTGACCTGTCCCTGGGTGAGTACTCCGACGTGGGTAGCATCATCGAAGCCTTCGCTTCCGAGCACGCGATGGTCAAGGTCGGTACCGTTATCGATCCGGACATGCGCGACGAGCTGCACGTGACTGTTGTTGCCACCGGTTTAGGCGCTAAAATCGAGAAGCCTGTGAAGGTCATCGACAATACGGTTCACACCTCGATGGCTTCCCAGCCACAACAACAAGCCCCTGTTCGTCAGGAACAGCCTGCGGTGAACTACCGTGACCTGGACCGTCCGACCGTCATGCGCAACCAGGCTCAGGCCGGTGCTGCGACTGCCGCGAAGATGAACCCGCAAGATGATCTGGACTACCTGGACATCCCGGCTTTCCTGCGTCGTCAGGCCGATTGATGAAATGTATCAGGGGTATTAGGGTGATTGGTGTTCAGCAAAGGTCTGGTCTGCTATCATCGCCAGCCTTTGTTGATACCAGTTCGCAATTTGCGCTGAAGCGGCCCATGCCATGATTAAACAACGCACCCTGAAGAATATTATCCGTGCCACAGGTGTCGGCCTGCACTCCGGGGAGAAGGTCTACCTGACCCTCAAGCCAGCGCCTGTCGACACCGGCATTGTGTTTTGTCGTGCTGACCTCGACCCTGTGGTGCAGATTCCTGCCCGCGCGGAAAACGTTGGCGAAACCACTATGTCGACCACGCTTGTTAACGGTGACGTCAAAGTGGACACGGTGGAGCACCTGCTCTCGGCCATGGCTGGCCTGGGCATCGATAACGCCTACGTCGAGCTCTCCGCGTCCGAAGTCCCGATCATGGATGGTAGCGCTGGACCCTTCGTATTCCTGATTCAATCGGCCGGCCTGGAAGAGCAGGACGCCGCCAAGAAGTTCATCCGGATCCTGCGGGAAGTGACAGTGGAAGACGGCGACAAGCGCGCCACTTTCGTCCCTTTCGAAGGTTTCAAAGTGAGCTTCGAGATCGATTTCGATCACCCGGTTTTCCGTGACCGCACACAAAGTGCAAGCGTGGATTTTTCCAGCACTTCGTTCGTAAAAGAAGTCAGCCGCGCCCGTACCTTTGGTTTCATGAGTGACATCGAGTACCTGCGCAAGCACAACCTCGCACTCGGCGGCAGCGTTGAAAACGCTATTGTGGTCGACGCGGATGGTGTACTGAACGAAGACGGCCTTCGCTATGAAGACGAGTTCGTGAAGCACAAGATCCTCGATGCAATTGGTGACCTCTACCTGCTGGGCAATAGCCTGATTGGTGAGTTCAAGGGCTTCAAGTCCGGACATGCATTGAACAACCAGCTGCTGCGCAAGTTGATTGAGCAGACAGATGCTTGGGAAGTCGTGACTTTCGAAGACGCCAGCACTGCACCGATCTCTTACATGCGTCCTGTTGCGGCCGTGTAAGCAAAAAACCTCTCTAGTTTTTTAAAGGCTACCTTCGGGTGGCCTTTTTTTATGGGTGCGGGAAAGTGTGTTTTGTGGTGCCTGTCATGGCCTCTTCGCGGGCAAGCCCGCTCCCACAGGTCATGCGTCGTGCCCGAATTCGCGTCAACCGAACAACCTGTGGGAGCCGGGCTTGCCCGCGATAGGGCCGGCCGCCACACCGTAGATCTCAGTCTGCTGCAACCACCCGATTCCGCCCACTTTCCTTGGCCTGATACAGCGCCTTGTCCGCCGTAAACAGCAATTGCTCCAGGCTGATATCGGACGTCGTCGTCCAGGTACTGATACCAATACTGACAGTAATCGGCGACGTATCACTCCCCACCAACGGCAACTTCTCCACCGCTGCGCGGACGTTGTCGGCAATCTGTTGAGCGCCGGCGCTGTCGGTTTCAGCCAGGATTACCGAAAACTCCTCGCCTCCGTAACGGGCGACCAGGTCCGCCGGCCGTCGAACATGGGTGCCGATTACCTTGGCCACCCAGCGCAAGGCATCGTCGCCGCCCTGATGGCCATGTCGGTCGTTGAACGCCTTGAAGTGATCGACATCGATCATCAGCACCGACAATGGCAGACCGGAACGTTGGGCGCGAAACCATTCATGGCGCAGGGCCTGATCCAGGCTTCGGCGGTTGGCCAGACCGGTCAAGGGGTCGGTAGCGGCCAGTTGTGCCAGCTCCAGCTCGGCACTCTGGCGCCGACGCAGTTCCCGGCAGAGCAACCAGGTCAGCCACAGCAGGCTCACGCACAGGGCAATGGTTGCAAAGCTGACCACCACCGCGGTGCGCTTCCAGGCCGCAAAGACTTCATCACTTGATAGCGCAACGATGACAATCAACGGCAAGTTCCCGACCTTGGAGAAGGTGTACAAGCGCTTGTCATGGTATCGATCGGACATGCTGGTGAAGCTGCCGTTGCCTTCCTTGACGATGCGCTGGAAATTGGGACGGTTACTGAAGTTCTTGCCAATCAGCTCTTCGGCCAGACGTGGTTGTTGAGCCAGAAGCGTCCCGTCCTTGCTGATCAGATTGACCGTACTGTCACGACCGATGCTCAAACTGTTGAACAACTGATCGAAGTAACTCAACCGCATGGCGGCTTCGGCCACGCCCAGAAATTCACCCTGGGAGCCGTTCACCCGGCGGCTGAAACTGATACGCCAATCCTGTTCGGGCGACCTGGCTCTGAAGGGGGGACTGATGAACATGCCCGGGTCCGGGTTGTTCACGTGAGACTGGAAGTATTCGCGGTCGGCGTAGTTGCCCTGCCGGGCTTCCACCGAGGCCGAGTCAGCGATCACGTCGCCCTTGTTGTCGAGCAACAAAATGTTGCCCTTGTACGGCGCGGCAGTGGCGCGGTCGAAATAGGCCAGATGGCGAATGGCTGGAGAAACGCTCTTGAGGTCTTCTCGCTGGGAGGCAGCGATCAAACCCAGCAGCGACACATCATAGAGTTCGACATTGCGCAGCACGTCGGCATCGATCAATTGCACGATATTGTTGGCAGCGCGAGCGGCGGACAATTCGGCATGGGCGCGTTCGCGGATCAGCAGGAACGCCACGATGCTCAGTATCGCAATCACCAACAATAAACTGCCGAAAACCAGGAACCGCTCCGACCGGGTTGCACGGATCGGTTGGCGGGATTTCGCACTGCTCACACTCATGGTTCTGACTTCTGCAAAATAAGGCGTTATGAAGGTTTTTTACAAGAATCGGGCAGAGTCCCAGAAACCGGTCGCGTTCAGAGCGCCTGTATAAATGCCGGATAAAAAAAAGGCCAGCAAAACATGCTGGCCTTTTGCTAATTGAAGCTTAGAAGACATTCTGCGGGTAGTCGACAATTGCCCGGTATTGGTGGTTTGGCTTTCTGTGGTGAAGGGGCTGTGTGATCAGACCGGGAGATGAATCCCGAAAGTATTCATCCCATGATCACTGCGCACAAACACATCGCCACCATGCATCAGCGCAATCGCCTTGACGATTGCCAACCCCAGGCCATGGTTGTTGCCACTGTTGCTGCGCGACGCATCGACCCGGTAGAAGCGCTCGAACAATCGCGGCAAGTGCTCATTGGCAATCGGCGATCCCGGGTTGGCGACGCCGATGCTGACCTGATGCTCTTCGACTTCGATCCGTACCTCAATCACTTTCCCGGGCTCGGTGTGCTGCACCGCGTTGCTCAGCAAGTTGATCAACGCCCGGCGCAGATGGGCGATCTCGATTCGTACCTGCGCATCGCCACTGACCTCGACCTGAACCTGCGCATCCTCAAGAATGAAATCCAGATATTCCAGCGTCGTCGCCACTTCATCGGCCAGTGAGGTGGACGTCAGTTTAGTGGCCTTGCTGCCCTGGTCGGCGCTGGCGAGGAACAGCATGTCGTTGATGATCGAGCGCAGTCGTTCGAGCTCTTCGAGGTTCGATTGCAGCACTTCGAAATAGTGTTCGGCCGAACGCCCGCGTGTCAGCGCAACCTGGGTCTGGCCGATCAGGTTGGTCAGCGGTGAGCGCAGTTCATGGGCGACGTCGGCGTTGAACGACTCCAGCCGTGAATAGGCCTGTTCGACTCGTTCCAGTGTGGCGTTGAACGAGCTGACAAACTGATTCAGTTCCGGTGGCAATGGCGACAGTTGCAAACGGCCGGACAGCCTCGGCGGCGCCAGGCGCTGGGCTTCCTGCGACAACTTGATCAGCGGCTTGAGGCCGATCCGCGCTACCCAGTAACCGAGCAGCGAGGCCAGCAATACACCCACGATCGCCAGGCTGATCAGGGCGATCAGCAAGTGGTGCTGCGTCTCGTAAAAGGTCTCGGTGTCGATGCCGATCATGAAGCGCAGCGGCGGGCGCTGGTCCTTGGCTGGCAGCTCAGTGACCAGCACTTTCAGCGGGTACGGATGGTCGGGCAACTCCATGTCGCGCATGCCCAACGGGCCTTGGGCGAAAGCGCGGATTGGCGCGTCGGGTTGGCCGTATTCATAACCGGGGTTGCCGCTGACCACCCAAAAGCGGATGCGCTTGTCTTCTTCGCTCAGCAGTTTGAGCTTGGCGTTGATCTTCACCCAATGCTCGGGCGTGCCGTAACGGTTGAGCGCTGATTCAAGCACGCTGTAACGCGCATCCAGCTCGGCTTCGGGCAGCAGGCCCAGACCCTTGTCGACTTGTTGATACAGCGCACCGCCGATCAACAGAAACACCAGCAGCGCCACCAGCGTAAACATCCCGCTCAGGCGCAGCGCGATCGAGTTACTGGACACTACGGCTCTCCAGCACATAACCCATGCCACGAATCGTGTGCAGCAATTTCTCTTCGAACGGCCCGTCGAGCTTGGCCCGCAGGCGTTTGATCGCGACCTCGACCACGTTGGCGTCGCTGTCGAAATTAATGTCCCAGACCATCTCGGCGATGGCGGTTTTCGAGAGAATTTCCCCTTGCCGCCGCGCCAGCACGCTGAGCAGCGAAAACTCCTTGGCGGTCAGGTCCAGGCGAGTGCCGGCGCGGGTGGCTTTGCGGCTGATCAAATCTATCCACAGGTCGGCGATGCTCACCTGCACCGGTTCATGGCCGCCGCTACGACGGGTGAGCGCTTGCAGGCGCGCCACCAGTTCGAGGAAGGAAAACGGTTTGCCGAGGTAATCGTCGGCACCATCGCGCAGGCCTTTGATGCGGTCTTCCACCCGCTCGCGGGCGGTGAGCATGATCACTGGCGTTTGCTTGCGTGCCCGCAGCGCACGCAATACGCCGAAGCCGTCGAGGCGGGGCAACATGACGTCGAGGACAATCACTGCGTAATCGCTTTCCAGCGCCAGGTGCAGGCCTTCGACGCCATCGCCAGCCACGTCCACGGTGTAGCCCTGTTCCGTCAGACCGCGGTGTAGATAGTCCGCGGTTTTTTCTTCGTCTTCGATAATCAGAACGCGCATGACCCCGCCTCAGTCTGTGGTCGCCTGCACCGACATCGGTGCCGGAGCTGGTTTAGGTCGATGGAAAAGCCGCTCAAGCATTAAGTATATGACCGGCGTAGTGAACAGCGTCAGCGCCTGGCTCACCAGCAAGCCGCCGACCACCGCGATGCCCAATGGCTGGCGCAGTTCGGCGCCGGTGCCGTAGCCGAGCATCAGCGGCAGGGCACCAAGCAGGGCGGCGAGGGTGGTCATGATGATCGGCCGGAACCGCGTCATACACGCTTCGTAGATCGCCTCTTCGGGAGGCAAGCCACGGTTACGTTGGGCGTCGAGAGCGAAGTCGATCATCAGAATGCCGTTTTTCTTGACGATGCCGATCAGCAGCACCAGCCCGATCAGCGCCATGATCGAAAAATCCTGGCCACAGATCCACAACATGATCACCGCCCCGAGCCCCGCCGAGGGCAGGGTCGAGATGATCGTCAGCGGATGCACGAAGCTCTCGTAGAGCACGCCAAGAATGATGTACACCGCCACTAGCGCCGCCAGAATCAGCCACGGCTGGCTGGCCAGCGAACTCTGGAACGCCTGGGCCGCGCCCTGGAAATTACCGCTGATGGCCACCGGCATGCCGATGTCGGTCTTGGCCTGATTGAGCATGATCACCGCATCGCCCAACGCGACGCCGGGCGCCAGGTTGAACGATAGGTTGGCCGCCGGGAACATCCCGTCGTGAGCGATGGACAACGGGCCGATGGTCGGCGCATCGAATTTCGCCAGGGCCGACAGCGGCACCATCTCTCCACTCAGCGGCGAGCGCAGGTAGAAATAGTTGAGGCTTTCGGCCTTGCCGCGCTGTTTGGTGTCCAGCTCCAGAATCACGTTGTACTGGTTGGTCTGGGTCTGGAATTCGTTGATCTGCCGCTGGCCGAAGGCGTCGTACAGCGCTTCGTCGACATCACTGGCGGTCAGGCCGAAACGCGCCGCAGCGCTGCGGTCGATGCTGATGTGGGTGATGTTGCCGCCCAGTTGCAGGTCGTTGGAAATGTCGCGGAACGCCGGGTTGCTGCGCAGTTTTTCCGTCAGGCGCTGGGTCCAGGTACTCAGGAGTGGCCCGTCGTTGCTCTTGAGCACGTATTGGTACTGCGCGCGGCTCGGGCCGGAGCTGAGGTTGATGTCTTGCCCGGCGCGCAGGTACAGCACGATGCCCGGGACTTTCATCAGCTGTGGGCGAATCCGGTCGATGAATTGGCTGGCAGATACGTCACGGTCGCCGCGCTTTTTCAGCGAAATCCAGAAGCGTCCGTTGGCGATGGTCTGGTTGCTGCCCGAAACGCCGACCGAATGTGAGAACGTCTCGACGGCGGGATCGGCGGCAACGATTTCGGCCATCGCCAAGTGTTTTTTCACCATGTCGCCGTAGGAAATGTCCGCCGCTGCTTCGGTGGTGCCGAGAACGAAACCGGTGTCCTGCACCGGGAAGAAACCCTTCGGAATGAAAATGTACCCGGCGACCGCCAGGCCGAGGGACAGGCCGAACACACCGATCATCAATTTCTGATGGGCGAGGGCGCGGCGCAGGCCTTTCTCGTACAGCGCCAGCAAGCGCTCGCCGAAACCCGATTGGCTGTGTTCCGGCGCACGCATGAACAGCGCGGCCAACGTCGGTGCGAGCGTCAGGGACACCACCACGGAAATCATGATGGTCGAGGTGGCGGTCAGGGCGAATTCCTTGAACAGCCGCCCGACCACGCCCCCCATGAACAGCAGCGGAATGAACGCCGCCACCAGCGAGAAACTGATGGAAACCACGGTAAAGCCGATCTCGCCGGCACCCTTGATCGCCGCCTCGCGCATGCTGTCGCCGGCCTCCAGGTGACGGTGAATGTTTTCCACCACCACAATCGCATCGTCCACCACAAACCCGACGGACACCACGATCGCCACCAGTGTCAGGTTATTCAGGCTGAAGCCCATGATGTACATCAGGGCAAAACTGGCGATCAGCGACACACCGAGCACCGACGCCACGATCAGGGTCGCCGACAACTGCCGCAGGAACAGCGCCATCACCGCCACCACCAGCAGGATCGCGATCAGCAGGGTGACTTCCACTTCATGCAACGAAGCGCGGATGGTCTGGGTGCGGTCGATCAACACTTTGACCTGCACCGAGGCCGGCAGCATGGCCTCCAGCGTCGGCAGGGCCGCTTGAATACGGTCCACGGTCTCGACGATGTTGGCCCCCGGTTGCCGGAAAATCACCAGGTTCACCCCCGGCTGACCATCAGCCCAAGCCTGGATGTAGGCATCTTCCGAACCGTTGACGACTTTGGCCACATCCTTGAGATGAACCGGTGCGCCGTCCTTGTAGGAAACAATCAGCTGGCCGTATTCCTGGGGGTGGAACAATTGGTCGTTGGTGGACAAGGTCGAAATGCTCGACTCGCCATACAACGCACCCTTGGCCAGGTTGAGGCTGGTCTGCTGGATCGCCAGGCGAATGTCCGCCAGGGTCAGGCCAATGGCGGCGAGTTTGTCCGCCGAGGCCTGCACGCGGATCGCCGGACGTTGCTGACCGGTGATGTTGATATTGCCTACGCCGTCGATCTGGCTGATCTGACGGGCGAGCAGGGTTTCCACCAGGTCACTGACTTCGGTGCCGGGCATTTGCGGCGAATTGATGCTGAGGATCAGCACCGGGCTGTCGGCCGGGTTGACCTTCCTCCAGTTCGGCAGGTTCGGCATGTCTTTGGGCAGTTTGCCGGCGGCGGTGTTGATCGCGGCCTGGACTTCCTGCGCGGCGGTGTCGATGCTTTTGTCGAGGGTGAATTGCAGGGTCAGAATGGTCGAGCCCAGGGCGCTGCTCGAGGTCATCTGGGTCACGCCGGGGATGGCGCTGAATTGCACTTCAAGCGGCGTGGCTACCGAGGAGGCCATGGTTTCGGGGTTGGCGCCGGGCAGTTGCGCGGCCACCTGGATGGTCGGGAATTCTGCTTCCGGCAGTGGTGCAATCGACAGTCGCGGAAAGGCGATGACGCCGAGCAGCACCAAGGCAAAGGTCAGCAGGACCGTCGCCACCGGATGATCGATGCACCACGCGGAAACCGAGCCATGTCCCTTCATGGTTTCGGCTCCGATTGCACCACTTGCGGTGGGTCGGTCACCACCTGCACGGTCGAGCCAGGTTTGAGCCGCGACTGGCCGTCGCTGACCAGCACATCGCCCGGTTTTACGCCTTTGATGATGTCCTGGCCGCTGCCTTGATAAACCATCTGCACCTGAACGGCTTCGACCTTGTCGCCATTGACCCGATAGACGAAATGTTGATCGAGGCCACGTTGTACGACGGTGGGCGGCACCACCAGCGCATTTTTATCCAGTGCTGTCTGAATCTTTACCGTTACCAGCAGGCCCGGCCAGAGTTTCTGTACGGGGTTGGCGAATTCGGCCTTGGCGCGAATGGTCCCGGTGTTGGCGTTGATCTGGTTGTCGATCAGGGTCAGATGACCTTCGCCCAGCAGGTTGCCGGTTTCGCCGTCGGTATCGGCACCGATGTAAGCCTTGACCGACGTGTGCTGTGGATCGTTTATCAGCCCTTGCAGGGTCGGCAACATGTGTTGCGGCAGGGAAAACTCCACGGCAATCGGGTCGATCTGGGTCACCGTGAACAGGCCTTGGGTGTCGGTCATGCGCAGGAAGTTGCCTTCGTCTACCGTGCGAATACCGACGCGACCGGTGACCGGGGAGCGAATCTGCGTGTAAGAAAGCTGCACCAGAGCGGCGTCGATCGACGCCTGATTGCCTTGGGCGGTGGCTTTGAGTTGGTTGACCAGGGCTTGTTGCTGATCGTAGGTTTGCTTGGACACGCCGTCGTCGACGCTCAGCAGTTTGTAGCGTTTGAGGTTGACCTGTGCCACTTGCAGTTGCGCCTGACTTTCGCCCAGTTGCGCCCGGGCCTGATCGAGGCTGGCGCGGATCGAGCGGTCGTCGATGGTGGCCAGCAGGTCACCTTTGTTCACCAGTTGGCCTTCCTTGACCAGCAGCTTGGTGAGGATACCGTCGATCTGTGGGCGCACGACCACGCTGTGCAAGGACAGCACCGAGCCGATGCCGCTGATGTAGCGGGGCACGTCTTTTTCGGCGACGCTGACCACTCGCACGGGGATGGCGGTGGAAGTGGTCAGTTTGGTCGTGGCGGGTTTGGCGGCGTACCACACGCCCAGCGCTGCCAGGGTGATCAGAAGGGCGGCGAACAGGGCGATTTTTTTCTGAATTCGCATGCGAGTGGGGCGCCGGGCAGAGTGGTCGGAATTTTGTCAGGTTTATACCTTCCTTTATAAACCTGTTCGCCCGTCAGGAGAGTGACTGGTAACTGACGGCTCTGTCAGTTTGGGCTGGGATCTTGTTTTGATCTTGGCGGCCTTATAGCCGACCATGCTTTGGTTGGTGGGGTACATATCCGTTGCTGCGGTAACGGCGGCTTAGGGTTTCGCCCTTACGGCGCCTCACTTTTCCAGACGCCGAAAAGTAAGCAAAAGGCTTCGCTCCAAGCGTCCGGCCCCTCGCTGAGGCTCGGCGTTCCTTCGCTCCGGTATCCATCTGGGGGCATCGCCCTACGGTCTGCTTCGCTACGACCTACATGCGATGGGTTCGACTGCGTCGAACGGCGCTGCGCGCCAATCCCCAGATGAACACCTCCACTCCGCCTCCCGAAGGGGCGGGCAGATCAAGATCAAAAGCCAGATCAAGAGCTGCAGGCGAGCTAACGCTCGGCCTGTTGAGTGGTGAAAGGCGGGTGTATGCCGATGGCTTTTTGTAGGAGCGAGGCTTGCCCGCGAAGGCGGCCTGACAGCCGCCCAATCTCTCGCGGGTGTACACGGTTCAATTGTGGGAGCGAGCCTGCTCGCGATGGCGGCCTGACAGCCAACCAGTCTATCGCGGGTGTACACAACCCCACGTAGGAGTTGCCGAAGGCTGCGATCTCTTGACGTTGATTTTCAAGATCAAAAGATCGCAGCCTCGTTTCACTCGACAGCTCCTACAGTAATCCGTGTCAGACGAAAAATCGGTGTCAGATGCGGGATTGATCGTACCCACGCTTCCAGTGTCAAAACATGGAACTTTCCCACGCATTTTTCAGGTTGTCCGTCGGAAGCGGGCTCTCTAGTCTTTGGCTGTCGCTGCACATTCAGCGACCGGGCGTGAGATCCCCGAAACGAGTAGGCGAAAGCCTCACGACCATAACGGCAAGTGATGGCTCCAATTGAGATTAGGAGCTACAAATGGAAAACGATAATTCTGATTCGAACTTCAACAAAGCCAACCCCGACACCCTGCGCACCGAAGAGTTACTCAAAGACCGCGAAGCCATAAAACGCGCCCTCGATTACTACCTCGATCCCCCGGCGTCCTACACCGAAAAAAAACGCCGCCCCAGCACGATGTTCATGGTCGTCCCGAATGCCGATACCGAAAGCCTGCTGGCCCATGCCTGTGAATCGTTGGCCTCGGCGAGTGTCCTGGCCAGCGATTTCGCCAATGACCTGACCGGCCCGCAGCGCCATACGGCATTGGCGATCCAGCAGGTCATCATGTTGGCGGAGTTGGCGGTGAATCGGGTGCTGGATAACGTCGATCCGGCGTAGACCGCGTTATCGTTCATCGCGAGCAGGCTCGCTCCCACAGGATTTGTGTCATCCACAGATTTTGTATATGACCACTGCCCCTGTGGGAGCGGGCTTGCCCGCGATGGTGGCGGCACATTCAACATTTTTGTGACTGACACACCGCTATCGCGGGCAAGCCCGCTCCCACAGGGTTCATCGTCGTTCGCAGATTCGGTGTACGACACAATGCACCTGTAGGAGCGAGGCTTGCCCGCGAAGGCGACAGGTCCGTCAGCACAAAACCCGACGGACTCGCTTGCGGCGTGAAGCTTGCAGCTCCCGACACAGGTATACTGCCGCCTTTCGCGGCTCGCCTACCGGGCCCGACTCTTTGAGCATCACCCGGAGCTTTCATGACTTCCCCGACACAACCGCCGGTTGCCGACGCTTTGAGCGACGACCAGGCAGACCTGCCAGACAGCGTCGACTCCAGCGCAGACAGCGAAACCAAAGCGGCGATCCCAGCGTTCAAGTTTCCGTTCAAACCGGGAGAATTGGCCGCGGCGAAGAATGCCAGCCAGCCTTGGTACAAGAATGGCGCGAAGAATGGTCACACCAAGACCCCGGGTGCAGCGCCTCCTGGCACTCGTCGTTCGATGGGTAAGCGCTGAGTTTTTGCCTCTGCGGTGCCTGATCTATCGTCATCGCGAGCAGGCTCGCTCCCACATGTGATCTTCTTGAGACACAGATGTTGTGTACGACGAAATCCACTGTGGGAGCGAGCCTGCTCGCGATGAGGCCATTAAATACAACACATCCTCTGGCTCAGGCCGCCCGCAACGAAATAAACGCATAGTTCAGCGGCACTTCTGTCACCACCTGCGCCCCGGCGGCCTGCACTTGCCCGGCGATATCGTCGCCTGACACATGAAAGACCCATTCACCGCCCGACGCCGCCAAGGGCTGCTGCGCCACCTGATCAATGACGATGGCAAACGCCGTCATGTCCGGCAAATAAGCAGCAAATCCATCGCCCTTCAGCGCAGTCGTCCGAATCCCCAATAGCGCGCAAATCGCCTCCTTGGTCTGAATCTCATCGCGATCCGCCTGACGGGAGCGCTGGATCAAAGCTGCCAGTTCCTGATCCACCAGCTCACCACCGATGATCAAATCCGGCCCTGTTTCCCAGGACTCGGGCGGGCATTCCTTGATAGATGGGTTGAGCGGGATGTGCGGGTTGATTTCCATCGGGTAGATGCGGCACACCAGCGGTCGGCGTTCGTAGATGCGGCAGAGGTTGTCTTCGTCAAGATTCCGGCAGGGGCCTACGTTGTACGCGGCAAAGGTGATCGCCACGTGGGCCTCGCAGGCGCCGCTTCGAACCGCCACCGAGCGGCGTTCGGCGTGTTCGCGTTGCTGCGCGGGCAGGCCCAGGCCATTGGCGAGGAAGGCCTCCACCAGCACGATCACCTGACCGCCATCGGCCGCCCACATCCGGGCTTCGGCCAGTGTCAGGGGTACATGGTGGTCGTTGCAGCATTTGCCACAACCTACGCAGGAAAACGTTGTATTCATTGAACGGCCAGTCACCTGTGAGGGCATGCAATGGCGACAAAAAGCCACCGCAAAGGCCTGGGCCGAAGCAAGTTATGCGCCACTCATTGCGCTTTTGCTGTTGGGCGGATGGAGTCCCACTCGGTCACGTAGGCGGTTTTGCTTTTCTTGTTGTAGAGGCACAGCTCGGTGCCTTGTTGGCCTTTCATGTGTTTTTGCGGGTACTGGCCTTGCAGCAGGAGCGCGGTATAACCGACCCGGTCATCGAACTGCGCGGCGTTGCCGACGGGTTTGGCGTTCTTCAGGCCGCTGGCCTTGGTGCAACTGGCGAGCACGGCTTTGTCATAGGCGGCCCAGGCGTCGGGGCTGGAGGCGTGGGCTTGGGTGGCTAGGGCGGTGAGGCAGAGGAAGGTCAGGGTGGTGGCTTTCATGGTTTGGGCATCCTTGGCGTGTAGTGGCCGAGGTCGGAGTATGCCTGATGGTTTTGGGGTGGTTGTGTGGGCCTCTTCGCGGGCAAGCCTCGCTCCTACAGGGTTCGGTGACCTGTGTAGGAGCGAGGCTTGCCCGCGAAAGCGGTGTCAGGTTGGAACCGGCTCTCGGCGGACCACATACATCCCGGCACTTTCATACAAACGCTGGGCCCGAAGGTTGTTTTCCAGCACTTTCAGATCCACAAAGCCTTCGCGGCGTTGCTGAAACACATTGAAAGCATTCAGCAGCAATGCACGGCCAAGTCCGAGGCCTTGAGCGCGCGGATGCACCACCAGGCTCTTGATGTAAGCGCTGGTCCAGCACTGGGCGACGCCGACGATTCCCTCGGCATCCAGGGCAATAAAGCACAGGGACGGATCGTATTCGGGATCGGTTTCGAAACGCTGTTGCCAGACCTCCAGCGCCGGTACGCGACCGCTACCTTCCCGATAGCCGAGTTCCATCAAGTGATGGACGGCTTCGGCGAGTTCAGGACGGTACTGGGTCAACTCAATGCCATTTGGCCAAGTGCAAGGCGGCACAACCTCAGCCAGGTTGCGCCGCATCAGAAAACAGAAGTCCTCGGCCAAAACTCAGTGACCTTGTTCGGCGACGGCCCTGGCCGCCGCGATCAGGCATTTGGTCAGTTCCGGCGAGGAAAATTTGGTCAGCACCGCGTTGGCCCCGGCCAGTCGGGCCTTCTCGCTGTTCATCGCGCTGTCCAGCGAGGTGTGCAGCAACACATAGAGGTGCGAGAAGTCCGGTGTCTCGCGCAATGTGCGGGTGAGGGCATAGCCATCCATTTCCGACATTTCGATATCGGAGACGATCAGATTGATCTGCTGGGCAGTGCCTTGCAGGTCCAGCAGGCAGTCGATGGCTTCCTTGGCGCTGCGAGCGGTGTGGCATTGCAGACCGAGGTTGCGCAGGGTGTGCACCGACTGTTGCAGGGCGACCTGGCTGTCATCGACCACCAGGATTCGCGCGTTGCCGAGGACTTCGGCGTCTTCCATGCTCAGTTCGGTCGGGGCCGTTTCGATCTGCGCCGGAGCGATGCCGTGGATGACCTTTTCGATGTCCAGCACTTGCACCAGCGTGCCGTCGACCGAGGTCACGCCAGTGATGTACGAGCGCACGCCGCCGGAGCCGAAGGGCGGTGGACGGATGTCGGTGGTCAGGCAATGAACGATCTTGCTCACCGCTTGAACGTGCAAACCCTGCTTGGAGCGGCTGACGTCGGTGACGATCAGGCAGCCACCGTTCGGGTCTTCCAGCGGTCGCTCGCCGATGGCGCGGCTCAGGTCGATCACCGACAACGAAGCGCCGCGCAGGGTGGCGATGCCTTTGACGTGGGGGTGCGACTCCGGCAGCTTGGTCAGCGGCGGGCAGGGGATGATTTCGCTGACTTTCAGCAGGTTGATCGCCATCAGCTTGCCGCTGCGCAAGGTAAACAGCAGAAGCGAAAGTGAATCTGCGCGGGCTTTGTTGGAAGACATAAAAACCTTCTGTGGAGAAAGGTGATGGGCGATTGTGAAGATCGCCAACAGCTATCGATGCCGGGTTATCGACTTGTTGGGGGCAGGCTTTAGGAGTAATCCCCATTGCCAGCCAAACGGTGAACCCCTGTGGCGAGAGAGCTTGCCTGTGGCGAGGGGGCTTGCCCCCGTTGGAGTGCGAAGCGCTCCCGTTTTTTTTTCAAGACTCACCTCATCACTCGTTTCACGACCGCTTCGCGGCCGAATGGGGGCAAGCCCCCTCGCCACAGAAGTAACTAACCATGATGTCGGGGTTACTTCATCCCCAACCGCTTGGCCATTCGCCCAAGGTTCGCCCGATCCAGGCCCAGCTCCCGCGCCGCGCTGGCCCAGTTGTTCTGGTGCCGTTGCAGGCAAGCGCTGATCAGTTGGCGCTGATAATGCTCGGTGGCTTCACGCAAGTCCCCTGAAATTAACGCAACCGTTGGCGAAGCATCCACCGGTTCTGGCGCGGGTTCAACGCTGCCATTGGGCAAATCCAGATCCGCCGCGCTCAAGCTGAGAATCTTCGGCCGTTGTTTGCAGTTGCCCAAGGCCTTCAGCGCGCTGCGACCAATCAAATGCTCCAGCTCCCGCACGTTCCCCGGCCAGTCATACGTCAACAATGCCGCTTGCGCATCGCTGGTCAGGCGCAGGCTGTTGAGGCCCATGCGTGAGCGGTTTTGTTCCAGGAAGTAGCCGCTGAGCAGCAGCACATCCCGACCGCGATCACGCAGTGCGGGCACCAGCAGCGGGTAAACGCTCAGGCGATGATAGAAGTCGGCACGGTAGCGACCGCTGCGCACCTCTTCGGCGAGGTCGCGGTTGGTCGCTGCGATCAATCGCACGTCGACCTGATGTTCCTTGTCTGAGCCCAGGCGCTGTAATTGCCCGCTCTGCAGCACCCTCAACAATTTGGCTTGAACCGTCAGCGACAGTTCGCCCACTTCATCGAGAAATAGCGTGCCGCCATTGGCCAGTTCGAACTTGCCGCGCCGATCGTTCGTTGCCCCGGTGAAAGCACCGCGCACATGGCCGAACAATTCACTCTCCACCAGCGTGTCCGGCAGGGCGGCGCAATTGAGGCTGATGATGGGTTTGTCGGCCCGTGGGGACGCGGCGTGGATGGCTTGGGCCACCAGCTCTTTGCCGACTCCGGTTTCGCCGGTGATCAGCACCGTCAGGTCGCTGCCGCCCACCAGGCTGATCTCTTCCACCAGTCGTTTGTAAGTCTTGCTCTGGCCGATCATTTCGCGGTTCTGCTGGCCGCTGGCCTGACGGTAAACCTCGGCGCGCTGATGTTCGTCCTCGACGCGATTGGCCAGCCGTTCGATGCGCTCGGCGGCGTTGACCGTGGCGGCGGCGAGGCTGGCGAAGGCTTGCAGGGCGTCCAGTTCGATCGGTTCGAAACGTTCAGGGTCGAGCGCGTCGAGGGTCAGCAAACCCCACGGGCGCTCGTCGATGAACAGCGGGCAGCCCATGCAGTCGTGGACTTCCAGGTGTTCGTGAAGGCCATCGACCAGGCCGTCATAAGGATCGGGCAAATCGCTGTCGGCGGCGAAGCGAGTCGGGCCGGGGCTGCTGAGCAGCGCTTCGAAGCGCGGGTGTTCGCTGACCTTGAAACGTCGACCGAGGGTGTCGGTGCTCAACCCATCCACGGCCAGCGGCACCAGCCATTCGCCGTCGAGTCGCAGCAGGGCGGCGGCATCGCAAGGGAGCAGGGCGCGCATGGCTTCGAGCAGGCGCCGGTAGCGCTCACCTTCGGGCAGTTCGCGGGACAGGTCGGAGACCAGGGGCAGCAGGGTCGTGAGCAGTAATTTTGCAGTCATAATGACTCCGTGTAGTCGGTATGACTATAAAGCGGCGTGTGTCGATATGACTACTGTGTTTTTAACTTGTTGATTTATAAGGTTTTAATTGTTGGCATGGAAACTGATACGTAAAGGTTATTCATATAAAGCCCAGGAGTTGCTCTTATGCTTAGCGTTCAAGACCGTGCCATCGTCAAGTCCACCGTGCCGTTGCTGGAAAGCGGCGGCGAAGCGTTGATCACTCACTTCTACCGCATGATGCTCTCCGAATATCCGGAAGTCCGCCCGCTGTTCAACCAGGCCCACCAGGCCAGCGGCGATCAGCCTCGCGCCTTGGCCAACGGTGTATTGATGTATGCGCGGCACATCGACCAGCTCGATCAGTTGGGCGACTTGGTGTCCAAGATCATCAACAAGCACGTGGCCCTGCAAATCCTCCCGGAACATTACCCGATCGTGGGTAGCTGCCTGTTGCGAGCGATCTCCGAAGTGCTGGGCGAAGAGATTGCCACGCCTGAAGTGATGAGTGCCTGGGGCGCGGCCTACGGTCAATTGGCCGAGATCCTGATTGGCGCCGAAGCCAGCATCTACGATCAGAAAGCCCAGGCGCCGGGCGGCTGGCGTGGTACGCGGGAGTTCATCGTGGCGGCCAAGGTCGAGGAGAGCGCGGAAATCATCTCGTTCTACTTCGAACCGGCGGACAAGGGCCCGATTCTCGCGGCAGAGCCTGGCCAGTACATCGGCATGAAACTGATCCTCGATGGCGAAGAAATTCGACGTAACTATTCGCTGTCGGCGCTGGCCAACAAGGGCCAGTACCGCATCAGCGTCAAGCGCGAAACCGGCGGCCGTGCTTCCAACCATTTGCACGATCAACTGCATGTTGGCGCGAGCATCCTGCTGTTCCCGCCAGCGGGGGATTTCACCCTGACCGCCAGCGATAAACCGCTGGTGCTGATCAGTGGCGGCGTCGGCATCACCCCGACGCTGGCGATGCTCGAAGCGGCGCTGGCGACCGAGCGGCCGGTGCACTTTATCCACTGCGCACGCAACGGTAGCGTGCATGCTTTCCGTGACTGGATCGATGGCCTGGCCGAGCGTCATCCGCAGCTCAAGCGTTTTTATTGCTATGCCGAAGACGATGGGATCAGCCCGGCGGCGGACAAGGTTGGCCTGTTGAGCCAAGAGCAACTTGGCGAGTGGTTGCCAAAAGAACGCGATGTTGATGCGTACTTCCTGGGGCCTAAAGGCTTCATGGCGGCGATCAAGCGTCACCTCAAGGCCTTGGGTGTGCCAGAGAAGCAGAGCCGTTACGAGTTCTTCGGGCCGGCTGCCGCGCTGGAATAACGCTCTGGGCGGTTTCCGAGGGCCGGGTCGGTGTTTCGCTTGTTCGCGAAGCACCGACCCGGCCTTTTTTGCATTTGGCTAGCACCCGACCAGAGGCCGGATATGACGCCGCCTACCTGATTGACGGAAAATACATAAAAGTCCAGTATGGAATTCTAAGTACAAAAAAGGTTTCCCCCGTTTCAGCTTTTTCTTCTGTCTTGCCAAACCAACAACAACCCGCGAGAGAACGAATATGAAGAAATTCCCCCTCATCACCGGTCTGGCCCTGAGCCTGTTGGCGTGCAGTAGCTTGTTTGCCGCCGAGAAAGACCTGCGTATCGGTATCGAAGCGGCTTATCCGCCGTTTGCGTCGAAAACCGACAAAGGCGAGATTGTCGGCTTTGACTACGACATCGGCAATGCGCTGTGCGCGCAGATGAAGGTCAAGTGTGTGTGGGTCGAAGGCGAGTTCGACGGTCTGATTCCTTCCCTGAAGGTGAAGAAAATCGACATGGCGCTGTCGTCCATGACCATTAACGAAGACCGTAAGAAGTCGGTGGACTTCACCCACAAATACTACTTCACCTCATCGCGTCTGGTGATGAAGGACGGGGCGGTAGTGGATGATCAGTACGCCAGCCTCAAGGGCAAGAACATCGGCGTGCAGCGCGCAACCACCACTGACCGTTACGCCACCGAGGTTTTCGAACCCAAGGGCATCAACGTCAAGCGCTACGGCAACAACGAAGAAATCTACATGGACCTGGCCGCCGGTCGTCTCGATGCGATTTTTGCCGACACCATTCCACTGAATGACTTCCTGTCGATGCCGCGTGGCAAGGGCTATGCGTTTGTCGGGCCGGAATTGAAAGACCCGAAATACGTGGGTGAAGGCGCCGGGATTGCGGTGCGCAAGGGCAACGCGCAGTTGGTGGCGGATCTGAACAAGGCGATCGATGACATTCGCGCCAGTGGCGAGTATCAGAAGATTTCGCAGAAGTATTTCAAGTCGGATATTTACGGCGATTGATCGATCGCCATCGCGGGCAAGCCCGCTCCCACAGGTTTAGCGGTGTACTCATGTTTGTGCACGACACGGACACTGTGGGAGCGGGCTTGCCCGCGATGAGGCCGGAATAGTCACTGCAAATCTTTAGCCCTTCAATTCCTTCAAATGCTTGTACACCGTCGCCCGCCCCATGTTCAGCACATTGGCCACATAGTTGGAAGCGCTTTTGCCTTTGAAGGCGCCTTCGGCGTGCAGCGCCAGCACCAGTTCGCGTTTGTGGTCGCGGGTCAGCACATTCAGGCTCAACTGACGCTCGCGCAGCCAGGCGTGCAGAAAGGTGTTGATCCGTTCCTGCCAGTCATCGCGAAACAGTGAGTCCGGTTGCGGGATCAGCTTGGTCGGCGACAGGAACAAATCCAGCGCCGCTTTCGCATTCTCGAACAGCGAGATATTCAGGTTGATGCACAGCACCGCCAGCGGACGACCCTCGCTGTCGCGCAGCACGCTGCTGAGGCTGCGAATCTTCTGGCCGTCCCAGTTGAGCTTTTCATACGGCCCGATGTTTCGTTCGCTGACCTCTTCGCTGAGCATGTCTTCCAGCGACGAGTCGTCGCCGATTTCCCGTTTGGACAGGTTGTTGGCGATGTAATCGACCTTTTGCGTGCGCAGGTCGTGCAGCACCACCTCGGCGTGAGGGAAGAACAACGTGGCGATCGCATCGGCAATCGCGCGAAAGTTGTCCATGGACGTAGCGTCCAGGGCCGAGTCTTTTTCAGGTGCGTTCATACAGTGGAACTCCAGGCAGCGTCAGCGCCCCGTTAAAAAGGGGGGCACTGGAAGTTTGCCGCAATCGTGTGGACACGTCACCCGACGGGCAGGGTCAGGATCAACCCAGGCGTGCGGGGGAGAGCATCTCGGCGTCCAGGCCGAAACGGGTGAGCTGCTCGGGCAAGGCTTCGCCGCGTACCAGTGCCGCGCTGGCCTGGCCCATGGCTGGCGACGTCTGGATGCCGTAGCCGCCTTGCGCCGCGACCCAGAACAGCCCCGGCACCTGCTGATCGAAGCCGGACAGCAAATCCCCGTCGCGCACGAAACTGCGCAGGCCAGCCCAGGTGCGGGTCGGGCGGCGGATGGTCAGGGTGGTGGCTTCTTCGATCTGGTAAATGCCCATGGCGATGTCCAGCTCTTCGGGCTGCACGTCGTGCGGTTCTACTGGGTCGGCGTTGGCCGGTGAGCCGAGGAACATGCCGGCGTCGGGCTTCATATAGAAGGATTCATCGAGGCTGACCAGCATTGGCCAGTCATGGATATCCAGGCCCTCGGGGCCGGCAAAGATAAAGGCTGCCCGACGCTTGGGTTGCAAACCCAGCGGTTTGGCGCCGGCCAGCTCGCCAATTTTGTCGGCCCAGGCACCGGCGGCGTTGATGATGATCGGGGCGCTGAAGGTCTGAGTGTTGGTTTGAGCCTGCCATTGCCCTTGGGCATCACGGCTCAGGCTCAACACTTCGCTGTCGGTATGAACCTCACCTTTATTGCGTCGGATACCGCGCAGATAGCCCTGATGCAGGGCGTCGGTATCGATGTCGCTGGCGGTCGGGTCGTAGATCGCGCCATGGACTTTTTCCCGACGCAGTATCGGCAGGCGCGCACAGGCTTCGTCGGCGCTCAGCTGTTGCATTTCTGGCACCGTGGCTTTGGCGCTCAGGTATTGATTGCTCAGCTCGGCCGGATCGCCGGTGAAGTCGACGGTCATCTCGCCGCGCGGGGTCAGCAACGGGTGTTCGCAGAAACCGGGCGGCGGTGCGTCGAAGAAGTCGCGGCTGGCCTGGGTCAATGCCCGAACCTGCGGCGTGCCGTAGGCGGCGGTGAACAGCGCCGCCGAGCGTCCGGTGGAGTGGTAGGCCGGATGGGATTCGCGTTCGAGCACAATCACCCGCCCGTGCTGCGACAGCCAGAAACCGGTGGAAGCGCCGGCAATCCCGCCGCCGATGATGATGAAATCTGCCTGGCTCATGAACGTCTCCTGTGGGGGCGCAAATGCCGAAAATTGTGGAATTCCCCTGTAGGAGCGAGGCTTGCCCGCGAAGGCGGCGTATCAGTAAACATAGATTGAGACTGACACACCGCCTTCGCGGGCAAGCCTCGCTCCTACAGGTTTGTGGTGTTAGTGCTGTAGGCGGTAAAGGGCATTGGCCAGTGCGATGTCTTCCAGGCCCAGGCCGATGGAGCGGAAGAACACCGGGCGGTCGTAGTCGGGGCGCTGGACTTTTTCGCTGAGCAAGTCGGGCAGGTCGCCGACAATCGAACGCTTGTCCCAGCCATGCTGCTCACCGGCGATCAGCATCTCGCCGGCCGAGCCCGGGGTGGTCTGACGATAGTCACAGAATACCTGCATGTCATTGAGGCTCTGTGGCGGCACTTCATGGGCGCGTGGGGCGTTGGTGCTGATGGAGGTGATCAGCGCCGGTTTGCTCAAAATTGACGGGTCGATCACCGGGCCGGCGGATGAGGTGCAAAGCATGATCACGTCGGCGTCCTGAATCGCGGCTTCGCAACTGTCGACGAGGGTCAGCCGTGGGGCGAGGCTTTTAAGCTGTGCCAGCGCTTCGGGGTTCTTGCCCTTCAGGCTCGGCGAATAGAGGCTGATGCTTTGCCAGTCCCGCAGGTCCTTGACGTAGTGCAGGTGCGCCTGGGCCACTTTACCGCTGCCGATAATTGCCAGTCGACGGGCCTTCAGTGGGGCGAGGGCATCGACCGCCACCGCCGTCGTCGCGGCGGTACGTGCGGTGGTCAATTCACCGGCGTCGCAGAGCAGCAGCGGCTGACCGGTCTGCATCGACATCAGCAACGTCCAGGCGGTTACCAGCGGGCCTTGTTCGCGCACGATGTAAGGCGACGTCTTGACGCCATAGACCCCTTCTTCGGCCAGCACACCCAGGTAGTTGATGAAGTCCCCGGCCCCCTGCGGGAATTCCACCCACTGTTGCGCCGGTTGCACGGCCTGCCCGGCGGCCAGGTCGCGGAACAGTTTGCGCAGGATCTGCGGCACGTCGACTTGCGCCAGCAGTTCGCGGGCCTGGGGTTGGGTGATCACGTAAGGCGTGCTGGGCATGGTCGGCTCCGGGCGCTGAAAGTAAACTAATTTGTCCATTATGGACTTTTAGTTGTGTTGGGCAAGCTCCTGTTGACAAAAACCGGACGAAAAAAAAGCGCAGTCCGTTTCCGGCTGCGCCTCTTTCTGAAAGGCCCGAGTTACGGGCGCTTGCGCTCAACCGCCCGCAGCAGGTGCGTCGGTGGCGTTTCACAACTGATCTTGCGACCCAGCAGCGCCTCGATGGACGGTAGCTGGTAGGAGTCGTCTTCACCGGCAAAACTGATGGACACGCCATCCGCGCCGGCACGGCCGGTACGACCGATGCGGTGCACGTAGTCGTCCGGGACTTCCGGCAGGGTGAAGTTGATCACGTGGCTGATGCCGTCGATGTGAATGCCGCGACCGGCTACATCGGTGGCCACCAGCACGCGGATCTTGCCTTCGCGGAAACCTTCCAGGGTCTTGATGCGCTTGTGCTGCGGCACATCGCCAGACAGCTGCGCCGCGTTGACGCCATCGCGCACCAGGCGTTCTTCGATGCGCCGCACTTCGTCCTTGCGGTTGGCGAAGACCATTACCCGTTCCCAGCCGTTATCGTTGACCAGGTTGTAGAGCAGTTTGTATTTGTCGGCACCGGCCACCGCGTAGATGTGTTGCTCGACGTTTTCGCTGGCCACGTTCTGCGCTTCGATCTCGACGATCGACGGGTCGGTGGTCCATTGCTTGGCGAGGTTCATCACGTCTTCGGTGAAGGTCGCGGAGAACAGCAGCGTCTGGCGCTCGTTCTTCGGCGGAGTCTGGCGAATGATCTGACGCACTTGTGGGATGAAACCCATGTCGAGCATCCGGTCGGCTTCGTCCAGCACCATCACTTCGACCATGTCCAGGTGCACATCGCCGCGCTGGTTGAAGTCGAGCAAGCGGCCCGGAGTGGCCACCAGGATGTCGCAGTGACGGGCCTCGAGGTGTTTGAGTTGCTTGTCGAAGTCCATGCCGCCGACAAATGTCATGACGTTGAGGCCGGTGTACTTGGTCAGGTCGGCTGCGTCCTTGGCGATCTGTACCACCAGTTCCCGGGTCGGGGCGATGATCAGTGCTCGCGGTTCACCCATGTAGCGCTCTTTGGGCGGCGGGGTTTGCAGCAGCTGAGTGATGATCGAAATCAGGAAGGCAGCGGTTTTGCCGGTGCCGGTCTGGGCGCGACCGATGGCGTCTTTGCCCGCGAGGGTGAAGCCGAGCACCTGCGCCTGGATCGGCGTGCAATACGGAAAGCCCAGGTCCTGAATGGCGTGCATCAGTTCGGGGGCGAGTTTGAAATCGTGGAAGCGGGTTTTGCCTTCCTGGGGTTCGACGACGAAGTCTTCGAGTTTCCAGGGAATAACCGGCGCTTTTGGCTTTGGTTCGCGACGCGGTTTTGCTGGTTTCGGGGCTTCGCTGCGCGGCTGTTCAGAGACAATGGCCGGGGCAGAGGGGGCGGTCGGTGTGGTCACCGGCTCGTGCTTCGGTGCCGCTACGGTTGCGGTCCGGCCAGGCTGATTACCGTCGGTGCGGTGGCTGGGAGTATGAGAAGGAGCGCTGGAGACTGGCGCGAGCTGCTCAGTCTCGCTTTTACCGAACATTTTCTTGAGTGCTTTGAGCACGGTCATCTCATCAATTGGTTAAGGAATATACGCCGGCCAGTGTAATGCAAGAATCGGGCGCGGCGTAGTGGGATGGATCAATGGGTAGCTTTTAACGCAAACGCTCGGCGAGCCAGACGCCCGATGTCACGAATTTCTTCGGGTAACACTTCGTGGCCCATTGGGTATTCCTGCCATGTCACGGTGACACCACGCTGCTTTAAATACTCATAGGCGGTCCGGCCCATGGAGTTTTGCACAACGTCATCGTACTGGCCGTGCAATGACAGCACCGGAATGCGCTGCTGGCTGGCGGAAAGCTCCAGTTCATCACTGAAGGTCGGCGCATAAGTCGAGAGGGCCAGTACGCCCCCCAACGGTCCCTGCCATTTCAGAAAGGCCGTGTGTAATACCACGGCGCCACCTTGGGAAAAACCGGCGATAAAGATGCGCGAGGCGTCTATTCCGCAGGCCTTCTGCTCTTCGATCAAATCAAAGACCCGTTGCGCGGACACTTCCAGCTGCTCGCGGTTGATCGCGCGCGCCGGGCTCATGGCCAATATGTCGTACCAGCTCGGCATTTCGTAGCCGCCATTAATGGTGACGGCGCGAGTCGGGGCCTGGGGCAAAACGAAACGGGTGCTGAGCAGGTTTTCCTGTAGCGCTTCGGCTACCGGCAAAAAGTCGTAGCGGTCGGCGCCCAGCCCGTGCAGCCAGATTACGCAGGCATCTGCGGGCTTGACGGGTTGCAGAATCAAGGGCTCGGTCATGGGTGCTCCATATTTGTGCATGCGCTCTCATTTAAGTGCGAGGTTCGAGTGCGCAACGGGTTGATCAGTTAAGAAGATGTCGCAAGGCTGCAAGTTTTGCTATTGACCTGTCGCTGAATCGCTTTAGCGAGCGGTCTGGTACGGGCTTTGCTATAGGGAAGCCTGTGCAACCAATCTCATGCCTGGCGGTAACACTATCAGTGTACGGCTGGTCGTGGGATAGCAAAGAATCCGGTGATGGATGTTCGCCAAAGGCCGCTACGGGCTTCGCGAACGTGAAAGGGCTACCGCCCGTTCGGCCGATTGGTGAGAAGGGAGTTGTCCATGATGTGGATTTTCTCCTACTAGACTCATAGCGACGGTCCTGCTTCGGTTGACCCTAAAAAAAGCCAACACGGGTCAACAACGCCTCATAAGGGTGCGACAGGGCTCAAGCTCCGACACAACAAGAGCAAAACTGGAGGTTTGAATGAAGATGTTGAAATCCACCCTGGCCATCGTGACTGCAGCCGCAGTGCTCGGTGTCAGTGGGTTCGCTCAGGCGGGTGCAACCCTGGATGCAGTGCAGAAGAAAGGTTTCGTACAGTGTGGCGTGAGTGACGGTCTGCCGGGCTTCTCGGTTCCGGACTCTACCGGCAAGATCGTTGGTATCGATGCTGACTTCTGCCGCGCTGTGGCTGCTGCCGTATTCGGCGACGCGACCAAGGTCAAATTCAGCCAGTTGAATGCCAAGGAGCGTTTCACTGCTCTGCAATCCGGCGAAATCGATGTGCTGTCGCGCAACTCCACCATGACCAGCTCTCGTGACGCGGGCATGGGCCTGAAGTTTCCAGGCTTCATCACCTACTACGACGGCATCGGCTTCCTGGCCAACAGCAAACTGGGCGTCAAGAGCGCCAAGGAACTGGACGGTGCAACCATCTGCATCCAGGCCGGTACCACCACTGAGCTGAACGTCTCCGACTACTTCCGCGCCAATGGCCTGAAATACACCCCGATCACTTTCGACACCTCCGATGAAAGCGCCAAGTCGCTGGAATCCGGTCGTTGCGACGTGCTGACCTCCGACAAGTCCCAGCTGTTCGCCCAGCGCAGCAAGCTGGCCTCGCCGAAGGACTACGTAGTTCTGCCGGAAACCATTTCCAAGGAACCACTGGGCCCGGTCGTGCGTAACGGCGACGATGAGTGGCTGGCTATCGTGCGCTGGACGGGCTATGCCCTGCTCAACGCCGAAGAAGCAGGCGTGACCTCGAAAAACGTCGAAGCTGAAGCCAAGTCCACCAAGAACCCTGACGTCGCTCGTATGCTGGGCGCTGACGGTGAATACGGTAAAGACCTGAAACTGCCGAAAGACTGGGTCGTGAAGATCGTCAAGCAAGTCGGCAACTACGGTGAGATGTTCGAGCGCAACCTCGGCAAGGACACTCCGCTGCAAATCGACCGCGGCCTGAATGCGCTGTGGAACGCTGGCGGCATCCAATACGCACCACCAGTGCGCTGATGGTTCTATCACCCGGCGGGCCAACCGCCGGGTGATGTTCTGTTCCATTATTTCCGGGGCACTTCATGCAAAATTCAATCGGCGCACCAAAGCAGAGGTTCAGCCTCAGCGATCCACGAGTGCGTGCGTGGCTGTTTCAGATCATCACGGTTGTCGCCGTGGTCGGGATGGGTTGGTACCTGTTCGACAACACGCAAACCAACCTTCAGCACCGGGGCATTACCTCCGGTTTCGACTTTCTTGAGCGCAGTGCCGGTTTCGGCATCGCTCAGCACCTGATCGACTACACCGAATCGGACAGCTATGCCCGTGTGTTCGTCATCGGTTTGCTCAACACCCTGCTGGTCACCTTTATCGGTGTGATCCTGGCGACGATCCTCGGATTCATCGTCGGTGTGGCACGGCTGTCGAAGAACTGGATCATTGCCAAGCTGGCGACGGTGTATGTAGAGGTCTTTCGTAACATTCCGCCGCTGCTGCAAATCCTGTTCTGGTACTTCGCGGTGTTCCTGACCATGCCGGGGCCACGCAACAGCCATAACTTCGGCGACACCTTCTTCGTCAGCAGCCGCGGCCTGAACATGCCCGCAGCGTTGGCGGCGGATGGTTTCTGGCCGTTTGTGGTGAGCATCGTCGTGGCCATCGTCGCCATCGTGCTGATGTGCCGCTGGGCCAACAAGCGTTTCGAAGCAACCGGCGTACCGTTCCACAAGTTCTGGGTCGGCCTGGCGATGTTTCTGGTGATTCCTGCGCTGTGTGCCTTGATCTTCGGCGCGCCACTGCACTGGGAAATGCCGGAGCTCAAGGGCTTCAACTTCGTCGGTGGCTGGGTGCTGATCCCGGAACTGTTGGCGCTGACCCTGGCCTTGACGGTTTACACCGCGGCGTTTATCGCCGAGATCGTGCGTTCGGGCATCAAGTCGGTCAGCCACGGCCAGACCGAAGCGGCCCACTCGTTGGGATTACGCAACGGCCCGACCCTGCGCAAAGTGATCATCCCGCAAGCCCTGCGCGTGATCATTCCACCGCTGACCAGCCAATACCTGAACCTGGCGAAAAACTCCTCGCTGGCGGCCGGTATCGGTTATCCGGAGATGGTGTCGTTGTTTGCCGGTACGGTGCTGAATCAGACCGGGCAGGCGATCGAAGTCATTGCCATCACCATGAGCGTGTACCTGGCGATCAGTATCAGCATTTCCCTGCTGATGAACTGGTACAACAAGCGCATTGCGCTGATCGAGCGGTAAGGAAGAGCGCATGACGACTCATACTTTCAAACCCGACATGCCACCACCGAGCAGTAGCATCGGTATCGTGGCGTGGATGCGGGCGCACATGTTCTCCAGCTGGATCAACACCCTGCTGACGCTGTTCGCGTTCTATCTGATCTATCTGATAGTTCCCCCTATCGTGAGCTGGGCGATTCTCGACGCCAACTGGGTCGGTACCACCCGCGCCGATTGCACCAAGGAGGGCGCCTGCTGGGTGTTCATCCAGCAGCGCTTCGGCCAGTTCATGTACGGTTACTACCCGACAGACCTGCGCTGGCGCGTAGACCTGACCGTGTGGCTGGCGGTGATTGGCGTGGCGCCGCTGTTCGTCGCACGCGTTCCACACAAGGCAATCTACGGCCTGAGCTTTCTGGTGCTCTATCCGATCATTGCCTACCTCCTGCTGCACGGCGGCCTGTTCGGTCTGAGCACCGTGGCGACCAGCCAGTGGGGCGGCCTGATGCTGACCCTGGTGATCGCTACCGTCGGTATCGTCGGTGCATTGCCGCTGGGTATCGTTCTGGCCTTGGGCCGGCGTTCGAACATGCCGGCGATTCGCGTGGTCTGCGTGACCTTCATCGAGTTCTGGCGCGGCGTGCCGTTGATCACGGTGCTGTTCATGTCTTCGGTCATGTTGCCGTTGTTCCTGCCCGAAGGCATGAACTTCGACAAACTGCTGCGGGCGCTGATCGGCGTGATCCTGTTCCAGTCGGCCTACATCGCTGAAGTGGTGCGTGGCGGTCTGCAAGCGATCCCCAAAGGTCAGTACGAAGCGGCTGCAGCGATGGGCCTCGGTTACTGGCGCAGCATGGGCCTGGTGATTCTGCCGCAAGCCCTGAAGCTGGTGATCCCTGGCATCGTCAACACCTTCATTGCGCTGTTCAAGGACACGAGCCTGGTGATCATCATCGGCCTGTTCGACCTGCTCAACAGCGTCAAGCAAGCCGCCGCCGACCCGAAATGGCTGGGCATGGCCACTGAAGGCTATGTGTTCGCGGCCCTGGTGTTCTGGATTTTCTGTTTTGGTATGTCGCGCTATTCCATGCATCTGGAACGCAAGCTCGACACTGGCCACAAGCGTTAGGAGTTCTGTAATGAGCGAAGCAATCAAAAAGCCTGTGAGCCCTGAAGGCATTATTCAGATGCAGGGCGTGAACAAGTGGTACGGCCAGTTCCACGTGTTGAAAGACATCAACCTGAACGTTAAACAGGGCGAGCGTATCGTCCTGTGCGGCCCGTCGGGTTCCGGCAAATCCACCACCATCCGTTGCCTCAATCGTCTGGAAGAACACCAGCAGGGCCGCATTGTGGTCGATGGCGTGGAGCTGACCAACGACCTCAAGCAGATCGAAGCGATCCGCCGTGAAGTCGGCATGGTGTTCCAGCACTTCAACCTGTTCCCGCACCTGACCATCCTGCAGAACTGCACCTTGGCACCGATGTGGGTACGCAAGATGCCCAAGCGCAAGGCCGAAGAGATCGCCATGCATTACCTGGAGCGCGTACGCATTCCGGAACAGGCGCATAAATACCCGGGGCAGCTGTCTGGTGGTCAGCAACAGCGTGTGGCGATTGCCCGTGCCCTGTGCATGAAACCGAAAATCATGCTGTTCGACGAACCGACTTCGGCACTCGACCCAGAGATGGTGAAAGAGGTTCTGGACACCATGATCGGCCTGGCCGAAGACGGCATGACCATGCTCTGCGTGACTCACGAAATGGGCTTCGCCCGTACCGTGGCCAACCGCGTGATCTTCATGGACAAGGGTGAAATCGTCGAACAGGCCGCGCCGAACGACTTCTTCGACAACCCGCAGAACGAGCGCACGAAGCTGTTCTTGAGTCAGATTCTGCATTGATTGGCGCTTGGCAGTGAAATAAACCCGGACAGTGTTCCGGGTTTATTTTTGTTCTGCGTATGGGGTCAGGAGGTGAGCTCTGCCTCCCGTTCCGGATGGCGAGCGGCCAATAGTTGTTTGAGGGCGGCACCTTCGTTCAAGACCTGAATTTCAGCCAGCAAATAGGGATGACGATCCAATAGCTGCATTAGTGTGAGTAACGGTTTTGGCGCAGGTAGCTCGCCTCGTTCATACCGCGAAAAAGCATTGTTCCCACCGCCGGACAGCAACTGCACTGCGTTTTTTTGCGTAAGATGGAGTTTACGGCGGATGCGCTTTATCTCGGAGCCGATCAGTTGCAAGCAGTCCTTGAGCAACTGATCGCCTGCTTCCGAATAACGGTCAGCGCTGTCGGTGTCATGATCGAATTCGATTTCTCCGCAAACTCTGCATTCCCAGCCCGCAAGATTGTTAACAAGTCGAGACATTTGTTTGTAATTGACGGAGAGGGTGCGTCCTTCAAAGTGCCCCATTCCATCGTGAGTACCGCAGTTGACGCATTGCTGCGTTCTCATAGGTTTTTCTCCTTGAAGGAGACTACCGGATGTCCACCACCGGGGCGGTAAGACACTTTGATGTAAATCTCCATTCCATGAAATGTTGTGTGATAAACGTCATGCCAGACCCGATGGTCGACATAGGTGGTCATGGATTTGAAGAGCATTCGGCGTTCCAGTGCGCTGGTCGCCTGGATCATTTGGCAGAGGTTTAAGCCCTTGTCATTGCCCGATTCCAGAGCCCGCCGGGTGAATGCCTTTCTGCCCAGCCTGACAATCTCCGCCTTGACCACTGCCAAGTCGTAGTGGGGGGTATTCTTTTCCATAAGAAGCCGCTTGCCCTGTCCCTGAAATTACCCTTAAAGGGTAATTTTGACTAATCGAAAATCCCGCTCCTTCTCCTGCCCTTTGAACGTAGGCGGTTGCCGTCCTACGCGTAGCTGACTAACATGTCAGAAAATTCATCCTATGATTGGATGAAAGGGCGAATCCTATGTCAGACATTTCTCCATTAATTAAACGATCCCTGGTCGATCAGGCCCTGGACCAGCTACGCCTGCGCATCAATCAAGGCATCTGGACGGTCGGCCAGCGCTTGCCCACCGAGCCGGAGCTGGCGACTGAGCTGGGCATCAGCCGCAACACGGTGCGTGAAGCCATGCGCGTGTTGGCGTTTTCCGGGTTGATCGAGATTCGCCAGGGCGACGGCAGCTATCTGCGGGCGGTGATTGATCCGCTGGACACCATGAAGGCGTTGTCCCGTTGCACTCAGGAACAGGCTCGGGAAACCCGGCACATTCTGGAAGTCGAAGCCATCGGCCTCGCGGCGTTACGCCGCACCGATGAAGACCTGGTGGCATTGCGCGAAGCGCTAGGCGTCAGCGGCAATCACTACCACGGCGATCTCGACACCTACATCGCCTGCGATCTGGTGTTTCACCGTCGACTGGTGGATGCGGCGCACAACCCGACACTCAGCGAGCTGTATCGCTATTTCTCCAGCATCGTCGGCGCGCACTTGCGCCAGACCCTGAACATCTCACCCCGGCGCCAAGCGGTGTTCGACCTTCATGTCGAACTGCTCGAGGCCGTCGAGCAACGCGACCCGGAACGGGCCAAAGCCTTGTCGAGGCAGTTGATCAATGAACCTTGAAACCGAGAACCCCATGTCCAGCCAGCAGGCCAGTAACAGCCGCATCACTGAGCTCAAGCGTGCGGCAGAGCTCGAAGAGCTGTTGATCGACGCCGAGGCTGATGACGAACAGGTTCAGCAAACTCACCCGGTCCTTCAGCGGCCGTGGCTGTTGTTGCTCGGCCTGATTCTGGTGGCGCTGAACTTGCGTCCGGCGCTGTCGAGCATGGCGCCGATGCTCAGCGATGTCTCGAAAACACTGGGGCTATCGGCCGCCCAGGCCGGTTTGCTGACGACCTTGCCGGTGCTTTGCCTCGGCCTGTTCGCGCCATTGGCGCCGGTGCTGGCGCGACGTTTTGGTGCCGAGCGGGTGGTGTTGGGGATTCTCCTGATGCTGGCCGGCGGGATCATTCTGCGCAGTTCGTTCGGCGAAGTTGGCCTGTTCGCTGGCAGCGTGTTGGCCGGCGCCAGCATCGGGGTGATCGGCGTGCTGCTGCCCGGCATCGTCAAACGCGACTTCCCGAAACAGGCTGGCACCATGACCGGCGTCTACACCATGGCCCTGTGCCTGGGCGCGGCCATGGCGGCCGGGGCGACCGTGCCGTTGAGCGAACATTTCGACAAAAGCTGGGCCTTGGGTCTCGGCTTCTGGGTGGTTCCAGCGTTGGTCGCGGCGATTTTCTGGTTACCGCAAGTCGGCCAGAAACACGGCGCGCATCATGTTGCCTATCGGGTCCGAGGGCTGTTGCGGGATCCGCTGGCCTGGCAAGTGACCTTGTACATGGGCCTGCAATCGTCTTTGGCCTACATCGTGTTTGGCTGGCTACCGTCGATTCTGATCGGCCGCGGTCTGACACCAACCCAGGCCGGTCTGGTGCTGTCGGGGTCGGTGATTGTCCAGTTGATCAGCTCGCTGGCGGCACCCTGGCTGGCGACCCGTGGCAAGGATCAGCGATTGGCGATCGTGATCGTCATGGCAATGACCCTCGGCGGTTTGTTCGGTTGCCTTTATGCACCGATCGATGGCTTGTGGGGCTGGGCGATCCTGCTGGGGTTGGGGCAGGGCGCCACGTTCAGCCTGGCGCTGACCCTGATCGTGCTGCGTTCGCGGGATGCTCATGTCGCGGCCAACCTGTCGAGCATGGCCCAGGGCTTCGGTTACACCCTGGCGTCCATGGGGCCGTTCGCGGTTGGCGTGGTGCATGACTGGACCGGCGGCTGGAGCGCCCTGGGCTGGATCTTCGGCGTCATTGGCCTTGGCGCGATCATCGCCGGCCTGGGTGCCGGGCGTTCGCTGTACGTGCAGGTCGAAAGCGAAAAGATCTGATTTGCACACACTGTCGGTATTCGGAGTGCGAATGCTGATGGTGTTTCGTCCGCTTGCAGATTATCGTGCTGGCAATCTGCCTATTCTCCGGAGCGTGCCCATGAGTGATGCCCACAACGCCTTGATCACCCGGTTCTACCAAGCCTTCCAGCGGCTGGATGCCGAGGCCATGAGCGCTTGCTACACCGACGATGTGGTGTTCAGTGATCCGGCGTTTGGCGAACTGCGCGGGCGCGATGCTGGCGACATGTGGCGCATGCTAACCACCCGGGCCAAAGACTTCTCCCTGACCTTCGATAACGTGCGCAGCGATGAACGCACCGGTGGTGCCCATTGGGTGGCGACTTACCTGTTCAGCCAGACCGGCAACATCGTGGTCAACGACATCCAGGCACGTTTCGTGTTTCGCGATGGCAAGATCTGCGAGCATCACGACAGCTTTGATCTGTGGCGCTGGTCGCGTCAGGCGCTGGGTTTCAAAGGGCTGTTGTTGGGTTGGACGCCAGTGGTGAAAAACGCCGTTCGTGCTCAAGCGTTGAAGGGGCTGAAGGCATTCCAGGCCAGTCGCTGATAAGATCGCGGCTTGTTTCCTACAAGCCTTGATCGTCACGTGAACACCTCAAGCGAATCTTCCGTCATTGCCGCCGAACCGCCGCTGCCCGTCAGCAAACCCTGGTTCGTCTACCTCGTTCGCGCGGCCAATGGTTCGCTCTACTGCGGGATCAGCGACGATCCCGTTCGCCGCTTCGCCACTCACCAAAGTGGCAAGGGCGCGCGCTTCTTTCTGTCCAGCCCGGCCGTGGCATTGGTCTACACCGAAGTCTGCCGTGACAAAAGCGAAGCACTGCGCCAGGAACGCCTGATCAAAAAACTCAAGAAAAGCGCCAAGGAATGTCTAGTGGCGAGCGCGGCTGCGGGCTTATCAATCTGACTGATAAGCGCCCATCAGGCAGATGGGTAGGCTGCTTGTGGATTGCGCGTTAAGCTGCGGGCTCCTTATCCGAGCGACGGAGCCGAGCATGTCCGAGTTGATTCTGCATCATTACCCGACGTCCCCTTTCGCCGAAAAGGCCCGGTTGCTGCTGGGCTTCAAGGGGCTGTCCTGGCGCTCGGTGAACATCTCGCCAGTGATGCCCAAGCCCGATTTGACGGCGCTGACCGGCGGCTACCGCAAGACGCCGGTGTTGCAGATTGGCGCCGATATTTATTGCGACACCGCGTTGATGGCTCTTCGTCTGGAGCAGGAAAAAGCCTTGCCGGCGTTTTTCCCGGAAGGCCAGGAAATGATCACCGCAACTTTCGCGGCGTGGGCCGATTCGGTGGTGTTCCAGCATGCGGTCAGCCTGGTGTTCCAGCCGGCGTCGGTGGCGGTGCGCTTTGGCAAGTTGTCGCCGGAAGCGATCAAGGGGTTCCTGGCCGATCGCGCTGGCTTGTTCAGCGGTGGCAGCGCCACCCGGTTATCGGCCGAACAGACTCGGCATCAGTGGCCAACGATCATGGCGCGTCTGGAACAGCAGCTTCAGCGCGAACAGGGCGACTTCCTGTTTGGCGAGCCGTCGATTGCCGACTTTGCTCTGGCTCACCCGTTGTGGTTTCTCAAGGCGACGCACGTGACGTCACCGTTGGTGGATGCTTATCCGGCCGTTTCGGCGTGGTTTGGTCGTGTGATGGGCTTTGGTCATGGCGCGTTCAGCGAGATGACTTCTGGGGAAGCGCTTGAAGTCGCTCGCAACGCCACGCCAGCCGCGTTACCGGATGAGCAGTTCGATGAGCCGAATGGGTTCGAGGTTGGCCAGCAGGTGGTGATCGCCGCGACCGATTACGGCGTTGATCCGGTGGCGGGTGAGTTGTTGTTTGCGGGTAGCGAGGAGCTCATTTTACGTCGCGAAGACGAGCGGGCCGGTGTGGTGCACGTGCACTTTCCGCGGTTCGGGTTCCGCATCGAAGTTCAGTAGGCGCTAACCATTGAATTTCTGTTCATGCACTAACCTGTGGGAGCTGGCTTGCCTGCGATGAGGTCAGCCCTGCAATTTTGATGTTGCCTGACACTCCGCTATCGCAGGCAAGCCAGCTCCCACAAGGAACGGTGTCGGTCTGAAGAGTTATTCCAGCGCCGCAAGAACCTTGTCCGGGTCATACCCGCGTATCAACGTCCCGTTCACATCGATCAGCGGAATCCCGCGTCCTCCGAGCGCCTCATAGGCTTTACGCGCCAGGGCATCTTTCTCGATATCGAATTCCTTGTACGGAATGCCCTTCTGGTCGAGAAAGCGTCGGGTCAGCTTGCAGTAGCCGCACCAATCAGTGGCGTAGAGCACGACGTTGGCCTTGGCCTGGGTCTGCTCGGACACCACTTGCGAGGGGTGAAACACCCGCTCGATCTTGCCCCAGTTCTGGTAAATAACGACCACCAGCAGGATCAGCAGGCATTTCTTCAATACGCCGCCGAGCATCAGTTACGTCGCTTGAGCTGGTCGGTCAATTGGGTCGGCAGGCCTTTGATGATCAGCGTGCCGGCTTCTTCGTCGTATTCGATCTTCGAGCCCAGCAGGTGCGCTTCGAAGCTGATGGACAAGCCCTCGGCACGGCCGGTGAAGCGGCGGAACTGGTTCAGGGTGCGCTTATCCGCAGGGATCTCGGGCGACAGGCCATAGTCTTTGTTGCGGATGTGATCGTAGAAAGCTTTCGGGCGTTCTTCGTCGATCAGCCCGGACAACTCTTCCAGGCCCATGGGCTCGCCCATTTTTGCCTGGCTGCTGGCGTAATCCACCAGGGTCTTGGTCTTTTCGCGCGCGGACTCTTCCGGCAGGTCTTCGCTTTCGACGAAGTCACTGAAAGCCTTGAGCAGGGTACGGGTTTCGCCGGGGCCGTCGACGCCTTCCTGGCAGCCGATGAAGTCGCGGAAGTACTCCGAAACCTTTTTGCCGTTCTTGCCTTTGATGAACGAGATGTACTGCTTGGACTGTTTGTTGTTCTGCCACTCGGAGACGTTGATCCGCGCTGCCAGGTGCAACTGTCCAAGGTCCAGGTGTCGCGAAGGGGTCACGTCCAGCTGATCGGTCACTGCCACGCCTTCGCTGTGGTGCAGCAGGGCGATGGCGAGGTAATCGGTCATGCCCTGCTGGTAATGAGCAAACAGCACGTGGCCGCCCACAGAGAGGTTCGACTCTTCCATCAGCTTCTGCAGATGTTCCACCGCCACCCGGCTGAAGGCTGTGAAGTCCTTGCCGCCGTCGAGGTATTCCTTCAGCCAGCCGCTGAACGGATGCGCCCCGGACTCGGCATGGAAGAAGCCCCAGGCCTTGCCTTGTTTGGCGTTGTAGCTCTCGTTGAGATCGGCAAGCATGTACTCGATGGCGCTGGACTCGGCCAGTTCGGAATCGCGGGCATGAAGAACTGCGGGTGTGCCGTCGGGTTTTTTGTCGATCAGGTGGACGATGCAATGACGGATCGGCATGGGCTTCTCGGCTGATTGAAGAGAGGAGGGCGTGCTCCCCCGAAAAAGCGCTCAGTGTACCCGATTCTCTCGACAGGACGTTGTAACCGTCCCCCTGTAGGAGCTGCCGAAGGCTGCGATCTTTTGATCTTGTTTTTTAAAAAATTAAAGTCAAAAGATCGCAGCCTTCGGCAGCTCCTACAGGGGGTTGCGGGGTAAAACAGGGGCGCGCGACCGGGCTTATGCAGTTTTTTACCGATTTAGAGCAATAAAGCTGACCAAATGGGTAGCTAGAGGCGGATATTTCCCCGTCTCTGTGCTAGTTTTGCCCGGTCTTACGCGAAGTCACTGCGTTAAGCGTGCATTCAGCATTTGTCAGGTCGAACCAAACCCTGATTTCGGCATCTATAACCCCGACTCGTCGTGGTTATGGCCGAGGGTGCCAGATCCAGAAGATCGGGCTCGATGGCTGACACTGCACTCTGCAATCCATATGAATTTGATAGGGAAGGAACATTACATGGCTCTTACTAAAGACCAACTGATCGCCGACATCGCTGAAGCTATCGACGCGCCAAAAACCACCGCGCGTAACGCTCTGGACCAACTGGGCCAAATCGTTGCCGATCAGCTGGAAAACGGCGGCGAAATCACCCTGCCAGGTATCGGCAAGCTGAAAGTGACTGAGCGTCCTGCCCGTACCGGCCGCAACCCTTCGACTGGCGCTGCCATCGAAATCGCTGCCAAGAAAGTTATCAAGCTGGTTGTGGCCAAAGGCCTGACCGACGCTGTTAACAAGTAAGACTTGTTAAAAAAAACCGTGCTCCGGAGCAATCCGGGCACGGTTTTTTTGTGTCTGCGATTTAGCGATTGACCTGAAAACATCGCTAAACCCATGTGGGAGCGAGCCTGCTCGCGATGGCTGCGTGTCAGTTAACGATGATGTCGACTGATGCACCGCCATCGCGAGCAGGCTCGCTCCCACAGTTGATCTGCGTCGGTTAGTTACTCAGCTTTTACGCGCCCAACGTTCGCGCCAGACCTGCTGCTCGCTTTTAGTCTGGAACGTCCAGGCGACGAAGCGGCTTTGCTTCTGCCCTTGGGACATTTCCACGACCTGGCTTTCCAATACGCCGGCCTTTTTCAGTGCCGTCTGGATCGCAGGCAGGTTTGAGGCTTTCGAGACAAGGGTGCTGAACCAAAGCACTTTGTGTTGAAAATGCGCACTCTCGGCAATCAGTTGCGTCACAAACCGTGCTTCGCCGCCTTCACACCACAGTTCGGCCGATTGACCGCCAAAGTTCAGCACTGGCAGTTTGCGTTTCGGGTCGGCGCGGCCCAGTGCGCGCCATTTACGCTCGCTGCCCTTGGTTGCCTCGTCCATCGAGGCGTGGAACGGCGGGTTGCACATGGTCAGGTCAAAGCGTTCGCCGGGCTCGAGCAGGCCCAACAGAATGTGCTTGGGATTGCTTTGCTGGCGCAGCTGGATGGCTTTGTTCAGCCCGTTGGATTGCACGATGGCTTTGGCGGCGGCCACGGCCGTCGGGTCGATTTCCGAGCCGAGGAAGTGCCAGCGATAGTCGCTGTAGCCGATCAGCGGATAGACGCAGTTGGCGCCCATGCCGATATCGAGCACCTTGACCGGTGCACCGCGAGGAATCTCGCCATCGTTGACGCTGGCCAGCAGGTCGGCCAGGAAATGCACGTAGTCGGCACGGCCCGGCACCGGTGGGCACAGGTAATCGGCCGGGATGTCCCAGTGGGCAATGCCGTAGAACGACTTGAGCAGCGCCCGGTTGAACACCCGAACCGCGTCCGGGCTGGCGAAGTCGATGCTTTCCTTGCCATACGGGTTGATGATCACGAACTTCGCCAGTTCCGGCGTGGTTTTGATCAGCGCCGGGAAGTCATAACGACCCTGGTGGCGATTGCGCGGATGCAGGCTGGCCTTCTCGCGGGGTTCCACGGCTTTGGCCGGGGTAGCGGAGTCAGGCTTCTTGCGCGCAGGTCTTGGGGTGCGGGGGGCGTTCATGGGCGTTGTCGATTCGGGTATGGCTAAAAGTGGCGGGTATTGTCCCACATCCAGCCGTTGTGAACCCAATTGTGACAAACAGCACAATCCCCCTGTGGGAGCGAGCCTGCTCGCGATGGCGGCGAAACAGGCGACATCAATGTTGAATGTTATGGCCTCATCGCGAGCAGGCTCGCTCCCACAAGGGATTTGTGGTGTAGGGGGAAAGTGATGGGCACAAAAAAGGAGGCCGTTTCGGGCCTCCCTTTTTCATTGCGATTTGCCGTTACAGGCTGGCAATCCGCGCATGCTGCTCCGCCAGCTTGCCTAAGGCCTGTTCAGCCTCGGCCAGTTTGGCGCGTTCCTTCTCGATGACTTCGGCCGGGGCCTTGTCAACGAAACCGGCGTTGGACAGCTTGCCGCCGACGCGCTGAACTTCGCCCTGCAGACGCAGGATTTCCTTGTCCAGGCGTGCCAGTTCGGCATCTTTGTCGATCAGGCCAGCCATCGGCACCAGCACTTCCATCTCGCCAACCAGTGCGGTGGCGGACAGCGGTGCTTCTTCGCCGGCCTTCAGGACGGTGATCGATTCCAGACGCGCCAGCTTCTTCAGCAGCGCTTCGTTCTCGGTGAGACGACGCTGATCTTCGGCGCTGACGTTCTTCAGGAACAGGTTCAGCGGCTTGCCCGGGCCGATGTTCATCTCGCCACGGATGTTACGGGTGCCGAGCATCAGGCCCTTGAGCCATTCGATGTCGTCTTCGGCGCCCTGATCGATGCGTGCTTCGTTGGCCACTGGCCAAGGTTGCAGCATGATCGTCTTGCCTTCGATACCGGCCAGCGGCGCGACGCGCTGCCAGATTTCTTCGGTGATGAACGGCATGAACGGGTGCGCCAGGCGCAACGCGACTTCCAGCACTCGAACCAGCGTGCGGCGGGTGCCGCGTTGACGTTCGACCGGTGCATTTTCGTCCCACAGCACAGGCTTGGACAGTTCCAGATACCAGTCGCAATACTGGTTCCAGATGAACTCGTACAAGGCTTGTGCGGCCAGGTCGAAGCGGAACTGATCAAGCTGACGAGTGACTTCGGCTTCAGTGCGTTGCAACTGCGAAATGATCCAGCGATCCGCCAGGGACAGCTCGTAGGCTTCGCCGTTCTGGCCGCAGTCTTCGCCCTTGTCCAGGACGTAGCGCGCAGCGTTCCAGATCTTGTTGCAGAAGTTGCGATAGCCTTCGACGCGGCCCATGTCGAACTTGATGTCGCGGCCGGTCGATGCCAGCGAACAGAACGTGAAGCGCAGGGCGTCAGTGCCGTAGCTGGCGATGCCGTCGGCGAACTCGTCGCGGGTCTGTTTCTCGATCTTCTTCGCCAGTTTCGGCTGCATCATGCCGGAGGTGCGTTTCTGCACCAGCTCTTCCAGCTCGATGCCGTCGATGATGTCCAGCGGGTCCAGGACGTTGCCCTTGGACTTCGACATCTTCTGGCCCTGGCCATCACGCACCAGACCGTGCACGTAAACGGTCTTGAACGGAACCTGCGGCGTGCCGTCTTCGTTTTTCACCAAGTGCATGGTGAGCATGATCATCCGGGCAACCCAGAAGAAAATGATGTCGAAACCGGTCACCAGTACGTCGGTGGAGTGGAATTTTTTCAGGAATTCGGTCTGCTCCGGCCAGCCGAGCGTGGAGAAAGTCCACAGGCCCGAACTGAACCAGGTATCCAGAACATCGTTGTCCTGTTGCAGCGCAACGTCCGGGCCGAGATTGTTCTTGGCACGCACTTCGGCTTCGTCGCGACCGACGTAGACCTTGCCCGACTCGTCGTACCAGGCCGGAATCCGGTGACCCCACCACAGCTGACGGCTGATGCACCAATCCTGGATGTCACGCATCCACGAGAAGTACATGTTTTCGTATTGTTTTGGCACGAACTGAATGCGGCCGTCTTCAACCGCTGCGATGGCCGGTTCGGCCAATGGCTTGGTGGAAACGTACCACTGGTCGGTCAGCCACGGCTCGATGATGGTACCGGAGCGGTCGCCTTTCGGCACTTTCAGGGCGTGATCGTCGACGCTGACCAGCAGGCCGGCGGCTTCAAATGCCGCAACAATCTGCTTGCGCGCTTCGAAACGGTCCAGACCGGCGTATTCGGCCGGAAGCTTGCCATCGACTTCGGTGTTCAGCGTGCCGTCCAGGTTGAACACTTGGGCTGCGGGCAGAACATTGGCGTTTTTGTCGAAGATGTTCAGCAGCGGCAGGTTGTGGCGCTTGCCGACTTCGTAGTCGTTGAAATCGTGGGCCGGGGTGATTTTCACGCAACCGGTGCCGAATTCAGGATCGCAGTAATCGTCGGCGATGATCGGGATGCGGCGGCCAACCAATGGCAGCTCGACAAATTTGCCGATCAGGGCTTTGTAGCGATCATCGTTCGGGTTAACGGCCACGGCGGCGTCGCCGAGCATGGTTTCCGGACGGGTGGTCGCGACGATCAGGTAATCGTTACCTTCAGCGGTTTTGGCGCCGTCGGCCAGCGGGTACTTCAGGTTCCACAGGAAACCTTTCTCGTCGTGGTTTTCCACTTCGAGGTCGGAAATCGCCGTGTGCAGCTTGGTGTCCCAGTTGACCAGACGCTTGCCGCGGTAGATCAGGCCGTCTTCGTGCAGGCGCACGAACGCTTCTTTTACCGCTTCCGAGAGACCGTCGTCCATGGTGAAGCGCTCACGGCTCCAGTCCACGGACGAGCCGAGGCGACGGATCTGACGGCTGATGTTGCCGCCGGACTGATCCTTCCACTCCCAGACTTTCTCGAGGAATTTCTCGCGGCCCAGATCGTGGCGATTCTGGCCCTGGGCTTCGAGTTGGCGCTCCACCAGCATTTGCGTGGCGATACCGGCGTGGTCGGTGCCCGGCTGCCACAGGGTGTTGCGACCCTGCATGCGGCGGAAACGGATCAGGGCGTCCATGATCGCGTTGTTGAAGCCGTGACCCATGTGCAGGCTGCCGGTGACGTTCGGCGGCGGGATCATGATGGTGTAGGACTCGCCCGCGCCTTGCGGGGCGAAGTAATTCTCAGACTCCCAGGTGTTGTACCAGGAAGTTTCAATGGCGTGCGGCTGGTAGGTCTTATCCATGCGCGGCGGGACCCTATTGGCATTTATTCAGGAAAAGCCGGCAAGTATAGCGGGGCATGGGGCGTAGGGCGAGCAGGTGCGGACAGGGCGCTTGATCAATTACAGCGCAGATCAAATGTGGGAGCGAGCCTGCTCGCGATGCAGGCGCCGCGGTCTATCAGGAAACCGAGGAGATGCTATCGCGAGCAGGCTCGCTCCCACAGGGGGGTGGTGTTTATTCGTACTGGCTGAGCAACCGTTCCATCCGCGCATCAAGACGGCGTTTGATTTCGGTTTCGATGTGCGGGGCGAAGTCGTCGATCACGTCTTGCATGATCAATAGCGCGGCGGCGCGCAGTTCGCTGTCCAGGTGCAGCAGGGCGTCAGGGCCTTTGCTCGCGGCAGGCGACGGTTGCGCGGCTGGGGCGGGCGGGGGTGTCGTTTCGACCGGTTGCGGCGCATTGCCAACGGCGTCGAACAGCATGGGGATCTGTTCCTGATCACCTTCGATGACCGTGTCGGTCAGCAAGGGCGGTTGCAGGTTGTCATCGCCGAGCAGTTGGCGGATCGACTCGAGGTCATCCAGCAGATGCGCGGAGTTTTTCTGCGGTTTTGGAGTGTCCATCGGAATGCTCAGAGTCGCTGTAAACGGTGATCTTGCAGAGGATAGCCCTGTTCGCGGTAGAAACGGAAACTCTCCCGCGCAGCCGTACGAATCGTCGGATCTTCCACCACCACTTCCGCCACGCGGGCGAACTGTTTGGCAAATACCGGGACTTTCAGGTCAAGATTGACCAGCAGATCCTGATGCTGACCGCAGTCATCGCCAAGACCCAGGACAATCAAACCCTCTGGCTCGCTTTCGGCGGGACCGTGGGGCACGAAGCTTTCGCCCTTGAAGGCCCACAAACGCGCATCGAGGTCATCACGCTGGGCGGCATCGCTGCAGTGCAGGTAAATGCGATGGCCCATGCGCCAGGCTTTTTCGGTGAGCTTGCAGGCGAAATCCAGCCGTGCCGAAGGATCGGCGCTGGGCAGGATATAGAAATCGACTTTGGTCATTGCGGTTCCTGAGCCTTGAGCGGCGTCACCGGAAAGTGACGTCGCTCAAGTTCAATGGTTTCAGGCTTTGGCGCGGTCCAGCAGGTATTGGGTCAGCAGGGGAACCGGACGGCCAGTGGCGCCCTTGTCCTTGCCGCCGCTGGTCCAGGCCGTGCCGGCGATGTCCAGGTGCGCCCAGTTCAGGTTCTTGGTGAAACGCGACAGGAAGCAGGCAGCGGTGATGGTGCCGGCTTTCGGGCCGCCAATGTTGGCGATGTCGGCGAACGGGCTGTCCAGCTGCTCTTGATATTCATCGAACAGCGGCAGTTGCCAGGCGCGGTCGTCGGCGGATTGGCCGGCGCTCAGCAGTTGGCCGATCAGCTCGTCGTTGTTGCCCAGCAGGCCCGAGGTGTGGGAACCCAGCGCAACGACGCAAGCGCCAGTCAGGGTGGCGATGTCGATTACCGCTTGCGGCTTGAAGCGTTCGGAGTAGGTCAGGGCATCGCACAGCACCAGACGGCCTTCGGCGTCGGTGTTGAGGATTTCCACGGTCAGGCCGCTCATGGTGGTGACGATGTCGCCCGGACGCGAAGCGTTGCCGCTCGGCATGTTCTCGGCGCAGGCCAGGATGCACACCAGGTTGATCGGCAGTTTCAGCTCGAGCACGGCGCGCAAGGTACCGAACACGCTGGCGGCGCCGCCCATGTCGTACTTCATTTCATCCATGCCGGCGCCCGGCTTGAGGCTGATGCCGCCGGTGTCGAAGGTAATGCCTTTGCCGACCAGTGCGTACGGCTTCTCGGATTTCTTGCCGCCGTTGTATTGCATGACGATCAAGCGCGGCGGCTGGGCGCTGCCCTGGCCGACGGCGTAGAACGAGCCCATGCCCAGGTCCTTGATCTTCTTCTCATCGAGGACTTCGACTTTCAGGCTCTTGAATTCTTTGCCCAGGTTCTTGGCTTGCTCGCCCAGGAACGTCGGGTGGCAGATGTTTGGCGGCAGGTTGCCCAGGTTACGGGTGAAGGCCATGCCATTGGCGATCGCGGTGGCATGGGCCACGGCGCGTTCGACTTCAGCCTGTGCGGCCTTGATGGTCACCAGGGTGACTTTCTTCAGGGCGAGCGGGTCGGCTTTCTGGCTCTTGAACTGGTCGAAGGTGTATTCGCCATCTACCAGGGTTTCTGCCAGCAGGCGGGTCTTGCCATAGCTGTCGCGGCCTTTGACCACGACTTCGTCCAGGGCCAGCACTGCATCGCTGCCGCCCAGGCCTTTAAGGGTGTTGAGGATGCCGGCGATGATTTTGCGGAACGGGCGATCGCCCAGCTCTTCATCCTTGCCCACGCCCACCAGCAATACACGCTCAGCCTTGAGGTTAGGCAGGCTGTGCAGCAACAGGCTCTGGCCGACTTTGCCGGCCAGGTCGCCGCGCTTGAGCACGGCACTGATGGTGCCACCGCTCAGCTCGTCGAGTTGTTTGGCAACGGCGCCGAGTTTGCGGCCTTCGCCGACGGCGACCACCAGCGTGGCGGTCTTCAACGTTTCCGGGCTAACGCTTTTTACAACCAGTTCCATGTCTGGGTCCCTGAATGAGTGGTCAAAGTGCGCGGCGCGCAGAGGCTTGCTTATAAGTAGAAAGACGCAGGTAGCAATGCCAGCGACAAAGGCCGCAGTTTGAACCTCGCTACCGGCGCCTGACAACCCTCGGTGGTGCGAACTTCGGTGGTTCAGGTGTCTGCTTGAGCGTGCGCAGTGACAGGCGCACCCAATCACAGGATAATGCGCCATCTTTTTCGGCGGCTCTGCCCTGCGGGCCGACCGATACGTTTGTTTGTTTGGCCGCTTAGCCTGACAACCCTGGAGTGTCTGGTTTGATTGTCTTCCGTTATCTATCCCGCGAAGTCCTGTTGACCTTGAGCGCCGTCAGCGCCGTGCTGCTGGTCATCATCATGAGCGGACGCTTCATCAAATACCTCGCCCAGGCGGCTTCTGGCCTTCTGGACCCGGGTTCGCTGTTCCTGATCATGGGGTTCCGTCTGCCGGGTTTCCTGCAGTTGATCCTGCCTTTGGGGCTGTTTCTCGGGATATTGCTGGCCTACGGCCGTCTGTACCTCGACAGCGAAATGACCGTGCTGTCCGCCACCGGCATGAGTCAGCAGCGACTGTTTCGCATCACCCTGTTTCCGGCCACGCTGGTTGCGCTGGTGGTGGCTTGGCTGAGCCTGAGCCTGGCGCCACAGGGTGCCAACCAGTTCCAGTTGCTGCTGAACAAACAGGATGCGATGACCGAGTTCGACACCCTCGAACCAGGCCGTTTCCAGGCCTTGCGCGACGGCACTCGAGTGACCTACACCGAACAATTGTCGGATGACCGCATCAATCTGGGCGGCGTGTTCATTTCGCAGAAAAATATAAACTCCGACAAAAAGGATCGCGGGATTTCCGTATTGGTGGCCGAGAAGGGGCGCCAGGAAATTCGCCCCGACGGCAACCGTTACCTGATTCTCGACAACGGCTACCGCTACGACGGTAATCCGGGGCAGGCCGATTACCGTGCCATCAAATACGACGAGTACGGCGTATTGCTGCCCAAGCCGGACGTCAGTGACGAAGTCACCGACCGTGACGCGATGAGCACCCGCTCCCTGCTGGGCAGCGATGACATTCGCTCGCGTACCGAACTGCAATGGCGTCTGTCTCTGCCATTGCTGGTCTTCATCGTGACCCTGATGGCGGTGCCGCTGTCGCGGGTCAACCCGCGCCAGGGCCGTTTCCTCAAGCTGCTGCCGGCGATTCTTCTTTATATGGCTTACCTGACCATCCTGATTGCCGCTCGCGGCGCCCTCGAAAAGGGCAAGATCCCGTCAGCATTGGGCTTGTGGTGGGTGCATGCGATCTTCCTGGCCATTGGCCTGGGCTTGCTGTACTGGGAGCCGTTGCGCTTGAAGATGGCGAGTCGCCGCAGTGCGCTGGAGGTGGCCCGTGGATAAGCTCGATCGCTACATCGGTAGCAGCGTGTTCGTTGCGATCCTGGCAGTGCTGGGGATCATCCTCGGCCTGGCCACGCTGTTTGCCTTCATCGATGAAATGAGTGAGGTCAGCGATACCTACACGCTGATGGATGTCCTGAGCTATGTGCTGCTGACCGCGCCGCGCCGTCTGTACGACATGTTGCCGATGGCGGCGCTGATCGGTTGCCTGATCGGCCTCGGCAGTCTGGCCAGCCACAGCGAACTGACCATCATGCGCGCTGCAGGTGTGTCGCTCGGGCGGATCGTCTGGGCTGTCATGAAGCCGATGCTGCTTTTGATGGCGGTAGGGCTGGTGATTGGCGAATACGTCGCGCCGGCCACGGAAGTCACCGCTCAGGCCAACCGCTCGCTGGCCCAGGGCAGTGGCGACGCGCAAAGCGCCAAGCATGGTCTGTGGCACCGGCAGGGTGACGAGTTCATTCACGTCAACTCTGTGCAACCCAATGGTCTGCTGTACGGCGTGACCCGTTATCGCTTCGACGATCAACGCCACATGTTGTCTTCGAGCTTCGCCAAGCGCGCGGAATTCGATACCGATCACTGGCAACTGAGCGACGTCACGACCACGTTGTTCCATGACAAGAGCACCGAAGTGGTGACGACTCCGGTGGAGCGCTGGGAAGTAGCCCTGAGCCCACAACTGCTGAGCACCGTGGTGATGGCGCCTGAATCGCTGTCGATCACCGGTCTGTGGAGTTACATCCACTACCTGGCTGATCAGGGCCTGAGCAACGGTCGTTACTGGCTGGCGTTTTGGGTCAAGGTGTTGCAGCCGCTGGTGACCGCTGCATTGGTGCTGATGGCGATTTCCTTCATCTTTGGCCCGTTGCGTTCGGTGACCCTCGGTCAGCGGGTCTTTACCGGTGTGCTGGTGGGCTTCACCTTCCGCATCGTCCAGGATTTGCTGGGCCCTTCGAGCCTGGTATTCGGTTTCTCGCCGCTGTTTGCGGTGCTGGTACCGGCCAGTGTCTGTGCCCTGGCCGGGGTCTGGTTGTTGCGCCGGGCCGGTTGATCGCGGGTTTTTCCCGATGTGGCTTGTCACTCAAAACGCCCCTGTCGCAAGACCGGGGCGTTTTTGTATGCGCCGTCTGACCTGCGAACGTGACGCTTGCGCCGTGGATCAGGTACAATTCCCGGCTATTTTTCGGCGGGCTATGCCTGCAGCCTTTTTGAGTGTTGATCCGTGAGTGATTTGAGTCATATCCGCAATTTCTCCATCATCGCCCACATTGACCATGGCAAGTCGACGCTGGCCGATCGCTTCATCCAGATGTGCGGCGGCCTTGCCGAGCGCGAAATGGAAGCCCAGGTGCTGGACTCCATGGACCTGGAGCGTGAACGCGGGATCACCATCAAGGCCCACAGCGTCACCCTTTATTACACCGCCCGCGATGGCATCAAGTACCAGCTGAACTTCATTGACACCCCCGGCCACGTCGACTTCACCTACGAAGTCAGCCGGTCGCTGGCGGCCTGTGAAGGTGCGTTGCTGGTGGTCGATGCCGGTCAGGGCGTTGAAGCGCAGTCGGTTGCCAACTGCTACACGGCAATCGAGCAGGGCCTGGAAGTCATGCCAGTCCTGAACAAGATCGACCTGCCTCAGGCCGATCCGGACCGCGTCAAAGAAGAAATCGAAAAAATCATCGGCATCGATGCCACCGATGCAGTCGAGTGCAGCGCCAAGACTGGCCTGGGCGTCGATGAAGTGCTCGAACGCCTGGTTCACACCATTCCCGCGCCGACCGGCAACTACGAAGATCCGCTGCAAGCGTTGATCATCGACTCCTGGTTCGACAACTACCTGGGCGTTGTTTCCCTGGTACGCGTGCGTCACGGTCGTGTGAAGAAGGGCGACAAGATCCTCGTCAAGTCCACCGGCAAGATCCACCTGGTGGACAGCGTCGGTGTATTCAATCCGAAACACACCCCTACCGTCGACCTGAAGGCCGGTGAAGTGGGCTTCATCATCGCCAGCATCAAGGACATTCACGGTGCGCCAGTGGGCGATACCCTGACCTTGAGCTCGACGCCGGACGTCGATGTGCTGCCAGGCTTCAAACGCATTCAGCCGCAGGTGTACGCCGGTTTGTTCCCGGTCAGCTCCGACGACTTCGAAGACTTCCGCGAGGCGCTGCAAAAGCTCACCCTCAACGATTCGTCGCTGCAATACACACCGGAAAGCTCAGACGCACTGGGTTTCGGCTTCCGTTGCGGCTTCCTCGGCATGCTGCACATGGAAATCATCCAGGAGCGCCTGGAGCGCGAATACAACCTGGACCTGATCACCACGGCGCCGACGGTAATCTTCGAGCTGCTGCTCAAGACCGGCGAGACGATCTATGTCGATAACCCGTCGAAGCTCCCGGACCTGTCGTCGATCGAAGACATGCGTGAGCCGATCGTGCGGGCCAATATCCTTGTGCCGCAAGAGCACCTGGGTAACGTCATTACCCTGTGTATCGAAAAGCGTGGCGTGCAGCACGACATGCTGTTCCTCGGTACCCAGGTACAAGTGACCTACGATTTGCCGATGAACGAAGTGGTCCTCGACTTCTTCGACCGTCTGAAATCCACCAGCCGTGGCTATGCTTCGCTGGATTACCATTTCGATCGTTACCAATCGGCTAGTCTGGTGAAACTGGACGTGCTGATCAACGGCGACAAGGTCGACGCCCTGGCGTTGATCGTGCACCGTGACAATGCGCACTACAAAGGTCGCCAGTTGACCGAGAAGATGAAAGAACTGATTCCGCGGCAGATGTTCGACGTGGCAATCCAGGCCGCCATTGGCGGGCAGATTGTGGCGCGGACAACCGTCAAGGCGCTCAGAAAGAACGTATTGGCCAAATGCTACGGTGGTGACGTCAGCCGTAAGAAAAAGCTGCTGGAAAAGCAAAAGGCCGGTAAAAAACGCATGAAGCAGGTCGGTAACGTGGAAATTCCACAAGAAGCCTTCCTTGCCGTGCTCAGGTTGGATAGTTAGGTCCTATGTCACTAAATTTCCCGCTGTTGCTGGTCATCGCCGTGTTCGTCTGCGGCCTGTTGGCGTTGCTCGATCTGCTGTTCCTGGCGCCACGGCGCCGGGCTGCCATTAACTCCTATCAAGGAAGCGTCAGCCAGGCTGACATGGTGGTGGTCGAGAAACTGAACAAAGAGCCGCTGCTGGTCGAATACGGCAAGTCGTTCTTCCCGGTGTTGTTCATCGTGCTGGTGCTGCGTTCGTTCCTGGTGGAACCGTTCCAGATTCCTTCCGGCTCGATGAAACCGACCCTGGACGTCGGCGACTTCATTCTGGTGAACAAATTTTCTTACGGGATCCGCCTGCCGGTGATCGACAAGAAAGTCATCGAAGTCGGTGATCCGCAGCGCGGCGATGTGATGGTGTTCCGCTACCCAAGCGACCCGAACGTCAATTACATCAAGCGTGTGGTGGGCCTGCCGGGTGACCAGATTCGCTACACCGCGGACAAGCGCCTGTTCGTCAACGGTGAGTCGATCGCCGAACAACTGGTCGGCTCCGAGCCGGGCACGTTGGGCAGCGCCGAGCTCTACAAGGAAAAACTCGGCGTCGCCGAGCACCTTATCCGCAAGGAAATGAGCCGCTACCGCGCAACGCCGGATCATTCGTGGACCGTGCCTGCCGGGCACTACTTCATGATGGGCGACAACCGCGACAACTCGAACGACAGTCGCTACTGGGATGATCCGAGTATTCCCAAGGATCTGCTGGGCATGGTTCCCGACAAGAATATCGTCGGCAAGGCCTTCGCAGTCTGGATGAGCTGGCCGGAACCCAAACTCAGTCACCTGCCGAATTTCTCGCGGGTTGGCCTGATCAAGTAATCACACACGGCGCTGTTGAACACAGCGCCGAATGCATTTCTGGAGTCGGCATAATCGACGGCAGAAGCATGAAAACAACGATATTCAGGACGTTATTTTTGAACACAGCGTTAATTGTCCCAAGCCTGCGCCGTACCACGGCGATGGCGGTGGAATCCAGCCACGAACTCAGCGTGGGTAAACCGTGAGCGTCTCCTTAAGCCGTCTAGAGCGTCAGCTCGGCTACACCTTCAAAGACCAGGAACTGATGGTTCTGGCCCTGACTCACCGCAGCTTTGCCGGGCGCAACAACGAACGCCTGGAGTTCCTCGGTGATGCCATCCTCAACTTCGTCGCTGGCGAGGCGCTGTTCGATCGCTTCCCGCTGGCCCGCGAAGGCCAGTTGTCGCGTTTGCGCGCCCGCTTGGTGAAAGGTGAAACCCTGGCCGTACTGGCCCGTGGTTTCGACCTGGGCGAATACCTGCGCTTGGGCTCCGGCGAATTGAAAAGCGGCGGTTTCCGTCGCGAATCGATTCTGGCCGATGCCCTGGAAGCGCTGATTGGTGCGATCTATCTGGACGCCGGCATGGACATGGCGCGCGAGCGCGTGCTGGCCTGGCTGGCCGGAGAGTTCGAAGGCCTGACGCTGGTCGACACCAACAAAGATCCGAAAACCCGCCTGCAGGAATTCCTGCAGTCGCGTGGTTGTGAGCTGCCGCGTTACGAAGTGGTGGATATCCAGGGTGAGCCGCATTGCCGGACGTTCTTCGTCGAATGTGAAATCATCTTACTGAATGAAAAAAGCCGAGGTCAGGGTGTGAGTCGTCGTATTGCCGAACAGGTAGCGGCCGCCGCAGCACTGATTGCCCTGGGTGTGGAGAATGGCAATGACTGATTCAACCGCAACTCGCTGTGGCTATGTTGCCATCGTCGGCCGTCCCAACGTGGGCAAGTCCACGCTGCTGAACCACATTCTGGGTCAGAAGCTGGCGATCACCTCGCGCAAGCCGCAGACCACCCGTCACAACATGCTCGGCATCAAGACCGAAGGCACCGTTCAGGCGATCTACGTCGACACCCCAGGCATGCACAAGGGGGGCGAAAAGGCCCTCAACCGCTACATGAACAAGACCGCTTCGGCGGCGTTGAAAGACGTCGACGTGGTGATCTTCGTGGTTGACCGCACCAAGTGGACCGACGAAGACCAGATGGTCCTCGAGCGCGTTCAGTACGTGACCGGCCCGCTGATCGTGGCGCTGAACAAGACCGACCGTATCGAAGACAAATCCGAGTTGATGCCGCACCTGACCTGGTTACAGGAACAGCTGCCGAACGCGCAGATCATGCCGATCTCGGCCCAGCACGGGCACAACCTGGACACGCTGGAACGAGTGATTGCCGAGCACCTGCCGGAAAACGATCACTTCTTCCCGGAAGATCAGATCACTGACCGCAGCAGCCGCTTCCTCGCCGCTGAACTGGTGCGCGAGAAAATCATGCGCCAGTTGGGCGCCGAGCTGCCGTACCAGATCACCGTGGAAATCGAAGAGTTCAAGCAGCAGGGCAAAACCCTGCACATCCATGCCTTGATCCTCGTCGAACGTGACGGCCAGAAGAAAATCATCATTGGCGACAAGGGCGAGCGCATCAAGCGCATCGGCACCGAGGCGCGCAAGGACATGGAGCTGCTGTTCGACTCCAAGATCATGCTCAACCTGTGGGTCAAGGTTAAGGGCGGCTGGTCCGATGACGAACGTGCGCTGCGTTCGCTGGGTTACGGCGACCTGTAACACCGGTCTGCGCTGCACCGTAGAACCCTGTGGGAGCGGGCTTGCCCGCGATGAGGATGTAACATTCAGCAGAGATGTTGAATGTAAGTCCGCCATCGCGGGCAAGCCCGCTCCCACATTGGTTTTGGTTGTTTGTAGAACTGCGCTCCTTCATTGAGAACTGCGATTTCCATGTCGAACACCGCGCCAACCGGCCAACCCGCCTACGTCCTCCATAGCCGCGCCTACCGCGAAAGCAGCGCGCTGGTGGATTTCCTTACGCCGCAAGGTCGGCTGCGGGCGGTGTTGCGTAGCGCACGGGGCAAGGCCGGGACGTTGGCGCGGCCTTTTGTGCCGCTGGAAGTCGAATTCCGTGGCCGGGGCGAGCTGAAGAATGTCGGCCGCATGGAAAGCGCCGGTGTTTCCACCTGGCTCAACGGCGAGGCGCTGTTCAGCGGCCTCTACCTCAACGAATTGCTGATCCGTCTGCTGCCCGCTGAAGACCCTCATCCCGCGGTTTTCGATCACTACGCCGCGACCTTGCTCGCCCTGGTCGAAGGCCGTCCGTTGGAGCCTTTGCTGCGGTCCTTCGAATGGCGTTTGCTCGACGACCTCGGTTATGGCTTTGCGTTGAACACCGACATCCACGGTGACCCCATCGCGCCGGATGGTCTCTACCGCTTGCAAGTGGATGCAGGCCTGGAACGGGTCTACCTGCTACAACCGGGCCTGTTCAACGGCACTGAATTGCTGGCCATGGCCGATGCCGACTGGTCCGCGCCTGGTGCGCTGTCCGCCGCCAAGCGCTTGATGCGTCAGGCACTGGCCGTTCATCTGGGTGGTCGTCCGCTGGTCAGTCGTGAGTTGTTTCGCAAGCCCTGATCACCCCGTATGCTGTGCACCGAACTTTCCCTTATTTCAGGAGCGCTTCCGTGACCACCAGCAATCGCATTCTTCTTGGCGTGAACATCGACCACGTTGCCACCCTGCGTCAGGCCCGGGGGACTCGCTACCCGGATCCGGTCAAGGCAGCGCTGGACGCGGAAGAGGCGGGCGCTGACGGCATCACCGTGCACTTGCGCGAAGACCGCCGGCACATTCAGGAGCGCGATGTGCTGCTGCTCAAGGACGTGCTGCAAACCCGCATGAACTTCGAGATGGGTGTCACCGAAGAAATGATGGCGTTCGCCGAACGCATCCGCCCGGCGCACATTTGCCTGGTCCCGGAAACCCGTCAAGAGCTGACCACCGAGGGCGGTCTGGACGTGGCAGGGCAGGAGGCGCGGATCAAGGCTGCGGTAGATCGCCTGGCGAAGATCGGCTGTGAAGTGTCGCTGTTCATCGACGCTGACGAGCGGCAGATCGAAGCATCCCGTCGTGTCGGTGCGCCGGCCATCGAATTGCACACCGGGCGTTATGCGGACGCCGAGACGCCAACCGAAGTCGCTGAAGAGCTCAAGCGCGTGGCCGATGGCGTGGCATTCGGTCTGGCCCAGGGGTTGATCGTCAATGCCGGTCACGGTCTGCACTATCACAACGTCGAAGCTGTTGCGGCGATCAAGGGCATCAATGAACTGAACATCGGCCATGCGCTGGTGGCCCATGCGTTGTTCGTCGGGTTCAAGTCGGCGGTGTCGGAGATGAAGGCGCTGATTCTGGCCGCTGCGATAAAAGGTTAGATTGGCGGCGCTGCCATCGCGGGCAAGCCACGCTCCCACAGGTCCGAGTTGAACGACAGTTGAATATTCGACGCGGATCTGTGGGAGCGTGGCTTGCCCGCGATGGCGTCTTTGAAGGCTGCGAAGATTTAAAGCGGCGGGGTTTCCTGGCTCGGCTTGGTCTTGTCGACCCCCGGCACATGCAGGTTGCCTTCAGCGACCTGATTGCCTTCGAGCTGCGGCTGCGTCACCCACGTCAGGATGTCGTAATAACGACGGATGTTCGCCACGAAATGCACCGGCTCGCCGCCTCGGGCGTAGCCGTAACGAGTTTTGCTGTACCACTGTTTCTGCGACAGGCGCGGCAGGATTTTCTTCACATCCAGCCACTTGTCCGGGTTCAACCCTTCCTTGGCCGCCAGTTTGCGCGCGTCATCCAGGTGACCGCTGCCGACGTTGTAGGCTGCGAGCGCGAACCACGTACGATCCGGCTCCTGGATCGACTCATCCAGTTGGTCCTTCATGTAGGCCAGGTACTTTGCCCCACCCATGATGCTCTGCTTGGGATCGAGTCGATTGGACACGCCCATGGCTTGCGCCGTGTTCTGGGTCAGCATCATCAATCCGCGCACGCCGGTCTTGGACGTGACCGCCGCTTGCCACAGCGATTCCTGATAACCGATCGCCGCCAGCAGGCGCCAGTCGACTTTCTCTTTCTTGGCGTACGTCTTGAAGTGCTGTTCGTACTTGGGCAACCGCTGCTGCAGATGCTGGGCGAAGGTGTAGGCGCCCATGTAACCCAGCACGTCGACGTGCCCGTAATAGCGATCCTTGAGGCGTTGCAGGGTGCCGTTTTTCTTTACTTTGTCGAGGTAGGAGTTGATCTCGTTGAGCAGGCTGTTGTCTTCGCCGGCGGCCACGGCCCAGCTCTGATTGCTGGCGTCACCGAGGTCGAAGGCGACCCGCACGTTGGGGAAGTACACCTGGTTCATCGCGACTTCGTTGGAATCGACCAGGGTCAGATCGATCTGGGCTTCGTCGACCATGCGCAGCAAATCGACGACTTCAACTGCGTCGGACTCTTCGTATTCAATGCCGGGATATTTCTTTTTCAGCTCTGCCAATTGCTCGGCGTGGGTGCTGCCCTTGAGCACCATGATCTTCTTGCCGACCAGATCGCCTGCGTCGGTCGGCCGCGACTGGCCGTTACGGTAGATGATCTGTGGGGTGACTTCGAGGTAGGAGTGGGAAAACCGCACCTGCTGTTTGCGTTGCTCGCTGCTGACCAGGCCGGCAGCAGCCAGCACCGGGCCATTGGGCTTGCCCACCTGATTGAACAGGTCATCGAGGTTGTCGGCGGTTTCGATCTTGAGCTCGACCCCCAGATCGTCGGCGAAGCGCTTCACCAGCTCGTATTCGAAGCCGGTTTCACCGTTGCGATCCTGAAAGTAGGTGGCGGGACTGTTACGGGTAACCACCCGCAGCACGCCATCCTCCTTTACGCGCTCCAGCGTGTTGGGTTTATCAACACAGCCACCGAGCACCAGGAAGAGTCCGGTTGCGATCAGCCATTTGGCGTACCGCGGACGCAAAGCCGTTGGGGAAAACATCTGCGCAGTATACGCAAAGGACCACGAGCGCCATATCTCGACAGCGAAGGGCTTGTCTGCTAGAGAGTCTAAAACCCGCTTGGAGCCCGCAGGAATGGGCCCAAACAGCATTTTGTGACAGAAAAAATAACCCGCGGCGCGCGCCTGTTTCGGGCCCGAATACCCGGCCCGACGTTCGGGTGCAGCCGTGCGTACCGTTTCGGGTGATGTCGCGGGCGGTTTAGGCTAGAATGCACGGCCTCAAAGCACACCCCTTCCCGAGGCTGTCCCGAAGATGTTGATCCTGCGCGGCGCTCCTGCCCTTTCTGCCTTTCGCCACAGCAAACTCCTTGAGCAACTGAGCCAGAAGGTTCCGGCTGTCAGCGGCTTGTATGCTGAATTCGCTCACTTCGCCGAAGTTACCGGCGTCCTGACCGGCGACGAACAGCAGGTGCTCGCGCGCCTTCTGAAGTACGGCCCAAGCGTTCCAGTACAAGAGCCAACCGGTCGTCTGTTTCTGGTGTTGCCACGTTTCGGCACTATCTCGCCGTGGTCCAGTAAAGCCAGCGACATCGCTCGCAACTGCGGCCTGACCAAGATCCAGCGCCTGGAGCGCGGTATCGCGTTCTACGTCGCCGGCCAGTTCAGCGATGCCGAAGCGCAGCTGATCGCAGGCGCTCTGCATGACCGCATGACCCAGATCGTATTGGACAACCTTGAACAAGCCGCCGGCCTGTTCAGCCACGCCGAACCCAAGCCCCTGACCGCGATCGACGTGTTGGGTGGCGGCCGCGCCGCGCTGGAAAAAGCCAACACCGAGCTGGGCCTGGCCCTGGCCGAAGACGAGATCGACTATCTGGTCGCAGCCTTCGTCGGCTTGAAGCGCAACCCGCATGACATCGAACTGATGATGTTTGCCCAGGCAAACTCCGAGCACTGCCGTCACAAGATCTTCAACGCCAGTTGGGACATCGACGGTCAGAGCCAGGAAAAAAGCCTGTTCGGCATGATCAAGAACACCTACCAGATGCACAGCGAAGGTGTTCTGTCGGCTTATAAGGACAACGCCTCGGTAATCGTCGGCTCCGTTGCCGGTCGTTTCTTCCCGGACCCTGAAACCCGCCAGTACGGCGCGGTGCAGGAACCGGTGCACATCCTGATGAAAGTCGAAACTCACAACCACCCGACCGCGATTGCCCCGTTCCCGGGCGCATCCACCGGTAGCGGCGGCGAGATTCGTGACGAAGGTGCAACCGGTCGCGGCGCCAAGCCAAAGGCTGGCCTGACCGGTTTCACCGTGTCCAACCTGCAAATCCCGGGTTTCGAACAGCCATGGGAAGTGCCGTACGGCAAGCCTGAGCGCATCGTTACCGCGCTGGACATCATGATCGAAGGCCCGTTGGGCGGTGCCGCGTTCAACAACGAATTCGGTCGTCCGGCCCTGACCGGTTATTTCCGTACCTTCGAACAATCGATCACCACCCCGCGTGGCGACGAAGTTCGCGGTTACCACAAGCCGATCATGCTGGCTGGCGGCATGGGTAACATCCGTGCCGAACACGTGCAGAAAGGCGAGATCACCGTTGGCTCCAAGCTGATCGTCCTCGGCGGCCCGGCAATGCTCATCGGCCTGGGCGGCGGTGCTGCCTCTTCCATGGCCACCGGCACCAGCTCGGCGGATCTGGACTTCGCATCCGTACAACGCGAAAACCCGGAAATGGAACGTCGCTGCCAGGAAGTCATCGACCGTTGCTGGCAGTTGGGTGACAAAAACCCGATCAGCTTCATCCATGACGTCGGCGCGGGCGGTCTGTCCAACGCCTTCCCGGAACTGGTCAACGACGGCAACCGTGGCGGTCGCTTCGAACTGCGCAACATTCCAAACGACGAGCCGGGCATGGCCCCGCACGAAATCTGGAGTAACGAATCCCAGGAACGCTACGTTCTGGCAGTCGGCCCCGCGGACTTCGAACGCTTCCAGGCGATCTGCGAACGTGAGCGTTGCCCGTTTGCCGTGGTCGGCGAAGCCACTGCCGAACCGCAACTGACCGTGACCGACAGCCACTTCGGCAACAGCCCGGTGGACATGCCGCTCGAAGTGCTGCTGGGCAAAGCCCCGCGCATGCATCGTTCGGCCGTTCGCGAAAACGAGCTGGGCGACGATTTCGATCCGTCGACCCTCGAGATCGCCGACTGCGTCGAGCGCGTTCTGCATCATCCGGCCGTGGCCAGCAAAAGTTTCCTGATCACCATCGGCGACCGCACCATCACCGGCCTCGTGGCCCGTGATCAGATGGTCGGCCCGTGGCAGGTTCCGGTGGCCGACGTTGCCGTCACCGCTACCAGCTTCGACGTCTACACCGGTGAAGCCATGGCCATGGGCGAGCGTACTCCGCTGGCTCTGCTGGACGCTCCGGCGTCGGGCCGCATGGCCATCGGCGAAACCCTGACCAACATCGCGGCTTCGCGCATCGCCAAAATCTCCGACATCAAACTGTCGGCGAACTGGATGTCCGCCGCCGGTCACCCGGGTGAAGACGCGCGTCTGTACGACACCGTGAAAGCGGTCGGCATGGAATTGTGCCCGGACCTCGGCATCACCATCCCGGTGGGCAAGGACTCGATGTCCATGGCCACCCGCTGGAACGACGAAGGCGTCGACAAGACCGTGACTTCGCCGATGTCGCTGATCGTGACCGGTTTCGCCCCAGTGGCTGACATCCGTCAGACCATGACCCCGCAACTGCGCATGGACAAGGGCACCACCGACCTGATCCTGATCGACCTCGGTCGCGGTCAGAACCGCATGGGCGCTTCGATCCTCGCTCAGGTTCATGGCAAGCTTGGCAAGCAGGCCCCGGACGTCGATGACGCCGAAGACCTGAAAGCCTTCTTCGCCGTGATCCAGGGCCTCAACGCCGACGGTCACTTGCTGGCTTACCACGACCGTTCCGACGGTGGTCTGCTGACCAGCGTGGTGGAAATGGCCTTCGCCGGTCATTGCGGCCTGAGCCTGAACCTCGACGGTCTGGCAGAAACCTCCGCCGACATCGCCGCGATCCTGTTCAACGAAGAACTGGGTGCTGTGATCCAGGTTCGCCAGGACGCCACTCCGGACATCCTCGCGCAGTTCAGCGCAGCGGGCCTGGGTGACTGCGTGTCGGTGATCGGTCAGCCGATGAACAACGGCGAGATCAGCATCACTTTCAACGGCGACACCGTGTTCGAAGGTCAGCGTCGTCTGCTGCAACGTCAGTGGGCCGAGACCAGCTACCAGATCCAGCGTCTGCGTGATAACGCCGATTGCGCCGAACAAGAGTTCGACGTGCTGCTGGAAGAAGACAACCCGGGCCTGAGCGTCAAGCTCAGCTACGACGTCAACCAGGACGTCGCCGCGCCTTACATCAAGAAAGGCATCCGCCCACAGGTTGCCGTGCTGCGTGAGCAGGGCGTCAACGGTCAGGTGGAAATGGCGGCCGCGTTCGACCGCGCCGGTTTCAACGCGATCGACGTGCACATGAGCGACATTCTGGCCGGCCGTGTCGACCTGAACGAGTTCAAAGGTCTGGTGGCGTGCGGCGGTTTCTCCTACGGCGACGTACTCGGTGCCGGCGAAGGCTGGGCCAAGTCCGCGCTGTTCAACAGCCGTGCTCGCGATGCCTTCCAGGGCTTCTTCGAACGTACCGACAGCTTCACCCTCGGCGTGTGCAACGGTTGCCAGATGATGTCCAACCTGCACGAGCTGATCCCGGGCAGCGAATTCTGGCCGCACTTCGTGCGTAACCGCTCCGAGCAGTTTGAGGCGCGCGTGGCGATGGTTCAGGTCCAGGAGTCGAACTCGATCTTCCTGCAGGGCATGGCCGGTTCGCGCATGCCAATCGCTATCGCTCACGGTGAAGGCCATGCCGAATTCGCCAGCGAAGAAGCGTTGCTGGAAGCCGATCTGTCGGGTTGTGTGGCGATGCGTTTCGTCGACAACCATGGCAAGGTCACTGAAAACTATCCGGCCAACCCGAACGGCTCGCCGCGCGGGATCACCGGTTTGACCAGCCGCGACGGTCGCGTGACCATCATGATGCCGCACCCGGAGCGGGTGTTCCGCGCCGTGCAGAACTCGTGGCGTTCGGAAGACTGGAACGAAGACGCACCTTGGATGCGTATGTTCCGTAATGCTCGCGTGTGGGTGAACTAAGAGCGGGGAGCTGATTGCCGTGTACAAGCTCGGTTTTTTTGTTCCGGCCAGTCATGTCGAGGTGGTCAAAAGCGCTGTGTTCGCTGCCGGTGGTGGGCGGATCGGGGCTTATGATCACTGTGCGTGGCAGGTGTTTGGGTTGGGTCAGTTTCGTCCACTGGATGGCAGTCAGCCGTTTGTTGGTGAAGCGGGGCAGGTCGAGCAGGTTGAGGAATGGAAGGTTGAGCTTGTGGTCAGCGATGAGTTGATTCGGGCGGTGGTGGTGGCTCTGAAAGAGAGCCATCCCTATGAGACGCCGGCTTACGAGGTATGGCGGTTGGAGGATTTCTGATCTTCCTGGCCGCTGAAATGAGAAACCCGCTGAAAGTGATTTCAGCGGGTTTTTTGTTGGCTGCGATTTTGGGGCGTGGCGGCCTTTGGGCCGACCATGCTTTGGTTGGGTTGTGTACATATCCGTTGCTGCTGTAACGGCGGCTTATGGTTTCGCCCTTACGGCGACTCCCTTTGGCAAACGCCCCAAAGGAAGCAAAGGTCTTCGCCCCAAGCGTCCGGCCCCTCGCTAGGGCTCGGCGTTCCTTCGCTCCGGTATCCATCTGGGGGCATCGCCCTACGGTCTGCTTCGCTACGACCTACATGCGATGGGTTCGACTGCGTCGAACGGCGCTGCGCGCCAATCCCCAGATGAACACCTGCGCTCAGCCTCCCGAAGGGGCGGGTGGATCAAGATCAAAAGCCAGATCAAAAGCTGCAGGCGAGCTAACGCTCGGCCTGTTGAGTGGTGAGGGGCGGGTGTATGCCGATGGCTTTTTGTAGGAGCGAGGCTTGCTCGCGAAGGCGGTCTGACAGCCGACCAATTTCTCGCGGGTGTACACAACCCCACGTAGGAGCTGCCGAAGGCTGCGATCTTTTGATCTTGGCGGCCTGACAGCCGACCAATTTCTTTCAAATGAACGCCACCCCACCTGTAGGAGCGAGGCTTGCCCGCGAAGACGGCCTGACTGCCATCCAATCTCCCTCAGATGTACGCCGACCCACTGTGGGAGCGAGCTTGCTCGCGATGACGGCCTTACAGACAACGATGTTTATTAATCGGTAAAAACATCAGAACCTTCCCACAAGTCTTTCAGGTTGTGCGTCGGAAGTGTGCTCTCTAACCTTTGGCTGTCGCTGCCAATTCAGCGACCGGGACTGCAAGCCCGCCGATAGTTTGTTAGACACCTTTAAGCGCACCTATAATCGTGGCGCTTAAATCAATGGTCATCGATTTATGGTGGCTGTGTGCGGGAGATCTTCGGGTCTGCCGAGGTTGCCTAACGACTCGGTCTTGCAGACCCGCGCACAGCTGCCACCCATCATCTGCAAGTGATGCTGGTAGCTCCAACTTTTTGTTAGGAGCTTCACAATGATCAAAGACAGTCCAAATCCTCCTGAAGCAGACGTAGAAACAGATTTAGAAACAGATTTAGAAACAAACATGGAAAACGAATCCGTTTCCCCCTACGCCTGCCTCAATTCCAAAAAACTCCACGATGCCGCAATCCGTGCACTCGATCACTATCTCGCGCCACCTTCCCGGAAGAAGGCCAAAGCCGGCCAGCGTCCAAGTACGATTTTCGTCGTCGCGCCCAACGTAGATTCCGAAACCCTGCTGGCCCATGCCTGTGAAACCCTGGCTTCGGCGAATGTCATGGCCAGTGAGTTGGCGTTCGACCTGACCGGCCCAGCGTGCAATCTGGCCTTGGGGATTCAGCAGATGATTTCGTTGGCGGAGTTGTCGGTGAACCGGGTACTGGATCATCTGGACCCGCAGGGGTAGCACAATGAAAAAAGCCCGCTGGACCTGTGACGGTCAGCGGGCAGATTTTCATTGGTCGTGAGGGCCTTTCGCGGGCAAGCCTCGCTCCTACAGGGGATGGCGAGCGACACATGCACTGTAGGAGCGAGGCTTGCCCGCGAAGACTGACTCTCAGCCGCCATAAATCTAAACCTTGGCACTCACCTCGCTGCGATCGACCAACATCTGCAGCGCACCACTCAAACTCGGCGCTTTGTCGCCAATCAACAGATGCCAAACGCCACCGTCCAACTGACTGACACCCATGCAACCAAGCGCTTTCAACTGCCCCTCCGACAACGCCTTGCCATCCGCCAGTTGCAACCGAATCCGGGTCATGGCCACGCAATCCATTTGCAGCACATTGTCGCCGCCGCCCAGTGCCTTCAGCCATTGCTGGGCTTCTGTGTTCGCCACGGTGGCAGTTTCAGGTACGTCGATAACAGCAACGGGGGAGGTGATAACCGCGCGCCCCAAAGCCGGCATCGCCAACCGGATCTCATCGGCAATGCTGTCTGCCATCGGCCCAACTACGACCTGCAAACTTCCACCCTTACCCGGACGAACAACAGCCATCGCGCCCAACGCTTTCAAGTCCGCATCGGATGCCTTATTGCGATCAACCATGTCCAGCCGCAACCGTGTCGTGCACGCACCCACCGTGATCAGATTCTGCGCACCGCCCAGCGCCTTGATGTAAGCCCCGGCGCGCTCGTTCTTGGTGATCACAACTTTGTCGCCAGTCGGAACATCTTCACGCCCCGGCGTCTTCAAATTGAACCGGCGAATACAGAAATCAAACACCACGTAGTAGATCACCGCATACGCCAGCCCTACCGGAACTACCCGCCAGCCATTGGTGGATTCACCCCAGCCCAGAATCATGTCGATGAAGCCGCCTGAGAAGGTAAAGCCCAGGTGAATGTTCAGCAGGTTGGTGATCGCCATCGACAAACCGGTCAGCAGCGCATGCACCAGATACAGCATCGGCGCGAGGAACATGAAGGCGAATTCGATCGGTTCGGTCACGCCGGTCAAAAATGAAGTCAGGGCCATGGAGAGGAAGATCCCGCCCATGACTTTGCGCCTTTCCGGCAGGGCGTTGCGGTACATCGCCAGGCAGGCGGCGGGCAGGCCGAAGATCATCATTGGGAACATGCCGGTCATGAACTGGCCACCTTTCGGGTCGCCGGCAAAGTAGCGCGACAGGTCGCCTGTCACCAGAGCTCCTGTGGTCGGATCGGTGAAGTTGCCGAACACGAACCACGCCATGTTGTTGAGGATATGGTGCAGGCCAGTGACGATCAGCAGGCGGTTGAACACGCCGAAGACGAAAGCACCGAAGCTGCCGCTCTCCATCATCAACGTGCCGAAGCCATTGATGCCGTGCTGGATCGGCGGCCAGATGAACCCAAACACGACGCCCAGGCCGACGGCGGCGAACCCGGTGACGATCGGTACAAAACGCCGACCGCCGAAGAATGCCAGGTACTCCGGCAACTTGATGTCTTTGAAGCGGTTGTACAGCGCGCCGGCCATCAGGCCGCTGACGATCCCGGCGAGCATGCCCATGTTGATGCTCGCATCGAGCACTTTGAGGGTGGAGATCATCACCAGATAGCCAATGACCCCGGCCAGGCCTGCGGTGCCGTTGTTGTCCTTGGCGAACCCGACCGCGATGCCGATGGCGAAGATCAATGCCAGGTTGGCGAAGATCACCTGACCGGCGTCGTGGATGATCGCGATGTCCAGCAGGTCGGTGTCGCCCAGTCGCAGCAACAGGCCGGCGATTGGCAGGATCGCGATCGGCAGCATCAGCGCACGACCGAGGCGCTGCAGGCCTTCGATGAAGTATTGGTACATGGCGGATCTCCCTGGGTTCTTGTTGTTTTAGTCGCTGTTCTTGTTGTCGTTGTTCAGCTCAGAGGCCATTGCTGATGACAAGCGTGACGCACCGCGCTGGCGCTGCTCAGCTTGAGCAGGTCCTGGCTGATGCGTCGGCATTCGCTGGCATCGAGGCGGCGGACGCGGTCCTTGATTTCGCCGATCTGCACCGGGCTCACCGACAACTCGCTGACCCCCAGACCAATCAACACTGGCGTGGCCAACGGATCGGAGGCGAGGGCGCCGCAGACGCCGACCCAACGGTTGTGCACCGCCGCACCGGCGCAGGTCTGGGCGATCAGCCGCAGCAATGCCGGGTGCAGCGCATCGACGCGGGAGGCGAGGCCAGCGTGATCGCGGTCCATGGCCAGGGTGTATTGGGACAAATCGTTGGTGCCGATCGACAAGAAGTCCGCGTGTTCGGCCAGTTGCTCGGCCAGCAGCGCGGCGGCCGGGACTTCGATCATCACGCCCAGTTCCGGGCGTTGGCTCAGGCCGAGTTCGCCGCACAGCGCATCCAGACGCTGGCGGATGTGCAGCAATTCATCGACTTCGGTGACCATCGGCAGCAGGATCCGGCAGCGCGACAACGGGCTGACCTGCAGCAGTGCGCGCAATTGCTGATCCAGCAGTTCCGGGCGGACTTGAGCCAGACGAATGCCGCGTAAACCGAGTACCGGATTCGCTTCCACGGGGAGCGGTAAATAGTCGAGTTGCTTGTCGCCGCCGACGTCGATGGTGCGGATGATCACCGACTTGTCGCCCATGGCATCGAGCACGGCTTGATAGGCGATGCGCTGTTCCTGTTCGTCCGGCGCGGTGTTGCGGTCCACAAACAGAAATTCGGTGCGCAGCAGGCCGACGCCATCGGCACCGTTGGCCAGGGTATCGGCCGCTTCAGCGCTGGAAGCGACGTTGGCGGCGACTTCGATGTGCAAACCATCCAGTGTCAGTGCCGGGGTGTGAGCCTGAGCCTGTTGAAGCGCGCGACGTTGTTGATGATCGAGTTGCGCCTGATGCACCTCGGCCAGGCGCGCGGGGTTGGGCGTCAGTTCGAGACGCCCGCCGTCGGCATCCAGCACCACCGCTTGACCTTGCTTCTGATCGAGCAGCGTCGAACCCAGCGCAACCATGCACGGCAAGCCTTTGCCGCGAGCGAGAATCGCCACATGGGAAGTTGCGCCACCTTCGGCCATGCACAACCCGGCCACTCCTTGCTGGCTCAGTTGCAGCAAGTCGGATGGCGTCAGCTCATGGGCCGCGACGATGGCGCCGGCCGGCACGTCGTACTGCCAGGTTTCACCGAGCAGGGCGCGCAACACGCGTTGTTTGAGGTCGCGCAGGTCGTTGGCGCGTTCGGCCAGCAACGGGCTGCCGAGTTGCTGAAGCACCTCGCATTGCACGTCGATGGATTGGCTCCAGGCGTGAGTCGCAGCGGTGCCGTGGTCGATGGATTGATAAGCCGCATCAAGCAGCGCCGGGTCTTCGAGCAGCGCCTGATGCGCGGCGAAGATGGCTTCTTCGTCGGTATGCTTGTGCTTCTTCGCTTGGGCCAGAGTGGCGTCGATGTCGCTGCGCACCCCAGTCAGTGCTGTCTCCAGACTTTGCCGTTGTTGCTCGGGATCATGATTGCCGGCATCCATCGGCAAGCTGATCGAGTTCAAACGAAACAATGGCCCAGCCACCAGACCGGGAGCTGCACACACGCCGTGCAACACGCCCGCTTCGGCAGGGCGATTGCGTTGGACCATCGGTGCTGGCGCGGCGGCGTGGCTGTCTTCGGCCAGGGCTGTGGATAACGCCGCCAACAGGGCTTGCAGCGCAGCCTCGGCGTCCGGTCCCTGGCAACTGACCCTGATTTCATCTTGCTCACCGACGGCCAGCCCCATCAGGCCGATCAAACTGTCGCAGGCCGCCGATTTACCGGCGAAGTGCAGCCAGGATTTGCTCGTGAACTGTTGGGCGGTCTGGCGGATCAGTGCGGCGGGCCGGGCGTGCAGGCCGCCGCGATGGGCGACATGAACATGCCCCTGAACCTCGATGCCGACGACCTCAATGTCGATCTGCACACCGTTGGCCGCTTTCGGCAAGATGTGCAGCAAGGGATCGCCGACCTTCACCGATTTCAGCGTAATCGGCCGCGCCTGAAAGTCTTGGCTGTTGGTCAGGATCATCAGGCTGACCAGGCTTTTGCACTGCTGCGCGACCTGGTCCAGGTCATAACGCAACAACGGCTGGCCATTGCTGACGCGCGCCCCTTCCTTGACCAGCATCGAGAAACCGACGCCCTGCAATTCGACCGTATCGAGGCCCAGGTGCAGCAGCAACTCGGCACCGTTATCGGCGCGCAAGGTGATGGCGTGGCCGGTGCGGGCGACGTGGATCACGAGCGCTTCACAGGGCGAATACAAGGTGTCGTTCAGCGGATCGATGGCAATCCCGTCGCCCATGGCGCCGCTGGCGAACACCGGGTCCGGGACTTTGGCGAGTGTGAGCACCGGGCCGCTGAGCGGGGCGCTGAGGGTCAGCTCTTTATTGTTGTTGTGCATGGCTCGGTCTCATCAATAAAAACTCGGTTCGGATCAACTCGCCCTGTGCGGATTAACTCGTCAGCTCGGAGGTGTTCATCCGCCAACAAATAGGCATGGATACCAATCGGTTCAGTGCGTGCGCGTCACTTTGCTCAAATGACGCGGCTGATCCGGGTCCATGCCGCGGGCGACGGCCAAGCCTGCGGCCATGACGTAGAAACTCTGGATCGCCAGAATCGGGTCGAGGGCAGGGTGTTCGGCGCGGCTCAGGGTCAGGTCGCGTTCGGCGACGTCATCTGGCGCGGCCAGTAGCACGCGGGCACCGCGTTGGCGCATGTCGGCGGCCAGGCTTAGCAACCCGGCCTGCTCGGCGCCGCGCGGGGCGAAGATCAGCAAGGGGTAGTTCTCGTCGATCAGCGCCATCGGGCCATGCCGGACCTCGGCGCTGCTGAAGGCTTCGGCCTGGATCGCCGAGGTCTCCTTGAATTTGAGGGCCGCTTCCTGGGCGATGGCGAAACCGGCGCCACGGCCGATCACCATCAAACGCTGGCAATCACGCAATGCATCGATGGCCAGGCTCCAGTCCTGTTTTGCCGCTTCGCGCAGTCCTTCCGGCAGGGCAAGGCCTGCTTCCAGCAACTCCACGTCTTCTTTCCAGTGGGCGATCAGGCGGGCACTGGCGGTGAGGGTGGCGATAAAACTCTTGGTCGCGGCGACGCTGCTTTCGGTGCCGGCGCACAGCGGCAGGCTGAATTCGCAGGCGGCTTCCAAAGGCGAGTTCTCGGCGTTGACCATGGAGATGCTCAGGGCGCCGCGCTTGCGCAGCAGACGCAGGCTATTCACCAGATCCGGACTTTGCCCCGACTGCGAGAAGGCGAACGCGACTTGGCCACTGACCTTCAACGGTGCTTGCTGCATGGTCACCACCGACATCGGCAACGACGCGACCGGGATGCCCAGTTGCTGCATGGTCTGGTAGGCAAAGTAGCTCGCGGCATGGTCGGAGCTGCCGCGAGCGACAGTCATCGCCACTTGTGGCGGCTGACGGCGCAGGCGCCCGGCGATCTCGATCATCTGCGGGTCGAGCTGCTGCAATTGGGCTTGCACGGCCTCGAACGAGGACAGCGCCTCTTCAAGCATTTTTGAAGTCAATGTCTTCTCCTTCGACCATGACGGCGGTCAGTGTGAGTGAGCGGTCCAGCCGCACGCAGTCGGCCCAGGCGCCGGGTTGCAGGCGTCCGCGTTCTTGAAGGCCGAGGTAGTCGGCGGGGAATTGCGAAAGTCGTTGCGAGGCCTCGCTGATGGGCAAACCGATCTTCACCAGGTTGCGCAAGGCTTGATCCATGGTCAGGGTGCTGCCGGCCAGCGTGCCGTCGGGCAGGCGCACACCGCCCAGGCATTTGGTCACGGTGTGGCTGCCGAGATTGTATTCGCCGTCGGGCATGCCGGCGGCGGCGGTGGAATCGGTGACGCAATACAGGCACGGGATCGAGCGCAGCGCCACGCGGATCGCGCCGGGGTGCACGTGCAGCAAGTCCGGAATCAGCTCGGCGTATTTGGCGTGGGCCAGCGCCGCGCCGACGATGCCCGGCTCGCGGTGATGCAGCGGGCTCATGGCGTTGTAGAGGTGGGTGAAACTGCTGGCGCCGGCCGCAAGCGCGGCGACGCCTTCCTCATAACTGCCCAGCGTATGGCCGATTTGCATACGCACGCCACGAGCGCTGAGGGCGCGGATCAAACCGTCGTGACCGGCGATTTCCGGGGCGATGGTGATCACCCGGATCGGCGCCAGCGTCAGGTATTCTTCGACTTCGGCCATCAACGCGGTGTGGGCAAAATTCGGCTGAGCGCCGAGTTTGCCGGGGTTGATGTACGGGCCTTCGAGGTGTACGCCGAGGACTCGGGCGCTGCCTTTTGGCCGCTGCTCGCAGAACTCGCCGACGTCCTTGAGCACTCGCGAAATCTCTTCGTTCGGCGCAGTCATGGTGGTCGCCAGCAGCGACGTGGTGCCAAACCTCACGTGGGTTCTGGTGATGGTTTCGAAGGCGGGCGCGCCTTCCATAATGTCTTTGCCGCCGCCGCCGTGAACGTGCAGGTCGATGAAACCCGGCAGCAGGTAAGGCAGATCGTTGTCCGCCGGATCGCACGGCTGGCCTTCGATAGACACGACCTTGCCGTGCTCGTGGATCAGCCGGCCGCGAACCCAGCCGTGGGCGGTGAGGATGTTGTCTTCGGACATGATCGGTTCTCGGTAGCTTGTTTGGCGACGAAGCTCTTTAGCGACGCAGCTCTGCGACAAAGTCGTAGTAGTCGTTGCGGCAATAGGTGTCGGTGACTTCGATCGGCGTGTTGTCTTCCGTGTAGCCGACCCGGGTCATCAGCAGCATGGCGGTGCCGGGAGCGATGCCCACCAGCGCGGCGAATTCGTCCGAGGCGTTGATCGCCTGAATGTGTTGCAGGGCGCGGACCACCGGTTTACTGATGCCGTCGAGGTATTCGTAGAGGGAATCGCCTACCGCTTGCGGTTTGGGAATGATCGAGGCGGGCAGGGTGCTCATCTCGATCGCCATCACTGTGTCGTCGGCTTTGCGCAAGCGTTTGAGCCGCGCAACCTTGTCGTTGGGTGACAGGCCGAGGCGGATCAGTTCTTCGTGGGTCGGCGGGGTGATTTCCCGTTCCAGCCATTGCGAGCCGGGGACGAAGCCCTTGAGCCGGAGCATTTCACTGAACCCCGAGAGTCGCGACAGCGGTTGTTCCAGGCGTGGCGTAATGAACGTGCCGGAACCTTGATTGCGGCGGATCAGGCCTTGCTCGAACAGCACTTCCAGTGCTTTGCGCGCGGTGACGCGGGAGATGCCCAGCAGTTCGCTGAGATTGCGCTCCGACGGCATGGCTTGCTCGGCTTTCCACTGGCCGGCATGGATCGCCGCTTCCAGATTGCGCGCCAGTTGCAGGTACAACGGCGTGGGCTGGGTGTCGTCAGGGCGTAGGGCCTGGAGGTCATTCATTTAGGTTTGGTCCGATGCGGATGTAGGATTGTTGTCGCCCGGTTGTGGGACGAAACCTAATACCACTTAAATACCATGTCAATGCCAGTACTTTGCTGTTGGCTTGCTAAAGCCTGGCATGCTGGAGGCTCTTAAAGTGGGCTGGTTCTAAGTGGTATTAGAGGAGGGGGTTTTGAAGGCAAAGAGCGCAGCCTTCGGCCGCGCCTACAGGGGGAATTGGTATCTACCCGGTAGGCGCTGCCGAAGGCTGCGATCTTTTGAAATTATTTTTTCGATGCCGACCGAAGGTAGTCACTCGATCGTTCCTACGCCCTGCGTGGGAATGCCTCTACGGACGCTCCGCGTTCGGCTTTAAGTGGGACGCGGAGCGTCCCAGGCTGCATTCCCACGCGGAGCGTGGGAACGATCATCAAGTCAGGGAGATTTTAAGATTACGGGCGAATCTCAATCATCGTGCCGTCCGGCACCAGGCCCCAAACCTCGCGCATGTCCATATTGCGCATGGCGATGCAGCCATCGGTCCAGTCCAGCGTATGGAACAGGTCTTCGGGGTTGTCTTCGGTGTCTGGGGTGCCGTGGATCATGATCATGCCGCCAGGCTCGACGCCTTCGCGCCGGGCACGGGCGGAGTCGCTGATATTAGGGTAGGAGATGTGCATCGCCAGGTTGAAACGTTCGCTGATCTTGCGCCAGTCGACCCAATAAAAGCCTTCGGGGGTGCGCTTGTCGCCCTCCATCAGCTTCGGCCCCTTGGGGCGTTTCCCCAGGGAAATGCGATAGGTCTTGATCGGCTTGCCATCATTGATCAATTGCAATTGATGGGCTGATTTGAGAACCAGAACTTTTTCGATGACTTTGCCATCCAGCGTTTCCGTGGAGGAAGCCTGGGTGACAGCGACGAACGATAAGCAAAAAACAGCAAGCAACCAGCGCATTGAAACGATATCCCTAAGAGGTGTCGCGACTATTTATTTTATAGGTGCTTTTATGTGTAGCAGCTTTAAATGATGGCAGGCTGGACCAGCGGCGGGATCGATTCGGACCGCACGGGGTAGACCTCGGTCCGCCGGTCAGCGAAGAAGCATTCTAAGGTACGGCCCACCGTGCGGAAAGCCAGTTCGGCCCAAGGGATGTCGGCTTCTTCGAACAGTTGCACTTCCAGACTCTCGGGCCCCGCGGAAAAATCCAGGTCCACCAGCTCGGCCCGAAAGAATACATGCACCTGGCTGATGTGTGGCACGTCGATCAGCGTATAGATACTCAGGTTGCGCACCCGGGCACAGGCTTCTTCGGCGGTCTCGCGAATGGCGGCCTGTTCGATGGTCTCACCGTTTTCCATGAAGCCGGCGGGCAGGGTCCAGTAACCGAGCCGTGGCTCGATGGCGCGACGGCACAGCAGCACCTTCGAACCCCAGACCGGCACGCAACCGGCGACGATATTGGGGTTCTGGTAATGGATGGTATGACAGCTATCGCAGACAAAACGCAGGCGCGAATCGCCTTCGGGAATACGCTGGGTCACCGGGTTGCCGCATTGGCTGCAAAATTTCATGCTTGGGTTCCTGAATGCTGCGCCTATCTTGGCGTGCAGCGGTGTCGGTCGGCAAGTTGTCGTTTCGCGACATGAGGCTGTTCGGGGCTTGGGCGGCCGGTGCGATTGGTGCATGATGCAGGGTAAGGCACAGATCGAGAAGACTCATGCTGGACGAGCTACTGCACCGGGTAAGCAATCACACGCCGCGTACGCTGGAAACCGACCGACGTTTCCCCGAAGCCGCGGTATTGGTGCCTATCACGCGCAGTGATGAACCGGAACTGGTCCTGACCCTTCGCGCCAGCGGGCTCTCGACCCATGGCGGCGAAGTCGCCTTCCCTGGCGGTCGACGCGACCCCGAAGACCCAGACCTGATTTTTACCGCCCTGCGCGAAGCCGAAGAAGAAATCGGCCTGCCGCCGGGGCTGGTCGAAGTGATCGGCCCGCTGAGCCCACTGATCTCCCTGCACGGCATCAAAGTTACGCCCTATGTCGGCGTGATTCCGGATTTCGTCGAATACCAGGCCAACGATGCCGAGATCGCCGCGGTGTTCAGTGTGCCGCTGGAGTTTTTCCGCAAGGACCCGCGCGAGCACACCCACCGCATCGACTATCAGGGCCACAGTTGGTACGTGCCGAGCTACCGTTATGGCGAGTACAAGATCTGGGGGCTGACGGCGATCATGATTGTCGAGTTGATCAACCTGCTCTATGACGCGAAAATCAGCCTGCATCAACCCCCCAAGAGTTTTATCAACACCTGAAGCCATCGTTCGCATGGCATGAGTCTGCGGCTGCCTGAGCCTTTGAGGACAATAAGATGAAATACCGCCTGGGCGACGCCCGCGTCGACACCCATCCGCAGAGCTGGGTCGCCCCCAATGCCGTGCTGGTGGGCAAGGTCAAACTGGAAGAGGGCGCCAACGTCTGGTTCAACGCCGTGTTGCGTGGCGACAACGAATTGATCCTGATCGGCAAGAACAGCAACGTGCAGGACGGCACCGTAATGCACACCGACATGGGCTACCCGCTGACCATTGGTACCGGCGTGACCATCGGCCACAACGCCATGCTCCACGGCTGCACGGTGGGCGATTACAGCCTGATCGGTATTAATGCGGTGATTCTCAACGGCGCGAAAATCGGCAAGAACTGCATCATCGGCGCCAACTCGCTGATCGGCGAGGGCAAGGAAATTCCGGACGGTTCGCTGGTCATGGGCTCGCCGGGCAAGGTGGTGCGCGAGTTGACCGAGCCGCAAAAGAAGATGCTCGAAGCCAGTGCTGCGCACTATGTGCATAACTCGCAGCGCTACGCCCGCGATCTGGTCGAGCAGGAAGAATGAGCACCATTGAACGACCGGTTCCATCGCCGTGCGTGAACATTTGTGCGCTGGATGAGGATGACATTTGCACCGGGTGTCAGCGCACGGTGGAAGAAATCACCCGCTGGAGCCGGATGGACAACGCAGAGCGGCGCAAGGTGTTGGGGTTGTGTCATGAGCGGGCGAAGTCGAGTGGGTTGATCTGGATGCTGCCATCCAAATCCGATACCTGATGGTTGTACGCGGTTCTGTGGCGAGGGGGCTTGCCCCCGTTGCGCTGCGAAGCGGCGCTAAACCTGCGACTTTGTTCTTTCAGGCGTATGGCATTTGCTGATTTCACGACTGCTGCGCAGCCGAACGGGGGCAAGCCCCCTCGCCACAAAGCTCCCTAGCCACAGGTGATTTGTGCGTTGAGGATGAAGTACCCTGTGCACCAAAATCGACAGGTACTCCCGCCCCATGCTCTTCCTGATCGCCTACATCAGCAGCGTCGTGCTGATCAATTACGCCTTTTCCAGCGCCCCGCACCTGGACATCATCTGGTCGGCCTGGGGTGGGTTGGTGTTCGTGCTGCGGGACATGGTGCAAACCCGTTTCGGCCACGGCGCGATCGCGGCGATGCTGGTGGCGTTGGTGCTGTCCTATGTCACTTCCGACCCGTCTATCGCGCTGGCCAGCGCGATCGCATTCGCCGTGTCCGAGTGCATCGACTGGCTGGTGTTCAGCATCACCAAGCGGCCATTGCATGATCGCCTGTGGATAAGTTCGGCGCTGAGCATCCCGCTGGACACCTTCATCTTCTTCGGCATGATCGATGCCTTCACTCCGGCCGTGATCCTCACCGCCATGGGCTCGAAGTTCGCAGGTGTGACGGTTGTATGGCTGATCATGGCCTGGCGCCTGCGTAATCAGGCCGTCGTCAGCTGAAGCCAAACCCTCAGGTTCATGTAAAATGCCGCGCTTTCTCCCCATGGGAAGCGTGCCAGGCACCGCATCCCTCGATGATCCGCTTCTTGAGGACCTGAGATGACCCGTATCGGAACTCCATTGTCGCCAACCGCGACCCGCGTATTGCTGTGTGGCTGTGGTGAGTTGGGCAAGGAAGTGGTGATCGAGCTGCAACGCCTGGGCGTTGAAGTGATTGCCGTGGATCGCTATGCCAATGCGCCGGCCATGCAAGTCGCCCATCGCAGCCATGTGATCAACATGCTCGACGGTGCCGCCCTGCGCGCAGTGATCGAAGCCGAGAAGCCGCACTTCATCGTGCCGGAAATCGAAGCCATCGCCACCGCGACCCTGGTAGAGCTGGAGTCCGAAGGCTTCACCGTGGTTCCGACCGCTCGCGCCGCGCAGCTGACCATGAACCGCGAAGGTATCCGTCGCCTGGCCGCTGAAGAGCTGGGCCTGCCGACGTCGCCGTACTACTTCGCCGACACCTTCGAGGACTACAGCAAGGCTGTCGACGATCTGGGTTTCCCATGCGTGGTCAAACCGGTCATGAGCTCCTCGGGCAAAGGCCAGAGCCTGCTGCGCAGCGTGGATGACGTGCGCAAGGCCTGGGATTACGCTCAAGAAGGTGGCCGCGCCGGTAAAGGTCGCGTGATTATCGAAGGCTTCATCGACTTCGACTATGAAATCACCCTGCTGACCGTGCGCCACGTTGGCGGCACTACATTCTGTGCGCCGGTTGGCCACCGTCAAGAGAAGGGCGACTACCAGGAATCCTGGCAGCCACAAGCCATGAGTCCGGTTGCTCTGGCTGAATCCGAGCGCGTTGCCAAAGCCGTGACCGAAGCCTTGGGTGGCCGTGGTTTGTTTGGTGTCGAACTGTTCATCAAAGGTGATCAGGTGTGGTTCAGCGAAGTCTCGCCGCGCCCGCATGACACCGGTCTGGTGACCCTGATTTCCCAGGACCTGTCGCAGTTCGCGCTGCACGCACGGGCGATCCTGGGCCTGCCGATTCCATTGATCCGTCAGTTCGGTCCATCGGCTTCGGCGGTGATTCTGGTGGAAGGGCAGTCGACTCAGACCGCATTTGCCAATTTGGGCGCTGCGTTGAGCGAGCCGGATACTGCGTTGCGTCTGTTCGGCAAGCCTGAGGTCAATGGCCAGCGTCGGATGGGTGTGGCGTTGGCGCGTGATGAGTCGATCGAGGCTGCCCGTGCCAAGGCGACCCGTGCTTCTCAGGCCGTTGTTGTAGAGCTGTAACCGCGTCGCGACCATCGCGGGCAAGCCCGCTCCCACAGGGTTTTCAGTTGATCACAAATTTTGTGTACACCTGAAATCCTGTGGGAGCGGGCTTGCCCGCGATGGCGTTTTATCAGGCAACCCGATTCAAATCGTTATGCCGCGTCTCCTTCAGGCACAGCACCGCGATCAAGCTAAGCACCGCCGCCCCCGACACATACCCGCCGACATAACTCAAACCGCCCATCGCTACCAGTTTCTGCGCAAAGAACGGTGCCGCCGAGGCTCCGACAATCCCGCCCAGGTTGTAGGCCGCCGATGCGCCGGTATAGCGCACGTGGGTCGGAAACAGCTCTGGCAGCAGCGCGCCCATCGGCGCAAACGTCACACCCATCAGAAACAGTTCGATGCACAGGAACAGCGCCACACCCCAGGTCGAGCCTTGGGTCAGCAGCGGTTCCATCAGGAATCCGGACAGGATCGCCAATACGCCGCCGATAATCAGCACCGGTTTGCGCCCGAAACGATCACTCGCCCAAGCCGACAGCGGTGTCGCGGCCGCCATGAACAGCACGGCGAAACACAGCAGAGCGAGGAAGGTTTCGCGGGTGTAGCCGAGCGTCGACACACCATAGCTCAGCGAAAACACCGTCGAGATGTAGAACAGCGCGTAACACACCACCATCGAGCCGGCACCCAGCAGCATCGGCGCCCAGTATTGGCTGAACAGCTCGACCAACGGGATCTTCACCCGCTCCTGGCGAGCCATGGCGTTGGCGAACACCGGGGTTTCGTGGAGCTTGAGGCGTACGTACAAGCCCACCATCACCAGCGCGGCACTGAGCAGGAACGGAATCCGCCAGCCCCACGAACGGAACTGCTCGTCGTTCAGGCTCATGGCCAGGGTCAGGAACAACCCGTTGGCTGCCAGAAATCCGATCGATGGGCCGAGTTGCGGGAACATGCCGTACCACGCGCGCTTGCCTTTGGGCGCGTTCTCCGTAGCCAGCAATGCGGCGCCGCCCCATTCACCGCCCAGCCCCAGGCCCTGGCCGAAACGCAGCACGCAAAGCAGGATCGGCGCCCAGGCGCCAATGCTGTCGTAACCCGGCAGCACGCCAATCAGCGTGGTACACACGCCCATCAGCAGCAGGGAGGCGACCAGTGTCGATTTGCGCCCAATGCGGTCACCGAAATGGCCGAACAGCGCCGAACCCAGTGGCCGTGCAAGGAAGGCGATACCGAAGGTGAGGAACGCCGACAGCATCTGGGCGGTGCCGGAGGTCTGCGGAAAGAACACCGGACCGATCACCAGCGCTGCCGCAGTGGCATAGACGTAGAAGTCGTAGAACTCGATGGCCGTGCCGATGAAACTCGCGGTGGCGACTCGGGTGGCGGAGTTGGTTGGTTGGACAGGCGCGGTGGTGCTGAACGTTGTGCTGGTCGTCATGCGGTAATCCCTGACAGTCATGTGCCCCAGTGGAGCGAATTATTATGGTCGAATACCCAGGGATGTGGGTGGAGACACGGTCGCTGTTCAAGGTAGGAACAGTCGTCGCAGTGGTGCGGATATCGTCGATGATCTGGCCGGAACCTGCTGCGTGCGGGGTAAGCACGTGGTTCGGCGGGGGGGGCTTGGGTAAGCGGCTTGATTATAGGAAGGCGGCTAACGATCTAACAAGGGCATAGATATTGAAAAAGATCGCAGCCTCGTTTCGCTCGACAGCTCCTACGAGGGAACGCATTCCAAACTGTAGGAGCTGTCGAGCGAAGCGAGGCTGCGATCTTTTAACGATCTAACGGATAGAGGCAATTGCAGGCGTCGAACTGGTATGCCAGATCAACACCCGCGTGACGCGATTGTCTTCCGTCTCCAGAATCTCCAGCCGATAACGCCCGATCTTCAGGCAAACCGCACTGTCCGGAATCGTTTCCAGCGCTTCGGTCACCAACCCGTTGAGGGTTTTCGGACCATCACTGGGCAAGTGCCAGCCAAGGCTTTTGTTCAATTCACGAATCGACGCCGCACCCTCGATGACCAAGCGTCCATCGGCCTGCGGATGGATGTGCGGATTATCCAGGCTGTGCTGGCTTTCGAACTCACCGACGATTTCTTCGAGAATGTCTTCCAGGGTCACGATGCCCAGCACTTCGCCGTACTCGTCGACCACCATGCCCAAACGCCGCTGCTGCTTGTGGAAGTTCAGCAATTGCAGCTGCAGCGGGGTGCTTTCCGGTACGAAGTACGGTTCGTGACTGGCTGCCAGCAGCGCTTCCCGCGTCAGGCTTGAATCCGGCAGCAAATGACGGATCTGTCGGGTGTTGAGCACCGCTTCGACCTGATTGATGTCGCTGTGGAATACCGGCAGGCGGGTGCGCCTGTTATGGCGCAGTTGCTCGATGATTTCTTCGAGGGAATCGTCCAGATTGATTCCGTCGACGTCACTGCGCGGTACCAGAATATCGTTGACCGTGATGTTATCCAGCGCATGGATACCTGACAGCGAATGCGGGCGACTGGCCGCGTGTTCGTGATCGTCGTGCCGATCTGCCGGTACTTCGTCTTCGCTTTGCTGCACCACATTGATTTTGCGGGCGAATGGTCGCATCAGCAGTTGGCTGATGGCATTGAGTAGCCAGGCCGCCGGGTAGACGATCTTCAAGGGTATGCCGAGCAGAGTGTTGCCCAGAGCCAGGACGGCATCCGGATAGCGCACGGCAAGGGTGCGCGGCAGGTAGTCGGCGAACACCAGCAGCACCGCGCTGGCACCGAGGCAGGCAATCCATGGACCGTTTTGTGCCCAGGTGAAAATCGCCAGCAAGGTGCTGATGACCACCACCAGCGCGCGACACAGGGTGTTGCAGAGGATCAGGCTGTTGAGTGGGAAACTCAGCTTGGCCACGGGTTTGTCGCTCGAGCGCGAGGCCGTGCGCTGGGCCAGCAATTGCTGTTGTGCAATTTCGATGGCGGTAAACAGCCCCGACCATAAAATCAGCAGGGCCAGCACTGCGAGCATCGGCCCTATGGGCAAGTCGTCCATTAATGCCGCCCGTCAGATATGCAGAATGTATTCGCGGACCAGCTTGCTGCCGAAATACGCCAGCATCAGCAGGCAAAAACCGGCAAGGGTCCAGCGGATGGCTTTGTGTCCGCGCCAGCCGAGGCGGTTGCGCCCCCAAAGCAGCACGCTGAACACGATCCAGGCCAGGCACGCCAGCAGGGTTTTATGCACCAGGTGCTGGGCGAACAGGTTTTCGACGAACAGCCAGCCGGAGATCAGGGACAGGGACAGCAGGCTCCAGCCGGCCCAGAGGAAACCAAACAGCAGGCTTTCCATGGTTTGCAGCGGCGGGAAGTTCTTGATCAGCCCGGATGGATGCTTGTGTTTGAGCTGATGGTCCTGAACCAGCAGCAGCAAAGCCTGGAACACCGCGATGGTGAACATGCCGTAAGCGAGGATCGACAAGAGGATGTGGGCGAGGATGCCTGGCTCTTCGTCAATGATCTGCACCGTACCGGCGGGGGCGAACTGTGCCAGCAGCACGGTGGCGGCGCCCAGCGGGAACAGCAATAGCAGCAGGTTTTCCACCGGGATCCGCGAGCAGGCCAGCAGGGTCAGGGCGATGACCGCCGCGGCGATCAGGCTGGCGGCGCTGAAAAAGTCCAGGGCCAGGCCGATCGGTGTCAGCAGATAGGTGATCAGGCTGACGCTGTGGGCCAGCACGGCCAGCACACCGAGCGTGACCAGCAGGCGCTTGTTCGCCTTGGCGCCGGTGGCCAGACGAGTGCCCTGATAGAGGGTCGCAGCGGCATATAAGCAGGCGGCGGCGAGGGTGGTAAGCAAACTGGGTGACAAGGGGAGCATAAATCCTGTTAGGCAAGCCCGAAAGGCGCTGAGTTTGGCATAGAACCCACATCACACGAAAGACCATGCAACCTGACGGCGAGGTGTCCGCCAGACGCAGTCTTCGCTATAATCCGCGACCTGCCCACGCCGCAGGCTCGCCGAGCACATGTTTATTCCGGTCTGGGCCGCCATTATCCCGGTCTACACAGGGCCTGAAAGGATCGCGCAATGTTTGAAAACTTAACCGACCGTCTCTCGCAGACGCTGCGCCATGTCACCGGCAAGGCCAAACTGACCGAAGACAACATCAAAGACACCCTGCGCGAAGTGCGCATGGCGTTGCTCGAAGCCGACGTCGCCTTGCCGGTGGTCAAAGACTTCGTCAACTCGGTCAAGGAGCGCGCTGTCGGCACCGAGGTGTCGCGCAGCCTGACGCCGGGCCAGGCCTTCGTGAAAATCGTCCAGGCCGAACTCGAAAGCCTGATGGGCGCGGCCAACGAAGACTTGAACCTGAGCGCCGTTCCTCCTGCGGTCGTGTTGATGGCCGGTTTGCAGGGTGCGGGTAAAACCACCACCGCCGGCAAACTCGCGCGCTTCCTTAAAGAGCGCAAGAAGAAGTCGGTCATGGTCGTGTCCGCGGACGTTTACCGTCCGGCGGCGATCAAGCAGCTTGAAATGCTCGCGGGTGAAGTTGGCGTTACCTTCTTCCCGTCCGACCTGAGCCAGAAGCCGGTCGACATCGCGCAAGCAGCTATTAAAGAAGCAAAACTGAAATTCATCGACGTGGTCATCGTCGATACCGCCGGTCGTCTGCACATCGACGAAGAGATGATGGGCGAGATCAAGGCGCTGCACGCCGCGATCAACCCGGTCGAAACCCTGTTCGTGGTCGATGCAATGACCGGCCAGGACGCCGCCAACACGGCCAAGGCCTTCGGCGATGCGCTGCCGCTGACCGGTGTGATCCTGACCAAAGTCGACGGCGATGCCCGTGGCGGTGCCGCGCTGTCGGTACGTGCCATCACTGGCAAGCCGATCAAGTTCATCGGTATGGGCGAGAAGAGCGAAGCGCTCGAACCGTTCCATCCTGAGCGTATTGCGTCGCGCATCCTTGGCATGGGCGACGTGCTCAGCCTGATCGAGCAGGCCGAACAGACCCTCGACAAAGACAAGGCCGATAAACTGGCCAAGAAGCTGAAGAAGGGCAAGGGCTTCGATCTCGAAGACTTCCGTGATCAGCTGCAACAGATGAAAAACATGGGCGGCCTCGGTGGCCTCATGGACAAACTGCCGAACATCGGTGGTGTGAATCTGGCGCAAATGGGCAACGCCCAGGGCGCGGCAGAGAAACAGTTCAAGCAGATGGAAGCCATCATCAACTCCATGACCCCGGCCGAGCGCCGCGACCCTGAGCTGATCAGCGGTTCGCGCAAGCGCCGGATCGCCATGGGTTCCGGCACTCAGGTGCAGGACATCGGCCGCTTGATCAAGCAGCACAAGCAGATGCAGAAGATGATGAAGAAGTTCTCCGCGAAAGGCGGAATGGCCAAAATGATGCGCGGCATGGGCGGTATGTTGCCCGGCGGCGGCATGCCGAAAATGTAAAGAATTCGCGCCGGCAGTCATGTCGGCGCTGCCCACAAGGAAGTGGGATCTCCAGCAAACCCGCACTTGGCGGGAGCTGACTGGCCGTTTTCAACGACGGCTCTATAGCAAATCTGGATGGCGACCGATAGGCCGCCGGAAAAAGACATTTGCAAAAGTCCGGATATTCCTTAGAATATGCGGCCTTTCGGGCACCTATGCCCGCTGTGCCTTTAGATTTGCAGCACCGACTACAGGAACGATGTTCACATGCTAACAATCCGTCTTGCCCTTGGCGGCTCCAAAAAGCGCCCGTTTTACCACTTGACCGTAACCGACAGCCGCAACCCGCGTGACGGTTCGCACAAGGAACAGGTTGGTTTCTTCAACCCTGTTGCTCGTGGTCAAGAAGTTCGTCTGTCCGTGAACCAAGAGCGCGTAGCCTACTGGCTGAGCGTTGGTGCACAACCTTCTGAGCGCGTTGCTCAGTTGTTGAAGGAATCTGCTAAGGCTGCGGCCTGAGCAATATGAACGCGACGCCAGCTATTGCCGATGATTTGATCGTTATTGGCAAAATTTATTCTGTTCATGGCGTTCGCGGCGAAGTGAAGGTGTATTCCTTTACTGATCCGACTGAAAACCTGTTGCAGTACAAAACCTGGACGCTCAAGCGCGAAGGCAATGTGAAGCAGGTCGAGCTGGTCAGCGGACGTGGGAACGACAAGTTCCTGGTCGCAAAGCTCAAGGGTCTTGATGATCGTGAAGAAGCACGTCTTCTGGCTGGTTATGAGATCTGTGTGCCGCGCAACCTGTTCCCTGAATTGACCGATGGCGAGTACTACTGGTACCAGCTGGAAGGTCTGAAGGTTATTGATCAACTCGGGCAATTGCTCGGGAAAATCGATCATCTTCTGGAAACCGGCGCCAATGATGTAATGGTGGTCAAGCCTTGCGCTGGCAGCCTGGATGATCGCGAACGCCTGTTGCCCTATACGGAGCAATGCGTGTTGGCTGTCGACCTTGCCGCAGGCGAGATGAAGGTGGAATGGGATGCGGACTTCTAAACGTGGCTAACCTGCGCGTAGAAGTGATCAGTTTGTTTCCCGAGATGTTCTCCGCCATCAGCGAGTACGGCATCACCAGTCGGGCGGTGAAACAGGGGCTGTTGCAGCTCACCTGTTGGAATCCGCGAGACTACACGACGGATCGACATCACACTGTGGACGATCGCCCATTTGGCGGTGGTCCGGGCATGGTGATGAAGATCAAGCCCCTGGAAGATGCGTTGGTTCAGGCCAAGGCAGCAGCCGGGGAGGCGGCGAAGGTAATTTACCTGTCCCCCCAAGGCCGTCAACTGACTCAGTCGGCGGTGCGCGAGTTGGCGAATCTGGATGCATTGATCCTGATTGCCGGCCGCTATGAAGGCATTGACGAGCGTTTTATTGATGCTCATGTCGATGAAGAGTGGTCGATTGGCGACTATGTACTGTCTGGCGGCGAGCTGCCGGCGATGGTCCTGATCGATGCGGTTACACGACTGCTGCCTGGAGCTTTAGGGCATGCGGACTCCGCCGAGGAAGATTCCTTTACGGATGGTTTGCTGGATTGCCCGCACTACACCCGACCGGAGGTGTATGCGGATCAGCGTGTTCCCGACGTATTGCTAAGTGGCAATCACGCGCATATCCGGCGTTGGCGTTTACAGCAGTCCCTTGGTAGGACCTTTGAACGACGCGCCGATCTTCTGGAAAGCCGCTCGCTTTCTGGAGAAGAGAAGAAGCTGCTCGAGGAATACATCCGCGAGCGGGACGATAGTTAACAACGTATCGATGGTAGATCCGACGATTTACCTTAGGAGCACAGCATGACTAACAAAATCATCCTTGCACTCGAAGCAGAGCAGATGACCAAAGAGATCCCTACCTTTGCCCCGGGCGACACCATTGTCGTTCAGGTGAAAGTGAAGGAAGGCGACCGTTCGCGTCTGCAAGCGTTCGAAGGTGTTGTTATCGCCAAGCGTAACCGCGGCGTAAACAGTGCTTTCACCGTTCGTAAAATCTCCAACGGTGTTGGCGTAGAGCGTACTTTCCAGACCTACAGCCCGCAAATCGACAGCATGGCCGTTAAACGTCGCGGTGACGTACGTAAAGCCAAGCTGTACTACCTGCGTGACCTGTCTGGTAAAGCAGCTCGCATCAAGGAAAAACTGGCTTAAGTCCAGCTTCCGATGCAGAAAGAAGCAGCCTACGGGCTGCTTTTTTGTTGCCTGCAATTTACCTGTAGGAGCGAGGCTTGCCCGCGAAGACGGACTTACATTCAATATTGATACTGGCTGATATGACGTCTTCGCGGCCAAGCCTCGCTCCTACAGGAGGTCACGACGTGGTCACCGCAATTGCATCAGCACTGTGAAGGCCTCTGCAGCTATGAAAGACTTACTCTCGGATTCCAGCTACCTGAGCCTTTATGCCCGCCATCGATCATCCCTTGATAGACCAATTCCTAGACGCTCTGTGGCTGGAGAAAGGACTTTCCGATAACACCCGCGATGCCTATCGCAGCGACTTGGCCCTGTTCAACGGCTGGTTGCAGGAGAAGGGGCTGGAGCTGATCAACGCCGGTCGCGAGTTGATCCTCGATCACTTGGCCTGGCGTCTGGAGCAAAACTACAAACCCCGCTCGACAGCGCGATTTCTCTCCGGCGTGCGTGGCTTCTATCGCTATTTGCTGCGGGAAAAGCTGATTGCAGTCGATCCGACCTTGCGCGTCGATATGCCGCAACTGGGTCGACCATTGCCTAAGTCCTTATCGGAAGCGGATGTAGAGGCCTTGTTAAAAGCACCTGACCTGAGCGAGGCCATCGGTCAGCGCGACCGCGCCATGCTTGAGGTGCTTTATGCCTGCGGCTTGCGTGTGACGGAGCTGATCAGCCTGACGCTGGAGCAGGTCAACCTGCGCCAGGGCGTGCTGCGGGTGATGGGCAAAGGCAGCAAGGAACGGCTGGTGCCGATGGGCGAAGAGGCGATTGTCTGGGTCGAGCGCTACATGCGCGATGCCCGTGGCGAGCTGCTGGGCGGGCGTCCCAGCGATGTGCTGTTCCCCAGCCTGCGCGGCGAGCAGATGACCCGACAAACCTTCTGGCATCGCATCAAGCACCAGGCCAAGGTCGCGGGTATCGGCAAGTCATTGTCGCCGCATACCCTGCGTCATGCCTTCGCCACGCACTTGCTCAACCATGGAGCCGACTTGCGGGTGGTGCAAATGCTGCTCGGTCACAGCGATCTCTCGACCACGCAGATCTATACTCACGTCGCCCGTGCACGCTTGCAGGACTTGCACGCCAAACATCACCCGCGCGGATAACCACAGCTCCCGAAATTGAAATGCGAACCTGTGGCGAGGGGGTTTACCCCCGTTCGGCTGCGCAGCAGTCGTCAAGTCTCACACACCGGTCTACCTGGCTGCTTGAGATCGTCAAAATGGGGCTGCTTCGCAACCCAACGGGGGCAAGCCCCCTCGCCACGGGGGCCTTATGTGGTAGGCTTTGCCGGTTTGTACGATGGGCGGTTATGACCCGGTGTTTCGGTACGGGTGTTCTGATCGTCCCATTTGTCCGCCTTCAGGAGTTCTCATGCGTCTGACCCAGATTTTCGCCGCCGCAGCCATTGCGTTGGTCAGCACCTTTGCCGTCGCCGATGACGCGGCCGACAAAGCCATTCGTAAAAGCCTGGAAAACCTCAAGCTTGACGTGCCGGTCGAAACCATCACCGCCAGCCCGCTGCCAGGTCTGTACGAAGTCAAACTCAAGGGCAGTCGCGTGCTCTATGCCAGCGCCGACGGCCAGTACGTCGTTCAGGGTTACCTGTTCCAGCTCAAGGACGGCAAACCGGTCAACCTGACCGAGAAGACCGAGCGCCTGGGCATTTCAAAACTGATCAACAACATTCCAGTGGCTGAAACCGTGGTTTATCCGGCCATCGGCGAAACCAAGTCGCACATCACTGTTTTCACCGACACCACCTGCCCGTACTGCCACAAGCTGCACGCGGAAGTGCCGGAGCTGAACAAGCTGGGTATCGAAGTGCGTTATGTTGCGTTCCCGCGCCAGGGCCTGGGCTCGCCGGGTGACGAGCAACTGCAAGCCGTGTGGTGCTCCAAGGACAAGAAAGCCGCCATGGACAAAATGGTCGATGGCAAGGAAATCAAAGCCGCCAAGTGCGAGAACCCGGTCTCCAAGCAGTTCGCCCTCGGTCAGTCGATTGGCGTGAACGGTACACCGGCCATCGTTTTGGCCGACGGACAGGTCATTCCGGGCTACCAGCCTGCGCCACAAGTCGCCAAACTGGCATTGGGCGCGAAATAATTTCGCATCGTCATGGTCAGCCTTTGACGATCATGGTTCGGCGGCAATATTGTCGGGCCATTAATAGAGAGCCGCGAGTATGCGGTTGTTTTCACGGCCGGCCTTGAGTCGGCCGTTTTATGGGGAGTTCACAGTGAAACCGGTCAAAGTAGGCATCTGTGGGTTAGGGACCGTCGGTGGCGGTACCTTCAACGTACTTCAGCGCAACGCCGAGGAAATTGCTCGTCGTGCCGGGCGTGGAATCGAAGTGGCACAAATTGCCATGCGCACGCCAAAGCCTCAGTTCCAGACGACCGGTATTGCGATTACCAACGATGTGTTCGAAGTGGCCACGAACCCTGAGATCGACATCGTTATAGAGCTGATGGGCGGCTACACCGTTGCCCGCGAGCTGGTACTCAAGGCCATCGAGAATGGCAAGCATGTGGTCACCGCGAACAAGGCACTGATTGCCGTTCACGGTAATGAAATTTTCGCCAAGGCTCGCGAGAAGGGCGTCATCGTGGCGTTCGAAGCGGCCGTGGCCGGCGGCATTCCGGTGATCAAAGCGATCCGTGAAGGTTTGTCCGCCAACCGCATCAACTGGGTGGCCGGGATCATCAACGGCACCGGCAACTTCATCCTCACCGAAATGCGTGAGAAGGGTCGCACCTTCGAAGACGTCCTCGCCGAGGCGCAAGCCCTGGGTTACGCCGAAGCGGATCCGACCTTCGACGTCGAAGGCATCGATGCGGCCCACAAGCTGACGATCCTGGCGTCTATCGCGTTCGGCATTCCGCTGCAATTCGACAAGGCTTACACCGAAGGCATCACCAAGCTGACCACCGCTGACGTGAACTACGCCGAAGCGCTGGGCTATCGCATCAAGCACCTGGGCGTGGCGCGCAGCACCGCGGCCGGTATCGAGCTGCGTGTGCACCCGACGCTGATCCCGGCCGATCGCTTGATCGCCAACGTCAATGGCGTGATGAACGCGGTGATGGTCAACGGTGACGCCGCCGGTTCGACCTTGTTCTACGGCGCCGGCGCCGGCATGGAGCCGACGGCTTCGTCGGTGATCGCCGACCTGGTGGACGTGGTTCGCGCCATGACGTCCGACCCGGAAAACCGCGTACCGCACCTGGCCTTCCAGCCGGATTCGCTGTCGGCCCATCCGATCCTGCCGATCGAAGCCTGCGAAAGCGCTTACTACCTGCGCATTCAGGCCAAGGACCATCCGGGCGTACTGGCTCAGGTGGCGAGCATCCTGTCGGAGCGCGGCATCAACATCGAATCGATCATGCAGAAAGAAGTCGAGGAACACGACGGTCTGGTGCCAATGATCCTGCTGACCCACCGTGTGCTGGAACAGCGCATGAGTGACGCGATCACCGCCCTGGAAGCGTTGGAAGGCGTGGTCGGCCCGGTCGTACGGATCCGCGTCGAGCACCTGAACTAAGCCGTTATCGTTCACCGGGCTCGCACGCGGGCCCGGCATTGCGAACACTGTCTATTGGAGCCAGTCATGCGTTATATCAGTACCCGCGGCCAGGCACCGGCCCTGAATTTTGAAGACGTCCTGCTGGCCGGTCTGGCCACGGACGGCGGCCTGTATGTGCCGGAAAACCTGCCACGTTTCACCCAGGAAGAGATCGCTTCCTGGGCCGGCCTGCCGTATCACGAGCTGGCCTTCCGGGTGATGCGCCCGTTCGTGACCGGCAGCATCCCTGATGCCGATTTCAAAAAAATTCTTGAAGAAACGTATGGCGTGTTTTCCCACAACGCCGTTGCGCCACTGCGTCAGCTCAATGGCAACGAATGGGTACTGGAGCTGTTCCACGGCCCGACCCTGGCATTCAAGGACTTCGCCCTGCAACTGCTGGGTCGTCTGCTCGACTACGTGCTGGAAAAGCGCGGCGAACGCGTGGTGATTGTTGGCGCTACCTCCGGCGACACCGGCTCGGCGGCGATCGAAGGTTGCAAGCACTGCGAAAACGTCGACATCTTCATCCTGCACCCGCACAACCGTGTGTCCGAAGTGCAGCGTCGCCAGATGACCACCATCTTCGGCGAGAACATCCATAACATTGCCATTGAAGGCAACTTCGATGACTGCCAGGAAATGGTCAAGGCCAGCTTCGCCGACCAGAGCTTCCTCAAGGGCACGCGCCTGGTGGCGGTGAACTCGATCAACTGGGCGCGGATCATGGCCCAGATCGTTTACTACTTCCATGCAGCCCTGCAGTTGGGTGGCCCGGCGCGTTCGGTGTCGTTCTCGGTGCCGACCGGCAACTTCGGCGATATCTTCGCCGGTTACCTGGCGCGCAACATGGGCCTGCCGATCAACCAGTTGATCGTCGCCACCAACCGCAACGACATCCTGCACCGCTTCATGAGCGGCAATCAGTACGTCAAGGAAACCCTGCACGCCACGCTGTCGCCGTCCATGGACATCATGGTGTCGTCGAACTTCGAACGCCTGCTGTTCGACCTGCACGGTCGCAACGGCGCGGCGATTGCCGGTTTGATGGACACCTTCAAGCAGGGCGGTGGTTTCAGCGTTGAACAGGAACGCTGGACCGAAGCACGCAAGCTGTTCGATTCGCTGGCCGTGGACGACGCCCAAACGTGCGAAACCATTGCCGAAGTCTTTGAGCAAACCGGCGAGCTGTTGGACCCGCACACTGCCATCGGCGTGAAGGCCGCGCGCGAATGCCGTCGCAGCCTGGATATCCCGATGGTGATCCTGGGCACGGCCCATCCGGTCAAATTCCCGGACGCAGTGGAAAAAGCTGGTGTAGGAAAAGCGCTCGAACTACCTGCACATCTTTCTGATTTGTTTGAGCGAGATGAGCGTTGCACCGTGTTGCCGAACGACCTGAAAGCCGTGCAGGCCTTTGTCAGTCAGCATGGCAACCGCGGCAAGCCGCTGTAACCGGTAAAAGCTGTCACATTTTGAAGCCCGTCTCCTGACGGGCTTTCTCATTTCTGCATGCCACACTTGTCGGGTTTCGTAAAAGAAGAGCCGCCCATGAAGGACGGGCGAGACGATCACCAAGGAAGTGGCAATGTTGTTTTTCAGAGGGTTTAAACCAGCCGTGTGCTGGATATTTTTATTGGGCGCCCTGGGCTTTGGGCAATGGGTAAAGGCCGCACAATTGGCGACACATGAACCCCGGGAGTCAGCCACCGTCGCACGCATTGAGCTGAATGCTCAGGAGCGGCAATGGATTGCTGAACATCCGATGGTTATCGTCGCGTCGGCGCAGTACCCGCTGTACCTGTTCAAGGATGAGCACGGTCACTGGAGCGGTTTGAACAACGATGTGCTCAACCGCATCAGCGCCATGACAGGGTTGCGGTTCGTCCATGAAGAGTCTTTTTCCACCGACCAACTGCTGGAGCGACTGGAAAGCGGCGCGGCGGACATGAGCACGACACTGGCAATGAATGACGAGCGCAAGGTGTTTCTGGATTTCAGCCATGCGTTCGGCGGGGCGGGCTGGGTACTCGTGGGGCTGGCCGGCACGCCTGCGTTACAGTCCCTGGAACAGCTTTCGAAAAGGGTTCTGGTTCTGCCGGCCCGGCACGCTCTGGAGGGGGCGATTCGTCGTGACTACCCGGCGATCGAGCTGCGCTCGGTCAAAACCTACGCTGAAGCCCGGGCACTGGTGGAAAGTGGCGAGGCCTACGCCACCATTGAAAACGAAATCGGAGCGCAGCTCTATCCTTCGGGCCGGCTCAAGGTAGGGCATGCGGTGGAAGGCAAATGGGAGGCTGATCATTTGGCAGTCCGCAAAGGACAGCCGCAGTTATTGAGCATCCTCAACAAGGCGCTGGAGGCATTTCCACCCGCCGAGTTACTCGCCATACGGCTGCAATGGCTGAACGGAATTGCTCCGGTACACGCGCCCTCGGCCTGGCAGCGGATAACCCAGTGGGGTTGCTGGAGCCTGTTCATCGTTAGCCTGTTCGGCTTGCTCTCATTGCTTTGGAACCGCCGGCTCGCTGCACTGATCAAGCAACGTCGGGACGCCGAGAAAGACCTCAATGACCAGCTCGCATTCCAGCACGCATTGATAGACGCCATGCCCGATCCGATGTTCGTGCGTGATCTGGAAGGGCGTTTGATCATGTGCAACAAAAGCTATGAGGAGCGCTTGTCGACCCGTTTCGACCAGGTTCAGGGGCGACAACTGATCGAACTCGATGTCTTGCCCAAAGAGACTGCCGAGCAGTTGCACGCCGAGTTCATGACTCAGCTCGGTACTCGCAAGACCCGCTTCAGCGAACGTCAGTTGATATTCAAGGATGGCGCCAGGGATATCTACCAGTGGACGGTGCCGTTTTACAGTGCGGACGGTCAATTGCGAGGACTACTGGGCGGATGGAGCGATATCGGCCAGCGTACAAGGCAGGGGTGAAGCGTTAAGTTAAGAAATTTGAGCGCCGAAAATTCTGTGGGAGCGTGGCTTGCCCGCGAAGAACGATGACGCGTATTAACCCTCAAAACCGCGGTGCATTCTTCGCGGGCAAGCCACGCTCCCACAGGTTCTGCGTCTTGACTGACCTGTCAGGCATGAAGCGGCTGTTTTTTTACTGTCATCTTTACCGTGCATGCTCTATCTACCAGAGGCGCCGGTGCGCCTGCCGTTGGAATCCAGAACTTTCTTCTCGGGCCTGTGGTCATTTGCTGTGGACACGCCCCAGGCACTTTGTTTTCGGACTATTGAGTGGTGATCGAGATGGAAAGTATCAGTCTATTGCTCGGTGAGGCTCTGAGCCCGTATCTGGTCAAGTTGACCCCATCGGGTGCCCATGGCGAATGCCTGGTGACACTGAAGAGTACGAGCGGCGCTATCGTGGTCGAACGGGCGTTCAATCAGGCCCAGTTAACCGATAAACGTCTGCTGACGGATGTCGTCGACGGGCTGCACCGCGACGTGCTGATCGCTGAAGGACGTCTGGAGCCCTGTGTCATCGCGGCGTTGCGCAATGCTGCTCAGGACAAAATCCTGGGCAGCCGGAATTGAATTGTTTTTTGTGGGAACCTTCCTGCGCCAAGGTCAGTCAGACCATGTAACAGCAGGATCAAGCATTGTGCTCCGGTGCTTGTAGCTTGTTGCCACTGGTCTTTATTTAGGCCACGTTTAACCCCGAGTCGTCTCCCCACTTCTCGGGGTTTCTTTTTGCCTGCGATTTGTCACTGTGCGGCCTGACGCTCGAAAAAGGCCCTGGTTTCTTCCAGGTAGTCCTTGCGTCTTTGCGGATCGAGCCAACCGGCGTACAGCGGGTCCAGGCGCTCGCGGGGCAGGGCGCGCAAGAGCTTATTGATTTCACTGATTGCCTGTCGCCCCTGGGGCGTATTCGAGCAACCGATGTACCCGGACAAGTATTTGCCCGTGCCTTTGACCGGATAGAATTCCAACTGCTCATCGGTAATATTTTCCTGACGAGCCTGATAGCGGATTTCCGGCCAGTAACCCAAGACCACCTGCAAACGACCCAGGCGCTGCATCTGCAACAGACTGCCGAGGGCGTTGTTGCCGTAGTGGCGCATCAGCGCGCCGGGCGGCGCTTGTTGCAGCAGCGTGTCGAGGAACTGACCGTAACGGCGCTCGGCGACCACACCGACTTTCTCTCGACCGCTGGCCAACAGTGCTGCCAGATCGACTTCATCACCAATGAGAAAGGGCTCCAGCACCGACCGCTCTTCACGTCGAATCACCAGCCCATTGCTGACGGCCCGGAAGGCCGGAATGGAAAAGGCGATCCATTGTTCGCGCTCCTTGCTCCAGATCAGCGAGGGATCGCAGGTAAAGGATTCTTCATGGAGCATTTGCATGCCGCGGGCGCGATTGACCCGCATCAGAGTGTGTTCGTACTGCGGCATACCGGCGATCAACAGCGGCATCAGTTGATCGATAACCCCCTGGCCTTTTTTCGGGCCTTCGAAGATTGTCACGGGCGGCAGATCGCGCAGCAGCCAGAGCAAATGTTCTTTAGGTTGCGCCAGGGCCGGGGATATCAGCCCCGCCAACAGCCCGAGCACCGCCAGCACACGCCCGATGCCGGCGTAATCGATTGCGGATGAAAGCAGACGCTTCAGCTTAGATGGCCCCGTCTTCACGTAACCGTGCGATCTGTGCCGAGTCGTAGCCAAGGTCGTGGAGGACCTGCGCATTGTGCTCACCCAGCTGCGGCCCGACCCATTCGGAGCTGCCGGGCGTCTCAGAGAGTTTTGGCACAATGCCGGGCATCTTGAAGTCCTTGCCGTCGGGCAGCTTGGCTTGCAGGAACATTTCCCGGGCCAGGTACTGCGGATCACTGAACATGTCTTCGGCACTGAAGATCCGGCTGGCGGGAACGTCGGCCTGGTTCAGTTGCTCGATCACCGCGTCCAGTGGCAGTGAGTTGACCCAGCGATCGATCACCCCGTAAATCTCGTCGCGACGGCTATCGCGTCCGTCGTTACTGGCCAGCACAGGGTCGTTGGCCAAGTCTTCGCGACCGATGATCAGCATGAAACGCTTGAAGATCGCATCACCGTTGGCGCCGATCTGCACGTGTTTGCCATCGGCGCTGGTGTGAATGGAGGAGGGCGTGATGCCCGGCATGATGTTGCCGGTGCGTTCACGGATGAAGCCGAACACGTCGAACTCAGGAACCATGCTTTCCATCATGGCGAAGATCGCTTCGTACAGCGCCACATCCACCACTTGTCCCAAGCCACCATTGACCTCGCGATGACGCAAGGCCATCAGTGCACCGATCACACCCCAGAGCGCGGCAATCGAATCACCGATGGAAATCCCGGTGCGCACCGGCGGCCGGTCCTCGAACCCGGTGATGTAGCGCAGGCCGCCCATCGATTCACCGACCGCACCGAAGCCCGGCTGATCGTTCATCGGCCCGGTCTGGCCAAAGCCCGAAAGCCGCACCATCACCAGTTTCGGGTTCAACGCGTGCAAGACTTCCCAACCCAGGCCGAGTTTCTCCAGCACGCCGGGGCGAAAGTTCTCGATCAGGATGTCCGCTTCGCTGAGCAGCTGTTTCAGAATCGCCAGGCCATCCGGGTGTTTCAGGTTCAGGGTCAAAGACTTCTTGTTACGCGCCTGAACGAACCACCACAGCGAAGTGCCTTCATACAACTTGCGCCATTTGCGCAACGGATCGCCGCCGTCCGGGGACTCGATCTTGATCACTTCGGCGCCGAACTCGCCGCAAATACGCGAGGCAAACGGCCCGGCAATCAACGTACCCAATTCGATGACTTTCAGACCGGAGAGCGGTTTGTTGGAAAACGGCATGCTGAATCCTGTAGGACAAAGGCTGGGCGGATGCAGAGTTTTAACATAGGCCGACGTCCATCGCCCAAAGTTGATCGCCTTCAATTCGTGGATTGCCTGTTGCATCGGTTAGACTTGCCGCCTTTCCTCGTATCAAGAAGCCCGTTCATGGCCCAGCCGTCCACGACCTACAAGTTTGAACTGAACCTCACCGACCTCGACCGCAGCGTCTACGAGAGCGTGAAGCAGACCATCGCCCGTCACCCTTCGGAAACCGAAGAGCGCATGACCGTGCGGCTGCTGGCCTACGCCTTCTGGTACAACGAGCAGCTGTCCTTCGGTCGCGGTCTGTCAGACGTGGATGAGCCAGCGCTGTGGGAAAAGAGCCTGGATGATCGTGTCCTACACTGGATCGAAGTCGGCCAACCAGACGCCGATCGCCTGACCTGGTGCTCGCGCCGCACCGAGCGCACCAGCCTGCTGGCTTACGGCAGCCTGCGTGTCTGGGAAACCAAAGTGATCCCGGCGATCAAAAACCTGAAAAACGTTCACATCGCCGCTGTGCCCCAGGAAGTGCTGGAAACCCTGGCCAAGGACATGCCGCGCGTTATCAAGTGGGATGTGATGATCAGCGAAGGAACGATTTTCGTCACCGACGACCGTGGTCAGCACGAAGTCCAGTTGCAATGGCTGAGCGGTGAACGCGGCTGATTACTCGCCGCTGAACCGAGTTACCCGGTTTTATCCTACGTATTCAAGAGAAGCACCTGTCACCCCATGCGCATCGAACCTCGCCTGTTGCCCGACACCCTGCCATTCCTCGGTGATATTCCACCGCTGCTGACTCGCCTTTACGCAGCGCGGGGCGTGCAGTCCGAGGCTGAACTGGACAAGAGCCTGGCGCGGCTGATTCCGTACCAGCAACTCAAAGGCATCGATGCGGCGGTGGATTTGCTGGTGACGGCCCTGGAGCAACGTCAGCGGATTCTGATCGTCGGCGACTTCGACGCCGACGGTGCGACGGCCAGTACCGTGGGCATGCTGGGGTTGCGCCTGTTGGGCGCGGCGCATGTCGACTATCTGGTGCCGAACCGGTTCGAGTACGGCTATGGCCTGACGCCGGAGATCGTCGAAGTGGCGCTGACCCGCGAACCGCACCTGCTGATCACCGTGGACAACGGCATCTCCAGCGTCGAAGGCGTGGCGGCGGCGAAAAAGGCCGGGCTCAAGGTGCTGGTCACCGATCACCACTTGCCCGGTGATGAGCTGCCGTTGGCCGATGCCATCGTCAATCCGAATCAGCCGGGTTGCGCGTTCCCGAGCAAAGCCTTGGCCGGTGTCGGGGTGATCTTTTATGTGCTGATGGCCCTGCGCGCGCGCTTGCGCAGCCTGGGTTGGTACGAGAGCAAGCCGCAGCCGAACATTGGCGAATTGCTGGACCTGGTGGCATTGGGCAGCGTCGCCGACGTGGTGCCGCTGGATGCCAACAACCGGATTCTGGTGCATCAGGGCCTGGAGCGGATTCGCGCCGGGCGCGCGCGGCCGGGGCTCAAGGCGATCCTGGAAGTGGCCAAGCGTGACCATTCGCGCATCACCTCCACTGATCTGGGCTTCATCCTTGGCCCGCGTCTGAACGCGGCGGGGCGTCTGGACGACATGAGCCTGGGCATCGAATGCCTGCTCACCGAAGACGCGGGCGCTGCCCGTGAAATGGCCGCTCAGCTGGATGGCATGAACCAGGACCGCAAATCCATCGAGCAGGGCATGCAGCGTGAGGCGCTGGCCCAGCTCAAGGATTTACCGCTGGAATCGATGCCGTTCGGCCTGTGCCTGTTCGATCCCGAGTGGCACCAGGGTGTCATCGGTATCCTCGCCTCTCGTATGAAAGAGCGCTATTTCCGTCCGACCATTGCCTTTGCCGATGCCGGCGATGGCCTGCTCAAGGGCTCGGGGCGTTCGGTTCAGGGTTTTCACATTCGCGATGCCTTGAGCGTGGTCGCGGCGCAGCATCCGAACCTGATCAGTAAATACGGCGGCCACGCCATGGCGGCTGGCCTGACGTTGCCGGAAGCGAATTTTCCGTTGTTTGCCGAGGCCTTTGACGCTGAAGTGCGTAGGCAACTGCGCGAAGAAGACCTGACCGGGCGACTGTTGTCGGACGGCACGTTGGCGGTCGAAGAGTTTCACCTGGAACTGGCCCGCGCCCTGCGCCACGCCGGACCTTGGGGGCAACACTTCCCGGAGCCGCTGTTTCACGGGGTGTTCCAGTTGGTCGAGCAACGCGTCGTGGGTGAGCGGCACCTCAAAGTGGTGCTGAAGAGTGAATGCGGTTCGGTGAAGCTTGATGGAATCGCCTTCGGTATCGACCGTGATATCTGGCCAAATCCGACCATCAAGTGGGTCGAGTTGGCTTACAAGCTCGACCTCAATGAGTTCCGTGGGAACGAGACCGTTCAGTTGATGATTGCCCACATCGAACCGCGTTAAGGCCTTCGCGGGCAAGCCTCGCTCCTACAGATCACCGAAATCTGTAGGAGCGAGGCTTGCCCGCGAAAGCAATTTCCCTCACACCGAATCTCTCTAAACCCTCCCTCATCCCCCGATGTCGACTAGGCTCTAAGCACTGCTTGATTATCCTTGTGACGTCTTGTCGAATTTTTTGCCCGCGGGGGCGGGTGCTGCACCTTTTTTCCTGTCACTCGTCGACTATTCAAACAGAACCCTGGAGCCTGCCCACTGATTCGAGAGGTGCCCCATGAGTCTGCTGCTTGAACCCTATACCCTTCGTCAATTGACCCTGCTTAACCGCATCGCGGTATCACCGATGTGCCAATACTCCAGCGTCGATGGGCTGGCCAATGACTGGCATCTGGTCCACCTCGGCAGCCGTGCTATCGGCGGCGCTGGTCTGGTATTCACCGAAGCCACGGCGGTCACCGCCGACGGGCGGATTACCGCCCAAGACCTCGGTCTCTGGAATGATCAACAGATCGAACCCTTGCAACGTATTACGCGCTTCATCGCCGCCCAAGGCGCCGTTGCCGGTATCCAGTTGGCCCATGCCGGGCGCAAGGCCAGCACGCATCGGCCGTGGCTCGGCAAGCATGGCAGCGTCAAGCCGGAAGACGGCGGCTGGACCCCGGTCGGTCCTTCGCCGATCGCTTTCGACCCACAGCACACACCACCGAAGCAGCTCGATGAGGGCGAGATCGCTGACGTTATCCAAGCCTTCGTCGATTCGGCCAAACGGGCGCTGACCGCCGGTTTCAAAGTGGTCGAAGTACACGCCGCCCACGGTTATCTGTTGCACCAATTTCTTTCGCCCCTGAGCAATCAGCGGCGCGATCAGTACGGCGGTTCGTTCGAGAATCGGATTCGGCTGGTACTGCAAGTCACCGAAGCGGTGCGGGCCGTGTGGCCTGAAGAGTTACCGGTATTTGTGCGGGTGTCGGCCACCGACTGGGTGGAGGACGGCTGGAACCCCGATGAAACCGTGGAGCTGGCGCGACGCCTCAAAGATCTGGGCGTGGACCTGATCGACGTCTCATCGGGCGGTACGGCGGTAAACGCCGAGATTCCTACAGGCCCCGGTTATCAGACCCGTTTCGCCGAACGCGTACGCAAAGAGTCAGGCATTGCCACCGGTACCGTAGGAATGATCACCGAGCCGGCCCAGGCCGAGCACATTCTGCGCACCTGTCAGGCCGACATCATCTTCCTCGCCCGGGAATTGTTGCGTGATCCGTATTGGCCGCTGCATGCCGATGACGATCTGGGCGGGCACAAAGCTATCTGGCCGGCGCAATACCAGCGGGCCACCCATCGTGACCAGCCGATTCATGAATCGGATTTGCGTGACTGAATGCCGCTGTAAAAACCAAAAAGCCCCGGTCGTGTTGACCGGGGCTTTTTTGCGTTTCTGTGCTGAGATGTTTGTTGTCTGTCAGGCCGTCTTCGCGGGCAAGCCTCGCTCCTACAAGGCGGAGCGTTCATCACCGATCCCGTAGGAGCGAGCGGTGCGGCGATCCGACTTGCCCGCGAAGGGGACCGCCCAGACAACCTCTTACCCTCAGGTGTACTTACGTTTCTCCGGCGCCGGCGGGAAATACTGGTACAACCAGGTTTCACTCAACGTCCGGTCATTGGTGCGAATGAACAACCGCAGCTCCACCGGCGCCACGCTGTCATTGGTCGGGTACCAGTCGAAGGTAATGCGGTAGCCCTTGATGTCATCGAGCACCAACACGTTGAAGTCCTTCACTTCGCCGTTCGAGCAGGTCACCACCGGCTCGATCCCCGCGCCTTCGGGCAAACGGTCCAGACCACCACCAGTGAAATCCACGGCAAAGCGTCGTGCCCAGACCTCCGGGTAATGCTCGCCCGGCGCCCAGCCTTCAATGAAACCGCCCATGCCCGAACGGGTAGCGTTGACCCGCGCCAGAGGCGTGCTCACCGGTGGCAGGGAGCTCCAATAGAGCTTGTAGCCGTAATTGAGGGAGTCCCCGGCCGCGACCGGTTTCTTCGGTGTCCAGAACGCAACGATGTTATCCAGGGTTTCGCCGGTTGTAGGAATTTCCAGCAAATCGATAGAGCCTTCGCCCCACGCGGTTGTAGGTTCTACCCACAGGCTCGGGCGCTTGCTGTACCAATCGACGGTGTCCTGATAATTGGCGAACTCGTGATCGGTCTGCACCAGACCAAAGCCTTTCGGGTCGGTGTCGGCAAAGGCATTGAATTGCAGGGTGGCCGGGTTGTTCAGTGGGCGGCAGATCCACTCGCCATTGCCGCGCCACATGGCCAGGCGATCGGAGTCGTGGATTTGCGGGTGAATGGTGTCGCACATGCGCCGTTCATGCTTGCCGCAGCTGAACATGCTGGTCATCGGCGCGATGCCCAGCTGCTCGATGGCGGTGCGGGCATTGACGTGGGCGTCGACGTCCATCACCACGCGCTCGGCCTGGCAATCGATGTCAAAACGGTAGGCGCCAGTGGCGCTCGGCGAATCGAGCAGGGCGTAAACCACGAAACGGGTGCTGTCCTTGTCCGGTGTCTCGAACCAGAACTTGGTGAAGTCCGGAAATTCTTCACGCTTCTTGGCGTACGTATCGATCGCCAGGCCGCGGGCCGACAAACCGTACTGGCCGGTGGCATCTACCGCACGGAAATAGCTGGCGCCGAGGAAGGACAATACGTCGTGCTGATCCAGTTCCGGGGCCTTGAACAGCTTGAACCCGGAGAAACCCAGATCGGCCTTGAGCTGTTTAGTGTCAACGGTGGTTTTTTCATAGTTGAACAGCGACGGGCGGAAATGCACCTCGCGCGCCAGTCGAGTCTTGGGATCGACGCTGTACATGCGCACCGGTTGCTTGAAACCCATGCCGACGTGGAAAAACTGCACGTCCAGCTGACCTTTCAGGTCCTTCCACAGCGAGTGATTGCCGTCATAGCGGATCGCGTTGAAGTTCTGCGGCGTCATGGTCGCCAGCGTCGGCGGCAGCACCTGCTTGGTGTCCTGATAAGGCTTGCCTGCGAGCTGTTTTGCCTGGCTCTTCAGCGCTTCGAAGTCGAACGGCACAGCGTCGCCATCAGCAGCGCTGCTGCCAGCCCAGGCGCGTGCAGCCAATAGGCCGGTGGCCGAAAGACCAGTGTAAGCCGCGATGGCCATGGAGGCTTTGAGCAAATTCCTGCGGTGCATAAGTACAACCTGTCGTGAACAATCCCGCGCCGTTCCTGGCACGTGCTGGATCAGAAATATCGGTTCGGACATGCCTTGGCCAAACGCAACGGACTTTAGAACAGATGCCAAATAGCTTAAACCGTTCGGTTGCAGAGCAAAAATGATTGATGGCACGACGACAGTGCGGCAATGAAACAAGACATGTCAGGTAACGTTTCTCACAGCACTTTCTGATTTATAGGGCATATCTGCTTTTCTCGACTAATTACTCTAAAAACTGCTTTTCAGCGCCGATTTAATTTCTATTCTATGGGCATGACCGGTTTCGGCCCTTCAGGCCGGTGGGTTCAGCAGGCACAAGGTGGTCGCTGAAAGTGATAGGGCGATGCGGTTTTGAAGTTTTCTCTGACGTATAGAAGGACATCGTCCATGTCGAAAGTACAAGGCATCACTGAAATATTAGGAATCTTCCCCTGCCTGACCACCGGTCGACGAAGGCGTCGGCTCAGTTCGGAGGAGTTGAAGTTGGTGGAGCGGTATCGCGAACTGTCGGAGAGCGACCGGATTGCGATGCGCTATCTGGTGGATGCGATGAGGAGTGTTTCGCGGTTCTAAGTGGAGGTGGTTACCGTGAGAGCCATTTGGCTTTTACGGAGTTAAGCCGCCGATGTCTGCCTTGATTGTGCGGTGAGGCCTTCGCGGGCAAGCCTCGCTCCTACAGGTTTTGTGTCGATCGATCAAACGACGCGATCCCTGTAGGAGCGAGGCTTGCCCGCGAAGCTTTTAATGCTTGAACATCACATGCCGCACAACGGTGTAGTCCTCCAGCCCATACATCGACATGTCCTTCCCATAACCGGACAGTTTCTGACCGCCATGCGGCATTTCGCTGACCAGCATGAAGTGGGTATTCACCCACGTGCAGCCGTACTGCAAACGTGCAGACAGGCGATGGGCGCGGCCGACGTCCGCGGTCCAGATCGACGACGCCAGGCCGTAGTCTGAGTCGTTGGCCCAGGCCAGTGCCTGTGCTTCATCGGTGAACTTGGTGACCGACACTACCGGCCCGAATACTTCGCGGCGCACGATCTCGTCGTCCTGTTGCACATCGGCCAGCACCGTCGGTTCAAAGAAGAAACCATTGCCTTCCACCGCTTTGCCGCCAGTGATTAAACGAATGTGCGGTTGCGCCATGGCACGCTCGACCAATCCGGTCACGCGGTCGCGATGTTGTGCGCTGATCAACGGGCCAAGCTCCGTCGATGGATCGTCCTGCAGGCCGTACTTGATACTGCTGACTGCCGCACCGAGCTTTTCGACGAACTGGTCGTAAATGCCGGCTTGCGCGTAAATACGGCAGGCGGCGGTGCAGTCCTGGCCGGCGTTGTAGAAACCGAAGGTGCGGATACCTTCCACGGCGGCGTCGATGTCGGCATCGTCGAAGATGATCACCGGCGCCTTGCCGCCCAGTTCCATGTGCATGCGTTTGACGTTGCCGGCCGTGCTGGAAATGATGTTCGAGCCAGTGGCGATCGAGCCGGTCAGCGACACCATGCGCACTTTCGGATGTGTAACCAATGGGCTGCCGACCGTAGGACCACGCCCGAATACGAGGTTAAGCACGCCAGCCGGGAAGATGTCCGACGCCAGTTCTACCAGGCGCAGGGCGGTCAGCGGGGTTTGTTCCGACGGCTTGAGCACCACGGTATTACCGGCGGCCAGGGCCGGGGCGATTTTCCAGGCGACCATCATCAGCGGGTAGTTCCACGGCGCGATGGAGGCAATCACGCCCACTGGATCGCGACGGATCATCGAGGTGTGGCCGGGCAGGTATTCCCCTCCCAGCGCACCGCTCATGCAGCGACTGGCGCCGGCGAAGAACCGCAACACGTCGGCAATCGCCGGGATCTCATCGTTCAGTGCAGCGCTGTAGGGTTTGCCGCAATTGTCCGATTCCAGTTTGGCCAGCTCTTCGCCATGGGCTTCGACGATGTCGGCGAGTTTGAGTAGTAGCAACGAGCGTTCTTTCGGCGTGGTTTGCGACCAGGCTTCGAAGGCGTTGTCGGCGGCACGCACGGCGGCGTCGACTTGGGCTTCGCTGGCTTCGTTGATTTCTACCAGCACACGGCCCAGAGCCGGGTTGAACACGGCTTGGGCGGGGCCGTCGCCATTGACGAGTTGGCCGTTGATCAAGAGTTTTGTTTGCATGGCTATGTCCTCATCGAAGCTGTTGTTTTTCTGTCGGAACCGAATCCCTGTAGGAGCGAGGCTTGCCCGCGAAGGCGTCCTCAAGAATGTTAAAAGCTTCGCGGGCAAGCCTCGCTCCTACAGGAGATTGTTGTTGTCTGTTCCTGATCTATTTCCCGCCACTGCCCGCAACGCTTTCGCCACCCCGGGTCAGGTAATAGGCGCCGAGGATCGGCAGCATGGTCACCATCATCACCAGCATCGCGACGACGTTGGTCACCGGTACGTCTCGTGGGCGGCTGAGCTGGTTGAGCAGCCACAGCGGCAAGGTGCGTTCATGGCCGGCGGTGAAGGTGGTGACGATGATTTCGTCGAATGACAAGGCAAACGCCAGCATACCCCCGGCCAGCAATGCCGAGCCAAGGTTCGGCAGGACGATGTAGCGGAAGGTCTGCCAACCGTCGGCGCCGAGGTCCATCGAGGCTTCGATCAAACTGTAGGAAGTGCGGCGCAAGCGGGCGATGACGTTGTTATAGACAATCACCACGCAGAAGGTCGCGTGACCGACGATGATGGTGAACATTCCCGGCTCAATCCCCAAAGTCTTGAAGGTCGCCAGCAGCGCGATGCCGGTGATGATCCCCGGCAGGGCAATCGGCAGGATCAGCATCAGCGAGATGCCTTGCTTGCCGAAGAAATCCCGTCGGTACAACGCCGCCGACGCAAGGGTGCCGAGGATCATCGCAATCAATGTGGCGACGGCCGCGATTTGCAACGACAGCTTGATCGCTTCCAGTACGTCGGGCCGGGAGAACGCCACGCCGATCCACTTCAGGGTAAAGCCCTTGGGCGGAAAGCTGAACGCCGCGTCTTCGGTGTTGAAGGCGTAGAGGAAGATGATCAGGATCGGGAAGTGCAAAAACATCAACCCGCCCCAGGCGGCGATACGTAGGCCCAGGGATGCCCGATCTTGAGATGAAGCATCAGAGCGCATCGAAAGCCCCCATACGTTTGACGATGGACAGGTAAATGGCGATCAGCACGATCGGCACCAGCGTGAAGGCCGCCGCCATCGGCATATTGCCAATCGCCCCTTGCTGGGCGTAGACCATGCTGCCGATGAAGTAACCCGGCGGGCCCACCAGTTGCGGCACGATGAAGTCGCCCAGGGTCAACGAAAAGGTGAAGATCGAACCGGCCGCGATGCCCGGAATCGACAGCGGCAGAATCACTTGCATAAAGGTCTGACGCGGCCTGGCACCGAGGTCGGCCGAGGCTTGCAGCAAGGACGGCGGCAGGCGTTCCAGTGACGCTTGAATCGGCAGGATCATGAACGGTAGCCAGATGTAGACGAACACCATGAACCGCCCCAGGTGCGAGGTCGACAAGGTGCTGCCGCCGACGCCCGAAATCCCGAGTACTAATTGCAACACCGGTTCCAGCCCCAGGTGCTGAACAAACCACTGGGCCACGCCGCCCTTGGCCAACAGCAAGGTCCAGGCGTAGGCCTTGACGATGTAACTGGCCCACATCGGCATCATCACCGCGATGTAGAAAAACGCCTTGGTCTTGCCGCTGGTGTAGCGCGCCATGTAGTAGGCGATAGGGAACGCCACGATTGCACTGGCGATCGACACGACAATGGCCATGCTCAGGGTGCGCAGGATGATGTCGAAGTTCGACGGCTGGAACAGTGCGGTGAAATTCGCCAGGGTCAGGTCGGGCGTGACCGCCATGGTGAAATCATCGAAGGTGTAGAAGCCTTGCCACAACAGGGTCAGCAGCGAACCGAGGTAGATCGCACCGAACCACAGCAACGGCGGCACCAGCAGCAGCGACAGATACAGGTTCGGCCGGCGGTACAGCAGGTTGGAAAACCGGCGCAGCGGCGAGCCGCTGGCCGGGGTTTGAGAGGGTGCCACGCTGTTCATCTCACACCCCGCCCACAACATTGTCGTGCAGCGGGATCATCGCTTCACGCGCCCAACGAGCGCTGATGCGTTGCCCGGTCTGATGTTGCGCGCTGACGTCCAGCCACTGGACGTTGGCCTGGCTGATGTTCAGGGTCTGGCCGTTTTCCAGTTTCAGTTCATAGCGGGTGGCGCTGCCTTGGTACTGGATGTCGTGCAGCAGGCCGCTGACTTCGATTTCATGGCTGGCCAACGGGCCTTCGGCGAAACGCACGTGTTCCGGGCGAATCGAAAACGGCTGTGGATTGCCGCTCAACTGCTGCGCCAGATCACCGCGAATCACGTTGGAGGTGCCGACGAATTCGGCGACGAAAGTGGTCGCCGGTTTCATGTACAGGTTGCGCGGTGTGTCGACCTGTTCGATGCGGCCCTTGTTGAACACGGCCACGCGGTCGGACATCGACAGCGCTTCGGTCTGATCGTGAGTGACGAAGATAAAGGTGATGCCGAGCTGGCGCTGCAGCTTTTTCAGTTCGCCTTGCATTTGCTCGCGCAGTTTCAGATCGAGGGCGCCCAAGGGCTCGTCGAGCAGCAATACGCGAGGGCGATTAACCAAGGCGCGGGCCAGGGCCACACGTTGACGCTGGCCACCGGACAGTTGCACCGGTTTACGCTCGCCATAACCGCCGAGGGCGACCATGTCGAGGGCTTCTTCGGCGCGTTTCTGGCGTTCGGACTTGCCAACACCTTTGACTTTCAAACCGTAGGCGACGTTGTCGAGTACGTTCATGTGCGGGAACAGTGCGTAGTCCTGGAACACGGTGTTCACGTCACGCTGATACGGCGGCAGCCCGGCGGCTTCGGCGCCATGAATGCGGATGGAGCCAGCGCTGGGTTGTTCGAAACCGGCGATCAGGCGCAGGCAGGTGGTTTTGCCCGAGCCGGATGGGCCCAGCATGGAAAAGAACTCGCCGTCCTGGATATCGATGGAAACCCGGTCAACGGCCTTCACTTCGCCGAACTGACGGGAAACGTTGGTGAACTGGACTGCAAGCGTCATGGTGCGGTGCTCCAAAAATCTGAGTCTTCAAGAGCATCGCGAGCAGGCTCGCTCCCACAGGGGAACGCGATCAAATGTGGGAGCGAGCCTGCTCGCGAAGAGGGCTTAACGACCGCCCATAATCGCAATGTAATCCTGGGTCCAGCGGCTATAAGGCACAAACTTGCCGCCCTCAGCCTGCGGGGTTTTCCAGAAGGCGATCTTTTCGAACTGGTCGAAACCGTTGGTCTTGCAACCCTCGGTGCCCAACAGTTCGCTTTCCTTACACCCCGCCGGGACCGCCGGCAGCGAGCCGAACCAGGCGGACACATCACCCTGGACTTTCGGTTGCAGCGACCAATCCATCCACTTGTAGGCACAGTTCGGGTGCTTGGCCTCGGCGTGCAGCATGGTGGTGTCGGCCCATCCGGTGGCGCCTTCTTTCGGGATGGTCGAGGCGATCGGCTGTTTTTCGTTCATCAGGCCGTTGACCTGATAGGGCCAGGCGCTGGCAGCCACCACGCCTTCGTTCTTGAAGTCACTCATTTGCACGGTGGTGTCGTGCCAGTAGCGATGGATCAACTTTTGCTGGGCGCGCAGCAGGTCGAGCACTGCCTTGTACTGGGCTTCGGTCAGCTCGTAGGGGTTCTGGATACCCAGCTCCGGCTTGGTGGCTTTGAGGTACAGCGCCGCGTCGGCGATGTAGATCGGGCCGTCGTAGGCTTGCACCCGGCCTTTGTTGGGTTTGCCGTCAGGCAGGTTTTGCGCGTCGAATATCACGCTCCAGCTGGTGGGCGGCTGCTTGAACACCGTGGTGTTGTACATCAGCACATTCGGACCCCACTGGTATGGGGTGCCGTAGATCTGTTTGTTGACCACATACCACGGTGCATCCTTGAGGCGTGGATCGAGATTCTTCCAGTTGGGAATCAGTGCGGTGTTGATCGGTTGCACACGTTTGCCGGCGATCAACCGCAGGGAGGCATCACCCGATGCCGTCACCAGGTCGTAACCGCCCTTGGCCATCAGGCTGACCATTTCATCGGACGTACCGGCCGTCTTGACGTTGACCTTGCAGCCGGTTTCCTTCTCGAAACCGGTCACCCAGTCATAGGCCTTGTCGGTTTCGCCCCGTTCGATGTAGCCGGGCCAGGCGACGATATCCAGCTGACCTTCGCCGGCGCCGACAGCTTTCAGCGGCTCGGCGGCCTGCAGGCTGGTGCTGGCCAGCAGCGCCGTGGTGATTGCACTGAGCAGTGCGGTCTTGTGCACAAGCATGGGTGAACCCTCTTCTTTAAATTATGGTCGGGGCAATGTTGAACGGGGTGATGCGCCGTGAGTGGCTTGTTATTAGCTTAGTGCGCTTTGTGAGAGGCAGATTGAGGCCGGGCTGTCTTATGGATTTATCCAGCCTAGTGCTCGGTCCCACGGTCGACAAATCTCAAAGGCTGCATTCGATGAAATAGTTTACGTGGGGGCGCGCTCCAGCCTGTTTGCCTAAGCGTGAGCAACATCTGGAAGCACTCTCATCGAGAGGCGTCGGGCACTTTCGATCCAGGCTGGTGGCCTTAAAGATCCGGTTAACCCGAATTCGTGGAGGCAGCAAAATGAACACTCGTGGATTGCTCGATCAACTACTCAAATCCGGTCAGGATCTGTTGCAGAACAAGGCTGGTGGCGTCCAGAACAAAGCGTCCAACGGTGGTTTGGGCGGTTTGCTCGCAGGCTCCAGTGGTTCGGGTGGCCTCGGCAGTGTGCTATCCGGCGCCGGCGGCGGTGCTCTGGCGGCTGGCGCCATGGGCCTGTTGCTCGGCAACAAGAAGGTGCGCAAGGTCGGCGGCAAAGTGGCTATCTACGGCGGTCTCGCGGCATTGGGCGTGATTGCCTACAAGGCGTACGGCAACTGGCAGGCTCAACAAGGCACCGCAGCCACAACCGAACCGCAAACTATCGACCGCTTGCCAGCAGCCCAGGTTGAGCAACACAGCCAGGCGATTCTCAAGGCGTTGGTGGCCGCGGCCAAGGCTGACGGGCATGTCGATGAGCGTGAGCGCCAATTGATCGAGGGCGAGTTCAGCAAACTCGACAATGATCAGGAACTGCAACACTGGCTGCACGCCGAACTCAACAAACCGCTGGACCCGACCGACGTCGCCCGCGCCGCCAGCACGCCGGAAATGGCGGCTGAAATGTACATCGCCAGTGTGATGCTGGTGGATGAGGAGAACTTCATGGAGAAGTCCTATCTGGATGAACTGGCGCGGCAGTTGAAGCTGGAACCGGGGTTGAAGGCCGAGTTGGAGAAGCAGGTGCGGCAGGCTTCTATGTAGGTCTTCAGACCGCCTTCGCGGGCAAGCCTCGCTCCTACAGGATCGTGTCGAACGACAAGGGGGGCGTACGACCATTAACCGTAGGAGCGAGGCTTGCCCGCGAAGGCGGTGTGTCAGGCAACAGATTTTTGGCTTGTGGCGAGAGGGCTTGTCGGAACGCCGCATCGCCCCGTTGGGTGGCGAAGCCCTCCCCCAAATCAGTAATCGCGGTGATTCAGCGAAATTGCATGTTCCGAGTTTGCGACTGCTGCGCAGCCGAACGGGGGCGAGCCCCCTCGCCACAAGGTTCGTCAATTACCGCGTTTTCGTTCTTCGCGATCAAGCCCGCTCCCACAGGCCCTCGGCTATACTCCCTCGCAATTTGAACCGCACCGAGGACTGACTGTGAAGAACTGGACGTTGCGCCAACGCATTTTGGCGAGCTTTGCGGTGATTATCGCGATCATGCTGTTGATGGTCGTGGTGTCTTTTTCTCGGCTGATGACGATCGACTCCAGCGCCGACCGGGTCCGCACCGATGCAGTGCCCGGGGTGTATTTCAGTTCGATGATCCGCGGTGCCTGGGTCGACAGTTTTAACCTCACCCAGCAGCTTGTCGGCCTTTCCGGGCAACGCGAAATGACCGCCGCCGACCAGGCCATGTACAAGAGCTTCGAAGAGCGCTTGAGCGAGCAGATGGCCAATTACCGCAAAACCATTTTTACCGCGGAAGACCAGGTCCTCTTCGACGAATTCGAAGCGCGTCATCGGCTCTACAATCAAGAAATGACCAACGTACTCGACCTCTATCAACGCAAAGAGTACGAGCAAGCACGCCTGGCCCTGGAGCAGAAACTCGCGCCAGCCTGGATCAATGGGCGCAAGCAGTTGAATAGCCTTCTGGAGAGTAATCACGAGCTGGCTGAAAAGGCCACGCTGGCCATCGGTGAAGCGGTGACAGCCGCCAAAATCAGCATGGGCGTCTCTCTGCTGGTGGCAATCATCGTCGCCGGTCTCTGTGGCCTGCTGCTGATGCGCGCGATCATGGCGCCGATGAATCGCATCGTGGATATCCTCGAAGTCATGCGCACCGGCGATCTCAGCAGTCGCCTGAACCTTGATCGCAAGGATGAGTTCGGCGCGGTGGAAACCGGCTTCAACGACATGATGACCGAGCTCACCTCGCTGGTGTCCCAGGCCCAGCGCTCCTCGGTGCAGGTCACCACGTCGGTCACGGAAATCGCCGCGACATCCAAGCAGCAGCAGGCCACGGCCACCGAAACCGCTGCCACTACCACCGAAATCGGCGCGACATCGCGTGAAATTGCCGCCACCTCACGGGATCTGGTGCGCACCATGACCGAAGTCTCCACCGCCGCCGATCAGGCTTCGGTGCTGGCCGGTTCCGGTCAACAAGGCCTGGCGCGCATGGAAGACACCATGCACTCGGTGATGGGCGCGGCGGATCTGGTGAACGCCAAGCTGGCGATCCTCAACGAGAAGGCCGGCAACATCAATCAGGTGGTGGTGACCATCGTCAAAGTCGCCGACCAGACCAACCTGTTGTCCCTGAACGCCGCGATCGAAGCCGAGAAGGCTGGCGAATACGGTCGCGGGTTTGCCGTGGTCGCCACCGAAGTGCGGCGTCTGGCGGACCAAACCGCTGTGGCCACCTACGATATCGAACAAATGGTGCGCGAGATCCAGTCGGCGGTGTCGGCCGGGGTCATGGGCATGGACAAGTTTTCCGAAGAAGTGCGTCGAGGCATGTCCGAGGTGCAGTCGGTGGGCGAGCAACTGTCGCAGATCATCCATCAGGTTCAAGCGCTGGCACCACGGGTGTTGATGGTCAATGAGGGCATGCAGGCCCAGGCCACCGGCGCCGAGCAGATCAACCACGCGTTGGTGCAGTTGGGCGATGCCAGCAGCCAGACCGTCGAATCTCTGCGTCAGGCCAGTTTCGCCATCGACGAATTGAGCCAGGTGGCCGTGGGGCTGCGTGGCGGCGTCTCGCGATTCAAAGTCTGATGAGCGAGCTCGCGGTCAAACGCGGCGCGGTGATGCCGGTGAAACAATCGTTGTTTCTGGTGTTCCGCATCGGCAGCGAACGTTACGCCTTGCAGGCCATCGAGGTGGCCGAAGTGCTGCCGCAACTGCCGTTGAAACCCATTCCCCGGGCGCCGCACTGGGTGGCGGGGGTGTTCGCTTATCGCGGTGCGGTGGTGCCGGTGATCGACCTCAGCGCCCTGACATTTGGCCAACCGGCCCAGGCCCGCACCAGCACGCGGTTGGTGCTGGTGCACTATCGGCCGGATGAGGCGACGCCCGCGCAATTGCTCGGGCTGGTTCTGGAACAGGCCACCGACACGTTGCGCTGCAACCCGGCGGACTTTCAGCCTTATGGCCTGGACAATCGCCAGGCGCCGTACCTCGGGCCGGTGCGCGAAGATGCCCAGGGTTTACTGCAATGGGTGCGGGTTGCCGATTTGCTGGACGAACAGGTCCGCGCCTTGTTGTTTCCCTCGCCGCCGTTGGACCTGGCGCAGTTTGAGGAGCAGGGATGAGCAGCGATCAACGGTTTTTCGATTTTCTCAAAGAACGTATCGGCCTGGATGTGGGCTCGGTCGGCCCGGCGATCATCGAACGCGCGGTGCGCCAGCGCTGCACGGCGGCTCGGGCGTTAACGGCTGATGAGTACTGGCACACCTTGCTGGGCTCGCGCGACGAACAACAGGCGCTGATCGAAGCGGTAATCGTCCCCGAGACCTGGTTTTTCCGTTACCCGGAATCTTTCGCCACGCTGGCGAAACTGGCGGCCAAACGTCTGGCGGCGATCAATAACATGCGCGCCCTGCGGATTCTCAGCCTGCCATGTTCCACCGGCGAAGAACCGTACTCTATCGCCATGGCGTTGCTCGATGCCGGGCTGGCGCCGCACCAGTTCAAGGTCGACGGCATGGATGTCAGCCCGCTGTCGGTGGAAAAGGCCAGGGTCGCGCTGTATGGCAAGAATTCGTTTCGCGGCCAGGACATCGACTTCCGCGAGCGGCATTTCACGGCTGAAAACGACAACTATCGCCTCAGCGGGCGCGTGCTTGAACAGGTGCGCCTGCAGGTCGGCAATCTGCTGGATCCGGCCTTGCTGGCCAGTGAGCCACCTTATGACTTCGTGTTCTGTCGCAATTTGCTGATTTATTTCGACCAGCCGACCCAGCAGCAAGTGTTCGAAGTGCTCAAGCGCCTGACCCACGTCGACGGCGTGCTGTTTATCGGCCCGGCGGAGGGCAGTCTGCTGGGGCGTTTCGGCATGCGCTCGATTGGTATCCCGCAGTCGTTTGCCTTCAGTCGTCAAAGTGCGCCGGAACCGCTCGCGACCTTCGTGCCGACGCCGCTGCCGGTGCAGCAACCGGTGCGCAGCGTGACACCGCCGCCAGTGCGCAGTCGGCCTTTCGCAACGGTCGTGCCGATGCCTCAGGTCGCCGCCGCCCCTTCGGCCACCCCTTCGGACGCTACCCCTTCGGACGCTGCCACGCTGCTGGCGAACATCGCTGCGCTGGCCAATGAAGGCAAAAGCGCTGAGGCCCGCGCTGCGTGCGACAGTTTTTTGCGCAGTCACGAGCCAGTGGCGCAGGTGTTCTATTGGCTGGGGTTGCTCAGCGATGTCGCCGGCAGCGCCCTCGAGGCCCAGGGCTTTTATCGCAAGGCGTTGTACCTCGAACCGCAACACCCCGACGCGTTGATGCACCTGGCCACCTTGCTGCAATCCCAGGGCGACACGGCCGGTGCCAGACGATTGCAGGCCCGCGCCGTCCGCAGCGAGCGCGCCGCAGACAGTGAGCGTAAACGATGAGCGCCGCCGACACCTTGAGCGTCACCCATGAAGATGCCCAGGCCATCGACGACTGCTGGAACCGCATCGGTATCCACGGCGACAAGTCCTGCCCATTGCTGAGCGAGCACATTCATTGTCGCAATTGCGCGGTGTATTCGGCTGCCGCCACACGTTTGCTCGACCGCTATGCGTTGCAGCAGGACGACCGCGAGCAAGTCTCCACCGTGGCCGGGAGCGATGTGAAAACCCGCTCGCTGCTGATGTTTCGCCTCGGCGAAGAATGGTTGGGCCTGGCCACCCGCAGCCTGGTCGAAGTGGCGCCGCTGCAGGCTATTCATTCCTTGCCGCATCAGCGCTCCCGGGCGTTGCTCGGCGTGGCGAATGTGCGCGGTGCGTTGGTGGCTTGCCTGTCGCTGGTGGAACTGCTGGGGCTCGACGCTACCAGTGGCGTGGCGTCCGGCGCGCGGGTGATGCCGCGGATGCTGATCATTGCCGCTCACGGCGGGCCAGTGGTGGTACCGGTGGACGAGGTCGACGGGATTCACGCCATCGACGAGCGCATTCTCGAGGCGGCGTCTCAGTCCGGCACTCAGGCCAGCGCCAAGTACACCCGTGGTGTCTTGCAATTCAAAGGTCGCAGCCTGCGTTGGCTGGATGAAGAGCAGCTGCTGTCCGCCGTGACCCGGAGCCTCACATGACCCCCGAGCAGATGCGTGACGCCTCTTTGCTGGAACTGTTCAGCCTCGAAGCCGAGGCCCAGACCCTGGTGCTGAGCGCAGGTCTTTTGGCGCTTGAGCGTGATCCGACCCAAGCCGATTACCTTGAGTCGTGCATGCGCGCCGCCCACTCACTCAAGGGCGCGGCGCGGATTGTCGGTGTCGATGCCGGGGTCCGTGTCGCCCATGTGATGGAAGATTACCTGGTCAGCGCCCAGGAAGGGCGCCTGTACCTGCGGCCCGAACACATTGATGCACTGTTGCAAGGCACCGATCTGCTGATGCGGATTGCGACGCCGGGCAATGCTCCGGCGCCTGCGGATATCGACGCTTACGTCATCTTGATGGGGCGGCTGCTTGATCACATGGCGGCCACTGCCCCCATGACGCCGCCGATGGCAGAGCTTCAGCTAGAACCGCCGACGCCCAAGGTTGAGCCGATCATGCCGGCCACCACCGAAGCGCCACCGGCAGCGCCCGCCGAGCCAGCGCCCACGACTAAACGCACCACCGAAAGTGGCGAACGTGTGTTGCGCGTCACGGCCGAGCGTTTGAACAGCTTGCTCGACCTGTCGAGTAAATCCCTGGTGGAAACCCAGCGGCTCAAACCGCACCTGGCCACTATGCAGCGCCTTAAGCGCATGCAGAGCAACGGCTTGCGGGCCTTGGAAAATCTCAACGTCCATCTCAAAGACCTTGGCTTGAGCCTCGAAGCTCAGGAAGCCTTGGGTGATGCCCGTCGGTTACTGGCAGAGTCCCAGCGATTGCTGGCGGAAAAAAACGCCGAGCTCGATGAGTTCGCCTGGCACGCCAGCCAGCGTGCGCAGGTGTTGTATGACACGGCGCTGGCCTGTCGTATGCGGCCATTCGCCGACGTGCTGAGCGGGCAGGTGCGCATGGTCCGCGACCTCGGCCGCAGCCTTGGCAAACAGGTGCGGCTGGAGATCGAAGGCGACAAGACTCAAGTCGATCGCGACGTGCTGGAAAAACTCGAAGCGCCGCTGACGCACCTGCTGCGCAATGCGGTGGATCACGGCATCGAAACCCCGGAACAACGGCTATTGGCCGGCAAGTCGGAGGAGGGCCTGATCCGTCTGCGCGCGTCCCATCAAGCCGGTTTGCTGGTGTTGGAACTCAGCGATGATGGCAATGGCGTCGATCTGGAAAAACTCCGTCGCAACATCGTCGAGCGGCAGTTATCCCCAGCCGAAACCGCTGCCCAGTTGAGCGAAGAAGAGCTGCTGACGTTTCTGTTTCTGCCGGGTTTCAGCCTGCGCGACTCCGTCACTGAAGTCTCCGGGCGCGGCGTCGGGCTGGATGCGGTTCAGCACATGGTTCGCCAGTTGCGCGGCGCCGTGGTGCTGGAGCAGACAGCGGGCGAGGGCAGTCGCTTTCATCTGGAAGTGCCGCTGACGCTGTCGGTAGTGCGCAGCCTGGTGGTGGAAGTCGGTGATGAGGCGTATGCCTTCCCGCTGGCGCACATCGAGCGAATGTGCGACCTGGCGCCGGAAGATATCGTGCAGGTCGAAGGCCGGCAGCACTTCTGGCACGAAGGCCGGCATGTCGGGCTGGTCGCCGCCAGTCAGCTGTTGCATCGCCCGGCGAGCCAGAACAACGCGCAAACCCTCAAAGTCGTGGTCATCCGCGAGCGCGAGGCGATCTACGGGGTGGCAGTCGAGCGCTTTATCGGCGAGCGCACGTTGGTGGTGCTGCCGCTGGATGAGCGCTTGGGCAAGGTGCAGGACATTTCCGCCGGGGCCTTGCTCGACGACGGCTCGGTGGTGCTGATCGTCGACGTCGAAGACATGCTGCGTTCGGTGGACAAACTGCTCAATACCGGGCGTCTGGAGCGCATTGCCCGGCATGCCAATCAGGCCGTCGAAGCGGCGCGTAAACGGATTCTGGTGGTGGACGACTCGCTGACCGTTCGTGAGTTGCAGCGCAAATTGCTGCTCAATCGCGGCTATGACGTCGCGGTGGCGGTGGACGGCATGGATGGCTGGAACGCCCTGCGTTCGGAGGATTTCGATTTGCTGATCACCGACATCGACATGCCGCGCATGGACGGCATCGAGCTGGTGTCTTTGTTGCGCCGCGATAACCGCCTGCAATCCCTGCCGGTGATGGTGGTGTCCTACAAGGACCGCGAAGAGGACCGCCGCCGTGGACTGGACGCCGGAGCCGACTATTATCTAGCCAAAGCGAGTTTTCATGATGACGCTTTGCTGGATGCAGTGGTTGAGCTCATTGGAGGCGCGCGGGCATGAAAATCGCTATCGTCAATGACATGCCCATGGCGGTAGAGGCTTTACGCCGCGCTTTGGCGTTCGAACCGGCGCACGAGGTGGTCTGGGTCGCCAGCAACGGGGCCGAGGCGGTGCAACGTTGCACCGAATACACCCCGGATCTGATCCTGATGGATTTGATCATGCCGTTGATGGACGGTGTGGAAGCGACCCGGCGAATCATGGCCGAGACCCCGTGCGCGATTGTCATTGTCACTGTCGACCGCGAGCAGAACGTGCACCGGGTGTTCGAAGCCATGGGCTACGGCGCGCTGGATGTGGTTGATACCCCGGCTATCGGGGGCGGCAATCCTCAGGAAGCCGCCGCACCGCTGCTGCGCAAGATCATGAACATTGGCTGGCTGATTGGTGACCACAGCAACCGGGTGCGATCGGCACCGAGCTCGCACCGCCACTCGTCCTCGCGCCAGCATTTGGTGGCCATCGGTTCATCCGCCGGCGGGCCGGCGGCACTGGAAGTGTTGCTTAAGGGCCTGCCACGAGATTTTTCGGCGGCCATCGTGCTGGTCCAGCATGTGGATCAGGTATTCGCCGCCGGCATGGCCGAATGGCTTGCCAGCGCCAGTGGCCTGGACGTGCGCCTGGCCCAGGAAGGCGAACCGCCGCAAAGCGGCACGGTCCTGCTGGCCGGGACCAACCATCATATTCGCTTGCTGAAAAACGGCACGCTGGCCTACACCGCCGAACCGGTCAACGAGATCTATCGGCCCTCGATCGATGTGTTTTTCGAGAGTGTGGCCAGTTACTGGAGCGGTGACGCCGTGGGTGTTCTGCTGACCGGTATGGGGCGCGACGGCGCGCAGGGGCTTAAACTCATGCGCCAACAGGGCTACCTGACCATCGCTCAGGATCAACAAAGCAGTGCGGTGTACGGCATGCCGAAGGCGGCCGCGGCCATTAACGCGGCTGTGGAAGTTCGCCCACTGGACAAGATAGCGCCACGATTGCTGGAGATCTTCTCAAAATGACTATCATTAGCAGCAATCGTGGCCAAAGCAGTACTCAGGTGACCGCACATGAATGAATTACAGCTCGACGACTTCAAAACCGATGAAAACGCCGCCATGGTGTTGTTGGTGGACGATCAGGCGATGATCGGCGAGGCAGTGCGGCGTGGTTTGTCGAACGAAGAAAACATCGACTTCCATTTCTGTGCCGACCCGCACCAGGCCATCGCCCAGGCGATTCGCATCAAGCCGACCGTAATCCTTCAGGACCTGGTCATGCCCGGCCTCGACGGCCTGAGCCTGGTGCGCGAATACCGTAATCACCCGGCGACCAAGGATATCCCGATCATTGTCCTGTCGACCAAGGAAGACCCGCTGATCAAGAGCGCGGCGTTTGCCGCCGGTGCCAATGATTATCTGGTCAAACTGCCGGACAACATCGAACTGGTGGCGCGCATCCGCTATCACTCGCGCTCCTACATGACCCTGCTGCAGCGTGACGCGGCGTATCGCGCGCTGCGGGTCAGCCAGCAGCAGTTGCTCGACACCAACCTGGTGCTGCAACGCTTGATGAACTCCGACGGCCTGACCGGGCTGTCGAACCGTCGGCATTTCGACGAATACCTGGAGCTGGAGTGGCGGCGTTCGCTGCGGGACCAGACTCAATTGTCGCTACTGATGATCGATGTCGACTACTTCAAGTCCTTCAACGACAGCTTCGGCCACCTCGAAGGCGATGAGGCCTTGCGCAAAGTCGCTACGGCGATTCGCGACGCCAGCTCCAGACCTTCGGACTTGCCGGCCCGTTACGGCGGCGAAGAGTTCGTCCTGGTCTTGCCCAACACCTCGCCGGGCGGTGCGCGAATGGTGGCGGAAAAACTGCGCCAGACCGTGGCCGGGTTGAAGATCCCGCACATTTTCCCGATCGAAGGTTCGTGCCTGACCATCAGTATCGGCCTGTCGACCATGATTCCGCAGCCGGGCAGCGATTGCCGGCAATTGATCTCGGCGGCGGACAAGGGGCTGTACCTGGCGAAGAACAATGGGCGTAATCAGGTGGGGATTGAATGAACCATCGGGTTCATTCACCGCTAAAGCCGCCAGGCGGGCTGCCGTGACAGCTTGATTACGTTATACTCGCCGGCTTTCAAAAGTTCGCCAACGAGTGCTGCCCGCCATGGAAATCAACCCGATCCTTAACAGTATCAAGGACCTGTCCGAGCGCTCCGAAACTATTCGGGGGTATCTTTGACTACGATCAAAAGCATGAGCGTCTGACTGAAGTCAATCGCGAGCTTGAAGATCCGTCTGTCTGGAACAACCCGTCGTATGCTCAGGAACTGGGCCGCGAGCGGTCGCTGCTGGCTCAGATCGTCGAAACCCTCGACGAAATGCACAGTGGCCTGGCCGATGCCAAAGACTTGCTGCTGATGTCCGCCGAAGAAGAAGACCAGGCCGCCGTCGATGACGTCGCTGCCGAAGTCGAGCGCCTGCGCGAGTCCCTGGAAAAACTCGAATTCCGTCGCATGTTCAGCGGTGAGATGGACGCCAACAACGCCTACCTGGATATCCAGGCCGGTTCCGGCGGCACCGAGGCCCAGGACTGGGCCAACATCCTGCTGCGCATGTACCTGCGCTGGGCGGATAAACGCGGTTTCGACGCGACCATCATGGAGCTGTCGGCCGGTGAAGTCGCCGGTATCAAAGGCGCTACCGTGCACATCAAGGGCGAATACGCCTTTGGCTGGCTGCGTACCGAAATCGGCGTGCACCGTTTGGTGCGCAAGAGCCCGTTCGACTCCGGCAACCGTCGTCACACCTCGTTCTCGGCCGTGTTCGTGTCGCCGGAAATCGATGACAACATCGAAATCGACATCAACCCGTCGGACCTGCGCATCGACACCTACCGCTCCTCCGGTGCCGGTGGTCAGCACGTTAACACCACCGACTCGGCCGTACGGATTACCCACGTACCGACCAACACTGTGGTCAGCTGCCAGAACGAACGTTCCCAGCATGCGAACAAAGACACCGCGATGAAAATGTTGCGGGCGCGTTTGTATGAGCAGGAAGTTCAGAAGCGCAACGCCGCCTCCCAGGCCCTGGAAGACACCAAGTCGGATATCGGCTGGGGTCACCAGATCCGTTCGTACGTGCTCGATGCCTCGCGGATCAAGGATTTGCGTACCAACATCGAACGCAGCGACTGCGACAAGGTGCTCGACGGCGACATCGACGAATACCTGGTGGCCAGCCTGAAACAAGGGCTCTAAGGCCCGCGCTACAGGGTTGTCACCACCCTGTAGGAGCGAGGCTTGCCCGCGAACCCCGGCGAATGCCGGGGGCAACGAACCTGAGATGGAATTTTTAAAGACATGAGCGACCTACAACTCGACCCGCAAGCCCTGCAACAGGAAGAAAACTCCCTGATCGCCCTGCGCAAGGAAAAGCTTGCTGCCGAGCGCGCCAAGGGCAATGCCTTCCCCAACGACTTCCGTCGCGACAATTACTGCGAAGATTTGCAGAAACAGTACGCGGACAAGACCAAGGAAGAGCTGGCAGAGGCTGCAATCCCGGTCAAGGTGGCGGGTCGCATCATGCTCAACCGTGGCTCGTTCATGGTGATTCAGGACATGACCGGTCGCATCCAGGTTTACGTCAACCGTAAAACCCTGTCCGAAGACACCCTGGCCGCGGTGAAAACCTGGGACATGGGCGACATCATTGCAGCCGTTGGCACCCTGGCGCGTTCCGGCAAGGGCGACCTGTACGTTGAAATGACCAGCGTGCGCCTGCTGACCAAATCCCTGCGCCCGCTGCCGGACAAGCACCACGGCCTGACCGACACCGAACAGCGCTACCGCCAGCGTTACGTCGACCTGATCGTCAACGAAGAGGTGCGCCAGACCTTCCGCGTTCGTTCGCAAGTGATTGCGCACATTCGCAGCTTCCTGATGAAGCGCGACTTCCTGGAAGTGGAAACGCCGATGCTGCAAACCATTCCAGGCGGCGCGGCGGCCAAGCCGTTCGAGACTCACCACAACGCGCTGGACATGGAAATGTTCCTGCGTATCGCGCCTGAGCTGTACCTCAAGCGCCTCGTTGTCGGCGGTTTCGAGAAAGTCTTCGAGATCAACCGCAACTTCCGTAACGAAGGCGTTTCGACGCGTCACAACCCTGAATTCACCATGTTGGAGTTCTACCAGGCTTACGCCGACTACGAAGACAACATGGACCTGACCGAAGAGCTGTTCCGCGAGCTGGCTCAGTTGGTTCTGGGCAGCACCGACGTGCCGTACGGCGACAAGGTGTTCCACTTCGGCGAGCCATTCGTGCGTCTGTCGGTGTTCGACTCGATCCTCAAGTACAACCCTGAGCTGACCGCTGACGACCTGACCGACATCGACAAGGCCCGCGCCATCGCCAAGAAGGCCGGCGCCAAGGTGCTCGGCTTTGAAGGTCTGGGCAAGCTGCAGGTGATGATTTTCGAAGAGCTGGTCGAGCACAAGCTGGAACAGCCGCACTTCATCACCCAGTACCCGTTCGAAGTGTCGCCGCTGGCCCGTCGTAACGACGAGAACCCGAACGTCACCGACCGTTTCGAACTGTTTATCGGTGGCCGTGAAATCGCCAACGCCTACTCCGAGTTGAACGACGCGGAAGACCAGGCTGAGCGTTTCATGGCGCAGGTGGCCGACAAGGACGCCGGCGACGACGAAGCCATGCACTACGACGCTGACTTCGTTCGCGCGCTGGAGTACGGCATGCCGCCGACCGCCGGTGAAGGGATCGGCATCGACCGTCTGGTGATGTTGCTGACCAACTCACCGTCGATCCGCGACGTGATCCTGTTCCCGCACATGCGGCCACAAGCGTAAGTGTTTCAATTAAAAAGCCGCCTATAACAGGCGGCTTTTTATTGCCTGTCTGGTACAAACGTATCAATTGGTTACTTTTGACGTTTAGAGAGGAATACCTGTCGTGAATCGTGCAATTGCTCAAGAAGGTGCAGCGGGTATCGCCACTGCGGTCGCTGAAAGTGTTCAGTACCAGGGCCGCAAAGCCAGCCGACAGGGCAGTGAACAGCGTCGACAGGACATTCTTGACGCGGCGATGCGCATTGTCGTGCGTGATGGCGTGAGGGCCGTGCGGCACCGTGCGGTGGCCGCTGAAGCGGGTGTGCCGCTGTCGGCCACTACCTACTATTTCAAGGACATCGATGACCTGCTCACCGATACCTTCGCCCAATATGTGGAACGCAGCGCGGCGTTCATGGCCCGGTTGTGGGCCAGCAACGAAGGCCTGTTGCGCGAGATGGTTGTCAGCGGCGATGGCACTCCCGAGTCCCGCTCACAGCTGGCGGACGATATCGCACGGCTGATGGCAGACTATGTTCATCGGCAACTGATCAATCGCCGCGAGCACTTGATGGCTGAGCAAGCCTTCCGCCAGGAAGCGTTGCTCAACCCGCGCCTGGCCTTGCTGGTGCGCTCCCATCAGCAAATTCTCCTGCAGGGCACCTGCCAGCTTTTCGAAGTATTGGGTTCCCGTGAGCCACAACAGGATGCCAAAGTGTTGACTGCTATTATCGGACGGATGGAATATCAGGGCCTGCTCAACGACGCCGAGCCTGTGGCCGAAGAGGAAATGCTCGGCATCCTCAACCGCTACATGCATTTGGTACTGGCGTCGGTGTAAATCCCGCAGGACAACTCGACCCTGTAGGAGCGAGGCTTGCCCGCGAAGGCGGTATAACATTCAACATATGTGTTGACTGACACAACGCCTTCGCGGGCAAGCCTCGCTCCTACAGGTTCGGTGACCATTCGGGGCGCTGTGTTCATAGGGAGTGTTGAATGAAAGCCTGGCGCGTCATTGTGATCGCCTTGTCGATCCTGCTGCTCAGTGGCTGTCTGGTGACTTTCAAGGAGCCGCTGCCCGCCAGCGAGCCCGCGCCCAAAGGGCTGCTCGGCAAATGGACCAGCACCAATGCCTGGGGCGAGCCGATGAATCTGGAACTGACGCGCATCGGCGACAATCGCTATCAGGCGGTCAGCTACTTCAAGGCCAAGCCCCATGAGCGTGAAGCCTATCCCTTCACCGTGTCGCGCCATGGCAATCGCTGGTACCTGTCGGCGAAGGTGCCGGCGCAGTTCGGCGGGAACTTCACCATCACTGGTTTTGAGCTCAACGATAAGCACGAACTGGTGGTCTACAACCTCGACCTCGAGCAGATAAAACAGGCCATGGGCCAAGAAGCTCTCAGTGGCCAAGGCTTCCGGACCGACGACGGCGACGGGGTGTTGATCAACAACAGCCTGGATCAGGTGTTTGCCTACCTCGATGACCCGGCCAATTCCGATGTTTTCGTCGAAGCGGTGCGTTATCAGCGCCAGGCCAAAACCAAATAAACCCAGCACGTAACGGTTTTACTACAGGAGTTTCGGGTGGACGAATACCAGCAGACGATACGCATTTTGTCCGATCGCATAGTGCTGGCGCAGACGCCGATTCGCGTTCTGGATGCGGTCAAGTGGGACGACAGCATTCGCAAGGGGTTCTTCAAAGGCAAGGGCAAGGAAATGCCGGCCGTGGACCGCGACTACTACCTCAATCGACCTCTGGCATTTGATTCCAGCAAAGTGAAGCTGGAATTCCAGAACATCGAGCGCGACATCACCCGCCAGCTCGGCCAGTTCAACCCGGTCGGCCAGATCATGCGCCGCATGTGCAAGGAATACCGGATGGTGGTGCGCATGCTCGAAGCGCGCGGCACCGAGGATTTCGGGCTGATTTCCCAGGAGTTGTATGGCGCGGCGTCCGATGCGTTTCACGCTGGCGACCCAACCCTGGCCGACTTGGGCCTGATGCTCTCCGATTACCTGAACAACATCGACGGCCGTGGCGACCTCAAGGACGAACCGAAAATCCTTACCGCCAAGGAAGCCGTCGACCTGCTGCAACATCGGTTGAACAAGGTGTTTGGCGAGGCCGAGGAAACCATTCGGGTATTCGAGTCCGACGGGATCGTCGCCGATGCGGCGGCCGGCGCCGACTACATCAAGATCCGCGCCGACGCGATGTTCAACGACCGTGACGTGCGTGCGCTGGAAGTCCACGAAGGGTTGGTGCATGTGGGCACCACGCTCAACGGCCTGAATCAGCCGATCTGCACCTTCCTGTCCAAAGGCCCGCCGTCGTCCACCGTGACCCAGGAAGGCCTGGCGATACTGATGGAAATCATCACCTTCGCCTCCTACCCGAGCCGCCTGCGCAAACTGACCAACCGCACCCGTGCCATTCACATGGTGGAGGAGGGCGCGGACTTCTTGCAGATCTACGAGTTCTTCTGTGAGCAAGGCTTCGAAATGGCCGAAAGCTACGGCAACGCCAGTCGGGTTTTCCGCGGCTCGGTGCCGACCGGTCTGCCATTTACCAAAGACTTGTCCTACCTCAAGGGCTTTATCATGGTTTACAACTACATTCAGTTGGCCGTGCGTAAAGGCAAGCTGGAGCAGATACCGCTATTGTTTTGCGGCAAGACCACGCTGGAAGACATGCGGACCTTGCGCCAATTGGTGGACGAAGGCCTGGTGGTGCCGCCCAAGTACCTGCCCGACCAATTCCGCGACATGAACGCGCTATCGGCCTGGATGTGCTTTTCCAACTTCCTCAACCACCTGAGCCTGGACCGGATCGAAGCGGATTATTCCAACATTTTGTGAGCACAACACACCCTGTAGGAGCGAGGCTTGCCCGCGAAGAACGATAACGCGCTCTATCTGATCTACCGCGTCATCGTTCTTCGCGGGCAAGCCTCGATCCTACGGACCTGCTATCAATCGTTAGTGCGAGGTTTCACCGGATGAGAATCCTCGGCATCTTTTGCCTGCTCCTGGCCCTCGGCGGTTGCGACTCTCTGCTGTTCTATCCCGAGCCCGGCCAGCCGTTCACCCCGGAAAAAGCCAAACTCGAATTCCGCGACGTCACCCTGATTACTGCCGACGGCCTCAAGCTGCATGGCTGGTGGCTGCCGGCGAAAAAAGGTGTCGAGGTCAAAGGCACGGTGCTGCATTTGCACGGCAACGGCGGCAACCTGGCGTGGCATTTGGGGGGGAGCTGGTGGTTGCCGGAGCAGGGCTATCAAGTGTTGCTGGTGGACTACCGTGGGTACGGTTGGTCCGAAGGTAAACCGGCGTTGCCGGCGATTTATCAGGACATCGACGCCGCGTTCAAATGGCTCGACCAGGCCCCGGAGGTCAAGGGCAAGCCGCTGATCCTTCTCGGTCAGAGCCTTGGCGGTTCGATGGCCGTGCATTTCCTGGCCCAACATCCCGAGCGCCAGCGGCAACTCAAGGCTTTTGTGCTCGATGGTGTGCCTGCCAGCTACCGCGATGTCGGGCGTTTCGCCCTGAGCACGTCATGGATGACCTGGCCGTTCCAGGTGCCATTGTCCTGGTTGGTGCCGGACGGCGACAGCGCGATCCATTCCATGAAGCAGCTCAACGGCGTACCGAAACTGATCTATCACAGTATCGATGATCAACTGGTGCCCCTTTCCAATGGCATCCGACTGTATCAAGCTGCGCCGCCGCCGCGAGTGCTGCAACTGACCCGGGGCGGTCATGTGCAAACCTTCGCCGACCCGGTCTGGCAAAAGGTCATGCTGCGCTACCTCGAAGACCCGCAGCATTTCAACGGCTTGCGCCGCCTGGGTGAAATCCCGAATTACCCGGCGCCCCTGAATTCTGAAGATGAACCACCAGAGAGTCCGCAATGAGTGAAGAACGTAACGCCATCCCGCTGATCATCACCGGTATTTGCAGCATCCTCGGCACCGTTGGCGCCCTGTGGTGGTACGGCTACCTGCACTTCGCCAAACCCGAAGATGCGCTGCTGCTCAGCGACTTCACCATGCTCAAGACCGTGCCGGGCGAAGACTACAAGGTCTCCCTGGAACCGGCCCCGCAAGTGGCCCAGTGCATCGATGGCGTGCTGGTGCTGTTCGACACCGACCAGAAAGGCCTGACCGGCGTGCTGATCAACAGCAAGAAAAAAGCCGTGCGCTGCATGGGCCAGGAAACCCCGCAAAAACTCGAGCAATGAACATCCCGTAGGAGCGAGGCTTGCCCGCGAAGAACGATGATGCGGTCTAACAGATAAACCGAGTCATCGTTCTTCGCGGGCAAGCCTCGCTCCTACAGGGGCTTTTGCGTTACCGCAGGTTCAATTTAGTTCGAGCTGATCGCCGAACGCGGGACGACAGGCTGGTTGTCATTGGAAATGGTCACTTCCACCCGACGGTTCATCGCACGGCCCGAGACGCTGGCGTTCTCCGCAACCGGGTATTCCTTGCCATAACCCTGGGCCACGATGCGCGCCGGGTCGACACCCATCTTGATCAGGGCCACTTGCACCGAGGTCGCTCGACGCTCGGACAGCGACTGGTTGTACGACGCCGAGCCAGTGCTGTCGGTGTAACCCTCGACAATCACTTTGCGGTCCGGGTTTTCCTGAAGGAACTGCGCCAGTTTGTTGATATTCACCAAACCGTTGGACTTCAGGTCAGCCTTGTTGGTGGCGAACAGCACATCACCAAACGTCACCAGCGTGCCGCGATCGGTCTGTTTGGCATTCAGACTGTCCTGCAGCTGTTTGATCTGCTGGTCGCGGGCATCCAGACGAGCCTGGGCCCGTTGTGCCGCGGCATTTTTCAGGTTGTTTTCAGCGGTGCGCAGGGCGATGGTCTGCTTGGCCACTTCAACACGCTGATTGGTCAGGTAAGCCAGTTGGTCGACCTTGGCCTGGTCTTCCCTATCCAGGTAAGCCTTGTTGGCCTTATCCAGGTATTCGCTGGCGTCTTTGGTTTCCAGCGCCGCGACTTTGCTGGCTTGCGGGTTGGCTTGCAGGCCGGTGTAGTTGGTGCGGGCTTGCTCCAGGTTCGCGTTGGGCGGTGTGGAGCAGGCAGCCAGTGCAACGCTTGCGGCCAGGAGGGCGGGGATCATCAATTGTTTGCGCATAATAGTTCGTCCTTTCTATCGATAAGAGTTTCAGGTCTGAAAGTCGGGATGCGCGCTTACTGCACGGTGCGCTGACTTTCCTGACGCAGTTCCTGAACACCTTTCTGAGAGTCCTTCACAGCTTGTTCGGCTTTCATCGCCTGGGCCTTGCGCTCGGCGACACGGGCGTCCCACTCGGCTTGCTCGGCCAGCATTCTGGCTTCGTCATACTTCTTGTCGTGCATGGCTATTTCGGCTTGTTTGAGCTTGTCCTGAGCGGCCTTCATTTCCACGGCGGCGAATTCGGTACCACCGGCGCTGACGGCGCTGTTCACCGCCGATTGGGTTACAGCGTATTGCTCGCTCGGCGGGTTACCGGCGCAACCGGCCAGAACGAAGCTGCTGCCGATGGCCAGAGCAGCCAGTTTGAGACCGCGCAGAGGGGGGAACGAGGATGATGCGGTGCTGGTCTTCATGGTTTTCAACTCCATTGGATAACTCCTGAAAAACATCTGAATCCATCCTGGGCAAGGAGCCGCAACCATCAATTTCCAGAGTGCTTTTTGAAACGGCCGTCCCAGGCATGGTTACTGGGTGTGACCCGAGGTGTTTTTCAAAAGTTCAGAGAAAATGCTATCGACCGAAAAAAACCTGATCGAGTGGACAAGGCTCTAAGTCGGGAATTTTCGGGCGACGCAGGGATACTCCCGGGTCTTTAAGTGGCCCGGAAATTCACCGTCTTGAAGGAAGAATGCCATCAAACTGTGGGAGCGAGCCTGCTCGCGAAAGCGGTAGGTCAGTCATCCGCAATGTTGACTGTACTGACGCCTTCGCGAGCAGGCTCGCTCCCACAGGAATCAGTGTTTTTGCTTGTCGTTATCGCCCGACAAATCATGCAAATGACGACGGGACAAGGCGAGAAAACGCGGGGTCGGGCCGACGTCTTCGTACAGCGGATCACCTTCTTCATCGGTGGCCACCACCGTTGACCCTTTCACGTACGGAAAACTCGCTTCGAGTTCTTCCAGGGCGGCGCCGATCAACTCGCCGAGCAGTTCTTCGGGGTGCCGTTTAGGGTACATGTCGATAATTGCCGCCAGCCGTGCGGCGGCTTCCACGTCCAGATGAATCGCGTAGCCAGAGTCGGTCAGACGACCCTTGGCGTTTTCTTCCCAATGCTTGGCGAGCTCGCGGATTTTCATGATGACCTCGTTGCGCACCTGCTCGTGGCAGGCCGGGTGAGTGTCCGGCGGTGGCCGGTGGTACGCCGTTGTACGGCTTATGGTTGAGATTAGCGGTAACGCTCGGTGTTTGAAGTCCTTGGCGTCGTCTGCTTGTAAGAACCGCTTTACGACGGCACTCTCTATGACAGAGCTTCTAACAACAAAGCATAGCCGCCAATGCCAGTCCAGGAGCCAGGCTTGCCGGCGAAGGCGTCCTTGAGAGCGCCTTCGCCGGCAAGCCTGGCTCCTACACTGACATTGAACACAGCCGCCCGGATTTTCGCTGGAGAATTGCTGATGACTGACATTGATGCACGCTTGCGCGAGGACGTTCACCTGTTGGGTGAGCTGTTGGGCAACACCATTCGTGAACAGTACGGGGACGACTTTCTCGACAAAATCGAGCAGATCCGCAAAGGTGCCAAGGCCGACCGTCGCGGTTCGATGGACGCCGAACTCAGCGCGAGCCTCAACCAGTTGAGCGAAGACGAGTTGCTGCCGGTGGCGCGGGCGTTCAACCAGTTCCTCAATCTGGCCAATATCGCCGAGCAATATCAGCTGATTCATCGCCGTGAAGAATCGCAGCCTGCGCCGTTCGAGGCCCGGGTGTTGCCGGAATTGCTCGCTCGCCTGCTGACCGCGGGCCATGACGCCGAGTCCCTGGCGCGGCAATTGGGCCGGCTGGAAATCGAGCTGGTATTGACCGCGCACCCCACCGAGGTGGCGCGTCGCACGCTGATCCAGAAGTACGATGCGATCGCCGCGCAATTGGCCGCACAGGACCATCGCGACCTGACCACCGCCGAGCGCGAGCAGATCAAGACGAAGTTGCAGCGCCTGATCGCTGAAGCCTGGCACACCGAAGAAATCCGCCGTACCCGTCCGACACCGGTGGATGAAGCCAAGTGGGGCTTCGCAGTGATCGAGCATTCGCTGTGGCAGGCGATTCCCAACTATTTGCGCAAGGCCGATCAGGCCCTGCATTACGCCACCGGCCTGCACTTGCCGCTGGAGGCCGCGCCGATTCGCTTTGCCTCGTGGATGGGCGGCGATCGTGACGGCAACCCCAATGTCACCGCCGCAGTGACCCGCGAAGTGTTGCTGCTGGCGCGCTGGATGGCCGCCGATTTGTATCTGCGCGATGTTGATCACCTCGCCGCCGAGTTGTCGATGCAGCAGGCCAGCGACGCCTTGAAAGCCAAGGCCGGCGACAGCGCCGAGCCTTACCGCGCAGTGCTCAAACAATTGCGTGAACGCCTGCGCGCGACCCGTAACTGGGCCCATGCATCCCTGACGGCAAACACGCCAGCATCCGCCGATGTGCTGCAAAACAACCGCGACCTGCTGGACCCGCTGGAGCTGTGCTACCACTCGCTGCATGAATGCGGCATGGGCGTCATCGCCGATGGCCCGTTGCTCGATTGCCTGCGCCGTGCGGTGACATTCGGGCTGTTTCTGGTGCGCCTTGATGTGCGACAGGACTCATCCCGCCACACGGCGGCCATGACCGAAATCACCGATTACCTCGGCCTGGGCCGTTATGAGGATTGGAGTGAGGAAGAGCGCATCGCCTTCCTGATGCGCGAACTGAACAATCGCCGCCCATTGCTGCCCGCGTACTTCAAGCCGTCTGCCGACACCGCCGAAGTGCTGGCGACGTGTCGGGAAATCGCTGCGGCACCGGGGGCTTCCCTCGGTTCGTATGTGATTTCCATGGCCGGTGCCGCTTCCGACGTGCTGGCCGTGCAATTGCTGCTCAAAGAATCCGGTGTATTGCGGCCGATGCGCGTGGTGCCGCTGTTCGAAACCCTCGCCGACCTCGATAACGCCGGCCCGGTGATCGAAAAACTGTTGCTGCTGCCCGGTTATCGCTCGCGCCTGCAAGGGCCGCAGGAAGTGATGATCGGTTATTCCGACTCGGCCAAGGACGCTGGCACCACCGCAGCGGCCTGGGCGCAGTATCGGGCGCAGGAGCGTTTGGTCGACATCTGTCGCGAGCAGCAAGTGGAGCTACTGTTGTTCCACGGTCGCGGTGGTACCGTGGGCCGTGGTGGTGGTCCGGCGCACGCGGCGATTCTGTCGCAGCCGCCGGGATCGGTGGCGGGGCGTTTCCGCACCACCGAGCAGGGGGAAATGATTCGTTTCAAATTCGGTCTACCGGACATCGCCGAGCAAAACCTCAATCTGTACCTGGCAGCGGTACTGGAAGCGACCTTGCTCCCGCCGCCACCACCCGAGCCTGCCTGGCGCCATTTGATGGACGAATTGGCCGCCGACGGCGTCAAGGCTTACCGCGCCGTGGTGCGGGAGAATCCGCAGTTCGTCGAGTATTTCCGCCAGTCCACCCCGGAACAGGAGTTGGGGCGTTTGCCGTTGGGCAGCCGCCCGGCCAAGCGTCGCGCTGGCGGGATTGAAAGCCTGCGCGCCATTCCGTGGATCTTCGGTTGGACCCAGACGCGCCTGATGCTGCCGGCCTGGCTCGGCTGGGAAGCGGCATTGAGCAAGGCGCTGGAGCGCGGCGAGGGTGAGTTGCTGGGGCAGATGCGCGAGCAGTGGCCGTTCTTCCGTACCCGCATCGATATGCTGGAAATGGTACTGGCCAAGGCCGACGCCGACATCGCCCAGTCTTACGATGAGCGCTTGGTCGAGCCGGATCTGCTCCCTTTGGGTGCGCATTTACGCGACCTATTGTCGCAGGCCTGTGCGGTGGTCCTGGGGTTGACCGGCCAGTCGCAGCTACTGGCACATAGCCCAGCTACCCTTGAATTCATCCGCCTGCGCAACACTTACCTCGACCCGCTGCATCTATTGCAGGCCGAACTGTTGGCACGTTCGCGGCAACAGGATGTGGCCCAGGGCAGCCCGGTAGAACAGGCGTTGCTGGTGTCTGTGGCGGGGATTGCCGCCGGTTTGCGAAATACCGGCTAAGGTTTTCATCGTGGGGGACAGGCACCCGGCGTGAGCGTCGAGTGCCTGCTGGCGAGCGGTCGAAAAGGTCTGTCACGCGACAGTTAATGATGGGGTTGCGACTTGGGTTACCCCTTCGCAAGGTCTCATCAGGTGCGGGTTTCTCCGACTTTCGGCGGCTTGTGTGGGCAGGGCCTGCTGTGTATCTTGATCAGCCTTTGACCGTTTGGGCGGTCACGACCCTATTTCTGAGATTGGCCCCACGTGGCGAATCCATTGTTTTGTTTAAGTTATTCTAAATAAAAAATTGAGGAGCACATCTAATGCGCGTCATTCTGCTGGGAGCTCCCGGGGCCGGTAAAGGTACTCAGGCTAAGTTCATCACCGAGAAATTCGGCATTCCGCAAATCTCTACCGGCGACATGCTGCGTGCTGCTGTAAAAGCCGGTACCGAGCTGGGTGTTAAAGCCAAGGGCATCATGGATGCCGGTGGTCTGGTCTCCGACGATCTGATCATCGCTTTGGTCAAGGACCGTATCGCGCAGCCTGACTGTGCCAATGGTTTCCTGTTCGACGGTTTCCCGCGCACCATTCCGCAAGCTGAAGCGCTGGTAGATGCTGGTGTGGAACTGGACAACGTGGTCGAAATCGCCGTCGATGACGAAGAAATCGTTCAGCGTATCGCCGGTCGTCGCGTTCACGAGGCCAGCGGCCGCGTGTACCACACCGTCTACAACCCGCCGAAAATCGCCGGCAAAGACGACATCACCGGTGAAGAGCTGGTGCAGCGCAAGGACGACACCGAAGAAACCGTGCGTCATCGCCTGTCGGTCTACCACTCCCAGACCAAACCACTGGTAGAGTTCTACCAGGGGCTGGCCTCTGCGCAGGGCAAGCCGAAATACAGCCATATTCCGGGTGTTGGCTCGGTTGAAGTGATCACCGGCAAGGTGCTTGAAGCACTGAGCTGAAAAGTCTGATCGGCTTCATCTTCTACGGCCCGCTTGCGGGCCGTAGTTGTTTATACTGGCGCACTTTTTCTGACCTCTCTTACGGAAACATCGATGAGCACCTTGCTGGCCCTGGACACCGCGACTGAAGCTTGCTCCGTTGCCTTGCTGCATGACGGCAACGTCACGAGTCATTACGAGGTGATCCCGCGCCTGCATGCGCAGAAGCTGCTGCCGATGATCCAGCAACTGCTGGCCGATGCCGGGACCACGCTGCAAGCGGTCGATGCCATTGCCTTCGGCCGTGGACCGGGCGCGTTCACCGGTGTGCGGATCGCCATCGGCGTGGTGCAAGGTCTGGCGTTTGCGCTGGATCGCCCGGTGTTGCCGGTCTCCAATCTCGCCGTACTCGCCCAGCGGGCCTATCGCGAACACGGCGTCAGCCAAGTCGCGGCAGCTATCGATGCGCGCATGGATGAGGTGTATTGGGGGTGCTACCGCGAAACGGCGGGGGAGATGCGGTTGGTGGGCAACGAAGCTGTGTTGCCACCCGAAGTCGCCGCATTGCCGGCCGATGCCAGCGGCGAGTGGTTCGGCGCGGGCACCGGTTGGGGCTATGCCGAGCGCATTGCCGTCAACCTGAGCGGCTCGGATGCCGGCATGCTGCCCCACGCCGAAGACCTGCTGACCCTGGCGCGCTTTGCCTGGGAGCGCGGTGAAGCGATCGTGGCCGATGAGGCGCAGCCGGTGTATCTGCGCGATAAAGTCGCGACGCCCAAAGCGCGTTAATCCACACGGTCCTGTGGCGAGGGGGCTTGCCCCCGTTCGGCTGCGAAGCAGTCGCAAAACCAGCCAATGCGGTGTGTCAGGGGAATGTGGTGGTGGTTTTTGGGGCCGCTTCGCGACCCAACGGGGGCAAGCCCCCTCGCCACAATCAGCATTTCATCTCTAGCCAATCGTCACTTTCTAACCTGCGCTTTTAAACCTTTTCGCTTTTCTGTGTTCTAGTTATCACTCGGCAGTTTGCGAAGTGGGCTATGTGCCACTAAGCTGCCATCACTGATACCGGACATGTACTCATGCGTATAGACGGCGTTTCCTCCCAGTCCTACCCCATCAAGCGCAAGCCCCGCAAAGGCCCTGTGGCGGATGACGACTACGTCGATATCGACGGCGAGCTGGAATTCCCTACCGAAGAGCAATTGGCCGCTCGCGCCGCCAAAGCTTCCGCACAACGCCTGAGCAATCTCCCCGCGCGTCAACAAGACATGATTTATCACCGCGCCATGAGCAAAAGCGTGGCGATGGCACTGGCCAGTTACCTGAGCACCGCCACTTTTGTCGATTGGGAAGCGGATGTACTGGGTCTCGACCTGTACATCTGATGCTGCAGCCTTACTACCTCGGCTGCCCGTCCTGGAGTGAAAACGCCTGGCGCGATTACTTGTATCCACAAGACGCCAGGCCCACCGAGTTTCTCAATCTTTATTCTCAAGTGTTCAACGCCGTGGAAGGCAATACGACCTTCTACGCGAGCCCCTCTGCCGCCACTGTGCAGCGTTGGGCCGAAATCATGCCCGAACACTTTCGTTTCACCGCCAAATTCCCCGGCGACATCAGCCACAGCGGTGACCTGCGCGAACAATTGACCGCCGCCGAGACTTTTCTGCAATTGCTCAGCCCTCTGGGTGAACGGGTTTCTCCCCTCTGGCTGCAATTGTCCAAAAGCTTCACCCCTCAACGCTTGTCCGAGTTGGCCGGCTTTATCGATGCGGTGGACCGGCCTTTGGCGGTCGAAGTGCGGCACGATGAGTTCTTCGCCAAGGGCGATGCCGAGCGGATGCTCAATCGCCTGTTGCTGGACCGCGGTGTCGAGCGCATCTGCCTCGATCCGCGAGCGCTGTTCAGCTGCACCTCGACCGATCCTTCGGTGCTCCACGCCCAATCGAAAAAGCCCAGGGTGCCGCCTCGACCCGCGGCGTTTACTCAGTTTCCACAGGTGCGTTTCATCGGCCATCCTGTGCTTGAAGCCAACGATCCATTCCTGGTGCCGTGGGTCGAGAAAATCGCTGTCTGGATCGAAGAGGGCCGCATGCCCTATATCTTCCTGCACACCGCCGATAACCTGCTGGCAGCGAAACTGGCACAACGTTTTCACGCACAACTGATGCTGCGTTTGCCTGGCTTGCCGCCGCTACCTGAGCTATACAGAGAACCCGCCGCCGAGCAACTTGGCTTGCTCTGAAGCGGCTTCTTTCCCAGCTGTAGGAGCCAGGCTTGCCGGCGAAGGCGTCCTTGAGTGCGCCTTCGCCGGCAAGCCTGGCTCCTACGAAAAGCGGTTCATCTTTCCCCTTTTTCAGGAGTCTGCCAATGGATGCGCAAACCCTTCGAGCCCAGGCGTTCAAAGCACTGCACGAACGCGAGGGCGCTTTTGTCATTCCCAACCCTTGGGACGCCGGCTCGGCGAAAATGCTCGCCAGCCTTGGCTTCGAGGCGCTGGCGACCACCAGTGCCGGTTACGCCTTTTCCCGGGGGCGTCCCGATGGTGGGTTGACGCTCGACGAGACCCTGGCGAACGTTGAAGCGATTGTCGCGGCCACTGATCTGCCGGTAGCGGTGGATCTCGAAAACGGTTTTGCCGATGCCCCCGCAGACTGCGCCCAAAGTATTCTGCGGGCAGCCAAGGCCGGTGCCGTTGGCGGTTCGATCGAAGATGCCACGGGGCGCGAAGACGGTCCGATCTACTGCTTCGAGCATGCCGTGGCGCGTATCGAAGCGGCCGTCGCGGCGGCTCGCAGTTTGCCTTTTCCCTTCGTGCTGACGGCGCGTGCCGAGAACTTTCTGCACGGCAATCCTGACCTCGACGATACCATTCGACGCTTGCAGGCATTCGCCGAGGCGGGAGCCGACGTGCTTTACGCACCGGGCCTGCGCAGCGCTGAAGAGGTCTTGGCGGTGGTCCGAGCCGTGGCGCCGAAACCGGTCAATGTATTGATGTCCGGCGGGCTCAAGCTGACGGTCGAGCAGTTGAGTGAAATGGGCGTCAAACGCATCAGCGTCGGTTCGGCCCTGGCTTTGGCGGCGTATGGCGAGTTCTTCCGCGCCGCCGAGGAAATCCAGCAACACGGGACCTTCGGCTTTACCTCCCGCTCGATGCCGTTCCAGAAGGCCAATCAATTGTTCAAAGGCTGACGATGCGGTTTCGGTGGGGGCTGTTGCTGGTGCTGTTGATCATCGGCGCTGCCGGGTTAAGCGTCTGGCGCGGCTGGGTTTCCATTCCTGCGCAATGGAACCCATGGGCGCCGCTGGACGTAAAGGCCGAACCGAACCTGCTGACCCGCTACAAACTGATGCGCCTGCGCGATGACCCGCAGTTATGCGACCAGGTTCTGAGCAGCTCAGGTTTGCGGGTGGCCCGTCAGGCCGACAACCCGGACGCGACTTGCCCGTTGACCAACACCTTGCGTGTGCAAAGTGGCGAGGCGGCGCTGAGCAGCAGTTTCCTCGCCAGTTGCAGCCTGGCAGTAGCGTTCGCCTTGTTCGAGCGCCACGCCCTGCAACCGGCGGCTCAGGCTGTCTACGGGCAGGCTGTGAAACGGGTCGACCATCTCGGCAGCTTCGCCTGTCGTAACGTCTACAACCGTGAAAACGGCAGACGCAGCCAGCATGCCACTGCCGATGCGCTGGATATCAGCGGATTCCGGCTGGCGGACGGCCGATTCGTCAGCGTGCTCAAGGATTGGCCGAAGGATAACCAGGACGCGAGATTTCTCCATCAGGTCCGCGACGGTGCGTGCGACATGTTCAGTGTGGTATTGAGCCCGGACTACAACGCCGCCCATCGCAATCACTTTCATGTGGATGTCGGGCCGTGGTGGCGGTGCCGCTGAAGGATTATGCGGCGATGCGCAGGTTCTGCAGAACGATCGGGCGTGCCCAGCCGTTATCGAAATCGAGTTGTTTCTGTTGTTCCACCAGCTCTTCGGGCGAGAACGGCGGGAACGGCTTGTCCAGCAGATCGAGTTCGAACTCGGCGATTGGCAAGTGCAGCGGACGCGGTTGCGGTGCGGTGGCAGGCTCTGGCAGCGGTTGACCGGCAGTGAGCACGATTGGGCGTACCCAGCCGCTTTCGAAGTCCTGTTGTTTCTGTTGCGCGACGATTTCTTGCGGCGGGAACGGCGGGAACGGTTTGTCGGCCAAGTCCATTTCGAACTCGGCAATCGGCAGGAACAGAGGCTCGGGTGGGCGGACTGCGGTTTCTGTTACATCACATTCGCGCTGGGAAATGATGTGTGCCAGCAGCTCGCTGCCAACGGTCGGTTCGACCGGGCTGTCGAGATCGACCGGTGGGAAGGTGCCAGACGCGGGCGCAACATCACTCGACTGATCGGCCAGAGCCTGGGCAAAAAAATCCTGCCACAGGTGACTGACGCCGCTCAGTGCTTGGGAATTTCGCAGGCCAAAATCGCCGTGGGGCGAGATGTAACCTATCGATGTGCGTTGAATGTCTGACATTTCTCTCGGTCGACGCTCAGCTCTGGCAAAATGCTCGATAGTTTGGTTATCGGCCGTTTTTGCCGATCATTAATTTTTTCGAGCGTGTTTTCCATGATTGAGCAACCTGCGGCCTGCCGCATCCATGTCGAGGCCTTGGGCACGACCTTTCAGCCACAGGCCGAGCAATGGGCCGAGCGCCTGGGGTTGCCGTTGCAGGTGGATGACGGTGAGTTTGCCTTGCAGGTGGGCGAGCAGGGGTTGCAGCTGCAACAACTGGGGCCGGACGCACCGGGACCGGTGCGGGTGGATTTTGTCGAGGGCGGTGCGGCCCATCGTCGGTTGTACGGCGGCGGCAGCGGTCAGATGATCGCCAAGGCGGTCGGCGTCGCCCAAGGCGTGCGCCCGAGGGTGCTGGATGCTACGGCGGGGCTGGGCAAGGACGCGTTCGTGCTGGCCAGCCTGGGCTGCGAGATGAGCCTGATCGAGCGCCAGCCGCTGATCGGCGCGTTGCTTGAAGATGGCCTGGCGCGCGGCGCGGAAGACTTCGACGTGGCGCCGATCGTGGCGCGGATGCGTTTGCTCAAGGGCAACTCGATCGAAGTGATGCGCAACTGGGAAGGCGAGCCGCCGCAGGTGATTTACCTCGACCCGATGTTTCCCCATCGCGAGAAAACCGCGTTGGTGAAGAAGGAAATGCGCTTGTTCCGGCCGCTGGTCGGCGATGACCCGGATGCGCCGGCATTGCTCGAAGCGGCATTGGCCCTGGCCAGTCACCGGGTGGTGGTCAAGCGCCCGCGCAAGGCACCGTGCATTGACGGGCCGAAGCCGAGTCATGCGCTGGATGGCAAATCTAGCCGGTATGACATTTATCCGAAGAAAGCGCTCAAGCCCTGAGACCGTGTCGCCCCCATCGCGAGCAGGCTCGCTCCCACATTAGATTTGTGGTGGACACAAAATGTGTGATTACCCTAAATCCACTGTGGGAGCGGGCTTGCCCGCGATGGCGTCGGCCCAGACACTACAAATCGATCAGACCGACTCCGGCCGATAAGCCCGCATAAACAACCCCACCACTTCCCGCACATGGGCTTCAGCCGCATCCCCGGTCACCGGCTCGCCACAGCCATACAGCAGCCGGAAATTCCCCGCGCCCTTGAGCAGGCAAAAGAAATGCTCTGCCGCATTGCGCGGTTTATCGATGCTCAACACGCCGCTCTGATCGACCTTGGTCAGCAACCGCTCCATGCCATGCAACATGCGCTCTGGTCCGGCTTCGAAGAAGATCAGCGAGAGTTTCGGGTCCTGGCTGCCCAGCGTCATCATCAGCCGATGCAGGTTCACCGATTCGTCGCTGTTGATCAGTTGATGAAAGCCGCGCGCGATGTTCAGCAGCACGGATTCCACCGCAATGCCGTCCGGCAATTCAAAAAACAGCGGTGGCAGTTGCTCTTCGCACTTGGCCACCACGGCGGCGGAGAACAGTGTCTCCTTGTCGTTGAAATGGCTGTAGACCGTCAGCTTCGACACGCCGGCCTCGGTCGCCACGGCATCCATGCTGGTATTGGCGTAACCCTTACTCAGAAACAGGATTTTCGCCGCATCGAGGATTGCCTGGCGCTTGGCAAGATCCTTGGGGCGGCCCGGACCACTGGGTGTTGAAAGATTGTTAGACATTCTTCGCTTTAATACTGGACTGGTGAGTTTGCTATTAATAACATACTGGTCAGTATAATTATTCAAAGCACCATTAGCGAAAGGTCCTTCACCATGTTCCGCTATGCCTTGCCCCTCGCATTGCCGGTCAGTCTGGCTTTTTTATTGTCTGCGTGTGGCCATGAAGAGGCGCCTCAAGTCACCGTCCGCCCGGCCATGGTCGTACAGCCAGAGCCCTCGGCTCAGGCCATGGAAAGTTATCCCGGTGAAGTCCGCGCGCGCTATGAACCAGATCTGGCCTTCCGCATTGGCGGCAAAGTCAGCCGACGACTGGTCGAGGAAGGCCAGCGGGTCAAGGCTGATCAACCCTTGGCGGAACTGGATCCTCAGGACGTGCGCCTGCAACTGGAAGCCACCCGTGCCCAAGTCGCGGCCGCAGAAGCCAACCTGAACCTGGTGCGCACCGAGCGTGATCGCTACAAGACCCTGATGGAGCGGCAGATGGTCAGCCGTTCGCAGTACGACAATGCGGAAAACCTCTATCGCTCCGGCGAAGCACGCCTCAAGCAAATCAAAGCCGAATTCAACGTATCGACCAATCAGGCCAGTTATGCGGTGCTGCGCGCGCCGCAGGATGGCGTGGTGGCCAAACGTGCGGTTGAAGTCGGGCAAGTGGTGGCGGCCGGGCAAACCGTGTTTACCCTCGCCACCGATGGCGAACGCGAAGTGTTGATCAGCCTGCCGGAGCAGAGTTTTGGTCGCTTCAAGGTCGGCCAACCGGTCTCGGTGGAACTCTGGACCCAACCCGATCAACGTTTCCCCGGACGCATCCGTGAGTTGTCGCCTGCGGCCGACCCGAAATCGCGCACCTTCGCCGCTCGCATTGCATTTACCGCTGGCAAGGTTCCCGCCGAACTGGGCCAGAGTGCCCGGGTGTACATCCAGACCGCCGATGCGGTGTCGTTGTCGGTGCCGTTGTCGGCGGTCACTGCGGAAAACGGTGCCACTTATGTGTGGGTGGTCGGCGCCAACAACACCCTGAAGAAAGCCCCGGTGCGGGTCGGTGCATTCGGCGAGAAAACCGTGCCGGTGCTTGAAGGCCTGAACGCCAGCGACTGGGTGGTGGCGGCCGGTGTTCATGTGCTTCACGACGGGCAGCAAGTACGCCCGGTGGATCGCTCCAACCGTGTGGTCAATCTGGCGCACAAGGAGTAATCCCCGATGGGTTTCAATCTTTCCGAATGGGCGCTGCGTAACCGCCAGATCGTACTGTTTCTGATGCTCTTGCTGGCCGTCGTCGGCGCGTTGTCCTACACCAAGCTGGGCCAAAGTGAAGACCCGCCGTTCACCTTCAAAGCCATGGTGATTCGCACCAACTGGCCGGGGGCCACGGCTGAGGAAGTGTCGCGCCAGGTTACCGAGCGTATTGAAAAGAAACTGATGGAAACCGGCGAGTACGAACGGATCACCTCGTTCTCCCGCCCGGGCGAGTCCCAAGTGACGTTCATGGCGCGGGATTCCATGCATTCGGTGGAAATCCCGGACCTCTGGTATCAGGTCCGCAAGAAGATCGGCGACATCCGTCAGACCCTGCCACCGGGCATCCAGGGCCCGTTTTTCAACGATGAATTCGGCACCACCTTTGGCAACATTTACGCCCTGACTGGCGAAGGTTTTGATTACGCGGTGCTCAAGGACTACGCCGACCGAATCCAGATTCAGCTGCAACGGGTCAAGGATGTGGGCAAGGTCGATCTGATCGGGCTGCAGGACGAGAAGATCTGGATCGAACTGTCCAACGTCAAACTGGCCACCCTCGGGTTGCCATTGGCGACGGTGCAGCAGGCGCTTGAAGAGCAGAACGCGATGTCCAACGCAGGTTTCTTCGAAACCACCAGCGAGCGTTTGCAGCTACGGGTTTCGGGGAATTTTCAGACGGTCGAAGAGATCAAGAACTTCCCGATCCGGGTCGGTGATCGCACGTTCCGCATCGGCGATGTGGCGAACGTTCGTCGTGGCTTCAACGATCCACCGGCGCCGCGCATGCGCTTCATGGCTGAAGACGCCATCGGCCTGGCCGTGGCCATGAAAAGCGGTGGCGACATTCTGATTCTGGGCAAAGCGCTGGAAGTCGAATTCGCCCGGATCCAGAAAACCCTGCCGGCTGGCATGCAGCTGCGCAAGGTGTCCGATCAACCCGCCGCGGTGAAAACCGGTGTCGGCGAGTTCGTCCAGGTGCTGGTGGAGGCGCTGGCGATTGTGTTGCTGGTGAGTTTCTTCTCGCTCGGTGTACGCACCGGCATGGTCGTAGCGCTGGCGATTCCGCTGGTGTTGGCGATGACGTTCGCCTGCATGTATTACTTAGGCATCGGCCTGCACAAGATTTCCCTCGGCGCGCTGGTACTGGCGCTGGGGTTGCTGGTGGACGACGCGATCATCGCCGTGGAAATGATGGCGATCAAAATGGAGCAGGGCTTCGACCGGGTCAAAGCCGCCAGCTATGCCTGGACCAGCACCGCGTTTCCGATGCTCACCGGTACGTTGATCACCGCTGCCGGTTTCCTGCCAATTGCCACCGCGCAATCGGGCACCGGCGAATACACCCGCTCGATCTTCCAGGTGGTGACCATCGCGCTGTTGGCGTCGTGGGTTGCCGCCGTGGTCTTTGTGCCTTATCTGGGGGAAAAACTCCTGCCAGACCTGGCGAAAATTCACGCCGCCAAACACGGCACCGGCGACGGCCAACCCGACCCTTATGGCACGCCGTTCTATCAGCGCGTCAGACGGCTGGTGGAGTGGTGCGTGCGCCGGCGCAAAACGGTGATCGTCCTGACCATCGTGATGTTCGTCGCCTCAGTGGTGCTGTTCCGTTTCGTGCCGCAGCAGTTCTTCCCTGCTTCGGGGCGGCTGGAGTTGATGGTCGATCTGAAGCTGGCCGAAGGTGCCTCCCTGAGTAACACCGCCGAGGAGGTCAAACGCCTCGAAGGCCTGCTCAAGGATCACGCCGGGATCGACAACTACGTGGCTTATGTCGGCACCGGTTCGCCGCGTTTCTACCTGCCGCTGGATCAGCAACTTCCGGCAGCGAGCTTTGCCCAGTTTGTCGTCCTGGCCAAAACCATCGAGGACCGCGAAACCCTGCGCACCTGGCTGATTGAAACCCTCAACGAACAATTCCCGGCGCTGCGCTCGCGGGTTACACGGCTGGAGAACGGCCCACCGGTTGGCTATCCGGTGCAGTTCCGGGTCACTGGTGAGCACATCGAGGAAGTCCGCGCATTGGCCCGTAAAGTCGCGGCCAAGGTTCGCGAGAACCCACACGTGGCCAACGTGCATCTGGACTGGGAAGAGCCGAGCAAAGTCGTTTACCTGAACGTCGATCAGGACCGCGCCCGGGCGCTGGGCGTGAGCACGGCAAACCTCTCGAGTTTCCTGCGAAGTTCGCTGACCGGTGCCAGCGTCAGCCAGTACCGCGAAGACAATGAATTGATCGAGATCCTGCTGCGCGGCACGGTGCATGAGCGCACTGAATTGGCGTTGCTGCCAAGCCTGGCCGTGCCGACCGACAATGGTCGCAGCGTGGCGCTGTCGCAGATTGCGACGCTGGAGTACGGCTTTGAAGAAGGGATCATCTGGCACCGTAACCGCCTGCCCAACGTGACGGTTCGCGCCGACATCTACGGCAAGGAACAACCGGCGACGCTGGTGCAGCAAATCATGCCGACCCTCGATCCGATTCGTGCCGAGCTGCCAGACGGCTATCTGCTGGACGTCGGCGGTACGGTGGAAGACTCGGCTCGCGGGCAGAACTCGGTGAAGGCCGGCGTGCCGTTGTTCATTGTGGTGGTGCTGACGTTGCTGATGCTGCAACTGCGCAGTTTCTCACGCACGGTGATGGTGTTTCTGACGGCGCCACTGGGGCTGATTGGTGTGACGCTGTTTCTGATGGTGTTCCGCCAGCCGTTCGGTTTTGTGGCGATGCTTGGAACGATCGCCTTGTCCGGGATGATCATGCGTAACTCGGTGATTCTGGTGGATCAGATTGAGCAGGATATCGCTGCCGGGCTTAAGCCTTGGCAGGCGATTATCGAGGCGACGGTGCGGCGTTTTCGGCCGATTGTGCTGACGGCGTTGGCGGCGGTGTTGGCGATGATTCCATTGTCTCGCAGTGTGTTTTTCGGGCCGATGGCGGTGGCGATCATGGGCGGGCTGATTGTGGCGACGGCGTTGACGTTGCTGTTTTTGCCTGCGCTGTATGCGGCTTGGTTCAGGGTCCGTAAAGAGTCTGTGTGATTGTTTGGTCTTGGCGGCCTTCGGGCCGACCATGCTCTTGGTTGGTGGGGGGGGCATATCCGTTGCTGCGGTAACGGCGGCTTAGGGGTTCGCCCTTACGGCGAGTCCCTTTTGGCAAACGCCCCAAAAGGAACCAAAAGGTCTCGCCCCAAGCGTCCGGCCCCTCGCTGAGGCTCGGCGTTCCTTCGCTCCGGTATCCATCTGGGGGCATCGCCCTACGGTTGGCTTCGCTTCAACCTACATGCGATGGGTTCGACTGCGTCGAACGGCGCTGCGCGCCAATCCCCAGATGAACACCTCCACTCAGCCTCCCGAAGGGGCGGGTGGATCAAGATCAAAAGCTGCAGGCGAGCTAACGCTCGGCCTGTTGAGTGGGGAGGGGCGGGTGTATGCCGATGGCTTTTTGTAGGAGCGAGGCTTGCCCGCGAAGGCGGTCCAAGCTCCTACACATATTTCAGATCCGTCTGATATTGAATCAACGTAGGTGCGCTGTTGTACTCAAGACTCAATTTCGTGAGTTTCTGAGCCACCGATAATGAAAAAACCGCCCATGCTGAAGGGCAGATCCGACCCGGTGTTCGATCTGTTGGGGCAGTCGCCCCACAAGGAACGCCTCTCGGACTATCTCGCACTGCTCAAGCCTCTGGACGATCAGGGGCGCTATCTTCCGTTCGATGAGTTGCGCTACCGCTGGGCGCCGGGGCTGGATTCGAATCTGTGCTGGGCCTTGGTCAAGAAAGCCCGGACCGCGCAGTATTCCAGCCTTTTGCCATTGGGCGAGCCCATTCAATGGGGCCAATTTGTGCTGACTCCATTGGCACAGAAAGCTATTTCTGCCGTCGACCGGAAAGCCACAACGGCCGCGTTGGAGTACATGACGGGCCAGATCGGCGAGCGCGCGCATTTCAGCTATCTGCTCAACGATCTGATCGAAGACGAAGCGATCAGCAGCAGCCAGCTCGAAGGCGCGGCAACCACCACCCGGGTGGCCAAGGACATGCTTAAGCGCAAGCGCCTGCCGCGTACGCCGGATGAGCGGATGGTCATCGGCAACTACAAGATGATGAACTTCGCCTGGGAAAAGCGTTATGAACCCTTGAACGTCGAGTTGATCACGGCGATGCATCGTGTTGGCGTCGAAGGTATCGATGACCTGCAATATTCACCGGGTGCTTTCAGGGTCAACGATGACGTGGTGGTGCAGGACGGCGAGGGTAATACCGTTCATATGCCGCCCTCCGCGGCGGGGCTCGCGTCACGATTGCAGGTGTTGTCGAAGTGGGTCAATCAGTCTCACGACGATCCCGATCGAGTGGATTACCTTCATCCATTGATCAAAGGTATCGCGCTGCATTTTGCGCTGGGCTATGAGCATCCTTTTCGCGATGGCAACGGTCGGGTCGCGCGGGCACTGTTTTACTGGTTCATGTTCAAGAATGACTTCTCGGCCTTTCGCTACATCGCGATCAGCCTGTTGCTGCGCAACGCGCCGGTGAAATATGGGCGCTCATATCTGAATACCGAAGCCGATGATCTGGACCTGACCTATTTCATCGATTTCCAGTGTTCAGTCGTCTTCCGGGCAGTCAGCGCCTTTACCGAGGCTTATCGGAAAAGCCTGGCCTATACCGAAAGCTTTGATCGATGGCTGCTGGCGTCAGGTTTTTTCGATCAGCTCACCGAGAAACAGCGAACCGTATACCAAGTGGCCAAGAGTGGAATGGCCAAGGAGTTCACGGCGGACAATGTGAAGGAGAATCTGAGTTGCTCTTACAACACCGCGTCGGCCACCCTGAACGGGTTGGTTGAGTTGAAGGTATTCGAGAAAAGGAAGATGGGGCGCGAATGGGTGTTCTTCTTGCGGGCAGCGTCGGCGGTCTGATCTTTTGTGGGAGCGAGCCTGCTCGCGATAAGGCCGTGTCAGTCGACATCAACTGTGGCTGACACACCGCTATCGCGAGCAGGCTCGCTCCCACAGGCGTTGAGGTTTAGAGCGTACCAAACACCTTCTTAGCCAAACTGGTCGCCGCCGCCGCAGGGTTCTGGCGAATGGTTTCTTCCTGTTTGCCAATCATCTCGAACAAACCGTTCAACGCCTGCTCGGTCACGTAGCTTTCGATGTTGGCATTTTTCGCATCCAGCGCGCCCAAGGTCGCGGCTTGTCCGGCGAATGCGTTGTACTGCTGGGCCAAACCGACCTGGTCGGTGGCTTGTTTGACGATCGGCAGGAACTTGATGCGGATCTGCTCGCGGCTGGTTTTGCTCAGGTACTGAGTCGCCGAGTCCTTGCCGCCGCTGAGGATCCCCTTGGCATCTTCCACGGTCATCTTCTTCACCGCATCCACCAGAATCGGCTGAGCCTGTGTCACGGCCGTTTCAGCCGCTTTGTTCATACTGGTTTCCAGTTGATCGACTTGATCGCCCATGCCGAACTGTTTCATTTTCTTGGCGACTTTACCCAGCTTGCCCGGCAATTCGATCTTCACGTCAGGGTTGTTGCTGAAGCCGCCGGGTGTGCCGAGTTGTTTAACGGCCAGTTGCGCGCCTTGGGTCAGAGCGTCCTTGAGACCTGCGCTGGCGTCTTGTTGCGACAGGTCACTGAGAGACCCTGCCAGGGCGTTGGCGCAGATCATCAAGCCTGCGCACAGGCCGGCGAAGCGAAGGGTAGGGCGGAGCATGGCGGCTTCCTTATTTAGAAAAAAGGCTCAGAAAAAAAGGTTCAGAAAATAGAATTAACGGGCCGCGTCGACGCGGATTTTCAGGGGTTGCCGATCTTTGCCGTCCAGTTGCACGGCGTGATTTTCAGTGGTGATGAACATCAGTTCGCCATTGACTTCGATGCGCGCGCTGACCGAGTAGCGGTGGCCGGGTTTGACCTGCGCCGGATCGTAGCTCAAATGGAACGGCAACGGCACCTGGCCTTTGACCGGACCTTTCTGCTCGTCGAGCACTACCGCGGGTGCGTCGGCCAGGGACACATCTTGCAAACTGACGCTCAAGGTTGCACTCGGTGGCAGGGCGATGCGTTGCAAGTAGAACACTTCGCCGTCGAGGCTGGCGTTGGCGGTCGGTTGTGTCGACTGGCAGGCACCGAGCAGGGTAGTCAGCAGGACGAGAGGGAGTTTTTTCATTCGGAGCCTCTATGACATAAGCGCCGGAAGAAGCCAGGCGCTCAAAGGAATTTAGCGGATTTTGCCAAAATCGTCCGTGAACAAACGTAATGGCCGGGTCAGCCACTGGTAAAACATCTGTAACCGACTTGAACGTGGCAAGTACGATGCCGGCGCAAGTTCGACCTGACTTGGAGACACGCTAATACGTTGGTGATAACGATTTTCGATGCCGGTCAGTGCGTAACGTTTGCCGGGTAACACGCTATCCGGATCGTACTTCAGGTAAAACGAAGTGGCGGTTTGTTCATTGTGGCTGACGCGAACCAGTTGAACTTCAGGTTGCTCGTTTTCATGCAGACTGATAGTCACGGCCTGTTCTGTCGCGAAGGCCGCAGGCTCTTGAGCTTCGATATACAACAGCCCGATCGGGCTCAAATGCAGGGTCTGGCGATGGGGCAGCCGATTCACGATAACGAAGTAATCCTGTTCCAGCAGTAACGCCTGTCGATTGTGGAACATCTGGATGTTGATCTGATACTTGACGCCGATGTTGCTGTAGAGGTGTGGGAATGAAAAATCCCATTGGCCATCGGCAATTGAAGGGTGGTGCCAGTCCAGCACTTTTATCGGCGGCGTTGAGTTGGCAGTCCGTACGCTGATAACGGTTTCGCGCTCGCTATCATCGGCGGCGACAAAGTCTGGAGGTAGGCTGAAAGTTACAGTGATGTGCGGAGTCGTATCATTTAAGAGGCTCATCGCGATGTCCTTATCGTGATCGGTTAAAAGAGCCTATTAATTCATGAATCAAGTAACCGGAAAACATCCGTGCGTTCCGGTTAGTTATCTGCAAGTTTCAGACTTCGGTAAGTGCACCGGTTTCTGCCGCATCTTCACTGCGATGCAACGCCACCTGACGGATCGACAAACGAATCTCCGCGGGCAATACCCGTTTGGCCGCGCCTTCGGCCAATTCGCCGAGCAGCTTGTGATAGCTCAACTTGCCGGCTTCGTCGCGGCGCAGCACGTCGAGGTCCAGCATCGTCTGGATGAAGTGACGGAACAGGCTCTTGTCGAAGAACTCCGGGGCGTTCAGGCCGTGGAGGATCGACAGGCGCTGGGCCATGACCGTGCACAGATCTTCCAGTTCTTCGGCGCTGATGCTGTTCTGGCCGTTGTTGAGCAGCAAGGAAACGGTCATGTAGAAGCGCTGCAAGGTCTGGGCGATGCTTTTCGACAGCAGCGTCAGCAGCACGAAATGCCGTGAGCTCGGTGCCGGACGCAGGTACACGTCTTTCTCGAAACGCAGCAGGCCTTGTTCGACGAAGGCTTCGAGCCATTGATCGATAACGGCATCGAGTTCGTCCATCGACCAGCGAATGAACAGCTCCGATTGCAGGTACGGATACAGCGCGCGTGTGTAGCGCAGGATCTGCTCGCGGCTCATGCGCGAGGTGCTCTGGAAGAAACTCGCCAGCAACGACGGCAACGCGAAGATGTGCAGTACGTTGTTGCGGTAGTAGGTCATCAGGATGGCGTTCTGTTCGTCCAGGTACAGAATCTTGCCCAGCGCATCGCTTTGCTCGGACAGCAGGTCCATGTCCTTCACGTGCTCGATCAACGCCCGACCATCGCCCTCCGGCAGGGTAGTGTGCGAGGAGTAGGGAACCTTGCGCAACAGTGCCAGATACAGATCGAGTACCCGCGCCATGGCGCGATCGTCCAGGGCCAGACGGCTGGTGGACAGCAACGCCAGGGCCACCAGATTCACCGGGTTGATCGCTGCCGCTTCATTCAAATGCTGTGCGACTTTCTCGCCGAGGCGGTTGGTGGTTTCGTTGAGCCAGGCCGGTTTGAACTGTGGCCCGAGCTCCTGTTGGCGCCAGTCTGGCTGTTCGCTGTCGAGGAACTCCGCCAGTTTGATCGGCTCACCGAAGTTGACCGCGACCTGACCGAAGCGCTGTTTGAGCGCGCCGATGACTTTGAAAATGTCGAAAATCGATTCTTTCTTCTTGCTCGCGCCACGCAATTCGCCGAGGTAGGTGCGGCCTTCCAGCACACGCTCATAACCGATGTACACCGGCACGAAGACGATCGGCATGCGCGACGAACGCAGGAAGCTGCGCAGAGTGATCGCGAGCATCCCGGTTTTCGGTTGCAGCATGCGCCCGGTGCGCGAACGGCCGCCCTCGACGAAGTACTCGACCGGGAAGCCTTTGGTGAACAGCGTGTGCAGGTATTCGTTGAACACCGAGGTATAGAGCGGGTTGCCCTTGAAGGTGCGGCGCATGAAGAACGCGCCGCCACGCCGTAGCAGGCTACCGATCACCGGCATGTTGAGGTTGATCCCGGCGGCAATGTGCGGCGGGGTCAGGCCGTTGCGGAACAGCAAATAGGAGAGCAGCAGGTAGTCGATGTGGCTGCGATGGCACGGCACGTAGATCACTTCGTGACCCTGGGCGACTTTCTGCACACCTTCGATGTGGTTGACCTTGATGCCGTCGTAGATCTTGTTCCAGAACCAGCTCAGCACCACTTCCAGAAAGCGGATCGCGGTGTAGGTGTAGTCCGAGGCGATCTCGTTACCGTAGCGCAAGGCCTGGGCCTTGGCTTTTTCCGGCGAGATGTTCTCGCGCTCGGCTTCGTCGAGGATCGCCTGTTTGACCAATGGCTGATTGAGCAGGCCTTTGACCAGGTTACGGCGGTGGGAAATGTCCGGGCCGATCACCGCGGCTTTCAGGTTGCGAAAGTGCACCCGCAGGATCCGCTGGGCCATGCGCACAGTGCGCTCGTGGCCTTTGTTGTGATCGATCAGTTCACGCAGATGAATCGGCGCCGAGAACTGCACCCGGGTCTTGCGCCCCAGCACGACGATGCTCAGCAGCCGACGCAAACGCCCGGTAACAGCCCAGCTGTCGGCGAACAGCAGTTTCCACGGGCTCGACTCGCTGTCCGGCGATTGGCCCCAGAACACGCTGACTGGAATGATCTGCGCGTCTTCGGCGGCGTTCTGGCTCAGGGCGCTGACCAGACGGGTCAGGGTCGGTGGCGCACCGCGTTTGTCCTGACGGCCGAGCCAATCGGGCTCCGGTGTCAGGTAAAAGAATGCAGCGGGTTCCACCAGCGCACCCACCGATACCGGCAACACCGGGCGCGGCAGGCCGGCCTTGCTGCATTCGGTATCGACCACGGCGAGGTCGGTCAGTGAAGGATTTTGCAGGACGTAGAACACCGGCCGGCTGCGGTCGAGGTCAAGGGTGAACGACGACTGGTTGATCGTCTCCGAGCGAACCCAGAGGTACAGCAGTCGGCGCAGGGTGCCAAACACAAGACGGCGGAACGGGGAGCGGGTCATACGGCTTCTGCGTGAGTGGAAAAAACCAAGCAATCGCTCGGGCGGGCGATAGTGTGCCGTATTCGTCGAAAATCGGCAAAAAAGCAGCGAAGTAAACTTGAGTTGAGAGTTTTGGCGTCTGTCATATACTCGGCCGTTCAAAATAAAAACAAGGGGGGTACTGACATGGCTACGCGCGAAACCGGCAATGTGAAGTGGTTCAACGACGCCAAGGGTTATGGCTTCATTCAGCGTGAGGACGGGGTGGACGTGTTCGTGCACTACCGCGCGATTCGCGGCGAGGGGCATCGCTCCCTGGCTGAAGGTCAGCAGGTCGAGTATGCGGTGGTGACCGGGGAGAAGGGCTTGCAGGCTGAGGATGTGGTGGGTCTGTAAACCCTACTCTTCACATCACACAACACCAATGTGGGAGCGAGCAAGCCCGCTCCCACATTTGATCCGCGTTGTACGGGATTTAAGCGGTTTTCCAGGTGATCTCTTCTTCACCATCAACACTGATCCGCATCCAGCGATCGGCCGTCTCTTCACCTTCTTCCTCGACCCAGCTACCCGGCGCGCAACGTACTTCGACGTTCAGCGCGGCAAAGGCCGCGCGGGCGCAGGCGATGTCGTCTTCCCATGGGGTCTGGTCGCTTTCCAGGTACAGGCTGTTCCATTTGCCGACGGCTTTCGGCAGCCAGGTGACCGGCACATTGCCGGCCTTGCACTTGTAGGTCTGACCTTTCTGAACCCAGTCGGTGCAGGGGCCTAAAGCCGCGCCGAGCCAGGCCGCGATGGCCTTGTAGTCGACGTCGGCGTCTTTCAGGTAAATCTCGATATCGGGTTGGCGCATGGATGTCCTCACTGCGGGTCTGAAAAATCCATTCGCGGATTTAGCCGGCCTCAAGCTGTTTGCTCAAGACCAAAATTCAAGGGTTTATTGAAGAACAAAATAATCGTAGCGCATCGACACGGTGACCTCGAACGGCTCGGCCTGTTCGATGACCGCTGCCCGGCGTTCGGCACTGGCGCGCCAGCCGTGGGGTGTCATGGCCAACAGGTTCGCGCGATCCTGACCATTAACCAGCGTCAGTTTGAATTCCAGGGTTTCGCTGTGTTGCAGCGCCATGCCTTCCGGCACCAGCGCCAAGTGCTTGTCGTCGGTGTACTCGCGCACTTCGTCGTATAGCCGCTCGCGCAATTCCATCAGATGTCCGCTGGTCGGCCCGACTTTCATCAAGCCGCCGCCGGGGCTGAGCAGGCGTTTGGCTTCCTCCCAGTCCAGCGGGCTGAAAACACTGGCGAGAAACTGGCAGCTGCCTGAGGCCAACGGCACCCGCGCCATGCTGGCGATCAACCAGGTCAGCGCAGGGTTGCGTTTGCAGGCGCGTTTGACCGCTTCCCGGGAAATGTCCAGCGCATAGCCATCGGCGTTGGGCAAGGCTTCGGCAATTTGCGCGGTGTAGTAACCCTCGCCACAACCGATGTCCAGCCAGCGCTGGGGCGCGTACTGCGCCGCCAGTTCCGCCAGACGCTTGGCCACCGGCGCGTAATGGCCGGCATTCAAAAAGTCGCGACGGGCTTCGACCATCGCCAGGTTATCCCCAGGGTCACGGCTGTTTTTGTGCTGCACCGGCAACAGGTTCAGATAACCCTGCCGCGCACGGTCGAAACGATGCCCGGCGGGGCAGGCCACGCCGTTGTCCACCGCGTTCAGCGGTTCGCTGCAGATCGGACACGCAAGCATCAGGCGAGCAACTTGATCAGGGTCTGGTAGTAGATCTCGGTCAGCACGTCGAGGTCGGCCGCCAGCACACGCTCGTTGACCTGGTGAATCGTCGCGTTGACCGGGCCCAGTTCGACAACCTGAGTACCCATGGTCGCGATGAAGCGCCCGTCGGAAGTACCGCCGCTGGTGGACGCCTTGGTCTCGCGACCGGTGATGTCCTTGATGCTCGCCGACACCGCGTCGAGCAGGGCGCCCGGTTCGGTGAGGAACGGCAGGCCGGACAGCGCCCAGTCGATGTGCCAGTCCAGACCATGCTTGTCGAGAATATCGGCGACGCGTTTTTGCAGGCCTTCGACGGTGGATTCGGTGGAGAATCGGAAGTTGAACACCGCCACCAGATCACCCGGGATCACGTTGGTCGCGCCAGTGCCGGAATTGACGTTGGAAATCTGGAAACTGGTCGGCGGGAAGAAATCGTTGCCGTGGTCCCAGTGCTCGGCGGCGAGTTCGGCCAGCGCCGGGGCGGCGAGGTGGATCGGGTTCTTCGCCAGGTGCGGATAGGCCACGTGACCCTGCACACCGCGCACGGTCAATTTGGCGCCGAGGGAACCGCGACGGCCGTTCTTGACCACGTCACCCACCAGGGTAGTGCTCGACGGTTCGCCGACGATGCACCAGTCCAGACGCTCTTTACGGGCGACGAGGCGCTCGATCACAGCTTTGGTGCCGTGGTGCGCCGGGCCTTCTTCGTCGCTGGTGATCAGGAACGCGACCTTGCCCTTGTGATCCGGGTAATCGGTGACGAAACGTTCTGCTGCCACGGTCATGGAGGCGAGGCTGCCTTTCATGTCGGCCGCGCCACGGCCGCAGAGCATGCCGTGTTCGTCGATCACCGCGTTGAACGGATCGATCTGCCAGGCGGTTACCGGACCGGTCGGAACCACGTCGGTGTGGCCGGCGAAGCACAGCACCGGGCCTTCGTGTTTACCGTGAGTTGCCCAGAAGTTATCCACATCTTCGATGCGCATCGGTTCCAGTGTGAAACCGGCATCGCCCAGGCGCTGCATCATCTGCTTCTGGCAATCGGCGTCGACCGGCGTCACGGACGGACGGCGGATCAGGTCGATGGCGAGTTGGAGGGTCGGCGAAAGGTCGGCGTGGGCCGTCATGGGAAAAACTCCGGAGCTTTTATTTGTAGGAGCGAGGCTTGCCCGCGAAGAACGATAATGAGGTGCATCTGTTACACCGAGTCGCTTCATTCGCGGGCAAGCCTCGCTCCTACAGGAATTGAGGCAGGCGCGCAAAATGGCGGTTATCTTAAAGCAAAACGGCGGCCATTGGCCGCCGTTTAGTGCATCTGTACTGATTTAGACAGCCGGTGCGGTCGTGGCTTCAGCTACCGGTTTGGGCAGCGACGACAGGAACGCCATGATCAGCGCCGCCAGGTATGGCAGCGACTGCACCAGCAACATGGTCACCCAGAAGCGCATGTCGTTGCTCGGCAGGCCCTGCACCAGGAAGATCCCCAGCGCCGCGCCCCACAACAGCAGCATGATGAACATCTCTTCACGCGCTTCCGAAATGGCTACCCAGAAGCCGTGGTTATCGGCATTTTTCGGGGTACGGAAGAACGGAATGCTGCTGGTGAAGAAACCGTACAACACCGCTTTGGCGATGGTGTGCGACAACGCCAGCCCTGCCAATGCCGCGCAGAACGCATCCTTGAGGTTGACCCCGACCGCACGGCGGTACAGGAAGATGATCTTGCCGACCTTGAACACGAACAGCGCCAATGGCGGGATCGCGAAAATCAACAACGGCGGATCGACCCGTTGCGGCACGATGATCATCGCTGCCGACCACAACAGCGCGCCGACGGTGAAGAAGATGTTCATGCCGTCCGCCACCCACGGCAACCAGCCCGCGAGGAAGTGGTAACGCTGGCCACGGGTCAGTTCGGTGTCCTTGCCGCGCAGCAGGCTGGCGGTGTGACGCTTGATGATCTGAATCGCTCCGTAGGCCCAGCGGAAACGCTGTTTCTTGAAGTCGATAAAGGTATCGGGCATCAGCCCTTTGCCGTAGCTGTCGTGGTAATACGCCGCCGACAGGCCTTTTTCGAACACGCGCAGACCCAACTCGGCGTCTTCACAGATGCACCAGTCGGCCCAGCCCAGTTCCTCGAGCACCGAGCGCCGGGTCATGGTCATGGTGCCGTGCTGGATGATCGCGTCACGGTCGTTGCGGGTGACCATGCCGATGTGGAAGAAGCCTTTGTATTCCGCGTAGCAGAGCTTCTTGAAGGTGCTTTCGTTCTGGTCGCGGTAATCCTGTGGCGACTGCACCACGGCGATTTTCGGGTCGGCGAAGTGCGGCACCATGTGCTTGAGCCAATTCGGGTCGACGCAGTAGTCCGAGTCGATCACGGCAATCACTTCGGCGTCCTTGGCGGTGTGCGGAATCAGGTAATTCAGCGCGCCACCCTTGAAACCGGCCAACGGTGCCACGTGGAAGAACTTGAAGCGCGGGCCGAGGGTTTCGCAATAATCGCGCACCGGTTCCCAGACCGCCGGGTCTTTGGTGTTGTTGTCGATGATCAGGACTTCGAAGTCCGGATAGTCGAGGTTGGCCAGGGCGTTGAGGGTCTGTTTGACCATCTCCGGCGGCTCGTTGTAGCAAGGGACGTGAATCGACACTTTCGGTCGGTAGTCCGAATCACCCACCACGGGCAGGAATTCGCGCCGGCGTTTGTGGGTCCAGACCGCTTCGGCCAGTTCGTGGGCTTCGGTCAGCAGAACGATAAACACCCCGAGTGCACCGAGGGCGAGCAAGAAGCCCACCGTCAGGCTGAACCAGGTGCTGTATTGCTGGCTGTAGTCATAACCGATCCACACCAATACCGAACCACAGAGGAACGCGATAAAGGTCAGGAAGGTGCGGCCGCGTTGACGCAGGGCCGAGCCGTCAATCATCAGCAGGGTCAGGGACAGCAGTGCCAGCACTACGGAGCCGATAGCCAATACGCGCCATTGCGGGATCGCGACGACCGGGCCTTCGAAGTTGAATTTCTGCTGGCGTGCGGCGTTGAACACGCCCCAGTACGCGCCCACCGAACCTTCGTCGCTGGCTTTCCACGGTTGGTCGAACGCTTCGATCACGAAGTAGTTGAAGCCTTGGCGGTTGAGCTTGTTGACCAACGTGCGCAGGTAAATCGCCTGGTCCGCCGGCGACGCATCGGCGCCACCGCGCATGCGGCCATTGCTCGGCCAGCCGACCTCGGAGAGCAGCAGCGGTTTTTTCGGGAACATCTTTTTCAGATCACGGGCGCGGTCGAGAACGAACTGGCCGGCCTTGTCCACCGGAACGAACTCCCAGTAGGGCAGGACGTGAGCCGCGATCAGGTCGACGTGCTTGGCCAGGCTCGGGTTTTCTTCCCAGACGTGCCACTGCTCAGAGGTGGTGACCGGAACCTTTACGGCCGCGCGGACGCGATCCAGGATCAGGCTAAGCTCCGCCGCGGTGATTTCCTTACGGAAGATCGCCTCGTTACCGACAATCACGCGAACTACGCTGCGCGAGGAATTGGCGATTTCGATGGCGCGGGTGATCTCGCGCTCATTGCGCTCTTCGTCCGGGCTGATCCAGATACCCAAGGTTACCCGCAGGCCGAATTCTTCCGCCAGTTTGGGGATGTTCTCCAGCGTGCCGTCGACCGAGTAGGTCCGGATGTTGTCCGTCAGCTTGCTCATGATCTCCAGGTCGCGACGCATTTCATCGTCGGTCGGGTACTGGGCTTTTTGCGGGTACTGGCCTTGTTGAAACGGCGAGTACGAAAAGCCGGAGATCTGCTCAGGCCAGTTGGGGGCGGTGACCGGGCGATTGACCAGCGCCCAGAAACCGGTGAACAAGGCGGCGATTGCTAGAACCACGACCAGGTTGAGTCCAAATTTACGCGATGACATAGCTATTTCAGGTTCCAGGGGCTACTGAACGAAGGAACGGTCGGCGGCCGGCTGCCAAGGGGCGGGGGCGCGCATCCTACACTGGGCGTTCACTGACCGTACAGCGGACAGGGAAATGCCGGACGTTGGGCAATCCAAGTCGACTTAAGTTCTTTGACCGGGGCGGTATAACCCAATTCCAATAAATTTGTAGTCAGTTGAAGCAATCGAGACCGCCGTTCATAGCCCAAAGATGCTCTTGGCCGCCGACAGCCCTATAATGCGCGCCGGTTTTTGGGGTAATGGTCATGAGTACAGAAGATCCGCGGTTTGCTGGCATTGCCCGCTTGTATGGCATCGAAGGCCTTGAGCGCTTGCGCGCGGCCCATGTGGCGATCGTCGGCGTCGGTGGCGTCGGTTCTTGGGCGGCGGAAGCTGTCGCCCGGTGTGGCGTGGGCGAAATTTCGCTGTTCGACCTGGACGATGTTTGTGCCAGCAACGTCAACCGTCAACTGCATGCGCTGGACAGCACCGTCGGCAAGCCCAAGGTCGAGGTGATGGCCGAGCGCTTGCGCGGGATCAACCCGGACTGCACGGTGCACGCAGTGGCGGATTTCGTCACCCGTGAAACCATGGCCGAGTACATCACGCCGAACATCGATTGCGTGATTGACTGCATCGACAGCGTCAACGCCAAAGCCGCGCTGATTGCCTGGTGCAAGCGTCGCAAGATCCAGATCATCACCACCGGCGGCGCGGGCGGGCAGATTGACCCGACACTGATCCAGGTCTGCGACCTGAACCGCACATTCAACGATCCGTTGGCCTCGAAAGTGCGCTCCACGTTACGCCGCGATTATGGTTTCTCCCGCACCGTGACCCGCCACTACAGCGTCCCGTGCGTGTTTTCCACCGAGCAACTGCGCTACCCGAAACCGGACGGCAGCATTTGTTTGCAGAAGAGTTTTGTCGGTGATGGCGTGAAGCTCGACTGCGCCGGGGGCTTTGGCGCGGTGATGATGGTGACGGCGACATTCGGCATGGTCGCGGCGACCAAGGCTGTGGATAAGATTGTGGCGGGTGTGCGGCGCCCCGCCGATCGCATCAAGCCGGAGGTTTGAAACACCATCCCTTGTAGGAGCGAGGCTTGCCCGCGAAGGCGGTGTGACAGATAAAACGCCTTCGCGGGCAAGCCTCGCTCCTACGGGGGCGTAGACAACTCCCGCATCTTCTGTAACACGGCATTCAGGCCATTACTGCGGGACTGGGACAACTGGCGACCCAGCCCCAGCTGATTGAACCAATCCGCCAAATCCACCCGCTGCAACTCAACTGCGGACAACCCGTTGACCCGTGCCAGCAGCAGCGCCACCAACCCGCGAATCAAGCGCGCATCGCTGCTGGCGCTGAATTGCCAATGACCGTCCTGCAGCGCACCGACCAGCCAGACCTGGCTTTCACAGCCATGCACGCGGTTGGCCTCGACTTTATCCACATCGCTCAACGGCGGCAGACGGTCACCCCATTGCATCAGCAACCGCGCCCGCTGCTCCCAGCTCGCAGCCTTCTGAAAAGTATCCAGCGCGGTGATGGCATCGGCGGGCAAGGTCATCGCAACAACTCCAGGGCCTGATCCAGTGCTTCAAAAAAGCGCTCAAGATCTTCGGAGTCGTTGTACAACGCCAACGACACCCGAATCGCCCCGGCCAGTTCAAAGCTTTTGAGCAACGGCATGGCGCAATGATGACCGGCGCGTACGGCGATTCCCTGTTCGGTCAGCAAATGCGCCAGATCAGCGTTATGCACACCCTCGACGACAAAACTGGCCAGTGCCAGTTGCGGCTTGCCCAGCAGACGAATGCCGTTGCGCGCTTCAAGGCCTTTGAGCAAATAGTCGTGCAGCGCCGCTTCATGGGCGGACACGGCGTCCTGATCCAGCCCGGCCAGATAATCCAGGGTCGCCCCCAGGCCAATCACGCTGGAAATCGGTGGCGTACCAGCCTCGAACCCCAGCGGCGCAGGACGAAAGCGTGCGTCGTGGTAGTTGGCATCCAGCACCATTTCGCCGCCGAACTGCCACGGACGCAGTTGCTGCAGCGCTTCATGACGACCGAACAGCGCACCCAGGCCATCCGGGCCGTAGAGCTTGTGGCTGGAAAACACATAGAAGTCGCAGCCCAATGCTTGCACGTCATGCCGACCATGGACCACGCCTTGAGCGCCGTCGACCACGGTCAGCGCGTTGTGCGCTTTGGCCATCGCCAGTAACGCGGGCAAAGGCTGCCAGGCGCCGAGCACGTTGGACAGCTGACTGACCGCCAGCAAACGGGTACGCGGACCGATCAGGCGAGCGGCGGCTTCAAGGTCAATCAAGCCGTCGACATTCAGCGGCAGAATGACCAGTTTCAAGTCGCGACGGTGGGCCAGTTGCTGCCACGGCAACAGGTTGGCGTGATGCTCCAGAGCGCTGATGACAATTTCATCGCCCGGATTGAATACGTGTTCCAGGCCATAGGCCAGGAGGTTCAGCGCGGACGTCGCGCCGTGGGTAAAGATGATCTGCCCGCAATCGCCGGCATTGAGCCATTGCGCGACTTTGCTGCGGCTGTCTTCGAACGCCTGGGTGGCATGGGCGCCGGGCAAGTGTTGCGCCCGATGCACGTTGGCCGCGCCGTTGGCGTAGTAATGCGCCAGGGCATCCAGCAGGGCTTGAGGTTTTTGCGTGGTGGCGGCGTTGTCCAGATAAGTCTGGTCTTGCCGTTGCAGGGCGGCGATGGCCGGAAAATCGGCGCGCCAGGGAGAGGGAATCATCATGCTATCGGGCCCTGGTGAACATGGGCGGGGTGTACGCCTGACCTGATGGTCGGGTCTACGCCGGACCTGTGTAGGAGCGAAGCTTGCTCGCGAAGGCGTCATTACTGGCGCCAAAAGCTTCGCGGGCAAGCCTCGCTCCTACAAGTTCAGGTGATCGTTTGACGCTCTGCTTAGTTGTGAGCGTGCAGCGCTTCGTTCAATTCGATGGCCGATTTGTGGGTTTTGCATTCCACGGCACCGGTCTCCGAATTGCGACGGAACAGCAGGTCAGGTTGACCGGCCAGTTCACGCGCCTTCACGACTTTGACCAGTTTGTTGTTTTCGTCCAGCAGCGCCACTTTAGTACCAGCGGTCACGTACAGGCCCGACTCAACGGTGTTGCGATCGCCCAACGGGATACCGATACCGGCGTTGGCACCGATCAGACAGCCTTCGCCGACCTTGATCACGATATTGCCGCCACCCGACAGGGTGCCCATCGTCGAGCAGCCGCCGCCCAGGTCCGAACCCTTGCCAACGAAAACGCCCGCCGACACACGGCCTTCGATCATGCCCGGGCCTTCGGTTCCGGCGTTGAAGTTGACGAAACCTTCGTGCATGACGGTGGTGCCTTCGCCCACGTAAGCGCCCAGGCGAATACGTGCCGCGTCAGCGATACGCACGCCGGCCGGTACCACGTAGTCGGTCATTTTCGGGAACTTGTCCACCGAGAACACTTCCAGCAACTCGCCGCGCAGACGGGCTTCCAGTTGATGCTCGGCCAGTTCGGCCAGGTCGATCGCGCCCTGGCTGGTCCAGGCCACGTTCGGCAGCAACGGGAAGATCCCGGCCAGGTTCAGGCCGTGCGGCTTGACCAGGCGATGGGACAGCAGGTGCAGCTTGAGGTAAGCCTCAGGCGTGGAGCTCAGCTGTGCATCTTCGGCCAGCAGCGTGGCGACCAGCGGCTTGTGGCTCTCGGCCAGACGGGTCAGCAGTGCCGCTTGTGCAGCGTCGACGCTTTTCAGCGCTTCGGCCAGTTGGGACGCCTGAGCGGTGCTGAAGGCGATGGCCTGATTGCCTTCGGTGTAGCCCAGAACCGGCGCAATGGCGGCGACCAGTTCGGCCGACGGGTTGAGCAGTGGCTGCGCGTAAAACACTTCCAGCCATGCGCCTTGACGGTTTTGAGTGCCGACACCAAAGGCCAGGCTGAACAGGGTAGTGGACATGTTGATACCTCTAACAAAATGGAACGGGCTGCCTTACTTGAGCGCTGCCGCGTAGATATCTGGCTTGAAGCCAATCAGGGTTCGGTCACCGAGATCGAGCACCGGGCGCTTGATCATCGAAGGTTGTGCGAGCATCAGTTCGATGGCTTTGCGCTGGTCGAGATCGGCTTTGCGTTCGTCGTCGAGCTTGCGAAAGGTCGTGCCTGCACGGTTCAACACCACTTGCCAGCCGTGCTCGTCGCACCATTGGCTCAGGTGTTCACGGTCGATTCCGACCGTTTTGTAATCATGAAAGTCATAGCTGACAGCGTGTTCATCGAGCCAGGTGCGCGCCTTTTTCATGGTGTCGCAGGCTTTGATGCCGAAAAGGTGCAACGTTTTGCTTGAAGCGGTCAAGGAATTGCCCCCTTTGCAGGTGCTGAAAATAAAAGGTGACGGATTATGCCATGACCGAACGGTTTCGCGTCGGCTGTGGTCGGGTTTGTCTTTTCGTCTTGGTTATTCGCTGTTTCATGCGGCATTGGTGCAACGGTCCAGCCTGCAGTCTAGGCGGCTAATATGGCACTTCAATGCTGTCGATTGTGTGCGCTTGAAAGCGCTACGGACGCAACGCCTGGCCTGGTACAGCCTCAGTCGTCATCACCCGATGGGTGATGACGTGCTGCGAGAAGTAGTGGTGAGCTTGATGTAGGTGAGGTCGATCCAGCCGGCTCAGCTCGGTATCGGGTCAGTGTTTCGCGGGTAGATAGAGCTGATGAAACTGATGTCTTTTTCAGACAGTTTCTTGTTCATAGGGTAGTCGGTTCCATCCCATATCAGCTCGGCAGGGAAGTGGTAATGCATGATGGATTTCTTGTCGTAGGGGCTGATTTGCTTGTCCGTGAGTTCCAGTGTTCTAAAGATGTTGCGATAGATAGTGTCTTTTGAGTGCCCGGCATTTTCAAAGGCCTCATACACCTTAGGCGTGTTCCAATCGATGTTGGCCTCAGGGTGTTGATGCTCGTGTTCCAGGCCAAGGGCATGACCGAATTCATGCAACATGGCCACATGCCACGGCATTTCCATGGTCGTGAGATCAATGTGCAGGGTCGGTTTGTCTGCTGGCGCAGTCAGCGCGTCGGTACCAATGTATGACCAGTGTCCTGTCAGTTCGGTACTGTCGGAGATCCTGATATCGCCTTGGGTGCCCTCGACGAACCTGATGGTGAGGTTGATGTGGGGTGTCCAATCGCTGATCTCTTCTTTGGCAAACGCTATGAACTCCAGGTTGGAACTTAGAAAGGCAACATCGATAGTTCGACGTTGGGCCCAGAATTTAGAATGATTGCCAATGCTTCTTTTGGATCGTCCGCCAGTGCTTCCTGTGTTTGCCCGATCTTCACTGGCAGCGGTTTGATACGAAAGTTGTGGGTCTACGCCGGGAACGCCAGCGCAAATATTAATAAGTGTCATGGGGGCTCTTATGGGGATGTTTTTCATGCTCGAATCAATGGTTGAGCAGAAAAATGGATGGCTAAATATGAATGTTGCAGTAGGTCAATGAATCAAGAGGCGACTGGATAGATCGCACTGATTGCTTTGATGTCGCCGTCGGACAGTTCGCCGCAGTAGCCGTATTCGATATCGTTAAAAATGACTTCCCTTGGGAATGGGAAGTGCATGATCGAAAATTTGTCGTAAGGGACGAGTTGCGTGTAGGCACTTCTCTGCTTGGGAAGAATGTATTCCAAAACCTGATTTTGCGAATAGCCGATTTCGCCATAGCCTTTGTAAAGGTTGGGGAGATTCCAATCAATATTCGCGTCCGGGTGCTGATGCGCGTGCTCCAGTCCAAGCGCGTGTCCGAACATATGCAGGATCGTCGGCCCAGGAGCGCTCTCACGTAGTCGACGGTGAATTTGCATCGTCGGCACGTGAGAGGGAATCAGAAGCGCATCGGTGCCTAGGGCCGACCAATGTCCGTTGCGTTCGAGCGCGTCGGGAGTGTCAGTGATTCGAATGACGCCTTCATTTCCCTCGACAAAGCGCAGGGTCAGATTGATGTGCGGGGCCCAGGTCAAAATGGATTCTTTAATCAGTTCCTTGAAACTAGGGAAGTTGCTGGTTATAGAGATATCCAGCGTTCGGTTTTGTGCCCAGAATCGGTTGTGACTTTTGCTCTCTGGATGAGATGTGCTCGTTTCGTTGTCGGGGTTCTCGGTGATTGCGGTGTCTCGGGAATGCTGTGCGTCAACACTCAAGATTCCTGTGCATGCCTGGATGATTTGCATAATCTGTTACTCTGCTTAAGAAGTTTTAATAGTTGCGCCGACTTCCTGTTTTTCTTGGTCTGGAAAATAAGTGCGGCGTTTTTGAATGCTAGCGACGGGTGAAGTGTTGGTAAATGCAGTGAGTGTATGCTGTTGTAACGGTGGTAGTTGTTTTAGTGGGGGTAAGTTAGATATCGAGCGTTGGTCGGATGGCAGAGTTGATGCTTGCGAATGAGGGAGTCAGGGGGGCGTTAAAAGACGCTTAATTAGTGCGGGTTGTATGGGAATAGAAAGTTTTAACTTTTTGTTATGAACCACCCGCACTGCATTGCACAGCGCGGGCGGGACGGGAATAGTTACTTGCGTCGGGTAATGAACGCGCGGATGCGTTCGGCCGCTTCTACACATTCAGCCAGCGGCGCTACCAGCGCCATGCGCACGCGCCCGGCGCCGGGGTTGATGCCATCGACTTCGCGGGACAGGTAGGAGCCCGGCACCACGGTCACGTGTTCCTGTTCGAACAGGTCACGGCAGAACGCTGCGTCATCACCATTCACATTTGGCCACAGGTAGAAACCACCGTCCGGGCGCTGTACATCCATCACTGGGCTGAGAATCTCCAGCACCGCATCGTATTTCTCGCGATACAGCGCGCGGTTGGCCCGTACATGCACTTCATCGTTCCACGCGGCCACGCTGGCCAGTTGGGTCTGAACCGGCATCGCGCAGCCGTGATAGGTGCGGTACAGCAGGAAGCCCTTGAGAATGTCGGCGTCGCCCGCCACGAAGCCGGAGCGCAGGCCTGGCAGGTTGGAGCGCTTGGACAGGCTGTGGAAAACCACGCAGCGTTTGAAGTCCTTGCGGCCCAGTTCCACACAGGCGCTGAGCAGGCCGGCTGGTGGGGTTTGTTCGTCGAAGTACAGTTCGCTGTAGCATTCGTCCGCGGCGATCACGAAGTCGTATTCGTCGGCCAGGGCGATCAGCTTTTTCAGGGTATCGACCGGGATCAGGGCGCCGGTCGGGTTGCCCGGCGAGCACAGGAACAGGATCTGGCAGCGCTTCCAGATGTCCGGCGAAACAGCGTCGAAATCCGGGTTGAAGCCGTTTTCATCCAGGCACGGCAGGTAATGCGGCTTGGCTCCAGCAAGGAACGCCGCGCCTTCGTAGATCTGATAGAACGGATTCGGGCTGACCACCAGCGCGTCTTCGCCACGGTTGACTACGGTCTGGGTGAACGCGAACAGCGCTTCGCGAGTGCCATTGACCGGCAGCACGTTGCGCGCCGGGTCGAGCCAGCCGTTCGGGACGCTGAAGCGGCGTTCGCACCAGGCGGCGATGGCTTCACGCAAGGCCGGGATGCCGAGGGTGGTCGGGTACACGGCCATCTGATCCAGATTGCTCGCCAGCGCTTCGGCGACGAAGCTCGGCGAACGGTGCTTCGGTTCGCCGATGGATAACGCAATGGCGCGTTTGTCCGGGTTTGGCGTGACGCTGCCGAGCAGGGCGCGGAGCTTTTCGAACGGGTAGGGCTGCAACTGGTTCAGAGCGTTGTTCATGGGGGCCTCGTTCAATGTGGGAGGGCTAATGTGGTGCAGGGGGCTTGTTGTGGTGAGGGGGCAAGACCCCTTGCCACAACAAGCCGCCTGTCCACAGGAAGTCCATACCCACAGGGGGAAAGTTATTAATTCAGATGCTGATGCGCGAAAGTTTGATATCGGGTTCCTGACTGACGCTCAGCTGTTCGACGATTGCATCCTGCAAACGGCTGCACAGCAACGGGTCGGATAGCGGCTGATTGTTCGCATCGGTAATGAAAAACACGTCTTCCACGCGCTCGCCCAAAGTAGCGATCTTGGCGTTCTGCAGCGACAGATCGAACTCGAGGAAGATCGTGCCGATCCGCGCCAGCAGCCCAGGGCGGTCAGGCGCACTGAGCTCCAGCACGGTCACCGGACGCTGGGCATCGTTGTGGATCGTCACCTGTGGCGCAAACGCGAAATGCTTGAGCTGGCGCGGCACCCGACGCTGAATGATCGTCGGATAGTCGTCCGGATTGCGCAGGGCTTCGGTCAGGCCTTCGCGGATCTGTTTGACCCGTGCCGGGTTGTCACCGATCGAGTCGCCATCGGTGTCGAGCACGATATAGGTGTCGAGAGTGAACTGGCTGCTCGAGGTGATGACCCGGGCGTCGTGAATGTTCAGGTTGAGCTGGTCCATCGCCGCTACGGTCACGGCGAAAAAGTCGTGCTGGTCCGGTGCATAGATGAAGATCTGCGTACCGCCCTCGAACTCGCGCTGGGTGGTTTCCTTGATCAGCACCAGCGGGCCGCCGTCGGCCGGCTGCTGCAAAATCGCATCAGTGTGCCAGGCCACGTCGCCGGCGGTGTGGCGCAGGAAATAGTCATCGCCCAATTGCGCCCAGAGCTGCTCGACATCGTCCGGATCGTTGCCGCCGCGTACCAGGATGTCCAGCGCCGCGCTTTGGGTCTGGCGGATCTGCTCTTCGCGATCCACCGGGTTTTCCAGGCCACGACGCAAGGCGCGCTTGGTCTCCGTGTAGAGCTGACGCAACAGGCTCGCGCGCCAGGAGTTCCACAGCGTCGGGTTGGTTGCGTTGATGTCTGCAACGGTCAGCACGTACAGATAATCGAGGCGGGTTTCATCGCCGACGGTCTGCGCGAAATCGTGGATCACATGCGGGTCGGACAGGTCCTTGCGCTGGGCCGTGGTCGACATCACCAGATGATTCTGCACCAGCCACACGATCAGGCGGCTGTCCCAGATCGGCAACTGGTGGCGCTGGCAAAAGGCTTCGGCATCCACGGCGCCGATTTCCGAATGATCGCCATGCCGGCCCTTGCCGATGTCGTGGTACAGACCGGCCAGGTAAATCAGTTCGGGTTTGGGCAGTTTGGCCATGAGCTTGCTGGCCAGCGGGAATTTTTCCGACACCTGGGTGTACTGCAGCTTACGCAGGTGCTTGATCAGGTTCAGGGTATGCGCGTCGACCGTATAGATGTGAAACAGGTCATGCTGCATCTGCCCGACAATGAAACCGAACTCCGGCAGATAGCGCCCAAGGATGCCGTAACGGTTCATCCGCCGCAGATTGCGGTGGATGCCGATCTTGCACTTGAAGAGCTCGATGAACAGGCTGGTATTACGAATATCGTTGCGGAAGTCGTCATCGATCAGATGACGATTCTCGCGCAGCAGGCGGATGGTATCGGCGCGTACGCCTTTGATCTCCGGTTGCTGGGCCATCAGCACAAAGATCTCGAGCATGGCGAATGGCGTACGGCGGAACACGTTGTCGCTACGCGCCTCGATGTAGCCGTCATGCAGCTGGAACCGCGAATTGATCGGTTGTGGTGGTGCTTCGTCTTCGGGCGCCAGGATCACTTCTTCGAAGTGCTGGATGATCAGGTCGCTGAGCTGGGCAATGCTCATGACCACCCGGTAGTACTGCTGCATGAAGTTTTCGATGGCTTGCTTGGCATCGTTGCCTGCGAAACCCAGCAGCCCGGCAATCGAGCGCTGGTGATCGAACAGCAGGCGGTCTTCGGAACGGCCGGCGAGCATGTGCAGGGCATAACGTACCTTCCACAGAAACTCCTGGGAGGAGGCCAGCAGGGCGTTTTCGCTCTCCACCAGGAAGCCTTCGCCCGCCAGGGCCCGCAGGTTCAGGGTGCCGTATTCGCGACGGGCCACCCAGAGAATCGTCTGAATATCCCGAAGGCCACCGGGGGAGCCTTTGACGTTGGGTTCCAGGTTGTATTCAGTGTCGTTGTATTTGTGGTGACGAGCCTTTTGCTCGGCGCGCTTGGCCAGGAAGAACTCCTTGCTCGGCCACATGTGCGCGGTGCTGGTGACATCCAGCATGCGCTGGCGCAGCCGCTCGGGGCCGCAAATGGTGCGGCTTTCCATCAGATTGGTGACGACCGTCAGGTCGGCACGGGCCTCGACGGCGCATTCGTCCACCGAACGAACGCTCTGGCCGACTTCCAGGCCGATGTCCCACAGCAACGTCAGAAAACGTTCGATGGAATCCCGAAAAATTTCGTGATCGGCGCTGTCCAGCAAAATCAGCAGATCGATGTCGGAATAGGGGTGTAGCTCGCCGCGACCGTAGCCGCCGACCGCTACCAGGGCGATATCGGCATCTTCGCTCCAGTTAAACTGTTCCCAGGCTTGTTGCAGGATGTTGTCGATAAACCAGGCGCGATCCTCGATCAGCCGGCGAATATCCCGGCCACTGCGAAACCGCTCGTCGAGCACCTCGCGGGCTTGGCGGATCGCCTTCTTGAAAGCAGCAATAGGGCTTGCCTTCAGGGCCAGTTCAGCCTGGAACTGGCCGCGGTCGAAGAGTTCGGGATCCACCTGCGGCATCGATTGGCTTTCCTTTCTATAAGGCTGGGAACGGAGCGAGCGGGATCAGGCCGAAACGCGCGCGATGGTATCGTCGCTGCGCAGGGTGAAGATCTCGTAACCGGTTTCGGTCACCAGCAGGGTGTGTTCCCATTGTGCCGACAGCTTGCGATCCTTGGTGATGGCGGTCCAGCCGTCGCCCAACACCTTGGTGTCGGCCTTGCCCTGGTTGATCATCGGCTCGATGGTGAAGGTCATGCCGGCTTTCAGTTCCATGCCGGTGCCGGCGCGGCCGTAGTGCAGGATCTGCGGTTCTTCGTGGAACACCTTGCCGATGCCATGACCGCAAAACTCGCGAACCACCGAGAAGCCGTTCTTTTCCGCGTGCTTCTGGATCACTTCACCGATATCGCCCAGGCGGCAGCCGGGTTTGACCAGTTCGATGGCCTTGTACATGCATTCCTGAGTCACCTGGGACAGACGCTCGGCCCAGACCGGAACGGAACCTACGTGGAACATGCGGCTGGTGTCGCCGTGGTAACCGTCCTTGATCACGGTGACGTCGATGTTCAGCGTGTCGCCATCCTTCAACGGTTTTTCGTTCGGGATGCCGTGGCAGACCACGTGGTTGATCGAGGTGCAGATCGACTTCGGGAAGCCCTTGTAGTTGAGCGGGGCAGGGATGGCTTTCTGCTCATTGACGATATAGTCGTGGCAGATGCGGTCCAGCTCTTCGGTGGTGACACCCGGTTTGACATAATCGGCAATCATTTCCAGCACATCGGCGGCCAATTTGCCGGCGATCCGCATTTTTGCGATGTCCTCTGGGGTTTTGAGGGTGACGGTCATACAGGCTCTCTCTGCGCTCAATGGCGCCTTCTAAAACGAAATGGGCATTGCGCGAACAATCATCGCGGCCCTGAAAAACGCGATTCTACCAGACGATCAGCGCAAATCTGAGCCTCTGTGCATCGCTTCACTCTATAGGATGGCGCATTCTGGGGGGATTCCAAGGCGGGGCCAAAAGCATTCCCCAGGTTTTCAGAATTCGGGTTCCGTTTTTTTCTGCCTTATGGTATAAAATGCGCCGCTTTCCGGGGATACCCTGAAAAGCTTAAATCCACACACGTGTCGACACGATGACCTGGGTGCCTTCAGCTGATGCTGCTGGTTGGTCATTGGGATACGTGGAGGCCAAACCCGACTTATTAAGGAACTATCATGTCCCAAGTCAACATGCGCGATATGCTGAAGGCCGGTGTGCACTTCGGTCACCAGACCCGTTACTGGAACCCGAAAATGGGTAAATACATTTTCGGCGCGCGTAACAAGATCCACATTATCAACCTTGAAAAAACCCTGCCAATGTTCAACGAAGCTCTGACTTTCGTAGAGCGTCTGGCCCAGGGCAAAAACAAGATTCTGTTCGTCGGCACCAAGCGTTCCGCTGGCAAGATCGTTGCTGAAGAAGCAGCACGTTGCGGTTCGCCGTACGTCGATCACCGCTGGTTGGGCGGCATGCTGACCAACTTCAAAACCATCCGTGCTTCCATCAAGCGTCTGCGTGACCTTGAAGTGCAAGCCGAAGACGGTACTTTCGCCAAGCTGACCAAGAAAGAAGCGCTGATGCGCACTCGCGATCTTGAGAAGCTGGATCGTTCCCTGGGTGGTATCAAGGACATGGGCGGTCTGCCAGACGCTCTGTTCGTTATCGACGTTGATCACGAGCGCATCGCGATCACCGAAGCCAACAAGCTGGGCATCCCGGTTATCGGCGTAGTCGATACCAACAGTAGCCCGGAAGGCGTTGACTACATCATCCCAGGCAACGATGACGCAATCCGCGCTATCCAGCTGTACATGGGTTCGATGGCTGACGCTGTTATCCGCGGTCGCAACCACGTTGCTGGCGGCACCGAGCAGTTCGTTGAAGAAGCTCCGGCAGCTGCAGCTGAGTAACTGACGCCCTGGCGTTGACTCAGTAAGCAAAAAGGGGGCTTGGCCCCCTTTTTGCCACCTCGAAAACCATTTGTCGGCAGCGCAGCTACAGCATCTGTAACGTGCAGCGGCTAACAAGGGTGGTTCGGGAAGAATTGAACGCCCGTTCGATCGGGTGGAATGGTTGAAAACCTATCCAAGAGGAATTTGAAAATGGCAGAGATTACTGCAGCGTTGGTCAAAGAACTGCGCGAGCGTACCGGCGAAGGCATGATGGATTGCAAAAAGGCCTTGACCAAGGCTGGCGGCGACATCGAAAAAGCCATTGATGACATGCGTGCTTCGGGCGCCATCAAGGCTGCCAAGAAAGCTGGCAACGTGGCTGCTGAAGGCGCGATCGCTCTGAAGGAAGACGGCAAATCCGCCGTTCTGCTGGAAGTGAACTCGCAGACCGACTTCCTGGCTCTGCAGGACGACTTCAAGGCATTTGTTGCTGCAAGCGTTGAAAAAGCGTTCGCTGACAAACTGACTGACGTTGCTCCGCTGATCGAAGCTCAAGAAGCCGATCGCCTGATTCTGGTCGGCAAGGTTGGCGAAAACGTCAACATCCGTCGTCTGGTACGCGTTGAAGGTGACGTTGTTGGTGGTTACCTGCACGGCAACAAGATCGGTGTTGCAGTTGTCCTGAAAGGCGGCACTGTTGAATTGGCCAAAGACATCGCTATGCACGTAGCGGCCACCAACCCTGAATTCCTGCTGCCATCGGAAGTTTCCGCTGAAGCGGTTGAGCGTGAGAAGGGCGTGTTCCTGACCCTCAACGCTGACAAGATCGCTGGCAAGCCAGAAAACATCGTTGAAAACATGGTCAAAGGCCGTATCAGCAAGTTCCTGGCTGAAGCGAGCCTGGTTGAGCAGGCGTTCGTCAAGAACCCTGAAATCAAGGTGGGCGAGCTGGCCAAGAAAGCTGGTGCTGAAATCGTTTCCTTCACCTACTTCAAAGTAGGCGAAGGCATCGAGAAGCCGGTCGACAACTTCGCTGAAGAAGTTGCTGCCCAGCTGGCTGCTGCCAAGCAATAAGACGGTTTTTTAACTGTCGCCCTGAAGAGGCTGCCCGCTCACGCGCGCAGCCTCTTTTCAGATGGGGATGCCAATTTATTTGGCTTCTCGTCGGAACTGGCTTACAAAGCCGTGTTCCGATGGCGCTGTGATAGCGTCAAGCTAGAGTGAACGCAGGCTGCAAACAGCCCGCAAAGAATTTTTAAAATACGCCGCAGGAGAGATTCGCAATGGCTCAGCAGGGCAGTGGTTATCAGGCTCGCTATAAACGCATTCTACTCAAGCTTAGCGGCGAGGCCCTGATGGGCTCGGAAGAGTTCGGGATCGATCCGAAAGTTCTGGATCGCATGGCGCTGGAAGTTGGCCAACTGGTCGGCATCGGTGTTCAGGTCGGTCTGGTGATCGGTGGCGGCAACCTGTTCCGCGGCGCGGCGCTCAGCGCGGCGGGCATGGATCGGGTGACTGGCGACCACATGGGCATGCTGGCCACTGTGATGAACGCCTTGGCCATGCGCGATGCGCTGGAACGTGCCAATATCTCGGCCATCGTGATGTCGGCCATTTCCATGGTTGGCGTGACCGATCACTACGATCGCCGCAAAGCCATGCGCCACCTGAACGCCAAGGAAGTCGTGATTTTTGCGGCCGGTACTGGTAATCCGTTCTTCACCACGGATTCGGCAGCCTGCTTGCGTGCAATCGAAATCGACGCTGACGTCGTGCTCAAGGCAACCAAGGTCGATGGCGTTTACACAGCTGATCCATTCAAAGACCCGCATGCCGAGAAGTTCGATCATCTGACCTACGATGAAGTACTGGATCGCAAGCTGGGTGTGATGGATCTGACGGCCATTTGCCTGTGTCGCGACCACAAGATGCCGTTGCGCGTATTTAACATGAACAAGCCCGGCGCCCTGCTGAACATCGTACACGGCGGCGCTGAAGGGACCCTGATCGAGGAAGGCCAACAATGATCAACGAAATCAAGAAAGACGCTCAAGAGCGCATGAAAAAATCCGTGGAATCGCTGGCGCACAATTTCGGCCGTATTCGTACGGGCCAGGCGCACCCGAGCATTCTGGAAGGCGTGATGGTTCCGTACTACGGCTCCGACACTCCGATCAAGCAAGTGGCGAACATCACTGTTAAAGACGCCCGTACCCTGCAAGTGGTTGCCTTTGAGCGCAACATGCTGGGTGCCGTCGACAAAGCCATCGGCAGTGCTGGTCTGAACCTCAACCCGACCAACCTGGGTGAGTTGCTGCTGATTTCCATGCCGGCCCTGACCGAAGAAACCCGCAAGGGCTTCACCAAGCAGGCTCGCGATGTCGCTGAAGATGCCCGTGTTGCGGTGCGCAACATCCGTCGTGACGCGAACAGCCAGCTCAAGGATCTGGTCAAGGAAAAGGAAATCAGCGAAGACGAAGAGCGTCGCGCTACTGGCGAGATTGATGATCTGACCAAAAAGTACGTGGCTGAAATCGACGCGAATTTGGCGCAGAAAGAAAAAGACCTGATGGCCGTATAAGGGTCACGTTTTAATGGATAAGACAAAGCAGACTGCGCCGTCCGCGGTGCCGCGCCATGTCGCGATCATCATGGATGGTAATAATCGCTGGGCGAAAAAACGCTTTATGCCGGGTGTCGCCGGGCATAAAGCGGGTGTGGACGCAGTGCGTGCGGTCATCGAGGTGTGTGCCGAGGCCAAGGTTGAAGTACTGACCCTGTTCGCCTTCTCCAGCGAGAACTGGCAGCGCCCGGCCGATGAGGTCAGTGCCTTGATGGATCTGTTCTTCAAGGCATTGCGTCGCGAGGCCAAGCGCCTCAACGACAACAACATCAGCTTGCGCATCATTGGTGACCGTTCGCGTTTTCATCCGGAGCTTCAGGCCGCCATGCGCGAAGCCGAGGCGATGACTGTCGGTGCCAATCGCTTTGTCCTGCAGATCGCCGCCAACTATGGCGGTCAGTGGGATATCGCGCAAGCCGCGCAGCGTCTGGCCCGAGAGGTTCAGGCCGGACATCTGCGTCCGGAGGACATTACCCCCGAGCTGTTGCAAACCTGTCTGGCGACCGGTGATCTGCCGTTGCCGGACTTGTGCATCCGTACCGGTGGCGAGCATCGCATCAGCAACTTCCTGCTGTGGCAACTGGCTTATGCCGAGTTGTACTTCTCCGACCTGTTCTGGCCGGACTTCAAACACGACGCCATGCGCAATGCGCTAGCCGATTTCGCTTCTCGCCAGCGTCGCTTCGGTAAAACGAGCGAGCAGGTCGAGGCTGGAGCCCGGGTTTAATGCTTAAACAACGAATCATCACGGCGCTGATCTTGCTGCCGATTGCCCTGTGCGGGTTTTTCCTGCTCGAAGGGTCCGGTTTTGCGCTGTTCATCGGGCTGGTGGTGACGCTCGGGGCGTGGGAGTGGGCGCGCCTGGCAGGTTTCGCGGCTCAGTCGATTCGCGTTGCCTATGCGGCTGTGGTCGCGTTGGCGCTGTTTGTCATGCATATCGTGCCGGGGCTCGCGCCTTGGGTATTGGGCGCTTCGGTGCTCTGGTGGGGCGTGGCCACGTATCTGGTGCTGACCTATCCCCGGTCCAGCGAACACTGGGCTAGCGCAGCCTGCAAGCTGGTGATCGGTTTGTTGATTCTGTTGCCGGCCTGGCAAGGTCTGGTTTTGATCAAGCAGGAGCCCTTGGGTAACTGGCTGATCATGGCGGTGATGGTGCTGGTCTGGGGGGCTGATATCGGTGCGTACTTTTCCGGTCGTGCCTTCGGCAAGCGCAAGCTGGCGCCGCAGGTCAGCCCTGGCAAGAGTTGGGAAGGCGTGTACGGCGGCTTGCTGCTGAGTCTGGTGATCACGGCAATCGTCGGCTTTGTGCGGGACTGGAGTTTCGCTCAGATGTTGATGGGGCTGTTCGGTGCCGCAATTATCGTATTCATTTCGGTCGTGGGCGACCTCACCGAAAGCATGTTCAAGCGCCAGTCGGGGATCAAGGACAGCAGTAATCTGCTGCCCGGTCACGGCGGCGTGCTGGACCGCATCGATAGCCTGACGGCGGCGATTCCGGTATTCGCCGTGCTGCTGTGGATGGCGGCACCGTGAGCCGCCCACAACAGATTACCGTGCTGGGAGCGACCGGTTCGATTGGTCTGAGCACCCTCGACGTCATTGCCCGTCATCCCGAGCGTTATCAGGTTTTCGCCTTGAGCGGTTTCACTCGCTTGAGTGAGTTGCTGGCGCTGTGCGTGCGTCATTCGCCGCGCTTCGCCGTCGTGCCGGAATCTGGCGCTGCCCGGGGCTTGCAGGACGATTTGCACGCGGCCGGTCTGTCGACCCGCGTTCTGGTGGGGGAAGAGGGCCTGTGTCAGGTCGCTTCCGATCCGGAAGTCGATGCGGTGATGGCGGCTATTGTCGGTGCAGCGGGCTTGCGTCCGACCCTGGCGGCGGTCGAGGCCGGCAAGAAGATTCTTCTGGCCAATAAAGAAGCGCTGGTGATGTCCGGTGCGCTGTTCATGCAGGCGGTGCGCAAAAGCGGTTCGGTGCTGCTGCCGATCGACAGCGAGCACAACGCGATTTTCCAGTGCATGCCACAGGATTTCGCCCGTGGACTTGGCGCGGTCGGTGTGCGTCGGATTTTACTGACAGCCTCTGGCGGCCCGTTCCGGCAGACACCCATGGCCGAACTGGCGCATGTTACTCCCGAGCAAGCGTGTGCCCACCCGAATTGGTCCATGGGGCGCAAGATTTCGGTGGATTCGGCCAGCATGATGAACAAAGGGCTCGAGCTGATCGAGGCTTGCTGGCTGTTCGACGCTACCCCTTCTCAGGTCGAAGTGGTGATTCACCCGCAGAGCGTGATTCATTCGCTGGTCGACTACATCGATGGTTCAGTATTGGCGCAGTTGGGCAATCCGGACATGCGCACGCCGATTGCCAATGCCCTGGCCTGGCCGGAGCGGATTGACTCGGGTGTTGCGCCGCTGGATCTGTTTGCCATTGCTCGCCTGGATTTCCAGGCGCCCGATGAAGAGCGTTTCCCTTGCCTGCGCCTTGCGCGTCAAGCCGCCGAGGCTGGCAACAGCGCGCCGGCCATGCTCAATGCCGCGAATGAGGTGGCTGTGGCGGCCTTTCTCGACGGACGGGTTCGCTACCTGGAAATCGCGAGTATTATCGAGGAAGTGTTGAACCTCGAGCCTGTGGTTGCGGTAGACGATCTCGAGGCAGTGTTTACGGCTGATGCGAAAGCACGGGTACTGGCCGGGCAATGGTTGAGCCGTCACGGGCGATAAGTGCTGCAATACGTTGCCCCATGCAGCACTGATAGGATTGCGGAGAAAGTACATGAGCGCGCTCTATATGATTGTCGGCACCCTGGTAGCGCTGGGTGTGCTGGTCACCTTCCACGAGTTCGGCCATTTCTGGGTCGCGCGTCGCTGTGGGGTCAAAGTGCTGCGTTTCTCCGTGGGCTTCGGCATGCCGCTGCTGCGCTGGCACGACAGCAAAGGCACTGAATTCGTGATCGCCGCCATTCCATTGGGTGGCTACGTAAAGATGCTCGACGAGCGCGAAGGCGAGGTCCCGGCCGATCAGGTCGATCAATCCTTCAATCGCAAATCTGTCCGTCAGCGCATCGCCATCGTCGCGGCCGGCCCGATCGCCAACTTTCTATTGGCAATGGTGTTTTTCTGGGCACTGGCAATGCTGGGCAGCGAGCAGGTGCGGCCAGTTATCGGTGCGGTCGAGTCCGGCAGCATTGCCTCCAAGGCAGGTTTGAGCCCGGGCCAGGAAATCATGGCCATCGATGGCGAGCCAACCTCCGGCTGGGCCGCGGTGAACCTGCAACTGATCCGTCGCCTGGGTGAGAGCGGTTCCCTTCAATTGCTGGTCCGCGAACAGGGCTCCACGGTGGACTCACCCCGTGAACTGGTGCTGGACAAGTGGCTCAAGGGTGCCGAGGAGCCCGATCCGATTCGCTCGCTGGGTATTCGTCCTTGGCGTCCGGCGTTGCCTCCAGTCCTGGCCGAATTTGATCCGAAAGGGCCGGCGAAGGCTGCGGGCCTGAAGACGGGTGACCGCTTGTTGGCCCTTGATGGCAAGGCGCTGGACGACTGGCAGCAAGTAGTCGACATCGTCCGTATGCATCCAGATACCAAAATCATGCTGCGCGTCGAGCGCGATGGTGCTCAAATCGACGTCCCTGTGACGTTGGCCGCTCGCGGCGAGAGCAAGTCACCCAGTGGTTATCTGGGCGCCGGGGTAAAAGCGGTCGATTGGCCGCCAGAGATGATTCGCGAAGTCAGTTACGGTCCGGTGGCTGCGATTGGCGAGGGTGCCCGACGCACCTGGACCATGAGCGTACTGACCCTCGACTCGCTCAAGAAAATGTTGTTCGGCGAGCTCTCGGTAAAAAACTTGAGTGGACCGATAACCATTGCTAAAGTGGCGGGCGCTTCTGCCCAGTCGGGTGTCGCTGATTTCCTGAATTTCCTTGCTTATCTGAGTATTAGCCTGGGGGTTCTGAATTTGTTGCCCATTCCTGTACTGGATGGGGGACATTTGTTGTTTTATCTGATCGAGTGGGCGCGTGGTCGTCCCTTGTCGGATCGGGTGCAAGGTTGGGGGATACAGATCGGTATCAGTTTGGTGGTCGGGGTGATGTTACTTGCTCTGGTCAATGATCTGGGTCGACTGTAACGCTTCGCTGAATTGCGAATCTGCCGCATTTTGCGGCAGTTTTTATTGCCAGTTGGAATAAGAAAGGACTTCATGAAACGTCTGCTGCTAACTGCGGTTCTCACCGTATTGATGATCGCCGAAGTTCACGCCGAGTCCTTCACTATCTCTGATATTCGCGTCAATGGCCTCCAGCGGGTCTCCGCGGGTAGCGTCTTTGGTGCCTTGCCGTTGAACGTCGGCGAACAGGCGGATGATCGTCGCCTGGTGGAATCCACTCGTGCGTTGTTCAAAACCGGGTTCTTTCAGGATATCCAGCTGGGTCGCGATGGCAACGTCCTCGTCATCACTGTAGTCGAGCGTCCGTCGGTCGCCAGTATCGAGATCGAAGGCAACAAGGCGATCTCGACTGAAGACCTGATGAAGGGCCTCAAGCAATCCGGTCTGGCCGAAGGCGAGATCTTCCAGCGCGCCACCCTCGAAGGTGTGCGTAACGAGCTGCAGCGTCAGTACGTCGCTCAGGGCCGTTACTCGGCCACCGTCGATACCGAAGTGGTGCCGCAGCCGCGCAACCGCGTGGGTCTGAAGGTCAACATCAACGAAGGCACCGTTGCAGCTATCCAGCACATCAACGTGGTGGGTAACACGGTTTTCCCTGATGAAGACCTGATCGACCTGTTCGAACTCAAAACCAGCAACTGGCTGTCGTTCTTCAAGAACGATGACAAGTACGCTCGTGAAAAACTCTCCGGTGACCTGGAGCGTCTGCGTTCCTACTATCTGGATCGCGGCTATATCAATATGGATATCGCTTCGACCCAGGTGTCGATCACTCCGGACAAGAAACACGTCTATATCACTGTCAACGTCAACGAAGGCGAGAAGTACACCGTTCGTGACGTCAAGCTCAGCGGCGACCTGAAAGTGCCTGAAGACCAGGTCAAGTCCCTGCTGCTGGTTCAGAAAGGCCAGGTGTTCTCGCGCAAGCTGATGACCACCACGTCCGAACTGATCACCCGTCGCCTGGGTAACGAGGGTTACACCTTCGCCAACGTCAACGGCGTGCCTCAGCCTCACGATGACGACCACACGGTCGACATCACGTTCGCTGTCGATCCGGGCAAGCGTGCTTACGTGAACCGCATCAACTTCCGTGGCAACACCAAGTCCGAAGACGAAGTGCTGCGCCGTGAAATGCGTCAGATGGAAGGCGGTTGGGCTTCGACTTACCTGATCGATCAATCCAAGACCCGCCTGGAACGTCTGGGCTTCTTCAAGGAAGTCAACGTCGAGACACCGGCCGTGCCGGGCGTAGACGACCAGGTTGACGTGAACTACAGCGTTGAAGAGCAGGCGTCCGGCTCGATTACCGCCAGCGTCGGTTTCGCCCAGAGTGCCGGTCTGATCCTGGGTGGTTCGATCACCCAGAACAACTTCCTGGGTACCGGTAACAAGGTCAGCATCGGTTTGACCCGCAGTGAATACCAGAGCCGCTATAACTTCGGTTATGTCGACCCCTACTGGACTGCTGACGGTGTGAGCCTGGGTTACAACGCTTTCTACCGCACCACTGACTACAAAGACCTCGACGTCGACGTAGCCAGCTATGCCGTAGACAGCCTGGGTGCTGGCGTGAGCGTCGGCTACCCGATCAGCGAGACTTCGCGCCTGACCTTCGGTCTGACTGCACAGCAGGACAAGATCAAGACCGGCCAGTACACCGTTGACGAGATTTTCGACTTCGTTAACCGCGAGGGCGACAGCTACCTGAACTTCAAGGCTTCGGCCGGCTGGTCCGAGTCCACTTTGAACAAAGGCGTATTGGCGACCCGTGGTCATTCCCAAAGCCTGACCCTGGAAACCACCACGCCGGGTAGCGACCTGTCGTTCTTCAAGCTTGATTACCGTGGCCAGTTGTTCCAGCCATTGTCTGAAAACTACACCATGCGCCTTCACACCGAGCTGGGTTATGGCGATGGCTACGGTTCGACCGATGGCTTGCCGTTCTATGAAAACTACTATGCTGGTGGTTTCAACTCGGTTCGTGGTTTCAAGGACAGTACCCTCGGTCCTCGCAGTACCCCAAGTCGCGGTGCGGCTGTGACAGGTAACACTGGTACGCTCGCTGACCCGGACCAGGACCCGCTGCCGTTCGGTGGTAACGTTTTGATTCAGGGTGGTGTCGAGGTTCTGTTCCCGCTGCCATTCGTCAAGGATCAGCGTTCCCTGCGCACTTCCGTTTTCTGGGACGTGGGTAACGTTTTCGACTCCAAGTGCGACAAGACGACGAACGCAAATGTCGGTTCAACTGCTCAAACAGCGTGTAACGACATTAGCCTGAGCAACATGGCCAGTTCCGTCGGTGTAGGCGTGACCTGGGTTACCGCACTGGGTCCTCTGAGCTTCGCGTTGGCCATGCCGGTCAAGAAACCGGATGACGCTGAGACTCAAGTGTTCCAATTCTCCCTCGGCCAGACGTTCTAAGCGTCTGACCCAAGATAACGACAATGGATTTTGTAGGAGTGCATCGTGCGTAAGTTGACTCAATTGGTTCTCCTGGCGACCGTACTGGTAGCAGGTCCGGCTTTTGCCGACATGAAAATCGCAGTTCTGAACTATCAGATGGCACTGCTGGAATCCGACGCGGCGAAAAAATACGCCGTGGATGCCGAGAAAAAATTCGGCCCGCAACTGACCAAGCTCAAAAGCCTGGAAAGCAGCGCCAAGGGTATCCAGGACCGTCTGATGGCTGGCGGCGACAAAATGCAACAAGGTGAACGTGAGCGTCTGGAGCTTGAGTTCAAGCAAAAGGCTCGTGATTTCCAGTTCCAGTCCAAGGAACTGAACGAAGCCAAGGCCGTTGCCGACCGTGAAATGCTGAAACAGCTCAAGCCGAAACTGGACAGCGCTGTGGAAGAAGTCATCAAGAAAGGTGCTTTTGACCTGGTCTTCGAGCGTGGCGCAGTGATTGATGTCAAGCCTCAGTACGACATCACTCGCCAGGTTATCGAGCGCATGAATCAGCTGAAGTAACCCATGACAGCGACTATAAAGCTCGGCCAGTTGGCCGAGTTCCTCGGCGCCACCTTGCGTGGCGACCCGAAGAAAGAAATTACTGGGCTAGCCACTTTGCAAGAGGCTGGCCCAGCTCAGTTGAGCTTTCTGGCAAATCCTCAATACCGTAAATACCTGGCTGGCAGTCAGGCCGCAGCTGTATTGCTGAAGGCCGCTGACGCTGAAGGTTTTGCCGGTGATGCATTGGTGGTGCCGGATCCGTACCTGGCCTACGCGCGCGTTTCCCACCTGTTCGATCCCAAGCCCAAGGCGCCTGCCGGAATTCATCCGACAGCGGTGGTGGCCGCGGATGCAGTGGTCGACCCGGCGGCGAGCATCGGTGCTTTTGCGGTGATCGAAAGTGCGGCGCGTATTGGCGCAGGTGTGACCGTTGGGGCTCATTGCTTCATCGGTGCGCGCTGCGAAATCGGCGAGGGCGGCTGGTTAGCCCCGCGCGTCACGCTGTATCACGACGTGCGCATCGGCAAACGGGTGGTGATTCAATCCGGTGCCGTGCTCGGCGGTGAAGGCTTCGGTTTTGCCAACGAGAAAGGTGTCTGGCAGAAAATCGCCCAAGTCGGCGGTGTTTCGATCGGCGATGACGTGGAAATAGGCGTAAATACCGCTATCGATCGCGGCGCACTGGCCGATACCGTTATCGGCAATGGTGTGAAGCTCGACAACCAGATTCAGATCGCTCACAACGTCCAGGTCGGTGACCACACCGCCATGGCCGCGTGTGTGGGGATCTCCGGCAGCACCAAAATCGGCAAGCATTGCATGCTTGCCGGTGGCGTAGGGCTGGTGGGGCATATCGAAATTTGCGACAACGTTTTCCTGACCGGGATGACCATGGTGACCCACTCGATTACCGAGCCGGGTTCCTATTCTTCCGGTACGGCGATGCAACCGGCAGCCGAATGGCGCAAAAGCGCGGCACGTATCCGTCAGCTCGATGACATCGCGCGACGACTGCGACAGCTGGAAAAGCGTGTAGGGGACGTGACCCCTGACGGTAATGCTTCATCAGATGGCTGATACCATTTCCATATCAAGTGTGCACAGCCGCTAGACTGCCTCCTTGATTTGCTAGAGGAGTGCGCGTCAGTCGCGCGCTCCCAATCTTTACATAGGCTTCCCCCCGAAATGATGGACATCAACGAGATTCGCGAATACCTGCCTCACCGTTACCCGTTCCTGCTGGTGGACCGGGTCGTGGATCTGGATGTGGAAGGCAAGCGCATTCGCGCCTACAAGAATGTCAGCATCAACGAACCGTTCTTCAATGGTCACTTCCCTGCGCATCCAATCATGCCGGGCGTATTGATCATCGAAGCGATGGCTCAGGCTGCCGGGATCCTTGGTTTCAAAATGCTCGACGTGAAGCCTGCCGACGGCACGCTTTATTACTTCGTCGGCTCCGACAAGCTGCGCTTCCGCCAGCCTGTGCTGCCAGGCGATCAGCTGATCCTGGAAGCCAAGTTCCTGAGCTGCAAGCGTCAGATCTGGAAGTTCGAGTGCCAGGCTTCGGTCGATGGCAAGCCAGTCTGCTCCGCTGAAATCATCTGCGCGGAACGCAAACTATGAGTTTGATTGACCCTCGCGCAATCATCGATCCGACGGCCATTCTGGCCGACGACGTCGAAGTCGGCCCTTGGTCGATCATCGGCGCAGGTGTGGAAATCGGCGAGGGGACAGTGATCGGGCCGCATGTGATTCTCAAGGGCCCGACCCGAATCGGTAAGCACAACCGCATCTACCAGTTTTCTTCGGTAGGCGAGGACACGCCCGATCTGAAATACAAGGGCGAAGAAACCCGTCTGGTCATCGGTGACCATAACGTCATTCGCGAAGGCGTGACGATTCACCGCGGGACCATTCAGGACCGTTCGGAAACGACCCTGGGCGATCACAACCTGATCATGGCCTATGCCCACATCGGTCACGACAGCGTTATCGGCAACCACTGCATTCTGGTCAACAACACCGCGTTGGCGGGCCATGTGCATGTCGAGGACTGGGCGATCCTGTCCGGTTTTACCCTGGTTCACCAGTATTGCCACATTGGCGCCCACAGCTTTTCCGGTATGGGTACTGCCATTGGCAAGGACGTTCCAGCCTACGTCACGGTTTTCGGCAACCCGGCCGAAGCCCGCAGCATGAACTTCGAAGGCCTGCGCCGTCGCGGTTTCAGCGAGGACGCGATTCACGCCTTGCGTCGTGCCTACAAGGTGGTTTACCGCCAGGGCCTGACGGTCGAACAGGCGCTTGCCGAGCTGACCGAGCCCTCGCTTCAGTTCCCGGAAGTCGCGGTGTTCCGTGACTCCATCCAGTCTTCGACCCGCGGCATCACCCGTTAAGCATGGCCAATCTGCGTATTGCGCTGGTGGCGGGAGAGGCTTCCGGTGACATTCTGGGTGCGGGCCTCATGCGCGCGCTCAAGGCTCGGCATCCGGCAGTCGAGTTCATCGGTGTCGGTGGTCCGCTGATGCAGGCTGAAGGCCTGACGTCGTATTTCCCGATGGAACGCCTTTCTGTCATGGGCTTGGTGGAAGTGCTGGGCCGTTTGCGTGAGCTATTGGCACGTCGCAAAAAACTGGTCGCGGACCTGATCGCCGAGAAGCCGGACGTGTTCATCGGTATCGATGCCCCGGACTTCAACCTCAATATCGAACTCAAGCTGCGTCAGGCCGGGATCAAGACCGTACATTACGTCAGCCCGTCTGTCTGGGCCTGGCGGCAGAAGCGGGTGCTGAAGATTCGCGAAGGTTGCGACCTGATGCTGACGCTGTTCCCGTTCGAAGCCAAATTTTATGAAGAGAAGGGTGTGCCGGTGCGGTTTGTCGGGCATTCCCTGGCCGACGCGATTCCGCTTGAGGCTGATCGCGCCGCAGCGCGGGCCGAACTTGGCTTGCCGGATGGGCCGCTGGTCGCCCTGATGCCGGGCAGCCGTGGCGGTGAGGTCGGGCGCCTTGGTGCGCTGTTCCTCGACACCGCCCAGCGCTTGCGGGCCATGCGCCCGGGCGTACGGTTCGTCATGCCATGCGCGAGCCCGCAGCGCCGAGCCCAGCTTGAAGAGCTGCTGGCCGGTCGCGATCTGCCGCTGACCTTGCTCGACGGCAAATCCCATCTGGCCCTGGCGGCTTGCGACGCGGTGTTGATCGCTTCGGGGACGGCGACGCTGGAAGCATTGCTATACAAGCGACCGATGGTGGTCGCCTATCGCTTGGCACCGCTGACGTTCTGGATTCTCAAACGGATGGTGAAGAGTCCCTACGTCTCCTTGCCGAATCTGCTGGCCCAGCGCCTGCTGGTGCCGGAGTTGTTGCAGGATGATGCGACGGTCGAAGCCTTGGCCCAAACCCTGTCGCCACTGATCGAAGGTGGCCAGGAGCAGACCCGGGGCTTTGACGAAATCCACCGAACCCTGCGCTTGGACGCCTCCAATCAGGCAGCGGACGCGGTACTGAACCTGATTGGCAGAGCATAATGAGCAAAGCAAGCAAGCAGCTGGGCCTGGATTTTATGCTGGTCGATGAGCTTGAAGATCTGGTGGCGGGTGTCGATGAAGTCGGTCGCGGCCCCCTGTGTGGCGCCGTGGTGACGGCGGCAGTGATCCTCGATCCGAGCCGCCCCATCCTGGGCCTCAACGACTCGAAGAAGCTTACCGAAGCTCGCCGTGATGCGCTTTACGACGAAATCTGCGAAAAGGCCCTGAGTTGGTATGTCGCTCGCGCTGAAGTAGAAGAAATCGACGAACTGAACATTCTTCACGCCACCATGCTGGCCATGCAGCGTGCCGTCGAAGGGCTGCACATTCAGCCGAAACTGGCGATGATCGACGGCAACCGTTGCCCGAAGCTCTCGATGCGTGCGGAAGCGGTGATCCAGGGCGATGGCAAGGTACCGGCCATTGCCGCGGCATCGATTCTGGCCAAGGTCAGCCGTGATCGGGAAATGGCGGCATTCGAACTGATTTATCCGGGTTACGGGATCGGAGGCCATAAAGGCTACCCGACACCCGTTCATCTGGAAGCGCTGGCCCGCTTGGGGCCGACCCCAATCCATCGCCGCTCGTTCGCCCCGGTACGCTTGGCGTATGAAGCGCGGGAAAACCTGATCGAGCGTTAGCCGCAGGCTGATGTTTTACTCAAGGCCCGGTACAATCCGGGCCTTGTTGTCTTCACGTTTCTAGTTTCTAGACAGGATCACTATGCCGGCTTCATTCGTTCATCTACGCCTGCACACTGAATATTCCCTGGTCGACGGTCTGGTGCGGATCAAGCCGCTGGTCAAGACCCTGGTCGGCATGAACATGCCTGCCGTAGCGGTCACCGACCAGAACAACATGTGTTCCCTGGTCAAATTCTATAAAGCCGCCATGGGCGCCGGGATCAAGCCGATCTGTGGCGCCGACCTGTGGCTGTCGAACAAGGATCCGGATAACGCTCTGAGCCGGATCAGCCTGCTGGCGATGAACGCCGTGGGTTATCGCAACCTCACCGAACTGATCTCCCGTGGCTTCATCGATGGTCAGCGCAATGGTTCTGTCATCATCGAGCGCGAGTGGGTGGCTGAAGCCAGCGAAGGCTTGATCATGCTGTCGGCTGCGAAAGAAGGCGAGATCGGCCTGGCGATGCTCAGTGGCAACCCGGCCGAAGCGGAAAACCTGGCACGTGAATGGATGGCCGTGTTCCCGGATCGCTTCTACCTGGAAATCCAGCGCACCAACCGCCCCAACGACGAAGAACAGTTGCACGGTGCTGTGGCCCTGGCTGAAAAAATCGGTGCGCCGCTGGTCGCGACCAACGACGTGCGCTTCATCAAGCAGGAAGACTTCGCCGCCCACGAAACCCGCGTTTGCATCGGTGAAGGCCGCGCCCTCGACGATCCGCGGCGTTCGAAGAATTACAGCGATCAGCAATACCTCAAAAGCGCCGAGGAAATGGCCGAGCTGTTCAGCGACTTGCCCGAGGCGCTGGAAAACACGGTCGAGATCGCCAAGCGCTGCAACATCGACGTGAAACTGGGCAAGCACTTCCTGCCCAACTTCCCGATTCCCGATGGCATGACCATCGACGAGTACTTCCGCAAGGTTTCCTTCGACGGTCTGGAAGAGCGTCTCACCGTCCTGCTGCCCAAGGACACCACCGAAGACTACGAAGCCAAGCGTCAGGTCTATGTCGACCGGCTGAATTTCGAGCTGGATATCATCATCCAGATGGGCTTCCCCGGTTACTTCCTGATCGTGATGGACTTTATCCAGTGGGCCAAGAGCAACGGTGTGCCGGTAGGTCCGGGGCGTGGGTCGGGTGCCGGTTCGCTGGTGGCCTATGTGCAGAAGATCACCGACCTCGATCCGCTGGAATATGACCTGCTGTTCGAACGTTTCCTTAACCCGGAACGGGTATCCATGCCCGACTTCGACGTCGACTTCTGCATGGACGGCCGTGACCGGGTGATCGATTACGTGGCCGAGAAATACGGCCGTAACGCGGTTAGCCAGATCATCACCTTCGGTTCCATGGCGGCGAAAGCGGTGGTCCGTGACGTGGCGCGGGTGCAGGGCAAGTCCTACGGTTTGGCGGATCGTCTGTCGAAGATGATTCCGTTCGAAGTCGGCATGACCCTGGAAAAGGCCTACGAGCAGGAAGAAATCCTGCGCGACTTCATCAAGGTCGATGAAGAGGCTGCGGAAATCTGGGAGATGGCGCGCAAGCTTGAAGGCGTTGTGCGTAACGTCGGCAAGCACGCCGGTGGTGTGGTAATCGCGCCGACCAAGCTGACCGACTTCTCGCCGATTTATTGCGACGAAGCGGGCGATGGCCTGGTAACCCAGTTCGACAAGGACGACGTCGAGGCGGCCGGTCTGGTGAAGTTCGACTTCCTGGGGCTGCGGACCCTGACGGTCATCGACTGGGCGCTGAAAACCATCAACCGTGATCGCGCCAAGGTCAACGAGCCGCCGCTGGATATCGCCTTTATCCCGCTGGACGACAAACCGACCTACACGCTGCTGCAAAAAGCCGAAACCACCGCGGTGTTCCAACTCGAGTCGCGTGGCATGAAAGAGCTGATCAAAAAGCTCAAGCCCGACTGCCTGGAAGACTTGATCGCACTGGTGGCCCTGTTCCGTCCGGGCCCGTTGCAATCGGGCATGGTGGACGACTTCATCAACCGTAAGCACGGTCGCGCGGAACTCGCGTACCCGCACTCGGATTACCAGTACGAAGGCCTCAAGCCCGTCCTGGCGCCGACTTACGGCATCATCCTGTATCAGGAACAGGTGATGCAGATTGCCCAGGTCATGGCCGGTTACACCCTTGGCGGTGCAGACATGCTGCGTCGAGCCATGGGTAAGAAAAAACCCGAAGAAATGGCCAAGCAACGCGGCGGTTTCATTGAGGGTTGCGCCACCAACAATATCGACGCCGACCTGGCGGGTAACATCTTTGACCTGGTAGAAAAATTCGCCGGTTACGGCTTCAACAAATCCCACTCCGCCGCGTATGGCCTGGTGTCGTACCAGACCGCCTGGCTGAAAGCCCACTACCCGGCGCCGTTCATGGCTGCGGTGCTGTCGGCGGATATGCACAACACCGACAAGGTCGTGACCTTGATCGAAGAAATTCGCACCATGAAGCTGCGTCTCGACGCGCCGGATGTGAATACTTCGGAGTTCAAGTTCACGGTAAATGACGAAGGCCGCATTATTTATGGCCTCGGCGCAATCAAGGGTGTGGGCGAAGGACCGGTGGAAGCGATCACCGAGGCGCGTCAGGACGGACCGTTCAAGGATCTGTTCGATTTCTGCGCCCGTGTCGATCTCAAACGGATCAACAAGCGCACCCTGGACGGTTTGATCCGCAGCGGCGCGCTGGATCGTCTGGGCCCGTATTTCCATGACGAACCAAAAGCCTATCAAGCCAGCATCGACCAGAACCGCGCGGTCTTGTTGAACGCGATGGAAGGGGCGATCAAGGCTGCCGAACAAACCGCTCGCACCCACGACAGTGGCCACGCCGACCTGTTTGGCGGCCTGTTCGTTGAGGAAGACGCGGATGTCTACGTCAACCACCGCAAGGCCAAGGAACTGACCCTCAAGGAGCGCCTGAAAGGGGAGAAAGATACCCTCGGCCTGTACCTGACCGGTCACCCGATCGACGAATACGAAGGCGAAATTCGTCGTTTCGCCCGTCAGCGCATCATCGACCTGAAGCCGGCTCGCGATACGCAGACAGTCGCGGGCATGATCATCGCCCTGCGCGTGATGAAGAACAAAAAGGGCGACAAGATGGGTTTCATCACCCTCGACGACCGCTCCGGGCGGATCGAAGCCTCGCTGTTCGCCGACGCCTTCCATTCTGCGCAGTCGCTGTTGCAGACCGACGCGATGGTGGTGGTCGAGGGCGAAGTCAGCAACGACGACTTCTCTGGTGGCCTGCGGTTGCGGGTCAAGCGGGTGATGAGCATGGAAGACGCGCGCACCAACCTGGCCGAAAGCCTGCGCCTGAAATTGCACACCAAGGATTTGAAAGGCGATCAGCTACGCTGGCTGGGTGAGCTGTTCAAGCGCCACCGCGGCGCGTGCCCGATCACCATGGAGTACACCAGTCCCGATGCGAAGGCCTTGTTGCAGTTCGGCGAGACCTGGCGGATCGATCCGGCGGATGCCTTGATTCAAGCCCTGCGTGACCAGTTCGGGCGAGACAACGTCTTCCTCCAATACCGTTGACGGTCAGGTGCCATTCCTTACCATTGGAACGCGCCTGACCCCGACCCGAATTTTTAATCTCGACCTGAACGCGCCTGTCCCTTAAGGTAGGGCGCGAATAGACAACCGGCCGGCCCAAGCTCTCTTGGAGGTCGACCCAAGACGGACGCCTATGAACCCGAATTTTCTAGATTTCGAACAGCCGATCGCCGACCTGCAAGCCAAGATCGAAGAGTTGCGCTTGGTCGGTAATGACAATTCGCTGAATATCGGCGATGAGATCTCCCGCCTGCAGGACAAGAGCAGCACGCTGACCGAAGACATCTTCGGCAAGCTGACCAGCTGGCAGATCGCACGTCTGGCGCGTCACCCGAAACGTCCGTATACCCTGGACTACATCGAACACATCTTCACCGAGTTCGACGAACTGCACGGCGACCGTCACTTCTCCGACGACGCTGCGATCGTTGGCGGCATTGCCCGTCTGGACGACCAGCCGGTGATGATCATCGGCCACCAGAAAGGCCGCGAAGTGCGCGAGAAGGTTCGCCGCAACTTCGGCATGCCGCGTCCGGAAGGCTACCGCAAGGCGTGCCGTCTGATGGAAATGGCCGAGCGTTTCAAAATGCCGATCCTGACCTTCATCGACACTCCGGGTGCTTACCCTGGCATCGACGCCGAAGAGCGCAACCAGAGCGAAGCAATTGCCTGGAACCTGCGCGTCATGGCTCGCCTGAAAACCCCAATCATTGCCACCGTGATCGGTGAAGGTGGTTCCGGTGGTGCATTGGCGATCGGCGTCTGCGATCAGCTGAACATGCTGCAGTACTCGACCTACGCGGTGATTTCGCCGGAAGGTTGCGCTTCGATTCTGTGGAAAACTTCCGAGAAGGCGCCGGATGCTGCTGAAGCCATGGGCATCACTGCCGAGCGTCTGAAGGGCCTGGGCATTGTCGATAAGGTGATCGGCGAGCCATTGGGCGGCGCTCATCGTGATCCGGCCGCTGCGGCTGCCTCGATTCGCGCCGAGCTGAGCTCGCAACTGGCGATGTTGAAGAAGTTCGATAACAAGGCGCTGTTGGCCCGTCGTTACGAGCGTCTGATGAGCTACGGTCTCTGATCTGACCTCGCTATACCCATGTGGGAGCGAGCCTGCTCGCGATGGCGGCTTAACATTCAACTAATCTGTTGGCTGTTATGCCGCTATCGCGAGCAGGCTCGCTCCCACATTTGTTTTGTGTAAAGGGAACGCTATGAGTCGGCCAATGATTGATTTGCCCACCAGACTCCTGCTGAATCTCAAACCTTGGCGCACAGCCATAACCTGGCGCATCGCGTTCTCCGGTGGTCTCGACTCCACCGTCCTGCTGCACCTTCTCGCGCACCTTGCGAAAACCCAATCCCTGCCGACGCTGAGCGCCATCCATGTCCACCACGGCCTTCAGGCTGCGGCTGATGCGTGGCCGGAACATTGTCAGTCGGTCTGTGATGCGCTGGGAGTGCCGCTAGAAGTCGTGCGTGTTCAGGTTGAACCCGGCGCCAGCCTTGAGCGTGCGGCGCGGGATGCGCGTTATGGCGCCTTCATCGCCGCGACTGATACTGGTGAAGTGCTGCTCACGGGCCAACACCGTGACGATCAGGCGGAAACCCTGTTGTTTCGGCTGATGCGTGGGGCAGGGGTGAGAGGCTTGTCGGGAATGCCGAGCGAACGTCCTTTGGGTCGGGGGCATCTGCTGCGACCCTTGCTCGACGTCACTCGCGCCGAGCTTGAGGCCTACGCGACTGAACATCAGTTGGGCTGGATCGAGGATCCGTCGAACCAGGACCACCGGTTCTCGCGCAATTATCTGCGTCATCAGGTGTTCCCCGTGTTGACTGCGCGCTGGCCGCAAGCGGTGGCGACCATGGCTCGCAGTGCCGCGCATCTGAGCGAAGCGCAGGGACTGCTCGACGAATTGGCGCAAATCGATCTGGCCCACGCCACCACGGTCAGTGATTTCGATTGGCTGGGCTTGCCGTCGCTGGAGCTGGCACCACTGGAAAGACTGTCTGATGCGCGTCAGCGCAATGCGCTAAGTCATTGGCTCAAACCGCTGACGACTCTGCCGGACAGTGACCATTGGTCGGGTTGGGAGAATTTGCGCGATGCGACCGGCGATGCGCGTCCGGTCTGGCGGCTGGCGACGGGTGAATTGCATCGCGCGGGTGGGCGTCTCTGGTGGTTGTCTGGTGGCTGGCTGCGCACTCCGCCATCTCCGGTGTCTTGGGCTGATCCCTCGGTATCACTGGCGTTGCCGGATAATGGCGTACTCACGTTTACCGGTCAGATCCCCGTTGGCCCGCTGCAGATCCGCTATCGTGAGGGAGGCGAGGTCATGAACCTGCCCGATCGCGGCCACCGTGACTTGAAGCGTTTGCTCAACGAAAGCGGTGTGCCGGGCTTCGCCCGTGGCAGATTGCCGCTGGTCTACAGAGGCCCGCAATTGCTGGCGGTGGCGAACGTGCGGGGGCTAAATGGCGGTGAGCAGGGTGGCTGGTATTTGCATTGGCAGCCGCTGATCGAAGATCAAGGTTTGAGCTGAAAGGGGCTTTCCGGTAGACTACGCTCCCTTCTTGATACAACTTCTGTGGATTCGCCTGAATCGCAGGAGTTGCCGATTACCAAGCAGTCTTTGCTGGGCGATTCCAAAAAATGTGTAGCGAGCAACCTACCGGTGTTTCATCTACCGGTCTGTCCCAACGCGGCGGTTTTTTTGAAAGGTGCACTGTGATTAATGCAGGTGATCGGGGGCTTCGGCCTTCCTTCGCTTTCCCCGGCGGCTCGGACCGCTTTAACGCAGACTTCTAGGGTTTTTCATGACGCGCTACATATTCGTCACGGGCGGTGTTGTTTCTTCATTGGGGAAAGGCATTGCCTCGGCTTCATTGGCGGCCATCCTGGAGGCGCGGGGACTTAAGGTCACCATGCTGAAGCTGGACCCGTACATCAACGTTGACCCGGGCACCATGAGCCCGTTCCAGCACGGTGAAGTGTTCGTCACCCACGACGGCGCCGAGACCGACCTGGACTTGGGCCACTACGAGCGGTTCATCCGCACGACCATGACCCAGAACAACAACTTCACCACCGGCCGTGTCTACGAACACGTCCTGCGCAAAGAGCGCCGTGGTGATTACCTGGGCGCAACCATTCAGGTGATCCCGCACATCACCGACGAAATCAAGCGCCGGATCATCAAGGGCGCCGGCGATGCCGACGTGGCCATGGTCGAGATCGGTGGCACCGTGGGTGACATCGAGTCGCAACCGTTCCTCGAAGCGATCCGTCAATTGCGTTTCGAAGTCGGCGCCAAGCGCGCGATGTTGATGCACCTGACGCTGGTGCCGTACATCGCCACTGCCGGCGAAACCAAAACCAAGCCGACTCAGCACTCGGTCAAGGAACTGCGTTCCATTGGCCTGCAGCCAGACGTGCTGGTGTGCCGTTCCGATCACCCGATCGACATCTCTTCGCGTCGCAAGATCGCCCAGTTCACCAACGTTGAAGAACGTGCGGTGATCGCGCTGGAAGACGCCGATACCATCTACAAGATCCCGGGCATCCTGCACTCCCAGGGCCTGGATGATTTCGTCGTCGAGCGTTTCGGCTTGCAATGCGACAGCGCCGATCTGTCCGAGTGGGAAGCGGTGGTTGATGCCAAGCTGAACCCGGAGCACGAAGTCACCATCGCGATGGTCGGCAAGTACATGGAACTGCTGGACGCCTACAAGTCGCTGATCGAAGCGATGAGTCACGCCGGCATCAGCAACCGCACCAAGGTCAACCTGCGCTACATCGATTCCGAAGACATCGAAAACCAGGGCACCGCGCTGCTGGAAGGCGTCGACGCGATTCTGGTACCGGGCGGCTTCGGTCTGCGTGGCGTTGAAGGCAAGATCACTGCCGTTCAATACGCTCGCGAAAACAAGGTTCCGTACCTGGGTATCTGCCTGGGCATGCAAGTGGCCGTTATCGAGTTCGCTCGTAACGTCATGGGCTGGAAAGACGCCAACTCCACCGAGTTCGATCGCACCAGCGGTCACCCGGTCGTGGGTCTGATCACCGAGTGGGAAGATGCCACCGGCGCAGTCGAAACCCGCACCGAAACGTCCGACCTGGGCGGCACCATGCGCCTTGGCGCTCAGGATTGCCTGCTTGAGCCAGGTTCCCTGGTGCACGATTGCTATGCCAAGGATGTGATCGTCGAGCGTCACCGTCATCGCTACGAAGTGAACAACAACCTGCTGCCGCAAATCATCGAGGCCGGTCTGAAAATCTCCGGTCGTTCCGGTGATGGCGCGCTGGTTGAAGTGGTCGAAGCGCCGGATCATCCATGGTTCGTCGCTTGCCAGTTCCACCCTGAGTTCACCTCGACGCCACGTGACGGTCACCCGTTGTTCAGCGGCTTCGTCAAAGCTGCTTTGACCCAACACCAGAAGAAGGCATAAACCTGATGGCGCAGAAGATCATCCGCGTAGGCGATATCGAGATTGCCAACGACAAGCCAATGGTGCTGTTCGGTGGCATGAACGTGCTGGAAAGCCGCGACATGGCGATGCAGGTCTGCGAAGAGTACGTAAAGGTCACCGAGAAACTCGGTATCCCTTACGTGTTCAAGGCCAGTTTCGACAAGGCGAATCGTTCTTCTGTGACCTCTTACCGTGGCCCCGGCCTGGAAGAGGGCATGCGGATTTTCCAGGACATCAAGCAAGCCTTCGGTGTGCCGGTCATCACCGACGTCCATGAGCCTGATCAGGCCGCGGTCGTCGCTGAAGTCTGCGACATCATCCAGTTGCCGGCCTTCCTGTCGCGCCAGACCGACCTCGTGGTCGCGATGGCCAAGACCGGTGCGGTGATCAACATCAAGAAAGCCCAGTTCCTTGCGCCTCAGGAAATGAAACACATCCTGAACAAGTGCGTAGAAGCCGGTAACGATCAGTTGATCCTCTGTGAGCGTGGTTCGAGCTTCGGCTACAACAACCTGGTCGTCGACATGCTTGGCTTCGGCATCATGAAGCAGTTCGAATACCCGGTGTTCTTCGACGTGACCCACGCGCTGCAAATGCCTGGCGGTCGCTCCGATTCCGCTGGCGGTCGTCGTGCCCAGGTCACCGACCTGGCCAAGGCCGGCATGAGCCAGTCGCTGGCCGGGCTGTTCCTTGAAGCCCACCCGGATCCGGATAACGCCAAATGCGACGGCCCTTGCGCCCTGCGTCTGGACAAACTGGAGCCATTCCTGGCCCAGCTCAAAGCACTGGACGAATTGGTTAAAAGTTTTCCGACGGTAGAAACCGCGTAAACCCCGATTCTCCGGTAAAGTACTGCACGGTTTAACGCTCAGGCCCTCGGGCTTGAGCCTTGTCGTCCGCAAGCCTGCCTCCTGTCTGTCACTTGCCGACGATAAAGATTTCCTTCAGCTGCGTCGTTTTCGTCAACTTTGGAGTGTTCACAACAATGGCAAAAATCGTCGACATCAAAGGTCGTGAAGTTCTCGACTCCCGTGGCAATCCCACTGTGGAAGCAGACGTGCTTCTCGATAACGGCATCATCGGCAGCGCTTGCGCGCCATCCGGTGCTTCCACTGGCTCGCGTGAAGCGCTCGAGCTGCGTGATGGCGACAAGAGCCGTTACCTGGGCAAAGGCGTTCTGAAAGCCGTCGCCAACATCAACGGTCCGATCCGCGACCTGTTGCTGGGTGCAGACCCAAGCGACCAGAAAGCGCTGGATCACGCGATGATCAAGCTGGACGGCACCGAAAACAAAGCGACCCTGGGCGCCAACGCGATCCTCGCCGTTTCCCTGGCCGCGGCCAAGGCAGCAGCACAGGACCAGGACCTGCCGCTGTACGCTCACATCGCTAACCTGAACGGCACCCCGGGTGTTTACTCGATGCCGGTTCCGATGATGAACATCATCAACGGTGGCGAGCACGCCGATAACAACGTCGACATCCAGGAATTCATGGTTCAGCCAGTAGGCGCCAAGTCTTTCTCGGAAGGTCTGCGTATGGGCACCGAGATTTTCCATCACCTTAAAGCTGTACTGAAGGCTCGTGGCCTGAGCACTGCCGTTGGTGATGAAGGTGGTTTCGCGCCGAACCTGGCCTCCAACGAAGACGCTTTGAAAGTGATCTCCGAAGCCGTGGCCAACGCCGGTTACAAGCTGGGCACCGACGTGACCCTGGCGCTGGACTGCGCAGCCAGCGAATTCTACGAAGACGGTAAATACAACCTGTCCGGCGAAGGCCAGGTGTTCACCGCTGAAGGTTTCGCCGATTACCTGAAAGGTCTGACCGAGCGTTACCCGATCATCTCCATCGAAGACGGTCTGGACGAGTCCGACTGGGCTGGCTGGAAAATCCTCACCGACAAGATCGGCGAGAAGACTCAGCTGGTGGGCGACGACCTGTTCGTGACCAACACCAAGATCCTGAAAGAAGGCATCGATAAAAAGATCGCCAACTCGATCCTGATCAAGTTCAACCAGATCGGCACCCTGACCGAAACCCTGGAAGCCATCCAGATGGCCAAGGCCGCTGGTTACACCGCCGTGATCTCGCACCGCTCCGGCGAAACCGAAGATTCGACCATTGCCGACCTGGCTGTGGGCACTGCGGCTGGCCAGATCAAGACCGGCTCCCTGTGCCGTTCCGACCGCGTTTCCAAGTACAACCAACTGCTGCGTATCGAAGAGCAGTTGAATGGCAAAGCCAAGTACAACGGTCGTAGCGAATTCCGCGGCTGAGTGGTAAACGATAAAAAGACACCGGATTGTGTCGGAAAAATCGCAGCAGCGATGGATTTGCCACTAATCTGATGCCTTAAGAGCACAAGCCTGGTTCTTCCAGGCTTCGTGCTATCAGAAGCTTCAAAGTTTTGGCATGGCTGTCTTTTTTCACTGGATACCTGATATTCGATGCGCAGTCCCAATTGGTTGTTCCTCGTCTTGCTCTTGCTGCTGGCCGGCCTGCAGTACCGCCTGTGGGTGGGTAATGGCAGTCTGGCGCAAGTCGCCGAGCTGAAGCAGCAGATTGCGGATCAACACGCCGAGAACGAGGCGTTGCTGGAGCGCAATCGGGTGATGGACGCCGAAGTCAGCGAATTGAAAAAGGGCATGGAGACCGTTGAAGAACGGGCTCGTCATGAGTTGGGCATGGTCAAGGACGGTGAAACCCTTTACCAGTTGGCCCAATGATTAATTCGTTACCGGCCTTCTGGGCCGTGATTCCTGCCGCGGGCGTCGGTGCCCGTATGGCCGCGGACCGTCCCAAGCAATACTTGCAGTTGGGCGGGCGCACTATTCTCGAACACAGCCTCGGCTGTTTCCTCGATCATCCTGCCCTGAAGGGGTTGGTGGTCAGTCTTGCTATCGACGATCCTTACTGGCCGAACCTGGCCTGTGCTGCCGATCCGCGTATTCAGCGGGTTGAAGGCGGCGTCGAACGTTCCGGGTCGGTGCTCAATGCGTTGCTGCATTTGCATGCGCTGGGCGCTGACGATGAGGATTGGGTGTTGGTTCACGATGCTGCACGACCGAATCTGGCGCGTGATGATCTCGATAAATTGCTCAGTGAGCTGGCTGATGATCCGGTTGGCGGTCTATTGGCGGTGCCTGCGCGCGACACCCTCAAGCGGGTCGACAAGCATGGGCGCGTGCTGGAAACGGTGGATCGCAGTGTGATCTGGCAGGCCTATACGCCGCAAATGTTTCGCCTTGGCGCGTTGCATCGGGCATTGGCGGACAGTCTGGTGGCGGATGTTGTCATCACCGATGAAGCCTCGGCCATGGAATGGTCGGGCCAGGCGCCGCGCCTGATTGAAGGGCGATCCGATAACATCAAAGTCACTCGACCCGAAGATCTTGAATGGTTGCGCCAGCGTTGGGCTAACCGCCGCTAAAATCTCAAACCCGATACTCCGGCCGTTCAGCCAACCCTTCCTTCAAATAATCCACCAACTTGCGCACTTTCGGCGACAGATGCCGTTGCTGTGGGTAAAGCGCCCATACGGCGGTGTTCGGCGGTTGGTGGGCTTCCAGTAGCGAAATCAATTCGCCGTTTTTCAGGTGTTCCAGCACGTAGTAATCCGGCAACTGACACAACCCAACCCCTTGTAGCGCGGCATCCAGCACCGCCTGCCCACTGTTGCAGCGCCAGTTTCCCTGTACGCGTTGGGAAAATTCCCGCCCGTTCTGTTCCAGCTGCCAGATATCCGAGCTGCCAATGAGGCAATTATGGCGACTCAGTTCCGACAAGCTGTGTGGGCGCCCATACCGTTCCAGGTAGGACGGCGAGGCGCACAGGTACATGCGCCGTGGCGCCAGGCGCGTCGCGACCAATCTTGAATCCTGCAGGCGACCGAGGCGGATGGCCAGGTCCAGCCCTTCATGCACCAGATCGAGCGGTCGGTTGCTCAGCTCGATGTCGACGCGCAGTTGTGGATACAGCCCCATGAAGCGAGTCACCAGTGGCACGATGAATCGTTCGCCATAGGCCACGGCGCAGGTCATGCGCAGCATGCCCTTGGGTTCGCTGGTCAGGTCGCCGACAGCGCGCAAGGCTTCTTCGCGACCGTCCTGCAAACGCTGGCAATGCTGCAAAAAGGTTTGCCCGGCCTCGGTCAGTGTGACCCGGCGGGTGCTGCGATAGAGCAAACGGGTTTGCAGGCGCTCTTCCAGCCGTACGATTTGGCGACTGATGTGAGAGGAAGACACCCCAAGACGCTCAGCCGCGGCGGTGAATTGGCTGCACTCGGCCACGGCGACGAATTCATCGATGCCTTCCCAGCGGTTCTCTGACATGAAGATTGTCCCTGTACAGCAATAATATTTTGCATTTGCCCTGATTATTCATCGCTGGGCGCTGTATTACACTCTTTGTCTCGTTTTTATTCACTGGAGAGTCAGCATGATCAAGTCGCGCGCCGCCGTTGCCTTCGAGGCCAAGAAACCCCTCGAAATCGTTGAAGTCGATGTCGCCATGCCCAAGGCCGGTGAAGTCTTGCTGCGCGTAGTCGCCTCCGGTGTCTGCCATACCGATGCCTACACCCTCTCGGGCGCGGACCCGGAAGGTATCTTCCCGTCGATCCTGGGGCACGAAGGTGGCGCGGTGGTCGAAGCGATCGGCGAGGGCGTGACTTCGGTTGCGGTCGGCGACCATGTGATCCCGCTGTACACCCCGGAATGTGGCAAGTGCAAATTCTGCCTGTCGGGCAAAACCAACCTCTGCCAGGCGATTCGTGCGACTCAGGGTAAAGGCCTGATGCCAGATGGCACTTCGCGTTTTTCCTACAAGGGCGAAACAATTTTCCACTACATGGGCACCTCGACTTTCTCCGAGTACACCGTGCTGCCGGAAATCTCCGTCGCCAAAATTCCGAAAGAAGCACCACTGGAAAAAGTCTGCCTGCTGGGTTGTGGCGTCACCACTGGCATCGGCGCGGTAATCAACACCGCCAAGGTCAAGCCGGGCGATACCGTCGCCATCTTCGGTCTGGGCGGTATCGGTCTGTCGGCTGTGATTGGCGCGGTCAAAGCCAAGGCAGGGCGGATCATCGCCATTGACATCAACCCGGCCAAGTTCGAGATCGCCAAGCAATTGGGCGCGACCGATTGTGTAAACCCGAAAGACTTCGATCGTCCGATTCAGGAAGTGATCGTCGACATGACTGATGGTGGCGTCGACTTTTCCTTCGAGTGCATCGGCAACGTCCAGTTGATGCGTGCTGCACTTGAGTGCTGCCACAAAGGTTGGGGTGAGTCGGTGATCATCGGCGTGGCCGGTGCCGGTCAGGAAATCTCCACCCGTCCATTCCAACTGGTGACCGGTCGCGTCTGGCGCGGCTCGGCGTTCGGTGGTGTGCGCGGGCGTTCCGAGTTGCCGAGCTATGTTGAAATGGCCCAGACCGGCGAGATTCCGCTGGATACCTTCATCACCCATACGATGGGCCTGGAAGATATCAACAAGGCGTTTGACCTGATGCATGAAGGCAAAAGCATCCGTAGCGTCATCCATTTCTGAGGTCGGTCATGAGCCTGGAAAATATCTCCTGCCAGAAAAGCTTCGGTGGCTGGCACAAGCGCTACCGGCACCGCTCCGACGTGCTCGGTTGCGACATGGTGTTTGCCGTGTACCTGCCGCCACAAGCAGAGCAGGGCGGCAAACTGCCGGTGCTGTACTGGTTGTCTGGCCTGACCTGCACCGACGAGAACTTCATGCAAAAGGCCGGCGCCATGCGCATGGCTGCCGAGCTTGGGCTGATCATCGTCGCACCGGACACCAGCCCTCGCGGTCCTGATGTGCCGGGTGATCCAGATGGCGCCTGGGACTTCGGTCTCGGTGCCGGTTTTTATCTGAATGCCACTCAGGAACCCTGGTCCCGGCACTATCGGATGCATGACTATGTCGTGCAGGAATTGCCGGCATTGGTCGAAGAGCATTTCCCGACATCGGACAAGCGTGGCATCAGTGGTCACTCCATGGGCGGCCATGGCGCGTTGGTCTGTGCGTTGCGCAATCCGGGGCGTTATCTGTCGGTGTCGGCGTTCTCGCCGATCAACAATCCAATGGATTGCCCTTGGGGCCAGAAAGCCTTTTCCCGTTACTTGGGAGAAGACCGTTCGAAGTGGCGCGAATGGGATGCCTGTGCATTGATCGCCGAGGCTGACGAGAAGCTGCCGTTGCTGGTCGATCAGGGTGATCGCGATGATTTCCTGGCCACCCAGCTCAAGCCTGAAGCCTTGCAACAGGCCGCCAAACTGGCGGGGCATCCGCTGACGTTGCGTCTGCAACCGGGCTACGACCACAGTTATTTCTTCATCGCCAGCTTCATTGACGACCACCTGCAACATCATGCGCGCGCGCTAAGCGCCTAATGTCCGACAAAGCAGGTAGAATCACGCCCTGACAAAAATCGGGGCGTTTTTTTATGCGTATTGGCCACGGCTATGATGTGCACCGTTTCGCTGAAGGCGATTTCATTACTCTGGGCGGCGTGCGTATTGCACACGGCTTCGGGCTGCTCGCTCACTCCGACGGTGACGTCCTGCTGCACGCCTTGAGCGATGCCTTGCTCGGCGCTGCCGCGCTGGGTGATATCGGCAAGCACTTCCCGGACACCGACCCGCAATTCAAGGGCGCCGACAGCCGTGTGCTGCTGCGTCACGTTGTCGCGCTGATCCACGCCAAGGGCTGGAAAGTCGGCAACGTCGATAACACCATCGTCGCCCAGGCCCCGAAAATGGCCCCGCATATCGAATCGATGCGCGCGCTGATTGCCGCGGATCTTCAAGTTGAGTTGGATCAAGTGAACGTGAAAGCTACCACCACCGAAAAGCTCGGCTTTGTCGGTCGCGAAGAAGGCATTGCCGTGCACTCCGTTGCCCTGTTGCTGCGCGCATGAACGATCTGCAATTGCTTGGCCCCCGGGCCTATGGTGAGGCTCTCGGTACCGCGGTACTGAAAGCTACAGCGGAAGATTTTCAGGTCGATGAGGTGCTTGATATCCCCCTCAGTGGTGATGGCGAACACCTGTGGATCTGGGTGGAAAAGCGCGGCCTGAATACCGAAGAAGCGGCACGGCGCATCGCCAAGGCGGCGGGTGTGCCGTTGCGCACCGTCAGCTATGCCGGCCTCAAGGACCGTCAGGCGCTGACTCGCCAGTGGTTCAGCGTGCAACTGCCAGGCAAGGCCGATCCTGATCTGTCGGCGGCGGAAAACGACACGCTGAAAATCCTCAAGACCGGTCGGCATAAACGCAAACTGCAACGCGGTGCCCACTCGGCCAACGGTTTCACCTTGCGCTTGACCCAGTTCGCCGGTGACAAGGCGGCGATCGAAGAGCGTCTGCAACTGATCGCCAAGCAAGGTATTCCCAATTATTTCGGCGCCCAGCGTTTCGGCTTTGACGGCGGTAACGTGGTCGATGCTCGTGCCTGGGCGGCGCGCAAGGCCCTGCCGGAACAACGCAATGTACGTTCGCGGCTGCTCTCCACCGCACGCAGCTTTCTGTTCAATCAAGTGTTGGCGGCGCGCGTCGCCGATGGCACTTGGCAGCGCGCTCAGGTGGGCGATCTGCTGGCGTTCACCGACAGCCGCAGTTTCTTCCCGGCCGGTGAGGCCGAATGCAGCGACCCTCGTCTGGCGATTCTCGACCTGCACCCGACCGGCCCGCAGTGGGGCGAAGGTGACTCGCCGACGTCAGGCGCTGTCCATGAACTGGAGCAGGCAATCGCCGTGCGCGAAGCGGATCTGCGCGATTGGTTGATTAACGCCGGAATGAGCCACGAACGTCGCATCCTGCGGCTGCCCATTGGTGGGTTGACGTGGCATTATCCCGAACCTGACATTCTGCAACTGGAATTCGTCCTGCCGGCCGGATGCTTCGCCACCGTATTGGTGCGTGAACTCGTCGATCTGGTGCCGGTGGGGCAGACGGACAGCCCATGCGTATTCTGATTTCTAACGACGATGGGGTAACTGCACCCGGTCTCGCCGCGCTTTATGCTGCGCTGGCGGATTACACCGAATGTGTGGTTATCGCCCCGGACCAGGACAAAAGCGGCGCCAGCAGCTCGCTGACGCTCGATCGTCCGTTGCACCCGCAAACTCTGGCCAATGGCTTTATCAGCCTCAACGGCACACCCACCGACTGCGTGCACCTGGGCCTTAACGGCTTGCTGGAGCTCGAGCCGGACATGGTGGTTTCCGGCATCAACCTGGGGGCCAACCTGGGGGATGATGTGCTGTATTCCGGCACCGTGGCGGCGGCCCTCGAGGGACGTTTCCTTGGGCGTCCTTCGTTTGCCTTTTCGCTCGTCTCACGGCAAGTAGAGAACCTTCCCACAGCCGCTTATTTTGCGCGCAAACTGGTAGAGGCTCACGCGGACCTTGATCTGCCACCGCGCACGGTACTGAACGTGAACATTCCCAACTTGCCGCTGGAGCACATCCGCGGTATTCAGCTGACCCGCCTCGGCCATCGCGCCCGCGCCGCGGCACCGATGAAAGTGGTCGACCCGCGTGGTAAATCCGGTTACTGGATCGCCGCGGCGGGGGACGCTGAAGATGGTGGCCCGGGTACCGATTTCCATGCGGTGATGCAAGGCTATGTTTCAATCACGCCACTGCAACTGGACCGCACCTTTAATGATGCCTTCAGAAGTCTCGATGGCTGGCTGGAGGGTCTGCGTTAATGTCTCGTGAACAAGACCATATTCTGCATCGCGGTATCGGGATGACCTCCCAACGGACCCGTGAGCGTCTGATTCAGCGCCTCTATGAAGAGGGAATATCCAACGCCAAGGTGCTGGAAGTCATCCGCCGCACCCCGCGTCATCTGTTCGTCGATGAGGCGCTGGCTCATCGCGCCTATGAAGATACAGCGTTGCCGATCGGGCATAACCAGACCATTTCCCAGCCTTATATGGTGGCTCGCATGAGCGAGCTGTTGCTGGAGGCCGGTCCGTTGGACAAGGTGATGGAAATCGGCACCGGTTCGGGTTACCAGACGGCCGTGCTGTCGCAATTGGTCGAGCGGGTTTTTTCCGTGGAGCGCATCAAGGTTCTGCAAGACCGGGCCAAGGAGCGCCTGGTGGAGCTGAACCTGCGCAACGTGGTGTTTCGCTGGGGCGATGGTTGGGAAGGCTGGCCGGCACTGGCGCCATACAACGGCATCATCGTCACCGCCGTGGCCACCGACGTGCCTCAGGCACTGCTCGATCAGTTGGCACCGGGTGGGCGACTGGTGATTCCGGTCGGCTCCGGTGAAGTTCAACAATTGATGTTGATCATCCGTGAAGAACAGGGCTTTTCCAGACGTGTTCTGGGGGCTGTGCGCTTTGTGCCATTGCTCAATGGGCCGTTGGCCTGAGCATTTGTTTAAGCACGCTGAATTCTCTTCGATTGCCCGGGTCTTACAGCGGCATCGATTGGTTAAACAGAATTCATCGTCAGGCAGCAAACGTGTGCGCGAAGCGAATTCGCTTCATTAAAGGTAAAGCCTGTTCGGCCCGTTATACTTGCGACATTTCGTGCCTGAGCACGGCAATCCATATTTTCAGCCACCACAAAGGGAGCGGCGGGTGAGTCTCACAGTCATTGCGCAGCGAATGGGTATATCGAGCTTTCAGCGTCTGGTGACTGGCCTTGTCTTGAGTACCTTGCTGGTTGGTTGTTCCAGCACCAAATCAGGTAGTGCGAGCGTCGTCGATCGCAACAACGCGGTCGCCCAGCGTCCGGCCGTGACCACCGGACAGTACGTTGTCCGCCCCAAGGACACGTTGTTCTCCATCGCTTTTCGCTACGGTTGGGACTACAAAGCCCTCGCGGCACGGAACAACATTCCTACGCCTTACACGATCCATCCGGGTCAGACAATTCGCTTCGACGGTCGCAGCGGTTCAACGCCGACGGCGGTAGTGAGTTCGTCCAGTTCCTCGCCTTCGTCGTCGAGTAAAACCACAGTCATTCGGCGCCAGGCAAATGGCGCGACGACCACTACAACAGTGCTTGCACCGTCCGTCGCCAACAAGCCGGCACCCGCGCCACTGCCTCCCGCCGGTCCGGCCCCGACGGGCTGGGGGTGGCCTTCTAATGGCATTCTGATTGGTAAATTCTCTTCAAACGGTAGTTTGAATAAAGGAATTGATATCGCCGGAGATTTGGGACAGCCTGTTTTAGCTGCGTCTGATGGGACGGTGGTATACGCCGGGAGTGGCTTAAGGGGCTACGGCGAATTAGTCATCATCAAACACAGCGATACCTACGTCAGTGCCTACGGACATAACCGCAGGCTGTTGGTTCGGGAGGGGCAGCAGGTCAAAGTCGGACAGACAATTGCCGAAATGGGGTCAACGGGTACAGACCGGGTGAAACTGCATTTTGAGATTCGCCGACAAGGTAAACCTGTAGATCCGCTGCAATTCCTGCCACGTCGTTGATTTGTTAGCCAGCCTGTTCCGTCACGTAGAGGGAACAGGCTCCAGCGTTGCCAAGGATCAAGGCGCCGCTTGAGCTTGAGGTCGAACTCACCAAAGGACTATAACAATGGCTCTCAGTAAAGAAGTGCCGGAGTTTGACATCGACGATGAGGTTCTCCTGATGGAGACCGGCATCGCCACGGATTCGATGTCGAATGATGAAGGGGATGCACCACCTTCCGTTCGTGCCAAATCCAAACACTCCGCTTCGCTTAAGCAACACAAGTACATCGACTACACACGGGCACTCGATGCCACTCAGCTGTACCTCAACGAAATCGGCTTTTCCCCATTGCTCTCCCCGGAGGAAGAAGTTCATTTTGCGCGCTTGTCGCAAAGTGGCGATCCGGCCGGACGCAAGCGCATGATTGAAAGCAACCTGCGGCTGGTGGTGAAAATCGCCCGGCGTTACGTCAATCGTGGGCTGTCGCTGCTGGACCTGATCGAAGAGGGCAACCTCGGCTTGATCCGGGCAGTAGAAAAGTTCGATCCCGAACGTGGATTCCGCTTTTCGACCTACGCCACCTGGTGGATTCGTCAGACCATCGAGCGCGCGATCATGAATCAGACCCGGACCATCCGGTTGCCGATCCATGTGGTCAAAGAGCTCAACGTGTACTTGCGAGCTGCGCGGGAGCTGACTCAAAAGCTCGATCACGAACCCTCACCCGAAGAAATCGCCAACCTGCTGGAGAAACCGGTAGGCGAGGTCAAGCGCATGCTCGGCCTGAACGAGCGGGTTTCTTCGGTCGACGTCTCGCTGGGTCCGGATTCGGATAAAACCCTGCTGGACACCCTTACCGACGACCGCCCGACCGATCCATGCGAACTGTTGCAGGACGACGACCTGTCACAGAGCATCGATCAGTGGCTCTCGGAGCTGACCGACAAGCAACGCGAGGTGGTCGTACGCCGCTTCGGCTTGCGAGGTCACGAGAGCAGCACACTTGAAGACGTAGGCCTGGAAATCGGCTTGACCCGGGAGCGGGTCAGGCAAATCCAGGTTGAAGGCCTCAAGCGGCTTCGGGAAATTCTCGAGAAAAACGGCCTGTCGAGCGAGTCGCTGTTCCAATAAGCAATTCGTTCAGCCGGTACAGAAAGCCCCAACTGGTTTGGGGCTTTTTGTTGCCGGGAATATGGGAGGTGCGTTGTTTTTTGCACCACCTCAGGTTTGTAGTCTCGTGCTGTAAGTCTTTGCTTACTCTTTCGTAAGTGTTCGTTATTTTTACACCCTGGCAGTTGTCTATTTAACCTGTGGTGTTTATTTATCTTGTTGATTTATATGAATATATTTTTAGATTAACGGCATGTGACAGGCGATTTCAGCGACAAAGGCCGATTGCTCTTGGTGGGGAATTCTCTAGTATCTGAACTGTGTCGACGGATAGACACGCCCTTCAAGGATGAGGGGAATGGATATCGCAGGAAGCGATTCATCAGGACGATGAAAAGGAACACAAGGAATAGGGAAAAAATGTGGGCGGGTCATACCGCCCCTTTTTTTTGCCTGCAGAAAAGCAAAAGATCTTTGGAAAAGCAAAAAGGCCCACAAGGGGCCTTTTCGAGAACGCGGGGGTAATCAGCGTTCGAGGTCTTTGATCTTGCCTTTGACGCCATCCCACTCTTCGGCATCGGGCAACGATTCTTTCTTCTCGGTGATGTTGGGCCAGATTTCCGCCAGCTCAACGTTCAGCTGAATGAATTCCTGCATATCTTCCGGAACTTCATCTTCGGAGAAGATGGCCACGGCAGGGCATTCTGGTTCGCACAGTGCGCAGTCGATGCACTCATCCGGGTGAATCACCAGGAAGTTCGGGCCTTCGTAAAAGCAGTCCACCGGACAGACTTCTACGCAGTCGGTGTACTTGCACTTGATGCAGTTGTCGGTGACGACGAAGGTCATTTCTAATTTTCTCCTCAGGCGGCGGCAGCGGAGCCCCTTCACGTTGGGGTCGCCAGGTTTGAGAGCGATAGTCTGCAGGTCAGGCTATTAGCCTGCAGCATCCCAAACCGCGCGAGATTCTAACAGCTTGCAGGCAAGTGCGTTAGATCCGTGTCTTTAGTGTATAGAGCATTTCGAGTGCACGACGCGGTGTTATGTCGTCCAGATCAAGTTTGGCCAGTTCATCCAGCACCGGATGCGGCAGGCTGGCGAACATGTCGCTCTGCTGTGGCGTGACCGGTTTGCCTTTGGCCGGCTTCGGAACTTCATGAGGCAGCGCCGTGGATTCCAGTCGGCTCAGATGCTCACGAGCACGCACGATCACTTCGCTCGGCACACCGGCCAACTGCGCAACCGCCAGGCCATAGCTCTGGCTGGCAGGCCCAGGCAACACGTGGTGCAGGAACACGATGCGTTCGTTGTGTTCGGTGGCATTGAGGTGCACGTTGGCCACCAGTGGCTGGGCTTCTGGCAGTACTGTCAGTTCGAAATAGTGGGTAGCGAACAGTGTGTAGGCCCGTAGGTGCGCCAGACGCTCGGCAGCGGCCCAGGCCAGGGACAGACCGTCGAAGGTGCTGGTGCCGCGACCGACTTCGTCCATCAGCACCAGGCTGCGCTCGGTGGCGTTGTGCAGGATGTTTGCGGTTTCGCTCATTTCAACCATGAAGGTCGACCGCCCGCCCGCCAAGTCATCGCTGGAACCGATTCGGGTGAAGATTCGGTCCACCAAGGACAATTCGCAACTGGCCGCCGGCACGAAACTGCCGATATGTGCCAGTAGCACGATCAACGCGGTCTGACGCATGTAGGTGGATTTACCACCCATGTTCGGACCGGTGATCACCAGCATGCGGGTATTGTCGTCAAGGCTCAGGTCATTGGCCACGAACGGCGTGGTGAGTACTTGCTCGACCACCGGGTGACGACCCTGGGTGATGCGCATGCACGGCTCGCTGACGAAGCGCGGGCAGTTCAGGTCCAGATTCAGTGCGCGCTCGGCGAGGTTGCTCAGCACGTCCAGCTCGGCCAATGCGGCGGCCGTGTCTTGCAAGGGTGGCAGCTGGGCGATCAAGTCTTCGAGCAACGCTTCGTAGAGCATCTTCTCGCGGGCCAGGGCGCGACTCTTGGCCGACAGCGCCTTGTCTTCGAACGCCTTTAGCTCCGGCGTGATGAAGCGCTCGGCACCTTTGAGGGTCTGGCGACGGATATAGTCCGCCGGTGCCGATTCGGCCTGCTTGCTCGGCAGCTCGATGAAGTAGCCGTGAATTCGGTTGTAGCCGACCTTCAAGTGCGACAGGCCGGTGCGGGCCTTCTCACGCGCTTCGAGATCAATCAGGAATTGCCCGGCGTTTTCGCTGAGCGATTGCAGTTCGTCGAGTTCGCTGTCGTAACCGGTTTTCAACACGCCGCCGTCACGGATGACTGCGGGCGGGTTGTCGATGATGGCTTTTTCCAGCAACGCCGCCAGTTCCGGATAGGTGCTGGTGGTCGCCGCCAGTTGAATGATGTGCGGGGCTTCAAGCTCGGCCATCGCTACCTGCAACTCTGGCAGTGCACCGAGGGCATCGCGCAGACGCGCCAAGTCACGAGGACGGGCATTACGCAGGCCGATCCGCGCCAGAATCCGCTCGATGTCGCCGATTTCCTTGAGCTGCGGTTGCAGTTTTTCGAAGCGGTAACCGTCGAGCAGGCAGGTGATCGAACTCTGACGCGCCAGCAATACGGTCAAATCCCGCAGCGGACGGTTCAGCCAGCGAGTCAGCAAGCGGCTGCCCATGGCGGTCTGGCAGCGGTCGACCACCGATTGCAAGGTGTTGTCGCGACCGCCGGCCAGGTTGGTGTCCAGTTCCAGGTTGCGACGGCTCGCGCCATCCAGCACCACGGTGTCGTCCAGGCGTTCATGACGCAGGCTGCGCAAATGCGGCAGGGCAGTGCGCTGGGTTTCCTTGGCGTAGCTGAGCAGGCAGCCAGCAGCGCCGATGGCCAGGGTCAGGTTCTCGCAGCCGAAACCTTTCAGGTCTTGGGTAGAAAACTGCTGACAAAGACTTTTCAGCGCCGAGTCGCGCTCGAAATCCCACGGCGCACGGCGACGAACCCCGCGACGTTTTTCCGCCGGCAGGTCTTTCGGCCAGTCGTCCGGGATCATCAGCTCTACCGGATTGACCCGCTCCAGTTCCGCCAGCAGATTTTCCCAGCCCTTGATCTCCAGCACGGTGAAGTTGCCGCTGGTAATGTCCAGCACCGCCAGACCGAACAGACGCTCATCACCCAGCACCGCTGCGATCAGGTTATCCCGACGTTCATCCAGCAGCGCTTCATCGCTGACAGTACCGGGGGTAATGATCCGCACTACCTGACGATCCACCGGGCCTTTACTGGTGGCCGGGTCGCCGACCTGCTCACAAATCACCACCGACTCGCCGAGCTTCACCAGTTTCGCCAGGTAACCTTCCGCGGCGTGGTAAGGAATCCCACACATCGGAATCGCCTGCCCCGCCGATTGCCCACGAGCCGTCAGGGTGATGTCCAGCAACTTGGCGGCCTTCTTCGCGTCTTCATAGAAGATCTCGTAGAAGTCGCCCATGCGATAGAACATCAGCTGGTCAGGGTGCTGGTTCTTCAGGCGCCAGTACTGCTGCATCATCGGGGTGTGGGAGGACAGATCGGAAATGGCTTTATTCATCGGAAATTCAGGAAAACTCGTTGAAAGGTGTAGGGCAAAGGAGGGGCATCGGCCCGGCTTTTCCGCGATGGGCGCAAGGTTAACATGGGCAGTCCGACCTACGCAGGCATGAAAGCGCCAAGGCACATTTCTGCTGGCTATGCACGATCTATGCAAATCAGCATTTGTCTTCCGAAAAAAGATCAAGCACTATGCGCGTTATGCAAAAACGCAATGTTTCTACCGTCTTAAGAGCACTGCTCGACCAGCACGGGATCTCCCCCACGGAGCTTCACCGTCGCACCGGCGTGCCTCAATCCACTCTCTCTCGCATTCTCAGCGGGAAGATCGTCGATCCTTCGGATAAACATATTTCGAAGATTGCCGAATACTTCTGCGTGAGCACCGATCAGTTGCGTGGCCGTGCGGATGTCTCGTCCGCCGCCAACGCTGGGCGCGATGAGTCGCACTCGGAACTCAAGGATATAAGCCTGTGGGACGACGATACGCCAGTCGATGATGACGAGGTGTCGGTCCCCTTTCTTCGCGAGGTTGAATTGGCTGCTGGATCAGGAAGATTCGTCATTGAAGAGAGCGAGCGCTCTAGCCTGCGCTTCGGCAAGCGCAGCTTGCGCCACAACGGCGTGCAGTTCGATCAGGCCAAATGCGTGACCGTGCGCGGCAATAGCATGTTGCCGGTACTGCGCGATGGCGCCACGGTCGGGGTGAATGCCGGTAAATGCGGGATTGGCGACATCGTCGACGGCGACCTGTACGCCATCAACCACAATGGCCAGTTGCGGGTGAAACAGCTTTATCGCCTGCCGACAGGGATTCGCCTGCGCAGCTTCAATCGCGATGAGCATCCGGACGAGGACTACAGCTTCCAGGAGATCCAGGAAGAGCAGATTGTCATCCTCGGTCACGTCTTCTGGTGGGGCATGTACGCCCGTTAACCTCACCGCTGTCAGATAAAACCCGCCACTGAGCGGGTTTTTTTCGTCTGCCAAAAACCACCAGCGCCTTTGTCTGCGGGGCTTTCATGCGTCTGTGCATTTCGAATGCATAAATAAATGCATTTATGCATTGACTGTATATGCATCCATGCATATTCTTTGTCCCAAGCCGCCCAACAAGGCGGCTCGAAACGAAGCTCTTTAGTTCCACCACAAAGGCAGCGATGAACCGGCCTCAACGGTTCAGAGGGTTGGCAACTGACCCGGGTGTGCAGCGTAAAGCACCAGAAGCAGTTATCCGGCGGGCAGGGACCGCGGTCGGAAAAACAATTTGAATCGATCCGTACCGCGCCAGTAGCGCCGAAAGATCAGCTTCCTTTTTTGTACACAGGATTAAAGGAAGGCGAAGGACCGCATTACTGAAAAGCCCGGCCAACATCGGGCTTTTTGGAATGCCTACCTCAAGAGACATCGCTTGAATCCAACACACATCACTCATCAATCACCCCCAGGAGGCGTGACATGACAAACGAGCAACAAGCGTTGCTGGACATGCCGATCTGGCTGGTCATCGTTCTCGCCCTGGTGGGCGGGGTGTCCGGCGAAATGTGGCGTGCCGACAAGGAGGGCGCCCGTGGCTGGTCGCTGCTGCGTCGTCTGGCGCTGCGCTCCGGGGCCTGCATGATCTGCGGCGTCTCGGCAATCATGCTGCTGTACGCCGCCGGTGTGTCGATCTGGGCCGCCGGTGCCTTTGGCTGCCTGACGGCGATGGCCGGGGCTGACGTGGCCATCGGGCTTTATGAACGCTGGGCCGCCAAGCGGATTGGCGTTTGCGAAGTACCACCGCGCGATTCTCGCCCCGATCAACAGTGAACCGGCCTCGCTGATCTTCGCGTTGCTACAGGAACAGGAGGCCATTAATGCCCGCCGTCATCGAAAAACCGTCGCAGCTGTTTTCCGCCATTGCCGAGACATTGCGCATCACCATTGCCGGCTTGAATGTCGGGAGTCATCAAGACTTCGACGGCACCGGCGATCAGCCTTGGGTGCTGATCGCCATCGAACGCGATGCGCCGGGCAATCGTGCCAACGACGGACGTATCGCTCATGTCCTGACGATTTCCTTGCAAGTCGTATTGCCCGGCACAGGCACAGGATTGGCGGCTTGCGACCTGGCCAGCGAATTGAAAAACCTGGTCACCGACAACCGCTGGAGTCTGTCGGGCGACCAATGTGATTTGCCCATGAACATTGATGGCATCCCATCCGCGTTCATCAGCGAAACACAGGAGTACACCGCCTGGACCGTTTCATTTACCCAAACCCTGTACCTCGGCCCAACGCTGCTCGAGGACCCGCTGGGCATTGCGAAATTCGCCCGCACCTGGGAGGTGTCGAACATCGACGACCCGGATCAATACACCGCACTCGAGGCCTGACCCATGTTTGATGCGCTTTTACGTATGCAGCTGGGTCCGATTATCGAGCGTCTGGCCGAGATGGAAACCGAGCTTGAAGACCTGCACCGGCGTGCCGACAGTTTCTGTCGCATCGGCGTTTGTCAGGAGGTCGATGCGGCCAGTAACACCTGCAAGGTCAGTCATGGTGAGCTGCTCACCCCGGCAATCCGGTTTTTCAATCCGAGTGCCGGCGCACAGAGCGAGTCGCGGATCCCCTCCGTGGGCGAGCAGTGTCTGTTGCTCAACCATGGCGGCGGTGAGGGCGGCGGGCAGTCGGTCGCGTTGTTCGGTCTCAACGGCGGTCAGTTTCCGCCCGTCTCGACCCAGGCATCGCTGACGCGTCGCCTCTATCAGGACGGCACGGAAAGTGGTTACGACGACGCCAGTCATGTTCTGCGCTGGAAAAACGGCCCGGCGGCGTTTACCGGTTCTCGCGAAAAGCTTGAATTGAGCATCGGCCCGGCGAGGCTGGCGATGACGCCTGAGGCCATCGAATTGCAACTGGGCGCCGTCGGCCTGCGGCTCGACGCTTCCGGTGTGCATCTGAGCGGCCCATTGGTGGATCACCAGGGCCGCGTCATCAGTACTGCATAAAGAGCTTCCCATGATCGGAATCGATAGAAACACCGGCGCGACGGTCGACGACTGGCTGCAATTTGTGCAGCGCGCCACCCGGGCGCTGACCACGCCTTTGGGCACTCGTCAGAAGCGTCCTTTATATGGCTGTGCACTCACTGAATTGCTGGGGCAGAACCTCGGCGACGACCTGCTGATTCTTGCCCAAAGCCATGCGGCCCAAGCGTTTTACAACCAGTACAACGGCATCGACGATTTCGAGCCACAAGTCATTGTCGCCAGTCGCCGCGGTGCCGGGCTGCTGCTGCGTTTCGCTGGCACCTGGAAAAATCGCCAACAGACTTTCGAGGTAATGGCATGAGCATGTTGATCCCCGGCCAGAACCAGTTGGCCGAACCGGCAATCGTCACGATCGAAGCGTTCGAGGATTTGCTCGCAGAGTTCAAAACCTTCGTCGTCGAGTACGTCGGCACCCGTTCCCCCGAGAGCGCGGCCAAGCTTGCAGTCAGCCTGGAAAATGAAAGCGAGTTACTGACCCTGGCCCTTGAAGCCTTTTGTGTGCGTCTGCAAATCCACGAACGCAAATACAACGCCCGCATCAAGCAGATGCTGGCGTGGTGGGCTACCGGGACCAATCTCGATGCTCGCCTCGCAGACATGGGGCTTGAGCGCCAGTTGCTGGACCCGGGCGACCCGGCGGCGTTCCCACCGGTTGCCCCAATTTTTGAGAGCGATGACGACGCCCGGTTGCGTTATTACCTGGCGCCGCATGCCCCGGCGGCTGGCTCTCGCATGCAGTATCGGCGTGAGATCTTCACCCTTGGCGAGCGACCTGCCGTGAAGGTGGAAACCGCGGCGGCGGGTGTGGTGACGGTCACTTACACCTTCGACCCGGACGGTTACGCGGCGCAGGTCAAGGACGGCAACGGGCGCCGCACCGCTCCAGGCGAAGTCACGGTCACGGTGCTTTCCCGAGAGGGCGATGGCACACCATCCGAAGCGCTGCTCGACGGTGTTCGCCAGCATTTCTCCCGGCCTGATGTACGACCCGAAACAGACCTTGTCACGGTGCAGGGCGCGCACATCAAGAACTACAAAATCCGGGTCGTGGCCAAGATCAACGCCGGTCCCGATTCGGGGCTGACCAAGGTTGCCGCGCAACAGCAGTTGCAGGCGTATGCCGATTCTTGTCACCGACTGGAAGGGCGGGTGGACCCGAGCTGGATCGACTACACGTTGCACAGCGCTGGCGCGGTTCAGTTGCAAATCCTTGAGCCGCTGGCGCCGATAGTGACGACGGCCTTTGAGGCCCCGTATTGCACCGGCGTCGAGGTGGAGGTGGACACGTTATGAATGAACAAACGTCGCGCCCGAGCCTGCTGCCAGTCAACAGCTCACCCTTGGAAAAGGCCCTCGATATCGGTTTCGGCACGTTGCTCGATCGCATCGCGCCGCCGTTCCCCGAGCTGATGAACCCGACTGCAACGCCCTTGGCGTTCTTGCCGTATCTGGCGGCGGATCGCGGGGTCAGCGAATGGAGCTCCGAGGCGGCCGAGGAGGAAAAACGCCTGACAGTAGAGCTCGCCTGGCCAACTGCACGACAGGCCGGGACGCGAAAGGCGCTGGAGAGCGCGGCCAAAGGTTTGCAATTGATGCCTGAGGTGCGCGCCTGGTATGAGCAAACGCCGCCAGGCCAGCCTTACAGTTTTTCCGTCAGGGCCTTTACCGAACAGCCTTACAGCGAAGAGATCGACGCCCGCCTTGACCGTCGCCTGGCCGATGCCAAAAGCGAACGGGACATCTTGTCGGTCTCGGTAGGCTTGAGTGCATTCGGCACTCACGTCATCGGCGCCGCCACCGTGTGCGGTGAGCTGACCACGGTTTATCCGATTGTCATCGAAGGGCTTGAAGAGTCGGGTCAGGCCTTCATGGCCGCCGGGCTCTACACCGTCGAAACCTCCACTATTTATCCACAGGGGTCCTAAATGGCCGACTATTACACCCTGCTCACCAACGCGGGGATCGCCTACGAAACCGCCTGTAAGGCGGCGGGCGTACCGATCAAGTTGTCGCAAATTTCCGTCGGTGACGGCGGGGGCGCGGTTTACAACCCGGCCGCCACGGCCACCGCGCTCAAACGTGAAGTGTGGCGTGGGCCACTCAATGCGCTGTTCCAGGATGAGCAAAACCCGAGCTGGTTGCTGGCCGAAGTGACTATCCCGCCTGACGTCGGTGGCTGGTATGTGCGTGAGGCCGGGCTGTGGACTGATACCGGCATTCTGTACGCCATCGTCAAGTATCCGGAATCGTTCAAACCGGTGTTGGCGACGTCGGGGTCGGGGAAAGAGTTCTACATTCGTTCTATTTTCGAGACCAGTAATGCGGCGTTGGTGACGTTGTTGATTGACGACACCGTGGTCAAGGCAACGCGGGCCTGGGTGATGAGTTACCTCGCCGAAGAACTCGGCAAACTCGACGGCAAGCAATCGGTGCGGGTAGCCGCCACCGCTAATGTGGTGTTGAACGGCGCGCAGCAGATCGATGGCATCGCGGCAGTTGCTGGTGATCGGGTGTTGTTGCCGAACCAGACGCTGGCCAAGGACAACGGCCTGTGGGTGGTTGCCAACGGCGACTGGGTACGGGCGAGCGATGCCAATACCAGTGCGAAAATTACGCCGGGCCTGACCGTCATGGTCGAAGAGGGCGCGGTGAATGGTGATTCGCTGTGGCACCTGACCACCAACGGGCCCATCACCCTAGGCACGACGGCGCTGACGTTTGAGATGTTGGCGGGGCGGACGGGGATTCAGCCGGGGACTTATAAGAGTCTGACTGTGGATAAGTACGGTCGGGCAACCGGCGGTTCGAATCCTGAAACGCTGGCCGGGTTCGGTATCAAGGACTCGTACACCAAGGCGCAAATCGAGGCGATGATTGCCGAGGCTTCGGCGCTGCCGGTCGGTGCGATGGTGCCGTTTCCTTTAGATAAGATCCCGCCGGGGTTTCTTGAAATTGATGGCAGTGTGAAGAGCATTGCGGTCTATCCGGATCTCGCTGCGTTCCTCGGCACGGTATTCAACAAGGGGGATGAGGGGGCCGGTAATTTCCGTTTGCCAGAATCGCGCGGCGAGTTCTTACGCGGTTGGGATCATGGGCGCGGCGTCGATGCTGGCCGTGCAATCGGCAGTTGGCAGGCTGATGACAACAAGGCGCACTCCCATACCGTAACCCGGATGCAGGCCTTCGCCAATGCGTCGGGGAGTAATCCGGCGGCGGTTGTCGTGGACAACGGCAACATGGCCGTAACCCTCAACTTCGGTACAGGCTTCAATAGCTCTGGAGGGACGGAGGCTCGACCGCGAAACATGGCGGTTATGTGGTGCATCAAGGCCTGGAATGCGCCGATCAATCAGGGAAATATTGATGTCGCGGCGCTGGCTGCGTTGGCTGCTCCCGCTACTGAAACCCATCAGGGTACAGCCAAGGTCGCTACGCAGAATCAGGCGGATGTCGGAAGCGATGACGCTACCTTTATCACGCCAAAAAAAATGCGTTGGGGAATAACCGCCAGCCTTAACGCGAACGGCTACATCATTTTCCCGACGTGGATGTTCAGCTTCATTATCCAGTGGACCACTGTCGGTAATATTCCAGCGGGTGCATCAGGGTCTGTTGCCTGGCCTATTGCTTTCCGAACCGCGTGTCTCTTTGGGGGGGCTTGTCCTGTTGGGAACTCCTCTAACACTTCGGCGGGAAATATCGTGCCGGGTGCCGTTTCAACCACGGGTGTCAACTTATACAACTGGGGGGCAATTACCGCGCCTTCCCGCGCATGGGCATTTGGAGTGTGAGCATGAAGCGTTTCTACAGCCAGTCTACCGGTTGCACTTATCTCCACGGCTTTCACACGCAAATACCCGAGGACGCTAAACCCATTACCGAGGAGCACTATCAAGCTGTATTGGCAAATCCGGTGCCGGGCAAGGTTCGCGGTCATGATGCTGACGGATTGCCGATCCTGATCGATCCGCCACCCGAAGATCTGGCCGCGACGGAGAGAGCCTGGCGCAACTTCGAAATTCTGCGGGTGCAATGGATTCGTGACCGGTACCGAGACGAGCAAGAGCTGAGTCGGCCGTCCTCGATCACGTCGGAACAATTTTCGGGGTTGCTGGATTACATGCAGGCGCTGCGCGATTGGCCGGAACAGCAGGAGTTTCCCGCCGAGCAGTTCCGTCCGGTACAACCTGCCTGGATCTCCGAGCAAACCCAATAAACGCCCCGCACCGACGGGGCGTTTTCTTATCCGTCAAACACCAAACAACACCCGACAGCCCCTTCCTCAAAAGGGGCTTTTTCGTATCTGGAGAAACCCAAATGGCACAACGCCAAACCTACACCGTGCTCCTCCCATTCCCTACCGGGGGTGGCCATTGGTCGAGCGTCGGCCAAGAACTCGACCTGCTCGATGTGGAGGCCAGTGCGTTACGCAGCGCCGGCCGTCTGGAGCTGAAAAAAACTGAGGCCGCCGAATCGGCCTCTACATCCACCAAGGCCTTGAAGGCCGCTGCCAAGAAGGCTGAATAACCATGGCTGAGGTTTTGAACTTCGAGCACAACGGCATTACCGTCAATGCCACTGAATCTCCCGAGGCCATGGGTGGCCTGGGTGACAACGTCATCGGTCTGGTCGGTACCGCGCCGAAAGCGGATCTGCTGATTCCGCGCAATACGCCGTTCCGCATCAACAGCTTCACCACCCAGGCGCTGCTGGATCCGACCGGCACCGAGTCGGGCACGCTGTTCCATGCGGTGTTCCAGATCCTCAAAGTGGTCAAGGTGCCGGTCTACGTGGTCATCGTCGAAGAGGGCGCGACCCCGGCCGACACGCTGAATAATGTCATCGGCGGTGTTGAGCCTCTGACCGGTCGCAAACTGGGTCTGGCCGCGCTGGGCAGTGTCCCGGAAGACCTGACCATCATTGGCGCGCCGGGCTTCACCGGCACTAAGGCTGTGGCCAGCGAGTTTGCTTCGTTCGGCAAGCGCATCAAGGCCCGTGTGGTGCTGGATGGCAAGGACGCCTCAGTCGCCGATCAAGTGACTTACAGTCAGGAACTGGGCGGCGCTGACCTCGGTTTCGACCGCTGCCTGGTGGTGCACAACATGCCGGCCGTTTACTCCAAAGCCGCGAAGAAAAACGTGTTTCTTGCGCCTTCGAGCCTGGCCATTGCCGCGCTCGCCAAGGTCAAGCAATGGGAGAGCCCGGGCAACCAGGTGACCTACGCCGAAGACGTTTCGCGAGTCGTGGAATACAACATCCTCGACACTTCCACCGAAGGCGATCTGCTCAACCGTTACGGTATCAGCTACTACGCCCGGACCATCCTTGGCGGCTTCTCGCTGCTGGGTAACCGCTCCATCACTGGCAAGTTCATCAGCTACGTCGGCCTCGAAGATGCGATCAGTCGCAAGCTGGTGAAAGCCGGCCAGAAGGCCATGGCCAAGAACCTGACCAAGTCGTTCATGGATCAGGAGGTCAAGCGCATCAACGACTGGCTGCAAACCCTGGTCGCCGACGAAACCATCCCGGGCGGCAGCGTGTACCTGCACCCGGAATTGAACAGCGTCGAGAAGTACAAAAACGGCACCTGGTACGTGGTCATCGACTACGGCCGCTACGCGCCGAACGAACACATGATTTATCAACTCAACGCCCGCGATGAAATCATCGAGCAGTTCCTGGAGGACGTTCTCTAATGTTTACCAACCGCGTAAGACAGGCCATCGCGGCCACCCTGCAAGGCCTGCCGTTGTCGGCGACTGTGGAAGAATTCACCCCGCCGAAGATCGAATTCGAGATGGAAAACATGGTCGGCGGCCGCTTCATCGGCGAGGAAATGGCCAAAAGCGGCAAGGCGCTGACCTCCAAGCTGATTCTGCAAGGCGCTGGTCCAGAAATCATGCTCGCCCTGGGTGTGAAACTGGGCGACGACATTCTGCTGAACGTGCGTGAAGCCGGACAGGATCAGGATGGCAACACCTGGTTCACCTACCACACCGTCGGCGGCAAGCTGAAATCCCTTGAGGAAGCCGTTCTCAAAATGAACGAGAAGCCCAAGACCACCCTCGAGCTGTCCTGCCGTACCTACAACCGTCTGGAAAATGGCATCCCGGTGATCGACATTGATGTGCGCACTCAGAAGTTCGTGCTTAACGGCGTCGACATTCTCGGCGACGCCCGCCGGGCTGTGTTGCTGCCGTAACACCAAGGTCAGCAGGGCATACAACCTGTGGGAGCGAGCCAGCTCGCGATGAGGGAATCACATTCAACATCATTGTTGACTGTCCCGACGCTATCGCGAGCAGGCTCGCTCCCACAAGGATTGTGGCGAACTGTTCCCTGCACAGCACTCTTCCATGATTCACCAAGGAATTCATTTCATGTCCTGGACGCCTCCTGTTCACGTCTTGTTGTCGCCGATCACCGCTGACGATCAGTCGACGATCGAGCAGATTCAGCTCAAACCACTGTTCTACGCCACGCAGAAAGAAGCCTTGGCCCGCGCCGGTGATGATGAGGACGATCAGTTCTTCGAACTGGCCAGGCTGGCCACCGGGTTGTCGGTCAAGGAACTCGACCAGCTCAAACGCCCCGACTACGTGAGCATTGCGCAGTACGTGCATGAGATGTCGACTCGCCCTGCTGCGTACTTTCTTGAACAGCAAGCGCAGGGCGAACAATCGGTAGACCCCGATCAAGTGCAACTGCTGCAACCGCTCAGCGCAGCGGGCCGCAGCATGACTTCGCTGACCCTGGAAATGCCGGTACTGCGCGCCACCAAGGCGATGAAGAAACTGAAAACGGCCAAGGAACGTGCCGAGTTCATCACCGCCCATTGCACCGGGCTGATGCTTCCCGATCTGGACCTGCTGACCGTGCCCGACTGGACACAGCTTCAGGTACGCATTGACGATTTTTTAAACAAACCGGCGGACTTCTTTCGGAGCGCGACATCGAAGTAATCCTCGATGTAGTGCCGCTCATTTACTCGGTAAGTGAAGCGGAAATTCTGGAGTGGGACGCCGGCAAGGCATTGCGCCGTTACGACATCGCGATCACTCGCCTTGGCGTGAAACAGGAGTAGAGCGGGATGGCGGACGATAGATATTCGCTCAAATACGCAGCCTTCAACGATAGTGGGTTGGCGTTCGGTAATACCAGCCTGACCACGACAGTCACGAGCGTTGTGTCAGCACAAGGTACGGGCACGTCCGCCAGGGATCAGATGTCTGGCCTCGGTCTGGCGCTGGAAAACGTCGGGCTCAAGCTCAGTCTGCTGACGACGGCGATTGAGTCGTTGACCTTGAAACTGTCGTTATCCCGGACAACGGGAGCCGGTGCCAAGAGTGAGCCGGCCAGTGAGCAAAACAGTTCGGGCAAGTCGGGTAGCAGTATCGAACCGCCGGACCTGCTTAAACCCGCGATAGCGATGGACTCGGCCAGGGCCGATCTGAAGCAGGCAGCCCAATTGACCCCGCGCCAGAGCGAAGAGATGGCACTGTCAACCCAACACATCGCCAGCGCTCCGCTGGTGGCGGCCGGTGGGACCAAAGCGGTTGATCTGGTGAAAATTGAAAGTCTGGCTGCCAAGGCAGGGATCGCCAGCGATCTGCCCAATGCCTCGGACCGACAGTTTGAGCTGCTGCGCTTCGCCAGTGACGCTGGCGTCGCCGCGTCGGCGTTGAAAATGCCGGCCATGGATGTCGCCGAGATGATGCTCGGCTGGCGCACCTCCATGAAGCTCAACGGCGCTCAAGCCTTTGACCTGGCGGATGCAACCAACCATCTGGGCAAGATCCCCGGTGGTGCGAAAGCGGCTGACATCGGTGCCGTCTTGCAGCGTGACGGTGCTGCTGCTGCGGCAGCAGGCCTGTCCCCTGCGCAAGCCGCAGCGTTGACAGCGGCATTGCTCAATACCGGTACGCAAAAGGCTGATGCCGGCGTAGCGCTAAAAAGCATTACCACTGTCATGGGCAAGGGTGATCAGGCCTCGGCAACCGAGCAAGCGGCCTGGAAGCAGCTGGGCCTGGAGCCGAAAGCGGTGGCGAGCGGCTTGCGTGACAAGGACGCGGCGCCTGGCACGGTAATGTCGGTGCTTGCGGCGTTGAACGCGCAACCTGCCGAGAAACGCTCGACACTTGCCTCCACGCTATTTGGCAATGGTGATGAGGCGGCGCTGCGCATGGCGCAAAACCTTGCCGATGTGAATGGCGCCTTCTGGCAGGTAAAAGACAAAGCGCAGTACGCCACGTCGGAGTTGGGTGACAAGGGCTCGGTGAGGCAAGACGCACTCGCGCAGTCGAAAACCCGGCAAGGCCAGTGGAACGTCTTGAACGCACGCAATGATCGTCTGTCGGTGGCCACGGGTAATGCGTTGGCGCCGGCGACGGATAGCTCGCTCCACTCGCTTGGTTCGCTGGTTGATGGCTTGAGTGAATTGGCTGAAGCCTCCCCGAAAACCACCGCTGCAATTGTGCTTGTTGTAGCGGCGCTCAAACCGCTGGTGGGGGCGCTGTTCAAAGCCGTAGTGGATGAGATGACCAATCAGGTGGCCAAGCGAGTATTGGGGGGTGTGGCTCCTCGTCTCCCCGGCCGTTTGGGTGAGGTGATCTCTGAAGACTTCAGAAATACCAATCGTACGGCCAAGCCGGTTATCAAGCCCGCGAACCCTGTGAAAGCTGAGGCCGGGGTGAGTTCCAGCGGTTCCCTGCGAGGCATGAGTGCTTCATTGCGCTCGCTTACCCGTTTTATACCTGGAGCATTCGCGTTAAGTGCCGCCCCCGAGGTGGTTGAAGGCGCGATGAGCGGCGACGCCCGGATGGTAGGCGCTGGCCTGGGAGCCGCTGGCGGCGGTTGGGCGGGGGCTTCGGCAGGTGCTGCCATGGGCGCCACTGTGGGGACCTTTTTCGGTCCGGTCTTAGGCACTGCCATTGGCGGGGCGGTCGGCGCGGTCGTCGGCGGACTGGCAGGAAGCTGGATGGGTAGAGAATCGGGTTCCTGGCTGGGTGACAAACTCGCCGCGCCCGCCGACAAGCTCGCCGCTCCAGACCAGATCAGCAAAGACCTGACCAACGCCCAGACAAGCAATCAGCAGAATGCGATGACCGCGAACATCTACATCAATGGCCAGGATCAGGCCAGCGCCAGTCAGTTGGCGAACCTGGTTGTACAACAGATTACCGGCCAATTCGGATTGATGACCATGCCCAACTCACTCGCCATGCGAAGTGACGCGGCCCTGACCGACGGAGGTACGTGATGCGTCAGCAAATGGCGTTGGGCAGTTTCATTTTCGGCCTGTCCAGAAACTTCGCTTACCACAGCCTGGTGCGCACCTCGGATGGCGGCTGGAAGAGCATCGATATTCTCACCAGTAAACCCAAATCCAGTCAGATCGGCCAAGGCCTGCAAGGGCTGACGATAACGGGTAAGTCGATGTACGCGACGGCCATGGATCGGCTCGATGAGTTACGTGCATTGCAGGCGCTGCGCGTCCCTGTGCCGTTGGTTGACGGCATCGGCCGCAACTGGGGCCTGTGGCAGATCAACAAGGTGTCGGAAACCCAAAGTGACGTCATTGATGACGGCACCGCGATGGTGGTCGGCTGGGTGATCGAATTGACGGAGTTTGCCAATGCGTAGGGTTCGAAGTATTGCCGGTGATTCGGTGAATCTGTTGCTGTATCGCGAGCTTGAGCGTTGTGACGATGCCGCCGAGCAAGCGCTTTGGCATCTTAATCCGACGCTTGCCGAATGGGGGCCGGTATTGCCGGCGGGAGTGTGGGTTGCCCTGCCGGAAGTGGATTCAAAACCCGTTGCACCCACACCGGTTTCGGCCTGGGATTAAGGAGGCTGCATGTCACTGGGTTTCACGCCTGCGGTGGAAATTTACGGCGCGAACGCTGCGCTGCTCAACGAACGGTTGCTCAGTTGGACGCACATCGATGCGGCGGGGATCGAGTCCGATCAACTGACGCTCACGATCAGTCTGGATGGGCTTGAAGGATTACCGAGTCTCGGCGGAAAAATCGGTCTTCGGGTCGGTTATCTGGAGTCGGGGCTGGTGGATAAAGGCGAGTTCGTCATTACCCGGCGCACCCCGACCCTGTTTCCCCTGCGTCTGACGCTGGTGGCCACGGCGGCGCCATTCAGTGCGGCGGATCAGACCGGATTCAAGCAGCGCCGGTCGGTCAGTCATGGCCCGACGACCTTGGGTGCGCTGTTTCGCCAGTTGACGTCCAGGCACGGCTTTTCCCCTCGTGTGGCCCCGGACCTGTCGCTGATAAAAATCGAGCACATCGATCAGTCCAACGAAACCGACATGGGTTTTCTGACGCGACTGGCCTACCTGCATGACGCCGTCGCTAAACCGGTCAACGAGCTGTATGTGCTGGCTCGGCGAGGGCAGGCGAAGTCGTTATCGGGCAAAGTCCTGCCGACCATAAAGCTGTCGGTGACGACCAACAATCGCCCAGGCGATCAGGCCTTTATCTCCGCCGTCCTGGATGAAACCGCCCGGGCGAAATACCAGGGTTGCAAGACCAGTTGGTGGGATGCGGCGGCCGGCAAAGTGCGTGTCGAGGAGAGCGGCATCGCGCCGTTCAAGACCCTTCGCCAGCGTTACCAGAGCGCAGACGATGCCCGGGCCGCCGGCGAAGGTGAGGTGCGCCGGATGATGCGTGAAGCACTCAAGGTGACGATCGCATGCCCTGGCAACCCGGGATTGTCCGCTGAAGGGATCGTGCTGCTGGACCCCTCCTGGCCGGATTTCATGCGCGGTCGCTGGTCGATCGACAAGGTCACCGCCACCGGCGACCGGGAAAAAAGCTATCGCTGCACGATCGAGGCGACCTGCCTGGACGCCAAGGCGTAATGCAGATCCCTTGTGGGAGCGGGCTTGCTCGCGAAGACGGCAGCACATCCAACATCAATGTTGACTGACCCACCGCTTTCGCGAGCAAGCCAGTGTGTCCGCACAACCCTTGCATACAACCGAGATCCCCTGTGGGAGCGGGCTTGCTCGCGAAGACGGCAGCACATTCAACATCGATGTTGCCTGACCCACCGCCATCGCGAGCAGGCTCGCTCCCACAGGTTTCTGACTGCACCTTCCATACAACTGGAGCGCCCTCATGAAGATCACTCCGATCCTCACGCAGCTGCGTGAGCAATGCCCAACCCTGGCCAATCGCGTGGCCGCCGGCATCGACCTCGCCACGCTGCAAGCCAACACCCCGCTGCAAACACCCTGCGCCTATGTGGTGCCGATTGCCGATGTGGCAAGCAAGAGCCTCGCGCAAAACCTGATGCTGCAACCCATCCGCGACCGCTTCGAGGTGACCCTGGTGCTCGACACCACGGACGCCGCGGCAGCGCTGGATCAATTGCACAACTTGCGCGCCGAGCTGTGGCGCGCACTGGTGGGTTTCAAGCCCGGCAGCGACTACGAAGCCATCGAGTACGACGGCGGCGAACTGGTTTCGATCAACAGCAGCCGTGTGCTGTATCGCCTGCGCTTTTTTGCTGAATTCCAGCTCGGCCGCAATCTGCCGGGCCAACCGGCGGAGAGCTGGCACGAGCGTGAACTGGACGGCTTGTCGTCCTTTACCGGGGTCACCGTGCGGGTCGATGCGATCGATCCGGCGGACCCCAATCTGCAACGCCCAGGCCCCGACGGGCGCCTGGAACTGACTTTCTCTGGAGACGTAACCCCATGAGCAAACGCATCACCGTGCTGCCGGCCCCGGGCCGTGTCGTGCCGGACCCGGAAGCGGGCGATCTGTTGCCCCTCGAGGGCCGTGAAGTGCCGGACAACGCCTGGTGGCGTCGACGTCTGGCCGATGGCGATATCACTACCAAAGCCGTGAAAGCGGCGAAACCACAGGGAGCCAAATAATGGCGATCGGATTCAGCAACATCCCCGCGGACATTCGTGTTCCGCTGTTCTATGCCGAAATGGACAACTCGGCCGCCAATAGCGCGTCGTCGGCCATGCGCCGCCTGATCGTCGCTCAGGTCAACGACAACATCGCGCCGGCCGATGTCGGCAAACTGGTGTTGGTGTCCAGCGTGGCACTGGCCAAAAGCATTGGCGGCCAGGGCTCGATGCTCGCCTCGATGTATGAAACCTGGCGCAAGACCGACCCGATCGGCGAAATCTGGTGCCTGCCGCTGCACAACACTGCAGGCAGCATTGCCAAAGGCGTGCTGACCCTGACCGGTGCGGCGACCCAGAGCGGTGTGCTCAACCTTTACGTCGGCGGCGTTCGCGTTCAGGCGGCCATCGTCAATGGTGCCACTGCGGCGCAAGCGGCCACGGCCCTGGCACTGAAAATCAATGCATCCGCCGATCTGCCGGTCAGCGCTGCAGCCGTCGACGGTGTGGTCACTCTGAGCGCCAAATGGACTGGCGACAGCGGCAACGACATCAGCCTGCAATTCAATCGCCTGGGCAAGAGCAACGGCGAAGAAACCCCGGCAGGCCTGACCTCGGCCATCACTGCCATGACCGGCGGTGCCGGTGTGCCGGATCAAGTGGCCGCCGTGGCGGCGCTGGGCGATGAACCGTTCGAGTTCATCTGCATGCCGTGGTCGGATCTGTCGACCCTCAACACCTGGCAAGCCGTCATGGATGACAGCACCGGTCGTTGGTCCTGGGCCAAGCAATTGTTCGGTCACGTCTACAGCGCCAAGCGCGGCACCATCGGTACTCTGGTGGCGGCCGGTCAGGCGCATAACGATCAGCACATGACCATTCAGGCGCTGGAACCGGGCGTACCGCAACCGTTCTGGGTGCAGGCCGCCGCATTGGCTGCGCGTACTTCGGTATTCATCTCTGCCGACGCCAGCCGTCCGACTCAAAGCGGCAGCCTGCCCGGTCTCGACCCGGCACCGGCGAGCGAGCGTTTCACCCTGACCGAGCGTCAGTCGCTGCTCAACTACGGCATCGCTACCGCGTACTACGAAGGCGGCTACGTGCGCATCCAGCGTTCGATCACCACCTATCAGAAGAACGCCTACGGCCAGGCAGATAACTCCTATCTGGACAGCGAAACCATGCACCAGTCGGCGTTCATCGTGCGTCGTTTGCAAAGCGTGATCACCAGCAAATACGGTCGCCACAAACTGGCCTCCGACGGCACCCGTTTCGGCGCCGGCCAGCCGATCGTGACCCCGAGCACCATTCGCGGTGAGCTGATCGCCCAGTACGCCAAGCTCGAACTGGAAGGCCACGTGGAAAACGCCGAGCTGTTCGCCGAACACTTGATCGTCGAGCGCGATGTTCAGGACCCGAGCCGGGTCAACGTGCTGTTCCCGCCGGATTACATCAACGGCCTGCGCGTGTTCGCGTTGCTTAACCAGTTCCGTCTGCAGTACGACGACGCAGCCTGATCGCTGCCTTTGACTGTGTGATTTCAGCCCACCGCGCGTGGGCTTTTTATTTGAAGGGAGAAACACCATGGGTCAACTGATTGCGGGCACCTGCTACGTCAAAGTGGACGGCGCTCAACTGACCATCAACGGCGGCTGCGAAGCGCCATTGATGGCCGTTAAACGGGAAACCGTCGTACCGGGCTTCTATAAGGAAACCGACATCGCGCCGTCGTTCAAAGTGACGGCGCTGCACACCGCGGACTTCCCGCTCAAGCAACTGATCGCAGGCACTGACATGACCGTCACCTGCGAATTCAGCAACGGCAAAGTCTTTGTGCTGGCTGGCGCCTACCTGGTGGAAGAACCGGTATCCAAAGGCGATGACGCCACCATCGAACTGAAATTCGAAGGCATCAAGGGGACCTGGCAATGAGCAACGCCGTGAAGCTTCAAGTTGCGATCGAAGCCCACGGCGAGCCCTTGACCGAACTCAACCTGCGCCGTCCGACGGTGCAGGAAGTGCGGGCGATCAAGGCGCTGCCGTACAAGATCGACAAGAGCGAAGAGGTCAGCCTCGACATGGACGTCGCGGCCAAATACATCGCCGTGTGCGCCGGCATCCCGCCGTCGTCGGTCAACCAGTTGGACCTGGCTGACCTCAACGCGCTGAGTTGGGCCGTCGCGAGTTTTTTCATGAGTGCGGCGTCGGCGCCATCACCGACCTGATCGCAGTCGCCTATGACCTGGCCTGGTTCTGGAAGGTTGACCCCGAACAGATGATGGCCAGGCCACTGGATGTGCTCCGCGAATCGCTGGAGCACGCGCAACGGATCAATGCGATGCAGCAGGTGCAGTGATGGCGAACATACAACAAAGCATGAGCCTGACGAACATTCAGACCACGGTGAACATGTCCGTGGTCGTGATTAACGCCCAGAAGCTGGACACCCAGCTCAAGGGCATCAAGGCCAGGATCGGCGAATTCAAGAAAAGCATCGAGGACAGTCTTGGCACTCTCGATGCGGGCGCTTTCATCAATGGGGGCGGGCTGCTGGAACCCTTCATCAGCGGCATCAAAAAGGCAATCAAGGCAGAAGATGAACTTGAGGGAAAATCCAATAAAACCACGACGCTGAAAGCGCCTGAGGTCTCGCTCGGTAATACAGCGACCAACCTCAAGCAGTTCAACGATGCGGTAGAGGGTATTTCCTTGAAAATGGGGCAGGCGCTGCTGCCGGCCGTCAACAGTGTGGTCACCGGCCTGATGCCGTTGATCACTGCCGTTGGCGAATTTGTCGCCAATAACCCTTCACTGGTCGAAGGGTTGGCGGCGGCAGCCGTGGCCTTTACGGTGGTCACCGCAGGGGCCATGGGGCTCGTTGCCGTGATGGGGCTGCTGACTTCGCCGATTGGCATCGTCGCGGCAGTGATTGCCCTGACAGCGGGTTTGATTGTGGCTTACTGGAAGCCGATATCGGGATTCTTCAAAGGTATCTGGCAAGCGATGCAAGGGGCGGCGGAGTCGACGTTTGCAGCGTTCCAGAGCCTGTTCAACTGGAAGCCGCTCGAGGCGCTGAAGGAGGCGTGGGCACCGATCAGTGGCTTTTTCGGTTCGCTCTGGCAGGAAGTAAAAAACCTGTCCGCACCCATCGTCGATTTTTTCAAGACGCTGTTTTCCTGGCATCCGCTTGTCATGGTTGCCAGTAATTGGCAGCCACTGGTGGGGTTGTTTTCCGCGCTCTGGGATTTGCTCAGGGCATTGGCGGTGCCGGTGATCAGCTTTTTCAAGAAGCTCTTTGACTGGAGCGTGCTGGACAACGTCGCCCGTACCTGGCAACCGGTGGTTGCGTTCTTTTCGGCAACATGGGATGTGCTTCGTGCGCTGGCCGCGTTGGCGGTCGATTTTCTCAAAGGCCTGTTCGACTGGTCGCCGTCTGAGGTGTTTCGTGCAGCCTGGGACCCGGTGAGCAATTACTTCTCGGGGATGTGGCAAAACCTGCAAGTGCTGGCGCAACCGACAGTGGATTTTTTCAAAGGTCTGTTCGACTGGTCGCCGTCTGAAGTGTTTCGTGCAGCCTGGGACCCGGTGAGCAATTACTTCTCGGGGATGTGGCAGAACCTGCAAGTGCTGGCGCAACCGACAGTGGATTACTTCAAGGGGCTCTTTGATTGGTCACCCCTGGACATGTTCAAGGCAGGTTGGGAGCCAGTCACCGAGTGGTTCTCCACTTGGTGGGGCAAGCTGCAAGAACTGATCGCGCCGATCAAGGAAATGTTCAACGGTGGCTTTGGCGGTTTCATTGCCAGTGTTACCGGTCAGGTCGAAGGCCTGACCGCAGCGCAACGGAAAACCAATGCCGAAGGCAAGGGCGAGCTCTCACCTGCGTTCTTTGGTGCCAGCAATGACACGGCGCTGCTGCCGAACAACCTGGCCCAAGGCTCCAACGCCTTGGTGCAGCAAAGCGCCGCCAATAACCGCACGCAACTCGAAGGCGGCTTGACCGTGCGCTTCGAAAACGCACCGGCCGGGCTGCGCACCGATCAACCGCAAACCAATCAACCGGGGCTGTCGCTCAATTCGCGCATCGGCTATCGCTCGCTGTCTCTGGGAGGTTCCAATGAACTGGCGTGACCGTTTGTTGCCGGCGTCCTTTCGGGGTGTCGGTTTTTGGGTCGATCAGGCGAAAACTCCTGTCGGCCACAAGGGCCAGTTGCATGAGTATCCACAGCGTGACCAGCCGTTTTTCGAGGGCCTTGGCCAGCAGGCGAAGATCCACGACCTGACGGCATTCATTGTCGGCGCCGATTGCCTGGAGCAGCGCGACAAGTTGCTCAAGGCGTTGGAGCAGGGCAGTGGTGAACTGGTCCACCCGTGGTTGGGGCGGATGCAAGTCAAGGTTGGTGAATGCGACATGACCCACACCCGCCAGGACGGCGGGCTGGTGACCTTTGCCCTGAAGTTCTACCCCGATCAACCCCTGCAATTTCCGACGGCCACGGTCAGCACGCAAAAGGTGCTGCTGTCATCGGCGGACACGCTGCTGGGCTCGGCGGTGGCGCGTTTCGAACAGGCCATGACCCTGATCAAGGCCGCGCGGATCGGTATCGCCAATCTGCGCAACAGCCTGACCGGGGTCTATGAAGTGATCCAGGAACAGCTCAAACCGTTGATCGAGGAGTACCGGCAGATCAGCGAGCTGGTCAAGGCGGTCAAGGAATTGCCCAAGGAAGTGGCGGCGGAATTCAAGGGCTTGCTCGGCGACATCCAGGAACTCAAGGACTTCGCTCGCGAAGGTTATCGTGGCGTGATTGCCAACGTTTCCCAGCAGATCGAAGCCATCCGCAAGACTGATGCACCGAAGCTCACCACCGGCAAGGACACTACGGCCGCGGCGCAAGCCATGGCCGATCTGGTGCAAGACACGCTGCTGGTGAAGGTGGCGCAATGGGTCGCCTCGATGCCCGTGGCGTCGACGCCGGTGAAACTGACGTCACAGCCGTCGCTGGATCATCAGACGCTGCAGCCGGTTACCCGTCAGGAAGTGCCGGTCACCGACGATTTGCAGTTGTTGCAAAAGGAGTTGAACGAAGCGATCCAACTGGCACTGAACAAGGCCAGTCCCGCGCACTATCAGGCCATCAATGACCTGAAGCAGAACTTGAATGCGCACCTCAAGGCGGTGGCGTCGTCCGGCGTGCGGCTGGTCAGTAAATCCTTTCAGGAGAGTTTGCCTGCTGTCGTCGTGGCCTATCGGCAATTTGCCGATGCCACGCGGGTCACGGAAGTGACTCAACGCAACGGTGTTGCCCATCCGTTGTTCCTGCCGCCGAACGATGTGAAAGTTTCCGGGAAGTGAACCATGAACGACATGGATAACCGGGTCACCCTGACCGTCGGCGGCCTGGAATACGGTGGCTGGAAAAGCGTGGAAATCACTGCGGATCTGGAGCGTCAGTTCCGCACCTTTAAACTCAACATCACCTGGCAATGGCCGGGGCAGACCGTGGACAAGCGGATCCAGCCCGGTGACGCCTGTGAAGTGCGCATCGGCCAGGATCTGGTGCTGACCGGGTATGTGTTCAAGGCCCCGATCAGTTATGACGGGCGGCAGATCAGCCTCAACATCGAAGGCAGTTCCTGCACCCAGGACCTGGTGGATTGCGCCGCGACCAACCGCCCGAACCAATGGCATGAGCAATCGCTGTTGAGCATCGTCGAAGCGCTGGCGATCACCTACAAGGTGTTTGTGGTCAGCGAAATTCCCGAGACCGCCCGGCTCAGCAGTCACACCATCGTGCCGGGGGAAACGGTGTTTCAATCCATCGACCGCTTGCTGACCTTGTTCCGGGTATTTTCTACCGATGATGCCCAGGGGCGGCTGGTGCTGGCCAGGCCTGGCAGTGGTGGCCGGGCCAGCGATGCGCTGGAGTTGGGCAAAAATATTCTGTCGGCCAACGCGCCGATGGATTACAGCCAGGTGTTCTCCGAATACCGGGTGATCGGTCAGCACAAGGGCACCGACAAGAAGAGCGGGGCAGCAGTCAGCGAGGTTGAATCGGTGTCCGCCGACCTGGGCTACAAGCGTCGGCGGGTCACGGTGATCAACGAAGGCATGCAAATCACTCCCGAACTCGCGTTGCAACGGGCCAACTGGGAAGCCGCCACCCGCGTGGGCAAGGCGTTGACCACCACTTACCAGGTTCAAGGCTGGCGACAGTCGAACGGCGACTTGTGGCGCCACAACATGCTGGTCAGGGTCAAGGATCCGGTACTCGGGTTCGATGACGACATGCTGATCTCGAAGGTGACCTACTCGCTGTCGGCGCAGGGCTCGGTCACCACCCTGCAAGTCGCACCGCCGCATACCTTCGACGCCAATCCCGAGCCTCCCAAAAAGGCCTGATCCCGGCACCCGACCCTGTGGGAGCGGGCTTGCCCGCGATGGCGGCGGCACATCCAACATCAAGGTGACTGATCCGCCGCTTTCGCAGGCAAGCCAGCTCCCACAAGAGCGGCGGTCGCCTTCAAGGAAAATCCAATGAGCCTACTGACACGCCTGTTGGCGCGCGGCACTGTCGTGCTCGCCAACTCGGCCACCAAGCTTCAATCGCTGCAAATGCGCCTCACCGCCGGCGAAGTGAACGACGACATGGAGCACTTCGAACCCTACGGTTTCACCAGCAATCCGCTGGCCGGTGCCGAAGGCATCGCCACCTTTCTGGGCGGTGATCGCTCCCATGCCATCGTGCTGGTGGTCGCCGACCGTCGCTATCGCCTGCAGTCCCTGGCCGCTGGCGAAGTGGCGATCTACACCGACGAAGGCGACAAAATTCACTTCAAGCGTGGCCGGATCATCGACATCGAAACCGCCACCCTGAACATCCGCGCCAGCAGCGCGGTGAACATCGACACGCCCGCTATCAACCAGACCGGCAAGATCGTCTCCCAGGGCGACCAGATTGCCGGCGGCATCAGCCAGATCAAACACGTGCATGTCGGCGTTCAAGCGGGCAACGGCCAGACCGGCGTACCGGCAGGAGGGCAGTGATGTTCATCAGCCAAAACCTCCACGCCGCACTGACCCGTTCAGTGCTGATCAGCCTGTTCACCTGGCGCCGCGCCGCCGATGACGATGCCCTCGACGACGAAGAGCGTTTCGGCTGGTGGGGCGACACGTTTCCTACCGTTGCCGACGACCGCATCGGTTCGCGGCTGTGGCTGTTGCGCCGGGTCAAACTGACCCGACAGACCCAGATGGACGCCGAGTTCTATGCCCGCGAAGCCCTGCAATGGCTGATCGATGACGGCCATTGCAGCGCCATCGACATCATCAGCGAACGCCTCGACGCCCAGCGCCTGAACCTGCGCACGGTCCTGACCCTGGCCGACGGCGAACGCCTGGACATCAACCCCGATAACAGTTGGCAGGTGATCTATGCCGTTTGAAACCCCTTCGCTGCCGGTGCTGATCAAGCGCACCCAAAGCGATCTGGCCAGCGATTCGCTGCGCCAGTCCGATGCGCAAGTGCTGGCCCGCACCCTCGGTGGCGCCGCCTACGGCCTGTATGGCTATCTGGACTGGATCGCCGAGCAGATCCTCCCGGACAAGGCCGATGAATCGACCCTGGAACGGATCGCCGCACTGCGTCTGAATCAGCCACGCAAAGCCGCACAAGCAGCCAGCGGCAGCGTCAGCTTTACCGCCAGCGCCGGTGCCGTGCTGGACGTCGACACCCTGCTGCAGTCGAGCGACGGTCGCACCTACAAAGTGACCGCCGCGCGCACCACCAGCAATGGCCTCAACAGCACCACCATCGCCGCGCTCGAGGCCGGCAGCCTGGGCAACGCCGAGGCTGGCATGACGCTGATTCCGGTGCAGCCGATTCTGGGCATTATCGGCAACAGCTTCACGGTTCTGGCGCCGGGGTTGACCGGCGGAATCGCTCGGGAAAGTCTGGAGTCCCTGCGGTCCCGGGTGATTCGTTCTTACCGGATCATTCCTCACGGCGGTTCGGCACAAGACTACGAAACCTGGGCGCTCGAATGTCCGGGGGTGACCCGTGCCTGGTGTCGCGGCAGCTATCCCGGCCCCGGCATTGTCAGTCTGTACATCATGCGTGACGACGATACGCAACCCGTCCCCAATCCCGATCGACTGGCTGAAGTCCAGGCCTACATCGAACCTCTGCGGCCAGTCACCGCCGAATTGCGTGTGCTGCCACCGGTACAAGTGCCGGTGACCTACCGACTGAGCCTGAAGCCCGACACCACGGCCGTGCGCGCTGCCGTTGAGGCGCAACTGCGTGATCTGCATAACCGCGAAGGCGGCCTGGGCGACACCCTGCTGGTGAGTCACATCCGTGAAGCCATCAGCAGCGCGACCGGCGAAAGTGATCACGATCTCAAGTCACCTACCGCCGACGTCGGAGCCGAGAGCAACCAGTTGCTGACCTTCGGAGGTTGCGTATGGCAGTGATCAGAACCGCCGCGCAATACCACGCCCAACTGCGCAGCCTGCTGCCCAGCGGCCCGGCGTGGGACCCCGAGCGGGTCCCGGAACTCGAAGAAGTCCTTGAAGGCGTCGCCCAGGAACTGGCCCTCCTCGACGCTCGCGCCGCTGACCTGCTCAACGAAATGGACCCGGCTGGCGTCAGTGAACTGGTGCCGGACTGGGAGCGGGTGATGAACCTGCCCGACCCGTGCCTGGGCGCGACGCCACTGTTCGACGACCGCCGCCTTGCCGTACGCCGGCGACTGCTCGCTGTTGGCAGCCAAGCCATCAGCTACTACGTCGAGATCGCCAAGAGCCAGGGTTATCCGAACGCCACCATCACCGAGCTTGAAGTCCCGCGCATGGGACGGGCCCGGTTTGGCCAGGCGCACTTCGGAACATGGCAGGCGCATTTCATGTGGACGCTCAACACCGGTGGCCGCCTGCTGCTGGGCCGACGTTTCGGCGCCAGCTACTGGGGCGAACGCTTCGGCATGAACCCGGGCTCGGCCCTGGAATGCCAGATCCATCGCAGCGCACCGGCGCATACCAAGGTGCACATCAATTATGACTAGGGGGTAGAGAGATGGATTATCCGAACAGTGTGCCCAGCGCCGGGTTGGTGAATGGGAAGTTTGTGGATGAGAACCCGCTGACCGGGACGCCGGGGTCGTTGATTCCGGCGGACTGGGGGAATGGGGTAACGCAGGAAATTGTGAACGTCATCAAGGCCGGGGATCTGACTCCGGACGAGACGAAGTACGATCAGTTGCTGCAAGCAATTCAGAGCGTGTCCGCCAAGGGCTGGAATCTGGATTCGGCATTGCCGATCGGCTCGTTGCCGCCGGCCACGGTGGCTACAGCGGATGGGCGTTTGGCGGTAACCCCGGCGGCAGTTTCGACCAGCGGCGGCCGGGTGTCGATTCCGGCGGGGGTATTGGTCAGCATTGGGCAGGAAGTCGTCGCGGGGCAGTTGGGGAGGGCGCGGACGTTTACCACCCAAGCGTGGAGCAGTGATTTGTTGGCGACCTCCAGCTACTTCCTGCGGGCGCAGGTGATCGGTGGTGCGCTGACGTTCTACGCGCAACGAGGAACAATCTATGACGTCGCGCCCGAAGGTCTGAAGGGCACTGTCAATGGCGGAGCGGGGGGCGGTTTTCAATCCACGCCGCTGGACATCTGCATTGCCTGGATAATGACGGGAGCACCGGGGTCCGTTCCAGTCGTCAGGCCGATCTACAACCGTAACCGATTGGCGTGGACGCAAACCGTCAACGGCAGCGGTGTGGTTTACCTGCCTCTGGATCCTCATGCCCGGGCGACACGTCTGGTGGTGGGGAACCCGACGCCTTCGGCGACCGAGATCACTGGGGTGTCGTTTGCGCCAACGGGTTGGGTTGGCGGCAATTACTGCTTTCTCTCTCCGGTGCTGACCACAAGCTCCAATCACGATGGTGGTTGGACGAACCCGATGCCGTGCGTGATCTTTACCAATAACTTTGTCAACGACGCCACGGTCACGACCCTGACCGCCAGTTTCGACCATTTGCAATTGCGCTCGTTGTGGCAGTCCTACCAGGCCGAACACATGCTCGGTTCGACCAGCGCCGTCAGCGATGAATTGCTGTTCAGTATGGGGATCAAAAACCACCCCGTGTCTGATTACGCCACTGGGATCGCGGTCAACTTCTCGGCGGCAGTCAATGTCAGTCTTTCCTGGGAGTTGATTCGATGAACGTTATTCAAGAGCTTCATCAGTTCGAGGACGGACTACGTCCCGCACAGCCTTCCGCCGCCCATGACTGGGACGGTGAACAATGGGTGCTGGACGCCGCGAAAGTCGCCCTGCTGGAACAACAGGAAACCGAACGCCTGTGCGCCAAAGTCGATGCTGCCGCAGACAGCGCGCGCACTGCTCTGGCCGGTGATCCTCTCAAAGCCATGGAGTACGCCCAGGCCGCCGTCGACGCCCAAGCCTTTCAGGATGCGGGTTACCCGAAAAAAGACGTGCCGCTGGCCGTCTCCGCATGGGTTATCAAAGGCCGGACAGCTAAACAGGCTGCCGACGAGATTCTCGTAAAAACGGCTCAGTTCAATAAAAGTTTACTGACGCTCCGTACTCTCCGATTGAAGGCCAAAGAGAAAATCAAGGCTCATGTCGTCAAGGGCAAGATGGACTTGGCGAAAGAAGTCATGGAAGAGGCCATTGTGGCTATTCGAACGTTAGTTAGCGACCTGTAGGGGGGAGTATGGATTACCCAAAAAGCGTGCCTAGTGTCGGGTTGGTTAATGGTCGGTTTGCGGATGAGAACCCGGAAGTCGGCACGCCGGGATCAGTGATCCCGGCCAGTTGGGGGAATACGGTTACGCAGGAAATTTTGAACGTAGTCAAGGCTGCGGGATTAACGCCTGACGAGACGAAAGAGGATCAGTTGGTTTCGGCTGTTGGTGTACTTGTTGATTTCACTAAAATGAAAAACAAGCCGACTACGTTGAATGGTTATGGAATAACCGACGCGCTTGAGGCCAGTCAGGCAACGATATTGGCTCCGCAGGGCATGGTCGCCTATTTCGCAATGCCTGGACCTCCTGGTGGTTGGTTGAAGGCAAATGGCGCGCTGGTCAGTCGAGTCGCCTACGCCTCCTTATTTGCGGCTATTGGTACAACTCATGGGGCGGGGGATGGAACAAGTACCTTCAAACTTCCGGATTTACGTGGTGAGTTTCTACGCTGCTGGGACGATGGTCGTGCGGTGGACAGTGGGCGGCTATTTGGGAGCGCTCAGAGTTATGCCATTCAAAGCCATGCGCACACTGTTGTGGGCTACCAGGCAAACGACTTCAATGCGGGAGGTGGGATTACGTCGACGGATGATTTTTATAGCGGGCCCTATACCTTTTCGACATCCAGTGTGGGAGGTGCGGAAACCCGTCCACGTAATATAGCGCTGCTCGCTTGTATTAAGTATTAAGGAGGATTTGTGAGGATTATTTATAACTGCGATCCGGTCACGGGGAAGTTTTTATTCTCAAGTCAGGCGGACCCCTCTCCTATGGAAGAGGGTGTCTGGCTAATTCCTGCAGATGCCTATCTTGACCCTCCGCCTCCTGTCAGAGCAGGCGAATGCGCTATTCGAGAGAGTGGGCAATGGAAAATTGTTCCTGAGCATCACTGCATTGCGTATAGAACTGAAGACGGAGAAGCTGTCGAACTGGATCTGCTGGGCGACTTGCCTTTGGAGTTTACCCTTGAACCTCGACCGACAGAGTTTCATGCCTGGAATGGTAAGGAATGGGCAAAAAACGATGCTTTCGAGTTGGCTGAGCTTTGCAAGGCTGAGAGGGCATGGCGCAACACTGAAATTGGACGTGTTCAGTGGTTGCTTGAGCGCCATCGCGATGAGAGTGGGATGGGGAGGGTGCACACGTTGGACTCGAATGCATTTATTGAGCTGCTTGCTTACGTACAGGCTCTGCGGGATTGGCCTCAGTTGGAATTGTTTCCGGCTTCACAGCATCGTCCGGTGGTTCCTGCCTGGCTTGTGCCGCAAATCCACTGAAGCGTTCATTAGGGATCAAAGGATGCGCATCTCGGATATTCAGCTAAAAGAAATCATGCCCAACGCCCGCTCCCAAGCGGGCGTTTTCGTTTCCGCTCTCGCGTGTGACGGCAGTTTGTCTGCCTTGCCCAATAACAGGAAGAAGAGAAATTGGATTATCCAAAAAGTGTTCCCAGCGTAGGGCTGGTGAATGGAAAGTTTGTCAATGAAGACGTCGTTGCAGGGTTGCCGGGATCCTTGATTCCCGCCACTTGGGGCAATGACGTTACTGATGAGTTATTGAATGTCGTCAAATCCGCCGGCCTTGAGCCGAGTGAAACGGACGCGACGCAATTGCTGCAAGCAGTCAAAAAACTCAGTCAGGCAGGCGAGGACAAACATGCCCCGGATGTGGGCTCTGCCAACCTCTACATGGCCAACTACGTGCCGGCCATCACCATGCTGAAAGACGGTTTGGTCCTGCGCTTCACTGCTGGCAATGCCAATACCGGCGCTAGCACGTTTGCGCCGAATGGCTTGTTGCCCAAGCCGCTTGTCAATCTGGCTTCAAGTGCATTGCGGCCTGCTGAAATTGTCGGCGGTAGTCTGTGTTCGGTGGTGTATTGCGCAGCGCTGGACAGTTGGCTGCTGGTCTATGCAAGTGGCGGCAATGCCACGGGCGGCAGGTTGTTGAGTGTGCGCACGTTCACCTCGTCCGGCGTTTATGTGCCGACGGTCGGGATGAAGAATGTGCTGGTCAAGGTGATGGGTGGCGGCGGGGGGAGTGCGGGGATCGGGACAACGACGACCAATCAGGCTTCCCTTACGGGTGGTGGTGCCTCCGGCAGTTACGCCGAAGCGTTGCTTTCCTCTGCAACGATAGGCGCCAGTCAGGTCATAACCGTAGGGGCTGGCGGAGCGGCGGGGCCTGTTGCGGCGAATGCCGGATCGGGCGGCACCAGTTCTTTCGGTTCATTGGTTTCTGCTCCCGGAGGTGGTGGTTCGCCTTGGATCGGCAGTATCACATTCCCCGCAGTCGGCTTGTTCGTGGGCGGTTTCCCAAGCACGCCATCCACGGGCGCAAACATCCTCAACAGTGCGGGAGCAGCCGGTAGTCCCGGGATATCCGTCAACGGATCAACCCTTGCCGGTCATGGTGGTAATTCACCACTGGGTTGCGGCGGTTTCGGCAGCAGTGTTGCGATGGCACTTGCGGCACCGGGAACCGGCTACGGTTCTGGTGCGGGTGGAATTGCTAACGCTCCCAATCAGCCGGGAAGACCCGGCGGCGCCGGCGCGCCGGGTGTCGTGATCATTTACGAGTACGCCTGATGAGAACTTACGCACGCATCGTTAAGAACACCGTGGTCGAACTCTTTTCGACCGAAGGCAATATGGCCGAGATGTTTCATCCGGATCTTCTGTGGGTCGACATCACCGATGTAACACCGGCTCCGCAACTCGAGTGGACGGCGAACTTCGGTACTCTCGGATGGCTATATTCGCCGCACGAAGTGGCGGGGCCGAACAACACCCTCAAAGCCCTGGCAAAGAAATGGCTGACAGGTCGAGGCCGCTAACCATGACTCGACCGGAAAATGCAGGCAGGATTGAACGCTATGTCAGTCACTGAAAACAGTCTTGTAAGAATAATGCCCAACGCCCGCTCCCAAGCGGGCGTTTTCATTTTCGCCCTGAACACCGCCATGTCTCACCGCAACATCAACACCCCAAAACGCATCGCCGCCTTCCTCGCGCAAGTCGGTCACGAGTCGGGGCAGTTGCAGTACGTACGTGAACTGGGCAGCACTCAATACCTGAGCAAATACGACACCGGCACCCTGGCCGCCCGCTTGGGCAACACTCCAGAACCCGACGGCGACGGTCAAAAGTACCGTGGCCGTGGCCTGATCCAGATCACCGGTCGCAACAACTACCGTCAATGCAGTCTCGGCTTGTTCGGCGATGAACGTCTGCTGTCTCTGCCTGAACTGCTGGAACAACCCCAATGGGCCGCTGAATCAGCGGCATGGTTCTGGGAGCAGAACGGCTTGAATGAATTGGCCGACCGCGACCAGTTCAACAGCATCACTCGTCGTATCAACGGCGGACTGAACGGCTTGCAGGATCGACTGGAAATCTGGGCGCGGGCGAGGGCGGTGCTATGCCAGCCGTCGGTCTGATCGGTTGGCGACTGATCGGTCTGCTGGTGCTGGCCGGTTGTTCGGCGGCGCTGGCCTGGCAGTTTCAGGATTGGCGCTATGGCCGGCAACTGGCGGAGCAGGCCAGGCTGCACGCCGAGACCCTTAATCAACTGACTCAGACGGCCGCCACGCAGCAACAGGCCGAGCAGAACAAGCGTCTGGCCCTGGAGCAGCGGCTTTCGGCCAGTGAGCAAACCCATTATCGAGCACTTAGCGATGCCGAACGTGATCAAGGTCGCCTGCGCGATCGTCTTGCCACTGCTGATGTGCGCCTGTCAGTCCTCCTCGATACCAATGACGCTGCCTCAACCTGTGCAGTGCCAGCCGCCTCCAGCGCCGGCGGCGTGGATCATGGCGCCCCGCGAGCCCGACTTGACGCGGCGCATGCTCAACGAATTATCGCCATCACCGACGCAGGCGATAGCGGACTGATTGCCCTGCAGGCGTGTCAGGCCTATGTCAGAGCCCTCGCTCGCTAACATTTTGATCGATCCTGAACCTTGCAAGCGTGATCGGCTCGTGTACGGTAGGCCTCATTCCGCTCGATCAGGAGAGAGCCGTGAAAGATATCACTCAGCTGGCCGCTGAACTTGGCAGACGCTTGCAGGTTCTCAATGCCCACGTCACCACCGCCGAGTCCTGTACCGGTGGCGGGATTGCCGAGGCGATCACCCGTATTCCGGGGAGTTCGGCGTGGTTCGAGGCCGGTTATGTCACCTACTCCAACCGCCAGAAAACCCAGCAACTGGATGTCCCGGCCGAGTTGTTTCCAACCGTCGGGGCGGTCAGTCGCGAGGTGGTCGAGGCCATGGTCCGCGGCGCGCAGGAAAAAAGCCGGGCGCGTTTTGCCGTGGCGGTCAGCGGTGTAGCCGGGCCGGATGGTGGTTCGCCGAGCAAGCCCGTGGGCACGGTGTGGCTGGCTTGGGGCATCGGCGAGCAGGTGTTCAGCGAGGTGCAGTACTTTCCCGGTAACCGTGACGAGGTCCGCCGACAAACGGTGAAGGCCGCGCTAGAGGGGCTGCTGCGCCATGCCGCTGGAGAAATCTCAAATCAGGGGTAGGCGATCCTGAAACGCTGTGGAATAATACTGGCTACTTATACAGGTGTTGGCCGTCAGGCCTTATTGATTACGTGAGGACTTTAATGGACGACAACAAGAAGAAAGCCTTGGCTGCGGCCCTGGGTCAGATCGAACGTCAATTCGGCAAGGGTGCCGTAATGCGTATGGGCGATCAGGACCGTCAGGCGATCCCGGCTATTTCCACTGGCTCTCTGGGTCTGGACATCGCGCTCGGCATTGGCGGTCTGCCAAAAGGCCGTATCGTTGAAATCTACGGTCCTGAATCCTCCGGTAAAACCACGCTGACACTGTCGGTCATCGCCCAGGCTCAAAAAGCCGGCGCGACCTGCGCATTCGTCGATGCCGAACACGCCCTCGATCCTGAGTACGCCGGCAAATTGGGCGTTAACGTCGACGACCTGCTGGTTTCCCAGCCGGACACCGGCGAGCAGGCCCTGGAAATCACCGACATGCTGGTGCGTTCCAACGCGGTAGACGTGATCATCGTCGACTCCGTGGCCGCTCTGGTGCCAAAGGCTGAAATCGAAGGCGAAATGGGCGACATGCACGTGGGCCTGCAAGCCCGTCTGATGTCCCAGGCGCTGCGTAAAATCACCGGTAACATCAAGAACGCCAACTGCCTGGTGATCTTCATCAACCAGATCCGCATGAAAATCGGCGTGATGTTCGGCAGCCCGGAAACCACTACTGGTGGTAACGCGCTGAAGTTCTACGCATCGGTTCGTCTGGACATCCGCCGTACTGGCGCGGTGAAAGAAGGTGATGAAGTCGTCGGTAGCGAAACCCGCGTCAAGGTTGTGAAGAACAAGGTGGCTTCGCCGTTCCGTCAGGCTGAGTTCCAGATTCTTTACGGCAAGGGCATCTACCTCAACGGTGAGATGATCGACCTGGGCGTGCTGCACGGTTTCGTTGAGAAGTCCGGCGCCTGGTATGCCTACGAAGGCACCAAGATCGGTCAGGGCAAGGCTAACTCGGCCAAGTTCCTGGCAGACAATCCGGAAATCGCCGCCAAGCTCGAGAAGCAACTGCGTGACAAGTTGCTGACTCCAGCGCCGGACGTTAAAGCATCGCCAGTCAAAGAGACTGCTGATGACCTGGCTGACGCTGATATCTGATTGATCCGATGACCGCCGTACTCGATACACTCGTCGCGGTGCGGCGAGCCGCAATGGACCTGCTCGCGCGACGCGAGCACGGTCGAGTCGAGCTGACGCGTAAACTGCGTCAGCGCGGCGCCCTCCCTGAAATGATCGACACAGCACTCGACCGTTTGACGGAAGAGGGCCTGTTGTCCGAATCCCGTTACCTCGAAAGCTTCGTTTCCTACCGTGCCCGTTCCGGTTATGGCCCTTTGCGAATTCGTGAAGAGTTGAGCCAGCGCGGTCTGCAACGTACCGATATCGAACTCGCCTTGCGCGAGAGCGGTATCAACTGGCAGGAACAGCTGGAAGACACCTGGCGGCGAAAATTCTCCGGGCACTTACCGATAGACGCCCGGGAACGTGCCAAACAGGGCAGGTTCCTGAGTTATCGGGGATATTCCATGGAAATGATCAGCCGCTTGTTCAGCGGCCGAGGGATGGACGATTGAATGAACGGCTCGCTATTTCGATAGCGGGCCGTTTTTTTTGCCTCACGTTACCTTGGACGGTTCCCGTGTGCGTTGTTGCGCCTGGGGTTTGGACTGGGCCCAGTTTTCCGGCAGGTTGATGTAGTCCACTAGCTCCCGCAGACGGCCATGATCACGGGCGTTGAAGGTGAAGGCCAGTCGCGCCAGATGGCTGAACTGTGCTTCGTCGTGCTCCTCACCGCTGTAGGCGTGCTGATGGAAATGGTCGCTCAGGCACAGGTCGGCGAATGCCTCCTGCATGTGTTCGAGCGCCCGGTCGCTGAGTTTGTGGTTCATGCGAATCACGAACTGATGCTTGAGCCAGCGGCTGGAGTGGAAGTTGCTGTAGAACTGATTGATCTGCTCCACTGCCTCTTCGGCACTGTAGACCAGACTCAACAGCTTCATGTCGGTTGGCAGGATGTAGCGATTTTCCTCCAGTTGCTGATGAATGAAGTCCAGCGCGCCTTGCCAGAACTTGCCGCCCGGCGCATCCAGTAGCACCACAGGCACCAGCGGGCTTTTACCGGTCTGGATCAGGGTCAGCACTTCCAGCGCTTCATCCAGCGTACCGAAACCGCCTGGGCACAGGACCAGCGCATCGGCCTCCTTGACGAAGAACAGCTTGCGGGTAAAGAAAAAGTGGAAGGGCAGTAGATTCCCGGTGCCATTGACCGTGGGATTGGCATGTTGCTCGAAGGGCAGGGTGATGTTGAATCCCAGGCTGTGTTCCAGGCCGGCGCCTTCGTGGGCCGCCGCCATGATGCCGCCGCCGGCACCGGTGATGACCATCATGTCCGAGCGCGCCAGAGCGGCGCCAAGTTCTCGGGCCAAACCATACAACGGGTGTTCTATCGGCGTGCGGGCCGAGCCGAAAACAGTGACTTTGCGTCGTCCCTTGAACTGCTCCATCACACGGAAGGCATGTTCGAGTTCGCGCAAGGCTTGCAGGGTGATCTTGGCATTCCAGCGGTTGTGATCTTCCTGGGCCATGCGCAGCACAGTCAGGATCATGTCGCGGTAAATCGGGATGTTGGGGCTGTTGGGTGAAACCAGGTTGAGTTGTTCTTCGACCTTGCTGGTGAGGTCGTGGCCGCTTTCTTGAAAATGACGGCTCAGGAGGTCATTCGGTTGGTAAGGCATTCAACTTCTCCTTCTGCACAGAACCCTTGGCCCGACAAAACAATCGTCGGCGCCGCGACACTCCTTGTGTCGCTGTCTGCCCAAGCCCTTGCCTGGGCGCTCCACCTGACTCGGTTGCAATCGAGCCATCCATACGGGCTCTGCTTATCCCTTGAATGAAAGAAACGTTCGCACAATAAGACACGCAATGGGCAGCCCCTTTTCTGCCCTGAAAAAAAACAACGTGAACACTTTGAATTTAGACCCTCGCAACGATTTTTGCTGCTCGATCATTGCGCCGCAAAGTCTTTCCTGGCAACCGCTTATTGACGATTTGCAAGGTGCTTTCACCGCTCGTCTGAACGCAAGCCATATGTCCTGCGCTCTGATTTACTAAGTTACAGGCGTGACACGACAACTTTGCGTCAATGGCAGGACGCAACGTTCAAGCAATTCAGGGATTTTCGCGCGATAAACGATGATCGATGCGTGCAGGGAGGCGGGAAACCATGCCCAGAGTCACTCTGGAGATCGATGCGCAACTGTATCGATTGCTGAAATTATCAGCCGAGACCAATCATTTGAGTCTCGAAGAGGAGTGCTGCCGACGTCTGGAGGGCGGGGAGCGACGTTCGCGCTATTTGCAGGCGTTGTTGGCAGAATTGCGCGCCGAGGATGAACAGCGGCGCGCCAATTCCCGTTGATTACTTTTTCTTGGCCGGTGTGGCTTTCGGGCAATCCGATTCCTGGAAGCTTGCGGAGCCGACCGGGCGATTGGTTTTCACTTCGGTGAAGTCGTAACGCATGATCGCGCCCTTGGCCATCAGCTTGCGGAACCCGTCGTTTCGGCAGACGGAGGCGCCAAGCTGGAAGTACACGGCTTTCGGATCGGCGCGCATCTTGTCGGCGTGGCTGCTTTGAACACTCAGATGGTTGATCAGTTGATTGCCTTCGACGGTATAACCCTGATCCTGAATGTCTTCGTTGATCGCCCGTGGAGTGCCGACACTGCTTTGTACGGCGACGTTTCGCAGCTCTCTGTTGAGATTCTGCTCACTCAAGGACGCAGCCTGAGCGTTGAAGGACGACGCCAGCAGAATGGCAGCGGTGGGAACGATAAGGCGCAGCATGAAACTCTCCTGGTTCAGTGACTGGTGGTTCGACCAGCCACGTGGCTGTGCGTTCAGTGGCGGCGAATTATAGGGGAGCCCGCCTGGACGGTACAGGCTTGCGCTGGCCGCTCTGGTAAACTGCTGGCCTTTATTGCCTTGCCGAGTGCCGTTTGTGTCGAGTTTTCCTGTCTGCCGGTGTTGCTCACGATGAACCACGCCCCCAACGCCGTAGCCCGCTTGCGTGATCAGCGAGAGGAAGAGGGCATCAAGCCGATTCAGGCCCGTGGCTGGCGAGCAACCCGTTGCCGTGCCTGCCGTGTGATCGAGAGTCACTGCCTATGCGCCTGGCGCCCGCAGGTCGACACCCGTAGCGGCGTGTGCCTGATCATGACCAATAAAGAAGTGTTCAAACCGAGCAATACCGGTTGGCTGATTGCCGATGTGGTGCGCGACAACCATGCATTCATCTGGTCGCGCACGGAAGTCGATGAACAACTTCTGGCGTTGTTGGCCGACCCGCAATGGCAGCCGTATCTGGTGTTTCCTGGCGAATACGTCGAGCCCGAGCGAGTTACCCACAGCGTCGAGGTCGATAGCACCAAGCGCCCACTGTTTATTCTGCTGGACGCCACCTGGACTGAGGCCCGGAAGATTTTCCGTAAAAGCCCCTATTTTGATGCGTTCCCGATTCTGAGCCTGCTTCCTGAGAAACTTTCACGGTACCGATTGCGCAGGTCCACTCGCAGTGAGCACCTGTGCACGGCCGAAGTGGCGGCGCTGTGTCTCGATCTTGCCGGTGATACAGACGCTGCCTCGGCGCTGGACGCTTATTTTGATGTGTTCAGCCAGCATTACCTGGACGCTAAACATCAGCTGGATATGAATGTTGCAACACCGGCCCACGCCGAGCTGATGCCCTTTGTGCAGCACGCGGCGCCCGTCGTTTGCTGAGAGTCGCCCATACTGCAAAAGAACCAGGCTTGCTGGCAGGGCCACGCAACTTGACCACCCCGGCTTCGCTGGGCATGCTTGGCGCCGATTAGGGCGCGGCCAAGGTTTGAAACGCTGCTTTTTTTACGTAATTGGCGTTGAACGTGCCCTGTTGGTGCCGCTGCGTGGCTGCACCTCGAGTTGTTTTGGCGAGGCCTGAATGCATCAGGCGTCCCATAAAAAAACAGGATCATTTGAAAAATGGCCACATACGAAATCCTGATTGCCGATGACCATCCTCTTTTTCGTAGCGCCCTGCATCAAGCGTTGACCCTGGGCCTGGGCCCGGATGTCCGTCTGGTGGAAGTGGCGAGCATTGCCGAGCTGGAAACCCGTCTGGACGAAAAGGCCGACTGGGATCTGGTATTGCTGGACCTGAACATGCCGGGGGCTTACGGTTTTTCCGGGCTGGTGCTGTTGCGTGGGCAGTACCCGCAGATTCCGGTAGTGATGGTCTCGGCTCAGGAAGAAGCGTCGATCATGGTGAAATCCCGTGAGTTCGGCGCCAGCGGTTTCATTCCCAAGTCCAGTGATTTGAGCGTCATTCAGAAAGCCGTACGCGCGGTGCTCGATGGCGACGTTTTCTGGCCGCCCCAGGCCTTCGAAGCGGTCAGCGTTTCCGCCGAAGCCAAGGCCGCCAGCGAAGGCCTTGCCAGCCTGACACCCCAGCAGTTCCGGGTATTGACCATGGTCTGTGAAGGTTTGCTGAACAAGCAGATTGCTTACGAGTTGAGCGTTTCCGAAGCGACGATCAAGGCCCACGTCACGGCCATTTTCCGTAAGCTTAATGTGCGGACCCGGACTCAGGCAGCGCTGCTCTTGCAACAACTTGAGTCAATTTCGAGCAACTAAGGCGCTACGTGTTCACGCTTTTTTGACTTTGCTTAATCTAGTTTCCCCATTCCTTTTTGGTCAGTTGCCTACTCTATGTCACCTTTCAAAGGCCAGACCGGCCTAAAACGCATCCTCAACGCCTCCGGCTATTCCCTTGACGGCCTGCGCGCGGCCTTCACTGGCGAGGCGGCCTTCCGGCAACTGGTGTTGCTCAATGCCATCCTGATTCCGCTGTCGTTCTTCCTGAATGTCAGCCGTGTCGAGCAGGCGCTGCTGATTGCAGTCTGCCTGTTGGCGTTGATCGTCGAATTGCTCAACTCGGCGGTGGAAGCGGCCATCGACCGCATTTCCCTTGAGTTGCACCCTCTGTCCAAGAATGCCAAGGACATGGGCAGCGCTGCTCAACTCGTGGCGTTGAGCATGATCGCGCTGGTGTGGGCGGTGATTCTGCTTTAAGCGATGGTGGGCAGGACGATCTCGTCGCTGCGCTGAACCCCGGCGGTGAACGCGCGGCACAGTTCGAGGAATTCGCGCATCGCCGATGTCTGGTATTTCTGTTTGTGCCAGATGAAATAGAACTGCCGCGCCAGATCCAGATCCGGTGTTTCCACTGGCACCAGGCTGCCGCGGCGGAACGCATCGCGCAGCGCCAGGCGCGAAATGCAACCAATCCCCAAACCTGATTCCACCGCGCGCTTGATCGCTTCGGTGTGTTCCAGCTCCAGGCGAATGTTCAGCGCGCTGCGATGGTGTCGCATGGCCTGGTCGAACGTCAGCCGTGTCCCCGAGCCTTGCTCGCGGAGAATCCACGCCTCATGACTCAGCTCCTCCATGGTCGCGATGCCACGTTTGGCCAGCGGATGTTGGGGCGCACAGAACACCACCAGTTCATCTTCGACCCAACTCTGCACTTCGATGTCCGGATGGCTGCAGTCGCCTTCGATTAGACCCAGGTCAATTTCATAATGCGCGACCTGTTGCACGATGTTGGCGGTGTTCTGCACATGCAGCTTCACCTGGCTTTCCGGATGGCGCTGCATGAAGCTGCCGATCAGCAGGGTGGCGAGGTAATTGCCGATGGTCAGGGTCGCGCCGACCGCCAGGGAGCCGAAACCTGACTTGCCGTTGAGCAAGTCTTCGATCTCCTTGGCCTGATCGAGCAGCGCCACCGCTTGCGGCAACAGTTGTTTGCCGAGGGCGTTGAGGCTCAGCCGTTTGCCGGCGCGATCGAACAGCTGGCAGCTGCACTGACGCTCTAGCTCGGTGATCGAGGTGCTCGCCGCCGATTGCGAAAGGTTGAGCGTCAGGGCAGCACGGGATACGCTTTCCTGCTGGGCGACGGCGACGAATACTTGAAGTTGACGGAGAGTAAATCGCATATCGATATAACCGATAACCCTTATCTTAATAATCCATTTAACAGATATTGTCGCTGCCATTAGAATGCGATGCAATTGCGCACATCATCGGCGCAGGCAAATCTCCAGGAGTCCCACGTACATGAGCAACATGAACCACGAGCGTGTCCTCAGTGTTCACCACTGGAACGACACTCTGTTCAGCTTCAAGTGCACCCGCGATCCGGGCCTGCGCTTCGAGAACGGTCAGTTCGTGATGATCGGCCTGCAACAGCCCAATGGCCGCCCGCTTATGCGCGCTTACTCGATTGCCAGCCCGAACTGGGAAGAGCATCTCGAGTTCTTCAGCATCAAGGTGCCTGATGGCCCGCTGACTTCCCAGCTGCAGCATCTGAAGGAAGGCGACGAGATCATCATCAGCAAAAAGCCTACCGGCACCCTGGTGCTGGATGACTTGAAGCCTGGCAAACATTTGTACCTGCTCAGCACCGGTACCGGTCTGGCGCCATTCATGAGCGTCATCCAGGACCCGGAAACCTACGAGCGTTTCGAAAAAGTGATCCTGTGCCACGGCGTGCGTTACGTCAATGAAGTCGCTTACCGCGAGTTCATCACCGAGCACTTGCCGCAGAACGAGTTCTTCGGCGAGGCGCTGCGTGACAAGTTGATCTACTACCCGACCGTGACCCGCGAGCCATTCGAGAACGAAGGCCGCCTGACCGACCTGATGCGCAGCGGCAAGCTGTTCAGCGACATCGGTCTGCCACCGATCAACCCGCAGGACGACCGCGCCATGCTGTGCGGCAGCCCGAGCATGCTCGACGAGACCAGCGAAGTGTTGAACAGCTTCGGCCTGAAAGTGTCGCCGCGGATGCGCGAGCCGGGTGATTACCTGATCGAGCGTGCGTTCGTCGAGAAGTAAGCCGTTGTTTGGGTGACGCAGAGCGTCACTGGATGCATTCCCACGCGGAGCGTGGGAACGATCAGCCCCCATTGCCTGTGCAGGCAATGGGGGCTTTTTTATGCCGGATTGGAGACGGGAATGACTTCGAGGACGCGGATCAGGTCAGGCGTGGGGTAATGCCAGCGCACATCCACATCCCAGAACTGCGCGCCGTATTCCCTTTCTGGCGTAGGAATCTGGTACGCCGGGCGTGGGTCTTGTGCCAGGCATTGTTCGATCAGCTCGACCAAGGGCTCATCAAGCCGCTGAGCGTGGCTGTGAGCCTGTTGCAGTGCTGAGTCTGTCCACTGCACGGGAATCAGCGATGGCGGGGCGCTGGCGATGCTGTTGGACGCCGTATCGATGATGTCTGCATAAGGCACATAGGGTTTGATGTCGAGCACCGGCGTGCCGTCCAGCAAATCGATGCCGGAGATCCACAGCCGATTGGCTTCGATTTTGTCCAGTTTGACCACCGATTGACCGATGCCATTGGGTCGATGCGTCGCCCGAGTGGCAAATACGCCCATGGATTTGTTGCCACCCAGGCGGGGAGGGCGGACTTTCAGGCGTGGCTTTTCTTCCAGGGCCTGATGGAACAGGAACAGCAGCCAGACATGGCTGACCTGTTCCAGCCCCTGCACCGCATCACCCTGATCGAACGGCGCCACCAACTCCAGCACGCCTCGAGCGGCCGGGGCCAGTTGCGGTTGGCGCGGAATGGCGAACTTCTCCTTGAAGCAGGAGCGCACGAAACCGATGGGGGAAACGCTGTAGGTCATGGTTTGGGGTCGAGGCGGAGTTGAGGCGGGCATGATAACCCGACGGGCCTCAAGTCTGGTGGTGGCAGAGCCGGCCTCATCGCGGGCAAGCCACGCTCCCACAGGGTTCTCGAGTGAACACAAGTTTTGTGTACGGCATAAAACCTGTGGGAGCGTGGCTTGCCCGCGATAGCCGCACCGCCGATCTAGAGACTGAACCCACCATCCAAAGGAATAATATTCCCAGTCATATACGCCCCGGCCGTACTCGCCAGACTGATCGCCAACGCCGCCATCTCTTCCTCCCGCCCCCAGCGCTTCATCGGAATCAGCGCCGTGTCCTCCGCCAGCGCCTGCTCATCATTGCCAATGTGCTGCGTCATCTTGCTCGGAAAACGACCCGGTGCGATCACATTAACGTTGATGTGCTGACTCACCAATTCCCGCGCCAGAATCCGCGACAGTTGATGTAGGGCAGCCTTGCTTGGGCCGTAGGCATACGCCTGTTCGCCGAAGGACGAAATCCCGGCGACCGAACCAATGTTGATGATCCGTGCCGGATTCGCCGCCGAACCGGCCTTGCGCAGCAGCGGCAGAAACTGTTGGATGCAGTTGAACACCGAGGTCACGTTGAGCTGCATGACCTTTTCCCAGCCCTTGACCGGGTAACTCTCCAGCGGCGCGCCCCAGGTGGTGCCGGCGTTGTTCACCAGAATATCCAGCTGACCGATCTGTTCACTCAATTGCGCAGCCAATTGCTGGACGCCTTCTTCGTGGGCCAGGTTGGCAGCTACCGCGTGACAAACCCCGAATGCACTCAGTTCGTTGGCAGTTTGCTGACAGGCGTCGGCATCACGGGCACACACGTAAACGGTGGCGCCAGCCTCGACATAAGCCTTGGCGATCATTTTACCGATACCGCGGGTGCCGCCGGTCACCAGAGCGGTGCGGCCTGCGAGAGAAAAATACGGGTGCATAGGGCGAGTCCTGAGGGCGGAGGGTCAGAACACCCTAGCCGTCAGCCGCTGGAAGCGGAGCCACTATTTTTGCGAGGAATGAGGGGCTATACAGCCCTGTAGGAGCACGGCTTGCTGGCGATGGCGTTTTGAATATCGCCTTCGCCAGCAAGCTGTGCTCCTACAGGTTCGTGGGCGATTTACTGTGGACGAACGCGCAGGGTCAGGCCCTTGAGGAAATTGCGCAGCAACTGGTCGCCGCAGGTGCGGTAGTTGGTGTGGCCGAACTTGCGGAACAGCGCGCTCAGCTCAGGCTTGGACACCGGGAACTCGGCAGCCTTGAGGATCGCGTGCATGTCGTCTTCCTTCAGCTCGAAGGCTACGCGCAGTTTTTTCAGGATGATGTTGTTGGTCACCGGCACTTCGATCGGCTGCGGCGGACGGCTTTCGTCCTTGCCGCGCTTGAAGATCACCAGGCCATCGAGGAAATGCGCCATGACCTCGTCCGGGCAGCGTACGAAGCCTTCCTCGTCTTCCTCTTTCTTGTCGAGGTACGTCAGCAGGTCTTCCATGGACACGTCCATGCCGCCGAGCTTGATGATCTCGATGACTTTCTTGTCGCTGATGTCGAGCATGTAGCGCACGCTGCGCAGTACGTCGTTATGAATCATGGTGTGCAATCCTGATATTCAGCAGTGGGCGCCGCATAAGCCGCGGCGCCGAAATGTATGGCGGCGTGAAAAGTCTTAGAACTTCTCTTTGCCGGACAGGTAGCGCCATTGTCCCAACGGCACTTTGCCGATGGACACACCGCCGATGCGGATGCGGCGGATGGCGACGACCTTCAGGCCCACGGCCTGGCAAAACAGGGCGATCACGCCCGGTTGTGGGTTCTTCATCGCAAAACGCAGGCGGTTTTCGTTCTGCCAGCTGGCTTTGACCGGCGGCAGTTCCTTGCCCTTGTAGGTCAGGCCGTGGTTCAGGCGGTTGAGGCCGTGAGCCACCATGTCGCCTTCAACTTCCACCACGTATTCCTGCTCGATTTTGGCGGAGTCGGCAGTGAGTTTGCGCAGGATCTTCCAGTCCTGGGTGAACACCAGCAGACCGCTGGCATTGGCCTGCAGATCGGTACTGGCGGTCAGGCGCAGGAAGTGGCCCTTGAGCGGGCGTTTGCCGTAGCGGTGTTCTTCGCTCAGGGTCTCGGCGCTGATGGTCGCCATGGCCGTTTCCGCGTCCATGCCCGCAGGGACGTTCAACAGAATGGTCACCGGCTCCGGCGCAGTGGCCTTGGCTTCGGGATCGAGCTCGACTTTTTGGGTGTCGACCTTGAACTGCGGCTCGTCGATGACTTCGCCGTCCACGGTGACCCAGCCGCCCTCGATGAACAGCTCAGCCTCCCGACGGGAACAGCCGACGAGTTCGATGAGGCGTTTGGAGAGACGAATCGGGTCAGTCATGACAGGGCCGTAACAAAAAAGGGGTGGGCATTGTACCTGCTGGGCGCCGGTTAATCCCGGCTCCATTTGCCGCATGTGCTTTTAATGTGGGAGCGAGCCTGCTCGCGAAAGCGTCATCAGCTTCAACATCAATGTCGATTGATAGGCCGCTTTCCCGAGCAGGCTCGCTCCCACAAGGGTTTCATGTTGTGTCAGCCATTGCGTGTCTTTTGTTGCGCCTGACGCAAACGCATGTGCAACAACGGATACGGCTGACCCATACCGTCGTGCTCGGAGCGACCGATTACCTCAAAGCCCTGTTTGAAGTAAAACCCCAAGGCCTGCGGATTCTGCTCATTGACGTCCAGCTCATCGGCGTTCAGGTGTTCCAGGGCATAGCGCAGCAATTGCTTGCCCAGGCCTTTGCCGCGATGCGCCGGGTCGATGAAGAGCATTTCGACCTTGCCCGCCGCCACGCCGGCGAACCCGGTGATGCGCTGGCGTGAGTCTTTGGTGCAGATCAGCATCACCGCGTCGAGGTAGCGGGTCAGCACCAGGTTCTTCAGCAGGTCGATGTAGCTGTCGGGCAGAAAGTCATGGGTGGCGCGCACCGAGGCTTCCCACACTTGGGTGAGTTCTTCGTAGTCGCTTTGTTTCGGCGTGTGAATGACCGAGTGTTGGCGCATGCCCGCTGGCCTCTCTTGCGTGGATGACGCGAGTTCTTTCTCTCACAAAACGATAGACGTAAAAAAGCCCCGCATCTCGTCAGGAGAGCGGGGCTTTTTATATTTTTTGCGTTTAGATCTGTTCAGCCCACAGGTCGTATTCGTCGGCGTCGGTCACTTTGCACCAGACTTTGTCGCCTGGTTTCAAGTTGCTGCCGTTGTCGATGAACACGTTGCCGTCGATTTCCGGGGCATCGAAGAAGCAGCGGCCAACCGCGCCTTGCTCGTCGACTTCATCGACCAGCACTTCGATTTCACGGCCGATGCGCATTTGCAGGCGCGCCGAGCTGATGGCCTGCTGGTGCGCCATGAAGCGGTCCCAACGGTCTTGCTTGACGTCGTCCGGCACAATGGCCGCGTCCAGCAGGTTGGCTGGTGCGCCTTCGACCGGCGAGTACTGGAAGCAGCCAACGCGGTCCAGCTGGGCTTCGGTCAGCCAGTTCAGCAGGTACTGGAAGTCTTCTTCGGTTTCGCCAGGGAAGCCGACGATGAAGGTCGAACGGATGATCAGGTCCGGGCAGATCTCGCGCCAGTTCTTGATCCGCGCCAGGGTCTTGTCTTCGAAGGCCGGGCGTTTCATGGCTTTCAGGACTTTCGGGCTGGCGTGCTGGAACGGGATGTCCAGGTACGGCAGGATTTTCCCGGCGGCCATCAGCGGGATCAGCTCGTCGACGTGCGGGTACGGGTAAACGTAGTGCAGACGCACCCAGACACCGAGGGTGCTGAGGGCTTCGCAGAGTTCGGTCATGCGGGTTTTCACCGGCGCGCCGTTCCAGAAGCCGGTGCGGTATTTCACATCGACGCCGTAGGCGCTGGTGTCTTGCGAGATCACCAACAGCTCTTTGACGCCGGCCTTGACCAGGCGCTGAGCCTCGTCCAGTACATCACCGACCGGACGGCTGACCAGTTTGCCGCGCATCGAGGGGATGATGCAGAAGCTGCAGCTGTGGTTGCAGCCTTCGGAAATCTTCAGGTAGGCGTAGTGGCGCGGGGTCAGCTTGATGCCTTGCGGCGGCACCAGGTCGATCAGCGGGTTGTGATCCTGGCGCGGAGGCACGGCGTCGTGCACGGCGTTGACCACCTGCTCGTACTGCTGCGGACCGGTCACGGCCAATACGCTTGGGTGCACCTTGCGAATATTGCCTTCTTCGACGCCCATGCAGCCGGTCACGATGACCTTGCCGTTTTCCTTGATGGCTTCGCCGATCACTTCCAGGGACTCAGCCTTGGCCGAGTCGATGAAGCCGCAGGTGTTGACCACCACGACGTCGGCGTCCTCGTAAGTGGACACAACGTCATAGCCTTCCATGCGCAGCTGGGTAAGGATGCGCTCGGAGTCGACCAGTGCTTTCGGGCAACCCAGGGATACGAAGCCAACCTTTGGATTGGCCGGCGCAGGAGTGGTGGACATGTCTAACCTCGGTATTTGGGACGCCTCCAGCCGAAGACGGCAAGGCGACTGACGGGCGCTATGTTGCGCCTCTGGTCAAAAAGTGCGCAATTCTAGCGATGAGAGGCGCACTTGACCAGCTTTATGCAGGGAAATACGACGAGTGCTGCGCTATGCTTCGCGCCGTTACGCTTTACCGATTTTCTATAGTCAATAAAACGTCTGTAACAATACGTAAAACAGCGCATGCTGCACCACAAAGCATAGTGCTTCCTATAAGAAGTCCGAGTCTGAGTAGTAGGAGTTTTGGATGGGGCAGGCAAGTAGTCAGGTGGCAGGCGCCGAGCATTCGGCGGCGAAGCCGATCGGTATGCTGGTCGCGGCGGTTGGGGTGGTTTATGGCGATATCGGCACCAGCCCGCTGTACACCCTCAAAGAAGTGTTTTCCGGTGGCTATGGCGTGCCGGTCAACCATGACGGCGTGCTGGGCATTCTGGCGCTGATCTTCTGGTCGCTGATCTGGGTCGTCTCGATCAAATACATGATGTTCGTGCTGCGTGCCGACAACCAGGGTGAGGGCGGAATCATGGCCTTGACCGCCCTGGCCCGACGAGCAGCGGCCGGCCATCCAAAATTGCGCACGTTGCTGGTGGTCTGCGGGCTGATCGGTGCGGCGCTGTTCTATGGCGACAGCATGATCACGCCGGCGATTTCCGTTCTCTCGGCGATTGAAGGCCTTGGGCTGGCATTTGAAGGCATCGACCATTGGGTAGTGCCGCTGTCGTTGATCGTGCTGGTGGCGTTGTTCCTGATTCAGCGTCACGGTACGGCGCGGATCGGCATTCTGTTCGGGCCGATCATGGTCACCTGGTTTCTGGTGCTGGGCGCGCTGGGCGTGTATGGCATCAATCAGCATCCAGAAGTGTTGCAGGCGATGAATCCGGTGTGGGGCGTACGTTTCTTCATGGTCCACCCGGGCATGGGGATCGCGATTCTTGGCGCGGTGGTGCTGGCATTGACCGGTGCCGAGGCGTTGTACGCCGACATGGGCCACTTCGGTCGCAAGCCGATTGCCCGGGCCTGGTTCATTCTGGTGCTGCCGGCCCTGGTGCTGAACTACTTTGGTCAGGGCGCGTTGCTGCTTGGTGATCCGGAAGCCGCCCGTAACCCGTTCTACTTGTTGGCACCGAGCTGGGCGCTGATTCCGTTGGTGGGGTTGTCGACCCTGGCCACGGTAATCGCCTCTCAGGCGGTGATTTCCGGTGCGTTCTCCCTGACCCGTCAGGCGATCCAACTCGGCTACATCCCGCGGATGCACATCCAGCACACGTCCAGTGCCGAGCAAGGCCAGATCTATATCGGCGCGGTGAACTGGGCGCTGATGGTCGGCGTGATCCTCCTGGTGCTGGGCTTCGAGTCCTCCGGCGCGTTGGCTTCGGCCTACGGCGTGGCGGTGACTGGCACGATGCTGATGACCACTATCCTGGTGTCGGCGGTGATGCTGCTGCTGTGGAAGTGGCCACCGATCCTCGCGGTTCCGGTGTTGCTGGGTTTCCTGTTGGTGGATGGTCTGTACTTCGCCGCCAACGTGCCGAAAATCATTCAGGGCGGGGCGTTCCCGGTGATTGCCGGTATCGCGCTGTTCGTGTTGATGACCACCTGGAAACGCGGCAAGCAACTGCTGGTGGATCGACTGGACGAAGGCGGGTTGCCGCTGCCGATCTTCATCAGCAGTATCCGCGTGCAACCGCCGCATCGGGTCCAGGGCACGGCTGTGTTCCTTACCGCTCGCCCGGACGCCGTGCCTCACGCGCTGTTGCACAACCTGCTGCATAACCAGGTGCTGCACGAGCAAGTCGTGTTGCTGACAGTGGTGTACGAAGACATCCCGCGCGTCCCGCCGCAACGGCGTTTCGACGTCGATTCCTACGGCGAAGGGTTCTTCCGGGTGATCCTGCACTTCGGTTTCACCGACGAGCCGGACGTGCCCGAGGCCTTGAAACTGTGCCATCTGGATGACCTGAATTTCAGCCCGATGCGCACCACTTACTTCCTTAGCCGCGAGACGGTTATTGCCTCCAAACTCGAAGGCATGGCCCGCTGGCGCGAGGCGTTGTTCGCCTTCATGTTGAAGAACGCCAACGGCAATCTGCGGTTCTTCAATTTACCGCTGAACCGGGTGATTGAGCTGGGTACGCAAGTCGAGATGTAAGCCACAACGAAAAGCCCCCGTTGCCATGAAGGTAGCGGGGGCTTTTTTGTGTCTGGCACTTGATCCGAACCTACGAAAATCCCTGTGGGAGCGGGCTTGCCCGCGATAGCTGTATGTCTGTCACATCAATGCCGGATCTGCCACCGTCATCGCGGGCAAGCCCGCTCCCACAGGGGATTTGAGCCTTTACTGGCTTTCAGGCAACTCTTCTTCAGATTCAGTCTTTGTCCGGGCAGGTCGCGGTGTCAGCACCTTCACCACATCATCAATCACCGCCTTACTCATTGCCGTCAGGTAATGCGCGGTCCAGGCATGGCGGTCGGTGTCTTTTATGTAGGCTGCATCCTCGGTAAATGATTTGGCGAGGAACAGCAGGTCGGAGGCTTGTGACAAGGCATCAACGATGGGGACGCCGGCGCGGACGTTGAACAACGCCTGATCGGAGCAGTAGATGAGCGGGGTGAGGCCGATGGTTTTTAGTTCTGAAATCGCGGACGTATCTGTTTTCGTCATTGTGTTACTCCAAGGTTCGAGGAGCCGACACTTTCGTTTCCAAGCGAATAGGTGGCGGCTGTACGCAGGTTGGAAAACCGGGAACCAAGGAACCGGCACGCCCAAAGGCGTCCCACGCACAGCCGCCATAGCTCAGGATTGCAGGCGTAAAAACGTCTGCAGTCATGATAGGGCGCTGGTGCGCTTTGGTTCGACGGGTTTCCAAGCCCGATCGCTGAATGGTCAGCGACGTCCGGAGAGTATCCCGTCGAAGAAAAACGCAACAAGGCGGCAAAGTGCCCAAACGCGAGATTCGGATTTTGCCTACAAGGTCTGCGGGCGTCATCTGATATTGCGAGATCTTTTAGTAAACGAAACTAAACATGCCCGGTGAGCTTGAAAAACGCAGCTTGGTAAATTCGCGTTTTTTGCAGCTTGCTGTATGTCGAGTTCGACGCAATGCCATGCGTGGAGCTGTATGTTCAAATTTGCATGATTGTGAAGAGAGATAGGTATGACGGCATCATTAGAGCGTGCTGACCAAGCGATATCGATGCCTGCAATAGTCAGGGGCTTCAGTGCGAGACTCAAGGAAATCTCCAGCCGTGCCACTGAGCGCCTGGTCATTTTTAAAGATAATCGGCCAGCAGCTGTCATCATCAATGTCGATGTGTATCAGGAAATGATCGAGGAGCTTAAGGATCTTCGTGTTGAAGCAGCAGCTGGCGAGCGATTGATCTGTTTTGATCAGGCCAAGGCCGTTAGTCACGACGATATGCGGGCACGGTACGCCAGGAAAGACTAAGAACTCGCGGGCGGTAGACGCATCCGCACAGGCGATACGCCGATCCTGTGGGAGCGGGCTTGCCCGCGATGACGGCGGCAGATCCAACATTGATGTGGCAGACATACCGCCATCGCGGGCAAGCCCGCTCCCAGGAACCTGCGGTGCGGGTTAAATTGCGTACCTATGAAAAAGCCCCCGCAACCGTGAGGTATCGGGGGCTTTTTTGTGAGCGCGACTCAGATCACTCTTGAGCGGCCGTCTCTTTGGCTTGACGCTTCTCGATAGCATCCACCAACCGCTGCGCCAGTTTCGGGTAGTTCTCGTCGAAGTGGTGGCCGCCAGGCAGTTTCATCGCTTCGCCCACGGCGGTCTTGTCGGTGCAGCCGCTCTCGTCGACTTCTTCCTCACCGTAGATGCACACCACTTTCGCGGCGGGCAGCTTGGCCATTTCCGGGCCGGTGGCGGCTTCTTTGCCGGCGTTGCCGAGCCAGCCTTCGACTTCGATTTCGAAGCTGCCGGTGCGGGCGAAGGCCAGCAGGATGATTGCGTCGACCCGCTGCTGTTCGGCTTCCGGCAGGCGGTTGTAGATGGCGGGCAATACGTCGGCGCCGAATGAGTAGCCGGTCAGGATGAAGCGCTTGGTGCCCCATTTCTGCCGGTAATGCTGCATCAGTTCGGTCAGGTCCAGAGCGCTTTGTTCCGGGCTCTTGTGCTGCCAGTAGTAGCGCAGGGTGTCGATGCCGACCACCGGGTAGCCGATCTTGGCCATTTCGCCGGCCACATCACGGTCCAGGTCGCGCCAGCCACCGTCGCCGGAGAGGAACAGAGTGACGGTGTCCTTGGCCTGACCGGCCGGCACTTCAACGACTGGAATCTGCAGGCCGCCAGCGGCTTTATCGCCACCGACGAGAATTTTGCGCAGTTCATTGTTCAGCACTTGCGGCAGGTTGATGTCGTAGTCGCTGATGCTGGTTTCGGCATTGGGCTGGTCACGCACAAAGCCGGCGCTGGTGTCGTCCGGGTTGTCGTTCCAGGCCACCAGCCAGTGGCCGTGGGCGGCGCTTTTTGGCAGCAGGTGCGTGCAGCCGGGTTTTTCCAGGGCCAGGTCGACCGAAATGGCCTGGGCCTTGTCGTCTTTCTGCTCGGCCAGCCAGCGCCACGCCAGCACGGCGCCTGGGCCGATGCCGCTGACCAGGGTTGCCGGGCCTTTGAGTTGCCTGAGGCCTGCTTGCAGGGCGCGACCTTGCAGGATGCAGTCCTTGGGCAGGATCACCTGGACAATTTGCGCCGAGCCGCTGCGGCTCAGGGTCAGCAATTGTTTGTCGCTGAGCTTCTGCTCTTCATTGACCGCCACCAGCACCTGGGCGCGCGGCGTGTTGCCGGGGATGACGCGGGTCATCGCGGCGCCATCGGCCGGCGCCAGCCGTTCGAGGGTCGGTTCTGGCGCCGGGCGTTTCAGGTACCAGTAACCGCCACCGACAATCAGGGCCAGCACTACCAGTGTGGCCAGTACGTACCGCAGGGAGCGTTGAATCATCAGCGTTTCACCAATCCAGTCAAGCCGCCTGCAATCAGGGCGGCAGTGTCGGCCAGGGCAACCAGCGGATCGAGTCCGGCGGGCACGGCCATATAACGGGGTTCCCAGTCGGGCTGGAACTTGTCTTTGAAGCGGCGCAAACCTTGGAAGTTGTACAGCTGCTCACCACGGCGGAACACCATCGAGCCCAGGCGCTGGGTCAATGGTGCGCCGCGCCGGGGTTGTAACCCCGACAACGGCACCATGCCCAGGCTGAAGCGGGCGTATCCATGATTTTTATAATGTTGAATCAGGCCGACCATCATGAACTCCATGGTCAGCTTGGGGGCGTCGGGGTGCGCGCGCATCAGGTCGAGGCTGGCCAGATCATGACCGTAGGTCTCGAGCAGGTTGGCGAACGCCACCGGGCGCCCTTCGAAACGAATCACCGCGACACGGAAGTGCTTGAGGTAATCATCACTGAAACGCCCGAGCGAGAAACCTTTCTCGCGCACGTTCTTGCCGGTCAGCCAGGCGTCCGAAATAGCCTTGAGCTCATCCATCGGCGCTTGTCCCGGCTCATGGATTTCCAGCGACAGGCCATCACGGGTGCCGCGGTTCCAGGTGTAGCGCAGGTCCTTCATCTCTTTGCCCTTGGCTTCGAGATCAAAGCGGTGCAGATCGACCCGGGCTTCTTCGCCGAGCTTGATCGCGGTCAGGCCGATGTCCATGTAATACGGCAGGTTCTCGGCGCGCACTTGATAGAACACGGGGCGGGCGTGGTGGATATCGCAGAGGTCGCGGAACTGCCAGATCATTTCCGCCCGTTGCTGGGTCGGGCCGATCGGGTCATACAACGCCACCAGGCTGCGGCCACGGCGGGCGTACATCAGAAACGCCTCGTCGTTAGGGTGAAACAGCAGCGCCTTGTCACCGGTCAGGGCCAGGCCGCCATCCGGTTGGGACGAGGCCATGAGAATCTTTACCGCGCGGTCCAGCTCGTCGGGCGTTGGCAGATGGATCACCGGGCGCGCGGTGCGCAGCAGCCAGGTCAGGGACACCACCACCAGCAGGACCGCGGCGCCAAGCAACGAGCGCAAGCCACGCGGGGCATCGGCGTCGAGGGTGAACTGCCACCAGAGTTGATGGCTGTACGGAACATCCTGATAGGCGAACAGCAGCAACCAGATCGACGCGCCGAGTACGCACAGGCTGGCCACCAGATACAGCGGCGAAAACGGCACTTCGGTCAGGCGGCTGGGGCGATAGAACGAACGCCGGAAAACCCCCAGCAAACTCGCCGTCAGGGTCATCAGGCAAGCCTCTTCCCAGTCGAACCCTTTAAGCAGAGAGAGCAGGGCGCCGACCAACAACAGAATGGTGGTCAGCATCCACGCGGCTGACAGACGGCGACGCAGCCCCTGAGCCAACAGCAGGCAGAGCACGCCCACCAGGCTGGCGCCGAAGTGCGAGGCGTCGACCAGCCGATGTGGTATCAGAAAACCGATGTGTTCAAGGCGGGTATCGATCTCTGGCGTCACGCCGGAAAACAGCAGCACCACGCCGGACAGAAACACCAGCACCGCCAGAATAGGCGCGGCCAAACCAGATGCTGCACGCAGGGACTGGCGCGTCTGAAACAGGCGCTGGCCTTCGTTGATCAGCAGCAGTACGCAAGCCACCAGCAGCGGCAACACCACGTAGATCAGGCGGTAGAGCAGCAGGGCGGCGGCCAGTGGCGCGGCGCCGAGCTTGTCGGCGAAGGCGGCCAGCAAAATCGCTTCGAACACCCCGACACCGCCCGGTACATGGCTGAGCACGCCAGCGGCCAGGGCCAATAGATAGACCAGCAGGAATGCACCGAAGGGCGGCGCTTCCGGCAGCAACAGATAGAGCACCGTCGCGGCAGCGGCCACGTCCAGGGCGGTAATGACCAATTGCAGGAACGTCAGGCGACGACCCGGCAGGCGCAAGGTGCGGCGACCGACCTTGACCAGCAGGTTGTCGGGATAAGGCTGTTCCGGCAAGCGACGGCGATAGATACCGATGGCCAGTACTGTTGAGAGCAGCAGCACGGCCACTGCAATCGCACCCAGCAACGTCTCGGAGAAACCCAGGGCCACGGAGGCGGCGGGCAGGTTACTGAGGGTGGCGAGGGCGGCCAGGGGCGGCAGGGCGCAGCCGAGCGAGAGGCTGGCAAACAAGGTCATGTGCGCGACTTCCGAAGCCCCCACACCATGACGTGCATATAAACGGTAGCGAACCGAGCCGCCTGACAGCAGCGAAAGACCGATGGCATTGCCAATGGCAAACGCGGTGAAGCCGCCCAATGCCAATAATCGCGGGGCCAGCGTCACGCCGGCATAACGGCTGGCCGACCATTCGTAACCCAGCAGAATGATGAAGCCGATGACGGTCGCGCCGAGCGCGCCCAGCAATGCCGGTTTTGGCACTTCAAGGATCGAGTCGTGCAGCGCGTACAGATCGAGTTCGCTCAGCAGGTGACGACAGGCAATCAGCGCAATGGCGAACAACAGCAAAGTGACCGCCAGACCGATGGGCTGACGGTATTTGCTGATTCGATCCAGCAAGCGTAGACGCTCGGCTTTGATCGGTTGTGTCGCTGTGACGGTGTCTTGTGGATCAGACGAGTTGGCGCGCATCAATCACCTCTTGGATTGTGCGCGACAGGATGGAGGTATCCAGCCAAGTTACCAATCCCTGTAGAAAAAAATAATCACAAATATTAACGCCTCTCACCGGATGTGGGCGATGGCGCGTCATCAGTCGTAGAGGGTTCTGTCTGCGGTTCAGCCTGGGCTGAACTCACAGTCCGGCGATCCCGAACGGCTCACTGCACAGTGACAGATCATTGTTGCGAAAGGACTTTTTCAACAGATACAAAAAAGGCCACTCTTTCGAGTAGCCTTTTTTGATGTTTGGTTGCGGGAGCCGGATTTGAACCGACGACCTTCGGGTTATGAGCCCGACGAGCTACCAGACTGCTCCATCCCGCGTCTGTGTGGCGGCATTCTACAGGCGAACGCCGGAGTGTCAACCGTTAATCCCAGTATGGCTCAAATAAGTGTAAAACGACGGTGAACGGTCGCAGGGGAGACCTAAGTTTCGGAATCAGAACGATTTCTTGTTTCTGTGCCGAAAGGCATGGACCGCCGATTTTTATAAAACAGGCACGCACAAAAAAGGCCACTCTTTCGAGTAGCCTTTTTTGATGTTTGGTTGCGGGAGCCGGATTTGAACCGACGACCTTCGGGTTATGAGCCCGACGAGCTACCAGACTGCTCCATCCCGCGTCTGTGTGTCGGCATTCTACAGAGGATCGCAGGGCTGTCAACCTTCAATCTCGGTAAAACCTGTTCCTGTTCAATCGCTTAGGTGAAAAGATCAATGGCTTATCGGTCTGAAACGCAGGCAGGGCAAGGTTTGTGGCTCTATCGAGAGGGCTCTTTCGATTGAGAAAATAAATTCCTGTGTGCTTTTCCTACAGAGGAAAAAGAACATTCAGAGTACTGGTGCTATATACAGGTGTCAGTGAGATACTGCCGGTACGACTCACCAACACATCATTTCTTCGCCATGAACACCGCTTTTATATGACGCAGCGAAAAATCATCCACGTCGATTGTGACTGTTTCTACGCCGCCATCGAGATGCGTGACGACCCGCGCTTGGCCGGTAAGCCTTTGGCGGTGGGCGGCTCGGCGGATCGGCGTGGGGTGATTGCCACCTGTAACTATGAAGCGCGGGCTTATGGCGTACGCTCGGCCATGTCTTCCGGACATGCCTTGAAACTCTGTCCGGACCTGACCATCGTCAAGCCGCGCATGGATGCCTATCGAGAAGCATCGAAGGAAATTCATACGATCTTTCGCGATTACACCGACCTGATCGAGCCGCTTTCCCTGGATGAGGCCTACCTCGACGTGTCGGACAGCGCGCATTTTGGCGGCAGCGCCACGCGAATTGCCCAGGATATTCGCCGCCGTGTCTCCAACCAGTTGCACATCACCGTGTCAGCCGGCGTGGCGCCGAACAAGTTTCTCGCCAAGATTGCCAGCGACTGGAAGAAGCCTAATGGCCTGTTCGTGATCACCCCGGATCAGGTGGAAGACTTTGTCAGTGGTTTGCCGGTGAGCAAGCTGCACGGGGTTGGCAAAGTGACCGCCGACAAACTCGGCAGGCTCGGCATCGTCGATTGCTCGCATTTGCGCGAATGGGACAAGTTGGCGCTGGTGCGCGAATTCGGCAGCTTTGGCGAGCGGCTCTGGAGCCTGGCCCGTGGGATCGATGAGCGGTTGGTGCACAACGACAGTCGGCGGCAGTCGATCAGCGTTGAAAACACTTACGACGTGGACCTGCCGGATCTGGTGAGTTGTCTGGATAAATTGCCCGAGTTGCTGGAGTCCCTGAATGGCCGCATGGCGCGGATCGACAGCAGCTATCGACCGGGCAAGCCGTTCGTCAAAGTGAAATTTCATGATTTTACCCAGACCACTTTGGAGCAGGCCGGGGCGGGGCGGGATCTGGGGAGTTATCAGCTGCTGCTGACTCAGGCCTTTAACCGTGGTGGGAAACCGGTGCGGTTGTTGGGGATTGGGGTGAGGCTGGAGGATTTGCGGGGCGGGTTTGAGCAGATGGAGTTGTTTGAGCGGTAGGGGCAGGGTTTTGGTGCGGTGGTGTATGCAATGACGCCTTCGCGGGCAAGCCTCGCTCCTACAGGTATTGCATAATCCTTGTAGGAGCGAGGCTTGCCCGCGAAGCTTTTAGGCTTTTAGTTCGGCCCCGGATCCGCCACCAGTCGCCCGGCATCCTTGGTCAATGACTTGAGGAATTCGGCCTGCAACTCAGGGTCGTTGCGGGTCAGTTCGATCAGGCTCTGTTCCAGCTCGCTGGCTTCTTCTTCCAGACCCAGTTCCGACAGGCGTTTGACCCGGTGTACCCACTGGCTCACTTCGTCGTCTTCGAGGTCGTCGTAAATCAGCCCATGCGCTTCGAGCAGCTTGCCGCGCAAGTTGCTGCTGATTTCCAGGGACGAGTCGGTGTGCACATCGTCCTTGTTGTCCTCGACACTGATCTGCAGCTTGCCCAGATGATTGAGGTCATGTTCGGCGAACGGGCTATCCAGCAGGTTCAGGCGCAACACGCCGTTACGGTCGGTGCTCAGTTCGAAGGTGTTCTTGCCAGCCTTGACCTGCACCGGGCGCTCGCTCCACGGCAGGCTCGAGTACTCCGTGCGCTTGTCGCGCTGGACTTCGTCGATACCCGCCAGGTTCTGCTGTGCCCGACCATGAGACTGCGCGTTCATGAACGGGTTGAGCCCGGCGAAACCATAGCTGAGCCAGTCCTTCGTCACGCTGTCCGGCAGATTGCCGAGGGCGAACACGTTGACCACGTTCGCACCGACACCGGCCACCACGGCCACCGCGCCCAGCGGGATCTCGTAGACCTCCCGCCAGGGTTGGTAAGGCGTATAGCGATCATAGTGACGCGTGACTTCGAACTCGGTGACTTCGAAGGTCTTCTGCTCGTGGATTTTCACCCGACGTTGCGGCAGCTCAAGCACCTTGGGCTCACCAACATCGATCTGCAGGCTGTGATCGAGCAATTTGCGCTCGACCCGTTCCTCGTGCTCGCTGCGTTGTGACATCTGATTGGCACAGCCGCTGACCAGCAGCGCGCCGCACAAGGCGGCGCTACCGAGGCCTAAGGTGTTTCGCTTGAACATGACGTCTCTATCTGGTGTCAGCGGCGGATACGGGTCTGGAGGAAAGACAACACGTCAGCGACCGGCAGCGCTTGCGCCTCGGCCTCTGTACGGCTCTTGTATTCCAGATTGCCGTCGGCGAGGCCGCGGTCACTGACCACGATCCGGTGTGGAATGCCGATCAGCTCCATGTCCGCGAACTTGATGCCCGGGCTGGTTTTCTTGTCGCGGTCGTCCAGCAGTACTTCGAAGCCGGCGGCAGTCAGTTCTGCGTAGAGCTTGTCGGTGGCTTCGCGAACCTGTTCGGTTTCGTAGCGCAGCGGAACCAGGGCAACCTGGAACGGAGCCAGAGCGTCGCTCCAGATAATCCCGTTCTGGTCGTTGTTCTGTTCGATGGCGGCAGCCACCACGCGGGACACGCCAATGCCGTAGCAGCCCATTTCCAGGGTGACTGGCTTGCCGTTCTCGCCCAGCACTTCGCACTTCATCGCTTTGCTGTACTTGTTGCCCAGCTGGAAGATGTGCCCGACTTCGATGCCGCGCTTGATTTCCAGGGTGCCTTTGCCGTCAGGGCTCGGATCACCGGCCACGACGTTGCGCAGGTCGGCAACGGTCGGAACCGGCAGATCACGCTCCCAGTTCACGCCGAAGTAGTGCTTGTCGTCGATGTTGGCACCGATGCCGAAGTCGCTCATCAGCTCGACGGAACGGTCGATGATGATCGGCAGAGGCAGGTTCAACGGGCCGAGGGAACCGGCGCCGGCGCCAATGGCGTCGCGCAGTTCAGCTTCGGAAGCCATGACCAGCGGGCTGGCAACGCCAGGCTGGTTGGCGGCCTTGATTTCGTTCAGCTCGTGGTCGCCACGGATGATCAGGGCAATCAGTTTGCCTTGCTCTTCAGCGTGCACCACCAGGGTCTTGATGGTCTTTTCGATCGGCAGATTGAAGCCTTCGACCAGTTGCGCAATGGTCTTGGCGTTCGGCGTGTCGACCAGGCGCAGCTCTTCGACAGGTGCGGCACGAGAGGTTTCGCGCGGTACGGCTTCGGCCTTCTCAATGTTCGCCGCGTAGTCGGAACCGTTGCTGAAGACGATGTCGTCTTCACCGGATTCGGCCAGTACGTGGAATTCGTGGGAGCCGGCGCCACCGATCGAGCCGTTGTCGGCTTCAACCGGACGGAATTTCAGGCCCAGGCGGGTGAACACGTTGCAGTACGCCTGATGCATGCGGTCGTAGGTGATCTGCAGCGAAGGCTGATCAGCGTGGAACGAATAGGCGTCCTTCATGATGAACTCGCGGCCGCGCATCAAACCGAAGCGTGGGCGGATTTCGTCACGGAATTTGGTCTGGATCTGATACAGGTTGATCGGCAGCTGTTTGTAGCTGCTCAATTCGTTGCGCATCAGGTCGGTGATGACTTCTTCGTGAGTCGGGCCGGCACAGAAATCGCGACCGTGGCGATCCTTGAAGCGCAGCAATTCAGGGCCGTATTCTTCCCAGCGACCGGATTCCTGCCACAACTCAGCCGGTTGCGTGCTCGGCATCAACACTTCGAGAGAGCCGGCGGCGTTCATTTCTTCACGCACGATGGCTTCAACCTTGCGCATCACTCGCAAGCCCATGGGCAGCCAGGTGTACAGGCCCGAGGCGAGTTTGCGGATCATGCCGGCGCGCAGCATCAGCTGATGGCTGATGACGACCGCGTCGGAAGGCGTTTCTTTCTGTGTGGCGAGCAAAAATTGACTGGTGCGCATGGTTGGCCGTTGTCGGTTGCTGATGACGAGAAATGACGGAACATTGTACGGGCGAGATCTGCTGGCGTACAGGAGTGCGGCCGGCTGTGTGGCAGGAGGGCGAGAATCTGCGCCCTCTGCGATGCTTCCTGCGTAAAGAGCCTACGATTCTTCCGCGACCTGGGTCTGAACCGGCTCCGGCGTCGCTGTCGGACCTGCGCGGCGGTTCTCCTGGAACCAGTGCAAGGCGATTAACAGCAAGGTCGGAACACCCAGCAGGGCGGTGATCAGGAAGAAGTTGTGATAGCCGAATTTTTCCACCATGACCCCTGAATAGCCGCCGATCAGGCGGGGCAGCAGGAGCATGATCGAGCTGAGCAGGGCGTACTGGGTGGCGGAGAACTTGAGATTGGTCAGGCTCGACAAGTAAGCGACGAACGCCGAAGTCGCCAGGCCCGAGCTGAAGTTATCCAGCGAGATGGTGACGATCAGCATCTGCAGATTGGCGCCCATGTCCGTGAGCATCAGGAATAGCAGATTGGTGGCTGCCGACGTAACGCCGCCGATGAACAGGATGGGCAGAATGCCGAAGCGCACGATCAGCAGGCCGCCCATGCCGGCGCCGACCAGCGTCATGATCAGGCCGAATATCTTGCTGACGCTGGCAATCTGATCCTTGGTGAACCCCTGGTCGATGTAGAACACGTTGGCCATCACGCCCATGACCGTATCGGACATCCGATAGGTGGCGATCAGCCCGAGCAGCAGCAGGGCTTGCCAGCGGTAACGCAGGATGAAGTCGTTGACCGGCGTCAGCACCGGGGCCAGGCCACGGCGGCCCATAGCCGACAAGCACAGGCCGGTAAGCGTGATATAGAGGATCGCCCGCAGGAACGCTCGGTCTTCGAGCAGCAGGTCGAGCACGCTGACGCCGTTGAACAGTACGCTGGCGAAGTCAGTGTTGTAGAGCTGGGTGAACATGGCCGGTACGGACACCAGCAGCACGATCAGCACGAACACCGACGCCAATTGGTGCACAAAGCTGTAGCGTCCGGCCTGCAATTGAGTACGCAGGGGCACCGGCGGTTCGCGCATGAACAGGGTGGTCAGCAGTGCCGGGACCATCAAGACGCCGAACAGCACGTAGGTGCCGGTCCACGCCGCATGCTTATAGTTGAAACCGGTGGAGCCGAAGCCTTCGGCGAAGAACAGTGCACCGGCCGTCGCCAGCAGGGCCGCGACCCGATAACCGGCCATGTAGCTGGCCGCCAGCGCGGCTTGGCGGGTTTCGTCGGCGATTTCCAGGCGATAAGCATCGACGGCGATGTCTTGCGTCGCCGAGGCGAAGGCGACCACCACGGCAATCGCGATCAGCCAGGACAGGTGCTTTTGCGGGTCGCAGAAACCCATGCCGATCAGGCCGAGGATCACCAGAGCCTGGGCCAGCACCAGCCAGGAGCGTCGTCGGCCGAGCTTGCCGAGCAATGGCAGGCGCCATTGGTCGAGCAGCGGGGACCAGACCCACTTAAAGGCATAGGCCAGGCCGATCAGGCTTGCATAGCCGATGGTTTCGCGGGCAACACCTGCCTCGCGCAGCCAGACTGAAAGCGTCGAAAACACCAGCATGTAAGGCAGGCCGGCGGCGAAACCAAGCAGCAACAGCACGAGCGTTGAGGGGCTGGCATAGGCGGCGAGCGCGGCGCGCCAGGTTTTACGGGGCATGGGCTGGAGTCTGCCTCAAGGATTACGGAAACAAAGCGCGCACTCTAACCGCTGTGCTCTACCGGGCGCCACCCATGGCGCTGAATATCAACACGATTGTTCAGGATACTGATGCCTTCCATGCGCAATCGGGCCCGTTGTTCATCCCCCGAAGGGCTGCCCACGGGCAGGCTGATCCGACCGCCGGCACCCAGCACGCGGTGCCAGGGTAGTTTGGTGTCGCCGGGCAATTGGCTCAGTGTTCGCCCGACCCAGCGGGCAGCGCGACCCAGCCCGGCCAGCTCGGCGAGCTGGCCATAGCTCACGACTTTGCCCTCGGGCACTTGTGCCAGGGTCAGGTAGAGCGCCGTGCGTCGGATTTGCGCCGCGCTTTCGGTTTCAGCGGTTGAGTCGGTCACGTCCGGGCTTCCTGAAAAAATGCGCATTGACCGTCTGTAGAGTAAATCCTGGATTGCCCATTGAGAAATGAACTCAATAGAAAAAGTCGGGTCAGTCCTTGTCATGGCCTTATTCGTAAGGATAATGCCGACTTTTTTTCGCAAAGTTGAGCCTTCGATTCGCTTATGTTGTCCAGAACCTTGCTGTGCCTCGCTGTCGCCAGTGCTTCCACTCCCTTGCTTGCCGATACCGTCTGGTTGAAGAACGGTGACAAATTGAGCGGCAAAATCACCGTCTTCGATGGTGGCAAGCTGCTGATTCAGACCGAGTACGCTGGCGCGGTCCCGATCGACTGGAAGCAGGTCAAAACCCTGGAAAGTGATCAGCAGCTATTGGTCAAACAGGATGCGTACACCGGAGAGAAGGCCAAGTCCCTGCACGCGGCAGAGGACGGCAAGGTCACCCTGGCCAACGGCGATGGCCCCAAGACCGTGGAGCTGGCCAGTATCCAGCAGATGCTCAAGCCCAAGCCGGTGGTTGAGGATTTGGTGTGGAAGGGTAATGTCGACATGGCACTGGATTACCAGCGCGCAGAAAAAGACACTGATGATTATGACGTTGGTTTCAAAACCACCGCGCGTCATGGTCGCTGGCGTCACACGGCGGAAGGTGAGTACAACCGCGAGTTCCAGGATGACGTCGTCACCACTGACAACTGGCGTGCCGAGTATTCTCTCGACCGATTCCTCACCGAGAAGTGGTTCTGGCAAGGGCGTTTGAATTACAAGCGCGACAAGGTCGAAGAGCTCTCCCGTCAGCGCACCGTCGGTACCGGCCCTGGTTATCAATTCTGGGATAACGAACTGGGCGCCTTTTCCTTGGGCTCGCTGGTCAACCGTACGGATTATGAGTTCTCGGACGGCAGCAAGAAAAACTTCTATTCCCTGGCTATGAAGTGGGATTACAACCGTTACCTGATCGGCAAGAAGGTGGAGTTCTTCACCAATGGCGAAGTTGGCAAGCCGTTGTCAGGCGTAGCTGATTACGCACTCGATGCCGAAATGGGCTTGCGCTACAAAGTGACCGATTGGGCATCGCTTAACCTGAAGGCCGAACGTGACATTATCAGCGGTACTGACGATGCGGACCTGAGCAAGACCCGTTACACGGCGGGTTTTGGCGTAGCCTGGTAATACTGAAAGATCAAAAGATCGCAGCCTCGCTTCGCTCGACAGTTCCTACAGAGATCGCATGTCACCGTAGGAGCTGTCGAGCGAAGCGAGGCTGCGATTTTTTTTGCCATGCAAAACAGGCAGGCACAAAAAAGCCCCGCTTTTGAGGGCGGGGCTTTTTACTAAAGCAAGTACAAGTTAGATAACTTGAACTTCTTCAGCTTGCATGCCTTTCTGACCGCGGGTAGCGATGAAAGAAACCTGTTGGCCTTCTTTCAGGCTTTTGAAGCCGTCGGATTGGATAGCTTTGAAGTGAACGAACAGGTCGTCACCGGATTGTGGAGTGATGAAGCCGAAGCCTTTTTCATCGTTGAACCACTTAACGGTACCGGTTTGGCGATTAGACATGGTGTAACTCCTTGAACAAAGATAACTGCGACGCAGGAAGAACCCTGGCCGAGACTGAGTGCAAAGAGCAGGAAAAATTCTTGTAGATGGTTGGATCGAAATTCAACATATCGTGTAGAGATTCTCAGTGACACAAGCAGCACAGTGGCGCCACCTTAACCCTTTTTCCGGAACGTGCCAATGGTTCTTGCGAAGGTTTCTCTGTTTTCATGACTGACGGTGCATCGAATAGCGGTGAAGGCCCGGAATTCACGGGGGATCGTCGAGAATTGTCTCCCGGACTTTGAACCCGGAGCGCCTGCCCGGTAAGATGCCGGACAGAATTTTTCCACCTCGCTATTCAGGACACCCGCCATGAGCATCAAATCGGACAAGTGGATTCGCCGCATGGCGCAGGAACACGGCATGATCGAGCCTTTCGTCGAGCGCCAGGTGCGCGGTAGCGACGATAGCCGTGTGATCTCCTACGGCGTGTCCAGCTACGGCTACGATGTGCGTTGCACCAATCACTTCAAGGTGTTTACCAACATCAATTCGGCGATCGTCGACCCGAAAAACTTCGATGCGGGCAGCTTCGTCGACATCCACAGCGACGTGTGCATCATTCCGCCGAACTCCTTCGCTCTGGCCAGCACCGTCGAATACTTCCGCATCCCGCGTAACGTATTGACCATTTGCCTGGGTAAAAGCACCTACGCGCGTTGCGGCATCATCGTCAACGTCACGCCGCTCGAGCCTGAGTGGGAAGGTCACGTGACCCTGGAGTTCTCCAACACCACCAATCTGCCGGCGAAAATCTACGCGAACGAAGGCGTGGCGCAGATGTTGTTCCTTGAGTCGGACGAAGAGTGCGAAGTCTCCTACAAGGACCGTGGCGGCAAGTACCAGGGCCAGCGTGGCGTGACCCTGCCGCGTACCTGAGTCAGCCGTCTGACAAACCGTTGGAATTCCTGAGCGGGCGTACACTCTATGGAATGTACTGTTCCGATTCGCGCAAGGCGGATCGGGCCATCGCTCAGGAGTGCTTCATGAAGATCGATCCGCGAATAAGTGCCGAACTGGCAAGGCTTGAGCCCAATCAGGTTGGCCTGCTGGCCTGGTCCTTGTTGGCACATCCGCCAGTCAGCACGGCAGGGGGCATCCCCGGCCAGCCTGATCCAGATACTCCCAACGAACAACCGACAGAACCCGGAGAGCCCACTCTTCCGGATGAGCCGCCTCCTGCGCCTGTGGTCTGACTCCCTGTAGGAGCTGCCGAAGGCTGCGATCTTTTGATCTTGAAAATCAACATCAAAAGATCGCAGCCTTCGGCAGCTCCTACGGTGATCCGTAGCAGTGGGCGAAACCTGTGATTTTTTACTTGAGGTTGCCGCTGAGGAACTGCTTCAACCGTTCACTCTTCGGATTACCCAACACATCTTCCGGCGAACCTTCTTCTTCCACCAGCCCCTGATGCAGGAACAGCACCTGGCTCGATACCTTGCGAGCAAAGCTCATTTCGTGGGTGACCATGATCATGGTCCGGCCTTCTTCGGCCAGGCCCTGGATCACCTTGAGCACTTCGCCGACCAGTTCCGGGTCGAGTGCCGAGGTCGGTTCGTCGAACAGCATGACTTCCGGTTCCATGGCCAGTGCGCGGGCAATGGCTACCCGTTGTTGCTGACCGCCCGAAAGGAACGCCGGGTACTGATCCGCCACGCGGGCCGCCAGGCCAACCTTGTCGAGGTAACGTCGGGCACGGTCTTCGGCCTCTTGCTTGCTGCAACCGAGTACCCGGCGCGGGGCCATGGTGATGTTTTCCAGCACCGTCATGTGGCTCCACAGGTTGAAGTGCTGGAACACCATGGCCAGGCGGGTGCGAATCCGCTGCAGTTCATCTGCATCGGCCACGCGCATGCCGTGACGGTCATGGATCATGCGGATCGTTTGGCCGTCCAGGCTCATGGCGCCGTCGTTGGGTTGCTCGAGAAAGTTGATGCAGCGCAAAAAGGTGCTTTTGCCTGAGCCGCTGGCGCCGATCAGGCTGATGACGTCGCCGGTTTTGGCCTTGAGCGAAACGCCTTTGAGCACCTGATGATCGCCATAGCTTTTATGCAGGCCTTCAATGGTCAATTTGTACATGGGACATGCATCCTCAAGGCGAAAGTAGGTAGCCGCTGCGATAGGCTTCGGTGCCCGCGACGTGGGCGATCACCATGCCGGCAGTGGCCATGCGCCGCAGCGAACGGGCGTACATCAGCCCGGCGGCGGTGCAATGAACAGGAGTGACGCGATCAATGATCGGATCGATGACTTCGGCGATCAGTTGCCCGGCTTCCAGGTATTCCCCGGGCAGGGCCGTGAACACCAGCAGTCCGCCCACGGGTGTCGCCACCGGTTCGACACCGGCCAGCGGCGTGGCCGGGTAGGGCAGGTCGGGTAATGGCGCCGGCTCACCGGCAATCGCGCCGAAATGAATCAGATAATCGATCAACGCCTGACAGTCGAGGCTGGCCAGCGGGTGATTGACGTCACCCTGGCCGCGTAATTCGACAGTGACTGAAAAACTGCCTGGCGGAATCTCGAACTGCTCGCCGAAGCGCTCTTTCAACTGCCACCAGAGCAGGGTGAAGCATTCGTCGAACGACTGGCCACCCGAGTCGGTGGCCAGCAGGCTGGCTTCGGAGCCGATGTAGCGCGCCAGCGGCTCGACCTGCGGCCAGGCCTCGGGCGTGGTGTAAAGGTGCGCCACGGCTTCGAAATCGCAATGCAGGTCCAGCACCATGTCCGCATCGCAGGCCAGCCGTTGCAGGGTCAGGCGCTGGGATTGCAGTTGAGTGCCTGCGGTTTGCCGCGCCAACGCCTTGCGCAGGCTGTCGCGGATCAATTCGAGGTTACGTTGCGGATCGTCGCCGAGCAGGCCTTCGATCTCGTTGCCGACTTCTTCACTCAAGTCGACGAACCAGCGATTGAAGTTCTGCCCGCTTTCCAGCTCGTAGCGGCCCAGTGGAACGTCCATCAACACTTGTTCCAGGCCGACCGGGTTGGCCACGGGCACCAGCACGATTTCGCTGCGCAGCCGGCCGGCGGCTTCCAGCTCCGCCAGACGTTGCTTGAGGTGCCAGGCCACCAACATGCCGGGCAATTCGTCGGCATGCAGGGAGGACTGGATGTAAATCTTGCCTTTGGCCGACGGCGGGCCGAAGTGGAAGCTGTGAATCTGTCGCACGGTCCCCGGCAGCGGGGCCAGCAGGTCATGAATCTGGTGGCGCATGTACGAGTTGTCCTAGTGAGTCGGCCCGAGGAAGGCCAGCCATCGGCGTTCGGCGAGACGGAACAGGCCGACCAGCGCAAAGGTAACGGTCAGGTAGATCAGCGCGGCAATGCCGAACGACTGGAATGTCAGGAAGGTCGCAGAGTTCGCATCGCGAGCGACTTTCAATACATCCGGGATGGTCGCGGTGAACGCCACGGTGGTCGAGTGCAGCATCAGGATCACTTCGTTGCTGTAATAAGGCAACGAGCGACGCAGGGCTGACGGCATGATCACGTAGGCGTAGAGCTTCCAGCCTGACAGGCCGTAAGCCTTGGCCGCTTCGATTTCCCCATGAGGCAGGCTGCGAATCGCCCCGGCGAAGATCTCCGTGGTGTAGGCGCAGGTGTTCAGGGCGAAGGCCAGGATCGTGCAGTTCATCGCATCGCGAAAGAACGCATCGAGGACCGGCTGGGCGCGCACGGCCGCCAGGCTGTAGATACCGGTGTAGCAAATCAGCAGCTGGATATACAGCGGCGTACCCCGGAACAGGTAGACGTAAAACTGCACTGGCCAGCGGATGTAGATCCTGGACGAAACCCTGGCGATGGACAGCGGGATCGACGCCAGAAAGCCGATGAAGATCGAAGCACTGAGCAGCCACATGGTCATGGCCAGGCCGGTGATGTTGTAACCGTCGGTATAAAGGAAGGGTTTCCAGTATTCCTGCAAGAGTTCGATCATCGTACGGCCTCCCGGGAGCCGGCGGCGTAGCGGCGTTCGAGCCAGCGCAGGACGACGTTGGAGGCGCTGGTGATCACCAGGTAAATCAATGCTGCCAGCACCAGGAAGTAGAACAGTTGATAGGTGCTTTTACCGGCGTCCTGCGCGGCTTTGACCAGGTCGGCGAGGCCGATGATCGAGACCAGCGCGGTGGCCTTGAGCATCACCATCCAGTTGTTGCCGATACCCGGCAGGGCGAAGCGCATCATTTGCGGGAACACCACGAAACGAAAACGCTGGCCGCGTTTGAGGCCGTAGGCGGTGGCGGCTTCGACCTGGCCCCGTGGCACGGCGAGGATGGCCCCGCGAAACGTTTCGGTGAAGTACGCACCATAAATGAAGCCCAGGGTGATGACCCCGGCGCTGAACGGGTTGATCTCGATGTATTCCCATTCCATGAAGTCGGTAAACGAAGTCAGCCAGGTTTGCAGGCTGTAGAAGATCAGCAGCATCAGCACCAGGTCGGGCACCCCACGAATCAGCGTGGTGTAGAGCTGGGCCGGAACACGTACCAGTTTGACTTTTGACAGCTTGGCACTGGCGCCCAGCAAGCCGAGCAATACGGCCACCAACAGCGACAACACCGATAATTTGATGGTCATCCAGGTGCCTTCCATCAGCAACGGACCGAAGCCCTGAAGGCTGAAGGCTGAGAGCCCCAGGTTTTGTAATAGGTTTTCGAACATAAATCAGCAACCTGATCGGGTGAAGAAAGCGCCCATCGCGAGATGGGCGCCGGGCATTATTTGCCGCTGTACAGATTCAGATCGCCAAAGTGTTTCTTCTGAATGGTGGCGTAGGTGCCATCGTCGTGTAACGCTTTGATACCTTTATCCAAAAGTGCCTTGAGGTCTTTGTTACCTTTCGAGATACCGATCGCTGTTTTGGCAGGCAGCAATTCGCTGTCGACTGGCTTGCTGACTTCGTAATCGGTGCCTTTTGGCGACTTCAAGAAGCCCAGTTCGGCTTGCAGCATGTCCTGGATCGCTGCGTCGAGACGGCCGGAAGTCAGGTCGGAATACACCTGATCCTGGTTCTGATAGGCCTGGGTTTTCACGCCAGCCTTGTCCAGCACGGCCTTGGCGTACGCTTCCTGGATGGTGCCTTGCTCGTAACCGACGGTTTTACCCTTCAGTGAAGCGACGTCTTCGCTCAGGCCGGAACCTTTCTTGAACACGTAAGCGGTTGGGCCGGAGAACAGCTCGCTGGAGAAGTCGATGACTTTTTCGCGGGCCGGGGTGACGGTCATCGAAGAGATCACACCGTCGAATTTATTGGCTTTCAAGCCCGGAATCATGCCGTCAAAATCGCTTTCGACCCATTTGCACTTGACCTTCAGCTCAGCGCAAATTGCATTGCCCAGGTCGATGTCGAAGCCTACCAGGCTGCCGTCGGCTGCTTTGGACTCGAACGGCGCGTAAGAAGGGTCAACGCCAAAACGCAATTCTTTGTATTCCTTGGCCAGCGCGGAGCCGGCAGCCATGCACAACGCCAGTGCAGAAAGGGTCAGCAATGCTTTTTTCATTATTCAATCCCTAAGAACCAATATGAGCGCTTGTGGCGCAGAAGTACTGTTACTGGAAAGCGTCAGACCTATTAAAAGTAGCAATTTCCGAACCAGAGTCCCGAACAAGCGTTTAAAAGGTAATACAAGAAGTGGCAAAGCGCGATTTATGCACGGAAACGGGCATCGCCAGATTCCTGCGCCAGGGTGGTGCTGAATGTGGGGAGAGGGCTTGCCCTGATGCCCAATCTGCTCTGTAGGAGCGAGGCTTGCCCGCGAAGCTTTTGGCGAACTTGAGAACGCCTTCGCGGGCAAGCCTCGCTCCTACAAGATCAACCCAAAAAAATCAGGTCAGGCGAGCAAATCCTGCAATGTCGCCAAGCTGTCAGCGTTTTCCACCGACTTGTCCTGCCGCCAACGCAGCATCCTCGGGAACCGCACCGCAATTCCGCTCTTGTGCCGTTTCGACAGGGCTATGCCCTCGAATCCCAGCTCAAACACCAGGGTCGGCTTCACACTACTCACCGGACCGAATTTCTCCACAGTGGTCTTGCGTACGATGCTGTCGACCTGGCGCATTTCTTCGTCAGTCAACCCGGAGTAAGCCTTGGCGAAAGGCACCAGCGTTCGCTCGCGGGCAGAGGGTGGGCCGTCCCACACTGCGAAAGTGTAATCAGTGTAGAGACTGGCCCGGCGGCCATGGCCCTGCTGGGCATAGATCAGCACCGCATCAACGCTGAACGGGTCGACTTTCCATTTCCACCACACACCCATGTCCTTGGTCCGCCCGACGCCATACAGCGCATCGCGGGCCTTGAGCATCATGCCTTCGACGCCCAACCTGCGGGAGGCTTCCCGTTGTCGGGCAAGATCGAACCAGTCTTCACCGGTCAGCACGGGCGAGCTCAGTAACACCGGGTTTGCGCAAGTGAGGACGAGTTGCTCCAGCTGAGTGCGCCGGGTGGCTTGAGTCTGGTTACGCCAATCCTCGCCCTGCCATTCCAGCAGGTCATAGGCCAGGATGACCACGGGTACTTCATCGAGGATTTTCTTGCTGAGCGTTCTACGGCCGATCCGCTGTTGCAACAGGGCGAAGGGCTGCACAGCGGGTGGCGACGGCGATTGCGGGTCGAAGGCGTCGTTGATGCCCGATTGTGCAGCTTTCCAGGCGACGATTTCACCGTCGATCACCGTGCCATCGGGCAAACCGTGAACCAGGCTGTCCAGTTCGGGGAAGCGCTCGCTTACCAGCTCTTCACCTCGCGACCAGATCCACAAGCGCCCATCGCGCTTGACCACTTGAGCGCGGATGCCGTCCCACTTCCATTCCACTTGCCACTGATTGACGGGGCCGAGCAGGGCGTCGAACTGCTCGACCGGGTGCGACAACGCATGGGCGAGGAAAAACGGGTACGGCTGGCCGCCCCGTTGGGCATGCTCATTGGGTGATTCGGGGGCGATCAGCTTCAGGTAACTGGCGGCGCTTGGGCGATTGGACAGATCGGTGTAACCCATCAGCCGCTGGGCCACGCGTTTGCTGTCGAGCCCGGCCATCGCCGCCAAGGCGCGGGTGACCAGCAATTTGGAGACCCCGACACGGAAACTGCCAGTGATCAATTTGATGCACAGCATCAGACTCTGGCGATCCAGTTGCGCCCACAGGGCGGGCAAGCATTCGGCGAGGGTCTGTGGGGAGGCGTTACGCAGCGGCAGCAGTTTGTCTTCAATCCACACCGCCAGCCCGTCGGTAGAGGTGTGGTGCGTTTCGGGCAGCACCAGTGAAATGGTTTCCGCCAGATCACCGACGGCCTGATAACTTTCTTCGAACAACCAGGGCGAGAGCCCGGAAAACGCTGTAGCCATTTCCCGCAACATGCGTACCGGCACCAATTGCCGAGGTCGCCCACCGGACAGAAAGTACACCGCCCAGGCGGCATCTTCGGGTGCGGCCTGGGCGAAATAGCTCTGCATCGCCGCCAGTTTGGCGTTGCTCGAGGTGGTGGCGTCGAGTTCGGCATACAAGTCGGCGAAGGCTTTCATGCCAGCACCTCGGCGCTCTCGGGTTCGAGGACTGTGGTGTCTTCATCATCGCCGTACTCGGTGCTGAAACTCATGGCATCGAGGCCTAGTTCACGCAGATGGCGCACCAGCACTCCAATGGAACCATGGGTGACGATCACGCGTTCGGCTGCGGTTTGTTCGATGGCCCAGAGCAGGCCGGGCCAGTCGGCGTGATCGGACAGCACGAAACCACGGTCCACGCCGCGCCGCCGCCGTGGACCGCGCAAGCGCATCCAACCGCTGGCGAAGCCATCGCTGTAGTCACCGAAACGCCGTACCCAAGGGCTGGCACTCGCCGAAGGCGGCGCGAGGACCAAGGCCTTGCGCATCATCGGGTCATGTTTTTTTACGTCGCCGGAATAGATCGTTGGCGGTAAATAAATGCCGCTCTCGCGATAAATCCGATTGATGGGTTCAACCGCGCCATGTACCAGAATGGGGCCGAGGCTGGCATCGATGCCGTGGAGAATCCGCTGAGCCTTGCCGAAGGAATAGCAGAACAGCACGCTGGTTTTGTCGGCTGCGGCGTTGGTCTGCCACCACTGATTGATCTCGGCAAAGACTTGCCTCTGGGGTTGCCAGCGGTAAATCGGCAGACCGAAGGTCGATTCCGTGATGAACGTGTGGCAACGCACCGGTTCGAACGGCGCACAGGTGCCGTCGGGCTCGGTTTTGTAGTCTCCCGAGGCGACCCAGACTTCCCCCTTGTATTCCAAACGCACCTGGGCGGAGCCGAGTACATGACCCGCGGGGTGAAAACTCAGTTTTACGCCGCGGTGCAGCAATGGCTCGCCATAGGGCAAGGTTTGCAGGTTGATGTCTTCGCCCAGGCGCGCGCGCAGAATGCCTGCCCCCGGTGCCGCTGCCAGATAATGTTGATTGCCTCGGCGAGCATGGTCGCTGTGGGCGTGGGTGATGACCGAGCGATCGACCGACTGCCATGGGTCAATATAGAAATCCCCGGGCGGGCAGTACAAACCTTCAGGACGAGCGATAACAAGGTCCATATTGTTACCAGAATGGAGAGGCCTGTTAGCTAGGAGGTTTGCGCGAGACGAGAAGTTCTATTTATTTTCAAAGAAGGATGGAGGCGTTAATCAGGCCGCTTTCGCGAGCAAGCCCGCTCTCACCCTCAGTCTAATTCCTGCTCAAGACACAAGCGGGCTTGCTCGCGAAGACGGCGGCACATTCAACATCAATGGGACCGGCAGCATGCTTTCGCGAGCAAGCCCGGTCCCACTCGAGGTTACTTGCCAGGCGTCAGCGTCAACCGCGTCTTGCCGTAGACTTTGTCAAAGTTCTGCGGCTGCATCGGCAGGCTGATGTATTGCCCCTTGAGCCATGGCTCGATGCTGTCGAGATAGTGCGGGCTGGCCGGGTTGCCGGACTGGCCGCTACCGTTCTGGCCCATCAGCGGTTCGGCCTGGCCGAAATCGACGATAAAGCGCATGGCCGGCGCCAGCGTGGTGTTGAAGTCCTGACCCCAGGTGAACGCGGCGGTGTTGAGCGTGGTGTGGTCGCCGCCGGCTGCCAGCGGACCGCGCACGGTCTGGCCGCTGGCGTTCTTCCACTCGTAGCGATGCAGTTTGCCCCACTGCCAGGCTTTGTGATCGCCACCCAACTGGCTGTCACCCGCACTGATCGCGGCCGCCAGGCTACGGGCGAGGATCGCCGGTTTGTCCTCTTTCTGCGCCGTGCGCGAGTCATCCCAGAACGGACTGTCCTCACGGCCCAGCAAGTGATCGGCCTGCGCCGCGTAGGACAACTTGCCGTTGGCGATAAAGGCTTTCCACGCCGGGCTGCTTTCCGGGCCCAGTTCGTCGAGGAAAATCTGTTTAGTGCTTTCCTGCAGGAACAGCTCGTAGATCGCCGCGTCGGCGGAGGTCGAGCTGAGTTTGCCGTCGAAGGCCATCAAACGCGTATAAGCCTCGCGAGCCTTGCCGCGATCAGCCTCCGGCAACGCTTCGATGGCCTGTTTGAGTGGCTGAGCCATGCCCGGCGCTCCAAACATCTTCTTCAGCTTGGCAGCGAAGGTGGTGGTCTGGTCGTATTGCATGGCGATCAGGCTACGCGTGTCGTGTTTGCCCACGCCCGCCAGTTCGGCCATGCGTTCACCGCGCTCCGGCGCCGACCAGGAATTGGACAGCTGCATGCCGTAGCCATGGGGAATGACCCGCTGGTTGGCGGTGCCGAGCCAGCCTTGAGCCGGGTCCTGGTCATACGGATGGAGCATCGGGTCGGCGTAACCGTCCCAGTCGTAGCGACCTTCCCAGCCCGGTGATGGCAGCAAGCCTTCGCCTTCGCGACGGTTCGGGTAGCGACCGGTGACTTGCCAGCCGATATTGCTGGCATCGGCAAACACCAGATTCAGGGCGATGGCGCGTATTTCACGGCTGGCGTCCGAGGCTTTCTCGACGCTCTGCGCTCGGGACAGGTCGAAAAACGCATCCAGGGTTTTGTCGTCGGTGAAGTTCGGCGTCTGCAAGGCCAGGCCGAAACCATTCGCCAATGCGGTGCCTTGGGCGCTGTTGAGCAGCGACCCGTGGCGGGTTTCGTACACCGCTTCGCGAATCGGCTTCTGGCCTTTGACGAAGTAGGTTTCGTTTCGCACGATCACCGGCTGCCATTTGCCGCCCACATCAAAGGAAAGGCCATTGCCCTGGCGTTTGATTTTTTCCAGGAACAGATCCTGGTTGTCGCCCATGACCGTGGTCATGCTCCACGCCACTTTGCCGTTGAAACCACCGAGCACCATCGGTAACCCGGCAATGGTCACGCCGGAGGCCTGGTATTTCGGCGCGCGAATCTGCACGTAACTGAACAGCGACGGCACGCCCAGCGGCCCGTGGCTGTCGCTGGCCAACAGGCTTTTGCCGCTGCGGCTGCGTTGCGGGGCAATCGCCCAGTTGTTCGAAGACGTGGCGCCCAGCAGGTTCAGGTCGGACAGTTGGCCCGTGGCTTTGCTGATTTCGCTCAGCCCCGGGATTTGCCCATTGAGTTTGATGCCCTGAAGTTTTTCGGCTTCAGCGACCGGCAGTTTTTCGTCAGGGGCAGACGGCGCAAGCCACGCCAGCTTGTCGGTACTGACTGTCTGGGCCAGCATCAATGAGGAAATTTCTTCCGGCAGGTTCGCCGACTGACTGAAATTCAGCAGGCAGAAAATCAGCGCCGAATCTTCCGGTTTCCAGTACTCAGGCTTGTAGCCAGTGGCGGCGAGGTCCGCAGGCAGTTTGTCGCGGTAGCGGAACAGGTAGGCGTTGACCCCACGGGCATAGACTTCGAAGAAACGCTTGAGGCGCGGCGAAGAGGCCTTGTACAGCTCACCCGCGCTTTTCTTCAGGTTGACCGCACGCATGTAGCGGTCGGCGTCGAGCAGGTCTGCGCCGGACATCTCAGCCAGACGACCCTGGGCCAGCAGGCGCAGAGTGACCATTTGGCTGATGCGGTCGCTGGCGTGCACGTAACCGAGGGTGAATAGCGCGTCGTGAAAGCTGTTGCTCTCGATCAGCGGCATGCCCATGGCATTGCGCCGAATCGAAACGTTCTGCGCCAGGCCCTTGAGCGGTTGCACGCCGGAGGCCGGCGGGAGGGTGTCTTGAGTGTTCCAGGTCTGACAACCGGTCAGGCTTAAAACACTGGCCACTGCTGCGGCAACGCCGAACCGGGGAAGAAAATGTGTGAGGGCTGGCGAGGCCATGGCAAAGCTCCTGCAGGGGTAGTGACGCGATAAAGGCGCTACGTTAGTGAGCAGGAGGTGGCCGCGCAAGCGGCGGCGGTGTTATTTCTTTACGGTGATCGTTCCCACGCTCTGTGTGGGAATGCAGCCCGTGACGCTCTGCGTCACATTCAGAGCCGAACGCGGAGCGTCCGTTGAGGCATTCCCACGCCGAGCATGGGAACGATCAGAGTGCAGGGCCTCAGGATTTAGGCGGGTTCACCTTGGCCACCAGCGCATACGCCTTCGCCGTCGCCGGGCGGTTCTGGATATGGTTGAACCAGCGCAGCACGTTGGGGAAGTCTTCCAGGTTCTGGCTCTGCCATTTGTGAGAAACGATCCACGGGTAGATCGCCATGTCGGCAATGCTGTATTCGCTGCCGGCGACAAAGTCATTGTTGGCCAATTGCTTGTCGAGCACCCCATAGAGGCGGGCGGTTTCGTCGATGTAGCGCTTGATCGCGTAGGGGATTTTTTCCGGTGCGAATTGGCTGAAATGATGATTCTGCCCGGCCATCGGCCCCAGGCCACCCATCTGCCAGAACAACCATTGCAGCGCTTGCTGGCGTCCACGCAGATCCTTGGGCAGGAACTTGCCGGTTTTCTCCGCCAGGTACAGCAGAATCGCCCCCGACTCGAACAGTGCCAACGGTTCACCGCCATCGACCGGCTCATGATCGACGATGGCCGGAATTTTATTATTCGGCGAGATCTTCAGGAATTCGGGTTTGAACTGGTCGTTCTGGCTGATGTTGATCGGGTAAACGTTGTAGTGCAGGCCGGCTTCTTCCAGGAATATCGAAATCTTGTGGCCGTTGGGGGTGGTCCAGTAATACAAGTCGATCATGAAGTACTCCAAATCAAGAGACATCGTCAGGTACGGACAGCGACCGCCGGCATCAGGTCGTCCTGTTTGCGTTGGATGGCTTGCCAGTAGCAAGAGGTGATGCTGAAGTGCGGGAAATTCAATGCCCCAGCAGGAGAAAAGTCGGCATGGAGCTCAAGACAAACGCGGCGCTGATCATCATCGATCAACAAAAAGGCATCCTGCATCCCAGGTTGGGTCGTCGAAACAACCCTCAGGCTGAAGAGCGCATCCTGGAATTGCTGGGGCATTGGCGTCGAACCGGACGGCCGGTGATTCATGTGCAGCACCTGTCCCGCTCAGAGGATTCAGTGTTCTGGCCGCAGCAATCGGGGGTGGAATTTCAGGAGCGTTTTCAACCATCGATGGGTGAGTGGCTGATTCAGAAACAGGTGCCGGATGCCTTTTGTTCGACGGGGCTGGAAGCACGTTTGCGCGAGGCGGGGATCGATCAGTTGATCATCGTTGGCGTGGCGACCCACAACTCGGTGGAGTCCACGGCGCGAACGGCCGGGAATCTGGGGTTTGAAGCGTGGGTTGCTGAGGATGCGTGCTTTACCTTCGATAAAGCGGATTACTTTGGCAATGCTCATTCAGCCGAGGAAGTGCACGCGATGTCGCTGGGCAATTTGCATGGCGAGTATGCGACGGTGATCAGTACGGATCAAATCCTGAGCGACGACTGAAAACCTGTAGGAGCGAGGCTTGCCCGCGAAAGCGATTTAACTGACAAATTGATAGTGAATGTGCCGCCGTCATCGCGAGCAGGCTCGCTCCCACAGTTGATCGACGGTGCTCACAATTTTGTGTGTTCACAAAAGATCCCTGTGGGAGCGGGCTTGCCCGCGATAGCGATTCAACAGGCGAAAAAGATATCCGCCCGAAGCATCAAGCGCCGTGGCACTTCTTGAATTTCTTGCCGTTGCCGCATGGGCAAGGGTCGTTGCGGCCGACGTCTTTCAGGGCGTTGCGCACCGGTTCCTGGTGGGCATGGCCGCAGTTCGGGCCGTGGACATGGCCATGGTCGTGATCATGGTGGTCGTGATGGTCATGATCGTGGTTGCAGTCAGGGCCATGGACATGAGGTTGCTGGGTCATCGGGGTCACTCCGGAATTAAATCGGCGGCGATTATCACGCCATTACGCGCCAGGTGCACGTAGTGCGCGATGAATAAACCGGTTTCCAGTTCACCTTCCAGACGATAGGGAATGGGTTGGTCGGGTTTTTTCAGCAGCTTGACCAGGTCCCGGACTTTCGGCCACAGGTTGGTGCGGATCGGCACTTTAAAATAGGCGCTGCGTTTGGGGCCGACCGTGAACCAGTGTTCGTGCTCGCCTTCGGTCAGCAGTATGTCCCCCAAGTGAATGCGATATTCCAGGGCACGCACCGTCAGGTCTTGGTCATTGGGATTGTCGACGCGAAAATGCAGCAGGAATTTCTGCTCCAGTAGTTTGGCCCGCACCACCTCGACCTTGACCAGATGCACCTGCGGCTCCGGCAAGTCGTCGTCGAACCACGACGCACAGCCGCCGAGCCCCAAATACAGGAGCAGGGTGAGCAGCTGTAATGTGCGCCGCTGGGTGTTCATGGTCGTGTTTCTCCCTTGCCCCCAGTCTAGCTCCTAAAAGATCGCAGCCTTCGGCAGCTCCTACAGGTGTACGCCGATCCCAAGTAGGAGCTGCCGAAGGCTGCGATCTTTTGCTGTTGGTCACCTCAAGCGCCAAAGTAACTCGCGCAGCACTTCTTGAACTTCTGCCCGCTGGCGCACGGGCACGCATCGTTACGTCCGGCCTTGAGTGACACGGTGGGGTCGATGAAATACCAGTGGCCGGCGTTCTGTACGAATGACGAACGTTCGCGGTGGCTGTGTTCGCCGCTGCTGTCGTGCCAGCGAGCGGTGAAGGTGACGAAGGCGTGTTCCGGCTGTCCGCCGAAAACCTCGGCGCTTTCCACCTCCAGGCCCAGCCAGGTGCTTTGGGCGCTCCAGTCGCTGATCGACTGGCGATCCAGGCCGGTCTGTTGCGCGGGCAGGGTGGTCGCCACCAGATAGTCGATCAACCCCAGTACATAGGCGCTGTAGCGCGAACGCATCAAGACTTCGGCGCTGGGGGCGGGGTGGCCGGCGTGGTAATGGCCACAGCAGGCATCGAGCAGTGTGCCGCTACCGCAAGGGCAAATGGATGTACTCATTGCGTTACCACCAATATTTCCCGTAGTTTTCCGGATTGGCCCAGAAGCGTGAATTCAGCCAGTCGGGCACCTGTTTATAGTCAAGCAGATCATAGGTAAACAGGGTCAGCACTTGATCATCGCGCTGGAAGCGTTCGCTGGCTTGCAGCGCCAGGGAGAAAAAGTCCGTCTCCTGCCAACCGCATGCCGGCAAGTCGGCCAGCACCGCAATGCGACTGGCATTGAGGTTGCGTATCCCGCCGAGCAGATTCAGGCCGTCACGCTTGGGCAAGTGTTCAAGGCAATCGACCACCAGCGCCAGATCAAACCGCTGTGCTGCCTGTTCGGCGGGCAGTGGCCCGGGCGCAGCAAAGGCGACGATGCTGTCCGGGTGCGCGAGCTTGAATGCCTCAAGCGCGGGGAATTCGCTGGCACCAATCAGCAACAGACGCGCCGGGGCGTAACGATCAAGCAAAGCGGCCAACGCCTGCTGGGGCGTGCGCGAAGAAATACCTGCAATCATCGAAGATCCTCAATCAGAACGCCAAGACTAGCCTGCCCCAACGTCCGGGCCTAGTGTTCCTGTCTCGCGCAATTAACCAAAAAGCGGCGATCCTCCATGAACATGGGGCAAAACAGCAATGGCCTATTGCTGGCGGAGATTAAAAGTCGGGTCTTTACTCCCTAGAATCGGTTTTAAGCCGATCCCTCAGGAGAAGAACTAGATGAGCATAATTCGGACAGCATTACCCTTGGTTCTGCTAACCAGTGTGTTGACTGGTTGCGCAGGTTTGCAGAAAACCGACTGGCCGACCTGTGCGGGTGTCGGTGGTGTCATCGGTGCAGGGCTCGGCGCGACCGAAAGCTCGGCATGGGCGGGGTATGGCGCGCTGCTGGTCGGCGGCACGGCAGCAGCCTGGTGCTGGGTGCACGGCGATGGCGATGAAGACGGCGATGGTGTGCTGGACAGCCGCGACAAGTGCCCGGGTACACCTAAAGGCGTGCGGGTCGATGCCGACGGCTGCCCTCCACCAGCGCCTGCGCCGGTGGTCGAGGAGAAAGCGGTGGTCAAGGAAGAAGTCATCGTTATCCGTGATGTGCACTTCCAGTTCGACTCGGCCAAGCTCACTCCTGCCGATAAAGACGTACTCAACACCATTGCCACGCGCCTGAAACAGGAGTCCTCCAGCGCCCAACTGACCGTGACCGGTCATACCGACAGTGTCGGCAGCGATGCCTACAACCAGAAACTGTCGGATAGACGCGCCCATTCGGTGGTGGAATACCTGATTTCCCAAGGCGTGCCACGCAGCAGTTTCGTGTCTGTGACCGGTGCCGGTGAAAGCCAGCCGGTGGCCGATAACAAAACCGCTGACGGCCGTTCGTTGAACCGTCGCACGGAAATTAAAATCAACCGCTAGACCTCTCGCATCCCGCGGCTTGTACAGTCGCGGATGCGGGTCTTTACTCCTGTGTGACCGGTATGGGCCGGTGACACAGGAGCATTCACAATGAGCGTTCTCACAAGGACCGTCTTGCCGGTTCTGCTGCTTGGCAGTCTTCTGACCGGTTGTGCGACTCACAGCGATGGCACCGCCCCCCTCAATCAACGTACGTGGCCGATCTGCAGCGTCATCGGCGGACTGGTCGGCGGCGGTTTGGGCGCGATCGAAAGTGGTGGCTGGGCAGCCGGTGGAGCGGCGCTCGGGATCTTGACCGGTGGCCTGATCTGCTACGCCCAGGATGGCGATGAAGACGACGATGGTGTCTTCGATCGACGTGATCGTTGCCCCGATACACCCGCCAATACACCTGTCGAACATCACGGTTGCCCGCTGCCGCAATACCCGGCCAGCGTGAAGCCTGTTGAACCTCCGGTCTCCGAAGTCATCACCCTGAACGGCAACGTGCTGTTCGCTTACAACCAATCCGAGCTGATGCCCGAAGCGCGCAGTCAGCTGGATTCGCTGATGGCCAAATTGCAGAACGCCGATGTGGCGAGCATTAAAGTCATCGGTCATACCGACAGCCAGGGTTCGGACGCCTATAACCAGAAACTGGCGGAACGTCGTGCCAGCAGCGTCGCTGCCTACCTGTTGAGCCAGGGAGTCGCGCCGAACAAACTCACCAGCGAAGGCCGGGGCGAAAGCCAGCCGGTAGCCGATAACGACACGGAAGAAGGGCGGGCGCAAAACCGCCGCGTGGAATTGCACATCAATCGCCAAGCTCTGTGACTAATAACCGCGTGATAGAGCCGTCGGACAACGATTCGGGTTGATCCGGCGGCCAATCCGCGACCTTCTGGAAGAATTTTCTGTTGCCCTCTGGCTTATCCCGCGTGGAAGCCGTTACTGTGCGTGCAAAGAATAATTCTCAACGGAGGAGCGTATGAAGGTGTTTTGGGGGCTGGGGAAGTTGCTGACCCTGCTGTTCTGGCTGGTGGTGCTGGTCAATCTGCTCATACCGTTTGTTCATCCGCTGCACCTGTTGGTCAATCTGGCGGGCAGCGTGTTGGCAGGGCTCCATCTTCTGGAGCTGGTGTTCTGCAACCGCAGCCTCAAAGGTCGAGCCCACCCTTGGCGTGATCGTCTGAAGATTGTCTTTTTCGGCGTTTTCCACCTGCAAACCATTCCGGCCCCGGCCGCTTCGAAGGCCTCCCATGCGTAAACTCTGTCTGCTCGCTGCACTTATCAGCCCATTGGCCTGCGCGCAGGTGGTGAGCGTCGAAACCAACTCGCTGATGCGCTTGCCCAACACGACCAGTACCTTGCAACTGGAACGGCTGGAAGTCGCCGATTACGGCACTTTGCTGATTCCCTCGAACGTGACCGAAGTGACGGTCGGCGAGCTGCGCCTGGGACGCGACGCGCGAATTGCCATTGTGCCGAGCGAACAAGCTCTGGCGTTGAAGATCAGCCGTGCCGAATTGGCTGAAGGCAGCCAGATCACTGCACGTGGCGCGCCGGGGACTTACCTCAAGGCCGCTCGCTCCGGGCGTAATCTGGATTTGCAGATCAAAGCGTTGAACGCGCCGCAATTGTCGGTAGACGCTCGCGGTGGAGCGGGTGCTCCAGGTTTTGTCGGCCTTGACGGGGCCAATGGTCAAGCGCCGGGTTGCACTTGGGGCCAGGCCGGTCGCGGCGCCGATGGCAGTAATGGCAGCGACGGCCAGCCGGGCGCACCAGGAGCGCTGGTTCGGCTGGAAGTACCGCGCGATTACCCTGCGCAACAGATCAAGGTCGAGGTTGCGGGCGGGGTTGGTGGCGCGGCAGGTCCGGGGGGTAAACCTGGCGCGGGCGGCAAGGCCAAGGGCTGCGTCGTCTATAAAGCCGATGGCGGCAAGAGCGGTCGTCCTGGTGTCGATGGCCAGCCAGGGCCTGCGGGAGTGGCGGGTTCGGTGAGCATTCAGCGGTTGTAAGCCCTCAAGCGATCGTTCCCACGCTCTGCGTGGGAACGCAGCCCGTGACGCTCCGCGTCACTGGACGCGGAGCGTCCCTTGAGGCATTCCCACGCAGAGCGTGGGAACGATCACGGCCGAGCCGCAGCAATCGCCACCAGCACCAACCCTACCATCAGGTTAATCCCCACCAACCGGCGAATCCTGCCCAGCACCGCCGCGCCCGTCGGCCAATCCTGAGCCGCCACCGCCGTGCGCAGTTCCGGAAGCATCAGCGCCTGAATCCGGATAAACAGCGCCGTCATCACCACATACAATCCCATCATCACCTGCACATACCGAGGCGCCGCTTCAAACCCCGAGAACTGCAGATGAATCATGCCCACACCGCTGATCGGCAAAAGCACCACCGCGATCCAGACCCAGCGGAAAAAACCTTGAAACACTTCCACCCACAGCTTCAACCGGGCAGGGCCTTCCAGCGCCTTCATCGCCGCGGGGCGCAAGACCATCCAGGCGAAAAACATGCCGCCGACCCACACCAGGGCGGCCAGGACATGCAGGGTATAAACGATGCCAAAAGGTGTCATTGAGGTACTCCGTTCTGCGCGGGATTAATTAGCGGGGTATGATAGCGGCCGATCCGAACCACTGAAAATTTATCCAGCGTTTTTTGCGCCCGACAATCAATGATCAGCACTGAACTCAAAACCACGATCCAGGGCGCCTACTCGCGTTTTCTCGAAGCCAAGAGCCTCAAGCCGCGCTACGGCCAACGCCTGATGATCGCCGAAATTGCCAAGGTCCTCGGTGCCATCGACACCGACGACGAAGGCCGGCGCAGTGGCGACCCTGCGATTGTCGCGGTGGAAGCCGGCACCGGTACCGGCAAAACCGTGGCCTACAGCCTGGCGGCCATCCCAACCGCCAAGGCCGCCGGCAAGCGTCTGGTGATCGCCACGGCCACCGTGGCCCTGCAAGAGCAGATCGTCTACAAGGATTTGCCCGACCTGATGCGCAACAGCGGGCTGAATTTCAGCTTCGCCCTGGCCAAGGGGCGGGGGCGCTACATGTGCCTGTCCAAGCTGGATATGTTGCTCCAGGAAGGTCATGCGCAGACTGCCACCGCGCAGCTGTTCGAAGAAGAAGGCTTCAAGATCGAGGTCGATGAGGCCAGCCAGAAGCTGTTCACCAGCATGATCGAGAAGCTCGCCGGCAATAAGTGGGACGGCGATCGCGACAGTTGGTCGACGGCGCTGGAAGACGCCGATTGGGCGCGCCTGACCACCGATCACAGCCAGTGCACCAACCGTCATTGCCCGAACTTCGGCCAATGCGCCTTCTACAAGGCCCGCGAAGGCATGGGCAAAGTCGATGTGATTGTCACCAACCACGACATGGTCCTGGCCGACCTGGCCCTGGGCGGCGGCGCGGTTCTGCCGGACCCGCGTGACACCATCTACGTGTTCGACGAAGGCCATCACCTGCCGGACAAGGCCATCGGTCACTTCGCTCACTACACGCGTCTGCGTTCCACCGCCGACTGGCTGGAAACCACCGCCAAGAACCTCACCAAACTGCTGGCCCAGCACCCGCTGCCGGGCGATCTGGGCAAGTTGATCGAGCAGGTGCCGGAGCTGGCCCGGGAGATCAAGACCCAGCAACAATTCATGTTCAGCGCCTGCGAGCAGGCCGCCGACTTCAAACCCGGCGAAGACGTCGAAGGCCGCGAGCGGCCGCGTCACCGTTTCGTCGGCGGGGTGATTCCCGAACACATGCGCGAAATGGGCATCGAGCTGAAGAAGGGCTTTGCCCGCCTGACCGACTTGTTCACCCGGCTCACCGAACTGCTCAAGGAAGGCATGGACGGCGAGGTCAATATCGGCATCGCCAGCAACCAGGCCGAAGAGTGGTATCCGCTGTTCGGCAGCCTGTTGTCGCGCTCTTCGGGCAACTGGGAGTTGTGGACCGCCTTCACCGTCGAAGACCCGGAAGACAACCCGCCCATGGCCCGTTGGCTGACCTTGGCCGAAAGCGGTTCGCTGTTCGACATCGAGGTCAATGCCAGCCCGATCCTCGCGGCGGAGATGCTCCGGCGCAACCTGTGGAACGTGGCTTACGGGGCGCTGGTGACATCGGCGACCCTGACCGCTCTCGGCACTTTCGACCGCTTCCGCATGCGTGCCGGCCTGCCTAAAACAGCCGTGACCGCAGTGGTCCCGAGCCCATTTCACCATGCCGACGCCGGCGTGCTGCGGGTGCCGGACCTCAAAGCCGACCCGCGTGACGCACCGGCCCACACAGCTGCGATCATCCGCGACCTGCCGCAACTGGTAGAAGGTTCACGTGGCACCCTGGTGCTGTTCTCCTCACGCAAGCAGATGCAGGACGTGTTCGACGGCCTGGATCGCGACTGGCGCAAGCAAGTGTTCATTCAAGGCAACCTGTCGAAGCAGGAAACCCTGAACAAGCACAAGGCGCGGGTCGATGGCGGGGATTCCAGCGTGTTGTTCGGCCTGGCGAGTTTTGCCGAAGGGGTCGACTTGCCCGGTGCCTACTGCGAGCACGTGGTGATCGCGAAGATCCCATTCTCGGTGCCCGACGATCCGGTCGAAGCGGCGCTGGCGGAATGGATCGAGGCTCGGGGTGGCAATCCGTTCATGGAAATCTCCGTGCCGGATGCTTCGCTGAAGCTGGTCCAGGCCTGCGGTCGCTTGCTGCGCACCGAAGAAGACCGCGGCACCATCACCTTGCTCGATCGACGCCTGGTCACCCAGCGTTACGGCAAGGCAATCCTCAATGCGTTGCCACCCTTCCGTCGTGAAATTTCCTGATACACCGGTGGGCAAATTTGCCCACCGCGTTGTCTATCTCTCTACCATCGCTTTTCCACTGACCCATTGAAGGTCGTTAGGGAGAATTTCGTTCTCATGATTCGCCGTTCGCTGCGCCGTTCGTTACCTGCCGTTTTCGCTCTGATGTTCGCAGCCCCTTTGCTGGCGGCCCCTGCCGGCCAGCAGACGCTGTTCAACTTTGTGCGTCCCGCCGATGTGGTTCAGGTGGCGACCCAGGACGCCAGCCTGCCGCAATCCAACGCGGAGCAAACGGCCGAAGGCGAAGTGCTGCGCCGCGTGACCTTCAACCCGGTCGCCCAGCCGACCTTGCGCCTGACGCCGCAGACCGGTGCCTGGGACTGGTCGCAGTCGGGCGTCATGAGCCTGCGGATCCAGAGCGCGATGAACTGGGACGTGACCCTGTACGTGAAAATCCAGAGCAACGACGGCAAGACGCTGGTCAGCCGTGTCGATCTGCCGGCCGGCCCTGCGCAAACCCTGCTGGTGCCACTGCAGCCGAGTACACCTTTGAGCCAGGGCATGAAAGCCGGCCCGCCGATGCCGATCAACTTCGAAGGCCAGCGTGTATTGCTGGCCAGCAGCGCCGGTGAGCTGGACCGCAGCCAAGTGGTGTCAGTGACCTTGTCGATGGATCAGCCGAAAGTCGCCCAAAGCATCCTGCTCGAACGCTTCGGCGTGCAGGACGGCGAGGCTGTCACCAAGGCCGCTTATGGCGGTCTGGTGGACGCCTATGGCCAATCGACCCGGGCCAAGTGGCCAGAGAAGATCAGCAGCGACGAGCAACTGAAGTCCGCCGTGGCCAAAGAACAGCAACAACTGAAAACCTGGCTGGCCGAGCGCGAGAAACAGTCCCTGGACAAGTTCGGCGGCTGGACCAAAGGCCCGGCATTCAAGGCCAGCGGTTTTTTCCGCACCGAAAAGCGTGATGGCCGTTGGTACCTGGTGACCCCCGAAGGGCATCCGTTCTATTCCCTCGGCGTCAACAGCGTGACCCCGAGCGCAAACCAGACCTACGTCGCCGGTCGCGAGTGGATGTTCGAATCCCTGCCCAAACCCGACGAGCCCCTTGCCAGCTATTATGGCGAAGGCGACAACCGTGGCGGCAATGGCGCCGATCAGGGCCGAGCCTATAACGCCGGGCGCTGGTACGATTTTTATGGCGCGAACCTGCAGCGCCTGTATGGCAAACCTTGTGCACCGGGCAGCGACACCAAGGCCGGTGTCGCCGAAGCGGCCAAGGCCGATGCGGTCGAGGCGATGACCGATAAGGCTGCCGAGCAATCAGCCGCTCCTGCTGCGACCGAGTCCGTGGCTGGTGTTGCCGAAGCGGCCAAGGCCGGCGCCGTTGAAGCGTCAGTCGAAAAAGCAGCCGGGCAAACGGCCGCCGAACCCTGCAAAGTGGTTTTCGACGAAAATCGCTGGGCCAGTCATACCCTCGATCGCCTGCAAGCCTGGGGTTTCAATACCATTGGCAATTGGAGCGCACCGGTGTTTGGCAACGCAGACCGAGTACCGTACACCTTGCCACTGTCGATCGTCGGCGATTACGCCAGCATCAGCACCGGCACCGATTGGTGGGGCGGCATGCCTGACCCGTTCGATCCGCGATTCGCCATGGCCACCGAACGCGCTGTGGCCATCGCCGCCCGCGACCATCGTGACGATCCGTGGCTGATCGGTTACTTCGCCGACAATGAACTGGCCTGGGCCGGTCCCGGCGATGACCCGAAGGCCCGTTACGCGCTGGCCTACGGCACTTTGAAAATGACCACCGATGTGCCGGCCAAACGTGCCTTCCTCAAACAACTGCGCGACAAGTACCGTAACCAGGCGGGCCTTTCCAAGGCATGGGGCATTGATCTGCCGGCCTGGGAATTGATGGAAGACCCGGGCTTCGTGCCGCCGCAGCCGAGCGCCGAGTACCCGGAAATCGAAGCCGACTTCAAATACTTTCAGAAAGTGTTCGCCGACACGTACTTCAAAACCGTCTCCGACTCGCTCAAGTGGCATGCGCCGAACCAGTTGTTACTGGGCGGTCGTTTTGCCGTCAGCACCCCGGAAGCCGTCGAGTCCTGCGCGCAATACTGCGACGTGTTGAGCTTCAATATGTACACCTTGCAACCCCAGGACGGTTACGACTTCGCCAGACTGCGCAGTCTGGACAAGCCGGTACTGATCACCGAATTCAACTTCGGCTCAGCGGATCGTGGCCCGTTCTGGGGTGGCGTGACGCAACTGGCGAAAGAAGAAGACCGCGGACCGGCCTACGCCAACTTCCTCAAACAAGCGATGAGCGAACCGTCGATTGTGGGGGTGCATTGGTTCCAGTACCTCGATCAACCGGTGACCGGTCGCCTGCTGGATGGCGAGAACGGTCACTTCGGGCTGGTGGGTATTACTGACCTGCCGTTCCAGGGCTTTGTCGACACGGTGCGCAAAAGCAATGTGCAGACTGTCGATCAACTCGGCAAAGAGGCCGAGAAGGCCAGGGCCGAGGCGGAAAAAGCCGTCGGGAACCATGAAGGCGAGGGCGGCAAGCAAGGCGCTGCCGGCAAAGGTGCGGAGAAGGGCGCCGGCCATGCGGGTGGGCATTCGGGCAATGGTCATTAATAGCTGAGACCGCGTTACAGGATTTATGGCGTTCGCAAACCAACGCAAAGCCTGTAGGAGCGAGGCTTGCCCGCGAAGGCGTCGGTACAGGCACCATAAATTTCCAATCATTTCCGTGGCCGGGCGACCGCCCGGCCCGACCCTGTTCCCAAAACCCTCAAGGGCTGGAACAATGCGGGCCACTTTGTAGAGCGTTTATCCGGGAGAGTTGCGTTGCAGATTCAGGGTCATTACGAGCTTAAGTTCGAAGCGGTACGCGAAGCTTTTGCGGCGCTGTTCGACGATCCTCAGGAGCGTGGCGCGGCGTTGTGCATCCGGATTGGCGGTGAAACTGTCCTCGACCTCTGGGGTGGTACCGCTGACAAGGACGGCACCGAAGCCTGGCACAGCGACACCATTGCCAACCTGTTTTCCTGCACCAAGACCTTCACCGCTGTGACCGCGTTGCAACTGGTGGCCGAAGGCAAGCTGCAACTGGATGCCCCGGTCGCTCGCTACTGGCCCGAGTTCGCTGCCGCCGGCAAAGAATCCGTGACCTTGCGCCAATTGCTCTGCCATCAGGCCGGCCTGCCTGCGCTACGCGAGTTGTTGGCCCCTGAAGCACTTTATGATTGGCAGACCATGGTCGATGCCCTGGCCGCCGAAGCACCTTGGTGGACACCGGGTGAAGGTCACGGTTATGCGGCGATCACCTATGGCTGGCTGGTTGGTGAGTTACTGCGTCGCGCCGACGGTCGTGGGCCGGGCGAGTCCATCGTGGCGCGGGTCGCGAAGCCTTTGGGGCTGGACTTCCACGTCGGCCTCGCCGACAAAGAGTTCCATCGCGTGGCACACATAGCCCGTGGCAAGGGCAACCTCGGCGATGCCGCGGCCCAGCGCTTGCTGCAAGTGACCATGCGCGAGCCGACGGCCATGAGCACGCGGGCCTTCACCAACCCGCCGTCTATAATGACCAGCACCAACAAACCGGAATGGCGGCGCATGCAGCAGCCGGCCGCCAATGGCCATGGCAATGCCCGCAGCCTGGCCGGGTTCTACGCTGGTTTGCTCGACGGCAGTCTGCTGGAAAGCGAAATGCTCGACGAGCTGACCCGCGAACACAGTGTTGGCGAAGACAAGACTTTATTGACCCGGACCCGCTTCGGCCTGGGTTGCATGCTCGATCAACCGGACGTACCCAACGCCACCTACGGCCTCGGCCCACGGGCGTTCGGTCACCCCGGCGCCGGCGGTTCCATCGGTTTTGCTGACCCAGAACACGATGTGGCCTTCGGCTTTGTGACAAATACCCTGGGGCCGTACGTCTTGATGGATCCACGAGCCCAACAGCTTGTGCGAGTACTGGCCACTTGTCTGTAAATCACGCTTAAGGGGGCCAGGGCCGGAACCCGAAAGCCTTTGTGGTTTCAAAGCGCTGTTTATCCGGGTCAACCCGGTCTGATTCTTCATTACTTCATTTTGTGGATATCCAATGTCATCCAATAAAACTCTCGCCCTGGCCCTGTGCTTCGCTATCACCGGTTGCGCACAAACCCCACAAAATGACGCAGACGGCGGCAGCTGGTGGCCGTTCGGCTCATCCGACAAGGTTGCGACCAAAGAACCGGCCCCGGCCCCGCTGAAACCTGCTGCAACAGCACCCGTCGCCAAGGCTGAAAGTGCATCCCCTTGGTACTGGCCGTTCGGTTCCGATGACGCTGCCGACAAAGTGGCCAAACCGGACGTGAAACCGGAAGTTAAACCTGAAGCCAAGCCGGCCGTTGCAGCCAAGGCTGAAGCCGATGCGGGTGGCAATTGGTGGTGGCCGTTCGGCGGTAAGGAGCAGAGCACCGCCAAGGCCGTGCCGATGCCCGACCCGAAAGTCACCCAAGCCTGGCTCGACGACTACGAACCGCGCCTGCGTGATGCGATCAAGGACAGCAATCTGAAACTCGAGCGCCGTGAAAACGTGCTGGTCGTCACTGCACCGGTAGACGGCTCGTTCAACCCTGACCGTCCGGCCATGCTGCTGCCGGTGACACTCGGCCCGTTCACCCGTGTCGCGAAAATCCTCGAAGTCGATCCAAAGACTGCCGTGCTGGTACTCGGTCACAGTGATACGTCGGGCGCCGCTCCGGCCAACGTGAAGCTGAGCCAGGAGCGCGCCCAGGCGGTGGCAGCGATCTTCCGTCTCAGCGGTCTGCAGCGTGATCGCCTGATGCTGCGTGGCATGGGTGGTGAGGCTCCGCGCGCCGCCAACGACAGTTCTGAAGGTCGTGCCTTGAACCGTCGCGTCGAGCTGTTGGTGACGCCGGCAAACACCATGGTCGCGTTGCTGAGCAAGTACAACATGCCGGCTCCTGCACCAGTGAAAACCATGGTCGCTGGGCAAGACATCAAGCCAGTGGCCAAGCCTGTGACCCCGGCGCCTGCTGCGAAGAAAGCGGCTGTGCCGGCGACGAAAAAAGCACCGGCCAAGAAAGCGGCTGCCAAGGCTCCAGCCAAAAAAGCCGTGGTGAAAAAGACTGCGCCGGCCAAAGCCTCTGTCGACACCAAAAAAGTCGCTGCCGCCGATGACACAAAGAAGTGATTCGTTAACCAAAAGGAATGCGCCATGACCCGGCCCTTGGCAGATATGCGTCGCGACTACACCCGAGATGGCCTGACCGAGGCGCAAGCCCCGGCCGAGCCGTTCGCGCTGTTCCATCAGTGGTTTGCCGATGCGGTGAAAACCGAGCAAGTGCCGGTGGAGGCGAATGCCATGACGCTGGCCACCGTCGATCAGGACGGTCGGCCGCATTGCCGCATTCTGCTGCTCAAGGGCCTGGACGAGCAGGGCTTCACCTTCTTCACCAACTATGAAAGCGACAAGGGTCAGCAATTGGCAGCCAATCCATTTGCGGCCATGACGTTCTTCTGGCCAGCCCTGGAGCGCCAGGTGCGCATCGAAGGGCGCGTGGTGAAGGTCACGCCTGAAGAATCCGACGCCTACTATCAGGTTCGCCCTCTGGGCAGTCGTCTCGGAGCCTGGGCCTCGCCCCAGAGCCGGGTGATCGCCGATCGCGGTGAACTGGAAGCGTTGCTCAAGAACACCGAGCAACGTTTCAGCGACACCCAGCCTCACTGCCCCGAGCACTGGGGCGGCTATCGCTTGCTACCCGAGCGCATCGAATTCTGGCAGGGCCGTCCGAGCCGTCTGCATGATCGCCTCAACTACCGCTTGCAAGGCACCGATTGGGTTCGTGAACGCCTGGCACCGTAAACAGTCTACCGATCGGGATACCCTGCCGCAGCGGCCTCAAGCCACTGAGGCAGGTCCCGCCGCTTGATCTTTTGCATTTGAGCGTTCGCCAGTTGCTGGAGCATATAGGCTCTTTTCTGTTCGTCTTTACCCGCCAGTGACAACGCCAGATCGCGGTCCATCCAGCGTTTGATCCGCACGTATAACCACCAATGGAAGTACAAGCCGGCGACGGTCGTGGCGACAATGATGAAGTAATCCATGAAAATCCTTGGGTCAGTGGCGCAGATTTTGTAATTTGGCGCTACTGTGTGCTGAGTTCGAAGTGCCTGTACTTGGCCTGAATGAAACCAATTTTATCCGGGCGACGCCGTGACAGGCGTCAAGCTGCGGAGTTTAATGGATACCTGTCCTATGGAGTTTGATGCTATGCGTAAGTCTGTTCTGCTGGTTGCTTCCTTTTCCACGATGGCGATGTTGCTCACTGGCTGCCAATCGAGCCTGACCGGTGACTCCTACTCCCGTGACGAAGCGCGTCGTGTGCAGACGATTCGCATGGGTACCATCGAAGCCCTGCGCCCAGTGAAAATCGAAGGCACCAAAACCCCGATCGGCGGTGCCGCCGGTGCAGTCGTGGGTGGTGTCGGCGGTAGCGCCATTGGCGGCGGTCGCGGCAGCATCGTCGCAGCAGTCATCGGCGCTGTCGCCGGCGGCCTGATGGGCTCGGCTGCCGAAGAAGGCCTGACCCGTACGCAAGGTGTTGAAATCACCGTGCGCGAAGACGATGGCAGCATGCGCGCCTACGTGCAGGAAGTTCAGCCAAACGAAGTGTTCCGCGTGGGCGAGCGAGTGCGGATTGCCACGGTTGATGGCACCAGCCGCGTTGCGCACTAAGCGGAGCGAAGGGTAAAAGAAAACCCCGATCAGGTGAGCTGGTCGGGGTTTTTTGTGTCTGCTGCTTTCAGTTACGTCAGATTCAATATCGTTAGTCTTGGCAAAGTCCCATGTAGTACACCAAGTCGTCTCTGAAAGAGTCGTCAACCAGTTCCATAATTGTGCTGGCTTGAGTGGGGGATAATTTGTGCTCGCCCATGGGTACATCCCACAAGGTTGACCAGCCCATGACGTTAAGTACCGCCCCCTCTAAGGCCTGCGGCACATCCTTTTCGTATTGCAATGAATCGTTCGGGTTTGGCTCGTCGAAGAAACCGGTAACTGCGATAAATATCATCGTTGTGTTTATTATCCGTCTTTCAGAATTAGCGTTACCAATCCGCTCGCCCGCGGGTGTGTCTTGAGTACTCCTTCTAACTGCCGCACATGTGTAAGGTTGACAAGTCTTCACCCATTGCACGTAAGTTGGAAATAATGATCTGGGTCGCGGATAGGCTTTCCTATTAGATTTTCGATCGCCAACAGTTGTACTGGGGTCAGGTTATATCCTTCCCAACCCTGTTGCTCTGCAGTCCAACCCATGATGGTTTTCACTTGCTCATCGCAACCTTGTGGCAATTCAACAACAAAGGCCTGGAAATCCGTTTTTTTGTCAAAAGCTTCTACTAGAAATTTCAAGGTTCAATCCTCCTTTTCTGACCCTTTTTGTTTTTGGATTTAGATGTCCGCTCACCTGTGTTTGGATCGAACTCTCCAAGGTGCTTACCTCTAGCGTCATACATCTCGATAGCACCATGCATAGAGTCCCATTCCAGAATTAAGCCTTTTGCAGTTTTCCATCTTTTACGAAGCCCCCCACCACCTAAAACGGGAGTTTTACGACCCGCGACTCGAGCATCAGGATAGGCGGGAAGTAATTCAGGTGCCGGATAGTATTCGTGGTCTCCGGCGCGGGTACTCACCACAATATAAACCGGCAACACCCCCGAATCCGCCGGAAACACAAGAATGAAATCCTTGTACTCCGGCGGATACACCGGATTCACGATGATGCTGTCAGCCGCCTTCGTCGGTGGGTAAACCCAGATATGCGGCGCTTGCGGTGCTGCTTCCAGGGCGGGAATGCCGAGGATGTCGGAACCGTTCTCGGCCGGTGTCCAGATCAGCTCGATGCCGTCCCCAAGATCAGCCACCTGCTGACTGCCGCGCAAGGTGAATTGCGCGACATCGACCATCTCCCAGTCACGGTTTTTACCGGTGTAGAAACCGTATCCCTTGAGACTGCCGTCAGCCTGTTGCTCGACTCTGAGGCGTACGCGAGTGCGGGCCTGTTTAAGGGCGCGCAGTTGGTCTTCGGTGTAGAGCGAGCTGTCGCCAAGGCTTGACGGTATGACCAGGGCCACCAGGCCTGCCAAGGTAGCCGCAGCGGTGCTGGCGGCGACGGCGGGCAGTGCGGTGAACGCTGAGCCGGCTAGCGCGAAGCTGCCGAAACCCGCCGGAATCGCAGTGCCACTGATTTTCTTGAGTGGGATACCGCCGCTTTCATCGGCCTCGCGAGCACCGAGCAGAACCAGTTCGCCGTAGTCTTTCAGACTGTCAGTCGGAACAACGCCGGAGGGATTCGTGTAGTCGATGATTGCATCGGGCAGTTTGCAGGACTTAGCGAATACGCAGCCCGCGCGGACAACATTGTCCTTTTTCGCAGCGACTTGAAGGCTGTCTTCGAAGGCCTGCTGCCTCGCCAGCATGGCGTCGTAGGCATTTTGCCTGGCATCGCGCTCGGCCAGTTCGGTGGCCGTCATGAAGCGGTGGGTGACGTGATGCCCGTCGCCTGACGGTGGGTTTTTCACCCGGGGAATGTCCTTGTTGCCAGCCACTGATTGTCCTTTCGCTCGTCCATCGGCAACCCCTGAAAGAGGGGCTGCACGACGTTAACGAACGTGGCTAATCGTGGCTGTAGGACGAATCCTGAATGTCGCTAAGAGTGTTCTCTATCGCTCAGGAAGGCAGTGGGGCGCTCTTGCGACTCGCTGCTGCCGTCACCGCATAACCGAGCAATGCCGCCAGTATCGAGCCGGTCAGAATCCCCATTCGATCCATCCCGGCGTATTCACTGGTACCGGGCACGAAGGCCAGGGAGCCGACAAACAGGCTCATGGTGAAACCGATGCCGCAGAGGATCGCCACACCCAGCACCTGGCCCCAGTTGGCGCCTTGGGGCAGGGCGGCGATGCCGATTTTTACCGCCAGCCAGGTCAGGCCGAACACGCCGACGGTCTTGCCCAACAGCAGGCCGACGGCGATGCCCATCGGCACGTCGTGGGTGAAGCTTTCGGCGGTCACGCCGCTCAGTGACAGGCCGGCGTTGGCGAAGGCAAACAGCGGCAGGATGCCGTAGGCCACCCACGGATGCAGGGCATGTTCCAGGGTCAGCAGCGGCGAAGGCTCGGCGTTTTTCGTACGCAGTGGAATGCAGAAGGCCAGGGTCACACCGGCCAGCGTGGCATGCACGCCGCTCTTGAGCACGCAGACCCAGAGGATCAGCCCGATGATCATGTACGGCCCGAGCTTGACCACGCCGAGTCGATTCATCCCGATCAAGGCCGCGATGCAGGCTGCGGCCAATGCCAGGGACAAGGTCGACAGTGCGCCGGAATAGAAGATCGCAATGATGATGATCGCGCCCAGGTCGTCGATGATCGCCAGGGTCATGAGGAACAGTTTCAGCGACACCGGCACGCGTTTGCCCAACAGGGCCAGTACGCCGAGGGCGAAGGCGATGTCGGTGGCGGTCGGAATGGCCCAGCCACTCAGGGCGGACGGATTGTCGCGGTTGAGGAACCAGTAGATCAGCGCCGGCACCACCATGCCACCAATCGCCGCCGCGCCGGGCAGGACGATCTGCGATGGTTTCGACAGTTGGCCGTCGAGGACTTCGCGTTTCACTTCCAGACCGATCAGCAGGAAGAACAGGGCCATCAGGCCGTCGTTGATCCACAACAGTAGCGGCTTGGCGATTTTCAGCGCGCCGATCTGGGCCACCACGGGGGTGTCCAGCAGCCCGCTATAGAGCCACGACAGTGATGAATTGTTGATGATCAGGGCGAGAGCGGCCGCGGCGATCAATAACAGACCGCTGGCAGCTTCCAACTGAAAGAAACGCGTGAACGTGCTACGCAGAGGCAAGGTCGCTCTCCATCGATGAATTCAAAAGGTGGCACACCCTAACTCGTACCGTTAGTTGTTAAAACAAAAGTTATATTCTTTTTTGTTATATGCCGTTACAACGTGGGCGGTCAGCAAAGGCCTGAGCCTAGCAGTTGCCGGACGTATTGGACCTCAGCTGTATCTGTGCATGATGTAGGTTCTTTCCTAAGCTTGTGGGCTGAGCCTTGCGACAAGGCCGACTCTTTGCCTGATTCAACGAGAAAACCATCATGAGCGACAACCGACAGTGGGCCCGCGAAGCCATCCGGATCATCGAAGCCGACTTCCAGCGCAGCGCCGATACTCACCTGATTCCCTTGCCGCTGCCGGGGTTGCCGGGCATCGAGTTGTACTTCAAGGATGAGTCGAGCCATCCCACCGGTAGCCTGAAACATCGGTTGGCGCGCTCGTTGTTTCTCTACGCCCTGTGTAACGGCTGGCTCAAACCGGGTGCGCCGGTGATCGAAGCCTCCAGCGGTTCGACGGCGATTTCCGAGGCGTACTTCGCCCGGATGCTGGGGTTGCCGTTCATTGCAGTGATGCCCGCAAGCACGTCCAAGGAAAAGATCGCGCAGATCGCTTTCTACGGTGGCAAGAGCCATCTGGTGGACGATCCGACGCAGATCTACGCCGAGTCCGAACGCCTGGCTCGCGAACACGACGGGCACTTCATCGACCAGTTCACCTACGCCGAGCGCGCCACCGACTGGCGGGCGAACAACAACATCGCCGAATCGATCTTCCAGCAGATGCGCTTCGAGCAGCACCCGGAACCGAGCTGGCTGATTTCCAGCCCCGGCACCGGCGGCACCACCGCGACGCTCGGCCGTTACGTGCGCTATCGCCAGCACTGCACCCGCGTGTTGTGCGCCGATGCCGAGCGTTCGGTGTTCTTCGATTATTACCAGACCGGCGACGCCAGCCTGCGCCTGGATTGCGGGTCACGGATTGAAGGCATTGGTCGGCCACGGGTGGAAGCGTCGTTCCTGCCCAAGGTGATCGATGCGATGGTCAAGGTGCCGGACGCCTTGTCGCTGGCGGCCATGCACTATCTGGCGCAGCGTTTGGGTCGGCATGTAGGCGGATCAAGCGGCACCAACCTGATTGGCGCTCTGATGGCTGCGCAACAGATGAAGGCGGCGGGGGAGTCGGGGTCGATCGTGGCGATTCTGTGCGATGGCGGCGAGCGCTATGCCACCACCTATTACGATCAGGCCTGGCTCAAGGCCCAGGGGTATGAGTTGAGTGGTTTGATGGATGCCGTGGCGGCGAGTGTCGAGCGCGGTGAGCCGTTGCCGGCCAGCGTGTTGCGCGCCAATATCTGACACCAAACACCGCCCCCTGTAGGAGCGAGGCTTGCCCGCGAAGAACGATAATGCGGTCTTTCAGAAAGACCGCGTCAACTTCTTCGCGGGCAAGCCTCGCTCCTACAGGGGCGTGTGATCGTTCCTTAGGCCTCGAGGCCAAGGATGTCTCGGGCCACCGCTTCGGCAATCCGAATCCCGTCGACACCCGCCGACAGAATCCCGCCCGCATAACCCGCGCCTTCACCGGCCGGGAACAAGCCCTTCACGTTCAGGCTTTGCATCGACTCGTTACGGGTAATGCGCAGCGGCGATGAGGTGCGCGTCTCGATCCCGGTCAACACGGCGTCGTGCAGCGAGTAGCCACGAATCTGCTTCTCGAACGCCGGCAAGGCTTCGCGAATCGCTTCGATGGCGAACGCCGGCAAAGCCAGGGCCAAATCACCCAAGGCAACGCCCGGCTTGTAGGACGGCTCGACGCTGCCCAACTCGGTCGATGGCTTGCCTGCAATGAAGTCACCGACCAATTGCGCCGGCGCTTCGTAATTGCTGCCGCCCAACACAAAGGCGTGGGATTCCAGGCGTTCCTGCAACTCGATGCCGGCCAGCGGGCCACCTGGATAATCGACTTCCGGGGTGATCCCGACGACGATCCCGGAGTTGGCGTTGCGCTCGTTACGCGAGTACTGGCTCATGCCGTTGGTGACCACGCGGTTCGGCTCGGAGGTCGCCGCCACTACGGTGCCACCCGGGCACATGCAGAAGCTGTAGACCGAACGACCGTTGCTGGCGTGGTGCACCAGTTTGTAGTCGGCAGCGCCGAGTTTCGGGTGCCCGGCGTATTTGCCCAGGCGTGCGCGGTCGATCAGCGATTGCGGGTGCTCGATGCGGAAACCCACCGAAAACGGCTTGGCCTCCATGTACACGCCGCGGCCGTGGAGCATGCGGAAGGTGTCCCGGGCGCTGTGGCCGAGGGCCAGAATCACGTGTTTCGAATGGATCTGCTCGCCGCCATTGAGCTCGACGCCGACCAGTTGGCCATCTTCGATCAATACATCGGTGACGCGCTGCTGGAAGCGCACTTCGCCGCCCATGGCGCGAATCTGCTCACGCATGTTTTCCACTACACCGGTCAGACGGAACGTACCGATGTGCGGTTTGCTGACGTAGAGGATTTCTTCCGGCGCGCCGGCCTTGACGAACTCGTGCAAGACTTTGCGACCGATGAATTTCGGGTCCTTGATCTGGCTGTAGAGCTTGCCATCGGAGAACGTACCCGCGCCGCCTTCACCGAACTGCACGTTGGATTCGGGGTTGAGCACGCTTTTACGCCACAGGCCCCAGGTGTCCTTGGTGCGCTGACGCACTTCGGTGCCACGTTCGAGGATGATCGGCTTGAAGCCCATCTGCGCCAGCAGCAGCCCGGCGAAGATCCCGCAGGGGCCGAACCCGACCACGATCGGGCGCTGGCTCAGGTCGGCAGGCGCCTGGCCGACCACTTTGTAGCTGACATCCGGCGCCACGTTGACGTTACGGTCATCGGCGAATGTGTGCAGCACCGCCGCCTCATCGCGAACGTTGAGGTCGATGGTGTAGATGAAGCACAGTTCGGAGGACTTTTTGCGCGCATCGTAGCTGCGCTTGAACAAGGTGAAATCGAGCAGGTCATCACTGGCGATGCCCAGGCGCTGCACGATGGCAGGGCGCAGGTCTTCTTCGGGATGGTCGATCGGCAACTTGAGTTCGGTGATTCGTAACATGACGGGATCCGGTTCGCGGGGCGCACAACTGCGCCAAGGCGTTTGAAGCCCGCGATTATAAGCCTCAAAGGATGATTCCCGTGAGGCAAAAACGATCAGTCGTCGCGCGATCCGCCAAAATACCCACAGCCGCGTTGCACCTGGCCGTCGATGCGTAGCTCGGCGCTCATGTGCTGCACGCTGCCGGTGCTGCTGTCGACGCAGCGTTGCGGCGCGACCCAGAGCTCGATGCGCTGGTTATTGGCTTCGGTGCTGAGGTTGAAGCGGCCATCGCCCAGTTGCTCTTCAACGTACGGCAGGGCCAGGGGCGGCTGGCCGGCGCGGTCGATGACCATGCCTTTGCCGCTGACTTTGACGTTCCATTCAGGGGCATGACCGGCGGCGCGCAGGATCAGCTGCTTGAAATTGGGATCGTCACACGCCGTGCCCGAGCGTTCGACGCGGTACAACTGCTCCAGATCCAACTGGCCGCTGGTGGTGATCCGGCCGCGCACGTCAGCAAACAGCTTGCCCTGATCATCGGCCAGGGTGGCGGCCTCTTGCAGGACGCTGGTGCCGCCGCTGTCGTTGACCACCAAACTGCGCTGCTCATTGCACGGCTGGAACAGCAACTTGCCGTCGGCCGCCGTCAACTGGCCCTGCAGGCGGGTCTGGCCCACATGGGAAGCGCTTTCCCGTGGGCCATCGAGCAACTGGCAGGCGGCGAACAGCGGAAGCAGGGCAACAAGCACCAAGGAACGGGCAACACGCATCTTTGAGTCTCCTGACAAGTGTCGCCACGTTACTTACCCTGACCGTTCATCACAACCCTACAATGTCCTCGCGTTCCCAAAATCAAGATCAAAAGATCGCAGCCTGCGGCAGTTCCTGCACGCGGTGCTTTTGTAGGAGCTGGCAAAGCCTGCGATCTTTTGATTCTGGCGGTTTAGCCGACGCGATAGGTCTGGCCGGTCTGTAAGCCTTCCACGCTTTTGGCGTAGGCCAGCGCCACTTCGGCGGCGGGAACCGGTTTGAAACCACGGAAGTACGGGGCGTAGCTACCCATGGCTTCGACCAGCACGTTGGGGCTGACCGAGTTGATGCGCAGGCCGCGCGGCAGTTCGATCGCCGCTGCACGGACGAAACTGTCCAGGGCGCCGTTGACCAGCGAGGCCGAGCTGCCGGTACGAATCGGATCGTGGCTGAGGATGCCGGTGGTGAAGGTGAATGACGCACCGTCATTGGCGAATTCCCGGCCGATCAGCAGCAGGTTGACCTGACCCATCAGCTTATCCCGCAAGCCGAGCTCGAAGTCTTGTTCGGTCATGGTGGCCAGCGGCACGAAGTTGACGCTGCCGGCGGCGCAGATCAGCGCGTCGAAGTTGCCAGTCTGTTGGAACAATTTGCGGATCGAGGCGCTATCACTGATGTCGACCTGAAACTCACCGCTTTTACGGCCGATACGGATGATTTCGTGGCGTTGGGACAGTTCATGGTCAATGGCCGAGCCGACGGTGCCAGAGGCGCCAATCAAAAGAATTTTCATCGCGATGTACCTGAGTGGGTTGGATTGAATTTAAGTTTAGAGTGGTTTTTTCCATAGATAAGCGGGCTAATAGGCAACCTTTGGTTTTCAAATGGAAACAATCTATGAGCGAAATGGACGATCTGGCGGCGTTCGCGGTGTTGATCGAGGCGGGCAGTTTCACCCTGGCCGCTCAGCAATTGGGGTGCAGCAAGGGGCAACTTTCCAAGCGCATCAGCCTGCTGGAAACGCGGTTTTCCGTGGTGTTGCTGCAACGCACCACGCGCCGCTTGAGCCTGACGGCGGCGGGCGCGGCGTTGTTGCCGCAAGCCCAGGCGCTGGTGATTCAAGTCGAGCGAGCGCGTCAGGCCCTGGCGCGGTTGAAAGACGACATGGCCGGCCCGGTGCGGATGACGGTTCCGGTTTCACTGGGGGAAACCTTCTTTGACGGCGCATTGCTGGAGTTTTCCCGGCAGTACCCCGAGGTGCAGATCGAACTGGAGCTCAACAATAACTACCGTGACCTGTCCCGGGACGGTTTCGACCTGGCGATCCGCTCGGAAGTGGCCAACGACGAACGCCTGGTCGCCCGTCCGCTGCTGGCCTGGCACGAGATGACTTGCGCGAGCCCTGCGTACCTTGAGCGATTCGGTGAGCCACTGACGCCTCAAGCCCTGGCCGAACACCGCTGCCTGCTCAACAGCCATTACAGCGGTCGCGAAGAATGGCTCTATCACCAACAGCACGAGTTGTTGCGGGTGCGAGTGTCGGGGCCGTTCGCCAGCAACCACTACAACCTCTTGAAGAAAGCCGCGTTGGCGGATGCGGGGATTGCGCGTTTGCCGTCGTACTTGCTGCAAGAGGAATTGGCTGACGGGCGTTTGCGCTGGCTCCTGCGCGATTATCAGACCCGCAGCATGCCGATGTACCTGGTGCATCCGTATCAGGGTGGTTTACCGAAACGTACCCAAGTGCTGGCGGATTATTTGATCGGTTGGTTCAAGCGCAGTGGCGAGGCGTTGGATCGGCTTCAACGGTAACGTCTCACCACCCAACCCCTGTGGGAGCGAGCCTGCTCGCGATGACGGTGTGACATTCGGCATTGATGGTGGCTGACACTGCGCTATCGCGAGCAGGCTCGCTCCCACAGGGGGTCTTCATCGTCTGGAGTTTTGAGGTCCGGCATACCGCTTGGCGATCAGGTGATCAATCGACAACTTGCCCGGCCCGGTCGCCATCAAGTACAGCAACACCGCAGCCCAGGTGCCGTGGGTCGGATAGGCATCGGGGTACACGAACAGCTGAATAGTCAGCGTCATGCCCAACAGCGCCAGGGCCGAAAACCGTGTGGCGAAGCCGATCAGGATCAGCACCGGAAAAAAATGCTCGGCGAAGGCTGCCAGGTGCGCCGCCAGTTCCGGGGAGAGCAATGGCAAGTGATATTCGCTCTCGAACAACGGGATGGTTGAGTCCGCCAGCCTTGGTACGCCGAGTTGAAACGTGCCGTCGATCAAGTCGATGGCCAGGCCTTCCACCTTGGTTTGCCCGGACTTCCAGAACACCGCGGCAATGGAAAAACGCGCGATAAAGGCGATCAGGCTGAGGGGGATTTTTTCCAGCCACTTGATGGCGCGGGCGATGGGGTTCTGATGGCGATTCATGGCGATACCTTGTGGTGTAAATGGGTAATGACGTTGTGGCTGATCAGCAGCGCCAGGGTTTGGCTGAGGTCGAAGGCGGGCGCTGTCTCTAACGCTTGGGTCAGGGATTGGCCGTTTCGCAGGTTCTGAATGAACGTGCTGGCGCCGTGGTCGATGGCGAAAACCTCAACCTCCAGACCATTGCGCAGCACCAGCGCGTTTTGCCCATGGCCGAGGTCGATCCCGGCCAGCGTCGCGTCCTGTTGATGCGCGGCCCAGATAGCAACCACGGCAAAGGCTGAAGTCAGCAGATTCAGGGAGGGATGAAATCCGACCGTCAGCTTGCTCAGCGCCTGCGGGTCCGACAGCGCGGTGGCGATTTGTTCATGGCGCAAGGTCTGCGCGTCGGCGGCGTGATAGGCCTGAACGCGCAACCGCTCCAACCGCGCCGTGTCGGCCAGATAAGGCACGCTGGCTGCCGGTTCAAAGTTGTCGATGAACTCGGCGAAGTTCTTGCCGTAATCGTTGATGAGTGGGCCTTGGGGCGGGCAATGCTGCACATACAGCCCCGCCATCGCCCGAAAGAACTCATCGCCCACCAATTGCGAAACCACTGGGTAACTGTCGGCCAAGGCGTTGATCAGCGAGCTCTGCACATTGTTGCGATACACCGCGAAACGGCTGGCGGGATCGGCGCCATTGGCACTGAACAAACCGTCGGGGCAGGGCTGTTGCGGATCGAGCAGGGCGGCGGCAAACGCAGCTTGAGTGCTCATGATCGGCCCCCCGCGCAATGCAGCCACTCATCGGCCTGACGGGCTTCGGCGTGCAGCACGCTGAAGGTCGGTAACTGGTTGTCGCGCTCGATCAACGTGGCGATCGGGCCAACTCGCTCCAGCACCTGCCTGTACAGTGCCCACACCGCGTTATCGATGGGCGCACCGTGATCGTCGATCAGCAGACGGTCGCCGAGGCTGTCGGTATCTTCGGCAAACCCGGCCAGATGAATCTCTCCCACCGCCTGCAGCGGTAGCGCATCGATGTAAGCCAGCGGATCTCTTTGGTGATTGATGCAGGAGACGTAGGCGTTGTTGACGTCCAGCAGCAGGCCGCAGCCGGTGCGGCGAATGACTTCGCGGATGAAATCCGCTTCATCGATTGTCGAGCGCTGGAATGCCAGATACGTCGCCGGGTTCTCCAGCAGCATCGGGCGTTTGAGGACGCTCTGCACCTGATCGATGTGCTCGCAGACGCGGTTCAGCGTGCGCGCATCGTAGGCCAGGGGCAGCAGGTCGTTGAGAAATACCGGGCCATGGCTGGACCAGGCCAGGTGTTCGGAAAAGGATTGGGGTTGATAGCGTTCGATCAGTGCGGCAAGCCTTTGCAGGTGCTGAAGATCCAGCGGACCTTCGGCACCGATGGACAGGCCAACGCCGTGCAGCGACAGCGGATACTGCTCGCGAATCAACCCCAGAAAATGATGAAACGGGCCGCCGGCCACCATGTAGTTTTCGGCGTGGACTTCGAAGAAACCGATGTCCGGTTGTGCACCGAGCACTTCACGAAAGTGCTCGGTCTTGAGCCCCAGCCCGGAGCGGGGCGGGAGCCCGCACGATAAATGGTTCATGGTCGACACTCAGGCTGGGGGCTGATTACGACTTGGCTTTGTAGGCTTCCATCTGGCCGAAACCGGTTGGCGAGGTCTGGCTCATTGTGGTGGCGCAGGTGCCTTTAGGCACCAGTTTGAAGGCGTTTGGTTGGTAGTCGGTTTTTGCCGTGCCGGCGCAAGTGGTGCCAGCGCCTGCAGCGCAATCGTTGTGGCCCTTCATGGCCACGCCGAAGCATTTTTCCATGTTGGCGTCAGCGGCATGGGCAGTGGAGACAGCGGCAATGCTCAGGGCAGAACCGAGGGCCAGAACCAGGGCGGTGGCGGACAGGGTGCGGGTGGTAGCAGTCATGATGTTTCTCCGAAATTGAGCTTGGGTTGGCAAGCGTTTGTGCTTGCTTACGGCTCTAGAGAAACGACAGGGCGATGCGTTACACACCACCCCAAAACTTTTTCAGAAATTCTCAAAACACCATAAATCCGGATGCCGATAAGGTCGTCAGGCAATGCTGATTTTATTGACGCTGGTGATCTGCCCGTTCCAGATCATCTCGTAGTGGGCTGTTTGAGTGACTGATGAGAGGGGGCTGGGGGTCATCAGTGCCCAGCAGTAGTTCCCATGCATACGCACGGAGTTGTACCGCAGACCAGGGACCCCAGCATCCTTGATGGCCTTTCCCAAGCGATGGGAGTGCGTGTAATCGACGGGATCGTAGATAGGATCGTCCATCGGAATGGATACGGCATCCCTCATGGCCTCGTCTACGAAAATGCAGGATAACCCCCGGAAAACAAACCTCTCGTAATTGAGGCTCTGGACTTTCGACCAATACTGATTCTGATGATGTTGCACCTCAGCCAGTGCGGTTTCCATCGAGTCAGCCAAGTACAACACGCCAAAACTGCCATCGCTGAAACGCGAACCCGCTGGGTTGATGTGGGTGAAAGGAGCTGTTGCGTAAGAGCACCCGGGGATGCCAAAGGGAATCTGCGAACGCGGTATCAGCTCAAGCCGGCCGACTTCATTTTGCAGCCTCGGATTGGTGAGGGCCTGGATCTGATACAGCACATCAAATTCGTCCGCGTTTGCCACGTCGTCAAACAGCGCAATGGGCGGAAATTTTGAATTGATCAATCGGTAGGCCTGCAACTGCTCACCGGCCAATACAGTCAGCTGGCTCACCGTTACCATTGTGCGCCTCGCAACACGTCGATCCGCCGAAACGTCTCGTACAGGGAAATCATATCCCCCTGGGACATGATTTCGAGTGGGCTACGCCCGTTGAAGAACTCGTTTTCGTTCGCCATCGCCGCAAAACCATAGACGTTCTCAGGGTTATCAAAGACAAGACGCAGGGTGGCATGGATGTTGAGAATAAAACTGATGCGCTGCATCTGGTCTGAATCCAGGCTTACGGACCAATCGGGATCGCGCTGCTTTGCCCGGGAGTACGTACTGCGGGAAATGCGCAAGATACGACAGGCCTGATCGCTCGACGCTTGCCACTTTTCGAGTATGCCTACAGCCGCTCGCAAACCAGTCACGCACTGGTCTTTGCTGAAGGCTTGTGCCTGGGAGGTTGCTGTCATGGCGATCACTTTGGCTTGGTCTGTAGATACAAATATATGAAAAATGTCTCTGTAGGGCAAGTTTGTATTGTGAATACGCAACTCCTACGAGGGCGAACCGGTTACGTCAGGCATTAGGATGTGTAGCTTGCAGGAAGTAACGCTGACACTGATTAAACACGTTCTCCCAAACACCCCAATAACCCTGTGGGAGCGAGCTTGCTCGCGATTGCGGTAAGTCAGTCAATATCTCGGTTGAATGTGAAATTGCCATCGCGAGCAGGCTCGCTCCCACAGGGGATCTTCATTGTTGTGGGGTTTGTGGCAGGCATAAAAAAACGGCCTGCGAAGGCCGTTTTTTTGTTTACCGCAATCGCTTAACCACCGAGGTACGCTTCGCGCACTTTTGGGTCGGTCAACAGCGCTTCACCGGTGCCAGTCATCACCACACGGCCGTTTTCCAGCACGTAGGCACGGTCAGCAATTTTCAACGCCTGGTTGGCGTTTTGCTCCACCAGGAACACCGTCACACCGTCCTTGCGCAGTTGTTCGATGATGTCGAAGATCTGCTGGATGATGATCGGTGCCAGGCCCAGCGATGGCTCGTCGAGCAGCAACAGCTTGGGCTTGCTCATCAGCGCACGGCCGATGGCGAGCATTTGCTGTTCGCCGCCAGACATGGTGCCGCCGCGTTGGGCGAAGCGTTCTTTCAGGCGTGGGAAAAGTCCGAGGACCTTGTCCATCTGTTCCTGATAGTCGCCCTTGTCGGTGAAGAATCCGCCCATGGCGAGGTTTTCTTCCACGGTCAGACGGGCGAACACCCGACGACCTTCCGGGACCACGGCGATGCTTTTACGCATGATGTGCGACGAGTCCTGGCCGACGAGCTCTTCACCCATGTAGCGGATGCTGCCGCTGTGGGCCTGCGGCGAACCGCAGAGGGTCATCAGCAGGGTCGACTTGCCGGCACCGTTGGCGCCGATCAGGGTCACGATCTCGCCTTGGCGAACCTCGACGTTGACGCTGTGCAGCGCCTGGATCTTGCCGTAGAAGGTGGAAACGTTTTCGAACTGCAGCATTTACGCTTCCCCCAGATAGGCTTTGATCACTTCAGGATTGTCGCGGATCTGTTCCGGCGTACCGTCGGCCAGAGGCGTGCCCTGGTTGATCACGAAGATGTGGTCGGAAATGCTCATGACCAGTTTCATGTCGTGTTCGATCAGCAGTACGGTCACATCATGCTCTTCACGCAGGATGCCGATCAGTGCCTTGAGGTCTTCGGTTTCCCGCGGGTTGAGGCCGGCAGCCGGTTCGTCGAGCATGAGGATCCGCGGGCGGGTCATCATGCAGCGAGCGATTTCCAGGCGACGTTGCTGACCGTAGGCCAGGGTGCCGGCCGGACGGTTGGCGAACTCCTTGAGGTTGACCTTTTCCAGCCAGTACTCGGCGTATTCCATGGCCTCGCGTTCGCTTCTGCGGAACGCGGGGGTCTTGAACAGACCGGCCAGGAAATTGGTGTTCAGGTGACGGTGTTGCGCGATCAAGAGGTTCTCGACCGCTGTCATTTCCTTGAACAGCCGCACGTTCTGGAAGGTGCGCACCACGCCTTTGAGGGCAATCTTGTGGCCCGGCAACCCTTGGATCTGCTCGCCGTCCAGCACGATGCTGCCAGCGGTTGGCTGGTAGAAACCGGTCAGGCAGTTGAACACGGTAGTCTTGCCGGCGCCGTTGGGGCCGATCATCGATACCACTTGTTTCTCTTTGACGGTCAAGGCCACGCTGTTGACCGCCAGCAGGCCGCCGAAGCGCATGCTCAGGTCAGTGACTTTCAGGATCTCACGGCTCATTTGCGCAGCTCCATGTGGGGGCGTTGCATCGGCAGCAGACCTTGTGGACGCCAGATCATCATCAGCACCATCAAGGCGCCGAACATCAACATGCGGTATTCACTGAACTCACGCATCATTTCCGGCAACAGGATCATCACCGTGGCGGCGAGTACGACGCCCAGTTGCGAGCCCATGCCGCCCAGCACCACGATGGCGAGGATGGTCGCCGATTCGATGAAGGTGAAGGACTCCGGTGTCACCAGGCCTTGGCGCGCGGCGAAGAAGCTACCGGCGAAACCGGCGAAGCAGGCACCGAGGGTGAAGGCCGACAGCTTGATGACCGTAGGATTGAGACCCAGTGCACGGCAGGCAATTTCGTCTTCACGCAGCGCTTCCCAGGCACGGCCCAGAGGCATGCGCAGCAAGCGGTTGATGACGAACAGCGCGAACAACGACAACAACACCGCGATCAGGTAAAGGAAGATCACCTTGTTGATCGAGTTGTATTCCAGGCCGAAGAACTCGTGGAAGGTCTGCAGACCTTCTGCGGCAGTTTTATCAAAGCTCAGCCCGAAAAGCGTGGGCTTGGGAATGTTGCTGATGCCGTTCGGACCACCCGTGAGGTCGGTCAGGTTACGCAGGAACAGACGGATGATTTCACCGAAGCCCAGGGTCACGATTGCCAGGTAGTCACCGCGCAAACGCAGTACCGGGAAACCGAGCAGGAAGCCAAACGTGGCCGCCATCATCCCGGCGATCGGCAGGCAGATCCAGAAGCTCAGGCCATAGTAGTGCGACAGCAGCGCGTAGCTGTAGGCGCCCACGGCGTAGAAGCCGACATAACCGAGATCGAGCAGGCCAGCCAGGCCAACCACGATGTTCAGGCCCAGGCCGAGCATCACGTAGATCAGCACCAGGGTGGCGATGTCCACCGCCCCGCGGGAGCCGAAGAACGGCCAGACCAGCGCGCCGATGATCAACGCGATGATAATCCAGCGTTGAGTCGTCGGCAGGGTCAGGAAGTTAGTGGCCTTGGCCGGCATCACCGGCAGGTTGGGCGAGGCTTTCCAGGCCGAGCTGATCTGCTGGTCGAACAGCACCCGCAGGAACATCAGCACCGAGCACACGGCGATGGTGATCAGCGTTGCAGTGCTGGTGCCATGGACTTCGAGGTTGATGCCGACAATGGTCAGTTTCAGACCGAGTACCGGGTAGGCAACAGCCCACACCAGCAAGGCGCTGAACAACGCCTGTTTAAGATTCCTAGTCATACTTTCTCAACCTCCGGACGGCCCAACAGGCCGGTTGGCCGGAACAACAACACCAGGACCAATAGACCGAACGCCACGACGTCCTTGTACTGGTCGCCGAAAATATCGGCACCAAAGGCTTCCGCCACCCCAAGCACCAGCCCGCCGAGCATCGCGCCGGGGATGCTGCCGATACCGCCCAATACTGCTGCGGTGAAGGCCTTGAGGCCGACCAGGAAACCGGCGTTCGGGTTGATCACGCCGTATTGCATGCTCAGCAGCACGGCCGCGATGGCCGCCAGTGCCGCACCGATGACGAAGGTCAGGGCGATGATGTTGTTGGTGTTGATACCCAAGAGGTTGGCCATCTTGATGTCTTCGGCACAGGCGCGGCAGGCGCGACCCAGGCGAGAGCGGGAGATGAACAGCGTCAGGCCGAGCATGGCGACGAGGGTCACCACGAACACCACGATTTGCATGTAGGAAATCAGCACTTCATGTGCGCCACCCGGCCCGATGGCGAAGTTGCCAGGGATCAGGTTGGAGATGGATTTGTCCTTGGAGTCTTGCGCCAGCAGAACCGTGTTCTGCAGGAAGATCGACATGCCGATGGCAGAGATCAGCGGGATCAGACGGTTGCTGCCGCGCAGGGGGCGGTAGGCGATCCGTTCGATGCTGTAACCGTAGGCACTGGTAACGACGATGGTCGCGATGAAAGCGGCGGTCATCAATAGCGGGACACTCTCGAGTCCCAGCATGGCCAGCCCGGCGATGGCGATGAACGCCACGTAAGAGCCGATCATGTACACCTCGCCGTGGGCGAAGTTGATCATTCCAATGATGCCGTAAACCATCGTATAGCCGATGGCGATCAGGGCATACGTGCTGCCAATGGTCAGACCATTAACCAGCTGTTGGAAGAAGTGATAGATGTCAGGCATTACAGCGCTCCTAAAAACCTGATACGCATTTCACTGGTGGAGTCATTTTCCCGCTCGAGCCCCGTGGATCTGCATCCACTTCGAATTCGAGGTTTGCCAGCGAACCGCTGATGACGGTTTTGAGATTTTCAGGTGGGGAGACTGGCGGATCACGCCAGCGCGGCCCAATACGTTCGTAAAACAAAGCCCACGGCACGCCGTGGGCTTTATTGGCAGTCAGTCAGACCAAGGCCTTACTGAGGCGAAACTTCAGTTTTAGGCTTGCCGAAATGCCACTCGTAAACCACGAATTTGAAGTCCTTCAGGTCGCCCTTTTCGTCGAAAGACAGGTCGCCGGTCGGGGTTTTGAACGTGCCCTTGTGGATAGCTTCAGCCACTTTTGCGGTGTCTTCGCTCTTCGCGGCCTTGATGCCTTCGGCGATGACTTGCACAGCCGAGTAGGCCGGGAACACGAACGGACCGCTCGGGTCTTCTTTCTTGGCTTTGAACGCGTCAGCCAGGGCGATGTTGGCCGGATCCTGGTCGAAGGATTTCGGCAGGGTCACCAGCAGGCCTTCGGAAGCTTCCTTGGCGATCTGCGAAATGGAGTCGTTACCCACGCCTTCCGGACCCATGAACTTGGCTTTCAGGCCTTTTTCCTGGGATTGACGCAGGAGCAGACCCAGCTCCGGGTGGTAGCCGCCGTAGTAGACGAAGTCGACGTTGGCTTGCTTGAGCTTGGAGACCATCGAAGAGAAGTCTTTGTCGCCGGCGTTGATGCCTTCGAAAACGGCAACCTTGACGCCTTTGCCTTCCAGCGTCTTCTTCACGGCGCTGGCGATGCCTTCACCGTATTGCTGTTTGTCGTGCAGAACAGCAACGATTTTCGGTTTGACGTGATCGGCAATGTAGTTACCGGCGGCAGGGCCCTGGGCGCTGTCCAGACCGATGGTGCGGAAGATCATCTTGTAGCCGCGAGTGGTGATGTCCGGGCTGGTGGCAGCCGGGGTGATCATGATCACGCCTTCGTCTTCGTAGATGTCGGACGCCGGTTGAGTGGAGCTGGAGCACAGGTGACCCACCACGAACTTGACGCCGTCGTTGACGACTTTGTTCGCAACAGCAACCGCTTGTTTTGGATCGCAGGCATCGTCGTATTCAACAGCGACGAGCTTCTTGCCGTCGACGCCGCCCTTGGCGTTGATTTGTTCGATGGCCATTTTGGAGCCACTGAACTGCATGTCGCCGTATTGGGCTACAGGGCCGGTTTTAGGGCCGGCGATGCCGATCTTGATGGTGTCAGCGGCGAACGAATGGCTGGCAACCCCGGCCAGAACCATAGCGGCAAACAGTTTTGAAATCTGCTTAGTAGCCTTAGTCATAGTGCTCCACTCTTACTGTTGTAGTTTTTATAGTCCTGGCGCCGTAGCAGCAGAACCGGGTCAGATATCGTTGATATCCTCCGGAAAATGCCCCCGGCAACTGTACCGGTACAGTGTAGAGCGCCGATTGTTAGCCTGGGAAGCTGGCGCCAGGGGGCAAAACCTGAGGGTGTCGCTTTATTGAAAGAAAAAGACAGAATCGCGGCGGGATGTTAGCTGGCTAATACTTGGATTCAGCAGCATTCCCTGGCTTTCCTGCATTTCTCGATCGGTAACGCAATTGCATCCGGGTTTTTCTGGCGCAATACCGACGTTATCATTCACGTCGATTTTCATTGCGGACAGAAACCCATGACTCAAGAACCTAGCACCCTCTATGCCAAGCTGCTTGGTGAGACCGCATCTATTACCTGGAAAGAGTTGGAGCCGTTCTTTGCCAGGGGTGCCCTATTGTGGGTCGATCCAGGCCTGGATTTGATCGCTGCGGCAGAAGCGGTGGCAACCGATGAAGGCGAGAAAGTCGCTGCCTGGCTGGCCGCTGACAAGGTCGCCAAGCTGTCTGAAACGCGGGCGCTGGATCTTTTCGAGCGCGATCCCGAGCTGTGGGCCGTGGTGGTTTCGCCGTGGATCCTGATCCAGGAAAGGGCGACGAGCTGAGTGTGCGCACTTAATTGGTGCGCAGCTTTGCCGGTCAAAAGTGTGTAGCCGAGTAGCGTGATGGCATGTTGCCGTAGAGAAAGGCCACAGAAGGGTCTTGGCGAGGGTGACGTAAACGTAACGGGAACAGTTTATTGAGCAGCCGATTGGCTGCTTAATTGTTTCTGGATGTTGGGGTTTGGGGTGAAGCTGATGCCGCCTTCGCGAGCAGGCTCGCTCCCACAATGTGATCGCATTCCTCCTGAAAGAATGCGGTCCCCTGTGGGAGCGAGCCTGCTCGCGATTGGGCGCGCCGCTGATTAAGCGGTCTTGCCCGTATGGTTATTCAGCGAAATAACCTTGGTCTTGCCAATCCGGTGACGATAAATCTCGCGCAGATACTTGATCGCCTTCTTCACGCAATCCCGGGACAAACGGATGTCATTGATCGAGACAAACTTGTCCTTGTCGTTGATCAGTTCACGGTACTTCTTCTCGTACATCGGTTTGATCGCGTACCAGTTGGTATCGAGGATTTTCGCCGGGTTTTCAAATTCGTTGAGCAGTTCGTCGATCCGGTCTTCGTCGAAGTCTTCATTGATGATGAAGTCCAGGATCGAGTTGTCCAGCGTCTCGTCGAAGCGGTACGGGTTTTTCGCAAAGCAGCGCTTGATGAACGCCACGATCAGGGTCAGGAAGTCGTCCGACAGGCACGGGCTCTTGGCGATCAGGGTGGTCAGCGACAGGTTGGCCGAGGCGCCGATCACCAGTGCATAACGCTTGAGCGTGGTGTTGGGGAACAGGCTGTTGAGGTGGGTCTTCAACCGGTTCAGGTCCATGTAGGACAGCTTGTAGTCTTTGGGTAGCGAAACAATCGATACCACCGACGAGCAATTCTTGAAGAAGTGCAGGTCGTGCAACGCGGCCGCGTCGTACCCCGAATTCTTGTACTGCTCAAGCGAGGCGCGATAGCGCTTGGATTCGATCGGCAACAAGCTGATGCCTTCGATCGCCTGGGTCACTTTGTTGAAGTGCGGCAAGTCGATCGAGCGGAAGAACAGGTCGTCGATGTTCAGGCGCTGCGGCTCTTTCTCGAACACCTTGAACTTGTCGCTGCTCGGCGGCGGAGTTTCCGGCACCACGGACTCGGCGTAGGCAATCGCCACCGGGCCGGCCAGGCTCATGAACAGGTCGTTGGCGTCCAGGCGAATGGTTTCGCCAATGTCGATGCCGGCGCGACGGAAATAGTTCTGGTCGTAGTCGGTGGTCACCGCCTGCGCTGTCAGAATGTTGAAGATCTGCTGTGAGATGTATTGGTTGGCGTGCTTTTCCATGGCATTGACATCAATGTTCTGGATGTTGCCGTCATCGCTTTCTTCGGCGTAACGCATGATGTCGTTGGAGATCAGCATCATCGCGTTCCATGGGCGGATACGGCCCATGACGCTGGCTTCGCTGCTGTCTTCGTTGGCGAAGTTGTAGGAGAAGTCCCACTCTTCCGACAGGTATTTGCACAGCAGGCGACCGGCGTTGATGTGCAGCGCCTCGGACATTTCGCTGCGGTGATCGGAAATGTTCGGCAGTACGCAAATACCGCTGGTGAAGATCGGCTCGAAGACGAAGGAATGACCGCTCTTGCTGTCGTGCTCGTCCATCGGCTTGGTGTCGAACGTCTTGTTCATGTACGAGTGTTGCTGGGCCAGGCCGAACTCCGAGGCCATGCCCGAACCGGTACCGCCGCCGGCACTGAAGATCGAGAAATACAGGCGCGACTGGTTGGCCTTGATCCCGCAGCTGTCGATCAGGTACGAGTGAATCATCTTCCAGTCAGGGCTGGAGAAGCGCTGGGTGTCCTTGTTCAGGATGATCTTGGCCAAGTACTGGCCGAGGATTGGCGCGTTACCGGCGCCACCGGCGTGGACTTCCGACAAGTCCATGATTTTCATTTTGCTGTAGTCGCGCAAAAAGCCGCTTTTTTCGCCCTTGCGCGAGAAGCGGATGCGACCGGCGATGTCCTTGTCCAAATCGCCGAGCATCACCAGCGGCTCGACCAGAAACACCGGTTTGCTGGCCTTGTTCGGCCCCAGGCGCAGGTTGTTGCGAATCCACTGCGCCGGGCTGTAGCCTTTTTCGGCGTAGCGTTTATCCGGCGACAGACGGTCTTCGTTGTTGAATTCGTTGAGGTAGAACTTGCGGGCGTTGTACACCAGCTCCGCCACGTCCAGCGCGATGTTCGAACCGCAGCGGCCCAGGCCGATCAGGCACACCGACGGGAATTCCTGATCGCTGTGCTGTTCGTTGTCGCCTTCCAGGTGCGGTGGGCGCGGGAACACCAGGTCGCGCAGGCCATCGAGGTTGTCGAGGATGCGGTCGGTATTGGTTTCGGTGAAGTACAGGTATTGCTGAGTCGCCAGCGGGCGCGATGGGGTCAATGGCTTCGACGATGAGGGGCTGTTCGCCGCGGGGCTCAGGGTCAGGTCGGATACCGCGGTGGCCGGGTTATTTTTAGAAGTCATTGTGCGCCATATACCTGGACTGGTTGGCTCGGCGACAAGTGTCATCGAGTCATCACGGAATGAGATCTCGCGTCTTTTTGCAGCGCGAATATGACCCAAGCGTCAGAGCCTTGGCCTGAGCATCGCTCGGGGGAATCCTTTCCTTAATCATGATGAATCGGCCAATATTCGCTGATCTTTAATCAAAAGGGGGCTAAATGATGGCAACGTTACCTGCGCTGGGGTTTGCCGGAATCGGCCTGATGGGCTTGCCGATGTGCCGACGCCTGTTGGCGGCGGGTTATTCGCTGACGGTGTGGAACCGCAACCCGGCCAAGTGCGCAGCGCTGGTCGAGGCCGGCGCACGGCAAGTGGCAACACCGGCCGAACTTTGTCAGCACGCGGACCTGGTGATGCTGTGTCTGGCCGACACTGCTGTTGTACGTGAGGTGGTGTTCGGCCCGGCGGGCGTTGCCGAGGGGGCGAAAAGTGGACAGTTGCTGGTGGATTTTTCAAGCCTGGAACCCACCGCGACACGGGAAATGGCGAGCTCATTGGCCAGTAAAACCGGTATGAGTTGGCTCGATGCGCCGGTCTCCGGCGGGGTGGTCGGCGCCGAGGCCGGCAGTCTGGCGATCATGGTTGGGGGTGAAGCGGCAGACCTTGCACGCGTGCGGCCGGTGTTGTTGACCCTTGGCCAGCGTGTGACCCACATGGGCGCCGTCGGTGCGGGGCAGGTGACCAAGGCCTGCAATCAGATGATCGTCGCCTGCAATGCCCTGGTCATCGCCGAAGTGGTGGCCCTGGCCGAGCGTTCCGGGGTCGACGCCCACCTGATCGCCGAGGCGCTGGCCGGTGGTTTCGCCGATTCAAAACCGCTGCAGATTCTCGCGCCGCAAATGGCCGAAAGCCGTTTCGAACCGGTGAAATGGCACGTGCGCACGCTGCTCAAGGACCTCGACAGCGCCGTGAAATTTTCCCGCGAGCAGGGTTCGGCCACGCCGATCAGCGGATTGGCCGCACAACTGATGCGCCTCCATGGGGGGCAGGGGTTCCTGGAAAAGGATCCGTCGACGTTAGTGCAGTTGTACCGCGAGCCAGACTCAAAGGATTGAAGGTGTGCACGTGCTTGCGCTGATTGATTTCGGCCAGCACCGGACGCAACTCGGCCAGCGGCACCGGACGGCTGAGCAGGTAGCCCTGAACGAAATCGCAGCCGTGGCGTTCGAGAAAGTCGTATTGCTCGAAGGTTTCGACGCCTTCGGTGACGACCTGCAAATGCAGGGTGTGGGCCATGACGATAATGGCCTGGACGATTTCCATGTCCTGGGTGGCCTTGGGGATGTCTTGAATGAACGAGCGGTCGATCTTCAGCGTGTTTAATGGCAGGCGCCTGAGGTAGGCCAGGGATGAATAGCCGGTGCCGAAGTCATCGATCGACAACGAGACCCCGAGGGCACGAATCTGCCGCAGCAACACCAAGGTGTTGGTGATATTGCCCATCAGCGCATTCTCGGTCACTTCCAGTTCCAGCCGGTGTGGTGCCACCCCGAAGGCGTGCAGGGCGTGTTCGATTTCATTGGCCAGTTCTTCTCGCGCCAGGTTCAGGGGCGAGCAATTCACCGCGATTTTGAGGTCTTCGCAGTCGTGCCGGGACAGCTCGCCCAAGTCCTCGCAGGCCTTGCGCAGCACCCAGTTGTCCAGCTCGGCGATCAGGCCGTTGGCTTCGGCAATGGCGATGAACCGATCCGGCGTGAGCAAGCCGTGAACAGGATGTTGCCAGCGAATCAGCGCTTCAAGTTTGGTGACCAGGCCGGTTCTCAGGTTATAGATCGGTTGGTAATACAGCATCAACCCGGTGTTTTCGCGCAGGGCGTGACGCAGTTCCTCTTCGAGTTGCAACTCCAGGGTGGCGCGGGTTTTCAGGTTTGCACTGAAAAAATGCAGGGCGTTACGACCGCAATCCTTGGACTGGTACAGCGCCAGGTCAGCGTTTTTCAGCAGTTCTTCACAGGTCTTGCCGTCTTCCGGAAACAGGCTGATGCCGATGCTGGTGGTCATGACCATGCGCCGTCCGGACAGCTCGATGGGCTCCTTCATTTTCAGCATGATGCGCTGGGCCATTTGCCGCGCTTCTTCACGGTCGTACAGGGTGATGAGGATGCAGAATTCGTCGCCTCCGAAGCGCGCCACCACGTCTTCATGACTGCGCACCGAGGCCTTGATGTGGCTGGCCAGGACTTTGAGCAATTCGTCGCCGGCGTCATGGCCGAGGCTGTCATTGATCCGCTTGAAGTGGTCGATGTCCAGGAACATCACCGCCAGCATGCCGCCTTCGTTGGTTTTCTCGATGAGTTTCTCGGCGAAGATCTGGTTGAAGCCCCGGCGGTTGATCAGATTGGTCAAGGGGTCGTAGTGCGCCACCTGTTGCAGCGACATGCGCGCCTGATCCAGTTGACTGAGCAGGGCGTTGACCCGCTGCAGGTCATGTTCCTTGTGTTGCAGCTTCTTGTCCGCCAGTGCGGCACTGATGCTGCTGCCGATGATCAACAACGTAATAACCGCCACCGTCAGCCCCAGTTGCAGGTGATTGTTGTTGTCGGGCAACGGCTGGAGACTGCCGAGGGGCAGCACCAGGTTGAACGCCGCCATGCCGGTGAAATGCATGCTGACGATGCCGGCCCCGAGCACCAGGCTGGCGGTGTATTTGAGCAACTGATGAAACACGCCGGTGCCATCGCGCAGGTGACTGGAAATCAACAGGGCGGCCAGGCTGGCACTGATGGCAATCACAATGGAAAGCCCGAACAGGACGGGTTGGTAGTAGGCCATCGCATTCGATCGCAGGGCGGCCATGCCCACGTAATGCATGGTGGCGATGCCCAGGCCGATCCACACCGCGGCCCGCAGGTATTGCCAGAAATTCAGCTGAGGATGGCTGAGGGTGTGCATGGCCAGCCACGAGGCGGTCAGGGCGAACAACAGCGAGAGCAGGGTAGTGGGCAGGTGGTAATGGATTTCGATCGGCGCCTGGAACGCCAGCATGCTGATGAAGTGCATGGCCCAGATACCGCCCGCCAGGCACCCGGCACCGACCCAGCGCCAGAGTCGTTGGGAGGCGGATTTTTCCACATGGCCGACCCGCTCGGTCATGTCCAGCGTGGCGAAGCCGGCCGCACAGGCCACCAGATAGGCCAGCAACACCAGAAAAGGGTTATGGGTGCAATCGAGTATGACCTGCCCGCTCTCCGGTAGCCCGGTCATGAAATGCAAACCAAGCCACTCCATAGCATGCCCCATCTCTGAATCATCCTGCGCCATGTACGCTGGCGAATGCTTGCAGTATAGAGGCCTTGCACGGAGCGCAAGCGGTGATGGCACGGTGACGCCAATAATTTTGGTATTAGCGTGATAGCGATTGGCGCTAAGTCTCAAGCGCTCCGTTCATAAGCCATTTCGAACTCCGGTTGCAGGGCTGGCAAGCCGAACGCGGCCCGGGCCGCGTCGCAATCCACGTTCGCCTCACCATTGGCCCACGAGGCGTCGAACTCCCGGCAGGTGCTGGAGCGCTGATCGTAAATCGAGCATTGCACGGTGCTGCCGACCTCACCCACCAGCCCGACGCAGCGGGTTGGTTTGCAGTCTGTGCCGAGCATGGCCACCCGGCTGGGACTGATGGGCGCGACCAGTTCATCGGGCACCGTCCCCCCTGCCGAGGTGCATTCACCCCAGAAAAAAGACACGCGAAAATGAGAACAGCAGGCACCGCAATTCAGACACGGACTGGCTTCGGACATGGGCGATAGTCAAAGAGGGATGGGGGACACGGTGGGCAGACAAGGCCGCTATTCTAGGCTTTGCCTTGGGCTTGGGAAGGGGGGCACAGAGGTATTTTTCAACGGTCGGTCGGGCTGTGGAAGGGTTCGGTTGCCATGGGCTGATATCAGGCTGGCGAATGATGACAGACATGCCGCGCGCGCCTGACTAGATTGCAGTTTCCGGGGGCAGCGACGCCTTCATAACAATAAAAGAGACGGACCCCATGCAGAACTCGACCCAAGCGGCGAATGCCTGGCGCATTCTGTTCCTGCTGTTCCTGGCCAACCTGTTCAACTTCTTCGACCGCACCATCCCGGCGATCATCATCGAGCCGATCCGCATGGAATGGCACCTCAGTGACTTTCAGCTGGGGATCATCGGGACTGCATTCACCATCGTTTACGCGATTGCCGGCCTGCCCCTGGGGCGATTGGCCGATACCGGTTCGCGCAGCAAGTTGATGGGCTGGGGCCTGGCAGCATGGAGCGGGCTGACTGCGGTCAACGGGCTGGTGGGCAGTTTCTGGAGTTTCCTGATCGTGCGCATGGGCATCGGCATCGGTGAAGCGAGTTACGCGCCGGCCGCCAACTCGCTGATCGGCGATTTGTTCCCGGCCCATCGTCGAGCTCGGGCGATGGGCATTTTCATGCTTGGCCTGCCGCTGGGGTTACTGCTGGCGTTTTTCACCATTGGCTGGATGGTCAAGGCGTTCGACAGCTGGCGCGCGCCGTTCTTTATCGCGGCAGTGCCGGGGCTGATCCTGGCGGTCTTCATGTTCTTCATTAAAGAGCCGAAACGCGGCGCGGCGGAAAGCGTGCAAGTGTCTCAGGCGCGCGTGGACCGGCCGATCCGTCGTGTGCTGGCGGTGCCGACTTTCCTGTGGCTGGTGATGGCGGGGCTGTGCTTCAACTTCGCCACCTATGCCTGCAACTCGTTTCTGGTGCCGATGCTGCAGCGTTATTTCCTGATGCCGTTGCAGGACGCGGCAGTGGCTACCGGTGTGATCGTCGGGGTGACCGGGTTGTTCGGCCTGACGCTCGGCGGCTGGATCGCCGACAAGATTCACCAGCGCGTGGCCAATGGGCGGCTGCTGTTCGCGGCATTCAGCCTGATCATTTCGACTTTGTGCACGGTTTGGGCGCTGCACGCTGGACGGATCGAGATCGGGGTATTTGTCGCGGTGTTCAGCCTGGGGTGGTTATTCGCCTACAACTTCTATACCTGCGTGTACACGGCGATCCAGGACGTGGTCGAACCGCGTTTGCGGGCCACGGCGATGGCGCTGTTCTTTGCCGGCCTGTATTTGCTGGGTGGGGGATTGGGGCCGGTGGTGGTCGGCGGATTGTCGGATCACTTTGCGCACTCGGCCATGCTGTCGGCCGGTGCCGAACAGATGACTGAAGCGTTCAAGGCTGTCGGTTTGCATGATGCGATGTACCTGATTCCGGTGGCGCTGTTCTTTACCATGGTATTTCTGTTTTTGGCCTCGCGGTGTTTTGTCAGGGATGCCAAGCGCATGAAAGAGGGGTTGGTGGCGGTGGTTGAGCCTGCGGGTTCTGCGGTGACTGCTTAATCGCCATCGCGAGCAGGCTCGCTCCCACAGGTGATTAATGGTGTTCATAAATAGTGTGGTCACATCAGATCCCCTGTGGGAGCGAGCCTGCTCGCGATGAGGCCATCAGCAACTCCACAACAATCAAGCAGAAAAAAAAGGCCCGCATCGCTGCGGGCCTTCTTGTTTCAGTGGTGGGGCAGGGGATTAACCCGCCACCAACACCCGAATCGCTTCCAGTCGCAGCGCCGCCTTGTCGAGCATGGCCAGGCCTTGCTCACGTTGCTTGCGCAGGGCAACCAGTTCGCTGTCGCGCACGGTCGGGTTGACCGCTTGCAAGGCGGTCAGGCGCGCCAGTTCTTCTTCGGTATCCGCCGCCAGGCGACGTTGCGCCTCGGCCACGCGCTCGGCGTGACGCGGGGTGATTTTCTCTTCGCCGGCGTTGATCCGTGGTGTCAGCTGGTCGCGCTGGGCCTGGATGAACTTGTTGGCGCTGGCGCGGGGCACGCTTTCCAGTTGATCGTTCAGGGTTTCGAACGACACCCGGGTCGAGAGGTCGTTGCCATTGGCATCGAGCAGGCAGCGCAGGGCGGCCGGCGGCAGGTAACGGCCCAGTTGCAGCGAGCGCGGAGCAACCACTTCGCTGACGTAGAGCAGTTCCAGCAACACGGTGCCCGGTTTCAGCGCCTTGTTCTTGATCAGCGCCACGGCGGTGTTGCCCATGGAACCGGACAAGACCAGGTCCATGCCGCCTTGAACCATCGGGTGTTCCCAGGTAATGAACTGCATGTCTTCGCGAGACAGCGCCTGGTTGCGGTCGTAAGTGATGGTCACGCCTTCGTCGTCGCCCAGCGGGAAGCTGGCGTCGAGCATTTTTTCGCTTGGCTTGAGGATCAGCGCGTTTTCCGAATGGTCTTCGCTGTCGATGCCGAAGGCGTCGAACAGGGTTTCCATGTAGATCGGCAGGGCGAACTGATCGTCTTGTTCGAGAATGTCCTCGACCAGTGCATCACCTTCGCCAGCGCCGCCGGAATTGAGCTCCAGCAAACGGTCGCGACCGGTGTGCAGTTCGGCTTCCAGACGCTCACGTTCGGCGCGGGCTTCGTCGATCAGCGCTTGCCACTCGCCGTCATCGGCGGTTTCCAGCAGCGGCAGCAGCCGTGGGCCGAACTGATGCTGCAAGGCGTTGCCGGTCGGGCAGGTATTGAGGAATGCGTTCAGCGCTTCGTGGTACCACTGGAACAGCCGTTCTTGCGGGCTGGTTTCCAGGTACGGCACGTGCAGTTCGATGATGTGCTTCTGGCCGATCCGGTCGAGACGACCGATACGCTGCTCCAGCAGGTCCGGATGCGATGGCAGGTCGAACAGCACCAGATGGTGCGAGAATTGGAAGTTGCGACCTTCACTGCCGATTTCCGAGCAAATCAGTACCTGAGCGCCGAATTCTTCATCGGCGAAGTAGGCGGCGGCGCGGTCACGCTCGAGGATGTTCATGCCTTCGTGGAAAACCGTGGCCGGAATACCGGAACGCACGCGCAGGGCGTCTTCCAGGTCCATGGCGGTTTCGGCGTGGGCGCAGATCACCAACACTTTGGTGCGCTTGAGCATCTTCAGGGTGTCGATCAGCCACTCGACACGCGGGTCGAATTTCCACCAGCGTTCTTCTTCGTTGGCGTCCGGCTGGGCCTGGAAGCTGACTTCCGGGTACAGCTCGGCGTGATCGCCCAGCGGCAGTTCGAGGTATTCGGCCGGGCATGGCAGCGGGTACGGGTGCAGTTTGCGTTCCGGGAAACCTTGCACGGCGGCGCGGGTATTACGGAACAGCACGCGGCCGGTGCCATGGCGGTCCAGTAATTCGCGGACCAGACGGGCGCTGGCTTCGGTATCGCCATCATTGACGGCGGTCAGCAGGGCTTCGCCTTCGTTGCCGAGGAAACCGTGAATGGTCTTGTGCGCTTCAGGCGACAGGCGCCCTTTGTCCAGCAGCTCCTGAACGGCTTCGGCCACCGGGCGATAGTTTTCGCTCTCGGCGCGGAAGGCGTGCAGGTCATGGAAACGGTTCGGGTCGAGCAGGCGCAAACGCGCGAAGTGACTGTCCTGACCCAGTTGTTCAGGGGTCGCGGTCAGCAGCAAGACGCCGGGAATGACTTCGGCCAGTTGCTCCACCAGTGAGTACTGAGGGCTGACCTGGTCTTCGTGCCACACCAAGTGGTGTGCTTCGTCGACCACCAGCAAATCCCAGCCGGCAGCGAACAACGCGTCCTGGGCCTTCTCGTCGTCCACCAGCCATTCGAGGGCAACCAATGCAAGCTGAGTGTCTTCGAACGGGTTGGCGGCATCGCTTTCGATGAAGCGTTCTTCGTCGAACAGCGCGACCTGCAGGTTGAAGCGGCGGCGCATCTCTACCAGCCATTGGTGCTGGAGGTTTTCCGGCACCAGGATCAACACGCGGTTGGCGCGGCCCGAGAGCAGTTGGCGATGGATCACCAGGCCGGCTTCGATGGTTTTGCCCAAACCCACTTCGTCTGCCAGCAGAACCCGCGGCGCGATGCGGTCGGCGACTTCACGGGCGATGTGCAACTGGTGCGCGATCGGTTGCGCACGCACGCCGCCCAGGCCCCAGAGCGAGGATTGCAATTGGCGGCTAGTGTGTTCCAGGGTGTTGTATCGCAGGGAGAACCAGGCCAGCGGGTCGATCTGTCCGGCGAACAAACGGTCGCTGGCCAGGCGGAACTGAATGAAGTTCGATAGCTGGGTTTCCGGCAGCGTGACCACTTCGTTCTGCGCGTTGAGGCCGTGGTAGACCAGCAGGCCATCGACGTCGTCGACTTCCTGGACGGTCAGCTTCCATCCTTCGAAGTGAGTGATGCTGTCACCCGGCGAAAACCGCACGCGGGTGAGGGGCGCATTCCGTAGCGCGTACTGGCGAGTCTCGCCAGTGGCCGGGTAGAGCACGGTCAACAAGCGGCCGTCCTGTGCCAGAACGGTGCCCAAACCCAGCTCGGCTTCGCTGTCACTGATCCAGCGTTGCCCCGGTTGATACTGCTGCGCCATGCTGCCTGACTCCCACCTTGAAAAAGCGGGCTATCTTAACGGAATGAGCCTTCAGGACCAAAGGATTACATGCGTGCGCTGATGGAGGATGCGAACTTTTCGGGAGATGAAGATCAAAAGATCGCAGGCTGCGCCAGCTCCTGCGGTGCCAGGCGGATCACAAGTTTGCGACCGATGGCTCAAGTCGCCATCCCCGCAGCCGACAGCCTGCTGACAGGAGACTAATTAATATGTTGCCACCGATGCTCCCCTTGAGCGCCGTACCAATCACTTCACAGCAGGATCCGATTCGCCAGCGCCCGGATATTCCGCCTGTGGTGCCGGTGCAGGAAAGCGCCAACGAAAGCACCATCGACCTGCAAAACCGCGACCCTGAAGAGGCGCGCCTGCAGCTGCGCGAGGAACAGCGTCGGCAACAGGAGCGCGAACGCCGTCGTCGTGAGGCCGATGAAGATCCCGAAGAGCACCTGGCGATTCCCGGTAATGAGCTCAATGCCGACAACACCGTACCGGTGGTGCCGTTGATGGAGGATCAGCCACGTCAGGGGTTGTGGGTCGATATCGAGATCTGAAGTGTCGGATTACTGGTCAGCGCCCGCGCCAGACCGCATTATTGGCGTAATCCTGTCGCCTTTAACCGGCAGTTGAATTCATTTCCAAGCGATGCACTGAACGCCATGAGCCAAGATGACAAGCTGATCGATCTCAACACCGAACGCGCCAAGCGGGTTCATGACCTTAATGAAAAGCGCCTGAACGAAGTGCGCCAGGCCTTCGAACAGGCGATGCCGTTGGGCAAGGCGAAGAAAAAGCCGAAGAACAAACCGAAAAAGCGTTGAAACACCCTGCATCGATTGATGCAGGTCAGTTATTTCCCTTCCTTTTACGCCCGTCTAGGGCGGCATTGATCCCGGTCAATTTTCTCTCCTGCCCAATTGGTTAACTTAGCCCCATCGCAACAGGGCAAGTGCAGGAGGCCAGTCATGTTTTTCGACAACGTGGTGATCGCCGGAGTGCTGACAGTCGGCCTCATGGTTCTGTTTTTTGCAGGGTTTGGATTTTTTATCTGGAAGGATTCGCACAAGCGGAAAAAACCGTAGGTCTTTCTGGAGCAATGAGCACGCAAGGCATTTTGGGCGACTTCGGTCGCCCTTTTTTTTGCCTGCGAAAATCTGTCGGATGTACATAGAGCTATTGTGGGAGCGGGCTTGCTCGCGAAGGGGCCAGTTCAGGCACTAAATCCGGAAACTACCCACCAATTGCTTCAATCGCGAAGCCTGCTGTTCAAGGTCCGAGCACGCTCGCAACGTCGATTGCAGGTTTTCCACGCCTTCCTGGTTCAGCGTGTTGATCTCGGTGATGTCTACGTTGATCGATTCAACCACCGCCGTCTGTTCCTCGGTCGCGGTGGCCACGGACTGGTTCATGCCGTCGATTTCGCCGATGCGCAACGTCACGCTGTTCAGGCGTTCACCGGCCAGGTTGGCGATTTCCACGCTGTCCTGGCTGTGGCGCTGGCTGTCGCTCATGGTGCTGACGGATTCGCGGGCGCCCACTTGCAGTTCCTCGATCATGGTTTGCACCTGTTGCGCCGACTCTTGCGTGCGGTGTGCCAGGTTGCGCACCTCGTCGGCCACCACGGCAAAACCACGCCCGGCTTCACCGGCACGCGCCGCTTCAATGGCAGCGTTGAGCGCCAGCAGGTTGGTTTGCTGGGAGATGCTGGTGATCACTTCGAGAATCTGCCCGATGTTCACGGTTTTGCTGTTCAGCGATTCGATGTTGGTACTCGAAGCGCTAAGCATGCTCGACAGTTGATTCATCGCGGCAATGCTGCGATCCACCACTTGCTGGCCGTCCTCGGCCAGGCTGCGCGCGTCGCTGGCCTGACTTGACGCTTGCGCGGCGTTACGGGCGATTTCCTGGGCCGCGGCACCGAGCTGGTTGATTGCCGCAGCAACGCTGCTGGTGCGCGAGGCTTGCTGGTCGGAATTGAACATCGACGAATTCGAGGCGGCCACTACACGCAGGGCCACTTCATTGACTTGCCCGGTGGCCGAGGACACTTCGCGGATTGATGTATGAACCCGTTCCACGAAACGGTTGAACGCCGTGCCGAGGATGCCGAATTCGTCCTGATTCTGGATGGTCAGGCGTTTGGTCAGGTCGCCTTCACCGTCGGCGATGTCTTCCATGGCGCGGGTCATGACGTGCAGCGGCTGGATCAAGATGCGGATCAGCATGCCCAGCAGGGCGATGATGATGGCCACGGCAATCACGGTCGCGATGACCGCCGAGGCGCGGAACTCGCTGAGCATCGAGAAGGCTTTGTCTTTATCCACCGACAGGCCGATGTACCAATTGACCGAGGACAAGCCTTTGATTGGGGTGAATGTGACGATGCGGGTCTTGCCGTCGACGTCGATTTCACTGAAGTCGCTGCTGATGCGCGGGGTGTTTTTTGGGTACGCCTCGCTCAGGGACTTCATCGCCAGGGATTTGTCCGGGTGAACCAGGATCTTGCCATCGGCGCTGATCAGAAAGGCATAACCCATGCCGTCGAAGTCCAGCGCGTTGAGGCTGTCGGCGATCACCTGCAAGCTCAGGTCGCCACCGACCACACCGATGCTTTGACCGTCCTTGAGCACACTGTTGACGATGGAAATGACCAGTTGGCCGGACGCGAGATCGATATACGGTTCGGTCAGTGCCGAGCCGCCGGTGCTTTGGGCGCTCTTGTACCAAGGCCGGACGCGAGGGTCATAGCCGTCGGGCATCTTGCTGTCAGGGCGGATGATGAAGGTGCCATCCTTGTTGCCCAGATAGGCGCCCATGAAAGTCGAGGTTACCGCCTTCTGCTCGAGTAGCTTGGAGACGTTGTCGGTGTCGGCGTTCAGTGCGACGTTTTGTGACAGGTTTTCGATCAACAGGCTGCGTCCGGCCAGCCAGGTCTGGATATTGTTGGCCGTTACGCTGCCCATTTCTTGCAGATAGTTGTCCAGATCGTTGCGTATCGCATTACGCTGCAAATAGTCGTTGTACAGTGTGAACGAGGCGAAGGCAGCAATAACGATGAGGGCGGCGGCAAGCAGTATTTTATGGCTGAAGCGCAGATTTTTGTTCATGGCCTGGGGTCCGCTAAGGTCTTATTGTTTTTATAAAGACGCGCAAAATGGGTAGTGTTGAAATTAAGCTGATATTTCCGTCCTCTCCTTAGGGAATTACCTACGCTATTTTCAGTCTGGTCTCTCGTTTGTTGTATCGGCCATGAAGGATCAAAGATTAACCATGGGTGACAAAATGCCTGACTCATTGCAACTCGTTATCGGCGCCGATCTCGCGGGCCAGTCCATCGCCCAGGCCATGCGCCTGGCCAACCGTCACGGCCTGATAGCGGGCGCTACCGGGACTGGCAAAACCGTCACCTTGCAGCGCCTGGCCGAAGCCTTCAGCGATGCCGGCGTGGCGGTGTTCGCGGCAGACATCAAAGGTGATCTGTGTGGCCTGGGCGCCGCCGGCAACCCTCAAGGCAAGGTCGCGGAGCGGATCGCCGGGATGCCCTGGCTGAACCATAAGCCTCAGGCGTATCCGGTGACCCTGTGGGACATTAACGGTCAGTCCGGTCATCCACTGCGCACGACCTTGAGCGAAATGGGCCCGTTGCTGCTCGGCAGCCTGCTGGAACTGACCGACAGTCAGCAGTCGGCACTCTATGCCGCGTTCAAGGTGGCCGACCGCGAAGGGCTGTTGCTGCTGGATCTCAAGGATTTGAAGGCGCTGCTCAATCACCTGCGCGACAACCCCGAACTGCTGGGAGATGACGCGGCGTTGATGACCACCGGCTCCAGCCAGGCGCTGTTGCGCCGTCTGGCGACGCTGGAACAGCAGGGCGCCGAAGCGTTGTTCGGCGAACCGGCGCTGCAACTGGAAGACATGTTGCAACCGGCCGTGGATGGTCGCGGGCGCATTCACTTGCTCGATGCCAGTCGTCTGGTGCATGAAGCACCGAAGGTCTATGCGACGTTCCTGCTGTGGTTGTTGGCCGAACTGTTCGAGCAACTGCCGGAACGCGGCGACGCCGAGAAACCGCTGCTGGCGCTGTTTTTCGACGAAGCGCACTTGTTGTTCGCCGGTACGCCCAAGGCATTGCAGGAACGTCTGGAACAAGTGGTGCGACTAATTCGCTCGAAAGGCGTGGGCGTGTATTTCGTCACCCAATCGCCGGGTGACTTGCCGGATGATGTGCTGGCTCAACTGGGCCTGCGCATTCAGCACGGTTTGCGCGCGTTTACCGCCAAAGAGCAGAAATCCCTGCGTGCGGTGGCCGACGGTTTCCGGCCGAACCCGGCCTTTGACGCCTTGTCGGTGTTGACCGAGTTGGGGATCGGCGAGGCGCTGGTCGGTACCTTGCAAGACAAGGGCACGCCGGGAATGGTCCAGCGTGTATTGGTTGCACCGCCGCAATCGCGGATCGGGCCGTTGACCGAGACCGAACGCACCGTGCTGATCGCCGGTTCGCCGTTCAAGGGGCGTTACGACAAACCGGTCGATCGCGAATCGGCTTATGAAGTGCTGATGGGGCGTAAAGGGCTGGCGCCGGATCCCGAAGCCGCGCCGGGCAAACCTGCACCTGAAGAACCGAGCTTTACCGACAAGGCCGGGGAATTCCTCGGTACGGCGGCAGGCCAGGCGTTGAAATCAGCGATGCGACAGGCGGCGAATCAATTGGGCCGACAGTTGGTACGCGGGTTGATGGGCTCATTGCTCGGTGGCAGCAAACGCCGCTGAAAATCTTTGGATGAGCACAATCATTCATTGTAGGAGCGAGGCTTGCCCGCGAAGAGGCCCTTGAGGCCGCCAAAAGCTTCGCGGGCAAGCCTCGCTCCTACAGGGGGATGTGTCAATTTCAGGTTTTGGGTTTGGCGTGCGCCGCCAGGCGTTCGAGGGCCGCCCGCAGGTTCGGGTCGGTAATTCCATCGGCCGTCGCCTGAATGGTGGCCGCCGCATCGGTCGACAAATTTATCGTATGTCCCGCAGCCCCTTGCTGAACGGTAGGCGGCTGAACCTTGAACAGAATCCGCGTCAGGCTGGCGAACTCGTCGAACAGCTGTAACTGCCGTTGCAGACGCTTTTGCTGATAACGCAGGCGGGTGGCCCAGTGACCGTCGGTGACAATCAGCAATAAACTGCCTTCACGCCACGATGCCACATGGCAATGCTCGCGGGCAGCCGGCTGCAACTGGCTTTCCACCAGACGTTGTAAATGACCCAGGCGTTGAGCGTGGCCAAAGATGGCTTTCAGCGGTTTGGCTTCGCGAAGCAGAACGGCGGGTGCTCTGGCCGTGAGAGGGCGAAATGCCATGATCGAACACCTGAAGTAACAGAGCAGCCATGGTAACAGAAAGCACCCGTTGCCCCCGACCCATTGCTTTGCGAGCGCTTTACCCATTAAATCAACGAGTAACTTGTGCCCTCAATGGGTTGAAGTTCAGCAAAAAGCCCTTATTTTAAGTGAGCCCCGTCACAGCGCAGTGCATGCATCGTGGAATAACGCCACTTTCCTCACCATCGTTTCCGGGTAGAATGCTCGTTCGCATGCGGCCATGAGGGCTGCACGGGCGACTCACGGGGCCGCCCTCCATCCCTTTAGTGTGGAAGATCCTGCCGATATGTTTGCGCCTTTGTTAAAGAAACTTTTTGGAAGCAAGAACGAGCGTGAAGTCAAACGCATGCTCAAGACGGTGCAGCTCGTCAATGCCTTCGAAGAGCAAATGGTAGCCCTTTCGGACGATCAATTGCGTGCCAAGACCGACGAGTTCAAGGCCCGCCTCGCCAAAGGGGAAACCCTCGACAAACTGCTGCCAGAAGCCTTTGCGGTCGCCCGCGAAGCCGGTAAGCGCGTCATGGGTATGCGCCACTTCGATGTCCAGCTGATCGGCGGCATGACCTTGCACGAAGGCATGATCGCGGAAATGCGTACCGGTGAAGGCAAGACCCTGGTGGCAACACTGGGCGTTTACCTCAACGCGCTGTCCGGCAAGGGCGTGCACGTTGTGACGGTGAACGACTACCTGGCCCGCCGTGACGCCAACTGGATGCGTCCGCTCTACGAATTCCTCGGCATGACGGTCGGTGTGGTCACCCCATTCCAGCCGCCGGAAGAGAAACGTGCCGCTTACGCCGCCGACATCACCTACGGCACCAACAACGAATTCGGTTTCGACTACCTGCGCGACAACATGGCGTTCAGCATGGAAGAAAAATTCCAGCGCGAACTCAATTTTGCCGTGATCGACGAAGTCGACTCCATCCTCATCGACGAAGCCCGTACCCCGCTGATCATCTCCGGTCAGGCCGAGGACAGCTCCAAGCTGTACATCGAGATCAACAACCTGATCCCGCAGCTGGAATTGCACGTCGAAGAAGTCGAAGGCGAAGTCACCAAGGCTGGCCACTACACCGTCGATGAGAAGACCCGTCAGGTCGAACTCAACGAAGCCGGTCACCAGTTCATCGAAGACATGCTCACCCGCGTCGGCCTGCTGGCTGAAGGCGAGAGCCTGTATTCGGCGCACAACCTGGGCTTGCTGACCCACGTTTATGCCGGCCTGCGTGCGCATAAACTGTTCAATCGCAACGTCGAATACATCGTGCAGGACGGTCAGGTCGTGCTGGTCGACGAACACACCGGCCGTACCATGCCGGGTCGTCGTTTGTCCGAAGGCCTGCACCAGGCCATCGAAGCCAAGGAACACCTGAACATCCAGGCCGAGAGCCAGACCCTGGCGTCGACTACGTTCCAGAACTACTTCCGTCTGTACAACAAACTGTCCGGCATGACCGGTACCGCAGACACCGAAGCGTTCGAATTCCACCAGATCTACGGCCTGCAGGTCATGGTCATCCCGCCGAACAAACCGTTGGCGCGTAAAGACTACAACGACCTGGTGTTCCTGACCGCCGAAGAGAAATACGCGGCGATCATCAACGACATCAAGGAATGCATGACTCAGGGCCGTCCGGTGCTGGTGGGTACCGCCACCATCGAAACGTCCGAGCACATGTCCAGCCTGCTCGTGAAGGAAGGCATCGAACACAAGGTTCTGAACGCCAAGTTCCACGAAAAAGAAGCCGAAATCATTGCTCAGGCCGGTCGTCCGGGCGCACTGACCATCGCCACCAACATGGCCGGTCGTGGTACCGACATTCTGTTGGGCGGTAACTGGGAAGTTGAAGTGGCGTCCCTGGAAGATCCAACTCCGGAGCAGATTGCCCAGATCAAGGCCGACTGGCAGAAACGTCACCAGCAAGTGCTGGAGTCGGGCGGCTTGCAGGTGATCGCTTCCGAGCGTCACGAATCGCGCCGTATCGACAACCAGTTGCGCGGTCGTGCCGGTCGTCAGGGCGACGCCGGTTCCAGCCGTTTCTACCTGTCGCTGGAAGACAGCCTGATGCGCATCTTCGCCTCTGACCGGGTGAAGAACTTCATGAAGGCGCTGGGCATGCAGTCCGGCGAGGCGATCGAGCACCGCATGGTGACCAACGCCATCGAGAAAGCTCAGCGCAAGGTAGAAGGCCGTAACTTCGACATCCGTAAACAACTGCTCGAGTTCGACGACGTCAACAACGAACAACGTAAAGTGATCTATCACATGCGTAACAGTTTGTTGGCCGCCGACAACATTGGCGAAACCATCGCCGATTTCCGTCAGGACGTGCTCAACGCCACCGTCAGCGCGCACATTCCACCGCAATCGCTGCCAGAGCAGTGGGACGTGGCCGGTCTGGAAGCCGCGTTGCAGAGCGACTTTGGTGTGGCGTTGCCAATCCAGCAGTGGCTGGACGAAGACGATCACCTGTATGAAGAAACCCTGCGCGAGAAGCTGATGAACGAGCTGATCGCCGCGTACAACGAGAAAGAAGACCAGGCCGGTGCCGAAGCACTGCGCTCCTTCGAGAAGCAAATCGTTCTGCGTGTACTGGACGACCTGTGGAAAGACCACCTGTCGACCATGGATCACCTGCGTCACGGCATCCACTTGCGTGGTTATGCACAGAAGAACCCGAAGCAGGAATACAAGCGCGAGTCCTTCACCTTGTTCTCCGAGTTGCTGGATTCGATCAAGCGCGACTCGATCCGTGTGCTGTCGCACGTTCAGGTTCGCCGCGAAGATCCGATCGAAGAAGAAGCTCGCCTGCGTCAGGAAGCCGAGGCACTGGCTGCGCGCATGCAGTTCCAGCACGACGAAGCACCTGGCCTGGAGCAACCGCAAGTGTTGGGTGAAGAGGTCGATGTAGCCCTCGCCACCGCACCGGTACGCAACGAGCAGAAGCTGGGCCGTAACGAGCTGTGCTACTGCGGTTCGGGCAAGAAGTACAAGCATTGCCACGGGCAGATCCAGTAAACCCGTTTCATACGCTGAAATACCCGCGCCGCGACCGGCTTATGCCGTCGCGGCGTTTTGCCATTTAAACCACCGACGCCCCGACGGCGGTGCAGACATCATTTATTAAGGAGCGCATTCATGGCTGTTGGTCTTGGTCCTTTGCCAACGTTGCACCCGGTTGCCGGTTTTGAACTCGGTATCGCCTCGGCCGGCATCAAGCGCCCGGGGCGCAAGGATGTCGTGGTCATGCGCTGTGCCGAAGGTTCCACAGTGGCGGGCGTGTTCACCCTGAACGCCTTTTGCGCCGCTCCCGTGATCCTCGCCAAACAACGCGTGCAAGGCCCGGTACGTTACCTGCTGACCAACACCGGCAATGCCAACGCCGGCACCGGCGAACCAGGCCTGGCAGCGGCCGAGCGCACTTGCGCCAAACTGGCTGAGCTGACTGGCGTCGATGCAAGCCTGGTGCTGCCGTACTCCACCGGTGTGATCGGCGAGCCGCTGCCGGTCGAAAAAATCGAAGGCGCGCTGCAAGCCGCCCTCGATGATCTGTCGGTCAATAACTGGGAAGCCGCCGCCACCGGCATCATGACCACCGACACCCTGCCCAAGGGCGCCAGCCGTCAGTTCCAGCATGATGGCGTGACCATCACCGTCACCGGCATCAGCAAAGGCGCGGGCATGATCCGCCCGAACATGGCGACCATGCTCGGCTACATCGCCACCGACGCCAAAGTCTCGCGTGACGTGCTGCAAAACCTGCTGCTGGACGGCGCCAACAAGTCGTTCAACCGCATCACCATCGACGGCGATACTTCGACCAACGACTGCTGCATGCTGATCGCCACCGGTCAGGCAGCACTGCCGGAAATCACCGAAGCCAGCGGTCCGCTGTTCGCTTTGCTGAAACAAGCGGTGTTCGAAGTCTGCATGGACGTGGCCCAGGCCATCGTGCGCGACGGCGAAGGCGCGACCAAGTTCGTCACCGTGGAAGTCAACGGCGGCGGCAATCACCAGGAGTGCCTGGACGTCGGTTACACCGTGGCCCATTCGCCGCTGATCAAGACCGCGCTGTTCGCCTCCGACCCGAACTGGGGCCGCATTCTGGCCGCCGTGGGCCGTGCCGGCGTACCGAACCTGGACGTGAGCAAAATCGACGTATTCCTCGGTGACGTGTGCATCGCCAGCCGCGGCGCTCGCTCCGCCACCTACACCGAAGCCCAGGGCGCGGCAGTGATGCAGCAGGAAGAAATCACCATCCGCATCGAGCTGGGTCGCGGCGATTGCAGCGAAACCATCTGGACGACTGACCTGTCCCACGAATACGTGAAGATCAACGCCGAGTACCGTACGTAAGAAATATCGCTTTCGCGGGCAAGCCTCGCTCCTACAGGTGGTGTGATCTGTAGGAGCGAGGCTTGCCCGCGATGACGGACGGCCAGACACTAGAAATTCTGGCCTGTTCCACTTACCAAAAGGCGCCCGAACATGAGCCTCCACCTGATCATCGGCGACAAACTGCATTCCTCCTGGTCCCTGCGCGCCGCACTGGCCCTCGACCTGACCGGCGCGTCCTACACCGAAGAACTGATCAAGCTGAACCAGCCGGACACTCGCGCGCGCGTGCTCAAGCATTCGCCGACCGGGAAAGTCCCGCTGCTGAAAACCGAGTACGGCACCATCGCCGATTCCCTGGCGATTGCCGAATACCTGGCCGAACAATTTCCCGATGCCGGCCTCTGGCCCCAAGACACTGCCGCCCGTGCCCAGGCGCGTTCGGCGTGCGCGCAGATGCACAGCGGTTTTTTCGCCATGCGCGGCAATATGCCGTTCGATTTGAGCCACGATGCGCCACTGTCGCCGACCCCGCCTGAGGTTCAGGCTGAAATCGAGCGCATGTTGGCGTTGTGGGCTGAATGTCGCGCCGCCGCGACTGAAACCGGCCCGTTCCTGTTTGGCGGCGCGACCCTGGCCGATGCGTTTTTTGCACCGATCGCCGTACGCCTGCGCACCTATCAGGTGAAACTGCCCGAGGCCGACGCGGCCTATGTCGAAACCATCTACCAATGGCCAGCCTTCAAGGCCTGGCAGAAGGCGGGTCTGGAGGAAATAGAGCGGTGAAACGAGTCCATGTAGCAGCCGCGGTTATCCGCGATAGCAACGGCAAAATCCTCATTGCCCGCCGTGCCGACACCCAGCATCAGGGCGGTTTGTGGGAGTTCCCCGGTGGCAAGGTCGAGGATAACGAATCCGTCGAAACGGCCCTGGCTCGCGAGCTTCACGAAGAGTTGGGCATTGTGGTCAATACTGCGCGACCGATGATCAAGGTTCGCCACGATTATCCGGACAAGCAGGTGTTGCTGGATGTCTGGGAAGTCTCGGCGTTTACCGGCGAACCCCATGGCGCCGAAGGTCAGCCTTTGGCCTGGGTGACCGCGCGGGAACTACTGGACTATGAATTTCCGGCCGCCAACCAACCGATCGTCGCGGCTGCACGCTTGCCCGGCGACTACCTGATCACCCCGGAGGGCCTGGAAACTCCGGCCTTGCTGCGCGGTATCCAGAAAGCCATCGCTGGCGGCATCAAGCTGATTCAGTTGCGCGCGCCTAACGGCTACGACCCGCAATACCGCGATCTGGCGGTGGACGCGGCGGGGCTGTGTGCGGGCAAGGCGCAACTGATGATCAAGGGGCCGTTTGAATGGCTGGGGGACTTCCCGTCCGCCGGTTGGCACATCACATCGCAGCAGTTGCGCAAGTACGCGGCGGCCGGGCGTCCGCTACCGGCGTCGCGCTGGTTGGCAGCGTCTTGCCACAATGCTGAGGAGCTGGCACTGGCCGAGCAGATGGGCGTGGACTTCGTGACCCTGTCGCCGGTGCAGCCGACGCAGACTCACCCGGATGCGCTGCCATTGGGTTGGGAGCAGGCGTCGACCCTGATCGAGGGCTTCAGCAAACCGGTTTTCTTGCTCGGTGGTGTTGGCCCGGCAGAGCGGCAGAAGGCTTGGGAAGCAGGGGCGCAGGGTGTGGCGGGGATTCGGGCGTTTTGGCCTGAAGCCTGATTCTGCATTGAGGCTACCGGCTTCTTCGCGGGCAAGCCTCGCTCCTACAGGATTTGGCAACAACGCCGTCCTTGTAGGAGCGAGGCTTGCCCGCGAAGGCGTCCTTGAAGACGCCGACTAAACTTGGGGTTTCGCAGCCGCTTGCCACAAAATCTCGGCAATCCCCTGACGCTTGGCAATCAACCTCGCCGCCACAAACAACAAATCCGATAACCGATTGATATACGCCAGGCCAACCCCGGCCAACGGCTCGATCGCATTCAACTGCTGACAGCGCCGCTCGGCGCTGCGGGCCAGGCAGCGGCATACGTGAGCCTGGGCGATCAGCGCCGAACCACCGGGCAGAATGAAATTCTCCAGCGGCCCCAACTCTTCATTCCATACATCGATCGCCGCTTCCAGGCGCTCGATTTCTGCCGTGTTCAGTGCCTGATACACCGGCATCGCCAGTTCGCCACCCAAGTCGAACAACCGATGCTGGCAGGGCGCCAACACCTCGATCACTTCGTTCAACCCCGGATACGTATCACTTTGCGCCGCCAACCCGGCCAACAGCACACCCACCTGGCTGTTCAGCGTATCGACTTCGCCAATGGCTTCGATGCGCGGATGGTCCTTGGGCACCCGGCGGCCATCGCCGAGCCCGGTTTCGCCTTTGTCGCCAGTGCGGGTGTAAATCTTCGACAAGCGAAAGCCCATGGTTACCTCGACAGCTGATTGAGTTCTTGAGAAACCACCGGAGTGCCCGACAACGGCAGGCGCAAGGTGAAACAGGTGCCTTGGCCCGGCGTCGATTGCACTTCCATCTGGCCCTTGTGATTGTTGGTGATGATGAAATACGAGACCGAGAGCCCAAGACCGGTGCCCTGGCCGATTTCCTTGGTGGTGAAGAACGGCTCGAACGTGCGTTTGCGCACGCTCTCGCTCATGCCGATGCCGTTGTCTTCGACCTGAATTTCCGCCCATGGCGGATTCAGTTTTGTGCGCAGAATGATCCGCCCCGGTTCGCGGTCGTCCGCGCGCTGGTGAATGGCTTGCGCGGCGTTTTTCAGCAAGTTGAGCAGTACCTGTTCCAGTTCGTTGGCAGTGCCGGGCACCGGGCCCAGTGCCGGATCGAACTGCCGAATGATCGCCTGCCCCTTGAAGTCGAAGCCGATGGCCAAGTCGAAGTCATTGCCGGCGATTTCCACCGCTTGATCGATCAACGCCGGCAAATCGCAGGGAGCCATTTGCCGGGTACTGCGGCGGCTGAAGCTGAGCATATGCGTCACGATTTTTGCCGCCCGGGCGCCAGCCTGTTGAATGCCATCGAGTAACTGCGGCACTTCGCGAGCCTTCAAGTACTGGTTGACCGTTTCCAGCTCGATGCCCAGTTGCTCGGCCTGTTCGAGGTTCTTCGGCAGATCGGGTGACAGGCGCCGACGAATGTTCTGCACGTTGTGCAGGATCGCGCCCAGCGGATTATTAATCTCGTGAGCCATGCCGGCGGCGAGGCCGCCGACCGAGAGCATTTTTTCCGACTGCACCATCATTTCTTCCAGGGACAGACGCTGGGTGATGTCGTCGATCCGGATCACCACGCCGCGCCCGGCACCGCCCATCAATGGGTAGAACGTCAGGGCGTAATGCTTGGGTTCATCGTCCTTGAGCCAGGTAACGCGTTCGATTTTCGCCACGGTGTGCTGCTCGACGGTTTGCCTGAGCTGCGGCAGGAACGGTTTGAGCGGTTCGAAGGCGAGGAAGATCGGCTGGTTCAAGGCTTCATCGAGACGCGTACCGGACAGGGCGCTGGCTTCCTGATTCCACTGGGTCACGTAGAGCTGCTCGTCGAGGGCGATCAGTGCCGACGGCATGGAGTCGATGATGCTGTTGAGGTAGTTCTGGAAACCGGTGAGTTTCTTTTCGATCTTGCTGCGCACCTGAACTTCCAGCTCAAGCTTGCGGTTGGTGTGACGGGTTTCTTCGGCCAGCCCCTGAGCCTGGTCGTAAGCGGCTTGGGAATCGTCGCGGGCGCGCTTGAGCTGCTGCTCCCGGGCCTCGATGCGCGAGAGCATGGTGTTGAACGCTTCGGCAAGGCTGCCGATTTCGTCGTGGTTGCCGCGAGAGGCGCGCAGGGCGTAGTTCTCTTCCCGGGTGACTTGCCGGGACAACTCTTCTAGCTGATGAATCGGGCGGGTAATCAGGCGTTTGATCTGCCGGGCAATCACCAGCCACAACAGCACGCTGAAGATCAGAATCCCCAAACTGGCGGTCAGGGTCCCGGTGTAGAACGCCATCGGCAGTTCGCTGCTGGCCACCAACAACAAATGGCCGGGCTCGGTGCCGGGGCGGGGCAGGGTGATCACTTGGTTGCTGCGAAACTCTGTGGCTTGCCAGGCGTCGAGGTGCCGGAAATGCTCCGGCAGGCTCAGCTTGTCGCCCTGCTGCAGCTGCGCCAAAAGCACACCTTTGCCGTCATAGAGCGCGGCCGCACGCAACGGTGTATAGCTGTTGAGTTCGTTGAGCAGGCGCTCGGCGGTTTGCGGCGACTTAAGGGCTTCGGAGATCAGGCTCGGGTTGGACACCAGCCGGCCGATGGTCTGCAAGGCTTGGGGGGCCATGCTTTCCTGTGAAATGTAATAAGCGGCGCTGATAAAGGTCAGGTTGGCGACCAGCAAAACCGTGGTCAATAGCACCAGCAGAGCGGCCAGCAGTTTCTGCCCGACTGGAAGGTTTTCAAGGCGCTGGCGCAATGGCATCAGGTTCATCGCTGAAAAGGAACAAGTGGCCAGCGTAGCCGCTGCTCAGTCGCTGGGCAATCCAAGGCTGCGCAGATGGGCGATCAGGCGCTGCTGCAATTGATTGAGGTGGGGCAGGTTCATCTGGTGCCGGGAGGCGACTTTGCAGGCATGGCCCAACAGGTAGCTGATTTCGGTGCGGCGCTGATTCGCGACGTCCTGGTACATCGAGGAGAAATTGGCCGCGGTGGCCTGGATCACCCGTTCGACTTCCTCCCGGAGATTTTCCGCCGCTGCCGGCTGGCCGCAGCGTTCAAGCAGCTCGGTGAGCTCGGCGCACAGGGTGGCGACTTCGCAATGATGTTGCTGCAAACCGCCGTTACGGCATTCGTGCAGCACAGTCAGCGGGTTGATCGCACAATTGAGCGCCAGTTTTCGCCACAGCCTTGTGAGGATGTCCGTGCTCCACTCATGGGGAATACCGGCGGTGCTCAAGTCCTCCAGCCAGATCGGCGCCACCGGGTGGCCGGCATCCCCCAGCCAGGTGTAGCCATGACCGGCGAATACCACACGCCAGTCGCCATCGCGAAATGCGCCTTCGGTGCTGGAGGCGAAGATACAGCGCGCCTGAGGCACCTGCGCGGCAACCGCGTCCTGACTGCCAAGGCCGTTCTGCAACAGGATCAGTTCGGCGTCGGAAGTCAGGCGATGGGCAAGCCGGGCCACGGCTTTCTCGGCGTCGTAGGCTTTGCAGGCCACCAGCAGACGGCTGATGGGCCCGTCGCTGTCGGGTGTCTCGCCGGGCACTGGATACAGCTGCGCTTCGCCGTGTTCGACCAGCGTCAAACCTCCCGCCGTCTGATAGGCCTGTAAGCGTGTCGCGTCCCGCACGATCAGCCTGACCGGCACGTCAGCCCGCGCCAGACGCGTGGCCCAAAGGGTGCCGAGGCTGCCGGCGCCGAGAATATGCCAAGGCGTAGACATCAACTTTTTGCTCGGTTTGGCGCTGGCATGTGAGGCTCACAGTATCGGTTGGAAAAGACCCGTTATAATGAGCCCGATTTTAACCGCAAGCCAAGCGCGCTCCATCGTTATCGAGCGTGCCTTTTTATTGGAGAGATTACATGCCGTCGTTCGACGTGGTATCCGAACTGGACAAACACGAAGTCACCAACGCGGTCGAGAACGCCGTCAAGGAACTCGATCGTCGTTATGACCTGAAAGGCAAAGGCACCTTCGAGTTCAAGGAAAAGGACCTGACCGTCAACCTGACCGCGGAAGCCGATTTCCAGCTCGAAGCGATGATCGAGATCCTCAAGCTGGCCCTGGTCAAGCGCAAGATCGACGTGCAGTGCCTTGAAGTCAAGGATGCCTATGCGTCGGGCAAGTTGATGAAGCAGGAAGCGGTCCTCAAGGAAGGCATCGACAAAGAGCTGGCGAAGAAAATCGTCGCTCACGTCAAAGACGCCAAGCTCAAGGTCCAGGCCGCCATTCAGGGCGAGCAAGTGCGCATCACCGGCAAGAAGCGTGACGATTTGCAGGAAGCGATTGCAGCCCTGCGCGCCAAGACGTTCGACATGCCGCTGCAGTTCAACAACTTCCGCGACTGACTTTCAAGCGGAACCTTGTGGGAGCGAGCCTGCTCGCGAAAGCGGTGTGTCATTCAATAGTGATTTCGACTGATATGCGCCCTTCGCGAGCAGGCTCGCTCCCACCCTGATTGTGCTTAACCCGGGAGAATGTAGATGGATTTGAATGCTGAAGTGGACAATCTGGTCAAGGCATCCCAAGCCTGGATTCCGATGATCATGGAATACGGCAGCCGTGTGCTGTTGGCGGTGATTACCCTGGCCGTCGGCTGGTGGCTGATCAACAAGGTGACGCAAAAACTCGGCGGCCTGATCGCGCTGCGTAACGCCGACCTCGCGCTGCAAGGCTTCATCAGCAGCCTGGCGAATATCATCCTCAAGATTCTGCTGATCGTTAGCGTGGCGTCGATGATCGGTGTAGAAACCACATCCTTCGTCGCAGCGATCGGTGCTGCTGGCCTGGCGATCGGTCTGGCCTTGCAGGGCAGCCTGGCGAACTTCGCCGGCGGCGTGCTGATTCTGTTGTTCCGCCCGTTCCGCATCGGTGACTGGATCGAAGCTCAAGGTGTTGCCGGTACTGTCGACAGCATCCAGATCTTCCACACCGTACTGCGCACCGGCGATAACAAAACCATCATCGTGCCTAACGGCAATCTGTCGAACGGCATCATCACCAACACCAACCGTCAACCGACCCGCAAAGTGGTGTTTGATGTGGGTGTGGCTTACGAGGCGGACTTGCAAAAGGCCCGTGAAGTGTTACTGGAGCTGGCCAAGGATCCGCGAGTATTGGCTGATCCGGCACCGGAAGCCGTGATTTCCATGCTGGGTGACAGTTCGATCACTGTTTCCCTGCGGGTGTGGGTGAAGACCGCTGACTACTGGAATGTGATGTTCATGTTTAACGAACAATCGCGCGATCGGTTGAAGACTGCCGGTATTGATATTCCATTTCCGCAGCGGGTTATTCGAGTGATGCAGGAATCGGCTACGGTGTAATGATTGGTCTTCGATGCATGTTTGACCTTTCGGTCAGACTTGTTCTGCAAGAGCCCGCTCCATTAAACACAATGCTGTAACCAATAAAAAAGGCCCATCCGAAGATGGGCCTTTTTTTGATTACCGCGAACAGGCTTTCGGCAATTACAGAACCGAAATCGGGTAGTCGACGATCAGGCGGAACTCGTTGATATCGCCTTCAGCCTGGTCGGTATTGGCGCGATGCCATGCCTGACGAATGCGGAAGGACAGATCTTTCGCAGGGCCTGTCTGAACTACGTACTTAGCTTCGAGGTTGGTTTCGTGGTGCTTGCCATCTTCGCCGTAGCCGTACAGGCGGTATGGGCTATCGGCATCCATTTTGGTGCCGTCGATATCCCAACCTTTAGCGTAACGGGTCATGAAGCTCAAACCAGGTATGCCGTACTCAGCCATTTTCAGGTCATAACGAACTTGTACAGATTTTTCGTTTGGAGCGTTGAAGTCAGAGTACTGGATGGAGTTGGCGAGGAAGATCGAGTCGCCGCCACGGTTGTTATCGCCCACACCGACGTAGTCAAACGGGGTGTCGCCGTTAACTTTCTGGAAGGCGAGAGTAACGGTGTGAGCCTTCAGGAACGAATAAGCGGCTGCCAGCGAGTACGTGGTGTTGCTGATGTCGCCCGCTTTAGCGCTACCGGAATCGGTGGTGCGGTAGATGTTACCGTCCAGGTTGACCGACTGAGTGCCACCCATTGGAATGGTATAGTTCACGTTGGCGTAGTACTGGTTCCAGATGTCTTTGAACTTGGAACCGTAGAGCGAAACGCTCAGGTTGTCGTTGATGCCGTATTTGCCACCGGCATAGTCCATGGTCCTGCCGGTTACAGGTTGACCGTCATCAGGAAAGCTCGCGTACTGGGAGTGCAACTCACCGTCGCTGTTCATCTCGTCCTGGCTGGAGGCCGAGTAGAAGTGACCGGCTTCCAGGTCCAAGTTGGCGATTTCGCTGCTCTGCAGTTGGAAACCGGTAGCGGTTTGAGGCAGCAGGCGGGAGCCGCCGACGGCGAACACTGGAGAGGTGCTTGGCTGCATCTCACCGAACTTCAGTTCAGTCTTGGAGACACGAAGTTTGACGGCTCCACCGGCTTTACCGAAGTCGTCGTGGTTACGGCCTTGGGAATCGCGGCTCAGGTTGCCCGAACCGGAGTACTTGTCTTCGCCGTCCAGTTTGATGCCCAGGTAACCGAACGCGTCAACACCTACGCCGACAGTACCTTGGGTGTAACCAGAGCTGAATACACCGTGGAAACCCTGGGTCCAGTCTTTGTCGTCGACTGCGCCGTCTTTCTTGTCACGGTTGAAGTAATAGTTGCGAAGCAGCAAGTCGAACTTGGCGTCTTCAACAAAACCTTTGGCTTCAGCCTGGTCACTTACGAAAGGTGCGGCCGTAGCCAATTGAGTACTGGCTGCTGCAGCAACTGCCAGTGCGATCATGCTCCACTTCATCACGCGCATCGTGATTTGCTCCTTTGGTTTTTAGAAGAGTACTGCCGTCCCGCCTGTTTTATTATCCGGGCGGCTCTTTCTTTTTGTGTCGGCGCAAACTTATATCACGCCGACCATGTTGGCGATACTTGCGCATCTAACCTTTCAGCTTCTTTACGACCCTGTCGCAAATGGCTGGGTAGATGTCGCAAATTCACAATCCCGATGCAATCGGACTGACAACTTCAGCGTTGTTTTCCATGACTTGAGCATCGGTAAAAAAGAGTCCCTGGTCCTGCACTTGAATCTCCATCGGGCAATCCTGCCACTGTTTTTATTGGCCTTAAGGCTTCCACTTCCAGCGGACGCCTTATAGACGATATAGGTGTGAATGCAACAAGCGTGCACAAATCGGAATTCTGTTGCTGTTTTTTTCCAAAGGCCTGCCTGCTGCTGTAAAAACCCCATAAAACCGGGGGGTCAAGCTCGTTTTACTTGGGCTTGACGCCATGCTTCGCATCGTGTTTGCCACATCCAACTGATGGGGGCGACAACCAAAAACGTTACCGGTTCACCCCGCCAGTGAGTAGTTAGCGGATGCTGACGCACTGAGCGTAGACGCGTTGTGCGGTTTTGGTGCAAAAAATTTCAATTGCTGTACCGAATTCACACAGTGTCGCTTTGTGTTCGAAGCGAGCAGCCCGTTGTTTATTGGTCATTTCGGCATTTTTTGTGCGGCGACTGGTTCTGTCATGGTGCATGCCGGATCAAAATGGCTCATGCCGGGGCGCCCGGAGGACCTGCAGGCGGCAGTTCGTCGTGAAGCGCGTGGCATTCGCAGGTATGCTGCCGTCCTGTCGTTTGGTGCCGCCGTCTTTTGGTATGGGCGCTAAGCTGAAAAAAGATGACCAGAGGGGAGTGCGCGCTGTGTTCGCTTTAGATCCACGACTTCAACAAGACACGTTGCCGATCGGCGATTTCCCGCTCTGTCGGTTGCTGTTGTCCAATGATTCGAACTACCCGTGGTTCATCCTCGTGCCACGCCGCGAGGATATCAGTGAGATATTTCAGTTAGATGTCGCAGATCAACAGCAGCTGTGGCAGGAAACGACCGCGCTGGCGGAAATGCTCAAGGACTCGTTCGATGCGGACAAGTTGAACGTCGCGGCCCTGGGTAATGTTGTCAGTCAGTTGCACATGCATGTGATTGTGCGCAAGCGTGAGGACGCCGCCTGGCCAGCTCCGGTCTGGGGCAAGCAGCCGGCCAAACCCTACAGTCCAGAGCAGATCGCGACGATTCGCGAACGGCTGCGTCTGGTGTTGACCGATGACTTCACGTTTCTGGAGGGTTGAGTCATGAGCCTGGAAGCACGCGTTACCGATCTGGAAAGCCAGTTGGCGTTTCAGGATGACACCATCCAGGCATTGAGTGATGTGCTGGCGACGCAGCAACGCGCAGTGGAGCGCCTGCAACTGCAAATGGCCGCATTGCTCAAGCGGCAAGAGGAAATGGCCGGTCAGTTCGAGTCCTTCGAAGAAGAGGCGCCACCGCCGCATTACTGAGCCACATTAGTGAGCCTCATTAGTGAAGGGCAGGCCATAAAAAAACCGCGAACAGCTTGGGCTGTTCGCGGTTTTTTTTAGCCTTGGAGTCAGCGACGCGGCAGGGCGGCGATCACATCCTCGGCTTGCAGGCCTTTGTCACGGTTCATGACAGAGAACTCCACGCGCTGGCCTTCGACCAGTACACGGTGGCCTTCACCGCGAATTGCCCGGAAGTGCACAAAAATATCATCACCGGAATCACGGGAAATAAAGCCGAAGCCTTTGGAGGTGTTGAACCATTTAACGGTGCCAGTATCGCGGTTGCTCATGTCATAGCTTGGCGAGGCGGCGGCCGGTGAAGATTTGTAGAAACTGACGGCCAGGTGCAAAAGAATGGCGATCAGGGCAACGACCAGACTGAACAGAACGGCAGGTTGACCGGCGATGACAGGCATCGGGGCGATCAGCGTCAGGGTTTGCAGCACGACAGCCAGAACCAGCAAGGCGCTGACCAGGTTTTGCAGTTGATGGCGCGGGCCTTTGTTCCAGTAAGGGATAACGGGTGCAAGGGTGAGGTTGAGCAGGCCGAAAAAGGCCAGGTACAGCGCATCGGGTTGTTGCAGGTAAGGTAGCGCTTCGGATCGCAGGCTAGGGATGAAGGACAGCAGCAGGGCTGCTGCGCCCATTAGCAGGTGGACGATTTTCAACATTTTGATTAACTCACGTTAAGACGGATCACAAGGAAGAGCTGATGGAGCACGGTTCGCTTCAGAACAATAAGAGGCGTTGGACACGTACCCGGTATCAGCCTATGCGCAGCCCCCGGAAAATAGGCGGTAGCGACACACTGCCTATTTAACAGCAAAGCCCGCGGCTACTCAAATCAGGCGGTCCAGCGGTGCTTTCCACTGGCCGGTGTGCGAGTGACGCTTGCTGATTGTTGTTCGCGCGCAGTGTTCCTCGGATCTTTTGCCTTTTCATTGAGTGATGTTGCGTCAGTACTTGTGGGAAAACGTCCGGCCTAGGACGTGCTCCATGATCTCCCCTCCGTTGTTGGCTTATCCTACGTTGATGGTCATAAAGTCATCTGGATATGCCTGTGCGCCTGCGCTTTTATAAGGAAACGGAATATGACTCTTATAAGCAGCAAGGATGGCAAAGGAGTGTCAACGGTATGGTTCATGAAGACAGGCGAAGCGAGAGGAGGATCGGTCCACTCAAGGATGTGAGGATTGATTCATTAGTCAGCGAATTCGATATGGGCCTGGCCCAGCCATTATCCCGGTCAGTGCGTTTGAATGGCTTTGCAACCTGTTTGCGGCTTGAGCAGGTCTATTGGGATATTTTGGGTGATATGGCCAAGGTCAATTGCTGCTCGGTCAGTGCGCTGTTGTCCCACGTGGATCGCGAAGTGCATTTGCGTCATGGCGGAGTGAAGAACTTCACCGGGCTGGTGCGGGTTGTCTGCGTCGTGCACAGCCTGAAGGAGGGAAGTTGCCTCGTCATGGCTTAGCAGTTGGCGATTGATCGGGTCGAGTGTCGGTCTGTGCAGTCTTACGGCTGCACAGGCTGCATTTAATGGATATAATCCCGCCCTTTGCCGCAAAGCCCAGCATGCGCGGTAGCAATCTGATCGCCGAGACAACCCCCATGCCGATGTACGACTATCAATGTGCTTCCTGTGGTCATCAGTTGGAAGCCATTCAAAAGATCAGCGCAGCACCGCTGGTCGACTGCCCTGCCTGCCAGGCGCCAGAGCTTAAAAAGATGCTGTCCATGCCGGGCTTCCGCCTCAGCGGCACCGGTTGGTACGAAACCGACTTCAAGACCGGTTCCAAGAAAAATCTGGCCGGTGGCGACAAAGCTGACTAGGGTCTAGCGCCCGGGCTGAATGACACGCGCGAGCTCTTGCATCATCTGGCACCTTGTTTAGGTGTGGGGGTGCGGCAAGACCTCCAACCGAATTTCGAATTACGAGAAGTGAAACCACGACCATGATGCGCAGCCATTATTGCGGCCAACTGAACGAAAGCCTGGAAGGCCAGGAAATTACCCTTTGCGGATGGGTTCACCGTCGCCGTGACCACGGTGGGGTGATTTTCCTCGATATCCGTGATCGTGACGGTCTGGCTCAGGTGGTGTTCGACCCGGACCGCGCTGAATCCTTCGCCGCCGCCGATCGCGTGCGCAGCGAATACGTGGTCAAGATCACCGGCAAGGTTCGCCTGCGTCCGGCCGGTGCCACCAACGCCAACATGGCGTCGGGCATGATCGAAGTGCTGGGCTACGAGCTGGAAGTATTGAACGAAGCGGAAACCCCGCCGTTCCCGCTCAACGAGTTCTCCGACGTCGGCGAAGAAACCCGCCTGCGTTATCGCTTCCTCGACCTGCGTCGCCCGGAAATGCTCGAGAAGCTGCGTCTGCGTTCGCGCATGACCACCAGCATCCGTCGCTTCCTGGACGAGAACGGCTTCCTCGATGTCGAGACGCCGATTCTGACCCGCGCCACGCCAGAAGGCGCTCGCGACTACCTGGTGCCGAGCCGTACTCACGCCGGTAGCTTCTTCGCCTTGCCGCAATCGCCACAGCTGTTCAAGCAGCTGCTGATGGTCGCCGGCTTCGACCGTTACTACCAGATCGCCAAGTGCTTCCGCGACGAAGATCTGCGCGCCGACCGTCAGCCGGAATTCACCCAGATCGACATCGAGACCAGCTTCCTCGATGAAAAAGAGATCATGGGCATCACCGAACAAATGATCCGCAACCTGTTCAAGGAAGTGCTGGACCTGGAGTTCGGCGACTTCCCGCACATGACCTTTGAAGAGGCCATGCGTCGTTACGGTTCCGACAAGCCGGACCTGCGTAACCCGCTGGAACTGGTTGACGTTGCCGATCAACTGAAAGAAGTCGACTTCAAGGTGTTCAGCGGCCCTGCCAACGATCCGAAATGCCGCGTTGCCGCTCTGCGCGTTCCAGGCGCGGCAAGCATGCCGCGCAGCAAGATCGACGACTACACCAAGTTCGTTGGCATCTACGGTGCCAAGGGCCTGGCGTACATCAAGGTCAACGAGCGCGCCAAAGGCGTCGAAGGTCTGCAATCGCCAATCGTCAAGAACATTCCTGAGGCTAACCTCAACGTGATCCTTGATCGCGTTGGCGCGGTTGACGGTGATATCGTGTTCTTCGGCGCCGATAAAGCCAAGATCGTCAGCGAAGCCCTGGGCGCGCTGCGGATCAAGGTTGGTCACGACCTGAGCCTGCTGACTTGCGAGTGGGCACCGATGTGGGTTGTCGACTTCCCGATGTTCGAAGAGAACGACGACGGCAGCTTCACCGCGTTGCACCACCCGTTCACCGCGCCGAAGTGCACGCCGCAAGAACTGGAAGCCAACCCGGCAACCGCGCTGTCCCGTGCCTACGACATGGTCCTGAACGGCACCGAACTGGGTGGCGGTTCGATCCGTATCCACCGCAAGGAAATGCAACAGTCGGTGTTCCGTCTGCTGGGTATCAGCGAAGCGGAACAGGAAGAGAAGTTCGGCTTCCTGCTCGACGCCCTGAAATACGGCGCGCCGCCGCACGGTGGTCTGGCCTTCGGTCTGGACCGTCTGGTGATGCTGATGACCGGCGCCCAGTCGATCCGTGAAGTGATCGCCTTCCCGAAAACCCAGAGCGCTGCCTGCGTCATGACTCAGGCACCGGGTCTGGTGGATGCCAAGGCATTGCGCGAACTGCACATTCGTCTGCGCGAAACGCCTAAAGCTGAGTAAGGCTGGCCAGAAGGGCGCATCTTCGGATGCGCCCTTTCTTTATACAATGGTCGAGATTTTTATTTGCTGGCAGGCGCATCATGGCGTGGCGGGCAATGTTTCAAAGATAATTCGGAGCGAGTTATGGCGGGTCATTCCAAGTGGGCGAACATCAAGCACCGCAAAGAACGTCAGGATGCCAAGAAGGGCAAGATTTTCACCAAGTGGATTCGTGAGCTGACGGTTGCTGCTCGTCAGGGTGGTGGTGATCCGGGCTCCAACCCGCGTTTGCGTCTGGCGCTGGATAAAGCGCTGGGTGCGAACATGAGTCGCGACATCATCGATCGCGCGGTTGCTCGCGGTGCCGGTGCTGCCGATACCGACGACATGGTCGAGCTGACCTACGAAGGTTACGGCCCGGGCGGTGTGGCGGTGATGGTCGAATGCATGACCGACAACCGCAACCGCACTGCAGCGGCTGTTCGCCATGCGTTCAGCAAGTGCGGCGGCAACCTCGGCACGGACGGTTCGGTGGCCTACCTGTTCGAGCGCAAGGGGCAGATTTCCTTCGTGCCAGGCGTGGATGAGGATGCGCTGATGGAAGCGGCCATGGAGGCCGACGCCGATGACGTGGTGACCCACGAAGACGGTTCGATCGACGTGTTCACCTCGTTCGCCGGCTTCTATTCCGTGCGCAACGCCTTGGAGGCCGCAGGCTTCAAGGGCGATGACGCGGAAATCGTCATGCTGCCGACCACCAGTGCCGAACTGGACCTGGAAGGCGCCGAGAAGGTGCTCAAGCTGATCGACATGCTTGAAGACCTGGATGATGTGCAGAACGTGTATTCCAACGCCGACATTCCAGAGTCGGTGGCCGCACAGCTCGGATAAGGGCGACTAAGATTCAGTGTGGGAGCTGGCTTGCCTGCGATGGCGGCGTGTCAGGCTACATCATTGTTTGATGTGCCTACGCCATCGCAGGCAAGCCAGCTCCCACATTTGTTATTCGCTGTATTGAATATCGTGCTCTTACCTAACCCGCAGGCGTTATGACTTTAATTCTTGGAATCGACCCCGGTTCGCGTATCACCGGTTATGGCGTGGTACGTGATACCGGGCGTGGCTGCGTGTACGTGGCGTCGGGCTGCATTCGCACGGGCTCCGGCGAGCTGCACGAGCGCCTGCAGATCGTCTATCGGGGTGTACGTGAAGTGATCCAGACCTACGGCCCGGTGACCATGGGCATCGAAAAGGTCTTCATGGCGCGCAATGCCGACTCCGCCCTCAAACTCGGTCAGGCCCGCGGCGCAGCCATCGTGGCCGGTGCCGAGGAAAGCCTGGAAATCGCCGAATACACCGCGACCCAGGTCAAACAAGCGGTGACCGGCACTGGCGGGGCGAACAAGGAACAAGTGCAAATGATGGTCATGCATATGCTGAAATTGACCAGCAAGCCGCAAATCGATGCTTCGGATGCCCTGGCCATCGCGATTTGCCACGCTCACACCCGTTCCAGCCTGTTGCCTCATGGTCTGGGCACAGCACGCAGTCGTGGCGGGCGCCTGCGTCTCTGATAGCATCAGCAATCATTTTTTATGGAATGAGGGTTTTGCGCCTGTGTCGTCGGCGCAAAACCCTTGTTCTGTCAGTCGCCAGCACTGATCTGGCCAAGGCTCAAGGATCTGAAACGTGATTGGACGCTTGCGCGGCACTTTGGCTGAGAAACAGCCGCCGCACCTGATTCTGGATGTAAACGGTCTGGGGTATGAGCTGGAAGTCCCCATGACCACGCTTTATCGCTTGCCGTCGGTCGGTGAACCGCTGACCTTGCACACCCATTTGGTCGTACGCGAAGACGCGCAGTTACTCTATGGCTTCTTTGGCAAGCGCGAGCGAGACTTTTTTCGCGAGCTGATCCGTCTCAATGGTGTGGGGCCGAAACTGGCGTTGGCCTTGATGTCTAGCCTGGAGGTCGACGAACTGGTGCGTTGCGTGCAGTCCCAGGACACCTCGGCGCTGACCAAGGTGCCGGGCGTGGGCAAGAAAACGGCCGAGCGTTTGCTGGTCGAGCTCAAGGATCGCTTCAAGGCCTGGGAAACCGTGCCGGCTATGTTCGCGCTGGTGCCAAACCAGCCGGGTGGGCCAGATGGGCCAGCTCCGGTTGCCACCGCCGAAAATGACGCGGTCAGCGCGCTGATTTCCCTGGGCTACAAGCCGCAGGAGGCCAGCAAGGCGATTTCCGCGATCAAGGAGAAAGGTTTGAGCAGTGAAGACATGATTCGTCGTGCCCTTAAGGGAATGATCTAAGTGATTGAAGCTGATCGTCTGATCGCCGCCACGGGTGGTCCCCGTGACCGCGAGGAAGTCCAGGACCGGGCGATTCGTCCCGTCAGCCTGGCCGAATACATTGGCCAGCCGACCGTTCGCGAACAAATGGAGTTGTTTATCCAGGCCGCGCGCGGGCGCAATGAATCCCTGGATCACACCCTGATTTTCGGCCCTCCGGGCCTGGGTAAAACCACCCTGGCCAACATCATTGCCCAGGAAATGGGCGTGTCGATCAAAAGCACCTCGGGGCCGGTCCTCGAGCGTCCGGGTGATCTGGCGGCGTTGCTGACCAACCTTGAGCCCCATGACGTGCTGTTCATCGACGAGATCCATCGGTTGTCGCCGATCGTCGAAGAAGTCCTGTACCCGGCCATGGAAGATTTCCAGCTCGACATCATGATCGGCGAAGGGCCGGCCGCGCGCTCGATCAAACTCGATCTGCCGCCGTTCACGCTGGTCGGCGCAACCACCCGGGCCGGCATGCTGACCAACCCGTTGCGCGACCGTTTCGGGATCGTTCAGCGTCTGGAGTTCTACAACACCGCTGACCTGGCGACGATTGTCAGCCGCTCGGCGAACATTCTCGGTTTGCCGCTGGACCCGGAAGGCGCCTTCGAAATCGCCCGCCGTGCCCGTGGCACGCCGCGGATCGCCAACCGCTTGCTGCGTCGGGTCCGGGATTTCGCCGAGGTTCGCGCCAAGGGCCACATCACCAAGCCGATCGCCGACCTGGCGTTGAACCTGCTGGATGTCGACGAGCGTGGTTTCGACCATCAGGACCGACGCCTGCTGCTGACCATGATCGAGAAGTTCGACGGTGGGCCGGTGGGGGTGGACAGTCTGGCGGCGGCGATCAGCGAAGAACGTCACACTATTGAAGACGTGCTGGAGCCATATTTGATCCAGCAGGGCTATATCATGCGCACTCCGCGGGGGCGGGTGGTCACTCGACATGCGTACCTGCACTTCGGTTTAAACATCCCGTCACGATTAGGCGAGATGCCCGTGGTAGACGAGTTCCTCGATGCCGTGGACGATTAGTAACCTTTGCGCGCTGATTTATTCGGGATTTGTGCTGTCCCAGGACCGTACTTTCGCCAGAAAGCCGCGAATCAATGAAAAACAGTTGCCTGGCCGGATTGGCAACCTGAGGAGTAAGCACTAGAGTATGCGCGCGCAAAACGGGCTTGAGCCGTTCGCACATCGTTGTCGCGTTTATTACGAGGACACCGATGCGGGCGGCATCGTGTATTACGTCAATTACCTCAAGTTTATGGAACGGGCTCGAACCGAGCGGCTCCGGGAGCTGGGCTTTGCCCAGTCGGCGCTGGCAGGGGAGGACCTGTTGTTCGTCGTGCATTCCAGCGAAGCGCGTTACCACGCGCCGGCGCGACTGGACGACGAGCTGCTGGTAAGCGCTGAAGTAATTGAATTGAACCGGGTCAGCCTGCGCTTCAAACAGCAGGTCAGGCGGGCTACGGATAATGTGCTGCTCTGCGAAGGGCAGTTTCTGGTGGCCTGTGTGCGCACTAACAGTTTGAAACCCCGGGCCATTCCCGAAGCTCTACGTGCGGCCTTTGCCGACGTGAGCGGCGCGGGTACACACTCAAAGCAGGAGATAAAGCGTGGAAGCTAACGTCGTCGACCATTCCTCCATGTGGAGCCTGGTCAGCAATGCCAGTATCGTGGTGCAACTGGTAATGCTGATCCTGGTAGCCGCATCGGTGACCTCATGGATCATGATCTTTCAGCGCAGCAACTTGCTGCGCGCCGGTCGACGTGCCCTGGAGAGCTTTGAAGAGCGCTTCTGGTCCGGTATCGACCTGTCCAAACTCTACCGTCAGGCCGGCAGCAACCCTGACCCGGATTCGGGCGTCGAGCAGATCTTCCGTGCCGGCTTCAAGGAATTCTCCCGTCTGCGTCAGCAGTCAGGCGTTGACCCGGAAGCGGTCATGGAAGGCGTGGCCCGTGCCATGCGCGTGGCCATCTCCCGCGAAGAAGAAAAACTCGAGCAGAGCCTGCCGTTCCTCGCCACCGTCGGTTCCGTCAGCCCGTACATCGGTCTGTTCGGTACGGTCTGGGGCATCATGAACTCCTTCCGTGGTCTGGCAACTGCCCAGCAAGCGACCCTGGCCACTGTGGCCCCTGGTATTGCCGAAGCACTGATTGCTACCGCGATCGGTCTGTTCGCCGCCATCCCGGCCGTTATCGCGTACAACCGTTTTGCTGCTCGCAGCGAAACCCTGCTGGGCCGTTACTACACCTTCGCCGACGAATTCCAGGCGATCCTGCACCGCAAAGTGCACACCAGCGAAGAATAAGCAGGTAATTTCCAATGGCTTTAATCGCTCGAGCTCGCAAAAAGCGCAAGCCGGTTGCCGAGATGAACGTGGTGCCTTACATCGACGTGATGCTGGTACTGCTGGTCATCTTCATGGTGACCGCGCCGATGCTCAATCAGGGCGTGAAAGTTGATCTGCCCAAGGTTTCCAGCGAAGCCTTGCCGCAGGACAACAACACTCAGGTCCTGACCATTTCGATCAAGTCTGACAAGACCTACTACTGGAACCTTGGCAGCGAAGTCGACACCGATAAGCAGCAGGACAAGGCCATGACCTTGCCGCAAATGACCGACGCGGTGACCAAGATCATTCGCGCCGGTACTGAAGGCGGCAAGCGTACCCAGGTATTCATTCGCGGCGACAAGACTGTCGATTACGGCTCCGTCATGGGCGCGATGGGCGGGTTGCAGAAAGCCGGGGTCGGTAATGTTGGCTTGATTACCGAGGCACCCTGATGCAGCAAATGCGAGAGCCGTCCGCCTCGGAAAGCTACTTCTGGCCTAGTGTCTGGGCGATTGTCTTGCACGTGCTGGTGTTCGGCATGCTGTTCGTCAGTTTCGCCTTCACACCGGAGCTGCCGCCGGCCAAGCCGATCGTCCAGGCGACCCTGTACCAGTTGAAATCGAAAAGTCGGGCGACCACCCAGACCAATCAGAAGATTGCGGGTGAAGCGCAGAAATCTGCTGCGCGTCAGACCGAAGTCGAACAGATGGAACAGAAAAAGATCGAACAGGAAGCGATCAAGGCCGCGGAACAAAAGAAGGAAGATGCGGCTCAAAAAGCCGAAGAATCCAAGAAGGCCGACGAGACGAAGAAAGCGGAAGAGGCAAAAAAGGCTGATGAAGCCAAGAAAGCCGATGAAGCCAAGAAGACCGCCGAAGCCAAAAAGGCCGAAGAGAAACAATTGGCTGATATAGCCAAGAAGAAATCTGAAGAAGAAGCCAAGAAAGCTGCTGAAGAAGAGGCCAAGAAAGCGGCCGCTGAAGAAGCGAAGAAAAAGATCGTCGAGGACGCGAAGAAGAAAGCCGCCGAAGACGCCAAGAAGAAATCTGAAGCTGAAGAGGCGAAGAAAAAAGTCGCCGAAGACGCGAAGAAGAAAGCTGCTGCCGATGCCGCGAAGAAAAAATCGCAGGAAGCGTCGCGTAAATCCGCCGAAGAGAAAAAGGCTCAGGCCCTGGCAGATTTGCTTTCCGACACGCCGCAGCGTCAGCAGGCCTTGGCCGATGAGCAGGGTGACGAAGTCGCGGGCAGTTTTGATGATCTGATTCGTGCTCGTGCAGCGGAAGGCTGGGCTCGTCCGCCTTCGGCCCGCAAGGGTATGACGGTCGTGTTGCAAATCGGCATGTTGCCGGACGGTACGGTGACTTCGGTTGGCGTGGCCAAGTCCAGCGGCGATGGTCCGTTTGACGCTTCCGCTGTAGCAGCAGTCAAGAACATTGGACGTTTGACAGAAATGCAAGGAATGAAGCCGAGCGATTTCGCTCCGTATCGTTCATTCAAGATGACATTCACACCTGAGGATCTAGCCTTGTGAGAAACCTTCTTCGAGGAATGCTTGTCGTTATCTGCTGCCTGGCAGGGATAGCGGCGGCCGATGAAAAAAACATTCTGGTCACCAGCGGCAGTGATCGGGCCACCCCGATTGCAGTCGTTCCGTTCGGCAACCAAGGCGGCAGCGTGCTGCCGGACGACATGGCCGAAATCATCGGTAACGACCTGCGCAACTCGGGTTACTACTCGCCGATTCCAAAACAGAACATGATCAGTCAGCCAAGCCAGGCTAGCGAAATCATCTTCCGTGACTTCAAGGCGCTGGGTGCCCAGTACGTCATGGTCGGCAGCATTGTTCCAGCGGGCGGTCGCCTGCAGGTTCAATACGCACTGTTCAACGTCGCCACCGAGCAGCAAGTGCTGACCGGCAGCGTGTCGGGCGGCGTCGATCAACTGCGCGACATGGCGCACTACATCTCCGACCAGTCGTTCGAGAAACTCACCGGTATCAAAGGTGCGTTCTCGACTCGTCTGCTGTACGTGACGGCCGAGCGGTTCTCCGAGAAGAACACTCGCTACACACTGCAACGTTCGGACTATGACGGTGCCCGTGCCGTGACCCTGCTGCAATCGCGCGAGCCGATCCTGTCGCCGCGTTTTGCACCGGATGGCAAACGCATTGCCTACGTGTCGTTCGAGCAGAAGCGTCCGCGCATTTTCATGCAGAACATCGACACCGGTCGCCGTGAGCAGATCACCAACTTCGAAGGCCTGAATGGTGCGCCAGCATGGTCGCCGGATGGTCAGCGCCTGGCGTTCGTACTGTCGAAAGACGGCAACCCGGACATTTATGTGATGAACCTGGGTTCGCGTCAGATCAGTCGCGTCACCAACGGTCAAGGCATCAACACCGAACCGTTCTGGGGTAAAGATGGTTCGACCATCTACTTCACCTCCGACCGTGGCGGCAAGCCACAGATCTACAAAACCAGTGCAAGCGGTGGTGGTGCGGAGCGTGTGACCTTCATCGGTAACTACAACGCCAACCCTAAACTGTCGGCCGATGAAAAGACCCTGGTGATGATCCATCGCCAGGAAGGCTTCACTAATTTCAAGGTGGCGGCCCAGGATTTGCAGCGAGGTAGTGTAAAGATCCTCACTGATAGCACTCTGGACGAGTCGCCTACTGTTGCGCCCAACGGCACCATGGTAATCTACGCCACCCGCCAGCAGGGCCGGGGAGTCTTGATGCTCGTGTCCATTAATGGACGCGTGAGGCTCCCGCTTCCTACCGCACAAGGCGAAGTCAGAGAACCGTCCTGGTCCCCTTACCTGAACTGACGCGGCGCTACACGTTGTACTTAACACACTGGGGTTCATTAGGAGTTTCACGATGGAAATGCTGAAGTTTGGTAAATTTGCTGCGCTGGCTCTGGCCATGGCTGTAGCTGTAGGTTGCTCGTCCAAAGGCGGCGACAATGCCGGTGAAGGCGCTGTTGATCCAAACGCTGGTTACGGCGCAAACACTGGTGCCGTTGATGGTTCCCTGAGCGAAGAAGCTGCTCTGCGCGCAATCACCACCTTCTACTTCGAATACGACAGCTCGGACCTGAAGCCAGAAGCCATGCGCGCTCTGGACGTTCACGCCAAAGACCTGAAAGCAAACGGCGCTCGCGTTGTTCTGGAAGGCAACACCGACGAACGTGGTACTCGTGAGTACAACATGGCACTGGGCGAGCGTCGTGCGAAAGCCGTTCAGCGCTACCTGGTACTGCAAGGTGTTTCCCCAGCTCAGCTGGAACTGGTTTCCTACGGCGAAGAGCGTCCAGTTGCTACCGGCAACGACGAGCAGTCCTGGGCTCAAAACCGTCGCGTCGAACTGCGTAAGTAATTCGTCATGCGAACGTGCCGTCGTGCTGTAACTGTTTTGGCTCTCAGCCTCGCACCGCTTGCGGTGTGGGCTGCGGTTCCTGTGGTCGAGGACAACTCCGGCTATAACAATAGCGGGAGTAGTTATCCGCCTGCGGGTTACGGTACGAACGGCGCCTATGCCGGGGGAGGGGTTTCGGCCCCTGTCTCGGCACAGGGCGAGCTGTTCAACCAACTGCAATCGATGCAGGAGCAGATCTCACGCCAACAGGGTGTGATCGAAGTTCTGCAAAATGATGTAGCGCGCATGAAGCAAGAGAACCTGGAGCGATATCAGGATCTTGATCGGCGCATAGGAACCGGCGTTGCACCAGCCGCGACTCCTGATAATTCTTCCACCGGTGGCAATTTGAATGCCCCCGGTGCAGCAGCCGGCGCGGGAGCGGCAGCCGCTGCCACTTCCACACAAACGCCTGCCGCAGGTAGCGAACCGGCTGATCCGGCGAAGGAAAAACTGTATTACGATGCAGCCTTCGACCTGATCAAGGCCAAGGATTTCGACAAGGCCAGCCAGGCTTTCGCCGCATTCCTGCGCAAATACCCGAACAGCCAATACGCGGGCAACGCCCAGTACTGGTTGGGTGAAGTGAACCTGGCCAAAGGCGATCTGCAAGGTGCAGGTCAGGCATTTGCCAAGGTTTCGCAGCTGTACCCCAAGCACCCCAAAGTGCCTGACTCGCTGTACAAGCTCGCTGATGTAGAGCGCCGCCTTGGTCATACCGACCGGGTCAAAGGCATTCTGCAGCAGGTTGTGTCCCAGTATCCGGGCACTTCCGCCGCTCAGTTGGCTCAACGCGATTTGCAGCGCATGTAAGCTTGCTTGACGCGTTTAGAAGAAACCCGCGCTTGTCGCGGGTTTTTTCGTTAGAATTCATGCCCTTTTTATGAAACACGCTTTTTGGGATCTGCGCGTTGGCGAGGTTCCTTGAAGTGCCTGACGGAGGCGGACAGCCTGTTTAGCTGTTACGCCCGTGGCGACTATGCAAGACACATTGAGAATCACCGAAGTTTTCTACTCGTTGCAGGGTGAAACGCGGACTGCCGGGCTGCCCACTGTTTTTGTGCGCCTGACCGGTTGCCCATTGCGTTGCCAATACTGCGACAGCGCCTACGCGTTCACTGGCGGCACCATTCGCACGCTCGATGACATCCTCGAGCAAGTGGCCGGTTTTCGCCCGCGTTATGTTTGTGTCACGGGCGGCGAACCCCTGGCGCAACCGAATGCCATTCCCTTGCTCAAGCAGTTGTGTGACGCCGGCTACGAAGTGTCGCTGGAAACCAGTGGCGCGCTGGATATTTCAGCCGTCGATCCACGGGTCAGTCGCGTCGTCGACCTGAAAACCCCGGGTTCGAAGGAAGCGCACCGCAACCGCTATGAGAACATCGAACTGCTCACGTCTAACGATCAGGTGAAGTTTGTCATCTGCTCGCGGGAAGACTACGACTGGGCCGTGTCCAAGCTGATTCAATACGGTCTTGACCTGCGTGCCGGCGAAGTCCTGTTCTCGCCGAGCCACCATGACCTGAACGCGCGTGATCTGGCGGACTGGGTGGTGGCGGACAATCTGCCTGTGCGTCTGCAATTGCAGCTGCATAAATATCTTTGGAATGACGAGCCGGGGCGCTGAAATGACTGAACAAACGAACACTGCAGAAAAACGTGCGGTCATCCTGCTGTCCGGCGGCCTCGACTCTGCGACAGTCGTGGCCATGGCCCGCGCTGAAGGCTACAGCTGCTACACCATGAGCTTCGATTACGGTCAACGGTCTCACGCCGAATTGCACGCCGCCGCACGTGTCGCCCAAGACTTGGGTGTGGTCGAGCACAAGGTGATCGGCCTGAACCTGAACGGTATCGGCGGTTCGGCATTGACCGACACCAGTATCGACGTGCCGGAAGAGGCGGGCGAAGGTATTCCGGTGACTTACGTGCCGGCGCGCAACACGGTGTTCCTGTCGCTGGCGCTGGGTTGGGCTGAAGTGCTTGGCGCGCGTGACATCTTTATCGGTGTCAACGCGGTGGATTACTCCGGTTACCCGGATTGCCGTCCCGAGTTCATCGAAGCCTTCGAGCGCATGGCCAATCTGGCGACCAAGGCCGGGGTAGAAGGGCAGGGCTTCCGTATCCAGGCGCCACTGCAGAACCTGAGCAAGGCGCAGATCGTTCAGGCTGGGGTGAAGCTTGGCGTCGATTACGGGCTGACTGTTTCCTGCTATCAAGCGGACGATAACGGCCGTGCCTGCGGTAAATGCGACAGCTGCCGCCTGCGTGCAGAAGGCTTCGCGGCGGCCGGTGTGACTGACCCAACACCTTATTTTTGATTTATTTCAAATTAGGTGTTGAATAGTCCTTAAAAATCAGTATTATACGCGCCACCACACAGCGGGTCGTTAGCTCAGTTGGTAGAGCAGTTGGCTTTTAACCAATTGGTCGTAGGTTCGAATCCCACACGACCCACCATTTTAAAAAATCTGGAAGGCCCACGTAAGTGAGGATTTCCGGGTTTTTTTTTGCCCGCGATTTGAGGTCGACTCAGTCCGGGTGACGCAGGTCAGAATCATCTTTTGCATCCATGGGATATTCTGTAGCCTTGCGCAGCTTCAACGCTATCCACGCCTGATGAATACTCACTCTCCCGGCGGTACCCTGAAGGGTCCAGAGCCGGGTGTATACTCGACTTTCGCGCGAAAGCGCCTGCAGGTCTTGCGAACATGACGCAGATTTCCGAACGCCTTCTGGTTCAAGCCCACCTCGACGCCAAGCAGCCCAAGCCGCTGACAGCCGAGGAAGAGGCTTATTACCGTACTGCCATCGCTGCCGAGCTCAAGGCTCAGGACGCGGTGCTGGTTGCCCACTTCTATTGTGATCCGGTCATTCAGGCCCTGGCCGAAGAAACCGGTGGCTGCGTCTCCGACTCTCTGGAGATGGCCCGCTTCGGCAATGCCCATTCGGCCAAGACCGTGGTGGTCGCCGGCGTGAAGTTCATGGGCGAAACCGCGAAAATCCTCAACCCTGAAAAGCGCGTGCTGATGCCGACCCTGGAAGCGACCTGCTCGCTGGACCTGGGTTGCCCGGTAGACGAGTTCTCGGCGTTCTGCGATCAGCACCCGGAGCGTACAGTGGTGGTGTATGCCAACACCTCGGCGGCGGTCAAAGCCCGGGCAGACTGGGTGGTGACTTCCAGCTGTGCGCTGGAAATCGTCGAAAGCCTGATGGATAACGGCGAAACCATCATCTGGGCCCCGGACAAGCACCTGGGCACTTACATCCAGCGCAAGACCGGTGCCGACATGCTGCTGTGGGACGGTGCCTGCATCGTCCATGAAGAGTTCAAGGCCAAGCAGCTCGAAGACATGAAAGCGTTGTACCCGGATGCGGCCATTCTGGTGCACCCGGAGTCGCCGACCGCCGTCATCGAGTTGGCCGACGCGGTGGGTTCCACCAGTCAGTTGATCGCTGCGGCGCAAAGTCTGCCGAACAAGACCCTGATCGTCGCGACCGACCGCGGCATCTTCTACAAGATGCAGCAGCTGTGCCCGGACAAGGTCTTTATCGAGGCGCCAACGGCCGGTAACGGCGCGGCCTGCCGCAGTTGCGCGCATTGCCCGTGGATGGCGATGAATACCCTTGAGCGCATGCTGAAGAGCTTGAAGGAAGGGACTAACGAGATCTTCGTCGACCCGGCGTTGATTCCGCAGGCGATTCGGCCGCTCAAGCGCATGCTTGATTTCACGCAGGCGGCGCGGATGAAGTTGGCCGGCAACGCCTGAGAGCTGTCAGTCAAGATGCAAAAACTGTGGGAGCGAGCCTGCTCGCGATAGCGTTCTGTCAGTCACATCCATGTTGACTGATACGCCTCTATCGCGAGCAGGCTCGCTCCCACAATGATTTGTGCTCTGCGCAAATTACTTGGCCTTCTTTGGAATCCGCACGAGCTGGGTGTTGGAGTAGATGTCATGCCAGCTGCGCTTCTGCTTGTCGAACAGCGACCAGAAGAACCCCAGCCCGAGGCATAGCCAGGACGCGATCGATACCACAAAGCGCAGCAGCGCCTGCCACAGGCTGATGGATGAGCCATCGGCGTTTTGCACGCGGATGCCCCAGACCTGCATGCCCAGCGTCTGCCCCGACCAGATCCAGAACTTGGCGAAGAAGCCGAACAGCACGAACAGCAGAACCGTCGATAGCAGCGGATCACCGTCCAGCGCGCCGGCGTCGGTCAAGGTGCGCATTTGGCCTTCGCCGATGATCGCCATCTGGATCATCTTGTAAATGCCGCTGGTGACGATCAGCAGGGCGGTGCATAACAGGAAGTCGTAGAACATCGCTGCCAGGCGACGACCCAGGCCGACGGCGGGGAAGTCGCCCTGTGGGTTGAGCAGGTGTTTCGACATGGCAGCCTCTGAATGGAAAAAGAAGCCATTTTACGGATTTACGCGCACAAAAAAGCCCCTGATGTCAGCATCAGGGGCTTTTTCGTTACAGAAGATCAGGCTTCTGCTTGTACTTCGTCAGCCTGCATGCCTTTTTGGCCTTGCACAGCAACGAACGTCACTTTTTGGCCTTCTTTCAGGCTCTTGAAGCCGTTGCCCTGAATAGCGCGGAAATGTACGAACAGATCCGGACCGCTTTCTGGAGTGATAAAACCAAAACCTTTCTCGTCGTTAAACCACTTGACGGTACCGCTCTGACGTTGGGACATTTCTTATTTCCTTTGACGCAAAAATGAATGACAGCCTCCTTCTGATGAAAGAGTACTGGGGCTGGTTGCAGGAGAGTAAGAAGACGTCGAACGGGATGTAGCTAACTTGTAGGCTACTGCCCAGGTCACGATTCCAAGCGACCCATGCAAACACAGTGAACAAACTCTACGCCAACTACGGGAGAAAAAACAAGCCCTGCGAAGGCCCGTGTTTCCTCGGGTTGGTGACACTAGCGCAGGCTTATTCGATAGCGTCGTTCAGATGTTTTCGATCGTTATAAGTAACGTTCATAAACGAAACGTACGCACTGTTTTATGGCGGCTGCGTTACAGATTAGTGCACTGTTAACGCAGTCGCGTTACTTATAGAAACAGTCAATCAACCGCGATAGTAGCGTTGTGGAACAAATGGCATTTTGCTTACAAGCAAAGGCACCTTTTTCCCACGAACAATCGCCCAAACTGGCGTATCCAAAGCGATATAAGCGCTGTCGAGGTAACCCATGGCCAAAGGACCGCCAAGGGTCGGACCGAAACCGCCGCTGCACACGCTGCCGATGATTTCACCGGCGTCGTTGACGATCTCTGCACCTTCGCGCACTGGCGTACGTTCCTGCGGCAACAGCCCAACGCGTTTGCGGCTGACACCGGCTTGCTGCTGCGCGAACACGGTTTCAGCGCCGGGGAAGCCGCCCGCCCGCGCGCCATCGGCACGACGAGGCTTGGAGATGGCCCACAGCAGGCTCGCTTCGATTGGGGTGGTTTCGGTGTTCATGTCATGGCCGTAGAGGCACAGGCCGGCTTCCAGGCGCAGGGAGTCGCGAGCGCCGAGGCCGATGGCCGCCACTTCCGGTTCGGCCAGCAGGGCGCGAGCCAGGGCTTCGGCATTGGCGGCCGGCACGGAAATTTCGAAACCGTCTTCACCGGTGTAGCCCGAACGGCTGACAAAGCAGTCCACGCCCAACAGCTTCACGCGGGCGAACTGCATGAAGGTCATCTTCGCAACTTCAGGCGCCAGGCGTGCGAGCACGGTGACGGCGGCCGGACCTTGCAACGCCAGCAGTGCGCGTTCTTCGAACAACGGCTCGATGGTGCACTGGCCGCCGATGTGCTTGCGCAGGTGCGCCAGGTCCTGATCCTTGCAAGCCGCGTTGACCACCAGGAACAGTTCGTCATTACCGAGGTTGGCGACCATCAGGTCGTCGAGAATGCCGCCGGCCTCGTTGGTGAACATCGCGTAGCGCTGCATGCCCACCGGCAGGTCGATGATGTCCACCGGCACCAGGGTTTCCATGGCTTTGGCCGCGTTGGTGCCAGTCAGGCGGATCTGGCCCATGTGCGAAACATCGAACAACCCGGCCTGATCACGGGTGTGCTGGTGTTCTTTCATCACGCCCAGCGGGTATTGCACCGGCATGTCGTAGCCGGCAAACGGCACCATGCGGGCGCCGAGTTCGAAGTGCAGTGCGTGCAACGGGGTTTTCAACAGTTGTTCGGTGGACATATCCAGCTCCTGAAAATAGTGCAGATGCGTGCATCAGCACTCGATAATGTTGACCGCCAAACCGCCACGGGCGGTTTCCTTGTATTTGCTTTTCATGTCGGCGCCGGTCTGGCGCATGGTGCGGATGACTTTGTCGAGGGAGACGAAGTGCTGACCGTCGCCGCGCAGGGCCATGCGCACCGCATTGATGGCCTTGACCGAGCCCATGGCATTGCGCTCGATGCAAGGTACTTGCACCAGCCCACCAATCGGGTCGCAGGTCAGGCCGAGGTTGTGTTCCATGCCGATTTCGGCGGCGTTTTCCACCTGCTGCACCGTGCCGCCCAGCACTTCGCACAAGGCGCCGGCCGCCATGGAACAGGCGACGCCGACCTCGCCCTGACAGCCGACTTCGGCGCCGGAGATCGAGGCGTTTTCCTTGTACAGAATGCCGATCGCGGCGGCCGTCAGCAGGAAACGCACGACGCCATCTTCGTTGGCACCGGGGATGAAGCGCATGTAGTAATGCAGCACCGCCGGGATGATTCCGGCCGCGCCGTTGGTGGGCGCGGTGACCACGCGTCCGCCGTTGGCGTTTTCTTCATTGACCGCCAAAGCGTAGAGGTTGACCCAGTCCAGCACCGACAGCGGATCGCGCAGCGACGATTCCGGGTTATTGCACAGTTGCCGATGCAGCGCCGCAGCCCGACGTTTGACCTTCAGCCCACCAGGCAGGATGCCTTCGTTACGACAACCGGCTGCGACGCAGTCTTGCATCACTTGCCAGATTTTCAGCAAACCGGCACGGGTTTCCGCTTCCGGACGCCAGGCGCTTTCATTGGTCAGCATCACTTGGCTGATGGACAAGCCGTAGGTGCTGCAATGACCGAGCAGGTCCTTGGCGCTTTTGAACGGGAAGGTCAGCGGCGTGGCGTCTTCGACGATGCGGTCGGCACCGGCAGCGTCCTCATCGACCACGAAGCCACCACCGACCGAGTAGTACTCGCGGCTGCGGATTTGCAGGCCAGCGGCATCGAACGCGCGAAAGATCATGCCGTTGGGGTGATAGGCCAACGGTTTGCGGATCATCGCCAGGTGTTCTTTCTCGTTGAACGCAATGCTGTGTTCGCCGAGCAGGTTCAAGCGACCATTGCCGCGAATCTCTTGCAGGCGAGTGGCGACGGTTTCGGTGTCTACGGTATCCGGGTGTTCGCCTTCCAGGCCCAGCAACACAGCCTTGTCGCTGCCGTGGCCTTTGCCGGTGGCGCCGAGCGAGCCGTAGAGCTCGATTTTGACGCAGGTGGTTACTGCCAACAGCCCTTCACGGCGCAGACCTTCGGCGAAGCGCGCAGCAGCACGCATCGGGCCGACGGTGTGGGAGCTGGAGGGGCCGATGCCAATCTTGAACAGGTCGAACACGCTTAACGACATGGTTGTTCTCCGGTTTCTTGTTATAGGAATTGGCTAAAATCTTTTGGCTGGATTCGGTCCTGTGGGAGCTGGCTTGCCTGCGATAGCGGTGTGTCAGGCAAGCGGGATGCTGACTGATCCACCGCTATCGCAGGCAAGCCAGCTCCCACAGGGTTTTGTGGTGTTCTTGAATGTGGGGGCGAGTAAACCCGCCCCTCCATAGATCAAGCGTAGCTTTCGATCGACGGGCAGGCGCAGACCAGGTTGCGATCGCCGAAGACGTTGTCGACGCGACCGACCGGTGGCCAGTACTTGCCTTCGATCAGCGACGCTACCGGGTACACCGCTTGCTCGCGGCTGTATGGGTGAGTCCACTCGCCGACGATTTCAGCGGCGGTGTGCGGTGCGTTTTTCAGCGGGTTGTCGTCCTTGTCCAGTGTGCCGTTTTCCACCGCGCGGATTTCTTCGCGGATGCGGATCATGGCGTCGCAGAAGCGGTCCAGTTCTTCCTTGGATTCGCTTTCGGTCGGTTCGATCATCAACGTACCGGCCACCGGGAATGACATGGTCGGGGCGTGGAAGCCGAAGTCGATCAGGCGCTTGGCAACGTCATCGACGCTGATGCCGCTGCTGTCTTTCAACGGACGCAGGTCGAGGATGCATTCGTGCGCCACCAGACCGTTGCTGCCGGTGTACAACACTGGGTAATGCTCTTCGAGGCGACGGGAAATGTAGTTGGCATTCAGGATCGCCAGTTGCGAAGCACGCTTGAGGCCCGCGCCACCCATCATTCGAATGTACATCCAAGTGATCGGCAGAATGCTCGCGCTGCCGAACGGTGCCGCGCAGACCGCGCCTTCCTTGCGTTCCATCTGCGCGTGGCCCGGCAGGAACGGCGTCAGGTGCGACTTGACGCCAATCGGGCCGACGCCCGGGCCGCCACCGCCGTGTGGGATGCAGAAGGTTTTGTGCAGGTTCAGGTGGGACACGTCGCCGCCGAACTTGCCCGGTGCGCAGAGGCCGACCATGGCGTTCATGTTGGCGCCGTCGATGTACACCTGGCCGCCGTTGTCGTGAATGATGCCGCAGATTTCGCGGATACCTTCTTCGAACACGCCATGGGTCGATGGGTAGGTGATCATCAGCGCGGCGAGGTGTTCGCGGTGCTCGATGGCCTTGGCGCGCAGGTCTTCGATGTCGACGTTGCCGCGGGCATCGCAGGCGGTCACGACCACGCGCATGCCGGCCATGTTAGCGGTGGCCGGGTTGGTGCCGTGGGCAGACGAGGGGATCAGGCAGATGTCGCGACGGTCTTCGCCACGGCTCTGGTGGTAGGCGCGAATCGCCAGCAGGCCAGCGTATTCGCCCTGGGAACCGGCGTTCGGTTGCAGGGAGATCGAGTCGTAACCGGTGGCGGCGCAGAGCATCGCTTCCAGTTCATCGGTCAACTGCTGGTAGCCGGCGCTTTGCTCGGCCGGGGCGAACGGGTGCAAGGCACCGAATTCAGCCCAGGTGACCGGGATCATTTCGCTGGCGGCGTTGAGTTTCATGGTGCAGGAACCCAGCGGGATCATGGTGCGATCCAGGGCCAGGTCCTTGTCGGCGAGCTTGCGCAGGTAGCGCATCAGCTCGGTTTCCGAGTGATAACGGTTGAACACCGGGTGGCTGAGGATCGGCGACTGGCGTACCAGCGCGGCCGGGAGGGTGCTGACCACCGAGGCAGCGAGGGCGGCGAAATCTGGCAGCGCCTTGCCTTCAGACAGCACGCTCCACAGGGTTTCAACGTCAGCTTGCGACGTGGTTTCGTCCAGCGACAGGCCCAGACGTTCAGCATCGACGACGCGCAGGTTGATCTGCTGAGCACGCGCCTGGTCGTGCAGCTTGGCGGTGTTAACGCCGGTTTTAATTGTCAGCGTGTCGAAGAAGTTGGCTTGCTCGACGGTCAGGCCTAATGCGCTCAAGCCTTTGGCGAGGATCGCGGTCAGGTGATGAATGCGCTGGGCGATCTGCGTCAGGCCTTTCGGGCCGTGGTACACGGCGTACATGCTGGCGATGTTGGCCAGCAATACTTGGGCGGTGCAGATGTTGCTGGTGGCTTTCTCGCGGCGGATATGTTGCTCGCGGGTCTGCATGGCCAGGCGCAGGGCCGGCTTGCCGAAACGGTCCACGGAAACGCCGACCAGACGGCCCGGCATGTCGCGCTTGAACGCATCACGGGTGGAGAAGTAGGCCGCGTGCGGGCCACCGAAGCCCAGCGGCACGCCGAAGCGTTGCGCGCTGCCGATGGCCACGTCGGCGCCAAATTCGCCCGGCGGAGTCAGTACGGTCAGGGCCAGCAGGTCAGCGGCGACTGCCACCAGCGCATTAGCCGCGTGGAAGCGCTCGGTCAGTTCGCGGTAGTCGAACACGTCACCGTTGCTGGCCGGGTATTGCAGTAAAGCACCGAAGAACGCGCTGACGTCGCTCAGTTCGCGCTCGTCGCCGACCACCACGTCGATGCCCAACGGCTCGGCACGGGTGCGCAGCACGTCGAGGGTCTGCGGGTGGCAATGAACCGAGGCGAAGAACGCATGGCTGCCTTTATTCTTGCTCAGGCGTTTGCAGAAGGTCATCGCTTCAGCAGCAGCGGTGGCTTCGTCGAGCAGCGAGGCGTTGGCGATCGGCAGGCCGGTGAGGTCGCTGATCAGGGTCTGGAAGTTCAGCAGCGCTTCGAGACGGCCCTGCGAAATTTCCGGCTGGTACGGGGTGTAGGCAGTGTACCAGGCCGGGTTTTCCAGCAGGTTGCGCAGGATTGGCGACGGCGTGTGAGTGCCGTAGTAGCCCTGACCGATGTAGGTCTTGAACAGCTGGTTTTTGCCGGCGATGGATTTGATCAGCGCCAGGGCATCCGCTTCACTCAGGCCATCTTCCAGGCCGAGGACGCTGGTGCCTTTGATGCTATCGGGAATCACGCTGGCGCTCAGGGCTTCCAGGGAGTCAAAGCCGAGGCTGTTGAGCATGGCTTGCTCATCGCCGGCACGCGGGCCGATGTGGCGCGCGATGAATTCGTTGGCGGTGCTGAGGTTTACTTGAGTCATGTCAGTGCTCCTCAGGCTTCAGCGTTGGCTTTGATCAGACGGTCGTAAGCGTCTTGATCCAGCAGTTGGCCGACAGCCGAGGCGTCGGTTGGCTGGAAGCGGAAGAACCAGCCTTCGCCCAGCGGATCTTCGTTGACCAGTTCAGGGCTGCTGTCCAGCGCCGGGTTCACTTCCAGCACTTCGCCGTCGAGTGGCATGTACACGCCGCTGGCGGCTTTTACCGATTCCACGGTGGCGGCTTCAGCGCCTTTGTCGTAGGACTGCAGCTCAGGCAGTTGTACGAAAACCACGTCGCCCAGGGCGTTCTGTGCGAAAGCAGTGATGCCGACTGTGACGGTGCCGTCAGCTTCGGTGCGCAGCCATTCGTGATCTTCAGTAAAACGCAACTCGCTCATGGAAACTCCTAAGGGGGCCAGACTCGTCTGGTGGACGCGATTGAATGCTTGGGCAATGCCCATGATTTATGAGGGGTTACCTAGCAAAATCGCGGCCAATGTTATTTATTCTTTATGAATCAATGAGTTATTTGTTTTTGGTAAAGATCGGAATGGACTGGCTGTAGCGAAATCGCTACAGCACAGACTGAAGAAAAAAGCTGAGGTGGATCAAAGCCTTGCACAGCGGTGATCAGGGGATGGTGTAGCGATTTCATTCCACTGTAGCGCTTTCAGTACAGATGGAGGTCGCTTTTGAAAACGATTTTGCGAAGCAGCGCAGAACCTGTGGGAGCGGGCTTGCCCGCGATGAGGCCATCACATTCAACATTTATACTGAATTTTATATCGCCATCGCGGGCAAGCCCGCTCCCACAGGGTTTTGTGGTGTTGAGGGGATTGTGTTCAGCCACAAGCCTTACGGTTTGTTAGGTATGCCGTACTTACGCAACCGATGGGCAATCGCGGTGTGGGAAGTTTGCAGGCGGCTGGCCAGTTGGCGGGTCGAGGGGTAGCTGACGTAGAGCTTTTCCAGCAGGGTTTTCTCGAACTCTTCCATGGCCTGTTCGAGGCTGTCGACTTCGGTATCGCTCTGGCGCGCCACTGAGGTGCCGGCGATATCGAGATCGCCGATGTCCACCAAGCTGCTTTCGCAAATTGCCGCGGCGCGGAAGATCACGTTCTGCAGTTGCCGCACATTACCCGGCCAACGGTTGCCCAGCAGCGCCGGATAAGTGCCCGGCGCCAGGCGACAGACCGGGCGCTGGATCTGCGCGCAGGCCTGCTGCATGAAGTAGCGCGCCAGCAGCAGAATGTCCTGGCCACGCTCGCGCAGGGGCGGGACTTCGACATTCAGCACGTTGAGGCGATAGAACAGGTCTTCGCGGAAGGCACCTTCGCTGACCATTTTTTCCAGATCGCGGTGGGTTGCGCTGAGGATCCGCACGTTGACCTTCACTTCGCGATCGCCACCAACCCGCCGGAAGCTGCCGTCGTTGAGAAAGCGCAGCAGTTTCGCCTGCAAGTACGGCGACATTTCACCGATCTCGTCGAGAAACACCGTGCCCTGGTTGGCCAGTTCCATCAGCCCCGGTTTGCCGCCCCGTTGCGCGCCGGTGAAGGCTCCGGGGGCGTAGCCGAACAGCTCGCTTTCGGCGAGGTTCTCCGGCAGTGCCGCGCAGTTCAAGGCCAGGAATGGCGAGCTGTGGCGGGCGCTGATGGCGTGGCAGGCGCGCGCCACCAGTTCTTTACCGGTGCCGGTTTCGCCCTGGATCAACAATGGTGCATCGAGGGCAGCGACTCGCTGGGCGCGAGCCTTGAGCGTACGAATCGCCGGGGATTCGCCGAGCAGGGCGTCGAAGCCTTCGGCGTGGTCGTGGTGCAGCGCCGAGAGGCGTTCACCGATGCGGTTCGGTTGATACAGGGTCAGCAGCGCACCGGCGTCGGTGATCGGCGTGGCATCCAGCAGCAGGGTCTGACCGTTGACGGTGATCTCGCGCAACGGCAGGCGAAAGCCGTTTTCCAGCAACGTGTCGAGCAGCGCCGGGTCGGCAAACAGCTCGCTGATGCTTTCACCCGCCGGTTCGCGGCCGTACAGGGCAATCAGTGCCGGGTTGGCCAGCAGCACCTTGCCGGCACTGTCCAGCGCCAGCACCGGGTCGGTCATGGCGGCGAGCAACGCATCGAGCTGCAAGTGCCGGCGCTGGCCGGGAAGGATGTCGACCACCGTCACCGCTTGCACGCCGCGCACGCTGAACAGCGCATCGCGCAGTTCTTCGAGCACTGCCGGGCTCAAGGTCGGGGCGTCGATGTAGACGTTGGGCGGGACCATTTCCACCGCATCCAGATTGAGATTGCGCCCACCGAGAAGGGCCAGGACTTCCTGGGTGATTCCGACGCGGTCGATGAAACTGACGTGGATACGCATGGGGCGGTTGGGTTCTGGAGTGCGGAGGGTGGCAAGTATGCCTTGGGGCGGGTCTTAGGTGAAATGCGCGTGCTAATTTGTAGGAGCGAGGCTTGCCCGCGAAGAGGCCATCAAGACCGCTAAAAGCTTCGCGGGCAAGCCTCGCTCCTACAGGTCGTGTGTTGCGGTCTTTTCAGTCGGTTTCCATAGCGAATGAAAGTCCGTTATCGCGAGCAGGCTCGCTCCCACAAGGTGCGTGGGTTATTCGAAGTTCTCTAGGTTTACCGGGTCGCCGGATTTCATATCCAGCTGCTGCCGAATGTCTTCAAACATCAGATCGTAATGCTTGTGAACCGAGCCGATCTGGCTGTGTGCCTTCGGAATTCCGTACTTCTCGGCAATTTTCGTCACGTTGCTGGCGAAGTTGTAGGCCTCCTCTTTGGGCAGGAAGAAGGGTTCTGACATGTCCTTGCCCTGAATGCTGCCATGCATGGTGAACTGGATGCCTTTTTCTCCTTTGGCATTCTTGCTGACTTCATAGTCGAGGTGCACGTTGTAGTTGACATCATCCGGGGTCAGCGCGTGGCGCTCGATGTGCAGATGACCGGGCTCAAACGTTGCCATTGACGTCTCTCCTTACAAGTAAGTTATGCCAAGCGTCGCCGTGCTGATACGCGTGCCGGCCTTGCCCTGGACGATCGCTTCGATATCCGAGAGTGAACCGATCACCGCGGTTTTTCCAGTATGGCGGGCGAACTCGCAGGCCGCCTGGACCTTTGGTCCCATGGAGCCAGCGGCGAAGCCGAGTTTTTCCATTTCATCCGGGTGAGCCTGGGCGATGGCTTTCTGGGTCGGTTTGCCGAAGTCGATGAACGCCGCGCTGACGTCAGTGGCGATCACCAATAGATCACTTTCAAGCTGTTCGGCCAGCAGCGCCGAGCACAGGTCTTTGTCGATCACTGCTTCCACGCCCTGCAGTTTGCCACTGGCGCCATACATCGTCGGGATACCGCCACCGCCGGCGCAAATCACGATGCTGCCTTTTTCCAGCAACCACTTGATCGGGCGGATTTCGAAGATGCGTTTCGGTCTCGGGCTGGCCACCACGCGGCGGAACTTGTCGCCGTCCGGAGCAATCGCCCAGCCTTTCTCGGCGGCGAGTTTTTCCGCTTCGGCCTTGGTATAGACCGGGCCGATAGGTTTGCTGGGGGCCTGGAATGCCGGGTCGTTGGCGTCGACTTCGACTTGGGTCAGCAGGGTCGCGAACGGGACTTCGAAGTCCAGCAGGTTGCCCAGTTCCTGTTCGATGATGTAGCCGATCATGCCTTCGGTTTCGGCACCGAGCACGTCCAGCGGGTAAGCGGAAACCTGGGTGTAGGCCGCCGCTTGCAGCGACAGCAGCCCGACTTGCGGACCATTGCCATGGGCGATCACCAGTTGGTTGCCGGGATGGACCTTGGCGATCTGTTCGGTGGCGATCCGGATGTTGGTGCGCTGGTTGTCCGCGGTCATGGGTTCACCCCGGCGGAGCAGGGCGTTACCGCCCAGAGCAACGACGATACGCATAATGCAGTCCTTCTAAACAGAGAGGAGGTTGCAGGTAACTCGGTCTCCTGTGGGAGCGAGCCTGCTCGCGATAGCGGTGTATCAGTCAACATCCATGGTGAATGTCAGTCCGTCATCGCGAGCAGGCTCGCTCCCACAAAGAGCAAACCGAGTGAGCCTTTAAATATCCGCCAGCGCCGACACCAGAATCGCCTTGATGGTGTGCATGCGGTTTTCCGCTTGCTCGAAGGCGATGTTGGCGGGTGATTCGAAGACGTCCTCGGTCACTTCGACGCCGTTGGCCAGGTGCGGATAGCGCGCGGCGATGTCTTTGCCGACCTTGGTTTCGCTGTTGTGGAACGCCGGCAGGCAGTGCATGAATTTCACCCGCGGGTTGCCCGAGGCCTTCATCATGTCGGCGTTGACCTGGTAGGGCAGCAGTTGCTCGATGCGCTCGTCCCACGCCTCAACCGGCTCGCCCATCGACACCCAGATGTCGGTGTGGATGAAGTCCACGCCCTTGACTGCTTCTTTCGGGTCTTCGGTGATGGTGATGCGCGCGCCGCTCTCCTCGGCGAAGGCTTTGCATTGGTCGATGAAGTCCTGATGTGGCCACAGCGCTTTCGGTGCGGCGATGCGCACGTCCATGCCGAGTTTGGCGCCGATCATTAACAGCGAGTTACCCATGTTGTAGCGGGCATCGCCGAGGTAGGCGTAGCTGATGTCGTGCAGCGGTTTGTCGCTGTGTTCACGCATGGTCAGGGTGTCGGCGATCATTTGCGTCGGGTGGAATTCAGCGGTCAAACCGTTGAATACCGGCACGCCGGCGAATTTGGCCAGCTCTTCGACAATTTCCTGTTCGAAGCCGCGGTACTCGATGGCGTCGAACATCCGCCCCAGCACGCGGGCGGTGTCTTTCATGCTTTCCTTGTGGCCGATCTGCGACGACACCGGGTCGATGTAGGTGACGTGGGCGCCCTGGTCATGGGCCGCGACTTCGAAGGCGCAACGGGTGCGGGTCGAGGTTTTTTCGAAGATCAGCGCGATGTTTTTGCCTTGCAGGTGTGGACGCTCGGTGCCGGTGTATTTGGCGCGTTTGAGATCACGTGACAGGTCCAGCAGGTAATTCAGCTCGCGAGTGGTGTGGTGCATCAAACTCAGCAGGCTGCGGTTGCGCATGTTGAAAGCCATGATTGGATCTCCTTGGGTATCGGTTATCCCCCGGGCCGCGCTGGATAAGCGGCGGCCAGGGTTTGAAGGTTAATAGTCGATAGGGTCGCGAATGATCGGGCAGGTCATGCAGTGGCCGCCGCCACGCCCGCGACCGAGTTCACCGGCGGTGATGGTGATGACCTCGATGCCAGCCTTGCGCAGCAGGGTGTTGGTGTAGGTGTTGCGGTCGTATCCGATGACCACGCCCGGCTCCACGGCCACCACGTTGTTGCCGTCGTCCCATTGCTCGCGTTCTGCAGCGAAGCTGTTGCCGCCGGTCTCCACCACGCGCAACGCTTTGAGGTTGAGGGCCTTGGCCACGGTGTCGAGGAAGCTGCTTTCTTCGCGGCGAATGTCGACGCCGCCCGGTTTGCTTTCATCAGGGCGCACGCTGAAGGCGACGATCTGGTTCACCACTTCCGGAAAAATGGTCACAAGGTCGCGGTCGCAGAAGCTGAACACGGTGTCCAGGTGCATCGCTGCGCGGGACTTCGGCAGGCCGGCGACAATCACACGTTCGACCGCTTTGTTCTTGAACAGGTTGACCGCCAATTGACCGATGGCCTGGCGGGACGAACGCTCGCCCATGCCGATCAACACCACGCCGTTACCGATCGGCATCACGTCGCCGCCCTCCAGAGTGGCGCTGCCGTGCTCCTGGTCCGGGTCGCCGTACCAGATCTGGAAGTCGGCGTTGGTGAACTGCGGGTGGAATTTGTAGATGGCGGTGGCCAGCAGGGTTTCCTGACGACGCGCCGGCCAGTACATCGGGTTCAACGTCACGCCGCCGTAGATCCAGCAGGTGGTGTCGCGGGTGAACTGGGTGTTGGGCAGCGGCGGCAGAATGAAGCTGGAGTGACCGAGAAATTCGCGGAACATCTGGATGGTCTTGCCGCCGAAGCTGTCCGGCAGGTCATCGGCGGAGACGCCGCCAATCAGGAATTCGGCAATCTTTCTCGGCTCCAGGCTGCGCAGCCAGGAACCGGTTTCGTTGACCAGCCCAAGGCCGACCGAGTTGGCGGTGATCTTGCGTTCCAGAATCCAGTCCAGCGCTTCTGGAATGGCGACGATGTCGGTCAGCAGGTTGTGCATTTCCAGCACATCGATGTTGCGTTCGCGCATCTTGGTGACGAAGTCGAAATGGTCACGCTTGGCTTGGGCAACCCACAGCACATCATCGAAAAGCAGTTCGTCACAGTTGTTCGGGGTCAGCCGCTGATGGGCCAGGCCGGGGGAGCAAACCATGACTTTGCGCAGTTTGCCGGCTTCGGAATGGACGCCGTACTTAACTTTTTCGGTGGTCATTACAGTGATCCTCCAGATGACAAATGGGTCAGGTGTTACAGAGTCAGGAAGCCGTCATACAGCCCGTAAGCCGCCACCAGGGCGCCCACGACTACGGCGGCGAAAATCAGCTTCTCGACGTTGGTGAAAACCGGTTTGTTGACTTCAAGCTTGGCCTTGGCGAACAGGATCACGCCGGGCGCATAGAGCAGGGCGGAGAGCAGCAGGTATTTGACGCCACCGGCATAGATCAGCCAGACCGCGTAGATCAATGCGACGGCGCCGATGAACAGGTCTTTCCTGCGCTCGGCCACAGCGTTTTCATAACTCTCGCCGCGCACCGCCAGCAGCAGCGCGTAAGCCGCCGACCACAGGTACGGCACCAGAATCATTGAGGTGGCGAGGTAGATCAGCGACAGGTAAGTGCTGGCCGAGAACAGCGTGATGATCAGGAACAACTGGACCATGGCGTTGGTCAGCCACAGCGCATTGACCGGCACATGGTTGGCGTTTTCCTTGCGCAAAAAGGCCGGCATGGTGTGGTCCTTGGCGGCAGCGAACATGATCTCCGCACACAGCAACACCCACGACAGCAGCGCACCCAGCAACGAGATGATCAGACCGACGCTGATCAGCACCGCGCCCCAATGACCGACCACGTGTTCCAGCACCGCGGCCATGGACGGGTTCTGCAGTTTGGCCAATTCCGGTTGGGTCATGATGCCCAGCGACAGCACGTTCACCAGCACCAGGAACAGCAGCACGGTGATGAAACCGATGACGGTGGCTTTACCCACGTCGCTGCGTTTTTCCGCACGGGCCGAGAAGATGCTCGCGCCTTCGATGCCGATGAACACCCAGACGGTGACCAGCATCATCTTGCGCACCTGGTTCATCACGCTGCCCAGGTCAGGGTTTTTCAGGCCCCAGATGTCGGCGGTGAAGATGTCCAACTTGAAGGCGAAAATCGCAATCAACACGAACAGCAGCAGCGGTACGATTTTGGCGACGGTGGTCACCAGGTTGATGAACGCTGCTTCCTTGATGCCCCGCAGCACGAGGAAATGTACGCCCCAGAGCAGCACAGACGCGCCGATCACGGCCGCGACAGTATTGCCCTCGCCAAAAACGGGAAAGAAGTAGCCGAGGGTGCTGAACAACAGAACGAAGTAACCAACGTTACCCAGCCAGGCACTGATCCAGTAACCCCAGGCGGACGAGAAACCCATGTAGTCGCCGAAACCGGCTTTGGCGTAGGCGTAGACACCGCCGTCCAGATCAGGTTTTCGATTAGCTAGGGTCTGGAACACGAAGGCCAGGGTCAACATGCCCACTGCGGTAATTGCCCAACCGATAAGAACGGCACCGACGTCTGCACTGGCGGCCATGTTCTGGGGCAAAGAGAAGATCCCGCCACCAATCATTGAGCCGACAACCAATGCAACCAGGGCGCCGAGTTTCAGTTTTCCGGGGGATTCAGACATTGCATGACTCCAGTGCAGGAGAAGAGAGAAAACAGATTAATTTCGTTTGCTGTTAAATTATCTGACTTAGATCAATGCATGGTCACATTCCATTGTTAATTAAAGACTTATGGGGTTTTTGCAGGCATAAGGTCTAATGCCCGAAAAGCCCTTTTCAGAGGCTTCGTATAAAGGTTAAAGAAATAAAGCGTATCAGTTGAAGTGTAGACGCTAGTTTGTTTTTTTGTTTTGGCAAGTATTGGTTGTTTGATTTTGCAGTGATATTGATTTATTAGGATCTACCGACAAAACCGCTATTTCTGGATGGCTGCGATAGCGTGATCAGTTATAAATAAAAAACAAGATTGGCGTTAATGGATAAACGTTATTACGCTTTATCTATTTAGTTAAAAACCGACTATGTGACGGTCTTGAGACCATAGCGCGGCGGGGAAAGGGAGATGCACGAATGTCGCAACCGACACAAAAGCTTCGCCTGAGTGCGCTGATCGCTTTGGTGGTGGGATCGATGATTGGCGGTGGGATTTTTTCCTTGCCGCAAAACATGGCGGCGCGTGCCGATGCCGGGGCGATATTGATTGGTTGGGCGATCACTGCCGTTGGCATGCTGACCCTGGCCTTCGTGTTTCAGACCCTGGCCAATCGCAAGCCGGAACTGGACTCCGGGGTGTACGCCTACGCCAAGGCTGGGTTCGGCGATTACATGGGGTTCTCGTCTGCCTGGGGATACTGGATCAGCGCCTGGCTGGGCAATGTCGGTTATTTCGTGTTGCTGTTCAGTACTCTCGGGTATTTTTTTCCAGTGTTTGGCCAGGGCAACACGCCGATCGCCATCGGCTGCGCCTCGGTGCTGCTGTGGGCCGTGCATTTTCTGGTGCTGCGCGGAATCAAGGAAGCGGCGTTCATCAATCAACTGACCACGGTGGCCAAGATCGTGCCGCTGATCATGTTCATCGTCATCGCCGCCGTAGCCTTCAAGGCGGACATCTTCACCCGCGACATCTGGGGCCGCAGCAACCCGAATTTCGGCGGCGTGATGGACCAGGTGCGCAACATGATGCTGGTCACCGTGTTCGTGTTCATCGGTATCGAAGGTGCCAGCGTGTATTCGGCGAGGGCGCAGAAACGTTCGGACGTAGGCCGGGCGACGGTCATCGGTTTTGTCGGTGTGTTGGCGCTGCTGGTGCTGGTGAACGTGTTATCCCTCGGGATCATGAGCCAGCCCGAATTGGCTACCTTGCAAAACCCCTCGCTGGCGGCGGTGCTGGAACATATCGTCGGCCCTTGGGGGGCGCTGTTGATCAGCGTCGGCCTGGCGGTTTCGCTGCTGGGGGCCTTGTTGTCGTGGGCGCTGCTGTGCGCCGAAATCCTCTTCGCCACGGCCAGGGACAAGACCATGCCGGCGTTCCTGCAAAAGGAAAACGCCAACCATGTGCCGGTCAACGCGCTGTGGCTGACCAATGTGATGGTCCAGATTTTTCTGTTGATCACGCTGTTCTCCGCCGGTACTTACACCAGCCTGATCTACCTCGCCTCATCAATGATTCTGGTGCCGTACCTGTGGTCGGCGGCGTATGCGGTGTTGTTGAGCGGGCGAGGGGAAACCTATGAGCATGCTTCGGCCGAGCGTACGAAAGACTTGCTGATCGGTGGCATTGCCCTGTGTTACGCGGTTTGGTTGTTGTACGCCGGCGGGGTGAAATACCTGCTGCTCTCGGCGTTGTTGTATGCGCCAGGGGTGATTTTGTTTGCCCAGGCCAAGCGGGAACAGGGCAAACCGCTGTTTACATTGGTGGAGAAGGGGATTTTCAGCTGTGTGGTTGCCGGGGCGGGGTTGGCGGCGTATGGGTTGTATAGCGGATTGTTGTCGTTGTGAGGTTGTTGCTGGCGTAACAGCCTCGCGGCAGTTGCGGGAGATGGATGCGTTTCCGGGGGCCCCTTCGCGGGCAAGCCCGCTCCCACATGTGATCGCATTCCTCCAGGGAGACTCGGTCAACTGTGGGAGCGGGCTTGCCCGCGAAGGGGCCCGAACAGTCACCACCACTGCGCGCGATGGGAACCCAACTCCCCGGCCGGCAGCGCCCACTGCAACGGTGTCCCGGTGATTTTCAGCGGTACCTGTAAACGATGGGCCGGCCCCCAAGGCGTCTGTTCAACCAACATCCCTTGATCGCTTTGATCCTCCGCCCGCAACGCCTCATCAATCCCCGCGCCATGTTCAATCAGCAACTTGGCGGTCCGCGCCAACGACAACCTGGCCGACCCGCCACGTCCCAATAACGTGATCGCCGCAGCCGCCATCAAATACCCGGTGGCGTGATCAAGCGCCTGCACCGGCAGCGGTGTCGGTTGGTTCGCTTTCTTCCACTGCATTCCCGCTTCGGCAATCCCGCTGCTCATCTGTACCAAACTGTCGAACCCTCGACGGTTCTGCCATGGGCCGCTCCAGCCGTAGGCGTTGAGGCTCACATCAATCAGGTCCGGTGCCAGTTTTTGCCGCACGGCGACGCCGTAGCCCAACCTTTCCAGTGCATCGGCGCGGTAGCCGTGGAGCAAGATATCGGCGTCCTTGAGCAGGCTTTCGAACACCGCACGATCAGCCTTGTCGTGCAGATCCAGGCGCGCGCAGCGTTTGCCCAAAGTGACTTCCGGCACCACGCCCGGTTCGTTCCAGGTCGGTGGGTCGATGCGCAAAACATCGGCGCCGAGACCGGCGAGAAAACGACTGGCGATGGGGCCGGCCAACACACGGGTCAAGTCCAGTACCTTGATGCCCGCCAGCGGCTGCGCCACCGAACCCCGCCACGGCTTTGCATTTTCGCCGCTGTCGGCGCTGAACTGAATCAACGGCTCGGCATTCACCGCCACACCTTGGGGATGTGCTTGCCATTGCGCCCAGCTGCGCATTTCGGCCGCGCAACCACCGGCATCAACGACGGCCTGTTCCAGATCACTTTTCACCCATTGCGCAACCTTGCTCGCCATTGCTGCACGGTCGGCGCAGTCGCCGAGCACACGTTCAGCGGCGGCACGATGATGAGGCGCGTTGGTATGCAGGCGGATCCAGCCGTCCTTGGTCGCGTAGTCGCCGGCGACCGGATCCCACAACGGTGGAACGCTCCAGCCGACGGGGCGGATCGACGTCGCGAACCAGAACGACGCCAGGCGGCGGTCGACTTCAAGGCCAGGCAAACGGCCGGTGTGTTGTTGCAGCCATTCACTGACAGCCTGACCGGCTGCGGCAATACTCGCGCAGGCAAGGTCGGTGACGGCAAACGCCGAGGGCAGGGCGCCGCTCGAGGTGAACGGGATGGGTGTGTGGGGCAAGCCGAGTGCGGCTTGAATGGACGTGAGTAAATCAGTCATCGAAGGCCCTCCGGAGCGAGAGCCCGAGCATAGATCAAAATGTCACCTGTAGGAGCGAGGCTTGCCCGCGAAGAACGATAATGCGGTCTGCCTGAAAAACCGCAGCGCTCCCTTCGCGGGCAAGCCTCGCTCCTACAGGAGCAAACAGCTACACCCGGAACTGGTCCATCAATTTCATCTGCTGGGTCGTCAGGGAGTTGAGCTGGCTGCTGATCTGTGCCGATTCGGTGGCCTGGCCGGTGAGGGTTTCGGTGACGGTGCGAATGGCCGAGACATTGCGATTGACCTCTTCGGCCACGGCGCTTTGCTGTTCGGCGGCGCTGGCGATTTGCAGGTTCATGTCGCTGATCACCGTGACTGCATCACTGATTTTGCTCAACGCCTGGACCGCTTGCTGGATCTGCCCGGCGTTGCTGTGGGCCTGGGTCTGGCTCGAATGCATGGTAGCGACCACGCCGCGGGTGCCGGTCTGGATGCGCTCGATGACGATGCGAATTTCCTCCACCGAATCCTGGGTCCGTTTGGCCAGGTTGCGCACTTCATCGGCCACCACCGCAAAACCGCGACCGCTCTCGCCGGCACGCGCCGCTTCAATTGCCGCGTTGAGCGCCAGCAGGTTTGTCTGCTCCGCGATGCTGCGGATTACTTCCAGTACCGAACCGATCTGCTCGCTGTTGACCGCCAGCGCTTCGACTTCGGTCACGGCCTTGCTGACTTCTTCGGCCAGTTGATTGATGTCACGGGTGCTGCGCTCGATGATCGACATGCCATCGCGAGCCGACTGGTCGGCACCTTTGGCGGCATTGGCCGCGTTCGACGCACTGTTGGCGACGTCGTGAGCGGTGGCGCTCATTTCGTTGGAGGCGGTGGCGACCTGATCGATTTCGCGGAACTGCACCTGCATGCCTTCGCTGGTCTGACGGGCAATTTCCGAAGACTGGTCGGCGGTGCCACGGGCGTCGGTGATGCTTTGCTTGATCTGCGCGATGGTCGGTTGCAGCTTGTCGAGGAAGCGGTTGAACCAGCTGACCAGTTCGCCCAGTTCATCTTTCTTGCTGTAGTGCAGGCGTTGGGTCAGGTCACCGTCGCCGCTGGCAATTGCCTTGAGCATTTCGGCCACGCTGTTGATTGGCCGGGTCACGCCGGACGCGGTGAGCCAGATCAGCAACAGACCGGCCAGACCGGCAGCGACAGCCAATAGCACCGCTTTGATCGTGCCAGTTTGCTGGGCGTCATCGAGCACCGCCTGCAGCTTCACCGAGTCGGCCAACAGCACGTGTTTCGGCAGGTCGATCACCACGCCCCAGGCTTTGGAATCGCTGATCGGGCTGACCGGATAAACCGCACGGATCAGGTCGCCCTGTTCGAGAATCTTCGGCGTGCCGCCGCTGAGCAGTTGCAGGATGTCCTTGCCGTCTGCGCCCAGGGTCTCGCCGATGCTTTTGCCGACCTTGCTCGCGTCGACACTGTAGCCGGCCAGCACACCGCTGCCAGAGACGATCAGCATGTGCCCGGCGCTGTTGAACAGGTCCCGTTGGGAGTCGACCGCGGCGGCTTGCAGGGCGTCGAGGGCGATGTCCACACCGACCACGCCGATGGATTTGCCGTCCACCAGCAGCGGTACGGAAATGGTGGTCATCAGCATTTCTTTGCCGCCGACGGTATCGGCATACGGATCCAGCAGGCAGGTGCGCTTGCTATCGCGAGGGCAGGTGTACCAGCTGTTGTAAGGCGTACCGCTGAGGCTCAGGGTGGTTTTGGTCATGTCGTCTTCGACCATGATCGTGTTGATCCCGGCGCCGCCGGCACGGCTCCAGTAACTGGCGAAACGACCGGCTTCGTTGGACTGGCGAGCCGCATCATTGGCGAACTCACTGTCCTTGCCGTCAAGCCCGTTGGGCTCGAACGCCAGCCAGATCCCCAGCACCTTGCTGTTGCGCTCGAAGGCGGTTTTCAGGCTCTGGTTCAACTCTTCACGCAGGGCACCGGCCTCAAGGGCGCGTTTGCTGGCCATGGCCCGCATGTCCTTGATCTGATCGGCCAGGGCAGTCGCCACCAGCAGGCTTTCGCCAAATGTCTTCTGCACCCGCACTGCTTGCTCGGCGGCCTTGGCCTGGAGCAGGTTCTGCACGCTGGCAGTGAGCATCTTGCTGCTGGAGGCGCTGACCAGTTCATCGTTCTGATTGGTCTGGTAGATGTTCATGCCGACGATCAAAACGACCACGCCAAGCAGGCACAGACCGGACAGCAAGACGATTTTCAGGCGGATGGAGAGAGAGTCGAACATAGGGCGATCTCGTGAATGGATGAGCTGTTGGCTGTGAGCCGAAGTCGACCCGAGTCGCCAAATCCATTCAGCGCCATTTAATGCGCATCGGCGTGGGCGGAGGTTGTATGAACGCAAGCCGACGAACGGCAGCAGGTAAACGTTTGCGCAGGAAAATGCCCTGAAAAGAACAAGAATTCAGGAGATTTTCGGCAACGATTCCGGTCGCGACCACAACCACAGATTGCCCAGACTCATGCCTGCAATTGCCAGGTAAATCGGCCAGCCGTGATCAAGCATCACCAGCATCAAGCCCGCGCACAGCAGCATGCTGACGGTGGCGCTGACCTTGGTTCGACGAGCGATGATTTTGCCGTTGCGCCAGTTGCACAGGATCGGCCCGAACAGCCGATGGTTTTCCAGCCAGGCACTCAGGCGTGGCGAACTCTTGGTGGCGGCCCAGGCGGCCAGCAGGATGAACTCGGTGGTCGGCAGGCCGGGGATGACGATGGCGATCAGGCCGATGCCCAGGCTGAGGTAGGCCAGCAGGGCGAAGAGGATTCGGGCTAGGGATGTGTGAGTCATAGGGCGTTGTAACCTGTAGGAGCGAGCGGTGCGGCGATCCGACTTGCCCGCGAAGAACGATAATGCGGTCTGTCTGAAAGTCCGTGATGCCTTCTTCGCGGGCAAGCCTCGCTCCTACAGGTGCGGTGTGATCAGGCGAGTTCGGGGGTGGTGGCGTAGGCCTGTTCCAGCAATACGGTAAAGCGGTTGAACGCATCGATTGCGCCTTTCTCCACTTCGGCTTCTTCTTGAACGTTGAATTCCAGTGCGTCGAGAGTCCTGACAAAGCTTTTCCAGCCCTCAGCGCGGCCACCGGCCGGTTCGGCGAGATGGCGAGCGCCAAAGGTTTCGCTCAACCCCAGACCCACGGCGCGCTTGATCAGGAAAGCCGCACCGAGCTTCGAGCCTTCGGACACGAAGAGCCAGCCCAGGGCCTGGGCTTTTGTCGGATTATTCACGGCACCGGCAACCGGCTCCGGCACGTCGGTCTCCAGATCCGCCAGGTCAGCCTTGGCCGCTTCAGCACGGCAACGGGTCGGCAAGTCCGCAACGATGGCTGTCAGTTGCGCATCGTTGTACAGCGACACCAGTTCTGACTGGAACAAGTACTGCGCGACTACGAAACGCGCAAAGTTGGCCTGGGTTTCGAACGGTGCGTGGGCTTTGACCAACGCATCGAGTTTGCTGTGTGGCTCGTTCGTGATCTGGTTCAAACGTTGCGAACGCAGAGCAGGGCGTTGAGCAGTGTCCTGGGAAGTCATGAGAAGTCCTTGAGAAAAAGAGGCGCTTGGTAACGAGACGAACGGGACGGCGCCGGACAGTAAAAAAATCCCCGCGCTCCTGTGAAAAGAACACGGGGAGGACACTGGGTCAGATATCCCAGACCAGATTGACCGCGAAGTTGCGACCCGGTTGGGTCAGGCGATCGAGGTTGGCCGGTTGCGTCACCGAAGCTTCGCCGACGCTGTCGTAACCGCGCACGTCATCCCACTGCCAGTACTTCTTGTCGGTCAGGTTGTACAGGCCAGCGTTGAGGGTCAGATCGTCGGTCACCTTGTAGAAACCCGCCAGGTCGAGCACGCCATAACCCGGGGTCTTGAACTGGGTGCTGGTGCCGTCCGGAGTGTTGAAGCTGGTGCTGTCGACCCGGGTCTTGCGTTTGACCAGGGTCCAGCTCAACAGGCCACCGTAGTTGTCCTGGTCGTAACCCAGACCGAACACACCGGTCAGCGGGTTGATGCTGTTAAGCGGCTGGCCGTTGTCGTCGTTACGACCATACAGATAGGACACCGAGCCTTGGGTATAGAGGCCGGTCGGCGCACCGAAGCTGTCCAGGTTCAGACGACCCTTGAGCTCCAGGCCCTTGATGGTGGCGTGCTTGATGTTGTTGCTCTGGAACGTGGTCTCGGTGTAGCCGGGGGTGATGGCGTTCTCGTCGATGAAGTCGCGGTATTTGTTGTAGAACACCGCCACATCGAAAGTGCCCGCTTCGAACTGGCCGCGCAGGCCGGTTTCATAGCTCTTGCTCTTTTCCGGTTTCAGGTCGGGATTGGGCTCGACCTGATAGCCGCCAGACAGGTTTTCGAAGCGGCCATACAAGGCTTTGGCGGTCGGAGTGCGGAAGCCTTCGGCGTACTGGCCATACCAGGTGTAGTGGTCGTTGAAGCTGTAGGTGGTGCCGAATTTGGGTGACAGCCGATGCCAGGTCTTGGTGTCGTCGCTCACCACGCCGTTACCGCTCTGGTCGGCGGTGACCAGGAACTCATCGGTGATGTGCGGCTTGAGCTGGGTGTAGTCGTAGCGTGCACCGGGCAGGAAGGTCCAGTTGTTCCAGCTGATCTCATCCTGGGCGAACAGGCTGTAGGTGTTGATGGTCGGATCCGGGAAATCGCTGGCCGGTTTCAGGGTGTCGGTGGCGCTGGCGGCACCGATGACCCGGCAAGCGCCCGCGACGGTCAGGCAAGTGCCGCTACCGGTACGCAGGCCGGTGACTTTGCTCTGTTTGAGGGTGGTGCCATAGGTGACGCGGTGGTCGGTGTCGGCGATGGCAAACGACTTGTCGGCCTGGGCGTCGAACACCCATTGGCGATCCTTGTAGGTGGTTTCGCGGGTGCGCAGTACCGTGCGCGACGGCGCGTAGATTTCTTCGGTGCTCTGGTCGGTCTTGGCGATCTGGTAATTCAGCGTCCACTTGATGTGGTCGGCCAAGGCGCTGTCCAGGCCGAAGCTATGTTCCAGACCGAACCGCTCACGGGTGATGGTGTCGTTGCCGGTACGCGATTTATAGAAACCGAAACCGCGTCCCGTGTTGAACGGGCCACCCACCGCGCTCAGCTGGTTGGTGTCGCGGTCATCCTTGTAGTGCTCGTAAGTCAGCCCGAAGCGCGAGTCGTCGGCGTAGTTCCAACCCAGTTTGGCCAGCACGTTGGTGGTGCGCACGTCCTCGGGGTTGGCCTCGGAGCGGTTCAGGCCGGTGCCGCCGGTTTCGCCATAGGACTCTGTTTCATGGCCATTGCGCTGGCTCAGGTGCAGCAGGCCGTCGAACTCGCCGGTGCGGCCGGCCACGGTGCCGGAGGTCAGCCAGCTGTCATCGGCCGAGCTGTAGCCGGTTTTCAGGCGTGCGCCGACGTCCTTGCCGGGTTTGATGATGTCGTCCGGGTCCAGGGTGTAGTAGCTGACCGCGCCGCCGATGGCGCTGCTGCCGTATAGCACTGAAGCCGGGCCGCGGAGGATTTCCACACGCTTGACGATTTCCGGGTCGACATAGTTGCGGTTGGTCTGGGCATACGGGCCGTTGAAGAAACCGTCGGGCACTTGCACCCCATCGACCTGAGTCAACACGCGGTCACCGTCGATACCGCGGATGTTGTAGCCGGTGAGGCCGCTGCGCTGACCAGCACCCCCTACCGAAACGCCGGGCTCGTAACGCACCAGATCCTTGATGCTATTGACGTTGTTGCGGTCCAGCTCTTCGCGGGTATGGACGGTGACGGTGCTCGGCACGCTGGCCACGTCCTGTTCCTGCCGGGTAGCGCTGATGGTCACCTGTTGCAGATTGAGGGCGCCGCTGTTGCTGCGTTTCTCCAGCACGATGTTGTTATTGCCCAGTTTGCGATAGCTCAGGTTGGTCCCCACCAACAGGCGATCCAGGGCTTTTTCCGGCGGCAACGAACCCCGCACCCCCGGCGAGGCCACGCCTTCAGCCAGTTCGGCCGGCAAGCCGACTTGCCAACCGGTGACGGCGGTAAACGCATTGAGCGCCGACACTAGTGGCTGCTGGGCAATCGCGAACGAGTAGTCGCCCATGTTGCGGCTTGGTTGCTCGGCGGCGGTGGCGGCCATGAGCTGTGCGCTGCCGGCCATCAGGATGGCGGCGGTCAACAGGGACAATACGCGTGAAGGTGAAGAGGACTGGCGGGTAAGGCGAGAGGACATCGATAGCGCTCCGTGTCGCACGAATCTTTATAGGTGCTGATCGGCATCGCGAGATGCGAATCAATTGCATTGGCTATAACGAGACGAACGAGCTCCGGCTATCGAGTAAAAATAATTCTCATTTAGTTCAAGATCACCAGCGCCGGGAATTCCTGAAGCCTGGCGGAGGTGATGTGCGCGAGGGAACGGACCACATCCAGTGGCTGGTCAAGCCGGTAATTACCGGTGACGGCGACGTCTGCCAACTGCTCGTTGGTGTTGATGATCCAGCCCGGATAGTAGCGCCGCAGTTCCGCCAGCACCTGGCTCAGCGGGCAGTTCTCGAACACCAGTCGGCCCTGGACCCAAGCCAGATCGGTGGCGGCATCAAGCCTGGCCGGACGGTCGAAACCGTTGGGGCCGATGCGGATACTTTCGCCGGCAGAGAGTCGCACGCGCGCGTCGTTGCGCGTGGCGCGCAAATCGACATCGCCACGCTGCACCCGAACCTGGGCCACGCCGTCCAGATAGCGCACGGCAAATGCGGTATCGCGCACGCTGGCCTTGACCGGCCCGGCGTCGATCTCCAGCGGCTCGGCGCGATTGGCCGGCACTTCGAAAAACGCCTCGCCCTGATACAAACGGGCCACGCGTTGCTGATCGTTGATGGTGCTGGAAAACGCCGAATTGGTGTTCAGCAGGACTCTCGAGCCGTCCTCCAGTTGCAGGCGCTGGCGTTCACCGATCACGGTCAGATGATCCGCCTGAAGGCGCATCGGCAGATTGCTGAAACTGAACAACCCGAGAATCAGCACTGCCGCCGTGGCCAGCGGTCTCCAGTGCGGACGAAGACGCGACAGGACGGTCACTTTCGGCGGCTGGGCGGCCAGGTTTTGCGCGCATTGCGTAACCTGCGGGCCGTCCCAGATCGCCTGCGCCTTGGCAAACGCCTCGGCATGCAACGGGTCGGCGTCGAGCCAGTCATGGAATTGTCGGGTCTGTTCTTCGCTCGGACTGCCCAACACGATGAGCCAGTCCAGCGCCTGGTCCATTGCGCTGGCGGAGTCCCGCGCCGGGGAGGGCGGAGGGGAGCGATGGGTGTCCGTCACGGTGTTTCCTCGGCAGTGTCTGTGCACGGCTGTTTTTTAGTGAAGCTCGAAGTGGGGCAAGAGTAGCAAAGCCTGCGCGTGAAAATCTGCCGCCTCAGTCGCCGTTTAGCCGCTGCGCGATACCGATGCAGATCGCCATGATCAGCTTCAGCTCCTTTTGCACGGTGCTCAACGACACGCCAAGCTTCTCGGCAATTTCCAGATAGCTGTGCCCGTGCAGGCGACTGAGGATGAAAATCTGCTGCTGACGAGGGCTGAGTTCACTGAGGCTCACGTTCAAGCGTTCGAGCAACTGTTCGGCATGGGCGGCATCCTCGGCGCTACTGACAGGTGAGGCGACTGCCTGCACCACGTCCAGCGGCACGTCGTCGAGCATCGTGCGGGACTGGATGCGTCGCGCACGCAAATGGTCCAGCGCCAGGTTGCGGGCGGTCTGGAATACGAAGGGTTCAAGGTGATCGATGGCCCGCTCGCTGAGCGCTCGGGTGACGCGCAGGTAGGTTTCCTGCAAGAGGTCTTCGGCGGTGCTGTGATTGTTGACCATCCGCTCCAGCGTGCGCAGCAGTGAAACGCGCTGGGCGATGAAGACGTGATTGAAGCGCGATTGACTCACGGGAGGACCTGATCCATTTCGAGCAAATGATAATGCTTATCATCCGCTCGAATGGTCAAGTGCTGATTTGTGACGCTTTACCCACGACCCAGCAGATAGGTCGCGTAATCCGGAATGCGGTGTTCGTGAGCCTGATCCATCAACGGGCTGCTGAGCAGGTAGTCGGCGCTGCATTCGTTGCAGGCCACCGGGATGTTCCATACCGCCGCGACCCGCAGCAGGGCCTTGATGTCCGGGTCGTGGGGTTGCGGTTCGAACGGGTCCCAGAAGAACACCAGCATATCGACCCGCTGCTCGGCGATTCGCGCGCCCAGTTGTTGGTCGCCGCCCAGCGGACCGCTGATCATGCTTTCCACCGGCAGGTCGAGGCGTTGTTGTAACAACAACCCCGTTGTGCCAGTGGCGACCAGTTCGTGCTGTGCGAGTTTGTCTTTCTGCCGCTCGGCCCAGTCCAGCAAAAATACCTTGCAGTGGTCGTGGGCAACCAGGGCGATACGCTTGCGCGCCGCCAGGGTTTTTTGCGTAAAGCTGATACCGATCATCGCTTGCTTCTCCCAGGCGTAATGCGCCTGCGACGACGCATTTTCCGGCGTTTTCACATACCTGTAGGAGCTGCCGAAGGCTGCGATCTTTTGATCCTGGCGGTTGTGAGGCCGGCAAAAATCAAGATCAAAAGATCGCAGCCTTCGGCAGCTCCTACGGGGGCCGCGTCGACGTAGCTGTTTATTCTGCGTTGCAGAGCGCCAGGCAGTTATCGAGCATGCGGTTGGAGAAGCCCCATTCGTTGTCGTACCAGGCCAGCACTTTGAGCAGCTTGCCGCTGGACTTGGTGTGGTTGGCGTCGAAGATCGACGACAGCGGGTTGTGGTTGAAGTCGCTGGAAACCAGCGGCAGGGTGTTGTAGCCGAGAATCTTCGAGTGCTGGCTGGCTTGTTTGAGCATCGCGTTGACTTCATCGGCCGACGCTTCACGCTTGAGCTGCACGGTCAGGTCCACCAGCGACACGTTGATCACTGGAACACGCACCGCCATGCCGGTCAGTTTGCCCGCCAGTTCCGGCAGCACCAGGCCTACCGCTTCAGCGGCGCCGGTCTTGCTCGGGATCATGTTCTGGGTGGCGGAACGGGCGCGGTACGGGTCGGTGTGATAGACGTCGGTCAGGTTCTGGTCGTTGGTGTAGGCATGGATGGTGGTCATCAGACCGCTTTCGATGCCCAGCTCGCGGTGCAGCACCTGGGCCACCGGGGCCAGGCAGTTGGTGGTGCACGAGGCGTTGGAAATGATCTGGTGCGATTGGCGCAGAATGTCGTGGTTAACCCCATAAACCACGGTGGCATCGGCGCCTTTGGCCGGGGCCGAGATGATCACTTTGCGCGCGCCGGCCGTAATATGCGCGGCGGCTTTGGCACGGTCGGTGAACAGACCGGTGCATTCGAACACGACGTCGACCTTTTCCGCGGCCCAAGGCAGTTCGGCCGGGTTGCGAATGGCGCTGACCGAAATACGGTCGCCGTTGACGGTCAGGCTTTCCTGATCGTGCTGGACATCGGCATCGAATGTGCCGTGAACGGTGTCGTACTTGAGCAGGTGAGCATTCATCGAGCTGTCGCCCAGGTCGTTGATCGCTACGATCTGCAGATCCTGACGATAGCCTTGGGTATACAGTGCGCGCAGGACATTACGGCCGATACGGCCAAAACCATTGATTGCGATTCGAAGAGTCATTTACAGCGCCGCCGTCGTTTTGTTGTTGGAATTACAAGATTATTCGCAAAAAAATAGAAAACAAGCCTTTTTAGTGGCAATATTTTGTTTTATCTACAACGAGTGACCTGAATCAACTGGTCCGAATGATCAAGAAAACCGTCTGTCACCCCGATCACAGCGGTACTTGGTCAGCATAGACAATCAGGTCGCCACATCCGTTAGCCTGGAGTTCTACACATGCATCCCCGCGTCCTTGAGGTCACCGAACGGCTTATCGCCCGCAGCCGCGCCACGCGTGAGGCTTACCTTGCATTGATCCGCGGCGCCGCCAGCGACGGCCCGATGCGCGGCAAGTTGCAATGCGCCAACTTCGCCCATGGCGTGGCCGGGTGTGGCAGCGACGACAAGCACAGCCTGCGGATGATGAACTCCGCCAACATCGCCATCGTTTCGTCATATAACGACATGCTCTCGGCGCACCAGCCGTACGAAGTCTTCCCGGAACAAATCAAAAAAGCCCTGCGCGAAATCGGTTCCGTCGGCCAGTTCGCCGGTGGCACCCCCGCGATGTGCGATGGCGTGACCCAGGGTGAGCCGGGCATGGAACTGAGCCTGCCGAGCCGCGAAGTGATCGCGTTGTCCACTGCTGTGGCGCTGTCCCACAACATGTTCGACGGCGCGTTGATGCTCGGCATCTGCGACAAGATCGTGCCGGGCCTGATGATGGGCGCGTTGCGTTTCGGTCATCTGCCAACGATCTTCGTGCCGGGCGGGCCGATGGTGTCGGGCATCTCCAACAAGCAGAAAGCCGATGTGCGTCAGCGCTACGCCGAAGGCAAGGCGACGCGCGAAGAGCTGCTGGAATCGGAGATGAAGTCCTATCACAGCCCTGGCACCTGCACCTTCTACGGCACCGCCAACACCAACCAGTTGCTGATGGAAGTCATGGGCCTGCACTTGCCGGGCGCCTCTTTCGTCAACCCGAACACCCCGTTGCGCGATGCCCTGACCCGCGAAGCGGCGCACCAGGTCACCCGCCTGACCAAGCAGAACGGCGACTTCATGCCGATCGGCGAAATCGTCGACGAGCGTTCGCTGGTCAACTCCATCGTGGCCCTGCACGCCACCGGCGGTTCGACCAACCACACCCTGCACATGCCGGCCATCGCCATGGCCGCGGGCATTCAGTTGACCTGGCAGGACATGGCCGACCTCTCCGAGGTGGTGCCAACCCTGAGCCACGTGTACCCGAACGGTAAAGCCGACATCAACCACTTCCAGGCGGCGGGCGGCATGTCGTTCCTGATCCGCGAACTGCTGGAAGCCGGCCTGCTCCACGAAAACGTCAACACGGTGCTGGGCCACGGCCTGAGCCGCTACACCATGGAACCGTTCCTGGAAAACGGCGAACTGGTCTGGCGCGAAGGCCCGATCGAAAGCCTCGACGAAACCATCCTGCGTCCGGTCGCTCGCGCATTCTCGCCAGAGGGTGGCTTGCGGGTGATGGAAGGCAACCTCGGCCGTGGCGTAATGAAGGTCTCGGCAGTCGCGCTGGAAAACCAGATTGTCGAAGCGCCGGCGATGGTGTTCCAGGATCAGCAGGATCTGGCCGATGCGTTCAAGGCCGGTTTGCTGGAGAAGGATTTTGTCGCGGTGATGCGCTTCCAGGGCCCACGTTCCAACGGCATGCCGGAACTGCACAAGATGACGCCGTTCCTCGGCGTGCTGCAGGATCGCGGTTTCAAAGTGGCGTTGGTGACTGACGGGCGTATGTCCGGCGCCTCGGGGAAAATCCCGGCGGCAATCCATGTCAGCCCCGAAGCTTATGTGGGCGGCGCTTTGGCGCGGGTACAAGAGGGCGATATCATCCGCGTCGATGGCGTCAAAGGCACCTTGGAGCTTAAGGTGGACGCCGAAGAATTTGCAGCGCGCACGCCGGCCAAGGGCTTGTTGGCCAATAACATCGGCAGCGGTCGCGAACTGTTTGGTTTCATGCGCATGGCCTTCAGCTCCGCAGAGCAAGGCGCTAGCGCCTTTACTTCTGCCCTGGAGACGCTTAATTGAAACTGGCTTTGGTCGGTGACATCGGTGGCACCAACGCACGTTTCGCGTTGTGGAAAAACCAGCAACTGGAATCGATCCAGGTGCTGGCGACGGCAGACCACGCCAGCCCGGAGGAGGCGATTGCGCTCTACCTGAGCGGGCTCGGTCTGGCGCCGGGTTCGATCGGTTCGGTGTGCCTGTCGGTGGCGGGCCCTGTGAGTGGCGATGAATTCAAATTCACCAACAATCACTGGCGACTCAGTCGCAAGGGTTTCTGCAAGACTTTGCAGGTGGATCAACTGCTGCTGGTCAACGATTTCTCGGCGATGGCGCTGGGCATGACCCGTTTGCAGCCCGGCGAATTTCGGGTGGTCTGCGAAGGCACGCCGGAACCGTTCCGGCCGGCGGTGGTGATCGGTCCGGGCACTGGCCTGGGCGTGGGCACGTTGCTCGATCTGGGCGAGGGCCGTTTTGCCCCGCTGCCGGGAGAGGGTGGTCACGTCGATCTGCCGCTGAGCAGCCCGCGAGAAACCCAACTGTGGCAGCACATCTTCAATGAGATCGGCCATGTCAGCGCTGAAACGGCATTGAGTGGCAGTGGTTTGCCGCGGGTCTACCGGGCGATCTGCGCGGTGGACGGTCACACGCCTGTGCTCGACACGCCTGAGGCGATCACAAAGGCCGGGCTGGCGGGTGATCCGATTGCCCTGGAAGTGCTCGAGCAGTTCTGCTGCTGGCTCGGTCGCGTGGCCGGCAACAACGTGCTGACCACCGGTGCACGGGGTGGTGTGTACATCGTTGGCGGCGTGATTCCACGGTTTGCCGATTTCTTCATCGAAAGTGGTTTCGCCCGCTGCTTCGCCGACAAGGGTTGCATGAGCGATTACTTCAAAGGCATCCCGGTGTGGCTGGTGACGGCGCCGTATTCCGGGTTGGTGGGCGCGGGTGTGGCGCTCGATCAGGCTTGAGACCGCGTCGCCTTCATCGCGGGCAAGCCACGCTCCCACAGGATTACCTACATCTGAAAATGTACGCATAACCTTGTGGGAGCGGGCTTGCCCGCGATGAGGCCCTCACAGGCAACATAGATCTTTGAACGATCAGGCATAATCCACCCAATTCAAACAACAAGGACGCCGCCCCGTGAGCTCAGTCAACAAGTCGATTTTGTTGGTCGATGACGATCAAGAGATACGCGAGTTGCTGGACACCTACCTGACCCGCGCCGGTTTCCAGGTCCGTACCACGCCCGACGGCGCAGGCTTTCGTCAGGCCTTGAACGAGGCGCCGAGCGATCTGGTGATTCTCGACGTGATGCTGCCGGACGAAGATGGCTTCAGCCTCTGCCGCTGGATCCGCCAACACCCGCGTCAGGCCCAGGTGCCGATCATCATGCTTACCGCCAGCTCCGACGAGGCCGACCGCGTCATCGGCCTGGAACTGGGCGCCGACGACTACCTCGGAAAACCCTTCAGCCCGCGTGAATTGCAGGCGCGCATCAAAGCCTTGTTGCGCCGCGCGCAGTTCGGTCAGGAGCGTTCTGGCAGCGAAGTGCTGGCCTTCGATGACTGGCGGCTGGACATGGTCAGCCATCGGCTGTTCCACATCGATGGCGAGGAAGTGATTCTCTCGGGCGCCGATTTCGCGCTGCTGAAACTGTTCCTCGATCACCCCCAGGAAATCCTCGACCGCGACACCATCGGCAACGCCACCCGTGGTCGTGACTTGATGCCGCTCGATCGCATCGTCGATATGGCGGTCAGCCGTTTGCGCCAGCGCCTGCGCGACACCGAAAAGCCGCCACGGCTGATCCGTACCGTGCGCGGCAGTGGCTACCAACTGGCAGCCAATGTGGTTGCCGGCAATGGCCACTGAGTTCCTGCGCAAGCTCGCCGGGCGGGTGCCGGTACCGCGCTCGCTGCTCGGGCGCATGTTGCTGCTGACCCTGCTGGCGGTGCTGTTCGCCCAGACACTGTCGAGCGTGATCTGGGTGTCGCAATTGCGCGCCACGCAGCTCGAAGGCCTGGTCACCAGTGCCCGCAGCCTGGCCCATTCGATGACGGCCAGCGTCAGTTATTTCCGCTCTTTGCCGGTAGCGTTCAGGCCGCTGGTACTCGATCAGTTACGCAGCATGGGCGGCACCCGGTTTGTGGTGACGCTCAACGACAAACCCTTGGGCATGGAAGTGCTGCCGATCACCCCGCGCAAAGCAGCGGTGCTCAAAGCGGTGGACGAAGTGTTGCGCCAGTCGCTGGGTCAGGACATCGACATCTCGGTGACGTTCGTCAGCCCCGAAGACCTGCGGATTTTCAACGGCGGCTTGAAGCTCGATGAGTTGCCGCGCTCCTGGGCGCATTACGCGTTGACCCTGGAACCGGTGAACCCGCCAGTGCTGGTCACGCAAATCCAGATGGCACCGGGGGAATGGCTGTACATCGCCTCACTGTTGCCCGAGCCCTACACCAGTCTTGAAGAACAAGGCCTGCCGGCGCAGCAGGTCTGGTTCATCGTGCTCACCAGCGGTTTCTTGCTGCTGTTCATCGGCCTGCTGGTGCACTGGCAGAGCCGACCGCTCAAGCGATTGGCTCGCGCGGCGCGGGACATGTCCCTGGGCGCCGAAGTCGAACCGGTGGCCGAGGGCGGCGGCAGTGAAGTAGTGGAAGTGGGCCGCGCCTTCAATGCGATGCGCGAGCGCATCAGCCGTTACCTGACCGAACGCAGCCAGTTGTTCAGCGCAATTTCACACGATTTGCGCACGCCGATCACCCGGTTGCGACTGCGGGTGGAGTTGCTCGAAGACGAAAAGCTGCAAGCCAAGTTCGGTCGCGATCTGGATGAGCTGGAGTTGCTGGTCAAGGGCGCGTTGCAATGCGTGAAAGACACCGACATCCACGAAAACATCGAACCGGTGGACCTCAACCATGTGCTCGACTGCCTGGTGGAACCGTATCTGGCGCCCAACGGCAATGGCCGCGTGACCCAGCATGGCCGGGCGTTGGCGCCGTATCCCGGTAAACCGTTGGCGCTCAAGCGTTGCATCGGCAACCTGATCGACAACGCCTTGAAATATGGGCAGAACGCGCATCTGCACATCGATGACGACGAGAGCGCGTTCGTCCTGCATGTCGATGATGAAGGGCCGGGTGTGCCAGAGCAGCGGCTGGAGCAAGTGTTCGAGCCGCACTTTCGCTTGGCCGGACAGCAGCAGGGTTATGGCCTGGGGCTGGGGATAGCACGCAACATTGCCCACAGCCATGGCGGTGAAGTCAGCCTGCAAAACCTGCGTGACGGCGGGTTGCGGGTGACGTTGCAGTTGCCGCGTAGTGTTGATTAGCGGCACCGCGTTATCGTTCATCGCGGGCAAGCCCGCTCCCACAGAATTGCCTGCATTTTCAAGGTATGTGCATAACCTTGTGGGAGCGGGCTTGCCCGCGATGGCGTCAGAGCATCCAACACATGCCTGAAGGCTAATGTCACAACTCTGTGACAAAGGCCGCCCCCTTCGTTACCTGCCCGCCACCGCCCGTTGTTTAGACTGCCCCCAGTCATAACAAAAAAAAAGGTCTTCCCATGGACACTTTCCAACCCGCCTTCAGCAGTTGGCTGAACGCGCCTGCCCATCAGCAATGGCTCGCCACTGAAGGCCTGCGCCTGCTGGCATTCGCCAAGGCTTCAAGGCTTGCCGAAGGCTTCGGCAATCTCGATGAAAAGGGTTGCCTCCCGGCCAACGCGCAAGCCGAAACCATGAACACCGCGCGCATGACCCACAGCTTCGCCATGGCCCACATCCAGGGCCTGCCGGGTTTCGCCGAGCTGGTGGATCACGGCATCAAAGCCCTCTGCGGGCCGCTGCGTGATGCCGAACACGGCGGCTGGTTCGCCACGCCCGAACACCGCGACGGCAATACCGGCAAAGCCGCTTACCTGCATGCCTTCGTGGCGTTGGCCGCGAGTTCTGCTGTGGTCGCTCAGCGTCCCGGTGCACAAGCCTTGCTCGACGATGCGATCCATATCATCGACACGCATTTCTGGTGCGAGGAGGAGGGCGCCATGCGCGAATCCTTCAACCGCGACTGGAGCGTCGAGGAAGCCTATCGCGGCGCCAACAGCAACATGCACGCTACCGAAGCCTTTCTCGCCCTGGCCGATGTCACCGAGGACAACCGCTGGCTGATTCGCGCCCAGCGCATCGTCGAGCGCGTCATTCATGAGCACGCCGCGGCCAACGATTACCTGGTGGTCGAGCATTTCGACCGCGACTGGCAGCCGCTGCGTGACTACAACCACGACAACCCGGCTGACGGTTTCCGCCCTTATGGCACCACGCCGGGCCATGGCTTTGAATGGGCCCGGCTGTTGCTGCATCTTGAAGCGGCCCGGGTGCAGGCCGGGATACTCACACCGGGCTGGCTGGCAACCGATGCGCAAAAACTCTTCGAGCACAATTGCCGTCACGGCTGGGACGTCGACGGTGCGCCGGGCATTGTCTACACCCTCGATTGGGATAACCGTGCGGTGGTTCGCCATCGCTTGCACTGGACTCATTGCGAAGCCAGCGCCGCCGCCAGTGCGCTGCTAAAACGCACCGGTGATGAGCAATACGAGCGCTGGTACCGACTGTTCTGGGAATTCTGTGACAGTCATTTTATTGACCGTTGCGATGGCAGCTGGCATCACGAACTCGATCCTCTGAACCGTCCGAGCGCCGATATCTGGGCCGGCAAACCCGACCTGTATCACGCCTGGCAAGCCGTATTGATCCCGCGCCTGCCGCTGGCGCCGAGCATGGCCAGTGCGCTGGCGCAGTTGTCCCAGAGCGTTGCTGTGTAACCATGTGGTGACATTCGCGCGTCCCTTCGTTACCTGCGAAGGGGCATCCCCTGTTTAGAATCCTATGCAGCGCAAGCACCAGACTTGCATGCATAACAACAAGAAAGGTACTACTAGATGAATGCGATTTCTCGCCTCGCTACTGTCATTTCTCTCGCCTCACTGCTTCCTGTTGCAGCATTTCCCCTCAGTGCCCTTGCCGCCGATGCCAAAGGTTCGGTGGAAGTCGTTCACTGGTGGACGTCTGGTGGTGAAAAAGCGGCCGTCGATGTGCTCAAGGCCCAAGTCGAAAAAGACGGCTTCACCTGGAAAGACGGCGCAGTCGCCGGCGGTGGCGGCTCCACGGCCATGACCGTACTCAAAAGCCGCGCCGTGGCCGGCAACCCGCCGGGCGTAGCCCAGATCAAGGGGCCGGACATCCAGGAGTGGGGCAGCACTGGCCTGCTCAGCACCGACACCCTCAAAGAGGTTTCCAAGTCCGAAGGCTGGGATAACCTGCTGATCAAGAAAGTCTCCGATACCGTGAAATACGAAGGCGATTATGTCGCCGTGCCGGTGAACATCCACCGCGTCAACTGGTTGTGGATCAACCCGGAAGTCTTCAAGAAAGCCGGGATCGAAAAAGCGCCGACCACCCTCGAAGAATTCTATGCCGCTGGTGACAAGCTGAAAGCCGCCGGCTTCATCGCGCTTGCCCACGGTGGCCAGCCTTGGCAGGACAGCACCGTGTTTGAAGACGTGGTGCTCTCGGTCATGGGCGCAGACGGTTACAAGAAAGCCCTGGTCGACCTGGACCAGAAAACCCTCTCGGGGCCTGAGATGGCCAAGGCCTTCACCGAGCTGAAAAAAGTCACCGGCTACATGGACCCGAACCGCGCCGGTCGTGACTGGAACATCGCTGCAGCCGACGTCATCAACGGCAAGGCCGGCATGCAGATGATGGGCGACTGGGCCAAGAGCGAATGGACCGCAGCCAAGAAAGTTGCGGGCAAGGACTACCAGTGCGTGCCGTTCCCGGGCACTGAAAAAGCCTTCACCTACAACATCGACTCAATGGCCGTGTTCAAGCTCAAGGCCGATCGCAAAGGCGACATCGCCGCCCAGCAAGACCTGGCCAAGGTTGCTCTGGGCAAAGACTTCCAGAAAGTCTTCAGCATCAACAAAGGCTCGATCCCGGTGCGTACCGACATGCTTAACGACATGAGCGCGCTGGGCTTCGATTCTTGCGCTCAAGCGTCCGCCAAGGATTTCCTGGCTGACGAGAAGACCGGCGGCCTGCAACCGAGCATGGCGCACAACATGGCCACGTCCCTGGCCGTGCAGGGCGCGATCTTTGATGTGGTGACCAACTTCATGAACGACAAGAACGCTGATCCGGCGACGGCCAGCAAGCAACTGGCGTCGGCCGTCAAAGCTGCCCAGTAAGTAATCCCTGACGCCGCGTGACCCCTGTGGGAATGGGGCTTATGTGGGAGTCGGGCTTGCCCGCGATGCAGGCAACTCGGTTTAACTTCAAACCGAGTTGATGCCATCGCAGGCAAGCCAGCTCCCACAAAAGCCCGCTCCCACAAGGGATCGCCGTGCCGATTTCATTTCTCTTCACCTGGATTATCCCGATGAGCTCTGTGGCGGTTTTCAGCAAAGCCTCACCGTTCGACGCATTGCAACGCTGGCTCCCCAAACTGGTTTTGGCGCCGAGCATGCTGATCGTCCTGGTTGGTTTTTACGGTTACATCATCTGGACATTTGTTCTGTCCTTCACCAATTCCAGCTTCATGCCGAGCTACAAATGGGTCGGCCTGCAGCAATACATTCGCCTGATGGACAACGATCGCTGGTGGGTCGCGAGCAAGAACCTCGCGGTGTTCGGCGGCATGTTCATCGGCATCAGCCTGGTGCTGGGCGTGTTCCTCGCGGTGCTGCTGGATCAGCGTATTCGCAAGGAAGGCTTCATCCGCACCGTTTACCTGTACCCGATGGCGCTCTCGATGATCGTTACCGGTACCGCGTGGAAATGGCTGCTCAACCCGGGCCTGGGCCTGGACAAAATGCTGCGTGACTGGGGCTGGGAAGGCTTCCGTCTCGACTGGCTGGTGGATCAGGATCGCGTGGTGTATTGCCTGGTGATCGCCGCCGTGTGGCAAGCCTCCGGGTTTGTAATGGCGATGTTCCTGGCAGGCCTGCGTGGCGTCGATCAATCGATCATCCGCGCGGCGCAAGTCGACGGTGCGAGCCTGCCGACCATCTACCTGAAGATCGTATTGCCGAGCCTGCGCCCGGTGTTCTTCAGCGCCTTCATGATTCTCGCGCACATCGCGATCAAGAGCTTCGACCTGGTGGCGGCAATGACCGCGGGTGGCCCGGGCTACTCGTCCGACCTGCCGGCGATGTTCATGTACTCCTTCACTTTCAGCCGTGGCCAGATGGGCATTGGTTCGGCGAGCGCCATGATGATGCTCGGCGCGATCCTGGCGATTCTGGTGCCGTACCTGTACTCCGAATTGCGAGGCAAACGCCATGAGTAATCAACTCGGAAAACCGGCGATCAGCTTCAGCCGCATCGCAATCTACGCAACCTTGTTGCTGGCCGCCGCGATCTACCTGATCCCGCTGGTGGTGATGCTGCTGACCAGTTTCAAATCCCCGGAAGACATCCGCACCGGTAACCTCTTGAGCTGGCCGCAAGTGATTGATGGCATCGGCTGGATCAAGGCCTGGGACAGTGTCGGCAGCTACTTCTGGAACTCGGTGAAAATCACCGTGCCGGCGGTACTGATCTCTACGTTCATCGGTGCCATGAACGGCTACGTGCTGTCGATGTGGCGCTTCCGTGGTTCGCAACTGTTCTTCGGCCTGTTGTTGTTCGGCTGCTTCCTGCCGTTCCAGACCGTGCTGCTGCCAGCCTCGTTCACCCTCGGCAAGATCGGCCTGGCCAACACCACCACGGGCCTGGTGCTGGTGCATGTGGTCTACGGCCTGGCGTTCACCACGCTGTTCTTCCGTAACTACTACGTGAGCATTCCGGATGCGCTGGTCAAGGCGGCGCGGCTGGATGGCGCGGGCTTCTTCACGATTTTCTGGAAGATCCTGCTGCCGATGTCGATCCCGATAGTGATGGTCTGCCTGATCTGGCAGTTCACGCAAATCTGGAATGACTTCCTGTTCGGCGTGGTCTTCGCCAGTGGCGATGCCCAGCCAATTACCGTGGCCCTGAACAACCTGGTCAACACCAGTACCGGGGCCAAGGAATACAACGTTGATATGGCCGCCGCGATGATCGCCGGGCTGCCGACACTGCTGGTCTACATATTCGCTGGCAAGTATTTCCTGCGTGGGCTGACGTCCGGCGCGGTCAAGGGGTAGAACATGGCAACTCTCGAATTACGCAACGTCAACAAGACCTACGGTGCCGGTTTGCCGGACACCCTGAAAAACATCGAACTGAAGATCAATGACGGTGAGTTCCTGATCCTGGTCGGTCCGTCGGGCTGTGGCAAATCCACCTTGATGAACTGCATCGCAGGTCTGGAAAACATTAGCGGCGGGGCGATCCTGGTGGACGACGCCGACATCAGCGGCATGAGCCCGAAAGATCGCGACATTGCCATGGTGTTCCAGTCCTACGCGCTGTACCCGACCATGAGCGTGCGCGACAACATCGCGTTCGGCCTGAAGATTCGCAAAATGCCGGCCGCTGAAATCGACGAAGAAGTCGCTCGCGTGGCCAAGCTGCTGCAAATCGAACACCTGCTGAGCCGCAAACCGGGTCAGCTTTCCGGTGGTCAACAACAGCGCGTGGCCATGGGCCGGGCGCTGGCGCGGCGGCCGAAGATTTACCTGTTCGATGAACCGCTGTCCAACCTCGACGCCAAGCTGCGGGTCGAGATGCGCACCGAAATGAAACTGATGCACCAGCGCCTGAAAACCACCACGGTCTACGTGACCCACGACCAGATCGAAGCCATGACCCTGGGCGACAAAGTGGCGGTGATGAAGGACGGGATCATCCAGCAGTTCGGCACGCCGAAAGACATCTACAACAACCCGGCCAACCTGTTCGTGGCGAGCTTCATCGGTTCGCCGCCGATGAACTTCATTCCTCTGCGTTTGCAGCGCAAGGACGGTCGTCTGGTGGCGCTGCTCGACAGCGGTCAGGCGCGCTGCGAATTGCCGCTGGGCATGCAGGACGCCGGGCTCGAAGACCGCGAAGTGATCCTCGGCATGCGCCCGGAGCAGATCGTGCTGGCGGGCAGCGAGCCGAATGGTTTGCCGACCATTCGCGCCGAAGTGCAGGTTACCGAACCGACCGGTCCCGACACCCTGGTGTTCGTCAATCTCAACGACACCAAAGTCTGCTGCCGCCTGGCACCGGACGTCGCGCCGGCCGTGGGCGAAACCCTGACCCTGCAATTCGATCCATCGAAAGTACTGTTGTTCGATGCCAAGACCGGTGAACGCCTGGGGGTGGCCGGCCTGCCAAAAACCGAAGCTCACAGCGCCAACGTCGCACAGTTCAAAGGCCGCTGAAGAATCAAATGTGGGAATGGGGTTGTGTGGGAGCCGGGCTTGCCCGCGATACAAGCGACTCGGTTTTACGTTGAACCGAGTTGATGCCATCGCAGGCAAGCCAGCTCCCACAAAAGCCCGCTCCCACAGGGGGATGTGCGGTGGATGGGGACATCCGTCGCAATCGATGTAAACCGCGTTAGATAAAAACAGTTAATAACAATAAAGACGAGGATGTAGGGATGAAGAAGAAGAACAACGCTCAGCTTATCTGCCAATTGTCAGCGCTTGCGATGATGACGATGGCCGGTAGCGCACACGCGGCTGACGCGTTCAGTGCCGACTCGCAGTGGATGACCGGGGATTGGGGTGGTGAGCGTACCAGGCTGATCGAACAAGGTATCGACATCAAGGCCGACTACGTCGGTGAAGTGGGCGCCAACCTGCATGGCGGCTACAACGACGACAAGACGGCGCGTTACGCCGACCAGTTTGGCTTGGGCGTGGCGCTGGACCTGGAAAAACTGTGGGGCTGGGATAACACCCAGGCCAAGATTCAGCTCACCAACCGTAATGGCCAGAACATCTCCAATGACCGTGTCGGCGACCCGCGTGCCGGCACCTTGAGTTCCTCCCAGGAAGTCTACGGCCGTGGTCATATGGTCCGTCTGACCCAATTGTGGATCAAGCACCAGTTCCTCGACGGTAAACTGGACGTCAAGGCTGGTTACTTCGGCGAAGGCGAAGACTTCAACACCTTCCCTTGCGAGTTCCAGAACCTGGCGTTCTGCGGTTCACAAGCGGGTAACTGGGCGACCGGCATCTGGTACAACTGGCCGGTCATGCAGGCGGCGGTTCGCGTGAAGTACAACATCACGCCTGAGTTCTACGCGCAGATCGGCGCGTACAACCAGAACCCATCGCAACTGGAGCACGGTAACGGCTTCAAGCTCAGCGGCAGTGGTACCAAGGGCACCGTCTTGCCGGTCGAACTGGTCTGGTCGCCGAAGGTCAACAACCTGCCGGGCGAATACCGTGTCGGTTACTACAAGAGCACGGCCGATGCCGACGACGTCCGTAAAGATGACAACGGCAATGATGCGGCAACCAGCGGCAATGCCTATCGCAGCCACGACAGCAAACATGGCTACTGGTTTGTGGCGCAGCAACAACTCACCACCCACAACGGTGATGCTTCCCGCGGTCTGAATATCGCGGCCAACGCCACCTTCCACGACAAGGACACCAACTTCGTCGACAACTACCAGTCGCTGATGTTCGTGTACAAGGGGCCGTTCGATGCGCGTCCTAAAGATGACGTCGGAATCGGTTTCTCCCGTATCCATGTCAACGATGACGTGAAGAAAAACGCCGAGTTGGTCAACGCCGCCAATGGTGTCACCGACTACGAAGATCCGCTGTTCTCGCCGCTGCGTACCACCGAGTACAACTACGAAATCAACTACGGTTTCCACGTTACCAACTGGCTGACGGTGCGTCCTAACCTGCAATACATCACCCATCCAGGTGGTGTGGATGAAGTCGACAACGCTCTGGTGGCTGGTCTGAAAATTCAGTCGGTGTTCTAACGCTGTTGCGATAAGCTCCTCTCTATGTGCGCATTTTTGCGGACGGCCATGGCTGTCCGCTTTTTTTTGGGGGTAGCGCACCCCTTGGACAGATCGTTCCCACGCTCTGCGTGGTAACGCCGCTCTGGACGCTCTGCGTCCATCGTATGTGACGCAGAGCGTCACGGGATGCATTCCCACGCAGAGCGTGGGAACGATCAGGTAGAAAAATGATTTTCAGGACCGTGGCACATGCTTGAGCATCCGCTACAACGCTTCTTCAAATCCTTGCGCGAACGTCCGGTGTTTGCGTGGGAGCGCTATCAGATGCGCGATGTGCTGGTGATCGACCATCCGCTGTGTCAGGCGGTGTTCAGTCGGCAGGGCGCACAGCTGCTGCACTTCCAGCCCAAGGGGCAGAAACCCTGGCTGTGGTGCGCGGCGAAGTGGCCGCATGTCGGTGCGATTCGCGGCGGTGTGCCGGTGTGCTGGCCGTGGTACGGCCGTCATCCGAGCGAAAACGCCTGGCCGTCCCATGGTTGGGCGCGTTTGCTCGACTGGAAACTGCTCGACAGCAGCAGTGACGACGATGGCGTGCACCTGCACTGGCAGTTACAGCTGTGCGACTGGCAAGTGGACTTGCACGCGCACTTGGGTGAACGCATGGATTTGCACCTGAGCACCGAGCATCAGGACGACATGCCGTGCCAGTTGAGCCAGGCGTTGCACGCCTATTGGCGTATTGGTGACGTGGGCGAGGTAGCGCTGTCCGGGCTTGATGGCGCGCAAGGTTACGACCAATTGAGCCGCCAGGTTTGCCAGCAGGAAGGCGAGTTGCGGGTCGACGGCGGTTGTCAGCGAGTGTTCCAGCATGACGGCGAATTGCAGCTCAAGGACCACGCCTGGCAACGGCAATTGTGCATCGACACCGGTGACCATGCGGACACGGTGGTCTGGCATCCGGGCTCGCGGCCGTTGCTGGGCGTAAGCTGGAACGAGATTTTAGAGTTCGTCTGTGTGGAGGCGGCCAGCGGCGGGACCGACAGCTTGAGCCTGGCACCGGGTGAGCGGGCGCATTTGAGTTTGCAGGCGCGGGTTGGGGGTTTAGCTCAAGACCTTCGGTGTTGCGGCTGACCTCTTCGCGGGCAAGCCTCGCTCCTACGGAATGTCGCCGATTTGCTGACCGGCGCGAATCCTGTAGGAGCGAGGCTTGCCCGCGAAGAGGCCCAAGCAGGCAATAGAGCTATCGGACTAATTAAACTCATCCCCAATCGGATACCGACTGGCATTCAGGCTTTCCTTGATCTTGCGCAAATGCGGCTGGAAATCCACGCCCCGGCGCAGGGTCATGCCGGTGGCGAGCACATCGAGCACGGTCAACTGAATGATCCGCGACGTCATCGGCATATAGATGTCGGTGTCTTCCGGCAGCGGAATGTTCAGGCTCAAGGTACTGGCCTTGGCCAGCGGCGAACCCTCCGCCGTCAGGCCAAGTACCGAAGCACCGTTTTCCCGGGCGATGCGCGCCACTTCCACCAGTTCGCGGGTGCGACCGGTGTAGGAAATGATCACGAACAACTCACCGGTGTGGGCCACCGAGGCGATCATGCGCTGCATCAGCACGTCGGCATGGGCCGTCACTGCCAGGTTGAAGCGGAAGAACTTGTGCTGCGCATCCAGCGCCACCGGGGCCGAGGCGCCGAGGCCGAAGAAGTGGATCTGCCGGGCCTGAATCAACAGGTCGACGGCGCGGCTGATCAGGCTCGGGTCAAGCGCCTGCAACGCACTGTCCAAAGAGGCGATGGCGCTGCCGAAAATCTTTTTCGTATACGCTTCCGGATTGTCATCGGCTTCAACCGCCCGGCTGACATACGCCGCGCCACTGGCCAGGCTCTGGGCCAGCTGCAGTTTCAGTTCCGGGTAGCCGCTGACGCCAAACGAGCGGCAGAAACGGTTGACCGTCGGCTCGCTGACCTTTGAGGCCTGGGCGAGGGCGGCAATGCTGAACCGGGTGGCTTGCTCCGGGTTGAGCAGAATCACTTCGGCGACTTTGCGTTCAGCCTTATTCAGGTCTTCAAGGCGATTCTGGATCTGTTCCAGTAAATTTCGCACGCGATCCATTTCATGTTCCTTAGGTCAGCAGCGCAAATAAGCGTTCGACTAATGCAAATTGGGCCTTTGATATGGCCCATAACGGTGGCCTATCCTACTGATGGCTCCGATCGACCACCACTCGGAATCTGTATTTTGCGAAAATGTTGTGGTTATTACTACATTTTCCCTTGAGTGATGCCTTGAAAAAAGGTATTTGTAGCTTAACTTGATAAAAGAACAAACATCATGCCTTCGATTACGGTTGAACCTTGCACCTTTGCCTTGTTCGGCGCTCTTGGCGATCTGGCCCTGCGCAAGCTGTTTCCTGCCCTCTATCAACTCGATGGCGCCGGCCTGCTTCATGAGGATACGCGCATTATCGCGCTGGCCCGTGAACCCGGCAGCGAGCAACAGCATCTGGCGTTCATCGCCGCTGAGCTGCGCCGCTATGTGGGCGCCAAAGAGCTGGATGAAGCGATGGTCGAGCGCTTCCTGGCCCGTTTGAGCTACCTGCACGTCGACTTCCTCAAGGCTGACGATTACGTCGCCCTGGCCGAGCAGGCCGGCAGTGCCCAGCGGGTGATTGCTTACTTCGCCACCCCGGCGGCGGTTTATGGCGCCATTTGCGAGAACCTGTCGAAGGTCGGCCTGACCGAAAACACCCGTGTGGTGCTGGAAAAACCTATCGGTTCGGACCTGGAATCCTCGCGCAAGGTCAACGACGCCGTGGCGCAGTTCTTCCCGGAGAACCGCACCTACCGCATCGACCACTACCTGGGCAAAGAGACCGTACAAAACCTGATCGCCCTGCGTTTCGCCAACAGCCTGTTCGAAACCCAGTGGAACCAGAATTACATCTCCCACGTGGAAATCACCGTGGCCGAGCAGGTCGGGATCGAAGGCCGTTGGGGCTATTTCGACAAGGCCGGCCAGCTGCGGGACATGATCCAGAATCACCTGCTGCAACTGCTCTGCCTGATCGCCATGGACCCGCCGGCCGACCTGTCTGCCGACAGCATTCGCGACGAGAAAGTCAAAGTCCTCAAGGCGCTGGCGCCGATCAGCCCGGAAGGCCTGACCACTCAAGTGGTGCGCGGCCAGTACATCGCCGGTCACAGCGAAGGCAAATCGGTACCCGGGTATCTGGAGGAACCTAATTCCAACACCCAGAGCGACACCGAAACCTTCGTCGCCCTGCGTGCCGATATTCGTAACTGGCGCTGGGCCGGTGTGCCGTTTTACCTGCGCACCGGCAAGCGCATGCCGCAAAAACTGTCGCAGATCGTCATCCACTTCAAGGAACCGTCGCACTACATCTTCGCCCCCGAGCAGCGCTTGCAGATCAGCAACAAACTGATCATCCGCCTGCAACCGGACGAAGGTATTTCCTTGCGCGTGATGACCAAAGAACAAGGCTTGGACAAGGGCATGCAGCTGCGCAGCGGTCCGTTGCAGCTGAATTTTTCCGACACTTATCGCAGCGCGCGGATTCCCGACGCCTACGAGCGGTTGTTGCTGGAAGTGATGCGCGGCAATCAGAATTTGTTTGTCCGTAAAGATGAAATCGAAGCCGCGTGGAAGTGGTGTGACCAGTTGATCGCCGGGTGGAAAAAATCCGGTGATGCGCCCAAGCCGTACGCGGCCGGGTCCTGGGGACCGATGAGCTCCATTGCACTGATCACGCGGGACGGGAGGTCGTGGTATGGCGATATCTGAATTGAAACTGCCTCAGGGCGTCAGTGCCCATGAGTTCAAAAGCCCGGTGCTGCTGGCCGAAGGCCTGGCATTGACGGTAGCCAGGCAACTGAGTGACGCGATTGCCGCACAGGGCGCCGCGACGCTGGTGGTGTCCGGTGGGCGCAGCCCGGTGGCGTTTTTCCAGCACCTGGCCAAGCAGAAGCTGGACTGGTCGAAAGTGGTGGTCAGCCTGGCTGACGAGCGCTGGGTGCCGGTGGAGCATGCCGACAGCAATGCCGGCCTGCTCAAGCGTTACCTGTTGCAAGGCCCGGCGGCCAAGGCCCAGTTCCTTAGTCTGTACAGCGCCACCGCGAACCTTGAGTTGGCCGCCGAGCAGGCGGATCGCTTGCTCGCGGAATTGCCGCCGATCGACGTGCTGATACTCGGTATGGGCGACGACGGTCACACCGCCTCGCTGTTCCCGAATAGCCCGAACCTGGCCGACGCCTTGAACGTCGATGGCACCCGTCGTTGCTGGCCGATGCTGGCGCCGACCGTGCCCCATCAACGCCTGACCATGAGTCGCGCGCTGCTGGCCTCGGCGAAGTACACCGTTCTGTCGATTTCCGGTCAGTCCAAGCTGACCACCCTGAATGCCGCACTGGCCGGTGACGATGTCGCCGCCATGCCGATTCGGGCGTTTCTGCAACCTACGTTAGAGATTTACTGGTGCCCATGAACCAAGGATCAGCCGCTATGACAAACACATCCCCGACCGTTTCCATGGCGGACAAAGTTGCCCTGATCGACAGCCTCTGCGCCAAGGCGCGGATTCTGCCGGTGATCACCATCGCTCGTGAGCAGGACGTGCTGCCATTGGCCGACGCCCTGGCGGCCGGTGGCCTGACGGCGCTGGAAGTGACCCTGCGTTCGCAGTTCGGCCTCAAGGCGATCCAGATCCTGCGCGAGAATCGCCCGGAACTGGTGACCGGTGCCGGTACCGTGCTTGACCGCAGCATGCTCGCCGCTGCCGAAGCAGCCGGTTCGCAATTCATCGTTACACCGGGTATCACCCGTGATCTGCTTGAAGCCAGTGTCAACAGCCCGATCCCGCTGTTGCCGGGTATCAGCAATGCCTCCGGCATCATGGAAGGCTATAGCCTGGGTTATCGCCGCTTCAAGCTGTTCCCGGCGGAAGTCAGCGGCGGCGTCGCGGCCATCAAGGCCCTGGGCGGTCCGTTCGGCGAAGTTAAATTCTGCCCGACCGGCGGCGTCAGCCCGGCCAATATCAAGAGCTACATGGCGTTGAAAAACGTGATGTGCGTGGGCGGTAGCTGGATGCTTGACCCCGAGTGGATCAAGAACGGCGACTGGGCCCGCATCCAGGAGTGCACCGCCGAGGCGTTGGCCCTGCTGGACTGATTAACCGGATTTACCAAACACTTCGTTGTGTGTTCTACGGCTTTACGGTGCGCTTGGTCGGTGCACCGTTTTTTTTTGCCTGAAATAAAACCCTTATGGCTGCCACGCCGTTTTTTCTGCCAAAAAATAACCTGTAGGAGCGAGGCTTGCCCGCGAAGGCGTCGGTACATTCAGTATTGATGTGGCTGGAAGACCGCCTTCGCGGGCAAGCCTCGCTCCCACAGGACATCATGCGATACATAGTTACCGCATCTCGCTACTCGTCCAGCGTTACCCTGCGTTCATCTTATGGAAGAGAGAACGTCATGGACGACAACACCTCAGCTGCATCCCCATCACCGGTTTATCAGCTGTCACCCGAACAGATCGCCGGCCCGTATTTTCGAAACCCGAAACTGATCAGACGAAACATCAGCGAAGGCATGGACGGCATCCCCTTGGTGCTGCGACTGACGATCGTCGATGCCATGACCGGTCAACCGGTCACGGGGGCCGTGGTCGACATCTGGCATTGCAACGCGCGCGGGGCGTATTCGGGCTGGAGTAAGGTCAATCCGGACCAGGAAGTCGATGTCGGTGATATCGGCTCGATTCCGCGCACCGATGACGATACCTACCTGCGCGGCGGGCAGTTCACCGATAAAAACGGCATCGTGCGGTTTACCACCATTTATCCGGGGTATTACGCCGGACGCGCCCTGCATATTCATGTGGCGGTACGAATCACGGCCGGCAACAACTATCTGGAAGAGCGACATGTCGCTTGGGTCGGGCAGCTTTACTTGCCGCAGGTTGCATCAAGGTCAGTACTTAACACCCGTGAGTACAGCGGTCGAGTCGCTTCACCACTGACCAACGATCAGGATTTTTTCTACAAAACCATGGGCGGCGAAGCCTCGACCCTGAACATTCACGCCATCGGTCGAGACTCGAATGAAGACGGTTTTTTCGGGCACATGACCATCGGTGTCGACACGTTTGCGGTGTCATCGCAGATCAAGCCCGAGGACTTCGACAAGTACACCGTGTGACGTCAGCGCAATTCAGTCAGCGCCTGGGCCAGCCGATCCATGTCGGCCGCAGTGGTGGTGAGCCCCGACGTAATGCGGATGCACGGGCCACACGCCGCGCCGCTGCGTGTCACGGTAAACAGGTTGTAGTCGTTGAGCAGTCGCTCGACCATCGCCTGCTGATCGGCATGCCGGGTAAAACGCATCGAGGTGATGCCGCAATACAGGCGCGGGTCATCCGGGGTCATGATTTCGATCCCCGGCAGCCCCCGAACGGCATCGACCCATCGGTTGCGCAGGTAATTGAGCCGCGTGCCCTTGGCGACGGAACCGCCCATGGCGCGATGTTCTTCGAACACCAGCGGCAGGGTCAGCAGGGCCGGAATATTGGGTGTGCTGTAGGGCGTGCGGGCGCGAATGTCGGTGACCGGGAAATGCATCTCGCCCATGTCCGGGTCGATGTCGGCCAGGCGCTCGGGCGCGATGTAAATGAAGCCCAGGGTCAGCGGCGCGCCGATCCATTTGTGCAGGTTGTAGCCGGCAAAGGCGATGCCCAGTTCATCGAGATTGAACTCGATCTGGCCGAGGGCATGTGCTCCGTCGAGAATTACATCGATGCCGTGTTCCCTGGCAGCGGCAGCAATCGCCTGCACCGGCATGACCAGCCCGGTGCGATGGGTGACGTGGGTCAGCGCCATCAGCTTCAGTCGCGGATAACGCACGAAAGCTTCGCGATAAGTGGTCAGCAAACTGTCGAAACTGGCGGGGTGACGGTGTTCGATCTCGATCACTTCCACGCCTCGATAGCGCGCCAGCCAACGCATCGCGCCCTTGACCGTGTCGTACTCCAGATCGCACAGCAGTACCTGATCGCCCGGTTCCAGACGGTTGTAGTTGCGGATCAGCGATTGCAGGCCATCCGAGGCGTTACGGGTGAGGGCGACGGCTTCGGCCGGTGCGCCGATCAACTCGGCCAGTTGTGCGCGAATCCCGACGCTTTCGCCCTGTTCGAAGCGCTGGCGCACATGCACCGAATTGCCGCGGTTGATCAGCTCGATGTTGCGCTGATACTCCTCGACCACCGTGCGTGACATGCGCCCGAAATAACCGTTCTCCAGATTCAGGGGGCCGGGTTCGACAGCGTAGCGGTCGGCAAAGGTCTGCCAAAAGACTTCATCGCGGGCACGGCGGGTGTTATCGGGCATGGGCTACTCGGTGAGGTAGGACAGATCAGTGGCGAGGGGCGGGTTTGCCGTGTTTGGCGCGCAGCGGTTCGAGCAACTCCGACAAGCCGTTGTGGTCGATCTCCTGCATCAAGGCCAGCAAACCGCCCAGTTCGCCATGAGGGAAACCTTCGCGAGCGAACCAGTTCAGGTACTGGCCGGGCAGGTCGGCGATGATGCGGCCCTTGTATTTGCCGAAGGGCATTTCGCGGGTAATCAGCAATTCGAGCTTTTCGGGATTCATCATCAGTCGTCTTGATTCAAAAACAGTCTGGAAAATACAGGCATTCTGCATGCAGGCCAAATGACAGATCATGCAAAAAAAGCGGGTACAGATTCCGTCTTGAAAGTTAACTTATTGAAATATAAGTAAAAAGACATCAGTTCGAAGCTGGCATGCAGGATGCAGTTACTTATTGCATCTTTCATCAACCGCAAGGAATTGAAAAATGACCGACATTAATAGAGAAGCGATCTCTGTACTCAACGACCTGATTGAAACCAGTAAAGACGGTCAGGAAGGGTTCAAGACTTGCGCTGAAGACATCAAGAATCCAGAACTCAAAAACCTGTTCATACAGCGCTCCTCCGACTGCGCTGCTGCCGCTGCCGAACTGCAAGCCACTGTGCGTTCCCTGGGCGGTGATCCGGAAACCTCCACCAGTGTCAGTGGCGATATGCACCGTCGCTGGGTCGACGTGAAGGCGATGTTCACCGGCAAGGATGAAGAGGCAGTGCTGAACGAAGCCGAACGCGGTGAAGACCACGCATTGAAGGCTTACAAGGAAGCACTGGAGAAAATCAACAAGGACAACCTGGTGGGCATTCGTGACATCGTTGAGCGTCAGTATCACGGCGTACAACGCAACCACGATCAGGTGAAAGCCCTGCGTAATCAGGCTCGCGCACGCTCGTAAGGGTTCGTTGCCTGCCAAAAACGCCAGCCAGTCTGGCGTTTTTTTGTGCTCGGGATTGTCGGATCTTTTGACGGTTTCCCTGTGGCGAGGGGGCTTGTCGGAACGCCGCATCGCCCCGTTCGGCTGCGCAGCAGTCGTAAAACCGGCCACCGCGCTAAATAATCTAGCGCGGTGCTTGAATCAGGGGCGCTTCGCACCCCAACGGGGGCAAGCCCCCTCGCCACAGAGGCCCATCCTGGCCGCAGATGGAGTCGTAAATCAGCCGATGCTGATCGCTGGCAACGTCGGCAACGTCACGGTCTGTTGCTTGCGCGGCGCCAGAATCTCCGCTTCGCCATCCACGACCAATTCATCGCGCTGGTTGAATACCCGAGTGGCGATACGCACACGAAACTTCGGCAGTTTCTCAAGAATTTCCAGGCGCACAGTCAGCGTGTCGCCAATTTTTACCGGCTTCTGAAAGCTCATCGTCTGACCGATATAAATAGTCCCCGGCCCAGGTAACTCGCAAGCCACCGCTGCGCTGATCAAAGCGCCGCTGAACATGCCGTGGGCGATACGCTCCTTGAACATGCTGGCGGCGGCGAATTCGGCGTCCAGGTGCACCGGGTTGTGATCGCCGGACATCGCGGCGAACAACTGAATATCGCGTTCTTCGACGGTCTTGCTGTAGCTGGCGGTCTGGCCGATTTCGAGGGCTTCGTAAGGGGTGTTGGTAACCTGGGTCATCTGTCTCGATTCCTGTGACGAATTAAATAAATCCACAAAAAAACTATTCGGCTCTGGGTGGCCGGCGGTTGCTCAAGGCCTGGGCGATCCAGCTCAGCACGTCGGCCGTCACTTCGTCGCGATTGCTCTCGTTGAACAGTTCATGCCGAGCCTGCGGGTAAACAGTCAGTTGCAGGCTCTGGCAGCCAGCGTCGCGCAGGGCGTGGGCCAGATCTTTCAGACGTTTGCCTTCGCTCACCGGATCACATTCGCCGCCAATCACCAGCAACGGCAGGCCCCGATCGATCTGGGCGAGATTGGACGCTTTGCTGATTTGCTGCAAGCCACCGAGCAAATCGATCCACAACTGATTGGTGCAACGAAAGCCGCAGAGCGGGTCATTGGCGTACTTGTCGACTTCGGCCGGGTCGCGGCTCAGCCAGTCGAACGGCGTGCGCGCCGGTTTGAATTTCTTGTTGAACGAGCCGAACGACAGCCATTCGATCAGCGCACTGCGCCCCTTGGGCCCTTGGCGCAGGCGTTCGAACCGAGCAATCTGTCGCGCGGCGCGATAGAGCGCCACGGGCTGGAAGTTCGAGCCGCTGAGAATCGCCCCGTGCAGGCTGGCGCTGTGGTGCAGCAAGTAAGCCTGGGCGATGTAGCTGCCCATGCTGTGGCCCAGCAGTACGATCGGCACGCCGGGATGCTGTTGGCCGATATGTTGGTTAAGGCTGGCGAGGTCGCCGACCACTTTGCACCAGCCATCATCGTCGGCGAAATGGCCCAGCGTACCGTTTTCGGCAGTTTTGCCATGTCCACGCAGGTCCGGCGCATAAACGCCGTAGTCCTGATCACAGCATGCTTGCGCCAGGCGGGCGTAGCGACCGCTGTGTTCTGCCATGCCGTGGGCCAGCAGGATCACCGCCTTGAGTGGCGCGGCCGGCAGCCACTGGTTGACGAAGAGGCGGCTGCGGTCACTCGCGGTCAGCCAGAAAGTGTCGTGGATCATGGCGATTCCTTTGCGTTGGGCTGCATGAGGCTGCTGGGTGGAAAACAGCCCCGTTGCATTGTATAGCGCATCCAACGCCTACCGTCTGATCAGGTCACGCCGGGGCAGCAAGATTCACGCGATCAATGACGACCGTGCGCATATTTGCCTGATTCGTTATAGCTGCTAGTGTCCGGGAAGCACCGTTTTTCGCTTTCTGTTTTTGAGAAAGGACAGAAAAGCGGCCCCGGATAGGCTCAGGTAAAGAGGACAAGAATAATGCAACCTGATTTCTGGAATGACAAACGCCCGGCCGGCGTGCCCCTGGATATTGACCTTGGGGCCTATAAGTCGGTAATCGAGGTGTTCGAGCGTTCCTGCAAGAAATTTGCCGATCGCCCGGCGTTCAGCAACATGGGCGTGACCCTGACCTACGCCGAACTGGAACGCTACAGCGCAGGGTTCGCCGGTTACCTGCAAGCCCACACCGACCTGGTGCCAGGGGATCGCATCGCGGTGCAGATGCCCAACGTCCTGCATTACCCGATTGCCGTGTTCGGTGCCTTGCGCGCCGGGCTGATCGTGGTCAATACCAACCCGTTGTACACCGCGCGGGAGATGCGTCATCAGTTCAAGGACTCCGGTGCCCGGGCGCTGGTCTACCTGAACGTGTTCGGACAGAAGGTCCAGGAAGTGCTGCCCGACACCGACATCCAGTACCTGATTGAAGCGAAGATGGGCGACCTGATGCCCACCGCCAAGGGCTGGCTAATCAATACTGTGGTCGCCAAGGTCAAGAAAATGGTCCCGGACTATTCCTTGCCGCAGGCGATTTCTTTCAAAAGCGCGCTGCGTCTGGGCCGGGGCCTGGGCATCAAACCGCTGAACGTCGGCCTCGACGACATCGCCGTGCTGCAATACACCGGCGGCACCACCGGGCTGGCCAAGGGCGCCATGCTGACCCACGGTAACCTGGTGGCGAATATGCAGCAGGCGCGGGCGTGCCTGGGGCAATTCGGCGCTGACGGTCAGCCGCTGCTACGCGAAGGCCAGGAAGTGATGATCGCGCCGCTGCCGCTGTACCACATCTACGCCTTCACGGCGAACTGCATGTGCATGATGGTGACCGGCAACCACAACGTGCTGATCACCAATCCACGGGACATTGGCGCCTTCATCAAGGAACTGAAGAACTGGCGGTTTTCGGCGCTGCTGGGGCTTAATACGCTGTTCGTCGCGCTGATGGAACATCCCGACTTCAAGAGCCTGGATTTCTCCAGTCTCAAGCTCACCAACTCCGGCGGCACGGCGCTGGTCAAGGCCACCGCCGAGCGCTGGGAACAGCTCACCGGTTGCCGCATCACCGAAGGTTACGGCCTGACCGAAACCTCGCCGGTGGCCTGCACCAACCCTTACGGCGACAAGTCGCGCATCGGCACGGTCGGCCTGCCGGTGCCGGGCACGACCCTGAAAGTGATCAACGATGAAGGCGTCGAGCAGCCGCTGGGCGAGCGTGGCGAACTGTGCATCAAGGGCCCGCAGATCATGAAGGGCTACTGGCAGAAACCCGAAGCCACCGACGAAGTGCTGGACGCCGACGGCTGGTTCAAGTCGGGCGACATCGGGGTGATCGACCCGGACGGATTTGTGCGTATCGTCGATCGCAAGAAAGACATGATCATCGTCTCGGGCTTCAACGTGTACCCGAACGAGATCGAAGACGTGGTGATGGCCCATCCGAAAGTCGCCAACTGCGCGGTGATCGGCGTGCCGGACGAGCGTTCGGGGGAGGCGGTGAAGTTGTTTGTGGTGGCCCGTGAATCCGGGGTCAGCCTTGAAGAGCTGAAGGCGTACTGCAAGGAAAACTTCACGGCGTACAAAGTCCCCAAGCACATCGTCTTGCGTGAGTCGTTGCCGATGACGCCGGTGGGCAAGATCTTGCGGCGGGAGTTGCGTGAGATTGCCTGATCGTTGAATGGCCGCGCTTCGCGCGGATCGCGGGCAAGCCTCGCTCCCACAAGTTTGGTGTTGTGTACAGAGAATGTGTACGACGCGGACCTTGTGGGAGCGGGCTTGCCCGCGATGCTTTTAAGGGACGAGGCCCAAAATACGGGGCTTTTAAGGCTGTATAGAATTTTTGCTCTAAAATGACTGCTTGCTATTCTTGAGTCATTAAAGTGACTGTGCGGGCCTCTTTTGGCTCTAGTCGGCCCTTGGCAAAGCTGCTACTCTCGGCGCGCTTTGTGACTTCTCGGCCTATGTTAAAAGCCAGACTCACCAAAAACACACACCAATAATAATCGCACCAAATGCGGTATTTGAATTCGCGTTGCTGAGGAGTGGGCTTCCATGATCGAAGACTTTTGGAAGGATAAGTACCCAGCTGGAATTGCTGCCGAGATCAATCCAGACGAGTATCCGAATATTCAGGCAGTGTTGAAGCAATCCTGCCAACGCTTCGCTGACAAACCGGCATTCAGCAACCTGGGCAAGACAATCACCTACGGTGAGCTGTACGAATTGTCCGGTGCCTTTGCCGCTTACCTGCAACAGCATACCGATTTGCAACCCGGCGATCGAATCGCCGTGCAACTGCCCAACCTGTTGCAATACCCGGTTGCTGTCTTCGGTGCGATTCGCGCCGGGCTGATCGTGGTCAACACCAACCCGTTGTACACCGCGCGGGAAATGGAACACCAATTCAACGATTCCGGTGCCAAAGCCCTGGTCTGCCTGGCCAACATGGCGCATCTGGCCCAGACCGTCGTGCCGAAAACCGGCGTCAAGCACGTGATCGTCACTGAAGTGGCCGACCTGCTGCCGCCGCTCAAGCGTCTGCTGGTCAACAGCGTCATCAAGTACGTGAAGAAGATGGTCCCGGCGTATCACTTGCCCAAGGCCATCAAATTCAATGACGTGCTGAGCAAGGGCCATGGCCAGCCAGTGGCTGAAGCCAATCCGGCCAGCAGCGACGTTGCCGTGCTGCAATACACCGGCGGCACCACCGGCGTGGCCAAGGGTGCGATGCTGACCCACCGCAACCTGGTGGCGAACATGCTGCAGTGCAAGGCGCTGATGGGCTCCAACCTCAACGAAGGTTGCGAGATCCTGATCACTCCGCTGCCGCTGTACCACATCTATGCCTTCACCTTTCATTGCATGGCGATGATGCTGATCGGCAATCACAATATCCTGATCAGCAACCCGCGCGACCTGACGGCGATGGTCAAGGAACTGTCGAAGTGGAAGTTCAGCGGTTTTGTCGGCCTGAACACGCTGTTCGTCGCGTTGTGCAACAACGAAGCGTTCCGCAAGCTGGATTTCTCGAATCTGAAAATCACCCTGTCCGGCGGCATGGCCTTGCAGCAGGCTGCGGCTGAACGCTGGAAAGCGGTCACCGGTTGCCCGATCTGCGAAGGTTACGGCATGACCGAAACCAGCCCGGTGGCCACGGTGAACCCGAGCCAGAACATCCAGATCGGCACCATCGGTATTCCGGTGCCATCGACCCTGTGCAAAGTCATCGACGATGCCGGTGTTGAACAGCCGTTGGGCGCCATCGGTGAACTGTGTGTGAAAGGCCCGCAAGTCATGAAGGGCTACTGGCAGCGTCAGGACGCCACCGATGAAATCCTCGACAGCGAAGGCTGGTTGAAGACCGGTGACATTGCGCTGATCCAGCCAGACGGTTACATGCGCATTGTCGATCGCAAGAAAGACATGATCCTGGTCTCCGGTTTCAACGTATACCCCAACGAACTGGAAGACGTGCTGGCGACCCTGCCGGGCGTGCTGCAATGCGCAGCCATCGGCGTGCCGGACGAGAAGTCGGGTGAGGCGATCAAGATTTTCATCGTCGTCAAACCGGGTGTGACCCTGACCAAGGAGCAGGTGATGGAGCACATGCGCGCCAACGTCACCGGCTACAAGGTACCGAAAGCCGTGGAGTTCCGCGACGCGCTGCCAACCACCAACGTTGGCAAGATCCTGCGCCGCGAACTGCGCGACGAAGAGCTGAAGAAACTGGGCGTGAAGAAAGTCAGCGCCTAGTCAAACAAAAAGCCCCGCCGATGCGGGGCTTCTTGTTTCTGGCCGGGACATTTTTCAGCGTCTGTCAGGCCGCCTTCGCGAGCAGGCTCGCTCCCACATGTGATTGCATTCTTTCTGAAGGAACTCGGTTAAATGTGTGCGAGCCTGCTCGCGATGCTTTTGGGTCACTGGCGGAACTGCGCGAAATTGACGTTGGTACCGGCCGGGCGCATGTCTTGCAGGTAGGAGTCCTTGTCGGCGCTCAGTTCCAGGCTCAGGGCTGCCTTGCGCTTGCCTTGGTTGCGCACCACCAGGCCTTCCAGCTTCTCGCGCAGGAACACCGTCGGCACTTTCAAGTGCAGCAGTTCGTCGGTATCCGGGGTGTGCATCAGCAAGTGAATCCATTCGTACTGACCAACGGCCAGACGCGCGACCGGAATATCGAACCAGAAGATATTGCGGTTGCGGTTCAATTCGGTGAAATGGCAGTTGTTGACGCCAAGCACAGCACCGCCGAGTTCCTGGTTTCTGCGGGCGATGGCCAGTTTTTTATCGAGTTTCATAACGTTCCTACGGGATTGGATCTTCAGCGCCATGGCCTGAATACGTTGCGCATTCTCGGGGCAAAGCCTGCAAACATAAAGCCTAACCTGCGAAATCTCCGGTTAATAAATAAATGAAACTCCGCGCAAAGGCCCCCGGTCAATCCTTATGTAACCACTTTCCCCGTTGAAATGTTCACAGGAGAAATACCATGAGCAGCACTGGCGATAAAGTTAAAGGTATGGCAAACGAAGCGGCCGGCAACGTCAAGCAAGGCGTTGGCAAGGCCACCGGTAACGAAAAACTGCGCTCCGAAGGCGTGGCGCAGGAGAGGAAAGGCGAAACCCAGCAAGCAGTCGGCAAAATCAAGGATGCTCTTAAAAAAGGCATCGACAAGGCATAATCCGGCTTTGACGAGTAATAGAAACGGCCATCCGCGGATGGCCGTTTCTGTGTCAGCTTGAACTTGAGCAAGGAAATTGTTTCAAAGTCGCCAAGTAGGCTACTTTGTTGTAGAAAACGGCCCCTGAGTCGCCATGACTTCAACCTTTTTGCGGCGAAAGGAGACGCTAATGTTTTTTCCGACCATGAAAGGTTTGCCCCTGCATCGGGTGATGATGCGCACGGTCACCGAGTTCGTCGACGATGAGATGTCGACCTATGCCTCGGCGCTGGCCTATCAGATGCTGTTCTCGCTGTTCCCTTTCATCCTGTTCCTGATCGCCCTGATCGGTTTTCTGCACTTGCCGGACTTCTTTTCCTGGCTGCGCCTGCAATCGGAACTGGTCCTGCCACCCCAGGCGCTTGACCAGGTGAACCCGGTGATCGATCAGCTGCAGCAATCCAAGGGGGGGTTGTTGTCGGTGGGTATCGTGATCGCCCTGTGGACCGCGTCCGCCGGTGTGCGACTGATGATGAGCGCGATGAATGCCGCGTACGACGTGGTCGAACGCCGTCCGATCTGGAAACGCTTTCCGCTGTCGATTTTCTACACCATCGGCATCGCCGGCATGTTGCTGATCGCCGCAGCGCTGATGGTGCTCGGGCCGCAGGTGATGGGCTGGATCGCCGCGCAAGTCGGCCTCGAAGATTTCATTGTGACCGTCTGGACCATCGTCCGCTGGCCGGTGGTGGTGATTCTGCTGATGATGGCGGTAGCGCTGATTTACTACGTCATGCCTGACGTCAAACAAGAGTTTCGCTTCATCACCCCGGGTGCGGTGTTGTCCGTGGTGGTCTGGATCATCGCTTCGCTGGGCTTCGGTCTCTACGTCAAAACCTTCGCCAACTACAACGCCATGTATGGCAGTATCGGCGCGATCATCGTGTTGTTGCTGTACTTCTATATTTCCGCCGCAGTGTTGTTGCTCGGCGCAGAAATGAACGCGGTGATCGAGCACATGTCATCCGAAAACAAGAAACACGGCGAAAACGTGCCCGAAGAACCCAAACACCACGTTTCGGGACTGGGACGGGACCACTCAATCAAGCCGACCACTGACGAAGCCATAAAATGATCCGTGAAATTCTGAAAATGGGCGATGAACGCCTGCTGCGTATTGCCCCACCGGTACCGGCAGAAATGTTCGACAGCCCTGAGTTGTGGCAATTGATCGACGACATGTTCCAGACCATGGAAAGTGTCGGCGGAGTCGGCCTGGCCGCGCCGCAGATCGGTGTCGACCTGCAACTGGTGATCTTTGGTTTCGAACACAGCGAACGCTATCCGGACGCCGAAGCGGTGCCGCAGACGATTCTGATCAATCCACTGATCACACCGTTGAGCCCGACCCTCGAAGAGGGTTTCGAAGGTTGCCTGTCGGTGCCGGGCCTGCGCGGCGCGGTGGATCGTTATCAGCAGATTCGCTATGAAGGCTTCGATCCCAAGGGCGAGCCGATCGTGCGCATTGCCTCGGGGTTTCATGCGCGGGTGGTGCAGCATGAGTGCGATCACCTGATCGGCCGGCTGTACCCGTCGCGCATCAGTGATTTCAGCAAATTCGGGTTTACCGAGGTGATGTTCCCGGATCTTGATCCTGCAGCGGACGATTGAGATCGTCCTTCGAATCCAACGCAAAACACTGTGGGAGCGGGCTTGCCCGCGAAGAGGCCGGCACATCCGGTATCAATGTTGTCAGGCAGTTTGCATCGCGGGCAAGCCCGCTCCCACAGGGATTGTGTCGTTTCAGAGGGCGCGCGGTTCCAGCCCCATCGCAATCATCGGTTTGCTCCGCGCATATCGGCTCAAGCGTTCAGCCATGGCATAGGGCAGGGGTGGGTCGAACGTAAAGCCGCGGCGCTCATAAAAGCCACGCAAATCCGGATGGCAGAACAACCAGGCCGGCTCTTCGAGATGCTTGACGGCGTGGTCGATCAACGCCGCGGCGATCCCTTGTTCGCGACAGCTCGGGGCGACGAACAGCCCGGTCAGCCAATGCCCACCGGCCACGGGCCGCAAACATAACGCTGCAATGATCTCTTCGCGTTTTGCGACCCACAATTGAGCGTCGCGAACCGCTTTCATCGACGACTGGTGGGCGCGGTAAAACTTGTTCATCAACGGCCATAACGGCTCGTCGAGCAAGGTGTACTGGGTGTTGGGCATGGGCCTGGACTGTCAGTGCGCAAAGCGGGTGATTATAAAAGAACGCGGGCGCTGCGATAGGTGTATACCTGATCTCACGTCCCGTATGAGTGGAGTATGTATCATGGCCAAAGGCATGGATTCAAAGAAAGCGGCAAAGAAAAAACCGGCTAAAACCGCCGATGAAAAACGTGCGGACAAGAAGGCCAAGAAGGTAGGTGTGTTCGGCCACTGATCCCGCGTCAACGGAGCCCGAGTCCTCGGGCTCCTTGTTTTTATGCCTATCGAAATAACCAAACAATCTGCAAGAAATCCCTGCGCCGTTGCACAGAGGGAGACTGGTTCCCGTTCTGAGCAAAGCCATGCCCCATTATTTTGATGCTGCCCACCGTGAAGAAATCGAAACCCTGCGCCAACGCCTGACCGCTCGCACCGAGTGGCCGACCTGGCTGCTGTTGATCGGCGTGTACGTCGGCTGGTGCAGCATTGTCCTGGGCAGCGCCCGATTGGGGCTCTGGTGGAGTACGTTGCTGCTGATTCCACTGTTGGTATTGTGGTTGTCGGTGCAGCACGAATTGCTGCACGGCCATCCTACCCGTTGGCAAACGCTGAACAAGGTCCTCGGTTATGCGCCGTTCGCGGTCTGGTATCCCTACACCCTGTACCGCGACAGTCATTTGTTGCATCACCGCGATGAAGACCTGACCGTCCCCGGTCGCGATCCGGAAAGCCGATACCTGAGCGCTGAACAGTGGCAGCGCCGTTCACCGTTCGAACAGGGCCTGCACTGGCTGAACAAAACCGTGCTCGGCCGCTTTGTCCTCGGTGCGCCACTGGCCTTGCTGGCGCTGGCCCGCGAAGAGCTGCAACGGCTAAAAGCAGGTGAGCGCCAAGCCTGGTTGATGTGGCTGACCCACGGTGCACTGACGCTGCTGATGCTGACGTTCATCGCGCGCTATAGCGTGCTGCCGGTCTGGCATTACCTGTTGCTGATCAGCGTGCCGGCGCTGTCGATTGCAATGATCCGCTCCTACTATGAACACCGTCCTCATATACAACCCGAGCAACGCACCGTCATCAACGAAGCGGCATGGCCGTGGCGCTGGCTGTTCCTGAACCTCAACTTGCACCTGGTGCACCACGACTTGCCGGGTCTGCCCTGGTACGACTTGCCGAGGGCCTATCGTGCGCGCCGCGAGCAATGGCTGGCGCGCAGTGGCGGGTTTCTGGTGCAGGGTTATGCTCAGTTGGTGCGCGAGCATGGGGTGAGGGCGATCGACAGCCCGCGGCATCCTTTTAGTTGATGCATGGCCACCATTGAACCCTGTGGGAGCGGGCTTGCCCGCGATTGCTATTTCACATCCAACACACCTGGTGACTGGTCCGGCGCTATCGCGGGCAAGCCCGCTCCCACAGGGTTATTTGTTGCTTAGAGGGTTTCAATGACACAACACCTCGCTGAATTACTGATGTACATCGCCCCCGAGCCGATCCGCCAGGCCAACGAGCGTTGGCTGGCGCGGATTCTCGAACAGCTCGGCAGCACTCGCCTCGCTGCCGAAGGGCTGTCGCTGATGGACCTCTGGTTGTCCCCGCACCTGCTACTGACCCAGACTTGCGGTTATCCCTTGATGACGGCGTTACGCGGTCGCGTCCGGGTCATCGGTCGTCCTCGTTACGAACTCCCGGACAGCAACGGCGGTAACCATTGCAGCCTGTTATTGACGCGTGCCGATGATCCTCGATGGACCTTGTCGGCCTTGCGAGGCAGTCGCGGTGTGATCAACGGTGAAGACTCCAACAGTGGCATGAATCTGTTGCGTCACCGACTGGCGCCACTGCACCGCGACGGGCAGTTTTTTGCCACCGTCGCCATCAGCGGCAGCCACCGCGAAAGCTTGCGTTGGCTGCGTGATGACTTGGCAGACCTGGCCGCCATCGACAGCGTGACCTTCGCCTATCTGGCGCAGCATGCCCAGGCGGAGGTCACGGGCCTGCGCGTGTTGGCGCGCACGGCGTTCAGCCCGACGTTGCCCTACATCGCAGCCGCTGACACCACCGATGAGCAGGCTGAACAGCTTCGACGGGTGATGAACCAGACGTTGAAGGAGTTGCCCGAGGTCGCGGAAATCCTCGGCCTGCAAGAGGTGCTGCCGGCCACCGAAAGCGACTATCAAGTCATTCTCGATTATCAGCAGGAGGCCGAGGCGCTGGGGTACGGGCGGTTGCGATGAGGCTTGAGGCTTGTGCCGACAGTTCCATCAATCGCGGGCAAGCCACGCTCCCACAGGACTTCGGTGGACTTGTGGGAGCGTGGCTTGCCCGCGATAGCGATGTATCAGGCGCCGCTTATTTAAATTCATTTATGGAATATAAAAATTCGTTTTAAGTATTATTAATGAATAAGGCTCCTTGCTAGGATCGCGCCACCGGATCACCGGACATTCAGCGACCCCTAACCCATGGAGCCTCTATGTCCGGCGCCGACCTTTCCCATCGCAACGACGTGGGCGGATTGTTCCGCGCTCACTACGCCTGGCTGTGCGCACGGCTGCGCCGATACCTGGGGGCCAGTCCCAGTGTCGAAGACATCGCTGCCGAGACCTTCGTACAGTTGCTCGAATCACCAGGCTTGACACCCATTCGCGAACCTCGCGCCTTGCTTACCACCATTGCCCATCGGTTGATTTATCAGCTGTGGCGTCGTCGCGATCTGGAACGCCAGCACCTCGATCAGCTATCGCCGATTGACCCGTTCGGCGGGCCATCGCCTGAAGATCTGGCGCAGTTTTCCCAGGCCCTGACACACCTTGATCAAACCCTCGAGCGCCTGCCGGGCAAGGTCAGGGCAACGTTCCTGTTGTCGCGAATCGACGGCCTGACCTACCCCCAAATCGCCGCCGAACTGGGCGTTTCCCTGCGCTCGGTCAGCGTCTACATGACCCGCTCTCAGGCTCTGTGCACCCAGCACAGCGCCAACGAACCCTTGAACCGACCACCCCTGACCCAGAGGTCCGCATGAGATCGATCAAAACCCTGCTCGGTAGTTCGCTGCTGGCGCTGAGCCTTGTGGCTGGGCACGTTCCGGCTGCAGAAAAAACCACGCCCATCCACTTCGGTGACATCACCTGGGAAAGTGGCAGCCTGATCACCGAGATCCTGAGGTTGATCGTCGAGAAAGGTTACGGCTACCCGACCGACACTTTGCCGGGCAGTACCGTCAGCCTCGAAGCCGCGTTGGCCAAGAACGACATTCAAGTGATTGGCGAAGAGTGGGCGGGGCGCAGTCCGGCCTGGGTCAAGGCGGCATCGGAGGGCAAAGTGTTTGGTTTGGGCGACACGGTCAAAGGCGCCACCGAAGGTTGGTGGGTGCCGGAATATGTGATCAAGGGCGACCCGGAACGCGGCATTAAACCTTTGGCGCCGGAGCTGAAATCCGTCGCCGACCTAGCGCGCTACAAAGACGTGTTCCGTGACCCGGAAGACCCAAGCCGCGGACGTTTCCTCAACAGCCCGACCGGCTGGACGTCGGAGATCGTCAACAGCCAGAAACTCAAGGCCTATGACCTGACTGCCAGCTACGTCAACTTCCGCACCGGTTCCGGCGCGGCGCTGGATGCCGAGGTCGCTTCATCGATCCGTCGTGGCAAACCGGTGCTGTTTTACTACTGGTCGCCGACGCCACTGTTGGGCCGCTTCAAACTGGTGAAACTCGAAGAACCGCCGTTCGACGCGCAAGCCTGGAAAACTCTGGCCGATGCCAACAACCCGAACCCCAAGGGCACGCGATCGATGCCAGCCAGCCTGGCCATCGGTGTGTCGGCACCGTTCAAGGCGCAGTACCCGGACCTGGTGGCGTTCTTCGAAAAGGTCGATTTGCCAATTGATCTGCTGAACCAGACCCTCGGGCAGATGAGCGAAAAACGCCAGCAACCGCGTCAGGTGGCCGAAGCGTTTTTGCGCGATCAGCCGCAGGTGTGGAAGAGTTGGGTGCCGGGGGAGGTGGCCGCGAAGGTGAATTCGAGTTTGTAGTTCAGCGGTGTTTGATCGATAGCTATCGCGGGCAAGCCCGCTCCCACACTGGATCTTCGGTGTTCACAAATCCTGTGGGAGCGGGCTTGCCCGCGAAGCGATCTAAAGCCTTACGCCAACTCCACAGCCAACGCCGCTTTCACGGCTGGCCGCTGACCAATCCGTACTTGAAACCGCGCCAACGCCGGCCACTGATTCAAATCGATGCCAAACACCTGCGTCCAGCGCAACACGGTAAACAGATACGCATCAGCAATACTGAATCCGCTAGCCATCAAATAATCCTGCCCCTCCAGCGTCTGACTCAACACGACAAAACGCTTGAACAGCTTCTCTTTGATGAGCGCTTTCACACCTTCCGGAAACAGCGAGTTGAACAGCCAACCCAGCCCGCCATGAATCTCGGTCGAAATGAAATTCAGCCATTCCTGCAAACGCACCCGCTCGAACGTCCCGTTTTCCGCTGCCAGGTCGGCCTCGGGCCGCAAGTCCGCCAGGTACTGCAGGATCGCCGGGCCTTCGGTCAGCACATCACCGTTATCCAGCTGCAATGCCGCAACGTAGCCTTTGGGGTTGACGGCAATAAAGTCCTCGCCGCTGACGGTTTTCTTGGTGCTGTTGTCGACGCGGACCAACTCGAACGGCAAATCCAGTTCGCGCAGCACAATGTGCGGCGCCAATGAGCAGGCTTGCGGGGCGTAATACAACTTCATGGGCAGGGCTCTGGTTGCGGGTTTGCGCCAGTGTCATAGTGCGCGGCACCCTCGGTAAAATTAATCTTTCAGAACACTGCCATTAGGAAAGCTACTGCCATGATGAACTTGATGCATTGGCGAATGGTGGTGGCGGTGGCCGATACCGGCAACATAACCCGGGCGGCCGAGCGGGTCGGGATGACCCAGTCCGGTGCCAGTCAGGCGCTGGCACTGATCGAAGAAACCCTGGGCGTTCAGCTGTTCAGCCGGGAAAACCGCCAGACCTTGCCGACCGCCATCGGCTTGCCTGTGATCGAACAGGCGCGAACCATGCTCGGCGCCCTCGAGAACATTCGCAGTACCGTCGATGCCGCTAAGGACATCCAGCGCGGGACGATTCGCCTGGCCAGTTTTCCGTTGGTGCTGGCGACCTTTCTGCCGCCGCTGCTGCGCCAGTTCAATCGGCTGTATCCCGGCATTCAAGTGGTGGCACTGGAGGTCAGCGACGATGAAGTGGAAACATTGCTCAGTACCGGGCTGGTGGATGTCGGCGTGGTGTTGAACCCGGCGCCCGCGCGCAATGCCGGTCGTCTGGGGCGTGATGCCTGGGTGGCGGTTTTACCCGGTGGCCACCCCTTGGCGCGCCGCTCGAATGAGGAGGGCGTTTCATTGGCTGAACTGGCGGAGCAACCCTTTGTGCTGGCCACGGGCGGTTGTTCGACCAATGCCCGCAGCCTGGCAGCCGATGCCGGGCTGCAACTGCTGGATGTGCGAGCCGAGGTGCGAGAGTGGAGCAGTGCGTTCACTCTGGTGCGGGAAAACATCGGTGTGACTGTGGTGCCGGAAATGACCTTGCCGGCCAATCGCCAAGGCTTGCGAGTAGTGCCGGTGAGGCCGCGTATCGAGCGGGAGTTTGCCTTGGTGGTCGCGCCCGACAAAGAACCTTCGGCGGCGGTGCGGGCATTGTTGGGAATGCTCGCAGACTGTCCGTAGCGCAAATCCATGTAGGAGCGAGGCTTGCCCGCGAAGACGGTGTGTCAGTCGACATCATCATTACCTGACACGCTGCTTTCGCGGGCAAGCCTCGCTCCTGCATGGATTGCGCTGACTAAATCAAGGCACGCCGTTACAGGCGTGTTCCATGAACCCCGGCCGCAACGCCAGCCGCTGGCAATAGGCGTCGACGGCGGGGTAGTTCGGGCGTTCCATCGGGGTCATCCGCCAGCGGTTGACCGACAATCCGATGAGGATATCGGCCAGTGTGAACTGCGGTCCGGCGACATATGCACCGGTCGCTGCGAGTTGCTGTTCGAGAATGCCCATTTTCGCGTTCCAGCCGCGAACGCCATCGGCAATCCGCTGCGAGTCCTGGAAGTTCGGCAATTGCCGGACCAGCGCAAAAAATGCGTAGCCCCAGGATGGGTTGAGTTCGGTGGCTTGCCAGTCCATCCACTGCTCCACGCGAGCGCGGGCCGCCGGTTCGCTGGGCAACAGGTCAGTGTTCTGGTGTTTACCGGCCAGGTACCGGCAAATGGTATTGGACTCCCACAGCACGCCGGCTTCGTCGATGAGCACCGGCACCTGGGCGTTGGGGTTGAGCTGGAGAAATTCCGGGCTCTGGGTTGATGCGAAACCGCTGCCCCAGTCTTCGCGTTCGTAGGAAACGCCCAGTTCGTCGCAGGTCCACAGGACTTTTCTGACGTTGATTGACGAGGCCCTACCCAAAATCTTCAGCGCATATCCCATTGAGCTACTCCGTTTGCTGTTCCAGGTATCGGGAATCTAGCACGCGGAGCATGGGAATGGTCGTGCTTCAGGTGCTCTCGCGCACCTTCAATTCAAACCCCATATCCTGTACTGGTTTGGTCACTGAATTGCCGGCCAGCAAGGTCAGCATCAGCTCCGCGGAGCGACGGCCAATGGCTTCTCGTGGAGTGCTGATGCTGCTCAGGCGCGGCACCATGTGCTCAGATGCCGGCAGGTCGTTGAAGCCGAGGATCGCCACGCGCTCGGGAATCTTGATTCCATTGCGCAACGCTTCGAGCAACGCGCCCTGGGCCAGGTCGTCGTTGCCGAAGAAGATCGCATCGACGTCCGGATGGGCCGCGAGCAGTTGCAGAAACAATTCACCGCCCAGACCTACTGACGAGGCTCGTGGTGTCAGCACTTCCAGGTCCGGATCGTACAAGCCGGCCTTTTGCAGCGCGCGGCGGAAACCTTCGCCGCGCAGCAGCGTGCGCTGGTCCAGTTGAGCGCCGATGTAGGCCAGGCGTTTGCGACCGCGGGAAAGCAAATGCCCGGCCGCCGTTTCGCCGGCCGCGACTTGCGAAAAGCCGACGCAATTGAGCCCGGCCGCGCTGTCCAGTTCCATCATGTAGACGCAGGGAATGTTGCTGGCCTCGATCATTCGCCGCGAACTTTCGGTGCGGTCGAAACCGGTCAGTAACAGGCCGCGAGGCTGATAAGCCATGTAATTGCGCAGCAGGTTTTCTTCTTCATCACGCGAGTAATGGAAGTTGCCGATCAGCACTTCGAAGCCCTTTGGTCGCAAAACCTGATGAATGGCTTCCAGCGTGTCGATGAACAGCAGGTTGGACAATGACGGCACCAAAACCACGACGGAATGGCTCTGGGCCGAGGCCAGGGCGCGGGCGGCGGGGTTGACCACGTAGTTCAGGTCGAGGGCGGCCTTCTGGACTTTTTCCACCAGTTCGGTGGCCACCGTGCTGACGCCGCGCAGGGCGCGGGACGCGGTAATCGGGCTGACACCGGCCAGGCGCGCGACTTCGTTGAGGGTAGGGCGGCCAGTGGTGCGAGTATTTTTATCGTTTTTAGGGGTAATCATCGGACGGCTTGCCAAACAAAATTCAAGGCACTAAGGTAGCGCTGTCTCGATGCAGCTGCAAATGCGTGAACGAGGTTTGCCTGATCCTCGCTTTTTTGGCATCGAGAACGAACATGCTGCAACCCACAAAAATGACAAGAAGGCGTCGGCAACTTCTGCTTTTGCACTAGAGTCTTACGTAGCAAAGGTAGCGCTGTCTGCGCGCTGAGGTGTTACATGAATCATCCCATCACCGCCCTGGTCATCATGGGCGTTGCCGGTTGCGGCAAGACGTGCGTCAGCCAGTCCCTGTGCCAGCTTAGCGGCGCGACCGCCATTGAAGGCGACACTTTCCACCCTGCCGCCAATATCGAAAAGATGAGCGCGGGTATCCCCTTGAACGATGAAGACCGTGCCGGCTGGCTCGACAGCCTGTGCGATGAACTGCGCCGCGTCGATGCCAAGGGCGAGCGCCCGGTGCTGACTTGCTCGGCCCTCAAACACAGTTACCGCGAACGCTTGCGCAGTGCCTTGCCGGGCCTGGGCTTCGTTTTCCTTGAGCTGACCCCCGAAGTCGCCGCCGATCGTGTGTCTCATCGGCCGGGCCACTTCATGCCGTCGACCTTGATCGACAGCCAGTTCGCCACACTTGAATCGCCCGTTGGTGAGCCCCTGACCCTGGCTCTGGATGCGTCCAGCCACAGCGTCGATGAGTTGGCGAAGCAGGCTCATGCCTGGTGGCTCGATCATGGCTTGAAACTCGCCAGTTGAGTTTTGCTCCAAGAGATAGCGCTGTCCTGACGGCCTCTGAATAACCGCTTTAATAACAACAACAACCAGGAGACACCCCTAATGTTTGGCATGTCCCACGAGACGTTTCTGCTGCTCGATGCAGTGGTCACGGTGATCGGGCTTATCGTCCTGATCACCAAGTTCAAGTTGCACCCATTCCTCGCACTGATCATCGCCGCCGCCTTCCTCGGGCTGACGTCCGGCATGCCGATCGGCACCATCATCAAGGCGTTCCAGGACGGCTTCGGTGGTGTGCTTGGTTTCGTCGGCATCATCCTGGCGCTGGGCACCATGCTCGGCAAAATGATGGCCGAGTCGGGCGGGGCGGATCAGATTGCCCAGACCCTGATTCGTGCGTTCGGCAAGGACAAGGTGCAGTGGGCCATGATGTTCGCGGCCTTCCTGGTCGGCATCCCGCTGTTCTTCGAAATCGGCTTCGTGCTGCTGATTCCGCTGGTGTTCATCGTGGCCCGTCGCACTGGCGTGTCGATCATCAAGATCGGTATCCCGCTGCTGGCTGGTCTGTCCGCGGTACACGGCCTGGTGCCGCCGCACCCGGGTCCGCTGCTGGCCATCGGCGTGTTCGGTGCCGACATCGGTAAAACCATTCTTTACGGTCTGATCGTTGCGTTGCCGACCGCTATTATTGCCGGTCCGATCTACGGCACGTTCATTGCCAAGCACATTCCCGGTCATCCGAACCAGGAGCTGGTGGATCAACTGGCGCGCGAAACGGATTCGGCTGAACTGCCGAGCTTCGGCATCACTCTGGTGACCGTGCTGTTGCCGGTGTTCCTGATGCTGCTCAAGACATTTGCCGACGTGGTGCTGCCCGATGGCAACATCTTCCGCGCTTTCATGGACCTGATCGGTCACCCGATTTCGGCGTTGCTGCTGGCATTGCTGCTGTCGCTGTATACCTTCGGCTACAAGCAGGGCATCGGTTCCAGCCAAATGATGAAATGGCTCGATGCAAGCCTTGCACCGACCGCCGCGATCATTCTGATCATCGGTGCCGGTGGTGGCTTCAAACAGATGCTGGTAACCAGCGGTGTGGGCGATGTGATCGGCCACATGGCGGTGAACGCACAGATTTCGCCGATCCTGCTGGCCTGGCTGGTGGCGGCGGTGATCCGTATCGCGACCGGTTCGGCGACCGTGGCGACCATTACTGGCGCGGGCATCGTGGTGCCGGTGGTGGGGATGATTCCGGGTGTGAACCGTGAGCTGCTGGTGCTGGCCACCGGTGCCGGTTCGTTGATCCTGTCCCACGTCAACGACGCAGGTTTCTGGCTGGTGAAGCAGTACTTCAACATGACCGTTGCGGAAACCTTCAAGACCTGGACCGCGATGGAAACCATCCTGTCCGTGGTGGGCCTGGGCTTCATCCTGCTGTTGTCGTTGTTCGTTTAAAAGCTTCGCGGGCAAGCCTCGCTCCTACAGGAATGGTATGAACCTGTAGGAGCGAGGCTTGCCCGCGAAGGCGATTTAACTGGCGCTGGTTTTCTGAACCAATCCATCCGCCCGGAACATCCCGCGAATCCCGCGCACGGCCTGACGAATCCGGTCCTGGTTTTCGATCAGCGCGAAGCGCACATGATCATCCCCATACTCGCCAAATCCCACACCCGGCGAGACACAGACCTTGGCCTCGGCCAGCAGTTTCTTGGCGAATTCCAGCGAGCCCATGTGTGCGTAAGCCTCGGGAATCTTGGCCCAGACATACATCGATGCTTTCGGGTTTTCGACCATCCAGCCCAGTTCATGCAGGCCTTTGACCAGCACGTTGCGCCGCTGCCGATACTGATCGGCAATGTCTTTGACGCACTGCTGATCGCCTTCCAGCGCCGCGATGGCCGCGACTTGCAGCGGGGTGAACGTGCCGTAATCGTGATAGCTCTTGATCCGCGCCAGGGCGTTGACCAGCTCCGGGTTGCCGACCATGAAACCGATGCGCCAGCCGGCCATGTTGTAGCTCTTGGACAGGGTGAAAAACTCCACCGCGATGTCCTTGGCGCCGGGCACCTGCATGATCGACGGGGCTTTCCAGCCGTCGTAGACGATGTCGGCGTAGGCCAGGTCGTGCACCACCAAAACGTCGTACTGTTTGGCGAGGGCGATCACTCGCTCGAAGAAGTCCAGCTCCACGCACTGGGCGGTGGGGTTGGACGGGAAGCCGAGGATCATCATCTTCGGTTTCGGGATCGAGCCGCGAATCGCCCGTTCCAGCTCGGCGAAGAAATCCACGCCAGGAATCAGCGGCACCGACCGCACCTGGGCACCGGCAATCACGGCACCGTAGATGTGGATCGGGTAGCTCGGGTTCGGCACCAGCACGGTGTCGCCCTGATCGAGGGTGGCCAGCATCAAATGCGCCAGACCCTCCTTGGAACCGATGGTGACGATGGCTTCGGTTTCCGGGTCAATATCGACCGCGTAGCGATCCTTGTACCAGTTGGAGATCGCCCGGCGCAGGCGCGGAATCCCTTTGGACGTGGAGTAACCGTGGGTGTCTTCACGCTGGGCAACGGTGACGAGTTTTTCGACGATGTGCGGTGGCGTGGCGCCGTCGGGGTTGCCCATGCTCAAGTCGATGATGTCTTCGCCACGACGACGGGCGGCCATCTTCAGCTCGGCAGTGATGTTGAAAACGTAAGGGGGGAGTCGATCTATGCGCGCAAAGCGGCGCGGCGAACCTTGTTCGGCCATTGTTGCCTCGGATAACGTAAGCGCCCGGAACCGTCCGAGCGACGCTGGCCACTGCGGTGGCCTGTGGCGGAATGTAAGGGCAGTCGTGGCAAACTGTCTAGCCTGCGCATCAATAAATTTTCCCCAAGGATATGGTCGATGGAATTTACCAGTGGCTTCTTGTTGAGCCTTTCGCTGTGCCTGGACATCGGTGTGGCCAATATCGCGATGATCACGCTGGCGATGCAGCGCGGCTATTTTCAAGGCTTTGCCCTGGGGCTGGGGACGTGTGTCGGCGACTTGATTTACGCGGTGCTGGCATTGGCCGGCATGACCGTATTGCTGCAGTACGAGACCGTGCGCTGGGTGTTGTGGATCGGCGGCTCGGCGTTGTTGGTGTATTTTGCGGCGAAGATGATCTATTCGGCCATTCACCATGAAGCGCTGTTGGCGCAAACCCCGGAGGTGGGGCACAACTCGCACCGTCGCGAGTTTTTCCGCGGGATTTTTCTCGCCATGTCATCGCCCAGTGCCATTCTCTGGTTCGCCGCGGTGGGCGGCACGCTGATCGCCCGTTCCGGCGGTGGTGGCGCGCTCAGTTCGGCGCTGTTTCTCGGCGGTTTCTTGTGCGCCGGGGTGCTCTGGTGTGTTGGTCTGTGCTTCGCTGCGAGCCACGGCGGCAAATTGCTCGGTGACAAATTGCTGCGTTATTCCTACATGGCATCGGCAGCGATCTTCTGTTATTTCGCGGTCTACGTGATCCTGTCGGGTTATAACGAGTTCATCGGTCCAGGCGCCATCGAACAGTTGCACGCACTGTAATTTGGCGAATCGGGTTTGGCTTCTATACTCCCAGCCGAACCCACCTTTTGTACCAGGAGTTGAGTCATGGATGAGCAAACAGGCGTCGAAACGGCCGAACCACGCTTCGAAAACGGGCACTTCATGCTCATAGCGGGGCTGGGCGGACGATTTACCCAAGAGACGGCCCCGAAGCAGATTCCCAAACTGTGGGAAAAATTCGTCCCGCACCTCGGCAATGTGCCCGGCCAACAGGGCGAAGCGACCTATGGTGTTTGCTGTAATCCCGACGGCAAGGGCGGTTTCGAATACATCGCCGGCGTCGAGATCAGCAAGCTCGACGACCTGCCCGAGAAATACCGCTGGATCGAGATTCAGCCCCAGTATTACGCGGTGTTCGAACACAAGGGCCCTCTGGATACGCTGCCGCAAACCTTTCAGTACATCTGGAAAACCTGGCTACCGCAGTCCGGTCGCGAGGCAGCGGATGCCCCGGATTTCGAACGCTACAGCGACGATTTCAACCCGAAGCTCAATACCGGCGTGCTGGAAATCTGGCTGCCGCTAAAAGTGTAATGAGCGGGTCAAGCGGCGGATCGTCGGTCCGCTGCTCTGATCGATATCAACACCTTATTGATTTATGATCCCCAACCTTCCCCACGCCGATTCCGAGCTGCCATGAACACCGTCATCCGCCACGTCAGCCCCGCTGACCTGGACCGTTGCTATGCCATCGAAACCGTTGCCTACGAAGGCGATGAAGCCGCTACCCGCGAGAAAATCGCCACCCGTATTGCCACTTGGCCCGAGGGCTTCATCGTCGCTGAAGTGGATGGCGTTGTAGCCGGTTTCATCAATTCCGGTGCGGCATTTCAGGTAGAAATGTCGGACGAGGCGTTCAAGGAACTGATCGGCCACGACCCGGCCGGCCCGCACGTGGTGATCATGTCGGTGGTGGTACATCCCGACTACCAAGGGCAGGGCCTGGCGAAACGTTTGATGGGTGAATTTATCCAGCGCATGCGTGCACTGAACAAGGCCAGCATCCACCTGATGTGCAAAGAGCGGCATATTGCGCTCTATGCCGGGTTTGGCTTTGCCTACATCAAGCCTTCGGCGTCCGACCATGGCGGCATGGCGTGGCATGAGATGGTGTTGACGCTGTAACCCGCGGCCGGCCCAGATCCAGTGTGGGCCGGTGTTGATTCACAAGCCTCAATCGATCCCGACAAACCCGCCGGTCTGGTGCTGCCACAACCGCGCATACAAGCCGCCATGGGCCAGCAGTTCGGCGTGGCTGCCGGTTTCGGCGATCTTGCCGTTTTCCAGCACCACCAAGCGGTCCATCCGCGCGATGGTCGAGAGGCGGTGGGCGATGGCGATCACGGTCTTGCCTTGCATCAGGGTTTCGAGGCTTTCCTGAATCGCCGCTTCGACCTCCGAGTCCAGTGCCGAGGTGGCTTCGTCCATGATCAGGATCGGCGCGTCCTTGAGCAGGACCCGGGCGATGGCAATCCGCTGACGCTGGCCACCGGAGAGTTTCACGCCGCGTTCACCGACGTGAGCATCGAAACCGGTGCGGCCTTCGGAGTCCGACAGCAACGGAATGAATTCGTCGGCCCGGGCCTTGTGCACCGCTTCCCAGAGTTCGGCGTCGGTGGCATCGGGTTTGCCGTACAACAAATTATCGCGGATCGAGCGGTGCAGCAGCGAAGTGTCCTGGGTGATCATGCCGATGCGTTCACGCAGGCTTTCCTGGCCGACTTCGGCGATGTTCTGGCCGTCGATGAGAATCCGCCCGCCCTGCACGTCGTAGAGACGCAGCAGCAGATTGACCAGCGTCGATTTGCCAGCACCGGACGGGCCGATCAGACCGATTTTCTCACCGGGTTTGATGGTCAGGTTGAGGTCGCCGATAACCCCGCTTTTCTTGCCGTAGTGGAAATCGACGTGATCGAAACGCACCTCGCCACGCGCCACATTCAAAGGCTTGGCCTGCTCGCGGTCGGTGACGCTGACCGGCTGGGAAATGCTCTGTAAACCGTCCTGAACCATGCCGATGTTTTCGAAAATGCCAGTGACCACCCACATGATCCAGCCAGACATGTTGACGATGCGGATCACCAGGCCAGTGGCGAGGGCGATGGCGCCCACCGTGATCAGCGATTGCGTCCACAGCCACAGCGCGAGGCCGGTGGTGCTGACGATCAGCAGGCCGTTCATGCTGGTGATGGCCACGTCCATGCTGGTCACCACACGGCCGGCCAGTTGGGCTTTTTCGGTTTGTTCCTTGATCGCTTCGCGGGCGTATTGCTGCTCGAAATTGGTGTGGGCGAACAGCTTCAGGGTGGTGATGTTGGTGTAGCCATCGACGATCCGCCCCATGAGCTTGGAGCGCGCATCGGACGACACCACCGAGCGTTCCTTGACCCGTGGCACGAAGTAGTAGAGGGCGCCGATGAAGGCGGCGATCCAGGTCAGCAGCGGGATCATCAGGCGCCAGTCGGCTTCGGCGAACAGCACCAGCGAACTGATCGCGTAGATCAGCACGTGCCATAGCGCGTCCACCGCTTGCACAGCCGAATCGCGCAACGAGTTGCCGGTCTGCATGATGCGTTGGGCGATGCGCCCGGCAAAGTCGTTCTGGAAGAAATTGAGGCTCTGTTTGAGCACATAACTGTGGTTCTGCCAGCGGATCAGGCTGGTCAGGCTGGGGCTCAAAGTCTGGTGCACCAGCAGGTCATGCAGGCCAACGAACATCGGGCGCAGGACCAGCGCAACCACCGCCATCCAGGCCAGTTCGATGCCGTGTTCCTTGAAAAAATCGACGTTGGGCGTGCCTTGGGCGAGGTCGATGATGCGGCTCAGGTAGCTGAACAGCGCCACTTCGATCAGCGCACCGAACAGGCCGACGATCAGCAGGACGGCGAAACTCGGCCAGACCTGTTTCAGGTAATAGGTATAGAAGGGGAGAACCCGATCCGGCGGAGCCGCCGTCGGTGCATCGCGGAAAATGTCGATCAGTTTTTCAAAACGACGATAAAGCATCGGTTCTCCGCCCGCGCACGGGCTCTCCTTTAAACGATATGAGCGGCGCCGGCAGAACCGGCGGCCGCTCAATACTCCCTGTCCAGCTTACTCTCAGTCGATGCGCTTGGCCGACTTGATGAAGACAGGGTCGGCCGGCACGTCTTTCATGCCGCTTTTGGTGGTGGTCTGGGAGTTGACGATGACATCGACGACGTCCATCCCTTTAACGACTTTACCGAACACGGCATAGCCGTCGCCTTGGTCCAGGAAGTCGTTGTCTTTGACATTGATGAAGAACTGGCTGGTGGCCGAATCCGGCACAGAGGTGCGGGCCATGGACAGGGTGCCACGCACGTTATGCAGGCCGTTTTTGGATTCGTTCTTGATTGGCGCCTTGGTTTCTTTTTGCTGCATCTGTTGAGTGAAACCGCCGCCCTGGACCATAAAGCCAGGAATCACACGGTGAAAAATCGTGTTGTTGTAGAAGCCGCTGTCGACGTACTCAAGGAAGTTCTTGGTACTGATCGGCGCCTTGACCGGGTCCAGTTCGATTTCGATCTGGCCGTTAGTGGTTTCCAGCAGCACGTGCGGCGCCTTGGCGGGCGTGGCGGCCATCAGGTTGGCGGCAAACAGAACGGAGCCGGCGACGAGGGCGATTTTTTTCAGCATGGGTCAGTGATCCTGAGTGGTGGTGTCGACTGCGGTGAGAAACTCGAGCAGCGTTTGGTTGAAGCGTTCGGGTTGATCCAGCGGGGTGGCGTGGCGCGAATCGGCGATCACCACCAGCCGCGCATCGGGCAGCAGTTTTACATAGGTTTCCTTCAGCGCGACCGGGGTGTAGTCACGGTCGGCGCTGACGATGAGGGTTGGACAGGAGACCTTGGAAAGTCGTTCCTGAACCCCCCAGCCAACGATCGCATCGAAGCTGGCGAGATAAGCATGTTTGTCGTTTTTTGCCCAGCGCGCCGCTATTTTTTGTCGTAGCGAAGCTTGTTCGGGCTTGGGAAACAGTTTGGCGCCCAGAGCCTTGCCGATAGTACCCATGCTCAGCGCGCGCATCAGGCTCCAACGCTTGAACCATTGCCAGTAATCGTTGCGGCTGCGCCGTTTGACCTCGGGTGCGCTGTTGACGATGCACAGGCTCTTGAGCAGTTGCGGCTGGTCCACCGCCAGTTGAAAAGCGATCATGCCACCCATCGAAAGCCCGACAAGATGCGTAGGGCCAAGATTCAAGTGTTCCATCAACGCAATCAGGTCGGCGCTGAACCCGGCGATGCTGTAGCGCTCGCGGGGCTTATCGGAGCGCCCGTGGCCGCGCACATCCGCCACGATCACCCGATGGTGAGCCGAGAGCGCCGGGATCTGCATTTCCCAGTCCAGGGTGCTGGAGCCTAGCCCGTGGACCAGTAGCAACGGCGTGCCGTGGCCATATTCCTCATAGTGCAGGTTGCAACCTTCATGTTCGAAATAGGCCATGGGTACACTCCGTGTCAGGCTTGCTCTGGGGCTGCGAAGGGCGCGTCCAGCGGCGCGGTATCGAAGGTGCGCAGCAGTTCGATGAGAATCTGCGTGGCCGGGCCCAAGGGTTTGTCCTTGTTCGAATACAGAAAGAAGCTCGGGTTGCGGCTGCCGCCCTGGTCCAACGGTAGCAGCTTGAGCGTGCCTTCCTTCAATTCGCGCTCGATCATGTGCCGGGGCAGCCAGGCGAAGCCCAGGCCGCTGCTGACGAAAGTCGCGGCGGTGGCCAGGCTGCCGACGGTCCAGCGCTGTTCGGCGCCGAGCCAGCCGACGTCTCGCGGTTGTTGACGGCCGGAGTCGCGGATCACCACTTGCATCTGGCTTTCCAGATCCTGGAAGTTCAGTTCGCGGTTCAGGCGATGCAAGGGATGCTCGGGGTGGGCGACCGCGATAAATTCGACGTCGCTCAATTCTGCGCCCAGATACCCGGGAATACTGAAACCTGTGATGGCCAGGTCGGCCACGCCTTCGAGCAGCACTTCCTCGACACCCGACAACACTTCTTCGCGCAGACGCACCCGGCAGCCACGGCTTTGTGGCATGAACGCGGTCAGTGCACGAACGAGGCGGGCGCTGGGGTAGGCGGCGTCGACCACCAGCCGCACTTCCGCTTCCCAGCCTTGTTCCATGTGATGGGCCAGGTCTTCCAGTTGGCTGGCCTGTTTCACCAGTTGCCGGGAACGGCGCAGCAGTACGCCGCCGGCCTCGGTGAGCACCGCTTTGCGGCCGTCGATGCGCAATAGCGGCACACCGAGCTGGTCCTGCATGCGCGCTACGGTGTAGCTGACCGACGATTGCGAGCGGTGCAGCACTTCGGCGGCCTGGGCGAAACCGCCGTGATCGACCACGGCTTGCAATGTTCGCCATTGATCAAGGGTCACGCGGGGCGCTTTCATGTTGAGCTCCTCTTGTCCTAAGCTGGCAGTCCTTATTGGAGACTGCCGAATGAAAAAACTTTGTTGTGTGATGGCGGGTTGTGCGGTGTGGGCGATGTTGCCGCTGACTGCGTTTGCCTATCCGATCGACGTTCAAAAGCAATTGAACGGCTTGAGCATCGATTACAACTCGTACGACACGGATAACGACATCGCCTCCATTCAAGTGAACAACTACGGCAGCACTGATGCGATCTGCAGGGTGGTTTTCAACAATGGCCCGGAGTCGCCGCGCACCCGCACAATCGAAGTGCCCGCCGGTAAACATAAAAACGCCACTGCCAAGTTCACCCGGACCATCATCAAGATGCGTATCAACCTGACCTGCACCCCGAAATGACATCGAGCGGAGCAGCCCAGCTGGGACATGCTCCGCTTATAAACGAATTTATCGATGCTTTATAGCAGTTATTTGCGCTTTTTCATCGATATGACTCTGTTTAACCTTCACTCCATCGACCTACAGCATTCTCAGATGGAGGCTACATCCCATGTCCCGCGTTCTGATCATCGAAAGCAGCGCCCGTCAGCAAGACTCGGTTTCCCGCCAACTGACCCAGACCTTCATCAGCCAATGGAAAGCCGCACATCCGGCCGACCAGATCACCGTCCGTGACCTGGCCACCACCCCGGTGCCGCATTTGGACATCAACTTGCTGGGCGGCTGGATGAAACCTGCCGAACAACGCAACGACATCGAGCAGGCCTCGCTGGAACGCTCCAACCTGCTGACCGATGAACTGCTGGCCGCCGACGTACTGGTAATGGCAGCGCCGATGTACAACTTCGCCATTCCGAGCACTTTGAAAGCCTGGCTCGACCACGTGCTGCGTGCCGGCGTGACGTTCAAGTACACCGAAACCGGCCCACAGGGCTTGCTCAACGGCAAGCGTGCTTATGTGCTGACCGCTCGCGGCGGGATCTATGCCGGCAGCACCGCGGATCACCAGGAACCCTACCTGCGTCAGGTCATGGGCTTCATCGGCATCCACGACGTGACGTTCATTCACGCCGAAGGCATGAACCTGGGCGGTGACTTCCAGGAGAAAGGCTTGAACCAGGCCAACGCGAAGCTTTCCCAGGTCGCCTGACACGTTAATCGCCAGATAATCGCTGGATGATCTAGTGACCTGGGGTAACCCTTCAAGCTGCACGCGCATCGAACCTCCCTTTGCACTTGTTGCTCCTGAGTGCTCTAGCCCGATTGAACGCATTGCGAGATCGGGCTTTTTTTTGCCTGCGATTTAGTGAGCGCAACATAAACCTGTGGGAGCGGGCTTGCCCGCGATGACGGTGTGTCAGGCAGCATTGAAGTCGACTGATACACTGCCATCGCGGGCAAGCCCGCTCCCACAGGGTGTTGTGTATTACCTGACTGTTCGCGATGACGGGCAAAACCCGCTATCGTCGCCGCCATTCGAAATGAGGCGACCATGGGCTATCTACTTTTTGTCACGCTGATCCAGGCGTTTTCCTTCAGCTTGATCGGCGAATACCTGGCCGGTCATGTCGACAGTTACTTCGCGGTGCTGGTGCGGGTGCTGCTGGCGGGGCTGGTGTTCATTCCGCTGACGCGCTGGCGCTCGGTGGAACCGGCCTTCATGCGCGGCATGTTGCTGATCGGCGCGTTGCAGTTCGGCGTGACTTACGTTTGTTTGTATTTGAGCTTTCGAGTGCTGACGGTGCCGGAAGTGTTGCTGTTCACCATCCTCACACCGCTGCACGTGACCCTGATCGAAGACGCGCTGAACCGCCGCTTCAATCCGTGGGCCTTGATTGCTGCACTGGTGGCGGTGGCGGGCGCGGCGGTGATTCGTTATGACCGGATCAACCCGGATTTCTTCATGGGTTTCCTGCTTCTGCAATTGGCCAACTTCACCTACGCCGCCGGGCAGGTGCTCTACAAGCATCTGGTGGCCCGCCATCCGAGTGATCTGCCGCATTACCGACGTTTCGGCTACTTCTATCTGGGCGCGTTGGCGGTGGCATTGCCGGCGTTTCTGCTGTTCGGCAAACAGAACTTCCTGCCCGAAGCACCGCTGCAATGGGGCGTGCTGCTGTTCCTCGGCCTCGTCTCGACCGCGCTGGGTTTGTACTGGTGGAACAAGGGCGCGTGCCTGGTGAACGGCGGGACGTTGGCGGTGATGAACAACCTGCATGTGCCGGTGGGGTTGCTGATCAACTTGTTGATCTGGAATCAGCATGAAGAGCTGGGGCGGTTGTTGTTTGGCGGGATGGTGATTCTGATGGCGGTGTGGATTAGTCGGTTGGGTGTACGCCAATCAGTAACAGCACGCTGAACCTGTGGGAGCGGGCTTGCCCGCGATAGCGGAGTGTCAGGTACCAAATTCGTTGACTGATACTCCCTCATCGCGGGCAAGCCCGCTCCCACAGGGTTTTGTGGTGCTACATCAGGTGTTTCTCGGGCTCGGGAATGTGGCTCGCGCCCAACACCGCCGGGAGCAACCCCGACCGCAAATCCCCGCCGCTCGGCTGCTGATAAAGGCTCAAGCCAAACTCCGGTAATACCGCCAGCAGGTAATCGAAAATATCCCCCTGAATCCGCTCGTAATCGGCCCACACGGTGGTGCGGGTGAAGCAGTAGATTTCCAACGGAATGCCCTGGGCGGTAGTTTGCATCTGGCGAACCATGCAGGTCATGTTCGGCTGGATTTCCGTGTGACTCTTCAGGTAGGCCAGCGCATAGGCGCGAAAGGTGCCGATGTTGGTCATCCGTCGACGGTTGGCCGACATCGCTGCGACGTTGCCCTGGGCTTCGTTCCAGGCCTTGAGCTCGGCTTTCTTGCGGCCCATGTAATCGGTCAGCAGATGTACTTGGGCCAACTTCAGTTCTTCGTCATCGCGAATAAACCGCACACCGCTGGCGTCGATGAACAAGCTGCGCTTGATCCGGCGCCCACCGGACTGCTGCATGCCGCGCCAGTTCTTGAACGACTCGGACATCAGGCGCCAGGTCGGGATCGACACAATCGTCTTGTCGAAATTCTGCACCTTGACCGTGTGCAAGGTGATGTCCACCACGTCACCGTCGGCACCGACTTGCGGCATCTCGATCCAGTCGCCGACCCGCAGCATGTCGTTGCTGGTCAGTTGCACGCTGGCGACGAACGACAGCAGGGTGTCTTTGTAGACCAACAGAATCACCGCCGACATGGCGCCCAGACCCGACAGCAGCAATAGCGGCGAACGGTCGATCAACGTGGCGACGATGATGATCGCGCCAAACACGAACAACACCATTTTCGCCAGTTGCACATAACCTTTGATTGAGCGGGTGCGGGCGTGTTCGGTGCGGGCATAAATGTCCAGCAGGGCATTGAGCAATGCGCTGACGGCCAGTACCAGGAACAGAATGGTGAACGCCAGCGCCACATTGCCGAGGAAGTTAAGGGCGGTTTTGCTCAGCTCCGGTACCAGGTGCAGGCCGAACTGGATCACCAGCGAGGGCGTCATCTGCGCCAGGCGATGAAACACTTTGTTGTGGCGAAAATCGGTGATCCAGTGCAACGAGGGCTGGCGACCGAGCATTTTGGTCGCATGAAGAATGAGATAACGCGCCACTCGTCCGAGCACCAGCGCCACCACCAGCAGCAACATCAGCGCGAGCGTGGAATGCAGGAGCGGGTGCTGATCGAGGGCACCCCAGAGGTCTTGGGCGTTGAGCCAGAGCTGTTTGATATCCATGGGCGAAAACGGTTCTTCTGTAGGACGCGACGGGGCGATTAGAGCATTTAAGACGTTCCGGATGACGTTTTGAGACAAAACAGGCAACAAAAAAACCACTGTTTGCAGCCGTTTGTATAAAGAAACTCGGCCTTCGCGCTCGAAACCGTTACCCTATGCAGCTGTTTTTTTGTATTTCTTCGAGGTAGCACCCGTGTTTTCCCAATTCGCCCTGCACGAACGCCTGCTCAAAGCCGTGGCCGAGCTTAAATTTGTCGAGCCAACGCCTGTGCAAGCAGCGGCCATTCCGCTGGCGCTCCAGGGGCGTGACCTGCGGGTGACAGCGCAAACCGGTAGCGGCAAAACCGCTGCATTCGTTTTGCCGATCCTCAACCGCTTGATCGGCCCGGCCAAAGTCCGCGTCAGCATCAAGACCCTGATCCTGCTGCCGACCCGCGAGCTGGCCCAGCAGACCATCAAGGAAGTCGAGCGCTTCGCTCAGTTCACGTTCATCAAGTCCGGCCTGATCACCGGCGGTGAAGACTTCAAGGTCCAGGCCGCCATGCTGCGCAAGGTGCCGGACATCCTGATCGGCACGCCGGGCCGGATGATCGAGCAACTGAACGCCGGCAACCTCGACCTCAAAGAAGTCGAAGTGCTGGTGCTCGACGAAGCCGACCGCATGCTCGACATGGGCTTTGCCGAAGACGTGCAGCGTCTGGTGGAAGAGTGCACCAACCGTCAGCAGACCATGCTGTTCTCCGCCACCACCGGCGGTTCGGGCCTGCGCGAGATGGTCGCCAAGGTCCTGAACAACCCTGAACACTTGCAGCTGAACAACGTCAGCGATCTGAACGCCACCACTCGTCAACAGATCATCACCGCCGACCACAATCAGCACAAAGAACAGATCGTGAACTGGCTGCTGGCTAACGAGACCTATCAGAAGGCCATCGTGTTCACCAACACCCGGGCCATGGCCGACCGTATTTACGGCCGTCTGGTGGCGCAGGAATACAAAGCGTTCGTGCTGCACGGTGACAAAGACCAGAAAGACCGCAAACTGGCCATCGACCGTCTGAAACAGGGCGGCGTGAAGATCCTCGTGGCCACCGACGTCGCCGCCCGTGGCCTGGACGTGGAAGGCCTGGACCTGGTGATCAACTTCGACATGCCGCGCAGCGGCGACGAATACGTTCACCGCATCGGTCGCACCGGTCGCGCCGGCAACGATGGCCTGGCCATCTCGCTGATCTGCCATGGCGACTGGAACCTGATGTCGAGCATCGAGCGCTACCTCAAGCAGAGCTTCGAGCGCCGCACCATCAAGGAAGTCAAAGGCACCTACGGCGGACCGAAAAAGGTCAAGGCCTCGGGCAAAGCCGTTGGCGTGAAGAAGAAAAAGGTCGACGCCAAAGGCGACAAGAAGAAAACCGGCGCCAAGGCCCCGACCAAGCGCAAGATCGCCAACCGCCCGAAGACCGACGCCCTGTCGCTGGTCAGCAAGGACGGCATGGCGCCGCTCAAGCGCCGCAAGCCGGAAGCGCCGGCTGCTGAGTAAGGCGCCGTAGCGATCCAATAAAAAACCCGGACAGTGTCCGGGTTTTTTTTGCGTCAAAAGATCGCAGCCTTCGGCAGCTCCTACACGGGATCGGCGTTCGTCCCGTAGGAGCTGCCGAAGGCTGCGATCCTTTGATCTTGCCCGTTAACTTTTGGCTTTCTTCTCCGCCGATTCCAGCTCCTTGAGACGCTGATCGATCAGCTGGCACTTGTCGGGCAAATCCGCGCTGGCCGTGTCCAGATCCATCTTCTGCAACTCGTCGTTGATCTCCTTGGCCTTGGCCGGGTTCTGCTCAGTGATCTTGGCGACCTCCCTGGCCAGTTGTTCGCGCTTGGCGGTGGCTTCGTCGGGCGGGCAGGCCCAAACGGGGAGGGCGCAGGCGAGGGTGGCTGCGAGGGTGAGTTTCAACAGGATGTTTTTCATGAGCGGGCCTCATTTATCAATGTCACGGCGTTATTGAGTGGAGGGTTTCTCCGCCCAGAAAGTTCAGGCAGTGGACCAAAACCCGCGCGCTAGAGCGTTTCGCCAGAAACACTCTAAACGGCTTATTGACGCCAGAATGATGGCAACTTAACATCGCGCCATCACATTGATATCACTTCGCCGTTTCGAGGGACCGAACAGACCATTCGCACGCTGATGCAATGGTCGTTTACGCCACGCTTTGGACCTTCTGACCCAAGCGCGCCTTTATCCCCTTATGACGTATTCGCTCTGCAAACGCCTCCTGCGTTTGCCGTGTCGGGACGGCTGTGTCTGTGAATTGCTCATTCCATTCTTGCCGATCGAAACGAGACCTTTTGACATGGACGTTCGCCATTACGCCTTCCTCGCTGGCCAGCCTTCTGCTGCGGTCAAAAACCGCGAGCACTTCTGGGGCATGCCCAAGCGCGGGTTGGCGTTCCTGTTGGCCAACGTCATGTTCTGGCAGCCGATGTGGGCGCAGGCCGACGGGATTGTGGTGGCCTCGCCGGGGAGCAGTCTCGGTCAGGCGGGCAACGGGGTGCCGATCGTCAACATCGCCATGCCCAACGGCACGGGCCTGTCGCATAACCAGTTTCACGATTACAACGTCGGCACCCAGGGTGTGATCCTCAACAACGTCGCCAACCAGACCGGCGCGACGCAGTTGGGCGGGATCATTATCGGCAACCCCAACCTGACCAATCGGGTCGCCGCGCAAACCATCCTCAACGAAGTGGTCGGCGGCAGCCCCAGCCAGTTGCGCGGTTACACCGAAGTGGCGGGGCAGTCGGCGCGGGTGATCGTCGCCAACCCCTATGGCATCAGCTGCAACGGCTGCGGCTTCATCAACACCCCGCGAGTCACGTTGACCACCGGTAAACCGGTGCTGGATAACGGTCGGCTGGATCGCTTCCAGGTCGATCAGGGCAGCGTCTCCATTGACGGCGCCGGGCTCAACGCCAACAACGTCGACCGCTTCGAAATCATCACCCGCAGCGCCAAGATCAACGCCGAGATTCAGGCGAACAACCTGACCATCGTCGCCGGTCGCAACGACGTCAACGCCGACAGCCTCAACGCCACCGCCCGTGCCGATGACGGCAGCGCCAAACCACAACTGGCCATCGACTCTTCTGCGTTGGGCGGCATGTACGCCGGGGCGATCAAACTGGTGGGTACCGAGGCTGGGGTCGGGGTGAAACTCGACGGCAAACTGATCGCCAGCGGTGGCGACATCCAGCTCGACGCCAACGGCCACTTGAGTCTGGTCGACACCTCGGCCACGAACGGCGCAGTCAACGTCCAAGCCGCCAGCCTCGATGCGCGCGGCCCGGTCTACGCCGGCACCGCCGTCAACGTGCAAACCCAAGGCAACCTGACCAACCAGCAAACCCTCGCGGCCCGCGACAGCATCACGCTGAGCGCCGGCGGTGTGCTGAGCAACAACGGCGTCATCGAGGCCGGGGTTAATGCCGACACCAGCCGCAACGCCAACGGTGATGTGAGCCTGAGCGCGCAGAACCTCAACAACACCGGCAAGAGCGTGGTGGCCAGCCGTAATCTGACGGTCAATACCAGCCAGACCCTGAGCAACCAGAATGGCACGCTGAGCGCCGGGCAAACCGCCAACATCACCGCCGGGACCCTGGACAACCAGAACAATGGTCGAGTGTTGAGCAGCGGTGCGCTGAACGTCACGGCCAATCTGGTCCTCAACACCAATGGGGTGATCAATGGCACGGGTAATTTGACGGGCACGATTGGTCAGTTGAACAACAGCAATGGCGAGTTGACCAGTCTGGCTAACGCAACCCTGAACATGACGTCGCTGGATAACGTCGCGGGTTTGGTGATGGCCGGACGATTGCTGGATATCACCGCCAGTGGCGCGATCAACAATGTCGGGGGCACCCTCGGTGGCAAAAATGCGCTGACCGTCCGCGCCCAAAATCTCGACAACAGCCAACAAGGTGAGCTGAGTAGTGAAGGTCAACTGACCACCCGAGTCAGTGGCCTGTTGAACAATCAAAATAAAGGGCTGATCCAGGCCAACGGCGCGATGGATGTGCAGGCCACGCGCCTGGACAACCGTGAAGGCAAGATCTCCGGCCTCAACACGCTAACGGTCAGCAGCAACAACGCAGACAACCGCAATGGGGTGATTCGTGCCGATCAGGCGGTGAAGTTGTTGGTCACCGAGTTGGATAACCGCGACAAGGGACGTCTCGAAAGCAAAGCTGCATTGACCTTTGACGGCAACAAACTGGACAACCGCAACGAGGGTCTGCTGACGGCCAGCGGCCTGATGACCCTCAAGGCCAAGGAGGTCACCAACGACGCCGGCCGGATCTCCGGCAAGGGCGATGTCGAGGCGGACGTCGACTCCCTCAGTCAACAGGGCGGTGAACTGGTTGCCGAAGGTCATCTGAAACTCACCGGCAAAACCCTGGACAACCAGAAAAACGGCCTCGTCGCGTCCCTCAAGTCGCTGACGGTCAACGTCGAACAGGTCGACAACCGTGGCGGTTCTCTCTCCAGCCAGAGCGACATGCACGTCAGCGGCGCGAACCTGAACAACAGCGACGGCGGCAAAGTGCTGTCTGACACGACCCTGGAACTGAAGGTCGATCAGATCATCAATCAGACCGCCGGCCTGATCTTCAGCAAAGGCGCGAGCACGCTCAACGGCATCGGGCTTAACAACGTCGCAGGCAAAATCGTCAGCCAGAACAGCCTGGTGTTGACGTTCGACAACGTCATGGACAACCAGCAAGGGCTGATCAGCAGTGAAGGGATGCTGACGCTCACCGTCGACACACTGGACAACCGGCTGGGCAAACTGTCCAGCCTCGAAGCCATGGCGCTCACCACGACGGCTGCGCTGCAAAACCAGGGTGGTTTGATCGCCTCGCAAAAAGGCCTGACGCTGGTCAGCGGCAGCCTCGACAACAGCGATAAGGGGGTGATCAGTGCCAAGGCTGCATCCACCGTCACCACTGGCGAATTCAACAACAGCAAGGGCGGCAGTCTGGCGACTGACGGCACCCTCGACCTGACCGCCAAACACCTGGATAACTCGGCCGGGCAAATTGGCAGTCAGCAGCAGTTGAATGTCTCGGTCACGAGCCTGGATCAAGACGGCGGCGAGCTGTTCAGCAACAGCGACCTGACCCTCGACCTGAATAATGGCTTGCTGAACAACCAGCGCGGCAACCTCCATACACCGGGTCTGTTGCTGTTGAAAAACCTCAATGAGGTGAACAACAGCGGCGGCGAAATCTCCGGTGCCAAGGCCTACAACCTCACAGCGCAAAGCCTGAACAACGATGGCGGCAAGCTGCTGAGCAACGAGAAACTCACGCTCGTTATCGACCGTGCACTGAGCAACGTCAAAGGTCTGATCGCCTCTGCCGGCCTCGACAGCCGCAGTGCCAGCCTGAACAACGCCAGTGGTGAAATCCGTGGTCGCGGCGAAGTGGATCTGACGATCACCGATGCTTTCGATAACCAGGCCGGTGTGGTCATTGCCGATGACGGGTTGACCGTAAAAGCTTCCAGCCTCGATAACCGCCAGGAGGGTTTGGTAGGGGCCACAAAAGCGCTGAAACTGACCGTCGATGACATCGATAACCGTAACGGCGAACTGTCGAGCAAGGCGGATGTGACACTGATCGGCCAGCAACTCGACAACAGCGACGCCGGTTACATCCTGGCCGGTGGCAACCTTGCACTGACCGTAGACAAGGTCATCAACCGCAACAAAGGGCTACTGTCCGGCGACGCCGGGTTGACGCTGACCGGGAAAACCCTGGAAAACAGCGGTCGCCTGACCACGCTGAACAACCTCACGGTGAACCTCACTTCGGATCTGGACAACAATCAGGGCAGCCTCGTCAGCGAGGGCGAACTGGCAATCGATGCCCAGAGCCTGAGCAACAACGGCGGCACGATCTCCAGCGCCAAGGCGCTCACAGTCGATAGCAAAGGCGCGGTCAGCAACCAGGGCGGCAAGCTGTTGACCGACACCACGCTGTCCCTCACCAGCACCAGCCTGGATAACCAGCAAAAAGGTGCGATCAGCAGCAAAGGTGGGTCGAACATCACCACCGGCGCGCTCAATAACAGCCAAGCCAGTATTTACGCGGGCGACCGTCTGGAACTGACCGCTGGCCAGGTCACCAACACCGGCGGCAGCGTCGGCGCGGCCACCTCGCTGGTTGCCAACGTCAGTGGCCTGGATCAGCAAGGTGGCAAACTGTTCAGCAAGGGCACCTTGAGCCTGGACGTGAACGGCGGCGCGCTCAACAACGAGAATGGCTTCATCAGCGCCCCGGGCCAGTTGCTGTTGAAAAACCTTGCTGACGTGAACAACCGCAACGGTGAAATCTCCAGCGAGGAAGCCTTCGACCTGATCGCCAAACAACTGGATAACAGCGGCGGTCAACTGCTCAGCAATCAGAAACTCACGCTGCTGATCGACAACGCGCTGACCTCTGTCAAAGGCAAAATCGCCGCCGCGGCATTGCAAGTTCGCGCCGCCAGTCTGGATAACAGCGCCGGCACACTGCTCAGCGATGGCGATCTGCAAGTGACCGTCGACGGTCTACTGACCAACCAGAACAAAGGCCTGATCAAAGCGGCCGGACAACTCACCCTCAACAGCAACGGGCTGGATAACCAAGGCGGTACGTTGCTGGGCGGCACTGGCCTGAGCATCGATCTGGGTGCAACACCTGCCGACCTGAATAACCAGAACGGCCTGATCAACACCAAGGGCGTGTTGAGCATTGCGCACCTGCGCGATCTTAATAATCAGCAAGGCGAAATCTCCAGCGTCAACAGCTTCAGCCTGACCGGCAACACGCTGGATAACCGCGGCGGCAACCTGATCAGCAATGATCAATTGACCCTCAACGCAACCCGCCTGAATAACCAGGGTGGCCTGATTTCCGGTTGGAACAAACTCACCGTTGCCGGCGGTAGCCTCGACAACAGCCAGGAAGGCACGCTCTCCAGCCTGCTCGGCAATCTGAACATTGACCTCAGCGGTGCGCTGATCAATAACGCCAAGGGCGGCCTGGCGGGCAAAGGCGACGTGACCATCACCGCTGCCAGTCTCGACAACAGCAACGGCATCGTCACCAGTGGCGGCAAGCAGACGCTGACGATGACTCAAGGTGCGATCAACAACACCTCGGGTGGCTTGATCGAAAGCAGCGGCACACTGGATATCAGCGCGGCCTCCCTGAACAACGCGTCGGGGAACGTCACCGCGAACAAAGCGCTGACCTTCACCGGTACGAGCCTGGATAACAGCAACGGCAGCCTGGTCGGCGCAGACAGCGTCACCCTCGACCTGCTCGGTACGCTGACCAACACCAAAGGCGCGCTGGGTAGTACAGGGCCGCTGGTGATCAAGCGTTCCAGCAGCATCGATAACCAGGGCGGCCAACTGCTCAGTCAAGGTTTGTTGAGCCTGTTGACTGGAAACCTGAATAACAGCCTGGAGGGCACCGTGGTTGCCAATGGGCAGCTCGACCTCACCGCCACCGGCAGTGTTCGCAACGACGCCGGCGGCCTGATCTCCAGTCGCGATGCAGGCGTCAACGTCAAAGCTGCGTCCCTCAACAATGCCGGCGGCGCGCTGCAAAGTCTGGGCGCATTGACCCTGGACGTGAAGGGCGGCGCCATCGACAACCAGGGCGGCAAGGTTATCGCCCAGAACGGTGAGCTGAATATCACCGCCGCCAGCCTCGACAGCCGCGCCGGTGTGCTGTCGAGCCTCAAAGGTTTGCTGCAGACCCGCCTGACAGGCGTATTGCGCAACGGCCAGGGCGGCAAGATCGAAGGCAATCGCCTCGACCTCCAGGCCTTGGGCGGAATTTACAGCGACGGCGGACGCATCGCCGCCAACGCCGGCGACATTCTGCTTAACGCTGGCAGCGCCGCTATCGATAACAGCAATGGCGGGATCTACGCCAAAGGCCTGGTCAAGGTTAATGGCGGTTCGCTGAACAACAACGCCGGCAAGATCAGTGGCGATGGTATCGACGTCGTTCTCGATAGCAACCTCACCAACCGCGGCGGATTGATCGAAAGCGCCGGAACCCTCGCCGTGCGTGCCGCCAGCGTCGATAACCAGACGGGCAAACTGCGTGCGTTGGGTGCCGTGGGCAAAACCAACTTCCAGATCGGCAGCCTGTTCGATAACCGCAATGGCCTGGTGGAAACGGCGAATGCCGACCTGACCCTCGCGACGCCGAGCTTCTTGAACGCGGGCGGTACCGTGACTCATGTGGGCGTGGGTGAGTTCGATATTTCGACGGCCAACGTCATGAACGCTGGCGGTTCGCTGGTGACGCGTGGCGGGCTGACGTTGAATGCCGATAGCTGGACGAACAGCAGTGTGATTCAGGCGGGGCGGTTGCGGGTTAACGTCAATAACCTGGTACAAACCGCAAGCGGCCAGTTGCTGGGCTCCGACAGTTTCATCGGCAGCGGGGTCAATTGGTCCAACGAAGGTCTGCTGGCCAGTAACGGCACCTTCAGTCTCGACTTGAGCGGAGCGTACGGCGGAAACGGGCGGGTCAGCAGTGTCGGTAATCTGGGGCTTACGGCCTCGCAGATCGACTTGACCGCTGCGGCCAGTATCACTGGCGGAACCACCGCAACCGTTACCAGCCGTGGCAACCTGACCAACCTGGGACGGCTCACATCGGCTGATAGCCTGACCGTCAATGCCGCCTCGCTGACCAACAACGGAACCCTCGGTGGTGCCGGCAAATTGCGCATCAGCAGTAACTCATTGCTCAACCAGAACGGGCTGATTTTCAGTGGTGGTGACATGGCGCTGCGGGTGGGGACGCTCACCAATCGCTACGCGGACATCTATGGCTTGGGCAACATCAGCATCGCCCGGGATGACAGCAATGGCTGGAGTTCATCGATTAACAACATCTCGGGGACGATTGAAAGTGTCGGCGACCTCACCATGGCAGCCGGTTACATCGAGAATCGCAAGGACGTGTTCGAGGTGGCTGGTGGCGGGCTGATTTCAGGAGCCATTGGTGTCCAGTGCAAGTCCTGTACTTCACTCGGCGATTACGTGTATCAACACCCAAGCTACCTGGTGTGGGTGGAAAACTATCAATCTGAAATCGTCAAGGACTCTGCTTCTGCGACGTTCACCGCTGGACGAAATCTGCTGGTAAACGGCGGGGCCTTCCTTAACAAGGTTTCCACCGTCACTGCCGGCAACGACATGACACTCAACCTTCAGAGTTTCACCAGTGAAGGCGCGTCGGTCGGTACTTATAGCGTCAGGAAGTCGTTTGAAATTCCATCCGAAAGTTTGGTTTTCTGGAACTCGATACTGAATTACAACGCAGCCAATGATCCCCTTTATGATTCTGGCGAACTCGGCTACATCGCAGGGCAAGGGGCCTTTGTCCGACCGAACATTCGCTTGTGGAACAGTAACGGTGATGAGTCGTATACGAGGGTCGTGACCAAGCAAGGAGGAGAGTCGACTCCTTACGTAAAATTTGGCCCTGTGTGGATCGAGTACGGGGGGGGATTAAACGTACCCGCACCTCACTATAACGACGGTGTACGCACCGAGGCGCCAGCCCTCGTCAAGAATGCCGTTTTTTTTGAGAACACCATTACCGAAAGCAGCCCGTCGTCAACCGCCAATGCTGTCGTTCAGGCCGGCAGCAAGGTCTACATCAACGCTACAAAAAACCTGACCAATACCGTGCTTCGTGACGGCTACGCTCCTGGCACCCGGGGACCACGCGTAGGGTCCACGCAACTCGCCGGTCAGGTCACCCCGACCGTCATCAGCATCAATTCCCAACTGCCACCGGATCTGGCCCAACAACAGGTCAACCCGCTGACGCTGCCAGGCTTCACCCTGCCGACCGGCAATAACGGCCTGTTCCGCCTTAGCGGTCAAGGCGGCACCGAGCAAACGATGGTACCCGGACAGAGCTGGACCATTGGTTCCGTTACGGCCGCTACCACGCAGCGTTCGGACGGCATGCCTGTCAGACAAGCCACCGAACTCCAGTTCGACAAGAATGACCCGGTCTCGGTCAAAAATCGCGAACTGGCCCTGGCCAGTCGCCCGTCGGTGAATCTCAACGACAAGACCGCTCAGGTCAACGTCAACGCCGCCACCGGCGACGGTCCGGTCGGTGTGCTGTTGCCCGGGAGCCCATCTTTCAACGTGCCACGTGTGCAGGGGCTGCCTGACACCAGCGTGCGCTCCAACCCGCACAAATACCTGATCGAAACCAACCCGGTACTCACCAACCTCAAGCAGTTCATGAGTTCGGACTACCTGTTGGCGAACCTCGGCTATGACCCGGACACCAGCGCCAAACGCCTGGGCGATGGCTTGTTCGAACAACGTCTGGTCCAGCAATCGATCGTCGCTCGCACCGGCCAACGTTTCATCGACGGCCAGACTTCCGACGAAGCAATGTTCAAGTATCTGATGAACAACGCCATCGCCAGCAAAGACCAACTGAACCTGTCCATGGGCGTGACACTGACCTCCCAACAAGTTGCCGCCCTGACCCACGACATCGTCTGGCTCGAAGAGCACGTAGTGAACGGTGAAAAAGTCCTGGTGCCGGTGCTCTATCTGGCCCAGGCGAACAATCGTCTGGCACCCAACGGCGCATTGATCCAGGGCGGCGACGTGACCCTGATCGCCGGCCAAGACCTGAACAACGCCGGCACCCTGCGCGCCACTAACAATCTATCGGCCGAGGCCGGCAACGACCTCACCAACACCGGCTTGATCGAGGCGGGTGATCGCCTGACACTGAAAGCGGGCAACAACATCGTCAACAAATCGGGCGGGATCATTTCCGGTCGTGACGTGACGCTGACTGCCACCAATGGCGATGTCATCAACCAGCGTGACGTGACCGGGGTTGATGTCCGTCGGGGTGGGAGTTTGCTCCATCGCGATTATCTTGATAACGCGGCACGGATCGAGGCAGCCAATGATCTGAGCATTAATGCCGGTCGAGACATCAACAACATTGGCGGTGTATTGCAGAGTGGGCGTGACCTCGAACTGGATGCGGTCCGAGACGTCAACATCACCTCGGTCCAGGATCGCAGCACCAATGCGCGGGGCAGCAACTTCCTCAACCAGACCATTACCCAGCATGCTGCTGAGGTGACGTCGGGTCGGGATCTGTCGATCAGTGCTGATCGTGACGTCGCCATCGTTGCCAGTCGCCTCGACGCCAAGCGTGATATCGGGGTCAATGCTGGCAACGACATCGTCATCACCTCGGCCGCCAACGAGAGCGATTACGTCTCGCGCAGCAAAAAGCGAGCGCAGGAAACCCACAGTACAACCCAGCAAGCCTCCGTGCTGAATGCAGGTCGCGACATTGCCCTCAATGCGGGCAACGATCTGGGCATCATCGCCAGTCGGATCAAGGCCCAGGAAGACGTTAGCCTCGATGCCGTGCAGGACATCACCGTCGCCTCCGCAAAAGACGAGAGTTCGTCCTACTACTACAAGAAGAAAAAAGGTTCGTTCGGTCGCAGCAGTACCACCCAGAAAGAGAGTTACGACAGCACCAACGTTGCTTCGGTGATCGAAGCGGGCGGTAACCTGACAATCAATACCACCAAGGAAGAGGATGGTAGCGTCAGCCTCAATGGCGGACGCAACGTCACCATAATCGGCAGCCAGTTGAAGGCCGGAACTGATCTGGTGGTCGGTGCTACCAATGATGTCGCAGTGCTCTCCGGCGTCGAAGAAAGTGGCGACTATAGCAAGAAGACCAAGACCGGGTTGTTCGGGATGTCGAAAAGCGGTAGCAGCTTGCTCCAGACGAGTGTCACTCAGGTGGGCAGCGAGCTGAGTGCAGGTCACGATGCCGTGATTGTTGCGGGCCGTGACGTGCGCCTAAACGCCAGTGAAATCACCGCCGAGAACGACGCCGAATTGCACGCCGGGTTGGTGGATAAAACGGGTGACATCAACCTTGCAGCCGCTGATGACGAAGCTTACAGCCGTGCCGAGGAGTTCAAGAAAAAAGTCGGTTTGACGCTCAAGGACACCATCGGTTTGTTCGCTGGTACTCCAGGCGCCGGCGCTGACATTACCCTGAACGCATCGCACAAGGAGGGCCGCGAAGTCATCAGCTCCAGCAGCGTCGGTAGCCAGGTGAGTGCGGGCCGTGATGCCACTTTAAATGCAGCGCGAGACATCAACATCATTGGTAGCGGGGTAAGCGCGGAGCGCAACGCTACATTGGACGCTGGTCGTGATGTCAATGTACTGGCAGGCGCTAATCAGCAGCGCAGTAATAGCTGGGAAACAAACAAAAGCTACGGCATCAAACAGGACGTTGATAACAATGGCTTCACCACGTTTGTTGGCAATGAAACGATCAAGAACGGGGTCGATAGTAACGCTCGCACTGCCGCAGGCAGTGTCATCAATGCGGGCCACGATTTAAAGGTTACTGCTGATCGCGACATCAATCAGCAAGGCTCGGATTTTTTTGCGGATAACGACATCAGGTTGAAAGCCAGCCGCAATATCAACATTGATGCTGCGGATGAGACGAACGAAGTGACGATCCGCAACAGTGTGAAACGCAACGGCACCACCACCACTGTTGCCTACAACATTGGTAACACGATGGACGGCCTTAAAGGCACCGGGAAAGGTGAGGACGGGGTGAGCAAGGGATCAAGCGTTCTAAAGAGCGTCGATACCCTCGATCAGTTTTTCAGTGGGCCGAAGTTCGATGGTCATCTGGGCGGATCAAGCACCAGCCAGACGCGGACCCAGTCCTCCTTGACCAATCGTCCATCCAATCTTTCGGCCGGTAATGACATCATTCTGGATGCCGGTAACGATGTGAATGTGATCGGCAGTCAGTTCAACTCGGGGCGCGACATCAATGTCACTGGCCGCAATATCACCTTTGATGTGGTTCACGGTGCCGATAGCAGTGATGGTCATCAAACTCAAAGCAAAGGAGGACTCAAGGGGGGAACGACCGGAGGCTTCAAACTCGGCGTAGGTATCAGCAACGCCGGAAGCACTGATGAGTCGACTCAAGGTGCTTCGACACCGACGCAACTCAGTGCCGGTGGCAGCATCAATCTGGACGCTAAAAACGACCTCACCCTGATCGGCACTCAGGTCACCGCCGAGCGGGATATCAAACTCAAGGCCACCAACGACCTGAATATCCTGTCGGCGCAAAACGCCTCCAGCAGCGAGCACGACCGGCGTAATTGGGGAGCAGAGGGCGGCTTGATCCTTGGTAAGGACGGGTTTGGTATCTATGGCTCCGCCAATATCGGTATTGGCGATCTCAATCGCGAAGGTGTTCAGCAGCAGGAAGCCTACCTGTACGCCGGCAACAAGCTGGACTTCGAAAGTGGCCGTGACACCAACATCGCTGGCGCCACCTTACGTGGCGATGAAGTTAATGGTGATGTCGGTCGAAATCTCACCGTGACCTCCATACCTAACACCGGCAAAGTGAGTGGTAAAGAGCTGGACCTCAGTATCACCGGATCGTTTTACGGCGTGAGTGGTTCGGTCGGTTATGGAAAAACCACAGGCAAGACTAACTGGGTTGAAAATCAAACCGTTATCAGCGGTAAAAACAAAGTGGATATCCGCACCGAAAACCACACACAGTTGGATGGCGCGGTGTTGTCTGCTGATAACGGCAATCTCAAGGTAGATACGGATACTTTGGGTTTCCGCAATATCACCGGCAAGGACAATGAGCACGGATACTATCTCAATGTTAGCGGCAGCTACGGTTCTAATAGTGGCTCTCAAGCTGACAAGCCTAACAAAGGTATGGAAGGATCCGACAAGAACAGCTGGGCGGTCGAAGGCTACAACTACGAAAAGGATCGCGAGCAGATTCTCCGCGCTACGATCGGTAGTGGCGATATTGTTGTGCGTCATGACAAAAAAACGGGTGAAGATTCTACAGTCGGGCTCAATCGTGATCTGAATAAGGCTTACGAAGTGACTCGAGATGAGGAGCATCGGACTGAACTGTATGTAAGTGACAGCTCGGTAAAGTCTGTGATGAACGCCGAAGGAACACTTGATAGATGGAAGGTAAGTGTTGAAAAGTTTGGGGAAAATAGTCTTGAGTCGTTGAATACACTGACCGATCTCTTATTTGGTGCGGCCAATATTGCGACCGGAAGTGGTTTCGGAATTGCAGATAAAGTTACTCTGTTGCGCGTTTTCAAGAGGCAATTGGGCAGTAAAGATGAAACAGTCAGAACGGCAGCTGTTAGCACCGTAATACAAAATATATCGAATGGTGATACGAGTGCCGAAGCTCAGGCGCTGATTACACGTATTACTGAAATTGCTGGCAGTGATCCCGATCGGGCTTTCGGGATGTTGGTTCTACTAAAGCGCTTGCAAAACCCTCATCCTGAGATATTAAATTTTGTTCCAGTTGTGCTGGCTGGTGGAGCTATCGCTACGTTAGGGGCAATGCTGCTATCTTCCGCAAGCGGGCAACAAAATCAAGAAAATACACGAGCTGCAGTAAATGCACTCGTCGAGTCTACTAATTCGGCTGGATACACCGGATCGCAACAGTTGTCTGTGTCAGCGGAACTCTGGACGTTGGTTCTTGGAACTGCATTCCCGATACATTTATTAGATCCTAAGTATGGGGTATTGACTAATCCGGCCGTGGATGATAGTTCGCTGCATCCGGTGAGTGTCGGCGGCTACGTATCTCAGCCATCGTTACCAACCAGTACTGATGGAAGCCCAATTGCTGAACCGGACGATGGAGCTTACACAAATCCATCAGTTGATAACCCCTCGTTAGGGAACGTTTACAGTCTGCCTTGGGGCCAATCCGTTTCTGAATTTGAAAAAGGATTGGTTAACCTTCCATCAGGAGAAAGGGTCGCAATCGTAAAAAGCAGGGCCAAGGAGCTCGCTAATTCGCTAGGCTGGCCAAAGAGTAATCTATTGACAAAAATGAACGGTAGAGATGTTTATCTGGGGGGCGATGGATTTTTGTATGCAGTGGATAGCCAACACGGTAGATGGGAACAAGTGGACAGGCGGACAGGGGAACACCAAGGTGAGGTAAAATTCGATTCGACGCCTGTTCCTAATTCTAAGGATGAAACAGGTCGGCATGATTTGAGGGTCAAGTGATGAAGGGCATTAAACTGATTGAGTATGCAGAACCGGCGATAAGTAGAGGACAGATTTTTCGTCTTCCAGCAAGTTGGCCGTATGAGCCTATAGTGGATTTTATGGTGGTTGATATTCCAGATGAGAAGCGTGGGCATTCAATTGTTGTCGCTTCAGGTAATAAATCAGGGCTTGTATTGGTTTGTTTGCCAATCGAAAGTGGTGTGCCCGGAAGTCATGGAATCTCAAAAGAATGGATTGTTGCGAATTGGAGTAAATGGGTATATCCCGACTGCCCAGTTGAGGCAGTCTATCTGTTTGATCAAACAGAAGCTCCAATAGTATTGGAGCAGCGTTAATGTTGAAGAAAAAAACAGGGGCCAACGGGATAAACGGGGACAGTCCACGTTTATCTTGGGGGGGGAGGTAGTACTCCTTGGGTCATAAAGTAGTAAAGGGGCGGATTTATTTATTTCAGGGTGAATGAATAAGTCTGTCCCCATTTCTATTTAATGTGCCACCCGATGGAGTTTGCGCAGTACGACATTCCACACCTTAATTTCCTCCCTATTACAAATTTGAGGAAAGTGTCAGGTGAGGATGGATTAGTAACCTTGTACATGAAGCGAGCAACCCAAAGGTTGCCCGTTTTCACTTCACTCAGACGCCAACGCCCGCAACCGTCTACCAATCACATCCATCAAATCACAACCATCGCGCAACGGTATGGCCAGCAGTTTGGAAAAGTCGGAAAGCACCACCGTATCGCAACCAATTTCAGCGCGAAACGCGATGTTTTCCAGCACCTGAGTAACGGTGCGGATGCGGTAGTCAGCGATGGCGTGCAGAACATCGAGTGGAGCTTGGGTGTCGATAAGCAGCGATGCCGGGGAAAGGGGACGGATTTATTTGTCTGGCTTGTCTGTCTAGTCCTGAAATAGGTTTACACCTGTTTCAGGACTAGACAAGCTTCAAAGAAATTGCTGAAAGTCTGTTGACCAACTCAACCCAAACGTTTGATCACGTTATGTCTCAAGGCGGACAAGCTGTAAAAGGGTACTACGGTAAAGTCAACGGGAAGGATGTGACAATTTATGTGGCGAAGGAGCCGAGAGGTAAAATAAAAATCGGCGACCTCGTGACAGCTACACAACCTTCACCTCAGCAAATGGCGAATTTTGGATTATGAAAACTTTAGACAGTCTGGGGATGTTTTGGAGTGTTAAAGACCCGGCAACCGGCAATGTTTATCAGGATGAAGTCAGTGGTCTGATTTTTTATGGCTATTGGTCCAAAGGCTTTACGAAAGAATTGACCCAGGAACTCACCTCCTTTGAGTCTATCTGGAAGGAAGTAGCAGAATTTAAGTCCCGATTGTGGGAGGATGAATCTCTAAGTGATCTCTCAATAGAACTTAGAATAACGGCCTGGCCAGCTGAGAGTGTGTGGCCTCTTCTTATTAAGGAGTCGCTTAAGTGGTTCGTCAGCCACGGAGCTACGATTGCTTGGTGCGGAACGGAATATAGCAGTCCGTCTATTAAGGTTTTTTGTGTTGATGACGAACAATGGAATGGAAGTGTGTATGCCGTTTATAGCGATAAAACAGGATTGCTCCTGGGATCTGATTTATTAGCCGAATATAAAGAGCTTGAGCCGTACGAACTGGAAGTCGCATATAAAATGGCATTCGGGATTTCGTAGGGTAAAGGGGGGCATTAGTCGGTCTCGAATCAAGGCTAATGGGTGTCCCCTTTTTCATGCTGATGATTTTAAGAGATGATGAGTATGAATTTCGAACTGTTGGCGTTTGGTGATCTTGGCTCGATTAAAAACGGCCTGAGTCGGGCTGAGGTAAGGTCGATCCTGGGGGGTGGTTTTGAGGAGTTTCTCAAAGGGCCAGACTCTGTTGTACCAACAGATGCGTATGATGATTTTGGGTTACATGTTTACTATGATGAAAGTTATAGGGTTGTCGGTGTGGAGTTTTTAAAGTGGAGTGATTTTTTTCTGGAAGGGGCAACGGTTGGCGGGTGAGAATTTGCAGTTGGTTCAACAGTTCTTTGAAAATAATTGTCAGGTTCTGACGTTTAACTCTTCAGGTTTTTATGTGAATAGTTTAGGGCTAAGGCTATATGCTCCCGATATCGGAGAGGAAGATGCTATTGTTGAAACGGTATATGTGAATTTGCGTGTTGAATAGACGTAATAAAACGTAGAGGGACCGACCACGTTTTTTTCTTCAATTTAGGCCTGTCTCGGATGAATACAGAAATCACCAGCATCCGGCTTGGGGATGAGTATGACGACGTGTTGAAGGCCGCTTTGGTTGCGGTGCTTACATCACGTGGCGCAGTAGGCGCGGGGAGCTTCTGGAGAGTAGGTGGGTCTCAGGAGCTTGATACCGCACGCGTCAAACTGGGCGATGCCATGATAACCATTGAGTCCGAGACGTATATGGGGCTGATGATCGAAGGACCGAGGTCGATCGTAGAGGCGCTGGCACAAGAAGTCAGTGAGCACTTGCGGTCCGGCTGATCACGTTCGCTGTTATTTAGTTTTTTGTATTCCCCATGGATGGAAAACGGGGTCTGTCCCCATGCATACACCCATGCATACAAACCTTAAAGCAGGAGAGAGAAATGGAACTGAAGTTTTGCCATATTTACGCGGGATATGACGCTGTTTTAGGGCATTTGTTTTACCGGGGTGCGACGGTTTCTTCGGGAAAAAGTGCCCCGCGCTATGAGCTCTATATATGCTCTGTGCTTGACGCTATTGCGCAGACCCAAAAGCGATGCGATGAATTACTTGCTTATATTGCATCTGTCGAAAACGGCTCGGAACAGACTGTCGAAACTGGCGGGAACGATGTTGTGCTGACCATGGACGCCTCAGGTGTACAAGTCGACATCCGCATCAACGACGATTGGAATGGGCAGCCTGAGGGAAAATTTACTCTAGAGGAGTGGCGAATTGTTCTAGAGCAGTGGAGGTATTTTCTGGGATTGCCCGAGTCGGAAGAGTCAGTAGTTACATTTAAACTGCCATAAGAAAAACGAGCAACGCAAACAGGGGACGGAACCTGAGGGGGCCCCAAATTTTAAGGATGCCCATGGAACTTAAGTTTTATCACGTCGCCGGGGGAACCTACCTCAATGCACGACAAGTTTTCATGCTATGGCCGAGGTGTTTTCTGAGCAGGACGATGCGCAGCGCTATACCCTGTACGTCTGCAGCGTCCTAGGTGCAATCGTGCAGATTCCGCAGAATTGTGACCGATAGGATAAACGGGGACAGACCACGTTTCTCTGTGTCGCACTTTAACGATCTGAAATAGTGTGAAATAGATAGGGAGATTGTTTTTCGTAGGATTGACTAAGCTTTCGGCATCATTAATTGTGAATGGACTCACCATATGCCACGCAGAGCACGTGTCTTGATACCAGGTATCCCCTTGCATCTGATTCAACGAGGATAAACGGGGACAGACCACGTTTCTCTGTGTCGCACTTTAACGATCTGAAATAGTGTGAAATAGATAGGGAGATTGTTTTTCGTAGGATTGACTAAGCTTTCGGCATCATTAATTGTGAATGGACTCACCATATGCCACGCAGAGCACGTGTCTTGATACCAGGTATCCCCTTGCATCTGATTCAACGAGGAAATAATAGATCAGTTTGTTTTTTCTCAGAGGATGATTACCTTTTTTATTTAGAACTGCTTGCTGAACAGGCCTACAAATATGCGTGTGGAGTTCACGCGTGGTGTCTTATGACTAATCATGTCCATTTGTTGATTAGTCCTCATGAACACGGCAGTGCAAGTTTGCTTATGAAGGGGATAGGGCAGCGATATGTGCAATACATAAATCGTACATATGGACGTAGTGGGACTTTATGGGAGGGACGCTTCCGTTCGTGCCTTGTTCAAAGTGATAGTTATGTATTGGCCTGTTATCGCTACATTGAGATGAATCCTGTCAGAGCCAAAATGGTGACGCATCCTGCGGAATATCGTTGGTCGAGTTATCGTGCTAACGCCCAATCAGAATTTTCGCACCTCATTACCCCGCATGCTCAGTACCTATCGCTTGGGGACACAGATGTATTGACTGCTGAAGTCTATCGCGAGCTTTTTAGAAGCGAGTTAGAGATAGGGCTGGTTGACCAGATTCGGGCTGCCACCAATGGTAACTATGTACTTGGTGGTCCGCGATTTACTGCCGAAATCGAAGCTATGATTGGGCGACGAGCTCGGCGGGGATGCCCGGGCAGACCGAAAAAAAATTCTATTCCTTAGATAGGAAACGTGGTTTCCCCATTTTTACTAGGGGTTTTTACTTGTTGTTAATCCTTGCTCCTACGCACTTCCCTGGTTTTTTCAGCGATTCCCTTAGTGAACAAATTTCCTATGCAATTGTCGGGCACCCGACGCAAAAACTGTGTATGGTTCGCGCCAAAATCTGTAGGACATTTCGCTATGTCCGTTACTTTCACTTAAAGGAATTAAGTATGCGGTTTTGTCGCGTGGTTTCGGTGTTGTCGTTGTGGGCGGCGGCGTTTTCGGTGCAGGCCGAGCAACTGCCGATCGAAGTGCTGAGTGCGGTGGTCAAGGACCAGAAGATCGCCGACGCCGAGCTGCTATTGCAGCGCAACGGTGCGCAAAACGTGGTGGGTCGCACCAATGCTCAGGGCCAAGTCAGCCTGACCACCGAGTTTGCCGATGATGCCGGCAACCTGCTGATCATCAAGAAGCCCGGCTACTCCAATCTGGTGGTCAAGTGCCCGTGCAAGGGCATGACCTATGCCATCAGCCCGGTGATGCAGAACCTCGACGGTCTGCGCGTGGTGCTGACCTGGGGTGCGACCCCGTCGGACCTCGACTCCCACATGATCTTCCCCGGCAACAACATCTATTTTCAAAAACAGCACGGTGACGATGCCAATCTGGATGTCGACGACACCACCAGCTATGGCCCGGAAACCATCACCCTTGAGAAGAAGCACTACGGCGAAAGTTACGTCTACGCCGTGCATGACTACAGCAATAGCGGCGAGCCGGGTTCGCGTGATCTCTCCAACAGCCAGGCCAAGGTGTTCGTGTACATGGGCCAGTCGCTGGTGCGCACCTACTACGTGCCGCAGAACCGCAGCGGCAACCTGTGGACCGTGTTCCGCATGACCGGCAATGGCGACTTCCAGGACATCAACAGCATTACGGGTGCCAGGGTCGATGCGGCAAACGTGTTGAACGAAGTGTCGCCATTGCTGGATGACAGCGTTGCGCTGACGGCGGTGGCGGTCAGCGCTTCGGCGCAGGCCGATGCGAAAGGCCTGAACACCAAAGGCGAAGCGGCCTACAAAACCGGTAATCTGCCGCTGGCAATCGACTTCTTCCGTCAGGCGATCGATCTGAATAACAGCTACGGTCAGGCCTACGGCAACCTGGGCCTGGCGTATCAGAAGGCCGGTAACACCGCCGAGTCGATCTGGGCCAACCGCAAGGCCATTGCCCTGGCCAGCGGCAATTCGGCCGCCACCGTACGTGCCGGTTCCTACTACAACATTGCCCGTATCTATGAAGCGGCCGGTCAGTTCCCCGACGCCCTGCGTCATTACCAATTAGCCAAGACGCAGAAGGCCAACCCGGTGTATGACACGGCCATTGAGCGCGTACAAAACCGCTGATCGCCTGTTGTTGATCTGACCCCCACAACGCGCCGCACTCCGGCGCGTTGTGCATTCATGGGTAGGTGAATCCGGCTACACCTTCCAGGCAGTGCTCTTTCGATTTAAACGTGGTCTGTCCCCGGTTTTCTAACGTGGTCTGTCCCCGGTTTTCTCAGACCTTAAACATTGAGGGCACCAATGGAACTGAAGTTTTATCACTCCTCAGGGGGAACCTACCCCAATGTGGGGGAGGTTTTCCATGACGTAGCCGAGGTATCTCCTGAACAGGAGGATGCGCAACGTTACGACCTTTATGTCTGCAGTGTGCTGGGGGCAATCGCTCAAACTCCGAAAAGTTGTGATCGATTGCTGGGATTTCTCACCTCAATCGAAGAAGGGACTGAGGAGTCAATCAGTGCAGGGGGAAATGATGTCCTATTGAACATGGATGCTTCAGGTGTACAAGTCGATATTCTGGTCAACGACGACTGGATCGGACAGCCGGAGAGCAAGTTTACCTTGCAGGAATGGCGCAAGATCCTTGAGCAATGGAAGTACCTTCTGGAGCTGCCTAAAGGTTCTGATGAGATCGTTACGGTGAAATTACCGTAGCGGTAAACGGAGACAGACCACGTTTTTCTGAAGTCGGGCTGTGCTCTTTCGATTTAAACGTGGTCTGTCCCCGATTTTCCCCGATTTTCCGCGAGAAATAGCATGTTCCCGGCTACTTGGGACAAGGCACGACTGATAGATGAAATTGACGGCGCCTGGAATAGTCCTAACAAAGTTGTAACGGGAACCCTATGGAGATCGAAGACGCCATCCGGGGTTACGGTTAGGGGGGACACGTCACCAAGGGTAACCGTTTTCACAATCTATAAACCTTGAAGCAGGGAAGAGGGATGGAACTGAAGTATTACTATATTTCTGGGGGGAATCACCCTATTACAGGGGAGGTGCTATACAGCGCCGCGCTGGTTTCTTCTGGAGAGAATACCGAGCGGTATGAGCTCTATATTTGCACTGTGCTAAACGCGATTGCTCAGACACAAGAGAATTGTGATCGACTACTAGGTTGCATAACGTCGATCGAAGATGGTTCCGAAACATCAGAGGTCGGGGGGGGAAATGATGTTGAGCTGACCATGGACGCTTCAGGTGTACAGGTCGACATCCTGATCAACGACGACTGGGTCGGACGACCCGAGGGTAAATTTACCCTGCAAGAATGGCGTCTGGTACTGGAGCAGTGGAGTTATTTCCTGGGACTGCCTGAATCGTTGGAAACAGTAGTTATCGTGAAACTGCCTTAAAAAATCCAAACGCATCAGATATTACTTGTTGGCATAACGGGAAACGGGCAACCAACAGGTCGCCCATTTTCATTCACTCCGCAGCCAACGCCCGCAACCGTCTACCAATCACATTCATCAAATCACAGCCATCCCGCAATGGAATGGCCAGCAGTTTTGAAAAGTCGGAAAGCACCACCGTATCGCAACCAATTTCAGCGCGAAACGCGATGTTTTCCAGCACCTGAGTAACAGTGCAGATGCGGTAGTCAGCCATGGCGTGCAGAACATCGAGTGGAGCTTGGGTGTCAATCAGCAGCGATGCCGGGATCAAGTCGATTCCGGTGAGGGGCATGTATCTATCCCTCGTTGTCACAAACATCGCCACCTCATGCAACGAAATGCCTAATCAAAGGCGAGCGCAACACCCCTACCGTCCATCGACCCCCACCCCCAAATGGATCCATTCATTGACGCCAGAATAATGGCCAACTAATATCGCGCCACTATTATGCTATCAATCTCCATTTCGAGGGAACGAACATGTACCCACCCGCCCTCGTGGCGAGGTTGTGCCTGGCTTTGCTGTGCCTTTCTCCGCTGAATCTTGCTCACGCCGCCCCCACCCCCGGTGAAACCGATCTGATCCGCGAACGTCAGGATCGCTTGCTCGAAGAGCAGCGTCGGCGTCTCGAGGAGCTCAAGGAATTACCCGGCAAGGAGGCCAAACCCATGCCTCCGACGGCCCCAGCCGACGCCCGTTGTTTCCCCATCAAGGACATCGAGCTCAAAGGCGCCGACAGTCTCTCGGACAGCGATAAAAATCGCCTGCTCAAGCCTTACATCGGTCAGTGCCTGGGCGTCACGCAGCTCAACGAGTTGCTGAAAGTCATCACCGATTACTACATCGAAAAAGGCCTGGTCACTAGCCGGGCCTATTTGCCGCAGCAGGATTTGTCTGGCGGGCATTTGAAGGTACTGGTGGTCGAGGGCAGGCTCGAAGGATTGAAGGGGACGGAGGGCAGCAAGCTGTCGGACCGCGAATTGGGGATGGCTTTCCCCGGCAAGAGCGGTGAGCTGGTCAATCTGCGGGAAATCGAGCAGATGGTGGATCAGTTGAACCGCTTGCCGTCGAATCAGGCGCAGATGGAATTGTCGCCGGGCAAGAACGTTGGTGGCAGCGAAGTGCTGGTCAAGAACACCCCACAGAAGCCTTGGCGTGCCGGGTTGTCCCGCAGTAATGATGGCCAGCGCAGTACCGGAGAGCAGCAGTGGGGCACGACGTTTGATTGGGACAGCCCGCTGGGTTTGGCCGATCAGTTAATGCTGCGCGGCGGTCACGATGCGATGACCGATCACCAGCACACCTCCAACAACGCGATGCTCAATTACAGCGTGCCGTGGGGCTGGTGGAATTTCAGTTACACCTACAGTCAGAGCGAATACCGCTCGCAAGCGCAGGCCAACGGTTTCAATTTCAAGCAGACCGGCGACAGCGAAAACCATCAGTTGCGTGCCGAGCGGGTGATCCATCGCGACGCCCTGAGCAAGACCTCCCTCAGCACCGGCCTCTCGTACCTGCGCACCAATAACTTCATCGAAGACAGCAAACTCAAGCTGAGCAGCAACCGCATCAGCGAAGCACAGTTCGGCATCAACCACGGTCGGCGGGTCGGCAGCGCGTTCGTCAACCTCGACCTGGGGATGCAGGAAGGCATCGGCGCGTTCGATGCTCAGGGTAACGGTCACCCGGGCCCCGGCGAGCCGAATGCGCGTTACCGCAAATACACCGCCACCGCGAGTTATTTGCAGCCGTTCAAGTTGTGGGGCGAGTCCTTCAGTTTCAGCAGCCTGATGACCGGCCAGCGTAGCGAAGACGTGCTGTTTAGCCCGCAACGCACCAGCCTCGGCGGGCAGTCGTCGATCCGTGGCTACAAGGATCAATCCTTGTCCGGCGACAGCGGCGGCTACTGGCGCAACGACCTGCGCTGGAGTCGACCGGTGACTCTGGAGTGGCTGCGCCCGGTGTTCGCCGAATACGGCACCAGCCTCGGCTACGACCAAGGCGTGATCCGTGGCGACCGCTACAACGGCGATCAGCACGGACGCATGTCCAGCAACTCCGTGGAGCTGTTTGCCCGTGGTCAGCATCTGGCCGCCAGCGTGACCTTTGCTCATTCCCTGGAACGCCCGGACACCCTGACCGAGCGTGAAGCGCCGATCTATTTCCGCGTGGATTTCTTCCTCTAAATTCTGTTTTAACGAGATTCAAATCATGGACGTTCGCCATCACGCCTTTCTCGCGCGCCAGCCTTCTGCGGGCCTGAAAACCCGAGAACACTTCTGGGGCATGCCCAAGCGCGGGTTGGCGTTCCTGTTGGCCAACGTCATGTTCTGGCAGCCAATGTGGGCGCAGGCGGACGGGATTGTGGTGGCCACGCCGGGCACCAGTCTCGGTCAGGCTGGCAATGGGGTGCCGATCGTCAACATCGCCACACCCAACGGCAGCGGCCTGTCGCATAACCAGTTTCACGATTACAACGTCGGCACCCAGGGTGTGATCCTCAACAACGTCGCCAACCAGACCGGCGCGACGCAATTGGGCGGGATTATCATCGGTAACCCCAACCTGACCAACCGGGTCGCCGCACAAACCATCCTCAACGAAGTGGTCGGCGGCAGCCCCAGCCAGTTGCGCGGTTACACCGAAGTGGCGGGGCAGTCGGCGCGGGTGATCGTCGCCAACCCCTACGGCATCAGCTGCAACGGTTGCGGCTTCATCAACACCCCGCGCGTGACCCTGACCACCGGCAAACCGGTGCTGGACAACGGTCGGCTGGATCGCTTCCAGGTCGATCAAGGCAGCGTTGCCATCGACGGCGCCGGGCTGAATGCCAACAACGTCGACCGCTTCGAAATCATCACCCGCAGCGCCAAGATCAACGCCGAGATTCAGGCTAGGAACCTGACCATCATCGCCGGTCGCAACAACGTCAACGCCGACAGCCTCAACGCCACCGCCCGTGCCAATGACGGCAGCGCCAAACCGCAACTGGCCATCGACTCTTCGGCCCTCGGCGGCATGTACGCCGGGGCGATCAAACTGGTCGGTACCGAAGCCGGGGTCGGGGTGAAACTCGATGGCAATCTGGCCGCCAGTGGCGGTGATATCCAGCTCGATGCCAATGGACATCTCAGCCTTGCGCAAACGTCGGCCGCGGGCGTCGTCAACGTCAAAGCAGCGAGCCTCGAAGCCCGGGGACCGGTTTACGCCGGCACTGCGCTGAACGTGCAAACCCAAGGCAATCTGACCAACCAGCAAACCCTCGCGGCTCGGGACAACATCACCTTGAGCGCCGGCGGTGTGCTCACCAATAACGGCATCATCGAGGCCGGGGTTAATGCCGACACTAGCCGCAACGCCGCGGGCGATGTGAGCCTCAGCGCGCAGAACCTCAACAACACCGGCAAGACTGTGGTGGCTAGTCGTAATCTGACGGTCAACACCAGCCAGACCCTGAGCAATCAGGGCGGCACGTTGAACGCCGCGCAAACCGCCAACATCACCGCCGGGACGCTGGACAACCAGAACAACGGGCGAGTGTTGAGCAGCGGCGCGCTGAACGTGACGGCCAATCAGGTCCTCAACACCAACGGTCTGATCACCAGTACCGGCAATCTCAGTGCCACTCTTGGCCACCTGAACAACCGCACTGGCGAACTCTCGAGCCTGGCCACCGCAACTCTGCGCATGGCTACGCTGGATAACGTGGCGGGACTGGTGACCGCCGGTCAGGCCTTGAGCATCACCGCCACAGGTGCGGTGAACAACCAGGGCGGCAAGCTGACCAGCCTCGACAGCCTGAACCTCAACGCCGGCACGGTCGATAACAGCGTCAAGGGCCGAATCGCCAGCAACAATGCCCTGACGGTCAATGTCAGCAGCCTCGACCAGCACGATGGCGGGCAACTCACCAGTGGCACGTCGCTGAGCCTGGATCTGAATCACGGCGAGCTGAACAACCAGAACGGTTTGATCAACGCCCCGGTGCTGGTGCTGAAAAACCTCCAGAAGGTCGATAACCGTAACGGCGAGATTTCCAGTGCCCAAGCCTTCACACTGGCGGCCGACAGCCTGGATAACAACAACGGCAAACTGCTCGGCAATCAGGCAGTGACCCTGCGTGTGCAGCAGGCGTTGACCAATATCAAAGGCTTGATCGCTGCGGCATACGTGGACGTACAGGCCGGTAGCCTGAACAACAACGGCGGCACCCTCACCAGTCGGGGCGACGTCGACCTTCAGGTTAACGGGGCGCTCGACAACCAGGACCAGGGGCTGATCAACGCCACCGCCACCCTGACCATCAACACCGCCAGTTTGAACAACCAAAACGTCGGTTCATTGCTGGGCAGCGCGATTACGATTGATTTCAGCGGTGCCATGGGCGACCTGAACAACGCCAACGGCCTGATCACCACCACAGGGCAACTGAGCATCCGCAACCTGCGGGACTTGAACAACCAGGGTGGTGAACTCTCCAGCAGCGAAAGCTACACGCTGACCGCGCGCAACCTGGACAACAGCGACGGCAAACTCATCAGCCGTCAGCAAATGGACCTCACCGCCGAGACCACCACCAACCTCAATGGCCTGATCTCCGGCTGGCAGGGGCTGAGTCTTCTGGGCGGCAGTCTCGACAACCGCAACCTCGGCACCTTGTCGAGCCGTAGCGGTGATGTGTTGGTGGACCTCACCGGGGCCGTGCGTAACAGCAACGCCGGGGCGCTGGTCAGTAACGGCACGCTGAAGATCACGGCGGCCAGCCTCGACAACAGTAACCAAGGCATTCTTTCCAGTGGCGGTACGCAAACCTTCGTCATTACCGGGACACTAGATAACAGCCAGGGTGGCCTGATCGACAGTGGTGCCGGTCTGGACATCCAGGCCAAGACCCTTGATAACACCAACGCAACCATCCGCGCGCAAAAGGATATCGGCTTCACCGGCACCTACCTGGACAACAGCGCCGGCACATTGGCCGGCAATGGTGCCGTCACCCTTGACCTGCTCGGCACCCTGACCAATACCAACGGCAAACTGGCAAGCAACGGCCCGCTGGTTATTCAACGCGCGGTGCAGATCGACAACCAGCGTGGCCAACTGGTTAGCCAGGGTTTGTTGAGCCTGTTGACCGGTGGCCTCGATAACCGCGATGGCGGCACCCTCGCCGCGAACGATCAACTGACGCTCACGGCCAGTGGCGCCGTGCAAAACAGCGCGGACGGTTTGATCTTCAGCCGCGACGCCGGCCTGACGCTCAACGCCGCCAGCCTCGACAACGCCAAGGGCACTCTGCAAAGCCAGGGCGACCTGACCGTCGAAACTAGTGCTGCCATAGATAATCAGAGCGGACGCATTGTCGCCAAGGATGGCAACCTGGGCATCACCGCCGCTAGCCTCGACAGCCGCGGCGGTGTGCTCTCCAGTCTGCAAGGTGCCTTCAGCAGCCACATCACTGGCGTACTGCGCAACGGCTATGACCTGAACAACAACCGCCAGGGCGGGATCATTCAGGCTCAGAGCCTGAACCTCACGGCACTGGCCGGCATCGACAACTACGGCGGACGCATCACCGCACAAACCGGTGACGCCATCGTCGACACCGGTACGAACGGCAACTTCGACAACCGCAATGGCGGTCTATATGCCAAGGGCCGAGTCAGCGTCACCGGTAAAGACTTCGACAACAGCGGCGACAACGACGGGCAGATTGCCGGGCTACAGGTCGACCTGAGCCTGCGCGGCGCGTTGAACAACCGTTTGGGCATCATCGAAAGCGAAAACACCCTGACCATCACGGCGGCGAGCCTCGACAATCAGACCGGCCAACTGCGCGCATTGGGCGGTAATGGCAAAACCGCCTTCACCATCGGTGGCCTGTTCGACAACCGCAACGGCACCGTGGAGTCCGCGAACAGTAACCTGAGCCTCGGCGCCGGTAGTTTGCTGAACGTCGGCGGTAACGTGCTGCACGTCGGCACCGGCATCTTCGACATTGCCACCGGGCAACTGGGCAGTGCCGGCGGCAGCTTCGTCACTCGCGGTGGCCTGACCCTGACCGCTGACGGCTGGACCAACAGCAGCGTGATTCAGGCCGATCGGCTGACCGTCAACATCAATAATCTCAACCAGACGGCCAATGGTCAGCTCTTGGCTGTCAGCCAACTGAGCGGTAGCGGCAGCAACTGGAACAACGATGGTCTGATCGCCAGTGATGGCAACTTGAAGATCGACCTTGGCGGCACTTATTCGGGAAGCGGTCGGGTCAGCAGCCTGGGAACACTCGGCCTGAGCGCCGCACAACTGAACCTCAACGCGGCCGGCAGCATTGCCGGTGGGGGTGACACCACCGTGTCGGTGGGTGGTCAACTGAACAACGCCGGGCGCATGACTTCGGCTGCCAATCTGACCGTGAACGCCGGTGGCCTCTATAACTCGGGGACGCTGGGCAGTGGCCAAGGTCTGACTGTGACCACCGGCTCACTGGTTAACGATCACGGGCTGATCTTCAGCGGTGGCGCCATGAGCCTGCGGGTCAACGCGCTGAACAACAGCTACGCCAACATTTACAGCCTGGGCAATCTCACGATTGATCGTAATGGGCAAGGCGCCCAGGCCGCCAGCATCGTCAACAGCTCTGCGTCGATTCAAAGCGACGGCACCATGAGCCTGGCGGCGAGCACAATTCAGAACGTCCGCGCAGTACTGACCACCAACAACCAGGGCATCTACACCGCCTCCATTACCAACACTGACTGCGCGATTTTGATCAACGCCGACTGCAGTGGCAAGCAGCACTATGCCTGGAAAATCGTGCAGCGCGATAAGTTTGAGGTCACCGAGGCCAGTGCCGCGTCCAGCATCACTGCGGGTGGGGACCTGAGCCTGACCGGTGGCGACCTGCTGAACCAGAGCAGCACTATCGCCACCGGCGGCAATCTGAGCGCTTCGCTGGTCAACCTGACCAACAGCGGCATCGAGACCGGCGAAACCGAAACCACCCGAATATTTCAATCCGAGCGAACCCGGAGTCCAAGTGGGTGGTTTAACGCGGCAAGTGCCTTTACTAACAAGTACTGGTACGAAAGCGGGGGCTACGACGCCAATGACCTGGGCGGTCTTGAGGCCGCAATGGCCAACTTTATTGGCACGACCGAAGGGGAGACTACGCAACTTCGCACGACCGAAAAACTTGCCTCCAGCGACCAAAGTTACGCCGCCGTGATCCAGGCCGCTGGCGCCGTCAATATCAACACCCAAAACAACATCGACAACAGCGTCGTCCGTCCCGGCTACACCTACGTGGGCAGCGGCCCGCAGACCGGCACTGGTGCATCGAGCGGCCAGTACTCCACTCGCATCACCCTGAACCAGCAACTACCGCCCAACCTGACGCAACAGCAAGTCAACCCGTTGAGTCTGCCCGGTTTCAGCCTGCCCACCGGCCAGAACGGCCTGTTCCGTTTGAGCCAGGAAGGCAGCACCAACCCGATCGGCACCGGCCCGCAGAGCTGGAACCTCACCGGCGCCACCGTCACCTCGTCCGCCAGTGCCCCTATCACCCTCAACCGCGTACAGGGCCTACCGAGCAATGCCGGCAAATCCCAGCCGCATAAATACCTGATCGAAACCAACCCGGTGCTCACCAACCTCAAGCAATTCATGAGCTCGGATTACCTGCTGTCGAACCTGGGTTACGACGCCGATCAAAGTGCCAAGCGCCTGGGTGACGGTTTCTATGAACAAACCCTGATTCAACAGGCCGTGGTTGCCCGTACCGGCCAGCGCTTCATCGATGGTCAGACTTCCAACAACGCCCTGTTCAAATACCTGATGGACAACGCCATCGCCAGCAAAACAGAGCTCAACCTGTCGTTGGGCGTCAGCCTGACCTCCGAGCAAGTCGCGGCCCTGACCCACGACATTGTCTGGATGGAAAACGCCGAAGTGAACGGCGAGCAAGTGCTGGTGCCGGTGCTGTACCTGGCCAACGCCAACAACCGCCTGGCCGCCAACGGCGCCCTGATCCAGGGCAGCGACGTGACCCTGATCGCCGGTAAGGACTTGAACAATGCCGGCACCTTGCGCGCCTCCAACAACCTGTCGGCCAATGTTGGCAATGACCTGGTCAACAGCGGCCTGGTGGAAGCCGGCAATCGCCTCGACTTGTTGGCAGGCAACAACCTCGTCAACAAGGCGGGTGGCATCATCGCCGGCCGTGACGTCACACTCCGGACCACCCGGGGCGACGTGATCAACGAACGCACCGTCACCACCCACGAAAGCGGCAGCGGCTATCGCAACGAGCGCACCGACTTCGTCGACAACGCCGCCCGCATCGAAGCCGGAAACTCGCTCACGCTCAACGCCGGACGTGATATCAACAACGTTGGTGGCGTGCTGAAAAGCGGGGCTGACACCACGATCACTGCCGGTCGCGACGTCAACCTCACTTCAGCCGAGCAGATCGTCAGCGGCGAGCGCGGTCGGCATCGTGATCAGACCATCACTCAATATGGCTCAGACATTGATGTAGGGCAGGACCTGAAGGTCAATGCCGGACGGGATATCACCGCTATCGCCAGCCAGATCGACGCCAAACGCGATGTGAGCATGAGCGCTGTCGGCGACTTGACCCTGGCCTCGGCGGCGGATGAGCAGCACTCGTATGGCAAGAGCAAGAAGGTGACGAGTCAGGAGGATCATGTCAGTCAGGTGTCTACCAGCGTGACGGCGGGTGGGAACGTGGTGCTGAGTGCGGGGAAGGATTTGGGGTTGATTGCCAGCCGGGTGAGTGCTGGGGATGAGGCTTATCTGGTGGCGGGTTCGAATCTGGTGCTGCAATCGGCTGAGGATTCGGATTACAGCTTCTATAGCAAGACCAAGAAGTCTTCTTCCGGGAAGAAATTTCGTCTTGATGAAACCAACTCGGTTACCAATGTTGCCAGCTCGGTCACCTCCGGGGGCAACAGCGCGCTGACCGCCGGCAATGATCTGTTGATCAAAGGCAGCAACGTCACGTCCGAAAAAGGCAGTGTCGGCTTGAGGGCCGGCAACGATGTGGAAATTGTGGCTGTTACAGACTCCAGTAGCGCCCGTCACGAGCGCAGCCAAAGCAAAAGCAGTTGGGGCGGTTTGAAGTCGAGTAAGGTCGAGGATCAATTGGCCGAAACCCAGACGACCGCGGTGGGCAGCCTGATCTCGGGCGACACCATTACCGTCAACGCCAAACGGGATGCCACCGTCACCGGCTCGGCGCTGGTGAGCACCAATGACCTGGCAATTCATGCAGGACGTGACCTGACAATCGACGCAGCAGAGAACACTTTCTCCCGCACTGAAATGCACAAGGAAAAGAATCGCGACCTAATGGGAGTGTTGACGGCAAACAATCTGGGCATCGACGACATTACTGGCAATCAACATCTGTCAATCAGCAATCAGAAACACAACGGCACGATGTCGCAAACGACCCTGACCGGAAGTACCATCGGCTCCAGTAAAGGGAACGTCAGTCTTGTGGCCGGTGGGGACCTCAATGTCATCGCCAGCGATTTGGTCAGCACAAAAGACATGAGCCTTCGTGGCTCGAACATCACTATCGCCGCAGGCATGGAAACGTCGAATCAAAGCACCGTTGATAAAGCCAATAGCCTGGCTGTGGGGCGTGTTATCGGCGGTGCGATCATCGACACGGTCAAGACCATTCACTCGGCGGTCGAGGCGGCGAAAGATGCGGATGACCCTCGACTCAAGGCTGTGAAACTGGCCCAGGCTGCCTTGGCTGCCTACAACCTCGGCGGCATGGCATCGGACGCCAATGACCAAAAAACCGGCTTCGCCGACAAACAGGGTGGTACGGCCAGCAATGGTTCTCTGATCAAAATCGGCACCGAGATCGCTAATACCCATAGCAAAAGTACCAGCGACTACGTCAGCCAGACCGCGAAGCAAAGTACTCTCAACGCAGGCAGCACCTTATCCATCATTGCCAATGGTCATGCCGCACAAAACGAGGGTGATATTCATATTGTCGGCAGCAGCCTCAAAGCGACCAATACCTCGTTGCTTGCCAGCAACAACATCATTGTGGAAAGCGCGCAAAACACCGCGGATTGGTCCAACCGCAACAGCAACAGCAAAACTGCCATTGGCGCTAGCTTCAACATCGGCCAGCAAAACGGCTTCACCCTGGACCTTGGCGCACAACTCGCGAAGGGTATGGGCAACGGCAGCTCTGTTACGCAGGTCAACAGTACGGTGGATAGCGGTTCGCTATCGTTGCGCAGCGGCGGCGACACTACGTTGGCAGGGGCTCAGGTTCGCGCCGATACAATCGATGCGATTATCGACGGTAACCTCAACATCATTTCTCGTCAGGATACCCAAGACCAGAAGAGCCAACAAAGCAGCGGCGGATTCGGTGCCAGCATTTGCATCCCACCATTTTGCTACGGAACACCCGTAACAGCCTCAGCCAACTTGGCTGCGGGCAATATGAACAGTGAATACAAAGCCGTCACCGACCAGACCGGCCTGTTCGCAGGTGCGGGTGGCTATAGCGTTGATGTTCGCAAAACTACCACCCTTGAGGGCGGTGTGATTGCCAGCGATGCCACTGCGGATAAAAACCTGCTGATGACTGACCGGCTTATCACTCGTGACATCAAAAACATAAGCGAAATCGAGGCCCAGTCCGCAGGCATCAACATCTCGGGAGGTTACGGTGGCGTTGGAGCATCTGCCTCGGTAGGTGGTTTGTACGGCATCTCTCTCAGCGAGTCCGACAAGAGTCACACTCGCAGCGCTGTGAGCGAAGGCACGATCATCGTTCGCAACCCTGAGGGAGCCAAAGATCTCGTCGGCCTGAATCGCGACACGGCAAATGCCAACGAACGAATCGACAAGCCCGACGAAGATGCCATGAACGAGCGAATCGAGCTGGTGAAGAGCTCGATTGAATTGGTGAAAGACGTCGGAGACGCGATTGCTGCGGCGAAGATCAAGGAGGCTCAGGATCCGGAGAGTGAGGCATCAAAAGCCGCTATCCAAAAACTGAAAGACCAGGGAATCGTAAATCCTACAGGCGAACAGATAAGCCAGCAGGTTCAACGCGACTATGGCATGGGCAGCAGCTTTCAGAAAGCTTCACAGGCCATCGTCTCTATTGTGCAAGGCGTGCTGAGCGGGAATATCGTTGGTGCCTTGAGTGGCGCCGCGGCGCCCTATATTGCTCAAGAAATCAGGGACGCAACTGAAGGAGACCCGACAGCCAACCTAATGGCCCACGCGGTGCTGGGCGCGCTAGTTGCAAAGGCCAGCGGTAACTCTGCACTTGCAGGGGCGGTAGGGGCGGTTGCGGCAGAAGAGACGGCACGAATCATTAAGGAAGAGCTGTACGGCGAGATTAGTAATGAACAACTCACTCCAGAGCAGAAGCAAACCATTTCCAGCCTGGCTACCTTGGTTGCAGGTATCGGCGGTGCGTCTGTCGGGAGCGGTGCTCTGGATGCGGTGGCGGCGGCGCTGGCTGGGAAAAATGCTGTAGAAAATAACTATCTCAGCCTTCAAGAAGCCACAAGAAAAGCGATTCTTCAGCGTAAAAGCATTCTTAACGATGAGGAAAAGGCAGAGCTAGCCTCGATCAAAAAGCGTGATAAGGATCGAGATGCTGCAATTGCATCAATATGTACAGCGGGTAATAAATCTTCTGGAGGATGCGCCGTTTTGGTCGCAGAAGCCAAAGAGGCTCTTGCACAATATGGCGAAAACGTATCCTACCGCCTGCTCTACAAAGACTTGTACCCTGCTGATGCGGAAAATCTAGAAACCGTTTTGCGAGGATTAGGGTCAGAAGATATTACAAGAGACGTGGTTATTACCGCGTTGACAAAAGAGTCGGGGTTAAATCGCGAAGAGGTCGAGCGTCGCTATGATACGGCGATGATGCTCAGCACGCTTACTGCGACGTTAGCTGGTTTCTACGGTATAAAAGGGCCAACTGCGCCAACTAACGAAGCGGTTCCTGGGCCGGCGAATTTTATGGGTAGTACGGACCTGTTCTTTAAAAATGCATCTAAGAGATCGGATGTTGATGCCGATGGTTTTTTTGATGTGATAGCTCATGGTAGTACACAAAAAATAGAAATCGTTACACCTAATGGAACAGTTATGGCTGACCAACGGCTCGTTTCCAGGCTTATTGAGAATAATCCCGGCTATAATGGACAGCCTATCCGATTATTGTCTTGTGACACCGGGGCGTGCGATGCTGGATTTGCTCAGAATCTAGCAAACAAAATGGGAGTTCCGGTGAAGGCGCCAACCAACTTGGTATGGGCTTATGGCAATGGTATGATGGTAGTCGCTCCACGAACTTCGTCAAGTCCGAGTTCGCCACTGTTTAATGTCCCTGACTTAAAAAATCAGGGGACGTTTAAAGTATTTAATCCTGGTAAGCCGTAATGGAAAAAACATATCTTATGACGTGCGAGCAGTGTGGAGGTGAGTTAGCTAGTTTCAGAGAGGGCAGCACTCTGGGAGTGAAGTGTACTCGGTGCGGCTGGTCGGTAGTGACAACGGATATTCCGGGCATTAAAGTTGATGAGACGAAGTATGAGGTGCGTTGTCGCGGTGACTATCAAGATAAAACTCACATAAAAGCTGTTTCTGAAGTGACAGGCTGCAATTTTTTAACATCAAGAAATACGCTCCAGAAAGGCCTCGTTCTAGTATTTGTCGGTCAGGCGGAGGAAGTTCTGCGAGTTCGAAATGTTCTTGTGTCTGCTGGGATTGTTTGTGAAATTACGCCTGATTTCAACTGGGTGTAAATGGGGCTCATTTCTGAGAAGAAGGGATGAATTTATTTGTTTGGTTTTATGCAGTGACCAGAAAATAAATCTGTCCGCTTTTTGGGAAGTGATTACACCAAGCTGGAAAATTTTTGCGAAAATATTTTGTGTGGCGAAAATTTATGAATGATGAAGGAAGGGAGTAAATAGGCGGATTTACTTCTAGATTATCTTGGCTAATAAATTAGCCTTGTTTTTGCGCTATACGCGCTTGGGCCTGACAGACCCCCTATAGCGAACTCAGCATTTATGATGCGCCGCTTTGACAGATATTTTCTCATCAGCCGAACATACGCTTTCAAGGACATTCAGACGTGAAGAGAACCACACTATTAGCACTGACCCTGATTCTGGCATTACCAGGCTGCCATTCCAACGTCAGGGAGTCTTCCCCCAGCCTGTTGAAAGACGGTGTCCAACTGCACCAGAACAAGGTGACAGTCGATGCGCAGCACGCCAAGGTCATCATGAAAGCCTCAGGTAACACTTCTCCGGTAGAGTTCGCGATCAGGCGCGCAGCGGATCCTGACCAGCGTATGGAGGTGCTTGGAACCGTGGTGGATTCAGGTCAGGGGAAGGTATTCGGCTGGATTGCCAAACTCAACGAAGCAGCCAACAGCGCCACGCTTAAACGCTTCCCACAGCTGGAAGTACAGGCCGATGCCGATCAGCCATTCCAGGTGTCGGGTTACTCAAAGGGTGGGGGCGTCGGGAATACTTACAGCTGCGGTCCGCTCAAAACCACTTTCACGCCGGAAAGAAGCAAGGTCTATTTGGTGGAGTTCCAGTTTGTTGATAGCCGCTGTGAGCAGCATATCTACGATATAACGCAGCCTCAGCAGCGCATTCCCGTGGCGAGCATGCCTTCTGCGTAAAAGACGTTAGTTTATTTGTATTCCCTATGTAAATCGGGCGGCCCATAGGTCGCCCGTTTTTCATTCACTCCGCAGCCTGCGCCCGCAGCCGTCTGCCAATTACATCCATCAAATCACAGCCATCACGCAGCGGTATGGCCAGCAGTTTTGAAAAGTCGGAAAGCACCACTGTGTCGCAACCAATCTCGGCACGAAAGGCGATGTTTTCCAGCACCTGAGTGACCGTGCGAATGCGGTAATCCGCCATCGCGTGCAGGACGTCGAGTGGCGCTTGGGTATCAATAAGTAGAGACGCCGGGATCAGGTCGATTCCGGTGAGGGGCATGTATCGATTCATTTGAAGATCTCTGTTTGATTGGCTAATGCCGTCACTCAGTCGTCGCCAAACGAGAGGGTGGCAGCTGTACGCAGGTTGGCGAACCGGTACAGAGAAACCGGCAGATCCGAAGATCTCCCGCGCACAGCCGCCATAAAATAGCGGCTTTGCGGGTGCGTTGGCGCCTGCAATTAAGCTGATAGCCTTCGCATTCTCTATAATCAGGTCGCCAAACCTGAATCGCCATTTGGGCGACGGGCGGACTATAAGCTTCATCGTTCCAGCGGTGCAAGGTGCCTGATTCCGAGGTTGTTGTAGGGCATTTGCCCCAGTTGCAGTCAGGCAACCGCATGTACCTACAGAACACCACGCAACCTTGTGGTGTTCATGGGGGCTGTGTCCAGTCTGGGCCAATGCCCCCGATGGCTGAGCCTCGATCCTTGAGGGTCTATCCCCCATGACAGCAACTGGCCGCTGCCTTGTCCTCATACCGGTCGTGATGCCGCACCCATTCCATGATTTCCTCTTCATTACGCCCCTTGGGTGTGAGGTCGAGGTAGTTGTAGGCACCGACCAGCAGATCCAGGCCTCGTGCATAAGTCGAATAGGTGTGAAAAATCTCCCCCGCTTCATTGCGATAAAACACGCTGAGCCCTGGGAGTTCTTCTTCGGCGCCGTCGGTTTTTTCGTAGTTGTAGGTAGCTTTTCCGGCGGCGACGTCTTCGGCCCGGGCGCTGACGCCGAAGTCGTAGTTGAAGTCGCAACCTTCGGACGACACCCAGTCGAATGTCCAGCCCATGCGCCGTTTGAAAGGCTGGAACTCGGCGAACGGTGCGTGGGAAACCGCGACCACGGCCACGTCGTGATGGGCCAGGTGTTGGTTGGCGCCGTCGATGTGGTCGGACAGGAACGAGCAACCCGGGCAGCCTTCGTCCCAGCCTGCGGCGAACATGAAGTGATAGATGATTAATTGGCTGTGGCCGCCGAACAGGTCGGCCAGGCTCAGTTCGCCGTTGGGGCCCTGGAAGCGGTAGGGTTTGTCGATTTTTACCCAGGGCAGGGCGCGGCGTTCGGCGCTGAGTTTGTCTCGTTCCTTGGTGAAGGCTTTTTCGTGGGCCAGGTGTTGTTTGCGGGCGGCGAGCCATTCTTCCCGGGACACGACCGGATGATTCTGAATGTTCATGGTGATTTCTCCTGCATGCTTTGGCGAAAGTCGATCCGCGCAGAGGGGTAAACCGTCTTACACAGCCTAGTCGTTTGGCCTGTGCCCTATTCGACATACCGCCGGTCGGTAGGGCGAAATACCTCGGCTGAACGGCCGCCCTCCCTGTCGGTCACAACCTATGAAGGCCATTTCACACACGGGCTCTGGAGGTTGATCAGGATGACGACTTATAACTGGGATTTGATGGAGCGCTTGCTGCATGAAGTGCAGAACGGCGCTGGCCACAACTTCACTCCACGGCCTTATGCCGAACAGTATGCGGCGGCGAAAGCTGCCGCGGGTGAGCCGTTTGAGAACCTGGATCACCTGAAAACGGTGGCTGGTGAGTACGAAAAATTACTGCTGCTGCGGGGCTATATCGAGCCTCGGCCAGAAGATCAGGGCGGCAATGGCGAGAACTACATTTTGACGCCTCGGGGCTCGAGTTTGTTGAGCCTGATCGACAGCAGCATTCCGGGTAATGAGCATCCGCGCGAGGTGCTGGATGAACAGGAAGATGCGCTGGAGGAGCTGACGTTTGATGACGTGGCGTCGAAGGCGCAGATTGCTTGATAGCGTAAACAGCTTCGCGGGCAAGCCTCGCTCCTACGGGTTTTGTGTTGTTCACAAAATGTGTGAACGACGCTTACCTGTAGGAGCGAGGCTTGCCCGCGAATGCGGTATGACAGTCGACAAAGATTTTGAATGTTAAATCGCCTTCGCGAGCAAGTCCGCTCCCACATTGAATTGTGGTGGTCCGTTTAATCCTGTCGCGCCGCTTTCAGGCATTTCAAATCAGTGAAATCCTTGCGCACGCCTTCAATCTTCTGCAGCAACCGTTCACGCTGAACCGGTGTGCTCTCGGCCATCACGTCCACCAGCAACGCCCGAGCCTGGGCTTCGGTGTTGGCGTAGGCCTGGCGGTAAGCCGGCGTCCACAAACTCTCGCGATTCACCAGAAGTGTCTCGATTCGCTGTGGGAATTCCGGGCTCTGCCGCTGCGCGACTGCCGCGCTGAATTGCTGTTGCCAATGGGCGCGGTTGGCAATCCATTGCTTGTTCTGATCACCCAAGGCATTCGACCAAGCCATTACCCGTTGCTGTTGGGTTGGGCTGAGCGGGCCGAGCCAGTCATTCAGGCGTTTCTCCATGCGCTTGCTCCGCTCTTTGATCTGTTGCTCCAGAGACGGCTTGAGGTAGGCCTCTTGGCGTTTGCGTTGGTCCTTGGTGAAGGCGTCGTTCATTTCCGCGACTTGCTTGTCATCCATCCCCTGCAACAGCTCAATGGCCGACGGGGTGATTTCCAGGGCGGTTTCGGCGATGGCCTGTTTGGCTTCCTGAGTGCGGGTTTGCAGTGCGGCGTCGGTGATTTGGTTGTTCACGACCATGGCCTGTAAACGATCAAGCCAATCGAGGTAGCCGGGTAGTTGCGTGGTGCAGTGCCAAATCAGGTGTTCCTTGAGGCGCTCGTTGAACCAGTCCTTTTGCTCGCGGTTCATGTCCAGGTACTCGCTGAGCGTCCAGGGAATTATCACGTCGAGGTTACGGTAAGCCAGGCCCACGCGGCTGCATGCGGCCACGGTGAGACTGAGGGTGATGATGACGGTAATCTGTTTCAACCAGTGCGACATGGCAAATCCTTGCGAAGACCTGGTTTCTTATCGGGTTCTCTTATGTGATTGCAGGACGAGCCCGGCAGTTCAGCCGATTAATAGAAGCTGTGCGCAGCTTTGAGGGTAACCAGACCGTCGCACTCGCTATTGTGGCCGGAGTAAGCGGAACAATCGCTGCCGCTCAGGTTTGAATCACTGTAGATCAAGTCCAGATCGATGCCCATGAACGGCCGGGACAATTTCACTGACCAGTCGGTAAAGCTGCCTACATACCCATCGTCGACGGACACCGGTGTGTTGAGTTGGTGGGTGGTGTATTTCAGGCTGATCCCGATGCCGAACGGCTGATTGCCACTGAGGTCGGCGAAGAGGGTGCTGTTCTGTTTGTCCGGGTCGTTGCTGAAGGCCGCGCCGAAGCGACTGCCCAGCAGGGTCAGGCCGCCGAACAGCTCCTGGCTGTCGAGGGTGTCCACTTTCGGGTAGCTGTAACGGATCATGCCCACTTCGTAGCCGAGGGATTGATCGAAGGGCTGTTTAAAACCCATGTAGGAATCGACTTCAAGGTTGCTGGATGGGCTCAGTCCCATGCTGGGGGACCATTGACCCACATAGAAGCCGCTGTCGTGGCTCAGGTCGAGGCCACCGTGGAACGAGCCGGTCGTCGAGGGCTTGACCAGCCCTTGGGCCATGCTACGGCTGGGGGTGGTGGCGAGTTTGAGGTCGAAGTCGCCCAGTTCGCGCTGGAAGACTTGCGCATTGGCGTCTGAACACCACAGCACGCTGCAGAGCAGGAAAAGAGAGGGCTTGAGCATGCGTCACTCCATGAACAGCGAGGAGCAGGTCCTTGAAACCTACTGAAACGCTTGATCTAGACGTGTGCAAGCATACCGGCGAATGCTCGGCATCGAGGGCCGTTCGTCGATTTTTGAAATATTGATTTGTTTGATGGGGTATTGCGGGAGGGTTCCAGTCCAAGCGCTTCGAAGCTCAAAGCGCTTACGGACCAGTTAACGCGGGGGAAATTACTTTTTGCCCAGCGTGATCTGCTTGGACGGGCCGAACGTCTGGCCGCTGACGCCTTTGGCAATTTGCTGGATCTCTCCGCCGGACTTGAGGAACGCAGCGATCTGGTTGTTGATCGATTCGCTGGTTTCAACGGCTGGAGCTGGCTTTGCTTTGCTGTTGGATGCTTTTACACGCATGGCGGCCATTAACCTGTAGAAATTAACTTGGCCAGGCATCGTACAGGAAATACTTGACAATTGCTTGGTAAATATCCTCCCGAAATACACCTCGGAGAAACGCAATTTATCGCAAGTTATTATTCGCAATGCTCCCCTAAGCTACTGTTTTAACTAAGAACCCAAGTGAAGAAAAAGCGTTTTTCGGATGGGCTGGCGAGGGGGAAGACCAGCCGAACGGCCTGACGAGCGGCCAAACGCACACGGCAAAACCCAGGAAAATTAAGGCCTTCGACGGATTTTCTTGCGCCACCGGGCCGGCCGCCGAACGCCGCCCGCAAAACCGGGTAGAATGCCGCCCACGCAATGAGGGTATTGGACATGGCTTTAGTCGGGCGTTACAACAGTTTGCAAGTGGTTAAACACACTAACTTCGGTTTATATCTGGACGGTGGCGCGGATGGCGAAATCCTCCTGCCTAATCGTTATATCCCCAAAGATATTCCCAGCGAAGATGAAGACTGGCTCAACGTTTTTATTTATCTGGACAGCGATGACAAACTTATCGCCACCACCGAAAAGCCGAAAGTTCAGGTCGGTGAATTCGCCAGTTTGAAAGTCGTTGAAGTCAACAGCATCGGCGTGTTCCTGGATTGGGGTTTGCCGAAGGATCTGCTGCTGCCGTATTCCGAAGAAAAGCGCCAGATGACGGCCGGCGAATATGTCGTGGTGCACGTCTACCTCGACAAACACACGCGACGCATCACCGCGACGGCACGTCTGGATCGCTACCTGGACAAGACCCCGGCCAACTACACGCCTGGCCAGGAAGTTGATTTGCTGGTGGCCGAAGCGACCGATATGGGCTTCAAGGCAATCATCAACAACAAGCACTGGGGCCTGATCCACAAGAACGAAATCTTCAAGTTCATGCGCGCCGGTAAAGAAGAGAAGGGCTTTATCAAAGAAGTCCGCGCCGACGGCAAGATCAGCCTGAGCCTGCAACCGGTGGGCGAAGAAGCCGCCACCAGCCTGAACTCGAAGATTCTTGCCAAGTTGCGCGACAACAACGGCACTCTGCCAGTCAGCGACAAGAGCGACCCGACGCTGATCAGCAGTATGTTCGGCGTCAGCAAGGGCAACTTCAAAAAGGCCATCGGTGCGTTGTACAAGAACGGCCAGATCGTCATTCACGCTGATCGTATCGAACTCAGCTGACCTTACGCCGGCCCCTGTAGGAGCTGCCGCAGGCTGCGATCTTTTGATCTTGATCTTTTTACAGTCAAAAGATCGCAGCCTGCGGCAGCTCCTACAATATGCGTCGGGCGCAAACACCCAGGCTCACCACAAATCCAATGTGGGAGCGAGCCCGCTCGCGATTGACTGCGCAGCAGTCACCTATCTCTTTGTATACATAATGTCCTGCACCGTTTGCAGGCGCTGACGCCCTGTTCATGGGCATTATCACCCCCTCTACGTCCTAAAGGCTTTGCTCTGAACAGAGTTCAAAGCCTGACTTGTCGCATCTTTCGATCGTATGGCACGCATTCTGCGTAGCAACTCGTATACAAACCATGCCAGCTCCCGTACGCAGTGTGGTCACCGCATCAATCTCGGGGGCCGCGCCTGTACTTTCGAGGAGCCCTGCGATGACCGAGCAATTGCCCAACGGCTACAGCCCACGCCTGTATAACCAGGACCTGGGGCCGCTGCCGCAGAAATGGAATTGGTACAACATCTTTGCCTTCTGGATGAGTGACGTGCACAGCGTCGGCGGCTATGTGTTCGCCGCCAGCCTGTTTGCGCTGGGGCTGGCCAGTTGGCAGGTGTTGATTGCGTTGCTGGGGGGGATTTGCATCGTGCAATTGATCGCCAATCTGGTGGCCAGACCGAGCCAGCAGGCGGCGGTGCCGTATCCGGTGATCTGTCGACTGGCGTTCGGTGTGTTCGGGGCGAATATTCCTGCGGTCATCCGCGGCCTGATCGCGGTGGCCTGGTACGGGATTCAGACGTACCTGGCGTCCAGTGCCCTGATCATTGTCGTGCTGCGCTTTTTTCCTTCAATGGCGGCCTACGCCGAACCGCACTTTGCCGGTTTGTCCTACCTCGGCTGGTTCGGTTTCCTCAGCCTGTGGTTCGTCCAGGCGCTGGTGTTCTGGACTGGCATGGAGTCGATCCGCCGCTTCATCGACTGGGCTGGCCCGGTGGTCTACGGCGTGATGTTCCTGCTCGCTGGCTGGATCGTCTGGCAGGCCGGCTGGAGCAACATTAGCTTCACCCTGGCGGAAAAATCCCTATCTGGCTGGGAAGCTTTCGGTCAAGTGATCGTGGCAACGGCATTGGTGGTGTCGTACTTTTCCGGTCCGACCCTGAACTTCGGCGATTTCAGTCGCTACTGCCGCAGCATGAACGACGTGCGGCGTGGCAATTTCTGGGGCCTGCCGGTGAATTTTCTGGCGTTCTCGCTGGTGACCGTGGTGATCGTTTCCGGCACCTTGCCGGTATTCGGTGAAATGCTTCACGACCCGATCGCCACTGTGGCGCGCATCGACAACAGCGTAGCGGTGCTGCTCGGTGCCTTTGCTTTCGTCACCGCGACCGTCGGCATCAATATCGTCGCCAACTTCGTGTCCCCGGCGTTCGACTTCGCCAATGTCGCCCCGAGCAAAATCAGCTGGCGCGCCGGCGGCATGATCGCCGCCGTGGCTTCGATTTTCATCACCCCGTGGAACCTGTTCAACAACCCCGAAGTGATTCACTACACCCTCGACGTGCTGGCGGCGTTCATCGGGCCGCTGTTCGGGATTCTGTTGGTGGATTACTACCTGATCAAAAAACAGCAGATCGACGTCGATGCGCTGTTTAACGACGGCCCGAGCGGACGTTATTACTACAGCGGCGGAATCAACTGGACGGCGGTCAAGGCGTTGATTCCGGCCACCCTGATGGGCGTTGCGATCACCTTCATTCCAGTCCTGCAGCCAATGGCCAATTTTGCCTGGTTCACGGGCTGCTTTCTCGGCGGCGTCCTGTACTTCGCGCTGGCCAAGCGCGAGCAGGCACAGCAGTCGGCGGCGCTGGTCGTAGCGGGATGACGCAAGCGGCGATTTAAAGGTCTTTTGCAGACACCTTTTTCTGTCCATCTGGTTAATAATCGACGGCATATTTTTCGCCCCGGCACTCTGCTCAGCCAGAAGGTCGGGGCTTTGCTTTTACTGTCGAGTCACTGCCATGGATTGTGTTGTCGAGGTGTTCCGGTGAGCGCCACCCGGCGTAGCGCCGATGGGTTTGCCCTGCAAGTGATGGTCGGGTTATGCCTGATCTGGGGCGTGCAGCAGGTGATGATCAAATGGGCCGCGCCCGACATCGCGCCGGTCATGCAGGCGGCGGGGCGGTCGGGTATTTCCGCGTTGCTCGTAGGATTGTTGATCTGCTGGAAGGGCGGTTGGGATCAGGTCGGCACTACCTGGCGCGGCGGCTTGCTGGCGGGTGTGTTGTTCGGTCTGGAGTTCTTTTTCATTTCCGAAGGCCTGCAATTGACCACGGCGGCGCACATGTCGGTGTTCCTCTACACCGCGCCGATTTTCACCGCGTTGGGCGTGCATTGGCTGCTGCCGAGTGAGCGTTTAAGACCGGTGCAATGGCTGGGGATTTTTCTCGCCTTCATCGGCATTGCCATTGCGTTTGCCGGTGGCGTGTCGTGGGACAACCTCGACCACCGCATGCTGATGGGCGATGCGTTGGGCGTGCTGGCCGGCGCGTCGTGGGGCGCGACCACCGTGGTGGTGCGCGCCTCGCGTCTGTCGGAAGCGCCGGTGACCCTGACGCTGTTTTATCAACTGATCGTCGGCTTCGTCGGCCTGCTGTTGATCGCGATCCTCAGCGGGCAGGTCACCCATGTCAGCCTGACCACTGTTGCCGTGGCCAGCGTGCTGTTCCAAGGGTTGGTGGTGTCGTTCTTCAGTTATCTGACCTGGTTCTGGCTGCTGCGCCGTTATCTGGCGGCGAACCTGGCGGTGTTTTCGTTCATGACGCCATTGTTCGGCGTCACGTTCGGCGTGGTGCTGCTGGGCGAAGAACTGAGCCTGAACTTTGTGATCGGCGCGGTGCTGGTGCTGCTCGGGATCACTTTTGTGAGCGCAGAACAGTGGGTCCGCCATCGTTTGCGCAAAGCACTTGGGCAACCCTGACCGGGCGCTGCAACAGGCCTCCTGCGATGAGCAAACCGCTGCCGGCGATCACCAGCGCGGGTTGCAATCCACCGCTGAAATGGCTGCTCAGCGCGGCCAGCAACGGTCCGCTGAGCTGACCCACGGCGAAGCACGCGGTCAGCAGCCCGGCGTTGCGCTGGGTGGCATGGGGCGCCAGTTCCCGGGAGCGCTGCATCACCAGTTGCATGCAGGCCAGGAACGGTCCGCCACACAAGATCACCCCTAACGCCAGGCCGGCACCGCTGCCCAACAGGCAGGCGAAGACCCCGGCCGCCTGCAACCACAACGTTGCCATCAGCCAATGGCGAGTGGCATTCGGGTTGTGCCGACGCAGGCTCACCAACGCCACCCCGATTGCCGCCGCCAGACCGAAGCATGGCCAGAACAGATCGGCTTGCCATTGCCCATGGAACTGCGCGTTGGCCATTTGCGAGAGGAAAGTGGCGGGGATGATGTAGCCCAAACCGTACAGACCATAGATCACCGGTAAACGTCCGACACCTTGGGTGCCGGATGTGGCAGTAGGCGGTGTCGCCACAGAAGAGGCCGCCGATTGCGGCAGGAACGGCAGAATCCCCAACAGCATCACCAGCCCGACACCGGCATATACCAGCCACAAGACTGCGGACGTCTGCCCCAGCAGGTTCGAGCCCAAGGCCAGCAACCCTGTCAGAAAAATCCCCAGGCCCGGCCCGGCAAAGACCAGCGCGCCGAGCCGCGGACGACCCGCCGCCGCTGCCAGCGGTTGACTCAATGCGGTAATCATCACCAACACCCAGGCGCTGGCCACGCCCGTGCCGAAACGCAGCACCAGATGCGACCAGAACCCGTCAGCCCAGAACGAGGCCAGGGTGAGCAATACACACAGCCACAAACCGCCGATCAGGCGCCGACGAACCTGGTCGGGTCGACGGGCGAACATCGCGTCCACCGCGCCGACGAAGTAGCCGAGGTAGTTGGCGGCGGCAATCAGACCAGCGGCGGTCAGGTCGATCTGGCCTTCGCTGAGCAAGTGCGGCAGTTGCGGGGTCAGGGCGAAACGCCCGATGCCCATGGCCATCATCAGGGCGATGAAGCTGGCGGTTAAGCGAATCAGAGGGGACATGGTCTGAGTTCCGTTCCGAGGATCAATGACCGTCAGGCTAGGACTGATTGATTTTCTTTAAAAATGAATAATAGTGAGAAACTTGTTCTGGTTTGGAGAATGGCGTGGAATTCAGCCAATTGCGGATCTTCCAGGCGGTGGCGGAGGAGGGCTCCATTACCCGCGCTGCTGAACGCCTGCATCGCGTGCCGTCCAACCTGTCGACCCGGCTCAAGCAGCTCGAAGAGCAACTCGGTGTCGAACTGTTCGTACGTGAGCGTCAGCGTTTGCAGTTGTCACCTGCGGGAAAAGTCCTCTTGGACTACACCGCCAAGCTGTTCGCCTTGCACGACGAAGCCCATGCGGCAGTGCAGGGCGGGCAACCGGCCGGGGATTTCGTACTGGGCACCATGTACAGCACCGCCGCAATTCACCTGCCAGAGCTGTTGGCGCGTTATCACCGCAGCTATCCGACGGTGAACCTGCAAGTGCAATCGGGCCCCAGCGGCGAATTGCTCGAAGGTCTGCTCACCGGGCGCCTCGATGCGGCGCTGGTGGACGGCCCGCTGGAACTGGCCGGGCTCGACGGCGTGCCGTTGTGCGACGAACGGCTGGTGTTGATCAGCGAGGCCGATCATGCGCCGGTACGCAGCGCACTGGATGTCGAAGGACGTTCGGTGTTCACGTTTCGGCAGGGCTGTTCCTATCGGATGCGTCTGGAAGCCTGGTTTGCCCATGATCACGCGGCCATGGGCCGGGCGATGGAGATCGAGTCCTATCCGGGAATGCTCGCCTGTGTGATTGCCGGCTCTGGCGTGGCGCTGATGTCGGAGTCGATGCTCGCCAGCCTGCCAGGGCGCGAAAGCGTGGCAGTGCACCCGTTGGCCGAGCCGTTCGCCAGCGCGACCACTTGGCTGATGTGGCGCAAAGGCATGGTCGGGGCCAACCTGAATGCATGGATCGAGCAGCAGCAGGCGGTGTATCCGTCGGCAGCGATTCAGGCCCAGGCAATTGCTTGAACGGGCGGTATGGGATTTGGATCAATTTAGTAACAGATCATTGCGATCTTGGGCGAGCATTGCGTAGGACTTCGGACTATTATCAGTGCGAAGGGGCTACAGAACTTCGGCCGCTCGGCACGACCCTGAAGGGGGGCATCATGAAAGAGAAAATCCAAAACTGGCTGCATGACCTGGGTGTCGCACTCGGTTTGATCGAACCGCCTCTGCAACCCATACCCATTCGCACTGACGACGAACAACGTCGCCGCCAGCAGCGCCGCAGGTAAGTTATTTATCCTGAAAAAGATCGCAGCCTTCGGCAGCTCCTACAGGAGTGCGCCTGTGCTGCGATTGCGGGTGCCTGTAGGAGCTGCCGAAGGCTGCGATCTTGGTGGTCGACAGGTTAGATCAAGTGTTGCGGTTAATACCGCCCGATCTCAATCAAAAACCGGCTCAAGTCGTCGACGGTCGTCGCAGTCTTGAGCATCCGGTCTTCTTCGGCGGTAAACGCTGTCAATCCCAGATGATCCTCCAGATGGAAGATCAGTTCCTCAATGTCTTCTTTATCCAATCCCAACTGCACCAGACGGGTGTTGTCGTCGAAGTCATCCCGGCCCTCCAGCAGGCGGCTGATGAAGCGGTGCACGGTTGTACGAACGGCATCTCTTGTCATGATTGTTCTTCGAGGGCGTTATTGTTGTTGTCCCTGGTGCTGAGTACAGCAGGCTTCAGGCGTGTCGGCGCTGCCACTCGTCAATCATTGTGCGCAAATATTCCCCGGAAAAACTCCCGAAATGCCCGCCGTGCACCGTGCGGATCGGCAGCGCGCGCAAGCGTTGCAGGCTGCGAGCGTAGTCGTCGAGGTTGGAGTGGTAGGCGTTTTCGATCAGTGGCCCGTCGTAAATGATGTCGCCGCTGAACAGGGTTTCGGTCGCCGCCTCGAACAGGCTGATGCCGCCCGGTGAATGACCCGGCGTGTGCAGCACTTGCAGGACCCGATCACCGAGATCGAGCACGTCGCCTTCTTCAATCAAACCTGTGGCCGGTGCGGCTTTGACCCGGTATTCGGCGTAGCACAACGGGCAGTCGGGGTGAGCCTCGAACATGTCGTCACCGACGAAAGCCTTGCTCAGGGTGTTGTCACCATCGGGCTCGGCGAGGATCTGTGCTTCGGCCGGGTGCACCAGCCGTTCGGGGAATTCGTGATGCCCGGCGATGTGGTCGAAATGGCAATGGCTGGCCACCGCCACCAGTGGTCGCTCGGTGATCCACGGCAATTGCTCGCGCAGGCTGACCAGCCCGGAACCGCTGTCCAGCAGCAAATCCTTGTCACGCCCCTGAATGTGCCAGAGGTTGCAGCGGTAAAAGGGCCGAATGTAAGGCTCGTGAATCAGTCGAATCCCGTCGCTGAGCTGTTTGACCTCGAACCACTGATCGCGAGAAACAATCTTCATCAAAGGTTTTCTCCGGACGAAAAAAAACGGGTGTGGCAACCGACGCCACACCCGTCGAAGAAAGCATCAAGTCGTCATGTTTAAGCTTAGGCGGCGCTCGCCACCGGTGCCGGGCGACGGGACAGCAAACTGACCACCACGAAACTCACCAGGCCCACGCCGAGGCTGTAGTAGATCGGGGTGTTGGCGTCCATACCGTCCTTGACCATGAACAGCAGTGCGGTGGCAAAGCCCATGCCCATGCTGGCGATAGCGCCGGCGGTGGTTGCGCGTTTCCAGAAGATTGCACCGATCAGCGGGATCAGCATGCCGCCCACCAACAGGTTGTAGGCCAGGGTCAGGGCGCTGATCACGTCGTTCACCACCAGCGCGATACCCAGCACGGCGATGCCGGTCAGCAGGGTGAACAGGCGATTGACCGCCAGGCTCGACTGTTTACCGCCGCGCAGTTTCGGCAGCAAGTCTTCGGTCAGGGTGGTGGCGGCGGCGAGCAGGCCGGCGCTGGCGGTGGACATCATGGCCGCCAGGGCAGCCGCAATCACCAGGCCACGGATACCGTCCGGCAGGGACAGTTTGACGATGGCGGCGAAGGCGTTGTTGACGTTGTCCAGGTCCGGGATCAGCACATGAGCGGCCATGCCGATCAGGGCGCAGGCCAGTCCGTAGAGGATGCAGTAGAAGCCTGCGAATGTACCGGCGACCTGAGCCACTTTGGCGCTCTTGACGGTGAATACACGCTGCCAGATGTCTTGGCCGATCAGGATCCCGAAGAAGTAGATCATGAAGTAGGTGATGATGGTGTCCCAGCCAATCGTGGTGAAGCTGAAGGCGGTTGCCGGCAGTTTCAACACCAACTCATCCCAACCACCGACGCGGTACAGGCAGATTGGCAACAGGATGAACATCAGGCCCACGGTCTTGATGACGAACTGGACGATGTCGGTCAGGGTCAGGGACCACATGCCGCCGATCGCCGAATAGATCACTACCACGCCACCGCCGACCAATACCGACAGCCAGAACGGCAGGTCGAACAGCACTTGCAGCACGGTGCCAATGGCCAGGATCGAGACCACGCCGATCATCAGCGCATACGCCAGCATGATCACCGCGCTCGCGGAGCGGGCCATCGGGTTGTAGCGTTTTTCCAGCACCTGGGTAACGGTGTAGATTTTCAGTTTCAGCAGCGGTTTGGCGAGGAACAGGTTCAGCGCCACGATCCCGCAACCGAGGGCCGCGCAGAGCCAGAAACCGGAGATGCCATGGACATAGCCCAGGCGCACGGTGCCAACAGTAGATGCTCCGCCCAGAACGGTAGCGGCCATGGTGCCCATGTACAGGCTCGGGCCGAGGTTACGACCGGCAACCAAAAAGTCTTCGTTGGTCTTGGCCTTGCGCATGCCGTAGTAGCCGAGTATCAGCATCGCGGCGGCGTAGATGAGTACGACGAATAAATCCAAAGCCATGATGGCGTGTCTCCGATTGTCTTTTTTATGGTGAGGCGAAAATCAGTCTTTTCTGTGGGAGCGTGGCTTGCCCGCGATGGCTGCGCCGCGGTCTGTCAGGCAGACCGCGTCATCGTTCTTCGCGGGCAAGTCTCGCTCCTACAGGTAATGCGTTGAGTCAGGCAGCTTGGCGCAACGCCGGTTTACCGAGCGAATCCTTGCCCTTGCTGCGTGCATCGGTCGGGCCAAACACTTCCCGCGATTCCGGGAACAGGCTCAGCAGCGTCAGGTACACCACGGAGGCCAGGCCCAGTGTCACCGGCAGGGAGATGTCGATGCCCCCGGCCAGATCACCCAGCACGCCGACAAACTGCCCCGGCAGGTTCACGAAGCACAAACCCACCAGCGCGCTCGGGATCCAGGCACCCAGGCCACGCCAGTTCCAGCCGTGGGTGAACCAGTAACGGCCACCTTTCTCGCCGCGGGTGAACACTTGCAGGTCATCCGGGCAGTAGAAGCCGCGACGCACCAGCAGGCCGATGATCATGATCACCATCCACGGGGTGGTGCAGGTGATGATCAGCACGGCGAAGGTCGACACGCTCTGCACCAGGTTCGCCGCAAAGCGCCCGATGAAGATGAAGGCAATCGACATCACGCCAATCAGCAACGTCGCCTTGACCCGCGACAGCACCCTCGGGAACACGCTGGACATGTCCAGCCCGGTGCCATACAGCGACGTGGTGCCAGTGGACATGCCGCCGATCACCGCAATCAGGCACACCGGCAGGAAGAACCAGCTCGGCGACACCGCCAGCAGACCGCCGACGTAGTTGTTGGCCGCGATGTAGTCCGGTGCCTTGATCGCCACGATGGTGGCGGTGGCGAGGCCGAACAGGAACGGGATGAAGGTGGCGATCTGCGAGATCACCACGGCCGCCATGATCCGGCGCTTGGAGGTGTCACGCGGGATGTAGCGCGACCAGTCGCCGAGGAACGCCCCGAAGGAAATCGGGTTGCTCATCGCTACCAGCGCAGCGCCGATGAAGGCCGCCCAGAAACCCGGTTGACCGAGGCTGACGCTGCCGGCGTAGTTCACATCGAAAGGACCGGCGAAGGCGAAGATGCCCAGCAGGAACAACAGGCTGGCACTCCACACGGCGATCTTGTTGACCCACAGCAGGAAGCGGAAGCCGTAGATGCACACCGTCAGCACCAGGATCGCGAACAGACCGTAGGCCAGGCCCAGGGTCAAGTCGGTTTCCGGCAAGCCGATCAGGCGTTTCGCGCCACCGATCAACGCATCGCCCGAACTCCACACCGAGAGCGAGAAGAAGGCGATGGCGGTCAGCAGCGACAGGAACGAACCGACGATCCGCCCGTGCACACCGAAATGCGCACCGGACGACACTGCGTTGTTGGTGCCGTTGATCGGGCCGAACAGCCCCATGGGCGCAAGGATCAGCGAACCCAGCAACACGCCCAGCACAATCGCCCAGACGCCTGCCTGGAAAGACAGGCCGAACAGTACCGGGAAACTGCCGAGCACGGCGGTGGCAAAGGTGTTGGAACCGCCGAAGATCATCCGGAACAAGTCCGTCGGGCCTGCGGTGCGTTCGTTGTCCGGGATCTGTTCGACCCCGTAGGTTTCGATTTGCGTAAGGCTTTGGTCTTTGTTGTTGTTATTCATGATCTGCTCCGATCATAAAGGCGCGCTCATCGTGCGTGAGCGTCACCTGTTTGGCTAAGGGGGTGGCAGCCCTTCCGGCATTGCGGACAAATGTTCGTGGCAGGCCAGCCATAGGCCTTGTTGTTCTTGGCCAGACGTCTGTTTCTTGAAAACAATCGTCTCGCGTTCCTGGCTGAAGTGTTGCTCCCCTTGCATGCGCAGCTCGGTGGCTACGTCATGGATGAAAATCGCCACGTCACCTTGCAGGCTGACGAAGGCGTTGCTCGAGGTGCATGACAGCACCTCGAAGCCGTCCTCGGCGCGCCAGGTGTCCCACAACGCCTGATAGGCATCGCGCGACAGCAGGGGCTGCTCGAGGGTGTAGAACACGAAGCTGGCATCAACGCTGAATGCGCCGAAGTAAGCTTCGCGATCGTTACGGGCAAAGGCCGATACCAGCTCGGCGGCGGCGTTGAGTACCTGATCACGTTCGCTCATGACCGATCCTCAGCGATGGACCACGCCCGGCAGTACGCAGAGCATTTCGTACAGCAGGTTGGCGCCCAACAGCGAGGTGTTACCGGTGGTGTCGTACGCTGGCGAGACTTCTACCAGATCGCAGCCGACCAGATCGAGGCCTTGGCAGCCGCGCACGATTTCGATCGCTTGAATGGTCGTCAGACCGCCGATTTCCGGGGTGCCAGTGCCTGGTGCCCAGGCCGGGTCGATACCGTCGATATCGAAACTCAGGTACACCGGACCGCCGCCGACTTTCTCGCGAACTTCGGCCATCAGCGGTGCCAGGGATTTGTGCCAGCATTCTTCAGCCTGAACCACACGGAAGCCTTGATTGCGGCTCCAGTTGAAGTCATCAGCGGTGTAACCCTGAGCGCGCAAGCCAATTTGCACCACGCGGTCGCAATCCAGAAGGCCTTCTTCTACAGCGCGACGGAAGGTCGTGCCATGGGCAATCTTCTCGCCGAACATGTGATCGTTCACATCGGCGTGAGCGTCGATGTGCACCAGGCCGACCTTGCCGTGCTTTTTATGGATGGCACGCAGGATCGGCAGGGTGATGGTGTGATCGCCGCCGAGAGTCATGGGGATCACATCGTGTTCGAGGATATTGTCGTAGGCCTCTTCGATGATCCGCACGGCGTCCAGCAGGTTGAACGTGTTGATCGCCACGTCACCGATGTCGGCAACCGACAGCGAGTCGAACGGCGCGGCGCCGGTGGCCATGTTGTACGGGCGGATCATCACCGATTCAGCGCGGATTTCACGCGGCCCGAAGCGGGTGCCGGGGCGCAGGGACGTGCCGATGTCCAGCGGGATGCCGATAAAGGCAGCGTCCAGGCCAGCAGCAGATGGTAAATGGGGGAGTCGCAGCATGGTGGCGATGCCGCCGAAGCGCGGCATTTCGTTGCCGCCCAGTGGTTGGTGAAGAATCTTGTCCACGGGTAAGGCCTCATCGTCGTTGTTTTATTTATGTCGGTTGCACGCTCGGGGAGAGACGGGCACCGCTGTGGGCCGATTCTGCGAAATGTAGTGGCCGGGAAGAATCGCTACGGGCAAATACTTAGTTCAGATTTTTCTAAACTAATGGCGAGGGCGGAGATAGACTCTTACGCGTGATCGTTCCCACGCTCTGCGTGGGAAAGCATCCACGGACGCTCCGCGTCCAGCTGTTTCCTGCATGTGACGCAGAGCGTCACGGGCTACATTCCCACGCAGAGCGTGGGAACGATCTAGGTGCTTGGAGTCCCCCATGGCCAACGCTTTACCCGACCTGAAACTATTGCGCATCTTCGTTAGCGTGGTTCGCCATCAGGGGTTCGCCAATGCTCAGCACGAGCTCAATCTCTCGACCTCGGCTATAAGCACTTACATGAGCCAGCTCGAAGCGGCCTTGGGCCTGGTGCTTTGCCATCGTGGTCGCGGTGGTTTCAGCCTGACCAGCAAGGGTGAGCTGTTCCACCAGGAAACCCTGCGTCTATTGGCGGAACTCGAAGGTTTCGAACAATACGCCGCCGCCCTCAAAGGCGAGCTGCGTGGCACCTTGAACCTGGGCGTGATCGACTCCACCGTCAGCGATAAGGCCTTGCCCTTTGCCGAAGCCATCGGTGCCTACAGTCAGGAGCACCCGGCGGTGCATTTGCATCTGTCGGTCATGAGCCCTTACGAGCTGCAGCTCGGCGTGCAGGACAACCGCCTCGACCTGGCCATCGGTGCTTTTTCCACGCGCATGAGCGGTCTGGTCTACATGCCGCTGTACCGCGAGCAACATTGGCTGTATTGCAGTAGTCGTCATCCGCTGTTCACCGAGCGGCGTATTCCTGAGCAAGTGATCACCCAACAGCGCATGGTCGGTCGCGGCTATTGGAGCCAGGCCGAACTGGCCCGCCACGGTTTCAAACACAGCGCGGCGACCGTGGAAAGTATGGAAGCCCAGCTGATTCTGGTGCTGTCCGGCGCCTACATCGGTTATTTGCCGGAGCACTACGCCCAGGCTTGGGCTGACAAAGGTGATTTACGGGTGCTGCTGCCGGCGACGTTCGGTTATCAGGCGCCGTTCTCGATGATCGTGCGCCGTGGCCGCAGCCGCGAACCGCTGATCCAGACCTTTCGTGATCTGCTTAAAGCACAACTGAATCAGGCTTGAGACAATGTCCAGAATCCAGTGCCCGCGTTGCCTGCGTCCGCAAACCCATTGCCTGTGCCCGCTGATCCCGAGCCTCGACAGCCGCACTCGAGTGTTGCTGCTTCAGCATCCGAGCGAAGTGAACCACGCGCTGAACACCGCGCGGTTGGCCGCGTTGGGGTTGAAGAATGCCGAGTTGATCGTCGGCGAGGTGTTTGAGGATTTGCCGGCGTTGTTGAATCAGCCGGGCTATCAGGCGCGGCTGCTGTTTCCCGCCGAGGATGCGCAACCGTTGCAGGCTTACACCACCCATGATGAACCGCTATTGCTGGTGGTCCCGGACGGCACCTGGCGCAAGGCGCGCAAAATGCTGCACCTCAATCCGTTGTTGGCGGCGTTGCCCAGAGTGACATTGGCCGAGGGCGCGGTGTCGCGTTATCGCTTGCGCAAGGCTCCGGGGCCTGGGGCGTTGTCGACAGTGGAGGCGATTGTGCAGGCGTTGCAGACGCTGGAGTCACCCGTCAGTTTTGAGCCGTTGTTGAAGCCGTTCGAGGCGTTGATCGAGGGGCAGATTGCGGCGATGGGAGAGGAGGTTTTTCAGCGCAATCATGGCGACAGATGAACATTGTCGATGTTGGTCCATTGGTGCGCAGCGCTACCTTCCTGAGGAGGGGGCAAACTCCCTCCTCAGGAAATACAGCATTATCTTGATGCAGTGGCTAACCGTGCAGTTGGCAAAATATCAAACGACATACATGACAAAGTTATCGATATAAACTCGAATTGTCAGGCATTTTATCTCGAACCGCTTGATGGTTTTGCCTTCGGGGGATTTGATCCATTCACCATATTCTGGTTTTGACTCATATTGTTTTGAAGCTAACATTTCGTCGTTAGGGCCGTAAAAGGTTACTTGAATTGTTGCATCTACCGGATCAGCCATCGCAAAGTTTAAATCTTTCGCCGGTTGGTCCAATTTCACATTGATCCCCCCTGGCCCAATTATTTGAATGCTCCCTTTGTGCACAAATGGTGCATAGGGTCCAACCGTTTCGACTGCCTGAACTTGATCATCTGCCTGTAAGGCATAGATCTTCATGTTTTTTGCAGTCAAAGGTTCATGGTGAAGAATTGGCCCTTTCGTTACATCTTCAAAATCTTCATATGTCAGCCCGCTCAGTTGATTCGTATTCATGAGAACTATCCTTTTCGTCAGGTTAACCACTTGCGTTTGTTTAAAGTGGCAAATCCTGTTTCCCATGAAAATGAAATAAGCAGCTACTGACATATCTGACAGTTCCGACGAATGGCATGGCTGTCAGGGAGAAGCGATCAACGTTCCCGCATCGCCTCGGTCCGCGCTTTCAACACCGGTTTAAGCAAATAATCCAGCACGCTTTTCTCCCCGGTAATAATGTCCACCGTCGCCACCATCCCCGGAATGATCAGCAACGGTTTCACATCCCCGCCCAAGTGATTCTTGTCGGTGCGCACCTGAATCAGATAAAAGCTGTTGCCCTTGTCATCGGTGATGGTGTCCGCCCCGATCAGTTCCAGCTTCGCACTCAACCCCCCGTAAATCGTGTAGTCGTAAGCGCTGAACTTGACCATGGCTTTCTGGCCCGGGTGCAGGAACGCCACGTCTTGAGGGCGGACCTTGGCTTCGATCAGCAAGTTGTCTTCCAGCGGCACGATTTCCACCATGTCGTTGCCCGGCTGGACCACGCCGCCGATGGTGTTGACCTTCAGCACTTTGATGATGCCGTGAACCGGCGACACCACGGTGGTGCGCGTCACCCGGTCGTCGATGGCAATGCTCGTCGCAGTGATTTTCGACAGGTCGGTGCGTTTCTCATTCAGCTCTTTCGCCGCGTCCGAACGGAAGGATTGTTCGGACTCGTCGATCTTGCTTTTGATCTCATTGATCGCCGATTCGGCACGGGGAATCGCCAGTGTCGTGGCATTCAGCGAGCCGCGGATTTCTACCGCGCTGCGTTTGAGCCGCAGGATTTCCACCGGCGAAACCGCTCCGGTGCCCACCAGTGGCGCCGACATGTTCATCTCTTGTTGCAGCAGCGCCAGGCTTGAACTGAACTGCCCCTGTTTGGAGCGGAATTCCGCCAGCTCCTGGGTTTTCTGCCGAAGTTGTTCGGTCAACGTGCGTTGTTCGCTGGCCAGTCGGCGCTGACGTTGTTCGTACAGTGAGCGTTCGTCCTCGGCCACTTGCGGCGCCTTGGCGATGACTTCCGCGGACAGCTTGAATGGCCGGCCTTCCGCTTCGGCGGACAGCCGTTCGACCTGCGCGGTCAGCGCATAACGATCCGCTTCGCTCTCACCCTTGTTCGACAGGAATCGCGTGTCATCCAGGCGCAGCAAGGTGTCGCCCTTGTTCACCATTTGCCCTTCGCGCACGAAGATTTCCGTGACGATGCCGCCCTCCAGGTTCTGGATCACCTGAATCTTGCTCGACGGAATCGCCTTGCCTTCACCCGTGGTGACTTCCTGCAACACGGCGAACTTGGCCCAGACCAGTGCGGTGATCAGCAGCGCCGCTGCCAGCCACACGGTGATCCGCGACCAGCGCGGCGAATCCTGCAACGAGGCGCCGGCGGTTTCCGGCATGAATTCGCTTTCGGCACTTTTGCTGAAACTGCCGAGGTAGCTTCGGGCCGCTGAATCCGGTGTTTGAGCAGACATGGGCAATACCCGTCAGTTAAGAGAAACAAAGCCGAACACAAACCTGTGGCGATGGAGCTTTGTGGCGAGGGGGCTTGTCGGAATGCCGCATCACCCCGTTCGGCTGCGAAGCAGTCGTAAAACCTGCCAACTCGGTCTGTCTGATACAGCGGGGTGAATGGCTTTGGGGCCGCTTCGCGACCCAACGGGGGCAAGCCCCCTCGCCACGGGTCATGTGTTTGTGCCCCTAAACCGTCGCAGAGCCGACACGGCCCTTGCGCAGTGCATCGATGACCGCTTCTTTCGGGCCGTCGGCGACGATCCGCCCGTTGTCCAGCACCACCAACCGGTCCACCAGGCTGAGCATCGAGGTGCGGTGAGTGACCAGCAGCAGGGTTTTGCCCTGAATCCAGCCATGGAGTTTCTGCCGCAGGACGTCTTCGCTGCTGTTGTCCATGGCGCTGGTGGGTTCGTCGAGCAGCATGATCGGTGGATCGAGCAACAACGCGCGGGCCAACAACACCGCTTGCCGTTGCCCGCCCGACAACAACTGACCGCGTTCACCCACCGGCCGGTCGAAGCCTTGTGGATGTTGGCGAGCCAGCTCGGTGACGCCGGTCAGTTCGGCGACTTCGAGCATCCGCGCATCGCTGATGTAGCGCGCGCCGAGGGTCAGGTTGTCGCGCAGGCTGCCGGCCAGCAGCGGCAGGTCGTGGGCGACGTAACCGATCTGCTGGCGCAGGTCGGCGACGTCCAGTTGTCGCAGGTCCAGGCCATCGAGCAGCAACTGGCCTTCTTCCGGCGCATAGAAACCCATCACCAGCCGCGCCAGCGTGCTTTTGCCCGAACCGCTGCGGCCGATGATGCCGATCCGCTCGCCCGGTTTCATGCTGAAGCTGACGTTGGCCAGGGCCGGCGCATTCTGACCGTTGTAGTGAAACGTCACGCCGCTGACGTCGAGTGCGCCTTGCAATTGCGTGCGCTCCAGCGGCCGCTGCTTGGCGTCACGTTCTTGCGGCAGCGACATCAGCGCATCGGTGCTTTTCATGGTCAATTGTGCTTGCTGATAACGGGTGATCAGCCCGGCGATTTGTCCCAGCGGCGCGAGCACGCGGCTGCCGAGCATGTAGGTCGCCACCAGCGCGCCGACGCTGAGGTTACCGGCGATGATGCTGTAGACCCCGGCGACGATGGTCGCCATGCCGCAGAATTGCTGGATGAACAGCGTGCCGTTGGTGGCCAGCGCCGAGAGGTTGCGCGCATGGCTGTCGAGGCGGGTGAGGGCGCCGTGGGTGCTTTCCCACTTATGCTGGCGTTCGCTTTCGGCGCTGCAGGCCTTGAGGGTTTCCAGGCCGCCGAGGGTTTCGATCAGCAGGGCCTGGCGTTCGGCGCCGAGGCTCAGACTTTTCTGCACGGTGTCACGCAGGCGCGCCTGAATCACCATCGCAAAGATGATCGTGATGGGGAAGGCCAACAGCGGAATCACCACCAGCCAGCCACCGAGCAGGCCGATCACCACCAGCATCAACACCGCGAAGGGCAAGTCGATCAGGCTGGTCAGCGTGACGGCGGTGAGAAACTCCCGCAGGCCCTGGAAATCATGAATGCTCTGGGCGAAACCACCGATGGTGGCTGGCCGCGCTTTCATCGCCATGCCGGTGATGCGCTCGAACAAGGTCGCTGAAAGAATCACGTCGGTTTTCTTCCCGGCGGTGTCCAGCAAGTGCGCGCGAACCACTCGCAGCACCAGTTCGAAACCGGTGCCGATCAGCAAGCCGATCGACAGCACCCACAACGTTGAAGTGGCCTGGTTTGGCACCACTCGGTCGTAGGTCTGCATCACGAACAGCGGCACCATCAGCCCCAGCAGGTTGATCAGGAAACTCGCCAGAATCGCATCGCTGTACAGCCACTTCGACAACTTCAACGTGTCGCGAAACCACGCCTCCACTCGCGGCACCAACGGCGCGCGCAAATCTTCGAGTTCATGCCGCGGCCGGGCGAACAAGGCCTGGCCGCTGTAGTTGGCGGTCAGCTCGTCCGTGCTGACCCATTGTTCTCCACCGTCGGCTTCGCTCGGCAGAATCAGCGCCTGACCGTCATCGCCGAAGCGACGCAAGATTGCGCAGCGGCCATGGTTGAGGATCAGCATCACGGGCAGGTTGAGCGCGGAAATTTCCCCCAGCTCACGGCGCAACACACGTGCCTGCAAACTGGCCCGGGCCGCTGCGCGCGGCAGCAGGTCCAGGCTCAAACGTTGGTGTGCCATTGGCAACCCGGCACTCAGGCTGGCGCGACTGACCGTCGCGCCATGAAGTTTGCAGAGGATCAACAGACCGTCCAGAAGCGGGTCATCGAAGCTTAGACGCGGATCGACACCCGTGTTGCCGGTTTCCATGCTGGTCATATTGATTGCCTGTGGCGAGGGAGCTTGCTCCCGCTTGAGTGCGCAGCACTCACACTGTTTTCATCTTCAATCGGTGTTCGGGGTTGCTGCGCAACCCAGCGGGAGCAAGCTCCCTCGCCACAATTGGTCACGTTGAGCTACTTCATTTCAGTTCAGGCAAGCGAGCTTCGTTTTTCACTTCGGTGGAGGCGATCGCATCGGCGGGCAGCACCACCCGTTGTTTGCTCAACAACTGCCCCATGTTTGCCAGCACGCGGTACATCGAAAACTCCTCGGTGTAGCGCACTTCGGTGTAGCGGCGGTTGGCGTTGTAGAGTTCGTTTTCACTGTCGAGCAAGTCGAGCAAGGTCCGTTGGCCAAGGCCGAACTGATCCTGATACGCGGCCCGCACACGGGTGGTGGTTTCGGCGTATTCACGTGCGGTCGGGGTTTGTTTCTTGGCGTTGAGCATGGCGTTCCAGGCCAGGTGGATGTTCTCGTTGAGCTGGCGCAGGGCGTTGTTTCGGATGTCCAGCGCCTGGTTGATCTGGTGCGCATCGGAGGCCAGCCGGGCCTTGTCGCTGCCACCGCGGAACAGGTTGTAGTTCATCACCACCCCCACTCGCCATTCGTTGTCGTGGCCTTTATCACCCTGAATATTATTATTCGCGCCCACCGCTGCTTCAGCGTCAAAACGCGGGTAGAACGGCGACTTGGCGACTTCGTACTGGCTTTCGGCCGATTGCACATCGGCCTGGGCGGATTTCAGGTACGGGTTGTTTTCCACCATGCTCTGCTGGGCTTCCGGCAGGGTGGCGGGCAATTCGCCACGGGTCGATGGCGGCGCTTCGAGTTCATCGGGCATGCGCCCCACAACGCTGTAGAAATTCGTCTCGGCATCGGCCAGATCGACTTCGGCGGTGTCGAGGTTGTTTTGCGCCAGCGCCCGGCGAGCGATGGACTGGTCGGAGTCGGCGTTGCTGCCGACCCCACGCTGGGTGCGCAGGCCGATCTGATCGTTGACCCGCATGTGCGCTTGCAGGTTGTTCTTGGCCAGGGTCACCAGTTCGCGGCGCTTGAGCACTTCGAGGTACACCTCGATGGTGCGCAAGGCCAGATCCTGGGCGGTGCCCTGAGCGTAATAGGCTCGAGAGTTGGCCACGCCTTTGGTGCGCGCGACCTCGTTGGAGGTGTTGAAGCCGTCGAACAGCATCTGCCGCAGGCGCAGTTCCGATTGGGTGTAGGTGAGGATTTCGGTGTGGTGATTGCCCTGCGCCCGAGTGGTGGTGTTATCGCTGTACCCGCGCCCGTAGCCGGCGTTCAAATCCACCGATGGATAGAAGCCCCCTTTGGCGACTTTAATCTGCTCGTCGGCCGAGAGCCGGGCGTCGACCCGCGACGCCAGTTCCGGGTGGGTCGCAATGGTGCTCTGGATCGCCTCGGTCAATGACATCGCCTGAGCCTGAGAAGTGCAGGCCATGGCCAGCAAAATCGCGCTGCAGAGGGGGGTTAAAACGCGCATGGATGCCTCTCCCTGATTCCTGATGGTACTTACTTAGTCGCCAAATATTTGACGTTATTTTTAAGCGAAACCGTCTCACGCTTGTTACAACAGAGCTAAGAACATCCTGAGGAGAAGCTAAGAAGGATTTCTCATAAGTCTTATGCCGAAAAAAACTTATGCGCTCTGAAAAATCCAGCACATTGTTCAATGCGAAAGCCTTGTTTTTGTGAGCTCTCAGAGCATCGACGGGCTTTAGAAAAGTTCCATTCACTTTTCGACACAGGGCGAAGAAGTGCTGGAGGGGAGGGAAGCGAGACGGTTTTCAGGTGACAATTTTTTGTCGCTCGAGTGATTCAAAACCGTTACGCATCGTTCGCAGGCCGGTTATTTTGGAAGTGGACCCCGATGCCATTGATTGCAGAGGGTTTTATCCCGATCCAGAAATCCCCCTCGCGAGCGACATGCCTGGCGAAAGCGTCGGGAGGCAGCGGTTTACCTCAGGTAAACGCTTTCTCGGCCAACAATCCGCCAGACAACCTGCCTGAACCATGAGCACGTCTTCGCGCAAACAGGATGCCGACAGCAGTTGGCAGCGGAGGAAATGCACATGGCAACGCTCATCGGTATCGTCAGTAAGGTCATCGGTCAGGTGTACGCAGTGGCGGGTGATGGCACCCGACGCACCCTGGTCGAGGGCGATCGGCTGTTTGCCGGCGAGCAACTGGTCTCCGGGGCCGAAGGCGCGGTGGCGGTGCAGTTGAAAAATGGCCAGGAGCTGACCCTGGGGCGTGACAGCAGCCTGCAGATGACGTCCCAATTACTGGCGCATCAGGTCCCGCATGTGGAGACCGCGGATGCGGTAACGCCGAGCCAGGCGCAACTGACCGATGTCGAGCAACTGCAAAAAGCCATTGCTGCCGGCGCCGACCCGACTCAAACAGGTGAAGCCACCGCCGCCGGGCCGGGCGCATCCGGGGCACCGGGTGGCGCACTGGGCGGCGGCCATAGTTTTGTGTTGCTGGAAGAAGTAGCGGGCCGAGTCGATCCCATCATTGGTTTCCCCACTGCGGGCTTCAACGGTATTCCCGAATTTCCCCTGGAGCGCCGGGATCCGGACAACGGCGACAACGGTGCAGGCGGCGCAGGCGGTACAGCTACGCCGAATAACCCGGTCACCCTAATAGGCCTATCGGTGGCGGGAGGTGAACTGACCCTCAATGAAGCCAACCTGGCGGACGGTTCGGCCAGCAACCCCGGAGCGCTGACTCAAAACGGCACCTTCACAGTCATTGCGGCTGACGGGCTGACCAGCCTGAACATCGGCGGGATCAACGTGATCAGTGGCGGTGTGCCCGCCGGTTTCCCGCAGTCGATCACCACTCAACTGGGCAACACCCTGACGATCACCGGCTACAACCCGGCCACCGGCGTGGTGAGTTACAGCTACACCCTGGTCGGCAACGAAACGCACTCGGCTGGCGACGGCGCCAACAACCTCAGCGAACAGTTCACCGTGGTCGCGAGTGACAGCAACGGCGATACCGCCACCGGGTCGCTGGACGTCAACATCACTGACGATGTGCCCAAAGCGATCGACGACACCAACGCCAATACCGCCTCCGAAACCCTGCTGACCCTGACCGGCAGCGTGCTGCCCAATGACATCCAGGGCGCCGACCGTATTGCCACCGGCCCCGACAGCGGGCCGATCATCGGCGGCACGTTCAACGGGACTTACGGCACGCTGGTGCTCAACCCCAACGGCACGTACACCTACACCCTGAATACCAGCGATGCCGACTTCAAAGCCTTGCATGGCGACGGCAGTGCCACGGAAACCTTCACCTACACGCTGACGGATGCCGACGGCGATACCAGCACCGCGAACCTGGTGCTGGAGATTCACAACAACGATGACCCAGTGACCCTCGATGGCCTGAACGTCGACGGCGGCGAACTCACCGTCTACGAAAAAAACCTCAGCGACGGCACCAACCCCAACACCCCGGCCTTGACCCAGAGCGGCACCTTCACCGTCACCGCCCTCGACGGTTTGCAAACCCTGACCGTGGGTGGCATCGCGGTAGTCACCGGTGGCGTGGCCGCCGGCTTCCCGCAATCGATTGTCACTGCGCTCGGCAATACGCTGACCATCAGCGGTTTCAACAGCACCACCGGCGTAGTCAGCTACAGCTACACCCTGACGGATAACGAAACCCATCCGAACGCCAACGGCGCCAACAGCATTATCGAGAACCTCAACGTCGTCGCCACCGACGTCGACGGCAGCACGGCATTGGGTCAGATCAACGTCAACATTGTCGATGACTTGCCCACCGCCAATCCTGATCTCGCCACGATAGCGGAGGGCGCAACCGCCTCGGGCAACGTGCTGAACAATGACGTCGGTGGCGCCGACGGCCCGGCACTCAGTGGCGCAGTGGTTGGCGTGCGCGCTGGCAGTGACACCTCGACCTCGGCCATTGGCGGTTTGAATACGCAAATCAACGGCACCTACGGCTACCTGACGCTGGATGCCAACGGCAATGCCGTGTACCACAGCAACCCGAACTCGGTCAGCGCGCCGGGTGCCACGGATGTGTTCACCTACACCGTGCGTGATGCCGATGGCGATGAAAGCACCACGACCATCACCATTAACGTGGCCGATTGCACCCTCGTAGCGGCCAGCGATAGCGACGTGACGGTTCACGAAAAAGCCCTGGATTTGACCAAGGATGGCCAGGACCTGGCAGCGGGCACGGTCACCGGTAGCGAGCCTGGCAACACCGGTGAAACCGGCTCCGGTACGCTGGTCGGTGCGGTCACGGGCACCACTGGCGCGATCACTTACACGTTGGTCGGCAGCGCCACCGGGACTTATGGGCAAATCCTGCTCAACCCCGACGGTACCTACACCTACACCCTGACCTCCCCACCAACCACCACGCCCCACGCTAACGACGGGCCGAATACCTTGAGTGAAAGTTTCACCTATCAAGCGACCGATCCCTTGGGCAACAGCGTCACCAGCACCATCGTGATCAACATCGTCGATGACGTACCCACCGCTCATGCCGATGCCGTCTCGGTGGCGGAGGGCGGGACGGTCAGTGGTAATGTGTTGGGCAATGATGTGCTCGGTGCCGACGGCCCAGCGGTGGGTGGTGCAGTGGTCGGCGTGCGCGCCGGCAGCGACGCCTCGACCTCGGCCATCGGCGGCTTGAACAGCCAAATCAACGGCACCTACGGCTACCTGACTCTGGATGCCAACGGCAACGCCGTGTACCACAGCAATCCGAACTCGGTCAGCGCGCCGGGTGCCACGGACGTGTTCACCTATACCGTGCGTGATGCCGATGGCGATGAAAGCACCACGACCATCACCGTCGACGTGTCCAACTGCTCCCTCGTAGTGGCTCCCGATACCGACGTGACGGTTCAGGAGAAAGCGCTGGATTTGACCAAGGATGGCCAGGACCTGGCGGCGGGCACCGTCACCGGCAGCGATCCAGGCAACACGGGTGAAACCGCTTCGGGCACGCTGGTCGGTTCCATCACCGGCGCCACTGGCGCGATCACTTACAGCCTGGTCGGCAGCGCCACCGGAACCTACGGGCAAATCCTGCTCAACCCGGATGGCAGTTACACCTACACCCTGACATCGGCACCAGCGACCACGCCCCATGCCAACGACGGACCGAATACCCTGAGCGAAAGTTTCACCTATCAGGCCACCGATTCTCTAGGCAATAGCGTCACCAGTACCATCGTGATCAACATCGTCGATGACGTGCCGACTGCTTACTGCGATTCAGTCTCGGTGGTAGAGGGCGGGACAGTCAGCGGTAATGTGTTGGGCAATGATGTGCTCGGTGCTGACGGCCCTGCATTGGGCGGTGCAGTGGTCGGCGTGCGCGCCGGCAGCGACACCTCGACCTCTGCCATCGGCGGCTTGAACAGCCAAATCAACGGCACCTACGGCTACCTGACTCTGGATGCCAACGGCAACGCCGTGTACCACAGCAACCCGAACTCGGTCGGCGAGCCGGGCGCCACGGATGTATTCACTTACACCGTGCGTGATGCCGATGGTGATGAAAGCACCACCACCCTGGTCATCGACGTCCACAACAGCTGCCTCGTAACGGTCCCCGATACCGACGTGACCGTCTACGAAAAAGCCCTGGATTTGACCAAGGACGGCCAAGACCTGGCAGCGGGCACGGTCACCGGCAGCGAGCCTGGCCACACCGGTGAAACCGGCTCCGGTACGCTGGTCGGTGCGGTCACCGGCGCCAACGGCGCAATCACTTACACCCTGGTCGGCAGCGCCACCGGAACCTACGGGCAGATCCTGCTCAACCCCGACGGCAGCTACACCTACACCCTGACCTCGGCGCCGAAAACTTCGCCCAACGCCAACGACGGCGCGAACACCCTGAACGAAAGCTTCACCTACACCGCCACCGATTCGGTGGGCAACAGCACCACCGGCACCCTTGTGGTCAGCATCGTCGATGACGTGCCGTCTAACGCCGTCGCCTCGGACCGTTCGGTGCCCGCGGTGCAGATCGACTCCAACCTGCTGCTGGTGATCGACGTGTCCGGAAGCATGGACGATCCCTCCGGCGTATCGGGCCTGTCGCGACTTGAGCTGGCCAAACAGGCGATCAGCGCACTGCTCGACAAGTACGACAATCTGGGCGATGTGAAAGTGCAGGTCGTCACCTTCAGCAGTAGCGCCACGGACCAGACGTCGATCTGGGTCGATGTGGCGACCGCCAAGTCGCTTATCGCCGGTCTCAGCGCGGGCGGCGGCACCAACTACGACGCGGCCGTGGCGACCATGCAAACCGCGTTCAACACCTCGGGCAAACTCACCGGGGCGCAGAACGTCGGCTACTTCTTCTCCGATGGCAAACCCAACGAAGGCGACATCGGCACCGCGGACGAGGCCGCGCTCAAAGCCTTCCTTGACGCCAATGGCATCAAAAACTACGCCATCGGCCTGGGCAGCGGCGTCAGTAATGACAGCCTCGATCCAGTGGCCTATGACGGCAGCACGCACACCGACACCAATGCCGTGGCAGTGACCGACCTCAATCAACTCAACTCGGTACTCTCGGGCACCGTGCAAGGCGCGCCGGTCACCGGCTTGTTGCTGGGCGAGGGCGAGGGCGGTACGTTCGGCGCCGATGGCGGCTTCATCAAAACCATCACCGTCGATGGCACCACTTATACCTATGACCCCAAAGGCAACAGCAATCAGGGTTCGCTGATCTTCAGCGGCGGCGTCAACCACGGCACCTTCAACACCGCCAACAACACCTTGAGCATCGCCACCGACAACAGCGGCACGCTGCTGGTGAACCTCGACACCGGCGAGTACACCTACCTCTCGCAGAAAACCACGGCCGTGACGATCACCGAAAACATCAGCTTCACCGCCAGCGACAACGACGGTGATCTGGCCAACTCCACGCTGGTGATCAACGTGATTCCGAACACGCCACCGGTGGCGGTCGATGACCATGTCATCACCAACGTGCTGTCGGGCAGCATTGTGGTGCCGGGCGAACTGCTGCTGGCCAACGACAGCGACGTGAATGGCGACGCGCTCACCGCTTCGCCAACCACCTTCAACACCGGGTGGGTGGTCAAGGGCGCGGACTTCACCGGCACCAACTCGAACTTCAGCTTCACCGGAAATAACCAGGCAGTGACCATCGCCCGTAGCGCATTCGTCGCCAACACCGCAGCCATGACCGCGGTGCTGGTGGTCAGCGGGGCATTGGGGTCGGTCAGCAACAACAATACCAACGACGAGGACCAGATCACCGTCAACCTCAAGCAGGGTGAAACCCTCAACCTGGACCACAACCTGGCAGCCGGCCACATCACCATGGAGTACTCGGTCAACGGCGGTGCTTACATTGCCATCGCCGACGGCCAGACCATCACCGCTGCGGCAGACGGCACGTACCAGATCCACATCACCAACATCGACGACGGTGGTCCGGGCAACAGCGGGAAGGGGTCGGAAAACTACCAGTTGACCATGACCGTCAACTACGCCGGGGCTCATGACAGCACCCCGGATTTCCATGGCACCTACACCGCCAACGACAACCATGGCGGCAGTGATAGCGCGGGCGTGACCATCAGCTATCAGGACGGCCACACCCTCACCGGCACTTCGGGCGATGACGTACTGGTGGCGGGCACGGGCAACAACGTCATCAATGCCGGCGGCGGCAACGACGTACTCACCGCAGGTTCAGGCAACAACGAGTTGCACGGCGGCGCCGGCAATGACTTGCTGTTCAGTGGCGCGGGCAACGACCTGCTCGATGGCGGCACCGGCAACGACACCGCGAGCTACGCCCACGCCACCGCCGGAGTTACCGTCAACCTGAGCCAGCTCACCGCGCAAAACACCCTCGGCGCAGGCACCGACACCCTGACCGGCATCGAAAACCTCACCGGCTCAAACTTCAACGACAGCCTCATGGGTGACAACAACAGCAACATCATCAACGGCGGTTTGGGTAACGATGCGCTCAATGGCGGGGGCGGCGATGACTTCCTGATCGGAGGTCTGGGCAATAACACCCTCACCGGCGGCAGCGGCGCCGACACCTTCCAGTGGCTCAAAGGCAACAGCGGGCACGACGTCATCACCGACTTCACCCCAGGCACCGACAAACTCGACCTGTCACAACTGCTGCAAGGGGAAAACGGCACCGCGGCGTCGCTGGATGACTACCTGCACTTCAAGGTCACCGGCAGCGGCGCCTCACTGGTCACCAGCATCGACGTCAGCGCCATGGCCGGCGCCACGCCGAACCAGACCATCGACCTTGCCGGCGTGAACCTGGCCAGTCATTACGGCGTCACACCGGGAGCGGGTGGTGTGATTGCTGGCGGTCACGATACGGCGACGATCATCAACGGCATGCTCAATGACCATTCGTTGAAGGTGGATACGGTGTGAGTTGAAACGACAAAACCCGCCATTTCTTTGGAAAGAAATGGTGGGCTTTTTGTTGTTTGGGGTTTTGAAAGTCAAAAGATCGCAGCCTTCGGCAGCTCCTACAGATTTGGTGTTCACCGCCCTATCGCGGTTGAGCACAATCCCCCGTAGGAGCTGCCGAAGGCTGCGATCTTTTGATCTACCCACCCAGTGTCCAAGAAGCAAAAGAGCCGAGGCCTGGATTCAGGATATCCGGCCCCGGTTTTTTTGTTGGGGCTTAGGGCCTCTTCGCAGGCAAGCCTCGCTCCTACGGTACGTTGCATCGGTGTCCCTGCACATCCGTAGGAGCGAGGCTTGCCCGCGAAGCTTTTGACTCAGGTCGCCTCGTTCAGGTATTTGCCCACGGTCGCCACGTTGTCGAGCGAGTACTGCTTGCTCAGGTTGGCGATCATTTTGTTCAGCGCTTCGGTCACGTTGAACTGATTGGTGGAGCTGTCAGTGTTCTGTTCGCGACCGGCTTGCAGGGCGGTTTTCAGTTCATCGCTGCTGACGCCACCGCTGCTGTCGCTGTCCAGGATCTTGAGCAGTGCGGCGCTGGTGTCGGTGCTGGTCGACGAGGTGCTGTCGCTGGCCAGGGCGCTGCTCAGTTCGGTGGCGGTGACACTGCCGTCGCTGTCGGTATCGAGCTGGCTGAACAGCTCTTCGCTGGACATCTGCTGGGGTGGCGGTGGCGGCGGGGTCAGGCTGGCGACAAGTTCGTCCTGGCTGACGGTGCCGTCTTCGTTCTTGTCCAGGGCCGAAAAGATTTCCGTGCTGTCGGCCGTGCTGCCGGCATTGCTCAGGCCGCTGCTCAGTTCATCGCTGCTGATGGCGCCGTCGCCGTCAGTGTCCAGAGCGCTGATCAGTGCATCGGCCAGTTCGGTGCTCGGTGCCTGATCATGCGGCGGTGGCGGTGGAGGGGCCATCGCGGCCATTTCCTCGCTGCTCAGGCTGCCGCTTTCGTCGCTGTCCAGGTCGCTGAAGTTCTTGCTCAGGCTAACCAGCAGACCGTCGTCGGTTTTCTGCGACAGGGCGCTCGTGAGCTCGTCCTGATCCACCGCGCCGTCGCTGTTGCTGTCGAGTTTGGCGAGCAATTCTTTCTGGAATTGCTGGCCGCGGGCACTGTTGGTGGAGGTGCTGCTGGTGCTGGTATAGCTCGTGTAGTTACTGCTGATACTACCGATCATTAGGCTCACTCCTTATTGGAAACCGGTGGGTACACCGGCTTATCCAGCCTCAAGGAGCAAGTTGTCGTGGGTATGTGGGATTTGTACCGATTGGTACACACAAATATTGGCCTGGCTCAGATCCTGTGGGAGCGGGCTTGCCCGCGATGGGGCCAGCACATCCAACATCAATGTTCGCTGTCAGATCGCTATCGCGGGCAAGCCCGCTCCCACAGGGGAGTCGTTGTGGCTTAGAGGCGGGGCAGGCGAATGACGGCGGTTAAACCACCACCGGAAGTCTCTTCCAGGCTCAACTGCCCACCCAGACGCTCCGCGGCTTCCCGGGCGATGGTCATGCCCAGACCGACGCCGCCGGAGTTGCGATTACGCGAACCTTCCAGGCGAAAGAACGGTTCGAACACTGCTTCACGTTTATCCGCCGCGATACCCGGGCCATGGTCGATGACCCGGATCAGCAGTTCCTCGCGGCTGTCCTCAAGGGTGATCAGCGCGTCGCCGGCATAACGCAAGGCGTTGTCCAGCAGGTTATTGATGCACGAGCGCAAGGCCATCGGCTGAACCTGCAACGGCGCGCAATGGCCGCTGGCCTGGACGTTGGCGCCCTGGTCCTGGGCGTTTTCGCTCAGGGATTCCACCAGCGCTTGCACGTCCATCCATTGTAGCGCCTCGCTGGTGCGCTGTTCGTGCAGGTAGGTGAGGGTGGAATCGAGCATGCCGATCATGTCGTCGAGGTCCTGACGCATCTGGCCTTGCAGCTTGTCGTCATCGATCTTCTCCAGCCGTAGCTTGAGTCGCGACAGCGGCGTGCGCAGGTCATGGGACACCGCGCCAAGCATCCGCGAGCGCTGCTGCATCTGTTCAAGAATGCGTTGCTGCATCAGATTGAAGGTGTGGGCCGCTTGCCGCGCTTCCCGTGGCCCCGACTCATCCAGCGGCGGGCTGTCGAGATTTTCACTCAGGCGCTCGGCGGCATCGCTCAGGCGTTGAATCGGGCGGGTCAGTAGCTTGGCGCCGTACCAGGCGGCGATGATCAGCGAGACAAACTGAAAGGTCAGCGGCACCAGCGGCCCGCCGAACCACGGCCGTGGCGGCCGGTTGCCGAAGCGCGGGTTCGGTGGTGGGCGTTGTCCGTCGAAGCGCTCGGAAAATTCCGGCGGAGGAGGAGGGGGAGGCGGTGGACCGTAATGCTTGAACCAGAGGAACGCCAACAGGTGCGCGAGTACGATCGCCAGCAGCAGCACGCCAAACAGGCGGCCGAACAGCGTATCGAAGCGCGCACGCATCAGCCGATGTCTCGTGCGTCGAACAGATAACCCTCGCCGCGAACGGTCTTGATCAGTTGTGGCGCTTTCGGATCGTCACCCAGTTTCTGGCGCAGGCGCGACACCAGCAAATCGATGCTGCGATCAAACGCTTCGATCGAACGACCACGGGCGGCGTCCAGCAGTTGTTCGCGGCTGAGTACCCGGCGCGGACGTTCGATGAACACCCAAAGCAAACGGAATTCGGCGTTGGACAACGGCACCACTAGGCCATCGGCGGCGATCAACTGGCGCAGCACGCTATTGAGGCGCCAGTTGTCGAAGCGAACATTTGCACGCTGTTCGGTGCGGTCGTCGCGCACCCGACGCAGAATGGTCTGAATCCGTGCGACCAGCTCACGTGGCTCGAATGGCTTGGCCATGTAGTCGTCGGCACCCAGTTCCAGGCCGATGATCCGGTCGGTGGGTTCGCAGCGGGCGGTGAGCATCAGGATGGGGATGTCCGATTCGGCGCGCAACCAGCGGCACAGCGACAAACCGTCTTCGCCGGGCAGCATCAGGTCGAGCACCACCACGTCGAAATGCTCGGCTTGCAGCGCCTGACGCATGGCGGCGCCATCGGTGACACCGCTGGCGTGGATATTGAACCGGGCCAGGTAGTCGATCATCAGTTCACGGATCGGGACGTCATCGTCTACGATCAGGGCGCGAATGCTCCAGCGTTTATCGTCGGCCGGCGCTTTTTGATCGTCGTTCAGAGGTGCTGGGGAGTTGTGCATGCGTGCGTTCATCTGCCAGATAGGCTGCCAACCACAAAGATAGGCTGCGAGGTTGTGGCTTCAGCATAGGCGTCCGGCCGTGAGGCGGGAAGTGCTGTAGGACCTGTTGCGGCTGCCGAGGGTAGCGTTGAAGGATGTTGTGGGCGTGTCGTGTGTGTACCGAACTCGACACAATTGCTGCAGAAGCTAGTCTTGTCTTGGCCGCGACGACGAATTACCGATCATCGGGTCCCGCAGCGGCGCTGGTTCCGCTACAATGCGCGCCGATTTCGACTTGCCTGAGAGCCCACTCATGTCCGCCTGCCAGACGCCTATCATCGTCGCCCTGGATTTCCCTACCCGTGACGCCGCACTGAAGCTGGCCGATCAGCTGGACCCGAAGCTGTGCCGGGTCAAAGTCGGTAAAGAACTGTTCACCAGTTGCGCCTCGGAAATCGTCGGCACCTTGCGCGACAAAGGCTTCGAAGTGTTCCTGGACCTCAAGTTCCACGACATTCCGAACACCACCGCCATGGCTGTCAAGGCTGCCGCGGAAATGGGCGTGTGGATGGTCAACGTGCACTGCTCCGGCGGTTTGCGCATGATGGCCGCCTGCCGTGAAGTGCTCGATCAGCGCAGCGGCCCGAAACCGTTGTTGATCGGCGTGACCGTGCTGACCAGCATGGAGCGTGAGGATCTGGCGGGTATCGGTCTGGATATCGAACCACAGGAGCAGGTGCTGCGCCTGGCCGCGCTGGCGGAAAAAGCCGGGATGGACGGTCTGGTCTGCTCGGCCCTGGAAGCCCGGGCCCTGAAAACCGCGCATCCGTCGCTGCAACTGGTCACCCCGGGGATTCGTCCGGCGGGCAGCGCCCAGGACGATCAACGCCGCATCCTGACCCCGCGCCAGGCGCTGGAAGCGGGTTCCGACTATCTGGTTATCGGGCGTCCGATCAGCCAGGCGGCGGATCCGGCGAAGGCGTTGGCGGCGGTAGTGGCCGAACTCGCCTAAACGCCACTAAACCTGTGGGAGCGGGCAAGCCCGCTCCCACAAGGTTTTGTGGTGCTTCAGATATCAGGTTAAACCTTCAACACCAACTTCCCGAAATTCTCGCCACTGAACAATTTCATCAGCGTCTCCGGGAATGTTTCCAGTCCTTCAACGATATCTTCCTTGCTCTTGAGCTGCCCCTTGGCCATCCAGCCGGCCATCTCTTGCCCGGCAGCGCCGAACTGTGCGGCGTAATCCATCACCACGAAGCCTTCCATCCGTGCGCGGTTGACCAGCAACGACAGGTAATTGGCCGGGCCTTTGACCGCTTCCTTGTTGTTGTACTGGCTGATGGCGCCGCAAATCACCACCCGCGCCTTCATGTTCAGTCGGCTCAGCACGGCATCGAGAATATCGCCGCCGACGTTATCGAAATACACATCGACGCCTTTCGGGCATTCGCGCTTGAGGCCGGCCTGCACGTCTTCGTTTTTGTAGTCGATGGCACCGTCAAAACCCAGTTCATCGATCAGGAACTTGCACTTGTCCGCGCCGCCGGCAATGCCGACCACCCGGCAACCTTTGATCTTGGCGATCTGCCCGGCGATGCTGCCCACCGCCCCGGCCGCGCCCGACAGCACCACGGTATCGCCGGCTTTCGGTGCGCCGACATCGAGCAGGGCGAAGTAGGCGGTCATCCCGGTCATGCCCAGCGCGGATAAATAGCGCGGCAGCGGTGCCAGTTTCGGATCGACTTTATAGAAACCTCGTGGCTCGCCGAGGAAGTAATCCTGCACACCAAGGGCGCCATTGACGTAGTCCCCCACGGCGAAGCCCGGATTGTTCGAAGCAATGACTTTGCCTACGCCCAATGCACGCATGACTTCGCCAATGCCGACCGGAGGAATGTAGGACTTGCCCTCGTTCATCCAGCCACGCATGGCCGGGTCCAGGGACAGGTATTCGTTCTTGACCAGGATCTGACCCGTCGCCGGTTCGCCGACCGGTACTTCCTGATAGGTGAACGTCTCACGGGTGGCCGGCCCCACGGGACGTTTGGCGAGCAGGAACTGGCGATTGGTCTGGGTAGTCATGACAGGCACTCAAGATGAATGAAGTCTTGTTGATAGACCTTCATTGGCCATGCCGCAAGGTTGGCTGATGGCGCGAATGCACATCGATCCAGTGCAGTGATAGTCAGGGCGGCGGTTCTATCACTGCAACTCATGGGTGCCCAACCGGCCTTTTGATAGTGCTGCCTTGCCCCAGGCCCCTGTGCCTAGACTGGGCACACGCGATCCCCCGCATTCTTCCCTCCGAGGACATAACAATGAGCATGACGTTTTCCGGCCAGGTCGCCGTTGTGACGGGCGCGGCCAATGGTATTGGCCGCGCGACCGCTTTGGCGTTCGCCGCTGAAGGTTTGAAAGTGGTGGTCGCCGATCTGGACGCGGCCGGTGGTGAAGGTACTGTGGCGCTGATACGCACTGCCGGCGGTGAAGCGACCTTCGTGCGCTGCAACGTCACGGTGGAAAGCGATGTAAAAAATCTGATGGACGAGGTGGTGAATACCTACGGCCGTCTCGACTATGCCTTCAACAACGCTGGCATCGAAATCGAGAAAGGCAAACTGGCCGACGGCACGGTCGATGAGTTCGACGCGATCATGGGCGTCAACGTCAAAGGCGTCTGGCTGTGCATGAAGTATCAGTTGCCGTTGCTGCTGGCCCAGGGCGGCGGCGCAATCGTCAACACCGCTTCGGTCGCCGGCCTGGGCGCTGCGCCGAAGATGAGCATCTACGCCGCCTCGAAACACGCGGTGATCGGCCTGACCAAATCGGCGGCCATCGAATACGCCAAGAAAAAGATTCGCGTGAATGCGGTGTGCCCGGCGGTGATCGACACCGACATGTTCCGTCGTGCCTATGAAGCGGACCCGAAGAAGGGCGAGTTCGCCAACGCCATGCACCCGGTCGGGCGTATCGGCAAGGTCGAAGAAATTGCCAGCGCGGTGCTGTACCTGTGCAGCGACGGCGCGGCATTCACCACCGGTCATTCGCTGGCGGTGGATGGTGGGGTCACGGCGTTTTAACCTTTCAGGCTGCGTAATGTCAGTCAAGTGCAATCCGTGTGGGAGCGGGCTTGTGTGGCGAGGGGGCTTGCCCCCGTTCGGCTGCGAAGCAGTCGTAAATCCAGACAACTCGGTCTGTCTGGACGGGTGCCGGGGGCCGCTTCGCGACCCAACGGGGGCAAGCCCCCTCGCCACACAAGCCCGCTCCCACTTTTTTTATTGTTCGGCGTTGATTCCGCGAAGATGCCGGTCAATGTGTTTCAAATGGTTAGAACCGAGGGTTTTGGCGGTGTTGTCGCACATCCCCTCGAGCACTCCTGTGATTAACTGTTTCCCGCAAAACGGACAGGAGTTTGCTTGCTCATGGAGTTGAGAATCGATCGACAGGCATTGGTGCCGGTCGTGCAGCAAATCGTCGACGCATTGGCCGACTGGCTCCGTCGCGGCGAGGTGTCACCGGGGACGCGTTTGCCTTCCGTCCGGCAAATCGCACGGATAAATCTGCTCAGTCAATCCAGTGTTATCGAGGCCTGTGAACGGCTTGTGGCTCAAGGTGTACTGGCGACGCGCAACGGGGCGGGTTTCTTTGTCGCGGCAACGGTGGCCGTTCAGGGGCAACGAGATCTTCCCTGGTCCGAAGGGGTTGAGCAGCAAAGCGGCCTCGTCGGCGAACTGAAACTGGGTTGCGGCGGCTTACCCGAGAGCTGGCGCGAGACTGACGACCTGAGCTACGCCATACGCCAGGTCAGCCGCACCGACATGGCCGGGTTGTTCAATTACAGCACTCCACTGGGCCTGCCTGCTTTGCGCCAGCAGATCCTCAAACGACTGAAACAACTGGGTATCGAGGTGGATGAAAACCGAATACTGACCACGGCGGGGGCCAGTCATGGGCTCGATCTGATTGTGCGCACTTTATTCAAACCGGGCGATTGCGTGGTGGTGGAAAGCCCCGGTTATTCGATGTTGTTCGATTTGCTCAGGCTGCACGGGGTCAGCATGATCGAGGTGCCACGAACCCCTCGCGGGCCAGATACCGAAGCACTTGAGGCATTGTTGTTGAAGTACAAACCCCGTGGCTTGTTCATCAACAGCTTTTATCACAACCCCACTGGCAGCTGTTTGACCACGGGGGTGGCTCAGCAGGTCCTGCAACTGGCCAAAAATCACGGCGCGCTGGTGATCGAAGACGACGTCTATGCTGATTTTCACAGCGGTCCCGGCACGCGCCTTGCGGCACTCGGCATCGATGACAACGTGATCTACGTCGGCAGCTACTCCAAAACCCTCAGCAGTTCCTTGCGGGTTGGCTTTGTAGTGGCCAGCGCCGATGTGATTTCGCGACTGGCGCAGGTCAAGATGATCAGCAGCATGGGGGCTTCGCGGTTTAGCGAGTCGGTGCTGGCTTGTCTGTTGGCCAGTGGTGCCTACCGCAAATTGGTGCAGCGTCAGCGCCAGCGTTTAAGCACTGGCAGGGAAGCGGCCTTGCAGGTGCTCGAAGACGCGGAGTGGGAGGTTTTCGGCAAACCGGCAGGTGGCCTGTTCATCTGGGCGCGATCGCGCAAGTCTGACTACGCTCAGGTGCGAACTCAGGCTCGGCGTTTTGGTGTCCTGCTGTCTTGCCCGACGGCGTTCAGTCCGAGCGGCCAGGCTGATGACTGGCAGCGCATCAACGTTGCCTATGCCTGTGATCCTCGCGCCCGGGCATTTTTTCAAGCCACCGCCAGGGTCTGTTGACGTTTGGCGGTCGTCACCAAACGTCGACAGGCCCTGGGGATCGACCTCAAGCGTTCTGAAAGCGACGTGGGCGTAGCTTTTTGCCATTATTCCGACGCCAGAGACTTGTGTTGGCACAAGCCCGTTGCGAATCTGCATCCACAGACAATGGCAGGGGACTAAGCGCAATGATTTCGGCCGTGCAAGGACGTTTTGCCAACCTCGGTATGGCGAAAAAACTGGGTGTCGGGTTTGTACTGGTGCTGCTGTTGACAGCCTTGGTGGCGGCCATCGGCGTATGGTCCCTGCAAACCATCAGTCAGCGCTTCGACGGGCTCAAGCAGATGTCGTCGCTCAACAGTGGTTTGCTCAAGGTTCGCCTGCTCGAGCAGGAATACGCCTTGCACGGTAATCCGAAAACCGCGGACGCCTTGCACGCCGGGGTGGACGCTCTGATCGCTCTGGCGACCCAGCTCAAGGCCCAGTCAGCGGCCAACGTGCCGGTCATGAATGACGTCGAGCAATCTCTGGGGGCTTATCGCAAGGCTTTTGACGAGTTCGTCTCGCTGAGTCAGGCCAAGGACCTGGCGCTGGAAATGGCCAGTTGGTCGGTATCCAGCGTGGCCAATAACCTGGACGTGCTGCAGGCCGGGCTCGCCGATGATGGTGCCTATACCTTGAAGGAATCCGAGGGCAAGGACGGCGCGCAATTCATCGAGCAGGCCAATCAGGTCAGTCAGGTATCGCGGCTGATGTTGCAAGCCATGAACGAAGCGCGCGTCCGCCTGGACCAGAGCCGCAAGGGCGACGACAGTGGCGGGCAGGGCAAGATCGAGCAAGCCGATCAGGCACTGACCCAAGCCGGGCAACTGAAAACCACGATCAAGGATGAGGGGTACCAGACCGTCCTCAATGAAGTGTCCGGTCACATCGCCGGTTTCAGTGAGAAACTTGCCGAGTACACCGGGTTATTGGCGCAGGAAAAGACCGTCTACGAGCAACTCCACCAGCGCGCCGCTCAAGTGGTGGAGCGGGTGGATCAGGCCTACGTTGCCGAAGACCTGTCGATGCAGGCAGAGCTGAAAAAGAACTCGCTATTGATCATCGGCTCCTCGGCACTGGCCTTGCTGGTGGGGCTGATTGCTGCGTGGGTGATCACCCGGTTGATCGTCACGCCGCTGCGCAGTGTGATCCGTGTCGCTCAGCAGATCGCTGCGGGCGATTTGAGTGCAACGATTGAAGTGACCCGCCGTGACGAGATCGGCCAGTTGATGCAAGCCATGCAGCAAATGGGCGCAGGGCTGAGCAATATCGTCAGTGGTTTGCAGGCCGGTATCGAACAGCTGGCAAGCTCTGCTCAATCGCTGTCGTCGGTGACCGAGCAGACCAACCTTGAAGTCAGCAGCCAGAAGGAAGAAACCGAGCAGGTCGCCACCGCAATGAATCAGATGACCGCCACGGTGCACGACGTCGCACGTAACGCGGAAGAGGCCGCCCAGGCGGCACAGACTGCCGATGGCAAGGTCGAAAGCGGTCAGCAGGTGGTGCGTCAAAGCATGGCGCGAATCGAACAATTGGCGGACTCGGCCACCTCGGCCAGCTCCAGCATCGAAAGCCTCAGTGCGGAAATCCAGAACATCGGCACGGTGCTCAGCGTGATCAAAAGCGTCGCCGAGCAGACCAACCTGTTGGCGCTCAATGCCGCCATCGAGGCGGCGCGGGCCGGCGAGCAGGGCAGGGGTTTTGCGGTGGTGGCCGATGAAGTTCGGGCATTGGCAAAGCGAACTCAGCAATCGACCGAGGAAATCGAACGGCTGGTCAGTGCCTTGCGCTCGGCGGCGCAGTCGTCGGTGCAGCAGATTCAGAGCAGTGGCGAGTTGGTGAAGCTGGCGGTGAGCGATGCGTTGCAGACCGAGAGCGCATTGGGGAGCATTGCGGCAGCGGTGTCGTTGATTCAGCAGATGAACCAGCAGATTGCAGCGGCTGCGGAAGAACAGAGTTCAGTGGCCGAGGAGATCAATCGCAGTGTCACCAGTATTCGTGCCAGTGCGGATCAGTCGTCGTTGGCGATGCGGGGCAATGCGGCGTCGAGTATTGAGTTGGCGCAGCTGGGGGTTGAGCTGAAGGGGATGGTGGGGCATTTCAGGCTCTGAGCAATGCAGGGCTCAAGGCTAATGCCAGTCAGTTAAGCGCCGCAATTCATGTGGGAGCGGGCTTGCTCGCGAAGAGGGAGTGTCAGTCAACCTCAATGTTGACTGTCCCGCCGCCTTCGCGAGCAAGCCCGCTCCCACAGGTGCTGCACCTTAACTGACCGGCCTTAGGGCTCAAGGCCCCATTGCCCATCGTCGGCAAACGGCGCGCAAAAAAAAGCCACCTTTCGGTGGCTTCGTTGTTTGTTCTGATCAGTCGTAGATCGCTTTTTTCTTCCAGTCGGCATCAGCCTCGACGTCTTTGAGGCCTTCGGTCAGTTGGTTCACTTCGCCTTCAACCGGAGCGATCTTGTCCATGACCTGGGCGTTGGCGCGGGCCAGGAGTTTCTCCAGGTATTCCAGCTGCTCTGCATAAACCTGCGGTTCCTGTTGTTTGCGCAGGTATTGCACACCGCGTTCAAAGGCAAGGCGTGCCTGGCCGGGCTGGTTCTGTTGCAGAGAATGCTGGCCCAGGTTGTTGAAGAATTCGATGTGCAGCAGGACCAGGATGTGGCGGACCTCGCGGATCCAGCGCTTGGCTTCGTTGGGCGGCAGGAAACCGTCCTGTGCCGCGCGGGTGATCTGGCCATGCAGGGCTTCGAGCAGGAAGCGCACGTCTTTGGCCTTGGCTTCGGTCTGGATCGGTGCCGGCGGGTTGTTGACCGGGATCGATTCGCCCTGGGCGACCAGGGCACTCAGTTCGGTAATCCGAGCCTTCAACGTGGCATTGGTTTTTTCCAGGTTCAGCAGGCGCTGGCAGACGTTCAGTTCCAGACGGGTCAACAGCAGCTTGAGCGCCGGCGTCATCAATTGACCGGGGAAGGTCTCGGTGATTTCGCCGCAGCGACGCAGGCGGTCGTTGAGTTCAACCTTGGTGCGGGCCTTTTCCAGCTTGTTGTTTTCCACCACATGGTTCATGTAGCCAATGGCGATCAATAGTGCGATCCCGGCTACGACTAGCAGGGTGATCATGAGTGGTGTCACCGGTAAGACCTCTTTATGGGGTTCGCGTGCGAGTCGAGTGTAGTGGCTTGGCATTTGGGCGCATAGGGCCGCTCGACGAGTTGAATCGGTTACAGCTCTGTTTATATCGGCCGTATTGCTGCATATATAAGTAAATAACGTGCGAGGTGCACATTGCCATCATCTCGGCGCGGACTATAGCGTCTTGATGGATGCCAGAATATAGGCGCCCAGGGTCAGGCGACGGAAAAGCCCGAATCGCTGCTGAAAGCAGGGCGAAGTCATTGATTTAAATAAATTTATATCTGGGGGTTGACGACCCCTCAATCCATCCATAGAATGCGCGCCACTTACAGCGTAAAGCACACAGCGAAACGCGGTAGGGAGTGAATGTTGTACGTGTGTCCCCTTCGTCTAGTGGCCTAGGACACCGCCCTTTCACGGCGGTAACAGGGGTTCGAGTCCCCTAGGGGACGCCAATGCGGGAATAGCTCAGTTGGTAGAGCACGACCTTGCCAAGGTCGGGGTCGCGAGTTCGAGTCTCGTTTCCCGCTCCAGTTTTAAACGGCTTTGCTTTCGGGCAGGGCTGAGTGAAACCAGAACCAAATCTTCGGATGCGGATCTGGGCACCGAAACACACACCATGTGTTCCGGGCAGCGTGTCCCCTTCGTCTAGTGGCCTAGGACACCGCCCTTTCACGGCGGTAACAGGGGTTCGAGTCCCCTAGGGGACGCCATTTGCGGGAATAGCTCAGTTGGTAGAGCACGACCTTGCCAAGGTCGGGGTCGCGAGTTCGAGTCTCGTTTCCCGCTCCAAATTCAAAAAAACGCCGCTCATTGAGCGGCGTTTTTTTATGCGCGTTATTTGCCATTTTCATTGATTGGAATAAAAACCTTCGAGGCTGCTGCTACAAAGAGTGCGTCGTGGCTGAAATTGTGTGCGTGTAAAACCTGCCTCAATTTCCGAGGCTTTGCACCAGGCTTTCGAGCGCTTGCGTGGTTGTATCCTCCAGCGCCGGTTGTGCTGCCACCGCTCTGAGTTGGCAGGTCAAACGGTATTCGCTGGGCGTGCAGTTGACGAACTGCTTGAAGGCGCGAGCAAAGTATGACGGATCTTTGAAGCCGGCCTCATAGCCGATGCTGGTAATAGGCATCTGGCTATTGTCGAGCAGTTGCTTGGCGAAGCTCATGCGCTTGTCCAGGATGTAATCGGTGAAGCCAACGCCATTGGCTTCCTTGAACAGGCGGCTGAAGCGAAAGGTCGTCATGCCGCAGCGCTTCGCTAAATCCCTCTGATCGATGCTGTCCCGAAAGTGCTGATCGATGTACAGCATGATGTTGCTCAGCGCCTGGTGTTTTTGGTGTCCCGCGGTCAACCGGATGCTGTCCGGCAGGGTCGGGGAGTGATCGATCAACGATGTCTGGCGCTGGCCGTTGGCATTTCGGCGCAACTCGCACAGCTGCACCACGGCTGTCAGATAGCGTTTCCTCTCGGTGGCCGAAAGTGGGAGCACCATGTATTCCCAGACACTGGAGCGCATGGCCCAGACAGCCAGTTCTTCCGAGTGCTGCACGGTGAACATGGTGATCGGGATGGTAGGAGTGGTGCGTTTGATCTCCAGCAACAGCCTCAAGCCTGGTGTGTCGGGGCGATCAAAATGGATGCAGATCATGTCTGCCTGTTCCCCGTGGGGCAACACGGGGCTTTTCGCCAATTTGCAGTCGCAGGCGCTCTCGAACTGCGCGATGAGTTCCTTGGTGGAGCGATCATGGGTCTGATCGAACCACAGCAGCGATGGCCTTTTGGTCAAATTGGACGTCATGTCTCTACTCTGCGGTTCTTCGTGCCGTTCTCGGTGAGTAGTATTGCTAACGTGCTATCACTTTGCAGAATAAATGCTGATAAGAAAGACGGAAGTTAGTTCTATTCGCTCTATGTGTTGCCTGAGGTCGGTCTAGGGCGACTGTATTGTTGACGTGGCTTGGCAACACCCGATATCAACCGCTTGTCGCTTGTGAATCAATGGCAATCGCCTTTGCCTGCCTCCCCTCGTTTTGCCCCCTCTTATTTACTTCTTCAAGGGCCCATGACCCGTATTTGGCTCACCCGCAAAAAAGTCCTAGTGATGTGCAAAATCTTCCTAACGCCCATGCCTTACCCCTGACTAGTGTTGCATCCAGGCAGCACAGAACGTACTGCCTCCGGAAAAAACAACATTCGAGTGAGGTGGGCAAAATGATCATGCAAACAATCAAGGCTTCAGTAGTGAAGTTCGCCAAAGACGAAGACGGCCTGACCATTGTGGAATACGCGGTGGCCGGTGGGCTGATTACGGTGGCTGTTGCCGCAATGTTCGGTCTTTTGGGCACCGCCGTGAACGTCAGGATCACCGCGCTTTGCGCTGCAGTCAAAGGTGCTGCCTGCTGACAGGGCAACTCACGGAGGGGGGGGCGCGCCGACATCCATGGAGCAACCCAATGGATTTCGCACTGTCCCCGCCAATGTACTTTCTGAGCTGTTTGATCGCTGAAGTGAGGTACACAAAATGAATCTGCAAACAATCGGAACGTCGATAAGCACGTTCGCCAAAGATGAAGATGGCCTGACCATTGTGGAATACGCGGTGGCGGGTGGGCTGATTACGGTCGCTGTTGCTGCCATGTTCGTTCTTTTGGGCGGCGAGGTGAATACCAGGATCACAGCGTTGTGCGCTGCGGTCAAAGGTGCGGCCTGCTAACGATAATCCCGGTAGGGGAGACGCGCCATGTCCATGGAATTGCTGGTGTCGACTGTATTACTGCTAGGACTATTGGGCGTGGCGGTGGTGAGCGATCTGCTTCGCCACCGTATTCCCAACATGCTGGTGCTGTTGGGGCTTGCCCTGGGATTGGTCAGTCAGACTTATTCAGGTGGTGTCAGCGGATTGAGTGACAGCCTGCTGGGTATGCTGATCTGTTTTGGGTTCTTTCTGCCGATGTACGCCGTGGGTGGCATGGCCGCCGGTGACGTCAAGTTAATGGCCATGGTAGGCAGTTTTTTACCGGTTCATTACGCGTTGTGGGCTGCCTTGTTCAGCCTGATTGCCGGCGGCGTATGCGGTTTCTTGATTGTGCTGTTCCGCGGTCAATTACTTCAAACCCTGGGCCGCTATCGGCTGATGCTGAGGGCGCAGTCCTATCTGGCGCCTGCTTCGGATGAAGTAGCCGGTAAACCTTTTCCTTATTCGATCGCCATTCTGATCGGCACTTTAAACAGCGTCTACTGGCAACTCGTTGCTGGTGGATTGGGAGCTTAGTCATGCACGTCATCGTCGATAGTGATGCCTACCCCAGCGATCGGGACGCTGTGCAACGGCTGGCTCCTCAACCGTGCACAATTCGCGATACCGGTTTGACCGACAGTTTTCTCGGTGAGTTGGTGTGCAAGCATTTGTATGACGCCGGCGTGCTGGACATGCCGCGGCTGGTGGAGCGCCTGGCGCTGACCGGCGCTGTACTTGAAGAAGTCCTGGCGTTCTTGCGCAAGGATGGTCGTGTCGAAGTGCTGGGCCAGATGGGGCCGCAAACGACGAGCGGGCAGATGCTGCGTTATGGCCTGACAGAGCGCGGTCGCAGCGCCGCCCGCGACGCCTTGTCGCGCAGTGGCTACATCGGCGCGGCACCTTTTCCGGTGAGTAGCTACCGTTCCTTGATCAAAATCCAGACCATTCACCACGGTCGCATCACTGCCAAGGATATGCACAGTGCCCTCGCTGGCGTTGTACTCACCGAAGGCATGCTCGATCAGTTGGGCGTGGCCCTGAACTCCGGACGGGCGATCATGATTTATGGTCCCGCGGGTACCGGCAAGACGTATGTCAGCAGTCGGTTGATTCGTCTGTTCGCCGAGGCCATCTGGGTGCCTTACGCCATCGTCATCAACGAATCGGTGATCGAGATCTACGACCCGCAAGTACATCAGCGGCTCGACGAAAACAGTCAACAGAACAATCTGATGCTCAACGAAGGGATCGACCGTCGACTGCTGTGCTGCAAACGCCCGATCGTGATTACGGGCGGCGAGCTGAGCATGGAGCAACTGGACGTTCGCTATGACCCCTTCACCCGTCAGTACCAGGCTGCCTTGCAGCTCAAGGCCAGCAATGGCCTGTTCATCATCGACGACATGGGGCGCCAGCGCATGGCACCTGCCGAGTTGTTGAATCGCTGGATTGTTCCAATGGAAGAGAAACGCGACTTCCTCAACCTGGGCGGCGGTCGGCATTGCGAGCTGCCATTCGATCTGGTTCTGGTGTTTTCCACCAACCTCAATCCCCTGGAGCTGGCCGATGAGGCCTTCCTTCGCCGGATTGGCTACAAGCTGCAATTCGGTTACCTGAAGCCTGAGGAGTACGAAAAGATCTGGCGTCAGGAAAGCGAGCGTATGGGCATTCCTTACGACCCGCTGTTAGTGCGTTATGTACTGCAAAGGCTTTATGCAAGTGAAGGCATGCCCCTGGTGCCTTGCCATCCCCGCGATCTCCTGAATATGGCACTCGACCGTCAGCGTTATATGGGCGGTTCCGGAGCTCTGTCGCCACAGGAGCTGGAATGGGCCTGGCACAACTACTTCGTCCAGCTCGACTTTCTTTGATGCGGAGATACTGACATGAGCTCTCGTACTCTTACCCTGGTAGGCGTTTCCCTGGTCATGGGCCTTGGTGCTGCATGGATGGCTGACTCCTGGCTGAGCGCACGGCTCAATGCCAGCCCGGATGATCACCTTCGAAGCGTGGTGGTCGCCACGGTAGAGATTCCATTCGGGCAGATGGTCGAAGCCCAGCAGGTCACGACCATGCGCATGCCCATGGACACGATCCCGGACGATGCCTTCGACTCCAGCGACAAAGCAGTGGGCAAGATCGCAACGTTCGACATCCTGAAGGGCGACATCGTGCGCGGCGCGCGTCTGAGTGAGCACTTGGGTGGCAGCACCCTGGCCTCTCTGATTGCGACCGACAAACGTGCCATATCAGTACGCGTGGACGATGTGGTCGGTGTGGGCGGGTTCCTCCTTCCAGGCAACCGGGTTGATGTGCTGGCGACCAAAACCACCAGTGCCGGCAGTAACAGTGCCGTGTCCAGGACCATCCTCGAGAACTTGCGGGTGTTGGCGGTGGACCAGACGGCGGGTACCGACAAGACCCAACCGGTGGTGGTGCGTGCAGTGACTCTGGAGATGACGACAGCAGAGGCTGAAACCCTGGTCACGGCGCAAACGGAAGGGAAATTGCAACTGACCCTGCGCAACCCGCTGAACTCCGAGAAAAAAATCGCGGCCGTTGCACCTGTTGCACCAGTCGCACCGGTCATGGCTGTGGCCACCGCCACGGTGCCAAAACGCGTGGTGCAGCGCAGCGGCGGCGAGCGTGGCGGAGCCATCACCATTATCCGTGGGATCGAAACCAAGGTAGTCAACATTCGCTGACAGAGCGCAACAGGTGCCTGGACACCCAGGTCTTGGCGGAGCCGATCCGGATCAGCATCGGCAAATGAGGGCTTGATGATGAATCTTCGTATTCAGCAGCCGTTCACTGCGACGCCAAGGCGCCAGGAAGGAGCGGTAAGTGTCTTGATGGTGTTCGCGTTGGCGGCGATTGGCATGATGGCGGCGTTGGCCCTGGACGGTGGGCACATGTTGCTGAACAAAACGCGCCTGCAGAATGCGGTGGACGCCGCCGCCCTGAGTGGCGCCAAAACTTTGAGCCAGGTGACGGGAGGGCTCAATACCGCCAGTGCAACACGAACCGCCGCGCTGTTTACGCTGCAGGCAAACGCCAACGCTGCAGGCAACACCGAATTGGCCACGGCGGTCGCCGGCAACCCAGGCGCCTTTGCGACGGTAGAGCTGTCCAGCAGCGTCTATGGCCCGTTCTCCTATCCAGGGCCGACGGATGCCAAATACGTTCGGGTATCGGTATCGAACTACAGCCTGACGGGATTTTTCTGGAACTTCGCCCAGACAATCGGCTCCAGCGGACTGGGGGGCAAAGCGGTGGCGGCGATCGCCACTGCTGGACCCAGCCCTACCAGCCCATGTGATCTCGCACCATTGATGATCTGTGGCGACGCGAGTCAATACAACCCGGGCGCAGGCATGTTCTGGGGCTTTCAATTTGGTGATTTGCAAGTATTGAAGTCGGCTGCCGGCAATTCGTCTGCCATAGGGCCAGGCAACTTTCAGTTGCTTGATTTTGGTTCGGGCGGCAGTTCGGTCAGAGAAGACCTGGCCGGAGGCGGCTCGGTCTGCCGCAATGTGGGGGAAAATGTCCAGACCTCACCCGGCAACATGGTGGGCCCTGCGTCTCAAGGCTTGAATACGCGCTTCGGCATCTACAACGGCCCGGTCAGTGCCTCGAACTATCCGCCAGACCTGGTGACATCATCGAGCAGTCCCGCAATCACCTACAACGACTCGGTCACCCCCGCGCAGGTGCTGTACCAGGGGCAACCCGTTACCTCGAGCAATGGCAATCTCACCGCGGGCGGCAACGCGATAAAGGATTACAACGACTGGAAGGCGAGCGTGGCCGCATGTGTGGCGGGAGCCGGCAGTGGCTGCCAGAGCAATGGAGTATTCGAGCGTCGGATGCTGAAAGTCGTCGTTGGCAACTGCACCGGTAAACAGGGCGGTTCAACCACGATCCCCGTCCTGGGTTTTGGTTGCTATTTCATAGTGCAGCCAATGAGTAGCGGCGGCACGCAAGCGCAGATCTTCGGCCAGTTTGTGAGGGAGTGCGAAGGCGACAACGTGCCTAGCCCTTCGCCGTCAAACGATTCGGGCCCGCAGATCATCCAGCTCTACAAAACCTATCTCGGCATCGGCATTCCGAGCACTGACTCGTAGGAGGCGTCATGAGACTTCATGCATTTAAACGAGCACAGGCCCAGCAAGGCGTGGCGCTGGTGGAGTTCACCCTGGTGCTGCCAGTGTTGCTCCTGTTGTTGCTGAGCCTCGGCGAGTTTGGCCGCATGCTTTACCAGTACAACGTCCTGCTGCAAGCGAGCCGCGATGCCGACCGTTTTGTCGCTGGTCAGGCCTGGAACTCGACGCTTGGCACAGTCTCTTTGAGTAATGCGCTGCTGACCCAGACGAAAAACGTCGCGGTCTATGGCGTGCCTGCCAACACCGGCACCGCGGTGGTGTCAGGGTTGACGACCGCGAACGTAACAGTCGCCGCAGTGGGCATCGACCATGTGCGGGTCACCATTACCTATAACTTCTGCCCGGTGATTGGCAGTGGCAATTGTGGCGGATCGATTCCGGGGTTTTTTGGTAGTCAGATTGCGCTGAGCATTCCACTGGTCGCCACGACCGTCATGAGGGCACTGTAATGAACAAAAAAAATATGCAGGGCCTTTATGTCGTGGAGTTCGCCTTCGTTGGCTTGTTGATGTTCATCCTGCTGTTCGGCGTGGTGGAAATGGGCCGGGTGTACTTTACGGTCAATGCGCTGGATGAAGCCGCGCGACGTGGTGCGCGCCTGGCAGCGGTATGCAATATCAGTGATCCGGTGGTCCTGCGGCGAGCGATCTTCAATGCCGCGAGCGACGCTGGTACAAGCCAGCTGATCACTGACCTGACCACCAGCAACCTGATATTGACCTATCTGGATGTAAACGGTGCTGTGGTGGCCAACCCCTCCGACACGAGTGGGGTCAATGGATTCCGTGCCATCCGCTATGTCCAGTTGAGCCTGCAAAACTTCGTTTTCAACCTGTTTATTCCCGGGTTCGGCGTGCCCATTACGTTGCCCACATTCAGGGCAACGTTGCCACGTGAAAGCCTAGGACGTCATTCCGATTCCGGGGAGATCACGCCATGCTGAATACTAAAGAAACTCCAGTCGCCACCTCGACCGGCAAAGGCGGGCTCCGGTTGCTGATCAGCAGCCGTGATGCCACCTCTTTGCGCGATTTGCAGAGCGTCTGCCAACGCATGCCGAGCCTTGAGGTGAGCACTCGCCTGGTGAGCAATGGGCATGTCGACCCGCTCTACGGCCTGGACCGGATGCCCGATCTGTTGCTGTTGCGCGTCAGTCACCTGTGGCGTGAGGAACTGGCGGCGCTGTTGCTGCACCCGGCCCATGAGCGCCCGCCGATGTTGGTCTGCGGTCTGCTGACCGAACAGGAAGGTATGCGTATGGCGATGCAGGCCGGCGCCCGTGACGTGCTGCCCGAGCCCATCGCCGAGACGGAATTGGTTGCCGCCTTGAATCGGCTGGTCATGGAGGTTCGGACCGGCAGTGGGGCGGAAGGGAAATTGATCGCCGTGATGAGCGCCAAGGGCGGCTCCGGCGGAACCCTGGTGGCTTGCAACCTGGCTCAGCAGCTCAGTGCCAGGGGCGGCAGCACCCTGTTGCTGGACATGGACCTGCAATTTGGCAGCGTCACGCATTACCTGGATGTGGCGCAGTCGCACAGCCATCTGGAGGTGTTGCACCAGATCGACGGCATGGACAGCGTCGCGCTACGCGGTTTTTGCAGTCACTTCAGCCCCACCTTGCATGTGCTGGGTGGTCGGGCCGGTGAGCTGTGTCTGCCGCAGGACGCCCAGCCCGAGCAACTTGACGCTCTGTTGAAGCTGGCCCGCGCCAGCTACGACTGGGTGGTGATTGACCTGCCGCGGCAAATCGACCACCTCACTGGCTCTGTGCTGGAACAGGTGGACCGGGTGTACGTGGTGGTGCAGCAGAGCGTCAGCCATCTGCGCGATGCCAGCTCCCTGGTGCGGATCCTTCGCGATGACCTGGGCGTGCGCGGGGATCAATTGCAAATAGTGGTCAACCGCTTTGACAAGTCGGGAGCGATCAGCCTCAAAGATATCGGCGAGGCGCTGCGCTGCACCAATCTGTCGAAAATACCCAACGACTTCAACCTGGTCAGCCAGAGTCAGAACACTGGCGTGCCGTTGGGGCTGCATGCGCCGAGGGCAGCGATCACTGCTGCACTGCGCGACATGACCGAGGACCTGGTCGGTCAACAGGTGGCCGGGAACAAAGGCTTACTCAAACGCGCCTTCAACCGTTTTTTCGGGGGATGACCCATGATCAGCGACTTTCGTAACCGCTTGCGCAAACAGTCCGCTAAACCCGCCGCTCAGACCGGCGACGAACTGGATCCGGCAGAGGAAATAATGGCGTGGGAGCGTGCAGCACCCGACGTTCTTTACGAAACCAGAAGCCAGGTCACCCCGGTGGAGGCCGAGTGGCGGGAAAAGATCTACCAGCAGTTGCTCAAGGTCATGGACCTGTCCTTGCTGGACTCCCTTGAACAAGCCGAAGCCACGCGGCAGATTCGAGATATTTGCCAGCGCCTGCTCGAAGAGCATTCGGCGCCGGTGAGTACCACCAGCCGCCAGTTGATCATCAAGCAGATCACCGACGAGGTCCTCGGCCTGGGTCCCCTGGAGCCGTTGCTGGCCGATCACAGCGTGTCCGACATTCTGGTCAACGGCTTTGCCTCGGTCTATGTCGAGCGTTTTGGCAAACTGCAAAGGACCGATGTGCGTTTTCGCGATGATCAGCATTTGCTGAACATCATAGACCGCATCGTGTCCAGCCTCGGTCGGCGTATCGATGAGTCCTCGCCATTGGTGGACGCCCGACTCAAGGACGGTTCGCGGGTTAACGCGATTATCCCGCCGCTGGCCATCGACGGCCCGAGCATGTCGATTCGCCGCTTTGCGGTGGACCTGCTCAATACCGACAGCCTGATCTCGGTGGGGACGTTGACCCCGGCCATTGCCCTGCTGCTCAAGGCGATTGTCCGTGGGCGCTTGAACGTGCTGATTTCCGGCGGTACCGGCAGCGGCAAGACCACCATGCTCAATGTGCTGTCCAGTTTCATTCCGCAGAACGAGCGGATCGTCACCATCGAAGACTCGGCCGAACTGCAACTGCAGCAGCCCCACGTGGTACGCCTGGAAACCCGACCTTCCAACATCGAAGGGCGTGGCGAGGTGAGTCAGAGGGAGTTGGTACGCAACAGTCTGCGGATGCGCCCGGACCGCATTGTCATCGGCGAAGTGCGCGGCGCAGAAGCGCTGGACATGCTGACAGCCATGAACACCGGCCACGACGGTTCCTTGACCACCATCCACGCCAACACCGCGCGCGATGCGTTGGGGCGAATCGAGAACATGGTGTCGATGACCGGAGCGACCTTCCCGATCAAGGCCATGCGGCAGCAGATCGCTTCGGCCATTGATGTGGTGATCCAGCTGGAGCGTCAGGAGGACGGCAAGCGCCGGTTGGTCAGCGTGCAGGAGATCAACGGCATGGAAGGCGAGGTCGTCACCATGACCGAAATCTTCTCCTTTGCGCGTCAAGGCATGGGTGAAAACGGCGAAGTGCTCGGCGACTATCGCCCCAGCGGCATGATCCCGGCCTTCCGCGATGTGCTGGCCAAACGCGGCATCGAATTGCCGCTGACGATGTTCAGGCCTGAATGGATGGAGGGACGGCAGTCATGAACAATATTCCCAGTGAATTCATTCTGATGTTCCTTGGCATGGTGTTTATTGCCGTGTTCCTGCTGTCCCAGGGCGTGGTGGTGCCGGTGTTCGGCGAGGCCGGCAAGATGCGCAAACGCATCCGCGGCCGTTTGCACGTGCTGGAAAAAGCCAACAATCTGCCCAACATGCAGACGGTGTTGCGGCAGAAATACCTGACGCGTTTGTCGCCACTGGAGGCCATGCTCGAGCAGTTGCCTTTTATGGCGAACCTGACACAGATGATCGAGCAGGCGGGACATGAATATCGTGCTTATCGGGTGATATTGCTCGGGCTGTTCCTGGGCGCCTGCGCGGGCATTTCGATCCTGATGCTCTCGTCGGTCTGGTGGATGGCGCTCCTGGCGGCCTTCGGGGCGTTCTGGATACCCCTGCTGAAAATCTCTCGTGACCGCGGCAAACGTTTCGCTCAGTTTGAGGAAGGCCTGCCGGATGCGCTGGACGCCATGTGCCGGGCCCTGCGTGCCGGGCACCCGTTCAACGAAACCCTGCGCCTGGTCGCTGAAGAGCACAAGGGGCCGGTCGCCCATGAATTCGGCCTGACCTTCGCCGATATCAACTATGGCAACGATGTACGCCGGGCCATGCTTGGCCTACTGGAAAGGATGCCGAGCATGACGGTGATGATGCTGGTGACTTCGATCCTCATCCATCGTGAGACCGGCGGCAATTTGACCGAAGTGCTGGAACGTTTGAGCCGACTGATCCGAGGGCGCTTCCGCTTTCAGCGCAAGATCAAAACCCTGTCGGCGGAAGGGCGCATGTCGGCCTGGGTGCTGGTGGCGATCCCCTTCGTGCTGGCCATTGCGATCGTGCTCACAAGCCCAAAATACATGCCTGTGCTGCTCAATGATCCCATTGGCCACAAGCTGATCATCGGGGCTTTCTGCGCCATGTTGATCGGGATTTTCTGGATAAAAAAAATCATCCGGATTCAGGTTTAAGCGGTATTCGCTACCGGGAGGTATAGGTCATGGACTTTTTACTCGGATTGTTCAGTCGGGTTACGGGGAATGAAGCGCTGGCGCGCCTATTGTTTATCAGCGTGGTCGGTATTAGTGCGGTGCTTGCGGCTAGCGCCGTGATGTTGCTGATGCTGGGTCTTCAGGACCCGGTGCAGCGTCGCCTGGCGCTGATCAAACGTGGTCATTCAGGCAACACGGCCGGGCAGGAAGCTCCGGGTAATCTGCAGCTATTGCTGGAGCGGGTCGGCCAGCGTTTTGCCTCGACCGAATCGGCTAAAACCTCTGTCACCCAGACCCTGTTGATGCACGCGGGCTACCGTTCCTCTTCGGCGGTGCAGATGTATTGGGCGGTGCGCATGATGTTACCGCTGTTGATGGTCGGCGTTACATTGCTGCTATTACCCATGATCCCCAGGGTTTCGCTGAACATTGGCGTGGTGTTGGTGCTCATGGCGGCCGGTATCGGCTGGTTGCTGCCGGCACTGTATGTCGGCAAGCGCAAGCAGGCTCGGCAAGGCCGGCTGCGTGCCGCGTTTCCAGATGCGCTGGATCTGATGGTGGTTTGCGTGGAGTCGGGCCTGGCCCTGCCCACGACCATCGAGCGGGTGGCTGAAGAGATGTCGGTCAGTCAGGTTGAACTGGCTGAAGAACTGGCCCTGGTCAATGCGCAAATCCGCGCGGGCATTTCCAGCACCGAGGCGCTCAAGCAACTGGCTGTGCGCACCGGCCTGGAGGACGTACAAGGATTGGTCAGCCTGTTGGCGCAGAGCATCCGCTTTGGTACCAGTGTGGCCGACACTTTGCGCATCTATGCCGATGAGTTCCGTGACCGGCGTACCCAGGCGGCCGAAGAGATGGGGGCGAAAATCGGTACCAAACTGATATTCCCGCTGATTTTCTGCCTGTGGCCGAGCTTCTTCCTGGTTGCCATCGGCCCGGCCATGATTGGCGTGTTCAGAGCCTTCGGAAATATGTGAGAGGAACGGGTGGAGGCTGCCGAGTCAGATGGCCTCGCCACCCGAACCTGATCTGCACGCCATAGATCTACACCTTCTCTGTAGAGCTGCCACAGGCTGCGATTTTTTGATTTTTATGCCAGGCAATTAGTTGTCCAGGCCTCTGAATCAAAAGATCGCAGCCTGCGACAGTTCGTACAGAGATTTGCGTGCATCGGTTGATCACAACCTGGCGCTGATTGTTGCGATACGCTCGGTGACAGACTGATCAAGGCGCAAGTAATGGGTTACCAGACACCTCCTCCTGGAACACCGAGCGGGCAGGAGCTGGCGAAGCCTGCAATCTTTTGATTTTGATGGCCGAGGGATTGCTGAAGAACAAAAGATCGCAGCCTTCGGCAGCTCCTACGGGAGAATCCGGGCAGGATTGGAAAATGTGGATATCAATACTTTTCTGCATACGTCGTTAAGCCCGGCTTGCAGCCAGGCTTACTCTGGACGATGCCAGAGGCTGATCACCCATTGACGTATTTCAGTTGCTGCTGCTGGCGGCGTCGCCGCCTACATCCTGGTCAAAAAACTCTGGAATCGGGTAGTTGAAGCTGTTCAGCCAGCGCTGCATGGCCAAGTCACGTTCGGTGGCCGAAGCGGTCTGCAGTTTGGGTGACGCAACGATGCCGCGAATCTGTAGCTGCATCCACTGCTCGGTACCTTTTTGCTCCTTCGAAGAGGGACCCGGTTCAATAGCCCAGGCACTGGTGGACAGGCAAGCCATGCACACGATCAACAGCCTCTTGGTATTCATCTCGACTCCTCGTACGTTTTACTTGGTCGCACTGGTTGAGGCAGCGGCTACCTCAGTTCTGCGATTCCCCTCGGATGCCACTGCTTTTTTAGCAGAAGCCTTGAGTTTTTCCGCGCGGGTTTGAGCCTCTGCGACTTGCTGAGGGTTTAAGCTGGCGCGGGTCACGAGTTCGGAAGCTGCCTTCCAGTTATCCTGATAGATCAGCAGCGTCACCATATTGAGTGCCGCCAGTGAATTGGACTGTTTGAGCTCCATGGCGGTCATGAACTCAAAGCGTGCTTCAGGGATCCGTCGCTGATTGAGGTAGACCACCCCCAGGTCATTGCGCATCCTGTCGTCGGTGGGGGCCATCTTCACCGCACGCTCAAGGTGAGTGGTAGCGTTGGCGTAATCATTTTTGGCCGCGGCCAACTGGCCCAAGCCATGTTCCCCGTCGGCGGCCAGACAGGTGCCGAGCAAGCTTTGATACAACGGCCCCGCCTCGTTACGCCCCATCAAGCGCAGCACCCGAGCCTTGCGCAGGCGAACCTGGACCAGGTTGTCGGGCAAACCTTCAAGATTCGCCAGGCTGGCATACAAACGGCCTTCGCTGACCATGTTGTCGGCCAGGCTCAGGGCCAACTCTTGATCCGAACCGGGCTTGGCACATTCAGGCGGTCGCGAAGGCAGGCCATTGCTGGCACAACCTGCGAGCATTAATGTCGCCGCTATTGCAATGACTGCTTTCATCGAGTGTCCTCTGGCTACAACACGTTGAACGCCTGGCCAATGGCAATAAAGCTGGCTTGGCAGGCGTTCAAGATCACCGTTAGGAGTGAGGGCGAGGCAAGTCTGATTCAGGCTCATTGCGAGAGCCCGGAGCGACTGTCGAAATCGCCATTTTCGAGGAAGAACATGCGGTAGAAGTTCGGGTCATAATTGCGCAGTTGCTCGCCAGGCAATGACGGTAGTTGTGCATTGGCAGCCAGTGGCTGGACCAGATGCGGGGTAACGATCATCAGCAGTTCACGCTCTTCACGGTTGATGCTGTTGTCGCGGAAGAACGCGCCCAGAATCGGGATATCGCCCAGCCCCGGAAACTTGTTCACCTGGGAACTATTGCGGGTGCTGATCAAGCCGCTGATGACGAAGCTTTCGCCGTCGGCCAGGGAGATGCTGGTGTCGGTACGTCGAATGGTCAGCGCCGGAACGATGGTGCCGGCGATGCTTACAGCGTTGGTGAAGTCCAGTTCACTGACTTCCGGCGCCACCTTCAGCGCGATACGGTTTTTCCCGATGATGGTCGGCGTCAGGGTCAGGCGAATACCGAATTCCTTGTACTCGATAGACACGTTATCGCTGCCGGAACTGGGCACTGGAATCGGCACTTCACCACCGGCCAGGAAGCTCGCACTCTGCCCGCTGAGCGCTACCAGGCTTGGCCGTGCCAGGGTGTAGGCGAAACCGCTACCTTCCAGTGCGTTGATCGACACTAGAGTATCGCTGGACGCAAAAGCGAAGTTGAACATGCCGTTGTTCACCGGCACCGACGGCGTGACAATGCCGCCGACGGTGGGCAAGGTTCTCGGTGAGCCGAACAGGAAGTTGCCTTGGCGGCCAAAAATCGAGGCATTGGCTTCCTTGAGTTTGGTCCGGCTGACTTCAACGAAGCGGATGTCGGTTTGCACCTGGATCGGCAACAGCGGATCTTCGGAAGGCACTGTCGTGACGCTGGTGAGCGCCGCGGTGGCCTTGCCCTTGACGAACACCATGCTTTGGCGCGGCGTTGTCGAACAGGCAGTCCAGACCATCAGGCTGGTGGTCCCCGGCGCCATACCGGTGAGCAAGAAGGCATTGGGGTTGTTGCCGCTGGGTTGCACGTCGGCGATTTTCGGATCGCCGACTGCCAGCTGTGTCACCGGGACGGGGACGCGCAGTTCATTCTGAAGCCCCTGACCGACCTCAAACGTTGTCGGCATATTATCCAGTTGCGAACAATTGGCCGGCGCGGCCTGAGCCGCATTCACGCTGAGGCCCGTCCAGAACAGACCATGGATAATTCGCTTGAAAGCGGGCACGGTACGATAGCTCATTAAGTGCATCCTCGCTGAATAGGCCATCTTTGAGGCAAAACCAGGTTGCCTCGGATCACTACAAGGGGCCTCGGTCGGCCCTCTACCCCGCCAGACCCCTGACTAATGGCCCCGGCAATATTCTTTGGTGCTACATGCAAGCAACTGCAATACGCTGTTCTGACGGAACAACGAGCGACCTTCGCTATAACGGTTTTTAGTGATCCAGATACCTGAGCTGTCGACCCGAACTAAATGCTCAGGCTCGAAAGCAACAGCAGCTAAAGACGCCACTGTCCGCTGACCTGACTCCCCTAAAAAGCAACCGGCAAACAACGCAAAGAGCCGGAAAACGCTTGTCAGGACCATAGTGAGGTAACTCCTTTTGCCATTTCGCTATCTGATCGCTGAACCTAACGTGCAATTTCAAACCGTTATGTCTTCTTCTTGTTTGAAAGGTAGTTCAACCAAGGCAAAGCGCCACGCTTTGAACGAAAACTTTCGATACAGATACTGGTTTTTTTCTGAAAACCACGGTCAGGCCACGCAATCATTGGTATTGCGCTGGATGCTGATGGAATAAGGGGGGCTTCACGGTCCCGCGAGTTTTTCTTTGGGTTTTGCGCTGTATATTTCACAAGAACGCCACTCATTGAGTGGCGTTCTCAGGCGTGCCGGTTTGTACTTTTCGAATGCTGACCAATCGTAACAATGGCATCTGGCGGGATATGACAAGGAAGCTGAATACGACAGATTGTGTAGTTCTACACCTGCGAAGTTCAGGTTGGAGTATTGGCCGTAAGGTACTGGATCACCTCTTCAAGCGTGTCTATGTCAGGAGCATCGTTCACTAACGTTTGCGAACTGCACCATGGGTAATCCAGATGCGATACCCACTCCATGATGCAGTGCAGATCAGTCGCTGGCAGGGTTTTCATGTGCTCAATGGTGATAGTGAGCCTCTCGACAAGCCCCGACTCGGGGCTGAACTGCCACTCATACAGACCGCAACCGACTCGGGCTTCGCCGCAACTCTTGTCGGACATGCCGACCAGCCATTTGCACTGGAATGTTTTGGCCTGCGGTTCAGGTGGGAGTCCCAAGCAAAAGGTATAGACGTTTTCGAAAGTCTGGCCGAATCGCCTGACGAGCACATCGCCGATAGATCCGAGGCCTTCAACGTGGGGTGGAAACGAGATAGAGCCGGTGTGCACGACCATGTCCAGTATCGCGTCTGGCGCAAAGGCCTGGCGCAACAAATGTGGGCGATTACTGTCCTTGGCTTTTATGTACTGTCGAATCGATTGTTGAGCAGTGTTCATTGTTTGTCCGTCGCATCCCTATCAGGTTGAGAACATCCTTATCCGAGGCTCACGTTACTATTCCACGCGAGCCCGCCCTCATTTACAAAGCGCTATTCCACACATCCGTTACCAGCATGCAGCCGGGAGCATGGGTAATGCACAGCGGTGGACGTGAAGTTTGCACCACCGATTGCGGGGTCACACCGCAGGCCCAGAACACCGGGATTTCGTCGGCTTCGACTGGCACGGCATCGCCGTAGTCCGGGCTGCTTAGTGAATCGATGCCGATCAGCGCCGGATCACCGATGTGCACGGGCGCGCCGTGGACGTTGGGCATGCGTGCGGTGATCTGGATCGCCTGGATCGCCGCGGCGGCCTTCATCGGGCGCATGCTCACCACCAGCTTGCCGCTCAGGCGAGCGGTAGGGCGAGTGTCTATGTTCGTCCGGTACATGGCAACATTGCGCCCCAGATCGATGTGCCTGAGGGCGATGCCGGCATCCAGCAGCGGTTGTTCGAAGGAGAACGAGCAACCGATGGCGAAGGCCACCAGATCGTCCTGCCACAAATGTCCGATATCCGCCGGTTCTTCGCTCAGTTCGCCATGGCGATAGACCCGGTATCGGGACACCTCGTGGCGGATATCAATGGCTGCGCCGAGGTTGCGAAAATACGGATCACCCGGTTCGGTAACGTCGAGCACCGGGCAAGCCTGACGATTGAGCGTGCAATACCGCAGAAACTCGTTAGCCCAATCATTGGGCAGAATCACGATATTGGCTTGCACCCGACCTTGGGCCAGGCCGCTGGTGTGGCCCTGATATTGTCCGGCAGCGATGCATTGGCGCAGGGCCAGTGGAACGCTGTGCCTCAGTTGTTCGAAAGACAGGGTGGGTTGGCTCATCACGGCATCTCTTCAGGTTCGATGAGCCTTTTTAGAAAACCATGACGATGCCGTCCAACCAGGAATGTTGTTACCCCCCGACAACTAAAAGTTATTCAAGGGACCGTCGGCTGTTGAGACCGGGTGCCGGAACCATTCGAAGCGGGCCGACATCCGCAGCGTATTGGGAGACTACCTGGCGGCTCATGTCGACGATGCTCTCGATCAACTCCAGGCCGACGCCGGCGCGCCACGAAGCCACGACATCCAGTTGCGGCAAGCGAGTGCCCGGTTCCAGCTGAATCAACTCGCCGCTGGCCAAAGGTTTGGCCACCAGCGCGGCCGGCAAGGCGCCAATACCGAAACCGTCACGAATCAGCCGGGTCATGGCCGACACCGAGTTGACGCAACTGACGCGTGGCGTACTGATGCCGTGGGCGTGCAGCAGGTTGAGTACATCCTGATGCGGCCGGGAGTTTTTGACGAAAGTGATGATGCGCTCGCTGGCCATTTCGGCCAGTGAGGCATAGGGGCGGGCATAGATTGAATTGCTGGCGGCGATCCAGTGCATGGGGTAGTGCGCCAGTTCGAGGTTGCGCACACTTTCGTGGCGGATCAGGTCCGTCTGGAACACGATGTCCAGATAGCCCTTTTGCAACTGCTCGCACAGATTGCGTGCGGCGTCGGCCGTGATCTCGATTTCCACGGCGGGGAAAGTCTGCATCAAGGTCGACATCAACGGGCTGAGCCAGGTGTGGATCACCGTATCCATCACACCGATGCGCACCAGGCCCTGTTGCGGGTTGGTGTTATCCAGTGAGTGTTTCAACGCTCGCTGAACCTCGAGCATCTGCTCGGCGTAGTCGAGCACCTTGAGACCTTCGAGCGTCAGCGACACGCCGCGCGAATCGCGCACGAACAAACGCAGGCCCAACTCTTCTTCCAGCGAGGCAATCCGGCTGGAGATAGCGGCCTGAGTGCTGAACATTTTCTCGGCGGTGAGGCTGAAGCTTTGCAGGCGGGCGACCCAGACAAAGGTTTCGAGGAATTTGAGGTTCATGGCGGTTTTCCCACAGGGATAAGTGTTCGACGCATTGCAATTGTTACTCCAGAGTTCGTCGCCGGGGGTATCAAATTTTCTTATGCGTAGCCTCGTACTTTTCCCGTTTGACGCTGCTTGGCATCGGCACGAAGAATCTGCTCCACGACGCAGGTCACTGCGTCCGTTCCCCACGACAACGCCTTCACAAAAAAATAATGAGGCGTGTCCGTCATCTTCGCTTGCTGCCGCAGGAACTCCCATGGAAAAGACCATGACTGACCACGTGCTTTCAGGTTCGGGCCGCACCGGCCCGTTCAGTTGGTACGGCCCCCTGTCGAAAAATGAAAAGCGTACCTTCTGGAGTTGCAAGATCGGCTATGCCCTGGATGGCATGGACACACAGATGCTGAGTTTCGTCATTCCGACCCTGATCGCAACCTGGGGCATCTCCAAGGGCGATGCCGGGATGATTGGCACTTGTACGCTGCTGGCCTCGGCGGCGGGTGGCTGGATCGCCGGAATACTGTCCGACCGCATCGGTCGGGTGCGCACCTTGCAACTGACGGTGCTGTGGTTCGCCTTCTTCACTTTCCTCTGCGGGCTGGCACAGAACTACGAGCAACTGCTGGTGGCCCGGACTTTGATGGGCTTTGGCTTCGGCGGTGAATGGACCGCGGGTGCGGTGCTGATTGGCGAGGTGATTCGCTCCAAGGATCGCGGCAAGGCAGTGGGCATGGTGCAGGCCGGATGGGCGCTGGGGTGGGGGCTTACGGCATTGCTCTACGCCGGATTATTCAGCTTTCTGCCACCGGAAGAGGCCTGGCGGGCGCTGTTCATGATCGGGTTGGTGCCTGCGCTCTTCGTCTTGGTGATCCGCCGACTGGTCAAGGAGTCGGACACCTTCGAGCAGGCCTGTATTGAGCGCAAGGCCAAGCCTGAAAAGGATTCGCGTTGGGCCTTCTTCGAAATTTTCGCGCCTCGGATGCTCAGTACCACCTTGCGCGCTTCGTTGCTGACCACTGGCGCGCTGGGGGGTTATTACGCGATCACCACGTGGTTGCCGACCTACCTGAAAACCGAGCGCGGCCTGAGCGTGCTCGGCACTGGCGGCTATCTGGCGATGGTGATCGTCGGCTCCTACATCGGCTATGTAACCAGTGCATTGCTGACCGATGCCATCGGCCGGAAGAAGAACTTCATCCTGTTTGCCGTCGGTTCCATGGCGATTGTTCTGGCCTACACCCAACTGCCCATCGACAACACCTGGATGCTCTGGCTGGGCTTTCCGTTGGGGTTTTTCGCCTCGGGCATTTTTGCCGGCATGGGCGCTTTTCTGACCGAGTTGTTTCCGACCCGCATGCGCGGTTCGGGCCAGGGCTTTTGCTACAACGCCGGGCGTTCCATTGCGGCGCTGTTTCCGTTGTTCATCGGTGCGCTGAGCGAAACGTTGCCGATTGGGACGGGGATCGGAATCTTCGCTGCCGGTGCCTACGGCGTGGTGATTCTGGCCGCGTTAAGCCTGCCGGAAACCCGCGGTCGCCAACTCGAATCCTGAACCCCGACACGTCTGGGCCATTGTGCCCAGACGTCGCTGATCCATTGCTAATCGACAAATATCGGTCGCGATCGTAACGCCCCCGAGAGGGCTCGCTCGCGTCCGTAACAGGAGCACGGCATGCACTATTCGCTTTCCACCCAACGCTTGTACATCCCGGTCGGCACATTGCTCGGTTTGAGTGTGCTCGGCGCACCGCCCGCTCAGGCGGATTTCATTACCGACAGTAAAGGCAGCCTGGAAGCCCGCAACTTTTACTTCAATCGTGATTTCCGCCAGGACGGCTCGCGAGACAAAGCCGAGGAATGGGCACAGGGTTTTCTGTTGCGGATGGAGTCCGGGTATACCGCTGGCACGCTGGGGTTTGGTCTGGATGCGCTGGGCATGGCCGGTTTTAAACTGGACTCCGGCGGCGGCACGGCGGGCACCAATCTGTTGCCGCCGGATTCGTCGGGCGGCTCACAGGATCGCTATGGCGAGTTGGGCCTGACCGCCAAAGTGCGTTTATCCAAGAGCACCCTGAAGCTGGGGACGTTGCAGATCAAGGATCCGGTGGTGAACTCCAACGACACTCGCCTGTTACCCGGAACATTCAAGGGCGCACTGGTGAATGTTCAGGAAATCGACCGTTTGAAGCTCACCGCCGGTCAACTCACGCAGATCAACTTTGTCGACTCCACTGACTATCAGGACATGACTGCCAATCGCATCGGCGGGCAAAGCGACAAGTTCCAGTTCGCCGGGGCTGACTATCAATTCCTGCCGAACCTGACAGCGCAGTACCGCTACGGCAAGCTGGAAAATATCTACCAGCAAAACTACCTCGGATTGGTCCACCTGCTGGATCTGGGGGCCGGCCAGTCGCTCAAGAGCGACGTGCGCTATGCGCGCAGCATCGAAGATGGCAACTTCCGTGACCTCGATAACCAGGCTTTCGGTGCGATGTTTACCTACAGCCTCGGCGGCCACGCACTGGGCTTCGGCTATCAGCGCATGAGCGGCGATGATCCGTTTCCGTACATCGGACGCAGCGATCCGTACCTGGTCAACTTCGTGCAGATCGGTGACTTTGCCAACGTTGACGAACACTCCTGGCAAACGCGCTATGACTATAACTTCGCCGCATTGGGTGTACCGGGGTTGAGCTTTATGACCCGCTACATCTCGGGCGATAACGTGCAGCGCAGCGCTGCGGGTGAAGGCAAGGAGTGGGAGCGCGACACCGATATCGCTTACGTGGTGCAGGACGGTACGTTGAAAGGCCTGGGCTTTAAATGGCGCAACGCGTCGGTGCGTTCGAACTTTGGCAATGACCTGGATGAGAATCGCTTGATCATCAGCTATACCCTGGCGCTTTGGTAAGTGTCTCGGTTATCGAACAAGAAATGATATCGACGGCCCGCCAGCCAGACTGGCGGGCCGTTTGTTTTACATCGACAGAATCAATCGGCCAGCGAACAGAATCAGGATTACCCCCATGGTTCGTTCGAACCAGTGCCCCATGCGCATGAACAGCAACCGCACCCGGGCGCTGGAAAAAAACAGCGCCACGATCACGAACCACAAGGCATTCACGAAACACATCCACAGCCCGTACAGCGCCTGAATCTGCAGCGGCGTCGTGGCGCTGATGATGGTCGTGAAGATCGCCAGGAAAAACAGCGTGGCCTTGGGGTTGGTGGCGTTGGTCAGAAACCCCGTGCTGAAGGCCTTGAACAAGGTCTGTCGTTCAGCTGACGCCTCTGCGCTCTTGTCGCCTTCAATTGCCGATTTGGGTTTGCTGCGTATCAGGCTCACGCCGAGGTACAAAATATAGGCCCCCCCCACGACCTTGGCCACCGTCAATAACCAGGGCGTGGTGTGCATCAGCGCGCCGACGCCGAGCAAGGTGTAAAGCACATGCACGGAAATGCCCGCGCCGATACCCAGCGCGGTGCAAATCCCCACTAAGCGGCCGAAACGCACGCTTTGGCGGATGGTCACGGCGAAGTCCGGTCCGGGGGCGACCACGGCCAGAAAGTGGATCGTTGCCAGCGCCAGAAACTCGCCCAGGTAATTCGAAAACATCTCAGCTCCAGAAAGTCAGGGGTGAAGCATTGCCGCGATAGCCGACAAAGAACGAAAGGCTCAATCGCGGATCGTCCACACCCGGGGTCACCGAGTGCATGCAGCGCGAATTGAACATGATGAAATCACCCGGCTCAGGACGAATCTCCAGGGTTGGAGGGCCGAGCAAAGCCGGGTCGATGCCGTAACTGTCGCCACGCATTTCGTCGAACTGGTCCGCAGAAATGTCGTGGTCCCACATCTGCAATGCGCCGCCCTCGGTCGGCATGTTCAGGTAAACATTGCAGGCGAACTGCGCTTCCAGGCTTTTGGCCTGGAAGCTGTCCGGGGCATCCTTGGCGAAAATGTCGTGATGGGCGAGGAAACACACTCCAGGCTTGACGACCCGGGATAGCCCCACATACATCTTGCGGCCATAGAGATTTTCCAGATGCGCCCCCGCCGGCCAAGACTCGTCGAGCATGCAGCGCAACGTGTCGACGGGAGAGGAGTAGGGCGCACAACGGCTGCGCAGTTCGGCGATATTGCTGGTGGCGCGCTCGAAGTAATCCTCGATCAGCAGCGGCTGGTTTTCCGCTTCATAAAACGCCATGCCAATGCGGCCGATGCTCGGCGCGTTGATGTAGCCTTCGAAGCCGGGGGCGAGGATCTTGTCGCCGATCTGGATCGCCAACGGCCGAGGCAACAAGCCTTTGACGCGAATGGCGAGGACTTCTTCGTTGGCCAGTTTTTGTATGCACGTCTCATCGAGACGCTCGACGTCAAGCATCATGTTTTTAGGTCCATCTATCGATAGTCAACAGAGCTCGCGAATGCAGGCTCCCCCGGCGTCAGGCGATGACGGGGCCGACATCGCCCAAATGTTCAATCCACGCTGTAGTGGACTGACAACGTTCCCTTTTTCTGTGAAAGGGAAGCGATCGTGACCGTGCCCAAATCCTTCAGGCTCCGTACATGGGTGCCGCCGCAACCGTAGGCGGGCAGTTCACCGAAACCGATTTCCCGGGCGCCTTCGCGCAACGACGTCAGGCGCGGCAGGTCATGGGCGATCCATTGCTTGATGCCGTACTGAATCGTCTGCGCATCGACCTCCTGCGCGCTATCAGCCGGCTTGAACTGGACACGTCCTTCATCCGGCCAGTGATGAGCCTTGATCGGCATCCAGCCCATCGCCTGGACGAAGTGGCCAATCAAGTGCCCCGCCGAATGCATGCGCGTGTTGAACCGGCGGCGTTGCTCGTCGACCCGAATCTGGGTCATGCCGAGTTTTACCGGGTGGTCGACAAAATGGATGATCCGGTCCGGATCCTGAATCACGCGCAGCACCTGGCTTTCGCCGATCCAGCCGGTATCCCAGGGTTGCCCGCCGCCTTGGGGATGAAACAGTGTGGCGCGCAGCACTACTGCGAATTCGTTCTCGTAGGGCGTGCAATCCAGGACTTCCACATTGGCCTTGAGGTCATCACTATGGAAAAAGAGGCGAAGCGTCATATTCCATGCCCTTATTAAAGTTTCTTTTTTTATTATATGAACCGTGGAATTGCGTGATAATCCGTTCAATCATCAAAGGACTGTTGCGCTGTGAGCATAAATCTTCCCCTGCCGCTGCTCGGTGAAATGGCGATTTTCGTCAAGGTTGTCGAGACCGGCAGTTTCTCCGAAGCGGCACGCCAATTAGGCTCTTCTCCCTCGGCGGTAAGTCGCAGCATTTCGCGGCTGGAGAAGGCACTCGCCACGCGGCTGCTGCAACGAACCACGCGCAAGCTGCGCCTGAGTGACGGTGGCGAAGAGGTGTTCAAGCGCTGCCAGGAGATGGTCAGCGCGGCGAAGTCGGTGATGGAAATCAGCGGTCAGTTCACCCATGAAGCGGAAGGGCTGGTGCGCGTCAGCGTGCCCAAGGCCGTCGGGCGATTCGTGATTCATCCGCATATGCCGGAATTTCTGCGGCGCTATCCCAAAGTGAATGTGGAGTTGTTGCTTGAGGACCGTCAGGTGGACTTGATCGACGACAACGTCGATCTGGCGATCCGTATTACCGACCGCCCACCCGCAGGGCTGGTGGGGCGCCAGCTGCTGACCATTGATCATTTGCTCTGCGCAACGCCGCAGTACCTGGCTGAGCACGGCACCCCGACTCATCCCCATGATTTGCTCAACCACAGCTGCATCTATCTGGGCGAAACCCCGAGCGATGCTCGCTGGAAATTCAAGAAAGGCAGCAAAGCCGTGACTGTCGGCGTGCGCGGACGTTATGCCGCCAATCACACGGGCGTGCGACTGGGCGCGGTATTGCAACACATTGGAATCGGCAGCCTGCCGTACTTCACCGCCCGTTATGCGCTGGAACAAGGGCTGATCGTGCAGGTTCTGCCGGACTGGACTTTTCTGGCGTCCTACCACGGAGGCGCCTGGCTGCTGCATTCGCCAACCCGCTATCTACCGCCCAAGTTACGGGTGTTTATCGACTATCTGGTGGAATGCCTGGAGAAAGAGCCGACCTTGAGCCGGCCGGGCAAGCCGGGTGCGTTGGGCAAGGTCGCGGTGGAGTATGAGTTGCCAGAGAGTGATGGGTTGCTCTGAAGGGCCTCTTCGCGGGCAAGCCTCGCTCCTACAGGTTTATGTCGCGCGCCATTACGTATGACACCAACCTGTAGGAGCGAGCGGTGCGGCGATCCGACTTGCCCGCGAAGACTGACTTCGAACCACCACATCACTCGGCAATGCCACAAAAAAAAGGCCCGCATGAATAACCATGCGGGCCTTTGCATTTGCTGACAGTGGGATCAGTGCTTGCTGTCCTGGTTCGACATCGCCAGCAGCTGTTTTTCCTGATTCCAGTCGAACGGTTCGTCATTCTGTTCGGCTTCGAAGCGACGCTCTTCAAGGGCCTGGTACAGGTCGATTTCTTCGTCGGACAGGTAGTGCAGGCAGTCGCCGGCGAAGTACCACAGCAGGTCCCGTGGAATCAGGTGGGCGATTTGCGGATAACGGGAAATGACCTGCGTCAGGATGTCCTGGCCCAGGTACTGGCTTTCGATCGGTTCGATCGGCAGTGATGCCAGCAGTTCGTCGAAGCGCTCCAGGAACAAGGCATGGCTTTCTTCGGGAACCTGTTCGGCCTCACCTACGGCGACCAGGATGCTGCGCAGGTGGTCGAGCAAGACGAGATGATCGGCAACGACGTTGGACACGAGATAAGTCCTCAAGAACAAAACGGGCGCGGGAGTATAAAGCTCCCGCGCCCCTTTTCACATATTAAAGAGCCCCATGCAAGACACAGGGTCCGCCGGATCAGCGGACCTTGCCTTTGGCCAATACCAACTCCTTTGGATCGAAATCATCGACATCGATCACCTTGCGTCGCGCCACTTCTGCCTCGCGCAAGGTCTGGGCTTCAAGCGGTTGCAAGACGCCAGTCTCCAGGGCTGCATCGATGGCCGATTCTCCGACAGTGGGTTTGACCTGGCGACTTCTCAGCGCCGTATTGAGTTTTTTCTGTAGCGGCTTGGCAGCGTTCAACAAGTCGCAGGCGTGCTGCAGGGCGCCGACCGAATCCTCGGGCGATTGCGGGCGATAGCAGCCCCCCAGTAACTCCTCAAGGGTTGGATCGCCCTTGGCACGGCCGGTGACGGCTGCAACTTCGGCTGCCAGCCTGTCCGACGGGCCTCTGTGGCGACGACCGAACGGGAACACCATCACCCGCAGCAGGCATCCGAGTACCTTGTTCGGGAAGTTGGTCAGCAGTTCGTCCAGCGCACGTTCGGACTGGCCGAGGCTCTCTTCCATGGCCCAGGCGAATAGCGGACGCATATGCTCCGGCGAATCGAGATCGTGATAACGCTTGAGTGCGCCGGAGGCCAGATACAGGTAGCTGAGTACATCGCCCAGACGTGCGGACAGCCGTTCGCGGCGTTTCAGTTCGCCGCCCAGCAGCATCATGCTCAGGTCTGCAAGCAGCGCAAAGGCCGCGGCTTGACGGTTGAGGGCGCGGAAATAGCCTTGGCTGAGCTTGTCCCCGGGCACGTGTTCGAAATGCCCGAGGCCGAGGTTCAGTACCAGAGTGCTGGCGGCGTTGCTCACGGCAAAACCAATGTGGTCGAGCAGCAGTGCGTCGAACTCGATCAGTGCCTGTGGTTTGTCTTCGCGGTGGGCGAGGGCCATTTCCTTGAGCACGAACGGATGGCAGCGAATAGCGCCCTGGCCGAAGATCATCAAGTTGCGTGTGAGGATGTTCGCACCTTCGACCGTGACGGAAATGGGCGCACCTTGCCAGCTACGCGCCAGGTAGTTGTTCGGGCCCATGATGATGGCCCTGCCGCCGTGAACATCCATGGCGTGGCTGATGCATTCGCGACCGCGTTCGGAGAGGTGGTATTTGATAATGGCCGAAGGTACCGACGGTTTTTCGCCGAGATCGACCGCGTTGGCGGTGAGCATCCGTGCGCTGTCCATCAGCCAGGTACTGCCGCCGATCCGCGCCAGTGCTTCCTGAATCCCTTCGAAGGCTGACAGTGGTGCGTTGAATTGTTCGCGAACCTGCGCGTATTGGCCCGTCACCAGACTGGTGAACTTGCCCGCAGCGGTACCGATGGCAGGCAGCGAAATGGAACGCCCGACCGACAGGCAGTTCATCAGCATCATCCAGCCCTCGCCGAGCATCTCCTGACCGCCAATGATGAATTCCAGCGGTACGAATACATCCTTGCCGGAGTTCGGGCCGTTCATGAATGAGGCGCCCAGCGGCAGGTGACGCCGACCGATTTCTACACCGGGGGTCTGGGTTGGAATCAAGGCGAGGCTGATCCCCAGGTCGACTTTGTCGCCCAGTAGATGATCCGGGTCATAAGCCTTGAACGCCAGGCCGATCAAGGTCGCCACCGGGCCGAGGGTGATGTAGCGTTTTTCCCAGTTCAGACGCAGGCCGAGGGTTTCCTTGCCTTCCCATTCACCTTTGCAGATCACCCCGGTGTCGGTCATCCCGCCGACGTTGGAGCCCGCCATCGGACCCGTCAGGGCAAAGCAGGGGATATCGTCGCCACGGGCCAGCCGTGGCAGGTAATGATTGCGTTGTTCGTCGGTGCCGTAATGCAGCAGCAGCTCCGCCGGGCCGAGGGAGTTGGGCACCATGACGGTCGAGGCCAGGTCGCCGCTGCGGGTGGCCAGTTTCATCGCCACCTGGGAGTGCGCATAAGCCGAGAAGCCTTTGCCACCGTATTCCTTGGGAATGATCAGGGCAAAAAAGCCATGTTGTTTAATGTGATCCCAAGCCTTGGGCGGCAGATCCAGCAACTGGCCGATTTGCCAATCGCTGACCATGGCGCAGAGCTCTTCGGTCGGGCCATCGATGAACGCTTGTTCCTCTTCGCTCAGCTGCGCTTTTGGATAGGCCAGCAGCTTGTTCCAGTCCGGGCGGCCGTTGAACAACTCGCCGTCCCACCAGACCGTGCCAGCTTCAATGGCTTCACGTTCGGTTTGCGACATCGGCGGCAGGTTTTTTTGAAACCAGCCGAATATTGGCGCCGTGAAGAGTTTTCGGCGCAGGTCTGGCAGCAACAGGAAAGCGGCCACGGCTGCGAGCATCACCCAGAAAATCAGCATAAGCCAGACGGGCGCATGGCTCGCATGTCTGAATATGCCCATCGCCAGCAGATAGACAGCGATGATGCCCAAGGCGGGCAGAGGCGCAGTGCGGCGATGTGCGAGGTAGGCAATCCCGACCACCAGAACCAGTATCCACAACAGCAACATATTCAATTCTCCATGAAGCCAGAGGCAAAACCACTTTCAGAGCTTAGACGGCATCCATAAAAGTGGGTGGTCAGCGCATGAGTCTGAGCGTGTAGGAAACAACGACTGAAATTCGTCAGTTATTTCGAGGGCGGACGGTTTAACGCTTGCGTAAATAGGGCCGCAAGCGCTGACATTTGGCCGAAACGTCGTTATCTCTGTGCTGAAGCTGTCGCTAGACTCGTGGCTTCCCCCAGGAGATTGTTGCCATGCATGCGTATCTGAGCCCCGGCCGCTTCATCGACAGTGACCATCCCTCGGTGGTGGCGTTCGCCGAAAAACATCGTGGCGGCGGGCGCGATCCGCTCGAACAGGCAATCAATCTCTATTACGCGGTGCGTGAGGCCGTGCGCTACAACCCTTACACCTTCAGTCGCGATCCAGAGACCTTGCGCGGCAGCTATGCGCTGGCGGCAGGGGAGAGTTATTGTGTGCCCAAGGCCACGCTGCTTGCCGGTGCAGCCCGGCATTGCGGGATCCCGGCGCGTATCGGTCTGGCAGATGTACGCAATCATCTGTCGACGCCACGTCTGCTTGAATTGCTCAAAAGCGATGTGTTCGCCATGCACGGCTACACCGAGTTATATCTGAACGATCGTTGGGTCAAAGCCACCCCAGCGTTCAATCAACAACTCTGTGAACTGTTCAATGTCGCGCCGCTGGAGTTCGACGGGATCAACGACAGCGTGTTCCACCCCTTCAACCGTGACGGCGAGCAGTTGATGGAATATCTGATCGATCACGGCCAGTTCACCGATGTGCCGGAAGCGTTCTTTTTCGAACACCTGGAAAAGTGCTATCCGCATCTGTTCGGCGAGCAATTGCCGGTGCTGCTGGGTGATATGCAGAGCGATTTGAGTCGCGTCTGATCCGGCGTATGCTGCCTGCGCATTCATCCAAAAAGGGGCGGTCATGCTGAAGATCTGGGGTCGGAAAAATTCGTCGAATGTCAGGAAGCCGTTGTGGGCGGCCGAAGAACTGGGCCTGGCCTATGAAGCTATCGATGCCGGCGGCGCCTTTGGCGTGGTCGACACGCCTGAGTACCGTGCGATGAATCCCAACGGCCGCGTGCCGGTGATCGAAGACGACGGTTTTGTGCTGTGGGAATCCAACACCATCGTCCGTTACCTGATGGCCCGTCATGCCAGCGATACGGCCTGGTACCCGACAGACCTGCAGGCCCGCGCTTCTGCCGAAAAGTGGATGGACTGGACCACTTCAAGTTTTGCCGCCCCGTTCCGCACGGTGTTCTGGGGCGTGTTGCGCACCCCGGAAGACCAGCAGGACTGGCCGGCCATCAAGGCCGCGATCAAGGAGTGCGACGATTTGCTGTCGATGGCCGATCAAGCGCTGGCGGCCAAACCGTACCTGTCCGGCGATGAGATCGGCATGGGCGACATTCCCTTGGGCAGTTTCATTTATGCCTGGTTCGAGATGCCGATCGAGCGCGCGCCGCAGCCTCATTTGCAGGCCTGGTACGAGCGCCTGAAACAGCGTCCGGCCTATAAGAAGGCGGTCATGACCGCGTTGACTTAATACTCACTATCGACACACTTGACTGTACTTGTGTGGCGGCGACAAGCACCATTGCGCTCGTGCGCCGCGGTTGCATTGCTCGCCGCCCGCCCTTATTTATTCCTTTCTTCCCTTCTTGGTGCGTAATCCGATATGAGTTCCGCTCTGTCCATCCGGCAGCTAACCAAAACCTACGGCAACGGTTTCCAGGCCTTGAGTGGTATCGATCTGGACGTCGCCGAAGGTGACTTTTTCGCCTTGCTCGGCCCCAACGGCGCCGGCAAATCCACGACCATCGGCATTCTCTCGACCCTGGTGAACAAGACCAGCGGGACGGTGAATATCTTCGGTCACGACCTGGACAAGAATCCTGCGCAGCTCAAGCGCTCCATTGGTGTGGTGCCCCAGGAATTCAACTTCAACCAGTTCGAAAAGACGTTCGACATTGTCGTGACCCAGGCCGGTTACTACGGCATCCCGGCGAAAATCGCCAAGGAACGCGCCGAGCAGTACCTGACCCAACTGGGCCTGTGGGACAAGCGTGATGTGCCGTCGCGCTCGCTGTCCGGCGGCATGAAGCGCCGACTGATGATCGCCCGTGCGCTGGTTCACGAACCGCGCCTGCTGATCCTCGACGAACCGACGGCGGGGGTGGACATCGAATTGCGTCGCTCGATGTGGACCTTCCTCACCGAGCTGAACAAAAAAGGCATCACCATTATCCTCACCACCCACTACCTGGAAGAGGCTGAGCAGTTGTGCCGCAACATCGGCATCATCGACCACGGCACCATTGTCGAGAACACCAGCATGAAGCAGTTGCTCAGCCAACTGCATGTCGAAACCTTCCTGCTGGATATGAAGAACACCTTGCAAGTGGCACCGCAGTTGCTCGGTTACCCGGCCAAACTGATCGACAGTCATACCCTGGAAGTCCAGGTCGACAAGGCCATGGGCATTACCGCGCTGTTTACTCAATTGGCGCAGCAGAACATTGAAGTGTTGAGCCTGCGTAACAAAACCAATCGCCTCGAGGAGTTGTTCGTGTCCCTGGTGGAGAAGAATCTGTCGAAGGTGGCGGTATGAGTTCCGAGCTGCAACCCAACCTCGTTGCCCTCAATACCATCGTCTACCGTGAGGTCAAGCGCTTCACCCGGATCTGGCCGCAGACCCTGCTGCCGCCAGCCATCACCATGGTTTTGTACTTCGTGATCTTTGGCAATCTGATCGGTCGGCAGATCGGCGACATGGGTGGCTTCACCTACATGGAGTACATCGTGCCGGGGCTGATCATGATGTCGGTGATCACCAACTCCTATGGCAACGTGGTGTCGAGTTTCTTTGGCAGCAAATTCCAGCGCTCGATCGAAGAGTTGATGGTGTCGCCGGTGTCACCGCATACGATTCTGATCGGCTACACCCTGGGCGGTGTGCTGCGCGGCTTGATGGTCGGGATCATCGTGACCCTGCTGTCGCTGTTCTTCACTCAATTGCAGGTGCATCACTTGGGCGTGACTGTTCTGGTGGTGGTGCTGACGGCGACGATTTTCTCGCTGCTGGGCTTCATCAACGCGGTATTTGCGCGCAATTTCGATGATATTTCGATCATCCCGACGTTCGTGCTGACGCCGTTGACGTACCTGGGCGGGGTGTTCTACTCGATCAGCTTGCTGCCACCGTTCTGGCAAACCGTGTCGCTGGCCAACCCGGTGCTGCATATGGTCAACGCTTTCCGTTACGGCATCCTCGGTGTGTCGGATATCAAGATCAGCGTGGCGATCACCTTCATGCTCATTGCGACCGTTGTGCTGTATATCGGTTGTGCGCGGTTGCTGGTGAGTGGGCGCGGGATGCGTACCTGATCAAGACTGTGGCGCGGCCTTCGCGGGCGAGCCTCGTACGGTGATGCTCTTGTAGGAGCGAGGCTTGCCCGCGAAGGCTGGGTGTCAGGCGATGTGGTTTTTGATGGTGTACATATCCATTGCTGCGGTAACGGCGGCTAACGGTTCCGCTTTTACAGCGGGTCACTTTGGAAAAGCGCCAAAGTAACCAAAGCGCTTTTGCCCCTTTCGTTCGGTGCCTCGCCCAGGCTCGGCATGCCCTCGCTCCGGTCCTGCTCCGTGGGCCCGCCGCGATCGGCCATCCATGGCCGTGCGCGGCTAACCCGGTATCCATGCCGGGTTGCCCACTGCGCAGAACCTCCTCTCGGCCTCTCGAGGGGGCGGTGCGTCAACATCAAAAGCTGCAGGCGAGCTAACGCTCGGCCTGTTGAGTGGTGAAAAGCGCCGTGGTACGCCGCTCCATTGTGGGAGCTGGCTTGTCGGGTCGCCGCATCGCTGCGATGGCGGCCTTTCAGCCGACCAATCTCTAACAGATGCACATCATCCCTGTGGGAGCTGGCTTGCCTGCGATGGCGGCCTGACAGCCGACCAATCTTCCCCGGATGTACCCAGTCCAATTGTGGGAGCTGGCTTGCCTGCGATGGCGGCCTGACAGCCGACCAGTCTTCCCCGGATGTACCCAGTCCAACTGTGGGAGCGAGCCTGCTCGCGAAGCTGTTGATCTTGCCGTTGCCGTTGCCGTTGCCGTTGCTGTTGCTTTGGCTTTTGATCTTGATCTTGATCTGTCGCCCCTTTCCCAGAGGCCGAACGCAGGCGTTGCGCAGGGGGCACCGCGGCAAGGATGCCGCGGTAGCCGCCCCCGGAGCAATGCCGGAGTGAGGGCATGCCGAGCCTAAGCGAGGCACCGAATGGCGGGGCAATAGCGCTTTGGTTACTTTCGCGCTTTTCGAAAGTGACCCGCTGTAAGAGCGGAACCAATAGCCGCCGTGACCGCAGAAATGGATATGTACGCAACCAAAGAGCCGCCGTCACCGCGGCAATGGATATGTCCCCGATCAAACCATCGGTATAAAAAAAAACGGCCTCCCAAGTGGAGGCCGTTTTGCATTCTTACATCCGGCTACGCTTACGCCGCTTCCACTGCCTACTCACCCACCAGCGCCAATACATCATCACCAGGCAATAGGCGAGGGCACCCAGCACCAACCCCGTCACCACCGAACCAAGCAAGAACGGTTGCCACAGGCTCGAGAGTTCGCCGCTGATCCATTCCCAGGTCAACTCATCCGGCAGGCTGCGGGCGGGGACGTCCATCAGCCAGGCGCCGGTCTGGTAAGTACAGAAGAACACCGCCGGCATGGTGATCGGGTTGGTCAGCCAGACCAGGCTGACGGCAATCGGCATATTGCCGCGCACCACAATGGCAAGGATGGCCGCCAACAGCATCTGCAACGGGATGGGCAGGAATGCCGCAAACAGACCGACAGCCATGGCCCGTGCGACGGAGTGGCGATTGAGGTGCCAGAGGTTCGGGTCATGCAGCAGGGTGCCGAGAAAGCGTAAGGATTTGTGTTCCCTGATGCTGGTCGGGTCTGGCATGTAACGTTTGAATAAGCGCCGGGGCATAAGGCTTCTCGGTCGGTTCAGGCGGCAAGTATGTCTGGATTCTACGAGCCGCCCATTCAGACTTTGTGACAATTGATAACGACGTACGTGCGGCGCACCGGCTAAGCCTAGGGAGGGGACTCTCAAGGACGGGCTTATGCGCACAGGGATGATGGCGCTGGCGTTGGGTCTGCTGGCCCTGCGTTTTTTACCGGTATTACCGCCGGCGGGGTTGTGGCTGTTGTTGTCGGTAGTGGGTTTGATGTTGCTGCCGTTTCGCACCTTCCCCCTGGCATTTTTTCTGTTCGGTTTCAGTTTGGGGGGGGCGAATGCGCAGTGGGCGCTGAATGATCGCCTGGCGCGGAATCTCGATGGCGAGACTCGCTGGATCGAAGGTCGTGTGACCGGGTTACCGCAGCAGGCCGAGGGCGTAGTGCGTTTCGAACTGACAGACAGCCAGTCGCGTCGCACCAGACTGCCCCGGCACCTGCGCCTGGCCTGGTATGGCGGGCCGCCCGTCAACAGCGGCGAGTATTGGCGGCTGGCTGTCAAATTGAAGCGTCCTGTCGGGTTGCTTAACCCGCATGCGTTCGATTACGACGCCTGGTTACTGGCCCGGCACATTGGCGCCACGGGGACCGTCAAAGATGGCCAGCGACTGATGGAAGCACAGTGGGCCTGGCGTGACGGCATCCGTCAGCGTTTGCAGGCCGTGGATGCCCAAGGGCGAACGGGTGCGCTGACGGCATTAGTGCTGGGGGATGGCGCCGGATTGAGTCGTGAGGACTGGCAGGTGCTGCAAGACACCGGCACCGTGCACCTGTTGGTGATTTCCGGGCAGCACATCGGTTTGCTGGCGGGAGTGATGTATCTGCTGATTGCCGGGTTGGCGCGCTATGGCTTATGGCCCAAGCGCTTGCCGTGGCTGCCATGGGCATGCGGACTGGCGTTTGCGGCAGCGCTTGGTTATGGGCTGCTGGCCGGCTTCGAAGTGCCGGTGCGCCGGGCTTGCCTGATGATCGGTCTGGTGCTGTTGTGGCGACTACGGTTTCGTCACCTTGGCGCATGGTGGCCGCTGCTGTTGGCGCTTGATGGTGTCTTACTGCTGGACCCGCTGGCGAGTCTGCAACCGGGTTTCTGGTTATCCTTTGCGGCGGTCGCGGTGCTGATTTTCACGTTTGGCGGCCGATTGGGGGCATGGCGCTGGTGGCAAACCTGGACCCGCGCTCAATGGCTGATCGCGATCGGTCTGTGCCCGCTGCTGTTGATGCTGGGGTTGCCGATCAGTCTCAGCGGGCCGCTGGCCAATTTACTGGCGGTGCCCTGGGTCAGTCTGGTGGTCTTGCCGCCGGCCTTGCTCGGGACACTGCTGTTGCCCGTTCCTTATGTAGGCGAAGGGTTGATCTGGCTGGCCGGCGGTCTGATCGATCTTTTGTTCAAGGGGTTGGCGTTGATCGCCGGGCAATTGCCCGCGTGGGTGCCGGTGGCGGTCCCGTTGTGGGTATGGGCGCTCGGCACGCTGGGTGCCTTTCTCCTGTTACTGCCGCGAGGCGTGCCGTTGCGCCCGTTGGGCTGGCCGATGTTGCTGTTACTGGTTTTTCCACCCCGGCACTCGTTGCCTGAAGGTATGGCCGAGGTCTGGCAGCTGGATGTCGGTCAGGGTTTGGCAATCCTGGTGCGTACCCGTCATCACACCTTGCTGTATGACACCGGGCCACGGTTCGGCGATATCGACCTGGGGGAGCGGGTGGTGCTGCCGTCATTGCGCAAACTGGGTGTGAACGGCATCGATCTGATGCTGATCAGCCATGCCGATGCCGATCACGCCGGCGGTGCGCGAGCAATTGCCAATGGAATACCGGTGAAGCAAATACTCAGTGGCGATCATCTGGCCCTGCCAGACGAACTGCACGCCGAGGGCTGCAAGAGCGGTCAGCAATGGGCCTGGGACGGCGTGAAATTTCAACTCTGGCAGTGGCCGTTGGCCAGCGACAGCAATCAGAAGTCCTGTGTGCTGCAGATCGAAGCCAATGGCGAGCGGTTGTTGCTGACTGGCGATATCGATAGCGCGGCCGAGCGGGCGCTGCTCGACGGTCCATTGGCGGTGCCGACGGATTGGTTGCAGGCCCCGCACCATGGCAGTCGCAGTTCATCTTCGATGGCGTTGCTCAGCGTATTGAAACCCAAAGCGGTGCTGATCTCCCGTGGCAACGGCAATTCTTTCGGCCATCCCCATCCCACGGTCGTGGCGCGGTATCAAAAACACGGTGTGGCGATCTACGACAGCGCCGAGCAAGGTGCCATTCGTCTGCAACTGGGACGCTTCAAGCCGCCGTGGACGATGCTTCAAGAACGGCGCTTCTGGCGCGATCCGCCACCATCCAGCCAGTAACCCGAGTTATTGAAGCCCGACCGGATGCGACATCGCGGTCTTCGGTGCGTCCACCCCCTATGTTAGAGTGGCGCACTTTTTCGAGGGGACTGTCACTGTGTGGGAATTGGTCAAATCCGGCGGCTGGATGATGCTGCCGATCATTCTGAGTTCCATCGCGGCCATGGCGATCGTCGCCGAGCGTCTCTGGACCCTGCGTGCCAGCCGCGTGACCCCGGAGCACTTGCTCGGACAGGTCTGGGTCTGGATCAAGGACAAACAACTCAACAAAGAAAAACTCAAGGAACTGCGCGCCAACTCTCCGTTGGGCGAGATCCTGGCCGCCGGTCTGGCGAACTCCAGGCATGGTCGCGAGATCATGAAAGAGTGCATCGAAGAGGCCGCTGCGCGGGTGATTCATGAGCTCGAGCGCTACATCAACGCCCTCGGCACCATTGCCGCCATGGCCCCGTTGTTGGGGCTGCTGGGTACGGTGTTGGGCATGATCGATATTTTCAGTGCGTTCATGGGCTCGGGCATGGGCACCAACGCCTCGGTGCTGGCCGGTGGTATTTCCAAAGCGCTGATCACCACCGCTGCGGGCCTGATGGTCGGCATCCCGGCCGTGTTCTTCCACCGCTTTCTGCAACGCCGGATCGATGAGCTGGTGGTGGGCATGGAGCAGGAAGCGATCAAGCTGGTCGAGGTTATACAGGGCGACCGCGACGTGGACCTGGCTGAGGGCAAAGCGTGAAATTCCGTCGTAAACCGCGGGAAACGGTCGACATAAACCTCGCGTCGCTGATTGACGTGGTGTTTATCCTGCTGCTGTTTTTCGTCGTGACCACCACCTTTACCCGTGAAACCCAGTTGCGCGTCGACCTGCCGGAAGCGGTCAGCGGTTCCCCGGCCGAGGATCAGCAACTCAAGCAGCTGGACATCGCCATCAGCGCCGAAGGGGTGTTCTCGGTCAACAACCAATTGTTGCCCAAGAATGACCTGACCAGCCTGATGGAAGCGCTGCAGAAAGAATCCAACGGCGACACCAACCTGCCGCTGTCCATCAGCGCCGATGGCAAGACGCCTCATCAGTCCGTCATCACTGCGATGGATGCTGCCGGCAAGCTCGGTTTCAGTCACTTGCGCATGACCACAGTCGAGGCGGCGCCGGCATCCTGATGGCCATGTCCGATCGATTGCTCGCTGCGTGGTACGAAGGTCATCCGGCGTTGAAGCTGTTGCAGCCTCTGGAATGGCTGTATCGACGCGTGGTCACCGGCAAGCGCAAACGCTTTTTGGCGGGTGAGGGCGAGATCTACCAACCACCGGTGCCGTTGATCGTGGTCGGCAACATCACGGTAGGTGGCACCGGCAAGACGCCGCTGATTCTGTGGATGATCCAGCACTGCCAGCGCAACGGTCTGCGGGTCGGCGTGGTCAGCCGTGGCTACGGCGCCAAACCTGCTCAATTACCATGGCGGGTCGAAGCGGATCAAGGCGCAGACGTGGCGGGCGATGAACCGTTGTTGATCGTCCAGCGCACCGGCGTGCCGCTGATGATCGACCCGGACCGCAGCCGCGCAGTCAAAGCCTTGCTGGCGAGCGAGCCGCTGGACCTGATCCTCTCCGACGACGGCATGCAGCATTACCGGCTGGGCCGGGCTCTGGAACTGGTGCTGATCGATGCCGCCCGAGGGCTGGGCAACCAGCGTTGCCTGCCTGCCGGGCCGTTGCGCGAACCGATCGAGCGCCTGCAAAGCGTCGATGCGGTGCTTTACAACGGTGCCACGGCCGACCGCATCGACGGTTTTGCCTTCCAGCTGCAACCCACGGCGCTGGTCAACCTGCAAAGCGGCGAACGCCGGCCTCTCGATCACTTCCCCCCAGGCCAGGCCATTCACGCCGTGGCCGGGATCGGCAATCCCCAGCGTTTCTTCACGACCCTCGAAACGCTACACTGGCGGCCAGTGCCGCATGCATTTGCCGACCACGCCGAGTACAGCGTGCAGGCCTTGAATTTCACCCCGTCATTGCCAGTGGTGATGACTGAAAAAGACGCGGTGAAGTGCCGTGCCTTCGCCGCCGCCGATTGGTGGTACCTGGCGGTCGATGCTGCGCCATCGCCGGCCTTCGTGGCCTGGTTCGATACGCAGCTGATACGCCTGTTGCCGGCTCGTCTTTTGCCTTAACTCCGTTTCTCTCCAGGGAATGTTCATGGACACCAAATTGCTCGATATTCTCGCTTGCCCGATCTGCAAAGGTCCGCTCAAGCTCAGCGCCGACAAAACCGAGCTGATCAGCAAGGGCGCCGGCCTCGCCTACCCGATTCGCGACGGCATCCCGGTGATGCTCGAAAGTGAAGCACGCACCCTGACCACCGACGAGCGTCTGGATAAATGACCACAGCCTTTACCGTTGTCATTCCATCGCGTTATGCCTCCACCCGTCTGCCGGGCAAACCCCTGCTGCTGATCGCCGGCAAGCCGATGATCCAGCATGTCTGGGAACAAGCGAGTAAAAGCAGTGCCCAGCGTGTGGTCGTTGCCACTGACGATGCGCGCATTGTCGAGGCCTGCAAAAGTTTTGGTGCCGAAGTGGTGCTGACTCGCGAAGACCATAATTCCGGCACTGACCGTCTGGCCGAAGTCGCGGCGAAACTGGGTCTGGCCCCGGACGCCATCGTGGTCAACGTTCAGGGCGACGAGCCGTTGATTCCGCCGAGCGTGATCGATCAGGTCGCCGCCAACCTGGCGGCCCACACCGAAGCGCGCATGGCCACGTTGGCCGAGCCGATCGAAGACGTGGAAACCCTGTTCAACCCCAACGTGGTCAAGGTGGTTAGCGACCTCAATGGCCTGGCGCTGACGTTCAGTCGTGCCACCTTGCCGTGGGCTCGCGACGCGTTCGCCAAGAGCCGCGAGCAATTGCCCGAAGGCGTGCCATATCGCCGTCACATCGGCATTTATGCCTATCGCGCCGGTTTCCTGCAGGACTTCGTCACCTGGGGCCCGTGCTGGCTGGAAAACACCGAGTCTCTGGAGCAACTGCGGGCGCTCTGGCACGGCGTGCGGATTCACGTCGCCGATGCGCTGATCGCACCGCCCACCGGCGTCGATACCCCTGAAGACCTTGAGCGCGTTCGTCGCTTGCTGGAGGCCTGATGCGGGTTCTGTTCGTCTGCCTGGGCAACATCTGCCGTTCGCCCACGGCCGAAGGTGTATTGCGGCACAAACTGCGTGAGGCGGGGCTGGCTGATCAAGTCGAAGTGGCTTCCGCCGGCACCGGTGACTGGCACGTCGGCAAGCCTCCGGACAAGCGCAGCCAGGCTGCGGCGAAACTGCGCGGCTACGACCTGTCCGCCCAGCGCGCGCAGCAAGTGACCCGCGCCGATTTTGCGACCTACGACCTGATTCTGGCGATGGACAATAGCAACCTGCGTCACCTCAAGGCGCTGCAACCGATCAAGGGCAAGGCCGAGCTGGACCTGTTCCTGCGTCGCTATCAGTCGGAAATCGATGAAGTGCCGGATCCTTATTACGACGGCGACCAAGGCTTCGAACAGGTACTGGACCTGATCGAGCGCGCCAGCGATCTGCTGGTGATCGAATTGAAGGGACGGCTATGAGTTTGCAGCTTCAACCCCAGGTTTCGCTCAAGCCGTACAACAGCTTTGGCGTGGACGTTCAGGCCCGGCTGTTTGCCGAAGCCCATAGCGATGCTGACGTGCGCGAAGCCCTGGCCTATGGGTTGGAACATGATGTGCCCGTGCTGGTGATCGGCGGCGGCAGCAATTTGCTGCTGACCGCTGATGTGCAGGCGCTGGTGCTGCGCATGGCCACACGGGGGATTCGCATCCTCAGTGATGACGGCAGCAAGGTCGTGATTGAAGCCGAGGCCGGCGAGCCTTGGCATCCGTTTGTGCAGCACACCCTGGCGCAAGGGTTGTCGGGGCTGGAAAACCTCAGCCTGATTCCCGGCACCGTGGGCGCGGCACCGATGCAAAACATCGGCGCTTACGGTGTCGAAATCAAAGACGTGTTTGCCGGCCTGACGGCCCTCGATCGCCAGACCGGCGAGCTGCGCGACTTCACGCTGGCCGAGTGCAACTTCGCCTACCGCGACAGCCTGTTCAAACAGGAGCCGGGGCGGTGGTTGATCCTGCGCGTTCGTTTTGCCCTGGATCACGCCGCACACCTGCATCTGGAGTACGGCCCGGTGCGTCAGCGCCTGACTGAACAGGGCATCGATCACCCGACTGCCACCGATGTCAGCCAGGCCATTTGCAGCATCCGTAACGAAAAGCTCCCGGACCCGGCTGTGCTCGGCAATGCCGGCAGCTTCTTCAAGAACCCCTTGGTGCCGGCAACATTAGTGGTGCAACTCAAGGAGCAATACCCGGAGCTGGTGGCCTACGCGCAACCCGACGGGCAAATGAAACTGGCGGCAGGCTGGCTGATCGAACGGGCCGGCTGGAAAGGCTTTCGCGACGGCGATGCCGGTGTACACAAATTACAGGCACTGGTGCTGGTCAACTACGGCGGCGCAACAGGCCTGCAATTGCTGAACCTGGCGCAACGTATTCAGAAAGATATTTCAGAGCGATTCAAGGTCGACCTGGAAATGGAACCCAATCAGTATTGAGGCTACGCTTTCAGGCTGATTCCAAAGCCCTGCACATCTTTCAAATGTGCAGGGCTTTTTTGTTAATGCTCAGTTAACTTAGCCACCTAACGATGCAAGCATTTGCTCCACCAAAGGCCCGATGCAGACGTTGTCGTCCGCGTAAGAGAGCCCATTAGCCTGAGTCGATCTGCGTGAAGGAACCCAGCGACAGATTGCTCGACCCCATAACCTCGACCTCTTATGAGAAAAAATGGCGGGCGTGCCCATGATTACCCTGAAACTCAATGGACAAGATCATCAACTCGATGTCACCGAGGACATGCCGCTGCTCTGGGCGATCCGTGACGTGGCGGGTTACAACGGCACCAAATTCGGCTGCGGAATGGGCCTGTGTGGCGCCTGCACCATTCATATCGACGGCGCGCCTGCGCGCAGTTGCATCACGCCAATTGGCTCGGTAGTCGGCCAGAACGTCAGCACCATCGACAACCTGTACGCCGACCCGGTTGGCAAAGTCGTCCAGCAAGCCTGGCTCGACAGCGCCGTGGCCCAGTGCGGTTTCTGCCAGGGCGGGCAGATCATGTCCGCTACGGCGTTGCTGAAAACCAATCCCAACCCCAGCGACGAGCAGATTGAAGAGGCAATGGTCGGTAACATTTGCCGTTGCGGCACCTACAACCGGATCAAGACCGCCATCCGCCAGGCCTCCACTCACCTGAAGGAGGCCAAGGCATGAGCCGGTTACCGAATGATTTTGCGCTGAGCAACCTCAGCCGCCGTGCTTTCCTCAAAGGCGTGGGCGCCACCAGTACGCTGGTGCTGGCAGCCAGTTGGGGTTGGCAGGACGCGCTCGCCGCCGAAAAAGACAAGAAGTTCGGCGCCGACGGCATGCCCAACGGCTGGATCGATGATCCTAAGGTTTACGTCAGCATCGCCGCCGATGGCAGCGTGACCGTGGTCTGCAACCGTTCGGAAATGGGCCAGGGCGTGCGCACCAGCCTGAGCATGGTGGTGGCCGATGAGCTGGACGCCGACTGGGCGCTGGTCAAAGTGCAACAGGCCCCGGGCGACGAAGTGCGTTTCGGTAACCAGGACACCGACGGTTCGCGCAGCATGCGTCACTGGTACGAGCCGATGCGCCGTTGCGGTGCTGCCGCGCGGACCATGCTTGAACAAGCCGCTGCCGAGCAGTGGAAAGTGCCGGTCAGCGAGTGCCGTGCACAACTGCATAAAGTCATTCACCAACCAACCGGTCGTGAACTGGGCTACGGCGCGTTGGCCGCTGCTGCCGGTGCACTGGCGGTGCCGGCCCGCGACAGTCTGCGCCTCAAGCAGCCATCGGAATTCCGTTACATCGGCAAGGAAGGCACCAAGGCCATCGACGGTGAGGACATCGTCAATGGTCGCGCGGTCTACGGCGCCGATGTGCATTTTGAAGGCATGCTTTTCGCCACCATCGCGCGGCCAGCGGTCTATGGCGGCAAGGTCAAATCCTTCGATGCCAGCGCAGCGATGAAAGTCCCGGGCGTGATCAAGGTCCTGCAGATCGAAAGCCGTCCATTGCCGTCCGAGTTTCAGCCTCTGGGCGGCGTGGCCGTGGTAGCCAGCAATACCTGGGCGGCGATCAAGGGCCGCGAAGCGCTGAAAATCGAGTGGGATGATGGCCCCAACGCCAGTTATGACTCGATCGCCTACCGCAAGGAACTCGAAGCCGCGTCCCTCAAACCTGGCAAAGTGGTGCGCAATACCGGCAGCATCGACCAAGCCATGGGCAGCGCCGACAGCACCCTCGAAGCCTCTTACTACCTGCCGCACCTGGCGCAATCGCCGATGGAACCGATGGTCGCCATCGCCCGTTTTAAGGACGGCGTGTGCGAAGCCTGGGCCCCAAGCCAGGCTCCGCAAGTCACCCGCGAACGGATTGGCGAGCGCCTCGGCATTCCATTCGATAACGTCACGTTCAACGTCACCTTGCTCGGCGGCGGTTTCGGTCGCAAGTCCAAGCCGGACTTCGTCGTTGAAGCGGCGATCCTGGCCAAGGAGTTCCCGGGCAGGGCGGTGCGGGTGCAATGGACCCGTGAAGACGACATCCACAACTCCTATTTCCACACCGTGTCTGCCGAATACCTGAAGGCCAGCCTGAACAAGGACGGCCTGCCGTCCGGCTGGCTGCACCGCACAGTGGCGCCGAGCATCACCGCGTTGTTCGCGCCGGGCATGAATCATGAGGCGGCTTTCGAGCTGGGCATGGGCTTTACCAACATGGCTTACGCGATCCCCAACGTGCGCCTGGAAAACCCTGAAGCGACAGTCCACACCCGGGTCGGCTGGTATCGCTCGGTGTCGAACATTCCCCACGGCTTTGCGATTCAGAGCTTTGTCGATGAACTGGCCCACAAGGCTGGCCAGGATCCACTCAAGTACCAGATCAAGTTGCTCGGGCCGGACCGTCAGATCGATCCGCGCACCTTGAGTGAAGAGTGGAACTATGGCGAATCCCCCGAGCGTTACCCGATCGACACCGCGCGTATGCGCACCGTGCTGGAAACTGCCGCCAAAGCGGCCGGTTGGGGACGTGAGATGCCCAAGGGCCGAGGGTTAGGCCTGGCGGTGCATTACAGCTTCGTCACGTATGTGGCGGCGGTGATCGAGGTTGAAGTCAAAGACGATGGCACGTTGATCGTGCACAAGGCTGACATCGCCGTGGATTGCGGCCCGCAGATCAACCCTGAGCGGATTCGCTCGCAGTTCGAAGGTGCCTGCGTGATGGGCCTGGGCAACGCGGTGCTGGGGGAAATCAGCTTCAAGGACGGCAAGGTCCAGCAGGACAACTTCCACATGTACGAAGTGGCGCGCATGTCCCTGGCGCCGAAGGAAGTCGCCGTGCATCTGGTCACGCCACCGGGCGATGTGCCGTTGGGCGGAGTCGGTGAGCCGGGCGTGCCGCCGATTGCGCCAGCGCTGTGCAACGCGATCTTCGCCGCCACCGGCAAGCGCATCCGTAACCTGCCGGTGCGCTATCAGTTGCAAGGCTGGCAGAAGGCGCAAGCCTGATGGACAGCGTCGATCTGAACGTCCTGCGCAGCGTGCTGCAATGGCGCCGCGCCGGTCAGCGGGTGATGTTGTACAGCGTGGTCCAGACCTGGGGCACCGCGCCCCGGGCACCTGGCGCCATGCTGGCCTTGCGTGAAGACGGCATGGTAATTGGCTCGGTGTCCGGTGGCTGTGTCGAGGATGACCTGATTGCCCGGCTGCACGATGGCCGTATTCCGGCCGATGGGCCGCCGGTGCAGTTGATTACTTATGGCGTCACCCGTGAGGAGGCCGCGCGGTTTGGTTTGCCGTGCGGCGGCACGTTGCGCCTGACCGAGGAGCGCGTCGGCGATCCGACGTGGGTCGCCCAATTGCTGGCGCGCTGCGAGGCGCATGAAATCGTTGCGCGTGAGCTGAATCTGACGACCGGTGACGTGGTTTTGCAGGCGGCGAGCAAGACGGATGCGCTGGTGTTTGACGGGCAGACCTTGCGCGCCATTTATGGTCCGCGCTGGCGGTTGCTGCTGATCGGCGCCGGACAACTGTCGCGCTACGTTGCCGAGATGGCGCGGCTGCTGGATTTCGAAGTGCTGATCTGCGACCCTCGCACCGAGTTTGTCTACGGCTGGGAAGAGCAGCACGGTCGCTTCGTCCCGGGCATGCCCGACGAAGCGGTACTGACCATCCAGACCGACGAACGTACGGCCATCGTTGCTCTGACCCATGATCCGCGCCTGGATGACATGGCGCTGCTCACAGCCCTGGACTCCAAGGCGTTTTATGTCGGTGCGCTGGGTTCGCGGGTCAATAGCCAGAAGCGCCGGGACAACCTGGCTCAGCTAGGCTTGTCACAACAGGCCATCGAGCGCTTGCACGGCCCGATCGGTTTGCACATCGGCAGCCATACACCGGCGGAAATCGCCTTGTCGCTGCTGGCCGAAATTGTGGCGATCAAGAACGGCATCGAACTGAAACAGAAGAGGCCGTTGCAGGAGGGCGTATGAGCGACTCCATCGGCGTCATCATCCTGGCCGCCGGGCAGGGCAGTCGGTTTCGACAGGTAGCGGGTGACGACAAGGACAAGCTGCTAGTGGACTGCACCGCTCGTGACGGCGTCACCGTGCATTCGGTGATCGAGCAGGTGCTGGTGAATCTGCCGGCCGCGCTGGAGAAGCGCGTACTGGTGACCACGGCGGATCGCCCGCAAGTGATTCGCATGGCTCAGGCCTACGGTTGTGAAATTGTGCGGATCGAATCGACCGGTCTGGGTGACAGCATTGCAGCGGGTGTGGCGACATGCTCGCAACTCGGTGGCTGGCTGATCATGCTGGGGGATATGCCGTTTATCCTGCCATCCAGCATTGAACAGGTTGTTGCGAATATTGCCGATGATGCGATCAGCGTGCCGGTGCATGAGGGGCAATATGGGCATCCGGTGGGGTTCGGGCGAAGCTTCGGTCCAGGGTTGATGGCGTTGACCGGTGATCACGGCGCCAAGTCGCTATTCGTACAGGCGAGGGTGGTCGAGGTGGCGGTGGAGGATCCGGGGGTGTTGTGGGATGTGGATGTGCCTGCTGCATTAGCATTTGCCTGACACACCGTCTTCGCGGGCAAGCCTCGCTCCTACACGGATCGGCGCAATACTTGTAGGAGCGAGGCTTGCCCGCGAAGGCGTCGGCTCAAACACCGCAAATTCACATAAAAAAAGCCCCGCCTGGATCACCAGGCGGGGCTTTTTAGTGGCCGATGGAATCAGGCGAGGGGTTTAGGCTCGTGCTCTTTTTCCTGGGCTTGCTCGTGTTGCTCTACCGCTTCCTGAACGGAGCGCGGTGCTTCGTCGATCACGGATTCAACCGGTTCGGCAGCGACTTCAGCGGTCGGGGCAGGGGCTGCCTCGACAACTTCAGCAACAACCGGTGCTGGCTCGGCAGCGGCCGGAGCAGCAGTGGCAGCCAGTTCGGCTTCTTTCTGCAGACGCTCGGCTTCACGCTTGCGACGACGCACTTCACGCGGGTCGTTTGGCGCACGGCCACTTGGGGTCAGGGCGCTGGCAGGGGCGGCTTCAACCACCGGTTCGGCCACCACCGGCGCTTCAACCACCGGAGCAGGCTCGGCAGCAGCAATTACAGGCTCAGAGACCATGGCTTCAGCAACCGGGGCTTCAGCGACTGGCGCTGGAGCTTCGACCGCTACAGGTGGCTCGGCAACCCAGTTGAACGTGGTTTGCTCTTCGCGAACTTCACGTACCGGTTCAGCCGGCGCTTCAGCCACAGGCTCGGTAGCGGCCACTGGTTCAGCGACGACGGCCGGCTCAGCGGCAGCTTCAACTTCAGGCTGTGCTTCACGAACCGGAGCCACTTCGATTTCCGGAGCAGCGGTAACTTCTACCGGCGTGGTCGCTTCAACCATTGGAGCTTCAACCGGAGCAGTTTCCAGCGTGGCGGCAGTGGCGCGTTCAGCTTGCTCGTTGGCTTGTGCTTCAGCGGGCGCGCTGATCACGGAGCTGGCAACGGCTGCGGTAACAGCCAGGCCGGCGGCCAGATCGGCAGCGCTTGGCGCTTCGGCGTTTTCAGCCGACTCGGACTCTTCCGAACCTTCGATCACGTTGCCGTTGGCATCGCGTTGACGCTCACGACGGTTGCTGCGACGACGCTGGCCACGGGAGCGGCGGCGTGGACGATCGCCTTCGGCGCCTTCCTGACCGTCTTCCTGCAGTTGCTCTTCGTTGGTGGTCAACTCTTCTTCAGCAACGGCAGCAGCGGCTTGTTCGGTACGTGGCTGACGTTCTTCACGCGGTGGGCGTGGAGCGCGTTCTTCACGTGGCTGACGGGCTGGACGCTCTTCAGCGCTGGCAGCGGCGGCCGGAGCGGCATCCAGAGGCTCGCGCAGTTCACGAACTGGGCGTTCTTCACGCTCGCCACGTGGCTTGCGATCTTCACGCGGGGCGCGCGGTGCACGTTCTTCGCGAGGGGCGCGTGGTGCGCGCTCTTCACGTGGAGCGCGTTCCAGGGCGACTGCTGGAGCTTCTTCACGGGCTTCGCGTGGCTCACGTGGTGCGCGTTCTTCACGCGGTGCACGTTCCTCACGAGGCTTGCGCTCTTCATCGCGGCGACCGTTACGGTTGCGGCTCTGTTGACGGCCGTTGCGGCGCTCTTCGTTGCGAGCAGGACGTTCGGTGGCTGGCTTTTCAACCACAACCGGCGCAGCAGGCTCTTCCTTGGTGGCGAACAGGCTGACCAGCGACTTCACCAGGCCTTTGAACAGGCTAGGCTCTGGGGCGACGGCCGGTGCAGCCACTGGAGCCGCGGCGACTTCGGTCGGAACCGGAGCATTGGCGCGGGCCGGAGCTGTCTTGACCGCAGCTTCCTGGCGAACCAGGGTGCGGGTCGCGGCGGCTGGCTGGACTTCTTCGACTTCGGCAGCGGCAGCAGCGATTTCGTAGCTGGACTGGCCGACCGCGGCTTCCGGGCTGTCATCGCGCAGACGCTGAACTTCGAAGTGCGGCGTTTCGAGATGATCGTTCGGCAGAATGACGATGCGGGCACGGGTGCGCAGTTCGATCTTGGTGATCGAGTTGCGTTTTTCGTTGAGCAGGAAAGCTGCAACCGGAATCGGCACTTGTGCGCGAACTTCGGCGGTGCGGTCTTTCAGGGCTTCTTCTTCGATCAGGCGCAGGATCGCCAGCGACAGCGATTCAACGTCACGGATGATGCCGGTGCCGTTGCAACGCGGGCAGACGATGCCGCTGCTTTCGCCAAGCGATGGACGCAGGCGCTGACGGGACATTTCCAGCAGGCCGAAGCGCGAGATGCGACCGACTTGCACGCGAGCGCGGTCGGCTTCCAGGCATTCGCGGACTTTCTCTTCCACGGCGCGCTGGTTCTTGGCAGGGGTCATGTCGATGAAGTCGATGACGATCAGGCCGCCAATGTCGCGCAAGCGCAACTGACGGGCGATTTCTTCGGCAGCTTCAAGGTTGGTCTGCAGGGCGGTTTCTTCGATGTCGCTGCCTTTGGTGGCGCGCGCCGAGTTGATGTCGATGGACACCAGGGCTTCGGTCGGATCGATAACGATGGAGCCGCCGGAAGGCAGTTCGACGACGCGCTGGAAGGCGGTTTCGATCTGGCTTTCGATCTGGAAACGGTTGAACAGCGGAACGCTGTCTTCGTACAGTTTGATTTTGCTGGCGTACTGCGGCATCACCTGGCGAATGAAGGTCAGGGCTTCGTCCTGGGCTTCAACGCTGTCGATCAGCACTTCGCCGATGTCCTGGCGCAGGTAATCGCGGATGGCGCGGATGATCACGTTGCTTTCCTGGTAGATCAGGAACGGTGCGGAACGATCCAGCGAAGCTTCTTTGATGGCGGTCCAGAGTTGCAGCAGGTAATCGAGGTCCCACTGCATTTCTTCGCTGCTGCGGCCAAGGCCGGCAGTGCGAACGATCAGACCCATGTCGGCCGGGGCAACCAGGCCGTTCAGGGCTTCACGCAGTTCGTTGCGCTCTTCACCTTCGATGCGGCGGGAGATACCGCCGGCACGCGGGTTGTTCGGCATCAGCACCAGGTAACGACCGGCCAGGCTGATGAAAGTGGTCAGGGCGGCGCCCTTGTTGCCACGTTCTTCTTTTTCGACCTGAACGATGACTTCCTGGCCTTCGCTCAGGACGTCCTTGATGTTGACGCGGCCTTCAGGGGCTTTCTTGAAGTATTCGCGGGAGATTTCTTTGAGGGGCAGGAAGCCGTGGCGCTCAGAGCCGAAATCGACAAAGGCAGCCTCAAGGCTTGGTTCGATGCGAGTAATCCGGCCTTTATAGATGTTGGCCTTCTTCTGCTCGCGTGCACCGGATTCGATGTCCAGGTCGTAGAGGCGCTGGCCATCTACCAGTGCAACACGCAACTCTTCGGGTTGAGTTGCGTTAATCAGCATTCTTTTCATGTAGTACCGTCGGTTTCCGGGCTGCCGGAAACGGCGTTCGGCACACACGACTTCTCACGGTCGGTGTCAGGTGCGTCAGGAGTGGTTGGCCACTCCAGTGTCTAGCGAACCCCAACCAATTGGGCCGGTGTCGCGACGTACGCGTCCTGCTTGCTGTGGCTACTTAAGCACTCAGTCAGGAGGAGGAATCAACCGGCGGCTGTGGACGAGATGAAGCGTCTTGATAAAGCCTATTGCTACACAGTCCAGCGGTTGTGCATCTCCACCCTACACGTATCCCTGATAATTCGGGTGCTGCCGCGCGCAGAATCCGCAGCGGGTTGGCATTTACCGTGAGCTCCGAAAGGGGAGGTCACGCATCATGGCTAATTTAGGCGATGTTTCCGAAGCGTTCGCTCGGGGTCGTTCGCAGCTGACTGCACTTTGTGAACTGGCCGTGAATATTTGCTCGGAAGGCGAGTGAAAACTCTGCTTTGCGGCATGATTCAGGCCTTATGTCACCTGCGCTCGTTACAACTGCAAACTCTGCCGTTACGTAGCGAAAGCCCCGTAGGACGGCCTCTCGTCCTCGTGAATTGCGTTGGTCAGGGCCGGTTTTTGACCGTTAGTCCGCTGTCCAGGCCACTTTTGGCGGCGTTCGCGACTATAGCAGCAATGATTAAGTGCTTCAATTCCATAAAAAATTGTTATCATCCGCACCATGACGACTACTGCCCCTTCGACCCCAGCCGTACAACTGCTGGAGGTCTCGCCGGAATATGCCGGCCAACGTATTGATAACTTCCTTCTCGCTCGGCTCAAAGGCGTGCCCAAGACCTTGATTTACCGCATTTTGCGCAAGGGCGAAGTGCGGGTGAACAAAGGTCGGATCAAGCCCGAATACAAGCTGCAGGCGGGCGATATCGTGCGCGTGCCGCCGGTTCGCGTGCCTGAGCGCGACGAACCCGTGCCGCTGGCCCAAGGGCTGCTGCAGCGGCTCGAGGCCTCGATTGTCTACGAAGACAAGGCGCTGATCGTGGTCAACAAGCCTTGCGGCATTGCGGTTCATGGTGGCAGTGGCTTGACCTACGGCGTGATTGAAGCCTTTCGTCAGTTGCGTCCGGATTGCAAGGAACTCGAACTGGTTCATCGTCTCGATCGTGATACCTCCGGCCTGCTGATGATTGCCAAAAAGCGCAGCATGTTGCGCCACTTGCACACGGCATTGCGCGGCGATGGCGTCGATAAGCGCTATATGGCGCTGGTGCGCGGCAACTGGGCGACCTCGATCAAGCAAGTCCGTGCGTCGCTGGGCAAGAGCAATCTGCGCTCCGGCGAGCGCATGGTCGAGGTGGACGAGGAGGAGGGCAAGGAGTCTGTGACCGTGTTCAAGGTCCTGCGTCGTTTTGGCGACTTCGCCACCCTGATCGAAGCCAAGCCAATCACTGGCCGCACTCACCAGATTCGCGTCCATACTCTGCATGCGGGCCATTGCATCGCTGGTGATACCAAGTACGGCGATGAGGGTTTCAGCAAAGAGATTCGTGATCTCGGCGGCAAGCGTCTGTTTCTGCACGCCTACATGCTCACTGTGCCGCTGCCTGATGGTGGTGAGCTCAAGTTGCAGGCGCCGGTCGACGAGATGTGGGCCAAAACCGTGGAGCGCTTGAGTGCACCCTACTGATTACAAGCTGCTGATTTTCGATTGGGACGGCACGCTGGCTGACTCCATCGGTCGGATTGTCGAGGCGATGCATGTAGCGTCCGAGCGTTCCGGTTTTCAGTTGCGTGATGATTTTGCCGTCAAAGGCATTATCGGTCTGGGCTTGCCGGAAGCGATCCGCACCCTGTATCCAGAGATTGGCGACACCGAGCTGATAGCATTCCGTCAGCACTATGCGGATCACTACATTGCGGCGGAGACCGTGCCTTCCCCGCTGTTTGAGGGTGTTGTGGAGTCTCTCGAAGCGTTTCGTGCCGAGGGGTATCATCTGGCAGTAGCGACCGGCAAGGCTCGTCGTGGGCTGGATCGGGTGCTGAAGTCTCACGGTTGGGAAGATTATTTCGATATCACCCGTGCTGCTGACGAAACCGCCAGCAAGCCCCATCCGCTGATGCTCGAGCAGATTCTCGCCCATTGCGAGGTTCGTCCGGAGCAGGCGCTGATGGTTGGCGATTCGTCGTTCGACCTGCAGATGGCGCGCAATGCGGGCATGGATTCGGTGGCGGTCAGCTATGGTGCTCAATCGATCGACGCCTTGAAGCTATTCGAGCCGAGACTGGCCATTGATCGTTTTTCAGAGTTGCACGCCTGGCTGAATCAGCGGGTTTAATTGGTTTTTTTGCTGGGGTACATGGCATGACCGACGAATGGAAAGCGCCCGCCAAGGCGAGTGCAGAAAGCGGTGACGAGAAAAGCTGGAAGCTGCTGGAGAAAACCCTGCTGGCTGGTGTGCAGGAACAGCGCCGGTCCCGTCGCTGGGGGATATTCTTCAAATCGCTGACTTTTTTGTACCTGCTCGGCGCGTTGATTCTGTTATCGCCGTTGATAGGCATGGAGAAAGGCGCAAGCCTCGGCTCCGGCTATACGGCGCTGATCGATGTGGCAGGTATGATTGCCGACAAAGAGCCGGCCAGTGCCGACAATATCGTTGGCAGCCTGCGTGCAGCCTTTGAGGACAAGAAGGTCAAGGGTGTGATTCTGCGGATCAACAGCCCTGGCGGCAGCCCGGTGCAGTCGGGTTATGTCTACGACGAGATCCGTCGTTTGCGCGGCTTGAATCCAGATACCAAGGTTTATGCGGTGATCTCGGATCTGGGCGCTTCCGGTGCCTATTACATCGCTAGCGCCGCGGATCAGATCTACGCCGACAAGGCGAGCCTGGTGGGTTCCATCGGTGTGACGGCGGCCGGTTACGGTTTTGTCGGGACCATGGAGAAGTTGGGCGTCGAACGTCGTACCTACACCTCTGGCGAGCACAAATCGTTTCTCGATCCGTTCCAGCCGCAGAAGCCTGCGGAAACCCAGTTCTGGCAGAGCGTGCTCGATACCACTCATCAGCAGTTCATCAGCAGCGTCAAGAAGGGTCGTGGTGATCGCCTGAAGGACAAGGAGCATCCGGAACTGTTCTCCGGGCTGGTCTGGTCGGGTGAGCAAGCGCTGTCGCTGGGCTTGATCGATGGTCTGGGTAATGCCAGTTCGGTTGCGCGCGATGTGATCGGCGAGAAAGAGTTGGTGGATTTCACTGTTGAGGAGTCGCCATTCGATCGCTTCTCGAAGAAGCTCGGGGCTAGCGTGGCTGAGCATTTGGCGATGTGGATGGGCTTTCAGGGGCCAGCATTGCGCTGATCATCTGGCTGCATAAACAAACCGACCTGCGTGGCGTGTGCCTCGTAGGAGCCAGGCTTGCCGGCGAAGGCGTCCTTAAGTGCGCCTTCGCCGGCAAGCCTGGCTCCTACGAGGCATTTGCCTGAGTGGCCGGTTTTTTTTATGCGCAAAATATCGCTAGGGGATTTGCAGGCCTTCAGCCAACAGCATATCGATCAGGCGAATCAGCGGCAGGCCGATCAGGCTGGTGGCGTCAGGGCCTTCGGTGCTTTGAAACAGGCTCACCCCCAAACCTTCGGCCTTGAAGCTGCCAGCGCAGTCGTAGGGCTGTTCGGCGCGCAAGTAGCGCTCGATGCGCGCTGCGTCGAGCGTGCGCATGTGTACGGTAAAGGGCACGCAGTCGACCTGGCAGTGGCCGGTCTGACTGTTGAGCAGTGCCAGGCCGGTCAGGAAGGTCACGCTGGCGCCGCTGGATGCCAGCAGTTGTTCGCGGGCCTTTTCGAAGGTGTGAGGTTTGCCGATAATCCGCTCGCCGAGTACGGCGACCTGATCCGAGCCGATGATCAGGTGGGCTGGATGACTGCCTGCAAGTGCGCGGGCTTTTTCTTCGGCGAGGCGCTTTACCAGTTCGACGGCTGACTCGTCCGGGCGATGGCTTTCGTCGATATCCGGCGAGCTGCACGTGAACGGCAGCTGCAAGCGGGCCAGCAGTTCCCGGCGATAGGCCGAGCTTGAAGCGAGTAATAAAGGCAGCATGCGCATCTCCAAAAGGGCAGGGGCGAATTCTAGCGCAGGCTCAAGTGACGGACAGGGCTGAATTTCCTTTGACATGGCTGGGGGCATCCCTATAATGCTGCGCCTATGTTGAATGACCCGATTCCACCTCACGTTGACCCGCGCAAATTGGCTGACCGTGGCACCACCCTTCAAGGTGAACTGCTGCTGGCCGATTTGGAGAGACTCTGCGACCCGCTTTCCGATACTGTCGGTACGGTGCAGGCTAAATTCGTTTTTGAACGAGATGAACGTAAATCTGTGGTAATTCACAGCTTTATCGACACCGAAGTCAAAATGGTTTGCCAGCGTTGTCTTGAGCTGGTCACCCTGCCGATCCATAGCGAATGCAGTTATGCTGTGGTGAAGGAGGGTGCGAATACCCAGTCGTTGCCGAAAGGTTATGACGTGCTGGAACTGGGCGAAGATCCTTTGGATCTGCAGTCACTGATCGAGGAGGAGCTTCTGCTCGCCTTGCCCATTGTGCCTGCTCATCATCCGGAAGAATGCCAGCAGCCGGCGGGTCTCGATGAGCCCGAACCGAGCGAGGACGAGGTAACGCGGTCCAACCCGTTCAGTGTATTGGCGCAGTTAAAGCGTGACCCAAACGTTTAGGAGTTAATCAATTATGGCTGTTCAGCAGAACAAAAAATCCCGCTCTGCCCGTGACATGCGTCGTTCGCACGACGCTCTCGAGGCTAGCACCCTGTCTGTAGAAAAAACCACCGGTGAAGTTCACCTGCGTCACCACGTATCGCCAGAAGGCGTATACCGTGGCCGTAAAGTGATCGACAAGGGCGCTGACGAGTAATCACTTGTCCGCTCAAGTCATCGCGATTGACGCAATGGGCGGGGACTTCGGTCCCCGCAGCATTGTTCAGGCCAGCCTTGCTTGTCTGTCTGCTACACCCTCGCTGCACCTGACCCTCGTAGGTCAACCCTCCCTTCTTGAAGAACTGCTCGCCAGCCAATCGGCTGTGGATCGCGCGCGCCTGTCGATTACGCCGGCGTCCGAAGTCATCACCATGGACGAAAAACCTGCGCAGGCCTTGCGTGGCAAGCTTGACTCGTCGATGCGCGTGGCGCTGGAGTTGTTGCGCGATGGCAAGGCTCAGGCCTGTGTCAGTGCCGGCAATACCGGCGCGCTGATGGCGTTGTCCCGGTTTGTGCTGAAGACCTTGCCGGGCATCGATCGACCGGCAATGATCGCGGCCATTCCGACACAGAAGGGCTACTGCCAGTTGCTCGATCTGGGTGCCAACGTCGATTGCAGTGCCGAGCACTTGTTGCAGTTTGCAGTGATGGGTTCGGTTGCGGCAGAAACCCTGGGCGTCGTTCGCCCGAGGGTCGCATTGCTGAACATCGGCACCGAAGACATCAAGGGCAATCAGCAGGTCAAACTGGCGGCCACCTTGTTGCAGAGTGCTCGTGGCATCAACTACATCGGGTTTGTCGAAGGTGACGGCTTGTACCGTGGCGAAGCGGATGTGGTGGTGTGTGACGGCTTTGTCGGCAATATCCTGCTCAAGTCCAGCGAAGGCCTGGCGACCATGATTGCCGGGCGCATCGAGGCGTTGTTCAAGAAAAATTTCGCGTCGAAAGTGGTGGGCGCACTGGCGCTGCCGCTGATGAAGCGCTTGCAGGCCGAGTTGGCGCCGGCACGACATAACGGCGCAAGCTTCCTTGGTTTGCAGGGAATTGTCGTGAAAAGCCACGGCTCGGCGGGGGTGCAGGGTTTTCAGAGTGCGATTCAACGCGCGTTGATCGAGATCCAGGAAAACTTGCCTGAACGGCTTCATGGGCGCCTGGAAGATTTGTTGCCTTAGGCGTTTTCGTCGGACAATGCTTAAATGTGACCGCTCAGTTCAATGGGCCATCCAACTGTGAGTTTCTTGCGTTCCACAAACGGGACGTCAATTCTCCGACGACAAGATCATTAGGGGCTTGTTACATGTCTGCTTCCCTCGCATTCGTCTTTCCAGGACAGGGTTCGCAGTCCCTCGGCATGCTGGCCGAGTTGGGCGCGCAACATCCGGTGGTCCTCGAAACATTCAAAGAAGCTTCCGATGCTCTGGGTTACGACCTGTGGGCACTGACCCAGCAAGGGCCGGAAGAACAACTCAATCAAACCGATAAAACCCAGCCGGCCATTCTGACCGCCTCGATCGCCTTGTGGCGTCTGTGGCTGGCTGAAGGCGGCGCGCGTCCGGCTTACGTTGCCGGTCACAGCCTGGGCGAATACAGCGCCCTGGTGGCTGCAGGCAGTCTGAGTCTGGGCGATGCCGTGAAGCTGGTAGAGCGTCGCGGTCAGTTGATGCAAGAGGCTGTTCCGGCCGGGCAGGGCGGCATGGCTGCAATCCTGGGTCTGGAAGATGCCGATGTGCTGGCCGCCTGTGCCGAAGCGGCGCAAGGCGAAGTGGTGAGTGCGGTCAACTTCAACTCCCCGGGCCAGGTAGTGATCGCTGGCGCCAAGGCTGCGGTCGAGCGCGCCATCGAAGGCTGCAAGGCACGTGGTGCCAAGCGCGCCATGCCATTGCCGGTCAGCGTGCCGTCCCACTGCGAATTGATGCGTCCGGCCGCCGAGCGGTTCGCCGAGTCGATCGCAGCGATCGACTGGCAGGCGCCGCAGATCCCTGTGGTACAGAACGTCAGCGCCAACGTGCCGGCCGATCTGGAAACCCTCAAGCGCGATCTGCTTGAACAGCTCTACAAGCCTGTGCGCTGGGTCGAGTCGATCCAGGCGCTGGCTGCCAAGGGCGCGACCGAGCTGGTCGAATGCGGCCCTGGCAAAGTACTTGCCGGTTTGAACAAACGTTGCGCTGAAGGCGTGTCGACCTCTAACCTCAATACCCCAGACGCTTTCGCTGCCGCCCGTGCAGCGCTGGCCTGAACAAGGAGAAGCTTGCATGAGTCTGCAAGGTAAAGTTGCACTGGTTACTGGTGCCAGCCGTGGTATCGGCCAGGCTATCGCTCTGGAATTGGGTCGTCAGGGTGCCATTGTTATCGGCACCGCGACTTCCGCTTCGGGGGCCGAGCGTATTGCTGCGACCCTGAAAGAAAATGGTATTCAGGGTACTGGCCTGGAACTCAATGTCACCAGCGATGAGTCCGTAGCGGCCGTGCTGGCGAGCATTCAGGAACAATTTGGTGCGCCGGCGATCCTGGTCAATAATGCCGGTATCACCCGCGATAACCTGATGATGCGCATGAAAGACGACGAATGGCATGACGTCGTCGATACCAACCTGAACAGCTTGTTCCGCCTGTCCAAGGGCGTTTTGCGCGGCATGACCAAAGCCCGTTGGGGACGAATTATCAGTATTGGTTCGGTTGTGGGTGCCATGGGCAACGCAGGCCAAGTAAACTACGCTGCCGCCAAGGCCGGTCTGGAAGGTTTCAGCCGTGCACTGGCGCGTGAAGTCGGTTCGCGTTCGATTACGGTAAACTCGGTGGCCCCTGGGTTCATCGACACCGATATGACCCGTGAACTGCCTGAGGCGCAGCGTGAAGCCTTGCAGACGCAGATTCCGCTGGGTCGTCTGGGGCAAGCTCAAGAGATCGCGTCTGTGGTCGCTTTTCTTGCATCCGACGGTGCGGCTTACGTTACTGGGGCTACAATCCCGGTGAACGGCGGGATGTACATGAGTTAAATGTGACGGATTGCTTCAAAAAAATGTCATACGAGCTGTCTAAAATCCGTTATAAAGCTGCAATCTATTTATAGGCAGAGGGTCGCCGGGTTTGAGGAGTGAAGCTTTCAGTTGAAAAACTGAAAAGTCTTTCTATACACTTACCCACCGGCCAGCTGCCTGAATTTGTCCATTAGGAGTGAAAACAAGGTATGAGCACCATCGAAGAGCGCGTCAAGAAAATCGTTGCTGAGCAACTGGGCGTTAAAGAAGAAGAAGTGGTCAACACTGCTTCCTTCGTTGAAGACCTGGGTGCCGACTCCCTTGACACTGTTGAGCTGGTGATGGCTCTGGAAGAGGAATTCGAGACCGAAATCCCTGACGAAGAAGCTGAGAAGATCACTACTGTACAAGCAGCAATCGACTACGTTACCAGCCACCAGGCGTAATAGTTTTTAGTCGTCGCTCGCTGTCATGGAAAAACCGCACTGCCATCATGGCGTGCGGTTTTTTCTTTAGGCCTGATGCAAAGTCGTCATTTGAAAAAGGAGAGTGCTGTGTCGCGTAGACGCGTCGTAGTCACCGGTATGGGTATGTTGTCGCCACTGGGCACGGATGTGCCGAGCAGCTGGCAGGGCATTCTGGCTGGCCGTAGTGGCATTGGTCTGATCGAACACACCGACCTTTCTGCCTATTCCACCCGTTTTGGCGGCTCGGTAAAGGGCTTCAATGTCGAGGAATACCTGTCGGTCAAGGAAGCTCGCAAACTCGACCTGTTCATTCAATACGGTCTGGCTGCAGGTTTTCAAGCCGTGCGTAACGCAGGTCTTGAGGTCACCGACGCCAATCGCGAGCGGATCGGCGTGGCTATGGGCTCGGGTATTGGCGGTCTGACCAATATCGAAGAGACCAGTCGCACACTGCATGATTCCGGGCCACGACGGATTTCTCCGTTTTTCGTGCCTGGCTCGATCATCAATATGATTTCCGGTTTCCTGTCCATCCATCTGGGGGCACAGGGACCTAACTACGCCATCGCCACCGCGTGTACTACCGGTACACACTGCATCGGCATGGCGGCACGCAACATCATGTACGACGAAGCCGACGTCATGATTGCCGGTGGTGCCGAGATGGCCGCGTGTGGTCTGGGCATGGGCGGCTTCGGTGCCTCCCGCGCACTGTCGACCCGCAACGACGAGCCGACCCGCGCCAGCCGTCCATGGGATAAAGGCCGTGATGGCTTCGTGCTGTCCGACGGCGCCGGCGCACTGGTTCTCGAAGAGCTGGAGCACGCCAAGGCCCGTGGCGCGACCATCTACGCCGAGCTGATCGGCTTCGGCACCAGTGGCGACGCTTACCACATGACCTCGCCACCGGCCGATGGCGCGGGTGCTGCGCGTTGCATCACCAATGCCTTGCGCGATGCGAAGATCAATGGCGATCAGGTTCAGTACATCAACGCCCACGGCACCTCGACCTCGGCTGGCGACCTTGCCGAAGCCTGTGCGATCAAATCCGTGTTCGGCGATCACGCCTACAAGCTGGCGGTCAGTTCGACCAAGTCCATGACCGGTCACCTGTTGGGTGCGGCGGGCGCGGTCGAGGCGATTTTCAGCGTACTGGCCATCAACAGCCAGGTAGCACCGCCGACCATCAACCTCGATGAGCCGGACGAAGGCTGCGACCTCGACTTCGTACCCCACACCGCGCGTGGCATGGATATCGACGTGGTGCTGTCCAACTCCTTCGGATTTGGCGGTACCAATGGCTCGCTGGTGTTCCGCCGGTTCGCTGACTGATGGACAGCTGGGTCGACGGTCAACCGGCTGACGCTTTGTCGCTGAAGGATCGCGGCCTGGCTTACGGTGATGGTCTGTTCGAGACCATCGCGGTCAAGGGCGGGCAGCCGCTGCTGCTGGATCGACATTTGTCGCGTCTGGCGGAGGGTTGTTCGCGCTTGGCGATCGCCGCCGATCATCAACTGATCCGCGCAGAGCTGCTGGCCTATGCCGCGGCGCTGGGCGAGGGCGTGCTCAAACTCATCCTCACCCGCGGCGACAGCTTGCGCGGTTACACCGCCGATCCCTCGGCTCAGGCTCGACGCATTCTGCAAGGCAATCCTCCTGCTGCTTATCCGGCTGTTCATGCGGAGCAGGGCGTTCGGCTGTTTCCTTGTGCGACACGTCTTTCCAAGCAACCATTGCTCGCCGGTCTCAAGCATTTGAATCGTCTGGAGCAGGTGCTCGCCCGCTCCGAATGGCAGGACTCCGAGCATGCCGAAGGCTTGATGCTGGATCAGGTCGGGAGGGTGATCGAAGGCGTGTTCAGTAATCTGTTTCTGGTGCGCGATGGTGTACTGGTAACCGCCAATCTCAAACGCTGTGGCGTGGCGGGTGTGATGCGTGCCGAATTATTGTTTCAAGCCAAGTCATTGGGGATTCCCACGCAAATCACCGATATCACCCTCGAGCAGCTGCAATGGGCTGACGAGGTCTTTGTCTGCAACAGCGTGTATGGCGTTTGGCCGGTGCGCGCCTATGCCGCACTGAGCTGGCCGGTTGGGCCGCTCACCCGTAAACTCCAAACCATTGCTCGTGCGCTACTGGATGCTTGATTCGTGAGACGTAAATTCTTGCTGCTGCTGGAAACCGGATTGGTTCTGGCGGGGCTGTTGGCGGGCGCTTGCGCCTGGAAAATCGATTCGGCGCTGGAACAGCCGCTGAACATCGCCCAGGAAGAGCTGCTGGAAGTACCCAAAGGCACTACGCCAAACCGCACTTTCCTGCGACTTGAAGCCGATGGTGTCATCAAGGACGCGTTCTGGCTGCGTGTGTATTGGCGCTTCAATCTGGCAGGGCAACCGCTGCACAGCGGCGAATACCGCATGGTGCCCGGTATGACAGTCAACGGGCTGATCGACCTGTGGAAACGCGGAGAAATGGTGCAGTACAGCCTGACGCTGGTCGAAGGCTGGAATTTTCATCAGGTTCGCGCGGCCCTGGCCAAGGATGAAAAACTCGAGCAGACCCTCAACGGTCTGAGCGACAGCCAAGTGATGGACAAGCTCGGGCACAGCGGGATTTTTCCGGAAGGACGATTCTTTCCCGACACGTATCGTTTCGTGCGTGGTATGACCGACGCCGATCTGCTCAAGAAAGCTTACGACCGCCTCGACGAGGTCCTCGCCAAGGAGTGGAACCAGCGCGCTGCCGACGTACCCTACACCGAGCCCTATCAGGCGCTGATCATGGCCTCATTGGTGGAAAAGGAAACCGGTGTGCCGCAGGAACGTGGGCAGATCGCCGGCGTGTTCGTGCGGCGCATGGAGATGGGCATGCTGTTGCAGACCGATCCGACCGTGATTTATGGTCTGGGTGATCGCTACAACGGCAAGTTGACCCGCGCTCATCTCAAGGAGCCGACGCCGTACAACACTTACGTGATTGCTGGTTTGCCGCCGACACCCATCGCGATGGTCGGTCGCGAAGCGATCCATGCAGCGCTGAATCCGGCGAACGGCAACAGCCTGTATTTTGTCGCGCGCGGTGATGGTAGCCACGTGTTCTCCGATGATCTGGACGCCCACAACAATGCGGTGCGCGAGTTCCAGATCAATCGACGAGCCGATTACCGTTCCAGCCCGGCGCCGACTGTCACGCCGCAGACGGAAGATACCAAGGCGCCAATCCCGGCGGCTTCGCCCGATACGATGCCCGAAGACCTGCCTCCCGTAGCGCCGCAAGACTCCGGGCAAGGCTCTGCACAAGAGCCAGCGCCAGCACCCGAAGCGGATGCGCCCGCGCCGCAAAGCCCGCAATGACTCTGACTAAGGACTGCCTGTGACTGGCTTGTTTATTACCCTGGAAGGCCCGGAAGGCGCCGGCAAGAGCACCAATCGCGAATACCTGGCCGAACGTCTGCGCGCTGCCGGGATCGAAGTGGTGTTGACCCGGGAGCCCGGTGGCACGCCCCTGGCTGAGCGGATCCGCGACGTGCTATTGGCGCCGGTCGATGAGGTCATGAACCCCGACACCGAGCTGCTGTTGGTGTTCGCCGCGCGAGCCCAGCATCTGGCCGAGGTGATCCGCCCGGCGCTGGCCCGTGGTGCGGTGGTTTTGTGCGATCGCTTTACCGATTCGACTTATGCCTACCAGGGCGGTGGCCGCGGTTTGTCGCTGGAGCGCATCGCGACCCTCGAAACGTTCGTCCAGGGCGATCTGCGCCCGGACTTGACGCTGATCTTCGATCTGCCGGTGGAAGTGGGTCTGGCACGGGCCAGCGCCCGCGGTCGCCTGGATCGCTTCGAGCTCGAAGGCCGAGCGTTTTTCGATGCGGTGCGCACTGCCTTCCTCGAGCGTGCCAAGGCGGATCCTGCGCGTTATGTCCTGGTGGATGCCGCTCAGCCGCTGGCGCAGGTTCAGCAGTCTCTGGATGCCTTGTTGCCACGTCTGCTGGAGTTGACCCGTGGCTGAAGCCTATCCGTGGCAGGACAGCCTCTGGCAGCAATTGGCCGGTCGTGCCCAGCACGCCCATGCCTATTTGCTGCATGGCCCGGCCGGGATCGGCAAGCGTGCGCTGGCTGAGCGTTTGATGGCCAGTTTATTGTGCCAGCGCCCATCTGCCCTGGAGGCTTGCGGCGAGTGCAAATCCTGTCTTCTGCTGAAGGCCGGCAGTCACCCCGACAACTACATCCTGGAGCCGGAAGAAGCAGACAAGGCGATCAAGGTCGATCAGGTTCGTGATCTGGTCAGCTTCGTGGTTCAGACCGCGCAGATGGGCGGTCGCAAAGTGGTGCTGATCGAGCCAGTCGAGTCGATGAACATCAATGCCGCCAACGCCTTGCTGAAAAGCCTTGAAGAACCGTCCGGCGATACCGTATTGCTGTTGGTCAGCCACCAGACCAGCCGTCTGCTGCCAACCATCAAGAGCCGTTGCGTGCAGCAGGCCTGTCCGTTGCCAAGCGAGGCCATGAGTCTGGCTTGGCTGGCCAGCGCTTTGCCGGACTGTTCGGAAGAAGAGCGCATTGAACTGCTGACCCTCGCCGCCGGTTCGCCCCTGGCCGCGGTCAAGCTGCAGGCACAAGGCGTGCGCGAGCAGCGGGCGCTGGTGGTCGAGGGTGTGAAGAAGCTGCTCAAGCAGCAGCAATCGCCGACGCAATTGGCCGAGGAGTGGAAAACCATTCCCATGTTGCTGCTGTTCGACTGGTTCTGTGATTGGTCGAGCCTGATCCTGCGTTATCAATTGACTCAGGATGAAGCAGGGCTGGGCCTGGCGGACATGCGCAAGGTCGTTCAATACCTGGCGCAGAAATCCGCACAGGACAAAGTCCTGAATATCCAGGACTGGATCCTCGCCCAGCGGCAGAAAGTGATGAGTAAAGCCAACCTCAATCCTGCGTTGTTGCTGGAGGCGCTGTTGGTGCAATGGGTATCCTTGCCTACCCAGAAGTGACCGTCTGGGCCTAGACTCTGATCATCAGAAATGGAGGTCAGCATGAACGAACCCATCAGTCCGGGGCCGCGCAATGGCATTTTGTCCTTGACCATCAAGGACAGGGCCGTGCTCTACGCGGCCTACATGCCGTTCATCAAGAACGGTGGCCTGTTTATCCCGACCAACAAAAGCTACAAGTTGGGCGATGAGGTCTTCATGCTGCTGCACCTGATGGACGAACCGGAAAAAATTCCGGTTGCCGGCAAGGTCACCTGGATCACCCCCAAAGGCGCCCAAGGCAACCGTGCCGCGGGGGTTGGTGTGCAATTCAACGAAGGCGACAACACCGCGCGCAGTCGAATCGAAACCCATCTGGCCGGAGCCCTGAAGTCCGACCGTCCCACTCATACGATGTAAGTTGCAGCCCTTTTTATGCTCGTAGATTCCCATTGTCACCTTGATCGCCTCGACCTCACTGCCCACGACGGCTCCCTGGATGCCGCACTCGATGCGGCCCGTGAGCGCGGGGTAGGGCACTTTCTGTGTATTGGCGTCAGCGCCGATAACGCCGCCGACGTCAAAGCCCTGGCCGAACGTTACGACGATGTCGACTGTTCGGTCGGCGTGCATCCCCTCGATGTGCAGCCGGGTGCCGCACCGGCGCTGGATTGGCTGTTGCGCGAACTCAACCATCCGCGAGTGGTGGCGATCGGTGAAACCGGCCTGGATTATCACTACGAGCCGGAAGCAGCAGCGTTGCAGCAGGAATCGTTCCGTTTGCACCTGCAAGCAGCTCAGCAGACCGGCAAACCGGTGATCATCCATACCCGTGGCGCGCGGGCCGATACCCTTGAGCTGCTACGCGAGGCGGCACTGCCTCAGGCGGGCGTGCTGCATTGCTTTACTGAAGACTGGGAGATGGCCAAGGCTGCGCTGGACATGGGGTATTACATTTCCTTGTCCGGTATTGTCACTTTTCGCAATGCCGATGCCCTGCGGGATGTGGCCAGCAAGGTGCCGGCTGACCGGTTGCTGGTGGAGACCGACTCGCCGTACCTGGCGCCGATCCCTTATCGCGGCAAACCGAACCTGCCGCAATACGTGCGCGAGGTAGCGGAATTTCTGGCTATGTTGCGAGGTGAGTCCTACGAACGATTTGCCGAGCAAACCACCGAGAATTTCAAGCGTTTGTTCCCGTTGGCGCACGTCGCGGCATCGGTGTAACGTTAGAAAAGATCGCAGCCTTCGGCAGCTCCCAAGGGGCTTTGGCCGCTGAATCGCAGGCAAAAAAAACCCGGGTTCTGGGGGGTGAATCCGGGTTAAGACCATTAGGAGTAAAACAAAGGCACGCAATCCTTTGGTACCTTCATCGGCGCGACACTTGGGGGAGATGCCTCGCCGACAGTTGAAGTATTGATCAGTATTGCGCCGAGTCCAGTTTAGCTGGTCGGGTTTTTAAACAAATTTGGAATACGCGCGCTTCGGTTGAGTTCTCATCAACCGCCGAGGTTGCGCGAATTCATCAAGAAACACATATATGGTCGGATGATCCGTGCATTTTGGCGTAAGTTAGGCATAATACGCGGCTTCGAATTTTGACCCCTACAGACCTTTTCTTATGCATAAAGAACCTCGTAAGGTCCGTGAGTTTCGTCGCCGCGAGCAAGAAATTCTCGATACCGCGCTCAAGCTGTTCCTCGAACAAGGTGAAGACAGTGTCACCGTCGAGATGATTGCTGATGCCGTCGGTATCGGCAAAGGCACGATCTACAAGCACTTCAAATCCAAGGCAGAGATCTATCTGCGCCTGATGCTCGATTACGAGCGCGATTTGAACGAGCTGTTGCATTCCGCCGATGTCGATAAGGACAAGGAAGCCCTGTCCCGGGCCTATTTCGAATTCCGCATGCGCGATCCGCAACGCTATCGGTTGTTCGATCGCCTGGAAGAAAAGGTGGTCAAGGGCAACCAGGTGCCGGAGATGGTCGAGGAGCTGCACAAGATCCGCGCCTCGAACTTCGAACGCCTGACCCTGCTGATCAAGGGCCGGATCAGCGAAGGCAAGCTCGAAGACGTGCCGCCTTACTTCCATTACTGCGCGGCCTGGGCGCTGGTGCACGGCGCCGTGGCGCTGTATCACTCGCCGTTCTGGAGCAACGTGCTGGAAGATCAGGAAGGTTTCTTCCAGTTCCTGATGGACATCGGCGTGCGCATGGGCAACAAGCGCAAGCGCGATACCGACACGCCGAGCAGCTGAACCATTCAGTTGCCTTATTGCGCCATGATTTAGCTACATGGCGCAGTACCGCAGGAATATACTCAGGCATAGGGCTTGCTAAAACTTGATTTGTGAGTCAAGTTTTGCGCGTTCGAATCTTCTTTCGCCGGAGTGATCATGATCGTTGACCGTCAAGGCAGGCGTTTTCGCAATTTGCGGATCAGTCTGACCTCAGCCTGCAACTACGCTTGTACCTACTGCGTGCCCAACGGCAAGCGTCTGGTGGCTGCGCAGGATGAGTTGTCGGCCGAGGCCATGGCACGCGGCGTGGCCTATCTGATCGAAGCTGCGGGCATCGAGCGCTTGCGCATTACCGGTGGCGAGCCACTGGTCAGCCCCAAACTCGAAGCCTTCATGACCGCCGTCGGGCAGATGGGCCTGGCGGACATCAGTCTGACCACCAATGGTCAGTTGCTGGCGAAGAAGCTGCCACTGCTGGTGGATGCCGGCATTCGGCGCATCAACGTTTCCCTCGATACCCTGGATGCCAGCGCTTTTCGCAGCATTGCGCGCGGCGGTGATCTGGCGACCGTCCTCGACGGCATGGACCAGGCCGCCGCGGCCGGCATGAAGATCAAGGTCAATATGGTGCCGCTACGTGGGCAGAACCTCGATCAGGTGATGCCACTGCTCGACTACTGCCTGGAGCGCGGCTACGAGTTGCGCTTCATCGAGTTGATGCGCATGGGCCACCTGGCCAGCGACTCCAACGCCTTCCTGCAGCAGTTCGTCAGCCTTCAGCAATTGCTGAGCCTGATCGGCGAGCGCTACGAGTACCTTCAGGCCGATGCGCCGGTCGATGCCACGGCGGTGCGTTACCAGATTCCAGGGCTGGGCCACTTCGGCGTGATCGCCAACGAAAGCGTTCCGTTTTGCCGCACCTGTTCGCGTCTACGCTTGTCGTCCACGGGTTGGCTGCATGGCTGCCTGTCGTCAAGCAATCGCCACTATGTCGGCGACCTGCTGGACAAGCCTCGTCACCAGGCGCTACCGGCCTTGCAGCGACTGCTGGTCAAAGCCTTGGGGGACAAGCAGGAAGTGGCGTTCTCTGGTGGTGCGACCATCATGAAAATTATTGGCGGCTGATCGGGCCTCATCGCGGGCAAGCCACGCTCCCACAGGTTACACATATGACCTGTAGGAGCGAGGCTTGCCCGCGAAAGCTATCTTTCGGTTCCCCAAAAACACCTGACACATCCCCTGTACATTGAGCTGGCGCGGAAGCTGCATCCCATGGCCATTCGCCGGTTTTCCGTCACCGGCCTCTGGAGGGTAGGATGCGTAGCCTGGTTTTGCTGCTGGCCGTTTTGGCGCTTGGTGGCTGCATGAATGTCAGCGATATGGCCGAAGGGACTCGCTACCACATGAGCGACGCGGGGCTGCTGGACCACAGCGACAGCCGTCGCGTGAATAACTTCCGCATTCAGCCGGACTCGTTCATCTACATCGCCCAAGGTGCCTTCGTGCCGCCGGGCAATGCCTACCCGCGCCCTAACGTGGTGGCCGAGGAGGCCTTCAACGGCTTTATCGAATATTTCCCGATGGTTCGCCGCGCCCGCGCGCCGGAAGGCCTCGACGCTGCCATGGGCGAAGCCCGTGCCGCCGGCGCCCATTACCTGCTGTACACCCGTTTTGCCAAGGCCGACGACCGCATCGGCAATTCGGACGAATGGCTCGACCAGGAACACGTGGATCGCCTCGGAATCGACAACGGCGTAATTCAGATCATGTTGATCGAGACCAGCACCCAGTATTTGATCGATACTGCACGTATCAAGAGTCGTGGCGGTTTACTGACGTTCCACGACAACAAGCCAGAAGACTTGCTGGGCCCGCCGCTGGAGCAATACGCTCGTAGCCTGCTGGGGCTCAGCGACCAGTAATTCAAAGGAGAACGCCATGAGTGGCCCGCAAAAAGCCAACGACCTGTTGGGGCAAATCCCCAAAACCAAAGGCTTGCCGCCGGTCCACTTGTGGAACCCCGACTTCTGCGGCGACATCGACATGCGCATCGCCCGCGACGGCACCTGGTATTACCTGGGCACGCCGATCGGGCGCAAGCCGATGGTCAAGCTGTTCTCCACCATTATTCGCCGCGATGGCGATGATTACTTTCTGATTACCCCGGTCGAAAAGGTTGGCATCAAGGTTGACGATGCGCCGTTCGTGGCGATTGCCGTGGAGGTCGAAGGCGAGGGTGAAGCTCAGGTCTTGCGCTTTACCACCAACGTCGATGAAACGGCCGATGCCGGCGCCGAGCACCCTATGCGCGTGGTGATCGATCCGGTAACTCAAGAACCCGCGCCGTACGTGCATGTGCGCACCAATCTTGAAGCGCTGATTCACCGCAACGTGTTCTACCAACTGGTGGAGCTGGCGGTGACCCGTGAGATCGACGGGCAGCGTTGGCTGGGCGTGTGGAGCGGTGGCGAATTCTTCCCTATCGGGCTTGAGCCGTAACGGGTTGAGCGCCGGAAACGAAACGGCCCGTTATTGCAACGGGCCGTTTTTTTATGGGCTTACAAACCCTTGCTCTTGAGTCGGGCAGCATGTTCCAGGTAGAGCATGACCGGGCTCACGTTCCAACTGTTGATCCCGGCCATCTGATTGACTGCGTCGAAATGGTCCATGGGATAATCCGAGCGGATCACTTTGCCCAAGTGAGAGCTGTATTGACCGACCAGTCCATCGTTGGCGTGCTTCTCTTTATAAAATAACTTCGACAGCACTTTACAGTTCAAATGGGTCGGGTCGAGGAGTTGCAGGCTTTGGAAGTTCTGCACGATCCCGCTCCAGGAGTAGTAATACACGCCGTTTTCAACTTCGTTGCCTTCCCCGCCCCAAACCTTTGGCACCCCTTGCGGGTACTTGCGATTGAAGGCAGCCAATCCTGCGCTGGTCAGCGATTCGAATGCAGCTTGAGGGTCCACGGGGTTTTCCGGGTGGCCGCTGATCAACGAAATGAAGGTGCCGACCGCGCTCAACAGGGCCAGTACGAAGGCTTCGGGCAACTCTCCGGGCGTCAGCGCCTTATGCAATTGGTCGGCAATCTCGGAGCCGTGATTGGGGCAGCTGACCGAGGTGACCGACGCGACTTTTTCCGGGTGCAGGGCTGCAACGTAGCGTGCGGCCAAGGGGCCTTGGCTGTGGCCGATCAGATTGACCTTGGCGGCTCCGGTTTCCAGCAAAATGCGGTCGACGTGTTCGAGCAGTTTTTCACCGCGTTCCTCATTACCGTTGACGGTTGGAATATTGACGGCAAACACCTGGGCGCCGGCGCGTTCAAGGGCTTCCTCGATTTCGAAGAAGTAGGGGTAACCGGCGATTCTATCGAAGCCGAAAAGACCGTGAACCAACACAATGGGGTATTTCGTAGACGCATCCATGTCCATGTTCATACCTATCGATAGCGGATTTGAAGGGGAGCAGATCGCTGACTACCTGATCTGTTGCGGCTAAACGTAGTTTACAAAGCGGGTATGTTCAAATCCCTTTGAGCAGGCGGGCAAGTCCGTTTTTTCAGGGACACCTGAAAATCCAATTGACACCCAATCATATGATGATTAGCGTGGACACCCATCGCGAACGGCTTTGTGTCGTTTCTTTTTTATCTCCGGTCGACGAGGTGCCCATGTCCAGCAGTTTTCATGCGTCGACGGTCGACTGGCTGGGGTGCTGGATTGCTGCCGGCCAGGTAAAACCCGGCGAAACCATCAAGGTCGAAGCCGATCTGGGCGAGCAGCTCGGTGTCAGTCGCACGGTCATCCGCGAAGCCATCAAAACCCTGGTGGCCAAAGGCATGCTTGAAGTCGGGCCAAAGGTCGGTACACGCGTATTGCCGGTGCGGCGCTGGAATCTCTTCGATCCGCAAGTCGTCGGCTGGTTGTCGCGCAGCGGCCTACCGGAAAACTTCGTCGACGACCTGCTCGACCTGCGCCGCACCATCGAACCCATGGCGGTGCGCTGGGCCTGCGAGCGGGCGACGGTGGAACAAGTGCAAGCCGTACTCCAGGCCTATAACGCGCTGGAACGGGCAGTGGACAGCGGCATCGATTACAACCGCGCCGACCAGTTCTTTCACGAGTGCATCCTCGCCGCCAGCCACAATCAATTCATCGAACAAATGGTCCCGGCCCTCGGCGCGTTGCTGGCAGTGTCTTTCGAAGTGTCTGCCGCTGACCCGGACGAACTGCGCCGAACCTTGCCAATCCACAAAGACATGGCCGACGCCATCGCCGCCCGGGATGCCGCGCGGGGTGTGTGGGCTTGCATGACGCTGATCGATAACGCGGACCTGGCGATCAAACGCTTCTACCCGCAAGTCATGGCCGATAAAAAGGCCAGCTAACCAGACGAACCCTGTGGGAGCGAGCCTGCTCGCGATAGCATCGGTACATCCAACATCCATGTGCCAGACAGACCGCAATCGCGAGCAGGCTCGCTCCCACATAAAAGATAAAAGCAGGAGGTTTCATGACGTGGACTGCGGTTACCGGACACCGTGCGCAACTCGGCGAAGGCCCGTTTTGGGATGCCCCAACCCAGGCACTGTATTGGGTAGATATCGCCGGTAAACAAGCGCTCCGGCTGATCGGCGCCAACGTGGAAATCTGGCAGATGCCGGAACACGTGTCCGCGTTCATCCCCTGCGAAAGCGGCGATGCCCTGGTGACATTGAGCAGTGGGGTTTATCGGCTGGATCTGGATTCCCCAGGCCTGGAACCTCGGCTGACCTTGTTCTGCATGGCCGATCCGCAACCCGGCAATCGCCCCAACGAAGCTCGCTGCGATGCCCAGGGCCGGCTCTGGCTGGGCACCATGCAAAACAACATCGGCGAGCAGGGCGAAGATTTACCTGTCGTGCGTCGCTCGGGGGGGCTGTTTCGCATTGACCGCGATGCTCGGGTCACGCCGCTGCTTCGAGGATTAGGTATTCCCAACACGTTGCTGTGGAGCGACGACGGCACAACCCTGTATTTCGCCGACAGCCTCGACAGCACGCTTTACCGGTATTTCATCCATACCGACGGCAACCTGGACACCGCCTATGTCTGGCTTGGCCCCCACGAACGTGGCGGCCCCGACGGCTCGGCGATGGATGCCGAGGGCTATATATGGAATGCCCGTTGGGACGGCAGTTGTCTGCTCAGATTGAACCCGGACGGTTATGTGGATCGGGTAATCGAACTGCCGGTCAGCCGTCCCACCAGTTGTGTATTCGGTGGCGAAGACTTCAAAACCCTGTACATCACCAGCGCCGCAAGCCCGCTCAATCACCCGTTGGACGGCGCGCTGTTATCGATTCGAATGGATGTGCCCGGAAAAGCTTGTCAACGGTTTGCTGGATAAATCCCAAAATATGGGATGTAAAATTATATATTGAGATTATTTGGTGGTCGGGTTTATAGTCGGCCCCATCAGTTACACGCACTCACACTTAAAAAAACAAAACAGGTGAAGTGATGCAGCGATATTCCACCGCACTCCCTTACGGAGTCAGTGCTTCAGGCCGCCTCGGCGCCCGGGCGTTTTCGCGCCTGCCTGCCTATTCCCCAAAGCCTTTTGACCGGACATCGACAGATGTCCGGTTTTCGTCGTGCCTTCGAACAGGAGTGTTGATCCATGGCTGAACCTCTTTCCTTGCCACCGGTGCCCGAACCGCCCAAGGGTGAGCGCCTGAAGAACAAGGTGGTGCTGCTGACCGGCGCGGCTCAGGGTATCGGCGAAGCGATTGTCGCGACCTTCGCCTCTCAGCAGGCCAGGCTGGTCATCAGCGATATCCAGGGCGAGAAAGTCGAAAAAGTCGCGGCGCACTGGCGTGAACAAGGCGCGGATGTCGTGGCGATCAAGGCCGACGTGTCGCGCCAGCAAGACCTGCATGCCATGGCCAAATTGGCCATTGAGCTTCACGGCCGGATCGACGTGCTGGTCAACTGCGCCGGGGTCAACGTGTTCCGCGACCCGCTGCAAATGACCGAAGAAGACTGGCATCGCTGCTTCGCCATCGATCTGGACGGCGCCTGGTATGGCTGCAAGGCCGTGTTGCCGCAGATGATCGAGCAGGGCATCGGCAGCATCATCAACATCGCCTCGACCCATTCCACTCACATCATTCCAGGCTGCTTCCCGTACCCGGTGGCCAAGCACGGTTTGCTCGGCCTGACCCGCGCCCTGGGTATCGAATACGCATCGAAGGGCATTCGCGTCAACGCCATCGCACCGGGCTATATCGAAACCCAGCTGAACGTCGATTACTGGAATGGTTTTGCCGACCCCCATGCCGAACGTCAGCGGGCCTTCGACCTGCATCCACCGCGGCGCATAGGCCAGCCGATTGAAGTGGCGATGACCGCTGTGTTCCTGGCCAGCGATGAAGCGCCGTTCATTAACGCTTCATGCATCACCATCGATGGTGGGCGCTCGGTCATGTACCACGACTGAATAACTCGGGTTTCAAGCGCGAAACTACGTCTGAAATCCAATCATCATACGATATGACTATTAGCTGCATGCTTTGAAGGCTTTCAAATAACGCTCAAAAAAAATAACAAGGAGTCAGCTTATGAAACGTCGTCGTGGGATCCGTTCCCTGTGCTGTGCCGCTTTGGCGGTCACCGCGGTCAGCCTCAGCAGTACATTGCTGGCGGCCGAGGAAGTGAAGATCGGTTTTCTGGTCAAGCAAGCGGAAGAGCCCTGGTTCCAGACCGAATGGGCCTTCGCCGAAAAGGCCGGCAAGGACAAGGGCTTCACCGTCATCAAGATCGCCGTGCCTGACGGCGAGAAAACCCTCTCGGCCATCGACAGCCTGGCGGCCAACGGCGCCAAGGGCTTCGTGATCTGCCCGCCGGACGTGTCCCTGGGCCCGGCGATCATGGCCAAGGCCAAACTCAACGGTTTGAAAGTGATCGCCGTCGATGACCGTTTCGTCGATGCCGGCGGCAAGTTCATGGAGAACGTGCCGTACCTCGGCATGGCTGCCTTCGAAGTCGGCCAGAAGCAGGGCGCCGCCATGGCCGCCGAAGCGAAAAAACGCGGCTGGGACTGGAAAGACACCTACGCGGTGATCAATACCTACAACGAACTCGACACCGGTAAGAAGCGCACTGACGGTTCCGTCAAAGCGCTGGAAGACGCGGGTATGCCGAAAGACCACATCCTTTTCTCGGCGCTGAAAACCCTCGACGTACCGGGCAGCATGGACGCCACCAACTCGGCCTTGGTGAAGCTTCCGGGCGCGGCGAAAAACCTGATCATCGGCGGCATGAACGACAACACCGTGCTGGGCGGCGTGCGCGCCACCGAAAGCGCCGGTTTTGCCGCGGCCAACGTGATCGGCATCGGCATCAACGGCACCGATGCCATCGGCGAACTGAAGAAACCCAACAGCGGCTTCTTCGGCTCGATGCTGCCGAGCCCGCACATCGAGGGCTACAACACCGCGAGCATGATGTACGAGTGGGTCACCACCGGCAAAGAACCGCCGAAATACACCGCGATGGACGACGTTACGCTGATCACGCGCGACAACTTCAAGCAGGAACTGGAAAAAATCGGCCTGTGGAACTGAGGCGCGGTTGATTTCATCGGCGGCCCTGGCGACGGGGCTGCCTGACCGGTGTGATGAGGTGGGTTTATGCACGCACACGTACAAACACATGAACAGAGTATCGGCGGCAGCCTGCGCTTCAACGGGATCGGTAAAACCTTTCCCGGGGTCAAGGCGCTGGACGGCATCAGCTTCGTCGCCCATCCGGGGCAGGTTCACGCCTTGATGGGCGAGAACGGTGCCGGTAAATCCACGCTGCTGAAAATCCTTGGCGGTGCTTACACGCCGAGCAGCGGCGATCTGCAGATCGGCGAGCAGAAGAGGATCTTCAAATCCACCGCCGACAGCATTGGCAGCGGGGTCGCGGTGATCCATCAGGAGCTGCACCTGGTGCCGGAAATGACGGTCGCCGAGAACCTGTTTCTCGGGCATCTGCCGGCGAGTTTCGGCCTGATCAATCGCGGCGTTTTGCGACAACAGGCATTGGCCTGCCTTAAAGGCCTGGCCGATGAAATCGATCCGCAAGAGAAAGTCGGGCGCTTGTCCCTGGGCCAGCGGCAACTGGTGGAAATCGCCAAGGCGTTGTCCCGTGGCGCGCATGTGATTGCATTCGACGAGCCCACCAGCAGCCTGTCGGCGCGGGAGATCGATCGCTTGATGGCGATCATCGGGCGCCTGCGCGACGAAGGCAAAGTGGTGCTTTACGTCTCCCATCGTATGGAAGAAGTGTTCCGCATCTGCAACGCGGTGACGGTGTTCAAGGACGGCCGCTTCGTGCGCACCTTCGAGGACATGAGCGCGCTGACCCATGATCAGTTAGTGACGTGCATGGTCGGTCGCGACATTCAGGACATCTACGATTACCGCAGCCGTCCGCGTGGCGCGGTGGCGCTCAAGGTCGACGGGTTACTGGGGCCGGGCTTGCGTGAGCCGGTGAGTTTCGAGGCGCACAAGGGTGAAATCCTCGGGCTGTTCGGCCTGGTCGGTGCCGGGCGCACCGAGCTGTTCCGGATGCTCAGCGGGCTGACGCGCAACACTGCCGGGCGCCTGGAGTTGCGCGGTCGTGAACTGAAACTGCATTCGCCTCGCGATGCCATCGCCGCGGGGATTCTGCTGTGCCCCGAGGACCGCAAGAAGGAGGGCATCCTGCCGCTGGCAAGCGTCGCCGAGAACATCAACATCAGCGCTCGCGGCGCCCATTCCACCTTCGGCTGCCTGTTGCGCGGCCTGTGGGAAAAGGACAATGCCGACAAGCAGATCAAGGCGCTGAAGGTGAAGACGCCCAACGCGGCGCAGAAAATCATGTACCTGTCTGGCGGCAATCAACAGAAGGCGATCCTCGGTCGCTGGCTGTCGATGCCGATGAAAGTCCTGCTGCTCGACGAGCCCACCCGGGGCATCGACATCGGTGCAAAAGCCGAGATCTACCAGATCATCCATAACCTGGCGGCCAGCGGCATCGCGGTGATTGTGGTGTCCAGCGACCTGATGGAAGTCATGGGCATTTCCGACCGCATCCTGGTGCTCTGCGAAGGCGCGATGCGCGGCGAACTGACCCGCGAACAAGCCAATGAATCCAACCTGCTGCAACTGGCGTTGCCACGCCAACGCGCTGCCGACGTGGCGAACTGAGAGGTGACTATGACCGTCCAAAACAACGCTCTGCCAACCCCGCGAAAACCTCTGGACCTGCGGCGCTTTCTCGATGACTGGGTGATGCTGCTGGCGGCCGTCGGGATCTTTGTGCTTTGCACCTTGCTGATCGATAACTTCCTGTCGCCGCTGAACATGCGCGGTCTGGGCCTGGCGATTTCTACTACCGGAATTGCCGCGTGCACCATGTTGTATTGCCTGGCGTCCGGGCATTTCGACTTGTCGGTGGGCTCGGTGATTGCCTGTGCCGGCGTAGTCGCGGCGGTGGTGATGCGCGACACCGACAGCGTGTTCCTCGGCGTGAGTGCGGCGCTGGTGATGGGGCTTATCGTCGGGCTGATCAATGGGATCGTGATCGCCAAGCTGCGGGTCAATGCGTTGATCACCACGCTGGCGACCATGCAGATCGTGCGTGGCCTGGCTTACATTTTTGCCAACGGCAAAGCGGTGGGCGTTTCGCAGGAACAGTTCTTCGTCTTCGGTAACGGCCAGTTGTTCGGTGTGCCGGTGCCGATTCTGATCACCATCGTCTGCTTCCTGTTTTTCGGTTGGTTGCTGAACTACACCACCTACGGGCGCAACACCATGGCCATCGGCGGCAACCAGGAAGCAGCGTTGTTAGCCGGCGTAAATGTCGATCGGACCAAGATCATCATCTTCGCCGTGCACGGTGTGATTGGTGCGTTGGCCGGGGTGATTCTGGCGTCGCGCATGACGTCCGGTCAGCCGATGATCGGCCAGGGTTTCGAGCTGACGGTTATCTCGGCCTGCGTGCTTGGCGGGGTGTCGCTGAGCGGCGGGATCGGGATGATTCGGCATGTGATTGCCGGGGTGCTGATTCTGGCGATCATCGAGAATGCGATGAACCTGAAGAATATCGATACGTTTTATCAGTACGTGATTCGTGGTTCGATCCTGTTGCTGGCGGTGGTGATTGACCGGTTGAAACAGCGCTGATTTTCCTTGTGGGAGTGGGCTGTCTGACACATTGAGCTTGAATGTGCCTGCGCCATCGCGAGCAGGCTCGCTCCCACAGTTGATCGGTGTCGCGCACAAGATTTATCTACACGGCAGATCCCCTGTGGGAGCGAGCCTGCTCGCGATTGATCGCGCAGCGGTCGATTTTGAACCGGCATCCTTCACCCACTTTCACAAAATATCCCTTGCTCGCCCCAACCCGTTTCAGCTATGACGGTACACCCGAGGTGTACATGATCAGACCAGTACGATTAGACAAGAAACAACAGGTGGTCGACGAGCTCACCCGACGCATCGAAAACGGCCTCATGGAGGACGGCGTTCCATTGCCGGGCGAACATCAGTTGGCTCAAGAATTCAAGGTCAGCCGCGGCACGCTGCGTGAAGCCCTGGTCGAACTGAAGCGGCGCCACGACATCGTTACGCAAGGCGCAGTGGGGTCCATCGTCACGTTCGATGGTGTGGTGCTCGATCAGCGCAACGGCTGGGCCCAGGCGCTGGCCGACAACGGGGCGCTGATCAATACCGAAGTGCTGCGGCTGGAGGCGGTTACTCGTCCGGACCTGTTGGCGCGTTTCGGTACCGATCAATTCATCACCCTCGACCGTCGCCGCCGTGGCACCGATGGCACCCTGGTGTCTCTTGAGCGTTCATTGATGCCTGCCACTGGCGGCCTGGAAAGTCTCCCGCGAGTGGGGCTGATCGATGATTCCCTGACCATCACGCTGGCAGCCTACGGCTACATTGGCGAGCATGGCGATCAGTGGATCGGTGCCGAACCCTTGAACGCCGAAGACGCCAAGCTGCTCGGGCGCCCGGAGGGCACGGTGTTCCTCAAGGCCCTGCGTACCACCTACGACCGTCAGAACCGCTTCATGGAACAAGTCGAAAGCCTGCTCGATCCGGTGCGCTTTCGTCTGCATTTGCAAATTGGAGCTTCAAAGTGACCAAACTCGACCGTGCCCTCGGCGCGTTCTACGGACTGGCCCTGGGCGATGCGTTGGGCATGCCGACACAATCCCTGAGCCGCGCCGAGATCAAGGCGCGCTTCGGTGAGATCACCGATCTGCAAGACGCAGGCCCGGATCAACCGATCGCTGCAAACATGCCCAAAGGCTCGATCACTGACGATACGGAGCAGGCGATCCTGGTCGGTCAGCTATTGATTGAAGGCGAGGGCTGGATCGAACCGCAGGTGCTGGCCCAGCGCTTGATCGAATGGGAAGCCGGGATGCAAGCCAAGGGCTCGCAGGATTTGCTCGGCCCCTCGACCAAACGCGCGATCGAGATGATCCTCGCCGGCCACTCGCTGGAAGAGGCAGGTCGCCACGGCACCACCAATGGCGCGGCCATGCGCATCACGCCGGTGGGGATTGCGGCCGATGTTGCCGATCCCGGGCGTTTCATCCGCGCCGTGGTGCAAGCCTGTCAGGTGACCCACAACACCACGCTGGGAATTGCTAGTGCGGCGGCGGTGGCGGCGGTGGTTTCTGCCGGGATCAACGGCATGGACCTGGGCGAAGCATTGAACCTCGGCCAGCAGATCGCTCAGCAAGCCGAGGGTCATGGCCACTGGATTGCTGGCGGACGTATCGCTTCGCGCATCAGTTGGGCGCGGAGCATCAGCGTCGACAGCGACAAAGCGTTGCTGGCGGACTTGCTGTACGACGTGATCGGCACTTCGGTGGCCTCGCAGGAATCGGTGGTGGTGTCGTTCGCGCTGGCTCAGCAAGTGGCCATCGGGGAGATGACGGCCTTCGAAGCGTTGTGCATGGCTGCCAGTTTGGGCGGTGATACCGACACCATCGCGGCGATTCTCGGCGCAATGCTTGGGGCCTGCCTGGGGCTTGAGAGTTGGCCTGTCGCGATGATCGAGCAGGTTAAAGCGGTAAATGATTTGCAGCTGGAACCGTTGGTGCAGGGGCTGCTGGCTTTGCGTTATTCGCGCTGACGCCATCGCGAGCAGGCTCGCTCCCACAGGGTATGGTGCAATCTCAAGGCACACGCCGTACCTGTGGGAGCGAGCCTGCTCGCGATAGGGGCGCCGCCTATTTAGAATTTCACCCGCAATGGAACGCACTGATATGGCAAGGATCGCCGGAATTTTATCTCGACTTCCGAAATTGCCCATAACCACAACAATGGCAACAGGAGCATTTTTATGAGTTCATCGAGCGCCGGGCAAAGTGCCGGGCAATTGGAAACCCGTGGTATCGAACCGGTGCCGGAAGGGGAGTGCAACGGTCACCCACAGCAACTGTTCTGGGTCTGGTTTGCGGCCAACATCTCCATCCTCGGCTTGCCGTTGGGCGCCACGCTGGTGGCCTTCCGGGGCCTGGCGATCTGGCAGGCGATCATCGTCGCCATCCTCGGTGCCGCCGGCTCTTTCGCGGTGGTCGGGATCATCTCCATTGCCGGTCGCCGTGGTCGCGCACCAAGTCTGACTCTGTCGCGAGCAATCTTCGGCGTACGCGGGAATATCGGCCCGACGCTGGTCTCGCTGATGTCGCGACTGGGTTGGGAAACCGTCAACACCACCACCGCCGCATTCGTCTTGTTGTCGTTGTGCTCGATTCTGTTCGGCTCGCCGGTGGAAGCCAAAAGCGCGCCGCTGCTGACCCTGGTCTTTATCGCGATATTCGTACTGCTGACGTTGTCGGTGTCCGGCCTCGGCCACGCCACGTTGCTGGTGATCCAGAGATGGGCGACCTACGTGTTCGGTGCGTTGAACATCCTGGTCGGCGGTTTCCTTTGCGCGACCATCGACTGGAGCGCCGTATTCAACGCCACGCCAGCGCCCCTGAGCGCAATGATCATCGGCATCGGCACCATGGCCGCCGGCACCGGGATCGGTTGGGCCAACGCCGGTGCCGACATGTCGCGCTACCAGCACCGCAGCGTCAAAGCCGTGCGTCTGGTGGCGTCGGCGGCGTTCGGTGCGGGGATTCCGCTGGTGTTGCTGATCACCCTCGGTGGTTTGCTGTCGGTAGGCAACAATGATTTGGCCTCGGCCACTGACCCGATCGTCGCGATCCGCGACATGCTGCCGACCTGGATGGCCGTACCGTACCTGATCACCGCATTCGGCGGGCTGCTGCTGTCGAACAACCTGTCGGTGTACTCCGCCGGTTTGACCACCTTGACCCTCGGCCTGAAGGTCAAGCGCGTGTATGCGGTGGTGCTCGATATCATTGCGATCTTCGCCGGTTCGATCTACTTCATGTTGATAGCCGAGAGTTTTTACGGCCCGTTCATCACCTTCATTTCCTTGCTGGCGGTGCCGATCACGGCGTGGGTCGGGATCTTTGTGGTCGACCTGATTCACCGGCATTACTACAGCCCCAAAGATCTGCTGGACGTCAGCCCGAGCAGCGCCTACTGGTATCGCGGTGGCGTCGAGTGGCGCGCCTTCGGTGCGTGGGCGCTGGCGATCGTGTTGGGCTTCAGTTTCACCACCATTGGCACCACTGAACAAGATGTCTGGTTCCGGGGCTTTTTGTCCGACTCCTGGCTGGGCCACAACGGCCTGGGCTGGATCGTGACGTTCCTGGTGGCCGGTGGCATTTACTGGGTCCTCGGCGGCGCCAAGGACCGCCGAGCCGCGTTGATCGAGCCGGCTCATGCCTAATCTGCTACACACCGGCCAGGTCATGATCGACCTGGTCATGGCCGTGGATAAATTGCCTCAATCGGGCGGTGACGTGCTGGCGCAATCCGCCCGTTTCGAAGCTGGCGGTGGCTTCAATGTGATGGCTGCGGCCCGGCGAAACGGCTTGCCGGTGGTCTACCTCGGTGGCCATGGCAAGGGCCGTTTCGGCGACCTGGCCCGAGAGGCGATGGCGGCTGAAGGCATTCGGATCGGCATCGATCAAAGCACTGAGCGCGACACCGGGCTGTGTGTCGCGCTGACCGAAGCCTCGGCCGAGCGCACATTCATTTCCAGCATCGGTGCCGAAGGCGAATTGACCGCCGAAGACCTGGCGAGTGTGCCGGCCGAGGCGGGCGATTTTGTCTATGTCAGCGGCTATAGCCTGCTGCATGGCGGCAAGGCTCAGGCGCTGGTGGATTGGGTGCTGGATTTGCCGGACGGGGTCAAGGTGGTGTTCGATCCGGGGCCGTTGGTGGATTCGCCGGACGCACCGCTGATGAAGGCCTTGTTGCCGCGCATCGATCTGTGGACCAGCAACCGTGTCGAGGCGTTGCGATTTACTGGGGCGAAGGACATTGCCGAGGCGTTGAATGGGCTGGCGGATCATTTGCCGGCGGACGCCTTGATGGTGGTTCGCGATGGGTCGCAGGGGTGCTGGATCAGCCAGCATGGTGACCGTCAGCATGTGCCGGGATTCAAGGTCGTGGCCGTCGACAGCAACGGTGCGGGGGATGCCCATGCCGGGGTGTTGGTTGCGGGGTTGGCGCAAGGTTTGTCGGCGATAGACGCGGCGCGGCGGGCGAACGCGGCAGCTGCTTTGGCCGTCACTTGTTGGGGGCCGGCGACTTCGCCGGGGGCGGTTGAGGTGGATGCGTTGATCCGGGAGACCTACGGCGCCTGATCGACCGCTATCGCGAGCAGGCTCGCTCCCACATTGGACCGTAAACGACACAAATCCCCTGTGGGAGCGGGCTTGCCCGCGATGAGGCCCTCGAATCCACCCTCAATCCTGACCTTCAACCCGCCCTGCGCAACGCCTCGATCAACTCCTGCTTGCGCATGCTCGAGCGCCCCGGAATCTTCTTCGCCCGGGCTTCTTTCTTCAGGCTGTCTACCGTCTGCGTATCGCGCGAAGCCTTGCTGTTGCGCGGCTTGCCATCACGGGTGGCCACCGCACGTCGGGCTGACTCCTTGCGATCTGCAGACTTGGCGCTGGCCGGCTTCTTGCGCCCGGAGCCGCCAGCGCGTTCACCTCCGCCTGACTGCTTGTTCACCGTGGCCCAGGCGCGAGCTTCGGCTTCATCTTTCGACACACCTTTGTGCTCGTAGCTTTCTTCGATGTGTTCGGCCTTGCGTTTTTGCTCGGCGGTGTATTTGTCTTTGCTTCCACGAGGCATGGGATTTCTCCTGGTTGCAGGCGCTGGCGAAGCCTGCGATCTTTGCTCTTCAAACATTCACAGGCAAAAGATCGCAACCTGTTGCAGCGCCTACTCGGTTAGATATCCAGCTTGCGCGCCGCTTCAACCCCTGCGGCGCTGAGTTTGATCGGCAGGTTCAGCGAGTGCTCGCCGGCTTCATTGCAGATCACATGACCGTGCTGGATCAACCCGCGTTCCTGCAGAGTCGCGAGGGTGCTGGCCACGACTCTCTCCCCCCGGTAATTGTCCAGCACCTCCTTGCCCAAGCCATTCGGGTGGGCGTGCAGCAGGCGGGTCAGGACTTCTTTTTCCAGGTTTTTATCGACGTTCATGGTTACCTCTTGGTTGGGATGGACGAGTGTTGCTCCTCGCTCACATCGGCGAGCCCTTACCCGATATTGGTCCTTCCTGACCTGGATTGGTGCCTGATGAACGACGAGCGGTGCCGCCCAGACTTATTGATCGACGCCAATTTCCTCCTTGAATAGCTCCATGAAACCCTTCAGGCGTTCGTGGCGAATCAGTGCCAGACGTTGACCGGTGGTCGTTTGGAAACCGTCCGCCAGGTGCAGCAGCTTGGTCTGGAAATGATCGAGGCAAAAGCGCTTGTCGTCGTAGTCCCGTTCTTTTGCCTCTGGGTCCAAAGGGTCATACAACGCACTGCCCATGCGCCCGGCAATGTAGAAGGTACGTGCCACGCCGAGCATGCCAAGGGAGTCGAGGCGGTCGGCGTCCTGGATGATTTTCGCTTCGAGGGTGATGGGCATGATGTTGGCACTGAAGCTGTGGGCTTCGATGGCGTGGGCGACCGCTGTGATTTTTGCGCGAGGCCAATCCATTGCTATCAGAACTGTCGAAGCTTTCTGCGCCGCCAGTCGTGAGGCCTGTGAGCGCTGCGGCGAGTTCTTCTCCACCGCCACGCAATCGTGCAACAGCACGGCGGCCAGCAGCACCTCAAGATCACCGCCTCCTTGCGCATGAAGCGTGCGCACGTTGTGCCACACCCGCTGCAAGTGCGACAGATCATGGGCGCCATCCTCGCCAGGTTCCAGTGCATGGGGCAGCAGTCTTGAGGCCAGATTATGCAGAGGCGCAAAAGCGATAGCAGTCATAAAAGTCCTTTAGTGTGGAAGCGCTTTTGTGGCAAGGGAGCTTGCTCTCGCTGGGCTGCACAGCAGCCCCACCCCCAGACGACACGGTATTTCAGTTAGATCGGCGTCGCCAGTTTTGCGACTGCTTTGCAGCCGAACGGGAGCAAGCTCCCTCGCCACATTGCTATCAAATGTGACGAGCGCCGCGCGCGGACTTAGTATGGCGTTTTCAACTTTTTACAAGGCACGTTCATGACGATCGAAATCCGCCCGGCAACTCCCAGCGATGCTCCGCAAATCCTCGCGTTCATCACTGAACTGGCCGACTTCGAACGTGCCCGCCACGAGGTCATCGCCAGCGTCGCCGACATCGAGCGCAGCCTGTTCAGCGAAGGCGCCACCGCCCATGGCCTGATCTGCCTGCGCGACGGCCAGCCGATCGGCTTCGCGGTGTTCTTCTTCAGCTATTCCACCTGGCTGGGCAGCAACTGCCTGTACCTCGAAGACCTCTACATCACTCCCGAACAACGGGGCGGCGGCGCCGGTAAAACCTTGCTGCGCCACCTGGCGAAAATCGCCTGCGCCAATGACTGCGGCCGTTTCGAATGGAGCGTGCTGGACTGGAACAAACCGGCGATCGATTTCTACAAATCCCTCGGCGCACAACCGCAGGAGGAGTGGGTGCGGTATCGGATGGATGGGGCGGTGTTGAGGGAGTTTGCCGAGGGTCGGTGATTGCTGCTGGCAATCTGATATGAATCAGTTGTTCGCACCGCTTTAGTCCGGCATTCTGTGCGCCCTTTGCGCGCTCACGGACGACACCTGCAATGCCTTTGGCACTCTTTCTCCACGCCCGTGGAGCCTTCGCCGCGTCAATGAGTGACCGGCGATGAGCGGACTTCGGGCGACTCTGCGTTTGTATGGCCTGGTGAAAAACCTCGGCTCCACGGACGACCTCCATCGCCAGCCGGTGGACATCCTTTGCACCCTCAACCGCACGGGCGGTAAGGCGATCCGGGCGTTCGTCTCGCGTCTGGACGCCGAGTTGATGGCGCGCAGTCGCGGTCTTGAGGAGTACCGTGTCATACCGCTTCGCACGTTCGATCCAAATCCGTTTATCCAGCAACATCAGGGCTGGCTGACGCTGCACGTCTGCTGTGGCTTCGTTGCCCTGGCGGATCAATCGTTATTGAGCGACGGCACGTTGCTGCCCATGGGTTGGTACGTCTATTTCGACATCGGCCAATGGACCGCGGAGCATTACATCGACTTCGGCCCGCAGATGGCCAGCCTGCTGCAGGCGTCCTATGACCGGATCGGGCTGCGCGACTACAACGCCGTGCTCAACGACCTCGACAGCGTCTCGGATGCGGCTCTGGAATGGCAAGTCGCCGAGGCCTGGCAAACCCTTCACAACGTTTCATCCTCCGACAGCCATGACAATTGCCACGCGCTGTTCGACCCGGTCGATAACCGCTGGCGCTTTGCCGCGACCGACATCGATATCCATCAGCCTTACCCTGAATCTCAGAAGCAAGGAGCTTTGACTTGAGTGGAAAACCCGCTGCGCGCGTCACCGACCCGACCGCATGCCCGTTGCCGGGCCATGGCACCAACCCGATCGCATCCGGCTCCCCGGACGTGTTCTTCGATGGCCTCGCCGCCGCTCGCATGACCGACAAATCCGCCTGCGGCAGCCCGATCACCGGCGCCATCTCCGGCACGGTATTCATCAACGGCCTCAACGCCGCAACGCTCGACAGTACGGGCGGGCATGGCAACGTGGTGGTTGGCGGCTCTGGCACGGTAATTATTGGCCAGAGTGGCGGAGGGGCGGCGTTTAGTGGGTTGCTGCCGATGCCGGTGCATTTCACGGACAGGTTGCAGGTGGTCAATGAGGCAACTGGAGAACCCGTTCCCTATCACCCCTACACCATTCAGCGTGGTGACGGCAGCGAAGAGCATGGCATCACGGATGCGTCCGGGTTTACCCATACCGTCAGTTCGCATTTGGCTGAAACTATTAAATTGTTTGTGGAGTGATTGGAGATGGCAGGCGAAAGCGCGGCAGTGAAGGAAGAATTGCCGAAAAGACAGGTTTGTGATCATCCACTTACAGACCCGAAAGACACGTCAGTGAAGCAGGTTGCCATTGCGGTAAAGAAAATATTTATCTTTTTTATTGGTGGGGCTGGGGATCAGGAAAGTTACTACTTGAGTGGCCCAAACTGGAACGTCAGTTATGTTCGCGACGACGTGTTGGCGGATGCTGATGCTCTGAGCTATCTCTGTCGGTGCCCTGTACGGGCAATGGCTTACAACAAATTTATAACTGATGAAGATTTGGCAAAAAATGTTCTGAGCGAAATTCCTGATACCTCCACAGCGGTTTATATTATCGGACACAGCTTGGGTGGTTGGAACGGTGCGCATCTCTCCAGTGTGTTGACGGATAAAGGGTACAAAATAAGGATGTTGATTACTCTGGACCCAGTGGGCGAAGGGAAAATTGTCTATGGCATCTCCAATATTTACAGGCTGACTCCTAAACCCAAAGCAGAGTTCTGGATCAATGTCCGAGCTGCAAAAATAAAAGACCGGAACGTGTCTGACTTTGTTGCGGATTTTGGTGAGCAATGGGAGATTGCGTCGGGTCCGAATGTAAGTGGCAGGGTAGATGTCAATCATGCAGATGCGAACATTATGTTCGCGAAGCCGTTAGACGGTGGGAAGTCTGCTCGCCAGTTGTTGGCGGAGTCCATACTCAGCTACTTTAAAGAGAAATAGCTATGCGCAGTTTTGTTTTTTGTCTTCTTGTGGTGTTGTGTGCTTCGTGCTCTTCAAATCACGGAAGACCCATCGCGACGCTTTATTACAAGAAGGTGGAAATTGCACCGAGTGGTAACGCCTATCTGATAAGTTTTACCAGTGATACCGAGCTATTGGGGTTGTTCAAGTCCAAGATCGGTGAGGGGTTGGTATGTGCGCTAGAAGATGATCTTGACTTTTCCGTCGGGCATTACATAAAACGCTCAGGAAGAGGGGCTGTCGAATTTGTGAAAGATTCTTCAGGTGAACATTATGTTTCAACGATCCTCTTTCGCGAGGCTGGAGAACTGCAAGGGAAGGAGACTATTCTCACCGATCAAGCACTGCGTGAGATTCTCGATAAGCGAGAGTTCATGGCTTGCACGTTCAGAGTTCATACCACTAGCTATAAAACATACTTCTCAAATGTTATGCGCGTGCCGACAGCAGATCTGTTGAGGGCGGCTACTCAAGAGTAATAGCGAACGGTGAGGCTTCTTGTCAGAAAGCAAGCAGCCTTATTACTCACTTGCTTCCCAGTTACCACTGAGCAAACCATCAAGTGCCTGCCTCACGGTGATCTTGAAAACCCCGGCCTTCCCTTCATCGAAGGCCGTTTTCCAGTACGTATACTCCTGACTGAAATCCGCAATCTCGGCGGTTTCACCCACACGGCGAGTGATGCTGCGTTGCAGAGCTTTGGCCTGGAAGGGTGTTTGTAAATCCCATAATATGGGAGTGATATTTATATATTGAGATTTATCTGCGTCCAGGTTTATAGTCCAGCTCACTCACTGCCAAAAAACAAAACAGGTGAAGCGATGCTGGCGCAATTGATCGCGCTCGATTGGGGGACAACCTCATTACGTGCTTACAAACTCGGCTTCGGTGGCCAGGTACTGGAACAACGCTCGCTGTCGTCCGGGATCATGCAGCTGCCCAAGACGCCGCGAATCATCGCCGGCCAGGAATGTGCCGACGGTTTTGAATTGGCCTTCAATGAGGCGTGCGGTGACTGGCTCGACGCGCAGCCCGATTTGCCGGTGATTGCTTGCGGCATGGTCGGCAGCGCTCAGGGCTGGCGCGAAGCGGCCTACTGCGACACGCCGGCGAACGTCGCCAATCTCGGAACTTCCCTACAAACCGTTCGCAGTCTTCGCGGTGTCGATGTGCATATCGTGCCGGGCGTGATTCAGCGTTCTCGTTTGCCGAACGTGATGCGCGGCGAGGAAACCCAAGTCCTCGGTGTGTTGCAGAATCTGCCGAGCGGGGCGGGCAACGATCTGTTGATCGGTCTGCCGGGCAGCCATTCGAAATGGGTGGAAGTGGCCGACGGCTGCATCGTGCATTTCGATACTTTCATGACGGGCGAAGTCTTCGCCGTCCTCAGCGAACACAGCATTCTGGGGCGCACTCAGCAGCGTGGCGGGTCTTTCGATGGCGAAGCGTTTGATCGCGGCGTACGGGTAGCCCTGTCGGCGGACGGCGAGATCGGACCGCTGTCGACATTGTTCAGTGCTCGCAGTCTGGGGCTGACCGGTGAACTGAGCGCCACGGCTCAACCGGACTATCTGTCGGGCTTGCTGATTGGTCATGAACTGTCAGCCCTGGCCAACGTTCAGCGGCGTCGGCGTAACAGCGTGCACTTGCCTTCGATCATCCTCATCGGAAATACCCAACTCTGCGCCCGCTACAACCGGGCACTCGACGCCTGCGGTTTTGCCCGGGTGACTCTGGCCGAGCAGGCCACCGAACGCGGGTTGTGGCAGTTGGCGGTCGCCGCCGGACTGATCACGACACCCCCATCCCGTTAAACCTGACTGGAGGTCTGACATGCTCAAGCAAGCACTGGCACAAAACGGACTGATCGCGATCCTGCGTGGCCTGCGCCCGCAAGAAGCGGCAGCCGTCGGCGAAGTCCTGTACGCGGCCGGATTTCGCGTCATCGAAGTGCCGCTTAATTCCCCCGAACCGTACGAAAGTATCCGCATCCTGCGCAGTACCTTACCCGCCGATTGCCTGATCGGCGCGGGCACGGTGTTGACGCCGGAACAGGTCGAGCAAGTGAAAGCGGCGGGCGGCCAAGTGATCGTCATGCCCCACAGTGATGCCAAGGTGTTGCGCGCGGCGAAAGCGGCGGGGCTGTTCCTGTCGCCGGGCGTCGCGACACCGACCGAAGCCTTTGCTGCATTGGCCGAAGGGGCGGATGTGCTGAAGATGTTCCCGGCCGAACAGATGGGCCCAGCCGTTGTGAAAGCCTGGCTGGCGGTGTTGCCGGCGGGGACGGTGCTGGTGCCGGTGGGCGGGATTACACCGGACAACATGCAGGTGTTTATCGAGGCCGGCGTCAAAGGTTTCGGCCTCGGTTCCGGGTTGTTCAAACCGGGCATGACACCTGAGCAAGTGGCAGTAAACGCCAAGGCGTATGTCGCTGCATGGAACGCTCTGCGTTAAGACTTTTTGGCGCCGAGCGCGCTACATCTAATAAGAGCTGCATTAACAAAAAGAGAGCAGAAGATGAAAATCACCAAACTCACTACCTTCATCGTTCCGCCGCGTTGGTGCTTCCTCAAGGTCGAAACCGACGAGGGCGTGACCGGTTGGGGTGAGCCCGTGGTCGAAGGCCGCGCGCACACCGTCGCCGCTGCGGTTGAGGAATTGTCCGACTACCTGATCGGCAAAGACCCACGCAACATCGAAGACATCTGGACCGTGCTTTACCGCGGTGGCTTCTACCGTGGCGGCGCGATCCACATGAGTGCTCTGGCCGGCATCGACCAGGCGTTGTGGGACATCAAGGGCAAGGCTCTGGGTGTGTCAGTCAGCGATCTGTTGGGTGGTCAGGTGCGCGACAAGATCCGCGTTTATTCGTGGATCGGTGGTGATCGCCCGGCGGACACCGCTCGCGCTGCGAAAGAAGCGGTCAGCCGTGGTTTCACTGCGGTGAAAATGAACGGCACCGAAGAACTGCAATTCCTCGATTCCTTCGAGAAGGTCGACCTGGCCTTGGCCAACGTCGCCGCCGTACGCGATGCCGTCGGCCCGAATGTCGGCATCGGCGTGGACTTCCATGGTCGGGTGCACAAGCCCATGGCCAAGGTGCTGATGAAGGAACTCGACCCGTACAAACTGATGTTCATCGAAGAGCCGGTGCTCAGCGAAAACTACGAAGCGCTGAAAGAACTGGCACCGCTGACCAGCACCCCGATTGCCCTCGGCGAGCGGTTGTTCTCGCGTTGGGACTTCAAGCGTGTACTCAGCGAAGGCTACGTCGACATCATCCAGCCCGATGCCTCCCACGCAGGTGGCATCACCGAAACCCGCAAGATCGCCAACATGGCCGAAGCCTACGACGTGGCACTGGCGCTGCATTGCCCGTTGGTCCCGATTGCCTTGGCGGCGTGCCTGCAACTGGACGCGGTTTGCTATAACGCGTTCATCCAGGAACAGAGCCTGGGTATCCATTACAACGAGAGCAATGACCTGCTCGATTATGTGAAAGATCCACGGGTGTTCGACTACGACAAAGGCTTCGTGAAGATCCCCAACGGCCCGGGCCTGGGCATCGAGATCAACGAGGAATACGTGATCGAACGCGCCGCTGTCGGCCACCGCTGGCGCAACCCGATCTGGCGTCATGCCGATGGCAGTTTTGCCGAGTGGTGATTTGACACCGTCCTTGTAGGAGCGAGGCTTGCCCGCGAAGGCCACGCCTCGGTCTGCTTGATTCTCATCGGCGTTCCCACTGACGCCTTCGCGGGCAAGCCTCGCTCCTACAGATTTTGTTGCGTTTCGTCCATTGACCTCAATAAACATAAGAAGAGGCACCTCTCATGCAACCGCAAACCCTCACCGGGCAGGCGTCGTTGGTGACGCCGAGCCGCAAGCGGTTTTTCATCATGGTCCTGTTGTTCATCACTGTGGTGATCAACTATCTGGACCGCAGCAACCTGTCGATTGCCGCCCCGGCGCTGACCAGCGACCTGGGCATCGATCCGATCCATGTCGGGCTGATCTTTTCCGCTTTCGGCTGGACTTACGCCGCCATGCAGATCCCCGGCGGCTGGCTGGTGGACCGGGTGCCGCCGCGCATCCTGTATAGCGTCGCATTGCTGCTGTGGTCGCTGGCCACGGTGATGCTCGGCTTCGCTGCCAGCTTCATCGCGCTGTTCGTGCTGCGCATGGCCGTTGGTGCGCTGGAAGCACCGGCGTATCCGATCAACAGCCGCGTGGTGACGACCTGGTTCCCCGAACGCGAGCGCGCCACGGCCATTGGTTTCTACACCTCCGGGCAGTTCGTCGGGCTGGCGTTTCTCACGCCGGTGCTCGCGTGGTTGCAACACCAATATGGCTGGCACATGGTGTTTGTCAGCACCGGTGCGGTGGGCATCATTTGGGCGGTGATCTGGTACGCAGTGTATCGCGAACCCCGGGATTTCAAGGGCGCCAATGACGCTGAAATCGAACTGATCCGCGAGGGTGGCGGGCTGGTGGATATCCAGGCCGAGGCCGCCAAGGCCAAGGCGAAATTCAGCTGGATCGACCTTGGGATTGTCCTGAGCAAACGCAAGTTGTGGGGCATCTACCTCGGCCAGTTTTGCCTCAATTCGACCTTGTGGTTCTTTCTGACGTGGTTCCCCACCTACCTGGTGAAATATCGCGGCATGGACTTCATCAAGTCTGGCTTGCTGGCGTCGCTACCGTTTCTGGCGGCCTTCGTCGGTGTGCTGTGTTCGGGGTTCTTCTCGGACTTTTTGATCCGTCGCGGCTACACGGTGGGTTTCGCCCGCAAGTTGCCGATCATTGGCGGCCTGCTGATTTCCACCTCGATCATCGGCGCCAATTTCGTTGAATCGACGCCGCTGGTGATTGCCTTCCTCGCGTTGGCGTTTTTCGGCAACGGTCTGGCCTCGATCACCTGGTCGCTGGTGTCGACCCTGGCCCCGGCGCGCTTGCTTGGATTGACCGGTGGCGTGTTCAATTTCATCGGCAACCTGGCGGCGATCACCACGCCGATCGTCATCGGTTTTCTCGCCTCCGGTGATTCGTTTGCCCCGGCGATTACCTATATCTCGGTTCTGGCGTTGTTGGGTGCGCTTTCCTACGTGTTGCTGGTGGGCAAGGTCGAGCGTATCAAGTTGTAGTCGCAGCCGTCGGGCGACCATAATGCCGTCCGTTCACTCGCTCAACGGTAAAGGCTGGATATGCAGGAAGATGCCCCAAAAATCGCCAAGGACGCTGCGCCGACCGGCACCCAGACACTGCTTCGTGGTCTGGGTGTGGTGCAGGCGGTGGCCAGTGGCGCCCGCGATCTCAAGGAAATCGCCCGGCTGATCGGCACAACGCGCAGCACCACTCATCGTCTGGCCAGTTGCCTGGTGGACGAGCGATATTTGCGGGTGGTGCCACAAGTCGGTTATCTGCTAGGGCCGAAACTGATCGAGCTGGGTTTCCAGGCTCGTGAAGAGTTGCCACTGGTGACGCTGGCCGGGCCGTATCTGGATGAGTTGTCGGCGTTGACCGGTGACACCATTCACCTGGCGATTCGTGAGGGCGACGAGGTGTTGTACCTGCACAAGAATCCGGGGCGCAACGGTCCGGAAATGCGTTCGCGAGTCGGTCATCGCATGCCATTGGCGCGTACCGGGATCGGTAAGGCGCTGATGCTCGATGACACACAGGAAGAATGGCAACGGCTGTACGAAATCAGCTTGCCGGTGGGTGGGAAAAATCAGTTCTGGCCGCAGCACCCGGAGCAATCCTGGGAGCAGTTTCAGCAGCGCATGATCGAGTACGTGGCCGGTGGGTATGCTTTTGACCTGGAAGACAACGAACCGTCGATTCGCTGCGTGGCGGCGCCGATCCGCGATGCCAGCAAGCGCATCGTCGCCGGTATCAGCATCGCCAGCACCGTACCGTACATGCCATTGGAAAAAATGGCCGAGCTGATTCCCCTGATCAAAGGGGTCACAGCCCGGCTGTCGGCGGAGCTCGGGTTGAAGGTTTAGATTTTCAGCGTTGCCATGTCGATCACGAAGCGGTACTTCACGTCACCGGCAATCATGCGGGTGTAAGCCTCGTTGATCTGGCGGATGTCGAGCATTTCGATGTCACAGGTGATGCCGTGTTCGGCGCAGAAATCCAGCACTTCCTGGGTTTCTGCGATGCCGCCGATCAGGGAGCCGGCCAATACGCGACGGCTCATTACCAGTTTGCCCCCATGCACCGGCGGATCGATCGGCTCGATCAAACCCACCAGAATGTGCACGCCGTCGAAACGCAGCGTATCGAGGTAGGGATTGAGGTCGTGCTGCACCGGAATGGTGTCCAGCAGGAAGTCGAACTGTCCTGCGGCAGCCTTCATCTGTTGGGCATCGGTGGACATGATCACGTGGTCCGCGCCCTGGCGACGACCTTCTTCAGCCTTGCTCGCCGAGCGGGTGAACAACGTCACTTCAGCCCCCATCGCCTTGGCGAACTTGATTCCCATGTGACCGAGGCCGCCCATGCCGAGAATCCCGACCTTGTCGCCGGCCTTGACGCCGTAGTGCTTGAGCGGCGAGTAGGTGGTGATGCCGGCACACAGAATCGGGGCGGCGCTGGCCAGGTCAAGCTTCTCCGGGATGCGCACGACGAAGTGTTCGCTGACCACGATGCTGTCGGAGTAACCGCCCATCGTATTGCTGCCATCGACCCGGTCCGGGGTGGCGTATGTCGTGGTCGGACCTTCGAGGCAGTATTGCTCCAGATCGGCCTGGCAGGCTTCGCAGTGGCGGCACGAGTCGACCATGCAACCGACGCCGACCAGATCGCCGACTTTGTGTTTAGTAACGTTCGCGCCGACGGCGGTCACTTTGCCGACAATCTCATGGCCGGGCATCAGCGGGTAAACCGCAATGCCCCACTCGTTGCGCGCCTGGTGGATGTCGGAATGGCAGACGCCGCAGTAGAGAATCTCGATTGCGACGTCGTCGGCCCGTGGACTGCGGCGTTCGAATTTCATCGGGGCGAGGGGAGTGGTGGGCGACTGAGCGGCGTATCCGATGGCTGTGTACATGGTGAACCTCGCAAAAGCAGTGACAGGTGAGGCGAGCCATTCTGGACACCGCACGGGTGACCGGCCATGGCGATTCCTCCGGCTGTCATGCCTAATCCTCCGGCATGCACCTTCGATTGGCCGCATTGGCGTTCAGACCTGCGATGATGTTTTCATCCCTTTTTTCGCTACTTTTTTGTGAAGAGCTCCCCATGTTGTTGACACGTTATCTCGATGCCAATGCCACGCTGGTTTCGCTGATCCAGTCGCTGACCACCCGCGATGGTTACACGCCTACCGCGTTGCCAGGCGTGCAGATTTTGCGGGCCAGTCGTGATTTGGCCCGTGGCCCGCAAATCTACGAGCCAAGCCTGGTCATCATTGCCCAGGGCGGCAAGTTGGCGTATCTGGGGTCGCGTACTCTGGAATACGGCGCCGGGCATTATTTGATTCAGGCGCTGCCGGTGCCGTTCGAGTGCGAGACGTTTTCCGCGCCCGATGGCCCGATGCTGGGCATTTCCATCGCCATTGACCGGGTATTGCTCGGAGAGTTGGTGCTGGCCATGGGGCTGGCGTCGGGGCGCTGTATCGCGGCGCAGACACCAGAGTCCATGACTTCGGCGGTGCTCGATGATGCGATGCGTGGTTGTGTTGAACGGCTGTTGCGCTGTCTGCACGACCCGCTGGAGAGCCAGGTTATGGGACAGGCGCGATTGCGTGAGTTGTTGTTCGTCGCCTTGCGTGGGCCGCAAGCCGATGTATTGCGAGCGTTGGTGGAGCAACAGGGGCAGTTCGCCCGGATCGCGGCCTCCCTGAGCCATCTGCATGCGCATTACACCGAGCCGCTGAACGTCGACGCCCTGGCCAGTTGCGCGAACATGAGCGCGTCGACGTTTCATGAGCATTTCAAACGCTGCACCTTGTTGTCGCCAGTGCAGTATCTGAAGCGTTTGCGCTTGCTCAAGGCCCAGCGCTTGCTGCAGGGCGAAGGATTGGGCGTGGCCCAAGTGGCGCATCGGGTGGGGTATCAGAGCACGTCGCAGTTCAGCCGCGAGTACAAGCGCTACTTCGAACGTAATCCCGGGGATGAGCGGGCTGCTTGATGTCTGGCACCGCTTCGCGGTGTTCGCGGGCAAGCCTCGCTCCTACAGGGAGGTGTGAACGACACATCACCGTAGGAGCGAGGCTTGCCCGCGAAGGCGTCCTTGAAGATTACGCCCGCTGTAACTTTTATCGGGCAACAAAAAGGCCCCCATGTTGGGAGCCTTGATGTTCAGCGAGTCAACTTACATATTCGGGTAAGTCGGGCCACCGGCACCTTCCGGTGCCACCCAGGTGATGTTCTGTGCAGGGTCCTTGATGTCGCAGGTCTTGCAGTGAACGCAGTTCTGGGCGTTGATCTGGAAGCGCTTCTCGCCGTCTTCTTGGGTGACGACTTCGTACACGCCGGCCGGGCAGTAACGCTGGGCAGGTTCATCGTACATCGGCAGGTTCTTGGCGATCGGAATGCTCGGATCGGTCAGCTTCAAGTGGCAAGGCTGCTCTTCTTCGTGGTTGGTCCCCGAGATGAACACCGAGCTGAGTTTGTCGAAGCTGATCTTGCCGTCCGGTTTCGGGTAGTCGATCTTCTTGCAGTCGGCCGCCAGTTTCAGGCAAGCGTAATCCGGCTTGGTGTCGTGCAGGGTGAACGGCAGTTTGCCGCCGAAGATGTTCTGATCGAGCCAGTTGAAACCGCCGCCGACGATGGCGCCGAACTTGTGGATCGCCGGGCCGAAGTTACGGCTGGCGAACAGTTCGTCATAGAGCCAGCTCTTCTTGAACGCGTCGACGTAGGTGGTCAGCTCTTCGGTGCCGTCTTTTTCAGCGAACAGCGCTTCGGCCACGGATTCAGCGGCGAGCATGCCGGACTTCATCGCCGTGTGGCTGCCTTTGATCTTGGCGAAGTTCAGGGTGCCGAGGTCGCAACCGATCAGCGCGCCGCCCTTGAAGACCATTTTCGGCAGCGAGTTCAGGCCGCCTTTGGAGATAGCACGCGCGCCGTAGCTGATGCGCTTGCCGCCTTCCAGGTATTGCTTGAGCACCGGGTGATGCTTGAGGCGCTGGAACTCGTCGAACGGCGACAGGAAGGTGTTGCTGTAGGAAAGATCGACGATCAGACCAACGACCACCTGGTTGTTTTCCAGGTGATAGAGGAACGAGCCACCGGTGTTCTCGGTGCCCATGATGTCCAGCGGCCAACCGGCGGTGTGGACCACCAGGCCAGGCTGGTGCTTGGCCGGGTCGATTTCCCAGATTTCTTTCAGGCCGATGCCGTAATGCTGGGCGTCGGCCTCGCTGTCGAGGTTGAAACGCTTGATCAGTTGCTTGCCGATATGGCCACGGCAACCTTCGGCGAACAGCGTGTACTTGGCACGCAGTTCCATGCCTGGGGTGTACAGGCCTTCTTTCGGATTGCCTTCGCGATCAACACCCAGGTCGCCAGTGATGATCCCGCGAACCACGCCGTTCTCGTCGAACAGTGCTTCCTGGGCGGCGAAGCCCGGGTAGATTTCCACGCCCAGGTTCTCGGCCTGTTGAGCCAGCCAGCGGCACAGGTTGCCCAGGGAGATGATGTAGTTGCCTTCGTTGTGCATGGTCTTGGGCACAAAGAGGTCAGGAATCTTCTGCGCGCTGTCGGCGTTCTTGAGAACGAAGATGTCATCGCGTGTGACTGGCGTATTCAGCGGCGCGCCGAGTTCTTTCCAGTCCGGGAACAGTTCGTTCAGGGCGCGTGGTTCGAACACGGCACCGGACAGGATGTGAGCGCCGACTTCGGAGCCTTTTTCGACCACGCAGACGCTGATTTCCTTACCGGCTTCGGCGGCCTTCTGCTTCAAACGGCAGGCGGCGGACAGGCCAGCGGGGCCGGCACCGACGATGACCACGTCGAATTCCATGTATTCGCGTTCCACAGGCTATCTCCTACTCAAGGCTCAACAGTTTTTTTCTAATTGGAGGTTTGGTGTCGCATCCATTATTTCCTCCGGCAACTGCCGGAAGGGACAATGGACGACCCACCTTTCTCTCTAGGTGGCGCATTATATCTACACCACTCCTAGCGTCCAATACAAACGTTTGTTTGAATTGGCTCAAACCCAGAGAAATCAAAGTCACGCGGCTTATGAACGGCTATTTTGCCGTATTGACCGGAATAGGCGTTCCGGTCAAGATACGGGCGGTTTTGCGCTCGCCGTAGGCTGACTGTTGGTTTCAAGAGCACCTCTAAAGACAGGGCGATGGCAGTATAAGGTGATGCGCAGTGCAGGTCAGGCGCGCAGTTTACACGCAGCGATAATGAATGACTCGTCGGTCACCACTGACGAACGGTTATCAGCCTCGTGAGCAACGTTCACCCGATACACCTGCCAGCGTTTTTAGAGGTGCCCTTGCGCCGATGAGCATCAACCGCCAGGTTCGCCTAGGCGACTTTCTTTTCACCGGAGAGTAACGAGGAATCCATGAAGGTTCTTGTAGCTGTCAAACGCGTTGTGGATTACAACGTCAAGGTTCGTGTCAAGGCGGACAATTCCGGCGTCGACCTCGCTAACGTCAAGATGTCGATGAACCCGTTCTGCGAAATCGCAGTGGAAGAAGCCGTACGTCTGAAAGAGAAAGGCATTGCGACTGAAATCGTCGTCGTCTCCATCGGCCCGTCCACCGCTCAAGAGCAACTGCGCACCGCGCTGGCTCTGGGTGCCGACCGCGCCATCCTCGTCGAATCCGCTGAAGATCTGACTTCCCTGGCGGTTGCCAAGTTGTTGAAAGCTGTTGTCGACAAGGAACAGCCTCAGCTGGTGATCCTCGGCAAACAAGCCATCGACAGCGACAACAACCAGACTGGCCAGATGCTCGCTGCATTGAGCGGCTACGGTCAGGGCACCTTCGCTTCGAAAGTCGAAGTCAGCGGCGATACTGTTGCCGTGACCCGCGAAATTGACGGCGGCGCGCAGACAGTTTCCCTGAAACTGCCGGCCATCGTCACCACCGACCTGCGTTTGAACGAGCCGCGCTATGCGTCTCTGCCAAACATCATGAAAGCCAAGAAGAAGCCTCTCGAAGTGCTGACTCCGGACGCTTTGGGCGTTTCCACCGCCTCCACCAACAAGACCCTGAAAGTCGAAGCGCCGGCTGCACGCAGCGCGGGTATCAAGGTCAAGTCGGTGGCTGAACTGGTCGAGAAACTGAAAAACGAAGCGAAGGTAATCTAAATGACTATCTTGGTTATTGCTGAACACGACAACAAAGTACTGGCCCCGGCCACGCTGAACACCGTTGCTGCTGCCGCCAAGATCGGTGGCGACATTCACGTTCTGGTCGCTGGCCAGAATGTGGGTGCTGTTGCTGAAGCCGCTGCGAAAATCGCTGGTGTAGCAAAAGTGCTGGTGGCCGACAACGCCGCTTACGCTCATCAACTGCCGGAAAACGTTGCTCCTCTGGTTGCCGAGTTGGGCAAGGGCTACAGCCACATCCTGGCTGCCGCTACTTCGAACGGCAAAAACATCCTGCCGCGCGTTGCCGCGTCCCTGGACGTTGACCAGATCTCCGAGATCATCTCGGTCGAAAGCGCCGACACCTTCAAGCGCCCGATCTACGCCGGTAACGCCATTGCTACCGTACAGTCGAACGCGGCGGTCAAAGTGATCACCGTGCGTGCCACCGGTTTCGACCCGGTTGCAGCTGAAGGTGGTTCGGCGGCTGTTGAAGCCGTTGCCGCTGCACACGACGCTGGAACCTCCAGCTTCGTCGGTGAAGAACTGGCCAAGTCCGATCGTCCGGAACTGACCGCTGCCAAAATCGTCGTTTCCGGCGGTCGCGGCATGCAGAACGGCGACAACTTCAAACACCTGTACGCCTTGGCTGACAAGCTGGGCGCTGCCGTCGGTGCTTCCCGCGCCGCGGTCGACGCAGGTTTTGTACCCAACGACATGCAGGTCGGTCAGACCGGCAAGATCGTTGCTCCACAGCTGTACATCGCCGTCGGTATTTCCGGCGCGATCCAGCACCTGGCCGGCATGAAAGACTCCAAGGTGATCGTTGCGATCAACAAGGACGAAGAAGCGCCGATCTTCCAGGTGGCCGATTACGGCCTGGTGGCAGACCTGTTCGAAGCCATCCCCGAGTTCGAGAAGCTGGTCTAATCCGGCGGCTTGACTTATAAAGAGCCCGACCTTTTGGTCGGGCTTTTTTTTGTGCTTCTGTAGGAGCTCCTACGGGCGAAAATAATAGGTTGTAGGGAGTGTCCCCATGGATTTTCGCCGCGTGTGTGGCTGGTCATTACTGCTGGGGCTGACGATGATGCCGGGGCTGTCCGTAGCCGCAGGCAAATGCGAGCGCCTGGTGGTGACCGGCAGCCCGGACGCGCCGCCGTATCTGTGGCAAGACCCGCAAAACCCCAAGTACCTGATAGGCGCCAGCGCCGACCTGTTGCAGCAAGTGGCGGGGGAGTTGGGCATCAAGGTCGAACTGCTTTATGCCGGCAAGCGCTCCCAGGCCCTGGACGAAGTGCGCAGCGGACGAATGGACATGCTGGCCGACGCGCCATTGACGGTCAGTGAGCTGGAAAATCTGGATTACATCCATCCACCGCTGCTGGAAAACGATTATCTGGTCTGGACCCGCAACGACTCGTTACTGGTCTACAACGAAGCGCAGGACCTTCACGGTCATCCCGGTGCCTTGTCGGAAAAGGCTCGAGTAACCCCCTCATTTGGCACTTTCGCCGAGCAGCAATTGACCCTGGTGCGCACGCCCAATCTGACCCAGGCCTTTCAGAAATTGCTGCTGAACGAGGTGGAATTTGTCCTCGCCGGACGCTACTCGGGCATGGCCATGGTGCAAACGCTGGGGATGGCCGATGACTTGATGGCCCACCCACAACCCATCGACAAACCCGGCCTGTATCTCGCCGTTTCCCATAACTCTGCTTGCAACGATCCTTGGTTGCGCGGACAGCTGGCCAAAAAGATGACAGAATTGCCCGCGTCTGGACTGACAGAAGCTGCACTGCTGCGCAATATCGAGCGTTGGAAAGCGCAACTCTCACAACCGCAGCCACAACCTGTCAGTACCCCAAAACAGTAGGGATTCTTAGTGAGTATTCGACCTCTTTTCGCTGCCCTGGCCGTTCTGGCTCTGGCGGGTTGTGCAGCCGATCCGGCGCCGAATGAACAAATACGCCTGACCGAACAGGCACTCGAACAAGCCAAGGCCGTGGGTGCTACCGTCGACGAAGTACCAGAGCTGAAGCTGGCTGAAGACAAGTTCAAGCGTGCCAAGGGCAACATGGCCGACCAGTCCTTCAAGAACGCGCGCATGCGGGCCGAGCAGGCCGAGCTGGACGCGCGCCTGGCCGAAGCCCGGGTTCTGACCCTCAAGAGCGAGGAGCAGTTGAACGTGCTCAATACCCGCATCACTCGCCTGCGCAAGCAACTGGGAGATGCCCAATGAGCCTGAAGACCAAAGTACTTGGCGGCTTGATCCTGGCTGGCTGCGCAAGCCTTTATGGCTGCGCCGGTCAACACAGCGAAGCCGCATTGCAGCAGGCCGGCACTGACTTCCAGAAGGTCAAGGAAGACTCCAACGTGCTGCGCATTGCGCCCAAAGACGTGATCCGTGCCGGCGAGTCCCTGGCCCGCGCCGATCGCCTGTCCAGCTACTGGGGCAGCGGTTCGGACGTTGTGCATTACGCCTACCTGAGCCAGCGCTACAGCGAAATCGCCCGGGAACACACCAATCAAGTGCTCAATGAGGAACGCGCGGCGAAGCTCGAGCTCGAACGTCAGCGCCTGCAATTGGCCCTGCGTGAGTCCAAGTTGCTCAGTGTTCAGCAACAGGGCAAGTGGCTCGAAGAGCAGATCGTGGCGCTGGCGACTACCCAAACCGACCGTGGCCTGGTGATGACCCTGGGCGATGTGCTGTTCGATACCGGTGAAGCAGAGCTGAAAAGCTCGGCAAACCGCGTGGTGCTGAAGATCGTCCAGTTCTTGCAGCTCAACCCCAAGCGTGTGGTGCGGATCGAGGGCTACACCGACAGCACTGGCGGTAAACAGGAAAACCTCAAGCTGTCCCGCGACCGTGCGCAATCGGTGGCGGATGTGCTGATGGACCTGGGCATCGACGACAAACGTATCAAAGTCGAAGGCTACGGCGATGAATACCCGGTGGACGTGAACGCTTCCGAGCGCGGGCGTGCGCAGAACCGTCGGGTGGAAATTGTGTTCTCCGACGAAAAAGGCCAGCTCGGCGCCGCCCGCTAAGGGCTGCGTTACTGGAAAACCCGGCCTGTCAGCAGTGCCGGGTTTTTTTGTGTCTGCCAATCAGCCAATACTCTTCCTGAAAACAGTACAGTTTTTGCTGACAATGCACTGTACGGTCGACTATTGTGGCAACTGTCCCAGTACACTTCCAAACTGTTCCGGTAATGTTTCACACAAGAATAAAATGCCCGTGAAATCGAGTGCTGCGTCATGACCAATCTCTTGCTCTACCAACGTATTGCTCAGCAACTGGCCGAAGATATCCGCCGCGGCGTTTATCAACCGGGGGAGCGCGTGCCTTCGGTGCGCAAGATGAGCTCGCAGCTCAACGTCAGCCATGCAACGGTGTTGCAGGCCTACGCCAACCTTGAGGATCAGGGGCTGATCCGTGCCCGGCCGCAATCCGGTTACTACGTGCACCAGACGCCAGCGCTCACGGCGCCAACCCCGGACATCGCACGGGTCGAGCGACCTGGCCTTGTCACCCGCAGCAGCATCATTCAGCAAGTCCTGGTCGAATCCCGTCGCGAAGGCGTCTTTCCGTTGGGCGCGGCTGTACCGAGCGTCGATTATCTGCCGGTGCGGGCGCTGCATCAGCAACTGGCCAAAGTCACCCGTTTCCATAGTCCGCGGGCGTTCAGCTACATGTTCAGCCCCGGTTTCGAGCCGTTGCGTCGGCAAGTGGCGATCCGCATGCGCGATGCCGGCGTGGTGGTCGATCCGTCGGAAGTGGTGATCACCCACGGCTGCGTCGATGCGTTGCAGATGTCTCTGCGCGTGTTGACCCGGCCGGGCGATCTGATCGCGGCCGAGTCGCCAACCTATTACGGTTTGCTGCAACTGGCCGACCTGCTGGGGCTGAAAGTCATCGAGATTCCCAGCGATCCAGCCACCGGCATGAGCCTCGAAGCCCTGCAACTGGCGGCCAACCAGTGGTCGATCAAGGCGTTGGTGTTGACCACGCGCCTGAGCAATCCCTTGGGCGGCACCATGCCCGAAGAGCGGCAGAAACAACTGCTGCGCCTGGCCTCGGATTTCGATATCCAGGTGGTCGAAGACGATATTTACGGCGAACTGATGTTCGAGCAGGGTCGCACCAAGTCGCTCAAGGCCTATGACCGGCTGGATCGGGTGATCTATTGCTCCAGTTTCTCCAAAACCCTGTCGCCCGGTGTGCGCATCGGCTGGATGATCGCCGGCAAGTACCAGCAGGAAATCCAGCGCTTGCAGACCTTCAGCACCCATTCGGCCTGCAGCGTCACGCAAATGGGCATCGCGGCCTATCTGGAGAACGGTGGCTACGACCGGCATTTGCGCTACATCCGTCAGGAGTACCGCAAGAACCTCAGCGCTTTTCAGTTGGCGGTCCAGCAGTACTTCCCGGAAGGCACGCAGATGACGCGGCCCACCGGTGGCTTCATTCTGTGGGTGAGCCTGCCGGGGCGGGTCAACACGCAGGAACTGCATGTGCGTGCGTTGCAGCAAGGCATCAGCATTGCGCCGGGGCTGATTTTCAGTAATACCGAGCAGTTCAATCACTGCATTCGCCTGAACTGTGGCATCCCCTGGAACCGCGAGGCCGAGCGTGCATTGATGACGCTGGGGTTACTGGCGACGCAACTTTGTCAGGAAACGGCGAGCGGTTTTTAAACGGCTGGGCAGTTCTGAACTGCCCGCTTGTCTTGTCGTCTCCAACAGGCGAGCATATAGCCTTCTGCCGTTCACGCCGTTGGGTCCATGAAGCCGATTTTTCCTGCCGCCGGGTTGTTGATCTGCCTGTTAATGACCTGTCACCCGGAAGGCGTCATGGCGGCTTCCGTTCAGGAAAAACCGACAGCCAGCACCACCGAGAAAAAAACGGCAGCGGTCAAAAAGGCCGCACCGGCCAAAAAGCAGGCTGCGGCGGTCAAAAAACGTTCCCCCATTGCTTCCAAGTCGAAACCGGCCAGTGAAGTCGTGAAAACCAAACTCCCTTCCGCAAATCTCGACTTGAGCTTGCCCAAGGACATGGTCGAAGATCTGAAGCCGGTCGGCACGGTACGGTTGCCCCGACACGATGCGTTGTTGCCACAAATGTTCGGTGACAAGAGCAGCCCGTTCCAGCTCAACGGACGCCTGCTCAGCAACGAAATGCAGCTGCAACTGCGCAATGAAGAGCGTCGGGAAGTTGAAGGCGCGGCGCTGGAATTCGAGTTCAAGCAGTAAATCCCTCCCATTCGTGACCCGCGGACCAGACGCTTTGTCGGAGACTGGTCAGTCACGTTCGTTTGAGCGAAAAAACCCGGGCTCAGGTAATTTTAAACAGTCGTTTTAGCCGTTACTCTGTGCCACGTCCCTTTACTCGTCGCGAGGAGCTTGTCGTCATGAGATGCCGTGAAGGCTGTGGCGCCTGTTGCATTGCCCCTTCCATCAGTTCGCCGATTCCCGGAATGCCCAATGGCAAAGCCGCCGGAGAACGTTGCGTACAGCTGTCTACCGATAACCTGTGCAGCATTTTCGGCAAGCCGGAACGTCCTGCGGTGTGTTCGGCATTTGAAGCCGATGTCGAGGTTTGCGGAAGCAGCAGCGACGAAGCGATCAAGTTGCTGGGCTGGTGGGAACAAATGACGGCCGCGTGATGTGTTCAACGAACGGAACTTCAACAATAAGGAATAAGACTATGGGTTCGCTGCATCGTATGGCTGTGCTGTGTGGTTTGACGGTTTTGCTGGCCTCCACGGCCCAGGCCGAAGAATGGAAAACCGCCAAGGAAGAAGAGGGCATCAAGGTGTCCTTGAGTGAAGTGGCCGGTTCCCAATACAAGGCTTACCGTGGCGTGACCGTCATGAAGACCACCATGGCCAAACTGCGTGCATTGCAGGAAGACGTGCCGGGCGCCTGCGCCTGGATCCACGAATGCAAGACCCAGAAGCTGCTCAAGCATGAAGGTAACCAGAGCTGGACCTACACCCAGTTCAATACCCCTTGGCCGGTTACTCCTCGCGACTCCGTGTTGCATGTCACCACCGTTGAAGGCGCCGACGGCAGCCTGACCCGCGAGTTGGAAGGGCAGCCCAAGTACGTCCCGGAAGAAAAAGGTTTTGTACGGGTGGCCCAGGTCAAAGGTTTCTGGAAGCTCGTGCCTAAGGGCGATCAAGTCGAAGTGACTTATCAGGCCCATACCGAACCCGGCGGCAGCGTGCCGTCTTGGTTGGCCAACAAGTTTGTGGTCGACGCGCCGTTCAATACCCTGAAAGCCCTGAAAGAACGCGCCGAGAAGTAACCGCGTATTCTTTTGATATGGCCTGTTGGGCAACGCCCCGATTTGATCGGGGCGTTTGCTTTTTTACCAAGGGCGGGGCTTTATTTTGTTTCTGGATATGCGTTGAACGAAATTTTCACAAAGCCTCCAAGACAATTCACTCGCGTCCCAATGAGTCAGCCCGCAACTTTGCACCATGTCTCTTGTCCCACAACGCTACAAGCGACAGACGGGCCTGCGGGTCAGTAATCAATGGTAATGCCGCGGTTGATCGTGCAACATTTGCGCACCGCGCAAGCCCCGGGGCCGAGGATGGCCAACAGAGGGCGAGACAGCTGATGCCGGTCAGTTAAACGCAATCCATGTGGGAGCGGGTTTGTGGCGAGGGGGCTTGCCCCCGTTGGGCCGCGCAGCGGACCCAAAATTTGCGAGCGCTGCGCACTCGAACGGGGGCAAGCCCCCTCGCCACATAAGCCCGCTCCCACGGGGTTCGCTTCTTGACCGACCAGCATCAGGCAAGGCGCCGCTGTATTTTTGAAACTTCAACTTCCAATGGGTCCTAAAACGACATGGCAAACCCGGACGCCCTGAGTCAGCAGCGAGCTTCTAGTCGCCTGCTGCAACCGACCGTCAAATCGCATCTGGCCTACACGCTATTGTGTGCCCTGGTCATGATGGTCATGTTCAGCCTGCTGCGCGTGGCGCTGCTGGTCTACAACAGCTCGATGATCCTCGACACACCGGCCTCGACCTTTCTGGAAGCGTTCGCCAACGGCCTGCGTTTCGACTTGCGCCTGGTGGTTTACCTCAGCATTCCGCTACTGCTGGCCCTGTTCAGTGCCAGGGCCATGGCCGCACGCGGGTTCTTCCGGTTGTGGCTGACCGTTGTCTCGAGCATCGCGCTGTTCCTCGGCCTGATGGAGATGGACTTTTACCGCGAGTTCCACCAGCGCCTCAACGGTCTGGTCTTCCAGTACGTGAAAGAAGACCCGAAAACCGTGATGAGCATGCTCTGGTATGGTTTTCCGGTGGTTCGTTATCTGTTGGCCTGGGCCGTGGGGACGTTGATTCTGACCCTCGCGTTCAAGGGCGCCGACCGTGCCACGCGTCCTCGCGGGCCGTTCAGCGGTGGCAGCATTAGTACGCGGCAGGTGGCTCCGTGGTATGCGCGCGGCGTGGTGTTCGTGGTCTGCCTGCTGGTTTGCGTGGTCGCGGCTCGCGGTACGTTGCGTCAAGGCCCGCCGCTGCGTTGGGGTGACGTTTACACCACCGACTCCAACTTCGCCAACCAGTTGGGCCTCAACGGCACGCTGTCGCTGATCGCGGCGGCGAAGAGCCGGATGTCCGAAGATCGCGACAACATCTGGAAAGCCACACTGCCGCAGCCTTTGGCCCAGCAGACCGTGCGCGATATGTTGCTGACCCCAAGCGACAAGCTGGTCGATCCCGAGATCGCCGCGGTGCGCCGCAACTCCACCCCCGATGCCAACAAGACACTGCCGATCAAGAACGTGGTGGTGATCCTGATGGAAAGCTTCGCCGGTCACTCGGTGGGCGCTCTGGGTCGTCCGGGTGAAGTCACGCCGTACTTCGACAAATTGTCGAAAGAAGGCCTGTTGTTCGACCGCTTCTTCTCCAATGGCACCCATACCCATCAGGGTATGTTCGCCACCATGGCCTGCTTCCCGAACCTGCCGGGTTTCGAATACCTGATGCAGACCCCGGAAGGCAGCCACAAACTGTCCGGCCTGCCGCAGTTGCTCAGCGCTCGTGACTACGACGATGTGTATGTCTACAACGGCGATTTTGCCTGGGACAACCAGTCAGGCTTCTTCAGCAACCAGGGCATGACCAATTTCATCGGGCGCAATGACTTCGTCAACCCGGTGTTCTCCGATCCGACCTGGGGCGTGTCCGACCAGGACATGTTCAACCGTGGCCTGGAAGAGTTGAAAGCTCGCGATGGCAAGGACAAAAAGCCGTTCTATGCCTTGCTGCAAACCCTGTCCAACCACACGCCGTACGCCTTGCCAACGCCATTGCCGGTTGCGCGCGTGACCGATCGCGGCAGCCTCAACGAACACTTGACCGCCATGCGCTACTCCGACTGGGCGTTGGGTCAGTTCTTTGAGAAGGCCCGCAAAGAGCCGTACTTCAAGGAAACCCTGTTCGTGGTGGTCGGCGACCACGGTTTTGGTAATGAACAACAGATCACCGAAATGGACCTGGGCCGCTTCAATGTGCCGATGCTGATGATCGGTCCGGGTGTCCAGGAGAAATTCGGTCAGGTCGACCACACCGTGGGCACCCAGATCGACATCGTGCCGACCATCATGGGCCGCATCGGTGGCGACGTGATTCAACAATGCTGGGGGCGCGACTTGCTGAACCTGCCGGAAGGCGACAAGGGTTTCGGTGTGATCAAGCCATCGGGCAGCGATCAGACGGTCGCATTGCTCACCGCGGATCGCGTGTTGGTACTGCCCAAAGAGATGCCGCCGAAGTTGTATCAATACGAACTGGGCGCTAATCCGAAAGGTGAATTAATCCCGGCGTCGGCTGACGAAGCGGCGCTCAAGCAGAAGCTCGAGTCGTTCATCCAGACGGCCACCAAAAGCCTGATCGACAACACTGCCGGTGTGGTTGACGGCAAGCCAGACTAAGTGTTGGCGCAATAAAAAAGAGGTCCTTTCAAGGGCCTCTTTTTTTTGCCTGTTAAACCTCTATATCTTGCCGAGCAGCAGCAGGATCAACAGCACCACCAACACCACGCCGATGATACCGGACGGGCCATAACCCCAACTTCTGGAGTGTGGGAAGACCGGTAGACCACCTATCAGCAACAGGATAAGAATAACGATAAGAATTGTGCCCATGTCTGTTTCCTTGTTGGAAGCGTTGTGGATTTGACTTGGCGTTTTAGCCATCAGCTGGACGTTTTATTAATCCTAGCTGCTTACAAAATCCGACTCATGGATATGAAGAAAAATTCCAGGTTTTTTTAATGTATTTGGAAAGCACGTTTATTTCTTTTACTGCGTCTCAACGTTGAAACAACCGAACCGCGCCATGATTCATCGTCGGCCATTCAGCACTCTGATGGAGCGTGGGTCGCGCATTATCCTTCGCTACACTCGCTGCATCTTCCCCGGAACAACAAGGCTGTTTGCTATGCAAAATCGCATGATGATCACTGGCGCGGGCTCAGGCCTGGGTCGCGAAATCGCGCTGCGTTGGGCGCGTGAAGGCTGGCAGCTGGCCTTGTCGGATGTCAGTGAACCCGGCCTGCAAGAAACCCTGAAGCTGGTTCGCGAAGCCGGCGGTGACGGTTTCATCCAGCGTTGCGATGTGCGCGACTACAGCCAGCTGACGGCGTTCGCCCAAGCCTGTGAAGAGAAGTTCGGCGGCATCGATGTCATCGTCAACAACGCCGGCGTGGCCTCGGGCGGGTTCTTCAGTGAACTGTCGCTGGAAGACTGGGACTGGCAGATCGCGATCAACCTGATGGGCGTGGTCAAGGGCTGCAAGGCGTTCCTGCCGCTGCTGGAGAAAAGCAAAGGCAAGATCATCAACATCGCTTCGATGGCGGCACTGATGCAAGGTCCGGCCATGAGCAACTACAACGTGGCCAAGGCGGGTGTGGTGGCTTTGTCCGAAAGTCTGTTGATCGAACTGGCCCACGAGGAAGTCAGCGTGCATGTCGTTTGCCCGTCGTTCTTCCAGACCAACTTGCTGGATTCCTTCCGCGGCCCGACCCCGGCCATGAAAGCCCAGGTCGGCAAATTGCTGGAAAGTTCGCCGATCACCGCTGCCGACATTGCTGACTACATCTATCTGCAGGTCGCCGCCGGCGAATTCCTGATTCTGCCTCACGAACAGGGCCGCATGGCCTGGGCGATCAAGCAAAAAGACCCGCAAGTGCTCTACAACGAAATGACCGTAATGGCCGACAAAATGCGCGCAAAGGCCAAACAATCCGCAGGCTGAACTTGCCCGTATGCAAGACCGTCGTTAGGGTGGCCGCAACCGGCCATCCTCACGAGACATCTGCATGATCAATTACCTGTGGTTTTTCCTTGCCGCGCTGTTCGAAATCGCCGGCTGCTTCGCCTTCTGGATGTGGTTGCGCCAGGGTAAAAGCGCTTGGTGGATCATCCCGGCGTTGCTCAGCCTGATCTTGTTCGCGGTGCTGCTGACCCGGGTCGAAGCGAGCTATGCCGGCCGCGCCTATGCGGCCTACGGTGGCATCTACATCATTGCGTCGATCGGTTGGCTGGCGGTGGTCGAGCGGATTCGTCCGCTGGGCTCGGACTGGATTGGCGTGGCGCTGTGTGTGATCGGGGCGAGCGTCATCCTGTTTGGCCCGCGCTTTTCCGTTTCCTGAAGGATCGGTCCTGCATTCAAACCGGTTTGTCGGATACGTCCTTCAGGGTGAGGCATCCTGCGCCGTAGGGCGAGACTGTTTTGCTGCTGTTGCATTGAAGACCCGCTACGCGCCGGGCATCTTCAAGGGCCGGTAACCCTGAAGGATGAATGCCATGCTTGTACTTAGTCGCGTTGTGGGCGAGTTGATATCCATTGGTGACAACATCACCGTGCGGGTTCTCGCCGTCAACGGAAGCAGCGTGCGCTTCGGTGTTGAAGCGCCGCAGCAGGTCAACGTACATCGCGCCGAAGTTTATGAGCGCATCCAGATCAAACAGGCCAAAGCCAAAGCCCGTTAAGAACCTCAGTCGAACAGGTGCTTGGGCACGTCGTGCTTGAGCATCAACTGGCATTGCTCGCTTTCCGGATCGAAGACGATCAGCGCCTGGCCCTTGGTCAATGCCTGACGAACACGCAAAACGCGGGTTTCCAGCGGTGTGTCATCGCCGTTGTCCGTGCCGTCGCGGGTCACGAAGTCCTCGATCAGACGGGTCAGCGTGTCGACTTCAAGTTGGTCGTGGGGGATCAGCATAAGGCACCTCGGCTAAACAATGGCGCGATGCTACGGCGAATGAAGGGTTGCGGCTAGCCTGGTAATGATGTGTTGACTGAGCTACCGCCATCGCGGGCAAGCCCGCTCCCACAGGTTTTGCGTCGATCACAATATCCCGGATCGACACATACCTTGTGGGAGCGGGCTTGCCCGCGATGGCGATTTTCCTGGTGGCAAAATGTCAGGATCAGCCCTCCGAACGCTGCCCAATCAAGCTATCCACCGACGGCACCCGGGTATCGCTTTCCATCTGCGTCTCGTGTTCGATCTGGTGACTGAACCGGTCCAGCGACCCCTTGGCTGGCTGAGCATCGCTGGCGAATACCGGCGGGCTGAGGATGTAGGCGCCGAGCAGGCGGCTGAGGGCGGCGAGGCTGTCGATGTGGGTGCGCTCGTAACCGTGGGTGGCATCGCAGCCGAAGGCGAGCAGGGCGGTGCGAATGTCGTGGCCAGCCGTGACGGCCGAGTGAGCATCGCTGAAGTAGTAGCGGAACAGGTCGCGGCGCGCCGGCAGTTCGTTATCACTGGCCAGACGCAGCAGGTGCCGCGACAGGTGATAGTCGTAAGGCCCGCCGGAATCCTGCATTGCCACGCTCACCGCGTGTTCACTGGAATGCTGGCCGGGCGCGACCGGCGCGATGTCGATGCCGACGAATTCGCTGACATCCCAAGGCAGGGCCGCCGCCGCGCCGCTGCCGGTTTCTTCGGTGATGGTGAACAGCGGATGGCAGTCGATCATCAACTCTTCGCCGCTGTCGACAATGGCTTTCAGCGCCGCCAGCAGGGCGGCAACGCCGGCCTTGTCATCGAGGTGGCGGGCGCTGATGTGGCCGCTTTCGGTGAATTCCGGCAAGGGGTCGAAGGCGACGAAATCGCCGACGCTGATCCCCAGCGAATCGCAATCGGCGCGGGTGGCGCAATAGGCGTCCAGGCGCAATTCGATGTGATCCCAGCTGATTGGCATTTCATCCACGGCGGTGTTGAACGCATGCCCCGAGGCCATCAACGGCAACACGCTGCCACGGATTACGCCATTGTCGGTGAACAGACTGACGCGGCTGCCCTCGGCAAAACGGCTGGACCAGCAACCGACCGGCGCGAGGGTCAGGCGGCCGTTGTCCTTGATCGCGCGAACCGCTGCGCCAATGGTGTCCAGGTGAGCGGAGACCGCGCGGTCCGGGCTGTTCTTCTTGCCCTTGAGGGTGGCGCGGATAGTGCCGCGACGAGTCATCTCAAAGGGAATGCCCAACTCTTCGAGGCGTTCGGCGACGTAACGTACGATGGTGTCGGTGAACCCGGTGGGGCTGGGAATGGCGAGCATTTCCAGCAGGACTTTTTGCAGGTAATTGAGGTCCGGTTCGGGAATTTTGCTGGTCATGGAAACTCCTGATGAAGTGAGAGCATCGATGGTTTCGATGAGGAGGGGGAATCTACGTTGCCTGTCAGGCCGCCTTCGCGGGCAAGCCTCGCTCCTACAGGATTGGTGTCGTCGCCTCATACCTGTAGGAGCGAGGCTTGCCCGCGAAGGCGGCCTGACAGGCACTACATTACTAAGAGGCCACCGGCTGACTATGCGCAAACAACAAATCCACAAACCGCTCCGCTGTCGGTTGCGGTTCATGGTTGGCCAGCCCGGCGCGCTCATTGGCTTCGATAAACACATACTCCGGCTGGTCGGCGGCCGGCACCATCAGGTCGAGCCCGACCATCGGAATATCCAGCGCCCGCGCCGCGCGCACCGCCGCATCCACCAAGGTCGGATGCAGAATCGCCGTGACGTCCTCAAGAATGCCGCCGGTATGAAGATTCGCCGTGCGCCGTACGAACAGATGCTCACCGGCCGGCAGAATGCTGCTGTAGTCGTAACCCGCAGCCTGCAACGTGCGCTGGGTCTCATGGTCCTGCGGGATTTTGCTTTCGCCGCTGGTCGCCGCCTGGCGGCGACGGCTCTGGGCTTCGATCAGCGCGCCGATGGAATGCTGACCATCGCCCACCACTTCCGCCGGCCGGCGAATGGCGGCGGCGACCACTTCGAAACCGATCACCAGAATCCGCAAGTCGAGGCCTTCATGGAAGCTTTCCAGCAGTACTCGACTGTCGAATGCGCGGGCGTTTTCGATGGCCTGCTGGACCTCTTCGAGGGTCCGTAAATCCACCGCCACCCCTTGGCCCTGTTCACCGTCCAGCGGTTTGACCACCACCCGTTGGTGCTCGTCGAGAAACGCCAGATTGTCGTCCGCGCTCCCCGCCAGTTGTTGGGCGGGCAGTTCAAGACCAGCGTTTTTCAGCACCTTGTGGGTCAGGCTCTTGTCCTGACACAACGTCATGCTGATGGCGCTGGTCAGATCGCTCAGGGATTCGCGGCAACGCACCCGACGACTGCCGTGAATCAAGGTAAACAGACCCGCTTGCGCGTCATCTACCTGCACCTCAATGCCGCGCCGATGAGCCTCCTCGACGATGATTCGCGCATACGGATTGAACTCGGCTTCGGGGCCGGGGCCGAGAAACAACGGCTGGTTGATGCCGTTTTTGCGCTTGATGGCGAAGGTCGACAAGTTGCGAAATCCGAGCTTGGCGTAAAGACTTTTCGCCTGACGGTTGTTGTGCAGCACAGACAGGTCCAGGTAACTCAAGCCACGACTCATGAAGTGTTCGATCAAGTGCCGCACCAGCACTTCACCGACGCCTGGGCGGGAACACTGTGGATCGACCGCCAGGCACCACAGACTGCTGCCATTTTCCGGGTCGTTGAAGGCCTTGTGATGATTCAGGCCCATGACGCTGCCGATGATCGCGCCGCTGTCCTCATCTTCGGCCAGCCAGTAAACCGGGCCGCCCTGGGGATGAGGCGTCAGCAAGCTCGCATCAATCGGCAGCATGCCGCGCGCCTGATACAGCTGATTGACGGCCTGCCAGTCCGCTTCGCTTTGCACCCGACGGATACGAAAGCCGCGAAATACCCGGGTGGCCTGACGGTAGTCGCTGAACCACAGGCGCAAGGTGTCGGACGGGTCGAGGAACAGTTGCGCCGGCTCCAGCCCCAGCACTTGCTGGGGCGCGGCGACGTACAAGGCGATGTCCCGCTCACCGGGCTGCTCATTGAGCAACTCTTGGGCAAGGCTCGCGGCATCGGGAAAGGTATGGCCGATCAGCAGCCGGCCCCAACCGCAATGCACCGCGATTGGCGCGGCGCTCAATTCACTGCCGTCTTCGGCCAGGCGCGCCTGCAAGCGTTCGTAGGAGGGCGCCTGACCGCGCAACAAGCGTTGGCTATAAGCCGTAGCGTGAGGTTTCATCGATCAGATTCCTTGTTCACTGAGCCACAGGTTAAGGGCTGCCAATTGCCACAGCTTGGAACCGCGCAACGGGGTCAGTTGACCTTGTGGATCGGTCAGCAGGCGGTCGAGCATGGCGGGGTTGAACAGGCCACGATCCTCACTCGGATCGAGCAGCAGTTCACGCACCCAGTTCAGCGTGTCGCCCTGCAAATGCTTGAGGCCGGGGACCGGGAAGTAACCCTTTTTGCGGTCGATCACTTCACTCGGAATGACCAGCCGTGCGGCTTCTTTCAAGACTTGCTTGCCGCCATCCGGCAATTTGAATTTGCCCGGCACCCGCGCCGACAATTCCACCAGGCGATAGTCGAGAAACGGCGTACGCGCTTCCAGCCCCCAGGCCATGGTCATGTTGTCGACCCGTTTGACCGGGTCATCCACCAGCATCACGGTGCTGTCCAGACGCAGGGCTTTGTCTACGGCTGCGTCGGCACCGGGCTGGGCGAAATGTTCCTTCACGAAGTCGCCGGCCGCGTCGTTGGCCGTCAGCCATTTCGGCTGCACCGTGGCGGCGTAGTCGGCGTAGCTGCGGTCGAAAAACGCATCGCGATACGCCGCGTACGGATCGCTCGCACCGTCCACCTGCGGATACCAGTGATAACCGGCGAACAACTCGTCCGCGCCCTGGCCGCTTTGCACCACCTTGCAGTGCTTGGCCACTTCGCGAGATAGCAGATAGAACGCGATGCAGTCATGGCTGACCATCGGTTCGCTCATGGCGCGGAACGCCGCGGGCAGTTGCTCGATGATCTCTTTTTCGTCGATGCGCAATTGGTGATGGTGGGTGCCGTAGTGCTTGGCGATCAGGTCCGAATACTGGAACTCGTCACCACGCTCGCCGCCGGCATCCTGGAAGCCGATGGAAAAGGTCGACAAGTCTTCGACCCCGACTTCACGCAACAGGCCTACCAACAGACTCGAATCGACGCCGCCGGAAAGCAGCACGCCGACATCCACCGCCGCCCGTTGACGGATCGCCACTGCATCACGGGTGCTGTCGAGCACGCGGTCGCGCCAATCTTCGAGGGTCAGATTCAGTTCGTCGGCATTTGGGCCGTAGGGCAGGGTCCACCAGGTTTTCTGCTCGGTGGTGCCGTCCGCTTCGATGCGCATCCAGCTCGCCGGGGGCAGTTTCTCGATGCCCGCCAGCAAGGTGCGCGGAGCCGGGACCACCGCATGGAAGTTCAGATAATGATTGAGTGCCACCGGATCGAGAATCGGGTTGATGTCGCCACCCTTGAGCAGTGCTGGCAGGGCCGAGGCAAAGCGCAGGCGTTGCCCGGTGCGCGAGAGATACAACGGCTTCACGCCGAGACGGTCGCGGGCGATGAACAGGCGCTTGGCATCGCGCTCCCAAATGGCGAAGGCGAACATGCCGTTGAGTTTGGGCAACAGGGCTTCGCCCCAGGCGTGATAACCCTTGAGCAGCACTTCCGTGTCGCCGCCGGAATAGAAGGCGTAACCGAGGTTTTCCAGCTCGGTGCGCAGTTCCGGGAAGTTGTAGATCGCGCCGTTGAAGGCCAGGGACAGGCCCAGTTGGTTGTCGATCATCGGCTGAGCCGAGCCGTCCGACAGGTCCATGATTTTCAGGCGCCGGTGGCCCAGGGCAATCGGCCCCTGGCTGTGGAAACCCCATGCATCAGGGCCGCGAGGGGCCAGGTGATGGGTGATTCGTTCAATGGCTGCGAGGTCCGCAGGTTGATGGTCGAAACGTAATTCTCCAGCTAATCCGCACATAAGTCCTTACCGGTTTTTCCGTTGGGGAGGGTCAATCGATACCTCGCCAAAAACGGCGGGTACCCGGAAACTGACCCAGCGGGATCCCTGGAGTTTTAGACCGATAAGTTATATGTCGAGGGGTCAGGCTTTTCCGCGGATCAATTGGCGTAAGGCAAAACGATTGGGATGGCAGGCCTCGGCCACGGTTCTGGGCAAGGGCAGGGGCTCGTTTTCAAGCCATGCGGCCAATAGCTCGCCAGACAATGGCGCGGTGATCAAACCGCGAGAACCGTGACCGCTGTTGACGTAAAACCCCTCGAGCCATGGGCATGGCATATCGGGCACTTGCCGGGCATCTTTGCTCAGCGCGGCATAGGCTTCGGCGAAGGCCGCCTGGTCGGCCAACGGTCCGACGATCGGCAGATAGTCGGGGCTGGTACAGCGGAATGCCGCGCGCCCTTCCAGTTGCTGCGGGTCCAGGTCTGGAACATGCAGACGGGCGACCAGGTCAGTGGAGATTTCCTCGAGCAACGCCAGATTGCCGAGGTGTTCGGCGACGGTCGGGGTCAGCTCATCGCTTTTGAAATCGAAGCTGGCGCCGAGTGTGTGTTCGCCCAGGCGTGCGGGCGCCACATAGCCTTCGGCGCAGACCACGGTCGCCAGGCTCTGGCTTTCAGGGGTTTGCGCCAGTCGGGTAATCTGGCCGCGAATACGTTTGAGGGGCAGGTCGGCGCTTTGAGGAAACCGCTTGATCTCGGCAGCGCCGGCCAGAATCACCACCGGCGCGCTGGCCAGCAGTGCATCGCCGTCCCAGGCCTGCCACTGATCATCGACCTTGCGCAGTTCCAGCACCTCGCGATGGGGCAGCCACTGGATGTTTTTGGAAGACGCCTGCCACAGGCACAACGCAGGCGGATGAACCCAGCCGCCTTCAGGGTAGAACAAGCCGCCGTGCGCCAATTCGATGCCGGCTCGGGTCTGGGCCTGGGGTTGATCGAGCAGGTGCACCAGGCTCGGTGAAAAGGCCGCGGCCAATTGCGCCTGACGCTCGGCTTCCTTGGCATTGAAGGCCAGTTGCAAGACGCCGCAATCGTCCCAGTCGACGCCACGCTGCAGCTGTTCCAGCAGACGGCGGGTGTAACCAAAACCGCTGACGATCAATCGCGACAACGCCGTGCCATGGGCCGAAAGCTTGAGGTACAGCACGCCCTGAGGGTTGCCCGAGGCTTCCTGCGCCAGTGCTTCGTGGCGGTCCAGCAAACTCACTTGCCAACCCCGCGCGGCCAGGCTGGCGGCACTGGCGCAACCGGCCAGCCCGGCGCCGATCACCAGGGCGTGGCGTTCGCCGGTCTGCGGCTGTGGACGAGCGAACCATGGTTTTGCCGAGGCTGGTTTAGCGGCCTCTTCGGGCCAACCGAGGAACGTGCCCCGCAGAATTTCCCATTTATGGCCAATGCCCGGCGTGCGCTTCATCTTGAAACCCGCCGCGTTCAGCAAACGGCGCACCCAGCCGGTGCTGGTAAAGGTGCTGATGGTCGAGCCGGGTGCTGCCAGGCGCGCCAGTTCGGCAAACAATTCGGCGGTCCACATGTCGGGGTTTTTCGTCGGAGCGAAACCGTCGAGAAACCAGGCGTCGATCTGCGCATCCAGTTGCGGCAATTGCTCAAGTGCATCACCGATCAGCAGGGTCAGGGTGACGCGACCGTTGTCCAGCACCAGGCGCTGAAAGCCCTGATGGATCGCTACGTATTGCGCCAGCAATTGATCGGCGAATGGCTTGAGCTGCGGCCATAACGCCAGGGCCCGTTGCAGATCGGGCGCGCTCAGCGGGTACTTTTCGACGCTGACAAAATGCAGTCGCGCACCGGCCACCGCGTGCTGTTCGAACAACTGCCAGGCACAGAGAAAATTCAGCCCGGTACCGAACCCGGTCTCGCCAATCACCAGTCGCCCACCCGCCGGCAAGGCGGCGAAACGATCGTGCAGATCGTTTTGCTGTAGAAACACGTAACGGGTTTCTTCAAGGCCCGACAGGTCGGAAAAATACACATCATCGAACACCCGCGAACGCGGGCGACCTTGGTCGTCCCAGTCGAGCTGGGCGTGGGGCAATACAGGTTTCATGGCAGGCTCGGCAACGACAAGGTGGCCATTCTAGCTGATCGCCGTTGTGGTGCTTGATCCAAAATCCTGTAGGAGCGAGGCTTGCCCGCGAAGAATTCACCGCGGTTTTTCAAGTATTACGCGTCATCGTTCTTCGCGGGCAAGCCTCGCTCCTACAGGTTGTGCGGCCCCCTTCCCCTGGGAATTTTTCTGATGACTACCTGCCCAATCCGCTAGTCTTGCTCAATCCTGGAAGGAGCCGCTCCATGTTCGAATCCGCCGAAATCGGTCATACCATCGACAAAGAAACCTATGACGCCGAAGTGCCGGCCCTGCGTGAAGCTTTGCTCGAAGCGCAGTTCGAACTTCGGCAGCAACACCGTTTTCCAGTGATCATTTTGATCAACGGCATTGAAGGGGCCGGCAAGGGCGAGACGGTCAAGTTGCTCAACGAATGGATGGACCCGCGTTCGATCGAGGTCCGCACGTTCGACCAGCAGACCGATGAAGAACTGGCGCGCCCGCCCGCCTGGCGCTACTGGCGGATGTTCCCGGCCAAAGGCCGCATGGGGATTTTCTTTGGTAACTGGTACAGCCAGATGCTGCAGGGACGGGTTCATGGTTTGTTCAAGGATCCGCGACTCGATCAAAGCATCAATGGGGCCGAGCGGCTGGAGAAGATGCTGTGCGATGAAGGCGCGCTGATCTTCAAGTTCTGGTTTCACCTCTCCAAAAAACAAATGAAAGCGCGGCTCAAGGCGTTGGCCGATGACCCGCTGCACAGTTGGCGAATCAGCCCGCTGGACTGGCAGCAATCCGCGACCTACGACAAATTTGTGAAGTACGGCGAACGGGTGCTGCGCCGCACCAGTCGCGACTATGCGCCGTGGCATGTGATCGCCGGCGTGGACGCGCACTATCGAAGCCTGGCAGTCGGCAAGATCTTGCTCGAGGGCCTGCAAAGCGCTCTGAAGAGACCCAGGATTCACCCGGACAAAGTCAGCGCCGCGCCATTGTTTCCCAGCGTCGATCAAGTGAATCTGCTCGACAGCCTGGACCTGACTCAGCAGCTGGATAAGGACGATTACGAAGAACAGCTGATTACCGAGCAGGCACGGTTTTCCGGGCTGATGCGCGACAAGCGCATGCGTCGTCACGCGTTGATCGCGGTGTTCGAAGGCAACGACGCGGCAGGCAAGGGCGGGGCAATTCGTCGGGTGGCCGCAGCGCTCGACCCACGCCAGTACGACATCGTGCCGATCGCCGCGCCTACCGAGGAAGAACGGGCCCAGCCGTATCTCTGGCGGTTCTGGCGGCATATCCCGGCCCGGGGCAAATTCACCGTGTTCGACCGTTCCTGGTATGGCCGGGTGCTGGTGGAGCGCATCGAAGGCTTTTGCAGCAAGGCGGACTGGATGCGCGCTTATGGCGAGATCAACGACTTCGAAGAGCAGATCGCCGATGCCGGGGTGATCGTGGTCAAGTTCTGGCTGGCCATCGACAAACAGACCCAACTGGAACGCTTCCAGGAGCGTGAAGAGATCCCCTTCAAACGCTTCAAGATTACTGAAGACGACTGGCGCAATCGCGACAAGTGGGACGATTACCGTGCCGCCGTCGGCGATATGGTCGATCGCACCAGCACCGAGATATCACCGTGGACCTTGGTGGAAGCCAATGACAAGCGCTGGGCGCGGGTCAAGGTCCTGCGCACCATTAACCAGGCGCTGGAAGAGGCGTTCGAAAAGTCCGACAAACGCGAGAAGAAACTGCGCAAGCGCTGAACCGATGGCTACGCATACGCGGGGTGAATGATTGTCGCGGTCAGTCATAGGGTGGACTTATGCTCGGTCCAACTCCTGACTGACAACAACAATGAGGTGTATGCCATGCGTGAAGTGGTGATCGTCGACAGCGTGCGGACCGGCCTGGCCAAATCCTTTCGCGGCAAGTTCAACATGACCCGCCCGGACGACATGGCGGCCCACTGTGTCAATGCGCTGCTCACGCGCAATGACGTCGACCCGGCCAGTGTCGAGGATTGCATCGTCGGCGCCGGCTCCAATGAAGGTGCCCAGGGCTTCAATATCGGCCGTAACGTCGCGGTGCTTTCGCACTTGGGCATCGGCACGGGTGGCATGACCCTTAACCGCTTCTGTTCATCGGGCTTGCAGGCCATCGCCATTGCCGCCAATCAGATCGCTTCGGGTTGCAGCGACATCATCGTCGCCGGTGGCGTCGAGTCGATCAGCCTGACCATGAAAAGCGTCAACACCGACAACCTGATCAACCCGCTGCTGAAAGAGCAGGTACCGGGCATCTATTTCCCCATGGGCCAGACCGCCGAAATCGTCGCGCGTCGTTACAGCGTTAGCCGCGAAGAGCAGGATCTGTACGCCCTGCAAAGCCAGCAACGTACCGCCCTGGCGCAGGCCGCCGGGTTGTTCAACGATGAAATCGTGCCGATGGCGGTGAAGTATCGCGTTGAAGACAAGAACACTGGTCAGGTGCAGATCCTCGACGGCATCGTCGATCACGACGACTGCAACCGCCCTGACACCACCCTGCAAAGCCTGGCCGGGTTGAAACCGGTGTTTGCCGAGGACGGCTCGGTGACCGCCGGCAACTCGTCGCAACTGTCCGACGGCGCTTCGATGACCCTGGTGATGAGCCTGGAAAAAGCCCTGGCGCTGGGGCTCAAGCCCAAAGCCTTCTTCCGCGGTTTTGCCGTGGCCGGGTGTCAGCCAGACGAAATGGGCATCGGCCCGGTGTTTTCGGTGCCGAAGTTGCTCAAGGCCAAGGGATTGCAGGTTGCCGACATTGATCTGTGGGAGCTCAACGAAGCGTTCGCCTCGCAATGCCTGTACAGCCGCAATCGGCTGGAAATCGATAACGACAAGTACAACGTCAACGGCGGTTCGATTGCCATCGGCCATCCGTTCGGCATGACCGGTTCGCGTCAGGTCGGGCACATCGTGCGTGAGTTGCAACGGCGTAACCTGCGTTACGGCATCGTCACCATGTGCGTGGGGGGCGGGATGGGGGCTACGGGGTTGTTTGAGGCGGTGCGTTAAATCTGCAAATTCGTGTTGCCTGATTGACCGCTATCGCGAGCAGGCTCGCTCCCACATTGATCACTGGTGTTCACCAATAGTGTGTTCACCATAGATCCACTGTGGGAGCGAGCCTGCTCGCGATGTAGGCGCCGCGGTTTACCGGCTCGTGCACAAGAACTGCATCCGCTCGATATACGCCTGAATCTCCCGCGCCGCGACCTCCGGGTTTTCAAACGGCCCCTCCAGCGTCTGTTCCCGCGTGGTGAAATACAGCTCTCCATTCACACGACACAACCGGTCACAACGAAAGTGGGTGGCGGGGGCGTTGTCTTGGGTGCGCATGCCGTACATGGGCGATCTCCTGCGGATGACGGTTTCAATGAGCTTATGCATGAACCACTTGCCGCGCCTGGCCAGCTGATCGACGGCATATCGTCAACTTTATAATGCGACCTGCACAGTTTCATTCGCGGCCCATCGGCAACTGTCCCTGTGTCGCGCCCCGGTCTGAGCCTAGAATGACCGTTATCGCCAATCGGCTTCGGGGTCAGCATGCATATTTCATCGGGTCGCTGGGTTTATGGTTTGTGCCTGGCCTTGCTGACCGCGTTGCTGTGGGGAATCCTGCCGATCAAGCTCAAGCAAGTGCTGCTGGTGATGGACCCGGTGACGGTGACCTGGTTTCGCTTGCTGGTGTCCGGCGGTTGCCTGTTCATTTATCTGGCAGCGACCAAACGCCTGCCGAGTCGCAAAGTCCTCGGCCCGCGCGGTGGCTGGCTGGTGTTGATGGCGGTACTCGGACTGGTCGGCAACTACGTGCTGTACCTGATGGGCCTGAACCTGCTCAGCCCCGGCACCGCGCAGCTGGTGGTGCAAATGGGCCCGATCATGTTGCTGATCGCCAGTCTGTTCGTGTTCAAGGAGCGTTTCAGCGTGGGGCAGGGGATTGGCCTGTTGGTGCTGCTGATCGGCTTTGCACTGTTCTTCAATCAGCGTTTGAGTGAACTGCTGACTTCCCTGACCGATTACACCGCGGGTGTGTTGATGGTGCTGTTGGCGTCCACGGTCTGGACCTTCTATGCCTTGGGCCAGAAGCAGTTGCTCACGGTGTGGAATTCGTTGCAGGTGATGATGGTGATTTACCTGTTTTGCGCGCTGTTGCTGACCCCATGGGTGCATCCGCTGGAGGCGCTGCAATTGAGTCCGCTGCAAGGCTGGCTGCTGCTGGCGTGTTGTTTGAACACCCTGATCGCTTATGGCGCCTTCGCCGAAGCCCTGGCCCATTGGGAAGCCTCGCGGGTCAGCGCAACGCTGGCGATCACGCCGTTGGTGACCTTTGCCGCCGTGGCCGTGGCCGCGTGGTTATGGCCGGAGTATGTGCATGCCGAGCAGATCAACGGCCTGGGTTACGGCGGAGCGGTGTTGGTGGTGCTCGGGTCGGCGCTGGTGGCGTTGGGGCCATCGTTGATGGCGGGGCTCAGGGCCCGGCGGGTGCGGATGGCGGCCAGTTAGACCGTGTTATCGTTCATCGCGGGCAAGCCACGCTCCCACAGGTTTTGTGTCGATCACAATACCTGTGAACGACCCGAAACCTGTGGGAGCGTGGCTTGCCCGCGATGACTGACTGTCGGTCGCTAGAGTACTCAGCCCTTGGCACCTGCCTCCAACATATCCTCCGGCCTCACCCACGTATCAAACTCTTCATCCGTCAGATACCCCAGCTGCAACGCCGCCTCACGCAAGGTCAGTCCCTCGCTGTAAGCCTTCTTGGCAATCTCCGCCGATTTGTCGTAGCCGATATGCGGGTTCAGCGCCGTCACCAGCATCAAACCTTGTTCCAGATGCTCGGCCATTTTCTGCGCATCCGGTTCCAGCCCGGCGATGCAATGCTGCTGGAAGTTACTGCAACCATCGCCCAGCAAGCGGATCGATTGCAGCAGGTTGTGGATGATCACCGGTTTGAACACGTTCAATTGCAGGTGGCCCTGACTGGCGGCAAAACCGATGGCAACGTCATTGCCCAATACCTGACAGGCCAGCATCGACAGGGCTTCGCACTGAGTCGGGTTGACCTTGCCGGGCATGATCGAGCTACCGGGCTCATTGGCCGGCAGTTTCACTTCGGCAAACCCTGCTCGCGGTCCGGAGCCCAGCAGACGCAAGTCATTGGCGATTTTCATCAGGGTCACGGCAAGGGTTTTCAGTGCGCCGGAGAGGGTGACCAACGGCTCGTGGCCGGCTAGAGCGGCAAATTTATTGGGGGCCGTAACGAACGGCAGGCCGGAGAGGGCGGCCAGTTCAGCAGCGATCGCTTCGCCAAAACCGTGGGGCGAGTTCAATCCGGTGCCGACCGCAGTGCCGCCCTGAGCCAGTTCACAGACGGCCGGCAGCGCGCTGCGGATCGCCCGCTCGGCGTAATCCAGTTGCGCGATGAATGCCGAGAGTTCCTGGCCGAAGGTAATCGGCGTGGCGTCCATCATATGGGTACGACCGGTCTTGACCAGCTTCATGTGCCGTGCGGACAGCTCCGCCAACCCGCCAGACAACTCGCTGATCGCCGGCAGCAAATGCTGCTGCACCGCCTGAGCCGTCGCGATGTGCATGGCCGTGGGGAAGCAATCGTTGGAACTCTGGGAACGGTTGACGTGATCGTTGGGGTGTACCGGGGCCTTGCCGCCGCGCGGGTTGCCGGCCAGTTCGTTGGCGCGACCGGCGATCACTTCGTTGACGTTCATGTTGCTCTGGGTGCCGCTGCCGGTCTGCCAGACCACCAGCGGGAACTGATCGTCATGGTCGCCGTCGAGTACTTCGTCGGCAGCCTGTTCGATCAGCCGGGCGATGTCGGCGGGCAGGTCGCCATTGCGATCGTTGACGCGCGCCGCGGCTTTCTTGATCAGGGCCAGGGCGTGCAGCACCGCCAGCGGCATGCGCTCGTTGCCAATGGCGAAGTTGATCAGCGAGCGTTGCGTCTGAGCGCCCCAGTAAGCGTCGTCCGGGACTTCCACCTGGCCCAGGCTGTCGGTTTCGATACGGCTCATCATGCACACTCCTGTAGGTCTGATAGCGCAGTTTAGGCCGTGATCGCCGGTCGTGGTTCCATCAGTCTGGAATTTGACCGTTCAACCCCTCTAAATCAGGCGCGACAAGGCTTGGGGTTGAGTGACACACTTTTTTAGGTGCAGAATGGACGCCCTTGAGGTTTTGCCTCGCCTGCTAGAAAAGGAAACTCGATGACTCGTCTTCGTGCCATCTGTACCGCGGTTGCACTGGTTTGCGCCAGCGGCCAGGTTTTTGCCGATACCGCCAGCCACAACGCCAGTGCCGAAGCTTTCCTGACCCTGGCGCACGCTGACAAATTGGGCACTCCGGTGTACATGCAAGTGCAGCAAATGTTCGCTCAGCGCTTTGAACAGACCAAAGCCCCTGAATCGAAAAAAGCCGTTCTGGAAACTTACCAGGCCAAGGCCAACGCCGCTCTGGATCAAGCCATTGGCTGGAACAAGCTGAAGCCGGACATGGTCAAGCTCTACACTACCAATTTCAGCGAATCCGAGCTCAAGGAGCTGGTTGCGTTCTACCAGTCGCCACTGGGCAAGAAAGTCCTGGAAAAAATGCCGCAGCTGACTCAACAATCGGCCCAGATGACTCAAGCCAAGCTGGAAAGCGCGGTGCCTGTGGTCAACAAACTGCTGGCTGACATGACGGCCGAGCTGGAGCCTAAAGGCGCCGCCGCTCCTGCCAAGAAAAAGCCTTAAGCGGAGTTCGGGATGACCATGCAACAACGCATCGAATCGACGCTCGGGCTGCTACAGCCCGAGCACCTGCAAGTGCTGGATGAAAGCCACATGCACAGCCGTGGGTTGCAGACCCACTTCAAGGCGGTGGTGGTCAGCCAGCAGTTCGAGGGCCTCAATCGCGTCAAACGCCACCAGAAGGTGTACGGCACGTTGGGCGAACTGATGGGCGAGTTCCATGCGTTGGCGCTGCATACCTACACGCCGCAAGAATGGGCACAGATCGACGCGGCCCCGGCCTCGCCGACCTGTGCTGGCGGTAGCAAACATTGATGTCCTGTTACCTGTAGGAGCGAGGCTTGCCCGCGAAGGCGTATTCAAGATCGCTATCGTTGGCAAGCCATGCTCCTACAGGAGGGTTTATTTTTGCTAGAATCCGCAACGCGCCCTCACCCGGCGCGTTTTTTTTCGCATCCGGTTCACCCCTTACGAGGGTAGCCACCTGGAGAATTACCCATGACACAACAGATTGTCGTGGCGGCACTGTATAAGTTCGTCACCCTGGAAGATTACGTCGCCCTGCGCGAGCCGCTGCTGCAAGCGATGGTCGACAACGGCATCAAAGGCACGCTGCTGATCGCCGAAGAAGGCATCAACGGCACCGTGTCCGGCAGCCGCGAAGGCATTGACGGGCTGATGGCCTGGCTCAAGAACGACCCACGCATGGACGACATCGACCACAAAGAGTCGTACTGCGACGAGCAGCCGTTCTATCGCACCAAAGTCAAACTCAAGAAAGAAATCGTCACCCTCGGCGTCGAAGGCGTAGACCCGAACAAAAAAGTCGGCACCTATGTGGATCCACAGAACTGGAACGCGCTGATCAGCGATCCGGAAGTACTGCTGATCGACACCCGTAACGACTATGAAGTCTCGATCGGCACCTTCGAAGGCGCCATCGATCCGAAGACCACCAGTTTTCGCGAATTCCCCGACTACATCAAAGCCAATTTCGACCCGGCCGTGCACAAGAAAGTCGCGATGTTCTGCACCGGTGGTATTCGCTGCGAAAAGGCTTCGAGCTACATGCTCAACCAGGGTTTCGATGAGGTCTATCACCTCAAGGGCGGCATCCTGAAGTACCTCGAAGAGGTGCCGCAGGAAGAAACCAAATGGCAGGGCGACTGCTTCGTGTTCGATAACCGCGTGACCGTTCGTCACGACCTCAGCGAAGGCGACTACGATCAATGTCATGCCTGTCGTACGCCCGTCAGCGTGGAAGACCGTGCATCCGAGCATTATGTGGCCGGCATCAGTTGCCCGCATTGCTGGGATAAGCTGAGCGAGAAAACCCGTCGCAGTGCCATCGACCGGCAGAAGCAGATCGAACTGGCCAAGGCACGCAACATGCCGCACCCGATCGGTTACAACTACAAGCAAACTCCTTCCGAGGCTTGAACCATGTCTGCGCGTCGCCTGCTCTATGTGATGGACCCGATGTGTTCCTGGTGCTGGGGTTTTGCGCCGGTGGCCAAAGCGTTGGTCGAGCAGGCGCAGGCAGCGGGGGTGGACGTGCATCTGGTAGTCGGCGGTTTGCGCACCGGCAGTGGTGCGGCGCTGGAACCGACCACCCGGCGCTACATCCTTGAGCACTGGCAGGCAGTCGCCGAGGCTACAGGCCAACCGTTCAAGTTTGAAGGCGCGCTGCCCGACGGGTTTGTCTACGACACCGAGCCGGCGTGTCGGGCGCTGGTGACGGCGCGCAGCCTGGCACCGGATTGCGCGTGGACACTGCTCGGGCTGATCCAGCATGCGTTCTACGCCGAAGGTCGCGACGTCACCCACGCCAGTGTGTTGGTGGAGCTGGCAGAACAGGCAGGTTTGCCGCGCATCGAGTTCGCCGCCGCCTTCGACCGTGCTGATCAGCACGCCGCCACCGCTGCCGATTTCACCTGGGTCCAGGACCTGGGCATTGCCGGTTTCCCGACCTTGCTGGCAGAGCGTGATGGTCAATTGGCGTTGCTGACCAATGGGTATCAGCCTCTGAGTGTGTTGTCACCGTTGCTCGGCCGCTGGCTGGAGCGCGCTGCCTGTGCATGATCTGCCCGACGACGTTCCAGCCCCTTCGCGTGTCGACCGTCTGAGCTGGGCGGAAATTCGTCGCTTGGCCCTTCACCATAAAAAATCCCTGTGGATCGCCAACGGCGTCGCGGTATTGGCAACGCTGTGCAGCGTGCCGATCCCCTTGCTGTTGCCGTTGCTGGTCGACGAAGTACTGCTGGGCCACGGTGACGCTGCGCTGAAAATCATGAACCACGCGCTGCCCGACGTCTGGCAGAAAGCTGCGGGTTACATTGGCCTGATGCTGCTGGTGACGCTCGTACTACGCTGTGCAGCGTTGTTGTTCAACGTTGTGCAGGCGAAATTGTTTGCGGCGTTGGCCAAGGACATCGTGTATCGGATTCGGGTGCGGCTGATCGAGCGACTCAAGCGCATCTCGCTGGGGGAATACGAAAGCCTGGGCAGCGGCACGGTGACTACGCACCTGGTCACCGACCTGGACACGCTGGACAAATTCGTCGGCGAAACCCTCAGTCGTTTCCTCGTAGCCATGCTGACGCTGGTGGGCACCGCTTCCATCCTGATGTGGATGCACTGGAAACTCGCGCTGCTGATCCTGCTGTTCAACCCGCTGGTGATCTATGCCACGGTGCAGTTGGGCAAGCGGGTCAAACACCTGAAGAAACTCGAGAACGACAGCACCTCACGCTTCACCCAGGCCTTGACCGAAACCCTGGATGCCATCCAGGAAGTGCGCGCCGGTAATCGTCAGGGCTTTTTCCTCGGACGGCTTGGCCAGCGAGCGCGTGAAGTTCGCGATTACGCAGTGAACTCGCAGTGGAAAACCGATGCGTCGAACCGTGCCAGCGGCTTGCTGTTCCAGTTCGGCATCGATATTTTTCGCGCCGCGGCCATGCTCACCGTGCTGTTTTCCGACCTGTCCATCGGCCAGATGCTGGCCGTGTTCAGCTACCTGTGGTTCATGATCGGTCCGGTGGAACAACTGCTCAACCTGCAATACGCCTTTTACGCCGCCGGCGGTGCGCTGTCGCGGATCAACGAGTTGCTGGCCCGCGCTGATGAGCCGCAGTACACCGGTAGTGTCGACCCGTTTCAAGGGCGTGACACGGTAGGCATCGAAGTTCAGGGGCTGAGTTTCGGCTACGGCGACGAGTTGGTGCTGAATCAAATGAACCTGTCGATTGCCCCCGGTGAAAAAGTCGCGATTGTCGGCGCCAGCGGGGGAGGCAAAAGCACCCTGGTGCAGTTGCTGCTTGGCTTGTATACGCCCTTGGCCGGCACCATCCGTTTCGGTGGTTCGACGCAGGAAGAGATCGGCCTGGAAACCGTGCGTGAAAATGTCGCCGTGGTCTTGCAGCATCCGGCACTGTTCAACGACACCGTGCGCGCCAACCTGACCATGGGCCGCGAACGCAGCGATGAAGCCTGCTGGCAGGCATTGGAAATTGCTCAACTGCACAACACGGTGCGTGAATTGCCCAATGGCCTGGATAGTATTGTCGGGCGCTCCGGTGTGCGTTTATCCGGCGGGCAGCGTCAACGCCTGGCGATTGCGCGGATGGTGTTGGCCGAACCCAAAGTGGTAATCCTCGACGAGGCCACGTCCGCCCTGGACGCGGCCACCGAATACAACCTGCACCAGGCACTGGCGCGGTTCTTGAGTCACCGCACCACGCTGATCATTGCGCACCGGTTGTCGGCCGTGAAGCAGGCTGACCGAGTGCTGGTGTTCGACGGTGGTCAGGTTGCCGAGGATGGCGACCATCAGCAGCTGATTGCCGATGGTGGTTTGTACGCCAAGCTTTATGGGCATTTACAGCAGCACTAGATTAATGCCACAAGACGTTCAGGGCATTTTCCCCGGCAAGGATTGGCACATGAAGACGAGCCAGCCCTGAATCGCCGGGACTGTGCTGCTGTTGAGCATGAGCTTCCCCGGCTTGCCTAGAGTGAGAACCCATCCTAGTCTAGCGGTAGCGTTTTCGTCCGGACGACGATCGAGCAGTGTTAAGACAAGGGACCTCATGAAGCCAAAAAGGACTCTCGCAACCCCTCGGTTGTTGGGCATCGTCTGGCCTTTTATCGCCGTCGTGTTATTTCAGGCAGTGTTGGGAAGTGTCAGTCTTTACGTTCTTTCGGCGGTACGCGGCTACGTTGGTGGTGAAAGCCTGTGGTCCAAGGGCCAGAAAGACGCCATCTATTACCTCAATCTCTACGCCGACAGTCGCGACGAAACGATTTTTCTCAAATACCAGAACGCGATTGCGGTGCCTCAGGGTGGCCATGAATTGCGTCTGGCACTGGATCATCAGCCTCCGAATATCGAGGCGGCGCGGATCGCGATCCTCAAGGGCGGCAACCACCCTGACGACGTCTCCAGCCTGATTTGGCTGTACCTCAATTTCCGCCACTTCAGTTACCTTGAAAAAGCCATCGGCCTCTGGACGGTCGGTGACGCGTACCTGGTGCGACTCGATGACGTCGCACGGGAGATGCATCAGCGCATTGCCGATAGCCAGGTCACCGATGCCGACGTCAAACGCTGGAAAGATCAGATTTTTGCCATCAACGATGGCGTGACGCCTGCCGCCAAAGCGTTCAGCGACGCCTTGGGCGAAGGCTCGCGGGTGATTCTCCGGCTGCTGTTGATGACGAACCTCGCCACCGCGCTGGGTTTGATTGTGTTGGCCCTGCTGCGCACTCATAAACTGCTCAAGCAGCGCCATGCCTTCGCCGATGCCTTGCAGTTGGAGAAAGACCGGGCGCAGATCACTCTGCAATCGATTGGCGATGGGGTGATCACCACGGATGTCGAGGGTGCGATTGCCTATATGAATCCGGCCGCCGAGGCCTTGACTCACTGGAAGGCCGAACAGGCGGCGGGGTTGCCATTGGCGGCGCTGTTCAATCTTCTGGACGAGAACGCTCAGGCCGACGGTTTTACCTTGATCGAGCACATTTTGAGCGGTCAGCTCAGCGGTGGCAGCGAGCATTCCAAACTGATCCAGCGCCTGGATGGCAGCACAGTTTCGGTCACGCTGGTCGGCGCGCCAATCCGTAATACGGGCAAGGTCAGTGGCACCGTGCTGGTGCTGCATGACATGACCCAGGAGCGACAGTACATCGCCAATCTGTCGTGGCAGGCGACCCATGACGCCCTGACCGGGCTGGCCAACCGCCGCGAATTCGAATATCGCCTCGAACAGGCCCTGCATAACCTGATGCGCCAAGCGGGGCGTCACGCCTTGATGTTTCTCGATCTGGATCAATTCAAACTGGTCAACGACACCTGCGGTCATGCGGCGGGCGACGAGCTGTTGCGGCATATATGCGCGTTGTTGCAATCAGGTTTGCGCGAAGGCGACACCCTGGCCCGATTGGGTGGCGACGAGTTCGGCATACTGTTGGAAAACTGCGCGCCGGAAGCGGCCGAGAAAATCGCCGAGGGCCTGCGCCAGACCGTGCAGAACCTGCATTTTGTCTGGAAAGGCCGGCCGTTCGTGACCACCGTGAGTATCGGTCTGGTGCATGTGGCCCAGAGCCCGGCCACCCTCGAAGCTTCGCTGCGGGCCGCTGACATGGCTTGTTATATGGCCAAGGAAAAGGGCCGCAACCGGGTTCAGGTCTATCACGTTGATGACTCGGAGCTGTCCCTGCGTTTTGGCGAGATGGCCTGGGTGCAGCGCCTGCACGTAGCGTTGGAAGAAGACCGCTTCTGTCTGTACGCCCAGGAAATCGCGCCCCTTGGCTCTGACGAGCAAGGCCGCGGGCATATCGAAATCCTGCTGCGCCTGCATGACGAAGCGGGGCGCATGATTCTGCCGGACAGTTTCATTCCGGCCGCCGAGCGTTACGGTTTGATGACGTCGATTGACCGTTGGGTGGTGGAAAATGTTTTCAAGGTCATTGCCCAATGCATCGCTGAAGAGCGCGCAGGGCCGTTGGCCATGTGTGCGATAAATCTGTCAGGTATTACTATCGGAGATGAGGCGTTTCTGGACTTCCTTCGTGAACAGTTTGTTGCATATTCAATTCCACCTGAAATGATTTGTTTTGAAATTACAGAAACCAGTGCGATTGCAAATCTGGGCAGCGCGATTAGATTTATCAATGAACTCAAAGGTTTAGGTTGTCATTTTTCGCTAGATGACTTTTGCGCTGGCATGTCCTCATTCGCTTACTTGAAACATTTACCTGTAGACTTCCTGAAGATCGACGGGAGTTTCGTAAAGGATATGCTGGACGACCCGATTAACCGCGCCATGGTCGAAGTGATCAATCACATCGGTCATGTCATGGGTAAGCGCACGATTGCCGAGTTCGTTGAAACACCTCAGATCGAGCAGGCATTGCTGGAGATCGGGGTGGATTACGCTCAAGGGTATGTGATTGAACGCCCGCATCTGTTTACCTGGGATAGTTTGCAAAGTCGTCCTGCCCGGCCCCGACCTTTGTTGTTCAAGGCGCCGGGCACGTTCCGTTGAAACTTTTGTTGATCTGAAAATCACAATCAAAAGGAGCGCGACAGTGATCGACACATTCAACAGAACCGGACCACTCATGGAAGCTGCAAGTTATCCCGCCTGGGCTCAGCAACTGATCCAGGATTGCAGCGAGAGCAAGCGCCGGGTTGTCGGACACGAACTGTATCAACGCATGCGAGATAACAAACTCAGTGCAAAAACCATGCGCCAGTACCTTATTGGTGGCTGGCCGGTGGTCGAACAGTTCGCTTTATACATGGCACAGAACCTGACCAAGACCCGTTTTGCGCGCCACCCTGGCGAAGACATGGCGCGTCGCTGGCTGATGCGCAACATTCGCGTCGAATTGAACCATGCCGATTACTGGGTGCATTGGAGCCGTGCTCACGGTATCAGCCTGGAAGATCTGCAAGCCCAACAGGTGGCCCCTGAGCTTCACGCCTTGAGCCACTGGTGCTGGCACACCAGTTCGTCGGACTCGCTGATCGTGGCCATCGCCGCCACCAACTACGCCATCGAGGGTGCGACCGGGGAGTGGTCGGCGCTGGTCTGTTCCAGTGGCGTCTACGCGGCAGCGTTCCCCGAGGAAGATCGCAAGCGGGCCATGAAGTGGTTGAAGATGCACGCCCAGTATGACGATGCCCATCCATGGGAAGCGCTGGAAATCATCTGCACCCTGGCAGGCATGAACCCGAGCAAAGCACTGCAAGTGGAATTGCGCCAAGCTGTCTGCAAAAGTTACGACTACATGTATCTGTTCCTGGAACGTTGCATGCAGTTGGAACTGGCAGTGAAAACCCCGGTAGCCCGTGAGCGGATGGCGTTGGCCGAAAGCTGATCCACTGAGCAATACAAACCAAATGTGGGAGCGAACCTGTGGCGAGGGGGCTCGCCCCCGTCTGAGTGCGTAGCACTCACAAGATCTTTGATACATCAGAGATTTGGGGGCTGCTTCGCAGCCCAACGGGGCGGTGCGGCGTTCCGACGAGCCCCCTCGCCACGGGCCCGCTCCCACATTGGTTATGCAGCGGTGCTGAAATATCAGCCTGCCATCGCCAGCCGGTTACGCCCCTCGCGCTTGGCCACATACAACGCACTGTCGGCCCGTCGCAACAGACCCTCGGCAGATTCGCCGGGCAGCAGCGTCGAGCAACCGATGCTGACCGTCAGTTCGATCATCTTGCCCTCGGCCTCATAGTCCTGAGCCTGCGCCGCAAACCGCAGTCGTTCACCGATCATGGCTGCAGCTTCCCGACTGGTGTTGGAAAGCAGAATCAGGAATTCTTCGCCACCAAACCGGAACACCATATCGACGTTGCGCAATTGGTTTTTGATCGAGGCTGCGACGGCCTTCAGCACTTCGTCGCCGGCGCTGTGCCCGTAGGTGTCGTTGATCTGTTTGAAGTGATCGATGTCCAGCATCAACAGCGACAGGGGCTGGGAGTGTCGCCGCGACATTTCGATTTCCCGTTCCAGCGTCTGATCCATAGCGATGCGGTTGCCGGTATCGGTCAGCGGATCACGCAATGCACTTTGAGTCGCCGCTCGGTAGAGGAGAGCGTTTCGCATGGGGAAGAGCAGGGTCGACAACAGTGACTCCAGGTTGCCCTGTTCCTGTTCACTGAAACGCTGATTGCGGCGGAACACCAGCTCACCCAATTGCTCGCCTTCATGGCTGAGGCTGTAGCTGATTGAATGATGACCCCGCGCGCCGAATTGCAGGCGCAAGTCGCTGGGCTGATGTTCGTAACTCAAGGCATCCAGCGGCACAAGGCGCTGAATTTCACGGAAGAAAAGTCCGAGAATGCGTTGCGGCTCAAGACTGGTTTGCAGTTGCAGGCCCAGCGCTTGGCGCAACTGCGCAAGACTGATGGGCCGCTCCAGGAGGGGAGGCTGCTGACCAAAGCCCAGGCGTTGCAATTTGGCACTGTCGAAGTCAATTGCGTTGGTCTGGGAAGGTGATTTCATATGGCATGAGCCCCTAAGCAGTAAGGCTGTCTTACAGGCTGGGTGAGAGCGGCTTTGGGCTGCGCGTCATACTGGTCCATCAGTCCCGTAGGACATTTGGCACGAGTTTAGTCCGCTTTGCCGAAGATTAGTAACCTATCGGCTCAAGCTCCGCCTCTTCTGCTTTCACACGGCGTGTCTGAGCAAAATTAGAGCGAAAGTCGTGCCATTCGGTTCAGTCGAATAAAAAGCTTTAAAAATCAAAATACTGGAAGGAGATGGGAGAGGAGTCGTGGAGGGTGATGACATTTATTTGACTTGAAGCAGGGGTGGTTGCCACCGGGTTTGAGTGCCGCGGCGGGAAGCCGTCGCGGCAGAAAAGCGACGCACGGGCATTACTGAGCGTTAAATGCCTGACCATTGATGCCGGTACTGTCCGGACCCATCAGGTAAAGGTAGACCGGCATAATCTCCTCGGGTGTCGGGTTGTTCAGCGGGTTTTCACCGGGGTAGGCCTGAGCGCGCATGCTGGTGCGGGTAGCTCCGGGGTTGATGCTGTTGGAACGCACCGGTGCCACCGTGTCTACTTCGTCGGCCAGGGTTTGCATCAGGCCTTCGGTAGCGAACTTGGAAACGCCGTAAGCGCCCCAATACGCACGACCCTTGCGACCGACGCTGCTGGAGGTGAACACCACCGAGGCGTCCTGAGACAACTTGAGCAGTGGCAGCAGGGTGCTGGTAAGCATGAACATGGCGTTGACGTTGACGTGCATGACGCGCATGAAATTCTCGCCGGACAACTGCTCGATCGGTGTCCGGGGACCGATGATCGAGGCGTTGTGCAGCAAGCCGTCAAGGTGGCCGAACTCGGTCTCGATCATGGCTGCGAGTTCATCGTATTGATGAGGCAGTGCGGTTTCCAGATTGAACGGAATCACGGCGGGTTGTGGATGCCCGGCGGCTTCGATTTCGTCGTAGACCTGAGTCAGGTTGGCTTCGGTCTTGCCCAGCAACAGCACGGTGGCGCCGTGGGCGGCGTAGGTTTTTGCAGCGGCAGCGCCAATGCCACGGCCAGCGCCGGTGACCAGGATGACCCGGTCCTTGAGCAATTCAGGGCGGGCGGAATAATCAAACATAAAAAACCTCAACATAATCCGTTAACAGGGCCGAAAAAGATCGCAGCCTTCGGCAGCTCCTACGCCGATCGCGGTCTCCTGTAGGAGCTGCCGCAGGCTGCGATCTTTTGATTTGAATCAGCAACTGCACAAAGCGTTGTCCAACACCTCGAGCAACGCCAGCGGATGATCGATCACCACGTCTGCGCCCCAGTGCTTCGGGTTATCGTCCGGGTGAATATAACCGTAGGTCACCGCGCAGGTTTTGGTGCCCGCATCGCGGCCGGATTCGATGTCCCGCAGATCATCGCCCACAAACAGCACGCTGGCCGGGTCCAGGTCGAGCATCTTGCACGCCAGGATCAACGGCTCCGGGTCCGGTTTGCTGTTCTTCACATGGTCGGGGCAAATCAGCACTTTCGAACGTTCGGCCAGGCCCAGCTGCTGCATGATCGGCTCGGCGAAACGTACCGGTTTGTTGGTGACAACGCCCCAGATCAGGTTGGCCTTTTCGATTTTCTCCAGCACTTCGGCCATGCCGTCGAACAGATGGCTGTGGACCGCGCAGCCCTTGAGGTAGCGGTCGAGGAATTCCTGACGCAGTTCCTCGAACCCCGGCGATTCCGGGTCCATGGAAAAGTTCGCAGCGACCATCGCCTTGGCGCCGCCGGAAATTTCATCGCGAATGTGTTGAGTGTTGATTGGCGGCAAACCACGATCAGCGCGCATCGCCTGGCAGATGGCGATGAAATCCGGCGCGGTGTCGAGCAGGGTGCCGTCCATGTCGAAAAGAACTGCTCTGATACGCATCGGCTTACTCCTCGCGCAGGGTCTGGATCATGTAGTTGACGTCGACATCGGCGGCCAGCTTGTAGTGCTTGGTCAGCGGGTTATAGGTCAGGCCGATGATGTCCTTGACGGTCAGGCCGGCCATGCGGCTCCAGGCGCCAAGCTCCGAGGGGCGAATGAATTTCTTGAAGTCGTGGGTGCCGCGCGGCAGCAACTTCATGATGTATTCGGCGCCGACGATGGCGAACAGATACGCCTTCGGGTTGCGGTTGATGGTGGAGAAGAACACCTGGCCGCCCGGTTTGACCATTTTGAAGCAGGCGCGGATGACCGACGACGGATCCGGCACGTGTTCAAGCATTTCCAGGCAAGTCACCACGTCGAACTGCTCGGGCATTTCTTCGGCCAGGGCTTCGGCGGTGATCTGCCGATACTCGACGCTCACGCCGGATTCCAGCTGATGCAATTGAGCGACGGCCAGCGGCGCTTCACCCATGTCGATGCCCGTCACGGTCGCGCCGCGTTGAGCCATGGCTTCGCTGAGGATGCCGCCGCCGCAACCGACGTCGAGGACTTTCTTGCCGACCAGATTGACGCGCTCGTCGATCCAGTTGACCCGCAGCGGGTTGATGTCGTGCAGCGGTTTGAACTCGCTTTCGCGATCCCACCAGCGATGGGCCAGGGCTTCGAATTTGGCGATTTCGGCGTAGTCGACGTTGCTCATGGTGTCAGTCCTCTAAAACTTGAAAAATCCTGTTGCCCCGGTTTCGGTCCAGGGTGCTTACAATTCGGTACTTACGATTCGGTGTGGCCGCTGATGCGCCTGCCCCAGGCGTTGGCGGTGGCGCACAGCTGTGCTTCATCCAGGCGGGTCAAGCGACGGTCGTCGAGCAGTTGCTTGCCGGCGACCCAAAGGTGTTTCACGCAGTCGCGGCCAGTGGCATAGATCAGTTGCGAAACCGGGTCGTAGATCGGTTGCTGTGCCAGGCCCGACAGGTCGAACGCGACGATGTCCGCCGCTTTGCCGACTTCCAGCGAACCCGTTTCAGCTTCGATTCCCAGCGCGCGAGCGCCATTGAGCGTGGCCATGCGCAGGGCACGATGGGCGTCCAGCGCGGTGGCGGAGCCAGCGACGGCCTTGGCCAGCAGCGCAGCGGTGCGGGTTTCGCCGAGCAGGTCGAGGTCATTATTGCTGGCCGCGCCATCGGTGCCGATCGCCACATTGACCCCGGCTTGCCACAAGCGCTCGACCGGGCAGAAACCGCTGGCCAGCTTCAGGTTCGACTCCGGGCAATGAATCACATTGGTGTTACTTTCTACCAGCAGCATCAGGTCTTCATCGCTGATCTGGGTCATGTGAACGGCCTGGAGGCGCGGCCCGAGCAGGCCCAGGCGGCCAAGGCGGGCCAGCGGGCGTTCGCCGCACTGCTCGACCGACTGCTGCACTTCGAAAGCGGTTTCATGGACGTGCATATGAATCGAGGCGTCCAGTTCTTCGGCGATCACCCGGATTTTTTCCAGGGTTTCGTTGCCCACGGTGTAGGGTGCATGGGGCCCAAAAGTGATTTTGATCCGCTCGTGATGCTTGAGATCGCCAAATAATTCAACGCCCTGACGAATGGCTTCATCCGCCGTGGCGGCGCCTGGAATCGGGAAATCGAGGATCGGAATGGCGATCTGGGCGCGAATGCCGCTGTTATGTACGCGTTCGCTGGCAACCTTCGGGAAGAAATACATGTCGGAGAAACAGGTGATGCCGCCTTTGATCTGCTCGGCGATGGCCAGGTCGGTGCCGTCGCGTACGAACGCCTCGTCTACCCATTTGGCTTCAGCGGGCCAAATGTGCTTTTCCAGCCAGGTCATCAGCGGCAGATCGTCGGCCAGGCCGCGGAACAGCGTCATTGCCGCATGCCCGTGAGCATTGATCAGGCCGGGGCTGAGCAGAATGTCCGGCAATTCGCGGACTTCGGTTGCGTTAAACTTCAAGGCTGCTGCGCGCGGGCCGATAAATACGATACGACCGTCGCGGATGCCCAAGGCATGCTCTTTAAGGACCACGCCAGCCGGTTCGACGGGTACCAGCCAGGTCGGCAGCAATAACAGGTCGAGCGCAGCGGTGGGGGTCGGCATCGAAAGTCGGTTCCAGTGCTTTTGTAAAGGATGGCGAAGTATACCCGAGCGTCTTCGCGGGGGGCTCGCTATAATCGGCGGTTTTTGTTCATGAGTGCGGGGTATGGGGATGCGCGATCGACTGTTGGCTGCGGAGAGGGTGAAGGCCATCGATTGGCGTAATGACGCCCTGTATCTGCTGGATCAGCGTATTTTGCCGTTCGAGGAAACCTGGATCGCCTACACCAGCGCCGCGGGTGTGGCTGAGGCCATTCGCTCGATGGTGGTACGCGGCGCGCCAGCGATTGGCATCAGTGCGGCGTATGCCATGGTGCTGTCGGCCCGCGCCCGAATTGCCGAGGGCGGTGACTGGCTGGCGGCGTGGGAAGAGGATTACGCGCTACTGGCCGATTCCCGTCCAACAGCGGTTAATCTGTTCTGGGCCTTGAATCGCATGCGTGACCGCCTGGACCGCCTCAAGGACGACGCAGATCCTCTGGCGGCGCTGGAGGCGGAGGCCATCGCCATCCATGAAAGTGATCGCGAAGCCAACCTGACCATGGCCCAACTGGGTGTGGACCTGATCCGCAAGCATCAGGGTAACGCCCAGGCGATCCTAACGCACTGCAACACCGGCGCCCTGGCCACTGGCGGCTTCGGCACGGCGCTGGGAGTGATTCGCGGGGCTTTCATCGAGGGCATGGTCGAGCGCGTCTATGCCGATGAAACCCGGCCATGGCTGCAAGGTTCGCGTTTGACCGCATGGGAATTGGCCAATGAAGGCATTCCCGTGACCCTCAATGCCGATTCCGCCGCTGCACATATCATGAAAACCAAAGGCGTGACCTGGGTAATCGTCGGCGCCGACCGCATTACCGCCAATGGTGATGTGGCGAACAAGATCGGCACTTACCAGCTGGCGGTCAACGCCATGCACCATGGCGTGCGCTTCATGGTGGTGGCGCCGAGTTCGACCATCGACATGAACCTGGCCAGTGGTGACGAGATCCCCCTCGAAGAGCGTGACGGCCGCGAGTTGCTGGAAGTTGGCGGCAAGCGGGTCGGGGCGGATGTCGATGCGTTCAACCCGGTGTTCGACGTAACGCCTGCGGATTTGATCGACGCGATTGTTACCGAAAAAGGCATCGTCGAACGGCCGGATACCGCGAAAATGGCGCAGTTGATGTGCCGTAAGCGTCTGCATTGATGATCCCAGGCGCCTGATCAATCGCTATCGCGGGCAAGCCCGCTCCCACAGGTTTTGTGAGCGCTACCACACCCTGTGGGAACAGGCTTGCCCACGAAGAGGCCCTCAAAGCCAATGAAGCAAGCCTGATCTCCCTCAGGTTTTGTGAGCGCTAGAGAACCCTGTGGGAGCGGGCTTGCCCGCGAAGAGGCCCGGAAGACAATGAATAAGGCTCGAATCAGGCCTGGATTCTTCATTCAACACGGCTCTAAGCCCCTCTCGTCCCTTTCAAGCCTGTCACCGGTCAACTAACTATGCTCCATGCGCATCTGGGGGATAGGTGCGTGGCGGCTCTTGTGATAACATCCGGCGGTTTCCAGGGTAGCCTGATGTGGCTGCCTTTACTGCGCAGATCCATGGCATAACTCGTTGATTTGTCGTAAGTCGGTGCACGGCACTCAGTCTGCATCGGCGAGCTTCGTTCGTCCCATATGGATGTGACGAAGTTTCACCAGAAAAAGGAATCAGGCTTCTCATGGGCGAACTGGCCAAAGAAATCCTCCCGGTCAATATCGAAGACGAGCTGAAGCAGTCCTACCTCGACTACGCGATGAGCGTGATTGTCGGGCGGGCACTGCCGGATGCGCGCGATGGCTTGAAGCCCGTGCACCGGCGTGTGCTGTTCGCGATGAGCGAGCTGGGCAACGACTTCAACAAGCCGTACAAGAAATCTGCCCGTGTTGTCGGTGACGTGATCGGTAAGTATCACCCTCACGGTGATACCGCGGTGTACGACACCATCGTTCGGATGGCGCAGCCATTCTCGCTGCGTTACCTGCTGGTAGACGGTCAGGGCAACTTCGGTTCGGTGGACGGCGACAACGCCGCGGCCATGCGATACACCGAAGTGCGCATGACCAAGCTGGCGCACGAGCTGCTGGCTGACCTGCACAAAGAAACCGTGGACTGGGTGCCGAACTACGACGGCACCGAAATGATCCCGGCGGTCATGCCGACCCGTATTCCCAACCTGCTGGTCAACGGCTCCAGTGGTATCGCCGTGGGCATGGCGACCAACATCCCGCCGCACAACCTCGGTGAAGTCATCGACGGTTGCCTGGCACTCATCGACAACCCTGAGCTGACCGTCGATGAACTGATGCAATACATCCCCGGTCCGGACTTCCCGACCGCCGCGATCATCAACGGTCGCGCCGGCATCATCGAAGCCTACCGTACCGGCCGCGGGCGCATTTACATGCGTGCCCGCTCGATGATCGAAGACATCGACAAGGTCGGTGGTCGTCAGCAGATCGTCATCACCGAACTCCCTTACCAGCTGAACAAGGCGCGTCTGATCGAGAAGATCGCCGAGCTGGTAAAAGAGAAGAAGCTCGAAGGCATCACCGAGCTGCGCGACGAGTCCGACAAGGACGGTATGCGCGTCGTGATCGAACTGCGTCGCGGTGAAGTGCCTGAGGTGATCCTCAACAACCTCTACGCCCAGACCCAGCTGCAAGCGGTGTTCGGTATCAACATCGTCGCGCTGATCGACGGCCGTCCGCGGATCCTCAACCTCAAGGACCTGCTGGAAGCTTTCGTTCGTCACCGTCGCGAAGTGGTTACCCGCCGTACCGTGTTCGAACTGCGCAAAGCGCGCGAACGTGGTCACATCCTGGAAGGTCAAGCGGTTGCCCTGTCGAACATCGACCCGGTCATCGCCCTGATCAAGGCCTCGCCAACACCGTCGGAAGCCAAGGAAGCGCTGATCAGCACTGCCTGGGAATCCTCCGCGGTGGTCGCGATGGTTGAACGTGCCGGTGCCGATTCCTGCCGTCCAGAGACCCTGGACCCGCAATACGGTCTGCGCGAAGGCAAGTACTTCCTGTCGCCAGAACAGGCGCAAGCCATTCTGGAACTGCGTCTGCACCGTCTGACCGGTCTGGAACACGAGAAGCTGCTGGCCGAGTATCAAGAGATCCTCAACCAGATCGGCGAGCTGATCCGCATCCTCAGCAGCGCCACGCGCCTGATGGAAGTGATCCGCGAAGAACTGGAAGTGATCCGCGCCGAATACGGTGATGTGCGTCGCACCGAGATTCTCGATGCCCGTCTCGACCTGACCCTGGGTGACATGATCCCGGAAGAAGAGCGCGTCGTGACCATTTCCCACGGTGGCTACGCCAAGACCCAGCCATTGGCTGCGTACCAGGCTCAGCGTCGTGGCGGTAAAGGCAAATCGGCTACCGGCGTCAAGGATGAGGACTACATCGCTCACCTGCTGGTCGCCAACAGCCACACCACGCTGCTGCTGTTCTCCAGCAAAGGCAAAGTGTACTGGCTCAAAACCTACGAAATCCCGGAAGCCTCCCGCGCTGCCCGTGGTCGTCCGTTGGTCAACCTGCTGCCGCTGGACAGTGATGAATACATCACCACCATGCTGCCGGTCGAGGAATACACCGAAGGTCATTTCATCTTCATGGCCACTGCCAAAGGCACTGTGAAGAAGACCCCGCTGGAATCCTTCAGCCGTCAACGCAGTGTCGGCCTGATCGCGCTGGAGCTGGATGAAGGCGACGTACTGATTTCTGCCGCCATTACCGATGGCGAGCGCGAAGTCATGTTGTTCTCCGACGGTGGCAAGGTCACTCGCTTCAAGGAAACCGACGTCCGCGCCATGGGCCGTACCGCTCGCGGTGTCCGCGGCATGCGTCTGCCGGAAGGCCAGAAGCTGATTTCCATGCTGATCCCGGAAGAAGGCAGCCAGATCCTCACCGCTTCGGCGCGTGGTTTCGGCAAGCGCACCGCGATCACCGAGTTCCCTGAGTACAAACGTGGCGGCCAGGGCGTTATCGCCATGGTCAGCAACGACCGTAACGGCCGTCTGGTCGGCGCGGTTCAGGTGCTCGACGGCGAGGAAATCATGCTGATTTCCGACCAGGGTACTTTGGTTCGTACCCGTGTCGACGAAGTGTCGAGCCTGGGTCGTAACACCCAGGGCGTGACCCTGATCAAGCTGGCCAGCGATGAAACGCTGGTGGGCCTGGAGCGGGTTCAAGAGCCATCGGAAGTCGAAGGCGAAGAGCTGGCAGGTGAAGGGCTTGAAGGTGAAGAGGGTGCAGTGTTCGACGGTGAGGTCGTGATCGACGACGTGGCCGAAGACCAGCAACTCGACGCCGCCGCTGACGAAGAGCCGCAAGAGTAAGCGGGCAAGCAGGGGGCGGATGAAGATTCGCCCCCTTGTTGTTTGTTCTGTTTGAAAATTTGCGACACTGCACAGGATCGTTCCCACGCTCTGCGTGGGAATGCCGCTCGGGACGCTCCGCGTCCCATGACGCAGAGCGTCATTGGATGCATTCCCACGCAGAGCGTGGGAACGATCATCCGCAGACCGAAAGATTTAAGTGACCACCAAATCAGAGCGAGATTGGATGTGAGCAAGAGAGCCTATAACTTCTGTGCCGGTCCTGCGGCGCTTCCCGAAGCTGTCCTGAAGCGCGCCCAGGGTGAACTCCTTGATTGGCATGGCAAGGGCCTGTCGGTCATGGAAATGAGCCATCGCAGCGATGAGTTCGTGTCTATTGCCACCAAGGCCGAGCAGGATCTGCGTGATCTGCTGAATATCCCCTCGAACTATAAAGTGCTGTTTCTGCAGGGTGGCGCGAGCCAGCAATTCGCTCAGATTCCTCTGAACCTGTTGCCGGAAAGCGGCACTGCCGACTATATCGATACCGGTATCTGGTCGCAGAAAGCTATCGAAGAAGCCTCGCGCTACGGTCACGTCAACGTTGCCGCCACCGCCAAGCCCTACGACTATTTCGCTATCCCCGGTCAGAACGAATGGAACCTGTCCAAGGATGCGGCCTACGTTCACTACGCACCGAACGAAACCATTGGCGGCCTGGAATTCCAATGGATCCCGGAAACCGGTGATGTACCGCTGGTGGCCGACATGTCCTCGGACATCCTCTCGCGTCCAGTCGATGTTTCGCGTTTCGGCATGATCTACGCCGGCGCCCAGAAAAACATCGGCCCGAGTGGCGTCGTCGTGAACATCGTGCGCGAAGACCTGCTGGGTCACGCCCGTTCCATTTGCCCGACCATGCTCAACTACAAGGTCGCGGCCGATAACGGCTCGATGTACAACACCCCGCCAACCCTGGCCTGGTACTTGTCCGGTCTGGTGTTCGAGTGGCTGAAAGAGCAGGGTGGCGTCGAAGCCATCGGCAAGCTCAATGAAGTGAAGCAGCGCACGCTGTATGACTTCATCGACGCCAGCGGCTTGTACAGCAACCCGATCAACAAGTCGGACCGCTCGTGGATGAACGTGCCGTTCCGTCTGGCCGACGATCGTCTCGACAAGCCGTTCCTGGCCGGTGCCGACGAACGTGGCCTGCTGAACCTCAAGGGCCACCGTTCCGTGGGCGGCATGCGTGCCTCCATCTATAACGCCGTCGATATTGTTGCGGTCAACGCACTGGTTTCGTACATGGCAGAGTTCGAGAAGGAACACGGCTAATGTCTGAGCAAGAACTCAAGGCACTGCGCCTGCGCATTGATGCTCTGGACGAAAAAGTCCTGGAGCTGATCAGTGAGCGCGCACGTTGCGCCCAGGAAGTTGCGCGAGTAAAGATGGCCTCGCTGGCCGAAGGCGAAGTGCCGGTGTTCTATCGTCCTGAGCGTGAAGCTCAGGTGCTCAAGCGTGTGATGGAGCGTAACCAGGGGCCGCTGGGCAACGAAGAGATGGCGCGGCTGTTCCGCGAAATCATGTCCTCGTGCCTGGCCCTCGAGCAGCCGCTGAAAGTGGCTTACCTCGGTCCTGAAGGTACATTCACTCAGGCCGCAGCCATGAAGCACTTCGGCCACGCGGTGATCAGCAAGCCGATGGCGGCGATCGACGAAGTGTTCCGTGAAGTCGCGGCCGGTGCGGTGAACTTTGGCGTGGTCCCGGTGGAAAACTCCACCGAGGGCGCGGTCAACCACACCCTCGACAGCTTCCTCGAACACGACATGGTGATCTGTGGCGAAGTCGAGCTGCGGATTCACCATCACCTGTTGGTGGGTGAAAACACCAAGACCGACAGCATCAGCCGCATCTATTCCCACGCCCAGTCCCTGGCCCAGTGCCGCAAGTGGCTGGACGCCCATTACCCGAATGTCGAACGCGTGGCGGTTTCGAGCAACGCCGAAGCGGCCAAGCGGGTCAAGGGTGAGTGGAACTCGGCGGCGATTGCCGGCGACATGGCCGCCGGTCTGTACGGGTTGACTCGTCTGGCCGAGAAAATCGAGGATCGTCCGGACAACTCCACGCGATTCCTGATGATCGGCAGCCAGGAAGTACCGCCGACCGGCGACGACAAGACCTCGATCATCGTCTCCATGAGCAACAAACCCGGCGCGCTCCACGAGCTGCTGGTGCCGTTCCACGACAACGGCATCGACCTGACGCGTATCGAGACCCGTCCGTCGCGCAGCGGTAAATGGACCTACGTGTTCTTCATCGACTTCGTCGGCCACCACCGCGACCCACTGGTCAAAGGTGTACTGGAAAAGATCAGTCAGGAAGCAGTAGCACTCAAAGTGCTGGGTTCCTACCCGAAAGCAGTTCTCTAAGGGCGGTAGCAAATGAGTGGCAACTTCCTCGCTCTGGCACAGCCGGGCGTGCAACAACTTTCGCCTTACGTTCCGGGTAAACCCGTGGACGAACTGGCCCGTGAGCTGAACCTCGATCCGGCCAATATCGTCAAACTGGCGAGCAACGAGAACCCGTTGGGCGCCAGTCCCAAGGCGCTGGCGGCGATTCGCGAAGCGCTGACCGAGCTGACCCGCTATCCGGACGGCAACGGTTTTGCACTCAAGACCCTGCTGGCCGATCAGTGCCGCGTCGAGCTGAGCCAGGTAACGCTGGGCAACGGCTCCAACGACATTCTGGAGTTGGTGGCACGTGCCTATCTGGCGCCAGGCCTGAACGCGGTATTCAGCGCGCATGCGTTTGCGGTCTATCCGATCGTCACCCAGGCCGTCGGCGCCCAGGCAAAAGTGATCCCGGCCAAAGACTGGGGGCATGATCTGTCGGCCATGCTCGCCGCGATCGATGCCGATACCCGCGTGGTTTTCATCGCCAACCCGAACAACCCGACCGGGACCTGGTTCGACGCCCAAACGCTGGATGATTTCCTGCAGGACGTACCGGCCCATGTGCTGGTGGTGCTGGACGAGGCCTACATCGAGTACGCCGAAGGCAGCGACTTGCCCGATGGCCTGGACTATCTGGCGGCCTACCCGAACCTGCTGGTCTCGCGCACCTTCTCCAAGGCCTATGGCTTGGCGTCGCTGCGGGTCGGTTACGGCTTGTCCTCGGCCATCGTCGCCGATGTGCTGAATCGCGTGCGTCAGCCGTTCAACGTCAACAGCCTCGCACTGGCTGCCGCTTGTGCCGCGTTGCAAGACGTCGAGTACCTGGCCGAAAGCCGTCGCTTGAACGAGTCCGGCATGCAGCAGCTGCAAGCGGGTTTCCGTGAGCTGGGTCTGAGCTGGATTCCATCCAAAGGCAACTTCATCTGTGTCGATCTGGGTCGCGTTGCGGCGCCAGTGTTCGAGGGGTTGCTGCGTGAAGGCGTGATCGTGCGTCCGGTGGCCAACTACGGCATGCCGAACCACCTGCGTATCACCATTGGTCTGCCGGCTGAAAACAGCCGCTTCCTCGAGGCGCTGACCAAGGTTTTGGCCCGTGGTTGATGTCACTGCACTGCAATCTGCTCAACCTATGATCGGTCGCCTGGTGGTGGTCGGCCTGGGGTTGATCGGCGGTTCGTTTGCCAAAGGCTTGCGTGAAAGCGGTCTGTGCCGCGAAGTGGTCGGGGTCGATCTCGACCCGCAGTCGCGCAAGCTGGCGGTCGAGTTGGGCGTGGTGGATCGCTGCGAAGAAGACCTGGCGGCGGCTTGCCAGGGCGCTGACGTGATTCAGCTGGCGGTGCCGATCCTGGCCATGGAGAAGTTGCTCGCGCTGTTGGCGGGCATGGACCTGGGGCAAGCGATTCTGACCGACGTCGGTAGCGCCAAAGGCAATGTGGTGCGCGCGGCGACCGAGGCGTTTGGCGGCATGCCGGCGCGTTTTGTGCCGGGGCATCCGATTGCCGGTTCCGAGCAGAGCGGGGTGGAAGCCTCCAATGCCGAATTGTTCCGTCGCCATAAAGTGATTCTGACGCCGCTGGATCAGACCGACCCGGCCGCGCTGGCAGTGGTCGACCGGTTGTGGCGCGAACTGGGCGCCGACGTCGAGCACATGCAGGTCGAGCGTCACGACGAAGTGTTGGCGGCGACCAGCCATTTACCGCACTTGCTGGCGTTCGGTTTGGTCGATTCGTTGGCCAAACGCAATGAAAATCTTGAGATCTTCCGTTACGCTGCGGGCGGTTTCCGCGATTTCACAAGAATCGCCGGTAGCGACCCGGTCATGTGGCACGACATCTTCCTCGCCAACCGCGAAGCTGTCCTGCGCACACTCGATACATTTCGCAGCGACCTCGACGCCTTGCGCGACGCGGTCGATGCAGGGGATGGGCACCAATTGTTGGGCGTGTTCACTCGCGCCCGGGTTGCCCGCGAGCATTTCAGTAAAATCCTGGCCCGCCGGGCCTATGTGGACGCTATGAATTCCAACGATCTGATTTTCCTGGCACAACCTGGTGGCCGCCTGACTGGGCGGATTCGTGTACCGGGCGATAAATCGATTTCCCACCGCTCGATCATGCTCGGTTCCCTGGCTGAAGGCGTCACCGAAGTGGAAGGTTTCCTCGAGGGCGAAGACGCTCTGGCGACCTTGCAAGCTTTCCGCGACATGGGTGTCGTCATCGAAGGTCCGCACCACGGTCGTGTGACCATCCACGGCGTCGGCCTGCATGGCCTGAAGCCTGCGCCGGGCCCGATCTATCTGGGCAACTCCGGCACTTCGATGCGTCTGCTGTCTGGCCTTTTGGCTGCGCAGAACTTCGATAGCACCCTGACCGGCGATGCTTCTCTGTCCAAGCGTCCGATGAATCGCGTGGCCAATCCGCTGCGTGAAATGGGCGCCGTGATCGAGACCGCTGCTGAAGGTCGTCCACCGATGACCATTCGTGGCGGCAACAAGCTCAAGGGCCTGACTTACACCATGCCAATGGCCAGCGCCCAGGTTAAATCCTGCCTGTTGCTGGCGGGTCTGTATGCCGAAGGCAAGACCACCGTCACCGAGCCGGCACCGACTCGCGACCACACCGAGCGTATGCTGCGCGGCTTCGGCTACCCGGTGACCGTCAACGGCGCGACTGCCTCGGTCGAGTCCGGCCACAAGTTGACCGCGACCCACATTGAAGTGCCGGGCGATATCTCGTCGTCGGCGTTCTTCCTGGTGGCGGCGTCGATTGCCGAAGGTTCGGAGCTGGTGCTTGAGCACGTCGGCATCAATCCGACCCGTACCGGTGTGATCGACATCCTGCGCCTGATGGGCGCTGATATCACCCTGGAAAACCAGCGTGAAGTCGGCGGTGAACCGGTAGCGGATCTGCGCGTACGGGCAGCTAAACTCAAAGGTATCGAGATCCCTGAGGCGCTGGTTCCACTGGCTATCGACGAGTTCCCGGTGCTGTTCGTGGCCGCGGCATGTGCCGAAGGGCGCACCGTGCTGCGCGGCGCCGAAGAGCTGCGCGTGAAGGAGTCGGACCGGATCCAGGTGATGGCGGACGGCCTGCTGGCGTTGGGCGTCAAGTGCGAGCCAACCCCGGACGGCCTCATCATCGACGGCGGCCAGATCGGCGGCGGCGAAGTGCACGGTCACGGCGATCACCGGATTGCCATGGCTTTCAGCGTGGCTTCGCTGCGCGCAAGTGCACCGATCCGCATCCATGATTGCGCCAACGTCGCGACCTCGTTCCCGAACTTCCTCGCGCTGTGCGCGCAGGTCGGTATCCGTGTTGCACAAGAGGCTCAGTCGTGAAAAACATCGCACCGGTCATCACCATTGATGGGCCAAGCGGCTCTGGCAAGGGCACGGTCGCCGGGATGTTGGCCAAGCGCCTGGGCTGGAACCTGCTGGATTCCGGTGCGCTGTATCGATTGCTGGCTTTCGCTGCGCATAACCATGGCGTCGACCTGACGAACGAGGAATTGCTCAAAAAGCTTGCCGCTCATCTGGATGTGCAATTCATCGCAGCGACCGACGGTCAGCTGCAGCGCATTATTCTGGAAGGCGACGAAGTCAGCGATGTCATTCGCACTGAAAGTATCGGCTCGGGTGCCTCGCAAGTCGCTGCGTTGCCCGCCGTGCGCGACGCGCTGCTTCAGCGCCAGCGGGCCTTTCAGGAGTCACCGGGTCTGGTGGCCGATGGTCGCGACATGGGCACGGTGGTATTTCCCGACGCGCCGTTGAAGATTTTCCTGACCGCCAGTGCCGAGGAGCGTGCGCGCCGTCGATACTTGCAGTTGAAGGGCAAAGTCGATGGTGTTAGTCTGTCGAGTCTGCTAGATGAGATACGTGCGCGCGATGAGCGTGACACCCAGCGAGCGGTAGCCCCGCTCAAACCGGCGGCTGACGCCATCCAGCTGGATTCCACGGAATTATCCATCGATCAGGTGCTGGAACGCATCATGAGCGAGATCGCCATTCGCGATATCGCCGGGTGACCAAGAAACGACCCAGGGGACCAGTCATAGTCCTGTGCCGTTTCTTTAAATGAACGTAACCCACATCGTCTGGGATGTGGAGATGGGCGTATCCTTCGCCCTTATTCAACAGGAATTAAAATGAGCGAAAGCTTTGCGGAACTCTTTGAAGAAAGCCTAAAAACCCTGAACCTTCAGGCAGGCTCCATCATCACCGGTGTTATCGTTGATATCGATTACCAAGCTCGCTGGGTAACCGTTCACGCTGGCCTGAAGTCTGAAGCACTCATCCCGCTTGAGCAGTTCTACAACGATGCTGGCGAACTGACTATCAACGTCGGTGACGAAGTTCACGTTGCTCTGGACTCGGTTGAAGACGGCTTTGGTGAAACCAAGCTGTCCCGTGAAAAAGCCAAGCGCGCTGAATGCTGGATTGTTCTGGAAGCAGCCTTCGCAGCCGAAGAAGTGGTCAAGGGCGTTATCAACGGTAAGGTTAAAGGCGGCTTCACTGTCGACGTTAACGGCATCCGTGCGTTCCTGCCAGGTTCTCTGGTTGACGTCCGTCCAGTGCGCGACACCACGCACCTGGAAGGCAAAGAGCTGGAATTCAAGGTCATCAAACTCGACCAGAAACGCAACAACGTTGTCGTTTCCCGTCGCAGCGTCCTCGAAGCCGAGAACTCCGCCGAGCGTGAAGCTCTGCTGGAATCCCTGCAGGAAGGCCAACAAGTCAAAGGTATCGTCAAGAACCTCACCGATTACGGCGCATTCGTCGATCTGGGTGGCGTCGATGGCCTGCTGCACATTACCGACATGGCTTGGAAGCGTATCAAGCATCCTTCCGAAATCGTCAACGTTGGCGACGAGATCGATGTCAAGGTTCTGAAGTACGATCGCGAACGCAATCGTGTTTCCCTGGGCCTCAAGCAACTGGGCGAAGATCCATGGGTTGCTATCAAAGCCCGTTACCCAGAAAGCACTCGCGTTACCGCTCGTGTAACCAACCTGACCGACTACGGCTGCTTCGCTGAGCTGGAAGAAGGCGTTGAAGGCCTGGTACACGTTTCCGAAATGGACTGGACCAACAAGAACATCCACCCTTCGAAAGTCGTACAAGTCGGCGACGAAGTGGAAGTTATGGTTCTGGACATCGACGAAGAGCGTCGTCGTATCTCCCTCGGCATCAAGCAGTGCAAATCTAACCCATGGGAAGATTTCTCTGGCCAGTTCAACAAGGGCGATAAAATCTCCGGCACCATCAAGTCGATCACCGATTTCGGTATCTTCATTGGTCTGGACGGCGGCATCGACGGTCTGGTTCACCTGTCCGACATCTCCTGGAACGAAGTGGGCGAAGAAGCCGTTCGCCGCTTCAAGAAGGGCGACGAGCTGGACACCGTTATCCTGTCGGTTGACCCAGAGCGCGAGCGCATCTCCCTGGGTATCAAGCAACTGGAAAGCGATCCGTTCTCCGAGTACGTTCAAGAGAACGACAAAGGCGCCATCGTTAAAGGCATCGTGAAAGAAGTTGACGCTAAAGGCGCCATCATCACTCTGGCCGACGATATCGAAGCGACTCTGAAAGCCTCCGAAATCAGCCGTGACCGCGTTGAAGACGCGCGCAACGTTCTGAAAGAAGGCGAAGAAGTAGAAGCCAAGATCATCAGCGTTGACCGCAAGAGCCGCGTAATCCAGCTCTCGATCAAGTCGAAAGACGTTGAAGACGAGAAAGAAGCCATCCAAAGCTTGAAAGACAAGCCTTCGGATAGCATCGCTGCTGGTCCTACCACTCTGGGCGACCTGTTGCGTGCACAAATGGAAAAACAGAACTGAGTTCTGTCAGACCATAGAAAAAGGGCGACTTCGGTCGCCCTTTTTTGTGTCTGCGATTTGGTGAATCCCAGGGGAGGGCTGACACCACCGCCCGCTGGCTTATTTCTTTCGTGAAACCAATGATCTACATAAGTTGTCTGTAACTTCATACAGGTCAATCGTCTATCCAAGGCTAGGCTTGGTCTGAAGTGAACGACCGCTGGGCAGTGCGCCTGGCATAAGGAAGTGAATGAACAAGCTCATTGTCGTGATAGCAGTACTGACATTGGCGGGCTGTACCACGAGCGCCAAGACTCATGCAGTACGTGGAGTCAGTGGTATAGAGATCGATTGTTCAGGATTGGGCTCCGGATGGGAGAAGTGTCACAAGAGAGCCGCCAGGGAGTGCAAGGGTGCAGGTTATAAAGTTGTCGTAAGGTCCGATGATGCGAAGGAGGAAGATGAGTTCCCTTTTGGCTTCAATCCCGCGGGTTATCTGACGCGCACCATGCTGGTTATCTGTAGATGAATGCCGCGTTTAAGCAATGTTCCGATGCTCTGAAATCGGGCGCCTCATTACAAGGAAAGATATGTCAAAACTCGGGCTGTTCAAATTCCTCCGGGCATGCTAAAACCTTTGAAGCGCTGATCTAGCTGCTTGAAAAAGAAGGGAAAAATATGACGAAGTCGGAGTTGATCGAACGAATTGTCACCCATCAAGGGCTGCTCTCATCCAAGGATGTGGAGCTGGCCATCAAGACCATGCTTGAGCAAATGTCCCAATGTCTGGCCACCGGTGATCGAATCGAGATCCGTGGTTTTGGTAGCTTCTCCCTGCACTATCGTGCCCCGCGCGTAGGTCGCAATCCAAAAACCGGTCAGTCCGTCAGCCTCGACGGCAAGTTCGTTCCGCATTTCAAGCCAGGCAAAGAACTGCGCGATCGCGTGAACGAGGAAGAGGAGGAGGGGCTTTGACAGCTGCTGCACTTCAAGGAACCGCTGATGCGTAACCTCATGCGCGTACTTCTCGCTGTATTTGTCCTATTGCTCGTTCTCGCGATCCTGGCGTTCGTTCTGGAGAACCAGCAAAGTGTGTCGCTGCTATTCCTGGGCTGGGCAGGCCCGCAGTTGCCAGTATCGCTGGTCATGGTGGTTGCGCTGCTGATCGGTATGGTGATCGGGCCGATTCTTGGCTGGTTTCTGGGACGTACGTCCAGAGCCTCGCGCAAGCGCCTTGTCTGATCGCGACAAACCTGTGGTACACGTTGAACTTGCATCCCGGCTTGTCCATATCCATTAGTAAAACCTTCATTAAGCTGTAAAATGCTGCGCTTGGTCGATAGGGTAGTTCCCGAATCGGTTCAGACTGACTCTGTCAGAAGCCACGGCTGATTTTGATGGCTTTTGCATTCATGGATTAGACAGTGCGCGATTGGCGGCCCTGTCAGTAACTTAAGGGTATGGTTTCGCGTGAAAATTCTAGTAACCGGCGGCGCCGGGTTTATCGGCTCGGCAGTCATTCGTCATATCATCTCCAACACTAACGACTCTGTCGTTAACGTCGATAAACTGACTTATGCCGGTAACCTTGAGTCGCTGGCCGAAGTCAGTCAGAACTCGCGTTACGTGTTCGAGCGCGTCGACATCTGCGACCGTGATCAAGTGGACCGTGTCCTGCGTGAACACCAACCGGATGCCATCATGCACCTGGCCGCAGAGTCCCACGTTGACCGCTCGATCTCCGGTCCGTCCGAATTCATCCAGACCAACATCATTGGCACTTACACCTTGCTGGAAGCAGCACGCCATTATTGGGCGGCACTGGATGATGCGCGTAAAGCCAACTTCCGCTTCCACCATATTTCCACCGACGAAGTCTACGGAGACCTCGAAGGTCCGGAAGACCTCTTCACCGAAACCACGCCGTATCAGCCAAGCTCGCCATATTCGGCCAGCAAGGCCAGTTCCGATCACCTGGTTCGTGCCTGGAGTCGTACCTACGGTCTGCCGACTCTGGTTACCAACTGCTCGAACAACTACGGTCCATGCCATTTCCCTGAGAAGTTGATCCCGCTGATCATCCTCAATGCACTGGAAGGCAAGCCGCTGCCGGTCTATGGCAAAGGCAACCAGGTCCGCGACTGGCTCTACGTCGAAGACCACGCCCGCGCACTGTACAAAGTCGTGACCGAAGGCGTAATCGGCGAGACTTACAACATCGGCGGCCATAACGAGAAGCAAAACATCGAAGTGGTGCACACCCTTTGCGCACTGCTCGACGAACTGCGTCCGGACTCTGCCCATCGTCCGCACGCAAGCCTGATCACCTATGTCCAGGATCGCCCGGGCCACGACCAGCGTTACGCAATCGATGCCAGCAAAATTCAGCGCGAGCTGGGTTGGACGCCGGAAGAAACATTTGAAACCGGTATTCGCAAAACCGTCGAGTGGTACCTGAACAACACTGAATGGGTGGCTCACGTGAAGAGCGGTAGTTATCAGCAGTGGATCGATCAGAACTACGCAGATCGTTCGAATAACGCATGAAAATCCTCTTGTTGGGAAAAAACGGCCAGGTGGGTTGGGAGCTGCAGCGTTCCCTTGCGCCGCTCGGTGAGTTGATCGCCCTGGACCGCAAGACGGTAAATGGGCTGTCCGGTGACCTTTCAGATATTGAGGCATTGCGCACAACGATTCGGCAGATAAAGCCAGACGTTATTGTTAATGCTGCTGCTTATAACGCCGTTGATAAAGCTGAGTCCGAACCCGATTTGGCCCACCTCTTAAATGGTGAGGCTATTCAAGTCATGGCAGAAGAGGCGCAGGTTCTCGGGGCTTGGCTGATTCATTATTCAACAGACTACGTCTTCAGTGGACAGGGGCAAGCCCCATGGCTGGAAACGGATACAGCGGCTCCGATAAATAGCTATGGCGTGAGTAAGCTGGCCGGAGAGCAGGCGATTCAGGCGTCAGGTTGCAAGTATTTGATCTTTCGCACTAGCTGGGTCTATAGCGTTCGCGGTCAAAATTTTGCCAAGACAATGCTGCGCCTGGCCAAAGAGCGTGAAACCCTTAATGTTATAGCTGACCAGATAGGTGCTCCGACAGGGGCCGACCTGATCGCTGACGTAACGGCTTTGGCGCTTCACCGGATCATTGATCAGCCAGAGTTGTCGGGCCTTTATCACCTGGCGGCCAGCGGTGAAGTGTCCTGGTACGACTATGCCTGTGAGGTGATTGGTTTTGCCAGGGCTGTTGGCGAAGAACTAGCCGTCTCGACGGTCAACCCAATCGATACGACCGCTTATCCAGCACCTGCACTCCGCCCTCTGAATTCGCGATTGAATACTCAGAAGCTGCGTGACACCTTTTCTCTACACTTGCCGGATTGGCAAAGTGGTGTAATCCGAATGCTTAGGGAAGTTTTGAATAAATGACCATGACAAACCGCAAAGGCATCATCCTCGCTGGTGGCTCGGGAACGCGCCTTCACCCTGCAACGTTGGCTATCTCAAAACAGCTTTTGCCTGTTTTCGATAAGCCTATGATCTACTACCCGCTAAGCGTGCTGATGCTCGCGGGCATAAGAGACATTCTGATTATTTCCACTCCCCAGGACACGCCACGCTTCGAGCAGTTGCTCGGTGATGGTAAGCGTTGGGGTCTCAACCTGCAGTATGCAGTACAGGCTTCGCCTGATGGCCTTGCTCAGGCATTTGTAATTGGGGAGGAGTTTCTTGACGGAGGGGCTTGCGCGCTGGTCTTGGGTGACAACATATTCCACGGTCACGATTTCCATAATCTACTCAAGAACGCAATGGCTCGGACGGTGGGGGCAAGCGTATTTGCATATCACGTCAATGATCCGGAGCGGTATGGCGTCGCAGAGTTTGATAGTCAAGGGAAGGTCATCAGCCTCGAAGAAAAGCCAGCGGTACCCAAGTCTAGCTACGCGGTGACAGGGTTGTACTTCTATGATTCACAAGTTGTGGAGCTCGCCAAGAGTTTAAAGCCGTCCGCCAGAGGTGAACTCGAAATTACTGACCTGAATAAACTCTATCTGGAAAAAGGCCAGTTGGACGTCGAAACCATGGGCAGAGGATATGCATGGCTGGATACCGGGACACACGAGTCATTACTTGATGCAGGGCAGTTTATTGCCACAATAGAAAGCCGTCAGGGATTGAAAGTCGCTTGTCCTGAAGAAATCTCATTCAGGCAGGGATGGATTAATGATGAGCAGTTAGAAGCGCTCGCGGCGCCATTGGCGAAAAATGGATATGGTAAGTATCTACTGGCTATTCTGAAAGAAATAAAGAGCACGCGAGCTTAACAATGACCCTCCACAATAAGTGTTGGAAAAAAGGGTATGCTCTGCTAGTGATAAGGCAAAAAAATGAAACAGCATTATAGTTTTGATGTTGATATGGTCGCTGAGGTGATCGGGTGATTAATAAGGCATTTAGGCAGCTTTTTGAGCTGTACAGTAGCCACGCCGTTCTATGGCAGTTAGTTCGTCAACATTTGATCCTGCGGTATCGAAGGACTGCACTGGGCTATCTGTGGACGTTGATTAATCCACTGATGATGATGACCGTAACTGCCGTAGTTTTTTCGACGTTGTTCAAGGCAGACCTGAAAACCTATGCCGTATTCTTGTTTGCAGGGATGATTCCCTGGAATTGTTTTAGCGGAATAGTGACGCAGTCAGGGGCCGCGTTCATCAATAACGAAAGCCTGATAAAAAAGATATATCTACCAAAGCTGATCTTCCCGTTGAGTGTTGCTGTTGGAGTTTTGATTGATAGTTGTCTATCTTTCGTTGCTCTGTCTTTGATCATTTTTGCGATTGGTGGACACCTGACATGGGCACTCCTGTCTATTCCATTCGCCTATATGCTGCTGTTTGTGTTTTCGCTAGGGATTGCTCTATTTATCTCAATTGCGACAGTTTTCTTCCGGGACCTGCAACATATCATTTTGATTGCAATGCAAGCTTGGTTTTTTCTGACGCCAATCATGTACAAAAATGACGCTCTGATGGGGAAGGTGGCTTGGTTAGTGAGCTTTAATCCGGTCGTTCCGTTTGTGGATATGTTTCGTGCTCCCTTGACTCAAGGCGTCTTGCCAAACTCTACAACGGTTATGATTTGCATGGCTCTGGCCGCATGCAGTCTTTCTCTCGGGTTTATATTTTTTCTCCTTAAAGAGAAAAAAATTATCTTTAGGCTGTAAATAATATGTCGAATGTCTCAATTGTCGATTTATCAGTTAAGTTTCGTATTTATCACGATTCGACGCCTTCATTTAAAGATTATTTTACCGGCATATTCAAAAAAAAGAGCAAGTCGGCGTACTCGGATTTTTTGGCGGTCAATAATGTTTCCTTTAATTTGAATGCGGGCGACCGTGTCGGAATTGTAGGGCACAACGGCGCAGGAAAGAGTACGTTGTTGAAAGCGTTGTGCCGAATATATGAGCCTTCACAAGGTACGATAAAAGTCTCGGGCCGTATCGCGCCGTTGTTGGAAATTGGTGCTGGCTTCCACCCGGAATTTACCGGGCGAGAAAACATCTACTTGAATGGCTCGATTTTGGGTTATACAAAAAGCCAGTTGAAAGAGATTGAACCAGAAGTTATCGCGTTCGCTGAACTCGAAGAGTTTATTGATACGCCGGTCAAGTACTACTCTACAGGTATGTATATGCGCCTGGCATTTTCGCTGGCGACCGCTGTACACCCTGAAGTGCTGGTGCTCGATGAAATTTTTGCTGGTGGCGATGCGGCCTTTATGGAAAAGGCCAAGGCGAGAATGCACTCTATGATTGCCAAGGCAGATATTATGATCATGGTTTCTCACGATCATAATCTGGTTAAGTCCTTGTGTAATCGAGTCATCTGGATGGATCACGGAAAGAAGATTGCTGATGGCGATCCTGCTGAAGTTATAGAAATGTACCTCAAGGGAGCACCTACTCATGGATGAGCTAAGTAGTGATGAGTTAAAAAAGCAAATAGCGCTGCTTGAGGAAAAAGTAGAGAAGCACGAAGAGCAACTGCGCTCATTAAGTATATTGCTTAACGCGCAAGGCCGCATCTTTGAAGTTTCCAGATGGACGCCTACACCCAGCGTGGCAGAGAAAAAAATTGAGGCAGTTGACGCAACAGTTCAAAGGCTCGAGTTTGACGCTGAAAAGCCTCATAACAAAGTTGAAAGATTAAGAAGTACGGCAGTCGGCCAGTTTTATTTAAAGCACCTTAAACAGAATGCACTCATTCGTTGGGTCGTGCTATGGCTTTGGCGTAACGGCTACCCAATTTATGCTAATGTTCGTGCTCTTTTGTCGGGTAGTAAAAATCAAAAATGGCGCGAACTCACGAGTCATAAGGATTATGTAGCATCGCATAATTTGAGTTCGCTGATGCTTGTGCCGGAAGAGCAGGTCGAAACGCCCGCGCCACGAGTCCTTCCCGCGGATGATCAAGACTATTTAACCTCGCCGCATACATCGTACGTATATCCGGAGATTTATGTTTTTTCCGCGAATAATGCAATCGTGTACGGTGGGTCAAACTTCGTGCTGGTCGAAAACAAAATCCTGCATCATGATCTTTATGATTTTGCTCGAGATTACACAAGTGAAGAACTGCACGGCAGATTAGTGTTCGATCGCGCGCTAAGCAAAGGGCGCTGGTTATCACACGATGCTGCTCCCGAAGTAATCCCGGTGGCTGCTTCATTTCTTGACTCCTGTGCATCCAACTACGCGCACTGGATGACTGAAGTATTGCCCCGAGTCGCTATTTTTTGCGCGAATGAGGCTTATAAGGATATTCCGATTCTTATAAATGATGGGTTACATCGGAATTTGATGGAGTCGCTAAAAGTTATTACAGGTGGCGATCGTAAGATTATTGCACTACCAACAGGTAAAGCTGTTGCCGTTGCCCAGTTATATATCACATCGGTTGCGGGTTACGTGCCATTCGAGCGTCGTAATACAGCGTTGGATGGGCATTCACATGGCCTGTTCAGTCCTTCTGCGCTTGATCTGCTGAAGACGAGTGCGGAAAGTCAGGCTGTTCAATCAGATGGTAACTGGCCAGAAAAAATTATTCTTAGAAGAAGAACCGGAGCCCGACTGGTCAGCAATTTTGCGGACCTGGAGTCGGCGCTTGTTCCAAAAGGCTTTAAGGTTGTTGAAACGGAAAGTCTTACATTTATACAGCAGGTCTTACTGTTTAGCCGTGCAAAAATAATTATTGGCTCGTCAGGTGCCGCATTGGGAAACCTGGTGTTTGCGCCAAAAGATGCAAAAATATTCATCTTGATAAGCAAGTTTCCCGAAACCAGTTACTGGTATTGGCAAAACATGGCTTGCTCCTCCGGGAAGCAGATAAGCTACGTATTGGGAGCAGCCGATTCCACTGGAAAGGGTATCCATGCTGATTTCAGCATCGATTTAAAAAACTTTTTAAGTGTGCTTGAAGCGGATATTCCTGCGTGAATATCGTGACCCGAAGAGAGGAGGCGCTGGAAATGAATTTGGATAAGTGTAAAATATTAACTTTGCCGAGAGTCAATGATCCTCGTGGGAATCTCACTTTTGTTGAGGCGGGTCGCCATATTCCGTTTGATATAAAGAGAGTTTACTATCTTTATGATGTTCCAGGTGGAGCAGAGCGGGGCGGTCACGCTCACAAGGCATTACATCAGTTGATTATCGCCATGTCAGGCTCTTTTGATATTCATATTGATGATGGGTTCGGCAAGAAAACGATTCATATGAATCGTAGTTACTCTGGTCTATATGTTTGTCCGATGATCTGGCGGGAGATTGATAACTTTTCCTCTGGTGCGGTATGTATGGTGTTAGCGTCTGATTTTTACGATGAAGAAGACTATTACCGGGATTATGACAAGTTCATCAGCGATGCTAATCCAGGTCTCTCCATTAGTTGATGTGAATATGACCAAGCCCTGATCGCAGGGCTTGGTCTTGTTTGTAAGTCGATAGCGCTTTACTTTGCCCCCCTGTTTCGCCACCGCAGTCTCTGTTTTCGTCAATGCCTCGCCTTAATATTTACAGTATCTTGCGGCTGTGACGTGCCCATCTCGTCGTGCTTGATCAGCCCTGTATTGGCTAGCGAACATATACCTCTCGGTCGCCCAAGCACAGTATATTCCTCTTGAGGTGGTTGATATTAACGGCTGATAGATAACCGGTCTTAAAGACTTTCTGGTGTTTTTAACAGTGGCCCGCTACAATAATTTCGGTGCAGCCGCTCTGTGGTGCTGCTCAATCGATGGCCGGGTGTATCTGATGAGTCCGATAGATCAGATAACCAACTAATGAGCAGTGTGTATTGGTGGCTGAAATCAACGCCAATTTTGCACTGATGGAGAAATGCGTAGTGAATTTAGAGCATTCCACAATAGGCCTCAGGTTGGTTGAGGTGACGGACGCGGAATTCATCCTGAGTCTGCGTTTGGATGATAGATACAATAAATTTTTGTCAGGGGTTTCTCCAGATCTCGAATCGCAAAAAGCCTGGATTGCAAAGTATAAAGCTGATGAAGCTGACAAAAAACAGTTTTATTTTATTATACAAAGGCTCGACGGCACACCTTGTGGAACTGTTCGAATATACGATATTCGCCCCGATTCGTTCTGTTGGGGAAGCTGGATTCTCAATGAAAATAAAACCCGTTTTGCGGCAATCGAAAGTGCATTTCTAGTCTATAAATTCGGTTTCGAGCAGCTAGGGTTCAAGAAATGCCATTTCGATGTAATGAAAGGCAATGATAAAGTCATATCCTTTCATAAGAAAATGGGCGCTGTTCAAGTTGGCGAAGATGACGCTAACTACTATTATGAAATTACAAATGATGCAGTTAAGCATTCAGAGCAGAAACTTTCGGTGATTTTCAAATGACAACTATTCCATTTCTTGATTTGTCTTCTGTAAACAGGACGTTACGTAGTGAATTGATTGAAGCTACGACTCGGGTTATTGATTCCGGGTGGTACATCGGCGGGCAAGAACTGGAAAAGTTTGAAGCAGACTTCGCTAGTTACTGCGAAGTTAAGCATTGCATTGGTGTTGCTAACGGGCTTGATGCCCTTATCCTGACGTTGCGCGCGTGGAAAGAACTCGGCAAGTTGAAGGATGGTGACGAAGTTATCGTGCCAGCCAACACGTACATTGCCAGTGTGCTAGCTATTACCGAAAATAATCTCACGCCTGTGTTTGTAGAACCAGATAGTAAAACGTTCAACCTTTGTCCTGAAAATGTTAAAGCCTCACTGACCGACAAAACACGCGTACTTATGTGCGTTCACTTGTATGGTCAACTCGCAGATATGCCAAATCTGATGGCTATTGCGAAGGAGCATGATCTGCTGGTCCTGGAGGATTCTGCCCAATCGCATGGCGCCAGTATCGATGGCAAACGCGCCGGTAACTGGGGTGATGCCTCAGGATTCAGTTTCTACCCTGGCAAGAACCTCGGTGCATTGGGAGACGCGGGGGCCATCACAACAAATGACCCTGAATTAAATAGTACCCTTCGAGCTATTCGTAATTATGGCTCGCATGAGAAATATAAAAGTTTGTATCAGGGCGTTAACAGCCGATTGGACGAAATTCAGGCTGCAATGCTCAGCGTAAAGTTAAAATATCTTGATCAGACCGTTACCCATCGTAGAGAGGTTGCTAGTCTCTACACGAAAGGCATTAATAATAACTTGATCTCCCTGCCGGTCAGTAAAGATTCAGATGTGATGAATATGCATCAACACGTCTGGCACTTGTACGTTATTAGAACTGAACATCGTGAACAGCTACAAGCTCACCTGTCGAAACTGGGTATTCAAACACTGATTCACTACCCGATTCCGCCACATAAACAAGAAGCTTACTCGCAATTCAATGCACTGAATTTGCCGGTTACTGAGCAAATTCACGATGAAGTTCTTAGCTTGCCAATGGGGCCGACCCTGAGCTTGGAGCAAGCTGAGGAAGTAGTAAACGCTTGTAATTCATTTAAGTTGACCCAATAATTCTATGCATATAAGCCTGCCAGGCTAAGGAAGTCCTGGCGGGCTGCATAGAATACAGTTGGTGTTTTTGCGATCCTGGGAAAATACAATGTACTCCAGCAGTGCCGGGCCGCTTGTTAGCGTTTGCATTCCTGTTTTTAATCACTCGGATTTCGTGGCGGAGTGCATCGAAAGTGTGATTGCTCAGTCCTATCCGAATATCGAACTTATCATTATAGATGATGGCTCAACTGATTCGTCCTATGCGATAGTTGAGCGTTATATCGATGCTTGTAAAGCACGTTTTCAGCGATTCAAGGTTATCTCTCGTCCTAATGTCGGAGTGTCCGAGACACTGAATGAGGGCTTGCGGTGGGCCGACGGCAAATATTTTTGTGGCTTGGCCTCTGATGACGTGATTTTTGCCAATAAAACCAGTGTCTTGGTTGAATATCTGGAAAGTAATCCCGATACCGTTGCTGCCTTTGGTTCTGTTTATCTAATTGATGAGAACTCCAAAAAAATAGCTCAGCGGACGGCAAGCGCAATCTATAGTTTTAAAGATATTTTCTTACTGCGAGCCGAGCTTCCGGCTCCTGCAGCGTTGATTAGACGCAGTGAGCTGAATCGCGTTGGAGGATTCGACAAGAATACCAAAGTCGAAGATTGGGATATGTGGTTGAAGCTTTCGATAGGAAGGCGTACTGCTATTGCTGTAGTTTCTGATGTGTTGGCGGGTTATCGCGTTCATTCATCCAATACATGGAAGCAGCTTGATGCAATGCATGCAGAAAAAGTAAAGATTATCGAGCGGTATTCAGGGCATGAATATTATGCTCAAGCGCGAATTGTTGTCGAATGTGCTCGATTCAGGGATTTATCAATCGCCAGGAAGAAAGAGTCGCTGCGGGTTTTTTTTAGTATTGCACGAACTCCTCAGGTTTATAAGGAACTGCGTTTTTATCAGGGCTTATGTTATCTTTTTTTTCGTTGGTAGTAATGCCGATTGTGCTTTTAACATGGATGCCAATGATAGTGCACTGCGCTTTTATTAAAGGAGGAGTATGAAGTTCTTTATTACGGGAGGCAGTGGTTTCATTGGCAGGGCATTGTGCCGCGCTCTAGTAACTCGTGGAGATGAAGTGGTGGTTCTAAGCCGAAAGGCTGGGCTGCTTATTCCCGGGGTTGAGGTGATTCTCGGTGATGTTTTCGATTGGGGGAGCGAGTTATCTCCCCGACTCCATGATGTTGATGTGGTTATTAACTGCATGGGAGAGGTCGGAGCAGAAACAAAGATGTACGAGTTACATGTTAACGGCACCAGAAGGCTGATTGAAAGTTTTTTGAGTCATTCAAAGAAAACAAAAAAACCAATACACTTCGTGCAGCTTAGCAGTGTCGGTGCCTATGGCATGGCCTCGAGATCAAACGGACGCAAAATATCGGTTAACGAACAATCCGTTCCTTACCCTGTAGGCCAGTACGAGGTCACCAAGACTGTCGCAGATGAAATAGTTGTTAGCTACTGCACAGCAGATCCAACAATGAGTTTTACAATTGTTCGTCCAACAAATGTTGTTGGGCAGGGTATGTCTAATCGGTCATTTCATCAGTTGGCCAATATGGTGCGCAGCGGTATATTTTTTTATATCGGAAACTCGGCAGCTGTCGCGAATTATGTGCATGTAGAGGATGTTGTTCGTGCACTTGTGCTTTGTGCGACAGACGAGCGTGCAAAAAATAGGACATACATTGTTTCTAACGACTGTATGTTGCGCGAAGTCATTGTTGCAATGGCCAAGCGTTACCAGGTTAGATGCCCTCGTCTGGTAGTCCCCGCGTGGTTGATTCGTTTGTCCGTAAGTTTTTTTTCGTGGATACCAAAGTTTCCGCTAACCACTGGGAGGGTTGATGCTTTGGTTTCAAAAGTCAGCTATTCGAGTGAACTAATAAAGGCTGAACTGGGCTTTATCGCCATTTTTGATATTCCTGGTTCTGTCCCCTCCATTCTGGAGGGGCAACGCTGATGGAAAGAAAAAAGATTTGTATAGTTTCAACTGTGCCTATTGTCCTGCATGTTTTCATGCGTTCGCATATTTTAAAGCTTTCAGAGTTTTTTGATGTCACGTTAGTGACATCTGGCACCGTAGAAGGCGTTGATGAATTACTATCTGCGCATGTTGATTTTGTGCGTTTGGATATCGAGAGAAAAATTTCCATTAGAAAAGATTTTCGAGCACTTTTCTTATTTTCTAAACATTTGAGAATGGCCAAGTATGATTGTGTATTCTCTCTTATGCCAAAATCGGGCTTAATCGGAATGTTAGCGGGGTTTATAGCAAGGACCCCCGTGAGGCTGCACATCTTTACAGGGCAAGTTTGGGCAACCAAATCCGGGCTGTTCCGTGTTCTATTGTCGACGCTGGATAGACTTCTGGCATTGTGCGCGACTCATCTTTTGGCGGATAGCCACTCACAAAAACGCTTCTTGGAAGTTAACCGGGTTGCACCGGTAGGCAAGATTAAAGTATTGGGCAATGGCTCCATCAGTGGTGTTGATACCAATCGGTTTGCTGCCAATTCGTTAATCAGATGCAAGATCAGGGAAATGTTAGGTATTAAGGAAAACGATGTTGTTTTCCTATTCCTGGGACGTGCTTCGCGGGCTAAGGGGGTCTTTGATCTTGCATGCGCTTTCAGAAAGTTGTCAGCGCAATTTGAAAATGTGCAACTGCTTTTGGTGGGGCCCGACGACGACGGTGTTGATAAGGAATTAAGCTCCATCCTTGTGGGTAAGGAGGGGCGCTATCATCGGATGGGATTTACCAACGTCCCGGAGGAATGGATGGCTGCTGCTGATATTTTTTGTCTACCAAGCTATCGTGAAGGCTTTGGAACGGCGGTTGTCGAGGCGGCGAGTGTCGGCTTGCCTGCTATAGTTTCAAGGATCTATGGGCTCACTGATGCGGTTGATGAAGGTAAAACCGGTGTTTTTCATCCGGCAGGCGACAGAGATGAAATATTTAACTGTATGAAGAAGCTCTACGAGGATCCGCTCTTCAGAAGCCAGCTGGCAGAACAGGCTCATCAGCGCGCGGTAAATTTTTTTTCGCAAGACTATGTAACTGCTGAAATGGACTTTTATTTGAAATCCATTCTGAAGTCATGACGTGTTCTATAACTTGGAAAAGTGTCAGTGAATATATTAATGACAGGTGCAACAGGTTTTGTCGGTCGTGCGCTGTTGCATAAACTCTGCGAAGTGACCGGTGACAGAGTCATAGCGCTGTCTCGGCGAACTATTGAAGACGCGCCTGCTAATTCAAAGGTCTTGATTTCAGAGGGCTTTTCTATTCCCGAAGCAGACCTGCCATTATTGAAAGATATTGATGTGGTGGTCCATTGTGGTGCCCGGGCTCATCAAATGCACGACGACCCTAATACGTGTTTAGAAGAATACCGTCGCGTCAACGTACTCGAAACCATCAAACTGGCAAGGCAGGCGGTTGACGCCAATGTTAAGCGATTCATATATATTAGTTCTATCAAGGTTAATGGGGAGTTGACTGAGAAGGACGGAGCGTTTAGCGCAGAGGATACCCCTGAACCCGTTGATCCTTATGGTGTATCGAAAATGGAGGCCGAGCGAGAGTTGCAACGCCTCGTCGCCACGGCTCAAATGGAGTTGGTGATAATAAGGCCTGTATTGGTTTATGGTCCCGGCGTGAAGGCTAATTTTCTAACACTAATGACTTTGATCAACCGGAGGGTACCGCTGCCCTTTGCAAGAGTTCGTAACAAACGTAGCTTTGTTTACCTGGGCAATTTGGTCGAATTTATCAAGTTGTGTATGGTGCACCCTGCTGCCGCAGGTAATGTTTTTTTGATAAGTGACGGGGAGGACTTATCAACACCAGGTCTGGTATCAAAAATATCTGCAGCATTAGGTCGACCAGCTTTTTTTATATCCATACCCGTTCGATTGATGAGTTTTTGCGCGATTGTTTTGGGTAAGCGCGCTATCACCACCCGACTGTTTTCATCCTTGCAAGTTGATGTCAGTAAAAATTCACTGCTATTAAATTGGAAGCCACCTTATAGCGTGGATCAGGGCATAGAAAATACTGTTAAAGCTTATATTGAGAATGTCAGAGCATGATCTATTACTTCTTCATAGCTTTTGTTGTTTTGCTTTCGCTCGCGCTGACTTTCGGATTGCGCCGTTACGCGATAGCACGCAAGCTTATTGACGTTCCTAATTCAAGAAGTTCTCACGTGATTCCAACGCCTAGAGGTGGGGGGGTAGCGATTGTTTTTTCTTTTTTGCTGGCGAACGTGGTGTTGTTAGCGGTGGGCATGATTTCACTGCCATTTTTCATGGCGTTTTTTTTTCCAGGCATACTGGTTGCGACATTAGGCTTTGTTGATGATCACGGTCATGTCTCTGCGCGTTGGCGGTTGCTCGGCCACTTTGCTGCGGCGCTGGGGGTTTTATTCTGTTTTGGTGGTAGTCCCTCTATTTCCATAGCGGGTTTTGTCATTAGCTCCTGGTACGTCTGTGGGTTTCTTGCTGTTTTCTATTTAGTCTGGATGATAAATTTATATAACTTCATGGACGGTATCGATGGTTTGGCGAGTGTAGAGGCGCTGACAGTAACGCTTTCTGCGGCTTTTCTATATTGGCTGGTGGGGCGGGATAATCTTATTTGGGCGCCGTTGGTCATGGCTGCTTCGGTTTCAGGTTTTCTGTTCTTCAATTTCCCGCCCGCGCGGATATTCATGGGGGATGCAGGCAGTGGGTTTATCGGGCTGATGTTGGGGGTTTTGTCAGTAAGCGGAGCAATGGCAGATCCTCAGTTTCTGTGGGGCTGGATGATACTATTGGGGGTCTTCATTGTTGATGCGACTTACACATTGGGCGGGCGCTTACTACGTGGGGAAAAAGTCTATGAAGCCCACCGAAGTCATGCCTATCAGTCAGCATCGAGGGCGCATGGTAGTCACCTAATTGTTACGATGACCGTAGGCTTAATCAATCTATGTTGGCTTTTACCCATTGCGGCGCTGGTAGTGTGTATGAAGCTTGACGGGGGGCTAGGGTTGTTGATCGCCTATTTACCTTTGCTGGTTCTCGCGCACAGATACCGTGCCGGAATGCCGGAGCAAGCTTGAAACCCCGGTTATTGTGCATACCTATAAATGTAGAGTCGTACGATCCATAACCCGTTTTTAAGGGTTATGGATCGCTTATGCTACTTTGCGGTCGGAATACCGAAGCTGTCTGGAGTGCTGGCTTGAGAAGCTGCAGGCTCGGTGGTGCGCTTTTCTTGGTAACGCTTGTTAATCCACTTTCTAGCTGGTTCTTCGATGAGGTGATGAGCAAGAGCAGAAGCGCCGATGAGTATCAAAAGTGCGCATAGCATCAAGATCTTCGGGTTGTTTAAGGCATTAAAATATTGCACGACGGAGTCGTGATGTTTCACAAGTGGGACAATGATTAAGAATTGTAATGAATAGAAGCAATAACTTATTTTTCCTAGCCATACAATTATTCTGGATGACAGCAGTTTCGCCAGTACACCGTTTCCGACAGAGAACGATATTAGCAAGAAGGCAATTGAGGGTACGATGATCCAATTGTGCCCAACGTAAAGCGGCATTTTGCTTCCGATGATACATAGATAAATAGCTACCGTCATAATTAAGGATATTTGAATGACGGGGGTGCAGTATTTTTTATATCCGCGCAGGAAAAATAGATAGGTGCAAATTCCAACGATGAACTCTGGTAATCTGAATATTGGGATTGAGTAAAAAACTTTATTTGCTGGATCGTCAAATAGCGCTGCGCTTATACCTATCATTGCGGAAAAGCACACGCAGGCCGCACTCAGTATGAAAAGACGTTTGTTATTTATACTGATCAGCTTTGGCAGTATGAAGGGGAGTAGGAAATAACAAAAAACTTCTACCGAGATAGACCAGCTTGCCCCGTCGTTCCAGTAGCTGAACATCTGCGGGAACCATGCCTGAATAACAAAGGCATTTGCGATAAGCAGCAGGGTTATTTTTATGAGTGCCATGGTTGTATCGATAACTGAACCGCTACCGAAGTCAACGCCAATCCATGGTAGCGTGGCAATCGCGGTGAACGCGTAAATTGGATATATTCGAGAGAATCTGTTGATCAGATATGATCGGTAAGTTGTATTGTCGTTTGAGTATCTATAAGCAAGTACAAAACCCGAAAGGATGAAGAACAGACTCATCCCGATAGCACCTTGGTCCAGTATGTTTTTTATATAAGTGTTGTCGGACAGCGGCCAGCGGATATGCATGTGAAAAAGGAAAACATAAAGTGCCGCAAAAAATCTCAACCCAGTAAGCGGGAGGATTTCAGATTTTGCAATCATATTGCTGAGTCCGTTTGGTATTTTGGTGAATCTTAACATGGAGAAACACAGACCTGTGCCTGCTTTTTCCGTTAGAGCAGACAGGTACCGTTGCGCATCGCTCGCAGGGTTTCACAAGCAGGTCGCGACAAGATGCGGTCCCACACTAATTGGTGCTGGCCCCAAGGAACCCACTTAGCCTTCTATCGTTTCGAAACGATTCGAGGTTGATCCAAGACACCGCGCTGGCAAGCGCGGTTGCGATACGCCCATGAGTTGGACGTCTAGGTGTTCACCAGGTGTGCAGGTCCGCAGCAGATGCGGCTTGGAGGTGGAGCCCGCTAAACCTCCGCGCGGAAGCAGCATTCGTATTGTCTTTCCAGTGTGTGCAATAGACAGTCTTTTTTCGTGCGCGCGCCCGTGGGGTGTCAGCGCTTTGTCAAGCAGCTACGTCATTTTCGAATCGGTTTGCAGCAAATGCATATCTGCAAAATCACAGGTGGCATATGCCCTGTGTACCCATTAATATGGCCGCAGTAGTTCATTTTTATGGATAATGCTGCTGGTTAGGAGTAACGCTTCATAGCTGGCAAAAAGAATAGGTGTTCTGTGCAGATTATCATTCCTATGTCTGGGTTCGGCGAACGTTTCCGCCGTGCGGGGTACTCCAAGCCTAAGCCCCTGATCGAAATTGACGGAAAGCCTATCGTTGCTCATGTGATCGATATGTTTCCAGGTGAGCAAGATTTTATTTTTATCTGTAATCAGGATCATCTGGATAATCCTGATTATCGGATGGCAGAAGTCCTTAATCAGTATTGCCCTAGCGGTCGTGTAGTGGGTATTCCGTCGCATAAGCTGGGACCTGTTCATGCCGTCTTGCAAGTCGCTGATCTTATAGATCTCGACGCGCCGGTCATTGTTAATTATTGCGATTTTACCTGCTATTGGGATTGGAATAATTTCAAGAAATTTGTTCGTGAAACCGCATGTGTTGGAGCGATACCCGCCTACAAAGGATTTCACCCGCATACACTAGGTAGCACTAACTACGCCTATTTGCGTGAAACAGATGGCTGGGTTCAGGATATACAGGAAAAGCAACCCTACACTAACAATCGTATGGCTGAGTTTGCCTCCAGCGGCACGTATTATTTCGCCTCAGGGGCAATCATGAAAGAGGCCTTTGATCGGACCGTCGATCAGGGGTTGAATGTGGGGGGGGAGTTTTACGTCAGCCTTGCGTATAAACCGCTACTCGAGAGTCATCTGCCTGTCGCTGTCTACCCACTTCAACATTTCATGCAATGGGGGACACCTGAAGATGTGTCGGAATACAACGGTTGGTCAACTGCTTTCCGCGCGATGTTATCGTCAGCTGATGCAGCGACACCACAAGTTGGTTCTATAATTATTCCAATGGCCGGGTTGGGATCGCGCTTTGTAAATGAAGGTTACAGCGTTACCAAACCTCTCATCCCCGTTTCAGGTAAACCGATGGTTACCCAGGCTGTCGAAGATTTGCCTTCGGCACGTCATCATGCTTTTGTGATTAGAAGTGATATGCCTGAGTATGACGTCATTACCCAGGAAATCGGAATACTCTACCCCGATGCAATTGTGTGTACTATTCCGGGGATCACAGAAGGGCAAGCATGTACCGCACTGCTTGGACTCGACGCGCTTGAAGAATCGATGGGCAATGTTCCAGGGCCGATTACAATTGGTGCGTGCGATAACGGAGTTTTATTCGACGCTCAGGCGTTTCAAAAGCTCATTGGTAACCCAGAGGCGGATGTCATCGTCTGGGGTGTTCGCAGGCATGCCAACGCCATTCGCCATCCTCAAATGTTTGGTTGGATAGACGCTGAGCACGGGCTCGTAAAATCGATTTCAGTAAAGGTTCCTCTTGATACACCGGCAAACGATCCTATTGTTATAGGGTGTTTTACCTTCCGTCGGTCAGAGGATTTTCGCCGGGTAATTGATCGTTTAATTGCTCGGGATGGACGCGTCAATGGTGAGTTTTATATTGACTCCTGTATTAATGATGCCATCGAACTTGGTTTAAAGTGTTTCCTGTTTGAAGTGGACAGTTTTATTTCTTGGGGCACGCCCAATGATTTGCGGACATTTGAATATTGGCAGTCCTGTTTCCACAAATGGCCAGGTCACCCTTATCGTCTCGAGCTAGACAAGCGCGTGTCCATCGAAGCGCTACCTTCGCTTGATGCGCTTTATATGGCGCCGCTGATTAGCTTGCCGGAAGCGCGTAAATGCTAGGCCGCGAACTGGGCATCTTCATCATCGTTGGCTCACTGACGGTATTAGTTGATTTTTTGTCCTATCGTGGGTTGGTGGAAGGGCTCGCGATCCAGGTTGATATTGCGAAGGGTTCCAGTTTTTTGATCGGAACGATTTTCGCGTATTTTATGAACCGGACCTGGACATTTGGCCGCGTGACTCACTTCTCGGGTACGGCTTGGCGTTTTATAACGCTCTATGCCATTACGCTCGGCGCTAATGTACTGGTTAATACATGGACGCTGGATATGTTTCGTCACGCGTCAGCAGTTGTTCAGTGGGCTTTCTTGCTGGCAACGGGAGTCTCGGCCGCATTAAATTTCGTAGGCATGAAGTGGTTCGTATTTAAAAAGAAACCCGTGCTGGAGCATCGATGAAGTTTTCCTTGATAATTCCTTGTTTTAATGAATCCGCTAACCTGCCTTTATTGTTAGAGCGATGTAAGGATTTCGCTCGCCTTCCTGATGTGGAGGTGATTCTGGTCGACAATGGTTCGACAGATGATAGTCCGAGAGTTCTACGGGATTTGCTGCCCCTGTACCCAGGGCTTCGTAGTATTCGCGTCGAAAAAAATCAAGGTTACGGGTTTGGTATTCTATCGGGTCTTAGTGTCGCCGAAGGGGAGATTTTGGGCTGGACTCACGCGGACATGCAAACGGACCCGCAGGATGCTTTGCGTGGTTTAAAACTGTTCGAGCAGTATGGATCGGATATTTTCGTGAAAGGACGGCGCTATGGACGCCCGATGAGCGATGTGGTCTTTACGGTTTGCATGAGCCTTTTTGAAACGCTGCTGTTACGTAAACCGCTATGGGATATCAATGCCCAACCCACAATGTTCTCCAAGCGTTTTTATCAGTCTTGGCAACACCCGCCTCACGATTTTTCCCTTGACCTTTATGCGTACTATCTAGCGCGCAGTCATCATCTTGATGTGCATCGTTTTTCAGTAAAATTTGGCGACAGAGCGCATGGCTCGTCGCACTGGAACATCAATTGGGCCGCCAAGCTAAAGTTCATTCGCCGCACGGTGGAATTCAGTATTCAGTTGAAGAAGAGTCTAGAGCCATGAAACTAATTTCACATCGTCGTAACACAATTGCAGAACTTAATGCGACCCCGACAAAGTACGGTGTCGAAGTCGATATTCGCAGTTGTGGAGAGCAATTGATTATTCATCACGACCCGTTTGTCTCTGGGGAGTCTTTTGATGCCTGGCTCGCTGTCTACCAGCATTCCACATTAATCTTGAACGTTAAAGAAGAGGGCCTTGAGGGTCGATTGATTTCGTTGATGGAATCCCGGGGTATTGAGGACTATTTCTTTCTTGATCAGTCTTTTCCGTTCTTAATAAAATGGTCAAATTTGGGAGTAAACCGCTGCGCGGCGAGAGTTTCGGAGTTTGAATCGATTGAAACTGCTTTGACACTTGCCGGTAAGGTCGATTGGATCTGGGTAGATTGCTTCAGTCGCTTCCCCCTGAGCAAAACTGATGCAACCCGATTGAAGACAGCCGGTTTCAAATTGTGTCTGGTTTCCCCGGAGCTTCAAGGGCGCAATGCAGAGACTGAAATCCCGGAGTTAATCTTGTTACTGGATTCGCTTGATATTACGGCGGATGCCGTATGTACGAAGCGACCTGACCTCTGGGAACAAGTAGCTAACCGACCATGAGAGGACGCGTATTGAATCCTCTGTTCCTGCTGGGACTCGTCATTCGGTTGTCGTTGATTGCGGTAATCGTCCCAACTGCAGTGGCTGATTGGTATGCTCCTTTTTTGCAGGTAAGTGCCAGCTCAGTGAGCCTTGATCCATGGGCTGTCTGGCTTCAGCAAGGTGGCGTTCCGGCGGCTTTTCCGTACGGTTATACGATGTGGTTGTCGTTTCTACCGCAGACGCTGATCTGTGACGCAATAGGAATACCGATTACTTATGCATATGGGGCCACTTTGTTCGTGGCGGACATAGCAGTGTTACTAATACTGAGGAGGATGCTGCCAGGTCAGGATCGACTGCTGTTGGCCGTTTATTGGTTGTCACCGATCGTTATCGTTGCCAGTTATTTTTTTGGATTCAACGATTTGATCCCCGTGTTGTTTCTGGTTGTCTCGCTGTATTACATGAGGCAGGCTCGTTTGCTTCTTGCGGGTTTAGCCTGCGTGGCGGCAATTTCAGCAAAGTTAAGCATGATATTGGCGCTGCCGTTTTTCATGATTTACTTATTCCATAATCGTACGCTTCGTCAGTTTTTACGCTATTTCATCAAGGGTTTATTGATCGGAGCTGTGTTCACATTGCTGCCGTTTTTTATCATAGCGGATGCCGGCGTGGCAATGCTGCTCAACAACCCGGAGATGGTAAAGGTTTACCAGTTAACTATTGATCTGGGTGGTAATATTAAAATTTATATTACCCCCTTGGTGTATCTGTTAATACTTTATCTGGCGTGGCGGGTCAGGCGCCTGAATTTCGAGTTGTTTAACGCAATATTGGGTATTTCGTTTTTGCTTGTGATTCTAATGACGCCGGCCTCTCCCGGTTGGTTTGTTTGGATAGTGCCGCTATTAGTAACGTATCAAGTTAATAGCGATAATATCGCAGTGTTGTTGGTGTCAATATTCTCCGTATTGTATGTGTTGAGCAGTCTACTGATGAGCGCGCAGATTGGTTTGCTGTCGGCATCGTTTTATGCCTGGATTGGCTGGACGATACCTCCTCAACTGGAGGCGCATGTATTGTCATTGCTCCATACTGGAATGGTGGCTACTGGTATTGTGCTTGCCATCCGCATCTGGCGAGAAACGGTGAGTCGTAACGATTTTTTCCGTTTAAGTCGTAAACCGTTTGTCCTTGGGGTCGCGGGTGACTCTGGCGCTGGCAAAGATACATTCTCGGATGCGATAGAAGGCTTATTCGGTAGTCATTCAGTCGCTACCGTTTCGGGCGATGACTACCATCTTTGGGATAGACAAAAACCCATGTGGCAGGTCATGACCCATCTCAATCCAATGGCGAACGACCTTGAAGGGCTTGCGCATGATCTGGTGTCGCTGACCGACGGAAAAAGCATCCAGTCACGTCATTACGATCACCAGAGTGGTCGGATGAGTCGCCCGCTTCATGTCAAAAGCAACGACATTATTATTGCCAGCGGCCTCCATGCGCTCTACTTGCCGATCTTGCGTAACTGCTACAACCTGAGCGTCTATCTGGATATCGATGAAGGCTTGCGACAGTATTTTAAGCTCAGGCGTGATGTCCATCAACGAGGGCATACTGTCGAGCGGGTAATGTCATCCTTTGAAAAGCGTGAGCCGGACTCCGTACGATTCATTCGGCCGCAAGCGTCGCTTGCGGATCTGGTGTTCTCGCTGCAACCGATTCACCCCTGCACCCTTGATGACACTGCCGGCAATAACCCCATGCGCTTCAAGCTTGTCGCGCGCTCGCGTAACGGGCTCGGTGAATTGACGTTGATGAGAGTGCTCATAGGCGTTTGTGGCTTGCACGTGGACATGGTGGGAGGGAGTGTTTCTTCGGAGGTTGAACTGACGATCGAAGGCGAAACATCCGCTGAGGATATTGCGCTGGCCGCACACTTGATCTGTCCTCGCATTTTTGAGTTTTTAGATGTCCAGCCGAAATGGCAAGATGGGGTTATGGGCTTGATGCAACTAATCACTTTGTCTCACATCAATCAAGCGCTTACAAAACGGTTCATATGATGAAGATATATTCAAAAGAGCGATTTGATCGATTGCCGGACGCCATTCTGTTCGACACCGATAATACGTTGTACCCCTATGATCCTGCCCACGCGGCGGCGCAGCGAGCCGTAAGAAACAAGGTGGTCAAGACGTTTTCGATTAAACCCGAGGATTTTGACAAAACCTTTAAAGAAGCACGAGAGCAAGTGAAGTCACGCCTTAAAGGTACGGCGTCATCCCATAGTCGACTTCTGTATCTCCAGCGCATGCTCGAACTCATGGGGTTGGGATCTCAGGTACTGCTCGCCCTTGACTTCGAACAGACGTATTGGAGGACGTTCCTCAGTAACGCCATGCTATTTCGCGAGGTCAAGGAGTTGCTGGATGACATTCGACTTCTCGGTATTCCTACCGCAATCGTGACTGATTTGACGGCTCAAATTCAGTTTCGAAAAGTCGTTTATTTCGGTCTTGATCACTACTTTGACTACATCGTTACCAGCGAGGAAGCCGGGTTCGATAAGCCGCACGAAGCTCCGTTCCAGATTGCCTTGGAAAAAATGCGCCCCAAAGGCGACTGCATTTGGATGATTGGTGACAATCCAGTTAATGATATCCGTGGTGGCCGAGAGAAAATCGGAGCAGTGACGATACAAAAAATCCATGAAGGGACTCCGCTAGGGGTTGGCGAAAACGCCCCTGATGCTTCATTCCAGGAGTTTGGAGCGCTTCGTCGTTGTCTGGCCAAGTTGGGAGAGCGGCAATGAATTTTGTTGAAGACGAACGCGTGACTTCGGTCATCAATTATTGCGATCAGATAGGTCAGGACCCTCTGTTAGTTCAAGGCGCTGGCGGCAATGTCTCCTGGAAAGATGGTGACACACTGTGGGTAAAAGCGTCAGGTACATGGCTCGCTGCTGCAAGCAAGGAGATCTTCGTCCCCGTAGACTTGCAGCAACTTCGCGTGGCGATAGACGCGGGGCATTTTGACGTTAAACCAAAAGCGCTGGATGGGGGGAGTCTAAAGCCGTCGATTGAAACCTTACTTCATGCCCTGATGCCTCAGAAAGTTGTTGCACACCTCCATGCCATCGAGGTTTTGGCATATTTGGTCCGGGAAAATTGTGAAGAGCTTTTCCAGGCGTTGTTAACCAATTGTCCTCGATGGGTGATGGTTGATTACTACAAACCAGGCGCCGAATTGGCGAGTGCGGTGAACTCGGCTACCGCACAGGACTCGGCGATAAAGATCGTTTTCTTGCGTAACCATGGCGTGGTGATTGGAGGTGATGATGTCGAAGAGATCAATCACACGCTGACATTGTTAATCAGTCAGCTAAGCGCTCACGTTGGCGAAAGCGCGCTTGATACGCCGTCGGAAATACCTACAGCCCTGCCTGGCCTGGAGCGGTACGTGCCGGTAGTAGACCGCGTGCTGCATCAATTGGCGCTCGATCCGAAGCTTTTTGCGGCACTTGGCCCGACTTGGGCGTTATACCCTGATCATGTGGTTTTTCTAGGTGCGCAAGCTCACACCTACCCCTCGTTTGAGGTGCTTTCACAGGTTATTCAGGAGCGCGGGTCTGAACCAGAACTTGTGTTTGTGCAAGGGCGGGGAGTTTATGTAAAAGCGGACTTTACTAAGGCCAAGTACGCTCAATTACTTTGCTATTACGAAGTTATCAGGCGCCAGCCCGAAGAGGCGAAGATTCGCGCGTTGTCAGAGCCCCAGGTGTTTGAGCTGCTGCACTGGGATGCAGAGCTTTACAGAATCCAGGTCTCTCAATAGTATGGCTACGATTTCGGATTTTTTTAGAATGACAAAAAATAATAATTTTGATGGGAGTGTGGTTGATCGCCAGGCGTTGATCAGTAAATATGTTACGAGGGTCTGTTATTTATTGATTTTATTGGTGGTGTTGACACTTTTTGTTGAGAACTTTGTTTTTTCCGAAAGCTTTATCGTGCTTCGTTTTAGAGAAATAGACGATGTTGCATTTCAGGAAACATTAAGGCGTGTTCATTTACTGATCGAAAGTTCGCAGTATTCGAAAATATGGGAGATAAATGACTATGCTTACGGTTGGATTTTTTGGGCGCCTTTATCGTTCTTGACCTACCCATTGTATTTGTTAAGTACCCACGCGGGTATTGATTGGCCATTGATTGTTGCACCTAGGCAACTGTCGTTGTTGTTTTCTGTTATGAGTCTTCCGGTTCTGAGCAAGTTGTTGTCTGCGGAAGGGGTTGCGGCAAGGGAGCGGGCGATCGCCTTATTGATCTTTACACTGTTCCCGACATTTGGTTTTTTTTCACTGAAGTTTGGAACCGTTAGCGCGGTGATGTTTTTTTCAATTTTTAGTGTATATCTGGCGCTACGAGATAACCCGTCGACGGGGCGGGGGCGTGTATGGATTGTTCTTTCTCTGGCGATGGCGGGGGGGATAAAGCTAAGTGGTTTACTCATCGCGCCGCTTGTTTTTTTACTCGTGGTATTTCGCTACAAGCGCCAGTCCCCCGCTATTATCCTGCGCGATTTTATTATTGCTTGTCTGTTGTTCTCGTTGTTGCTCGTGGTGTTTACCAATCCCGCATTGATGCTTGCTTATTTTTATCCGGATATCGCTGAAAAGTACTGGGAAATACTAAGTCATTTTATGGCCGTCACGCACATCGCTTCTGGCTCCGAAAGTGCTGTTTTCAGATTTTATCGAGCTGTATTTTCAAGTGGAATGAATTTTTTCATCATGCTGATGCTAGTGATTGGTGTGATGTTGTTCTTTGCTAAAGAGAAAAAAGTCAGACTGGATTTAGTGGCCATTGCTTTTGTTGTTTTGCTGGTGGGACTGTATCTGGGGATCACGGTAAAAAATGGCAACAGCATCGGTGTTTATTTTACATCGGTATCGTTTCTGTTCTTGTTTGGCGTTGCCGGATGGGCACGTACCCGTTACGGTTTTTTCGTACTGATAGGGTTGCCATCTTTACTCTTCGTTGATTTGGTTGTTCGGGAACAATATGAGCTGAATACAGAGTTCAATGTAAGTGATGTAAGGGGGAGTAAGTGGAATCATTTGACCTATTTTGTGAAAGATATCAAATTCAGAGGCCAGGTTGAAACCGGTGGCGAGATATCGAAATGTATGGGTGTCTCTGAGAACAGGGCGTGGCCAGGGCATGTGTTTATAGATTTTACTATCCCGACTGGATTCAACTCTTTGAGCTTTCCGAAGTCCTGCGTTTCTGTGGTTTGGAACAATTTGTCGCCGGCTGGAAAATATTGTGATCGGCCGTTGGATTTTATTGTCCTTGATAAAACAGTGCCGGGTTCATTACCTCAGAACGAGTTTGAAAAAAAACTAGCTTCAACTGATGAGAAACTGGTGGAGTCTTTAAAAAACGACCGTGCTGCCCGGATTGAGCTGGCTCTAACAGGCGCGTTTAATAATCAACGGTTTAAAAGAGTGTGCGACTTGCCAACGGTTCAGGTGTTTGAAGCGGTCAAGTAGCTGTTGCTGCGAGACAATGATTGATTTGCAGGTTGTTCAACGGCAAGCGACGTGGCACAGACCATCAAATTGCGCCCGTCACCCCAGAGAAGGTGGGGGGCGCTGCAGGCGGGGGGGGAGGCGACGGCGGATGACGGCGCATCATTTAGCGGCCATTTGGGCAGTTACATAGCTATTCTCCTGTTCTTTTTCGATTCGTCGCAAACGAATCAATCTGCGGGGCAATCTTCATTGTAATTTTTCTGTGACGATGAACCTTACCTACGTACAATGAGCGTTGCCGATTCATCCAAGGGAGCAGGCCAGATTGGTAAAGGGGTATATGGATAGATTGCGCGCGTTTTTGCTGGCGTTGCCTCGTCGGCGGAAACGGATGATCCAGGTTTTTACTGACGTAATATTGGTCTGGGGTGCCCTGTGGATGGCATTTATCGTGCGTCTGGGCATCGACGATATGGTGAATCCGTTTCGCGAGCATCTGTGGTTGTTCGTCAGTGCTCCGCTGATCGCCATTCCGCTGTTTGTCCGGTTCGGCATGTATCGTGCGGTGATGCGCTACTTTGGCAATGATGCGCTCATCGAGATATTCAAGGCCGTCACGTTATCCTCCTTGATACTTTCAGTCATCGTCTACTGGTACAGCAACCATCAGACCGTGGTGCCGAGGTCCATCGTCTTCAATTATTGGTGGCTCAGCCTGGTCATCATTGGTGGTCTGCGTCTCGGCATGCGCCATTATTTTATGGGCGACTGGTTTTCGGCATCTCAAAGATCGCCTTTCTCCGGCCGCGAAGATGGTCTGACGAAAGTCGCCATTTATGGTGCGGGGGCTGCTGGTAATCAGTTGGTCGCCGCGCTGCGCATGGGCCGTGTGATGCGCCCTGTGGCGTTTATCGATGATGATGCCGGTATTGCTGACCGGGTCATTTCGGGGTTGCAAGTCTACAAACCCAAACAGATTCAACAGATGATAGATGTGACCGGGGCTCAGGAGATCCTGCTTGCTATCCCTTCTTCCAGCCGTGGGCGCCGTCGAGAAATCCTCGGCTTCCTGGAAGGGTTTCCGTTACACGTACGCAGTGTTCCCGGCTTCATGGATCTGGCCAGTGGCAGGGTTAAAGTCGACGACATTCAAGAAGTAGACATCGCCGATTTACTGGGACGAGACGCCGTTCCAGCCCAGCACGCTTTGCTGGAGCATTGCATCAAGGGTCAAACGGTCATGGTGACCGGGGCTGGAGGTTCAATCGGTTCCGAGCTGTGTCGGCAGATCATTGAGTTGGCGCCTACGACATTACTGTTGTTTGATCATAGCGAATTCAATCTTTACACCATTCTTTTGGAACTTGAGCAACGAATCCTTCGGGAGTCGTTGCCCGTCAGGTTGTTGCCGGTTCTGGGCTCCATCCGTCATCCGCACAAACTACTCGATGTGATGAAGACCTGGCAGGTAGATACCGTCTATCACGCGGCTGCTTATAAACATGTGCCGATGGTCGAGCATAATATCGCTGAAGGCGTGCTGAACAATGTCATGGGCACGTTGAACACTGCTCAGGCTGCCTTGCAGTCGGGTGTGGCCAACTTTGTGTTGATCTCCACCGATAAAGCGGTGCGTCCGACCAACATCATGGGCAGCACCAAGCGTTTGGCGGAGTTGACCCTGCAGGCCCTCAGTCGTGAAGTTGCCCCGGTACTGTTTGGCGACAAGGCCAATGTATCCCGGGTCAACAAAACCCGTTTCACCATGGTTCGTTTTGGCAATGTGTTGGGGTCGTCAGGTTCGGTGATTCCGTTGTTCCACAGTCAGATCAAATCCGGCGGGCCGCTGACGGTCACGCACCCGAAGATCACCCGTTACTTCATGACCATTCCCGAAGCCGCGCAACTGGTGATTCAGGCCGGTTCCATGGGGCAGGGGGGCGATGTGTTCGTGCTGGACATGGGGGAACCAGTGAAGATCATCGAATTGGCGGAGAAGATGATTCACCTGTCCGGTTTGAGCATCCGCTCGGAAAAGAACCTGCACGGTGACATTTCCATTGAGTTCACCGGCCTGCGTCCGGGAGAGAAGCTCTATGAGGAGTTACTGATCGGGGATAACGTCGCTGCGACGTCCCATCCAATGATCATGTCCGCCAACGAAGACCATCTGCCTTGGGATGTGCTCAAGGGCCGTTTGACCGAGCTGTTGTTGGCGGTTGAGCAGGACGATTACTCCCGCGTGCGCCAGCTCCTGCGAGAAACGGTCAGTGGTTATACCCCCGACGGCGAAATCGTTGACTGGATCTACCAGCAACGCCGTCTCGAACCCTGATTGTTTCACATCCTGCAATAGACACACTTTTGACAGCTCCATAACATCGCCTAAGTTTAGGGGGCAGCTTCGGAAAAGCTGCTTCTTTCAATCGATGTCATGGAGCTTCATCTATGCGTACTGGCTATTTCTACTCTCTGGTTTTTGCCCTGCTCACCAGCGCCTCTATCGCGGCCATCGCTGCGCCGACGGTCGTGGCAGAGGCTACCAAGGCACCCTTGATGCTGGACGTTGCCGCCAAGGCTCAAACCGCCAAGGTCGATCTCAATGGGGCTGATGCGCCGACTCTGCAGCGCGAGTTGACCGGGATTGGTGAAGCGAAGGCCAAGGCGATTGTTGCTTATCGTGAGAGTAATGGGCCGTTTTCGTCCGTCGACGAATTGTTGGAAGTGAAAGGGATTGGCAAAGCCATTCTGGACAAGAATCGCGAGAAGCTGGAAGTGAACTAAGCTTGTAAATCCACCCAAGAGGCCGGTCATTGACCGGCCTTTTTGCATATTGCCGCAGAGGGTGATTTGGCGCCTTTCATCGGAAGACAAAAAATTACGGCTATCATATAGCTCTTAAATTATGCCTATAATAAATTCGTCATTCGTTGATGCGCCCTGACTTTCAGGCGCTCGCCTTCCTCAAGCATCCTCCAGGAGCATTGTCATGAATTCTGTCCAGACCCAAGGTACGGCCCTCGTCACCGGTGCTTCTTCCGGCATCGGTGCGGTTTACGCGGAGCGGTTGGCAGCGCGTGGTTTTGATTTGTTGCTGGTGGCCCGTGATCAAGAACGGCTGGAAGCGGCAGCGAGCAAGTTGCGCGCTGCGCATGGGGTTCAGGTGGAGGTACTGAAGGCAGATCTGACGCAAAAGGATGATGTGTTGAAGCTTGAGCAGCGTCTGCGCAGCGATTCGAGTATCAGCCTGTTGCTGAACAACGCCGGTGTGGCGGCGGATGGTTTGCTCGCCAACGCCGATATGGATCAGCTGGAGCGTTTGATTCAGTTGAACGTTACTACGGTGACGCGCTTGGCCTCGGCGGCGGCGGCCAGTTTTACCAAGGCTGGTCGCGGGACGATCATCAATATTGCGTCGGTGGTGGCGTTGTTTCCTGAGCGGTTCAATGCGACGTACAGCGCGAGCAAGGCTTATGTGTTGAGCCTGACTCAGTCGTTGAACGCCGAACTGCAGGGCACCGGGGTCCAGGTTCAAGCGGTGTTGCCGGGTGTAACACGCACCGAGATTTTGGAGCGCTCCGGTATCGATGCGTCCCAGATTCCGGCGGATATGATCATGGAAGCGGGAGAGATGGTCGACGCGGCATTGTCGGGTCTGGACCAAGGTGAGTTGATCACCATTCCTTCGTTACCGAATGCCTCCGAGTGGGAGGCCTTTATGGCGGCGCGTCATGCGATGGCGCCGAATCTGTCCAGAAGCACGGCCGCCACGCGCTACAAGTGAGGCACCATGAATCGGCTTGAGGTATTTGCGTTATGAGTAATCGTCGAGTAGTGGTCACGGGCATGGGCCTGGTGTCGCCGTTGGGTAGTGGCGTCGAAGCGGTTTGGGCGCGTCTGTTGGCCGGGCGTTCTGGGTTGCGGGCGTTACCGGACGAGGTGGTTGCCGATCTGTCCACCAAGGTTGGTGGCGCAGTGCAGACGCTGGCGGAAGATCCGGAGGCGGGTTTCGACCCGGACCGGGCGACGCCGCCCAAAGAGCAGAAGAAGATGGACCGCTTCATTATGTTTGCCATGGAGGCGGCGCGTCAGGCACTGGAGCAGGCCGGTTGGCATCCGCAGGACGTCAACGCCCAGGAACGCACGGCCACCATTATTGGCTCGGGCGTGGGTGGTTTCGGCGCGATTGCCGATGCGGTGCGCACCACCGACAGCCGTGGTCCGCGACGTTTGTCGCCGTTCACCATTCCTTCGTTTCTGGTCAACCTCGCCGCGGGCCATGTGTCGATCGAGCACGGTTTCAAGGGTCCTTTGGGGGCTCCGGTAACAGCGTGCGCGGCCGGGGTTCAGGCGATTGGTGACGCGGCGCGGCTGATTCGATGTGGTGAGGCAGACATTGCTGTGTGTGGCGGTGCGGAGGCGGCGATCGATCGTGTCAGCCTCGCCGGGTTCGCAGCAGCTCGAGCCTTGTCCAGCGGTTACAACGACACCCCGGAACGTGCCTCGCGGCCGTTCGACTCTGATCGTGACGGCTTTGTGATGGGCGAAGGCTCTGGCCTGCTGGTGATCGAGTCCCTGGAGCATGCCCTGGCGCGCGGCGCTCAACCGTTGGCGGAGCTGGTCGGTTACGGCACCAGCGCCGACGCCTATCACCTGACCGCGGGGCCTGAAGATGGCAGCGGTGCACGTCGGGCGATGTCGCTGGCGTTGGCCCAGGCAGGCATTTCGCCGGCGCAGGTGCAGCATCTCAACGCTCATGCGACCTCGACGCCGGTTGGGGATTTGGGGGAGTTGGCGGCCATCAAATCGTTGTTCGGCTCGGACAACAAGATAGCGGTGACGTCGACCAAATCTGCCACCGGGCATTTGCTAGGCGCCGCTGGCGGGATCGAGGCGATCTTTACGCTGCTGGCGCTCCGCGATCAGGTGGTGCCGGCGACGCTTAACTTCGATAACCCGGATCCGGCGGCGCAAGGCGTGGACATCGTTCACGGTCAGGCGCGGCCAATGACGATCGAGTACGCGATGTCCAACGGCTTCGGATTTGGCGGCGTCAACGCCAGTGTGTTGTTCAAATACTGGGATGAGTAGTTCAAGGCAGATGGCACGAATAGTGATTACTCATTCGCTAACGATTGTTGAACAATCACGAGGCGTTGAGTATGAGCAGCGGACTGTCCCTGGCCGACCACATCACATTGGAGTTACGCGCTGACATCATCGGCGGTCGTTTGCTGCCGGGCATGGCGTTGGTGGAAAACGATCTGGTGTCGGCTTACAACGCCTCGCGAAACACAATTCGCGAGGCGTTGCATCGTCTGGGGCAGGAAGGGCTGACCCGTTATGTCCGCAACAAAGGCGTGATGGTGCGCAGGTTGGGGGCTGATGATGTGCGCGATCTGTTCAAGGTCCGTCGCACCCTGGAACTGCAAGCCATCAGCGCCAGTCAGCCGCTTCGTGATTATCAGTCCGACCGGATGCTTGAAGCCCTGGAGGCCACCGAGCTGGCCCGGGAGCGTGAGGACTGGCGTGCCGTCGGCACCCACAGCCTGGCATTTCATCAACACATTGTCGGATTGCTGCGCAGGTCCATTGTTCGATGAGTTCTTCACTAACGTTGTCGCGCAACTGCGCCTGGTGTTTTGCACCGCTCCCGACGAATCACGTTTTCAGGCGCCCTGGCTAGCGCGTGACCGGCAGATTCATGACTTGTTGGCCGACGGCGATAAGCGCGCGGCCGGGGACGCCATGAGCCTTTATCTCGACGACTCCGAACACCTCCTGTTGCAAATGCTTGCCCCTTCTTCCCATCACTGATCGAGGATTTGTGCCATGTACAAAGACTATCCGGCGGCCTATCAAGTCAGCAAAGGCTCGGCCTTGCAGGTAGACACGGCTTTCTACGAGAGAGTTCGGGACAAGAAAGAAGGGCGCACGCTGATCGAACAATTCGAAGTGCCGATCCGCACCGGCCGCGCCTGGAATGTGCCAGCCGGGCATGTGTTCAGGGTCACGACCCCGATCGGCCCGCAAGTCGGGGACTTCAATGTCTGGAATGCCCACGACCCGCGCGAACGCTTGTGGGCCGCGCGGACCCGGCAGTTGCAAGGGGCGCATGTCAGCACCCATGACCGGCTCTGGTCGAACCTGCCTTTCTTAAGACCGCTGGTGACCATTACCGACGATAGCCTGGCCGGGTACGGCATCGACGAACATGGCGGGCGTTTGCATGATTTGCTGGGGACGCGCTGCGATCCCTATGTGAACAAAATGCTCACCGGCGAGGACTTCCATCATCACTGCCACTCGAATTTGACTCGCGCAGTGTTACCCCATGGCCTGACCGAGTTTGACGTGCATGATGTGCTGAACATTTTTCAGTGCACCGGCCTGAACCACGACGACATGTACTTCATGAAAGCCTGCCCGGCACAGAAGGGCGATTACCTGGAGTTTTTTGCCGAGATTGATTTGCTGTGTGCACTGTCGACCTGTCCGGGTGGCGATCTGTCCTTGGCCATGTGGGGGCCGGATGCGCAGGATCCGTTGAGTGTGTGTCGTCCGCTTGGGGTGGAGATTTATCGGTTGGAGGATTCTTTGCTCGAGGGCTGGAGCCAGCCGGAACGTGCGGCTTACAAAGGGCTGCATGGCTTGCACATCGCCAAGGCCGATTGGGAAAAGTAAGCGCCAAAAGCAGAGCAAAAAGATCGCAGACTCGTAGGAGCTGCCGAAGGCTGCGATCTTTTGATCTTTTGATCTTTTGATCTTTTGATCTTTTGATCTTTTGATCTAGCGGTCCTGCGCATCCTTGGCATCCGCTTCCGCGTTGCGTTCGGCGACGCGCTTGCGTTGCTCTTCGGTCAATTCGACCTTGTTGGCGGTGTCGCGCAGCATCATCAAACCGCCAACGATCGAGCCGATGGCAACGATCAGAATCAACCAGGCATACCAAGGCATAACGGCTCTCCTTAAGGACAGGCCGATGGGCGAGGGTTCGCCGATCGATCCTGCATACCACTTTTGAGCGATGGAATTTCGCAGTGGTTCCATTCTAGGCCTGTTATGTCCCGTTCATCTGCGCCATATCTTCGAAACTACAGTCAGAGCCCGGTCAACATCGCATCGGCCGGCGCGTCGGCACGCAGTTGCGCGGTGAGCATGAAATACACGAAACCCACTGCCATGAAGCCGAGGAAGATCAACCCGATCAAGGTGTTGAACCAGGCCATCGCCACCAGGCAAACCACTGCCAGCACCAGCGCAATGAACGGCACCAGCGGGTAGCAAGGCGCGCGGAAAGTGCGTTCCAGGTTCGGTTCGGTTTTGCGCAGTTTGAACAGGCTGAGCATGCTCATGATGTACATCACGATCGCGCCGAATACCGCCATGGTGATCATCGCCGCCGTCAGCGTCATGCCACCGAGGTTGATCAAGCCGTCGCTGTAGATCGCCGCGATGCCGATCACGCCACCGGCGATGATCGCCCGGTGCGGGGTCTGGAAACGCGACAATTTGGCCAGCGATGCCGGCAGGTAACCGGCCCGGGCGAGGGCGAAGAACTGCCGCGAGTAGCCGAGGATGATCCCGTGAAAACTCGCCACCAGGCCGAACAAACCGATCCACACCAGCATGTGCAACCAGCCGGAGCTTTCGCCGACCACGGCTTTCATGGCTTGCGGCAGCGGATCGTTGATGTTCGACAGGGTGCGCCAGTCGCCGACGCCGCCAGCAAAGAACATCACGCCCATGGCCAGCAGCACCAGGGTCAGGATGCCGCTGATGTAGGCTTTGGGAATCGTACGTTTCGGGTCCTTGGCTTCTTCGGCGGCCATGGCTGCACCTTCGATGGCCAGGAAGAACCAGATGGCAAACGGAATGGCCGCGAACATCCCGGCAATCGCTGGCGCACCGAACACATCAGAACCGGCCCAGCCGTTGAGGGCGAAGTTACTGAAGCTGAATGCCGGAGCGACCACGCCCATGAACACCAGCAATTCGGCGACCGCCAGCACGCAGACCACCAGTTCGAAGGTCGCGGCCAGTTTCACGCCGAGGATGTTCAGGCCCATGAACACGATGTAGGCACCGACCGCCGCGTGTTTCGGGTCGAGGGCTGGAAACTGCACGTTCAGGTAGGCACCGATCGCCAGGGCAATCGCTGGTGGGGCGAAGACGAATTCGATCAGGGTCGCCAACCCGGCAATCAATCCGCCTTTTTCACCAAAGGCGCGGCGGCTGTAGGCAAAGGGACCGCCGGCATGGGGAATGGCGGTGGTCAGTTCGGTGAAACTGAAGATGAAGCAGGTGTACATGGTGGCGACCATGAAAGAGGTCACCAAAAAGCCCAGTGTCCCGGCAACGCCCCAGCCGTAACTCCAGCCGAAGTACTCACCGGAAATCACCAGCCCGACCGCGATACCCCACAGGTGGAGCGTGCCCAGCGTGGGTTTGAGTTGTGTGTTCATGCGTTGCTCCCTGAACGGTTTGGAAAAGCTCGGGGGAGGGCGTGTGCAGTGGGCGTGCCATTTTTCAGGTGGGCGTCGTAAAGCGCTGAAAGCTGTCGTATCGGGGATGTTCGCGGCTGAATGCGGGTTTTTTGTGCGCCAGTTGGGGGCGTCGGTGCCTGTTCTGCCGTCATCGCGGGCAAGCCCGCTCCCACAAGGATATGCGTTTAGCGATACACCACCGTCCCCTGTGGGAGCGGGCTTGCCCGCGATGAGGCCCGCCCGGACACCGCTGCAACAACGGCATAAACCCACTCTTTACGCATTCTTTATGCCCCGCCCCACCCCTCGATCTCGCGCCTTTACAGCCTCCCTACCGACAATCACTCCACACACGGCAATACGCCGTAATACGGAGAACTTCCATGAGCGTTCTGGACGGGGTGTCACTGCTATTGGCAGTGGGGCTGTTCATTTATCTGTTGGTTGCGCTGTTGCGCGCGGACCGGAACTAGGAGCGGCTATGCACAGTTATGACTATTGGCTGATCCTCGCCTTCTTCGCCGTGGTGCTGATTCCGGCACCGTTTCTGGGGCGCTTCTACTACAAGGTGATGGAAGGGCAGCGCACCTGGCTTTCACCGATCCTCGGGCCGGTGGAGCGTGGTTGCTATCGGGTGGCCGGCGTCGATCCGCAGGCCGAGCAGAGCTGGCAGAAATACACCCTGGCCTTGCTCGCTTTTAACCTCGCGGGTTTTTTGCTGCTGTTTGCGATCCTGCTGTTCCAGGACCATTTGCCATTGAACCCGCAAAACCTGCCGGGTCAGGAGTGGACGCTGGCGTTCAACACCGCCGTCAGCTTCATGACCAACACCAACTGGCAGGCCTACAGCGGCGAAGCGTCCCTGAGCTACCTGAGCCAAATGGTCGGCCTCACCGTGCAGAACTTCGTCAGTGCTGCCACTGGCCTCGCCGTGTTGGTTGCACTCTGTCGCGGCATCGGCCGCAAATCCACCAAAACCCTCGGCAACTTCTGGGTCGACATGACTCGCGCCACCCTTTACGGCCTACTGCCGCTGTGTCTGCTGCTGGCGCTGTATCTGGTGTGGCAGGGCGTGCCGCAAACCTTCGCTCAGTACGTAAATGCCGTGACGATGCAGGGCGTCGATCAGGTGATCCCGCTCGGCCCGGCCGCCAGCCAGATTGCGATCAAGCAACTGGGCACCAACGGCGGTGGCTTCTTCGGTGTCAACTCGGCGCATCCGTTCGAGAACCCGACGGCGTGGAGCAACCTGTTCGAAGTCGCTTCGATCATTCTGATCCCGGTGGCGTTGGTGTTCACCTTCGGCCATTACGTGAAAGACCTGCGTCAGAGCCGCGCGATCATCGCCTGCATGCTGGCGCTGTTTTTGATCGGCGGCGCGACTTCGCTGTGGGCTGAGTACCAGCCTAACCCGACCCTGAACAACGTCGCCGTCGAACAGACCGCGCCGCTGGAAGGCAAGGAAGCGCGCTTCGGTACCACCGCCACCGTGCTGTGGTCGGTGACCACCACGGCGGCGTCGAACGGTTCGGTCAATGGCATGCACGACAGCCTCAACCCGCTGAGCGGCATGGTCGCGATGGTCAACATGATGGTCGGCGAAGTGATCTTCGGCGGCGTCGGAGCCGGGCTCTACGGCATGTTGCTCAACGTGCTGATTGCGGTATTCCTCGCCGGCCTGATGATTGGCCGCACCCCGGAATACCTCGGCAAGAAACTGCAAGCCCGGGAAGTTCAGCTGCTGGTGGTGACGTTGCTGGTGATGCCGGTCGGCGTGCTGGTGCTCGGCGCGATTGCCGCCAGCCTGCCTGGCCCGGTCGCGGCGGTCAGTAACCCTGGTGCTCACGGTTTCAGTCAGTTGCTCTATGCCTACACCTCGGCCAGTGCCAACAACGGCTCGGCGTTCGGCGGTTTCGGTGCCAACACCGCGTTCCACAACCTGATGCTGGGACTGGGCATGTTGATCGGGCGCTTCGGCTACATCCTCCCGGTACTGGCCCTGGCCGGCAGCTTGGCGATGAAGAAAACCGCGCCGATCGGCCAGAACAGCTTCCCGACTCACGGCCCGCTGTTCGTGACCTTGCTGACCGTGACCATTTTGCTGGTGGGTGGTTTGACCTTCTTGCCGACGCTGGCGCTGGGTCCAATTGCCGAACATCTGAGCTTGGGCTTCTAAGGAGTCAATGATGAATATGCCCGCAACTAAAGCCGCCGTCGTCAAGGCGCCGGAACAACCGAAAACCGCGATCGCCGCGCTCTGGCGCCCGGCGCTGGTGCAAGCGTTCGTCAAGCTCGACCCTCGGCAATTGCAACGTGCGCCGGTGATGCTGGTGGTGGAGCTGACTGCGATTCTGACCACTGTGCTGTGCTTCATTCCCGACAGTGCCGTGCCGACCTTCGTCGCCGCGCAAATCGCACTGTGGTTGTGGTTCACCGTGTTGTTCGCCAACTTCGCCGAAGCGCTGGCCGAAGGTCGCGGCAAGGCCCGCGCCGACAGCCTCAAGGCTGGCAGCGAAGGCTTGAGTGCCCGTCGCAAAACTGCCAATGGCAGTTTTCAAGTGGTGCCCGCCACTAGCCTGCGCAAAGATGATGTGGTGCGCGTCGAAGCGGGAGAGATGATTCCCGGTGACGGCGAGGTGATCGAAGGCATCGCGGCGGTCAACGAAGCGGCAATTACCGGTGAATCCGCGCCGGTGATTCGCGAATCCGGCGGCGACCGCTCGGCCGTCACCGGCAACACTCGCCTGGTGTCCGACTGGCTGCTGGTGCGCATCACCGCCAACCCCGGCGAGTCGACCCTCGACCGCATGATCGCGCTGGTCGAAGGCGCCAAACGCCAGAAAACCCCGAACGAAGTGGCGCTGGATATTCTGCTGATCGGCCTGACCCTGATCTTTCTGCTGGTGGTGGTGACTCTGCAACCATTCGCCCATTTCGCCAATGGCAGCCTGCCGCTGGTGTTCCTGGTGGCGTTATTGGTCACGCTGATTCCGACCACTATCGGCGGTTTGTTGTCGGCGATCGGGATTGCCGGGATGGACCGTCTGGTGCGTCTGAATGTGATCGCCAAGTCCGGTCGCGCCGTGGAAGCGGCGGGGGACGTTCACGTCTTGCTGCTGGACAAGACCGGCACCATCACCTTCGGCAACCGTCGCTGCTCCGCGGTCTATGCCGCGCCGGGTGTCACTGCCAGGGAACTGGCCGAGGGCGCGTTGTTTGCCTCCTTGGCCGATGACACGGCTGAAGGCAAATCCATCGTCGAGTACCTGCGCGGTCTTCACCCACAACCCGAGCCGTCCGCCGAGGTGCTGACCGCTGTGCCGTTCAGTGCCGAAACCCGCCTGTCCGGTGTCGACTATCAAGGCCGGGTCTATCGCAAAGGCGCGGTGGATTCGCTGCTGACCTTCGTCGGCCTGAAACGCGCCGATCTGGCCGCGCCTCTGTCCCGGGAAATCGACAAGATCGCTCAGAGTGGCGGCACGCCTCTGCTGGTCTGCGCCGACGGCAAATTGCTCGGTGTCATCCACCTCAAGGATGTGGTCAAGCCCGGCATCCGCGAGCGTTTCGCCGAACTGCGAAAATTGGGGATTCGCACGGTCATGGTCACTGGCGACAACCCGCTGACCGCTGCTGCGATTGCTGCCGAAGCAGGCGTGGATGACGTGCTGGCCGAAGCCACGCCGGAGAAAAAACTGGCGCGCATTCGTCACGAGCAGAACGACGGTCGCCTGGTCGCCATGTGCGGCGACGGCGCCAACGACGCCCCGGCCCTGGCCCAGGCGGACGTCGGTATGGCGATGAACGACGGTACGCAAGCGGCGCGGGAGGCGGCGAACATGGTCGACCTCGACAGCGACCCGACCAAGCTGCTGGACGTGGTGCAGATCGGCAAGGAATTACTGGTGACCCGCGGTGCGCTGACGACCTTTTCCATCGCCAACGACGTGGCCAAGTACTTCGCGATCCTGCCGGCGCTGTTCGCCTCGATCTACCCGCAACTGGGTGTGCTCAACGTCATGCACCTGAGCAGTCCGCAGAGCGCGATTCTGTCGGCGATTGTGTTCAACGCCCTGATCATTGTGGTGCTGATTCCATTGGCGTTGCGGGGTGTGCGGGTACAGGCGGTGAGTGCCGCGGCGTTGTTGCGACGCAATCTGTTGATCTATGGATTGGGCGGGATTCTGGTGCCGTTCGTGGGCATCAAGGCGATCGACATGCTGTTGACGGCGTTGCATTTGGTTTGACTTGCGCGGAGCGCCAGCTGCGCCGCCATCGCGAGCAGGCTCGCTCCCACAAAGGCACTACATTCCTCTGTGGGAGCGAGCCTGCTCGCGATGAATGCGCCACGGTTCACCTGACTGAACGCTGTATTTGTTCTCTGAATTCGAGGATTTTGAAATGTCCACACTGATACGTCCAGCCCTGAGCCTGCTGATGCTGATGACCCTGATCACCGGCGTCGTCTATCCCTTGGTGGTCACCGGCGTCGCCCAAGTCGCCTTCCCGGCCCAGGCCAACGGCAGCCTGGTGCGTGACGCCGACGGCAAGGTCCGTGGCTCGTCATTGATTGCCCAGGATTTCGTCGGCGACACCTGGTTCCACCCGCGACCATCGGCAGGTGCCTTTGCCACTGTGTCGAGCAGCGCCAGCAACCTCTCGCCAAGCAATCCGGCGCTGGCCACTCGCGTTATCGACGAAGCCAATAAACTGCAGGTAGCCGGTCAGGGGCCAGTGCCGCTGGCCATGTTGACCACCTCTGGTAGCGGCCTCGATCCGCACTTGCCACCGGCGGCGATTGCCTATCAACTGGCGCGTGTCGCGGCGGCGCGCAATCTGCCGGTGTCTACGCTTGAGCAACTGCTGGACGCGCACATCGAGCAGCCCCTGGTGGGGCCGCCAGTGGTGAATGTGCTGGCGCTGAACATGGCACTGGAAAAACTGTAAATCGGTGGCGCCGCCAATCGCGGGCAAGCCCGCTCCCACAGGAGGCGATGGTGGATACAGAATTTGTGGCCACCATCGATCCCTGTGGGAGCGGGCTTGCCCGCGAAGAGGCCCTGACAGTCACTGCATCAACATCAGAATGAGAGAGAACTTCAAGCATGAGTGACTCCGGCCGCGCCGACGCGCTGTTAGCAGACCTGCCCCGCGATGGCCGTGGCCGGCTCAAGGTATTCCTGGGCGCAGCCCCGGGGGTCGGCAAGACTTACGCCATGCTGCAAGCCGCCCACACTCAGTTGCGCCAAGGTGTGAAAGTCATGGCCGGGGTGGTCGAAACCCACGGTCGCGCCGAAACCGAAGCGCTACTGGCTGGCTTGCCGCAGCAGCCGTTGGTGCGCTCGGAATACCGTGGCGTGATGCTTGAAGAAATGGACCTCGACGGTCTGATCAAAGCCAAACCGAAACTGGTGCTGGTGGACGAACTGGCCCACAGCAATGCCCCTGGCAGTCGTCACACCAAGCGCTGGCAAGACATCCAGGAATTGCTCTCTGCCGGCATCGACGTGTTCACCACGGTCAACGTCCAGCATCTGGAAAGTCTCAACGATCAGGTGCGCGGCATCACCGGCGTTCAGGTGCGCGAAACCCTGCCTGACTGGGTGTTGCAAGAAGCCTACGAACTGCTGCTGATCGACCTGCCGCCGCGCGAGTTGCTGGAGCGTCTGCGCGACGGCAAAGTTTACGTGCCTGAGCAGGCGCGGGCGGCCATCGATGCGTTCTTCACCCAGACCAACCTCACCGCCCTGCGCGAACTGGCGATGCAAACCGCAGCCGCTCAGGTGGATAACGATCTGGCGCAGGGTTACCGCCAGTTGGGGCAGGCCGCGCCGGCTGTGCGTGGTCGCTTGCTGGTGGGCGTCGATGGCGATGCTCAGGCCGAACGCCTGGTACGTCATGCCAGTCGCGTCGCCCAGCGGCGGCATCTGCCGTGGAGCCTGGTGCATGTGGACAACGGCCGTGTGCGCGACGAGCAATCGCGGCTGCGCCTGCAAAGCGCTCAACAACTGGCCGAACGCCTCGGTGGCGAAGTGGTGTTGCTGCGCGCGGGCGAGGTGGCGAAAACGCTGATCCAGCATGCCGCTGAACGACGCGCCAGCCTGGTGTTGGTGGGCCAGTCGCGCCAGCGTTTGCGTCGACGGTTGTTCGGTGGCGGGCTGGCGTCTCGTTTACTGCGCGATGCTCGCGGGCTGGAAATCAACGTGCTCGACAGTGACCACGAACAGCATCAACCGCGCCAACGCTCGGCGCAATCTCTGGTCTGGTTCGACTACGCGTTGGCGCTGGTGGCGACGGTGCTCGCCAGTGCCCTGGCCTGGGCGGTGTCGAGCGTCTTGCCGCTGCCCAACATTTCGCTGGTGTTCCTCGCCGCGGTGTTGCTGGTGGCAGTGCGCAGCAGCCTTGGCCCGGCGCTGGCCTGCGCGGCGCTGTCATTCCTGACCTATGACTTTCTGTTCATTCCGCCGAATTTCTCCTTCCGCATCCAGCGCGAAGAAGACGTGCTGACCTTGTTGTTCTTCCTGTTGATGGCGGCCTTGACCGGCAACCTTGCGGCTCGGCAACGGCGGCAATTGCAGGCCTTGCGCGACACCCAGGAAGAAACCAGCGAACTGCTCGACCTGTCGCGCAAACTCACCGCCGCCACCGACCGGCAGGCCGTGGTCAGCGCTGCGGCGCAGCACCTCAATGGCTGGACCGACCTGAAACTGTGCCTGCTCAATCGCGATGGCCAGAGCGGCTGGAAAGTTGAAACCGGCGGGCCGCTGGAGTTCTCCGAAGCCGAGCGCGCTGCCGCCGATTGGGCCTGGCAACACGACCAACCGGCCGGCGCAGGCACCGGCACCTTGCCGTTCGGGCGCTGGTGGTGGTGGCCGTTGTCGGTGGACGATGGGCCGCTGGCGCTGCTCGGCGTGTGTGCCAAAGAAGGTCAGACTCTGAGCGGCCAGCGTCGACGCTTGTTGACCGCGCTGAGCCAACCGCTGGCCCAAGCATTGGCGCGCGCGCAACTGGCCGATGACCTTGAGGCGGCACGCTTGCATGGTGAAACCGAGCAACTGCGCAGCGCGCTGCTGGCCTCGGTGTCCCACGATTTACGCACGCCGCTGACCTCCATGCGCGGCAGCATCGACAGCCTGCTGGCGCTTGGCGAGGCGATTCCCCTGGAGGACCGCCGCGAACTGCTCGAAGGCACCCGCGATGAAGCCGAACGGCTGGATCGCTATATTCAAAACCTGCTGGACATGACTCGCCTCGGTCACGGCGCCCTGAAGCTAGCGCGGGACTGGGTGTCGCCGGCAGACATCGTCGGCAGTTCGCTCAATCGTCTGCGCGCGGTGCTGGCATCGTTGCAGGTGATTACCGAAGTACCGGCCGAGTTGCCGCTGCTCTATGTGCATGCCGCGCTGATCGAACAAGCTCTGGTCAACGTGCTGGAAAACGCCGCGCGTTTCTCACCACCCCACGGGCGTCTTGAATTGCGTGCAGGGGCCAATGACAGCGAGCTGTTTTTTTCGGTGAGCGATGAGGGACCGGGGATTCCGGAGGAGGAACGGGCGAAGGTTTTCGACATGTTCTACACCGCCGCTCGCGGCGATCGCGGCGGGCAGGGCACCGGGTTGGGGCTGGCGATCTGTCAGGGCATGGTCGGTGCCCATGGCGGGCGGATCAGCGTCGCCGACGGCATCGAAGGGCGCGGTACCTGCATCACGCTGCACCTGCCGTTGCAGACTCAACCGGGATTGGACAGTGAAGCCTGATCTCGCCTGCGCTACTCTCTTGCCACTTCTTTGTGTTGATGTGAATTCATGAGCCAGACCGCGACCATTTTGGTCATTGACGACGAACCGCAGATCCGCAAATTCCTGCGCATCAGTCTCGCCTCCCAAGGCTATAAAGTGCTCGAGGCCGGCACCGGCACGGAAGGCCTGGCCCAGGCCGCATTGAACAAACCCGACCTGCTGGTGCTTGACCTCGGCCTGCCGGACATGGACGGCCAGCAGGTGCTGCGCGAGTTTCGCGAGTGGTCGACGGTGCCGGTACTGGTGCTCTCGGTGCGCGCGAGCGAAGGGCAGAAAGTACAAGCCCTGGATGGCGGCGCCAACGACTACGTGACCAAGCCGTTCGGCATCCAGGAGTTTCTGGCCCGAGTGCGCGCGTTGCTGCGTCAGGCGCCGACGGGTGAGGCCCAGGAAGCGGCGCTCAGTTTTGGTCCGCTCACCGTGGACCTGGCTTATCGCCGGGTGCTATTGGACGGCGCCGAAGTGGCGCTGACGCGCAAGGAGTATGCGGTATTGGCGCAACTGGCGCGGCATCCGGGGCGGGTCATCACCCAGCAGCAATTGCTCAAGGACATCTGGGGCCCGACTCACACCGAAGACAGTCACTATCTGCGGATCGTGGTCGGGCACCTGCGGCAGAAACTGGCGGATGATCCGACTCAGCCACGGTTCATCGTTACCGAAGCGGGGGTTGGGTATCGGTTGTTGAGTGAGGGCAGCCTTTAGTTCTGTATTGATTGATCTGACGCCTTCGCGGGCAAGCCTCGCTCCTACGGTTTGATGTCGCTCACAAAACGTATGATCGACTCAAACCCTGTAGGAGCGAGGCTTGCCCGCGAAGAGGCCCTCACATTCACCGAGAGCTTCAGGAATCCCGCTCATTCTCATACCGATCCAGCGTATCGCGCGCAATCTCGCGCCCCAGCGCGATCAACTCCGGCGCTTTGTAGAACTCGAAAAACCGACACACTCGCTTGGGCACGTTGATCAAGATATCCGGCGGATACCCGGCAATCTTGTACTGCGCCAATGAGGTCTGCATCACCTCGAAACTCTGGTTGATCAGGTCCAGCAAGGACGCCGGCCCGACGTTGTCGATGATGAACGACCCGGTGGCGGATTTCGGTGCGCCGTTGCTTTCCGGGGCCGCCGCCGGTTGCTGGCCTTCGGGCGCGGCGGATTCGATCCACGGATTAATCTCGGCCGCTTCTGCCATCAACGCTTCCTTTTCCAACAGCAGCAATTGTTCGGCCTGTTTGCGGCGGAAGGGCAATTTAGAACCCAACGAGTTGATCAGGCTGTCGAAGCGGGTCCTGAACGCGGCCGGGCGCTGGATCACTGGCAGTTGATAGTGACGCTGGTTGGTGGAGTTGAGGTTGACCGCGATGATCAGGTCGCAATGGCTCGACACCACCGGCACGATCGGCAACGGGTTGAGGATACCGCCGTCCACCAGCATTCGATTGCCCTGCATCACCGGCGTGAACAGGCTGGGGATTGCCGCCGAGGCGCGCATGGCTTGGTGCAAACAACCCTCCTGGAACCAGATTTCCTGCTGGTTGGTCAGGTCTGTGGCCACCGCCGTGTAGGGAATGCGCAGGTCCTCAATGTTGATCTCGCCGACGATCTTGCGGATCTGCCCGAAGACCTTTTCCCCGCGAATCGCGCCCAGGCGAAAGCTGACGTCCACCAGACGCAACACGTCGAGGTAATCTAGGCTCTCGATCCAGTCGCGATAATCGTTGAGTTTGCCGGCAGCATAAATCCCGCCGACCACCGCGCCCATGGAGCAACCGGCGATGCAGGCGATGTCGTAGCCGCGCCGTTCGATCTCTTCAATGACGCCAATATGAGCGTAGCCCCGGGCGCCACCCGAGCCCAACACCAGTGCGACACGCTTTTTCATGAATCGACCTCTCTGACAAGGTTCAACAATGCACCTATCGAGGGGCACGCTTCAATCGCTATGGTCGTTCGGCGAGGCCAGTGCGTCGTTTTTTGACACTCCGGGAAGGCTAATGGGTATTCTCGCGGGCGCCATAGTTTCCACTGCGGGCCCAAGGCACTTTTCACGCGCCAGACCGTCTTACGTGCATGCATGTTTACCTATCTTTGAGGTGTGAGTGATGAAAGTCTGGATCTGTGTGCCGTTGATTGCCCTGGCACTCGCCGGTTGTGCCGGTAAAACCGCTTACCGTGACAGCTGCGGAAGCCAGCTCGACGCCGCCTGGCATGAACTGGACCTGGCCAAGGTCGAGGGCTTTGCCGGGACCGTCAGCTACTCCAAGGCGCTGTCGTTGCTGACCGGTGCCAAGACCCAGCAGCAATTCGAAGCCTATGAGGGTTGCACCAGGAAAGCCGAGAAGGCGCGCTTCTACATTCGCGAGTCTCGCGCCGGCCGTTGAAGCATGCTATAGCCAATGGGGGAACTCGATTCAGGGAGCAAGCGATGTCTGCCTTGGTTGATCGGTTGGTGGCTCATGTTCTGAGCCTGGACGTTCGCTTGCTCGCCTGTCAGGCACGCTTGAGTGCCCGCACCGACTCCGAAGCGTTGCACGATCTACGCACCACCGTGCGACGTTTGCGCAGCCTGCTGCGGCCCTTGCGCGGTTTGCCCGGGGTCGAGCAACTGGAAGCGGCGGCGTCCCGGGTCGGTGACCTGACCACGCCGTTGCGCGATCGCGAAGTGCTGGCGGCGTACCTGCTCCAGCACGATCATCCCGAGGCCGCGCACCGGCGCATGGTGCGGATGGCCGAGGCTTATCCCCTCGTGGCGGCGAGCCCGGAAGTGGCGCAGATGCTGATGATCCTCGACGCTTTTCCGCGCTTCCTGCGGGCTTCCCAGCGTCAGGGCTTGCTCAAGGGCTTGCGCAAGCGCATCGAAAAACGCCTGGGCAAACAATGGAAGAAACTCGACCAGGCCCTGCATGACCCCGCCCATGACCGCCATCGCCTGCGCCTGCTGATCAAGCGCGTGCGCTATGGCATCGAAGCCTACCCCGAACTGGATCGCTTGCCGGAAGCGGCCCTGCCCAGACTGAAATCGGCGCAGGCTGCCTTGGGTGATTGGCACGATAGCTGGCAGTGGCTGGAGCGCGCCAAGGAAGAGCCCGATTTGCAGCCGTGTGTCGCGGTCTGGAAAACCACCTTGGCCAAGGCCGAAGAGCGCGCCGACCGCGTCCTCGAAAAATTCAGCGTCGCCTGCTTCAAATCCTGAAAACCCCAAAGATCAAATGTGGGAGCGAGCCTGCTTGCGATGGCGGCATGACAGCCAGCATCAATGTTGAATGTCATGGCCTCATCGCGAGCAGGCTCGCTCCCACATTAGTTGTGTGTTCAATGCAGGCACGGCTCATCTGTCAGTGATTTTGGCCGGAATAAGCGCTGTGTCGGCTTTGCGGGCTGGTTAAGATCGTTCCATCCATTTTCCTGTCTCTGAGGTTCCCATGCGCTTTTCCGATCTGCTCGACACTGTTCGCAGCCAGCCGCAGGAGCTGTCTATTCCGGCCGAATGGGGCCAGGGGCGGGCGAGTTTTGGTGGGCTGATAGCCGCCTTGCAATACGAAGCCATGCGCGCAAAAGTCCCGGCGGATCGTCCGGTGCGTTCGTTGGCAATCACCTTTGTCGGACCGGTCGAGCCCGATGTGCCGGTCAGCTTTGAAGTCGATGTGCTGCGCGAAGGCAAAGCCGTCAGCCAGGTGTTGGGCCGGGCGATGCAGAAGGGCCAGGTGGTGACGTTGGTCCAGGGCAGCTTCGGCGCCTCGCGACCTTCCGAAGTGGCGGTCACGGCCAACGCGGCGCCCGAGATGAAGCACTGGGACGACTGTCAGGAAATGCCCTATATCAAAGGGGTGACGCCGGAATTCATGCGTCATATGGCAATGCGCTGGAGTGTCGGTGGCCTGCCGTTTACCGGCAACACATCCCGCGAGATGGGTGGTTGGGTGCGCTTGCGTGGGGAGGTGAAGGACGAGACGGTCAGCGAAGCGCATACTCTGGCGCTGGTGGACGCTTGGCCGCCGTCCTTGTTGTCGTATCTGAAGAAACCGGCGGCAGGCAGCACGCTGACCTGGACCATCGAATTCGTCCAGCCGTTGCTCGCATTGAGCACGCTGGACTGGTGCAAGTACCTGGTTGAAATCGAGTATGCCGCTGACGGCTACGGGCACGCCGCCGCAAAACTGTGGAGCGAAGACGGTCAGTTGATCGCCATGAGCCGGCAGACAGTCACGATTTTCGCCTGATCAGTGACGACGACGGTGGCGTTCACGCCAGGCGCGCCACCAACCGCCACTGAAGAAAAACCGTGGGAAGGTCAGGAACTGCTCGACCAACAAGCGTGATACCGCATCTTTGCGATCACTGAACGGCTCGGAGGCTTGCGCCTCCAGACGGTGACCCTGGCGCTGCAGACCCAAGGCGGCGATCAGGCCGATAACGCCGATCGCGATGCTCGCCAGATCCAGGCTGAACACCCCCGAGACCATCAGTAAAAACGCCACGATGAACAGCGGCACGGCAATCAGGTGCAACACCAGATTGGTCGGGTGCTGGTGATTATGCGGGTACGCTCGCCATTGCCAGGCGGGAAGGTTGGGATGACGTTTGCCCATGATGCTTATCCTTGGTTCGATGAGGCTCTTGAACAAAGAATAGGCTTGGCGAAAGCCGTCGGCGAATCGAGGCTGGCTATCGACATGATAGGTGTGATGGGCAAAAAAGATCGCAGCCTGCGGCAGCTCCTACGGGGGACCGCGATCGGCGTAGGAGCTGCCGCAGGCTGCGATCTTTTAGCGATCTCTAAAGCTTGAGCTGCCCAATGGCCTTGCTCAACTCCCCGGCCAACATCGCCAACTCATTGCTGGTAATCGCCGAATTCACGGTCTGCTGCACGGTGTTTTCGGTCACGTCGCGAATGCTCACCACCGCCCGATTCATCTCCTGCGCCACATGGCTCTGCTGCTCGGCTGCGACCGCGATCTGCGTATTGCTTTCACGCATCTGCGCCACCGCACTCGTGATTTCGACCAGCGCCACACTGGCTTCCTGAGCCTGTTGCATGCAGTCGTCCGCCTTGTACGAGCTTTCCTGCATGAAGTCCACAGCATCCCGAGTGCCGGCCTGCAGCGCTGAAACCATGGTGGTGATCTCGTCGGTGGACGCCTGGACTCGCTTGGCCAGGTTACGCACCTCATCGGCGACCACCGCAAATCCGCGGCCCATTTCACCGGCCCGGGCCGCTTCGATGGCTGCGTTTAGGGCCAGCAGGTTGGTCTGTTCGGCGATGCTGTGGATCACGCTGACCACGCCATTGATCTTCTGGCTGTCCTCGGCCAGACGCTGAATCATCTCGGCCGTTTGCTGCACGCCGGTGGACAAGCCGCCAATCGATTGCTGCACCCGAGTGACCACTGCCTGGCCGCTGCCCGCCAGGGTGTCGGCGGTTTGCGAGAGGTCGCGGGTGGCGCCGGCGTGTTGGGCGATGTGATGAACCGTGGCAGTCATCTCGTTGATCGCCGTAGCGGCCTGATCGGTTTCGCTTTGTTGACCGAGCATGCCGTGACGCACCTCGTTCATGCTCGAAGCCAGCCGCGCGGCACCGACATCCAGTTGCCGGGCGGTGCTGGCGACGGTGTTGACCACCCGTTGGTAACCGGCCTGCATGGCGTTGAAGGCGTTGGCCATCTGCCCGACTTCATCCTTGCAAGCCAGTGGCACACGGGCCGACAGGTCGCCGGTTTTCTCGACGTGGAGCATCACGTCTTTCAAGGTGTTGAGCTGGCTGAGCAGGAAGCGGATCAACAGTTGCGACGCGCCGAGCATTGCCAGCATCAGGATGAATACGGCTACTGCGTAGTGGGTGAAGCGTTCGCCGAACACTTGGCTCAGGCTCGGGCCATAGGCAATCACCGCGATCTGTTGACCGTCAGGGCGAGTGAATACCTCGGCGCCCATCAACGGGTTTTCACCGAACAGCGGCATAGCGTTAATCTCGACCCAACCGTTGGTATCGGTCAGCTCCAGCACCGGTTGCCCATTCAGTAACGGCGCCTGCCCGCGATTGAAGGTCAACAGGTTATCGGCCTTGGGCAGCGGCTGCCCGGCAGGCCAGGCATTGAGCAATTGCGCCTGGGCCTGAACCGAAGCCAGGGCGGCGTGGCTGCGGGCTTGTTGTTCAAGCTGCACGGCGTACAGCACCAGTAACAGGGTGGTGACGAAGGCGACGGCGTTGACCGCCCAGAATTTGTATTTCAGCGAGATGTTGCTAAGCCAGGCACCCATGGAGGTCTTCTCTGATAGCGGAAACAGTTTTGGCAAGGTGCCATTAGTGTGCCGCTACTCAGGAGGCCGACTCTTGATATGGATCAATGGGCAACACCGCTAACCTGTGGGAGCGGGCTTGCCCGCGATAGCGGTGTATCTGGCGCCAGAGATGTCGCCTGATATTCCGTCATCGCGGGCAAGCCCGCTCCCACAGGGGAAGTGTGTTTATTGAGTGATTGAGGGCAGACTGAAGAATGCTCGCGCACAGGCCGTGCTGTGAGCAGCCAAATCATCCACTGTCTCCCCACGATGCAACGCCACCTCACGCAACACTTCGGTCAGATACGCCGGCTCGTTGCGACCATTCTTCGGCTTGGGGCGCAGACTGCGCGGCAGCAGATACGGCGCATCGCTCTCTAGCATCAAGCGCCCGCGTTTTATCTCTTTGACCAACGGGTGCAGGTTCGTGCCCCGGCGTTCATCGCAGATCCAGCCAGTGATGCCGATGTGCAGATCCAGATCGAGGTAGCTGAACAGCGCCTTTTTTTCACCGGTGAAGCAGTGCACCACGGCAGCCGGCAACTGGTCGCGGTAATCGCGCAGGATCTCCAGCAGTCGTTGGCTGGCATCGCGCTCGTGCAGGAACACCGGCAGCTGCAGTTCGACCGCCATCTCCAGATGTTTTTCGAGGACCTTTTCCTGTTGCGGGCGGGGCGAGAAATCACGATTGAAATCGAGGCCGCATTCACCCACGGCCACCACGTTCGGCTCCTTGAGCAAACTGCGCAGGCGCTGGGCGCTGTCGGCGTTCCAGTCGCTGGCCGAGTGCGGGTGAATACCGGCCGTAGCGAACAGCCGCTGAGCGCTTTCGTCCAGTTGCTGGCACAGCTCCAGAGCCTGTTCGCTGCCCTCGACGCTGGTCCCGGTGAGCACCAGTTGGCAGATTCCGGCAGCATAGGCACGGTCAAGTACAGCCTGGTGTTTGTCGGCGAAACTGGGGTTGGTCAGGTTGACGCCGATATCGATGAGTTGCATGGTGCTACCTCGGACCAAAGGCCGGAAAGCATATCAGAGCTGTAGATTTATAAGAAAAGCCAAGAACTACAACGAGTTAAAGCTGTCTGTTGAGGCCGCGAGACAAGTCGGGTTGGTAGAATTGCTATCACTGTGCCACTCTCGCGCACTTTGCCAGCGCTTCAGGCGCTCTGTTTCTGTCGCTCGACGTCATGAAATCACCCATGAAGTCGACCAGTATTCTTTCCGGAGAGTGGATGACTCGTCCCTCGGTTCTGTTACTGCTGTGTTGTTCGTTGCTGCTGCCGATGCCGGTGGTTGCGCGTCTGGCCGGGCCGTTGCAAGCCGTGCCGGCGGCCCAGGTCCGCGACTTGGCGGAGATTCGCAGCAGTCGCGTGCTGCGGGTGTTGGTCAACCAGAGCCGCAACAGCTCCGGTGAAGTCCAGGGCCAGGCCATCGGCGTCGAATACCACCGCCTGCGCGCTTTCGAACAATACCTCAATGGCCATGCCCGTGACGGCCAGGAAATCACCCTCAAGATCATTCCCAAAGCCAAGGATCAACTGCTCGGTGCGTTGCAGCGCGGGGAGGGTGATCTGGTCGCGCCGGGGGAATTGCTCGACCCGCAATCGGGCCTCGCGGTCAGCACCAGTCAACCGATCGCCAGCAATGTGCCGTTACTGCTGGTGGGGATCAAAGGCGAGCGACGTTACACCCGTCTCGAACAACTCTCGGGCAAAACCCTGGCACTGCCCACCGGCAGTGCCGCCGGGGATGCGGTCAGTCAGATCAATCAGAAGCTCGCGCTGCACAAACTGCCTCCGGTGAAGATCGAGTGGGTCGATCCAAGCCTGGCGGTCGAGGACGTGCTGGAAATGGTCCAGGGCGGGATCTTTCATCTGACGATTGTCGAGCAACCGATTGCCGAACGCTGGGGCAAGATCCTGCCCAAATTGCGCTTCGATCGTCAGGTCCTTATCAGCGAGCCGGGTGAGGAATACTGGTTCGTGCGCCGCGACGCCTCGATGCTGCGTTCGAGCATCGATCGCTTCCTGACTACCTACAAGACGCCGTCGGATCAGGATGCAGCGTTCCTGCGGATCTACAGGCGCCTGTATCAAGTGCACTATCCCTTGGCCAAGGCCGATCGGCAGCGCCTGGAAAAACTTCGCCCGGTGTTGCAAAAACATGCCGAAGCCCAAGGCATGGACTGGCTGAACCTGGCAGCGCTGGCCTTCAAAGAGTCGGCGCTGCAACCCAACGCCAGAAGCGGTAGCGGCCCCACCGGCCTGATGCAAATCACCCCGTCCGCCGCCCTACGGGTTGGCGTGAGTAATATTCAAAACCTCGACGCCAATGTGCAGGCCGGCGCCAAGTACCTGGCGATGATCCGCCGCAAGTTTTTTGCCAGCCCCAAACTCAATGAGCGCGAGCGCATGGCGTTCGTGCTGGCGGCCTACAACATGGGGCCGGAGCGGGTTCAAGGCATGCGTGCCGAAGCCCGGCGACGCGGCTTGAATCCTAATCAGTGGTTCTTCCAGGTCGAGCGCATTGCCATGGAGCAGGTGGGAATGGGGGCTGTCAGCTATGTTAATAGCGTGAACAAGTATTACCTGGCGTTCGATCGGGAGCGGGAGTCGTTGGAGCCTCAGGGGCAAAAAGTGGCCTCACGGAAATGATCGACTAAGCTGATTGTTATGGTGCGTTTTTTGCGCTTTTAACATGAGTTTTACTGATTAATATAGCGGCCAACCAACACACACTCACAATGGATGACACAGCATGAGCACACTGATCAACAAGGTACTGTTCACTCGCGCGGGCTACGGTCTGACGATTCTGCGTATTTTCGTCGGCATTATTTTTGCGGCCCATGGCTCACAGAAACTCTTCGGCGCATTCGGCGGCTACGGCATTGCCGGCACCGCGCAGTACATGGAAAGCATCGGGCTGGCACCGGGTCACCTGATGGCGATCCTGGCGGGTGGTACCGAGTTCTTCGGCGGCCTGGCATTGATCATCGGTCTGCTGGTACGCCCGGCAGCGCTGGGCCTGACCTTCCTCTCGCTGGTGGCGATCTTCACGGTGCACATCAGCAACGGTCTGTTCATGGCTAATAACGGTTATGAATTTGCCCTGGCTTTGCTCGGCGGCAGCCTCGCAGTACTGATCGAAGGTGCAGGCAAACTCTCGGTCGACCGTGCCATCACCGACTGACCGCTCTGGTTCAACAAAAAGGCCTGCATTGTGCGACGCACTGTGCAGGCCTTTTTTGTTATGGGTGATTCTTGACACTGTCCGGTCAGCTTCTCTAGGATGCTGCCCATGCGCCGATTTAAACAGCTACTTGCGGGGCGCCAGGTGACTCCTTCAGTTGCCGATAGAAGCTTGAAACAGGCTTCGAAATACCGCTAAAGCGCTGGTTCGGTGTTGCCTCTCACCTGCCATGCAGACTTTTGAGGCAGAGACACGACACAATGAATGCATTAAGCCCCGTTATACGCCCCGCGCCGATCACGGCACACCTCACCCAGCGCAATCCAAAAATCCTGCTTGGCGGTAAACATCAGCCGACGCTTCTGCGTTACCTCGATGGCTGGCCACGTCGTACCGGTGGGCCTGCTGCGTTCCTGATTCAGTTTGTCGACGACGGCGAGTCACTGGCACGGTTTGCCAACGATAGCTTCGATCTGGCGGTGATTCTGGCGCCCAGCGTCGAGGATGCGCCGGAAGTGATCAGGCAGCTGACTCGTGTGGCTCGCCAAGGGCTGATTACTCGTCGCTGAGGTTCATGGCGCTGCGGCTCAGAGCGCCGCGGCTCAAAAATAGTCGATCGCCACGATATACACGCATTGTTCACCGGTCGGTGTCTGGACCCGCACTTCGGCGTCCAGTGCCTTGCCGATCAGGCCGCGCGCATTTTAACTCTATTGGTCGTATCTGACCTTTTATAGTTATTATGTTGTATTAATTGGTCAAATATGACCATTAATACAATAAATTACATATCTTGCTATTGATGCAACTGGTCAGAATAGATCCTTTGTTCGATATTATTGGTCATACTGGGTCAGTTATGACCAATAGTGTGTTCGGAGAAATCTATGTCGCTTATGCATTTTTTGTACAGCCCAGCGGAAATCGCACGCGAGCTGGGGAAGAATGCCGAATCGTTGCGCTTGTCCAAGAACCTTTCTCGCAGAACCTTGGCTGAGCAATCCGGAGTGTCTGAGTCCTCCATCAAGCGGTTCGAACACTCAGGCTCGATCACTCTTGAGTCCATGATTCTCCTGGCCACGGCGCTCGATGAGCTAACGCCGGTGATGAGTCTTTTCAAACCCTCGCATCCAGGCTCAATCGACGAGCTAAAAAATCTCAAGCGTAAACGAGGCACCAAATGAGTTCGCCTACCCCCAGGTTCAAGCCCACTGAATCGCTCACCGTCACTGCCAATGGCGTAATGGTTGGTGAATTGAGCCGTATCGAGGGGAAAGGTATCTACTTTGTGTACGACAAAGAATGGCTGGCCAAGGGGTTCGACCTTTCTCCCCTGACAATGACATTCGACGACAAGCCACAGCTCGCTCGTGAAAGTCGTGTGTTCAAGGGCTTGCATGGCCCATTTGCAGATTCCTTGCCGGACGGTTGGGGGCTTCTGCTGATGGATAGATTCTTCGACGCGACCTTCGGAGCAGGCACCTCGCTAACGCTCAGTCCGCTGGATCGGCTGGCCTATATTGGTGATCGGGCTATGGGGATCTTTGAGTACCATCCCAAAGCAGAAAAGGTTGCCGCCGAGTCAGTGAATCTTGCTCGCCTGTTCGAGGCATCTGTCGAGGTACAACAAGGAGACACCCCAAGAGTGCTCAAGGGGTTACGCTTGGCGGGTGGTTCCCCTGGTGGTGCTCGTCCCAAAGCAATCGCCGCACTGTCACACGATCTTGAAACTGCGACTTCAGCTTTTGGCCAACTTCCACCTGGATACGCTCACTGGCTTGTGAAGTTCAGGGCTCTGAGTGAGCCTTTGGAGACTGGCGGGATCGAGCAAGCGTATGCGGTGATGGCCAGAAAGGCTGGGGTGAGTATGGCGCATACGGAACTGCTAGGGGTGCAGATGCCTCAGGGCGGATTTGAGCGATTCTTCGCAGCCAAACGTTTCGATCGTGATGGCGACCGCAAGATTCACATGATTACCCTCTGCGCGTTGGTCTACGCGGACTTCCGGGCGCCAACGATGGATTACAGCCAGATACTCAAGCTGACAAGCGCGCTGACGAAAAGCGCTGCCGAGGTTGAGAAAATGGCAAGGCTCATGATCTTCAATGCGGTGTTCCACAACTACGACGATCACACCAAAAACTTTGCGTTTCTGTATCACGAACCTCAGGACAAAAGTGGGCAGGGGGGCTGGAGGCTGTCTCCAGCGTACGACCTTACTTTCTCCGATGGGATGGGCGAGCACTCCACTGCATTTTCAGGTCATGGTAAACCGACACGAAAGGTCATCAGAGACTTGTGCAAGGATTACAAATACCTCAAGCCTGATGAATACATCGACCAAACCCTCGCGGCGCTTGATGACTGGGATCGTGTGCTCAGAGCACTGAAAATCCCCAAGTCTGCGGGGGGTGCAATTCACCGGGTTCTCAGTGATTCAAGGGTGCGCTTCGCTTGAGCGCGGCCTGGGGCTCCAAGAGCCGATACAGCCTTGCTGGAGATAAATCGTTAGTGAGAAATCCATCTTGAGTACGAACATCATCACAAAGGAAGGTCATGAGGCTCTGAAGCAGGAGCTCGACTACCTTTGGCGGGAAAAGCGTCCTGACACCACGCGCAAGGTCACTTGGGCGGCGTCGCTCGGCGACCGCAGCGAAAACGCGGATTACCAATACAACAAGAAGCTGCTCCGGGAAATCGACCGACGTGTTCGCTACCTTCGCAAGCGCCTCGAAGATGTGCGGGTGGTTGCGTACTCACCTGAGCAGGAAGGCAGGGTCTTTTTCGGGGCTTGGGTCGAGATCGAAAACGAGGCAGGTGAAATCAAGAAATTCCGGGTTGTGGGGTATGACGAAATCTACGGTCGCAACGATTACATCTCCATCGATTCGCCAATGGCGCGTGCGCTTTTGAAGAAAGAGGTCGGTGATGAGGCCGTTGTGCAGACCCCGAGCGGAGAAATGTTGTGGTGGATAAACGAGATCAGATACCCGAAATAGGGTGTACTCGGCGTTTTCCGAGCGATCGCCCTACGGGGAGGGCGATAACGGCTCGTGGTGCTTATTGTGATTGAATACTTGATGAGTTTATCAACCCTCGCGCAAGACTGTCAGGGGGCTGGCGTTCAAGGCGCGGCGCGTGCCGAACACACCGGCACCGCCGATCAGCACGGCACCGATCAGTGGCAACACCAATAGCCATGGATGCGGATGCCAAGGCAGGTCGAAGGCATAACGGTAGAGCACCAGACTCACCAGTTCCGAACCCAGTGCCGCCAACAACCCGCTGACCGCGCCGAGCAGGCCGAACTCGATACGTCGAGCCCTGACCAACAACTGTCGCTCGGCACCCAGTGCTCGCAGCAATGCACCTTGGCGAATGCGTTCATCCAGCGTTGCCTGCAAACCGGAGAACAGCACCGCCATCCCCGCCGCCAATACAAACAACAGTACGTATTCCACCGCCAGAGTGACTTGGGCGAGGATGCTGCGCAGCTGCGCCAACAAGGCTTCGACTTGTAGAATGGTCACTGCCGGAAAGCTGCGGGACAGGTCGACGATCTGCTGATCGTGACCGGCCGCCAGGTAGAAACTGGTCAGGTAGGTCGCCGGCAAGTCCTTCAAGGTGCCGGGCTGGAAGATCATGAAAAAGTTTGGCTGGAAGTTGTCCCAGTTGATCTCCCGCAGGCTGGTGACTTTCGCCTCCCGATTGACCCCGCCAACGGTGAACACCATGTGATCGCCGAGCTTGAGTTTGAGGCTTTCGGCGACTTTACCTTCCACCGAAACACCGGGTATCTCATCCGCGGGTTGCTGATCCCACCAATTGCCGGCGGTGAGTTTGTTGCCGGCCGGCAGGTCTGCCGCCCAGGTCAGGCTCAGGTCGCGTTGAATGGCTCGATCACCGGCTGAATCCTTGCTGACGATGTCCTGCACTGGCTGGCCATTGATGCTGATCAGCCGTCCCGGCACCACCGGGTACAGCGGCGCCGATTGTGCTGACAACTCCATCAATCGATCGGTAAAGGCCTGTTTGTCCGCTGGCAGAATGTTCAGGGCGAAGTAGTTCGGGGCATTTTTCGGCAACTGGTTTTGCCAGGTGTCGAGCAACTCGCCGCGTAGCAAAGCGATCAATGCCATGGACAGCAGAATCAAACCGAAGGCCAGGGCTTGGCCCGCCGCTGCCAGTGGATGGCGCAACAGTTGGCCCAACCCGAGGCGCCATGGTAGTGAGGCGCGCGCCAGCATCCGGCGCAAGCTCTTGAGCAGCAGCAATAGCAAGCCGCCCAGCACCAACGCCGCGATCACTCCGCCGCCGAGCAGGGCGAAGGTCAGCACCAGGTCCAGGCTCAGGCGCCACATGATCAGGCCGAGGGCACCCAACGCCGCACCATAGACCATCCAGGTGCTGGACGGGATGGGCAGCATGTCGCGACGCAACACTCGTAGCGGTGGCACTCGACCCAAAGCGGCCAGTGGCGGCAGGGCGAAACCGGCCAGTGCGACCAGCCCGGTGCCGATCCCGGCGATGGCCGGCAGCAGGCCACCCGGAGGAACATCGGTTGGCAGTAAATCACGCAGCAGTGCAAACAGCCCGAGCTGCGCGAGCCAGCCGAGCAGGGCGCCGCTGATGCTGGCAAGCAGTCCGAGTACGGTCAGTTGCAGACTGAACAGCACCATGGTTTCCCGACGGGACAGGCCCAGGCAGCGCAGCAATGCACTGGCATCGAAGCGGCGGGTGGCGAAGCGTGTCGCCGACAGCGCCACCGCCACGCCAGACAGTAGAACCGCCACCAGACTGGCCATGTTCAAGTAACGTTCGGCCTTGCCCAGGGCGCCGCCGATCTGCCGGTTGCCATCGCGAGCATCCTGGATGCGTTGGTTGGCCGCCAGCCCGGGTTTGATCAGCTGACGATAGCTTTCCAGCGCCTCGGCTTTACCGCGCCAGAGTTCGCGGTAGCTGACCCGGCTGCCGGGTTGCACCACGCCGGTCGCCTCAAGGTCGCTGAGGTTGATCAGCACCCGTGGTGTGAGGCTGTAGAAATTGCCGGCGCGATCCGGTTCGTAGGTCAGCACTCGCGCCAGCGTCAGGGTTTTCATGCCGACGTCGATACTGTCGCCGATCTTCAAGTCCAGTGCGGTCAGCAGTCGCGCTTCGACCCAGGCTTCGCCGGGTTTCGGACTACCACCGGGTTCTTCCGGCGCGAAGGGTGCGGGGGCGCTTTTCAGTTCGCCGCGCAACGGGTAGACGTCATCGGCGGCTTTGATACTGGACAGCTGAATGCCGTTGTCGGTGGCGATGACGCTGGAAAATTCCACCACCTGAGCGTGCTCGAGGCCCAGCTCCGTGCCGCTTCTGATCTGTTCCGGCCGCGCCGGCGAACTGCCTTCGAGCAGCAGGTCGGCGCCGAGAAATTCGGTGGCGCGCAGCATCATGGCGCCATTCAGGCGGGCACCAAAGTAACCAATGGCGGTACTTGCCGCCACGGCCACCAGCAAGGCGAAGAACAACACCCGCAACTCACCGGCGCGGGCATCGCGTAGCAGTTGGCGGATGGCGAGGCTGAACAGGCGCAACAGCGGCAAGCGTGCCATCAAGGCTCCAGAGGGGCGACCAGCAGGCCGGCTTCAAGGCGGATCAGGCGCCGGCAGCGATGTGCCAGGCGTTCGTCGTGGGTCACCAGCACCAGGGTCGTGCCGCTTTCCTGGTTGAGTTCGAACAGCAGATCGCTGATGCGCTCGCCGGTGTGGCTGTCGAGATTGCCGGTGGGTTCATCGGCGAACAGCACGTCGGGCTCGGCGGCGAACGCCCGGGCAATCGCCACGCGCTGCTGCTCGCCGCCGGAGAGCTGGCGTGGTGAGTGGGTCAGGCGCTGGCCCAGACCGACCCGTTGCAACAGTTCGGTGGCGCGTTCGCGAGCGTCTTTGCGGCCATCAAGTTCCAGCGGCAGCATGACGTTTTCCAAAGCGTTGAGACTGTCGAGCAACTGGAATGATTGAAAAACAAACCCCACGTGCTCGGCGCGAATGCGGGCGCGCTGATCTTCATCGAGATTGCTCAGGCCTTGCCCGGCGAGGGTGACTTCGCCGCTGCTCGGCAGGTCGAGGCCGGCGAGCAGGCCGAGGAGGGTGGATTTGCCGGAACCGGAAGCGCCGACGATGGCCAGGCTATCGCCCTTGTTCAGTTCCAGGCTGAGTTCGTGCAGGATAGTCAGTTCACCTTCCGCGCTCGGAACCACTTTGCTGAGGTTCTTCGCGGTGAGAATGCTTGCGCCCATGGAGAATCCGATGCGTGTGTGGTTTTTGAGTGCTGGCCTGGCCTTGATGTGCATGGCCCAGAGCGCAGCGGCGGGTACAGTCCTGATCGTTGGCGATAGTATCAGCGCCGGTTTCGGCCTGGATACCCGCTTGGGGTGGGTGTCATTGCTCGAGCAACGGCTCAAGCGCGAAGGTTTCGACGATAAAGTGGTCAATGCGTCCATCAGCGGCGACACCAGTGCCGGAGGCCGGGCGCGCCTGCCGGCGCTGCTTGCAGAGCATAAGCCTGCGCTGGTTATCCTCGAGTTGGGAGGCAATGACGGCCTGCGCGGAATGCCGCCAACACAATTGCAACAAAATCTTGCGTCGATGATCGACAGCTCCCGCGTCAGTGGCGCCAAGGTGCTGTTGCTGGGCATGCAATTGCCACCCAATTATGGCGTGCGTTACACCCAGGCCTTTGCCGAGGTATTCACCAAGGTGGCCAACGAGAAAAAGATTCCGCTGGTGCCGTTTTTTCTCGACGGTGTGGGTGGTCATCCGGACCTGATGCAAGGCGACGGCCTGCACCCGGCAGCGGCGGCTCAGGACAAGTTGCTGGAAAATGTCTGGCCGATACTGAAACCGCTGCTTTGACGCTTTTCTAGCGGCGGTGTTTCGGCTAAGGTGGCGCCCCCGATTTGGAGCCCCCGATGCCGCGTCCTGCCTGGTCCCTTTTTGCCTACCAACTGATCGAGCCTGACGAACAGCTGGATCTGTTCGCCTGCCAGGAAGTGCGGGTACATCTGGTGACCCGTCAGCTGGAATTGGGCGGCTCGGCGGACCGAACCTTGTGCGGCAGCCTGTTGCCGGCGCAACCGCGCTGGTCGAGCGTCGACCGTACAGTGTTCCAGGACCAGCGCCTGTGCTCGCTGTGCCGGGCCATTCTGGAATCGCAAAAACGCGGCACCTCGCCGATCTGGCCTGAGTTGCGGTTCGAGCTTTAGATCCCTGTGGCGAGGGGGCTCCCTCTGTGTTGGGTCGGCGGTTATCGCCCGCTCTTGTAGGAGCGAGGCTTGCCCGCGAAGGCGGCCTGATAGTCGACTGGGCTCTTTTGATCGGGTACATATCCGTTTCTGCGGTAGCGACGGCTGGCGGTTTCGCTTTTACAGCGAGTTACTTTCGCGCTTTTCGAAAGTGACTCGCTGTAAAAGCGAAACCAATAGAAGCCGTGATCGCAGAAACGGATATGTACACCATCAAGATAGAGACCTATGCCTCCATAACCTCCCCAGGCAAGCTCCGCAACCACAGGTCTTTACGTCTCCCCGAAATTACGGAAGGCGGTGTACAATTCCGTTTTTATACCCTTGTCGATCATGCGAAGGATTTTCCGGATGTTGCCGCGCTTTCCCGCCGTCACCCGCTGCCTGTCTCTTGCCGCCCTCTGTGTCGCGGGTCCGGTAGCAGCATTGGAGCTACCCCTGCCACCACCCGGTGAAGATATCATCGGTCAGGTGCAAGTGATCAAGGCCAAGTACGAAGACACCTTCGCCGACCTTGGCACCACCTACGATCTGGGCTATTCGGAAATGGTCGCGGCCAACCCGGGTGTTGATCCATGGCTGCCGGGCGCAGGTACCGAAATCGTCCTGCCGACGCGCTTCATCCTGCCGCCGGGCCCCCGTGAAGGCATCGTCATCAACCTGGCTGAATACCGTCTTTACTATTTCCCGAAAGGCCGGAACGTGGTGTACACCTTCCCGCTGGGTATCGGCCGTGAAGGCTGGGGCTCGCCAATTGCCCACACCAGCATCATCGCCAAGACGCCGAACCCGACCTGGACGCCTCCAGCGTCGATCAAGGCCGAGCACGCCGCTGATGGCGACCCGCTGCCGAATGTGGTGCCAGCCGGCCCGGACAACCCGCTGGGGCCGTTCAAGTTCACACTGGGCACTCCGGGCTACCTGATCCACGGTTCGAACAAGAAGTTCGGTATCGGCATGCGCACCAGCCACGGTTGCTTCCGCATGTTCAACAACAACGTGCTGGAAATGGCCAGCATGGTGCCGGTAGGGACGTCGGTGCGCATCCTCAACGACCCGTACAAGTTCGGCCTCAGTGGCGGCAAGGTTTATCTGGAAGCGCACACGCCGCTGGACGACAAGGGCAACCCTTCGGTAGTCGACAAGCACACCGCAGTGATCAATGCGATGCTCAAGCGTGAGGACATCACTAACAACTTGCGCATGAACTGGGATGTTGTGCGTGACGTGGTTGCCGCTGAAGATGGCCTGCCGGTGGAAATCGCCGTACCGAATGCGTCGGCGCCGATGGTATCGAGTGCACCGATCGACCTGCAGCAGTAACGCGTTAAAAGCAACCCGCCGACGCAGGCCGCGTCGGCGGGTTTTTTATGGCCTGCAGAAACAGCGGGCAATAAAAAAGCCGACCCAAAAAATGGGTCGGCTTGATAACAATCCCGAAGGACTATTACTTGCGGCTAGCTTTTTCCAGCATGCGCAGAGCACGCTCGTTAGCTTCGTCAGCAGTCTGTTGTGCTTTTTGAGCAGCAGCCAGAGCTTCATCAGCTTTACGGTAAGCTTCGTCTGCACGAGCCTGGGAGCGAGCTGCTGCGTCTTCAGTAGCAGTCAGACGTGCTTCGGTTTCTTTCGATACGCTGCTGCAACCGGTAGCCAGAACTGCGGCCAGAGCCAGAGCAGAGAATTTCAGAACGTTGTTCATCGTGTTCCCCTTCAAGGACTTTCTATTAAGTAGCTGTCTCCTCAGAGTGAGGAAATAGCCGGCGTACATACTACCCATTACTTGTAGTAAGTAAACTGACGTAGAGCAAGAAGCAAAAAAAATTGTAGGCGTTGATTCTTTTTCGAGCAACTTTTAACTGCATTGTATAAAAAATATCCAGCTGCGAGGCCCGAGCTGAGCGAGCTTCTGGAGAAAAGTTCCCGGTGTCGGCAGCTGTTTTTCAGTCTAGGCTAAAGTCTGTCTAGATGGGATCGTCCACACTTTTGTTCGGATTTTGCGCAGCGGCTCTCATATCTTTATCCATGTTGAGGTGACTTAAACAAAGCGCGCTCGTCTTAAGTCTCAATATCCGGCAATGTTCAGGCCTGGACCCGGGAAGATCCCGGTCGAGCCGTCCCTGCATTACCCCAAGCAGCACCCGCCTGCCAGCATGACGAGCGTCCCTTGAGCATTTCTGCCAATGGTGCCTACTATTTGATACGTGCTCGGTTGCGCGAGATTGGTGTTGCTCTCTCGGTGTCCATTCAGGCACAGGGTGGCGTAGATGTTCCTTCGCCGGAAAAACATCGGTAAGGTAGGGGTCAGAATTAAAGACCCGCGAGGAGTAGTGATGAGCGAGGCGTTGTCCATCCACCATGACCAGGCTGGTCATCAGTTCGAGACCACTGTGGACGGTTATCGTGCCTACCTGACCTATATGGATCTGGGGAAACAGACCCTGGATATTTATCGTACCTTTGTGCCCAACGCACTGCGTGGTCGCGGCATCGCGGCGGCGTTGACCGAGCAGGCACTGCAATACGCCGAGGAAATGGGCTACACAGTCATTCCATCGTGTTCCTATGTGGAGCGCTACATGGAGCGTCACGCGCGGCATGCCGCCAAGCTGTGAACAAAGCGAACGCATAAAAAAACGCCAGGTTTAAGCCTGGCGTTTTTTTTTGCGTGAAACGGTGATCAGCTGCGATCGCGTTTAGGCAACACATCCTTGAGCTTGGCGTGCATGCTGCGCAAGGTGTTTTCGGTGGCGGTCCAGTCGATGCAGGCATCGGTGATCGACACGCCGTATTGCAGGTCGGCGAGGTCTTTCGGGATCGCCTGGCAGCCCCAGTTCAAGTGACTTTCGACCATCAGGCCGATGATCGACTGGTTGCCTTCGAGGATCTGGTTGGCGACGTTCTCCATCACCAGCGGTTGCAGGGCCGGGTCCTTGTTGGAGTTGGCGTGGCTGCAGTCGACCATGATGTTCGGCTTGATCTTCGCTTTGTTCAGCGCTTGCTCGCAGAGCGCGACGCTGACCGAATCGTAGTTCGGTTTGCCGTTACCGCCGCGCAACACCACGTGACCGTAGGCATTGCCCTTGGTGGTGACGATCGACACGCCACCTTCCTGGTTGATGCCCAGGAAACGGTGCGGGCTGGAGACTGACTGCAAGGCGTTGATGGCCACGGTCAGGCCGCCATCGGTGCCGTTCTTGAAGCCGACAGCCGAGGACAGGCCGGAAGCCATTTCACGGTGAGTCTGGGATTCGGTGGTGCGTGCGCCGATCGCCGACCAGCTGATCAGGTCCTGCAGGTATTGCGGGGAGATCGGGTCGAGGGCTTCGGTCGCGGTCGGCAGGCCCATCTCGGCCAGGTCCAGCAGCAACTGACGACCGATGTGCAAACCATCCTGAATCTTGAACGAGTCGTCCAGGTACGGGTCGTTGATCAAGCCTTTCCAGCCGACGGTGGTGCGTGGCTTCTCGAAATACACGCGCATGACCAGATACAGGGTATCGGACACTTCGGCCGCGAGCACTTTCAGGCGCTCGGCGTATTCGTGGGCAGCCTTGATGTCATGGATCGAGCACGGCCCGATCACGACGAACAGGCGGTGGTCGGTGCCATCAAGAATGTTGCGAATGACTTCGCGGCCCTTGGTGACGGTGCGCAGGGCAGCGTCGCTCAGAGGGATATCACGCTTGAGCTGATCGGGAGTGATCAGGGTCTCGTTGGAGGCGACGTTAAGGTCGTTGATCGGTAAATCAGCCATCGTTTACTCGTCAGGTCACGGGTGCCGGCCGCCAGCGATCCCCGCGCGGCGGAGCACAGCAAATTTAAGCGCGTCGGGGGAGCCCGAACCTTAGCGCGTTACACCGTGGCTCGACAATGGGTAGACGCCGGTTTCGGGGGGCATTCTCAATTAGTTTCGCGGCGGGGAAACCAATTGAGCGCGCCTCTAACCCAGCGCTGGCTGTGCAAATGCCTTGCGAACGGTGTCGTGGGAGAATTCGTCGGCATGTCGCTGGACCCATTCGAGGGCCAGTGCCTGGTTGTCATGCAAGTCGCTGTGAGTCTCATGCATGCGGCAATAGCGTTCGATCTGGCACACTTGCTCGCCCATCCGCGCACTGAACAGCGTGTGCTCGTCAACGAAAGCAATACCCACCAGATAGCCGTGCTTTCGTCGCAGGCACCAGGCCACATAGCCCAGATAACGCAAGTCCGGGTTCACGGTCGGCATGCGCACTTCCAGCGCCGTACCGTGGCGCCACGCGCGGTGATAATTGCAAGCCATGCCGCCGAGGCTGATAGTGTGCAGCTGTTGCCGCGAAATACATTCATGTCTGAGCAACGTTAATTCAACGGGTACATCGTCAGGATGAGGAAGATAACGTCCCATGAACACGGACTCCCTGTGTCGGCCATTTGACATTGTTCCTCCCAGTATAGTGGTCGAACTGGAACTGACCGATTTCGATGCCGACCAACGGCTGTTGGCGATGAGCGGCATTTCACTGGTGATTTTTACCAGCATTGGTTGCGCCTCTTGCCGCTTTGCCCGTGAGCAATTGCCCACGCTGGATCTGGCGATCGATCAACTGTGCTGGATCGATGCCGGGAACAACGGCGGTGCGGTGGAGCGTTATCAGGTATTTCATTTGCCAGCGCTGTTTGTGGTGCGCGACGGTGAGTTCTTTGGGGCACTAAAATCGCGCCTGACCAGCACCGAGCTCAATGCAGCCGTGGGGCTGGCGTTGAGTCGAATAGCAGAGGAATTACCATGATGGGGGCAGTTGCCAAGCCGACAATCGGTATTGTCGGAACCGGCGCGATCGGCGGTTTCTACGGGTTGATGCTGGCGCGTGCCGGCTTCGATGTGCATTTTCTGTTGCGCAGTGAATTTTCAGCGGTGGCCGAACGCGGGCTGCAACTCGACAGTGCGGTGCACGGCACGTTGACGTTGAAACCGGTTCAGGCCTATTCGACGGCCGAAGATATGCCGCCCTGCGACTGGTTGCTGGTGGGCACGAAAACCACCAGTAACGCGGACTTGGCGCCGACAATCATTCAAGCTGCCGCTCCGAATGCCAAAGTGCTGTTGTTGCAAAATGGCCTGGACGTCGAAGACAGCCTGCGCGACTTGCTCCCCGATTCGCTGCACTTGCTGGGTGGGCTCTGTTTTATCTGCGTCCATCGCAAGGGACCTGGCGTCATCACCCATCAGGCACTCGGCGCGGTGAATGTCGGCTACCACAGCGGCCCGGCAGTCGATGAGCAGGCGCGGATGGCGATTGTCGAGGAAGGCGCCGGACTGTTCCGCGCCGCCGGAATCGATTCCCAGGCCATGCCGAACCTGCATCAGGCGCGTTGGCAAAAACTGGTCTGGAATATCCCTTACAACGGTCTGTCGGTTCTGCTCGGGGCAAGCACCACGCCGTTGATGGCCGATACCGACTGCCGGGAGCTGATCAAGGCGCTGATGACCGAAGTGGTTCAGGGGGCAACGGCCTGTGGTCACGAAATGCCGGCCGGATATGCCGACCATCTGTTCATGGTGACTGAAAAAATGCCCGACTATTGGCCGAGCATGTACCACGACTTCCTGCACAAGCGGCCGCTGGAACTGGACGCGATCTACACTCGACCACTGGCAGCGGCGAAGGCGGCGGGATGTGAGTTGCCGCGAATAGAAGCCTTGTATCGCAGCTTGAGTTTTATCGATCGACGTAATCACTGAGTCGGTCAAAAGGAGAGGGAAGGGCATGGCCAATGGCATAGACGACAAACTGGTGTTGGCGATTTCTTCGCGAGCACTGTTCGACTTGAGTGAGAGTCACAAGGTTTATCTGTCGAGCGGCGTCGAGGCCTATCGGCAATACCAGATCGAACACGAAGACGAAATTCTCGAGCCCGGCGATGCGTTCCCGTTGGTGGAAAAACTCCTGAACCTGAATGCCAGTCTCGGCCGTGCCCGGGTCGAGGTGATCCTGGTGTCGCGCAACAGCGCCGACACCGGCCTGCGGGTTTTCAACTCGATCAACGATTCTGGCCTGGCAATCTCCCGCGCAGCGTTTTCCGGCGGGCGAAGTCCTTATCCGTACCTCAAGGCCTTTGGCTGCGACCTGTTTCTTTCGACCCATTCCGACGATGTGCGCAGTGCGCTGGATGCCGGTTTCGCCGCAGCGACTATTCTATCGGGCGGTGCCAGTCGCGCCGCCAGCGATGAATTGCGCATTGCTTTCGACGGTGACGCGGTGCTGTTTTCCGATGAGTCGGAGCGAGTCTATCAGTCGGGAGGCCTGGCGGCGTTTCAGGCCAGCGAACGCGAGTCAGCCCGCGAACCCCTTCGTGGCGGACCGTTCAAAGGCTTCCTCGCAGCGCTCAACCTTTTGCAGCGCGAGTTCCCCGATGATGCCTGTCCGATCCGGACCGCGCTGGTGACGGCGCGCTCTGCACCGGCCCATGAGCGGGTGATACGCACCTTGCGCGAATGGGACATCCGTCTGGACGAATCGCTGTTCCTCGGCGGCCTGAACAAGGCACCGTTTCTCGAAGCCTTTGCCGCCGACGTGTTTTTCGACGATCAGGCCGGCCACTGCGAGCTGGCCCGTGAAGTGGTCGCCACCGGTCACGTGCCGCATGGCATCAGTAACGAACCATCGATTTAAAGCGCTGCGGTTCAATGCATGGCGCCGAACGCCGCTCTCGCCACGGCACTGCTAAGCTGAATCAATCTCCGCCATGTTGGCATTCAGGAGGTCCCAATGATTCATTCGATGCTGTATGCCACCGACCTCGGTCTGTATGCACCTTTTGTGATGCAGCATGCGTTGGCACTGGCTCGAACATTCAATGCCGACTTGTATGTGGTGCACGCGGTTGAGCCGATGGGGTTGTTCGCCGAATCGGTGCTACAGAGTTACCTCGATGAGCAGGCCTTGAACGAGTTTCACAGTCAGGGTCTGAATACGGTGATTGCCAATATCGAGCAGCGGGTGCTCGACAGCTTTCGCGAAGAGCTGGGGGATGAGGGGGAGCAGGACCTGGAACGGATTCGGGCAGTGCGGGTGCTGCAGGGCGATCCGTCGCAGGTGATTCTCGACCAGGCGCAGAAACTCTCCGTCGATTTGCTGATCGTAGGGAGTCACAGTCATGGCGCTGGCGCGGAAACGCCATTGGGCCGAACCGCTGCGCGCGTGTTGCAACTGTCCAGGGTGCCGGTCTATCTGGTGCCGCTGACGGAACGTCGCCGCAAAGGGGATCGCTAGGATACGAATAATGGCGTTTTGATAAAAAAGTTCTAGATTTATTAATCAAACCATTAATATAGTTATATACCGTCGCTGATGCCCGTGGCGTCTACCTGCTTTGAGGGATTCATATGAAGCTTCAACAATTGCGCTACATCTGGGAAGTGGCGCACCACGACCTCAACGTTTCAGCTACAGCCCAAAGCCTCTACACCTCGCAACCGGGCATCAGCAAACAGATCCGTCTGCTGGAAGACGAATTGGGGGTCGAGGTTTTCGCCCGCAGTGGTAAGCACCTGACCCGGGTGACCCCGGCCGGCGAGCGTATCATCACCACCGCTGGTGAGATCCTGCGCAAAGTTGAAAGCATCAAGCAGATCGCCCAGGAATTCTCCAACGAGAAAAAAGGCACCCTGTCGATCGCCACCACGCACACCCAGGCGCGTTATGCGTTGCCACCGGTGATCAGCAATTTCATCAAGCAATACCCGGACGTTGCCCTGCACATGCACCAGGGCTCGCCGATGCAGATCGCCGAGATGGCCGCTGACGGCACCGTCGATTTCGCTATCGCCACCGAAGCGCTGGAGTTGTTCGGCGACCTGGTGATGATGCCGTGCTACCGCTGGAACCGCTGCGTGGTCGTGCCTCAGGGCCACCCGCTGACCAAGTTGTCGAAGCTGACTCTCGAAGCCCTGGCCGAATACCCGATCGTGACCTACGTGTTCGGTTTCACCGGCCGTTCGAAACTCGACGAAGCCTTCAGTCATCGCGGCCTGACACCGAAAGTGGTATTCACCGCCGCCGACGCCGACGTGATCAAGACTTACGTTCGTCTGGGCCTGGGCGTGGGCATCGTGGCTAAAATGGCGGTCGACACCAAGCTCGATAGCGACCTGGTGGTGCTCGATGCCAGCGAGTTGTTCGAATCCAGCATTACCAAAATCGGTTTCCGTCGCGGCACGTTCCTGCGTGGCTTCATGTGCGACTTCATCGAGAAATTCGCACCGCACCTGACCCGCGAAGTCATGGCCAAGGCCATTCAGTGCCACAACAAACAGGAACTGGAAGAGCTGTTCGACGGCGTCGAACTGCCGGTGCATTAATCGTTTTTTCTACACCACCTCGGTAACAGAGAACTGTTGCCGAGCGCCCGCCACCAGAATCTCCACTTCATCCCCTTCGAACTTGCCCAGCAGGCTTTTGCCCAGCGGCGAGCGAGGGGTGATGACGGTAATCAGTTGCCCCACCAGATCAACCTTCAGCCCGGCCGCGTCAGGGGCCAGGAACAGGCATTGTTCGCGACCCTTTTCGTCTTCCAGACCGAGCAGGGCGCCGACTTCGATACCGCGCTGATCGTCATAAGGCCGTAATGTCAGATTCTGGCAAAGGGCCAATGACTGCCTGATTTCTTCCACTCGTCTGGCCTGTCCGGCCGCCAGGTAAGACGCCTCCAGCCCCAGCGTGTCGTACTTGTTTTCGGCTATGTTTTCTTCGTGGGTCGCGGTTTCGTAAGCGGTTTGCGCGGCTCGTTCGGCGATGTCGAGATCGATCCGCAGCTTGTCGATAATCAGTTGGTGGACGGTCGGCTTGTGCATAGAGAGTTTCATGATCAATCGCAGAACTGCAGGACGTTGGCGCGGCTTTTTTCGCTCGGTGCATTTTGATTCTGTTGCAGCCAGAACTGGCATTTTGGATTGGACAGATTGTGTTTGCTGCTTCTGGCCTGTTCCACCATTTGCTGCTGTTCATTCCTGCGCAGGTTGTCCTCGTACTGATCGAGCATCGGGTTTTGCGGGGCGGGTTGCTCAATCACCGGTGGCTTGGCCAGTTGCTCCACCGCTTGGGCCAAGGGCGCCAATTGCTCGTTGAACAACAGGCGCCAGGCGAGCCAGCAAGTCAGTGCAATCGCGATGAATCCCAGCCACAAACCGAGGGCAATGCTGCCGGTCAGTTGCAGCGCATTAAACTGGATCGGCAAGGGACGGCGCGGGTTGGGACGGTAGGGCATTACTGCCTCCTGGCGGGTGGTCGCGGGCAAGTGGCGATTGTCGCACGAAGATTAATCGCCGTCGGCTCTTCTGCGCGGGCTAATTTATGCGGACAATCGGCGCCTTTGCCAACGGGAGCCTGGAATGCCTGAAATGCCTCAAGTGAAAAACCGCTGGCGCTGGGATATTTTTTGCACCGTGGTCGACAACTTCGGCGACATCGGTGTGACCTGGCGCCTGGCCCGACAACTGGTGGCCGAACATGGCGCGACAGTGCGCTTGTGGGTCGACGACCTGCGAGCCTTCGAGCGTTTGTGTCCGCAGATCGATATCAACGCTGCGCAGCAGTGGCAGCAGGGCGTCGAGGTGCGACAGTGGTCGGCCGACTGGCAACTCACTGAAGCCGCTGATGTCGTCATCGCCGCATTCGCCTGCCAGTTGCCGAGTGCCTATATGGAGGCCATGGCCGAACGGGAAAAACCGCCGCTGTGGATGAACCTCGATTATCTGAGCGCCGAAGACTGGGTCGTCGGCTGCCACGGCTTGCCATCGGTAAAGTACAAGAACGTGCAGAAGTTCTTTTTCTTCCCGGGCTTTCGCAAGGGCACTGGCGGCTTGCTGCGTGAAAGCGGATTGCTGGAGCGGCGTCGGCAGTTTCAGCAAAGCCCGCAAGCTCAGCAAGAATTCCTGCAAGGCCTGGGAATTGATCGCGTGCCGAATGCCCAACTGATCTCGCTGTTTGCCTACGAAAATACCGGGCTGGCCAGTTGGCTCGACACGATGGCGGCCGACTCGACGCCGACGCATTTGCTGGTGCCCGAAGGGCGGATTCTCGGCGACGTCGAACGCTGGCTCGGGGTGGATGGGCTGAAGGCCGGTGCGGTGCATGTGCGCGACGCCTTGACCGTGCAAGTGCTGCCGTTCGTCCGACAGGATCAATATGACCTGCTGCTATGGAGCTGCGATTTCAACGCCGTGCGCGGCGAAGACTCCTTTGTCCGCGCTCAATGGGCAGGTCGGCCGTTGCTCTGGCACATCTATCGGCAGGACGAAGATATCCATCTGGACAAGCTCGACGCTTTCCTGACCCTGTACACCCAAGGCCTGTCCGAGCCTGCCCGCGAGGCGATCAGCGGTCTATGGCGGGCATGGAATGCAGGTGAGACAATGACCGATCACTGGAAATCAACCCGCAAACACTGGCCTGAACTGGAAAAACATGCCGAGACATGGTGTCTGGAACAAGCCTTGCAGGCAGATCTTGCCGCAGCGCTGGTACAGTTTTACCTAAATTGGATATGATACGCGGCCTAGATTTTTGTAAATCCCATCCAAATTCGGATATTCGCAATGAAAACTGGTAAAGAACTGAAACCCGGGATGGTGATCCGTCTCGAAAACGATCCTTGGCTGGTTCAGAAAGCTGAATTCACCAAGTCGGGTCGTAACAGCGCGATCATGAAGACCAAGCTGAAGAACCTGCTGACCGGTTACAAGACCGAGATCGTTTACAGCGCCGACGACAAACTGGACGACGTAATCCTCGACCGTAAAGAAGCGACCCTGTCCTTCATCAGCGGCGACTCCTACACGTTCATGGACACCACCGACTACACCATGTACGAGCTGAACGCTGAAGACATCGAAGCCGTTCTGCCTTTCGTTGAAGAAGGCATGACCGATGTTTGCGAAGCGATCTTCTTCGAAGAGCGTCTGGTTTCCGTAGAACTGCCGACCACTATCGTGCGTCAGGTTGACTACACCGAAGGTTCCGCTCGCGGTGACACTTCCGGCAAGGTGATGAAGCCTGCCAAACTGAAGAACGGTACCGAACTGTCGGTTGCTGACTTCATCGAAATCGGCGACATGATCGAGATCGATACCCGCGAAGGCGGTTCCTACAAAGGCCGTGCCAAATAAGCACAGCCTCAGGAATGAAAAAGCCCGACCATTGAGTCGGGCTTTTTTGTGCGTGCCCTTGTAGGAGCGAGGCTTGCCCGCGAAGGCGATTAATCATTCGACATTGATGCCGACTGACACTACGCCTTCGCGGGCAAGCCTCGCTCCTACAAGGGGTATGTTATTTCTTCAAATGCTGCTTGAGCTCTTCAGACGCCTGCAACATCGCCGAACGCACCGCGGGCACCTGGCTCACCACATTGAGCAAACCGTAGTCATGGATCATGCCGTTGTAGCGCACTGCCGTGACCGGCACACCAGCCTCATCGAGTTTGCGGGCGTAGGCTTCACCCTCATCGCGCAATACATCGGCGCCGGCTGTCTGCACCAGCGCGGGTGGCAAGCCCTTGAGTTGCGCAGTGGTCGCCCGCAGCGGTGACGCGTAGATCTCGTTCCGTTGCTTGGCGTCGGTGGTGTAGTTGTCCCAGAACCACTTCATCATGTTTTTGGTGAGGAAGTGCCCCTCGGCGAACTGGTTATAGGACGCCGTCTCGAAGCTGGCATCAGTCACCGGCCACAACAACACCTGGAACCTGATCGCCGGCGTGCCTTTATCCTTGGCCATCAGCGCAACCACGGCTGCCATGTTGCCACCGACACTGTTGCCGGCCACGGCCAGACGTTTGCCGTCAACGTTGATCTCTTTACCGTGTTCGGCCACCCACTTCGTTGCGGCGTAGGCCTGGTTGATGGCCACCGGGTAATGCGCTTCCGGCGACGGGGTGTAATTGACGAACACCGCCGCCGCGCCCGAACCCGTTACCAAGTCTCGAACCAGCCGTTCGTGGGTCGGGAAGTCCCCCAGCACCCAACCACCACCGTGGAAGAACATGAACACCGGCAGCTCGCCTTTGGCCCCGGCCGGCCGAACGATGGTCAGGCTGATCGGTTGGCCTTCGACCTGGATGGTCTTCTCGCTGACATCGGCTTTTGGCAGCGTCAGTTTCACCCCGGCCTGCGCACCCACCAACACCGCGCGGGCATCGGCAGGCGTGAGCTGTTCCATCGGTTTGCCGGTGCCGGCATTCAGTACATCGAGGAACGCCTGGGTGTTGTGTTCAACCCCGTTGCCTGCGAATGCACTGTTGATGGACAGGGCGAGAAGAGTACCGGTCAAGACTTTGCTGAAAGTGTTCATATTCATTTCCTGTCAGGCCTTGGAGTCAGCGGTTAGACGGTAACGTGCAGGCGCACATCGACGTTGCCACGAGTGGCGTTGGAGTACGGGCAGACTTGGTGTGCAGCTTCGACCAGGCTTTGTGCATCGGCTTGTTCAAGGCCCGGCAGGCTGATGTGCAGGTCGATGTCCAGACCGAAACCGCCAGGGATCTGGCCGATGCCGACATGGGCGGTGATCGATGCGTCGTCCGGGATTTTGCGTTTGGTCTGGCTGGCGACGAATTTCAGCGCGCCGATGAAGCAGGCGGAGTAGCCAGCTGCGAACAGTTGTTCAGGGTTGGTTGCCGCACCGCCAGCACCACCGAGTTCTTTCGGGGTAGCGAGTTTGACGTCGAGGACGTTGTCGCTGGAGATCGCACGACCGTCACGGCCGCCGGTGGAGGTTGCGATTGCGGTGTAGAGAGTTTGCATGGTGTGAGCCTCGTTCGGGTTTGGATGTTCTGCGCTAAATATTTGCGCGCTAAGTAAGTGCGAAGTGAATGTAGCTCGCTAATATTTAGCGCGCAAGATAAATTTTCGAAGAAAATTGTTTTGAGTCGTAGCCCAGCAATTTGATTGTGGAGGAGAAGCTTGAGATAGAGGCTTTTGTGCGGGATTTTTGCGAAGTAAAATTTTTTGCGACGGGGAGGGCGCCTTCGCGGGCAAGCCTCGCTCCTACAGGTTTTGTGTCGCTTTATCGACCGAAAACCCGTAGGAGCGAGGCTTGCCCGCGAAGAACGATAACGCGGTCTAAAGGCTGTCTTGCAGATGGCTACGCAGCGCTTGAAGATCCGCTTGCAGCTTTTTCAACTGTTCCAGCGTTTGTCCGCTGGCGCCGAGGATGCACTGGGGAATGCCCCGCGCCTTGTCTCGCAGTGCACGGCCTTGCTCGGTCAGTTCGACAATCACTACTCGCTCGTCTTCACGGCTGCGGGTGCGGCTCAGCAGGCCTTCGGCTTCCAGGCGCTTGAGCAGCGGGGTGAGGGAGCCGGGATCGGTCAGCAGGCGGGTGCTGATTTCGCCGACCGTCAACCCATCCTTTTCCCACAACACCATCATCGCCAGGTACTGCGGATACGTCAGGCCCAGCGCTTGCAGCAGCGGCTTGTAGACCTTGGTCATCAGCAGCGAAGTGGAATGCAGGGCGAAGCAGACCTGATTGTCCAGCAGCAGGTCGTCGCAGTTATCCGGGTTGTTGCGCTCGGTGTTCATTTCAAAGCCTTGATCAGTGATCGTCATAAATCTAGCGGGCGAATCTTTAATGCGCCAGATAATTCTGGACTAGTGGCGGTCCAGGTTGGTTTGCAGCGCCAGATCCCACGGCGGGATAGGGCTGAAACGGGTTTTCAGGTATTCCAGCAACAAGCGGCTGCGCGAACTGGGTTGCTGCTCCAGGCGCAACGCATAAATGCCGGTGCTTTCCGGTTTTGGCAGACCGTTTTCGCAAAACAGCGGCAGCAGTTCGCCGCGTAACAAATATTCGCTGGCCAGCCAGGTCGGTAAATGCGCGATGCCCAACCCGGCCAGTGCGCCGCAGACCAGTGCCTCGGCATTGTTGGCACTCATGCGGATTCGCGCTGGCCGGTGCAAGTGCATCTGTCCATCCCGCTCGAAGCGCCAGGCGAAGGGTGGAGCCAGGCCTTCCCAGTCGAGGCCATCATGATCGACCAACTGCGCCGGATCGGTTGGCACACCACGCCGTTGCAGGTAATCGGGGCTGGCGCAGGCGATGCGCACCATGCTCGCCAGCGGCGTCGCCACCAGTCGGGTATCGGCCATCTGCCCGGCACGTAATACCAGATCGACCTTGCCCAGATTCGAGCCCTGCATGTCGACAAAGCTGTCGATCAGGTGCAATTGCACGTCGAGGCCAGGGTAAAGCGTCAGGAAGTCGGCAATCACCGGCGCCAGGTGTCGTCTTCCGAACGCTGCCGGCGCATCCACCCGAATCAAGCCTTCCGGTGCACTGCTAAGAGACACCGCTTCCGCCCGGGCCAGGCGCAGTTCAGCGACGATCCGCCGCGCACGCTCAGCAAAAGCCAGACCGGCCGGGGTAGCGCGCACGGCATGGGTGCTACGAATGAACAACTGGCTGCCGACGGCGCTTTCAAGGCTATCGATGCGTCGTGCCACTGCCGAAGGCGTCAATGGATGACGGCGGGACGCGGCGGAAAAACTGCCGCTTTCCAGCACATCGAGAAACAGGCCAAGTTGTTCGGTCAATTGATTGGGGTTCATGGTTCGTCGGCGCTTGTGCGAAATTGGCACAGCCATTGTGCGTTGCTGTGCGTTTCCCCGCCAGAGCCGACTGCGTAGGATGAACAGCCTGACAAAAGGAAATCGCCTGTGATTGAGTTCTTGTTGTATCTGGTTTTTGGCGCGGCCTTGGGAACCCTCGGCGGCCTGTTCGGCATTGGTGGCGGGTTGGTCGCGATCCCGCTGCTGGGCGTGTGGTTCGGTCTCGATCAGCAGATTGCCCAAGGCACTGCACTGGTGATGGTGGTGCCGAACGTGATGCTGGCGCTGTGGCGCTATCACCAGCGCAATCGCATCGAATTGCGGCATGCGCTGCCACTGGCCTCGATGGGGTTCTGCTTTGCCTGGATCGGTTCGATCTGGGCGGTGGGTATCGATGCGCAAACCATGCGCTTGGGCTTCGTCGCTTTCCTGATCGCGCTGTCGGTCTACAACCTGATGCGAATGTTCACCACCAACGCACCGGCCTCTTCGCAGATGCGCTATTCCTGGCCGTGGCTGGGTGTGCTCGGCGCGGCTTCCGGGACGATGGGCGGATTATTTGGAGTGGGCGGGGCGGTGGTGGCAACGCCGGTGTTGACCAGCCTGTTCGGTACCACTCAAGTGGTTGCCCAGGGGTTGGCGCTGGCGCTGGCGTTGCCGAGTACGGGCGTCACCCTGGCGACTTATGCGGTGCATCATCAGGTGCATTGGGCGATTGGTGTGCCGTTGGCGGTCGGTGGATTGATGAGCATCAGTTGGGGCGTGAGAATTGCCCACGCATTGCCCGAGCGGCTCCTGCGCGGGCTGTTCTGTGGTTTTCTGGTGGTCTGTGCGGTGATGCTCGCGTTTAAAGTTTGAAACCTTCGACGATGTGCTCGGCCAGGCATTCGGTGATCGGCGAAGGGTTGTTCAGGTTGCGGATCAGCATGATGCTGGCTTCCGGCAACAGCGGCAGGTCTTCGTTGGCGCCGAGGATGCGCATGTCCGGTGTGATCAGGCTTTCCAGCTGCGCGGTGATCGCCAGGCCCGCGCTGACCACGGCCATCAACGCCGACAGGCTGGAGCTGTTGTAGGCAATCCGGTAGTCGCGGCCCATGGCATCCAGGGCATTGCATGCCCAGAGGCGGCAGAAACAATCGCTGTTGAACATCGCCAGCGGCAACGGTGTTTGCTCATGGGCGCTGAAGCATTGGGCTTCGGCCCAGACAAAACGCTCCTTGCGCAGCAGTTGGCCAATCTCGTTACCCGGCTCGCGGGTGACGATGGACAGGTCCAGGTCCTGGCGCTGCAACAGTTGCCGAGTCGATTCGCAATGAACCTCGATCTGGATCAGCGGGTAGAACTGCGCAAAGCGCGACAGGATGCCCGGCAGAAAACGCATGACGTAATCGTCGGGCGTGCCGATGCGCACCGTGCCGACCATGTGCGGCTCGCGCAGGGTATTGAAGACTTCGCTGTGGAGTTTGAGGATGCGCCGCGCATAGCCCAGCAATACCTGGCCTTCGGCGGTCAGCTTGACCTGGCGCCCGTCGCGTTCGAACAGCTGGCGCTGCAGCACGTCTTCTTCCAGGCGTTTCATCTGCATGCTCACCGCCGACTGGGTGCGGTTGACCATTTCACCGGCGCGGGTAAAACCGCCCTGATCGGCGATCGCGACGAAGGTGCGCAGTACATCGGTGTCGATACTGGGGTAGGCGGACATTCATCAATCTCCGAGATGTATGCCATCAGAAACATTCGTTGGATTGATCTTAGCGCTGGCGCGAGACTTGGGCCATCCCTAAAGGAGGGCTACACGATGAAAGGTCACAACGAGCATGTAACGGAACAAAAATTCTCGATCCACGCGGTATCTGATCTGCTGCACAAGTTTAGTCGCTGGTACGAACTTCACCGTGAGCGGGAAATGTTGGCGAGCTTGAGCGACGAAGCACTGAAGGATATCGGCGTGAGCCGTGCGGATGTGGAGCATGAGACGGTAAGACCGTTCTGGGATGATCCGATGCATAAATGATGATGCCATCGCTACACAAACCACTTGCGGGTGAGGTAGGTTGCGAGCAGACAAGGAGATGCTCATGCCCGCCACACTGTCTTTTTCCCTCAAACAGGCTCGGCGTCTGGCGCTGGCTGCCCAAGGGTTCAACGGGCGCCAGCCGCCGACGGCGATCAAAGCGGTTCAGCTCAACAGGCTGATCGAACGCCTGGGCATTCTGCAGATCGATTCGGTCAATGCGTTGGTGCGTTCGCACTACCTTCCCTTGTTTTCCCGTCTTGGCAATTATTCATCCGACTTGCTCGATCAGGCTGCCTGGAGCCAGGGCCGTCGACGCACGTTATTCGAATACTGGGGCCACGAAGCGTCTTTATTGCCCTTGTCGATGTACCCCTTGATGCGCTGGCGCATGCGGCGCGCGACCCGCGGTGAAGACATCTATCAGCAACTGGCGCGCTTCGGTCGTGAGCAGCAGGACACGATTCGCCGCGTGTTGGCGTCGGTTCAGGAACTCGGTGCGCTGGGGGCGGGCAGCTTGTCGACCCGTCAGGAGCGGGCAGGGCCGTGGTGGGATTGGAGCGCGGAAAAACATGCGCTGGAATGGTTGTTCGCTGCCGGTGAAGTGACCGTGGCCGGCCGGCGCGGGTTCGAACGGCTTTATGACTTGCCGGAACGGGTGATTCCTTCGGTGATTCTCCAGCAGCCCTTGCTCAACGAGGCCGAGGCTCAGCGCGGGCTGTTGCTACATGCCGCCAATGCGTTGGGCGTGGCGACGGAAAAGGACCTGCGGGATTATTTTCGCCTGAGCCCGGCAGACAGCCGGCCGCGTCTGGCAGAGTTGGTAGAGGAAGGTGATCTGCTGGTGTGTGAGGTTGAAGGCTGGCGACAACCGGCCTATTGCCTGGCAGAGCCGAAAGTACCGCGCAAGGTCGAGGCCAGTGCGTTGCTTTCACCGTTCGATTCGCTGATCTGGGAACGTAGTCGTACCGAGCGATTGTTCGATTTCCGTTATCGGCTGGAGATTTATACGCCGCAGCACAAGCGCATCTACGGCTATTACGTATTGCCGTTTTTGCACCATGAGCGGATTGCCGCGCGGGTCGACTTACGGGCCGAGCGAGCGTTGGGCCGGTTGGCGGTGCATGCCGTGCATGAGGAAGAACCGGGGCTGGATGAGGCGGGGATGTTGGCGTTGGCGGTCAATCTGCGGCGGATGGCGGATTGGTTGGGGCTGGCGCAGATTCAATTGAATTGCCCGCGGGCGAGTGCAGCAAGATTGCGGGTGGCATTGGCACAGATTGAGGGTGGTTGAGCCGACGCCATCGCGGGCAAGCCCGCTCCCACAGGGTTCGTGCCGGACACATAATTTGTGAACGGCAGGGTCATTCAGGATGAGGGCAAGTTTGCTCCCACAGGGTTTGTGCCAAACACATAATTTGTGAACGACGCGGTCATTGTGGGAGCGGGCTTGCCCGCGATGGCGGCCTGTCAGGCAATAAAAAAACCTACTGACTCACCGCCGAACCTGCTTCAACGTCTCAGCAATCAAAAACGCCAATTCCAGCGACTGATCGGCATTCATCCGTGGGTCGCAATGAGTGTGGTAACGGTCCGACAACCCATCCTCGGTAATAGGCCGCGCGCCGCCGATGCATTCGGTGACGTTCTGCCCGGTCATTTCGATGTGGATGCCGCCGGCATAACTGCCTTCCGCCTCGTGAACCTGGAAGAACTGTTTCACCTCGCCAAGGATCTGCGCGAAGTCGCGGGTCTTGTAGCCGCTGCTGGCCTTGATGGTGTTGCCGTGCATCGGGTCGGAACTCCAAAGCACCTGCTTGCCCTCGCGCTGCACTGCGCGGATCAGCTGCGGCAGGTGATCGCCGACCTTGTTCGCGCCCATCCGCGCAATCAGGTTCAGGCGACCCGGGTCGTTGTCCGGGTTGAGCACATCGATCAGGCGAATCAGGTCTTCGGGGTTCATGCTCGGGCCGACCTTCACGCCGATCGGGTTGTGCACCCCGCGCAGGAATTCGACGTGCGCGCCGTCCAGTTGACGGGTACGGTCGCCGATCCACAGCATGTGGGCCGAGCAATCGTAGTAGTCGTTGGTCAGGCTGTCGCGACGCACGAAGGCTTCTTCGTAGTTCAGCAGCAGCGCTTCGTGGGCGGTGAAGAAGCTGGTTTCGCGCAGTTGCGGCGAGCTGTCCATGCCGCAGGCGCGCATGAAGGCCAGCGTTTCATCGATGCGGTCGGCCAGGTGGCTGTACTTCTCGGCCAGCGCCGAGTTGGCGATGAAGTCCAGGTTCCACTTGTGCACCTGATGCAGGTCGGCAAAGCCGCCCTGGGCAAAGGCACGCAGCAGGTTCAGGGTTGCGGTGGACTGGTGGTAAGACTGCAGCAGGCGATCCGGGTCCGGTACACGGCTTTTTTCGTCGAAACCAATGCCGTTGACGATATCGCCACGGTAGGCCGGCAGCGTCACGCCGTTGATGGTTTCATCGTTGGCCGAACGGGGTTTGGCGAACTGGCCGGCCATGCGCCCGACTTTGACCACCGGGCAACCGGCGGCGAAGGTCATGACGATCGCCATCTGCAGCAACACTTTAAAAGTGTCACGAATTTTCGCGGCGGAGAATTCGGCGAAGCTTTCGGCGCAGTCGCCGCCCTGCAACAGAAATGCCCGGCCCTGGGTGACTTCGGCGAACTGACGGCGCAACTCCCGGGCTTCACCGGCAAACACCAGCGGCGGATAGCTCGCCAGGGTTTGCTCGACGTGCAGCAAATGCGCCGCGTCGGGGTATTGAGGTTGTTGCTGGATCGGCAGGGCGCGCCAGCTGTCAGGGCTCCAGGGTTGGCTCATTGCAGTCTCTAGTGTTTTACGCTCGGACGGTTATGTTATCAGCAATTAGTGCGTGACCTGTTCCCGTCGCTTCGCGGACAATCGCGCCTTTGCCGCTTCAACCCTGCGGTTTATTACGTTACCGGGCCCGGTAACGATCAGGAGACGAAATGACTGAGGAGCGCGTCGAGCATCTGCTCGCCGAGGTACAGGACGAGTTCGGCGTGATTCGCGTGCTGGAAGTGGCCGATTACCGTTTTCTGGAGTTCGGTGATGCCATCGAACAGAGCTGCGTGTTCACCGCTGACCCGAGCTGGCTCGAGTACGATTACACCCGGGCGATGCTGATTGGCGCGCTGTGCCACGAACAGCCGGAAAGCGCGCTGTTCCTCGGGCTCGGCGCCGGCACGCTGACTCAGGCTTGCCTCAAGTTCCTGCCACTGGAAGACGTCGAAGCCATCGAGCTGCGCCCCGATGTGCCGCGCCTGGCCATCGAGTACCTCGGGCTGGATGACGATCCGCGGCTGTACATCCGCGTCGGCGATGCCCTGGAATTGCTCGATACGGCTGAATCGGCCGATCTGATTTTCGTCGACCTCTATACCGATGTCGGGCCGGGTGTCGGGCATCTGGCCTGGGGTTTTCTGGAAAACTGTCAGAAGCGTTTGAATCCGGGTGGCTGGCTGGTGATCAACCAGTGGGCCACCGACGATGGCAGACCGTTGGGGGCGGCGTTGTTGCGCGGCCTCTATCACCGGCATTACTGGGAGCTGCCAGTGAAGGAGGGCAACGTGATTCTGATCGTGCCATCGGAGCTGGATCAGGAACTGGACATGGATGGGCTGATCGCACGCGCTGAAGGCCTGGCGCCGCGATTGGGGTATTCGTTGCAGTCGTTGATCAAAGCGATTCGGCCGGCGACGTAGAGAGTGGTTGGCCTTTAGGGCCTCTTCGCGGGCAAGCCTCGCTCCTACAGGTTTTGTGTCGTTTACGGCAATGTGAACGACCTAACCCTGTAGGAGCGAGGCTTGCCCGCGAAGGCTTCCTTCCTGTCAATACATCCTCAAACCCCTTTGAAAACGCCCGGTCGCTTCTCGATCATCGACCGCACACCTTCCTTGGCATCCTCGCTATTCAGCAATTTTTTCACCTGCGCCGGCAAGGCCTGAGCTGCCGCCATTTCACCCTCATAGCGTGCCTGCCGGGCAGACATCAGCGTTGCCTGAACCCCCAGCGGTGCCTGCCGGGCAATCCGCTCAGCCAGTTCAATTGCCCGCGGCAACAAGTCCTCACTGGCCATGACCTCCTGTACCAACCCCAGATGCAAGGCGTCATGGGCGTCGAATTCATCGCCGGTGAGCAGCCAGCGCATGGCATTGCCCCAGCCGGCGACCTGATGCAGGCGCAAAGTGGCGCCGCCGAACGGGAAGATCCCGCGCTGCACTTCCTTCTGGGCAAAACGGGTATTGCTGGCGCACAGGTTGATGTCGGCAGCCAGCATCAACTCGATGCCAACGGTCAGGCAGTAGCCTTGAGCCGCGACAATCACCGGTTTGCTGACCCTGGGGCCGGCGAGCACGCCCCACGGGTCACAGCCACCGGGCGGTACCTGCCAGCCTTCGGCCAGGGCCGCGCCGGCGCTGACCAGATCGAGCCCGGCAGTAAAATGCTCACCATGACCGAACACCACCGCCACCCGCGCCTCGCTGTCGGCCTCGAACTCTCCATAGGCCAGACTGAGTTCGTTGAGCAGGTCGAGGTCGAAGGCATTGCGCTTGGCCACCCGATCCAGGCCGATCATCAGGACATGACCATGTCGTTCACGGGTTACACGACTGGGGCTGGGCTGATTCATGGGACATTTCCTCGGGCGGGAAGGGGCGGGAAGGGATATGTGAGACCAAAGGTCTGCGTCACAAGAGTGAACCGTTTTAGCGCCATCGTCAGCAGGGCCGGGCCTTTGCAAAATAGACCGTCGCACGATTATCCGCAAAGCCCATGACACAACGGCGTACGCCGGTTTTTTCCGATAAAAAAAGCTCCCTTTTTGGGCTAATTCCGGTATAGTGCGCGCCGGCCTTTAACCGGGCCGCGTTTAGGTAGCGCAATTCCCCGAAGTCAGCTTCGGCTGCACGTCCGCACAGCGGACTCTTCCTTGACGAATCTTTTTCATTCATTCGTTTTCGCAAATCCCCGCCGACAAAGCAGCCAGGGCGACTCTTGAGTCTTACACGGCATGCGCAGCTTTGGAGCATGGGTCTTTGCGGATGCACTTAGAGGCAGACCCATGACCCAGGAAACCGGCGGCTTCGCCGCTTTTAATCTTAATCCGAATATTCTTGCAGCCGTCATTGCGACCGGCTACGAAGAGCCTTCGGCTATTCAGCAGCAATCGATCCCGATCATCATGGCCGGTCACGACATGATTGGTCAGGCGCAAACCGGTACCGGTAAAACCGCCGCGTTCGCCCTGCCGATCCTGCACCGCATCGATCCTGCAAAGCGCGAGCCGCAAGCCCTGATCCTGGCGCCAACCCGTGAGTTGGCGCTGCAAGTAGCAACCGCTTTCGAAACCTACGCCAAGCAAATGCCGGGCGTTACCGTTGTGGCCGTTTACGGCGGCGCCCCTATGGGTCCACAACTGAAAGCAATCCGTAATGGCGCACAGATCGTTGTCGCCACGCCGGGCCGTCTGTGCGACCACCTGCGTCGTGACGAAAAAGTCCTGGCTACCGTGAACCACCTGGTTCTCGACGAAGCGGACGAAATGCTCAAACTGGGTTTCATGGACGACCTCGAAGTTATCTTCAAGGCACTGCCTGCAACCCGTCAGACCGTATTGTTCTCGGCCACCCTGCCGCAGTCGATCCGTGCCATTGCCGAACGCCATCTGCGCGATCCGCAACACGTGAAGATCCAGACCAAGACTCAGACCGTTACCGCGATCGAACAGGCTCACCTGTTGGTTCACGCTGACCAGAAGACCTCGGCTGTATTGAGCCTGCTGGAAGTGGAAGATTTCGACGCCCTGATCATGTTCGTGCGCACCAAGCAAGCGACCCTGGACCTGGCCAGTGCCCTGGAAGCCAAAGGCTACAAAGCCGCTGCGCTGAACGGTGACATTGCTCAGAACCAGCGTGAGCGCGTGATCGAATCCCTCAAGGATGGCCGTCTGGACATCGTTGTGGCGACCGACGTTGCCGCTCGTGGCCTGGACGTTCCGCGCATCACTCACGTGTTCAACGTTGACATGCCGTACGATCCTGAGTCCTACGTTCACCGTATCGGCCGTACCGGCCGTGCCGGTCGCGAAGGTCGTGCACTGCTGCTGGTGACTCCTCGTGAGCGCCGCATGCTGCAAGTGATCGAGCGTGTTACCGGTCAGAAGGTTGCCGAAGTTCGTCTGCCGGATGCCCAGGCCGTTCTCGATGCTCGCATCAAGAAACTGACCAACAGCCTGTCGCCGCTGGTCGCTGATGCCGAATCGACTCACGGTGATCTGCTGGATCGCCTGACCGCCGACATCGGTTGCACCCCGCGTGCACTGGCCGCTGCTCTGCTGCGCAAGGCAACCAACGCTCAGGCGCTGACCCTGGCCGCAATCGAGAAAGAACGTCCATTGGTGCCGAACAACGCACCGCGTGGCGATCGTCCTGAGCGTACCGGTGATCGTCCAGACCGTGGTGATCGTGAGCGTCGCGCTCCGGTTCCATTGGCCGAAGGTCGTGCTCGTTGCCGTACCGCGCTGGGTGCGCGTGATGGTATCGCTGCCAAGAACCTGCTGGGCGCCATCCTGAATGAAGGCGGTTTGGCGCGTGAAGCCATCGGCCGCATCCAGGTACGTGACAGCTTCAGCCTCGTCGAGCTGCCGGAAGATGGTCTGGAGAAGCTGCTGACCAAACTGAAGGACACTCGCGTTGCCGGTAAGCAGTTGAAGCTGCGTCGCTATCGCGAAGATTGATCCGCTCTCGAGCTGATTGATCGCACATAAAAAATCCCTGACTGGTTCGGGGATTTTTTTTGCCTGCTGTTTCTGCCCGGCTTTTGAGCGGAGTCGCCCCCATCGCGAGCAGGCTCGCTCCCACAGGTGCCGCAGATCAATGTGGGAGCGAGCCTGCTCGCGATGGGGGCGACTCGGTCTACCTGTCAGCCAAAGCGATAAATGTCCATCCCCAGTGCCCCCATGGTGAAACCCTGGTGCGCCACGCTGAACTCACCCCCAGCCGCGCGGGCAAAGTACAGCGGCAGCAGATGCTCGTCACTCGGATGGCTGCGCACAGCATTCGGAGCTTGCTGACGATAGTCGTGCAATGCGGCTTCGTCATTCGCTTCAAGCTTCTCGATCATCCAGTCGCGGAACGCCTTGGCCCAGGGTTCGACGCTTTCCGGGCCGGCGTGCCAGTCCAGTTCGCGCAGGTTGTGGGTGATGCTGCCGGAGCCGATCAACAGAACACCGTGCTCGCGCAGGCTGGCCAGGGCATGGCCGACACGGGTTTGCAGGGCGGGGCCACCACGAGTGGGCAGCGAAACCTGTACCACCGGAATATCAGCTTGCGGATACATCAACGACAAGGGCACCCAAACTCCGTGGTCGAACGGTCGCTGGCTGTCGACGCGCGCAGGCAGGCCGTCGGCCTTCAGCAGCTCGACCACCTCCGCCGCCAGTTGCGGATTGCCCGGGGCCGGGTATTGCACCTCGAACAAGGCCTGCGGAAAGCCGCCGAAGTCGTGCCAGGTTTCAGGTTGGGGGTTACCGCTGACCAGCAGTTCGCTGCTTTCCCAATGCGCGGAAACCACCACGATGGCCTTGGGTTTCGGCAATGCGGCGGCCACACGCGCCAGAGCCGGTCCGCTGGCACCGGGTTCCAGGGCTAGCATCGGGGAGCCATGAGAGATATACAGGCTGGGGAACATGAATGAGCTCCTGAGAGTAAGATGGCACCATCTTCAGTCAGATCATTGATCTAAATCTAATATAAGTTTTAGGGTCTTTTGATCGAATTTTTCGGGGTTAATTATGCAGCCGGAGTTTTGGCACAAACGATGGGCGTCGAATCAGATCGGCTTTCATCTGCCGGAAGTGAATCCTTATCTGCAACGGTTCTGGCCAGCGTTGAGCCTGGAAGAGGGCGCTCGCGTGCTGGTGCCGCTGTGTGGGAAAAGTCTGGATCTGTTGTGGCTGGCGCACCAAGGTCATGAGGTCTTGGGGATTGAGCTGTCGGAAAAGGCCGTGGAGGATTTCTTCAGTGAGCATCAATTTGACCCGGACGTCAGTGAGCAGGGGCCCTTCAAGGTCTACCGTGCCGGTTCAATCGAGTTGTGGTGTGGCGATTTCTTTGAGTTGACGGCAGGCGATGTCGCCGACTGCAGCGGGCTGTACGACCGCGCGGCGTTGATTGCCCTGCCGCCGGCGATGCGTGAGCAATACGCGGCTCATTTGATTCGCATTCTGCCGAAGGATTCTCTGGGGTTGTTGATTACCCTGGATTACGACCAGGCGCAGATGGACGGGCCGCCGTTTGCGGTGCTGGATGATGAAGTGCGGCGGTTGTTCGGCGATGTGTGGGCGCTGAAGATTCTGGAAGACCAGGACGTCCTGGGTGAGAGCTGGAAGTTTCTTGAGGCCGGTGTCACGCGGCTTGAAGAGCGGGTGTATCGGGTTTCCAGCCATTAAGGTGTGTTGAGTTTGCTGGCCTCTTCGCGGGCAAGCCCGCTCCCACAGGGGATGGTGGTGCATCGACAAACGCATATCCTTGTGGGAGCGGGCTTGCCCGCGATGAGGCCCTGAAGAGCACCGCACTAATCAAACAAACAAAAAAAGGCCCGCATCGCTGCGGGCCTTTTTTTTGATGCGGAGTCTGTCAGCCCCGACGACGCAATGCGTCGATGCGTTCTTCCAGCGGCGGGTGGCTCATGAACATACGGGCGAACCCTTGTTTGAGACCACCGTTGATGCCGAAGGCATTCAGCGTGTCCGGCATGTGCACCGGCAGCCCTTGTTCTGCACGCAGACGCTGCAGGGCGCCGATCATTGCGCTGGTACCGGCCAGGCGCGCGCCGGCTTCGTCCGCACGGAACTCACGTTTGCGCGAGAACCACATGACAATGGCGCTGGCCAGAATACCCAGGACCAGTTCGGCGAAGATGGTCGCCACGTAGTAGGCAATGCCTTGGCCTTCTTCGTTCTTGAAGATCACCTTGTCGATAAAGTTGCCGATGATCCGGGCGAAGAACATCACGAAGGTGTTCACCACGCCCTGGATCAACGCCAGGGTAACCATGTCGCCATTGGCCACGTGGCCGATTTCGTGGGCCAGGACGGCTTTCACTTCATCCGGCGAGAAACGCTCGAGCAAGCCTTGGCTGACCGCGACCAGTGCGTCGTTCTTGTTCCAGCCGGTGGCGAAGGCGTTGGCTTCATAGGCCGGGAAAATCCCGACTTCGGGCATCTTGATCCCGGCTTCGCGGGACAATTGCTCGACAGTTTGCAGCAGCCATTGCTCGTGCCGGGTGCGCGGCTGGCTGATGATCTGGGTGCTGGTACTCATTTTCGCCATCCACTTGGAGATGAACAGCGAGAACAGGGAACCGGCGAAACCAAAGACCGCACAGAAAATCAGCAGCTGATTGAGGTTGAGATCAACCCCATTGGCCGCCATGAACCCGTTGAAGCCGAAAAGGCTCAGGGTGATGCTGGCAATCAGCACGACCGCCAGGTTAGTGGCCAAAAACAGCAAAATGCGCATCATGGTTGTAGAAATCTCCTCGTGCTAAATATGTAGCGTACTGCGGGGTATATAAGGTGCTGCACCGGGCTATTCAACCGAGTGACTATTTCAAACTGTGTCCTACAACAACAGTCTAGCGGCTTGAAGGGCATTTCCGACGTCGGCATGGGAAACGGTTGTCAGCCAATTAGCGTCGCAGGCCCCCGCCGTTGTTAGGCGCGGGCATGAAACGTGTCGTCAGTCAGCGCTTGAAACAACGATGCAGGGCAGGGTGCAAAGATATGTTGCTGAATTAATCACCGTGCGACTTTAAGCAGCGTCGCACGGTGACAGGCCACTTACTGGCGATAGGATTTGAGGAAGTTACCGATCCGGCCAATCGCCTGATCCAGGTCGTCGAGTCGTGGCAGGGTGACCACACGGAAGTGGTCCGGCCATGGCCAGTTGAAGGCCGTGCCTTGTACCACCAGCAGCTTCTCCGAGAGCAACAGGTCGAGCACGAATTTCTCGTCGTTGTGGATCGGGCAGACTTTCGGGTCGATCCGCGGGAACGCATACAATGCGCCCATCGGCTTGACGCAGCTCACGCCCGGAATGTCGTTCAGCAGTTCCCAGGTACGATTGCGCTGTTCCAGCAGACGCCCTTGCGGCAGCACCAGATCGTTGATGCTCTGATAGCCGCCCAGCGCGGTCTGGATGGCGTGCTGGCTCGGCACGTTGGCACACAGGCGCATGTTGGCCAGTATGTCGATGCCTTCGATGTAGCTCTGGGCATGATGTTTCGGGCCGGAAATGGCGACCCAGCCGGAACGGAAACCGGCCACGCGATAGGATTTGGACAGACCGTTGAAGGTCAGGCACAGCAGGTCCGGTGCCAGCGAGGCGGTGCAGATGTGCACGGCATCGTCGTACAGGATCTTGTCGTAGATTTCGTCGGAGAACACCACCAGATTGTGCTGGCGGGCCAGTTCCAGCATGCCCAGCAGTACTTCTTTCGAATACACCGAACCGGTAGGGTTGTTCGGGTTGATGATGACAAGGGCCTTGGTGTTCGGGGTGATCTTGGCCTTGATGTCGGCCAGGTCCGGCCACCAGTTGGCCTGCTCGTCGCACAGGTAATGCACCGGGTTGCCACCCGCCAGGCTTACCGCGGCAGTCCACAACGGATAGTCGGGGGCCGGCACCAGCACTTCGTCGCCGTTGTTGAGCAGGGCCTGCATTGACATCACGATCAGCTCGGAAACGCCGTTGCCCAGATAAATGTCTTCAATGCCGACGCCTTCCACCTGCTTTTGCTGGTAGTACTGCATCACGGCCTTGCGGGCGCTGAACAGGCCTTTGGAGTCGCTATAGCCTTGGGCGGTCGGCAGGTTGCGGATCACGTCCTGAAGGATTTCATCCGGCGCTTCGAAACCAAAGGGCGCCGGGTTGCCGATGTTCAGCTTGAGGATGCGATGACCTTCCTCTTCCAGGCGTTTGGCGTGCTTGAGCACTGGGCCGCGAATGTCGTAGCAGACGTTGGCGAGCTTGTTCGATTTGCTGACCTGCATGGCGATGTATTCCCGAAAATGAACGATCCAGGCGGCGTATGAACGACCGTGCTGGGAATCCTGCGTATTCACACAGGCCTGACGCCTTGAGTGACGGCACTCATAAATCCGTTTGAATGCACGTGGTCTGGCTGCCAGACTGGCGTTTGACGAGGCGCAATCATACGTGCCGCCCGATCCGTGGAAAAGGTACAGATCGGGCTTTTTCAGCTGCTGAGGTGTAACAATGGAAAAGTTGCAGAAAACCCTGGAAGAATGGCGTGAAATGCTCGATCCGGAGCAGTACAACGTTTGCCGCCTCAAGGGCACCGAACGGCCATTCTCCGGCAAATACAACGGCACCAAAACCGACGGTGTCTACCAGTGCATCTGCTGCAACGCGCCGCTGTTCGACTCCAGGACCAAATTCGATTCCGGTTGCGGCTGGCCGAGCTTCTACGCGCCGATCGGCGACAGCGCCATGGTCGAGATCCGTGATGTGAGCCACGGCATGATCCGCACCGAAGTGGTTTGCGCCAAGTGCGATGCGCACCTTGGGCATGTGTTCCCGGACGGTCCGCCGCCCACTGGCCTGCGTTACTGCATCAACTCGGTGTGCCTGGACCTGGTTCCCCGCGAGTAAGGCGAGCCCCGTAGGAGCGAAGCTTGCTCGCGAAGGCGTCGGGTCAGTCAACATCAGTGTTGAATGTTAAGACGCCTTCGCGAGCAAGCTTCGCTCCTACAGAGGATCAGCGTCTCACAATTTAAATTGCACACAATTCAATTGCTCGCTATGTTTGGTCTTTCTTCCTTCACTCGGAGTTCGTGCCATGAGCGACAACCTGCTGAGCATCCCTTGCACCACCATCAAGGGCGAGCAAAAGACCCTGGCCGATTTCGCCGGCAAAGCGGTGCTGGTGGTCAACACCGCGAGCAAGTGCGGGTTCACCCCGCAGTACAAAGGCCTCGAAGAGCTGTGGCAGACCTACAAGGATCAAGGCCTGGTGGTGCTCGGTTTTCCCTGCAATCAGTTCGGCAAGCAAGAGCCGGGCAACGAGGGGGCGATTTCCGAGTTCTGCGAGTTGAATTACGGGGTGAGTTTCCCGCTGTTCAAGAAGATTGAAGTGAACGGTGCCGACGCCCATCCACTGTTCGTTCAGCTGAAAAAGCGCGCACCGGGCGTGCTCGGTTCCCAAGGCATCAAGTGGAACTTCACCAAGTTTCTGATCAGCCAAGACGCCAAGCTGGTCAAGCGCTTTGCTCCGGCGACCAAGCCGCAGGACCTGAGCCGCGAGATCGAAGCCCTGCTCAAATGAACACGTTGTCAGTTGATTCGCTGAAGCTCGACAGTCAGCTCTGCTTCAAACTGTACGCCGCTTCTCGGGCGGTGATCCGTGCCTACAAGCCGATGCTCGATCAGTTGGGCCTGACTTACCCGCAATACCTGGCGATGCTGGTGTTGTGGGAATGGCAGGAGACGGCGCCGGAGCAGCCGACGGTCAAGGCCTTGGGTGAGCGCCTGGCGCTGGATTCCGGGACCCTGACGCCGCTGCTCAAGCGCCTTGAGCAACTGCAGTTGGTGCAGCGTCAGCGTTCGGCGCGCGATGAGCGTGAGGTGCACTTGAGCCTGTCGCCCTCCGGCAAGGCTTTGCGCGATCAGGTCGGGCCGCTCAAGGCCCGGCTGTTGTGCGATAGCGGCGTCGATCTTGATCGCCTGAATGATCTGCGCGATGGCCTCGATCACCTGCTGGGACAAATCAAAGCGCTGTCGTAGTGGGTATCCACAAGTCGAGCAGGGCGGCCAGTTCTTCCCGGCGGAAAGGTTTGGCCAGGTAGTCACTCATGCCCGCCGCGCGGCAGCGTTCGCGTTCTTCGGACATGGCGTTGGCGGTCAGGGCGACGATGGGCAACTGTGGCCAGCGCCCGCTACGACGAATCTGCCGACTGGCTTCATAGCCATCCATCACCGGCATGTTGCAGTCCATCAGCACCAGATCGAATTCGCTCTGCTCAAGCTGATCCAGCGCTTCGCCGCCGTGGGCTGCGACGCTCACCTCGCAACCGAGTTTTCCGAGCATTCCCTTGGCCACCAACTGATTGACCGGATTGTCTTCCACCAGCAGGATGCGTCCGCGTCGCTGGGGTGAGATGGCTTCGATCCGGGCACCGTTGATCGTGGTGAGTTCCGGCTGCAAGATCCGCCGCAATGCCTGATAAAGCGCGTTGCGCGCCAAAGGCCGCGCCTGCTGCTGCAAAGGCGCCAGGGCGTTGGCTTGCTCGCCGGGCAGGAAACTGCCGTAAGCGGTCACCAACAGAATCGGCGCGGTGAAGGTAGGACGCAGGCCAAACAGGCATTCGGGACAATCGGTGATCAGTACATCCGGCTCCAGGCCGATTAGCCGGTCATCGATGGAACGCTGCTGATAGTCGAGCCCCCAGCCGGGCAACAGACTGCTCAACAGTTCCGCCAGACCGCTGCTGGCGGCAGTAATCGCGACGACGTTGCCCCGCAGTGCTGCCGGGGAAATGGCCCGGGTATGGCAGGGCAGGGGCAGGTCGGCGCAGAACTGACTGCCGAAGCCCGCTTCCGAGCTGATCGTCAGACGCCCTTGCATGGCTTCGCAGAGGCTATAAGTCAGCGCCAGGCCCAGCCCGGTCCCGCCGAATTGCCGGGTAATGCCGGCACCGGCCTGGGTGAACGGCTGGAAGATCTTGACCTGCGCGTCCTGGGCGATGCCGATGCCAGTGTCGCAGACTTCGATTCGCACACCGTCTTCGAACGTTGAAAGACGCACATCGACCCGCCCGAAGCGGGTGAACTTGAGGGCGTTGGACAACAAGTTGCTGACGATCTGCCGGACCCGGGTCGGATCACCGAGCACCAGTGCGGGAAATTGCGGGTCGATCAGGCATGCCAGCTCGACACTCGGCGCGGCGTTCTGGGACAGCAGGTTGGCGGTATCTTCGATCAGCGAACCAAGGTCGAATGGAATGTGTTCGAGTTCGAGCTGGCCGGCATCGAACTTCGACAGGTCGAGAATATCGTTGAGCAGTTCCACCAGCACTTTGCCCGAGTCATGGGCGATGGACAGCTGTTGCTGCTGCTCGGCATTGAGCGGGCCGTCCAGCGAGAGCGCGATCATCCCCAGCAGACCGTTGAGGGGCGTGCGGATTTCATGACTCATGTTGGCCAGGAACACCGAGCGCGCTTCGGCCATGTCCAGCGCAGTGCTGCGGGCGACTTCCAATTCCTCGTTGGATTGGCTGAGGCGGGTATTGATCGCCTTGAGTTCCGCGGTGCGGGCCGAGACGATGTTTTCCAGTTGCGAGAGGTAGTCAGTCAGGCGGTTTTCGGCGTTGCGTCGTTGCTGGATTTCGGTGGCGATATTTTCGAACTGCTGATTGGCGACTTCGACCAAGACCCCGATTTCATCGTTTTCATGCCCCGTCGGACACTCCAGCAACGTCGGTTCCGCACTGCGCGGATCACGGCCACTGAGTTCGCGGATAACCCGCACCAGCGGTTTGGTCAGCATCACGTAAAACAGCGCCAGCAGAATGCCTGTGAGAATCAGGCTGCGCGCGAAGCCGTTGAGCAGGGTCACTTCGGCCCGGCGCAGGAAACGACTGCCGAAGGTGTAGGTATCGACTTCCAGGCGCAATGTCCCGAGGGATTCTTCCGGCAAGTGGTCGAGATAAAGGCGGTCTTCGAACTGCCGGTTGGCGCCGAACAGGAAGTCGCTGATCATCCGGTCATTGTTTTCCAGGCCCGGACGTTTGACGGCGGCCAGCACGGTATTGTTGTTGTCGGTCAATTGCGCGCCGATGATTGCCGGGGAGCGCAACAGACCCAGGGCCAGTTCCTGAGCGAGTTCGGCATCGATGTTGTAGGCGATGCGGGATGCCGGGTTATGGCTGATTTCCAGCAAGGACAGTATTTCGCGGTTGATGGAGGCGTCTTCGCTGGCATAATCGATGCCTATTTGCAGCAGGCTGAGCAGCGTGCCCAGAATGAAACCGGCCAGCACCGTAATCCTGGCTTGTTTGTACGACAGCCGGTGGCTGAACTTGATATCCATGGGATGTTGAACCACTTCCGTTTCCCTTCGCTGCTCAAGCATAGTCGATCATCAATGGATACCGATGTTCTCGCAAAACACCTGCAGGGGGTGTAGATGCTGTGTTTCGTCGTTGTACCGCCATCATTACCGTGAACGTGCCCGAGGAGAAGACGTGGATTCCCGATTGAATGCTTTTCTTGAACGCGCCGATGCCGTTCTGGCCCGTATCGAGCCGCTGCTGCCCGCGCCTCGGCAAACCATCGACTGGACGCACTGCCTGGCCGCACGCTGGCAGCGCGAGGGGCGCAGCGGTTTTCTGTTGCCGCTGCAAGTCAGCCTGGACACGCGTTTGTCCGACTTGATCGGCGTTGACCGGCAACTGGAGCAACTGGGCCGCAACACCCGACAGTTTCTCGACGGCATGCCGGCCAACCACGCTTTGCTCTGGGGCTCGCGTGGCACCGGTAAATCGTCGCTGGTGCGCGCCTTGCTGTCGGAACACGCCAAGAGCGGCCTGCGGCTGATCGAGATCGAACGCGATCACCTGGCGGACTTGCCGCGCGTGGTCGAACAGATCGCCAAGTTGCCTCAGCGCTTTGTGCTGTTTTGCGATGACCTGTCGTTCGAGTCGGGCGAGGGCGATTACCGCGTGCTCAAGAGCGTGCTCGATGGTTCGCTCGAACAGGCGCCAGACAACGTTCTGCTGTACGCCACCTCCAACCGTCGCCATCTGGTGCCGGAAAAGGAGAGTGATAACGAGAACTGGAAAAGGGTCGATGGCGAACTCCACCCCAGTGAGGCGGTGGAAGACAAGATCGCGCTGTCGGACCGTTTTGGTCTGTGGTTGTCGTTCTATCCGTTTACTCAGGAGCATTTCCTTAACGTCGTCGAGCATTGGATCGGCCAATTGGCCGACAAGGCCGGCCTTGAGTGGCAGCGTGACGAAGAGTTGGACATCCTCGCAGTGCGCTGGGCCACAGGCCGGGGCAATCGCAACGGACGTTGCGCGTATCAATTTGCCCGTTATTGGGTCGGGCTGAAGCTGTTGGAGCACAAGGCATGATCGATTTACAAAAGAGCGGCCAGGGCCTGGAGGGCTACGGCATGCTGTGGGCACAACTTGAATCGCTGCTGGCGGACGAGCGTGATTTTATCGCTAACGCCGCACAATTTTCGGCGTTTCTGTTCAACCAGCTCGATGACCTGAACTGGGCCGGTTTCTACCTTAATCGCAACGAAGAACTGGTGCTTGGCCCGTTTCAGGGGCAGATCGCCTGTGTACGTATTCCATTCGGTCGCGGTGTGTGCGGGGCGGCGGCGGCCACCTTGCAGACCCAGCGGGTCGAAGACGTACATGCATTCCCTGGGCACATCGCGTGCGACAGTGCCTCGAACAGTGAGCTGGTGGTGCCGCTGGTCAAGGACGGTCGACTGATCGGTGTACTGGACCTCGATAGCCCGAAACTCGCGCGTTTTACCGCTGACGATCAGGCCGGTATCGAGCAACTGGCGGCGATTTTCCTGCGTCTGACCGACTGCTGATCAGGCCATCAAGCCGGCCTTGATCAGCAGGCTTGACGGGTCGACCGCATCAATCTGTCGTGGGTCGAGAAAACGGTTGGCGTACTGCAAATAGACTTCGTCGTTGATGAACAACCCGAACAATTCAGCGTCAATGTGGGCATCACGGCACATGGTGGCCATGATGCCCAGCGCTTCGCTCAAGGATTTGGCTTTCTTGTAGGGGCGATCGGCGGCGGTCAGCGCTTCGAAAATATCGGCAATCGCCATCATCCGCGCCGGCAGGCTCATGTCTTCGCGCTTCAAACGTTTGGGATAACCGGTGCCGTCCATTTTTTCGTGGTGGCCGCCGGCGATCTCCGCGACGTTATTGAGGTGGCCGGGGAAGGGCAGGTGACTGAGCATCAGGATCGTCTGCACCATGTGGTGATTGATGATGTAACGCTCCTCGCGGGTCAGGGTGCCTCGAGTGATGCTCAGGTTGTAAAGCTCGCCCCGGTTGTACTTGTAGCGCGGTACGTCGAGCTTGAACCCCCACGGATTGTCGGCCGGGATCAGTTCACTGTCGGCACGCTCGAGCAAGTGTTCGGATTTATCCGCCAGCAGCGGCTCGCTGACCGGCAGGGTCGGCGTCGGAGTCCGGGCCTGGCGACGGTTCTCTTCCCATGAAACCCCAAGTCGATCGTCCAGGGTTCGGGTCCAGGTGCGTTTGGCGATAGTGTTCAGGCGTTGCAGATCGGCCTCGGCCATGGCCTCGCTGCCCAAGTTGCAGTGGGCCACAAATGCGAAATCATCATCCAGCGCCGCCAGGCTCGTATCGCGCAATTGCGCCAGAGGCTGCTCGTCACCTCCTCGCGCGATAGCCTGCCAATAGTTGATCCAGGCATCACGCTTGAGCACTTCGAAACGGGTGCGGATTTCGTGGATGCGGTCGTTCAGGGTCTCAAGCTTCGTGGCTTTGTCGACCACGTATTCAGGCGTGGTGATCTTGCCGCAATCATGCAGCCAGGCAGCGATGTGCAGGGCTTCCCACTCATCTTCGGTGGGCCGATAGCTGCTGAAGGCCGGGTCCTGACTGGCCGCGGCAGCCCGTGCCAGCATCAGCGTCAGTGCTGGCACCCGCTGGCAGTGCCCGCCGGTATAGGGGCTTTTGGCATCGATCGCGCCAGCCAGCAGTTGAATAAAAGAGTCCAGCAACTGTTTCTGTTTGGCTTGCAGGCGCTGACTTTCGATACTCACGGCGGCTGCACCGGAAACCGCCTGGAGAAATGCGATGCGGTCCGGGCGAAGTTTTTCCAGGTCGTCTTGCGTGCCGCTGTCGGCCAGCAGCAGGACCAGTAGCCCGACGGTTTCGTTATGACGATTGTGCAGCCGGATACCGATCAGATGAACCCGAGGGCACTCCAGCGCGAGCAAAACCTTCTGCAGGTCCCCTGCCTGTTCGAAGCCGAGGTGGCTGACAACATTGTTGGTATTCGACAGCTCCTGCATCCATTGAGGGCTCAGCGGATCCTGAGGCGTGTGTCCTTGAATATCGAATGATGACAATGCCTGTGAGCTGCCGTTAATGACCAGCGCATGAGGCTCCACGCGATCGTCATCACTTTCCCGCAGGTAGAGCAGACCGGCCTGGGCCTGGCCGATTTTCACGGTTTCAAACAACACCCGTTGCAGCAGCGGGGCGAAACGGGTCTCGGCGCTCAGGCTGTCGGTAATCTGGAAAAAACTTGCCAGGGTGTCTTTCATGCGCGCCATCGACACGCTCAGTTGGTCGACTTCAAGCACCGGCGAGCGACGGGAGGCCGGAAAATTGAAATCGAAACTGCGAATCGCATCGGCTTCCTGCACCAGGGCGCGCAAGGGTTTGACCAGGACTCTCGAGGTCAGCCAACCCATCGGCAGGCACAACAGCAGCGTCGCCAGGGTAATCAATGCGCCTTGCCAGCGCATACGGTAGGCATCGACGAGCAATTCATCCTCCGGCACCAGTAGCGCCAGTTGCAGTCCCTGCGGGCCACCCTCCTGGATACTGCTGCGCGCCACGATCCATTGGCGGCCCGCGGTGTTCAGGCGATTGACCTCGGTGGGACTTGTGAGCAGGGCCGCGAGGCTGGGGCTCAGGTCGGCGGCTTTGACCAGCCGGGCAGTCTGGTCGTCGACGATCAGTTTGCTGCTGTCGGGGTAGGCGATGGCATTGCCCTCGGCATCGAACAGCACAATTTCGGTATTGGGGGTCACCACATGTTTGGCCAGGGTCGCCGACAGTTCAGCCAGCGTGAGGTCGGCCCCCATCACCGCATGCTCGCCACTGCGCCGGGCCAGTGTGGTGCCGACGTTGTGGGTGGAGAAAAAAAGGTAGGGTTCGGTGGTGATCTGATCACGGTCGCTGCGGGCGCTGGAGAACCAGGTGCGGGTACGGGGATCGTAGGTTTCGTCGAGGTTGTCCTGACGGCCGATGAGGGCCAGGTTCTGATCGAAGAACAATGATTGGGAGCGGATCTGACCGCTGCCTGGGTGCTCGATGCTCCATACCTGAAACGCCGCCGTCTGCGGTGCCTTGACCAGCGTTTTCAGGGCGTCGGTGCGCAAAGGACGAACCATGAAGAAGTCGCCATTGCCATAGCCCAGGTACAGCGAGGCCAGATCGGAGTTGTCCTTGAGCGATTGGCTGAAGGGCTTGAGCAACGCCAGGCGTTGCTCAAGATCGGGCGCCTGGGTCGCTGGATTGTCCGCCAGCAGGTTCAGCAAATGACGGATCGGCTGATAGGTGCGATGCAGGTCCAGACGGACATCCTGCTCGATGCGGTTGAAGAGCTTTTCGCTGCTGGAAAGAATGATCTGGGTGGTTTGCCGATAGTTGAAAATGCCCAGTACCACCCCGGTCAGCAACAACAGGAAGGTGAACATCACACTGATATGGATGTGCAGAGGGAACCGGCGTTGATCCGGGCGCAGTGGGCTGGGCATTGCAGCTTTCTCCATGATGATTAACACACTGCTCAGCCCCCAAGCATAGTTAATGCTCCTTCATTCTGCTTTTGTCATGGCGTGCCATCTGTTGTTGCAATGCCTGCTCCAGTTCGAGCATGGCGCGCTCCAAGGACTTGCTGCAATCGGCCACTTCATCGTGGTGGAGCCTGTTATTGCAGGCCTGTTCGAGCGCCTCGCAGCTGTCGATCAGTCGCGATGCCTGGACGATTCGGGCCGCGCCCTTGATTTTGTGGGCAATGTCGAGGAGTGACTGCCGGTCCTTTGACTCGGATAACGCCAGCAGCGCTGTGCGGTCCAGGCGGTTGCTGTTAAGCAGTTCGGTCAACAATCGCTGGTTCAGTGTCGGGTTGCCACCGGTCAACAGGTGCAGCCCCTCCAGACTGAAGGCCGGCTCGCGGACCGTCGGTGTGATGCTTTCGACCCATTGGCTCAAGGCCGTCAGGCTGAGGGGCTTGAACAGGCAATCGTCCATCCCGGCCAGTTTGCAGCGTTGTCTTTCCTCCGGCTGCGCGTTGGCGGTGAAACCGAGAACGGTACAGGGAGGGCGCTGCAGGTGCTGTTCATGTTGGCGAATGGCACGGACCAGCTCATATCCATTCATGATTGGCATGTTGCAATCGGCAATCACCAGATCGAATGGCTGATTCTTCCAGACCTCGAACCCCGCCTCGCCATCCGCTGCGACGTTGAATCGATGCCCCAGAAACTCTAGCTGCTGGCACATGAGCAGACGATTGGCCGGGTGATCATCGACCACCAGCACGTTCAAGGGCGCAGTGCTCGGGTGGATTTGCAGCCCGGCAGGTTCCGGCATCCGTTCTGTCGGCAGGGTGGCCAGGTTCAGCGAAACCCGGACCTGCGTGCCGACTCCCGGCTGACTGTTCAATTGCAGGTTGCCGCCCATCATTTCACATAGATTGCGACTGATCACCAGGCCCAGCCCCGCACCGCCTCGGGCTGACTGGCCGGAGTTATCGGCCTGGACGAAAGGCTCGAACAATCGCTGTTGATCCTGTTCGCTGATCCCTGCGCCACTGTCTTCAACCCGCAACTGCAACTGGACCCGGTCGGGCTCGTCGGTCGGCTGCAACTCGACGCTGATCCTGACTTGGCCTTGTTGCGTGAACTTGATGGCATTGCTGATCAGGTTGGACAGCACCTGCTTGAAGCGCATCGGGTCTAACACAACATCGGTCGCAGGTTTGGCAGGGCTGAACTCCAGGTGCAGTCCGAGATTTTTCTGCCGGGCCAACCCGTCGAAAATTCGCACCACCGAGGCTATGGTTTCAGCCAGGTTGACGCGCTCCGGGCTCAGGCTCAGACGTCCGGATTCGATGCGCGCAATATCGAGAATGTCCCCGATCAATTCCAGCAGGTCTTTCGCCGAGTGGTACGCGACGTCGATGGCTGGCCGATCCGGATGACTGTGATCGATACGTTTGAGCGTCAGTTCGAGCATGCCGATGATTGCATTCATGGGCGTGCGGATTTCATGGCTCATGGTCGCCAGAAAGGTGCTTTTAGCTCGGTTGGCAGCATCGGCTTGCTCTTTCGCGGCCCGCAGTTCATCGAACAGTTGCCGGCGTTCGCTGATGTCGATCCAGCCGCCAATGATGCCTTGCACGTCGCCGCTCGAGTCGCGATAGGGAAGAATCCAGTGATAGATCGTTAGATTGCGGTCGTCGATGTGCAACGGACGGTCGAGAATCAGCGGCGTCCCCTCGGCCATGACGCGCTGGTAATCCGCCTGATATTCCCTTGCTTCGAAGGCATTGCCAAGGGTGCCTGGTATGACGCCTTTACCGATGATGTCTTCGCGTTTTGCACGGAAGGCTTCCAGGTAACTGTCGTTGCAGCTTTGCAGCAATCCCTGGCGATCACGTACATAAATGGGATGAGGCGTGCCATTGACCAGTGATCGCATGAATTCCAGTTGATCGTTCAAGGCGCGCTCGGCCGCTTGCCGCTGTTTTATCTGGCGCCTCATATAGGCGTTCCAGGCAATGGATATCAGCAGTAACACGCCGGCAGTGATAACGATCTGATAGAACACACGGTGATAGTTGCGCCAGGTACTTTGCGAGGCCGCTGAATAGCCGCGCCAGCGGTTATTGATGATGCCCAGCTCCTCCGGTGCAATGCTCAGCAGTGCCTTGTCGAGGATGGCATTCAGTTCCTTGGCGTCGCGCCCGGTCGCCAGGGAAAACGCTGCCTGTCGGGTGCCGATGGTGGTGCTGATCTGAAGTGTCTGTTCGAAGATCCTCGACGAGATGAAGTAGTTGGCGATCACCAGTGAGTTCACCGCCCCTTCTGCCTGGCCCTCGGCGAGCAGCTCCACGGCACTGAACGTGTCCGGGGTTTCAACCAGGTTGATCCGCGGAAACTCGCTACGCAGGTAATCCACCAGTGGATTGCCTTGGGCGATGGCCAGGCGTTTGTCTTGCAATTGCGTGAGGTTTGTCGGGCTGTCGGCCGCTTTTCGCGTCAGCAGCACAAAGGAGTTTTCCAGATAGGGGCGGCTGAAGTTCAGTGTGGTTTCACGTTGGACGCTGGGAAGCAGGGCGGCGATCAGGTCAGCCTGATGGTTAGCGATCTGCTCGATCATCGCGTCATCGCTTCGGCTGCGCTGGATTTCGAAACGCAAACCGGTGCGCAATCTGATCAGCTCGAGCAGATCAGCCGTGACACCTCGAAAGTTACCGTCGCTGTCAAAAAACGTCAGCGGCGCAAACGCTTCATTGACCACGACGCGCACGACCGGATGTTGTGCCAGCCAGCGTTCTTCACGGTGGCTGAGTTGCAGTTTGTGATCGGTGAGAAGAATGTCGCTGCCGGCACTCCAGCGTTTGGCGATGTTTTCTCGCTCGCTGGTGGGGATGGCCTTGAGTACCGCGTTGATGATCCCGAGCAGATCCGGGTTGTCCTTTTGCACGGCAAAACTGAAACCATGGGCTTCGTGTTTACCGAAGTTGGCCATGCGGATGTTGTTCAGATACCCCTTGTTGATCATGTAGTGGGTTGAAATGGTGTCGCCGAGAAAAACGTCGGCCTGGTCGAAGGCAACCGCATTGATTGCATTCTGGTAGGACGGATAGGAGGTGATGATTGCCTTCGGATACAGCGCCCTGACCTCATCCAGAGGCAGATAGTGATACACCATGCTGAGCCGCATGCCGGCAAGTCCATCGGTCAGCGATCTGGTTTCTCCTTCTCGTGTCACCAGTACGGGTTGATCCACCGCATAAGGCGTGGACAGGGAAATGTCGGCATTGTCGGCCTCGAACCCATTGGCGGTGCCGAGCATGTCGACCTGGCCTTTTTCCAGCGCCTCGATCGCGGCCCCCCGGGATGCGAAGCGCTGAACCTTGACCGGCAACCCTATGGCCTTGCCGAGGATACCTGCGTAATCGGCGGTGAAACCTTCATAGTCATGGCCGCTGAGGGTCAGGTCGAAAGGAGGATAATCCGGGGCCGATGTACCGAGGATCAATTCACGTTTGTCTTTAACCCATTGTTGTTGTGAGGTATCCAGCTGGACTTCCATGTGCCCGGCCGTCGAGCGACTGAGCAGGGAGTAGTGCTCGCTGGCCGTCTGAGCCGCGAGTACTGAGGTGCTCAGGCATAAACCCGCGGCCATGAGTATTAGATAATCCTTGAAACGGCTGGGCATCCTGTTTCTCACACTAACGCGTTACGTTTTGCCATATCGATGAGTTCAACCAGGGACTTGGCCTTGAGTTTCTGCATGAGTCGCTTTTTATAAGTGCTGACCGTCTTGTTACTGAGAAACATGCCCTTGGCAATTTCTTTGTTGGTACGGCCTTGAGCGAAAAGCTGTAATACCATCAGCTCTCGATCGTTAACGGATTTAAATAATTCCAGGTCGGCCCAGCGCGCGTCGTCACGACGAACAGGGTTCAAGGCTTGACTGGGGAAGTAGTTGTAACCTGATAAGACCGCTTTGATCGCACTCATCAGTTCACTGAGATCTTCTTGTTTGCATACATAGCCCGATGCGCCGGACTGCATGCAGCGAATACCGAAAAGTGTCGGGCACTGTGCAGTTAATACCAGTGTTTTTAGGGGGGTGCTCATGGCGTTGAAACGGGAGAGAACTTCCAGCCCATCCAGTTTGGGAATGCTGATGTCGAGGATGATCAGGTCAGGCATGCATTCGCGAACCATCTGCATTGCATCGACCCCATTGTCAGTTTCGCCGACGACTTTGTAACCTTCATGTTCCAGCAGCATTCGAACGGCAAGGCGGATAACAGGGTGATCGTCGACAATAAAAACGGAGTTCATAATCAAATCCCATACGTGCACAAATAAAGCGCGCACCTTAGCTCAGATAGTTGAGGGGCCGCATGAACTGAGGGGGCTGTAGCAGCAATATAGGAAAAGTCCTACAGCCGAAGAAGAATAGGACTACGTATCAACTAGGTTTTGCATGAGGAAGAGCAAAAGTTTGGTAGGGCTGGTCGAGAGATTGAAAGCATTGAGTTAGAGGTGTGAACCTATGATTTGGTCATGTTTGTAGTGTGTTTGGGTTTTTGTGTTTTTATGCTGAGGCCAAGGTCAATAAGTTTCTGAAGTCTGATTGTTTCAATGGCTTTATCAAGTAACCGAGCAAGGGCAGTCCATGTTCGTAGGCCACTACTTTAAGTTTGTCCAGTTCGACGGATGTCAGGCTGCTCAGAAGTATTGCCTGCCTGATCATCCCCCGGTGACTGGCGTACTCGATCAAATCAAGGCCTGGAAGGTCGGGCAGGCATTGGTCGCACAGAAGAATATCGAACGGTTGCGCAGCCTTGAGCATTTGCTGCAAGGCGCCTTCGGCACTGTCAGTGGCGGTCAGTTGGGTGAAGCCATAACTCTCGAGCAGGTACTGAGTCGCCCGTAGCTGAAAGGGATGATCTTCCACCAGCAAGATGCGCCAATCATGTTTGAACGTAGGAGTTTTCATGCGTCATCTGTCGAGCAGGGGAGTGTGATTATTTCGCGAGATGGTCGAACAATCGATCAGTCCGCTCTGCACAAGGTGTAGGGCGATTCTGTCGACGTTGAAATACAGATGAATGTCGAGACATTCGATCAGCCGTTCAGAGTGCTCTGGCACGGCTGACCGATACGCTTCTATCCGTGGCTTGAACGACCGGTCATTTCCAGCGCCATTTCACTGGCATAGCTGTCGGTCATGCCGGCGATGAAATCAATCATGCGCAAGAAGGAGGTGTGTAAAGGGCCATGAGGATCGGGCGCATTATTGCCCAACAGGTCGAGTATGCGACGGTTCTTGAAGGATGGCGTACGGCCGTTGTGCTGCTCCAGCGCCGCGCCGCAAAAGGCGTTGAGCAGGATTTCCAGGGTGGTGTAGGCGCCGATTTCGTGGAGTGTCTTGCGCTTGTCCTGGAAGATTTTTTTGCGCGCCATGTCCTTGGCATTCAAGACGCAGCGTTTGGCGGGGCCATGCATGTGTTCCACCAGGTCGCCAGGCAGCGTGCCAGCCAGCAGCGCGTCCTGTTGCTCGACGAACGCTCGGGCTGCTGCGTTGGTCAGGTGTTCGATGGCTTTGCCCCGCAGAATCGCCAGTTTGCGCCGACGCGAATCTTGCGGGCCGAGCTGGCGATAGGTTTCGGGGAGGTCATCGCCCACCAGGTCCAGCAGCAGGGACTCGACTTCGGCGTACTCCAACAGCTCCATCTCCAGGCCATCTTCCAGATCGATCAGCGCGTAGCAGATGTCGTCGGCGGCCTCCATCAGGTACACCAGCGGATGGCGCGCCCAGCGTTGTTCGTCCAGTTGGGGCAGGCCGAGTTTATGAGCGATCTGTTCCAGCAGCGGCAGTTCGCTCTGATAGCAGCCGAACTTGTGCTTCTTGTAGCCCAGTGAGTCGGCGTGCCGAGCAGTCCACGGGTATTTCAGGTAGGTGCCCAGCGTGGCGTAGGTCAGGCGGGTCCCCCCTTCGAACTGGTGGTATTCAAGCTGGGTAAGTACCCGGAAACCCTGGGCATTGCCTTCAAAATTGAGAAAGTCATTGCGTTCGGCTTCGCTCATCGCATCCAGCCAGCCACGGCCTGCGGCCTGCTGGAACCAGTGGCGGATCGCGTCTTCGCCGGAGTGGCCGAAGGGCGGATTACCGATGTCATGGGCCAGGCAAGCCGATTGCACCACCATTCCCAGGTCGCTCGGTTCGCACCAGTCGGGCAGGGCGCTGCGGATGGTTTCACCAACGCGCATGCCCAGCGAACGGCCGACGCAGCTGACTTCCAGCGAGTGGGTCAGGCGCGTGTGGATGTGGTCGTTGCTGGAGACCGGATGGACCTGGGTCTTGCGCCCGAGACGGCGAAACGCGCCTGAAAAAATAATGCGGTCATGGTCTTTATGGAAAGGGCTGCGGCCGAGTTCTTCCGGGCTGTGCACAGGCTTTCCGAGGCGTTCGCGGGTAAGCAGGGTTTGCCAATCCAAGGCTGGTTTCTCCGTCAGGTGACTGATCCCCTAGCTTCCCGGTTCGCGCCGATACCTGCAAGAGGAACTAGGGTCTGTTGACGTATGGTGACGACCGCCACCATACGTCAACAGACCCTAAAGCCCTGCGGCATCGATATCGATGAGCAGCAGTCGTTCGCCGTTATCGAAAAATTGCCCGGCGGTGAGGCAGTACTGATTGCTGGTGGCATCGCGGTAGGTGTTGGAAAGCGTCAGCCGGCGCTCATCCCAACCCTCGGCCAGCAAATGATAAAAGTAGGGGCGCCATGACCAGTTATGGCCCAGGTAGCGGTTATCGGCTTCCCAGCCGTTGTTGCGCCATTCCAGGTTGGGGGTCAGCTGCGTGCCGTGGCGGTCGCATTGATAAAAACGCAATAACCAGGGAAACGCTTCCAGTTGCGGCAAGGTACTGAGGGGTGCGCTGGCTTGAGCCCAGGCTTGCAGGATGGTCATCAGTTCGCTGAGTTGCTGGCGCATGATCATCAGACGAGCGCGTTCAGCCAGTTTTTGCTGAACATAGCGCTGGCGCAGTTGCGCGAAGCGCTCGACAAAGGCATCAGTGGCGAAGAAGTCAGCTTGCGCACGGGCGAACAGAAAGCCCTGTACGTAGCGTGAACCACACTCCAGGGCAAAATTCAGTTGAGCTTCGGTTTCCACGCCCTCGGCGATAATCCAGCAACCGGTTTTCTCCGCCATTTGCGCCAGTGCCTTCACCACGTCACTGCTGGGGCCTCCCAGCGCGGCGGCCTGGAACAATCGCATGTCGAGCTTGAGAATGTCCGGTTGCAGAGCGAGCACGCGATCGAGCTGAGAGTAACCGGCACCGAAATCATCGATGGCGATCCGCGCCCCGGCTTGCCGGTAGCGGGCCACGACTTCGGCCAGACGCTGGCTGTCGCCGCTCAGTTCGGTGATTTCGAATACGATTCGCTGTGCGTCGACGCCATGCCTGCTCAGCTGCTTGAGGCTTGGCAGTGCCTGGTCCCGGCGCAAGCGACTGATCCAGCGGGGCGATATGTTCAGGCTGAGAAACCAGTCCGGGGGCGCTTCATGCAGACGGCTCAGCGCATCATCGCGAATCTGGCGATCGAGACGACGCAGGGCGATGGCGGGGGTTCGCGGGTCGGCGAACAGCGGTCCTACCGAGGTCAGTTGACCGTCGGCCTGACGCAGTCGACCCAGCGCTTCGACGCCAGCGATGCGGCCCGTCGCGGTATCGATGAACGGTTGAAAGCAGGCGAGCGGTTGCCCGTCGATCACGAGGCCTCCTTAGTGAGGGGTTGTTCTGGGTAAACCTGGACATCAGGCAGGCACGCGGGATCAACCTCTCGATAAAGAGGTTGATCCCGGTGGTATTGCAAGAATGCAGCCAAACAGGACTGATTAGTGTTTGCGCGAGTTCTGCATGATCAGCTTGATCAGTGGCCCCAGCGTGACGCCCAGGCGAGCCAGCCGAGTCAGGCTGCCGATACCGCCACCCTTGGCACCCTTGCCGGTCAGAAAGCCCAACCCGATCACGGCCGCGATGCCCCAGAGCGGGGCGTGTTTGATGCCGAGACCGTCTTGCAGGTTTTGCGTCATGTCACGCACGCGTTGCAGGGGATGCAACAGGTGTTGGGATTCGTGGCGAATTTCCTGGCGATGCATTTCCATGCGCAGGCGGATCAGTGCCTTGCGCATTTCCGTGCGCGAGCTGTTGCGGGGAAGTTCAGGCATGCTCATGGCAACAGACGCTCCCGATCATTGGCCAACTCTTCCAGGGTGCCATGGAAGGGCGAGGATTCATCGAAAATCGCTGCTCTCAAGCGCATCGCACAGAACAACGCTGCGAGGGTATAGAACACACAGAGCCCGATGATCGCTGCCAGGCGATAGGTGTCCCAAAACAGGATCAACACCAGCGTCGACAACCCCACCAGTAATAACAAGGCAAAGACCAGCGTCAGGCCTGCAAACAGCAACAGGCTTACGGTGCGTGCTTTTTGTTCCTGCAATTCAATGCCAAACAGTTCGACATGACTGTGCAGCAGGCCAAGAAACGCGGCACCGAGGCGCCGCGGTGATGAGCCGGTGCCCGTCTCGGACGAGCCGGATTCGCCGATCGCCATATCAGCGCCGAGTGGCTAGCAGGCCAATCAGGAAACCCACGCCAGCCGCAATTCCGACCGATTGCCATGGGTTGGCCTGGACGTAATCTTCCGTGGCGGTGACAGCGGCTTTGCCGCGCTCGCGCACAGAGTCTTCGGTCAATCTCAGGGTTTCCCGCGCGCGCATCAGACTGTCATGGATCTGCTGGCGCAACTCATCGGCTTGATCGCCAGCCAGGGATTTGGTGTGTTCCAGCAACCTTTCAGTGTCGGTGACCAGCGTCTGAAAATCTTCCATCAGAACTTCTTGAGCAGTCTTTGCTGTAGTGCGTGCCATTGGTGATCTCCGTAAGTGGCTTCTGAAGCGTTCGAGTATGAGCCTTGCGTGAAGGTTCAGTACAAATGACTGGTACAACTTTTGCTGTGTCGTGGTGCGTCAGCCTGCGCCATTGCGCTGTTGCTGGGCATGATTTAAGGAAAACCTTAACTCAAATAATCAAAACTCGCGCAAAGGCTGCGTTCTTGTGCGCCAAAGCGGTTCATCCAGATTAGCGCTGCGGTCTGGATGAGCTGCAACTTGGTGCGTCAGTCGTCCGCGCGAACTGCTTTGGTGCTTTTTTCAGCCTTCAGGTCTGCCAATCCATGGAAAATCTGCAAAGTGCTGTGGACAGTCTGGTCCATAGCTCCAACACGTTGTTCATCCTTATCGGTGCGGTCATGGTCCTTGCCATGCACGCCGGTTTCGCCTTTCTCGAGGTGGGTACGGTTCGACAAAAGAACCAGGTCAACGCCTTGTCGAAGATCCTCAGCGACTTCGCCATTTCGACCCTAGCCTACTTCTTTATAGGCTATTGGATTTCTTACGGGGTCACTTTCATGCAACCGGCGGCGGTGATTACTGCCGACCATGGCTATGGGTTGGTGAAGTTTTTCTTTCTGTTGACCTTTGCTGCGGCAATCCCGGCAATCATTTCCGGAGGCATCGCCGAGCGCGCCCGGTTCGTGCCGCAGTTGTGTGCGACGGCGCTGATCGTGGCGTTCATCTATCCCTTCTTCGAAGGCATGATCTGGAATGGCAACTTTGGTCTGCAGGCCTGGTTGCTGGAGCGCTTTGGCGCCAGCTTCCATGACTTCGCAGGCTCTGTAGTGGTTCACGCCATGGGCGGCTGGCTGGCACTCGCGGCGGTGTTGTTGCTCGGTCCAAGGCAAGGTCGTTATCGCGATGGGCGACTCGTGGCATTCGCACCGTCGAGCATTCCCTTTCTGGCGTTGGGTTCGTGGATTTTGATCGTCGGCTGGTTCGGCTTCAACGTGATGAGCGCCCAGACCTTGCAAGGGGTCAGCGGGCTGGTGGCGGTGAATTCGCTGATGGCCATGGTCGGCGGCACCGTGGCGGCGTTGATCGTCGGGCGCAATGACCCGGGCTTCCTGCATAACGGCCCGTTGGCCGGGTTGGTGGCGATCTGCGCCGGCTCGGATCTGATGCACCCGGTGGGCGCATTGGTGACCGGTGCCATCGCCGGGGCACTGTTTGTCTGGTGCTTTACCGCGGCTCAAGGCAAATGGCGTATCGATGATGTGCTGGGCGTCTGGCCTTTGCATGGGCTGTGTGGTGTCTGGGGCGGGATCGCTTGCGGCATCTTTGGTCAAACCGCCTTGGGTGGCTTGGGGGGCGTGAGCCTGATCAGTCAGTTGATCGGCACTTCTCTGGGGGTGATCGTGGCGCTGGCCGGCGGTTTTGCGGTGTATGGCACGATCAAGACGTTCCATGGCCTGCGCCTGAGCCAGGAAGAGGAGTATTACGGCGCGGACTTGTCGGTGCACAAGATCGGCGCCGTGAGTCAGGATTGAATCACCGTTCCTCATCGTCTGCGCCGGGGTAAAAACCGTGCAGCAGGCGATAGCGGTCACGTCGTACCTGGTCGACCCGGTCTCGCACTTGCTGGCCGGGTATGCCCAGCATGATCAGCGCGTGGGAGGCGAGCATCAGGCTGGACTCCAGCAACTCGGGTACGACTTCGCTGGCGCCAGCCGCCTTTAACTCGGCCAACTGACTGTCGTCCCGCGTGCGCACCAGGATCGATACGCTCGGGTTGAACCGGCGTGCCTCCTTGAGTATCAACAGTGCGATGTCCGTCTTGTCCACGGCGACCACCAGCAGTCGGGCGCGTTCCAGCCCTATCGCGACCAGCAACTCGCCGCGACGTGAGTCGCCGTAATGAACACAGCTTTCATTGACGGCTGCTTCCTGAACCCGCACCGGGTCGGTATCCAGCGCAATGTAAGGTTGATCTACATTACGCAAGACCCGCCCGATGGACTGGCCTACGCGGCCGTAACCACAAATCACTACGTGATTGTGCAAGCCTGCATTGAGCGCGCTGATTTCTTCAAGTTCGGCTTCTTCGTTGGGCTTGTGGTGCAGGCGTGTGGCGATGTGGGGAGCGGCGCGCAGCAGTAAAGGCGTCACCAGCATCGAGCAGAACGTGGCGGCCAGCAGCAGGCCACCGAAGTCGGCGGGCATCAGTTTGCTCTGCTGCATCTGCGCCATCAGGGCAAAGCAGAATTCGCCCCCTTGAGCCAATGCCAGGCCGCTGCGCCAGGCGGTTTCGACATCGCTGCCGCGCCATTTGACCAACACCGCGACCACGGTGCCTTTGATCAGCAGCAATCCCAGCGTTAGACCGAGAATCAGCAGGCCGTGGCTGGCAAACAACCGCAAGTCGATCAGCATGCCGATGCTGACGAAGAACACCCCGAGCAGAATGTCGCGGAACGGACGGATGTCCGCTTCGATCTGATGTCGGTAGTGACTTTCCCCCAGTAGCATGCCGGCGAGAAAGGCACCCAGGGCTGGGGAGAGGCCGAGCAGGTGAGTCAACCAGGCCGTCAGCAAAACGATCACCAGCGCCAACAGCACGAACAACTCTGCGGACCGGGACGCGGCGACTTCATGGAACAGCCGTGGCAGAAACCAGCGACTGACCAGCAGCAGGCCGACGAACAGCACTATGGTCTTGCCCAGCGTCAAAGGCAGCGCCCAATACCAGGCCTGGTCGCTGCTGCCGGCGAACACCGGCACCAGGGTCAGTAGCAACACTGCGACCACGTCCTGGAACAACAGCACGGCGATGGCATTCTGGCCATGGCGGCTGAAGAGCTCACCGAGGCTGCTCAACTCCTTGCTGACAATGGCGGTGGACGACAGCGCCAAACCGGTACCGAGTAACAGTGCAGGCTTGGTCGGCATGCCGAACAGCATCAGCAACCCCCCCAGCACAATCCCGGAACCCAGTACTTGCAGGCTGCCCAGGCCAAATACCACTTGGCGCAGTGCGAGCATTTTCGACAGGGAAAACTCAAGCCCGAGGGAGAACAGCAAGAACACCACGCCCAACTCGGCAAGGTCGGGCAGCTCTTCGCTTTCATTCACCCAGTTGAACGCTGTCGGCCCGATCATCAGCCCTACGCACAGGTAGCCCAGCACCGGCGGCAAGCGCAGGCGCTGGAACAGTGCAATCACCACCAGTGAGGAGGTGAAGATGATCAACAGATTGGCGAACACAAAAAGCTCCGGTGAGGGTTCTGACTACTCAAGCGTAGAGGCAAAAAAGACGCGAGCATCGCGCAAATGACCGTTGAGGCGAATGATGTGCGTCAGGAGTTTGCCGAAATCTCTTGAAATCAGCCATTGCTCAGACAGATAGGGCATCGGCTCGACTGCTTTTGATAGCGGGCCTAGAATGAGCGCTTACTTCGATGGGTCTTGTCGTCATGCCTCCTGAATGTCAGCTGTTCGGTACCGTTGGTTGCCATCTCTGTGAAGTCGCCGAAGCCATGCTGATGGAGTTTGTCGAGCGTGGTCTGTTGGTGGAACTGGTGGATATCGCTGACGATGAAACCTGGTTCGAAGCTTACAGTCTGCGTATTCCGGTGTTGCGACGGGTCGATACCGGCGCTGAGTTGGGCTGGCCGTTTGGTGCCGATGAAGTGGTGGCGTTCCTGCGCGAACCCTGATGCTGCTTGCGATGTGCCCCACCTGTCGCGATCCTCGTGTCATCCATTGGCCAAAGACAGGTTATTCGGTTACTGTATGTGCATACAGTTATTCCGATTGCCTGCCATGCTTTTCCCGGTTTCGGGTTTGGCAGCCGATCCCGGACGTCAGAGGGATGAACCTTGGTCAATGTCGAGCAATTGAAGAACAGCGTGAACCGGATGTCGGCGGACGTGGTGCGCGAGGCCGTCGTCGAATTGCGTTTGGATGGCCTGGTCACGGAAGGAAAAACGCCCTTCAACAAATTGCATTTCAATACCTGTTTCGCCGAAATCGAAGCCTTGTTCCAGCGTGCGGGCTATCACCGGCAGCTGGATGTCGTGGGCTATCAGGGTTTGTTGTATGCGCTTTATGATCCGGGGCGCTGGGAAGCGGTCGATGTGCTGCGCTGGCTCAAGGAGTTCACCGAAGCGGCCGCTCGAACACAGTCGATACCGGCCTGAGGATTCTCTTCTAGGTTCGTTCCGGCCACTGTTGGATAATGCCGCCCTGCATTGAGGGGTTAGAGCTTTTCGTATGTCCACTTCATCTTTTTCTGCTGCACATAACCAGGCCAGCACGCTCTATCTGCCGCCGGGGCCGTGGCAGACCGTGCTCGATTGCCTGTGCGAACACTTCAGCGCCATCAGTCGTGAACAATGGCTGGACAGAATTGCTCGCGGTCGTGTCCTCGATGGGCACGGCCTGCCGATTGCCCTGGACCTGCCTTACAAGGAAGGTCTGCGGATTCATTACTTCCGTGAGGTGCCGGACGAAAAATCGATCCCGGTAGTGGAGTCGATCCTCTATGCCGACGAGCATCTGGTGGTGGCGGACAAGCCGCACTTTCTGCCTGTGACTCCGGCGGGTGAATACGTGGAGCAGACATTGCTGCGACGGCTGATCCGTCGACTGGATAACCCGCATCTGGTGCCATTGCATCGCATCGACCGGCATACGGCGGGGCTGGTGCTGTTTTCAGCCAACCCTCAGAGTCGGTCGGCGTATCAGTCATTGTTTCCTACACGCCAGATCGAAAAGCGCTATGAAGCAATCGCCCGGGCATTGCCTGAACACTCCTTCCCGCTGGTCCATAAAAGTCGACTTATCGATGGCGAGCCGTTTTTTCGCATGCAAGAAGGTCCGGGCATCAGCAATACCGAGACGGCTGTCGAGGTCAGGGAAAAAAACGGTGAACTCTGGCGTTATGCGCTGTACCCGGTGACGGGTAAGAAACATCAGTTGCGAGTTCACATGACGGCCCTGGGGGCCAGCATCTGCAATGATCCGTTCTATCCGCAGGTGCTCAAGGACGTAGAAGATGACTATGCCAACCCCTTGAAGCTGTTGGCTCAGGGGTTGCGATTTGTCGATCCGGTCACGGGGCAGGACAGAGAATTCGAAAGCACTATCACCTTGCAGTGGTGATCACAGGGCTAACGACTCTGCTTTTCTTAAGCCACGAAAAAGCCCGCTTTTAAAGCGGGCTTTTCTGTATCTGGTGTCGCCGCAAAGATTACAGCTCTTTAACGGTGCGAACCTGATCCTTGTTGACGCGGGTGTGTTTTCCATCCAGTTGTTCGAACTCGTAAAAGCCCGATTCTTCATCGTACTTAGGCGCGTCGACGGCCTGGATTTCTCGACCGTCATTCAAGGTGATCACTGTAGGCGATGCGCAACCGGCGAGGGTCGCAAGGCCCAGTGCGAGCATGAAAGTGGCGAGGGTCCGTTGGGTCATGGGTGTGTCTCCGAATGGAAATTCTTTTGATTGCCGAGCTTGAGACGTATACAACGCGCGCAAGTTCCTTCGCGTGTCAGTCTGACACAGTGTGGTGTGTGCTTAACAGTTCCGGCGTATTGAGATTGGCCAGGCGAGCGTCGTTATCCGGGCATTGCAGGGCCGTGGCGCCCAGTTTGCGCATAAGGCGGCCCGGGCTGCGCTCACCTTCGTTCCAGGCCGTCTCGAAAGCCGCTGAAAGGGCGACAGGAATCATGCACAGCAAGGGTTCCCAGTGTTCGCCGTGGCGCAGCATCAGCGGCTTGTCCGGATGCTGCCCGGCAGTTTCACGCATGTTCTGGAGCAGCGCGGCATCGATGCGTGGCACATCGCAAGGCAGCACAAGTAAGTAGGCATGACGGGCCGCCTTCATGCCTGCGCGAATACCCGCCAATGGCCCCGGAAAGTCGCCTTCGTCGTCATGGACCAACTGATCCGCATAAGGCGCATATTTTTCCAGGTTTCTGTTGCAGGAGATGATCAGGTCATCACTCAGTGGGCGCGTCTTACGGTGCAGGTGCGCGATCAGTGGCTCGCCGTGCCAATCCAGCAAACCCTTGTCTTGACCCCCCATGCGTTGGCCGCGACCGCCGGCCAGGAGCAGAATGGAGCAAGGCGCCAGAGGTGTATTCGAGGTCATCGCACTTCTCCATGGGGGCGGCGAAAAAATGAGGCGCTGTGATATAACACCGGGCTGTTTCTCCTACAACTGGACGAGCCTATGAAAGCCAAGGCTGATGTACCTTTCGCACCGCTCAACATCGCGGTGCTGACTGTCAGCGATACCCGTACCCTGGAAACCGATACCTCAGGCCAGGTCTTCGTTGACCGTTTAAGCGCTGCCGGTCATAACTTGGCGGCCCGTGTACTGCTTAAAGATGACCTCTACAAAATTCGCGCGCAAGTCGCCAACTGGATTGCCGATGAGGTCGTGCAAGTGGTGCTGATCACCGGCGGTACCGGGTTCACCGGTCGCGACAGCACGCCCGAAGCCGTGAGTTGCCTGCTGGATAAACAGGTTGATGGTTTTGGTGAGTTGTTCCGGCAGATATCGGTAGCGGATATCGGCACCTCGACAGTGCAGTCCCGGGCCTTGGCCGGTCTGGCCAATGGCACGCTGGTGTGCTGTTTGCCGGGCTCGACCAATGCGGTGCGCACTGGTTGGGACGGCATTCTTGCCGAGCAACTGGATTCGCGTCACCGTCCGTGCAATTTCGTGGCCCACCTGAAACAGGCGGCACCCTGTGAATCGCGCGGGTAAGCCAGGCAAGACTGGCAGTCTGATGGCTGTCGAAGTGGCACTGGCGCGTTTACTGGAAATGGCCGACGCCACGAAGATTCGTGAGCACGAACGCTTGCCGTTGGCGCAGGTTCAGGGGCGTGTACTGGCCACTGACCTGGTCTCGACACTTGATTTGCCGCCTTGGCCCAACAGTGCCATGGACGGTTACGCCTTGCATCTGGCCGACTGGACGGGAGAGCCGTTGGTGGTCAGTCAGAAGATTTTTGCAGGCCAGGACCCGGAGCCCTTGAAGCCGGGTACCTGTGCGCGGATCTTCACCGGCGCGCCTGTGCCCGCAGGTGCCGACTGTGTCGAGATGCAGGAGAACGCCGAGGTTCAGGCGGATGAGCGGGTACGTTTCACCGAGACCATGACCCCGGGACAGAACATCCGTCCACAAGGTCAGGAAGCCAACGTCGGTGAGCTGATCTTGCCCGCCGGAACACGTCTGGGGCCTATCGAGCAGGGGCTGGCGGCATCGCTGGGGTGCGCTGAGCTGGACGTGGTTCGCAAAACTCGTGTTGCGGTCTTGTCTACCGGTGATGAGTTGATTGAGCCCGGTCAGGCCCTTGGGCCGGGACAGATCTACAACAGCAATCGGGTATTGCTCTGCAGCTGGTTGCAGCGCTTGGGTTGTGAGGTGATCGATGCCGGCATTCTTCCCGATGATTTAGCGACCACTCGTGCCCGCCTTGGTGAGCTAAAGGATGTCGACTTGATTCTCTCGACCGGTGGCGTATCGGTGGGAGAGGCTGACTTCCTGGGCATTGCCTTGCGGGAAGAGGGCGAATTGACTCTGTGGAAGCTTGCCATCAAACCAGGCAAACCACTGACGTTCGGGCATTTTCGCGGTGTGCCTGTGATTGGTTTACCCGGCAATCCGGCATCGACCCTGGTGACTTTTGCTCTGTTGGCAAGGCCCTACCTCTTACGCCGCCAAGGCGTAAAAGAGGTTGAGCCCCTGAAGTTTCAGGTGCCGGCAGGGTTTGTCTGGCCAAAGGCTGGTAACCGACGTGAGTACTTGCGCGGACGTCTGGAGAATGGCCGGGCAATCATCTACAGGAATCAGAGCTCTGGCGTACTGCGCAGTGCTGCCTGGGCTGACGGTCTGGTTGAAGTGCTGGAAGACCGTACGCTGATCGAGGGTGATTGTGTGAGCTTCATCCCGCTGAGTGAAGTCTTGAGCTGATACAGGCGCTGGTTTTGTCACGCAAGCCCGGTTGATCGCATTGGGCTTGCGTGCATGACCATTCCTTAATGTGCCAGAAGTGTCACGACCTGGTCGAAGCGGCTGTTGGCGATCCAGGTCAGAAGTCCCAGGATCACGGCTGTTCCGCCAGCTGAATAGGCAAGTCTGTGTTTGATGGATTTGACGTCACCCCGGACTTCATCCATGTCTCTTCGGATGTATTTGAGGTGTGTCTCCAGTTCAATGACGCGAGGTTCCATATCAACTTCTCCGGCGGGCTTTGCGCTGTTTTTGAGTTCAGCCTGATGATTGGCGCGATTTTCTGCGAACGGCGCGACCGGAGTTACCGGTAGTCTGAGGTCATGGCTTTGCATGGAGTAACTGGCTCCTTGCGTTAAAACCATTCAAGTGGTCGATGCCGTTATTGCTTGCGCTTTTTGAGGCCCTTAAGGGGGTTCCATTCATTGTTTTTCACGTCCCTGTGTAAATTAACGGGTGATGACTGATAACCGAGACACAACGGTGTACCAATTGCCCTGTTGGGTCAATTGAGCCGATTCCTCACGTTTTGTAAGAAAAAATACCACTCTGTAGGACTCACCTTTCCTTTCCCTGGAAATAATTCAAATTCCTGCGACTTTTATGAGGCGCTGCGAGGTCAACATATCCCATGGAATTGCGGATATGGGAGTGGCAAAAATGAGCGAGCGCAAGGCACTGTTGATTCTGCATGGCAAGCAGGCACTCAATGAGGAGGTCCGTGCAGCCGTCGAAGGCAAGCGCCAGCAGGGCTGGAAACTGGCCGTTCGACTGACCTGGGAGGCCGGGGATGCGCAGCGGTTGGTGGAAGAAGCGCTGAAGGCAGGCTATACGCAACTGATTGCCGGCGGCGGCGACGGTACCTTGCGTGATATTGCCGAAGCCATGGCGGCGCATTCTACGCAGGCCAGTCTGGTACTTTTGCCCTTGGGCACCGCCAACGATTTTGCTCGCGCTGCCGGTGTGCCTCTGGAGCCCGCTCAGGCGTTGGATCTTCTGGAGGTTGCCCCGCGAACCATTGATCTGGGAGAAGTCGGCGGTCAGGTTTTCCTGAACATGGCCACCGGCGGCTTTGGCAGTCAGGTCACGGCCAATACCTCCGAGGATCTGAAAAAAATTCTTGGAGGCGCCGCTTATCTCTTCACGGGTTTATCGCGCTTCAGTGAGTTGCATGCGGCCTATGGCGAGTTGCAGGGGCCGGATTTTCACTGGAGCGGCGAATTGCTGGCATTGGGCATTGGCAATGGTCGACAGGCTGGCGGTGGACATGTGTTGTGCCCGCAGGCGCTGGCTGACGATGGTCTGCTGGATATCAGCATTTTGCCCGCGCCACAGGAAGTGGTCGGTACCTTGAAAGATTTGCTGGCCGATGGCTTTGGCATCGACAACATGTTTGTGCGAGCTCGCTTGCCGTGGGTCGAGATCAAAGCCTCGGAGGGCCTTTATATCAACCTTGATGGTGAACCTCTGGAGGGCGATAGTCTGCGATTCTCGGCGCGCCCGGCGGCATTGCGGGTGCATTTGCCCGAGGGCTCGCCGCTGCTGAGCGTCTCGTAACCAGCTAATCGTCCAGACTGATAATTTGCTCGCGCACGGCGAACAGCACCAGGCCGGCCACATCGTAGATCTGCAAGCGTTTCATGATCTGCGAGCGGTGGGTTTCGACAGTCTTGATGCTCAGACCCAGGCCATTGGCGATTTCCCGGGTGGATTTGCCGCGAACAATCAGTCGCAGGATTTCCAGCTGACGTGCCGTCAGATTGTGCGAGTCCTGGGTTTGCGTCTGATTTTTCTGGGTTCGGGTCAGCGCCTGGTTGATGACGGTATGGGCAATGGCCGGGCTCAGGTAGCGTTCGTTATTGCGCAAGGCATCCAGGGCATGTTCGAGTTCGGTGGCCGTGGTGTCCTTGAGCAGGTAGCCATGAGCCCCTGACTCCAGTGCCTGCATAATGAGCGCCGGGTCGGTGTGCATCGACAGGATGAGCACTTTGCACTGCGGGCGTACTCGTTTGAGTCGTTGCAAGGCTTCAAGGCCACCGGTTTCCTTCATGGAAATATCCAGCAGAATGATGTCCGGGGATAGCTGCTCGACCATCTCGACCAACTGCGAGCCGTCATTGGCCTCCCCGATTACCGCATAGCCGGGAATATCCAGCACCAGGGCGCGCACGCCAGCCCTGATCAGCGAGTGGTCGTCCACCAGAAGTAAGTTACAAGTCAATGCATAACCTTATTCGTACTGGCCCGTTCTAGCGCACGGGGCGCCCAGGGGAAGAGTGCTTCTATTTGAGTGCCTTTGCCTGGTTCGCTGGTCACGGTCAGCGTGCCACCTAACTGATCGATCCGTTCCGACATTCCGGCCATTCCCCGTTGCCCCTCGCGAGCGGGATCTGCCGCAGGTGCGAAACCCAAACCGTCGTCGCTGATCAACAGGGTCAGGCCTTGGGGCAGGCGTTGCAGGCGGACCAACAGGTTACTGGCCTCGGCGTGACGCAGTATATTGGTAATTGCTTCTTGAGTGATTCGAAAAGCTGCCACCGCCATTTCCTCCGGTATACCCGTCAAGCGTTGATGGCATTCCAGGCTCCAGTGCACGGAGGTATTGGCCATCGTCCTGAGTAAATGCGCACGCAGACTGGCTTCCAGCCCGAGACTGGCCAGTTGCCGCGGATTGAGGATGGCCGAGACGTCACGAACCTTGGTCAGGGTTTCGTCTAGCGTATCGCTGAGTATCGAACACTGGCCTTGTAGTTCTTCGGGCAATCGACGTTTGAGCCATTCACTTTGAAGTTTTGCGGCGGTCAGCAATTGACCGATGTCATCATGCAGCTCCCGACTGAGCCGGTGGCGTTCGTTTTCCTGCACTTGCAGCAGACGGTCAGCCAGTTCTTGAGGTTGAAACTTTATCGATTTGCGCGAGAGACAATGCCCCACCCAGACACAGGTCAGCGCCGCACCATTGAGCACCAGCAGACTCACCGGCAGAGGCATGGACAAGCTATAGACCAGCAGGCTGCCAAGCGCCGAGCAGATGCACAGTAAAAGCGTAAACCGGCGCGCGTTTTTTCGGGAAGGTGGCCACAGGGTATTTGACTTGAGGCTGGCGTACATAGCGGATGGAGCCAATGGATGTTCGCTGCGGGCAGACCGGCCGTAAGGACTGACGGGTCTGTGTGTGGAAATCGTTGTGTGAAGTCGGCTTCAATGGCTGCGGTGCAGTGCTCGAAATACAGACTTCAATGTGCTCGTCTGGAGTCACTCTGTCATTAATGAACGTCAATTAATGGTCGGCATAATAACACTTAAGATACCGTTGGTCGCGCTCGGTATATAACTCTATACAGTCAGGAAATATGGTTTTTGGACGATGGTTCCATAATGGAAAAACTGTCGAGTTTTATCGTAGGAATATATCGATTGCCAGGCATTTTGTTTTTATTGGACAGGCACTATCTGAAGTCGAGACAGGGATAACTATTTGTTTCGCGCTGTCGTGGAATGGTCAGAAATATTCAATTGCGACATGAACGCACCAAGTTACATGGCCGCGTCATGACCATAAAAAGCGCAACACGGCCAGAGGCAAGGTGATTTCAGGCTTGCCGTTCCGCGAACGAAACGAGCCTGAACGGTCTGGAGTGGCTGGGCGGTTGAAACTGACTATGTCCCACTTGAAACGCAAACGCTTCAATCAGTGAGGTCTGTTCACTGTCATCGAGACTGAGCTGGCCAGTAGTCTGATCGATGAGTTCGAGTTGCCAGGCCATTAATGTGAAGCAGTCCTTGAGCGCGTCCAGGGCTTGATCGTGCAGGTCCATGTGGTTCTGCGCGTGGCTCAGCAATCCATGGATATGCAGCGAGAACTCCGAGACCGCCGCCAGGGCCAAGGCATCAGCCTTGCTGGACAGCTTGAGAAGGGTGCTGAGCATGCAATCGATGGCGTCCTTGTCATTGCTGATCAGTTGCAAATGACTCAGGCATTCCTCGGATTTGGCCAAGAGTGTTTCGGCCTCGACGAGAAATTCTGGAAATCGTTGAGCCCACTCTTTGGTGTCGTTCGGCATGCTTATCTCCACAACGTCATGTCAGATGAGGGAATGTCGTGTGTGCCAACGGGAACCATACGCGTCCCGGCGCTGCCAAGCCTTCGTGAGATCGCGCTCCGGCAGGTTTGAGCGCCGGCTGGGGAACTCGAGAGGGTGGATGGCCACTGACCTGCGATCGCACACAAAAGCCTGACTCCGTTCATGCAATGAGAATGGCGTCACATTAATGGCTATTGGATATTGCGAATATCAGGTTGGGCCTGATTGTTACTAGGGGAATCCCTTACGCAGGGGAACCTAACGTGCAAACCGAGGTCGCGCCGCAGGGAATGAAGCAGATGAAAATCACGGAGCCAGTAAAGCATGATGTTAATGTGACATCAATGTTTGATCGTGGCATTTTGTCTGGGGGTCAAGGTCCGGCAAGAACAGCCGATAACTCCCTTTAGTGAATTCATCAGAACAAGCCCAGGAGTCATTAATGGCCGGCATTCTCGACACGGTAGACCAACGCACGCAACTAGTGGGTGAGAATCGCCTGGAAATTCTCATGTTTCGGCTGGCCGGACGGCAATTGTTTGCGATCAACGTCTTCAAGGTCCAGGAAGTGCTGCAGCTGCCGAAGCTGACCCTGATGCCGCAACGTCATCCCTTTGTCTGCGGCGTGGTCAACCTGCGTGGCCAGACGCTGCCGGTAATCGACCTGTCCCAAGCCATCGGCATGCGTCCGCTGGTGCCAAGCCCCACCAGTACCATCATCGTCACCGAATACAACCGTTCGGTGCAGGCGTTCCTGGTGGGTGGCGTGGACCGCATCGTCAACATGAATTGGGAAGCCATTTTGCCGCCGCCGACCAGCGCTGGTCGCCAGCATTACCTGACCGCCATCAGCAAGGTCGATGATCAGTTGGTGGAAATCATCGACGTCGAAAAAGTCCTGGCCGAAATCGTTCCGTACAACGCCAAGGTATCGCGCGAAAAACTCGACGATCCGGTTCTGGAACTTGCCCGTGGTCGTGAAGTGCTGTTGGTGGATGACTCGAACGTGGCCCTGTCGCAATTGCGCGACACCTTGGGTCAGTTGGGCGTGAAGATGCACATCGCCAGCGACGGCTTGAAGGCGCTGAACATGCTCAAGGCCTGGGCCGATACGGGCGAAGTCATGACTGACAAGCTGCTGATGATCTTCACCGATGCGGAAATGCCGGAAATGGACGGCTATCGACTTACCACCGAAATACGTAACGACCCCCGTTTGCGCGGCCTTTATGTGGTCTTGCACACCTCGCTGTCGGGCAGCTTCAACGACTCGATGGTCAAGAAGGTCGGCTGCGACAACTTCCTCTCCAAGTTCCAGCCCGACAAACTCGTCGACGTGGTGCGCCAGCGCCTGATGCTCGACGCAGTGCCTGCCTGATAACGATCTGGAAACGCGCGGTGGCAGTGGTTGGGGCCGCTGCGTAGCTAACGGGGGCAAGCTCCGATGCCGGTAAGTCAAGAATTTTGAGCGACGAAAGTCCTGTGGGAGCGAGGCTTGCCCGCGAAGAATGCGCCGCGGTTTTTCAGGTATTACGCGTCATCGTTCTTCGCGGGCAAGCCTCGCGCCTACAGATTCTGCGCAAGCCCCCCGCCACGGGGCTTTGATTCGGCAAACAAGCTCGTATAGGGTGACGTTTTTACCTACCAGGGAGCTGGCCATGCTGCGTCTGAGCGCGCTTTATCGTTATCCGTTGAAATCCGGCAAGGGCGAGACCCTCAATCAGGTCAGCCTGGACAAGCTGGGACTGGACGGTGATCGACGCTGGATGCTGGTGGACGAGGCCAGCGGGCGCTTTCTGACCCAGCGCGCGGTCGCGAAAATGAGTCAGTTGTCAGCGTTATGGAATGCCGACGGCGGCTTGACCCTCAGTGCCCCGGACCATTCACCGATCGATATTGCATTGCCTGACGCTGAGGCCGATCTGCGTGGGGTGACCATCTGGCGCGACACTTTGCGCGTTCCCGATGCCGGCGATGCGGCGGGTGCCTGGGTCAGTGAGTTCATCGGCAAACCGACGCGTCTGGTGCAAGTGCCGCTTGATCGCGCGCGGACCACCCAGGCCGGTTATGGCAAGGACGATGATCAGGTGGCTTTTGCCGATGGCTTTCCGTTGTTGCTGATCGGTCAGGCGTCGCTGGAAGACTTGTCGAGCAAGGTCGGGCGGCCGCTGGAGATGTTGCGTTTCAGGCCCAATCTGGTGATTGAGGGCAGCGAGGCATATGCCGAAGATAGCTGGAAGCGCATCCGCATTGGTGAGGTCGAGTTTCGCGTGGTCAAGTCCTGTTCACGCTGCATTTTGACCACCATCGACCCGCAGACCGGCGAACGCAGCGAAGATCGTGAACCGCTGGCGACCTTGCAGAAATACCGCACCGAGACCGACGGTGCGATGTTCGGACAGAACCTGGTCAACGACGGCAATGGCCGGCTTGAAGTCGGCATGCCCGTGACGATTCTCGAATAAAAGCCCTTCAAAATGAAAAAATGCCCGTGTCCAAGGACACGGGCATTTTTTTGTCGCTGTGAAAGCCAGGGGGTTTTAGCCGCGGTATTCGCACAGGTAAGCGGTGTCGACAGCCACTTTCAGCTGGAATTTGCTGTTGGCGGGCACGTTGAACTGGCTGCCGGCGGCAAAGGTTTCCCAGGTGTCGCTGTCGGGCAATTTGACGGTCAGGGCGCCGGACACCACATGCATGATTTCACGCTGGCTGGTGCCGAATTCGTATTCGCCCGGTGCCATGACGCCGATGGTCGCTGGACCTTCAGCGGTGCCAAAGGCGATCGACTTGACGGTGCCGTCGAAGTACTCGTTGACTTTAAACATGGGCGGTTCCTCGAAAAGGGCTAAAAAGGGCCGGCCAGTATGCACAAGGTGTCGATAGGCGTCACCTCCTGCACTCAAGGATTAGCGGGGAAAACCAGCGGTAACAAACGCGCAGTATTGCGCGCGTCTTCCAGCGCCCGATGCTGCTGACCGTTGAACTGCAGGCCCGCCAGTTGCAAGGCTCCATTAAGCCCCAGCGGGCGCTCCAGCCGACGAGCCTTGGCAAAACGTTGCTTGAGGTTCATGTGCGGCACCCGGCTCAGGGCGCTGTCGAGTTGCAGGCGCTGCCAGTCTTGAAGCAGTTGTTTACGGTCGTAATCGCCCCAACTGGCCCAGCCTTCCAGGCGCTCGAGATGTTGGCCGAGCCAGCGTTCGAACAACGGCCAGATGTCGGTGAGCGGCTGTGCGGCATCGATATTGGCCTGGGTGATGTGGGTCAGTTCCCGGCAAAACGGCGTCAGCAAGGGCCGGCGCAACGGGCGCACGAAGCACTGGAAGTGATCCAGTTCCTGGCCCTTGCGGTCCACGAGGGTGGCACCGATTTCGATGATTTCCATTTCCGTTACTGGCCAGCCACCCTCATCGGTGGTGGCTTCCAGATCAATGACCAGCCAGTGGGGCATCGCAGGGTTCCTGGTATCCGCGTCCTGATAGGGCTTGAGCGTAGCCAAACCCGGCGGATCCGCCTAGCGGCTTATTCGACCTCTAACAAAATCTGACGATTTTTCACCTGATCGCCTACCTTGATCTGCAACCGTGTGAGGACTCCGTCGATACCCGATTTGAGTGGATGCTCCATTTTCATTGCTTCAAGCACCACCAGTAGCTGACCTTTGCTGACCGGGCTGCCCTCACTGACCAGTACATCGACGATCGCCCCGTCCATCGGCGCCTTGAGCGTGCCGGAACTGACGCTGGCCTGGCTGCTGACCAGCGCCTGGGTCCGATCGACCAGCCGCAGGCTGCCGGGGCGCGTGAACAACCACAGTTGCCCGGCCTCGAGGCGGTAGGCATGGCGTTGGCGGATGCCGTCGATTTCCAGGGTAACCCAGCGTCCGTCGCATCCGATGATCTTCAGTTCGAGGGCACGAGCGCCGATCTGAGCACGGTAGGGTTTGCCAGGTTCAGCGTTCAATTCTACTGGCCAATCCTGATCCTCCAGGCCGATTCGGTAGTGCAAAGGCACGCTGGCGTTGTTGCGCCAACCGGCCAGCGGGGCGCGGTGAGCCTGCGCTGAAGCTTGATAAAACAGCGTTGCGGCGATGGCCAGTTCTTCGCTGCTCGGCGGGTAGGGATGCAGGCAAGGATGATCGGCGAAGTACGTGGGGATGAACCCGGTGCTGAACTCGCCACTGATGAACTGCGGATGTTCCAGCAGACAGGCGAGCAAGCGCTGATTGCTTTGCACGCCCAGCAACACGCTGTCCTGCACCGCCCGCAGCAACTTGCGCCGGGCTTCTTCGCGGGTGGCACCGTGGGCGATGAGCTTGCCCAGCATCGGGTCATAAAACGGACTGACAGACTGGCCTTCGATCAGGCCATGGTCGATCCGCACGCTGCCCTGCAACGCAGCCTCCCAGGCTGCGATTCGCCCGGTTTGCGGCAGAAATCCCTGGGCTGGATCTTCGGCGTACAGGCGCACTTCCATGGCATGGCCGTTGAGCTGCACCTGCTCCTGTCGCAACGGCAGTGGCAATCCTTCGGCGACATGTAACTGCCAGGCCACCAGATCGAGGCCGGTGATCAGCTCTGTCACTGGATGTTCCACTTGCAGCCGGGTGTTCATCTCCAGAAAGTAAAACTGCCCGCGAGCATCCAGCAGGAATTCCACAGTGCCAGCGCCGACATAATTCACCGTGCACCCCGCCTTGAGCGCCGCTTCGCCCATGGCTTGGCGCAACTCGGCGGTCATTACCGGGCAGGGCGCTTCTTCGATAATTTTCTGGTGGCGGCGCTGGATCGAACAATCGCGCTCGCCAAGGTAGATCAGGTTGCCGTGCTGATCGCCGAACACCTGTACTTCGACATGACGCGGGTCGATCAAGGCTTGCTCGAGGATCAGTTCGTCGCTGCCAAACCCATGCCGCGCCTCGGAGCGTGCGGTGCGAATCTGCTCCAGCAACTCTCCAGCGCTGTGCACCAGGCGCATGCCGCGACCGCCGCCGCCGGCACTGGCCTTGATCATCAGCGGGTAGCCGATGCGTTCGGCTTCGCGACTCAGCGTCGCGTCGTCCTGTTCGCTGCCCTGATAGCCTTTGATGCAGGGCACGCCCGCTTTGATCATGGCGAGTTTCGACAGACGTTTGCTGCCCATCAGTTCAATGGCCTCGGGGCTGGGGCCGATGAAGATGATGCCGGCCTGTTGGCAGGCGCGGGCGAATTCTGCGTTTTCCGAGAGGAAGCCGTAACCGGGGTGTATCGCATCGGCACCGGTGCGCCGGGCGGCGTCGATGATTGCCGGGATGTCCAGGTAAGACTGCTGCACCGGGGCCGGGCCGATGTTCACGGCTTCGTCGGCCATCTGCACATGCAATGCGTCGGCGTCGGCATCGCTGAACACGGCGACGGTGCGGTAGCCAAGCTCTTGCGCGGTGCGCTGGATGCGGCAGGCGATTTCACCGCGGTTGGCGATCAGGATTTTGCTGAAGGCGGGCATGGGTTGTTCCCTTGGTTTTTGCGGTGAATGTGAGGGCCTCTTCGCGGGCAAGCCTCGCTCCTACGGACTGCGTGATATCCCTGTAAGAGCGAGGCTTGCCCGCGAAGCTCTTAAATTGCCCAACCCGGTTTTCGCTTTTGCACAAAGGCCATGGTCCCCTCGACCCCTTCATCCCCGGTCACTGCTTCACTGAACCATTCGGCGGCCTGATCCAGCAGGCCATCCGAGAGTTGCCCGGCACTTGCCAGCAAGAGTTTTTTGGTCGCCGCATTCGCCCCCGGTGCGCAACACAACACATGGGCCAGCACCTCATCGAGGCGCTCGGCCAAGGCTTGCGGGTCATGCTCGACAAAATGCACCAGCCCCATGCGCCGCGCCTGGGTGCCATCGAACCGTGCGGCGGTCAGGGCCAGTCGGCGGGCCTGGGTCAGACCAATGCGCTGCACCACGAACGGCGCGATCTGCGCCGGCAACAGGCCGAGGCTGGTTTCCGGCAGGCCGAATTGCGCCTGATGATCGGCCATGGCTATGTCACTGACGCAGGCCAGACCGAAGCCGCCGCCAAGCACCGCGCCTTGCAGCACCGTGATGACTACTTGCGGCGCGTGCTGGGTTTCTTCCAGCAGGGCGCCGAACGCACGGTTCAATTCGCGGTAGGCGGTCGCGCCTTGAGCGCGGGCATTGGCCATGTCCTTGATGTCGGCACCGGCACAAAAATGCCCGCCGGCACCGCCGATCACCAACGCACGAACCTGCCGGTCATCGCGCACCGCCGCCAGCACCGCGCGCAGCTCGGCGACCATTTGCAAGCTCATGGCGTTGCGACTGTCGGGGCGATTGAGGGTGATGTGCAACACGCCGTTATGCCGTTCGAGCAACAGGGTCTGACAAATGGGGAGGGTGCTCATTTCTTTTTCCCCGGCAGGATGCCCATGAGTTTGCAGATAATCCCCAGCATGATTTCGTCGGCACCGCCGCCGATCGACACCAGCCTCACGTCGCGGTAGGCCCGCGCCACCGGGTTGTCCCACATGAAGCCCATGCCGCCCCAATATTGCAGGCAACTGTCGCTGACTTCCCGCCCCAGTCGTCCGGCCTTGAGTTTGGCCATGGACGCCAGACGGGTGACGTCCTGGCCTTTGATGTATTGCTCGGTGGCCTGATAGACCAGCGCCCGCAGGCATTCGATTTCGGTTTGCAGTTCGGCCAGGCGGAAATGGATGACTTGGTTGTCGATCAGCGCATTGCCAAAGGTTTTGCGCTCCTTGCAGTACTCGATGGTGCTGTCGACGCAGTACTCCAGGCCTTTGATCATGTTCGCGGCGCCGAACAATCGTTCTTCCTGGAACTGCAGCATCTGCATCATGAACCCCGCGCCTTCGTGGCCGATGCGGTTGCGTTGCGGCACGCGCACGTTGTCGAAAAACACCTGGGCGGTTTCCGAGCTGCGCATGCCGAGCTTGTCCAGGTGCGAGCTGAGGCTAATGCCGGGGCTGTTCATCGGCACCATGATCAGTGACTTGTTGATGTGTGGCTTGTCATCCGAGGTGTTGGCCAGCAGGCAGATGAAGTCGGCGCTCGGCGAGTTGGTGATCCACATCTTGCTGCCGTTGATCACGTAGTCGTCGCAGTCCTTGCGGGCGCTGGTTTTCAAACCTGCTACATCGGAGCCGGCACCGACTTCGGAGACGCCGATACAGCCGACCTGTTCACCGGTGATCGCCGGTCGCAGGAACTCTTCGCGCAGTTCATCGGAGCCGAAACGCGCCAGGGCCGGGGTGCACATGTCGGTCTGCACGCCGATGGACATCGGAATACCGCCGCAATGAATGGTGCCAAACTCTTCGGCGGCGACAATCGAATAGCTGTAATCGAGCCCCATACCGCCGAACTTTTCCGGTTTGGAAATCCCCAGCAGACCGAGGTCGCCCGCCTTGCGGAAGATCTCATGGATCGGAAAGCGCCCGGCCTTTTCCCATTCCTCGACATGAGGATTGATCTCGTGATCGACGAATTGGCGGACGGTGCGGCGCAGTGCTTCGTGTTCCTGGGTGAAGATCATTTTTTATTGTTCTCCTGTGATCGTTCCCACTCTGCGTGGGAATGCAGCCTTAGACGCTCCGCGTCATCAAAAACGGGCTACGCCGAAACTGTTGGATTGCAGCGAACGAACCTCGGCCTCATGGCAGATATCCAGCAAGTACCCGAGCAACGTGCGGGTGTCCCGCGGATCGATCAGCCCGTCGTCCCACAGATTGGCGCTGCCATACAGTGCGGTGGACTGGCTGTCGAGTTTCTGCGCGGTGGCCTGCTCCAGCATGTCGAGCATTTTCGGATCGGGCACCAACCCGTCCTTCAGCTGTTTGGCTTCGGTGACGATCCGCAGCACTTTGCCGGCCTGGGCGCCGCCCATCACCGCGGTGCGGCTGTTGGGCCAGGCGAAGATGAAACGCGGGTCGAGGCCTCGGCCGCACATCGCGTAGTTGCCAGCGCCGTAGGAACCGCCAACGACGATCGTCAGTTTGGGCACTCGGGCATTGGCCACCGCTTGAATCATTTTCGCGCCGTGCTTGATCACCCCTTGTTGTTCCGACTCGGTGCCGACCATGAAGCCGGTGGTGTTGTGGAAAAACAGCAGGGGCGTCTGGCTCTGGTCGCAGAGCTGAATGAACTGTGCAGCCTTGCTCGCACCTTTGGGTGTAATCGGCCCGTTGTTGCCGATGAACCCACAGGCTCGACCCTGAAGCTGCAAATGCCCGCAGATTGTTTGCGAGTCGAACTCGCCCTTGAATTCGAGGAAGTTCGAAGCGTCGGCAATCCTTGCGATGATTTCGCGCACGTCGTAGGGTTTTTTCGGGTCATCCGGGATCAGGCCCAGCAGTTCGTCGATGGGGTAGAGCGGCTCTTCCCACTGACGTTCGGGTAACCATGGCAGCTGATCGTTCCACGGCAACAGGCTCATGATCTCGCGCACCTGGCGCATGCCATCGGCATCGTTTTCGGCCAGGTATTCGGCGGTGCCGGCGGTTTGCGCGTGCATCTGGGCGCCGCCCAGTTCTTCATCGGTGGCGACTTCTCCGGTGGCGGCCTTGAGCAGCGGCGGCCCGGCAAGAAACAGCTTGGCCTTGCCGCGCACCACCACCACGTAATCCGACAACCCCGGCTGATAAGCACCGCCCGCCGTGGCCGAGCCATGGACCACGGTGATTTGCGGCAAGCCCATGGCCGACATCCGCGCCTGATTGGCAAAGCTGCGCGCGCCTTCGACGAAAATCTCCGCCGCGTAATTGAGGTTGGCGCCCCCGCTCTCCGCGAGGGTGATCACCGGCAGTTTGTTTTCCATGGCGATCTGTTGCAGGCGCAGGGATTTTTTCAAACCACTGGGGGAAATGGTTCCACCCTTGATCGCGCTGTTGTTCGCCACCACCAATACCCGCGCGCCGGACACGTAGCCGATGCCGGCGATCAAACCGCCGCCGGCCGAGCTGCCGTCCTTGTCGTCGTGCAGCTTGTAGCCGGCCAGGCTCGCCAGTTCGAGGAACGGCGCGCCGGGGTCAAGCAGCAGGTTAAGCCGCTCCCGGGGCAACAGTTGCCCGCGCTTGTCGAACCTGGGCTTGGCTTCGGCGGCCTTGCTCAGCAGGTTCTGTTCGAGCTGGCGGACCTTCTCGATGCCGGCCAGCATGGCCGTGCGGTTACGGGCGAACGGTTCGCTGAACGGATCTATCTGGGACTGGATGACCGGCATGGTTATTCCTTGTCCTTGAGCTCGTCTGGCTTGGAGACGTCTGGTTTGGACGCGTCGGGTCTGAGTACTTCGGGTAAATAGGCGCGGTGAAAGCCGTTGTACGAATGACTGTTCTGCGCCTTGTGCATCGGCCAGGCCCGCCCGCCGAGGCTGGCGGCACCGTCGATGCGCAACGTGCTGCCGCTGACAAACGCGGCTGCCGGGCTGAGCAGGAAAACAATCGCCGCGCTGATTTCCGATTCGGTGCCGATGCGCTTGAGCGGCACGTGTTCGCACAGGGTCGGGATCACGGCCCGGAACGCACCTTCGTAGGTGTCCATGCCGCTTGAGGCGACCCAGCCCGGCGCGACGGCGTTGACCCGCACGCCGGCATAGCCCCATTCAAACGCGGCGGTCTTGGTGAAGTTGTCCATGCCCGAGCGCGCCGCGCCCGAGTGACCCATGCCGGGCATGCCGCCCCACATGTCGGCGAGCATGTTGACGATGGCGCCGCCGTGCTTGCTCATCGACTGATTGAACACCTCACGGGCCATCAGAAAACCGCCCACCAGGTTGGTGCGCAGGATGGTTTCGAACCCTTTCTGATTGATCGACGCCAGGGGCGAGGGGTACTGCCCGCCGGCATTGTTGACCAACCCATGAATCGGCCCGTGTTTACGGATCAGTTCGCTGACCAATTGCGTGACGGCGTCTTCATCGCGGATATCGCAGACCTGCCAACTGGCTTTACCGCCGTCTTCGGTGATTTCAGCGGCGACCTTTTTCAGTTTTTCGACATTACGCCCCACCAGCAGCACCTGCGCGCCGAGGGCTGCGAGCTCGTGGGCGGTGCAACGGCCGATACCGCTGCCGCCACCGGTGACGATGATGTTTTGGCCAGCGAACAGGTCGGGTTTGTAAATCGAGTCATAAGCCATGGCGACGGTCCTCTTAGGGGGCGTTCTCAATTAGTTTCCCTGCCGCGTTGTCGCCTTAAAGCGGGCCAGGCAAGGCGCAGGCCGCTGGGAATGGTAGCTCCCTTTCCAAGGCCTGCAACGCAGCCTGGCCCGCTTTAAGGCACAACCCGAAGGGCCGGGCCTGCTGTTGTGCAGGGCTGTGTTGCTCGAAGCTTGTTTGGAATGACCAAACTACGCTTCTCGCGCCTTGCCCTGCACAACAGCAGACCCGGCGCGGCGGGGAAACTAATTGAGAACGCCCCCTAGACCTGATCGGCGATGCGCTGCGGCACTGGAATCTGGATCTCCAGCAGTTGTTGGGCGAACGCCTTGCCTTGCGGATCGATCCGCAGGCTGGCCACGCCACCGCCGCCGAGTGCGTTTTCCAGAAGAAAATTAAAGCTCTGAGTGCCGGGTAAATACCAGCGTTCGACACGCCCGTGGATCGGATCGAGGACATGGCTCATCCAGTCGACCATCACCTCAGGTGTCAGCGCTTCGGCGATCCACGGCAGGTAGTCGGGATGGCGGGCCATGACGCCGATGTTGCTGTGATTACCCTTGTCGCCGGAGCGCGCCACGGCGAGTTTGATCAGGGCCACGCTGGCGTCGGCGCGTTCTGTGGGTTGGGGCGGATCGAACGGTAGCGGCAAGTCATCCGGGTCGAGTACATCGAGGGCGGGCAGGGCGCACGAGTGGTGCTCACCGGCGAGGTCGATTTGCAGGGTGCAGGCCGTTTTATCGATCAGGAATGAAAACAGCCGGATCAGCGGGTACACCGTCGGCCGCCCGCCGACGATCCCGGTCAACCCCGGCGCCATGCCGGTGGCGGCCTGGGCGATTTCCCGGGAGAACAGAATCAAGGCCTGTTTGCTTGGGTGGCGCACGGCGAGTTTGATCACCACTTCGCGGCTGTCCTGGCGCTGGCCATGCGGGCCATAAGTGGCTTCGCTGCCCAGCAGTTCGATGTTCACTTCGCTGTAGGGCGCCCAGCCGCGCTGGCTGAAGATTTCCGAGGTCTTGTTGATGATCGCCTGGCTGACCCGTCGGGCCTTGGCCACGGCATCGATCCCGGCGATCAGGCAGCTGGCGGTACAGCGAAAACCGTCCGGATACGTGGCGCTGACCTTGTATTGATCGGTCGGCGGCAAGCCTTTTGCGCCATGCACCTGAACGGCGTTTTTGCCTTGTTGCACAAGTTTGACCTGACTGAAATCGCACACCACGTCAGGCAGCAGATAGGCCTGCGGGTCGCCGATTTCATAAAGCATCTGCTCGCCCACTGTCAGGGGCGTGACCAGACCACCGGAACCGTCGGGTTTGCTGACGATAAACTGGCCGTCGGCGCCGACTTCGACGATCGGAAAACCGATATGTTCGTAATCGGGAACGTCGCGCCAATCGGTGAAATTGCCGCCGGTGCATTGGGCGCCACATTCAATGAGGTGCCCGGCCAATGCAGCCTGGGCGAGTTTGTCGTAGTCGTGCCACGACCAGCCGAACTCATGCACCAGCGCGGCGCTGACCACGGCGCTGTCTACCATGCGCCCGGTAATCACAATGTCGGCGCCCAGACGCAGGGCTTCGACAATGCCCGGAGCGCCGAGGTAGGCGTTGGTCGACACGCACATCGGCGGCAGGGGCGCACCACTGAACATCTCATGGAGGCCAAGGCTGCTCAGGCGTTTGAACTGAGATTGCAAATCGTCACCCGACAGCACGGCGATCTTCAGCGCTACCCCGGCTTTATCGCAGGCCGTTTGCAGGGCCGCGGCGCAAGCCTGTGGATTGACGCCCCCGGCATTGCTGATGACGCGGATCTTCTGTTCCGCGAGCTGGTTGAGGAGGGGACTGAGGACTTCGATGAAGTCGCTGGCATAGCCGGCCCCCGGATCTTTCATCCGCGCCCCGGCCATGATCGACATTGTGATTTCGGCCAGATAATCGAACACCAGATAGTCCAGCCGCCCGCCTTCCACCAGTTGCGCGGCGGCGGTCGAGGTGTCGCCCCAGAATGCGCTGGCGCACCCGATGCGGATTGTTTTAGGCACAGTCAACTCCATAGCCACCTCCGACAGCAGTGCTTCGAGACTACCAAGCAAGCGCTTGGTTTGTAAACGCCTGAACTATCTTCTGCCCAAGCGCTTGCTTGGTCGCCTCCGCCAGCTTAAATTGCCCGCGCAACCCCGCTGTTTTAGCGGGCAGCGGCGCAATTGATTGATCGACTGTAGGAGAGAACGGGTGGACGAGCAAAAAGCCCTGAGGGTGATGCGCGAGTTGGTCGACAGCGGCCAATTGACCGACCCGGACAGCGCCCGCGGCAAACTGCTGCAAGTGGCCGCTCACCTGTTTCGCAACAAGGGTTATGAACGCACCACCGTGCGTGATCTGGCCGGTGCGGTGGGTATTCAGTCAGGCAGTATTTTTCATCACTTCAAAAGCAAGGATGAGATCCTGCGGGCAGTGATGGAGGAAACCATTCGCTACAATACCGCATTGATGCGCGCCGCCCTGGCCGAGGCCGGCAGTGTGCGCGAGAGGGTGTTGGCGCTGATTCGCTGCGAATTACAGTCGATCATGGGCGGCAGCGGCGAGGCCATGGCGGTGCTGGTGTATGAGTGGCGTTCGCTGTCAGCAGAAGGCCAGGCGCAGGTTCTGGCGCTGCGTGATATTTATGAAGACATCTGGTTGCAGGTGCTGGGCGAAGCCAAGGACGCCGGTTTTATCCGTGGCGACGTGTTCATCACTCGCCGTTTCCTGACGGGCGCGTTGTCCTGGACCACCACCTGGTTTCGTGCCGATGGCAGCATGAGCCTTGATCAATTGGCCGATGAGGCACTGATTCTGGTGCTTGAAGAACGGTAATGAGCCGTCTATCTCGGCAAGAAACTGGCTAAGTTGACGAAACCACCTAGTTTGTATGCATTGATGAGTATTTTTTGGGGAGTGTGCTGTTTTGAAGTCTTCGCCAATTCGAATGGCGTCGCGGCTTTTGCTGGCGGCGCTTGCGGTGTGCTGGGTGTTGCCATCTCAGGCCGCGCAACAGGTGCGGGTCGGTGCCGCCCATTTTCCACCCTATACCGTGCGCCCGGAGTCCGGTGCCGACACCGGTCTGCTGCCGCAACTGGTGGAAGCGCTGAATCAGTTGCAAACCGATTATCAGTTTGTGCTGGTACCCACCTCGATTCCTCGACGTTTCAATGACTTCAAGGAAGGCCGGGTCGATATGGCGATTTTCGAAAACCCGGAGTGGGGCTGGAAGGACATTGCGCATACCGACGTCGACATGGGCCTGGAAGATGCAGAAATCTTTGTCGCGCAGAAGCAACCCGGTCGCGATGAGAATTACTTCAAGGACCTGACGGGCAAGCGCCTGGCGCTGTACAGCGGCTATCACTACGAGTTTGCCAATTTCAACGCCGATCCCAAGTATCTGGCCGACACCTACAAGGCCACGCTGACTTATTCCCACGACAGCAACCTGCTGATGGTGCTGCGTGGACGAGCGGACATTGCCTTGGTGACTCGCTCCTATCTGAGCGATTATCTGCTGCGTAACGAGAAAGTCGGCGAGCAATTGCTGGTGTCGCAGCGCATCGATCAGGTCTATCACCATTACGCGCTGATTCGCCCGCAGGCGCCGATTACCGGTGAAGCGTTTGGCAAGTTGCTGCAAGGCCTTCGGAACAACGGCCAGATGCTGAAGATTTTCGACCCCTACAAAATTGCCCTGGTGCCGGTGGGCAAGCACTGACCGATGCAATTTCCGGGTTCAGGGGAGCGGACGACCATTCATCCAGTATTTGTGTTCTGCTGTTCGAATGGTCGAATTGACAGTAGACGCTTCGCCTAACGTGGTCTTAGCTCCTTTTCTGTGTCCGACCCCATGGAGGGGTCGGCTCTCATCCAGAAAGGATTTCTGCCATGACAACCCCCTCGTTGGTTTCTCTCTCCTGCGTTCCCTCTCCTGTAGTGGCGCAAGCTGTCGACAATGTACTCATTCTGAAAAAACCTGATGATTCGGCTGGTGTCACGGTCGAGGTGGCGCGTTGGCCGTTCATGGTGGTCAATCAAAAGGCGACGTTGCATGTCTGCGGTCAACAAGCCGACGGCTCGCCAGTGATGCTGCGAGTGGCCGACGCCGAGCCCGTCACGCAACAAGAGTTCCAGGAGGGCTGGCGTCGGAATATTGCCTGGGCGTATTTGCAAAACCTCAAAGACCACAGCCATCTCTCGTTTGTTTTTCAGGCCGAGCTGGATGGAGGCAACTGTGCTTGCCCGGCACTGTTCCCGCCATTGTGTCTTGAGGTTCGGGCGCCTTTCGATGACACAACGACCTTCTCGGCAACAGACGGCACCAATAACTGGAATGGCTGGATGAGGGGGGAGGCTGCGACTGATCCACGGGATCTCACCATCACCAACGATGGGGGAATCTACGTATTATTCGACAATACCTACACCAACAACTCTGCCGGGACAGTGTTGAAAAAGACCTTTCAGAAGCTGGAGGTGGGGCGGTCCTATGAGTTCGGGTTGACCGTGCGCAGATGGAATGACAAATATTCAGTTCCGGTGCTGTCACTCAACAGCGGATCGCAAATCATCGCCCCCGCGACGGAAATCTCATCAATGGCCTGGGCACCGCTCAAAGGCACTTTTACCGCGAGCGCGTCGCAGATGGAATTGCAGATCGTTAACCATGTCGCCACCGGAAACGGGAATGACTATGCCTTCCGCGAAATCTGGGTCAGGTCGATCTAGCGCCTGCACAACGTCAATGGCCTGGAACTGATCCAGGCTATGCATGCCACCGCGAACGCTGATTAAGGTTCGCGGTGTTTTTCGTTAAATTTCCATGCCTGGCTCACGTCCCCTCAGTTAACTGTCGACGATTACCGTGAGCCCCACCCATGTCCAATCTGAATGACCTGACCACCCTGGCCTTGCCGTCAGGTAACTGTCTTGTGGCCGATGAAACCGCCAGCCGTCTGAGCCTCAGCCTGCAAGGGCAGCCGTTGATCGAACTGCGGCTGACCCGCGAGCCGGAGTTGCATCTGCGGCTGGAGGAGCGTTTCGGCCGTCCTGACGGTCAGGCATTCTGGGCGGCCTGTTATTGGCTGTTTGCCCGTGACGCGGCGTGTCAGCGTTTGACCTGGCACCTCGATGATGTACCCACCGAAGCCTTGCTCAGCGGGTTGCTGATCGCAACCGAAGTCACCGGCCAGTATCGCTGCGAACGCACGCTGTTCTGGCAGCTGCCCCAGCCTTGGCTGGGGGAGTCGCGCACTGGCAGCTATCCGCAGCAAATGGTCATCAGTGGCGGCAAGCGCCATCCATTGCGTGCGGTCAAACCCCGTGGTGAGGTGTATCGACGCTTCGATGCGCGGCTCGGTGCGTGGGTCTCCCTGCGCACGGTAGAAATCGAGCATGACCTGGCGCGTTTCAGCCGCTGGCAGAACAGCCCGCGGGTGGCGAATTTCTGGCAGGAGGAGGGCGGTCTCGAGAAGCATCGCGAATACCTGAGCAAGCTCGAAGCCGACCCGCACACCTTGACGCTGATCGGTTGCTTCGATGATCAGCCGTTTGCCTATTTCGAAGCCTATTGGGCCAAGGAAGATCGCATTGCGCCGTTCTATGACGCTGGCGATTACGACCGTGGCATCCACATGCTGGTGGGCGAAGAACATCACCGCGGCCCGCATAAGGTGGCGAGTTGGCTATCGGCGCTGGTGCACTACCTGTTTCTCGATGATCCACGCACCCAACGGGTGGTCGCCGAGCCTCGCGCCGACAACGCGAAGATGATCGGGCATATGCACAATCAGTGTTTCCACTGCGAAAAAGAGTTCGACTTCCCGCACAAGCGTGCGGCGCTGATGATGTTGGGGCGTGAGCGGTTTTTTGATCGGTGTTCGTTGGCTTGATGCGTAAGGCTCAATACTTGCTTTGGTCTTGAGTCAGCCATCGCGAGCAGGCTCGCTCCCACATTGAGTCTCCTGTGAACACACCATTTGTGAACACCACAGATCAAATGTGGGAGCGAGCCTGCTCGCGATGGGGGCGCCGCGATTCAAAATCTTAACGGCGCGCAAAGGTATCCGCACGATTGCCCGACACCTTGCGGCAATGCACCAGCGCGTCACGAATCATGAAGTTCACCAGGGTTGGCGAGACGCCGAGTTCCTTGGCGATGTCTTTTTGCGGTACGCCGTGCAGGCGGTACATCTCGAAGGCGTAACGGGTACGGCTGGGCAGCTCCGTCAGCGCATCGGCAATGTTTTCCAGGGTCGAGAAATTCATGTGCGAGGTTTCCGGCGAAGCGCCCTGAATCACCACATTCAGACCTTCCTCTTCCGGGCCCGAATACTTCTGCTCCAGCGCCTGCTTGCGGTAATGATCGATCGCCAGGTTGCGTACGATCTGGAACAGATAGCTGAGCTGCGCCTTGATTGACGATGTGATCTGCGGCGCCGATTGCAGCCGGAAGAACGCATCCTGCACCACGTCTTCGGCGCGTGATCGGCAACCGGTGATGCGGGCGGCAATCTTGACCAGAATCAGTCGGTTGTCGACGAAGGCCTGAAGTAGCGGTGAATCGCACCTGCTTGTGGATACTTGTTCCGTCATTGGAAATCACCTTGCTGCAAATAGGGTCGTGGGACGACAGGGGGATCGGCGTCGTCCTACACATCGAGCGACAAATTATGTTGAATGATAATGATTGTCAATTGAGAAAGAGAATTAATGCTCCACAAAAAAGCAGAGTGAGAACTGCGACACGCTGACTCACCTACTGACCGCAAGCCTGCTGGCGCTCAAGCCTGGCGACTAATTATTTCAAGACCTCATCCGTTCTCATTGGTGAATGGTTCCGGGCGCAAGCCCCGGCCAAAACAGCATTCCCAATCCTTGCGCGGTCGGTGAAGACCGCGTCCTGCATGCCCATGAACGGGCGTGACGTACGAAAACCGATTCCACTTGCAAGCCGAATTCAGGCAGGAAACCTCATGACCGACGCGTTCGAACTCCCTAGCACACTGGTCCAAGCCCTTCAGCGCCGCGCGGCCCTGACGCCGGACCGGGTGGCCTTGCGTTTTCTCGCCGAAACCCAGGATCAGGCTGTGGTGCTCAGTTATCGTGAGCTCGATCAGCGGGCGCGAACCATTGCCGGTGCGTTGCAGGCCGAGACGTCGTTTGGCGATCGCGCGGTATTGCTGTTCCCCAGCGGCCCGGATTACGTCGCGGCGTTTTTTGGCTGCCTGTACGCCGGTGTAATTGCGGTGCCAGCCTATCCGCCGGAATCGACCCGTCGTCATCACCAGGAACGTCTGCTGTCGATCATTAGCGATGCCGAACCACGCTTGCTATTGACCAGCGCTGACCTGCGCGACGCGTTGCTGCAAATCAACGAGGCGCCGCCGCTGCTGTGTGTCGACACCCTCGACAGTGCCCTGGCCGAACGCTGGCTCGCGCCGGACTTGCAAGGCGATCACATCGCCTTCCTGCAATACACCTCCGGCTCCACGGCGTTGCCTAAAGGTGTGCAAGTCAGTCACGGCAACCTGGTGGCCAACGAGCTGCTGATTCGCCACGGATTCGGCATCGATCTGAACCCCGACGACGTGATCGTCAGTTGGTTGCCGCTGTACCACGACATGGGCTTGATCGGCGGCCTGTTGCAGCCGATTTTCAGCGGCGTGCCGTGCGTGTTGATGTCGCCGGCCTACTTCCTCGGTCGGCCATTGCGCTGGCTGGAAGCGATCAGCGAATACGGCGGCACCATCAGCGGCGGGCCGGACTTCGCCTACCGACTGTGCAGCGAACGGGTCAGCGAATCGGCGCTGGAACGCCTCGACCTGAGTGGCTGGCGCGTCGCGTATTCCGGTTCTGAGCCGATTCGCCTCGACACCCTGGAACGCTTCGCCGAGAAGTTCGCGGCCTGTGGCTTTACCTCGGACAACTTCATGGCCTCTTACGGCTTGGCGGAAGCCACGCTGTTCGTTGCCGGCAGCCCGCGCGGCCAGGGCATCCCGGCATTGCGTGTGGATGATCAGGCCTTGGCGCAGAACCGTGCCGAGCCGGGCGATGGCAGTCCGATCATGAGTTGCGGCATCAGCCAGCCGGATCACGCGGTGCTGATTGTCGATTCCGTATCGCTCGAAGAACTCGCCGACAACGCGATCGGTGAAGTCTGGGCCACCGGGCCGAGCATCGCCCATGGCTACTGGCGCAACCCTGAAGCCACGGCCAAGACGTTCGTCCAGCACGCCAACCGCACCTGGCTGCGCACCGGCGACCTGGGCTTTTTGCGTGACGGGGAACTGTTCATCACCGGGCGCCTGAAAGACATGCTGATCGTTCGCGGTCACAACCTTTATCCGCAGGACATCGAGCAGACCATCGAGCGTGAAGTGGAGGTGGTGCGCAAAGGTCGCGTGGCCGCGTTCGCGATCAACATCGAGGGGCAGGAAGGCATCGGCATCGCCGCGGAAATCAGCCGCAGCGTGCAGAAAATCCTGCCGCCCGAGGCGCTGATCAAAGCCATCCGTCAAGCGGTGGCCGAGGCGTATCAGCAAGCGCCGAGCGTGGTGGTATTGCTCAATCCGGGGGCGCTGCCGAAGACGTCCAGCGGCAAGCTGCAACGCTCCGCCTGCCGCAATCGCCTGGCCGATGGCAGCCTCGACAGCTATGCGCTGTTCCCGTCGGCAGACATCGCAAGCACGTCTGAAACTGAATCGGGCTCTGAGCTGCAAACGTTGATCGGCCAGATCTGGTGTGAGCAATTGCAGGTCAAGCAGGTCAATGCCGACGATCACTTCTTCCTGCTCGGCGGCAACTCCATCGCCGCCACTCAAGTGGTCGCGCGCCTGCGTGAAGAGTTGGGGCTGGAGCTGAATCTGCGGCTGTTGTTCGAAGCGCCAACCCTCGGCGCATTCGCTGCCGCGGTCGCCCGGCAACAACAGGATGGCGGCCAGGCTCAAGGCGCGATCACCACGCTGTCGCGCAGTGACGCCATGTCGCAATCCCTGGCACAAAACCGTCTGTGGATCACCTGGCAACTCGATCCGCAGAGCAGCGCCTACAACATTCCCGGTGCCTTGCGCCTGCGCGGCGAACTGGACGAAGACGCCTTGCGCGCCAGTTTCCAGCAACTGATCGAACGTCACGAATCCCTGCGCACACGGTTTTTCGAGCGTGACGGTGTAGCCCTGCAACAGGTCATTACTGCCGGCGAATTCAACCTGCAAGTGATCGACATCAGCGACCTGCCAGCCGCCGAGCGTGAAGCCCGCGCGCAGCAAATTCGCGAGAACGAAGCCCGCACCCAGTTCGATCTGGAAAAAGGCCCGCTGCTGTGGGTGACCCTGGTGCGCCTCGGCGATGAAGACCATCAACTGCTGGTGACGATGCACCACATCATCGCCGACGGCTGGTCGATGAACGTGCTGATCGACGAATTCTCGCGCCTGTACGCGGCTACCTCTCAAGGCCAAACCGTCAGCCTTCCAGCGTTGCCGACGCAATACGCCGACTATGGCAGTTGGCAGCGCCAGTGGTTGGCGCAAGGGGAGGGCGAGCGTCAACTCGCTTACTGGAAAGAGCAGTTGGGCGTTGATCATCCGACCCTGAGCCTGGCCACCGATCATCCGCGCTCGGCGCAACACACTCACAGCGCCGCCCGTCACACCCGGCGTTTGGATGCGAGCCTGAGCGATGCCATTCGCCAGACCGCCCAGGCCCATGAGTCGACGCCGTTCATGCTGTTGCTCGCGGCATTCCAGAGCCTGCTGCATCGCTACAGCGGTCAACGCGACATTCGTATCGGCGTGCCGAATGCCAACCGTCCGCGCCTGGAAACCCAAGGGCTGATTGGCTTCTTCATCAACACCCAGGTGTTGCGCGCCGAGGTGGATTCGCGACTGCCGTTCGTTGAGTTGCTGGCGCAAACCCGTCAAGCCGCATTGGGTGCGCAAGCGCATCAGGATTTGCCGTTCGAACAACTGCTCGAAGCCTTCCCGCAGGCCCGCGAGCAGGGGCTGTTCCAGGTCATGTTCAACCACCAGCAACGGGATCTCAGTGCACTGCGTCGCTTGCCGGGACTGCTCGCCGAAGAGCTGCCGTGGCACAGTCGCGAAGCCAAGTTCGATCTGCAATTGCACAGCGAAGAAGACCGTAACGGTCGCTTGAGCCTGTCGTTCGACTACGCCAGCGAGCTGTTCGACGCGACGACCATCGAGCGTCTGGCCGAGCATTTCAGCAACCTGCTGCGAGCCATCTGCGAACAACCGACGACCACCATCGGCGACCTGCAACTGCTGACTCCGAGCGAGCACGATCAGCAATCCGCCTGGAGCGCCGCCCCCTGCACACCGGCCAGTCAATGGCTGCCTGAGTTGCTCAACGAGCAAGCGCGCCAGACCCCGGAGCGCACCGCGCTGCTGTGGGATGGTGGCAGCCTGGATTTTGCCGAACTGCACACCCAGGCCAACCGCCTGGCGCATTACCTGCGCGACAAAGGCGTCGGCCCGGACGTGTGCGTGGCCATCGCCGCCGAGCGTTCGCCGCAGCTGCTGATCGGCTTGCTGGCGATCATCAAGGCCGGTGGCGCTTATGTGCCGCTGGACCCGGACTACCCGGCCGACCGACTTGCCTACATGCTCAGCGACAGTGGCGTTGAGTTGCTGCTGACCCAAACCGGGTTGCTCGACCGACTGCCGGCCACCGATGGCGTCAGCGTGATTGCCATGGACGCCCTGCATCTGGAGAACTGGCCAAGTCATGCGCCCGGTCTGCACCTGCACGGCGACAACCTGGCCTATGTGATTTACACCTCGGGTTCCACCGGCCAGCCGAAGGGCGTTGGCAACACTCATGCGGCCCTCGCTGAACGGCTGCAATGGATGCAAGCCTCCTACCGTCTGAACGAAACCGATGTGCTGATGCAAAAAGCGCCAATCAGCTTCGACGTGTCGGTGTGGGAGTGCTTCTGGCCGCTGATCACCGGGTGCCGCCTGCTGATCGCCGGCCCCGGTGAACACCGTGATCCGCATCGCATCGCGCAGCTTGTTCAGCAGTACGGCGTGACCACGCTGCACTTCGTGCCACCGCTGCTTTCGTTGTTCATCGACGAACCGCTCAGCGCCGAATGCACCAGCCTGCGCCGACTGTTCTCCGGCGGCGAAGCCTTGCCCGCCGAACTGCGCAATCGCGTGCTGGAACACTTGCCGGCAGTGCAACTGCACAACCGCTACGGCCCGACCGAAACGGCGATCAACGTCACCCACTGGCATTGCACAACCGCCGATGGCGAGCGCTCGCCGATTGGCCGGCCATTGGGCAACGTGCTGTGCCGAGTACTCGACAGCGACCTCAACTCGGTACCGGTCGGTGTGCCGGGTGAACTGTGCATCAGCGGTATCGGTTTGGCCCGTGGCTATCTGGGTCGCCCAGGTCTGACTGCGGAACGCTTTGTGGTCGATCCGCAGGGCGAGCAGGGCGCACGTCTGTACCGCACCGGTGACCGTGCGCGCTGGACAGCCGACGGTGTGATCGAATACCTCGGCCGTCTCGACCAGCAAGTCAAACTGCGTGGTTTTCGTGTCGAACCGGAAGAAATCGAAGCGCGTCTATTGGCGCAGTCCGGTGTCGCCCAAGCGGTGGTGCTGGTGCGCGAAACGGCGGCCGGCGGGCAGTTGATCGGTTACTACACCGCCACTGAAACCAGCGAAACTCTCGATGCTCAAACCACCCGCCTGAAAGCCGCACTCGCCGCCGAGCTGCCGGAATACATGGTCCCGGCGCAACTCATGCGTCTGGATGAAATGCCCCTGAGCCCAAGCGGCAAACTCGACCGTCGCGCCTTGCCGGAACCTCAATGGCAAGTCCGTGAGCACGTCGAACCAGCCACTGCCCTTGAGCAACAAATCGCCGGCATCTGGCGTGAAGTGCTGGGCCAAACACAGATCGGCTTGCGCGATGACTTCTTCGCCCTCGGCGGCCATTCGCTGTTGGCCACCCAAATCATCTCCCGCGCCCGCCAGGCCTGCGATGTCGAGTTACCGCTGCGCACACTGTTCGAGAACAGCGAACTGGGCGCTTTTGCCGAGCAGGTTCGCTTGATCCAGGCCAGCGGTAAAACCAACAAACAGCCACCGATCGAGAAGGTCGATCGCAGCCAACCGGTGCCACTGTCCTATTCTCAGCAACGCATGTGGTTCCTCTGGCAGATGGAACCGGACAGCCCGGCGTACAACGTCGGTGGCATGGCGCGGTTGCGCGGCGTGCTGGATGTCGGGCGTTTCGAAGCGGCGCTGCAAGCGCTGATCATCCGTCACGAAACCCTGCGTACGACGTTCCCGAGCATCGACGGCGTGGCCTGGCAACAGGTTCAGCCAGACACCGGCCTGCGCATGGACTGGAAGGATTTTTCCGCGCTGGCGGTCGACACCCGTGAACAACGGGTACAGCAACTGGCCGATGACGAAGCCCATAAGCCTTTCGATCTGGAAACCGGACCACTGCTGCGTGCTTGCCTGGTCAAGACCACCGAGCAGGAGCATTACTTCGTCCTGACCCTGCATCACATCGTCACCGAAGGCTGGGCGATGGACATTTTTGCCCGGGAACTGAGCGCGCTCTACGAAGCGTTCGTCGATGATCGCGAATCACCGCTGCAACCGCTACCGGTGCAGTACCTGGATTACAGCGTCTGGCAGCGCCAGTGGCTGGAGTCCGGCGAACGTCAGCGCCAGCTCGATTACTGGACCACGCAACTGGGCCGTGAACATCCGCTGCTGGAACTGCCGGCCGATCGTCCGCGTCCGCCGGTACAAAGCCATCAGGGCGAACTGTTCCGCTTTGACCTAAGCGATGATCTCGCGGCGCGGGTCCGTGCCTTCAACGCACACAACGGTCTGACCCTGTTCATGACCATGACTGCCGCGCTGGCGGTGCTGCTTTACCGCTACAGTGGCCAGACCGATCTGCGCATCGGTGCGCCGGTGGCCAACCGCATTCGCCCGGAAAGCGAAGGGCTGATCGGCGCGTTCCTCAACACGCAAGTGCTGCGTTGCCAGCTCGACGGGCAGATGTCTGTCGGCGAGTTGTTCGAGCAGGTTCGCCACACCGTGATCGAAGGCCAGTCCCATCAGGACCTGCCGTTCGATCATTTGGTGGAAGCCTTGCAGCCGCCCCGCAGTGCTGCGTACAACCCGCTGTTCCAGGTGATGTGCAACGTGCAGCGCTGGGAATTCCAGCAGAGTCGCACCCTGGCCGGGATGACCGTCGAGTACCTGGCCAACGATGCGCGAGCGACCAAGTTCGACCTCAACCTGGAAGTCACCGACCTCGACCATCGCCTCGGTTGCTGCCTGACCTACAGCACCGATTTGTTCGACGAGCCGCGCATTGCGCGCATGGCCGGGCACTGGCGCAACCTGCTGGAAGCGTTGCTGAGCGACCCACAACAACGCCTCAGCGAACTGCCGTTGCTGGAAGCCACTGAACAGCAAAACCTGCTCGACAGCCTCGGCATTGAGCCGGGCGAGCATCGCCTCGATCAATGCATCCATCACCTGTTCAGCGAACAGGCGCTGGTGCGCAAGGACGCACCGGCCCTGACGTTCGCCGGGCAAACATTGAGCTACGCCGAGCTCGACAGCCGCGCCAATCGTCTGGCCTGGATGCTGCGCGAGCGCGGTGTCGGGCCACAGGTTCGGGTTGGCCTGGCATTGGAGCGTTCGCTGGAGATGGTCGTCGGCCTGCTGGCGATCCTCAAGGCGGGCGGCGCCTATGTGCCGTTGGACCCGGAGTACCCGCTGGATCGCTTGCACTACATGATCGAAGACAGCGGCATCGGTTTGCTGCTCAGCGATGCGGCGATGTTCGCGGCCCTCGGTGAATTGCCGGCCAGGGTCGGCCGCTGGTGCCTGGAAGAAGATGCCGCTGCACTGGCCAATTACCCGGCCACTGAGCTGCCGTTTATCAGCCTGCCGCAACATCAGGCGTACCTGATTTACACCTCGGGCTCCACCGGAAAACCGAAAGGCGTGGTGGTGTCTCACGGTGAAATCGCCATGCATTGCCGTGCGGTGATCGAGCGCTTCGGCATGCGTCCTGACGACTGCGAACTGCACTTCTACTCGATCAACTTCGATGCCGCGACCGAACGTCTGCTGGTGCCGCTGTTGAGCGGTGCGCAGGTGGTCCTGCGTGCGCAAGGCCAGTGGGATGCGCAAGAAATCTGCGGCCTGATTCGTCGCCACAACATCAATATTCTTGGTTTCACCCCAAGCTACGGCAGCCAGTTGGCGCAATGGCTGGCGACTCAGGGCGAAACCCTGCCAGTGCGCATGTGCATCACCGGCGGCGAGGCGTTGACCGGCGAACACTTGCAACGGATTCGCGCGGCGTTCAAACCGAGCCTGTTTTTCAACGCTTATGGCCCGACCGAAACCGTGGTCATGCCGCTCGCCAGCCTCGCGCCGGAGCAGCTGGAAGAAGGGCTGGGCAGCGTGCCGATCGGCAGCGTGATTGGCGCTCGGGTGGCGTACATACTCGACGCCGATCTGGCGTTGGTGCCACAAGGCGCGACGGGCGAATTGTATGTCGGTGGTGCCGGTCTGGCCCAGGGTTATCACCAGCGTCCGGGCATGACTGCCGAACGGTTTGTCGCTGATCCTTTTGCAGCGAACGGCGGGCGTTTGTACCGCACCGGCGACCTTGTCCGTCAGCGCGCCGATGGTCTGGTCGAGTACCTCGGCCGGATCGACCATCAAGTGAAGATCCGTGGTTTCCGCATTGAACTGGGCGAGATCGAAACCCGTCTGCTGGAACATGAGTCGATCCGTGAAGCAGTCGTTCTGGCCCTCGATGCACCGAGCGGCAAGCAATTGGTCGGCTACCTGGTCACCCACGTCGCCGAACAGGATGAAGCGCAACAAACTGCATTGCGCGAAGCATTGAAGGCGCACCTCAAAAATCAGTTGCCGGATTACATGGTGCCGACGCACTTGATCCTGCTGGCCAGCATGCCGCTGACCGCCAACGGCAAACTCGATCGTCGCGCACTGCCGGCCCCGGACCCGGAGTTGAATCGTCAGCAGTACGTGGCGCCGAGCAACGAACTTGAACTGACTCTGGCTGGCATCTGGTGCGAAGTGCTGAACGTCCAGCAGGTCGGCCTCAACGATAACTTCTTCGAACTGGGCGGCGATTCGATTCTGTCGATCCAGGTGGTCAGCCGTGCACGGCAGCAGGGCATCCACTTCAGCCCGCGTGACCTGTTCCAGCACCAGACCGTGCAGACGCTGGCCGCCGTCGCAACCCGCACCGAGCAGGTCACCGCCGAGCAAGGCCTGCTGAGCGGTGAATCGCGTTTGACGCCGATTCAGCACTGGTTCTTCGACACTGAAATCCCCCAGCGTCAACAATGGAACCAGGCGTTGCTGCTGGAGCCGACCGTGGTGCTCGAACCTCATCGCCTGGAGCAAGCGCTGCTGGCGGTGATCGAACAGCACGACGCCTTGCGGTTACGTTTCACCGACGTTGACGGCCATTGGCAGGCCGAGCACCAGGCGGTCTCCGACGCTGCAGTGCTGTGGCAAGTGAAAGTGCCGGCCATAGACAAATGCGTGGCGCTGTTCGCCGATGCCCAGCGCAGTCTCGACCTTGAGCAAGGGCCGCTGATGCGGGCGCTGCTGGTCGATGATCCTGAGGGACAACAACGGCTGTTCATTGCCATTCACCACCTGGTGGTGGACGGGGTGTCGTGGCGAGTGCTGCTGGACGACCTGCAAACGGTTTACCGGCAGCTCGAGTCCCGACAGTCAGTAAAACTGCCGTCGAAAACCAGTGCCTTCAGGGACTGGGCCGCACGCTTGCAGGCTTACGCCGGCAGCGAATCCCTGCGTGAAGAATTAAGCTGGTGGCAGACGCAACTGGCCGGTCCAAGCGTTGAATTACCGTGTGATCGGCCTCAGGGCGGTCAACAGAATCGTCACGCGCAAACCGTCAACGTGCGCCTCGACAGCGATCGCACCCGCCAACTGCTGCAACAGGCGCCGACGGCCTATCGCACTCAGGTCAATGACCTGCTGCTGACTGCATTGGCCCGTGTGTTGTGTCGCTGGAGCGGTCACGAATCGGCGTTGATTCAACTCGAAGGCCACGGTCGCGAAACCCTGTTCGACGAGATCGACCTGACCCGCACAGTTGGCTGGTTCACCAGTGCTTACCCGCTGCGTTTGACGCCTGTGGCAGAGCAGGGTGCCTCGATCAAGGCGATCAAGGAGCAACTGCGCGCCGTGCCTCACAAGGGTTTGGGTTATGGCGTGCTGCGTTACCTGGCCGATGGCCTGTGCCGTCAGACCATGGCCGCGCTGCCGGTGGCGCCGATCACCTTCAACTACCTGGGTCAGTTCGACCAGAGCTTCGGCAGTGATGCGCTGTTCCGGCCGCTCGATGAGCCGGTCGGCGCGGCCCATGATCCACACGCGCCGCTGCCCAACGAGCTGAGCGTCGACAGTCAGGTGTATGGCGGTGAGTTGGTGCTGCGCTGGACCTTCAGCGCCGAACGCCACGACCGGCAAACCATCACCGAACTGGCAGAGGCGTATCTGGGCGAATTGCAAAGCCTGATCCAGCATTGCCTGAGCGACCACGCGGGCGGCCTGACGCCGTCGGACTTCCCGCTGGCCAGACTGACTCAGCCGCAACTCGACGCACTGCCAGTCCCGGCGGCGATGATCGAAGACGTCTACCCGCTGACCCCGATGCAGGAAGGCATGCTGCTGCACACCTTGCTGGAACCGGGCACCGGCCTCTACTACATGCAGGATCGCTACCGCATCAACAGCGAGCTCGACCCCGAGCGTTTCGCCCAGGCCTGGCAAGCGGTGATCGCCCGTCACGAAGCCTTGCGCGCCTCGTTCTGCTGGAACGTCGGCGAAGACATGCTGCAAGTGATCCACAAACCGGGCAGCACGCCAATCGAGTACCTCGACTGGACTGACGTCGCGCAAACCGAGCAAGAGCCGAAGTTGCAGGCGCTGCTGAAAGGCGAGCGTGAGGCCGGGTTCGATTTGCTCAACCAGGCACCGTTCCACTTGCGCTTGATCCGCGTGGGCGCGGCGCGCTACTGGTTCATGATGAGCAACCACCACATCCTCATCGATGCCTGGTGCCGCTCGCTGCTGATGAACGATTTCTTCGAGATCTACACCGCCCTCGGCGAAGGCCGCGAAGCGCAGCTGGCCGTGCCGCCGCGTTATCGCGATTACATCGGCTGGCTGCAACGCCAGAGCCTGGCCGAAGCGCGACAGTGGTGGCAGCAGAACCTGCGAGGTTTCGAGCGCACCACGCCGATTCCGAGCGACCGGCCGTTCCTGCGTGAACATGCCGGCGACAGCGGCGGCATGATCGTCGGCGACCGCTACACACGGCTCGATGCCCGCGATGGTGCGCAGTTGCGCGAACTGGCTCAGGCCCATCAGCTGACCATCAACACCTTCGCCCAGGCGGCATGGGCGCTGGTGCTGCGTCGCTTGAGCGGTGATCGCGACGTGCTGTTCGGTGTCACGGTCGCTGGGCGTCCGGTTGAGATGCCGGAGATGCAACGCACGGTCGGGCTGTTCATCAACAGCATCGCCCTGCGAGTGAAAATGCCTGACGACGATCAGCGTTGCAGCGTTCGCCAGTGGCTCAGTAGTTTGCTCGACAGCAACATGCAACTGCGTGAGTACGAATACCTGCCGCTGGTGAACATCCAGGAAAACAGCGAACTGCCTAAAGGTCAGCCGTTGTTCGACAGCCTGTTCGTGTTTGAAAACGCCCCGGTGGAAGTCTCGGTACTGGACCGTGCGCAAAGCCTCAACGCGACCTCGGATTCGGGCCGCACCCACACCAACTTCCCGTTGACGGCGGTGTGTTATCCGGGCGATGACCTGGGCTTGCACCTGTCCTACGACCAGCGTTATTTCGATGAATCCACGGTCGAGCGCATGCTCGGCGAATTCAAGCGCCTGCTGTTGGCACTGGTCGAAGGCTTCCATGGCGACATGGCCGACCTGCCGCTGCTGGGCACCGAGGAACAGGACTTCCTGATTCATGGCTGCAACCAGAGCGAACACGAGTACCCGCTGGGGCAGAGCTATGTCTCATTGTTCGAAGCGCAGGTTGCCGAGCATCCGCAGCGAGTTGCCGCCAGTTGTCTTGATCAGCAACACAGCTACGTTGAGCTGAACCAGCGCAGCAACCGCCTCGGCCATGCGCTGATTGCGGCCGGCGTCGGCCTGGATCAACCGGTGGCGCTGCTCGCCGAACGTAACCTTGATCTGTTGGGCATGATCATCGGCAGCTTCAAGGCCGGTGCCGGTTACCTGCCGCTGGACCCGGGCCTGCCGAGTCAGCGCCTGAGCCGGATCATTGACCTGAGCCGCACGCCGTTGCTGGTCTGCACCCAGGCGTGTCGTGAACAAGCCATCGCGCTGCTGGAAGAGTTCGGTTGTGCCAACCGACCTCGATTGCTGGTTTGGGAAGACGTGCAGGCGAGCGATGTTTCGGTGGCCAATCCGGGTATTTACAGCGGCCCGGACAACCTTGCCTACGTGATTTACACCTCGGGCTCCACCGGTCTGCCGAAGGGGGTGATGGTCGAGCAGCGCGGCATGCTCAATAACCAGTTGAGCAAGGTGCCGTACCTGAAATTGAGCGAGGCTGATGTGATCGCTCAGACCGCTTCGCAAAGCTTCGATATTTCGGTCTGGCAGTTCCTCGCGGCGCCGTTGTTCGGTGCTCGAGTGGACATCGTACCGAACAGCATCGCCCACGATCCGCAGGGGTTGCTGGCCCATGTTCAGAGCCAGGGCATCACCGTGCTGGAAAGCGTGCCGTCGCTGATTCAGGGCATGCTCGCCCAGGACCGCATGAGCCTCGATGGCCTGCGCTGGATGCTGCCGACGGGTGAAGCGATGCCACCGGAGCTGGCGCATCAATGGTTATTGCGTTACCCGCAGATTGGTTTGGTGAACGCCTATGGCCCGGCGGAATGCTCGGACGACGTAGCGTTCTTCCGCGTCGACCTGGCCTCGACGCGCGGCAGTTATCTGCCGATTGGTACGCCGACGGATAACAACCGTTTGTACCTGCTCGATGGTGCGCTGGAACTGGTGCCGTTGGGGGCGGTGGGCGAGTTGTGCGTGGCCGGCATTGGCGTGGGACGTGGCTATGTGAGCGATCCGTTGCGTACCGCTCAGGTGTTTGTGCCGAACCCGTTCGGCGCACCGGGGGATCGCCTGTATCGCACCGGCGACCTGGCCCGACGTCGCAGTGACGGCGTGCTGGAATACGTGGGGCGTATCGACCATCAGGTGAAGATCCGCGGTTACCGCATCGAACTGGGTGAAATCGAAGCCCGTCTGCACGAGCAGCCGGAAGTTCGCGACGCGGCGGTGGGTGTGCAGGAAGGCGTCAACGGCAAGCATTTGGTCGGCTATCTGGTTGCCGCGGAGTCGGCGCTGAATCCGAACGAACGACTGGAGCGCATCAAGCAACGCCTGCGCGCCGAATTGCCGGAATACATGGTGCCGCTGCACTGGTTGTGGCTCGACAAGCTGCCGCTCAACGCCAACGGCAAACTCGATCGCAAGGCCTTGCCGGCGCTGGAAATCGGCCAGTTGCAGAGCCAGGACTATCAGGCGCCGCGCAATGAACTGGAACAGACCCTGGCCGATATTTGGGCCGAGGTGTTGAAGGTCGAGAAGGTCGGCGTGCGTGACAACTTCTTCGAGCTCGGCGGGCATTCGCTGCTGGCCACGCAAATCGCCTCGCGGGTGCAAAAAGCCCTGCAACGCAATGTGCCGTTGCGGGCGATGTTCGAGTGCAGCACGGTGGCGGAGTTGGCCGAGTACATCAACGGGTTGGCGGCGAGCGACATTACCGAAGATAAGGTGGATCGGCTCAATGACCTGATGGCGGAGCTGGAGGGCCTGTAATTCTTTAGCGTCGGTGAGGGCCTCTTCGCGGGCAAGCCTCGCTCCTACAGGTCCGCGTAATACCGTAGGAGCGAGGCTTGCCCGCGAAGGCGTCATCACAGACACCACAAAGCTGCGGGTTGACTGCCGGTCCCACGCGGCTCAGTCTTCCTGTGCTTTTTCAATGGATATTATTTCACCAGGGAGACAGTCGATGCCCTTCGCAACGGTTGATGGACAGGCGCTTCACTACATAGATCAAGGCAAAGGCCCTGCGGTACTGCTGGCCGGCAGTTACCTGTGGGACCAAGCCATGTGGGCGCCGCAGATTGCGGCGCTGTCGCAGCACTATCGGGTCATCGCCCTGGACCTGTGGGACCATGGCAAATCCGGGCGGATGCCCGAATGCACAAAGTCGCTGGATGACGTAGCACGCCAGGCCCTGGCATTGCTCGATCATCTGGATATCCATAAGGTCACGCTGGTCGGTCTTTCGGTCGGTGCCATGTGGGGCGTTCGACTGGCGCTGTCAGCACCGCAGCGGCTCAATGGTCTGGTGCTGATGGACACCTACGTCGGCGTCGAGCCGGAACCGACTCGCCAATACTATTTCTCGCTGTTCCAGCAGATCGAAGACAGCGGTGTGATCTCGCCGCAACTGCTCGACATTATTGTGCCGATCTTCTTCCGTCCGGGCATCGATCCGCAGTCGGCGCTGTATCAGGGTTTCCGCGCCAAACTGGCTGCGCTGCCGGCCGACCGCTTGCGTGAAAGCATCGTGCCGATGGGGCGGATTACCTTTGGTCGTGATGATCTGTTGCCGCGCCTGGATGAACTGAACCCTGAAACCACGCTGTTGATGTGTGGCGATCAGGACAAACCGCGACCACCGTCGGAAACCAGAGAAATGGCCGAGTTGATCGGTTGCCCGTATGTGCTGGTGCCGGAGGCGGGGCATATCTCCAATCTGGAGAATCCGCAGTTTGTTACAGAGGCACTGCTGAAGTTTTTGGCTGAGAGAATTTAGTCGATCAAGCGGACGTCTTCGCGGGCAAGCCTCGCTCCTACAGCGATCGAGTCGTTCGCAATAATCGCGAATTACACAAATCCTGTAGGAGCGAGGCTTGCCCGCGAAGAGGCCAGCGGGGATTACTTAGGCCCTAGAATCTGCATCAATTTATCCGGCGACGGCGCGCCTTGCTGCTGTTGCAGCTGGCCGTTGTCATCCATGTAGAAAATTGCCGGGGTGGCAGCCAGTTCCAGGTCTTCCATCAACTGCATGTTCGCCGCGAGTTTCGCCTGAATGGCCGGCGGCACATCTTTCAGTGCCTTGAGCGAACTGTCTTTGCCGGCTTTCTCATGGTCTGCCAACGCTTTTTGCGGATCCTTGGCGGCCAGCAGCGCGGCGGATTTACCCGGGCTGTCTTCGCGAATGATGCCGACCATGATGTGCCGTAATTGCACCTTGCCAGCCTTGACCCACGGCCGCGCCTGTTCCCAGAACATGTTGCAGTACGGGCAATTCGGGTCACTGAACAGATAGACGATTCGCGGTGCATCCTTGTTGCCGTCACCGATCCAGTTGCTCGCTTCCATCTTGCCCCAGACTTCCTTGGCCATCGGCGCGTAGACCAGTTTCTGCAACGGCGCGCTGCTCAGGTCATTGCCTTCGGCGTCGTACAAATTGCCCAGCAGTACATGTTTGCCGTCTGGGGTCAGGTACAGCGCCATGCCGCGGTTCTGGTACTGCGCTGCATAACCGCGCAGGCCGTCGGGTGCGTCGAAGGTGCCAACAATTTTGGCGCCTTTGGCTTCGATCTTCTTGATCGCTGCAGGCAACTCTTCAGCCTGTACCGACGGCAAGTGCAGCAGGGCGGCACCCAGGGTCAACGTCAGCAGGTGGCGGAGGCGGAGCATGGTAATTTCCTTGAAGGCGTGGCCGAGGTGGCCGGGTTCGGGGTGTCGAAGTTTTCCAGGGCGCGGGCCAGGCTGGCTTCAGAGAGTTCGCCCAGATGGCTGCCCAACAGGTAGCCGTCAGGGCTATAGAACAGCGTAGTCGGCAATGCCATGGAACCCACGGCCTGACTCAATCGACCGCTGCCATCGAACAGCACGTTGGTCAGGCTCAGGCCCTGGGTTTCGAGGAAGGTGGCGACGCTCTGCATGCTTTCGGCCTGGTTGACGAACAGGAAGGTCAGGTCCGGACGCTGTTGCTGGGCGTTTTCCAGTACCGGCATTTCCCGGCGGCATGGCGGGCACCAGGTGGCCCAAAGGTTGATCACCAGCGGACCGCCCTGGTAGTCGCTGAGCTGTATGGTTTGGCCAGCGGCATTGCGCAGGGTGATCTGCGGCAGGCGTGTGCCTTGTTCATAAATGTTCAGGGAGAACGTCGCCAGCAGCCAGAACGCCAGGCCGCTGACCACGCCAAAGCCCAACGGCCGGCGCATGCCCGGGCGACGCCAGCCTCGATACAACGCAGCAAGCAACAACACGACCACCCCCGGCCAGGCGAGGAAACCACCGTCGCGCAGGTCGATGATCTGCCACGGATCGTTGCGATACTGCGCCCAGTAGGCAATCACGAAACCGACCCGGGCCGCCAGCATGCCCAGCAGGAACAGGCTGAACAGCACCGACTCCGGGTTCTCGCCGCCACGCTTGGCCACCCGCCAGCCGACAAAGGTCGCCAGCGCCAGGGCACTGATCAGCAGCAGGTGATTAAGCGCGATGGCAAAGGTGCCGAGGGTAAAGGTCAGCATTAACGAGCGTCTCGGGTGGTGGTCCAGCGTTGCAGGAAGGTGCCGGCATCGACCTCACCGGTGATGCGCTGGCTGCGGCGCTCTTCGCCGTCGGGGCCGATCCACAAGAAGCTTGGCGGCCCCGGCACTTTATAGCGGCCGAGCAATTTGCGGCTGGCGGCATTGTCGGCGGTGACGTCCAGCCGTAGCAAGCGCACATCGCTGAGCGCTTGCAGTACCTGCGGTTTGCCGAAGACCTGTTTTTCCATGACTTTGCACGACACACACCAGTCGGCGTAGTAGTCCAGCAGCACCCATTGGCCCTGGGCCTTGGCCGCATCGAGTTCGCGTTGCAGGACGGCGGGTTCCTTGATCGTCGTGAATGCATCATGAGCACTCGGCGCGGCGGCGTCGGTACGGCCGGCGCTGTACACCTGCAACGGCTGATATGGATCGTCACTGCCTCCCGCCGCACCGACCACCAGCAAGCTGCCCCACAGCCCCAACAGCAGCGAACTGGCGCCGAATAGATGGGCGACGCGGCCAAAGCCTTGTGACTGCTTCCAGGCGCTGTAGGCGGCGATCAACAACAACGCGCCGCACAATCCGAGCCACAGCGATTCATCCAGCACCGGACGCAGCATCAGCAGCGCAGTAGCGAGGAACAGGAAGCCGAACACACCTTTGAGCAGGTTCATCCAGGCGCCAGGTTTGGGCAGGAAACGATTGCCGACGGTCACCAGCAACAACAGCGGCACACCGATGCCGATGCCCATGGCGAACAGAATCAGCCCGCCATGCAGCGCATTGCCGCTTTGGGCGATATAGAGCAGGGCGCCGGCCAATGGGGCGGTCATGCACGGTCCCACCAGCAGGCCGGACAAAGCCCCGAGCACACCGGCACCGATCAGGCTGCCACCGCGCTGATTGCGCGAAACATGTTCCAGTCGATCACGTACCGCCACCGGCAACTGCAGCTCGAAGAAACCGAACATCGGCAAGGCCAGCAGCACGAACACCGCCGCAAAGCTGCCGAGCAACCAAGGGTTTTGCAGCAGTGCCTGAAGGTTCGCCCCGAGCAGCGCCGCCAGAACGCCCATCGCCGCATACACCAGCGCCATGCTGATCACGTAGCTGCCGGCCAGCGCAAAACCGCGCTTGGGTGTGGCACCACTGCCGACGATCAACCCCGCCAGAATCGGCAGCATCGGCAACGAGCAAGGCGTGAACGCCAGCAGCAGCCCCAGGCCGAAGAACACCAATAGGCTCCAGCCCAGCGCCCGTTGTTGCAGGCCGCTGGCCAGGGCCTGGTCGGGCGCCTCTTCATTAAACGCGGTAAGGACATTGCTGGCGCCAAGATCGACGACTTGAGTCTGTGGCGGATAACACAAACCGGCATCGGCGCAGCCCTGGAAGCCCACTTTGATCTGACCGGTGGCACCGGCCGGGATCCTCAGCTCCAGACCCTGGCGATAGACCTGCTGTTCGCCGAAGAACTCGTCGCTGTGGGACTCGCCCTCCGGTAGCACCGGCATCTGCTTCGGGGCCAGACCGTCGAATTTCAGGCGTTTCTGATACAGGTAATAATTGTCGGCAATTTGCCAATAGAGCTGGGTTTCCCCGGATTCAAGGCGCTCGGAGGTGAAGATGAACGCTTTTTCCACCGGGAGAAAATCGGGTTTGGTCTCGAACGGATTCGTTCCTGCCTGGGCCATACCCGAGATCAAGAGAACAAAGAATAAAAACAGTCGACGCATGGGTAAGCCTTATCCCTGTGCAAGTGAGGTGCACAGTGGCGGGCGGCGATTAACCGATGATTAACCGCGTCCTACGTGACAATCGAGGAAGCGATATCCTATTACAGTCCATCGGGAATCAAACCCGGCCACGAGTCTTCATCGACAGAGATCGGGCCCTGTACTCCATGTTCAACGTCATACCTCAGGTATTCATTATCGGTCAGGAAGATGTAGAAATAAATTTCGAACAGGGGGTGGTCGTTCAAGACCGCGGTAATCATGCGGTCTTTGTATTGCTCAAGTTTCTGCCATGGAGAGTTTTTGAGGGGGTAGACCCACAGTATTTCCGACCATGGACTATAGGTAATATAGTTTCCGTCGTTCAACAGTATCCAGAAAGTGTGCTTGGTGTCCGCATTTTCATTCCACATGACACCGACGATTCGGTCGAAATAAGGTAGCAATACCGCCCACTCCGTTTGTGAAACTGGCTTTTTGAAAACAACCTTGTCACTCGATTGTTTGTACTTGCATACCATCGGTGTATTGCCTTCGTAGTAGAAAAGCCAAACTATATCGCCGTCGTTAACCTGCTTCCAATTAAGGCCCGAGGTGTTGAATCCAAAGCGCAGGTCTTTCACGTGTTTGTCGAAGTCATCCCAGTGATCGTCAACAGCGGTGGGGTGATTATCCTCGACACTGTTGTCTCCAAGGTTAAAGCGAGAGTAGGTGTTAGTGTCCTTGAAGAAGAAATAAATGCGATCGGGACCACTGCGCCAGTCGACGGCGACGAAGTTTTTCATAGTTATCATTGTTTGATTCCTTTCAATTGATTTTAAGTTGGCTTTCTTGTGTAGGCGATTTGTTAAATGTATTTTGATTGTGTGGGTACTGCCATTTGGTGGTGCCAGACTAATGTAAAAAATTGAAGTTTAAAATATGTTTTAGTGGGGTTGTGTGTTTCTAGTTAAAACCGAAATGGGTGTTTCGGATTGACTGAAAGTATATGGGTTGAATGTTGTTTGTCGTCATTGGGCAATTTGTGTCTTTGGTTAAAGATCACGAATACGCTTCTCGTCCGTCGTATCACTCGTCATAATTTGGCCTTAATCCTCACCTGTTTGACTCGTATTTTTGCTCAGGGAGCTTCCATGCACGTATTGGTTTGCGAAGACGATGAACTGATCGCCAGCGGCATCGTTGCCGGGCTTACTGCCCAAGGCTTGACCGTGGAGCATGTCGCCACCGCCTCGGCAGCCCGTGCGATGCTCAAGGTTGCCGAATTCGACGTCATGGTGCTCGATCTCGGTCTGCCCGATGAAGACGGCCTGAAGCTGTTGCAGCAATTGCGCCATCATGGCCTGGAAATCCCGGTGCTGATCCTCACTGCGCGGGATTCGGTCACCGACCGGGTCGACGGCCTGCAAGCGGGCGCCGACGACTACTTGCTCAAACCGTTCGACCTGCGCGAACTTGCCGCCCGCCTGCACACCTTGCTGCGACGAGTGGCGGGGCGCAGCGTCAACCTGATCGAACACGGCCGTCTGACCTACGACCCGAGCAGCCGCGAAACCATGCTCGGCGGTCAGCCGGTGGACCTTTCCCGTCGCGAACAGTCACTGTTGCAGGCCTTGCTGCACAACCGTGGCCGGGTGCTGTCCACCGAGCAATTGAAAGACAGCGTCTACGGTTTCAACGACGAACTGGAAAGCAACGCCCTCAACGTGCATATCCATCACCTGCGGCGCAAACTCGGCAATGGCATTGTCGAGACCGTGCGCGGCCTGGGCTATCGCCTGGGGCCGGCCGATGGTGGAGAGCAATCGAAGTGATGAGCCTGCGTTTGCGGTTGAGCCTGACCCTCGGCGCCGCGTTTGCGCTGATCTGGGCCCTGGCCGCCGCCTGGATGCTCAGTGATCTGCGCAACCAGATGATGTTTTCCCTGGACCAGCGGCTGGTGGCGTCGGCGCGGATGGTGGCCGGGCTGCTGGAGCAACTGCCGGCGTTGCCGAGCAAGGGCGAAGGGACCCATTTCAGCGCTGAACAGCTGAGCATCCCTGGCGGCATGGCCTGTCAGGTCAGCTCGTTGCGCGGTGAAATCCTGGCGCGCAGCCACAGTAGCCCCGAACAAACCCTGGAAGCCGAAAAAATGGGCTTTCACGATCAAATGATCGACGGCGCACCATGGCGCAGCTTCACCCTGGCGCGTGGTGATGTGCGCATTACCACCGCAGACCGGCAAATCGAGCGCGAAGCGCTGAACATGTCCATTCTGCTGGCGGCCTCGGTACCGGTCGGCGTGGCGCTACTTGGTTGCCTGTGCCTGTTGTGGCTCGGCATCGGTCAAGGGCTGGCACCGCTCAATCGTATGCGCGATGCGTTGATGCGACGCAGCGCCGATTCTCTGGAGCCGTTGCAGATTCAGCCGTTGCCCAGCGAACTGCAGCCGCTGCTGGAAACCCAGAATCAGTTGTTCCAGCGCATCGGCAAGACCATCGAGCGCGAACGGCGCCTGACCGGTGATGCCGCACATGAGTTGCGTAGCCCACTGACCGCCATCAAGACCCACTTGCAGGTGGCGCGCATGACCGAAGGCAGTGCCCGGGATCAGTCCTTGGCCCGGGCCGAAGAGGGCGCCGACCGGCTGCACCGCACGCTTGAACAATTGCTGCTGCTGGCGCGCGTCGAGGGCAGTCTGTCGTTCGATGATGGCGTGCAATGCAGCGCCGAGCAGGTGGCGAAACTGGCGATTCAGGATGCGACCAGCGGTGATCGTCAGCGGATCAAGTTTCAGATGCCAGTCAAATCCTCCGATGCGCCGCTGCAAATGCCCGCAGTGCTGTCGATTGCTGCGTTGCGCAACTTGCTCGACAACGCCCTGCGCCATACCCCGGGCGAAGGGGCGGTGGAGCTGAGCCTGGAGACCACCGACAATCGCGTGCGCTTTTTGGTCCGAGATCACGGCCCGGGGATTGCCGAAGACGACCTGCAACACCTGACCCAACGCTTCTGGCGCAACGCCCAGAGCACCGGTTGCGGCCTCGGCCTGGCGATTGTCCAGGCCATCGTCCAGCGCTGCGGCTGTACCTTGCATTTCGACAGCCGGCCGGATGGCTTGCGGGTCGAACTGACCATGCCTCTGCAACCGGTGTGATGGCCTTCGCGGGCAAGCCTCGCTCCTACAGGGTTAGTGTCGATTTCGAAATCAGCGCGGACCTGTAGGAGCGAGGCTTGCCCGCGAAAGCAATCTTCCATACACACCAAATGTAACGTCTCTCCATTAGCCACCCGACTCCCACAACGTTATCGTCCCCGGCAGCTTTGACTCAATGGATTGAGGTAACAGCGCCATGGATGCATCGATAAACATCTGCAAGGCAACGCCTGCCGACGCCGGCATCATCAGCCGCATCGTCGAGCGGTCTATTCGCGTCGGCTGCGCGCTCGATCACCGCAACGATCCGCGAACCGTCGCCACCTGGACCCATAACAAAACCATCGAACACGTGCAGCCCTGGCTCGCCGACCCGCGGTTGTACCTGAACATCGCCCTGCTGCAGGACAAACCGATCGGCGTCGCGATGGCGGCGATCAGCGGCAAGGTCGCGTTTTGCTACGTGCAACCGGAATGGTTTCGGCGAGGCGCCGGACAAGCGTTGGTGCAGGACCTCGAGACGTGGTTGATCGCTCGCGGTTTACCTCAGGCGCGGCTCAACAGCACCCGTACCGGTGAGGCGTTCTACCACCGTCTGGGTTACCGGGCTTGCGCTGAAACCTTCACTGTGGCGGGACTCCACGCCATTCCCATGCACAAGGCGCTGTCGCCACCTTCATAGAAAGCTGATCGAGGGGCTAAATCCTTGAGGTCCTGATGCGTTTCCAGAACAGGAAAACCTGCAAGTGCGCCCCGTGACCGGAACGCGCACCTGCCCGGTGTGCAGTTTTGGTCACTATCAACAGCGTATTGAGGGGTCGAGAGATGTCAGTCGCTACCAGCCTTATCGAAGATCAGCCGGCCCGGATCCTCCCGACGCCGGCCGAGACGCTTTATCAGTTCAACGAATCGCCGCTGTTGGCCCGTCAGAGCCAGCAGGAATCGAACGCACGCAGCTACCCGCGGCGTATTCCCTTGGCACTCAAGCGTGCCAAGGGCATTTATGTCGAGGACGTCGAAGGCCGCAGTTTCATCGATTGCCTGGCCGGTGCGGGGACGCTGGCCCTGGGGCACAACCACCCGGTGGTGATCGAAGCGATCCAGCAAGTGCTGACCGATGAACTGCCGCTGCACACCCTCGACCTGACCACGCCGGTCAAGGATCAGTTTGTCCAGGACCTGTTCGGTCTGTTGCCACAGGCATTGGCCGCTGAAGCCAAAATTCAGTTTTGCGGGCCCACTGGCACCGATGCGGTGGAAGCCGCGCTGAAACTGGTGCGCACCGCCACCGGGCGCAGCACCGTGTTGTCGTTCCAGGGCGGTTACCACGGCATGAGCCAGGGCGCGCTGAGCCTGATGGGCAGCCTGGGGCCGAAAAAACCGTTGGGTGCGTTGCTCAGCAATGGCGTGCAGTTCATGCCGTATCCCTACGATTACCGTTGCCCGTTCGGGCTCGGCGGCGCGCAGGGGGTGCAGGTCAACCTGAATTACCTGGAAAACCTGCTGAATGATCCAGAGGCCGGCGTGCAATTGCCCGCTGCCGTGATCGTCGAAGCGGTGCAGGGTGAGGGCGGGGTGATTCCGGCTGATCTCGATTGGCTGCGCGGTTTGCGCCGCATCACCGAGAAGGCCGGCGTAGCGCTGATCGTCGATGAAATCCAGAGCGGTTTCGCCCGCACCGGCAAGATGTTCGCCTTTGAGCACGCCGGGATCATTCCGGACGTGGTGGTGCTGTCCAAAGCCATCGGCGGCAGCCTGCCGCTGGCGGTGGTGGTCTATCGCGACTGGCTCGACACCTGGCTGCCGGGCGCCCATGCCGGGACCTTCCGCGGTAATCAGATGGCCATGGCCGCAGGCTCTGCGGTGATGCGCTACCTGGCGGAGCACAAGGTGTGCGAGCACGCCGCCGCCATGGGCGAACGCTTGAGTGAGCACCTGCACATCCTGCAGCGGGACTTCCCGCAATTGGGCGATATTCGCGGACGTGGCTTGATGCTGGGCGTCGAGCTGGTCGATCCGGCTGGCGTGTCGGATGCTCAGGGTCATCCACCGATATTCGCTCGTCTGGCACCGCTGGTGCAGCGCGAATGCCTCAAGCGTGGGTTGATCCTCGAATTGGGCGGGCGTCACGGCGGTGTCGTGCGTTTCTTGCCGCCGCTGGTGATCACAGCAGCAGAAATCGATCGGGTGGCCGACATTTTCGGCCGGGCCATGGCTGCAGCCATCGCCACTCTCTAAATTTTTTGGTGCCTTGAACGTTCCTTCTACATAACGGCTGCGCACGGCGTGCAGCCCACCCTACAGCGATGGAGAGACAGCATGACGTCAGTATTCGACCGCGAGGACATCCTCTTTCAGGTCGTGGTCAACCACGAAGAGCAATACTCGATCTGGCCCGACTACAAGGCCGTGCCACAAGGCTGGCGCACCGTGGGCAAGAGCGGGATGAAAAAGGAATGCCTGGCCTACATCGAAGAAGTCTGGACCGACATGCGTCCACTGAGCCTGCGCCAGAAAATGGAAGAACAGGCGGCTGTGGCTCACTGAGTCACCGCGCAAAAAGAAGCCCGCTGAACCGGTGACGGTCAGTGGGCTTTTTCATGGCTTGAAATTGCCTTCGCGGGCAAGCCTCGCTCCTACAGGGTTTGGGGTGTCCACACATACCGTGATCAATACAAAAACTGTAGGAGCGAGGCTTGCCCGCGAAGAACGATAACGCGGTCTAACTGACGTTACGCACCGTTCAACCCTTTAATCACCAAATCCACATTCCCTTCCAATTCAGCCACCGGATCCGCCGCATCGACACTCAATACCAGCAACCGACTGCCAGCCTCTGTAATCACCGCTTTTACCGCATCCGACGGCTGGCGATGATGCAGCACCACCGCCACATCATTGTTTTTGAGCGTTGCGCCCAATTGCGTCAGCGCTTCGGGCGTCCACTCGGCATCCGGCCGTGCATCGAGGCCGATCAGCTCAAGATTAAGGCCGCCGATCAGGTAGCCGAAATGATCGCTCAGGCTCATCACACTCAGGTTGTCGGCATTGGCCAAGCGTGACTCGCTGTCGGCGCTGAGCTTGAGCAGACGCTGTTTGAGCGCTGCCAGGTTGGCATCGATCTTCGGTTTGGCTTCTGGCGCCAGGCGCACCAGGTCTGCCGCCATGACATCCGCCATGCGGCCCATGTTGTTACTGGCCAACCAAGGCTGACTGTTCAAACCGTCGACCTTGCTGCCAGGCTGCACGGCGATACCAGGCAGGGCGCCGTCCACCGGGCGGGCGGCGTCGATTTCAATGATGCGGATATTGCTGCGCCGTGAGATCGGGTACAGCGGGTCATCCGCCCACAGCGACCGCAGACCAATCACCGCATCGGCGTTGGTCGCCAGTTTGGCCAGCTCCGGGGCACCACGGCCGGTGAAGTAAGCGGTCTGCCGACTGCCGGGCAGGTTGGCCGGCACCGCACGTTCGAGGCTGACATCGGTGCCTTTGAGCAGGACTTCGCCCAAGCCATAGGTGACGGGCAAGGAGGCGAGCACGCGTAACGGTTTGGCGCTGTCAGCCGCCAGCAGCGGTATGGTGACCAGCCCACACAGGGGCAATGTGAAGGTCAATGCCAAGGTCAATTGACGCAGAGAAAAAGACATTTATCCGAGGTTCCCTTTCAGACTTGGGACGATGCCGCGAGCAATCGCGGCCAGGGCGAAGGCGATACCGGCCACCAGAATGATCGCGGCACCGGACGGAATAGGCAGGTCAAAGACAATCGGCGCGAGGATTCCGCACAGCGTGCTCACCGTGGCGATCAGCACCGAACACCAGAAGAAACCCTTCAGCGACTGACTGAGCAATCGCGCGGCCGCCGCAGGAATCACCAATAGCGCACCGACCAGGATCGCGCCGATAACTTTCACCGCTGCCACCGTGATCAAGGTCACCAGAATCACGAACAGGTAATCCAGGGTCTTCACTGCCACACCGCGTACTGCCGCCAATTGCGGATTGAAACTGGCAAGCATGATGCGGTTGTACAGCGGCAGGGCCAGCGCCATCACCAGTGAACCGACGATCGCCAATACCAGCAGGTCATTGCCGTTGACTGTCAGCACTGAACCGAACAGCACGTTTTCCAGAATGTGCACGTTGATCTTTCCGGCCAGGATCAGCAGCAGGCTCGCACCAAGCGCCAGCGATACGGAGAGAAACACACCGATCAAAGTATCCGGCGCCAGCCCCGTGCGGTTACGCAGGTAGTTGAGCAAAATGCCAAACAGCAGGCAGTAACCGAACAGGCTGCCATAAGGCCCGGTGTAGGGTTCACCGAGCAGAATGCCGATGGCCACCCCGGTCAGCGCGGCATGGCCCACTGCTTCGGAGAAAAACGCGAAGCGCTTGACCACCACCAGCGTACCCAAGCCGCCCAGCACCGGGCCGATCAACAGCCCGGCGAGCAGCGCGTTGACCACAAATCCATAGGCCAGCGCTTCCGGCAGGTAACCTGATGAGGCCCAACCCTGGACCATCAAACGAAAGGCTTCATAACTCATCAGGCAGCGCTCCGGGGATGGGTCGAGAACAAGGTCAGCAGTCGCTCCGGGGTCAGTGCCTGCTTCGGTGTGGCATCGAACAGCACCCGGCGATTGAGCCCGGTGACCCGGTCCGCCAGTCGCCCGACCGCTTCCAGATCATGCTCGATCCACAGCACGGTGATGCCGCTCTGGCGCCAATCGCCCAGTAGCCGTTCGAACACTTGAATACCGGCCTCATCGAGGGCCGACATCGGTTCATCGAGCACCAGCAATTGCGGCGCCGGAATCAGCCCTTGGGCCAACAAAACGCGCTGGCGCTCACCGCCAGACAACGCGCCCATGCGCCGCTTGCGCTTGTCCTGCATGCCGACCCGTTCCAGTGCTTCGCCGATGGCCGCCGCGTAGTGTTTGCTCAACCCGAGGAACGCCGGGCGCCGCTGACACATGGCAGCCATGAAATCGTCGACGGTCATCGGTAAACCGCGATCGAACTCCAGCGCCTGTGGCACGTAGCCGATGGTTCCCGGTTCCCCAGGCCATTGCAGGCTCAATCGGCCCTGATGCGGCATCTGCCCGAGCAACGTCTTGATCAGCGAACTCTTGCCGCCACCGTTGGGGCCGACCAGTGCATGCACGCTGCCGGGCCGAACCTCGAAGGTCACCTTGTCGAGGATCGTCGTGCGTCCCAGCGTGAGGCTGACCTCGGCGAAATCCAGCGTCGGCCCCGAAACCTGTGGGAGCGGGCTTGCTCGCGAATGCGGCGTGTCATTTAACGATGATGTTGACTGACTGGACGCCTTCGCGAGCAGGCTCGCTCCCACAGGGGATTCGGGGGCGGTCGGGCTGATGGTTTCTTTAGCGGTCATGCGCCGGACTCCTGAATCGCGCGGACGACGGTGTTGAGGTTGCCGGTCATTTCTTTTTCGTACTTGTCGGCGGTGTATTCGCCGTAGGAAATGTGCGACAGCGGATACAGCTTCACCCCCGATTCACGCTGGATGGTCTCGACGTAAGTGGACGGGAAATCCATCTCCGAGAAGATCACTTTCACATCCAGTTCCCGCAGCTGATCGATGGTCTTTTTCAGCTGGCTGGGACTCGGTTCGATACCGTGGGCCGGCTCGACCACGGCGGTCACTTCCAGGCCAAACTCGCGCAGCAAATAATCGTAGGCGGCATGCACCGTGGCCACGCGCAGTTCGGCGTTCGGCGCCTGGGTCAGTTTTGCCAGGGCGTCGGCGCGCATCTGCCGCAGGCGTTTGCCGTAGGCGCGGGCGTTCTGGGTGTAGGTCTTGGCGTTGGTCGGGTCGAGCTTGCCCAGTTCCCGGGCGATGTTGTTGACCTGGGCAATGGACGCACTGATCGACAGGAACGTGTGCGGATTGACCACCTTGCCGGCCCCCCGGGCAGCGACACCGGTGGCGGCCAGCAGGGGCACGTTTTCGTTGGCTTCGATCAACTTGATGTTCGGGGTTTCGCTGGCGGCGATCATGCGGTCGGCGAAGTCGTCATGGCCCACGCCGTTGAGCACGACCACGTCCAGCCCACTGATGCGTTTGATGTCTTCGGCCCGCGGCTCGTAGGCATGCGGGTTGAAACCGGCCGGGATCAGCGGCACCACTTCGGCTTTGTCACCGACGATGTTGGCCACGTAACTGTAATAAGGGTGCAGGGTGATGCCGATGCGCAGGCGCTTGGCTTCATTGGCACTGGCCAGAGGTGTCAGCAAACAGGCAAACAGACCGACCAGCAGCAGGCGCAAAAAGCAATGACGTTGAGATGAACTAGGCATGGGAAAGCGGTCTTCTCTCGGGTGAAGGCGAGGGTTCAATGCCGATGCTGGCGGGTGACGCCGGCATCGAATTGCGCGACGATCTGCTGCCAGCCGGCGCCGTTGAGCGCGGCGTCGGTGAGATCGTTCGGGGCGTTGAGGGTGCTGGCGCGGTTGAGCCAGATGTCCGGCGCGGTGTCGTCTTCAGCGGTCAAGCGCATCAGAAACGAACCGGCCACGGTTGGGACCTGGCTCTGGCCGAAGTAGGCCTTGGTGTCCAGCAACTGCCAGGCATGGCCACCGCGGCTGACGGAACTGGCGTCCCGGGCAAACGGCGCAAAGCCTTCATCGGCGAGGATGGCGGGTGTGGGCAACGCCTGCTGTTCCTGACGCAACAGATGAATTTCATCCAGCGTGACCCGCAGGTCGGCGTAAATACCTTGCTCGGAGGCGCTCAGGTCACGACGGGCATCCAGTTGATGGCTGCCAACGCTGCTCACTTCCTGAGCCTCGCCACGCCAGGCGACCACCGAGCCGGCAATCGCCAGGATTATCAGGCACAACAGCAGCACATAGAGGGTTTCATGGCCGGCACCGGCCGGGCGGATGACGTGCGTGGTTGGTGTAGTCATGGGGCTTGGATGTCCGCTTGGTCGATCTCGACGACGTGGCCGGGACCGGCGTCGAACAGCACGTAGAACTCGGCGCCGGGCTTCTTGAATGTCAGGGTCGAATCGGCGCCGAGTTTGCCCGGCACCAGAATGGTTTCGTCGTAGCCGATCACGTCCAGGGTCACGCCCGGCGCGCCGCTGCCGTCGGAGAAACCGCCGGTGCACTGGATCTGTTCGGCATCGATGGCCTTGCATTCGCACATCGGGTTATGGGCCAGGGCGCTGGCGCTGAAGGCGGTGCAGAACATCAATAGAACGGGGCGAAAAACGCTGATCATGGTTTGCCTCCTTGTTTGTTCAGCCAGGCGAGGGTGGCCGGGGATGCCTGGCTCAGGGGGATGGACGCTTGATGTATGGCGCCGTCCCAGCCTTCCATGGTGATCCACAGCTCGGCGTCGGTTTTGGTCTTTTCAGGCACCGGCAGCATCGCGCCCATGCGGTATGGCGTACCGAAGAAAATCACCCCGGCCGCACGCAGGCTGCGGGGTTTGCCGATGCGCAGGTACGTCGCCTTGACCTGATCGCGACAGCGCTCGCAGAGCGCTGCATTGAAGCCTTTCATGTAGCCGGCGGGACCAGTCAACAGGGGCGCCTCGTTGCGCAGTTCGGCCAGTTGCAGGCTCCAGGGACCGATCTGGATTTCGCCGATTTCCCGCTCCCCCAGTCCGCTGTCGCCGCGAAACAGCGAGGCGTCGGCAAAGTATTTGGGCATGAAGCCCAAAGGGATCAGCAGCAAGAAAATGTTGATGTGGAAGCGCCATTTGCGCCAAAGCAGGCTCGCACGCGAAGGCAGCGGTGCAGTGATCGTCTTGCTCACAGGTTGCCCTCCGGAGTCTGGCGGTTCATGACCGTTTGCGGTCTCGACACCGGGCGCGGAGCCTTGTTGTTGCGCTTGAACGCATTGGCGGTGGCCAGGGCGGTGCGTTTGGTCCAGATCAGCAAGCCGCTGAGCACCATCATGCTCAGCAACAAACCGAAGAAGAACCAGATCAGCTTGATCCAGATCCCGCCAAAGTCACCGGTGTGCAACGGACGCATCGACTCGGTCACGAATTCCAGGCTGGTGCGATCGGACAGCAGCCGTGTGCTGGCAATATCGCCGTTGTACGGGTTGACCTCGGCCGTCTGGAACATCAGCGGATACCAGCTTCGACCACCGACTGACAGGTGGCTGTAGGCGTTGCCCGGCAGGCTGACGAAACTCGCTTCAAGTCCGGGGATCTGTTCCTGAGCGACCTTGATCGCCTGTTCCAGGCTGATCATCGGGGCCGGCTTGCCGGTGCTGGTCAACGGGACGCTTTCGCGCGAAACGACCGACACCACCGGTTCCGTGGTAATCGAAATCTGGTTATCGAACAGAATCGCCTTGATCAGGAACCAGACACCGGTGATCGAGATCACCGCAATGAACCAGATCGACCAGATACCGCTGAGCCGGTGAAAGTCGCCCCAGAAAATCCGCGCGCCATGGCGAATGCGCAGGGTTGGCCGGAAGAAGCCTTTCCAGAATCGTTTGTAGACCACCAACCCGGTCACCAGCGACGCCAGCATCGGCAGCGCGAGGAACGACACCAGATACCAGCCCCAACTGTAGCCGTTGGTGAACGGCACCAGCCACCAGCCATGCAGTGCACGCGTGAACGCCTTGAAATTGAATTGTGGAGCGGTGCCCTGAATCACTCCGCTATAGGGGTTCACATAGACCGTCACCGAACGTCCGTCCGGGTAAGTGACGTCCACGTCGAGGGCGAAATGCGACTCGTCGGGGCGACTGATGCTCTGAACCAGCGTTTGCGGTTCGGCCTGTTTGATGGCGGCGACGATCTGGTCATAGTTGAGCAGCGGCGCGTCGTCCGAAGGCGCGCTGGCACGCATTTGCGGGTTGGCCAGCCAGACGATTTCCTGACTGACCACCGCCAGCGTGCCGGTCACACAGACAATCAGCACAAAGAACCAGATGGGCAGCGCCAGCCAGCTATGGACCAGAAACCAGAGTTTTGAGCGGGATTTCTTCGACATGATTGAAGGTCTTGTTTCGATGAGAGGACCTCTGCTGCGGGCTTCCCAGCGTTACGGTCCACAAAAAGTCCGGCCGTGGCTTTTGCCTACGCGACCGACTGCATCTAAATAAGACGTATGAGCATCGAAAATCCCGAAAGGGGATATGAAAGTAAATGTTTCGTGTTTCTGCTGCCCTGTGCGGGCTTGCTCGCGGAAGGCGTCTGACGGTCTACATTGATGTTGAACGTGGTGGCCCCATCGCGGGCAAGCCCGCTCCCACATTGGACGGTGTACACAAAGCCACTGTGGGAGCGGGCTTGCCCGCGATGGGGCCTGATCAGGCACCGAAGATTTCAACCCTGCTTAAACATCTCCTTCGCCCGCTGTTCGATCTGCTCCTGAGTCAGATCCTCCTTGCGCGTGGCCAGAAACCACAGATGCCCGTAGGGATCCTTCAAAGTCCCCGAACGGTCGCCATAAAACTGATCCTTGACCTCGGACACCTGCGTGGCACCGGCATCGATGGCTTGTTTAAAGGACTTGTCCACATCGTTCACATACAGATGCAGCCCCACGGATGGCGAGTTGTCCGGGTTGCTCAGTGGGCCTTGGTCGCAGGGTGTGCCAAGCATGATCGGGCAGTCGCCGATACGCAGCTCAGCATGGCCGATGCCGCCATCGGGCATGGCCAGGCGCATGACTTCGGTGGCGCCAAAGGCCTTCTTGTAGAAGTCGATGGCTTCGGCAGCTTTCTGAATGCCCAGGTAAGGGGTGATGCTGTGATAACCCTCTGGAATAGGTTTTACGCTCATGACGGTTCTCCTTTTATTGTGGGGTTAAGGTGTTCCTTCGCCGATTTCCGGTCGAATAACTATAGGTCAGCCCCTTTCCCGCAACCGAGTGCCCGACGAGCAGCAGATTACTTCCCAAACCACCATCGACTGGCAGGACGCCATCGCGAGCAGGCTCGCTCCCACAATAGTTTTGTGTCGTGAACGAGAATTGGGTCTGAAAACAGATCCAATGTGGGAGCGAGCCCGCTCGCGATAGCCGCGCCGCTATTTCCGATCAACCCCCGACTCAAGCAGCTGCGCGCCCGGCCCGCGCTCACCCAACACATCACCAAAGTTACGCAGCGGACACGCCTCCGTCGACAAACATCCGCACCCGATGCAGCCATTAAGCCTGTCCCGCAGCAAGGTCAGCTGGTTGATCCGCTCATCCAGATCCCGACTCCACTGCGCCGACAACACTTTCCAGTCCGCCGCCGTCGGTGCACGGTTATCCGGCAGGGATTTCAACGCCTCGCCAATCTCCGCCAACGGAATCCCCAAACGCTGAGCCACTTTGATCAATGCCACCCGGCGCAACACTTCCCGCGGATAACGCCGCTGATTGCCCTGATTGCGATTGCTTTTGATCAGGCCTTTGGATTCATAAAAGTGCAGCGCGGTGACCGCCACACCACTGCGGGCGGCGACTTGGCCGACGGTCAGTTCTTTATGCAGGTTTTGCGAGGTGATCATTTAAAAAATGCCCCTTGACCTCTAGTTAGCTCGAGGTTTTACCCTGCGGGTCTTCGGATCGCAAGATCCGGCTTACAGTGAGTGGGGACTATTCATGCACGCGCCAGAGAAAAATCGCAGCTTCACCCAACTGATCGAATTCGAGATCGAACCCCGTCAGCAGGCCGCGCTGGTGTCGGCACTGTCGGCGCACACCGAACGTCTGGCCCAAGGCTACACAGGGTTTCTGAGTGCCAGCATCCAGGCCAGCGACGATGGTCGACGGGTGCTTAATTACCTGCAATGGCAATCCCGCGAAGCCGGGGAAGCGGCTTTTCAGAGCTTCGAAAGTGGCGAGCAGGATTTCTGGCAGTTGATTCGCGCCCATCGGGCGAAAACTGTCACCTTCGGCTCATTTCAGGTGCTGCATAGCCTGGCGCTTAGCCACGACAACGCACTGCATTGCCATCTGACTAGCTAGATCGACAACTGCATCAAACGCTCACCCTGTACGTTCTCCGTGGGTCGGCGTTTATTCACCGCCAGTTCGCCGATCTTGATCAGCCGAGTGCGGGTTACGTTGCGGCTCAGCCCCAGCAGGGCAGCGGTGTGCACCTGGTTGTAGTGGCTGAAGCGATAGGCTGCCCGCAGCAACGCATCTTCGACTTTCTCGTGCAGCGCGCCGGCCTGTTGCTCGAAGAGCTTTTGAAAGGCCCGATCGAGCAAGGCTTCCGGTGAGTCGTCGACGTTGGCGTGGTGGTCGTCCTGACGCTCGATGCGCATGTTCGACAGGCGCAAGTCATCGCGCTCGATCACACCATTGCGGCAGATCAGCAGGGTGTGGTGAATGACGTTTTCCAGTTCACGGATGTTGCCCGGCCAGCTGTAGCTGCGCAGTTTGTGTTCGGCCTCTTTGCTGATGGTGATACTGCCGTAACCCAAACGCTGGCTGTAGGCTTCGACGAAATGCCGGGTCAGCGGCAGGATGTCGCCGGGGCGTTCGCGCAATGGGCTCAGTTCCAGGCTGACCACGTCAAGGCGGTAATACAGGTCCTCGCGAAAGTGCCCGGCGTTGATGGCTTTTTCCAGCTGCACGTTGGTCGCCGCCAGCACTCGCACATCGATGGGAATGCTCTTGCGCGAACCAAGGCGTACCACTTCGCGCTCCTGCAACACACGCAGCAGTTTCACCTGAATCGCCATTGGCAGATCGCCGATTTCGTCGAGGAACAAGGTGCCGCCATCGGCCTCTTCGAACCAGCCGGCCTTGGCGCTCAGCGCGCCGGTGAAGGCGCCTTTTTCATGGCCGAACAGCTCGGCCTCCACCAACGATTCGGAGAATGCGCCGCAGTTCACCGCCACGAACGGCCGGTTGCGCCGGGCGCTGAGGTTGTGGATGTGCCGTGCCACCAACTCCTTGCCGGTGCCGGTTTCACCGATGATCAGCACGCTGGCCTCACTCGGCGCGACCTGCTGCAAGTGCGCGAGCAGGGCTTGGGATTTCGGGTCTTCGAACACCTGCGCCGTAGCGCGAATCGAGGTGGCCAGCGCGGGCGAGGGCGGTAAGGTCAGCAGTTGCATGGGACAGGCTCCATGAGTGGAAGGCTATGAATAGAAGGTCGGGATCGGCAGGGACTGGTTCAGTGCCCAGTCACCGAGTTCATGGAGTTTGTAATCCACCGGATCGTGCAGGGTTTGCGTGCGCAAGTTGCGCCAGTGGCGGTCCAGCCGCAGTGAGGCATGAGTCGAACGGGCGCCGGTCACTTCGAACAAACGGCTGCACAGTTCCAGACCATTACGGGTGGCGGCGACCTTGGCGGTGGCGATGGCGGTGGCCAGATGTCCGCGTTCCTCGGCGCTCAGATTCGGGCCCTTGGTCCAAGCCTTGTCGAGCAATTCGGCGGCGCGTTGCACCAGCAATCGAACACCTTCCAGCGCCACCCAGAATTCGCCGTAGTGGCCGAGCACGTAAGGATCCTGCCGCACATCCGCAGCACTGGATTTGTGCCACGGACGGGTTTCAGTGAGGGTGTATTGCCGCGCCTCTTCGAAAGCGCCTTCGGCAATGCCGAGGAACATATGGGTGAACGTGAGTTGGGCGATCAAGGGGCGCAGACAGGCAAATGGCGTGCTCAACGGACCGGGGTCGAGCAGCAACTCCGACTCTTCGACCCTCACCCGTTCAAACGTGGCGCTGCCGCTGTCGGTCTGGCGCTGACCCATGTTGTTCCAGTCGTTGTGCAGCGTGATACCGCTGCGCCCACTGGGAATCGCGGCAATCAACAGCTTGCCGCCGGCACTTTCATCGACGGCCGAGGCGATCAGCATTTCCGAATCACTGGCGCCGGAGCAGAAGCTCTTCTTGCCGGAAAACTCGCGCCAGCCTCCGAGGTCTTTCACCACGGTGCGGGTGTCCAGCGGGTTGAGGGCGTTGCCCCAGAACCAGTTCTTGCGCGCGGTCTGTTCAAACCACGGTTGCCATTGTTCGGGCCGGGCGAACAGGCGCACGGTGGCGAGCATCAGGTGATGAAAGCCGAAGACGTGAGCGATCGAGCTGTCGACCTTGGCGAACTCGCGCACGATGTTCAGGGTTTCACTCCAGCTGGCGCCGAGGCCGCCGTACTGGACGGGAATGCTTAAAGCGAGCAGGCCGCTGTGGCGCAAGGCATCACGTTCGGCTTTCGGCGTACCACCGCGTTCATCGCGCTCGACAGCGGTCAGGGCAAACTCGTCGGCCAGCTGGCGGGCGGTCTGCAAGGGGGACAACAGGGCGCTTTGTGGTTTGGCAGTCACGCGGGGTTCCTCTTATGAACGACGTTTTCCTGTAGGAGCGAGGCTCGCCCGCGAAGAACGATAACGCGGTGCCTCCGATACACCGCGGTGCTTGCTTCGCGGGCAAGCCTCGCTCCTACAGATCGCATCAGGCTTTGGCGTGAGCCGGCAGCACATCATTGGCAATCATTTCGCCAAACGGCCCGGTGAGGTTGGTGACGCCACGCCCGGCCAGGCTGGCATATGGCTCGGGCAACAGCGGGAACACCAGTTCGGCAAAGCGATAAGCCTCTTCGAGATGCGGGTAGCCGGAGAAGATGAAACTCTCGATCCCCAAGTCCGCGTACTCCTTGATTCGCGTCGCCACTTGCTGCGGGTCACCCACCAGCGCAGTTCCGGCACCGCCGCGTACCAGACCGACACCGGCCCACAGGTTGGGCGAGATTTCCAGGTTGTCGCGACGGCCGTCATGCAACGCGGCCATGCGCCGCTGGCCTTCGGAATCAAATCGCGAGAACGACTTTTGCGCGGCAGCAATGGTCTCGTCGCTGATGTGCTCGATGAGTTTGTCCGCGGCTTTCCAGGCCTCTTCAGCCGTCTCGCGCACGATCACATGCAGGCGAATCCCGAACTTCACCGTGCGACCGTTTCGCGCCGCGCGCGCTCGAACATCGGCCAGTTTTTCAGCCACGGCGGCAGGCGGTTCGCCCCATGTCAGGTAAACGTCAACCTGCTCGGCGGCCAAGTCATGAGCGGCATCGGACGAGCCACCGAAATACAGCGGCGGATAAGGTTTCTGTACTGGTGGATACAGCGCTTTGGCGTTCTGCACTCGCAGGTGTTTGCCTTCGAAATCCACCGATTCGCCTTGCAGCACGCGGCGCCAGATCTTCAGGAATTCGTCGGTGACTTCGTAGCGTTCGCTGTGATCGAGAAAACTGCCGTCGCCACGGTTTTCATCCGGGTCGCCGCCGGTCACCACATTGATCAGCAAGCGGCCGCCAGACAGTCGATCCAACGTCGCGGCCATCCGTGCCGAGACCGTCGGCGAAATAATCCCCGGACGGATCGCGACCAGATACCGCAGGCGTTCGGTCAGTGGCACCAGGGCCGAGGCGATCACCCACGAGTCCTCGCAGGAACGTCCAGTGGGAATCAGCACACCGTGGTAACCCAGACTGTCGGCAGCCTGGGCCACTTGTTTCAAATAGTTGAGGGTCACCGGGCGGGCGCCCTGAGTGGTGCCCAGGTAATGGCCGTCGCCGTGGGTCGGCAGAAACCAGAAAACATCCATGAAGAGATCCTTAAGCGATTTTCAGCAGATTTTTGGGGTGCACGCCGAACAACGGCGCCGCGCGCTCTGCAGCAAGACGAATGCGGGCCTTCAAGGGCTCACTGGTTATTTGATAATTGGAGAAGTCGGCTTCGGTGGCATAGACGCCAATCGGCAGGGTCAGGGCCTGAAAGAAACTGAACAGCGGCCGCAACTGATGATCGAGCACCAGCGCATGACGTTCGCTGCCGCCGGTGGCGGCCAGCAGCACCGGAGTGTCGATCAGTGCGTTGAGGTCGATCAGGTCGAACAGGTGCTTGAGCAGGCCTGGGTAAGAGCCGCGATAAACCGGCGCGGCGACGATCAGCAAGTCGGCGCTTTCGATCGCTTGCAGCTCGGCCTCGATGTCGGCGCTCAGTTCCTGACGCGACAGCGCGGCGCCCAGAGGTCGGGCGATATCGCCCAGTTCGATCAGCTTGCTCTCGATCGGCAACTGCTCGGCCAGTTCGGCCAACAGCGCCTGGGTCAACACCAACGTGCGAGACGGACGCCAGGTACCGCCGGAGAGGGCAACGACTTTCAATGGACGCGACATGATCAGTTCCTTTTTTAAACAGTTGCTCAGCGAGCAGTGATGAGTCACCGAGTTGAGCAAGAGCTGTACCAATCCTTGGGAGCCCCGTTTTCCGTGGCTTTCAGCGCGGTTGTTGGCAGGCGCTGTTCGATTTGACCGGGTGTTTGTTGATTGACTGTTGCCTGGCAAACAGTTGCGTGGGCAACAGTGCGTGAGGCGATGGAGTCGTTTATAAAGAATCTCTGTTATTCCGTAAAAGACATTAAATTAATATTTATATTCAATTTGGAAATATAAGGTTTATGTAGGAGCTGCCGAAGGCTGCGATCTTTTGATCCGATACCCACTATCGAGAGCGTTGATTTCTACCCTTCGAGCGGCACGGGTAGCCTGTGTTCATTGCCCCAAACACAGATCTGCGGACGTCCGAAATGAAATCTCTGCTCGCCACTTTCTTGCTGCTCGCCATCTCCGTTCTCGCCGGATGTGCCAGCCATGTTTCACCGGAATTGCGGCCCTACACCGTTGAAGAAACCCGGGAACTGGCGCTGGAGGCCCTGAATCGTCGTGGCTTGTCCTTTGAGGAGTACCATGCGAAGAAAGCCGAATTGCTCGGCCAGCCGGCAAAATCGTTCAGTTTCGACAAACAAGGCGAGATGAACGCCGAGCGCGCGGTACAGCTGCACGGCCGCCCAAGCTGAGCGACGACTGTACTGCTCGAACTTTCACGCAACTGTCCATGGGTTTTGCTCAAGGCGTGCGATAGGGTCAATACCTGACTGACCCTGATGGATTGTCCCCCATGACACTCTCGCTCGACCTGCTGCTGGGCTTTGCCCTGTTTGCCCTTGTCACCTCGATCACTCCTGGCCCGAACAACACCATGCTGCTGGCCTCGGGGGTGAATTTCGGTTTTAACCGCACCATTCCCCACATGCTGGGCATCACCTGCGGCTTCTTCGTCCTGGTGGTCGCCGTCGGTTTCGGCCTGGGCGCGGTGTTTCAAACCTATCCAATGCTTTACACCGTGTTGCGCTATGTCGGCGCGGCGTATTTGCTGTACCTGGCGTGGAAGATTGCTCATTCCGGGCCGGTCGCCGAGGGTGAACAGGGCGAGGGCAAGCCGATCAGTTATTTGGGCGCGGCAGCCTTTCAGTGGGTCAACCCCAAGGCCTGGATCATGGCCATCGGTGCCATCAGCACCTATACACCGATGCAGGGCTATTTCACCAATGTGATTGTGATTGCCGCGGTCTTCGCCTTGATCAACCTGCCAAGCGTCGGGGTGTGGGCCGGTTGCGGCACGCTGCTGCGCAATGTGCTGCGCGATCGCCGCTGGTTGCGGCTGTTCAACTGGGGTATGGCCTTACTGTTGGTGGCTTCGCTGTATCCGTTATTGCTCGACAGTTTTAGCTGACGCATTGCTTCATCCGGTGGCCCGATGCCTGTTAAGCTCGACTTCAGGAGCGTTCCTACGCACTTTTAAATGAAGTTGTTCTTCTTTAATGGCCTCCGATCAGGTATTGCTGTCGTTCTGAAAATTCGGCGTCGCTCATGAGGCTGCGCTTTGAAACTTCCAGTGACGAGCTTCCTGATCCCGGAACACGCTCTGCGAGTCTTTTATGAATAAACGTCCGTTGTATTTCGACTACGCCGCCACCACGCCGGTGGATGAGCGGGTCATCAAAGTCATGGTCGAGTGTCTGGGTTTCACCGGTAACTTCGGCAATCCAGCGTCCAATTCCCACGCCTTCGGCCAACAGGCCCGGCAATCGGTCGAGCAAGCACGGCGCCAGGTCGCCGAGTTGGTGGGCGCCCAGGCGGAACAGATCGTCTGGACCTCCGGCGCCACCGAATCCAACAACCTTGCCCTCAAGGGCGTGGCCCAGGCTCGCGGTGTGTCCGGCGGCCACATCATCACCAGCCAGATCGAACACAAAGCGATTCTCGACACTGCAAAACAGTTGCAGGACGCAGGCGTTGCGGTGACGTATCTGGTGCCCGATGCCGAAGGCCTGATTACTCCACAAGCGGTCAGCGAAGCGATGCGTGAGGACACCTTTCTGGTGTCATTGATGCTGGTCAATAACGAACTGGGCACTATCAACGACATCCCGGCCATCGGCCAGGTGGTGCGTGATCGCGATGCGTTATTTCACGTTGATGCGGCTCAGGGCGCGGGCAAAGTGGTGATCGATCTGGCCCGGTGGCCGGTGGATTTGATGTCGTTCTCGGCGCACAAGGTCTACGGTCCCAAAGGCATCGGCGCGTTGTATGTCGGTCCTCGTGCGCAGCAGCGTCTGCAGGCGCAGATCCACGGCGGCGGTCATGAGGGCGGGTTGCGTTCCGGCACGCTGGCGACGCACCAGATTGCCGCAATGGGTGCAGCCTTCGCGTTGGCGGCGCAATTGTTCGATGAAGAGAAAGCCACCATCGCGCGTCTGCGTGAACGCTTGCTCGAACCGCTGCTGAGCATCCCCGGCGTGCGTCTCAATGGCAGTTTGACCCAGCGCATTCCCCATACCTTGAGCCTGACTTTCAATGAAGGCGAGTTCAGTTCCGCGGCATTGAGCACCTCGATCGCGTTTTCCGCGACCTCGGCCTGTAATTCCGCCAGCAATGCGCCGTCCCATGTGCTGCTGGCCCTGGGGCATGACGCACGCTCGGCCAGTCGCACCATTCGCTTGAGCCTGGGGCGTTTCACCACCGAGCAGGATATCGATCAAGCGGTACACCTGATTAAAGCAGCTTGCGCCAGTGCTCCGGCATTCTGGGCGACAGGTCCTTAAGCGCCGATCCGATCGGCACCGAATAATAACGATGAGTGGTTAGCAGGAGACACAATGAGTACACAGCCTTTGACCAATGGATTGGTACCCCAGCGCCTGGAGCAAACCCGCGAGCTGATGAGCCGGGAGGGCATTCATGCTCTGCTGGTGCCGTCGGCCGACCCGCACCTGTCGGAATACCTGCCGGGCTATTGGCAGGGACGGCAGTGGCTGTCAGGTTTTCATGGCTCTGTGGGCACGCTGATCGTCACGCCGGATTTTGCCGGTGTCTGGGCCGACAGCCGCTATTGGGAACAAGCGAGCAAGGAGCTCAAGGGCAGCGGCATCGAACTGGTCAAGCTGCAACCGGGTCAACCCGGCCCGCTCGATTGGCTGGCCGAGCAAACCCCTGAAGGCGGTGTCGTCGCAGTCGATGGCGCGGTGATGGCTGTGACCTCCGCGCGTACTTTGAGCAGCAAACTCAAAGAGCGCGGCGCACGTCTGCGCACCGATATCGATCTGCTGAGTGAAGTCTGGAGTGATCGTCCAAGTCTGCCGAATGAGCCGATCTATCAACACTTGCCGCCTCAGGCGACGGTCAGCCGTGGCGAAAAACTCGCCAAACTGCGTGAGGTGCTGAAAGAGCGCGGTGCCGACTGGCACTTCATCGCCACCCTCGATGACATCGCCTGGCTGTTCAACCTGCGCGGCGGCGATGTGTCGTTCAATCCCGTGTTCGTGTCCTTCGCCCTGATCAGCCAGCAGCAGGCCACCTTATTCGTCGCCCTGAGCAAAGTGAGCGCCGAGCTGCGCGCCATTCTCGAACAGGACGGCGTGACTCTGCGCGATTACAGCGAAGTGGCCGTCGCCTTGCGCGCCGTGCCGAGCGGCGCAAGCCTGCAAGTCGATCCTGCGCGGGTCACGGCCGGTCTGCTGGATAATCTGAACAGCGACGTGAAGCTGCTCGAAGGCCTGAACCCGACCACCCTGGCCAAGTCGCAGAAAAGCCTGGCCGATGCCGAGCACATTCGTCGGGCAATGGAGCAGGACGGCGCGGCGCTGTGCGAATTCTTCGCCTGGCTGGAAGCGGCTTGGGGGCGTGAGCGCATCACCGAACTGACCATCGACGAACACCTGACCGCGGCGCGTACCCGACGTCCGGATTATGTGTCGCTGAGCTTCAACACCATCGCCGCGTTCAACGCCAACGGTGCGATGCCGCACTACCACCGCCACCGAAGAAGAACACGCGGTGATCGAGGGTGACGGCCTGTTGCTGATCGACTCCGGCGGCCAGTACCTGGGCGGTACCACCGACATCACCCGAATGGTGCCGGTGGGTACGCCGACTGACGAGCAGAAGCGCGATTGCACCCGCGTGCTCAAAGGCGTGATTGCACTCTCCCGCGCACAGTTCCCACGAGGCATTCTGTCGCCGTTGCTGGACGCTATTGCCCGTGCACCGATCTGGGCCGAAAGCGTCGACTATGGTCACGGCACTGGTCATGGCGTCGGCTACTTCCTCAATGTTCACGAAGGCCCGCAAGTCATCGCCTATCAGGCCGCGGCTGCACCGCAAACCGCGATGCAGCCGGGGATGATCACGTCCATCGAACCGGGCACTTACCGTCCGGGCCGCTGGGGTGTGCGGATCGAGAATCTGGTCTTGAACCGCGAGGCGGGCAAGAGCGAATTCGGTGAGTTCCTGAAATTCGAAACCCTGACCCTGTGCCCGATCGACACCCGTTGCCTGGAACCATCGCTGCTGACTGAAGACGAAAAGCAGTGGTTGAACGGTTATCACGCCGAGGTGCGTGAACGCCTGAGCCCGTTGCTCAATGGTGCGGCCCTCGAATGGTTGAACACCCGAACCGCGGCTATTTGAGCTGTTTGAATCCAGGCGCTGTGTCCAGTGCCTGGCTCATTTCATAGGCAGGCGTTGGCTATTGCGCACGCAGGGCTTCAAGGACGAAGTCCAGCCGATCCTGGCCGAAGAACAACTGATCACCGACAAACATGCTCGGCGCACCGAATACACCGCGTTGCACCGCTTCCTCGGTGTTTTCCTTGAGGGCGGTTTTGATGGTCTCATCGGCGGTCAGTGCCAGCACCTCGTTTGGATCGAAACCGTTTTGCGTCAGCACGGTGGCAACAGTCGCTGGATCATCGAGGCTGCATCCCTCAACCCAAAGGGCGTGAAACAGGCAATCGATAAACGCCTGAAAGCGGTCGGGATGGCGTAGTTGCATACCTGTGACAGCGCGCATCAGCATCAGGGTATTGATCGGGAAGTTCGGGTTGAACGTCAGCGGTACGCCATAGCGTTTGGCATAGCGGTCCAGGTCCTGAAACATGTAGCGACCCTTGGCCGGTACGGTGATGGGGGAAGCATTGCCAGTAGCTTTGAAGACGCCACCCAGCAGCATCGGTCTGTAGATCAGCTGACTATCGGTCTGTTTGCAGATTTTCGGCAGTTGGGTATGGGCCAGGTAAGTGGCGGGGCTGCCGAGGTCGAAAAAGAACTCCACGGTTTTGCTCATGATCGATGTGCTCTTCTTGTTGTTGTAGAGGAGGGCTTACCAGCGTTCGCTCCAGGGGCGCAGATCCAGCTCGAAGGTCCAGGCGTCCCGTGGCTGGCTGTGCAGGTACCAATAGTTGTCGGCGATGTGCTCGGGATTGAGGATGCCGTCCTGATCCTTGGTCGCGTATTTTTCCGGGAAGTTGTCGCGGATAAAGTCGGTATCGATGGCGCCATCAACTACGACGTGGGCGACGTGGATGTTCATCGGTCCCAGTTCACGGGCCATGCTTTGCGCCAAGGCGCGAATCCCGTGCTTGGCACCGGCGAAGGCGGCGAAACCCGCGGCGCCGCGCAAGCCAGCAGTGGCGCCGGTGAACAGGATCGTGCCTCGTTGGCGGGTGACCATGCGCTTGGCCACTTCACGGGCGTTGAGAAACCCTGAGAAACAGGCCATTTCCCAAATCTTGAAATACTTGCGGGCGGTTTCTTCGAGAATACTGCAAGGCACATTGGCGCCGATATTGAAGACGAACGCCTCGATGGGGCCGATCTCGGTTTCGATCTGCTCAATGAGTGCTATCACGTCTTCTTCATTACGCGCATCGCAGGCAAAACCGTGAGCCTCGCCGCCACTGGCTGTGATGGACTCTACCAATGGCTGGAGTTTGTCTGCGCTGCGACGTGTGACGCAGGCGACATAACCTTCACGGGCAAAACGTTTGGCGATGGCGCCGCCGGTGGCATCGCCTGCGCCGACGACCAATACGGTTTTCTTGTTATTGATTGCGGTGGTCATGGATATCGCCCTTTGCTGAACGGTCATTGACTGACGAACGTTAGCAGCATCGGGGCAAAGCGCCTATCGGGCTACGCAAGCCCGATAGAAAGGAAGGGGTTACTTGCAGATGACGATCATGCTGCGGCTGGTATAGCCGGCAGGGTTGAGGCCGAACGGATAGTCACCGGGCTCCTCCACCGCGTCGCCTGACTTGGCGATGACTTTGTAACCTTTGGGCGCGCACGAATTGGCGGCGCTGGTGTAGCACTTGTCCCACGACGACGAGAGCCCCGAACAGTTGATATGCAGTCCTTTCTTGCCGTGTTTCGTCTGGGGTTTCGAGGTCGCCGCGCAACCCGTGATTGCAAGTATGGCGATCAGTATCAAAATTCGTTTCATTGCTGTCCTTAATTGCGGCCCCGGATCTGTGCCTGGGTCTGCCTGCATTCGCTTTTGCTTGAAGCGTTCTGATATCCCTATCTGAAAAAATCCATGTCTGACACTGAGTTACGTAGCCTAAACATGGCCTAATTGAGCGGTAAATACCAGACCTTCGTCAATCTTGTTTCAATCCGCTGCGACCGCAGGCTTGGCGCTACTCCCCATGGTCATTGTCGCGCCGACGGAAGCCAGAATGATGCACAGGATAGCCATCCACTGTGACAGTGAAAGGTATTCATGGAGGAACAACAGGCCAGACAGTGCGCCGAACGCAGGCTCGATGCTCATCAATGTGCCAAAGGTCCGGGCGGGTATACGTGTGAGGGCGACCATCTCCAGGGTATAGGGCAGGGCAGTGGACAAAATGGCGACCCCGATGGCCACGGGAATCAACGAGGGGGTCAGTAACGCGGCGCCAGCGTGGACAATGCCGATGGGCGCTACGAACAGGGCGGCAATCATCACGCCCAATGCAGCGGTCTGCACCCCATTGTCAGCACCGGCCTTCTGGCCGAACAGTATGTACAGCGCCCAACAGACACCAGCACCAAGGGCATAACCTGCGCCGACCAGATCGATGCCTGCGCTCGTGGCACCTGTCGGAATCAATAGCAGTAAACCCAAGGCTGCCAGAGCGATCCATAGAAAGTCGATCGCTCGACGTGAGGCATAAATAGCGACTGCCAATGGGCCGGTGAACTCCAGGGCTACGGCGATACCCAGAGGGACTGTGCGCAAGGACATATAGAAGAGGAAATTCATGCCGCCCAACGCCATTCCGTAGACGATAACGGTGCGCAGGGATTTCGCGGTGAGCTTCGCTCGCCATGGGCGCAACAACAGCAGCATGATCACACTGGCAAAGATCAGTCGCAGGGTGGTCGTCCCTTGAGCACCGATAACCGGGAACATGCTTTTGGCCAGGGACGCTCCGGACTGGATCGATGCCATGGCTATCAAGAGCAGGCCAACCGAGAACAGGGTCGAGGCAAGGCTGCGGGGGTGGTCATTCATTACGTAGCATCGTCCGAAGTGGCAAGCGAGAGTATTGTTTTATGTGTTGGGCAATATACTGCGCATTCGTTGCGGGCGCGTCTATATATAAGGAGGGTTTTTGAACATCCTGATAGAAAAACCAAATCAGGGGTTGACGACAGATTCTGGAAGTCTATAATTCGCCCCACTTCCGGCGCAGTCGAAACGGAAAACTCCTTGGTAAACAAAGAGTTACGCAGTTTTCGGCAGCGGTTACGCTTCAGTTCATCGAAGCCAGAAGGAGTTGGTAGGGCAGTGTGTTTTCGCCTTATTGACGGTTCGATCATCTCGGTCGAAAGCGGAGAAAAAGAGGTGTTGACAGCAGCGAGTAACGCTGTAGAATTCGCCTCCCGCTAACGAGAGATCGAAAGCGCAAGTGGTTGAAGTTGTTAAAGATTTCCAAGCGAAACTTTGAAAACTTCTGAAAGTAACCGCTTGACAGCAACAGAGGCTGCTGTAGAATGCGCGCCTCGGTTGAGACGAAAGATCTTAACCAACCGCTCTTTAACAACTGAATCAAGCAATTCGTGTGGGTGCTTGTGGAGTCAGACTGATAGTCAACAAGATTATCAGCATCACAAGTTACTCCGCGAGAAATCAAAGATGTAACCAACGATTGCTGAGCCAAGTTTAGGGTTTCTTAAAAACCCAAAGATGTTTGAACTGAAGAGTTTGATCATGGCTCAGATTGAACGCTGGCGGCAGGCCTAACACATGCAAGTCGAGCGGCAGCACGGGTACTTGTACCTGGTGGCGAGCGGCGGACGGGTGAGTAATGCCTAGGAATCTGCCTGGTAGTGGGGGATAACGCTCGGAAACGGACGCTAATACCGCATACGTCCTACGGGAGAAAGCAGGGGACCTTCGGGCCTTGCGCTATCAGATGAGCCTAGGTCGGATTAGCTAGTTGGTGAGGTAATGGCTCACCAAGGCGACGATCCGTAACTGGTCTGAGAGGATGATCAGTCACACTGGAACTGAGACACGGTCCAGACTCCTACGGGAGGCAGCAGTGGGGAATATTGGACAATGGGCGAAAGCCTGATCCAGCCATGCCGCGTGTGTGAAGAAGGTCTTCGGATTGTAAAGCACTTTAAGTTGGGAGGAAGGGCAGTTACCTAATACGTAATTGTTTTGACGTTACCGACAGAATAAGCACCGGCTAACTCTGTGCCAGCAGCCGCGGTAATACAGAGGGTGCAAGCGTTAATCGGAATTACTGGGCGTAAAGCGCGCGTAGGTGGTTCGTTAAGTTGGATGTGAAATCCCCGGGCTCAACCTGGGAACTGCATTCAAAACTGACGAGCTAGAGTATGGTAGAGGGTGGTGGAATTTCCTGTGTAGCGGTGAAATGCGTAGATATAGGAAGGAACACCAGTGGCGAAGGCGACCACCTGGACTGATACTGACACTGAGGTGCGAAAGCGTGGGGAGCAAACAGGATTAGATACCCTGGTAGTCCACGCCGTAAACGATGTCAACTAGCCGTTGGGAGCCTTGAGCTCTTAGTGGCGCAGCTAACGCATTAAGTTGACCGCCTGGGGAGTACGGCCGCAAGGTTAAAACTCAAATGAATTGACGGGGGCCCGCACAAGCGGTGGAGCATGTGGTTTAATTCGAAGCAACGCGAAGAACCTTACCAGGCCTTGACATCCAATGAACTTTCCAGAGATGGATTGGTGCCTTCGGGAACATTGAGACAGGTGCTGCATGGCTGTCGTCAGCTCGTGTCGTGAGATGTTGGGTTAAGTCCCGTAACGAGCGCAACCCTTGTCCTTAGTTACCAGCACGTCATGGTGGGCACTCTAAGGAGACTGCCGGTGACAAACCGGAGGAAGGTGGGGATGACGTCAAGTCATCATGGCCCTTACGGCCTGGGCTACACACGTGCTACAATGGTCGGTACAGAGGGTTGCCAAGCCGCGAGGTGGAGCTAATCCCAGAAAACCGATCGTAGTCCGGATCGCAGTCTGCAACTCGACTGCGTGAAGTCGGAATCGCTAGTAATCGCGAATCAGAATGTCGCGGTGAATACGTTCCCGGGCCTTGTACACACCGCCCGTCACACCATGGGAGTGGGTTGCACCAGAAGTAGCTAGTCTAACCTTCGGGAGGACGGTTACCACGGTGTGATTCATGACTGGGGTGAAGTCGTAACAAGGTAGCCGTAGGGGAACCTGCGGCTGGATCACCTCCTTAATCGACGACATCAGCTGCTCCATAAGTTCCCACACGAATTGCTTGATTCATTGAAGAAGACGATAAGAAGCAGCCCTAACAGGTTGTAGCTTAGTTGGTTAGAGCGCACCCCATGCTTTGTGGTAAAGAGCAGGGTGAGGTCGGCCTTAAAGCTCGAAATTGGGTCTGTAGCTCAGTTGGTTAGAGCGCACCCCTGATAAGGGTGAGGTCGGCAGTTCGAATCTGCCCAGACCCACCAATTTTGTGTGGGAAACGCCTGTAGAAATACGGGGCCATAGCTCAGCTGGGAGAGCGCCTGCCTTGCACGCAGGAGGTCAACGGTTCGATCCCGTTTGGCTCCACCACTACTGCTTCTGTTTGTTGAAAGCTTAGAAATGAGCATTCCATCGTGACGATGGTGAATGTTGATTTCTAGTCTTTGATTAGATCGTTCTTTAAAAATTTGGGTATGTGATAGAAAGATAGACTGGATGACACTTTCACTGGTGTTGTTCAGGCTAAGGTAAAATTTGTGAGTTTAATCGCGAATTTTCGGCGAATGTCGTCTTCACAGTATAACCAGATTGCTTGGGGTTATATGGTCAAGTGAAGAAGCGCATACGGTGGATGCCTTGGCAGTCAGAGGCGATGAAAGACGTGGTAGCCTGCGAAAAGCTTCGGGGAGTCGGCAAACAGACTTTGATCCGGAGATGTCTGAATGGGGGAACCCACCTAACATAAGTTAGGTATCTTAAGCTGAATACATAGGCTTAAGAAGCGAACCAGGGGAACTGAAACATCTAAGTACCCTGAGGAAAAGAAATCAACCGAGATTCCCTTAGTAGTGGCGAGCGAACGGGGACTAGCCCTTAAGTGGCTTTGAGATTAGCGGAACGCTCTGGAAAGTGCGGCCATAGTGGGTGATAGCCCTGTACGCGAAAATCTCTTGGTCATGAAATCGAGTAGGACGGAGCACGAGAAACTTTGTCTGAATATGGGGGGACCATCCTCCAAGGCTAAATACTACTGACTGACCGATAGTGAACTAGTACCGTGAGGGAAAGGCGAAAAGAACCCCGGAGAGGGGAGTGAAATAGATCCTGAAACCGTATGCGTACAAGCAGTGGGAGCCCACTTTGTTGGGTGACTGCGTACCTTTTGTATAATGGGTCAGCGACTTATTTTCAGTGGCGAGCTTAACCGAATAGGGGAGGCGTAGCGAAAGCGAGTCTTAATAGGGCGTCTAGTCGCTGGGAATAGACCCGAAACCGGGCGATCTATCCATGGGCAGGTTGAAGGTTGGGTAACACTAACTGGAGGACCGAACCGACTACCGTTGAAAAGTTAGCGGATGACCTGTGGATCGGAGTGAAAGGCTAATCAAGCTCGGAGATAGCTGGTTCTCCTCGAAAGCTATTTAGGTAGCGCCTCATGTATCACTGTAGGGGGTAGAGCACTGTTTCGGCTAGGGGGTCATCCCGACTTACCAAACCGATGCAAACTCCGAATACCTACAAGTGCCGAGCATGGGAGACACACGGCGGGTGCTAACGTCCGTCGTGAAAAGGGAAACAACCCAGACCGTCAGCTAAGGTCCCAAAGTTATGGTTAAGTGGGAAACGATGTGGGAAGGCTTAGACAGCTAGGAGGTTGGCTTAGAAGCAGCCACCCTTTAAAGAAAGCGTAATAGCTCACTAGTCGAGTCGGCCTGCGCGGAAGATGTAACGGGGCTCAAACCATACACCGAAGCTACGGGTATCACTTAGGTGATGCGGTAGAGGAGCGTTCTGTAAGCCTGTGAAGGTGAGTTGAGAAGCTTGCTGGAGGTATCAGAAGTGCGAATGCTGACATGAGTAACGACAATGGGTGTGAAAAACACCCACGCCGAAAGACCAAGGTTTCCTGCGCAACGTTAATCGACGCAGGGTTAGTCGGTCCCTAAGGCGAGGCTGAAAAGCGTAGTCGATGGAAAACAGGTTAATATTCCTGTACTTCTGGTTATTGCGATGGAGGGACGGAGAAGGCTAGGCCAGCTTGGCGTTGGTTGTCCAAGTTTAAGGTGGTAGGCTGGAATCTTAGGTAAATCCGGGATTCTAAGGCCGAGAGCTGATGACGAGTTACCCTCTGGGTGACGAAGTGGTTGATGCCATGCTTCCAAGAAAAGCTTCTAAGCTTCAGGTAACCAGGAACCGTACCCCAAACCGACACAGGTGGTTGGGTAGAGAATACCAAGGCGCTTGAGAGAACTCGGGTGAAGGAACTAGGCAAAATGGCACCGTAACTTCGGGAGAAGGTGCGCCGGTGAGGGTGAAGCATTTACTGCGTAAGCCCACGCCGGTCGAAGATACCAGGCCGCTGCGACTGTTTATTAAAAACACAGCACTCTGCAAACACGAAAGTGGACGTATAGGGTGTGACGCCTGCCCGGTGCCGGAAGGTTAATTGATGGGGTTAGCTAACGCGAAGCTCTTGATCGAAGCCCCGGTAAACGGCGGCCGTAACTATAACGGTCCTAAGGTAGCGAAATTCCTTGTCGGGTAAGTTCCGACCTGCACGAATGGCGTAACGATGGCGGCGCTGTCTCCACCCGAGACTCAGTGAAATTGAAATCGCTGTGAAGATGCAGTGTATCCGCGGCTAGACGGAAAGACCCCGTGAACCTTTACTATAGCTTTGCACTGGACTTTGAATTTGCTTGTGTAGGATAGGTGGGAGGCTTTGAAGCGTGGACGCCAGTTCGCGTGGAGCCAACCTTGAAATACCACCCTGGCAACTTTGAGGTTCTAACTCAGGTCCGTTATCCGGATCGAGGACAGTGTATGGTGGGTAGTTTGACTGGGGCGGTCTCCTCCTAAAGAGTAACGGAGGAGTACGAAGGTGCGCTCAGACCGGTCGGAAATCGGTCGTAGAGTATAAAGGCAAAAGCGCGCTTGACTGCGAGACAGACACGTCGAGCAGGTACGAAAGTAGGTCTTAGTGATCCGGTGGTTCTGTATGGAAGGGCCATCGCTCAACGGATAAAAGGTACTCCGGGGATAACAGGCTGATACCGCCCAAGAGTTCATATCGACGGCGGTGTTTGGCACCTCGATGTCGGCTCATCACATCCTGGGGCTGAAGCCGGTCCCAAGGGTATGGCTGTTCGCCATTTAAAGTGGTACGCGAGCTGGGTTTAGAACGTCGTGAGACAGTTCGGTCCCTATCTGCCGTGGACGTTTGAGATTTGAGAGGGGCTGCTCCTAGTACGAGAGGACCGGAGTGGACGAACCTCTGGTGTTCCGGTTGTCACGCCAGTGGCATTGCCGGGTAGCTATGTTCGGAATAGATAACCGCTGAAAGCATCTAAGCGGGAAACTAGCCTCAAGATGAGATCTCACTGGGACCTTGAGTCCCCTGAAGGGCCGTCGAAGACTACGACGTTGATAGGTTGGGTGTGTAAGCGCTGTGAGGCGTTGAGCTAACCAATACTAATTGCCCGTGAGGCTTGACCATATAACACCCAAGCAATTTGCTGACCTGAAAAGGCGCCAGATTGCGGTGTGTGAAGACGAAACGAACCGAAAGTTCGAGAACAAACACACAAACTATCGCATACCCATTCGCTGGAGCGTGATCCGCAAGGAGAACGACCTGGCTACCGAATTTCTTGACGACCATAGAGCATTGGAACCACCTGATCCCATCCCGAACTCAGCAGTGAAACGATGCATCGCCGATGGTAGTGTGGGGTTTCCCCATGTGAGAGTAGGTCATCGTCAAGATTAAATTCCGAAACCCCTATCTGCGTATGCAGGTAGGGGTTTTGTTTTGTCCGCAGGAAAGTGCCGTGCTGGCTATTTTGGGTAAAGCTGCATTGTTCATGAAGTTCCGGGAGAACCGGCGCTAAAGTAGCCATGCCGTTTTTGGAATGGTGCAGCCCTTTTGCACGGGCTGATTTCAAGCCTACGAATCGGCACCTCCTCTACAGTCAAAGAGCTGCTGCAGAAATGCCTGAACCAATACCAATCAAGGATCACGAAAAAGAGACGCGCCTGGTCAACAAAAGACTGATGGCCTGCGCCTTGTTCGTCGTCGCTATTACCTGCGCGCTGGTGGTGCGCCTGTATGTTCTGCAGGTGGTCGAGTACGACTACCACTCGACGATCTCCGAAAACAACCGTGTACACGTATTGCCGATCGCCCCTACCCGCGGGTTGATTTATGACCGCAACGGCGTGCTTCTGGCGGACAACCGGCCCAGTTTCAACCTGACCATTACCCGCGAACGCGCCTCCGACGTCAAAGAAGAGCTGGATGAGGTGGTCAACCTCCTGCACCTGCCAGATGAAGACCGCACACTGTTCGACAAGGCGATGAAGCAGGCCCGGCACCCCTTCGTGCCCGTCACCTTGTTCTATGAACTCAGCGAAGAACAGATCGCCGTGCTGGCGGTCAACGAGTTCCGTCTGCCAGGGATCGACGTAGAGCCACAGTTCGTTCGCCACTACCCGATGGGCGCACACTTCGCACACTCGATCGGCTACGTCGGCCGCATCAACGAGAAAGAATCCAAAGCCCTTGATACGGTGGAATACCGTGGCACCCAATCCATCGGCAAGACCGGCATCGAGAAATTCTACGAACCCGAGTTGCACGGCCATGTGGGTTATGAAGAAGTCGAAACCAATGCTCAGGGCCGCGTGCTGCGAGTGCTCAAACACACCGATCCGATCCCCGGCAAAAACATCGTTCTGAGCCTCGACGTCAAACTTCAGGAAGCCGCCGAGGAAGCCTTGGGTGATCGTCGCGGTTCGGTGGTCGCTCTCGATCCGTCGACCGGCGAAGTGCTCGCGATGGTCAGCAAGCCAAGCTTCGACCCGAACCTGTTTGTGACCGGCATCAGCTTCAAGGAATACGCGGCGCTACATGATTCCATCGACCGGCCGCTGTTCAACCGCGTACTGCGCGGCCTCTATGCACCGGGTTCGACCATCAAGCCGGAAGTGGCCATTGCCGGCCTCGACGCCGGCGTCGTTACCCCGCAGACCCGCGTCTTCGACCCCGGTTACTACCAACTCCCGGACTTCGATCACAAGTACCGCAACTGGAACCACAGCGGCGATGGCTGGGTGGACATGGACGCGGCGATCATGCGCTCCAACGACACCTACTTCTACGACCTGGCCCACAAGCTGGGCATCGACCGACTGCATGACTACATGGCCATGTTCGGCCTCGGCGAGAAAGTCTCGCTGGACATGTTCGAAGAGTCTGCGGGGTTGATGCCATCCCAGGCCTGGAAGCGCGCCACTCGCCGTCAGGCATGGTTCCCGGGTGAAACCGTGATCCTTGGCATCGGCCAGGGCTACATGCAGGTCACGCCTCTGCAACTCGCCCAGGCTACAGCGCTGATTGCCAACAAGGGTGTATGGAACCGACCACACCTGGCCAAAACGGTGGATGGTGTAGCGCCGGTGGACGAGCATCCGATGCCGAACATCCTGCTCAAGGACCCGCGTGACTGGGAGCAGGTCAACCACGGCATGCAGATGGTGATGCACGACGCTCGCGGGATTGCCCGAGCGGCAGCGGCGGGGGCTCAATACCGTATCGCCGGCAAGAGTGGTACGGCGCAAGTGGTGGCGATCAAGCAGGGTGAACGCTACAACCGGGCGAAAACCCTGGAGCGTAACCGTGACAACGCCTTGTTCGTCGGTTTTGCCCCGGCCGAGCATCCGAAGATTGTCATTTCGGTGATGATCGAAAACGGCGAGGCTGGTGGTCGCGTCGCCGGTCCCGTGGTGCGGCAGATCATGGACGCCTGGTTGCTCGATCAGGACGGCCACCTGAAGCCGCAATACGCCGTGCCGAGCAAAGCGCCGAGCGACCCTCACGTCTAACGATCAAAGCTTCACAGCACAGGCTCACGAATGCTGAGCATGTGCTGGAAGCTCTCCAGAAACACGGTTTCGGCCTGACTCATCTTCTGCTCGCGATTCCACAACAGCTGGATATCGAAATCCACCACTCCATCTTCCGGCGGCAAACGCCAGAGCAAGCCTTGCTCGACATCCCTGCGCACCAAGTGTGTCGGTAGACAGCCAATGCCGAAACCTGCGCAGATCAAACGATAAATTTCTTCGAAACTCGTTGATGACGCAACGATCTTGCCAGTGAATCCTTGTTGATCGCGAAACAGTGTCAACGGCGACAGATTGCCCCCGAGCTGGTCGCTGGTGAAGCTCACGAAATTCTCCGCCGCGAGCTGTTCCAGGGTCAGGTTCTTTTGTCCGAACAGTCGATGGCGCTGCCCACAAAAGTACGCATAAGTCTCGCGAAACAGTACTCGCTGTTCCAGTCGCGGCTGCGGTAAACGGCACAAGCCAACGCCAACGGTCGCGGTCTTTTGCAGCAGTGAACTAATGATGTTCGAGCTGCCCATCACTTCGACTTCAAATTCGATTTTCGGATGTGTTTCGTGGAAATCGGCGAGGAACTCGTCGTAATGTCGTGCTTGCACGCCGCTGACGGTAAGGATGCGAATCTTGCCAACCACGTCATCGTTACGACTCTCCACCACCGTGCCCAGCCGTGAAATATCTCCATAAATGTCTGCCGCAATGCGCAGGACTTCCTCCCCGGTTTCCGTCAGATCAAACCGTCGCCCGCTGCGGGCAATCAACACACATTCCAATTGCTCTTCCAGCCGTTTCAACGCCTGGCTGACGGCTGACTGCGTGATGTGCAATCGCGCGGCGGCCCGGCTCATGCTGCCTTCCTGGCCGATCACCAAATAGGTGCGCAACAGGTTCCAGTCGAGGCGGTCATTCAGAAAGCGGCGACCAACCCAAGGGTTAGAAATGGAGGGCATAAAAATTCCATGTAGTAGCAAGGCTAATAGTAAAGATAAGAATTTGAAAATTGACTAATCCTGGCACGGAAGCGATAAAGCTAACAAGCGCCACAGAGTGCAATCCGTAAACAGCCTTCAGTACCTGCCCAAAACTATAAATACACAGGGTCCTTGCATGCACACTACCCCTCAACCGCGTCGAGCGGCGGCGGCAGCCTTCATTGGCACGACCATCGAGTTCTACGACTTTTACATTTACGCCACGGCGGCGGCGCTGGTGCTCGGGCAAGTGTTCTTTCCCAGCCACGACCCGGTGATGAGCACCCTGGCAGCGTTCGGCAGTTTCGCCGTCGGCTTCATCGCTCGCCCAATGGCCGGCATGGTGTTCGGTCATTTGGGTGATCGCCTCGGTCGCAAGAAAATGCTGCTGGTGACCATGGCGTTGATGGGACTGGCCACCGCCGGCATCGGGATGTTGCCGAGCTACGCCAGCGCCGGTATCTGGGCGCCGATCGGCCTGATTGTGCTGCGGTTGATCCAGGGCATTTCGGTCGGCGGCGAGTGGGGCGGGGCGGTGCTCATGGCCAGCGAGCACGCACCGGTCAAGCGCAAGACTTTCTATGCATCGTTCGCGCAACTCGGTAGCCCGGCCGGTTTGCTGCTGGCGTTGATCGCCTTTCGTCTGGTGACCTCCCTTGAACCAGAGGACTTCCTCGCCTGGGGCTGGCGTCTGCCGTTTCTCGCCAGCGGTGTGCTGATGATGGTCGGCCTGATGATCCGCTCCGGGGTGCATGAGTCGCCGGAATTCGCCAAGGCGAAGGACAACAACGAGACCGCCAAATACCCGGTGAAGGATGTGATTCGAACCTGCTGGCGGCAGATCCTGTTCGCCGCCGCCGCGGTGACCATCGGTTCGGCCGGGTTCTTCTTCACCAACACGTTCATGATCACTTACGTCACCCAGTATCAGGGCATCCCGCGCTCGACGATTCTCGATTGCCTGTTCCTGGTGACCGTCATTCAGCTGCTCTCGCAACCGCTCTCCGCGCTGCTGGCCGAGCGCATCGGCGAAGGCCGCTTCCTCAAACTCGTCGCATTGCTGTGCATGGTCACGCCGTACCCGATGTTCATGCTGGTGGGCACACAGAACATTGTGCTGATGACTGTCGGCATCGCTCTGGCGGTGGTGATTCTCTCGGCGCTGTACGCAGTGATCGCCGGTTACATGACCCAGGCGTTCCCGGTGCACCTGCGCTACTCGGGCATTTCTATCGCATACCAGTTGAGTTGCGCCTTGGCCGGCGGCACCACGCCGCTGATCGGCACGCTGCTGGCGAGCAAGTTTTCCGGGCAGTGGCTGCCATTGGCGGTGTTCTTCACGTTGCTGTCGGCCCTGTCCTTGATCGGTGTTTGCGGCCTGGCCCGCCTGCGCGCCAACCCGGTCGTCACCCAAGCTGCTAAAGAGGTGTATTTGTGAGTAAACCTGAACACATTGGCCCGGTTGAATGGCAAGCCCGTTGCGAACTGGCTGCGCTGTATCGCCTGGTCGCGCACTTTCGCATGACCGACCTGATCGACACCCACATCACCCTGCGAATTCCGGGGCCTGAGCATCATTTCCTGATCAACCGCTACGGGGTGATTTTTGACCGCATGCGCGCTTCGGACCTGGTGCGTATCGATCAGGACGGGCGAGTGGTCGATCCGGAATATGAAGGTCATCGGGTCAACGCCGCCGGCTTCGTCATTCACTCGGCGATCCACATGGCCCGCCCGGACCTCAACTGCGTGATCCACACTCACACGGCTGCCGGCATGGCGGTCGCCGCCCAGAAGCAAGGCTTGCTGCCGATCAGTCAGCACGCGCTGAAGTTCTACGGCAAGTTGGCGTATCACACCTATGAAGGCATCGCCCTGTCGCTGGATGAGCGCGAGCGTTTGATTGCCGATCTGGGCCCGCACCGGGCGATGATCCTGCGCAATCATGGCTTGTTGGTCGGCGGTTCGGGCGTGGCCCAGGCGTTCCAGGAAATTCACTTCCTGGAACGTGCCTGTCAGGCGCAGGTTCAGGCACTGTCCGGTGGTTCGGCGCTGCATTACCCGTCCCCGGAAGTGTGCGCACATACCGCCGAACAGTTTGACCGTGATGAACAGGACAACATCATCGACCTGGCCTGGGAGGCCGCCCTGACCCTGATCGAATCCCAGCGCGAGTCCTATTTGTCATGAGCCCTGTCATCAACACCGTGGTTTTGCTGTCCCGTGACACCCTGCTGCTCAAGCAATTGCAGGCTGCGTTTGCCCGCAGTGCGCCGCAACTCGCCACGGTGTTGGCCGATGATCCACAAGCCGCCAACGCGCAGATTGCCGCGTGCTGGTTTCCCTTGCCGGGCAGCCTCGGCGCATTGCCGAACCTGCAAGTCATTCACTCGGTGGCCGCCGGTATCGATCACCTCGATCACGACCCGTCGTGTCCGGACTTGCCGGTGTGCCGAGTGGTCGATCCCGGCCACCGCCAAGGCATGACCGAGTACGTGCGCTGGGCGGCAATTCACTATCATCGTGGTTTCGATCAAGTGCTGCTGCAGCAACAGGACCAGCGTTGGGAGCGGCCGCTGCAACGGGCGGCGAGGCAGTTCAAGGTCGGGGTGATGGGGCTTGGGTCGTTGGGCAGTGCCATCGCCCAGGATCTGGCTGCCGCCGGTTACGACGTTCGTGGTTGGGCGCGCCGCAGCAAGGACTTGCCGGGCGTACAGACGTTCGCCGGTGCGGAAAAACTGAACCCGTTTCTCGATGGATTGGAGTTGCTGATCAACCTGTTACCGCTGACCAGCGAAACCCGCGGCATCCTCGGCAGTGCAACGTTCGAGCGGCTCGCCAATGGCGCCGCGCTGGTCAATTGTGGTCGGGGCGGGCATCTGAATATCGACGACCTCGAACACGCGCTGGCCCGGGGAAAACTGCGCGGCGCTTTACTGGATGTTTTCGAACAAGAACCGCTGCCGGTCGATCACCGTCTCTGGACAATGCCCGGCGTCACCATCACCCCGCACATGGCATCCGCGGCTTCCCACGACTGTATCGCCGAACAAGTAGCAGAGAACTTTCGCCGTTTAAATACCGGTGAGCCGTTATTGAATTGTGCGGACCGAACACTCGGTTATTAATAAGAAAGCGCCTTGCAAACTCGCCCATTGAGTTGGGCGACGTATAACAACAATCCCTCACCTCGAACGTTTTACTGCCAGTTAAAACAATTAAATACGAGTTCTTGATGAACTCCTGGAGACAGTAATGAGCGATCTATCGCCTGTAGAAAAGTCCGGCGCCCCTCCGGAAGTTGCAATTAGCATGAAGAAAGTTGCCGTGGCCAGTGTGATCGGCACTACGGTGGAATGGTACGACCTGTTTGTGTTCGCCACGGCTTCGGCGCTGGTGTTCAACAAAGTGTTCTTTCCGGATTTCGATCCGCTGATTGGTACATTACTGGCGTTCGGTACGTTTGCTTCGGCCTACCTGGCCAGGATTGTCGGCGCGGCACTGTTCGGGCATTTCGGTGACCGCTTGGGACGCAAGTCGATGTTGTTGGTTTCGCTGTTGACCATGGGTGCCGCAACTTTCGCCATCGGGTTATTACCCAACTATGCGGCCATTGGCATCTGGGCGCCGATCCTGTTGTTGCTGCTGAGGGTCATTCAAGGCCTGGCGTTGGGTGGCGAGTGGGGTGGTGCGGTGCTGATGGCGGTGGAACATGCGCCCGCCAACAAACGCGGCTTGTACGGCTCGTGGGTACAGATCGGCGTCCCGGCCGGGACCATGATTGCCAACCTGGCCTTCCTGTTGATCGCGGCGTGGCTGTCGCCTGAAGACCTGTTGGCTTGGGGCTGGCGTATCCCGTTCCTGGCCAGCGTGCTGCTGATCGCCGTGGGCTTGTACATCCGCTTGAACATCGCTGAAACCCCGGCCTTCAACAAGGTCAAGGAAGCCGAAGTCCAGGTGAAAATGCCGCTGGCTGAAGTGTTTCGCAAGTACTGGAAACAAGTGGTGCTGGGCGGAATCGCCACCATGTCGACCGGGGCGTCATTCAACATCATCGTTGCCTTCGGCTTGACGTACGGCACGCAGAATCTGGGTTTCAGCCGCAGCGTGATGCTCGGCGTGGTGTTGCTGTCCTGCGCCTGGTGCATCTTCATGTTGCCGGTGTTCGGCGCGCTGTCGGACCGCTACGGACGCAAGCCGATCATCGTTGCCGGCATCGTCGCCGAAGCGTTGGTGGCGTTCCCGATGTTCTGGTTGATGGACACCAAAGAGTTGCCCTGTGTGATCTTCGGCTACCTGCTGTTGATGACCGCGTTCGCGGCCAATTACGGGCCGATCGCGACTTTCCTCGCCGAACTGTTCGGCACTCGGGTGCGCTATTCCGGGTTGTCGATCAGCTACATGTTGTCCGGTCTGCTTGGCAGCGCCGCAACGCCTATCGTCACCACCGCATTACTGGCGGCGACCGGTAAAGGCTCCTCGGTGGCCTGGTACATGATTGGTGCGGCGTTGATTTCGTTGGTGGCGCTGTTGTTGCTGACCGAGACCTTCAAGCGAGACATCAGCGAAATTCCGACGGCAGTTCCGGCCGCCGATCCAACTCTCGGCAAACCGATCAAATCGGCCGCTGCCTGATTAATGGAGTTCAACAACATGCGCAGAATTCAGTCAGCACCGGGCTTCATCGGCCCGGTCGGCCCTTACTCCCAAGCGGTGGTCAGCGGCCACCTGGTGTTCACCGCCGGGCAGATTCCGGCCCAGAGCGGACTCGATGACCAGCCCGCTGATTTCCCCGAACAAGTGCGACAAACCTTGCGCAACCTGGAGGCGATCCTGATTGAAGCCGGGTCCGACTTCAGCCATGTGATCAAGGTAAACGCGTACCTCACCGATCCCGCACAACTGGAGCCGTTCAACGCGGTGTATCGCGAGTTTCTTGGCCATGCGCCGCCGGCACGCACCACGGTGTGCGTGGCGTTGTGGGGCGTGTCGCTGGAAATCGATTGCGTGGCCGAGTTGATTGCCAAGGAGGTGCAACGTGGATGAATCGCAGCTGATCGAGCAGCTCAAAGCGGTGAGCTTTCCGACCCTGGGGCATTTTCTCGAGGAGGGTTTTGCCGACTCGCAACTGCGAGCCATGGTGCCCAATGTGAGACTCGTCGGCCGTGCGCTGACCCTGAAACTGGTGGGCGCCGATGCCATCGCGGTCAACCAGGCCCTGGCGCTCATCCAGCCAGGCGATGTGCTGGTGATCGACACCGATGGCGACTGGCAGCATGCCCCGGTCGGCGCGGTCACCAGTTGTGCCGCGAGTTGCGCCGGTGCGGTGGGCATCGTGGTGGACGGCGCGGTGACCGACTTGCTCGAACTGCGCGAAGCCGGGTTACCGGTCTTCGCTCGCGGCACCAGCCTGCTGACCACCAAGTTGCATGGCCGGGGCGACAGCCAGATCAATCAGCCGATCCACTGTGCCGGCGTCACGGTGCATCCGGGGGATCTGGTGCTGGCGGATGACAACGGCGTGCTGTTTCTCGATCCGGTCACCGCGCAAAACGTCATCGAACGCGCGCTGGCGTCCGATCGCGCCGAGCCGTGCTTGTTGGAGCGGCTGCGCGCCGGTGAACCGGTGTCGCAGGTCTTGAGCGTTTAGGCCGTCAGGCGCTTGATCAATATTTTCCAGGAGTAACGCATGTTGAAAATTAATGGTGAACGCCTGTGGGCGAGCTTGATGGCCATGGCCGAAATCGGTGCGACGGCTCGTGGCGGAAGTTGCCGACTGGCGCTTAGCGATGAAGACAAGGCGGGCCGCGAACTGTTTGCTCAATGGTGCCGCGAAGCCGGCATGACCCTGAGCGTGGATGCCATCGGCAACCTGTTCGCCCGTCGCGCCGGCACTGAGCCGGACGCTGCACCGGTGATGATGGGCAGCCACCTCGACACTCAACCCGAAGGCGGGCGGTTCGATGGCGTCTACGGTGTACTCGCCGGTCTGGAAGTGGTGCGTTGCCTCAACGACCTCGGCATCCAGACCCGCAAGCCGCTGGAAGTGGCGGTGTGGACCAACGAGGAAGGCGCGCGCTTCACTCCGGCGATGTTCGGCTCGGCGGTGTTCACCGGCATCATGGAATTGGATGCGGCGCTGGCGGTACGTGATGTGGATGGCATCAGCGTCGCCGATGCCCTGCACCGCACCGGTTATGCCGGCGAGCGCCCGCTGGGCGGCGCGGTGGATGCTTACTTTGAAGCGCACATCGAACAGGGGCCGATCCTTGAAGACAACGCCAAAAGCATTGGTGTGGTCAGCGGTGGCCAGGCGATTCGCTGGCTCGACGTGCGCGTCGAAGGCATGGCTGCCCACGCCGGTACTACGCCGATGCCGTTGCGCAAGGACGCCTTGTACGGCGTGGCGCGAATGATCCAGGCAATCGAAGGCCTGGCCAGCGATTTTGCCCCCGAAGGCCTGACGACCGTCGGCGAGTTGAGTATCAATAAATCGTCGCGCAACACCATTCCGGGGCTGGTGAATTTCACCGTCGACCTGCGTCATCACCGCGACGAAGCCATCGATGCGATGGAGCAGCAGGTTCGTGCACGACTCCAGGCGATTGCCGATGAACGCGGCCTGAATCTCACGATCACCCCGCACTGGATCAGCCCGGCCACCCCGTTCGACGCCGATTGCGTGGCAGCGGTGCAACAAGCGGTGGACGCGCTGGGCTACGCTCAGCAATCGATTGTCAGCGGTGCCGGTCACGATGCGATTCACCTCGCGCGGTTCTGTCCGACGGCCATGGTGTTCATCCCTTGCGTTGGCGGATTGAGCCACAACGAAGCCGAAGACGTGTTGCCCGAAGATGTGTGTCAGGGCACCGATGTGTTGCTCAACGCGGTGTTGAGCCGAGCAGGCAAAGTCGAATAAACGCAATCCCTGTAGGAGCGAGGCTTGCCCGCGAAGGCGTCAGCCCATTCAACATCGACGTTGACTGACACACCGCCTTCGCGGGCAAGCCTCGCTCCTACAGGAGGGCGCACCCGGTTCCAGGATCTACGTTAACTGACAGGTATTAACCCCATGCGCAGTTTTTTCCATCCCGAACAATTGCTCCACCATCCACGCAGTTACTACTCCCGCGGGCAGATGCGCACGCCGCAGGAAGTGCCCGAGCGCGCCCAACGGCTGGTGCAGGCGTCGAAGGCGCTGGGCTTCACGGTCGAGCAACCGGCCGATGCCGGGCTCGATCCACTGCTGGCGGTCCACGGTGCGCCGTACCTCACGTTCTTGCAGGAGGCTCATCAACGCTGGAAGGAAATCCCCGAGGATTGGGGCGATGAGGTGATGTCGAACATCTTCGTCCGCGAACCCAATGCCTTGCGCGGAGTTCTTGCCCAAGCCGCGTGTTATCTGGCGGACGGCAGTTGTCCGGTGGGTGAGCAAACCTGGCGCTCGGCCTATTGGTCGGCGCAAAGCGCGATTGCCGGTGCCCAGGCGTTGCTCGATGGCGAGCCCGCCGCGTATGCCTTGTGCCGTCCACCCGGTCACCATGCCCGGGCCGAAGCAGCCGGTGGTTTCTGCTATGTGAACAACGCAGCGGTGGCGGCCCAGGTGTTGCGTACAGGGTTTGAGCGAGTTGCGGTGCTCGACACCGACATGCACCACGGTCAGGGGATTCAGGAGATTTTCTACGAGCGCGATGACGTGCTGTACGTCTCGGTGCACGGTGATCCGACCAACTTCTATCCGGGGGTTGCCGGGTTCAGCGATGAGCGCGGCGTCGGGGCGGGAGAGGGTTTCAACCTCAACTTGCCGATGGCCCATGGCGCCAGTGAGGCGGACTTTTTGCGGCAGCTGGAAGTGGCGTTGGCGGCGGTGAAGGAGTTCGGCGCGCAGGTGCTGGTGCTGTCCCTGGGGTTCGATATTTTCGAGCTGGACCCGCAGAGCAAAGTGGCGGTGACGCGAGAAGGCTTTGCACGGCTGGGCGAGCGGATTCGCAGCCTTGGGTTGCCGTGTCTGATTGTGCAGGAGGGCGGATATCACCTGGAGAGTCTTGAGGATAATGCCCGGGCGTTTTTTGTTGGGCCGCAGGTGTGGCAGCTCTGAGATTGCATTTGTCTGGGAGATTGCTTTAGCGGGCAAGCCTCGCTCCTACGGGGACTGTGTTGAATCCAATTCCGCGGTTCAACACAAACCCCGTAGGAGCGAGGCTTGCCCGCGAAGAACGATCACTCGGTCCACCAGATCAAACACAAGCGCTGTAAGGCACTTGCCATAGCCCTGACGTTAACGTAAAGATTGCGACAGGGCGCTGAACTTAAAAAGCGCAGGGCGGACCGATCCGGAGCGCTTGATGACGCTAATAAAAACAACTTCCCCCAAGCTGCACCGCGAAGCTCGATTGGCCGAAGCGGCGCGCGGCACCAACGCGCGGGGTACCGCACTGGTGGAAGCCCGGCCGACGATGATCGATCGTGGTGAACATACCTCGACCGCCTGTCATCGCCCGCGCGCTGCACATGGGGGGTTGAGTGATGCAAGGGGAAGGGCGGCAGCCTGGGTTTTGTCGCAAATCGCGATAGCTGATGAGACGACGAACAACCTGTTACGGTCTTGAGACGCCTGCTATTGAGGATTAGAATTTTTGGGCTAAAGGGTGAATGAAGGAGCATTTGCCCGGGCCACACATCTGGCGTGAGGGAGGTAGCGATGTTCCTTTCAACCCTGGAAATTCAAAACATCATTGAACATAGTTTTTTGCCGGCGGTGTGCACTTGCAGCATGGAGGCGGACCAGTCCCTGACAATTCGGGTCTGCGATTGCATGACCGGGAAAGTGGATTTGGTGGCCACCCATGTTCCGGTATGGACACTGGATAGCCCCCACGCGATCGCGTCACTGGTGGCTGATATGCGGCAAGAAATCGAGGCTCATAAAGGCATTCACGCGCCGTTTTACCGTTGAGCCTGCGTCACGCCGCACGGCGTTGGCGGTGCGGCGTGTATCCCGAAGTCAAGAAGCAGGCCCCGGCCACCGCCGAGTACCTCTACGGGCTGTTCAGCATCGACCTGAAAACCGGCAAGACCGAAACCACCGACTTCGGCCCGCTGACGGAAATCTACTTCAGCGGTATGCGCTCACCCAAGGACCCGAACCTGATGTTCGGCGTGCTCAATCGCTTGGCCAAGTACGACATCAAGCAAAAGAAAATGCTTCAGGCGGCGACGCTTGATCACTCTTACTACTGCATTTCCTTCAACAAGGATGGCAGCAAGATTTACCTGGCCGGAACGTTCAATGATGTGGCGATCTTCGATGCCGATAGCCTGAAGCAGATCGGCAGCATCAAGTTGCCGGGTGGGGATATGGCGATTACGACGGCGCAGGTATTTGTCCGGTAATTGTGGTGCCTGAGCGGACGCCTTCGCGGGCAAGCCTCGCTCCTACATTGGGTTTTTGGTGGACAAACAATTTATGTACCGCCAAAGCCCCAATGTAGGAGCGAGGCTTGCCCGCGAAGAGGCCCTCAAGCACACCGCAGCATCAAGCCTCAGGCACCGGACAACTCAAATCCCCTTCCTGGCACTTCAAGTAAGTCTTGAACGCCTCGACCCGCGCCTTGGTCAGCTCGGTGGTGCAGTTGCTGTAGATCAGCGGATACACGCTGCCACCCTCCACCCCGGACGCCGAGAATTTGCACTCGGCATCGCGAAACGCAATCCATGAGCGCTGCGCACCGACCAACAGCTTTTTCGCGTCGGGGTCGTCCTTCAGCCGTGTGGTGATCTGCTGGTAAAGCGCATTCAGCTCCTTGTCGGCCGCCTTGTTCTGCTGCGCCGCGCATTGATTCATCGTCGACTGGTCAGTGGCGTTGTCGCAGTCGATGGCATGCGCAAGGGGGGTGAACAGCAGCGGCGTCAACGCAAGGAGAAAACGTGGGGGCATGGTGGGCTCACAGTGGTGATGGGAAGTTGGGGTGCAGTGTAGCGGGGCGCCGCCAGTCAACAACTCTGAGTCTGACGTAGCCCTTATGGTGTATCCGGAAAACTATGTCTGCCACTCTGGACACTTCTCATTCGATTCATATTCAAGCCAGGGCACGTCCTGGGACGTCCAGATATGAGCCTGAGGTGTCATTTTCGGATCATCGTCGAGAGTCGCCACGCGAACGATTACAAGGGGTTGGGCCGAGCGCTCCGCTATCAGATGCGATCCGCAGATCGAACAGAAATGCCGAAGCTTGCCCGGCGACGACTCATAGGTGCTTAGCCGGTCCTGTCCTTTTAGCCAGCGAAAATGCTCACGCATGACCCCGGCCGTCGAGGCGAATGCCGCTGCGTGTGCCTTGCGGCAGGTGTGGCAGTGGCAGTGACTGATGGGCATGTCGAGGCTATCAACTTCGTATTCGATGGCTTTGCACAAGCAGCTGCCATGCAGATTATTCATGGGGCTTTTCCTGGTTGCGTGGCTGAGATGTCGGCAGCGGCGGCGGCCCGAAACAGGGCGTCAGCCGTGGTCTCGATGTCTTCGCGCATGTGCAATTTCGCAAGCCACCCGTCAGGGATGGCCTGCACACCGTAGTGAGCCCCGGCCAACTGGCCGACGATGGCGGCAGTGGTATCGGCGTCGTCGCCCAGGTTTGCGGCTTCGAGAATGGCGGCTTCAAAACTGTCAGTGTGGTGAAAGCACCACAAGGCCGCTTCCAGTGATGCAACGCAGTAACCGCTACCGCGAATATCGTCTTTGGATTTTTCGAGGTAGTCGCCGCGGGCGATGCTCGCGACCTTCGGTTCCAGGAAGGCCGTCTCTGGCAGGCTCTGCAAATCCGGCTTGGACGCGCCTTGCAATGCCCTGCGGATCAGATCGGCAAGCAACTGACAGCATTCAAGTGCCTCCGGCGCCGCATGGGTCGTGCGCGAGCTGTCTGCGGAAAACCTCCTGATCCGGTCGAGGTCGGGAAAGTAGTACAACACTATTGGCGCTAACCGCATCAACGAGCCGTTACCGGCCGTATAGGCATCGGTGGATCCCGCGAATGGCAGACCGGTTTCCTGATAATGAGCCAGCGCTTCACGGACGGTCATACCAATGTCGAAGCATTCGCCGGTCGAACTCAGGTAACCCCATTGCCACCAGTTGAGGTAACGGCCCATTTGATCGGCCGCATCAAAACCGTTTTTGTTCAGCAAGCTTTCTGCCAGGCAAAGTGCCATGGAAGTGTCATCGGTCCATTGCCCTGGCTTCAGATTGAACGGGCCGCCCCCAACCATATCGGTCAGAGGGGCGAATGAACCGCGCGGCTGGAATTCGGCATGGGTGCCAACGGCATCCCCACAAGCAAGCCCCAGCAGGGTTGCGCGATAACGTTCCGTGAGTGAAGGCTGCATGAATCTTCCTTGTAAGGGTTCCACGTCGTTGCAAACGTTAGCAGTTTCAGCCAGCTGACTCCCCCTTCAAACCAGAACTTATGGCCAAAAATGAGGCCGAATATTTCAGGCAATGTCGATTGCGGCACCTGTTTGATACAACTTTTAGGTTGGTCTTATGGTCTTTACGGGCCTACTGTTCAATACAGGAGGTGACTTATGAACCCAGCATCAGATCGCATCGAAAGGAAAATCCTGCTCAAGGTGCCGCGCTCGCAGGTCTGGCGCGTGCTGGCCAATGCCGAAGCCTTTGGGCAATGGTTCGGCGTGGCACTCGAAGGTAAGCGTTTTGTTGCCGGCGAGTGGACCCAGGGGCAAGTCACGTATCCCGGCTACGAACACGTACTGTGGAATGTCCTGGTGGAGCGGGTCGAGCCGGAGCGGGTGTTTTCGTTTCGCTGGCACCCATATGCAATCGAACCCGATACCGATTACTCCCAAGAGCCCACCACGCTGGTTAAGTTCGAACTCCAGGATATGGACGAAGGCACGTTGTTGACGGTCGTCGAGTCTGGTTTCGATCACATCCCTCAGTCGCGCAGGCTCAAGGCGTTCCGCATGGACAGCCGGGGTTGGGATGAGCAGATGAGCAATATCGAAGAGTTTCTGAAAACCAACGCCAACGCCCACGAACGTCAGGGCGGCTGATGGCTGCAGGCCGCTAAACTTGCGACCTCGGCACTTGATGACTGATACGTCTAAGGGTTTTCGGAGGGGCGGCTATGGCGAATGTCTTACACGCGGTAGTAGCTATGTCGTCTATTGCGGATTGGATCCGAAGGGTAATCTAGCTTCATCAACTGAAGCACAGGAAGTGCTCCAGGGTCATGGATGATCGACCATAGCAAGGATCGCTGCCGACAGGGAGTCGATATGGTCTTGGGAAAAACCCGCTTCGGCGGGTTTTTTTTCGTCTGCAGAAAATGCCTCCAGCTCAATCTGTAGGAGCGAGGCTTGCCCGCGAAGGGAGCGCCGCGCTGTATCAAGCAGGACCGCGTCATCGTTCATCGCGGGCAAGCCTCGCTCCTACGGCACAGGGAGAGCTCCAGGGTCACGGATGATCGACCATAGCAAGGATCGCTGCCGACAGGGAGTCGATATGGTCTTGGGAAAAACCCGCTTCGGCGGGTTTTTTTTCGTCTTTAGAAAACTGCAACCTGGTTTCTTGTAGCAGCTGACAGCTGCTACAAATGCAGGTTTCAGGCATTGAATGGTCAATGGCTTACACGTAGCCAGTGGTATGTCGTCTTTTTAAGCTTCACCGATGCGTTTAATCTGGATCCATCAACTGCAGCACAGGACGTGCTCAGGATCACGGATGATCGACCATACGCCAGGATGGCTGCCGACAGGATGTCGCAATGGTCTTGAGAAACCCGCTTAGGCGGGTTTTTTTATGCCCTTGATTTGCCTGATTCTGGCGTACACAAAACTGTTAAATCGCCTGAGCGCGTAGTCGGGCGATGTCCTTGCTCGGCGAGGCGCCAAACAGACGGCTGTATTCACGGCTGAATTGCGAAGGGCTTTCGTAACCCATCTTGTAGCCGATTGACGAAATATCGCTGTTCTCCGACAACAACAGCCGCCGCGCTTCCTGCAGGCGCAACTGCTTCTGGTATTGCAACGGGCTCATGGCTGTTACCGATTTGAAGCGGTGATGCAGCGCCGAAGTGCTGAGGTTGATCATCTGCGCCAGGTTTTCGATGCTCAAGGGCTCGACGTAATGGTTGTTCAACCACTCGATAGCACGGCTGATACGGTGGGTCTGGGTGTCGGGGATGGCGATTTCATGCAAACGCTGACCCTGCTCGCCGCGCAACAATCTATAGAAGATTTCCTGTTGCGCCAGTGGTGCCAGGGGTGCGATGTCATCCGGGGTGTCCAGCAACCTCAAGAGCCGCAACACGGCATCCAGCAAGGGCGCGTCGATCCTGTCCAGAAACAGCCCGCGTCCATTGTTCCTCACCCCGGGCACCCCGATGGGGCTGACATCGGCGATCAAACGGCAGATCTGCGCCGGGTCGATGTCCAGGCGAATGCACAGATAAGGCCGATCCGGGCTGGCCTCGATCACTTTGCCGGCCAGGGGCAGGGTGACCGACACCACCAGGTAATTGAGCGGGTCGTAAATATAGCTTTCAGCGGCCAGGCGTACTTCCTTGCGTCCTTCGACAATTACGCAAAGTCCCGGTTTGTGCACCGTGTGCAGGTCTTCGGTGGGATGGTCGCTGCGGATCAGGTGCAAGTCCTTGATCGGCGTGACGTGAACGCCGTATTCCGGGGCAAAGCGTTTAATCAGGCTCACCAGTTCGGCGCGCCGGATATCGACGCCGTCCTGGGGCAGGGTATTCGCGGAAGTAGAAGCCGTCATGCTGAACAGTCTCCCTGGCCGATGGTTGAGTCGGGGGCTAGTAAAACCGATTGTGCGCGTGTCGGCCAGCGTCGGTTTTACGCCTACAGGATCGTGCAAGAACCCAGGAGAAATCGGCTAACGAAACCTATCGAAGCGTCCCTAATCTGGACCTGTCGCAACGTCCCCATCCGGGATGTTCCAGCCTCCAGATCAAGGAAAAACTCATGTCCAACATTCAAGGCAAAGTGGTTGTCATTACCGGCGCCAGCAGCGGAATCGGCGAAGCCAGCGCACGTCTTCTGGCCAGTCAGGGCGCCCATGTGGTGCTCGGTGCCAGGCGCGTCGATCGCCTGGAAACACTGGTCGCAGAACTCAATGCGGCTGGCCAGAGCGCAGCGTTCAGGGCGGTGGACGTCACCCGCCGCGATGACGTGCAGGCCTTCATCGATTTCGCCGTCGAACGCTTTGGCCGGGTCGATGTAATCGTCAACAACGCCGGGGTCATGCCCCTGTCGAAACTCGAGGCGCTGAAGGTCGAGGAGTGGGACCGGATGATCGACGTCAACATCCGTGGCGTCCTTCACGGCATCGCTGCCGGGTTGCCATTGATGCAGCGTCAGCACAGCGGCCAGTTCATCAACATCGCCTCCATCGGTGCCTATACCGTCAGCCCGACCGCGGCTGTGTACTGCGCCACCAAATTCGCCGTGCGGGCGATTTCCGAAGGTTTGCGTCAGGAAGTCGGGGGCAATGTGCGGGTCACGGTTATTTCCCCCGGCGTGACCGAGTCCGAACTGGCCGAGAGCATTTCCGATGCCGGCGGCCGCGCCGAAATGCGCGAATTTCGCAAGATTGCCATTCCTGCCGAGGCTATCGCTCGGGCCATTGCCTACGCCATCGATCAGCCGGCCGATGTGGATGTCAGCGAATTGATCGTGCGGCCGACAGCCAGTCCGTTCTGAATCGCCACCTATTGAAGTCGGGAGAACTGAAATGACCAAACCATCAGGTAACCAAGACCAATACGTCGGCCTGTGGGTCACCGCCGACGGCGTGATCCGCCACAAACTGCTGCCCGGCGGGCGTTACGACGAAGCGCGCGGCCATCGGGAAAGCGCCTATCTGGGCCGCTATTGGCTGGCGGGCGACCACATCGAATACGTCGACGACACCGGTTTCACGGCTGACGGCGACTTTCGCGACGGGGTGCTCTATCACGCCGGGATGGTGCTGTACCGCCAGCCGGAGTGACGCGTCATTGATGTTATCGAGCAAGTCATGCACTGAAACAGAGGAACCTACTCATGAAAAACTCTCCTAAAACCTGGTTTGTCACCGGCGCCTCGAAGGGCCTCGGTCTGGCCCTCGCGCAACACGTATTGGCCTTGGGAGATCGCGTCGCCGCCACTTCCCGTAACCTCGGGGAGCTGCAGGCCGCCAGCGAGCGCTTTGTGCCGCTGCAAGTCGACTTGATGAATGAATCCAGCGTGGCCAACGCTATCGCAAGCACCGTTGAAGTCTTCGGCAGCCTTGATGTAGTCGTAAACTGCGCCGGTTACGGTCAGCAGGGCACCTTCGAAGCGCTGTCGGACAGCGAATTGCGGCGCAATTTCGATGTGAATCTGTTTGCGCCGCTCAATGTCTTGCGTCACGCCTTGCCGCAGTTGCGGGCGCAGCGCAGCGGGCACGTAATCAATATCTCGTCGATTGTCGGCTTCGATGGCGGTTATGCCGGATGGGGCAGTTACGTGGCGAGCAAATTCGCCCTCGGTGGCGTGACCGAAGCGCTGGCGGCAGAGGTTCAGGAGTTGGGAATCAAGGCCACGGTGGTTTATCCGGGACCGGTGCGTACGGGGTTCCTGTCCAGCGCTTCGCTGGCCGTTGCCGAGCGCAGGATCGATGATTACACCGCCGCGCAAGCGTCACTGGACCTGCACCAGAACACCCTTGACGGTCAGCAGGCCGGCGACCCGGACAAGATTGCCCTGGCAATCATCCAGGCGGTCAACGTCAGCGAGCCGCCGCTGCACTTGTTCATGGGCCAGATTGCGGTCGACCTGGCGCAGCAGAAAATCGCTCAGGTGCAGCAGGACTTGAACCAGTGGAAAGCCATATCGCTGGCAACGGATTTTCCGACCTGAGTGACTGGCTGCGGGGGCGATAGCGCCCGCAGCCGTTTCTTTCACTGGCGGGCGAGTTTCGCCGCTGCACGTTCGGTGATTTCCGAGCGCAATTTCAACGACGCGGCAGCGCGTTTGCGGGCTTCATCCAGCACGCTGACCGGCGCTGTCTCGGGGCTGCCCGAAGCAAACGGTGGCGCCGGCGCGTATTCCAGCTGCAACTGCACCAGTTGCGCCGTGTCCTTATCGAACAATTCAGCCGCCAGGGTCAGGGCAAAATCGATCCCCGCGGTGATCCCGCCACCGGTCAGCAGATTGCCGTCGCGCACCACCCGATCGTTCACCGCAATCGCTCCCAGAACCCCAAGCAATTCGTGATACGCCCAGTGCGTGGTAGCGCGCTTGCCCTTGAGCAACCCCGCCGCGCCAAGCACCAGCGCGCCGGTGCAAACCGAAGTGACATACTTTGCGTTAGTGGCCTGAGCCTTGATGAAGGCCAGGGTTTCGTCATCCTCCATCAACGGCCCGACGCCGCCGCCACCAGGAATGCAGATCACATCCAGCGGCGGGCAATCGTCGAAGGTGGTGGTCGGTTTCAACACCAGCCCGGTACTCGCGGTGACTGGCATCAGATCCTTCCAGATCAGGTGCACCTTCACGTCCGGCAGCGAGGCCAGCACGTCATAAGGGCCGGTCAGGTCCAGTTGTTGAAGCTGTGGGAACAACAGAAAACCGATCTGCAACGTCATGGCGTTTTTTCTCCTGATTGGGGTGGACGGCTTCACTGTAGGCTCGTAGGATCTGGCGCATACGCCAATAACCCCACGAATTACGCCAAATATGCCGAACAGCCCGAAAACCATTCATGTGCTGGCCTTTGCCAACGTGCAAGTGCTCGACGTCACCGGGCCGTTGCAGGTGTTTGCCTCGGCCAACGACATTGCTCGCCAGCAAGGTTTGCCGCCGCCCTATGCGCCGTCGGTGATTGCCAGCGGTGGCGGGGCGGTGATGTCGTCGGCGGGGTTGGCGTTGTTGGCAGAGCCGCTGGCGAAACAGGGCAGCGACACATTGATCATTGCCGGTGGCTGGGGCGTTTACGCGGCGGCGAAAGACGAGTCACTGGTGGCCTGGGTACGTGAGCACGCGACGGGGTGTCGGCGGGTGGCGTCGGTGTGCACCGGGGCGTTTTTGCTGGCGGCCAGCGGTTGGCTCGATGGCAGGCGGGTGGTCACGCACTGGACCCGTTGCGAGCAATTGGCGCAGCAGCATCCCAAACTACAGGTCGAACCCAACCCGATCTTCATCAACGACGGCCCGGTCTGGACCTCGGCCGGTGTCACTGCGGGCATCGACCTGGCCTTGGCGATGGTCGAAGAGGATCTCGGCCGAACCATGGCTCTGGACGTCGCCCGCCAACTGGTGGTGTTTCTCAAGCGTCCGGGGGGCCAGTCGCAGTTCAGCGTGACCCTGTCCCTGCAAAAGGAAGGCAACCGATTCGACGACCTTCACGCCTGGATCAGCGAAAACCTCACCAAAGACCTCGGCATCCCGACCTTGGCCTTGCAGGCCGGCATGAGCGAGCGCAGCTTCGTCCGTCACTACCGCGCCGACACTGGCCAGACCCCGGCGCGGGCCATTGAACTGATTCGGGTCGAGACCGCGCGACGGCTGCTCAGCGACACCGGTGTGCCGATCAAACGGGTCGCGGTGCAATGCGGGTTTGGCAGTGAAGAGACGCTTAGGCGCAGTTTTTTGCGAGCAATGGGCGTGACACCGCAAGCCTATCGCGAGCGCTTTTCCGTCAGCCCTCCAGCAGATCCAGTAATGCCTTGAGGGTCGCTTCGGGCGCTTCTTCGGCAAGGTTATGCCCGACACTCCAGAGTGGCTGTTTTGAGAGGGCTGATTCAACTCGACCTGAGTCCTTCTCCTCAGACTTCCACGTCCGCCACCTGATTAAAGTACTTCGATCGATCCGGCGTAAACGTCACGGCCATTCTGGTCCTGGAGCAGGTCAACGCCCGTTCTGTGCTCAGATCAATGTCCAGATCTTCTCCGCGCAATCCCTGCCATTGGGCGAGGTATTTCAGAGATCCGTATTTTTCGAGTTTTTTCAGGCTGCGGCTGACGCCACCTTTCCAGCCCAGCACCGGGAGTTCGCCGGTGAGGCATTGTTGGGCGAGGTCGGGGAAGCGGGCGGCGCGTTGGCGGCCGATTTCCCAGCATTTGATCAGGCCTTTGTCGTGGCCCTCCCACAATTCATCCCGGTTCAGGCCCGATCGGAGTGGGGTGTCGATGCTGCGATGGATACGCTGGGTCATTCTGGTTCCTTGAATTCGGGTTTTGTTGGACAGCTCCGCTGTACCCGTTGAGCGTGGATGTTAGGGAGGGAAGCAGGCGCTGGCAACAAGGTATTTCCGGATGTAGGAATGCGTTACCGCGTGTTGATTGGGCTGGTTTTGTTTAGTGATTGTAGGTTCGGCCTATCTGGTTCTGTGGCGAGGTGGCTTGCCCCCGTTCGGCTGCGCAGCGGCCGTAAAGCCAGCAAATGCGGTGCTTCTGGAGGAATGGGGTTGTGCATTCAAGGGGCCGCTGCGCGCCCCAACGGGGGCAAGCCCCCTCGCCACGGAGAGACAGTAGTGGCTGACGGTGCGTGTTTAAGTTCATCGGACGTAGCCTCGGTCCTACAAAAAACGTCGTAAAAGGGGATATTTCCGACGAGTTTTGGCGGTTGTGGATGATCTTGCAGGAGCGAGGCTTGCCCGCGAAGCAGGCGACTCGGTCTCAAGGCTGCCAGAAGTTTTTCTCCCCGCTCAACTTCCGATCCAGGAAACTCGCCGCGCTGATCAGCGCCAGGTGTGTCAGCGCTTGCGGTGTGTTGCCCAAGTGCCGGGCATGGCTGTCGAACTCTTCGGCATACAGCCCCTGCGGGTTGGCGTACTTCAGCAATTGTTCGAACTCCAGGTGCGCCTTCTCCACTTGGCCGGCCCGGGCCAGGCATTCGACGTACCAGAACGAGCACGCGGCGAACGCGCCTTCGGTGCCGGGCAGGCCGTCGATCTGACTGTCGTCATTGCGGTAGCGGTAGACCATGCCTGCGCGCACCAGGGTTTTCTCGATGGCTTCAAGGGTCGCGATCCAGCGCGGATCCTTGGCGCTGACGAAGCGCACCAGCGGCATCAGCAGCATCGAGCCATCGAGGCCGGTGCCGCCGATGTGCTGGACGAAATGCCCGCGCTCTTCGTTCCAGAAGTTGCTCCAGATGTCGGTGTAGATCGCTTGACGGGTCTGGTCCCAGCGAGCGAACGGGGCGGGCAGCGAGCGTTTGGATGCCAGGCGGATGGCCCGGTCCACGGCCACCCAGCACATCAATCGCGAGTGCAGGAAGTGATACTGCTCGCCGCGCATTTCCCAGATGCCAACATCTTTTTGTTGCCAGGTTTCGCAGACCTGATCGACCACTTCCACAGTGTGTTTCCAGCCATCATGGGAAATCGCTTCACCGTGCTTGTTGACCAGATACACCGCGTCCATCAGCTCGCCAAAGATATCGAGCTGGACTTGATCGTAAGCCTGATTGCCTATGCGTACCGGCACCGCGCCGCCATGGCCAGATAGATGCGAGAGTTCGGTTTCCGGCAGTTCCTGACGGCCATCGATGGCGTAGAGGATGTTGAGTTTCATGGGCTTGCCGTGACAATCCCTGACCCGACCGCGCAACCAGCGCGTGTAGGCGTTGGCTTCCTCGACGAAGCCCAGGCGCATGAAGGCATAGACGGTGAACGAGGCGTCGCGGATCCAGGTGTAGCGGTAGTCCCAGTTGCGTTCGCCGCCGGGCGTTTCCGGCAGACCGAAGGTCGCGGCGGCGAGAATGGCACCGTGTTTGCGCGAGGTCAGCAGCTTCAGGGCCAGGGCCGAGCGATTGACCATTTCCCGCCAGCGACCGCGATAATTGGACTGGCCGATCCAGTCGCGCCAGAACTTCAGGGTGCGCTCCAGGCACAATGCGGCGGCGCCTTCCTTGAAGCGTGCATCGTCAACGCCGCCGAGCAGGAATTCGGCGCCCTGGCCCTGTTCGAGGATGAACTCGGCAACCGCTGCATTGCCCTCGATGCTCAAGGGTTGATCCGAACACAGTTGCAGGGCCGGCTGGCCGGAAGCCTCGAAATACACACTCTGACCGCGTGTCCGAGCCTTGGTGTGAGCCCGGGCATAGTCATGACGCACGGCACAATGCATGCGGATCGTCGCTTGACCACTGACCACCCGCACCCGGCGCATCAACATTGGCCAATCATCTTCGCTGTCGCCGATAGGCAGCAGGTCGGTGACTTCAACCACCGCGTAATCGCTGAGCCAGCGGGTTTGCAGGACGTTGGTGTCGGGCAGGTAAATCTGCTCGCGACGAGCGTCGGGCAGGTCCGGGGCCAGTTGGAAAATGCCGGCCTCGGGGCTGTCCAGCAGCGCGCAGAAAATCGACGGGCTGTCGAATTCCGGCCAGCAGAAAAAGTCCACGCTGCCCTTGTCGTTCACCAGCGCAGCGCTGCGCATGTCGCCAATGATGCCGTGGGCGTCGATGGCGCTTTGTCGTTCGGAATGATCAGCCATTACCGCGGAGCTCCGGGAACCGAGGGCCTAACCAGCTGACCGATGCGATCGGGCAGGAGTTCACTGGTGAGTGAGTTTTCTGGCGTAGATCACTTCAAAGACCTGGGATTTTGCAGTTCGTCGGACACGACCGAAGGAGCAGGCTTCAACAGTTCCAGCAGTCTTGATCGGGCTTGTGGGTGCTGGCCATAGCGGGCAGCCACGTAGGCGTCGAGCAACTGAGTGAAGTCCGTTGCGGAGTTGTCTTTTCATGAGGAAGGTTTGACATTGTCATAATGTGATGCCCCTATGGCTGAATGGGCAGGTGCAGGGTCGGGATCGAGAACAATGAGCCGTGAGCGGGTCCAGTCCCAACCATTACCCTGGCTGTCCACGTACCGGTCGTTTTCCAGCAGCCAGCGCAGATTGCCTGCGCAGATCCGACCCAGGCCATCCAGGTACATGCCGATACGATCGGCATCCGGACGATTGGCGTAGCGGCGACGCAGCACTTTGCAGAGTCCGACGCGGGTGCGGTCAGCCTCGCGGATGCGCCGGCACAGGATGTCAGCAGCTTCCTGCGCGCTGCGGCCATGCGCAATGCGCAGGCTTTCCATCGCATTGAGGGTCACGCCGATGGCGTGCTCCTTGCGGTGAGAAAGGATGTCGTTGACCAGACCGACGTGTTCGTTGGTGACCCGGATGGCCAACTGCAGTTCGCGGTCTTGTGCCAGTAGCTCGGTCAGATCGAGGCCGTACAGAAACTCGGCCACAGGAAAAGAGGGCAAGAGGCCTGTGTTCCAGTGGCGCAACTCGAGGAATTCGTCGAATGGCAGCACCTTGCCGGTGGCGACCAGCCTGGCTTCTTCCTCCACGCTTTCGAACCAGGCCTGCCACGCTTGGCAATAGCGGCGATACACCGGCGCGGGCATGTGCTGCCGCAGTTTGCCAAAGATGTCCTGTGCGGCAGGGGCGAAAGGATGCCCTTCCAGCAACGCGACTTCACCGTCATGGAACATCGCATGCCGGCCCAGAGGCATATCGTCGATGGCCAGGATCAGGCTTGTCACGCATGAGGTATGGACGAGGCGATCGGCCGGTCCAATAGGGAATATCAGACTGTCCCACATGGGAAGATGAAGCCGCAGAAAGCGCAACCGCGCGGCCTCGTCGGTGAACGGAAGGAACTCGCGGACCCAGGCGGCATTGAGTTCGTCGATGATGGGATAGTCCGGGTGAATTCTCGGGAGCACGCTGCAGTGCATGTCCTGGATGTAGAAGCTCACCTCGGACGCGAGGGACTGTGCAGAATGGTTCATGGCTCACTCCTTTCCCTGGCGCCTGCGCGCGATGAAACTGTATGAAGACGCCTTGTTCTTTCGCAAAGCGTCCGAAAAGTTGATTGCGATATCTCGCAGCTCGGAGAAATTGGGATTACTGCTGTCGGGGTAGTGCGCGTCAAGGTTGCCCTTGACGAGCGCGTACCAGCGAAGCACATCCTCGTTGGAGGGGGTGACGCGACTGTCGATAACTTCAAAGCCGTTGTCCTCCAGAGCTTTGTGCAGGCTATCCGGCGTCTTGCGATGGCCGGAGGCGGCGCGATCCACCTTGTCGGGGATGAACGACTGGTAGGTTGCCAAGTCCACGTTGTAGAGACTCTCGGAAATGATCACCGTGCCGTTGGTGCGCATGCGCTGCGCCAGTGACTGCATGGTTTTCTGCAGCACCTGCGGTGTGAAGTGGAAGAGACTGCCTCGGAAAATGGCGAGGTCGTAGGGCAGCTTCGGGTCAGGCAGAGCGTCAATGTCCTTGGCATTGCAAAGGTACAGCCGAATCCGGTCAGCCAAGCCCTTGCGGGTGATCACCTGGCTGGCGTACTCCAACTGAGGGCGGCTGACGTTGACACCGTCAATGCGCTCGCAGTCTGGGTAGCGATTGGCCAGGAAGCTCAGCACCGGCCCCCAGCCGCAGCCGATGTCGATGGCCCTTCGGATGGATTGCGAAGAGACGTCTGCACCAGCCTGTTCGGCCAGCTCGAACTGGTACTCCATGTGCCGCCGCCCGGACGCGTCGAGCGGAAGACTGCACGGGTCCATCTTCTCGTCGAACACGCCGTACTGATACCAGAACTCATTGCCGATCACCTTCCGCCATTTTTTTGGTGGATCGGCGTAGACGCTTTCGATCTTGCTCTGGTAGTGGTCGGCAGTGGCGCTGCGGATGACGTCGATAGCGATCGCACTCTCGTGTACTTTCATAGCGGGCTCTCCTGGACGAAAGGTGAATGCATGAATTCGGTCGATGCGATCGGGTGGATGGAATCTCCTTGCACGTTGGTGAACTGCGTCGGATAGAACCGGGTCGCCCACCGACGAAAGGTTGCGATCCCTTTGTCGCCCGTCATCAGTCGCGGGTGATCGAGGTAGGTGCGTGCGTTCCAGATTGGGTTGTCGGCCTGGGTGAAGGTCACCAGCCAACGTTTCGCGAGGGGAGCCAGCACGGCATATGCCACTTTCCTGATCGGTATGGGCCAGCGTTCGAAGAGCTCGAGCTCCATCATGTCGATCCAGCTCATGGTCCACTTCATCGGCGCGGTCGGGGTGGAATACAGCATCGTGGTGAGGCGAAAACCGATCCGAGTCATCTCACTGACGGCTTGCACATGACCCAGGCCAATCTGCCGCATGCGCATGCGCATCGGCTGCCCCTTCCAACTGGCGGTGAGGGTGGTTTCGAACCAGTAGTCTCCCGCCTCATGGGTCATTGCGGGTTCCGTGAGGCCATGCAACCAGCTGAAATGGATCAAGTCGACGCTGTTTTCCCCGGTATCCTGGCAGTAGCCGTTCAGGTCCTGGCTGGTGTGCTGGGGAGGGGCCGCGAACGCGCTCAAGTCCCAACTCGGCACTTCCCAGCTTGGAGGTCGGTTCTGGTGGTCGGCCCACACCAGAACCGCGCCATTGATTTCTCTCATATGGCGCGTGGTGAGCCACGCATTGGGAGGCTTCGCGCCATTCCCGCTGTGTAGGCAACTGCCATCCAGACCGAAGGCCAGGCCATGGAACGGACAAACCAGCTCTTCGCCCTGTACCTTGCCCCGTCCGAGGTGAGCCCCCATGTGGGGACAATAGGGATCGATGGCACTGGCTCGGCCTGAGGTTGTGCGGTACAGCACCAACTCTTGCCCCATGAATGGAACGGTGAGTACTGCGCCTCGTTTAAGATCGCGGCTGAAGCAGGCGCGAAACCAGCCGTCGGGATAAGGCAGTGGGACGCGCGTGTCCCCAGTGGCGCTACGCTTGTTCGACGTGGAGGTGTCAATCAGATGGGCGCTGGCAGGGCAGATGATCTCGGGCCGCGAGGACTCGTGGAGGAGGTCCTCCCTTTCCATTTTCGTGACGTCGGACAGCTCTTGTACTGGGATATCAGACATTTGAACTCCTGTAATGAATGTCTCGTGATTTACGCGGCGAGCTCCTGCAACGCGGAGCATTCGCTATTTGGCACGGCGGGCGATGACGCTGTAGGTCGAGAACTGGTCCTTGATCAGCGCCACCGAGACATTCACCGCCATCACGCGCAGTTCTTCCAGCGGCGGCGGTATCGTTTGCGCCGTGAAATGCGTTTCGATGTTCTTCTTGACGTCCATGAACCAGCGCGCGACGTCAATGTTCTCGGGCAGGACACGCATGTCCTCCACGCTGAGGCCGCTCTGTTCGATGACCTGGCGGAAATATCCCGGTGTCTTGCGATGCTTGCAGGCGAGGCGATCGACGTCGTCGGTGGTGTCCGACTGATAGTGGTCGAGCGGCAGGTTGTAGAGATTGTCGGAGATGATCACGGTTGCGCCTGGCCTGAGCCGGGAAGCGAGTTTCGCCATCGCCCGTTCGTAGAGATCATTCGGGAAGTGCGATATGACACCCCGGACCGTGACCAGATCGTAGGGTTCGTCGGCGTCGGGTAAAAGATCGATGTCCTGAGCATTGCAGAGATACAGATTGATCCGTTCGCTCAGCCCCTGCTCAGCATGATATTTGGCGCAGTACTCCAGTTGCCTGTGGCTGACGTTGATACCGTCCAGCCTTGGGCAGGCGGGAAAGCGCTCGGCCAGATACTTGAGACCGAAGCCCCAGCCGCAGCCGACATCGAGGATCCGCTTGACCGATCCCAAGTCGCCGCGATCGTACCCCGCCAGCTTCATCTGCCGGTCGAAATAGCGCAGTCCCGACTCGTCGGGGGAGATTGGCGGCCGTGAGCGCGGGTCGTCGTAGACGCCAAACTGAAACATCAGGCGATCGCCGATCGCCTTGCGCCAGTCCTCGGGGCTGTCACGATAGGTGTACACAACCTTTTCCTGGTAGCTGTCGACGCTGGACCCTTGAATGACCTGATAGGGCAGGCGAATTTTATGGGCGATAGCAGGCTGCTTCGCTTGCGTGCTCATTAGTCTCTCCTTGTGAATATTCACTTCATGCTCGTGCCCACAACGAAACGTCGATCGTTGCGCCGCGGTTGTTGGAAAACCCCATGTCATGCGTGCTTAAAAACGCCTCTACCGAGCGCGTGATTCCGGGCGCATCGAGCCCGCACATACTCAGCAAATTCTCGGGTGCACCATGCTCGATGAAGTGATCGCTGAAGCCCAATTGCAGCACCGGCGGTGAGTGACCGATTGCCGCCAATTGTTCGAGACACGCCGAGCCGGCGCCCCCCATCACGCAACCTTCTTCAATGGTCACCAACAGGTCATGGCCCCGGGCCAATTGCTCAACGAGGGCGCCATCGAGGGGTTTGATGAAGCGCATGTTGGCGACGGTGGCGTCGAACGCTTCGGCGGCTTCAAGGGCCGGTATCAGCATCGAACCGAACGCCAGGAGGGCGATGCGGATACCGGCGTGTTGCGTCGAGGTTCGGCGGATTTCACCTTTGCCCACTGGCAAGGCCTTCAATGCCGATGACGCGGCGATACCGCTACCTGATCCGCGTGGGTAACGCACGGCACTCGGACCTTTTTGGAGGAGAGCGGTGTGCAACATCTGTCGGCATTCGTTTTCATCCGCCGGAGCCATGACGGTCAGGTTCGGTATGCAGCGTAGATAGGCGATGTCGAAGGCACCCATGTGAGTGGCGCCGTCGGCGCCGACGATACCGGCCCGGTCGATGGCGAATACCACGGGTAGATTCTGGATCGCGATATCGTGAATCAGCTGGTCGTAAGCCCGTTGCAGGAAGGTCGAGTAGATCGCCACCACCGGTTTCAAACCGTCGGCCGCCAGGCCCGCAGTGAAGGTCAGCGCGTGTTGTTCGGCAATGCCGACATCGAAGTAACGGTCCGGGAAGCGTCGTTCGAATTCCACCAGGCCCGAACCTTCGCGCATCGCCGGGGTGATGGCCACGATCCTTGGGTCAACGTCGGCTTCGTCGCATAACCAATCGCCGAATACCTGGGTGTACGTGGGCTTGCCGGCCCCCGCTGGATCGATACCCTGTGCCGGGTTGAATTTCCCTGGCCCGTGATACAGCACAGGATTCGCCGCCGCCGGTGTATAGCCATGACCTTTTTCCGTGACAATGTGCAGCAGTTGCGGACCGTGCAGTTTTTTCAGGGCGTGCAGGGCAGGGAGCAATTCGTCGAGGTTATGACCGTCGATGGGGCCGGTGTAGTTGAAGCCCAAGGCTTTAAAAAAAGTCGCATCGGTTCCTGACCCTTTCATCTGCTTCAGTTTCCCGAAGTACTCGCGCAAGGCACCGACCGGCGGCGAGATCGACATGTCGTTGTCGTTGAGGATCACCAGCAACGGCAAGTCCTTGTGCAAACCGGCATTGTTCATTGCTTCGTACGCCATGCCGCCGGTTACCGCGCCGTCGCCGATCACCGCAATGCAATGGCGTGCTTCCGATTGATTGCGAGCAGCCAGCGCCATGCCCAACGCCGCCGAAATGGAGGTGCTTGAGTGTGCCGTGCCGAAGGTGTCGAACGGCGATTCGCAACGCCTTGGGAACCCGGAGATTCCGCCGAGTTGACGAATGTTCGCCATCGCGTCACGTCGGCCGGTGAGGATTTTGTGGGCGTAGGCCTGGTGGCCGACATCCCACACGACTCTGTCGTTAGGGGTATCGAACACGTAATGCAACGCGATACTCAATTCCACGGTGCCGAGGTTGGCCGACAGGTGCCCGCCGGTTTTCGCCACGCTATGCAGAATGAACGACCGCAGTTCGTCCGCGAGAGGGCCCAGGGCGGCGACATGCAGTGCTCGCAAATCAACGGGGCTGTCGATGGTCTTGAGTAATTCGAACATGCTCGATTCCTTTCCTTGAACGTTGCTCCGGTGCGCTCGCTGAAGAGGCATTCAGTGCAAGCGCTTGATGACCAGATCGACTTCATGCAGGGGCGCAGGTGTCTGGTCAACTTTCGGCAATAGCGTTGCCGAAGCCATCCGGTGGCTGTTGTTCATGGCGTGTCTCTTGTGATCAGGAGAAGGGAACGGCCTGGCGGCTGGTTTCTGCGAGCTCTTTCCAGGCACTTATTCCGGCAGGTCCGGTGGTCTGGAATATTCGGCGGAACCAGATGGTGAAGCCCTCGGGGGCAGCGTCAATGCGCTTGGATATTTGCGAAAGCTGCAGCCATTGCCAGGCATGGGCTTCCTCGGGATTGGCGACGGGGTCGCAATGGCTGATACCGACGAATACGTGGTCGAACTCGTACTCGATCAGCTGATTCGAGACCTTTTCGCGGTAGAGCAGGGTGGAGACTTTGCGCAGGGGGCAGGTCATGCCCATTTCTTCCTGCAAGCGGCGTTTTGCCGCCACCATCGTCCGTTCGCCAGGCCTGGGGTGGCCGCAACAGGTATTGGTCCACAGGCCTTGAGAATGGTATTTGCCGAAGGCGCGTTGCTGCAGCAGAAGACGACCGGCCTGATCGAAAATGAAGATCGAAAACGCTCGATGCAGAAGGCCTTGTTGGTGGGCCTGTAGTTTGGGCGCAAAGCCCTTTTTGCGATCGTGCTGGTCGACCAGAATCAGTAACTCTTCCATAGCAAGACTCCATTTGTGTCTTCACTACTGGGCGTTACGGCTGACCAGACAATCTAGGGAAATTCAGACGGTGTTCATGTTGAGTTCGAATCTAGTTGGCGGTTTTGTGTGCGGCAAGTTTTTTTAAGAAAACCTAGCAGAAATATCAGGGTGAATCGGAAATGTTACAGCGCTTATATGTTCTCGGTTCTACCGGGTCTATTGGTGAGGCCCGCTGGGCAGGTCGCGAGTCGATTGCCCTTCTGTAGACATCGGTGAAGGTTCGGGCCGCGCTCGGACGATCTTTAGATCCGCAAAGGTTTATGGCACCGTGCACGTCCAAAAAGGACGTGAGGATGTTATGGCCAACCCCTACCGCGAGCTATTCCACGCCCCAGGCGCACGCGCCTTTGTGCTGGCCGGCATGCTCGCGCGCATGCCGATTTCCATGACTGGCATTGGCTTGATCACCATGCTTTCGCAGCTTCAGGGCGGTTACGGATTGGCCGGTTTCATCGCGGCGACTTTTGCCCTGTCCACGGCGTTTTGTGCGCCGCAGGTTTCGCGGTTGGTGGACCGTTTTGGTCAAAGCCGGATCTTGCCGGTGTCGGCACTGGTCGGTGGTGGGGCGTTGTTGATGCTGTTGCTGTGTACCCGCTTGCAGGCGCCGCACTGGACGTTGTTTGCGTTTGCCGCGCTGGCCGGTTGCATGCCGAGCATGTCGGCGATGGTGCGGGCGCGCTGGACCGAGTTGTATCGCGGTCGCCCTGAGTTGCAAACCGCTTATGCGCTGGAATCGGTGCTGGACGAGGTGTGCTTTATCGTCGGGCCGCCGCTGTCGGTGGGGTTGTGCGTGGTGGCGTTCCCGGAGGCGGGGCCGTTGGCGGCGTTGCTGATGCTCGCGGTCGGGGTCACGGCGTTTGTGTTGCAGCGCGGTACCGAGCCGCCGGTGCATCCTCATGAGGAACATCATCAGGGCTCGATCATTCGTTCGAGCGAGATTCAGTTGCTGATGCTGTTGATGGTCGCCATGGGCACCATCGTCGGTGTGGTGGATGTGGTCAGTGTCGCCTTCGCCGAGCAGCAGGGCCAACCGGCAGCGGCGAGTATTGTGCTGTCGGTGTATGCCATCGGCTCATGCCTGGCCGGGTTGGCGTTCGGGGTGTTTCGCTCCAAGTTGCCGCTGCCGCAATTGTTCCTCTACGGCGGGGTGGCGACGGCGGTGACCACACTACCGTTGCTGCTGGCGGCCAATATTTTCGGGCTGTCGCTGGCGGTGTTCGTCGCCGGGCTGTTCTTTGCCCCGACCCTGATTGTGGCCATGGCGCTGGTGGAGCGCATCGTGCCACCGGCCAAGCTCACCGAAGGCCTGACCTGGCTGGTCACCGGTTTGAGCATCGGCGTGGCGATCGGCGCGGCCAGTTCGGGCTGGCTGGTGGATGCGTTCGGTGCGCGCAGCGGGTTCTGGGTGGCGATTGCTGCCGGTGCCGTGGTGTTGGGTTCGGCGGTGCAGAGCTATCGCCATCTCAAATGAGTGCTCCCACAATAATCGGTGTCGTTCACCAATCCTCTGGTCAAAGCAGCTACCTGTGGGAGCGGGCTTGCCCGCGATGGCGTCAGCCCATTCAATATTTTCTGCGCCTGACACACTGCTATCGCGGGCAAGCCCGCTCCCACAATGATTGGTGTCGCTCACCAATCCTTTGGCCGCAGCAGATACCTGTGTGCGAGCAGGCTCGTTCCCACAGACTAATTCTCACCACGCCCCATCCGTTCTCTTTTACAGATAACCAATTGAGGTAAGTGCGGTGACAAAGCTGACACTGCTGTGCCTGCCCTATTCGGGCGCCAGCGCCATGGTCTATAGCCGCTGGCGGCGCCAGTTGCCGCCGTGGCTGCACTTGCAGCCGGTGGAGTTACCGGGGCGAGGCGCCCGTTATGACGAACCCTTGCAGACCGACATGCGCGCCCTGGCCCTGCAATTGGCCAGGGAACACAAACCGTCCTTGCACGGCCCTTACGCCCTGTTCGGTCACAGCCTGGGGGCGTTGCTGGCCTGTGAGATGGCCCACGCCTTTCGTGCCCTCGGTGCTCCAGAACCGGTGGCGCTGTTTGCTTCCGGCACGGCCGCCCCGACCATGCGCAGTGACTATGACCGTGGCTTCGCCGAACCGCAGAGTGATGAGCAGTTGATCGAACAACTGCGCACCTTCCAGGGCACCAGCGAGGAAGTGTTGGCCAATCAGGAGTTGATGAGCCTGACGCTGCCGATCCTGCGCGCCGATTTCATGCTCTGCGGACGCTTCCGCCCGATGCAGCGTCCGCTGCTCAAGTGCCCCGTACATGTGCTCGGTGGCAAGGAAGACAAGGCCACTACTGAGCAATTGATCGGCTGGAGCCAGGAAACCCTGGGCAGTTTCTCGGTGGACATGATGACCGGCGGGCATTTCTTCATCCATGAGCATGAAGCCAAGGTGCTGCGGATTATCAAGAATCATCTGGAAGTCCATCACCGACGTCATGCGCAGCTGGCCGCGCCGGTTTTTTAGCGCGCGCGGTTCACTTTATCGAGTGTTAACAGGAGGCCCGTCATGGGTGTTGCTGTGGGTTTTGCCGTTCGGCCGTTGCTGCCGGCGCGGGGTCGTTTGCCGCTGTTGGTGGAAGCGACCGAGCCGAATACCAGCCTGTTGGCGGTGTTCGATGAATTGAATGAGCTGGTGGATGAGCATTTGCTGCGTGACGGCGGCATTCTGTTTCGTGGGTTCCAGCTGGACGGTGCCGAGCAGTTCCGCCAATTCGCTGCCGGCTTCGGCCATCCGCTACTCAATTACGAATTCGGCTCGACGCCGCGCACCAACGTCACCCAGGGGGTCTACACCTCCACCGAATACCCGGCGCATCAGAGCATTCCGTTGCACAACGAGCAGGCCTACTCCCGGGACTGGCCGATGAAAATCTGGTTCTACAGCATGATCGCCGCCACCTTGGGCGGCGAAACGCCGATTGCCGACAGCCGGGAAGTCTATCGGCGCATGCCTGTCGCGATCCGCGAGCGCTTCGTCAACAAAGGCCTGATGTACGTGCGCAATTTCGGCAACGGGCTGGACGTGGCCTGGGAGCAGGTGTTCAACACCGAAGACCGCGACGTGGCCGAGGCCTACTGCAAAGCCCACGGCATCATTTGCGAGTGGAAGGATGACGGAGAATTGCGCACCCGCCAGACCTGTCAGGCGGTGGCGCGTCATCCGGTGACCGGCGACATGGTCTGGTTCAATCAGGCTCACCTGTTCCACATTTCCAACCTGCAGCCGGAGGTGCGTGAAACCCTGCTGGACATCGTCGACGAGGAAGACCTGCCGCGTAACGTCTACTACGGCGACGGCTCGCCCATTGAGGATGAGGTGCTCAGTGAAATTCGTGCGGTGCTCGATGACTGTGCCATCAGTTTCCCCTGGCAGGAGGGCGATGTGCTGATGCTAGACAACATGCTCTCGGCCCATGCCCGCGCGCCCTTCGAAGGCAAGCGCAAGGTGATCGTCGCGATGGCCGAAGGGCACTCCCAGGACGCGCGCTGATCTGAACAGTCCTGTCGCCGAAGCCGGTCTTGCACCGGCTTCGGCGTTTTTGTTGCGCTGTCCATTGCTCGGTCTAATGCCTGGTGCGGAACCTGTGGGAGCGGGCTTGCTCGCGAAAGCGGTGCACCCGGCAACATTAATGTCGACTGACACACCCTCTTCGCGAGCAAGCCCGCTCCCACAGGTTCTGCACCTCAACTGACTGGCCGCGTTTGTCGGTGCCGCTAAATCATCGCGCTAGCCATTCGTTCTTGTTGATACGACCGGGCCTCCTGGTCACGCCGCCGATCAGCAAGGACCCAATGCATGAATGCCGCAGACGCACAGAAACTCGCCCGCCGCTTTATCGAACTGCCGCAGGACAAGCGCCGCTTGTTTCTGGCCGGCATGGCCCGCGAAGGCATCGATTTTGCGCAGCTTCCCATGACCTCCTGTGTCGGGGTCGATGAGCGTGACGGCCTGTCCTATGCCCAGCAGCGGATGTGGTTTCTCTGGCAGCTGGATCCGCAGAGCGCGGCCTACAACCTGCCGATGGCGGTGCGCCTGAGCGGTGCGCTGCAAATCGATGCGCTGGAGCGCGCGTTCAGCCTGCTTGTCGCGCGTCATGAGTGCCTGCGCACCACCTTCGGCCAGGAGGGCGAACGTGCGTTCCAGCGGGTAGCCGAACCCCGTGACCTGACGCTGGCGATCAACGACCTGAGTGCCTTGCCTGAAGAACGGCGCTGGCCGCAGGCGCAGCAGCACATGATGGCTGAAGCCACTCAGGCGTTCGATTTGCAACAGGGACCGCTGCTGAGCCTTCGCTTGTTGCGCCTGGCCGAGCAGGAGCACGTGCTGCTGCTGACGTTGCACCACATCATTGCCGATGGCTGGTCGATGAACATTCTGATCGACGAGTTCATGCGCACCTACGATGGGCTGGTCGCGGGGCGTCAACCGACCTTGCCGGCACTGACCGTGCACTACCGCGACTACGCCCTGTGGCAACGCAGTTGGCTGGAAGCCGGGGAGCGCGAGCGCCAGCTCGATTACTGGCGCACGCAGTTGGGTGAAGAACACCCGATCCTCGAATTGCCCACCGACCGTGCCTATCCGGCCCAGTCCAGCCACCAGGGCGCGCGCCTGGAAAAAGTCATCGACGGAGCCCTGCGCCAGGCGCTGAAAACTCTCGCCCAGCGCCAGGGCGTGACGCTGTTTGTGGTGTTGCTGGCCGCCTTCAAGACCTTGCTGCATCGCTACAGCGGCCAGACCGACATCCGCGTCGGCGGCTTGATCGCCAACCGCACCCGCAGTGAAACCGAAGGCTTGATCGGCTTCTTCGTCAACACCCAGATACTGCGCAGCGAGGTCACCGCCAAGACTCGTTTCAGCGACCTGCTGCAGAGCCTGCGTCAGGCGGCGCTTGGCGCCCAGGCCCATCAGGAGCTGCCGTTCGATGCGTTGATCGAAGCCCTGCAGCCGGCCCGCAGTCAGAGTCACAATCCGTTGTTTCAGGTGATGTTCAACCACCAGCCGCTGGTGACCGATCTGCAGGACGTGCGCCTCGATTGCGGTTTGCAGGTCGGCTATCTGAGTGAGCAGCAACTGGCCGGCAGCGGGCGTCAGCATGCGGCCACCAGCGACCTGATGCTCGACACCCGAGAGGAGGGCGAGCAACTGTTCGCCGCGTTCACTTACGCCACCGACCTGTTCGACGCACCGACCATCGCCGCGTTGGCCGAGCATTGGCACAACGTGCTGGTGTCGGTCTGCCGTGATCCGCAACAACCGCTGGGCGAGGTGTCGATGCTCGGCACGGATGAGCGGGAGCGCTTGATTCAAGCCGTCGCCAACCCGGCGGTGCTGCCCGGCATGCCGCAGTTGTTTGAGGCCCAAGCGGCGCGCACTCCCGACACCACCGCAGTGATTCTGGCCGGCGATCAGTCGCCCTCACTCAGCTATGCCGAATTGAATGTTCGCAGCAATCGTCTGGCCCATCAGTTGCGCGCCAAAGGCGTCGGCCCCGATGTGCTGGTCGGTGTGGCGTTGGGGCGATCGCTGGAACTGGCCGTGGCATTGCTGGCCGTGCTCAAGGCCGGCGGCGCCTATGTGCCGCTGGACCCGCACACCCCGGCCGAACGCTTGCGCCATGTGCTCGATGACAGCGGGCTGAAACTATTGCTGACTGAGAGCCCACTGCTGAGTAGCCTGCCGGCGCTCGATGGCATCGATTGCCTGTGTCTGGACCAGCTACCGGACAGCGCCGCTGCGAATCAAGACAACCTGCAAGTGACGGTGGATCCGCAGAACCTCGCGTACGTGATTTACACCTCCGGCTCCACCGGCCGGCCGAAGGGCGTGGCCGTCAGCCACGGCGCGTTGAGCGAATTCATCGCGCGGGCGATCGACTACAGCGATTTGCGCGAAGGCGATCGCGTACTGCAATTCGCCACCAGCAGTTTTGACGGTTTCGTCGAGCAATTCTTCCCGCCGCTGTGCCATGGCGCCTGTGTCGTCCTGCGCGATGCCGGACTGTGGGACAGTGCGACCTTGCATCAGGTGATCGTCGAACAAGGCATTACCCTGGCGGATTTGCCGGCCGCTTACTGGTATTCGGTGGTGCAGGATTACGCGGCCAACCCGCCTGTTCACTTCGGCGCCTTGCGCCAGATTCACGTGGGCGGCGAGGCGATGGCGGTGGACGGGCTGCGCCTGTGGCAACGCGCCGGGCTGGGCCATGTGCGTTTGCTCAACACCTACGGCCCGACCGAGGCGACGGTGGTCTCGACCATTCATGATTGCAGCGCGTTGACCGCCGAGGCGGTGTCGTGGCGCGGCATTCCGATCGGTCACGGTCTGGAGCAACGCCGGTTGTACGTGCTCGACGACGATTTGAATCTGTTGCCGCAAGGGGCGGTGGGCGAGTTGTACATCGGCGGGCCGGGCCTGGCCCGTGGTTATCACCGGCAGCCGACGCTCAGCGCCCAACGGTTTATCGCCGATCCATTCGCGGTCGGCGAGCGCCTGTACCGCACCGGCGATCGTGCCCGACTGCGCGACGATGGCGCGGTGGAGTACATCGGTCGCGTCGATCACCAAGTGAAGATTCGCGGGTTCCGCATTGAGTTGGGGGAAATCGAGTCGCGGTTGCAGCAATGCCCGGGGATTCGTGAGGCGGTGGTGCTGGCATTGTCTCTAGTCGGCGGGCCACAACTGGTGGCGTATCTGGTCGTCGATCAGAGCGTGCTCGGCAGCGCGGCGGAGCAGGTGATTCTGCGTCAGCAAATCCGGGCCTCGCTGCAGAAGAACCTGCCGGACTACATGGTGCCCGGTCACTTGTTGCTGTTGCCGCGCTTGCCCCTGACCCCCAGCGGCAAACTCGACCGCAAGGCTTTGCCGATCCCCGATCCGAGCCAATTGCAGAGCAGCTATCGCGCCCCGCAAACCGACACCGAACAGGCGCTGGCGCAGATCTGGATCGAGGTGCTGCAAGTGCCACGGGTCGGTGTCGATGACCATTTCTTCGAGTTGGGCGGGCATTCGTTGCTGGCCGCGCAAGTGATCGCGCGGATCAAAAGCCAGTTGGGCGTGGTACTGCCGTTGCGCAGCCTGTTCGAGACACCGCTGCTGGGCGATCTGGCCCTGGAGCTGGCCGCGCTGGCCGGCGGTGCAAGCGATAACGACTGGTCCGACATGGATCAGTTCATGAGTTCTTTGGAGGGAGTTGAAGTATGAGCGGCAATATGGCGGAGCGTATCGCTAAAAGGTTCGTCGGTTTGCCGCTGGAGCAACGTCGACTGTTTCTCGCCAAACTGCGCGAGGAGGGCAAGGACTTCAGCCTGCTGCCACTGCCGGTCAGTCGTCACGACTGCGTGGTGATTCCGCTCTCGTTTGCCCAGCAGCGTCTGCTGTTTCTCTGGCAGCTTGAGCCACAGAGCGCCGCGTACAACATGGCCGCCGGCCTGCGCTTGCACGGGCAGCTGAACGAGGCCGCGCTGTTGCGTTCCTTCGATCATCTGGTGGCGCGCCATGAAGTGTTGCGCACGGTGTTCCAGACCGACAACGACCAGCCGAGTCAGGTGATCCTCGACCATCAGGACGTACCACTGGAACGCGTCGATCTGTCGAACGTTGCTGTGCAAGAGCGTGAAGCCGAGCTGGCGCGGCGAGTTCAGGAAGCGGCTGCGCAACCGTTCGACTTGCTTCATGGGCCATTGCTGCGGGCCAGCCTGTTCCGTCTGGCGGGCGATGAACATGTGCTGATCGTGAGCATGCATCACATCGTCTCCGATGGCTGGTCGATGGACGTCATGGTCAAGGAGTTCGTGCAGTGCTACCAGGCCTTCAGCCTGGAGCGCGAACCGCAATTGCCGGCGTTGCCGTTGCAGTACGCCGACTACGCGATCTGGCAGCGCTGCTGGCTGGAGGCCGGCGAGGGCGAGCGGCAACTCGATTACTGGCGTCAGCAGCTGGGTGAAGAGCATCCGCTGTTGGACGTGGCGGCGGATTTCCCCCGGCCACTGACCCAGAGTTTCGAAGGCCAGACCCTGAGCTTTGATTTCGGTGCCGACCTGTCCCGGCAGTTGAACGGCTTTGCCCGGGCTCAGGGCATCAGCTTGTTCATGCTGGTGCTGGCCGGTTTTTCGCTGTTCCTGTCACGTCTTGGCGGCCAACGCGATATTCGCGTCGGCGTGCCTAATGCCAACCGCGGGCGCTCCGAGGTCGAAGGGCTGATCGGCTTCTTCGTCAACACTCAGGTGCTGCGTTGCCAGGTCGATGAGCGCGGCAGCTTCGTCGATTTGCTGGCTCGGGTTCGGGAAGCATCGTTCGGTGCCCAGGCTCATCAGGAGTTGCCTTTCGAGCAACTGGTGGATGAACTGGTGCCCGAGCGAACCCTGGGGCATAACCCGTTGTTCCAGGCCAAGTTCAACCAGAACGTCGGCATGCAGACCCAGCGTTCGATGAACCTGCCGGGCCTGAGCGTCACCGAGTATCCGCTGGACAAACAAGGCACGCACTTTGATCTGGCGCTGGACATCACCGATGACGGCACGCTGATCCACGGGCAGATGACCTACGCCAGCGACCTGTACCAGCACTCGACCATTGAAGGGTTTATCCCGACGCTGCTCGGCCTGTTCCGCGAATTGCTCAGCGCCCCGCAGGCGCCGCTGCACAGTCTTGCAACCACACCTGTGCAACCGGCGCTGGCGCCACGGCAGCCGGCGGAGTCGGTGTTGCAGCAATGGGAGCGTCAGGTGGCCGTACAGCCTGAGGCGCTGGCCGCACGCTGCCTTGAGCGGACATTGAGTTTTCAGGTGCTGGATCAGGACGCCAATCGCCTGGCCCACTACCTGCGAGCGCAAGGTGTGCAGAGCGGGCAACCCGTGGCGGTGCTGATGGAGCGCTCACTGGAATGGCTGACCTGTGTGTTAGGGGTGATCAAGGCCGGGGCGGTGTACATGCCGCTGGACGTCAAGGCGCCGGACGCACGTTTGTGGCAGATGCTCGAAGGCGCGCAGGCGAAAGTCCTGCTGTGTGCCGCAGGCGACGCGCGGGAAGGCACTCTGGCGGTCGCCGGTTGCCAGGGGCTGGCCTTCGCGCCCGAACGCTGGCAGGACCAGCCGACGACGAAGCCTTCGCTGACCGTATCGGCGGATGCAGCGGCCTATGTGATTCACACCTCCGGTTCCACCGGCCAACCCAAAGGCGTGCTGGTGAGCCACGGCGCTCTGGCCAGTTACGTGCGCGGTGCGCTGGAACGCCTGGCGCTGGAGCCTGCGGCAAGCATGGCGCTGGTCTCGACCATTGCGGCGGATCTTGGATTTACCGTGCTGTTCGGCGCCTTGTGTTCCGGTCGCTTGTTGCATGTACTGCCCGAAGAGCTGGGCTTCGACCCGGACCGGTTTGCCGATTACATGGCCGGGCACCAAGTGGGCGTGCTGAAAATCGTACCGGGGCATTTGTCGGCGTTGATGCAAGCGTCACGGGCCGCCGATGTGTTGCCGCAACACGCTCTGATCGTGGGCGGCGAGGCTTGCTCGCCGGCATTGCTGGAACAGGTGCGGCGACTCAAGCCGGGCTGCCGGTTCATCAACCACTATGGTCCGAGTGAAACCACGGTCGGTGTGTTGACCCATGAGCTCAAGGATCTCGACTCGGGTGCCCGCGGCGTGCCGGTCGGTCGTCCATTGTCGGGTGCGCATGTCTACGTGCTGGACGATGTACTCAACGCGGTCGCCGATCAGGTGGCGGGCGAGCTGTACATCGGCGGCGACAGTGTGGCCCTGGGTTATCTGGGACAGCCGGGGCTGACCGCCGAACGTTTCTTGCCGGATCCCTTTGGCAGCGTCGGTGCGCGGGTGTACCGCAGCGGTGACCGGGTGCGCCGCAATCGTCAGGGCGCGCTGGAGTTCATCGGGCGTGCCGACGATCAGGTCAAGGTGCGCGGCTATCGAGTGGAGCCGGCGGAAGTCGCTCGAGTATTGCTGGGCCTCGGCGGCGTGAGCGAGGCCGCGGTGTTGGCCTTGCCGCTGGACGGTGATGAAGCGCGCCTGCAACTGGTGGCGTACTGCGTGGCCGCGCCTGACTTGCCGTTGAATGTCGACGCCTTGCGCCAGCAGTTACAGGCCTGCCTGCCGGAGTACATGGTGCCGGCGCAGATCGTTGTGCTGGAGCGTCTGCCGCTGACCGCCAACGGCAAACTGGACAAGCGTGCCTTGCCGGCGCCGGAGCTGGCGACGCAGCAATTTGTTGCCCCGGTGGGTGAGGTCGAACAGAAGCTTGCCGCCATCTGGGCCGATGTCCTGAAGCTTGAGCAAGTGGGCAGCACCGACAACTTCTTCGAGCTGGGCGGCGACTCGATTCTCAGCCTGCAAATCATCGCTCGGGCCAAACGCCAGGGCATCAAGCTGAGCCCCAAGCAACTGTTCGAGAAGCAGACCATCGGCCAGTTGGCGGCGGTGGCCAAGTTGATCGAGAGCAAACCGGCGGCCAGCGTCGCACAAAAGGTCAGCGGCGATCTGCCGTTGTTGCCGATCCAGGCACGCTTCTTCCAGACCGACATTCCCCAGCGTCATCACTGGAACCAGTCGGTGATGTTGCAACCGCAAATCCCCCTCGACGCGACCCATCTGCACAGCGCATTGGCCGCCCTGATCGAGCAGCACGATGCGCTGAACCTGAGTTTCCAGGCATCGGGCGAGACTTGGCAGGCGACATTCCAGGCGCAGCGCCACACAGACCTGTTGTGGGTGCGGGCACTGGCCGACCTTGCCGATTTGCCCGCGCTGGCCTCCGAGGCCCAGCGCAGTCTCGACTTACAACAGGGCCGGCTGGTGCGTGCGGTGCTGGTGAACCTGCCTGACGCAACACAACGTTTGCTGCTGGTGATCCATCACCTGGTGGTGGATGGCGTGTCCTGGCGGGTGCTGCTGGAGGATTTGCAGCAGGCTTACACCGCGTCGGCGGCAGGCAAGGCAATTGTCCTGCCGGGTAAAAGCAGCTCGCTCCAAGCCTGGGCGCAACACCTGCACCGTTATGGGCAGAGCGATATTTTGAAGGCCGAGCGCGACTACTGGCAGCGCACGCTGGAGGGCGGTAACAGCGATTTGCCGAGGGATTTCCCCGAAACCGTCCAGACTCGTCGCCAGGCCGCTCGGGCCACTTCACGCCTGAACAAGACACTGACCCACGCGCTGCTCAAAGTGGCGCCGGCCGCCTATCGCACCCAAATCAACGATTTGCTGCTGACGGCCCTGGCGCGGGTGCTGTGTGACTGGAGCGAACAGGATTCGGTGCTGATCCAGCTCGAAGGTCACGGTCGCGAAGACCTGTTCGATGACCTGGATTTGAGTCGCACCGTTGGCTGGTTCAGCAGCCTGTTTCCAGTGCGTCTGACCCCACAGGCAGAGCCGGGCACTTCGTTGTGCGCGATCAAGGAACAACTGCGAGCGGTGCCGGGAAAAGGCATCGGCTACGGCGTGCTGCGCTACCTCGCAGGCTTCGAACCGCTGCTTGAGCTGGCGGCACCGCGCATCACGTTCAACTACCTGGGCCAGTTCGACGGTGCGTTCAGTGCCGCTGACAGCGCGCTGTTGGTGCCGACTGCTGACAGCACCGGTGACCATCAGGATGACGATGCGCCCTTGGGCAACTGGCTGAATGTCGATGGCCAAGTCTATGGCGGTGAGCTGGAATTGAGCTGGACGTTCGGCCAAGGCATGTACCGCCCGCACACCGTTCAGGCGCTGGCCGACGCCTATTGCCATGAGCTGGAACGGCTGATCGAACATTGCACTGCCGGTGAGCATGCCGGGGTCACGCCGTCGGACTTCAATCTGCTGAGCCTGACTCAGGCGCAACTGTCGGCGCTGCCGGTGCCGGCGCGGGAGATCAGCGATCTGTATCCGTTGTCGCCGATGCAGCAGGGCATCCTGTTCCACAGCCTCAACGAACCGGACGGCCCGGCCTACACCAACCAGTTGCGGGTTGATGTACGGCAACTGGACGCCGAGCGTTTCCGTCAGGCCTGGCAGCAGACGCTGGAGGCCCATGAGATTCTGCGCACCGCATTCGTCTGGCCCGAGGACGCCGACGCGCCGGTGCAGATTGTAAGGCCGACGGTGCAGATGCCCATGACCGTGCAGGACTGGCGCGGTCGTGATGACCTTCACGCAGCGCTCGATCAGTTGGCCCGGGAGGATCTGGCCGCCGGTTTCGAACTGGACCAGGCGCCGCTGTTGCGCGTGTTGCTGGTGCGAACCGCTGAAGCGCAGCATCACTTGATCTACACCAGTCATCACATCCTCATGGACGGCTGGAGCACTTCGCAGTTGTTCGGCGAGGTGTTGCAACGCTATGCCGGCATGACCCCGGCGGCGACCCCGGGGCGCTATCGCGATTACATTGAGTGGCTGGGCCAGCGCGATACTCAGGCCAGTCGCGAGTTCTGGACGTCGGCGTTGGTTGACCTTCAGGAGCCGACCCGCCTAGCCAGCGCCATGCCGGTCAGCCAGACGCCGGCCAGCGGTTATGCCGATTACCAGCATGCATTCAGCGAACGACAAACTGCCGATCTGAACCGCTTCGCCCGCGAACAGAAAGTCACCCTCAATACCTTGATGCAAGCCGCGTGGCTGGTGCTGTTGCAGCGCTATACCGGCCAGGACACCGTGGCTTTCGGCGCCACTGTGGCCGGTCGCCCGACGGACTTGCCCGGCGTCGAACAGCAGATCGGCCTGTTCATCAATACCTTGCCGGTGGTGGCGGCGCCATCCGCCGAAATCCCGGTCGGCCAGTGGATTCAGCAGGTGCAGAGCCTCAACCTGGCCTTGCGCGAACATGAACACACGCCGCTCTACGATATTCAGCGCTGGGCGGGGCAGGGTGCGGGCGCACTGTTCGACAGTATTCTGGTGTTCGAGAACTACCCGATGGCTGAAGCGTTGGCGCAAGGCTCTGCCACCGGTCTCGAGTTTTCCACCCTCTCGCGTCAGGAACAGACCCACTATCCGCTGACGCTGGTGGCGGTCACCGGTCGTGAGTTGACCCTCGGCTTGAGCTTCGACCAGGCCTGTTTCGATCACACCACCATCGCCGACCTGAGCACCCAGCTCGAAGGCCTGATGATGCAATTCATGGCGGATGCTTCGCAGCCTCTGGGCGCGTTGCAACTGCTGGACGGCAAACCGCGTCAAGCGGCTGTCGACTGGGGCAAGGCCGCGATCACGGCGCTGGATTCGCGCAACGTGGTCGAACGGATTGACGCGCAGGTACAACGTCAACCGCAGGCTGCGGCGGTGCTGTTTGCCAAGCAGACCCTCGATTACCGCACCCTCGACGCCCGGGCCAATCGACTGGCGCATAAGCTGCAAGCGCTGGGTGTCGGGCCGGAAGTACGGGTGGGCGTGTGCATGCGCCGCACTCCGGACATGCTGGTCGGGTTGCTGGCGATCCTCAAGGCTGGCGGTGCCTACGTGCCGCTGGACCCGGAGTATCCACAAGAGCGCTTGCTGCACATGCTCGAGGACAGTTGCGCAGCGGTGCTGCTGACCGAAGCCGCGTTGCAGGCGATGTTGCCCGAGGTGTTGCCGTCGCAAGTGCTGTTGGTCGAAGAGGGTGCCGAATGGCTCGCTGGGTATCCGTCCACGGCACCGGTCAGCCGGATCGTGGCGCAGAACCTGGCCTACGTGATTTACACCTCCGGCTCCACCGGCAAGCCCAAAGGGGTGGCGATCACCCACGCTAACCTCGCGGCGCTGATCCAGTGGTCGCAGGGTGTTTACCGCGATGAGCAGATGCGCGGCGTGCTGGCTTCGACCTCGATCTGCTTCGATCTGTCGGTGTGGGAGATTTTCGTCACGTTGGCCAGCGGCGGTTGCATGGTGCTGGCGGACAACGCCCTGGCTCTGTCCGAGTTGCCGGCCCGTGAGCGGGTGACGCTGATCAACACGGTGCCGTCGGCAATTGCCGCGCTGCAACGGGCCGGGCAGATTCCGGCGTCGGTCACCACCATCAATCTGGCCGGCGAGCCGCTCAAGCAGACGCTGGTCGATACGCTGTACGCCAGCACCTCGGTCAAGCAGGTTTATGACCTGTATGGGCCGTCGGAAGACACCACTTATTCGACCTTCACCCTGCGCACCGCCAATGGCCGGGCGAACATCGGGCGGCCGCTGGACAACACCGTGGCTTACCTGCTCGACAGCCAGTTGCAGGTGTTGCCGGCGGGGCTGGCGGCCGAGTTGTACCTGGCCGGTGCCGGCGTGACCCGAGGTTATCTGCTGCGTCCCGGCCTGACCGCTGAACGCTTCGTGCCGGACCCGTTCGCCACTAATGGTGAGCGGCTGTATCGCACCGGCGATCTGGTGCGCCAGGGGCCAGACGACACGATTGAGTACATTGGTCGTGCCGACCATCAGGTGAAGATTCGCGGCTTCCGCATTGAGTTGAGCGAGATCGAAGCCCGATTGTTGGAGCAGCTCGAGGTGCGCGAAGCCGTGGTGCTGGCGCAGGAGGGCGCGGCGGGTAAACACCTGCATGCCTATGTCGTAGCGAGCCAATCGGGCAATTTATCGGTGGTGGAAACCCTGCGGGCGGCCTTGGCCAATCGTTTGCCGGCGCACATGGTGCCGAGCCATCTGCACGTGATTGACGCGCTGCCGCTGACCCCCAATGGCAAGCTCGATCGCAAGGCCCTGATGGCGCTGGGCGGCAATCCGACGCTGCAGCGTTACGAAGCGCCGCGCACCGATCTGCAATGGGAAGTGGCGACCGTCTGGCAAGAGGTGCTGGAAATCGAGCGCGTCGGCCTGACGGACAACTTCTTCCAATTGGGCGGGCATTCGTTGCTGGCGACGCTGGTGGTGACCCGGATCAAAGAACGGCTGGGTGACAAGGTGCCGCTCAAGGAGCTGTTCGAAGCCGACACCTTGCAAGCGTTCTGCACCCGCATCGAAACGTTGCGCGTCGATTTATCACCGGTTCAGGACGAATTGGCTAAATCCCTGGAGGCCCTCAAACGTCTATCCCTCGATGATCTGGAAAAACTGATTTCTTGAGGGGAACAACGCGTGCAAGAGTTAATCGAGTCGGTAGGACAACTTTCGGCTAAGCAAAGAAAGGCTCTGGCGGTTCTGCTCAAGCAGAAAGGCGTCAACCTTTTTGACATTGCCCCGGTTTTCAAGCGCACGGCTGAAGAACCGTTGTTGCTGTCCTACGCTCAACAGCGCCAGTGGTTTCTCTGGCAATGGGCGCCGCACAGCGCGGCCTACAACATTCCCACGGCCCTGCGCTTGCAGGGCCCACTGGATGTGGCCGCGTTGCAGCGCAGCGTCCAGGCGCTGATTGAACGTCACGAAACCTTGCGCACGGTGTTCACTCAAGACGCCGGGCAACCCTTGCAAACGATCCTGCCCGCAGGATCGTTTGCCCTGGATATTCACTCACTGAGCTCTGAGCTGGCGGCAAACCAGGAGGCGTCGATCCAGGCCTTCGTCCAGACCCAGAGCCAGCAAGCTTTCGATTTGCAGACCGGCCCGCTGTTGCGCGCGGCCCTGCTGCAAGTCACCCCGCAGGATCACGTGCTGGTGCTGACCCTGCACCACATCGTGTCGGACGGTTGGTCGTTGCAGGTGATGATCGAGGAGCTGGTGCAGTTGTATGCCGGTTTCAACCTCGGGCATGACGCCGGGCTGCCGGCCTTGCCGATTCAATACGCTGACTACGCCCTGTGGCAGCGGCAATGGATGGAGGCCGGTGAACAGGAACGTCAACTGGCCTACTGGCAACAAAAGCTCGGCGGCGAGCAGCCGGTGCTGGAGTTGCCCACCGACCGTGCGCGTCCGGTGGAACAGAGCTTTGCCGGGGCCAGCCATAACCTGATTCTGGACCCGACGCTGAGCGACAGCCTCAAGGCCTTCGCCCGACGGGAAAACGTCACGCTGTTCGTGCTGTTACTGGCCTCGTTCCAGGCCTTGTTGCACCGCTACAGCGGCCAGGCCGACATCCGTGTCGGTGTGCCGGTGGCCAACCGCGGACGCGTGGAGATCGAGCGTCTGATCGGTTTCTTCGTCAACACCCAGGTGCTCAAGGCGGATGTCGACGGGCAAGCCAGCTTCGTCGATCTGCTACGCCAGGTTCGGCAAACCGCCCAGGAAGCCCAGGCACACCAGGACCTGCCGTTCGAACAACTGGTGGAAGCCCTGGAACCAGGCCGCAGCCTGAGCCACAGCCCGTTGTTCCAAGTGATGTTCAATCACCAGGCCGAAAGCCGGATCAGTGTCGAGACGCGGTTGAATGGTTTGAGTATCGAACCGGTGGAATGGCAAAGCGCAACCGCGCAGTTCGACCTGGTGCTGAACACCACCGAACAGGCCCATGGCATTGAAGCGGTGCTCAAATACGCCACCGACCTGTTCGAGCCTACGACCATCGAGCGCCTGGCGCAGCATTGGCGCAACCTGCTGCGGGCGATCGTTCAGGACCCGACCCAGCGCATTGCCCAGCTGCCGGTGCTCGATGACGCGCAGCAACAGCAACTCCTCGCGCACTGGAACCCGAGCCCGGTGGTGCATCCGGTCAGCCAGTGCATTCATCAGTTGATCGAGGCTCAGGCCGAGCGTCATCCGCAGGCGCCAGCGGTGGTGTTCGCCGGGCAACGACTGACGTATGCCGAACTCAATCGCCAGGCCAACCAATGGGCGCATCTGCTGATCGCCCGTGGCGTCGGCCCCGATGTGCGGGTGGGCGTGGCGGTGGAGCGTTCGCTGGACATGATCGTTGCCATTGTCGCCGTGCTGAAGGCCGGTGGCGCTTATGTGCCGCTGGACCCGAGCTACCCCGACGACCGTTTGCGCTACATGATCGAGGACAGCGGGATCGAGCTGTTGCTGACCCAGGGCCACCTGTTGGCGCAGCTGCCGATTCCACCGGGGCTAGCGTGTCTGGATTTGAATCAACCACCGCAGGACAGCAGCACGGCCAATCCGCCATGCCTGACCACTGCGGACAACCTCGCGTATGTGATTTACACCTCTGGTTCCACCGGCAAGCCCAAAGGCGCATTGCTGCCCCATGGCAATGTCATTCGCCTGTTCAGCGCCACCGATCACTGGTTCGGTTTCGGTCCCGAGGACAGTTGGACGCTGTTCCATTCCTACGCGTTCGATTTCTCGGTCTGGGAAATCTTCGGTGCGCTGCTCCACGGCGGCAAACTGGTGGTGGTGCCCCACGACGTCACCCGGTCGCCGGAAGAGTTCTACACCTTGCTCTGTGATGAACAAGTCACCGTTCTGAACCAGACGCCGTCGGCGTTCAAACCGCTGATGCAAGTGGCCAGTGCCTCGTCGCGCAACCATGCGCTGCGTTACGTGGTGTTTGGTGGCGAAGCGCTGGAAGTGCAGAGCCTGCGCCCATGGTTCGAGCGTTTCGGCGACCGCGCGCCGACCCTGATCAACATGTACGGCATCACTGAAACCACCGTGCATGTGACCTACCGCCCGCTGTCCATGGCGGACTTGCAGCAGACCCACAGCAGCCCGATCGGCGAGCCGATTGTCGACCTGTCGTGGTACTTGCTCGATGACGCGCTGAACCTGGTGCCCCAAGGGTGCATCGGCGAGTTGTACATCGCCGGGGCGGGGCTCGCGCGCGGGTATCTGAACCAGCCAGGCATGAGCGCCACGCGGTTCGTGCCGGATCCGTTCAACCCTGTGGCCGGCGAACGCCTGTACCGCACCGGCGACCTGGCGCGGCTGCGCGGTGACGGGGTGATCGAGTACATCGGCCGTATCGACCATCAAGTGAAGATTCGCGGTTTTCGTATCGAGCTGGGAGAAATCGAAACCCAATTGCTCAAGCATGACGCGGTGCGTGAAGCCGTGGTGCTGGCGGTCGAAGGGCTCAGTGGGCAGCAACTGGCGACCTGGATTGTGCCGAGCGAGCCACTGGACGCGGAGGCCCATGCCGGCTTGCGCGATTCGATCAAGGCGCAATTGCGTGAAAGCCTGCCGGACTACATGGTGCCGGTCAGCTGGGTGTTCCTCGAACGCCTGCCGCTGACGGCCAACGGCAAGCTCGATCGCAAGCAACTGCCCAACCCCGATGTGAGCCTGGTGCAAGAAGCTTACGCGGCACCGCGCAGCGAACTCGAACAGCGTTTGGCCGAGATCTGGCAGGACGTGCTGAAAGTCGAGCGGGTCGGGCTCAACGACAATTTCTTTGAACTGGGCGGCGATTCGATCATCTCGATTCAGGTGGTCAGTCGGGCGCGTCAGGCGGGCATCCGTTTCTCGCCCAAAGACATCTTCCAGCACCAGACCGTGCAACGCCTGGCCACCGTCGCGCAGCAGAGCGATGCGGTGCAGGCGATGCAAGGGGATGTGCTCGGCGCGGCCGTGCTGACGCCGATTCAACAGTACTTCTTCGCCACCGACATTCCCCTGCGTCAGCACTGGAACCAGTCGATCCTGCTGACCCCGGCCGAACCTCTGCAAGCGGCTGCGCTGGAGCAGGCCCTGGAACATCTGCAACGGCATCACGATGCCTTGCGTCTGCGCTATCGCCAGGCCGCAGGTGGCTGGGCGCAAGAACATGCCGCCGTCGATCAGCCGAACGCACTGTTGCGCACTGTGGCGTTGTCAGACAGCGAAGCGTTGCCAGCGCTGTGCCTGGAGCTGCAGCGCAGCCTGAACCTGAGCGATGGCCCGTTGATCCGCGCGGCCCTGGTGGACTTGCCCGACGCCAGCCAGCGACTGCTGTTGGTGATCCATCACCTGGTGGTTGATGGTGTGTCGTGGCGGATCCTGCTCGAAGACCTGCAAACCGCTTATCAGCAACTGAGCGCTGACACACCGTTGCGCCTGCCGGCCAAGACCACGGCGTTCAAGGATTGGGGCGAACGCCTGCAAGGCTATGCGCGCAGCGCCGGGTTGGAAGCCGAGCTGGATTACTGGCGCGAGCAACTGGCCGAAGCGCCGGCAGACTTGCCGCTGGACAACCCTGATGGAAAACTGCAGAACCGTTTCGAGCGCAGCGTCGATACGCGTCTGGATGCCGAACGCACCCGGCAATTGCTGCAACAGGCACCGGCGGTGTATCGCACCCAGGTCAACGATTTGCTGTTGACCGCACTGGCCCGGGTTTTGTGTGAGTGGACCGCCTCCGACAGTACCTTGGTGCAGCTCGAAGGGCATGGCCGCGAAGACCTGTTCGACGACCTCGACCTGAGCCGTACCGTGGGTTGGTTCACCAGCATGTTCCCGGTGCGCCTGACTCCGCAGGCCAGCCTCGAAGCGTCCATCAAGGGCATCAAGGAACAACTGCGCTCGATCCCCAACAAAGGCATCGGCTTTGGCTTGCTGCGTTATCTGGGCAGCGACGCTGCGCAGGCAGCCCTGAGCGGCGTGTTCCAACCCAAGGTGACGTTCAACTACTTGGGGCAGTTCGATAACAACTTCGACGAGGGCGCCCTGTGGGTGCCGGCCACCGAAGACAAGGGCGCCGGTCAGGACGAACAGGCGCCGATGAGCAACTGGCTGACCATCGACGGCCGCGTCTACCAAGGGCAATTGAGCCTGACCTGGACCTACAGCGGCGACGTGTTCGAAGAGGCGACCATCAACGCCCTGGCCCGCGCTTATGAAGTGGCGCTGGGCGAGTTGATCGACCATTGCTTGAATCATCCGAGCGGCGGCCTGACGCCGTCCGATGTGCCGCTTGCCGGGTTGTCCCAGGCGCATCTGGACAGCTTGCCAATCGCCGCGCAGCGGATCGAGGACATTTACCCGCTGGCGCCAATGCAGCAGGGCATTCTGTTCCACAGCCTGTACGACGCCGATGCCAGCGCTTACGTCTATCAGATGCTGCTGGATATCGATGGTCTGGATGTACCGCGCTTCCAGCAAGCGTGGCAGCGAGTGGTGGATCGTCATGAAGTGCTGCGCGCCGGTTTCATCTGGGGCCGGGACGGCCTCGATACACCACTGCAAGTGATCAATCGCCAGCTGACCCTGGAAATGCCGGAAGTGGATGTGCGTGCCGAACCGGACCTGCTGGCCGTGCTTGAGGCCCGTGCCTTGGCTGATCGCGAACGCGGTTTCGACTTGCAGAATCCACCGCTGCTGCGCCTGTGCCTGCTGCGCACCGCCGATGATCGTCATCGCCTGATCTTCACCTGCCACCACATTCTCATGGATGGGTGGAGCAACTCGCGGATGTTTGGCGAAGTGCTGCAGGATTACGCCGGGCATCCGGTGCCGAGTGCCCAGGGCCGTTATCGCGACTTCCTGGCCTGGCTGCAACGCCAGGACAAGGACGCGGCGCAAGCCTTCTGGCGGGGGCAGTTGACCGAACTGGATGAACCGACGCGGCTGGCCTCGGCCTGCCACGGGCAAACCGTGCCCGGCCCTGGCAAAGGCGTGCATAAGCTGACCTTTGACGCAGCCTTTACCCAGCGCCTCAATGGTTTCTCGCGCCAGCAGCAAGTGACGCTTAACAGCCTGGTGCAAGCCGCGTGGCTGCTGGTGTTGCAGCGCTACACCGGCCAAAGCAGCGTCGCGTTTGGCGCGACGGTGTCCGGTCGCCCGGTGGACCTGCCGGGTATCGAGCAACAGTTGGGCCTGTTCATCAATACCCTGCCGGTGATCGCCAGCCCGCAAGCGACCTGCAGTGTCCGCGACTGGGTGCGCAGCGTGCAGGACAAAAACCTGCTGCTGCGCGATTACGAACAGACGCCGTTGCAAGACATCCAACGCCTGGCCGCGCTCAACGGCGAAGCGTTGTTCGACACCTTGCTGGTGTTTGAAAACTACCCGGTGTCCGACACCCTGGAGGCCAATCCAGGTGGACTGCGTTTCAGCGGTCTCGAACATCGCGAGCAAACCAACTACGGTCTGACACTGATCGCCGGTGCTGGTGAAGTGTTGAGCCTGGACTTCAACTACCTCACCGAGCACTTCGCCGAGCGCAGCGTTGTCGGCCTGGCGGCTCATCTGGAAGAAGTGCTGCGCCAGTTCCTCAACGCGCCGCAACGCTTGCTGGGCGAGATCGGCTTGTTGCCGGCGACCGAGCTGCGCACCCTGGCCGAATGGAATGACCATCATGCGGCGTACCCGGCCCAGGCGTTGATCCATCAGGGCTTCGAAGCCCAGGTCGAAGCGCGGCCACAGGCGATTGCCTTGCGCCATGCCGGTGCTGGTTTGACCTATGCCGAACTCAATCGCCGCGCCAATCAACTGGCCCGTCATCTGCAAACCCTGGGTGTCGGTGCGGAAATCCGCGTGGGCGTGGCGATGCCTCGTTCCGCCGAACTGGTGATTGCCCTGATGGCGGTGCTCAAGGCTGGTGGCACCTACGTGCCGCTGGATCCGGACTACCCGGCGGATCGCCTGGCCTACATGCTCGACGACAGTCAGGCGCGAGTGTTGCTGACCCAGCCGCATTTGCTGTCGCAATTGCCCGAGACTCAGGCGCAAGTGGTGTGGGTCGAGGCGGGTGGTCAGGCCTTCGCTGACCTGGCATCGCACAACCTTGAGGGCGGGATTGATTCTGCCAACCTGGCGTATGTGATTTATACCTCCGGTTCAACCGGTAAACCGAAGGGCGTGGCGATTGCTCATCGCAACGTGCAGGCGCTGATTCATTGGTCGCACGAGGTGTACAGCGAAGAGGACCTGCAAGGCGTGCTGGCCTCGACCTCGGTGTGCTTCGACCTGTCGGTATGGGAGATTTTCGTCACCCTGGCCCGCGGCGGCTCGATCATCATGGCGCGCAACGCCCTGGAATTGCCGGACCTGCCGGAGCGCGATCAGGTGCGCCTGATCAACACCGTACCATCGGCCATCGCGGCCTTGCAGCGCGCCGGGCAGATCCCTTCAGGTGTGCGCATCATCAATCTCGCCGGGGAACCGCTCAAGCAAGCGCTGGTGGATACCCTGTACCGCGAGACCTCGGTCGAGCACGTTTACGATTTGTACGGGCCGTCGGAAGACACCACCTATTCGACCTGCACCCGTCGCGAAGCCGGCGGTCAGGCGAACATCGGCCGGCCGCTGGTGAACACCACCGCGCACTTGCTCGATGCCCAATTGCAGGCCGCGCCGATTGGGGTTGCCGCCGAGTTGTACCTGGCCGGTGACGGCATTACCCGTGGTTATCTGTTCCGCCCGAGCCTCACCGCCGAACGCTTTGTGCCCAACCCGCTGGCCAGCAATGGCGAGCGGATGTACCGCACCGGCGACCTGACCCGTTTTCGTGAAGATGGTGCAATCGAATACGTCGGCCGCATCGATCATCAGGTCAAGGTGCGCGGGTTCCGTATCGAACTGGGTGAAATCGAAGCGCGATTGCTGGCTCACGACAGCGTGCGCGAAGGCGTGGTGCTGGCGGTGGAAGGCCATAGCGGCCAGCAACTGGTGGCCTATGTGGTGCCGGCGCAGTCTGACCTGAGCCCGCAACAGCAGGACGATCTGAGCGAAGCGCTCAAGGCCGGGCTCAAGGCGCATCTGCCGGATTACATGGTGCCGGCGCAATGGCTGTTCATCGAACAATTGCCGCTGACCCCCAACGGCAAACTCGACCGCAAGGCGTTGCCGACCCCGGACGCTAACCCATTGCAGCGCGATTACGTGGCACCGCGCACTGCACTGGAGCAGCAGATTGCCGGGATCTGGCAAGACATTCTGAAACTCGAGCGAGTCGGCGTGACCGACAACTTTTTCACCCTGGGCGGCGACTCGATCATTTCCATTCAGGTGGTGAGCCGGGCGCGTCAGCAGGGCATCAGTTTCACGCCCAAGGATCTGTTCCAGCAGCAGACCGTCCAGGGGCTGGCCACTGTTGCGCAGCTCGGCAAAGTCCTGGCGCCAACCGATCAAGGCCCGGTGACAGGTGAGACACCGTTGCTGCCGATTCAGCAATGGTTCTTCGAACAACCCTTGCCGCAGCGTCATCACTGGAATCAGTCGGTGCTGCTCAAACCGTTGAACCCTCTGGTGGCCGCGACGTTTGAGCAGGCCTTGCACACGCTGATCGATCATCACGACGGCCTGCGCCTGGGCTTTACCCAAACCCCAGGCAGCTGGTCGGCGAGCTATCGGACCGTGGAACAACAGCGCCTGTCACCGTTGTGGCTGGAATCGGTCAGTGACGCCGCCCAACTGGAACGCGTCGCCGAACAAGCCCAGCGCAGCCTGGATCTGCAACAAGGCCCGTTGTTGCGCGCGGTGTTGTTCGATTTGCCTGAGGGCGAGCAGCGCTTGTTGTTGATCGTTCATCACCTGGTGGTCGATGGGGTGTCGTGGCGGATCCTGCTGGAGGATTTGCAGGGCAGCTACCGCCAGTTACTGGCCGGCGAACCGTTGGCATTGGCGGCCAAGACCACGTCCTTCAAGCATTGGGCGGAGCAGTTGCAAACTCATGCCCGCAGTGAATCGCTGCTTGGACAACTGCCTTACTGGCAGGCGCAGCGCCCGGACGGCGCGCCGCTGCCGCAAGATAACCCCCGGGGCAGCCTGCAGAGCCGCCATGCCTTGACGCTTTACAGTCGCCTGAACCCGACCTTGACCCGACGACTGCTGCAACAGACCCCGGCGGCTTACCGCACACAGGTCAACGACCTGTTGCTGACGGCGCTGGCACGGGTGATCACCCGTTGGAGCGAACAGTCGTCGGTACTGATTCAGCTCGAAGGCCATGGTCGTGAAGATTTGTTCGACGGCCTCGATCTGACCCGCACAGTCGGCTGGTTCACCAGCCTGTTCCCGGTCAAATTGACCCCGACCCAGGCGCTGGCCGGCTCGATCAAGCAAATCAAGGAGCAACTGCGCGCAATTCCGGATCGTGGCATTGGTTACGGTGTGCTGCGTTATCTGGGGGACGAGGCTTGCCAGGCGTCGCTGCGAACCCTGCCGACACCGCGTATCACCTTCAACTACCTGGGCCAGTTCGACGGTAGCTTCGATAGCCAGAGCGGTGCCTTGTTTGTGCCGGCCGATGAGGTCAAGGGCGCAGAGCACAGTCACGATGCGCTGCTGGGTAACTGGCTGACGCTCAATGGCCAGGTGTACGGCGGCGAGTTGAGTGTCGGCTGGTCGTTCAGCACGCAGATGTTCAACGCCTCGACCATCGAACGCCTGGCCGAGGAATACGCCCGGGAACTGGAACTGCTGATCGAGCATTGCTGCCAGCCGGACAGCCACGGCGTCACGCCGTCGGACTTCCCGTTGGCGCATCTGGATCAGGCCCGACTGGACGCCTTGCCGATAGCCCCGTCCCGGATCGAAGACATTTATCCGCTGTCGCCGATGCAAGAGGGCATGCTGTTCCACACCTTGTCGGACAATGGTTCGAGCCTGTACGTCAATCAGATCAGTTTGCCGGTGGGCGGTCTGGATATTGAGCGTTTCCGCAAGGCTTGGGAGGCGGTCATCGAGCGTCAGGCTATCCTGCGCACCAGCTTCCATTGGCACGATGGCTTGGCCAAACCGCTGCAAATTGTCCAGCGTCAGGCGACGCTCGATTTGCAGGTGCTCGACTGGCGCGATCGCGACGTCAGCGAGGCGGACATCGCCGCGCGGGCCGCCGAGGACCGCGCGCGAGGCTTCGAGCTGACCCATGCGCCACTGCAGCGAGTATTGTTGATTCGCAGCGCTGAAGATCAGTACCAGATGGTCTGGACCAGTCACCACATCTTGATGGACGGCTGGAGCAGCTCGCGCCTGTTTGGTGAGGTGATCCAGCACTACGCCAAGGGTGAAATCAGCGCTGAAAACGGCCGCTACCGCGACTTCATCGCCTGGTTGCAAGCCCAGGACCAGGACGCCCGGGAGCTGTTCTGGAAAGCCCGGCTGGCCCCGGTCAACGAGGCGACGGCGTTGAGCCAGGCCATCCATCCACGGCATGTGTCCGATGAACCCGGCCACAACGCCATTTACTCCCATTGGGACGCGCAACAGACCGGTCGTCTGCTGCAGTTCTGCCGCGATCTGCGGATTACCCCGAACACCTTGATCCAGGGCGCATGGTTGCTGCTGTTGCAGCGCTACACCGGGAAAAACACCGTGACCTTTGGTGCCACGGTGTCCGGGCGTCCCGAGAGTTTGCCCAGTGTCGGCAACATGCTGGGGCTGTTCATCAACACCTTGCCGATCATTCAGACGCTGGAACCGGATCAGCCTCTGGCAGACTGGCTGAACCGGATCCAGGCCTACAACCTGGATATCCGCGACCATTCCCAGGCTCCGTTGGCGGACGTGCAACGCTGGTCCGGCCTGGGCGGGCAGGCGCTGTTCGACAGCATCATCGTGTTTGAGAACTACCCGATCGACGACCGCCTGCAAGAAGACAACGATAGCGGCCTGAGCTTCGGCAAATCCATCGGTCATGACGTGACGAACGTGCCGATGGACCTGGCGGTGACGCTCGGCGACGAATTGTCGATTGAATACCTGTACCTGCGCAGCCACTTCAGTGCCGAGGCGGTGGAGGGTATCCGCCTGACGCTGGAAAACACCCTTGAGGCGATGATGCGCGCGCCTGACGAACGCCTGGGTAACCTGCAGCGCCTGTCGCTTGAACAATGGCAGGCGATGCAAACCTGGAGCGCCGAGCCGCCAGCGGATCATCAGCCGCAACTGTTGCCGGAGCTGATCAGCCGACACGCACTGACTCAGCCCGAGGCCATTGCGGTGCAATGCGCCGGGCGGAGCCTGAGCTACGGTGAACTGGAGCGACGGGCCAATCGTCTGGCCCATTGCCTGATCGAACATGGTGCGGGGCCGGAGGTGGTGATCGGCGTGGCACTCCCACGTTCGCTGGAAATGGTCGTCAGCTTCCTCGCCGTGCTCAAAAGCGGCGCGGCGTATGTGCCGTTGGACATTGATTATCCGCCGGAGCGTCTGGCGTACATGATCGAAGATTCGGGCATGGCGCTGCTGTTGACTCAGAGCAGCCTGCGGACGACGTTACCGGCGCCTGAGGGCCTGTTGCGCCTTGAGCTGGATCAGCTCGACGAATCCCGTTATGCCGATGAGGCGCCGGTGTGCCGCGTGCTGGAGCAAGGGCTGGCTTATCTGGTTTACACCTCGGGTTCCACCGGCCGGCCAAAAGGCGTGGCGGTTACCCAGGGACCCCTGAGCATGCACTGTCAGGCCATCGCCAAACTGTATGAAATGGACACCCGCAGTTGCGAGCTGCACTTCATGTCGTTCGCTTTCGACGGTGCCCATGAGCGCTGGTTGAGTACGCTGTACAGCGGCGGCCGGCTGGTGGTGCGGGACGGTTGCCTGTGGACGCCGGAGCAGACTTATCAGGCGCTGCACGAGTACGGCGTGACCATCGCCTGCTTCCCGCCGGCCTACCTCAAGCAACTGGCCGAGTACGCCGCAGCCAGCGGTATCGCACCGCCACCGGTGCGCATCTACTGCTTCGGTGGCGATGCGGTGCCGGACCAGACCTTCGAACAGGTCAAGGCGGCGCTGCGTCCCGAGTACTTCACCAACGGCTACGGCCCGACGGAAACCGTGGTTACCCCGATGCTGTGGAAAGTGCCGGTGAGCCAGCACTGTGAAGCGGCTTATGCGCCGATCGGCCGGGCGGTGGGGGCACGTTCCCTGTATGTGCTGGATGAAGAACTGAATCCGCTGCCGCCCGGTTTTGCCGGCGAGTTGTACATCGGTGGCTACGGGGTTGCCCGTGGTTATCACGGTCGGCCAGACCTGACCTGCGAACGCTTCGTGCCCAATCCGTTTGCCAGCGGCGAGCGGCTGTACCGCACCGGCGACCTGGTGCGCTTGCGCCAGGACGGCGTGGTCGATTACGTCGGCCGCATCGACCATCAGGTCAAGGTGCGCGGGTTCCGCATCGAGCTGGGTGAAGTCGAGGCCAGCCTGCGGCAACTGGCGCAGGTCCGCGACGCCCTGGTGATCGCCCGGGACAATGCCTCCGGCAAGCAACTGATCGGTTATGTCGTCACCGACGCCGGCCAGCAGCTGGGTGATGAGCTCAAGGCCGGTCTGCGCAGCACTTTGCCTGAATACATGGTGCCGGCGCAGATCGTTTGCCTCAGTGCCTTCCCGATCACCCCCAACGGCAAGCTCGACCGCAAGGCATTGCCCGAGCCGGAGTTCAAAAGCGAGGAATACGTTGCCCCGCGCAATCAGCAGGAACAACTGCTGGCGGACATCTGGGCGCAGGTGTTGCAGGTGGAGCAGGTCGGTATCAGCGACAACTTCTTCGAACTGGGCGGCGACTCGATCCTGAGCCTGCAAGTGATTTCCCGGGTCAGGAACCACCCGACCCTGCAGATGGACCTCAAGCTGCGCGATCTGATGCGCTACCAGACCATCGCCGGTATCGTCGAACAGGACGTGGTCAAGGCGGGCACCGCACAACCGTCGGTGGACCTCACCCATGTGGCCAGCGAGGGGTTGTTCAATCTGCTGCCGATTCAGGAGTGGTTCTTTGCCGAGGGCATGGCCGAATCTCATCACTACAACCAGTCGTTTTTGCTGAGTGCGCGTCAGACGCTGGATCTGGATGCCCTGGAACAGGCGCTGGGCTGGATCGAAAACCACCACGACACCTTGCGCCTGCGCTTCTGTCAGGAAGGCGGGCGCTGGTTGCAGCGCTATGCCGTACCGACCGAGCGCCGCGAGCCGGTGTTGTGGCGCCGCGAGGTCGAGAACAGTGAGCAGGTCGAAGCCTTGGCCAACCTGACTCAGCGCAGCCTCAAACTCGACGATGGACCGGCCTGGCGTGTGGTGCACATCGCCTTGCCGGACGGCCAGGCGCGGCTGTTGATGGTCATCCACCATCTGGTGGTCGACACCGTGTCGTGGCGGATTCTGCTCGACGACTTGAAGGTGGCCTATGAGGCTTGCGTGATGGGCATCGAACCGCAATTGCCGATCCGCACCAGCAGCTATCGTGCGTTTGCCGAAGCGTTGCAGGCGCAGGCGCCGGTGATTGCCGAGCAGGAATTGGGCTACTGGCTGGAGCAACTGGATCAGCCGGGTATCGACCTGCCGTGCGACAACCGTCGCGGCAAGAATCAGGTGCGTCACCAGGCTCAGGCGCGGCTCAAGTTGTCTCGCGAGCACACCGAGCAGTTGCTCAAGCAGGCACCAGCGGTCTATCGCACGCAGATCAACGATTTGCTGCTGTCGGCCCTGAGCCGAGCGTTGTGTCGCTGGAGCGAACAGCCGTCGGCGCTGATTTTGCTGGAAGGGCACGGCCGCGAGGACCTGTTCGAGAACATCGACCTGAGTCGCAGCCTGGGCTGGTTCACCAGCATGTTCCCGGTCCGGCTCACCCCCGACAGCGCGGACATCGGCGCGTCGATCATCAACGTGCAAGCGCAGTTGGCGGCCATCCCGCAGAAGGGCATCGGCTATGGCGTGTTGCGTCACCTGGCCGGCCCGCAACTGGCCCGCCAGTTGGCTGATCTGCCGCAGGCACGGGTGACGTTCAACTATCTGGGGCAGTTCGACCAGAGCTTCGACGAGCAAGCCTTGCTGGTGCCGGCGCTGGAAGACACCGGTGACAACTACAGCCTGCAGGCCAATCTGGGCAACTGGCTGGAGATTGTCGGCCAGGTTTACGACGGTCAGTTGGCGCTGCGTTGCATCTACAGCAGCCAGCGTTATCGGGCCAGCACCCTGGAGCGGCTCATGCAGGATTATCAGCGCGAGCTTGAGGCGTTGATCGAGCATTGCATGGCGCGGATTTAATCATTGCCGGGGGGCGTTGCCGAGGTGCGCCCCTTTTTTGCTGACGCCCTTTTTGCGGATAGAAGGATTTTTTCGATGTCGCTACACCCTGATCTGGAAGCCTTCCTCGACCTGGCGCAAGACGGCCAGGACGCAGGCCAGCCAGCGCTGCATCAACTGACCCCGGCCGAGGCGCGGGCGATCTTCGAACAAACCACCGCGCAATTGCGCTGGAATGCCCCTCAGGATATTGATGTGCTGGAGGTCAACACCACGGCACGGGACGGTGCGCCGCTGGCGTTGCGTTTGTATCGCCCGAACGGGGCGACGGCGCCGATGCCGGCACCGATGCCGGTGCTGGTGTATTTCCATGGCGGTGGTTTTGTAGTGGGTAGCCTGGATTCCCATGACGGAGTCTGCCGCGAATTCTGCCGGCGTACGCCGTGCGCGGTGTTGTCGGTTGGCTATCGGCTGGCGCCGGAGCATCGCTTCCCGACCGCGCTGGAGGACGGTGAAGACGCCTTGTCCTGGCTGGCGGAACAGGCGCTGGCCCTGGGGCTGGATGCCGGTCGCGTCGCGTTCGGCGGTGACAGTGCCGGTGCCACGCTGGCGACGGTGCTGGCCTTGCAAGCGGTGGTTCAGCCACACACCGTGGCCATCGTCCCCAAGGTGCAGCTGCTGTGTTATCCGGTCACTGATGCGTCGCGCACCCACGATTCGCGTTTGTTGTTCAGTGAGGGGTATCTGCTGGAGAACGACACGCTGGACTGGTTTTACCAGCACTACGCCCGCAGCCCCGAAGATTTGCTGGACTGGCGCTTCTCGCCGTTGCTGGCTGAGGACTTGCGCGGGGTTGCGCCGGCGATTGTGTTGCTGGCCGGGTTCGATCCGTTGCTCGATGAAGGCCAGGCCTACGTCGATAAACTGCGCGCGCAGGGGGTGAGTGTCGAACTCGAACATTGCCCGGGGCTGACTCATGACTTGCTCAGATTGGCCTCGGTCATGCCGGATGTGTTGGGTGTGCATGAAAGCTTGAGTCGGGCGCTGAGTCGGCATTTGGGTTGAGCATGGAAACTGCGGGGTAGTGTTATGTTGATCGTTCCCACGCTCCGCGTGGGAATGCCTCAACGGACGCTCTGCGTTCGGCTCTGGAAGGGACGCGGAGCGTCCCGGGCTGCATTCCTTTGCTGCGCGTGGGAACGATCATCCTCGCTAGCCTCGCGGATCGAAGTTATCCAGCACCCTATTCACCGCTAATTCCCCAAGCATCACCACCTGCTGAATCCCCAACATCATGTTGCGATGTGGCATGTCCATCAATCCGGCGAACTCGCTGAGCATCATGCTCGCTGACGCCAGGGTTTCGCAGGCGTTGACCAGCAGGGTTTCGTTATCGACCTTTGCACCCACATGGTAAATGGTGCTGGGTTTGCGCTTGGTGTCTTTGGGGATGGGCGGTTTGAGGTGGTAATCGAGGGCGCGGTCGGCGGCTTCGTTGAGTTTTTTCGAATCGAGGGATTCGTAGGGGGATGCTGGGTCGGTTTCAGGTGGGTTGGGTGTAGGTTTGAACATGGTGAAGCTCCTATAAGAAATGGAGCCACCAAGACTTGTCGCTAAACAAGTAAGGGTGGCGGCTGCACGCAGGTTAGCGAACCGGTCATAGGCACCCGGCAGACTCAAAAGTCTCCCGCATACAGCCGCCATAACGTAATTGCAGTGTAAGAAAAGCTGCAGCGAAGCCTGGAACGCTGATGCACCTAGAATGATCCGGGTCGCTAAACCCGATCGCTGAATTCGTCAGCGACCAGAAAACGATACAGCCCGGGCCACAGGTGCACTAGCCGGCGGATTCTGGCGCAGTCGTAGGCAACGGCGCAAGAATGTGTAGCCTGAGTGAGTATCTGGAAGTGTCGTTTAAACAGTGCCTGTTTAGCGGTCTGACACCGAGCCTTGTGGTGGCTCAACCGGCCTCATCGCGGGCAAGCCCGCTCCCACAGGTATCTGCTTAGACCAAAGGATTTGTGAACGACACCAATCACTGTGGGAGCGGGCTTGCCCGCGATGAGGCCCGAAAGAACACCCTCAAACCCAGGGTCAAATCACCGGATAAACAAATGCGTCCGCTTTCTCGCTAAAAACCAGTAAGCGTCTGATTAAGTCATCGTTCAAAATTTGGATGATTCTGTAAGTTGACCTGACTTCTGCCTGAGTAGAGGCCACGCTGTCGTCCACCCCTTGGATTTCAAGCGCTTTTGGTACATCGCTTTTTTTTCTTCAGTAAATCGTGCGGGAGATGTCGATGAAACATCATTTGTTTAGCAGTCTCACTTTGGATTTGTAGTGAATGTACCGGCCTCATCGCGGGCAAGCCCGCTCCCACAGGTATCTGCTTAGACCAAAGGATTTGTGAACGACACCGATCACTGTGTGCGGGCTTGCCCGCGATGACGCCCGAAAGAACACCCTCAAACCCCGGATAAACAATACGTCAGCTTTTCCCGCACAAAAAAACGCCCCGCATTGCGGGGCGTTTTCATTGAGGCTGCAATCAGAAGTCAGCCTTGACCGACATCACGAAGTTGCGCGGTTCACCGTAGAAGTTACCCCAACCTTCGGAACCGATCGTGGCGTAGTAGCGCTTGTCGAACAGGTTGTTGCCGTTCAGTGCCACGGACCAGGTGTCGTCGATGCGGTAGCCGATGCGACCGTTCCAGACCGCATAGCCAGCCTGGGTGATGTTGTTGCCGCTGCTCGCCGAGGTGCGGTAGTTGCTGCTTTGGGCATTGACGCCGGCACCGACGGTGACGCGTTCCAGCGGGCCGCTGAGCGCATAGTCGCCCCATACGCGCAGCAGGTGGCGCGGCACATAGGTGTTGTACGACACGCCATCCTGACTGACGTCGGCATCTTCCAGAATCTTGGTCTGGGTGTAGGTGTAGCCGGCGAGCAATTGCAGACGATCGATGACTTCACCGCTGACTTCAGCTTCGAAGCCTTGGGCGCGCACTTTGCCGGAGTTCAGCGAGCAGCTGCTGTCCGGGCAGGCCGGGTCATCCTGGGCTGCGTCTTTCTGGACGGTGCGGAACAGGTTGAAGGAGCTGTTCAGGCGACCGTCGAACCATTCACCTTTGATCCCCAGTTCATAGCTCTGGCCGATCAATGGCTTGAGGGTCGCACCGGTGATGGTCTTGTAGCCGCCTTGCGGGGTGAAGATATCCGCGTAGCTGGTGTAGACGGTCAGGTTGTCGTTGATGTCGAACAGCAGCGCGGCGAACGGGGTGACTTGCCCGGTTTCCTTGGCCTCGGAGCTTGTCGGTGTGCCTTCGCCGCGCCAGAACGAGACGGAGTCGGTTTCGGACTTGTACCAGCTGACGCGGCTGCCCAGTACGAAGGTCAGCGGATCGGCCAGTTTCAGGCGTGCCGTGGAGTAGGCGCCGTATTGCTTGATCCGCATGTCCACCGGACCACCCCGGGAGGCATTGGCCAGGTAATAACTTTCATCCGGCTGGGGCAGGTGATGGTCGGGGTTCAGCACATTCTGGCTCTGAGGCAGGAGGGCCACGGCGTAGAAGTCGTCCTTGCGGGAGCGGCTGGCGTTGGCACCGACGATCAGCTCGTGCTCTTGGCCGAATGCGTCGAACTTGCCGTCCACATAAGCGTCGAGGCCGTAGTCGACCTGATCGTAGTCAAAGATGCTGCCGATCATCGCGGTACTGGTGCTGGTGGCGCCAACCGGTACCGAACCGCTCGGGAAGGCGTATTCCATGTCCTGGGTGTTTTTCGAGTAAACCCCCGCGACCTTCAGCGCCCAGTTGTCGTTGAACTCGTGTTTCAGGTCGCCAAAGTAAGTGGCCCGCTTGCTGCGCTGGTTGTTCCAGGCGGTGTTCAGGCACGTGGAGCGTGAGAGCTTCAGGTCGCTGCCATCGGCGTAGCGCGGCAAGCCGCCCCAGCACGGAGTGGCATCGACGTCTTCATAGGCCATGCCCAGGCCGAGAGTGGTGTAGTCGCTCAGGTCGAAGTCCAGTGCGCCGTAGTAGATCTGGTCCCTGCGCTCGCCCACGTCATAGAAGTACTGACGGGTCTGTTGGGTCACCACGGCCCGGCCACGGATGGTGCCGGCGTCGTTCAGCGGGCCACCGGTGTCGACCTGGCCACGGTAGTTGTCCCAGGTCCCGGCAGACAACGACAGTTGAGTGTGCGGGGTGTCCTGGCCGCGCTTGCGCACGAAGTTCACGCCGCCTGCGGTGCCCCCGGCGCCCTTCATCATCCCGGCCGCACCGCGCAACACTTCGACCCGATCATAGATCGCCATGTCGCTGTTGAAGGCATCGGCCTGCACGTAGCTGCTGCCGATGTCCAGCGGCACGCCGTCGTACTGGTACTGGCCGGTCATGCGGAAACCCCGGGAGTAGAAATACTTGCCGCCCATGGGCGAATCGTAAACGGTGATGCCCGGGGTTTTTTCCATGACCTGTTCGATGGTGTTCAGGTTCTGGTCATCGAGCATCTTGCGCGTGATGACGGTGATCGACTGCGGGGTTTCCCTGAGCGAATGCTCGCCCTTGCCAATGGTCACCGCGCCGGTGGTGTAGGAGTTGCTGCCTTCGGTGGTTGCGCCCAACCGCTGACCGTTGATGCTGGTCGGTGCCAGTTCCATCGCGCTGCCGGTGGCCGGCGCCAGCAGGGTGACCGTGTTGCCGTCGCGCTGATGGCGGATCCCGGTGCCCTTGAGCAGCGCGCTGAGCGAATCATCTTCCTGATAGCGGCCGTTGAGGGCACTGGAGCGCAGGTTCTGGATACTCTCGGGGCTGTAGATGATTTGCAGATTGGTCTGTTGACCGAGGGTCTGCAGCGCCTGAGCCAATGGCTGGGCCGGGATGTTCAGGGTCCATTCCTGAGCCTGGACATAAGGCGTCATGGCCAGGGTCATCGCCAGGCCGAGGCCGGTGGAAGTGATGCGAGAGCGGGTCGTGCTGCTCATTAACAGGGCGCGGGTCAGAGGTCGAAGCATGAAACGGGATGCGGACATGAGGTTAAGACCTTGGCAGGTATAGTTGGTAATGGTTCTTATTCATCTCATTAAGACGAGGAGGCCGCGGCAAACCGGAAAATTAATTTTCCGGTCCAGGGGGAATGCCGGTCATGTAGGAGCCAGCGGTGCGGCGATCCGACTTGCCGGCGAAGGCACTTTCAAGGACGCCTTCGCCGGCAAGCCTGGCTCCTACACGGTCAGGCGGGTTGCAGTTCGCTTTTGACCTTGCCGGCCTCCATGCGCACCAGTTGATCGGCAACGTCGAAGTAGCGGTCATCGTGGGAGATGACGATGATGGTTTTGCCCAAGCGCTTCAGGTCGGGCAGCAGTTCGGTGTAGAAAATGCGGCGGAAGGTCGGGTCCTGATCGGCCGCCCATTCGTCGAACACCAGCACCGGCCGTTCTTCGAGCCAGGCATTGACCAGCGCCAGGCGTTTGCGCTGGCCGGTGGAAAGGTCGGTGGTGCTGAACGCGCCGTCGCGCACGCTGACCTTGTGCGCGATCTCCAGGCGTTCAAGGTAGCGTGTGGCATCCTGGGGCACTTGCCGGTCGCCCTGAATCAGGTCATCGAACAGGTAATAGTCGGCAAATATCGTGGTGAAATTCTGCCGGTAGTCATCGCGGTTGAGGGCGGTGATCGGTTGGTCGTTCACGCGGATTTCGCCTTCGGTGGGCGCATAAAGCCCCAGCAGCAGTTTGATCAGTGTGGTTTTGCCGCAACCGTTTTCACCGACGATGAAGACAATGTCGCCTTGCTCGATGCGCAGGTTGACCGGGCCGAGGCGGAAGGGCTCGCTGCCTTCCACCGGCGGGAAGGCGTAACGCACGTTGCTCAGTTCCAGGCTGTGGACCGGGCCGGGTTTGTGCCCCTGATCCTCCAGCAGCAGGTGCGGTTCCGGGGAGGAAAACTGTTCGCTGAGTTCGGCGATCCGGCGAAACGCAATCTGCGCCCGGCTGATGATCGGCAGGGTGCTGACCAAATGCTCCAGCGGGCCTTTCATGTACAGCAGCACCAACACAAAACCGCTCATCACCGCCTTGTCGGCACTCGGCCAGAACGATTGCAGGGCCAACGCCAGGCCGATGACCACGAAGAACAGCATCGAGCCGAACGACTTGGCAATGACGAAGGTATTGATCGAGTGGATCTGCGTGTCACAGATTTTCTCGGCGGTTTTCTGGATGCCGGACACGAACATCCGCTGACGCCGCGGGCGGTGGATGCGCAACTCCTTGGCCCCTTCGGCGATGGCGTTGTAGTGCTTTTGCAGTTCGTCTTCGGAGTCTCGCGCCGCGTAGAAACCGCGCATGCCCTTGGCCCGGGCGATGGCCTGGATGGTGGTGCCGATGGCGATGGCCACCAGCATCATCAGAAACATCGGCCACGACAGCATGGCCAGGTAGCCGAGGCAACCCAGGGTCACGGTCATGGAAATCGCCAACGGCGCGAAGGCGAAGGCGAAATCGCTGATGGTGTCCACGTCATGGGTCAGCACCGGGATCAACCGGTGGCTGCGGTAGCGCTCGATCTGGTCGATCGGCGCCGACAGCACTTTCTCCCCCAGCTCTTTGCGCAGCCTGGCGATGATGTGCTGACCGACGTAGTTGGTGCCGATGTCGGACACAATCGTGGTCAGTAGCGCCAGCACGCACAGTCCGGCGAAAATCATCACCACGGTGCGGGTCAGGCCGTCAGCGGAGTGCAGGGCATTGTTGATGGTCGCCAGCAACACGGTGACGCTCAGGCCACCGATCATGCCGAGCACGATGGACACAGAGACAATCAGGCGGAAGGGCTTGAGCAGGGCGAACAATTCGTTGATCGCCCCACGCGTAGGCTTGGTCATGGAGGATTCCTTTCGACACGGAGGGAGTGCCGGTACTTAAGGAAAACGAATGGTCGGGGATTTTATTTAAACGGTTGCGGAGGGTAATTGCCGGTTAGTCACAAGACCTGCGGCGAGCGAAATCCCTGTGGGAGCGGGCTTGCCCGCGAAAGCGGTGTGTCAGGCGACTTAGATGTTGACTGTAGCGCCGTCATCGCGGGCAAGCCCGCTCCCACAGGTTTCGCGGCTGGACTTACCGGCATCGGTTCAAGCCCCTCGCAACAAAGGATTCAGAGCTCTCGCACTACGCGAAACCCCAGCCAGTCGCCGCTGCTGGTGGGCAGGCTGCTGTTGCGATTGCCGGAGCGGGAAAACACCGGCGCCTCGCCCCAGTCGTTGCCGCGCATGACCTGGCGTTTGCAGTTCTGCTCCAGCCACGGGCTGCCGTCGCTGGGCACGCCGACATAGTCTTCGCGGTAGCAGTCGGCGACCCACTCATAAACATTGCCGTGCATGTCGAACACGCCAAAGGCGTTGGCCGGGAAAGTGCCCGCCGGGGAGGTGAAGTTGTAGCCGTCGGCGGCGCCGTAGGTGTTGGCGTTTTTGGAGATCTGGTAGTCGGCGCCTTCATCGAACGCGAACGGGAAAGACCCGGTACTGCCGGCGCGGGCGGCGTACTCGCGGATCGACTCGCTGGGCATGCGATAGGCATGACCGGTTTTCTTCGACAGCCAGGCGATGTAGCCCTCGGCTTCGGCCACGTTCATGCACACGGCCGGGTGGCGTGCGGTCTGTTTGAAGCTCGGTTTGCCGGCCGTACAGCGACGGCCCGGGCGATCATCGAAGTCGGCGGGGGTGTTGCCGGTGGCGCGCGTGTACGCGTCCCATTCGCCGGCCAGCACCTGGAAGCGACTGATGGCGAAAGGGCGGGTGAAGGTCACTTCATGCAGCGGACCTTCATCGGGCTGGCGGCCGACTTCATCCTCTGGCGTGCCCATGGTGTAGCGGCCGGCGGGCAGCACGACCATTTCCGGACAGTCCTTGCAGTCCTTGAACACCTTGCCGGGGGCGGGCGGGTTCGCGGCCTGGGCGGTGCCGGGCAGCAGGCCGGCGAGCAGTGCGGTCAGCGCCAGGGCCGATAGGGTTCGCAGGGCGGAAGGTGTGTGGGGCGTATTCATAAGTCGTCTCGGTTAAAGGAAAACAGTGCCTCACCGCGAAAGTTCACGCGGAGCGCTTTTTGCCCAGCACGTCGATGAAGCGGTCCACCTCGGCTTCGGTATTGAGCAGGCCGGGCGCGGTGCGGATCACCGGGCCGACGTCGCGGCTGACGGCATCGCTGACAATCCGGTTGTGCATCAGGTGAGCGGCCACGGCATCGCAGTCCTGACCCTTGACCCGGAAGAAGCTGAACCCCGCCGAAAACTTCGGATCGACCGGGGTGACCAGCTCGATACCCGGTTGCTCCAGCAAGCGCTGTTTCAGGTAACTGTTGAGTTGATGGATGCGCGTCTGCACGTCGGCCTTGCCCAGTTCCAGGTGCAACTTGAATGCTTCGTCCACGGCCCAGCGATGTTCGAAGGCGTGATAGCCGCCCGGGGACATGGTGGTGGAAAAGGTCGTGGCTTCGGAGAAGGTCGGCACGCTCGGGCTGACGTACTTGAGCTCTTCGCTGCGGCTGCAAACGATGCCGGTGCCACGGGGGCCGAACATCCATTTGTGGGTGCCGGCAATGAAGAAGTCGCAGTTCATCGCCGGGAAACTCAGGTCTTCGACGCCGAAACCATGCACGCCGTCGACCACATAAACAATCCGGTCCTTGTCGTCGCGCTGGCGATTATGTTCATCGACGAGTCCGGCGATGTCGCTGATCGGCAACTTCACGCCACTGCCCGAGTGCACCCAGGTCATGCCCAGCACGCGGGTCTCGGGGCGGATGTTGCGGTTGATGGTATCCAGCACTTGGTCGGCCGAGATCGACTGTGGCTGCTCGAACAACTGAATCTTGCGCACCCGGGTGCCATCGCGCTGGTTGCGAAAATTCAGGATGTTGTTCGTGGAGTAATGCTCGTGAATCGTGGTGAGGATTTCCTGATCGGCGCGCACTTGCACGCCGCCATAAATCATCGCCAGGCCCTCGGTGGTGCTGCCGGTGAGGGCGATCTGTGTCGGCTTGGCCTGCAAATACCGACCGGCCCAGAGCCGCACGTTCTCTTCGCGCTGATGGGTCACGCCCAGGTCCCAGTCCATGGCCAGCCCGGGATTCAGGTCCAGCGCGGCACGGTGACGGGCGATGGCCTCGCGCACCGGTTTGGGGTGGGAGGTCACCAGAAAATTGGCGAAGTGAATGTAGTTCGGGTCCTGGTCGAACAACTGATGCAATTGCGCCCATTTGTCCCGGGGCAGGGTTTGCGATTGCGCGGCGGCGGCCGGAGGGGCGAGGCTGGCAGCCAACGGCAGGCCGGCGGCGAGGATCCCGGCCTGTTTCAGAAAGGTCCGACGGTCATTCATGGCTTGACTGGTTCCTGGCGAGAAATCAGCGTGGGCTTCGCGGCTTTTTGCACCTGTTCCCAGACCCGCAGGAAGTTGCCGCCCCAGAGCTTGGCGATGTCTGCTTCGGAATAACCGCGCTGGATCAATTCGGCGGTGACGTTGCGGATTTCGCCGACATTTTCCCAGCCCTTGATGCCGCCACCGTCGTTGAAGTCCGAAGCGATGCCGACGTGGTCGATGCCGACCTTGCGCACGGTGTAATCGATGGCGTCGCCGAGGTCCTTGAGCGTGGCCTTGGGTTCCTCCTCAAGAATGGCGTACAGACCGCTGGCGTATTGACCGAGCTTTTGTTCGGACCAGGCGGTGATGATCGGGTCGCCGGGCATCAGCGCCATCGCCAGGTTGGGCAATGGCGGCAAATCGAAACGTGTGCGCAGGGCGTTGAGTTTGTCCTGTGTGCCTTGGGTCAGCGGTTTGAGGTATTGCGAGAAACCGACCACCTGCACCACGCCACCGCTGTTCTTGATCAGCTGCAACTCTTTGTCGCTGAGATTGCGCGGGATGTCCACCGAGGCCCGTGGTGCCGAGTGCGAGGCCACCATCGGCGTGCGGCTCAGTTGTGCCACTTGCTCCAGGCCTTTGGTCGACATCTGCGACACATCGATGATCACGCCCAGATCGTTGAGGCGCTGCACCGCTTGTTTGCCGATGTCCGACAACCCGTCGAGGGCATCGGGGGAGTCGTTGAAAAACGGCAGCGGTCGTGACGAATCGGCCCAGCTGTTGTTGCCGATGTAGCTGAAACCGAACATGCGCATGCCACGGGCGGCCCACAGGTCCAGTTTGCTCAGGTCATTGCCCAGCGGGTAGGCGTTGAGCATGCTGATGAAAATCGCAAACTTGCCTTCACCGTGCAGGCGCCGGAAGTCGTCGGGGGTGTAGGCGATGCCGACTTGATTGGGAAAGTCGCGCACAAGGCCAGAGATGATTTTGTAGCGCACTTCCTGCTGGTTGCGTGCTTCTTCGACGAAACCGTCAGTGGGCCTGTGCGGCGCGTTCGGGCCGTTCCACATTTCCGGCCAGCCGAAGACCGTCAGGGCCGCGCCGGACAGTCGGCCACGGTTGGCCTTGATCAAATCGAACTGGCCGGAACCGTCCTTGTCGGCCTCGTTGCCGTGGGCGCCGAAACTCAGGGGGACGGTGATGTGGCTGTCGAAGGAAAGGATCCGCTCCTGCAGTTCGGTGGCCTGTTTCATGACCTTGACCGGGTAACCGGGGTTGTCCTTGAACCCGTAATCCCAAGCCAGCCAGCCTGCGCCGGCACTGATGGCCAAGGCCAGTGGCAGGCCGAGGTACAGGGCCTTTTTCGAACGTGTTTTTGTCATCGCCATCTCAGTCAGGTTCGCCGTTGAGTTGCAGGCGCAGGGGCCTTTGCTATCTGGGAAGAACGAGTGACCGACAGAAAAAATTAGCGGCTTGTGCGATTCCCTGTAGTGAGGGAGCTCTCCACAAGGGTGTGTCCGGTGCGCTTAAATTTCCCCCCACAACAAACGTTCTAGCTTGGATAAAGCCTGCTTCATGGCTGACACAGGTAGGGCAATGACGATTTCTCGACGCTGGTTCATGGCGGGCCTGGCGCTCACGAGCGCTGCGGTGCCTGCCGCTTTTTATGCACATCGTGAGTTGACCCGGGAAAAGGAACCGATCACGCCAGGGGAGGCCATGGTTGACTTGGCCAGCACCGCCGGGCAGCAACTGGCCGACAGCTTGCGCGGAGTCTGGGACATTCGTTTTGTCGGCAGCGATGCCGGGCTTGATGGCTTGCCGCAGGATGGGCTGGAGCTGTTTCTCGACATCGCCCACCGTGGACGAGGGTTGCGCGGCTACCTGGACACCGGCACTCACCTGCGCGGGGAAGGGGTGCCGCGCTATCAGGTGATCGGCGATCTGGCGCCGGCTAATGGCGCCGAACTGTACTGGCGGCTGATGCGCACCGACGCCTCGTTGGTGGCACCAGTGTATGAGTTCAAGGCTAAGCTCGATGAGGTTTGGGCCGCTTTCGGCAACGCTGGCAGCGGTACGTTCAACGGCCAGGTGCTGAGCCTGAATCGCCCATTGGGTTTACCCGAACTCGACAACCGCTTTATCGCCATCAAGCGCCGTTTTCCCGAAGCGCGGGAGCGGACGGCCCTCAATCCGACATTTCTGGCGTGGCTGGTATCCCCCGAACATCGATTGTTTCATCAGCTCTGGCACGCCTCCCGAGACAAATGGCACAAGCTCTCGGAGAAAAAACGCGAAGCGTTGCGCGGTATCGGCTGGCAACCCGGCCCACGAGACAAGGAGCGTGACGCTCGCGGGCCGCGCAAGGACCGCAACGGTTCGGGCATCGATTTCTTCTTCATGCACCGGCACATGCTCGGCACCGCCCGGTCCATGCAGGATTTGCCGTCATGGCCGGCATTCCCTCTGCCGCAGCCGGAACTCGAGCGTGATCGCCAGGGCTTCGCGCGCTATTTCGACAATCACGATGGCAATGCCTTGCCGCCGACCTGGTTGACCGAAGGCGACGACGAATACACCAAGTGGGTCAGCGATATCAAAGCCGCAGAGACCTATCACAGCAACTTCCAGGTCTGGGAGTCGCAGTACCGGGATCCGCGTTACCTGTCGAAACTGACCCTCGGCCAGTTCGGTTCGGAGGTCGAGTTGGGCCTGCACGATTGGCTGCACATGCGCTGGGCCTCGGTGGCTCGGGATCCGTCCAACGAGATACCGGTGCCGATGGCTCGGGATCAGGCCGATTTCGCGGCGCGTTGGTATGCCCCGGAAAACGATTTTCTCGGCGATCCGTTTTCGTCCCACGTCAATCCGGTGTTCTGGCGTTTCCACGGTTGGATCGACGATCGCATCGAAGACTGGTTCCGCGCCCATGAACGTTTTCACCCAGGCGAATTGAGCCGCCTGGAGGTCAACGGCGTGCCGTGGTTTGCGCCAGGGCGTTGGGTGGAAGTCGGCGATCCGTGGCTCGGGCCGGACACCCACGGTTGCAGCACGACGCCGGGTCTGCAGGTGGGGCGTTCGGTGGAGATGGACCCGGAAACCATGAAGCTGGCGTTGCGTATCACCTTTGGCGATGAAGACAACATGAGTGACCTGTTGCGCAAAGTGCCGCGACGGCCGTGGTATGCGCGGCATTTGAAGGTCAAGGGATGGCCGGTTTAATAGACCGCATTATCGTTCATTCGCGGGCAAGCCTCGCTCCCACAGGATCCGGGCTGGACACAATGTTTGTGTACGACGCCGATCCAATGTGGGAGCGAGCCTGCTCGCGATAGCGATCTCAAAACTCACACCGAGCTAAAGCACCTGCCAACCCCCACCCAACGCCTTGTACAACGCAATACTGGCCTGCAACCGCGACAGTCTCAGCTGCACATTCAGATCCTGGGCGGCATACAGCGTGCGCTGGGTTTGCAGCACCGTGAGCAGGTCTTCGGCGCCGGCCTGGTAACGGCTCTGGGCGATGTCGAAAGCGCTCTGCGCCTGGCTCAGTTCCTCCCCTTGCCACTGACGTTGTTCGTCCAGCCCGCGAATGATGTTGAGGGCTTTTTCTACATCGGCGAAGCCATTGATGATTGCCCCGCGATAGGTTTCCAGCAGTTCCTGTTGACGTGCCGTGGCCTTGTCGCGCTCGGCGCTGAGGCGCCCGTTGTTGAAGACCGGCGCCACCAGTCCCGAGGACAGGTTGTAAAAGGTGGTGCGCAACATATCCGAGGCCAGGTCGGCGCCGGTGCCCAGGCTGGCGGTGAGCGTCAGCTTGGGCAGCATCGCCGCGCGGGCGACGGTCACATCGGCCTGGGCAGCGGCGAGTTTGGCTTCGGCGCTGGCGATGTCCGGGCGGCGACTCAATAATTCACTGGGCACGCCGCTGGCAATCTCCGGCCAATGCAATTGATCGAACGGCTGCTCCGTCAGCGTCAGTGCCTGCACCGGTTGGCCGAGCAGGGCGGCGAGGGTGATCCGCGCTTCCCGGGCCTGTTGTTGCACCAGTGGCAGTTTGCGTTGCTGTTCGGCCACCAGGCTTTTTTGCTGCGCCAGTTCCAGCGCGGTGGCGCTGCCGGCGTCATAACGGGTCTGCACCCATCGCAAAACGCTTTGGGCGTTGGCCAGGTTCAACTCGGCGATCCGTTGCTGTTCACGCAACGACAAGGCCTGGGTGTAGCTGTTGGCCACGCCGCTTTGCAAGGTCAGTTCCACGGTGGCCCGATCGAACTCGCTGGCCTGCAAGCCGAGCAGGGCACTGTCCCGGGCCGCCCGTTTGCCGCCCCAGAAATCGATTTCGTAACTGGCGCTCAGTTCCGCATCGTAATAATTCAGCGAGCGATTATCGGGGCTGACGTCCAGTTGGCTGTAGCCCTTGCCGTGCAGCAAGCGTTGGCGATTGGCGTTGAGGCCGGCCTTGAGTTCGGGCAGCAGCGGGGCGCCGGCGATGGTGGCGCTGGCCTGGGCTTGCCGCACCCGGGCGACAGCGGCGGCCAGGTCGTGACTGCCCACGCTGGCCTGTTCGATCAGGTGATTGAGTTGCGGGCTGCCGAACTGCGTCCACCATTGCCGATTGCTGTGTGCAGCGGCGGCGGTGTTCGGCGATTGCCAGGCGGCGGGTGGTTGCAGGCCGCTGTCGAGGCGGGGAGCAGGGTTGCTGCAGGCGGCCAGCAACAGGCTGGCGGCCAGAAGGGTCAGGGGCACTTTCATAGGTCGATCATTCACTGGTAAGGGCCGTGACCGGATCGAGCCGGGCGGCCTTGCGGGCAGGCATGAAGCCGAAGATGACACCGGTGACCAAGGCGCAGCCGAAGGCGCCGAACACGGCGAACAACTGAAACGCAACCGCGACATTGCCGAGCAGCAGCACGCCACCGACCAGCAGCGCCAGACCGATCCCGGCGACACCGCCGACCACCGAGAGCATCACCGCCTCGGTGAGAAACTGGCGCAGGATGTCGCGCTGACGGGCGCCGGTGGCCATGCGAATCCCGATTTCCCGGGTGCGTTCACGCACGGTCATCAGCATGATGTTCATGACGCCGATGCCGCCGACCAGCAACGAAATCGCCGCAATCGAACCGAGCATCAATGACAGCGTGCCCTGGGTGCGGGCCTCGGCCTGGATCATGGCGGCGTTGTTGGTCAACTCGAAATCGCGCTTGCCCTTGTGCTCGCGCAGCATCGTTTGTTCGATCGCCTGCTCGGCTTCCTTGACCTTGCGCGCATCCCTGGCGGCGATCACCACGTACTCGGGATTGCGGCTGCCAAACAGACGCACACTGGCGGCCGAATAGGGCACGGCGATGCGGTTGTCGCTGTCGGAATCGCCGGAACTGGAGCCTTTTTCCGCCAGTACGCCGAGCACCTGAAACGGCACGTTTTCGATCAGGATGTACTGGCCAATCGGGTCGGCCAGGTCTTTGAACAGCTTCTCCCTGACCTTGTGGCCGATCACCGCGACCGCGGCGGCACTGTCTTCATCGGCCTGGGTGAAATAGCTGCCCTGAACCACCGGCCAATTGAAAATACTCGGGAAGTTGGTGTCGTTGCCGCCCACATAGGCGGTGTGATCGGCGTTGCCGAAACGCACGCCGGCCGTCGAGCCGTTGACCGGCATGATCCGCTGCACCTGGGGCAGGTTGGCGAGCGCGGCGACGTCGTCGAGGGTAATGATCCCGGGTGGCGTACGCGGATTGGGCGCGGCGCCGCTGAGGTAAATGATGTTGGAACCGAAGGCGCCCATCTGCGCCATCACCTGGCGCTTGCTGCCTTCGCCCACCGCCAGCATCACCACCACCGACGCGACGCCAATGACAATTCCCAGCAATGTCAACGCGGTGCGGAAGCGGTTGATCCACATCACGCGCCACGCCGCCTGAACCGCGTCCACCAGTTCGCCTTTCCAGGCGCCATTGGCTTCGCTGCCGGCGCTCAGGCGCTGGCGCAGGTCTACGGCTTGCAGCGCACCGGGGCGTGTCGTACGCGGGGCGGCCGAAGGATTTGTGGCGGTGTCGCTGATGATCAGGCCGTCGCGGATTTCGATGACCCGGTTGGCACGCCTGGCCACTTCGCGATCGTGGGTGATCAGGATCACCACATGCCCCTGACTGGCCAGTTCATCGAGCAGGCTCATGACTTCGGCGCCGCTGTGGCTGTCGAGGGCGCCGGTGGGTTCGTCGGCGAGGATGATGTGGCCGCCGTTCATCAAGGCCCGGGCGATCGACACTCGTTGTTGCTGACCACCAGAGAGCTGATGCGGACGGTTGCCGGTACGCGAGCCCAGGCCGAGGCGCTCGAGCAGGGCCGCCGCGCGGGCATGGCGTTCGTCCGCCGGGGTGCCGGCATAAATGGCGGGCATCTCGACGTTTTCCTGGGCCGATCCAGACGGGATCAGGTGGTAACCCTGAAACACGAAACCAAAGGCCTCACGCCGTAGCCACGCCAGTTCGTCGCTGCCAAGGCCGGCGACGTTTTCCCCGGCGAACAAGTAGTCGCCGCTGGTGGGCCGGTCGAGGCAGCCGAGAATGTTCATCAGGGTCGATTTGCCGGAGCCGGAAGCGCCGACAATGGCGACAAATTCGCCGGCGTGGATCGACAGGTCGATGCCGCGCAGCACTTCCACCAAGGGGCTGTCGCCACCGCCGTAGGCTTTGCGGATCTGTCGCAGGTCAATCAGGGGCGTTTGCATTCAGCCTCCGCTGCCGGTGAGCGGAGCGCTCAGCACGTGATCGCCTTCCGCCAACCCGTCGAGAATCTGCGTGCGCAGCCGGTCGCTGATCCCGGTGCGGACCTCGCGGCGCTGCACCTCGCCGTTGGCCGCCACCACTTGCGCCACCTGGCGATCTGCCGCGGAGCCGTTTTGCAGGGCCGCGGTGGGCACCGTCAGCACGTTCTGCGCTTGCTGGGCGACGAAAAAAACCTGGGCGGTCATGTCGGTCATCAAGGCGTTGTCGGCGTTGTCGACATCCAGTAGCACGGTGTAGAGCACCACCCGTTCACTGCCGCTACGACCACTGGTGGGGCTGCCACCCTGAGCCTGTTCGAGCGGGCGCGGTGGCACCGGCAAAATCTGCCGCACGGTGCTGCTCCAGCGTCGGCTGCCACCGCTGAGGGTGGTAAACCAGGCGGTCATGCCGGGTTTGACCTGGCCGATATCGGCCTCGGACACCTCGGCCCACACGGTCATTGGTGACAACTTGGCAATGCGCAATATCAGCGGCGTCTGTTGTTGTGCGTTGAGCGTCTGGCCTTCCCGGGCGCCGACGGCGACCACCGTGCCGGACATCGGCGCGTAGATTCGTGTGTAACCCAGCTCCGCTTCATCGCTGCGCAAACTGGCCTGGGCTTGACGGATCTGCGCCTGGAACATGTCGATGCGCGCTTGGGTCTTCCGCACTTCGGCGAGGGCGGTCTGCACATCTTCTTCGCGGGTCGCGCCGCCGGCCTTGAGGTTCTGCTGGCGCTGGTACTTTTGCTGCGCCAAGTCGTGCTGGGCGCGCTGTTCTTGCAGCTGGGCCTTGAGGTTGTCGATGGAAAAGCGCCCGGCGTCGAGTTTGGCTTTCTGGGTCGAGGGATCGATCTCCACCAGCAATTGGCCTTCCTTGATCTGATCGCCGGCCTCGACATGAATCTTCTGGATCTGCCCGGACGCCTGGGCGCCGACGTCGACGTAACGTCGCGGTTGCAGGGTGCCGAGGGCGGTCACGCTGTTTTCGATATCGGCGCGGGTCACGGCGGCGGTGGCAAGTTTCTCACGCCCCTGCGGGATCACTTGCCAGGCGGCCAGGGCAGCAGCGGGGATCAGGCACAGAGCGACAAACAGGGCGCGTCGGGTGGGGCGGGGACGTTTCATGCGGGGTTCCAGCCGGTGAAAATCGGCCCGTCGCTCGGCGAGCGCGGCAGTGACCGGCGCCGCTGAACGCTGTCGGTGGACCGACAGACACGGGAAGCTGTCCTGTAAACGAGAACCCCGAACGGGAATTTAAGCGTTGATACATGGCGTTACAGGTCGACAAATGAGGTTATTTCTCAGGCAAATGGATCCAGTGCTTTAAATCTATATGAGAATTACTATAAATTACGCCTCTTGCGCGCTGCCATCATCGTGCCGCCATCTCTTTGATGGCGCAGATCTGGCTCAAGGACCGGGAGTCATGTTGGAAAACTACTATCGCGAGCTGGTGTGTTTCCTGAACGCCAAGCTGGGCAACCGTCAGGTGGCCGAAGATGTGGTGCATGACGCTTATCTGCGGGTGCTGGAGCGTTCCAGTGAGACGCCGATCGAACAACCCCGGGCGTTTCTTTATCGCACCGCGCTCAACCTGGTGATCGATGACCACCGCCGCAATGCCTTGCGTCAGGTCGAATCCCTGGACGTGCTCGACAGCGAAGAGCGCTACTTCACGCCATCCCCCCACAACAGCCTCGATCACGGCCAGCGCCTGGACATGCTCCAGCGCGCACTGGCGGAGTTGCCACGGCTGTGTCGCGAGAGTTTTCTCTTGCGCAAAATCGACGGCTTGTCGCACCCGGAAATCGCCGAGCACCTGGGGATTTCCCGGGCGCTGGTGGAAAAGCACATCGTCAATGCCATGAAGCATTGCCGGGTGCGCATGCGCCAGTGGGACGCCCATTGATCGGCTCGGTTTAATCAGGCTTCGCTAAATTTTTTTTCATTGTCCTCGTTCCTATTCAACAGACGATCTGCTGCCGTACAAGGCCGGTCAGGTCACCCAGGCTTTATCCCCGCTGGTCCGGGGTTCATCCAGAGGACACTGGAAATGACACAGGCAATTGCATCGCCCATCGTTCACGACCTGATCGGCGTCGGTTTCGGCCCTTCGAACCTGGCTCTGGCCATCGCCCTGCAAGAACGCGGGCCGAGCCAGGGCGAGCTGGATGCGCTGTTTCTCGACAAGCAGGCGGACTACCGCTGGCACGGCAATACCCTGGTCACCCAGAGCGAACTGCAGATTTCCTTTCTCAAGGATCTGGTGACGCTGCGTAACCCGACCAGCCCGTATTCCTTCGTCAACTACCTCAAGCAGCACGGTCGTCTGGTGGACTTCATCAACCTCGGCACCTTCTATCCGTGCCGCATGGAGTACAACGACTACCTGCGCTGGGTCGCCGGGCAATTTACCGAGCAGAGCCGCTACGGCGAGGAAGTGCTGGCCATCGAGCCGGTGCTGCACCACCAGCAGGTCGAAGCCCTGCGGGTGATCTCGCGTGATACGCAAGGTCAGCAGCATGTGCGCACCACTCGTTCGGTAGTGGTCAGCGCCGGCGGCACACCGCGTATTCCCGAAGCGTTCAAGGCACTGAAGGATGACGGCCGGGTGTTCCACCACTCCCAGTACCTGGAGCGCATGGCCAGGCAGCCGTGCGTGAACAACCAACCGATGAACATTGCGATCATCGGCGGCGGGCAGAGTGCGGCGGAAGCCTTCATCGACCTGAACGACAGCTTCCCGTCGGTGCAGGTGGACATGATCCTGCGTGGCTCGGCCCTGAAACCGGCCGATGACAGCCCCTTCGTCAATGAAGTGTTTTCGCCGGAGTTCACCGACCTGGTGTTCCAGCAGGCCAGCAGCGAACGCGAGCGCCTGGTCAACGAGTACCACAACACCAACTATTCGGTGGTGGACATCGACCTGATCGAACGCATCTACGGCATCTTCTACCGGCAGAAAGTCTCGGGCATCGCGCGCCATGCGTTCCGTACCCTGACCACCGTCGAAAAAGCCACCGCCACCGAGCGCGGTATCGAGCTGGCGACGCGCAACAACGCCACGGGTGAAGTCACGGTTAGTCGTTACGACGCAGTGGTACTGGCCACCGGTTACGAGCGTCAGATGCACCGCAAGTTGCTGGCGCCGCTTGCACAGTACCTGGGCGATTTCGAGGTCGATCGCAACTACAAACTGATCACCGACGAGCGTTGCAAGGCCGGCATCTACATGCAGGGCTTCTGCCAGGCCAGCCACGGCTTGAGCGACACCTTGCTGTCGATCCTGCCGATTCGCGCCGATGAAATTGCCGGCTCGCTGTATGACCATGGCAAGTCGCGTGGGCATGGCCGGTCGGTGATGGATTTGTTGTTGGCCACAGCGAGCTGAGATTTGTGGCGGCTGTGAGGCCGCTATCGCGGGCAAGCCCGCTCCCACAATTTGATCTTCAGTCACCCAATCTGTGTTCACTGAAGATCCCTGTGGGAGCGGGCTTGCCCGCGATGGCGCCCTCAAAAGCACCACAAATCTAAAATCCTGAACCCGGCGAACCCCGCCCCGTCCCTGTGAACCACATGCCGAAGGGATAATCGACACAGCTTTTAGGAAACGTCCTACAGAACGCTTCCTTGGTCTTGCGTAGTCTTGCCGCCTCACTCATCAGTCATTGAACTGGAGGCACGCGATGACCAACAAAGCCTTGCGTATCCTGATCGCCGACGAACAGCATTTTCACCGGATGAAAACCGAACGGCTGTTCAATCAGCTCGATTACTACCGGGTAGCGCCGGTGCAAAACCTTGCGCAAATGCTGATTCTGGTCGAGTACGGCTGCGAGCCATTTGATCTGGTGGTCATCAATGCCTCACTGGCGGGAGGGGCATTGGACCTGCCCGGGTTCTTCCTCGATAACCGCCAGGTTCACCACGCCTTGATTTACGATGGCCTGACGGCACAACTGGCGCCAACTTCTGCCGTCGGTGTTGAGCAGAAGGTTCAGATAAGCCACGCGGCCCTGCCGGATTTTGCGTCCATTCAACGGCTGATGGCGTTCATCGATCCGCCTGCGTGTGAAGCTGCACAGCCCCCGGTGTATGCGCGGTATCTGCATCAGATCGGTTGATTCCGGGGTTACCGTTCGTCGGTACTATCATTTCTGTCAGGTACATTCTTTCTGCCTTCCATGCAAAAGTCTTAGCGCAGCCGTTGCGTCCGGTTCGTCGTTATCCGGCGTGCATTGGTGCGCAATCGTCAGATCTTTGCACAGGGAATTACCATGAAGTCAGTGCTGATTGTGGACGATCATCCGGTGGTACGCGCCGCAGTCAAAATCGTATTGGAGAAGGAGGGTTTCAAACGGATTTATGAGGCGTCCAGCGGTAGCGAGGCATTGTCGATGCTCCGAGAGCATTCACCCATGCTGGTGGTGCTGGATCTGGTCATGCCCGAGGGCGATGGGCTGGATGTGCTGGACCGGATCAGGGCCAATGATTGGTCAAGTCTGGTACTGGTTTTCACGTCCATGGATCCGCTGTTTTTTCAAGAGCGTTGCATGCGCGCCGGGGCCATGGCGTATGTCGCCAAGACCAACGTCCTGAGTCAATTGCAAAAAGCCGTGCATGCGGTCATGACCGGTTACACCTATTTTGCGCGGCTGCCTTCGGGATCGCAGGACTCCCTGCAACGCAGCGAAAAACAGATGATCGACAAGCTCTCCAACCGCGAGCTGACCATCCTGCAATACCTGGCCCGGGGCACGAGCAACAAGACCATCGCCGAGCTTATGCACCTGAGTCACAAGACTGTCAGCACCTATAAAACCCGCTTGATCGAAAAGCTCGGGGTGAACGCGGCGGTGCACTTGCGCGACTTCGCCAAGCGTAATCATCTGATCTGAGTGAACCCGATCATGCGCATGTTGCTGTTGGCCTTGGCACTGAGTCTTTTAACGCAGTTGCCTGCGGCGATGGCCGACGAGCCACAGCGGTTGCAATTGCTGGGGCGCTCCACAGTGGAGGGTTTTCAGGTCAAGCTGGATGAAAAGGACTGGCAATGGCTACGCGATAAACGGGTTCTGCGCCTGGGGGTGACGGGGGCGGATTACCCGCCATTCGAAGTGACGCGCCATCGCGATGAGCTGGAAGGCATCACCGCCGATTACGCCGAGCTGGTGGGGCAACTGCTGCACGTCAAGATCGACGTGCTGCGTTATGCCACTCGTGAGGCCGCCATGGACGCCCTCAAACGCCATGAACTGGATCTGCTCGGCACCTCGAACAACTTCGAGGCGGCCGACCCCGCGCTGACCCGGTCCCGAGCCTATGCCGAAGATCAGCCCATGCTGGTCACCCGACTGGACGAGCGAATGCCCGTCGACCTTGCCGGCAAACGTATCGCCATGGTCGAAGACTATTTGCAGGCGCAGACGGTTGAAGCGTTTTATCCCGCTGCAAGTTTGCAGCGTTATCCCTCGGCACTCGATGCGCTCGGAGCGGTAGCGTTCGGGCCAGACGATGTGTACCTCGGGGATTTCATCAGCGCCAATTACCTGATCAACAACAACTACCTCAATAACGTTCATCTGGCGGGGCCTTCCGGTCTGGATGCCAATCCGTTCGGCTTCGCTTTGGCGGTGGATAATCCGCGTCTCAAAAGCATCGTCGACAAGGCTCTGGCGGCGATTCCGATGGACCAGCGCGCGGTCATCGAGGTGCGCTGGAGTGCCGGCAGGGCTAATACGGCGGGTCAACAGCCGGTGCGTTTGAGCCCCAGTGAACAACGCTGGCTGGACCGGCATCCGACGGTCATTGTCGGCACGATCGATAACTTTGCCCCGTTGACGTTCTACGATGCCCAAGGCCGGCTCAGCGGGTTGACCGCGCAGTTGCTGACGCTGATCAGCCAGCGCAGCGGCTTGAGATTCCAGGTGCAACGCGGCCACTCACTGGACCGGCAAATCGAGCAACTGCGGGACGGCGAGATCGACCTGTTGCCCGTGGTCACGCCCAGTACCGAGCGTGAGGACACGTTGCTCTTCACCCGCGCCTACCTCAGCAATCCGTTTGTGCTGGTCAGTGCAACTACCCAAGGCAGCCCCAGGACGCTGGACGATCTGGCCGGTAAACGCCTGGCGATTTATCGTGGTCATCCGTTGTTTGGGTTCATGCAGGCTCGGGCGCCGCAGGTGCGTCTGGTCGAAGTGAAAAGCCCGGCCGAAGGCATGGACCGGGTGATCAAGGGGCAGGCTGATGCGACGCTCAGTTCGTTGATCGTCGCCCGTTACCTGATCGCTCGGCATTACCGTGATCGTCTGCGCGTCAGCAGCACCGTGGGTGATCAACCTGCCCGTATTGCCTTGGCCACCAATCGCGGCGCGCTGGAGCTGCACTCGATTCTGAACAAGGCGTTGCTGAGCATTTCGCCTCAGGAAATGGACGATCTGGTGGCCCGCTGGAGTCATGATGTGGTGCTGGATGACAGCTATTGGCTGCGCCATCGTCAGGGCATTCTTCAGGCGTTCGCCGTGGCTGGCGCCTTGCTGTTGCTCGCCATGGGCTGGATTGCCTGGCAGCGTCGGCAGATCCGCCAGCGTCAGCAGTGGTTGCAGCAATTGCAGGATGCCAAGAACGAGGCGGACGATGCCAACCGCGCCAAAACCACCTTTCTGGCGACCATGAGTCATGAGATCCGCACACCGATGAGCGCCCTGATCGGCATGCTCGAACTGGCCCTGAAACGTGCGGACGAGGGCGTCACCGATCGCTTTGCCATTGAGGTAGCGTCTGATGCTGCACAACAATTGCTGGCGCTGATCGGTGACATTCTGGACATCGCCCGCATCGAGTCCGGGCATTTATCCCTGGCACCTGAGCGGGCCAATCTTCGGCGGCTGGTGGAATCGGTGTGTGGGGTTTTCGAAGGCCTTGCACGGCAGAATGGGCTGGCGTGGCGAGTCGATCTGGATGAACACAGCGACTGCGACGTGTTGCTCGACCCCACCCGTTTCAAGCAGGTGCTGTCCAACCTGCTGAGCAACGCCATCAAGTTCACCCGTGAGGGCGAGGTGAGCCTGGCGCTGCGGGTGACGCCCGCGACGCCAGGGCATCTGGCGGTCAGTGTGCGCATTGAAGACACCGGTATTGGCATCAGCGAAGTCGATCGGCAACGGTTGTTCAGCCCGTTCGCCCAGGCCAGCAATAACCCGCAGTCAGCTCGCGGCGGTTCCGGGTTGGGCCTGGTGATCAGCCGCACATTGTGCGAAATGACGGGCGGTCGGTTGCAACTCGGCAGCGTCCTCGGGCAAGGCACACAGGTCGACATCAACCTTGAGCTGATCGCACTGCAACCGTTGCCTGCCATTGAGGCAGTGGACAGCGGGTTGCAGGTGCCGACGCGACCACTGACGATTCTGGTGGTCGACGATCACCCGGCTAATCGACTGTTGCTTTCACGGCAACTGAGCCACCTGGGACATCGTGTTCTGGAGGCCGAAGAGGGCGCTCGGGGGCTTGAGCTGTGGCGCGAACATGAGTTCGATCTGGTGGTTACCGACTGCAATATGCCCAGGCTCAGTGGTTATGAACTGGCGGGTGCAATCCGCGATGAAGAGTGCGCCAAAGGATTACCGTCGACGCTGATTCTGGGCTTTACCGCCAATGCGCAGCCCGAAGAAAAAGTCCGCTGCCTGGAGGCAGGCATGGACGACTGCCTGTTCAAACCCATCCTGCTGGCAGATTTGAGCGCATGGCTGGCCTCCAGGTTTGTGAGCGAAGCGCCGGAGACGCTCGAAGAGCAACCCACGGCCGAGATGGACCTGAGCGGCCTGGAGCAATACGTCGGTGTGGACCGCACGCTGCTCGATCAGCTGGTGCGCGAACTGGCGGTGACCAACCGGGTTGATCGGGATGATCTGCTTGAGGCGCACGCCAGTGGCAATCGCCATGACCTGCAAGCCTTGGCGCACCGCATCAAGGGCGGTGCGCGCATGGTCCGTGCGGTGCGTTTGATCGAACGCTGCGAACAACTGGAGCGCGTCATCGAGGCGGGGGAGCTGGCGCTGATCGACGAAGCCGTCAACCAGCTGCAGCACGCTATGTCATCGCTGGACGAACACTTGAGCCCGGATTTGAGCCAAGGCTGAAACTCAATCCCACTGCGGCGCAATGCCTTTGGGGCTGGTCAGCCGCTGACCGCGATCCAGGCCCGCGATCAGCGCCATGTCGGCGTCGCTCAGGGGCAGGGCGCAGGCTTGCAGATTGCCTTGCAGGTTGGCGCGTTTGGTCGAGGAAGGAATCACCGCGTACCCAAGCTGCATGGCCCACGCCAGCGTGACCTGGGCCGGTGTCGCCTGAAGGCGATCGGCGATCTGCTGGATGAGCGGATCCTTCAGCACTTCGCCGTAGGCCAGGGTCATGTAAGAGGTGATCCGGATACCTTGGCTTTGGGCGAATTCGACCACCTTGCGGTTTTGCAGGTACGGGTGCAGCTCGATCTGGTTGGTGGCGATGTTCTCGGCACCGATGGCAGCAATGGCCTGTTGCATCAGCTCGACCGTGAAGTTGGATACGCCGATTTGTCGGGTCAGGCCCAGTTGTTTGGCTTGGAGTAAGGCGCCCATGAATTCTTCGACCGGAACCTGATCTTCCGGCGACGGCCAGTGGATCAGCGTCAGGTCCAGGTAATCGGTTTGCAGCTTGTTCAGACTCTCTTTGAGGCTGTCGATCAACCGGTCCTTGGCAAAGTTGGCGACCCAGATTTTGCTGGTGATGAACAGCTCGTCACGAGCAATGCCACTGGCAGCGATGGCCTGGCCGACCTCGGCTTCGTTTTCGTAGATTTGCGCGGTATCGATGACCCGGTAGCCCAGCTCAAGACCGGTGCTCACCGAATCGATGACCACTTGGCCTTGCAAGCGAAAGGTACCAAGACCGAATGCGGGGATAGACATCAATGACTCCAGGGGTTGCAGTGGGAATGAGCGGGAGTATCCCCGGCGGCACCCTTGAGAAAAACCGCTGGTTGGGCAAAGCACTGTTTACCGCAAGTCATGAATGGGTGACATGTCAGTGGTATTGATAGTGCCTGATCTGACGCTATCGCGAGCAGGCTCGCTCCCACACTGGATTTGCGTACACCACAGATCCCCTGTGGGAGCGAGCCTGCTCGCGATAGCCACGACTCGGTGTCGGGTTTTAACCCGCCTAAGCAATATCGCTATGGCTGAATTCCTCGCCCAGAAAGTCGATCAAGGTCCGCACCGACGGCAACAATCCGCGTCGTGAGGGGAAGATCGCGTGCACGATTCCGCACTTGGGTGTCCAGCCCGGCACCAGCTCAACCAGTTGGCCGGCGGCAATTTCATCGCGCACCACCACACTCGGCAGGTGGGCGATACCGATGCCGGCGAGCACCGCGTGACGCAAGGCCAGCAAGTCGTCGGTGACCATTCGCGGGGTATGACGAATCAGCGCGCTGGCGCCATCGGCACCGAACAATTCCCACTGATATTCACGCTGCGCGCCACCCCAATGCACGCTCGGCAGACCGCTGAGATCAGCCGGCGTGGCCGGTGACGACAAGCGCTGCACAAATGCCGGACTCCCCACCAGGCATTGGGTGCTGTTGCCCAGCACCTTCATCACCATGTCGGTGTTTTCCAACGGCGGAAAGCGCACGCGCAGCGCGATATCGAACCCCTCGTGGATCAGGTCGACCCGGCGGTTGGTGCTTTCGATGAATAACTCCACCAACGGGTATTTGAGCATGTAGCGGGTCAGCATCGGCCCGACCCAGGTGTTCAGCAGCGCGGTCGGGCAACTGATGCGCACCAGGCCCTGGGGTTCGGAGCGATTGCGTTCGATCAGTTCGGCGGCGCTTTCGGCTTCGACTCGCATGGCCAGGCAACGCTGGTAATAGGCCTGGCCGATTTCGGTCAGCGAGCAATGCCGGCTGCTGCGGTGCAGTAGGCGCACGCCGAGGCGTTCTTCGAGCTCGGCAATACGTCGGCTGAGCTTGGATTTGGGCATGTCCAGAGCGCGTCCGGCCGGGGCGAAACCGCGGTGCTCCACCACTTGGGTGAAGTAGTACAGGGTGTTGAGGTCTTCCACCATCGTTCTCCAAATAGAACGCTAAGGCCGATTTTTGCAGTCTAGCGCACCAAAGGCCCCGGTTTTAATCTTTGTCCATCGCGTCACACAACAAATTTGGAGGAAAAGATGAAAAACATCATCGGTATCTACACCAGCCCACGACCTCACTGGGTCGGCGACGGTTTTCCGGTTCGCACACTGTTTTCCTACGACAACCTGGGCAAACACATCAGCCCGTTTCTGCTGCTGGATCACGCCGGCCCTGCCGAATTCACCCCGACCACCGAGCGTCGTGGCGTTGGTCAGCATCCGCACCGCGGTTTCGAAACCGTGACTATCGTCTACAAGGGCGAAGTGGAACACCGCGACTCTACCGGTAGCGGCGGCAAGATCGGCCCCGGCGACGTGCAATGGATGACTGCGGCTTCGGGGATTGTTCATGAAGAGTTTCACTCCGAAGGTTTCGCCAAGAGCGGCGGCACCCTGGAAATGGTGCAGCTGTGGGTCAACCTGCCGGCCAGGGACAAGATGGCCGAGCCCGGTTACCAGACAATTCTCGACGCTGACATTCCGAGAATTCCACTGAAGAACAACACTGGCAGCCTGCGCTTGATCGCCGGTGAGTTCGAAGGCCATCGCGGCCCGGCGCGCACTTTCACGCCGATCGACGTGTGGGACGTTCGCTTGAACGCCGGCAAGTTGCTGACCCTGGATCTGCACGAAGGGCGCAACACCGCACTGGTGGTGCTGCGCGGCACGGTTCAGGTCAACGGTGTGGAACTGGTGCGAGAAGGGCAGTTGGCGTTGTTCGAGCGCGACGGTGATCAGCTCAGTCTGCAAGCCAATAACGACGCCGTGGTGTTGCTGTTAAGTGGCGAGCCGATTGACGAGCCCATTGTTGGCCACGGTCCGTTCGTGATGAACACCGAGCAAGAAATTCACCAAGCCTTTGCCGACTTCCAGTCGGGACGCTTTGGCCGGATGAGTGATTGAAATCATTGTTGTAGCGCTGTGGCGTGCCGGGTTTGGCTGACTACGCTTGCCTGGCCACGTTTAAACGAAAAATCAGAGTTCACTTCCGCCGGCCCGTTCGGCATCGATAAAAAGCGAGGATTACCCCATGACTACTTCCTACAAACGTCTCGACAAGGATAACGCCGCCGTTCTGCTGGTCGATCACCAGGCGGGCCTGCTTTCTCTGGTGCGCGACATCGATCCGGACCGTTTCAAGAACAACGTGCTGGCCCTGGCCGACCTGGCCAAGTACTTCAAGCTGCCAACGATTCTGACCACCAGTTTCGAAACCGGCCCCAACGGCCCGCTGGTACCGGAACTCAAGGAGTTGTTCCCGGATGCGCCGTACATCGCTCGCCCAGGCCAGATCAATGCCTGGGACAACGAAGACTTCGTCAAGGCGATCAAGGCCACTGGCAAGAAACAACTGATCATCGCCGGTGTGGTGACCGAAGTCTGCGTGGCGTTCCCGGCGCTATCGGCCCTGGCCGAAGGTTTTGAGGTGTTCGTGGTGACCGATGCTTCCGGCACGTTCAATGAACTGACCCGTCAATCAGCGTGGGATCGCATGTCGTCCTCTGGCGCCCAACTGATGACCTGGTTCGGCCTGGCCTGTGAACTGCATCGCGACTGGCGCAACGACGTGGAAGGCCTGGCGACTTTGTTCTCCAACCACATCCCGGACTACCGCAACCTGATGACCAGCTACAACACCCTGACTAACGCCAAGTAAACCTGACAGCACATACACACATAACCTGTGGGAGCGGGCTTGCCCGCGATAGCGATCGATCAGTCAACATCACAATGACTGATCAATTGCCATCGCGGGCAAACCCGCTCCCACAGTGTTTTGTGTTGTTCTGGAGACATCAATTGCTCCTACACTGTGTCCAGTTTGTGAGATCTTCGCGCCATTGGCCCTTGCTGGAGTTGCTTGATGCTGTCACTGCTCACCGATCATCCGTTGTTCTGCGCGTTTATCCTGATTCTGATTGATCTGGTGTTGTGGCGTTTGATCGCAGCCAGCGGCAGTAATTGGAAACTGGCGGTGCGGCTGGTGATTTTCTCGCTGTTCAGCATGCTGCTGTTCAACGAAGGCTTGAACCCGATGGAGCCGGCGCCCTGGGCCGACAATGTGCCATTGCACCTGGCGGCGACCGGTTTGCAAATTGGCTGGTGGCTGTTCGGCGCGCGCACCCTGACGGTGTTGATCGGCGTGGGGATGATGCAACGGGTCGGGCACACCGGACGCTTGTTGCAGGATCTGCTCGGCGCAGTGATTTTCCTGATCGCGATCATCGCCGCCCTGGCGTACGTTCTCGATCTGCCAGTCAAAGGCGTGCTGGCAACGTCCGGCGCGTTGGCGATCATTGTCGGCCTGGCTTTGCAAAGCACCCTCAGCGACGTGTTCTCCGGGATCGTCCTGAACACCACCAAACCCTATCAACTGGATGACTGGATCTCCATCGACGGCACCGAAGGCCGGGTCATCGACATTGACTGGCGCGCCACGCGCCTGCAAACCGCGCAAGGCAGCATGGCGGTGATTCCCAACTCCCTGGCGGCCAAGGCCAAGATCATCAACTTCAGCCGGCCCAGTGACATTTTTGGTGTATCGATCAGCTTGCAAGTGAGCCCCCACGCTCGTCCGCAAAAGGTGATCGATGCACTGGAGCGGGCCATGCAGGGCTGTCGCCTTCTGTTGAACAAACCAGCGGCGAGTGTGACGTTGAAAACCTCCTGCGGCACCGGCGCGGAATACGAAATCAGCGGTTTCGTGGTCTCTATGGATCAGAAGCGCACGGTGCGCAATCAGCTGTTCGACTTGGCATTCCGGCACTTGCAGGCATCGGGTATCAACTTGCTGTCGAGCACCGAGCCCAACACGCCCGCTGTCCTGTCACGGCCGCTGGCACTGCTGGAAAGCTCGAGCATTTTCTCGACTCTGCGTCAGGAGGAGAAAGAATCCTTCAGCCAGAACATGACCCTGCAAACCTTCCGCGCCGGGGAAATGATCTTGTCGGCGGGGGAGGTCAGCGATCATTTGTTCATCATCGAATCAGGCGTGGTATCGGTGGAGCTGAGCCGTGGCGGGGTCAAGTTCGAATCCGGGCGCATGGGCCCGGGAGAGGTGATTGGCGAGGCCGGGATACTGTCAGACTCGTCAGTGCCGGCGGACATCAGCGCCAAGACTTTTTGCAGTTTGTACCGGATCGAAAAGGAATACCTCAAACCGTGCCTGGAGGCGCGGCATGACATCAGCGAAGCGATGAAGACACTGCTCGATTTCCGTTTGCACAAGGCTCAGACCTTTGCTCAGGAAGTGCCGAAGGTAGTGGCGAAAAAGGGCTTTTTGCAGTGGTTGCGTAGCCACACTTGACACGCTGATTGCATCGGCGGGCGATGGGGCCTATCAGTCTTCGGTTGCTTGCGCTGGCTGGGTGTTGGCGTAGCGACGCAGGACATAGTAGAACGGCCGGCCATTCTGATAGACCAGGTTGACCGGCAGTTTCTCGATGTCAGCCCGGGACATCAATCGGTATTTCTGGCCGTCGTCCAGCACTGCTCCATGCCACGGTGTGCGCCAGATGTTGTCGCAATCCATCAGCTTGATGCCGATCTTTTTACTGTGCGGTGGCTGAGGGTGGATCGACAGGCGAATGGCTTCGGGAAACACTTCTTCCACCAATGCACTCCAGGCGTTACTGCGAATGATCACCTGATAAGCGAGCGCCTTGGATTCTTCTTTGAGTTTGTTTTTACTGCAGTCCGGTTTGCGGAACTTGAGATCCGTAAACATAAAGCGGTGAATGCCGTTAAACAGGTTGGCGGTTTCCGGATCGGTTTTAACGGCGGCCTTCAAGGTTTCCAAGGGACGACCGTAGAGTTCGACAAGTTGCTGGCGAATATGCTCGAAGTTATGGCTGTTGAAGTGGTCCTCAAGGTTGAACAGTTGAATGTTGTCCAGGTGATGCTCGTCCAGGATATGGCGTATGGCCTGTCCATAGTGGGTCACCTCTTCATCTCGAACCCCCACGCAGTCAGAAAAGGCCCGACCATCCGAGCAGATGATGATGTTCGCGCCGGGGGGATAGACTGCGGTGATTTTCAGGCACAACTCGTTGAGTTGCTGCAGGCTAAGGTGTTCACCAAGGTCGGGAGCGGAGCCCAGGACCTTTGACAGATTGGGCGACTTGGCGGGGAAGGCGGGCAGAATAAAGCGGATGGGGGCGCCTTGCTCCATCGAGGCAACGATCTTGTGAATGTGCAGTTGCAGGCAAACTTTGCAGGGGAACATCAGGCAGCGGTCATGCTCCTCGATCAGCCGGCGTTGTCGGTAGATAATTCTAAGAATACTTCTGGCTGTTTGTTCATGTTCAGGCAGTGGCAAAAAACTTGCGACAGGCAAGGGGTGGTCGGTATTCGAGTCCATTCGAATTTTTCCTTATAAAAATATTGAAGTTTGATGAGACGAATTGCCTCTGGAGTGTAACGTTATTGATTTAGTTGGCGAGATGGGGATGTGCGGGGATTTGTTTTCGTTTATTACGCTTGAGGCGTTGCGTCGCTAGCTGCCGGCTGTTCATTGTTGCCAAGGCGTCCTGGCCTGAGTGCAATTAAGTGGCGCGGGCCGGGCTCTGGAAGTTCTCAAGCCGCAGGTTATTTTTTCACGGCGCCCAATGGCCTCCTCGACTTTTGCAATATTGGCTATTTGGCAGGTGGGCTCGGGGGATTAACGTAGCGTCAACCCCACCTACTGGAGTTCCACCATGCAACCTCGTATCGATTTCTACACCGCCTCCCCGGACGGCCTGAAAGCCATGATGGCCCTGGAAGCCGCCGTCTCGAAGCTGCCGCTGGAAAAATCGCTGATCGAACTGGTCAAGCTGCGCGCTTCACAGATCAATGGCTGTGCCTTCTGCATCGACATGCACACCGCCGATGCCATCAAGGGTGGGGAAACGCCACGCCGGCTGTTTGCCGTGACGGCCTGGCGCGAGGCACCGTTCTTCACTGATCGCGAGCGCGCCGCGCTGGCCTGGACCGAATCCTTGACCCAACTGAGCCTGACCCACGCCCCGGACGAAGACTATGCGCTGCTCAGCGCCGAGTTCAGCCCCAAGGAAATGGTCGACCTGACCGTGGCGATTTCCACCATCAACAGTTGGAATCGGCTGGCCGTGGGTTTCCGCAAAATGCCTCAAGAGTAAAAATCGGGCTCAATGCGCATCAGCGCTCGGCGCGGCCGGTGGTTGTACCTTGCGCATCAAGGGCACCATCGCCGTGGCGAGGATGAAGCAGACCATGATCATCAAAAAGGCGTCGCCGTAGGTTTGCGTCTGCGCTTCGCGGTAGGTCAACAGCCACAGCTGACGCAGGCTGGCGGTGACGCCGGCGTCACCGCTCTGGCCGAGGGCGGCGAAGTTATGGCCGACCTGGGACAGCCACTGATTGAGTGCTTCGTTGGTGCTGTTGAGGTTCTCCGCCAACCTTGTGAAGTGCAGGTTGGTGCGGTCATTGAGGATCGTGGCGCACGCGGCGATACCCATCGCGCCGCCGAGGTTGCGCATCAGGTTGAACAACCCCGAAGCATGTTTGAGCCGCGCCGGTGCCAACCCGCCGAGGGTCAGGGTCACCGCCGGCGGCACTGCCAGTTGTTGAGCGATCCCGCGCAAGGCTTGCGGCAGCATCAATTCTTTAGCTCCCCAGTCATGGGTGATCGGGCTGAAATCCCACATCGATAAGGCGAACAGCCCAAGGCCGGTCATCATGATCCAGCGCAGGTCGATGCGGTTGGCCAGAAAGGCGTACAGCGGAATCGCCAGAATCTGGAACACCCCGGTGGAAAAAACCGCCAGGCCAATGTCCAGCGCGCCGTAACCGCGCACCCGGCCGAGAAACAGTGGCGTCAGGTAAATCGTCGCGAACAGGCCGATCCCCGTGACGAATGAAAAGAAACAGCCGAGGGCGAAGTTGCGGTCTTTCAAGGCACGCAAATCGACGATCGGATTGGCCACGTGCAGGGTTCGATCAATGAAGGCCAATCCGGCCAGGCCGCTGATCCAGGCGGTGGTCAGAATCGTGCTGTCGCTGAACCAGTTCCAGCGCGGGCCTTCTTCGAGGGTGTATTCCAGGCAGCCGAGAAACACCGCCATGAACAGCATGCTCAGGTAGTCGGCGCCCTTGAGCAGCGACAATTCCGGCTGGTCGATTTTCACCAGCATCGGCACCGCCACCGCAACGAAAATCCCCGGCACCAGGTTGATGTAGAACAGCCAGTGCCAGGACGAAATGTCGGTGATCCAGCCACCGATCACCGGCCCCAGCGTCGGTGCCAGCGAGGCCACGGCGCCGATGGTCGCGGCGGCGATCACCCGTTGTTTGCCGGTGAAGAAAAAGAACGCTGTGGTGAATACCAGCGGGATCATCGAACCACCGAGAAACCCTTGCAGGGCACGGAAGGCGATCATGCTCTGGATGTTCCAGGCCGCACCGCAGAGCAGGCTGGCCAGGGTGAAACCCACCGCCGAGGCGCAGAACAACCAACGGGTCGAGAACACCCGGGACAGCCAGCCCGACAGTGGAATCACGATGATTTCGGCGATCAGGTAACTGGTTTGCACCCACGCGGTTTCGTCGGTGCCGGCCGAGAGCCCGCCGCCGATGTCACGCAGCGACGCCGAGACGATCTGGATATCCAGCAGCGCAATGAACATGCCGATGCACATCGTGGCGAAGGCAAACACCTTGGTCGCCGTCGCCATGTTGGCGGCATTGAACGGCTGCGCGGGGGCGGCGAGGGCGCGGTTCATGGCGCGCTGGCCACGGTCGGTGTTTCAGGTTCGGCGCGAGTGTCCACTTCGGCTGTCACCGACAGGCCGGGGCGCAGATGACCGAGCACGCCGTCGGCCGGGTCGAGCAGGATTCGCACCGGCACCCGCTGGACGATTTTGGTGAAATTGCCGGTAGCGTTTTCCGGTGGCAGCACGCTGAACTGCGAACCACTGGCCGGCGCGAGGCTGTCCAGATGACCGTGGAATTCACGTCCCTTGAGCACGTCCGCATGAACGATCACGCGCTGGCCTGGCGTCATCCGCGACAGCTGATCTTCCTTGAAATTGGCATCGACCCAGAGTCCGCTGGCCGGCACCACCGACAACAGTTGCGAACCGGCTTGAGCGTAAGCGCCGACCCGTGCCCGACGATTGCCGATCACGCCGTCGACGGGGGCTTTCAACTCGGTGTAACCGACGTTCAATTGCGCCAGATCACGCTCGGCCCGCGCCTGGATCAACGCGGCGCGCGCTTGCTGCTTCTGGGTTTCGATCACGTTCAATTGGCGTTGCGCGGCCAGCAATTCGGCCTGGGCCCGGGCACTCTGCGCCTGTGCAGTCTTGAAGGTGGCGTCGGCCCTTTGTGCGCTTTCCACCGAGACGGCATTGCTGCCGACCAGTTTTTTGTAGCGTGCATTGTCATCCCGCGAACGGGCGGTTTCGGCGCCGGCGGCATCGATGCCGGCGCGGGCCTGGCCGATCACTGCGTGTTGCAGTTGTTCGGTGGCGTCGAGGTTGGCGAGTAACGCTTCTTCGGCAGCCACTGCACCTTCGGCCTTGGCCAGGTTGGCGCGATAGTCACGGGCGTCGAGCCGGATCAACACATCGCCAGCCTTGACCCTCTGGTTGTCGGTGACCAGCACTTCTTCGATATACCCCGCAACCTTCGGCCCGATCACCGTGACGTCGCCGCCAATGTAGGCATCGTCGGTTTCTTCGATGAAACGCCCGGCGGTCCACCAATGGGTCGCGTACAGCCCGATGAACACCAGGGCCGCGATGGCCGCTGTCAGCAAAACCAGCCGTTTGAGCAGGGGAGGCTTGGGTGGGTTCACCGCAACAGCAAGGTCGGGTTCAAGGCTGGGCATGCTGGTCATGGAGAAATACCTGTGAGAAACGAAGCGTTATTACGCGCGTAATATGACGTAGGTAATATTTTGTGGCAATTGGTTTCTGCTACCGATCGTCAGTTGGCGTCGGTGGAAAGAAACCTGACCAATTGTTTAAGAAATGTAAGCGTTGTAGGACGCGTCTTGCATTTGCGTAGGAACGATCTGACTATCACTCGCATTAATGGAGTGGCATTAAGCCATTTAATGACCGCAAGGATGTTGAGTGCCGTATTCGTTTTGCGCTGTTCCTCGCCGTAGTCCCACGCCTTGCACGCTGTTGTCGGCCTTGCTGCTGAGCCTGAGTGCTTCCTCGCTCCAGGCGGCCGAGCCCTCCGCTCCAGGCCAGGAAGTGCTGCGCCAGCAGCAACAGCAACAGCGCGACTTGCAACAACTGCAACTGGAACAGCGCCGCCGGCAACTGGAGCGCGGCAGTTTCGGTGCGGCGCCGGTCACGCCTGTCGTTCCTGCCACGGTGCCTGCCGATGAGCGCTGCTGGCCCCTGAGTGGAACGCGTATTGGCGGCGTGACGCTGATCAGCAGCCAGACACTCAATGAGCGAATCAAACCGCAGCTGTCGTCGTGCATGGGCGTCGGTCAGATCAACCATCTGCTGGCGACCATCACCGGCCTGTATGTCGAGGCGGGTTACATCGCCAGTCGTCCATACCTGCGCAGCGCGCCAGCGGCGGGGCAGTCGCTGGATATCGTGGTCGATGAAGGCTACGTCGAGTCTATCGAGCTGGCCGACCAGAGCCTGCCGGTGTCCTTGGGCGGTGCGTTTCCCGGAATGCTCGGCAAGCCGTTGAACCTGCGGGACCTGGAGCAAGGCCTGGATCAGTTGAACCGTTTGCGCTCCGTGGATTTGACCGCCGACATCGCCCCCGGCAGCCAACCCGGTGCCTCTCGGCTCATCCTGCGTTCGCGCACCCACGGGCAGTCGCGTTGGGCGTTGGGCCTGGGCGTGGACAACCTCGGCAGCGCCAGCACCGGGCGCGATCGCGACACCTTGAACCTGAGCCTGGACAGCCCGCTGGAGCTCAACGACGCGCTCAATCTGAACGTCAGCGACACCCTCAATCAGGGCGACCGCTACAGTCGCAACGCCAGCCTGTACTACGCCATTCCCTACGGTTACTGGACCTACAGCCTGTTCGCCAGCCACGCCGAATACCGTGCGCCGTTCAAACTCAGCACGCTGACGTTCCACAGCACCGGCATCACCGATCAACTGAGCCTGCGCGCCGACCGAGTGCTGTGGCGCGATCAAAGCCATCAACTGAGCGCCAACCTGCAACTGGCCCACAAGGACGTCGACAGTTATCTGGAAAACATTCGCCTGGGCATCCAGAGCCCGACCCTGACCGTGGCCGAAGCCGGGCTGAATCTGTTCTGGCTCAACAGCGCGGTGTGGAACCTGGACATCAATTACGCCCAGGGCTTGCGCTGGCTCGGTGCCGATGACGATGCCCAGCGCCAGGTCAACAACCTGCCCAAAGCGCAGTTTCGCAAATACCGCGCCGGCCTCAGCCAGTGGCGCAACGGCCAGTTCGGCCAGCAGGCCTGGCAATGGCAGAGCCAGTTCAACGTGCAGTACAGCCCTGATCCGCTGCCGGCCATCGAGCAATTGCTGGGCACCGACGATTCCGCGGTGCGTGGCTATCGGGTCAGCAGTGCGTCCGGTGCCAGCGGCGCGATCTGGCGCAATACCCTGCGCCTGCCATTGCGCAGCGCTCTGCCAGTGCAGATCACCCCGCGGCTGGGTCTGGACAATGGCTGGATCAAGGCCGACCACGGCGCTCAAGGGCAACGCCTGAGCGGCGCCAGCGCTGGGGTCAATCTGAACTGGAAAAAACTGCAAGTCGACGTCGATTACCAACGCAGCCTCAACACCCCCAGCGGTTTGCAACATGAGCCAGAGACCTGGCTGATGCGCGTGGGGTTGCAGATATGAACACCAACAAACAGCCGTCGGACCTGAGCGCCACAGCCACGGCCAACAACTCAGCGCGCAACGTGATGCCGCACTTTAATTGAGAGGTTTTTATGCCTGCACAGACATTTGCGTTTCATCTTTCCCCACGGGGCAAACTGCGCTGGGCGATTGCCAGCCTGTTCCTGATTGCTCACCTGCCCAATGCTTTGGCAGGGGGCGTAGTGGTTGCGCCAGGCCCCGGCGGCACCGCGCAATTGCAAACCCAGGGCGGCGTGCCCATCGTCAACATCGTTGCGCCTAATGGTTCCGGCCTGTCCCATAACCAGTTCCTGGACTACAACGTCGACCGCCAGGGCCTGGTGCTGAACAACGCGCTGCAAGCCGGCCAGTCGCAACTCGCCGGGCAACTGGCAGCCAACCCGCAATTTCAGGGGCAGGCCGCGAGTGTGATCCTCAATGAAGTGATCAGCCGCAACCCGTCGGCCCTCAACGGTGCCCAGGAAATCTTCGGTAAATCCGCCGATTACGTGTTGGCCAACCCCAACGGGATTTCGGTGAATGGCGGCAGTTTCATCAACACCCCGAACGCCAATCTGGTGGTCGGTCGTCCCGAACTGAACGACGGCAAGCTGCAAGCCCTCAGCACCCGCGACGCCAGCGGCACCTTGCAGATTCAAGGCGCGGGCCTGCAAAACCGCGAAGGCTCGGTCAACCTGATTGCCCCACGCATCGACAGCCAGGGCAACCTGAGCGCCCGGGATCAGTTGAACCTCACCGTTGGCCGCAACCAGGTGGATTACGCCAGCGGCCAGGTGAAAACCGTGGACCCGGCCGGCAACACTCAAGACCAACGCATCGACGCCAGCCTGTTCGGTGCGATGCAGGCTGGGCGCATCAACATCGTCAGCACCGCTGAGGGCGCAGGCGTGCGGGTCGGCCCGGTGCAAGTCGACGGTCGTGAGGGTGTGCAGATTCGTTCCGCCGGTGACCTGAGCATCAGCGGTCAGGCCGTTCCCGACAGCCTCGATGTGGTCCGCGCCGGCGTGCGCAGCAGTCAGGGCGATGTCGGTCTGCACAGCGCCAAGGATCTGCTGCTGGCTGCCGCCGACGTCAGTGGTCGTGACGTCAAGGTCGACGCCAAACGCGACCTGACCTTGACCACCGTCGAAAGCCGCAAGCTTCAAGAGAAGCGCGAAAACTGGAACAACAGCACCATCGGCATCACCTGGGAAACCTACGACCGGACCCAGACCGACAGCGACTCGCGCCAGCACGGCAGCCAGATTCTCGCCAGCCGTGACGCGCAGTTGTCGTCTGGTGGCAACACCGAACTCAAGGCGGCCAAGGTCGAAGCCGCCAACACCCTCAACGTCCAGAGTGGCGGTGATCTGCGCCTGACCGCCGCCACCGAAAGCCACACCCAAACCGATCAGGGCAACCATCGCAAACACCTGTGGAAAGCCAACTGGGACACCAGCAACGAAGAGCAGCGCAGCATCACCACACAGTTGAAGGGCGGCAATATCGCTTTGGCCACGGCGGCGTTGTTACGTACCGAGGGCGCGGAGTTGAGCAGCAAGGGTGATATCCAGCTCGCCGGTAAACAGGTCGAGATCACCAGCGCCAGCCGCACCCAGCGCAACAGCGACAACCGTTATTCCGGTGACTTGGTGGGCGGCGGCTTCTTCGGCAAGACCGGCGACGCGGATCAGGGCAAAACCCTGAACCAGGGCAGCAAGGTCAATGCCGGCGGCAAACTGATCGTCAAGGCCGACGATGTGCGCATCAGTGGCAGTCAGGTGCGCGGCGGCAGCGAGGCCAGCGTGATCAGCGACAAAGGCTCGCTGATCATCGATGGCGTGCAAGACACCTCCCATGCCAACAGCCACGACAAGGACAGCAAGTTTTTCGGCATCACCAAGGATGAAACCCGTCAGAACGCCAAGGACAGCACCACGGTGCGCAGCGAGCTGACTTCCGACAGCAACCTCAAGCTCAAAAGCGCCAAAGACATCGAAGTGGCCGGCTCTACGGTCAAGGCTGGCGGCACCCTTAGCGCCGAGGCAGCAGGGGATGTCAATGTGCATTCCGCGCAGAACACCCATGAGTCCGGCAACACTACCGAAACCCGTGGCTTCGATGCCTATGCCAAAGAAAACACCCCGGGCGCCGGGCAGTACCGCGCCGGCGTGCATTACGAAGACAAGCAGCAAACCGCGAGTACCCGTGATGTCAGCCAACAAGGCTCCAGCCTCAGCGGCGCCAACGTGCAACTGGCGGCGGGCGGTGATCTGACCCTTAAAGGTGCCGAGGTCAAAGCTACAAACGGCGACGCGACCCTGAGCGGTAAAAACGTGTCGCTGCTGGCCGAGCAGGACAGCCACAGCACGTCGACGGACACCACCAATACCAGCGGCGGCTTCTACTACACCGGCGGCCTCGATCGTGCCGGCAGCGGAGTGGACTTCACCCACAGCACGTCCCAGGACACCACGAACAAAACCATCGCACAAACCACCAACGTCCAAAGCAGCGGCAACCTGAATATCAACACCGGCAAACTCACCACTGAAGGCGCGCGTCTTGATGCCGGCAAAGGTCTGGATGTCGCCGCCACCAAGGTCGACAATCGGGCCGCGAGCAACACCGACAGCAGCACTCATACAGAGAGCAACTGGTCGGCAGACATCGGGGCCAACGTCGAATACAAAGACATCGCCCGGCCGATCGCCAAAGCCGTCGAAGGCGTACTGAACGGCAAGGTGCCGGACAAGGACGCACTGGCCAACCTCGGCCAGCCGAATGTCGGCATCGACGTGGCGATCGGTCATCAGAACAGCAGCCATACCGGGCAAAACAGCAACGCCGTGGTCAGTCAGTTCAAGGGCGGCACGGTGGACGTGAATGTCGCCGGCACGTTGCAGGATCAGGGCACTCAGTACCAGGCGAGTGCGGGCAAAGTGAACATCAGTGCCGACACGTTGGTGGCGAGCGCCGCGAGCAATACCCACGGCAGCACCGATCAGGCGCTGGATGCCAAGACTGACGTGCGGGTCTACACCAAAACCGGTGAAGACGTGAACGTCGCCGGCAGTGGCGCGGGTGGCAGCAGCCAGACGCGTAAGGACAGCTCCACGGCGGTGGTCGGCGGCTATGCCGGTAACCAAGGCGTGAACATCAACCTGCGTAATGACGGCCAGTTTGAAGGCAGCCATTTCGATGGCGGGCAGGGCGGTGTTTCGATTAAAACCGGCGGTGAGCTGGCGTTGAATCAGGCCAATGACCGCCAGAGCAACGACAGCGCCAGCCTGCGTGGCAATGGTTCGCTGAGCGTCGGCACCGCGCCTGGCACCGATGGCACTAACGTCAACCTCGGCGCCGGTTTCCAGCTCGATCACAAAGGCAATCAAACCCGGGACAGCCAGGCTCGCGTGGCAAGTATCGAGGGCAAAGGCCCGGTGCAATTGAGCAGCGGCGGCGACCAGATCCTGCAAGGGACGACAGTCGATACCGACGGAGCCATCGACCTGAAGGCCGGCGGCAAACTCGACCTGCAAGCGGCCACCGACACCCATCGCGCCACCGGCAGCAATCTCGGTGGTGGTTTGAAGGTGGGCGGCAGCAGAACCAGCACCGAGAAAAGCCTCGATCAGGGTGGCAACCTGAGCGCCAACTTCAACATCGGTCGGGTCAATGAAAGCAGCCAGACCCTGACTGGCGGCAAGCTCAACAGCCAGGACAAGATTCAACTCAGCGGCGATTCAATCCATCTGCAAGGCACTCAGGTCAGCGCGCCGAACGTTGCCCTTGATGCGCAGAGCGGCGGGGTCTATCAGGAGTCGGCCCAGTCCACGCAAAATCGCACGAACTGGAACGTCGCCCTGAATGCCGGCGGTAATCTGAGCAACAGCACACCGACGGCCACCAACGAAAAAGACGTGGCCAAGAGTGATCATGGCTTCAATGCCGGGGCCAAGGTGGGCGTGGATTACCTGCAAGGCACGACTCAGCAGAACAGTCAGATCAAGGCTGACAGCGTGGTGTTGAACAGTGCAGGTGATGCTCATCTTGCGGGCGCACGGATCGATGCGGCGACGGTCAGCGGCAAGGTCGGTGGCGACCTGACCGTGGAAAGCCGTCAAGACAGCCAAACCAGTGCCAAGGTCGATGTTGACCTCGGTTTGACCGGCAAGAAAGCAGCGCCAGTCGACAAGGACAAAGTGGCCGACAACAGCAAGCCGAGCGGGACGGACTACAAGCCGACCCTGAAACTGGATGCCAGCTACGCTCATAAGGACAGCGTCAACCAGGCCTCTGGCATCAACGGCACACAAGGCGTGAATCTCAAGGTTGGCGGTGCAACGCAGCTGACCGGCGCGCGGATCGCTTCATCTGAAGGTCGCGTGGACTTAGCGGGCTCCAAGGTCAGCACCACCGACCTGAGTAACCGCGATTACGGGGTCAAGGCTGGACTCGATCTGCCAGAAAAACCGCAAACCGAGGGCAGTAAACCCGACGTTTCCGCCGCTGGGGAGCACAGCGTCAAACTCGGCCCCGTGACCGTGGGTGGTCATTACGATAGCCAATCGCTACAGGCCGGGATCGACGAGAAAAACATCTAAGCCCCACATGCATCCCCCTGTGGGAGCGGGCTTGCTCGCGAAGGCGGTGGGTCAGTCGACATAGTGTTGCCTGATACACCGCCTTCGCGAGCAAGCCCGCTCCCACAATGGAGTACCGTCGTACACATATTTTGTGTTCACAGAAGATCTACCGTGGGATCACCTATTCTGATGGGGTGAGGTTATCCAACGCTCGGTTTACCCTGCAAGTGGAATCCATTGCTTCCAGTTAATAGGAAGCATTACTATTCACGCCTCCTCCCCACAGCACACCGCAATGACCCCCAAGCTGCCCCGCAGACACGGCTTTTTCGAGCATTACGAAGAGTTGATCGGCACCTGGACCCGTCGTCTGAGAAATCGTCAGCAGGCCGAGGACCTGGCCCACGACACCTTCGTGCGGGTGCTTGAGTCCGATTCGGCGGCGGTGCAACAACCTCGGGCGTATCTGCACCAGACCGCGCGCAACATTGCGGTGGACGGTTATCGGCGTGAGGACCGGCGCAGTGCCATGGAGTCCGAGGCGATCGATCACAGTGTGTCGTCGTCCGGCGACCCGGAGCATTTCATGCACGCGATCCAGTTGGCCGATTCCATCGAACGGGCGCTCACCGAGCTGCCGGTCAACTGTCGCAAGGTGTTCGTCTGGCAGAAGATCGAAGGCCTGACCCAGGCCGAAATCGCCGAACGCCTGGGGCTGTCCAAGAACATGGTGGAAAAGTATATGATCCGCACCCTGCGGCACCTGCGTGATCGCCTGGACGGGTTATAACCATGATTCGCCGCGCCTTCTTATCCCCAGCTCAACAGGACTTTCCATGATGGATACTCGTGATTGTGCGTGCGGGCAAACAACGGTTCGTGACGACGCGGCGCGGTGGTTTGTGCGTTTGCAGGAACCTGCCGTCAACGCCGAAGACCGGCGAGCCTTCGAGATCTGGCTGGACGAACACCCTCAGCATCGCGACGAATATCAAATGCTCCAGGGCCTGTGGGCGGCAGCCGATCTGCTGCCGGCCAAGCGTTTGCACGCCTTGTGTGAAACCCCGCCGGCGCGCCGCACACGTCATCCGCTGGTGCGTTATGCCGTGGCCGCCAGTGTGTTGGCGGTGGCGCTCGGCCTGGGGCTGTTCAGTGGCTTGGACCATCCGGCGACCTACACGGCTGAATATTCCACGGCCCTTGGCGAGCGTCGTCATGTGGCGTTGCCGGACGGTTCGGTGATCGATCTGAACAGCCGCAGCCGGGTGCAGGTGCGCTATGAAAAAGATCGTCGCGGCATCGAGTTGACGCAAGGCGAGGCGATGTTCAGCGTCGAGCACGACAGCAGCCGACCGTTCGTGGTCGAGGCGGGCAGCGGCAAGGTCACGGTCACCGGCACCCGTTTCGACGTGCGTCGCGACAGCACCGAAACCCGCGTCGTCGTAGAGCAGGGCACGGTCAAGGTTCAAGGTAACGGCGCTGATTCCATCAGCCTCACCGCCGGCCTCGGCACTCGCGTCGATGCCCAAGGCTTTGTCGCTGCCGCTTATGCGGTCAACCCTGCAGAACTGACCGCATGGCGCAGCGGCAAACTGGTGTTCAACAATGCCAGCCTCAGCGAAGTGGCCGAAGAGGTGTCGCGCTATCGGCAAAAACCGCTGACGGTCGGCAGCGCCAAAGTGGGCAATCTGCGCCTGACCAGTGTGTTCAAATCCGACAACACCGACGCACTGCTCAAGGCCTTGCCGAGCATTCTGCCGGTGGCCATACGGACCCTCGATGACGGCAGTCAGGAAATAATTGCCCGATAGATTCAGGTTTTTTTCGAGTTCTTCGTCTACTTGTCCAACTGCAACTGGTTTGCATTAACAGCCGCACACTCTTGCGATCCACAGGACAACGTTCGACGTGAAAAAAACCACCGCTAAAAATAACAAATCATCCTGGCTGCCCCTCGCTCTCGCCCTGGCGGTCAGCTCGGCGCTGCCCCAGGCGTTCGCCGCCGATGCCATTCATATTCAGGCGCAGCCACTGGGCCAGGCCTTGAGTCAGCTGGGCCAGCAAACCTCGCTGCAGGTTTTTTTCAGCCCGGAACTGGTGGCCGGTAAACAAGCCCCGGCAGTCGACGGTAATCTCTCGCCAGAACAAGCCTTGCGCCAATTGCTGCAAGGCAGCGGTCTGCAATACCAGATCGATGAAGGCTCGGTGACCCTGATGCCAGCCCCGACTTCCGCCGCCAATGGCCCGCTGGAGCTGGGCGTGACCGACATCAAAGTGGTCGGCGACTGGCTCGGTGATGCCGACGCCGCTGTGGTGCAAAACCATCCCGGCGCACGCACGGTGATCCGTCGTGAAGCGATGGTCGAGCAGGGGGCGATGAACGTCGGCGACGTATTGCGTCGCGTACCCGGCGTGCAAGTGCAGGACGCCAACGGCACCGGCGGCAGCGATATTTCCCTGAACGTTGGCGTGCGTGGCCTGACCTCGCGCCTGTCGCCACGCTCCACTGTGCTGATCGACGGCGTGCCGGCCGCCTTCGCCCCTTATGGCCAACCGCAGCTGTCCATGGCGCCGATTTCCTCCGGCAACCTCGACAGCATCGACGTGGTGCGCGGTGCCGGTTCGGTACGTTATGGACCGCAGAACGTCGGTGGCGTGATCAACTTCGTCACCCGCGCGATCCCGGAGAAAGCCACCGGCGAAATCGGCACCACCCTGGAAACCACCCAGCGCGGCGGCTGGAAACACATCGACACCGCGTTTCTCGGAGGCACCGCCGATAACGGCATGGGCGTGGCGCTGTTGTATTCCGGGGTGAACGGCAACGGTTATCGCAAAAGCAACAACAGCAATGACATCGACGACGTGATCCTCAAGACCCATTGGGCACCCACCGATCAGGACGATTTCAGCCTCAATTTCCATTACTATGACGCCAGCGCCGACATGCCCGGTGGCCTGACGCAGAAGCAGTACGACGCCGATCCGTTCCAGTCCGACCGTGACCATGACAACTTCAGCGGCCGCCGCAAGGATGTGTCCTTCAAGTGGATTCGGCAGATCGACGACCGCACCCAGGCCGAAGTGCTGACTTACTATTCCGACAGCTTCCGTGGCAGCACCATCGCCGCTCGCGACCAGAAAACCCTCAGCTCCTATCCGCGTACTTATTACACCTTCGGCATCGAACCGCGGGTGTCCCATGTATTCGATCTGGGCCCGACCACTCAGGAAGCCAGCGTCGGTTATCGCTACCTGAAAGAAGGCATGCATGAAGAGTCGAGCCGTCTGGCGCTGGTGAACAATCAGCCGGTGGTCACCAAAACTTCCGATGGTCATGTGTTCCAGGACCGCACCGGCGGCACCGAAGCCCACGCGGTGTACATCGATGACAAGATCGACGTCGGCAACTGGACCGTGACCCCCGGCATCCGTTTTGAAAGCATCAGCACCGAGTGGCACGACCGGCCGGTTCTCGACACCGTCGGCAAGCCTGTGCAGGAAAAGCGCCGCAGCATCGACAGCAACGAACCGCTGCCGGCCCTGAGCGTGATGTATCACATGTCCGAGGCCTGGAAGCTGTTCGCCAACTACGAAACCTCGTTCGGCAGCCTGCAATATTTCCAGCTCGGTCAGGGTGGCTCGGGTGACAACACCGCCAACGGCCTGAACCCGGAAAAGGCCAAGACCTACGAGATCGGTACGCGCTACAACGATGACGTGTGGGGCGGGGAAGTGACGCTGTTCTACATCGACTTCGATAAAGAATTGCAATACATCAGCAACGATGTGGGCTGGACCAACCTCGGCGCCACCACGCACCAGGGCCTTGAAGCCTCGGTGCACTACGACATGGCGGCGCTGGACCCACGGCTCGACGGCCTGACCGCCAACGCCGGTTTCACCTACACACGCGCGGTTTATGAAGGCGAGATTCCAGGCTTCAAGGGCCGCGACCTACCGTTCTACTCGCGTCAGGTGGCCACCGCCGGGCTGCGTTACGACATCAACCGCTGGACCTACAACCTCGATGCCTTTGCCCAGTCCAGGCAGCGCTCGCCGGGCACCGCGGTGAACGCTGATGGCAGTTTCAGCGGCAACTACATCACCGAAGGTTCAGCAGACGGCCAGTACGGCGACATTCCGGGTTACGTGACCTGGAACGTGCGTGGCGGTTATGACTTCGGCTCGCAACTGTCGAACCTGAAAGTCGGCGCCGGGGTGAAGAACATTTTCGACAAGCAGTACTTCACCCGCTCCAGCGACAACAACTCGGGGATGTACGTCGGCGCGCCACGCACATTCTTTGTGCAGGCCAGCGTCGGGTTCTGACTGCGGTGATGGCGCTGAACCGGCTATGGGTCGGTTCAGCGATAACCGGTTCAGGTGTTCACTCGGGAATCCTGAAGTCGATGATCGGCCCCGGATTGCCCGCTAGGTCTGCGCCCTTGACGCAGACCTTCTGCGGGCCTTCGGCCGCTGAGACATGAAACACCCCGGTGGATGCCGAGACTCGTTGATACCCTTGCGCTGAATCACAGTCGACGTTCTGTACCCGTCCGTTTTTGTAGCGATACTGATCGGGGGCGAGATCCGGTGAAACCGGAAATACCCTGATGTCAAAATCATTACCGTCTGCCAATTCAACCTTATAGACCGGTGTCAACGGTGCCGGTGCTTCCATCAGCCAGCGCCAGTACACGCTGGGGGTTCGCCCCTCCCATTGGCCCGGCACGTCCGTTGGGCGCTGTTGGCCGACTAGGCAAAGAAAATACAGCCCCGCACCCTCCTTCAGTTCGCTACTCAATTGATTGGTGACGCCCGGTTGAGTGACTTGAACCTGGCTGTAGCTATCAAGTGTCTGGCAATCGGCCAAGGTGCGCGTGTAGCGATATCGGTAATAAGGGGCATCCAGGGTAAAGGGCTGATGCCACTGCCAGGGCACGATCTGGCCCTGCTCGTCACGTTCGACCTTGATGTAATCGCTCGACTGCGATGACGCGGGGAAAGACCAGGCGGAACCCATTGGGCAGGTGCCCAGGCGCGAGTTGAAGCGGCCCGCAATAAAGCAACCGTTCAGACCTTCGGCGGCGGAGGCATAGTTGGTGTCGGGGTGCTTGTCGATCGTGCCATCAACCACTTCACAGGGTGCTCCTTTGTCGCAGCGATTACGGCCGCTGCCGCGTGTAGTAGTGCCTAATACGCCCACAACTTCATTGCTGTAGCGTGAGAGTTGCGGTGAACCCGAGAGCCCGTTAACGACGTCGAGACAGCGGTTGCTCGTTTGCCCGACCCAGCGCCACGGACCTTCGAGAATCGCCACCGAGTGTTCCTGTTTGCACGCCATGCGCTGGATGAAACCGTTGACCGGCGCGCCGACGATTAAAATGTCGGTGTCGGGCGCTAGCGTGTGTTCGGCAAGTTTCAGCGGATGTATGCCATCGCTGATCAATTGCCCAAGCGTCTGATCCAGTTCAATGATGGAAATGTCCTGGCCACGCAGAGTACTCCAGTTGATCCGGCTGACAGCGTAAGAGCGGCTTCGCGCCTGGGTGTCATGAAAAAAATTGAACGTCACGCGACCGGTTGCAGGCTGATTGACGATGACTTCGTTGTCGCCTATTTTCGGGTGAGTGCAGTGCCCTGAGGTCAACACATAGGCCGGTTGTGTCAATGCGTCGGGATCTCGCGTGTCGATGAGCGTACCGGAGCAGGTCATGCCGCTGTCCACCTCGACACGCCCGATAGCCTGCCAGTGGGTGTAACGCCCTTCGGCGTTGGACAGCCGCTCGGCCGGGGCAAAGTTGGGGGTGCCTTCGCCCCAATCAAAATAATCGACCGATGCACAGCCTTGGAGCAGGCCGATCAGGGCAACGGTCGATCCCAAGCCAGCGAGCATTTGCATGTTCGATTCCCTCAGTCAAAGGACGAGGGTTCAACATGCTGCATACAAGATAGCGTGTCTACTGTCAGATCTGACAGGTGTGTGCTGAGTGTTTAAACCTTCAATACCTTCCCGCCAATCGCCACGGCCACCAGCAACACTGCCATCAACCCAAAGGCAAAACTCAAACTGCTGCCATGGGCGATAAAGCCGATGACCGCAGGCCCGGCGAGAATCCCCGCATAGCCCAACGTGGTAATGGCCGGCACGGCGATGCTTTCCGGCATGACGGTCTGTTTGCCGACGGCGGTGTAAAGCACCGGCACAATATTCGAGCAGCCAGCCCCCAGCAACGCATAACCCACCAGCGCCGCCTCCCACGCCGGTGCGAACGTCGCCAGCGCCAGGCCCGCCGCGGCCGTCAGCCCACCGAACACAATCACCCGCGTATAACCAAGACGCCGGACAATCCTGTCGCCGGTCAAGCGCCCGACGGTCATGGTCAGCGCAAACGCCGCATAACCCAGCCCCGCATATGCCGTGTCGATCCCGCGCTCCTGCGCCAGGAACACCGCGCTCCAGTCGAGCGCCGCACCTTCGGCCAGGAACACGATGAAACACATCCCGCCGATAAACAGCACGATGCCATGGGGCACGGCGAATGCCGGGCCGGAGCTTTCACTGCCATAAGGCAACAGGTGCGGCGCGGCTTTAAGCAATGCCAGCACTAGAATCACGATCACCACCAACATCGCCCCCAGCGGCGAAAAACCCAAGCCGAGCAGGGCGCTGACACCCGCCGCGCCGACGATCCCGCCGAGGCTGAACAGCCCATGAAAACCCGACATCATGGTCTTGCCGCTGGCCCGCTCGACGATCACCGCTTGCAGGTTCACCGTCGAATCCACCGTGCCCAGGCCCGCGCCGAACATGAACAATGCCGCGATCAATGCCGGTATCGTAGACACCGTCGCCAACAGCGGCAGCGCCGCACAGATCAACAAAGTCCCGCCGCTCAACACCCGACGGCAGCCGAAGCGCGTCGCCAGAATCCCGGCCATCGGCATCGCCAGAATCGAGCCCACCCCCAGGCACAACAGCAACAGCCCAAGGGTTCCTTCATCCAGCCCGGCCCGTGCCTTGGCGTAAGGCACCAGTGGCGCCCAGGCCGCGATGCCGAAGCCTGCGATGAAAAAGGCGATGCGGGTGGACATCTGTTCCAGACGTCCGGGGACGAAGGTGGCTTGGGTGTTGAGGTTGGTCATATCAATCCTTGGCAAAAAACGTCGCGTCCCCAAGGGACAGTGAACAACCACAAAGGGTTCGATCACCACGTCCGGGCGGGGGAGCAGTCAGGCAGGGTGACATCCTTGCACAGCCAGCCGCTGTTTCGCGATATCGTCGACACATCAATTGTTCATAGAGAGGGGGCGCCATGACGCGGATGTACGATGCCCGGGGCAATATCTATGCGGTGGTGACGCCTGACAACGCGCGCAGTAGCGGTATCGAATTGCCTGCGCTGGCCAGCGATGCCGCGCAGACCCGTGAGGCCTGGGCAATGTCGGCCATCGAGGCGTTCTGCGCTTGGGCCCCGGGTACACAACCACCCCGCAGCAAGGCGCATCGCTGCGATGGTCTGCTGGTGGGGCCGTTTCAATCGTCGCCGCCGTTTGACCTGCTGATCGTCAACACCGACGGCAGCCTGGCCGAGCGCAGTGGCAACGGCCTGACGATTTTTTCCCAGGCCCTGAGTGAACAAGGGCTGATGCCGAAAGAGGCCTGTCAGCTGCGGGTTCATCACGACAAGAGCGACGCGGTTTCGCCGGTGGAGACTTCAGTGAAACCCGCTGAAATCGATGGTGTGCAAGGGTTCTGGCTGGATTTGGGAAAACCTTCGTTCGGGCCGCAAGCGGTGGGTGCGCGCGAGGTTGAACGCGTGACGCTGAATGATCGTGAAGTCAGCCATGTGCAGCCGTTGTCAGCGCTTGATCCTGTCTGGAACCGCAGCCAGTTTGTGCGCATCGGCAATCCGCATTGCGTGACGCTGCTGGCGAATGCCGACGCGTTGCCGAGCAATGAGCAGATGCGTGAGCCGCCATTGGCGCAAGGCTTGATGCGTATTGCCTATGCCATGCCGACCGGGGCAGGGCAGCCGTGTCCGGCGGGTGTGAACCTGCAATGGGCAATGCTTGAGTCTGAGGGCCGAATCGTTGCGCGGGTGTTCGAGCGCGGCGAAGGGCCGACCGCCTCGTCGGGCACCAGCGCCAGTGCGGTGGCGTGTGCGGCGTGGCGAGTGGGTTGGGTGGCGGCGGGGGAGGTGAAGGTGGTCATGCCTGGCGGCACGGCGCCGATTTTGCTGGAGGAAATGGAGGGCGAGTTGAGTCGGGTCAGATTGTTTGGTACGGCGCGGTTGATGGGTTGAATTCAAGATCGCCTTCGCGGGCAAGCCTCGCTCCTACAGATATCCGCGCTAACCCTGTAGGAGCGAGGCTTGCCCGCGAAGAGGCCCGCACTGTCAGCGAAAACTCAGAGCTGATCCGCCCATTCCACCACCGGCATCTGCCGCTTCATCAACACCTTGCCCCCGCGAACCGAATACAGCGGCAGACCCTGGCTGCGGATCACCTCGTAATCGCTGTCCGCCGACAGAATCAGCAGATTCGCTGGCCGTCCCTGTTCCAGCCCATAGCGATCACCCAGGTTCATGGCCTTGGCACTGTTGTCGGTCACCAGATCCAGCGCGCTCTGCAGATTGCGATAACCGAGCATGTGGCAGATGTGCAAACCAGCCTCGAGCACCCGCAGGATGTTGCCGTTACCCAGCGGATACCACGGGTCGACAATCGAATCCTGGCCGAAGCACACATTCATCCCCGCTTCGAGCAGCTCATTCACCCGGGTCACGCCACGGCGTTTCGGGAAGCTGTCGAAGCGTCCTTGCAGGTGAATGCTTTCGGTGGGGCAGGAGACAAAACTGATCCCCGAATGCCCGAGCAGCCGAAAGAGCTTGGCGCAGTAGGCGTTGTCGTAGGAGCCCATGGCCGTGGTGTGGCTGGCGGTAACGCGTGAACCCATGTCGCGGCTGCGGGCCTCTTCGGCCAGCACTTCAAGGAAACGTGAGTGCGGGTCGTCGGTTTCGTCGCAATGCACGTCCACCAGGCAACCGGTGCGTTCGGCCAGGTCCATGAGGAACTTCACCGAGCTCACGCCCTGATCGCGGGTGTATTCGAAATGTGGAATGCCCCCGACTACATCGGCGCCCAGGCGGATCGCTTCTTCCATCAGCTCCCGACCGTTGCGGTACGACTCGATGCCTTCCTGAGGGAACGCGACGATTTGCAGGTCGATCAGATGACGGCTTTCCTCGCGGACTTCAAGCATCGCCTTGAGCGCGGTCAGCTCCGGGTCAGTGACGTCGACGTGGGTGCGCACATGCTGGATGCCGTGGGCGGCGAGGGTCTGGATGGTCTTCTTGGCGCGGGTCTTGGTGTCTTCGTGGGTGATGGTCGCCTTGCGTTCGCCCCAGCACTCGATGCCTTCGAACAGCGTGCCGCTCATATTCCAGCGCGGCTCGCCGGCGGTCAGGGTGGCGTCGAGGTGAATATGCGGCTCGACGAAGGGCGGCACCACCAGATTACCGCCAGCGTCCAGGTCGTCAGGCCCCAGTGATGGGGCTTCGGTTTGCCGGGCGATGCTGTGAATCAAGCCGTTTTCCAGGTGCAACTCATGCAGGCCTTCTTGGTTACGCAGGCGGGCGTTGATGATGTGCATCAGGCAATCCTTCTTATAGATCTTGGAGTGGCGCGTCGGCGGTACGGGCACCCAGTACGCCGGTCAATAACACATACGTTAGCGCGGCAGCGGCAATCCCTACCAGCGGCGCGACCCATGGCGAGTTGAAGGCGGCGACCGTGCCGACCGCATAGGCAGTCAGGCCCGGCCAGTTGAACGCGGGCAATTGCGTATCCGCCAGGCGAGGATAGTGACCCCGATAGCGGAAGAAAAAATCCGCCATGATCACCCCACCAATCGGCGGAATCACCGTGCCCAGCAGAATCAGGTAAGGCACCAGCATGTCGTACATGCCCAGCAGGGCCAGCAGCGTGCCGATCATCGCGCCGGCCAGGGTCACGGTTTTGCGACGGTCGGTGCGCAGCAGGTTGCAGCCAGCGACGGCGAAGTTGTAGATGGTGTTGTCCTGAGTACTCCAGATGTTGAGCAGCAACATCGCCATCGCGGCCATGGCGAAGCCTTGCAACAGCAGCACTTCGACCACGTCCGGTTGCTGATAGACGATGGCGCCGTAGGCACCGATCAACACCATCAGACCGTTGCCGACGAAGAAGCCGATCAGGCTCGCCAGCACCGCCACCCGCGCCGAACGGGAGAAGCGTGTCCAGTTGGTGGCTTGCGTCGCACCGCTGACGAATGTGCCGAACACCAGGGTAATCGCGGTCGACCAATCCAGCGTTCCCGTCGGCACCACCGCGAGCAAGCCCTTGAGACCGCCGACCTTCACCGTCGCAACCCACATCGACAACATCAGCAGCAACATCATGGCCGGCACGGCGATGTACGACAGAATCTCCAACCCGCGATAGCCGATGTAGGCCGTGGCACAGAAGCCCAGGCCAAACAGCACCATCAACCCCAGAACCGTGCCCTCGCTCAGTTCGAAATACTTGCCCAGCACCACAGCCGCCGTCGCGGTACCCCAGGCGTACCAGCCGATCTGGGTGAAGCCGAGGATCAGGTCGCTGAGTTTGCTGCCCACTTCACCGAAGCAGAAACGTCCCATCAGCACCGAGTTGAGGCCGCTTTTGAAGGCGATGTAGCCCAGCCCCGCGGCGTAGATCCCCAGCAGCAGATTGCCGACGATAATCACCGCCATCATCTCGCCGAAACTGAACGCCACACCGAGCTTGCCGCCGGCGAACATGGTCGCGGTGAAGAAGGTAAAACCCAGTAGCACCATGGCGGTGGAGGCAAGTCCCTTGCGAGCATGCATCGGGACTTCGCTGAGGGGGTAATCGTTGCCCGAATCGTTCTGCGTCATGTGGCGTTCCTTGCTGGATGGAGGACGCGGGGGGTGCTGCAGTGGTCGTGCCAAAGCTGAGCTGGCGTAATTATTTATAGTCGAGCGCGGAGATTTAGCGGGTGGCGGGCACGAAAGCAGTGCAATTGAAGGAATACAGCACCCATGTGGGAGCGAGCCTGCTCGCGATAGCGGTCCGCCAGTCACCTTGATGCTGGATGTGCCATTGCTATCGCGAGCAGGCTCGCTCCCACAGTAAATGCGCTGTTTTCAAGAGGGTTTTTGCAGGGATAAAAACCGCAGCAGCGCCGCAACGATCGCCTCCGGCGCATCCTCCTGAACCAGATGCCCGGCATTCGCAATGGCGTGAAACTGCGACCCCGCAATCATCTGATGCAGCGCCTGGCCGCGCTCGATGGGAATCCACTGATCGTCCTTCCCCCAAAGAATCTGCACCGGGCAGCGAATCGTCGGGTACAGCCCTTCGACCTCGCGGGTATAACGTTCATCCATCTGTGCGATCTGCCGATAGAACGCCGCTTGCCCCGGTTCCCCCAGCCAAGGCTGCACATAGGGCGCCAGCTCATGATCGGGAATCTCGCGCTTGATCGCGCCACGAATATAGGCCGGCACAATCGCCCGCTGAATGTAATCGGGCGCTCCACTGAACGCGGCTTCATGCTGACGCACATGCTGCACGAACGGCGATCCCCAGGGCGACAGCGCCACCGGGTCGATCAGCGTCAGGCTGCGGTAATCCTTGCCATTGAGCAGGTGCGCGCGCAACGCGGTGGCGCCGCCGAAATCGTGGGCCACCACGTCTGGCCGTTCCAGGCCCCAGTGCTCCAGCAGTTGCGCCAACAGTTGGTTTTGTACACCCAGCGACACATCGCCGTCCGGCTGTGTGGATTGCCCGTAACCCAGCAGATCGAAGTAGTGCACCCGGTGCGTGGTGATGAAGTGCGGCGCAATCCGGTGCCACACATAAGAAGAGAAGGGTGTGCCATGCACGAACACCAGCGGTGGACCGTCGCCACGCACGGCGTAGCGCACGGAATGCCCGTTGAAACGATAGGTCTGAGCCAGCGGCCAGTCAGCCATGGGAGCGTCCTCTTGGCATGTGCGAGCCAAGAAGCATAAGCATAAAAAAACAGCCATTGAAGGCTGTTTCTCTATTCACTGACGAAACGCAGTTCTTGTGTGGTCGGGCTTGTATGGGAGTCGGGCTTGCCCGCGATGCAGACGGCTCGGTTTAATGTCGAACCGAGTTGATGCCATCGCAGGCAAGCCAGCTCCCACAGGGATTCATGCTGTGCTTGGGATCGGCTTACTCGCCGTGATAGATGCAACCGCTGGTGCAGGTCTCGTGGATACGAATCGCACTAAGCTCCGGCAGCAGGGGCTTCAATTCATTCCAGATCCACTTGGCCAGCACTTCGCTGGTCGGGTTTTCCAGGCCGGGAATGTCGTTCAGGTAGTTATGGTCCAGGCGCTCGTAGAGCGGCTTGAAGATCGCCTTGATTTCCGAGAAGTCGCGGATCCAGCCAGTGTGCGGATCGAGGTCGCCGCTCAGGTGAATCGCCACTTTGAACGAGTGACCGTGCAGGCGACCGCACTTGTGGCCGTCTGGCACGTGGGGCAGGCGGTGGGCGGACTCGAAGGTAAACTCTTTGAAAATTTCCACAGTGATGTTCAGCTCTGTCAGGTGGCGATCGCCGCGGCGATATGGGCAGGTGGCGAGTTTACCAGCTTGTGTTTGGCGATGCGGGAAAACACTGACCAGTGTCCTGTCTCACCAATACGTTCCTCTTTTGGCGACAACAGCCACCGTCAAAAAGGAACAGTATTGGCGAGACAGGGCACTAGAGGGTCAGCAAGCGCTCGCCCAAGCGACCGTTGGTGGTCAGTTCGAGGAATTCGTCACCCAGCCTGCGGCTTTCATCCATCGTCGTGCGCCAGTATTTCTGCCGGCTCGGGGCGTCGCCCATGAAGCGCTTGAAGTCGTTACGGTCCGGCAGTTTGCCGTAGGGCAGGCGCGACAGATATTCCTTTGACGGCGCCAGCAACAGAACATCCTGCAAGCGCGCAGGACAGGCGCGGCGCCACGGCAGCGTCTTGTCGAACCAGCCGGGGATCACTCGATCAGTGAAGTGCGGATACAGCACAATGTCGTTGCCGCTGTAGGGCAAGTCGAGGTGATAGTCCAGCAGTCCGCCATCGCGAAACGTCCCGGCGCCGGCACCCGGCAGGTCGCGCACGCCTTGCATGACCATCGGGATCGAACCGGAGGCGAGCAGGGCCTGGCGCAGGTTGCCGGCATCCAGCGCGACGAAGCGTGACGGGAAGTCATTCAGCGTGTGGACGGGTGGCGCCAGACGCGGGTCGTGGATGATCAGCCGCTCGAAATGCCGCGACAGCCGCGCCCGCCCGCGCAGGTTGTCGGCGATCACCGACGACAGGCCCAACCCCAGCCGACCGCGATGATCGTCCGCCAGCAGGCCATGGCTTTTGACCACCATGATGTTCAGTCGGTAGTGGGCGTTGTCCAGAATCGAGGCATCGCGGCCGTCGAGCAAGTCATCGAGCATGCGCCGGGAGCTCTGGCTGATCTGCGCCATGGTCACGCCCTTGGCGAAATTCTGCTCGGTGTACAGATGACCGAGGCGGCGGATGCCTTCGGCGGCATCCGGCAGGCAGGCGCTGGCGAACCGCCAGGAACCCACCGAGGCGCCAATCAGCGAACGCTCCCGGGGCGCCGCCGGCAGCCATTCGCCGAACAGCGCCAGATCCAGCCCCTGAATTCCCAACGCTTTCGGGCCACCGGCGGCGCCCGGCAACGTGCCCACATCGGCGGCGCTCAAGCCATTTGCACGGATGCGCGCCAAGGCCCGCGGGCCGGCCTTGAGGGTCAGGGAAGGGAACTTGATGTGGATCGCGGTCATACCGGTCTCGATGTTTGGCAGGCGGGGGATTATAAGCGCGTGTCAGACAGCGCAGCGCACAATCTGTAGGAGCCAGGCTTGCCGGCGAAGGCGATTTCGAGGACGCCTTCGCCGGCAAGCCTGGCTCCTACAGGGGGTTGTGTGTGTCGGTAATGTCGCGTTGCAATCATCAATGATGGCAATTCAGTTTCAGTTAATCTCGAATCACTAAGGTAGCTCTCGTAGCAACACATAAAAAAATACGGAGACACCCCATGAAAATCCTGACTGCCCTGTTCACCGCCTCCATCATCGCCATGACTGCCAGCATCGCTCACGCGCGAGACCTCGGCCCCGACGAAGCCCTGAGACTGCGCGACGCTGGTACCATTGTGTCCTTCGAGAAGCTCAACGCCACGGCATTGGCCAAACACCCCGGCGCCAAAATCAGCGAAACCGAGCTAGAAGAAGAGTACGGCAAGTACATCTACCAGGTGGAACTGCGCGACCCGCAGGGCCTTGAGTGGGGCCTGGAATTGGACGCTGTCAGCGGGCAGGTTCTCAAGGATCATCAGGATACGTAATGAAGGTGTTTTCTTTAAATCGCCGCGCCAGCAGCCGAATGGCGCTGGCGCTCCTGGCTTTTTGCTCGGTGGTCATGGCCCGCGACCTGGATCAGGACGAGGCCCTGCGCCTGCGCCAACAAGGTGTGATCCTGCCGCTGGAGCAGCTCTTGCAGCAAGCGCTGGGCCTCTATCCCGGGGCCAAGCTGCTGGAAGCCGAGCTTGAGGAAAAACACGACGTCTACATTTATGAGGTCGAGCTGCTGACCACCGAAGGCGTGGTGCGCGAGCTGGACCTCGACGCCACCACCGGCCACTTACTGAAAGACAAGGAAGATTGACCGATGCGTTTGCTCCTGGTGGAAGACCACGTGCCGCTGGCCGACGAATTGATGGCCGGCCTCAACCGGCAGGGTTACGCCGTGGACTGGCTGGCCGACGGCCGCGATGCGGTGTATCAGGGCAGCAGCGAGCCTTATGACCTGATCATTCTCGACCTCGGACTGCCGGGTTTGCCGGGGCTCGACGTGCTGGCGCAATGGCGGGCCGGCGGCTTGGCCACGCCCGTGCTGATCCTCACCGCGCGCGGTTCCTGGGCCGAGCGGATCGAAGGCCTCAAGGCCGGTGCTGATGATTACCTGACCAAACCGTTTCACCCCGAAGAACTGCACCTGCGAGTCCAGGCATTGTTACGCCGCTCCCATGGCCACGCCAATCAGCCGACGCTCAAGGCCGCCGGTTTGCATCTGGATGAAGGTCGCCAGTGCGTGACCCGCGACGGCGCCGACATCCAGCTCACCGCCGCCGAGTTTCGCCTGCTGCGCTATTTCATGCTGCACCCCGAACAGATCCTTTCCAAAAGCCATCTCGCGGAGCACCTTTACGACGGTGAAACCGAGCGCGATTCCAACGTGCTGGAAGTCCACGTCAACCACCTGCGACGCAAGCTCGGCCGCAGCGTGATCGAAACCCGTCGCGGTCAGGGTTACCTGTTCGGCGGGCAAGCCCAGTGAGGTCGATCCAGCGCCGTTTGAGCCTGGGCCTGATCAGCGTGATGGTGATCGTCGGCCTGGTGCTGGCGCAAACCAGCCTGTGGCTGTTCGAAATGGGTTTGCAGCGCTACCTCGAAGCCGGGTTGCGCAACGACAGCGAAAACCTGTTGGTGGCGCTGGTGCGTGGGCCGCAGGGGTTGCAGCTGGATGAACGGCACTTGGCGCCGGCCTATCAGCGACCGTTCTCCGGGCATTACTTTCGTATCGATTTCGCCGACAGCCGTTGGCGTTCCCGTTCGTTATGGGATCAGGAGCTGCCGTCGCTTGAACACCCTGGCCTGCATAGCAATCTGCAATTGGGGCCGGAAGGCCAGCAGCTGTTGGTATTGCGTTCGGACTACCGTCGGTTGGGCCAGGCGATTTCCATCAGCGTCGCCCAGGACTACACCCCGGTGCGCGAGAGCTTTCGGCGCATGCAACAGGTCGGCCTTGGACTGGGGCTGGCGGGGCTATTGCTGATATTGCTGTTGCAACGTATCACCGTGCGCCGCGCCTTGCGCCCGCTGGAAAAAGCCCGCGAGCAAATCGCCCAATTGCAACAGGGCCAGCGCTCGCAACTCGACGAAGAAGTGCCGCTGGAGCTGGAACCACTGGTGGCGCAGATCAACCATTTGCTGGCCCACACAGAAGACAGCCTCAAGCGCTCACGCAATGCCTTGGGCAATCTCGGCCATGCCTTGAAAACCCCGCTGGCGGTGTTGTTGAGCCTGGCTTCAAGCGAAAAACTCGATGCTCACCCGCAGCTGCGCAAAGTCATGCAGGCGCAACTGGAACAGGTTCAGCAGCGGCTCAATCGTGAACTCAACCGCGCCCGGCTGTCCGGCGATGCACTGCCAGGGGCGTTGTTCGATTGCGATGCGGAACTGCCGGGGTTGCTGGCCACGTTGAACATGATTCACGGCGAACACCTCGACTTGAGCTACCGGGCTCCGGCCGGTTTGCAACTGCCATGGGATCGCGAAGATCTGCTGGAGTTGCTGGGCAACCTGCTGGACAACGCCTGCAAATGGGCGGATGCCGAGGTGCGGTTGAGCGTGGTCGAAACAGCAGAAAGGTTTGAGTTGAGCGTGGAAGACGATGGCCCGGGCATTCCCGAAGACCAGCGCGCTCAAGTGTTCAGTCGCGGTACCCGGCTTGATGAACAGACGGATGGGCATGGCTTGGGATTGGGCATCGTGCGCGACATCGTCGACACGTGGGGCGGGGTGTTGAAGTTGCAGGAAAGCGAGTGGGGCGGGTTGAAAGTGACAATCGAGCTACCCAAACGCTGACTCCAAACGCAAGCCCGCTCCCACAGGGTTAGCGGTGACCGCAGAATTTTCAGTCAACACAAACCCACTGTGGGAGCGGGCTTGCCCGCGATGGCGATGTAACAGTCAACATAGATATTGGATGTTATGGCCTCATCGCGGGCAAGCCCGCTCCCACAGGATTGGCGTTGGCCACAAATTCTGTGCTCAACCGATACCCCTGTGGGGGCGGGTACATCAGACGCGAAACTGATCCATCAAGCTCTGCTGCTGATTCGCCAAACTGTTAAGCGACTGACTCACCCGCGCCGATTCATTGGCCTGCCCCGACAGCGATTCGGTCACATCCCGAATGGTCGCCACGTTGTTATTGATCTCTTCAGCCACCGCGCTTTGTTCTTCAGCCGCACTGGCAATCTGCAGGTTCATGTCGCTGATCACCGTCACCGCATCACCAATCTGACGCAACGCTGTCACTGCCTGACCAACCTGCTCGACACTGCCCTGAGCCTGGCGATGGCTGTTGTTCATCGAACTCACTACGTCCTGAGTACCGCTCTGCAACTGCTCGATCACCAGGCGGGTTTCCTCCACGGACTCCTGAGTACGCCGTGCCAGGTTGCGCACTTCATCGGCCACCACGGCAAAACCGCGTCCGGCTTCACCGGCCCGGGCGGCTTCGATGGCGGCGTTCAGCGCCAAGAGGTTGGTCTGTTCGGCAATGGCACGAATGACTTCCAGCACCGAACCGATTTTCTCGCTGTTCGCTGCCAGTCCTTCGACCTGCACCATGGCCGCGCTCATGTCGGCGGCGAGGTGGTCGATGCTGGCGGTGGTGCGGTCGATCACGGTCAAACCCTGGCGGGTCGCCTGATCGGCATCGCGCGCCGCTTGTGCTGCTTGCGCGGCGCTACGGGCGACGTCCTGGGCGGTGGCGCTCATTTCGTGGGACGCGGTCGCCACCTGATCGACCTGGCGATATTGCTGCTCCATGCCGGCGCTGGTCTGGGTGGCGATGGCGGACGACTGGTCCGCCGTGCTGCGGGCGTCCTGCACCGAGCGCTTCACTTGGGCGATGATCGGTTGCAGCTTGTCGAGGAAACGGTTGAACCAACCGGCCAACTGGCCCAGTTCATCCTGCTTGTCGTAGGCCAGGCGCCGGGTCAGGTCGCCTTCGCCGCTGGCAATGTCTTCCAGCATGCGGGCCACGCCGAGGATCGGTCGGGTCACGCTACGCGCCATCAGCCACACCAACAGCAGACCGACGAGCGCCGCCAGCACACCCAGGCACAGTTCAATCAGCGTACCGGTGGTGTTGCTGTCGTCGAGTTGTTTTTTCAGCGCTTCGGCGGGGCCGACCAGGACCTTCTCCGGCACGTCGAGCAACACGCCCCAGGATTTGCCACCGGGAATCGGCTGGAACGGTGACAGCACTTTCAATTGCTGGTTGCTGTGCAGGCTTTCGGTTTTACTGCTGGTGGTCAGCCTGCGGAGCAATTCGGCACCGTTGGTTGTGTCGACGGCGTCCAGGCGCTGGCTGAGCTTGCTGGCGTCCGGGCTGTAGGCGGCAAGCAAACCGACCGGGCTGACGATGCTGACATTGGTCTGGCCGTCATAGAGTTTTTTGCTGGCGCTCTGGCTGATCGCTTGCAGGCTGTTGAGGTTGATGTCCACCGACAGCGAGGCAATGACTTTGCCGTTGACCATCAGCGGGAACACGATGCTGGTCATCAGCACGTTCTGACCGTCGATCACATAGAAGTAGGGTTCGATCACGCAAGGCTTGAGTGTGGTGCGCGGGCAAGTGAACCAGGCGTTGGCCGGCTCGCCGCTGGGGCCAGTGCTGGTGTCGGCGATGTCGCTTTCCGGCAGGGCCATGGAGGTCACCTTGCCAGGTACAGGTTGCGACCAGTACAGGGCGAAACGACCCTTCTCGTTACTGCCAATCTCTGTCTGGTCAGCGAACAGTTCGTCCTTGCCGTCCAGCGCATTGGCCTCGAACACCAGGGACAGACCAAGCAGTTCCGGGTTGGCTTGCAGGGCCGACTTGACCTGCCGGGTCAAGTCTTCACGCAGGTCGAAGGCATCGAGAAAGCGCTTCTCGGCCTGATCGCGCAAAAACAGCACCTGCCGCGAGAAACCATGGCCATATTGATAGGCGTCCATGAACTGCTGACGAATACCCAGCGCCTGGACTTCACCCTGAGACTCGATGCGCGCCTGGGCGGCTTCGGTGAGCATCTCCATGCTCGAGGCTTTCACCAGCGCGGAGCTGTGCTCCATGCGATACAGCGAAAGACCTACCAGCAGGGTCACGATGCCTGCCAGGCACAGCCCGGCCAACAGGGTGATTTTCCATTGGATGGAAAGTTGTCTGAGCGACATGGGAACGTCCTTTTATTCGATAAATATCTGAGACTTTGCACTGTAGCGGCTGTGATTCGGCTTTCTTTATGTTGCAAGCCGAAGCTTTGTGGAGAGGGGGCTTACCTGTGGCGAGGGGGCTTGCCCCCGTTAGGTCGCGAAGCGGCCCCCTGCATTTAGTCAGACAACCCGCATCGGCAGGTTTTGCGACTGCTTCGCAGCCGAACGGGGGCAAGCCCCCTCGCCACAGGGTAAACCATGTCCCCGGTCCAAACGGGGTGTTGGCTTTGACAAGGCCGCAGCGGTCCGGCACAGTGCGCGCCCTCTAATAAAACCCATTCTTCAATCCGCCGGCAGCTCATGCAGACTGCTGGCCGGACTCATTCCGTTTGCCTTGAGGTAACGATGATTAATGCAGTAATTGCCGCGGTCGGCATCATGCTGATACTCAGCCTGTCCCGCGTGCATGTGGTGATCGCACTGATCGTGGGCGCGCTGGTCGGTGGCTTGACCGGTGGCCTGGGCATCGACGCGACCCTGAAAGCCTTCAACAATGGCCTTGGCGGCGGGGCGACGGTTGCATTGTCATACGCTTTGCTCGGCGCATTCGCGGTGGCCATCGCCAAGTCCGGCCTGGCCCATGCGCTGGCCGACAAAGCCCTGGCCATGGTCGATCGCCAGCACGCCAACGGTGGCGGAAATGTCAAATGGCTGCTGATCGGTTTGCTGTGGGTGGTGGCCATCGCCTCGCAGAACATTTTGCCGATTCATATCGCCTTTATCCCGTTGCTGGTTCCGCCTCTTTTATATGTGCTGACCAAGCTGCAACTGGACCGTCGATTGATTGCCTGTGTTATCACCTTCGGTTTGATCACGCCGTACATGTTCCTGCCCGTGGGCTTCGGCAACATCTTCCTCAATGAAATCCTGCTGGCCAACGTCGCCCGCAGTGGCGTGGATATCAGCGGAATCAACGTCACCCATGCCATGGGTATTCCGGCACTGGGCATGGTTTTTGGTCTCGCGGCAGCCTTCATCAGCTATCGCAAGAAGCGCGTTTACGATCTGGAAAAGATCGAGCAGGTCGAACAGGTCGCGGTGCAATACAACCCGTTGAGCTTGATGGTGGCCGGCCTGGCCATTGCCGCCGCGTTCATTATTCAGTTGCTGCTGGACTCGATGATTATCGGGGCGCTGGCGGGTTTTCTGATTTTCTCGGTGTCGGGGATTGTGAAGTGGCGCGACACCGATGACCTGTTCACCGAAGGCATGAAGATGATGGCGATGATCGGCTTCATCATGATCGCCGCGTCCGGGTTTGGCGAAGTGATCAAAGCCACCGGGCAAGTGCAGACACTGGTCGAAACCTCGGCCTCGTGGATCGGCCACAGCAAAGCCATCGGCGCGTTGCTGATGTTGTTGGTGGGCCTGTTGGTGACCATGGGCATTGGCTCGTCGTTTTCCACCGTCCCGATTCTGGCGGTGATTTTCGTGCCGCTGTGCGTGCAACTGGGCTTCAGCCCGATCGCCATCGTGTGCATCGTCGGCACTGCTGGCGCATTGGGCGATGCCGGGTCACCCGCGTCGGACTCGACCCTGGGCCCGACCTCCGGTCTGAACATCGACGGCCAGCATCACCACATCTGGGACACCGTGGTCCCGACCTTCCTGCACTACAATCTGCCATTGCTGGCGTTTGGCTGGGTGGCGGCGATGGTGTTGTAACCACATTTACCTTGTGGGAGCGTGGCTTGCCCGCGATGAACGATTACGCGGTGTGCCTGGTAAACCGCGGCGCCTGTATCGCGGGCAAGCCACGCTCCCACAATGACCGCGTTCAACTTTTGAATTGGCCTGCCGTTAAAGCCTTTAACCACGCCAACAAAATCAAAAGAGTGAACGTCATGCGCATGAGCCTGAAGGCTAAAGTCCTGTCCCTTGCCGTCCTCCCGGTGCTGCTCTTTGCGCTGGTCATCAGCCTGACCACGTTGTTCATTCTGCAGGAGCAGGCCCGCAAGGAAGTCGAGGAAACCCGTCAGCGCCTGCTCAGCGATGCCAAGGCGACCCTGCAAAGTTACGTCGCCGTGGCCATGACCACGATCAAACCGCTCTACGACGCGGCCGCTCCCGGCGATGACGCGGCACGGGCGCAGGTGGTCAAGTTGCTGTCGAGTATCACCTACGGCAAGGATGGCTACTTCTTCGGCTACGACTCCAATACCGTGCGCCTGTTCAAGGCCAACAGCCCCGAAGGCGTGGGCCAGAGCTTCAAGGACAACCGCGATCCGAACGGTGTCTACGTCAACCGTGACCTGGTGAAAGTCGCCAAGGACGGTACTCACTACCTGCAATACAGCTCGCCGCTGCCCGGCAACACCCAAGTGCTGGTGCCCAAGCTCGGCTACACCGAATACCTGCCAAAGTGGGACATGGCGGTCGGTACCTCGGTCAACCTCGACGGCATTGAAGCTCAAGTGGCGCTGGTTGAGATCAAGGTCCAGGAACGCATGCAAGGCGTGGTGCTGAGCATTGTCGGGATTGCCGTGGTGGTGCTGTTGTTGATCGCTGCCGCCGGGATGCTGCTGGCCAACACCATTCTGCGTCCGCTGAACCTGATGAAAGCCAACCTCGACGACATCGCGGCGGGCGAGGGCGACCTGACCCGGCGCCTGTCCATCACTAGCCAGGATGAACTCGGCGAACTGGCCGGCTCGTTCAACCGTTTCGTCGACAAGATCCACGGTTTGGTACGCCAGATCACTGAAATGACCTCGCAACTGACCGGGCTGGTGAATCAGGTCTCTGATCAGGCCCAGCGCTCGGATCAGGCCATGGAGCGCCAGCGTCACGAAACCGATCAGGTGGCCACGGCGATCAATGAGATGTCGGCGGCGGCCCAGGAAGTGGCCAAGAGTGCACAAAACGCCGCGGTCGCTGCCCAGCAGACCGACGAAGAAGGTCAGGCCGCCAAGCGCGTAGTGGCCGGCAGCATCGTGAAGATTCATGCGTTGGTGAACGACATTCGCAGCAGTGGTGTGTCCCTCGACAGCTTGCAGAAAGACGTGTCGTCGATTGTCAGCGTACTCGGGGTGATCCGTTCGATTGCCGAACAGACCAACCTTCTGGCGCTCAACGCCGCCATTGAAGCGGCCCGCGCCGGTGAGGCCGGGCGTGGTTTTGCGGTGGTCGCCGACGAAGTGCGGGCATTGGCCAGTCGCACGCAAATCAGCACCCAGGAAATCCAGGGCATGATCGACCGCTTGCAGGCCGGCACCCAATCGGCAGTCGAGGCCATGCGTCGCTCCAGCGAGGCCGGCGACGGCACGTCGGCCCAGGCCAACGAGGCGGGGGCATCTCTGGACGCCATGGCCCAATTGATCGGCACCATCAACTCGATGAACGCCCAGATTGCCAGCGCCGCCGAAGAGCAAACCGCCGTGGCCGAAGAAATCAACCGCAGCGTGCACCAGATCGCCGTGGCCGTAGACAGCGTTGCCGACGAAACCCAGCTCGGCGCCCAGACCTCGCGCAGCCTGGCCGACCTCGGTCAGCGCCTGGGGCAACTGGTCGGGCAATTCCGTATCTGATTGAGAGTGCTCGTGTGGCAAAGGGGCTTGCCCCCGAACAGGACGCAGAACCTGTAGGAGCGAGGCTTGCCCGCGAAGAACGATGACGCGTAATACCTGAAAAACTGCGGCGCATTCTTCGCGGGCAAGCCTCGCTCCTACAGGTGCTGTGCTTTCCCCTCGCCACACGGCAGTGTTGGTCCATGAGTAGCTGCATCGCGACTACCCTCATTAGTAAGCAAACACCGTCCAAGGGTTTGTTTGAACCCGTTTGGGGAACGAGCGGTCATTTGCTTCAGGTGTCGCGCACCCGCGGCACCTTGACGACCACAACAATGGAGTCAGACTCATGATCGACAGTGAAAGTATCTGCGACTGCCCCAAATGTTCCTGCAAACTGGGCGAACATCCGATCGCGCGTCACGGCAAGCACTATTGCTGTGAAGCCTGCGCCAAACATCACGAACACGGCGAAGCATGCGCCACCAAAGGCTGCAAGTGTGCTCAACACTGACCGTTCAGCCAAAAAAGTGGAGCCGTCCAGGCTCCACTTCGAATTGAATCTTTTCCCTCCTTTTTGACGCTCAACTGGCCGGTCGCCAAGTCACATTCTCGATGCCGAATTTTTCCGCCAGCGGTTTGCTGGTCTTTTGCACCCGTTCACGGCCAAAGCGCGGGATCCGGCCGACTCCGGCGTCGCAACTTGCCCAGTGCCAAGCCTCTGCATTGTCCATTTTGTCCAGGCGGATAATGAAAGACTTGGGCTTGCCATGAAGGGTGTATTCAATAACGAAAAGTTTTGCATTGTTCATAAAGCCTGTATTCCTCCCTGTAGTAATAGAGGGATCGCGAGGCTCGGCGAAAATTCAGTCGGATTGTCGTACGGTGACAGTGACTGGCGACAGCCGGACGTCTCGTGATCTTGGAGCCTTCCTGACTCCCGATCATCCTAGTCTATGGCCAAGGTGCGCCAGCGGAATCGTCCCAGTCGGTATCTTTGTCGAATGTTCTGGCCCTATCGCGAGCAGGCTCGCTCCCACAGTGGATCTGCGCCGCTCACATGATTTGTGAACACAGACCTCTGTAGGAGCGAGGCTTGCCCGCGAAGGCGTCCTCAAGTCGAACTCAGGCCTCAGGCACGCCTTTCTCCCAAACCGACCAATTCTGCAAAATCTCCTGCACCAACGGATTCCCCGTGCGGTACAGGTTCTCCAGCGCCGGCACAAAACCGCCTTGATCGGCATATTTGAGCAGGTTATCCACCTCGCTCTGGCCCGGCGCCGGCCGGTCGAAGTCAGAACCGGCGCGCACCACCGCCAGGCGCCGGACATCCACCAGCCCCTCGCGGCTAGCGCGCAGCAGCGCCTCGTAGGTGGAGTTATCTTCCTGTTGAGTCGTGCAATAGACCCCTTCGTTATTGGTCAACAGCTTGGTCCAGACTTCGGCCCGCTCACTCAACCGCGTCCCGGAAAACCAGGTATTGCCCGCCAGTGTGTCGCACTGGGTTACCACTGGCGGCTGATTGGCTGGCGCAGACGGATACTTCAAGCGCCACGCCGCCGATTCCTTGCTCTCGCTCAGCTGGACCTTGTGGCTCAGGGCGAACGCCTTGGCCTGCAACTTCGGATTGAGTTCGAACACTTCAGTCTTGTAGTCCAGCGGCGGTTTTTCGTTCGGGCCTTTGGTGTTGATGCCCAGGTAACCGGTCGGCCAGTCTTTCGGCGCGTCGCGGGAATCCAGCTCCCACTGGGTGCCGAATTCCACCAGATAGTGCGCCCACGCGGTGGTGCCGATGGTGCCGTGGTGCGGGCTGATACCGGCAATCCCGGCGATCAGGAAGTAACTTTTGCGCAGGTCGAATTTCGACGACAGCGCCAGAGCCAGGGTGGAGGCTGCGGCATTGGTCTGGCCCATGCCGGTGACCATCAGGCACACCTGTTGGGTGTTGCAGCGAATATTCGGGTACTCGGCGGACAGGCCCGGTACGCGCACTTCTTGCTTGAGTTCCAGGCGATCGATCCAGTTCTGCGCCTCGGGGGCGAACATGGTGATCAGCATCACTTTCGGCTGGATCGGCGCGTCAACCGCCCAGGCAGAAGAAGAGAGCAGGGTGCTCATGGCCAAACCGACGGACAGGGAAAAACGGGGCATTGCCTTCATAAAACCTCCTTATTCAAATGAGCCTTAAAACTGATAACCGACACCGGCGTAGTAGCCCCAGCCGTTGGAACGGGCGCGGAAGTCACCGTCACCGAAATTCAACTCACTGCCGTCGTCCCAATTGCCGCCGTTGTGGAAGTAACGGCCGACCAGGGTGAAACGCAAGTGGGTGAAGGCGTAGAGCAACACGTTGGTGGCCACGGTGGCGTTGGCGGTGCGGGCCGGGTTGTCTTTGTGCAGGTCGGAGCCGAAGTCGAAGTTGGTGAAACCGATGTAGGTCAGCGAAGCGCCATTGCTGAAACTGCTGATGGGCACGATGTATTTGAGCTGGGCGCGGTAGCCGTCCCACGAATATTCATTGCTGGCGCCATAGTTTTCCCATTGGTAGCGGCCGTAGAAGTTGGCCGACAGGTTGACCCGCGAATGGGTGTCGATGTCGGTGCCGAGGCCGCTGTACAGCGTGTTTGCGCGGTTGGCGCTGTTGCTGCCGTGGTCGTAGATCCAGTCGAACGCCACGTACCATTCCTTGAACGGCCCGATGGCGAGGCTGCGGCCGGCCAGGTAGTCGATGGAGATCCGCGGTTCGTGCTCCATGAACACCGGCGAGCCGTGGTCCCACACGCCTTTGTCATGGCTGTTGCCGATGTCGAAGATCTTTGGAATGTCGATGTAGCCATACAACTCGAACGGGCCCTTGCGGCCGAAGTATTCATATTCCAGGTAGATGTCGTCGGCCGGTTGCGGGCCGAAGCTGATGTCTTTGCTGCCGATGACAGTCAGGTCCTGGTTGAACCAGTCCGACAGGTAGGCGCCTTTTTTCGGCGGGCTGGCTTCAGGGCTGAGGGCTTCGCCCTGGGCGGATTCTTCGGCGGTGGCCGGTTGGGCCAAAACGTGGCTGCTGAGTAGTCCTGTAACGCTGGCCAGCAGCAAGGAAACAGCCAAAGTGCGCGAGCAAGTCACGCGGCTGGAGGTGCAATGCATTAAAAGTCCCTTTTCGTGCGGATCGAAAGCCCGGTTGCGCGGGCTTGCGCGGTTAAGTGGCGAACAGGCCGGTATCGGCGACTCGCAAACGTTTGCACAAGGCATACCAGTTTTGTTCAATATTCTGAAAAATAGAGGGAATTGGTAGTTTTACTGTCCTTTTGGTCAAGGATTTCGGGGGCGAGCAGAAGGAGTGGTTTTCAGGGCGAAGGGGATCTGACGGGGATATGCACCAAAGTGGTGTCGACTGTCAGATGATTAACCCGATCTGTGGCAAGGACGGGCAAAGGAGATTTTGTGGCGAGGGGGCTTGCTGTGGTGAGGGGGGGCTGTGGCGAGGGGGTTGCCCCCGTTCGGCTGCGCAGCAGTCGTAAACAACTCAACACGGTGCTGCGGACAAACCGCATTGTCTGGTTTCGGGGCCGCTGCGCAGCCCAACGGGGGCAAGCCCCCTCGCCACGGGGTTGCTGTAGAATCCTCGGCATTGACTTCACAAGGTGCACCCCCGATGAGCGAGCCGATTCGTCTGACCCAATACAGCCATGGCGCAGGCTGTGGCTGCAAGATTTCGCCCCAGGTGCTGGAGGTGATTCTGGCCGGCAGCGGCGCGCAAAACCTGGACCCGAAACTCTGGGTCGGCAACGCTTCGCGTGATGACGCAGCGGTGTATGCCATCGACGAAGAACGCGGCGTGGTCTCGACCACCGACTTCTTTATGCCGATCGTCGACGATCCGTTCGACTTCGGTCGCATTGCCGCCACCAACGCCATCAGCGATATCTACGCCATGGGCGGCGATCCGTTGATGGCGATTGCGATCCTCGGCTGGCCGGTCAATGTGCTGGCGCCGGAGATTGCCCGGGAAGTGATTCGTGGCGGGCGTTCGGTCTGCGACGAGGCGGGGATACCACTGGCTGGCGGCCATTCCATCGACGCGCCAGAGCCGATCTTCGGCCTGGCCGTGACCGGGCTGGTGGAAAAACGCCACATGAAGCGCAACGACACCGCCATCGCCGGTTGCTTGCTGTACCTCACCAAACCCTTGGGCATCGGCATCCTCACCACGGCCGAGAAGAAGGGCAAGTTGCGCCATGCCGACATCGGCCTGGCCCGCGACTGGATGTGCACCCTGAACAAACCCGGCAGCCGTTTCGGCAAACTCGACGGTGTGACCGCGATGACCGATGTCACCGGTTTCGGCCTGCTCGGGCACTTGGTGGAAATGGCCGACGGCAGCAACGTGACCGCCCGCATCGGATACGACCGTGTGCCACGCCTGCCGGGCGTCGAGTATTACCTCGATCAGGGCTGTGTGCCGGGCGGCACACTGCGCAATTTCGATAGCTACGCCAGTAAGGTCGGCCGGCTCCAGGAGTTGCACAAACGCGTGCTCTGCGATCCGCAGACCAGCGGTGGCCTGCTGATTGCGGTCACGCCCGAGGGCAACGAACAGTTTTTGGCGGTAGCGGCCGAACTCGGTCTGGCCCTTGCGCCGATCGGTGAACTGGTTGAGCGACAGACTAACGCGGTAGAGGTGATTTGATGTCCATCGACTTCACCGGTTACCGCGACATCTTCCTCAACGACCGGCCGATGATGGATACCCGCGCGCCGGTCGAATTCCTCAAGGGTTCATTCCCTGGGGTGGTCAATCTGCCGCTGATGAATGACCTCGAGCGGCAACGGATCGGCACTTGCTACAAGCAGCAAGGTCAGCAAGCGGCCATCACGCTGGGACATCAATTGGTGTCCGGTGAGATCAAGGCCGAGCGGATCCAGGCCTGGGCCGAATTTGCCCGGGCTCATCCGGATGGTTATTTGTACTGTTTTCGTGGCGGGCTGCGTTCGCAGATCGTTCAGCAGTGGCTCAAGGACGAAGCGGGTATCGACTATGCGCGGGTCGGTGGCGGCTACAAGGCCATGCGCACCTTCTTGCTCGAGACGCTTGATCAGGCCATTACCCAGTGTGATTTCGTTTTGCTGGGGGGCATGACCGGCACCGGCAAGACCGAGGTGCTTACGCAATTGAGCAACGGGCTGGACCTTGAAGGCCACGCCCATCATCGCGGCTCCAGTTTCGGCAAGCGCGCCACCGGCCAACCCTCCAACATCGACTTTGAAAACCGCCTGGCCGTGGATGTGCTGAAGAAACGTGCCCGGGGTATCGAACAGTTCGTGCTGGAAGACGAGAGCCGCGCGATTGGCAGTTGCGCCTTGCCGCTGCCGCTGTATCAGGGCATGCAGCAGTTTCCGATGGTCTGGCTGGAAGACAGCCTGGAAGGGCGGGTCGAGCGGATCCTGCACGATTACGTGGTGGACTTGTGCGCCGAGTTCATCGAAGTGCATGGCGATGAAGGCTTCGCACTGTTTTCCGAGCGTTTGCTGGCGAGCCTGAACAATGTGCAGAAACGTTTGGGCGGCGAACGTCATCAGCGGATGTTGACCCTGATGGAAGACGCGCTGGCAGAACAGGCGAACAGCGGCGCGGTGGATTCGCACCGGGGGTGGATCGAAGGGTTGCTGCGTGAGTATTACGACCCGATGTATGCGTTTCAGCGGGAGAAGAAGGGGACGCGGATCGAGTTTGTCGGGGAGCGGGGGGCGGTGCTTGAATATCTGAGAGCGCGCGCTAACAAGCAAGTTTAGGTGGCGGGTTTGCTGGCCTCTTCGCGGGCAAGCCTCGCTCCTACAGTGAGATCCCCTGTAGGAGCGAGGCTTGCCCGCGAAGAGGCCCTGACAGGCGCCCGACCGCTTAAGTCGGACAAGTCTCCCGACCGTTATCCAGCCCCTGCTTGTAGCTATGGCTCTGCAGGCTGGCCTTGCCGTTGTGCCAGGTCAGCGTGAGCACGTACAGCGAGTCGTAGTCGCTCGATTCCCAGTCATCGGTAATGTTCTGTTTTTTGCCGACGGCTTCCCCGGCGACCTTGTTGATCAGCTCGGGCAGGTAGCCGTGGGACCAGGCCGTGTAAATGACCGAATTGTGATACTTGTCGCGCAGCAGTTCATCCGCCAGATCACTGGTGTCGTTGGCCGAGAAGTTGATGTTCACCGGCAAGCCGAGCTTGATCGCGCTGGGGCTGATGGTCATCAGGGGGCGGATGTAACTGTAGGAATTATCCAGTTCACCTTCCTCGACATTGCGCGTCGGGTTGGCGGCAAACACGTAGTTGGCCTTGCCGAATTTTTCCGGCAACAAGGTGGCCAGGTCGATGGCGCGGTTCAGCCCCTGACAATTGAGCTGACCCAGGCCGCCGGCGGGTTTTTCCGCGTGGCGCAGAAATACCAGCGTCTGAGTGCCGTCCGCTGGTTGGGCGCGGCTTTCACTGGACTCAAGCGACAAGAACAACGCGCCGACCGCCAGCAGGGAGGGCAGGAAGATATAGGTGCGATGCTTGAAGCGTTTGGCGAATTTCAATGGATTCATCATCGAATTGATCATCTTCAGCGCATTCGGTTAAGGCTGACAAACCTTGACACCGCGAGCTCCCAGCATCGGTGTATTCCATGTCATTGACCCGGTCCGTTTCCTACAGGGCAATGCTCAGAGTCCTCTGAAGCCCTTTGGTTCGATCCGAACGAGGTGCCCGGCACTTTAGCGGCAACCTTTAATGGATTGGGGGAAAGGTTATCGACAGGATGTTACGGTTGTAGGAGCTGCCGAAGGCTGCGATCTTTTCAGCAGGTAGAAAGATCAAAAGATCGCAGCCTTCGGCAGCTCCTACAGATTATGCTCAACCCTTTCTTTGTACCGGATGCTCCTTATGACCGATTTGTCTGCATTCCCCATCACTCAAAAATGGCCGGCCCAGTACCCGGAGTGGATCCAGCTCTATTCCTTGCCAACGCCCAATGGCGTCAAGGTTTCGATCATGCTCGAAGAGATCGGGCTGCCCTACGAGCCGCATCGTGTGGGCTTCGACGCCAACGATCAGCTGTCCCCCGAATTTCTCTCGCTGAACCCCAACAACAAGATCCCGGCGATCCTCGACCCCCACGGTCCGGGGGACCAACCGCTGGCGCTGTTCGAGTCTGGGGCGATTCTGATTTACCTCGCCGACAAGAGCGGGCAACTGCTGGCGCAGGAATCGGCGGCGCGTTACGAGACCCTTCAGTGGCTGATGTTTCAGATGGGCGGTATCGGGCCGATGTTCGGCCAGCTCGGTTTCTTCAACAAATTCGCCGGCAAGGACTACGAAGACAAGCGCCCCCGCGATCGCTACGTCGACGAAAGCAAGCGCTTGCTCAGCGTTCTTGAAGGCCGTTTGCAAGGACGCGACTGGATCATGGGCGAGCGTTACACCATCGCCGACATCGCGACCTTTCCATGGGTGCGCAACCTGATCGGCTTCTATGAGGCCGGCGACCTGGTCGGCATCCAGAATTTCCCCAACGTCATCCGCGTGCTGGAACGTTTCCTGGCAAGGCCAGCGGTGATTCGCGGGCTGGAAATCCCCAAGCAACCCCTTTGAATCCCTCATCACCAAGGCAGGCAATGAGCTCATTCGATTTCAAGCAAGTAGATGTCTTCAGCCGCGTCGCGCTCAAGGGCAACCCGTTGGCGGTGGTGTTCGGTGCAGACCGGCTCAGCGATGAGCGCATGGCGGCGTTCGCGTCCTGGACCAACCTCAGTGAAACCACGTTCGTGCTCGAACCCCGGGACCCTCGGGCCGACTATCGAGTTCGCATCTTCACCACGCTTCAGGAGTTGCCGTTCGCCGGTCACCCGACGCTCGGTACCTGTCATGCCTGGCTCGAGGCCGGTGGGGTGCCCAAGGGCGAGGAGATCATTCAGGAATGCGGCGTCGGCCTGGTGCGGGTGCGTCGACAGGGTGCGGAGCTGGCGTTTCTCGCGCCCCCGCTGGTCAGGTCCGGCCCGGTAGATACCGAACTGGTCGAGCGCGTACGGCGGGGCCTCGGATTGGCGCCGGGCGCGATTGTGCGGGCGCAATGGGTCGACAACGGTGCCGGTTGGTTGGCGGTGATGGTCGAGGATCGTCAGCAGGTACTGGACTTGCAGCCGGATCATTCGCAGATGCTGGGCCTCGCTGTGGGTGTCATCGCCCCGTGGTGCGTCGAGCGCGATGGCGCTGAGGCGCAGTTCGAAGTGCGTGCGTTCATCTCCGTCGACGGCATGCCAGAAGACCCGGCCACCGGCAGCCTGAACGCCGGGATTGCCCAATGGTTGTTCAGCGAAGGGCTGGCGCCGGCGTCTTATGTCGTCAGCCAGGGCCTTACCATGGGCCGCGGCGGGCGGATTCAGGTCGAGCAGGTGGGGGATGAGATCTGGATTGGCGGCGCAGTGGTGACGTGTATCAGCGGTACGCTGACACTTTAACCGCACCGAACCTGTGGGAGCGAGCCTGCTCGCGATGACGGACTATCAGTCGACATTATTGTTGAATGGTATGCCGCCATCGCGAGCAGGCTCGCTCCCACAGGGAGTGCGGTGATTGTTACCGACGCGGTAAGGGTTTTTCTGCTGCGCAAGGTTTGTGCCCCGCGCCTTGCAGGGCATAAGCTTCGCCCCCTACGACTTTTGTCTCATCCGCCGTTTTTCAGGAAGGCCCATGCCCAGTCAGTTCCCCGAAGCACGTCCACGCCGTCTGCGCCGCAATGCGAGCCTGCGCAGCCTGTTCCAGGAAACCGAGTTCAGCTTGAACGACCTGGTGCTGCCGATTTTCGTCGAGGAAGAAATCGACGATTTCGTGCCGATCAAGAGCATGCCCGGGGTGATGCGCATTCCCGAGTCGAAGCTGGCCGGCGAGATCGAGCGTTACGCTCGGGCCGGGATCAAATCGGTGATGACGTTTGGTGTGTCCCATCATCTGGACAGCAATGGCAGCGATACCTGGAACGACAATGGTCTGGTGTCGCGCATGTCGCGCATCGCCAAGGACGCCGTGCCGGAAATGATCGTGATGTCCGACACCTGTTTCTGCGAGTACACCGACCACGGCCATTGCGGCGTGCTGCACCACCACGAAGTCGACAACGACCAGACCCTGATCAACCTCGGTAAGCAAGCCGTGGCGGCCGCCCAGGCTGGCGCCGATGTGATCGCACCGTCGGCGGCCATGGACGGGCAGGTCCAGGCCATTCGCCGGGCGCTTGATGCAGCGGGTTTCAGCCAGACCGCGATCATGGCCTATTCAACCAAATTCGCTTCAGCGCTTTATGGTCCGTTCCGCGAGGCTGGCGGCAGTGCGCTGAAGGGCGACCGCAAAAGCTATCAAATGAACCCGATGAACCGCCGCGAAGCTGTGCGTGAATCGCTGATGGACGAACAGGAAGGCGCTGACGCGCTGATGGTCAAACCCGCCGGCGCGTACCTGGACATCATCCGCGACATCCGCGAAGCCTCGCGTTTGCCGCTGTCGGCCTATCAGGTGAGTGGCGAGTACGCGATGATCAAATTCGCCGCGCAGGCCGGGGCAATCGATGAAGACCGAGTGGTGCGTGAGAGCCTGGGGGCGATCAAACGGGCCGGGGCGGATTTGATCTTCACCTATTTCGCGATGGACCTGGCCCTGGCCGGGATCTAACTGTCTTGAATGATCGTTCCCACGCTCTGCGTGGGAATGCCTCCTGTGACGCTCCGCGTCACGCTTGTTGGGACGCGGAGCGTCCTTGGCTGCATTCCCACGCAGAGCGTGGGAACGATCATCAAAAGATCCTCAGCCGAAGAACGGCCGAATCCCGTGGTCCCGGAAATACCGCTCGATCACCTTCGGATCGGCGCTGTAGTCGGCAATCGCCACATACGTATCCGGCCGCAGCAGGTAAAACCCGTTGCGCGCCAGCCCCACGGTTTCAAACGCCGGTCGCCAGTCGAACACCTGCAACGGCAGGTGATGCTCGGTGCACCAGGCAATCATTTCATCGCTGGTGTCGCCATACACATGCACCTGCCAGGTCGGATTTTTCAGTGACTCGAAATTATCCCCTTCACCGTCGTGTGCCCAGGGCAGGCGATCACCGCCGTGAACATGGCCAGCAACACCTTCGCTCAACGGCATGCCGCGATAGTTGAGGGTGGTCTGCGACACCGTGCGAAACATGAATTCCCGGGCCGCCTCAAACGAGATCATTTTCGGGATCAAAAAGGGTGCCACGCGAATACGCACCAAGTCGGCTATTGGCCCATCGGCCGTAACGAAACTGAAGACCCGGTCGGTGGTGGCCACCAGTCGCCGGGCAAAGGCGATGCGTTCGGTTTCATAACTGTCGAGCAGTTTGGTCGTGGCGCCACCGCTTAAGACTGTTGCGAGTTTCCAGGCCAGATTGATCGCATCGCCAATCCCGGTGTTCATACCCTGGCCACCCGCCGGGCTGTGGACATGGGCGGCGTCACCCAACAGAAACGCGCGCCCGGTGCGAAAATGATCCGCAACCCGGTGATGCACGCGGTAGGTCGAGAACCAGTTCACCTGATCGATCTGCAGCTTTAAGTTCTCGATGGCCCGGTGGCTGACGTCTTCAAACTGGAGGGTTTCGGCACGGTCGGCGCGCTCATCACGAACCGTGCCGATCAGGCGTGCGCGACCTTCGTCGGACAAGGGAAAAACGGCGAGGAAGTCGGCTTCGTCGAGATCCACATGCAGTTCTCCGTTGAATGTGGGGCCGCGAGCTTGCACGTCCGCCACGTAGAAAATCTGCTGATAGGTGCCGCCTGGAAAACCGGTGTCCAGCGTCTTGCGCACAATCGACCGGGCGCCGTCGCAGCCGGCGAGGTAACAGGCCTGGCAGGTTTCCTGCTGACCATCGGGCAGAAGCAGCCGGGCGGTGATGCCGTCGCCGGTTTCCTCGAACCTTTGCAGTTCGGTATCGCGCTCCACTGTAATACCGAAGGCCTCCAGGCGTTCGATCAGCAGGCGTTCGTGCTCGTCTTGCGGATAGATTTCCAGAAACGCGTAGGGTGTCAGACCCTCGCCGATGGTGCTCAGCGGCAGACGTGCGACGGGTTCGCCCTTGACCCAGAAATTCGCTGCGGCCACTTTATGGCCGTTTTGCACAACGGCGTCGCTGAGGTCGAGCTGGCTATACAGTTCAAGCGTTCGCGCCTGTACCGCCAGTGCGCGTGAAGTGGTGCCGGGTGTCGACGTCTTGTCGATAATCCGTACCCGAATCCCCAGTTTGCTCAACCACAGCGCCAGTACCAGCCCGGTCGGGCCGGCGCCGATGATCAGCACGTCGCTACGGTTCATGAGCCTGTCCTCCACGGTATGTGGATCAAGTATGGTTCAGCCCGAATGCACTGGCCTCCCGGCTGCCCAACGGAAAACACAGCGCTACCGCTACGGGGGAACAGTCCGCGACTGCCACAGTCATAGCCTGCGCCATGCCATTGATCGTATGGTTAACCCGGCTCAACGGATTTTGATGGAGCACCATGCAAGCTAATCGATTGATCATGAGCATCGCGGCACTGTTGGTCCTGGCCGGTTGCGGTAGCCAACGCACGCAGGAGCCGCCGGCCCGCAAGCCTGCCGAGGTCAAAGCCGAGATCATGCGTCTGCTCCCGGCCAAGACAGCCGACCGCCAGGGCTGGGCCACGGACATCTACGCGGCATTTGCCGCGCAAAAGATTTCACCGACCACGCAAAACCTGTGTTCGGTACTCGCGGTCACTGAGCAGGAATCGACGTTTCAGGCTGATCCGCCGGTGCCGGGCCTGGGCAAGATCGCCCGGGACGAGATCGACCGCCGCGCCGCCAAGGCCCATATTCCCGGCCTGCTGGTGAGCGGTGCCTTGCAGGTCAGTTCACCCAATGGCAAAAGCTACAGCGACCGGCTGAATGCCGCGCGCAGCGAAAAAGAACTCAGCGCGATTTTCGATGATTTCATCGGCATGGTGCCAATGGGGCGGACGCTGTTCGATGGTTTCAACCCGGTGCACACCGGCGGGCCGATGCAAGTCAGCATCGATTTTGCGGAGCAGCAGGCGCGGGATTATCCCTACCCGGTGGACGGCTCGATTCGCCGCGAAGTGTTTACGCGTCGCGGTGGCCTGTATTTCGGTATTGCCCATTTGCTCGGTTATCCGGTGAGTTACGAGCAGCCGCTGTATCGCTTCGCCGACTTCAACGCCGGTTGGTACGCCAGCCGCAATGCGGCGTTTCAAAATGCGGTAAGTCGTGCGACGGGCATTCCGCTGGCGCTGGATGGCGATCTGGTGCGCTACGGCTCGATCATGCCTGGCACCACGGAATTGGCGGTGCGCACTCTCGGCAAGCAACTGGACATGCGCAACCTGACCATTCGGGATCAATTGGAGGAGGGGAAAGGTCTCGAGTTCGAGGACACCAAGCTTTATCGGCGCGTCTTTGCCTTGGCCGAACAGGCCGAAGGCCGGCCATTACCCCGAGCGGTGTTGCCGGGGATTGTGCTGCAAAGCCCGAAAATCACCCGCAAGCTCACCACGGCGTGGTTCGCCAAGCGGGTCGATGAACGTTATCAACGCTGTATGAAGCGCGTAGGGATGTGACTGAACCGAAAATGGTCAAAAAACCAACGCTTGACTGACAATTCGAACGCAATCTTCAGCAGCTGCTACAAAGAGAGAGTCGCAGAGGAGATTTAGTCATGTACCAGCTCTACGGGCATCAGAATTCGGGTGCGGCCGCCATCGAAGCCGCGCTGGAACTGTGCGAGGTTGCTTATCGCTTCATCGATGTTTCATCGTCCCCGGAGGCGGTTCAGGCGTTGGAGAAGCTCAACCCGCTGAAGCAGATTCCCACTCTGCAATTGCCTGATGGCGGTGTTCTGACCGAGAGTGCTGCCATCCTGATTCATCTGGGCCTCACGTTCCCGGAGTCGAACCTGCTACCGGAAAACCCGCTCAAGCGTGATCAGGTTATTCGGGGCCTGGTGTACATCGTCAGCAATTGCTATGCCGCCATCGGCATCATCGACTACCCCGAGCGCTGGCTGGCCGAGGCGGACGAATCATCCAGGGAAAACCTTATGGCCGGTGCCCGCCAGCGCCTGCACTGGAGTTGGGAGGTGTTTGCCGATCAGTTCGCCGGCAAGTTGTACCTGGGCGAGGGAGCGCCTGGCGCGCTGGATATTCTGGCGGCGGTGGTAACACGGTGGGCGGGCACTCGGGAGCACTTGCGCGCTGCGCGGCCGGGGTTCTTCGCCTGGCTCGAACGCTTCGACCGGCACCCTGCATTGGCGCCGGTTTTCGCGCGGCATTGGCCATAGGATCACCGCCAGTCCAATGTAGGAGCGAGGCTTGCCCGCGAAGAACGATGACACGATTCATCAGTTCCACCGCATAACAGCTTTCGCGGGCAAGCCTCGCTCCTACAGGAGATTTTCGCTGCATCGGGATTGCCGCGTTTTATTCGCCGCGAATGTACTGCTCCAGCTGCCGAATCAGTTCAGCCTGTTCGGCAATGGCTTCCTTGACCAGGTCGCCGATGGACAGCAAGCCGATCAACTCGCCGTTTTCCACCACCGGCAAATGCCGCAGGCGTTTTTCGGACATGATGCCCATGCAGGTTTCGACGGTTTGATGGGTGTCCACGGTGATCACTGGCGACACCATGATGTCGCTGACCGGTGTGCCGACAGAGGAGCGCCCCTTGAGCACCAGTTTGCGCGCATAGTCACGCTCGCTGATGATGCCGACGACCTTGCCATCTTTCAGGACCGGTAACGCACCGACGTTTTTTGCGGCCATCACCATCAGCGCTTCCAGCACCATTTGATGCGGTGCAATAGAGTGGACTTGCTGATTCTGTTGGGCCTTTAACTTGAGCAGTTGGGCGACGGTTTTCATGGCGGTTTCTCGGGTGTTGTCGTTGTTCTTGAAGAATCGTAGAGACGCGCTCGCAGAGCAAGGCGCAAAGCGGCAGATACCGCGCAAAAAGCGTCATTCAGCGATTTTTCTTTGTAAAAGTCCGACGAAAATCCAGTAGGAGCGAGGCTTGCCCGCGAAGAATGCACCGCGGTTTTCAGGTATTCCGCATCATCGTTCTTCGCGGGCAAGCCTCGCTCCTACAGGTTCTGCGTCTTGACCGGCGATCACGCGTAGAATTACCCCTTGAATCAGATCGTTGAGGTTGCAGTGGTGGATTTACAGCAGGGCTTCGTCCTGACCCGGCATTGGCGCGATACCCCGGCCGGCACGGAAGTCGAGTTCTGGCTGGCGACCGATGCCGGTCCCCGACGCATCCGCCTGCCGCATCAACCCTCGGTAGCGTTCATTCCGGCAGCCCAGCGTGAGCAAGCCGAAGGGCTGCTGCACGGCGAAAAAAATGTCGAGCTGAAGCCCTTGGCCCTTCTGGACTTCGAACACCGCCCGGTACTCGGCCTGTATTGCCAGCAGCACGGTCAGTTGATGCGCCTGGAAACCGCGCTGCGCAAATCAGGCGTCGAGGTATTCGAAGCCGACGTCCGCCCGCCGGAACGCTACATGATGGAGCGTTTCATCACCGCCCCCGTTTTGTTCGGCGGCACCCCCAACGCGGAAGGCCTGCTGCTCGACGCACAAATGAAACCCGATCCCGGCTACCGACCGAACCTGCGGCTGGTCTCGCTGGACATCGAAACCACCGCTCAGGGCGAGCTGTATTCCATTGCCCTGGAAGGCTGCGGCGAGCGGCAGGTGTACATGCTCGGGCCGCCCAATGGCGATGACAGTGGCGTGGATTTCCAGCTCGAATACTGCGATTCGCGAACCCTGCTGCTGAAAAAACTCAATGAATGGTTCGCCCGGCACGACCCCGACGCCATCATTGGCTGGAACGTCGTGCAGTTTGATCTGCGCGTACTGCACGAACATGCCAGGCGCTTGGCGGTACCGCTGAAGCTGGGACGTGGCGGCGAAGAAATGCACTGGCGCGAGCACGGCAGTCGCAATCATTACTTCGCCTCGGCTGCCGGCCGGTTGATCATCGACGGCATCGAGTCGCTACGCTCGGCGACCTGGAGTTTCCCCTCGTTCAGCCTGGAAAACGTCGCGCAAACCCTGTTGGGCGAGGGTAAGTCGATCGACAACCCGTACCAGCGCATGGACGAAATCAATCGCATGTTCGCCGAGGACAAACCGGCCCTGGCGAAATACAACCTCAAGGACTGCGAACTGGTGACGCGGATCTTCGCCAAGACCGAACTGCTGACCTTCCTGCTCGAGCGCGCCAGTGTCACCGGTTTGCCGGCGGACCGCAGTGGTGGCTCGGTGGCGGCGTTCACTCACCTGTATATGCCGTTGATGCACCGGCAGGGCTTTGTCGCGCCGAACCTCGGTGGCAAACCACCGGAGGCCAGCCCCGGCGGTTTTGTCATGGACTCGCAACCAGGGCTGTACGAATCGGTGCTGGTGCTTGACTACAAAAGCCTCTATCCGTCGATCATCCGCACCTTCCTGATCGACCCGGTGGGCTTGATCGAAGGGCTCAAGCATCCCGACGACAGCGAGTCGGTGCCGGGCTTTCGCGGTGCGCGTTTCTCAAGAACCCGGCATTGCCTGCCGGCCATTGTCGCCCGGGTCGCCGAAGGCCGTGAAACCGCCAAGCGCGAACACAATGCGCCGTTGTCCCAGGCCCTGAAGATCATCATGAATGCCTTCTACGGCGTCCTCGGTTCCAGCGGTTGCCGCTTCTTCGATACACGGCTGGCCTCGTCCATCACCTTGCGCGGGCACGAGATCATGTTGCGCACCCGCCAGTTGATCGAAGCCCAAGGCCACGCGGTGATCTATGGCGACACCGACTCGACCTTTGTCTGGCTGCGCCGCGCCCACGGTCAGGCAGAAGCCGCGCAGATCGGCCACGCGCTGGTGGATCACGTCAACCAGTGGTGGCGCGAGCATGTGAAACAGGAATACGGGCTGGAAAGTGCCCTGGAATTGCAGTTCGAAACCCACTACAAGCGCTTTCTGATGCCGACCATTCGCGGCGCCGAGGAGGGCAGCAAGAAGCGCTATGCCGGGTTGGTCACCCGCGCCGACGGCACCGATGAAATGGTCTACAAGGGCCTGGAAACCGTGCGCACCGACTGGTCGCCGCTGGCCCGGCAATTCCAGCAGGAGTTGTACCTGCGCATCTTCAATCGCAAACCCTATCAGGATTACGTACGTGACTATGTGCGCAAGACGTTGGCCGGTGAGTTCGACGAGCGTCTGATCTACCGCAAACGCCTGCGTCGTACCCTCGATGATTATCAGCGCAACGTGCCACCCCACGTGCGGGCCGCGCGAATCGCCGACGACTACAACGACCAGCAGGGACGCCCGCGGCAATATCAGAATGGCGGCTGGATCAGTTATGTAATCACCGTCGCCGGCCCCGAGCCGCTGGAAATCCGCAGCGCGCCCATCGACTACGACCATTACGTCACCCGGCAGCTGCAGCCGGTGGCGGATGCGATCCTGCCGTTCGTGGATGACGATTTCTCAACGCTGATTGGGGGGCAACTGGGCCTGTTTTGAGTCCAGCAGCGACAACGTCCAGTCATCCGGTATGCCGTGAAAATACTGATCCAGCGCCTTATGGAACAAGCTGCCTTTTGGTGAAACCTGGGCGAACAGCGTCATCGATGAGTGAAACTTGAGGTTGTCGGGATGACCGAAAATCTTGGCGATCGAGCTTTGAGGAATGTCCAGAACCAGTTGCGTGCACATGCGCAAGCGTGGCCCCAGTAACGGATGCTTCAGATACGCGGTGGCTTCTTCACTTGAGCGAATGGCAAAGTAGCGGGACATCTCGCTGTCACCCAACCCGCAAAACTGCGGAAAGATAAACCACATCCAGTGCCGGCGCTTCTGGCCGGCGCGTAACTCCTCCTGCACCCACTCGAACACAGGGTCCTGCGCCTGGACGAAGCGTGGCAAATTGAAAGCGTCGAGCTGATCGGTACTTCTCATGCCGATGCCCTCTGACAGCACCGCGATGGCTCAGACCATGGCCAACCGCTGCTTGCGTTGTGGCGCGCGAAACGCTTGGTCCAGCGCCTCCAGATCCCCGACTTCAAGCTGCAATTGCGCCGCTTGCGCATTGAGCTGCACATGCTCGGGACGGACCGCCTTGGGGATGGCGATCACGCCGTTCTGACGCAGAATCCATGCCAGCGCTACCTGCGCAGGTGTCGCCTCGTGACGGGCGGCAACCTGCTTGAGCGTCGAGTTGGCCAGCATGTGCCCACCCTGGCCGATCGGACAATAGGCCATCACCGGCATCCGTTGGTGTTGGCTCCAGGGGAGCAAATCAAATTCGATGCCGCGTTCTTCCAGGTTATACAGCACCTGATTGGTGGCGCAGGCCGGGGAGGCCAGTTCTTCCAGGTCATCCAGGTCGAAATTGGACACGCCCCAACGGCCGATCTTGCCATCTTCGCGCAGGCGTTCGAAGGCTTCGACGGTTTCCGCAAGGGGATAGTCGCCGCGCCAGTGCAACAGGTAGAGATCGATGTAATCGGTATTCAACCGCCGCAGGCTACGCTCGCAGGCCTGGGGGATGCCTTTGCGGCTGGCGTTGAAGGGATAGACCTTGCTGACCAGGAAAACCTGGTCGCGAAGGCCTGCGATGGCTTCACCCACCACCTCTTCAGCGCCTCCTTCAGCGTACATTTCAGCGGTGTCGATCAGGGTCATGCCTAACTCGATGCCCAAACGCAACGCTGCAACTTCCTTTGTGTGTCGGGAGCGTTCCTCTCCCATGCGCCAGGTTCCTTGGCCGATGACCGGCACATGGCTGCCGGCCAGCTCAAGAGTACGCATGAATCCTCCTTTCCGAAGCCCGATCGATACTTCAGTTGGCAGCAAAATAGTCCGGTGGTTCCGTGGATCTCTCGAAAGATCGCAGCCTCCGTAGGAGCTGCCGAAGGCTGCGATCTTTTGACCTACAGGGTAGAAAACTTGTACACCGTAGTCTGGCTATAGCGCTTGCCCGGATCCAGCCGTGTGGACGGGAAGTTCGGCTGGTTCGGCGAATCCGGATAATGCTGGGTTTCCAGAGTAAACGCCCCCCAATGCGGATAAACCTTGCCGGCCTTGCCCTTGACCGTGCCATCGAGGAAGTTGCTGGTATAGAACTGCACACCCGGTTCAGTAGTGTAGAGCTGCAAGCGACGCCCGGATTGCGGATCGCTGACATCGGCGGCGAGTTTGCCCAGATCACCCTTGGCGTCCAGCACCCAATTGAAATCGAAACCGCCTTGTTTCGGTTCGGCGAATTTCAGTTGCGGGTGATCAGCCTTGATGTGTTGACCGATGGCGGTCGGTTGGGTGAAGTCCATGGGGGTGCCGGCGACTGGGGCCAGTTCACCGGTGGGGATCAGTTTGCCGGTGACCGGCGTGTAACGGGCTGCATGCAAAGTCGCAAGCTGCTTCAGTACGTCGCCGTTGCCCGCGCCGGCCAGATTGAAGTAACTGTGGTTGGTCAGGTTCAGCACGGTGGGTTGATCGGTGCTGGCCTTGTACTCGATGCGCAGCTCATTGTTCTCGGTGAGGCTGTAGGTGACTTCGGTTTTCAGGTTACCCGGGAAACCCATTTCACCACCCGCCGACAGATACGTCAGGGTCACGCCCACCGAATCCTTGCCTTTGCTCGGTTCGGCTTTCCACACCCGTTTGTCGAAACCCAGGGCCCCGCCGTGCAGTGAATTGCTGCCGTCGTTGAGTGGCACCTGATAGCGCTTGCCGTCCAGCTCGAAGGCACCGTTGGCCAGGCGATTGCCGAAGCGGCCGATGGTCGCGCCGAAGTACGCGGTGCCGCTTTGATAACCCTGCACGTCGTCGAAGCCCAGCACCACATCGTCGAGCTTGCCGTTTTTGTCCGGCACTTTCAGTGACTGCAGAATCCCGCCGTAGGTAATGACCGTGGCTTGCAGGCCATGGCTGTTGCGCAAGATGTATTGCTCCACGGGCGTGCCGTCACTGGTTTTGCCGAAGGCTTTCTGTTCGCTGGACAAGCCAGCGGCGTGAGCGGGGAGGGTGGCGATCATCAGGGACAGTCCGAGGCCGGAGAGCAGGTATCGAGATTGAAGCATGGTTGACCTTCCTTTTTGTTGTTTTGTGAGAAGTAGTCATACTAATAATCGAGTTTTAACGCGATCAAGGAAGGATTTATAGCTTATCTATGCAGCGTTGCAATTATAAAGTATGACTAATACGAAGCCGTTTTCACGGTGATCCGCGTTTACGGACCACCGGCACTGCACTTTTTCGGCTTTCGCGGTTCTATCCTTGGCCAGCCCGCGGCGATCCCCACCGCCGGCCCATGCCCAAGTTCAAGAACCCATGGCTCGAGTTTTACCCCGCTTTACCCCGCACATTCGCCGTTATTGCTTGCTGCTGATTGGCCTGTCTATGCTCTTCGCCAGTGGCTGCAGCCAGCAGCCGGGCAACGATATCGTCAGCCAGTTTCGCAACGGCCAACCCCAGGAATTCCTCCAGACCAGCGTCGACCGTATGGCGACCCTGACGATGCGCGACAACCTCGAAAGCCTCTACCTGCTGATGAACAAGCTCTACCTGCGCAACCCGGAGGAGCTGAAGAAATCCGGCTTCCTCGATGTCGGCACCGCGGAAAAACAAGTGCGCATGGCCATCGAACAGCAAGAGCCGCTACCCACCCTCGGCGGCAAAAAAGACCTCGCCGCGCTGAGCTACGCCATGAGCCCGGAATTCCTCGGCGACCGGGTCGGAGCCTTCATCTATGCCATCGGCAGCATGCTGGTCACCGCCCACGGCAATCGGCTGGAGTTCTACATGACGGATGCGATCAACCCGACCTTCGTCAGTAATGCCGCACGCAACATCGAGAAAGCCACCTGGATCTTGAGTCAGCGGCAAAACAAGCAAGGCGAGCCTTTGCTGTTTTCCAACGAGATTTCGGAGGAGGGCAGCAACCTGAGTTTTGCCGTGGAGTTCGGCAAGATCGTCGCGCGGCTGGACCTGTTGACCCAGATGCTCGACGAACGCTACCGACGGATCGGCCTCAACTACGCCCAGAGTTTGCTGTTCCTGAATTTCTTGCCAGTACAGTAAAACGAGGGCTGAACCCAACCCCCAGTGGGAGCGAGATTTTGTGGGAGCTGGCTTGCCTGCGATGCAGACGGCTCGGCTTAATGTCGAACCGAGTCGATGCCATCGCAGGCAAGCCAGCTCCCACAGGGGATTGTGTTGAGGGGGAGATCGTTGTTCCAATCAATAAATAGATATAAATATAGATCGCATCGATATAAGTGGTTATAAGAAAAATCGCTATGCTGCGGGCCAGATTTTTCCTGCGGTCGATGTGGACGGATTAATGGATTTTGTTAACTTCGGGTTGGTCGTTGCCGGGCTGGTGGTCGGTTTTATCGTTGGCATGACCGGCGTGGGCGGCGGGTCGCTGATGACACCGATCCTGCTGTGGTTCGGGATCAACCCGGCGACTGCGGTGGGCACGGACTTGCTGTACGCGGCCATTACCAAATCCAGTGGTGTGCTGGTTCATCGCAAGAACAAAAACATCGACTGGGCGATCACCGGTTGGCTGACCCTCGGCAGTGTGCCGGCGGTGGCGCTGACGCTGTGGTTCCTGAGCAGTTTGCAGACCTCGCCCGACGCGATGAACGCTGTTATCAAACAAGCCTTGGGCTTCGTATTGTTCGCCACGGCGCTGGCGATTTTCTTCAAGAAACGCTTGCTCGATTTCGCCCACAAACGGGCGGGCGGGCATTACAACCCCAGCGGCTCGCGGTTGAATGTGCTGACCGTCATCACCGGTCTGATCCTCGGCACCATGGTGGCCCTGACCTCCATCGGCGCCGGCGCCCTGGGCACCGTCGCGCTGTTCATCCTGTATCCGCTGCTGCCTACTCGCCGCCTGGTCGGCACCGAAATCGCTCACGCAGTGCCCCTGACCCTGGTCGCCGGCCTGGGCCATGCGAGCATGGGCAATATGGATTGGCACGTTTTGGGCTACTTGCTGGTCGGCTCGCTGCCGGGGATTTACCTGGGCAGCCATTTGACCGGGCGGATCTCCGACGAACTGTTGCGTCCATGCCTGGCCACGATGCTCGTGCTGATCGGCTACAAGCTGGCGTTCTGATCCGGCACCGTATAGATCCCTGAATTTAGCGGAATCATGCTCTCGCTGGCGTAGTCAAAACTATGACCACGCCGAGATGACGTCCATGAACAGCCCCGTAAACGATCTTCTGCGACGGTTCCGCCGCCCCCGTGGCGAGCCACCCGACAACGCAGCCGACGTGCTGCGCCGTCATGTCGAACCGTTACCTGCACTCGACTCACCTGAATTCGGCGAACTGTTCGACCGCTTTGGCGATGCCAGCGTGGTGCTGATCGGCGAGGCCAGCCATGGCACCCAGGACTTCTACCAGACCCGAGCGGCGATCACCCGCCGCCTGATCGAGCAGCATGGCTTCGGCATCGTCGCGGTCGAAGCCGACTGGCCCGATGCCGGGCAGGTCGATCGATGTGTCCGCGACCTGGGGCGCTCCGCCTGGAAAAAACAGGCCTTCGCCCGATTCCCCACCTGGATGTGGCGCAACACGGCCGTGCAGACCTTTACCCGTTGGCTGCACCACCATAATCGCGGCTTGGCGCTTGAGCAGCGGGTGGAATTTCGCGGGCTGGACGTTTACAGCATGCGTCACTCCATCGACGAAGTACTGGGCTATCTCGATAAGACCGACTCGCAGCTGGCGAAAGAGGCCCGGCATCGCTACAGCTGCCTTACGCCGTGGCATGACGACCCGGCGCTGTACGGTCATTTCGCCGAGCGGGGCAATATGGCCACGTGCGAGGACGCCGTGGTCGAGCAATTGAATGTGCTGCTGGGCGAACGGCTTGATCCGATGGTCGCCGACGACGAGGCGTTTTTCAGCGCCACCCAGAACGCCCGCGTCGTGCGGGCCGCCGAGCAGTATTACCGCGCCATGTACCGCGGCTCGACCGCCTCGTGGAACCTGCGTGACCTGCACATGTTCGACACCTTGCAAACTCTGATGGAGCATCGCGGGGCAGGCGCCAAAGCGGTGGTGTGGGCGCATAACTCACACATCGGCAACGCCGCCGCCACGCAAATGGGCTGGGAGGGGCAGTTCAACATCGGCCAGTTGTGCCGCACGGCCTACGGCTCACAAGCGGTGCTGATCGGCATGGGCACCGACCACGGCACCGTCGCCGCCGCCGACGACTGGGATGAGCCGATGCAGGTCAAACAGGTGAACCCGGCATTGGCCGACAGCTGGGAACAACTGTTTCTCAAGGCCGGCGTCCCCGCAGCACTGCTCGACTGGCGGACGTCACCGAGCGAGGAATTGCTGGACGTGCTGGCCGAGCCATTACTTGAGCGTGCTATCGGCGTCATCTATCGCCCCAGGACCGAGCGCCAGAGCCATTACTTTCAGGCCGTACTGGCGGAGCAGTTCGACGCTTTCGTCTGGATCGAAAAAACCCATGCGGTTTCGCCATTGCCGGCGCCTGAATTCATGGAACACGAGGACGACACCTTTCCGTTCGGTATATGACACGCCAATGACGGGCATCCATTCCCGGGTAAAAATCTCCAGCAGATGCCCGTCCGGGTCATCGAAATACACCCGCCGGCCACCGCCGTAATCATTGATCTCATTCGGCCGTTGTTTGCCAGGATCTGCCCACCAGGGCTGCTTGCGCGCTTGCAGGCGAGCGAAGGCCGCATCGAAGTCTTCGTCGCCAATCAGAAACGCATAGTGTTGGGACGCGATGGGAGGGTCGTTATTGTAGAAATCCAGCGACACACCGTTATCGAATTTGACCACCAGCATCGGTCCGAACGGCTCGGGATCGGGCAGGCCGAGGAGGTCGGTCAGGTAGCGGGCCGACACCTGTTTGTCACGGCACCAGACGATGGTGTGGTTCAGCTGAGCGCTCATGGAAAAATCCTCACGGCGAATCAGGTCGTGCGAGTCGTGCCATGAGATTAGCTCAGGCTGTTGCGCAATGACCGCCCTGACCTAAGCTTGGGGCAAGGCGAATCACAATTGCAGTGCGTCACCCGGAACGTTCGCCGCGATGCGCAATCATTAGAGCGTGGATATCAAAAGGAGATGCGCATGCTCATCAGGTCTTTGACCCTGGCTACTCTACTGGCTTTCGTCGGCCCCCTGTTCGCCGCCGATGACGATTCCCCTCTGGTTAAAGACGTGGGCAGGGCCCGTCCCTTGATTGTCATCGCGCCCAGTTCGGTCGATCCCACCTGGGTCAGCCTGAAAAAGTCACTGGATGAACCCGCCAGTCGCCAGGGCTTCACCGAGCGAAACATGGTGCTGTACACCGTGATCAATACGATGGGCCAACGCGACGGCAAAGACCTCGACCCGCAAACGACGATGGCGTTGATCCGCTCGCTCAATCTGGGCGCCGGGGCGAAGAGCAAAATCATCCTGGTCGGCAAGGACGGCGAAAAGAAGCTTGTAAAGGATGCGGTCGAGCTGAAAGAGATTTTCAGCACCGTCGACCAGTTGCCGGCGGCCGAGAAAGAAGCAACGGTACCGGTACCAGCGCCGGTGGCTGAAGTTGCACCGGTCAAAGGTGCAAAGGGCAAACCGGCGAAACCCGCCAAACCGCCTGAAATGCCGGATGATTGAATTTCCGCTGGTAAGTTAAGACATTTGAGCGACGAAAATCCTGTGGGAGCGTGGCTTGCCCGCGAAGAATGCACCGCGGTTTTTCAGGTACTGCGCGTCATTGTTCTTCGCGGGCAAGCCACGCTCCCACAGGTTCTGCGTCTTGACCATTTTTTGTTTATCCCCCGAACGTCCGTAGCAGCAGCCTCGCGGGCTCGGCAGCTGCTACGGGTCGTGTCACCTTCGGCTATTCAGTCAGCGCACTCAATATCTTGTGAGCGATTTTGACTCGTTCGGGGTTCGGGTAGTTTTTGTTGGCCAGGATCACGATGCCAACGTCTTTCGCCGGAATAAAGGCTACATAGGCGCCAAAGCCGCCGGTTGAGCCGGTTTTGTTGATTAGCACAGTGTCGTGTGGCGGTTGCGGTGGCTTCAGCCACTGGACCTCATGCGCCTCAACCGCCATCTGCGACGAGTTGCCCGCCAGCAATGTATCGAGCGTTACCGGATAGTTGTAGAACTCCCACCCCAACCCTTGAGTCATCTCGCCGACGGTGTAGTAGCCGGTATGAGTGGTGGCGATGGCTTGCTGCAGGGGCTTTTCCAGCGACGTCGGATTCATGTTCACCTCGACATAGCGCAGTAGATCCGAGGCACTGGTTTTCACGCCATACGCTTCGGAATCCAGCGCGCCCGGTTCGACTCGCACAGGTTTGTCGTCCTTGTTGTAACCCTGAGCGTAAAGCCCCATCTGATCCTGCGGTACCTTGAGGTAGCTGTGCTTGAGGCCGAGTTTCGGCAGCAAGGTTTTTTCCATCAGCTCATCGAACGATGCCCCCATACTTTGCGCCGCCAGATAGCCGAACAACCCAATGCTGGGGTTTGAATATTGGCGATGAGTGCCGGCGGCGTAGGTCGGTTTCCACTGTTTGAAATAGCCGAGCATCTTGTCCTGATGGTCCGCATCACCGGGGAATTGCAGTGGCAGGCCACCAGCGGTGTAGGTGCCGAGTTGCAGCACGCTGATGCTGTCGAACGCGCTGCCGCGCAATGTTGGCAGCACCTGACTGGCGTTGTCCGACAGGGGCAGTTTGCCTGTCGCCTGCGCATAGGCGGCGAGAGTGGCGGTGAAGGTTTTGCTCACCGAACCGATCTCGAACAGGGTGTCCTTTGCTACCGGGCGCCCGGTTTCTTTCGAGGCCACGCCGTAGTTAAAGTAATGCTGTTTTCCGTTGAGCGTTATGGCCACGGCCATGCCGGGAATACCCTGAGCCTGCATGACAGGCCGGATGGCGTCGTTAACAATCGTCTCGATGGGCTGATCCGTCTGGGCCGCGGCAACACAATGGCTGGCGCCGAATACCGCCACGCAAGCCGCAAGAATCTTCAATCTGGCCGTACTTCTGTTGTTCGTCATTGTTTCAATTCCATGATTTTTCGTGGTGTTAACCGCTACACTCCGAGCGGTTTTTTCAAGCTTGTCCGCTGCTGGGCGAGCCAAATCTATGCAGTTTGGCGAAGACCGACAAACGACGATATTTCGGATGAGCCATTAGAAAATTTTGGGAGTGGGCATGATTCGTCCTCATCTACCGCTGAATGCGCTGCGCGCTTTCGAGGCTTCGGCGCGCCATTTGAGTTTCACCCGGGCGGCGGTGGAGTTATGTGTCACGCAGGCGGCGGTGAGTCATCAGGTCAAAAGCCTTGAAGCCCAGCTTAACGTGACTTTGTTCAAACGCCTGCCCCGAGGCCTGATGCTGACCAGCGAAGGTGAAACCCTGCTGCCGGTGTTGCGCGAATCCTTCGACCGGATCGCCGAGACCCTGGAGCGTTTCGAGGGCGGGCATTTTCGTGAGGTGCTGACGGTGGGCGCTGTGGGGACTTTCGCGGTCGGTTGGCTGTTGCCGCGATTGGCGGACTTTCAGAAGAAACATCCGTTCATAGATTTGCGCCTGTCGACCAATAACAACCGGGTTGACGTGGCCGCCGAAGGCCTGGATTACGCCATTCGCTTTGGCGCGGGGGCGTGGCATGGGATCGAAGCGGTACGGTTGATCGAGGCGCCGCTGTCGGTGCTCTGCGTTCCCGAGATTGCGCGGCAATTGCACACACCGACCGATCTGTTGCAGCAAACGCTGTTGCGCTCCTATCGCACGGATGAGTGGCCGGAGTGGTTTCAGGCGACTGGTCTTTCGGCCCATGCCGCACCGCCCCGGAGCATCGTCTTCGACTCGTCGCTGGCGATGATGGAAGCGGCATTGCAAGGGGCGGGCGTAGCATTGGCGCCGCCGCTGATGTTTGCCCGGCAACTGGCGGCGGGTTCAATCGAGCAACCGTTCGCCATCGGGATCACCACGGGCAGCTACTGGCTGACCCGCTTGCAGTCGCGCCCTGAAACGTCGGCGATGGCAGTGTTCAAGGGCTGGCTGCTGCAAGCGGCACATGATGAATCGTAGGAGCTGCCGAAGGCTGCGATCTTTTGATCTTGATCTTTGGCGATTTCAGCTTCGCCAAACGTCAAGATCAAAAGATCGCAGCCTTCGGCAGCTCCTACATGGGGGATGCGTAGTGTTCTTGGAGAGTTACCGCACCAGACACGGCCGCTTGTTATCGTATTTCCACCCCGGAATCAGAAACTGCATCGCCACGCTGTCATCCCGCGCGCCCAGTCCCATGCCTTTGTACAGCTCATGGGCCTTGGCCAGTTGATCGATGTCCAGCTCAACCCCCAGGCCAGGTTTTTTCGGCACCTGCACGCAGCCGTCGACGATTTGCAGCGGCGCTTTGGTCAGACGTTGGCCGTCCTGCCAGATCCAGTGGGTGTCGATGGCCGTGATCTCACCCGGCGCAGCCGCCGCGACGTGGGTGAACATCGCCAGTGAAATATCGAAGTGGTTGTTGGAGTGCGAGCCCCAGGTCAGGCCCCATTCGTGGCACATCTGCGCGACTCGAACCGAGCCTTGCATGGTCCAGAAATGCGGGTCTGCCAAAGGAATATCCACCGACTGCAACTGGATCGCATGACCCATTTCCCGCCAGTCGGTGGCGATCATGTTGGTCGCGGTTTTCAGGCCCGTGGCACGACGGAACTCGGCCATGACTTCCCGGCCCGAGTAACCGTTTTCCGCACCGCATGGGTCTTCGGCGTAAGCGAGAACGTGATGCTGATCCTGGCACAGACGGATCGCTTCTTTCAGCGACCAGGCGCCATTCGGATCAAGGGTGATGCGCGCATCGGGAAAACGTTCGGCGAGGGCGGTGACCGCTTCGATTTCCTCGTCGCCACTCAACACGCCGCCCTTGAGTTTGAAGTCCTTGAAGCCATAACGGGCGTGGGCAGCTTCGGCCAGGCGCACCACGGCGCCGGCGCTCATGGCTTTTTCGTGACGCACACGGAACCAGTCGTTGTCGGCGTCCGGTTCGCTGCGGTAGGCCAGATCGGTTTCGTTGCGATCACCGACATAAAACAGATAACCGAGCATCTTCACTTCGTCGCGCTGCTGGCCTTCGCCGAGCAGGGCCGCGACCGGTACGTCCAAATACTGGCCGAGCAAGTCGAGCAGGGCGGCTTCAAGGCCAGTGACCGCGTGAATGGTGATGCGCAGGTCGAAGGTCTGCAGGCCGCGACCGCCAGCATCGCGATCGGCAAAGGTCTGGCGCACTTGATTGAGGATCTTCTGGTACGTGCCGATCGGGCTGCCGACCACCAATGAGCGTGCATCTTCCAGCGTCTGGCGAATGCGCTCGCCACCTGGCACTTCACCGACGCCGGTGTGGCCGGCGTTGTCCTTGAGGATCACGATGTTGCGGGTGAAAAACGGGCCGTGGGCGCCGCTCAGATTGAGCAGCATGCCATCGTGGCCGGCCACCGGCACAACCTGCATGCTGGTGATGATCGGGGCTTTTGCGGTTTCTTGTGGGTTCATTTTTATGTCCTTAAAAGCAGGTATTCAGGCGTGACGGGGCTCAGGTTTGCCCAAGGCAGCCACAGGTGCGGGTTTCGGTTTGTTGCGCGCGGCGAAAACGATGATCGCGGCGATGATCGACGTCGCGGCCAGGCCGTACAGCCCGCCCTGAATCGACCCGGTATGTTCTTCCCGTGATGATCGGGGCTTTTGCGGTTTCTTGTGGGTTCATTTTTATGTCCTTAAAAGCAGGTATTCAGGCGTGACGGGGCTCAGGTTTGCCCAAGGCAGCCACAGGTGCGGGTTTCGGTTTGTTGCGCGCGGCGAAAACGATGATCGCGGCGATGATCGACGTCGCGGCCAGGCCGTACAGCCCGCCCTGAATCGACCCGGTATGTTCTTCCAGCAGACCAAAGGTGGTCGGCGCAACGAAGCCACCGAGGTTGCCCACCGAGTTGATCAATGCGATCACGCCTGCAGCAATCCGCGCATCCAGGTACGCCTGGGGAATCGGCCAGAACAGCGACGATGCCGATTTGAAACCCAGCGCGGCGAAGCAGATGGCGACGAAGGCGAAGATCGGCCCGCCGGTGGTGGACATGAACATCCCGGCAGCGGCGATCAGCAAGGCTGTGGCGACCCAGGCTTGCTGGTGTTTCCACTTGGCCGACAGCGTGGCGAAGGCGTACATGCCGACGATCGACAACAACCACGGAATCGAGTTGAGCAACCCGACCTGAATGTCGCTCAGGTCGCCCATCTTCTTGATGATGCTCGGCAACCAGAAGGTCGCGGCGTAGATGGTCAGCTGGATGAAGAAATAGATCAGGCAGAACAGGATGATCTGGCGATCCTTGAGCAGTGTGCCCAGCGACGGCTTGATCGGCGTCGCGGCTTCGCGGGCCCGTTGTTCGTCATCGATGGCTTTGACCAGTGCGTCCTGCTCGGGACGGGTCAGCCATTTGGCGTCGTGGGGTTTGGAGTCCAGCCAGAACCAGACAAACACGCACAGCCCGACCGAGAACATCCCTTCAATGAAGTACATCCACTGCCAGCCGTGCATGCCAAAACCGCTGATTTGCAGCAGCAACCCGGACAGCGGGCCTGAGATCAGCGACGCAATGGCCGAACCGCTGAGGAAGATTGCAATCGCCTTGCCGCGCTCCACACCGGGCAACCAGCGAGTGAAGTAATAAATCACCCCGGGGAAGAAACCGGCTTCGGCCACGCCGAGTAGAAATCGCAGGATGTAGAAGTGGGTTTCGTTCTGGATGAACGCCATGCAGGCGGCCACCAGGCCCCAGGTCAGCATGATGCGGGTCAGCCAGATTCGCGCGCCGACTTTTTGCAGGAGGATGTTGGAGGGGACTTCGAACAGCGCGTAACCAATGAAGAACAGACCGGCACCGAGGCCGTAGGCGGCAGCGCCAATGCCCAGGTCATGTTCCATGTGGGCGCGGACGAAGCCGATGTTCACACGGTCGATGTAGTTGACGATGAACATGATCACGAACAGCGGCAGGACGTGGCGTTTCACTTTCGAGATGGCGGATTGCAGGACCGAATCGGCGCCATCGTTCATCCCGGATATGGATGTATTCACTTCGTTTTCTCCCACTCGTTATTTTTATGCGGGGTGTGACAGGGTGCTGCGTTGTTGATAGACATCATACAACTGAGTTTTTTGATTCGACAAGCACCGTAACCCAATAAAATGGCTATTTATTTGGAGTTATCTATGCTTTTTATGATCTGAGGTGGGTTCGTAATACTGCTTGATTGGTGCGATTGTTGAGTGTTGTCATACAAGATAGGTTTTATTTTCTGAAGATTCCCATCGATCCCGGTGCTACGATCCGGATAGCCCTGCTCTCCGGATAATCACCATGCAAGAAGACATCGACGCACCCGCCCGCAAGCGTGCCCACAACCTGGCCCATGATCTGGTGAGCAAACTGACGCAGAGCATCCTGCTCGGCCAGATGGTGCCGGGGGACAAGCTGCCGTCGGAGAACTCGATTGTTCAGGAGCATGGCGTCAGTCGCACGGTGGTGCGCGAGGCAATCTCGAAGTTGCAGGCTTCTGGGCTGGTGGAAACCCGTCACGGCATCGGTACTTTTGTTCTCGAGCGAACACCGGATCAGGGGCTGCGGCTGAATGTCGATACCGCGCTGGGCGTGCGCAGTATTCTGGAGTTGCGCATGGGCCTGGAGACCCAGGCGGCGGCGCTGGCAGCGGTTCGTCGCACAGACCAGCAATTGGCACAGATGCGTGAGGCGCTGGATGACTATCAAAGCTTGTTGGCCAACAACGACAGCTGCGTCGAGGCGGACAAACGCTTCCATCTGCTGATCGCCGAAGCCACCGGCAACGTCTGCTTCACCGAGATCATGCAGCACCTGGGCAGCGCCATGATCCCCCGGACCCGCGTCAATGCCGCCGAGCGCGGGTCGGCGGATTTGAGCAAGCTGGGGCAGCTCGCCAACCTCGAACACGAGGCGATTCTCAACGCCATCAGACGCCAGGACCCGGATGCGGCGCGGGCGGCGATGTGGTTGCACCTGACTAACAGTCGCGACCGCTTTTCGGCTGATCGGTAGTCGCCGTTGGTCTCCTCGATAGCAGCCCTTTTGCGGGTTCGTTTCCCAAAAGCACCGCCGCCTCGTAGGAGCGAGGCTTGCCCGCGAAGGCGCCAGACGCATCAACACCCATCAGCGATCAAACACTGGCCACCTGAATCCCAAAAAACCGCCTCTCCAGATTCAACGCCAACACACTGACCAGTACCACCACCGCCCCCATCACCACCATCAACGTCGGCTGCTCGCCCAAGCCAACAGAGGCAATGGCCATCGCAGCAGGCGGAATCAAATACATCGTCATCGTCGCACGGCTCAAATCCACATGAGCCAACACAAACGCCCAGGCCAGATAGGCGAGGGCGCTGGGAAACACGCCCAATGCAACCACTGCCCATTGCACATGAAGGGGCGCGGTGACGATTTCGCTGGCCAGCCCCGGCAGATAAACCAGCAACAACGCCGTCCCCGACCAGACGGTGTAGCAGACCAGCGTCAACCCGTCGTAACGCCCAGACTGATGCTTCTGCAACGCAAAGTAGAAACTCCAGGACACCGCCGCCAGTAAAATCAGCAAGCCGTGAGCGTCGATACTCCCCAATCCATGATCACCAGCCACCACAATCACCACGCCGGTCAAGCCCAGAAACACGCAGCTCCAGCGCCACACACTTACCCGGTCCTTGAACACGAAACGCGCCAACAGCGTACTGAACAAGGGCGTGGTTTGCGCCAGTACACTGGACGCCCCGGCGCTGACCCCTTGCTGGCCGAAATTCAGCGCGACGTGATGCAGGCTCACGGCAAAGAAACCAAGGACGATCAGCAGCGGGCAGTCGCGAATGTTCGGCAGGCGGATGCCTCGGAACACGGCGACTACTGCCATGAACACCGATGCCAGCAAAAACCGCAGCAGCGCCAGATGCCCCGGGTCATAGGCCTGCAAACCGATATGAATGCCGGTCGGGGAATACCCCCAGCAGCCGACGACAAACGCCATCGCCAGAATGATTTTGATGGAGTGATTGGAGGCGGGTGTGAGTGGTTGCATGGTCAGGCACCTGTGGGCGTATGCGCCGAGTATCGGAAGCCTGACCGTTCGCCACAACTGACTTATACTGCGTCAACTGTTCACTTTTGGTGATGTATGGAGCTGGCGCAGATTCGCATGTTCAAGACCGTCGCCGACGTCGGCAGCATCGCCCGGGCGGCCGAGTTGCTGCACTGTGTGCCGTCGAATATCACAGCGCGCATCAAGTCCCTGGAAACCGAGCTGGGTGTCGCGCTGTTTCTGCGTGAGGGCCGAGGGTTGCGAATCAGCCCGGCGGGCCAGACCTTTTTGGCTTACGCCGCGAAAATTCTCGCGCTGACGGCTGAAGCCAAACGCGCGCTGGACCCGTCGGCCGAGCCCTCCGGGCCGTTGCGCATTGGCGCCATCGAGTCGTCGGCGACCGGTCGATTGCCGCGGTTACTGGCCAAGTTTCATAAGCGCTATCCGGGCGTTGCGCTGGAACTGACTACCGGCAGCTGGGGCCAATTGCTTGATGACACGCTCAATCACCGGCTCGATGGCGCGATCGTCGCGGTGGATGTCGAGCGCTCACACCTCAAGCGCACGCCGATGTACCGCGAAGAGCTGTTGCTGATTGCTTCGACGTCGCTGGGGCCGGTGCGCGATATCACCGATTTGCAGGACAAGACCGTCTTCATGTGGCCTCAGGGTTGTCCTTACCGGGCGGCGCTGGAGCATTGGTTGCTGCGTCAGGGGCAGGCATTGCCGATTGTCAGCCTGGCCAGTTATGGCGCGATTGTTGGCTGCGTCAGCGCCGGGGCCGGTGTAGCACTGGTGCCCAAAGGGATCTTCGATCAGTACGCCAAAGGGGCGGGGTGCGCGGGGTATGAATTCCCCGAGCTGACGGCTATCGATAACCTGTTTTACTGGCATGAAAACGCCGGGGTTCACCCTGCGCGGGAAGCGTTTGTGGCGATGTTGCGCGAGGAGTTTGCCTGATCACTCACAATGTCAGTCAGTCAACGCAATCCCTGTGGGAGCGGGCTTGCCCGCGATGAGGCCAGAACATTCAACATTGATGTCGACTGTCAGATAGCAATCGCGGGCAAGCCTGCTCCCACAGGTTTAGTGTCGTGCCCGTGATGGTCTTTAACTCACGCCCACATCCCGCATCAACAACCCAAAACGCAAATCCACCGCGTCCGGTATCGGCAAGTACACCGTGTGCCCATCCCCCGGCGCCACTTCAACTGCCTCGCCTTTGACGTTCTGCAGCTGATGCAAATCGAAGTGGAAGTTGCCCTGGGGCGTCATCAGTTCCAGGTGGTCGCCCAGGCCAAAGCGATTCTTCACCCGCACCTCGGCCAGCCGATCCCGGCGTTCGCCAGTCAGCTCGCCCACGAACTGTTGGCGCTCTGAAACCGAGCTGCCGTTCTGGTAATTCTGATATTCGTCATGCACATGCCGGCGCAGAAAACCTTCGGTGTAGCCACGCTGGGCCAGGGATTCCAGATCGGTCATCAAGCTGCGATCAAATGCTCGGCCCGCCACCGCATCATCGATCGCGCGGCGATACACCTGGGTGGTGCGCGCGCAATAGAAGTGCGATTTGGTCCGGCCTTCGATCTTCAATGAATGCACGCCCATCTGCGTCAGGCGCTCGACGTGCTGGACGGCGCGCAGGTCCTTGGCGTTCATGATGTAGGTGCCGTGTTCATCCTCGAACGCCGGCATCAGTTCGTCAGGGCGATTGGCTTCTTGCAGCAGGAACACTTGATCGGTCGGCGCACCGATGCCCAGCGTCGGTTCGGGCTGGAACGGCTGGACGATTTCACCAAGTTGATTTTCGACAGCCTCCGTCGCCGAGTATTTCCAGCGACAGGCGTTGGTGCAGCTGCCCTGATTCGCGTCGCGCCTGTTCATGTAGCCCGACAACAGGCAGCGCCCGGAATAGGCCATGCACAACGCGCCGTGGACGAACACTTCCAGCTCCATCGCCGGGACCTGCTGACGGATTTCTGCGATCTCTTCCAGCGACAGTTCGCGGGACAGAATGATCCGGCTCAAGCCCTGTTGCTGCCAGAACTCGACGCTGGCCCAGTTCACCGTGTTGGCCTGCACCGACAGGTGAATCGGCATCTGTGGGAAGTGCCGGCGCACCAGCATGATCAGGCCCGGGTCGGACATGATCAGCGCGTCCGGCGCCATGGCGATCACCGGTTCCAGGTCCTTCAAGAACGTTTTGAGCTTGGCGTTGTGCGGGGCGATGTTCACCACCACATAGAAACGCTTGCCCTGAGCCTGGGCCTCGGCGATGCCGAGCGCGAGATTGGCGTGATCGAATTCGTTGTTGCGCACCCGCAGGCTGTAGCGCGGCTGGCCGGCGTACACCGCGTCGGCGCCATAGGCGAAGGCATAACGCATGTTTTTCAGGGTGCCGGCGGGGGCGAGCAGTTCCGGGGGCGTAAGCGTCATGGCGCTGGTCATGGCAGTGTCGATCGCAAAAGCCGGCAAGGGTAAGCGGCTTGCCCGCGGGGTTTATTGATCTGGATCTATGCTTGATGAAAAAAGGATGGCACTCGCGCGAGCCGTGGCGGACTAAACATCAAGAAGCGCGTTGGCGCCCCTGTGCACTGACATGGATCGGACATGAACGAAACGAAGCTGCAAAACACCTCGCTGATGGTCTTGCTGACCCTGGTGAGCATTGCCTTCATATGGATTCTGCTGCCGCTCTATGGCGCGGTGTTCTGGGCGGTCATTCTCGGCATTCTTTTTTCGCCCTTGCAGCATCAGTTGCAACAGAGGTTCGGCTGGCCACGCAACCTGACGGCCCTGTTCACCATGAGTCTCTGTGTAGTGATCGCGATCCTGCCGGTAATCACCATCAGTACCTTGCTGGTTCAGGAAGGTGCGGCGCTGTACAACCGAATCGAAAGCGGTGAACTGGACATCGCCGGGTATGTGTCGCAGTTCAAGCAAAGTCTGCCACCGTACGTTCAGTACTTGCTCGACCGTTTCGGCATGGGTGAGCTGAGCGGGCTTCGGGAGAACATCATCAAGAGCACGATGCAAGGCAGCCAGTTTGTCGCGACCAAGGCGTTCAACTTTGGTCAGGGCACGTTCGAATTCGTGGTGAGCTTTTTCGTCATGCTGTACCTGCTGTTTTTCTTCCTGCGGGACGGGTCTGAACTGGCACGTAAAGTACGTGCGGCGATACCGCTGGAAGACAACCAGAAACGTCGTTTGCAACTCAAGTTCAATCGCGTGGTGCGGGCCACGGTGAAGGGCAATGTGGTGGTGGCGATCACGCAAGGGGCATTGGGTGGTTTAATTTTCTGGTTTCTGGACATCCCGAGCGTGCTGCTCTGGTCGGTGTTGATGGCGTTTCTGTCGCTGTTGCCGGCGGTGGGGGCGGGGATCGTCTGGGTACCGGTGGCGGCGTATTTCCTGTTCAGCGGCGCGATCTGGCAGGCCACCGTGCTGACCTTGTTCGGAGTGTTCGTGATCGGCCTGGTGGACAACGTGCTGCGGCCGATCCTGGTGGGCAAGGACACCAAAATGCCGGACTACCTGATCCTCATCTCGACCCTGGGTGGCCTGGCGCTTTTTGGCCTGAACGGCTTTGTCATCGGACCCTTGATCGCGGCGCTGTTCGTGTCGAGCTGGGCGATCTTCATCGATTCCAAGCCCAAGGTTCAGCTGCCTTAGGCGCTGAGCTGGCCTGCGTCGATACGTTGCGACAAGGCTTGGGCGGCGGGAAGCGAGGTGAGCGGGCCGCTGATCGGTTCACCGTCCTGCATCAGATACCAACAGGCAAGCAATCCTCGCGCTCTGAGTTGTGCGGGAACGGCACTGCCGATAACGGACATGATCTGAACCTGAGCCATAAGTACCTCCATTAATCTATGGAGCTACCTTACGGATTGGACGCCTGAACGGACAATCAACGCTTTCGATAGTCGTCATTGATGCCAATGAGTTCTGCGGTCAATCCACCACTAGATCGAGCATATGCACCACTTCCTGCTCATTGAGCAGGCCTTTGCGCACCAGGTTTTCTGCCAGCAGCGAGAGGAATTTTGCGCTGCGATGGCCTTCCAGGTGTTTGAGTTCGGTCAGTGCGTTGTACACCTTGTCGGAAGTGCACAGGCCGACAATGCGATGCGGGTTTTGTGTGGGCATGAAGGTCGTCCTTGTTTTTATCAACCTGTTGTTTACGGACAGATCCAAGCTTGCGGATCGGACATGACATAAATATGACCAACTTTATCTGCCGGTACTGTCCCGACAGCGACCTTGACGAGATTTATTCAGACTTCGTCCAGCCAGTGGTCACAAAAAAGGCCCCGCTTTTAAAGCGGGGCCTGGTGAGCGTGTTACCAGCGGTCGCCACGATAATAACCATGGGGAGGGCCGTAATAGCCGCGTGGTGGACCATACCCGCGTGGCGGACCGTAATAGATCGGTGCCGGGCGGTAGTACATCGGTTGTTGAACGTAGACCGGCGCCGGTTGGTAATAAACAGGCGGTGGCTGCACGTACACCGGTTGTGGCTGAACGTAGACCGGTTGTTCCACATACACTGGACGGTCGCGGCCGATTATTGCTGAGCCAATGATTGCCGAGCCGACGATCGCACCAAACACAGCCGGACCTTCCCAGCCGCCATGACCATGACCACCTGCTTCTGCCTGCCCTGCGATAGCAAGAGCACCGATCAGCAAGGCTACTGTGGGGATTTTACGGATCATGATAAGTCCTCGGTTCTTCGACCCGGCGCTCGCGTCTGCAATAGACACAAGTTGTCGCGGGGATACTTCTAAGACAGCATTTTTTTGAAAATCAGCACAGCCGTTGGGTAAATTTTGTGTAAGGTCTGTACCGGCTTCTTTACGGCTGTGTGCCAAGTGCAGACTGGCTTTTATGATCAATCAGAACCGGTGAAGTGGCTAATCCCGTCCATCCGAAAGTGCTATTGAAGGAGATTCCAATGCAGATGAACCCCAACAGAGACACTCAGCTGTGCATGTCACTCTCGGGGCGCCCCGGCAATTTCGGCCTGCGGTTTCATAACCATCTGTACGAACAACTGGGCCTGAATTTTTACTACAAGGCCTTCAGCAGCCAGGACTTGCCGGGCGCCGTGGGTGGCATCCGTGCCTTGGGCATTCGGGGGTGCGGGGTGTCGATGCCGTTCAAGGAAGCTTGTATCGCGTTGGTCGATGAGCTGGATGCATCGGCTGAGGCTATCCAATCGATCAACACTATCGTTAACACCAACGGTCACCTCAAGGCCTACAACACCGATTACATCGCCATCGCCCAGTTGCTTGAAACCCATCAGGTGCCCAAGGATTCGACCTTTGCCCTGCGTGGCAGTGGCGGCATGGCCAAGGCTGTGGCCAGTGCCTTGCGCGATGGCGGCTACAAAAACGGCCTGATCGTGGCTCGTAACGAGCGTGCCGGACGTGCCTTGGCTGAATCGTTGGGTTATCACTGGCAGGCGGAGTTGGGCGCTCAACGCCCGCAGATGCTGATCAACGTCACGCCGATCGGCATGACCGGCGGCCCGGAGGCCGATCAACTGGCGTTTGAGCCTGACGCTATCGCTGCGGCCGAAACTGTCTTCGATGTAGTAGCGATCCCCTCGGAAACACCGCTGATCGTGCGCGGTCGTGCCGAAGGCAAGCGGGTGATCACCGGGCTGGAAGTGATTGCGATCCAGGCACTGGAACAGTTCGTGTTGTACACCGGCGTGCGGCCGACCGATGAGCAGTTCCAGAAAGCGGTGGCGTTTGCCCGGAGCTGATCATCCCGATTATTTGTCGGCTGTACCGGCCCCTTCGCGAGCAGGCTCGCTCCCACAAGGTCAGCGCTGAACCTGTGGGAGCGAGCCTGCTCGCGATTGCCGCGACTCGGTTTCCAGCCTGCCCCTGGGCACTTGCCCACGAATATCTCCGCCTATACTGCTCGCCAGCAAGCGAAGACTTGCTTGCCAGCCACCGTGACCGAGGTTCTCATGCATCCCGCCATTCTCAACCTGGATCAGGTCGAACTTGCACCATTGCCCGAAGGTTTTGCCCCCACCGGAGACGCCGCCGGCCGCTATCAGCAACGCCTGGCCCGCATCGGCCAGCAATTGGGCGCGCAAAAGCTGGGGTATCGGTTGTATGCCCTTGAGCCGGGTATGCGTGGCAGTCCGTTTCATAGCCATCGGGTCAACGAGGAGATGTTCTACATCGTGGCCGGGGAAGGGGAAGTTCGCCTTGGCGCCGAACGCTTTCCGATCCGCGCCGGTGACGTGATCGCCTGCCCGGCGGGCGGTCCTGAAACCGCGCACCAGATCATCAATACCAGCAACGGCGAATTGCGGTATCTGGCGGTCAGCAGCCAGCAATCGCCGGACATTTGCGAATACCCGGATTCCGGCAAATACGTGGTGATGGACGACTTCAAGGTCGATGCCGAGGGCAACGCTTCAGGTTTCGCCGCCGTCGCCAGGCAGGCCGATGGTGTGGATTATTGGGATGGCGAGTAGCTATTAGGGTTGAACGCGGACCTGTGGCGAGGGGGCTTGCCCCCGTAGGAGCGCGAAGCGCTCCCAAAACCACTCAGCGTGTTACTTCAGAAAAAGACGCAGTCATCGATTGACAACTGCTTCGCAGCCGAACGGGGGCAAGCCCCCTCGCCACAGAGGTACGCTCTTTGGTTATTCGAGGCGTGCCAGCCGTTCTTCCAGCGCTGCAATCCGCGCTTCAAGCTCTTCGATTCGCTCAACCGACACACCGCCACTGGCGCCACGTTCCACAGGATTTTGCCGGGCAGCCAGGATCGCTTCGATATCCGCCGGATCACCCAGCGCATGCATGTAACGGTCTTCGCGCTGGCCGGCCTGGCGCGGGATCAACAGCGCCAGACCCCTGGCGATCAGGCGCTCCAATTGATGCACCACCTGCTCGGCATCTTCGAAGTCATGCATGCGGCCGCTGCGGGTCAGCAGTTCGTTGACCGTCTGCGGACCGCGCAGAAACAACAGCCCCGTCAGAACCACTTGCGCCGGCACCAGTTCCAGCGCCTTGTCGACCCGATGTTCCCAGCGGTCGGCACGGCTGCCCATCACCAGTCGGGTGAAACCACGACCTTCCAGAACGCGCAGGCTCTGGCCAACCTGGCCTTGGCTCAGGTTCATCACCGGCTCGCGGCTGGTTTTCTGGTTGCAGGCAATCACCAGTGCATTGAGGGTCAGCGGATAGGTTTCCGGGCTGGTGGCCTGTTTCTCGATCAACGAGCCCAGGATGCGGATTTCCGTGCTGTTGAGCCGCGGTTCGTCGAAAATCGTTTCTTGCTCAGTGCTCATCGCGCTTTTCCCTAGGCAGTCGAAGCGGCTAGCCTAATCCTTGCTGGATAAAAGACAAGCCGCAGGTCGGTCGGGCATGGCTATAATCGCTCCACGTTTTTACTCCTGTCACCACACGAGACCACTATGACCATTTCCCTGTACGCCGCTTCTATTCCGGTTTTCCAGCAAATGCTCAATGCCCTGAGCAATAACCTGAGCAAGGCCGAAGCCCACGCCACGGCGAAAAACATCGACCCGAACGCATTCCTGCAAGCCCGTCTGTACCCGGACATGTTCCCGCTGGTGCGTCAGGTGCAGATCGCCGTTGATTTCGCCAAAGGCGTTTCCGCGCGTCTGGCTGAAGTCGAGCTGCCGAAATACGACGACACCGAAACCACCTTCGCCGAGCTGCAAGCGTTGATCTCCAAGGTGCTGGCCTTCATCGGCGAGATCAAACCCGAGCAGATCGACGGCAAGGAAGGCATCGAGATCGTTACCCGCCCAGGCACCCCTAAAGAGAAGCGCTTCTCTGGCCAGGCTTACCTGCTGAGCTACGGTCTGCCGCAGTTCTTCTTCCACGTCACCACCGCTTACGCACTGCTGCGTCACAACGGCGTGGAAGTGGGCAAGCGCGATTACATGGGCGCGTTCTAAACCGCCCAGGTACAAAAAAGCCCTGTAGGAGCCAGGCTTGCCGGCGAAGGCGTACGTAAGATCGCTTTCGCCGGCAAGCCTGGCTCCTACAGGTGCGTTTTACGCCAAACGCTGCGCCTTCAACTCCTCACCTTGGCACGCCGCCGCGGTGAACAGCACGTCGGTGGAGGAGTTCAGCGCGGTTTCCGCCGAGTCCTGCAACACGCCGATGATGAAGCCGACCGCCACCACCTGCATGGCGATTTCGCTCGGGATGCCGAACAGGCTGCACGCCAGCGGAATCAGCAGCAACGAACCGCCAGCCACGCCCGAGGCGCCACAGGCACAGATTGCCGCGACGATGCTGAGCAGGATGGCTGTCGGAATATCCACGGCGATGCCCAGGGTGTGCACGGCGGCCAGGGTCAGCACGGTGATGGTGATCGCGGCACCGGCCATGTTGATGGTGGCGCCGAGCGGGATCGACACCGAGTAAGTGTCTTCGTGCAGGCCCAGGCGCTTGCTCAATTCCAGGTTGACCGGAATGTTCGCCGCCGAACTGCGAGTGAAAAACGCAGTGATGCCGCTCTCGCGCAGGCAGGTGAGTACCAGCGGATATGGGTTGCGACGCAGCTTCCAGAACACGATGGCCGGGTTCATCACCAGCGCGACGAACAGCATGCAGCCCAGCAATACAGCCAATAGATGCATGTAGCCGATCAAGGCACCGAAACCGGAAGTGGCAAGGGTCGAAGCCACCAGGCCGAAGATCCCCAACGGCGCGAAGCGAATCACCAGGCGCACGATCAAGGTCACGCCGTTGGACAGATCGCCCAGCACTTCGCGGGTCGTTTCGCCGGCATGGCGGATCGCAACGCCCATGCCGATTGCCCACGCCAGAATGCCGATGAAATTGGCATTCATCAGCGCGCTGACCGGGTTGTCGACCACACTGAGCAACAGACTCTGCAACACTTCGCTGATGCCACCCGGTGCGGTCACCGCAACGTCTTGGGTCGACAGCACCAGGCTCGACGGAAACAGCGTACTGGCGATCACCGCCACCACGGCCGCCGCGAAGGTGCCCAGCAAATACAGAAACAGAATCGGCCGGATGTGGGTTTCCTGGCCGTGCTTATGGTTGGCAATCGAGGCCATGACCAGCACGAACACCAGAATCGGCGCGACAGCCTTGAGCGCCGCGACGAACACTTTGCCGATGAAGGCGGTGGACTTCGCCAGCTCAGGCGCGAACAACGCCAGGGTAATCCCGGCGATCAGGCCGATAATGATTTGCGTGACCAGGCTGCTGTGTTTCAGGCGTTGCAAGAGAGAAGGGGATGAAGCGGTCATAACGGCATCTCTGATTTTATTAGGGTGCAGGGTTCCTTGGCTCATGCAGCAAAAAGCCGGGCAGGCCACATGGAGGGAACCGAAGGGGATCGCGACATCAATGCCAATGAATGGCCGATGAGCAAAGTGTAAGTACCGCAGGGGCGCGGACTTTATCACAGCGTAGCCGTGATCCTTCAGACCTGTGACGATCTGCCACCCGATTGCTCAACGCGATTTGCAGGTTCGTGCAACCTCGTCCGGAAACTCTCTGTTAAGCTTCGCCATCCTCATTTTCAAGTTCTGCCAGTGAGCCTTCGGGCTGTCGCTGGTGTCGTCGTTTTTCTGGAGTTCTGCATGCTGTTGCCCATTCTTCTGTTGTCCGCCGCCGGTTTTACGGTACTGACCACGGAATTCATCATCGTCGGCCTGTTGCCGGCAATCGCCCGTGATCTGGACGTCAGCATCCCTCAAGCGGGTTTGCTGGTGACCCTGTTCGCCTTTACCGTGGCCGCCTTCGGGCCGTTCCTGACGGCGTACTTCGCCAGGTTTGAACGGCGCAAACTGTTTATCAGTGTGCTGATCATGTTCGGTCTGGCCAACACACTGGCGGCACTGGCGCCGAACATCGGGGTGATGGCCGTTGCGCGGTTGATTCCGGCGCTGGGGTTGCCGGTGTTCTGGGCGTTGGCCAGTGAAACCGCGGTGGACATCGTCGGGCCGGACTACGCCGGGCGGGCCATCGCCAAGATCGGTTTCGGCATTGTCTGCGCCACGGTGTTCGGTATTCCGGTGGGTACGCTGATTTCCGATGCGTTCGGCTGGCGCAGTGCTTTCGGCATTCTGGCGGTGATCGCGTTTGCCAAGGCGTTGCTGCTGTTTATCTACCTGCCAAAAACCAACCTGCACCAGCATCAGGTGAGTTTCCGTTCGCAGTTCAAAATCCTGCGCAGCCCGTTGATGTTGGGGCATGTGCTGTTATCGATCCTGGTGTTCAGCGGCATGTTCACCGCTTACACCTACCTGGCGGACATTCTTGAGCGCCTCGCCGGCTTCAACGGCACGGTGGTCGGCTGGTGCCTGATGGGCTTCGGTGCGGTCGGCTTGATCGGCAATTCGTTGGGTGGTCGTGCGGTGGATCGGCATCCACTGATTGCTTCTGTGACGTTTTGCGCGTTCATGATTGCCGGCATGGTGACGCTGGTACCGAACATTCATTCGCCGCTGGGTCTGGCGGCGGCGATGGGGATTTGGGGCGTGACTCAGGCCGCGCTGTTCCTGGTCAGCCATGTGCGTTTGATGAAGGCTGCGCCCGAGGCTCCGGCCTTTGCTGCGTCGTTGAACATTGCCGGGGCCAATCTCGGGATCGGTCTGGGCGCGATGGTCGGTGGGCGAGTGATCGACAGTGTGGGCCTGGGCGGCCTGGGTTTCGCGGCGGCCGGTTTTATCCTGGTCTCGATCCTGTTGGCGATGGCGCTGATGACCTTCAAGCCCCGGGAAATCTGCGCCTGAGGCTTCACATTTCGGTGAACAACTCGCGTCGGGCACCTTCGGTAATCGCGACAATGCCGGGGTGCTTGATCTTGCGTTCCACCGAGATGGCGTAGAACGACTCGCTCACCGCATCGGTCTGGCCAATCAATTCCACGCCGCATTGGCGTTTCACTTCGTCGGCAATCACGCTCGGGCCGATGAATATCCCGCTGCCGGATTGGCCGAAGGCCTGCATCAAGGCGCTGTCGTCGAACTCGCCGACGATCTGCGGCTGGATCTGCTGTTCGGCAAACCAGCGTTGCAAGCGACTGCGCACCACGGTTTCCGGCCCGGGAATCAACAGCGGGGCGCCGTGCAGGCTGCGTGGGAAGTCTTGGCCATACCGCGCCGCCAATTCTGCGGTGGCGAAGAAGCTGATACCGCATTCGCCGAGTTTCTGGCTGTAGCCCTTGATGTCCAGATGCGAGGGCATCGGGCTGTCGGAGATCACCAGATCCAGGCGCTGAATCGCCAGGTCGGCAAGCAAGCGTTCCAGTTTGTCTTCGCGACAGGTGATACGCAGGGGCTCGCTCAACTCCATGGTTGGCGCAATCAGGCGATAAACGATGGATTTGGGGACTACGTCGGCGACGCCCACCCGAAACAGAATCTGTTGCTCATTGGGCTGCGCCCGTAGCATCAATTCCAGCTCGCCACCGAGTTGAAACATCTGCTCGGCGTAGGGCAGGGTCTGACGCCCGGCTTCGGTGAGTTCCAGCTGCCGGCCGACCCGGCGAAACAACTCGATGCCATAGGTTTGCTCGAGCAGGGAAATTTGCCCGCTGATGGTCTGTGGCGTCAGGTTCAGCTGCTCACAGGCGCGCACGATGCTGCCGGTCTTGGCCACCACCCAGAAGTAATGCAATTGCCGATAGTTGAGCATAGCGGGCCTATAGTTCGTTAAAACCGAAGTATAACCGCTAAAAATACGAATTTTACTGAAGTATTTGCTTCCTTAGAATGCCTCGCTATCGACGGATCGCCTTTTCGGTTCTGTCTGTTCTATCGAGGAAAGCATCATGAAGCTTAAAACCACCGCGCTGCTGATTGCGTCTGTACTGGTGTTGGCCGGTTGCGACCAGGCCGAGAAAAGCGCTCAGCAATTGATGGGCAAGGCCGCCGAAACCGCCAAACAGGCGATTGACGATACCCACAAAGCCGCCGAGCAAGCGTTGAGCGATGCCACCGGCGGCTTGATCAGCAAGAAAGAACAATCGGCCAAAGAGACGGACAAATCCGAATCTTCGTCCCAGGAAATCTAAACCGTCTACAACGAGTCAGGACTGACCCATGGAATACCTTTTAGAACTTGCTGCAAGCCCCACTGCCTGGGTCGCCCTGGCCACGTTGGTGGTGATGGAAATCGTGCTCGGCATCGATAACCTGATCTTCATCTCGATCCTCACCAACAAGCTGCCCGAACAGCATCGCCAGAAGGCGCGGCGGATCGGTATCGGCATGGCGTTGATCCTGCGCCTGGCACTGTTGAGCACCATCGCGTTCATCGTCCAACTGACCGAGCCGGTGATCGAGATTCTCGGCCACGCGTTCTCCTGGAAGGACATGATCCTGATCGCGGGTGGCCTGTTCCTGTTGTGGAAGGCGACCACCGAGATCCATCACAGCATGGACCCGGCGCCGGATGATCCGACGTCGGCCACCTCGACGGTGACCCTGGGCTTTGCCGCTGCGATCGGTCAGATCCTGCTGCTGGACATGGTGTTCTCCATCGACAGCATCATTACCGCTGTCGGCATGACTGAGCATTTGCCGATCATGATCATTGCGGTGGTGGTGTCGGTACTGGTGATGTTGCTGGCGGCTGACCCTCTGGCCAAGTTCATCAACGACAACCCGACGGTGGTGATGCTGGCGCTGGGCTTCCTGATCATGATCGGCATGACGCTGATCGCCGAAGGTTTTGGCGCCCACGTACCCAAAGGCTACGTCTACGCGGCCATGGCGTTCTCGGCCACGATTGAAGGCTTGAACATGCTGTCGCGTCGGGCCAGGCAGAAGCGCATCGCCGCTGAAGCTTGACCTGCGTTAAATGAAACGGCCGCCTGAACTCGAAAGAGTCCAGGCGGCCGTTTTTGTCTGGGCGACCGAAAAGCGCCGGTCAGTGCGCAGTAGCGGGGTGAGCAGCCGCTTTATCGGTTTTCGCCACAGGTGCCGATTGAATCGGGTGGTGATGGTGCCGGCGGGTAATACGCAATACACCCCACAGCATGGCGGCGGCCACGGCCAGCCAGCCGGAAATCAACATTACAATGGTCATTGTCAGGCTCATCAGTGCCTCCTCTTTGCCCTGCATCGGGCACACATTCGTCCTTGGTAAGTGACAGTCTAGCCGCTGCTGTATTTCAGGCTATTGACCAAAGGTCGCCTGTCATCAAACAGTTCGCTCTATCGAATGCAATCAACTGCCGGTTAAGGCTATACCGCTGCCGCGCGGCATCCTATGATCGACGGCCAAGCCGGCTGTGCGATTGCCTGGCGTCTGAACAAGAGAGTGATGATGGTGCGGGTATTTTCTCGAATTCGATCTTTGGTGCTGATCGTTGGCTGCGTTGCCGGCCTGGCTGGCTGTGCGGGGAGCGTGGCGCCTGAGATCAAGCGTCTGCCGGAGCGGGTCGAACTCAGCGGTACGTTCTACCGTGGGCAAAGTTATCAAAGCGGGCCTCAGGTGCTGGCTAGTCTGCTGTCCCAGCAGGGCATCGTGATCACCCCGGGGTTGCTCGACAAACCTCTGCATTTGCCGGGTGCCGAAGACCGCCTGCAGCAGAACATGCAGAACCTCGCCCGCGAATACGGGATGGTGGTCTACCCCCTCGACAAAAATTTGCCGGCGCTGCTGACCCAGGTCGCCGCCGGTTATCCAGTGATGGTGCGCTTCACGGAAGGCTCGGCGTTTTGGGCGGAGCCGCGATACGCCATTCTCGCCGGCTACAACCGTCAGAAGCAGACCGTGCTGTTGCGCGCCGGGATGGATCGTCGGTTGCTGATGGGGTTCAGTTCCTTTGAATCAGCATTCGAGAATGCCGGTGGTTGGGCCGTATTGATCCAGAAGCCGGACCAGATTCCGGCCAATGTCGATCAGCCGCGCTGGCTGAAAGCGGCGAGCGATCTTGCCCAGTCAGGTCAGGGACAGGCTGCAGCCCGGGCGAAGAAGGCGCTGACCGCGCAGTAAGTTTCCGCTCGTCATCAGCATGGCACCGCCACGCTATGCTGAAGTCTCAAGTAGAGGGCCCGGATTTTTCCGGGACCATGAACAGGAGGCGTCCATGGCACAGTCCAATACCCCCACCGGCCCGCACTCGTCTGAGCATTCGTCCGATAATGAGTTGGGGTTCGACCCCGATTCTCCGGACGTTGCCGATCCTCAGGTCGACCCCATCGGGCCTGCCAGGGCGCCCAGGGATATAAAGCCGGGTGAGGAGGGCAAGAAGGCACCCGCGAAGCCTTACGACCCACTCGGTAATCTGAAACCCAAGTCTCAGTGAGGTGCGTATGTCTACCGATTCGAGCTTTGACGACAAACGGCCAGACCCTCCAGACAGTGTTCCGACAACCCCTGAAGCGGACCTGGACCCGGTGATGGATCCGGACAGCCCGTTAAGGGATCCCTTGGCCAGGCCGACAGTGGTGCCGACCAAGCATCCACAGGGCTGGAGAGACCCGAGTGCCGGGGATGGCATCCCGGATGACGATCAGATGCCGTTGCCCAATGATTAAACCCGGACAAAAAAAAGCCCCGAATATTCGGGGCTTTCATTTGGAGGCGTTTCGAGCTTATTTCGATGCTTCAACCACGCCGCTCTGGCGATGCTTGAGGTTCTTGTCGGACTTGTACTGCAGGGCGACGGACGGCACGTTGGCGCTCTTGCCGGTTTCGACCCAGCTGCGAATCCGGCTGGCATCGGCAAAGTGCGTGTACTTGCCGAAGGCATCGAGAATCACCAGGGCTACTGGACGATTACCCATGCTGGTGACCAGCACCAGGCAATGACCGGCCTCGTTGGTAAAACCGGTCTTGGTCAGTTGGATGTCCCAGTTAGGCTTGTTTACCAAGTGGTCGGTATTGCGGAAACCCAGGCTGTAGTTGGGTTTACGGAACGAAACGGTTTTTTCCTTGGTGGTGCTCAGCTGAGTCAATAGCGGGTACTTGTGTGCGGCGATCAGCAGTTTGCTCAGGTCGCGGGCAGTGGACACATTGCGAGGGGAGAGGCCCGTCGGTTCGACAAAGTGGGTGCTGGTCATGCCCAGCGCTTTGGCTTTGGCGTTCATGGCGGCAATGAACGCGACATAACCGCCCGGATAGTGATGGGCCAGCGTCGCGGCAGCACGGTTTTCCGACGACATCAGGGCGATCAGCAGCATTTCGCGGCGCGGCAATTCGCTTTTGAGTTTGACTCGGGAAAACACGCCTTTCATTTCCGGGGTGTCGCTGATATTGACGGAAAGGTATTCATCCATGTTTTGCCGCGCTTCTACCACCACCAGGCCGGTCATCAGTTTGCTGACGGAAGCAATCGGCACCACAACATCCGGATTGTTGGCGTAGATGACTTTGTTGGTTTGCAGATCCATCAGCAATGCGCTGCCGGAAGCGATCTTCAGTTGCGAAGTGTTTCGGGGCGCCTCGATGGTTTCGGCGGCATTAATTGCTGGCGTGGTGAAAGTCCCTGTAAATGCAAAAAACAAGCTCAGGATTGAAAGGCGGATTTTCACGCTGGCGGACTCATAAAGGGTGGATATACCGTTTTTGTAACGGGCTGTTTCTTTAAAAAGCGACGCATTTTAGGAGTATGGCTGAAGAACTGTCGATGGTTGTTCGATGTTCAAGTGAAAGTGCGGGGAAACAGGCTTTTCCGGCGGATGGTCGAGCTTTTTCTGCGGACGAAAAGAACCCCGCGATTGGCGGGGTTTTTTATACGGTGCTGCATGCAAGCGTGAACTCAGGCGTGCAGTGTTTCCGCGGCGTACAGCGTGTTTTCCAGCAAGCAGGCGCGCGTCATCGGGCCAACGCCGCCCGGTACCGGAGTGATCCAGCCGGCGCGGGGCAGGGCGGTTTCGTAGATCACGTCACCGACCAGCTTGCCGTCTTCCTGACGATTGATGCCGACGTCGATCACGATCGCGCCTTCCTTGATCCATTCGCCTTTGACCAGGCCCGGTTTGCCGGCGGCAACCACCACCAGGTCGGCGCGACCGACATGGCCTGCCAAATCCTTGGTGAAGCGGTGGGTAACGGTCACGGTGCAACCGGCCAGCAGCAGTTCCATCGCCATCGGGCGGCCAACAATGTTGGAAGCCCCGACAATGACCGCGTCCATCCCGTATAGATCGGCACCGGTGCTTTCCAGCAACGTCATGATGCCTTTCGGTGTGCACGGACGCAGCAGCGGAATACGCTGGGCCAGACGGCCGACGTTATAAGGGTGGAAACCGTCGACGTCCTTGTCAGGACGAATGCGCTCCAGCAATTTGGAGGCGTCCAGGTGTTCAGGTAAAGGCAGCTGGAGCAAAACGCCGTCAATTGCCGGGTCGTCGTTCAGGCGATCGATCAGATCGGCCAGCGCTTGCTGAGTGGTGTCGGCAGGCAGGTCGTAGGCTTGGGAAAGGAAGCCGACCTCTTCACAGTCTTTACGCTTGTGCGAGACATAAACCTGAGAGGCAGGATCGCTGCCGACCAGGATCACCGCGAGGCCGGGCGTGCGCAGGCCTTGCTGGCGACGCTCGGCGACTCGTTTGGCGATCTGCTGGCGCAGGCTGGCGGCGATCGATTTGCCGTCGATTAGTTGTGCAGTCATTGCGCGTGATTAACCATCGAGAGGGGAAAAAAAGAGAGCGCATTCTCGCATGTCATGAGGTGAGGGCAAAGGCGCTTGGTCTGCAAATTCCCCTAACTCCTTTAATTAAATGAATTTTTTATAAAAAGGATTTGACGACCTCTGGGGGGCTCTATACTATTCGTCGCACTTGTCGGGCACAGCCTAGCACTGGTTGATAAGGTCGAGCGGAGTTACGGTTCCGCAAGGCTGAAAAGCACTTAGTTTGTAGTCCTTCAAGGGTACAGATTAACAAGGCGCCCGTAGCTCAGCTGGATAGAGCATCCGCCTTCTAAGCGGATGGTCGCAGGTTCGAGTCCTGCCGGGTGCGCCATTAGGCAGCTTTGGCACAAGTAGCGCGATATGGTGGGCGTAGCTCAGTTGGTAGAGCACGGGATTGTGACTCCCGTTGTCGTGGGTTCGATCCCCATCGTCCACCCCATATTTCGAAAGGCGCCAGATTAACAGTCTGGCGCCTTTGCTTTAACAGCTTCAATCCGCGGATGTGGTGGAATTGGTAGACACACTGGATTTAGGTTCCAGCGCCGCGAGGCGTAAGAGTTCGAGTCTCTTCATCCGCACCAAATAAAGCTTCACTCTTGCCGGTTGGCTTGGTTGGGGCTCAACAAAGAAGTTGTTTGGCTTCTTTGTCACGCAATATGGTGGGCGTAGCTCAGTTGGTAGAGCACGGGATTGTGACTCCCGTTGTCGTGGGTTCGATCCCCATCGTCCACCCCATATTTCGAAAGGCGCCAGATTTAACAGTCTGGCGCCTTTTTTGTTTCAGTGGTTTGAGTATCGGCGGCTGCAGGTTGTGGGCCGCAGGGGCAGGTCGCTTCGTCGTATTTATGTTTCTCGATGATGCTCGATTTGCCCGCCGATCCCCTCGCGGGGTTGGCTGTCAGGGATGGATTGCCGATTCCTTCTATATATAGGAAGGTGGGTGCAGAGCCCTGGCATGACTGGCTGTATTTGCTAACAGGGCGAGGCACAACCGTTTGTCCCCGCCTATAAATTGCCTGCTGCTTTTTTACCCGTTTTCAGTAGGGTGACTTCTTGAGTTTGACCCACTAGAATGCATGCCCTTGATTCTGGGGTCGGAAACGGCCGGCTAACGTCTGTGCAACGAGGAATATCCATGCAAGTTTCTGTTGAAAATACTACTGCTCTTGAGCGCCGCATGAGCGTCACCGTGCCGGCTGAGCGTATCGAGAGCCAGGTCAACAAGCGTCTGCAGCAGACCGCCCAAAAGGCCAAGATCGCTGGCTTCCGTCCAGGCAAAGTGCCAATGAGCGAAATCAAGCGCCGTTTCGGTGCTGACGCTCGCCAGGAAGCTGTAGGCGACGTAATCCAGTCTTCTTTCTACGAAGCTGTGGTTGAGCAGAAGCTGAACCCGGCTGGTCAGCCTTCGATCGAGCCTAAATCCCTGGAAGCAGGCAAGGACCTGGAATACGTAGCCGTATTCGAAGTGTTCCCTGAGTTCACCGTTGCCGGTTTCGAAGGCATCGCTGTCGAGCGCCTGAGCGCTGACGTGGCTGATGCCGATCTGGACAAGATGCTGGAAATCCTGCGCAAGCAGAACACCCGTTTCGAAGTCGCCGATCGCGCTGCTCAGAACGAAGATCAACTGAACATCGATTTCGTCGGCAAAGTCGACGGTGAAGTGTTCGCTGGCGGTTCCGCCAAAGGCACCCAGCTGGTGCTGGGTTCCGGCCGCATGATCCCTGGTTTCGAAGACGGTCTGGTTGGCGCTAAAGCCGGCGAAGAGCGCGTTCTGAACCTGACCTTCCCTGAGGACTATCAGAACCTCGACCTGGCAGGCAAAACCGCTGAGTTCACCGTGACCGTGAACACCGTTTCCGAGCCTAAACTGCCAGAACTGACCGAAGAGTTCTTCGCTCAATTCGGCATCAAGGAAACCGGTCTGGAAGGCTTCCGCACCGAAGTTCGCAAGAACATGGAGCGCGAACTGCGTCAGGCGATCAAATCCAAGGTCAAGAATCAGGTTATGGACGGTCTGCTGGCCACCAACCCGATCGAAGTGCCAAAGGCTCTGCTGTCCAACGAAGTTGATCGTCTGCGCGTGCAGGCTGTTCAGCAGTTCGGCGGCAACATCAAGCCTGACCAACTGCCGGCCGAGCTGTTCGAAGAGCAAGCCAAGCGCCGCGTTGTGCTGGGTCTGATCGTGGCTGAAGTGGTCAAGCAATTCGACCTCAAGCCTGACGAAGCCCGTGTTCGCGAGATGATTCAGGAAATGGCTTCGGCTTACCAGGAGCCTGAGCAGGTTGTGTCTTGGTACTACAAGAACGACCAGCAACTGAACGAAGTCCGTTCGGTTGTGCTGGAAGAACAAGTTGTGGATACTGTTCTGCAGAAAGCTAGCGTGACCGACAAATCGGTCTCTTACGAAGAAGCAGTCAAGCCGGTAGAAGCTCCACAAGCCGACTGATCGTTTTTGCGGTAAGAAGCAAACACCATAAGCCAGCCTTCGTGCTGGCTTATGCGTATTCAAGACATAACTATTTGGGAGTGACTGCAGAGCATGTTCCGTAATTCGTATATTCAGCAGAACTCTGATATCCAGGCCGCTGGCGGCCTGGTCCCGATGGTTGTCGAGCAGTCTGCTCGTGGCGAGCGCGCCTATGACATCTACTCGCGCCTTCTCAAGGAACGAGTGATTTTTCTGGTTGGTCCGGTAGAGGACTACATGGCCAACCTGATCTGTGCGCAACTGCTGTTCCTTGAAGCGGAAAACCCGGACAAGGACATCCATCTCTATATCAACTCCCCGGGCGGTTCGGTGACGGCGGGCATGTCGATCTATGACACCATGCAGTTCATCAAGCCAAACGTGTCGACCACCTGTATCGGTCAAGCGTGCAGCATGGGCGCGTTTCTTCTGACGGCCGGTGCCCAAGGCAAGCGTTACTGCCTGCCGAACTCGCGTGTGATGATTCACCAGCCACTGGGCGGTTTCCAGGGCCAGGCCTCGGATATCGAAATCCATGCCAAGGAAATCCTCTTCATTCGTGAGCGTCTCAACACGCTGATGGCCAAGCATAGCGGGCGCACGCTTGAAGAAATCGAGCGCGATACCAACCGCGATAATTTCATGAGCGCTGAAGCCGCGCGTGAATACGGGTTGATCGATGAAGTGATCAACCAGCGCCCCGCTTAATAATAAGCAGCTCAAAATAGGGTTGGTCAGCTGGTCTGATCACTGGCGGGCTTGAAAAAGCCCGCAATAGCCTTCATCTTGTGTTGCAAGCCTATCGGATTTGGATCGAACGAATGACTGACACCCGCAACGGCGAGGACAACGGCAAGCTGCTCTATTGCTCCTTCTGTGGCAAAAGCCAGCATGAAGTACGCAAATTGATTGCCGGCCCCTCGGTCTTTATCTGCGACGAGTGCGTCGACCTGTGCAATGACATCATCCGTGAGGAGGTGCAGGAAGCCCAGGCCGAAAGCAGCGCGCATAAATTGCCTTCGCCTAAAGAAATCAGCGGCATCCTTGATCAGTACGTGATTGGTCAGGAGCGTGCGAAAAAGGTTCTGGCCGTAGCGGTGTACAACCACTACAAGCGTTTGAACCAGCGTGACAAAAAGAATGACGACGTCGAACTCGGCAAAAGCAACATCTTGCTGATCGGCCCGACAGGCTCGGGTAAAACCCTGCTTGCCGAAACACTGGCCCGCTTGCTGAACGTTCCGTTCACCATCGCCGACGCAACCACCCTCACCGAGGCGGGTTATGTGGGTGAAGATGTCGAGAACATCATTCAGAAGCTGCTGCAGAAGTGCGATTACGACGTAGAAAAAGCCCAGATGGGCATTGTCTACATCGATGAGATCGACAAGATCTCGCGTAAATCCGACAACCCGTCGATCACTCGAGACGTTTCCGGTGAAGGCGTGCAGCAGGCCCTGCTCAAGTTGATCGAAGGTACGGTCGCTTCCGTTCCACCTCAAGGTGGTCGCAAGCATCCGCAGCAGGAATTCCTTCAGGTCGATACCCGTAACATCCTGTTCATCTGCGGTGGTGCGTTCTCCGGTCTGGAAAAGGTTATTCAAAACCGTTCCACCAAGGGCGGCATTGGTTTCAACGCGGAAGTGCGCAGCAAGGAAGAAGGCAAGAAAGTCGGTGAATCCCTGCGTGAAGTCGAGCCTGACGATCTGGTCAAGTTCGGTCTGATCCCGGAATTCGTCGGTCGTCTGCCGGTACTTGCCACGCTGGACGAGCTTGATGAGGCTGCGTTGATGCAGATTCTCACCGAGCCGAAAAATGCTCTGACCAAGCAGTATGCCAAGCTGTTCGAGATGGAAGGCGTGGACCTGGAATTCCGGGCTGACGCACTGAAATCGGTCGCCAAACGTGCCCTGGAACGCAAAACCGGTGCCCGTGGACTGCGCTCGATTCTCGAAGGTGTATTGCTCGACACTATGTATGAAATCCCCTCGCAGTCCGAGGTGAGTAAAGTAGTGATCGATGAAAGCGTTATAGAAGGCAAGTCCAAGCCACTGTATATCTACGAAAACAGTGAGCCGGCTGCCAAGGCAGCTCCGGACGCCTAAGCGTCACACTGCTGGAATAAAGAAGGGGCCTTCGGGCCCCTTTGCTATTGTGGGAGCTGGCTTGTCGGATCGCCGCCCGCTGCGAAGGAGGCATAACAGTCGACCTGATTTTTGATGCATCTGGACCAATGCAGGCGCTGCCGTAAGCAGCGATCTTTAAAGTGGTTCTTTTATCCGCTTGTTTTTTTTGAAAACAGCCCCCATCTTGGTTTCAAGCTTACTTCCATCTGTTTACGGCCTTATGGCCGCCGTAGAGGCGAAATCATGAAGACAACCATCGAATTGCCTCTCCTGCCATTGCGTGATGTCGTGGTTTATCCGCACATGGTTATCCCGCTGTTCGTGGGGCGCGAGAAATCCATCGAAGCCCTCGAGGCAGCGATGACGGGTGACAAGCAGATCCTTCTGCTGGCTCAGCGAAACCCTGCTGACGACGATCCCGGTGAAGAAGCACTTTATCGCGTAGGCACCATCGCTACCGTTCTGCAGCTGCTCAAGCTGCCTGACGGCACGGTCAAGGTTCTTGTCGAAGGTGAGCAGCGGGGCGCCGTGGAGCGCTTCAGCGAAGTCGATGGCCACTGCCGTGCCGAAGTTTCGCTGATCGACGAAGTCGACGCGCCTGAGCGCGAGTCGGAAGTGTTTGTCCGCAGCCTGCTGGCTCAGTTCGAACAATATGTGCAGCTGGGCAAGAAAGTCCCCGCTGAAGTCCTGTCGTCGCTTAACAGCATCGACGAGCCAGGCCGCCTGGTCGACACCATGGCCGCGCACATGGCCCTGAAAATCGAGCAGAAGCAGGAAATTCTCGAAATCATCGATTTGTCGGCCCGGGTCGAGCACGTTCTGGCGTTGCTGGATGCCGAGATCGATCTGCTGCAAGTCGAAAAACGCATTCGCGGCCGCGTTAAAAAGCAAATGGAGCGCAGCCAGCGCGAGTACTACCTGAATGAGCAGATGAAGGCCATTCAGAAAGAACTGGGCGACAGCGACGAAGGCCACAACGAAATCGAAGAGCTGAAAAAGCGTATCGATGCCGCCGGTCTGCCGAAAGACGCGTTGGCCAAGGCTCAGGCCGAACTGAACAAACTCAAGCAAATGTCGCCAATGTCCGCGGAAGCGACGGTGGTGCGTTCTTACATCGACTGGCTGGTTCAAGTGCCGTGGAAGGCCCAGAGCAAGGTGCGTCTGGACCTCGCTCGTGCCGAAGACATTCTCGACGCCGACCACTATGGTCTGGAAGAAGTCAAAGAGCGGATCCTCGAATACCTCGCCGTGCAGAAGCGCGTGAAGAAGATTCGTGGTCCGGTGCTGTGCCTGGTCGGTCCTCCCGGGGTGGGTAAAACCTCCCTGGCGGAGTCGATCGCTCACGCCACCAACCGCAAATTCGTGCGCATGGCCCTCGGTGGTGTGCGCGATGAGGCGGAAATTCGTGGTCATCGCCGGACTTATATCGGTTCGATGCCAGGAAGATTGATTCAAAAGATGACAAAGGTGGGCGTCCGCAACCCGCTGTTCCTGCTCGATGAAATCGACAAAATGGGCAGCGATATGCGTGGCGATCCGGCGTCGGCGTTGCTGGAAGTGCTCGATCCCGAGCAGAACCACAACTTCAACGATCACTATCTGGAAGTCGATTACGACCTGTCCGATGTGATGTTCCTGTGCACCTCCAACTCCATGAACATTCCGCCGGCGCTGCTGGACCGGATGGAAGTGATTCGTCTGCCGGGTTACACCGAAGACGAGAAGATCAACATCGCTGTCAAATACCTTTCGCCGAAGCAGATCACGGCCAACGGTCTGAAGAAGGGCGAGCTGGAATTTGACGCCGAAGCGATCCGCGACATCATCCGCTACTACACCCGCGAAGCCGGTGTACGTGGGCTGGAGCGCCAGATTGCCAAGGTTTGCCGCAAGGCAGTCAAAGAGCATGCAATGGAAAAACGCTTCTCGGTGAAGGTCACTGCCGACATGCTCGAGCACTTCCTGGGCGTGCGTAAGTTCCGCTACGGCCTGGCTGAATCGCAGGATCAGATTGGCCAGGTAACGGGCCTTGCGTGGACTCAGGTGGGCGGCGAATTACTGACCATCGAAGCCGCGGTCGTGCCGGGTAAAGGCCAGTTGATCAAGACGGGTTCTCTGGGTGACGTGATGGTCGAATCGATCACCGCAGCCCTGACCGTTGTCCGCAGCCGTGCGAAGAGCCTGGGGATTCCTCTGGACTTCCACGAGAAGCGCGACACGCATATCCATATGCCTGAAGGGGCAACGCCGAAAGATGGCCCTAGCGCCGGTGTAGGCATGTGCACGGCCCTGGTGTCAGCATTGACTGGCATTCCTGTACGCGCAGATGTTGCCATGACCGGCGAAATCACCTTGCGTGGCCAGGTGCTGGCGATTGGTGGATTGAAGGAAAAACTGCTGGCTGCTCACCGTGGCGGAATCAAGACGGTGATCATTCCTGAAGAGAACGTACGCGATCTGAAGGAAATTCCTGACAATATCAAGCAAGATCTACAGATTAAACCAGTTAAATGGATTGACGAGGTCCTGCAAATTGCGCTGCAATACGCGCCGGAGCCCTTGCCGGATGTGGTTCCGGAGATCGTTGCAAAGGATGAAAAACGCGAGTCTGACTCTAAGGAAAGAATTAGCACGCATTAGTACGCATTTGCCTGGGGGGCTTGTTGACAGTTTTTTAGAGCCCTTGTTATAAAGCGGCTCTTAAGTGTCTGTAGGCCATTCAGCACTCGTTTTTTTGCTTTCACCAAAAAACTTAGAATCAAACTCAAATAGATATAAGGGGACTTAGAGTGAACAAGTCGGAACTGATTGATGCTATCGCTGCATCCGCTGATATCCCGAAAGCTGCTGCTGGCCGTGCGCTGGACGCTGTAATCGAATCCGTCACTGGCGCTCTCAAGGCTGGCGACTCTGTTGTTCTGGTTGGTTTCGGTACCTTCTCCGTGACCGATCGTCCAGCTCGCATCGGTCGTAACCCACAGACCGGTAAGACGCTGGAAATCGCCGCCGCCAAAAAGCCAGGTTTCAAAGCCGGTAAAGCACTGAAAGAAGCTGTCAACTAAGTTCGATTCAGGTTTTTGCCTATCCGGGTCGGGGTCATTCCTGACTTGGCAGCGGAGCGGTAGTTCAGTCGGTTAGAATACCGGCCTGTCACGCCGGGGGTCGCGGGTTCGAGTCCCGTCCGCTCCGCCAGTTACGAGAAGGCGCATCCTCGGATGCGCCTTTCTTCTATCCGGATTCTACCCACGCTCCACGGTTGCCTAATTTTGAAGTTCAACCGTTTCTGGGGGACGCATGCTGCAGAATATCAGGGACAATTCACAAGGCTGGATTGCCAAGACCATTATCGGGATCATCGTTGTACTGATGGCTTTCACCGGTATCGAGGCCATTTTCCAGGCGACGACCAACAGCCAGGATGCGGCCAAGGTCAACGGTGAAGAAATCAGTCAAAATGAGCTGAACCAGGCGGTTGATATGCAACGCCGTCAGCTCATGCAACAGCTTGGCAAGGATTTCGATGCTTCCTTGCTCGACGAAAAAATGCTGCGCGAATCGGCCCTCAAAGGCCTGATCGATCGCAAACTGCTGCTGCAAGGCGCAGAAAAATCGAAATTCGCTTTCTCCGAAGCGGCTTTGGATCAGGTGATCCTGCAAACGCCTGAATTCCAGGTGGACGGCAAGTTCAGCGCCGAGCGTTTCGATCAGGTGATCCGTCAACTGGGCTATAGCCGTCTGCAATTCCGCCAGATGCTGGCTCAGGAAATGCTGATCGGTCAGCTGCGCGCTGGCTTGGCCGGTAGCGGTTTTGTCACCGATGCACAGGTTCTGGCCTTCGCCCGTCTGGAAAAGCAGACCCGCGATTTCGCCACCTTGAATGTCAAGGCGGATCCTGCGGCGGTGAAACTGACTGACGACGAAGTCAAAGCCTACTACGACGAACACGCCAAGGAATTCATGACGCCGGATCAGGTGGTCATCGATTACCTCGAATTGAAGAAGGCCTCCTTCTTTGATCAGGTCAGCGTCAAGGACGAAGACCTGCAAGCGGCGTATCAGAAAGAAACCGCGAACCTGTCCGAGCAACGCCGGGCTGCGCATATTCTGATCGAAGTGAACGATAAGATGACCGAGGCGCAAGCCAAGGCCAAAATCGAAGAAGTGCAGGCGCGTCTGGCCAAAGGCGAGAAATTCGAGGCCCTGGCCAAGGAATTCTCCCAGGACCCTGGCTCGGCGAACAACGGCGGTGATCTCGGTTATGCAGGTCCAGGTGTCTACGATCCAGCGTTTGAAAAAGCCCTGTATTCGTTGGCCAAGGACCAGGTTTCGGAGCCGGTTCGCACTGACTTCGGTTTCCACCTGATCAAGCTGCTGGGCGTTGAAGCCCCTGAAGTGCCGACGTTTGCCAGCCTGAAAGACAAGCTGACCCGCGAGCTGAAAACCCAGCAGGTCGAGCAGCGTTTCGTCGAGGCGACCAAGCAATTGGAAGACTCTTCGTTCGAGGCCTCCGATCTGGCCCAGCCAGCACAAGACCTGAAGCTGACTGTCCACACGTCCGCGCCATTCGGCCGTGAAGGTGGCGAAGGTGTTGCGGCCAACCGTGCCGTAGTGACCGCTGCGTTCAGTCCTGAAGTGCTGGATGAGGGTGCCAACAGCACCGCCATCGAGCTGGACCCGGAAACCGTGATCGTGCTGCGCGCCAAGGAACACCGCAAGCCTGAGCAACTGCCGCTGGAAAGCGTGGCTGCCAGCATCCGTGCGCAACTGACCAAGGAGCACGCCAGTGCTGCCGCCAAGACCAAGGCTGATCAACTGATCGTCAGCCTGCGCGATGGCAAGACTGCACTGGACAAGGCGATCGATGGCCAGAACTGGAAAGTGACTCAAGCAGCGACTCGCGCTCAGGAAGGGGTCGACCCAACCGTGCTGCAAGCACTGTTCCGTATGCCCAAACCGGTTGCCAAAGACAAGCCGACCTTCAGCAGCGTGACCCTGGCCGATGGTAGCCTGGTGATCGTGCGTCTGAACGGCGTGAACGAAGCTGCGGCGCCGAGCGAAGAAGAGAAGGTCCAGTACCGCCGCTTCCTCGCCTCGCGCATTGGCCAGCAAGACTTCGCGGCTTACCGCAAACTGTTGGAAAGCGAGGCTGAGATCAAGCGTTTCTGATGCTTGACTGAGTTTCCTGCCACATAAAAAACCCTGGCCAGACGGCCGGGGTTTTTTTATGGGCGAAGATCAAAAGATCGCCGTGCGAACGGGACTTTTTCCTGTCAATGACAGTCAGTAGACTTGTAACTGTTTCAAGACACTAAACGGTGCGACGCTAAGCATCGATCTGTTGCACAATACGCCCCGAACCGTTTTCCTCAGGATGTTCAATGTTTAGATCAATTCCCATGCGTGTTGTCGGGCTGGCCTTGGTGCTGGCCGCCGCTGCCGGTTGTTCGTCGAAGAAGGCCGCCATCTACGAGCATGAGAACTTCGACGACTCCGGAACGTTCTCGCGCAATTACCCGGTGACCGATGCGCAAACCTGCGAGGCCGCCCGTCGGGCGTTGCTCAGCCAGGGTTACATCATCACCAGCGCCGATCCGAAGCTGGTCAGCGGACACAAGAGCTTCCAGCAGACTGGCGAGACCCACATGGAGATCAGCTTCAGCGTGGTCTGTGCCGATGACGGCAGCGAAGGGCATCACGCGACCATGTTCGCCAACGCCTTGCAGGACCGTTATGCGCTGAAGAAGACCAACAACTCCGCCAGCCTCGGTGTTGGTGTGTTGGGCTCGGTATCGATGCCGATCGGCTCGTCCGACGACTCGATGGTCAAGGTCGCCAGTGAAACCGTGTCCTCGGCCAAGTTCTACGAGCGTTTCTTTGCCCTGGTCGAGTTGTTCCTGCCGCCGGAAGCGAAGAAGGCCGCGCACATTATCGAGAAGCCGAAGACTGATCTGGGTGTGCCCGAAGCCAAGGCCGCGCCGGCTCAGTTGGCGCCAACCCCGGCAGCAGAACCAGCGCCTGCTCCAGCGCCGGCAGCTGAAACCGCTCCAGCCAGTTCGGAGCCTGTTGCTCCACCTGCTGAAACGACGCCGATTACCCCGGCGCAGAGTAGCGAGCCGAGTTCGTCCACCGAAACGGTAACTCCACCGGCGGATTCAAGCACCATGCCGGCACCGACCGAGCCCATTTCGGCCATGCCTGTCTCCGGCCAGTAATTGGCCAATGTTATGGGATCGGGTCAGACGACTCCGATCCCATAACACCTTCCAAGATTGATCCACATCAAATCGAGCTGTATTCCTACAGCTCGTATCGAAAAAATCCTGTGATAAATTCCTGACCACCTGCTACGTTTTATTCAGTAGAGATGTAGTGTCATGCGCGCGTCATTTTTCTTTCATGCGGGCACTTTATGCTCGAGGCGCTGGTCATTTATTCAGACGATTTTTTCAACAAGCGATGGGGGTTTAATAATGGACGATTATCAAGAAGAACTGCTCGAGTACCAGGCGTTTGAACTGGACCCGCTGGAACCGGCCGAAGACGCTACAGAGTTGTAGGGGGCGTTCTCAATTAGTTTCCCCGCCGCGCCGGGTCTGCTGTTGTGCAGGGCAAGGCGCGAGAAGCGTGGTTTGGTCATTCCAAATAAGCTTCGAGCAACGCAGCCCTGCACAACAGCAGACCCGGCCCTTCGGGTTGTGCCTTAAAGCGGGCCAGCCTGCGTTGCAGGCCTTGGAAAGGGAACAACCATTCCCAGCGGCCTGCGCCTTGCCTGGTCCGCTTTAAGGCGACAACGCGGTGGGGAAACTAATTGAGAACGCCCCCTAACCTTACGCGGATTGGCGATGACTGCGGCGAAACTCGCCGGGGGTCTGGCCGTTCCAGCGTTTGAAGGCCCGTTGGAAGGCTTCGGCTGAGGCAAAACCCAGCAGGTAGGCGATTTCCCCGAACGCCAGTTCGGTGTCGCGGATGTAGGTCATGGCGAGGTCGCGGCGTGTGTCGTTGAGAATTGCACGAAACTGCGTGCCTTCCTCGGCGAGTTTGCGACGCAAGGTCCAGGTTGGCAGCTTCAGGCGTGCCGCCACTTCTTCCAGGTCGGGTTCCCGACCACCATTGAGCAACGGCCCCAGTAACTGAGTGATGCGTTCACGCAGGCTGCGGGTGCGTGTCAGTTGCTCCAGTTCCCGTTCACACAGTTGCAGCAGGTGCCGCCAGGTGCTCGGGCAGTGTTCCGGGTTGCGCTGGGCGAGGCTCTCCAGGCTCAGGCGCAGTTGATTCTGTTCGGCGCCAAACTGAATCGGACAATCCCCCAGCACGGCGTACGCCTCGCGGTAATCCGGTGCTTCAAACTCGATCTCGATCCGTTCAGCACGTAGCGGGGCAGGGCTTACGCTGGATAATTGCTGCAACCAGCCGGTGATGATCGAATCCACCACGAAGCGGTTGTAGGCGTTATAGGGACTGATGGAATAGAACCGCAGCCAGGCGCCTTGGGCATCTTCGTGAAAGCTCGACTGGCCGCGATAGTTGGAACCGTACAGCGCTTCGAAGCGAATCAGGCAGCGCGCCGCTTCGCGCACGGTGGGTGCCTGGGCGGCGGTGACTCCGGCCAGTCCGGCCTGGCTCAGGCGACTGAGCTGGCCCATGCGTAAACCCAGTGCCGGGTCGTCGGTCAGTTGAATGGCGCCGTGACCCAGGCGCATGTAGCGCGGGATCGAGAGGCGGGCGCCGGCCTCGGCCAGTCGCGCGGCGTCGAGGCCGTACTGTTCGAGCAGTGGTTGTGGGTCCAGGCCATGGCTGCGCACGGCGTCGGCCAGGCTATGGACGAAGCCTACCGACAAATCCCCGAGGCGCATCGGCTGCGGTTTCATCGGCTTACAGCCAGAGGTTCAGCAAACGCGCGCCCCGGGCATCGCCGTCGGCGAATTGTTGCCCGTTGCTGCTGAGGAAGCTTTGACCGGCGCTGCTCTTGTCCCAGAACTGACCGCGCAGGAACACGCTCATGCCGGCGATGGCCTGGCTGCCGGACGGTTGGGCAATCAGCGTCAACCGATGCCAGGCCTGACCTTCACTGAGTTCGCCAGCCTTGAGGCTGACAGAATTCGGTGTGGACTGACCTTTGTAGCCGGGCCACGGTTGATCCCAGGACTCGCGCCCGACGACGAACGCCGGGACCGCCACCAGTTGCGCGCCTTGATCGTCGAGTTTGCGGTAGTTGTCCGGATACCAGCTGTCGCTGCCGATCAGCACGCCCAGGCGTCCGGCCGGTGTATCGACGACGTTGATCGTGTGCGCGGAATTGGCTTCGACAGTGTCGCGTCCAGCGAAAGTCGGGTGCAATTGCCGCTGCGGCTGGCCGATAGGCAAACCGTCGCGCCCGAACACTACGCTGCTGTTGTACAGCGCGCCGTGACCAATCTTCAGGGTACCGTCGCTGACGCTCGGCTCGGGCAGCACGATGGAACCGGCCACCAGGGTCACGTGGAAGTCTTTCGCCAGGCCGCCGAACAGCGCCTGGTAATCCTTGGCCATTTTCCTGGCTTTCATCCGCAAGTGCGCGTCGTCGAGACGGCTACCACCTTCGGCGCTGATCAGGGCGCGGATAAACTGCAACGGGTTGCTCACCGCCAGCCAGTTCATGGCTTCCTTGAGCGTAGTGGCCTGGTACAGCTCGTCTTTCTCGCCGCTGACCATCAACCAGGTGCCGATATGTTCAGGCAGTACGACGATGGTCTTTTCATTCAGCAGGCCTTGGTCCTGAGCCTTCTGCAAATAAGCCGCGAGCTTGCGGTGCAGGCGTTCGGGGCTTTGATAGTCGGTGGGGAACAGCTCGGGCTGGATGCCTAGCAGATTGCCGCGATCGGCGGGCGTGCCCTGATCGACCGCAAGACTGATGCGCAGGTCCGACAGGTAATGACCCACCGGGCGGTCAGCGGCCCACATGGCGTAGGTCGTGAGAGCGGCGATTAACGCCATGGAGAAGGTCAGGTACAAAAGTTTGCGCATGGGGAAACAGTCAATGACCGTGTGCAGGGTTCGCAACTAGGGTAGGGCCCATGCCCGCGCTTGCCAAGGGGCGCTGCACATTTGGATCAATAAGTTGTCAGTTACGGTCATTGAGTGACAGCAGTGCGACTCTTAGTCTGTCGAACATGACTGACGGGGGCCGAAGAGCTCCTGCATTTTTTCCGTGATCGCTCGTTGTGGAGTTACCGATGGCCGCCGCTCATTACCCGCACCTGTTGGCCCCGCTGGACCTGGGTTTTACCACGTTGCGCAACCGCACCCTGATGGGCTCGATGCACACGGGTCTTGAGGAAAAGCCCGGCGGTTTCGAGCGCATGGCCGCGTACTTCGCCGAGCGTGCCCTTGGTGGCGTTGGCCTGATGGTCACCGGCGGTATCGGCCCGAACGATGAGGGCGGGGTTTACTCCGGCGCGGCCAAGCTGACCACTGAGGAAGAGGCACTCAAGCATCTGATCGTCACCCGGGCAGTGCACGAGGCGGGCGGCAAGATCTGCATGCAGATTCTCCATGCCGGGCGTTATGCCTACAGCCCAAAGCAAGTGGCGCCGAGCGCGATCCAGGCGCCGATCAACCCGTTCAAGCCTAAAGAGCTGGATGAGGAAGGCATCGAGAAGCAGATCAGCGACTTCGTCACCTGCTCGACCCTGGCGCAAAAAGCCGAGTACGACGGCGTCGAGATCATGGGCTCTGAAGGTTATTTCATTAACCAGTTCCTCGCGGCCCACACCAACCATCGCACTGACCGTTGGGGCGGTGCTTACGAAAACCGCATGCGCCTGCCGGTGGAAATCGTCCGCCGGGTGCGCGAAGCGGTCGGCCCTAACTTCATCATTATCTTCCGCCTGTCGATGCTTGATCTGGTGGAAGGCGGTAGCAGCTGGGAAGAGATCGTGCAATTGGCCAAGGCCATCGAGCAGGCCGGTGCGACGATCATCAACACCGGCATCGGCTGGCACGAAGCGCGGATTCCGACCATCGCCACCAAAGTGCCGCGTGCGGCGTTCAGCAAGGTCACGGCCAAGCTGCGTGGCTCGGTGAATATTCCGCTGATCACCACCAACCGCATCAACACCCCGGAAGTCGCCGAGCAGATTCTGGCCGAAGGCGATGCCGACATGGTGTCCATGGCGCGGCCGTTTCTCGCCGACCCGGATTTCGTCAACAAGGCTGCGGCCGGTCGTGGCGATGAAATCAACACCTGCATCGGTTGCAATCAGGCGTGCCTGGATCACACCTTTGGCGGCAAGTTGACCAGTTGCCTGGTTAACCCGCGTGCTTGCCATGAAACCGAACTCAATTACCTGCCGGTGCAGCAGATCAAGAAAATCGCCGTGGTTGGTTCCGGTCCTGCCGGTCTGTCCGCCGCCACTGTGGCAGCCGAACGTGGTCATCAGGTGACGCTGTTCGATTCGGCCAGCGAAATCGGCGGCCAGTTCAACATCGCCAAGCGTGTGCCGGGCAAGGAAGAGTTCTTCGAAACCCTGCGCTACTTCAACCGCAAATTGCAGACCACCAACGTCGAGCTGTGCCTGAACACCCGTGTGGATGTGGCGAAGCTGGTTGAGGGCGGTTACGACGAAATCATCCTGGCCACCGGTATTGCGCCACGGGTGCCGGCGATTCCGGGCGTCGAGCACGCCAAGGTGCTGAGCTACCTGGACGTGATCCTCGAGCGTAAACCGGTGGGCAAGCGCGTCGCAGTGATCGGCGCCGGCGGTATCGGTTTCGACGTGTCGGAATTCCTCGTTCACAAGGGTGTGGCCACCAGTCAGGACCGCGAAGCGTTCTGGAAGGAATGGGGCATCGATACACACCTCGAAGCGCGCGGCGGCGTTGCGGGCATCAAGGCTGAGCCGCATGCGCCGGCCCGTGAAGTGTTCCTGCTGCAACGCAAGAAGTCCAAGGTTGGCGACGGCCTGGGCAAGACCACTGGCTGGATTCACCGCACGGGTCTTAAGAACAAGCAGGTACAGATGCTCAATAGCGTCGAGTACCTGAAGATCGACGACGAAGGCCTGCACATCCGCATCGGCGAAAGCGGCGAACCGCAGGTGCTGCCGGTGGACAACATCGTGATCTGCGCCGGGCAGGATCCGTTGCGTGAGTTGCAGGACGGCTTGGTCGCGGCGGGGCAGAATGTGCATTTGATCGGCGGCGCGGACGTGGCGGCGGAGCTGGATGCCAAGCGCGCGATCAACCAGGGTTCGCGGTTGGCGGCTGAGTTGTAATGGCGTAGGCAGGCTTAGCTTGCCAATGGCCTTCGCGGGCAAGCCTCGCTCCTACAGGGTTTCGAGTTAAAGCACCATTGGGTGAGCAACCTGAAATTTGTAGGAGCGAGGCTTGCCCGCGAAGGCGTCCTGTCTGCTGCTAAGATACCGGCTCTTTACCCCGAGCCGGCATCAATGCTTTCCCCACCAACAGACTGGCTACCCCAAGCCCCCCTCGAACCCCTTCACCTCGACTGGCTCATCACTGCCGGCGTCGAAGTAGCGATCCTGCGTCTGGACCAGATCGACCCGCTGATCAGCGGCAACAAGTGGTTCAAACTCATCGAACACCTCAAAGCCGCCGATCAGAATGGTGCCCAAGGCATCATCAGTCTGGGTGGTGCCCATTCCAATCATCTCCATGCATTGGCTGCGGCGGGCAAACGCTTCGGTTTCACCACCGTCGGCCTGCTGCGCGGGCATCCGCAAGACACCCCGACGGTGAAGGACTTGCAGGCGTTCGGCATGCACTTGCACTGGTTGGGTTATGGCGGTTATCGAGCGCGGCACGAACCAGGCTTCTGGGCGCCATGGCGCAAGCAATACCCCGAGCTACATCCTGTACCGGAAGGTGGTGGCGGCTTGCCTGGGGCGAAGGGCTGCGGGCAATTGGTGACTCTGGCCTGCGAGCAATTGAGCGGTCTGGGCTGGAGCCACTACGACGGCTGGTGGCTGGCCTGCGGAACGGGCACCACCCTGACCGGCCTGGTTTTGGCCGAGGCGGGTGAGCATCCGGTGTATGGCGCGCTGGCGGTGCCTGACGATCATGGCGTGGCGCAGCAGGTCGAGATGATTGTGCAGGAAGCTGGACTAGTCGATCCCGCCTATGAACTGTTGGACGCCAGCCGTGGTGGTTTTGCCAAGGTCGATCTGCCGTTGCTTGCGTTCATCGAGCAGACCGAGCAGGCCAGCGGCATTCCCCTCGAACCGCTGTACACCGGCAAAGCGCTGCTGGCGCTCAAGCAGCAAATCGAGGCGGGTAAATTTGCCCGGGGAACGCGCTTGATCTTCATCCACACCGGCGGCTTGCAGGGCCGCCGGTGTTTCAGCTCACGGCGAGAGGGCTAAATCCTGTAGGAGCGAGGCTTGCCCGCGAAGAACGATGACGCGTGATACCTGAAAAACCGCGGTGCATTCTTCGCGGGCAAGCCTCGCTCCTACAGGTTTTGTGTAGGCAAGCCTCAGCCGAACTCAACCGCGCTTGGGCATCATCCGCAGCAGGGTGTTATCGCGCACCACATAGTGGTGGTAAAGCCCGGCCACGGCGTGGAGTCCGATCAGCCAATAGCCGATCGTCCCGCCGAGCACATGCCAGCCTTCAAGCTGCTTGGCCAGCGGTTTGTTTTCTTCGATCAGCAACGGCAGATCAATGCCATAGAACATCACCTGATGCCCCTCGGCGCTGGTAATCAGCCAGCCCAGAATCGGCATGGTGATCATGAAAATATACAGCGCCCAATGCATCAGTTTGGCGAGCAGGGTCTGCCAGCGTGGCGAGGCGGGGAAGATCTGCGGCGCGGGCCCCAGGCTGCGCGCGAACAGCCGCAACCAGACCAGCACGAACACCGTCAGGCCGAGCATGAAGTGCGCTTCCTTTATCAGCGTCCGGCCGCCACTGCCTTTGGGAAAGATCCCGCGAAATTCGATACAGGCATAAACCAGTATTAACAGAACCAGCATCAACCAGTGCAGCGCGATCGATACGGTGCTGTAGCGTGATTCGGAATTCTTCCAGGGCATACGGTGTTTCCTCACAGGTCTGGTCTGAAGTCACCGTTCTTGTTCGACGGCGTGGGTTAACTGTAATCCTGTTTCGGTGGGTTTGCCTGAGGTGAATCGGCTGTTCAATGCTCTGGATCAAGTGATCGGCCACAAAAAAGCGCCAGTTCCGTTAAAGGAGCTGGCGCTTTTTTATGAAACGAGAGGTGGAATCAGTCGGTTTGCGGCATCTCGCCGTTGGCCAGGCGCTTGTTGATGTCGGCAATCACCTCGGGCAAGTCGGTGATGGTGTCGATCATGTAGTGCGGCCGCGAGCCTTCGAACATCGCGTGAATGCGTTTGCGTTCGCTGGCCAGTTTATCGCTGCTCAGGGCGCGATAGCCTTCGTAGTCCAGACCCAGCGCGTTGCCGGAGCAGATCAATGCCACGGTCCACATGCCGGCGCGGCGACCTTCGAGGATGCCCGGCACCGTGTCGTCGATCTTCACACAAGCCGCGACGTCGTCGATGCCCAGGGCAATCACGTTGGCCAGTGCCTGAGCCGGCCATGGGCGGCCGTTGGGCACTTCATCGGTGGCGACCACGTGATCGGCGACGTAACCGTTGGTGGCGGCCAGTTCGACGACTTTGTCCATGACCTGTTTCGGGTAGCCGGAGCATGAGCCGATCTTGATCCCTTGCTGGCGCAGGTTGGCGATGGTGTCCAGGGCGCCGGGAATTAGGGCCGAGTGTTCGGCGATTTTTTCGATTTGCAGTGGCATGAAGCGTTTGTAAATGGCGGTGACGTCATCGTCGGTCGGGGTGCGACCAAACACGTTGCGGTAACGCTCGGCGACTTGCGGCTGATCGCACAGGGTACGAATGTGGTCCCACTTGCCCATGCCCATCGGCCCGCGGGCTTCTTCGATGGACACCTGGACGTCGAACTCAGCGAAGGCTTCGACGAAAATCTGCGTCGGGGCGAAGGAGCCGAAGTCGACCACGGTGCCGGCCCAGTCGAGGATGGCGGCTTGGAGTTTGGTTGGGTTGCTGTAGTTCATGTGAGGTGTCCCTTGTAGGAGCGAGGCTTGCCCGCGAAGAACGATAACGAGGTTTTAATGACGGACCGTGTCGTCTGCATTCGCGGGCAAGCCTCGCTCCTACAGGGGACGGTGGCGTCGTTTCAGATTTCGAGTACTTCCATCTCGCGCAGCACGTCGGCGATCGCCGTCACTGCCGCGTGCATTTCGGCCTGGTTGACGTGGCCGATGCAGCCGACGCGGAAGGTTTCGACCTGGGTCAGTTTGCCGGGGTAGAGGATGAAACCCTTGGCCTTGACCCGCTCGTAGAATTCCTTGAACTGATAGCGCGGGTCTTTCGGCGCGTGGAAGGTGACGATGATCGGCGCCTGGATCGCGGCCGGAAGAAAGCTGCGCAGCCCCAGTTTGGCCATGTCATCGAGCAGCACCCGGCAGTTATTGGCGTAGCGCTGATGCCGCGCGGGCAAGCCGCCTTCTTCGTTGTATTGCAGCAGGGCTTCGTGCAGCGCCGCGACCACGTGGGTCGGCGGGGTGAAGCGCCATTGGCCGGTCTTGGCCATGTAGGTGTGCTGGTCGAACAAGTCCATCGCCAGTGAGTGCGAGTTACCGGCGGCTTTCGCCAGTGCTTCTTTGCGCGCAAAGACGAAGCCCATCCCCGGCACGCCCTCCAGGCATTTGCCCGAGGCGGCGATCAGCGCATCGAACGGCACATCTTGGGCGTCGATTGGCAGGGCGCCAAACGAGCTCATGGCGTCGATGATCAGGCATTTGCCGTGTTGCTCGATGACGTGGGCGATGTCCGCCAGCGGGTTGAGGATGCCGGTGCTGGTTTCGCAGTGAATCAGCGCGACGTGGGTGATGCTGGCATCGGCCCGCAGCAGGCGGTCGACGTCGGCGGCGGTGGTCGGTTCGTCTTCGGCGGTTTCGAAGGTGCTGAACGAACGGCCGAGCACTTCACAGATTTTCGCCAGGCGTTTGCCGTAGGCGCCGTTGATCAGCACCAGAACTTTACCGTCCCGAGGCACCAGTGTGCCGATGGCCGCCTCGACCGCGAACGTGCCGCTGCCTTGTAACGGCACGCAGTGATGGCTGTCGGCACCGTTGATGATCGTCAGCAGTTGTTCGCAGAGGCTGGCGGTCAGTTGGTTGAAACGGTCATCCCATGAGCCCCAGTCGACCATCATTGCCTGACGGGTGCGGCTCGATGTGGTCAGTGGGCCGGGGGTGAGCAGGATGGGCTCGGCAGTACTCATTCTTGTGTCCTCGCAAAAGCTCAGTGGGATGAAGCTACGGGACATAAATTGCAATTCGGTGAGCTATCAATCAAATTGTTTGTTGTTATGCCAGCCATCAGTGAGGGTTATTCATGAATCTGTTCCAGCTACGCGCCTTCGACGCCGTGGCCCGCGAGGGCAGTTTCACCCGCGCCGCCGAGCGCCTGTTCATTAGCCAACCGGCGGTCACCGGGCACATCAAGGCGCTGGAAGAGCACTACCAGATCACCTTGCTGCGCCGCACCGCGCGGCGCGTCGAGCTGACGGAAGAGGGCACCAAACTGGCGGCAATCACCCGGGCGATGTTTGGCTTGGCCGAAGAAGCGCAGGTGATGCTGGAGGCCAACCGGCAGCTGCTGACCGGGCGCCTGGAAGTAGCGGCGGACGGGCCGCATATGGTCATGCCGATGCTCGCCAGTTTACGTGCGCGTTATCCGGGGATCACCGTGAACCTGCGGCTGGGCAATGCCCAGGAAACATTAGCGGCGTTGTTGTCGGAGCATGCCGACGTGGCGGTGCTGACCGAGGTCGAGCCGCGCAAGGGGCTGCACCTGCAAGCGTTGAGCGAGTCGAGGATTTGCGCGTTGGTGCCTGCGGGTCATCCGTGGGCGCAGCAGTCGAAAGGGGTGCAGCTCAAGGATCTGGACCAGGTGATCATGGTCTTGCGTGAACCGAGTTCGATTACCCGACGCACATTCGACGAGGCGTGCGCTCAGGCAAGGGTCAATCCACGGGTGTTGCTGGAACTGGACAGTCGCGAGGCGGTGACCGAGGCGGTGGCTGCAGAACTGGGCGTGGGTGTGGTGTCGTCGGTGGAAGTCAGCCACGACCCGCGAGTGGCGGCGGTGCCGATTATTGGCGAGGGGTTGGTCAATCGGCACATGATTGGGTGCATGGAGCGGCGGCGGGATTTGCGCTTGATCCAGGCGTTTTTTGGGTTGGCGCCTGGCAGATAGACCGAGGCGCGGCCTTCGCGAGCAAGCCACGCTCCCACAGGTTTTGTGTCGTACACAAGATATGCGGCCAGCACAAATCCCTGTGGGAGCGTGGCTTGCCCGCGATGGGGCCGGACCTGCCTATACCAGACTCTCGCGCACCATCTCCAGAAACGTCGCCACCACTCGCCGCGAACTCTGTTCGCGCAAGCACACCAGCGTCTCCGTCAGCCGCCGTGTGCAATCGGTAATCGGCAACGCGCATACCCGCGAATCCGCGCCAAATTCAGCGGCCGACACCACCCCCACGCCAATCCCGACCACCACCGCCTCGCGCGCGGCTTCCCGGCCTTCGACCTCGATCGCCGGGCGGATGCGAAACCCGGCCCGGGCCATTTCCTCTTCCAGGGTCTGGCGGGTCACCGAACCGATTTCCCGCAGCACCAGCGGCGTGTCGTCCAGGTCCGCCAAGCAGATGGACTCGCGATCGGCCCACGGATGATGACGCGAAACGAACGCCACCATCGGGTCATTGCGCAGCGGCAACGAGAGCAAGCGTTCGTCGCTGACATCGCGCCCCAGCAAGGCCAGATCGGCCTGATAGTTGAACAACCGAAACAGTGATTCGTCGGTGTTGCCGGTTTCGATCTTCACGCTGATGCCGGGGTAGCGCTCGCAGAACCGCGCAATCTGCGGCAGCACATGCACCGGCGCATCCACCGCCAGAATCAGGCTGCCGGTCTGCAGTGCCTGAGAGGCGTGAAGCAACTCCTGCGCTTCGGCTTCGATGACAAACAGTCGCTGGGTGATGCTCAGCAGGCGCTCGCCCAGATCGGTCAGGCGCACCGAGCGTTTATTGCGGTGGAACAACAACACACCGAAACGCTCTTCGAGTTTGCGCACTTGGTCGGAAATCGCCGGTTGCGTCAGAAACAGCCGTTCGGCGGCTTTGGTAAAGCTTCCGTGGACCGCGACGGCGTGAAAGGCTTTGAGCTGGGCGTGGGACACCGACATCGAACCTTCAGTAACAAGCTGAGCTTATATTTGAAATACGATAAATCGATTTCACTTATTAGTCAGTTATTGTTTTTATCGCCTCAACCCCGGTGACTGCTCAGTCGAACAGCACCGGTGGTCATGAGCCTGTGCGTGCAATCAGCAGGACTCATCTGACCGGTATCGCCTCAGGGAACAGGCGATACCGCAGTGCTCAACAATAAAAAACACAGGCGTTTTCTTCCGATTCTGCCGGCACACTCACACCCTGAGGTCAGAACCACAATGAATAATCCCATCGGTACCATCAAGCGTTGGCGCGTGCAGATTTTCGCCATCACCTGGCTCGCGTATGCCGCGTTCTACTTCACCCGCAAAGCGTTTTCCGTGGCCAAACTGGGGATCGCCGAAGACCCCACCTTCACCCTCGATAAAATGGCCATGGCCAACCTCGATGCCATCTACCTGGCGGCTTATGCCATCGGGCAATTCACCTGGGGCATCCTGGCCGACCGCTTCGGGCCACGGGTCGTGGTGCTCGGCGGATTGCTGATTTCCGCGGTGGCCGCGCTGGTGATGGGCAGCTTTGCCACGTTGCCGATTTTCGCCACTTGCATGCTGATTCAAGGGCTGGCGCAGTCCACCGGATGGTCGGGGCTGTGCAAGAACATTGGCAGTTTCTTTCCCGCCGAGCAGCGTGGGCGGGTGCTGGGTTTATGGAGCTCCTGCTACGCCTTTGGCGGGCTGGTGGCCTCGCCGTTTGCGGGTTGGTGGGCGTATACGCTGATCGGCACCTGGCATGCGGCGTTCATTTCCAGTGCGGCGGTGGTTGGGCTGGTCGCCGTGCTGTTTTTTATTTTTCAACGTAACAAACCCGAAGACGTTGGCTTGCCGGCGGTGGAGCCGGAACCCGAGCTGACCGCTGAAGAGGCGCACGCTCAAAGCAAGATCAGCGTCCTGGAGCCGCTGCGGGAAATCCTGCGCAACCGCACGGTGTTGGTGCTGGGGCTGGCGTACTTTCTGTTGAAACCGGCGCGCTACGCGATTCTGCTGTGGGGGCCGGTGATCGTCTTCGAACAAATGCCGACAGTGGGCAAGGTCGGCGCGGCGATCATTCCTACCGCGTTCGAACTGGCCGGGCTGCTCGGGCCGATTCTGCTGGGGCTGGCCTCGGACAAACTGTTCGGTGCCCGACGCATGCCAGCCTGTGTGCTGAGTCTATTGGCGCTCACGGTTTCCCTGGCGCTGTTCATGGGCGCTTTGCATACCGGCAGTGTCTTGCTGGTGGTGGCACTGCTGTTCGTCATGGGCCTGACCCTGTACGGGCCGGACTCGATGATCAGCGGCGCGGCGGCGATCGATTTCGGCACCGCCAAGGCCGGCGCCACGGCGGCGGGCTTCGTCAACGGTTGCGGCTCGGTCGGGGCGATTCTCGGCGGGTTGCTGCCGGGTTACTTCGACTCGGTCACGGTGTTCATCGTCTTTGCCGGCTGCGCGTTGTTCTCGTCGCTGGTGCTGATCCCCCACTGGAACAGTCGCCCGGCGGGTCTGCGTCCCGAAAGAGCATTTGTGCCTAACCAGCCGATGACCGTAAAACCCCTGCGTACATAAGGATTACCCCCATGAGACCTTACTGGCTGGAACAGGCGCTGGCGGCCGAGTCCTGCGCGCCGTGCGAACCTTTACCCGGAGATGCCCGCGTCGATGTCTGCATTGTCGGTGGCGGCTACACCGGCTTGTGGACCGCAATCATGCTCAAGCAGCAGAACCCCGAACTGGACGTGTTGCTGATCGAAGCGGACATCTGCGGTGCTGGTGCCAGTGGGCGCAACGGTGGTTGTGCGCTGTCGTGGTCGGCCAAGTATTTCACCCTGGAACGGCTGTTCGGCGTCGAGGAGGCGGTGCGACTGGTCAAGGAGTCCGAGCGCAGCATCCACGCCATCGGCGCCTTTTGCGAACAGTACGCGGTGGACGCCGATTACCGTCTCGATGGCACGCTCTACACCGCCACCAATCGCGCGCAATGCGGCTCGACCGACGCGGTGATTGCGGCGCTGGAGCGCAACGGCATCAATTCGTTTACCCAGCGCCCACTGGCGGATGTACAGCGCATGGCCGGCTCCAGCAAACACTTGGAGGGCTGGTTTTCCCCGGCTGCTGCGAGTGTTCAGCCGGGCAAACTGGTGCGCGGCCTGCGCCGGGTGGCCTTGCAGCTGGGGGTGAGGATTCATGAAAACACGGCGATGACCGGCCTGGTGGAGGGCAAGCCTGCGGGGGTTAAAACCCCCAATGGCACGGTCCGCGCCGACCGGGTGGTGCTGGCGATGAATGCCTGGATGGCCCGGGCGTTTCCACAGTTCGAACGCAGTGTGGCGATTGTTTCCAGCGATATGCTGATCACCGAACCACGGCCGGAGCTGCTCAATGAGATCGGTTTGACCAGTGGCGTGACGGTGCTCGATTCGCGGATTTTTGTGCACTACTACCACAACACCCCGGATGGTCGAATCATGCTCGGCAAGGGCGGCAATACCTTCGCCTACGGTGGGCGAATGCTACCGGTGTTCGATCAGCCATCGCCCTATGCCGGCTTGTTGCAGCACAGCCTGAGCGAATTCTTCCCGGCGTTCGCCAAGGTCAAGGTCGAGGCCACCTGGAACGGGCCGTCGGATCGCTCGGTCACCGGTTTACCGTTCTTTGGCCAGATGAGCGCCAGCGGCAATGTGTTTTACGGTTTTGGTTACTCCGGCAGCGGGGTCGGGCCTTGCCATATGGGCGGACAGATTCTCGCCTCGATGGTGTTGGGGCTGGACAACGCCTGGACCCGTTCGCCGTTGGTGAATGGCCCGTTGGGATTTTTTCCGCCGGAGCCGATCCGCTACCTCGGCTCACTGATGGTGCGCAACGCCATCCGCCGCAAGGAGCGCGCCGAGGATCACGGGCGCCGGCCACGGCACCTCGACGTGCGCCTGGCCAAGTTTGCCGCGGCAGCGGGCAAGGCCGACAAGGGATGAAACTCAGGGGGCGAGATCCGAGCGGTTGACCAGCCAGTCGAGCAGCAGACGGCCATCGTGGCGTGGCTCGGGAGCAGGTCGGGAAGGCTGGGGATGACCCATGCCGGCACACAGCACCGGCCGGTCCGGGTCACTGTCGAGGAAACTGATCAGCACTTCGGTGCCGGCCATGGGCAACTTGGAGGAATCGATCCGACCGTCCGGCGTGGCGAGGGCGACCGGTAGCCAGAAACCGGCGGATTCGTCCGCCTCCGGCGTTGACCATAGTCTGACCTGTATCCGGCCCTGGTCATCGAGCGTCGCGGGTTGCCCGACGGGGCCCAGCACCCGGGCGGTCTGATAACCCGGGATGCTCGGCCTGGCGTGTTTGAACGTCGGCCTGAAGACCGTTGACCAGGGGATGGCAGTGAACTGATTGCTGTAGCGCCGGGCAATGCCAGGCTGGTCCTCGGCAAGAATCGACGGCTGTTGTCCTTGGTGCCGGATATCGGTGAGCAGCCACTGATCGTTGAAATTCGAGAGCGGGTGCTGCGCCACCTGCAGGATCCGTCCGCTGCACAGTTCGCTCTGGTTGCTTTGGCCGTGGATCTGCCGTTGCTGGCAACGCAGGCGTTCCAGTCGTCGGCGGCTGAGCTGATCGTGATGCAGCTGTGCCGGCGCGGGGCGTGCCGTCACCGGGCCCGTTCTGGCGAGCGTGTGGTTGGCCGCTCCGTCGCCGACCACCTGCGCGCCGCGGTTTCTGGCCTCCCATCGTGCAGGGGCGGGATCCGGATCATGGCGCTGGAACAACTCGCTGATCACCGGCAAGACAGAGTCGTTGAATGCGTCGTCCTGGAACGGCATCAGCAGCGGCGCCTGGGGGAAACTCAGGCTGTCATCGGCCAGCACCAGCACGTGCCCGTCGTGCTGATGTTCGAAGTGATAGTGGATGCCTTCTTCTTCACACAGCCGCTGCATGAAGGCCAGATCGCTCTCATCGTATTGAATGCAAAAAGGCCGGGGCGGGTAGCACCCATTTGCCAGCTCGAAACGGTAGCTGTGCCCGGGCAATTGATGCTCCTCCAGCAACTGGCGCACGATCGCCGGCACGCTGAGACGATGAAACACCCGACGCGAGCTGTGCAGGTGAAGTCGTTGAAGATGGGGCGCCAACACCAGGGAGTAGCCGACCCGGTGCGGGCCGCGATGTTCGCGACTGACGCTGTGGATCACACCGTGAATGCCCTGGTTATCCGTCAGCGTCAAAAACGCCGGTTGTTGTAACCATTGGTCGAGGTGCATCGCCGGGGCGAGGCCGATCACGTCGATGTCGAATCGATAGGGCTGGTTGAGACCTTCACGGCCACTGAACTGCAACACCTGCAAACACAAACCGCCGTCGAGCAGTGTCAGGGTGAAGGGACTTTCCTTGTCGTTATGCATCGAACGCGCTTCTGCCAGGGAGGATGGGCGCAAAGGGTACGAAACCACAGCCCTGAAGCGTCATCGCAAATCGCCTTTTCAGAATTGCCCTACAAGCGCTGGTGAAAATGTCGATCGGTCTTGGGGTAAAGATCTTGGAATTTTTGGTCGATTGGCATCTTTAGGCCGTATAAACTTGCGCAACGCGTCGGCCAATAGATGTCTCGGCGCCACAGATCAAGAGAGTGAGTAATGGGCGCACAGTGGAAGGTTAAACACAAAGAAGCGGCAGCCAACGCCAAAGGCAAGATCTTCGGCAAACTGGTGAAAGAAATCACCATCGCTGCCCGCAACGGTGCCGATACCACCACCAACGCACACCTGCGTCTGGTGGTCGAACAGGCGAAAAAAGCCTCGATGCCCCGCGAAACCCTGGAACGCGCGATCAAGAAAGGCTCCGGCCAGCTCGGCGAAACCGTGCAATACCATCGCGTGACGTATGAAGGGTTCGCACCGCATCAGGTGCCGCTGATCGTTGAATGCGTGACTGACAACATCAACCGCACCGTCGCTGAAATCCGCGTCGCGTTCCGCAAGGGCCAGTTGGGCGCTTCCGGTTCCGTGGCCTGGGACTTCAACCACGTCGGCATGATCGAGGCGTCCCCGGACAGCCCTGACGCCGATCCGGAAATGGCCGCAATCGAAGCCGGCGCCCAGGATTTCGAGCCGGGTGAAGACGGCGCGACGCTGTTCCTGACCGAACCTGCGGACCTGGATGCGGTACAGAAAGCGCTGCCGGAGCAGGGTTTCACCGTGTTGTCGGCCAAGTTGGGTTACCAGCCGAAGAACCCGGTCAGCGGTCTGAGCGATGAACAGATGGCTGAAGTCGAAGCGTTCCTCGAAGGCCTCGATAACCATGATGACGTGCAGGACATGTTTGTCGGGTTGGCGGGTTAATCTGCTTCTTCAGTGACCACGCCATCGCGAGCAGGCTCGCTCCCACAGGAGATTTGTGAACGCACAGATCAATTGTGGGAGCGAGCCTGCTCGCGATTGACCGCGCAGCGGTCACCGTCCCTTCAATTCCCGCACAATCTCGCTGAACCCCGGCCGCGCCAGCACATCTGGCTGACAGCAACGCTGTTGTAAATCCTCTAACGCGACGCGCTGTTCATCGCTCAGCCCCGAGTCGGTGCGCTCCAGCAATTCCTCCAGCAGCACCCCGAACGCCCGCACTTCGATCCGTTGCAGCGCGCGGCTTTCAAGGCTGTCCGAGGTGGCATGGAATGATGCCGCACCAAAGTCGCCCAACAGGCAATCCCCGTGCTCGTTCCACAGAATGTTGTGGCCGTAGAGGTCGCCGTGGGTGATGCCTTGCCGGTGCAGATGTTCAGCCACTGAAGCAATTCCACTGGCGATGCGCAGTGCCACGCCAGCGCTGAACCGGGTGTCGTCGGCGTAGACGTCGCGGGTGCAGGACGCCAGGCTCGGCAGCCCGGCCAGGTTGCGGTAACTCGGATCGATCAGTTGCATCACCAGCCCGGCCGTTTGCTGCGGGTGATCGACAATTCGGCCCTCGACCCGGATCAGGTTGGGGTGGATGCCGGCAGTGATGCAGGCGTTCATTTCGTGCAACGGCGAGCCATCGCTGGTCATTTCGCCTTTGTAGAGTTTCACCGCGACCTGTTTCGTCTGCTCCCACAACGCCTGATGAATAACCCCCGAGGCGCCTTCGCCGAGTTTTTTCTCAAGGTTCAACCCCGACCAGGGAATGCTCGCCGTGGCTTCAAGTGCAGCCGCATCGGCTTCGGTTTCCAGCGGGTTACCGGCATACGCCAGCCAAGTCAGGCTCGGCAGGGTCAGCAGCCACTCGGGAAGCTCGGTGAGCTGATTGGCGGCGATGCGGATCAGCTCAAGTCGATGGCAATGGCTCAGGCTTTCGGGGAGACGCTGTAACTGGTTGCCGGCGAGCATGAGTTTTTGCAGATGCGGGCGTTCACCCAGTTCGGTCGGCAATTCGCTGATTTGGTTATCGGTCAGGATCAGCCAGCGCAACAGCGGCGGCAGGGCGGCGCCCGGCACGTATTCGATGGCGTTGGCCTTGAAGCCGATCATCGTCAGCGCGGCGCATTGACCGAGACAGGCGGGCAGTTCGGTGAACTGATTATCCGAGCAGAACAGCACACGCAGGCGGGTCAGACGGTGCAGGTCGTCCGGCAAGCTGCGCAAGGCGTTGCCGCTGAGGTTGAGCACTTCCAGCGAGTCCGCCAGATCGAAAATTTCCCGGGGGAACTCGGTCAGGCCGCAGGACAAGTCCAGACGGGTGATGCCCGACAGTTGGCCGGCGCGCAGTTGGGCGAGGGTATCCATGGGCAGGTTCGCTATTGATCAGAAGGAGGGCGTGGGGCCTGGAAATGGGCGACATGATAGCGGGAAAGTTGCGGTGCTTGTCAGGCCGCCTTCGCGGGCAAGCCTCGCTCCTACAACGGTTTTGTGTTGTACCTCGATCCCTTGTAGGAGCGAGGCTTGCCCGCGAAGAGGCCGGTCGCCCAACACAAGAGTCTTGATCAAACCTATTCCTTGACCTCCACCAACTGCCCCAACCGGCTGCGCGTACGCGCCAGGTCGATAGCATCGCCACCCAGGCTTTCGCGCAATGACTGGTGACCAAGCAGAATCAGGTGCTTGTCCTGGTCGTACAAGACGTCGATCAGGTTGATGAAGCGTTGCTGGGCGGCGATTGAACAGTCGACGAGGCTGGGCAGTTTGTCGATGATCCAGCGATCGAAATGCCGGCACAGTTCGAGGTAGTCCATGACTGCGGTAGGGTGTTCGCACAGGTCGGCGAAGGTGAAGCCGACGCTTCGCCCTTCACAGTATCGGGCTTGCAGGTGCCGTGTCCCGACGGGCAGTTGGATGGCCGGTGCGTCGTGTTCGAGCAGCTGCAACACCTGACGCTGGGCCGCCGTGGCCGGCCAGACGTACTGGCCTTGGGTGAACAGCTGCTGTGCGTGGGGGCGCGCCTGACTGCGGTAATCATGCGGGCCGCCGACTTCCATCACCTGCATGCGCGTGTTGATCAGGTCGATCACCGGTTTGAAGCGTTCGTGGTAGAGCGGGTTGGGCAGCAAACCTTCCGGCGGGTAGTTGGAGGTCACCAGCAGCACAATCCCCCGGCGAAACAGCGCCTTGAACAGCCGCGTGATGAGCATCGCATCGCCGATGTCATGTACGTGGAATTCATCGAAACATAACACCCGGCAGTCTTGCAGCAGTTCGTCGAGGGTGGTCGCCAGCGGGTCGGGCTGATTGCGATGGCTGAACATACCCTGGTGCAGTTGTGCAAAAAACTCATGGAAGTGCAGGCGCTGTTTTTCCACGATGGGGATGGCCTGGAAAAAACCGTCGAGCAACCAGCTCTTGCCGCGCCCGACGGCACCATAGAGGTAAAGACCGGGGAGTGTCGGGGATGATGTGCCCAGCAGCGCCGAAGCGTGCTGCGTCATGCAGTCGATCACTCGCTGCTGGCTGTGACTGAGGGTGTAGCCCTGGGTATGGGCCTTGTGGTGGAAGTAGTCGTGGATCACCCGACCCTGCGCGCTGCCACTGGCCGGCGCCGCAAATGCCTTGCCGAAGAAACGGCGTAGCGCGGGCCAGCGTGGTGTAAGTCGCGGACGGTTGGGCGGTCGAACGGCCACTGTGAAGTCACCCCGTAGTCTTAAGGCCGCTCCCAAGCTGCGGCGGCGTAGTGTAACCAAATGGGGAATTTGCCTTCCACTGGTGTCGATGGCTTGCCCCTAATCCTGTAGGAGCGAGGCTTGCCCGCGAAGAACGATGACGCGTAATACCTGAAAAACCGCGGTGCATTCTTCGCGGGCAAGTCGGATCGCCGCACCGCTCGCTCCTACAGGATTTTCGTTAGCGCTCGATACTGCGATTCCACCGGGCATTCCACGCCGGGCGCTGTTCGTTGACCTGATCCCAGTCGATGGCGATCGCGGTCGTCAGATACTGCTTCATCGCCTCGACCTGACCACGGGTCTTGTCGGTGGTTGGCGTATTCGGGTTGGACGGAATCTGATCGCCGTCTTCAAGCGCGGCGGCTTGCGCTTCGGGCGTCAGCAGGAAGGCGGCGAGTTTCTGCGCCAGTTCCGGTTGAGTATTGTTGGCGATGGCGCATTCGGCGACGTTGAGCACCACGGAGCCTTCCTTCGGCTGCGCATATTCCACCGGCATGCCTTTCAGTTTCAGCGCGGTAACCTGGGTCGGAGTCAGCGGGAACAGTGCCGCTTCGTCGGTCTGGAGCATTTCGGAGATCTTCGCTGAACTCGGAATGTACTCCAGCACGTTGCGCCCGACGGTGTTCGGCCAGGCCTTGAACCCCGGTTCGACGTCGGTTTCGCTGCCGCCCTGAATCCGGTTGAACATCAGGAAACCATGCAGGCCGAAGGTCGACGAAGCCATCGACTGGAACACCAGTTTGTCCTTGAAGCGCGGGTCGGCCATGTCCATCCATGAGGTCGGCGCGCTCCAGCCTTTTTCCTTGAACAACCGCGTGTTGTACGCCAGCCCCGTAACCCCGAGGCTGACCGCCACGGCTTGATCCTTGATGCGGCCCTTGGCCGGAATCTGCGACAGGGTCGGGCTGTCTTCGAGTTTGTCGCACAAGCCCATGGCGATGGCGCGGTACATGATGCCATCGTCGAGGAACATCACGTGCATCTGCGGGTTGCCTTTGCTGGCCTGGACCTTGGCCAGAATATCGGCGGAGGTTCCCGGCACGATCACCACTTTGACGTTATTGGCTTTCTCGAAAGCCGGCAGCACCTTGTCGGCGTAGAGCCGCTCCATGGTTCCGCCGTTCATGCCCAGGTAAAGCGTCGGTTCGGCCTGGGCCTGGCTGACCGTGAGCATGGCGCCCACGCAAGAAAAACTTAGCCAAGAGAAACCGAGCAGTGCACTGCGTTTGAAATTATTCATGGCGCGACCTTCCTCTATCAAGCAACGGAGATGGAGTGAAACCGGGTGATGGAAAACGCATCCAGCGGCGTCTTTGACGCGCCGCTACAGATGATCTCGGTGAGTGCCTGGCCCACCGCGGGCCCGATCTGAAAGCCTGCGCCGGCAAAGCCGAACGCGTGCAACAGACCGGGTTGGGTGCTGCTGTGGCCGATCACCGGTTGGCGATCGGGCAAATAACCTTCGGTGCCGCTCCAGGTGCGAATCGCCTGGGCGCCTTCAAGAAACGGGTACAGCTCGACGGCCTGGCGCAGGATCTCGATGACGGCGTTCTGACCAGGTCGGGCACGGGCGTCATCGAGGGCAAAGCCCTGGCCGCCGCCCAACACACAATTGCCGCGAGCGACCTGACGGGCATAGATGCCGCCACCCTCGACGCCGGTGCTGGCATTCATCACCAGCGGCAACGGTTCGGTGACCAGCATTGCCGGGTGCCCGGCGTGCATCGGCACCGCTTCGTCGAATTGCGCGGCAAGGTTGCCGGCCCAGGCGCCGGCGCAGTTGAGCAGCCAGGGGGCTTGCAGCTCGTGGCCGGTTTGAGTGCTGACGCGAAAGCGCTGACCGTCGTGCTCCACCGCCGTCACTGCGCATTGCTCATGCACCTGCGCGCCATGCCGACGCGCCATTTGGGCAAACGCCGGAGACACCAGGCGCGGGTTGGCGTGGCCGTCGTCCGGGCACAACGAGGCACCGACCGCCACATCGCCGACCCACGGAAAACGTGCGCGCAATTCGTTGCGTTCGAGTACCTGCAAATTGAGGCCGAAGCCCTGGCTGCTGGCGGCGTAGTCCTGCAAGGCGTGCAGGTCGTTGAGGCTGCGGGCGAGTTTCAGGTGACCGCTGCGCTGGTACTCGCCGTCGATGCCGATCAACTGCGGCAGTTGCCCCCAGATCTCGTGAGCCCGTTGCGACAGCGGCAATTGCGACAGCGGTCGGCCCTGACGACGCACACCGCCGTAGTTCACGCCGCTGGAGTGCGAACCGCAAAAGTCCCGCTCCAGCAACGCGACGCGACGGCCGGCCTTGCTCAGAAACAGAGCGGCGGAAGCCCCGACAATGCCGCCGCCAATAATGATTGCATCGACCTCGATCATGGCTCGACCTCCAGACCGAACGGCAGGGGTTTGATCGGCGCCTGAGCCCTCAGGCGACCAATGTCGGAGATGGAGCGCTGGCTTTCGCAGGCAATGATTTCCGCGGCGGAGGCACCGCACATTCTTCCCTGGCAGCGACCCATGCCGACCCGGCAATGGGCCTTGACCCGGTTGATCTCCCAATGGCCTTCGCGCACCACCTGGCGGATGTCGCCGGCGCGCACTTCTTCGCAACGGCAAATCATCAGTTCATCCGCGGCGTTGGTGGCCCAGCTTTCGGGAAAGATAAACGCGCGCTCAAGGCCTTGGCGGAATCTGCCGATAGTGTTCAGCGATTGTTCCAGCTGGGTGGCACGCTGTGACGGGATCAGGTAACCGATGTCTTCGAGCAGCGCCAGGGCTGCCCGTTCACCGGCCATTTCGGCCGCGTCGGCACCCATGATGCCGGCGCCGTCACCGGCCAGGTACACCTCGGCGACACTGCTGCGACCGGCGCTGTCACGCTGCGGCAGCCAGGCGCGGTTGAGCGGATTCCAGGTGAATTCGCAGCCCAGCAGGTCGGCGAGTTGGGTTTCACTGCGCAGACCGTGGGCGAAGGCTACGGCGTCGCATTCGATTTGATGTTCGCTTGCTGCGTTATGCCAGTTCAGCGATTGCACGCGGTGTTCGCCATCGATGCGTTTCAAGGTGGCGCCCTGGTGCACCGGGATGCCGTGGGCGGTTAGCCAGGTGCGGTAATAAATGCCTTTGGCCAGCGTGGCCGGTTGCGACAGTAGGCCGGGCAGGGCACGGACCTGAGCGCTGAAGGGTGAGCTGTCGAGCACGGCGGCTACATTGGCGCCGGCCTTGGCGTATTGGTACGCCACCAGATACAGCAACGGTCCGCTGCCGGCAAACACCACGCGTTCACCAATGGCACAGCCTTGAAACTTCAAGGCAATCTGCGCCGCGCCGAGGCTGTAGACCCCCGGCAGCGTCCAGCCTGGCACTGGCAGTATCCGGTCGGTGGCGCCCGTGGCGACGATCACCCGGGAGAATTCCACACGCGTCGCGCGGCCTTCGTGCAAGGTGTCGAGCGCCCCAGCTTCGGTGTTCCACACCAGCGTGTCGGGACGGTAATCGAGTTGCTCGCGCAGTGCGTCGATTGTTTGATGCAGCGCCTTGGCCTTGCGTGCTTCGAAGCCATATAGCTTGACCGCCGAACGCTTGAAATTCGCCGGCTGACGCCGATAAATCTGCCCGCCACCGCGGGCGGCTTCGTCCAGCAGAACAGGGCGCACGCCGTGGGCGACGAGGGTTTGCGCCGCCCGGATTCCAGCGGGGCCTGCGCCGATGATGACCACAGACTTCATACCCACCCCATATGTGATAGACGCCGAACCCTTGTGGGAGCGAGCCTGCTCGCGATGATGGCGGTACATTCAACATCGGTGGTGGCTGACAGATTGCTATCGCGAGCAGGCTCGCTCCCACAGGGAATCCGGTTTGTGCAGGTCGATGGGGTGTTCATAGGGAGCGCCCCGGTTCGCGGTTGATGTGTTGGCCGGCTTCAAGCAGCGTCGAGCAAGCCCGCACCCGGCGGCCATCGCCCAGGCGTACCCAGCAGTCCTGGCAGGCGCCCATCAGGCAGAAACCGGCGCGGGGCTCGGCGCTGAAGTCGCTGCCGCGCAGGTGTTCGCTGCAGGTCAGCACGGCGGTCAGCAGGGTGTCGCCGAGCAGGCCACTGGCAGGCTTGCCGTCGAGGGTAAAGTCCAGGGCCGGGCGGTCGCCTTCGGCCAGTCGTTTCAGCAGAGCCATGGCGCCCTCATTGTTTACCCACCAGAACCCGATCCAGGCCGTAGACCCGATCGAGCAGAATCATCGTCAGCGCGGTCAGCGCAATCACCAGTGCCGACACCGCCGCCATCATTGGATCGATGGATTCGGTGGCGTACACGTACATGCGCACCGGCAGCGTTTGCGTGGCCGGCGAGGTGACGAAGATCGACAACGTGACCTCATCGAAACTGTTGATGAACGCCAGCAGCCAGCCACCGGCAACGCCCGGCAAAATCATCGGCAAGGTGATTTGCCGGAACAACGTGAAGCGTCCGGCGCCGAGGGATTGCGCGGCATGTTCGGCGCTGCGGTCCAGACCGATGGCCGAGGCCAACACCAGGCGCAGCACGTACGGCGTGATCACCAGCACATGGGCGAAGATCAGCCAGGCGAAGCTGCCGTTGACACCCATCAGCGCAAACAAGCGCAGCAATGCGACGCCCAGCACCAGGTGCGGAATGATGATCGGCGACAGGAACAGACCATTGAAAAAGTCCCGTCCGGGAAACTCGAAGCGAGTGATCGCCAGGGCTGCCGGCACTGCGATCAGCGTCGCCAGCGTGGCGGCGCAGAACGCCAGGATCAGGCTGTTGTAGAACGCATCGACAAAGTCCGCGCGCTCGAACACTGCGCGGAACCAGCGCAGGGAAAACTCCGTGGTCGGCAGGCTCAGGGTGTTTTCCGGGGTGAACGCAACGAGGCACACCACCACCAGCGGCGCGAGCATGAACAGCACCACCAGGGTATGGAACAGCAGGGCGAAAGGACCGTTTCTGGACATGACGAATTATCCCAATGACTTCTTGTAGCGGCCTTCGATCATCCGGTTCCACGACAGCATGATCAGCAGGTTGAGCAATAGCAGCGCGACGGCGATGGCCGCGCCCATCGGCCAGTTCAGCTCCGACAGGTACTGGTCGTAGATCAGCGTGGCGACCATCTTTATCCGGCGTCCGCCGAGCAGTCCGGGAATGGCAAATGAACTCGCCGCGAGGCCGAACACGATCAAGGTGCCGGAGAGCACGCCGGGCATGATTTGTGGCAGCACCACTTTGCGCATCACCGTGAGGTGGCTGGCGCCCAGCGACAGCGCGGCCTGTTCGGCGGCCGGGTCGAGTTTCTGCAGCGAGGTCCAGACCGGAATGATCATGAACGGCAGCATCACGTGAACCAGGGCGATCACCACGGCGAACGGCGTATAAAGCAGCTTCATCGGCGAGCCACCGAAGGCTTGCAGGGTCTGGTTGACCAGGCCGTCGGCGCCGAGCAACAGGCTCCAGCCGAAGGCACGCACCACCACCGAAATCAGCAACGGCGTGAGGATCAGAATCAGGAAGATCGAGCGCCACGGCGCGCCCATGCGGCTGAGGATGTAGGCCTCGGGCACACCGATCACCACGCAGAGCAGGGTGGTCAGGGCGCTGATCCAGAACGTCCTCAGAAAGATCTCGTAGAAGTACGGATCGCCCAGCAGGCTGCTGTAATGATCGAGGGTGTAGGCGTCGCTGTTGATCCCCGAGCTGTAGTCGAAGACGTTGAACGACAGCACCAAGGTCAGCAGCAGCGGGATAACCAGCAGGCCGAGGTACAACGCCAGGGCCGGTGCCGATAACCAATACCCCTGACGTCCCTGGCGCCCTTGGCGGATGACGGCAAGCGTACTCATGCCGACACCTCATCGACACTCAGTACCCGCAGCAGCGCCGCGTCCCAGTCGAGCCCCACCGCGGTGCCTTCGGCCAGCGGTGCCGAGCCGTCGTTGCGGCGTACCACACAGAGTTCGCCCAAGGTCGTCGATACGCCGTACAGCCATTGGCTGCCGAGGAAGAAGCGGCTGACGATCTTGCCTTGCAAACGACCATGGCCAACATCACGCAGATCGATTTTTTCCGGGCGCAGGCTCAGGGTCAGCTCACCGTCACCACGGCCGCAGACTTGCACGACACCAGCGCTGTCCCGCTCGCCGGGCAGCAGGTTGGCCTTGCCGACGAAGCCGGAAATGAACTCGGTGCGCGGGTGTTCGTAGAGGGTGTAGGGCGCGTCGATCTGAGTGATGCGCCCGGCCTGCATGACCACCACCCGGTCGCTGATCGACAGCGCTTCGGACTGATCATGGGTGACCATCAGCGTGGTGATGCCGACCTCACGCTGGATGCGGCGGATTTCGAACTGCATCTCCTCGCGCAAATTGGCGTCGAGGTTGGACAGCGGTTCGTCGAGCAGCAGCACCGGCGGCTCGATGACCAACGCCCGGGCCAGCGCAACACGCTGGCGCTGACCGCCGGAGAGTTCTCGTGGGTAACGCTCGGCGTGCAAGTGTAACCGCACCAGTTTCAGCACCCGATCCACCCGTTGCTGTAGCTCGCCGTTGGGCACTTTACGCATGCGCAGGCCGAAGGCGACGTTGTCTTGCACGGTCATGTGCGGGAACAACGCGTAACTCTGGAACACCACCCCGAGGCCGCGACTGGCGGGTTTGGCGTGGGTGATGTCGCGACCGTCCAGCACAATGCGCCCGCTGCTGACTTCAACGAAGCCGGCGATCATTTGCAGGGTGGTGGTTTTGCCGCAGCCGGAGGGGCCGAGCAAGGAAACGAACTCGCCTTTTTCCACCGACAGGTTGGTGGCGACGACCGCGTCGATCTCGCCGTAACGTTTGCCGAGGTTTTCAAGTTGCACGAAGGCCATGACTGCGCTCCACCTGAGATTGTTATGCGTCGCCAAAGGCGCGCTTTTTTGTATGGGCAGATACGAAAAGGATGTTGCCGGGGTGCGTTGGCGCTCGACTTCTGTCGGCTGCCGCTGTTGTTCGAATCGCCCCTGATGGACGCAGAGTAGGACGAAGAATAGGATGGGCTCAATGGCCTATTTCACTGAAGCGATGACTATTTTCAGTTTCATTCAGTGAGTAAATTTATCGTCGAGAAATCACATGCCTGATTCCATTGAGCGGAATGAAAATAAAAATGAGGTCGGTGTGGGTGCAGTCTCAAGGCTGTTTGCAGTGCTGCGCAGTCTGGGAGACACCGTCGAAGGTGGAGAGCGCGTGACCCAACTGGCGCAGCGCATCGGTTTGTCGCAACCGACCACCCACCGCTTGCTGCGCAGCCTGATGGACGAGGGCATGGTCGAGCAGGACGCGCGCAGCAAACGCTATCGCCTGAGCCTGGAGTTTTTTGCCTTGGCGGCCCGCGCCGGCAACACCGGCAACTTGCGCGAACTGGCGCGGCCGGCATTGCTGCGGCTGTCGGCTTCGTTGGGGGATTCGTTGTTTTTACTGGCGCGAAGTGGCTTCGATGCGATCTGTCTGGACCGCAGTGAAGGGCCGTTTCCAATCCGCACGTTTACCGGTGACATCGGCGGGCGGGTGGCGCTCGGCGTGGGGCAGGGCAGTCTGGCGATTCTGGCGTTTCTGCCGGAAGAGGAGCGCGACACGGTGATTCATTACAACTTGCCGCGGCTCAAGGATTTTCACCTGTACGACGAGGTGTTCCTGCGTTCGGAAGTCGAGAATGTGCGCACCCTCGGTTACGCCGGGCGCAACACCGGTGTATTGCAAGGCATGGCCGGGGTGGCCGTGCCGATCCTCGACCGCGAAGGCCGGGCGGTGGCGGCGCTGAGTGTAGCCACGGTCAGCGATCGCCTGGGCCCGGATCGCTTGCCGACAGTGGTGGAGATGCTCAAACGCGAAGCCGCGCTGATCGGGCCGCGGATCAATCCGTTCGATCCGCTGTTGCGAAGGCCTTCGCAGGTGTTTGGGCAGGGGTGACCACAGTCTCCAAATAATCGCTGACCCTGTGGGAGCGGGCTTGCCCGCGATAGCGGCGGATCAGTCACCATTAGTGTTGGATGTGCGGCCGCAATCGCGGGCAAGCCCGCTCCCACAGGGATCAGTGGTGTGATCAGAACTTCAGCGTCTGCTTTAGCATCTGCGCCGCCGGCGTGTCACTTGGGCTGACCATCGCATAGTTGTACCCGGCCCCCGACCAGTACTCGGCCTGCAACTCACCATCGCTGCGGCTCCCCCGAGGCAGGAGGAAGTTTCTCGGCCCTGGCGGGCGGACGTAGAAGCTGACTTTGTGGCCGCCCTGATCTTCATAAACCACCATCGCCGCCGGCCCCTGTTCAGTGCTGAGCAGCCGCCCGCTGATGGGTTTGTATCCGGCAGCGGTCAGGTTCGGCAGGCGTTGGGCCTGGCTGAAATATTGATCGAGCCAGCCCTGCATATCGCCGTCATCGCTGACTTTGTAATCCGCCGGCAGGATGCCTTGCTGGGCAATCAGGCGGTAGGCTTGCATGGCGTCGGTCATCGGCAGCGGAGCGCTGACCAGGGTCATTTGTCGCGCCTGCCAACCGCCCAATCCGCCGACGCTGACTGCGATCAGCAGCATCGCGGCGCTGGCCAGATGACGGCGCGACTGGCGTGTGACTCGCTGGCGAATCATTGCCGGGTCGAGTTGCGGGTTGGCCGGTTGCTGCAAGGCGCCGCTCAGGGCCGCGCGCAATTGTTGGGCATCGTGCTGCCAGGCGCGTACTTGCGCGGCCACTTCGGCGTTGCCGGCCAGATAAGTCTCCACCAGATGCCGGTCGGCATCGCTGAGTTGGTGATCGATGTAGGCGTGCAGGTCGCGCTCACCGGGAGGCATGCTGATCATTTGAGTCTCCGCAGAGAAGGACGGGTGATTTCACCGTCGCTGAGCTGGCGCAAGGCCTGGCGCGCGCGGGACAGGCGCGACATCACGGTGCCGGTGGGGACGTCGAGAATCTCGGCGACCTCCTTATAACTCAAGCCTTCCACCGATACCCAGAGCAGCAGCGCACGTTGCTCGGTGCTGAGCTGATCGAAGGCTTGCAGGGTCGATTGGGCGATCACGGTGCGCTCCGCCGAAGGCTGCGCATCGTCACGGCCGGTAAAGAATTCGAGCATCCGCGCATAACGCCGGGAGCGGCGATGAGCGTCGAGAAACTGCCGATAAAGAATCGAAAACAGCCAGGCACGCAAATCGCCCTCAGGACGTTTATCGCCCCAACTCGACAGCGCGCGCTCAAGGCAGGCCTGCACCAGATCGTCGGCGCTGCTGAGGTTGCGCGTCAGCGAAACGGCGAAACGTCGTAGCCTGGGAATGACTTCCCTGAGTTGTTCGTCGAGATCGTTCATGAAGTTCTGACTAGTCACTACGCTGTGGTGAGTGTTCAGGAAGACGTCCGGCATTCGAGGTTATTCCACGCCTGGAAAAATAAACACCGAGCAATGGAATAAACCCTGGCGCGGTTCGTCTGCCTGATTCTTCTCACTTGTGGCCGATGGCCCTGGAGTCATTCATGGTAGATCGCTCATCACCGCCAGCGGGGCCAGGCCGGCCCCCGTTGAGTGCCGCGAGCCTGACGTTGCGCCTGACCGGCATTGCTGCAGTGGTCGCGGCACTGGCCGGGGCTTTTGCCTACGTCAATGGCACACTCGACCCACAGCGACTGACGCCGAAAGCGCTGATCAATGTGCTGGAGAAAAACAACGGCGTGCACCCGGGGTTCCGTCGTAACCACGCCAAAGGCGTGTGCGTGATCGGGCATTTCGAGAGCAGCAGCCAGGCGCGCGAGTATTCCACTGCCCAAGTGTTCAGCGAAGCGCGGACCCCGGTGGTCGGGCGTTTCGCGCTGCCTGCCGGCAACCCTTACGCGCCGGACAACAGCGTGCCGATCCGCAGTCTGGCGTTGCGTTTCACCCAGGCCAACGGCCAGCAATGGCGCACCGGGATGAACAGCATGCCGGTGTTCCCGGTGGGCACGCCCGAGGCGTTCTATCAGTTGCAACAAGCACAGTCACCGGACCCGGCTACCGGCAAACCGAATCCGGCGGCTGTCCCAGCGTTTTTCGGTTCTCACCCGGAAGCCGCGCCGTTTCTGGCCTGGATCAAAACCGCCAAACCTTCGGCCAGTTATGCGACGGAAACCTATAACAGCGTCAACGCGTTTTACCTGGTGAACGCGGCCGGTCAGCGGCAAGCAGTGCGTTGGAGCATGATGCCAGTGGCTCAGGATGCGGCAGGTGCAACGGCCCCCGAGGGCGGTGATTTCCTTGAGAAAGACTTGGTGCAGCGTTTGGCCGCCGGACCGCTGCGTTGGCAGTTGAACATTACTCTGGCGAACCCCGAAGATCCGGTCAACGACGCGAGCAAGTCCTGGCCCGACGACCGAAAAGTACTGAACGCGGGCACTCTGGTGCTCGAAAGCACTCAGCCGCAACTCAATGGCGAGTGCCGTGACATCAACTACGACCCGCTGGTATTGCCCAGCGGTATCGAAGGCTCCGACGATCCGCTGCTTGCCGCTCGCTCAGCGGGTTACGCCCGTTCCTACCTGCGCCGTACCAGCGAAGTGACGCAATTGCCCAACGCTAAACAGGAGTCTCGACAATGAGCGCTCAACCGAATCATTTCGCGCCGTTGGCGCGGCTGCTGCATTGGCTGATGGCGCTGATGATCATCTCGATGCTGTTTATCGGCGCGGGCATGGTGGCCTCGGTGTCCGAGCGTCATGAGTGGCTGATCCATCTGCACAAACCTCTGGGCGTGGCGATTCTGTTGCTGGTGATCGTGCGTCTGGCTGTGCGCTTTTCGACCCGGCAACCACCGCTGCCAGCGGACCTGCCGGGCTGGCAAGCGTTCGCGGCCAAGGCTTCGCATATCTTGTTGTACGCCTTGATGTTGATTTTGCCATTGCTGGGTTGGGCGATGATTTCGGCGGCTGGCGATCCGGTGATGCTCAGTAGTTCACTGCAATTGCCGTCGATCCTGCCGGCGAATGCGCAGGTGTTTGCGTTCCTGCGTCAGGCGCATGGGTATCTGGCGTACCTGCTGTTCCTGACCGTGCTGCTGCACTTGGCGGCGGCGTTGTTTCACGGTTGGGTGCGCCGCGATGACGTGCTGAACAGCATGCTGCGGGGTAAGGATCGCGGCTGATCCCAACAGCTGCAGCCAAATTCTGCGGTTGTACACGGTCAACGTAGGAGCTGCCGAAGGCTGCGATCTTTTGATCTTAAGAATCGAAGGTGTCCACAAGATCAAAATATCGCAGCCTGCGGCAGCTCCTACGCGGCAGCTCCTACGCGTCAGCGTGAAGCTGCTTCTACAGGTTGAGTCTTCGTGGCCAACGTCAGCCACCAATAAATCAGCGCCACGGCATTGATGCCCGCACCCAGCCAGCACACCCCGATCCATCCCCCCCAGGCGTACATCGCCGTCGAACCGATAGAACCCAAGGCGCTGCCGATCGAATAGAACAGCATGTAGCCGGCGGTGAGTCGGCTTTGCGCTTCGGGGCGCACGCTGTAGATCATGCTCTGGCTGGTGACATGAACGGCCTGCAAACCCAGATCCAGCGTAATCACCCCAAGCAGCAGCGCCCATAACGAGGATTGGGTGAGGGCGATGGGCAGCCACGAGGCGAGCATCAGCAGCAACGACAGTCCACTGGTCCATTGACCCAGACCGCGATCGGCCAGATGCCCGGCGCGAGCGGCGGCCAGCGCACCGGCGGCTCCGGCCAGGCCGAACAGTCCTATTTCGGTGTGGGAAAGTGAAAGCGGCGGGGCACTCAGTGGCAGTACCAAGGGCGTCCACAACACCATGGCGCTGGCGAAGGTCAGCAGGGCGAGCATGGCCCGTTGACGCAATACCGGTTCTTCCTTGAATAACGTGAATACCGAGCCGATCAACGCACCGTAAGCGCTATCCGGTCGCGCATCTTCGTGCTTGGGCAGCACACGAAACAACAGCAGCGCCATCATCAGGGTCAACCCGGCGGACAACAGATAAATCGAACGCCAACCGGCCAGATCGGCCATGCCGCCCGCCACCGTTCGTGCCAACAGAATGCCGACGACAATGCCGCTGGTGATCACGCCCACCACGCGTCCACGTTGCGCCGGGATGGCCAGGGTCGCTGCGTAGGCCACCAGGACTTGTGTCACGACCGCCAGTAACCCGGTCAACGCCATGCCGAGCAACAGCCAGGTGCTGTTCGACGCTAACGCGATCATCAACAAGGCCAGGGCCGACAACAGGGTTTGCACGACGATCAGCCGGCGGCGGTTGAGCAGATCCCCTAGTGGAACCAGGAGCAACAGACCCACGCCATAACCGATCTGGGTAAGGGTGACGACGATTCCGATAGTTGCCGGCTCCATGGCGAAGGCTTCGGCCATGGCATCGAGCAGCGGTTGTGCGTAATACACATTGCCGACAGCCAGGCCGCAGGCGACGGCAAACAGCAGCACCACTGCGCCGCTTAACGGGTGGTCAGGTTTCATCACAGACGTCCTTTTGTGGTTTCAAAATAAAACCAGTTGTACGGTAGAGAGTCTGGTTTTATATTGCAACCACATGGGTTGCCGGCGGACGTGGTTATGGTTAAACGTACAAGCATGGAGGGCGCCGAGTGCCCGGTTGCTCGTTCATTGGACGCGATTGGGGATTGGTGGTCGTTATTGATCGTGCGCGATGCGTTCGATGGCCTGCGGCGATTCGGTGAATTCCAGCGCAATCTGGGCATGGCGAAAAACATTCTCTCGGTACGCCTGCGCACGTTGGTGGCTCACGGGATTTTTGATCTGGTGCCAGCGTCGGACGGCAGCGCGTATCAGGAATACGTGCTGACGGAGAAGGGCAAGGGTCTGTTCCCGTTGATCATCGGATTGCGGCAGTGGGGCGAGGCGTTTTTCTATGAGGCGGGGGAGGTGCATTCGCGGGTTGTCGATCGTGAGAACGGTAAACCGGTGCGGGCTCTGGAATTACGTGCCGAGGATGGGCGTTTGTTGGGGCCGGAGGATTGTCTGCGGATTGCTGCCGAGTGAAACATCAAAAGATCGCAGCCTTCGGCAGAAGCCTGCGATCTTTTGATTTTAAGGGCGGTCAGCGCAAGGTATCGACCATGTCGGCGATGGTCGTCAGTACGTCCTTGGCCAACTGCTTGGAGCGTTTGCCGGACCAGCCGGTCAGCGGGTTCGGTGCGTCGTTATTGTCCTTGAAAGGCATTTCCAGGGTCAGCGACAGGCAGTCGAACTTCTGACCGACGCTGTTGCAGGCCAGGGTCATGTTGGCCTTGCCAGGCAAGTCGCGGGTGTAGCCGTGTTTGATCTGGAAGTCTTTGGTCTGGTGTTTCAGATGATCGCGGAAATGCGCTTCGAGTTGTTCGATCCGTGGCGTATAGCCCGGATTGCCTTCGCAACCGGCGGTGAACACGTAGGGGATTTCTTCATCGCCATGGATGTCGAGGAACAGGTCGACGCCATACTTTTCCATCTGCTGCTGAACGAACAGTACCTCCGGGCTGATTTCCTGGCTGGCGCTCTGCCAGGCGCGATTCAGGTCCTGGCCCATGGCGTTGGTACGCAAATGACCGTGGAAGGCGCCGTCCGGGTTCATGTTCGGCACCAGGTACAGGTCGGCACTGGCCAGGAGTTTTTTCAGTACCGGGTCGTCGTGTTTTTCCAGGCGCTCGATCACGCCTTCCATGAACCATTCGGCCATGTGTTCGCCCGGGTGTTGCTGGGCGATGATCCAGACCTTGCGCTGACCTTCGGCACCCGTACCTTTGCGCAGTAACTGGATGTCGCGACCTTCAACGCTCTTGCCGGTGGCCAGCAGTTCGGTACCGGTTTTGGTCAGTGCCTGTTCGATCAGCCAGTCATGCCGGCCACGGCTGTAGGGCTCGAAGTAGGCGAACCAGGCATGCGTGGCAGTGGCTTCGAGGCTGAAACGCAGGCAGTCGCCTTCGAAGATGGTTGGCACCCGGAACCAGTTGACGTGGTCGTAGGACGCCACCGCCTGATAGCCATCCCAGGCTTTGTTGTACGAGGATTTACTGGCGTTGTTCAGACGAAACCAATGCTCTTGACCGACGTGCAGACCGCTGGCCTTGAAGTGGAACCACTGGAAGTGCTGGCTGCGGGTGTCTGGCTTGATCGCCAGCAGCGCTTGCAAAGGATTGCTGATATCCAGCACTTCGATGTTGCCGCTGTCGAAGTTTGCACTGATGTCGAAAGAAGATTTACCCACGGCCATAATCGGTTCCTGAATATGATTTTTATGGCTGCTACTTTACACGCAAGAGAGGGAGAAACCGGGGGGAAATTACGGGGGTGAAAAGGGGGGGCGTCCTCCTTGACGCCGATGCAGCTTAGAGACTGTGCAAGTGATTCTCAAGTGCTATTTTGCGTTAGTTTGGCCCAATGTTACCGGGCCTCTCTTGCCAACAGATATTCATTTGATATCATCCGCGCCAATCGAATTTGCAGCACCCACAGACTTCATTAGCCTGAAGCCAAAGCCAGAATAACTGGCAAAAAAAAGACCCGGCAAAAAGCCGGGTCAAAAACCGTGATTAGCCTGATGAGGAGATAGTCCAGGAGACCGACCTAAGGTCCCTTGGGCCATCGACTGATCTCGCGACCAGTTGCTGCAATAATAATCATTATCATTTGCAAGTCAAATGTTTTTATCTGCTCGATTGGAAAGTTTTTCCTGTCTTCCTCCAAAGCGCTTCCTCCTCAATCGTTCTGATTGCCCTCCAGGGACCGGTCGACCATCGCCTTGGCCATGTCGATCATGTGCACCGTCGAAAACGCCAGATCCCGGCTTGCGCCCTGCAGCTGGTTGGCTGATTCATGCGCGGTGGCGGCGGCACATCGCAACAGATCCGAAGCATGGACCAGCGCCTCTTCGCTGCTGATGTTACGGTTCACATCGAAGAAACGTTCTTCGCTGACCTCTTCTGACACAGCTGGTTTCAAGTAATAGTCCAGCGCCCGCTGCGCGGCGGCAGAGCCTTTTGGCGAGTTGAGCGTAGTGTCGAATTGCATGTCGGGCAGGGTAATGCTGGGGATGGTCATGACGATGGCAAGCTCCGTGATAGATTCAAATCCGTGAGCCCAGCTTAGTACGTACTGTATTTGTGTCTTGAATTTAAATACTACAATTTGTGTTTTGTTGGTCGGAGTACCCCACGTATCGTGCCGCACATGGATAAATGGATTGAATTGGTCAAGGCCAAAATGAGTGAACTCAAAGTCACTCAAGAGATACTCGCCGAGCGCATCGGAATGTCCCAGGGCGGCGTCGGCCATTGGCTGAATAAACGTCGTCAGCCCCGCATCCAAGAGATGAACCGTGTCTTGCAGGCGCTGGGGATGGACTATCTGGAAGTCGCGATGGTGATCAGGGAACCGCAGGTCTCTCAGGATGAAGAGATCTCTCTGACGCAGAAGTACAACCCGTACTTTCGCTACCCGGTCAGTGACTGGCGGGTAACCGGGGAGGTGCGCGACGGAGAGTTATTGACCTACGGCGCTTCATCGGCTGTCAGCAAACCGCGCTTCGAGTTGTCCGATTACCACGCACAGGGCGCCGCGTTCTGGCTGGTGGTGGTCGGTGATGCGATGACCGCGCCCACGGGTGTGAGCATTGCCGCGGACATGTTGATTCTGGTGGACCCGGCCATCGTGCCGGAGCCTGGCAAACTGGTGATCGCCCAATGGCCCGGCAGCGCCGAGGCGGTTTTTCGCAAACTGATCGAAGAGGGCGGGCAGCGTTATCTGGTCCCGCTCAATCCGACCTATCCGAAAGCCCTTTACACCGAAGAATGCCGAATCATCGGCGTGGTGGTTCAGGCGACTGCCAAATTCTAATCAGATCGGTCCTCGCAACGCGTAGGACCGATCTTCATTTCAGGTTAGTTCCAACTCCACCAACGCACTGCCTTCGCTGACCATCTCGCCTTCCTGGCAATACAGCGCCTTGATCACTCCGGCGTGGGGCGCGCGGATGCTGTGCTCCATTTTCATCGCTTCCAGCACCACCAATTGCGCCCCGGCGTCGACCGTTTGCCCGGTCTCCACCAGCACTCGCACGATGCTGCCGTTCATGGGCGCGGTGAGCCCGCCCTGATGGCTGTGACTGGCTTCGACGGCACTGATCGGGTCATACGACTCGATGCGGCGCAGCTCGCCGTCCCATTGCAGATACAGCGTATCGCCACGGCGGATTGCCCGATGCTGGCGGCGCAAACCGTTGTGTTCGGTCAGCAGGTATTCACCCTTGAGCTGTGCGGTATGAGCGTCGGCATTGCCCAAGGTCAGCGCCCGGTCTTGCCCTTCGCAACTCAAATGCAGGGTGATTTCTGTCGGCAGTCCGGCACGGAATCCGTTGCCGATACCCCAAGGCGAACTCAGGTCATCAGCGCGGGTCGTGTTTGGCTGGCTCTGGGCAAATGCCTGCGCGGCCGCTTGCCAGAATTCATCGCTGAGGTCTGAAGGTGCTGGCAGCAGTTGCTCCTGATAACGCGGAATAAAACCGGTATCCAGCTCCGCCGCCGCAAATGCCGGGTGGCCGATGATTCGACGCAGGAAGTTGATGTTGGTCTTCAGCCCGCCAATGGCAAACTCATCAAGCATGCTTAGCAAGCGCAGCCGCGCCTGTTCACGGTCTTCGCCCCAGGCAATCAGCTTGCCGAGCATCGGGTCGTAGAACGGCGAAATCTCGTCGCCTTCTTCAACGCCACTGTCCACGCGACGCCCCGCTCCTTCGGCGGATTCGCGATACAACGCCAGACGCCCGGTCGCCGGTAGAAAATCGTTGCCTGGGTCTTCGGCATACAGCCGCACTTCGATCGCGTGGCCGATCAGCGGCACTTGGTCCTGAGTCATCGGCAGCGCTTCACCGCGGGCCACGCGAATTTGCCAGGCCACCAGGTCGAGGCCGGTGATGGCTTCGGTGACAGGGTGTTCAACTTGCAGGCGCGTGTTCATCTCCATGAAGAAGAACTCACCGCGCGCATCCAGCAAAAACTCCACGGTGCCGGCACCGACGTAACCGATGGCCTGTGCCGAGCGCACGGCGGCTTCGCCCATCGCTCGACGCAGTTCCGGGCTGAGACCCGGAGCCGGGGCTTCTTCGACGACTTTCTGATGCCGACGCTGGATCGAGCAGTCACGTTCATTGAGGTACAGACAATTGCCATGCTGGTCGGCGAAGACCTGGATTTCCACGTGGCGTGGTTTGAGCAGGTACTTCTCCACCAACATCCGCGAGTCGCCGAACGACGACTGCGCTTCACGTTGCGCCGAGGCCAGGGCTTCGGCCAGTTGGCTGACGTCCTCGACCACTTTCATGCCTTTGCCGCCGCCGCCCGCCGTGGCTTTGAGCAGCACCGGATAACCGATGCGTTCGCAGGCGTCGCGGAAGGTATCAAGGTCTTGGGCTTCGCCGTGATAGCCGGGCACCAGTGGCACGCCAGCGGTTTCCATCAAGGCTTTGGCTGCGGACTTGCTGCCCATGGCGTCAATGGCTGAGGCGGGCGGGCCGAGGAAGATCAGGCCGGCCGCTTCGATCGCGCGGGCGAACCCGGCGTTTTCCGAGAGAAAGCCATAACCGGGATGAATCGCCTGAGCGCCGCTGGCTTTCGCGGCGGCGATCAGCTTGTCGATTTGCAGGTAACTGTCGGCGGCTTTGCTGCCGCCCAGGTCGACGCGGATATCGGCTTCGCGGCTGTGCCGGGCGTCACGGTCGGTGGCGCTGTGCACGGCCACGGTGGTCAGGCCCAGAGCCTTCGCGGTGCGCATCACTCGGCAAGCGATTTCGCCGCGGTTGGCCACCAGCAAGGTGGTGAGAACAGGTGCGCTCATCAACGCGGCTCCTTGAGGGTAGTTTCGGCTTGCCAGTTCGGCGGACGTTTTTGCAGGAAGGCGCGCAGGCCTTCCTGGCCTTCGGGGCTGACGCGGATTCGGGCGATGGCGTTCTCGGTGTAGCGCCGCAGCGCCGGGGTCAGCGCGCCGTGGCCGACTTCACGCAGCAAGTCCTTGCTGGCGCGCATGGCCGCCGGACTGTTGAGCAGCAGGTTGTCGATCCACTGATCGACTTTCTGCTCCAGTTCAGCCATCGGGTAGCTTTCCGACAACAAGCCGATTTCCCGAGCCCGTTGCCCGCCGAAACGTTCTGCGGTCAAGGCATAACGGCGTGCCGCGCGCTCACCGATGGCTTGCACCACGAACGGGCTAATGACCGCCGGCGCCAGGCCGATGCGCACTTCCGACAGGCAGAACTGCGCGTCATCGGCACCGATGGCCATGTCACAGCAACTGATCAGGCCCAGCGCACCGCCATAGGCTGCGCCTTGCACCACTGCCACGGTCGGGATTTTCAGCTTGGCGAGGTTGTACATCAACTCCGCCAGTTCCCGGGCGTCGTCGAGGTTGGTGTGGTAATCGAGTTCGGCCGATTGCTGCATCCACGCCAGATCGGCACCGGCGCTGAAATGCTTGCCGCGCCCACGGATCAGCAGAAAACGCAGACTGGCATCGCTCGACACTTTGTCCAGCGCAAGGATCAGTTCGCGGATCATTTCGGCGTTGAAGGCGTTGTTCTTTTCTTCACGGCTGAGCCACAGGGTCGCAAAACCCCGCGGGTCGGTCAGCAGTTCGAGGGTGTTGAAGTCGCTCATGTTTGTCCGTCTCCACAACTCTATTCTGTAGGAGCGAGGCTTGCCCGCGAAAGCGGTTTGTCAGTCACATCGATATTGGATGTACCGACGCCTTCGCGGGCAAGTCGGAACGCCGCCCGCTCGCTCCTACAAGGTCGGATCACATCCGGAACACGCCGAAGCGGCTCGGTTCGATTGGTGCGTTCAGCGACGCCGACAAGGCCAGGGCCAACACGTCGCGGGTCTGCGCCGGGTCGATGACACCGTCGTCCCACAGTCGAGCGCTGGAATAATAGGGATGCCCCTGTTCTTCGTACTGATCGAGGATCGGTTGCTTGATCTCGGCTTCCTGCTCGGCGCTGAAACCATGACCACTGCGTTCTGCTTGCTCACGTTTGACCTGCACCAGCACGCCCGCCGCCTGTTCGGCACCCATCACGCCGATCCGCGCGTTCGGCCACATCCACAGGAAACGTGGATCGTAGGCCCGCCCGCACATGCCGTAGTTGCCGGCGCCGAAGCTGCCACCGATGATCACGGTGAATTTCGGCACCTTGGCGCAGGCCACGGCCGTCACCAGTTTCGCGCCGTGCTTGGCGATGCCGCCGGCTTCGTATTTCTGGCCGACCATGAAGCCAGTGATGTTTTGCAAAAACAGCAATGGAATGCCGCGCTGGCAGGCCAGTTCGATGAAGTGCGCGCCTTTCTGCGCGGCTTCGGCGAACAGGATGCCGTTGTTGGCGAGGATCGCGATCGGGTAACCGTGCAGGTGGGCGAAGCCGCAGACCAGCGTAGTTCCGAACAACGCCTTGAACTCATCGAACACCGAGCCGTCCACCAGGCGCGCGATCACTTCGCGCACGTCGAACGGTTGCTTGGCGTCCGCCGACACCACGCCGTATAACTCGTCGCTGCTGTACAGCGGCGCGATCGGCGTGCGCTGTTGCAGTTCACCGAGCTTGCGCCAATTGAGGTTGGCGACGCTGCGCCGGGCCAATGCGAGGGCGTGTTCATCGCTCTCGGCGTAATGGTCGGCGACCCCAGAAATCTTGCAGTGCACATCGGCCCCGCCGAGGTCTTCGGCGCTGACCACTTCACCCGTCGCGGCTTTCACCAGCGGTGGGCCGGCGAGGAAAATCGTCGCCTGTTGACGGACCATGATCGCTTCATCGGCCATCGCTGGTACGTAAGCGCCCCCGGCGGTGCACGAGCCCATGACCACCGCAATCTGCGGAATGCCCATGGCGCTCATGTTGGCCTGGTTGAAGAAGATCCGACCAAAGTGTTCGCGGTCCGGGAACACTTCATCCTGACGCGGCAAGTTGGCGCCGCCGGAGTCCACCAGATAGATGCAGGGCAGGCGATTTTGTTGGGCGATGGTTTGCGCGCGCAGGTGTTTTTTCACCGTCAGTGGGTAGTACGAGCCGCCTTTCACGGTGGCATCGTTGGCGACGATCATGCATTCGACGCCTTCCACCCGACCGATACCGGCAATCACACCCGCGGCGGGAACGTCTTCGCCGTACACCGCGTAGGCCGCCAGTTGGCTGATTTCGAGAAATGGCGAACCCGGATCGAGCAGGCGATTGATCCGCTCACGGGGCAGCAGTTTGCCCCGCGATGTGTGGCGCTCTTGAGCCTTCGGGCCGCCACCTTGCTGCACTTGCGCGAGCAGGGTGTGCAGGGCGTCGACCTGTTTGAGCATCGCCGCGCTATTGGCCGCGAACTCCGCCGAACGGGGGTTGAGCTGGGTATGCAGGATAGCCATGTGCAGCTCCGTTTAGCGGGTTTCGTTGAACAGTTCGCGACCGATGAGCATGCGACGGATCTCACTGGTGCCGGCACCGATTTCATACAGCTTGGCGTCACGCAGCAGACGACCGGCCGGGAATTCGTTGATATAGCCGTTACCGCCGAGAATCTGGATCGCGTCGAGGGCCATTCGGGTCGCGCATTCGGCGCTGTAGAGGATCACTCCGGCGGCGTCCTTGCGGGCGGTTTCGCCGCGCTCGCAGGCCTGGGCCACCGCATAGAGGTAAGCACGACTGGCATTGAGTTGGGTGTACATGTCGGCGACTTTGCCCTGGATCAACTGGAATTCGCCGATGCTCTGGCCGAATTGTTTGCGGTCGTGGATGTACGGAACGATCAAGTCCATGCAGGCCTGCATGATCCCGGTCGGGCCACCGGAAAGCACCACGCGCTCGTAGTCGAGGCCGCTCATCAGCACTTTCACGCCACCGTTGAGCACGCCGAGGATGTTTTCTTCCGGGACTTCGACGTCATCGAAAAACAGCTCGCAGGTGTTCGAACCGCGCATGCCGAGCTTGTCGAACTTGCTGCTGCGGCTGAAGCCTTTCCAGTCACGCTCGACGATGAACGCGGTGATGCCGTGCGGACCTTTTTCCAGGTCGGTCTTGGCGTAGATCACATAGGTATTGGCGTCGGGACCGTTGGTGATCCAGGTTTTGCTGCCGTTGAGTACATAGTGATCGCCGCGTTTGTCGGCGCGCAGTTTCATCGAGACCACGTCGGAACCGGCATTCGGTTCGCTCATGGCCAAGGCACCGATGTGCTCGCCGCTGATCAGTTTTGGCAGGTATTTGCTTTTCTGTTCGTGAGTGCCGTTGCGGTTGATCTGGTTGACGCAAAGGTTGGAGTGGGCGCCGTAGGACAGGGCGACCGAGGCCGAGCCGCGGCTGATTTCTTCCATGGCGACAACGTGCGCCAAGTAGCCCAGGCCTGCGCCGCCGTACTCTTCTGGCACAGTAATGCCGAGCAGACCCATGTCGCCGAATTTGCGCCACAGGTCAGCGGGGAACAGGTTGTCGATGTCGATCTGAGCGGCGCGCGGGGCGATCTCTTTGGCGACGAAGGACTGAACCTGATCGCGCAGCATGTCGATGGTTTCACCGAGGGCAAAGTTCAGGGATGGGTAGCTCATGGGGCACCTTTTGGCTTTTTTGTAGGGTGGGGAGAGCAGTGATTCGGCTCTCACCTTTACGTTAACGTAAGCCTGTGACGAATGGCTGTCAATCACCCTTTACGTTAACGTCAACTTGAGCGAGAGTAGAGCCAGTTCAAGATAGAAAAGCGGACCAACCCTGTGGGAGCGAGCCTGCTCGCGAAAGCGTCGGATCAGTCGACATCAATGTTGAATGTTCGGCCGCTTTCGCGAGCAGGCTCGCTCCCACAGGTGACCGTCGGCAGCCCATTAATAAAGACAATAGGGGTCGTCATGGATCAACCCAGTGCAAGCCCGCAGCGCAGCTATACCCGTGGTTCCCAGGACAAAGCCTTGCTGGCGATGACCATCGGTCAGGCGTTCGATAACACGGTCGCGCAATACCCGAACGGGGAGGCGCTGGTCGTGCGCCATCAACAGCTGCGTTACACCTGGCAGCAGTTGGCAGAAGCCGTCGACCTGCACGCCAGAGCATTTTTGGCGCTGGGCTTGCAGACCGGTGACCGGCTAGGCATCTGGGCGCCGAATTGTGCCCAGTGGTGCATCAGCCAGTTCGCCAGCGCGAAAATCGGCGTGATCCTGGTCAACATCAACCCGGCTTACCGCAGTTCCGAACTCGAATACGTGTTGAAGCAGTCCGGTTGCCAATGGCTGGTCTGTGCCGGGGCTTTCAAGACCTCCGACTATCACGGCATGCTGCAGGGGCTGGTACCGGAATTGGCAGAGCAATCCATCGGCCAGTTGCAGGGCGAACGCCTGCCGGAACTACGCGGGGTGATCAGCCTGGATGCGCAGCCGCCATCGGGTTTCCTGCCGTGGTCGCAGCTGACCGATCTGGCGGCCAGCGTGTCGGTCGAGCAATTGCGCGAACGCCAGGACAGTCTGCATTTCGACCAGGCGGTAAACATCCAGTACACCTCCGGCACCACCGGTTTCCCCAAGGGCGCGACCCTCAGTCATTACAACATTCTCAACAACGGTTACATGGTCGGCGAAAGCCTCGGGCTGACGGCCAATGATCGGCTGGTGATTCCGGTACCGCTGTATCACTGCTTCGGCATGGTCATGGGCAATCTTGGCTGCGTCACCCACGGCAGTACCATGATTTACCCCAACGACGCCTTCGATCCATTGCTGACGCTGAGCACCGTCGCCGAAGAAAAAGCCACCGCGCTTTACGGCGTACCGACCATGTTCATCGCCATGCTCGATCAGCCCAAGCGCGCCGAGTTTGATCTGTCGAGCCTACGCACCGGGATCATGGCCGGCGCGACCTGCCCGATCGAGGTGATGCGCCGGGTTATCAATGAAATGCACATGAGCGAAGTGCAGATTGCCTACGGCATGACGGAAACCAGCCCCGTGTCTTTGCAGACCGGTCCGTCAGACGAGCTGGAATTGCGTGTCACCACCGTTGGTCGAACCCAGCCGCAACTGGAAAGCAAAATCATCGACGAGGGGGGCAACCTGGTACCGCGCGGCACCATCGGTGAGCTATGTACTCGCGGCTACAGCGTGATGCTCGGCTACTGGAACAACCCGCAAGGCACCGCCGAGGCTATTGATGAAGCGGGCTGGATGCACACCGGCGATCTGGCGAGCATGAATGACGAAGGCTACGTGTGCATCGCCGGGCGTAACAAGGACATGATCATCCGCGGCGGTGAGAATGTTTACCCAAGGGAGCTGGAAGAGTTCTTCTTCACCCATCCTGCGGTAGCCGACGTGCAGGTGATCGGCATTCCTTGTTCCCGTTATGGTGAAGAGATCGTCGCCTGGATCAAATTCCACCCCGGCCACAGCGCCACCGAGCAGGAACTGCAAGCCTGGTGCAAGGAGCGCATCGCGCACTTCAAGACACCGCGTTACTTCAAGTTCGTCGAGGAGTTTCCGATGACGGTGACCGGCAAGATCCAGAAGTTCCGGATGCGTGAGATCAGCATCCAGGAGCTGCGAGGTAATCACGCCTGACCACAATTCCTTGTGGGAGCGAGCCTGCTCGCGATGACGGCAGCACATCCAATATAGATGTCGGCTGAACCACCGCTATCGCGAGCAGGCTCGCTCCCACAGGGGGGGGCAGTGGAAATGGCAAACACCAGAAAGCACAAAGGGGAGCCGAAGCTCCCCTTTAATTTTGTCGTTACGTGCTCTTTTTTTATTATTGAGGGGCGGTCTGTTGTTGTTTTTGGCAACCGTGGCCCTTTACTGCTGTTTTTGTCGATCCCCATCCGGGATCAAGAGCAAACGTATTTTTTTGAGCGCTGATCTACTTTTTCGCTAAGCGATCCAACCAGTTCGGGAGCTACCTGAAGGTAGTTTTATTGTTCTCTGCCCGGTTGCGGGTTACTTCGAAAAGCACCCTGAAAAGCACATCCTCTCCAAAAAAATCTGTTAGCTGCGTCTCTGCCGTGTTGTTCTTGTTATGTCAGAGTCGTTACGTCTTATTTTTATTGGTTTGCAGTTTTTATTCTTGTTATGCCATAGAGATAGCAGAAGCCGTGCCAACTTTTAAAAACCCTTTAAATTCAATGCTTTGAGTTTTTCGCAGGATTTTTCATCCAACCCAAACCTGACAATTTGTTTCCGTGTTACTCGCTTCCGCCCACGTTTCTGCACACGCGGTAACACCCGGACACATCCACACTGTCACTGTGCGCTGCGAGCCTTGGCCACGCGCGAACCGGTAGGGCGCCCCAGCACCGCGCAAATCTGTTGGCCGGCCCGAATCAAGGCGTCCAGGTCGATTCCGGTCTCGATACCCAGGCCGTTGAGCAGGTAAACCACGTCTTCGGTCGCGACATTACCGCTGGCGCCCTTGGCGTATGGGCAGCCGCCGAGGCCGGCGATGGAGCTGTCGAACACCGCGATGCCTTCCAGCAGGCTGGCGTAGATGTTGGCCATGGCCTGGCCATAGGTATCGTGAAAGTGCCCGGCCAGTTTTTCACGTGGCACATCGGCCGAGACCACTTCGAACATCTTGCGGGTCGCGCCGGCAGTGCCGGTGCCGATGGTGTCTCCCAGCGAAACCTCGTAGCAGCCCATGGCATAAAGCTCACGAGCAACCCGGGCGACTTGTGCAGGCGCGACATCACCTTCGTAAGGGCAGCCCAGCACGCAGGACACGTAACCGCGCACGCTGACGCCGTGTTGTCTGGCGGCGTCCATGATCGGCACGAAGCGCTCCAGGCTTTCGCTGATCGAGCAATTGATGTTGCGCTGGGAAAACGCTTCGGACGCTGCGGCAAACACGGCGACTTCCTTGACCCCGGCAGCGATGGCGTCTTCAAAGCCCCGCAGGTTGGGGGCGAGGGCGCCATAGGTCACGCCCGGCTTGCGCTGGATCTGCGCGAAGACCTCGGCGGAACCGGCCATTTGCGGCACCCATTTGGGCGAGACGAAACTGCCGACTTCTATATAGCCCAGGCCTGCGGCGGTCAGCGCGTCGACCAGTTGCACCTTGTCCGCAACGCTGATGGGCTGAGCTTCGTTTTGCAAACCGTCGCGGGGGCCGACTTCGACCAGGCGTACGTGGGTGGGTAGGGACATGGCAATGGACCTGTTGAAATTGTATGAATGTTCACAGAACCCTGTAGGAGCTGAGCTTGCTCGCGAAAGCGTCAGGTCAGTCGACATCAATGTTGAAGGACATACCGCTTTCGCGAGCAAGCTCAGCTCCTACACGAGCTGCTGGCTCTTGATTGTCTGTTCCAGCGCCTGAGTACAGCGCTCTTCGGCCGTATCGAGTTCCAGTTTCATCTGTTCGATGTCCAGCAGTTGCTGTTCGAGTTGTTCCCGACGCTCGGCGATTTTCGCCAGCATGCTGTGCAGTTGCTTGGTGTTACCGCTGGAGGGGTCATAGAGCTCGATCAGCTCGCGGCATTCGGCCAGGGAAAAACCAATGCGCTTGCCCCGCAGAATCAGCTTCAGGCTGACCTTGTCACGGGGCGAATAAATGCGTTCCTGGCCGCGGCGCTTGGGGCTGAGCAGACCTTGCTCTTCATAGAAGCGAATGGCCCGGGTGGTGATGTCGAGCTCGCGGGCGAGGTCGGAAATGCTATAGGTCTGGCTGCTCATGGAAGCGCTCGAAAAAGGTCATGGCGCTAAGCTAATGGCAGGTTGACGTTTACGTCAAGGGGCTTGGATCTTCGTTGGTATTACCGGCCTCTTCGCGGGCAAGCCTCGCTCCTACAGGTTTGGTGTCGATCATTTAACCTTGTAGGAGCGAGGCTTGCCCGCGAAGAACGATGACGCGGTCCAAAGCCTTACACCTTGTCGAGCTTCTTCTCATGCGCCGTAACCTGTTGGCACAACTCGATCATTTGCTCGCGCATCCAGCGGTTGGCCGGGTCCTGGTCAGTGCTTTCGTGCCAGTAGAGGTGGGTTTCCACCGGCGGAACTTCTTTGACCGGCAGGTTCACCGCGTACAAGTCATGGCGACGGGCGAAGCGTTCCGGCACGGTCATGACCATGTCGGTCTGTTGCAACACCTGGGACGCCATCAGGTAATGCTGGGAGCGCAGGGCGATCTTGCGCTGGATGCCCATTTTGCCCAGGGCCAGGTCGACATAGCCCAGACCGCTGCGGCGGCTGGAGATATGGATGTGGGTCAGGGACAGATAATCGTCGAGGGTGAATTTCTCTTTGCCCGCCAACGGATGGCCCTTGCGCATGGCGCACACGTAACGGTCCTCCATCAACTTGACGTGACGCACCTGCGGGTCGGTGTTGAGCGGCGCATCCACCGCGAAATCGAGACGCCCGGCTGCCAGTTCCTTGGTGGTCTCGCGACGTTTGGACAGGAAGCTTTCGATGATCACCGTCGGCGCCAGGCGTCGCAGGCGCTGGAACAGCGGCGGCAGGATCACCGCTTCAGTGAGGTCGGTCATGCTGATGCGGTAGGTCTTGACCGCCTGTAACGGGTTGAAAATGCGGCTTTCCTGCACCGACACCCGCAGCAAGGAGAGGGCGTTGCGCACGGGGCCGATGATGTTCTGCGCCATTGGCGTCGGCACCATGCCTTGGGCGGTGCGCACGAAAAGCGGATCGTTGAAGGTCTCGCGCAGGCGGGCCAGAGCGTTCGAGACTGCCGGTTGAGTAATGCCGACAATCTGCCCGGCGCGCGTCAGGTTGGCTTCGGTGTAGATCGCGTCGAAGACGATGAAAAGGTTGAGGTCGACCTTGCTCAGATTCATTGCGCTGCGCTCTCTGCTCTTGTTTTAGGAAGGTAGCTCGATCAGTCGATCATATATCGGTGATGAATGTTAATACACGCCGAGAATAGGCTAGGTAAATTATCAACGCTGTTCTAGCATCGATTGCATGACCTGAACAACCTCCCTTTAGAAGGTAGCTGCCCATGGATTTCGCTTATTCGCCCAAAGTGCAAGAACTGCGTGAGCGCGTGACCGCGTTCATGGACACCTACGTTTATCCCGCTGAAGCGGTGTTCGAACGCCAGGTCGCCGAGGGCGATCGCTGGCAGCCGACAGCGATCATGGAAGAACTCAAACTCAAGGCCAAAGCTGAAGGCCTGTGGAATTTGTTTCTGCCTGAATCCGAACTCGGCGCCGGCCTGACCAACCTCGAATACGCGCCATTGGCGGAAATCATGGGCCGCTCGCTGCTCGGTCCTGAACCGTTCAACTGCTCCGCCCCGGACACCGGCAACATGGAAGTGCTGGTGCGTTACGCCAATGAAGAGCAGAAGCAACGCTGGCTCGAACCGCTGTTGCGCGGCGAGATTCGTTCGGCGTTCGCCATGACCGAGCCGGACGTGGCCTCGTCCGACGCCACTAACATGGCCGCCCGCGCCGTGCGTGATGGCGACGAATGGGTGATCAACGGCAAGAAATGGTGGACCTCAGGGGCCTGCGATCCACGTTGCAAGATCCTGATCTTCATGGGCCTGAGCAATCCGGATGCACCGCGCCACGCGCAGCACTCGATGATTCTGGTGCCGGTGGATACCCCAGGCGTGAAGATTGTGCGTCCGCTGCCGGTGTTCGGTTACGACGATGCGCCTCACGGCCACGCCGAAGTGCTGTTCGAAAACGTCCGGGTGCCGTACGAAAACGTCCTGTTGGGTGAAGGACGCGGCTTCGAAATTGCTCAGGGTCGCCTCGGCCCAGGCCGGATTCACCACTGCATGCGTTCGATCGGCATGGCCGAGCGTGCGTTGGAGCTGATGTGCAAACGTGCGGTCAACCGCACCGCGTTCGGCAAACCCCTGGCGCGGCTGGGCGGCAACATCGACAAAATCGCCGATTCGCGGATGGAGATCGACATGGCGCGCCTGCTGACGTTGAAAGCCGCATACATGATGGACACCGTTGGCAACAAGGTGGCGAAGAGCGAAATCGCGCAGATCAAAGTCGTCGCACCGAACGTAGCATTGCGGGTGATCGATCGGGCGATCCAGATCCATGGCGGGGCAGGGGTTTCCAACGATTTCCCGCTGGCCTACATGTATGCCATGCAACGCACCCTGCGCCTGGCCGACGGCCCGGACGAAGTGCACCGCGCGGCGATCGGCAAGTTCGAGATCGGCAAATATGTGCCGAAGGAAATGATGCGTAGCGGGCACTGACAGACACCGCGTCATCGTTCATCGCGGGCAAGCCCGCTCCCACAGTTGCAGTGGTGTTCACAGATTTTGTGTACGACACGGACACTGTGGGAGCGGGCTTGCCCGCGATGGGGTCAGCCGACTCACTACATCAATATCTGACTCAATACACCCAAACCTCAACCCGCCGATTCTTGATCCGTCCCTCATCCCCGCTATTGGTCGCCACCGGCATCTCGGCACCGAAACCGCGAATCTCGCGAAACACCACGCCGCTTTTCACCAATTCTCGCCGCACCGCCATGGCCCGCAGTTTCGACAGCAGGTCCGCCCGCGCCGGGTCGCTCTTGGCGTCGCCAAACCCCACCAGCGTCACCTGTCGATTGGTTTTGTCGTGCTGCTTTATATAGTCGAGCACCCGCGACAGGTCCTGTCGGGCCTTGTTGTCCAGTGTCGCGCTGGCCCTCTTCGAAACGAAAATTCACCGTCAGCCGCTGGGCATGGCGACTGAGTGCCTGATAACCCTCGGGCATCAGCGCATTCGGTGTGACGGCCATGGCCTGAACGGTCTGCGCGATAAAACCATTGGCCGCGACGATCGCCTGGCCTTTGCTGCTTTGCGCGAACTTCACCAAGGCCTTGGCCCAGGGGTTTTTCCCATTTGGTGACAGGTAAAAGAACAGCCGACGGGACAGCGGGTAATCTTCCGTCGCGATCAGGCTATTGACCGGCAGCATGGCCAGGGAGTCGCCATCGACAATCGCTACGGCTTTGGCCTGGCGTACATAAGGCAAACCGATGAAGCCGATGCCTTGCGGGTCCAGACTGACCGCGTCGGACAACTGCTCGCTGGATTCAAAGCGTTTCGCGTTGCCGCTCAGGGTTTTCCCACGCGGGCTGAGGACCAGTTCCTTGAACGTGTCATAGGTGCCCGATTGATCATCCCGCGCATAGAGATGAATCGTCCCACCGGTGCCGCCGAGTTCTTCCCAGGTTTTCGCTTCGCCGCTGAAGATTCGCGCCAGTTGTACGGTGTTGAGTTGCTTCAGCGGATTGTGCGGATGAAGGATGATTGCCAGCCCATCGATGGCGATGACTTGCTCGGCAACCGGGCTTTTCAGGTCGCCTAGGGGTTCAAGCTCCAGCCGTTCGCTGTCTTTTATCGGGCGCGATGAGGCCGCGAGATCGGCAGAGGCGTTTTTCAGGGCTTTGAACCCGGTGCTGGAGCCGTGTGCCGCGACCTCCACCTCGACTCGGCGTCCCTGAACGGTTTCGCCGACGATGCGTTGTTCGTTGGCTTTGTCCGGGGTTTCGCGGTGAACCTTGAGCAGGCCCTGTTCACGCATCAAGCCCTCGACCAGCGCCGGGCCCAACGCCGCGCCAATGGTGTTGGAGCCCTGAATACGCAACACCGGCCCACGTTCGGGCGTCGGCAAATCGCCGGCCGACGCCGGCAGCACAGCACCGAGCAGCAACAGGAACAACACGCGCAGCGTCATGCCGGCACCTAATGAAGCCAAAGAAAGTGCCGGGAGAATAAGTCAGTAAGGTTTCTGAACGATGACAGTGATCGTTCCCACGCTCTGCGTGGGAACGCCGCCGGGGACGCTCCGCGTTCCGCTCTTGAATGTGACGCAGAGCATCACGGGATGCATTCCCACGCAGAGCGTGGGAACGATCAGCAACGCCGCCGGATCAGCTCAACTCAAGCCAGATCGGTGCGTGGTCGGAGGGTTTTTCCATCCCGCGCAAGTCGTAATCCACGCCGGCATCTTTCACTCGCGGCAATAACCCGTGGGACGCCATGATCAGGTCAATCCGCAGCCCGCGCTTGGGCTCATCCTCAAAACCGCGGCTACGGTAGTCAAACCAGCTGAAACGGTCGCCAACGTCCGGGTTCAGGTGACGGAAGCTGTCCACCAGGCCCCAATTCTTCAGGCGGGCCATCCATTCGCGTTCTTCGGGCAGGAAGCTGCACTTGCCGGTTTTCAGCCAGCGTTTCATGTTGTCCGGGCCAATGCCGATGTCGCAGTCTTCGGGGGAAATGTTCACATCGCCCATCACCACAATTGGCTGGTCGTTGCTGAACTGGCTTTCCAGCAACTGCTGCAAATCGCTGTAGAAACGTTGCTTGGCCGGGAATTTGGTGGGGTGATCGCGGCTTTCGCCCTGTGGGAAATAGCCGTTCATGATGGTCACCGGCACGCCATTGGCGTCGGCGAACGTGCCCCAGATGAAGCGCCGCTGAGCGTCTTCTTCGTCAGTGGCGAAACCTTTGTACAGCGCAATTGGCTCCTGGCGCGAGAGCAGGGCCACGCCGTAGTGGCCTTTTTGCCCATGGAAATGCACGTGATAACCCAGTGCCTGAACCTCGGCCAGGGGAAACTGATCGTCGTGGACCTTGGTTTCCTGCAACCCGATCACGTCCGGTTGATGTTTCTCAATCAGCGCCGCCAGCTGATGCGGGCGAGCGCGCAGCCCGTTGATGTTGAAGGAGACGATCTTCATGGTCGGCAGTCCTGGCAAAAGTGCGATGCTAGCTGACATGTAGGAATGGGGCCAGCCTTGGGGTGCGGGGATTCGTTGTGTTCTGTCAGAGATGTGTTGGCAGATTGGGCCTCTTCGCGGGCAAGCCTCGCTCCTACAAGGTTCGCGTCGAGCCATAATTAAATGATCGACACCCAATTTGTAGGAGCGAGGCTTGCCCGCGAAGGCGTCAGCCCGGTCGATGAAGATCCCGGCTTGGTCTATACCTGTCTGGGGAACTGTGAAGCTACCCACAGGCTCGTACCAATAAGAACGCGGCCTTCTGAGCCGCGCCCAGGGGAGAACCACCGTTATGCCCGAAACCTCGACCGTCATCGCCGATATTCACATGCTCGACAGCGGCTATTCCCGTGAAGCCCGCTCCCTGTTGTACCAGGCGTACCGGCACGAGCCGACGTTCGGCTACCTGTTCGAAGCCGAACGCCCCGGTTATGAACAACGAGTAAGGGCGACGGTGCGCGAACTGGTCAAACAACACTTTTTGCAGGATCTGCCGGCCATCGGCCTGCTGGTCAACGACCGCTTGATCGGCATCGCCCTGATTGCACCGCCACAACGCCGCCTGGGCATTACCGAAAGCTGGGCCTGGCGCCTGCGGATGGTGCTCAGCACCGGGTTTCGCTGTACCCGACGCTACCTCGATTACCACGCCGCCGTGATGGCGTGCGTGCCGTCCGACTCGGTGCATGTTTTGCCATTACTGGGGGTTCATCCGCAATTCCAGGGCAAGCACTTCGGCGAACAATTGCTACAAGCGGTCCATAACTGGTGCGCGGTCGATGAACACTCCCAAGGCGTGATCCTCGACACCGGGAATCCTCGTTATCTGGAGTTCTATAAGCGTCAGGGCTACGAGGAAATCGGCGAAGTGGCCGTAGGACCGATTCGTGAACACGTATTTTTCCACGCCAACCCGCAGGTGTTACAAACAGCAACGGGATAAAGGTAGAACTTTCAGTGCACGCCAGGCTCTATCACGCTCCCAAGCTCGTGATAGCATCCGCGCCTATGAAGTTTCCAGGAAGATTTACCAGTGGCGTGCTGATGCTGATCTCCAGCTGCGCGGCGCTGGCGCAAAGTGAATTGGATGTGCGGATCAAACCGTCCAACGATGAACTGAAGGCCAATATAGAAGGCTATATCGGTAGCCTCGGCGATCGCGATGAAGAAGCCTTGCTGCGCTTCAGTCGAGGCGCCGAAGAACAGGCGCGCAAGGCCGCCCAGGCCTTGGGTTATTACCAGCCGCAAATCGACAGCGACGTGAAGGGCGGCAAGACACCGCGCCTGGTGTTGAATATCGACCCCGGCGAGCCGATCCATTTGCGCAACGTCACGGTGCGCATCGACGGTCCGGCGGCCTCGTTCAAATCCTTTCGTGTACCGAAAAGCGACCTGCTCAAACCTGGCGCGGTGCTTAACCATGGCCGTTACGAAGACGCCAAGCGGCTGATCCAGAACCAGGCCTCGCGCTACGGCTTTTTCAGTGGGCGCTTCACCCGCCAGAAACTGTTGGTGGACCCGCGGGCTGGCGTCGCCGACATCGAATTGGTCTACGACAGCGGCCCGCGCTATGCGCTGGGCAAGGTCAGTTTTGAAGGCGACACACCGTTCGACGAAGACCTGCTGCAACGCATGGTGCCGTTCAAGGCCGGTGCGCCCTATGACTCTGAACTGATCGCCGAACTCAATCAGGCGCTGCAATCGAGCGGCTATTTCGAGGGCGTGCGCGTGGACGCGGCGCCGACCGCGTCCAAGGACGACGTGATCCCGGTAGCGGTCAAACTGGAAACCCGCAAGCCACGGACCATGGGGTTGGGTCTGGGTTTTTCCACCGACGTCGGTCCACGGGTCAAAGCCAACTGGACCCGCCACTGGGTTAATCCTCAGGGGCACAGTTATGGCTGGGAGGCCGAGGTTTCGGCGCCACGGCAGAACGTCGGGCTGTTTTATGACGTTCCGCTGGACCCGCCATTGACCGACAAACTGCGCTTTGCCGGTGGTTATCAATATGAAGAAATCGCTGGCACCGACACCCTCAGCAAGCTGCTGACCCTCGGCCCCGAGTGGCACAGCAAGTTGCCCAGCGGCTGGCAGCGGGTGGTGTCGCTCAAGTGGCAACGCGAGGAATACCAACTCGGTGACGATTCGGGGCTCAGCACCTTACTGATGCCCGGCGTGAGCTATTCGTACCTCAAAAGCGATAACCGCATCGATCCGCACAACGGTTATCGCCTGCAATTCGAAACCAAAGTCGCCAAGGAAGGATTGGGTTCGGACACCAACCTGATCTATGGCACGGCGCTGGTCAAAGGCCTGACCACGGTCTTCGACAAACACCGCTTGCTCGGTCGGGTGCAGGTCGGCGGCAGCGCCACCAACGGCTACAAATCGGTGCCGCCGTCCTTGCGCTTCTTCGCCGGCGGCGATCAGAGCGTGCGCGGTTACGACTACCAGAGCCTGTCCCCGGAAAACTCCGATGGCGACCGTATCGGTGGCCGCTACATGGTGGCCGGCAGCGTCGAGTATCAATACTCCATCGCCGAAAAATGGCGGGTCGCGACCTTCATCGACCAGGGCAACTCCTTCAACACACTCGAACTGCCAAACCTCAAGACCGGTGTCGGTATTGGTGTGCGCTGGGTCTCACCGGTGGGGCCGATTCGCCTCGACCTGGCCCACGCGATGGACGACGACGGCGGCATTCGATTGCACTTTTCCATGGGGCCTGAGCTGTGAAGCGTGGTTTGAAAATAACGCTGCTGGCGATTCCGGCGCTGCTGACGCTGGTCGTGCTGACACTGGTCACCGTGCTGGGCACTCCGACGGGCAGTCGCTGGGCGCTCGGCTTCGTGCCGGGTTTGACCGTGGAGAATTTCCAGGGCCGTTTGGGGGGGCAGTGGAGCGCCGATCATCTGCTGTGGCAGCAAGACAGCAGCCGGGTTGAGCTGAACAAAGCGATTTTCGCCTGGTCGCCGCTGTGCCTGATGCGCATGACGTTGTGTATCGAGCAATTGCAGGCTGAGCAAGTCAGCCTGCAATTCCCGCCGGGTGTGGAAGAGCAAAGCAGTGGCCCGATCAGTCTCCCGGACTTGAAATTGCCGCTGGCCATCGAATTGGGCGACGTCAAAATCGGCCGCCTGCTGTTCAACGGCAGTGAAGAACTCAAGGGGCTGCAACTGGCGGCGCACTGGACCGAGAAGGGTTTGCAGATCGACTCGGTGCACTTGCAGCGTGATGAACTGAGCCTGAACCTGTCCGGCCTGCTGCAACCGAGCGGTAACTGGCCGCTGACCGCCGAAGGCAAACTGACCTTGCCGGCGCCGGGTACCGAGCCTTGGACACTGGCCCTGAAGGTCGATGGCGATCTACTGAAAACCCTGAACCTGAAAGCCGACAGCAGTGGCTACCTGAACGGCCAACTCACTGGCGAGCTGCAACCGCTGGTGGAAAACCTCCCGGCCAAAGTGCGCATCACCGCCGACGGCTTCAAACCTGGCGCCGATCTGCCGGATACCTTGCAACTCAATCAACTGGAACTCACCGGCGACGGCGACCTGAAAAACGGTTACCAGTTGCTCGGCAAAGCCACGCTGCCCGCAGAGCAAGGCCCGGTTGCGCTGCTGCTGCAAGGCAAGGTCGACGCCAAGGGCGCGCAAATCGCCGGCCTTGACTTGACGGCCAACGACAAACAAAGCCTCAAGCTCACCGGGCAAGTGGACTGGAGCAAAGACCTGAGTGCTGAAGCGAAAATCGACTGGCTGGACTTCCCGTGGCACCGTCTCTATCCGTTGATCGACGAGCCGCAAGTGGCGCTGCGCAGCTTCAACGGTGAGGTCTCCTACACCGACGGCAACTACATCGGTAACTTCAAGGCTGCACTGGATGGCCCGGCTGGGGCGTTCAGTCTGAACAGCCCGTTCAGCGGCAACCTAACCCAAATCCACCTGCCGCAATTCAAACTCGAAGCCGGGCAGGGCAAGGCCGAAGGGCACCTGAATCTGCAGTTTGCCGACGGTATCGCCTGGGATACGGCGCTGGACCTCTCGGCAATCAACCCGGCGTACTGGCTCGCGGAGCTACCGGGCACGTTGGCCGGTCCCTTGCGCAGCAAAGGTGAGATGAAGAACGAAACGCTCAGCCTGACCGCCGACCTGGACCTGAAAGGCAAGCTGCGCGGGCAACCGGCGGTGTTGCAAGCCAAGGCCGATGGCGCCGGCGAGCAATGGAACCTCAGCGCGTTGCAGATTCGCCTTGGTGATAACAGCATCAACGGCCAGGGCAGCCTGCAACAGAAACTCGCCGGCCGGATCGACATCAAGCTGCCGCGCCTGGCCCAACTCTGGCCGCAACTGCGTGGTCAGCTCAATGGTCGGGTCGATGTCGCCGGCACGCTCAAGGCGCCACAAGGCAAGCTCGGTCTGCAAGGCACGCAACTGGCGTTCGAAGACAATCGCCTGCAAAGCCTCAATCTGGACGCCACCCTCGACAGCGCCCAGCGGGCGAAAATCGACCTCAAGGGCAGCGGCATTCAGACCGGCGACACGTCACTGGGCACGTTGACCGCCAGCGGTCAGGGCGACATCAAAAATCAGAAGCTCGCCCTCGATCTGCAAGGACCGAAGCTGAAACTGGCGCTTGGTCTTGATGGCACGCTGGACAAGGGCAATTGGCGTGGGCGTCTGGCCAGTGGCGATATCCAGGCCGGCGGTCAGGACTGGAAACTGCAAAATCCGGCGAAGCTTGAGCGACTGGCGGACGGCAAAATCAACTTCGGCGCCCATTGCTGGATGTCCGGCCCGGCCAGCCTGTGCGGCGAAGACCAGCGCTTGATGCCCGAGCCGAAACTGCGTTACCACCTCAAGCAGTTCCCCATCGACAGCCTGGCGCAATGGCTACCAAAGGATTTCGCCTGGAAGGGCAAGCTCAACGCCGACCTGCAACTGGACTTGCCGGCCAGCGGCCCGAACGGCCAAATCAGCATCGACGCCAGTGGCGGCACCTTGCGTATGCGCGAGAAGGAACAATGGCTGGACTTCCCGTACCAGACCCTGAAGCTCACCAGCAAACTCACGCCAAAACGCATCGACACCGACCTCAACTTTGTCGGCGGCAAGCTCGGTGAGCTGATGGTTCAGGCGCAGATCAATCCGCTGCCGAAGAACAAACCGCTGACCGGTTCATTCCGCCTCAATGGTCTGGACTTGTCGGTGGCGCGGCCGTTTGTGCCGATGGTCGAGAAACTCTCCGGGCATTTGAACGGCAGCGGCACACTGTCTGGCGGACTGCTGGCGCCGCTGGTCAATGGCAACCTTGAGCTGCGCGACGGAGAGATCTCCGGGCCTGAACTGCCGATGGCGCTCGAAGCCTTGCAACTTCAAGCGGTGATTGCCGGCGAAACCGTGCAACTGAACGGTGGCTGGAAAAGCGGCAAGAGCGGGCAGGGCAGCCTCAATGGCAACATCGCCTGGGGTCAGGCGCTGGTCGTGGACCTGGCACTCAAGGGCTCGCAGTTGCCGGTCACCGTCGAGCCCTACGCCGCGCTGGAAGTCGCGCCGGACCTGAAGATTTCCATGAAGGACGACAGACTGGCAATCGTCGGCAAAGTGCTGGTGCCCAAGGGCGAAATCACCGTGCGCGAACTGCCGCCATCGACCGTCAAGGTCTCCGATGACACGGTGATCGTCGGTCAGCAGACCGAAGAGGGCAAACCACCGATGGCCATGGCGATGGACATCGATGTAGTGGTTGGGCAGGACAAACTCAGCTTTGCCGGCTTCGGCCTCACTGCCAATCTGCAAGGCCAAGTGCACATTGGCGACAACATGGACACCCGTGGCGAGCTGTGGCTCAACGACGGGCGTTACCGCGCCTACGGTCAGCGACTGACGGTGCGCCGGGCGCGTCTGTTGTTTGCAGGTCCCATCGATCAGCCTTATCTGGACATCGAAGCGATTCGCCAGACCGATGATGTCATTGCCGGCATTCGCCTGAGTGGCAGCGCCGAACAGCCGACCACGCAGATCTTTTCCGAACCGGCGATGAGTCAGGAGCAGGCGTTGTCTTATCTGGTGCTGGGGCGTCCTTTGAGCACTACCGGTGAAGACAACAACATGCTCGCCCAGGCCGCTCTCGGGTTGGGTTTGATGGGCAGTTCCGGGGTGACCAGCGGGTTGGCCAAGGACCTGGGCATTCAGGACTTCCAGCTCGATACCCAAGGCAGCGGCACCAGCACCGCCGTGGTGGCCAGCGGCAATATCTCGGAAAAACTCAGCCTGCGTTATGGCGTCGGCGTGTTCGAACCGGCCAACACCATCGCCTTGCGCTACAAACTGAGCAAAAAGGTCTACCTCGAAGCCGCCAGCGGCGTGGCCAGTTCGCTGGACATCTTCTACAAGCGGGATTTCTAACTCCCCGTTCCCTTCCAGATACCGCGTCGCCCCCAATCGTGGGCAAGCCCGCTCCCACAGGGATCACACTGAACCTCGTGAGAGCGGGCTTGCCCGCGATGGCGTCAGAGCATTCACCGCAGAATCCATTGCCGTTTATCAATCAAATACAAAGCATCCTAACTATTGCATTGACATTCGCTGCCTAGGCAGTAACATCTCGACATACATTCACTGCCTAGGCAGCTAATCGGTGGTCAGATGAAACATTTCACCTCATACGATTTCCATAATTGCCACCTCGGCCTTTTGCTCGGGCGCGCCGCGCTGCTCAAGGACCGGATCATCGACACGCACATGGAACCCCACGGCATTACCGCCGCACAGTTCAAAGTGCTGATCATCATGGCCCAGTTCGGCGTCGATACCCCGGCCGAGTTGTGCCGTCACCTGTCGCTGGACAGCGGTTCGATGACCCGCATGCTCGATCGTCTGGAACAGAAAGGTTTCCTCGCCCGCCAACGCTCCGAGGCGGACCGGCGTCAGGTTCAACTGGTGCTGACCGAACAGGGCCAGCAGCTGACCGATCAGTTGCCGCAGATCGGCGCCGACGCGATGAATGAACTGGCTGGCGCCATCACCCCGGAAGAATTGAAAACCCTGGAACAGATCCTGAAGAAAATTCTGGTAGCCGCGGGTGACTCGATCACTCTGCTGCGGGTAGGTGGCCATGAACAGTAAAAGCCTGCGTAGCGGCCTGAGCCTGGTGCTGTTGGCCATGAGCCTCGCCGGTTGCGCCAGTTACAGCGGCCTGACCACCGAAGGCGTTAGCCTCGATGCGAAAAATCTCAAGGCCGGGCAATCCCTCAACGGCGTGACTCTGTCGCCCGCGGCGTGGCCGAAAAGCGACTGGTGGAAAAGCCTTGGCGATCCGCAACTCGACGGTCTGATCCGCGAAGCCTTGCACGACAGCCCCGACATGCAAATCGCCGACGCCCGGGCCCATCAGGCCAGCGCCGCCGCCTATGCAGCCGACGCCGAGCGGATGCCGACCCTCGATGCCAGCGCCGGTGTCAGCCGTTCGCGTCTGGCTCGCGATCAGGACCCGAGCGGGCAGGGCGGCACCTACTCCACCGTGCGCAACGTTGGTGCCACTTTCAATTACAACTTCGACCTCTGGGGCGGTCAGCGCGACGCCTGGGAAGCCGCATTGGGCGAGGCCCGCGCCGCCGAAGTCGATCAGCAGGCCGCGCAGCTGACCTTGTCCGCCGACGTCGCCCGCGCCTATAGCGATCTGGGGCAGGCGCATATCATCCATGACCTGGCCAGCGAAGACCTCAAGCGCACCCGGCAAATGCTCGACCTCAGCCAGCGTCGCCTGAGTTCGGGGATCGACAGTCAGTACCAGTTCCAGCAGACCGAAAGCCTGGAGGCCAGCGCCGAAGCCAGCCTGATCGACGCCGAGAAACGTCTGCAAAGCGCGAAAATCGCCTTGGCGGTGCTGTTGGGCAAAGGCCCGGATCGCGGCAATGAAATCGCCCGACCGAAAGTGCTTCAGACCAGCGCCGTGGCGTTGCCGTCGGTGCTGCCGGCGGAGTTGCTCGGTCGTCGCCCGGACCTGGTGGCGGCGCGCTGGCGGGTTGAGGCCGCGAGCAAAAACATTGCGGCGGGCAAGACCCGGTTCTACCCCAACCTCAACCTCAGTGCGGCGGCTGGTGTGGAGTCGTTGCTGGGCGATGCGATGTTCGGTTCCGCCAGTCGCTTCTTCAATGTCGCGCCGACGATCTCGGTGCCGATTTTCGACGGTGGCCGCCTGCGTGCCGACCTCGATTTCCGCGACGCCGATTACGACCTCGCGGTGGCGCAGTACAACAAAAGCCTGGTGAAAGCCCTGGGCGATGTCAGCGACACCATCAACCAGTTGCGCGATATCGGCCGGCAAATCGGTGCCCAGCAACACGCCACCGACATTGCCCAGGATTCTTACAACACCGTGGTCCAGCGCTACGGTTCCGGCATCGGCAACTACCTGGACGTGCTCAGCATCGAGCAGCAATTGCTCCAGGCCCAGCGTCAGCTGGCCAACCTGAATGCCGAGCAGATCGACCTGTCGATCCAACTGATGCAAGCGCTGGGCGGCGGCTTTCAGGGCGAAACCCTGACCGCGGCCAACGCAATCCCAGCCACGCAGCACAACTAATTCGAGGTACTTGCCATGGCCACAGTCGATACAACTCCAACCCCTGACGACACTCAAGACGCGAGCAATTCGCGCAAACGCAAAGTGATGCTGTTTGTGCTGACAATCGTGGTAATCCTCGCCGGAGCCGGCGTCTGGGGTTATCACCAATTCTTCGGTCGCTGGAATGAAAGCACCGATGATGCCTATGTGAATGGCAACGTGGTGGAAATCACCCCGCTGGTCACCGGCACCGTGGTCAGCATTGGCGCCGATGATGGCGACCTGGTTCACGAAGGCCAGGTGCTGATCAACTTCGACCCGAACGACGCCGAAGTCGGCCTGCAAAGTGCCCAGGCCAATCTGGCCCGCACCGTGCGCCAGGTGCGCGGCTTGTACAGCAATGTCGACGGCATGAAAGCCCAGGTCAATGCGCAGCAGGCCGAAGTGCAGAAAGCGCAGGACAACTTCAATCGGCGGAAAAACCTCGCCGCCGGCGGGGCGATTTCCCAGGAAGAACTGTCCCATGCTCGCGACGACCTGACCTCGGCGCAAAACGCCTTGGCCAACGCCCAACAGCAGCTTAAGACCACCAGCGCGCTGGTGGATGACACCGTGGTGTCGTCGCACCCGGACGTGATGTCCGCCGCCGCGCAACTGCGCCAGGCGTACCTGACCCATGCCCGCAGCACCTTGATCGCGCCGGTCACCGGTTACGTGGCCAAACGCAGCGTGCAACTGGGGCAGCGGGTCCAGCCGGGCACCGCGCTGATGGCGGTGATCCCGCTGGATCAGCTGTGGATCGACGCCAACTTCAAGGAAACCCAGCTGCGTGACATGCGCATCGGTCAGCCGGTGGACATCGAGGCCGACCTCTACGGCAGCGACGTCAAATACAGCGGCACCATCGACAGCCTCGGCGCCGGGACCGGCAGCGCGTTTGCCTTGCTGCCGGCACAGAACGCCACCGGTAACTGGATCAAGATCGTCCAGCGGGTGCCGGTACGCATTCATATCAACGCCGAAGAGCTGGCCAAGCACCCGTTGCGGGTCGGCCTGTCGACTCAGGTCGATGTGAACCTGCGCGACCAGAGCGGTCCGGTGCTGGCGCAACAGTCGCCGCAAAAGGCTTCGTTCAGCACTGGCATCTACGACCGTCAGTTGGCCGAGGCCGACGCGATGATTACCCAGTTGATCCATGACAACAGCGCCGCGGTCAGCAAAACCGCGAACCGCTGATTGGTCATCACACCGACCCAGCGGGAGCAAGCTCCCTCGCCACAAAGGCTCGCTCCCACAAGGTCAGCTGCGTCTGTAACAGGCGCAGCGCCAATCAGGTTTCAAAGGATTTGCGATGAGCAATAACGCGTCTTTCACGCCGCCCAGCCTGCTGCTCAGCACCATCGGCCTGTCGCTGGCAACCTTCATGCAGGTGCTCGACACCACCATCGCCAACGTGGCCTTGCCGACGATTTCCGGCAACCTGGGCGTGAGTTCGGAGCAGGGCACCTGGGTCATTACCTCGTTTGCCGTGAGCAACGCCATTGCGCTGCCGCTGACCGGTTGGCTCAGCCGGCGTTTCGGTGAGGTGAAGCTGTTTCTCTGGGCAACGATGCTGTTCGTGCTGGCCTCGTTTCTCTGTGGCATCTCAACCTCGATGCCAGAGCTGATCGGCTTTCGGGTGCTTCAAGGCCTGGTGGCCGGTCCCTTGTACCCGATGACCCAGACGCTGCTGATTGCGGTCTATCCGCCCGCCAGGCGAGGCATGGCCCTGGCGTTGCTGGCGATGGTCACGGTGGTGGCGCCGATTGCAGGGCCGATCCTCGGCGGCTGGATTACAGACAGCTACAGCTGGCCGTGGATTTTCTTTATCAACGTACCAATCGGGGTTTTCGCGGTGATGGTCGTGCGTCAGCAACTCAAGGCACGTCCGGTGGTGACCAGTTACCAGCCGATGGATTACGTCGGTTTGATCACCTTGATCATCGGTGTCGGCGCGTTGCAGGTGATCCTCGACAAGGGCAATGATCTGGATTGGTTCGAATCGAACTTCATCATCGTCGGCGCGGCTATTTCAGTGATTGCGCTGGCGGTGTTCGTGATCTGGGAAATGACCGACAAACACCCGGTGGTCAACCTGCGGCTGTTCGCTTACCGCAACTTCCGTATCGGCACCATCGTGCTGGTGGGCGGTTATGCCGGGTTCTTCGGCATCAACCTGATCTTGCCGCAATGGCTGCAAACCCAGATGGGCTACACCGCCACCTGGGCCGGACTGGCGGTGGCGCCGATCGGTATTTTGCCGGTGCTGCTGTCGCCGTTTGTCGGCAAGTACGCGCACAGGTTCGACCTGCGACTGTTGGCCGGTGGCGCGTTCCTGTGCATCGGTTTGAGTTGCTTCATGCGCGCCGGGTTTACCAACGAAGTGGACTTCCAGCACATCGCACTGGTGCAGCTATTCATGGGCATCGGGGTGGCGCTATTCTTCATGCCGACCCTGAGCATTTTGATGTCGGACTTGCCGCCGAGCCAGATTGCCGACGGCGCGGGTCTTGCGACCTTCCTGCGGACCCTGGGCGGTAGTTTTGCGGCGTCGTTGACCACCTGGATCTGGATTCGCCGGGCCGATCAGCACCATGCGTATTTGAGTGAAAGCATCACCACCTATGAGCCGGCGACCCGGGAGGCGTTGAACACGCTCGGCGGGGCGGGCAATCCGGCCTATGCGCAGCTGGATCATGTGCTGACCAGCCAGGCGTACATGCTCTCCACCGTGGATTACTTCACGTTGCTCGGGTGGGCGTTCATGGGGTTGATTCTGCTGGTGTGGCTGGCGAAACCGCCATTTGCGGCGAAGGCGGGCCCGGCCTCGGCAGGGCATTGATCGAACCCCTGTAGGAGCGAGGCTTGCCCGCGAAGACGTCGCCACATTCAACATCAATGTTGACTGATATGACGCCTTCGCGGGCAAGCCTCGCTCCTACAGGGGTTTCATTCTGCAGTCAGGCGCGGGTTACCAAAATCAAATGGCGCCAGCGCAAACCCATTCTCATCCACCTGCAACGCCCAGCCCTGACGGTCCCAATCCCCCAACACAATGCGTTTGGCCGCCTGCTCGCCAATCTGCAACTTGTGGATGGCGGGGCGGTGGGTATGCCCGTGGATCAAGGTTTTCACGCCATAGTGCTGCATGATCCGCGGCACTTCTTCCGGCGTGACATCGACAATGTCATTGGCCTTCATCCGCGTTTGCGCGCGGCTTTCGCTGCGCAGCTTGCGCGCCAGTTTATGCCGAGTACGCAAGGGCAGATGGCGCAGGATGAACCGGGTGATCGGGTTGCGCAGGTAGCGCCGCAGCTTCATATACGCTTCGTCGCGGGTGCAGAGGCTGTCACCGTGCATCAACAGCACCGGCTCACCGTAGAACTGCACGACACTTGGGTCTTTCAACAACGTGCAGCCGGCCTGTTTGCAGAAAGCCTGGCCGAGCATGAAGTCGCGATTGCCGTGCATCAGAAAAATGGCCGTGCCGCTGTCGCTGAGGTCGCGCAGGGCCTGGCAGATGGAGCGCTGGAACGGCGTCATGGCATCGTCGCCAATCCACGCCTCGAAAAAGTCGCCCAGAATGTACAACGCACTCGCTGAACGGGCACGTCTAGCGAGCAAATCCAGAAACGCCCGGGTAATGTCCGGGCGCTCCTCTTCCAGATGCAAGTCTGAAATCAGCAGTATCACTCAATGATCTCGGCTTTCTCGATGATCACGTCTTCTGCTGGTACGTCCTGGTGGCCGGCTTTGGAAGTCGTGGCCACGCCTTTGATCTTGTCGACCACGTCGGTGCCTTCGACTACTTTGGCGAATACGGCATAGCCCCAACCCTGAGTGGTTTTGCCACTGTGGTTCAGGAAGCTGTTGTCAGCCACGTTGATGAAGAACTGGGCGGAAGCCGAATGCGGCTCCATGGTGCGGGCCATGGCCACGCTGTACTTCACGTTCGGCAGGCCGTTGTCGGCTTCGTTCTGGATGCTTGGGCGCTTGTCTTTCTTTTCTTTCATGCCTGGCTCGAAACCGCCGCCCTGGATCATGAAGTTACCGATGACACGGTGGAAAACGGTGTTTTCGTAGTGACCGGCTTTGACGTATTCGATGAAGTTGGCCACGGTGATCGGGGCTTTCTCAGCGTTCAGTTCCAGGACGATGTCGCCATGGTTGGTGGTCAGTTTGACTTGAGTCATGATCGATACTCTTTTTCTATGAATTCGTGGGTTTCGGGGCGTTCAGGCCCTCAACCAGTCCGGCCAGTGTCGGCCAAGGCAGGCAGTTTAGCGTGCCGGGCGCGAATTTCGAGGCTGTTTTTCATTGCCGGCCGATTAAATGCAACCGATTGCCGGCCTGCTCTGTCAGCCACTTGACAGCATCGGCTATGATAAGCCCCTTTGATTTATAACAGCCGCTTTGATTTGGCCAACTGGCCGCGCACTTGTACGTTCAAGGATCCTATGAGCAAGCCCACTGTCGACCCTACCTCGAATTCCAAGACCGGCCCTGCCGTGCCGGTCAATTTCCTGCGCCCGATCATCCAGGCGGACCTGGACTCGGGTAAGCACACGCAGATCGTCACCCGCTTCCCGCCTGAGCCCAATGGCTACCTTCACATCGGTCACGCCAAGTCGATTTGTGTGAACTTCGGTCTGGCCCAGGAATTCGGCGGCGTCACGCACCTGCGTTTCGACGACACGAACCCGGCCAAGGAAGACCAGGAATACATCGACGCGATCGAAAGCGACGTCAAATGGCTGGGCTTCGAATGGTCCGGTGAAGTGCGCTATGCCTCGCAGTATTTCGACCAGTTGCACGACTGGGCGGTAGAGCTGATCAAGGCCGGCAAGGCCTACGTCGACGACCTGACCCCCGAGCAAGCCAAGGAATACCGTGGCAGCCTGACCGAACCGGGCAAGAACAGCCCGTTCCGCGACCGCTCGGTTGAAGAAAACCTTGACCTGTTCGCCCGCATGAAGGCCGGCGAATTCAAGGACGGCGCACGCGTGCTGCGGGCCAAGATCGACATGGCCTCGCCGAACATGAACCTGCGCGACCCGATCATGTATCGCATCCGTCACGCGCATCACCATCAGACCGGCGACAAGTGGTGCATCTACCCGAACTACGACTTCACCCACGGTCAGTCGGACGCCCTCGAAGGCATCACTCACTCGATCTGCACCCTGGAGTTCGAAAGCCATCGTCCGCTGTACGAATGGTTCCTCGAGAACCTGCCAGTACCGGCGAAACCGCGTCAGTACGAGTTCAGCCGCCTGAACCTGAACTACACCATCACCAGCAAGCGCAAGCTCAAGCAACTGGTCGATGAAAAGCACGTTCACGGTTGGGACGATCCACGCATGTCCACGCTGTCGGGTTTCCGTCGCCGTGGCTACACGCCGAAATCGATCCGCAACTTCTGCGAAATGATCGGCACCAACCGTTCCGACGGCGTGGTCGACTTCGGCATGCTCGAATTCAGCATCCGTGACGACCTCGACCACAGCGCCCCACGCGCCATGTGCGTATTGCGTCCGCTGAAAGTCGTGATCACCAACTACCCGGAAGGCCAGGTCGAAAACCTCGAATTGGCGTGCCACCCGAAAGAAGACATGGGCGTGCGCGTTCTGCCGTTCGCTCGTGAGCTCTATATCGACCGTGAAGACTTCATGGAAGAGCCGCCAAAAGGCTACAAGCGCCTGGAGCCGAACGGCGAAGTGCGTCTGCGCGGCAGCTACGTGATCCGTGCCGACGAAGCGATCAAGGACGCCGATGGCAACATCGTCGAACTGCGTTGCTCCTACGACCCGGAAACCCTGGGTAAAAACCCTGAAGGCCGCAAGGTCAAAGGCGTGGTGCATTGGGTGCCGGCTGCGGCCAGCGTCGAGTGCGAAGTGCGTCTGTACGATCGCCTGTTCCGTTCGGCCAACCCTGAGAAGGCCGAAGACAGCGCCAGTTTCCTGGACAACATCAACCCTGACTCGCTGCAAGTTCTCACTGGTTGTCGTGCCGAGCCTTCGCTGGGCAATGCACAGCCGGAAGACCGTTTCCAGTTCGAGCGCGAAGGTTACTTCGTCGCGGATATCAAGGACTCGAAACCGGGCGCTCCGGTATTCAACCGTACCGTGACCTTGCGTGATTCGTGGGGCCAGTGATTCAAGGAACCTAAAGTGCTTACGATCTACAACACGCTCACCAAGAGCAAAGAAGTTTTCAAGCCGCTGGATGGCAACAATGTGCGCATGTACGTCTGCGGGATGACCGTGTACGACTACTGCCACATCGGCCACGGCCGCAGCATGGTCGCGTTCGACCTGGTGACCCGCTGGTTGCGTTTCAGCGGTTATAACCTGACGTATGTGCGCAACATCACCGATATTGAAGACAAGATCATCAATCGGGCCAAGGAGAACGGCGAGCCGTTCGACGTATTGACCGAACGCATGATCACCGCGATGCACGAGGACGAGGCGCGCCTCAATATCCTCAAGCCGGACATGGAGCCGCGGGCCACCGATCATATCGCTGGCATGCAGAGCATGATCCAGACCTTGATCGACAAGGGCTATGCCTACGCACCGGGCAATGGCGACGTGTACTATCGCGTAGCCAAGTTCATGGGCTACGGCAAGCTGTCGCGCAAGAAGATCGAAGACCTGCGCATTGGCGCACGGATCGAAGTCGACGAGTCGAAACAGGACCCGCTGGACTTCGTGCTGTGGAAAGGCGCCAAGCCGGGCGAGCCGAGCTGGCCTTCGCCGTGGGGCGACGGACGTCCAGGCTGGCACATCGAGTGCTCGGTGATGTCGACCTGCTGCCTCGGCGAGACCTTCGACATTCATGGCGGCGGCAGCGACCTCGAGTTCCCGCACCATGAAAACGAAATCGCCCAGAGCGAAGCGGCCACCGGCAAGACCTACGCCAACGCGTGGATGCATTGCGGCATGATTCGCATCAATGGCGAGAAGATGTCCAAGTCCTTGAACAACTTCTTCACCATTCGCGACGTGCTGGAAAAGTACCACCCGGAAGTCGTGCGTTACCTGCTGGTATCGAGCCACTACCGCAGCGCGATCAACTATTCGGAAGACAACCTCAAGGACGCCAAAGGCGCGCTCGAGCGTTTCTACCATGCGTTGAAAGGCCTGCCGAACGTGGCGCCTGCTGGCGGCGAAGCGTTCGTCGAGCGTTTCACTCAGGTGATGAACGACGACTTCGGTACGCCGGAAGCCTGTGCGGTGCTGTTCGAGATGGTTCGCGAGATCAACCGTCTGCGCGAGAGCGATCTTGATGCGGCGGCTGGTTTGGCGGCACGTTTGAAGGAACTGGCGAGCGTGCTGGGTGTGTTGCAACTCGAAGCCGATGACTTCCTGCAGGCCGGTGCCGAAGGGCGGGTCGATGCGGCTGAGGTCGATGCACTGATCCAGGCTCGTTTGACGGCTCGTGCCAACAAGGACTGGGCCGAATCCGACCGCATCCGCGACCAGCTCACCGCCATGGGCGTGGTGCTGGAAGACGGCAAGGGCGGGACGACCTGGCGATTGGCTGACTGATCGCTGCGTTTGCTACAAAACAAAACCCGCCTTGTGCGGGTTTTTGTTTGTGGGTTGAGCGTAAGTGAGGCGGTGTCTGGGCTGACGTCTTCGCGGGCAAGCCTCGCTCCTACAGGGATCGCGTCGTTCACGATATTGGCGAACGGCGCGGTCCCTGTAGGAGCGAGGCTTGCCCGCGAATGTTCTCAAGCCGAACGCCGCCAGTGCGGCTCACTCGTCACTCAACCTGGCGCAATCGCTTGTAAAGGGTATTGCGGCTAACCCCCAACCGCCGCGCCAAGTGGGAAATATTCCCCCCAGCCGCCTGCAACTGCCGATTCAATTCCTCGGCATCATTCAAATCAACCACTATCGGCTCCGGCGAATCCACCGGCTCCATCTCCAGATCGACAAAAAAATCATCCGGCAAATGCTCCGGCCGCACCGGTTGTTCCTCGGCCATGGCCAGCGCTACCTGCATCACACTGCTGACCTGACGCAAATTCCCGGGCCACGGATGACGGCTGAACAGCTCCATCACTTCACGGCTCAAGCCAGCCCATTGGCTCGGTTCGCGGTGCTGTTCCCACAGCCGTTTGAACAGCGCTTCTTTATCGCTACGCTCCCTGAGCGGCGGCAGTTCCAGGGTCAAACCGCCGATGCGGTAATACAAATCCTCACGGAACCGCCCCAGCTGAACCTGTTCGCGCAACGAGCGGTTGGTCGCTGAAATGATCCGAATGTCCACCGGGAACAGCTCACTGCTGCCCACCGGTTGCACGCAACGCTCCTGCAACACCCGCAACAGCCGCGCCTGGGTTGGCAGCGGCATGTCGCCGATTTCGTCGAGGAACAGCGTGCCTTTGTCGGCCTTGCGGATCAGCCCGATGCTGCCTTTCTGATTGGCGCCGGTGAACGCGCCTTTCTCGTAGCCGAACAGTTCGGATTCCACCAGTTCCGCGGGGATCGCTGCACAGTTGACGGCAATGAACGGTTGTTTGCTGCGTGAACTGGTCTGATGCAGGGCTTTGACGAAGACTTCCTTGCCGACTCCGGTTTCCCCGTGGATTAACAGCGGGATGTCCTTTTCCAGCAAGCGTTCGGCCTGGCGCACGGCTTTTTCCACACGGCTGTCGCCAAAATGCAGGGTATTGAGGCTGATCGCTGTGGGCGCCGGCGCCGTGGGTTCAGCGCTCTTTATTTCAGAAAACAGCCTCGCCTGAATCGGCGCTTGTTTCGGTCGTTTCAACAGGCACTGGAAACGGTTGCGCCCCGAGGCTTGCAGGGCAAACGGCAGGCCGTCCGGCTGGTTCAGCAGTTCCAACAACGAGACTTTGAACAGGCTTTCGACACTGACCCGCGACAGGCTGATGCCCAGCAGGTTGTCGGCCCGACGATTGGCCGACAGCACCTGACCGGTCTCATCGAAGATCAGCAACCCGGCCCATTGGCTGTCGAGGTTGTTCAGCCCGGTGTTGAAGGTCAGCTGGAAATGCTGGCCATGGAACAGGTTGAGGATCAGCCGGTTCTCCACGGTCTGGCTCATCATCTTGACCATGCCCAGGGTGTGCGACGGCGGCAGGTAGCTGTCGCTGGACACATCCAGCACCGCGATCACCTTGCGCTCGGCATCGAAAATCGGTGCGGCGGAACCGGTCATGAAGCGGTTGGCCTTGAGAAAGTGTTCATCATGCTCGATGTGCACCGCCTGCTCACAGGCCAGCGCGGTGCCGATCGCATTGGTCCCGCTGCAACGCTCCATCCAGCTGGCGCCAGCGCTGAAACCGCGAGTCAGGCTTGGCTCGATGAAACGCTGGGTACCCCAGGACGTCAGCACCTGGCCCTGATTGTCGGCGAGCATGATCAGGCAATTGGAGTTGCTGAGGATGTTCTCGTAATACGGCAGGACTTCCTGATGGGTGGTCTGCACCAGTGAATGCTGGCTCTCGAGCAACTGGGCGATGCCATCGGCGGGTAGCTGATCGAACGCCGGCGCGCTCTGATGATCGAGCCCGAACGCGCGGCAGCGAGACCAGGAGTCCAGGATGATGGCGTCGTGGGAGAGCGGCGGGGCGGGTGCGGCCATGGCAGTCGATCTCTGAGCAAGCTTTTATTGTTTTTATGGTTTTCACGCACAAGAGCACATTTCGCACGTGTTTCCGGCACGACGCATACCTGTAGGAGCCAGGCTTGCCGGCGAAGGCGATTTCGACGACGCCTTCGCCGGCAAGCCTGGCTCCTACAGGGCAATGTGTGGCTGAAAACGTCTGTAGAGTGTTGTTCACATTTGTTCATTGTCAATCGTTGAACTGTTCAATTGTTCAACCGCGGTTGTTCATTTCTGTTCAGCAACGAACGCGGTTTTCCCTTCTTTTTCGTGTTTTTCAAGCCAGATCAATCGCTTGGAATTTCTGGCACGAATGTCGCTGTAGTGCTCCGGTCGCTTGACTCCAATAATAAAAAGGCCGAGCCATGTCACTAATCCTGGAGCACGTCAGCCGTACCGTCGAGGGTCAGACCTGGATCGACGATGCGTGCCTTAACTTCGAACCCGGATCGTTCAACGTTTTGCTCGGTCGCACGCTGTCTGGCAAAACCAGCCTCATGCGCCTGATGGCAGGTCTGGACAAGCCCGACAGCGGCCGCATCCTGATGAACGGCGTCGACGTCACCCAGCGCCCGGTGCGTTTGCGCAATGTGTCGATGGTCTATCAGCAGTTCATCAACTACCCGACCATGACGGTGTTCGAGAACATCGCCTCGCCACTGCGTCAGGGCGGCGTTTCCAACGAGCTGATCCAGAGCAAAGTGCTGGAAACCGCGAAGATGCTGCGCATCGAGAAATTCCTCCAGCGCCATCCTTTGGAACTCTCCGGCGGCCAGCAACAGCGCACGGCCATGGCCCGCGCGCTGGTCAAGGACGCCGAGCTGATTCTGTTCGACGAGCCACTGGTCAACCTCGACTACAAGCTGCGCGAAGAGCTGCGCCAGGAAATGCGCGAGCTGTTCGCGGCCCATCACACCATCGCTATCTATGCCACCACCGAACCCAACGAAGCCCTGGCGCTGGGCGGCACCACCACGATTCTTCACGAAGGTCGGGTGATTCAGAGCGGCAAGTCCTCCGAGGTGTATCACCAGCCACAAACCGTGCTGGCGGCGGAGCTGTTCTCCGAGCCGCCGATCAACCTGATGCCGGGGCGAATTGCCGGCAACGAAGTCAGTTTCGCCAACTTCGTGCACTTCCCGTTGAACGTCGATCTGCGGCCGGTGGGCGAGGGCGAGTTCCGTTTCGGCGTGCGCCCCAGCCACATTTCGCTGGTGCCGAGCAATGACGATGACCTGGAACTGGCGGTGACCGTCGAGGTGGCCGAGATCAGCGGTTCGGAAACCTTCCTGCACGTGCGCAACGAGTATTTCCTGCTGGTGCTGCACTTGCCGGGTGTTCACGAATACGACGTCGATGCGCCGATTCGCATCTATATCCCGACCCATAAACTGTTTGTGTTCGATATGCAGGGGCGGCTGGTCCAGGCGCCCGGTCGCCGCATTGCGAGGGTTGCCTGATGGCCGAAATCCGTTTGCAGAGCCTTGCCCACAGCTACACCCCTACGCCGACCGGCCCCGAGGATTACGCGATCCGCGAGATGAACCACGTCTGGGAGCAGGGCGGTGCCTACGCGCTGCTCGGGCCTTCGGGGTGCGGCAAGTCGACCTTGCTCAACATCATTTCCGGGTTGCTCAGCCCGTCCCAGGGCCAGGTGCTGTTCGACAGTAAAGTGGTCAACGAGCTGACCCCGGAAAAGCGCAACATCGCTCAGGTTTTCCAGTTTCCGGTGGTCTACGACACCATGACGGTGTTCGATAACCTGGCCTTCCCGTTGCGCAACCAGGGCATGGCGGAAGCGAAAATTCACACCAAGGTGCAGGAAATCGCCGAAGTCCTCGACCTTCAGGCATTGCTGTACAAGAAGGCCCGTAACCTTACTGCTGATGAAAAGCAGAAAGTCTCCATGGGCCGTGGGCTGGTGCGCGATGACGTGTCGGCGATCCTCTTCGATGAACCGCTGACGGTGATCGACCCACACCTGAAGTGGAAACTGCGACGCAAGCTCAAGCAGATCCACGAGCAGTTCAACATCACCATGGTCTACGTCACCCACGATCAGCTCGAAGCCTCGACCTTCGCTGACAAGATCGCCGTGATGTACGGCGGCCAAATTGTGCAGTTCGGAACGCCACGGGAATTGTTCGAACGGCCGAGCCACACCTTTGTCGGTTATTTCATCGGCAGCCCGGGGATGAACCTGATCGAGGTCCAGCCACAAGCCGGCGGTGTCGGTTTTGCCGGGACTCACTTGCCATTGTCCGACGCGATGCAGAAACGAATCGCCGAGTCCGAATGGAAAACCCTGAAGGTCGGTATTCGTCCGGAGTTTGTCCATGTGTGGGACGAACCCTTTGATGACGCGATGCAGGCACAGGTCGTACACGTCGAAGACCTGGGGACCTACAAGATCATGACCCTGAACCTCGACGGCGTTCCTTTGAAAGTACGTCTGGCCGAAGACAAACCGGTGCCAGAAGGCACGGCGTACATCAGTTTTCCGGCGCAATGGCTGATGGTCTATGCCGATGATTACCTGCTGGAGGTGCTGCCATGAACAAGGTGCAGAACAACAAGGCCTGGTGGCTGGTGTTGCCGGTGTTCCTGCTGGTGGCATTCAGTGCGGTGATCCCGATGATGACCGTGGTCAACTACTCGGTGCAGGACATCTTCGACCAGTCCAGCCGTTACTTCGTCGGCGCCGACTGGTACAAGCAAGTGCTGCTCGACCCACGGTTGCATGACTCGCTGCTGCGCCAGTTCATCTACTCCGCTTGCGTGCTGCTGATCGAAATCCCCTTGGGCATCGCCATCGCCCTGACCATGCCGATCAAGGGCCGCTGGTCGTCGGTCGTGCTGATTATTCTGGCGATTCCGCTGCTGATTCCATGGAACGTGGTCGGCACCATCTGGCAGATTTTCGGCCGGGCCGATATCGGTTTGCTCGGTTCGAGCCTCAATGCCATGGGCATCAGCTACAACTATGCGTCCAATACCATGGACGCCTGGGTCACGGTGTTGGTGATGGACGTGTGGCACTGGACGTCGCTGGTGGCGCTGTTGTGTTTCTCCGGTTTGCGGGCGATTCCGGATGTGTATTACCAGGCAGCACGGATTGATCGGGCGTCGGCCTGGGCGGTGTTCCGACACATCCAGTTGCCCAAGCTCAAAAGCGTGCTGCTGATCGCGGTGATGCTGCGGTTCATGGACAGCTTCATGATCTACACCGAGCCGTTCGTGCTGACGGGGGGCGGTCCGGGCAATGCCACGACCTTCTTGAGTCAGACCTTGACCCAAATGGCCGTAGGGCAATTCGACCTCGGCCCGGCGGCCGCTTTCTCGCTGGTGTACTTCCTGATCATCCTGTTGGTGTCGTGGCTGTTCTACACCGCCATGACTCACTCTGACGCCAATCGGTGAGGCCTGCCATGAGCAAGAGAAAGCTTATCCCATTGCTGATCTACATCATGTTCCTGCTGGTGCCGATCTACTGGCTGCTGAACATGTCCTTCAAGAGCAACACCGAAATCCTCGGCGGTCTGACGCTGTTTCCCCAGGATTTCACCTTCGCCAACTACAAGGTGATCTTCACCGACCCGAGCTGGTACACCGGTTACCTCAACTCGCTGTACTACGTGAGCCTGAACACGGTGATTTCCCTGAGCGTGGCGCTGCCGGCGGCGTATGCGTTCTCGCGCTATCGTTTTCTCGGTGACAAGCACCTGTTCTTCTGGCTGCTGACCAACCGCATGGCGCCGCCGGCAGTTTTCCTGCTGCCGTTCTTCCAGCTGTATTCCTCGATCGGGTTGTTCGACACCCACATCGCGGTTGCGCTGGCTCACTGCCTGTTCAACGTGCCGTTGGCGGTGTGGATTCTTGAAGGCTTCATGTCCGGCGTTCCCAAGGAAATTGACGAAACCGCCTACATTGATGGCTACAGTTTCCCCAAGTTCTTCGTGAAGATCTTCGTCCCGCTGATCGGCTCCGGGATCGGTGTTACGGCGTTTTTCTGCTTCATGTTTTCCTGGGTCGAGCTGTTGCTGGCGCGAACCCTGACTTCGGTGAACGCCAAACCCATCGCCGCAGTCATGACCCGCACAGTCTCGGCGTCCGGCATCGACTGGGGCGTGCTGGCGGCCGCGGGGGTGTTGACCATCCTGCCAGGCATGCTGGTGATCTGGTTTGTTCGCAACCACGTGGCCAAGGGCTTTGCCCTGGGCCGGGTATGAGGAACTGATGATGGAATGGATGAGTTGGACTGGCCCCACGGCGGCGTTTTTCGGCGTCATTGCCTTGATCCTGGCGAGCATGACGACCTGGGAGTTGCGTTCGCCGAGTGTCCCTCGGCGTGGTTTTTTGCCGATTGCCACCACCCGTGGCGATCGGTTGTTTATCGGTCTTCTCGGCAGCGCCTACCTGCATTTGCTGGTAATCGGCGCCACCGACTGGAGCATCTGGGTAGCGTTCGCGTTGTCCCTGGTGTGGCTGTTGGCTGTGATGCGTTGGGGCTAGTCGAAATCGATCGGCATGCATGTCCCGAAACCTAAACAGGAGGTCTCTATGTTCGACAAAAACAATAAGCTGCGACATAGCGTTTCATTGGCAGCCATGCTGGCACTCAGCGGGTTGAGCGCTGCGGCCTGGGCCGATGCCTATGAAGACGCCGCCAAGAAATGGATTGGCAGCGAGTTCAAACCGTCCACCCTGACCCCGGAACAGCAGCTCGAAGAGTTGAAGTGGTTCATCAAGGCGTCCGAGCCGTTTCGCGGGATGAGCATCAAGGTGGTTTCGGAAACCATCGCGACCCACGAATATGAATCCAAAACGCTGGCCAAGGCCTTTACCGAGATCACCGGGATCAAGCTGACCCACGACTTGCTGCAAGAAGGCGACGTGGTGGAAAAACTGCAGACCCAGATGCAATCGGACAAGAACATCTATGACGGCTGGGTCAACGACTCGGACCTGATCGGTACGCACTTTCGCTACGGCAAGACCGAATCGATCACCGACCTGATGGCCAACGAAGGCAAGGCCTACACCTCACCGACCCTGGACATCAAAGACTTCATCGGCATCTCGTTCACCACCGCGCCGGATGGCAAGGTCTATCAACTGCCCGACCAGCAGTTCGCCAACCTCTACTGGTTTCGCGCCGACTGGTTCGAGCGGGCGGATCTGAAAGCGAAATTCAAAGAAAAATACGGTTATGAGCTGGGCGTACCGGTGAACTGGTCGGCCTATGAAGACATCGCCAAGTTCTTCAGCGAAGACGTCAAAGAAATCGACGGCAAGCGCATCTACGGGCACATGGACTACGGCAAGAAAGACCCGTCCCTCGGCTGGCGCTTCACAGATGCCTGGTTCTCCATGGCCGGCGCTGGCGACAAGGGCATTCCCAACGGCTTGCCGGTGGACGAGTGGGGCATCCGTGTCGAAGACTGCCATCCAGTCGGTTCCAGCGTGACCCGCGGCGGCGACACCAACGGCCCGGCGGCGGTCTATGCAACCACCAAGTACGTGGACTGGCTGAAAAAATACGCGCCACCGGAAGCGGCGGGCATGACCTTCTCCGAATCCGGGCCGGTGCCGTCTCAGGGCAACATCGCCCAGCAGATCTTCTGGTACACCGCGTTTACCGCCGACATGACCAAACCGGGCCTGCCGGTGATGAACGCCGACGGCACGCCGAAATGGCGAATGGCACCCTCGCCAAAAGGGCCGTACTGGGAGGAGGGCATGAAGCTCGGTTATCAGGACGCTGGTTCCTGGACTTTCCTCAAGTCCACGCCTGAAAAGCAAAAACTCGCTGCCTGGCTGTACGCGCAGTTCGTGACCTCGAAAACCGTATCCCTGAAGAAAACCATTGTCGGCCTGACCCCGATCCGCGAGTCGGACATCAACTCGCAAGCCATGACCGACCTGGCGCCGAAACTCGGTGGTCTGGTGGAGTTCTACCGCAGCCCGGCCCGCGTGCAATGGACCCCGACCGGGACCAACGTGCCGGACTATCCGCGTTTGGCGCAACTGTGGTGGAGCCACATCGCGGAAGCCGCCAGTGGCGAGAAAACGCCACAACAGGCACTGGACGGTCTGGCCAAGGATCAGGACGCGATCATGACCCGTCTGGAACGTTCCAAGGTACAACCGACCTGTGGGCCGAAAATGAATCCGGAGCGGGATGCGCAGTACTGGTTCGATCAACCGGGTGCGCCGAAAGCGAAACTGGCGAACGAGAAGCCTAAAGGCGAAACCGTGAGCTATGCCGAACTGCTGAAATCGTGGGAGGCGGCGCGTAAGTAAACAGCGGGACCGCGTGAGGCAAAACGGCACCGCAACAGGTGCCGTTTTTGTTTGTTTGCCACCGCCATCGCGAGCAGGCTCGCTCCCACATTGAACCGCATTCTTTCTGACAGAACGTAGTCCCCTGTGGGAGCGAGCCTGCTCGCGATGGCGTCATTGAATACGCCGCGAGCATTTCAGGTCAGCGCCGCCAGTTGTTCAACCGTTTCCGGAAAACGCTCAACCAGCCGGATCAGCGTTGTCGCCTGAGCATTAGGTTTCGCCCGTCCTTGTTCCCAGTTCTCCAACGTCCGGGTATTCGTACGCAAATACATCGCGAATACCGAACGGGAAAGGTTGAGCTGTTGGCGTATGGCTACCACCTCCTCGGCAGTGATTGGCACCAGTTTTGGCAGTTTGACCTTGTGGGTTCGCAGCGTGACCTTGCCTTGGCGCTCGTCGGCCAAGGCTTCAAGGCCTTCCATCAGTTCGGCAAAAATGTCACGTTTCATAGTGGGATCTCGTGTTGATTTCGCTATCTAGAGTTTGTCTGAAAAGTTTCTTCTGGGAAGGCGACAAGTCGTCTTGCTCGTTTTTGCTATATACGGTGAATAGCCAGAATTGATCAAAACCCGACCACCAGTAATAAATCACCCTTAGTCCACTGCGCTTGCCTTTGCCGCGTCGCTGGTCGGAGAAACGGACCTTTCGCAACCCGCCCATACCTTCCACCAGGTCGCCGGTTTCCGGGTTTTTCAGCAGCTCCAGTTGAAAGCTGCGAAACAGTTCGTCGTCCAGATAGTCATTTCTGTGTTTTTGAAATGCGGGTAATTCGATAAAAAGAGCGTCCATGTTCTGTACGTTACCTGCGTATATTTCTATCACAAGAATCGAATAGGTCAAGGCTTCTGTGCCTGCCAATTCGGTCAAGTCATTACATTAATGTCGAAGGCGGGATCGGGATGTAGGACGCGGCTGATTCACCCGCGAGGCGATTCTGGAAAGGGGGAATGAGACTGGGAAAGGCAGGCCGGGCTAACCCAAAATTGCTAAATCTGTGTACTGGGCAACCAATGGGTCGGCGACGTTTATTCCTCGGGGGCGGGAAACCCCAATCGAAACACCGTCACCGTCCCGGGCAAGCTTTTAACCTGTGCCACGCCCTGATGCAGGCTCATGATCGAACGTACGATGGCCAGGCCCAGTCCGGTGCTGCCTTGCGAGCGGGAGCGGCTGCTGTCGACCCGGTAAAAGCGGTCGAACAGATGCGGCAGATGCTGCGCTTCGATGCCCGCGCCGGGGTTGCTGACCCGCAGCGAAACCTCAGACGCTTCTTGTTCAATGTGTAACGAAACCGTTTGCCCGGCCGGGCAGTGGCGCAGGGCGTTGGACAGCAGGTTCGAGATCGCCCGTTGAATCATCAGGCGGTCGCCCAATACCCGTGCGCTGGCGCCGGTCACGCTCAGGCTGATGCGCTTGTCTTGCGCCGACAAGGAAAACAGTTCGGCCACTTTCTCGGCTTCTTCTTCCAGGGCGACCGACTCGAAGGATGTGAGCGCTGCCGGGTTACTGGCCTGCGCCAGAAACAGCATGTCCGAGACAATCCGTGCGACACGCTCCAGTTCTTCGGTGCAAGACACCAAAACGTTCTTGTACTCCTCGGTCGTGCGTTCCCGGGACAGCGTCACCTGTGCCTTGCCCATCAGATTGTTGATCGGCGAGCGCAATTCATGAGCCAGGTCATCGGAGAACTGCGACAACTGCTGCACACCATTATCGAGGCGATCGAGCATGAAGTTGATCCCCCGGGCCAGCTCACTGAGTTCCTGGGGCATGTCGAGCACCGACAGCCGATGGCCGAGGTCTTGCGTCGAGACCATCGCCGCCACTTTGCGAAACTCGCGTAGCGGCGTCAGCCCCCGCTGTACAGCGGCCCAGGCACTGAGGCCGATGAAGATCAGCAGCAACGGCAAGGCAATCAGTGTCGAGCGCAGATAGGCGTTGAGCAACGCCTGATTGTGGGCATCGTCCATCGACAGCAGCACCGGGATGCGGGTGCCGTCCTTGATGCGGATCAACCGAGAGGCGGTCAGGTAGCGCTTGTCTTGGTCGTCGGTGCTGCTGGAGAACGCCAGTTGTTCGTTGGCGGCCAGCACTGCCTTGCGTTCCAGGCGCGGGTCGGCCATTCCGGAGCCGGATTTCAACAGCGGCGTGCGTAAGTTGGTGCGGTCATAAATCGTCAGGGTGAGGTTGTCATGGCCCATGACCTGATCGAGCAAAATGTGCGGCGCCGAACGAATTTCTGCGGAATCGGCATACAGCGACAGGCTGTGTTCCACCTGTTCCATCTTCTGGGCCAGGCTGTTTCTGGATAACGCGTTCAACTCATGGGTCAGGGCGAAGTAAGCCAGGATCGCCAGAAACACTACCAGCAGCGCCCCGAGAATACTCACCGTCAGCCCCAACCGCATTGACAGGCTGGCCGGCTTCATTCCCGCGCCTCCAGCACATAGCCGACACCGCGCAGGGTATGGATCAGTTTGCTGTCGAACGGGTCGTCGATCTTGGCGCGCAAACGCCGGATCGACACTTCGACCACGTTGGTGTCGCAGTCGAAATTCATGTCCCACACCAGCGAAATGATCTGGGTGCGGGTGAGCACTTCCCCGGACTGGCGCATCAGCAGATGCAGCAGGGCGAATTCCTTGGTGGTCAGGTCGATGCGCTGCTCGCCGCGAAAGGCGCGGTGGCGCCCTGGATCGAGTTCCAGATCGGCGACTTTGAGCACTTGCGGCACCGGGATGTTTTCGCTGCGGCGCATCAGCGTGCGGACCCGCGCCAGCAATTCCGGAAACTCGAATGGCTTGACCAGATAATCGTCGGCACCCAGGTCCAGGCCGCGAATCTTGTCGGCCAGACGACCACGCGCGGTGAGCATCATCACCCGGGTGGAGTGGGTGCGACGCAGTTGTTCAAGCACGCCCCAGCCGTCCAGCTCTGGCAGATTGACGTCCAGTATCACCAGGTCATACGCCTGCTGTTGCGCCAGATGCAGTCCATCGGCGCCCGTGGCCGCGTGGTCAACGATGTAACCACTTTCCGTCAGTCCCTGATGTAAGTATTCGGCAGCTTTAAGCTCGTCCTCGACGACAAGGATTCGCATGGTCAATCACCACTTTTATTTAATGGATATTTAATTAAGGTGGCCGGGAAAGTTGTTGTTTTTGTAGGGGAGGCCGGACGGGTTTTAATAACGACTAGAGTTGTGAGTTTCTGGTTTCCTACAGAGGTTTCCCTGTGTGATGGCGTGCAAGGTAAAGGCTGTAGTGGCTACAGAGTCAACTTAAATGCTGGGTCTTGAGCCCTGAAAATGATGATCTGCGACAGCCTGTCGCAGCAGGCAAGCCTGAATGCCCATGCACCGAATTCAGGCAAGGGCTGTTCGGCAGATAACTACCGTGTATTTGTTTCCATGTATTGCTATGTCGCCTTTCGCACTTCGCATCCTAAATCAAAACAACTTCCACATGCCGTGGATAACGTATTTGTAATGTTTCAGTCACCTTGTCGATAAGTTCAAAACCCTACCGTGGCGGCATCAAAGATTCTTGAATGAAGGAAGTCCTCCATTGCCCGGTTTAAAAGAACTGACGGCGCGATCACGCCTGAAAAAAACAACGAGGACAGTGACGGCCAGCGTTGTGTTGCTGGCCGGCACGGGTCTTGTGCATGCATCGACCCTGACCCTGGATCAAGCCCTGCAAACGGCATTCGCCGGTAACCCGGATCTGGCGGCTGCGCAGTGGGAAATCGGCATCGCCGAGGGTGAGCGCAAACAGGCCGGTCTGATCCCCAACCCCGAAGTGTCGTGGGAGGCCGAAGACACCCGTCGTGATTCGCGAACCACCACGGTGATGCTCAGCCAACCGATCGAGCTGGGCGGCAAACGTGGCGCACGGATCGACGTCGCCAGCCGCGCGCAGGACGCCGCCGGGATCGAACTGGAGCGCAAGCGCTATGCGTTGCGCGCCGATGTGATTCAGGCGTTCAACAGCGCCCAGACCGCGCAACAACGCTTGCAGTTGTCCCGCCAGTCGCTGCAACTCGCCGAACACGGTTTGCGCGTCGCCCAAGGACGCATCGAGGCCGGTAAATCATCGCCAGTCGAAGGCACCCGTGCGCAAGTGCAACTTTCCGAAGTGCGCCTGGAACTGAGCCGCGCCGAACGCGATCAGGCCAACGCCTATCAGCAATTGGCGCAGGTCATGGGCTCACCGTTGCCCACCTCGACCACCGTGCAAGCGGCCACGCAAAGCATGCCCACCGTGCCACCGCCGACCCGATTGCTTGAGCTGCTGAACGAGACCGCCGAACTGCGTCTGGCCAAATTGCAGATCGATCAGCGCGAAGCCTCATTGGGTCTGGAAAAGTCGCAACGCATTCCTGACCTGACCGTGAGCATTGGCAGCCAATACAGCGAAACCGAGCGCGAGCGGGTCAATGTGGTCGGGCTGTCGATGCCGATTCCGCTGTTCAACCGCAATCAGGGCAACGTGCTGGCGGCGGCCCGGCGCAGCGATCAGGCGCGGGATCTGCGCAACGCCACCGAGCTGCGTTTGCGCACACAAATCCAGACCACCCTGGAGCAATGGCAGACCGCCAACGGCGAAGTCGCAGCGTTCAACCAGACCATCCTGCCCGCCGCGCAAAGTGCGGTCGACAGCGCCACGCGCGGTTTCGAAATGGGCAAGTTCGGATTCCTCGACGTGCTCGACGCCCAGCGCACCCTGATCAGCGCGCGCAGCCAATACATCCAGGCCGTCAGCGAGGCGACGGATGCCCGAGTACGCATCGAACGCATCTTCGGCGACCTCACCGTCAGCCCTTGAATTTCATCTTTCAGATCACTGCGCGATGGCATGGCGCAGAGGAGTTTCCATGGAAAAAAAACTGATCATTGTTGCAGCGGCGACGTTGGCGCTGGGCATTGGTATTGGCTCGATGTGGCCGGGCAATGCGTCCATCGACGCTCACGCCGATGAAGCGGCGGAACACGCCGATCACGCTGAAGAAGGTGCAGCAGCCGACGCTGAACATGCAGAAGAAGGGCGCTTGGAGTTGAGCACCGAACAGATTGCGGCGGCCGGCATTCAATTGACCGAAGCGCGAGCGCAGAACATCAGCCTCGGCTTGCCATTCCCCGGTGAAGTGCGCTTCGACGAAGACCGCACTGCGCACGTGGTGCCTCGGGTGCCCGGCGTGGTCGAGTCGGTGTCGGTCAACCTCGGGCAGTCGGTGAAAAAGGGCCAGTTGCTGGCGGTGATCGCCAGTCAGCAGATCTCCGATCAGCGCAGTGAACAGGCTGCCGCACAGCGTCGCCTGACCTTGGCGCGTACCACTTATGAACGCGAGAAAAAACTGTGGCAGGACAAGATCTCCGCCGAGCAGGATTTCCTTCAGGCCCGGCAAGCATTGGAAGAAGCCGAAATTGCCCTGGCCAATGCCCGGCAAAAAATCAGCGTACTCAGCGGCAGCGTGGTCGCCACTGGCGGCAATCGCTATGAGTTGCGCGCGCCGTTCGACGGCGTGGTGGTGGAGAAACACCTGACGCCGGGGGAGGTGGTCGATGAAACCACCAATGCCTTCACGCTTTCTGACCTGTCGCGGGTGTGGGTGACCTTCGGCGTATCGCCCAAGGATCTGACCAAGGTGCAGGTGGGTAAACCGGTCACCGTCAGCGCCCCGGAACTCAATTCCGAAGTCGCTGGCACCGTGGCCTACGTCGGCAGTTTGCTCGGTGAGCAGACCCGCACTGCAACGGTTCGCGTGACCCTGGCCAACCCTAAAGGCGCGTGGCGTCCGGGATTATTCGTGACGGCGCTGGTTGCTACCGACAGTCGCCAAGCCAAGGTCGCCGTACCTGAAACCGCGATCCAGACCGTCGAGGACAAACCCACGGTGTTCGTGCGCACCGACGACGGCTTCAAGGCGCAACCGGTGGAATTGGGCAGTCGCGCGGCCGGTTTGGTGGAAGTCACTCAAGGGCTGGAATCCGGCGTGCAAGTCGCCGCAGCCGGCAGCTTCGTCCTCAAATCGGAATTGGGCAAAGCCTCAGCCGAGCATTCTCATTGAAGGCTCCCACTGATCCGTCAACCTCGACCGGAAGGTTCTCATGTTCGAACGCCTGATCCAGTTTGCCATCGAGCAGCGCATCATCGTGCTGCTCGCCGTTCTCCTCATGGCCGGCCTCGGCATCGCCAGTTATCAAAAGCTGCCGATCGACGCCGTGCCGGACATCACCAACGTCCAGGTGCAAATCAACACCGGCGCGGCCGGGTTCTCGCCGCTGGAAACCGAGCAGCGCATCACCTTCCCGATTGAAACCGCCATGGCCGGTTTGCCGGCGCTGGAGCAGACCCGTTCGCTGTCGCGTTCGGGGCTGTCGCAGGTCACGGTGATCTTCAAGGACGGCACCGATCTGTTCTTCGCCCGGCAATTGGTCAACGAGCGTTTACAGATCGCCAAGGAGCAATTGCCCGAGGGCGCGGAAGCGCTGATGGGGCCGATTTCCACCGGGCTTGGCGAGATTTTCCTGTGGACAGTGGAGGCGCAGGAAGGTGCGCTCAAGGAGGACGGCACGGCCTACACGCCGACCGACCTGCGGGTGATCCAGGACTGGATCATCAAGCCGCAATTGCGCAATGTTCCGGGCGTGGCCGAGATCAACACCATCGGCGGATTCGCCAAGGAATACCAGATCGCCCCCGATCCGAAACGGCTGGCGGCTTACAAACTGACCCTCACCGATTTGATCACGGCGCTGGAACGCAACAACGCCAACGTCGGCGCCGGTTACATCGAGCGCAGCGGCGAGCAGTTGCTGATTCGTGCGCCCGGGCAAGTGGCAAGCACAGACGACATCGCCAATATCGTGATGGCCAATGTCGACGGTACGCCGATCCGGATCAAGAACGTCGCGACCGTAGACATCGGCCGCGAACTGCGTACCGGTGCCGCCACCGAAAACGGTCGCGAAGTGGTGCTTGGCACGGTGTTCATGCTGATCGGCGAAAACAGCCGAACGGTCTCCCAGGCAGTGGCGACCAGGCTTGAACAGATCAACCGCTCCCTGCCCCAAGGCGTGATCGCCGTTGCGGTGTATGACCGCACGCACCTGGTGGACAAAGCCATCGCCACGGTGAAGAAGAACCTGGTGGAAGGCGCGATTCTGGTCATTGCGATTCTGTTCCTGTTTCTGGGCAACATCCGCGCGGCGTTGATCACCGCGATGGTCATTCCGCTGTCAATGCTGTTCACCTTCACCGGCATGTTCACCAACAAGGTCAGCGCTAACCTGATGAGCCTCGGCGCGCTCGACTTCGGCATCATCGTCGACGGGGCGGTGGTGATCGTCGAAAACACCCTGCGCCGGCTGGCCCATGCGCAGCAACATCACGGGCGTTTGCTGACCCGCTCCGAGCGTTTCCGCGAAGTGTTTTCGGCAGCCAAAGAGGCGCGCCGACCGCTGATTTTCGGCCAGTTGATCATCATGGTCGTGTACCTGCCGATCTTCGCCTTGAGCGGTGTCGAAGGGAAAATGTTCCACCCGATGGCCTTCACTGTGGTCATCGCGCTGCTGGGCGCCATGCTGTTGTCGGTGACCTTTGTTCCGGCGGCCATCGCGCTGTTTGTCACCGGCAAAGTCAAAGAAGAAGAGGGCGTGGTCATGCGCGGCGCGCGTCGCATTTATGCACCGGCTCTGGCTTGGGTGATGTCCCATCGCGCAATGGCGGTGGGTGCGGCATTGGGTGTGATTGTGCTCAGCGGCGTGCTCACCAGCCGCATGGGCAGCGAGTTTGTGCCGAGCCTCAGTGAGGGCGATTTTGCCTTGCAAGCGTTACGCGTGCCGGGCACCAGCCTGACCCAGTCGGTGGATATGCAGCAGCGTCTGGAAACCCTGATTCTCGGCAAAGTGCCGGAGGTCGAGCGCGTGTTCGCCCGTACCGGCACCGCTGAAATCGCCTCCGACCCGATGCCGCCGAACATCTCCGACAGCTACGTGATGCTCAAGCCGAAGGCGCAGTGGCCGGATCCGGGCAAGTCCCGTGAAACGCTGATGGCCGAACTGCAACAAGCCGCCGCGACGCTGCCGGGCAGCAACTATGAACTGTCGCAGCCGATCCAGTTGCGTTTCAACGAACTGATCTCCGGCGTGCGCAGTGATGTGGCGGTCAAGGTGTTCGGGGATGACATGGACGTGCTCAACGCCACGGCGGCGAAGATCGCCGCCGCCATGCAGAAGGTCAACGGCGCGTCCGAGGTCAAGGTCGAGCAAACCACCGGCCTGCCGGTGCTGACCATCAATATCGACCGCGACAAGGCGGCGCGTTACGGGCTCAACGTTGGCGACGTGCAAGACACCATTGCGGTGGCGGTCGGCGGGCGCCAGGCCGGGACACTGTATGAAGGCGATCGGCGTTTCGACATGGTGGTGCGCCTGTCCGATGCCATGCGCAAGGACATCGAAGGCTTGTCGGCGCTGTTGGTTCCAGTGCCGGCGCCCCCGAATGGCGCTGCCGATCAGATTGGCTTCATCGCCCTCAAGGAAGTCGCCAGCCTTGATCTGGTGCTCGGGCCGAATCAGGTCAGCCGCGAAAACGGCAAGCGGTTGGTGATCGTCAGCGCCAACGTGCGTGGGCGGGATATTGGCTCTTTCGTTAAAGAGGCGGGTGAGGTGATCGAGCGCGATGTTCAGGTTCCGGCGGGTTACTGGACCCGTTGGGGCGGGCAGTTCGAGCAACTGCAATCGGCGGCCAAGCGCTTGCAGATCGTGGTGCCAGTGGCCTTGCTGTTGGTGTTTGGCCTGCTGTTCATGATGTTCAACAACCTCAAGGACGGCTTGCTGGTGTTCACCGGGATTCCGTTTGCCTTGACTGGCGGCGTCATGGCGTTGTGGCTGCGGGACATTCCGTTGTCGATCTCGGCGGGCGTCGGTTTCATTGCGCTGTCGGGGGTGGCGGTGCTCAATGGTTTGGTGATGATCGCGTTCATCCGTAACCTGCGTGAGGAGGGACGTTCACTCTCTGATGCAATCAATGAGGGGGCGCTCACACGACTGCGTCCGGTGTTGATGACGGCATTGGTCGCATCCCTGGGCTTCATTCCCATGGCCCTCGCAACCGGCACCGGCGCAGAGGTGCAGCGACCGCTGGCGACGGTGGTGATCGGCGGGATTCTGTCCTCGACCATCCTGACGCTGCTGATCTTGCCGGCGCTGTATCAGTTGGCACATCGTCGAGACGAAGACGCAGCTTCAACCAAATAGGTGATCCCCCTGTGGGAGCGAGCCTGCTCGCGATAGCGATCTGTCAGTCGGCAATGATGCTGACTGATCCACCGCCATCGCGAGCAGGCTCGCTCCCACATTAGTTATTTGCCCTGATTCAACAGAGTGGCAGCCACATAACGGATATGTAATCTGCGCGCCACCGTCACGAAAGGTTCGGATTGTTACCTTGACCTCGTTAGTTAATTAAACGAGGAATCAAACATGAAACTTGCACAACTGAGTGCGCTTACAGCGTTGGTGATGTCTTCTGTTGTTTTGGCTGAAGGTGGCGGCGATAGAGCCTTTGAAAAAATGATGGCGGCCAATGACCGCTCGGTGGAGAAGTTTGTCGCCAAAGAACAGGCGCGTGACCCCGTCGTCTTGAATGAAAAGAAGGACGACAAGACCAAAGACTTGTAAGCGTGTCGCACTGGAACTAGCCCGTCATCGAGCGTCGATGGTGGGCTTTTTTTTGAGCCTGGATTTGAAGGTATTGGGTATGAAAGTTTTTAAGTTGATGGCGTTCGTCGGTGTGATGGCGATGTCGTTGAATGCGCTGGCAGAAGGCGGCGGTGACCGAACGTTTGAGAGGGCGTTCAGTGCCAACGTCAAAGCCATGGAGCAGTACGCGGCCAACCAGGGCAAACCTGCGCCGGTGGTGAAAGACTACGAATACGGGATGAAACTGGATGTGGTCAAAGTGGTGAGCGTTGTGCGGCCGCAAGTTGCTTGTGCCGTGGTGCCTACTGCCATGACCTATGAAGATTCTCAGGGCCAACTTAACACCATCAAATACACAGTGGCGGGGGATTGCCGCAAACGTGGCGGCTGACAACGCTTTTCTCTTTGCAAACGCGGTAACTGACACCGGATACCCCTGTAGGAGCTGCCGAAGGCTGCGATCTTTTGATCTTGATCTTCAAAAGCAAGATCAAAAGATCGCAGCCTTCGGCAGCTCCTACACAGTGCGTATTTCAATTCGGGATGTTTAAAGATTGTGCCTGGAATACAGAAGCTTCCCACAATGTTTTCAGGTTGTCCGTCGGACGTCCGCTCTCTAGCCTGTGCATGTCGCTGCCAATTCAGCGACCGGGCCTGGAAACCCGAGGACTTGAGAGAGCAAAAGGCGCCTTTCATAACGTATGCTTGCGCACCTTCATGGTGTGTACTCTGTTATGGCGGCTGTGCGCGGGAGACATTCGTGTCTGCCGGGTTGCTCTCTCTCCCGGATTTCCAGCCTGCGTACAGCTGCCACCCATTCGCTTGGAAATCGAATGGGTCAGCTGCAACTATCAAAGAGAGAGAAACATCATGAAAAAGCCAACACCCAACCCTCCCGAAGCAGATACCGCTACGGACACCGCCCCAACATCCCCCTACGCCTCCATCGACTCCAAAAAACTCCACGAAGCCGCCGATCGCGCGCTCGATTACTACCTGAACCCTACCGCCCACGTCATGGCCACGCCCTACACCCCCAACCAGATGTTTTTCGCCAATCCAAAAGCCGACACCGAGTCCCTGCTGGCCAACGCCAGCGAGTCATTGTCCTCGGCCACGGTCATGCTCGGTGACTTCGCCGCGCTGCTGGAAGGCAGCCATCGCAAGACCCTGCTGGGCATTGCGCAAGTGGTCATGCTGGGGGAACTGGCAGTGAATCAGGCATTGGATAACGTCGAGCCGGCTGCATAATCCTGTGGGAGCGAGCCTGCTCGCGATAGCGGTGGTTCAGCCCATGAAGATGTTGGCTGTGCCGGCATCATCGCGAGCAGGCTCGCTCCCACAATTTCCGCGATGTTTTCCTAACTTGTGTACACCACAGAACCTGTGGGAGCCGGGCTTGCCCGCGATAGCGGTGGTCCAGTCCATGAAGGTGTTGGCTGTGCCGACATCATCGCGGGCAAGCTCCCACAATTTCCGCGATGTTTGCCAAATTTGTGTACACCACAGAACCTGTGGGAGCCGGGCTTGCCCGCGATAGCGGTGGTTCAGCCAATGAAGATATTGGCTGTGCCGGCATCATCGCGAGCAAGCCCGCTCCCACAGTTTTTCGCGATGTGTTAAAGACCGGGCATAAAAAAAGGCGCCCCGAAGGACGCCAAAAGATTCACCTCTTACCAAAGGAGCAAGGAGCTTCTAAAGGTGAATTTGCATAAACCGTGAAGTCAGAGAATCGCCAGCGGATATTCGACAATCACCCGTACCTCATCCAGATCCGACTCAAATGCCGTGGCGCGGGTAGTGGCTTGGCGCAGGCGCAACGACATGTCTTTCAGCGAGCCGCTCTGCACCACGTATTTGACTTCGATATCACGCTCCCAGCGCTTCTGGTCGGTCAGCGGGTTGCCGTCGGCATCGCGACGCATGTACACGGCGTTGGCGCTGGAATAGTCGGCGTCGGTGCCACGGGCGTAACGGGTCATGAACGACAAACCCGGCATGTCATAGCTGCTCATGTCGAGGTCGTAGCGCACCATCCACGAACGTTCCTTGGGCGAGTTGAAGTCGCTGTACTGGATGGAGTTGTCGAGGAAAATCGAGTCGGACTGACGCAGGTAATCGAAGTCGTCGTTGCCGTTGTTGCGTTGGTGCGACAAGGCAACGGAGTGGGCGCCGAGTTTCACCCCGACGCGGCCGCTCCAGATGTTGTTGTCGAACTCGCCAAGCAGCTGTTTGCCTTCGTCGACCGCCTTGTAATAGTTCAGGCCACTGAACAGCGACAGGTCATCCGATAGCGGATAAGTCCATGCAGTGCCGGCGTAGTACTGATTCCAGGCATCCTTGAGGCGACTGGAATACAGGCTGAAACTGAGGTTTTTGTTCAGCGCGTAGTCACCACCGCCGTAAGCGATCCATGGCGAATTGACCGGGCCGGCATAGAAGGTCGCGAAGTTCTCGCGCATGTCGCTGGACACTGGTTGGCTCATCGCATGCAGGCGACCGCCCTGTACCGACAGACCTTCGATACTGGTGTTGGTGGCCGTGACACCCCGGAAGCTTTCCGGCAACAGTCGGGAGTCACCCGACGCAACCACCGGGTTGGCCGGAAACACATCGCCGACCTTCACCACCGTATCGAAGGCGCGCACTTTGGCGGCACCACCGACCTTAGTGTATTCATCCCGCGCCTGACCATCGCTGTCGACCGGCAACACGTCGAAAGAACTACGGCCACCGTTGCGACCGTCGCCGGTATCGAGCTTCAAGCCGATCATCGCAAACGCATCGACACCGACCCCGACGGTGCCTTGGGTAAAGCCGGATTCGAACTTGCTGATGATCGCATGGGCCCAGGCCTCGGAATAACCATTGCCGGTGGGACTCGCCTGGCCGTCTCGATGATCACGATTGAAGTATAAGTTGCGGTTGAGCACCGTCAGGCTGCTGCCCTCGATAAACCCCTCGGCTTTATCTTGCGCCAACACCATGGACGGCCCGGAGCCGACCACCACCGCTAAAGCGGCCATCGACATTTTTGTATTGTTAACCATCAATCACTCCTTGGGTTCGGCAGAACGGGAACGTGCTTTGGCGTGGGTTTTATTGTTCGGCGGGCAAGGGCCCGCCGGCATGGTCGCCGGGTGACATCGTTGCAAGCTGCGGATAACGCCAAGGTGATGGGGGAATTACAATTTCGTCATGTGCGTGTGGTGTTGCCCGATCAGACCAGAACAGCCAAATCCGTGTACTGGGCAACCAATGGATCGGCAGTGAGGAGTTTCATGGGTTCTGTCATGGCCGTTGCAACAATGAGGCGGTCAAACGGGTCACGATGGTGATGTTCCAGGTCCTTCACGGCAATGGCGTGTTCTGAGGTCACAGGCAGCTCGATGAACCCGCTGTCGAGGCAGTACTGGCGGATTTCTTCCAGGTCAACGTTCAGCTTTCCCAGCCCGACCTTGATCGCCATCTCCCAGAATGTCGCTGCGCTAATGTAAATATCGGCAGCGTTCTCAATTAGCTTTCTGGCTTTGCCGGATAGCCTGGGGTCATCGCTTAGCGTCCAGAGCAAAATATGCGTGTCGAGCAGAAGCCTCATTCTTGAGTGCCTTCAAAAGTATCGAGCATGTCGTCCGGCAGTGAGGTGTCAAAGTCTTCGGGAAGCACCAGTTTGCCTTTCATCGCTCCGATACGCTGCCCGCAGGGTTTTCCCACCGGAACCAGCTGCGCAAGAGCCCGACCATGTTTGGCAATCGTGATGATCTGTCCGGCGGCTGCGTCATCGACGAGTTTGGACAGATTGTTTTTTGCTTCGGCCAACGGAACGACGATCATGATTTCACTCCCATATTCTGGACAAATATAGCCAGAATATTTGGAGGCGGTAAAGCTGCGCGATTCCTCAAGGGGGACGGGGGCCAGTTTGGAGCGCTTCACTCTATGGGGCAGCAGCGTGACATTACCCCGGCGATCAGCGGCCAAGGCGTCGAAGTCTTCTACCAGTTCGGAAAAAATGTCACGGTTCATTGTTATTTCTCGCGTTGATTTATCGATCCAGCCAGTCATTCAAGATAGAGCCAAGTGCGCAGTGCTGGATGTAGGACGAGGCGGATAGTCTGGCGAGAGCTTTCGGGTATTGCAGGAGGAGGGGAGTGCGGCGGTAATAAATCCCACAAACGCAAAAACGGCACCCGAAGGTGCCGTTTCTGTTTTCTACCGAGTGTCGCTTACGCGATCAACCCGCCAACCCCGACTGTTGAACCAGGTTCAGCAGCGGCTGTGGATACAGGCCGAGGAAGAACGCCAGTACGGCAATCGCCAGCAGCATCACGCCGCCTGCACGTTGTTCCCAGTGCAGTTGCGCATCGTGGCGACGCAGGTTCGGTTCCATCAGGTACAGGGTGACCATGACGCGCAGGTAGTAGAAGACGCCAATGGCGCTGCCCAGTACCAGGGAGCCGACCAGCCACCATTGGTGCGACTCGACACCGGTAGCGATGATGTAGAACTTGCCGATGAAGCCCGCGGTCAGCGGGATACCGGCCAGGGACAGCATCATCACGGTCAGGACGGCGGTCAGGTACGGACGGCGCCAGAACAGGCCGCGGTATTCGTACAGGGCATCCGCATCACGGCCGTTGTACGGCGAGGACATCAGCGTGATCACGCCGAACGCGCCGAGGCTGGTGATCACGTAAGTGACCAGGTACACGCCGATGGCTTCCACGGCCAGGCCTTTGCTCGCCACCAGGGCGATCAGCAGGTAACCGAAGTGGGCGATGGACGAGTAACCCAGCAGACGTTTGAGGTTGCTCTGGGTCAGTGCCAGCAGGTTACCGAACAGGATCGACGCGATGGCGATGATGGTCAGCACGTCGCTCAGCACACCGCTGCTCGCCGCTGGCGAGATCTGGAACAGACGCACCATCACCGCGAACACAGCGACTTTCGACGCGGTGGCCAGGAACGCTGCCACCGGTGCCGGAGCACCTTCGTAAACGTCCGGGGTCCAGAGGTGGAACGGTACCAGCGACAACTTGAACGCCAGGCCGATCAGCATCATGCCCAGGCCCAGTTGAGCCAGAGAGCTTGGCAGGCCGGTGGCCGCCAGGGCCTGACCGATGCCGTTGAAGCTCAGGCTGCCAGCGTCGGCGTAGAGCAGGGCCATGCCGAACAACAGGAACGCGGAACCGGCGGCCGAGAGCACCATGTACTTGATACCGGCTTCCAGCGAGCGCTTGTTGAAGAAGGCGTAAGCCACCAAGCCGTAAACCGGTACCGAGAGCAGTTCCAGACCGACGAACAAGCCGGCCAGGTGCTGCGCGCTGACCAGTACCAGGCCACCGGCGGCGGCCATCAGGATCAGTAGGTAAAGTTCTTCACGGTTGCCCGGGTAACCCGAACCGCCGTCGCCCAGGTAGGCGTGGGCGAGGGTCACACAAGCGAGGGTGGCAACCAGGATCAGCGCCATGTACAAGCAAGCGAAGGTGTCGATCTGCAGCAGTGGAGTCACGGCCAGCGGCGCGACTTTCAGGGCAGGCAGGATCGACAGCAGAGCCAGGTTCAGACCTGCCACCGACAGCAGGAAGGTCTGTGAGTGGTTGCGTCGCCATGCGATAGCCAGCATCACCACGATGATCGTGGCGCTGGTGATCAACAACGGCGCAAGCGCGATAAAGTGTTGAGTCGTGAATTCCATAGCGCTCTTACCGGGCCGAAGCGAGTTGAGTGAAGGCGGTGCCGAGCCACTGCTGCACGCCATGCATCGTCGCGGCAGAGGTATCGAGGAACGGTTGCGGGTACACGCCGATGTAGATCAGCAGTGCCGCAAGCCCAACCACCATGATCAGTTCGCGACCGTCCATGCCATGCAGCACCGCGTCCGATTTCGACGGGCCGAAGTAGGCACGGTGGATCATGATCAGCGAGTAGACCGAACCGAATACCAGGCCGGACGTCGCAATCACGGTGATCCATGGGGCGCTGGCGAAGGTGCCGATCAGGATCAGGAATTCACCGACAAAGTTACCGGTCGCCGGCAAGCCCAGGGACGCGGCGGCGAAGAACAGGCTGAGGGCCGGCAGGTAGGCAATCTTCGACCACAGGCCACCCATCTCACGCATATCGCGGGTGTGGGTACGCTCGTAGAGCTGACCGGAGAGGATAAAGAGTGCCGCGGCCGAGAGACCGTGAGCCAGCATCTGCATCACTGCGCCCTGCAGCGCCAGTTGGCTGCCAGAGTAGATGCCGATCAGCACGAAGCCCATGTGGGAAACGGACGAGAAGGCGATCAGACGCTTGATGTCGGTTTGTGCGAAGGCCAGGAATGCACCGTAGAAGATCCCGATCAGACCCAGGGTCATCGCGAACGGCGCGAACTCGGCCGAGGCATTCGGGAACAGCGGCAGGGCGAAACGCAGCAGGCCATAGGCCGCAGTCTTCAACAAGATACCGGCCAGGTCCACGGAACCCGCGGTCGGTGCCTGGGCGTGAGCGTCAGGCAACCAGGAGTGGAACGGTACGACTGGCAGCTTGACCGCGAAGGCGATGAAGAAGCCGAGCATCAGGATGTACTCGGTGGTCGTCGACATCTTGGTTTTCAACAGATCGGCGTAGTTGAAGGTAATCACGCCGGTGTCGTTGAAGTTGACCAGTACCAGACCCAGGATCGCCACCAACATGATCAGGCCGGAAGCCTGAGTGAAGATGAAGAACTTGGTTGCCGCGTAGATCCGGGTTTTCTTGCCGTCCGAAGAACTGTGACCCCAGAGCGCGATGAGGAAGTACATCGGCACCAGCATCATTTCCCAGAAGAAGAAGAACATGAACAGGTCGAGGGCGAGGAACACGCCGACGACACCGCCCAGGATCCACATCAGGTTCAGGTGGAAGAAGCCCACGTGACGCTGGATCTCTTTCCACGAGCAGAGTACCGAGAGGACACCCAGCAGACCGGTCAGCATGATCATCAACAGCGACAGGCCGTCGAGGGCCAGGTGCACGTTGATGCCGAAACGCTGGATCCAGACGTGCTTGAACTCAAGCGCCCAGGTCGGGTCGGCGCCAGGCGCCGGGGCAAATGAATAGTCACCGTTGGCCCACAGCCAGAGGCCGAGGGAGAGCAGCAGGGACATGGTGATCAGCGCAATCCAGCGGGGGAGGGTGGCGCCGAAGCGCTCACCCATCCAGCACAGCAGGCCGCCGATGAAGGGGATCAGGATTAGCCAGGGCAGAATCATGACGGGCTCGTTTCCTTTCGCAAGTTCGCAAGGTTCATATCAGACCGCTACCAGAACGACGGCGCCGATTACCAGCACGGCACCAGCAGCCATCGAGGCGGCATACCAACGCAGTTGACCGGTCTCGGTGCGGCTCAGGGCGGTGTGACCGCCCTTGGCCATACGCGGGATCAGACCGATGGTCTGGTCGAGCGGGTCTTTGCGCAGAATGTGGCTGATCGCAAGGTAAGGCTTGACGAACAGTTTGTCGTAGATCCAGTCGAAGCCCCAGGCAGCGAACCACCAGGCCGAAAGGAAGCGGCCGACGCCGCTGTTGGCGATGGCGGTGACGAAGCGGCGCTTGCCGAGGAACAGCAGCGCGGCCAGCAGGATACCGGCCAGGGCGATGGCGCCCGAGGCGATTTCCAGACTGTGCTTGGCTTCGCCGCCGGCATGGCCGACGCTTTCCGGCAGTACACCGTGCAGCGGCGGAACGATCATCGCGCCGACGAACGTCGACAGTACGATCAGCACCGACAGCGGCAGCCAGTGAGCAATGCCGTGACCAGCGTGCGCTTCGGTCTTCGCTTCACCGTGGAACGCGATGAAGATCAGGCGGAAGGTGTACAGCGAGGTCATGAAGGCACCGACCAGACCTGCATAAAGCAGACCCTGGTTACCGCTGGCGAACGCTTCCCAGAGGATTTCATCCTTGGAATAGAAGCCCGCAGTCACCAGAGGCAAGGCCGCCAGGGCCGCGCCGCCGACGATGAAGCTGGCGTAGGCCAGTGGCAGTTTCTTCCACAGGCCGCCCATCTTGAAGATGTTCTGCTCGTGGTGGCAGGCAACGATCACCGCACCGGATGCGAGGAACAACAGCGCCTTGAAGAAGGCGTGGGTCATCAGGTGGAAAATCGCGCCGTCCCATGCACCTACGCCCAAGGCCAGGAACATGTAGCCGATCTGGCTCATGGTCGAGTAGGCGAGGATACGTTTGATGTCTGTCTGCACCAGTGCCGCGAAACCTGCCAGCACCAGCGTCACGCCACCCACCACACCTACCAGGTGCAGGATGTCCGGCGCCAGGGCGAACAGACCGTGGGTACGGGCGATCAGGTAGACACCAGCGGTCACCATGGTCGCGGCGTGGATCAGTGCCGAAACCGGAGTCGGGCCGGCCATCGCATCCGCCAGCCAGGTTTGCAGCGGCAGTTGCGCGGATTTACCGACAGCGCCGCCCAGCAGCATCAGGGTCGCCAGAACGATCCAGAAGTCACCGGCCTTGAAGTGCTCAGGCGCCTTGACCAGCAGTTCCTGAATGTTCAGCGTGCCCAACTGTTGGAACAGGATGAACAGGCCGATGGCCATGAACACGTCGCCGACGCGGGTCACGATGAAGGCTTTGAGTGCTGCGTTACCGTTGTTGCGGTTGCTGTAGTAGAAACCGATCAACAGGTACGAGCACAGGCCCACGCCTTCCCAGCCGAAGTACACGAACAACAGGTTATCGGCCAGGACCAGGAACAGCATGCTGGCGATAAACAGGTTGGTGTAGGCGAAGAAGCGCGAGTAACCAGCTTCACCGCGCATGTACCAGGACGCGAACAGGTGGATCAGGAAGCCGACACCGACCACTACACCGAGCATGGTCAGGGACAGACCATCCAGGTACAGGGCGAAGTTAGGCGTGAAGCCTTCTACCGCCATCCACTGCCACAACACGTGGGTGTAGTGACCGCCTTCAGGTGGTGCAACGTTGAACTGCCAGATTATGTAAGCAGTGACGATTGCCGACAGGCCAATGGAGCCGACGCCGATCAGCGCCGAAAGGTTTTCCGACAAGCGACCGCGTGAGAACGCCAGCAGCAGGAAACCTATAAGAGGGAATACGAAAGTCAGATAGAGAAGGTTCATCCGCGCATCTCGCTGGCAGCGTCGATATCGAGAGTGTGGAAGCGGCGATACAGCTGCAACAGAATCGCCAGGCCAATACTGGCCTCGGCGGCTGCCAGGCTGATCACCAGGATGAACATGATCTGTCCATCCGGCTGTGCCCAGCGGCTACCGGCAACGATGAACGCCAACGCGGAGGCATTCATCATGACCTCCAGGCTCATCAGCACGAAAAGAATGTTGCGCCGGACCATCAGGCCGACCAGACCGAGGCAGAACAGGATGCCGGCAACCGCCAGACCATGCTCCATAGGGATAGCAGGCATCGTCATTGCTCCTTGGCTTCGTTGCGGCCCAAGTGGAACGCCGTGACGGCTGCGGCGAGCAGCAGCATCGAGGCGAGTTCGACCACCAGCAGGTAAGGACCGAACAGGCTGATGCCCACGGCCTTGGCGTCTACGGTGGTGTGGCCGATGGCCTGGCCACTCTGATGGGCGAACAGCACGTACAGCAGTTCAGCCAGCAGCAGGGCGCCGAGTGCGACCGGGCCCAGCCAGATGCCGGGTTTGAGCCAGACGCGCTCTTGCTGAACCGAGGCCGGGCCCAGGTTCAGCATCATCACCACGAACACGAACAGCACCATGATGGCGCCAGCGTAGGCGATCACTTCCAGTACACCGGCAAACGGTGCGCCGAGGGCGAAGAACGTCATGGCCACGGCGATCAGCGAAATGATCAGGTAGAGCAGGGCGTGCACGGGGTTGGTGTTGGTGATCACGCGAAGCGTGGACACAACAGCGATACCCGATGCGAAATAGAAAGCGAATTCCATCTTTCTTCCTTAAGGCAGCAAGCTCTTCACGTTGATCGGCTCGGCTTCATTCTGCGCGGAGCCTTTTGGCTTACCGGCAATCGCCATACCTGCAACACGATAGAAGTTGTAATCAGGGTTTTTGCCGGGGCCGGAGATCAAAAGATCTTCTTTCTCGTACACCAGGTCCTGACGTTTGAACTCGGCCATTTCGAAATCCGGTGTCAGCTGGATCGCGGTGGTCGGGCAGGCTTCCTCGCAGAGGCCGCAGAAAATGCAGCGCGAGAAGTTGATGCGGAAGAAGTCCGGGTACCAGCGACCGTCTTCGGTTTCAGCTTTCTGCAGCGAGATGCAACCGACCGGGCACGCCACGGCGCACAGGTTGCAGGCTACACAACGCTCTTCACCGTCAGGGTCGCGGGTCAGGACGATACGGCCACGGAAGCGCGGCGGCAGGTACACGGCTTCTTCCGGGTACTGCAGCGTGTCGCGCTTGCGGAAAGCGTGGCCGAAGATCATCACCAGGCTGCGAAGCTGGGTGAAGAAGCCATGCACGATGTCAAAAATGTACTTCATGATTCTCTATCCTCACTGAGCCGCGACGGCGGGCGTGTTGAGCAACACGACCGCAGCGGTCACCAGCATGTTGACGAGGGTCAGCGGCAGGCAGAACTTCCAGCTGAAATCCATCACTTGGTCATACCGTGGGCGCGGAATCGAGGCGCGCAGCAGGATGAAGAACATGATGAAGAACGCGGTTTTCAGTGCAAACCAGATGAACGGGATCTGCGGCAGAATGCCGAACGGACCGTGCCAGCCACCGAAGAACAAGGTCACCAGCAGTGCCGAAATCAACACGATGCCGATGTACTCGCCGACGAAGAACATGCCCCATTTCATGCCGGCGTATTCAATGTGGTAACCGTCGGCCAGTTCCTGCTCCGCTTCCGGTTGGTCGAACGGGTGACGGTGAGTCACGGCGACGCCAGCGATGAAGAAAGTCAGGAAACCGAAGATCTGCGGAATGACGAACCACAGGTTCTGCGCCTGGTATTCAACGATGTCGCGCATGTTGAACGAGCCAACCTGGATCACGATGCCCATCAGCGACAGGCCCATGAACACTTCGTACGACACGGTTTGTGCCGAGGCCCGCAAGCTGCCCAACAGGGCGAACTTGTTATTACTCGACCAGCCGGCGAACAGCACCGCGTAGACCGACAGACCGGCCATGGCAAAGAAGAACAGGATGCCGATGTTGATGTCCGCCACTCCCCAGGTCGGGGTGATCGGGATGATTGCGAAGGCAATCAGCAAGGCGCTCATGGCCACGACCGGTGCCAACGTGAAGATCACTTTGTCGGCGAACGGCGGGGTCCAGTCTTCCTTGAAGAACATCTTGATCATGTCGGCGGCGATCTGGAACGCGCCGAACGGGCCGACGCGGTTCGGACCGTAGCGGTCCTGCCAGAGGGCGAGCAGACGACGCTCGACCCAGCTCAGCAGCGCGCCGCACACCACCACGGCGAGCAGGATCACGATGGCCTTGAGGACCGCGATGATTACGTCGATCACTTCAGGAGTGAACAAGGTCATAGCGCTGCCTCCTGCAGACCGTCAACGGATTTGCCAAAGATCGCTGGCGGAATACCGGCGATACCGGCCGGCAATGCAACCAGACCGGCACCCAGCTCTTCGTTGATGCGCAGCGGCAGACGCAAGGTCTGGCCGGCTACGTTCAGGCTCAGCAGGGCACCGTCATTGACACCCAGGCGGTCGGCTTCGGACTTGGCCAGCGACACATAAGCGGCCGGGATGCGTTCCTGAACCGGTGCGGCTTTGGAAGAGTTCTCTTCGCTGCCGAACAGGTGGAAGAACGGCACGACCTGCCAGGTGCCCGGAGCCGGGTTGAACGCGCGCGGAACACTGGCGAACCAGTTCAGCGAATCACCGGTGCTTTCGATCAGGCGAGTGCCCGGGTCGCCAGCGCGGATGTGACCACCGACTTCGTCCTGGAACTTGTTCCAGGCTTGCGGCGAGTTCCAGCCCGGAGACCAGGCGAAGGGTACTTGCTGACGCGGTTCGACCGAGCCCGAGTAACCTTCCATGGAGAACGAGAACGCGGTGTCGTTGTCCTGGGAAGTACGCGGTTCATGCACGCTGATGTCGGCGCGCATGGCGGTCCGGCCGCTGTAACGCAGCGGTTCGCGCGCCAGTTTCAGGCCTTTGATGCGGAATGTGGCGGACGGTGCGGCATCGACGATGCGCGCCAGTTGCGGTTTGCTCGCAGCAACGGCAGCGGTGACGTGGTCCAGTTGGGTCCAGTCGATCGGCTGGTTCAGCAGGGTCGAACGCAGGGCATGCAACCAGCGCCAGCCTTCGTGAACCAGAATGCTTGCGTCGAGGTAAGTCGGGTCGAAGACCTGGAAGAAGCGCTGGGCGCGGCCTTCCTGGCTGACCAGCGTACCGTCGCCTTCAGCGAAGCTGGCGGCTGGCAGAACCAGGTGCGCGCGATCGCTGGTGGCGGTCTTCTGATGGTCCGCCACGATCACCACTTTCGCGGCGTTCAGGGCAGCATCGACACGGGCTTTGTCGGTACGGGTGTACAGATCGTTTTCCAGCACGACGATGGCGTCGGCCTTACCGTCGATCACCGCTTGCAGGGCTGCGTCGACCGAATCACCACCGAGCATGGCCAGGCCGAGGCTGTTGGCCTCTGGCACGATCAGGCTGATGGAACCGTTCTTCTCGCGCAGCTTCAGGGCCTTGGCGATGTTCGCCGCGGCTTCGATCAACGCCTTGGAACCCAGCGAGGTACCGGCAATGATCAGTGGACGCTTGGCAGCGAGCAGGGCGTCGGCAATGCGCTTGGCCAGGTCAAGAGCTTCAGCGTCCAGACCTTCAACGGCAGGCGCGCTGGCGTCGAGGGCGTGAGCCACGGCGAAACCGATGCGGGCCAGGTCGTCTGGAGCGGCGTGAACGCATTCTTCAGCGATGTCGTCGAGCTTGGTTTCAGCCAGGCTGGCGATGAACAGCGGGTTCAGCGCGTTCTGACCGATGTTCTTCACCGCGGCATCGAGCCACGGCTGAACGCGCATGGCGTCGGCCATGTCTTCAGCCTTGCCCTTGACCGATTGACGCAGGGCCAGGGCCATGCGCGCAGCGGTCTGGGTCAGGTCTTCGCCGAGGACGAAAATCGCATCGTGATCTTCGATGTCGCGCATGTTCGGGATCGGCAGCGGGCTGTCTTTGAGCACCTGTACAACCAGACGAATGCGCTCAAGTTCAGCGGCTTCGATACCGGAGTAGAAGTGCTCGGCGCCGACCAGTTCAAGCAACGCGTAGTTGCTTTCGAGGCTGGCGCGCGGCGAACCGATACCGACGATGTTTCGACCGCGCAGCAGGTCGGCGGCTTTATCCAGTGCTTCGTCGAGGCCCAGCTTGGCGCCGTTGGCCAGCAGTGGCTGACGCGGGCGGTCTTCGCGGTTGACGTAGCCATAGCCGAAACGACCACGGTCGCACAGGAAGTACTGGTTCACCGAACCGTTGAAACGGTTTTCGATGCGACGCAGTTCGCCGTAACGCTCGCCCGGGGAAATGTTGCAACCGCTGGAGCAGCCATGGCAGATGCTCGGCGAGAACTGCATGTCCCACTTGCGGTTGTAGCGCTCGGAGTGAGTCTTGTCGGTGAACACACCCGTCGGGCAGACTTCGGTGAGGTTGCCGGAGAACTCGCTTTCGAGGGTGCCATCTTCAACGCGACCGAAGTACACGTTGTCGTGGGCGCCGAATACGCCGAGGTCGGTGCCGCCAGCGTAGTCTTTATAGAAGCGCACGCAGCGATAGCAGGCGATGCAGCGGTTCATTTCGTGGGAAATGAACGGGCCCAGTTGCTGGTTCTGGTGAGTACGCTTGGTGAAGCGATAACGGCGCTCGTTGTGGCCGGTCATCACCGTCATGTCTTGCAGGTGGCAGTGACCGCCTTCCTCACAGACCGGGCAGTCGTGAGGGTGGTTGGTCATCAGCCATTCGACGACGCTGGCGCGAAACACTTTCGCTTCTTCGTCGTCGATGGAGATCCAGCTGCCGTCGGTAGCTGGCGTCATGCAGGACATGACGATCCGACCGCGCTTGTCGTTCTCGTCGGTGTACTGCTTGACCGCGCACTGGCGGCAAGCGCCAACGCTGCCAAGGGCTGGGTGCCAGCAGAAATAAGGGATATCGAGGCCTAGCGACAGACACGCCTGTAACAGGTTGTCTGCCCCATCGACTTCGAGCTCTTTGCCGTCTACGTGGATAGTGGCCATGGTTCAAAGTTCTTCGTTGGCCCGGTGTCAGCGGGCGTGGCTAATGGAATCTTGTTATTCGCGTGAATCAACACAGCCGTTTACGGCGTCATCACACGAGAAGACGAAGGGCACGGACCCTTCGCCTTTTTAAGCGTTTACGCGCCGACTACGATCGGCTTTGCCAGAGGCGGGACGACGGCGCTGGTAGGCGCGATGCCGGCTTCGAACTCATGGCGGAAGTATTTGATGGCGCTGCCCAACGGCTCCACGGCGCCCGGTGCGTGAGCACAGAAGGTCTTGCCTGGGCCGAGGAAACCGACCAGACCCAGCAGGGTCTCGATATCGCCGGCTTGGCCTTCACCGTTCTCGATCGCGCGCAGCAGCTTGACGCTCCACGGCAAACCGTCACGGCATGGGGTGCAGAAGCCGCAGGATTCGCGGGAGAAGAACTCTTCCATGTTGCGCAGCAACGACACCATGTTGACGCTGTCGTCCACCGCCATGGCCAGGCCGGTACCCATACGGGTGCCCACTTTGGCGATGCCGCCGGCATACATTTGTGCGTCCAGGTGTTCCGGCAACAGGAAACCGGTACCGGCGCCGCCTGGCTGCCAGCACTTGAGCTTGTAACCGTCGCGCATGCCGCCGGCGTAGTCTTCGAACAACTCGCGACCGGTGACGCCGAACGGCAATTCCCACAGGCCCGGGTTCTTGACCTTGCCGGAGAAGCCCATGAGCTTGGTGCCCATGTCTTCACTGCCTTCGCGCGCCAACGATTTGTACCAGTCCACGCCGTCGGCAATGATCGCCGGCACGTTGCACAGGGTTTCCACGTTGTTCACGCAAGTCGGCTTGCCCCACACGCCCACGGCGGCAGGGAAGGGCGGCTTGGAACGCGGGTTGGCGCGGCGGCCTTCGAGGGAGTTGATCAGTGCGGTTTCTTCACCGCAGATGTAACGCCCGGCGCCGGTGTGGACGAACAGTTCGAAATCGAAGCCGCTGCCCAGGATGTTCTTACCCAGCAGGCCTGCTGCCTTGGCTTCTTCCACGGCACGGTTCAGGTGCTTGGCGGCGGTGGTGTATTCGCCACGCAGGAAGATATAGCCACGGTAGGTTTTCAGCGCGCGAGCACTGATCAGCATGCCTTCGATCAGCAGATGGGGCAGTTGCTCCATCAGCATGCGGTCTTTCCAGGTGTTCGGCTCCATCTCATCCGCGTTGCACAGCAGGTAGCGGATGTTGATGGATTCGTCCTTGGGCATCAGGCCCCACTTCACGCCCGTGGGGAAGCCTGCACCGCCGCGGCCCTTGAGGCCGGAGTCTTTCACGGTCTGGACGATGTCGTCCTGGGCCATGTCGGCGAAGGCCTTGCGCGCAGCGGCGTAACCGTTCTTGGCCTGGTACTCGTCGAGCCATACGGCTTCGCCGTCGTCACGCAGACGCCAGGTGAGCGGGTGAGTCTCGGCCGAACGCTTGATGCGGTTGGCAGGACCGAAGGAAGTCAGGGTCATACGTAGCCCTCGAGCAATTTGGCAACACCGGCAGGCTGCACATCACCGAACGTGTCGTCGTCGATCATCAACGCCGGCGCCTTGTCGCAGTTGCCGAGGCAGCAGACCGGCAGCAGGGTGAAACGACCGTCGGCGGTGGTCTGACCCAGGCCGATGCCCAGCTTGCTCTGGATTTCGCTGACCACCGACTCGTGGCCGCCGATGTAGCAGACCATGCTGTCGCAGACGCGAATGATGTGACGGCCCACAGGCTGACGGAAGATCTGGCTGTAGAACGTCGCCACGCCTTCAACGTCGCTGGCCGGGATGCCGAGGATCTCGCCGATGGCGTAGAGCGCGCCGTCAGGCACCCAGCCACGTTCCTTCTGGACGATCTTCAGGGCTTCGATCGACGCCGCGCGCGGGTCTTCGTAGTGATGCAGCTCATGCTCGATGGCCGAGCGCTCGGTTTCGCTCAGGGCGAAACGGTCTGTCAGGATAAGCGTGCTGTTCATGCTTAACGGTCCACGTCGGCCATAACGAAATCGATACTACCCAGGTACGCGATCAAGTCCGCGACCATGCTGCCTTTGATCACCGAAGGGATCTGCTGCAGGTGCGGGAAGCTTGGAGTACGAATCCGGGTGCGGTAGCTCATGGTGCCGCCATCGCTCGTCAGGTAATAACTGTTGATGCCCTTGGTCGCTTCGATCATCTGGAAGGATTCGTTGGCCGGCATGACCGGGCCCCACGAAACTTGCAGGAAGTGCGTGATCAGGGTCTCGATGTGTTGCAGCGTGCGCTCTTTGGGTGGCGGCGTGGTCAGCGGGTGATCCGCCTTGTACGGGCCTTCCGGCATGTTGCGCATGCACTGCTCGATGATCTTGAGGCTCTGGCGCATTTCTTCGACGCGAACGATGCAACGGTCGTAGGCATCGCCATTGGCCGCTAGCGGGATTTCGAATTCGAAGTTTTCGTAGCCGGAGTAAGGGCGAGCCTTACGCAGGTCGAAATCGCAACCGGTGGAACGCAGGCCGGCACCGGTGACGCCCCATTCCAGGGCTTCCTTGGTGTTGTAGGCGGCGACGCCGATGGTCCGGCCACGCAGGATGCTGTTGTCCAGTGCGGCTTTCTGGTATTCGTCCAGACGCTTGGGCATCCACTCGACGAAATCCTTGACCAGTTTTTCCCAGCCGCGCGGCAGGTCGTGAGCGACGCCACCGATGCGGTACCAGGCCGGGTGCAGACGGAAACCGGTGATGGCTTCGATCACCGTGTACGCCTTCTGGCGGTCGGTGAAGGTGAAGAACACCGGGGTCATGGCGCCGACGTCCTGGATGTAAGTCCCCAGGAACAGCAGGTGGCTGGTGATCCGGAAGAACTCGGCCATCATGATGCGGATGACGTCGACCTTCTCGGGCACCTTGATGCCGGCCAGCTTCTCGACCGAAAGCACGTACGGCAGGTTGTTCATCACGCCGCCGAGGTAGTCGATACGGTCGGTGTACGGAATGAAGCTGTGCCAGGACTGACGCTCGGCCATCTTCTCGGCACCACGGTGGTGGTAACCGACGTCCGGCACGCAGTCGACGATCTCTTCACCGTCCAGCTGCAGAATGATGCGGAACGCACCGTGCGCCGAAGGGTGGTTGGGACCTAAGTTGAGGAACATGTAGTCCTCGTTCGCACCGGAACGCTTCATGCCCCAGTCTTCAGGCTTGAAGCGCGCGGCTTCTTCCTCAAGCTGTTGCTTGGCCAGGGTCAGGCTGAACGGGTCGAACTCGGTGGCGCGGGCCGGGAAGTCCTTGCGCAACGGGTGACCTTCCCAGGTCGGCGGCATCATGATGCGGGTCAGGTGCGGGTGACCGGCAAAGTTGATGCCGTACATGTCCCACACTTCACGCTCGTACCAATTGGCGTTCGGCCACAGACCGGTAACGGTCGGCACGCTGAGGTCGCTCTCGGACAAGGCGACCTTGATCATTACGTCACTATTACGTTCGATCGACATCAAGTGATAGAACACAGTGAAGTCGGCGCCGCTTGGCAGCCCTTGACGCTTGGTGCGCAGACGCTCGTCCACGCCGTGCAGGTCATAGAGCATGACGTACGGCTTGGGCAGGTTACGCAGGAAGGTCAGGACTTCGACGAGTTTGGCGCGGGCAACCCAAAGCACCGGCATGCCGGTGCGGGTCGGCTGGGCGGTGAACGCCTCCGGGCCAAAACGATTGTTCAGTTCGACGACCACATCCTGGTCGTCTGCCTTATAAGGCGGGATGTACAGAGCACTGCCTGTAGTCATGGTTATTTATCGCTTTCGGTCAACGTAAAGAATGAAGCCAGTTTCTCGTTTCTTTGTAAGAACAGATCTGGATCAGACTTCGTCGGGGCTGCGCAGGTTGGTTACCTGAATACGCTGTTCGCGGCGCTGTTCCTTTTGCGAAGGCATCTCGGCGCGGTAAACGCCTTGATCGCCAACGACCCAGGAAAGTGGGCGACGCTCCTGGCCAATCGACTCCTGCAACAGCATCAAGCCTTGCAGAAAAGCTTCAGGGCGGGGTGGGCAGCCAGGCACGTAGACGTCCACGGGCAGGAACTTGTCCACCCCTTGAACGACGGAGTAGATGTCGTACATGCCACCGGAGTTGGCGCACGAACCCATGGAGATGACCCATTTAGGCTCGAGCATTTGCTCGTAGAGACGCTGAATGATCGGCGCCATCTTGATGAAGCAGGTACCGGCGATAACCATGAAATCCGCCTGACGCGGCGATGCCCGGATAACCTCGGCGCCAAAGCGCGCGATGTCGTGGGGCGCCGTGAAGGCGGTGGTCATTTCCACGTAGCAGCACGAAAGACCGAAGTTATACGGCCACAGGGAGTTCTTGCGCCCCCAGTTGATCGTGCCGTTGAGCACGTCTTCGAGCTTGCCCATGAAAATGTTTTTGTGGACTTGATCTTCTAACGGATCGGAAACGGTTTCCCGTTTGCCAATCGGATACTGCTCGTTAGGAGCATCGGGGTCGATCCTGGTGAGATTGTATTGCATTGCCAAAGCCTCATTGTTTCAGCTTCGCTTGCCGCTTACGACGAGCTTCCGGAGCCCAGTCAAGGGCGCCCACTCGGAATAGGTAGACAAGGCCTGCCAACAGAATTGCTATGAAAACGAGAGCTTCGACGAATCCGGTCCAGCCGCTTTCGCGGACGGACACAGACCAGGCAAAGAGAAAAAGGGCTTCGATATCGAAGATCACGAAGAGCATCGCGACCAGATAGAATTTGGCTGAGAGCCGCAAGCGGGCGCCACCGGTAGGTAGCATGCCGGACTCGAACGGTTCGTTTTTGCTGCGGCCCCAGGCTTTTGACCCGAGGAGGCTGGAGACGCCGAGCATGAAGGCGCAAAGGCCGCCGACACCCAGAAGGAAAATGGCAAAGCCCCAGTTGTGGGCCATGAGTCCGGTCGCTTCGGGCATGCTGGTAATCCTTAACAGAGAGCAAAGGTCTCTGAGCTTGAAAAGAAACAAAGCAGTGACGATATGTCGCAGCAATCAATCGCGGTGATTTTATGGCTAAACACCGAGCAAGTAAAATTCAGATAGCGAAATTATTTACAAGAATAAGGACATAGCGTGCCTCCAAAGCCCTGTAGCCCATGCCGCTCGGGCATTAGCGGGGGTTTTGTCAAATATGTCTTGTAGGGAATGTAACGAACATAGTTGCCGCTAAATGATAATCAATATTATTTGACGTGGTTTTCAAACTGTTTAACGGGTGAGTGGCTGGGAAGTTGTCTTATATGCGTGTTACTGCAAGTAGCAGGCGTCCCCGTTTTACCCTCTTTTTCTGATCGCGACACCGCTCTGGATCAATGTTTTTGTCTGTCTGGGTCTGTAGGAGCGAGGCTTGCCCGCGAAGAGCGCGCCATGGTTTTTCAGGCGTACCGCGTCATCGTTCTTCGCGGGCAAGCCTCGCTCCTACAAAAGCAGGTGAAATCCCAGGCAAAAAAACGCCCCGAACCAGTCGGGGCGTCAGATGTGCAGCGCTGCGGTTAGCTTTTATTCGGTCCGCAACGGCCGTTTACTCAGGCGAAGCAGATCAGTGGAACTGTTCTTCTTCGGTTGAACCGGTCAGCGCGGTCACCGAGGACGTGCCACCTTGAATCACGGTGGTCATGTCGTCGAAGTAGCCGGTGCCCACTTCCTGCTGGTGAGCCACGAAGGTGTAACCCTTGGCAGCGTCAGCGAACTCTTGCTCTTGCAGCTTCACGTAGGCAGTCATGTCGTTGCGGGCGTAGTCGTGCGCCAGGTTGAACATGCTGTGCCACATGTTGTGAATGCCGGCCAGGGTGATGAACTGGTGCTTGTAGCCCATGGCGGACAGTTCGCGCTGGAACTTGGCGATGGTCGCGTCGTCCAGGTTTTTCTTCCAGTTGAAGGAAGGCGAGCAGTTGTACGACAGCAGTTGGTCCGGGTATTCCTTTTTGATCGCTTCAGCGAAGCGACGAGCCTCGTCCAGATCCGGCTTGGCGGTTTCGCACCAGATCAGGTCGGCGAACGGCGCGTAGGCCAGGCCGCGAGCGATGGCCTGGTCGAGACCGGCACGCACTTTGTAGAAGCCTTCCTGGGTACGTTCGCCAGTCACGAATGGCTGGTCGTACGGATCGCAATCGGAAGTCAGCAAGTCGGCTGCGTTGGCGTCGGTACGGGCCAGGATGATGGTCGGCGTACCGGCAACGTCAGCTGCCAGACGCGCAGCGGTCAGCTTCTGTACAGCTTCCTGGGTCGGAACCAGTACCTTGCCGCCCATGTGGCCGCATTTTTTCACGGAAGCCAGTTGGTCTTCGAAGTGAACGCCGGCGGCGCCTGCCTCGATCATGCTCTTCATCAGCTCGTAGGCGTTCAGTACGCCGCCGAAACCGGCTTCAGCGTCAGCCACGATCGGTGCGAAGTAGTCGATGTAGCCTTCGTCGCCCGGGTTCTTGCCGGCTTTCCACTGGATCTGGTCGGCACGACGGAACGAGTTGTTGATGCGCTTGACCACGGTCGGAACCGAATCCACCGGGTACAGCGACTGATCCGGGTACATCGATTCGGCGGAGTTGTTGTCCGCAGCCACTTGCCAGCCCGACAGGTAGATCGCCTGGATACCGGCTTTGACTTGTTGCACAGCCTGGCCGCCGGTCAGGGCGCCCATGCAGTTGACGAAATCTTTCTCAGGACGGAAGGACGGCTTGGCACCCTGGGTGACCAGGTTCCAAAGCTTGTCGGCGCCCATTTTTGCAAAGGTGTGCTCAGGTTGAACCGAGCCACGCAGACGGACGACGTCAGCAGCGGAGTAATTGCGTGTCACGCCTTTCCAGCGCGGGTTTTCAGCCCAATCTTTTTCGAGGGCTGCAATTTGCTGTTCGCGTGTCAGTGCCATGGAGATAAACCTCGTCGCGTCTTTGATAAAAAGTCGTTCTTGGTGGAAATTCCTGCTCCAGCCAGATAACGCATTTTAAAGGGGCGTAAAAGGCTGCTCGCTGACCAGAAGCTTAGGCGGTCAAGTCGGGTTCGGCGGGGGTGGCGACGGGATGAACGATGGGCTCGAGGGGAAGTGAGCAGGTAAGGGCGAACTGGCGAGCGCATTCGGGCGTCGTGGGCCTTGGTGCGAACTTCAGTGTGGAGCCGGGTTACCTAATTACGCTTCCGTCCCTCGGGACAACTTCGTTCCAGTCGGCAACCTCGTCAAACACACCTTGTGGGCGGTACAGACACGAATCGGCTCGCGGGGTAGGTGCGAACAGCGACTCGAAAGCCCTTGCCAGGGCCTCTGATTAGCGGGAGCGAGGCCATCATGCCTTTGCTTTTTTGGCTCGTCAAACGTTTTGTAGTGCTTTTTTTTAAAGCACTACATCTTTGGTCTAATACGACTAATCAGTCAGTTTTTGGTGGTTTAGTCCAAAGTATCGACTTTCACCCGCAGGGTCATGTCATCCCGGCCCTGAGTCGAGTAACTGCGGGTCTGGCCCTGTTTGTCGGCCTGAGTCTGGCGGTTCACGCCGGCCAGGGTGATCCATTCACCCAGTCGACCCGTGACAGTTGTGTCGGTACTTTGCACATTCACTACATCGGGACGTTCCTGGCTCATCCGGTCACGGTTGGTACTGATTGCCAGATGAACGATCTCGCCGGTGACGCTGGCGGTGACGTAGAAACCTTGAGTGACATTGCGGTATTCGGTCTGGCTGCGCAGATCGCCATAGGAATCGGTCTGCGTGCTGGTCAGCGGCACGCTCTGGCCGACCTGGATCAGCGCCGGTGTGCCTTCGCTGGCCTGAACCTGCTGGATACCGCCGTCACGGCTGTCGGTGCTGCGGTTGATGATGCGAGTCTGGCTCGGCTTGGCACCGTTCACCGAGTAACCCTGATCGCCCTGGAAGTTGTTTTCGTTGGTATCGACGGTGATCAGCAAGCGCTTGGCGGCCACGTCGAGTTGGCCGATCAAGGCCTTGAGTTCGTCGATCTTGCGTTGTTCTGCGTTGACGATCAGCTGATTGCCGTAGGCGCTGACCTGACCGTCCTTGCCGATGAAATCCTGTGCCACCGGCAGCAGGTCGGCGCTGGTGCGATAGTTCAGGGGCACGATCTCGGTGGCGGCCATGACCGAAAAACTGCAGGTCAGCAGCAGCGTGGTGAGCAGGGTGCGTAGGGACATATCCGTTATCTCCGCAATCAAAGGCTTGAGTTTGCCAGTTTGTCGGCCCGCGGTGGGGCAAGTTGAATCGTAGACAGCAAAACGCCCCGGCATCCGAGGATGGCGGGGCGTGATCGTTCCCACGCTCCGCGTGGGAATGCAGCCTGTGACGCTCCGCGTCACTTGCCGCGATGGGACGCGGAGCGTCCCGAGAGGCATTCCCACGCGGAGCGTGGGAACGATCGGTGGCAGGGTGTCAGGCGGAGTGACGCACCATGTCCACATGCGGAATCCCGGCTTCCAGGAATTCCTCACTGACCATGCTGAAGCCCAGGCGCTCATAGAACGCCGTGGCCTGCACTTGCGCGCTCAGCATCTGCTGCTTCAGTCCGCGCTCTTCGGCTTCACCGATCACCGCTTGCATCAGCGCATCGCCGACTTTCAAGCCGCGCCAGTCCTTCAGCACCGACACCCGACCGATGTGACCATCTGGCAGCAGCCGAGCGGTGCCGATCGGGAAGTCGCCTTCAAAGGCCAGGAAGTGGACTGCCGTTGCGTCATCAGCATCCCATTCCAGTTCAGGTGGAACGGATTGCTCGGCGATGAACACCGTCTCACGAATGCGCCGGATCTCGGCGTTATCCTTTTGCCAGTCTGCGACACGAACGTGAATTTTATTCATCGGCAAACCCCAGGCTTCCCTGCTTGATCAGCTCACACAGCAGGCCGCGGCCGTCTTCATCGATCAGCCACTCGCCAAGGTTGTCGACGTGCAGCGCATCGGCGGCGCAGATCATCTTCAACAGCTCGCGCAGTTTGCCCGGCAGATAACGGCTCTGACCGCTGGCAAACAGCAGCAGGTCGTCATCAACTTCCGACCAGGCCAGGCGTGCGCTTGGGTTGCGGATCAGGATCGCGCCTTGCTCGAGGCTGGCGAGCAGGTCGTCTTCTTCGATCTCTTCCGGGCCAACCACGAGTTCCGGGTAGCGCGGCTCGGTCATGAACTGGCCGAACCAGGTCAGCAGCAGGCGCTCGTCGCTCATGTGCTCGGCCAGCAGGCTTTTCAGGCGATCGAGGGCGTCGTGCTGGATCTGATGAGGATCGACCGCCGGCAGGGCGTCGGCGTCGGTGTAACGCTCTTCGTCCGACAGGAACTGGCTGAGGAAGTCGGTGAAGTGGGTCAGCACTTCAGCGGCGCTCGGCGCGCGGAAACCAACCGAATAGGTCATGCAGTCATCGACGGCCACGCCGCAGTGGGCCAGGCGCGGTGGCAGATACAGCATGTCGCCCGGTTCCAGAACCCACTCATCGGTGGCTTCGAAGTCAGCGAGGATGCGCAGGTCGGCGTGTTGCAGCAACGGGCTCTCGGAATCGCACATCTGGCCGATTTTCCAGTTGCGCTTGCCGTGACCCTGCAGCAGGAACACATCGTAGTTGTCGAAGTGCGGGCCAACACTGCCACCCGGGGCGGCGAAGCTGATCATCACATCGTCGACGCGCCAGCTCGGCAGGAAGCGGAAGTTCTCCAGCAGCTCAGCGACTTCCGGCACGAACTGGTCGACCGCTTGAACCAGCAGGGTCCAGTCACGTTCCGGCAGTTTGCTGAATTCGTCTTCGGCGAACGGACCACGGCGCAATTCCCAGGGACGCTCGCCGTTCTCGATCACCAGGCGCGATTCGACTTCTTCTTCCAGCGCCAGGCCGGCCAGTTCGTCGGCGTCGATCGGGCTTTCGAAATCAGGGATCGCCTGACGGATCAGCAGGGGTTTTTTCTGCCAGTAGTCACGCAGGAATTCGCGCGCCGTGATGCCGCCCAGAAGTTGAAGAGGAATATCAGGATTCATGTGTAACCTATTGAAAAAATGCACTTTTCAGACGGGAATAAAAACGCCCGGCGCTGCCGGGCGTCTCAAACGGGTAAAGCGGTCGATCAGATGCGTTTGGCTTGTGCCACAGCGTTACCGATGTAGTTCGCCGGAGTGAGCAGTTTCAGCTCGGCCTTGGCGGCGGCTGGCATGTCCAGGCCGTCGATGAAAGTCTGCAGCGCTTCAGGGCTGATGCCCTTGCCGCGAGTCAGTTCTTTCAGCTTTTCGTACGGGTTTTCGATGTTGTAGCGGCGCATCACGGTCTGGATCGGCTCGGCCAATACTTCCCAGCAGGCGTCCAGGTCAGCAGCGATTTTCTGAGCGTTGAGCTCCAGTTTGCTGATGCCTTTGAGGCTGGCTTCGTACGCGATCACGCTGTGGGCGAAGCCGACACCGAGGTTGCGCAGTACGGTGGAGTCGGTCAGGTCGCGCTGCCAGCGGGAGATCGGCAGCTTGCTCGCCAGGTGCTGGAACAGTGCGTTGGCGATCCCCAGGTTGCCTTCGGAGTTTTCGAAGTCGATCGGGTTGACCTTGTGCGGCATGGTCGACGAACCGATTTCGCCAGCGATGGTGCGCTGTTTGAAATAACCCAGGGAGATGTAGCCCCAGATGTCGCGGTCGAAGTCGATCAGGATGGTGTTGAAGCGCGCGATCGCGTCGAACAGCTCGGCGATGTAGTCGTGCGGTTCGATCTGCGTGGTGTACGGGTTGAAGCCCAGGCCCAGTTCGTCTTCGATGAAGGCGCGGGCGTTGGCTTCCCAGTCGATTTCAGGGTAGGCCGACAGGTGAGCGTTGTAGTTGCCGACAGCGCCGTTGATTTTGCCCAGCAGGGGAACGGCGGCGACTTGAGCGATCTGACGCTCCAGACGATAAACCACGTTCGCCAGCTCTTTGCCCAGGGTGGTCGGCGAAGCCGGTTGACCGTGGGTACGCGACAGCATCGGCACGTCGGCGAAACGGATGGCCAGTTCGCGAATGGCTTCGGCAGTCTGGCGCATCAGCGGCAGCATCACATCATCACGGCCTTCGCGCAGCATCAGGGCGTGGGACAGGTTGTTGATGTCCTCGCTGGTGCAGGCAAAGTGGATGAATTCGCTGACGGCAGCCAGTTCTGGCAACTTGGCCGCTTGCTCTTTGAGCAGGTACTCAATGGCTTTGACGTCGTGGTTGGTGGTGCGCTCGATCTCTTTGACACGCTCGGCGTGCTCCAGAGAGAAGTTTTCCGCCAGGGTGTTCAACACCGCGTTGGCTTCGGCGGAGAACGCCGGCACTTCGCTGATGGCAGGGTGAGCGGCCAGGCGCTGGAGCCAGCGCACTTCAACCAGGACGCGAGCACGGATCAGACCGTATTCGCTGAAAATTGGGCGCAGGGCCTGGGTTTTGCCGGCGTAGCGGCCGTCAACAGGGGAAACCGCAGTGAGCGAAGAGAGCTGCATGGGGTGTTCTCGGACAGTCGGGCAACGAAATGGGGCGCGTATCATACATGAAAAAATCCGCCGGTCCGTTGCCAACTGACCGGCGTATTACGCGTTACTGACTACAAAGCGGTATTGCGGGCGCGGTTCAGCTGCTGCGCATCAGCGGGTAAAGCTCTTTAAGCAGCTTGCGCCGGCTGATCACCAACTGCCAGCGATGACCGCCCAACTGCCGCCACAGGCGTGCCGAACGGATCCCGGCGAGCAACAGCGCGCGAATCTTCGAGGCATTGCTCGGTTGCTGCAGGTTGCGCATGTCGCCATGCACCTGAATCCGTTGGCGCAGGGTGCTCAGGGTGTCCTGATACAGCGCACCGCAGGCGGCGATCACGTTTTCGTGAGCCGGGCCGAAGTGTTCGACCTGAGACTGAATCTGCGGCAAACGCTTGCCGATCACTTCCAGCATGTCGTCGCGCTTGGCCAGTTGACGCTCCAGCCCCAGCATCGCCAGGGCGTAGCGCAGAGGTTCGCGCTGAAGGGTGCTGGGGTCGCGCTCCAGGGCGCCGATCAGGGCGCGATAGCCGTCACGCAGATTGATGTCGTCGCCGCCATAGACTTCCAGCGTGTCCTTGGGGTCGCGAATCAACAGGCTGCCGAGCATGCAGGTCAGGCCGGCTTCGTTGGTCTGGCCACTCTTGGCGATCTTGTCGACCAGTACGGCGGCGAGAAACACGCCGCCCAGGGCCGTCAGTTGCTCCTGGGTCGGGCTCATGAACGCTGGCCCTTGCTGGTCCAGGGTTCGGCCACTTCGATCACGCCGCCGCCGAGGCAGATTTCACCGTCGTAGAACACCACGGACTGGCCTGGAGTGACTGCGCGTTGCGGGTCATCGAAGGTCGCGCGGTAGCCGCTGGCGGTCTTTTCCAGCGTGCACGGCTGGTCGCTCTGGCGATAGCGCACTTTGGCGGTCAGCTTGCGCGGCTCGGTCAAATCGATCGGGTTGACCCAATAGATGTCCGAGGCGAGCAGGGCGCGGGAGAACAAGTAAGGGTGATCATTGCCTTGGCCAACGATCAGCTCGTTGTGCTCCAGGTCCTTGATCAGCACATACCACGGCTCGTCGCTGGCGTCTTTCAGTCCGCCGATGCCCAGGCCCTGACGCTGGCCGATGGTGTGGTACATCAAGCCGTGGTGACGGCCGATGACTTCGCCTTCGGTGGTCTTGATCTCGCCGGGTTGGGCCGGCAGGTATTGCTTGAGGAAGTCGCTGAAGCGGCGTTCGCCGATAAAGCAGATCCCGGTGGAATCCTTTTTCTTTGCGGTGGCCAGGTCGTGCTTCTCGGCAATCGCGCGCACTTCGGGTTTTTCCAGCTCGCCGACCGGGAACAGGGTCTTGGCGATCTGTTCACCGCCGACGGCGTGCAGGAAGTAGCTCTGGTCCTTGTTCGGATCCAGGCCCTTGAGCAATTCGGTGCGGCCATCGATGTCGCGGCGGCGCACGTAGTGGCCGGTGGCGATCAGGTCGGCGCCGAGCATCATGGCGTAGTCGAGGAACGCCTTGAACTTGATTTCGCGGTTGCAGAGGATGTCCGGGTTCGGCGTGCGACCGGCCTTGTACTCGGCCAGGAAATGTTCGAACACGTTGTCCCAGTACTCGGCGGCGAAGTTGGCGGTGTGCAGCTTGATGCCAATCTTGTCGCACACGGCCTGAGCGTCCGCCAGGTCATCCATGGCGGTGCAGTATTCGGTTCCATCGTCTTCTTCCCAGTTCTTCATGAACAGGCCTTCCACCTCATAACCCTGCTCGATCAGCAGGAGAGCGGAAACGGAAGAGTCCACGCCGCCGGACATGCCGACAATAACGCGCTTCTTTTGTGTGTCAGAAGGGGCTGGATCACGCATAGGGATTCAATGAGTGTCTTGAAAAAGGACGCGATTCTAGCAGGCTCAAGCCTGCAAGGCTAAAGAGAAGGGCGGATCAGCTCGAGGCTGAAGTGTTTACCGTCCAGATAATCATCGATACAGCGGATGATCAGCTCACTGCGCCAGTTTGCGCGCTGTTGCAGCAGTTCGTCACGCGTCAGCCATTTTGCGCCGACGATACCGTCATCCAGCTGATAATCCGGGTGGTGTTTGAGCGGTTTTGCGGTGAAGCAGACCCGCTGGTAGGTCACGCCATTGCTTGGCGCGGTGTAGAGATAAATGCCCACCACGCCTGTCGGCTCGACGTCCCAGCCGGTTTCCTCGAGGGTTTCACGCACGGCGGCCTCGATCAGGGTTTCATCCGGGTCCAGATGGCCGGCCGGTTGGTTGAGCACCGTTTGTCCGTGCTTGAGTTCTTCGACCATCAGGAAGCGACCATTGTCTTCGACGATGGTGGCGACGGTGATGTGGGGTAGCCAATCCATAAGAGTTCCTCAATTTGAATGTTGAAACTCGATCCTGTGGGAGCTGGCTTGCCTGCGATGGCGGTGGGTCAGTCGATATCAATGTTGAATGATAAACCGCCATCGCAGGCAAGCCAGCTCCCACAGGTTCGGGTTCTGACAGATAAATATGTATGAACGCCACAAACACAAACCCCGGCACGAGGCCGGGGTTTGTGATGTTCCCTTACAACCTTAAACCAGCGCAGCGATCGCGGCGTTGAAGGTGTTGCTCGGGCGCATGGCCTTGCTGATCAGTTCGGCATTGGCGTGGTAGTAACCGCCGATGTCCACTGGCTTGCCCTGAACGGCGTTGAGCTCGGCAACGATGGTCGCTTCGTTCTCGGTCAGGGTCTTGGCCAGTTCGCCGAACTGCGCTTGCAGTGCAGCGTCTTCGGTCTGGGCAGCCAGGGCTTGAGCCCAGTACAGCGCCAGGTAGAAGTGGCTGCCGCGGTTGTCGATGTTGCCGACTTTGCGCGATGGCGACTTGTTGTTGTCCAGGAACTGGCCAGTGGCCTGATCCAGGGTCTTGGCCAACACCAGCGCTTTAGGGTTGTTGTAGGTAACACCCAGATGCTCGAGGGAAGCGGCCAGGGCCAGGAACTCGCCCAGGGAATCCCAGCGCAGGAAGTTTTCTTCCAGCAGCTGCTGAACGTGCTTCGGTGCCGAACCGCCGGCGCCGGTTTCGAACAGACCACCGCCGTTCATCAGTGGAACGATCGACAGCATCTTGGCGCTGGTGCCCAGCTCCATGATCGGGAACAGGTCAGTCAGGTAGTCGCGCAATACGTTGCCGGTCACCGAAATGGTGTCCTTGCCTTCACGGGTGCGGTCCAGGGTGAACTTCATCGCGTCGACGGGCGACATGATGCGGATGTCCAGGCCGGAAGTATCGTGATCCTTCAGGTAGGCCTGAACTTTCTCGATCACTACGCCGTCGTGGGCGCGCATTGGGTCCAGCCAGAAAATCGCCGGAGTTGCGCTTGCGCGAGCACGGTTGACGGCCAGTTTGACCCAGTCCTGGATCGGCGCGTCTTTGGTCTGGCACATGCGGAAGATGTCGCCGGCTTCAACCGACTGTTCCAGCAGGGTGCGGCCAGCGCCATCGGAAACCCGAACCACGCCATTCGACTTGATCTGGAAAGTCTTGTCGTGCGAGCCGTACTCTTCGGCTTTTTTCGCCATCAGGCCAACGTTTGGCACGCTGCCCATGGTGGTTGGATCAAAAGCGCCGTTAGCCTTGCAGTCTTCGATCACCGCCTGGTAGATGGTGGCGTAGCAGCGATCCGGGATCACAGCCTTGGTGTCGTGCAGCTGGCCATCAGTGCCCCACATCTTGCCGGAGTCACGGATCATTGCCGGCATCGAGGCATCGACGATAACGTCGCTCGGCACGTGCAGGTTGGTGATGCCTTTGTCGGAGTTGACCATGGCCAGCGACGGACGAACGGCGTAGACCGCCTGGATGTCCGCTTCGATTTGAGCTTGTTGCTCGGCAGGCAAGGCCTTGATGCGAGCGTACAGGTCGCCGATGCCGTTGTTCAGGTTGAAGCCGATCTGGGCCAGCACGTCAGCGTGCTTGGCCAGTGCGTCTTTATAGAACTCGGCAACGATCTGGCCGAACATGATCGGGTCGGAGACCTTCATCATGGTGGCTTTCAGGTGAACCGACAGCAACACGCCTTTGGCTTTGGCGTCTTCGATCTCGGCTGCGATGAAGCTGCGCAGCGCGTTTTTGCTCATGACTGCGCAATCGAGGATCTCACCGGCTTGCACGGTGGTTTTTTCTTTCAGGACGGTGGTGGTCCCGTCTTGAGCGATCAGTTCGATTTTGACGGAGTCAGCGGCGTCGATCAGGGCGGCTTTTTCGCTGCCGTAGAAATCGCCGGTGCTCATGTGAGCGACGTGGGACTTGGAGTCTTTGGCCCATGCGCCCATTTTGTGCGGGTGCTTGCGCGCGTAGTTCTTGACCGACAGTGGTGCGCGACGATCGGAGTTGCCTTCGCGCAGAACCGGGTTTACGGCGCTGCCCTTGATCTTGTCGTAACGCGACTTGGCGAGCTTGTCGGCATCGCTGGTCACGGTTTCCGGGTAGTCCGGCAGTGCGAAGCCCTGGGCTTGCAGCTCTTTGATCGCGGCCTGCAGTTGCGGAACCGAAGCGCTGATGTTCGGCAGCTTGATGATGTTGGCTTCAGGCGTAACGGCCAGGTCGCCCAGTTCGGCGAGGTGGTCGGCTACGGCTTTGTCACCCAATTGCTCGGGGAAGCTGGCCAGAATGCGCCCTGCAAGAGAGATATCGCGGGTTTCAACGGCGATATCAGCCGAGGCGGTGAAAGCCTCTACGATAGGCAACAGTGAATAGGTGGCGAGGGCTGGGGCTTCGTCGGTGAAGGTATAGATGATCTTCGAGCGGGTGGGCATATTCGGATTAACTCTCTCTTCTTTGCTAAAGCGTGCGCAGAAACTCGAGGGGCGCCGGGTAAGCGCGTTCGTTCAAAGTCATCCGTGAACCGAATGTCGAGGTTTCTTCGCGGTGATGTTGGGTGCATCAGTCGAGCGTCAAGCGGGTGGACTGCGATAACAATCCGGCTTATTCGGGCCCAACGTCGTGTGATAGAGCGGTCGGCCGTCGTGACTCTGTGGTCAGCGGCGGCATTATACATAGGTAGCTGGCAATCTGCCGATGGTTCATATGCAACGTTTTTCGTCCATTGGTCTAAAGGTCGCAGGCGGGCGTGGGGCGTAGAGTCGTCCATCGTGCTTGAGTTTGGCGCTTTTCCCTTTGCTTTCAGGCTTGTACGTCGCGAACTGTGCCGCTTTGCGGCGGATGGGCGGAACATAGGGTTTGCGCGCCGATTTAACTGGGGTACGCTCGGACCAAGCCAGATGTTCAATCCAAACAATGGAGTTCAGCATGGGATACAAGAAGATTCAGGTTCCAGCCGTCGGCGACAAAATCACCGTCAACGCGGACCATTCTCTCAATGTTCCTAACAACCCGATCATCCCCTTCATCGAAGGCGATGGTATTGGCGTTGATATCAGCCCGGTCATGATCAAGGTTGTCGATGCTGCTGTTAAGAAGGCTTACGGCGGCGAGCGCAAAATTTCCTGGATGGAAGTCTACGCCGGGGAGAAAGCGACTCAGGTTTACGATCAGGACACCTGGCTGCCTCAGGAAACCCTGGACGCGGTCAAGGATTACGTGGTTTCCATCAAGGGCCCTCTGACCACCCCGGTCGGCGGTGGCATCCGTTCGCTGAACGTGGCCCTGCGCCAGCAACTCGACCTGTATGTGTGCCTGCGCCCAGTGCGCTGGTTCGAAGGCGTACCGAGCCCGGTCAAGAAGCCAGGCGATGTCGACATGACCATCTTCCGCGAAAACTCGGAAGACATTTATGCCGGTATCGAATGGAAAGCCGGTTCGCCGGAAGCGACCAAGGTCATCAAGTTTCTTAAAGAAGAAATGGGCGTCACCAAGATCCGTTTCGACGAAAACTGCGGTATCGGCGTCAAGCCGGTGTCCCTGGAAGGCACCAAGCGTCTGGCGCGCAAGGCCCTGCAGTATGTGGTCGACAACGACCGCGACTCGCTGACCATCGTGCACAAAGGCAACATCATGAAGTTCACCGAAGGTGCCTTCAAGGAATGGGCCTACGAAGTGGCCGCTGAAGAATTCGGCGCGACCCTGCTCGACGGCGGTCCGTGGATGCAGTTCAAGAACCCGAAAACCGGCAAGAATGTCATCGTCAAGGACGCCATTGCTGACGCCATGCTTCAGCAGATCCTGCTGCGTCCGGCCGAATACGACGTGATCGCGACCCTGAACCTCAATGGCGACTACCTCTCCGACGCCCTGGCGGCCGAAGTGGGCGGTATCGGTATCGCGCCGGGTGCCAACCTGTCGGACACCGTGGCCATGTTCGAAGCGACCCACGGCACCGCGCCGAAGTACGCCGGCAAGGACCAGGTCAACCCGGGTTCGTTGATCCTGTCCGCCGAGATGATGCTGCGTCACATGGGCTGGACCGAAGCGGCCGACCTGATCATCAAAGGCACCAACGGCGCGATTTCCGCCAAGACCGTGACCTATGATTTCGAGCGCCTGATGGAAGGCGCCAAACTGGTTTCGTCTTCAGGGTTTGGTGATGCACTGATTTCGCATATGTAAGCGCGTCGGTACAAAAAAACCGCCTTCGGGCGGTTTTTTTATGACTGGATGACGAGCTGCGTCAGCTCGACACTGTTTCTTGTCGGGTGGCAGGGGTGCTCTGTTCGTTCGAAGGGGTGGCAGCCGCGATCTTTACTGCATGCAGCCCTTTGGGGCCCTGAATGATCTCGAAGCTAACGATTTGTCCGGCCTTGAGGGTCTTGTATCCGTCCATCACAATGGCCGAATAGTGGGCGAAGAAATCGATTTCCTTTCCATCCTCGTCACGACCTTCTCTGGCGTCGGTGTTAATGAAACCGAACCCCTTGGCATTGTTGAACCATTTCACCTTACCGACAGCCATACCCATATCCCTCTGCAACAGACTCCATCACTGGAGTATCATCCAGTTAATCCGCAGTCTAATCTTGCAAATAGATTGACTCCGCGGACCTTTTTTACCCACTGTGGGCTCTATTGGTTGTAACACCGATTCTCCGATAGTCAAGGTGACCGGGCAGTCGGAGTTGAAAACGTTCATAACAGCCCCCACCACTGTATTTGCACAACTGACGAACCTTTCTTTCCATGCATGCAATCAGCCAGATTCGACTAACATTCAATCAGGATCGCCCTGATTTACACGACGACGATTCCGCAGGCATTGCTGTTCAGGAGGCTAAGCCTGCTCTACAGGCGCCACCGATGTACAAGGTGGTTTTGTTCAACGATGACTACACACCGATGGATTTCGTCGTCGAAGTGCTCGAGGTGTTTTTTAACCTGAATCGCGAGCTGGCGACCAAGGTCATGCTGGCCGTCCACACAGAAGGACGGGCAGTATGTGGAGTGTTTACCCGCGACATCGCGGAGACCAAGGCCATGCAGGTCAACCAGTACGCCAGGGAAAGCCAGCATCCGCTACTCTGTGAAATCGAGAAGGACGGTTAATCGCCGACCACTTGGGTATGAGGTGAAGCTATGTTAAACCGCGAGCTCGAAGTCACCCTCAATCTTGCCTTCAAGGAGGCTCGTTCGAAGCGTCATGAATTCATGACGGTCGAACACCTGCTGTTGGCCCTATTGGATAATGAGGCTGCCGCCACCGTTTTGCGTGCCTGCGGCGCAAACCTCGACAAACTCAAGCATGATCTGCAGGAGTTCATCGACTCCACCACGCCATTGATCCCTCTTCATGACGAGGATCGTGAAACCCAGCCAACCCTGGGCTTCCAGCGTGTATTGCAGCGTGCTGTCTTTCACGTGCAGAGCTCGGGCAAACGCGAAGTGACTGGTGCTAACGTGCTGGTCGCAATCTTCAGTGAGCAAGAGAGTCAGGCAGTGTTTCTGCTGAAACAGCAGAGCGTTGCGCGCATCGATGTCGTCAACTACATCGCCCATGGCATTTCCAAAGTGCCAGGGCATGGCGATCACTCTGAAGGTGAACAAGATATGCAGGACGACGAGGGCGGTGAGTCTTCTTCTTCAGGCAATCCTCTGGATGCTTATGCCAGCAACCTCAACGAGCTCGCGCGCCAGGGGCGTATCGATCCGTTGGTAGGCCGTGAGCTGGAAGTCGAGCGCGTCGCGCAGATCCTTGCGCGTCGTCGCAAAAACAACCCGCTGCTGGTGGGCGAGGCAGGCGTGGGTAAAACCGCGATTGCCGAAGGCCTGGCCAAACGCATTGTCGACAACCAGGTACCGGATCTGCTGGCCAACAGCGTGGTGTATTCCCTCGATCTGGGGGCTTTGCTGGCCGGGACCAAATACCGCGGCGATTTCGAGAAGCGCTTCAAGGCGCTGCTCAATGAGCTGAAAAAACGTCCGCAGGCGATCCTGTTCATCGATGAGATCCACACCATCATCGGTGCGGGCGCTGCGTCCGGTGGCGTCATGGATGCCTCGAACCTGCTCAAGCCATTGCTGTCTTCGGGCGACATTCGCTGCATCGGTTCGACCACGTTCCAGGAATTCCGTGGGATCTTCGAGAAGGACCGTGCCCTGGCTCGGCGCTTCCAGAAGGTCGATGTGTCGGAACCTTCGGTGGAAGACACCATTGGCATCCTGCGTGGCCTGAAAGGCCGTTTCGAAGCGCACCACAACATCGAATACAGCGATGAAGCCCTGCGCGCCGCTGCTGAACTGGCCTCGCGTTACATCAATGACCGGCACATGCCGGACAAGGCGATCGACGTCATCGACGAGGCGGGTGCCTATCAGCGTCTGCAACCGATCGAGAAGCGCGTGAAACGTATCGAAGTGCCTCAGGTCGAGGACATCGTTGCGAAAATCGCGCGAATTCCGCCAAAACACGTCACCAGTTCCGATAAAGAGCTGCTGCGTAACCTTGAGCGTGACCTGAAACTCACGGTATTTGGCCAGGATGCGGCGATCGACTCGCTGTCGACTGCGATCAAACTGTCCCGTGCCGGCCTCAAGTCACCTGACAAGCCAGTCGGTTCGTTCCTGTTCGCAGGGCCGACCGGTGTTGGTAAAACCGAGGCCGCGCGGCAACTGGCCAAGGCGTTGGGGGTCGAGCTGGTTCGCTTCGACATGTCCGAGTACATGGAGCGCCACACCGTATCGCGTCTGATCGGTGCGCCTCCAGGCTATGTCGGGTTCGATCAGGGCGGTTTGCTGACCGAAGCCATCACCAAGCAGCCTCACTGCGTGCTGTTGCTCGATGAAATCGAGAAGGCGCATCCGGAAGTCTTCAACCTGCTGTTGCAGGTCATGGACCACGGTACGTTGACTGATAACAACGGACGCAAGGCGGACTTCCGTAACGTGATCGTCATCATGACGACCAACGCCGGTGCCGAGACTGCGGCGCGTGCTTCGATCGGTTTCACCTATCAGGACCACTCGTCCGACGCGATGGAAGTGATCAAGAAGAGCTTCACGCCGGAATTCCGTAACCGTCTGGACACCATTATCCAGTTTGGTCGCCTCAGCCATGAGGTCATCAAAAGCGTGGTGGACAAGTTCCTTACCGAACTTCAGGCGCAGCTGGAAGACAAGCGCGTGCAGCTGGAAGTGACGGACGCAGCGCGCGGCTGGCTGGCAGCGAGTGGCTACGACACGGCAATGGGCGCTCGTCCAATGGCGCGTTTGATCCAGGACAAGATCAAGCGTCCACTGGCCGAAGAGATCCTCTTTGGTGAACTGGCCGACCATGGTGGTGTGGTACACATCGACCTCAAGGACGGCGAGCTGACCTTCGAGTTCGAGACCACGGCTGAAATGGCCTGACGTTAAACCGCAACAAAGCAAAAAGGCGCCGATTGGCGCCTTTTTGCTGCCTGATCGATTTCAAGCAATAAACACAAAACCCTGTGGGAGCGGGCTTGCCCGCGAAGGCGGCGGCACATTCAGCATCCAGGCAAGCGGACCCACCGCTATCGCGGGCAAGCCCGCTCCCACAGGGTCTGGGCAGCGGCTCGAAATGTGGCAGCTAGTTCACGCACAAACAAAAACGCCCGGCATAGCCGGGCGTTTTGTATTGACTTGATTAGCGAGCGCGGTAGGTGATGCGCCCTTTGCTCAAGTCATAGGGCGTCAGCTCGACGCGCACTTTGTCGCCGGTAAGAATACGGATGTAGTTCTTGCGCATCTTGCCGGAGATATGCGCGGTTACGACGTGCCCATTTTCCAACTCCACACGAAACATGGTGTTGGGCAGGGTGTCGACGACAGTGCCTTCCATTTCGAAGCTGTCTTCTTTCGACATGCAGTAAAGCCCTCGGTGTCCAATGAATGGCCCGGTGCAACTGCGCCAGGCAAAAGCGGCGTGCATTGTGCCCGAAAAATGGGGTTTAAGCCAAGGGGTTAGTGTCCTGTCTCACAAATACGTTCCTCTTTTGGCGAGTGGCTGTTGTCGTCAGGCAAGGCGCCGCGACGAGTCATAGCCCGCTATGGCAAGGAGCGGCAACGCAGCATGATGACAACAGACACCGTCAAAAAGGAACAGTATTTGCGAGACAGGGCACTAGCTCAGGATGACCCAACGCTGATTAATCAGCAGTTCGATAGGGCGATATTGGGTTTTGTAGCTCATTTTTTTGCAGTTTTTGATCCAGTAGCCGAGATAGACCGCTTCCAACCCCAGGCGCCGGGCTTCGGCGATCTGCCAGAGAATCGCGTAACGCCCCAGGCTGCGACGCTCCTCGCCGGGCTCGTAGAAGGTGTAGACCGCCGACAAACCGTTGGGCAGCAAGTCAGTGACGGCCACTGCCAGCAGTCGGCCTTCGAGACGAAATTCATAGAAGCGCGAGAACGGCAGGTCGCGCACCAGGAAGGTCGAAAACTGGTCGCGGCTCGGCGGATACATATCGCCATCGGCGTGACGTTGTTCGATGTAGCGCTGATAGAGATCGAAATACTCTTCGCTGAACGTTGGTCTGGCCGGACGCACCTGTAAGTCGGCATTGCGTTTGACAATGCGTTTCTGCTGACGGTTGGGGGTAAATTGCGCCACAGGAATGCGCGCCGGTACGCACGCATTGCAATGCTGGCAATGGGGCCGGTAGAGATGATCGCCACTGCGACGAAAACCCATTTCCGACAGGTCTGCATAGACATGCACATCCATGGGCTGGCTAGGGTCGAGGAACAGCGTGGTGGCCTGCTCCTCGGGCAGATAACTGCAAGAGTGGGGCTGAGTGGCATAGAACTTCAAACGCGCCAACTCGGTCATGATCAACCCTCGGGATAAGCTTTTGATTAGGGGGCGCTCTCAATTCGTTTCCCCGCATTAAGTGTAAGCCACGCGCGCAGAAGTCGCTCAGCAAACCCAGTTGGCGCGGCCCGGTTGATCCAGGTGTCGCGCAAGGTAGCCGGCAAATTCGCGGCGAGGAATCGCTCGGGCACCCAAACTGTGCAGATGATCGGTAGGCATCTGGCAATCGATCAGCACAAAACCTGAGTCTTTCAGATGTCGCACCAGTGTGGCGAAGCCATATTTGGAGGCGTTGTCGGCGCGGCTGAACATCGACTCGCCAAAAAACAACTGCCCCATCGCCAGGCCGTAGAGCCCGCCGACCAGCACGCCATCGTCCCAGACCTCCACCGAATGGGCATAACCACGCCGGTGCAGTTCGACGTAGGCGTCCTGCATCTCTTGGGTGATCCAGGTGCCGTCGGCGTATTCGCGCGGTGCGGCGCAGGCGCGGATGACCGCGGCAAAATCCCGATCGAAGGTCACTTGATAGCGTTGTTGGCGCAGCAGTTTGTTCAAGCTACGGGAGACATGCAGTTCGTCGGGAAACAGAACCGTGCGCGGATCCGGCGACCACCAGAGAATCGGCTGGCCCTCCGAGAACCACGGAAAGCAACCGTGACGATAGGCTTGAATCAGGCGATCGGCGGACAGATCGCCGCCCGCGGCCAGCAGCCCGTTGGGGTCGCGCATGGCTTTTTCCAGCGGCGGGAAGGTCAGGGTGTTGCGTTGTAACCAAGTCAGCATGGCATCCGGGCTTGCAGAAGGGGAGGGCGGTGGCGGGCCGTTGAGCCCGCCTTGAAGGAGGTTAACCGTCAAACGGTAGGGATGTCATCGAGATACTTCTCGGCATCCAGCGCGGCCATGCAGCCGGCCCCGGCGGACGTCACCGCCTGGCGGTAAATATGATCGGCCACATCACCGGCGGCGAACACGCCTTCGATGTCGGTGGCGGTGGCGTCACCTTCGCTGCCGCCCTTGACCAGCAGGTAACCGTCACGCATTTTCAGCTGGCCCTGGAACAGGTCGGTGTTGGGCTTGTGGCCGATGGCGATGAATACACCGGCCAACGGCAATTCATTGGTTTCGCCCGTATGGCTGTGGCGTAGACGGGCACCGGTCACGCCGCTGGCATCGCCCAGTACTTCGTCCAGATTCTGGTTCCAGTGCAGACGGATATTGCCGTTGGCGGCTTTTTCGAACAGCTTGTCCTGGAGGATCTTCTCCGAACGCAGTTTGTCGCGACGGTGAATCAGGTGGACTTCCTTGGCGATGTTCGACAGGTACAGCGCTTCTTCCACGGCCGTGTTGCCGCCGCCAACCACCGCGACCACCTGGTTGCGGTAGAAGAAGCCATCGCAGGTGGCGCAGGCCGAAACCCCTTTGCCGGCAAAGGCTTCTTCCGATGGCAGCCCCAGGTATTGGGCCGAAGCGCCGGTGGCGATAATCAGCGCATCGCAGGTGTAGGTGCCGCTGTCGCCGATGAGCTCGAACGGGCGCTGTTGCAACTTGGCCGTATGGATGTGGTCGTAAACGATCTCTGTATCAAAACGTTCGGCGTGTTTTTGCATGCGTTCCATCAGTACCGGGCCGGTCAGGCCTTCGACGTCGCCGGGCCAGTTGTCGACTTCGACGGTGGTGGTCAGCTGGCCACCTGCCTGTATGCCGGTGATGACAACGGGTTTGAGGTTGGCGCGAGCGGCATAAACGGCTGCGCTGTAACCGGCAGGGCCGGAACCCAGAATGATCAGGCGGGAATGCTGCGCTTCAGTCATAAAAACACCTCATAAGCCTTTGTCACAAAAGAGAATGCATGCTCAAATTGGACCGCGCGTACTGTGCTGTTGGCTATGCTGCACCCAAAGGGGCTCAAGCATGGCATCGGGTGAACAAACCCGTACAATGCTCGCTTGTAACAGTGTTTGTATCAAAAAAGCGGTGCGTGCCGTATTTCGAAAAACCGGGGCGCAGTGTTAAAAGTAGTCCCAGTTGCGCCTGTTATCTTTTTTACCTGCCTGGATTGGGCAGTTTTTATAGTCATTCAACAGATGGACGCGCCATGGGCGCAGGAAAAGAAGCGTTTTGAAGAAATCCACCGCAGCACCTAAAACAGTCGTCCCGCTCTGGCGCCAGCAATTGCACTACCGGCTCAAGGAAGGTGCATTGATCGCCATCGGCGCCTTGTGCCTGTTCCTGATGATGGCTTTGTTGACCTACGGCAAAGACGATCCGGGCTGGAGCCATAACAGCAAGATCGACGATGTGCAGAACTTCGGCGGGCCTGCCGGCTCTTACAGCGCCGACATCCTGTTCATGGTCCTGGGTTACTTCGCCTACATTTTCCCGTTGCTGCTGGCGATCAAGGCGTATCAGATCTTCCGCCAGCGCCACGAACCGTGGCAGTGGAGCGGCTGGTTGTTCTCCTGGCGCCTGATCGGCCTGGTATTCCTGGTGCTGTCGGGTGCGGCGCTGGCCCACATCCATTTCCATGCGGCGACCGGTCTGCCGGCCGGCGCGGGTGGCGCTTTGGGCGAAAGCCTCGGCGATCTGGCCCGGAACGCGCTGAATATCCAGGGCAGCACGCTGTTGTTCATCGCGCTGTTCCTGTTCGGCCTGACGGTGTTCACCGACCTGTCGTGGTTCAAGGTGATGGACGTCACCGGCAAGATCACCCTTGATCTGTTCGAACTGTTTCAGGGCGCGGCCAATCGCTGGTGGGCGGCCCGTGTCGAACGCAAGCAACTGGTTGCCCAGCTGCGTGAGGTCGATGATCGCGTGCATGACGTGGTCGCGCCGACCGTCACCGACAAACGCGAGCAGGCCAAGGTCAAGGAGCGCCTGATCGAGCGTGAGCAAGCCCTGAGCAAGCACATGTCCGAACGCGAGAAGCAGGTACCGCCGGTGATTGCCCCGGCTCCGCCCAAACCGGCCGCTCCCAGCAAACGCGTGGAAAAAGAGAAACAGGCGCCGTTGTTCGTCGACAGCGCCGTGGAAGGCACCTTGCCGCCGATCTCGATTCTCGACCCCGCGGAAAAGAAACAACTCAATTATTCGCCTGAGTCCCTGGCGGCCGTCGGCCACTTGCTGGAAATCAAGCTCAAGGAATTCGGCGTCGAGGTCTCGGTGGATTCGATTCACCCGGGTCCGGTCATTACCCGTTACGAAATCCAGCCAGCAGCCGGCGTCAAAGTCAGCCGCATCTCCAACCTGGCGAAAGACCTGGCCCGTTCCCTGGCCGTGACCAGCGTGCGTGTCGTGGAAGTGATTCCGGGCAAGACCACGGTCGGTATCGAGATCCCTAACGAAGACCGGCAGATCGTGCGGTTTTCCGAGGTCTTGTCGACCCCCGAGTACGATAACTTCAAGTCCCCGGTCACCCTGGCCCTGGGCCATGATATCGGCGGCAAGCCGGTCATCACCGACCTGGCGAAAATGCCGCACTTGCTGGTGGCTGGTACGACCGGTTCCGGTAAGTCGGTGGGCGTGAACGCGATGATCCTGTCGATTCTGTTCAAGTCTGGCCCGGAAGACGCCAAGCTGATCATGATTGACCCGAAAATGCTTGAGCTGTCGATCTACGAAGGCATTCCGCACCTGCTGTGCCCGGTGGTCACCGACATGAAGGACGCCGCCAACGCCTTGCGCTGGAGCGTCGCCGAGATGGAACGGCGCTACAAGCTGATGGCGAAAATGGGCGTGCGTAACCTGTCGGGCTTCAACGCCAAGGTCAAGGAAGCCCAGGACGCCGGCGAGCCGTTGAGCGATCCGCTGTACAAGCGCGAAAGCATCCACGACGAGGCACCCCTGCTGCAAAAATTGCCGACCATCGTCGTGGTCGTCGACGAATTCGCCGACATGATGATGATCGTCGGCAAGAAGGTCGAAGAGCTGATCGCCCGTATTGCCCAGAAGGCCCGTGCGGCCGGTATCCACTTGATCCTCGCGACCCAGCGTCCGTCGGTGGACGTGATCACCGGTCTGATCAAGGCGAACATTCCGACCCGTATGGCGTTCCAGGTATCGAGCAAGATCGATTCGCGGACCATCATCGACCAGGGCGGCGCCGAACAACTGCTGGGCCACGGTGATATGTTGTACATGCCGCCGGGCACCAGTCTGCCGATTCGTGTTCACGGCGCGTTCGTGTCCGATGATGAGGTTCACCGGGTGGTTGAAGCCTGGAAACTGCGCGGTGCGCCTGAATACAACGATGACATCCTCGCTGGTGTCGAAGAGCCCGGTAGTGGCTTTGAAAACGGCGGCGGTGGCGGTGACGATGATGCTGAAACCGATGCGCTCTACGACGAAGCGGTGCAGTTCGTACTGGAAAGCCGTCGTGCGTCCATCTCCGCGGTTCAGCGCAAGCTGAAAATCGGCTACAACCGCGCGGCGCGCATGATCGAAGCCATGGAAATGGCCGGGGTCGTGACGTCCATGAACACCAACGGTTCGCGTGAAGTCCTGGCCCCTGGCCCGGTGCGCGACTGATCCGGTTTTGAAAGGGGCGGTGTCTGAGATGCCGCCCGCACTCCCACGAATGTTTATGAGGACTCCCATGCGTCTTATCCGCATGCTGTTGCTGCCGGTACTGGCTTTGACCACGCTCTCGGCCCACGCCGATGACAAGGACGTGGCGCGTCTGACTCAACTGCTGGAAAAATCCCAGACCCTGACCGCGCGTTTCTCCCAGCTGACTCTTGATGGCAGCGGCACCCAGTTACAAGAAACAGCGGGGGAAATGTCCTTGCAGCGCCCGGGCCTGTTCTATTGGCACACCAACGCGCCGGCCGAGCAAACCATGGTGTCGGACGGTAAGAAAGTGACCCTGTGGGACCCGGATCTGGAACAGGCCACCATCAAGAATCTCGATCAGCGTCTGACCCAGACCCCGGCGTTGCTGCTGTCCGGTGATGTATCGAAGATCAGCCAGAGCTTCGACATCAGCGCCAAGGAAGCCGGCGGTGTGATCGACTTCACCCTGAAGCCGAAAACCAAGGACACCCTGTTCGACAGCCTGCGCCTGTCGTTCCGCAATGGTCTGGTCAATGATATGCAGATGATCGACAGCGTCGGCCAGCGCACCAACATCCTGTTCACCGGCGTGAAGGCCAACGAGCCGATTCCGGCGTCCAAGTTCAAGTTCGACATCCCTAAAGGGGCGGACGTGATCCAGGAATAAAACACAGAACCTGTGGGAGCGAGCCTGCTCGCGATAGCGTCGGGTCAGTCAACATTGATGTTGAATGTAATGCCGCTATCGCGAGCAGGCTCGCTCCCACAGGGATCAGCGGTGTTCAAATTATTGACTGATAGGCAGTGAGGTTTCGCAAGTAGTGATGGACCTGTTTCGCAGCGCCCCGATTGCTCAGCCCTTGGCCGCACGCCTACGCGCGACCAATCTGGACGAGTACGTCGGTCAGGAACACCTGCTCGCTCGCGGCAAGCCTTTGCGCGAAGCGCTGGAGCAGGGTGCCCTGCATTCGATGATTTTCTGGGGCCCGCCGGGGGTGGGTAAAACCACCTTGGCGCGGCTGCTCGCGGAAGTCTCCGATGCGCACTTCGAAACGGTTTCGGCGGTGCTGGCCGGCGTGAAGGAAATCCGCCAGGCGGTGGAAGTCGCCAAGCAGCAGGCCGGGCAGTACGGCAAACGCACCATCCTGTTCGTCGACGAAGTGCACCGCTTCAACAAGTCCCAGCAGGATGCGTTCCTGCCATACGTTGAAGACGGCACGCTGATTTTCATCGGCGCGACCACCGAAAACCCCTCGTTCGAACTCAATAACGCGCTGCTGTCCCGGGCGCGCGTCTATGTGCTCAAAAGCCTCGACGAAGCGGCCCTGCGCAAGCTGGTGCATCGCGCGCTGACCGAAGAGCGCGGGCTGGGCAAGCGGCAACTGACCCTCAGCGATGAAGGTTTCCAGATGCTGTTGTCCGCCGCCGATGGCGATGGCCGGCGTCTGCTCAACCTGCTGGAAAACGCCTCCGACCTGGCTGAAGACAACAGCGAAATCGGCGTCGATCTGCTGCAAAGTCTGCTCGGCGATACCCGCCGGCGCTTCGACAAGGGCGGCGAAGCTTTCTACGACCAGATTTCCGCGCTGCATAAGTCGGTGCGCGGTTCCAATCCCGATGGCGCGCTGTATTGGTTCGCGCGGATGATCGACGGCGGTTGCGACCCGCTGTACCTGGCTCGGCGCGTGGTGCGCATGGCCAGCGAAGACATCGGTAATGCCGACCCTCGCGCCCTGAGCCTGTGCCTCGCGGCGTGGGAAGTGCAGGAGCGCCTTGGCAGCCCCGAAGGTGAGTTGGCGGTGGCCCAGGCCATCACGTATCTGGCCTGCGCGCCGAAAAGCAATGCGGTGTACATGGGCTTCAAAGCCGCGATGCGCAGCGCCACCGAACACGGTTCGCTCGAAGTGCCGCTGCACTTGCGCAATGCGCCGACCAAGTTGATGAAGCAATTGGGTTATGGCGATGAATACCGCTATGCCCACGATGAACCGGATGCCTACGCCGCTGGCGAAGACTACTTCCCGGACGAACTCGAACCGCAACGGTTTTATCAACCAGTGCCCCGCGGCCTGGAACTGAAAATCGGCGAAAAGCTTAACCACCTCGCGCAGCTTGATCGTCTAAGCCCCCGGCAACGGAGAAAATAGTGATTGCATTGATCGTTGCCGTTTCTGTTGGCGGTGTCGCCGGCACGCTATTGCGCTTCGCCACCGGTAACTGGATCAACGCGAATTGGCCGCGGCACTTCTATACCGCGACGCTGGCCGTTAATATCGTGGGCTGTTTGCTGATCGGCGTTCTATACGGTCTGTTTTTGATTCGCCCGGAGGTACCGTTTGCGGTGCGCGCCGGGTTGATGGTCGGCTTCCTCGGGGGGCTGACGACTTTTTCATCCTTTTCACTGGATACGGTGCGCCTGCTGGAAACCGGGCAAGTGCCGCTGGCCCTGGGCTATGCGGTCATCAGCGTATTCGGCGGGCTGCTCGCCACCTGGGCTGGCCTGTCCTTGACCAAACTTTGATAACGAGAAACCGACATGCTCGATTCCAAACTGTTACGTAGCAACCTTCAGGACGTAGCGGACCGCCTGGCATCCCGTGGCTTTGCCCTGGATGTTGCGCGCATCGAAGCGCTGGAAGAACAGCGCAAGACCGTCCAGACCCGCACCGAAGCACTGCAGGCTGAACGTAACGCGCGCTCCAAGTCCATCGGTCAGGCCAAGCAGCGCGGCGAAGACATCGCGCCGTTGATGGCGGACGTCGAGCGCATGGCGGGTGAGTTGAGCGCCGGTAAAGTCGAGCTGGACGCGATCCAGACCGAGCTGGATTCGATCCTGCTGGGCATTCCGAACCTGCCGCACGAATCGGTGCCGGTCGGCGATGACGAAGAAGGCAACGTTGAAGTGCGTCGCTGGGGCACGCCTAAGGCTTTCGATTTCCCGGTTCAGGACCACGTGGCCCTGGGCGAGAAGTTCGGCTGGCTGGACTTCGAAACCGCCGCCAAGCTGTCCGGCGCCCGTTTCGCCCTGCTGCGCGGCCCGATCGCCCGTCTGCACCGTGCCCTGGCACAGTTCATGATCAACCTGCACATCAACGAACACGGTTACGAAGAGGCATATACCCCGTACCTGGTGCAGGCGCCTGCGTTGCAGGGCACCGGTCAGTTGCCGAAGTTCGAAGAAGACCTGTTCAAGATCAGCCGCGAAGGCGAAGCCGATCTGTACCTGATACCGACCGCTGAAGTGTCGCTGACCAACATCGTCGCTGGCGAAATCGTCGATTCGAAACTGCTGCCGATCAAGTTCGTGGCGCACACGCCGTGCTTCCGCAGCGAGGCCGGTGCATCGGGTCGCGACACTCGCGGCATGATCCGTCAGCACCAGTTCGACAAGGTCGAGATGGTCCAGATCGTTGAACCATCGACCTCGATGCAAGCGCTGGAAAACCTGACGGCCAACGCCGAAAAAGTGCTGCAACTGCTGGAGCTGCCATACCGCACCCTGGCGCTGTGCACCGGCGACATGGGCTTCAGCGCGGTCAAGACCTACGACCTGGAAGTGTGGATTCCGAGCCAGGACAAATACCGCGAAATTTCGTCGTGCTCCAACTGCGGCGATTTCCAGGCCCGCCGCATGCAAGCGCGTTTCCGCAACCCGGAAACCGGCAAGCCTGAGCTGGTTCACACCCTGAACGGTTCCGGCCTGGCGGTCGGTCGTACCCTGGTGGCGGTGCTCGAGAACTACCAGCAGGCTGACGGTTCGATCCGTGTGCCTGAGGTGCTCAAGCCGTACATGGGTGGCCTTGAGGTCATCGGCTAAATGGACTATCTGCCGCTGTTTCATAACCTTCGCGGCAGTCGTGTATTGGTCGTCGGCGGAGGGGAGATTGCCTTGCGCAAATCCCGCCTGCTGGCCGAAGCCGGTGCGCTGCTGCGGGTGGTTGCACCGCAAATCGAACCGCAACTGCGTGAGCTGGTGGTCGGCAGCGGTGGCGAGTGCCTGGTGCGTGGCTACGTCGAGGCGGATCTGGACGGCTGCGGGCTGATCATCGCCGCCACCGACGACGAACCGCTGAACGCGCAAGTCTCCGCCGATGCTCATCGGCGTTGCGTGCCGGTCAACGTGGTGGACGCGCCGGCCCTGTGCAGCGTGATCTTCCCGGCGATCGTCGATCGTTCTCCGCTGATCATTGCGGTGTCCAGCGGCGGCGATGCGCCGGTGCTGGCGCGGTTGATTCGCGCCAAGCTGGAAACCTGGATTCCTTCGACCTACGGGCAACTGGCCGGTCTGGCGGCGCGTTTCCGTACTCAGGTCAAAGGTCTGTTTCCGGATGTGCAGCAGCGTCGGGCGTTCTGGGAGGATGTATTCCAGGGCCCGATTGCCGACCGGCAACTGGCCGGGCAGGGCGTCGAGGCCGAGCGCTTGATGCTGGCGAAAATCAATGGCGAAGCGCCTGTCGCTACCGGCGAGGTTTATCTGGTGGGCGCCGGGCCGGGTGATCCCGACCTGTTGACCTTCCGCGCCTTGCGGCTGATGCAGCAAGCCGATGTGGTTTTGTATGACCGCTTGGTGGCGCCGGCGATTCTGGATTTGTGCCGTCGCGATGCCGAGCGGGTCTACGTTGGCAAGCGCCGCGCCGATCACGCCGTGCCTCAGGAACAGATCAACCAGCATCTGGTGGATCTGGCCAAGGCCGGCAAGCGCGTGGTGCGCTTGAAGGGCGGCGATCCGTTTATCTTCGGGCGCGGCGGTGAAGAGATCGAAGAACTGGCGGCCCATGGCATTCCGTTCCAGGTCGTCCCGGGCATTACCGCAGCCAGTGGTTGCGCGGCCTATGCCGGGATTCCGCTGACTCACCGCGATTACGCGCAGTCGGTGCGGTTTGTCACCGGGCACCTCAAGGACGGTTCCACCGATTTGCCGTGGGCCGACCTGGTCGCGCCGGCGCAAACCCTGGTGTTTTACATGGGGCTGGTGGGCCTGCCGATCATCTGCGAGCAGTTGATCAAGCACGGTCGCGCGGCCGATACCCCGGCGGCGTTGATCCAGCAGGGCACCACGGTCAATCAGCGGGTGTTTACCGGCACCCTGGCCGACCTTCCACGGCTGGTGGCGGAGCATGAAGTGCATGCGCCGACGCTGGTGATCGTCGGGGAAGTGGTGCAACTGCGCGAGAAACTGGCGTGGTTCGAAGGGGCTCAGGCGCAGGTCTGAGGACCGAGTCGCCCCCATCGCGGGCAAGCCCACTCCCACAGGTTATTTGGTGAAGCTGCAATCTTTGGCATCACACAAATCCCTGTGGGAGCGGGCTTGCCCGCGATGGGGCCCTCAAAGCCTGTACGAATTCAGATCCTGCGCCAAACCCCTTTTCCCTTCAACCGCGCCCGATCATGAGCTGCAGTGAAATCCTGCGCCGGCCCCTTCGGCACGATCCCGGTCGGATTGATGGTCTTGTGGCTACCGTAGTAGTGATTCTTGATGTGCTCGAAACTCACCGTCTCGGCAATCCCCGGCCACTGATAAATCTCCCGCAGCCAGTTCGACAGATTCGGATAATCGGCAATCCGCCGCAAATTGCATTTGAAGTGGCCGTAATACACCGCATCAAAGCGAATCAGGGTAGTGAATAGCCTGATGTCGGCTTCGGTCAGGTATTCACCCGTCAGGTAACGATTGGCGCTCAGCAATTGCTCCAGCCGATCCAGCTCAGCAAATAACTCATCGAACGCTTCTTCATAAGCCTGCTGCGAGGTGGCAAACCCGGCGCGGTACACGCCGTTGTTCACCGCCGGATAAATCCGCTCGTTCATGGCGTCGATTTCGTTTCGCAAGGGGGCCGGGTAGAAATCCAGGTCGTTGCCGGTCAAATCATCGAACGCGCTGTTGAACATGCGGATGATTTCCGCCGACTCGTTGTTGACGATGCGATTCGTCTGTTTGTCCCAGAGCACCGGCACCGTAACGCGGCCGGTGTAGTTAGCGGTATCGGCGGTGTAGCGCTGGTGCATGAAACTGAAGTGATCGAGCTTGTCGCCGGTCGAGCCCAGGTTCTTGTCAAAGGTCCAGCCGTTTTCCAGCATCAACCAACTGACCACCGACACATCGATCAGGCTTTCGAGGCCTTTGAGTTTGCGCAGGATCAGCGTGCGATGAGCCCATGGGCAGGCGAGGGAGACGTAGAGATGATAGCGCCCGGCCTCGGCGGCAAAACCACCGACGCCGGTCGGGCCTGGCTTGCCGTCGGCGGTCAGCCAGTGGCGACGTTGCGCCTGTTCGCGCTGGAAGGTGCCGTCCTTGCTTTCATACCACTGATCTTGCCAGCGGCCTTCGACTAACAAACCCATGTTCAAAACTCCTCAACCGATAAGCGTTGGAGAGGAGTCTATGCGCATGGGTTCGAACAAAAAGCGCAAAGGTTAGGCAGTTATGATCGGTTAAATCGATTTGTCCCGGGCGTCCCAGTACTGCTGGGCGGTTTCGAACGCTTGCTCGCGGCTCTGGCCGAGGCCGCGCAACGCCAGGGCCATGGTCGAGATCAGCGCCATTTGCGGGTAGCTGTCGACCACGTCGCCACGCCACACCGCTTTCAAATGCTCCGGATCGAGGCTGGCCGGTTTGACGTGGCGCTGGGTCGACAGCTGCGGCCATTCTTCATCCCAACTTTCGCCGCCAGTGGTGCCATACAGGTGACTGTCGGCGTCCGGGTTGATCTCGATTTCACCGCCGTCGCCCTTGATGACGATGGCGGTATCGCCGAGCAAACCGCTGGTATCGCGATGCACGGCCTGATAGCCAGGGTGGAAAATGCTTTGCAGACCGCAGCGAGCGCCCAACGGGTTGAGAATCCGCGCCAGGGAATGGATCGGCGAGCGCAGGCCCAAGGTGTTGCGCAGGTCGATCATCCGCTGAAGTTGCGGAGCCCAGTCCACCAATGGCATGAACGCCAGGCCGCCCTGATCGAGCGCAGCGTCGACCTGCTGCCAGTTGCGGCACAGTGGAATGTTCAGGGTTTCGAGCAATTGTTCGCTGTACAGCCGACCGGCCGTGTGCGCGCCGCCGCCATGCATGAAGATACGCACGCCGTTCTGCGCCAGGCACTTGGCCGCCAGCAGATACCACGGCAGGTGACGCTTCTTGCCGGCATACGTCGGCCAGTCCAGATCGACCGCCAGCGCTGGCGGATTCAGGCGTTCACGCAAGGCTTCGGTGAACCCGGCCATTTCCTCGGCGCTTTCTTCCTTGTGTCGCAACAGCATCAGGAAGGCGCCGAGCTGGGTGTCTTCGACTTTGTCGTCGAGCAACAGGCCCATGGCCTCGCGGGCTTCTTCGCGAGTCAGGTTGCGGGCACCGCGTTTACCTTTGCCAAGAATCCGCACGAACTGGGCGAACGGATGCTCGGCGGGCGTTTCGAGGGTCAGTGCTGGATAGTCGGTCATAAGCAATTCGTCGGTTTGGGCAGGCCCGCCAGTTTCGCGGCGAGTTTGGCAGGGGTGCCTTTGAACAGTCGGTTCAGGTGCAGGCTGTTGCCCTTGTCGGGGCCGAGTTTCAATGCGGTGTACTTGATCAGCGGGCGGGTCGCCGGGGACAGCTGGAATTCGTCGTAGAAACTGCGCAGCAGTTCGAGGATCTCCCAGTGTTCCGGGCTCAACTCGATGTCTTCGGCGGCAGCGAGGGCGGCGGCCACCTCGGCAGACCAGTCACTCAGTTCGACCAGGAAACCGTCCTTGTCCAGTTCAATGGCGCGGGCGCCGACCGTCATGGATTTCATAGCCAACTGTTGACCTTGTCGTAGTGAATCGACAGTTCGACGAAGGCCGGGTAATCGATGGCCTTGGCCCAGTCCGGGACTTGCAGAGCCCGCGCTTGAGCATCTTCGGCCAGCACGAACAGTTTCAATTGGCGGGCGTGCAGCGCACCGAACGGCGCAGTGCCTGGCTGCAAGGCATAGACCGCGTCGCCACTGAGCAGCAGCGCATCGTTGGCGCCGATCACGCGCAGGCAACTGCTCAGACGTTCATCGCCGAAAGGGGAATGAGACAACACATGCAAAGTCGACATCAGAGGGTGATCACCTGGTCGTAACGGTCAATAAGGGCGGTGATGTCCTGGGTGGTCAGTACCCGGGCTTCTTCAAGTGACAGGTTTTCGGGGGCCAGACCACGGGTCGCGGCGCTTTCACCACAGACGAACAGCTCTTCGACGCCGAACATCGGCAAGGCTTGCAGGTTGGCGCTCAGGTCTTTCTGTTGCAGGGCTTTGGCGTTCTGTTCATTGGCGAGCTGGAACACACCGTCATCGAGAAACAGCAGGCCGATCGGCAGATCGAAGGCACCGCCGGCCAGCACGATGTCCAACGCTTCCCGTGCATTCGGCCCGGACCATGGCGCCTGACGGCTGATAATCAACAAGGACTTAGCCATCTCACGCGCCTCCGAAACAGATCAAGCGGTCAGCGTCCTGCACCGCGTCATGCAACTGGCCGAGACCGGACAAATCCCACGGCGCACCCACCGCTACCGCTTCACGCTGATAGCGTTGGGCTTCTTCCTCGTTCAACACCCCACGGCGCAGGGCGGCGGCAATGCAGACCACGCCATCGAGTTGATGCTCGCTGACAAAGTTGCGCCATTGCTTGGGCAAGTCTTGCTCATCCTGAGGCGTGACCACGCTGGTGGACGCGTTGTAGACGCCATCCTGATAGAAAAACAGCCGGACAATCTCATGCCCGCCGGCCAGCGCGGCCTGGGCGAACAGCAAGGCGCGGCGCGAGGAGGGCGCATGGGCGGCGGAAAACAGCGCAATGGCGAACTTCATGACGGACTCGATCAGCGAAACTGCGGCCATGATAAAGCTTTATCGGCGGGGCGGCTAAATCGATGTTGTCTGTGCGGGCCCCATCGCGGGCAAGCCCGCTCCCACAGGGATTTGTGTGATGCCGAAGATTGTAGCTTCACCGCAAAACCTGTGGGAGCGGGCTTGCCCGCGATGAGGCCCGAACAGTCAATACAAGATTCAGCGCGGCATGTAACCCAACTGCCAACGCCGCGGTATCTTCAACGACAGCACCCCCAGCGCCCCGGCCAGCAGCCCGCTGACAAACAGGGCCTTGAGCCCAAGATGATGTTCCAGCACTGCACCCAGCACCGCGCCGGCAAACATCCCGGCCCACGGGATCAATTGCACTCGCCAGCCGTTGCGCCGCTCGCCCAGCATCCACCGCCCCAGCCCACGGCCAAACCGCGACAACGCGCCAGTGACGTAAGTCAGCCCGACCGGCAGGCCGTTCACTTCTTCCACGGCGGCATTGAGCATGCCCATGGCGATGATCGCCGCCAGCAACGCCGGCAACTGCGTCTCATAGGGCCATGCCGCAGCGCCGCAGAGCAGGGTGGCGATGCACAGCAGCAACGGCAACGCCCGTCGGCCACCGAGCCGGCTGACGACAATGCCCAGGGCGTTGCCGGCGACGAACGTGGTCACGAGGATTATCAGGCGCAGGGTCAGCCCGAGGTCGCCGTCGCTGATCGCCACGGCCAGACGGGTGGTGTTACCGCTCATGAAGGACACGAAGTCGCCGCTGGCCATGAAGCCGATGGCATCGGTCATGCCGGCGAGCACCGACAAACTGGCGACCAGCGACAGGCCGATGCGCCCGCGCCATTTATGGGTATGCAAATGGCCCGGTGTGGCCCGGGTACTTGAGGGCGAAGGCAGCATCGATGAAGGCTTCCTTGAGCAGCGAGATTATTTGGTTAACCCATATAACTCGCAATACTCCAGCCAGTCCATGCCGGCCATCTCCGCGACTTCCTTGTGCACCTCCAGGCGTTGGGCCTGGTAGTCCTCGGGCGTGGCGGCAGTCAGTTGCAGTGTCAGCTCCCAGGCAAACAAGCCCAGGCGCTCAGCCTCGGCTTCGAACGCTTCATGCAAGCGCTCATCGCGGTACTGCGCCACTGTTACACCCTTGGCCTGGGCCAACAGTGGATTCAGGTTGTCCAGTTCGACGCGCAGCTCAGGACGCTCATCGAGAAACTTTTTCAGCGCCTGCTCGTGTTGCTGTTCGGTTGCCGCCATGGTCACTCCTTGGAAGACTGCTTTTTGCTCGCCTTGGCGGCCGCGGCCAGACACTCGAGAGCAAACTGCTCGGGGTAGGTCATCTGGATCGGCGTGGTTTCGCCTTTGACGGTTCTTTCGCCATCGAGAATGTAACGAATCCGTTTGTCGGTGACGCCAATTCGCTTGGCGATCCAGGAAGGCGTCTGACCGATCTGGCTGATCAGCTTGTCGGCGTATTCAGCGGTCGGTTTGTAGTATTCGGCGTTGGGTGTCATGACCTTTCCAGAAAAATGCGCCCGGAGAAATGGGCGATGCGGCGTTAATGGCGCGACAGGGTGCGCGAATCGTTGCGCGGTGTCGCGGTATAAATGAAGTAAAGCAGAACGATACGCCGCGCCGCGGTGATACAGTCCGCTTTTTCTTGATGAGCGAACGCAATGCGAATTCTGATGGTGGCGCTGGCCGCAACCTTGCTGGCGGGCTGCGCCGGATCGGCGATGAATGACGCCCGCACCAAAACCCCGTACAAAACCCTGACCTCGGACAAACCGGAAAAAGTCGTTGCCCAGTGCGTGCAGTTTGCATGGCAGGACGAAGCGGTATTCGGCGTCGATGCGGGCGCGTATTTGCAGCCGGGCAAGAAGGGTGGCTCCACGGTGTATACCCGTTCGGCCGAGTCCTTCGTGGACGTGAGCACCGACGCCTCGGGTACAGCGTTGAGTTACTACGCGCAGCATGACGATTTTGTCGCCAAGCGCCGATTGGCGGCGTTGGCGACCTGCCTCTGAGTCGATGAGCCGCGCACCTACCCTGTGGGAGCGAGCCTGCTCGCGATAGTGGCGGGTCAGTCGACAACATTGTTGAATGAAAAACCGCTATCGCGAGCAGGCTCGCTCCCACAATTGTCCGGTGTCGATCACAAATGGGATTGCTCCCACAGGATTAGGCGTCGTTCACCAAACGCTTCTGGAAAAAGAAGCGCTTGTGGCCCGGCGGGTAATCGGCGATGTGCCCCAACTCGCTGTAACCATGCTTCTTGTAAAACTCCGGCGCCTGGAAGTCGAAGGTGTCCAGCCAGATCCCCACGCATTCCTTCTCCCGCGCCAGGTCTTCGGCCATCTGCATCAGCTTCGAGCCCATCCCTTGTCCCCGGGCCTGCTCCGGCACCGACAACAACTCAATGAAAAACCACTGGTAAAACACTCGGCCATAAAGCCCACCGAGAATCTCGTCGCTGTCATTGCGTACCAGCAAAGCAATCTGCTCCGACACCGTGGCCCCGGCCTTTGAGGCGTTGTAAGCGCGCAGCGGTGTGAGGATCGCCTCGCGCTCTTCCGGGGTGGCATTTTTCGACAATTCGATTCGCAGGGTCATAGGCAACACATCCTTATGGCAATGAACACCGAGCCTATCCCGGTTGTGGCGATTGTTCTATCCCCCGCAACCGAAGGAACCCCCGGGGCCCGGGGAATGTCTAGCCTGAACAGCGTCATTGCTGAACGTAGCCATTGAGGACAGCCCGTGAATATTTTCGAAGCCTTGCGCGAAAGCCACGACCGTCAGCGCCGCTATGCCGTTGCACTGATTCAAACCCGTGGCGACACCCCGGAACGGGTCGAGGCTTACAAACGGCTCAAATCCGAGCTTCAGGCCCACGAAACCGCTGAAGAACGCCATTTCTACATGCCGCTGATGGAGTTCGACAACGGCGTGGATCTTAGCCGCCACGCCATCTCCGAACACCACGAAATGGACGAGATGATGGAAGCGCTGGATGCGACCGAAATGTCCAGTCCGTCCTGGTTGGCAACGGCGAAAAAGCTCTCGGAGAAGGTCCATCACCACTTGAAAGAGGAGGAGCAGAAGTTCTTCCAGATGGCCGGCAAGTTGCTCGACGACCAACAGAAAGAAACCCTCGCCGGGCAGTATCAGAAAGAATACAAGGCGCAACTTTCCTGAGGCTGAAAGCGCCGCGATGCTGTTCACTCAAGAGCGTCTGGAGTCAGAGAAACCTGTGGCGAGGGAGCTTGCTCCGTAAGCGCCCGGCCAATACACCTTGCCAGCAAGGTGAAATGATTTGAATCCAATGCGCTCCTTGTAGAGAATCGCCATCTTTGCCTCGAAAGGATGCGTGCGATGAAGTTCGAAGGGACTTTCCAATCCATGGGCAATCACGGGATCGTCTTCAACGTCTCGCAGATCACCCTCACCGACAGCGAACGCGGACGCCTGCGCGAGCTGCATTTTGGCGAGGCGAAAAGCGCCCACTATGAGGTCAACAGCAAGGTCGTCGAGGTGTACGACAAGATGCAGGCCAAGAGCCTGCCGTGCCTGATGATGATCGGCATCTCCAAGCCGCTGACCCGGCAACAGGGCGATGCCCTCAATGCCCAACGCACCAAGGTCGCCAACCTTGCCGCCTCCGCCTTCGGTGGCGCTGCCGGTACTGTGGGCGGTTTAGCCGGACCTGCAGGCAGTGTCGCCGCAGGTACTGTTGTAACGGCGGGTGTGCGCTCGTACGTCAATGACGCTCTGCCCACCTACCATGCTGGCGACGTAATCGTCAGCATCCAGGCGCAGGTCAATGGTGGGATTGGCCCACAGCGCTCTTCCGAATCCCTGATCATCAAGACCTGAGTGGGGCTGCACATGTCCGAAATTACCCAGACGGTCATCGTTGTGGCGCTGGCCTTTCTACTTGATCGGTTTCTTAAGCCGTCCCCGCTGCGCAAGTGGCTAGGGGTGACGCTGGTGGTGGCAGGCGCAATCGGCTGCGTTGCAGTGAGCCAGACCCAGTTGCTGGGCTTTGACTTGGGATTGATGTCGGTCCTTGCCGTGCCGGTGGGCGCGGGGCTGTTCGTGACCAGGCGGCGGTTCGAGCAGATTGGCTGAAGGTCAGGAAGGTGTGTTGACCGGACGGATACCTTGCTCCCGCTTGAGTGCGTAGCGCTCACAAAAATCGCAATGGTTGTCAGATTTTTGGGGCCGCTACGCAGCCCAGCGGGAGCAAGCTCCCTCGCCACAGGTTTCTCTGACTCAAGATTCTCTTGGGAGCGCCATTACGGCAGTCGCCGGGCTTTTCTGTTTTCGCCTAACATGGACGCTTTCTGACGAAAATAGGGATGGATTGTCATGTCGAACACAGCCGAGCGGGTCAACATCATCGAGTCCCAGGTGCTGTCCCACGACTGGTATCTGCTGAAGAAAATCACTTTCGATTATTTGCGCAACAACGGCGACTGGCAGCGTCAGACTCGCGAAGTCTACGACCGGGGCAATGGAGCGGCGATTCTGCTGTTCAACCGCGAGAAGAAAACCGTTGTGCTGACCCGCCAGTTCCGGCTGCCGGTATTCGTCAACGGCCACGATGGTTTGCTGATTGAAGTGGCGGCGGGTCTGCTGGAAGGCGTTGCGCCTGAAGAGCGCATTCGCGCTGAGGCCGAGGAGGAAACCGGTTATCGCGTCCACCATGTGCAGAAGGTTTTCGAAGCCTACATGAGCCCCGGCTCGGTGACTGAAAAGCTGCATTTCTTCATCGCCGAGTACGACGCCTCTTCCAAAGTCAGTGATGGCGGCGGGCTGGAGGAAGAAACCGAAGAACTGGAAGTGCTGGAGTGGACGTTCGACGACGCGCTGGCGGCGTTCTATCGCGGGGAGATCTGCGATGCCAAGACCATCATGCTGCTGCAGTATGTGGCGATGAAAAACATCTTCGGAGCGGTTTGAGCAGGATTGGATTGCCCTCTGAGTCGAGAGAGCGTTCAGGCACAATGGTCGAGCATTTCGGCACAGTAACCAGCCTTTGCTCTCTCTAAACTCGTGCCTCACGCCAACACTCAGATGAGGTCACGATGAACATCAGAATAATCCTATCCGCATTGACCATGGGGGTCGTGCTCACTGGACACGCTGCCGACTTCTCGCTGAAGAGCCAGGATATTGCTGAAAACCGCCCGTTGACCAGCCGCGAGGTGTTCCAGGGTTTCGGTTGCGAAGGGGGCAATACTTCGCCCGAGCTTTCCTGGAGCAACGCCCCGACGGGTACCAAAAGTTACGCGATCACGGTCTACGATCCCGATGCGCCGACCGGCAGCGGCTGGTGGCATTGGACGGTGGTCAACTTACCCGCTTCAACCAGCAGTTTGCCAAGAGGGGTTGGCTCGAACCTGCCTGCCGGTGCAGTACAAGGGCGAACCGACTATGGCCAACCGGGATTTGGCGGGGCTTGCCCTCCTGTAGGGGATAAGCCGCATCGCTATCAATTCACCGTATGGGCGCTGAAAGTCGATAAGCTACCCCTCGACAACCAGGCCAGCGGCGCCTTGGTGGGCTATATGCTCAATGCCAACGCCTTGGCCAAAGCGACCATCACTTCAACTTACGGACGTTAAGAACAATGCGCCCTTGTGTCGGCATACAGCACCGGGAAAACATTATCGATGCGTGTGTCATACGGGCGCGACAGCCCCATACATTGCAACGGGTGCCGATATTCGCTACCGCCTTGTGTCGAGTGCGGCAGGGGGAAAAACTGCTGCAATGGGATGACCGGGAAATGCGTGCAGGGCCGCAGCATCTGATTCTGATGCCGGCCGGGCGCGAGCTTGGCATCTCGAACTTCCCCGGCCTTCACGGTCACTATATCGCCGATGTGGTGACCTTTCCCGGTTCGACACTGCGTAACTTCAGCAGCCGATATGGCCAGCAGATCATCAGCCATCGCCATGCCCAGAAGACAGACCTATGTGTCCCTCTGGACAGGCATATCACACAGGCATGGGATCAGTTATTGGCGGCCATCAATGCGGATGCTCCGGATGCATTACGCACCCACTATGGGGAAGCGGTGCTCCTGAGCCTGTGCCTCGGCGGCCAGGCCGGACCGCTGCTGATGGATCGCAACGATCCACTCTGCGAACGGGTGCAGCAACTGGTAATGAGCAGCCCGGAGAGAGACTGGACTGTTGCGCACGTTGCACAACACCTGAACCTGGGGGAGTCGACGTTGCGTCGCCAACTGGCCAATGAAGGGAGCAGTTTCAGGAACATTCTGGAAAACGTTCGGCTGGCGACGGCGCTGCAATGGTTGCAAACCACCTCACGCCCCATCGGTGAAATTGCCGGTGCCAGCGGTTACGCCTCGGCCTCACGTTTTGCAGTGCGCTTTCGCTCACACTATGGCTTGTCGCCACGGGAATTACGGGCGGCGATTTAGGTAATTGCTATGTTCCCTATCTTTTTGTAGGGGCCGTTAGATAAACAAATCGTCCATTCTGCCGCCTCCGCGACACTCATACCCTTCCAGCGTCAGCAACCGCTCTTTCGCCTCAAGCCCACCAGCAAACCCCGTCAGTTTCCCCGACGCCCCAATCACCCGATGACACGGCGCGATAATCGAAATCGGATTCTTGCCATTCGCCGCACCCACTGCGCGAACCGCACTGGGATTGCCGATCTGCCGGGCAATCTCGCTGTAGCTGCGCGTTTCGCCAAACGGAATGGTCAGTAACGCCTGCCATACCTTCTGCTGAAATTCCGTCCCGGCAAAGTCCAGTTCCAGCTCGAAACGGTTACGCGTGCCAGCGAAGTATTCCTGCAACTGCTGTGCGGTGCGCACCAGGATCGGGTTGTCCGCTGCTTCAGTCATCGGCCCCAGCTTCACCCGGCCCGGTTTGTCGTTTTCCCAGAGGATGGCCGCCAGTCGCGCGCCTTTCGCGACCAGTTTCAATTCGCCGACCGGAGACGCCAGGGTGGTGAAGGTGTAGGACATGCCGGCGGACTCCGCAAAAGTGCTGAACAGGGGCCCAGCATACTGCCTCGTCGGGGAGGCGCAATACGCAATCCCAGCCATACTTGCCTACTGCTCTTGAACCGTTCCCGCTGTTTTTGAACAGAACCTAAAAACAAAAAGAGACCGACTCATGAAGTTCGAACCTTTTACCAAATCGCTCGTGGCAACCGCATTGGCGCTGAGCTGCCTGACCGCCCAGGCGGCCTCCGTCGCCCCGGTCGCAGCCGAAAACGGCATGGTCGTCACCGCCCAGCATCTGGCCAGCCACGTCGGCGTCGATGTGCTCAAGAATGGCGGCAACGCCGTCGATGCCGCCGTTGCGGTAGGTTATGCGCTGGCGGTGGTGTACCCCGCGGCGGGCAACCTGGGCGGCGGTGGTTTCATGACGATTCAATTGGCGGACGGGCGCAAGACCTTCCTCGACTTCCGTGAAAAAGCCCCGCTGGCCGCGACCCCCGACATGTACCTCGACAAAGCGGGCAACGTCATCCCGGACCTGAGCACCCGCGGCCATCTTGCCGTTGGCGTGCCGGGCACCGTCTCGGGCATGGAACTGGCCCTGAAGAAATACGGTACCAAACCCCGCAAGGAAGTGATCGCCCCCGCGATTAAACTTGCCGAAGACGGTTTTGTGCTGGAGCAGGGCGATGTCGACTTGCTGGAGTACGCCACCGACGTCTTCAAGAAAGACATGCGCGACTCGGGCTCGATCTTCCTGAGCAATGGCGAACCGATGCAGGTCGGCCAGAAACTCGTACAAAAAGACTTGAGCAAAACCCTGCGGGAAATTTCCGAGAAGGGTGCCGACGGTTTTTATAAAGGCTGGGTGGCTGATGCTATCGTCACTTCCAGCCAGGCCAACAAGGGCATCATCACCCAGGCTGACCTCGACAAATACCAGACCCGCGAACTGGCGCCGATCGAGTGCGATTACCGTGGCTATCACGTGGTCTCGGCGCCACCGCCAAGCTCCGGTGGCGTGGTGATCTGCGAGATCATGAACATCCTCGACGGCTACCCGATGAAAGACCTGGGCTTTCGCTCGGCTCAGGCGATGCACTACCAGATCGAAGCGATGCGCCACGCGTATGTGGACCGCAACAGCTACCTCGGCGACCCGGACTTCGTGAAAAATCCGATCGCTCATCTGCTGGATAAAAACTACGCGACCAAGATCCGCGAAGTCATCGACCCGCAGAAGGCCGGCGTGTCCCGCGAGATCAAACCCGGCGTGGCGCCCCACGAAGGCAGCAATACCACCCATTACTCGATCGTCGACAAATGGGGCAATGCGGTGTCGGTGACCTACACCCTCAACGACTGGTTCGGCGCCGGCGTCATGGCGAGCAAAACCGGGGTCATCCTCAACGATGAAATGGACGACTTCACCTCGAAAATCGGCGTGCCGAACATGTACGGTCTGGTGCAGGGCGAAGCCAACGCCATCGCCCCCGGCAAGGCACCGCTGTCGTCGATGAGTCCGACCATCGTCACCAAGGACGGTAAAGTCGTCATGGTCGTCGGCACTCCCGGTGGCAGCCGCATCATCACCGCAACCCTGCTGACCATCCTCAACGTGATCGACTACGGCATGAACATCCAGGAAGCGGTGGATGCGCCGCGCTTCCACCAGCAATGGCTGCCGGAAGAAACCAACCTGGAGAACTTCGCCACCAGCCCGGACACCAAGAAGATGCTCGAAAGCTGGGGGCACAAATTTGCCGGGCCGCAGGACCCCAACCATATCGCAGCTATTCTGGTAGGTGCGCCTTCGCTGGAAGGCAAGCCAGTGGGCAAGAACCGCTTCTATGGCGCGAACGATCCACGGCGTAATACCGGGTTGTCACTCGGTTACTGAAACAGGCGATCACCGGCCACTTCAGCTCCCTGGGTGGCCCCGATCCCCGTAGGAGCTGCCGAAGGCTGCGATCTTTTGCCTTTGATGTCAGCGAAAGCAAGATCAAAAGATCGCAGCCTTCGGCAGCTCCTACGGGGCTCGAACACAGCCTCGTAAGGTCGACAATTGCTACATGAAGAAGGGAGTTGAAATCCGTCTCCGAGCCACCGACTTATCAAGGAAGGAAGCCATGAGCACCGCACTCCTGATCATCGATGTCCAACGCGCGCTGTGCACCGGCGAGTATGAATGCTTCGACATCCAGCGCGTCATCGACACCATCAACGACCTCAGCACCAGAGCCCGAACTGCCAACATGCCGGTCATCCTGATCCAGCACGAAGAAGAGGGCGACCTGCTGCAATACGGTGGCGAAGGCTGGCAACTGGCCGAGGGCCTGAAGACTTCACCCCAAGACCTGCGCGTGCGCAAAACCACCCCGGATTCGTTTTACCAGACCCACCTGCATGAACAGCTGCAAGAGCTGGACGCCGACCGCCTGATCATCTGCGGCCTGCAAACCGACTACTGCGTCAACGCTACCGTCCGCCAGGCGCATCAATTGGGCTACGACGTCGTACTGGTGGCTGACGCCCATTCCACCATCGACAACGGCACGATGAGCGCCGAAGACATCATCGCCGAACACAACAAGGATCTGGCGCACCTGACCGGCTCCGTGGCGCGGATCGATGTTATGCCGGCCAGTGAAATCAAAGTCTGAAAATACCGCCAGCCCCGTGGCGGGCGAGCTTGCGCGCTCGGGGCTGGACGCAATCACTGCGCCTATGGCATGGTCAAAAAAATAATACGCCATGTAGCGAACAGGATCAGAACGATGGAGGAGGGTGATGAGGTCGGTGCCAAGGCGTCGATGACAACATTGCAGGCATTCAATCTTTGCGTATTGCACCTGGGGCGTCTTGCCCGAGATCGCGGTGCATCCCGCTTCATCACAGACGGCCTGCAGGCATTCAGCCAACTGGTGCCCTTCGCTTCGGCCTGGTGGGGCGAGATGTCTGGGTCAGGCGTCGATGTTTCGCCCAGAAACTGGATGCACGGGCGAATCAATCTGCCCGAGTCGTTTGCCGCCGAGTGGCACACGTGTGCGCGCAACGACAAATTCTCCCAAGACACCATGAGCCGACCCGGTGAGGTCGTGCGCGACAGCGGCTTCACCGACCCCAATGAAGAAGTGAACGCCTTCGCTCGGCGCCACGACCTCTACTACCTGATGTGCATCACCTTCGAGTTACCCGAAAGCGGCTTGATGTTCTTCGTCTGCCTCTATCGAGGCATTGATGCCTCGGCTTTCAACGACAACGAGGCCGATCTGTTTTCGGCCTTCTGCGACCATCTGTTGCAGCTGTGGCGATTCCAGGTGCAGGACATGATCCGCTTCGACACGGGCAACGGGGCGTCGGACTTTGGCGTCGCGCGCATGGACGGCAGCTTGCTGTACGTGGGGGCAACGCTGTGTGCAGCCATTGAACGTGAGTTACCCGGCTGGAACGGTTCAATGCTTCCCGCGCAGGTGATCGCGCAACTGCAAAAGGCACCCTGCGTCATGCGCCTGGGCCGCTGCGCCCTGACACTGAGCCCTAACGGCGAGCACGTTATCCTGTCGCTCGAAGCCCAGTCGCGCGGGGCGATGCTTGCGCCACGCGAGCGAACGGCAGCCATGCTGTTTGCCGCCGGCCATTCCTACAAGGAGATTGCCAAAATCCTGGAGTTGAGCCCTGCGACAGTGCGCACCTACCTGCGCAACTGCTACCTGCAACTGGGCGTGAAGAGCAAGGTGGAACTGGGGTCGGTGCTGCGTTCCGCGACCTCGCTCGCGGATACGCCGCGCCGCGATTAAATCCGCCTACAACGCGCGCCCTGTAGGAGCGAGGCTTGCCCGCGAAGGCGTCCGGTCTGGCACACCGCGTTATCGTTCTTCGCGGGCAAGCCTCGCTCCTACAGGGGGAATGCAGCTCACATTTCTAAGGTGTATTGATTTTATCCAGCACCCGGTTCGCCGTGATCTCCGCCACCATGATGCTGTTTGAAATGCCCAGCAGGGCGTAGCGCGACTCACCCTCCAGATGATCCACCAACTGATGGACCATCACATCGACCGAGGCCAGCGTCTCGACCAAAAAAACCGCCAGGGTTTCGGCTGTGGCTTCCGGGGCCACGGAAAACATAGTGCTGGGTGTACGCGCGGTGGCTTTGATGTCGGCATTCGACGGGAAGTGGAAGTCGAGGGCGCGTTTGGCGGCCTCATTGAGCTTTTTTGAATCGGGTTCGTATGGGGAAATCGGATCGGCGTCTGGTGGGTTTGGCGTTACCTTGAACATATTTACGTCTCCAACAATATGGAGCCATCACCGAATCGCTGCTAAACGAAGGTGGCAGCTGTGTGCAGGTTAGCAGACCGGCGGAGACGAACCCGGCGCGCCCGAGGGCGCCCTGCGCACAGCTACCATAAAGTGCAGGCATGAAATGACCTGACTGTCTGGATGCAAATACGCTTCGTCACGACGGGCTGCTAAACCCGATCACTGATGAGCAGTGACACGAATCAAGTTACCGAGTGTCCCCAAAGCGCACAAGCCGGCGGATTCTGGTGCAGCCGTAGGCAACGGCGCAAGGTTTTGTAGCTTTCAGGACGTAACCATGAGGATGCTTAAACAAGCGATCTCGGGCGACGTTGAATGATCTTGTGCGCGCGTCCTACACGAGGTGGAGCCTTGAAAACCAAGGACGCATCTGACGTATGTTTGAAGTGGGTCATCGCAAGTGTGGTGGCTAGCCTAGAACTGGCCGCCACCGTTGCCGCCTACACCCCGTCACTCCACGAAGCCCCGCGGGTCATCGGTAAGCGTCTTGCAGTCATTGGTAGATCGCTGAGAAAGTAGAAAAAGTTGCGTGCGTTAGCCGATTACGACATCCGAGAGGAAATGGGTGTGGTGGAGGTCAAGCAACATATTGAAACGAGCAAGCAGCTGATGGGAGATCTTCGCAGAATTTGTCCGAAGCCGTCGTCGGAATCGGCGGCGGGGCGTCACTGGGGGTCGTACAGGCAGGCGGATGGTCTAGAGGCGATCTAAGTGTTAGGTTGAGCCAAACGAATTGCGAGCTTCAAATGACCCCCGAAGAAAAAGCGACAGAAGAGGCTGCCTGAGACCTATGATCATCTTGAGCTTATCGAGCTCCTAACCGAGGCAGAGAAAAATGAGTGCAGCTAAGACCGGAAAATCCAGTCCTTTGGCTGAATTTTTCTGCAAGGCTTCCCCCGAGACCAAGCGGGACGTATTTATAGTGGCGATGTCTAAAGCGATCGCCTCCCAGCGTGACGTGCTGGATAAGGCGGAAGCTATCAAGATGGCGCGAAAAACCGAGAAGGCTTCTGCCTAAGGCGAATGTGTCATTGACCCAAAAGCCCAGCGATCAGCTGGGCTTTTTCGTTTCTGGGGATTCGTACAGACGAGAAGGGCCCGCAACACGACGCCCCGGCTGCCGGCTGGATCAAATCCCTCACGGCCTCCACCCAAGGCCTCATCGCCGAGCAAGTCGCCAAGGGCAGCTAAAAAAACTCCGCCTCGTTCTACCTCCTAGATGCCGCCAACAACCCCATGCTCGGTGTCTACGACCTGCGCCACGCAGACCGCGATGGCGAGTAAGTCGTCATCGAGTTCAGCGGCGTGTCAGTCGATATCAATGTTGACTGTGCCGCCGTCTTCGCGAGCAAGCCCGCTCCCACAGGTTTCGCCGCTACACCACATCGGATGCCTGCCATCTAATTGCCTCACCCCTCCTCATTTGTAGAGGTCCATCCGACGCCTGCGCCCTATAGGGTATGCCCTGCATATCAGAGGCTTGCGGCCGTCTGTTCGGGCCACTTCCAAAACTATAAAAATAGAGGTGAGGCAGTTGAAATTTTCCAGGCTGTTTATTGCTGTTGCGTCGACAACGGCATTTTCCTGCATGGCGCTGGTGGGGTGTCAGACACAGGGTTCGACACCGGCTGACATGGTGATGCGCAACGGCTATGTCTACACCGTCGATGGCAAGAACTCGGTGCAACAGGCGATCGCCGTCACGGGCGGGAAGATCGTCTATGTCGGCAGCGATGAAGGTGTTGCCTCGTACATCGGCACGCAGACACAGCTGATCGATCTGGCGGGACGCATGTTGATGCCCGGCTTCGTCGATGCGCACATGCATCCGGGGGACGGCGGTCGCGCCATGACGTTGTGCGACCTGAAATACCAGACGATGACTCGCAAGGTTTTCCAGGAAACCATTCAGGCGTGCCTGGATGCCGACAAGGGCAAGGGCCCCGATGTCTGGCTTGAAGTGGGCAGTTGGGACCGCATGGGCATGACCGGGCTCGACGGCGATCCCGACAAATCGACGCTGGATGCACTCAAGACCAATCGCCCGATTCAGGTTCGTTCCACCGACTTCCATACCGTGCTGACCAACTCCCGTGGCCTGGCGGTCGCTGGCATCAACAAGCACACGGTCAATCCGGGGGATGGCAAGTACGTGCGCGACAGCGCCGGCAACCCGACCGGTATCTGCGAAGACGGTGCCGCCGATGCCATGGCCGCCGTGGTGCCGCCAGCCAGCGACGCAGAAAAACTCAACCAGACCCGCGCGGCGCTCGATGCCATGCGCCAGCAAGGCATCACCAGTTTCTTCGATGCCTTGTCGGGGCCTGAAAATGGCAAAGCGTTTACCACCCTGCGACAGTCGGGCGAGCTGACCGCTCGGGCCTTGCTGGCGATCAAACTCGACCCTGCCGCCGCCGCTGCAGACCCGGCGAAAACCATTGCCGAGGCCAAGGCATTGGCCAACACCTACGACCAGGGCGAAGCCAAAGTCGCGCCGGGTGTGAGCATGCGTCACGTCAAATTGTTCATGGACGGCATCATCAACGCTCCAGCGGATACCGGGGCAATGTTGACCCCGTACCTGCGCAATGCCGGCACCGATGCCGCGCCCAAGTGGACGCCTGGCAAGAATACCGGTGAGCTGTATTTCCCGCCGCAAGTGCTCAATCCGCTGCTGTTGCAAGCGGTGCAAGCCGGCCTCGACCCGCACCTTCACGCCACCGGGGACAGAGCGGTGCGTGACTCGTTGAACGGTATCGAATACGTGCGCCAGCAACTGCCTGGCAATGGCTTTCGTCCGGCCATTACCCACGCCGAGTCGGTGGACCCCGCTGACTATGCACGCTTCAAGGCACTCGATGTGACCGCCAACATGTCGTTCCAGTGGGCTCAGCAGGCGCCGTCCACGGTCGACGGCACCAGCGATCATCTCGGCCCGACGCGTTTTGCCCGCATGGAACCATCGGGCAGCATCAGCCGCGCGGGTGGCCGGGTTGCTTATGGCAGCGACTGGCCCGTCGACCCGCTCGATGAATTCCTGGCGCTGAAGATCGGTGTCACCCGTTCAGGCGATCCGCTGAACCCGCACAGCTACGGCCCCAAGTATGCCGGCAGGTTGAATGCCGACCCGGCTCTGTCGCGCACTGACGTGCTGCGCACCATCACCATGAACGCCGCCGAGCAGCTGAAACTGGAGGCTGTCGTCGGTTCGGTCGAGGTTGGAAAGTTCGCCGACTTGATCGTGCTGGACAAGAACTTCATGCAGGTGCCGGAGGACGAGCTGGGCCGAAACGAGGTGCTGCTGACGGTGGTCGGCGGCAAGATCGTGTGGGCCAAGGCGCCGTTCGTTGGACTCGATCCGAAGGCATTGTCACAAGCGTCCACATCCCGAACCACCCAATAAAAACAAGAGAGTGTTCCGATGCAACTATTCATTCCCAACCTGTTGGCCGCAGCCCTGGCCCTTTCCTCGGTGCAGGCCATGGCCGCCGCTGATCTTGTGCTGTTCAACGGCAAGGTCTTTACCGCCGAACCCGGTCAAGCACTGGTTCAGGCCGTGGCGGTGCAAGACGGCAAGATTCTGAAAGTGGGCAGCAATGCCGAGATCAACGCCTTGGCCGATGCCCAGACGCAACGAATCGATCTGGCGGGCAAAGTGCTGATGCCTGGAATGATTGATACCCATAGTCACCCGGTCGTTGCGGCCTTCAACAGCCAGGGGGCCAACCTGCTGGATGAAGTAAAGCCGTTGCCGGAACTTGAGCAATGGGTGATCGAGCAGGATGAAGCGGGACGGGCACGGGCCGGTGACGTGATCAGCATTGCCGGGGTGAGTTCGGCCTATTGGGAGAAAAGCCGCGAACTCGGTCAGCGCTTCAATCAAGGTCGCTGGGCGGACCAACCGGTGGTCCTCAGCGGGATTGACGGGCATACCGGCTGGGCCAACAACGCGATGCTCAAGCGTCTGAAGATCGACGCGGCATTGGTAAAAGGTCTGTCGGAACAGGACCGCAGCTTCGTGGGGCACGCAGCGGACTTCACCCCCAATGGTTTGTTCGCCGAGTCGCGCTGGGACAAGGTACGCAGTCAGATCCCCGCGCCTGGCAACGAGGTCATGCTCAAGGCTGCCCGCGAGGCGGTGAAGGTCAATAATCAATATGGCGTTACCGCCTGGATGGACGCGGCAGCGAATGCCGGAAGTGGTGATTCGCTGTTCGATTTCCAGGCCACCGAACAGAGTTACGGTGTTCTACCGCTTTACCGCGAACTGGCGGAGAAGGGCGAGCTCAATGCCCACGTTGCGGCGCTTTTGCTGGCCAACCCAAAAAGCCGGCCGGCCGATCTGGAAGTGCTGGCCAAGGTGATGAAGAAATTCGAGGACGTGCCCAACCTGAGCTTCCCTGGCATCAAGGTCTTCGCTGACGGCGTCCTGGAGTTTCCAGGGCAGACGGCAGCGGTGATCGTTCCGTTCACCAACAGTCACAAAAACGGTCAGTTGCTGATCGACCCGGCACACTTTGGTGAATTGGTAGTGGCGGCGGAGAAGCGTGACTGGATTGTGCACATGCATGCGGTCGGCGACCGTGCCGTACGTGAGTCACTCAATGGCATTGAATACGCGCGCAAACTCAACCCGACACCGATGGCCCACAGCATCACGCACCTGCAACTGGTCAATCCCAAGGAGTTCCCGCGCTTCAAGCAGCTTGGTGTGATCGCTTCCATGCAGCTGCTGTGGGCCACCGGCGAGTCTTACACGGTGGAGTTGGTCAAACCGTATATCAGCGCGTTCGCTTACGGTTATCAGTATCCCGCCGGATCCTTGCATAACGCCGGTGCGGTCATCGCCGGTGGCAGTGACTGGCCGGTGTCCAGCCCCAACCCGTGGAATGCCATCGCCCAGGCCAGCACGCGCAAAGGGCCGCTGGGTGTGTTGAATGCCAAAGAAAGCATTGATCGCCAGACCATGTTCTACGCCTACACCCTCAATGCCGCCAAAGCCCTGCGGCTGGAGCAACAGATTGGTTCGCTGGCGCCCGGCAAACAAGCCGATCTGATCATCCTCGACCGTGATGTGTTCAAGGTCAGCGACGACGAACTGTTCGACACCAAGGTCCTGAAGACTTTCTTCGCGGGCAAGCAGGTTTACGCGCCCGCGTCCTGACGACTACCCGCCGGCAGTACCGAAAAAATGCTCCTGCTCCTCGTATTGCGAGGGGCAGGGCAACGCCGTGCCCGACATCACCCGCTGATCCATAAAAATAAGAGACTTGTATGAACGTACGCTCAGCATTGACCCTTGCCAGCCTTGTATTGGCTCCCCTGACCAGCCAGGCACTGACGCTTAACGATGACTTCAGCCTGGACATGACCCTGGGCGTTTTCAGTGACTACCGCACGCGTGGCATTTCGCAAACCCTGGGGGATCCGGCGGTTCAGGCCGGCGCCACGCTGGTGCACAGCAGCGGTTTGTACATTGGCGCCTGGACCTCGAATGTCGATTTCGGCGCCCCATACAAAACCCGGCAGGAACTCGAGTACTACGCGGGCTACTACTGGCAGGCGACCGAGGCAATCAGTCTGGATCTGGGGTACATCAAGTACGACTATCCAAAGGAAGGCCAATTCAACATGAGTGAGGTCTACGCCATCCTTGACGTTTATGGCGTGAAGCTCGGCGCCAACTACTCAAACGATACGCCGAACTTCTTTGGCGAGGACCAGGACACCCTCTACACCTACCTCAGCTACAAAATCGAATTGCCGGCCGAGATTGGCCTGAACCTGCGCGTGGGTCGCAACGATGTCAAAGACCCGGCTTTCTGGTCCGCCAACGGCGAAAGCCGTGATGCCTACACCGAGTGGGAAGCCAAACTGACCCGTGATTTCGTGGGCGTGACCTGGGGCCTCAGCTACATCGATACCGACCTGTCGAAAAGCGAATGCGCGAGCTGGTACGGCTATGGCGACCTGTGCACTGCCACCGTGGTCGCCAGTGCCAGCAAGGCCTTCTAAGCGTTAAAAGCCCTGTCAGTCAGTTAACAGTCAAGCGATCAATTGTGGCGAAGGAGCTTGCTTGTGGCGAGGGGGCTTGCCCCCGTTCGGTTGCGCAGCAGCCGTCGCTTTTGGGGCCGCTACGCCGCCCAGCGCGAGCAAGCTCGCTCGCCACAAAATATCCGTACCCGTCTGTCCCTCAGAAGAGAACACCGTAATGACCAAGGTCAGCGATAGTCAGCAGCGAAGTCCCCTGATCGAGACACGTTCGATCGATTACATTCCCGAGGCCGAGCGTCATGGCAGCCTCTACAGCCAGTTCACCCTGTGGCTCGGCGCCAACCTGCAGATCACCGCGATCGTCACCGGCGCTCTGGCCGTGGTGCTGGGCGGTGATGTGTTCTGGTCACTGATTGGTTTGCTGATCGGCCAGTTGCTCGGCGGTGCAGTGGTTGCCCTGCATGCGGCACAAGGACCGAAGCTTGGGCTGCCGCAGATGATCTCCAGTCGCGTGCAGTTCGGCGTCTATGGGGCGGCGATCCCGATTGTGCTGGTGTGCCTGATGTACCTCGGTTTCAGCGCCACCGGCGCGGTGCTGTCGGGGCAGGCGATTGCCCAATTGATCGATGTCAGCGACAGCGCCGGCATCCTGATTTTCGCCTCCTGCATCGCGTTTCTGACGATCTTCGGTTATCGGGTCATCCACTTGGTCGGACGGGTCGCCAGCGTGCTGGGCATCATTGCCTTCGTCTACCTGTTTACCCGGTTGATGACGCTCAACGACATCGGCCTGTTGCTGGAAAATCGCCATTTCGGCTGGAGCACTTTCCTGCTGGCGGTGTCCCTTTCCGCGTCCTGGCAGATCGCGTTCGGCCCTTATGTGGCCGACTACTCACGCTACCTGCCGAGCAAGACCTCGTCCTGGAAAACCTTCACCGCCGTAGGCCTGGGGACGGTGTTGGGCGCCCAGGCATCCATGGTGCTGGGAGTATTCGCCGCTGCGTTGGCGGGCACGGGTTTTCGCGGGCATGAAGTCGCCACCATCGTTGGTTTGGGCAGTACCGGCGTGATCGCTTCCTTGCTGTATTTGAGCATGGTGTTCGGCAAGGTCACGGTGTCGACCCTCAACGCTTATGGCAGCTTCATGTGCGTGGCCACCATCATCAGCGGCTTCCGTCGAGGCTTCGAGATATCCGCCGGTAAACGCATGCTGTTTGTGCTGGCGATTGTCGGCGCGTCCACCGCGCTTGCATTGCTGGGGCAGCACTCGTTTCTCACCACGTTCAAGTACTTCATCCTGTTTTTGTTGACCTTCTTCACGCCGTGGAGCGCGATCAACCTGGTGGATTATTACTTCATCAACAAAGAGCGCTATGACATTCCCGCGTTGTCCGACCCGGCGGGGCGTTATGGCCGCTGGAATGTGTTGGGGATCAGCGTGTACGTCTTCGGTGTGCTGGTTCAGCTGCCTTTTGTCGACACGCATTTCTATTCCGGACCGATGGTCGCGCAGCTTGGCGGCGTCGATATTTCCTGGATCGTCGGGCTGGTGGTGCCGGGCATTCTCTACTACGGGCTGGCCAGGACATCCGGGCTTGCGGTGTCGGTCGAAGGCAACTCGAAGGCTTGAAGGCCCCGTCGTTCAGGGGCTGTAGAGTTGGCGCGGCGATAACTCCCTTGTGTTCAGGCGTCTCCTATACTGATCCGCGTTGACAGGTTCAACGCAGATCCTGAATGCCGTTGGAGCAGCCAGCGGCTTCCCTACGACTCAACAGTAAGGAGAACGAAAATGGCAATCCGTATTGGCGACGAAGCACCGGACTTTACCGTCGAAAGCACCGAAGGCCCGCTGCATTTCCACGAGTGGATCGGCGACAAGTGGGCGATCCTGTTTTCGCACCCCAAGGACTTCACCCCGGTGTGCACCACTGAGCTGGGCTACATGGCAGGGCTCAAGCCGGAGTTCGATAAACGCAACACCAAGATCGTCGGGCTCAGCGTCGACCCTGTCAGTAACCATCAGACCTGGGCCAAAGACATCGAAGAGACCCAGGGGCATGCGGTCAACTATCCGATGATCGGGGACGAGAACCTGGTGGTGGCGAAGCTCTACGACATGATTCATCCGAATGCCAGTGGCGGCGCACGGACTGCCGTGGACAACGCCACGGTGCGTTCAGTGTTCATCATCGGGCCGGACAAAAAGGTCAAAGCGATGCTGATCTACCCGATGAGTGCCGGGCGCAACTTCGATGAAGTGCTGCGTCTGCTCGATTCTCTGCAACTGAACGCCAAGCACACCGTCGCCACCCCGGTGAACTGGCGTCCGGGCGAGGACGTGATCATTCCCACTTCGGTCTCCGATGAGGACGCCAGGAAGAAATATCCGGATGGCTTCAAAACGCTGAAACCTTATTTGCGCACGGTGGCGCAACCGAAGTAATCGATCTGTTTGGAGACCCCAATGCCAGACAATTAAGCGAAATCCATGTGGGAGCGGCGGTGCGGCGATCCGACTTGCTCGCGATAGCGGTGTGTCAGGCGACGCCAATGTTGACTGTGCCGCCGCCTTCGCGGGCAAGCCCGCTCCCACAGTGATCGGTGTTGTTCGCAAAATTTGTGTACGTTGCTAATTCATTTGTGGGAGCGGCGCGGGCATTGATGGGCAAGACTCGGTGGCGACTGCGCGCTACTCGTCCTCAAGCGCGAGTTCGCTCGGGTCGGCCCCGCACATCTGTGCCAACACTTGAACCACCAGGGCATGATCCTCACGCTGGGGCAGCCCTGAAACGGTGACGGCGCCAATGCACCCCACGCCTTTGACCGATATCGGGAAGCTGCCGCCATGATCGGCGTAATCACGCAGGGGCAACCCCATCAAATTTTCGAGTGAATCGCCCTGAAGCTTGAAGGACAGGCCTGCGCGGTATGAGCTGAGTTCCATCAGTTCCACGATATTTCGCTTGCGTCGTGCCCAGTCGGCATTGCTGGCGGAGGTTCCGGGCATCGAGTAGAAGAACACGGTGTCCCGCGCCAGCCTGACCTCAATCGTGGCGGACACGCCTTGCTCCTCGCAGGCGGTTTTCAAACGGGTGCCCAAGTCCCAGGCCGTCGCTTTGTCGAAGCGCTCAAACTTCAGGGTTTCTTCCTGGAGTGCGATGCGTTGCAGGTCGGTTTGGATGTCCATGATTTCTCCCTCATCCCTTTCGGGCGGTCGTACTGTTACGCACGGTTAATGTGAACGGCAGCACCACATGGCGGTCCGGGATGGGCTTTTTTTCGATGAGGGCGATCAGCATTTCAACGGCCTTTTGGCCAAAGATTTCGGCGGGTTGCGCGATGGTCGTCAACGCTGGATCACAGTAGGCCGCGAACGGAATGTCATCGAAACCGACCAACGAAATATCGTCGGGGACCCGCAAACCCTGTTGTTTGATGCGCTTCAACGCACCGATCGCCATTTCATCGTTTTCGCAAAAAAACGCGGTCGGACGGTCGGGCAGTTCCAGCAGCATTCCCGCGCCATCAAAACCGGCCTTCAACGTGAAGTCGCCGTGGCAGATCAATTGCGCGTCCAGGGCGATACCGGCCTGGAGTAATGCATCTTGATAACCGGCCACACGGTCGCGTGTGAGCGGGCTGCTTTTCGGGCCTTTGATCAGGCCGATCCGGCGATGGCCCAGATCGATCAGATGCTCCGTCATGGCTTTGGCCGCTGCCCGGTTGTCGAGGCTGATCGTCGGATGCCGCCCGCCTTGAATCACTTCACAGGCGTTGACCAAGGGCGGTGATTCGCCATTGGGGAAGGGCGACTCAAAAGGGTCGTAGGCGCGCAACTGAATCACGCCGTCGGCCTGGTGGGCGTACGCCAGCGCGGCAAATTCTCGCTCGATTTCCTCGCGGCCCTGGGTGTCGCACAGCAGCAGTCGGTATCCGGCCGCCTGTGCCGCCTGTTGGGCACCGCTGATCACCCGTGCGAAAAACGTGTTGGCGATGGCCGGGACCAGAATCACCAGATTGCCGGTTCTGCGCGAACGAAACTGCACGGCCATGAGGTTCGGCCGGTAGCCGGCCTGTTCCACGGCGGCATTGACCTTGTCCCGGGTTTCGGGGAGTACGCGCTCGGGCGACTTCAGCGTTCTGGACACGGTGGCCACCGAGACGCCGGCCAGCCGGGCTACTTCACGGATATTGGACAAGACGACCTCGTTATCGAACCGGCAGATGTAAACGTGGCCGGCGAGCTTACCGCAGTCCGGCCGTGCGCTGAAATGAGCTTCATTTTTAATCCCGGGTTTGACACCTGAAGTAACTGAGCCTAAATTTCCGGCATGATGTAACCGGTTACATCATAGTCAAACCTGAAGCGTTAATCCGCCCCGAACAAGAGAAAATTCGCGATGAATGTTGCAACGGCAAAAATAAGAATGGGGTTTGTCGGGGGCGGCGAGGGCGCTTTCATCGGCAAAGCCCACCGCCAGGCTGCCGGCCTCGATGGTCGTTTTGAACTGGTGTGCGGTGCATTCAGCCGAGACGCCTGCAACAATCAGGACACCGGCGCGGCGCTGGGATTGTCCGCCTCACGCTGCTACAGCGACTGGCAGCAGATGCTCGATAGCGAGCGCGCACTGCCCGCCGACCAGCGCATGGAACTGTTGGTCATTGTCACGCCCAATCACTTGCACGCGCCGATCGCCAGTCAGGCACTGAGCGCGGGTTTTCATGTGTTCAGCGAAAAGCCCGCGGCACTGAATCTGTCCGAGCTGCTGGCGCTCAAGGCGGTGGTGAAAAGCAGCGACCGCCTCTATGGACTGGCCCATACGTATCTGGGTTACCCGATGGTCTGGCAGGCACGCAAGATGGTGCGTAGCGGCGTGATCGGCGCTGTGCGCAAGGTCATCGTCGAGTACCCGCAAGGCTGGCTGAGTCGGGATGTGGCCGGGCAGGGCAACAAGCAGGCGAGTTGGCGCGATCAGCCCGAGCAGTCCGGGTTGGGCGGCTGCATTGGCGACATCGGCACCCATGCCTTTTCACTGGCCGAATTCGTCGCGGACCAACCCATCGAACAGGTGTGCGCAACCTTGGGTTCGCACATTGCCGGGCGGCAACTGGACGATGACGCGGCGATGCTGTTCAAGATGGCCGCCGGGGCCAGTGGGGTGTTGATCGCCAGCCAGGTCTGCGCCGGCGAAGAGAACCCGTTGAAGATCCGCGTCTATGGCGATAGGGGCGGGCTGGAGTGGCGTCAGGAAGAGCCCGCGAGCCTGATCCATCGCTCCCTCGATCAACCGTTGAGCATCCTTCGTTCCGGTGTCGGCCAACCCTGGTTATGCGAGGCCGCCAGCCAGCGCATGCGTTTGCCCGCCGGGCATCCCGAAGGTTATCTCGAGGCCATGGCCAATCTCTATGGTGATTTCGCCACCGCGATCCGCAGCAACGTCGAAGGCAACGATGCCCCCGGCGTGCCGGGCATCGACGTCGGGTTGCGTGGCATGGCGTTCATCGAGGCGGTGGTCGCCAATCATCGCGGCGACGCGAAGTGGACCGAACTGGTCTGCAACCCATGAGTCCGGAGAGCCTTCCCGTGAACCACACTTCCCAAGCACCGGCAGGCCTGCGCGGCCCGGGTATTTTCCTCGCGCAGTTCATGTCCGCCGAAGCGCCCTTCGACACGCTTGCCAACATTGCTCAGTGGGCCGCGGCGCAGGGTTACAAAGCCATTCAATTGCCGACCCTGGGCACGCAATACATCGACCTGGCGCGCGCCGCCGACAGTCAGGATTACTGTGACGAATTGAGAGCTGTCTGCGCCCAGGCAGGTGTCGAGATCAGTGAGTTGTCGACGCATCTGCAGGGCCAACTGGTGGCGGTGCATCCGGCGTTCGACACGTTGTTCGATGACTTCGCTCCTGCGCATTTACGCGGTCAGCCTCAGGCCCGCACCGAGTGGGCTATCGATCAGTTGAAGCTCGCCGCGCGGGCCAGCCAACGCTTGGGGTTGAAGGCGCACGCGACGTTTTCCGGTGCGTTGCTCTGGCCTTACGTCTACCCGTGGCCGCAACGCCCGAGCGGTCTGGTCGAACAGGGGTTTGCCGAACTGGCCAAGCGCTGGTTGCCGATCCTCGATTGTTTCGAGCAAGCCGGCGTCGACCTCTGCTACGAGATCCATCCCGGCGAAGACTTGCACGATGGCGCCTCGTTCGAGCGTTTCCTTGAGGCCGTCGATCACCATCCGCGCGCCGCGATCCTTTACGACCCGAGCCATCTGCTGCTTCAGCAAATGGACTATCTGGGCTTCATCGATCGCTACCACGAGCGCATCCGCATGTTCCACGTCAAGGACGCCGAGTTCCGGCCCGACGCCCGTTCGGGTGTCTACGGCGGCTATCAAGGTTGGGTCGAGCGGCCTGGCCGCTTCCGTTCCTTGGGCGATGGGCAGATCGATTTCAAATCGATTTTCAGCAAATTGACTCAGTACGACTTTGCCGGCTGGGCGGTTCTGGAGTGGGAGTGTTGCCTGAAGGATTCGCAGCAGGGCGCCGCAGAAGGAGCGGCCTTCATCCGCCAGCACATGATCAGCAAAACCCGAAAGGCGTTTGATGATTTCGCCAGCGTGGCGTCTGACGAGCGTTTCAATCGACGGCTATTGGGTTTGCCTGACGCCTGAAAACCCTGTTTGCCCCTCTCTCCAAAAAAAACAATAAGACGGTGATTGATATGACCATGATGAGTGCGCGATTAAGCGTAATGATGTTCCTGCAGTTCTTTATCTGGGGCGGATGGTTCGTAACCCTCGGCACCTTCCTCTCCAGTAATCTTGGGGCCAGTGGCGGGCAGATCGGCATGGCGTTCTCGACGCAGTCCTGGGGGGCGATCATCGCGCCCTTTGTGATCGGTTTGATTGCCGACCGTTACTTCAACGCCGAGCGCATTCTTGCGGTATTGCATCTGATCGGCGCGGTGCTGCTGTTGCAACTCTATCGAGCGCCTGACTTCAGTGGGTTTTACCCGTTCGTGCTGGCCTACATGATGATTTACATGCCGACGCTGGCATTGGTGAATTCGGTGGCGTTCCGGCAGATGCGCGATCCGGCCCTGGAGTTCTCGCGGATCAGAGTGTGGGGCACCATCGGCTGGATTGTCGCGGGCGTGGTGATCAGCTTCGTGTTTGCCTGGGATTCGCAACAAGCGATCTCATCCGGTGGCTTGCGCAACACGTTTCTGATGTCGGCCATCGCCTCCTTCGTGCTCGGGGTCTACAGCTTCAGCCTGCCGCGTACCGCGCCGCTCAAACCTGAGCCGGGCAGTGTCGGCTTAAAGCAAATACTGGGGCTGGACGCCTTGGGTTTGTTGAAGGATCGCAGTTACCTGGTGTTCTTCATCGCCTCTATTCTGATCTGCATTCCATTGGCGTTTTATTACCAGAATGCCAACCCGTTCCTGGCAGAAATCGGCGTGACCAACCCAACCGCGAAGATGGCGATCGGGCAAGTCTCGGAAGTGCTGTTCATGTTGCTCCTGCCGCTGTTCATTCAGCGTTTCGGCATCAAGATCGCGCTGCTGGTGGGAATGCTGGCGTGGGCGTTGCGCTACCTGTTGTTCGCCTACGGCAACAACGGGGACCTCGCGTTCATGTTGTTCACCGGCATCGCCTTGCACGGTATCTGCTACGACTTCTTCTTTGTTTCGGGGCAGATCTACACCGATGCCAAAGCCTCGGAGCGTTTCAGAAGCTCCGCACAAGGCTTGATCACGCTCGCGACGTACGGCTTGGGCATGCTGATTGGCTTTTGGGTGGCCGGGGCGGTCACCGATCACTATGCGTCGGCTGAGAGCCATGACTGGAAAAACATCTGGCTGTTCCCGGCAGGGTTCGCGTTGGCGATATTTTTCTGTTTTTCGCTGGCCTTCAAAGGGCGGCAAAGCGTGGCAGCGCCGTCGAGTATTTGAATAATGCCCGAATACCGGCGGAACCTGTGGGAGCGGGCTTGCCCGCGATGGCGGTGGGTCAGGCGACATCGATGTTGATTGCGCCGCCGTCTTCGCGGGCAAGCCCGCTCCCACAGTGTCGGTGTTGTTCGCAAACATTGTGTCCGTCGCCAATCCCTTTGTGGGAGCAGGCTTGCCTGCGATGGTGGCTGATATGGCCTCATCGCGAGCAGACTCGCTCCCACAGTCTGGTCCCAGTGCTCCACCAATCTGGTGTTCGGCTTGGGTCTTTGTGGGAGCGGGCTTGCCCGCGATGGCGGTGGGTCAGGCGACATCGATGTTGATTGTGCCGCCGTCTTCGCGGGCAAGCCCGCTCCCACAGTGTCGGTGTTGTTCGCAAACATTGTGTCCGTCGCCAATCCCTTTGTGGGAGCAGGCTTGCCTGCGATGGTGGCTGATATGGCCTCATCGCGAGCAGGCTCGCTCCCAAAGTCTGGTCCCAGTGGTCCACCAATCTGGTGTTTGGCTTGGGTCTTTGTGGGAGCGGGCTTGCCCGCGATGGCGGTGGGTCAGGCGACATCGATGTTGATTGCGCCGCCGTCTTCGCGGGCAAGCCCGCTCCCACAGGGTTTGCGTTTAATAGACTGGCATTTCAGGAGTTATGGAATGCGCTTCACTCAAGGCGCACCAAACAGCATCGTCCAATAAACACCCTCATCGCTGCGCGAATCGGCGGCATAGGCCGCGCCCACTTGGGTAAACATCGGGTTCATCAGGTTGGCGCAGTGCCCGGGGCTGGCCAGCCAGCCGGCCATCGCCTTGCCCGGTGAGCTTTGTCCGGCGGCGATGTTTTCGCCAATCTGTCGGCCTCGGTAACCGGCGGCTCTGGCCCGGTCTGCCGGCATATCCCCATCGGGATCCCGATGGGCGAAGTAATTGCCGTAGGCCATCGCCTTGCTGTGGCCTTGGGCGGCGGCGCCCAAGGCGGGATTCCAGGACAGTGGCCGTGCGGCGGCGAAGCGTTGGCGGCCGCACATGCGCGGCCTGGCCCGTGCTGCATTGACCTCGGCCAGCAACGTCTTGCCCGCTGCTCGCGAATCGCCGACACGTCCGTCGAGCACCGGTTGCGCCAGTACCACCTGCCATTCGCTACGGGAGCGAGTGACGCCGATGTCGGCGAACTGAGTATCGAGCAGCGCCCCGCAGTTGTCGCTCTCAAGCATGTCAAACGCCTCATCGGCATCTTGCGCGCCGACCACGCGAAGGGTGCGCACCGTCACCGCTTGATAGCCGTTAGCTTTCAAGGCGTTCCGCAAACCGCCGCCATAGCCGACCGGCAGCGCCAGGTTCGATTTCAGCGACAACGGCCGCAACGGCTTGACCGTACGCCCTGCGCAGCGATCGGGATCGGCGCGGTAGTCGTTGATGACCTCCACCAGTTGCCGTTCCCCACTGGCATGGGCGGGGCTGGCGAGCAGCGGGAATAAAGGCATCAGGCACAGAGAGATAAAGCGACAGCGGCGGACGGTTGGGCGCATGAACGGACAGCTCTGATGAGATGACGACGATAGGGGGACAGGAACGAGCAATGACCGTAGGAGCGCTTCGTTGGGTGAGCTTCTTTTACGGCACGGCTAAGACTGCGGGTCTGAAGACTGGTTCACGAGGGGAAGAGACAAATTTGGCGCCGCCGCCGTGGGGGCCGATTCAGGCATGCACGGGTCAGTCCGCCGGGGACATCGGACACGCGGGCTGGTACCGTACCGACATCATTCAGGTGGTACAGGGACATGACGAAAGCCAGGGGTGACAAGGATTGGGTAAAGCGCTCGGCTCAGCCGTTGAAGATCGAGCGTATCGAAGCCTTTTTTGGCGGCCATGGGTTTACGCCGCATCGCCACGATACGTACGCCATCGGACGAACGCTGTCGGGTGTACAAAGCTTCCAGTACCGCAACACCAAGCGTCACAGCCTGCCCGGGAAAACCATCGTTTTGCATCCAGACGAGGTGCATGACGGTGAAGCCGGTACCGAAGCGGGTTTTCATTATCGGATGATCTACATCGAACCCGCTTTGATTCAGCAAGTATTAGGTGGCAAGCCCTTGCCCTTCATCGAGGGTGGTCTATCGAGCGACCCACGGCTTTATGCCGCGACCCAGGCACTGCTGCAAAACCTCGACGCTTGCATCGAGCCCCTGCAAGAAGACGATGCCATTTACGATCTCGCGCAAGCGCTGGATGTGCTTTGTGGTCAACGCGGGCGGCGCAAGTCGTTTGACTTTGCTGCGGCTGAACGCGCGCGCGCGCTGATTCATGAATCGCTGGATCGAGTCATTACCCTGGATGAATTATCGCAGGCCAGCGGTCGAGACCGCTGGAGCCTGAGCCGTGATTTTCGTGCGCTGTACGGTACGAGCCCCTATCGATACATGACTCAACGACGTCTCGATCTGGCAAGAGCGCTAATGTTCGGGGGCCACTCGATGGCGGAGGCGGCCGTCTGCGCAGGCTTTTTCGATCAAAGCCACATGACGCGCCAATTCGTCCAGACCTACGGCGTTTCACCCGGCCGGTGGATGAAGCGGCTGGGCCTTGTTTGAGGATGTTCCTGGGCTACTTGCACAATCATGCAATACGCAGCGTTGAGTCATCCCTAAAGTCAGGGCTCGATATCCTGGCGAATGAGGGCAACTCAAATGAATTCCCAACCCGGCGTGACGACCTGCACCGCGATTAACTTTGCCGAAAAACTGGCGTTGTTCAGCGAACAATGGGCGCCCAAGGTCATTGCCGAAATGAACGACTACCAGTTCAAGGTAGTGAAAATCGAAGGCGACTTTGTCTGGCATTCCCATGCCGACACCGATGAAACCTTCATCGTCCTCGAAGGCGAGCTTCGCATTGATCTTCGAGAGGGGGCCGTCGTGGTCAGGCAGGGAGAAATGTACGTCGTCCCCAAGGGCGTCGAACACAAGCCTTACGCTGAGCGAGAGGTGAGGATGCTACTGATCGAACCGCGTGGCGTGCTGAATACCGGCGATCAGGATGGAGAAAGAACCGCAATCAATGACGTCTGGATTTAGACGTCCTGGTAGTTTCTTCATCTCTGGGTGAGCAGGGCGCCTGAGAGCCTGGCGCCAGTTCAGGCGCATCTATCGGTACATCTGCCAGCGATCGTTCAGGAGCGCAGTGTCATCCTCTGAATCTACCCATTAGCGGCGTTTTCGTTGAAAAGGGTCGATGGTATGTGGCGATGAGCCTCTTGTCGGGAGACAAAGCAGCAATTTTGCGCTTTTCAGCTATTCTTCCGGCATCAGGATGGTGCCATTACGTACTGGCACACAATGCGCAGGGAAGGGAAGGCAAAATGGATGATGTGCATTGCGTGCAAGTTATCGCGGTAACTGGCGGTAAAGGTGGCGTGGGCAAGACAACGGTGGCGGTTAACCTGTCGCTGGCGCTGGCAAAAATGGGGCGACGCGTCGTATTGCTCGACGCTGATCTGGGCCTGGCGAATATCGATATTCTGTTGGGGCTGACCCCGCGCTACACACTGGCCGATGTCATCGAAGGGCGTTGCGAGCTGTCCGAGGCGCTGTTGCCTGGGCCTGGAGGCATTCGTGTTGTCCCGGCCTCTTCGGGCTTGCAGAGCATGATTCATCTGGAGCCGGCGCAATACCGTGCGCTGATCCAGTCCTTTAGCGACATTGGCGATAAGCTGGATGTGCTGGTGATCGATACGGCCGCCGGTATCGGTGGCTCAGTGGTCAACTTCATCCGCGCGGCGCAGGAAGTGATGGTGGTCGTGTGCGATGAACCCACCTCGATCAGCGGCGCCTACGGGTTGATCAAGCTGCTCAACCTGAATTACGGTCTGCACCGTTTTCGGGTGTTGGTCAACATGACGGGCAGTCCGTCGGAAGGCCGCAATCTGTTTGCCAAGCTGGAAAAGATTACCGACATGTTCCTCGATGTCTCGCTGCAATACGTCGGCGCGATACCCAACGATGAATGTGCGCACAAAGCCGTGCAGAAGGGGCGTGCAGTGCTTGAAGCCTTTCCCCGTTCCAAATGCGCCCAAGCCTTCCAGGCCCTGGCTCACAACGTCGACACCTGGCCATTGCCGACTCATCCGAGAGGGCATGTGGAGTTTTTCGTTGAGCAACTTGTGCAGAATTCGGGCAGGTGAGGTGCAAGGCCTAATGCCAGTCAGTCAAGTCCCACAGGGGATTTCACTTAACTGACTGGCATCACAACTTGTAGCCGATCTGCCGCAACAGATTCTTGCGCCACAGAATGTCTTCATCGCCTTCAATGTCTTTGGCACAAAAGCCATCCACCACGCCCAGAATCGCTCGTCCCTGTTCCGTCTCAGCAACAATCACTTCAGTCGGATTGGCTGTTGCACAAAAAATCCGGCACACCTCTGGAACCATTTTGACGGTGTTCAATACGTTCAACGGATAGAAACCGTCGCCCAGGAAAATGATGAAGCTATGGCCCGCAGCAATGGCTTGCGCATTTTTCTGCGCCAGTTCGATCATGGCGGTATCGGTGCCGGACCATCGCACCAGGCATTTGCCGGAGGCTTCACAAAAGGCCACGCCGAACTGAATACCTGGCACGGCGTTGACCAACGCTTCGTGGATGTCCTCGACGGACTTGATGAAGTGCGTCTGGCCCAAAATGAAGTTCGTCTCTTGCGGCTTGTCGATTTTCAACGTGATGAGTTGCATTTCAAACGCCTCCTTTCACGATGCTGCGAACCAGAGTCTGGCCTCTAATCAAGCCGGGACGGTGTCTTGCTCTGCTGGCGGTGTCTCTGTGTGGACGCGAACATCCCCCAGTTTTCTGATCGTCGACTTGGGCAAGGTTGGCGCATCAAGCAGAATCGAATCAATGCGCTTGCGGATGTCCAAAACGATTGGGCCCAGGATCGCTTCGTCTTTGCCGCTGGCGATTTCGTCCTGTATCTCACGCGATATCGCCCCAAGTTTCTCGGCGGTGTCTTTGTGCCCGGCAGCCCGGGTGTCAAAGTTCAGGAAGGTCTGAACCGAACTCAACACCAGGGTCAGGAGTGACAAGACGCCGGCTACGTATTGGAGCCATACGGGCGAAGAGTCACTGATCGAGCCAAAGACGCTGGCGCTGACAATCGCCGACAGCACCACGCAGGGGATACCCAGTTTCCAGCTGAACTTCTCGAAATCCCGGGCACTGATTTCGTGTTCAATCTGCAACCGAACGATCATGCGATTCCATTTGGTCAGTAGCTCGAGCCGGCTCATGGTTGCAGTCCTTGGCAGGTTGATTCAGGGGAATATTAGCTTCTATTTGACCACGTGCCAGGGCGCAGGGATGTCGACACTGGAGAGTGGAAAAGTCAGTTTTTTTGTCTGCGCAGATGTTTAGATCAGAACGAATTAAGGGTATTTCTAATAGTTGTCACCATTCTTTTGAAGCCTATTCATACTAACTTTAAAAGCTTGACGCCAGGGCGAGGGGGGTCTTTTATTGTGTTGTGCACTTTCCAGTCGGACGGAGAGGCCACAATGCAAAGGATGACATTGATGTTGACGCAGTTTTGCGTAAAAACACATAAGGATATGTTTCATGATCATCACCCCCTTCGCCGCCGTTATTCATTATCATCTGAACTTATCCGTAAGCCGAGTCAGCAGGCCTGCGCCCCTTGCTGTGTCTGCGTCTCGTTTTTCCAGGCTTAAAGAACTGTTCCAGACGAAGTATGCAGCGCTATCTGCCGCGTGGTCGAACCTGGCAAATTAATCTCTATACGCTTTGGTTGGCGTGTATCCGAAGTTTTATTTGGGGGGGCTAAATATTAGCCCCTTCCACACAGTCGGCTTCTTATATTCCGTTACTCTTGTCATTAAAAAACATGGGCGTTCATAAATGATGTGAAGTGTCCTCGCCGGTAGAGAATGTTGTGCGTATTTCACAGCAGAATCGCCCCCGTTTTTCTTCGAGCCAAAGTTCATCGGGGCTAGGGCGCATCTCTGAAAACTTCACCTGGCCGGCATTCTTCAATGCATTGGTGACGCCATCGAAGGACAACGGGTTATCAAAGTCGAGAAATAGCGGTTTTGGCTCGGAATCGATCTTGATGAAGGCATAGCGAGGCAAACCATGGGACGCCGCCCACGCGCGCCATTGCAGAGCGTGTTCGAGGTCGTCGACCGAGGTCTTTGCCTGTGGCAATCGATCATTGGAGAACAGCCAGGAGGCGCGCTTGTAGAGGGTGCGACCCAACCAGATACGCCGGTGATCGTGTTTGGCCACGGCGCTGCCGGCCAAGGCAAAACCCAGCCGATGCAAGGGGGTAGAGTAAACGCAGAGCAGGTCTTCGCTGAATTGGCCCAGAGCATCGACTACCTGCAGGCGGCCGTTGGTGTGCAGCACTTTTGCCCGGCCAGCGGAAAATTGCTGGTGCGCTGCGACGCATCCGCCGCCCGTGGGCAGTACCAGTTGCAGGTAAGAGGGCTGCAATGGCCAGTCGATATGGGAGCGTTGATAGCTGTCAGGCGAGTCGGCCAGAATCAGGCGAGGGCGCTGAAAAATCGCCTCAACCTGTTGGTTTATCTGTGCATTGAACGGGCCGAAGGGCACGGCAACGGGCTGGCTCAGGGTATGGACCGCCGGGTGTACTTCGCCCACGATAATTTCGTAGTCGCCGCGGTTGAAGGCTTCCACTGACGAACTGGAGAGCAGGAAATCCGGAGAGTGATAGCTGCTGCCGAATACCTCGAAGCCGGCAACGTCCAGATCGGTGTTCAGCAGACAGATCAGACGCTCAATGTCCGTAGCCGAAAGACGCACCTCGAGGTTGTCCGGGAAAGTCTCCAGCAGTTGTGCCCATGCTGTTTTCAGGCGTTGATCAAGATCGATGACAATATGCTCCTCAAGCGCTGGCAGCCGTGGAGCAAGGGCGTTGAGAAGTTCCAGAAAATCCACTGGCTTGTCGGGGCAAGCGCGCTGGCGCTGTGCCCAGACTTCGATGAAGGCATTGTTGAGTTGGTGTGCGATGGCTTTGATCAGCCATTGGTTGATGCGCATCAGTGGTGCCAGTTCTTCATTGATCCGGCTGAACATGGCCTGGCCAAGGCTAATGTCGATGTTTCTCGAACAATCCTCGTACACCGGATAACGGCCGACATACATGGCGCCGCTTTCCCGGCTGAGATCAACTCCGGCTTCGCCGAGCAGCTGATTCAAAGACTCCAGGCATTCGGTGCGGCGCTCCAGGCCGCCACTGGCGTAATCACGGCGTGCGCCTTCCAGCATTTCAAGGCGTGATTGCCAGATCCGACTGAACTCACCGGGTACTCCGACACTGGCCAGGCAGCGTTGCAACCGTTCTATCGGGTGACGCTCGCGGGGCGACATCTGCCAGCCTCGACGCACGATCCGTTTGCTCACCAGATGTTCCAGCAGGTCGCGCAATGTGTTGGTCGAGATGTCTGGGCAGGCACTCGATAACCCTGTAAAAACGGGTTCCCGACCGTGGTGGTCATTGATGTAGCCCAGTACCTGCGCGGTCTGCGAACTGAGCCGCTGGCTCTTGCCAATGGGCATGAACAAGGTTTGTTCATGCAGGTAGCATCCCGTGTTGAGCTGCAGAGGCAGGCAGTCGGTGTCTGGACATTGCAGGTTGATTTGTTCGACCAGCCGTTGCACCACCCAGTTTTCGAAGAACGTGTGGCGGTCCTTGATCCACCCTGTATCGTTGCGGGTCAGCCGCACATTGTCTGTCTGATGGGTATCGAACCGGCCCCAGGCCAACGGTCCGAAGAAACTCGAGGTATCGTTCTTGGCGCAGAAACGTTGCGCATAACTCCAGCCCAAACGCAGTTTCTGCTTTTTACGTGTATCGTTTTTGCTGTGCCGATCCCGGATCAGCTCACGGATGCGCGTCAACGCCGCCGGGTTGGAAATGAACAACGCCTCGGCCACCGCTTCGTCATCCAGAAAGTCGATCAGCCCTTGGCGGGCACTCTCCAGGTAAGCTTGGTATTCCCGGTCTGCATCCTCCCGCGACGCAGTCCGTTCCAGCAAGCCATTCCAGTCCTGTATTACCGCGGCCAATGGTTCGCGCAATTCTTGCGGCAGGTCGGATATCTGTAACGACTGGTCTTCGTTGAGCTTGCGGATCAGCTTGCGACAGGCCTGGGGTGAATAGGCGTTGGCCTCTTCAAGCAATGTTGTCTTCAGCCCTTGCAATGAGCGGAAATCCTGTTCAAAGGCGCGGCACGAAGGCAGCTCGGCGAATTTGCCCAGATCCGTCAGGTGATGAATGGGGAAACCGGTTGAGCGCAACCAGAAGTACTGTGAACTTTCCATGGTTTAGGCCGGCATCCTTATCGCGTTGAGTTGATGCAGTTTGCCGAGCAATGCGAGATCTTCGCCGCTCGATGGCGTACCGGCGGTCGAGCCCGACAGCTGCGTCAAGTCACTCGGCAACCGTGGTTGCTCCAGGTCGCGGTAAAGGTTCGCCGCGCGCGGGCTTAGAAGGGTGAATTTGTGGCGGGCCTCAGGATCGGGCAAATACACCAGAATATGCTGACCGGTTTCCTCAAGACTGCTACGTCCCAGCTGGCTTTTATCGCGCAGCCACTGCGAGAGTGCATAGCGGCTCTGATAGAGGCGTGCATTGGCGGTGCGCTGATAGTGGCCTTGCACCACGGCGTCGGATTCCATCAGGCCGGTATACAAATGCACACATTCGCGCTCAAGCCCGATCAGATCCTGAATCTGTGGGTAGTCCGCCAGCTCTTGGCGCTCCAGCAAAAAGCCCAGCGCCGCATCGCAATAGCCATAAACCTTTGGCCCGTAATCGAACCACTCTTGTTGACGCAAGAAAGTCCTGGAAAGCGTAGGCAAATCCAGCCCTATGTTGAGTAACGCGCGCAAAGTCAACGGTGCGCCGGTTTCCAGCGCATTGATAAAGGAATTGACCAGCCGGAACTGGTAATTTTCGACGAACCATTTCACCCGCTCGAACTGACTGGCATAGGCCTGCAAAATCGTTCGCTCGTCGTCGGAGAAGTGTTGTAGCCACTCGGTCGCACCCTGGGCCTGGAACAACTGTTGCTGCAATGTTTCATCGCGCAGCAGGCGTCGCCATAGCTTCCAGACTTTCTCAGCATCCATGCGCCAGCTCCTGTGCGGGCTTTGTGTGGTGGTTCCAGATTTTCTGTGCCCGCCGAACATCGGTGACAATCATGTGTTCGTCATTGGCATCCATCACTCGAGTAAGCGCATGGTGGGCCTGTCCTTGATACTCCAGAATAATCGCCGAGGGCCGGGAGCGAGACATCAGTTCTTCGTAGAGGTCCCAAACCGGTTCGGGCACGCTGGCGTCATGCCAATCGTGATAAAGCCCGTCGTGCCAGCTACCGCCCGCCAGATGCACCGAGATCACCTTGTCCAGGGGCAAGGTGTCGAGGTAGTCGCGCAGGTCAAAGTTTTTCAGATTCAGGTGGTTGGTGTAGATGTTGTGCAAATCCAGATGTAGAAAAGTGCCGGACTGCTGCACTAGCCGGGCGAGGAACTCGGCTTCGCGCATTTCCGCGCCCGGGCATTGCAGGTAATAGGCGGCGTTTTCATGCGCCAGCGGCATCCCGTAATGCGTCTGTAAAGCCTTGGCGCGTTCGGCGCAGCGGAGCACTTCCGCGTTGGAGAACTGCAGTGGGCTGCTCCAGATATCCAGCCATGAGTTGTCGCCATAGAAGCAATGGTTTGCGACCCATGGACTGTTCAACATCCTGGCCAGGGGCACATGGCGCTGCACTGCGGCGGTTTCTTCCAGAGGGCTGAAGCCAAAGTCGCAGCCGTAGTTGGAATGCGCCAGCAAGGTGAACTTCTCGGCCAGCCGATCGATCATCGCCCGGGCGGCGGGCTTGATGATTTGCGGACCATCCATGGGCGCCATAATGTTGTCGAGCAGGATTTCCAGCACATCGACTTCGATGTCCTCGAACGGAAACCAGTCGAGAATTTCGGGGTTGTACTGGATGCCCACGCCAATCGGATCGGGCTTAACGAAGTGAGCCATGCGGTTGCCCAGTCAGGGAAAGAAGGGGGCTTCCTCGGCGCCAAGCCGAGGAAGTGTGGAACGGTCAGGCAAAAACCTTGCTCTCGATTACTTCGATATCGTCGAGGTCGAACTCTTCGAACAGGTTATTTTCGGGGGCTTCCCGAGGGAGCGAAGCAGGCTCGATGGTGTGTTCTTCGTTGGCGACCGGGGTCGTTACAGATTGGGTCATGGCTCTATCCTCAGGGGTGGTTGAAAAGGCGGATCAAGGTGAAGGCGGTGAAGCTCCAGGCGATTACCCAACCCAGGCAGGTCAACAGGAATGTGCTCCAGTAGAGCCTGCGCAACGCCGGGGGAACCGGCTCCAGCGCAGGGGTACGCCAATGCCGTTTCACATAATTGAAAGCTCGCTGGCGCAGGCGAGGCTGCTCGAGGCATTCGATAATCGCCAGGTACGTGTCGCCGTTAAAGATGGGTAGCAGCGTCGGTATCAGGGAAATGAACGAGGCTACGACCATCACCACGAAAAGCGCGGGTAAAACCCCTTGGGTATCTCGAAATACCGCCCACAGGGCAATGCCTGTGCCGGCATACAACAAACTGACCATGGGGCCGGCCAGAATGGTGATGACCCGGTGATTCAGGGGAAGCTGAGACCACTGCTTCTGCACCGGACGTACCCAGCCGGTGGCCAACAGCAAGTAAATACCAATCCCGAAATCGTTGACCTTGACCCCATAGTGCCGACAGGCCATTGCGTGCCCGAGTTCGTGCAGGGCAATGGAAGTCACGATGACCGGGAAGTGCCAGAGCAACCAGCGGTAGCTATGGACATAGGTGTCGGCGGCATCGGACATGAAGGTGCCAAAGTGCGCGCCCAGATACACGAAACTCGCCAGGGCCAATGCCAGCAGTGGCAGAAGGAATGCCGCACGGCAACACCATGGCGCCCATCGGTAAATGTGATCGAGCAGCGGCTGCGGGTTGGTTTTCACCAGATTGATCAGCAGGTGCTCTTTCAGCGGGCCGTAGGTGATGCCTGTGGCTGGATCGCGCAGGTCCTTTTTGTAAGCGGCTTGCGCGCTGTTCAGCAGTTTCAGATTGAGCAGTTTGCGCTCGAACTGCATTAGTTTCTCAGGGCTTACCTTCATTCGATACTGCGCAAGCGCGGCGGCAATAATGTCTTGGTGACTGCGTTGGCCATCGAAAAGCAAGGCAAGGGAGTACTCGGCCTTGCCCAACTCGAAACCAATGTCTGAAGAGGGATCGTAGAGGTGGTAGCGCGGTGTGGTCGAATCCGCTTCGGGTAGCGTCACGACCAAATCATCCCTCAAGCAGGGATAGACATGAATTGCGGGTTTCTCGACCGCGTAGACCGAGGCGCTCATGGACAAGTCCGCAATGCATGCAGACGTGGCATATAGGACTCCAGCAGCGCCTTTCGGCCCTGGGCCTTGATGCCTTCGAGACGCCCCTCGGCCTGTTGGCGACTGGCACGCCCCAGCACAAATACCGCGCCTGGGCGCGTCGGCCCGCAGACGGGCTCATGGGTGGTCCAGACAGGTTCCCAACCATGTTGGCACATCAGGTACTCGATGCTGCTGGCGCTGAGGTAGCGCCGATGGTTATGGGTCAGGAATCCTTGCTCCAGGCCATAGCCCAGGGCGCGACCTTCAATCAACAGCAACCCGTCCTCAGCACTGGCCTGCCGACAAAGTTGCATGACTTGGTTGACGTCATACACATGTTCCAGTGAGCCATTGATGATGATCAGGTTGTAATCGCCGCTGGGGCTCATGTGCTCGGCGCCGACCAGGTCGATGTCGAGGCCGATCTTTTTGCCATATTCCACATAGGCACAATCGGGGTCATTGCCTTTGACTGACCAGCCGCGTTTGGCGAAAGGAATCATCAGACCGCCAGCCGAACAGCCGACGTCCAATAATTTTCCTTTGGCGGGAAGCAAATCTTGCAAATACTGATGCAAGTACTCGCCTCGGCGTACTTGATCGTGAAAGAAGGCGAGTTCCGGCTCTGTATTGCCAAACAAGCTCTTGCGATAAAACTTGTCGTAGTAATCTTGATAAAAGGCTTCATCGAAGCGGTATTTTTGAAAAATATGACCGCAGTGTTGGCAACCGACTACAGGCAAGGCTACCGACTGCTCATCAGGACCCTGGATGTGCTCCATCTGCACCCAGTGTTCTTTGGACTGGCACAGTTCACAATCCACTGGCCAGGCGCGAAACGTAGCGGGCATTTGCAGATGCTGTAAATATTGCTCGATTGTTATTGGGCTCATCACGACGTCCTTGTCACTTGATGCAAAAAAATCCTTCGAAACAGATGTGTTTGAATATGCTGGTTATATCTTTGAAACCCGCACGGGAAAGCATGTCGATATTGCCGGCGGTGGAAAAGGGTTCCAGCACGCCTTTCAAACTTCGCGTTTTCGCCAGAATTTCATCGGCGCTGTAGCCTTGGTCGCGTTTGTAATCTACATACAAACTACTGAGAATATCTTGAAAGCGGGCATCAGGGCCGCGTACTTTTTCAAACATGATAAATGCGCCGCCCCAGTTCAAAGACTCATAAAGACGATCGAACAAGGCCTGGCGAACACGCGGATGCACGAATTGCACCGTGTAATAAGCAATGATCAAATCGCTTTTTTCATAGGCGAACGTCAGGATGTCATCAGTGATGAAGCTGACATTGGGCTGCGGTGCCGAGCTCAACAGTGTATTTGCCTGGCGGGTCATGGCGTCTTCAACGTCGATGCCCACCCACTTGGCCGAGGCGCAGTGGCGTTGTGCAAGTTGCCGGGTAAGCGTACCGGTGGAACTGCCAAGCTCGTAGCAGACACTGTCGCTCTTTACAAAAAAATCACTGAGCGACAACACAATATCGTGCCCGTCCTTATACCTGGGCACGGACTTCGAGACATGAGAATCGAAGTGTTGCGGCGTCGTGCCGCCGAAACTCCATGAAGCATTGCGGGATTCTACGCCGTCACCAACGGTTTCGTAGGCAGCGGTAGGCGAGGCCGTCAGGGTAGACATGTATGTTCACATCCTTGCGTGATAACAGTGAGGCACATAAGTGCGGCGAGATTCCTTTCTGCTCAGCTCGATCATTACAGCGTCAGTAGGCAATACCTTTCTGTTGTGTCGGGATTAATATTTTTTTGCTCAGGGGCCACAAAAAATAGAGGGCACAAGTTTTACGCCGCCGCGGCCACCATCGTCCGCCGCCACACGATGCGAGCCAACGTAATCGACCAGTTGCACAAGGCGATAACCAGAATGATGTAGAGGAGGGCAGGCATTCCGTAATTGACGATCACCTTGCCGGCGAACAGGGGGAACCCAAATACGCCGACAAAATAAGAAAGACTGAACAATACCAATGATTGCGCCGTTTGCCCGGCAGGTGCTTCGTTGGCGGCAAGCCCGTTGATGACTGAGTATGTCAAGCCATAGCCCACCCCGAGAATGATCGCGGCCAGCAGATAAGCACCCGAAGACTTCGCGGAGAAGATAAACATCAGAACCGATATCACCATCAACGCGGTCAGCACGCAGGACATCACGTACGGGTCGCGCTTGACGATAAATCCTGCAATCAGCAGCCGACATGAAATCGCCGCGCTCATGAAGCCCAGGAAAAATAGCGAGTAGTCGAGATGGTTGAGTGCCGCATACGACGTTTGAAAGCTCGACAGCCCGCCGAAGATTGCCCCGCCCAGTCCTACCATGACAATGGCGAATACAGCCTTGGAGCGCAGCACAGAACGTGCGGCCCGGGCCGTGATTTTGCAAACGGTAACCGGGCCAAGTTGGGCTTGTTGCTGTTTGATTTTTGGGCCGAGCAGGAAAAATACCAACCCCCCCAACAGACTGGTGATCGCAGCCACCAGAAACGCCGACTCCACCGAATAACCCAAAGCCTCGGCTGCCCGCCCTACCAATGGGCCAGTACCAATTCCGCTCATCATGCTGCCCGACAGCAAGGCAAAGTATTTCACCCGTCGGGCTGGTTCGATGATCATCGCCACGATGATCGGGCCCAAGGTGTAGAAAACACCCCAGCCAAAACCCAAAAGCAGACCGAAGGCCAACAATGCCACCCCGTAAGTAGGGACAGTTGCGAAGCCCAGGCAGGCCGCGGCCAGTAATAGCGCGCCGGCGGCGATTGCCTTGGGTGCGCCGATCAGGTCGGTCAGGTGCCCGGAAAATATCACGGCCAGGAACGTGCTAATCATGGCAACCGAGATAATTGTACCGGCGTCGGATTCACTGCCGCCGCTCTCCCTGAGCTTCATAGCCAATAAAAACGTGGTGCCATAAGACAGGGATAATAAGTAACTACCCAGACAAAACAGTCCGAACAGACCATTGGCGGGAGCGTGACTCGCGGATGCAGTTGACGACATGGATATTATTCCTTGTTGATTCGAAAATACGACAGATGCCGCTTGGCTTTAATCGGCTGCGCGTTTTAAGGCAGCGATCACCCGGTCGATATCTTCGGGTTGGGTCATCCAGTTGCTGATAGACAAACGCAAAGCGAACTCACCTTTATATTGGGTAGGGGTGATGTACATTTCGCCGCTGTCATTGAGATTGCTCAAGACTCGCTTGTTGAATGCTGCCAGTTCTTGAGGACTATTGCCCGCGTTGTAATATCGGAATACCAAGATGTTCAGTCTGACCTCGCATAGCATTTGATAACAGGGGCTGTTATCAATCCATGAGGCGATGCGCTGAGCATAATCGCAGTGACGTTCAATTAGCTCTCGATAGCCCGTCTTGCCATACGCAATCAACGTCATCCACAACGGTAGTGCCCGGTAACGTCGTGATTGTTCGACGCCCCGATTCATGAAAGCAGGTAACTGCCCCTCCATTGGGACGTAGGGGGCATCCGCCGAGAATGCGCGTTCATGAAGGGTTACATGGCGAGTAAAAGCAATACCGCAGTCATAGGGTACATTAAGCCATTTGTGGGCGTCGGCCGTTATAGAGTCCGCGAGTTCCAGACCTTCAACCAGATGCTCATACGTATTGGAGCATCGCGCAAAGGCACCAAATGCTGCGTCGACGTGAAGCCAAGCGCCATATTCCTTACACAGGCGAGCCAGGGAGACGAGATCGTCAAAATCCCCGCTATTAACGGTGCCCGCACTGGCGACCACAATTCGGCATTTCGATGAGCAATTGCGGAGTGCGTTTTCCAGAGCCTGCAAGTCAAAAACTTCACGGTCTGGCAGGCAGGTAACATTGATAAAGTTGCGCTGACCTATCCCCAGCAGCCCAAGATCCTTGACGATGCTTGAATGAGGCGAGGCGCAGAAAACCATGATGGGGGGCGCGGCTTGAAGTCCGTCCTGCGCAATACTGACGTCCATTAGTTCGCCACACCATTCGCGAGCGGTGGCAAGACCGACGAGATTCGCTGCAGTAGCGCCAGTGGTCAGCACACCCTGGAAGAGGCCCGGGGGGAGTTTTAGCAAGTCCGCGATGAAGTTCAACGTTTGCGCTTCAATGAACGCCGCCACGGAATGGCGCTCGGTGGCCACATTCTGGTCAAGAACGGAAACAAGCCAATCCCCGGCAAGGGCTGCGGGTGTTGTTCCACCCGTCACGAAACCGTAATACCGCGGTCCGGTACTGCGCGTGTGTGCGGAGCCGTAATTTTCCCAATAAGACGTCAGGGCAGCCAGGCTGCCAATCCCCAGTTCAGGCATTGAGGATTGAGTGACCCGATTAATTGATTGGGTATTGACCACTGCTGCATGACGAGCTTCTGCCAGAAAATCCAGGGAAATGCGACAGACCTCAGCCATTAGCTCAGGCACAACTGATTCATCGTGCAAAAAATCGCGCATTTCATATCCCTTATAAACAAGCAAACCTGCCGGAGTGCTGCCATTTCCCTATAGCTATTTAATCTTTCGTTAGATCTAATCTATCTATAACAGGCGTCTAAAGAAACCAAAAGCCCTCGATCATGAGATTTGAGAGCCCCTACGCTATGAAGTAGCAGGGGGGGATGTCATCACGATGAATACTGAGATGGATCTGACGAGTGTCGCGGGGCCAATCATTATTCTTAATGTGCTGATTTTGTTGAAGAAAATCTAACAATTTTCAGTTGAAGGCGACTAGGAATCACGTATCGAACACAGGACGGCTTGTAGAAAAACGATTAGTTTCAATATTTCAGATCCTGACGTAACAGTCCCCTAAACAAACGCCCGCATTTGAGAACCCACTAGCGGCGCTTGGACTCGTGTTGATCTCTCTTCAGGAGGGCGGTTGCGTAACCAGGCCTTCTTCCTCTCGGAGTTGTCGGCTCATGTCGTCGCAGCTCTGCGACCAGGCCGTCAACCACGGCGACATCTCGGGTGACCGTTCAGCCAACCCCAGTTCCCGGACAAACTCGGCAGGTGGGACCGTGCCTTTGGCCGCACGGAACAGCCCCCGCATGATGACGACGCCGATCACGCGTCCCTTGCTCACGAAGCGGTGTTCCATAAAGCTCCACTTATCGTCCCAGCCGAGCATTTTTGTGTGAATCTCAAACGATTCGAACAGCTTCAGTTCTCGACGGAACTTGCCCCAGGTATCCCCGACGATCGGCACCGCCTTGTGGCGCAGAGCTACGCGGAAGGCGCCGCTGCGCAGGACGAAATCCATGCGACCTATATCGGCCAAGGTGAAATAGCGGCCATTGGTGACGTGTCGGTTGAGGTCAAGATCGAGCGGCCAGACGCGCATGCGGATGACGGTAGTGGCCAGCCCATCAACCGGCTTGCGCCACGGGCGACGAAACAGCATGAGGAACAGTCGAAACCAGAGATTCATAAATACGCCGAGGGCTGAGTGGAGCGGTGCACTTTAGGGCGGAGAAATCGGATAAGGTAGGTGCACAAATGACTTTTTTCATGCGAAAAGCGCAATCTGGATCATTTATTCATGCACGTTACTTTGCTACTGGCTGATCAATGTTCCGCCGCCAGCGCCACCCTGGCGCTGGAGGTGCTCAGTGCCGCCAACCTGTTCGCCGACACCACCAGCGCGCCGTTTGATGTGGTAGTCGCCTCTTTGGATGGCGGTGACGTCGCCGCGTGGGGCGGGCAGACGCTACGCGTGGACCGATCCATCGACGAAGTCTGTCGAACCGATCTGGTGGTTATCCCGGGGTTCCTCTTCACCCTGAAGGATGCCTTGCCTGCATTTGCAGGTTATGGGCCGTGGTTGCGCCAACAGCATGCGCAAGGTGCCGTTGTGGCTTCAATGTGTACGGCGACGTTCATGCTGGCCGAAGCGAGAATGCTGGACGGTATTCGTGCCACCACGCACTGGGCCTTTGCCAATCTTTTTCGCCGTCGATATTCCACGGTCTGTCTGGAGGAGGAGCAAATCCTTTGCGAGGATAATCGCGTCATCACCTGCGGGGGGGCGAGTGCTGCCATGGATCTTTTGCTGCACCTCATCCGTCGGTTCGCTTCATTGGAGCTGGCGCAGAAGTGTGGCAAATATTTGTTGGTCGACAACGTGCGCAGCGAGCAATCGGTCTATGTCATGTGGTCACTGCCGAAGAACCATGGGGATGGCGATATCTTGCGAGTACAAGATTGGCTGGAGGATAACTTCCATCAGCCACTGTTGATCAATGACGTGGCCCAGCGATTCGGGTTCGGCGTCAGGAACTTCAAAAGGCGTTTCAAGGAAGCCACTGGTTATACGCCGCTGACCTACCTGCAAGCGCTACGCGTGGAGAGGGCAAAGCAGCTTCTTGAGTCGACACGAATGACGCTGGACAGCATCACTTACAAAGTCGGTTACGAGGATGGCAATTCCTTTCGCAGGCTTTTTCGGCAGCGAGTGGGCCTGCTTCCAGCGGCTTACCGGAAGAAGTTTCAACCGGGTGCGGGCTGAGCTGCTGTCAATCGCAGGTATTCCGCTCAGGAATGTGTCCATAAAAATCATGAATTTTCTTTATGGCATCGGATCTCGTAGCGTGTTTGCTCACCCTATGGAGATGTCCTCGTGAATGATTCCCGCCTGCGCCTGTACGTTGATGCTCAATTCACCAGCCCCTATGCCATGTCGGTTTTCGTGGCACTTCGCGAAAAGGGCATCGAGTTCGAACTGAGCCCGCTGGACCTCGACGCCTTCGAAAACCAGTCCGAAGACTATGCCAGCCTCTCGCTGACCCAGCGTGTACCGACGCTCGTGCATGGCGACTTTGCCTTGTCTGAATCGTCGGCGATCACTGAATACCTGGAAGACGTTCTCCCTCAGACGCCGGTTTACCCGCAAGAGCTGACGCAACGCGCGAAGGCACGACAAATCCAGGCGTGGCTGCGCAGTGATCTGCTGCCCATCCGGCTGGAGCGATCCACACTGGTGGTGTTTTATGGCCTCAAATCGCCGTCCTTGTCGCCCGCTGCCGAGTCGGCCGCGCGCAAGCTGATCAATGCCGCACAAGCGCTGCTGGCTGACGGCCGCAAGTACTTGTTCGGGCAATGGTCGATTGTTGATGTGGATCTGGCCTTGATGCTCAACCGGCTGATACTCAACGGCGATGCCGTGCCATCCGCGTTGGTGGAATACGCGCAGCGTCAATGGCAGCGGCCTGCGGTGCAGGAGTGGGTCAAACTGCAGCGTCCTGCGCTGTAGTGGTGTGAAATCAGGTCAATTGCGCTCAATAAATTGCACGATCACCTGATTGACGATCTCCGGATGCGTAATCGGCCCCATATGACCGAGCCCCTCGAGTTCTACCACTTCAACGTTTGGCAGTGTGCCGGTCAGTAGCCGTGCCACTGCCCGTGACGATGCCGGTGAATCCTTGCCGACCATGAAAAGCACTGGCAGGTTGAGCGAGCGGAACGCCTGCAATGGCGTCGGCTCGTTCAACAAGGCGTGAGCCCAGCCCTGCACATTGGCCACCGCGGCGGCGATGGAAGGCTTGCGTTGTTCCGGGGTTTGCTCCCAGGCCCCGGCACCCATCCAGTAGTCAATGAAGTGCTGGGCCGCTGCGTCCAGGTTACCCGCCTCAAGTGCCAGCCCGGCGTTTGCGACGACTTCACGAATGGCATCCGCCTCATTGGGTGGGGGCGATTCGGCGTCGAGCAGGGCAAACAATGTCGGCTTATACAACGCCATGGCGCGCACCCGGCCAGGGTTCTGCAACGCCGTAATCAACGCCACCGCCCCACCATAAGAGTGACCGACCAGAATGAGCGGTTCGCCGGCGCGGGCGAGCACCGGCTCGGCGAAACGCGCTTCTTCACTGAGGGTGACGATTCGATCGGTGGGCCACGCCGGGCTCTTGCCGGCGCCAAACGAATCGAGCGCCAGAACCCGAAACGTTGCAGCCAGGTGATCTTGCAGTCCACGCCATTGCACCGAGTGACTCGCATTGGCGTGAAAGCAGACAACGCCCGGGCCTGCGCCAGCGTCCCGATAAAAGGGTTCGACGGGTTTCATTCTGGCGCTCCTGCAACGACGTTAAAGGGACGAAGAGGGTTATAGATTAACTTCAAGGCTTCGGTGTAGCAGCCAGTCATGATGAAATAGCCGCCCGTTTTTGCTGTCAGCAACACCTGATTTGGAGCACCACATGAAAAACGCCGCCGTCCTTACCTTCGCCTTGATGCTCAATACCGGATTATTCAGCATGCAAGCAGAAGCGGCGGGGGATGCTGAAGCCGGTCAGAAACTGTTTAACCGCATCTGCGGCGGCTGTCATCAAGTAGGGACTTCGGCACGGGGTTCTTTTGGTCCGCAACTCAATGGCATCTTCGGGCGTCCTGCGGGAAGCACGACGGACTACCAGTACTCAACCGCGATGAAATCATCAGGCCTCATCTGGACTCGCGAAACACTTACCGCCTACATCGAAGCGCCAAAAGAAGTGGTCCCCGGAACCCGGATGATTTTCTGGGGGCTCAGCGATCCGGAGAAGATCGAAAATCTGTTGGCCTACCTTCAGACATTTCAGCCGCAATAATCGATGCCTCATCAACCTGTTTTTGCAGTGCTGCATAAAGCCAGCATAGGTGATATCAATGAGCCACTTCGTCCGTTAAAGTATGCACCGCCCGAGAGACGGATCCCGGGCATTTCTAATGGAGTGACTCAGTGAATTATCTCAGCAAAGTTGTTGCCGTAGCCCTGTTCGGTCTGGTTCTGGCGGGTTGCACCGGCACCCCGATGAAGACTCAGCAGTACGACAGCAACCAGTACACCGTTGTCGGCCACAGTGAGGCGACCGCCACTGGCCTCCTGCTCTTCGGCGTCATCCCGATCCAGCAGAACAACCGTTTCATCCGCGCTCAGAACGCCGCGATCAAGGCCAAGGGCGGCGACGCGATGATCAATACCCAGGTGCAGGAAAACTGGTTCTGGGCTTGGGTCCTGACCGGTTACACCACCACAATCTCCGGTGATGTGGTCAAGCTGAAAACCGTTCAGTAAGCGACAGGCTCTGCCTTTGTGGCGAGCACGCTTGTGGCGAGCGAGCTTGCTCGCGCGGGGCTGCGTAGCGGCCCCAAAAATCCGACAGCAATTGCCGATTTTTGTGAGTGCTACGCACTCAAGCGGGAGCAAGCTCCCTCGCCACAGGTTTCCCTCTCATTGATCGCACCTCACGCCCAGGCTTTACCGAGCTCCTCCAGACCGGCGTTTTGCAGTTCCTGCGGGCTCATGACCACACGCAGTTTGCAGTTGGCCTGAAAGTTGAGAAAGAAGGGTTCCGCATATCCGGGAATTTCGGAAGGGTCTTCTATATCGATCAGAAAAATCCCACTTCGCATTCCATCCTGCTCAGTGAAATAAGCCGCCTCCGGCTTAATGGTTTCCAGGACGCGGTTCATGACTTCGCCGACTTTCCCCGACCTGACAAGCGCGTTGAAAGGCTCATGGGGAAACTCGACCATCAGTAGCATTTTCATTATTCGATACTCTGTTGAGGTGGCGTGCTCCTTACCCGGATCCTTACTCCTGACGATGATGCCGCAAGCCGGGCGTTCAGCCGTGCCAGCGGTGGTGTGTGGTTAAGAATAGCGAAGGGTTCGAGGCAGCCGGGGCAGAGTTACGGACGGTCGTTCTTGATGATTCAGTGGCGAGGCCTGGCAGCGTCAAGGCGGCGGAACGCTACGGTTACCCAGGCAGGTTTGCCCGGTGTCTGTTCTTTCGAAAAGGTTTGAGGGTGTCATCATGATGTCATCGAACGAATGGCAAGCTCCTCGCAAACCGTCTTGAGCGCTCAGACGGAACTCCGTCTGCGGGCTGATGAATTTGCCAGGAACCCCTCTATGAAAGGAGACGCCTCCCTGTTTGCGGCCATTGACTTGGGGTCCAATGCGTTTCGCATGATGATCGGCCAGTCGGTCAGGCGCAATCAGGGGTTCATGATCCAGGAAGTGAAAACCTTGCGCGAGCCTGTCCGTTTGGCGGAAGGGTTTCAGGGAGGGGCGCTGGACGAGCTGGCGCTGGATCGGGGATGGCAAGCGCTCGCGCGATTTGGCAAAAAACTGCGCGGCTTTGAGGCCGGTCGCGTGCGGGCAGTGGCGACCAGTGCCGTCCGCGAAGCCGATAATGCCCAACTGTTTCTGGCCAGCGCGGAGCGGCACCTGGGCTTTCGTATAGATGTCATCTCTGGGCATGAAGAGGCGCAACTGGTGTACGCCGGTGTTGCCCATACGATACCCAGTACTGAAACTATGCGTCTGGTCGTGGATATCGGCGGCGGCTCTACTGAATTGATTCTGGGGCAGGGCACTCAGCCTCTCTTGACCGAGAGCATTGCCATTGGCAGCGGCACTTTTGGCGCGCGTTATTTTCAGGGCGGCTGCATATCGGCGAAGGCGCTCCTGGAGGCCGAGCGCGTGGCCACTCTGCAGTTTGAAAAAGTTACCCGTCGTTATCGCGCGCTGGGTTGGCAGCAGACTATTGGCTCTTCAGGTACTGCACGGATGCTGGCCAAAGTGCTCAAGGCCAATGGCTTGAATGACGATGGTCAAAGCGGTATCACCTACGGCGGTCTGTTGCGCTTATCGTTGCGTCTGCTGGAAGTGGGGCATGTTAAACAACTCAAATTGGCGGGCTTGCCACCCCATCGGCTGAATATCTTGCCCGGTGGCCTGGTGCTCATGTTGGCGGCGTTCAAGGTATTCGGCATCTCGCACATGAGTCCTTCCGAACCGGGCTTAAGGTTGGGCGTTCTTCATGGCCTTATGTCCAAACACTAAATGACGTCGCTGCTGTAAGAACAGAATTGTTATTTAGATCAAAAAGAATGTCACTGTGAAGACAGGTTAGCGATGCTCGAGTATCAGCGCTGACCCATCTTTGATGATCCCGTCGGGCACTAAAAACGCATGAAAAAACCCGGCTGATGAGGCCGGGTTTTTTGGTTGAGTGTTGCGAAAAAGCCACTCATTCATGCCGCACGATTCTGAATCAAACGATCCGAACCACCTTCAGCGACGCGATTCTCGATCAGGCGATCCGAACCACCTTCAGCGACGCGATTCTCGATCAGGCGATCCGAACCACCTTCAGCGACGCGGTTCTCGATCAAACGATCCGAACCACCTTCAGCGACGCGGTTCTCGATCAAACGATCCGAACCACCTTCAGCGACGCGGTTCTCGATCAGACGATCCGAACCACCTTCAGCAACGCGGTTCTCGATCAAACGATCCGAACCACCTTCAGCGACGCGGTTCTCGATCAGACGATCCGAACCACCTTCGGCAACGCGGTTCTCGATCAGACGATCCGAACCACCTTCAGCGACGCGATTCTCGATCAGACGATCCGAACCACCTTCAGCGACGCGACTTTCAATCAGACGATCCGAGCCGCCTTCAGCGACAACCGGGTGAGTAGAAGACGTGGCAAAAGCGTTAACTGCAAAAACCGAGAAAGCGATACTGAGGATGATTTGGCGTTTCATGATGGTGTGCTCCGGGGTGTTATTGGTTGGGTATGGAGCGGATGTTACGCCGAGGATTTTTTATGAGAACTTCATTGACGTGATGGTGACTATCGATGCCAGCAATGGTTGAAACGTAGTGGGCAAGTGCCGCGTCCATGCCGGGCAAACCGGCGCCATGAGCACACGTCTCAACGACAAAGCACAATGCCAGCCAGTTAAGCAGTTTCAGGCGTGACGCATTCCTTGTAGCAGCAGGCTTCGCCAGCTGCTACAGATCGCGGGATGCATGTAGTTTTCCTTCAGGTTTACACGAACAGGTCATAAGACAGCTTGCCGATCAGGATCACCAGCAACACCAGGAACAGAGTCCGGACAAAGGGCACGCCTTTATGAACCGCCAGCCACGTGCCGGTCAGCGCGCCCAGGATGTTGAATGCCGCCATGGGGATTGCGATGAGGTAGAGCACGTTACCCGTCGGAATGAAGAATATCAGCGCCGCTACGTTGGTCGCGATGTTCACCAGCTTGGCCGACGCCGAGGCATGAAGAAAGTCGAAGGCGAAGCAGCGGATAAACAGGAAAATCAGGAAGCTGCCAGTGCCAGGACCGAACAGTCCGTCGTAGAAACCGATGGCACCGCCGATGACGATCGCCAGCAGTTTCTCCTTGGTACCGATGCGCATGGGTTTGTGCAGGGCGCCGAAGTCTTTTTTCCAGAAGGTGTAGATCGCCATCAGCACGATCAACACCAGCACCGCCGGCCGGATCATCGACTGGGGGACGGACGATACCGTGGCCGCTCCGAAGAAGGCCATGACAAAGGCCGAACAGGCGGCGGGGATCACCAGACCCCAGTCGATCACCACCTTACGCACGAAGGACCGGGCCGCGAATGCGGTGCCGCAGGCTGCCGCGACCTTGTTGGTGCCCAGCAGCGCCGCCGGTTGTGCCGTGGGCAGCACGTTGAACAACGCAGGTATCTGGATCAGTCCGCCGCCGCCCACCGCCGCATCGATCAGGCCAGCGGCGAAGGCGAACACGCAAAGGATGACAATATCGATCATGAAATCAGGCTCTGACGATGAAGGGGGGGGAGCGTCCGGCGGCTTCTACGTGTTTCATCGCATCGGCTTGCCTGCGTCCTTGAGCAGGAAGGTTAACGGAAGGGCTTTTAATGTGTTGCAATACCACGTTGTGAAAAGTGCAACGAGGTGGCGCATGGCATTGGATATGTTGGGGGAACTTGAAGCCTTCGCAACGGTGGCTCGCAAGCGCAGCTTCGTCGCGGCGGCACGTACACTGGGGCGCTCCCCCAGCGCGCTGACCCGCGCTGTTCAAGCCCTGGAGGAAAGTGTCGGGGTCAAGTTGTTCAATCGCTCCTCCAATGCCGTGAGCTTGACCGAGGCGGGTGAACGCTTGTTGCCCCACGCTTACAAAATGCTGGATCTGCAACGCGAGGCGGATGAAGACCTGGCCGGCATCAGCGGCCAGGCCTACGGCTGGGTCCGCTTTTCCGCCCCCGAGTTTCTCGGGCACGGGGTATTGCCCCGGTTGATCGCGCAGTACAGCGAGCGTTATCCAGACGTGAACGTCGATGGGATTTTCACCGATGAAACCATCGACCCGGCCAAGAGCAAACTGGATTTCTCGATTCGTGGCGGGTATCCGCAATCCAGTGATCTGATCGGCTTTCCACTCTGGAGTTATTCACGTTACCTGTACGCCAGCCCCGGGTACCTGGAGCGGCGCGGGACGCCCGACTCCATCGAAGCGCTGGAGGCGCACTCGCTGATCCTGCACACGGCACCGCGGATTCTCAAGGAGTGGAATTTTCGCCGTGAGGCGCAGGCCATCAGCTTTCGGGCTGATCCCAAGTTTCGCTTCAACTCCGGTTCGGCGGTGTTCCAGGCGGCCCTGGCGGGCCTCGGCATCGCCCGGCTGGCGGACTGGATGGCGGAGCCCGAAGTGGAAGCGGGGCGCCTGCTGCGGGTCTGTCCCGAGTACAAACTCACCTCCAGCAGCGGTGAGAGCCCGCAGATGCACGCGGTGTACCCGGCCGGGAATCTGCCGCTGCGGGTGAAGTCATTGTTGGAGGTGATCCGTGGTTTTGGCGATAGCCTTGATTGAAAGCATGCGGTTACGCTTTAGGCGGCTGGACTGCAAGGCACCTTGAACTGAATGTCCGTATATGGACTCCTCCTCATTGCAAGCCCCGTTGCTTTGGCACCCGTGCCGACTGCACACGTATATTCGGCCTCTTACTGCGGCATCGTTTTGATGCAGGGCCATGATGGGCTATTCGCGCGCCGGCTCCCGATCGCTTTTTCATGCTTTTCGCACTTGGACATTCGAGGGTTTTGCCGACGCCGGTTCGACCGGTTTGCCATCGTTCAGGTTGCTTCGCAATCGTGGTTAAGAGTTGTTTCTCTCGTAGAACACGCCGGGTAAATAGATCAGGCCGCTGCCTGATTCGGTTGGTAATCAGTACCGTGACGCAGCATCGCCCAAGCCATGCGTGCAGTTTTGTTGGCCAGTGCAATAGCGGCCACATTGGGATGCGATCGCTCGGCTAAACGAACGGCCCACTGGCTGAGCCGATCCTCTTTGGATTTGGCTGTGCGTAGCGCCGAGCGTGCGCCATGCACCATCAATGTTCGCAGATACGTATCACCGCGCTTGCTGATACCGAGCAGTCGATCCTTACCACCAGAACTGTGTTGCCTCGGTGTCAGTCCCAGCGAGGCGGCAAACTGTCGGCCATTGGCAAACTGACGGGCATCACCGAGAGCGACGACGAGCGCTGTGGCGATCATTGGACCAACACCGCGCAGCTGTTGAAGGCGAACGGCGGACGGCTCGTTTGTCGCGATCGCAGTGATCTCGCCGTCGAGCTTGCATACACGCCCATCCAGCGCACGAAGGTCGTCCCACAAACCATCCAGCAGACGACGAAAGCGTGCCGTCAAACCGTTATCCACATCCTCTAGCCAGCACGGTATTGCACGACGCAGCATCAGCAATTCCTTCGGTGCAACGAGGCCGTACTCGGCGACCAGCCCACGGATCTGATTGGCTTTGGCCGTCCGCTGTTCGATTAAGCCGGCCCGGATGCGATGCGTCGCCTGGATATCCTGTTGTTCGATCGTCTTGATGGCGACGAAGCGCATGCTGGGACGGCTCATCGCTTCGCAGATCGCCTCGGCATCGTTCGCGTCGTTCTTGTTGCTTTTGACATAAGGTTTAACGAACTGAGGGGCGATCAGTTTGACTCGAAATCCGAGAGCTTCGAGTTGCCGCGCCCAATGATGGGCCCCACCGCAACTCTCCATGCCGATCTCACAACCAGGTTCGACCTTTTCCAGCACCGTTTGAAGCCAGCGATCACGTGGTAGCCGCTGCCGCCAGATCGGCTTTTCATGACAATCCACGCCATGGATCTGAAACACGTTCTTGGCCAGGTCGACCCCAATTCGCATAAGCTTCATGTGTGGACTCCTTCTCACTGTTGACTGTGGTTCGCACTTTCAGTCTGGCACTCAAGATGCCGAAGTGAGGAGGAGTCCATCCCATTGCTTTTGGCCAATCTGTTGCATCGACCGGTTGAATCCACAACCCATAGCTACCGCTCATGCAGTCGTATCCCAATAGAAATGGATGTACTCATCTTCATATTCCGCGAACAGCGAAACGATGAACTCCGTCTTCATTGAGTACATCAAAAGCGCTCCAACGAAACCGGTCGACTCATGCAGCGGTTGTTTGAGCGGAGCGATCAAATCGATCGCCTGATCCGCAACCATCTGATTGAAAACAGCTTCCGAGATCTCCTCAAACTTAGCGTCGGAAACGTATCCCGCGAAATAACTTTCTCCACCAGGCCGCCAATCGATCCATTCCGCGAAAAGCCAGAAATTTAATCCGTTCTCGCCTTGCCGCTTGCGGACTCTGGTTACCCTGATGCACTCCTCAGATGAGCGGGTTCGGAAGGCGCTTTGTGGATAAACGGTGTAGTAGATGCCGGGGCAATGATTGTGCGCTGTCCAAAAAGTCAGTTGCTCACTGGAGAGTTGATCAAAGTCGCTTCTGTCGAACATGGAAGAACCTAATGTTTGCGTCATGCCAAAGGTAGGAGCCCGATAGTAGCAAGATGCAGCGAAGATCCTTTTTTCTGCCAGTCGCGAAGGGCAGCAATCGAGCCGATTGTTGCCTGTCACGACCGACTGAAATCGAATCAAAGTAGCCCCTTATGCAGTCGTGTCCCAATAGAAATGGATGTACTCAACTTTATGCGTTATTCCGCCGCCCTGAGCGTGTTGATCTGGACTATGAGCGTTGAAGTATCGGCGGTTTCCACGAACAGGTCATAGGCCTCTAGGTAGAGGTATGCATTACTTGTCTTCAGGGCGTTATTGGTGACGCAAGTAACCTTGCGGGCCATGCCTTGCAGTGAGGCGACTGTTTGTGTGGCAGGAAGGGATTCACCTACCGAACACTCAAATTTCTGCACGAATGGTTTGCCATTGCTCTGAGTGAAATGTTTGCTGTAGGCGATAGCACTCCCGGGTTTGAGCTTTTGCCAATCGCCATCCAAGTCGATGTTCGTGAGAGTGCTTTGCTGAGTGGTTTTGCCCGCGAGTTCAGTGCTGCTTGTCGCGGCAAGTTCGATCATCCCGCGCCAGCGCAGGCTCACACGCTGGCTGCCCAGTGCCCCCGTCGCTTGCTCGCGCCATATGCCGCGGGCCGGGCCCGGTTGCAGATACAAGTCCATTGGGTGGTCGTTGACCACGGCGCGCGGCACGAGCGGGGAGCTAGCGTTGTACGTGAACTGCAAATGGCTGAGCGTGTGGGTCGGTTGTCCTTGAGGCAGGGCGCTGACCTGTGTCAACAATGTCGCCGGTAGCTCCGGTGTACGCATGTCCGGCGGTAATTTTTGACGAGTGACTGGCGTGGCGAGTTTCGCCAGGTTGGCGGGCTCGGCGCACACAGCACCAATCAGCCGGGCGCGTTGCTCTTTGTCCAATGCACTGTCAATTGGCTGAACAGGCGGCGGCAGCAAGACCTGATCGCCTAAACGATAAACCAGGCGGGTGCTGGCTTGGCGGGTAGCACAGTCCACCTCGAGACGCTCGAACTGGCGGCCGTAGGGCTTCCCTTCGCTTTCGTCCAGACGGGTGCGCCCAAAGTCGATGCCCGCCCAGATCGAACGTCGGGAGTTCTCGATGACCAGGGTTCCCGGGTCCAATAACAAGAGGTCTTCGCTGTCACCGGGAAGCTGCTTCCAAGCGCTGTCCCTGACCGCGTGGCACATCTGCTGAGCGATGTTCCGCGCCGTGTCTGCTGGCAGAACATAAGGGCTGCTCCACCTCTTTGCATCTCGATAATCCATGGCTAATGTCAACGAATCGCAGGTCGCGAAAAGCCGGGCCTGGGTGGCTGGCTCGGTGCCTTCAGCCGGTACGTCAACCATCACCAAGGCAGTTTGGGCGAGTCTGAAAGTGCTATCCAACGGCAGCGGCCGGGATTGTACCCGGGTCGCCATGGCTCGATTTTTCGCCTCGCGCGCGGCAGTCTCGCGCTTATAGTAATCGGCCATCCCGTTGCCTTGCAGGGCACAACCCGTCAGGGTCACAGCGATGGCGGCGCCCGCCAGGCGAAATAGAACATTCACTGCAAACAGCTCCTTGGCACCCCCGGAATTCATCGCGATAGCGGGCGCGTACTTTGTAGGGTAATTGAAGTTTTGACGTTATTTGCGGCGTGGCCGAGACAGTGTCCCGTGGTAGTCGGAGGCCAAGAAATATCGAGGAAACTGCACTCCGAGTTTGTGCGGGGGAACTCATGGACGGTCTTTCGTCGGTATCTGAGTATCGAGCCCATCTGCAAGTCGGCTTAACAATCAAAAACTTTAGGGCAGGGGGAGGGCGGGTCTCAAAAGAGACTTCTCTGTTCTCTCCCCGGCGGACGGGCAACGATTCCACCTACTTACGTTCAAGCTTCAGCCAGAGCCGCCGACAATGACTGTTTGCCATTTTAAATTCGGCTAACGGCTCCTGGCTGTAGTACTCAATGGACGACCCCCAATGCTCAAATGCTTACTACCACTTGTTGTTGTCTTGTCCCTGACTGGCTGCTCAAGCAATTCGCAAAGCCAATACACAGATCAGGTCCAGTCCAGCAATACACCAATCGCTCATTCATTCCAGGAAGCCATTCGCCAGTCACCGGCCACTCCACTACCGATCAATCGTGGCCTGTTTCCGGTGCGATGGGAGATCAGCCCAGCAGAGCCACGCATTGTCATGGGGACGCAGCAAGGCAACTACCGACTGTTCAACTTCCGTTTGCTCAAGGGCCAGACTTACGTGATCAACGTCAGCTCAATGTGCAACAACATGTGCGTGGGGTTTGCGAAAAGTGCTCTGAAACCCAAAGCAGTGGTGCTCGATGCTCAAGGTAATATCGTGGCTGATAATTTGGTCGGCCCCAATGCTCTGGCAATTGAATCGTCCGGCGTCGCGCCCGCCGATGGCACCTACTTTTTGCTGATCGCTGCGGATAACCGAGCCCCGGGGGAGCAGGTTTCTATCATCAACACACCGATAGCAGGGTACCCAGGTGTGAGTATGCCGATAGGTATGTCAAGCGCGCCGTTCGGTAAAGTCATCGCTTACGTCGAGTTTCCGAACGAACCATAAGAGGGGCATGAGCCAATGCCGGCACTTTACCCTGCCTCTCTCTCCTAGCATGATGGGCCGCCCGCACCAATGCCAAAGGTGCCGGACTTTCGTGGTGAATAGGAACTGCAGTTGAACGAACAGACATTGTCCATGCGCCTGGAGCGCGTGGCGGCGCATGTACCAGCAGGTGCGCGCCTGGCCGATATCGGCTCGGATCACGGCTACTTGCCGGTGGCGTTGCTGCGCCGTGGCGCCATCGCGACGGCGGTGGCCGGTGAGGTGGCATTGACGCCGTTCCGCTCGGCCGAACGCACCGTGCGCGAGAACGGCCTGGACCAGCGGATCATCGTGCGCCTGGCCAATGGCCTGGCGGCGCTCGAACCGGGAGACGGGATCACGGCGATCAGCATCTGCGGCATGGGCGGCGAGACGATCCGCGACATCCTCGACAGCGGCAAGGCGCGGCTGAACGGCCAGGAGCGCCTGATCCTGCAGCCTAATGGCGGCGAGCAGCCTCTGCGCCAATGGCTGATGGAAAATGGCTACCGCATCCTCTGCGAGGAAGTACTGCGGGAAAACCGTTTCTACTACGAAATCCTCGTCGCCGAGCGCTCCGAGCCGGTGATGTACACCGCCGAGGAGCTGTACTTCGGCCCGCTGCAGATGCAGGCACGCAGCCCGGCGTTCCTGTCCAAGTGGCAGCGCATGCTGCGCCAGAAGCAGAAGACCCTGACCGACTTCGCCCGGGCGCGGCAGGCCGTGCCGGAAGAGAAGGTGCAAGACCTCACCCGGCAGGCCCGGTGGATTACCGAGCTACTGGCTTGAGCACTGCGATTCTCTTGGGGGCGCTTGGTTCAGGACTACGCTAAAGCTATGCGCGTCGACGATTAATTGTCACCCACTGTTCGCGCTGCGTCCGTCCCTGGAGCGCCCAATGCCGCCCATCACCACGCGCCTGGTGGCGCTGTTTGTTCTTTGCCTGACGCTTGAAGTGCCAGCCCAGACCAACGCCTGCCCAGCAGGCGAGAAACAAGTGTGCCTGGACGGCTGCATCTGCCTGCCAGACGTGGGACAGGTGCTCGGTCCGCTGCCTGATGGCATCTACCAGATCGCGGCACCTGCCCTGGCGCTGTGGCTGACCCAAGCCCGCGCTGAAGCAGCCAACGGCGGTATCCAACCCATTCCTGCGCACATCCGAGAGCAACTGCAGCGCTGGTACGACCCCAGCGTCCTCGATGCCGCGCACTACAAAGTTAGCGACAACGGCCAATTCAACGCCGCCACTGCCATGCTGCAAAACCCCGATGTCGGTGCCGTGACGCTGATCGACATCATCCTCTTCCGGGACGCTCAAACCGCAGAACAGAACATCGCGCTCTGGGCTCACGAACTAAAGCATGTGCAGCAGTATCAGGAATGGGGGGTAGAAGGATTTGCCCAGCGGTATACACAAGACTTCAATGCTGTGGAGGCACCGGCTTATGCCATACAGGCTGAGGTCAGACGGTCGGTGCGGGACGGGACTTACTGAAGAGTTGCGAAGCGGCCTGTCACCGAGGGGAGTTATCGACCGAATGCAGACATCAGTAGCTATCGCAAGGTTAATGAGGATGCATTTGCCGAGGAACCTGCACAAATCTTCTAAACGTTCTTTTCCATTGTTCGGTAATTTAGTCGTCCGTACAGATCAACGCTGAGCCATGACCTATGGAGCCTATCCGTGGATAGACGCAACTGGATTGAGCTGTCCCAGGACGCCGATACCGGGATTGAATCGATTCGTGCCCATTTTCAGGGGCATGCCTACGATCCGCACTGGCATGACAGTTTTCTGGTGGGGGTCACCGAGCAGGGCGTGCAGCAGTTCAATTGCCGGCGCGTTCGCCATCTCAGTACGCCGGGCAAGGTATTCATGCTGGAACCGGGGGAAATCCACGATGGGCATGCGCCGACCGAGGAGGGCTTTACCTATTCCATGCTCTACCTCGATCCGCACTGGCTGGAGCGGGAGTTGCACGCGTTGTTCGAGCACGCGCCGGCCAACAGTCAGCCGGGTTTTGCCGACACCCTGAGCCAGGATCCGCGCCTGGCCACTGCTATTTTTCAAGCCTTCCACGCGCTCCATGAGGGCGATTTGCGCATTGTGCGCCAGAGCGCCATCGACACTTTGTTGGGGGCTCTCACTGGCCACCTTGATTGGCGCAAGCGTCAGGCCTTTGATCCGCGCCTGCCGTGGGTGGCCCAGGTGGCGCGTGACTATTTGCATGCCCATGTCTACGAAGACATCGGGCTGGATGATCTGGCCCAAGCCTGTGGTGTTGATCGCTTTCGCCTGACGCGGGCCTTCAAGGCTGCCTTTGGGCTGGCGCCTCATGCTTATTTGATCCAGCTGCGCCTGGCCAAGGCGCGACAGTTGCTGGCGCGGGGCGAGTCGCCGGCGCAGGTGGCCAGTGCCCTCGGGTTCGCCGATCAAAGCCATATGGGGCGCTGGTTCCGCCGTGCCTACCAGCTCACACCCGCGGATTACCGCAAGCGCTGCTCAAACCTTCCAGACTGAATCCCGCTGACCCGCGACCATGGTTTCCTACTTGATCAAGGAGTCCATGCCATGGAGTCGTTACTGCCTTTCCTGCTGTTTGCGTTCGTTGCCTCGATTACTCCGGGGCCGACCAATATTCTGGTGTTGAGCCACAGTTCACGGCGGGGGCTGGGTGCCACGCTGCCGATCATTTTTGGCGCATGCGTGGCGGCGGCGCTGATTGTGTTTGCAGTCGGGCTCGGCGTGGGCGAGACGCTGCTGCGGTTTCCGCGTGTGCAGCAGGCGATGGCCTGGGTCGGGGTGCTCTGGTTGACTTGGCTGGCCTGGCAGATCTTTCAAAGCGCGCCGCCGTCCCTGGACGCGACCGCCCCGCACGACGAGGGGCTCAGTGTGTTCGGCGCCGCCACCCTGCAATTGGTCAACCCCAAGGTCTGGATGATGGCAGTGGCGGTGGTCAGCGTATTTGTCAGTGGCGGCGACAAGACCCTGCGGCTAGTGGTGTTGTCGCTGATATTTCTGTTGGTCTCCTTGCCGTGCATGACCCTGTGGGCGTTGCTCGGCGTGGGTAGTGCTCGGGCTTTTGGTTCGCCACACGCGTTCAAGCGCATGAACACTGCACTGGCTTTTTTGCTGCTGGTGTCGGCGTGGTTGACCGTGCTGGTGTAGATCGAACATTGCCCGGGCAGGGCGAAGCAAGTCACAGCTTGCGGTCACTCATCTAAATCAAAAGGCCAAGCCGATACTCGTGCTCTGTCCCTTCTTGCCCAGATATCGGTTCGATCAAGAAGCCACACCGGTTGAGTACTTTTGCCGAGCCGATATTTGCAGCGTATACGTTGGCAACCAGTTGTTTAAGGTTCCAATGCAACTGCGCCTCCTGGATCAGATGCCTCACCGCCAGCGTTGCCAGCCCCTGTCCGCAAGCGCTTTGAGCAATCCGGTAGCCGACTTCTGCCGACCCCTCGGACATGTCGATGCCTTTCAGGTTTGCTCGACCCACTATTTTTCCGCCAGCATCTTCGATGACAAATGGGTGCCAGGTTCCGGCGGCAAAACCAGATAAATAAGTCGCAATGTGGTCGGTGACGCCCTGCACCGAGTAAAAAGCAGCATCGCGCGCGTCAATGAAACGCTCGAACCACTCGCGATTGTCCAGTTCAAATGTCAGCAACGCCTCAGCGTCAGTACTTTGCAGGGTACGAATTCTGACGGGGTTCATAAGGTCGCTTCCCTTCAGGCACCAGAATCAGGTTTCGGATTGATGGGCCGTCCAGTGCTTCATCTCTTCGCCAATGAAGTGGTTCACCAGGTCGCTGTACATCTTCTCGATGGCATCCGGGCTCAAGCCCTCGGTCTCGGCCCACTCGCGACGTGTCGCCAGCATCGCCTTGAAACGGCCCGGCGCACGCACCGAAGTCGCTGAGGTCTTGAACTTCGAGGCCGCCAGTACGTATTGAAAACGCTTGCCCAACAGCTTGATAACGGCGTGATCAAGGGCATCGATTTCGCGTCGGATGTCCTCCATGCCTTCACACTCTGCGGGTTGTAGTTGATTGATGACTTCCATGTAAGTGACTCCGTTTGTTGAAAAAGATCGTGAAGCACCTCTTAAACACCGCCGTATTGATACACCGTTGCACTCCAATACTGGCTGCCGTTACGTTTTTGCCGAGTCCATCCATCTGCCACCAGTTGTTTGGCGATCATTCGATTCATAAAGCCATGACCGAGCAGCAGAACCGGTCCTTCGCTGGCAAGGGACTGAAGTCGTTGAGCTGCCGTGCTGGCGCGCATCCTCGCAGTGCCGACGGATTCGACTTTGCGTGAGTAACCGCACAACCATAAGACTCGAAGGATAAATGCCCAGGTAAACGGCGATAGCCGTGGCAGTTTCCAGTGACCATAAGGCAGTTGCGCCTCACGGAAAAGCGCGTCGACGAGGCCGGGTTTCAGGCCAAGAGCCTGGACGGAAGTCAGCGCACGAGGCGCGTTGCTTGAGACAATCACCGTGGCGGTTGCGGCGAGCTGCATGCTGGCATCCGGGACGGGTTGGTTGGTAATTTCGGACCGGTCGTATTGTTCGATCCAGTCTTTCATATCGAGCGCTGACATTTTGTCGGTTGCGACCAGCTTTGGCTGGCCGTGACGCATCAGGATTATTGTCCTGCTCACTGTATGTTTACGTCCTTGTTCAGGTGTGCGGTCAATGTGGAAGGAGTGCGGTTCCGGGAACTTAAGGTTTGACTCTCAAACCAATCGTGATCGCGGTACCACGCCACGGTGTCAGTGAGTGTCAGCTCCAGCGCCCGGAAACTCAGGCCAAGCTCTTGTTCACTCTTGCTGTGGTTGAAACAGGTGCGGTCCTTCTCTCGTACCAACAGGCGCAACGTGGCCATGCTCAGCAGAATGGGCTTGCCGGTAATACGCGCATAGATCTCCTGCACCGCCGCCAAGGTGTATAGCAAGGGCAGCGGTAGTTGTCGAACGGGCGTCTTGACGCCCGCTATACGTCCCAGAACAGGCACCAGCTCGCGCATTGTCATATGCCGGCCCGCCGCGAGATAGCGCTCACCGCGCCGTCCATGTCTGGCTGCGGCAATCTGTGCCAACGCCACATCGCGGGCATCGACAACGGAGAAACTGCCGGGGATCAATCCGGGCAATTTGCCGCGCACGACATCGTTAACCAACTGTCCGGAGGAGGTCGGGCCAATGTCGGCAGGGCCCCACATCCAGCCAGGCAGGACCATGCAGGCATGCATCTCGGGATGGCGTTCCAGGAACGACAAGACGACACGGTCGGCGAGGATCTTGCTGCGGTAGTAGTCATCCGCATCGGCGTCGGCCCGCAGGCAAGTTTCATCGATTGACGTGCCGGGTGCGCCGTCGAGCACGGCGATGGAAGACGTGTGGATGAAGCGTCGGATACCGGCGTTGTAGGCCTGTGCAAGCAGGCGCCGCGTACCCTCCACGTTAATCTTTTCGAGTTCCTTCCAGTGACTGCCGCCCTTGTAGTTGTCGCGAAAGAACGCGGCAGTGTGAAACACCGTATCGCAGCCTTGCAGCGACGCTGCGAACGCGTCGACATCGGCCATGTCGCCAACGACCAGTTCCACACCCTGCAAATGCTTGAACTGCTGTTCACCTTTGGCTATTGAACGAACCAGGGCTTTGACCGCGCAGCCACGAGCGATCAGTTCTCGCACCAGGTTGTTGCCCAACAAGCCGGTTGCGCCAGTAACGAATACGCTGTGCATCGCTCAACCCTCAGCCTGCTCGGCTAAAAAATGACATCAACACCGCACTGTCGAAGAAGACCTCTTCACGGATGGCCAGCCCCTCTTTGAAGGTGAAGTGTGCGGCGTAGTACACGGCAATGTGGCGGCCATGGGGTGGAATCACCCGGTCCGGCAGTACTAATGGTGCGGTGAAGGTGCCGGTCAGGAAGGCGGTCAGTGCCAAACGATCGTCACTGACGGCAAATGGGCTGAAGGTCAGTTGGGCATCGGGGAACGCTTCGAGTAATGCGATTTCTCGTTTGCGCATCGATTCGCGACCGGTTTGCATCCCCATCCCATCGAAGTAGATGAAGTCTTCGCAAACCAGCGTAAGCATCGCTTCCACATCACGGCGATTGAAGGCGCTGGCGGCGCGTTCCGCAAAGTCGTTGGGGCCAGTAGTCATACAGTCCGTTCCATTCCATTCGTTTCGAGGGCGTGTAGATATACCGTTGACGCCTCTGCCGAAAAACAGCGACTGCTGCATAATGGCTTTGCACATTTGCAAATCAGGGAAGATATGAAGCATGGCTTCGCAAGCAAACTGGGACGATCTTCGCCTGCTGTTGGCAGTCTCGCGACGCGGCAGCTTTCTTCAGGCCGGCCAATTGCTGGGGATCGCCGCATCTACTGTATCGCGACGGCTGACCCAACTTGAAGGTGCACTTGGCGAGCCACTCGTCGAGCGGGGGGTTGAAGGGTGCTGGTTGACCCCGCGAGGCCAATCCCTCGTGGACGTTGCCCTGGCTGCAGAAGCGGGCTTGAGGCGTCAAACCGTTACGGGCATGTCCGAGCTACACACAGAGCTATCTGGCACCGTCGTGGTCAGTGCAGGGGAGGGGTTCTCGTCTTGCGTGCTCGAGGCCGCGAGTCGCTTCACCTCTGTGCACCCGCGATGCTCGGTGGAGTTGCTGATAACAGCCGACTTTCACAAGATCGTCCGCGGCGTCGCAGACATTGCCGTACGCACAGCTCATCTGGGCGAGCCGTCGTTGATTTATCGCCCCATAGGCAGGCTCGCTTATGGTGTCTTCGCCGATGCAAGTTATCTGAAACGGTTTCCAGGGGTGACTCCGGCCACTGCGGTCAATATTGCCTTGCTTCCTCCGCTGGATATGTTGCCGCAAATGTGTGTGGCAAAGGCCGCGGGTCTGGAACGCACGCAGATCAGCGTGAACTCGTTCGCAGCTCAGCTCGAATCGGTGAGGCGAGGTATGGGCGTGGCAGTGCTGCCCCGTATTCTGGCGAAGGACCTGATCGGGGTGTTCCCGGATATCCAGCTTCCAGATATGGAGGTCTATCTGGTGACCCGGCCGCAGGCATTGAAACAGGCTCACATCAAATGTTTTTTTGTCATCCTGGAGCAGATGCTGCTTGAAGCCATTTCCATAGAAAGTGTTGAAGGTGACCTCTTGGGGGAGGCGCCCCGAAATGGGTGAATAAGGGCAAATACATCTTCTCAAATTCAGTGGTTTTGACTTTGCAACCTGGTAGGGGCACAGTCTGGCGCTACGTGGGGATGGATGCCTCGGTGAAGCTTAAGGAGAATGCCGTGTTTCCGATCAATATCTGGCTTGCCTACACTGCCGCGTGCTTGCTATTGGTACTCGCACCAGGCCCGGACAATCTGCTGGCCGTAGGCCGAGGACTCAGTCAGGGCAGGATAGCCGCTATCGTATCGGGCATGGCATCCGGGGCGGGAATTCTCTTTCATGTGGCAACCGCTTCACTCGGACTGACTTTGCTTATGCAGACGTCTGCAGTTGCCTTCTGGGTCGTCAAGCTCATCGGCGCCGGTTATCTACTTTGGCTTGGCATAAAAGTCCTGCGCTCTCGTAGCCTGATTAGCTTCCAGCCAGCGACTCGGCAATCACTGCCGAGCATTTTCCTCACGGGATTACTCTCGGCAGCACTCAATCCGAAGCCCGGGTTTTTCGTTCTTGCATTCATCCCTCAGTTCGTCGACCCACAACGCGGCTCAGTGAGCGTGCAGATGCTGGTGTACGGCATATGGTTCGCCGCACTGACGGCAGTGGGATTCGCACTTATGGGCGTATTTGCCACTGCACTGTCCCGATTTTTGCGTCAGAGGCCACGACTGGTAAATGGCCTGAACGTAGGGGCAGGACTCACCTTCGTTGCTTCGGGAGTATCGATAGCGGCACTCAGCCAAAAATAGGATCAGTATATTGGCGTCGCGGGGCCAAGATTTCAGCCTCGCTGAGCCCCGGTGATTATGAAAACTGACGACTTTAAGACTTATCTTTCAGGGCTGAGATCATGGCTCGGTATAGCCGCAAAATTGTCATTCGCCGTCAGAATTTTGTTCGCATGCTGCCTTTTGATCGCAACCGCTAATCACATCCGTGCAGACGTTTCGCATGGTTTGTTCTGGGACTACGGATACGGGCCTGGCACTTACTTGGCCAGCCGTATTTTCTGGGGGGCGCTTACGTTTTTTGACCCGCTTGCAGCATTGCTACTTTTCATCAAGCCAAGAGCCGGAATCGTGCTTACGGCAGCGATTATTTTGGTCGACGTAATCCATAACACTTTTTACGTCGCGTTGAAGCAACAGTGGCTGGAGCCGTTCTACCTGTCCCAGGTAGCTTTCCTTATCGTAGTATTCCTACTCTCACCCATCGCTTGGAATGACCCTGTTCGGGACGTAGCGCTCACCAATTCAGTACGGCTGTGATTCGCTCCACACGCCTGCTGATCACACCTTGCTACGTCGGGCTTTAGCGAACGCTACTCCCCGGATAAAAATCGTTTGGTGATCATTGCCACTGCCTCCGCTGGAGATGTCAGGGCCGTGTCTATATTAAACGGGGCGTTATCCCACACCTCATATTCATGATCCAATACAGACTGCCAGGTTGGTGGCGTCAGCCCGGGAATATCAATCTTCCTGGTTTCTACTCGTCGCCGATGTTCATGTTTATCAGAGCAAACCACCTGGATATTCACTAATGGAGCACCAGAGCGTGTGGCGATTTCGCTCCACGCCTTTCGGCTTTCGATTACTGGGTTAACGCAGTCGACTATGACCGTGCTGCCAAAAACGAAGATTGCTCAGAGCAAGCTCATTAGCGACCATGTAACCGCTCCGCCCCACGTCTTGTGCCAGACCACCGGAATTTCGGATAGCCTGCTCAATCGTATCGATCCGCAGATACACAGCACTTGTTCTGGTGGCAAGGTCACTTGCGATAGTCGTCTTTCCGGTACCTGGAAGGCCGCTGAAGACAATGAGCATTTTATGTCCTTCGGTTAGTGAGTTAATCCAGTCTAGGCGGTTGCCCGCATGACCGGCAGCTGTCGACCGCGGCTGTGTAAAAACATAAGCAGTCGTTGAGATCTACTTGTTGTCACTTTATGTTATTCGTTTTCATGGAGGATTCTGACTGATGGCACGCGTGGGCTTGATACTGACACCCGGTTTTGCGGACTGGGAATACGCTTTTATTGCAGGAACAGCATCCCCGTTTTATGGGATCGACGTCAGGTTTTTCGCCTCTACTACGGGGCAGTTCCGCTCGCAGGGTGGATTGGCTGTAACTGTGGATAGCAGCTTGGAACAATGCCTGGACTGGAAGCCGGACGTTGTGGTCGTCATCGGTGGAATGATCTGGGAACGTGCAGATGCACCGGATATTCGGGACTTTCTGCTTGCGAGTCGTTCAAGTGGAGCAACAATTGCCGGTATCTGTGGGGGAACGCTGGCACTTGCGAGGGCGGGGCTTCTCGACACGGTTTCTCATACCTCGAACAGCGCTGACTTCTTACAAAAGAATGCCGTAGGTTATGAAGGCGCCGCACTTTATCGAAGCAGTCAAGTAGCTGTGGTTGCCGACCGCATCATAACGGCTCCAGGCCCTGCACCCGTTAGCTTTACCTGCGCAGCGTTCGAAGCTGCCGGACTATCTTCAGAGAGCGTTTCGCAGTTCAGGTCATTGTTGGCAGCGGAACACGTTTCATAAGCCGTAACAAGCGGCTACCCGCAGCCGCGCGGCCGACGCACGGTCGGCCGCGCCAGTCGATCAATTGCTCATGATGGGTGCCAGTGCGGTCTGAATCGTGGACATCTGTGCGGGTGTTGTCATGTGCGTAAGCAACCGGCCAAAGTGTGGATGCTCCACGCCCGAGATTATGTATTGCCAGCGGTAGGCGCTCAGCACGGAGGCTTTGATTTGCGCGGTCTCATCGACACTGAATGACCGTGAAACATTGCGAATAAAGTAGTCGGCATCGGATGCCGATTGTGCCTGCAGTATTCCGTCGACGGCCGCCACCAGTGCAATCAGATCATTCACTGCCTGGTCGCGCTCGGCTGGCGAGAGTTTCGCGTGCTCCGCCTTCCACTCCAGTTCATCGAGTACGACGTGCCGGCTTTCATCCTTCCAGTGAAATTTGAAAACATCCTTGAATAGCGGGCACAACTCCTCACGCGGGGCGATGCTTTGCGCGTAGTGCGCCTGAACAAACAGCTCGATATGACAGGTCAGCGCCAACACCGACCAAGTGCTGGCCGCAAGTACCGAGCGCGCCACATCGTTTGGATCGGCAACTTGACGATACCCCGCTGGCAATTGCGAACCAATCATTGTCTCCATGCGCCGGAACAGCTCCTGGTGCTTGATCTCGTCGTTAGAAAAGCGCACCAGCGCTTCGAGTGCGAGCTGATCGTCAAAGACATGGGCTCGACCTTGATCGAGCATTTTGGCGCTGATAAAACGCTCGACCAAGCCAAAGATATACGCATAAGTTCGGCCCTGAATCTGACTGAGCAGGCGCGCCTCATCCGCGTCGAGAAAGGTCAGGCGGTCGATCCGCGACAGTCCGTCGGGCAAGAATTTGCGCGAGAAGTCGAAACTCCGGTCCTGTAGCAAATCACGATCGATCTGCCATTCAGCCTTCTTCGATGATCTGACAAGTTGAGCATAACGGGCGGCGTTATCCGAACCTGCGCTGGACATGGTAGCAACGGTGTTCATATCGATCTCCTGCTTGCCTGGTCGAGTTGGAGTGGGGCAATTACGGTTAACGTCGGAGCCAATGACCATCGGTGAAGCCTCTGGGGATCGTCTCGGTCACGGAGTCCGCGTTGGTGCTAATCTAGGCCTCGCAGTTCAGGCGATGAATGACCAGTGCGCCTGATTACATGCTCCGGACTCCGGAACGGAGGGCTGGCAATTGCTGGATGCGTTTTCTGATGTGTTGCGTGTGATTCGGCTGTCTGGAGGGGTGTTCCTCGAGGCGGAATTCACTGCGCCCTGGTGCATCAAGGGAAGAATCTCTGCGGACGATTGCAAACCGTTCCTGGAGGCACCTCGACATATCATTGCGTCGCATTTTGTCGCCGCAGGGCATATGCAATTACAAGTCGACGGCGGTGCCGCCATCGACGTGCGGGCAGGAGAACTCGTTCTGCTTCCTCACAATGACGCTCATTCTTTTGGCAGCGACCTGAGCATTGCGCCCATGCCGGCGGGCGAAGTTATTCAGCCGCCGGAAGTCGGCGCTATTTCACGAATCAAGTACGGCGGGGGCGGCGAGGTCACGCAACTATTGTGCGGATTCCTCGGCTCTGAAACCCCCTTCAGTCCGTTGCTTTCGTCGCTGCCATCCTTATTGAAACTAGACTTGCGCGCGACGGCTTCGGGAGCCTGGATTGAAAGCTCATTCCGGTTCGCTGTCAGCGAGATTGCGGCGGGGCGCCTCGGCTCGACAACGGTCATCGCCAAGCTCTCCGAATTGCTATTCGTCGAAGCCGTCAGCCAGTACGTCGCGAGCCTCCCCGCTGAGCGGCGCGGGTGGCTGGCAGGTTTGCGAGATCCACATATCGGGCGCGCACTGGCGCTGCTCCATGCTCGTCCAACCGAGGGCTGGACTGCAGAAGCCCTGGCGCTTGAAGTGGGCATGTCGCGCTCGGTATTCGCGGAACGATTCACGGCATTGGTCGGACAGCCACCGATGCAATACCTGACGCTCTGGCGTATGCACGTGGCGGCTCAACACCTGCGCGAAGGTCGCGGTAATGTGGCGCAAATTGGTTTTGCAGTTGGCTACGAATCCGAAGCCGCGTTTAGTCGCGCATTCAAACGCCAGTTCGGCACATCACCTGGCACTTGGCGTAGACAATCAGCGTGAGAAGTCCGGTGCGCGGATACAAAAACGGGCGCCACTCAGGCGCCCGTTTTCATTTACTCCGCGGCTTGGGCCCGCAAGCGTCGGCCGATCACATCTATTTCCGGGGTTGGTGCAGGACCCGCGTGTAAAGCAGGTGCGATTACTTGGTCGAAAACATTTAAATGGCTTCAACCATTTCTCGTTACTGCTCAAGCATCAAGCTACGCCAAATGATTATCGGCTTTTCTAGAGGTGCGACTTCCGGTTGCAACCGCTCCTGCGTGTGTCTGTTGTGCGGTGGCTGCTCCTCTGGTTCAGGCGCTGGAATGTGATACTTGGCGGCATGCACGTTATCTTCGGACATTTTTCGTAGTGCGCTTATTTGATTGTTATGGTGACTTTGCCTTTTGATCTGCCCTGCTCGACGTACCGCAACGCCTGCGCAGTCGATTCAAAAGGGAAGGAACGATCGATGACCGGTTTGATGACGCCAGCTTCGATAAGCGAGGTGATTTTTTGCAGTTGTACCCCGTTGGCACGCATAAACAAAAATGTATAGCTCACCCCGTGCTTGCGGGCTTTTCTGCGAATACCGCTGCTCAGCAGGCGCATGACTTGCCGTAGCATCCAGGACAAGCCTTGCTCTTGGGCAAATTCTGCTGTCGGTGGTCCCGAAAGGGAAATGAGCTGTCCGCCAGGCTTGAGAACCTTGACCGATTTCTCCAGTACATCGGCACCGAGGCTGTTCAACACCACGTCGAAATCGCGCAACTCGGTTGCAAAATCTTGCTGCTTGTAGTCGATGACCACATCCGCCCCTAGCGCCTTCACCCATTCGACATTCGCCGTACTGGTGGTCGTCGCAACGAAGGCGCCGAGGTGTTTGGCGAGCTGGATGGCAAACGTGCCGACACCGCCGGATCCGGCATGAATCAACACCTTCTGGCCTTTTTTTACCTGGGCGGTCTCAACCAGCGCCTGCCAGGCCGTCAAGAGGGCCAAGGGCACGGACGCCGCTTCGGCCATGTCAAGGTTCGAGGGTTTCAGCGCGAGCGCGTTTTCGTTCACGGCGATCAATTCGGCAAACGTCCCGATCCGATCCTCGGGAGGGCGTGCATAGACTTCATCTCCTGGCTTGAATCGCTTCACCGCCGAGCCCGTGCGAACGACCACACCCGCCAGGTCGTTGCCCAATACCAATGGAAATGTATAGGGCAGGATCAGTTTGAACTCCCCGGTTCTGATCTTCGAGTCCAACGGGTTCACGCTCGTTGCATGCACCTGGATCAGAACGTCATGCACACCGACCGTAGGGTCGGGCACTTCGCCAACCATTCCGTTCTGCTCGCCGTAGCGGTTGATAAAAAATGCCTTCATGTTGCAGTTGCTCTTGTCGGTGGAATGAGAATGGGGCGCGGCCCCGGCGACGTTGATGCGATGAGACGTTCAGGCTGTCAGGCGTCGAGGAACGCCAAAGCCTTGGCCACGAAATCGGTAGGGTGCTGGAAAATGCTGCCGTGCCCGGCGTCCTGGTAAATGATCAGTTGCGCGTTGGGGATTCGCTTTGCCAGCTCAAGCGAGTTGACAGTGGGCACCATGATGTCGTTGTCCCCGTTGGCTATCAGCGTCGGCATACGCAGGCGACCGAGTTCTTGCGGCGCCTGCTTGCCCCACGCAGTAATGGCTTTCAATTGCCGTAAAAACGCGCGGGGTGTCGGGCCTTTGTCCCGGTCTTGCCGGCGCTCTTTCAATCGTTGCAAATACTCGGACGCGGCGCGTTGTCCGTTGGCCGTGGTGGTAAAGAACAGGTAGAACTTGGGATCTCGTAGCGTCAGCAGACCCTTGATCATTAACGGCCAGGTCACCGAGCCGACGTTGTCGATGCCTGTGCCGCCGGCCGGTCCGGTTCCGGTGAGGATCAGCCTGCGCACGCGATCGGGAGCTTTCAGGGCGATGTCTTGAGCGACGAAGCCGCCGAGTGAAAAGCCGAGCAGGTCAACCTTGTCCAAACCCAACGCACGAATAAAGCCGATGCCATCGTCAGCCATCTCACCGACGGTCAATGGCGCGGCGCCACCCGAGCCACCGATACCGCGGTAATCGGTGGTGATGACACGCCGGTTTTTTGCCAGACCGTCGATAATCCTGGGGTCAAAGTTATCCAACACTGCCCCCCAATGGTTGAACATGACCAGCGGGACCTGCGTTCTGGGTCCCAGATCACGATAGGCGAAAGGTATCCCGCCAACCAGAACCGACTGGTTCGCCGCGTTGATAAATGACGACTGCGAACCTGGATGATTGCTTGTAGCCATAAGGGTCATGTTTACTCCGTCCGATTGCGGGGCGAGGCCGACCTGCTCGACAGGGTTCAGACTTGAGTCAAATAGCGTGGCGCCACGGCGGACTGCCTGATCTGCGACAAAAGACCCTGACGCGCGGTTTGCAGGGCATCCCAGCGCTCGCCTTCTTGCAACGGAGGAATGGTCACCGGTTCGCGGCGGTCGAAGCCAACCAGTGCGGCATCGACCAGATCACCGACTTCCATGATTTCGCTCAAGGTGTTGATGTCGATACCGGCGCGGTCCCAAATCTCCGTGCGGGTGGCGGCGGGCAATACGGCTTGCACATAAACACCCTGAGGCGAAAGTTCCAGGCTCAGGCCTTGGGAAAGGAACAGCACAAACGCCTTGGTCGCCCCATAGACCGACATGCCGAACTCAGGCGCCAGACCCACCACCGAACCGATGTTGATGATCGCGCCTTCACCTGCTTTGGCCAGGCGTGGCGCGATGGCGCTGGCGAGTCGCACCAGCGCGGTGGTGTTGAGGGCCACCAGTTGCGCAACGCTGTCGGTGCTTTGCTCGATGAAGGTGCCGGACTGTGCGGCGCCGGCATTGTTGACGAGGATGCCGATGCGCGCGTCATCCCGCAGGCGCGCTTCGACGGTGTGCAGGTCGCTGAGTTGAGTCAGGTCGGCCTGAAGCACTTCAATGGCGACGTTGTGTTCGCCACGCAACTTTGCGGCGAGCGTTTCCAGGCGCGAGTGGTCGCGGGCGACCAACACCAGATCATGCCCGCGTTGGGCGAAACGCTCGGCGTAAACCGCGCCGATGCCGGTGGAAGCGCCAGTGATGAGAACGGTCGGGTGAGTAGTCATGATGTCAGCTCTTTATCAGGAACATGGATTGGGATTGATGCGCGAGTAAAATCAGGCTCGATCAGCCAGTGCCTGGTTCGCGGCAGCGCTTGATTCGGCAAGCGTCGGGTAGTCGATGTATCCCGCCGCACCGCCGCCGTAGAGCGTGGAGGGGTCGAAGGCGGACAGTGGCGCACCGGTCTTGAGCCGCTCCACCAGATCAGGGTTGCCGATAAAAGGGCGGCCAAAGGCGATCAGGTCGGCCTTGTCATGCGCAAGACGTGCCGTGGCCAGGTTCAGGTCATAGCCGTTGTTGGCGATGTAGGTGTTCTTGAAGCGCTGGCGCAAGGCGTCGAAATCAAAGGGCGCCACGTCGCGTGGCCCACCGGTCGCGCCTTCGACGACGTGCAGATAAGCGATGTCCAGAGCATTGAGTTGGTCGACGATGTAATCGAACTGAGCCTGTGGATCACTGCTCGATACACCATTGGCCGGCGAGACAGGCGAAAGGCGAATACCAGTGCGCTCAGCACCAATCTCGGCGGCCACGGCAGCCGTCACTTCCAGCAACAGGCGCGCACGGTTTGCGATCGAACCGCCGTAGGCGTCAGTACGCAGGTTGGCGCCGTCCTTGATGAACTGATCCAGCAAATAGCCGTTTGCACCGTGGATTTCCACGCCGTCGAAGCCTGCCGCAATGGCGTTTGCCGCCGCTTGGCGGAAATCGTTGACGATGCCCGGCAGTTCGTCAGTCTCCAGCGCTCGCGGCTCGGAAACGTCCTCAAAGCGATTGTTGACGAACACCTTGGTCGCGGGACGAAGCGCGGAAGGGGCTACCGGCGCCGCGCCTTGCTGTTGCAGATCCACGTGGGAAACACGGCCCACATGCCACAGTTGCAGGAAAATTCTCCCGCCCTTGGCGTGCACGGCATCGGTCACCTTGCGCCATCCCTCTATCTGAGCCGGTGTGTAAATGCCTGGCGTGTCCTGATAGCCCTGTCCTTGCTGCGAGATCTGCGAGGCTTCGGAAATCAGCAAGCCCGCGCTGGCTCGCTGGCTGTAATAGGCAGCAGCAAATTCACTCGGTACAAAGCCTTTTCCGGCGCGATTGCGCGTCAGCGGGGCGAGAACCACGCGGTTTGACAGCGTCAGGGCGCCAAGCGTGTAAGGGGTAAACAGATTCAGGTCGCTCATGGGTGTTTGTTCCGTGCCCGTTGGTAAATTTCATATGGCTGGCATTTAGGATGATGATCGAAATCTAAACTGTCAACAATTTTGATTATGAGCAACATCTATGTATCATCAACCCATGAATTTCCAGCTGTAGCGAGGTATCGAACATGCGAGTGTCCAAGGCCCAGGCCCAGGCAAACCGGGAGCACATCGTCGAAACGGCCTCAGTCGTGTTTCGCGAGCGCGGTTTTGACGGTGTCGGCGTGGCCGACCTGATGGCCGCCGCCGGTTTCACCCATGGCGGTTTCTACAAACATTTCGGTTCGAAGGCCGACTTGATGGCTGAGGCCTCGGCCAACAGCCTTGCGCAATCGCTGATCAGCGCTGAAGCACTGAGCATCAAGGATTTCATCGATGTGTATGTGTCCAGGGATCATCGCGACGGGCGCGCCACGGGTTGCACCATGGCGGCGTTGTGCGGCGACGCTGCGCGTCAGTCCGGCGATTTGAAGTCGGCATTCGCTGAAGGCATCGAGCGCACGTTGCAAACGCTCGGCGAAAAATACCCGACCGGGCCGGATGCGCCAGCGGGTGAGGCGAGGGAGAAAATGATCGACCTGCTGGCGCGCGCGGTCGGTGCGATCATGCTATCGCGCGCCTGTCCTGACGACTCGGCGTTGGCGGATGAAATTCTGGCGGTGTGTCACGCGAAGATGACCGCATCATTACCTATTCAATCGTAGGTTCATTTCGTATAAGGAATAGATGGTTGTCAGCACAAGACGTGCTGACTTGCTTCATTTCGTCTTTGGCCGACCGGTTGAGTCCACAGCCAAAAGCAGCCACTCGGCTGGATACTTTCGCCCCTTCCCGGTCCCTCGTGTCTGCGAGCTAAAGTCATTTCTTAGCGTCCGAGTGAGGGCGGCCCATAGAGCTCAGTTTCCCAGTCTTCAAGAGGCGGCGTTACTTTGAAAAGTGGGTCGCAGTATGACCTTAAGTAGTCGGTCGCTCTCCTTTGGGCGTAGGTGAAATTGAGCACGTTGCCTTCACTGTCCATCTCTATTACGTTCGCGAATATCGCGAAGACCATCTCAATTGCACTCGGCTCAGAGCCATAAATGTCGAGGTACTTCACGTTTTCAAGCATGTAGTGGCTTCCACTTGCCATGAAGTACGCAAACGTTCGGAGTGCTCCACTGAAATCATTACTTAGCTTTTTCATGTACATTTTCTTTTAGTAGATATTTTGGATTTAACTGCTTCATAATCAAGAATCAGCTTTTTTGCCGTTTTTTTGCGGTCGAGACCGGCCGGAACCGACCCTAAGCAGCCCGTCGGATACATCCTAGTGAGCGCCTATGTTTTTGTGGGTTAGCCTGGAGCCCCATAAGCCGGTTCTAGTTTAATCCACATTCCTTTGTAACTGGTTCGACAATATAGGTATCAGGAGCTATCCCTGTTTTAGTATCGATCACCTTTAACGAACAACCGGAGTCAGGGGCTGAGTGGCTAATCTGATAGGTTGTTCCGGCTTGGGGGATGAAACTACCAATGCTCAAACAGCTTCTACTAAATACTGGTTCATCAGTTGTCCTGCGGTTTACTATTCCCGAGCTGAAGGCGTGTAAATAGATGCGTCTATTTGGCTTGACAAAGAATTGATTAACTTCCGGTTTCGACGCTGAAATTGCACCCAGCACGCCAGTTTCTTCTGTGTCGAGGCAATGGCTATCATAAAATGCGTAGTAGGCTTGGACGCCTCCATGCATAAGATTGTTATTACCCCACTTTGCGTCCAGTGTCGCATGCGCCGCTGCTGGCGCTGGTTGCTGGTAATGACCAACGCAACCGCTCAATAAAACTAGACACCCGATCTGAATGGGCTTAATCAAATTGGCACCCAAAGCAAGAAAATTAGAAAAATAGATAGTTGAATCTGTTATCGACCGGCACGGAGCAGACTTAATGGCCAAAGGCAATATTCTGCCGACTCTGATCGATTGCAGCCCTCCACGAAGGGTGGCTAGCCGTCATCCACACCTGACTATTGGGGATCATACGCCCACGTCATTTATCAGTTGGCGCCAGACATCCCTTGCCTTCTGCTCCGAGGTAAAGACTTGTACTTTTGGATGCCAGAACTGCCCCTCAATTACGATGCATTCCAGGGTAGAGTCCTGAAACGTAAAGACATAATGGATGGCATCTTTTAGAAATCGCTGTTTATCGTGTCGCGGATGAATGGCGTTTCTCTGCTCAAGCTCTGCTAGCCAGGGCGAATTATCTATTCGATGAATTTGGTAATGCTTGAGGCCAAGTCCAATAAGCGGATGGCCGCCCAAAGCCTCGTCGTTTGGTGAGCCGAACTGAATTTTTTTTACTAGGGGAAAATGGATTACGGCTATTTCCTCCCCAGCGGTGCAATACCGGCTTTTGGCCGATTCTGTTGAAAAAGTCGATCCTTCAAGACTGCCTGCATACGGACTGCTGAAAACGCCTTTATTGCGCGCTGCTACGCGAAATCTGATCCCGGAGTCCTGTGCTCAAGGCAAAGATTTCAATCTCAAGCACGTACTTTTCAGCCGTGGAAACTGATCGACTTTTTCAACAGAATCGACCCAAAGCTGACCCTCAGGATTTCGTACTCTCAAACCCCATCGCGAATTTGCAAACCACTGACGACATATTGGTGGGGCTGGAGAGGGGCATGACCACCACGCAAAAACTGACTCAAACAACGCTACGTGCAATGTCAGATCAAAGGTTATGGGTTGTCATGAAATGAAAAAACGCTGTCGCCAAATGAAAGGCTGGCGCACACCAGGTCTATAAACTCCTCCTCAAGCTTGCGCAGCAAGCCCAGCTATTTGGCTGTTGGCGCTCACGGACGCGAAACGTCTTAGGAGAAATCTGCGCATTTCCTACGAATGGAGAAGAGACAATGAGTGAGCGGTCGATAACGCAGTTCTTTTCCGCCCTAGGGGCCCCGCTTTGCATGCTGCGGCAGTCTTGGGGCAGCGCGAGCAGGTGGCAAAATCTCCGTTTTCTGCGTCCTCCCCTACAGGTGCGCTGTCGGTTGGACGGCATATTGTTACCAAAACAGCAGAAGACTGTTACAGTTCATGAGCTAGCTATCTATTAGTGTGCTCGGTATATTTGAAAATTATTCATCAACTTTGAATCTGGATAATTAAGAATTTTAACAAGCTAACAATACTATAAGTGCTTAATATCTAACTTACAAATATATTGCTATAAGTCAACAGTCTGGCTGCGCAGTCGCCCTAATAAAGCTTACGTTTAAAAATGCGTTCCTAAATAACATTGCTGAAGACAAAAATAAGTAATAGTTTTTGCGATTTGTTTTTTGTTATATTCATGAATTGTACAATCAAAAACCATGACAAACTTTGCAAAGATATCACTTCAACGCCCTCAATGCTGGAAGCTCGATATAAATAATCGAATCCTGTTTGATGGTGCTAATCAAATACACTTGACAAATATTGAGAGCATAATTGTAAAGAACATGCTCCTCAAGGAGGAGCGCGTAATCAGCAGGGCAGAGCTAATTAGTAGTATTGGGAGAGAGCCTGGTCTCTATCGTGGCCTGGAGATGAGTTTGAGTAGACTGCAAGTAAAGTTCAAGAAAAGCGCTGGAGGTAGGTATCTCTTTCGCGCAGTCAGAAATCGTGGCTACTGCCTCACTCAAACTATACATATTAATGGGGAGCCGTCTCGGGAGTTTACGTGAGGTAAGCGGCAATACACCCCTCGCATGGTCATATGGCTGATGATGACTAACGAACTTATGAATTTAGGGGGGGCGCAGCGTTTAAGATGAGTGAGTTAACTTTTTACGATGGGCCTTGCGCTTTTATACTGGTACAGCGGATTTGAAAATGCTGTCGCATAACTTCTGAGTTATGCGACGACTCATTCGGGCGTGAAACTGTCGCACGTACTCAGTTATCGGCGACATGAGACGCACAGATGTGGCATTGAAAAAGAAGGGAGGTAAACCCGATACGCTCGGTCCCCACTCAGGACAAAAATCTGGAGTCGCAGCGAAGCACGCTGACGAGTTTAGCCTGTCACAACTGACCGAAAATGGCCGCTTCTGGCCGATTGTGTTGAAAAAGTCGGCCATGGTTTGCGCATCCGAAAAGTACGCGTCCGAGATTGAAATCTTTACTTTTGGCAGAGGTTTCCGGACTCGGATTTCACATGGCCGCGTGCAAAATAGAAGCGCATTGTTCCCAGTCCCGTAGCGTAGAATTTCCCAAACGCCAGCCCCCACCCGAGACGGACCCTCAATGCAAACCCCCACCATCCAACGCCCCCTCTGGCAAACCTACCTCCTATTCCTAGCCCCCATGGTCCTCTCCAATTTCCTCCAATCCATGTCGGGCACCATCAACAGCATCTACATCGGCCAAATGCTCGGCACACAGGCTCTCGCGGCGGTATCAGGTATGTTCCCCGTGGTGTTCTTCTTCATCGCCCTGGTCATCGGCCTCGGCGCGGGCGCTGGCGTGTTGATCGGCCAAGCCTGGGGTGCTCGCGAGTTGCATTTGGTGAAGGCCATCGCGGGTTCGACGTTGCTGTTGGGGGCGATGATCGGGTTGGCGGCGGCGGTGTTGGGCAGTGTGTTTGCCCGGCCGGCGTTGCAGGGTTTGGGCACGCCGGTGGATGTGCTGGACGATGCGGTTGCGTATGCGCATGTGATGATGTGGATCTTGCCGTCGCTGTTGGTGTTTGTGTTGTTTACGCAGTTGCTGCGTGGGGTGAGCGATACGGTGTCGCCGTTGTTGGCGCTGGTGGTGTCGACGTGTGTCGGGCTGGCGCTGACGCCGGCGTTGATTCTCGGGTGGTTGGGGTTGCCGCCGATGGGGATTCAGAGTGCGGCGTGGGCGGGGTTGGCGGGTAACTTGGCGGCGATGGGGTGGCTGGCGTGGCGGTTGATTCGCAAGGGGCATCCGTTGGCGCCGGATCGGGAGATGTTTGCGTCGATGCGGCTGGATCTGGAGATCCTCGGCAAGGTATTGCGTATCGGGCTGCCGACCGGGTTGCAGATGGTGGTGCTGTCGTTGTCGGAGCTGGTGATTCTGGCGCTGGTGAATCAGCACGGTTCCCAGGCGACGGCGGCGTACGGGGCGGTGACGCAGATCGTCAATTACGTGCAGTTCCCGGCGCTGTCGATTGCGATCACGGCGTCGATCCTCGGCGCGCAGGCGATTGGGGCAGGGCGCATCGAGCGCATGGGGCCGATTTTGCGCACGGGGCTGTTGATCAACGCGTGCCTGACCGGTGGTTTGGTGGTGTTGGGTTACTTGCTGTCGCACTGGTTGCTGGGGTTGTTCCTCACGGATGATTCCACCCGGGCGATGGCCGAACACCTGTTGCACATCATGCTCTGGAGCCTGCTGGTGTTTGGCTTTCAGGCGATTGTCGGCGGCATCATGCGCGCCAGCGGCACGGTGTTGGTGCCGGTGGTAGTTACGATCGTTTGTGTGGTCGGGGTGCAGTTGCCGGTGGCGTATCTGCTGGATGCGCGCTTTGGGCTGCAAGGTGTGTGGATGGCGTTTCCGGTGGCCTATCTGGGCATGCTGATGTTGCAGACGCTGTATTACAAAATGGTCTGGCAGCATCAGAAGATTGAGCGGTTGGTGTAGGGCCTTCGTTTGAGTGCGAAATTGCACTCCACTTGACCACCTGTTTGCATTCGACCTGACCAATAATTTGCATCGCATCTGACCACCGGTTGCATGGGATTTGACCGTCATGCTTCGTAACCGTGATCGGTAGAGAATTGCGCATTGCAGCCCTTCTCGACAGGCAGAAATCGGGCCAGAGCGGTCACTCGAACGAGGTTTTTACCTGACCGGTATGAGGCATTAAAGACAGCCATGACACTTTCCAAAGGCGACTTCATAAAACTAACCCACGTCGATTCTACGAAGGCTGTGTATGTTGATTGGATAAATGCTCGTGATGCGGCGCCTGGAGATATCGCAGTAGTCAAAGAAACTTTTAGTACGGAGTCCGGACTCATCGTCCGTCTATTGTGCGAGCCCCGGTCGGGCTTTCAAGAATGGTGCACCACATTTTATGAAGCAGATTTGACCTACGAACTGTTGCTTGTAATACCAATTCACGATCACTAAGCTTGAAAGTCCGCTTCGGGTTGTGGATTCCTGCCTCTCTCGAAAGGCAGGAATCGGCCAATTGCGGTAGCTCAACAGGCTCGCCCTCGCTTAAGGATCAGCCGAGTGATATACCGCTGGTTGGGTCTTTGCATGGCAATCAATAGGCAGTCTCATGACGCGATTCTCAATTTATAGCGGGTTGGTTTTGGTGGGCTACTCGGCGCTCGATTACGGAGATCCCCCCATGGGCGTTGCTTCAGGCCAATTCGAGCCTGCTGAGGGGTACGCAGCTATCCAGAACGAGTGTTCCACGAATCACCACGATCAGACCGGCCTGGATCTTTCTGTTCAAACTGAAGCGGGTCTGGTTATTCCATGTGCGGGCCTGGGCATCTTGGATCACTCCAAAGAGCTCCCGCCACCTTGCATCGAAGTGAACATTTTCGGTATTCCACATCCTCTCTACGGTGAGTTGTTTCCTCAGCAGGTCACTCTGTATGAGCGTCAATTTAGCTAATCGGAATGCCCCGCCTGTGTCCGCTATGGGTCGTTTTCTGTCTGTCACAGTCGGCAGAGAACGACCCAGGCTGTGTGAAAACGCCTGCGATTGCCTAATCTTCTGATCGTCGAGATCGTAGCGGGGACGATCATGAAGCGATTCATTGAAGGCGAGGCCCGGACGCAGGTGACGCTGCTGCCGGAGTGCCTGGACGATTACGTTACCGAAGAAAATCCAGTGCGAGTGGTCGACGTTTTCGTTGATGAACTCGACCTGGGGGCACTTGGATTCGACGGTGTTGATCCTGCTGCAACGGGGCGTCCGGCCTACCATCCCGCGATCTTGCTAAAGATCTATATCTACGGCTATCTGAATCGGATTCAGTCCAGCCGCCGGCTAGAGCGTGAGGCCGAGCGCAACGTCGAGTTGATGTGGCTGACAGGACGTTTGGCCCCGGACTTCAAAACCATCGCCGACTTTCGCAAAGACAACGGCAAAGCCATTCGCAGCGTCTGCCGACAATTCGTAGTGCTTTGCCGCAACCTGAATCTCTTCTCCCAATCAATCATCGCCATCGATGGCAGCAAATTCAAAGCCGTCAATAATCGCGACCGTAACTTCACCCAGGGCAAAGTGAAGGCACGCATGCAGCAGATCGAACAGAGCATTGATCGATATCTGGCGGCGATGGATTCGGCGGATCGGGCAACGCCCGAAGTGGCCGGGGCCAAGGCCGAGCGGCTGAAAGAAAAAATCGAAACGCTGAAACAGCAGATGCAAAAACTCAAGGACATAGAGGCGCAGCTTCACGACAGTCCAGACCAGCAAATCTCCCTCACAGACCCAGATGCACGCTCAATGGCCATGAGCGGCCGAGGCACCGGAACGGTTGGCTACAACGTACAAACAGCTGTCGACGACAAACACCATCTGATCATTGCCCATGAGGTGACTAACGTTGGTAATGACCGGGCGCAACTGAGCAATATGGCGAACCAAGCGCGTGAAGAGATCGGCGCTGAGTCGCTGACGGTGGTAGCTGACCGAGGCTACTACAAAGGGCTGGAAATCCTTGCCTGCGAGCAGGCTGGCATCACCACCTTTGTACCAAAACCCCTGACATCAGGCAGCAAAGCCGAAGGCCGATTTGGTAAGCAGGACTTCATCTACGTTGCTGCATCGGACGCGTATCGATGCCCTGCGGGACAGTTGCTGACCCGGCGGCATTCGTCGATGGAAGACGGCATGTTGTTGCACTGTTACTACTTCTCGGGCTGCCAGTCCTGCGCAATGCAAAAGCAATGTACGACGGGTAAGGAGCGCCGAGTGAGGCGCTGGGAACATGAGGCGGTAATCGACGCGATGCAGGCTCGGCTGGAACATGATCCAACGATGATGAGGCGTCGCCGACAGACCGTTGAACATCCTTTTGGAACGCTCAAATACTGGATGGGAAGTACCCACTTCCTGACCAAAACCCTTCCGAGGGTAAGCACAGAGATGAGCCTTCATGTGCTCGCCTACAACCTCAAACGGATGATGAGCATCTTCGGCATCGCAGGACTGCTTGAGGCGATCAGGGCGTGAGTCCAGCCGTTTGATCGTCCGTGAGTGGCTGTTTGGGCCGCTGACGCGGCCCAAACAGCATTACGAGGGCCGATGTTACTACTAGAAGTAATTCGCGCTTCCGCTTGCTGGTTGCACAGGCAACACAAGCAAAACTCAGTTTTAAATGCGCCCAGCGTGTTTTCACACGGCCTGGACCCATAGCAGGTGGTCAACGAGGTGCGAAATCACATGTCATAGACTCAAGTTGGTTCGTGCACTTTTAATTATGCTTTGATTTTTTTCATCTCTACGCGGTTTGCGCAGAGTATCCGGCGAGGTTAGAACGATATGCCTCCGGTTGTCTGTTCACCAGGTCTTGAAACGCACGGTGTCGCACAATCAGTCCGACGCGGTGGCAACAAGTGTTCCGCTTACCAGTAGGCCAGATGTCTCTCGATCAACCTCGCCACTTCGGCTGCGTGAGTAAAGCCCAGATTGTGATCGGCGTCAGGGAAAACGTGTAGTTCAGCACGAGGTAACAGTTGAGCAAGGCGCTGGCCGACGCGAACGGGGCTGATCGGATCAGAATCTCCCCAGAGGAGCAGGACTGGCATGCGCAACTCGATCAACCGGAGCGTGAGGTCGGTGCGGTCGTCGAGAAACCAACTCGGCAGTGTCGGGTTGGTGGCAGCAAAATCCGGGCGCCAGTCATGCGCGCCCAGAGCAGACATATCCACCCCGCCAGAGGTGACGGTCAGCGTCAGGTGCGTGATCAGCTCGGGGCGTTCAAGCGCTGCAAGTACAGCGACTATGCCGCCCATGGACTGTGCCACCAGCGCTGTGGGCCGGTCGATCTCGGCCAGCACGCGAGCCACCAGATCATGCATGCCAGTCACGCTAGGCAACGGCGGAGTGTCTGCAAAGCCGGGCCAGCCGATATGGACTTGCTGCGCCGGGTGGGCCAAGCGCTCAGCAACCGGATGCCAAAACCGGGTGTTACCTGAGGCTCCGGGCAGGAAGAGGAGTTTGGCGGGGGATACGATCACAGGTTCGGTCCTTGAAGGTGGGATTGAAAGAGTCAGCAGGAGGAAAAAATGGATGCCACGAGGTTCGATGATCGCTTCGGAACGAGAGCCGCCGGTAGTGAAGGGCAACTCGTGGCTGAAAGCCGCCAGTTTCCGAGGGTAACTATTGACCGTTGTTTATCATGATTTCCGTCTTCCGCGAACAGAGTAGACCTCGAATGAAGACTATTGCGGAGGTGCGCAAGAAGTTGCGCACTCAATTGTCAAAATCAGCCTGATAAATCGCTACAGGCCACGTAGTTCGTGCCCTACAGCCAAGTGCGCAAGAAGTTGCGCAGTACTGCGCAACTTCTTGCGCACTTTTCTTCTGTTTCTCACCGTGAACGTCGAAAAAGTCACCGCCGAGGCCACCTAACCCCTTGATGCCTAATGGCTATCTGATGGCTGGCACGACTTTTGATCTCTCCGCCGACACCTGGGCAGGCAATCACGCCGTCCGGTCCTGTCTTTTGAGCAAGGAGAGCATCCATGGCAACACCTGCGTACATGTCCGTTACCGGCGAAAAACAAGGCCTGATCACTGCCGGCGCGTTCACCGCCGACTCCGTGGGCAACACCTACCAAGAAGGTCACGAAGACCAGGTCATGGTTCAGGCTTTCAGCCACGACGTGATCATCCCGCGTGACCCACAGTCCGGCCAACCAACCGGTCAGCGTGTACACAAGCCAGTCGTGATCACCAAGGTCTACGACAAGTCCTCGCCACTGCTGCAAGCGGCGCTGACCTCCGGCGAGCGCATGAGCGAAATCGTTATCCAGTGGTACCGCACTTCGGCTCAAGGCACCCAAGAGCACTACTACACCACCAAACTGGAAGACGCGATCATCGTCGCCATCAACAACAAAATGCACAACTGCCAGGATCCGTCGAACTCGCACTTCACGCACCTGGAAGAAGTGCAATTCACCTACCGCAAAATCACCTGGACCCACGAAGTATCCGGTACTTCGGGTTCCGATGACTGGCGCGTTCCGGTCGCCTGATCCAGGCCGACCGTTTTACCCCTCGGCCAGCACGGCTGGTCGAGGCGGGTGGTACTCCTGAAGAATTTTTGCAGTCGTTGATCGCCATTGGCGTCGACGAGTGCCGCAACATTGCATGAGGACACGGAATGTTCGCACCGGCCAATCAGACCCATTTCAGCCTGACCATCGATGGGGCGGACAGCTACTTTCAAGTGCTGTCCTTCACCGGCCGGGAGCGCCTGAACCAACCGTTCGAATTTGAACTGGAACTGGTCAGCGAAAAAGCCTCGATCAACCTCGAAAGCGTGTTGCACAAACTGGCGTTTCTGCAGTTGTCCCCCGCGGGCACTGGCATTCACGGGCTGGTCTACAGTATCGCCCAGGGTGAGGCCGGCAAACGCCTGACCCGCTATAAAATCTCCCTGCGTCCGCAACTGGCCTACCTGGCACATCGGATCAACCAGCGGATCTTCCAGCAAATGAGCGTGCCGCAGATCATCGCTCAGGTCCTGGAAGAACACGGCATCCTCGCCAGTGAGCACAAGTTCCAATTGAGTGCGCTGTATCCCGAGCGGGTTTACTGCGTGCAGTACGAAGAATCCGACCTGCAATTCGTCCAGCGCCTGTGCGAGGAGGAGGGGATTCATTACCACTTCCAGCACAGCGCTTCCGGCCATCTGCTGATGTTCGGCGATGACCAAACGGTGTTCCCGAAACTCGCGCCGGTGGCCTATCAGCAGGACACCGGGTTGGTCGCCGATCAGCCGGTGATCAAGCGTTTCGGCCTGCGCATGAGCACCCGTACCAGCCGCACCACGCGGCGCGATTACGACTTCACCAAGCCGAAGATCGAGCTGGAAAGTGACGCCAAGAGTGCCGCCAAGCCGGACCTTGAAGATTACGATTACCCGGGCCGTTTCGTCGATCGCGAGCGCGGCAAGCACTTGGCCAATCGGGCGCTGGAGCGCCATCGCAGCGACTATCGTCTGGCCGAAGGCAACAGCGATCAGCCTTTGCTGGTCAGCGGGCATTTCCTCGCGCTGACCGCACACGCCAACCCGGCGTGGAACGACCTGTGGCTGCTCACCGAGATCTTCCACGAAGGCAAGCAGCCGCAGGTGCTGGAGGAGGTGATCAGCAGCGACGTCACCGACCTCAAGGACGATTTCCACCAAGGCTACCGCAACCAGTTCAGCGCCATTCCCTGGGACGTGCCGTACCGTCCGCCGCTGGATCACCCGAAACCGAAAGTCCTCGGCACCCAGAGCGCGGTGGTCACCGGCCCCGAAGGCGAGGAGATTTTCTGCGACCAGTACGGTCGCGTGAAGGTGCAGTTCTTCTGGGACCGCGAAGGCCAGCACGACGACAAGACCAGTTGCTGGATGCGCGTGGCCTCGAACTGGGCCAGCCAGAACTTCGGCTCGATCAATCTGCCGCGGATCGGCATGGAAGTGCTGATCACCTTCCTCGAAGGCGATCCCGATCAGCCGCTGATCACCGGTTGCCTGTACCACGGCGTGAACCTGCCGCCGTACAAACTGCCCGACTTCAAGACCCTGGCCACGGTCAAGAGCAAGGAATACAAGGGCAGCCGCGCCAACGAACTGCGCATCGACGACACCACCAGCGAGATCAGCATCGCGTTGCGCAGTGACCACGGCGCCAGTGCGATCAACCTCGGCTACCTGACCCATCCGCGGCCGTCTGGCGGCCAGCCCCGTGGTGAAGGTTTTGAGCTGCGAACCGACCGCCATGGCGCGGTGCGCGCCGCCGCCGGTTTGCTGATCACCACCGAGCCACGGCCGAACGAATCGAAACACCACAAGGACCTGCCCGAAACTGCCGAACGCCTGGCCACCGCCAGCGAGCAACAGGACGGCTTCGCCCTGCAGGCCAAAGAACTGCAAGCTCAGGAACCGGGCGATCAGGATGACGTGGCCAAGGCGCTGCACAGTCAGCACCAAGGCATCCTCGGAAGCGGTCCGGCGAACATGACCGCCAACGAGTTTCCGGAGTTCACCGAACCGCATCTGGTACTGGCGAGTCCTGCCGGCATCGCGCTCACCACGCCACGCTCCAGCCACATCGCCACCGGTGAGCACCTGGCGTTGAGCAGCACCGGCCACACCAGCCTGTCGATCGGCAAACGCCTGCTGGCCAGTGCCAGTCGGGGCATGCGCCTGTTCGTGCAGAGCATGGGCTGGCGCCTGGTCGCCGCGTCCGGCGACATCGACGTGCGGGCGCTGAAGGACAGCATCAACCTGCTGGCCAAGCTCAATATCACCGCCAATGCCGACCGCATCACCATCACCGCCAAGACCGAACTGGTGATCCAGGGCGGCGGCAGCGCCACCACCTACAACGCCGGCGGCATCACCCACGCCACCAGCGGGCCGTACACCGCCCATGCGGCCAACTTCGCCTACACCGGGGCGAAAAGCCTGGCGGGCGTGTTCCCCGAACCGCCGAAACCGGGCAAGGGCAACCTCGAACTGTTCAACCAGTACGCCGGGCGTCAGGGCATCAAGGACGGCGACTTCGAAGTGATCGATGCGTTGGGCAGGAGCCTCAAGGGCAAGCTCGATGCCAAGGGTTTCGCCAGCGTGTCCGGCGCCGCACCGGGCCCGGCACGGGTACTGTTCGGCAAGGACCCTGCGGACACCTGGAGTGACGGCAGTTACATCGGCAAACCCGAATGGCCGTTAACCCCGCCGGGTGCCGATGACATTCCGTCACAGGTGCAAGCCATGGTCGCCAAGACCCTGCCGAGTGCTGGCAGCAGTGCTGAGTTGTTGGAGAAGGGCAAAGGTCTGGCGCAGACCGGCATGAGTGCGGTGCAGACGGCACAAGGTGCAATGCAAACCGCGCAGCAAGTTCAAGGCGCGCTGCAGGGCGGCGTAGCCGGATTGCCGAAGCTGGCCAGCGCAGCCATGCCGAGCGCTTCGCGCATCCTCGGCGCGGCGAGCAAAAGCGGCAAGTTGCCGAGTTTGCCGACCGTTACCCCTCCCAAGACTTCCTTTAAAACGCCGGGCCTGCTCGCGGGTGAGATGCTGTCATGACCACTGAAACTGCTGTTGTAAAACGTGAACCCCAATCTACGGTCGTGCCGCTCAGTGAGATTCAAGTCGCGGACGTCGGGCGCGATGCGGCTAAATTTGATGCCTGGTTGCAAGAGGTCAGCGGCGGTGTCGTCACGCTCGATCGGATCAAAAACGTCGCCGGTGCATTGCCAGTGGTGGGCAACATCATGGCGCTGGTGGATGTTCTGAATGACATTGCCACCCTGGCCAAAAGCAAGACGCGTGATTCGCTCGACTGGGTGAGCCTGGGCATCGACCTGATCGGCGTGATCCCATACCCACCGAATATGGCTGCTGCACGCATGAGCCTGCGCCCGACCCTGTATCTGGTGCGGCAGGAAATGAAGGTCGCCGGCAAGACGCTGCTGGGCGACGCTTTGATCAATGTGATCGTCGGGCATTTGAACGCGGCCATCGTTGGCGAAATTGACGATTTCGTGAAAACGGCCAAAGCGCAACTGCCGAGTCTTCTCGATCAAGCCGGGGAAAAAGGCGAAGAGATTCTCAAGGAAATCTCCAAGGGGTTGAATGCCTTGGTTGACGGTGATCTCGACTCGGTAAAGAGCATGGAGAACGCCGGGAAGAAAGTCAGTGGAGTGGGCACTCAGCTGCTGCATGATCCCACGAAGGCGTTCAGCAATATCTTTGGCGCTGCCTGCGATGTCTACAAGGCCGCCGGCAAGGGGGTGGTCAACAGCGCCGCGAAGCTCCTGTTACCTGAGCAGGCCAAGGAGCTGGTGCATGAGCAAACACGCTTGTTGACGGCCATGGGCCCGGAGCTTCGCACACAACTGAAAAAGCTCAGTGATCCCGGTATGCCTTACTCCGTGGGGGCTCTGCTAGAGGTACTGGCCAAAGCGGTCGCCGTATGGAATGTGCGAAATGGCCGTGGTATGTCCGGAAACGTAAAATTCGGTGCCACTAGCAAGGCCAAGCGTCGGTTGGGAGAGGGCCGGACAGAGGTCAGGAAAAATGAAGTGCCTGCAGGAAAAAGGGCAAATCCTGACAAAAATGGCACCTGCCCCAGTACCTGTAACAGCATCAGCTTTGCGATGGGTTCGGAGAACGTCGCTCATACCGATTTTAGTTTGGCCGGAGCGTTCCCGATTGAATGGACGCGCACTTATTGCTCGAACCTGGACGCCTATGATCAGGACTCATTGGGCGCGCGCTGGATCAGCGCCTTCACGACGCGCTTCGACCTGGTCGATGATGCGCTGCAATTCCATGACGCTGACGGCCGCAGTCACACCTATCCGCTACCCAAGGTCGGCCTGTTCCACTACGATGCCATCGAAAACCTCACCCTGGTGCGCACTAGCGAAGACCAGTTGCTGCTGTGTCGTGGTTTCGAGCGCAAGGAAACCTACGTCCGTCGTGGCCAGCGCTATGTGTTGACTGGCGTGGTGCTGCGCAACGGCGCCGGCGTCATGCTGCACTATGAACATCGTCACGGCGAATGGTCAGTGCTCTCGGACCTAATCGCCTACCAGGACGACATCACCAAAGTCCATTTGCACCTCGGCACGATGATCGACGATCACGGCCGGCTGATCGGCCTCTGGGAAATCCGTGACGGCGCACCGCAGCGGCAACTGTGCCACTATCAGTACGATGCTTACGGCGACTTGACCCTGGCCCAGGACGAGAACGGCGGTGCCTGGTCGTATCAGTACCAGCATCACTTGATCACGCGCTACACCGACCGCACTGGCCGGGGCATGAACCTGCAATGGCAGGGCCACGGTGCCGATGCCAAGGCCGTGCGCGAGTGGGCCGATGACGGCAGCTTCGACACGCGCCTGGAGTGGGACGAAAATATTCGCCTGACCTATGTCAGTGATGCGCTGGGCAACGAGACCTGGCACTACTACGACATCCTTGGCTACACCTACCGCATCCGTCATCCGGATGAACGTTCGGAATGGTTCTTCCGTGACGCCGCAAAAAACGTAGTACGTCACGTTCATACCGATGGCAGCACCGATCGCTTTAGTTACGATGATCGCAGCAACTTGCTTGAGCATATCCGCGCCGATGACAGCGTAGTGCACTATGCCTATGACGATCAGAACCAGTTGATCAAAATCAGCGATGCCGAGGGTGGCCAGTGGGAATGGGCCTATGACGACTTCGGTAACCTGGTGGAAACAGTCGACCCGTTGGGCAACAAAACCGAGTATGCCTTCAACGAGACGGGCTTGCCGACGGCGATCAAGGACGCCAACGGCAACGAAAAAAAACTTGACTACAACGATGCCGGTCAGTTGGTGGAATACGTCGATTGCTCGGGCAAGACCAGCGCCTGGGAGTACAACGAATTCGGGCAGATGATTTGCTTTACCGACTCGGCGGGGCAGAGTACCGAGTATCAGTACAAGGCTGGGCAACTGGTACTGATCAAACATCCGGACAAGACCGAGGAGCGTTTCGAGCGCGATGCCGAAGGTCGGCTGTTGGCCCACGTCGATGGTCTTGATCGTTGTACTACCTGGAGCTACACCGCGGCCGGTATGGTTGCAGAGCGGGTCGATGCCGCCGAGCAAACCCTGCGCTACCGTTGGGACAAACTCGGGCGGTTGGTGGTACTGGAAAATGAAAACGAACGCCGCGCGCATTTCCATTACGACCCCGTCGGTCGTCTATTGGAAGAAACCGGCTTCGACGGGCGCTCTACCCGTTACCAGTACGAGCCTGAAAGCGGCCGTTTGGCCAGAAAGCTCAATGGTGAACGCAGCATTGCGCTTCGCTTTGACCTGATGGGCCGCCTGATCGAACGTCGTGCCACGCTGGGTGAGCAGGTGCAAAGCGAAACCTTTGCCTACGACGGTAATGGCAACCTGGTGATGGCGAGCAACGCGGACAGCCGTCTGCAGTGGTTCCATGACTCGGCGGGTAACTTGCTGCGTGAGCATCAGCACTATCTTGGTTTGGAAAAACCGGTGGTCGCGGTCTGGCAGCACGAGTACGACGTACTCAATCAGCGCATTGCCACGACTCGTCCTGATGGCCATCGCATCAGTTGGCTCACGTATGGCAGCGGCCACTTGTTGGGGTTGCGTCTGGATGAGCATGAGCTGATCGGCTATGAACGTGACGATCTGCATCGTGAAATCTCCCGCCACCAAGGCAACCGCCTGCTGCAAACGCAAAAATGGGACCCGGCCGGACGCTTGCAAGAGCAACTGTTGGGACGCAGTGACGAAAAATCCACGCTGTTCAAGCGCGAATACACCTACGATGCTGCCGGCCAACTAACGGATATCAATGACAGTCGCCGTGGTCCGTTAGCCTATCGTTACGACCCGGTCGGTCGCCTGCTCAGCGCCATGAGTCGCCTGGGTGTGGAAACCTTTGCCTTTGACCCGGCCAGTAACCTGCTGGACGACAAGACCGCAGAAATTCGCCGTCCGCTGGACCTGGATCCGCCGCGCAGCAAGTTGGTTGACAATCTGTTGCGTGAATATGCTGGCACGCACTACGAATACGACGAGCGCGGTAATCAGATCCGGCGCTGGCACAACGGCAACCAAAGCCAAATGATGTGGGACTTGTTTGATCGTTTGGTGCGGTTTGAAGACACGCGCCTGTCGGTCGACTTTGCCTACGACGCGCTCGGCCGCCGCCTGCACAAAAACTCCTGCGCCCAATACAAACAACGCCCGGAAGCAGGTTCGCAATGGAACAGCAATGAACATGCGCGCAGGCAACGCGAACTTGGTTGCGGCTTCACGCTCTATGGTTGGGATGGCGACTTCCTCGCCTGGGAAAGCAGCCCGGCTCAGCAGGATGGCGGCGCCGGGCGCACCGTGCACTACATCTACGAGCCCGGCAGCTTTGTCCCGGTAGCGCAGGCACTACTGCACAAACCTATTCAGTTGATGGGGCAACCGAACTACAGCGGGGACTACATTCAGGATGACGACCCGTTGTGGCGTAACAAACCCACTGCTTTACCGATCGACGCTCTCAGCTGGTATCAGTGCGACCACCTGGGCACGCCACAGGAATTGACCGATCAGAATGGCGAAATCGCCTGGAGTGCGCAGTACAAGGCTTGGGGGGCGGTGCGTGAGCAGCGCTCGGCGGCGGCACAACAGCAGGGGGTGACCAATCCGATCAGATTTCAGGGGCAGTACCATGACCATGAGACTGGGCTGCACTACAACCGGCACCGGTACTATGATCCGGCGGTTGGTCGTTTCATCAGCAAAGATCCAATTGGCCTGGACGGCGGGATCCATTTGTATGAGTACGGTCCGAATTCAACTGAATATGTGGACCCGTATGGCCTTTCCGCGAAAAAGCTGGCGGGTGGTCTGAAAGCCGAAAACCGTCCTTTAATGACGGGGCAAACGCCGCACCACATTGTTCAGGAGAATTGCAACAAGAACATACATGTGAAGAAGTCTCGAGAGATTCTGGCGCGCAATGATATCGGCATCGATACTGGGGCAAATGGCGCCCGTTTATGGGGGACGAGTAATTCGCAGGTCGGGACAGTCTTGCATCCGGGGCGAGCTGATGCTGCGCAAGCCGGGAACTACCACGCCGGACCCCATATCCACAGTAATGAAAATGACAAACTCATCTATCAGGTATTGAAGGGTGTAGAGAAACGTGGCGGAAATGTCGAAAATGCTTTGCGAGATATTGGGGGCCGGATGGAAAGTGGCCAATGGAAAGCAACGTATGAATGTTGTTGTTCATGATGGAGATCACGATGTTGCTTGATGTCCCTGAGGTGCGTACGACGCTTGAGAATCTGAGGAAAAGTTTCCAAGCGTTCGATGCAACCGGTTCGTACAACGCCTATCTGGCGCGTTGCGAGTCAGTGGATGAGTGGAAATTTTCTGATGGCGATTATTTCGGGCACTTACCATACGACACGGAACGCATGGGGTTTTCGACGCCCAGGCTGATGAAAAAAAAATACTCAAGTGTGGAAGAAGCACGTGAGCTAGGGAAATACTGCTCTGGATTTTCTGGGGGGCACCACAGGATTACCGTTCTTCCGGGGCAAAAGGGGGTGCAGTCAATTCAGGCGATGCTATACGACCATGCGGATACCTTCTTGGAAATTCGTACCGTCGGTTTTAAAGGGATGGATCGTGGAGATAAACTCGACGCTAGGTTAATAGGCCTTGGAAGGCTGTTTCAGCTCGATGACGGCGATAGGGTCTATGTCGGAGTCAGTGCCCGCGATGCGTTTTCCGTGTTTCTCTATAAGTACTCTTCTACAGGTAAGGTTCTGTCCGGCCGGGCTATTGCCAATGGCTGGCCTGGTGAAGATGAATGGTTCTATCACTACGACAGTGAAGGCCAGCTTGCCGAGATAACGTCAGGCGCTGCATCCGTCTGGACGCGCAAGTAATAGATTGACGGCTATCGGAATTGATAGGGAAGACTGCAACATTCCTGAGGCGGTCAAGTAAACCAGGGAGATACCGTGAAAGACATAATCCGGTTGGGTGACTCCACAAGCCATGGTGGAGTGGTGCTTGAGGCCTTCTCTCAAACCGATCTGAATGGCAAACCGATTGCGGGAGTCGGTCACAAGGTCAGTTGCCCGCTGTGCAAGGGGATTTTTCCCATTGCAGAGGGCAGCGGTACCTATACCGTCGACGGAACCCCCATTGCACTGCACGGTATGAAAACCGCCTGCGGCGCCAGCCTGATTGCCAGTGCTCCAAAGGGGGCAGTGACTAGCTGATCCCCACTTATTTGGATATTTCTATTCGTCCGAGCTGAGTGGCATTTCGTCGCGAGAAGTTCCGTCTGTAAAGAGGCTCGCTTAGAAAAGGTCGCGGACGAGTTCTACAAGGCTGGGGTAGAGAAAGTTGATGCCAGGTACTTACCGCAGAGCGACGGCTTCTGCGAAAGCCGTCTGTCAGCACGCATCTGCGCTAAGCCGCTTGTAAATTAGGTGGCGGGTAGTGGCGAGGGATTGGGGTTGGGGGATGTATTGCGCTTCGGCTTCAGGACTATCGCGCCATCAATCACCTCGATTGTCAGCTCGTCACCAAGGACCAAGCCCAAGCTCGCGAGTAGTTCTGGTGGCAAATCGACGATGACGTCGCCAGTTCCATCTGCGGTGTCTTGGCACCTGACTGTCCAGCTTTGGGTTTCGCTCATGATCCGACTCATGCTGCATCGTTGGAGATGCATCATTATGCTCGTGATTTGTTATGGTGCGATGGATGAAACTCAGTGATCGCTTCTGGCCGAATAGCAATCACCACGCCCTGTGACTGATCCACCCTTGTCCTCCTTCGACGTGGAGGAAAAACCATGAACACTATTGCTACATACAGCCATCAGCCTTGGAACAAGGGAAAGCTTGTCGGGCAGAAAGCCCCGCTCCGAGTCAGAGATATCTGGGCCATCCGCGTAAGACTTCAGCTTGCTGAGAAGACACGGGATCTGGCGCTCTTCAACTTGGCCATCGACAGCAAACTGCGTGCCTGTGACTTAACCAAGCTGCGAGTCCGAGACATAGCCCATGGGGAGCATGTGTCGTCACGGGCCATCGTGATGCAGCAGAAAACCCACCACCCAGTGCAATTTGAGATCACCGAGCAAACCCGAACGGTTCTAGAGGCTTGGATGCATCAGGCCCGCCTCCACAGCGAGGACTTTTTGTTTCCGACCCGGTTGCACGACTCAGACCATCTCTCCACCAGACAATACGCTCGAATAGTCAAAGCGTGGGTGACAGCCATTGACCTTGACCCAACCATGTACGGTACTCACACGCTACGGAGAACCAAGGCATCGCTAATCTATCGCAGGACAAAAAACCTGAGAGCTGTCCAACTTCTGCTTGGTCATACGAAGCTTGAAAGCACCGTCAGATACCTGGGAATCGAGGTCGATGATGCCCTGGAAATGGCAGAACAGACGGAAGTCTGACCATCTATAGCGACGGTCGATGCTAGACCGTCGCTATCCGACCCGAAGCAGACAGTGGTCACCTGCCGATCTTGCCCAGAAAAGACCATTCGATTCGTATACGAAAATGGGAGCGACTCATAGAGTTGTCGTGGTTGAAGATTTATTCAGTGAATTATTCTTGGTAAGTGGTGTTATTTTTAATTATTGCAGTGGATTGGATTTCGATTGTGCTGCACTTAATTAGATTTTTGGATAGGAAGTCTACAATCTGCGCCTTCTCTTTTAAAGATGAAGCATCGGTGGCTTGGCGTTGGATTTCTTTGTTCAAGTTCTCTGCTAGCGTTTCATATGAAGAACTGAGTTGGTGTGATAGGGCGTAATGTGTGCTGAATTTAGATTCATACTCTTTCTTGGCTTCTGGCTTGATCAATACTTGTGCGGCCGCATAAAATGCAGCACAGCTTGTGTTAGCCATTGCAAGAGGTTCAAGATTCAAGCCTTTTTGATCCGCTGACACGTTGTGAGTAATTGCTGAAAGTGAAATTAAAACCATCTTTAGTTGCTTGAGTTTCATGTCTTTAGATCCGGCATAACTACAAACAGGCCCTGAATGGGGCAAAAAATACTTTCGTGGACTTGATGGATAACATTCCTTGTTTCCTGTCTAGTCTGGGTTTTGCAGGGGGCCGATGGCCACGTAAAGGAGCTTACACCATAGCTGGAACGCCACGGTTACACCCGCAGATGCACGAGCAAAATCAGCTTAAACACTACTCGATTCGCTTTGCTCGAGTCTACTGCGCCTGTCCGCTCATGCCGATTTCAGCCTGTCATCAGGGGCAGCCATCGACCCAAAGTTGCCTTTCGCGAAAACCCGCCAACAGCCGATTCTGTTGAAAAAGTCGGATTTTCAGATCGCCTGAACTCAGGCACGACTACCACTGGAGAACCTACTCACCACATTGAGTGGTTTTTCGGCCCTTCGTTGACCGTTGCCGCTCAGTTAGTGGGTTAGTTTGAGGTTTTTTGCTTAGTGCAGGCGCACCTATCCCGTGACCGGTGGACCTTGAGAGGTAAATTTGGCCAGCCGGCGCAGGTTCTGCACCGCCGCGGCCAGCGTGAACTCATCGGTCGCGCCGCTCATGCCACGTAGTCGCAAGCGATCCAGTTTCAGGATTCGCTTGAGGTGGGCAAACAACATTTCGACCTTTTTACGTTCGTGGCGAGAGCGCTGATATGCCGGCGTTGCTGCAATGCGCCGCGCCACATCACGAGCGGCCTCATGGACGCTGCGCGATCTTGCAAAACGCAGTATTGGGGCAACACTTGGCCTTCATCGGACAGGCTACGCAGTCGGCCTGTCGGGATCGGAAGATGATGGTGTTGGCCTTGGTGACGTGTGAACGCTCGTTCTTGAAGGCTCGCCATTCACTGCGCAATGACTTGCCGGCCGGGCAGCGGTATTCCTCAATCTCTTCATTCCAGTGGAAATCGTTGCTCGAAAAACTGTCGTTCTTGCGCTCGGTTTTGTCCCACACCGGCACGTGAGGTTCGATGTCTTTTTCCTCCACCATCCAGGCCAACATCGGCGCTGTACCGTACGCGGTATCGCCGATGAGGCGTTCCGGCTTGATGTCGAACTGCGCTTCAACGCGATCGATCATCGTCTTGGTGCTCTCGACTTCGGCCGTTCGATGAGCGGGTGTAGGCTCCACATCCACGATGACGCCGTGTTCGGTATCGATCAGATAATTCGTAGAGTAAGCGTAGAACGCGGGCCGCCTGGAGCAGCGGTCCAGCGAGCCTGAGGATCAGTCAGTGATAAACGCTTCGGTAGCGTTTCGGCCAAAGCCTCTTCATCGAGGGCCTCAAGGTACTCACGCTCGGCGCGGGTGCTCAGGGCCGGATCGCTCCAGTTGACCTGTTCATCACCCGGTACGCCGCGCTGCCGACTCGCATCCGCTTTGATGATGCTGGCGTCCACAGCAAATCCTTCGCCTTTGACCAGGCCAGCATCCATGCAACGACGCAGCACCTCGTTGAACAACCAGCGAAACAGATCGCTATCCCGAAAACGGCCGTGTCGATTTTTGGATAAGGTCGAGTGGTTGGGGACTTCATCTTCAAGGCTCAACCGGCAGAACCAGCGATACGCCAGTTTCAAATGGGCCTCTTCGCACAACCGCCGCTCTGAGCGAATGCCGTAGCAATAGCCCACGATCAGCATGCGGATCATCAGTTCAGGATCAATCGACGGACGCCCGATCGGGCTATAAAAATCGGCGAGGTAATGGCGCAGGTCGTTCAGATCGAGACACTGATCAATGCTGCGCAGAAGGTGATTGGCTGGGATGCGATCTTCAAGGTTGAACGAGTAAAACAGTCGATCCTGCCCACTCGATAACTGTCCCATCATGCTGTGTGCTTCCCTGCTGGCCAATGCAGAGATTTTGCCGCAGGCCCAGACTGGGGAGCTACTTTTTCAACAGAATCGGCCAAAAGCAGCCAATCGGACTCGTTTAGGAAACCAGGGACGATTCAGAGCGGATGAACGCCTTCAACGCTTTTTCATTGTCCTGGCGCCCTCATGGAGATCAATGGCACGTCTGGTGTTGTTTTCAAGGCTGGAAGTTGAGGAGGCCTGAAGGGGGCCCTCAACGAGGCGTCAGCTCAGGCAGAGAGAAAAATTAACATCGTGTCCAGAATTACTTGACCAGTTCAATCGAGCGCCTATTGTTTGAAGGTTTTGTGCTCAGTGGCGACCAAGCCCCCCCCTTGATGATGCATTTCATCGGACGCCGTTTGAGCTGAACTTTTTATCCAAACGCACCAATTTAAAAATAATTCGCCCGGAATATTTACATTTTTTTAAAAACATAATGCATGTACATCAACTCTCTTTTTTGCAGATCTTGCCAGATAGGCGTTCCCACACACGCCCATTCGTTGATCCACCATGTTTTACGCTCTTCACTAATATCCATTTCATGGATCAGGGACAATTTTCTTTGGTTGGCGAGGGCCAAGCCCCCCACGACACCATCCGTTATATCTTCCTCTTTGATTAGTTCGAATGGCAGCTGAGCCGTAATTTGTTTGACTTTTTCATTCATGTCTGGGGTCATCAGATCAGCGTAGCAAAAACTTCCGCCATTGCGCAGAGCGCGATGCACTTCTTCAAAAAAACGCTCTAAATTTGGATAGCAGTGCGATGACTCGATATTGACCACGACATCGACAGAATTTATTTCGATATCAAGATTGCTAGCGTCACCCTGATAAAATGCGAGATTATTTACGCCGCCAAAGCTATCACGAGACGCACTCACGTTTTGCGGCAAATATTCAACGCCAACGACATTGTTGGCGCCCAAATACTGCTTGATATAATAACTGCCACCACCACGGCCCGAACCAATTTCCAGCACATCAGTTCCATGAACATCAACCGTGTTCAATACGTAATGATAGAGCTGCGCATAAATTTCAAAAGCAGCATCTCGATGTTCCAGGGCAAGTCCAGGTCGCAAATCGTATCCATAATTAAGAAATGGCTGGTAACGCCCGCCTAACTCCCTATCTACCATGGAGTACATGTCGGTAACTGTCTGATAAAGCCCTTGCTGATCTATCGTCATTATTTCCACCTTCTAGTATGTTCTGAAAAACAGGCGTGGTTGTACGGCGTTCGCTGAATGCTCATTGCACCTCAGCGCCCGTATTTTTGCTGAGCACCCTTTGGTTCTGGTTACCCTGGTCAGTCAGTTGGCCCAAGCTTTAACATAATCCGGCAAGATTATATCTTTATTGTTTTCGGTATGAACTGGGGATCCGTGAGTCTGTCTCAGCGGCAGGATTCCCGTCCAAACGGGAAGGGCGAGATCATCGTCCTTATCAGAAGGGCCGGAGTCACTGACCTTTACCGCGACTTCCACGAGGGAAATCCGAAGTATGTTAGTGGCGGCGATTTCTTTGGAGTTACCGCGTCGCGCTTCTTCCCTGCGGCCGTCCGCAATCTTGTCCATAAAACTATCCAAGGCTTCGAGTTTTTCTGCGCTGCTCTGCACGCTTTCAAACTGCCCATAAATAACTGCAGATCGGTAATTCATCGAGTGGTTGAATGCTGATTTGGCCAACACCAAACCATCCAGCAAAGTAATGGCAACTGAAGTTCGTGCGCCAGCAGCTAGCGCTTTTATCAGGCGGCTTCCATTGGATCCATGGATATATAAATAATCATCCTTTCTCCAATGAGCGGTTGGAATGCAGTGCGTGTCGTTGTTCGCTGCGAAAGCAATGTGGCAGACATACGATTCATCCAAAATACTATAAAGGGTTGCCCGGTCATGATTAGCAAGTTCAGGCAAGCGGCGAATGGTCGTGCGGACGGACGGCGGTACAGGAGGTCGTTCATTCATGGTTTGTTATCCAGTTCTATCAAAATATGGCGAGCACCGCGACGAGTCAACCGACCGATGATGATTTCACTTTCAACTTTCGCTTTAATGCGTCGTTGGGGGCCAAGCCGGCACTCCGTAGATGCCGTCTTGACTCTCATCGCGTAACAGCGGGATTTGGGGCCGGCGTTATTCCAAATCCGGTTGATGAAGATTGATCGCACAACGCTCGATATCAGAGACTAACTGTTTGAAGTTCTCCATTGTCAGACAGGGGTTAAGCAAGGTGAGCTTCAGCGCAGTTTTGCCCTCGATTACCGTCTCGCCCACAACAGCCGTCCCGGTCTTCAGTAACGCCAGGCGCAACGCTTTGTTGATCCTGTCCAGGGCATCGTCGCTGAAGCCTCCCGTATACCGGAAGAGCACCGTTGAAAGCGCGGGGGTCGCCAGTAATTCGAAATCCGGACGCTGTGCAATCAGCAGTGAGACCTCCTGGGCCTGCAACAAAAGATGATCGACCATTGCTCCCAGGGTCTGGGTGCCCACGGTCCGCAGTGACAGGAAAACCTTGAGTGCATCGAACCGTCGCGTCGTAGAAACCGTGAAGTCGACAAGATTAGGCAATTCGTCATCTTCACGATTCAGGTAATCGGCACGATGAAGCAGATGCTTGAAGTGCTTGCGATCGCCCATGAGCAGTGCCCCGCAACTGATCGGCTGAAACCACATTTTGTGAAAGTCCAACGCAATCGAATGTGCAAGATCAATACCGGCCAGTCGATCTCGAGCGTGGCTGAATATCAATGCACTGCCGTAAGCCGCATCGACATGGAGCCATATATTTTCCTGCCGAGCTATCCGTGCAAGCGCGTACAAATCGTCGACTGCGCCGTGATCGGTGGTACCCGCAGTCCCGACAATTGCAAAGGGCAAAAGCCCCTCGCTTTTCAGGCGGGTCAGCGTTTGTTCAAGCGCAGCAACAATGATTGATCCGTCTGGATGGGTGGGAACACGCACAACCGAGCGCTGGCCAAGGCCCATGATCGTCGCCGCCTTGTCAACGGTCACATGGCTCTTGTCAGAGGCGATGATTCGCAATCTGCCTGCATAGTCAGGCAGACCATCAAGCTGAACGTTATGCCCGCTTCTTTCAAAAATGAAACGATCGCGCGCGATCAAAAGCGCCATGATGTTGCTTTGCGTACCACCGCTGGTAAACACTCCATTGGAGCTGCCCACAAACCCATATATATCGCACAGCTCTCTCACGACACGCTGCTCGACATACGTGGCTGCGCCTGACTGATCCCACGAATCCATGGAAAGGTTTTGCGCAGAGATAAAGTTCTCCGCGGCAACTCCAGCGATAAACGGAGGCGTATGCAAGTGAGCAATGCAGTGGGGGTGCTGAACGATGATGGCATTTGCCGCGATCAGTTCGGATACTTCCTTGATAGCCTGATCCATCGGAATGATATCGTCGCTGGCCAGCGACTGGCAGGATATCTGCTCTTTCAGCGCATTGAGTTCCATTCCCGAGTAAGGCCTGGATGCCGCCTCAATCATTGTGGCTATTTCATGCGTGCACTGATTGATTGTCTCGCGATAGGCCTCTGCACCCCGTGGACCGGTGTGCAGAAAGTGCTGGGTCCAGGCGTTATTCATGACGAGCTCGCGAAGTTGACTCCAAGGCATGAGCAAACACGCGCACGGCAAAGTCGATTTGTGATCGGGTCACGTTCAAGGGAGGCAGGAACCTTAGCACCGCGCCGTATCGGCCGCCCTTTTCCATGATCAAACCCTTGCTCAAGGCTTCTCGCTGTATCAGTGCCGCGCGCTCTGGATCTGGCAACGGATCACCCAGTTGATCCGTCTTCCCTGATCTGGCGATCTCGACACCGACCATCAGACCTTTGCCCCGGACTTCCGCGATGCAGGGGTGCTGTTCTCGAAGTGCAGCGAGGCCCTCCATGAGACGCTTTCCCATGAAGGTTGCGTTCTGTGCCAGATCATCGCGTTGGATAATTTCCAGCGTCGTCGTTCCCGCAACCATCGCCAATTGATTGCCCCGAAACGTACCGGCGTGCTCTCCAGAATGCCATGTATCAAGGTGCTTTCTAAATACAAGGCACGACAATGGAAGCCCACCGCCGATAGCTTTGGACATCACCAGAATATCCGGCAAAACCTGTGCGTGCTCGAAGGCGAAATTCTTGCCGGAGCGCCCCACCCCACACTGGATCTCGTCAAAAATCAGCAGGATATCGAGCTCGTCACAGATGCGGCGGATCTCTTGAAGCCAGTAGGCGGAGGCCGGAATGACGCCACCTTCCCCTTGAATAGGCTCAACAATGATGGCTGCCGGTTTGACAATGCCGCTCTCTTGGTCGTGTAGAACAGACTCGATATAGCGTATCGACGCGCGATCACCGGCCTCGCCGCCCAACCCGAACTTACAGCGCAAACTATAGGGGAAAGGGAAAAAGTGGACGCCAGGCATCAACCCCGAACGGCGGTGCTTTGCGTTCAAATTACCCATAAGTGCCAATGAACCATTGGTCATGCCATGGTACGCGCCGTGAAACGAAGCAATATTGTCTCGACCTGTAAATTGCTTGGCAATTTTAAGGGCCGCTTCCACGGCATCGGAGCCGGATGGTCCGCAGAATTGAATACAGGCGTTTTTGGAAAAATCGCCTGGCAAGAACGCCATCACCGACTTGATGAACTCGTCCTTCACCGGTGTCATGACGTCGAGCGTTTGAAACGGCATCAGTGACTGGACCTGATCGGCTATAGCCTGATTCACCTCGGCATTGTTATGTCCAAGTGGAAGCGCGCCGGCACCTGAAAGGAAGTCCAGATAGACTTGTCCGTGGGTGTCCTCAATGAAGGCTCCCTGGGCTCGCGCAATAGTGAAAGGAAAGCGCAACGGGTACGAACGCACTTGAGACTCAAGGTGTTCCTGGTTCAGGAATGCTTGATCTTTGGGGAATGTATAGTCAGGTAAATCAGCAGCATGGTCTTCGATGGAAAGTCCAAAGGCGTGCATATGCGGTAACGAAATAGACATAGGGATTCTATCGCAGAGTTTCAGTTTTAGTGACGAGTACCAGGAGTAATGCTTTAGGCGGATGACGCAGTAAGGGTAGGGAGCAACGATACCGAAGACTCGACGTTTTCGGACCACTGAGCAGCAATGCCAAAACTCTGGAACACGTTCTGCTGACGGATAGTGTAGTAATCCCGGCCCAAGAGATGATTGACGATACTCGCACTTCGGCAGGCTCCCATTCCAAGGTCGGGGGCGCCGACGCCGTGGGAGTGGATCTCCGCATTCTGCACGTAGATGTTTCCTGGCACATGAGGTGTCGTCTTCAATGTGTAATCGCGATTAACGACCGGGTGCCCCGAACTATCGAATTCAAACCACTTTGCCAGCGACGAAAGACAGTCCGGGAACACATACTCATAGCCGGTCGCCAAGACGAGGGCGTCGGTCTGGAACGAAAATTTCTTCTGCATGTCCAGCTGTCGAAAGCTGACAGACATTTTATTTTCGTTCACTTCAATGTTTTCCAGTTCGCTACGCGCCTGGATGACAATAGGCCATTTTTTTTCAATCGACTGAATGTAAAGGCAATCGTAAATATCTTTGATCGTATCGGTAGAGATGCCTTTGTACCAGTGCCCTTGGCCGCGCAGTGTCGACAATCGGCTTTGTTCCGGTAATTTGTGGAAGTACTCAACATAATCCGGAGAGAAGTGTTCAACCCCGAGTTTGGAGTATTCCATGGAGAGAAATCCACGGCTGCGGGAGAGCCAATTGATGTCATACCCGAATGTTGGCTGTTCTCTAAGCAGATCCAAAAATATTTCTGCAGCACTCTGACCGCTGCCCACCAGGGTGATGCTGTTTTGTTGCTGAAGCTGTTCTTTTTTCTGTAGATAGTTTGACGAGTGGATGCACCCTTTGTGATTCTGAAGCGGCTGCGCAACGGCGGGCCAGCTAGGCACAGTGCCGACACCCAGCACAATATCCTTGCCTAAATAACTGGACAGCTCTTTTGTATGCTCATCCAAAACAGTCAAACGGAACAGATCGTCAACGATCTCGATAGACATCACCCGTTTTGAAAACTGGATGTTATCCAAACGTTCGCTAACCCACTGACAGTAGCGGTTGTACTCCACTCGGGGGATATGAAAGCTCTCGTAAGCGCAGAACTGATAAAGGCGTCCCTGTTCGTGCAAATAATTCAGGTAGCTATAAGGGCTTTTGGGGTCAACCATTGTCACCAGGTCGGCCATGAATGGCACTTGCAGCGTAGCGTCACCAATCAGCATGCCTGAGTGCCAATGGAAACACTCCTTGGCCTCAAAAAACAGACTCCGGATAGACTCGACTGGCTGCAGAAGAGAGCAAAGCCCGAGATTGAAAGGGCCTACGCCTACGCCAAGCAAATCATAAACTTGATTATTTGAAGAGTTCACGCGAAACATTCCATATTCCTGGCTAAGTGAAGGCTGGCCTCACGTCCCTATAATTGATGTCGCCACGGCGACATCAAACAGTGTCTACATGTTTAAAAATTTATGATAGGTAATGAAATTCTTTTCCTGCTCATACCCCAGCGATTCATAAAGTGCCTGTGCCGCTTTATTGGTTATAGCGGTGTCGAGACTTAAGCGTTGGACGCCTTCGGCCTTGAACGTTTCAGACAAATAATGCATCAGGTGACGAGCATACCCCTGCTTCCTCGCAGACGGATCGACGTACAAGTCGTAAAGCCAATAGAAAGGCTTCATGGCCAGCGAACACAGGGTCGGATAAAGCTGGGCAAATGCCACGGCTTTACCACTGTCATCCAACAAGAGATAAATTTTCGATTTCTCATTGTCGAGATTGGATTTAATAAAGCTGTACGAGGTCGCTAGATCGTCGGCCTGCTCGTAAAACATCCGGTACTGATTGAAAAGATACGCAACCTGATCCAACTGCTGTGGTCCGCATTGAATGATTTTCATGATCGCACTCAGCGGTTAGTTGATTTGACCAATTTCGATTTGTACATCGTTGATGTCGCGGAAAAAGAACGCCTGGTAGCCACCCAGTTCGCGGGCAGTGTAGGGTTTGTCGGTGGTAGGCTTAAGCCCCAATGCCGTGACGCGCTCGAAAATCTCGTCGATATTTTCAACCATAAAGGCCAGGTGGATGCCGCCAGCGTCATTGTGATTAGTCACAACGTGGCGACCTTTCGAACTATAGTGCTCGATCAATTCAAAGTCGCGACGACCAATCCTTACCATGCACGATTTGTAATCAGGCTGCTTGACGTTAATGACTTGTCCAACACCATCACCGCTGACATGCACAGCTTCTTCATAAACTTCGACAGTGGTCAGTTGACGATAGAACTTGATGGTCTCATCAATGCTCAATACCGTGAGACCTATATGATTCATTGCAGCCAACATCCTATTCGCTCCTTTTGTGTATTGCAGAAACCAGAAATTCCAGCGTGGGTTTATCAAGAAAGTCCATAAAATCTATCGTCAAGCCAAATGCCTGCTCAATGGCAGCCAGCAGATGCATTATATTGATCGATGATCCACCCAGATCCCGAAAGTTAGAATCGGGTCGTAGATGATCAATGGGCAAATTCAGTTCGGTCGACCATAACTCAGCCAGCGCAGTAGACGTTGGATCGGTCGGCAACGGTGCTTGACTGGCTAGGTTTACGGGAGAGTAGGGCGGCAAACTGTGCAGATCAACTTTGCCGCTATTCTTATAGGGCATCGTATCCAGCGTCACGAAATACTGCGGTACCTTGTAATCAGGCAACTGCTCTAAAAGCTTCTGACGCAACGCCCCTGACTCGATCGGCAAAGGCGCTACGATATAGGCTACGAGGGTGCCTTCCGGTGAAGCGATCAAGGCGACTTCCTGATAGCCGAGCGCGTACAGTGTTGCCTCGATCTCCTCAAGTTCTATACGAAAACCCCTGATTTTCACCTGTCGATCCACACGCCCGAGAAACCGGATCTCACCATCCCCGTCAATTTCGACAATATCGCCGGTCTTGTATAAAACTGAGCTATCCAGTTCGGGACGTCTTGCAAACTTTGTCGCGGTAGCTGCGATATCGTTGTGATAGCCCGCCGCAACAGCAACACCCGCGACGTTTAACTCGCCACGAGTGGCGGGTTGCTGGTTTTCGTCCAGGACATATAAACGAACCCCCTGGATGGCGTTACCGATATTGTTGGCGGGTGTCGTCTCGTCCATGCGTTTGCAACTGACTAATACTGTGCACTCGGTAGGGCCGTAGAGGTTGTACAACACCCGTCCCTTTGACCAGTCGCTTATGGATTGCGGATTACAGGACTCTCCACCGGTGAGAATAACCTTGAGCGTTGGAAATCGCGTCGGCGCGAACACCGTCAACAAGGAGGGCGGCAGGAAGGCTTGCGTCACCTCATGCTGCGTGCAAAACCGCGCAAGAGATGACTCCGACATGCGTTGCGCAGCATCCGGAATGCACAGCGCTGCACCGCTTAGCAGGGTGGGGAACACATCAAGTACAGACGCATCAAAATTTATCGTCGAGTACTGTAGAATTCTTGACCCAGGCGCAAGAGAGAACTGGGTAATCGCCCAATCCACCAGGTTCAGCAAATTACTGTTGGTGATATCAACGCCCTTGGGTTGACCTGTAGAACCGGAAGTAAAGATGGTGTAGCAAATATCAGTCCCGATCGGTTCAACGCTGTTCGAGCCTACACCATTACCCTGGTGCTCCGAAGTCGAGGCGCTGAGCGAAAGGCTCTCAATCCATTTGGCTGTCAGTATCAACTCGCATTTAGAGGCACTGATGATGCGATGTCTTGCTTCCTCGGTAGCCTGCGGATCAACAGGAACGTAGCCAGCACCCGCCGCCAATATCGCCAATATCGAGACGTAAAGATCTATACCCTTGTCAAGGGAAACACCCACCCTGTCGATATGAGAAACTGGCCGCCCGACATGTTCGCGGAACCAGTGATCGATCTCAGCCGCCAGGCAGGTGACACGCTCGCTTAGCTGAGCGTAATTCAACACTTGATCGTCGGTAATCAGTGCTGGCGCATTCATATTGCGCTCAGCTACCGAATAAAATCGCGCGATGATACTGTTCATACGCAGGGCCGTTGCGACTCGGAAACACGTTTGATGACGCAAGCACCCGACTGAAACGGTCCGGTGCTGAATAGTAAAATGTTATCGCCAACGGCGATTTTCTTCTCGTCGCTCAAATACTTCAAATTGATTATGTTGTCCGAGTTGAAGCAATGTGCGTGTTCTGGCAGTTTGTTGATTACAGCTTTCGAGTAAGCGACCCCTGCGAGCTGGCAGAAAAGTCGGGTGATATCCAATGTGTAGTTATTGCAAATATAATGCTGTATAGAGCTGGCTGCCAGATTGGCACTGGCGTAAGTACGCTTGATCAGACTTGAAATGCTTCGCATCTCTTGATCCGACGATGGGTTTGATATTTGCGTGGTGTCAGATGTGTATTCAACTTTACCCATCAGCTCATACTCCATTCCTTGAGCGTTGCTGCTCAGTATGCAGGAGGCTGCTGCATCGCCTGTTACGTAGGTAAAGTCCGTCCCTTCGCCATAGATACGCTGTAGCTTTTGTCCTGCCTGATCAAAGCTGATGAGAAGTACACGCGAGCAATTCCCTGACGCAATAAGGCCTGCGCCTAAACGCAGAGCGGCATGGAAGCCCGCGCAGCCTGTCAGGCCGATCTGATATTGAGGTGTGTTTTCCAGCTGCAATCGGCGGCTCAAATCCTCCAGCCAATTGATGTCGAGATTGTTCTGGGCATCCAGCATATTGGAGACGAGAAACACGGCATCCATATCGCCCGCCGTCAAACCCGCTGAGGCCAGTGACTGCGTAACGGAACGGACGACGAGATCGAAAATGCTCTCTTGATAGTGTGAGAAATTGGCGACCCCATTTTCAGGTCGGCGCAACAGTGCACACGTCTCGGAGTTCGGTATGGCTGTTTCGATGTTGACCGTTTCGCCCGCAGCGTACTCCGCTGCCCCCACATACACGGAGTGTGGCATGTCTTGTCCTTTCAAATAGATTAAGTACGCTGCCGGACAGTCATCCTGACACGGCAAAAACTGTCGTTGGCGCGGGCGCCAACGACATGTTTTATAATATTGAAGTGTAAAATCAGTCAGTTCGGTTAATTAACAAGCCGCGTGCGCATCATCGCAAGAAAGCACAGGCAATCTTATTATTCGAAGGCACACGGTTGGGGGTTAACTTAGTCTTTCCAGTACAGCGGGTGGCGAACTGTAACTTTTGTGATAGGCAAGGGTTGATCCCAAATACCTTTGAAGCCTTGGGGCAGTACAAATATATCACCCGCCGCATAGGTCACCACTGTCCCGCCAAGCTCAGTGATGGTGACGTTACCGCTGATGAGATTGATGACTTCCGTTTCAGGCCAGCTCAGGAGTTTCAACTTGACGGGATCGATCTCGCAAACCTCGACCGCTGCTTGTTGACTCTTGGCTGTATAGGGAACATGACACCGATAGGAAAAGTGCGTGCCGTTCATGACTTGATAGTGCTGAGGATCGCTGTCCGGCGCATTGACTGTTTTGACGCTTGCAGGAACGTTTTTTTCGATTGGCATAGAATGCCGAGTGGGAACATCATTGGCATGGCAGATACCAAGAGCCGACACCGCCCATACCGAAACGCTTACCCAACTAAAAACGGTTTTAATGACTTTATTGATCATGTGTCTACTCCCTGACTAATGCTCAATTCTGCTGTTACTCGCTTTTTTATAAAAAAAACGAGTTCTAGCTCTGCACTGTGAAAAATCCTTTTCCATTTAACGCTGGGCGATTCTAGATCAACCCCAAGGTCTTTTACAAGTGTCGACGCTGATTGAAAACTGCCCCACCGGGGGGGGGCGGTAAAAAACTGGGTCAACTCGTCATCGGCGCCAACACTATAGACACAGCCCTGAAAGAGTTGTCGCAAGACAGCCCCAAGACCATTCAGTCCACGAAAGCTGGGTGGTCTTGGGTTTCTAAATTAGGTGGTTTGAAGGTTTTCGCAAAACCGATCGACTGCATTTATCGACTGATGCTGCCTGTCGCCATCGGCGGTATTGGGTCGTTCCCTGCTGATCAAATCCGATGAAATCGGTGGTCTGCGACCCGTTGCTGGTCCAACCGGAGTTAGGTTCGCTGTCGTTCATACGGTGCTCTACTGCGTTCCAGTCGTACCCTTGGAAAAGTCCACTCACCGAAGGACCCTTCCGTGTGGATGACCACACCCGAATTTTCCATGGTGATTACTCGGTGGAAACCGGTAGCAACGCTCAATACTGAGGCTGCTCGCAGACTGAGGGTACACATAGAGGTAGAAAATTTTCGAACTAAAAAATTCCCTTTATTTTCAATAACAAAGAGAAAGGTTCGATTCCGGTTTCGCGACCCATGCCGATTTGGCAGATGGCCGCCTGACGCGAAGGGCTGCACTCAACCCGATGCAGACATTCAGGAATGTCTGCGTTCGACAGCTGACTCCTTACCACCTCCTTCAATAGCGCACTTTGTACGTAGGAGAGTCCTCCGGTCGTGAGTGGCGGCGGTCGTACATCCGCGTAGTGCTGGTATTGGCGTGCCCTAACCAGACCTGGACCATTGCAATATCAGCTTCGTGCTCTAGGGCATTGGTCGCCGCCGTTGCGCGCAGACCGTGGACGCCCAATTCGGCTACATCGATGCCGGCAGCTTTGGCGTAGTCTCCGACCATCGCATACAGGCCATTGGCGCTAATGCGGGCGCCGGTCTGCCGGCCGCGCAAAGGCTTAAACAGTGGCGCTTTCGGATTGTCCAGCTGATGCCCGGAGTTTTTCAAATACGTATAGATGCGTTCAGCCGCTACCGGATGAAGCGGGACGAAACGTAATTTCCCGCCCTTGCCATGAATCCTTAAATGCTTGATGCCGCGCCGCTCCAGGATGTCCGCCACTTTTAATAACGCCGCTTCCTCGCGGCGCAGGCCGTGGTACAGCAACACGGCGAGAATCGCCCGATCCCGCTGGCCTTTCAGGGTGTCCGGATCCGGCGCATCGAGTAGTGCCTTGGCTTGGTGATCGCCCAAGGCCGGGGTCTTGCCTTCACTGCTGTCGATCTTCGGCCGCTTGACGCCGTGCACCGGGTTGCCGCCGGCCACCGCGTTGCTCTCCAACAGGTGATCGAAGAAGCTAGCCAGCGCCGCCAGTTTGCGGCGGATGGTCGCCCCGGCCAGCCCGCGCTGTTCCAGATCGGCACGCCAGGCCAGCACATGCGCGCGGGTCACGGCGCGAAACTCTTCCGCGCCGCTGAGGCCGACAAAGCTGCAGAAGTCCTGCAGGTCATTCTGATAGGCGCGGCGGGTGCGTGGGTTGTCGAGATTGGCGAACCATTCGACCGCCGCCGGCACCGCGGCCAGGTCTTGGAATTCGGCCGCGGTGAGCCGGCGCTCATTACTCGGTTGTACCAGGTCGGTCGTCGTCGCTTGGGTCATGCCATCTCGTCTCTCAGGGAATCATGACCCGTGGCCTTTCTAGGCCTCACGGGTCATTCCGTTTTTAGTCAGTCCAGCGGCTGTTTCTCACGATCCAGGCCTCCGGCGTCTTTCCAGGCTTCAAAGCGATGGGTGGCCGCGCCGAAACTGATGTCCATTTCGGCCCCGACGGCGTAGCGGCTTTTCCCTGCATCAAACAGTCGGTAGCAGACCTCGATGCCCCGTGGGGTGAGTTTGCCGTTATCCAGTTTGTTGGCCGGATCACGCGGATTGAGCTCGGGGCCCTCCGCGGCATCGGGTACCGGGGCCAGCAGCGATTTCAGGTTGGCAAATCCGGTCATCACGCGTTCCAGGCCGGCGGTGATGTTGTCGATGGCTTCACCAACAGCTTTTGGGTCGTAGTGGGTAGTAGTCATGGTTTTTATCTCGCTTTGTGTAGGTAGGTAATCTAAGGACAGAGATTAACGAGTCAGATCACTGACGGCAAGAACTATTTGTAACCTACCTATAGATAGAGATTTCAGTAAAACTCGAGGCAAAACCTTAATTGGTGATAACGGTTTTTATCACCAATTAATCAGCCATTGACGTTTACTGGTAATAATATCTAATATTTCGAATATCAAAATTATCAGGAGTTGGAAGATGGCAGAAGAACTCAACGATCCTTCAGGGTATGTGATCAAGACCGAGAGCCAAGCTATGACCAGGTCGCAAGTCGCAGCCACCCATCGATCCTTTCAGGAGATGAACGACGCCCTTCTAGCTGTCGAGCGTCAGTTGTTGCATGAGGATCTTAGTGCTGCTAACGCGCTGGAGGTCGCCCAAAAAATGGTGTTGGCATCTGACCTTCGGAAAAGACTTCAAGCTGCTGCACCGGTATTACAAGCAGTCACGCCTAGGGCGGGCAACGCTCGATTGACCGACCGAGAACGCACGGAGATACAGGGTTACTACATGACCGGGAACTACACACAGGAGCAGCTTGCTTCTCAGTTTCAGGTTAGCCAGGCCACCGTCAGTAACATTGTTAGTGACGATGATGACGATAAAGATGCCTGAATACGCAGTCCCATGTCAGATTGCATAACCCCACCTCGCTGCAGTCGGTGGAACAGGCGCTGCGTCAGAACATTGAAATGGTCCTCGCTTATCTGCCTTAAGGAAGAGAGGTAGATGCCGATCACGCCCAGAGAGGGCCAATCCCCCAGATACAACAAAGCCCGCCTATGCGGGCTTTCTTTTAATACTTTTAAATTTGACAGTTCAATCACTTCAAACAGACTTTTAAAAACAATATGGATCTTACAAATCTAACCAGTCGTAGTCTTGTAGCCGATCAAAAAGTATTTCAAGGACAATGCTTTCAGGGATTAAAAGCTGGGAACCAGGTACTGCCTCAAGTATAACCTTCCACTCTCTAAAGGGGTTATCATTCCATAGTAAAGGAGCACCAAAAAAATTGTCGTCGCCTTTTTCTGGGGCCCTCAGAGTACTAAAGCCTAGAATAATAGTGTCTGAGTTCTTTGGAGTAATTCGAACGATGCATGGGCTATAATTATTTTCATTCGGAGAGAAAATTCGAATACCGCGAAGAAGTGCTGTCGGGAGCTTTGGTAATTCGTTTTTGAAACTACAGTTGCCTTGCCAAGTGGTACCTTCGGCCGCCCCTAATACTGAGGTTATCATGCTCTCACGCGTCATTCTCTGCGATAATCCGTGCATCCACTCTTGTATCCCAACAAGTACCCCCTCAACTTCAACAAGTTTTTCCCCTCGATCTGCTTCGTCTCCCTGTAATGCGATAAGTAAGCTTCTAGAGATTTCTTTTGGAAGCGCCTTGTCTAGCGTGATGTTGATTGACTGTATCAGTGACCATGCCCTTTCTCTTAAGTCTCGAATTGCCGAAATATAACGTGCAGCCACATCTGCTTGGCGCTCTGATAAATTAGATGTACTGTTTGTTAAAAATGAAGCTATGGTATAGTGCTGGTCGGATAGTAATTTTAGTCTGTCATTTGTGCTTTCTCGCAGTGAAGCAATATCATTGGATCTTTCAATTAACGCCTGCTCTGCCTTCTCTATTGCGATAAGTTGTACCTTGGCTGCAAATACCTCGTCCTCAAATAACTTAAGTGACCACTCGGCCGGTAGTTCGTCTTCTATTTTTGCTGCTACAAGTGCAACACTAACTAATTTATTGTCAGTGCCTTCGGAAAATTTTTCGTAGTCTGCGGAGGCTGGCGATTCTACGAAGCTTATCTTGCCGTCAGGTAGTGGATCTCTCTTTATTTGAATTTCATTTCTCAACCGCGCGGCGAGGCGCAATTTTGTGTCATTCTCTTGTCTCGCTTTATAGATGGATTCCAAATTATCTATTTTTTCCTTGATTCTGTTTTTTTGCGTTTTTATTTGATCCTGAGTTTGCAATATATCCTTTTCTTCAAGGAGTAGGCGCGAAATTTCCTCGTTCTTAACCTGCGATATACGGATAGCAATTTCGTTTAATTGTACGTTGTATGCAGTGATAGCTGTAGTTAGGGAAAGCCAGTCTGCTGAGGCGGTTCTGGCCTCGCCAAGTGACCGAAAAGTAGCGGCTAACCATAGTTCATAATTTATTTTGGATTTTACGGGTTTCTGCTTTAATGAATTGTATTTTAATAGCTTGGCCTTAAGTATATCTTCGAAGTCATCGGGAAAGGTTGGCCGGGTTGGTTTAGGGTATTCGGGGATTTTCAGGTTTGGCGGGAGAGTGAATTTTGGCGGATTTTTGGGGGCTGGAACCCACTTTGGGAGGGGCGGGACGTTTGGATACTTTTCAGGGTTAAGAGGTACTTCTGCCGATGGGCCTAAATCAATACTTCGAATAACTTCCGTTATTGTCTGATTCCCCAAATCAAATGGTGAGAGGTTTACCGAATTAATGTCCATCACTTTATCCTTAAGTTAAGGTTAAGCAATATTGGAAACATTTGGTGCCTTTGGTCCAGCGTCATTTCCTGTCCACTTAGTTCCTTCTCCCGTATTTAAGTGACCGTGCGAGTCAATGATCCCGTCATCGTATCCATTGTTGTTTTGTCCCGTCCGGCCGGGTTTTAATTGAGGGGCCGATTTTAGTTGCGGCGATGCTTTAGATTTGCTTGCCTCAGCTTTTTGCTGTTTATAGATCTCTTCAAGGACTTTGTCGGTTTCTGTTAATATTGATTCGAATAATTTATTTAATTCGTCCAAGCCGATTGATATAGATGGTTTTCCTGCTTTGGTCGCGGCGTCAATAAATACACCTACGGATTTGTCGATTATGTAATCTGCTGTTGCCTGAGTCTTGGTTTGGTTAGGGTCTGGTCTTCTATCGCTTGGCTTGGTTCCATAAATTGAGTCAAAGTTTCTTCCGTATGTTGTTTGAAGCTGACCGCCGTTAAATTTTCCTGTTAAATAAAATGCTGCATCAGAAGAGTAAGCTGAAGCTCCTGCCAGCCCGTAGCCACTAAGGGTTAAGCCAATTGCGGTTACGCTAATCCCAACGATTCCCACCGGTGCAGCAATAGTCATTAGCAAAGCGCCGCTGGCAGCAATTGAAGCATAGCCAATTGCTTTGGAAGCTCCGGAATTGATCATATAATCACAATATGTTTTCGCTATAGCATTAAAAATAGTGGCTGATATTTGCTTGTTCTTGATCTCTGCTTCGAATTCATGATGATTGGCCATAACGATTATTCTCATTAGCTATATAGAAGAAGTGAAGATATTCTTACTCTAGCAAATAATGTTGTGAACGAAGCTGAGATGGCTGATAAAGGCAAATTTGAACAAAGACATCAGCGGAGAAACCCAAATGTTATGTATTGGGGTTACGCTTAAATAGGTACTTTCCAATCAAAGGCAGGCACTGTGAGACATTGGAGGGGGCAGGTGGTTAGATGCAAGATTGAGCAGCTAATGGCAAAATATTTGCCATAGCTGATCGAGTTTTGTTATGTCGCTTTGGCTCTTCAAGTTGCGTCGCATGGCCCACTCAGGCGTTGCGGGCACGCTCGCCACCCGGAGCATTCCGCGGCCCCATCTGCTGTTGATAGCATCGAGAACTGACATGACCTTTGTAGCTTCACCAGCTTGAGTCAGCAAACGCACGTCGTCGGTGGGGTAGTGCAGCGCCTTTTCGGCGATCTGGCTCTGTTGGTCGCGTGCAAGTCGAAAAACTTGCGGCGTGCATGGGCCATGCAGCCGATCTCCGTGACGCCCAGTTCACTGGTAGCTCGGGCAAGAACTGAGGCCGCTTCTCAAAGCTCGTGGCTTGAATGGACCGCTGCGGGTGATTGCGCAGTCTCGGGCCAGGTCAAGCGTCGATTCCCGTTACCTATCCCAACCCCGGATTGTCAGGCATTATCGAGCCAGATCGCTATGGCGATTTGCCAGTGGACTAGGTGAGGCGGAGGATAAGGATGAAAGACTCATTTTCACGGCGTAACGGTTTCTCGCAGGTCGATGAAGCCGAAATCACTGTCCGGGAAGACGCACCGCAAGCGCTGCAGGAGTATCTGATTCAATTGAGCTACGAATGTGGTCTCAAGCCATCAGATCTGCGCCAAATCATCTGCCAGACATTGAAGGTCTTGCCCGACAAGCAGAACTGGAGTGAGAGGCCCAATATCCACGAGGAAAACGTTCAGCGGCTTGAGCAGTGCAAGTGGTTCAAGGTGTATGACGTCATTGAGCGGCTCGATGATTACCTCGGCAACCGTAATTATGACTCTGGCGTGTACGAGCACTTCACTACAGAGTTGAACGAGTTCTTCATTGAGCACGGCATAGGGTGGAAGCTGCTGGATGGTCGCATCGAAATCCGTGGCTCTGAATCCTTTGAACAGGTTTTGACCTCGGCGAAAGAAACTGAGCATCAACATGGGCACGTCACGGCCAGCAAGGAATTACACCAGGCGATTGCTGATCTTTCACGCCGACCGTCTCCAGACCCGACGGGGGCGATACAGCATGCCATGGCTTCGCTGGAGTGCGTCGCTCGGCAGGTCACTGGCGACCAACAAGCGACCCTCGGGAAGATCATGAATGATTCCCGAACTCTGATTCCAGCGCCATTGGATCAGGCTGTCATCAAAACCTGGGCGTATGCCTCGGAGTTCGGGCGGCACATCCAGGAAGGGCGTGAGCCGTCTTTCGAAGACGCAGAGCTCGTAGTTGGCCTGTGCGCCTCGGTCAGCAGCTATTTGATCAAGATATCGAAGTGACTTTAGAGGGCTCACAAGATGATCTGGGAGAGCTGGTACTGGAAACAACCGCTGCTAGAGATGGCAGATCGTCTTGAGCACCTCAAAACGGCCAGTGCCCTGTCTGATGAAGAACTTGCCCAGGTGGAACGCGACATCTTTATCGGCTTCTACTCCGTCAGGAAGCTCCTAGAGGCCCCTGCCAAGATCACCGACGAGACCCGCCACCGTTCTATCCCCCTTCATAAGCATCCAAACCTGAAGCGCGTGACATGGCGTAACAACCACCGCCTAGATGAGCTCTACGACCTCTCCAAGGCCTGTCAGGAGGGGCGAGACGTTATGTTTGTATGCGGGCGGATCATTCATAGCTTCGTTTTCGCGCCTTGTATGTCTGAGGGGGGCGGACTTGACGGGGCATTCTTCAGCTCAGATCTGGACAAGGATAAATGCCTGTACTTCATCAGTATCGATGAGGTGATTTCGTTATTTTGCCAGGTTGGGAATGATGACCCTTGCGACATTAAGTGGTCTCGTGATCCTGAGACAGGAAAAGAGACGCTTATCGTGAAGTGACCGCAGTGATAGGTGCCAAGTGGACGGGGAGTTCAGTCGATCGCGTATCGGCGGACGATGGATGGTGCTACAGCCGGTGAACGATCCCGACTGACCTAATTGCCTGGGAGGCACGGCTACAGGGCGAGAAATACGTTCCTCAGTTAACTAGCAGCAGGAAGATGATGTGATAGGAAATATTTTCAACGTTTTTTCCCGCAGGAAGGAAAACCAAGCAGCAGTCAGAAAGCCGCTGACCCCAGGCTTCAGGCAACGGACGCTCATACTGCTACGTGATGCGGGTGGCGGGAGTCTATTTGTAGCCCTTGAGCATCTCCATGGAAAATTGACCTACTTGGTGGGCCGGGTCTCATTGAGTCAACGGCAGGGATTATCTCCACATGAAGATACCCTGCAGTTCCTAACCACGTGCAGCGATGCCCACTTTCTCGATGCAGTGGAGTACATCCTGCAGGCAGACGCACATATGTGCTTGGGCGGGCGGCAAGAGGACGTCGTGACTCGATTGAACGAGTTCTTGAGCATCGATCACCTGCCTTACTTTGTCACCAAACAGGTCTGGGAGCCTTGGCAGGGCGAAGATTTCCGCAGTAGCCAGACAATAAGGCTTCTTGAGGAATCGAAGGTGATCCCCAAAGACAGTCAGGTGATCCATGAAACGGCAATTGAGCCGGCACTTCAGTTGCTCCGGCAACCCGCATTTCGCTATGCCAACACCGAGTTCATGGCCGCGCTTGAAGACTACAGGCATCGAAAATTCGGTGACTGTGTCACCAAGTGCAACGCCAGTTATGAGAGCGTCATGAAGGTGATCTGCGGCCAGAAGCGTTTCGGCTACAGCGAGGGCGATAGCACTGCAAAGCTTTTGAGAACCATCATGGCTCAGACACAGATGGAGGGGTTTTGGGAGACACCGCTGATGGTTGTGGGCACGCTTCGCAACAAGCTGAGCTCAGCCCATGGCGCAGGAGAAAACGCGAAGGTAGTGCCTGAGCATATCGCTAGGTATGCGATAAACCTCACGGCCTCAGCTATTGTGTTCCTTCACGATCAGGCCTACTCAGGCAAGTAGGCCCTGAATGTCCTGCCAGGATCTGTGCGCGGATTGGGCTCCGGTCTAGGCAGACTCGGGGTCTGGTGGGCAGTGATCACATCGCACAGCCTTGTTGATGTAGGTAGGGATGTCGTGATGGAAGTCCTGAATTTTTGCCGGATGGTAGTGCGCTTTGATGCACTCTGCTGGAATGTCTGAGCGCACTACGTAGCTCGGTGACGACGATATGCCTAAAGGGCGTTTTGTCCGAAGCTGCCCCCATTCCGACAGTATGATTTTCGCTACATCCAGCTTCTGCGCAGGTGTAATGAGCTCGATAGGAATGTCCACCTCCAATACGGTCGGAATGCCGATCGTCCGTAGCCGGAGTCTGTAGTCCTCGTCGTAACGCCCGCCACACAGCTTCGCTGCCAGTGCCAGGAGGTACTCGCTGCCGTTGATGATGTAGTGACCGAATTCCCTAACCATCGTGCGGTCATCCCCGGACAGCCAAATCCTGCCCCGTTCACTTGACTCACGGTGCTTCATCCTCTCGATGGCCTGGTCGAGGGTGGCCGCTGGGAGATCAGCAAAAAGCTGTCGAAATTTCTTGATGATCGAGTTGGCGTTCTGTCCCCGAAGCCCGTGCTCGTAGTAGCTCGAAAGCGACTCAGGTCGGCAGCCGTGAAATGCTTTGAAATGGGTATAGAACGAGGACATTCGATCGCAGAACTCTGGTACCAGGTCATCGTGATTCGGGAGCCAGTCCATGACGTCCGACCAGCACTGGGGCCTGCGCTGCTCCAATACCTTTGCCAGGCTCGGCGTCAGCAAAGGCTTTGCGTATGACCGGACGTGTTGCAACCAGGCGCGTCGGTTGCGCCAATCCAAAACTTTATGTGTCATTTCGACTATCCAGCTCCCTGCTGTCACCGTTGCATAAAAAAGGCCCCGTGAGGAGCCCTTCGAAGGTCGTACTGAGCCAGCTCTCGACTTCCTGTGCGCCGTACTGGGCTTTCCAGTCTTTTATTGTTTTGTGGTTGCCGCCCTTGGTCTCAACGACTTTACCAGAATGAATCGCCCCTGATTTCCAGGACGCCTCGACTGGCTCCTTTTGGCCCGATTTCTGCCCCTCGTGACAGGCAGAAATCGACCGATTCTGTTGAAAAAGTAGCTCCCCTGTCTGGCCTGCGGCAAAATCTCTGCATTGGCCAGCAGGGAAGCACACAGCATGATGGGACAGTTATCGAGTGGGCAGGATCGACTGTTTTACTCGTTCAACCTTGAAGATCACATCCCAGCCAATCACCTTCTGCGAAGCATTGATCAGTGTCTCGATCTGAACGACCTGCGCCATTACCTCGCCGATTTTTATAGCCCGATCGGGCGTCCGTCGATTGATCCTGAACTGATGATCCGCATGCTGATCGTGGGCTATTGCTACGGCATTCGCTCCGAACGGCGGTTGTGCGAAGAGGCCCATTTGAACCTGGCGTATCGCTGGTTCTGCCGGTTGAGCCTTGAGGATGAAGTCCCCAATCACTCGACCTTTTCCAAAAATCGACACGGCCGTTTTCGGGACAGCGATCTGTTTCGCTGGTTGTTCAACGAGGTGCTGCGTCGTTGCATGGATGCTGGCCTGGTCAAAGGCGAAGGATTTGCTGTGGACGCCAGCATCATCAAAGCGGATGCGAGTCGGCAGCGCGGCGTACCGGGTGATGAACAGGTCAACTGGAGCGATCCGGCCCTGAGCACCCGCGCCGTGCGTGAGTACCTTGAAGCCCTCGATGAAGAGGCTTTGGCCGAAACGCTACCGAAGCGTTTATCACTGACTGATCCTCAGGCTCGCTGGACCGCTGCTCCAGGCGGCCCCGCGTTCTACGCTTACTCGACGAATTATCTGATCGATACCGAACACGGCGTCATCGTGGATGTGGAGCCTACACCGGCTCATCGAACGGCCGAGGTTGAGAGCACCAAGACAATGATCGAACGGGTCGAAGCGCAGTTCGACATCAAGCCGGAGCGCCTCATTGGCGATACCGCTTACGGTACAGCGCCGATGCTGGCTTGGATGGTGGAGGAAAAAGACATCGAGCCGCATGTGCCGGTGTGGGACAAAACAGAGCGCAAGAACGACAGTTTCTCGAGCACCGATTTCCACTGGAATGAAGAGGCTGATGAATACCGCTGCCCGGCCGGCAACGCCTTGCGCAGCGAGTGGCGAGCCTTCAAGAACGAGCGTTCGCACGTCACCAAAGCCAACACCATCATCTTCCGATCCAGACAGACCGACTGCGTAGCGTGTCCGATGAAAGCCAAGTGCTGCCCGAACACTGCGTTTCGTAAGATCGCCCGCAGCGTCCATGAAGCCGCTCGGGATGTGGCTCGGCGCATTGCAGCAACACCGGCGTATCAGCGCTCTCGCCACGAACGTAAAAAGGTCGAAATGTTGTTTGCCCACCTCAAGCGAATCCTGAAATTGGATCGCTTGCGACTACGTGGCATGAGCGGCGCGACCGATGAGTTCACGCTGGCCGCTGCGGTGCAGAACCTGCGCCGGCTGGCCAAATTTACCTCTCAAGGTCCACCGGTCACGGGATAGGTGCGCCTGCACTAAGCAAAAACCTCAAACTAACCCACTAACTGAGCGGCAACGGTCAACGAAGGGCCGAAAAACCACTCAATGTGGTGAGTAGGTTCTCCAGTGGTAGTCGTGCCTGAGTTCAGGCGATCTGAAAATCCGACTTTTTCAACAGAATCGGCCAGAAGCGGTCTCTCGCAGGCCAGCTTTAGCTCAGATCTTACGCATACGGTAATATCCCTGCGCACCGCCAAGGTTATGGAGTCGGGCTGATAACCACGAAGGGATTGAATGAATTTAGAGCTTGAAATTGAGAGAGTTTTTGGGGGCAAAGCTTTTGTTAGACCTCTTTTCTACTCGTGTCCAGGCGGGCTGCGCTTTGCACTATCCGAAACCGGCGGGGTGATAGAGCAGTTCCTTTCAGCACTGCATAAATCAACGAAGATTTGCAGCGATGTTTTTGTTGGTGAAACGGCGCTTGTCGCTTGCCTGCGCATTCACTCCGGAAGCAATCAATTTGCTCATCGTGCCGCGATTCACGCTCTTCGATCTGCCGGCATTGACATACCCACTGAACGGTCAGTCTGGAGCGAGGAAATAGATCCAGCTGAGTGGTACTGCGAAAATGATCCGGAGTATTGGATCAACGTGGCATTTGAAGCGCCTATGAACCTGCTCCAAGCATTTCTTTGGTGTGCATTGGCTAAAGACTTCGCCGTGATACAGCCTAAGCCCAGATGTGATTTCTATCTGTTCAATTTGAAAAAGCGCGTCATGATTTTCCCATATGACGATAGGGGTATGGATGTGGTTGGCCCCAATACAGATCTGCTCTTACAGTTGTACCGCCATCATCATGCATACCTGCTGGACTATGACCGTCCGGTAATGGATATCACATTCACAAAGCATGCGACCTAGTTTCTATTTTGGATTGAACCTGACACAGAGATTGACCGTCTCCTTTGGGTCGTTCTCTGCCGGTCATGGCCGCGAAGCATGCTGGTTAAAATCCGATGCAAATGACTGGTCAGGTCGAATGCTAATGGGTGGGCAAGTCTGTGCAATTAGCCATTTGCGTATCAAACGCTGCTCTTGAGCCAGTTCTCGAAGCGCGTCGGCCCGATGATGGGGTGTTCTCCCGGCGTGAGCGAATGGTCATCGATTGGCGCGCCGAAGTAGGGGACAGTGTCGTCTGCTTGGGCCTGGCGCGGGTCGTTGGTGTGTTGCAAAAACAGGCGCACGAACTCCACCAGCGGCCAGCGCTCTGGGCCTGCGACCTCCAATGTCTGATTGCTCGGCGCTTGCACGGCGACCTTCGCCAGCGCTGTCGCGACATCGACGGCGGCAATCGGTTGTAGCTCGGCGGAGGTCAGGCGGACGGTGTCGCCTTCCTGCACGCCCGAGTGCGAAATCGCCCCGATGAATTCGAAAAATTGCGTGGCCCGCAGGAGGGTGTAGGGGATGCCTGAGTCCTTGATGAGTGTTTCCTGGGCCATTTTCGCCCGGAAGTAACCACTGTCGAGCATGCGCTCGGTGCCCACCACCGACAGGGCGACATGGTGTTTGACGCCTGCGGTTTTCTCGGCAGCGAGCAGGTTACGCCCGCTGGTTTCGAAGAATTCGAGCACGGCAGCGTCTTCGAAGGAGGGCGAGTTGGCCACGTCGACCACCACGTCGGCGCCTTGCAAGGCGGTTTGCAGTCCTTCGCCGGTGAGGGCGTTGACGCCGGTGCTCGGTGATGCGGCCAGGGTTTCATGCCCCAGGTCTTGCAGGTTTTTGCAGAGGTGTCTGCCGATCAGCCCGGTACCGCCAATGACGACGATTTTCATGACGAGTCTCCCGATGCGATGTCAGTCCCGAGTGTCGTGTTGGTGGATAGATCGAGGGGCTGGCTTTGAATCCTGTAACCATTAAAGACCTGCAATGGAACTGCTTGGTGTTGTCCGATAGGTGGTTCGCTCAGACGACGATCGGGTCAACTTGAAAAAATGCAGAGATGCGCACAAAAAGACCGGAAAAACAGATTGGCGGGAATGTTATATTGCCAGCCTTTGTATCCCGTCATGTTTTGAAACATGACGGTGTGTTTGAGGCGACTCAAACGGCTTTTCAGTATCCAGCAGTAAGATTGATAACGCGCCGAGGATTGGGCGCCAGGTTTCGTTATGCATGGCAGGAGGCGTTACATGCGTTGTGTTCTTTCACTGCTGATCACGCTGGTCTGCGCACAGGTGGCATGGGCCGAGCCCACGGCCGAGTTGTCGGAACCGGTAGGCGGCTGGCGCTATCACGGCCTGCTGGACCGTAGTGAAAATCCTCGAGTCGCCTATCCCACGCCGCCCATCGACCGGGGCGTGCAGCGCAATCGCACGATGATCGAAGGCCAACTCAAGGCTCTCGGCACGTTGCGTCCGCCCCATAGCCTGGCGGTCAACGGCAATCCCCTGAATTTGTACACCGACGACCAAGGGCGTTTCGCCCGGCCATATGCGTTCGGCGCCGGGTCCAACAGCGTCGAAGTGCGCAGTTCCGAGGGCAAGTCGCTCAAGCGCGTTCAATTCTATGAAGCCAACAACCTGCGCACGCCGGCGCGAATTCGCGTGGTGCTGGGTTGGGACGACCCCAAGGCCGAACTTGATCTGCACATCATTACCCCCGACGGCCAGCATGCGTTCTGGGCTCGCCCGGCGATGAGCAATGGCGGCGGCCTGGACCCGGACGGGGTCGATGGCCCCGGCCCGGAAATGTTCACCATGACCGCGCCGATGCATGGCACTTATCTGGTTTACGTGAACTATTGGGGCAACTTCGGCAGCGGCGGCTATAACTTCGATGAGACCAGCAACCAGAACGAGGTGATCACCTCGCAAATCAATCTGGTACTCAACGAAAACACCGTCGACGAAAAACGCGAGACCTTCATCGTGCCTTTGCGGGCGATCGGCGACCTGCTGCTGGTCAAGACTTTCAACTATTAAACATCCCGCACCACGGATGAATTGGGTTTGTGAACATGAGTGATAACACTGTTTCCCCGGCCGCTTCCCCGGCCGCTGCCGCACCTGTGGCCAACACGTCCCGTCGCTGGCCGGCGCTGGTAATCGGGCTGTGCCTGGTGGCCGGCGTGGCGGGTGGGTTGGGGTGGTTCCTGAACAAACCCAAGGCTCCGCCTGCGGAACTGGCCAGTGACAAACTGGGCATGGGCCGGCCGGACGGTTTGCTTGAAACCCACTCCCTGAGCCAACTGCCCAAGGATCTGCTGGCGGTGCCGTTTCTCAAGGAAACCCTGACCGAAGATTTCGTCTTCTATTACGAAGCCCACGCCGACCGCCTCGGCTTGATCGGCAGCTTGCGGCGGATCATTTACGAGCATGACCTGAAGTTGCAGGACAGCCTGATCGAGCAGCTGTTCGATCAACCGGCGGACGTGGCGCTGTGGCGCGGGGCGGATGGGCGTCTCAAGGATTTCCTGTTGGTGATGGATCGCGGCGGGCTGGCCAAGGTGCTGGAGCCGCTGGCGAAAGTGGCGCTGGATGATACGCAGCTGAGCAAGCTGGCTGAAATCAAGGTCGCCGGCGATGTGGTGCCGCTTTATCAACTCACCTACAACAACAGCAAAGCGCTGCTGTTCGCCTCTCATGGCGACAAACTGGTGGTGCTGTCCAACCCGGCCAAGCTTTATGAAGCCGGCCACGGTCCAGTCGAAGAACCCGGCATGGTCTCGACTGAATCGCTGGAAGCACTGCTCAGCGGCCAGAAATTGTTCCCCGAAGCCTTCGGCCTGCAACCCCGCGCGCCTGAAGTGAAGCAACGCCTCTCGGTCAATTCCAGCGTTCTGGCCATGGGTTACCAGCGCTTCATCCCGAATTTCGCCGGCCTGCGTTTCGACATGGACGACAAGGGCTGGCACAGCTTCCTCGCCATGGATGAACTGGAAAACCAGCCAGACTTCGACTTCAAACCGATCTGGCAGGCCATGCCGATGGGCGCCAGCGCCTGCGTGACCTTGCCGCTGGCCGCCGAACAACAGAAACCGCTGCTGGTGAAACTCGGCGCCGACGCCGCCGCGGCCCAAACCCTGACCGAACACATGGCCGGTGCCGCCGGCCTGTGCTGGTACGCCGATTCGCGGTTGTACACGCCGCTGCTGGTGGCCAGCCTGAACGACGATGACAGTGCCAAGCTCGACGGCGACCTGGGCAACTTGTTCGGCTCGATGGTCGGCGCCTACGAAGGCAACGTCGCCGAGCACGCGTTCCCGGTGGTCGAGAAACAGGAAGGCCAGACCCACCAGTGGCAGCGCCAGGTCAGCTCCAACTTCGGTCCCTACAAGGCCAAGGATGCCGAGCAACCGGACGCGATCACCGGCAAAGCCTTTATGCGCGTCAGCCTGGCGCGCCACGGTTCGACGTTGTTGTTCTCCCTCGATGACAAACTGGTCGACAAAGCCCTCGGCACCCTCGACAAACGCTTCCCGCCCATGGCTGACGTGGTGCCGAAAGACCTGCTGATGCCGATCTATTTCGGCCCGGACTCCATGGCGCAACTGATGCAACAGGAAACCCTCGACAGCCTGCCGCAAGACATGGAGCCGGTGTTCTACAACGCCGCGCAAACCTACCTGATCCCGAAACTGCGCACCCTCGGCGGCTATGGCAAATATGCCCTGACCTTGCCTAAAGGCAGCGAGCCCGACGGTCACTGGCAGTGGCTGCCGCTGGAGTGGAAAGCCCTGTGACCACACTCATCCGAGGCCTCGGCCTGCTGGCGTTGTTGCTGGGGACTCGCACCTTTGCCAGCGAAGCCCCGGCGCTCGACCCGCAGCAATCCCAGGTATTCCGCGCCTGGTTCGTGCGCATCGCCCAGGAACAACTGACCCAAGGCCCGAGCCCGCGCTGGTATCAGCAGGACTGCGCCGGGCTGGTGCGGTTTGCCGCCAACGAAGCGCTGAAAGTCCATGACGATAAATGGCTGCGCAGCAATGGCTTGTCCAATCGCTACCTGCCGCCGGAACTGCAACTGAGCGACGCCCAACGCGGCCTCGCCCAGCAATGGCAACAGGGCGGCGGCAAAGTCGGACCTTACGTCAACGCGATCAAGCTGATTCAGTTCAACAGTCATCTGGTCGGCCGCGATGTGGCCCAGGCCCGACCCGGCGACTTGATGTTTTTCGATCAGGGCGACGACCAGCACCTGATGATCTGGATGGGCCGCTTCATCGCCTATCACACCGGCACTACCACCCCCACTGACAACGGCATGCGCTCTGCAAGCCTGCAACAACTCATGACATGGAAGGACACCCGATGGATACCCGACGCAGCCAACCCCAACTTCATCGGCGTCTATCGACTGAACTTCCTCTCCCAATGATCGGTGCCCGCATGCTGCGCATTTGCTCTCGAATTTCATTGCTGCTGGCCCTTCTGGCGCCTTTAGCCACGGTCAACGCCGAAGACACCGTCGAGCCAAGCGGCTACACGCCGGTGGCCGGTGAAAGCTTTTTCCTGCTGGCCGACAGCAGTTTCGCCAGCGACGAACAGGCGATGGTTCGCCTCGAAGCGCCGGGCCGCGATTACCGCCGGTTCCGCATGGAGCCTTACGGCGGCGCGGACATTCGCGTGTATCGCATCGACAAGCCGCTGGATTTCCTCAAGCGCCAGAAGAACCTGCACCGCGTGGTCAGTGACGGCCAGTTCAAGGGCGAAGGCCTGTCGAACACCCTCGCGTACCTGTGGGACAACTGGTACCGCAAATCCCGTAGGGTGATGCAGCGGGCGTTTTCCTACGAGTCGCGTAAACAAGTCACCGAGGAAGTGCCGGAACTGAAGATGGGCACCGCCATCGCCGCACCAACGCCTTACGACGCACAGCCACAATTCGCCTTGATTCCGGGCCTGCCGGTGGTCAGCCAATTCCGTTATCCGCTGTGGCAAGCCAAACCGATCCAGCCGCCTGAGGGCGTGAACCTGGCCGGTTCTTCCAGCGAGTTCGTCAGTGTCTCGCCGGGCAACGTGTACATCCCGTTGGGCAACCTGAAACCGGGCCTGTACCTGGTGGAAGCGCTGGTCGGCAAATACCGCGCGACCACCATGGTTTTCGTCTCCAACACCGTGGCCGTGAGCAAGATTGCTGGCGATGAATTGCTGGTGTGGGCCGCACGCAAACATGAAGGCAGTTCGGTGCCAAAAGTGAATGTGCTGTGGACCGACGGCCTGGGCGTGATGAGCAGCGGCGCGACTGACGCCGACGGTTTGCTGCGTCTGAAACACGTCAGCCCCGAGCGTTCGTTCGTGATTGGCGAGGACGAAGAGGGCGGGGTGTTCGTCTCCGAGAACTTCTACTACGACAGCGAAATCTACGACACCAAACTCTATGCATTCACCGACCGGCCGCTGTATCGGCCGGGGGACTGGGTGTCGCTGAAAATCGTCGGTCGCGAGTTCAAGAACGCGCGGGATTCCGTGGCGCCGACTGCTGCCGACGTCAATGTGACCGTCCTCGATGCTACCGGTACCGCGCTGCAATCGTTGGCGCTAAAGCTTGATTCCAAGGCCGGTACTCAGGGCCGCTTCCAGCTGCCGGACAACGCCGTGGCAGGCGGTTATGAGCTGCGTTTCAGCTACAAGGATCAGGCCTACAGCAGCGCCTTCCGCGTCGCTGAATACATCAAGCCGCACTTCGAGATTTCCCTGAACCTGGCCAAGCAGGATTACCGCACCGGCGAACCGGTGAAGGGCAGTCTGGTGCTGTTGTACCCGGACGGCAAACCAGTGGCCAACGCCAAGTTGAGCCTGAGCCTGCGTGCCCAACAATTGTCGATGGTCGATAACGAGCTGCAATACCTCGGGCAATTCCCGGTAGAGCTGACCAGCGCCGAACTGACCACCGATTCCAAGGGCAACGCCAGCCTCGACCTGCCTGCCGCCGAGAAACCGAGCCGCTACATGCTCACCGTGTTCGCCAGCGATGGCGCGGCGTATCGGGTCAAGACCACCAAGGAAATCCTCATCGATCGCGGTGCTGCGAGTTTCCGCCTGAGCGCGCCGCAGCGGTTCAGCGCGGTGGGCGGCAAGGTTGCCTTCAGCTATGCCAACGAAGGTGGCAGCGAGCAGAGCAAAGCGGTCACCCCGAGTAGCTACAGCTGGGTGCGTCTGGAGGATCAGACCACTGGCGAAGGTAAACTCACCGCCAAAGATAAAGGCTTCACCTTGGCCTTCGACCGTCCGGGCACTTACAACCTGACGCTGAAAGATGATCACGGTCGCGTGCTTGGCGCGACCGGTCATTCGGTCACCGGCGACGGCGTCAAAGCCGTGCCCGGCACCGTGGAAATCGTCCTCGATAAACCCGAGTACAAAGCGGGCGATGAAGCCCTCGCGTTGATCACTTTCCCCGAGCCGATTATCGATGCGCTGTTGTCGCTGGAACGCGACAAGGTCGAGGCCACGGCGCTGCTGTCCAAGGGCAGCGATTGGCTGAAGATGGAAAAAATCAGCGACACCCAATACCGCGCGCGCATCCTGGTGAAGGACACTTTCGCGCCGAACCTGACGTTCTCGGTTCTTTACACCAAGGGTGGCCAATACAGCTTCCAGAACGCCGGCATCAAAGTGGTCGCGCCGCAGATCGACGTGGCAATCACCACCGACAAAGAGGCGTATCAACCAGGGGATACCGTTACCGTCGATCTCGCTACCCAGTTCGCCGGCAAAGCCATTCCGGCGCACCTGACGGTCAGTGTCGTGGACGAGATGGTCTACGCCCTGCAACCGGAAGTCGCGCCGACCATCGACCAGTTCTTCTACCACCCACGCCGCAACAATGTGCGCACCAGCGCCAGTTTGTCGTTCATCAGCTACGACGTGGCACTGCCGGGCAGCCCAGGCGCGCCGGGCAAAGCCAACCGCAGCGAGCGCGGGGTGAAAGTACTGGAACGGCCACGTCGCGAAGACGTCGACACCGCCGCGTGGCAGCCTGAACTGATCACCGATGCGAATGGCAAAACCCGCTTCACCTTCAAGATGCCGGACTCGCTGACCCGCTGGCGCATCACCGCCCGCGCTATCGCCGATGAAGGCCAGGTCGGGCAGAAGAAGCAATTTGTCCGCTCGGAAAAGCCGCTGTACCTGAAGTGGAGCGGCCCGACCAAGTTCCGCAACAGCGACAAACCGGATCTCGGTGTGTTCGCGTTCAGTCAGGCCGAGAAGCCGGTCAAGGCTGAGCTGGTAATTCACTACGGCGGCGCGGAACAGCGTGTGCCGGTGACCTTGAACAACGGCATCAACTACATCGCATTGCCAGCGTTCACAGTAGCCAATGGCGAGTGGACTGCCGAGCTGGTGCAGGATGGTAAAACCGCTGATGCCCTGGCCGTGCGCCTGACCGCGACCGGCGAAGGCTGGCAGGTGACGCAAAGCCAAAGCCTGGACGTGGCCAGCGGTGACACGCCGCTGACCTTGCCGGCGGACGCCACGGATATTCGCCTGCGTCTGGATGACAGCCCGCAAGCGCTGTTCCGTTCGGCCCTCGATGATCTGCTGAGCTATCCGTACGGCGGCGTCGAACAGACCGCCAGTCGTTTGTTGCCATTGAGCATCGCTTATCCGACCTTATCGTCGAACCCGCAGATCCGCGATCGCTTGCGTTTGATCATGCAGAACAGCCGCCTGCGGCTGGTGCAAATGGCCGGCCCGTCGGCGAGCTTCACCTGGTGGGGCTTTGACGGTGAGCCGGATGCGTTCCTCACCGCGTATGCCTACTACGCTGACTGGCACGCCAGCAAAGCGCTGGAACTGAGCCTGCCGCCGGAGCATTGGCAGCGGGTGCTGGAGGTGTACGCCAAGCAGTCGCAGAACACGCCGCTGTTGCAGCGGGCGTTGATTCTGTCGTTTGCCAAACAGATGCAATTGCCGGTGAACACGTTGCTCAGCGGTTTGATCGACGACTTGGTGAAAGCCGGCGAAGGCCATGCGGCGAGTGTGATGGACGACGGCGAAGAGAGCCTGGTCATGAGCGATCCGGATTCGGCGTTGGGGCTGGCCAGCGCTCGGCTGTTGACCGCCTCTCTGGCGCGTCAGGCCAAGGTCAATCTGCCGGAGGCGTTCAGTCGTCAACTGGATGCTGCGCAACAACAAGTGGCCGCCAGTTCCCAGCCGTTTGTCGAAGCCTTGAACCTGTCGCTGCAAGCCTTCGATCAGGCTCACGCGCAAGCGCTGCTGCAACGCTTGTTGCCACAGCAATCGACCCTGGAACGCGCCTTGGCGCTGACCTGGCTGCAACGCAGCATCGAACAGGCCTCGCCCACCATCGCGCTGGCACCGGGTGATGGCTGGAAGAAAAAGTACGGTGATACCGGTGAGATGTATTGGACGTGGCAGGGGGCTGCAACCGTGCCTGCAACGTTGTCGCTGAGCGGGACGCAAGAACGCCCGCTTCGCGCTGCGTTGAGCTTCCAGAGCAAGCAACCGCCGGTAGACCCGATGGCCGTGACCATCACTCGTCGTCTGTCGCGTCTGGTGCCGGGTGACGAAGCGTTCGAGTTCAAACTCGAAGCCGTCGGGACCAAACCGTTGTCCAGCGACAGCCTGTACCTGGACGAAGTGATCATCACCAGCAAAGCCGCAAAACCGCTGCGCTACGGCATGCTCGAAGTGCCGCTGCCACCGGGCGCGGACGTCGAGCGCACCACGTGGGGCATCAAGCTGATGGGCAAGGCTGGCACCGAGCCGACCGCGCTGGAGAAGGCCCGTTTCGAACCGGGGCAAATGGCTTACGCGATCCCGGTGGATGCCTTGAGCGGTGAATTGCGCCTGCGTCATCTGGTGCGCTTCTCGCAAAAAGGTCAGTTCAATCTACCGCCGGTGCGTTTCACCCAGGTCTATGCGCCACAGCATCAGGCCCAGGAACAGAAACCGGCGCTTGGTCAGGTCACGGTCCACTGACATGACCCGGCGTCTGGTCTGGTGGTTGTTGTGTTTGATGCCTGCGCTGGCGACAGCGCAGGACGAACCGTTGCGACTGGGCTTCAAGGATGAATTGCTTTCATTGAGCCAGACTCAGGTGATCTCGCGTGAGCCATTGCCTGCTGATCTGCAGACGCCGCTGGGCAGTTTGTGGAAGCTGTTTGTCTACGGCTGGTTGGTGGACACCGGCGCGCGTGAGCCGGCGTATGAGTGTCGCGGGCAATCAAAGGAAGAGGTTTATTGCTGCACGGCGGGCGGCAGGATTGAGCGCGATCAGGCATTGGTGAAGTCTTGCGGGCTGTATTTCGAGCCTGCGCGCTTGGGCATTGCCGGCGCTGAATGGCGCGAGTATTGGCAGGCGAGACAAGCGCCGAAGTGGCTGCTGGACTTGCCGTCGTTGCAACCACAGACCCGGGTTTCGGTGGCCGGGTTGCTGAAGGTCTTGGCCGTGATGCCGGCGCAGGATCAGGCGCGGCGGGTGTTGCTTGATGTGGTGCTGAATGCGGCTGATGGCAATGTCGTCGGTGAGCTTGGCGGCCGGTTGCGGGTGAAAACCTGGAGCTGGTTGGGGGATCAGGATCCCTCGTCGCGCCAGGGCGGGTTCGCTGGCTGGACGGCGGACGGCACGCCGATCTGGGCCGGTGGGCGCGGCACCAGTCAAATGGTCTTGCGCAATTACGGTCAGGCACTGGCGACGGTGTTGCCTTCGTCTTGGCCCGCCGAGGCGGGGAAGTGCGTCGAGGTCGGCCTGTTCGCGCGTTATCCGCTCAAACGCGTGCTGTCGGGGGATCGCGTGTTAGCGCCCGGGCCTTTGCAAGGCGACTATCGCGTCGAGTTCGCCAACGGCAATCAACTCGAGATCCACAGCGACGGCGAGTTGTTCTTGCTCAAGGACAAACTCGTCGCCCGCCTGGACCGCGAAGAATACGTCGCCCGCGTCCTGCAGCGCGAAGCCAGACCGGAACCCGCCGAAGCTGCCAAAGCCCTGAGCGTCGCGATCCGCACCTACCTGCTGCAAAACGCCACCCGCAATGGCGACTGCCTGAGCATCGACGACAGCAGCAGCCGACAGCGCGTCGCCCCACGCCCGGCCGCGACCGAATCACGCAACATCGCCGCGTGGACCAGCGACCTGGTCCTCGCCGGCAGCAACGTCACCTATCACTCCGACCAACCGGGGCCGGACAAGCTCTCCTGGCAGCAAGCCGTCGAACAGGCCAATGCCGGTCAACGCTACGACGCCATCCTGCTGCACGCTTACCCGCGCGCCAGCCTCAGCCGCTGGGACAATCCAGTGGCTTCCTGCGATGCATTGCCCGCCGCGCAAGACTGGCTGCAAAAACAACGCCGCGGCTGGCGACCACGGCTGGAAAGCGAAGTTGGTTACAACGAAGTCAACACCTTCGCCGTTTGCCGCCTGGCTTTCGGCCGTCCTTTTGTCGATCGCGAACGCCAGCGCATTTACGTGCGCGGGGTGCTGTCGCTGCAAGACCGCCTCGACCTGACCCACGAATACCTGCACCTGGCCTTCGAAGCACACCCCAACGGCCAGGATGAAACCTACATCGAAGGGCTCGCCCGCCACCTCTTGCTGGATTAGGCCATGAAACTCCGTTACCCACAGGTCCTCCTGTTCCTTTGTTCCTTTTGCGTATGGCCGACCACGTTCGCCGCCGATAGCGCGGTCAAACTCGACACGCCCGTCGGCGGCTGGCGCACAGGCGCGCCCGAAGGCGAAGGCGAAAACTTTCGTCAGACGGTTAATTACCCGGCGTCCTCGGTCAACACACCGGTGGGGCAGGCCAATACCGCTCGCATTACCGGCCAGATCAAATCCACGCCCAAGGGCAATGAACCCGGCAAGCTGATCGTCAACGGCGTCAGCATGCCGCTGAAAATCGACCCCGCCGGCCGCTATGATCGCCCGTTCTCATTCCCCAACGGCAGCAACAGCGTTGAAGTCCGCAGCCCCGATGGTCAACAACGCCATCGCACGCAGTTCCTCAATGCCAGCGGCGGCGCCACCCCGGCCAAGTTGCGAGTGCTGCTGGCCTGGGACAGCGACGGCACCGACCTCGACCTGCACCTCGTCACGCCTGACGGCGGCCACATCTGGTACGGCGACCGCGTCGCAGCCAACGGCGGCGCACTCGACGTCGACGTCACCACCGGCTACGGCCCGGAAATCTTCGCCATGCCGGCGCCGATCAAGGGGCAATACCTGGTGTACGTGAACTACTACGGTGGCGGGTATCGCAGTGATGAGGAGGGGCAGGAAGAGGCTGTTCAGCCCCTGACGACTGCGCAGATTACGGTGATTACGGAGGAGGGGACGCCGAACGAGAAGATGGAGACGTTCCTGGTGCCGATGCGGGCGGTGGGGGAGTTGACGTTGGTCAAGGGGTTTAGTTATCCGTGAGGGTGTAATTGTCCAGCGGGTTGTTGGGCAATTAAATTGGGCAGCGGTTTGCTGCCCGATTGCTTGAATATGGCCAGTACGACATACAGGCATGACGCAATTGTCGCAGCACTGCTGAGACCATTGCCCCGGACCCAAACCCTGATCATTCTCAACCGATACCTCGGCAAACAGCTTCAACCTTGAGCCTTTGGATCGCAATGTCCTCAAACTCCATGAAAACCCATTCTCATCCCCGAGTTTTTATTCGATGGAATAGGCAAGGCATTTTTTGAGCGCTGGCGTAAACTTTGCTTACATAATTCCAGGGTGGTTGCCTCGCGCGCGAGTATCGGCGATGGCTTGTCGATCACCTGCCTGCTTTTTGCCAGGCACCAGGAATGCCATGTTTTCAGAGATGGCGGTGGTTTCATTAAGGGAATGAGATGTTCGAGATAGATCGCAGCAGCAAGACGCTGTTGGTGGACCAGATCCGAAATGCAATTATTGCGCGCATTGAAACTTTCCAATGGGTTCAAGGCAGTCGGTTGCCTTCGGTCAGGGCTCTCTCCAAACAACTGGGCGTCAGTAACTTTACGGTGAGCAGCGCCTACGAGGACCTCGTGGCGCAGCACATTATCGAGTCTCGACCCGGGGCCGGTTACTTTATTCTCGCGACCAGTCCAGCGGGAACCCTCAAGGACCTGGACGAGTTGATCCCGCCGTCCAGCCTGCATGCGGGATTTCTGTATCGCGCGCTGGACCCTTCCCAATACGATATCCCCGTCAGTTCAGGCTACTTTCCTCCGTCCTGGCTGGCTGACGCTGTGCCTGTTTCTGTTACCGGACGGTTGATTCGTAACACGCTGTCTTGCAGCGTCCCGGCGCCTGCCGCGGGGAGTCAGCAGTTGCGCTCGGTGATTGCTCGCAAGTTGCGCGAGGTTCACATCAATGCCTCCAGCAACCAGATTGTGGTGACGGTGGGGGCGACCCATGCGTTCTCGCTGATTCGAAGTGTCATGCTCAAGCCCTGTGATTACTTGCTGGTCGAGGACCCGAGCTATCTGTTGCTGCAGTTGAAGCTGATCAAGGGGCGCGATTTCAACATCATCACGGTGCCACGATTGGCTGATGGTCCGGACTTGGAGGCCATGGAGGCCATGCTGATCAAATACCGGCCAAAACTGTTTCTGACCCAAACCCTGATCCACAATCCTACTGGCGGCAATACCTCCCCGGCCAAGGGGTTCAAGATTCTTTCGCTGGCCGAGAAGTATGATTTTCATATTGTCGAAGACGATATTTTTGGCTCGTTATCTGCCAAGCAAACCCTTCGACTGGCCAGCCTGGATGGTTTGAATCGCACCTTTTACATCAGCGGCTTCAGCAAAGTGCTCAGTCCTGCCCTGCGCCTCGGGTATGTGGCGGCACCACCAGCGTTTGTCGAACGTCTGGTGGAGCAGAAGATGTACAACTTGTTGTGCGGCTCATCCATGGACGAAACCATCGTGACCTACACTCTGGAGTCCGGGCGCTATCAGCACCATTTGGATGTTCTGCGTCAGCGGGTGATGCAGGAGCGTGTCAGGGCGCGGGAGTGGCTGGGTAAGGTGGGTGTGGTGTTTGACGAACCCGGCGTGGATGGTTTGTTTCTGTGGGCGCGTTTCCCCGCGCACGTGAACATTCGCCGTCTGATCGAACAGGCCCATGACGCCCGGATCTTTTTGGCTCCAGGGTCGTTGTTCAGCAACACCCGCGATTATGATCAGTACATCCGCCTGAACGTCAGCCACTGCAATGACATCCAGTTCAAGCGTTTCATCGACGCTCAGACTGGCAGCGAAACTGCCCAGCGAGTCACCGACCACAGTGTTCTGGATCAGGCGCCCGGTTAGCTGAAGCGCGCGATGCATTGACTACAGGTTTTGCTGCCAGCTTTTGAAGTATTCCACCAGGGTGGCCACTTCTCCCAGATCTTCATAGGAGTAGATGACGCCGTTGAGGATCTGGACTTCATCATTGTCGTGCAGTGTTTGAATGAACGAATCTTCAACGATTTCCGAGCCATTGACGGCCAGGCTGATGTCGTCGATCCAGTACAGCGGTTTGCCGTCCTGGTTCGACCACACTTGGGTGTCGGCGTAAAAAGATTTCAACGCTAATCCATTGGTTTTTATAGACATATCGTTAATTCCAGTTTGAGAGCCAGGCACCGCGCCCGCCGTCTGCTGATTGATCCAATGTATCGCTCCTTGTTTCAGGCAAGTGCTGTGGGTTATGCCTTTTTTTCAGCTTTGAAACGCAGGCATGTGTAGTCCACCGTCCATTGGCCGTCGGAGTTCAACAGATCATTGGCCAGCTCCTCCGTCACTTCTTCCAGGAAGCCAGCGCGGGCTTCAACCGGCAGCGCTGTCAGGTAAGGGCTACCAAAGGTTTGTATCCATTGGGCAATGGGGTAATCCAGTACTTCAGGTCGTTCGAACCAACTGATGTAGCTGATGTGAAACCCCGCATTCTCCAGCACCTGTTGGTATTCACCGGCTGTGGGCAGGAACCAGGGGTCAATGCCCTGCGCATCGACGGATCTGCGCTCCAGGGCGCCGTGGATCGCCCGCCGGATCAGCAGGGCATTCTCGGCACCGGCAAATTCACCGACGAAACGTCCACCGGGTTTGAGTGCCATGAAGGCCCCATGGGCGACTTGATCGGCACGTCGCATCCAGTGCATGGCGCCGCTGCTGAACACTGCGTCGAACTCTTGGTGAAAGAACAGCTCCTCGGCATTCCCCAGCCTCACATCCAGACCACGCAAACGTGCGGCTTCCACCTTTTGCGGGCTGTAGTCGACACCCACCACTTCAGCGCATTGCCGAGCCAATTGCTCACTCAGATAGCCGTCGCCACAACCGATGTCCAGCACCCGGTCGCCTGCCTTGAAGGCCAACAGTTCGACCGCGCCGTTGGCGGGTTGAGCGAAACGGGCGTTGTTTTCATACTGCGAGGCGTCCCACTGTGCCAGTTCCGAGGCGGGGCGAAAAAAGCTCGAAGACGTCATGGGCGGATTTCCGTCTGGGTATGGAGAGGATGTAACGGCGGCCCGAAAGCTCCTCAAGAAGCGCGCTGGTTGGCCAGCGCGCGGTCTTGTTTCAGATGCGCTTGGACAGCCAGACCAGCACGATGACGATGGCGCAGACGGCCGGGGTAAGCCAGTTCCACAACTCGCCCATCAGGAAGATCGAAAAGGCAAACGTGAAGAACGGTTGCAGTAATTGCAGCTGGCTGATGCGCTGGATGCCACCCAGGGCCAGGGCGCGGTTCCACGAGAAGAAACCCAGCAGCGAATTGATCAGGGCCAGAAACAGCAGGGCAGCGACCCCTTGTCCAGGCAAGTTGGCGATGGTCTGTCCGTCATAGAGCCAGAGGCTCACCGGGAGCAGCACAGGCAGGCTGATGACCAGGGTCCAGCACATGACCTGCCAACCTGGCAGTTCCTTGGACAGTGCACCGCCCTGGGCGTAGCCAAAACCGGCCAGCAGCACGGCGCCCAGCAGCGCCAGATCGCCGATGTAGATGTCCGAGACGTCCGACTTGATGACGGTGTAGGCCATCACCACCAGGAAGCCCAGGCTTGAGACCGCCCAGAACATTTTGGAGGGGCGAGTGCCTGTAATGAGGGTACCGAAGATCGCTGTGGACAGCGGCAGTGCAGCGAGTACGACGCCGCCGTGGCTGACCGGAACGTATTGCATGCCGAGCGCGGTGAGGATCGGAAAGCCGTAGACGATGCCGGTGGACGTCAGCAACATCCGCTTGATTTGCGAGCGATTGGGTAGCTTTGCTCGACCGATAAGTAAAAAGGGAATTGCCGCAAACGCAGCCAATACCGACCGGAAGAACCCGACTTGCAGGGCACTCAGATCGCCTGCGAGCATTTTTGCCGCCGGCAAAGTCATGGCAAACGCCGCGACCGAAATGAGTCCCAGGAAATAGGCTTGCAGGTCTTGATTCTTTGTTTCTTGAAAGCTGGCTACGTTTGTTTGCGTCATGAGACGTTTCCTTCTGGTTTCGCCGGTTGAACGTCCGCCTTGGGGGGCGGACGCGCACTCCGATCAGATCTGTTTATTGTTGAGGTTGGGTTTGTCCAACGGGCTGGTGCTCAGGAAAAACACCAGGGAGGAGCGTGTGCCGCTCTCTACCTTGCGTACGCCGTGGGGGATCTCGCAGCGATTGATCAGCACGTCGGCATAGCCGGTTTTAAATTGCGATTCGCGGCCTTCATGCTCGATAAAAAACTCGCCGCCTTCGTACTGTTTGCCGAACTGGATCACCACGGAATAGCGATATTCCAGGTTGCTGTAGGTGTCGATGTGCTTGCCGATGAAGTTGCCAGCTTCCAGCAGATTGGACTGGCAGCGGCGGATAAAACACTCGCCTTCCATGATGCCGTTGAAGAATTCACGGCTTTTTCCCGAAGAGAGGATCTCCACCACACGTTTGCCGTAAGGATCGTTGCGATACACGGGCAACTGACCTTTTTGATCCTCCATGAAGCGTCCCACCGCGAGAAAGTTTTCTTCACCTACATCACCGATCTCGATGATGGTTTTGGGAATGACCTGGCACGCCGCTTCCATGTAGTCCAGGTCTTCTTGAGAAAACAGCTGTGAGGCTTTGAGGGAGGCGTAGGCATTGCTGTTCAGTTCGTGGTTCGCGGCTTGAATCGTCTCTTGCATGATCAGGCTCCTTGATCGGTGGACGTTGGGTACAGGCTGTTTTGGGTGTTGAGAGAAGCAGCTTCCCAAGGGGTAAAAGGCTCGACCACCCCTCGGCACAAATGGTCGCGAATCAGATACAGCCCCGCCATGAACCCCCAGACTTCGAGGAATGGGCCATACGGGGAGGGCTGTTGCTCGACGCTGGCCCGATAATTGGCGATATGCCGGTAATGGACGTTGGGGCGGCGGTGGTGCGCGTCATGGTTGGGCAGGTCTTGAGGGTACACATACAAGCGCACCGGCAGATCGTAGAGCACACACTTCAACATCCAGGCGGCATGGGCGATGACCCCGCTTTCTGGCGGCGTGCGGCCCTGGAAACGACCCCAGGTCAGCCGGCCATAATGGCTTTTCTCGGTACGGCGGGCGTCCCGCTGGTAGAACCACAGGTGCTCGGTAAACAATTGCAGCCACATGGAGTGCTCGAACAGCACGGCGCGCGGTATCACGTACATCAAGCCAAAGGCTGGCAACCCACCCACCGCCCACAGCAGCGTCAGCAATACACCCCAGAAGCCCCAGCGAAACAACGCTTCACGACGGTCCAGACGAACAAAGCTGTCGAGCAACGTCCCACGCCATTGACGCATCAGGTAAACCGGGCGAAAGGGCGTGCAGCAGAGTCGCCACCAGTAGACCAATTCAGGCATCCCCGGGTAGAAACCTTGCTCGCGGATGAAGCGCTGGTCGGGATCCGTGTCCGAGCACAACACGTGGATATTGTGGTGTTCGCGTACATGGCTCTGGTTATAGGTGTCCCAGTCCTGATACAGCAGTGGCGTGGTCAGAAACAGCCTGGCATAGCGCTGTGCACGAGCCTTGTCCTTGAGTACCGCGCCGTGGGTCAGGTAATGGAAAGTGGCCTGCATGCTGCGCAACCGGTTAACCATCAGGACCCAGCCCGCCAGCACCAGCAACACCGCCGTACTCATGGAGAAGACACCCTGCAGCACGGCCTGGCCGAGCAGCACCAAGGCGATCATCATCGACCAGGTGAACAGCAAATGAGCCACCAGGAAGCCTTCACCGCTCTCATTCATTGCGCTCTTCAACGCCTCGGGTGTGAGCGCCTGTCCCTTGCCGGTCAGCCAGGTCCAGAAACCCTGGAAGGGCAGATGGGCATAGCTGGCACGGACATCGCCCTGTGGCCCGTACTGACAGTAGTGAGTGCATTGATTTGCACTTTCACGCGGGCTCATCAGTAAACCCTGGTCAGATAAAGGACAGGAATGGTGCTGTACAGCCAATAGAAGGGCTGCATGCGATTGTGATCCGCGCCGATAACAATGGGGTTGCTCCACTGCTGGGCGAACACCTTGCCGATGGCCGCATATTCCGCACCCTGGGCATACAGGATCTGCATCAACTCTTCATTGCTGCGCTGCTGGTGCCAGGCTTGATAGAGCGGCAGCCGTGCACTGAAGATGGAGGCATAGTCGAGATCGTCCTCGACGATGCAGCCGTTGTCCTGGTTTGCCAGGCGTTGCTGGGCCTCAGCCGTCAGTGCATGCCAGCAGTCTTCGCCACCGGCTGCTTCGGCGATCATGATCGACTCGGCGTCTGGGCCGAGAACATCGAGGATCTTCTGCTGGCTGATTCGCAGTTTGTGGGCGAAGCCTTCGCGCGTTTCATTGAGACGGTTCAGGGTACTGGCGTCAAACCCTTCGAAATCCCCGGCGGCCACGGCGATCCGTGCATCGATGCCGTGCTTCTTCAGCACCGCTTGCAGGTCAGGCAGGGTCTTGACCACACGTCCGGCCACCAGCCCGATGCCTTCACCCAGATGCTCGAAGGTATAACGCAGGCGGCCATTCTTGTTTTCGTAGCCGTAATCAGGGCATACCGGCGAGACCAGGGTAATGGTTTCACCGGCCAGTCCCTTGGCGAGGGCCTGGGCAAAACGCGCTACGAAGTGGGGCGCCGACTGCGCAAATGACAAGCGCTCAAAGGCCTGCTCGAGATCCACCACCAATTCGTCCGGCAGTTCTCGCATGGCGGGGTATCGCACTTTCAGGGCCGGGGTCGTGGCGGTGTTGTCATTGATGGCGCACAGCAGCAAATTCAAAAGCGAAGGCCGGCTCTGGTTGATGTACGGTTTGTCCAGAATCAAGGTTTTTTTGCCCTGAGTGGAACGAACCTGCCATTGAAAACCGGGGAATTTGGACTGAATGAAACGATAAAACGGCATGTAACGGGGAAGACCCGTCTGGCCATCGTCCGAGTGTTGGAACTGGGCATAAACAGCTGACAGTTTTGACACTTCACTTTCAATGCAAAGTGCCTGTACCAAGTCAGTCGGTGGCTGCTGGGACAGTGAGATAGGTGACAGCACGCGCTTGCTGATCAACTTATGCGTGAGTTTGTTTCTGACATAGTAGTGGGCGAGGGATTGGCTCATGGGATCACCGGTACGAAAGTTCCTGATCAGCAGGCATTAGTTCAATAAGATTAATATTGACGTGAGTGGGCTGATGCAGAGCCCAGAGGATCGAGTTGGCCACATCCGAAGGTTCAAGCGGCGTCAGGGTGCTGTACACCCGGTCGGCTCTGGCTTGATCGCCGGCAAATTGAACCAAGGCAAATTCCGAGCGGGTTTTACCGGGTGCGATATTGGTCAGCCGGACCCGGGCGCCCACCAGTTCGGTGCGCAGGCATTGTCCGAAATGGTCGACAAAAGCCTTGGACGCCGCATAGACATGGCCGCCGGTATAGTGATAGTGAGCGCCAATCGAGGTCAGGTTGATAATGTGCCCGCGACCGCTCTCTATCAACTTGGGTAATACCGCCCGAGTGACATTGATCAATCCATGAACATTAGTTTCCAGCATGGTGGATATTTGAGCGTCCGAGACGTCCAGTAACGTCCCTTGTCCCTGAAGTAAGCCGGCGCTATTGATGAGTTTGCTGAACGTGGCAAATGCATCGGGAAGTTTTTTCAACTGTGTGGTGAGTGAATCGATGTCACGCACATCACAGGCCAGGGGATAAAAACGTTCACCCAGTTCGTCGGCCAGTGCATTGAGGCGCTCGGTTCTGCGCCCGATCCCAACTACCTTGTTTCCCTGTTCTATCAACTTCCTGGCGCAAGCCAGGCCAATGCCTGATGTCACTCCGGTGACAACCACTGTTTCCTCAGTGTTCAATTGAAGCTCCTTTTTATTGCATTTTTTATGAGTCATTGGCGGGCTGAAGCGTGGGTGCCTGATGAGCACCTGCAGGTTATGGAGCTTGGCGAAGGAAGTACCGGTACGGCGATGGGGCGGGGGCAACGAACTGTATGGTTGCGCGACCATGACAGTTAGGGGGGCTGTTTATCGAGAGAGGGCTTGCGCAGGGGGGCGCAAAGGATCGAGGCCTGGTTTGAGGGTGTTCTGGCGCGCCTCATCGCGAGCAGGCTGCTCGCGGTAGCAATCTTTCAGTCACATCAATATTGGATGTACTGTCGCCATCGCGGGCAAGCCCGGCTCCCACAGTGAGCGGTGTCGTTCACAAATCTTTTGGTCAAGCAGATATCTGTGGGAGCGGGCTTGCCCGCGATGAGGCCGGCCCGTCCAGCACGAAACCCATTATTGTTTCTGCTGATTCTCTGCCACAGCAGCTTTCGATTTGGAGAAACGGTAGAACAGATTGGGTTCGCTCACGATGTACAGTTCGCCAGCGGTGTCCATGGTCATGCCTTCGGCTTGCGGAATGGTTTTTTTCAGGTCGTTCAGGCCGAGCAAGGAGCGGATGCTGACGAAGTTGCCGTCCTGATCGAGTTCGGTCAGGTTGGAAGACTGCTCGCTCAGCAGCAGCAAGTGACCGGTCCGCGGATCGTAGTAACCCTCGGAAAGATCCAGGCCGAAGACGCTGCGGTCGATCCAGTTCGTCAAGTCCTTGATGCGCACCTGCAACGGGCCACCCATGGAGGCGAGCATGCCCGTGACCGAATACAGCTGCCGCGGATCGCGCTCCTTGATCGCGAAGATACGATCGTTGGCCGCGTCATAGGTCACGCCTTCAAAGCCCTTGTTGTGTTCGCTCAGGTTGATCTCGATCGCGACAAACTGTGCGTTTTCCACAGAGATGGGGCCCGGGCTGTCCGGCAAGGTCAGGACGTACAGTCGCTGCAAGCCTTCATCGGCGATTACCACACGACCCTTGCCCATGTAGGCAATGCCTTCGGTGTCCTGGAACCCGATCAGCGGGTAACGTTCGAGCAGGTCTCCGTTACGGCTCATTGCCACAATTTCCATAGGCGTACCATTGGTGATGCCCAGCAGACGATCGTGGTCCGGGTCATAGGCGATACCGGACAAATTGGTCACGTCCGCGACAGGCTTGGCCTGGATCACGGCTTTATAGTCCGGCAGCCAGATGTTTTTGTCCGGCGCCTGATTGCCATGCCAGCGGTTTTTCCAGTGCGCATACAGCTGCTGGTGGACCATGAAATGTGCGGATACCGCGTAGGCGCCAAGCAGTACAACAATGAAAAATATTCCGAGCTTCCATTTCTTGCTCATGACTTGTCCTTGTTCCAGCTGAAGCGATAGACCTTGGCGGGTTGTTCGGGCCGACATTGGCCGTTATCGGCATCGGCGCCGACGATCGACCATTGCGCACGAGACGTTTCGCCCAGCTCATGGGCGGCTTCAGGTTTGAAACACTGGCTCAACACTCCGTCCGGCACCAAGGCGTACGCCTCACGGTGGTCGCGCAACCACTGCGCTGCTTGTTCGACCGAGGAGTCTTTCATCCCGAAATGCACGATCGGCTGCCGGGCGAATAACCAGTGCCCCTCGCGCCAGTTGACCAGCACCAGATCGGCGCCGTGGGTCATCGTCGCCGCCTGCGCCATGAGCGCTTCATGGGGGTTGCGACCTTCCTTGATCGTCTCGATGAAACCGCGGGCAAACCACAAAACAAACCAGGTCACCACCAGCGCCTGGAATATTCGCCGACCGCGCGGGCGTTTGCCGAACCAGCGCTTGAGCAGCCATGGAATCAGCGGCGCTGCCACCAGCACCAGCCCTGGCAGCGCCGGATAGATGTACAACTTGCGCTTGCCGCTGCTCAGGCAGAAGAACAACACCACCAGCACCACCCAGCCGAGCAGCACCAGCACTCGACCGTCGTGTTTGCGCAGTTGACGGCGCCAGGCCGGCACGAGCCACGGCAGGGCGAGCACTAGCGGCAGCCAATATTGCGGGATCACGTTGACGAAGAAGTACCAGAACGGTTCGCGGTGATCCCACGCGGCGGCATAGCGTGCCGCTGTTTGGCGCAGCAGGATTTCTCGCGCATAGGCAATTTCATCCGCAGTGCCATTGAGCACAATGGACAGCGCCAGGGGCAGCAGCCAGATCGCGATGGCGCCGAGGGCGACCAGGAAGCCCAGGAACCACTTGCGCTTCTCTCCGGGCATGACCACTACACCGGACCAGTTTTTGCGCACCGCATAGGCATACGGAATCAGCATCAGGATCGGGACGAAGCCGACCCCTTTGGTGATCACGCCAATGCCCATGGCGGCACAGCCCACATAGAACCAGCGCCAGGCCGGCCCGAGCAGCAGGTGCCGCGCCAGCCCGTACAGGCCCAGCGACGTGAACAGAATCAACAGGCTGTCGATCTGCCCGGTTCGCAGGATGCTGTAGGTCTGATAGGTGGCCAGGTACAAGAGCGCCGCCGTCCGACCGATGCGCTGATTCCATAGCCTGCGGCCCAGATCGTAGACCATGGCCGTGACCGACGCGGCCGACAAAAGCCCCGGAATATAGAGGGCGAGGGCAGGCAGGCCGGTGAGCCACGCGAAGAAGGCCACCGTCCACATAAAGATCGGCGGTTTATCGCCGTATATCTCCGCAGCACGGTGGGGGATGAACCACGCGCCGTTGTGCAGCATTTCCAGGGCCACGCCGAGGAAGCGTTCCTCGTCCACATTCTGCGGTTGACGTAGCCCCAGCCCGGCGCCGATCAACAGCAAGGCGAGCAGCACCAAGCCCAGGCATTCGATGCCGGGCGACAGGGTTTTGCGCATGGTTCAGTCCTTTAGATGTCTGCTGCGGGCAATCAATTGCAAGTTGCGCAAATAGACGATGGAGCCAAAGGCCTGGCCGACAATGAAGACCGGGTCTTGTCGGTAAATGGCGTACGCGAACAGCAGGGTGCTGCCGACGATGCTCAGGTACCAGAAGCTCACCGGGATCACGCTGCGTTTCTTGTATTCGCTGTACAGCCACTGCAACACGAAGCGACCGGTAAAGGCGATCTGGCCACCGAAACCGATCACCAGCCATAGGGTTTCGCGGGAGAAGTTCATCCTTCGATCTCCTGTGCGTTGGTGTTCAACCGTGTGCGCTTGATCAGCCACCAAACGCCGAACAGGTCGAGAATGCCCACCAGGGCACGGTCGATGTTGCCGTATTTGGACACCCCTGCGGTGCGGGGGCGGTGGTTAACCGGATGGACGATCATGCGGCCGTTGTGACGCTGGATCAGCGCAGGAATGAACCGATGCATATGGTCGAAGTACGGCAAGCGCAGAAACGCCGCGCGCTCGATCAGTTTCAGCCCGCAGCCGGTGTCCGGCGTGGAGTCCTTGAGCAGGCGGCTGCGCAGGCCGTTGGCGAAACGCGAGGCCCAGCGCTTGCTGGTGGTATCGCGGCGGTTGACCCTATGCCCGGCTACCAACTGAACGTCTACCAGACCCTGTTCACCGCGCACCAGCGCCAACATCCCGGGGATGTCCGCGGGGTCGTTTTGACCGTCGCCATCGAGTGTCGCCAGCCATTGGCCCCGAGCATTGAGCGCCGCATGGTAGAGCGAGGTGCTTTGCCCCAGCGAACGCTCATGACGCAGGATGCGCAACGCGCTCAGACCGTTGTTTTTCATCTGTCGCAGTTCATGCAAGGTGGAATCGGTACTGCCGTCGTCCACGACAATGATTTCGTAAGCCTCATCGGCCAACGCGGTGCGGATTTCCTCAAGTAAAGGCTTGAGGTTGTTCGCTTCGTTTTTTGCTGGAATCAATACAGATACAAAGATGTCTTGGCTCATAGAGTCCCCCTTGCGCCTTGGTCTTTTATTATCAAGGGCTCACGTTTCATATCTGGTAGAAGTGGCGATACCACTTCACAAATTCCGCCACGCCTGTTTCAACCGTCACCTGAGGACGGAAGTCGACCCATTCGGCCAGTGCCGAAATATCGGCCCAGGTCTTGACCACATCGCCTGCCTGTAGCGGCATGAAGTTGCGTTGGGCCTTGATGCCCAGCGCCGACTCCAGGCAATCGACGAACTCCAGCAGCGGTACCGGCTGGCCGCGGCCTATGTTGAAAATTCGGTTTACGCCATCGCCGGGCCCGTTCGGCACCGGTGGCTTTGAGCGCAGGCGCGCGATGCTTTCGACGATGTCGTCGATGTAAGTGAAGTCGCGCGACATCTGGCCATGGTTATAGATGTCGATCGGCAAGCCTTTGATGATCGCCTCGGTAAACTTGAACAGCGCCATGTCGGGGCGCCCCCAAGGCCCGTAAACGGTAAAAAAGCGCAAGCCGCTAGCCTTCAGGCCATACAGGTGGCAGTAGCTGTGCGCCAACAGTTCATTGGCTCGTTTAGTGGCGGCGTACAGCGAAATGGGATGGTCGACGCTGTCATCGACACAGAACGGCATTTTGCTGTTGGTGCCATACACCGAGCTGCTCGAGGCATAGATCAGATGCGCGGGGCGATGGTGCCGGCAGGCTTCCAGCACATTCAGAAAACCCACCAGATTGGACTGCGCATAGACGTCCGGGTTATCCAGTGAATAGCGAACGCCAGCCTGTGCCGCCAAGTGCACAACTTCGGTGAAAGCATGGTCTTCGAACAATGCCATCAAGGCCGGTTTGTCGACGATGTCCAGGGTCTGGAAACGAAAGCCCGGCAAGGACTCCAGTTCCTTGAGCCGTGCGTGCTTGAGTTCCACGCTGTAGTAGTCGTTGAGATTGTCGATACCGACCACTTCAAGGCCTTCCCGACACAATCGCTTGACGGTGTGATACCCGATGAAACCGGCGGCGCCCGTGACCAGAACCGTCATGAGGCCCGCGCCTGTGCGCGACCAATCCCCGTCGTGCGCAAAGGAGGCCTTTGCATGACAATTACCCCTGAGTATGTGTTGATCAGCTTATTTTTTTTGGTTGATACCACTGTAGGCTCCATGCCTTGCTCCGTTGTTAATCACAAGCTTGCGCGGTGCTCATGAGCGCAGTGCCCGCCGCCGTATACCGTGCCTGCTTATATGTAAAAAAAATGTTAAGCGTTGATGTCGATTTTGTGACTGCCCCCTGATGTGCCAGTCGTCCTGCGGGCCCTTACAACGCGGCGCCTAGCAGTTTCAAGTATTGCGGGCTTTCGGATATCGAGTTGTGGCCCGTGCCCGGTATCACCTGCAGCGAAGCCACACCCTTGGCGAAATTCGTGTAGAGCTTTTCCGTGCTTGAGCGTGGTATGACTTCGTCGTGTTCGGCCGCGATCAACAGCGTCGGTACGGTGATGTGAGCGGCGTATTTCCAGGATTCGAACTTGTCACGAAGCAGCCACTTCACCGGGAACCAGCGGAACTGGCGGGCGGCGAGGTCTTCAAGGCTGTTGTAGGGCGTGATCAGGATCAGGCGTGAGGCCGGGCGTTGGCTGGCGAGGCGCACGGCGACACCGGAACCGAGGCTGCGCCCGACTACCGCAATGTTGGTATGGGTGTTGTAAACCATGTCGAACAAGGTCATGGCATCTTGCTGAATCGCCTCCTCGGACGGCGACCCGGAACTGCCACCATAGCCTCGGTAATGCAGCAAGTAGATCGCATGATCCGCAAAGGCCTGCGAGAACCCAGGCAGGCTGCGGGAAACGTCCTCGGCATTGCCTCCGAAGTAGATCAATGCCTTTGGGCCGTCGTGCGGCCTGACGGTCACCAGCACCTGCGCGTCGGCGACTGACAGCGTCAGCAGTGTTTCGGGCGCGTCGATAGCGCGTGGTTGCGGGTAGTAGATGAGGGCGCGTTGAAACACGAACAGCGCAGCGCAGAGCACCAGGTACGCAATTGCAATGAAAGCGAAGAGAGACATCAGGGGGCGCGACATTCGACTAAGTTTAGTGGACGACATTGACTGCTTTGGGCCTTGAGACAGCTATTGCTTGAGTGCCGACAGAGTGTAGTTCAGCAAACTCAGCTGTACAGGAGAGGTGCCCGATGCCGTCAGTCAAGGCACAGAACCTGTGGGAGCGAGCCTGCTCGCGAATGCGGAGTGTCAGGTAACACTAATGCCGACTGACACTCCCTCTTCGCGAGCAGGCTCGCTCCCACAGGTTGCGCACCTAAACTGACTGGCATGGGTCTTTGCCTATGATTGTTTTCAGCCGTAGAAAAATACTCACGCTGGCTGCCGGTGTTTCGGCGGTCTTCACCTTCGATCCGGCCTTTGCCGCATCGGCGCCGTCGACGGAAACAGGAGGCAAGAACATGCTGACCCGAGCCATTCCTTCCAGCAACGAGCCGTTACCCATGGTCGGGTTGGGCACGTATCGCGGCTTTGATGTCGCGCCTTCCGACGCCGCCTACAAGCAGTTGCCCGCTGTGCTCAGAGCGTTGTTCGAGAAGGGCGGCACGGTGATCGACAGCTCGCCCATGTACGGTCGCGCCGAGCAGACGACCGGTGAGTTACTGTCGATCCATCGGCCTCGTTCGCCTGCATTTCTGGCCACCAAGGTCTGGACCCGTGGTCGCGAAGAAGGCATCGCGCAGATGGAGCAGTCGTTCAAGCGGTTGCAGACCGACCGTATCGATCTGATGCAGATTCACAACCTGCTGGACTGGAAAACCCATCTGCCGACCCTGCGCCAATGGAAGGCAGAAGGACGCATCCGCTACATCGGCATCACCCATTACACGGCGTCGGCGTATGACGAGGTGGAAGCGCTGTTGAAAGCCGAGCCGATGGACTTTTTGCAGATCAACTACGCCCTGGACGACCGCGGCGTCGAGAAACGAATCCTGCCGCTGTGTCGCGAGCGCGGTGTGGCGGTGATCTGCAATCGGCCTTTCGGCGGCGGTGACCTGCTCGCGCGATTGAAAGGCAAACCGCTGCCGGGATGGGCTGCGCAAGTGGGGGTCAACAGCTGGGCGCAACTGGCGCTCAAGTTCCTGTTGGCTCATCCGGCGGTGACGTGTGTCATCCCCGGCACCAGCAACCCGCGCTACATGGCGGAAAACGCCGGTGCAGGTGCAGGCCCGATGCTGACGGATGCGCAACGCCAACAGTTGATGGCCTTGGTGGGGTAGGCCCGTTGGCGGGATGATTAATACCAGTAAGTAAAGCGCAGAACCTGTGGGAGCGGGCTTGCCCGCGAAAGCGGTGTGTCAGACGACATCAATGTTGACTGTGCCGCCGTCTTCGCGGGCAAGCCCGCTCCCACAGGTTTTGCGACTTAACTGACTGACATTCCAGCGGTCGGCAATGCGTCGGCAGTCTCCAGCGGAATCTCCAGGGTGAAAAGCGCTCCCTGGCCCGGTCCATTGCTATGAACGCGAAGGTGCCCGTTCATCTCTACCGCCGCGAGCGCACAACTGTGCAGGCCAAAACCATGACCTTCCTTGCGGGTGGTGAAGCCGTGATTGAAGATTCGGGTCAAGTTCTCGGCTGCGATTCCTTCGCCCTGATCCTCTACGCTGAGGCGCAGTGTTGCGTTATCGATAATCTTGACGCCCAGCGTCATATGGCGCTGATGGTCGCTGACCTTGGACATTGCATATTTGGCATTGCTGATCAGGTTGATCAGGATCAACAGCAGCCGGTGTTTGTCGCCGATGATCGTCGGCGCGTCCTGGTAGTCCTTGGTGACGACGACATGGTGCCGGCTCAAGGCGCCGGAATTCATGCGTAACGCATCCTCGAACAGATCGACGACGTTCAACGGCTCGACCAGCCTGGCGGCACCGGCATAGGCCTGCTGAGTGGAAACGATGTCCTTGATGTGATCGATGCTTTTGGTCAGTTGCGACAGTTCGTCAACGATGCTCGATTGCTCGAGCGCAATGGAGTCGACCAGTTGATTGAGGTAAAGGGGAAGCAATTTGCCTTTTTCATCGCACGTGATGAACTGCCCCAGGTCTTCGGCATGTTCGTTCATCATTTTCACCGCTTTACCCAGGCCGAGGGTTTTGCTGGCCGCCAATTTGCGGGTGATCACATCTGCCGAGACGTTAACGCTGTTCAGCACATTGCCGACGTTGTGCAGCACATTGGTCGCGATCTCCGCCATGCCGGCCATCCGCGCGGCATCGACCAGTTCGCGCTCGGCTTCCAGCAGTTCACGGGTGCGTTCCTCGACGCGTTGTTCCAGTCGCTCGTTTGCCGTTTGCAACTCATTGTTCATCTTGTTGATCAGGGCATAACTGCGAATCAGGCGGCCGGCCAGATACAACAACAGCAGCGCCATGATGCCGGCGCATATGCCCAGGTAAAGGTGATATTGGCGGTCTGTCGCGCCTGTGCGCCGTTGTTTTTCGTTCAATAATTCGTTGATGCTATCCAACTGCCGTCCGACCGGAATCACACTGATGCGATCAAGCAGATCATTGACGATGGGCTGTTCTCGAACAATAGCATTCACCGCGTCTACAAAGGCAGTGAAAGGCGGGCGCTGTTCGGGCGGCAGTTGATTGATGTAGTCATTCAGATACTTCATATGCCCGGAGATTTCATCAGCCCTTTCGCTGGTGACATAGAGGGCATATTCAAGGGTGTCCAACGTAACATCGAACACCACTGAGGCCGCCACAGCATCCACTTTCGGGCGTTTGTCGTTGAAGTCTTCCAGCAACACCCGAATGTTATCTTCCAGCTCAGGCAGGGCCTCGAATGATATTCGCAAGGCCGTGTTGTGCTGTTTGAATTGCTCAACCAGTCGGGTTTTGTTTTCTACCGCATCCAGATAACCCTCGCGTCGGGTTTGCCAAAGGGTCGAGAGGGGACCGGTCGCATTGAGGTTGTCGAGCTGCACCCATCGCTGTTCTGCTTCAGCGGGCGCCCCCAGAAACAAATTGTCGTTCAGGCCGATTTTGGCTCTCAGAATCTTCACGTTCCAGTTGGCATCGAACTGCTTGAGTTGGCGAACGAAGTCGCGCGACTCGAAGTACGTCGATGTGTCGTAGGAATATGATTTGATCAGCAAAAATATCAATACGCTGAAAAGGGTCAGCGCAATGGCGCCCAAGGCAGTCCATTTGTAATGATTGGAGAGCTTCATTGCGGCATTCCTCCCCGGGCCATCCTGAGGGGGAGAGACTGCCAACGGTTAATGATTTCCATTTTTGCGCTCCCTGCAAAATGGCGATAATCACCACATTGTTTGTAAGCCTAGCGTTGTTGGCGAACAGTGCCGGAAAAAACACCGAATGGGGATCAGTGGTGTCACGGTCGCGGTAATGCCGGGAGTGGCTTCAACGGCAGTAGCGGCGGGAATTCCTCGGGCGTGAGGGTTTCTTTTTCCAGCAACAGACGGGCGCCCTCATCCAGGTCGGCCCGGCGACTCTCCAGCAGTGCCTTGGCCCGTTGGTAGGCTTCATCGAGCAGGGCGCGAATACCCAGGTCGATTTCCCGGGCGGTCTGTTCCGAATAATCCTTCTCGCCCAACGTGGCCATGCGATCCCCCAGGTACGTTGCGTTTTGCCGCTCCAGCACCGACTGTCCGAGTTCGGCGCTCATGCCGAACCGGGTGATCAGTTGCCGGGCGATATCGGTCGCGCGGCCCAGATCATCGGCGGCGCCGGTGGAGATCTGGCCATAGGCAAGGTACTCGGCGGCGCGCCCGGCCATCAGCACGACAATCCGGTCCTTGAGCGTCTGGCAACTGATCACGAAATGATCCTCGGTCGGTCGCTGCAGGGTATAGCCCAGCGAGCCGATGGCGCGGGGCACGATCGACACTTTATGCACCGGGTCCATCGCTGGCAGCGTGCTGGCGGCCAGGGCATGCCCCATTTCGTGGTAGGCCACCACCCGGCGCTCCTCGGGATCGAGCAGGCTGCTCTTGCGTTCGAGCCCCGCGATGAGGCGTTCTACCGCCGCGGTGAAATCGTTCAAGTTGATCGCTTCGGCACCGCGCCGGGTGGCGACAATGGCCGCTTCGTTAACCAGGTTGGCCAGGTCGGCGCCGGTGAAACCGGTGGTGATCTCGGCGATACGCGCGCCATCGAGCCCTGGCTCTACGGTGACTTTCTGCAGATGAACCCTGAGGATCGCCTCCCGCCCTTTGCGATCGGGGCGGTCGATCAGAATCTGTCGGTCGAAGCGGCCGGCCCGCAACAACGCCGGATCGAGCACCTCTGGCCGGTTGGTCGCGGCCAGCAACACGACGCCCTCACGGGGATCGAAGCCGTCCAGCTCGGCCAGTAATTGGTTAAGGGTCTGTTCTTTTTCGTCATTACCGCCCAACGTACCGACGCCGCGCATCTTGCCCAGCGCGTCGAGTTCATCGATGAAGATGATGCAGGGCGCCGCCTGCCGCGCCTGTTCGAACAAGTCGCGTACCCGGGCCGCACCGACCCCGACGAACATCTCGACGAACTCGGACCCTGAGATCGAGAAAAACGGCACACCGGCTTCACCGGCGATGGCTTTGGCCACCAGCGTCTTGCCGGTGCCTGGCGGGCCGACCAGCAAGGTGCCCTTGGGAATGTGCGCGCCCAGGCGTGCGTATCGGGCCTTGTCCTTGAGGAACGAGACGATTTCCACCAGCTCGGCCTTGGCTTCATCGATGCCCGCGACATCGGCGAAGGTCACCCCGGTGTCGCGTTCGACAAACACCCTGGCCCGGGACTTGCCGACATTCATCAGCCCGCCAAGACCTTGTTTGTCCGCCATCCCGCGAAACAGGAAATTCCAGAACACCATGATCAGGACAAACGGCAACAACCAGCCCAGCAGGCTGTTCATAAAGGTGTTTTCGGTGGTTCCGGTAAAACCGACGCCCGATTGAGAGAGTTCAGTCGCCAGCGCCGGATCGACCCGCACGGTGGAGAACCGGTCGTGTCCATCGATGGGCTCTTGCAACTTGCCGCTGATCTGGTCCTTATCGACCCGCAAATCACTGACTTTTTGCTCGTTCAACAGCTGCAGGAATTGGCTGTAGGGCAGGGGCTGCACGGCCTGGCGCTCGCCAAAGAACATCTGCATGAGGCTCAGCACGATAAAAGCGATCGCGAAGTAGGACAGGTTCCACTGGTCGTTCTTTTTCATGGCCTTGGCTCAGCGTGAGAACGCAGGGTCGCTCATAACGAGCCGCGCCCGCTTGATTGCCGGTCAGTTGGGCACTTGAACACCGTAACCCCTGTGGGAGCGAGCCTGCTCGCGATAGCAGCGGGTCAGTCAACATTGATGCTACATGTACCGCCGTCATCGCGAGCAGGCTTGCTCCCATAGGTTTGCGGACCTCGACTGACAGGCATTAACTGCGCCCGCCCGGTTTTTTTGTTAGACCACGTCAAAAAAGCCCCGTGCCGGCTTCCCGACAAGGGGCTTTTTTGCGCGAAGTGTCTGTATCGGCGATTCATCTGGATTTGATCTGCACCTTTTTGTCCGCGTTCATGGCTTCGGGCTTTTTCGGCAGCGAAATGCTCAGCACACCTTTACTGAAGTTCGCTTCGATCTTGTCGGCATCGACGCCTTTAGGCAGGCTGAATGCCCGCTGGAAGGAGCCATAGTGACGCTCTGACAGGTGATAACCCTTTCTTTTTTCTTCCTTGTCCTCTTTCTTTTCACCCTTGATGATCAGATTGCCGTTGGACAATCTGATGTCGATATTTTCCTGATCCATGCCCGGCAGTTCGGCGGTGATTTCGAAGCTTTCATCCTTCTCGGTAATGTCCACCGCAGGCAGGCTGCGGCCGATAAATTCCCGACTCCAGAACGGTTCGACATCAAACAGCCCGCGCCGAAAAGGCGTCAGCCCCGAACCACGATTGAAGTCTTCGAACAGGTGATCGACCTGCTGGCGCAGTTTATCCAGGGGCCGCCAAGGGTCTGCAGCCATCGGTTGCTGGGTTTTTTCGTCGTCGGTGTGCACCGGCATTTTCTTCTCGAAATTGGCCATTTTTCGTTCCTCCTATCGAGCACTGCGGTGGGCCGGGAACGTCTCGGAGGCCGGTCCACCACCACAGATTCAGGCCTTACCTTAAAAGGTTAGTATTCCTGCGGCTGCCAGGCCAACCAACAGTCGGTTTCTGGCGGCGAGCCGTCTATCTCGAGAACTTGCGCGCACCGACCACGCAAAGAATCACCGCAACAGTCACACCCAACATGCCAAGGCTGACTTGCTCATGCAGCAGCGTGGCCGCCAGCGCCAGGCCAAAAAACGGCTGTAGCAGCTGAAGCTGACCGACGGCGGCAATCCCGCCCTGGGCCAGCCCTCGATACCAGAACACGAAGCCGATAAACATGCTGAACAGCGAGACGTAAGCCAGGCTGAACCAGGCGGTCGGGGTGATTCCCGAGAGCGAAGGCGGGGCCAGGAACCAGGTCAGCGGGATCATGATCGGCAGCGACAGCACCAGGGCCCAGGAAATCACCTGCCAGCCGCCCAGTGTTCTTGAAAGCTTCGCGCCTTCTGCATAGCCCAGTCCGCAGGCGAGGATGGCCAGCAACATCAGAATGTCCCCCGCAGGAGAAGCGGTCAGGCCTTGGGAGATGGCAAACCCCACCACCAACAGGCTGCCCAACACCGAGAAAAACCAGAACACCGGCCGGGGACGCTCGCCACCGCGCCAGACCCCGAAGGCTGCCGTGGCCAGTGGCAACAGGCCTACGAAGACGATGGAGTGCGCAGACGTCACATATTGCAGCGCCAGCGCCGTCAGCAGCGGAAACCCGAATACAACGCCCAAGGCCACGATTGCCAGGGAGAGAAGCTGACTCTTGGCCGGTCGCTTTTCGTTGAAAAGCAGCAACATGCACAGCGCCAAAATGGCAGCGATGCTGGCCCGGGCAACCGTCAAGAAAACCGGATCAAATTCCAGAACGGCCACCCGTGTCGCGGGCAGCGAGCCGCTGAAGATGAGCACGCCAATGAACCCGTTGAGCCATCCGCTCGCGTTCTTTTCCGTGGTGTGGTGTTGCAGGTGCGATGTGCGTTCCATTGAGGTTCCCCTTCATGCAGGTTGCATGGGAGGCATCGTATGGACGAAACTCAATACAATCAAAATATTGTCATGGATACACTTGCGCATGCCTCGTTCACGCTACAAATCACTGGTGGATGAATTTGCCGCGGATATCCGCTCAGGACGACTGTTGCCGGGCACGCGCCTGCCGACCCACCGCCAGCTGGCGGCAACGGAAGGCCTGGCCCTGGTGACGGCTAGCCGGGTTTACGCGGAGCTGGAAGCCATGGGCCTGGTCAGCGGGGAGATGGGGCGGGGGACTTTCGTCAGGGAAACCTCGTGGTCGCCGGGCCAGAGTATTGACCAGCATAGCGTTGCCGCCGGCATGACGGACCTGAACTTCAACTATCCGGCGCTTCCCGGGCAGGCAGAACTGCTGCGAAATGCCCTGCGCCAACTCGCATCGGCCGGCGATCTGGAATCGCTGCTGCGCTACCAGCCACACGCGGGGCGCCCGCATGAACGTGCCTCTGTGGCGCGACATCTGCGCGTCCGAGGTCTGGCGGTTGAGGCGGAGCAGGTGCTGATCGTCACCGGTGCCCAGCAGGGGCTGGCCGTGACGATGATGGCGCTGTTGCAACCCGGTGACGTGATTGCGGCGGATGCCTTGACCTATTCAGGATTCAAGGCCCTGGCCGACTCACTGCACCTTGAAATCGTGCCCATACCGGTGCTCGATCACGGCCCTGATCTGGAGGCGCTGGAAAGCCTGTGCCGGCAAAGGCGCGTGCGGGCCGTGTACACGATGCCGACCCTGCACAATCCGCTGGGATGGGTGATGAGTGCCGATCAACGCGACTGTCTGGTGACGATTGCGCGCCGGCATGGGCTGCTGATCATTGAGGACGCCGCTTACGCCTTCCTCGCGGAAAATCCTCCCGCACCGTTGGCGGACCTCGCCCCCGAGAGGACGGTCTACGTGTCAGGCCTCTCCAAGAGCGTGGCCACCGGACTGCGCGTGGGCTTCGTCGTCGCCCCCCTTCAACACGTGCCCGCACTGGAGCGCACGATCAAAGCGACCACCTGGAATACCCCGGGCGTGATGACGGCAATCGCCACGACATGGCTCGACGACGGCACCGTCATGCAACTGGAAGCGGAAAAGCGCCAGGACGCGCAGGCCAGGCAAGCCGTGGCCGCTGAGGTACTAGCGGGGCTGCGCTGCATTCGCCATCCCTCGTCGTATTTTCTTTGGCTGCCATTGTCGGAAGACGCAAGGGCCGACCAGATCGCCATGGCGTTGATGCGCGAAAACGTCTCGGTTTCCACCGCCGAACCGTTTGCCACCTCGGTCAACGTCCCCCATGCGTTTCGTCTGGCGCTGGGCTCTGTGGAGATGGGCGCATTGCGCGAGGCGCTGGAAAAAGTGAAGTGGATGATCGGGGCATATTCGTAGTCGGAAGAGGGCTGTGCAGAGTTGATTCAAGCGCCGCTCTGAACCTGCTCAACGATCAGTTGGGCCAATACCCGTACCGGCTCGGTAAAACTTTGCCGAGCCCGATGGACGAGGCCGATATCACGATGGAAGGTGTGTTGCCCCAAGTCCAGCGCACGCACCCCGGCGGGCCAATCCTGATGGGTCGCCGTCTGCGGCACCAGCGCTACACCGACGCCATTTTCGACCAGCTTGATAATCGCCTCCAGTTCATCCAGCTCGCACACTTCACGCAAGGTGAAATGCATCTGCCGCAAGAAACGATCGACCTGCCTGCCGCCAAACGATGACCGGTCATAGCGAATGAAGGGTTGGCTGGAAAGCAGTGCCGACCAGTCGTCTCCGGGCACATCGCGTGGAACGATCAGCCGGTAGGGCTCAAGTGCCAGGGTCGTCCAGCGCAGATCGCTTTGCAGCGAGAAGGGCGGGCGAATGATCACCGCCATGTCGATCTCGCCGGCATCCACCAGGTTGACCAACTCCATCGACAGCCCCGGGATCACACGGGTTCGGCATTGCGGACATTGTTGGTGAAATCTGGCGAGCGCATCCGGCAAGTACGAGCGCTGCACGGAAGCGATGGCGCCGATGTTCACCAGCACGCTGGCTGGCAGCCCAACCGTGGTGGAACCCAGATTGTCATAAAGGCGAAGCAGCTCCTGCGCCTGCAGAAGTATCTGATGCCCCATTCTGTTCAGGTGAGCCGAGCGGCCCTTGCGGTCGAAAATCTGGAAACCCAGTTCGGCCTCCAGACGTTGCATCTGGGCGCTCACGGCGGCCTGCGTCAGCCCGATCCTGTTGCCGGCAGCGGCAAAGGTGCCTTCGCGCGCGACGGCGATAAGTGTTTTCAGTTCTTTGATCATTCACAAATATTAATTGTGTTTCTAAGAAATATATATTGATTTTTTTGTTTGGTCTGCAGCTCTACGATTGGCTCCGTTCTCAAAAACAAAACCGATAAAAACACCTTGATTGGAGTTCCGATGAGCCTTTCTCCTTTTCACCTGGCGATCCCTGTTTATGACCTCGCGGCGACACGCACCTTTTACGGTGAAGTGTTCGGGCTGCAAGAGGGTCGCTCCAGCACACAGTGGGTCGACTTTGATTTCTACGGTCACCAACTGGTTATTCATGAGCACCCAAAGACTGCTTCCCAAGAGAGCGTCCACAGCAATCCGGTAGACGGGCACGACGTCCCCGTTCCGCACTTCGGCATCATCCTGGAGTGGCAGCAGTGGGAAGCCCTGGCCGAGCGCCTGAAGTCCTTTGGTACCGAGTTTGTGATTGAACCCTACATTCGATTCAAGGGGCAGGTCGGCGAACAAGCCACCATGTTCCTGTTCGATCCGTGTGGCAACGCACTTGAGTTCAAGGCGTTCAAGGATATGAGCCAACTCTTCGCCAAGTAATAGAAGTAATGGCACAACCTTGTTGTGCCATTCGATTTCAAGTGAGCTGGAAGCTCATGACTCTAGCAACTGCTACGTAACGCAGTCCTTTCATTCCAACAAGAAGGCTAGACATGAAACGTATCCCTTTGGTTTGGCAAATAGTTGCCGGGCTGTTGCTTGGCGTGCTCGTCGGTTGGTACTTCAATACACACCCGCAGTATCAAGGGTGGATCAGTTCTGAAATCCTCAAACCCCTTGGCGATATCTTCATCAAGATGATGAAGATGGTCGTGGTTCCCATTGTCTTCTGTTGCATGATCCTGGGGATTGCCGGCGGTGGTGATAACAAGTCTTTTGGGCGCATGGGCGTCAAGTCGCTGGGGTATTTCTTCGCGATTACCGGCCTGGCCATTGTGATGGGGTTGTGTTTCGCCAATATCTTCGAGCCCGGTACGGGCACTGATATTTCGGGCATTTCCCACAGCACCGCTTCGGTCAATATGGAGCCTTCGAAGGGCGCTCTCGTCATCCTGCAGAACATCGTTCCCGATAACGTTTTTGTCGCGATGTCGGAAGCGAAGTTGCTCTCGGTACTGTTCTTCGCCGTGTTGTTTGGCCTGGCATTGAACTCGCTCCCCAGAGAAAAAAGCGCACCGGTAGTGGCGGTGGTTCAAGGCATCTCTGATGCCATGTTCAAGGTCGTCAGTATTGTCATGGCTTATGCACCTATCGGGGTATTCGGCATGATCGGCGCTACCGTGGCGACCTTCGGTTTTGCCTCACTCTTGCCTTTGCTCAAGTTGATCGGCGTGGTTTACCTGGCACTGATTGTCTTTGCGCTGGTGGTGCTTGGCGGCATTTGCTACCTGATTGGCGAGAATATTTTCAAACTGATCAAGTACTTCCGTAATGAGCTGATTCTGGCGTTCTCCAGCGCCGCCTCGGCGTCGGTCATGCCGCAGCTGATGAGCAAGCTGGAACACTATGGCGTGCCGCGCCGTATCGTCAGTTTCGTGGTGCCGGTGGGTTACGCATTCAACCTGGATGGCGCGTCGATCTTCCTCGGCGTGGCGACGATTTTTGTCGCGCAACTCTATGGGATCGACCTGTCGCTGTCCCAGCAAATACTGCTGGTGGTGACGATGGTGCTGACCTCCAAAGGGGCCGCCGGCGTTCCCGGCTTCGCCATCATCATCCTGTCCGCCACCTTGGCATCGGCCGGTCTTCCATTGGAAGGGGTCGCACTGATTGCCGGCATCTTCCGGATTATCGACAGCGGTACCACCACCCTGAACGTGCTGGGCAATGCGATTGCACCCTTGGTCATCGCCAAATGGGAAAAGGTCAGCATTGAGCCTTCGGGGGTTGCCCGGGTGGTGCAGAAAACCTAGCCATGAAGAGCCGTCGGCCAGCCCTGGGCGATGGCTCTGGTCTTTTATTCGAGGTAAAACATGACCGATAACAGTCTGAGAACCGATCTTTTTTCTGCGTACCGAATGGGCGCATTCGATCTCCCCAACCGTATTGTCATGGCGCCAGTCACCCGTAGCCGCATGGGTGAAGACGGTGTGCCTGACGAATTGCATGCCACTTACTACGCCCAGCGGGCCAGCGCCGGACTGCTTATCAGCGAGGCCACCAATATTTCCGCCCAGGGGCGCGGCTATGCCATGACCCCTGGTATCTGGACGCCAGAGCAGGTGGCTGGCTGGAAGAAGGTGACCGATGCCGTCCATGCCGCGGGGGGGCGAATCGTTTGCCAGCTGTGGCACGTGGGACGCTTCTCCCACGTAGACCTGCAACCGGATGGCGCACTTCCGGTGGCGCCATCGGCGATCAAAGCCCAAGGCACCACCTACACCGCCAACGGCGTGGTTGAAGTGTCCATGCCCCGCGCTCTGGAGACATCGGAGATCCCGGGCATCATCGAGCAGTACAAGCACGCAGCCGAATGTGCAAAACGCGCAGGCTTCGACGGTGTTGAAGTTCACTCTGCCAACAGCTATCTGCTAGACCAGTTCTTGCGCGATTCCACCAATCAGCGCACCGACCAATACGGCGGTTCCATCGAGAACCGGACTCGGTTGACCCTCGAAGTCACCGAAGCCGTGGTCGCGATCTGGGGCAGCGACCGGGTTGGCATCCGCCTCTCGCCGGTGACACCGGACGCGGGCAATACACCGCCCGACAGCAACGTCATGGTCACCTACGGCTATCTGATCAAGCGACTGAACGCGTTCCAACTGGCTTATCTGCATATCGTCGAAGGGGCCACCGCCACATCTCGCGATGTACCGGAAGGCATTGACCTGGACGCGCTACGGGCGTTGTTCGACGGCCCGTACATTGGCAACAACGGTTATGACCTTGATCTGGCCGTTTCGCGGCGCGCGCAAGGCAAGGTCGATGCCGTCGCATTCGGCCGACCTTTTATCGCCAACCCGGATCTGGTCGAGCGTCTGCGCTTTGGCTTCGAGTTGGTCGTTGCACCCCGTGAGGCTTACTACGGCGGTGGGGCAGAGGGTTACACCGACTGGCCCACCACCGACGCTGGAGGTGAAGTGAATGTCTGATCAACGGAAAACTCCACTCGGCAAATCCCGGGCGCTGGTCAGCCCCATCGGGCTGGGCACCGTCGGCATGGCGGGCTTCAACAACCACGTCAACTATCGCCAGTTCGAAGAAGCCATCGGTGTAGCTTTCGAAGGAGGCATCCAACACTTCGACGCAGCGCCGTTCTATGGGCATGGCAAGGCCGAGTATTACTTGGGGCATGCGATCCGAGAGCTGGGAATTCGCCAACACGTAACGCTCAGCACCAAGGCTGGCCGGATTCTGAAGCCCGCCAATCGCTTCAGGGAAGTGAAAGGGCGATATGCAATTGATTGGGTCGAGCCGCTGCCCTTTGTGGCGGAGTACGACTACTCCTACGACGGCATCATGCGTTCGTTCGAAGACAGCCAGTTTCGCCTGGGGCAAGACTTCATCGACGTTCTGCTTTTGCATGATGTGGGCGAAGCCTGGCACGGCGATCAGGCCGCCATCTATTGGGATCAGCTCAATAAAAACGGTGGCTACCGGGCGCTCGATGAGTTGCGCGGAGGCGGCTATATATCGGCCGTTGGCCTCGGCGTAAACGACACCGATTCGGTACTTCGCGCCTCGTCCGAGTTCGACATCGATTGTGCACTGATTGCCGGGCGCTACTCATTGCTCAATCACGCGCCGTTGGACGGTGCCTTTGACGAACTCCAAAAGCGCAATGTCTCGGTCATCGCGGCAGGTGTTTTCAACTCGGGAATTCTGGCGACAGGAACCAAAGCCGGCAACTTGACGTATGACTACAACACCGTCCCCGAAGACATCCTGACGCGCGTCAGGAGCATCGAAAAAGTGTGCGATGCGTTCAATGTCGAACTGGTGTCCGCCGCGATCGAGTTCGTCAAATTGCACCCCGCCGTCAGCACGGTGTTGCTCGGTGCGCAGAACGCAGAGGCCGTCAGCACGAATCTTCAAGCGGCGTCCAGATCAGCCCCCAAGGCCTTCTGGGAAATGTTGAAAGTGCGCGGCTTGATCCCCGAAAAAGCGCCGGTTGAATGATTGCAGGCCGGCGCCTTGCAACCGCGCATGAGTGCGAAAAAATCAATCCCGTGTCAGTTACTTATCAGGAGTCATGCAAATGAGCAGTCTTACTTACGTTCAGGAATACAACGCGATTGTCGAGGTGCTTAACCAGTACAACGAAGGTGGCGCGAAGGCCGATAGCGCACTGATGAAGCCCGCCTTCAACGAGCAGGCCACCATGTTTGGTGTCGATGGCGACAAGCTCGTCGGCGGCGCGATCCAGAATCTCTATGACGTCATCGACACCGCGTTCCGTCCGTCCCCGGAAGCCAAAGCCGCCATCGTGCGCATCGACATCGTCGGCACGGCTGCCAGTGCGCGGGTCGATACCGACAACGTTTCCGGATTCCGCTTCACCGACTTCTTCAACCTGCTGAAGGTAGAGGGCAAGTGGACCATCGTCAGCAAGATCTACCACACCCATCCGAACGCCTGATCCCTCGTCTTCACTGAAAGGAGAGCACCATGTCAAAGAACATCAAGGCAGTACCGACCGCCGAGTACAACGCCGTCATTGCCGTCGCCAATCAGTACGTTGAAGGACTGCGGGCGGGCAGCACGGAAGGTGTCGCGAAGGCATTCCACCAAGACGCGGTGATGTATGGCTTCACTAATGGCCAACTGCTCGGCGGCCCGATCAAAAACCTGTTTGATTTCGTTCAGAAAAACGGCAGTGCCCCCGACATCACGACCCGTCTCGACGTACTGGCGATCACGCCGACGACCGCTGTTGTACGTGTTGATATGGAGAAGGATGCGATCGGTGCCGACTACAACGATTACCTGACCCTGATCAAAATCGATGGTGCCTGGAAGGTCATCGCCAAGGTCTATCACCAGTTCGAAGGTTAAGCGTCCACCGGTCCCGGTTGAGGCAGTGCCGGGACCGGAGTTCGTCCATCACCAAGGGGAGAAGCGACCGTGAGTGACGTTTTTATCATCGGCGCGGGCGGATTCGACCAGCGGTATTTGCAATGAAGTTGGTTTTGGTTGGCTCCACGGGGCTTGTAGGGCGAGAGGTGCTGAAACTGGCGCTCGCCGATCCACGTATCAGTCATGTGGTAGCTCCGGTTCGCCGGGCACTTGTCGCTCATCCCAAGCTGCAGGCGCCTCTGGTCGATTTCGACATTTTGCCCGAAACGGTTGACTGGTGGCAGGCCGATGCTGTGATCTGCACCTCGGGCACAACGATGCGCAGTGCCGGTTCGAGAGAAGCCTTTCGACGCGTCGATCTCGAGTACCCGATGCATGTGGCGCGCTTGGCCAAGCGGCATGGCACCTCAGCATATGTACTCAATTCGGCCATCGGGGCGAATCCGACTTCGCGTTTCTTCTACAACCGAGTGAAGGGCGAACTGGAGATGCATCTGGCCGGGCTTGGCTTTCACTCACTCACCTATGTAAGGCCCGGCGTCATCAGTGGGCAGCGGGACGAGTTGCGATTGGGTGAGTGTGCACTGGTTTGCGCACTTGGCCTGGCCGGACGGCTGTTGCCCGCTCGCTGGCGACTTAACCCCGCGTCGCGGATCGCCCGAGCGTTACTTGAGTCCGCCCTTGAGCGCGCGCCGGGCATTCATGTCATCTCCTCCGAACGCTGCATTTGAGTACAGGTTCGGTGGGGGTTTTCAAGCAGGTTTTTTCTAGGAGGAACACAAATGCCGATGGTTGAATTTTCCGCTGTTCTGGACAGTGACGCAGCACACGCGTGGAGCGTGTTGAAGAAGTTTGGCGAGATTCAAAGGTGGCATCCGGCGATTGTCGAAAGCGGCATTGAGGACAACCAGCCTGATGGCATGGTGGGTTGCATTCGCAAACTCGTATTGGCCGATGGCGCGGTCGTCAGGGAGCGTTTGTTGTCAGTCGATGACCGCAATCTGACATTCTCATACCGCTTCGAAGAGGCGCCATTACCCTTGGATAATTACGTGGCCACCGTGAAACTGGCGCCCCTGACAGGCCAGTCCAAGGCGTTTATCAGTTGGTCCGCCAGCTTTGAGCTGCGCGAACCGAGTAGGGCAGAACAGTACCAGGAAGTTATTCGGGAGTTGATCGTCGAGGGGCATCACAGCCTCCAGACATTTCTGGGGCAGCGCTGAGCTGAACCAGACAGTGAAGAGCCTTTATTCCTGCACCTAGCGCATTACAATCTCACTGAATTTGACGGTAAGCGTCTCATCATTCCCATCCCGAAACGCCAGTTTGATCGCTGGTGTTTTGCTGAGCTTGCTGTTGCTCTGCTGGAAGATCAGCGTCACTCGCGTAGGTACGTTGCGAATCAGCTGAAAGCGTAGCCGGGCGCTGTCCTCGACCTGGCCCACCCGGATCGACTCGAACTCAAGCGGACCGCCGGACTCGTCACACTGCGGGTAAGCGGTATTGCTGAATCTTGCGGGGATATCACTGTGTTGACTCCTTGTTCCGTAGCCGATCGTCCATCCTTGAAGGCGACTGTCAGGCTGTAGATATAGAAAACCTTGAAATATCAAGGTCAGGGGCCTGATTGTGGCGGGATGCCATTATCCAGTAATGGCGCTGTGGGTAAAGGCGCGCGGTACGGCTGCACTGGAATAAACATCGAATATTTGCTTAAGTCCACTGACACACCTGTGCGGTGATTGAATCCCAAGGCGCTTCAACCGGAGAATCCCATGACCCCTCGATTCCCGCGTTTCGCCGCATTGCTCGCCATCCTCCTGGTCGGCGCCTTGCCTTGCGCCCACGCCGTCGAATACACCCAGGTGAACACCACCGCCAGCAAGATCTCGTTCACCTATAACCAGTTTGGTTCCAGGGCGTACGGCACCTTCGGCAAGTTCGACGCCACGCTCGATTTCGACACGGCGAACCCCACCGCGGCCCACGCCAAGCTGACCATCGACCTTGCCAGCATCGACGCCGGGGGCAGCGACGCCAACAGCGAGCTGCAAAAGCCTGCCTGGTTCAACACGGCGGACTATCCGGTGGCGACCTTTGAATCGACCGGGGTGAAAGCGCTGGGCAATCACCGTTACATGATCACCGGTAACCTCACGCTCAGGGGCATGACGCGCGAGTTGCAGGTCAAGGTATTGCTGAAGCCGGAGAAGGCCATCGGCATCTTCGATGGCGACATCATTCTTAAACGCAGGGACTTCAAGATCGGCGAAGGAGAGTGGGGCGACACGGTTGTCTCCAACGACATCAACATCCGCTTCCGCATCGTCGCGCCCGAGCGTTGATTTTCCTGCGCGGGCTCGATCTGTGACAATAGCGGGCTTAACCCGGAGTCTAAAACGCAATGCCCCAGCTCACCCACTTTGCCACCCCATGCCCAGAGCCCATCAACAGCCAGATTCTGCAGATGGTCGTCGACAACCTGACCGACATCAGCATGGTGGGCATCGCGCCGAGCAACCCGTTGTACAACGTCTATCAATACACGGTGGGCTATGAGGTTCATCTCTACCTCGAAGCGCTCGGCGGCGCCAAAGGCATTGCGGTCGAACTGATCGTCGCCACGGACGATGAAGACCCTGAGCAGGTCATCGGCTTTCTGCTGTACCTGCCGGTCAAGGACGACCCCCAGGCGTGCGGCGTGGCGTATATGGCGGTGCAGGCCAGCCATCGGCGGCGGGGCGTCGCGCGGGCGATGCTGCAAGACATGCTCGGCCGCTACCCGCATGCCGAACTGACCTGCACGGTCGCCAAGGTGCCCTGGTTCGAGTCGATGGGCTTCCAGGTGCTGGGCGTGCGCGGCACTCAGGTGCTGATGAACACCCGTGATCACGGCACCGAAGGCTTGATGGGCCTATTGGATGTCACTTCGATCTACAGTTCTTTGGAGGTGCGGCAGATACATACATATCTGCTGCAGAAACACGGCAAGCGGGCGATGATCGATGCAGAAAAGCAACGCGACCGGCATCTGGACCAAATGACGCGCAACGCCAAGGCGTTTGTGCTGGATCGTTTAAGTGGCGACCCTCGTCGCGTCTAGACTGTTGAGTCCTTTCGGGCGCGCAGGCTGGCCGAGGCGTGATATTCTGTCGCACTAACTTGGTTTGACCTATTCGGTTCGTACGTCCACAGACGTCCGACGGAATCAATGTCGCTCCAGTAGCTGAGCCCAATAAAGATAAAAATCAGTGCACGAGGGACATATAACTGAGGTCGATGGAGACACGTCGGCCTTGTGTGCCCACCTTCAAATCCTTGTAAGTGTAGGAACCCACGGCACGCTGCCTGCGTACCCGTACTCTTGGGTTGCTCATGTTGAGGATTGAGGGCGGATGGCGTTTATCATAGGTGCTACAGATGTTTAAGAAACTGAACACGGCCCTGCTGGGGCTGGCTTTGTCGATGGGGATCACGTCCGCCTACGCGGAAGAGGCAAAGAAAGTCGATGTGCTGCTCATTGGCGGCGGCATCATGAGTGCAACGCTGGGTGTCTGGCTTAATGAGCTGGAGCCTGGTCTGTCGATGGAAATGGTCGAGCGCCTCGACGGCGTCGCCCAGGAAAGCTCCAACGGCTGGAACAACGCCGGTACCGGTCACTCCGCCCTGGCCGAGTTGAACTACACCCCGGAAGATGACAAGGGCAACGTTCAGATCGCGAAAGCCGTTGAAATCAACGAAGCCTTCCAGATCTCCCGTCAGTTCTGGGCCTGGCAAGTTCAGCAAGGCGTGCTGAAGAACCCGCGTTCGTTCATCAACTCCACTCCACACATGAGCTTTGTGTGGGGCGATGACAACATCAAGTTCCTGAAGAAACGCTACGAAGCCCTGCAAGCGAGCCCGCTGTTCGCCGGCATGCAGTACTCCGAAGACCCGGCTGTCATCAAGAAGTGGGTTCCGCTGATGATGGAAGGGCGTGACCCGAACCAGAAAGTCGCGGCCACCTGGAGCCCGATCGGTACCGACATGAACTTTGGCGAGATCACCCGCCAGTTCGTCGCGCACCTGCAAACCACGCCAAAGTTCGACTTAAAGTTGTCTAGCGAAGTGCAAGACATCACCAAGAACGCAGACGGCAGCTGGCGCGTCAGCTACAAAAACCTGAAAGACGGCACCAAAACCGAAACCGACGCCAAGTTCGTCTTCATCGGCGCGGGCGGCGGTGCACTGCACCTGCTGCAGAAGTCCGGCATTCCTGAAGCCCAGGAATACGCAGGCTTCCCGGTTGGCGGCTCGTTCCTCGTGACCGAAAACCCGACCATTGCCGAGCAACACCTGGCCAAGGCCTACGGCAAAGCCTCTGTTGGCGCACCGCCAATGTCGGTTCCGCACCTGGACACCCGTGTCCTGGACGGCAAGCGCGTCATCCTGTTTGGCCCATTCGCGACCTTCAGCACCAAGTTCCTCAAAGAAGGCTCGTACCTGGACCTGCTGACCACCACGACCACGCACAACGTGTGGCCAATGACCAAGGTCGGCATCAAGGAATACCCGCTGGTCGAGTACCTTGCAGGCCAACTGATGCTGTCTGACGAAGACCGCCTCAACGCCCTGAAAGAATACTTCCCGAACGCCAAAGCTGAAGACTGGCGCCTGTGGCAAGCCGGCCAACGCGTGCAAATCATCAAGCGTGATGAAGCCGCTGGTGGCGTGCTGAAGTTGGGCACCGAAATCGTTGCTTCCGCAGACGGCACCATCGCCGGCCTGCTGGGCGCATCGCCAGGTGCTTCGACTGCTGCACCGATCATGCTGACCGTGCTGCAGAAAGTGTTCAAGGACAAGGTTGCAACCCCTGCCTGGCAGGAAAAGCTGCACCAGATCGTGCCTAGCTATGGCACTCAGTTGAACAGCAACCCTGCGAAAGTGGCTGAAGAGTGGGCTTACACCTCCAAGGTGCTGGAGCTGACTCCGCCGCCGGTGATTGGTCAGGCGGCGGCTCCGGCTGCTGCTCCGGCCGCTCCGGCCAAGGCGCCGAAGGCTAATGCTGCAACGGATATGGCTTTGTAAGTAGAAGCGTAATCGGAAAGCCCACTGGATCGGTGACGGTCAGTGGGCTTTTTTGTGGGGGTTGGTTTTCAAGGGGCAGATTCATTTCGGCCGACGTGTCAGCTTTCGGCCCAGGCTGTGTGAAAACGTTTTGGAGCTGGTTTGACGGTCAGAAACAGAGCGAAAATCCTGTTCCTACGCAAATTTCAGCTCCAGCTACTTCACCAAGTATGGGGAGATTTTACGTAGCAACGCGGGCTTAAAATCAGTGCCTGCGTTTTTACACAGCCTGGGCCAATAGCAGACGTTCGAACAAGAATCGCTTTTGGCTACAAAGTTGATGGTCAACTTGCTAGGCAGTAACCGTTTCAAAGCGCCTTATATTTACTGTCATTTCATAGTTCGCATTCTTGCTGTGCAGACGGCGGACGTAGGCTGAGATAGTCTCTACATCACAATAGGGAGGTGGGGAGCTATGGATAACCAAGATCACCTTGAGCCGATCCTCGCGACAGTACATGCGCTACTGCGTGCCGAAGGGGCTGACGATGCAGCAGCCATCGTGCGGGACTACCCGGCCCACGCCGAACTGACCGGTCATGACAATTGGAACGGCGGCACAGATATCTGGGAAATACAGTTCAGAATTCCAGCGCCGGAATACGCCAGACTTGGTGCTAGGCGTAGTCAACTGGAAGAGCAGATAACTGCTAGGCTTCGAACGATTCTTGAGCACGAGACCCAAGATTGGTACTCGGCGACACTGCTGCCGGCAAAGGAGTTTCGTGCGGACTGGCGATCTGACAAATCAGAGCTCCCTAAAAATGTCCGTCAGAATATCCTCGATGGTATCCGCCTCGAAAATGTTAATTGGTATGGTCAGCTGGATGACATTGAGTTTCTAGGTCGTTTATACGATCTTCAGAAAATTCCGTCGACGGACAGTCGGTACAAAGATGCGGCAGGTGACATCTACCAGCACCGCTATAACAACAATGACTGGGAGAACGATTGGGTTTACAACGACAGTCGCTTTCAGCTCGTTGATGGCAGCGCTGAGCAGTTCCTACGCTTTCTCTGCGAGATCGTACACCCGGTAGTCAGACCTGTGCGGGACGAAGCGCTCAAGCTGGTGCTCCACTTCAATGAACAGCTTCGTGCGGCCGGTTGGGAGTTATTCGAGGAGGAGCACATTGCCGGCCGACCTCGCTTTGCTTTTCGCCTCATTCAGAACAACTCAGCCCGTACTGTTCTTCGAGCCAAGTCGGTCGCGGAGGCTCTTAACGCCGGTTGGATGGCGAAGGAGATTGAGAGACTGGAGAACGCTGTAGATCGTGACCCCGCTCTGGCTATTGGCACAGCCAAGGAACTGGTGGAGACCTGCTGTAAGTCAATACTGACCAAGCGTGAAATCCCGTTCGCAAAGTCCGATGACCTCGGCGATCTAACCAAAAAGGTAACGAAAGCGCTACAGCTTGTCCCTGAGGGCATCAGCGAGGCAGCCAAGGGTGCCGATAATATCAAAATGATTCTCCGTAACCTGACGCAACTCACCAACAATCTGGCGCAACTGCGCGGGCTGTATGGCACAGGGCATGGAAGAGACGGCCAGCATCGAGGTCTACAACCTAGGCACGCCCGGCTGGCGGTAGCTTCTGCAGTAGCTTTCATCGATTTCGTGTCTGAGACCTATCGCTATCGAGAGAGCTTGAACGGCGGCGAGAAGTCCTGAAGGCTTGGGATAGCCTCTGATGTCGGGATTCAATACATGATGGACTGCCTTGGAAGAGAATTCGTTGAAAGGTCAATGGCGCTCATGCCGCCACGAAAAAAAGGGGGACGAACTTATTCTTCTGTCCCCTTCTGGAAAATAGATCCGCCCCCTTTTTCAAGGCAAGTCAAAGCGCACTGAACTGAACTCGGCTGTTACGCTAGATCGACTCCTCCTCCGGCGTCTCGGGAGACAATCCCAGTAACTCAATGATGCTATCCGCAAACTCCGGATCCACCTCGGCGACCCATTGAGTGACCAATGAGAGGTAGAGGTCATTGACGTCCTCGTCGGAGATGATCCACCGAATCTGACTGTTGTCGGTTGCAGCTTGAAATAGCTGTTCTGCATCCTGTTTAGTCAACTGTTGGAGATATCTATTCAGGTTCGCAACCGCTGAGTGGGTAGTGGTGAAGCTTCCACTGTCCACCAAATTCAGGATTGCAGCCTCGACCTCGTCACGTGGTACAGCAGGGATAGCCTTCCTTTGCGGTACGTTATCTCCGATCTCAGGCGCAGGTACTTCGGGGATAGGCCTTTGGTCGTCGTGTACCACTTCCGGAGATTCTGGAGCCTCTTGGGCTTGGGCAAGTCCGGGATCTTCAACATCGGGTTGATTCTGAAGGTTTTTGTAGTAACCCACGACCTCGTTGATTGTTCTAAAAATAGTCAAGCTGCCGCCGTCCTTTGACTCAGTCCATTCGTCAGCAAGGTACGCGAGGGGACGGCTGGTTTTGTCCATTGTCAGTGGGGATGCGTAGTCGCCATCTTTCGAGATGATGAATAGGTCTCCGTCCGGAACGTGCGTTAGCAACGTCTCCCAGATGTAGCGGTCTCCAATGCTCTGCGCTTTTCCAGGAGGATTTCCTTTATTCATTCGCACCATCGCCTTCTGGTACAACTCATCGTCTTCAGGGTGGCGGGAAGCTTTTTCAAATAGTCGTGAGAGCTTCTGGTCGACCTCCAGCTCATTACGTAGCGCGAGAGATATCGCATTCGCGATTAGGAGCTTCTTAGCCTGCTCTGCACTCTTTACCGCTTCGTCGTATTGTCTGGCAGCTTCCGTTCCGCGCATATGGTGTGGTACGGCGGTAGGAAGCTGGGCCTTCTTGAAGTCAGACATCGCAACCTGCAGCTTCGACTCCCGGTTGCGCTTGAGCTCATTCTCGACCTGCTTGGGCAGATGAATAGTCATCTGGCCGGGTGCTGCGAGTTCGATGAGTTCATCTAGAATTTCGAGTTTGTCGTCTGAAAAAGAGTAAAAATTGAGAAAAATGTTAGTGTCGATGAACAGGTGTAACGCCGGCATCAGCGATGATCCTTCAAAAGTGAATTGGCAGCCCAACCAGATGACCGCTTAGGTAAGGCAGTTTACTTAGTGCTCATACAACCTTTGCTCACTGTCATGATCGCTTCGCGATTCACCGAGATATTCATACCTGCCGCACGAATAATTAGCTAGTTTATTGGCATCGAAGGGGCATCGGCACGACTCGAATTTGCTTTTTCAGACACTTCGAATGACTGCTTCTGGCCCAGGCTGTGTAAAAAACGCAGGCACTGATTTTAAGCCCGAGTTGCTACGTAAAATCTGCCCATGCTTGGTGAAGTAGTGGAGCTGAAATTTGCGTAGGAACGGGATTTTTGCTCTGCTTCTGATCGTCAAACCAGCTCCAAAACGTTTTTATACGGCCTCGGCCGGTTGTCGCACGGGGGCGATGGCCTATTGGGGCGTGCTACTCGGGACCTGGCAGTCTGAACTGTCAGAAGCATGATCCAATCGTAGAAAGCAATAAATTGACAAGGCAAATTTTGTAGCTCCATCAAAATCAGTAATGGCAAGTCAACCATACAGGAAGTCGCTTTTGGAAACTCACAACCTCCAGTTGTCCAATTGGCAACAAGATTTCGTAACCAAATTTGTTGCTTCCACCAGTCCTAGAAACATTCTGATTGCAGGCGTTGGACTTGGAAAGACGGTGACTTCCATCCGCGCGGCATCCGAAAAACTCAAGACGGGGCAAGCTAAGAAAGTGGCTTTTCTTTCAGATAGGCAGGTTCTTAGAGACCAGTGGGCCTATATGGCAAAGGCAGGCGCAATAAATATTGCGCACAATGTACTATCCTTTACCAACGGTTCGGATAATGGAACCTCTATAACCTATCAATCCCTAAGTAATGCCGAAAATTTCGACCCGCTGATGACGCAAGCATCTAGGGGCGGTCTATTGATAATAGCTGATGAAGTAGATCGTTATAAAAAATCGGCAATTGATCTATCTAATAGAATTTTGGAAGCGAGCACAAGCAATCAGGTTTTATTTATATCTAGATCGCCGTTAATTAGTCAGCCCGAGGATTGGCAGTACGAATTCGGGAAGGAGTTTATATTTGAACCTAAAACATTGTTGCTTCCAAGCAACAAAGTACTACTAATAGAATATTCTCCTAGTCTCGGCGTCCTATCAAAACTACAAAACCAAACACACACCATTGATGACTTAAGTTGGCGGCAATTTGAGATGCTCATTTCAGAGCTTCTCGAGTCTGATGGTTATGAGATAGAACTGATGTCCGGCACGAAGGATGGTGGGGTAGACATTGTCGCCGTTAAAGATCTTGGCGAAAGTGGAATGTTCAAAGCTCTTTGGCAAGCAAAAAAATACAGTTCGTCTAGGAAAATTGGTATCTCCACAATCAGAGAACTTGCAGATGTCCGAAATGAACATAAAGCAAGCAAGGGCGTAATTGTGACCTCAAGCTTCCTTACGTCGGGTGCCATGCAACGAATTGAACGAGATAAATTTATTTTGGGTAAAGTAGATGGTGACGATTTGAGATCTTGGATTGAGCGAAAACTATATAGCTAAAGAGTAGTTACAAAGTGAATAACTTTGCTGCATCGACGCACTGAATAGCCGAGAAGGTCGATACAGTCCCATCGCGGCTGTTCATTATAGACTGTCGATTTAAAGTCCCTGCAACATGCTACCGGGTGGAGGCGGTGCGAGCCATGTCAGGTGGACGACACCATCTGGCCCAGAGTGTGTAAAAACGCTTCGCCAGAATTGAAGTGTGCGCGTCTACGTTAAATCTGAAATTTATCGGCACGTCAGCAGATGTGGATTTCGCGTAGAAGCCCGATTTTCAGTCCGGTTTTGAGTACCTGTCGCGCTCAAAAACGTTTTTACACAGCCTCGGCCGATTCCTGTCTGTCATGACTGACTTAATCAGGGCGTGAAGCTGCCCGCGGCATCAGGCGAAGAGCGGCCGAAGGTGGATATTCAAAATGGTCTATTCGGCTCCGTTCCCGGCAGGTCGCTCCAGTAAACGTAATTGAATAAAGCATCTAGCTCCGTGAAGTCCGAGAGCCCCAAGGCTTTTCTTACCTGATCGGCATGCTCGCAATACCGGGTGTAGGTTGGTCCGTCCACATTTGTCTTGAATGGCTGGGGCGGATATTCTCGTATCCCTGCCATTGCAAGCCCGTAAACAGCATTCTGATTCATTACTGGAAAGCGCTTGTGTTCAAGAGCATGCAGTATTTCGGTAATCAGGTTTATGCCCGCTCCAGTGATCGAGCTGAAATGCCGATGTAGCACTTCAAATGCCTCCTCTGGAGACAGATCAGGTTGGGATGTAATGTCATCGATTGCGGCCGCGAAGAATTCTGCGGAACTCGTCAGTCGTGTTTTGTGCCGGTGAAGACCTCCAGAGTGGAACAGGCCAATCAGCGCCTCGTATCGTGCTAGGAAAGCCTCACTACGCAACCCTCGAAACTGAGACGGGTCCTTAAGCATTCGTCGCGCATCCTTCCTGTTTTGTTCACGTTCCACCTTCTGTGCTTCAAAGCCCCATTCAGTATGATCACTACGCATGAGTTCCAGGATATTGCGTAGAAGTGCGAGGTCCTCGGCTTCTGTGCGAATAGCATTTTTCGCCCGCTTTTGCGCCACCCTCCGATATCCCTCATGAATCACGAACTCAGCTGCATAGACATCGATGAGGCGCTTGGTGGCGGGGATCAACTCCTCTGTTTTAACTAGCAAATCAAAATGCTTGGCAATCGATTTCGTCATCTCGCCTCCCAAGTCATCAATCAGGGTTGATGCCTCATAGTTTCCGTAGAAGCCACCACGCGTCAGGTTCGCTGAGCCCACCACAACCGAGTATTTTTCCCCACGTTGGAATGCATAGATCTTCGGGTGGAAGGCACTACTTGAATTGCTAACGTAAAGTTTGAACGCGTGCTTTTTTGTCAGTGCCAGAAGTTGGGTCAGCACAGCAGGCTCCGTGATATGAAAATCTAGGCCTATCGCCATTTTAGCGTTGAGTCCTTTCTTCAATGCTCTATTCAGAACGTCCTTGATTAGGGTGTAGGCCGATTTTTTCGCAAAGGCGACCATGCAAATCATGTGCTCTGCCTCGACTATCAGCTCCTCTATGATCGTTCCGTGACCCCGTTCCTCCTCATTCAGCACCAACTGAACTGCTTTTCCCTTCGTCATGTATTCCTTCGCTCCTGGTATCGTGTAAGAAAGGTCTGCTTCATTTGACGGTATACCCCTGCAATAAGAAACCGCCGGCCGATACAGTAGAGAAGCTGCCCGTATAAACCAAACGATCACGTGGCTACCTTATTCATGACGCTGGGATACGACCGCTTCTGGTCGATTTCTGCCTGTTACGACTGACCGAAATCGACCGAGGCTGTGTAAAAACGTTTTAGAGCGGAGTTTACGGTTAGAGGTGGACCGAAAATCGTGCTCCTATGTAAATTTTTGCGTCTGCTGATTAATCAAACACTGGCAGATTTTACGTAGCAACGCAGACTTCAAAACGGTGCATGCGTTTTCACACAGCCTGGGGCAGAAGCGGCCTCTTTAAAGCCATCCCTTTGCGCCTAAAGCATTGACCATCCGCTCGCAGTCAGTTTCAGTTGGATCATTAATCACAGGCTGGCTGAATTTTGGCCAGCGCTGCCCAATCATCTAGGGGGCTCCGGTCTATCGGAAATGCCCCCGACTCTTGCAAACGAGAGGCACGACACGTGAATATTTCTAAATACTTTGCAACTAACGATGGATCGCTCCCTGAAGTTGTAGTGACGTATTCAGATTCGTCGCTTGTGCCGCAGGCATTTCAATATCTGTTCGATCTTGGCGCAAAAAATCGCACTGTTGACGGCGGCTATCTTTGGATCAAAGCATCCCAAAGTGGAAAGCCATTTTCCGGCCCTCAGGATGCTTTGCTTGTAAGTTCAGGAGCAGCGGAGGCATTCCACGTCGTTCTCGGTGGAATCCGGGGGCAGATACCTGACCTTGGTGTTTACGTTTTCACTGATAGCCTCACATTGGACTATCGGATGGGGGCTCAATGGGGACAAGATCAGATCTATTCATTGTTGAAGCTGCTGCGGCAGCTGAGAGACCTCGGCGGCGTTGTATCTATCCCATGGTGGGGAGCTGAGGGCGAACACGACTTCCTAGCGGTCCTAGAGAACCCCGAGCAAATTATTCATATCTAAATTTGCAATACCTGTGTTGGATACCGGTAACAATCGACCAGAAGCAGCCCTTCGCGACTGGCAGGTCTTGGTTAAAAGCAACCACGTAGTATCAATCGGAAAACCACGTCCTCAGAACTTTCCCACACATCGCCGGCCTTGCCCTTCGGAAGCCCACTCGCTAACCTCCCTCCGTCGCTGCCAATTCAGCGACCGGGTGTGGTAGCCCGATTTTCATAGGAGCCCAATCCATTGGAGTTCCAAATGCTCGACGACGACGCAAACCCATCTGAAACCCCAGAAATCCCAGAACCGGCAGAAACCGATCCGGTTTCCCCATACTCCTGCCTCGACTCAAAAAAACTCCACGACGCCGCGATCCGCGCGCTCGATTTTTACCTGTCGCCACCCCCCTCAAAACCAAAACTGGCCGACCGCCGTCCCAGCTCAATCTTCATCATCGCCCCCAACGTCGACAAAGAAACCCTCCTGGCCCACTGCTGCGAAACCCTCGCTTCCGCCCAACGTAATAGCCAGCGAGTTGGCCTTCAGCCTCACCGGCCCGCAATGCAACATGGCGTTAGCCATCCAGCAGATGATTTCCCTGGCAGAGTTGTCGGTGAATCGGGTGTTGGATCAGGTTGATCCGCAGGAGTAGGTGAGGGCGTTGTTTCATTGTGATGCGCAATAAGAAGCCCCGTCCCATTTAGGTGGGACGGGGCTTTTGTGTTTTTAAGATCAAAAGATCAAAAGATCGCAGCCTTCGGCAGCTCCTACGTGTTCGTGGTGTTCGTGGTGTTCGCGTGTCGCAGATTTCGCCGGTGGCTCCTATCAAACCTGCGGACTCACCCGCATGCCCCGCGCCGGGTCATCCAGCAATTTGAATTGCTCCACCATAAAATCAATCAGCATCCGCATCGACGGCAGCATCCCATGCCTGCTCGCAAATGTTCGAGTGTCCGTTTCTGGCCAAATTACTGCCCGTCGCAGCCATAAGCGGACCTCCTGCTGCCCTCAAAAAATATCGCGGCTAAAGCCTCCACCTATAGGAGGGCTTTAGCCGCGAGCTTTTGATCTTACGCAATGGAGAAAACAGGCCGCTTCCGGGCGCAAGCAATCCTGAACCGTAACGTATCCAACGAAGTCATGGCGTTGTTCCTGAAATGGACTCAGTGCGAGGCAGGTCACTCAGACCAGCCGAGCGCCACCGTCGATGTTTAGCGTGGCGCCGTTCATAAAGGTGTTGGTCATCAGGAAAACGGTAGCAGCGCCTGCTTCAGCGGCGGTACCGATGCGATGCAACGGCAGTACTTGCTCCCATGTGCTCACGTACGCATCGCGCCCCTCGCCCAGGGCTTTGCTAAAAATGGGGGTGTTGATCGGGCCTGGGGACAGAGTGTTCACACGGATGGGCGCCAGTTCCAGGGCCAGGCCACGTGCCAGTGCTTCCATTGCCGCCGATGCAGCCGCGATCACGGCGGTGCCATGGGCGTTGGGCCGGTCGGCCAAACAGCCAGAGATAAAGACGATGGAGCCGTCCTTGGACAACCGATTTCCCAATGCGCGGATGGCGTGCAACGAAGCCCATATACGCTCTTCGAACGCCCGACGCAGGTAGTCGATTTCAGCGTCCAGTACTTTGCCCGCCACAAATGTGCCGGCGAGTAGAACCAGATGATCCACGTGAGGGATGTCCGCCAAGGCGGCGTAGACGGCATCGCCGTTGGTGACATCCGCTGCGCGCCAGCCGGCGAGCCCGTGTTCTGTCGCCGCTTGCTCGGCGCGCTCGGCATTGGAACCGATCACGGTCACCGATGCCCCGGTGGCTTTGGCTTGAATAGCGGCGGCTAAACCGATGCCGGATGTACCGCCGAAAATCACCACCGTGCGGCCTTCCAGATGAGCGGGTAGCTGTTGGGTAAATGCGGTTTGGAGGGTGGTGGAATGGCTCATGGTCGATCTCCTTGACTCCTGAATGGCGTCGTTGGGCAAAGACTAAAGACTCGAGTCAACATTGATAATCAGGGCATAAGTCGCTTTACTAGTGCCATGAAGGAACAAATAGGGTTAGACCGCCTTACCGGTCTTATTGCCTTTGCCCGCGCTGCCTCTTTAGGCAGCTACACCGCTGCAGCCCGCGATTTATCTGTGTCGCCGTCCGCTATCAGCAAAAGCGTGCAACGCCTGGAGCAACATTTCGAGCTGCGTTTATTCAGCCGCACCACCCGTTCGTTGACCCTGACACCTGAAGGCCGGGATATTTACGAACGGGCGCTACGAATTCTGCGCGAGGTAGAGGACATCGAGCAGGCCGCAGTAGCCTCGCGCGCCGAGCCTTCCGGCTCCTTGAAAGTGACAGCGCCACCGCCTATCGGGCTGAACATATTGGCGCCAGCGATTCCCAGGTTTCGCGAGCGCTACCCCAAGCTCGCCATCGACCTGCGCCTGGGCGATCAGTTTGCGGACATCGTTGAGCAAGGCATCGATGTGGCCGTGCGCGTGGGCAACCTGGCTGACTCGCGACTTATCTCTCGTACGCTGGGACCGCATCGAATTTGCGCTTTTGCCTCGCCAGCCTATTTGGCCAAACGCGGCACGCCGCTGGAACTCAGCGATCTGGCCGACCATGACTGCGTGAATTTTCGCTACCAGAGTTCGGGCCAAGCGCTGCGCTGGCCATTCAGCGTGGGGGACCGAATGGTGGAGATAGCGCCCGACGCATCCATCGTCATCGACGCCAGCGATGCGGTTGCCGCAGTGCTTGCAGCTGGCGGTGGCATTGGCATTTCACCCACCTATGTCGCCGCGCCCTATGTGGCACGGGGAGAACTGAAGCCGCTATTTCCACAGTTCGCAGTCGACCGTTCCTCCATCACGGCCTTGTGGCCAGAGAGCCGCCGAGGCAGCCCGAATGTGAAGGCGTTTGTGGGTTTCCTGACCGAGCTATTTCCCAGCCCTACCGCGTGGGACGAGATCGTAGCGAAGGCGTAGGGCCGTTGTCGGTGAATCGGGTGTTGGATCAGGTCGATCCGCAGGAGTAGGTGAGGGCGTTGTTTCATTGTGATGCGCAATAAGAAGCCTCGTCCCGTTTAGGTGGCCAAGGCTGACGGAAGCGTACGGATGGCACGCGACCTCTATTTATTCAGTTACCCAATTTAGCTCATGACTTAGGCCCGCCACGGTGGAAGAGCCCCTTCGAAAAGTGAAAAGGCTCGATGCAGGAAACTGTTGAAGCGAGCGGCATCACGCCGCAGCCCTGCCTGTTGACCACCAATCAGGCACAGATGGGCCACCTGACCAATCACTTCTGCTTCGCCTGGCATATGGACCAAGCGGCGGCACGTCCGTATCGCGAAGTCCAGTCGTCTTGTGTCAACACGCTGCTGAAACTCGCCTACCAACGGATCGTGCAGCGACCAGGCTCGGATGGAAACTTCCCGCCCAGGTTGTTTCTCAGCGGCAATACACAAGTAGCGTTTCAAGGTTTCGCCCGCGCTGCGACCTTGCGCCGCATAAGCGAGCATGCGCTCCGTGTAGTCTTCTTCCCAAGCGGCCAGCAAGGTACGGACAAAGTCTTCGCGATTGCGGAAATGGTGATAGAACGATCCGCGGGTCACATTCAATCGGCGCGATAGACTCTCGGCCGAAACGCCAATATGCCCAATTTGGTCGAGGGCCTCAAAACCAGCCGCGATCCAATGGTTACGAGTTAGTTTTCTCACCCGTTATTTCGCTCCATATTTAGCGCCATACAGACTGTGTATGGTGCACAACCGATTGATACGCTGCGAACACCAGCAAAGATGGCCGTTGCGTTTTGCACGCCAGCACTTTTCATGGAGCTCGCCTTGAAGAAAATCGTTCTGGTTGCTTTCGACCAATTCACTGATATCGACCTGTTCCTGATGTGGGACATTTTAGGCCGCAACACTGAGGACTGGCACGTCCGAATATTGGGCTCCAGCTCTATCGTGCGATCGGCGCACGGCCTGCCTGTTTCGGTGCACGGTCCGCTTTCCGAGGCCAATAGTGCCGACGCGGTATTGTTCGTCAGCGGCAAGGAAGGGATACCCGCTGCACTTGCCGCCCCAGATTTCCTGCCGTCGTTTGAACTTGACACCAGACGCCAGCGAATCGGCTCCATATGCGCCGGAGCTTTCATTCTCGAACGGCTTGGGCTGCTCAGCGGCCAGGCAACTACACACCCGGAGGCACGATCGAGCTTGCAAGCTCTGGGACTTGAGACCTTGGACCAGCCTCTTGTGTGCCAGGGGAACGTTGCAACCGCTGGCGGATGCCTTTCGGCGCTCTATCTGGTGGGATGGTTGGTTGAATCCTGGTTCGATGTCGACAAGCGCCGTGCGACGTTGCTCCCTGTTCTGCCAGCTGGGCAGCAAGAGCTCTATGATGCCTTGATCGGGCTCAGTATCCGACAAGGAGAATTTGGCGCCTCAACAACATCCAGTTAATCCATGCTCGCTCAGCGAGGCTCTGGACTATGGAAAAAAAACCGCCGACAAACCATCGCAACAAGAAACGCGACATGGCATGTCGTCTAATTAGTAATTAGAACTCAGAAGAGATCCCCGATGCCCCGAGAATTTGAGCTCATTATGTCCGTGCCAGTCCCCTCGAGGTCCGGCATCACCCACCTTTACAAGTCGATGAACCTGGCGGACGCTTTTGCGATTCGGCTCCCTGCGGGCACATCTGGCAATCCAGATTTGCTAGCTCGATTCATCCTTTCCCACCAGCCATCCTGGATCGGATGGCTCATGAAAGTCCGAGACACTATCGTTGCCTGTTTTGGTCTCAAGACAGCCAAACATTTGGCAACACTTGCTAATCGGATTGGAATCTTCAAGGTCTACAGCACGAACCAGACTGAAATCGTGTTGGGAGAGGACGACAAGCACCTCGACTTCCGGATATCGATCCTATGTTCTGGAGAGGCAGAGCCAGAAGGCAGTCGCCAACTGGTTTTTTCAACCGTGGTCCAGTGCCACAACCGTCTAGGCCGGGCCTACATCTTCGTTATTGCCCCATTTCACCGCTTGGTTGTTAAGGCCAGTCTCCTCCGTGCAGCGCGCGTCGGTTGGCCTCTGGCTACCTGCCCCTGAGGTCTAACCCTTCCATCGAAAGGCTGTTCTGGCAAGCCTGGCCAAGCGAAGTAGTTGTCGTTGTAGTAACCCTTGGCGCCTTGCATATTTCCTCGCCACCACGAAGGGTTGTACCCCTCAAACGCTATCCAGGGAGGCGGAACAGCCGTTTCTCCACCTGGAAGATGTTCAAGAAATCGAGTCCTCTGGAAACTCGGTTCGATATGTTCCGAAATCCAGAAAGTCGTAGTAAACCTGCATTGCTTCAATGTGGGACATAGCCCAGAAAATCCATACACATTCACTACCAGGCTCGTTCAGGTTTCGGGCGGCATCTGCGGTGGGGCCGAGGGAGATGCAGCAGGGGAGCAGTTCGCCGTCTTCGTCAGGGGAGAGCCAGATTCCAGCGAAGCGTTTTTACACACTCTGGACCCATAGCTGCCGGTCGTGATCGCCCGCTTTAGGCCGGAAGTGGCCCTCCGCGAGATGCAACTATCGGCCAAAAGCTGCCCTTCGTAGGCGGCTGCGTTCGTCCCCTGTAAACGGCATCTTCAGAGTCTTTGCGATTCGGGCCAATACCTTTGTGCATTTTTCAGAAACAATGAGTGGTGGCTCATGAATCATGTAAAGCAGGTGTTCGAACGCTATTCCAGCCTCGTTGTGATCGACATAATCCAGAACGATTTCACCACCATTCTCTAAACCTGCCTGAGCTAACGCATGGTCATCCGGTACTGGGCCGGTTTGTTCGTATGCAATGGACATCAGCTCGGTGATTTCCTCGAGCGCCTCTATGAAATCGGCCCTCAAGTCGTTGTTATGGTGGTTCATTACAAACAATCCTTCGATTACGGTGGCCTGCGGACCACGCGCTCTTGGCCGATTGCTGCTCAAGACCGGGTCCATGCATAAGCGCTTCGGATCACGCTCTGCTCATTTCCTCATACGAAGCATCGACGACCGAGCTGTGCTCATCCCAAACAGCCTCAGCAACATCCTGGATAATTTCCGCTAGCGTCTCAACATCCACACCCTCGGCCTCGATGCAGGCCAAGCGTCCCGCCGACCAATCGATAACCGTGCATTCTGGATACTTCCCTAGCAGTTCAGACAACGCTTTCTGAGGTGGCTCTTTGTGGGTGTACATGAAGTCAAAGCACGAAGCCCTGGCATCCCGAAGCGAATACACCAGAACCCAGGCATTCGATGGACCGGGAAACCACAGGGTGACGTTTCGGTGCGCCCATTCAGGTTCACCGTGTTTGATGCGTCGAAGTACTTCGATGATCGAATGGCAATCGGGTATTCGGGTCATGCGATCAGGGTCGAACGTCCAGTCAGGCTCAGACTGGGACCCGGTTTTGCTAGCCAAAAGTGCAGCCTTTCTTGTTTTTCTCTTCATCGTATTCCTTTGGGGCCGAGCGTCCGATTCTGGCCGATAGTGCATCTCGCGGAGGGCCACTTCCGGCCAGAAGCGGTCGGTGATCCAAATAAATAAATCTGCCCCCGTTTTCTTAACCGCATGCGATGAGCGTTGCACCTTTGATTTAGAGATGTATCAAATCGGCGTTGGCAATAAATCAGGACACTTTTGAGAGGCAAGCCCCGCAGTCCGGTGTGACTACTTAAAGCCCCGTTGACGAGCAAGAATGGTGAGTGTGCAGCGATTTTCGCCCAAGGGGCCGTCATGCTGATGGTTCTCCGTTCGCACCTTGGGCGTGGGCTAGGAGGCTATTTAGGGCGCTCATGGAATGCAGCAAAAACATCCGCCATAAAATCCATGAAAACGATGGCTCGCTGGGGCAGCAGCCGATTCGCTAAGTATACGATTTGGATCGGGACGGGTGGCGCCACGTATTCGTTAAGCAGCAATTGAAGATTGCCACTTCTCAGCCCTTCCTCATAAAGCCATTGAGGCCCCTGCGCGATTCCCAATCCTGCATTGACGTACTCACGTATCGCCTCAGGCGAGTTGACACGCAGTCGTCCGGAGATCGGGACATCAGTATCCTTAAACCGCCAGTTGGTTCCAGTGGATAGGAGGGTATAAATGAGGCAGTCGTGTTCCTTCAGGTCATCAGGCGAAGAGGGAGAGCCACGTTTCTCCAGGTACGCACGGCTGGCAACGCACACACGCTCGAACCACGCTAGTGGCCGGGCTCGCATTGCACTGTCCTCCAGGTGCCCAATACGAATCGCGAGTTCTGCCCCCTCGTCGACTAAATTGACGTAGCGATCATTGATTTGAAGATCGAGCGACAGTTCGGGATAGCGCCCTAGAAAGCTCGCGACGTGCGGTACGATGAAGGTGTGAGCCAATGCGGTCGGGCAAGCGACGCGCAGTAACCCAGACGGCGTTACGTTCCCTCTCAGTGAGGACTCTGACTGTTCCACTGAGTCCAGAATACGCCGCGCATCTGCGTAGTACCGTTCACCCTCGGGCGTGAGCATCAGCTTTCGTGTGGATCGGTGAAGCAGCCTGGTTTGCAAATGGTCTTCAAGAGCAGCGACGTAACGACTGACGTTCGGTTGCCCTAGTCCTAGATCACGTCCCGCAGCAGAAAAACTACCTGTCTCGACAGCGCGTACAAAACAGCTCATCAGTAACAACCGGTCCATCACGCCCCTTTTCATGCAGATTTTGCATGAGATCTATTCTATTTGCCCATCTTATCAGCGCGCTGGCATGAATACATAGTTGCTCTCAGAAGGTCAGTCGTCCGGCTGGCCGCCCCAAAAGAGAGGAAATTTACATGTCCCGTTTACAAGGCAAGCGTACCCTCATCACTGGCGGTACAAGCGGCATCGGTCTGGAGACCGCCAAGCAATTTCTCGCCGAAGGCGCACGCGTGATCGTCACAGGTGTTAATCCTGAGTCCATGGCAAATGCTCAAGCTATTTTAGGTAGCGAAGTCCTGGTGCTGCGAGCCGACTCCGCCAGTGTCACAGCCCAGAAGGAGCTGGCGCAGGCTGTTCAGTCTCATTACGGGCAGCTCGACGTTGCCTTCCTCAATGCTGGCGTATCCGTCTGGGTGCCAATCGAAGACTGGAACGAGGAGATGTTTGACCGCTCCTTTGACATCAATGTCAAAGGCCCTTACTTCCTCCTGCAAGCACTGCTGCCGGTCTTCTCCAACCCTGCATCGGTGGTTCTTAACACCTCGGTCAGTGCGCACCTGGGCGCCGCGCGTTCATCCATTTACGCCGCAACAAAGGCGGCGTTTCTGAACATGTCGAAAACGCTCTCTAGCGAGCTTCTCCCGCGTGGTGTTCGAGTAAATGCGGTCAGCCCTGGTCCGATCGACACACCGCTGTACGACAAGGCGGGTATCCCCGATGCCTACCGCGAGCAGGTCAACAAAGATATTGCTGCGACTATACCCTTTGGCCGTTTTGGCACGCCTGAAGAAGTAGCTAAGGCGGTGCTGTACCTCGCGTCGGACGAGTCTCGTTGGACGGTCGGAACGGAAATTATTGTTGATGGTGGGCGCTCGCTTTAATGGGCTAGTCACAACTTCACTTCTATACAGCCCGCTTCCCGCTCGAAAGCGGGTGTTGTCGAAATAACAGTGGGTATTCAAATGTCGCAATCACGGCTCACGCTTGTTAGCCACGGGCTTTGTCCGTTTGTTCAGCGAGTAGCAATTTTACTCCTCGAAAAAGAGGCTCCATTTCAACGGGTTGATGTGGATTTGAAGGACCGGCCCAACTGGTTTCGGGTCATGTCGCCAACGGGCAAAGTCCCGCTTCTAATGGTGCAAAAAGGCGATGAGGAAGCGACCGTACTTTTCGAGAGCGTGGCTATCTGTGAATACATCGAACAGGTGTATCCGGAGCCCGCTTTGCACCCGAAAGATGCAATTTCCCGTGCTCAACACCGTGCTTGGATCGAATTCGCCACTGGTATGCTTGCTGATGCATGGGGATATTTGAACGCAACGGATCAGCAGACAGCGCTTGGTAAGTCTTCAGCGCTGAGGGGAAAGCTGGAGAGACTTGGCGGTGAAAAGATGGAGGGGCCGTACTTCGCTGGCGAGACGTTCAGTATGGTGGATATTGCTGTAGCCCCAGTTTTTCGCTACTTCGACATACTGGGATTCGAACCAAGTCATTCATTGTTTGATGGACTTGGTCGCATTGCCGAGTGGCGTCATGCACTGGCCAATCGCGCTAGCGTTCAGGCTGCTGTCGCCGAGGATTATGCAGACCGGTTACGCAAACATCTGCTGGAGGTGAAGGCCATTTTAGTCAGATGAGTCATAAATATCAGTCCAGTGTCTCGTATGGCGGGACTTAGCCTGGTGCGACCGTGGAGCTGGGTCTCCTTTGCGAATTTGCAGGAGGCCCGCTTTCCTATTCTTCAGGAAAGTGCCTATACAACGGATAGCGATCTGAGCTTTCGTTGGCGCTCCATGGCAGGTTTTGGCCGAGAGCTGCCCTTCCTTACAGGCAGAATTCAACCCATAGCCGCCACTCAAGGATTTCACCGCCGACTACTCTAAAGCCAAGTCAGATTTCAACTGTGCACGGTCAGATATCGAGCGTTACGTCAGCCTCTGGGAAACCGATATGACAAATCCTCAAAATAAAGCCGAACCCGACGAGGATTTAGCTCAGGTGATTATGGGGAAAGGTCCCTACACCTATCTATTGCTGCTCTTGCTAGGGTTGATCCTTCTGTTTCCCTTTCTTGAGGAAGGTATATTTGCTCGTACCTTGCTCGGCATTCTTTTTTCGATCGTGCTACTCGTGGGGGCTTTCGCCGCCAGGCAGACTCGGCGGGGGTTCATTCTCAAACTGGGCCTGGCGTTGCTTGGGGTTGGCCTTCAATGGACGGCGTTATGGGCAGGGAGTATCGCGATTCTTAGCCTTGCCGGGATAGCGTATACGGCGTCTCTTGCCGTTTCGTTTAGCGGAGTGCTTCTCTACATTCTCAAGCGGGGGCCAATTACAGCGGGCAAGCTACATGGCGCGCTGGCGGGTTACATCATGCTGGCTTTCGTTTGGTCCTTCGTTTATGCCCTGGTGGAGATATACAGCGCTGGCTCATTCGGTCCTGTCCCCCTCGACTTCGCACAGCCTGGCACGTTTTTCAAATTAATCTATTTCAGCCTCACGACGCTCACAACCACCGGTTACGGAGATGTTATCCCGTTGACCAATCACGCCCGCTCACTGGTAATGGTCGAAGAGTTTTCAGGCGTCTTTTACGTTGGTGTTGTGATCGCTCGTTTTGCCGGTCTTTATCCATCGAATCAGGCTAAGTGACGGACGACCGATTGCTGATGGCCCAGCGACCGGGCTTTTCTGTTTTCAGATCAAAAGATCGCAGCCTTCGGCAGCTCCTGCGGTAGGGAATTCCCGTGTTGGTGTTAGCAATCAATTCGCAGCTCACCGAACCACAATCACTCAGGCAACCCAGCCAGCCGCAACCCATCGGCAAACCGCGCAAGATCCTCAGGACGTTGGATTGGCAACCAGTCTTTCAGGTTGGAGACGCGCAAGGACGGATCCAGCTCGTGCAAACGTTGCATCGCTTGCTTCGCTTTGTCCATGCGTCCGCTGAGTGCATGACTGGCCGCCATCAGGGCAACCGATGCCAGGAGGCAGGGCAGGTTACCCAGCGCTTTTTCCGCCCAGGCGGAAGCGGCATCGAAGCGCCCGGCGACGAAGTGCGCGAGCGCCATTCCAACCTGCATCCTGAACATTTCCGGATCCAGCGGACTCAAGCGAACGGCATGGGTTAAATCCGCAATGGCGGCGTCGGTTTCACCGCGCAGTGCACGCAGGATTCCGCCCAGGTACCAGGCGGGGGCGAGGTTGGGGTTGAGCAGGCGTGCCCTGTCGAGCAGGGCAATGCCACCATCAATATCGCCGGCGAGATGGCCGAGTGCATGTCCGCCTCGCGTCAGCGCCACCGCATCGTCCCGGCCGAGCGCCACCGCCAAACGCGCAAGTCGTGCGCCCTCGGCGATCTCTTGAGGCCGATCGGTCATCCAGCCATTCAACTTGCGCCAGAAGTGGCACCAGGCTGCCATGCCATAGGCCGAGGCAAACTCCGGATCGAGCTCGATGGCCTTGTAGAACAACGGCAGCGCTTCCTCGATGGCTTCGCGGGTGCCGTTGTGCAGTTTCGGCATTCCACGCAGGTAATAGTCGTAGGCGTCCAGGCTTTCCGTCGGTTTGCGCTTGGCGCGCTCGATTTCCGCCCGTTCCAGCTGCGGCGCTATGGCACCGACGACGCTTTCGGCGATTTGATCCTGCAGCTCGAAGATGTCGTGGAGCATGCCTTCGAAGCGCTCCGCCCAGATATGCGTCCCGGTCGTTGCGTCGATCAGCTGCCCGGTGATGCGTACCTTGTTCCCGGACTTGCGCACGCTACCTTCCAGCACGTAGCGCACGCCGAGCGTCTGGCCGACGCCCTGGACGTCCACGTCCCGACCCTTGTAGGTGAGGCTTGAAGTGTGTGCGATGACGAACAGCCAGCGGATACGCGACAGGGCGGTGATGATGTCCTCCACCATGCCGTCGGCGAAATACTCCTGCTCCGGATCGCCGCTCAGGTTGTGGAAGGGCAGGACAGTAATGGAGGGTTTGTCCGGCAGGACGAGCGTGGGCGCAGGCGTTTGCTTCAGGTCCACGGGCGTGGGTTCTTCGATGTCAGGCTGTCGCGTTTCCCCGACCTCATCCACCTTGATCTCGCCGACGAAGCGGTATCCCTTGCGGGCGACCGTGCGCACCAGGCGCTGCTCTTCGCCGGTATCGCCGATGGCCTTGCGCACCGCATTGATGTGGCTGGTGATGGTCGACTCAGAGACGATCCGACCGCTCCACACGGCCTTGAGCAGGTCGTCCTTGCTCATGACGCGATCGCGGTTGCTGACGAGTTGCAGCAATAGATCGAAGACCTGCGGCCCGACAGCCACGACTTGCCCGCGCAAGGTCAGTTCCCGGCGCTGCTGATCGAGCACGTAGTCTTCAAACACGAATTGCAAGGTGAGGATCCCCTGATCGAACGCCCTCGACTCCGTGTCTGAGCTGGCGGTTGGTAAGAGGTATCGATAATACGGCAGCGCCTGACCCGCTGCACCGTTTGCGGCAAGGGAGACCCGTCGAATAATTGTTTTTCTGGACGAAAAACCAAGCTTCCTTGAAGGCAAACTCAAGGCGGGTACAAGGACGTCCCTGACGCGCGATGGCACTCTCGATCTACATCGACAGCAATGGTTGCCGTCGAGAAGCGGAGAGAAACCATGAAGATCGTCGTCATTGGAGGCACCGGCCTCATCGGATCGAAACTTGTGCAGAACCTCCGCGAGCGCGGCCATGACGTGCTCGCAGCCGCCCCCAGCACGGGCGTGAACAGCATTACCCGCGAGGGCCTGGCCCAGGCGATGGATGGCGCCGATATTGTCGTCGACGTGGCGAACGCGCCTTCGTGGGAAGACCAGGCCGTTCTCGATTTCTTCGAAACGTCGAGCCGTAACCTGCTGGCTGCCGAGGCGGCCGCTGGGGTTCGCCATCACGTGGCCCTGTCGATCGTCGGCAGTGAACGGCTTCCCGAGAATGGCTATTTCCGGGCCAAGGTCGCGCAGGAAAACCTGATCGAGGCGTCCGGCATTCCTTACACCATCCTGCGCGCCACGCAGTTCTTCGAGTTTGTCGGTGGCATTGCGCAGGCGGCCACCGTCGGCGAGGAAATTTGCCTGTCGCCGGCACTGATCCAGCCGATGGCGTCCGACGACGTGGTGGCGACGCTCACCGAGGTCACGCTGGCAGCGCCGGTCAATGGCACGGTCGAAGTTGCCGGCCCCGAGGCCATGCCGCTCGACGAACTGGTCAGGCGCTTCCTGCGGGCTACTCAGGACACGCGCAAGGTCGTGCCGGACGTGCACGCGCGCTACTTCGGTTCGGTGCTCGACGATCAATCGCTGACCCCCGGCAAGAACCCACGCCTGGGCGCGATCCGCTTCGAGGACTGGCTCGCTCAGTCGACGGCTCGGTAACGGACCGCGCGCTCACACCACCTACGCACCAAGGAGCATCGCCATGCTTACCCGATATCTCTTGGCCGCTGCCTTCGCAGCGCTGTCGATCAGCGCAGCGTCGGCCGCCGAGCCGCCCGCAGGCAAGGTGACGGTCGTATTCGATCGGCCCATTCCCAACATCCCTGGCAAGAGCATGAAGGGCGTGCTGGTCGAGTATGGGCCGGGCGCCGCGTCGCCGTCCCACACCCATCCGAAAACGGCCTTCATTTATGCAACGGTCCTGGAGGGCTCATTTCGCATCAAAGTCAAAGGCGAGCCGGAAAAGATCTACAACGTCGGCGAAAACTTCGTAGAGGAGCCGGGCTCCGTGCACGAAGTCAGCGCCAACGCCAGCGACACGAAACCTGCACGCCTGCTGGCCGTGTTCGTCCTCGACAGCAACGAAAAGGTGCTCGTCACGCCCATCAAAAAGTGAGCCGATCAACGCGCTCATCGACGCTCGACAGCCGGGCGGCAGGTCACTGCCGTCCTGTGGCTGCTGCGGATCCTTGGCATTGAACAGGAAACAAGAACATGAACTCGCTTCAGGACAAGGCCGCCATTGCCACCGGCGCAAGCGCCGAGATCCCTGTCGTGGTGGCGCGGCAAAGCAAGAGAAAGATGATCGGCATCCTGCTGTGCATCGGCGCCGTGGTGGTGGTCGCGGGCGGATGGGCCATGGCGTTTTCGAGCGGTTCGACCTCCACCGATAACGCTTATGTGCGCGGCGACCTCACCTCGCTCGCCGCCAAGGTTGCTGGCTATGTCACGGCGGTAGAGGTCGAGGACAACCAGACCGTCCGGGCGGGTGACGTCCTGTTCCGGATTGATGATCGGGACTATCGCGCACGGCTCGCGCAGGCAGTGGCCAATGTCAGCGCTGCCGAGGCTCGCCTGACCCATGTCGATGCCGAAACCCAGCTTCAGCGTGCCCTGATTCGACAGGCCGAAGCCCAGCGCCGCTCGGCCGCCGCCGAGATGAATCTGGCGACCAAGACCCATGATCGCAGCCAAAAACTGATCGTCAGCCACGCGGTCAGCCAGGCCCTGGTCGATGAAACCGGCACGGCACGCTCCAGAGCCGAGGCGACGGTATCGGCCGCGTCGGCAACGGTCGAGGCTCAACAGCAACGCATCACCGTCCTCGTGGCCCAGCGAGAAGCTGCCGTTGCTGCTGTGGCGCAGGCCCAGGCCGCGCGCGATCTGGCCCAGATCGATCTCGACAGCACCGTGGTACACGCGCCTGTTGATGGCGTTATCGGTAATCGTCAGGTCCGCGTCGGCCGGTTCGTTACGCCGGGAGGGGCCTTGCTCGATATCGTGCCGGTCAATGATGTGTGGGTCGTGGCGAACTTCAAGGAAACCCAACTCGAACATATCCGCCCCGGTCAGCGCGTGCGCATCACGGTCGACGGCTATCCCGACGGAGCACTTGAAGGCGTGGTCGACAGCTTTGCGCCGGGTAGTGGGTCGGCGTTCAGCTTGCTGCCCACAGACAACGCAACAGGAAACTTTGTGCGTGTCGTGCAGCGGGTTCCGGTAAAAATCCGGCTTGCCCACAACCCGTTGCCGGGCCGCATCGTCCCTGGTCTGTCCGCGCGTGTCGAGGTTGCGCAAGGGGACGACTCATGAACACGGTTGCCAGCGCCACGCGGAGCAACGCCAGCGCTACGACCGGTGTCCTGCTCATGGCGGGCATCGTGCTGGCCACGCTGACGGAAGCGATCGCCAGCACCGTTTTGTCGCTCGGGCGCAGCGACATCATCGGCGACACCTATGCAACGCCTGATGAATTTGCCTGGTTGGATATCGGCTACATCGCGCTCAAGCTGATCGGGTTCATGACTGCCCCCTGGCTGATGAACCGTTTCGCTGCGCGTCATGTGATCATCAGCTCAACCCTGGTCATGGGCCTGGCGTGTGGCATTGCCGCCATCACCGCTCGGCTGGATCTGCTGGTTGCACTTCGGGTGATTCAGGGCTTCGCCGGTGGCACCCTGCTGGTCGGGGGCCAAGCGATCATATTTCGCGCTTTTCCGCGGCCCCATCAACCCATCCTCCAGGCGCTGTTTGCCATGGGCTCCGTTGTCGCGCCCGCGACGCTTGCCCCGGCGCTTCAAGGGTGGTTGATCGATAGCCAATCCTGGACATGGATCTTCTTCAGTGTTGTCCCGATTGCCTTGGCGGCTAGCGGACTTGTGCTGATCGCAGGCGGCCCAATGCCCGCCAAGGCCCGGCAGCGTCCGTTTGACTGGATCGGCTTCTCGCTGATCTCTACCGCGCTGTTGTGTTTCACCTACGTCCTCAGCCAGGGCAGCCGATGGGACTGGTTCGAGGAGCCGCGCATCCTTTGGCTAACGGTGATCGGCGCAGCCGCTCTGCTGGCATTTCTCGGTCAACAAGTGTTGGCCAAAGGGCAGGGGCTGTTCGACTTCACCCTGTTCAAAACGAGCGATTTTTCTTTCGCCTTTATCGTCAGTTTTGTCGCCGGCGCCGCCTTGTTCGGCAGCGCGTTCCTGATTCCGGCGTTCGCCCTGTCGGTCCTCGGGTTCACGCCTACCGATGCCGGTCAGCTGCTGTTGCCCAGTGGCGCGTTTTTTGTCGGCGCACTTCTCATATCTGCTTATCTCATGCAGGCCCACCGCGTTGCGCCGTTCGCCACCGTGCCCTTTGGAATCCTGATGATTATGGTGGCGATGTGGATGCTGTCCGGTTCGACCAGCGAAAGCGGCGCGGACGACATGATGGCGGCTATCCTGTTGCGCGGGTTGGGGCTTGGCTTCCTGTTTCTATCGATCACGCTGATCGCTTTCAGCCACCTCAACAGCCGAAACCTCGCTGGCGGAATAGGCCTTTTCAATACGGGGCGCCAGTTGGGTGGCCTTATTGGGGTCGCAGGGCTCCAGACACTGATCGACCATAACGTCGTCACCAATGCCGTGGTCCTCGGCGCCAACGTCACCCCGGGAGGGGCCGCGCTCATCGAGCGGATGACGAACACGACAGCCATGCTGGCCGTGAAAGGAATGGATGCAGCGGCCGCTGGCCGGGCAGCGACGAGCCTTCTGGGCCGGTGGGTGACAAGTCAGTCCACGGTGATTGCCTTCGACACAGCGTTCGTCGCCGTGGCCCTGCTTTTTGTAATCGCTGCCCCCATTCTGGTCGGCATCAAGATCGGATTCGCGCGATACGAGAAAGTGCGCGCTTCACGAGCAGTCGCGTGAGGCAGTCCACCGGCCAAGGACCAACTACACTTTCTCCAGCCAGTCTGGGCAACCGTCCGGGGGCACACTCCAGGAGGAATCATGACAGGGAAAAATGTCTCCAGCCCCGAACCAGCGGGCACAAAAACCAACGTGCTATTGAGCCCGCCTGACATAGGTGCTCTCGCAGAGATATCCATCACCGATCCCGACAAAACGCACCCTGCGTGGATCAAGGAGCAGTTTCCTGAGTACGTGGACCCGCATGCAGGGCATGAAGCCAGGACGGTTCGCGAGATTAACCACAAAGGGCATCTTGTCCGGATCGTGACCACCTACCAGGTGGAGGTTGATGGGGCTCCGGTCCAGGCGCATCTGTTTGTGGACGATGCGGGCCAGGTCCATACGCACGCCACCCCATTCGTCACTTACGGATCGGCGCTCGACTTGATGACGGCGGTGATCGATGCCTATCCGGAATCCTTCGCCAAGGACAATGGCGACGGGGGAGAGCACCCAGACCACCCCGTCCACCATGAGCACGGAGCACGGAGCACATCATGATCAGGTCTAATGCGGTCAAAGATCTCCCGGCGCTTAAGAAATACGTCGAAGGGGTAAAGCGACTCAAGGACCCCGCGCAGAATCCCTGGCCCGGGCAGGCCAACCTCTCGATTTATGACTCCTTCGTGGCCTGGCACCACCGGGCCATGATGATTTCAACACCTGCCGGGCAGATGGCCAGGAATGCCGCGCATGGCGGGCCATCCTTCTTGCCGTGGCATCGCTACTTCCTCGTGCGCCTGGAAACCTTGCTTCGCAAGGCGATAAACGACCCGCACTTTCGAGTCCCGTACTGGGATTGGAACACTGACGCGGAACTTCAGGACCCGAGGACTTCACTCATCTGGTCCGATGAGTACCTTGGGCAGTTCGTGAATGGGAAGTGGCGGGTGCGATTGACGGGTAATGGCCGCACCATGGATCTGGACGGGGTAAACCGCCCCCTGGTGCGTTATTTGGGCGGCGGTGGGTCGCTGCCCAGCCGAGCCAATGTGCGCAAGGTCATCGATGAAAACCCGGTGTATGACAAAGCGCCCTACAACGCGGCGCAGTCCACCGGTGGTGCGCGCAACAGCATCGAGGGATGGGCGGGCGAAGAACGCATTCATAACAACGTCCATGTGTGGGTCGGTGGTGACATGGGATTGTCGTCCTCGCCGAATGACCCAGTGTTTTTTCTGCATCATTGCAACGTCGACCGGCTCTGGGCTGCATGGCAAGCGAAGCATCCCGCCGCCGCATACGTACCTGCGGGAAATGCCCCGGATACGCTCAAGTTCCATCGGATTGATGACCCGATGTACAGCCCTTTCCCGGAAAAGGTGACACCTCGAGATGTCTTGAATTACGGCCAGTATTACAAGTACGACACCTTGAGTGACTTGCTTTAGCATCGAGCGGGCCAAGGCTTCTACGGAGATGGCGTACCCCAGGGGTGTATGCGGTCGGCGTAGGAGCTGGCGAAGCCTGCGATCTTTTGATTTTCACCTACGGGGCGGGGATTGTTCGGGTCGGTGTCGGGCTGATCCGTATTTTTCCAGGCTATCTGCATCTGTAATGCACCCAGCCTCCGGCTCACAATGACAGCACGGTCAGCAGTCGCGTCAGTCGCTGCACCGCAAACTCATTACGTAGGAGGCCCCATGGGCAAGATGGCATTTTTCCTGGGTGGATTTCTGGTGTTGACCATTTTGATTGGTGCGCTTGCCACGATCTCACCCGTTTAGTCTCTTCCTGCGATCAGCAAAAAGCACAACGCCTCCACACAGGGAGGCGTTGCGGGTTTTCGGCAGTACTGCTCGCGTTACTTGAGATCAAACCGATCCAGATTCATCACCTTGACCCAAGCCGCAACGAAGTCTTTCACAAACTTCTCCTTCGCATCGTCGCAGGCATAGACCTCAGCCAATGCCCTCAACTGCGCATTCGAGCCAAACACCAGATCAACACGCGTACCCGTCCATTTAAGGTCGCCGGTTTTCCGATCGCGGCCTTCAAACTCTTCATTGGCCTGCGACACCGGTTTCCATTCCACGCTCATATCGAGCAGGTTTTTGAAGAAGTCGTTGGTCAACGCTTCCGGCTGTTTCGTGAAGACGCCGTGTTGGGTTTGTCCGACGTTGGTGTTCAGCACCCGCAGGCCACCGATGAGCGCGGTCATTTCTGGCGCGGTGAGTGTCAGCAGTTGCGCCTTGTCGATCAGTAAGGCCTCGGCCGGTACGCTGTAGCGGGTTTTGAGGTAGTTACGGAAGCCATCGGCGGCGGGTTCGAGGAACCCGAAGGACTCGACATCCGTTTGCTCTTGCGAGGCGTCCATCCGGCCCGGTGTGAAAGGCACCGTCACGGTCTGGCCGGCATTTTTCGCCGCTTGTTCGACGCCGGCACAACCGGCCAGCACGATCAGGTCGGCCAGCGAGATTTTCTTGCCGCTGCTGTTGAACTCGTTCTGGATGCTCTCGAGCTTCGCCAGTACGCTCGCCAGTTGCTCAGGCTGGTTGGCCTGCCAGAATTTCTGCGGGGCCAGACGCAGGCGCCCGCCGTTGGCGCCGCCGCGTTTGTCGGAGCCGCGGAAGGTGGAGACTGCCGCCCAGGCAGTCGACACCAGTTGCGAGACCGACAGGCCGCAGGACTGGAGTTTGCCTTTGAGTGCAGCGACGTCGCTGTCGTTGACCAGGGCATGGTCGACCTTCGGAATGGGGTCTTGCCACAGGAGTTCTTCGTTGGGCATTTCCGGGCCGAGGTAGCGGGAGAGGGGGCCCATGTCGCGGTGGAGCAGCTTGAACCAGGCGCGGGCGAACGCGTCGGCCAACTGATCGGGGTTCGCCAGGAACCGCCGTGAAATCGGCTCATAGATCGGGTCGAATCGCAGCGACAAATCCGTGGTCAGCATGGTCGGGTTACGCCGCTTCGACGGGTCGTGAGCATCTGGAATGATGCCCGTGCCAGCACCGCCTTTCGCTGTCCACTGGTTGGCACCCGCCGGGCTCTTGGTCAGTTCCCACTCGAAGCCGAACAGGTTTTCCAGGTAGTTGTTGCTCCACTGGGTGGGCGTGGTGGTCCAGGTCACTTCCAGGCCGCTGGTGATGGTGTCGCCGCCCTTGCCGCTGCCGAAGGTGCTCTTCCAGCCCAGGCCCTGAGCTTCGAGGCCAGCGGCTTCGGGCTCGGCACCGACGTTGTCGGCAGGGCCGGCGCCGTGGGTCTTGCCGAAGGCGTGGCCACCGGCGATCAGTGCCACGGTTTCTTCGTCATTCATCGCCATGCGCCCGAAGGTCTCGCGGATGTCCACCGCAGCAGCGACCGGATCCGGGTTGCCTTCCGGGCCTTCCGGGTTGACGTAGATCAGACCCATTTGCACCGCGGCGAGCGGGTTTTCCAGGTTGCGTCCTCCCTCGGTACGGCTGTCCTCATTTTCCCCCGGCTCAGCAACGAGTGGGCCTTCGCCGGGTTCTTGCATGGGTTCCTTTTTGTCTTTTTCGTAGCGGGTGTCGCCGCCCAGCCACTTGTTTTCCGAGCCCCAGTAGACGGATTCATCCGGTTCCCAAACGTCTGGCCGACCGCCGGAAAAACCGAAGGTCTTGAAGCCCATGGATTCCAGCGCGACGTTACCGGTGAGGACGATCAGGTCGGCCCAGGAGATGTTGCGACCATACTTTTGCTTGATCGGCCAAAGCAGTCGGCGCGCCTTGTCGAGGCTGACGTTGTCCGGCCAACTGTTGAGCGGTGCGAAGCGCTGCTGACCGGAGCCGGCACCGCCACGACCGTCACCGACGCGGTACGTGCCGGCGGCGTGCCAGGACATGCGAATAAACAGCGGCCCATAGTGACCGAAGTCCGCAGGCCACCAGTCTTGCGAGTCGGTCATCAGGGCATGCAGGTCTTGCTTGAGCGCCTGAAAGTCCAGATTTTTGAACGCTTCGGCGTAGTTGTAGCCTTCGTCCGTGGGGTCGGACAGCCGCGAATTCTGGTGCAGGATCTTCAGGTTCAGTTGGTTCGGCCACCAATCGCGGTTCGTCGTACCACCGCCCGCGGCGGCGTGATTGAACGGGCATTTCGATTCATTTGCCATGTGTGCACTACCTTTGGTCGTATTCATCCGGCTATCCGGCCCGGGGTGGGCGTTAAATAGCGACGAGTGAAATCAATGACATAGGCTGCAGCCGTTCGATCAACCGATCGTTGTGGTCACACGGGAAATCTGGATAGCAGCAATCGAGTTGCCTGTACGGTGGCCCACGGCAAGCCTAGTACGCTTCTGACTCATTCGTATTTTTTATCAAGTCTCAACCGGCCGGCTCACGCCAGCGCTCCAGTAAGGTTAGACGCCTATAAAGCAGTCAGCTAATAGGTGGAGTATTGGGGGGTGATAGGCGTTTTCTTTTATCTGGCCCGTCGCAATCGTTTCCAGAGCATGAATTTTCGGCGGGTGTTTTGGCCTCTTCGCGGGCAAGCCTCGCTCCTACAGACTGTGTGATACCCCTGTAGGAGCGAGGCTTGCCCGCGAAGACGGCAGCCCAGACACAGCCGCTCTCGGCTCAGCCCAAATTCCGTTATTCGCCAATCGGTATCGTATGATGAGCCCCTTCCTTTCGACGCCCACCCAAGGACCCTTACCCGATGTCTTTAAGCAAACGCGATCAGGCCCATATCGAACGTCGCCTGGTCGCCACCCTGACCGAGGCATGTGAAACCGCCAAAGCGGAAATAGTCGGGTTCTGCTGGCTGACCCACGAAATCGATTACGCGGTCTTTCCCTCCAGCCTGCGGGTGATCTGGGTGTTCGATACACAGGCCAACAAGGCTCAGGCGCTGGTGAACGGGCAGGGCGAGCGCATGGTCGAACTGACGGCCGTGGCGTTAAGTGAAGCGGATGTTCTCGTCAGCCCGGTAGCGGCCCATGTGCAGTTTGATTCTGAAGAACAATGTCAGCGCACCCATGCCGGCAACTGGCAGCAACGCCTGGCGCCCAAGCGCTCGACGCGGGGTTGAAACGTGGCCAAGGATATCGAAAATCCGTGTATTTCCATTTGCCAGCTCAGTGGTGAACTGTGTGTCAGTTGTGGCCGCACCAAGGACGACATCAGAAAATGGAAACGCATGAAGCGTCCGGAAAAAATGGCGGCGGCGCAGCGGGCGAGTTTGCGGTTGAAGGGGCTGAAGAAAAAGAGTGTTTGAGGGTAATGCCCGTCAGCAAGCCGTGATGCGATCTGTAGCATTTGGCGAAGGCTGCACTATTGTGGCGAGGGAGCTTGCTCCCGCTGGACAGCGCAGCTGTCCCAAAACCAATTTACGACTGCTGCGCAGCCGAACGGGAGCAAGCTCCCTCGCCACAGTAGAGCAGCTACAAAGCGTGCGTCGTGGCTAAATTGACTTCACCGGCTCTTAGGGCTGCGCACAAACTTCCCGCACACATTCACGCAGCCACCGATGCGCTGAGTCGGCATCCATGCGTGGGTGCCAGAGCATCGAAATGGTGATCGGCGGCAGGTCGAACGGAAGAGCAAAACTGTGCAGGCCAGCGCGCAGGTTTTGGGTGTGTTGCGCGGGCACGGTGGCGATCAGGTCGCAGGCGCGAGCCAGCGCCAGCGCGGCCGAAAAGCCGCCGACGATGGTGGTGATCTCGCGCTCCAGCCCCAGCACTTCCAGGGCTTCATCCATCGGCCCCTTATCGAGCCCGCGTCGTGAGACCAGGATGTGCTTGCCAGTGGCATAACGGGAGGCGCTGACCTCACCCTGACTCAGCGGATGCCCCGTGCGCACGACGCCGATGAAATGATCTTCGAACAACGCACGGGTGCGCACTTCCGGGCTTGTCGTGCCGCCGACCACACCGGTTTCCAGGTCGACGGAACCGTCGCGAAGCGCGGCGCTGTCCTTGTTCAGCTTCTGCACAAAGTGCAAGCGCACGCCGGGTGCTTGTTCACTGACGCGGGCAATCAGCGCCGGGCCGAAGTTTTCGACGAAACCGTCGCTGATGCGCAGCGTGAACGTCCGGACCAGTTGTTTGAGATCAAGCTGTTCGGCGGGGCGTAAAACGGCCTCTGCGTCCTGCACCAATTGACGGACCTGTTCGCGCAGTTCGAGTGCTCGGGGCGTCGGCACCAGCCCGCGTCCGGCCCGGACCAGCAGCGGGTCGCCCGTCGTTTCGCGCAATCGCGCCAGTGCCCGGCTCATGGCCGAAGGGCTCAGGCGCAGTCGTTGGGCGGCGCGTGCGACGCTGCCGGCGGTGAGCAGCGCATCCAGGGTAATCAGCAAATTCAGGTCGGGAGTCGTCATGCCTCAACGTTAGCACGGCGTGCGGGTGACATGGCGTCAAACGCAACTATCAAGTGCAAGTGGTGCGCCTTCCGCCATGTCACGCACGGGCATACGCTGCTGATCTACCTTTCAGATGTGGCCAAACCATGAAACTCAGCACTCAATCACGCTCGGTCCGCTGGACGCTGGCGAGCCTTTCGCTGTCGATGTTGATACCTTCGCTCGACACCAGCATCGCCAATGCCGGCTTGCCGACGTTGGCCCAAGCGTTCGATGCTTCCTTTCAGGAGGTGCAGTGGATCGTTCTGGCGTATCTGCTGGCGATTACCACGCTGATTGTCAGCGTTGGACGACTCGGTGACCTCGTCGGTCGTCGGCGTTTGCTGCTGGCGGGCATCGGTATTTTTACCCTGTCATCGCTGGCCTGTGGTGTCGCGCCATCGCTTGGGTGGCTGGTCGGCGCCCGGGCAGTGCAAGGGCTCGGGGCGGCGATCATGCTGGCGCTGACCGTGGCGTTTGTCGGTGAGACGGTGCCGAAAGCGCAGGCCGGCAGCGCCATGGGGCTGCTCGGCACGATGTCGGCGATCGGTACCACGCTGGGGCCGTCGCTGGGTGGAATGTTGATCGCAGGCGCAGGTTGGCAGGCGATTTTTCTGATCAACGTGCCGCTGGGTATTCTGAATATCTGGCTCGCGTATCGCTACTTGCCGACGGATGCACTGCGGGCGAAAGCGCGGCGGACGGGGTTCGATAAGGCAGGCACGTTGCTGCTGGCGTTGACGCTCGGGGCGTATGCGCTGGCCATGACGATCGGGCACGGTGATTTTGGTCCGCTCAACATCGCACTGCTGCTGACGGCTGTTTTCGGTGTTGGGCTTTTCATCTTCGTTGAGACCACGGTTGCATCACCCCTGATTAAATTGGCGCTGTTCCGCGAGCCAGGATTGAGTGCGAGCCTGGCCATGAGCACGCTCGTTTCGACGGTGATGATGGCGACGCTGGTGGTCGGGCCGTTTTATCTTTCGGGGGCGCTTGGGCTCGGCACGGCACTTGTCGGTTTCGCCTTGTCGGTTGGCCCGTTGGTGGCGGCGCTGACCGGCATGCCGGCCGGCCGCCTGGTGGACCGTTTTGGCACTCGGCGCATGACCCTTGTCGGGCTTGCGGCAATGGCGCTCGGCACGGGCGCTTTATCGATGATGCCGGCGGGTTTCGGCCTCCTCGGTTACCTCGCGCCCATCGCGGTGATCACGGCCAGCTATGCGTTATTTCAGGCGGCCAACAACACGGCGGTCATGGCCGACATCCGTGCGGACCAGCGCGGCGTGATTGCCGGCATGCTCAGCCTGTCGCGCAATCTAGGGCTGATCACCGGGGCCTCGGTCATGGGCGCGGTGTTCGCCTTTGCATCGGCGACGGCAGACATCACCACGGCATCTCCCGCCGCCATCGCCAGCGGTATGCGGATAACGTTTGCCGTCGCCATGGTGTTGATCGTCGTGGCCTTTGTTGTCGCGCTGGCGCTGCGAGTTTCACACTGCTGCACTGCATGCAGTAATGAACTGCAGTGAGTCTGTATTGTTCACCTGAAATCGAATACCGATACTTCCCCCACATGGCGCAGATGGGCTGCGCTGAAGTGAAGGAGTCAGGCAATGGTTTCTGTCGTTCGTATCGCACACACCGGCGCACCTGAGGTGATGACCATCGAGCAGGTGACGGCGCGTGAGCCGGGGCCGGGTGAAGTCTGGCTGGAGCAGGAAGCGATTGGCGTCAACTTCCTCGATGTAAGTCAGCGCAAGGGTGCCGTGCCGCTGCCATTGCCGTCGGGTCTGGGCCTTGAAGGGGCGGGCCGGGTTGCCGCCATCGGCGCGGGGGTGAGCAACGTCAAGGTGGGTGATCGGGTGGCGTACGCAACAGGGCCTATTGGTGCTTACGCCAGTGCGCGGCTGTTTCCGGCCGAGCGGCTGGTGCCGATTCCCGACGGGTTGACGGCTGAAGAGGCCGCCGCGGTGTTGTTCAAAGGTATTACCGCGCAGTACCTGCTGAAGACGACTTATCCGGTCGGCCCCGGCACCACCCTGGTGCTGTATGGCGTGGCGGGCGGCCTCGGGCAGATCATGGCGACATGGGCCAAACATTTGGGAGCTTTTGTCATCGGCATCGTGTCCCGGGCCGAGAGTGTCGAGACAGCCAAGGCGCTGGGCTGCGATGCGGTGCTGGTGTTCAATGCCCAGACATTCGCCGCGGATGTGGCGCAGATCACCCACGGCAAGAAAGCCGATGTGGTCTACGATCCCATCGGGCGGGTGTCGTTCGAAGCGTCGCTCGACTGCTTGCGACCACGTGGGTTGATGGTGTCTTTCGGGGCGTCCTCCGGGGCGCCGACGGCGGTCGAAGTGGCCACGCTCAATGCCAAGGGCTCGCTGTTCCTGACCCGTCCTTCCCTCGCCGCGCACACCACGGATATCGCCGAATACCGGCAACGGGCCGATGATGTACTGGCCGCGGTCGAGGCGGGCATAATCAAGCCCGGCATCTGGGGCCGCTATGCATTGGCCGACGTGGCCAAGGCCCATGCCGATCTGGAAGGCGGCCAATCTCGCGGAGCGATCGTCCTCAAGCCGTGATTGTTTTTACCTGAACAAAAGAGTGTTTTGTGAACCCACTGGACAGCCGCCACATCGATGAAATTGCAGCGCTTCTTGCGGTCGCCTCGGCGCATTCGTTCGTGGCTGCCGGACGCCTGCTGCAACGCCATCCGACGGTGATTTCAAAGCGCCTGGCGGCGATGGAAAAGCGCTTGGGCGTGCGGCTGATGGAGCGCACGACGCGACAAGTGCGGTTGACCGATGCCGGCAACCGTCTCGTCGAACGTCTGCGCTCCGCCACGGGGTTGATCATCGAAGCCGAACAGGAAGCGTCACTGGGTGCGGCACAGGTTCGCGGCGTCTTGCGCCTGGCTTTTCCCGCCGCGATGGGGCGCCTGTGGCTGGCGTCGATGCTGCCGGAATTTATGGCGGCTCATCCATTGGTCTCCGTCGAGGTGGATTACAGCGATCGTGTCGTCGACATTATTGGTGAAGGATTCGATGCGGCGATTCGTATTGGCGAATTGAACGACAACCGCCTGGTCGCGAAGAAGCTCAGCGATCATCGCCGCATTCTCTGCGCTTCACCGAGTTACATAGAACAGCATGGTTTACCGACCAGCCCGAAAGAACTGACCGAGCACAATTGCCTGGGCTTCACCGGCCTTGCGGCGTTTCCTGAATGGCGTTTGTCGAAGGGTGATCGGCAGGAGAGGGTCATCACCAGGGGAACCTTGACCTCGAACGACGGCGAGGCGTTGCTCGCCGCGGCCAAGGCCGGCGTCGGTATTTTGGGCGCCGGGGAGTGGCTGATGAGCCGGGAGATCGCCAGCGGCCAGATGGTGCGCGTGCTGCCGGAGTGGGACCTGGATGCCCAGGGCGGGATTTATCTGGTGCGAGCATCCGCCGCTTTTACGCCGGCAACGCTCATGGCATTCAAGGAATGGCTGGAGGCAAGATTTGCGCAAGGGCCGCCTTGGCTTTTCGTAGGAGCCAGGCTTGCCGGCGAAGGCGCTCTTTAGGACGCCTTCGCCGGCAAGCCCGGCTCCTACATGGGCGTTTTTATGGGCATGATGAAGTCACATCAAGGTATTTTGCGGCACCCCCAACAGGCCGGTCAGGGTGTTGATGATCGCTTGTTGCCGGGCACGGTCTGTCTGGTGCACGGCTTCTGCGGCGGCGACATCGGCGTCACAGTGAGGGCAGGTCACTTCGTGGGCATGGATGTACTGCAAGCAACCGCGACACAGCGCCAATTGCGGTGGAATACGTCCTTCGTCCGGCGATTTCTGGCCCTGGTTTGCCCAGGCCAGTTTGATCACCTGGCCGCTGTCGCTGACGCTACTGACTGTCTCGCCGGTATCGATGCGTTCGGTGATCAGGTCAAAGCGGCCGACGGCGAAGGACGTCTTGGCCGCGTCTTCGAGTTTGACGATGCGCTCGCGCAGCCCGCGTTTTTGCAGGTCCAGCGCGCGGTAATGGCAGTAGGGGTTGTTGCCGGGTTTGCCAAGCAGAGAGTGCGACGTCCAGGTGCAGCCGCCACGGCAGACGTCGTTGTAGTAACAGCTTCGGCAGTAACCCCACAGGTCTTCGACGCCGCGCAGTCGGCCAAAGTGCATCCCTTCGCTGTAGTGCCAGATATCGTGCAGGCTCATGGTGCGTACGTTGCCGCCGGAAAACCCCACGGTTGCCAATGACGGGCAACCCTTGACGGTGCCGTCGGCTTCCAGCGCCAGCACAGTCTGGCCGGCGGCGCAGCCGCTCCAGTGCACGCGCTCGTCGCCGAAACCACGCCACATGTGTTCATAAGGACCGTAGTAACCAATGTTGTTGCCCACGTTCATCAGCAGGCCGCGATCGACGCCTTCGCGATACAGACGCGCCAGCAACGGCATCACTTCCAGCAGTTGATAGGGCTGCAACAGCAGCTCCGGGTGATCGACCGCATTGCCCATCGCGACCGTCAGCTGGATCTGCCAGTGAGTGGCGCCGAGGCCGATGATCAGGTCCATCAGCTCAGGCAGATCGGGCAACGTGGCCGCGCCGATTTGTGTGTTGACGCTCACCGCAAGCCCGGACTGTTTGGCGCGTCGCAAGGTGTCTACCGCCTTGTCGAAGGAGCCCGGAACATTGCGCACTGCGTCATGCAGCGGGGCCAGTCCATCCAGTGAAACACCCACGCCATTGAGCCCGGCATCCACCGCTGCCTGCATTTTCGCCGGTGTCAGGTTGCGTCCACCGGTTTGTATGGCGCAATACATGCCGTGATCATGGATGGCCTGGATCAGTTGCGTCCAGTCCTTGCGTAAATAGGCTTCACCACCGATCAGGGTGATTTCGCGGGTGCCGAGGGCGGCCAGGGAATCGATGACGTCCAGGCATTCCCGGGTGTTCAATTCATCGGGGCGTCTGTGGCCTGCGCGTGAGCCGCAATGCAGGCATTTGAGATCGCAGGCCAGGGTGATTTCCCAGACCACATGCACCGGCACGTAGCGTTTGAGGTCGGTTTCACTGAGGTAGCGGGCAGGGCGACTGTCTGACATGGAAAATCCTTGCGCACAACGCGTGCGCGGCACGAATCCATCGAAGTGTTCGCGCCTTCCTTGGGGCAGTGGCGCGACCGGATTTACCTTTTGAAGTTGAAAAGAACCCGGGCTCGGCTAATGCCAGTCAGTTAAGGACTGAACACCGTAGCCCTGTGGGAGCGAGCCTGCTCGCGATGGCGTTGGGTCAGCCAATGTTGGCGCTGAATGTACCGCCCTCATCGCGAGCAGGCTCGCTCCCACAGGTTGGGGGCAAGCCCGGTAGTGCGGGTTAGCGAGCCTCCAGCCGCTTGATTTCAACGTTCAACTGGTCCAGCGCGTTGCGCAGCGCACCGCTGTGGGCCAGTTGCTGTTCACCCTGGCTCACCACGGCCTTCAGTTGCGCCAGGTCACCGCTGGTTTGCGCTTGCTGGACCGCGACGGCGTAGAGCGGCACCGCATGGTGCGGATGCTCTGGGCGCACAATAACGGGAGCCTGGCTGACCGCTGCGTGTTTCACGTAATGCCAGACGCCCTGTTCCTGGTACTTGTAGTCGGCATAACCGCTCGCCCAATCGCCGCCTAAAATGCCCTTCAAACCGAAGGTCTGGGCGATCTGGCTGAGAGGGCCGCTCGGGCTGCCGACCAGGGTGAGGATGATGTGGTTCTCCGCCGTCGGCACCAGTTTGGCCTCCGAATACTCACCCCATACACGGGCACGGAAGTTGAGGGGTGGATAGGTGCTTTGGAAAATACTGGCAATCCCGCTGACTTTTTTCTTTGTGGTATCCACCAGCAGATCAAGGGTTAAAACCGGTGCGCCCAGCAGGTGATTACTGACATTGAGGCGGGTATGAAAAAGTCCGATTGACATGGTGCTGCTCCCTTATTTGTATTCAAGACAAGTCGGGCATGTGTCGTGGGCGAGTCAGCGGCGTTCCTGTCGGCTGATTTCTTCCTTGGCCGTTTCAAGCGCACTCTGCAGTTGGGGTTGCTGATCGAGTTGCTGCTGGGCCAGGCGCGACAGGTTTTTCATCTGGGCCAGGTCACCGCTGGCCATTGCACTTTGAATCGGTGCGGCGTACAGCGGCATGATTGGCGGATACGATGACTCCGGCGGAATCACCGGCCCGGGTTCCAACGGCAGCGGGGAGACGTGGGACGGCACCGCCTCAATGAGATGGGCGGGAGCATTGTTGACCTCGACCCACTGCTGCTGACCATTCAAGTACGAATAGTTGGCGACGCCTTCTTTCCAGTCGGTGCCCACCACCAGTTGCAACTTGAAGTTCACGATGGAATTCGAGCCTGAGCCGCCGTGATTGCCTTGTGCGGTGATCAGGATTTTGCTGACGCCGGGTGACATGACCGTCAGGTAGGTGTATTCGCCCCAGACATCGGAATGCACATCCAGAGGCGGGTTGGTCGCCTGAGTGATTGCGGCGGTGCCGTTGACAGTCTCGTCAGGGGTAAAGACCAAAAGATTAAGTGCCAGGCTTTGTGCACCCGGTGCCGAAGTACCAATTCGGTAACCGAGCGGGAACAAACCGACAAGTTGTTGATTAGAACCAGACATGGTTATTGCCTCCATTGCAATAAGGGGAGCGGAAATAGCGGTTAGTGCTTTTCCAGGCGTGCGACTTCCTTTGCCAATTGCTCGTAAGCGGTCGTTAGCTCTTTGTTTTCTGGTGTGGATGCATCGCGTTGTTTCAATAGCGTCTTCATTTCCGGCAGGCTGCCGGCCTTGATCGCGCTTTGGATGGCCACCCCATAGGGGGGCATGCTATGGCGGGTTGAACTGCTCATAACGATTCCTTTCGTGGTGTTTGCGGGCACTGCTGTCATCAGCAGTTTTTGCAGTTAAGCAGGCGCGGATAAATATGCAATGGGCAATAGAAGAGTAATTTTAAATATTATTTTATTAATCGCGATGGGTTAGGCGGCGGTAGGTTCAATATTAAGAATGGTAATGAAGAAAGACCTGTTCAGTGACTTCTTCATAAACGTTACGTTCCTTATCGCCATTATTCGTATTTGATTAATCAAGACAAGTAACGCACCTTGTGCTTCCTGTTGGTTGATACGCTTTTCGTAGGAGCCAGGCTTGCCGGCGAAGGCGCTCTTGAGGACGCCTTCGCCGGTAAGCCTGGCTCCTACATGTCCGGTTTACCGTTAATGGCAATCAGCTCCCAGCCTGTTTGTTCAACGCCTCTTCAGCCGCGGCGATTTCTGCCTGACGCTTGATGATCATGTCGCCCACGGGCGGGCCCTGGAAGCGCCGGGCTTCAAAGGCGAACCAGATGATTGCCGTCAGAAGCAGAAAACCGAGCGTGATGTACAGCGCCCAATCGTTCGGTGGCTGGATGCCGATGACAAAGATCAGCACCATCGAAAGGACCGAGAGGATGGCGAACAACGAGTAAAACCCGCGCCCCATGTTCCACGGCCCCATGGTCGGCCACTTCGCAGTCCCGTAGGTAAACAGGCCCAGCACGATGGGAATGATGAAAGAGAAGAACAGGAAGATCACCGTGCAGGAGACCACGATCGTGTAAACCGGCGTTTCGCCGATCGATACCAGGGACGATCCCCACACGAACAACACCGCGAGCGTGGCACCGGTCCAGATCGCCGCCACCGGGCTGCGATGGGTCGGTGAGACCGAGGCCAATGCTTTGGAGAAGGGCAGGCCGCCGTCACGGGAAAACGCGAAAATCATGCGTGAGACCGAGGTCACGGTCGCCAGCCCGCAGAGAACCTGCGAGATGAAAATGGCCAGGTAAAGCGCCATTTTGATCGCAGGGTTCACCTGAGTGTCCATCGCCCAGAAGAACACATTCCAACCGTGCTTCGCCGCTTCGTCCATGCTCGGCAGCATCAGCACAAACGAGCAGAGCATGACCCAGCCGAACAGCAACGACCAGGCCACCGAGCTGACCATCCCGACCGGTACCGACACGGATGCCTGATGGGTTTCTTCGGAGGTATGCGCCGAGGCGTCATAGCCGGTGATGGTATAGATCGGCAAGAGTAGGCCGAGCATGAAAATCCAGCCGTTCGACACCTGTGGCCAGACGCTGCCGCCGGCCTCACCGGAGTAGTTGCCGAAGGTCACCAACCGGGCGAACTCAAAGCTGGGTGCGGCGATCAGGCAGACGACGGTCAGTGCGATCGCGGTGGCGAAGATCAGGTAGCCCGAGAAGTCAGTGAGCTTTGCCGTCAGGCCGATGCCAAAGTGGTTACACAAAGCCTGGAGGCCGGTCAGGATCGCCAGAAAAGTGATCCGCGTGGTGATGGTGTCTTCCATTCCCAGGGCCGGTCCGAAGGCACCGAAAAAGAAATAGTAAGTACCGACGTTGATCGCGCCGAGCACCGTGATCAGCCCCAACAGATTGAACCAGGCCGTCAGCCAGCCGGTGAAGCGGTTACCGAGAATCGAGCCCCAGTGATAGAGGCCGCCAGCCGTTGGGTAGGCCGAGGAAATCTGTGCCATGGCCATGGCGAAAACCCCGGAGATCAGGCAGCCCAGTGGCCAACCGATGCCGATGGCTGCACCGCCTGCACCCGAAGTGCCCTGCGCCAGCGAGTTGATGCCACCCGAGAGGATGCAAATGATCGAAAAGGAAATGGCAAAGTTGGAGAAAACGCCCATGCGTCGCGAGAGTTGCTGGGCATAGCCCATGTTGTGCAACACCTTGAGGTCGTCGTCTTGTGGCGCGGTGGCGCCGGGTTGGCTTACTGGACTCATAACGTGTGCTCTTGTTCAGGTTTTGATCCACATCCATCCGCGTGGTGCGTTGCCGAATGGGTTTGTCTTCAACCCCCTGTCGTACTGCTCCTGCCTCTAACAGTTGAAATCCATCCAGGTTGCGTACTCACACGTTGGCCATGGACAGACGTTTGCTCTAGAGACGGCCGTGAAACGCCGCGTCGAAAATTTCTGCCGCGCCAGTTCGTGTCAACGGCAACGGGTTGCCGCCGGCGCAGGGGTCGACAATCGCCATGTCCGCGATCAAATCGGCCTGCTTGTCATCCACCCCCAGTTCAAACAGCGTATGCGGCACGCCGATGTCTTTGCGCAGCTTGAGGACGAAGGCCAGAAAGCTGTCGAAGCCCGGGGAGGGCAGACGCAAATAAGCCGCCAGGCGGGTGATGCGTTCTTCGATGGCCGGGCGATTGAACTTGAGTACATAGGGCATGAACGTGGCATTGGTCATGCCGTGGTGGGTGTCGTACAGAGCGCCCACCGGATGCGCGAGTGCGTGCATGCCACCCAGGCCTTTCTGGAAAGCAGTAGCGCCCATCGCCGCAGCCGCCAGCATTTGCGCGCGCGCATCGAGGTCGGAGGGGGTGTGCACGGCACGTACCAGCGCATTGGCCACCAGGCGCATGCCTTCCACCGCAATGCCTTCGGCCATCGGATGAAAGCCGGGAGCGCAGTACGATTCCAGGCAATGGGCAAAGGCATCCATGCCGGTGCCGGCGGTGACTTTTGCCGGCATGCCGACGGTGAGGGCCGGGTCGCTGATGACTACGCGCGGCATCATCTTCGGGTGGAAAATGATGCGTTTGGTGTGCGTACGTTCGTCGATGATCACCGCCGCACGGCCCACCTCTGAACCGGTGCCGGCGGTGGTCGGCACTGCAATGACCGGGGCGATGCTGCTTTCGTCGGCGCGTGTCCAGTAGTCGCCGATGTCTTCGAAATCCCAAACCGGTCGGGTCTGGCCGCTCATGAACGCGATGAGCTTGCCCATGTCCAGCCCGCTGCCACCGCCGAAGGCGACCACACCATCGTGTTTGCCGGCGCGCCAGGCATCGAGTCCTCCGGCCAGATTGGCTTCAATCGGATTCGGCTTGAGGTCGCAAAACAGCGCTACACCGAGGCCGGCGGCGCGCAAGGATTCCACCGCCGCCGTGGTGATCGGGGCACGCGCCAAGCCACTGTCGGTGACCAGCAACGGTCGCTGGATCCCTTGGCTGCGGCAGACTTCGGCCAGTTCGGCGATGCGGCCGACGCCAAAGCGGATGCTCGTGGGGTAGTTCCAGTTCGCGGTCAGGCTCATGGCTCAGATCTCGTGGCGCAGATGGAAGGATTTCGCGCGAGTCAGGTGTTCATAGCCAAGGCGCGACAGCGTGACGCCGCGCCCGCTGTTTTTCACCCCGGTCCAGGCCAGGGCCGGGTCCAGATAATCGCAGCGGTTCATGAACACGGTGCCGGTGGCGATCTCGTCGCCGATGCGTTCGGCGGCAGCGAGATCCTGGGTCCAGATAGAAGCGCTGAGCCCAAACTCACTGTCGTTCATCAAGGCAATAGCTTCGTCGTCGCTGGCCACCCGCATGATGCCGACCACCGGGCCAAAGCTTTCCTCGCGCATCACCGACATTTGGTGGGTGACGTCCACCAACACCTGCGGCGCGAGGTAGGCGCTGCCCGGTGCATCGGCGGGAAAGTCCTTTGGATCGATCAACGCCCTGGCCCCTTGTGCCAGCGCATCGGCGATCTGCCCGCGAACGAATTCAGCGGCGCTCGGCGTAATCAGCGGGCCGAGGGTGGTGGCTTCGTCCAGCGGATTGCCCAGCACGTATTGGCGGGTCAAGGCGACGAAGCGCTCGACAAACGCCGGGTAAATTTTTTCATCGACATAGATACGCTCGACGGCGCAGCAGCTTTGCCCGGAGTTGAAGAAGCTGCCGTCCACCAGGTTTTCCACCGCATGCTCAAGGTTGGCGTCTGCCCGGACGTAAGCCGGGTCTTTGCCGCCAAGCTCCAGGCCCACGCCGAGGAAGCATCCAGTGGCGGCGCTTTCCATGGCTTTGCCGGCGTCGACTGAACCGGTGAAGTTCACCTGTTGCACGCGTCCTGAAGCGATGATCGCGGCGGTCTGCTGATGATCGAGCAGCACATTGTGGAACAGGCCTTCGGGCAGATTGGCGTGGCGCAACGCCTCGGCGAAACGCTCGCCGACCAGCAGCGTTTGTGTGGCGTGCTTGAGGATCACGCTGTTGCCGGCCATCAACGCCGGGATGATCGTATTCACCGCCGTCAGGTAGGGGTAATTCCACGGTGCGACAACCAGCACCGTACCCAGCGGTTCACGTTTGATACAGCGCCGAAAACCGGCGACAGGCGCAGGTTCAATTGCTGCCAACGCCTCAGGTGCAATGGCGATCATGTGCCGCGCACGTTCTTCGAAACCGCGCAGTTCGCCGGCGCCGAAGCGTACCGGGCGACCCATCTGCCAGGCCAGCTCCGGCACGATCTCGGCCTTTATCGCCAGCATCGCGTCCACGGCGGCGCTGCAAAACGCGGCGCGTTCGCTCAGTGGCCGTCGCTGCCATTGCGCCTGGGCGGCTGCGGCCGCCGCCAGAGCCTGGTCGAGCTGCGCTGCATCGACACGACGGCGTTCGGCGTAGACTCGGCCATCGACCGGTGAGATGAGTTGAACGATCTCAGTCATGGCGTGCTCAATAGCGCTCGAAGCCGCGCTGCAGTTCCCAGTCGGTGATTCGCCGGTCGTACTCTTTCTGTTCCCACTCGGCGGTGTGCACGTAGTGGTCGATCACTTCATCACCGAATGCCTCGCGCAACATGCTAGACGCCTTGAGCGCGGCGCAGGCATCGCGCAAGGTTTTCGACACTTCGGGCAAGTGCTCGTCGACGTAGGCATCGCCCTCGAAGGGCGGTGTCAGACTGAGCTTTTCGTCGATACCGGCCAGGCCTGCGGCGATCAAGGCAGCGAAGGCCAGATAGGGGTTGAGGTCGGCGCCACCGATGCGGCATTCGATGCGGATGGCCTTGCTGCCTTCCGCGCACAAGCGAAAGCCTGCGGTGCGATTGTCCCGACTCCATACGGCCCGCGTCGGCGCGAAAGTGCCGGCCTGGAAGCGCTTGTACGAATTGATGTAGGGCGCAAGAAAACAGGTGATGTCGTTGGCGTATTTGAGCTGCCCGGCCACCCAGGAGCGCATCAGTTTCGACATGCCAAACTCGGCCTTGGGGTCGAAGAACAGCGATTTTTTGCCATTCTTGTCCCACAGCGAATTGTGCACATGGCTGCTGGAACCGGCGGCGTCATAGCGCCACTTGGCCATGAACGTGATCGCCTTGCCCTGCAGTTGCGCAATCTCCTTGCAGGCGTGCTTGATGATCACGTGGTGATCGGCCATGGTCAGGGCGTCGGCATAACGGATGTTGATCTCTTCCTGCCCCGGCCCCCATTCACCCTTGGAGTTTTCCACCGGAATGCCGCAGGCCTGCAGATGCTTGCGAATCGCCCGCAGCACCGGCTCTTCGCGGGTGGTCTGCAGGATGTTGTAATCCTCGATGTAATGGCCGGCGGTCTTCGGCTTGTGGTAGTTGCGCTCGTGGATCGCCTCATAGCTCTCGTCGAACAGATAGAACTCCAGCTCCGAGGCGAACATGCCGGTATAGCCACGCTCGCGCAGGCGCTCGACCTGTTTTTTCAGGATCGCCCTTGGGCTGTGCGGCAGGTCACGCCGATGGTGATGATCGAGCACGTCGCAGAGCACCAGCGCCGTGCATTCCAGCCAGGGCACGCGACGCAAGGTGGCCATGTCGGGTTTCAGGACAAAGTCGCCATAGCCTTTGCTCCAACTCGCCGCGGCGTAACCCGGCACCGGTTCCATGTCGATGTCGTCAGCCAGCAGGTAATTGCAGCAGTGGGTTTCTTCATGGCCGCTGTCGATGAAAAACTCGACCTGGAATCGCTTGCCGACCAGTCGCCCTTGCATGTCGACCATGCAGACCAACACGGTATCGATCTCGCCGGAGGCAGCGGCGCGCTTGAGTGCATCAAAGCTGAGGAGGGGCTCGGTCATCACGTCAGTCCTGCGTGAAAAGTTTGGGCCTGTCTGAAGTAGCTGTTGCAGACGCTCTCCAGAAAAACCAAAACCTGCAGAATCGAGCATCGTGAGCAATGAGCTGCTGAAAGCTTAGCCTACTGTTGCCATGCGCAAGTTTCGGCCTGATGTAAACGGCGGTTATCCGGCCTGAACCATGGCCCGGGTTGTGAACCCGGGCCTGGATCAGCGACCGATTGGATCAATGCCCGCCCACCACCATATGGCTGAACGGCGCCACATACGCCTGCAACGTCACCAGCCCGCCGACCAGAATCGCCAGCACCACGGAGTGGAAAAACACGTAGCGCAGGATTTCCCCTTCATGGCCGTACCAGCGGGTGGCGGTGGACGCGACCACGATCGACTGGGCGTCGACCATCTTGCCCATGACCCCGCCGGAACTGTTGGCCGCGGCCATCAATACCGGGCTCAGGCCCAGTTGCTCGGCGGTCACCCGTTGCAAGCCGCCGAACAGCACGTTGGAGGCCGTGTCCGAACCGGTCAGGGCAACGCCGAGCCAGCCGAGCAACGTGCCGAACATGGGGTAGAAAATCCCCGTGGCGGCGAAGGCCAAACCCATCGTGGCGTCGAGGCCCGAGTAGCGGGTCAGGAAGCCCAGGGCAAGCATGGCCACAATCGTGATGAGCGAGTAGCGCACCACCCACAGCGTTCGCAGGTAATGGTGCAACAGCTGCGGGATCGAATAACCCATCAGCAGCCCGCCGAGGATCGCCGCCAGCAAGATGCCGCTGCCGGTGCTGGTGAGCCAAGTGAACTTGTAGACCGCGTCCTCTTTTTTAGGTGCAGGTACCACGGGCGGCACCTTTTCGATCTGTTGGTGAATCGTGGCGAAGGTCAAGGTCGGGGCAAAGATCGGGTTGGCCTCGCGCATCGGCTTGCCTTGGGGATCGAGCTTGGCCGAGTGGGTTTGCGGATCCATGACCGGGCGGGTATCGAACAGGTTTTTGAAGCTCTGGGTGCCCCAGGCAAACACGAAGACTGTGAGGATGATCCATGGCATCCACGCCCGCATCACGGCAGGTTTGGCGTCGCTGGCAAAAGTCGCACTGGGTTTCTCGTTCGGTTCCGCCTCCACCGTGGAGTTGTCGGTCCGGCCGGACAAAGCGGCGGAGGTATGCACGGTGGCCGGCTTCCAGACCTTGAGGAAAGCGGTCAGGCAGGCCATGGAAATCAGCGCGGCGATCACGTCCACCAGCATCGGCCCGTGGTAGTTGGACACGAGGAATTGCGGTACGGCGAAGCTGACTCCCGCGACCAGGATCGCCGGCCAGATTTCCAGCATCTTGCGCCAGCCGGCGAAGGCCCAGATCAGCCAGAACGGCACGATCACCGAGAAAAATGGCAGTTGCCGACCGACCATCATTGACAGCTCCATTTCATCCAGCCCGGTCACTTTGGCCAGGGTGATGATGGGCGTACCCAGGGCGCCGAACGCCACGGGCGCGGTATTGGCGATCAGTGCCAGTCCCGACGCGGCCAGGGGCGAGAAGCCCAGCCCGATCAGAATGGCCCCGGTCACCGCCACGGGGGTGCCGAAACCGGCGGCCCCTTCGAAGAAGGCACCGAAGCAGAAGGCAATCAGCAGCAGTTGCAGACGTCGATCGTCGGTGATGCGCGCCAGGGAATCCTGCAGCACTTTGAACGAGCCATTCTCGGTGGTCAGCCGATGCAGGAAGATGATGTTAAGCACGATCCAGCCGATCGGCAGCAGACCGTTGGCGGCGCCATATAGCGCGGCTGAGCCCGCCATGTCCGCCGGCATGCCGAAGGCGAAAATCGCAATCAGCAAAGCCGAGCCCAGGGCCAACAATGCCGCCAGGTGCGCCTTGATGTGGAAAAACGCCAGGGAGACCAGCATCACCACCACCGGCACCGCCGCCATGATGGTTGATAGCAACGGGTTGCCGAAGGGGTCGTAGATTTGCTGCCAGACCATGTTCCACCTCTGCTTTTTATTGTTGGTAGCGCAGACCCCCGTGGGGGAAGGTGGCTTGTAGTATAGGTGGCATTACGCTGCTGTCCTGGCGGGGGCTGTCTCAGTCTGAATGGGCTGTTTTGCAGTCGGCGTCAGTAAGCGAGTAAACCGCTTTTCGTAGGAGCCAGCGGTGCGGCGATCCGACTTGCCGGCGAAGGCACTCTCAAGGACGCCTTCGCCGGCAAGCCTGGCTCCTACGAAGTCCTGACTCGCATTGCGGTCAGATGCCGGGATGGAGTTTTTACAGACAAAAAAAGAGCCTCAAAGCTCTTTGATGGGGAGGAAGTAGAGCCCAGAGGCTCAAGATGCGCATGAAACAAGTGGTGAGCTTATTGGGGTTCAGTTCACTCACCACCTACGCAACGGCTTTAAACCTCCAACCGCTACGTACAACCATCGTAAGAAGCCGGTGGCTGGCACTCAAGTACCATTAGTCTAATCCCCCCGGCCAACCGGCCTGGCGTAGCGCTTTGAGCAAGGTGTTGGCATCCAGGCCCGGTACCGTATGGCCGTTGCCTTCGGTGGTGTTCGCGGCCAGCAGGGCGTTGATGATGGCTTCTTCCACGGCTTCGGTGGCGGCCAGGAACAGCTCACTGATGTGGTCGTTGTTGACCATCCTCAGGTGATCGCAGGTGGGCGCGCCTTTGCCTTCGTAAGCAGCCGGCGGCACGTGCTGATTACCGGTGGCGAAGGCGACGAAAATGTCGCCGCTGTGGTCTTCGTTGCCGCCACCGGTGCGGGCCAGGCCGAGGCTGGCACGTTGCGCGAGGCGCGTGCATTGGTGTGGCAAAAGAGGCGCGTCGGTGGCCAGGCAGACGACGATGGAGCCCATGCCCGGATGGGGCAGGGAGGCTTTGAGGAAGGGCGAGTCGACCTGCTCCATATAACGCCCCACCGGGTAACCGTCGACGCGCAATTCGTGACGAATGCCGTGGTTGGCCTGGACGATTGCACCGACGGTCCAGCCTCCTTGAGCGCTATTCAGCCGTCGCGATGCGGTGCCGATCCCGCCCTTGAATTCATGACAGATCATCCCGCTGCCACCGCCCACCGCGCCTTCGATGACCGGGCCGCCAACGGCTGCGTGCAGAGCTTCGGCCACATGTTCAGGACGTACATGAAAACCGTTGATGTCGTTGAGCAAGCCGTCGAACGTCTCCAGCACCACGGGCATGTTCCAGTAAAGGCGCCCGTCGTCGGGTTGCTCCTGACGATCCAGAACGATCAGCGCGTCGCGCACGATGCCCAGGCTATGGGTGTTGGTGAAGGCAATCGGACTGGTCAGCAGACCGGCCTCGCGAATCCACTCAAGCCCCGTGGCATCACCGTTGCCGTTGAGCACATGGACGCCGGCAAAGCATGGTTGTTGATTGGCGGAACCGGCACGCGGCTCGATCAGCGTGACGCCGGTGTGGATGTCGCGGCCGCTGGCGGTTTGTCCTCGCACATTGCTGTGGCCGACTCGTACACCGGGCACATCGGTGATGGCGTTGAGAGGGCCGGGTTGCAGTTGGCCGAACTGAATGTTCAGGTCGCGGGCTCGTGGTTTCATGGTGGTTCTCGTGTTCGATTGGTCTGAAAAAAAGGGGCTTATTGGCCCGAAGGTAAGGAACCTGTGGGAGCGGGCTTGCCCGCGAAAGCGGTGTCTCAGACGACATCAATGTTGACTGTGCCGCCGCCTTCGCGGGCAAGCCCGCTCCCACAGGGATTGCGTAGGATCACTGACCGTTCTTCACGGTGCTCCAGACGCGCGTGCGGACGCGCTCGGTCGCCTTGGGCAGCGGTTCAAGGGTGAACAGCTTGGCCATGGCCTCGGCCGATGGGTAAACGGCGGGGTTGTTGCGAGTCGCCTCGGCCACCAGGCGGGTCGCGCTGCGGTTGCCGTTGGGGTAGGACAGGTGGTCGGTGACCGGGGCGATGACTTCCGGGCGCATCAAGTAGTCGATGAACGCCAGGCCTTGTTGCGGATGCGGCGCGTCCTTGAGCAGCACCAACGTATCGAACCACATCGGCGCACCTTCCTTCGGCAGGCTGTAGGCGATCTTCACGCCATTGCCTGCCTGCTCGGCGTTGGTCTTGGCTTCCAGCATCGCGCCGGACCAACCCACCGCCACGCAGATGTTGCCGTTGGCCAGGTCGCTGATGAATTTGGACGAGTTGAAGTAGGCAATATGCGGGCGCAACTTGAGCAGCAGCGCCTGGACTTTCTTGTAGTCCTCGGGGTTGGTGCTGTTGGGTGGCAGGCCCAGGTAATGCAGCGCGACTGGCAGCATCTCCGAAGGCGAGTCGAGCATCGCCACACCGCACTCGCCGAGCTTGGCCAGGTTCGCCTCATTGAACACCAGTTCCCAGGAGTCCACCGGCGCCTTGTCGCCCAACGCGGCGCGGACCTTGTCGACGTTGTAGCCGATGCCGTTGGTGCCCCACAGATACGGCACAGCGTATTGGTTACCCGGATCGTTGTTGGCCAGTTTCGCCAGCAGCCCGGTGTCCATGTTTTTGTAGTCAGGCATTTGCGCGCGGGGCAGTGGTGCAAGTGCCCCGGCCTTGATCAGCGTCGGCAGGCTGAAGTTGCTGGCCACCACCACGTCGTAGCCGCTGCGGCTGGTCAGCAGTTTGCCTTCCAGGACTTCGGCGCTGTCGAAGGTGTCGTAAACCGGCTGGATCCCTGTGTCGCGCTTGAAATCCTGCAAGGTGTTGGGGCCGATGTAGTCATACCAGTTGTAGACGTTCACGGTGGGGGCGTCGGCGGCGACCGCCGAAAGCGAAGCGCAAAAACAGGCGCCCAGTCCCAGGTTGATATGCGAGCGATGACCACTCATGATGCGGCACTCCTGGCCTGCTGCAGGCCGGTGATGATCAGGTGCTTGCAGCGTATCGGCAGGCGGGGGACTCACCCATTCCCATCATGGGTTACTCGAAAGGGGTAGGGCGTGGACGCGTTGCTCAAGGAATTGCCGGTGCACCAAGGGTTGGCGCGGGTCTTTGCGGCGTTGGGGCAGGACGGGTTCTGGCGTGCGCTGGTGGACACGCTACGGCTATTGGTGCCGCTGGATAACGCGTTGGTCGCGGTGATGCGGTCGGGGCGGGTGCCACGGCTGCTGATTGATTTCGACTCCAGGGGCGGTGCCGACGAGCATGAAGAACTGGCGGACTACAGCGCCGGCATGTACCTGCTCGACCCGTTCTACCAGGCCGCTTGCGCCGGTATTGCCGATGGCTTGCACAGCCTGGCCGCCGTGGCTCCCGACCAGTTTCAGCAGAGCGAGTATTACCTGAGCTACTTCCGCTCGGTGGTGGGTAGCGACGAGTTGCAGTTCATGGTCAACGTCGACGGCGCGGTGCTCGGTTTATCGTTGGGGCGCTCGACGGCGTTCACCCTTGAGGAGCAGGGCCGTCTGCTGTGCGTGCGCGACTGGGTGCTGGCGGCCATGCGCCGTCACCTGCAACTGATGCCCCCGGAAGGGCCGACCGCCGAGGCCGTGGCCGGCGATCTGGCGACTTTGCTGGATCGCTTCGACGCGCGTTTGTCGATGCGCGAAGTCGAGACGGCGCGACTGATTCTCCAGGGCTTCTCCAGCAAAGCCATCGCCCAGCAACTGGGTATTTCCCCGGAAACGGTGAAGGTGCATCGGCGCAATCTCTATCACAAGCTTAATGTGAATGGGCATGGGGAGCTGTTTGCGCTGGTGTTGCAGCCGCGTTGATACCTTGTGGGAGCGAGCCTGCTCGCGATCGCGGTTTATCATTCAACACGGCTATCGACTGACCCACCGTCATCGCGAGCAGGCTCGCTCCCACAGGGGGCGGGCGGTGACTCAGTTTTTCAGCGTGAACACCAACGCCTTCAACCCGCACTCAACATCGGCATCGGGGAACTCTGGCGGATTCTCCAGCCGCTGCTCAAACCGCAAGCTTGGCGCTTCGCGGGTGACGCCATCGATGAGAAAGTCCGCACCGAACGCCGGATCGTTCATGCAGGCCAGTACCGTGCCCTGAGGGCTGAGCAATTCCGGCAGGCGGCGCAGCACGCGCTGGTAATCCTTGGTCAGCAGAAAACTGCCTTTCTGAAAGGACGGCGGGTCGATGATCACCAGGTCGTATGGGCCCTTGCCGATCACCTTGCCCCAGGACTTGAACAGATCGTGGCCGAGAAAACTCACCTTGCTCAAGTCATGCCCATTGAGCCGGTGATTGTCGCGGCCACGGCTCAGGGCCGGGCTGGACATGTCCAGATTGACCACATGCGTAGCGCCCCCCTCGATGGCGGCTACCGAGAAACCGCAGGTGTAGGCGAACAGATTCAACACGCGTTTGCCCTGAGCATTGGCCCGCACCCAATCGCGGCCATAGCGCATGTCGAGGAACAGGCCGGTGTTCTGTTTGCGACCCAGGTCCACACGATAATGCAGGCCGCCCTCGGTGATCGTCATCTCCTCGATTGGGTCCCCGAGCAGCCATTCGGTGGTGCTTTGCAGCAAATAGCGATGTTGCAGCAGCAAGGTGTGCGCGCCGGATTGTTGCCACTCCGGCGCCTGAGTGATCTCCATCAGCAAGCGCTTCAACGCCTCCAGTTGCGCAGGGTCTGGCTCCTTGAACAACGAGACCAGCACCACGCCCTGCAGCCAGTCGACAGTCAATTGCTCCAGCCCCGGCCAGCAGCGGCCACGGCCGTGGAACAGCCGACGGGTTTCTGCCGGCGCAGCCGCAAGCGCTGTCAGCAAATGGTCGTGGAGGACGGAGAGGGCATCTGGGTTCATCGGGCAAAGTCGGCCATGCATGGGGGGGCGGCATTTTAACCACAATTATGCGCTGACAAACGGTCGTATTTGTCAGCCTGGACGGAGAATGTCCACGTCAGGTGTATCAAAAATGAATTTTCCACGAAGTCCGCTGTTCATACCTGTAGGTGGGGGATTTGAGCCCGCGCAAATCATTTACGTAATCAGGGAGTGACACAGTCATGGGTCCAGTATCGACGGCGGGCGCGCACTTGTCTGACGGATTGATTCTTGTGGTTGAGGACGATCCGTTGATCCTGGAGTTTCTGTGCGAAATTCTTCAGGAGGAAGGCTTTGCGGTTGTACCAAAAGTCAGCGCAGACGCCGCGTCGCAGTTTCTGGAGCAGCACGCGCCGGAGGTAGGACTGTTGCTGACGGACATCACCATGCCGGGCAAACTCAATGGCGCGGACCTGGCCAATCAGTTCGGCGACCGTTGGCCGGACAAACCGATCATGATCATGTCCGGCTTCGAAACCCCGAAAAGCTCCGGGGTCAAGCATCGGGTTGCCTTCATCAAGAAACCTTGGGCGGTGGGGCAGTTGCTCGATTGTGTGCAAAACGCCTTGCATTCGAACCGGACCGTGTAGGTGCTGCCGCAGGCTGCGTGGGTGATGTACATTGCCTGACAACATTCGCCTGGTTCTGGAAATCGCCCTTTGTCCGTTCAAGCATCCGTGTTCAACACCTCGTACCGCGCCTTTCTGTTCGATATGGACGGAACTGTCCTCAATTCCATCGCTGCCGCCGAGCGGATCTGGACCACTTGGGCCCTGCGCCACGGGGTCGATGTCGATACCTTCCTGCCGACCATCCACGGCGTACGCGCGATCGACACTATCACTCGTCTGGCCTTGCCCGGGGTGGATGCCGAAGCTGAAGCCGCGTGGATCACCGAGGCAGAAATCGAGGATGTGGAAGGGATTGTCGAGGTGGCCGGCGCGGCGAGTTTCCTCAAGTCGCTGCCCGCCAATCAATGGGCCATCGTCACCTCCGCGCCACGGGCGCTGGCCCTGCGCCGAATGGCGGCGGCAGGTATTCCCGAACCTTTGGTGATGGTCACTGCCGAAGATGTCAGTGCCGGCAAACCCGACCCTGCGGGCTATCGACTGGCCGCTCGTCGGCTAGGGTGCGAGCCCACCGAATGCCTGATCTTTGAAGATGCCGCCGTGGGGATTCGTGCGGGCGAAGCGGCGGGTGCCCACGTCATGGTCATCACCGCGACACACGTTCATCCGCTCCAGACCCCGCATGCCACCTTGGCCAGTTATGACTTGGTTGAGGCACGGGTGGATCTCCACAGCCAGATCAGCCTGTACACACTCTGATGTGGGAGGGCTTTCAGTCACATCAATGCTGAATGTGCCACCGCCTTCGCGGGCAAGCCTCGCTCCTACAGGAATCACCGCTACCCCTGTAGGAGCGAGGCTTGCCCGCGAAGGCGGTTAGTAAATCCCCGGAATCAATCGCCAGCTACGGGCGCAGTAAGCCTCATATTCACTGCCAAACTGCGTGCGTAATAGCGCTTCTTCGGAGCGAATGCGGGCGATCAGCGGGATCAACGTCAGCGCCACCAGCAGCAACCCGACCCCGGAACGAAAGGCCAGCGCCCAGCCCACGCCATTGATCAGCAGCCCCAGGTAACTGGGGTTGCGCAAGGTCCGATAAATCCCGTCGGTGACCAAGCGGTGCCCCGGCTGAATCGCCACCAGGCCGCTGAAGCGTTTGCCCAGCACAAACACCGGCCACATCCGCAGCGCGCCGCCACCGATGAACAGCAGCGCGCCCAGCCAACGCACGCCCTCGCTACCGAAGGTCCAGAAGTCGATCCGGTCGGTATAGGCTGGCAAATACCCACTCAACAACCCGAGCACCCCGAAAACCGGCAGCACCCAGCGATTGGCGCGGTCTTCGCGCTCGCCGGAGCTCAGGTTGCCCTCGCTGAACAAAGACACGATCGCCATCACCAGGGTCGCAAGCGCAATGACCACCAACGACGGGTGCGAGAAAAAAGCTGCCAACCCGCCCAGCCCGAACACCGCCAGAGCGAGGTAGGCAAGGGTGCTGAGGAGGGTGAAAAACGCGAGTTTGGCCGAGATTTTCATGACTGACTTCGCAAAAAGACATATGAAACAGTGTAGGAGCTGGCGCAGGGCGGCGCGTTATCGCCAGGACGACAGCCGCGGGGCAGGGTGAACTAAGCTTGGATAAGGATGATTCTATCTGTTCACTCCCGGCTCGTTGAACATCTCGAGGAGCCGGGAGCGTCACAAGGAGCACATGATGCTTCACATCAGAACGCCCCTGATTCTGCACCCGGGCCTGTCGACTCCGGCCCGGCGGATCTGGCTCAAGCTGGAAAACCTGCAACCCAGCGGCTCGTTCAAACTGCGCGGCATGGGCCTGCTGTGCAGTCAGGCGGCGGAGCAGGGCAAGCGCAAAGTGGTTTGTCCTTCCGGGGGTAACGCCGGGTTGGCCACCGCCGTGGCCGCCGCCAGCCTTGGGCTGAAAGCCTGCATCGTGGTGCCGAACACCACCCCGGAAACCACCCGCGCCAGGATCAGGAAAACCGGTGCCGAGGTGATCGTCCACGGCAAGGTCTGGGACGAAGCCAATCAACGGGCCAAAGAGCTTGCAAAGGGTGCGGACACCGAATACGTGCCAGCCTTCGATCATCCAGTGTTGTGGGAAGGGCACAGCACGATGGTCGATGAAATCCTCGAGGACTGTCCTCAGGTCGATGTGTTGGTGACGTCGGTGGGCGGCGGAGGTTTGCTGGCGGGCCTGCTCACTGGACTGATTCGTCATCAGCGCATGGATTGTCGAATCGTTGCGTGCGAAACCCAGGGCGCGGCGTCTTTCGCGGCCGCCGTGAGTGCCGGCCACCCGGTCAGATTGGCGCGCATCGATACCGTCGCCACGTCACTTGGCGCGGCGCAGGTGGCGGCCTGGCCGGTGCAGCACATTCTCGACTTTGCGCACGAATGCGTGGTGCTCAGCGATGATGAGGCGATCATGGGCGTGGTTCGTTACGCCAACGACCTGCGTCAGTTGGTCGAGCCGGCGTGCGGCGTTTCATTGGCAGTGGCTTACCTGGACCATCCGGCGATTGCCGAGGCCCATGACGTGGTGATTGTGGTGTGCGGCGGTGTCAGCATCAGCGCGCAGTTGGTCGCCGGCTGGGCACGCCTGTCCGCTGGAGCGCAAGCAACCTAGGGCTCGAACACCCTCTCAGTGTTGCGAGCCCCACGGCTGACTTTTACAGGTTCAGCGACTGGACCTTATTGAGCGAGGATCGCTTTGGCCAGGTCCTCGTCGCTTGCCTTGAGGTCGGGATGATTTTGTCGAATTTCCTTCAACACCGACTCCAGGTAAACGCCGCGAATCGTACCGCCACTCGCCACGAAGCTAGAGGCATCATCCCGTGCGGGAATCACGATTTTGTCATCCTTGAACGTCGAGTACAGCGATGCGGAGACCCCTGCCGAAGTGGCGACATCTTTTGCATCTACATCGGCCATGGCCGAACCAACGGGCAAACAAAGCACTAGTGAAGATATGAGCAACAGACGGCGCATGACGGCGTCCTCCGAAAGCGTAAAGGAAGTAACACATAATTTAGGATGCCTGACGGTGCTCAGGAGTTCCCCTCCGATTCGATATAGGCACAGGCGAGCGCTCAGAACCGTACGGTAGCCCCAGTGGTCAGCCACTGATCACGCTCGCCCGTCAGGTCGCGGCCGACCACCAGATCGACATCGACCCGCTCGCCAATGTGCAAACGCGGCCCGGCCTGCCAGGCTTGTTCGCCCCCTTGCTGGCCATAGCGTTCGGCGACCAGGGTCAAGGACCTGGCGAGGTCATACTCGACGCCGGTGCCCCAGGTCCAGCGATGGTTTTGCTCGCCGTCGTCATAGGCGTGGGCCCAGCCGGCGTTGACGTTCAGGCGTAATGCTTCAATCGGTTGGTAGGTGAATGGCAGGTTCAGGTCGGCGCCATCGAAGGTGTGGTCACGATTGAAGGCAAAATGCGCTGACCCTGCCAGCGCCAATTGAATGCCGAGGTCTTCGCGGGAGAAGAGTAGGGTTTTGAATTGCGGGCTCAGTTGAGTTTCCGAATCCCCGTCATCGCGGCTGTGCTGTATGGCCGCGCCAAGTTGCAGGTTGGGCAGCCCCTTGAGCGTGCAGTCCTGGGACAACACTGCGTCGCTGGATGAGTGATTATGCCGACCGCTCTGGTACCAGGCGTCGATGTTGCATTCTCCCGGCGCATTGATCGCGGCGTCGTCCACCACGTACGCACCGCCGGCCGCGTTGGCCTTGGAGATCACGGTCAGGAGGGTGATCAGGCCCAGGGTGATACTGATGAACAACAGATTGCGCCGCACCCTCCGGCCTTGCGATGGCGGCAAACTGCGCACAAGGGACATGAAGTGACATGTTGGTTTTTGCATGAGATTTACCTTGAAGTCTTCGATGGCAGGCAGCGGGTCAGCTCCGATCTCCTACCGATAAAGTTTGCAAACCGGCCGCCCGGGCTTGGGCGACCAGTTCTTCGGTGTCTTCGCCGCCGGGCAGGGCGATCACTACGTCCGGTCGGCTGTCGAGCAACATGAAGTGGTTGCGCAGGCGTTCGGCCGACTTGCCGTGTCGCTGCCAATTGGGCGGGTAGCGCACGATGTCGGCGCCTTGTTCCCGGGCCCACTCTTCAATTTCGCCACCCAGAAAGCGGTTGCCGCCATGAATCAGCACATGCACCGGGTGCATGCGCTGGAAGGCGTCGAGTACCCGGCGGCACAGACGGCTGTCGGCGTAATGACGCCCGGCACAGATCAGCAGGCGCATGACGGGTTTTCCTTTGCCTGGTCGATGTTCTCGATCGAGCGCTCGCCGACACGTTCGAGCAGCGGATACGCCAGCGCGGCGATGTGGTGATGCACACGCCGGTAATCACGCAGCACCCGCTGGAAAATATCGCCGGATTCCGCCCAGGTACTTTTGTCTTCCTGCAACTGGCGAAAATGCTCGCGGCTGGCTTCTGCTTCGAGCCTTCTGACGATCTCCTTGCGATGAATCAGTTGGTGCGCGGTGGCGATGTCTTCGCGCAGGAACACGGTGATCGCCAGGCTCAAACTCTCCAGCACGGCATCATGCAGCGGGGCGATGTTGCCCAGTTCGAAGGCCGTGAACTGTTCACCCCGGCGCAAGCGGCGCATGGCCAGCTGTGCGAGGCTGCTGGAAAGAATGTCCGCGGCATGTTCGAGGTTGATCACGAACGTGAGGATTTCTTGGGATCGATCGGCATCGCTGTCACTGATGCCTTCCTTGCCGATGTCGGCCAGATAAGCCCGAATCGCCGCGCTGAGCAGGTCCAGGGATTGATCGATGCGCCGTACTTCATCGGCGCAGCTCGGTAGCGATGTGTGGAACAGCTGGAGCATCCGGCCGAGCATGGCCGAGAGCATGTCGGCCATGCGCAACGCTTCGCGGGCGGCATTCGACAAACCGATGTTGGCCACTTCCAGACCAGCCTCATCCAGGTAGTGCGGCATGCCAGGGTCGACATCCCGCTCAGGCGCCGGCAACAGTCGGGTGAGGGCATTGGCGAGCACGTCGGTCAGACCGATGAACACCAACCCCAGCAGCAGATTGAAACCGGTGTGCAGGCACACCACCAGTGTCGAGGGCGCGAGCGGCGCCTGAGCGAGCAATCCAGCAAACGGCAAGACCACCAGGGCACCGACCGTCCGCACCAGCAGATTGCCCAGCGGCAGGCGTCGGCCAACGCTCAAACCGGCATTGATGACCGAAGGCAGCGCACCGCCGATGTTCACCCCCAGTACCAGCGCGACAATCGTGCTGGCCGAGAGCATGCCGGTGGCGGCCAACGAGACGATCAGCAGCACCACGGCCACGCTGGAGTGACAGAGCCAGGTGAGGATCAGCGCCACCAGCAGTGCAATCAGCAGGTCGCCATCAAGGCTTTGCATGATGAGCTGGAAGATCGGCGTGCCTTCCACTTCGGCGAGTGTCGAACCGAGCATGTGCAGGGCCAGCAGCATCAGCCCCAGGCCGATCAACGCACAACCGACGCTTTCGTAGCGCGAATCATCACGCAGCCGAAAGACGATCAGGCCCGCCAGCAAAACAATGGGGGTAAGCATCGACACATCGGCGCTGAGCAGTTGCCCCACCAGGGTCGAACCGATGTTGGCGCCGAGCATCACCGCCAGTGCCGGCGCCAGTCCCAGCGTCCCGGCAGCGGTGAATGAAGTCGCCATCAGGCTGACGGCGGTGCTGCTTTGCAGGACGCCGGTGATGCCGATGCCGGACAGCAAAGCCATCCAGCGGTTGTTCAGGTTGTGGCCCAGCCACTGACGCAGTGGCGTGCCGAAGCCGCGCAACAGCGCCGAAGAAATCATATGGGTGCCCCACAACAACAGGGCGATGGAGCCTGCGAGGTTGATCAGTAGAGTAGTTCCCGACATGAGGACTCTCCCTTTTTGCGTACTGCATTTATTGACGGCCCGGAAGCCGGAGGGTGGTGCAAAGATGCGGCGAACACAAAAAAACCTGTGGGAGCGAGCCTGCTCGCGATGGCGGTTGTACATTCAACACTTGTGTTGCCTGCCAGTCCGCTATCGCGAGCAGGCTCGCTCCCACATGGATTACGGTGTTCAGACCATCAGAACCATTGCTTGAAGCGACGGATGTAGAGGGTTTTCATGACCTGCGCGAACACGCAGTAGCTGAGCAAGGTGCCCACCAGCCATGGGAAGTACGCCCACGGCAGCGGTTGCAGACCGACCAGCGTGCCCAGTGGCGAGAACGGAATGTAGATGCCCAGCACCATCACCAGCCCGGTCATCAGGATCACCGGCAAGGCGGCGGTGCTCTGGAAGAACGGGATTTTCTGGGTGCGCAGCATGTGCACCACCAGGGTCTGGGACAGCAGCCCTTCAATGAACCAGCCGGACTGGAACAGGCCCTGCATTTCCACACTGTTGGCGGCGAACACGTACCACATCACCGCGAAGGTGGTGATGTCGAAGACCGATGAGGTCGGCCCGATCCACAGCATGAAACGGCCGATGTTCTTCGCGTCCCACTTGCGCGGCTTGCGCAGGAATTCCTTGTCCATCTTGTCCCACGGCAGCGCCAGCTGAGAGATGTCGTACATGAGGTTTTGCAACAGCAGGTGGATCGACAGCATCGGCAGGAACGGAATGAACGCACTGGCCACCAGTACCGAGAACACGTTGCCGAAGTTGGAACTGGCGGTCATGTTCAGGTACTTCATGATATTGCCGAAGGTTTCGCGGCCCTTGAGCACGCCTTCTTCGAGCACCATCAGGCTCTTTTCCAGGAGGATGATGTCGGCCGATTCCTTGGCGATGTCGGTGCCGCTGTCCACCGAAATGCCGACGTCGGCATCGCGCAGGGCAGGGGCGTCATTGATGCCGTCACCGAGGAAGCCCACGGTGTGACCGTTGGCCTGCAACGCCTTGAGCACCCGGGATTTCTGCAGCGGGGTGAGCTTGGCGAACACCGTGCGTTCCTCGACCCGCGCCTGGAGGGTGGCGTCGTCCATCTTCTCGATGTCTTGGCCGAGCAGCGGCGTGCCGGGTTCCAGACCGACTTCGCGGCAGATCTTGCAGGTCACCACGGCGTTGTCGCCGGTCAGCACTTTGACAGTCACGCCCATATCACGCAGCGCGGCGATTGCCGGGCCGGCGGTTTCCTTCGGTGGATCGAGGAAGGTCAGGAAGCCGCGAATCACCAGTTCGCGTTCGTCAGTGGTGGCGTACTGGTTTTTCGCCTGTGCCTTCGGGATCTCACGGGTAGCGACCAACAGCACCCGGAAGCCGTCCTGGTTGTACTCGTTGGCCAGGGCCAGCAGCGCCTGGCGACGCTGATCATCCAACGCCACGACAGTGCCGTTTTCATTGAGGTGGCTGGCGATGGTCAGCATTTCCTCGACCGCCCCTTTGCACACCATCAGGTGATCGTCGCGGCTGTCCTTGACGATGATCGACAGGCGCCGACGCACGAAGTCGAACGGCAATTCATCGACCTTGCTGTAGGCGAACGGCACGCGAAATTTTGGGTTGTTGTTGGCGAACTGCACCACGGCCTGATCCATCAGGTTTTTCAGGCCACTCTGGTGATGGCTGTTGAGCCAGGCCAGCTCCAGCAGCGAATCGTCGCGCTGGCCATTGATGTCGACGTGGTGCTCAAGAATGATCTTGTCTTGGGTCAGGGTGCCGGTCTTGTCGGTGCACAGCACGTCCATCGAACCGAAGTTCTGGATCGCATTGAGGCGCTTGACCACCACTTTGCGCTTGGCCATGGCCATGGCGCCTTTGGCCAGGTTGGCGCTGACGATCATCGGTAGCATTTCCGGGGTCAGGCCGACCGCCACTGCCAGTGCAAACAGGAACGCATCGCTCCAGTCACCTTTGGAGAAGCCGTTGAGCAGGAACACGATCGGCACCATGACCAGCATGAAGCGGATCAACAACCAGCTGACGCTGTTCACCCCACGGTCGAACGCGGTTTGCACCCGCGAGCCGACAATGGCTTTGGCCAGCGAGCCAAAGTAGGTGCGCGAACCGGTAGCGACCACCACCGCTTTGGCGGTGCCGCTGACCACGTTGGTGCCCATGAAGCAGATGTTCGACAGGTCGAGCAGGTTAGACTGATCGGCTGCGCTGCCGGTCGCTGACTTCTGCGCCACATCCCCCAGCGTGTCGTACTTCTCGACGGGCAAGGCTTCGCCAGTCAGCACGGCCTGGCTGATGAACAGGTCGCGGGATTCGATCAGGCGGATGTCCGCCGGGATCATGTCGCCAGCGCTGAGTTGCACGATGTCGCCGGCCACCAGTTCGCGCATCGGCACTTCGCGCAGCACTGGCGGGCGGTCCTTTTGTGGGCGACGCAGGACGGTGGCGGTGGTGCGTACCATGGCTTTGAGGGTTTCGGCGGACTTGGCCGAACGGTATTCCTGCCAGAACCGCAGCAGGCTGCTCAGGCTGACCATGGTCATGATGATAATGACCTTGGTCAGGTCGGCGTCGTCGCCTTGACCCTGGCTGATCGGCAGCCAGTAATCGGTGAAGAAGCTGATGCCGGCCAGGGTCAACAGCACGTAGATGAAGGGATTGTTCAGGGCTTTGAGCAGTTGAACGATGGCGTGAGGCGGCTTGTCGTGGGCGACTTCGTTGTGCCCCCCGCGAGCCAGACGGCCTTCGGCTTCCAGCTCGGTCAAACCGTCAGCGGTGGCGTTGAGGTTGGTGAGGGTGACGGCCAGGCCGTTTTGCGCTTCCCGGGCGGCGCGCATCGACAGCTTGGCGTTGTCGCTGGAGGCGCCGCGGGTGGTTTTCTTTGCGGTTTTTACTAGGGTCATTGCTGTGCTCCTGCCGCAGTCTTGCGGCACGACACACAGGTACTCAGCTAATCAAAGACGAGCGCACGTATGTCGAGCCGCCAATAAGCGATCGAGTCGGATAGTTGTGTTTTGATGTTTTAACGTTCGCTGTCCATCAACTAACACGTGACAGGCAGCGAACCGACTACTGGCTTCGTCCATAACTAATTCCAATAAGTTTTGTTTCTGGCAGGCAATAAGAAGTTATCGGATTTCGTTTTAAGAAAACCGTTCTGGAAGGACTCTGGAAGTGCCATCAAATCAATTGGAAGTGCGTGCCCCAACGTACAGGCCGAGCATCAGGCTCGCCTGCTGGAAAAGGCGCGCGATGCGCCGACTCGGTGGGTCCTGGCTTTCGTCGAAGCTCCAGCGTTGCTGAAGCCGGCCCGTTGTCGGGCAGACGCGCCAGTTGGCACGAGGTTGTGCCTTGGCGTGGGCAGGAGGGGCGGAAAACGGGGCACTGGGCCGAGTCGTCAACAGACGCTCACGGCAAAGCTTGACCCGCATGGTCGATGCAAAGGCGCGTACGCCTGGCATTACAGTGGTTTTGAAGTTCATAACATGCCTCTGGGCCGGACTGATTCCGGTGAGGCAAGTTACGGTGGAGCCTCAGGCTCTAGCGCAGCTCACCGGACCGAAAAGTCGAGTCCCGTCATTGTCTGGGTTATGTGCCAGATCCTGCCTGTTCGCAGTAATCCGACAGCGACTAGATACTGTGTCCATTGGATTCTTTTGTGAGTTGATAAAAGGCCGTTGTTACCGGCCCGGGCAATTTACTCAGCGAGGCTTGTGAAGTCAATCGTAAAAGTCCGCTTAATGGCCGGTTAAACGGGGTTCGGTTATTGAAGTGTGTGGTGGTTCAGCTAATAGACAGTTAATTACCGTTTTGATGGCTGTTGGATTGGAACGTAGGAGCTGCCGAAGGCTGCGATCTTTTGATCTTTTGATCTTTGGTATTTCAGCGGACGCCGAAGATCAAAAGATCGCAGCCTTCGGCAGCTCCTACGCAGACCGTATGCAATCGTCATGGCTGGTGATTTTCTTCATCCTGATCGATTATCGGGAGCGAGGGATGGCTTGAATGGGTGGAGGGCAGGTGAGCGTCGATATCGAATGCGTGGTGGTCGGGGCTGGCGTGGTCGGGCTGGCGGTGGCCAGGGCCCTGGCCCGGATCGGGCGAGAAGTGATTCTGGTCGAGGCAGGCGAGGGGATTGGCGTGGGCATCAGTTCGCGCAATTCGGAAGTGATCCACGCTGGCATCTATTACCCGAGCGGCAGTCTCAAGGCGCAATTGTGCGTGGAGGGCAGGCAACGGCTGTACGCCTTCTGCGATGAGCGCGGCGTCGATTACCAGCGTCTCGGCAAGCTGATCGTGGCCACCGATGACCGTCAGCGCCTTGCCTTGCAGGCGTTGCTCGAGCAGGGCCGGCGCAACGGTGTCGATGACCTGCAATGGCTGGACGCCGGGCAGGCGCGGGCGCTTGAACCGGCGTTGTCCTGCGTTGCCGCGCTCTGGTCGCCGTCCACCGGCATCGTCGATTCCCATGCCCTGATGCTGGCGCTTCAGGCAGATGCTGAAGCGTGCGGTACTTCGATAGCCTTTCACACGCCATTGGAATCGGCCCGTTGCACCGGGCACGGTTTCGAGCTACGCATGGGGGGCGCTCAGCCGATGACGTTGAGCTGTCGCCAGTTGATCAACTGCGCGGGATTGTCCGCGCCTGAAGTGGCGAGCCGGATCGAAGGCTTGCCCGCGCAGCATGTTCCCAAGGCCTGGTTGTGCAAGGGCAGTTATTTCAGTTTCAGCGGTCCGGCACCGTTCCGGCATCTGGTTTACCCGGCACCGGAAAGCGCCGGGCTGGGCGTGCACATGACCCTGGACCTGGGCGGTCAGGCGCGTTTCGGGCCGGATGTCGAATGGGTCGAACAAGTCGATTACCGCGTCGATCCCCGCCGTAGCGAAGGTTTCTATCAGGCGATCCGGCGTTACTGGCCGGCATTGCCCGATAACAGCCTGCAACCGGCCTACAGCGGGATTCGCCCGAAAATCAGCGGGCCGAGCGAACCGGCCGCCGACTTCGTCATCAGCGGCCCGGATGTGCATGGCGTGCCGGGGTTGGTCAACCTGTTCGGCATCGAATCGCCGGGGCTGACCAGTTGCCTGGCGCTGGCCGACCGGGTGGTGCAGCGTCTGATATTGATTTGATGCGCGACGAAATCCTGTAGCCGCTGGCCCAATGTGGGAGCGGGCTTGCTCGCGAAAGCAGTGTGTCAGGCAACATCATTGTCGACTGGCAGTCCGTATTCGCGAGCAAGCCCGCTCCCACATGGCGCCAGCTGCTACGCAGGTCGCCGCGAAGGTGCCGGTTATCAGTGTCTGCGATGCCATTCACCGCGAGGGCTATTCTTGGCAATGCGCCCATCGTCATGGGAGACCTCTGATGATCAACGTACGCACTGCCCGTATGCTCGCCGATTACAGGCGCTGGGCCGATCAGCGACTTTTCGACAGCCTCATGGCGCTGCCACCGGAAGAGCTCAACCGTAAACGGGTGTCGGTGTTCAGCAACATCATCGGCACCTTGAACCACATCTACGTGGTGGACTGCATCTGGCAAGCCCACCTGGAGGGCCGAGGGCACGACTTCAAAACCTCCCATGACCTGCTCCATACCGAACTCCCCGAGCTGCGAATGGCGCAACAGGAGATCGATCAATGGTTCTGTGGATGGAGCTCGGCCCAGACCGACGATTCGCTGGATCAACCCATCGAATTCACCTCCGTCTCGGGGGAAAGCGGGGTCATGAGCGCCGGTGCAATGCTGTTGCATGTGGTCAACCACGCCAGTTATCACCGAGGCTGGGTGGTCCAGATGTACGTCGAGATACCGGCCCTGCCGCCGATCACAGATCTGCCGGTATTTCTGAGCGAGGTTCCGGGGTATTGAGTCGAATTCCCCTGCCCAAAGAAATCCCCTGTGGGAGCGGGCTTGCTCGCGAATGCGGACTGCCAGTCAACAATGATGTTGCCTGGCACACCGCATTCGCGATCAAGCCCGCTCCCACATTGGATCTTCTTTGTGATGGAGATGGTGTCAGGCCTGAGGAATCAAACTCTGCCGGCAATCAAGCACCAACAGCGCACCACCCAGTTCGCTGCTGCCGACTTCCAGCGTAAACCCATGCAAGCTGACAATCGCCGCGACGATCGACAGGCCCAGCCCGAATCCGCTTTGCGGGTTACCGCCCTCGGCGCGATAGAAACGCTGAAACACCGCCTCGCGTTCGGCCAGCGCAATGCCGGGGCCGGAGTCGAGTACTTCGATTCGCGTATGGCCGGCGTCATTCACCCCACGCAAAATCACCTTGCCACCCGGCGGCGTGAATTTGATCGAGTTGCTCAGCAAATTCGCCACGGCTTCGAACAGCAGCGCCCGGTCGCCGTTGAGCCGGGGCAGGGACTCGGGCAGTTGCAGCTCAAAGGTCAGTTCGCCTTCTTCGGCCAGCGGTAGATAAAAGTCATGCAACTCTTGCAGCAACGGCACCGGGTCCAGTTGCACGAAACCCGAACGGCGCTGGCGATCCTCCAGCTCGGAAATTCTCAGCAAGCCACGAAAGCGCGCCATCAAGGTATCGGCTTCGCCGAGCACCGAATCCAGTTGCACGGCCAGCGTCGAACCGTCATCGGCCTGTTGCTGAATCCGGTACAGCTGCGCCCGCAGGCGGGTCAGCGGTGTGCGCAGGTCATGGGCGATGTTGTCGCACACGCCCTTGACCTCGTTCATCAAGCGCTCGATGCGTTCAAGCATGGCGTTGACGATGGCGGCGAGCATGTCCAGTTCGTCACGGCGGTTGGACAGCGGCAGGCGCCGGGTCAGGTCACCGGCGACGATGGCTTCGGCGCTGGCCTGGATCGCCCGGATCCGCCGCAGCGGGCGCCGTCGCAATAAGTGCCAGCCGGCGATGCCGGGCAGAATGGTCAGCGACACGCCCCACAGCAGCGCGTGGAGGATGATCCGGGTCACGGCAAACAACGAACCGTTGTCCCGCACCAGTACCAGCCAGCGTCCGTCCAGGGTCCGGGTCGCCGCGGCATCGCAACTGTCGGTGGGCAGGGTCGGGTCGTCGGCGTCGACGCAATCGCTGAGGATGTGAATCTTGCCGTCCAGCGGCAGGCCTTGGGGGATCTGGCGCAAGGGGCCGCTGAGGTAGCTCCGCTGGTCATCGAACAGGCCATAGGCATCGATGCCGCGAACGTCGAAGGTCACACTGGCGGCGAGGGCGTCCTCCAGTTGCGCGCCCTGGAATCGGGAAAACAGATGCTGACGTTGCATCAACGAATGTTTGGCCAGGGTGTCCAGATAGCTGGACACCTCGTAGTACATGACTCCCATCAGAATCCCGCTCCAGGCCACGAACAGCGAACTGTAGAGCGCCAGCAAGCGGCTGCTGGAGGAGCGCCAGCCTTTAGAGGGGTTCAGCAATGACATAACCCGAGCCTCGCACCGTCCGAATCAGTGGGACTTTGCCTGGCGGGTCGATCTTTTTGCGCAGACGGCCGATGTGCACGTCAATAAGGTTGGTGCCGGGGTCGAAGTGATAACCCCAGACCTCTTCGAAAATCATCATCCGCGACAGAATCTGCCCGGTGTTGCGCATCAGAAATTCCAGCAACTTGTACTCGGTGGGCAACAGCGTCAGCAACTGGCTGTCGCGGCTGGCCTCGTGGCTGATCAGGTTCAGCTCCAGATCGGCCACGCGCAATGTGGTGGCCTGGGCGGTCACGGTGTTTTGCCGGCGCAGCAAGACTTCGACCCGCGCGGCCATTTCATCGGTGGCGAACGGTTTGGTCAGGTAATCGTCGCCGCCGGCGCGCAGGCCGCGCACCCGTTCATCGACATCGGAGAGGGCGCTGATCATCAGGATCGGCGTGGCCACGCCCATGGTGCGCAGGGTGGTGACAATCGCCAGGCCATCGAGCTCCGGCAGCATGCGGTCGAGAGTGATCAGGTCGTAGTCACCGCTGACCGCGCGCGCAAGGCCTTCACGGCCATTGTCGACCCAATCCACGTCGAGGCCGTGGCTACTCAGTTCGGCGACGATTTCCCGGGCGGTCACAGCGTCGTCTTCGATGGTCAAGATGCGGGTCATAGGGCTTGCCTGATAATCGGTTCAATGCGAAGTGGGGCTCATTTTGCCAAGAATTACGCGCGGCTTTTTAAATTAACTTTCATGTTGCCTCGTGAGCCTGGCTGGAACGTTGATATCATCCGGCCATAACTCTAAAGGGAAGCTGCACTGTGCGCACTTTAATGGTTCGTGGCTGGATGCCGATGTTTTTGCTGTTGTTGTGCATGTTCGGCTCATCTGCCTGGGCTGCCAACACGCCATGTTCGGGGAAGAAGGGCGGCATCGATCGTTGCGACGGCGATCTGTTCCTGTGCAATGACGGTTCCATCAGTGGTTCGAAGAAAAGCTGCTCGGCGATGTTTGGTAGTGAAAGCCAGGCGCGTCCGCAGACGCTGTTACAGGATTCCGATGGCTGCGCCTGCGGCACCGGTACCTTCTGCACCGGGCCAAGAGGCGGGGTGTATTGCCTGACGCCCAGCGGCAACAAGAGCTACAAGCGCAAGTAATTCGTTTAGCGCAATGCATAAAACCCGCCGATATGGCCGGCTCCTTGCAAACTGCATGACCCTGAGAAGTTCATTGTTTTCAACTCATTGAAATAGAAAGATTTATCTAAGTAGTGCGACTGGCACGTTGACTGCAATTGCTCGTTTGACGAGTTGTAACACCTGCCTGGAGCACTACAACAATGAACAGATCCTCTGATGGTTTTTATCCTGTCGCAGATGAGTTCAGCACGCTCTCGGGCGTGTCCTGGGCCGCGATCTTCGCCGGGGCCGCGGCGGCTGCGGCGTTATCGCTGATCCTCGTGCTGCTTGGTTTTGGCCTGGGTTTTTCGGCGGTTTCGCCGTGGGCCCATGAAGGTGTCAGCGCCAAAAGCCTGGGTATCTCGACGATTGTCTGGCTGGCCTTTACCCAGATCGTGGCGTCCGGGCTCGGCGGCTACATCGCCGGTCGCCTGCGGGTGAGGTGGGCCTACCTGCACGGCGATGAGGTCTACTTCCGTGACACCGCCCATGGCTTCCTGGCCTGGTGTATCGCGACGCTGGTGACCGCGACCCTGGTGGTCGGCTCGGTCAGCAACATCGTCAGCGGCGGCGTGCAGGCCGGGGCAACGGTCGCCGGCGGTGCCGCCAGCGCCATGACCCAGGCTGCCGGCAGCGCGGTCGGTAATACCGACAATGACCCGTACGGTTACTTCATCGACAGCCTGTTTCGTGATGATCGGCCAGTCGCCGTCAGCGAGGACGCCGTCAATGGCACCGTCACCCGGATCTTCGCGCGCAGCCTGCGTAACGACGGTCAACTGGCGCCCGAGGACCGGACTTACCTGGCACAACTGGTCGCCCAGCGGACCAACCTCACTCAAGCGGACGCCGAACGTCGTGTCGATGAAGTCTATGCCCACACCCAGAAAGCCGTCGCCGACGCCAAACTGGCCGCGCAACAAGCGGCTGACACCGCGGCCAAAGCCGCAGCGTTGACGGCGTTGTGGATGTTCGTCGCGCTACTGGCCGGTGCATTTTTTGCCAGCCTCGCCGCGATCTTCGGCGGTCGTCGTCGGGATGCCGTGGAGTATCTGGAAACCGATGCCTACGTGACCACCACCACAACCACGACGCTGCCCCCTGTTCGCTAACCCAGGAGATCCATCATGCGCTCTATATTGCTGTTCCTTCTCGGCGTACCGATCCCGATCATCATTCTGATTGCCCTGTTCACGCATTGACTCCTTGAGGCGCTTGTCTACGCCGCTTTTACTTCAGGTAGAAGCGGCGTTTTGCTTTTCCGTCCCTGATACAGCGAGAATCTCACAGCTGCTTCCACTTAAATTTTGTGTTGCCTCACAGGAGAAATACCTTGGACAAAAAGGAAAGCAAACGGCAACTGGTGGCGATGCTCGAAAGCGGGCATTCGAAGACCGAAATTTTCAAGACGCTGTCCGGCGGGGAGGTCAAGGATCGGGTGCTGGCGTACTGGATCGGTGCCTATGCGGACCCTGCGCTGTGTCAGCGGCACTCCGGCAAGATCAAGACATTACTGTTTCTGACGATTGCTCAAGCGTTGCTCGGTGCAGTCTTCGGGTTCTTCCTCGGCTCGATGATCGGGCCAGGTGCCGCTGTGTTTTTCACCCTGTTTGCCGCAGGGGTGCCGCTGCTGTTCGCCTGGGGTTTTTACAGGAACGTTGCGCAGGCCTACACCATTTACGTGATCCTGTCCCTGAGCCAGTTTCCGCGAATGTTCCAGGGGTTTGAGGAAGATCCGTTGCTGACGCTCGTTGGTGCGGCAATCACCTTGGGCATGGTGTTTTTCGTCGCTTACCTCAAGACGCTGTTGTTCCCGGATCTGGGCTTCCTCGGCTCGAAGAAGGTCAAAGGACGCTACGTGTTTTCCAACTGACGATCGATGACGAGCGCGGCAGAAATGGAATGCTTGAGGACGCCTTCGCGGGCAAGTCGGATCGCCGCACCGCTCGCTCCTACAGGTCGCCCGCATGATCGGCGATGACCTGTAGGAGCGAGGCTTGCCCGCGAAGACTTCGGTACTGGCGCAACAATTCTCAATCGATCGGCGTACCGACAAACACCTCAAGCCCCTCGGCATACTCTGTGAACGCGCTGATCCGCGCAAACTGCGCAGCCGCCACCTGATCCGGCACCACCAGGTTGGTAAAACTCCAGGCCACCGCCAGGGTAATTCCGTCCTGCGCAATCGAACCGTCGGTCTTCAGCGGCTGTTTTTCCAACTCTCGCTCCAGCGCCGAATACGCCGCGGCCAATTGCCCTTCGACCCGTTCCACCCAAGGCGCGTACTGAATCTCCGCCGGCCGCAGGTTGCGTTCGTAGTAAAGCTGCACCGACTTCTCACATGCCGCCAACGCCAGGCCGATCAGCCGTAGCGAGCGCAAGCGTTGCTCCAGATCGTTGGGTATCAGGCTTTTACCCGGCGCGGCCAGAGCCTCCAGGTAGTCGATGATCAGCGTCGAATCCATCAACACCTCGCCGTCATCCAGCACCAGGGTCGGCGCCTTCACCACCGAGTTGATCTGCTGGAACTGCTCGAAGTTTCTGAACACCGAAACCGACTCGTGCTCCAGCGGTATGCCCAGGCATTTGGCGGAAATGGCGACGCGCCGCACATAGGGCGAATCCAGCATGCCGATCAGTTTCATTGAGCCTCTCCTCGACGGTCCTTGGGGGATGGACAACCTTAGCTGAGGTTCAGCGACCTGCAAACGGTCTCGCGCTAATCCTCAAAGGCTAATCTTCAAAGCCTACCTGCTCATGAATCTCATCGACCTTCAATTCCAGTCGATAAGCCACGGCGATAAACAGCGCCTGGCACAGGCACAAGGTCGCACTCAACGAACGGAAGGCAAACGAACTGCCTTCGTTGACCAACAGCACCGTGTTGGCGCGCTTGGCCAAAGGTGAAAGGTTGCTGTCGGTGATGATCAGGGTTTTCGCCTGATGGTGCTGGGCAATACGCAGGCAGTGCTGGGTTTCCTTGCCGTAGGGCGTGAAGCTGATGGCGATCACCAGGTCATTGGCGCGCACGCTGCGCATCTGCTCGCGGTAACTGCCGCCCAGGCCCGACACCAGATGGATGCGCTTGTTGGTGTGTTGCAGGTTGTAGACCAGGTAATCGGCCACCGCGAACGAGCGGCGCACCCCGACCACGTAGATGTTGTCGGCATTCACCACCAGGTCCACGGCCTTGTCGAAGGCCTGGTCATCGAGTTCCAGCCCCAGCCGCTCGATGCCCGACAGGGTGGCGTTGATGCATTCGCGCGCCAGGTCGCCGCCGCTGGCTTTCTGCGACTTGTTGGCGATCATGCTGCGGATGCGTTGCTGGTAGTTCTGCACCGGCGTGGTCTTGTGGGTGTAGGCCTCGCGAAACAGTGCCTGCATTTCGCTGAAACCGCTGAACCCGAAACGCTGGGAAAACCGCACGATGGCCGACGGGTGCACTTCGCATTCACGAGCGATGTCACTGATGCGGTCGACCATGATCCGGTCGCTCTGCTGGCTCATGTAACTGGCGATGCGCTTGAGCTGGCGCGGCAGGCTTTCGTATTCATCGGTGATCAGCTGCAACAAACGCTCGGCATTGATCGGAGGGCTGGCGAGATCGCTGTCGGGCGTGCTCTCGGTCGTAGCCGGCTGATCGGTGCGGGACATAAGGAATCCTTCTGGCTTGTGCTTATAGAGATGACAGGTCGCGTCATCCCCTGACAATAGGTTGGCTGTGCGCAGTCTACAGGGTAGGCCGGAATAAAATCTTGGGCTTGCGCCCGCCTTGGGGTCTGCTGAAACGATGCACTGTGTCTGGAACGCTTGTGTAAAAGTTTATTGGAAAAAATATTCCACGTAAAAAATATTTAGAATAATTATTGATTGTTCGGTCCCGGTCGTTTTAGTCTGCATCCACCAAGAGTGTTCGGCGCCTTCATCGCCCCGAACGCAGGCTGATAAAAATAACAGGAGCCAGCATGGGCCAGACTCGTTTTGCCAGTGGGCGTCAATTGGATCTGATTTGCCTGGGGCGCCTAGGCGTCGACCTCTATGCGCAGCAAGTCGGGGCGCGGCTGGAGGATGTGAGCAGCTTCGCCAAATACCTCGGCGGTTCGTCCGCCAACATTGCTTTCGGCACCGCTCGGCTGGGTCTGAAATCGGCGATGCTGAGCCGGGTAGGGGACGACCACATGGGCCGCTTCCTCGTTGAATCGCTGACCCGCGAAGGCTGCGACGTCAGCGGCATCAAGGTCGATCCGGAACGCCTGACCGCCATGGTCCTGCTGGGCCTCAAGGACCGCGAAACCTTTCCGCTGGTGTTCTACCGCGAAAACTGCGCCGACATGGCGTTGCGCGCCGAAGACATCAGCGAAGCCTTTATCGCCTCCAGCAAAGCCTTGCTGATCACCGGCACCCATTTCTCCACCGACGGCGTCTACAAGGCGAGCATCCAGGCGCTGGACTATGCCGAGAAGCACAACGTCAAACGGGTGCTGGATATCGACTACCGCCCGGTGCTCTGGGGCCTGGCCGGCAAGGCAGACGGCGAAACCCGGTTCGTTGCTGATCAGAACGTCAGCCAGCACGTGCAGAAAATCCTCCCGCGCTTCGACCTGATCGTCGGCACTGAAGAAGAATTCCTGATTGCCGGGGGCTCCGAGGATTTGCTCACTGCATTGCAAAACGTCCGGCGCCTGAGCGCGGCGACGTTGGTGGTCAAGCTCGGCCCGCAAGGCTGCACGGTGATTCATGGAGCGATTCCGGCGCGTCTCGAAGACGGCGCGATCTATCCCGGCGTGCGCGTCGAAGTGCTGAATGTGCTGGGGGCCGGCGATGCCTTCATGTCGGGTTTCCTCAGCGGTTGGCTGGAGGACGCCAGCGACGAGCGCTGCTGCCAGTTGGCCAATGCCTGCGGCGCTCTGGTGGTGTCGCGCCACGCCTGCGCCCCGGCGATGCCGACCCGTGCCGAACTCGACTATCTGTTCAACAGCCCGGTGCCAATCACCCGGCCGGATCAGGACGCCGCGTTGCAGCGCCTGCATCAGGTCAGCGTGCCGCGCAAACAGTGGAAGCAACTGTTCATCTTCGCTTTCGATCATCGCGGGCAACTGGTGGAACTGGCCCACAAGGGCGGTCGCGACCTGAGCAGCATTGGCGAACTCAAACAACTCTTTATCAAAGCCGTGGAACGGGTCGAAGCGGATTTGCGTGAGCAGGGCGTCGACGCCGACGTCGGCTTGCTGGCCGATCAACGTTTCGGTCAGGACTCGCTGAACGCTGCCACCGGTCGCGGCTGGTGGGTGGCTCGGCCGGTGGAAGTGCAGGGTTCGCGGCCATTGGCGTTCGAGCACGGTCGCTCGATCGGCAGCAACCTGATCGCCTGGCCGCAGGAACAAATCATCAAGTGCCTGGTGCAATTTCATCCCGACGACGAGCCGCTGCTGCGTCTGGAGCAGGAAGCGCAGATCAAGGGTTTGTATCAGGCCTCCCAGGTCAGCGGTCATGAACTGCTGCTGGAGATCATTCCGCCCAAGGATCACCCATCACCGCATCCGGACGTGCTGTATCGCGCGCTGAAACGCCTCTACAACCTGGGCATCTACCCGGCGTGGTGGAAGATCGAAGCGCAAAGCGCCGAGGAATGGAAACAACTCGACGAGCTGATTCAGGAACGCGATCCGTATTGCCGTGGTGTCGTGCTGTTGGGCTTGAATGCACCGGCGGCAGCGTTGGCCGAAGGGTTTCAGCAGGCCAGCCAGAGCCAGACCTGTCGTGGTTTCGCCGTAGGCCGGACGATTTTCCAGGAGCCGAGCCGCGCGTGGATGGCCGGTGAAATCGACGACAAAACGCTGATCCGCCAGGTGCAGGGCACGTTCGTCGAATTGATCGAAGCCTGGCGCACGGCCCGGGCCTGACGTAACACCGCGTTATCGTTCTTCGCGGGCAAGCCTCGCTCCTACGGGAAGCTGCGGTGTTCTGTAGGAGCGAGGCTTGCCCGCGAAGGCGGCCTCAGACTTAACGGTAATTTAGAAAACAATAAAAGGTGCAGCCATGCCCGCTATCCGAATTGGCATCAACCCGATCTCCTGGAGCAACGACGACTTGCCGTCCCTCGGTGGCGAGACGCCGTTGAGCACCGCCCTCAGCGAAGGCAAGGACATCGGCTACGAAGGCTTCGAACTCAACGGTAAATTCCCCAAGGATGCCAAAGGCGTCGGCGACGTGCTGCGGCCTTACGATCTGGCGCTGGTGTCCGGCTGGTATTCCAGCCGTCTGGCCCGCCGCTCCGTGGCCGAGGAAATCGACGCCATCGCCAACCATGTCGAGCTACTGGCGAAGAATGGCGCCAAGGTGCTGGTCTATGGCGAAGTCGCCGACTCGATTCAAGGTCAGCGCATTCCACTGGTCGAGCGCCCGCGTTTCCACACCGAGCAGGCCTGGCAGGAATACGCCGACAAACTCACCGAACTGGCACGCTTCACCCTGTCCCAGGGCGTGCGCCTGGCGTATCACCATCACATGGGCGCCTACGTCGAATCCCCGGCGGACATCGACAAACTGATGGCATTGACCGGCAGCGAAGTCGGCCTGCTGTTCGATTCGGGCCACTGCTACATGGGCGGCGGTGAACCCTTGCAGGTGCTGCGCAAACACATCGAACGCATCTGCCACGTGCATTTCAAGGACGTGCGCAAACCGGTGGTGCAACTGGCGCGCAACAACCTGTGGAGCTTCCCGGACTGCATCATCAACGGCACCTTCACCGTGCCCGGCGATGGCGACATCGACTTCGGCGCCTTGCTCGACGTCCTGCTGGGCGCCGATTACCACGGCTGGCTGGTGGTCGAGGCCGAGCAGGATCCGGCGGTGGCACCGAGTTACGTCTATGCCAAAAAAGGCTACGACACGCTGCGTGCGCTGCTCGACGAGAGGATTAAGTGATGAGCCTGTTGGTCAAAAGCAATGCTCGCGGGCGGACCATGGTCGAGTTGGGGCAGGGAGCGCTGGAATACGTCGGCTTCGCCGCGTACCGCCTGAGCCTCGGCGAAACCCTGCCGGTCAGCGCCGGTGACAAGGAACTGTGCCTGGTGCTGCTCAGCGGTCGGGTCAGCATCAAGGGCGAAGCGCCGGGGCAGGGCGCGTTCAATTGGGACAACATCGGCGATCGCCAATCGGTGTTCGAAGACAAATCGCCGTTCGCCGCGTACTTGCCACCGGGCAGTCAGGCGCAAGTGGTCGCACTCAGCGACGTGCAGATCGCCGTCTGCGCCGCGCCCGGTTCGACCGCCGAAAATCACAGCCCACGGCTGATCAAACCCGACAGCATGAAACGCAGCGTGCGCGGCAAGGGCGCCAACACCCGTTACGTCTGCGACATCCTGCCGGACACCGAGCCAGCCCATTCGCTGCTGGTGGTGGAAGTGCGTACGCCGTCCGGGCACTCCTCGAGCTACCCGCCGCACAAGCACGACACCGACGATCTGCCGCACCAGAGCTTTCTCGAAGAAACCTATTACCACCAGATCAATCCGCCCCAGGGCTTCGTGTTCCAGCGGGTCTACACCGACGACCGCAGCATCGACCAGGCCATGGCCGTGGAAAACAGCGACCTGGTGGTCGTGCCCAAGGGCTATCACCCGGTCAGCGTGCCCTACGGCTACGAGTCGTATTACCTGAACGTGATGGCCGGACCGAAACGCGTCTGGCAGTTCCACAACGATCCGCAGCACAGCTGGCTGTTGGATCTCTGAATTTCAACATTCAAAGGGAGAACAAGAACAATGAGTGACGCCCCGGTAATAGGCCATTACATCGACGGTCAGGTGCAAGACAGCGGCAACGAGCGGTTCAGCAATGTCTTCAACCCGGCCACCGGCGCGGTTCAGGCGCGGGTCGGGCTGGCCAGCCAGAAGACCGTGGACGATGCCGTCGCCTCGGCCCTGAAGGCGTTCCCGGCGTGGTCCGAGCAATCTTCCCTGCGCCGTTCGCGGGTGATGTTCAAGTTCAAGGAACTGCTCGACCGTCATCACAACGAGCTGGCGGAAATCATCAGCCGCGAACACGGCAAGGTGTTCTCCGACGCCAAGGGCGAAGTGACGCGCGGCATCGAAATCGTCGAGTACGCCTGTGGCGCACCGAACCTGCTGAAAACCGATTTCAGCGACAACATCGGCGGCGGCATCGACAACTGGAACCTGCGCCAGCCGTTGGGTGTGTGTGCCGGCGTCACGCCGTTCAACTTCCCGGTGATGGTGCCGCTGTGGATGATCCCGCTGGCGCTGGTCACCGGTAACTGCTTCATCCTCAAACCCTCCGAACGCGATCCGTCGGCCAGTTTGCTGATGGCCCGTTTGCTCACCGAAGCCGGGTTGCCGGACGGTGTGTTCAACGTGGTCCAGGGCGACAAGGCCGCGGTCGATGCCTTGCTGCAACACCCGGACATCGAGGCGATCTCCTTTGTCGGCTCGACACCGATTGCCGAGTACATCCACCAGCAAGCGACCTCGCGCGGCAAACGCGTACAGGCGCTGGGCGGGGCGAAGAACCACATGATCGTCATGCCCGACGCCGATCTGGACCAAGCGGCAGATGCATTGATCGGCGCCGCTTACGGCTCGGCCGGTGAGCGCTGCATGGCGATTTCGATTGCCGTGGCCGTCGGCGATGTCGGCGACCAACTGATTGCCAAACTGCTGCCGCGCATCGATCAACTGAAGGTCGGCAACGGCATGCAGGGCGACAGCGACATGGGGCCACTGGTGACTGCCGAGCACAAGGCCAAGGTCGAGGGCTTTATCGGCGGGGGCGTGGCACAGGGCGCGCAGCTGATTGTCGACGGGCGCAACTTCAAGGTGCCGGGGGCCGAGAATGGTTTCTTCGTCGGCGCGACGCTGTTCGACAACGTCACGACCGAGATGAGCATCTACCAGCAAGAGATCTTCGGGCCGGTGCTGGGCATCGTGCGCGTGCCGGATTTCGCCAGCGCCGTGGCGCTGATTAACGCCCATGAATTCGGTAACGGCGTGTCGTGCTTCACCAGCGATGGCGGCATTGCTCGCTCGTTTGCCCGCAACATCAAGGTGGGCATGGTCGGCATCAACGTGCCGATTCCGGTGCCCATGGCCTGGCACTCGTTCGGCGGCTGGAAGCGCTCGCTGTTCGGTGATCACCACGCCTATGGCGAAGAAGGCATTCGCTTCTACAGCCGTTACAAAAGCGTGATGCAGCGCTGGCCCGACAGTATTGCCAAGGGCCCTGAATTCAGCATGCCGACAGCCAAATAATTCACTTGTGCGGAGAACAACAAAAAATGAGCAAACCCCTGCGTTTCGCCCTGAACCGTATGGTCGCCCCACGTTTGTCCCTGCCCGCGTTCATCGAGTTGGCGGTGACCCTCAAGGCTGACGCCATCGAGATCCGCAACGACCTCAAGGGTGTCGAGATCGAGGACGGCACCGCGCCCGAACATGTCCGTGAGCTGTGCGCGGCCAAAGGCATCACCGTGCTGTCGATCAACGCGCTGTATCCGTTCGATGTCTGGAATGACGAGCGCCGCGCACACGCTCTGAAGCTCGCCGCTTATGCCCGTGATTGTGGCGCGCAGGGTTTGGTGATGTGCCCATTGAACGACCGTGCCGATCCACGAACCGAGGCGCAGCGTGCTTCCGGGCTGCGCACGGCGTTGAGTGAACTGGCGCCGATCCTGCGCGATCACGGCATCCTCGGTTTCATCGAGCCGCTGGGTTTCGAAGAATGCTCGCTGCGGCGCAAACGCACCGCCGTCGATGCAATCAAAGCCATCGGCGGGCTGGATGTGTTCCGTCTGGTGCATGACACCTTTCACCATCACCTGGCCAGCGAACATGAATTCTTCCCCGAGCTGACCGGGCTGGTGCACATCTCCGGCGTCGAAGATGCCGAGGTGCCACTGGCGACCATCCGCGACGGCCACCGGGTGCTGGTGGGCGAGGGCGACATCCTCGGCAACGCGGCGCAGATCGAGACCTTGCTCGCTACTGGCTACAGCGGCTACCTGTCGTTCGAACCGTTCGCCGACAGCGTCCATGGCCTGGCGGATATCCAGACGGCGATTGGCGCGAGCATGGATCACCTGCAGAAATCCCTGGCCTGACAACACTTTCGGGCTGATGGAGATCAACTGTGGGAGCGAGCCTGCTCGCGATGATGGCGGCACATTCAACATTGATATCGCCTGACACACCGCAATCGCGAGCAGGCTCGGTCCCACAGGGTTTCTTCACGTATTGAAGGATCGGACATGACCACAACAAGACTGACCATGGCCCAGGCCCTGGTGAAATTCCTCGATAACCAGTACATCGAGGTCGATGGGGTTCAGAGCAAATTCGTCGCCGGGATCTTTACCATTTTCGGCCACGGTAATGTGCTGGGTCTGGGGCAAGCCCTGGAACAGGACAGCGGCGACCTGATCGTGCATCAGGGTCGCAATGAGCAAGGCATGGCCCACGCCGCCATCGGTTTTGCCAAGCAACACCTGCGACGCAAGATCTACGCCTGCTCTTCATCGGTAGGGCCGGGGGCGGCGAACATGCTGACCGCTGCCGCGACGGCCACTGCCAACCGCATCCCTTTGCTGTTGTTGCCCGGCGACGTCTACGCCTGCCGCCAACCGGACCCGGTGCTGCAACAGATCGAGCAGTTCCACGACCTGAGCATCAGCACCAACGATGCGTTCAAGGCCGTGAGCAAATACTGGGACCGGATCAACCGTCCCGAGCAACTGATGACCGCGGCGATCCACGCCATGCGCGTGCTCACCGACCCCGCCGAAACCGGCGCGGTAACCCTGGCTTTGCCGCAAGACGTGCAGGCCGAGGCGTACGACTACCCCGATTATTTCCTGCAAAAACGCGTGCACCGCATCGAGCGCCGGCCGGCCACCGAAGCGATGCTTGGCGATGCCGTGGCATTGTTCAAAGGCAAGCGTAAACCGCTGATCATCTGCGGCGGTGGGGTCAAATACTCCGGCGCCAATGCAGCGTTGCAAGCGTTTGCCGAACGCTTCGATATTCCCTTCGCCGAAACCCAGGCCGGCAAGAGCGCGGTGGTGTCCAGCCATCCGCTGAACGTCGGCGGGATCGGCGAAACCGGTTGCCTGGCGGCGAACCTGCTGGCCAAGGACGCTGATTTGATCATCGGTGTCGGCACTCGCTACAGCGATTTCACCACCGCGTCGAAATCCTTGTTCAAACACCCGGACGTGCAATTTCTCAACCTCAATATCAGCCCTTGCGATGCGCTGAAGCTCGACGGCGTGCAACTGCTGGCAGACGCCAAAACCGGTTTGCAGGCACTGGCCGAAGCACTGGGCGATTACCGCTCGAGCTGGGGCGATCAACCCCGTCAAGCCAAGGCGCAACTGGATGAAGAAGTCGATCGCATTTATCAGGTCGAATACCAGGCGAAAGATTTCGTTCCGGAAATCAACGACCACATGGACCCGGCGGTGCTGCGCGAATTCATCGAGCTGACCGGTTCCTGCCTGACCCAGAGCCGGGTGCTCGGCGTGCTCAATGAAACCCTGGCCGATGATGCCGTGATCGTCGCCGCCGCTGGCAGTTTGCCCGGTGACCTGCAGCGCAGCTGGCGCAGCAAAGGCGTGAACAGCTACCACGTCGAGTACGGTTATTCGTGCATGGGTTACGAGGTGAACGCCGCACTGGGCGTGAAGCTCGCCGAGCCTGAGCGCGAGGTCTACGCACTGGTGGGCGACGGCTCCTACATGATGCTGCACTCGGAACTGGCGACCTCGATCCAGGAGCGGCGCAAGATCAACGTGGTGCTGCTGGACAACATGACCTTCGGCTGCATCAACAACCTGCAAATGGAACACGGGATGGACAGCTTCGGCACCGAGTTCCGTTTCCGTAATCCGGAAACCGGCAAGCTCGATGGCGGCTTCGTGCCGGTGGATTTCGCCATGAGCGCGGCGGCTTATGGCTGCAAGACTTACAAAGTGAACACGGTCGAGCAACTACAAGACGCCCTGGCGGATGCGCGGTTGCAGACGGTGTCGACGCTGATCGATATCAAGGTTTTGCCCAAGACGATGATTCACAAATACCTGTCGTGGTGGCGGGTCGGCGTGGCGCAAGTCTCCACCAGCGCCCGCACCGATGCGGTGGCCAAGACCCTGAACGAACGACTGGCCAAGGCCCGTCAATACTGATTGCCCTGAAACGAACAAACAGGAGTGTTTATATGTCTTCGCTTTCAAATTCGTTGCGCATTGGCGTCATCGGCACCGGGGCCATCGGCCAGGACCATATCCGTCGTTGCAGCCAGACCTTGCTCAACAGCCAGGTTGTCGCGGTCACCGACATCAATCTGCAGCAAGCGGCCAAGGTCGTTTCCGATCTGAAACTGACTGCCGAGGTCTATCCTGACGGTCATGCGCTGATCAAGGCACCGGAAGTCGAAGCAATCCTCGTGACCTCCTGGGGCCCGAGCCACGAAGAATTTGTACTGGCAGCGATTGCCGCCGGCAAACCGGTGTTCTGCGAGAAACCGCTGGCGGTCACTGCCGAAGGCTGCCGCAAGATCGTCGAGGCCGAAGTGGCCCACGGCAAGCGGCTGGTGCAGGTCGGTTTCATGCGCCCGTACGATGAAGGTTATCGGGCGTTGAGAGCAGTGATCGACAGCGGCCAGATCGGCGAGCCGCTGATGCTGCATTGCGCCCACCGCAACCCGACCGTGGGTGAAAACTACAAGACCGACATGGCGATCACCGACACGCTGATCCATGAGCTGGACGTGTTGCGTTGGTTGCTCGACGACGATTATGTGTCGGTGCAAGTGGTGTTCCCGCGCAAGACCAGCAAGGCCCACGCCCATTTGAAAGACCCGCAGATCGTGCTGCTGGAAACCGCCAAGGGCACGCGCATCGATGTGGAAGTGTTCGTCAACTGCCAGTACGGCTACGACATCCAGTGCGAAGTGGTGGGGGAGACCGGCATCGCCAAACTGCCGGAACCGTCGCAGGTTCAATTGCGCAGCGGGGCGAAGCTGTCCAACGCGATTCTGATGGACTGGAAGGACCGGTTCATCGCCGCGTATGACGTCGAATTGCAGGCGTTCATCGATGGCGTGCGGGCCGGGCAGGTCGGCGGGCCGTCGGCATGGGATGGTTTTGCGGCAGCGGTGGCGGCGGATGCCTGCATCGAGGCGCAGAACAGCGGCCAGATCGTAAAAGTCGGCCTGCCAGACCGCCCCCGTTTCTACGGCTAACCCCGTCCCCCTGTAGGAGCGAGCGGGCGGCGATCCGACTTGCCCGCGAAGAGGCCCTCAAGATCGCTAAAAGCTTCGCGGGCAAGCCTCGCTCCTACAGGGGGCGGTGTCGATTCTGGTTAAGGAGAACAAAAAAACATGCGCATCGCACTTGATCCCTACATGTACCGCAGCCTGTCCCTGGGCAAGATGGTCGACAAGGTCGCCGAGCTCGGTTACGAACACATCGAGCTGTCGCCCCGGGAAGACTTCTTGCCGTTCTATAAAGCCCCACGGGTTGATAAGGCGCGGATCAAGGAATTTCGCAAAGCCTTGAGCGACACCGGGGTCAAACTCTCTTCCTTGTTACCGATGTACCACTGGGCTGCCGCCGATGAAGGTTTGCGTGTGGCCGCCGTGCGTAACTGGAAGCGCGCGATCCAGATTGCCGTGGAGATGGACTGCGAACTGGTCAACACCGAGTTCACCGGCCAGTCGGACAACCCGCTGGTGTGCGAAAACCAGTTCATGCGCTCCATGGACGAACTGATCCCCGAGTTCGAACGCGAAGGCATCAAGCTCGATATCCAGGCCCATCCTTACGATTTCTGCGAGCGCAACAATGAGTCTGTGGACATCATTCGCGGTCTGGACCGGGACTGGATCAACTACCTCTACGCCGCACCGCACACGTTTTTCTATGACGACGGTGTCGGTGATATCGCCTCGATGCTCAAGTACGCCGGCTCAAAGCTGAGCCACCTGATCATCGCCGACACCTACAACCACAAGGCGTCCTCGGGCTTGCGCTACATCGTCAACCCGCCGGGCGTCACCGCCACCGTGCACCAGCATCTGGACATCGGCCAGGGCGAGGTCGACTGGGAAGCGTTTTTTGGCATCTTGCGCGAGATCAAGTTCGACGGCATCGCGACCGTCTCGGTATTCGCCTGGGAGGACCGGTCGGACGAGTCCAATCGCATGATGCTTGAACGTGTCAAAAGCGAACTCTGCCGCTGACCGACCTGCACAAAACCTGTGGGAGCGGGCTTGCCCGCGATGACGGCGGCACATTCAACATATCTGTGATTATCAGACCGCTATCGCGGGCAAGCCCGCTCCCACAGGGGCTGCGTTCTATAAGGAGAATACTTTCATGCGTATCGGACTTGTCGGTTACGGCCATGGCGGCCGGTTTTTTCATGCTCCGCTGATCAGCAGTTTGCCGGCGGCGACCTTCGTGGGCGTGGTCACCCGTTCCGCCGAGCGCCGACAACTGCTGGCGGCGGAACATCCCGGTGTGCCGGCCTTCGACAGCATCGGCCAACTGGTCGAAGCCGGGGTCGATGTGCTGGTGATCTCCACACCGCTCAAAGGTCGCCCGGCGTTGGTGCTCGACGCCATCGAACACGGTGTGGCGGTGGTCAGCGACAAGCCGTTCGCCGCCGATGCGCAACAGGCGCAAACCCTGATCACCATGGCCGAGCGTCAGGGCGTGCAACTGAGCGTCTACCAGAACCGGCGCTGGGACTCGGACTTTCTCACTGTGCGCAAACTCATCGAGTCCGGTGCGCTGGGTCAGATCACCCGTTTCGAATCGCGGATCGAACGCTATTCGCCACAGTCGGTGAACAACGGCAGCGGCGGCGGTTTTCTGCGCGATCTGGGCAGCCATCTGGTGGATCAGGCGCTACTCTTGTTCGGCCCCGTCACTCAGGTGTACGCCGAACTGGATTACCTCGAAAAAGGCCAAGCCTTCGACAACGGCTTCTTTATGTCCCTGACCCATGCCAACGGCGTGATCTCGCACCTGGGCGGCAGTTGCCTGCAAAACACCCCCGGCCCGCGTTTTCGCGTGACCGGCACCCAGGGCTGCTACAGCGTCGACGGTCTGGACGGGCAAGAGGCGTCGACCCTCGCCGGGCTCACGCCCAAATCCGAAGGCGAGCGCTGGGGTGTCGAAGAGCACCGGCGCTGGGGCTGGTTCGAGCAGGGCGAGGTGCGTGAGCGGGTGCCGTCCGAGCGTGGCTGCTGGAATCAGTTCTATTTGCAGCTACAAACCGCGTTACAGAGCGGTGGCCCACTGCCGGTCGAGGCACGTGATGCACTGGCGACCACCCGCGTGCTAGACGCTGCGCGGCTCAGCTTCGAGCGACATCAAGTGGTGGCACTGAGCCCGTTCGAGAGTCATGGAATAAAATCAGAATAAAATTCTAAAATGAGTTGATATAGAAATTATTTTCCAATAAAGTCATTTCCAGGTTGCCGACTATCAACGTCCGATCACGCTCAAGCAGGCCTTGAACGGGTGAAGGACGCACCAAAAACAAGAAACAAAAGCCAGGTACCGTCGATGAAAACCTTCAACTCTGCTTTGCATGCTTTACGTTCCGCGCTGCACCTCTCTCGCGACCTGCCTCGCGTCTCGTTTCATTCCTTCTTTCGCTTGCTTTGCGTCGAACGCAACGGCGCCCTGGTCTGCTGTATTCCGGGTGCCCCGATTGTCCGCTTGCCCGTTCACTGAAATCGTCACGCCTTATCCATAAAACCAACAAGAATGTGGAGAAAGACTTTTCATGAAGACCAAGATCCGTTTCGCCTCGCTGGCCTTGTCCCTGATGTTCGCCAGCGGCGCCGCACTCGCTGACATGAAGATTGGCGTCAGCATGTCGCAGTTCGATGACACCTGGCTGACCTACCTGCGCGAATCCATGGACACCAAGGCCAAGTCCTACCCCGATGGCGTCAAGCTGCAGTTCGAAGACGCCCGCAGCGACGTGGTCAGGCAGTTGAGCCAGGTAGAAAGCTTCATCAGCCAGAAAGTCGACGCCATTGTGGTCAACCCGGTGGATACCGCCGCCACCAAAAAAATCACTGAAGCGGCGGTCAAGGCCGGTATTCCGCTGGTGTACGTCAATCGTCGTCCCGATGACCTGAACCTGCCCAAAGGCGTGGTCACTGTCGCCTCCAACGATCTGGAGGCCGGCCAGATGCAGATGCAGTACCTGGCCGAAAAAATGGGTGGCAAGGGCGACATCGTGATTCTGCTCGGTGATTTGGCCAACAACTCCACCACCAACCGCACCAAGGGCGTAAAAGAGGTGCTGACCAAATACCCGAACATCAAGATCGAGCAAGAGCAGTCCGGCATCTGGTCGCGGGACAAGGGCATGACCCTGGTCAACGACTGGCTGACCCAGGGCCGCAAATTCGACGCGGTGGTCTCCAACAACGACGAGATGGCGATTGGCGCGGCAATGGCCCTGCAACAGGCTGGCGTCGCCAAAGGCAGTGTGCTGATCGCCGGTGTCGACGGTACGCCCGACGGTTTGAATGCGGTGAAGAAGGGCTCTCTGCTGGTCTCGGTGTTCCAGGATGCCAAGGGTCAGGCGGACGGTTCGATCGACACGGCGGTGAAAATGGCCAAGAACGAACCGGTCGAGCCGGCCGTGTGGGTGCCGTATCGCCTGATCACGCTGCAAAACGTCGACACCTTCAAATAGTCCGTCCGTTCGATAACAACAATAAGCACGCAAGGTTGCAACGCGACCTTGCTGATGGAGTACCTGATCATGTTCGCTTCAGCGACTGCTTCGAGCACCCCGTTAATGGGTGTCCAGCCAACTGCAACACCTGTCGATGAGCCGTACCTGCTGGAGATCATCAACGTCAGCAAGGGGTTTCCCGGTGTGGTGGCCTTGTCCGACGTACAGCTGCGGGTACGTCCCGGTTCTGTGCTGGCGCTGATGGGCGAGAACGGCGCCGGCAAATCCACCCTGATGAAAATCATTGCCGGCATCTACCAGCCGGACGCCGGCGAGTTGCGCCTGCGGGGCAAACCGGTGGTCTTTGAAACACCACTGGCTGCGCTCCAGGCCGGGATCGCGATGATCCACCAGGAACTCAACCTGATGCCACACATGAGCATCGCCGAGAACATCTGGATCGGCCGCGAACAGCTCAATGGCCTGCACATGATCGACCATCGCGAGATGCACCGTTGCACCGCCAAACTGCTGGAGCGTCTGCGGATCAACCTCGACCCGGAAGAGCTGGTCGGCAACCTGAGTATCGCCGAACGGCAGATGGTCGAGATTGCCAAGGCTGTGTCCTACGATTCCGACATCCTGATCATGGACGAACCGACCTCGGCCATCACTGATAAGGAAGTCGCGCATCTGTTCTCGATCATTGCCGACCTCAAGAGCCAAGGCAAAGGCATCATCTACATCACCCACAAAATGAACGAAGTGTTCAGCATCGCCGATGAAGTGGCGGTGTTCCGTGACGGCGCCTACATCGGCTTGCAGCGGGCCGACAGCATGGACGGCGACAGCCTGATTTCAATGATGGTCGGCCGCGAGCTGAGCCAGTTGTTCCCGGTGCGCGAGAAGCCGATCGGCGATCTGCTGCTGTCGGTACGCGACCTCAAGCTGGACGGCATTTTCAAGGACGTCTCCTTCGACCTGCATGCCGGAGAGATCCTTGGCATCGCCGGCTTGATGGGGTCGGGGCGGACCAATGTCGCCGAAGCGATTTTCGGCATCACCCCAAGCGACGGTGGTGAAATCCGCCTCGACGGCGAGGTGGTGCGCATCAGCGATCCGCACATGGCGATCGAGAAGGGCTTCGCGCTGTTGACCGAAGATCGCAAGCTCAGCGGCCTGTTCCCGTGCCTGTCGGTGCTGGAAAACATGGAAATGGCAGTCTTGCCCCATTACGTCGGCAACGGCTTCATCCAGCAAAAAGCCCTGCGGGCGTTGTGTGAAGACATGTGCAAGAAGCTGCGGGTGAAAACCCCTTCGCTGGAGCAATGCATCGACACGCTGTCCGGTGGTAATCAGCAGAAGGCCTTGCTGGCGCGCTGGCTGATGACCAATCCGCGCATCCTGATTCTCGACGAGCCGACCCGGGGCATCGATGTCGGCGCCAAGGCCGAGATCTACCGGCTTATTTCCTACCTCGCCAGCGAAGGCATGGCGGTGATCATGATTTCCTCGGAACTGCCGGAAGTACTGGGGATGAGCGACCGGGTCATGGTCATGCACGAGGGCGACCTGATGGGCACCCTCGACCGCAGCGAAGCGACCCAGGAACGGGTGATGCAACTGGCCTCGGGCATGTCCGCGGTTCACTAATGGATGCTGGCGGTGGCCATGGCCGCCGTCGCGACGCAATAGAAGGGTGAGTGGTTATGAACGCGATACTGGAAAACAAGCCTGCAGTGGCACCGGTCAAGAGTCGCCGGCGCTTTCCGACCGAGTTGAGTATCTTCCTGGTGCTGATCGGCATCGGCCTGGTCTTCGAAATGTTCGGCTGGATCGTGCGGGACCAGAGCTTCCTGATGAACTCTCAGCGTCTGGTGCTGATGATCCTGCAAGTGTCGATCATCGGCCTGCTGGCGATCGGGGTGACCCAGGTCATCATCACCACCGGTATCGACCTGTCCTCCGGTTCGGTGCTGGCGTTGTCGGCGATGATTGCCGCCAGCCTGGCCCAGACCTCGGACTTTGCCCGGGCGGTGTTTCCGTCCCTGACTGACTTGCCGGTGTGGATTCCAGTGATCGTCGGGCTCGGGGTGGGATTGCTGGCGGGGGCGATCAACGGCAGCATCATTGCGATCACCGGGATTCCGCCATTCATTGCCACCCTCGGCATGATGGTCTCGGCCCGCGGTCTGGCGCGCTACTACACCGAAGGTCAGCCGGTGAGCATGCTCTCGGATTCCTACACGGCCATCGGACACGGCGCGATGCCGGTGATCATCTTTCTGGTGGTGGCGGTGATCTTTCACATCGCCCTGCGCTACACCAAGTACGGCAAGTACACCTACGCCATCGGCGGCAACATGCAGGCGGCGCGCACCTCCGGGATCAACGTCAAGCGGCATCTGGTGATCGTCTACAGCATCGCCGGGTTGCTTGCGGGGCTGGCCGGGGTGGTGGCGTCGGCACGGGCCGCGACCGGGCAGGCCGGGATGGGCATGTCTTATGAACTGGACGCGATTGCCGCGGCGGTCATCGGCGGCACCAGCCTGGCCGGTGGCGTAGGGCGGATCACCGGCACTGTGATCGGCGCGTTGATCCTCGGGGTCATGGCCAGCGGCTTTACCTTTGTCGGTGTTGATGCTTATATTCAAGACATCATCAAGGGGCTGATTATTGTGGTGGCGGTGGTCATCGACCAGTACCGCAACAAGCGCAAACTCAAGCGCTGAAGCCGGACGAAACGCGAAAATGCGCCACGCCTGACCCGCGTGGCGCAGCCGTTTGTCTTCTATATACAGCCGCTTGACTGAATTTCTTGCTATAAACGCACTCCGATAAGCGCCTCAAAGCCCGCCGTAGCGCACTTTCAGGACTTTGTCGGACAGATTTGCTGTCTTTTCAGTTGCTGAGGCCTCAAGTCGGCCTTAGACTGCCGCCCCTCGTAAATTGAGTGCCGGGTGGCGCTTGGAATAAACGGCGCCTTTCCAATGACCGCTTCAGGTTCAACGGATCGCTCCCTAATTCGCCTTAATGCACGTTTTTTTATAGAGATATCAATGACAAAGGACAAGTTGCTGGCCATGCCGGCGGATGACTACATGAATGCCGAGCAACATGCTTTTTTCTCCGAGCTGTTGCAGAACATGAAAGTCGAAACCCATGAGCGCATCGAGCAGAATCGCATCGCCATCGAGAGCCTGGACACCCCGGCCGATCCGGCTGACGCGGCTTCCGTCGAAGAAGAGCGCACCTGGCTGGTGAACGCGATCGATCGCGACCAGCGCATGCTGCCTCAGTTGGAACAGGCCCTGGAACGCATCAAGGAAGACAGCTTCGGCTGGTGCGATGACAGCGGCGAGGCCATCGGCCTGAAACGCCTGCTGATCAGCCCGACCACCAAGTACTGCATCGAAGCTCAAGAGCGTCACGAACAGATCGACAAGCACCAGCGTCAGGCCTGATTCAGTAGCGCCCCCATCGCGGGCAAGCTTCGCTCCTACGGATATGACCTGTAGGAGCGAAGCTTGCCCGCGAAGCTTTTTGTCGCCCAAAAAATTTTCACGCACTTCTATTGATCTGCTTCAACCCCCCACTACTAACGGACCATAGATAATGGCTTTGTAGTGGCGTTTAATGCGATCACAACAACTAGAAGACGCGTGGGGTGACGAAGATGACGAGGGACGGATCTCTGGTTGAGGCAATGCCTGCACCAGTACTTTTGCCGAAAAACCTTTGGCTGACGCCGACCCTGCAAAGCATCGCCCTGATGCTATTGCTGTGCGGCATGGCATTGGCTGGCTGGTCGCTTTACCTTGGCCTGCCATTGGCCGTGCTGATTATCTGGCTGCCGCGCCTGCGATCGCGCACTCTCCCTGAGGCGACCGCTGCGGACAGCTCCAGCGCCATCGCCGGATTGACTCGTGATCTCTCCTACACCACCAGTCATAACGCCTTGTCGGCCGCCGGCGTGGCCTATTCGGTCAAGCAACTGGCGGACAAACTGCAATCGCAACTCAACGCCGCGGCGCAGATTGTCAGCAGCGCCGAAGTGATGATCACCACCGAACACGCTACGTCGAAACTCAGTCGAGAAGCCTTGAGCGCAGCCAGTGAAGCTCATCAGAGCAGCGCGGCAGGGCGCACGGAATTGGTCGAGTCCATTGCGCGCATGCATCAACTCAGTCAGCGTGCCAGCAGCAGCCGCGAGCTGATCGAAGCCCTGAGCCTGCGTAGCGACGATATCCAGCGGGTCACGCTGGTGATCCAGTCCATCGCCAGCCAGACCAATTTGTTGGCGCTGAACGCGGCTATCGAAGCGGCGCGGGCCGGCGAGCACGGTCGCGGTTTTGCGGTGGTGGCCGATGAGGTTCGCGGGCTGGCCGCGCGCACGGCAACGGCGACCGGTGAAGTCGGGGAGATGGTCGCCGACATTCAGCAACGCACCGCGCAAGTGGTGGAGCAGATTCGTCAACTGGCGAGCGATCTGAATACCGGTGTTGCGCAAGTCGAGCACACCGGGCAGCACCTGGAAAACATCGCGCGCCTGGCCGCCGGCGTCGAAAGGCAGGTCGGGGAAATCGCTCAGGGCGCAGACACCAACCGCGAACAACTCGACAGTCTGTTCCACGCCATCGAACAGATGCGCAGCGATCTGGCGATCAGCGACCAGCAGACTCAGCGGCTCGCCCAGGCAGCGGTGCAGATGGAAGGGCAGGCCGAAACCATCAGCGAACGCCTGGCCGAAGTCGGGCTGGATGACTATCACCAGCGAATTTACGACCTGGCCCGCGAAGGGGCGAGTCAGATTGCGGCACGCTTCGAAGCGGATATCGATCAGGGCCGGATCAGCCTCGATGACCTGTTTGATCGCAATTACCAGGCGATCCCCAACACCAGCCCGGCCAAGTACCAGACCCGCTTCGATCGCTACACCGATCAGGTATTGCCGGCGATTCAAGAGCCGTTGTTGCCGCGTCATGAGGGCCTGGTGTTCGCCATCGCCTGCACGCAGCAGGGTTATGTGCCGACCCACAACACCGTGTTCAGTCAGCCGCTGACCGGTGACGTGCAGGTCGATACCCTGCACAACCGCACCAAGCGCAAGTTTGCCGACCGTACCGGGATTCGCTGTGGCAGCCATCAGCAGCCCGTGTTGTTGCAGACCTACACCCGCGATACAGGTGAACTGATGCACGATCTCTCGGTGCCGATCATGCTCAAGGGCCGGCATTGGGGTGGTTTGCGCCTGGGATACAAGCCGCAAAGTCCTCGCTGAGCTTAAGTGAACAGCATTACCTGTAGGAGCGAGGCTTGCCCGCGAAGGCGGTGTGTCAGTCGGCATCAGTGTTGAATGGCACACCGCCTTCGCGGGCAAGCCTCGCTCCTACAGAGTGAATCTGGCTAGTGGATCTGGTGCATGCGCAGGTTCAGGTCGTCGACCACATGGGCCCAGTCGGCGTCTTCACGCAGTTGTTCCTTGAGGAAGCCGGCTTGTTGCGGGGTCCAGAATTCGGCATCGATGAGCTTTTTGTCATCGGCCAAGGGCGAATGACAGGCGATGAAATCGTCGATGGCCTTTTCGCTGGAGTCCAGGCCGAGTTGATCGAACAAGCCTTTCAAATCATGTGTGGGGGAATCCATCTTTGTCTCCTTGCGGGATTCAAGAGTTCGATAGGGTTTAGCAGCTTTCTGCGATTTCGCCACCAATGATGGCACTAGGCTATTGCCTGTTGCTGTTCCAGCACTTACGATGCCATCGCTTTTTTTGGCGTCACCAAGCTGTCATTCAAAGAATCCGTACAGGGATGTCGTTGTTCCGGGTTTAGCCCCTTGCGGTGCTGATCTGCCCATTCCTCGCGCGATGTCTTTCGAGCCGACCCGCCCCCGATCCCGCATGAAAAGGATGTAAGCAGTGAAGCGTCTTGTTTATCTGATGGCTGTCGCACTTGGCCTGTCGTTGACTGGTTGTGTGTCTTTCACGCCGCTGGGGCCCATTGGCGAGCCCTTGAGCCCCGCACCGTCCACCCTCGATCGTAGTGCCGAGATCCGCGACGTGGTGATTTCTGCCCCGGACCTGGATGACAAGGTGCGTGTCAACGGCAGCCGGCAACTGACCGAGCAGGTCAGCGCCTATGTCGATAAGAGCGACTACTTCAAGCGCATTGTGGCGTTCCCGGCCAAGGTGGGCGAAGACGACGTGGTGCTCAAATTCAACCTGACCTCACTGGCAGGCAAACGCACCATGCATCCGGCGTACATCCCTGGCGCGCTGGTGACGTTGACTATCTGGATCTGGGTCGATGGGCCGATTTATATCGATAAGTATGACCTCGCGGGCGAGCTGATCATCGAAGACCGTCAGGGTAAGCAACTGGCCAGATCGGTCGAGCAAGTCAAGCTCGACAAAAATGTAGGCATGTGGAACGCCGACTATCTCAATCCGCGTCTGGGCGGTTCCCAGTTGCGTGCCCTGATCGCTCAATTGCTGGCCAGTGCCACCCCTCAGTTGCGTACACCTTCAAAGGAACTGGCCGCCCATGAATAAATACCTTCTGACTTTGCTGCTGTTGATCAGCAGCACCCTGACAGGCTGCATTTCTTATTCCCAGCATGAATTGGCGCCGGTGGGCGAATGGCCGCCAGCGCAGGCCAGGCAGGACAAGCCCAGCGCTTATCTGCACGTGACCACCCAGCAGCAATTCAACGGCGAACTGTCGGGTGGCGTCGGCAATCCGGCGCTGGTGGAACAGCACATGCTGGAAACCTTCAAGGAGTCCGGGCAGTTCAAAAGCGTGACCACGGACAAGGTCGACTCGAACCTGTACGTGACGAGTACTTTGACTAACAACGAGCAGGGGAATATCGCGAGTGCCTGGCTGACCGGCTTCACGTTCTTCGTGATTCCGACAACGTTCAGCAACACCTTCACGCTGGAAACGGTGTTCAAGGATCGCGAAGGCAACGTGTTGGGCAAAATCGTCAAACAGGAGAGCACGCGTACCTGGATGCAGATTTTGCTGGTTGTCGGCTTGCCGTTCAATGAACGTGGGGACGCGGTGCTCAAGCACCTGACCCAAAACACGCTGGATGAAGCGGTCAAGCGCAAACTGATCTGACCGGTTATCGAATGAAGGCGTGCTATCTGTGCAAGGGTGGCACGCCGCAAACCTCTCTCTTCCCCCCCTCCGATCTCAGGCTTTCAATGCCCCGTCATCGACGGCAAGCTTCAGGGCTTTCGCGGCTTCCTGGGCGGCGACGGCCGCGACATCCGCGGTCTTGAACCAGCGATCCTTTTCGACCTGGTGATACGTCACAGTGGTCAACGGCGGTTTGGCGCGCATGATAATGACCGCCTGGAATTCGCCTTCGACCTCTCTGGCTTCGCCCCGGATAAAAAATTCACCGATATCAAATTCCGTCACGTAGCAGTCTTCCCTTGGAAATAGTTGTTGTGTTGAACGCCGTCCGCCCTGTGGACGGGTTTCATTGGTCGGGCAGTATGGCAGTAGTTGCCTGCCGGCGGCTGAGTTAAGTCGCCGGCATGACGAAACGTCTATAGAAGTGAAAGCGGCAGGTGCCTCAGCTGCGTGCCTCGAGTGAACGGGCAAGGGCGCAGGCTTCGTTATGATTGCCGCGGAAACCTCTTACACGTCCGGTGGATATTTCCCTGATGTGAAAAAAGGCGTTTCCGGCTAATACCACCTGAAAACGCGGAAGTAGACGCTCTTCGGGCAGGAAGTCTTGCTGGCAAAGCACCATCGAATGCAGAGGTGACGAGCCGTTTGTGTGCCGAGTATGAGGCTGGGCGAAGTGAGTCAGTGTGCACATATGAAGTCCTTTTCGTGGTTTTACCGACGTGTGTACGTTGTTATGGGTAGTCTCGGTGAGCATGGCTGCTCTAGAATCGCCATCAATGGTTGGCGATTGATGCCCATCTAAAGCAATTTTTTACTGGCGATATGTCGGAAAAGTGCTTTTTTTAAAGAGAATTTTCCCTAAAGTTGGTAATCCGGTTTTATCTGGCCGTCAGAAGGGCGTTTTCCTTCAACATCTGACGACCGCCAGGCAAGACGACGTGAGGGATGTTCCAGTAATCTTCTCAAACCTCGCGATGAATGGGCCCTCTGCTCATTCCAGGATTCGACCCGGGTCATTTGGCTACACCTCGGCATTGCCGCTTTTTTCTGCTGTGCGCGTTTCCCGCGTACGGCGTCATTTTCAGATGTGGGGATGTTTCCTTGGCAGTAAGTAATCTCGATATGCATGCTTTGTTCGTACTGGGTGATTTGCGCGCAAAGCTGGTTAAACAGTTCCAGTCACGTTTCGTCTACATCACCGAACAGAACGCTGAAGGCATTTACATTGCCGAGCTCGACACTGAATCAGCGCTGGTGGTGGATGACAAACCAGGGCTTAAACTCAAGGTCGGCGATCATTTCAGCGCCTCCGTATTGCCCAGCCGCGAAGGCGGCAAGCTGGACATCAAGTTCCGCGAAATCAAGCTGACGGTGTACGGGCTGGGGGATTACGCGTTCGTGACCACCGCAGACGGCCACGGCATTGTGTTCAAGGAAGGTCATAGCGTGGTGATGGTGTTTGCGGCCCATCAACAATTGCAGGAAGGCCTGACCAAAACCCTGAAAGCCGTGACTGCCAAGGCCGCCAAGTGGCGCAAGGGCGAACTGGTGACCTTCAAGGCCAGCGAGTAATGACCCTGACCCGCGCCGATTTCCACGAACAGAACCAGGCCAGTGCCCACGCCGAGGCGCAGCGCCTGTTGGCTCAAAAGGCCGTTCTGCAGGGGGGCTGGCTGAATTGGGTGGCGTCACAGATCTACCTGTTGCGTCCGGCGGCGTACGCCAGCATGGTCAGAAGAGAGCTTGCGCGCTTGCAGGAACCTTGCGAAAAGTAATCCAGTCCCCTCGAAAGCAGGAACCTCTACTACAGTCAATTGACTGAGTATCCAGAGGCTTGCGGTCTTCTTTGTCAGGCCATCCTGCTATTGCTGTGAACAGCACGAGGTGCTAAAGCATGAAGGGATTTCGACGGTTACTGGCCGCTACCCTGGCCACGTTCGGTTTATTGGCTTCACCCGTTCCGGTGTTCGCTGCCCAGGCGCCGATCCATTTCGCCGACCTGAACTGGGAAAGCGGCAGCCTGATCACCGATATCCTGCGGATCATCGTCGAGAAGGGCTACGGCTTGCCGACCGACACCTTGCCGGGGACGACCATTACCCTGGAGACCGCATTGGCCAACAATGACATTCAGGTCATTGGCGAAGAATGGGCCGGTCGCAGCCCGGTCTGGGTCAAGGCTGAGGCCGAGGGCAAAGTGGCGAGCCTGGGCGACACGGTCAAAGGCGCCACCGAGGGCTGGTGGGTGCCGGAGTACGTGATCAAGGGCGATCCGGCCAAGGGCATCAAGCCGCTGGCGCCGGGCCTGCGCAGTGTCAGCGATCTGCCACGCTACAAGGACGTGTTCAAAGACCCGGAAACCCCGGGCAAGGGGCGTTTTCTCAACAGCCCGATCGGCTGGACGTCGGAAGTGGTCAACAAGCAGAAGCTCAAGGCCTATGGGCTGGACGACAGCTACGTGAACTTTCGCAGTGGTTCGGGGGCGGCACTGGACGCAGAGATCAGTTCGTCGATTCGTCGCGGCAAGCCGGTCCTGTTCTATTACTGGTCCCCGACACCGTTGCTCGGTCGCTTCAAGCTGATTCAGTTGCAAGAGCCACCGTTCGACGCCGAAGCCTGGAAAACCCTGACTGACGCCGACAACCCCAATCCGAAACCGACTCGCTCGCTGCCCTCGAAGCTGTCCATCGGCGTGTCCACGCCATTTCAGAAACAGTACCCGCAGATTGCCGAGTTCTTCACCAAGGTCGATTTACCGATCGAAGCTTTGAACATGGCCTTGGCTGACATGAGCGAAAAACACACCCCGCCACGTCAAGCGGCGGAGGCGTTCATGAAGGCGCACCCGGACGTGTGGCGGGCCTGGGTACCGAAGGATGTGGCGGACAAAGTTTCTGCTGAATTGAAATAAGCGGATGGCTTGGCACGCTGTGGTGTGCCTTCTGCCGCTATCGCGAGCAGGCTCGCTCCCACAGGGGAATGCGATCAAATGTGGGAGCGAGCCTGCTCGCGATAAGACCGTCAATGACGAATACCCTTACAAAAACGCGCAAGGAAGTTCATCCTGCTGCGACATTTCACACTGGATGTCTGAATATGAGCCTATTGGTCGCGCAATGGATTGCTGCAATCTTTTTGTTGATCAGCCTGGTCCACCTGTATTGGGCGGCGGGTGGCAAGTGGGGCAGCGAGGCGGCGGTGCCGCGCGTGCCCGGGGAGGGCGGTGAGGCATCAAGGCCTGCGTTCAAGCCGTCGGGCTTTGCGACGTTGCTGGTGGCTGTGGGTTTACTGCTGATCGCGATGCTGGTGTGCCTGCGGGTCGGGCTGTATCTGCCCACGGTGCATCACTGGTCGCTGCAATGGGTGATCAGCGCGATCGCGATGCTGATGTTCGCCCGGGCGATCGGCGATTCGAATTTGGTGGGGTTCTTCAAGCAGGAGAAGGGCTCGAGGTTTGCCCGGCTGGATACGTGGGCGTATTCACCGTTGTGTGTGGTGTTGGGGGCTGGATTGCTGGCAGTGGCCTGGATTTGAGCCGACCGGACTTACTGTGTTGTCTGATCTGTTGCTATCGCGGGCAAGCCCGCTCCCACAGGTTCAGTGCCGGATACAAAATGTATGTACGACATCCGTCACTGTGGGAGCGGGCTTGCCCGCGATGAGGCCTGATCAATCAACACAAACCTCTGGATTCAACTCCCACTTTCGGTCCGCCGACTACTCACCTCAGCCGGCACATCATCCCCCGCCATGCGCTTGCGAAACAACGCCGCCCGGGCCAGCAGCAGCGTGGTCACCGGCACGGTGATCGACAACAGAATCGGGATCAGCCAGGCATGCAGCACCGGCGCCGAGTTGAGCGCCGAAAAGTAAATGATCGAAGCCAATGCCACGCACCACGCGCCCAAGGTCGAGGCCAGCGCCGGCGGGTGCATGCGCTGGAAATAATCCTTCATCCGCAACAGCCCGACCGCACCGATCAGCGTAAACAGGCTGCTCAGCACCAGCAGAATTGCCACCGCTATTTCCACCCACAAAGACAGTTCAGGCCTCATTCGATCACCTCGCCACGCAGCAGGAATTTGGCCAGGGCAAACGAGCCGACGAAGCCGAACAGGGCGATCAGCAGCGCCGCCTCGAAGTAAGTGTCACTGGCATAACGAATGCCCAGCGCAAGCATCATCAGCATGGCGATGATGTACAGGTAATCCAGGGCCAGAACCCGATCCTGGGCCGACGGGCCCTTGAACAGCCGGATCAGGGTCAGAATCATCGCCATCGAGAAGATGAACAGGCTCAGCAGGATCGCGTTCGACAGCAATGCGCTCATTCGAAGATCTCCATCAAGGGGCGCTCGTAGGTCGTCTTGAAGTGCTGGATGAATTGGCTTTCGTCATCCAGATCGAAGACGTGCAGCAACAGAATGCTGCGATCGAGCGCCAATTCCGACCAGACCGTGCCGGGGACCACCGTACAGATCATCGACAGCGCCGCCAGGCCGTTGGCATCGCGCAAGTCCAGCGGCACCTTGATGAACCGCGAGCGGGGCGCACGACGGCCTGCGTTGAGTACGCCCCAGGCCACGGCGAGGTTGGACACGATCACGTCGCGCCCGACCAGCAAGAACAAACGCAGGATCACCCCAGGCCGACGAATGCGGATCGGCAGCGGCCGCAGCTTGCGCATCATCAACGGCGCGCAGAACCCCAGCATGGCGCCCAGCAGTAGATTGCCGGGGCTCATCGACAGGTTCAACACCAGCCACAGCAGCCACAGCGCCAACGACAACCAGGGTGCAGGAAACAGGCGCTTCATGGCCGCACCTCCAGCAGCGCTGTCTTGGCTTGCGGGCCTGGAATTACACGGGTTTCGAGCACCGCCATCACGTATTGCTGCGGGTTGTTCAATGCATCGGCCGCCGCTTGGGTGTAGCGCAACAGCGGTTCAGCCTTGAACGTCAGCGCAATGCTCAGCCCCAGCAGAATGACAATCGGCACGCATTCCAAGCGCCGCAGCAAGGGCGACGGCCGCTCTTGCGGGGTCCAGAAACGCTGGATGCCCAAACGCGAGAAAGCGATCAGCGAGGCCAGCCCGGACAGGATCAACAGGGCGAGCAATCCCCACGCGCCATTCGATATCGGTTCGTCGCTGCCATTACCCAGCCCCAGCGGATTGAGCAAAGCGCTGAGCAGGCTGAGTTTGCCGATAAACCCGGAAAGCGGCGGCATGCCGATGATCAGCAGGGCGCAGGCGATGAAGCTCAAGCCGAGGAACGCCATGGTCCAGGGAATCACCTGTCCGACCACGGCTTTGCGGTCGTCATCGAGGTTGAAGCCTTTGGGCGGCTGCAAGGATTCCAGGGGTCGTGGAAGCAGCTCGCCGTCATCGAACAGCGGCATTTCGTTGGCCGAACGCGAGCGCTCGATCAATTCGGCCAGCAGGAACAGTGCGCTCAAGGCCAGGGTCGAGCTGACCAGATAGAACAGCGCCGCGCCGATCAGGTTCGGCTGGGCGAAACCGATGGCCGACAACAGAATGCCTGCCGACACCAGAATGCTCAGGCTGGCCATGCGTTCCAGGCGTTGCGCGGCGAGGATCGCCACGGCGGCGCAGACGATGGTCGCCATGCCGCCGTAGATCAGCCAGTCGCCACCGAAGTACGCGGATGCGCCGGCCTGCCCGGAAAACAGCAGCGTCCACAGGCGCAGCAAGGTGTAAACGCCGACCTTGGTCATGATCGCGAACATCGCCGCCACCGGCGCGCTGGCTGCGGAGTAGGCCGGCACCAGCCAGAAATTCAGCGGCCACATCCCGGCCTTGGCCAGGAACGCCACCGCCAGAATCGCCGCGCCAGCATGCAGCAAGCCGCGATCGGCTTCCGGCACCAGCGGGATTTTCAGCGCCAGGTCGGCCATGTTCAGCGTGCCAGTAACGCCGTAGATCAGCGCCGCGCCAATCAGAAACAGCGACGAGGCCAGCAGGTTGATCGAGATGTAATGCAGCCCCGACGACACCCGCGCCCGGCCCGAACCGTGCAGCATCAGTCCGTAAGAGGCAGCCAGCAGCACTTCGAAAAACACGAACAGGTTGAACAGGTCTGCCGTCAGGAAGGCGCCGTACAGGCCCATCAACTGAATCTGGAACAGCGCGTGGAAACTCGAACCGGCACCGTCCCAGCGGGCCATGGCGAACAGCAACGCGCTGACGCCGATGATTCCGGTCAGCACCAGCATCAGCGCCGACAGACGATCGACTACCAGCACAATGCCGAACGGCACCTGCCAGTTGCCCGGCAGGTACACACCGATGGAACCGGGCACGCCGGTGGTTTGGGTCCATTGCAGCAGCATCACGGCAATGCCCAGCCCCAGCAGGCTGGAGAACAGATTGATTTTGGCCTTTAACGGACGGTGCTTCTCGCCCAGCATCAGCATTACCGCGGCGGTCAGCAGCGGTAGCAGAATCGGTGCAGCGATCAGGTGCGCCATCGGATTCATTCTTTAGGCTCCCGGCCATCCACATGGTCGGTACCGGTCAGGCCCCGGGAGGCGAGCAGCACCACCAGGAACAGCGCGGTCATGGCGAAGCTGATGACGATCGCGGTCAGCACCAACGCTTGCGGCAGCGGGTCGGTGTAGTGCAGCAAATCCTGAGGCACGCCGTCCTTGATGTTCGGCTCCTTGCCGATGAACAGGCTGCCCATACTGAAGATGAACAGGTTGACGCCGTAGGACAGCAGGCACAGGCCCATGACCACCTGGAATGTCCGTGGCCGCAGCACCAGCCACACGCCGGACGCGGCCAGCACACCGATGGCGATTGCGATGACTTCTTCCATCAGATGGCTCCTTGCGTGGCAGCCGCTTTGGCCACGGGCTTGGGTTGCGCGCTGGTTTTATGACCACGTACCGATTGGTGGGCGAGGGCGGTGAGGATCAACAGCGTCGAGCCGACCACCACGGCGTACACACCAATGTCAAAGAACAGCGCGCTGGCGATGTGAATGTCGCCCAGCAACGGCAATGTGAAATGCCAAGTGTGGGTGGTGAGGAATGGATAGCCAGCCGCCATCGCCCCGAGCCCGGTGACCGTGGCGAACAGCAGCCCGGTGCCCATCCAGCGCAGCGGCCGCAGGCTCATTTGCGCCTCGACCCACTGGGTGCCGGCGACCATGTATTGCAGGATGAACGCCACCGACATCACCAGACCGGCGACGAAACCGCCACCGGGTTGATTGTGCCCGCGCATGAACAGGTAGACCGACACCACAAACGCAATCGGCAGCAGCAGACGGACCAGCACCGCTGGCACCATCATGAAACCGAGGGCGGTGTCGCTGGCGTGACGCGGGTTGACCAGATCGGTGACCACGTCGGGTGCCAGCAAGCGCTGTTGGGCCGGCAGCTGCAGGCTTTCCTTCGGCGGGCGGAAGCGTCGCAACAGGGCGAACACGGCCAGGGCCACCGCCACCAGCACGGTGATTTCGCCGAGGGTGTCGAAGCCACGGAAGTCCACCAGCATCACGTTGACCACGTTGCTGCCGCCGCCTTCGGGCAGGGCGCGACTGAGGTAGAACGAGGAAATATCGTTGGGTGTCTGGCGGGTCAGCATCGCGTAGGAGAGTAATGCCATGCCGCCACCGACCGCGATCGACAGCAGCAAGTCGCGGATACGGCGGATGCGGGCCTTGCGCAGACTGCTCGGCAACGGCGAGACCTCTTCGATCCGTCGCGGCAACCAGCGCAGGCCGAGGAGGATCAACACCGTGGTCACCACTTCCACCGCCAGTTGCGTCAGGGCCAGATCCGGCGCCGAGAACCAGACGAAGGTCACGCAGGTCATCAAGCCACAGACGCTGACCATGGTCAGGGCCGCGAGCCGGTGATACTTGGCTTGCCACGCCGCGCCAAGGGCGCAGGCAATCGCCAGCAGCCAGAGAATCACGAACACGATCGAGCCCTGAATCTTCGGCCGGTCGCCCCAGCTCAGGCTGCTGTGCAGCATCGGGATCAAGCCGGCCAGCACCGCGGCGAGCACCACCAGAAACAGTTGGGTTTGCAGGCGTCGGGTACTGATCCGCCGCTCCAGACGACGGGCCAGGCGCATCATGATCACCAGGCTGCGCTCGAACAGGCGCTTGCCGTTGAAGTGGCTGATCACCGGCGGGTGCGTGAAGCGCCCGCGCTTGAGCTGATTGCGCAGCAGCAGATAGAGAGTGATGCCGCAGGACATGGCGATCAGACTCATGATCATCGGCGCGTTCCAGCCGTGCCAGATCGCCAGGCTGTACTCGGGCAGCGTGCCGCCCACCACCGGCAATGCCGCCGCCGCGAGCAACGGGCCGACCACTTGAGCGGGGAAGATCCCCACCACCAGACAGGTGAACACCAGCAGTTCCACCGGCGCGCGCATCCAGCGTGGCGGCTCGTGCGGGGTGTGCGGCAGGTCGGTGGCGGTCGGGCCGAAGAACACGTCGACGGTGAAGCGCAGGGAATAGGCCACGCTGAACGTCCCGGCGATGGTCGCGACGATGGGCAGGGTCATCTCGATCCAGGCCGTGGCGTTGATGAACACGGTTTCGGCAAAAAACATCTCTTTCGACAGGAAACCGTTGAGCAGCGGCACGCCAGCCATGGACGCGCTGGCGACCATGGCCAGGGTCGCGGTGAACGGGATCAGTTTGATCAGGCCGCTGAGTTTGCGAATGTCCCGGGTGCCGCTTTCGTGGTCGATGATCCCGGCGGCCATGAACAGCGAGGCTTTGAAGGTGGCGTGGTTGAGAATGTGGAACACCGCGGCCACGGCGGCCAGCGGACTGTTCAGGCCCAGCAGCAAAGTGATCAGGCCCAGGTGGCTGATGGTCGAGTAGGCCAGCAGGCCCTTGAGGTCGTTCTGAAACATCGCGCAGTAAGCGCCGAGCAACAGGGTGCAGGCGCCGGCCCCGCTGACGATGTAGAACCATTCTTCACTGCCGGACAGCGACGGCCACAGGCGTGCGAGCAGGAAGACCCCGGCCTTGACCATGGTCGCCGAGTGCAGATACGCCGAAACCGGTGTCGGCGCCGCCATGGCGTGGGGCAGCCAGAAGTGGAAGGGGAATTGCGCACTTTTACTCAGGGCGCCGATCAGGATCAGGGGCAGCAGAATAGGGTAGAGGGCATGTGCGCGAATCAGATCGCCGGCGGCCAGGACCTTGTCCAGGTCATAGCTGCCGACCACATGGCCGAGCAGCATGACCCCCGCCAGCAAACACAAGCCACCGGCACCGGTGACCATCAACGCCATATAGGCGCCACGTCGCGCATCGGCGCGGTGGTGCCAGTAGCCGATCAACAGGAATGAGAAGAGGCTGGTCAGTTCCCAGAAAAACACGATCTGGATCAGGTTGCCGGAAATCACCAACCCCAGCATGGCGCCCATGAACGCCAGGAAAAACGCGAAGAAACGCGGCACCGGATCGTCCGGTGACATGTAGTAGCGGGCGTATAGCGAAACCAGCGTGCCGATGCCCAGCACCAGCATCGAGAACAGCCAGGCGAAACCGTCCATGCGCAGAACGAAGTTCAGGCCAAGGCTCGGTAACCAGAAGAATTCTTCGCGGATCACGCCGCCATGGGCGATTTGCGGGTACAAGAGGGCGACCTGGATGGTGCCGATAAGAGCAACCAGGCCAGCCAACAGCGATTCGGTGTTACGCGCGTTGTGCGGCAGCAAGGCTGCCAGACAGCTGCCGATAAAAGGCAGAAGCAGTAGAACTATCAGAGACATAGGCTTCTAATCTGCGGAAGTTTGTGAAGCATCATACGTGCCAGCTCCCGGATCACCAAACGCCAAGCTGTCGCAGAATCCTACAAAGTAAACGGAAAATTCCTGTTTATCATTGTTTCGAAAGGCCGGTTTCAACCTTCCCGGCGCCTTCGCGAGCAAGCCCGCTCCCACATTGGATTGCCGGTGTACACGTAATTGCGACACACCACAGATCCAATGTGGGAGCGGGCTTGCTCGCGAAGGCTATCTGTCAATCACCGCAGACTTCACGCCTACCTCTGTGTTTCTTGTTCCAAATCTTCCTCAGTCACTACCGCCTTACCCTTAGTCTTCAACTCACTGACAATCACCGCCGCCACAATCAACCCCGCGCCCACCAACGCAATCGCCGGCAACCGCTCTCCGGCAATCCGTCCGACAATCCCGGCCCACACCGGCTCCCCGGCATAGATCAGCGTCGCCCGCGTCGGCGAAACACTCTTCTGCGCCCAGTTCATCGCCACCTGAATCGCCGCACTCGCCGCGCCCAGGCCCAATGCGCTGCACAACAGCAACCAGGAGAACCCCGGAATCACTTCCTGAGTCGGCACCACCATCAGAAACGCCAACACCGAAGTCACCGCCAGTTGCACCACCGTCACCCGGCGCACGTCAACCTGGCCGGCATAGGTGCTGATCAGAATGATCTCTGCCGCAATCGCCACGGCGCTGATCAATGTGGCGATTTCACCGGGGCTGAAATTGAACGAAGCGCCGGCAGGTCCCGACAGCAGCATCAACCCGGTAAAGGCCAGCATGATCCCGATGCTCGGCATCAACCCCGGTCGCCGACCCAGCACCAGCCATTGCAGCAACGGCACGAACGGCACATACAGCGCGGTAATAAACGCCGACTGACTGCTGGGAATGCTCTGCAAACCCACGGTCTGCAGGCCATAACCGAGCATGATCGCCACGCCGATAAACGCCCCGGCCTTGAGTTCGAACAAGGTCAGTTCGCGCAGATGACGCCAGGAGAACAGGGCAACGATGCTCGCCGCCGCAGCAAAACGCAGACCGACGAAAAACATCGGTCCACTGACGGTCATTGCATGCTGCACCAGCAAAAAGGTCCCGCCCCAGACCATGGTGATCAGCACCAACACGCACTCAGCTTTGCTGAACCGTGAGAAACGGGAGGAAGCAGGGGAGGAGTTCACCGACGTCATGACCTTGCGCGCTACCTGAGGGAGACGCACAATGCGCCGGAAGTTGGGCAGTATACTGCGCAACACCATCAAGTGAGCAATATAGTGCACAAAGATTCCACCCAACGGGCATCGGTTCTCCAGCACGTCAGCCAGAACGTCCGACGTCTGCGCCACGCCGCCGACATGAGCCAGACCGCTTTGGCCGAAAAGTCCGGGGTCAGCCGCCGGATGCTGGTGGCCATCGAGGCCGGCGAGAAGAATGTCAGCCTGACCACCCTCGACCGCGTTGCCGAAGCGCTGGACGTAGCCTTCAGCGATCTGATCCAGGCCCCGGATGCCCGCGACCCGAGCCGCATCAACGAACTGGCATGGGCTGGCACGATTCCCGGCAGTAAAGCGGTGCTGTTGTCGAAAGCCACCGCCACCCGCGAAGTTGAACTGTGGGAATGGCGCCTCGAACCGGGCGAACATTACCCATCGGAACCGGATGCGGAAGGCTGGAGCGAACAGCTCTATGTGTTTGAAGGCTGCCTGACCCTGATGCTCGGCGACCAGCCGCAGCAAATCGCTGCCGGTGAGTTCTTCATGTTCGCCAGCAACCAGCCGCATTCCTATCGCAATGACGGGACAGTGGCGGCGCGGTTTGTGCGTAATGTGGTGATCTGACTGTTTACCGACCAACACTGGATAAGCACTTTGCTGTTTTGAAGCTGCAAGTGTTTCTCGGATAGTTAATTAAGTTATTGAAATAAAACAAATTTAAATTCAGGCACGACTCCTGCAAAAGCTCTGGGGCATTCACCAGAATCCCGGAGTCGGCCCATGACAGTCTCTGCCCAACCCCCTCGCACCGCCCATGTGATCCACTCGGACGCCGAGGCGATTGCCGTCGCTCACAAGCTCGCCGCACGCTTCGCTATCGAGGCCAGCGCTCGTGATCGCGAGCGACGTTTGCCGGTTGCCGAACTCGACGAGTTCTCCGCCAGTGGTTTATGGGGCATCACCATTCCCAAGGAATACGGCGGCGCTGGCGTGTCCTACGTGACAGTCGCCGAAGTGATCAAGATCATTTCCGCTGCCGACCCGTCCCTCGGCCAGATCCCGCAAAACCATCTGGGCGTGCTCGACATCCTGCTGCAAACCGCCACCGACGCGCAGAAGCGCTATTACTTCGGCAAAGTCCTCCAGGGTTATCGCTTCGGCAACGCCTTCTCTGAATCCAAAAGCAAGAATGCCGGTGCCTTTGAAACCCGTATTCGTTTCGATGAAGACACCGCGCAAATCGACGGCGAGAAGTTCTACTGCACCGGCGCCTTGTTCGCGCACATCGTGCCGGCGGTGGCGGTCGATGAAGAGAACAAGGCTTTCATCGCCTTCATCGAGCGCGACAATCCCGGGTTGACGGTGATCGACAGTTGGGACGGTTTCGGCCAGCGCACCACTGCCAGCGGCGGCGTGACCCTGAACGCGGTGAGCGTGCCTTTGAGCGCGGTGATCCCGGCCCACAAGGCGTTCGACGAACCCACCGCCGACGGCCCGATTTCGCAAATCATCCAGGCTGCCGTGGACACCGGCATCGCCGTCGGCGCCCTGGAAGAAACCAAGCGCTACGCTCGTGAGGCCCGACCATGGATCGACAGCCAACAGGATCACGGCTGGCAGGACCCGTTCAGCATCGCCGCGATCGGCGACCTCGAATGGCGGGTTCATGGCACCGAAGCGATCCTGAAAAAAGCCGGCCAAGCCATCGACGCCGCGTTGCTCAAACCCAATGAAGACACGGTTGCCCGCGCCTCGGTGGTGGTCGCACAGGCGAAAGTCCTCTCTGCCGAAATCGCCTTGCTCACCAGCAGCAAACTCTTCGAACTCGCCGGCACCCGCTCGGTGCTCGGCAAGTACAACCTCGACCGTCACTGGCGCAACGCCCGGACTCACACCCTGCACGATCCGGCGCGCTGGAAATATCACTTGATCGGCAACTACCTGCTCAACGGCGTGAAGCCTGCGCGCCACGCCTGGAACTGAGGAGCCCACCATGAACGCTTTGACCCAACCGATTGTTGCCGGGCAGCCCCTGGCCAAGCCTCAGCACGACCTGCACAACGCTCGCACGTTGCTCGATGCGACCCTGCGTTTCGTCCGGCAAAAGACCCAAGCCACGGATGATCCTTTCGTCATCAGCCGTTTCGGCGACTTGCACATCCGCATCGAAGTCGCCGCCGCGCTGCTCGAACGCGCTGAGGACTTTCTGAACAGCGTTGATGACGACACGGAAATCAGCGTCGCCATCGCCGAGTCGCACCTCGCCAGCGCTGATGCTTTAAATGCCGTCAGCAATGCCGAATTCGAACTCACCGGCCAACGCACCGTGTTGCCTGGATCGCTGGATGATCCGCTGCGTTGGAAACTCCACCTCATTGGCAACTTCCGCCTCAACGGCATCCATCCACCCAGCGTGCGGAGTATTGGTTGATGGCCCGTGAAATTCGTCTCAACGCCTTTGACATGAACTGCGTCGGCCACCAGTCGCCGGGTTTGTGGGCGCATCCGCGGGATCGATCCTGGCAGTACAAGGACCTCGAGTACTGGACCGATCTGGCGAAAATCCTTGAGCGCGGCAAGTTCGACGGTTTGTTCATTGCCGATGTGCTGGGCATTTATGACGTCTACAACGGCAGCGGTGACGCGGCGATTCGTCAGGCGGCGCAGGTGCCGGTCAATGATCCATTGCAACTGATCCCGCCGATGGCGCTGGTCACCGAGCATCTGGGGTTCGGCCTGACCGCGTCGCTGTCCTTCGAGCACCCGTACCCGTTCGCCCGGCGCCTGTCGACCCTCGATCACCTGACCAAGGGCCGCGCCGGTTGGAACATTGTTACGTCGTACCTGGAAAGCGGTGCGAAGAACCTCGGCCAGAAAGCCCAGACCGAACATGACGCCCGTTATGACTTCGCCGAAGAGTACCTGGAGGTTTGCTACAAGCTGTGGGAAGGCAGCTGGGAAGAGGGCGCGATTCTGCGGGATCGTGAGCGGCGGATCTTCAGCGACCCGAGCAAAATCCACGAGATCCGGCACGTCGGCAAACACTTTCAGGTGCCTGGGATTCACCTCTGTGAACCCTCGCCGCAACGCACGCCTGTGCTGTATCAGGCCGGCGCCTCGAGTCGCGGCAAGCAGTTTGCCGCCGAACATGCCGAATGCGTGTTTGTCGCCGCGCCGTCGAAAGTGCTGCTGAAGAAAACCGTGGCCGACATCCGTCGCCGGGCGGCGGAGGCGGGGCGTGATCCGTCGAAAATCCTGATCTTCAACCTGCAAACCGTGATCCTCGGCGAGACCGACGCCAAGGCCAAAGCCAAGTTTGAAGAATACAAAACCTGGGTCAGTTATGAGGGTGCCATGGCGTTGATCTCGGGCTGGACCGGGATCGACTTCAGCCAGTTCAAACCGGATGAACCGCTCAAGCACGTGCACACCAATGCCATTCAGTCGGCGGTGGAGGCGTTTTCCACGGCGGACCCGAACAAGGTCTGGACGCCGAACGAGCTGGCCGATTGGGTCGGGATCGGTGGTTTCGGACCGCTGTTTGTCGGCAGCCCCGAGACCGTTGCCGACTTGCTGCAGGAGTGGGTCGAGGAGACCGATGTTGACGGTTTCAACCTGGCGTATGCGCTGACCCACGAAACCTTTATCGATGCTGTGGAGTTGCTGGTGCCGGAGTTGCAGAAGCGTGGGGCGTACAAGACCGACTATGCGCCGGGGACCTTGCGCGAGAAGTTGTTTGGTGAGGGGGCGCGATTGCCGCAGATACATCCGGGGGCCGGTTATCGAGACCTGGCGGGGTTGCGTCAGCAGGAGAAGAAAGTGGCGTCTGCCTAGATGCCATCGCGGGCAAGCCACGCTCCCACAGGTTTCGTTTCGCCGGCGATATTTGTGGAAGACACCAAACCCTGCGGGAGCGTGGCGCCGGCGATTTGTGGAGGACACAAGACCCTGTGGGAGCGTGGCTTGCCCGCGAAGAGGCCGGCACATTCAACATTGATATCGCCAGTTACACCGCTTTCGCGGGCAAGCCTCGCTCCTACAGGTAATTGAGGTCGTACACAAATACAGCGCCGGGCGAAGATCCAAGGTGGGAGCGAGCCTGCTCGCGATGAGGTCAGTACATTCAACATTGATGTTGTCTGTCACACCGCCTTCGCGGGCAAGCCTCGCTCCTACAAGGGGCGGCGGTGTTTTAGAGATTGCGTTAATTCTTCAGCCCGGCGGACCACCGCACGCTTTTTGTCCATGGATAAGAGGTAAGCCAATGAGCGTGCATGAACTCAAGCGTCCGCCCATCGCGGACACCACCGAGTGGCGGGTGGAGCTGCCCCAGGCCCTGGAGCAGCTGCAGCACTGGGCGCAGGTCAGTCCGTTGCAACCGGCGCTGCGCCACAAGCGCCACGGCCAGTGGTTCGTCTGGCGCTGGATCGATGCCTTGCGCGATGTCGAGCGGTTGGCCGATGGCTTGCGGCAGCAGGGTTTTACCGAAGACTCGCGCCTGGCCTTGAGCGGTGCGTTCGAACCGAATCTGTTGCTGCTCGCACTGGCCGCCCGGCACATCGGCGCCGAATTGCTGACGCTGCCGGACAACCTCGACCCCGAAACCCTGCACAAAGCCCTGTGGCGCAGCCGTCCGACCCACGCATTCGTTCAGGGGCGACAGACGCAGCAACTCTGGATCAACCAAGGCCAGGCTCTGCTGGATTTCGCCGAGTTGCTCGGCCCGGTGGACCCTGCGCAACGCCTCAACCGCTGGAATCAAAATGCGCAACTGTGGAGCGAAGAGGGCACCCAGTGGCAGCACGGCCTGACGGTGCTGCTGGAACAATGGCTGATCAGCGGCCAATCCCTGGCCTTCCCGGAAAGCCCCGGCAGCGCCAGCCGCGACCGTCGTGAAGTCGCGCCGTCCGGGCTGCTGCTGTCCGCCGAACGCCTGCAACTGCTCGCGGAAGAAATCGACAGCCGCCTCGCACCCCACGGCACTTGGCGCCGACGTCTCTGCGATTGGGCCATCGCCCATCCCGAAAAAGGCCTGCAACGCTTGATCAAAAACCGCGTTCGCCGCCTGTTGGGCTTCCACAACCTGCATTTCATCTGGCAAGCCATCCGCATTTCCGATGCTCAACCCGAGTCGACCTGGCTCGCTGAATTCAAACGGGACATCGCATGAGCTCGACCGACTCCATTCTGCAAGTCAGCGGTATTTCCCTGTCCTTCAAAGGCGTGAAGGCGATTAATGAACTGTCGTTCGACGTGCGCTGGGGCGAGATCTGCGCGCTGATCGGCCCCAACGGCGCGGGCAAGAGTTCGCTGCTCAACGTGCTGAACGGCGTGTACCGCTTCGATGCCGGTTCGATTGTGTTCGAGCAACAGCCGTTCAAGCGCATCGACCCGTTGAGCGCCGCACGCCGGGGCATCGGCCGCACGTTCCAGAACAACGCATTGTTCAAGAAAATGAGCGTGATCGACAACATCCTCACCGGCCTGTCACGGCACCTGCGCAGCCGTTTCATTGAGCAGGCGCTGAACCTGCCAAGAGCCCGGCGTGAGGCTGAAGACTTCCGCCGGCAGGCCCAGGCCATTCTCGAATTCCTCGAACTGCAAGCCCATCGCGATGTGCCGGTGGGCAAGCTGTCCTATGGCCTGCAAAAACGTGTGGAGCTGGGCCGTGCCTTGATCGCCGGCCCCAACCTGTTGCTGCTCGATGAGCCGATGGCCGGGATGAACGCCGAAGAGAAGCAGGAAATGGCCCGTTTCATCGCCGACATCAACCGCGACCTCGGCACCACGGTGGTATTGATCGAACACGACATGAGCGTGGTGATGGGCCTGTCCGACCACGTGGTGGTGCTCGATTACGGGCGCAAGGTCGGTGACGGTACACCCGCCGAAGTGCAGGCCAATCCGGAAGTCATCGCAGCGTATCTGGGAGTGGTGCACTGATGACATTCTTCTTCGAAACCCTGCTCGGTGGCTTGCTCGCCGGAACCATGTACTCGCTGGTCGCGATCGGCTTCGTGCTGATCTACAAGGCCAGCGGCGTGTTCAATTTCGCTCAGGGCGCAATGCTGCTATTCGCCGCGCTGACCTTTGTCAGCCTGCACGATCAAGGCGTGCCGTTCGCCTTGGCGCTGTTGCTGACCGTTGTGGTGATGATCGTCGGCGCGCTGTTGATCGAACGGCTGGTGTTGCGGCCACTGGTCAATCGCTCGCAGATCACCCTGTTCATGGCCACCCTCGGGTTGTCGTTCATCATCGAAGGCCTGGCTCAGGGCTTGATGGGCTCGCAAGTGCGGGCGCTGGATCTGGGCATCGATGACGTGCCGCTGTTCATCGGCGGGATGATGGTCAGCCAGTTCGACCTGATTGCCGCGGCGGCCGCCATCGTGCTGGTGACGGTACTGGCGCTGCTGTTCAACAAAACCCGCATTGGCGTATCCCTGCGCGCGGTGGCGGATGACACCACCGCCGCGCTGTCGATCGGCATCAACCTCAATCGCATCTGGCAGATCGTCTGGGCGGTGGCCGGCATAGTCGGGCTGGTGGCGGGGTTGTTGTGGGGCGCGCGCCAAGGTATGCAGTTCTCGCTGTCGCTGGTGGTGCTCAAGGCCTTGCCGGTGTTGATCATCGGCGGCTTCACCTCGATTGGCGGGGCGATTGTCGGCGGGTTGATCGTCGGTGCGGCGGAGAACCTCGCCGAGGTGTACATCGGCCCGCTGATCGACGGTGGCATTACCCCGTGGTTCGCTTACGTCCTGGCTTTGGCCTTCCTGTACATCCGTCCCGCCGGCCTGTTCGGCGAGCGCGCCATCGAGCGAGTCTGAACCCATGTCGATTTCCCTTACCCGCGAAACCGCGCCGGCGGTGTTGATCCAGCGCCGTGTGCCGATTGGTTTGATTGCGCTGTTGTTGATCGCCTTCCTGGTTGTGCCGCTGACCGGCAACGACTATTGGCTGAACGCGATTCTGATCCCGTTCCTGGTGCTGTCCCTGGCCGGGCTTGGCCTCAATCTGCTCACCGGCTACACCGGCCAGACTTCGGTCGGCGCGGCCGGGTTCATGGCGGTCGGCGCCTTTGCCACCTACGGCTTTCTGCTGCGTTTGCCTGAGTTGGGCTTGCCGGTGGCGCTGCTCGGCGGCGGGCTGATCAGCGCGGTAGTGGGGTTTGTCTTTGGCTTGCCGAGTTCGCGGATCAAGGGCTTTTACCTGATGGTCACCACATTGGCCGCGCAGTTTTTCCTGGAGTGGCTGTTCGTCAAATTCCCCTGGTTCTACAACTACGGTTCGTCCGGGACCATTTCCGCGCCGAAACTGGCCCTGTTTGGCTATGACCTGAACACCCCATTGGGCCGCTATCTGCTGACCCTGACCACGGTGCTGCTGTTGACCTGGGTCGCGGTGAACCTGGTGAAAAGCCAGATCGGCCGCAACTGGATGGCGATCCGCGACATGGACACTGCCGCCGCCGTCGTCGGCATTCCGGTGGTGCGCTACAAACACCTGGCGTTCGCCGTCAGCTCGTTTTACCTCGGCGTCGCCGGGGCGCTGTGGGCCTTTGCTTATCTGGGCACGGCCAGTGCCAGCAGCTTCGATATCAACCGGTCGTTCCAGATCCTGTTCATCATCATTATCGGTGGCATGGGCAGCATCGCCGGCAACTTCGTCGGCGCGGCATTCATCAGCCTCCTGCCGATCCTGCTCAGCCACGCCGGGCAAGCCTTGTTTGGTGGTTCGGTGGACGCCGGCCAGTTGCAGAACCTGCAAAAAATCATCTTCGGCGTGCTGATCATCCTGTTTCTGATCAAGGAACCGGAAGGCCTGATTCGCCTCTTGAGCAACCTTCGTGAACGGCTGAGTCACTGGCCGCTGCGTTTCTGAATTCCCCCACCTGGTAGAGAGACAACATGCGTGCATCCTTGAAACGTTCGTTGGCCGGCGCCGCTCTGACGCTGGCGATTTTCGGCAGCGCGGTGCCGATGGTTCAGGCCTTGCCGGATCAGCAGTTCTTCCCGTTGGCCACTTATCGCGTCGGCGCTTACGCCTCCAGCGGTGTGCAAGTGTGGGCCGGCATGCTCGATTACCTGAACTACATCAACGATGTGGAAGGCGGGATCAACGGCGTCAAACTGGTCTGGCAGGAATGCGAAACCGAGTGGACGGCGGAGAAGGGCATCGAGTGCTATGAGCGCTTCAAGAAAGGCCTGGATGGCGCCCCGGTGGCGATCTATTCACCCAACGGCGCACCGGCGGCGTATGCGCTGAGCGAGCGGGCGGAGGTCGACAAGATCCCGCTGATCACCCTCGGTTACGGTCGCACCGAAGCCACCGACGGCACGGTGTTCCCCTATAACTTTCCGGTGATGCTGACTTTCTACAGCGAGGCCTCGAGCCTGATCAACTACATCGCCCAGCGCGAGGGCGGGTTCGACAAACTCAAGGGGAAGAAGATCGCCACGGTTTATCACGATTCTGCTTACGGTCGGGAAACCCTCGGTCCGTTGAAATTGCTGGCGGAGAAATACGGTTTCGAAAACATCCAGATCCCGGTGGCCGATCCGGGCAACGAGCAATCGTCGCAATGGCGGCAAGTGCGCCAGGCCAACCCGGACTGGGTGTTCCTGCGCACCTGGGGCGTGTCGACGCCGGTGGCGGTCAAGACGGCGGCGCGTTTCGGCTTCCCGGTGGACCACATCGTCGGCGACATCTGGGCCAGTTCCAGCGAAGACGTATTGCCCGCGGGCGCCGCCGCCAAAGGGTATCTGGCGCTGACGCCATACCCGGCAGGCACCGATTTCGAGATCCATAAACGCCTCAAGCAAGCCATCCTCGACAAGGGTAAAAGCGACCTCAAGGACCTGAAGAATTTCGGCAGCGTCTATTACAACTCCGGGCTGGTGAACGCGGCCGTGATGGTGGAAGCGATTCGCACCGCCCAAGGCAAATTCGGCAAGCGGCCGCTTAATGGCGAAGAAGGGCGTTGGGGGCTGGAACACCTGAACATCGACGATGCTCGACTCAAGGATATTGGCTACTTTGGCCTGATGCAGAACCTCAAGCTGTCTTGCAAGGATCATGAGGGTGGCGGTTCGGCGCGGGTGCAGCAGTGGGACGGCACCAACTGGACGCTGATCAGCGACTGGATTCCCGCCGACCGCGCCTTGCTGCGGCCATTGATCGATGAAAAATCCGCCGCGTTCGCCAAGGAAAAAGGCCTGACGCCACGCACCTGCACCGGGGATGAGTAACCTATGAGCCAAGCCGCCAGCGACATTGCCGCCAGTGACCTGTTGCAAGTCAAAGACATCGAGGTGATCTACGACGGGGCGATCCTGGCCGTGGCCGGGGTGTCGCTGACGGTGCCCAAGGGCGGCATCGTCGCGTTGCTCGGGGCCAACGGTGCGGGCAAAAGCACCACGCTCAAGGCGATTTCCGGACTGGTGCGGGCCGAGCGCGCGGAGGTCAGCCGAGGCTCGATTGCCTTTCTCGGGCGCGATACTGCAGGGGTCGATCCGAGCGTTCGCGTGCGTCAGGGCATGGTGCATGTGCTGGAGGGCCGGCACGTATTCGCGCAACTGACGGTGGAGGACAACCTGCGCAGCGGCGGCTTCGTTCGCGGTCTGAGCCGCAAGGACCTGGCGGCGGATCTGGAGCGCATCTACGCCTGGTTTCCACGCCTGAAAACCAAGCGCAAGACTCAGGCCGGGCTGACTTCCGGTGGCGAACAGCAAATGGTCGCCATCGGCCGGGCGTTGATGACACGTCCTACTTTGGTACTGCTTGATGAACCTTCCATGGGTTTGGCGCCTATTATCGTCCAGGAGATTTTCGAAATCGTGGCGCAACTCAATCGAGACGAGCAGGTGAGCTTCCTGATTGCCGAGCAAAATATTAACGTGGCACTCAAGTACGCCTCAAAGGCCTACGTCCTCGACACGGGTCGCGTGGTGCTGTCCGGCACCGCCGATGAGTTACTGGCACGGGGCGATCTGCACGACTTCTATTTAGGTAAACACTGATCAATGAGAACGCCATGACTGACACCCCAAGCGGACAGGCGACCGACGTCACCCGCCACGCGGACATCCTGATCATCGGCGGCGGCCTCAGCGGCGCGATGCTGGCGGCGCAGTTGCTGCGCTTGCCGGGCAAGCGTCAGGTGCTGGTGATCGAACCCCGCGCCGAACTCGGTCGGGGCGAGGCGTACAGCGCGGTCGAGTTGGGCCATACGCTCAACGGCAACGCGGCGCGAATGAGCGTCGATCCCGACAACGCTGATGATTTGACCCAATGGTTGACCGAGTACATCGCGGCGGGTGGTTGGCCGGAGTCGGATCAGCAGCATGTGCCGATCAGCGAGTTGTTTGCGCCGCGCGGGCTGTTTGGCGTTTATGTGCAGCAGCGTTTGGCCGAGGCGCAGGTGGTGGGCGCGCGGTACGGCTCGACGGTGGAGCATGTACGGGCCGAGGTGGTCGACCTGCAAACCCGGGGCAACGCTGTATTGCTGACCTTGAGTGACGGCCAACGTTTGCAGGGCGCCTATGCGGTGCTGGCCACTGGCATGTTCCCCGCTGCGCGTACGCCGCAAACCGAATCCAGCGGCTTGAACGCAGCGGCGCTCGATCCCTGGGATGTGACCGCCATGCGTCAGCTCGATCCGCAGTCGACGGTGCTGATCATCGGCTCGGGCCTGACCATGGTCGATGCCGTGGTGTCGCTGGAACAGGCGGGGCATCGCGGGCCGATCGAAGTGTTTTCCCGTCATGGTCTGCTGCCCCATGTGCGGCGACAGCCTCCGGCCTGGGCGGATTTCCTGGCCGAGGATCACAGCATTCGCACGCCGCGTCAGCTGATGCGCGAACTGCGTCGGCATTGTCGCGACGCCATCGCCCAGGGCATCGACTGGCAAGCACCGCTTGACACCGTGCGGGCGCACATCGGGCGGTTGTGGAGTCAGGCGACGGATGTGCAGCGTCGGCAGTTCGTGCGGCATGTGCGGCCGTGGTGGGAAAGCCATCACCATCGCTCGCCGCCGTTGAGTGCCGAGTTGGTGGCGCGGCTGCATGGGGAAGGGCGGTTGCGGATTCAGGCTGCATCGTTCAAAGGGTTGGAGCCTTCGTTGAACGGGGAGGTCAGCATTCGCATCCGCCGGCGCGGCGAGGCGCAAACCTGCGTGGTGCACGGCGCGGCGCTGATCAATTCCAGCGGCATCGAATACGACTGGCGGCGAGTGGCGCGGCCATTGCCGCAGCAGCTATTGGCGCGCGGGCTGGTGCGGCCGGGGCCATTGGCGCTGGGGATTGCCGCCGCGGATGACGGCGCGGTGCTAAGCGCCGATGGGCAGGTCGCCAGCCGTTTGTTCGGCATGGGCCCACCGTTGCGCGGGATGTGGTGGGAGAGTACGGCGGTGACCGACGTGGCGAGCCAGGCCAAGGCGCTTGCGGCGCGATTGGTGGATTGACTGAAAGTTGGACGGTGTTTTTTCGGGCCTCATCGCGGGCAAGCCCGCTCCCACAGTGATCGGTGTCGTTCCCACATTTTTTGGACAAAGCAGATACCTGTGGGAGCGGGCTTGCCCGCGATGAGGCCGGTACAGCCGCTACAAGGCCCGGTGTCAGACCACTAAACAAGCACTGTTTAAACGACACTTCCAGATACTCACCCAGGCTACACATCCTTGCGCCGTTGCCTACGACTACGCCAGAATCCGCCGGCTTGTGCGCCTTGAGGCCGGGCTCTATCGTTTCCGGGTCGCTGACGAATCAGCGATCGGGTTTCGCAGCCCGGGTCAATCAAGGCGCACAGCGCCACCGTTCCTTTTCAGATGACGTTTTTCGTTCGCTGAATTGCGTTATGGCGGCTGTGCGCGGGAGATCTTCGGGTCTGCCGGGTTCCTTGATTCCCGGTCTGCGAACCTGCGTACAGCTGCCACCTATCTTCGTTTCGCAGCGAACCGTGGCGGCTCCACTAATCAAGGAGTATTACCATGTTCAAAGACACACCCAATCCCCCGGAAACCGATCCAACATCCCCCTACGAATCCCTCGATTCGAAAAAGCTCAACGAAGCCGCCGACCGCGCCCTCGATTACTACCTCAAGCCGCCCATCCCCAAAGACACCAAGCGCAAACCCAGCACCATTTACCATGTCGTCGCCGAGGTCGATAACGAAACTCTACTGGTCAACGCCTGCGAATCTCTGGCGTCAGCGAGCATGATGCTCAGTGAGTTCGCCGGATTGATGGACATGCCACATCGCAACATGATGTTGGGGATTCAATCGGTGGTCATGCTCGGGGAGCTGGCGGTGAATCGGGTGCTGGATAACCTCGATCCACGAGGTTAGCGAGGATGATCGTTCCCATGCTCTGCGTGGGAATGCAGCCCGGGACGCTCCGCGTCCCTTCCAGAGCCGAACGCAGAGCGTCCGTTGAGGCATTCCCACGCAGAGCGTGGGAACGATCAAAACCCCGCATCATGCGGGGTTTCTTGTCAAAGTGTGGGAGCGAGCAAGCCCGCTCCCACAGGGGTGATGTTAAAGCTCACATCAATATGGTTACGCCACCACCTGATAACACGGCACATACTCCGCGCCACCCGGCAGTTTCATCCGGTGCTGGGCGACGAAGGCTTTGAGCAGTTTGTCCAGCGGCTGCATGACGGCGGCATCGCCACGGATCTGGTACGGCCCGTGTTCTTCGATCAGGCGAATGCCCTTGTCCTTGACGTTCCCGGCGACGATGCCGGAGAACGCGCGGCGCAGGTTGGCGGCCAGTTCGTGGGAGGGCAGGTTGCGGCTCAGTTGCAGGTTGGCCATGTTGGCGTGGGTCGGGTCGAACGGGCGCTGGAAGCCTTCGTCGATCTTCAGCAGCCAATTGAAATGGAACGCGTCGTTGCGCTCGCGGCGGAACTGTTTGACCTCTTTGAGGCCCTGAGTCATTTGCCGCGCCACTTCAGCCGGGTCGTCGATGATGATCTCGTAGTGCTGCTGCGCGGCTTCACCAAGGGTGGCACCGACGAAGGCGTGCAACTGCTCCAGGTACGGCGCGGCGCTTTTCGGCCCGGTGAGGACCACGGGGAAGGGCAGGCTTTCATTGTCCGGGTGCATCAAAATGCCGAGCAGGTACAGGAATTCTTCGGCCGTGCCCGCGCCACCCGGGAAAATGATGATGCCGTGGCCGACGCGCACGAACGCTTCCAGACGTTTCTCGATGTCCGGCAAGATCACCAGTTCGTTGACGATCGGGTTCGGCGCTTCGGCGGCGATGATCCCGGGTTCGGTCAAGCCGAGGTAGCGGCCGCCGTGGATGCGCTGCTTGGCGTGGGCGATGGTTGCGCCTTTCATCGGGCCTTTCATCACGCCCGGGCCGCAGCCGGTACAGATGTCCAGGCTGCGCAGGCCGAGTTCATGGCCGACTTTCTTGGTGTATTTGTATTCTTCGGTGTTGATCGAGTGGCCGCCCCAGCACACCACGATTTTCGGTTCGACGCCGGGGCGCAGGGTGCGGGCGTTGCGCAGCAGGTGGAAGACGTAGTCGCTGATGCCCTGGGAGGTGCTCAGGTCGATGCTCAAGGCGTCGAGTTCGTTTTCGGTGTAGACGATGTCGCGCAGGGCGCTGAAGAGCATTTCCCGGGTGCTTGCGATCATTTCGCCGTCGACGAAGGCGTCGGCCGGGGCGTTCAGCAGTTCCAGGCGCACGCCACGGTCTTGCTGGTGAATGCGGATTTCGAAGTCTTTGTAGGCTTCCAGGATGGTCTTGGCGTTATCGACGTGGGCGCCGGTATTGAGGATGGCCAGGGCGCACTGGCGGAAAAGGGTGTAGGTGAGGCCGGTTCCGGCTTCGCTCAGTTGCTGTACTTCACGTTGGGACAGTGTTTCCAGGCTGCCTTTAGGGCTGACCGAGGCGTTGATTACATGTCGTTGGGTCATTCAATGATCCTTAAAACGATGTCACCCGCCGGCAGGCGCATGGCATCCGAATAGTGTGTATCCATGGAGAAGATGGCATGAACTGCGCTGTATCGCCATGTTCCCCGTTTGACGATGAAAAGATGAAAAGGAGCCCCAGCATAGCTAAATCCTTCGGGGAGGCGATAATGCCCCGCAGTCTTTTTGCCACAGAGCCTTTTACCATTGATGCAAGGAACCCCGTCGCGATGTTCGAAATCCAGCCAATGAATGCCGAAACCTATCGACGCCAGACGCGACGCAGCACGGTAATCATCGCCCTGATGTTCCTGGCGCTGGCGATGGTGCTGTCCACGGCGGCGGTGGCGCTGTTCGGTGAGCCCGGCGGTGACAATCTGCGTTTCAACGTGGGCGGCGTGTTTGCCGCGTTGTTGCTGATGGCGGCGCTGATGCGCGGCAAGTTCTGGACCCAGGAATGGATGGCGCCAGCGGTGTACGGTTGGCAGCTCAAACGCAGCCTGATGAGCATCACCAACGTCATGCACCAGGTGACGGCAGCAGTGGAGAAGGGCGATCCGGACGCCATGAAGCTGCTGCGTTTTTATCACTTGGGGCTGAGCCAGATGCACCAGTTGGACGGCAACTCCAGCGACCATAGCCAGCTGACCCGTGAGATGGACCAGCACAAGGCGCGGATGGAAGCGCTGGGCCTCGAGACCGAACAGACGCAATTGAACCCGGCCTGGCTTGAGGCGGTGAAACAGACGCGGGTGTAGCCCTGTCATTGCGGGCGATGAGCATTTTCGCGCAAATCACCTATCGTATTCGTTGATGAGTCATAGTGGTCCGAGCGCCAGCCACGGCTGGCTGGCGCTAAAAGGGCGAACGGGAAAATTCGCCATGTCATAAGGGATTAAGGGAGCGTCATGGGGCATCCGTTCGTCAAAGATCGTATTGAAAGCACCCGGCTCGCCACGCCTTGGGTACCTGAGCAGGTTGAGTCGAGACTCAAGGTTCGATACGCAGTCTCCCTGCTCGTTGCGGTGTGCCTGTCCATGACGGCCATTGTGATCGGTGAAGGCTGGAATGCGCGCCAGTATCATTTGCGCGGCAGCGAAGTGGAGATGTCCAACCTGGCGCAAACCCTGGCCTCGCAGGCGCGAGCATCGATCAAACAGGCCGACACGCTGCTGTTTGACCTGGTGGATCGCCTTGAAGTCGACGGCATGGAACCGGCGAAAATGCCCAGGCTGCAACGTTTGCTCCACGCCCAGCGCAGTGAGCTGGCGCAGATCCATGGGTTATTCGTATTCGACGAAGAAGGACGCTGGCTCGCCAACGCCATTAACGTCATACCGCCCAATGCCAATAATTCCGACCGTGAATATTTCATCTACCACCGTGATCATCCCGATCGCGGTCCTCATATCGGTCCGGCGATAAAAAGTCGCTCGACCGGTGAGTGGATCATGACCGTGTCACGCCGGATCAATCACGCCGATGGCCGGTTTGCCGGCGTGGTGGTGGCTTCGATCTATCTCAACCATTTCCTGGACCTGTACAACAGCATCGACATGGGCAGTAACGGGGTGGTCAATTTGATCGCCGACGACGCCACCATCGTCGTTCGCCGACCGTTCAAGGAAACCGATATCGGCACCAGCGTCGCCAAGGGACCGCTGTTTACCCAGCTGTTGCCCAAGGGCGATTCCGGTACGGCAGTCGTCAAATCCTACGTGGACGGGGTGGAGCGGGTGGTGGGATTTCGGCGGGTGGAGGGTTATCCGCTTATCGTTTTTGCCGCGCTCGACAAAAAAGAAGTCCTGGCCAGCTGGCTGCGGGAGTCAATCCTCAGTGCGGGGATCGTCTCATTGCTGCTGGGGTTTCTGGGCGTTCTCGGCTATCGCCTGATCCGCGTCATGAAGCAGCAGAATCATGTTCAGAGCGAATTGCTGGAGGCTCAGGAAAAACTCATTGAGATCAACCAAAGCCTCAAGTTGCTGGCTCTGGAGGATGCACTGACCGGGCTTTCCAACCGGCGTCAGTTCGATTTGTTCATCCTGGCGGAAATGGGCCGTGCCAGGCGGACCCATACCAGCCTTGCGTTGCTGATGATCGATGTCGATCATTTCAAGAGTTTCAATGATCACTACGGTCATTTGGCGGGCGATGAGTGTTTGCGCAAGATCAGCATCGTCATCACCGACAACATCCAGCGCCCCGGCGATCTTGCTGCCCGCTTCGGTGGTGAGGAGTTTACGGTGGTGCTGCCCGGCACCGATTATGTGGGGGCGTTTCTGGTGGCGGAAAAGATCCGTCGCGCGGTTCAGCAAACGGACATCAAGCATAGCGGCAGCCCCGAAGGCCTCGTCACGGTCAGTATTGGGGTTTGTGCCTACAACCAGACGGCGCAGAGCCAGCCCGAAGACTTGATCGGCGCAGCAGACAAGGCGCTGTATGTGGCCAAGGCCAGTGGCCGGAACATGAGCGTCATTGCCAACTGAACTCAACCAGACCGGTTACTGCCCTGAACGAGTCGGGTGCCGCAATCTCCATAACCGGATCAGTCGCAGGTAGATCAGCACGTTGATCGCCAGCACCACGCTGCCCAGCCCCAGCTGAATCGTGGGTGTCAGCCCGGCCGGATAAATAATCGGCCACACGTAATGTTCAATAAAACCGCCGCCGTAGCCGGTTTGCCCGGCTGCATGGCGCATGAGGTTTTCCCATTCGGTCAGTGGGCACGTCAGGTGGAAGACCTCCACGATCACGCCCCACGCGGCGGCGGGCAGGTGCCACCAGGCCAGGCGATGCCATTTGAGCACCAGCAACCCGCCGAACAGCACGAACAGAATGAACAGCAAGTGAGACAGCACCAGCCCGTCGGCGGCGATTCGGTAAAGCATGTCGATTCCCTGACGCGTTATGTGAATCGCTCCATGGTACTCGGGCTGGGTGCGTGTGCTCTATCGATTGCTGTTTTCGAGCACTGCCAGTACTTCTTTCAAGCGCACCGCCGTGGCTTCGCTGCTGCGTTGCATCGGCGCGCGCAACTCGTCGTGGATCAATCCTTCAAGGGCCAGGGCGGTTTTCACCGGGGCGGGATTGGGCTCGATGAACAGACTGTGAATCAGCGGCAGCAACTGGAAGAAGGTCGTTCGGCCGGCCGCTAACCGGCTATCGCGGATCTGTTGATACAGCGTCACGAACAGCTCGGGATGAACATGGGCCGAGGCGGCAATCGCGCCTTTGGCTCCCAGACATAATGCGCCGAAGATCTGGTGGTCTTCACCGCACAGCACGTCGACTTTGCCGCTGGAGAGCAGCGCAAGAGTGGTGGCTGGATTACCGCCGCAGTCCTTGATTGCGACGATCCGCTCGTGGGCGACGATCCGCAGCAAGGTCGCCTGTTCGAAGGCGATGCCGGTGCGATAGGGAATGTCGTAGAGAATCACCGGGACGCTGGACGCATCGGCGACAGTCTTGAAAAAAGCTTCGAGGCCGGCCTGGGAAGGGCGGATGTAGTACGGCGGTGGAACCAGCAAACCCGCCAGGGGACGTTTGAGGATTTCGCTTTGAAATTGCAGCAACTCGGCAAGGTTGTTGCCGGTCAGACCCATGACCACACGTTCTGGCGGAACCTGTTCCAGCACCGCATCGAGCACTGCCAGTTGCTCATGTTTGCCCAGCGCCGCGGCTTCCCCGGTGGTGCCGCAGACCACAATGCCATCGACGCCTTTTTCCAGCAGATGACTGACCAGCCGCCGCAACCCGGCGAAGTCAATCGCGCCATCGTGAAACGGCGTAACGATGGGAACCCAGATACCTTGAAACGATGACATGCACTTTCTCCTGAAGGTTGACCGATTTCGTCACCGTCAGAAGCGTAGAAGGAAGTCAGCAAGAAGGAGGGAGTTTCCGCCGCGCTCAATGTCCTGTCAGCTCATCTGACGGGACAGCGCGCCCCGGTCACATGAGCGACTGTTTCTTCGATTTAGGGGCGTGCGCAACGCAACCTTGCGCCTTGGCATTCAAGCCAATGACGACAGTATTGAGGTTGAAGGTTGCGGACATGGTTGCTTACACCCTGAATGAGGAGCTCAGTTTTAAAAGTCGGCGCGATGTTTGTCAATCTCGAAAATCAGCACCGGTCGCTTGCAAGTGCGCAAGATTGTTCAAGCCATCCACCGCGACTGCTGGCACAGTCTGGGGTCTTTCCTTGGTTGTAGAGCGATATGTCCAACTCACTCATGCCGCGCAGTGCATTCCTTCGCGGTGCCGCGGCCATCATGCCGTTGTCCCTGGCGACCGCGCCTTGGGGGTTGCTGGCCGGTTCCATGGCCATCGAGGCCAATCTCACACCGCTGCAAGGCCAAGGGCTGTCGAGCATCGTGTTTGCCGGCGCGGCTCAATTGGTCGCCATCGGCATGCTCAAGGGCGGCGCCGGGGTCTTTTCGATCCTGTTGACCACGTTGTTGCTGACCTCCCAGCATTTGCTTTATGGAATGAGCATGCGTTCGGTGATTTCCCCGTTGCCGGGCCGCTGGCGTGTGGGGTTGGGCTTTTTGCTCACCGACGAGTTGTTCGCCCTGACCAGTCAGCATGACAAACAGCAGTTCAATCGTTGGTATGCCCTGGGTGTGGGCCTGACGTTTTACATCGCGTGGAACCTCTTCACCCTGGCGGGCATTGTGCTGGGCAGCAGCATTCCGGGCCTTGAACACCTGGGGCTGGACTTCTCCATCGCGGCGACCTTTATCGCCTTGATCACGCCGGTGGTGCGCAACGTTCCGACGGTGGTCTGCGTGGCGGTTTCACTGTTCTGTTCGGTGCTGTTCAGCTATTGGCAATGGGGCTCGGCCCTGGTGTTGTCGGGGTTGGCGGGCATGACCGCAGGCTTTATCTGCAACAAATTCTATGTGGGGCGCACATGATGGTCTGGGCTGTGATTATCGGGATGGGCCTGCTGGTGTTCCTGAACCGCTACGTATTTCTCGAGCCTCGGCTGCCGGTGCGCTTGAGCAGCAATGCCCGGCAATTCCTCGGTTTTGCGGTGCCGGGCATGCTCACAGCGATCTGCGGGCCCATCGTGTTCATGCCCGACAAGCAGTTGAACCTGCAGTGGGACAACCCGTACCTGATCAGTTCGCTGGTGGCCGTGGGCCTGGTGCTTTACACCCGCAACACCTTGCTCAGCATGTTGTTGAGCATGGGGTTCTTCTTTTTGCTGCGGTGGTGGCTCTGAGTCGTCCCATCTGAAACTGTTCTACGCTTAAAGGAGATCCCTTCAGGAAGAGAGGTGAGCATGGCCACTGAACCAAAGCATCCGGACCCGGATGAGGACATCGATGAACCGACGGAGGAAGAGCTCGAGCAGCAGAGGCGTTCGACGCCTGACTGGAAGCATCCCGACGACGGTAAAGAACTGTCGGACCGCGACCAGGAGCGCCCGTTGAAGCCCTGATCGGCTTGTACATACCCCAAAGCCCCGCGATGGATAGCGGGGCTTTTTCATTTCCGATGGTTCAACACCCTGTGGGAGCGAGCCTGCTCGCGATGAGGCCATAACATTCAACATCAATGTCGGCTGTTACACCGCCATCGCGAGCAGGCTCGCTCCCACAGGTGCAGCTTCCAGGAGGAGGGCATCATCAAATGACATGCGCCCGCTGCAATTCGGTCAATGACAACGCCTTCAGACGCGCCAGCAATGGATCGCGGCGGTCCCGGGGATGCGCCAGTTCCACCGCCAGTTCCTGACGAATGCTGCTGGGGCGGTTGTCCATCACCAGCACGCGATCGCTGAGGTACAGCGCTTCATCGACATCGTGGGTCACCAGCAGCAGGGCGATGGCGTGGCGCTCGGCCAGTTGCAGCAACAGATCCTGGAGTTTCATCCGGGTGAAAGCGTCCACCGCGCTGAAGGGCTCGTCCAGCAGCAAAACCTGCGGCCGCGAGTAGAGGCCGCGGGCAATCGCGACCCGTTGCGCCATGCCGCCGGAGAGGGCTTTGGGCAGGGCCTGGGCGAAACCGCCGAGGCCGACTTCTTCGATCAGTTGGGCGACCCAAGCCTTGTCGTAATCGCTGTCGGCGCTGAAACCGATGTTTTGCTCGACCGTCAGCCACGGCATCAATCGCGGTTCCTGAAACACGAAGGCGACTTCGCCGGCGTTGTTGCGCAGTTCGCCCTGAAAGTCTTTTTCCAGGCCGGCGACAATCCGCAGCAAGGTGCTTTTGCCGCAGCCGCTGGGGCCGAGCAGGCTGACGGTTTCCCGGGGCTGCAATTGCAGATGGATGTTTTTCAGGACGGTGGTGGCGGCGAAGGTTTTGCGCTCGACGCGAATGTCCAGCAGGTGTTCGGTCATGGCTCAATCCCCTGTGCTTTGGCCGTTGAAGGTGTCGCGCCAGGCCAGGAAGCGTTTCTCACAGCCTGCGAGGATGCCGTCGCTGAGTTTGCCCAGCAGCGCCAAGACGATGATCGCGGCGAGCACGATGTCCGGGCGTGAGGTTTCGCGCCCGTCGCTGAGTAAATACCCCAGGCCTTTGGTCGCGGCGATCAGCTCGGCGGCCACCAGAAACATCCAGGCCAGGCTCATGCCGCTGCGCAAGCCAGTGAACAGGCCGGGCAGGGCAGCGGGTAACAGAATCCGCCGCACCAATCGACGCCGGCTGAAGCCATACATCTGCCCGACTTCCACCAGTTTGCGATCGATGTTGCGAATCGCCGCGACGCCGTTGAGGTACACCGGAAAAAAAGCGCCAATGGCGATCAGGACGATTTTCGAGGTCTCGTCGATGCCCAGCCATAGCAGCAACAGCGGCACCCAAGCCAGGCTCGGGATTGAGCGCAGACCGGCGAAAGTCGGCTCCAGCCAGGCTTCGGCTTCGCGGCTCAAACCGACCCACGCAGCGAACACCAGCGCCAGACCGGCGCCAATGGCGAATCCCAGCAGCACCCGCAGCAGGCTAGCGCTGATGTGTTTCCACAGCGCGCCTTCGGCCAGGTCCCTCAAGGTCAGCGCGATTTCGCTCGGCGCGGGCATTTGGTAGGACGGCAGCCATCCAATGCGCACGACGAATTCCAGCACGAGGACGATCAATACTGGCAGGGCCAGGCCCTTGAGGCGCAATGGCCAAGCGTTGCTGAGGCGGCGTGGCGCGGGCAACGTCAGGCTGGCGGGCAGGTCTTTGCTGTTGCTGGTCATGGGTGTTCTCCAGTGACGGCTGATTTGAAGCAAGATCAAAAGATCGCAGCCTTCGGTAGCTCCTACATTGATCGGGCACAACCATGAATCCACGGTGTACGCCTCTCCCTGGAGCTGCCAGGCTGCGATCTTTTGGTCTTTATTGACGCGCCACGGTTTGTTTGAAGCCGGAATCGATCAGCTGATCGATCACTTGATCGACATTCACCCCACGGCGAACCAGTTCTTCGGAGACCAGAATCGGTGCGGCAGCCTTTGAGGCGATCACATCCCTGGCGGTCAGTTGCGGGCTGCTCAGGTCGGTGCGCGACAGTTGCAGCCGGGCCACTTCCAGCGGCAGCCCGGACTCGGTGGCGAGCAACTTCGCCAGCTCGTCAGGATTTTTCACCGCCCAGTCGCGAGCTTTTTCGTAGGCATTCAGCACCGTTTCAATGGTGTTCGGATGTTCTTTGGCGTAGCTGTCGGTGACGCTGACCACGCCATAACTGTTGAAATTGGTGTTGCGGTACAGCAAGCGCGAACCGGCCTGGACTTCGCTCGCGGCCATGTGCGGATCCAGTCCGGCCCAGGCGTCGACGTCACCTTTCTCCAATGCGGTGCGACCGTCCGGGTGTTGCAAGTGCACCAGCTCCACATCGTCCTTGGTCAGGCCGGCCTGTTGCAGGCTGCGCAGGGTGAACAGGTACGGGTCGGTGCCTTTGGTCGCGGCGATTTTCTTGCCTTTGAGGTCGGCCACGGTTTTGTACGGCGAATCCTTGCGCACCACCAACGCCGTCCATTCGGCGCGGCTGTATACGTAAACCGATTTGATCGGACTGCCGTTGGCCCGGCTGAGCACGGCGGCGAGGCTGGCGGACGAGGCGAAGTCGACACCGCCGCTGTTGAGGTATTCCAGCGAACGGTTGCTGCCCTGGCTCAACACCCAGCTGACTTTGGTCTGTGGCAGGGCCTTTTCCAGAAAGCCGAAGTGTTTGAGCACCAGGCTGACCGGCGAGTAGTAGGCATAGTCCAGATGCACTTCGGCCGGTGGCGTTTCAGCCGCCTGGGCGAAGGTCGGCAGGCATAGGGCCAGTGCGCAGGCGCTGAGCAGGTGCCTGACGTTGGGAAAACGGAAGATCGGTTTCATGGGACAGCTCCTGGCAAGGCGGCGAGATTCTTATTTCCGAAAAATCATTTTTCTTGAGTGCGTCCTGCGTTAAAGGAATATTGCAGGCTCTGTGCCATGTCCTGGAATTGCCGGTTTATCAAGGGTTGGAGGCGGATGATGGGGTATCAGGGTGCACCGGGGAAAACAGTCTGTTGATTCACTGTTGCTGGGTAAACACCGACTGTTCCCGGTCATGAGCTTATGCATAAATAGAATTTAATCAGGGTTTTACAAGAGCGTTATGGTCTATAAAAATAGCCCTCCAGGAGCCCCTGATGAACCTGTCCCGATACTTGCGCGGTCTGTTGGCCAGCGCCCTGTTTGCCGCGCCTTTGAGCTACGGTGCCGACCCCGTGGTGTTGCACGTCGGCGATCAGAACTACTACAACATTCGCGCGTCGGTGGAGGCCTCGGGTGTGCTGCAAGGAGCGCCCTATACCGTTGACTGGAAGCACTTCCAGGCCGCTGCACCGCTGGCCGAAGCGCTGAATACCGGCGCGTTGGACCTGGGTTTTCTCGGTGATTCGGGGTTTCTGTTTCTGGCCGCCAAACAGGCACCGGTCAAGCTGATCGGCGTGTCGCGGCAGAACCCGGACACCATCGCCTTGCTGGTGCCCAAGGACTCGCCGGTGAAAACCATCGCCGACCTCAAGGGCAAGAAAGTCGCTTACTGGCCCGGCGCCTGGAGCCAGCAGCTGACCCTGCGCGCCCTGGAACAAGCCGATTTGCCGGATAACTACGTCGACTTCATCAAACTGATGCCAATCGACGCCGCTGCCGCGTTACCCCAAGGCAGCATCGATGCGTTTCCGGTCTGGGAACCCTACATTTCCCAGCAGATTCTGTTCTCCGGCGCCCGGCCGATTCTTACCGCCAAAAACCTGATGCCCGGCCTGAGCGCCATCGCCGCTTCGACGCCTTCGATCGACAGCAAACGCGAAGCCATTGCCGACTTCCTGGTGCGCCTGAAAAAGGCCCGGGCCTGGGTCGACACTCACACTGACGAGTACGCCGATCTCTGGGCGAAAAAGGCCAACCTTGATCAGAACGTGTCGCGCCATTGGCTGCGCCAGGCGCACATGACCGTCGGCCCGGTGGATCAACAGGCTGCTGCGGATCTGCAAAGCACCGCGGACTTCCTGTTCAAGGTCAAGGCACTGCCGGCCGCCCTGGCGACGGCACCGATCATCGACAGCTCGTTCCAGCAGGCGCTGGCGCAATAACCGAAAATTGAAGGCATAACACGAGTCCGGGAGCGGGCGCTGGAACCAAACACTGTGTACCCTTATCCAACCTCGGCTTGCAGCGATCTGCGAGCCGGTCGAGGGATGAATGGGCGAGGGGTTTTTGCCATTAAACGTGATGACCGCAAGGTCTGGTCCAAGGCAAAACATGAAGCAGCTGGTCAAGGTTCTCTCCGCGTTCGCCATCGCAGTCGGTCTGTTTGGCTGCATCGCCGCGCCCATTGATATGACGCCGCAGACGCAACAGCGTTTGCGCGAGCAAGCGCCGATCCGTTTTCTGCTGACCTTCGACGACGGGCCCAGCGCGTCCGGTTTTTACAACCCGACGGTCACCGTGCTCGACAGCCTCGCGCGCAATCCGCTGCAACCCGACATCAAAGCGGTGTTCTTCGTGCAGACCCGTGACTCACGCGCCGGCGGCAGTGAAGCGGGTCGACAGATCATGCGTCGCGAACACGCCGAAGGTCACCTGCTGGGCTTCCACACGGCCACGCGCCGGCACACCAACCATCGTTCGCTGGACCCGGAAGAACTGGAGCAGTCGCTCACTGATGGCAGCGCAGATATTGCCGCGATCACTGGCGCCTTGCCGACCCTGCTGCGCCCGCCGTTCTGGAACTATGACAAGCGCACCTTTGCGGCCTATCAACAGCACGGCATGCACGTACTGCTGACCGACCTGAGCGCCAATGACGGCAAGATCTGGGGCTTCAACGCCAGCCCTCGTCGGCGGGCCAATATGCTGCGGCAGCTGTCCGAAGTCCGCGAACGCATCGCCCTCGGCGAGTTACCGACGGTGGACGGGGTGATTCCGGTAGTGGTGACCTTTCACGACCTGAATCGCTACACCGCCCGGCATACCCGCGAATACCTGCAAATCCTGCTGGACAGCGCCCGTGCCACGGGAATGGCCACGGCGCAGAAACCGTTTTACGACGATACGGCAGCGCTGCAGCGGGCGGCCATGGCGCGTACTGTCCGTGACAGTTCAGAGGCGGTTGAGTTGCCAGGGATCTGGAACTGGTTGTGGGACGGGGATGCTCACTGAGCGATGTCGGGCGATAACAGTTCAAAGTGAGAAGTAGCTAACATTAATTGCTAGCGTTCGCTGGCGCGGGTTTATTGAAGTTGATCTACGCTGAGTGGGATCCAATCGGAAAACCGTTCCCGAGGGTGCTCGCCATGGTTCCAGTTCCCCAGCTTTGCAGCATTGTGGAGTCAGGTTTCAAACCGTTGTCCTGCGAATGCACCGTGAATCGCGATGAAACATTGCGGATCAAGGTCTTCGATCACAGCACCGGTCGGATTGAGCTATTGATTACCGGCGTATCGCCCGACGAGCTGACCAGTGTCCGCGATATTTCCAACCTGATCGGCGAACTTCGCACCGAAATGCGCGCCGGGCGCCGAGCGTTTGCCGGAGTCATGGCTTGATTTACGAACCTTCGCGCGGCAGCAGTTCATCGATCATCTGCAAACAATGATTCAACCCCGGCGATACATCGCCCACGCGCCTGCTGAGGATGATCGGCGAGGTGGCGTTGTCTTCCAGCACCGGGGTGAAGCCAATATCGTCGCGGTGCAGCAACTGCACTGAGGCCGGCACCAACGTCACCCCGATTCCCGCCCCCACCAGACCGATCGCCGTTTGCAGTTCGTTGGTCCATTGCGCCACGTTGATGTGCACGCCATAGGATTCAAACAACGCGATCACATGATCGGCATAACTGGGGCGCGGGTTGCCGGGGTAGAGCACAAAGGGTTCCTTCGCCAGTTCACGAAGGCTGATGGGCCTTGCAAGGAGCGGATGGCCGGCGGGCAGGGCGGCGACCAGTCGATCTTCGGTGAGCACGGTCTGGAGGATGGCCGGGTCGTCGATGCGGATGCGCCCGAAGCCAATATCAATGCGCCCGGCCTTGAGCGCTTGCACCTGTTGCAACGTGGTCATTTCCGAGAGCCCCAACTCCAGCGCCAGCGGCTCGCCGCTGCGCAGTCGGCGAATCAGTTCCGGCAGCACGCCATAGAGGGTCGAGGGCGCAAAGCCGATGCCCAGCCAGGTCTTTTCGCCCAAACCGATCCGTCGTGTGTTGTCGCACACCTTGCCCAGTTGTTCGAGCAGGGCGGTGGAGTGTTCATGGAAAAACCGCCCGGCGTCCGTCAGCTTCAGCGGTCGGCCGCGCTCCAGCAGAAGCACCCCGAGTTCGTCTTCCAGTTGCTGGATCTGCCGGCTCAGCGGCGGTTGGGCGATGTGCAGCAGTTCGGCGGCGCGGGTGAAGTTGAGGGTTTGAGCCAACACCTGAAAATACCGCAGGTGACGCAGTTCCATGAGGCCTCCGGACGTGGATCTGTTGAATACCTTTAAGGTATCGAGCCAGACCAATTCTATATTGGCCGCCTGGAAAAAGCCGTATGAGAATCCGTTCCAGAACTTTAAGAACCTGACGGGTATCGACATGCGTGCAACTGCCATTGAATCGATCGAGACGATCATCGTCGATCTGCCGACCATTCGCCCGCACAAGCTGGCGATGCATACGATGCAGAACCAGACCCTGGTGATCATTCGTGTGCGTTGTGCCGACGGCATTGAAGGTGTCGGTGAGTCGACCACCATTGGCGGTCTGGCCTATGGCAACGAAAGCCCGGACAGCATCAAGACCAACATCGACAAGCACTTTGCGCCACTCTTGATTGGCCAGGACGGCAGCAATGTGAATGCTGTGATGTTGCGCCTGGAGCGCAGCATTCGTGGCAACACCTTCGCCAAATCAGGTATCGAAAGCGCCTTGCTCGACGCCCAGGGCAAGCGCCTGGGCCTGCCGGTCAGCGAGCTGCTGGGCGGCCGTGTTCGTGATGCGCTGCCGGTGGCCTGGACCCTGGCCAGCGGCGACACCGCCAAGGACATCGCCGAAGCGGAAAAAATGCTCGACCTGCGTCGCCATCGGATCTTCAAGCTGAAAATCGGCGCAGGCGAGGTCAACCGCGACCTGGCCCACGTCATTGCGATCAAAAAGGCGCTGGGCGATCGCGCCAGCGTGCGGGTCGATGTCAATCAGGCCTGGGATGAAGCAGTCGCGCTGCGCGCTTGCCGGATCCTCGGAACCAACGGCATCGACCTGATCGAACAACCGATCTCGCGCAATAACCGCGCCGGCATGGTGCGCCTGAATGCCATGAGCCCGGCGCCGATCATGGCCGATGAATCCATCGAATGCGTGGAAGATGCTTTCAACCTGGCGCGTGAGGGCGCGGCTTCGGTATTCGCCCTGAAAATCGCCAAGAACGGCGGCCCACGCGCCGTGTTGCGAACCGCCGCGATTGCCGAGGCGGCCGGTATTGGCCTGTACGGCGGCACCATGCTCGAAGGCGGCATCGGCACGCTGGCCTCGGCCCATGCCTTCGTCACGCTCAACACACTGAGCTGGGATACCGAGTTGTTCGGTCCGCTGCTGCTCACCGAAGACATCCTCAGCGAGCCATTGGTCTACCGCGATTTCCAACTGCACGTCCCGCAGACACCGGGATTGGGCCTGGTTCTGGATGAAGAGCGCCTGGCGTTTTTCCGTCGGGACAAAGTATCCAGGACCACATCCACTGCCGTTCATCAAGCCTGAGGAGGGCATCATGCTGTTTCACGTAAAAATGACGGTGAATTTACCGGTCGACATGAACCCCGAACGCGTCGCTCAGCTCAAGGCCGACGAAAAAGCCCTGGCCCAGCGCCTGCAAGAGCAAGGCAAGTGGCGCCATCTGTGGCGCATCGCCGGGCTCTATGCCAATTACAGCGTGTTCGATGTCGACAGCGTTCAGGAACTGCACGACCTGCTGATGCAATTGCCGCTGTACCCGTACATGGCCATCGAGGTCAACGCGCTGTGCCGGCATCCTTCTTCCATTCGCGAGGATGACCGCTGAACCCAGCCTGTTCAGTTCGCTACGCTAATAATTACAAGATGAGGAACCACCATGAACGTCAAGATTTCCCACACTGCCAGTGCCCAGAAGTTTCTCGAAGACGCCAGCGGTCTGCATAACGAAGCCGGCGATCCGCGGGTCAAGGCGCTGATTTACCGGATCCTGCGCGATTCGGTGAACATCATCGAAGACCTGGCCGTGACCCCGGAAGAGTTCTGGAAAGCCGTCAACTACCTCAACGTGCTGGGTGCGCGTCAAGAGGCCGGGTTGGTGGTGGCCGGGCTCGGTCTGGAGCATTACCTCGACCTGCTGATGGATGCCGAAGATGAACAGGCCGGCAAGGCCGGCGGCACACCACGGACCATCGAAGGGCCGCTGTACGTGGCCGGTGCGCCACTGTCGGAAGGCGAAGCGCGGCTGGACGATGGCGTCGATCCGGGTGTGGTGCTGTTCATGCAGGGCCAAGTGCGCAACACCGCCGGCGAACCGCTGGCCGGCGCGGTGGTGGATGTCTGGCACGCCAACACCGGCGGCACTTATTCGTACTTCGATACCGCTCAATCGGAATTCAACCTGCGTCGTCGTATCGTCACCGATGCCGAGGGCCGTTACCGTTTTCGCAGCATCGTGCCGTCGGGTTATGGTTGCCCGCCGGACGGTCCGACTCAGCAACTGCTCGATCAACTGGGCCGTCATGGCCAGCGGCCGGCGCACATTCACTTCTTCATCTCCGCGCCGGATCATCGTCACCTGACCACCCAGATCAACCTCGACGGCGATCAGTACCTGCATGACGATTTCGCCTACGCCACCCGTGATGAGCTGATTGCCAAAATCACCTTCAGTGACGATCCGCAGCGTGCGGCGGCCCACGGTGTGAGCGGGCGCTTTGCCGAAATCGATTTTGACTTCACGCTGCAGACGTCTGCCCAGCCTGAGGAGCAGCAGCGCCACGAACGGGTTCGCGCGCTCGAGGGCTGATACCCTCGACCAGCCGAACCTTTGTGGGATCGAGCCTGCTCGCGAAAGCGGAGTGTCAGTCAACGTTGATGTTGAAGCTGATGGCCCTTTCGCGAGCAGGGCTCGCTCCCACAGGTCGGTTAACTGACACACCGTTACAACCACTGCCCTGGAATGGCCTGACGCAACCGATAACAACAATGAGAGTGAACCGATGATGCAAGCGCAATTGTTGAGTCATCGCAGCAGAGTCTTCGACCATGCCGACCCCTACGCGGTGTCGGGCTACGTCAATCAGCATGTCGGCAACCATTGCCTCCGGATGCCCAGGGCCGGCCGGCCGCTGGCCAGCCTCGATCATCGCAAATTCGCCAGCCTCGACCTGTGCCGCATCAGTTACGGCGCCAGCGTGCGGGTTATGTCCCATGCGCTGGACAGCATCTATCACTTGCAAGTGTTGCTGCGCGGCAACTGCCTGTGGCGTGGCCATGGCCAGGAACATTACTTCGCTCCCGGCGAGTTGCTGCTGATCAACCCTGACGATCCAGTGGATCTGACCTATTCCAGTGATTGCGAAAAGTTCATCCTGAAAGTCCCCGCCCGGCTGTTGGAGTCGGTGTGCGAAGAGCAGCGCTGGCGGTATCCGGGGCAGGGCGTGCGGTTCCTGGAGAACCGTTATCAGCTCAACGAACTGGAAGGTTTCGTCGGTCTGCTGGCGATGATTTGCCAGGAGGCGGAAGCCACCGAACAGATTCCGCGCGTGCAGGAGCACTATGCGCAAATCGTGGTCAGCAAGATGCTCGGCCTGATGAAGACCAACGTCGTCCGCACCGATCCCGGCTCACCCTCGGCCACGTTCGAGGCGCTGGTCGATTACATCGCGTGTAACCTCAAGCAGGACATCGACAGCGAAGAACTGGCGCGCCAGGCGCGGATGAGCCTGCGGTCGCTGTATGGGTTGTTCGAACGCAACGCGGGGGACACGCCGAAAAACTACATCCGGCAGAAAAAGCTCGAACGTATTCATGCCAACCTGAGCGACCCGACCTGCAACGTGCGCAACGTCACGGAAGTGGCCATGGATTACGGCTTTCTGCACCTGGGCCGGTTCTCCGACAGCTACCGCAAACAGTTCGGCGAATTGCCTTCCGACACCCTCAAGCGCCGTCATTGACCTGACCTGTAGGAGCCAGGCTTGCCGGCGAAGGCGCCCTTGAAGACGCTTTCGCCGGCAAGCCTGGCTCCTACAAAAAATCACTCTGCACAAAACGGATTTGATCGTTCCCACGCTCCCGCGTGGGAATGCCTCAACGGACGCTCCGCGTCCGCTTTTGGGACGCAGAGCGTCCCGCGCTGCATTCCCACGCAGAGCGTGGGAACGATCGGGCATCAGCACTAACGGATTGCAGTAAACGGATACAGGTCTGCACCCCGCGGATAGTCCGTCCCATCCTCTCGTCCTAGCATGGCCCTGCCTGAACAAAAACAATGGAGGCGGCGGCCATGACCCTGCGACCCGAATACCTTCACTCCCTGCTTGAAGACGACCCTGAGCAGGGCATCTATCGCTGCAAGCGCGAGATGTTCACCGATCCGCGGCTGTTCGACCTCGAGATGGAACACATCTTTGAAGGCAACTGGCTGTACCTCGCGCATGAAAGCCAGATCCCCAACAACAACGATTTCTACACCACCACCATGGGGCGTCAGTCGATCTTCATCGCGCGCAACAAGGACGGTGAACTGAACGCCTTTATCAATGCGTGCAGCCACCGTGGAGCGATGCTCTGCCGGCACAAGACCGGCAACAAGAGCACGTACACCTGCCCATTCCACGGCTGGACCTTCAACAACTCCGGCAAGCTGCTCAAGGTCAAGGACCCGGCTGCGGCCGGCTACCCGGCGAGCTTCAATTGCGAAGGCTCCCACGACCTGACCAAAGTCGCGCGTTTCGAGTCTTATCGCGGTTTCCTGTTCGGCAGCCTCAAGGCCGATGTGGTGCCGCTGGTTGAGCATCTGGGCGAGTCGGCGAAGATCATCGACATGATCGTCGACCAGTCCGCCGATGGCCTGGAAGTGCTGCGCGGTTCCTCCAGCTACATCTACGAAGGCAACTGGAAACTCACCGCCGAAAACGGTGCCGACGGTTATCACGTCAGCTCGGTGCACTGGAACTACGCCGCGACCCAGAACCAACGCAAACAGCGCGAGGCCGGTGATTGCAACCCGACCATGAGCGCCGGCAGTTGGGCCAAGCAGGGCGGCGGTTTCTATTCCTTCGACAAGGGCCACATGTTGCTCTGGACCCGTTGGGCCAACCCCGAGGACCGTCCGCTGTACGAACGTCGTGACGAGTTGGCCCGGGATTTCGGCAAGGCTCGCGCCGACTGGATGATCGAGAATTCGCGCAACCTGTGCCTGTACCCGAACGTGTACCTGATGGACCAGTTCAGTTCGCAGATCCGCATCGCCCGGCCGATCTCGGTCAACCGCACCGAAATCACCATTTACTGCATCGCCCCCAAAGGCGAAAGCGACCACGCCCGGTCGAGCCGGATTCGTCAGTACGAGGACTTCTTCAACGTCAGCGGCATGGCGACCCCGGACGATCTGGAAGAGTTTCGCTCCTGCCAGACGGGTTACCAGGGCAGCGTTACCGCCTGGAACGACATGTCCCGTGGTGCCGAACATTGGGTGGAAGGCGCCGATGACGCGGCCAAAGAGATCGACCTGCATCCGCTGCTCAGCGGCGTGCGTACCGAAGACGAAGGCCTGTTCGTGCTGCAACACAAGTATTGGCAGCAAACGATGCTCAAGGCGTTGGCCGTTGAGCAGTCCGAACTGATTGCAGTGGAGGCCGTGCAATGACCATTACCTATGACGCGGTGCGCGACTTTCTCTACCGCGAAGCACGCTACCTCGACGACAAACAATGGGACGACTGGCTGGAGTTGTATGCGCCGGACGCGACATTCTGGATGCCGTCCTGGGACGACAACGACGAGCTGACTGAAGACCCGCAGCGGGAAATCTCGCTGATCTGGTACGGCAACCGCACCGGCCTGGAAGACCGCATCTTCCGCATCAAGACCGAACGCTCCAGCGCCAGCGTGCCGGACACCCGCACCTCGCACAACCTCAGCAACATCGAGCTGCTCGAACAGGCTGACGGGCTGTGCAAGGTGCGCTTCAACTGGCACACCCTGAGCTTTCGCTACAAGACCGTCGACAGCTATTTCGGCAGCAGCTTCTACACCCTCGATGTGCGCGGTGAGAACCCGTTGATCAAGGCCAAGAAAGTGATCCTGAAGAACGACTACGTTCGCCAGGTCATCGATGTCTACCACCTCTGAGGCGGCCGTCATGACTCATTCCATTGCATTCAATTTCGAAGACGGCGTCACCCGATTCATCGACGCCAACGCCGGCGAAACCGTGGCCGATGCCGCGTATCGCCAGGGCATCAATATTCCCCTGGACTGCCGCGACGGCGCCTGCGGCACCTGCAAATGCTTCGCCGAGGCTGGCCGCTATGATTTGGGCGAGGACTACATCGAAGACGCCCTCAGCGCCGACGAAGCGCAGCAGGGTTTTGTCCTGACCTGCCAGATGCGCGCGCAGAGCGATTGCGTGGTGCGGGTGCCGGTTTCATCGGATGTCTGCCGCACCCGTCAGGCCAGTTACGACGCAACCATCAGCGCCGTACGCCAGTTGTCCGACAGCACCATCGCGCTGTCGATCAAGGGCGAAGCCCTGAGCAAACTGGCGTTCCTGCCGGGGCAGTATGTGAACCTCGGGGTGCCCGGCAGTGAGCAGACCCGCGCTTACTCGTTCAGCTCGTTGCAGCGCGACGGCGAAGTCAGCTTTCTGATTCGCAACGTACCCGGCGGCTTGATGAGCAGTTTCCTGACCGGCATGGCCAAGGCCGGCGACAGCATGAGCCTGGCCGGACCGTTGGGCAGCTTCTATTTGCGCGACATCCGCCGTCCGTTGCTGCTGTTGGCGGGTGGTACCGGCCTGGCGCCGTTTACCGCGATGCTGGAAAAAATCGCCGAGCAGGGCAGTGAGCATCCGCTGCATTTGATCTACGGCGTAACCAACGATTTTGACCTGGTGGAACTCGATCGGCTGGAGGCCTTCGCCGCGCGAATTGCGAACTTCAGCTTCAGTGCCTGCGTGGCCAATCCCGACAGCCGGCACCCGCTCAAGGGCTACGTGACCCAACACATCGAGCCACGGCATTTGAACGAGGGCGACGTCGACGTCTACCTGTGCGGCCCGCCGCCGATGGTCGAGGCAGTCAGCCAGTTCATTCGCGAACAAGGCATTGCGCCGGTGAACTTCTACTACGAGAAATTTGCCGCCAGCGCGGCCTGAGCCGTGCTGGGGGGAGCGATGAAAATCCTGTGGGAGCGTGGCTTGCCCGCGAAGAATGCACCGCGGTTTTACAGGCATTACGTGTCATCGTTCATCGCGGGCAAGCCACGCTCCCACAGAACTAACTGACCGGCAAACTTCGTCACGAGGTACACATGAACAGATTCCACGAAAAAGTCGCGCTGATTACCGGTGCCGCCCAGGGCATCGGCCGGCGCGTGGCTGAACGCATGGCCGCCGAAGGTGCGCGGTTGATTCTGGTCGACCGCTCCGATCTGGTGTTCGAACTCCAGAAGGAACTGGGGCAGAGCAGCCAGGTACTTGCCCTGACCGCCGACCTTGAGCAGTACAGCGAATGCAGTCGCGTAATGCGCACCGCTGTCGAACGTTTTGATCGCCTCGATGTGCTGGTCAATAACGTCGGCGGCACGATCTGGACCAAGCCTTTCGAGCACTATGAAGAGCAGCAGATCGAAGCCGAAGTCCGCCGTTCGTTGTTCCCGACGCTGTGGTGTTGCCATGCCGCACTGCCGTTCATGCTCGAACAAGGCAGCGGCGCCATCGTCAACGTTTCGTCCATTGCCACCCGTAGTGTCAATCGCGTGCCGTACGGTGCGGCGAAGGGCGGGGTCAATGCGCTGACCGCATGCCTGGCGTTCGAAACGGCCGGTCGTGGCGTGCGGGTCAACGCGACCGCCCCCGGTGGTACCGAGGCGCCGCCGCGGCTGATCCCGCGCAATGCCGCGGAACAAAGCGCTCAGGAAAAGCTCTGGTACCAGCAGATTGTCGACCAGACCCTCGACAGCAGTTTGATGAAGCGCTATGGCACGCTGGATGAGCAGGCAAGCGCTATCCTGTTTCTGGCCAGCGACGAAGCCTCCTACATCACCGGGATGGTCATGCCGGTCGGTGGCGGGGATCTGGGCTGACAGGTTTGCAACACACCCTCCATGAACGGGAGTCATCCTGATGAGCGACAAACCCACCATTGTGCTGGTCCACGGTTTTTGGGGCGGTGCCGCCCACTGGAACAAGGTCATCGCCGAACTGATCCACAAGGGCTACACGAACATCCGCGCGGTCGAAATACCGCTGACCTCCCTGGCCGACGACGTGATGCGCACCCGCAAAATGGTGGCGCAGGTGTCGGGACCGGTATTGCTGGTGGGGCATTCCTATGGCGGCGCGGTGATCACCGAGGCTGGCGATCAACCGAATGTCGTCGGGCTGGTGTACATCGCCGCGTTTGCCCCGGACGTCGGCGAAAGTCCCGCGAGCATTACGCAACAGCATCCACCGGCGGCGGCCGCGAACCTGGCCCCCGACAGCGATGGCTATTTGTGGGTCAAGCCTGAGCTTTACCACGAAAGCTTCTGTCAGGATCTGCCCGCCATCGACGGGTTGGTCATGGGCATTACCCAGAAAGCACCGCTGGCCAGCACGTTTGGCGACACCATCAACACAGTGGCGTGGAAGAATAAACCGTCGTGGTATCAGGTCTCTGCCTACGACCGGATGATCGCGCCGCAAAACCAGCAATCAATGGCGGTGCGACTGAACGCCAGGGAGATTCTGACCCTGAACGCCAGCCATGCGTCGCTGGCTTCGATGCCGGCCGAGATTGCCGGGTTCATCGACAAGGCCGCGACGGCATTGGCCAAAGCCTAGAGAGGCTGCGACCTACAAGCGGCGCTGAAACGCTTTGACGATTCTGAGCGTGGCGTCGCTTGTTTTCAGGTTCTGGACGGCGTCCAGCGGATGCCAGATGCAGTCATGGATTTCATTCTGTGGCCGAGCCTCTGCGATGTTTACGACCGACGCCTCGTAAACATGGTGCCGGGTGCTGGTCGTTTCCCATTCCATCAGGTACAGCATGTCATCGACCTCAAGCCCTGTTTCCTCGTAGAGCTCTCGCATGGCCGCGCCCGCAGCGGTTTCGCCAGGCTCGATTTTTCCGCCTGGCAAGGTCCAGCGACACTTGGGTTTGCGCACCAGGAGAATATGCCGATCCTGCTCGCAAATGACGGTTGCACGTACTTTCATGGGTTACTCGACTGCCGTTTGTCACAAAACAGTCATAAAAATGCAATATTCAGACCGACATCCGCAGAAGTGTCTGCTTCAAGGGTTGGAGTCGACAGCGCAGCTGAAAGTGCAATGAAATGCCGGAATCCTGACGCGACGTCTGGCTGGCACTTCAGTGAAGGTCGGGTGTAAGGTAATTGAGTCGATTCAGGACTATCACTGCCGAAATGGAGGTGACTATGAGCGTTCCGATGCTGACCAAAATGCACATGAACGGCTACGACGTACTCAGCGTGAACAATGGCCCCTGGCGGGTGTGCACCAAAGGTGACCGGCTGGGAGCCTTTGGCAGCAGAGAGGAAGCACTGGCCTATGCGGCTTCGCTTCCCGCCTACAGAGCCCGGTCGGGTAAAGCGTCGCGTAGCCACAAATCAGACAAGTAGCGCGTTGCAGCAGCTGCCGAGCCTGAGAGGCTGCGTTCGGCAGCTGCTACAGGTCAGTAACCGCCGCCCATCCCGCCCGTGGAGGGGGAATATTCTCTGGCTTTTTGTTGGGCTCGACTCCATTGCGCGCAGGTCATGAAACTTTTGTGGTCGACCTTGCCCGTGCCATCGAAGCTGACATTGTACGGTTGCTGATGGCCGGCCTGCGTCAGCTTGTAGTCAAAGCAGGTGCCCGGTTCCACCGTGCGCGGTGTTATCGATACAGGCTGACCGCCAATCTGCTGGACTTGATCCTTACTCATGCCGGTCTCGACCTTGGCGACCAGCGGTTGGTCTCGATAAACGTGTGATTCCGTGTTGCAGCCACCTGACGCCGCCAGCACGGCGATCAGCGCGCATAGAGGCTTGTTCATGACAGCGCTCTCTAGTGAACTTTCGTTCGAGTGATGGATTTTGCTTTTACTTCTTCAGCATAGCCCGCCAGTCGCTCTTCATCGCCCTGGAACAACGCGCACAGCCTTAGTGTTGCCTCTGCGTCCACGTCATTGCCGGCCTGGCGCAACTGATCGGCGATGCGCAAAAGTTCTACCGCCGACCACCTCAGGTCCGACGCCACGCCTTGCAGGTCACGCCGAAGTTGCTGTTCATATTCGTTAAGCCACATGATGACCTCCTGCAATTCCCCGCTACGAAATAGTAATCCCATTTACCTGTCTGGAGCGTTATGTTCGTCTGATCGCAAGAGAGTCGAAATCATGCAACAACCTGTCTACCAACTGCTGGAAGTCGCCAACGGCAAGCCGATCAAACTCTGGACCGAGGGTGTGCCGGTCGAAAGCGAAGCCCGGCAGCAATTGATCAATACCGCGAAGATGCCGTTCATCTTCAAGCACCTGGCGGTGATGCCGGATGTGCATCTGGGCAAAGGGTCCACCATCGGCAGTGTGATCCCCACCGTGGGCGCGATCATTCCGGCGGCGGTGGGGGTGGACATCGGCTGCGGCATGATTGCCGCGCGCACGTCACTGACCGCCGCCGACTTGCCAGACAACCTGCACGGCCTGCGCAGCGCCATCGAAAAGGCCGTGCCCCATGGCCGCACGTTGAGCCGTGGCCGCCGCGATGAAGGCGCCTGGAATCACGTTCCACAGCAGGCCGATCAAGCCTGGGCGGCGCTGAGCTCACGGTTCAAGGCGATCACCGACAAATACCCGAAACTCGCCAGCACCAACAATCGTCATCACCTGGGCACCCTCGGCACCGGTAATCACTTCATCGAGGTCTGCCTGGACGAGGCCAACCGCGTCTGGTTCATGCTGCACAGCGGTTCTCGCGGCGTTGGCAATGCCATCGGGACCCTGTTCATTCAATTGGCCCAGGCGGACATGCGCCAGCACATCGCCAATCTGCCGGACCGCGATCTGGCCTATTTCAAGGAAGGCAGCCGGCATTTCGATGACTACGTCGAAGCGGTGGGCTGGGCTCAGGACTTCGCCCGGCAGAACCGCGCGTTGATGATGCAGGCGGTGATTCAGGCCGCGCGGCAAGTGATCCGCAAACCCTTCGAGGTCGCGCTGGAGGCTGTGAACTGTCACCACAATTACGTGCAGAAAGAGCGGCACTTCGGCGAAGACGTGCTGGTCACCCGCAAGGGCGCGGTGTCGGCGAAGAAGGGCGAACTGGGGATCATTCCCGGCTCCATGGGCGCCAAAAGCTTCATCGTTCGGGGGCTCGGCAACGAGCAATCGTTCTGTTCCTGCAGCCACGGTGCCGGTCGGACCATGAGCCGCACCAAAGCCAAAAATACCTTCACTGTCGCAGACCAGATCCGCGCGACCGCTCATGTGGAGTGCCGCAAGGATGCGGCGGTCATCGATGAGATTCCGATGGCTTACAAGGACATCGACAAAGTCATGTACGCCCAGCGTGATTTGGTGGAAGTGCTGCACACCTTGCGACAGGTGGTCTGCGTGAAGGGGTAGGAAGGCAAGGTGCTTCCGTTGGTCGGGAACATTAACGCGAATGAACAGCTCTGCTGTCGTATTGAGGTAATGATTCATTTGCTGGGGAGGCCATCTCAAATGACGATTACCGATGATTTCAGACACCATGCGCATGAGCTGATCGTTGACCTGGATGCGGCAACCACGGAAATGATGAAACTGATCTCGGCCCATCAGTTGAGCGGCACGGAATGGGAGCGGGTCACGAAATGGCAGCATGAAGCGTACGAGCGATGGATGACGTACCTGAATGCGAGGTCGTATCCCGATTCCGGCTCGGGGGCCGAGCCGGGGCAGGGCGAAGCCCCTGTATAGACCCGTGTCGTATGTCGCAGCCGTATGTCGGAATCCAGGAATGGTCATTCCTGAAATAACTTCCAAGAGCAAACCGTCCCCGGGAGTTTGGCTATGAATGATGATCGAAAAAAGGCAGCCCTCGATGCCTGGTACCGGCTCTTGAGAGAGCCGGAGGCCGGGATGGATTGTGAAGAACACTACGACAAATTGCTGAAAGCGGCGGATGAAATGGAGGGTGCCCGGCTCATCAACAACGCCGAATGGCGTGAGCTGGTGCGCGATGCGCGGGGGGCTTTTTCCGCTGCAATCGATGGCATCGGGAGTGGAATAGTCAGTAGATGACTTAAAAATAGTGTGGACATTTAATGAGTTAGGAGATTTAGTAACTGGATAGTGAATCAGAATATCTTGTTACAAGTCGCGCGATTGGGTAATATTGCCCCGCGTTCACCACCACGGTTTATGCATTTTTAAAGCCCAGGCGTCCATCAGCTGCCTGGGCTTTTTTTTTGTCTGGATTTTGGAATGGCTTATGAGCGCGCTGCCGGCAGAGAGCCAGCAGCGTCGATGGTGAGCGTGATGGACAAACGTTATTGATGCCTGTCGTTACCCGGCTGGATCAGCCTTGCGCCGATCGCTGCCGGATGGGTTGCCAGTGTCAAGAAGCCTCCTTTCTACCAGGACATTTTGCAGGGCCTGGCGTGCCGAAGGGCTTAACTGATGTTCTCTCTCCTTGAGTTCGAGCAAGATGGGGTTGGACCATCCACGATAGGTTTGCTCGGAAATTCGAGTAGATGTCATCTATCTCTCCTTTGATGAGTCGCCCGACAACACAGTGGGCGAAGTCCTGTGCGCTAAAAATCCTAGTTGAGGAAACGACTTGTCGCCAGTGAACGGATTGCAATGAGGTGCCGATCATCCTTCGCGACGCGGGTAGCCTACGATTCGGGCGTAAACTAAAGAGGCTACCTCACCAAAAGGAGCCGCATATGATCGCCGACCAAATGAATAGACAGGAGTCGGAGCAAAGCGTTGTTTGGGATCAATACTTCTGTGCCGCGTTGATTGCGGAAAGCAATCTGACGGCACCGGTGGTAGGAGAAGCCACCCACGAAGACAGGCAGAATCTGTTAATCCAAAGGGCCAAAGCACTCGCCGATAAGATGCTGGAAAACAGAAGATAACCGGAGCCCAGCCATTGCGCTGGGCTCTTCACTTTTTGATGTGCTTATCTTTGTGCCAAGTGAGCGCTCCTTGGTCGCGGATCGTCTACAGTTGGTAATTCATGGATACGGAGATCGAACATGAAGTGCCTAATCTGTCAGGCTGCCTCTAATGCTGTTCACGCGGCTGGAGACTGGTCAGAAGTCAAATGCTCGGCCGGATGTGGACGCTACAAAGTCTCGGCGAACCTTGTGGCGAAAATGAAATTCAAGAACGAGTTCTTTGACATCGAACGCACAAGACGATGGCTTGAGATGTCCCGAATCGATGAGCCGGTGCCGTTGATATCCACCTATGACTACCACGTTGCCTTATTGCATCGCGACACCGAGGAGAGGTCGGGCATCGCGCCGACTCGTTCCAGGCAGCCACTGACTTCGAATTAGAATCCGTCCCCGATGCTGACGCAGACTCTGCAGGAGCAGCCTTTGGCAGCTCCTGCAGGGGCTCACGCAGGTAATGCTCGATCTATCGACAAAAAAACAAGCAACCTCCATGGATAGCCCCTGTCGATATCAACATGTCCCCGCTATTCGTCATCACACCTACCCAGGTTGTCAGCATTTATGGCGGGCTGAAAGCGGCTAACTGAATGATCAGGAGGTGGCTATGAGCTGTCCGCTTTGTGGAAACACTAATGCGCTGGAAGATCTTTCGTTCGGCGGTGGCTTGCGTATTTATTGTGAGCCGTGCGGTGGTTTCTATCGGATTTCAACAACCCTGAATGCCTTGGCCGACGGAAGGACCTATGACACCGAGCGCACTCGAGCCCGACTGAAAAAGAAGCGTGAAACCGACCAGTTGGAAGATCAAGAGCCGGCGCTAGGCGCGGAGGACAAAGACCTGCTCGTCGAGCCCAACTGATGTGTCGCGTAATAAGCATGCGCCCCAGCGAATAACGCACTGGGTATGGGAAGGGTATCTCTGCGAGACAGTTGCGGTGGATGTGTGCAGAACGATTCGCCTGACCCTGAAACCGGGTTTCGAACGGGATTCCAGGCCAGGCGAGCGTGCCAGATCCATGCGAGCTTTAATCCTGATGAACGCTTAAGCGGCCCGGTTAATGATGAGCCTGTGCCACTCCGTGTAAAACCGTCGCAGCGGCGGATTGAGATCGAGTGCTGGCAATGTTTCCCAGCGATACGACGCCAACCAGACGCTTGTCTCGGTTGAGCACGGGCAGGCGACGCAGTTGCACGTCCGCCATGTTCTTTGCCACATGCTCTATGTCTTCATCCTCAAAGCAATAGCGGATACCGCCAGTCATTATTTTGCTGATAGGGGTTTTGCCGGTGAGTCCTTCGGCTACGGCTCTAATGGTTATATCCCGGTCCGTGATCATGCCAACCAGACGCTCTTGCTCCTCAACCATGATGGCGCCGCTATCGATCCTGGCCATCATGTTCGCGGCCTCCTGGATCGTCTGGCTTGGCTTGGCTGTTAAAACATCTTTCGTCATAACTTCCGAAATCTTCATGAAGAGACTCCTTTAAAGTGATGCTTCAGTAATTAAGGGCTGCCAATTTTTTCGACTTGGAGGGGACGTGCGGGTTCAGATTGTTTTATCCCCGCTCGTCATGTTGGCGGGGCGTCACTGGGGATTCGTATAGGCGGGGTGAGTCCGGGGGCGAGTCATGTGCTCAGGCCGTCGATAGGCTCTATCAGTTCTGAGCCCTGGTTCCTCACATTGCCCACGGCCATGTCCACTTTGAACCATTCGAAGACGTCGCAAGGTTCGCTTTGCTGCAGGAGTATCTGTTCGGCGCGCTCCTTGGGCGTGTAGGGATCAATCCATTCCCGGGCCAGTTCGGGGCTGAGCGTCACTGGCCGACGGTCGTGAATATCCACCATGCCGCCTTCACTGTCCGCGGTGATGATCACGAAGCCGTCATGCTCGTCCGGCTCCTTTTCGTACCTTGGATACTGACCAATTGCGGCGCACAGGATCGGCGCGCGATCCTTGCGACGGATCAGGTAAGGCTGTTTCTTCGGACCGCCCTCGTAAACCCATTCAAACCAGTTGTCGATGGCAATGATTGCCCGGTGCGGCCATATTTCCTTGAAGAATGGGTCGTGGGCGACTTTCTCAACCCTGGCGTTGATCGGTGTCGCATGATCCCTGGCCCAGTGCGGTCGCCAGCCCCAACGAACCTTGTCGGCGTGCAGCATGCCGCTTTCCTCGTGGAACAGGGCGAGCTGAGTCGACGGCGCGGCGTTGTAGAGCTCAAGCGGCTGATCGCCAGCATTGTTGACCAGGGCGTTGGGCATACTCAGCGCCGCCACGAACTCGTGAATGCCTCGATACTGCGAAAGTCGTCCGCACATGGCTGAGCCCTCATGCTTAATCCTGAGCTTAGACAATAGTTTCAGGGCGATCCATGAGGCGATCTGACATATCGCGAAGCCGGTCAGCTTCACGATCCCCCGACACGCCAATATCTGAACCCGGCCAGTCAGTTAAGCAATTTCAGCCACGACGCAATCTATGTAGCAGCTGCCGAGCCTGCGAGGCTGCGTTCGGCTGCGTAGCAGTCGTGAGTCCGACAGATGCAGTCTGCCTGACACACCGCAATTTCTGATTTTTATTCAAGACGTTATTTTTCAACTGCCGGTCGAAGTCTTAAGCCTTTCTATTGCGGTGTTACATCCATACTGGGCGGCTTTTTGGAGATAGCGAAGATTTTCCTGTTTTAGACTCTGCCTCGACATTTGAGTAGCGACAGACATGTAGAGGTTGGCGCGAATACCTTTTTCATCGAGCGAGACGATTACATCGTTGTCTTGGGAGCCGTGCAGTCTATCGCAGCTCGGTAGCATCGTCGGCTGCGGGTAGTACTTGCCATATAGGTTCTCAGCATTGGGTAAGGCATCGATCAGCGATCGGAATTCAGCTGTTTCGACATAATCAAAGCAATACGAGATCATCTGCAGGCCGGCTGGGGTAAAGCCATGACTCAGGCTGGTTTTCAGCAGCGCACAGACTTTATTGGCAACCTGGTCGCGAGGATCAAAGCGCGAGGATATCCAGGCCAGGCGGTACTGTGCAGCTGGGTTGCCCTCATCCGCTGACTGTTTGATCAGGGGGATTCCTTCGTTGAGAAGTGATTGCAATCGTTCTCTATATTGTTTTTTTTGCTCCTCGGAAGGTTTCACTTCAGCAGCGCGTTGATGATGTTTTTTGAAGAACTCATTGTCTTCTTTGTCGATCTCTTCAAGGTAGGGTAATGCTTTGAAGTACAACGCTTCGCTTTTGGGGGAAACTTTAAAGTTTTCTGCGTTTGCCGATGCTGTGCAGAAAACCAGAAATACTAGCGCGAAGCGCTCGATATTTGTTTTTGCCACGGTTCCATCCTTTGTCACGATCGTAGAGCGCGCTCCGATAGCACGGAGCCATATGCCCGCCACTGAGCGGGTTTTTATTCCGGTGAAAGAGTTCGGCTTCAGCAGTGGCCGGCTTCTGCCACCGTGGATTTGGAATTATCGGAATCACCGACACCGACACCGGCGACCGAGGACTGATTGCGCTGGCTGCTTGTCAGGCGTACGTCCGGGAGGTCACCGTTGGAAGGTAAATTGACAATTCAGTTGTTGAGCAGCCGAAGTCGGATGGGGGTCAATGAACCGCCGGGGACCTGGGTACCGGGACATGATCAAATCTGGAAATCTCTTTGATCCAGAAACGACGATATTTAGTCTGGTCTGGCGACAGCGGTTTGTGATTTGACCAGGGATGCTCAGTTTTCAAGCTGGCGCGGTACACCTCCCATTCCTTCTCCTCGGCCACTTCCTTGGCCCTTTTCTCATCATCGAACCAGCCAAGTACATAAACTTCACCCTGATCCATTCCATGCTCGATCAGCAGATAAATATCTTTCATAAGCTTGAACCCATTACTACACGTTCTGAAATCCCCTGATGCCGGGGTATTGTTTTGACTATTGGCAGGCACTTTTCGATTGTTGAGTATTATCGATGAATGGCGCGAAGTCGAACTTGTGTCCGATAGCCTGGCTGATCGCGCCGCACAGGACCGGTGTCGCGTGATCCTTGGCCTGTCATCCCCAGCGTCCAATTAAACCGATGGCTCGTCACGCTGGCGAAATCGCTGGGCGCGCTCGACGCTGTGGGTCATCTGTGCCGCCGCATGAACGGTCAAGGGATGCTGGGTAAAACCGGGTCTGGGGGAAATGTAGTCGGCCATGTCCCGGGCAATGGCGAGCTGACGTTCCGAACCTTCTGCCAGCAGCGCGATGACCAGGTTTTCCAGGGCAATCACCCGGACACGCAAGTGAACCAGTTCGGCGTTGGTCAAGGCGGGCGGGGCGGTAAACGCGTCGCCATCGATGGATGTTGCGGCGTTTTGATCGTCCCATGTCGACAGGGTTGGATGGTCTGGTGCCCCAACGCTTGGGAAAGGATTTTTATTGAGCATGAGTGGCGACTCCTAGTCTGTTCAGCCGTTAGGAGCTTAGCTGCAGGATCGTGATGGGGGAGGGAAGTCGCTCGATATGGCATCTGCCTGGTGACTGGGGCCTTGATGCGGTCATTACTACAGACAAGGGGGGGATGACTTCCAAACTGCCCGCAATGAGTTGATCCGCTTTTCGTGGGAGCCAGCGGTGCGGCGATCCGACTTGCCGGCGAAGGCGCTCTTAAGGACGTCTTCGCCGGCAAGCCTGGCTCCTACAGGGTCCGATTTAATATCAAGCGTGGGTGATGGAAAGGTCGCTGATGATGCACACCGAACCGTCTTCGGGGTCGGTGGTGTCGGAGTAATCGATCTGGTTGTACACGCCGCCGTGGAAGGCCAGTGTTTTCGTGTCCCAGGTGTTGTCGAGGCGCATGATTGCGGAGGTCGATTTGACGCCGTTGCAGCTCGCCGAAACGGAGACAGCGCCGCTCGAATTGGCGTGAATGTTGATTTTGAACAGTGCACCGAGCGGCACGTCTTCCAGAACCGTCGTGTTCACTGGGTCTTCTTGAAGATAACTCGACCGGAACCCCATGGTGATCCGGCCTTTGTTCCAGAACACCTTTACCGGTGGTCGCTCTGAACCCTGCACATGAATCTGGCTGATCACGACCTTCTGCAGCGAGTTGACCTTCGTCAGCCGCATTTCTTGTCGGTTCCAATGGTCAGCAGCGCTGGCGAACAGCCAATAACCCGGCTCCTTCCACTCACAGCGCGTCCGCTGCGTGCTTTTGCTCGAAGCGCCGAGTGTCGGTGCCGTCATTTGCAGCGAGCCATCTGGAAGCATCGAAATGACTTCCGGACATTCAAGCAGTGCCCGCCAGCCGATGAGCTCAAGTGCGATGGGGTTGGTCTCGGAGATAGGAAGCGGTGTAGCGATTGTGTAGTTGCTGATGTCTACGGTCATGGTCATTTTCCTTAATTCATTGATGTCACCTTTTGCTCCGTTGAGCCTTGCGCTTTTGATGTAGGCCTACATCCCACTGCCCACTCGATGAATGGGCAGAAGTGATGCTTTCGTTGCTGGGTCGGTGTTGTCTTGACTTGCAATTAAAAGTAGCAGTGCTGATATTTAAAGTAAATAGCGCTGCTAATAATGTTTTTGAAAGGCACAAAAAAGCCCGCGCTTGGCGGGCTTCTAATCGATGACGGATCCTGCAGAGTGTCGTTCTGCGCCTGAAGTCGGGTCGCCGACATTTCAAATGCGCGTTGAAGGGGAAGGTTTATTATTGCTCCATGATGGCCCGGTACCGCTTTTGGTACTCCTCATACGACGGTGCAGATTTGTTCAATTGCTGAATTTGCTGCAGCTTCCACTGATCCTTGCTGAGTGGCCCGCCTGAAGCAGAAGTTGCTGCTGCATCGGCAACGGGTGCGGTCGCGGCCGGTGTAGTGGAAGGGCTGGAGGTGTTGATGTTGCCCAAGCATTGGTATTGGACAACCATCTGACCTGCAATGCAGGTCCCGTAGCCATTCATCTGGTTGCAGTGCTGGGTTTTTCCTCCAAATGCCTCTGCATCCGTGTAACCCCACATCGCGCATTTTGATTTAGCGATACTCTGGGCTTGCTCGATTCGAACCACAGGGGTCTCAAACTGCTGGAAGTCATACGCCATATCAACGACGCCATCAGCTCGGCTTCCCCCTTTGGCGTAAAAGTCCTTGTTGGTGGCGCAACCAGCGAGGGTTGCTGACAACACGAAAGCGAGAGCTACCGATAACTTGCGCGTAGCTGGGTTCGATGCTGAGAAGGTCATATTGGACTCCGTTCATTTTTGGTGCAGTCCGCAAACACCGCGGCTCCTTCCTGTACTGTAGGCGGATGCCGAGCGTTCTGTAGTCTTCAACAACAAACGGAGGCTACTTTCTTCATTCTGTCTTTGCGCCGTTTCTGGCGCTTGTGTAGGGGAGGACTACCTAGCAAACATTCCCCACCAGAACACGTGGCCCAGGATCACGATTTGCTGTTCCTGGATTTCTGCAAAGGTGTAGTCCTCATCCGGGTGCTCGTCACGATTGAAGCTGCGCAGGCGGATGCCTGTCGGTAGGCGGTAAACCTGCTTCACCCGCAGCTGACCGTTGTGGTTGATGGCGTACATGTCGCCGTCAACGATATCGCCCAGTGAACTCTTGCCGACGTTAATGCCTACGGTTGCGCCGTCACGCAGCACTGGCAGCATGCTGTTGCCGCTGACAACCACGCACTTCGCGTTGCTGAACTGAACGCCGTTATGGCGAAGGTCCTTCTTGAAAAAGCGCAGCCGGGCACTGTCGCTTTCCTCAATCACGAAACGGCCTGATCCGGCCGCCAGTTCCACTTCGCGCAGGAAGGGAACGTAGACCTCATCGTCATCCAGGGGAGTGTCGTCATCCCAAGGCTGGATGTCCGACATCATTACGCTTGGCTGAATGCGCTCGGAAGACTGGACGCTGGCAATGGTCGACATCAGGCGTGGGCTCACTTCGCTGGCATCGAAGCGCAAGGCTTTCGCCAGTTTCAGGAGTGCCTCGACGTTCAGTGGAACCTTGCCGGTTGCGTACTGACTGAAGGCGCTTTGGCCAGACCAGCCACAAGCCTCAGCCACATCCGCTTGAGTGAGATTTGATCCAGCCGCTTTGGCAGCAAACTTTCGCTGGTCGTAAATAGCCTTGAGCCTGGTGCTCTCGGCGACTTCTTCAGGGGTAAGGGGGCGGCGTGTTTTCATGGCGACAAGAGTATTAGCAGAACTGATATTTCTGCAAGTAGCGCTGATAGTAGCTTTCAGCGCACAAAAGCAGCTCTGCTGCTATGCGTGGCAGATCGCTCAATGAAGAACCCTGCGGCTCTCTCCAATCCTGATCCGATCCAGCGCCCGGTTTAACGCATCCAAGGCATCGAGGAGGGCTTTCGCCTCAGCTTCCCGGCCATCGCCCCAGAGGCGTTCAGCCATTTTGTTCAGCGCCTGGATAGAGCGCTCAATGTCAGCAGCAGTCGCTGCTTTGTTTTCCTGATGTTTCTTTGGCATTGATCAACCCTTCTTCAGGGCATTGCTTCATCAGCTTCAGCGTGAATACGTCGCCCACCATAACACGTGGTCCGATGATGCTGATCTGGTGCTCCTGGATCTGTTGGAAGGTGTAGTCCTGTTCGCCTGAGCGTGTTGAACGCAGGGCAGGCACGCAGTCAGGCTCGAAAAACGCCAGGCACTTTTTTGGCAACGATATCAATAATCTCAGAATTCCAGAGTGGTGGAGGGAATTGGTTTGGGCGCGGAGGGCAAAGCCACTGGCACCACATCGATCACGCAGGTGTGGTACGCACCGAGGCTTTCGCGATGGCCGATGCTGACCAGCGTAATGTCGGTTGCCGCCAGCGCTTCGTACAACCGTCGCTCGGCACTGTCGTCGAGGCCCGAAGTGGCTTCGTCGAGGAACAGCAAGGGTGGCCGAATCAGCAAGGCGCGGGCCATGGCCAGGCGCTGTTGCTCGCCGGGGCTCAAACGCCGGCTCCAGTCATCGGTGCTGTGCAACGGCAAGTGCTGCAACTCTGTCAGTTTGAGCACGGCTTCCAGGCGTGCTTCGTCGATTTCGATAGCACCGGTCTCGCCGGTTTGATGCAACAGTTCATGCAACGAACCATTGGGCAGATAAGGCCTCTGCGGCAAGATAAGTAGACCCTCGCGGTCCAGTTCGACGCTGCCCTGGTGCCGTGGCCACAACCCCGCAAGCGAGCGGAGCAGGGTGGTTTTGCCCGCGCCGGAAGGTCCACGCAGCAACAGTCGTTCGCCGGGAGCCAAGGTCAGCGTCAGCGGCTCGAACAGCGGTAAACCGTGCTCGTTAAGCGGTGCAAAGTCATGCAACCGCAGGCCGGGAGTACGACGGGTGACGGGGTCGACCGGGGCGGGCAATGCCTCGAGTTCACGCCAGAAACTGCACAAGCGAGTCTTGGTCGCACGCCATTCGGCGATTTGCGGGTAGCTGCGAATCAGAAACGACAGTGAGGCCTGTATTTCGCCGAATGCCGAAGCGATCTGGGTCAGTTGCCCCAGTTGAATTTCTCGCGAGAAGAAGCGCGGTGACACCAGCAGCAGCGGCAAGGTAAAGGCGAATCGCTCATACGCCGCATTAATCCCCAGCAGGTGTTTTTTCGAGCGGACCAGCCTCGAGTAGTTGCTCAACAGGAGTCCCAACTGTCCCAACAATTGCTTGCTTTCCCAACCCTGGCCACGGGAAAGGGCTACATTTTCTGCGTCTTCGCGCAAACGCGTCAGGCCGAAACGAAAATCCGCCTCACGGCGTTGCTGCATAAAATTCAGCCCGATCAGCGGTTTGCCGATCCAGTGCGCAATACCACTGCCGATCACCGCGTAAATCAATGCCAGCCACAACATGTAGCCAGGGATGGCGACGGCATGTCCGGCGACTTCGAACTCCAGCGTGCCGGAAATGCGCCACATGATCATGCTGAACAGCACCACCAGAATGATCGCCTGTAGCAGGTTCAGGCCAAGGTCCAGGGTCTGCTCGACGAAGATCTTGCAGTCCTCGGCAATGCGCTGATCGGGGTTGTCGTAGGTCACGCTGTGAAAGCGGCTGCGGTAGTAGCGTTGGCTGTCGAGCCACTTGCCGAGAAAGGCCTGGGTGAGTTTTTCTCGCCAGCTGATCAGCAAGCGCTGCTGCACCTGGAACTTGGCCATGGTGCAGGCGATGAAGGCGACGTCGAGCACCAGCAACTCCACGACGTGATAACCGAACGCGGCGGCGTCCAGACTTTGCAACGAGTTGTAAAAGCCCAGGCTCCACTCGTTCCAGCGCACCTGGATCGCAATGATCCCGGCCACCGCCAGCATGGCCAGGGCGAGGGTCAGCCAGGCGCGGCGACGGCCTTGAGCCGACCAGTAAGGCGCGGCCAGCAACTTCATATCTTGGATGAACATCAGAGCGTCCTGCCTGGCAAACTCGGGGGTTGACCCGCCGTGTTGAGTCTTCGGAATTCAAAAAACGTGGTAGGTTAACAGTTCTCAAACTCAGTTACGAAGCCTCATGACGTCTCTTCAAACCACCGTCCGAATGCTCGACGAAACCCTGCTCGATCAGTTGTTTCGTTTCGATGGCGCCTTTCTGCGCAGCACCTGCCGACTGAGCAGCCACGTCGAAGGCCGTGGGTTGATTGAGTTTCGCGATCCGCAAACCTGTACTGAGTTGTTAGGCCTTTACGCCCACTACTATCCCGCTGCACCTCGGGCTGCACTGGTGTCGCAATGGTCGATGGATTTGATCTGCGTGACGCTGGCCTTGCCGCTGGCCGCCGCTGCGCAGCATCTGCGTTGTATCGTGCATGATCCCCATGTGGCGCTGGAAAACGGCATGCCCGTGGCTCAGGTATTTGCTGCCGGCGAAGTACTGCCGTTGAACGACCCGTTGGCCTTCGCGCAAAAACTGCTGACTGACGACATGGCGCCTTTGGTGCAGGCACTGGCAAGCGCCGGGCGGGTGGCCCAGCGCTTGCTGTGGAACAACGTGGCGGCGGCCATCGATGTCGCGCTCGATTACTTCCAGATGCCGCACGCGCCGCAATGGCGCGAGAGGCTGTTCCGGGAGCGGCACTGGGCCGATGGCACGCGCAATCCGCTGTACGGCTTCCTGCAACTGGCCCCCGGCCCGAGCGGCGTGCCATTACTGATGCGCAAAGTGTGTTGCCTGCACCACCAGCTCGGTGATGCGCGCCCGTACTGCGACAACTGTCCGCTGGTGCCGGGCGCTGACATCACAGCGCCTCATCAGGCATAAGCCGCATGGGCTTCGACCTGGGTGAGACGGCCGTTCTCTACTTTCAGCACCCGGTCGGCCTGCTGGAAGTAAGCGTCATCGTGGGTGATCACGATCACGGTTTTGCCCCGGGCTTTCAGTTCCGGCAACAACTCCATGTAGAACACCCGCTTGAAGGTCGGATCCTGGTCGGCAGCCCATTCATCGAACAGATAAAACGGCTTGTCATCCAGATACGCCGACACCAGCGCCAATCGCTTGCGTTGACCCGTGGACAGTTCCACGGTGGAAAAACGGTCATCGACAATGCTGACTTTGTGTCCTAACCCCAACGCTTTCACATAACGCGTCGCTTCGGCGGTGCGATATTCGGCGTCCGGTCCGTCGTCGCCCAACAAATGTTCGAACAGGTGGAAGTCAGCGAACACCGCGGCAAAGTGCTGACGGTATTGCTCGCGGTTGTCGTCATCCACTTCCACGCCGTTGAGCACCACACAACCGGTTTCCGGTGCATACAAGCCCAGCATCAGCATCGACAGGGTGGTCTTGCCACTGCCATTGCCACCCACCACAAACACCAGCTCACCCTGTTCCAGCGTCAGGTCCACCGGCCCGAGCATGAAGGGATGATCCTCGTGCTCGCCGGGATAACGGTGGCACACGCCGTTGAGCAACAGGCGCATCGGGCCTTCACTGGCGAACACATTGCCGAGCGGCGCAGCTATCTGGGCTTCGGTGCTCAGCTCCGCGTCCAGTTGGCGAATGCGGTTCAGTGCAATGCTGGCTTGACGCAGCGAGGGCAGGGCGATCATCAGGTCGGAGATCGGCCGTACCAGGTACAGCAACGTCACGGTGAAACTGGTCAGCACGGTGATCGGTTGCGGTAGCCAGAACGGAACGATGAACAGCAGCACGCCGAGGTTGAGGTAAAACAGCAGTGTGCCGAGGTTGGCCACCACCGAATACCCGGCCATACCGCGCAGGAAACGCACACGAAACTCGTCAGCACCCGGACGGATGACTCGTTCGACAAAGGCTTCGCCGCGGGCGTTGTTCAGCTGCAATTCCTTGCTGCCTTCGATCAGGCTGCGAAAATGTTGGTAGAGCACATCTTTTTGCTGGCGCACCCGTTCCAGATGGCTCAACGGCCCGCGTTCGGCCAAGTGAAACGCCACCAGGCCGACCATCAGAAACAATGCCAGAATCGCCAGCAACGACCACGACAACCAGGCCAGATAGGCAAAGCACGCCAGGGTCACCACGGCGTTGACGAACAGCAGCGGCACCCACTCGAACGCAGCGGTAAACGTGTGCACGTCTTCGGTGAGGATTACCAGCAAGCGGTGTTTGCCCATGCCTTGCAGGCGTTTGAGCGGAGTCGCGAGCAGCTTGCGCGACAAGTCGATGCGCATCTGGAAAATCGCGCTTTGGGTCAGGTGCAGCAGCGACAGTTCCGAACAGAGTTTGCTCAGCAGCATGCCGATACACAGCCCGAAAAACCCCAGGGCCAGTTCCGGCAATTGCTGCGGGTTGGCCAGCCCACGGTTGATCAGAATCACCAGCCCCGCACTGGCCAGACCGCCCAGTGCGCCAGTGATCGAGGCCAGAGCCAGCAGGCGTGCCGATTGGCGGTAGAGATAGAGAATCAGGTTCATGCGACGGTTTCCGTCGAGGCCATGGCCAGCGACTTGTTGAGTTGTTCATGGAAGGCGGACTGCCCGAGGATCGTGTCGTGATCGGCGGCGACCGGATGATGACAGGTTCGCTGACTGATCGCGTCCCATTGCGCCGGCAGAGTCGGGCGCTCGACAAGCGTCTGCTCGGCCCACCAGAGTTGCAGGGTGGCCTGCACGACGGGCACCGAATAGCCGCTGACCCAACGACGCGCGTCGGCCATCACATTCAAGGTTTGCTCGACATAGGTCAGCGGTGCATTGAGCCCCAGGCCGTTGGCGCTCGCCCATTGCAGCAGGGCGAAACGCAATTGCTCCACGCGACTCAGTTCGGCCGTGGCCGTGCGCAGTTCCGTCAGACATTGCGCGGTGAGTCGCTGGCGACTGTCGCTGCTCAATTCTTGCTGAACGATGGCCTGCAGCGCATCCCACGCCAGCGTTTCATCCTCGGCGTGGAACGTGCTGTCGAACAACCCCAACCACTCAATCGTTTGCCCTTGGGCCTCCAGTTGCCGGGTCAGCTCCAGCGCGAGCAAGCCGCCCATCGACCAACCGGCCAGGCGATACGGACCCTGAGCCTGAATCTGGCGGATCTGTGGCAAGTATTCGCGGGCTAATGCAACGAGGTCCTGACTGCGTAGCGACTCGGGCAGCGGAACGCCGAACACTGGCAGCGCCTTCGGCAACGCGGCGACCATCGGCATGTAATGGTGAACCCCGCCCGATGGTTGGTGCAGGCAGAACAACGGTGTCTGTCCAGTTTCGCCAGCCTGCAAGGCAATGATCGCCGCCTGGTCGTGGGGCCGGGTAATTTGTTCAGCAAGGCCGATCAGCGTCGGGTGCTGGAAGATCACGTTGACCGGCACTTCAATGCCTAGCGTGGCGCGCAACCGGGCAGTCATGCGCACCACCAGCAGCGAATGGCCGCCGAGGGCGAAAAAGTCGTCGTGACGACCGATCACTTCGGCCTCCAGCAACTCTTGCCACACCGCCGCGAGCACCTGCTCGATATGCCCTTCGGGCGCTGCGTAAGCCGCGAGACTGCGATTTGGCGCACGGGCCAGCAAGGCACGATGGTCGACCTTGCCGTTGGCGGTGCGTGGCAGTTGCGCCAGCCACTGGATGTCGGCGGGAATCATGTGCGCCGGCAATAGCGTCCCGAGGGATTCGCGCACGACACTGGCCTGAAGTTGATTGGCCGATTCGATGAACGCCCGCAAGCTCGGTTCGGTCTGAGTGGTGTCCAACAAGACCACCGCCAGTTTGGCGCCGCTGACGTTGCATAGCGCGGTTTCGATTTCGCCCAACTCGATACGGTAACCGCGCAGTTTGATCTGTGAGTCGGTGCGCCCGAGGAACAGTAGTTGTCCGTCCAGGTCCTGCCAGGCGAAATCGCCGGTGCGATACAGGCGTTGGCCGTCGAGGGATGGATGACTGGCCCGGATGAATTTCTCGGCGGTCATCTGCGACAGGCCCAGATAACCTTCGGACAGCCCCGGTCCGGCAATGTGAATTTCACCTTTGAACCCTCGGGCCACGGGGGCGCCGTCGCTGTCGAGCAAATACACCCGGGTATGAGCGATGGCACGACCGATGGGCACGGAACCCGGATCGGGACGACAGAGGGCGACAGTGCTCCACACCGAAGCTTCTGTCGGACCGTATTCGTTGTAGAGCTGCGCGTCGGGTTGGCGGCGATAGTGGTTGTCCACCAGCGCGGGCGGGCAGCTTTCACCGGCGACAATCGCGGTGCTCAGCGGGCTCGGGCTGTCGCCCAACTCGTCCAGGATCAAGGCGTACAACGAAGGCAGCGCCAGCAGGTGCGATACGCCGTGGCTGCGGATCAACCGCGCCAGTTGCAGTGGATCTTTCTGTTCGGTTTCGCTGGCCAGGTGCAGGCAACCGCCCTGGGCCAGGCTCCAGAACAGCCCGGCGATGGAGCTGTCGAAAGCGAACGACGACAGCAGCAGGAAGCGTTGCACCGGCCGCGGATACCCCGCCAGCCGCGCCGCCAGCGAATGCAGGGCGTTGGCATGGCTGATGACCACACCCTTGGGCTGCCCGGTACTGCCCGAGGTGTAAATCAGGTAGGCCGGTTGATCCCGCGAGACGGTCGGCTCTTCCCGCAACGGCACTACAGGCAGCGCCTGATCAATCGCCAATGCCTTCGGTTGCCAGTCCGCCGGCAGATCTTGCACGCGAGCGTGATGGGTCAGCACCAGACGGGCCTGGCTGTCGCGCAGAATATGTTCGATGCGCTCGGTGGGATAGGCCGGGTCGATCGGCACGTAGCAAGCGCCGGCACGCAGGATGGCGACCAGCGCCACCACCGCATCGATGTCACGCGGCAGGAAATGCGCAATCCGCGCACCGGGTTCCAGGCCTTGGGCAAGCAATTGCTGAGTGAGGGCCGTGACGCGCTGATCCAGCTCGGCATGACTCAAGGTGCCGCTTGGGCCCGAGACCGCCGGGCGCTGAGTGTTGGAGGCAGAGCTCTGGGCAAAGCAGGCCGCCAGGTTGGGCAGGGCGAAAGTGGCGTCATAGAGCTGTTCTTGCGCCGGGCTCAGGGTCGGCGAAGTGGCCAATGCGCCGGTCACCCGTCGTTGCTCGGCGGCGCTGCACGTTGTCAGTCGGCTCAGGCTGGCGGCCGGTTCACGCAAGCTGTGCTCGATCACGCTCAGCAACTGCTCGGCGAGGAGTTCGACATGGGCGGGCGTGTAGAGCGCAGCGTCAAAATGCAGCGACAAACCACTGGCCGAACGCGGGTGGTATTGCAACAGCAACGCACAATCAGCGCTGACACTGTCAGCCTGTTCGATCTGCCAACCGGCATCGTTCAGCGTACTGTGCGGCACGACCGCGAGTTCGCGATAACCCACGCCGGACAACGACGGCACATTACTCAAGTGGCTCGGGTAGCTGTCCCGGGCATCGTTGAGCAGGCCAACGCGCTCGCTCAGTTGCCGGCATAACGCGGCAAACGACAGCTCGGGCGCAGTGTCGAGCGTCAGCGGCAGCGGCTCGGAAAACAGGCCGAGGGCATCCCCCAACACGTCCGGACGCGTCTGGTTTTCGTAGGCCAGCGTCAGGCGTTCGGCTTCGCTGTAGCGTTGCCACACAGCGACCCAGGCGGCGAGCACGACCGTGCCGGTGCTGACGCCGAGGCTGGCCGCTTGCTGATCGAGGCGTTGCAGGGTGGAGTCGTCGAACGACAGTTGCATCCGCGCCATTTCGACAATCCCGATAGCCGGATTCTGCCGCTGCCAAGGCAAAGGCACGTCGGTAACCATCGCATTGAACTGCTCATCCCAGAACTGTCGACCCTGGTCGTCCACCGACTCCAGGCGCCACGCCGCATAGTCGGCGTATTGCAGCGGCGGCTCTTGCGGTGCTGGTTGCACATAGCCCAGCGCCCATTCTTCGCCGAGGTAGCCCAGGCTGGTGCTGTCCAGGTGCAAGGCCGGCAGGTGCAACGTTGCCGACCGGGCGTCCACCTGCAGTTCGATGCTCAACGCCTGCCAATCAGCGGTTGAATCGCCGATCACCTGCATCGGCAACGACAGGCCCGGCAGTTGTTGATAACGGGTACGCAGGATCTCGTGGCGCTGCATCAAGGCCAGCAAACTGTTTTTCAGCCGTGCGCTGTCCAGTGGTTGTTCGCTGCGAATGCGCAGTGTGGCCCGCTGGGTGGTCGCCAGACGGTTTTGTTGCAGGCGCCACAAGTGTGCCTGTTGCGGTGACAGTTCGAAGCCTTCGAATGGCGTGTCTTCGTGAGTCTGAGTCATGCTGAGACCTGTACAAAAAAGTGGGACATGAGCGTCGATTGACCGATGACCATCATTGTTCGGCATCCTTCACGACGCTGCGGCGACGGGCCTGGCCCAGGGTGCTCTGGCGCGCGCTGCCGGCTTCACGCAGCGCGGCTTGAGCCTGGTCGCGGCGGGTCTGTTGCAGTTGATTGAGTGGCACCAACAACTGGGCGACGCTGGTGTCAGCGTTCAGCACGAGTTGTTCCAGCAGGCAGACGAACAGGCTGTCGAGCAGTTCGATGTAGGCACTGGCGTAACGCCCGGTGTCGTAGTCGTACACCACCAGCAGGCCTTCGCCGTCATCCACGACGTTGATCAGCAGGTCCACATCCGACGCTTGCGGTTCAAGTTCCCGCTCGCTGATCGCCAGACCCGGCAAATGCAGGTCCTGCTGGCGGGTGTTCTGCACCACCAGTTTGACCTGGAAGAACGGCGTGTAACGGGCGTCCCGCTGTGGCAGCAGGTCAGCTACCAAGGCGTCGAACGGCAAGTCCTGATGGGCAAAGGCATCCAGCGCTACGCGGCGGGCATCGCTCAGCAACTGATCGAACGTCTGCTGCGGCGTGACACGGCAACGCAGCACCAACTGGTTGACGAAGAAGCCGACCATGTCTTCGGTCTGTTGCTGATGACGGTTGGCGATGTCGGTGCCGACCAACAGGTCTTCGCGTCCGGTTTGCTGATGCAGCAACACGTTCAGCGCGCTGTGCAACACCATGAATGGCGAAGCCTCGCGAGCCGTGGCCAACTCGCCGATGGCCCGGGCCAGCGACGCCGGCAGGCGACGGCGATGACGCGCGCACCCGCCGTGTTCGCGGGTCTGGGCTCCCGGCAGCAACAGCGGCGCCGGGCTGGCTTGCAACTGTTGGCGCCAGTAGGCCAGTTGTTGCTGCCAGACCGGGCCCGGCAGGTGCGAGCGTTGCCACACGGCGAAGTCGGCGTATTGCAGGGCCGGGGTGTCGATGCGGGCAGCCGTGGTGCCGAAACTGATGTAGTCCGTGGCCAGTTGGTCGACCAGTTGCGCAATGGACCAGGCATCCACCGCGATGTGGTGCATGGCAATGGCCAACACATGAGTCTGCGCATCCAGTTGCAGCAACCGCGCGCGAATCAATGGCGCCTGCGTCAGGTCGAACGGTTGGCCGAAGACCTCGGCCAATTGCGCCTGGATGGCCGGCTCCTGTTCCTGCGCCGAGACCGCTTGCAGATCGGTGACCGGCAAGGCAAACGCCTGCGCCGCTTCAATCCGCTGCCAGGGTTCACCGTGATCGCTGTGCACGGTGCTGCGCAATACTTCATGGCGGGCGATCAATTGTTCGAACGCCAGGCGCAAGGCTTCGACATTCAGCGCCCCGGTCAAGGTCAAGGCGAACGGAATGTTGAAACCGCTGGAGCCAGGGTTCAGTTGCTCAAGGAACCACAGCCGCTGTTGAGCAAACGACAACGGCAGCGGTTGCGAACGGTCTGCCGCAGTGATTGCGGGCAGGGCCAAAGGTACCGCCTGCAAGCGGGCGCTGTCGATGGCGCGGGCCAGGTTTTCCAATACCGGGTGATCGAAGACTGCACGCAGTGGCAAGTCCACCGCGAGTTGGCTGCGAATCCGCGAGACCACCAGCGTCGCCAGTAACGAGTGTCCGCCGAGGGTGAAGAAATTGTCGTCGGCACCGATCGTTGCCACGTTGAGAATCTGTGCCCAGATCGCGCCCAGTTGCTGCTCGGTGTCGCTGCTCAGCGATCGTTGTTCGCTCAGGTCGCTACTGTCCAGCGCACGTGCGGTCAGCAGTTTGCGATCGACCTTGCCGTTGGCGTTCTGCGGCAGCGCGTCCAGCTGTTGCCAATGCGCCGGCACCATGTACGACGGCAAGCGTTGGCTCAGCCATTCGCGAAGTAGCGCTAAAGGTGTGTCATCGCCGGTCCAGTAGGCGACCAGTTGCAAATCGCCACGCTGGTCGGCGTTGACGATCACGGCCACGGCTTGCACGGCGGGATGACGTCCCAGGTGATCTTCGATTTCCCCCAATTCGATGCGGTGACCACGGATTTTCACCTGCTGATCACGGCGACCGAGAAACTCGATCACTCCGTCTGCACGCCAGCGTCCCAGGTCACCGGTGCGGTAGAAGCGCGCGCCGGGTTCGAATGGATGTGCGACGAACGCAGCCTGGGTTTTCTCTGGATCGTTCAGGTAACCACGACCGACGCCGACGCCACCCACGCAGATTTCCCCCGGTACACCCACTGGCACTGGCCGCAACGCGGCATCCACCAGGTACAGATGATTGTTGGCGGTCGGCCGGCCAATCGGCATGGCGTTGCCGCCTTCTTCAGGCACAGCGGTCAGCGGGTGGAACGCCACGTCGTCCGAGCATTCCGCCGGACCATAGGCGTTCATCAGCGGCACATGGGCAAAGCGAGTGAGCCAGGCCTGGGCCAGCGCTGGAGGCAGGGCTTCGCCGGTCGGCAGCAACCAGCGCAGCGCCGACAGTTGCGTGTCGGTGCTGGCGAGGTCGAGCAGGGCGCGGATCATCGTCGGCACGGCTTCGAGTACCGACAGTTGCTGGTTCTCCAGCGCTTGCAGCAGCCGCTCGGGATCGTGGGCGATCAGGTCCGGCAGAATGTGCACGGTGGCACCAAGGATGGGGGCGGCGAGGAACTGCCAGACCGAAATGTCGAACGCCGGGGAGGCGGTCTGGGCAATCCGGTCTGCGCTCGACAGGCCCAGCGTCGGCACCTTGCCGAAGATGTTGTTGAGCATGCCCCGTTGCTCGACCATCGCGCCTTTCGGCGTGCCGGTGGAGCCTGAGGTGAAGATCACGTAGGCCAGATCATCAGGGCTGCCCGCCACGTTCGGTGGCGTTGCATCGCCCGCCAGCCATAGGGCTTCGGTGCGCAGGCGGCGCGGGGTCGCGGTGCTCGCGGCCAGTGCCGGGTCGATGACCGAGTCGGCACTGTCACTGGTCAACAGAATCGTCGCCCCGGACAGTTCGAGAACCTCGCTCAGGCGCTGCGGCGGGTGCTTGATGTCCAGCGGCAGGTACGCCGCGCCAGCCTTGAGTACGGCGATCATCATGCTCAGCAATGGCAGCCCGCGTTCAGCGGCCAGTGCCACCAGCGTGTCGCGACCGGCGCCGGTTTCGATCAGCGCACGGGCCAGGCGATTCGAGCGTTGATCCAGTTCGGCGTAGCTCAGGCTGTCGGCGCCGCACACGGCAGCGATACGCTGCGGATGCTCCGCCACGTGCCGGGCGAACAGTTCGGCGTAGGTTTGATCCAGCGGGAAGTCCAGTTCACTGCGGTTCCAGTCCACCAGCAGGGTCTGGCGTTCATCCGGCGTCAACAACGACAGCGAGGCCAGTGGCGCGTCAGGCTGGGCAACCATTTGCGTGAGCAACTGACGCAAATGGCCGAGCATGCGCTGTACGGTGTCGGTGTCGAAACGCGCGGCGTCGTAAGTCAGGCGAATGCCCAGACGATCACCGGGGTAGAGCACCACGGTCATCGGGTAGTTGGTGTGCACCCGGTCTTCGTAGATGTCGACGTTGAAGTCGACCTGACGGTCCGACAGACCAGCGTCGAACGGCGCGTTTTCGAACACCACCAGGCTGTCGAACAGCGAGCGACCGTGCTCGATTTCACTCCAGCGCTGAATGTCCACCAGCGGTGCATGTTCGTAGGCGCGCAGCTCGTAGTTGTGCGCGAACAATGCTTGCAGCCACGGCACCACGGTTTGCGAGTCGTCAACCTTGACCCGCAGCGGCAGGCTGTTGATGAACAACCCGACGATGTCTTCCACGCCCGGCAAATCGGTCGGACGTCCCGACACCGTAACGCCGAACAGCACGTCATCGCTGCCGCTATAGCGGGACAACAGCAAGGCCCAGGCACCCTGAATCCAGGTGTTGGGCGTAAGCTGGTGTTGTTGGCACAACGCGGTCAGGGCGCGGGTGTCGGCAATCGACAGGGTGACGTCCAGGTTGGCCACCGCTTCGACCGCTTGCTCGGTCACGGCCGGACGATCCACCACCAACGGCGTCGGCGCGCTGAAACCGGCCAGTTCGCGGGTCCAGAATTGTTCCGTGATGGACGTGTCCTGACATTGCAGCCAATGGATGTAATTGCTGAACGAGGGCAGCAACGGACGCGCCACAGGCTGGCCGAGTACGCGAGCCTGGTAATGGGCGAACAGGTCGGCCATCAACAGGCCGAAGCACCAGGCATCGGTCAGGATGTGGTGGAAGCTGCGCACGATCAGGAACTCCTGATCAGCCACCTGGAATACCCGAAGGAAGGTCAGCGGCGGGCGACGCATGTCGAAACCCTGCCGACATTCGGCGTCCAGCACAGCGTCCAGCTGACGTTGGCGACTCGCTTCGTCGAGGTGACGCCAGTCGTACCAGGCGAAGGCCGGGTCGGTGTCGTGATAGACACATTGCAGCGCAGCCTTACCGTCCTGCCACCAAAAACCGGTGCGCAGCATCGGGTGCCGGGCCAGTTGCCGGGCCCAGGCGAATTCGATGGCGCTGCGGTCGAGTTCGCCGTCCCAGCGATAACGTTGCTGCATCAGGTAGATGCCGCTGTTGGGACGTAGCAGGGTGTGCAGCAACATGCCTTCCTGCATCGGTGACAGGGGCAGCAAGTCGTCGATGCCGGCCCAGTCGAAGTTAGCACCCAAGGCCGTAAGGTCGTGGCCGGCGGCGCGGCACAACGGGAACGCGTGGGCACCCGGGATGGCTTGCTCGGCGTCGGCGGCCAGCAGGGTCAGTCGCTGCTCCAGCGCCTCGGCCCAGTGTTCTGCACCTCGGCCACGGCAATCGATTTGCAGTTGACCGTGTTGCAGGCTCACGGACAGGGTCAGCCCGGCGCCATCGATTGGCGCGCTGGCGGCGATGACCTCGCCCAACGGCCCCTCAGGGGCTAGCCATTCGCCGGCCATGACAATATGCACGGTCGGCTGCGGCAGGCTCAGCAGCGGTTCGCGCAAGTAATCGTTGTCAGCGAGATAACGCAGCACGCCGTAGTCGTCACCGGTGTGCGGGGCGGCAGCCAGTTGCGCGTCGACCTGTGCAAGCCATTGCGCGGCGTTGGCGCCGGGTGTCACGTTCAGACGCAGCGGAACCGCGTGGCTCAGCGCACCGACAACCGTCGCCGGGTTGAAGTCGGTACGGCTCAGGGCGCTGCTGAGCGGCAAACGTGCGCGCTCGCAGCGACCGCGATCCAGGGTCAGCCAAACGTCTTGTTCGGCACTTTGCTGCGCCAGTTGCGCCGCGACAGCGGTGGCCACCAGCGATGCCCAAGGCGCGTGGCTGCGGCGTTGCAGCAGGTTCAGACGAGCGCTGAGTGGCGCCGAAATCTGTACGCGGCTCGCAGTGCTCAGGTCATCGGGTTGTGGAACGGACGGCAGGGTTTCTCCGGCGTATTGCAGCCAGTATTCCCAGGCCGATTCCAGCCCGTCTTCATCGCGGGCACAAAGGTTTTGATGGTCGGCCCATTCATCGAGATGGCCACCGTGACGCGGCAATTCAATCGTACGATCGTACTGTGCTTGAGCCACGGCCAGCGCCAGGTCAGTCATCAACAACGCCCAGGAAGCTGCATCCAGGCGCAGTGCATGGGCGACCAACAACACCGCGTCGCCCTGTTCCGACAGGCACGCGTGCCAGCCTTCACCTGCTGCGTGATCCAGTGTGGCAAGGACGTTTTCGGCCAGTGCGTTCAGGTTGTCAGTGTCGAACGGCTGACGGCTGGCGCTGACCGGTTTCGGTGTGCTCGGCAGGGTTTGCGCCCAACTGCCGTCCGCCTGTTGGGTCAGGCCCAGTTGCAGTGCACGGTGTTGCTGTTGCAGAGCCTGCACGGCGCGGTTCAGCACTTCGAGGCTGATCGGCGTATTCAGCGCCACGCAGCGCCAGTTCGCCGCCAACGGGCCGGCTTCGAGACGGGCGTGTTGACCTGCGGTCAGCGGTACATTGCGCGCAGCGCTGGTGGTGTCGCGGCTGTAGTTCGCGCCTTGGCTGATCACCGCGGAAATTTCAGCGATGGTGCGGTTTTCGAACAACTGCTTGGGCGTCAGCTTCATGCCGCGCTGGTGGGCGCGGGCGATAATTTGCAGGTTGAGAATCGAGTCGCCGCCCAACGCAAAAAAGTTGTCATGAATGCCCACGCGCTCGACTCGCAACACATCCTGCCAGATCTCGGCGAAGGTGATTTCCACCGCATCGCGCGGGGCTTCGTAATTGTCCTGGCTGGTCGGTGCATCGGGCAATGGCAGGCGGGCGATGTCCGGTTTGCCGTTAGCGTTCAGCGGGATGGCATCCAGGGCGATGAAGTCTGCCGGCACCATGTAATCCGGTACGCGCAGGGCCAGGTCATAACGCAGTTTGTCCGCCGACATCGAGGTGCTGGCCACCAGCCAGGCAATCAGGCGCGGCGTCTCGTTGGCCGGTTGCACGACACGGACCAGCACTTGCTGAATGTTGCTCGACAGGCGTTTGATTTGCGCTTCGACTTCGCCCAGTTCAATGCGGTAGCCGCGCAATTTGACCTGGTTGTCGACGCGCCCCAGGAACGCCAGTTCGCCGGATTCCAGCCAGCGCACACGGTCGCCGGTGCGGTAGGCGCGGGGCAGATCGGCAACGGCCTTGAAGCGTGCGGCGGTTTGCACCGGATCACCCAGGTAGTCGATGGCCAGGCCTTCGCCACCGACCCACAATTCACCCGGCACACCGACTGGCACGGGGTGGCCGTGGCTGTCGAGTACCCGCAGTTGCCGGTTCGGTTGCGGATGACCCAGCGGTTGTACGCCGGCCAATGGCTGGTCGATGCGCGACAGGCAAATGCCGACGGCGCTTTCGGTCGGGCCGTAGTGGTTGTAGACCGCGAGTTCCGGGCGCAGCGCACGGACAGTGTCCAGCAGCGAGCCGTGCAGCGCTTCGCCACCGAGCAACAAGGCGCGGCGCGGTAGCAGACGCACGTCAGGATGCGCGGCGAGCAGACCGTGCAGGTGGTTGGGCGTGAGCTTGACCAGGTCCGGGGTGAAGTCGGCAAAGCATTGGGCCAGGGCATTCGGGTCGGCGCGGGTGTCGTCGTCCACCAGCAGCAAGCTGCCACCGCTGACCAGCGCACCGAACAACTGGGTGTAACCGAGGTCCGCGGCGAAGGTCGATAGCAGCGCATGGCGCCACGGTTGTTCAGCCTCGGCACAACCCAGTTCGGCCAGAATGCCGCTGACATAAGCGACGATGGCGCGATGGGACAGGCGCACACCTTTTGGCGTCCCGGTGGAGCCTGAGGTGTAGATCACATAGGCGCAGGCCTGTTGATCCACTGCGGGCAGGTCAATCCCGGTGGCGCGGGCCGAGACCTCGATCACCTGCGCAGAGGCGGTGTCGAAGGTCGGCGTGCCAATGATGAAATCCACATCGGCACTGGCCATCAGCGCACCCAGGCGCGAGGCCGGTTGGCCCAGGTCCAGGGGCAGGAAGCAAGCGCCGGCCTGCATGACCGCCAGCAGCGAGATCACTGCGTCGTTGCAACGGGGCAGGGCCAGCGCGACGCGATCACCGTGTTGCACACCGCGCTGGCGCAAGGCGTTGGCCAGTCCGGTCGAGGCTTCAAGCAGCTCGCCGTAGCTCAATGCGCCATGGGCGTCGCGCACGGCTTCACGCTCGGGATGGCGACGGGCCTGAGCGGCGATCAGTTCATGCAGCGCAGCATCCGGCACTGCAAGGGTCGCGCCGTTGCCCCAGGTGCGGGTCAGGTTCAGTTCCTGCATCGGGCACATCGGCACCTCGGCCAGCGGCCGGTTGGCGTCGCGGCTCAGTTCGTCGAGCAGCGTTACCAACTGCTCCATCAGGCGAGTGCCGGCCGCATCGGACAAGCGTTTGCGCTGATGCACCAAGTGCAGGTGCAAACTGTCGCTTTCCATCGAAGCGATCAGCGACATCGGGTAGTTGTTGCGCCCGCCGGTGTGGCGCAACGGCGCGCTGTGTTCAGCGTCCGGCAGCCCGACGAGGCCGTCGTCGATCTGATCCAGCTCCCGGGGGAACGGGAAGTTTTCGAACACCATGATCGCTTCGAACAACTCGCCACCGGGCGGCAGCGCGGTCAAGGCCCGCAGACTGGCGAGCGGCGTGTGTTCATGCTCGCGCATTTCGGCGTTCCAGTCCTGGATGCCCGCCAGCCATTGGCCAACGGTCGGCGCCTCGTCCCAGCGCACCCGCAGCGGCAAGGTGTTGATGAACAGACCGACCATGCGCTCGACACCGCTCAGGCGCTGCGGGCGCCCGGCCACGGTGACGCCGATCAGGGCCTCGTCGCTGCCGTTATGGCGACCCAGCAAATAAGCGTAAGCCGCTTGCAGCAGGGTATTGACGGTCAGGTTGTTGTCACGGGCGAAGCCGCTCAGGCGCGCAGTCGTTGCGGCATCCAGCACGCGCTGGTGTTCGGTGCAGGGCAGGTGCGCGTCCACGGGGTCGGCGAGCAGGCCACGCGGGTCCGACTCGGGCACGCGGGTGGTGTTGGCGAAATCCGCCAGGCGACTGCGCCAGAACTCATCGGCGCAGGGGCGTTCGCTGAGGTAGGCCACGTAATCCTGAAACGGTCGCACCGCTTCCAATGCCGCGTTTTGCCCGCGACGCGCCGCGCGATACAGATCGCGCCAGTCGGCCAGCAGCGAACCGACGCTCCAGCCGTCGAGCAACAGGTGATGGTGTGTCCACACCAGCGACCACTGCGCTTGACCGTTCACATCGTCGAGTCGCGCCAGGGTCAAACGCATCAGCGGCGCGGCGCCCAGTTCGAACGCTTGTGCGTGATCTTCCGCCGCCAGGGCCGCCAGCCCTTGCGGGTTACCGCGCAAATCAACTTCGCGCAGCGGCAGATCGACCTCCTTGAGGATGACCTGATAAGCGTCGTCCAGCTCTTCCCAGAGAAACGCCGTGCGCAACACCGCGTGGCGCTGCATCAGCGCAATCCAGGCCTGGCGGAACGCGTCGAGGTCGAGCTCACCGGCCAGGCCGATGCTCATTTGCTGGTAGTAGACCCGCGACTCGGGCGCATAGGCCTCGTGGTACAGCAGGCCTTTTTGCAGTGGCGTTAGCGAATAGATGTTTTCGATTTGGTCATGCATGGCAGCAGTGTTCAATCCAGAAAATCGTAGAGGCACGTGCGCCGCGAGCGGCGCACTCCGAAGTCAAATTCAGGTCGAGGCCGGGGCTCACTTCTTCGGCCCCAGGCGTTTGAGCAGGGTGTCGAGGGTCGCCTGGTTCATGCCTTTGGCCAGCGGGAAGTCCGACGGCATCAGCGTCCCGGCCTGCGGGTCGAGGCAATGCCCGACCAGTGCTTGCAGGTGTTCCAGCAGGCGAGCGGGCAAGCGGCTGTCGGCGGCCGGGGTGACGCTGTGCCATTCGACACGCAGCACACCGTCTTCCAGCCAGGCCACCACTTCACGGCCGTGGGTCACCCGGTTGGCCAACGCCACTTCCGGCGGTGGGGTCAAGGTGCTGGCGCGCAACCAGCCCTGTGGCGTTTGCTCATGCCCCAGGTAGTTGAACAACACATCGCCACGGCCCGACGGCAACTCGCCGCGCTGACGCAGCAACCCGTGGCCGAGGCCCTGACCCGGCACGGCGCGCAAGGCTTCCTTGGCGTTGCGCACTCGATCGCCGGGTGGCCCGCTTGCGTTCACTCGCAACGGGAACAGGGTGGTGAACCAACCGACGGTGCGGCTGACATCCAGGCCTTCGAATGGCGCATCACGACCATGACGCTCCAGATCGACCACGATGTCGACGCGGCTTTCGGCTTCCGCCAGGGTGGCGGCGAGGGCAGCGATCAGCAGTTCTTCCGGTTGCGTACGGTAAGCGGCGTGGGACTCGGTCAGCCATTGATGAGTGCGTGCGGTGTCCCAACGGGCGGACAGCGTCTGCCGCTCGGCAACCGTGGCCACCGGTGCCCTGTTCGCAGTGGTCTGGGCGTTCCAGTAGCGCTGTTCGGCGCTGACCGTAGCGGCATGGGCGTGCAGGTGCTCGGCCCATTGCCGGTAGGAGGTGGTTTTTGCCGGCAGACGCGGATTCTCGCCACGCTCCAGCCCTTGATACAGCTGCTGGAAATCTTCCAGCAGCGGCGTCCATGACACCGCGTCGACGACCAGGTGATGCGCGACCAGATACAAACGTTGCGGCTCGCCTTCGAGCAACGCCGCGGCGAACAGCGGGCCGCGTTGCAGGTCCAGGCTTTGCGCGACCTGTTGCAGTTGCTCCAGGTGTTCGCAGCACGTCAATGGTGCCGGCTCAACCGGCGCGATCTGCGCCTGCCATTGCCCGTCAACCTCAGTGAAACGCAAGCGCAATGCATCGTGGTGGGCGACCAGACGGTCAAGGGTCGCCTGCACGAGGTCTGGCTGTAGACGCCGGTCGCTGTCGGCCAGCACCGATTGGTTCCAGTGCGCGGCCTGCGGCTGTTGTTGGTCGAAGAACCACTGATGCAACGGCATCAGCGGCATCGCACCGGTCACATCGCCTTGTTCGGCCAGGGTCAGCAACGGACTGGCCACTTGAGCCAATGCCGCCGGGGTCGGCGAACGGAACAGGTCTTTAGGCGTGAGCGAATAACCCTGTTCACGCAGTCGCGAGATCAGTTTCAGACCGAGAATCGAGTCACCGCCCAAGGCGAAGAAGCTGTCCGAAGTCCCGACTTCACGGCCACCGGTCAAGGCTTCGCCAAGCAGTTCACCGAACAACTGGCAGAGCAGGTCTTCCAGTTCGTTGCGCGGTGCGACGTGGTCTTCCTGAGTCTGCGGCAGTGGCCGGTTGGCCAGGGCCTTGCGGTCGATCTTGCCGTTGGTGGTCAGGGGCAGGGCCGGCACTTGAACCCACACCGCCGGCACCATGTACGCCGGCAACTCGGCGCTGAGCAGCGCGCCCAGCTCCGATTGCGCGGCGCTGCTGCTGTAGAACGCCACCAAGCGGTTGTCGATCACCAGGGTGCAGGCACCGGTAATACCAGGCTGGTTCAACAGCGCCGCATCGATTTCCCCCAGTTCGATCCGCTGACCGCGCAGCTTCACCTGATGGTCGAGACGGCCGAGGTATTCGATGTTGCCATCGGCGAGGAAGCGGCAGCGGTCGCCGGTGCGGTACAGGCGATCGCCATCAATGAACGGGCTGGCGAGGAAACGTTCCTCGGTCAGGTCCGCACGTTTCAGGTAACCGCGCGCCACACCGACCCCGCCGATGTACAACTCGCCGATGCTGCCGATCGGCAGTGGCTGCATGGCTTCGTCGAGAATGTACAGGCGCAGGTTGGCGATCGGTTTACCGATCGGCACGATCAGATCGTCCACCGAGCAACGCCATACCGAGACGTCAATCGCCGCTTCGGTCGGGCCGTAGAGGTTGACCAGTGCCGCCGGGTGTTGGCTCATGAAACGCCGCACCAGATCCACCGGCAGCGCTTCGCCGCTGGCAAACACCTGACGCAGGCTGCGGCAGTCGACCAGACTCGGCTCTTCGACAAAGGCGCGCAGCATCGACGGTACGAAGTGCAGGGTGGTGACCTGCTCTTGCTGGATCAATTGGCTGAGGTACGCCGGGTCACGATGGCCGTCCGGACGGGCGACCACCAGGGTGGCGCCGGTGATCAGCGGCCAGAAGAATTCCCACACCGACACGTCGAAGCTGTATGGGGTTTTCTGCAACACGCGGTCGTTCGGGCCAATCGGGAAAGCGTCCTGCATCCAGTGCAGGCGGTTCATCAAGGCGCCGTGTTCGTTCATCACGCCTTTCGGTTGACCGGTGGAACCGGAGGTGTAGAGCACGTAGGCCAGGTCGCTTGGGCTGACGCTGATCGGTTCACCGCTTTCCGCTTTTGGCAACGCATCCAGCGTCCAGGCGTTGTGCCCGGTCGGCAGACGCGCCAGCCACTGCGCTTGAGTCAGGGTGACCTGGGCGTCGGCATCTGCAATCAGAAACGCCAAACGCGCCGCCGGCAGTTCCGGATCCAGCGGCAACCACGCCGCGCCGGCATGCACGATGCCGAGCAAGGCCACGACCATTTCCACGGAGCGCTCCATGCACACCGGGACGATGGCGCCGCTGCCAATACCGGCAGCGCGCAAGGCTTTGGCGACGGTTTGCGCGCGTTGATCGAGCTCGGCATAACTCAGGCGCTGGCCTTCGAACACCAGCGCCGGGGCGTTGGGGCTCAGGGCCGCTTGCTGGGTCAGGGCCGTGTGCAGATTGGTCGGGCCGCTGTAATGACGTTCGGTCGCGTTCCAGCGATCCAGTTGCTGCTGATCCTGTTGTTGTGGGAACAACTCGACCAGCATCCGTGTCGGTGTTGCCACCAATGCGTCCAGCAGGGCACACCATTGCGCGCTCCAGCGCTGCATCGTCAATGGGTCAAACAGCGCCGCTTGGTATTCCAGCGCGAGGATCATGTCGCTGCCATCGTCCTGGACTTCCCAGCTCTGTTCGAACTTGGCGTCGATCACCGGCAGTGTCTGCTCTTCGATGTTCAGGCCCGGCCATTGGCTGCTGTCCATGCGGCCGTGGTTGAGGGAGAACATCACCTGGAACAGCGGCGTGCGGTTCAGGTCGCGACGCTGGGCCACGGCGCCGACCAATGTGGCGAACGGCAGGTCGGCATGGGCCTGGGCGGCGCGCAAGTCGGCTTCAAGGCTGGCCAGCAACTGCTCGGCCGGGGCCTGTTGATCGACTTCGCTGCGGATCACCAACGTATTCACCAGACACGCCAGCAGTGCCTGTGTTTGCGGCTGATCGCGCTGATCGGCCGGGGTGCCGAGGCGAATATCACGCTGACCGCTGTAGCGCGCAAGCAAGGCACTCAAGGCTGTGGCCAGTACCACATAGGTGGTGCTGCCGCGTTGACGGGCGAACTGACGGATTGCTTCAGCCCGCTGGGCGCCGAGGCTGACCGTCAGCAGTTGGGCGCGACGATCCGCTTCGGCACCGCGTGGATGGTCCAGGGGTAGGTCGAGTTGGTAGTCGTCCTGGCCGAGGTGATTTTTCCAGTAATTGAGGCTGTCATTGCGTCGAGACTGAGTGTCCGGATGCTGCTGCCACAGGGCGAAGTCGACATAGTCGACGTCCAGGGCGGTCCAGGCCGGCGACTGTTCGTTCAGGCCGGCGCTGTAGGCCTGGGCCAATTCGTCGATCAGCAACTGCATCGCCCAACCGTCGGTGGCGCTGTGATGCAGGCACACCAGCAACAGGCTTTCGTCGCTGCCTTGACGTTGCAACAGCTGCGCACGCCAGGGTGCGGCAGCGGCGAGGTTGAACGGTGCCATCAGCTCGTTCTGAGCATCGGCGCACGCCGCCGCCCAGTTTTGTGTGGTGACCGAAGTGACCGCGAGCGCCGGGCCCTGATTGTCGATCAGCAACTGCGGCTCGCCTTCAACTTCGACGATGCGGCTGCGCAATACCAGATGGCGCTCGCTGACTTGCTCGAACGCCTCGCGCAAGGCCTGCACCTGAAGCTCGCCACGCAAGGTCAGGGCGAACGGCATGTGGTATTCACGCGAATCCGGCACCAGACGGCTGAGCATCCAGAACCGTTGCTGCGCCAGGCCCAGCGGCAACTGTGCCGGACGCGGCTGCGCGGTGATCAGTTCACCCGGCATCGCTGCGCGCAGATGACCGGCCAATGCCGCCACCGTCGGCTGGGCGAACACCAGCGCCAGCGGCAGGCTGGCGCCGAGGCGTTCACGGACCCGGGCGACCAGTCGCGTGGCCAGCAAGGAATGGCCGCCGAGGTGGAAGAAATGATCGTCGATCCCCACCAACGGGCATTCCAGTACTTCGCTGAACAACTCGCACAGCACGGTTTCAGTGGTGTTGCGCGGCGCTCTGCGTGGCTGGTCGCTTTTGGTTTCCGGCAATGGCAGGGCGGCCAGCGCCTTGCGATCGAGTTTGCCGTTGCTGTTGAGCGGCAAGCTGTCGAGTTGCACCCACAGGCTTGGCAGCATGTGCGACGGCAAGTTGTCGCTCAATGCCGCACGCAGCGAGGCTTCTTCGGCGTCACCGCACCAGAAGCTCACCAGACGCTGATCAAGCAGCAACGTGGCCGCGTCGCGAACGCCGGCCTGCGCCAGCAGTTCAGCGTCGATCTCCCCCAGTTCGATCCGTTGGCCACGTAGTTTCACCTGATGGTCGAGACGGCCGAGGTATTCGATGTTGCCATCGGCAAGGAAGCGGCAACGGTCGCCGGTGCGGTACAGGCGATCACCGTCGATGAACGGGCTGGCGAGGAAACGTTCCTCGGTCAGGTCCGCACGTTTCAGGTAACCGCGCGCTACGCCGACACCGCCGATGTACAACTCGCCGATGCTGCCGATCGGCAGTGGCTGCATGGCCTCGTCGAGGATGTACAGGCGCAGGTTGGCGATCGGTTTACCGATCGGCACGATCAGATCATCCACCGAGCAACGCCATACCGAGACGTCAATCGCCGCTTCGGTCGGGCCATAGAGGTTGACCAGCGCCGCCGGGTGTTGGCTCATGAAACGCCGCACCAGATCCACCGGCAGGGCTTCACCGCTGGCAAACACCTGGCGCAGGCTGCGGCAGTTGACCAGGCTTGGTTCTTCGACAAACGCACGCAGCATCGACGGTACGAAGTGCAGGGTGGTGACCTGCTCTTGCTGGATCAATTGGCTGAGGTACGCCGGGTCACGATGGCCGTCCGGACGGGCGACCACCAGGGTGGCGCCGGTGATCAGCGGCCAGAAGAATTCCCACACCGACACGTCGAAGCTGTATGGGGTTTTCTGCAACACGCGGTCGTTCGGGCCAATCGGGAAAGCGTCCTGCATCCAGTGCAGACGGTTCATCAAGGCGCCGTGTTCGTTCATCACGCCTTTCGGTTGGCCGGTGGAACCGGAGGTGTAGAGCACGTAGGCCAGGTCGCTCGGGCTGACGCTGATCGGTTCAGCGCTTTCTGCTTTTGGCAACGCATCCAGGGTCCAGGCGTTGTGCCCGGCCGGCAAACGCGCCAGCCACTGCGCTTGAGTCAGGGTGACCTGGGCGTCGGCATCTTCAATCAGATACGCCAAACGCGCCGCCGGCAATTCCGGATCCAGCGGCAACCACGCCGCGCCGGCATGCACGATGCCGAGCAAGGCCACGACCATTTCCACGGAGCGCTCCATGCACACCGGAACGATGGCGCCGCTGCCAATACCGGCCGCGCGCAAGGCTTTGGCGACGGTTTGCGCACGCTGATCGAGTTCGGCATAACTCAGGCGCTGGCCTTCGAACACCAGCGCCGGGGCGTTGGGGCTGAGGGTCGCTTGCTGGGTCAGGGCCGTGTGCAGATTGGTCGGGCCGCTGTAAGGACGTTCGGTCGCGTTCCACTCGACCAATTGGCGTTGACGCTCCGGCACTGTCAACGGTGACCAGTCGCCAAGGCGGGCCTGGGGAGCATCGAGCATGGTTTCGAGCAATTGTTGCCATTGCGCCAACCAACGGCGGGCCGTGGTTTCGCTGAACAGCGCGCTACGGTATTCGAGCAACACCGACAGCACCTCGCCGTCATGCACTTCCCAGTTCAGATCGAACTTGGTCGCCTGAGCGGTTACCGCTCGTTCGCGGACCTGCAATTGTGGCCAGTGACTGGCCGAAGTGTCGGCGTTCTGCATCACGAACAGCACCTGGAACAACGGTGTCTGAACGAGGCTGCGTTCTGGCGCCAGGTGTTCGACGACCTGATCGAACGGCACGTCCTGATGCTGCTGCGCGTCCAGCACGTTATTACGCACCTGGCTCAACAACCCTTCGAAATCCAGCGCGGGATCGAGATCGGCGCGCATCACCAGGGTGTTAACGAAGCAACCGATCAGCGGCTGCAGTTCGGCCAGCGGACGCTGGGCGACCGGGCTGCCGAATCGCACGTCGCGCTGGTTGGCATAACGCCCCAACAACAGCTGCGCCGCACTGAGCATCAGCATGTACAGGGTGGCGCCGCGTTGCTGGGCGAACTGCCGCAAGCGTCCCACCAGTTCTGGCGGCAACTGCAGTTGTACCGCGCCGGCAACGGGATCGAGCTGGTTAGGCCGTCCCTGTTCGGTGGGCAGGTCCAACAGGTAATTGCCGTCTTCCAGTTGCGAGAGCCAGTACTCGAGTTGACTGTGGAACAGCGCCTGTTGCCCTGATTCACGCTGCCACAGCGCGTAATCCGGGTATTGCAACGCCAGGTTCGGCAGTGTGGCGACGGTGCCTTGGCATTGCGCGGTATAGAACTGCGCCAGCTCATCCAGCAAGTTCTGGCTGGAGGCATCGTCGGTGGCGCAGTGATGCACGGTCAGTAACAGCAACGCCTGGGCGCGGCCGCTGCGTTGAATCAGCGTGGCGCGGATCGGCACTTGGGTGGCAAGGTCGAAACGCTGCCCGGTTTCGGCGTGGATCGCTTCGTCGGTCAACTGTTGCCAGCTGTCGTCGGTGGCCGCGTCCAGTGCCGTCACGCGCAAGGTGAGGTTGACCTGCGGTTCGATGATCAGCGCCAACTCGCCAGTGGTCTCACGCACAATACGGCTGCGCAGGATTTCGTGGCGTTGAACCACGCTGTTCAAGGCGGATTGCAAGGCTTGGGTGTTCAGCTCGCCGTCGAACTGCACGGCGCTGACCACGTTGTATTCGCCACCGCCAGCACTCAATTGTTCGAGGAACCACAAGCGTTGCTGTTCGAACGACAACGGCAAACGGGCCGGACGTGCCACCGGGACGAAGGTCGCCTCGGGGGCTTGCAGCGGTTCACCCAACAGGGCCGCCAGCGCGTCGAGCGTCGAGTGTTCGAACACTGCACGCAGCGGTGGAACAGTGGCGAACTGTTGACGCAATCGGGCAAACAGCACCGCAGCCAGCAGCGAATGACCGCCGAGGTAGAAGAAGTGACTGTCACGACCGATCTGGGTCAGCGGCACGTTCAGCAGCTCGGACCACAGGGCGGCGAGTTGCTGTTCGGCGAGGGTGCGCGGCGGGTCCTGGGCATCGGGTTCAGCCTGGATATCCGGGGCAGGCAGGGCCTTGCGGTTGAGTTTGCCGTTGTCGGTCAGCGGCAATTCATCGAGCAGCACAAACGCTGACGGCACCATGTAGTCGGGCAGGGCGGCGCCGATGGTTTTGCGCCAGGCGTTGATGTCGGCCTGCTGGTCGCAGGTGACGTAAGCCACCAGACGCTTGTCGCCGGGCACGTCTTCACGGGCCAGCACTACCGCCTGACGCACACCCGGTTGGGCGCCGATCAGGGCTTCGATTTCACCCAGCTCGACGCGGAAACCACGGATTTTCACCTGATGGTCCATGCGCCCCAGGTATTCGAGTTGGCCGTCAGGCAGCCAGCGCACCAGGTCGCCGGATTTGTACATCCGTGCACCTGCCAGCGGCGAGAACGGGTCTTCGATGAACACCTTCGCGGTCTGTTCGGCTCGGTTGAGGTAGCCCAGGGTCACGCCGGCACCGCCGATGTGCAGTTCCCCCGGCACGCCGACCGGCATCGGGTTGAGGAAGGCATCGAGTACGTACGTGCGCACGTTGGCGATTGGCCGCCCGATGATCGGGCGTTGCGGGAAATCGTCGACGGCGCAACCGGTCGCATCCACCGTGCATTCGGTCGGGCCGTACGTGTTGAAGAAGCGGCTGCCGGCAATCGACGGCAGGCGCTGCCAAAGCTGCGCATCCACCGCATCGCCACCAAACAGCACGAAGCGCGGCAAATACACTTCGCCGCGGCGCACGCCGTCACTTTCGAGCAGGGCCTTGAGCTGCGCCGGGGTGCACTCGAAAGCATCCAGGCGGGTTTCACGGAAAAACTGCGCCAGGGCCTCGGGGTCGTAGCGCACGTCTTCCGGCGTCAGGTACAGGCTATGGCCGTCGAGCAGCAAGATGAGCTCGGCCACCGAACTGTCGAAGGCAAACGAGTAGTTGAAACTGGTGCGCATCGGCTGATCGGTATAGCGGCGATACAAGCCATGGATGCGCGCCCACGCCAGGTTGACCACCGAGCCGTTGGTCACCAGCGTGCCCTTGGGCTTACCGGTCGAGCCGGAGGTGTACATGATGTAGGCCAGGTCATCGGGACCGGCCAGTGGCGTGAGGTTGCTGTCCGGCTGATCGGCGAACAGAGCCGCGTCACTGTCCAGCCGCAGACGCGGCAGTTCGGCGCCCAACTGTTCCAGCAAGCCCTGCTGGCCGAGGAACAACGCCGGTTGCGCGTCTTCGAGCATGTACGCCAGACGATCCACCGGGTAGGTCGGGTCCAGCGGCACGTAGGCGCCGCCCGATTTGAGAATGCCCAGCAAACCGATCAACAGCTCCAGCGAACGCTCGACACACAGCGCCACCGGACGATTGGCGACCACGCCACGACCGCGCAGGTAATGCGCCACCTGGTTGGCCCGGCGGTTCAGTTCGGCGTAGCTCAGGCTGCGACCTTCGAAATACAGCGCGTCACGCTCCGGTGTGCGTTCGGCTTGCTGTTCAAACAGCTGGGCAAAGGTCAGGTGCTGTGGCACCTCCATCTCGGTGCGGTTCCACTCGACCACGGTGCGCTGCCATTCCGCCGCCATCAGCAGCGGCAGGGCGGCCACCGGGCGTTGCGGCTCGGCGAGCATTTGTTCGAGCAAGTGCTCCAGGCGAGCGAGGGTCTGGCGGGCGCTGTCGGCGGCGAACAGGTCCAGGGCGAACATCAACTCCAGTTGAATCGGCGCATTGGCCGGGCACAGCACGTGCAAATCCAGATCGCATTCGGAATGCTTGAGCGGTGTGTCGAGGGCTTCGAATTCCAGCCCCGGGAAGCGCAAGCGCGATTCCATGGCCAATTGTTGCGCGACCATCACTTGATACAGCGGCGCATGACTGAGGCTGCGGGGCAGTTGCAGGCTGTCGACCAATTGCTCGAATGGCAGGTCTTGATGCTGCAAACCTTCGCGCAAACGCTTGGCCACCTGCCCCACCAGCGCGGTGAAATCCGCTTGCGGTTCAAAGTCGGCACGGATCGCCAGGTTGTTCAGCAAAATGCCGAGCAGGCCTTCGGTGCCCGGTTGTTCGCGGTGCGTGACCGGGGTGCCGATCAGCACCGTGGCATCGCCACTCAAACGGTGCATCAGCACCGCGAAGCCGGCGAACAACACGGTGAACGGCGTGGTGCCCAGGCGACTGGCGAAGGCTTGCACCCGGCCACTGAGGTCGGCACTGAGTTCACGCTGTACGATCCCGGCACGGTAAGTTTGCATCGACGGCCGTGGATGGTCGGTCGGCAGTGCCAGCAGCGGACTGCCTTCGCTGTTGCGACGATCCAGCGTGGTGGTCCAGTAATCGAGCTGGCGCTTGAGCTCGGCACCTTGCAGGTGTTCGCGCTGCCACAGGGCAAAGTCGGCGTACTGCACCGGCAAGGCCGGGAGTTGGGCGGGGGCGCCGTTGCAACGGGCTTCGTAACCCAGGGCCAGCTCGCGCAGGGCGATAGTGGCCGACCATGCGTCAGAGACCAGGTGATGCAGGGCGATACCCAGCACGTGTTCACCCGGCGCCACACGTAGCAGACGCGCCCGCAGCAGCGGCGGTGAAGTCAGGTCGAACGGTTGCTCAAAGGTTTCTTGCAGGGCATTGAACTGCGCACCTTCACGAGCAGTGGCGCCCAGGCCCGACAAATCATCGAACGGCAATGCAATGTTCAGCGATTCGCTGATGTGCTGGCTGGGCACGCCATCCGTACTGCGGATGCCGGTACGCAGGATTTCATGACGCACCAGCAAGTCATTCAAGCTCGCATGCAGCGCTGCGACGTTGAGTTCACCTTTGAGGTGCAGGGCGAAGGGGATGTTGAACAGCGTCGTGCCCGGCGTCAGTTGCTCGATGAACCACAGGCGCTGTTGCGAGAACGACAACGGTAGCAGCGCTGGACGGACCAGGGCCTTTGGCACGCTGATTGCGACGGCTTGTGGTGCGGCGGCGTCAGCCTGGCGCGCGGCGATGGCGACGGCCAGCAGTGCCACCGTCGGTTGTTCGAACAGCACCCGCAACGGCAGGTCGAGTTTGAAATGGCCGCGCAGGCGCGCAACGATTTGGGTGGCCAGCAGTGAGTGACCGCCAAGGGTGAAAAAGTTGTCTTCCACGCCAACGGTGTCGCGACCCAGAACCTCAGCCCAGATTTTCGCCACGGCGGCTTCCAGCTCATTTCGCGGTGCGATGCTTTCCTGAGTGTCGGCCTGCCAGCTCAATTCCTGGGCGGCCAGGGCCTTGCGATCGACCTTGCCGTTGTTGTTCAGCGGCAAGCGCTCCAGGCACACGAACGCGGCCGGCACCATGTACGGCGGTAGTTGTGCGCGCAGGTGTTCGGTTAGCCCGTCGTTGCCCAACGTCTCGTCATGGGCCGACCAGTAGGCCACCAGCCAGGCTTCGCCCACGTTGTTTTCGCGCAGCAGCACGGCGGCTTCGCGCACGTTCGGGTGTTGCGCCAGGCGGTGTTCGATTTCCGTCAGTTCGATCCGGTGGCCACGCAATTTCACCTGCTGGTCGCGGCGGCCGAGGTATTCGATCACGCCATCGGCACGCCAGCGCCCGAGGTCGCCGGTGCGGTACAGGCGACCTTCCAGCTGCGGATGGTCGATGAACGCATCAGCGGTGCGCTGCGGATCGTGCAGGTAGCCGCGGCCGACACCGACGCCACCGACACAGATTTCCCCCGCCACGCCAATCGGCACCGGCCGCAGGGCTTCATCCAGCACGTACAAGCGGTTGTTGGCGGTCGGCTGACCGATGGGCATATGGCTGACGTTAGCGTCCGGCGCTTCGAAGATCGGCTGGAAGGCCACGTCGTCGGCGCATTCGGCCGGGCCGTAGGCGTTCATCAGTGCGATGTCGGGGAAACGCGCAAACCAGTCCCGGGCCACGGTCGGCGGCAAGGCTTCGCCGGTGGGCAGCACCCAGCGCAGGTCGGGCAGTTGCAGATCGCACGGGCACAGCGCAAGCAGTGTGCGCATCAGGCTCGGGACGATTTCCAGCACACTGAGGCGTTCGCTGGCGATCACTTGCAGCAGGCGTTGTGGGTCATGCGCCACGTCGTCCGGCAGGATATGCACCGTGGCGCCCAGTACGGGCGCGGCAAGGAATTGCCAGACGGAAATATCGAACGCCACCGAAGCGGTTTGTGGAATCCGGTCTTCGGCGCTCAACCCCAGCGCCGGCACTTTGCCGAAGATGTTATTGAGCATGCCCCGCTGTTCGATCATCACGCCTTTGGGCGTACCGGTCGAACCCGAGGTGAACAGCACATAGGCCAGGCTGTCCGGGCCGCCCGCCAACGGCAGCGGCGCATCGTTGCCACCGGTCCAGCAGGCTTCGGCGAACAAGGCCTTCGGCGCCTGATCGAGGCCGCTGAGCAACTGATCGAGCAGCGCGCTGCACCCTTCACTGGCCACCAGCAAGGGGGCGCGGGACAGACTGAGGATTTCCCGCAGGCGTTCCGGCGGATGATTGACTTCAAGCGGCAGCATCGCGGCGCCGGCCTTGAACACGGCAATCATCATGGTCAACAGCGCCAGACCACGCGGGGCCACCAGCGCAACCAGTTGATCTTCACCGGCACCGGCTTCGCGCAAGGCGTGGGCCAGGCGAGTGGACCGCTGATCCAGTTCAGCATAGGTCAGGGACTCACCGTCGCAGATCGCGGCAATCTGCCCGCCGCGTTGGGCGACCTGGGCGGCAAACAGTTCGGCGTAGCTGTGATCCAGTGGGAAGTCGTGGGGATTGACCGCCCACTCACCCAGCAGTTGCTGACGCTCATCGGCAGCCAGCAGTTCGAAACTGCCCAGCAACGCCTCCGGTGCGGCAAGCATGCTGCGCACCAGGCTGGCGATATGGCCGAGCAAGCGCTGCACGGTCGGCGCCTCGAAACGCTCGCGGTCGTAGGACACGCGAATGCCCAACTGCTCGCCGGGCAGGATCACCACGGTCAAGCCGTAGTGGGTGTGCACGCTGTGGTCCATGCCTTCGAGGCTGAACTGGAAACCGCCTTCCAGAATCTGCTCGTCGATCGGGGCGTTTTCGAACACCAGAATGCTGTCGAACAGGGTTTCGCCTCGGGGGAAATCGCTCCAGCCCTGAATGTCGGTCAGGGGCGTGTGCTCGAAGTCGCGCATGTCGACGTTCAGCCCTTGCAGCGCACTCAGCCACTGGTCAAGCGATGCTTCGGGATCCACCGACACCCGTAGCGGCAAGGTGTTAATGAACAAGCCGATCATCTCCGCCACCCCGGTCAGCTCTGCCGGGCGACCGGCGACGGTGACGCCGAACAGCACGTCCCGTTGACCGCTGTAACGTGACAACAACAGTGACCAGACACCCTGGAAGAAGGTGTTCGGCGTGATCCGGCGGCTACGGCAGAATGCCGCCAGAGCCTGGGTTTCTGGTTCGGTCAGCTGAATCAGTTGATCGTCCACCAACACCGCGTCGGTGTAGCGGTCGCGGGCCACGCCGTTGTCCACGGTCAGTGGCGTCGGTGCATTCAGCCCTTGCAGCTGACCGCGCCAGAACTGCTCGGCCTTGCCGGCGTCCTGGCGTTGCAGCCACTGGATATAATCGCGGAACGGGCGCGGGCTCTTGAGCGCAGGCGTGCGGTCGTTGCACAGCGCCTCGTAGACTTTGAGGAAGTCCACGGTCACCAGGGAAATGCACCAGGCGTCCATCAGGATGTGGTGGAAACTGCGAATGAATTCGTAGGACTCATCGGCCAATCGCACCAGGCGAAAGCGAATCAGTGGTGGCTTCGACAGATTGAAACCGACTTTCTGCTCGTCTTCCAGCAATGTGCGGATCCGCGCTTCCTGTTCGTGTGGGGCGAGCCCGCGCAGGTCAAGGGTGTCCAGCGGCACCTTGACCTCGCGATGGATCACTTGCACCGGTTGCTTCTGGGTTTTCCACTGGAAACTGGCGCGCAGGGAAGGGTGCAGCGCCACCACCTGGCGCCAGGATTCAAGGAACGCCACTTCATCAATGGCACCGCCGATGCGGTAGCGATCCTGCATCAGGTACACGCCGGAATCTTCGTGCAGCAGGGAGTGGAACAGCATCCCTTGCTGCAACGGCGACAGCGGGTAGATATCTTCAATCGGATTGGCGGTGGTTTTTTCGGTGGTCATTGAAAGCGTCCTGCAAAAAAAGGGGCAACGGCGATGGCGCGGCGGCGAGGGAAACCGGTCACAGGTCGGCCTCGTTCAGTTCAGCCATCAGCGCTTGCATTTCGTCATCGGACATACCCGAAGCGCTGAACTCGGTGCTGTCGGCTTGCGGTTCAGCGGCGACGGCGGCCAGCGGCTGTGCGACTTCGGCCATGGCGGCAATGGTCTGGCGCTCGAACACATGTTTGGCGGAGAGCGCGATGCCTTGCTCATGGGCTTGGGCCACCACTTGCAGGCTCAGGATCGAGTCGCCGCCGATGGCAAAGAAGTTCTCGGTGACGCTCACGGTCGACAGCTTCAAGACCTTGGCGACGATCGCTTGCAGGGTGGTTTCCAGCGCATTGCGCGGTTCTACGTGGGCGCCTTCGTCGAACTGGTCCGGGTCGGGCAATTGGCGAATATCGAGCTTGCCGTTGGGCGTGCGCGGGAAGGTCGCCAGGGTCAGCACCCGGGCCGGCACCATGTACGACGGCAGGCGTTCACCGAGAAAGCGCTTGATCGCTTCCGAGTCCGGCGCGTAGCCATGCGCCGCCAGAATGTAGGCCAGCAGACGCTTGCCGGCGGCGTGCTCCTGCACGATGACTGCGGCTTCGCGCACATCGCTATGGCTGCACAGTTGACGCTCGATTTCCCCGAGTTCGATGCGGTAGCCGCGCAACTTGACCTGATGGTCCTTGCGGCCCAGGAACGCCAGGCGCCCATCCGCCAGCCAGCAGGCCAGGTCGCCGGTGCGGTAGGCGCGGGTGCCATCGGCCAGGGTGACGAAGGCCTTGGCGGTTTCTTCGGGCTTGTTGCGATAACCCCGCGCCAGCGTTGGGCCGGCGAGGACGATTTCGCCCGGTTCACCGATGCCACTGGTGACGCCGTGTTCATTCAGTACGCGCAGGTCCATGCCGGCAATCGGCCGGCCAATGGTCAATGTCCGGCTCGGGTCCAGCACTTCATAAGTGGCCCAGACCGTGGCTTCGGTGGGCCCGTATTCATTGACCAGCCGCGCGTGCGGCAAGGTCTTGCCGTGCTGGGCGATCAACGATGGCGGGCAGGCTTCACCGGCGACAATCCAGCACTCAAGGCTGTCGACAGCCCCGGCGCGCTGCAGTTGGTCGAGCAGTGCTTGATAGAGCGACGGCAGCGACAGACCGTGGCTGACCCGATGCTGGGCAATCAACTGCGCCAGACGGGCCATCTCCAGCTCTTCGCCTGTCGCCGGCAATACCAGACGCCCGCCCTGAGCCAGGGTCCAGAAAATCCCGGCGACCGAGCTGTCAAAAGCAAATGAAGACAACAGCAAGTAGGCGCGTACAGGCGCTTCATAAGCGGCCATGCGCACTTGGGTCGAGAAACTCAGTGCACCGTGGCTGATTTCCACGGCTTTCGGTGCGCCGGTGGAACCGGAGGTGTAAATCAGATAGGCCAAGTCGTCTGCACCGGGCATCGGCAGAGGCGGCAAGTCGTTGGTGTTGGACGCCGTCAGGTCATCCAGCACGAAACGTTGCAGGCTGGCGGGCACGCTGTCGGCCAGCTCGGCGCTGACCACGATGTGTGCAATGGCACTGTCGGCGAGCATGTAGGCGCGACGATCCGCCGGGTAGGTCGGATCCACCGGCACGTAAGCGCCACCAGCCTTCAATACCGCAAGCATGGCGACGATGGCGGCGTTGCTGCGGGCGAACAGAATGCCGACGGGTACGCCCGGACCGATTCCGGCCGCCACCAGTTGATGGGCCAGGCAAGTCGCGCAGGCATCGAGCTGGGTGTAGCTCAGGTCGCCGTCCTTGTCGCTGAGCGCGACAGCGTTCGGCTGCTGCTGAACCTGACGGGCAATCAGCTCGACCAGGGTCACCGGTTCAATCGACGGCAAGCTCGGTTGGGCATCGATAATCTGTGCCTGAAGCGGTCCGCCCAGTGGCAGATGAGCCCAGGCTTGTTGCGGTTCGGCCAGCGCGCCCAACAGCAGTTGCAGCCATTGTTCGGCGAGACAGGCTGCCGCTTCGTTGCTTAACGTGTGGCGGTCGTAAACCACTTGAACGCGCAGGCTGTCGGGCAATTGACGGACGTCCAGGCAAGCCTTTACCGGGCTCATTACTGCGCTGGCATGACGCTCTTGGGTATCACCCGAGCGCCAGGCGAAGGCGTAACCGCCCGTCAGATCCTGGGTGTAGTAGTCCTGCCAGCCAGCCGTGCGTTCGATCATCGCGCCAACGTGCTGACTTTGCTCCAGCAGGGTCGTCTGAGCATCCAGATCGATGCTTACCGGCAGGCACTGCTCAAACAAGCCCAAGGCGTTTTCCAGTTCCGGGCCACGGCTTTCGTGGATCAATGTGATCGGGACCTGCTGCTGGCCGGCGAGTCGTCCGAGTACAGCGGCCCATGCTGTCAACATCAGGTTTGAGGTCAGGGACGGATGACGGGCGAGATCGGTGGGCACTGCGATCTCCGCGTGTGCCGGCGCGAATCCGCTGCCGATGGTGGATTCAAGCGACAGCTGCAAGGTCGGCTGTTCGGTTTCGCTCACAGGTTTCCAGAAGTTCACGCCCGGATGGTCCGGTTCGTCTTCCGTCAGGCTCCAGCGCCACTCGGCGTAATCGGCGTATTGCAGCGCTTCGGACAGGTCGGGTTGGGTGTCTTGCAGCAATACGCCCGCCAGCAGTTTCAGGCTGGCGAGGTCGAAGTGGCTGCTGGCGGCGGCCAGATCCAGCACCGATTGTGCGTTCGACAGTTGCACCAGTGTCACGGCGAGCGGATTGGTCCAGTCGCGGGCCTGCGTGACAAGACGGGTCAGCTCGATGTCCTGTTCGGCGCAGCTGTGTTGACGCAAGTCCTGAACGGTCACGGCCAGTGCGCAGTTGTCGTGAATCACTTGCACCGGGTGGCGCAGGCCCGGCACCGGCGTCAGGCGCGTGCGCAGGATTTCACTGTCGGCCATCAATGCCAGTAGACGGCTGTTCAGCGCGTCGACATCCACCGGCCGCGATAACGACCACTGCAAATGGCAACTGAACGGGTGTTCGACCGCGTCGTTAATGTGCGGGTAAACCGATGCCTGTTGCGGCGAAATACGAAAACCTTGAAGTCCGCTCATGTTCAACTCGACTAAAAATGGGGCTTGAAACCGGGCCGCGACCGCAGCGCCGAGGCTCGCCGGACAGATGTCAGGCAAGCCTGGCGAGCAATGGGTGCACCCGCTGAAAGTCAGACGGCAACGTCACTCTGCAGCAGGGCTTCGGCCATGCCGGTCATGATTGCGCGCTTGCCGGTGAAGGGTTCACGACCGTGTACCGCGAGCATGTTGTCGATGAACAACACGTCGCCCTGCTGCCAACTGAACCGCACCAGCGAGTCGAGGTAGGCTGCTCGCAGGGATTCCAGTACTTGCGGTTCGATCGGTTCGCCGTCGCCATAAAAGGTGTTGGTGGGCAGGTCGAGGTCGTTGAAGTTGCCTTGCAGCGAATCGCGGATCGCCGGGGGCAGGGTGCTGATGTGGAAGAAGGTCGCGTGGTTGAACCAGACTTCTTCACCGGTACGCGGGTGACGCACCACTGCCGGCCCGCGCTGGCGGGTGCGCAAGCGGTTGTTTTCTTTCCATTCCACTTCGATGCCGACGCTGGCGCAGTAGGCTTCCACTTCGCTGCGGTCTTCGGACTGGAACACGGTCTGCCACGGCAGACCGAAGCCGTCGCCATAGTTGCGCACATACAGCACACCTTTTTCACGGAAACGTGCTTCGATCTCGGGGCTGATGCTCGCCTTCACGGCACGCGTCGAGCCGATCGGCGTTTCGCCGCCGGTTTCGGACGGGATATGGCAGTAGAAGAACAGACGCAGTGGGAAGCGCGGCGAATAGGAGTGTTCGTTGTGCGGAAAAATCATCTGGTCGGCCGGGTAGTCGGTCGAGGTATAGATGTTGCCGCCAACCCGGGTGCGCGGCGAGGCGCGGAACATGTATTCCAGCGCGCCGGGGGAGAGGGCGGCGATCACCTGATCGAATTGCTCCACGGACAATACGGAGAAACCGCGAAACAGCAGGGCGCCGTATTGCAGCAGTTTCTTCTCCAGGCTTTCACGTTCCCGGGTTGCCCAGGCAACCAGGTCGACGCCGCTTACCGCCGGTTCGATCACCAGCGGCAACGCGTGGTCAGGGCTAAGTAAACGCTCGCTGACCAGTTGCTGTTCCGAGACGTTCATGGCTTTGCGGCGCACAGCGCCGAGGGCGCGAGACGATGGGGGCACGATAGACATAAAGGCATCCAACTCGGTTAAAGGGTCAAGGAGCGACGTTTGGTTTGCATCAGCTGGCTGCGCCCGGCCAGGGCTTGGGACTGTTGGCGTTCGCGCTGGAACGTTTGGTCCCATGCGTGGAGGCGTTCGGTCAGTGCCGGCAGCGGTTCGTCCAGCAGGTTTTGGATTTCGCCCAACAGCCGTGTCCACAGGTGTTGCAGGCGCAGGGCGCGATCCTGATCGAAGCAGTCGCCGCGATATTTGAGGGTCGCGTCGATGCCTTCGGGACCGTGCACCAGATCGAGCACCAGGTGGAAATCGCCCGGTGCCTGCGCCACGTCCAGTGCGGTCATGTGCGCACCGGCGATATCGGTCGGTGTTACCCGCGACGGTTGATAGTTGAGCTTGACCTGGAACAGCGGCGAGTGCCCGGGGCGGCGCTCCGGTGCCAGTGCCGACACCACCAGATCGAAAGGCAGGCCCTGATGGGCATAGGTCAGTCGTGCTTCATCGCGCACCCGCTCAAGGAAACCGGCCAGGGTCGGCTCACCGTGCAGGTCGCAGCGCAGGGTCAATTGGTTGACGAAGAAACCGATGACGTCGTTGTGTTCCGCCAACGGCCGGCCGCTGACATCGGTGCCCAGCAGAAATTGCTCCTGGCCACCCAATTGCTTGAGCACCAGTTGATAGCTGGAAAGCAACAGCATGAACAGCGTCATGCCTTGCTCGCGGGCCATGGCTGCGAGGTGTTCGCAGGTGGCCTGAGGCACGGTGAAGTTCAGGCTGTGCTCGCCTTGAGTCTGGCCGTTGCCACCCAGGTCGAGGGTTTGCGGTACATGCGCCAGATGCTCACGCCAGAAGTCCTGTTCGGCGGCAATACGTTGTGCGCTCCAGTGCCCGGCTTCCCAGTGGGCGAAATCCAGGTACTGCACGGGTTGGTCGGTGTCGGTGACACCGGCCAGTTCCGCCAGCAACACTTGCGCCGAGCGGCCGTCGAACGCGATGTGATGCAGGGTCAGCAGCAGGTCGTGTCGCTCGTCGTTGCGGCTGAGCAGTTGCGCGCGCAGCAGCGGGCCGGTTTCCAGTTCGACCGGCGTGGCGTGTTCATTGGCCAGACAATCGTGGAGTGCTTGCTGTTGCTGCTGCTCGCTCTGGTTGCGCAGGTCGTGCCAGTTCAGTGGCACGGCGCTGGCGGGCAACACCTGTTGCTGCGGGCCATTGACTCCGTCGCGGTACACCGTACGCAATATGCTGTGACGGTTAACCAGTGTGTTCAGCCGTAGCGCCAGGGTTTCGACGTTGAGCGGACCTTGCAGGCTCAGGTGCAGCACCAGGTTGTGTCGGGTGTCGTGCGGGTTCAGCTGGCGCAAGAACCACAGGCGGCTTTGGGCGAAGGATTGGCGACTTTGGCTGACGTTTGCACGGGTGCTTGAGACGCTGGGCGCCGGGACCGAATCGCTCAGGTATACCTGCAAGGCCAGCGCCCATTCGGCCAGTGTCTGGTCACCGAACAGGCTTTGGGTGTCGAGGTTCCAGCCCAGATCCTTGTGCAGGCGGGCGGCGAAGTCGGCCACGCTGATGGAGTCCAGGCCCAGGCCGATCAGGCTGAGTTTGAAGTCTGCCGTGAGGTACGGATTGACCTCGCGCAAGGTTTGCTCAAGCCATTGGCGGCACGCGGTTTGCGCCCGTTGCGGCGTGCCCACGAGGTGCTTCAGTTGATTGAGGGCAATGGTTTCGCTGTTTGGTGCTGTCTGCCCACCGCTCTGGGCGATGATGCTCAATGTGCCGGCGGCCAGTTGTTTGCGCGCGCCTTGACGTGCGATCTTGCCGCTGGTGGTCATCGGGATGGTGCCGGCCTCCACCAACACAATCTGATCGATGCCGCAGTCGACGGCTTCGCGGACGGCGTTTTGCATCGACGCAAACAGCGCCGGGTGATGCGCCGGGTCGACGAACTTGCGTTGCGGCTCAGCGACGATCACCAGTTTCTCGCGGCCCAGCAGCGGGTCCATTTCCGAAAACGCGGCGATGCGCCCGGTACGAATGCCCGGCTCGGAATCGGTAATGGCGAATTCGATGTCGTGGGGGTACAGGTTGCGTCCGTTGAGAATCAGCAAGTCCTTGAGACGCCCGCAGATCACCACCTGACCTTCGTGCATGAAGCCCAGGTCGCCGGAACGCAGGTAATGCCCCGGCTCGCCGACAATCTGCGCCTCAAAGGCTTCGCGACTGGCTTCAGGGTTTTTCCAATAGGCTTCGGCGTTGCTCGGGCCCCTCAGCCAGACTTCGCCAATGCGGTCGTCGGCGCAGCGCTCGTGACTCTGAGGATCGGCAATGGCAATGCTGTGCAAGGCCTGCGGGTAACCGCAGGCGACGAATTCCACGGCGGCGGCATCGGTGGCCGCCAGAGCAACACGACCGGTTTCCAGCACTGCTTTATCCAGGCGAAGCACCACCGGCAGCGCGTCGGCTGGCGTGGCGCTGACGCACAGCGTGGCTTCGGCCTGGCCATAACCGGGGCTGATGGCCAAAGGGTTAAGGCCGCAAGCAGCAAAGCGCTGGGCAAAGGCTTCGAGGGTGCCGGGGTGGATCGGCTCGGCGCCGTTGATTGCGTGTTGCCAGGCACTCAAGTCGAGCTGGGCAATCAGGTTATCGCTGACTACCCGATTGCACAGGGCATAGGCGAAATTGGGGGCAAAACTGGCGGTGGCGCGGTAGCGGCTCAGCGCCTGAAGCCAGGTCGAGGGTGCATTGACGAATGTCTGCGACGCCATCAGGTAGCAAGGCATGCCGCTGTATAGCGGGGCCAGCATGCCACCGATCAAACCCATGTCGTGGTACAGCGGCAACCAATTGACCATGCCGCCATGCTCATCGAAACCGTATGCCTGGCGCATCAGTTCGACGTTGGCGATCAGGTTGCGCTGACGCACTTCAACGCCTTTGGGTGTACCGGTGGAACCCGAGGTGTATTGCAGAAAAGCCACGGTTGCCCCATCGACATCCGGACGTTTCCATTCACTGGCCGGTGGCAGACCCAGGTCCTGAACGGTCGACACATCGACCTTGCCTTCCACCAGTTCCATCAAACCCGGGCAATGATCCGCTGGTGCCAAAATCAACGCCGGCTGCGCATCCACCACCACGTTGCGCACGCGATCCAGGTGGCGCGGTTTGCGCGACGGTGGCGGAAACAACGGCACGGCGATCATTCCGGCATACAAACAGGCACAAAATGCACGGGCGTAGTCGAGGCTGCTGGGCAACATCAACAGCACCCGATCACCCGGCGCATAGCACGATTGCAGCGCGGCCGCCAGCGACTGGCTCTGTTCGTGCAATTGGGCAAAGGTCAGGGTTTCGCCGATCTCGACGCCGTCCGGCAAGAAGTGCAGGGCAGCACGCTGCGGGAAGTGCTGGGCATTGGCCTCCAGCACTTCGATCCAGTGATTGAATGAGAACATGGTGGTATTCACGCCATGGCAACGATGACTTTGCGGTCACCGGTGTAAGGATTGCGGCCGTGTGCGACCAGTCGATTGTCGAGCATCAGGATGTCGCCGGGTTGCCAGGGAAAGCTGATGGCGGTCTGGCGATAGACCTCGCGTACGGTGTCGAGCACCTCGTCGGGAATGGCCGAGCCGTCGCCGAAGTAAACATGGCGGGGCAGGTTTTCTTCACCCACTGCGGCGAGCAGGCTGGCGCGCACGCCCGGCTCGATGGCCGAGACATGAAACAAGTGCGCCTGATTGAACCAGACCCACTCACCGGTATCGGGATGCTGCAAAACGGCCGCGCAACGCTGGCGGGTGCGCAGGTCGCCGTCGGCTTTCCATTCCCACTCGATGTCGTTGTCCCGGCAGTAGCGTTCAACCTGGGCGCGATCCTCGGTGTTGAACACTTTCTGCCACGGCAGATCCAGCGCGCCGCTGTAGTTACGTACATAGAGCAACTCGCGACTGGCGAACAGTTCGCGGATCTCGGCGGGCATGCGCTGGTAGATCAGGCGACTGTCGGCAATCGGCGTTTCGCCACCGGTTTCACTGGCCTTGATGCAATGGAACCAGATGCGCGAAGGCCACGGCCGGGTGTAGGCCTGCTCGTTGTGCAAGGGAATGAATTGATGGGCCGGGTATTCGGTAGAGCTATAGACCCCGGCGAAGACTTTGCTGCGTGGTGTGGAGCCGAATTCGTAACTGGCCAGCGGTGCGCCGAAACTGGCGGCGAAGCGCTTGAAGTCGATAGGTGTGGCGACAGTGAACCCTCGAAACAGCACGCCGCCAATAGTGGACAGTGCCTGGGGCAACGTGTCGCGAACCGACGCGTCGAGATCATGAATCGACTGTCCCGGCGTCGCCTGCACCAACACGGGTAACGACTGCTCGTTGCCATCCGCTGGAGCAATGGAGAAAGACTCGGAACGCCCGCTCAGGTGTTCGATTGAGGTCATCCTTTACACATCCTTTTATCTTTGTTCGACCAGTCGGGGCGGCTTGGGCAGACCTTGAAAACAGGGCAGAGGTCGCCGGCGCAGAGTTCGACTGGAATGTATTCGCTCTGATACACGGCAGCATCTTAGTTGTTAATGAGATGGATTATCAATCTTATTCCTTTAATTTTTTTTTTGAATTAGACTCCGCTCCGCTGGCCCGAATGAGCATTTGACCGGCCGGAAAAACAACAAATATCTGTCGCATGGGAGCGGGGCGTGAATTTCAAAAAGAACACAATTGCGTTGGCTGTGGGGTCGGCGGTGTGCCTGGCTAACAGCGCATGGGCGGCCGAGCAGTCGAACACAATGGAGATCGCTCCGATCACGGTGACGGGTGAAAAAATCAACCGCTCCCTGGAGAAAACCCAGTCGAGTGTCGTTGTTGTGACCGGCAAGCAACTGCGCGAGAAAGAGGACCACGACCTGGTTGATGTGTTCGCCCGTACGCCGGGTGTCTACAACCAGTCCGGCAACGAAAACTGGGGTATTCGAGGCGTGCCGGTATCCGGTTTCGAAGACCAGGGCCCGGCCACGCTCAACGGTGCGGTTTCGGTGTTCGTCGACGGTGCCGTGCAACCGAACCGCGCACTGACCCTAAGCCCGATGCCGCTGTGGGACGTCGAGCAGGTCGAAGTGTTCCTCGGTCCGCAGTCCACTACCCAGGGCCGCAACTCGCTGGCCGGTGCGGTCGTCATCCAGACCAAGAACCCGACTTTCGAGCCGAGCCTTTCATTGCAGGGCAACATGGGCAACTACGGTGAGAGCGGAGGGGCGCTTGCCGGTGGTGGCGCGATCGTCGATGACAAGATCGCCGGTCGTATCGCCGTGGATTACCAGGACGGTGACGGTTACATCGACAACATCGCACTCGATAATGACGCCAACCCGACCCGCACCTACAATGCCCGTGGCAAGCTGCTGATCCTGCCGAACGACGATCTGGATGTGCTGCTGACTTACGCCCACGGTGAAAGCCGCAAGGGCGACAACTCGGTCATGCGCGAAAACGGCAAGGCCCGCTATTACGACGTGTCGTCCGACACCAAGGCTTTCGACAAACTCGAACAAGACACCGTCAGCGCCAAGGTGGATTACCGCCTGGACGACAACTGGTCCATTACCAGCCTCACCGCCAATACCCGTTCGGACTATGACTCCCGCCTGGACTTCGACCAGACCGCCGATGCCAACCAGGTCGTTCTGCGCAAGCAGGATGGTGACCTGTTCAGTCAGGAGCTGCGCCTGAACTACACCGGTGACACGGTGAAGAGCTTCATGGGTGTCTACTACGGCCACAACACCAACAACTTCCACGACCGGTTGTTGTTTGACAACGAACTGGTCGGTACCGTCAAGGGCGATACGAAGATAGAAAACAAGGCGGTGTTCGGTGAAATCAACTGGACGTTCGCCCCGCGCTGGACACTGATCACCGGGCTGCGCTACGACCACGAGACGAACGACACCGATATCGAACAGGACGACTTCTCCACCTCGGGCAAAACCAGCAAGTCGTTCGATGCCGTATTGCCGAAGCTGGGTATCGACTATGAACTGGCTGCCAATCAGTACGTAGGCTTTATGGTGCAGAAAGGCTATCGCGGCGGTGGCGTCAACGTTCGTACCGGTACCGGTCACCAAGCTTACGATCCTGAATACACCACCAACTACGAGCTGTCCTACCGCGGCTCGTTCTTCGACCAGACCCTGCGTACCCGCGCCAACCTGTACTACACCGACTGGAAAGACCAGCAGGTCAGTGTGCTGGATACGAACACCCAATTTGTTCACGTGTTCAACGCCGGGCGCAGTGACATCAAGGGCCTGGAAGTCTCCGTCGAGAAGGACTTCACCGAACAGCTGACCCTGATGGCTGGTGCCTCCGTTACCGATGGCAAGTACAAGGACTTCGTCACAGGCGATGGCAGGGACATGAGTGGCGAGGCCTTCCTCTATTCGCCCAAGTACAAGATGTCGCTGGGCGGTACCTATCGCTGGAATGACCGGTTGACCCTGAACACCGACGTCATTTACCAGAGCACCTCGCCGTCGGAGTACGAGTTCGATGACGCGGGTCAAGTCACTGATGAGCGCAAGAGCGACGCTTACTGGCTGGCCAACTTCAACGCCGAGTACAAGCTCACCAAGAACGTCGCCGTATCCGGTTACGTGAAAAACGCCTTCGACAAGGAATACATCACCAACAACCGCGGCGGCGACATCATCGATGTCGGTGCACCGCGCACGGTGGGTCTGGTTCTGCGTTACGACATGTAAACCCAGGGGCGCGGGGAAGCAGGTTCCTCGCGTCCGGTTTCACGGCTGTCGTTGCCTGATGCGTTCGTTTTCAGGCAGCCCTGTTCCCTTCCAAACACAGCCTCCATGGAGGAAATCATGAGTGCTTTTTCGAATGTCACGGCGGGTGACGCGCAACAGCTACGCCTGTTGCACACCGGTCTGTCGAGCCCTTACTGCCTGGATCCGACGCCAATGCTGGAACGCCAGCAACAGCAGGAATCCAATGCCCGCAGTTACCCGCGGCGTATTCCGCTGGTACTCGAGCGAGCTTATGGCATTTACGTGCAGGACAGTCGTGGGCAGGTGTTTGTCGATTGCCTGGCCGGTGCCGGTACGCTGGCGCTGGGTCACAATCACCCGGTGATTATCGAAGCCATAACCCAAGTCATGGCTGCGGGTGTGCCGATGCACACGCTGGATCTCATGACGCCGGTGAAGGATGCATTCGTACAAGAAATATTTGGCTGTTTACCCACAGAATTCGCTCGTAATGCACGCATCCAGTTTTGCGGTCCAAGCGGGGCTGATGCGGTTGAAGCGGCGCTCAAACTGACCCGAACCGCCACCGGACGGCACTCGGTGCTGGCGTTTGAAGGGGCTTACCACGGCATGACGCTGGGGACGCTTTCCATCAGCGGTAACCTGTCACCGAAAAATGCTCTCGGTGCCCTTATGCCAGGTGTTCAGCGCCTGCCATTCCCCCACGATTACCGTTGCCCGTTCGGTGTGGCCGGTGATCAGGGTGTGACGTTGAACGTGCGTTACCTCGAACATTTGCTCAACGACCCGGAAAGCGGTGTCACCGCACCGGCGGCAATGATTCTGGAGCCGATCCAGGGCGAGGGCGGGGTAATTGCCGCGCCGGACCGCTGGCTACAGGAGCTGCGCCGTTTGACCACGGCCCACGGCATTCCGTTGATCGTCGACGAGATCCAGTGTGGCATCGCCCGCAGCGGCCGGATGTTCGGCTTCGAGCAATCGGGTATCACGCCTGACGTCATTACCCTGTCCAAAGCCATCGGTGGCGGTCTGCCGCTGTCGGTCATGGTCTACAACGATTCGCTGGATGTCTGGCAGCCGGGTGCCCATGCCGGCACGTTCCGTGGCAATCAACTGGCAATGGCCGCGGGTACCGCGACCTTGCGTTTCATTCGCGATCAAGGCTTGGTGGCACACGCCGAAACCGCTGGCGCGCATCTGCGTAAGCAATTACAGATGCTGCAAAGCGAATTCGCCTGGATTGGCGATGTTCGCGGTCGTGGTTTGATGCTCGGCATGGAAATCGTCGACCCGCAAGGCGCCCTCGACGTCCAGGGGCACCCGCCGGTAGACGCGGTCCGGGCCAAGGCCTTCCAGCAGGCTTGCCTGAAGCACGGTTTGATCGTCGAGCTCGGCGGCCGCCACGGTGCGACCGTACGCTTCTTGCCGCCGCTGATCATCACCGAACAGGAAATCGATTTCGTCGCGCAAATCCTGTTCCAGGCAGCGAGCTCGATCAATGAGCGCTCCACGCATTAATGATCTGCCGATGCACAGGGTTTGCCGACATGGAACGGCAAACCCGTTTTTTTGAACAGGGACTGATAATGCGCAAGGCTGTAGCGACGATGAAACCGGCGTGGGTGCTGGCGACCGTATTGGCATTGAACGGCTGTGGAGCACAGGATCAGCCCGCTGAACACAGTACATCGACGCCGCAGGTCAAGACGCTCACCGTGCAACCCCGACCGTTTGCCATGACCTCAGACTTGCCTGGCCGAATCGAACCGGTGCGCATCGCCGAGGTGCGCGCACGAATTGCCGGTGTTGTGTTGACCCGCCATTTTGAAGAGGGCAGCGACGTCAAGGCTGGCCAACTGCTCTTCAGCATCGACCCGGCGCCGCTCAAGGCCGCCTTGATGCGGGTCGAAGGCGCCTTGGCCAAAGCCGAGGCGGATGTCTATCGCGCCAACGCTCATGTGCAGCGCTACCAACAACTGGTGGACATCAACGCCGTCAGCCCGCAGGTATTCGACGACGCGGTCGCTGATCTCAAGAGTGCCAAGGCCAACCGTCTGGCTGCTCAAGCCGATGTGGCGACTGCCCGACTCAACCTTGGTTACTGTCAGGTGCGAGCACCGATCGGTGGTCGTATCGGCCGCGCCCTGGTCAGCGAGGGCGCACTGGTAGGCCAGGACGAAGCCACGCAAATGGCGCGGATTCAACAACTGGACCCGATTTATGCTGACTTCACCCAGTCCGTCGATCAAGTCGTCGCCTTGCAACAAGCTGTGGCCAGTGGTCGCTTGACCCTGACCGGTACGGGTGCAGCCGAGGTAACGGTGACGGTCGGTAGCGCGGCGCAAACCCGACAAGGCAAGTTGATGTTCTCCGATATCTCCGTGGATCGAAGCACCGGGCAAGTCACCTTGCGCGGCGAGTTTCCTAACCCGGACAGCGTTTTGCTGCCAGGCATGTACGTGCGGGTCGTGGCGCCGGCGGGGATCGATCCGCAAGCGTTGTTCGTGCCGCAGCAAGCGGTGCAACGCGGTGCAGACGGTCAGGCCCGGTTGATGCTGGTGGATGTCCAGGGTGTGGTGCGCGAACGGGTGGTCAGCACCGGTGCGATGCTCGGTTCCGACTGGCAGATCACCCAGGGACTGGCGGCCGGTGAGCAAGTGGTGGTCGAGCGCGCCGACAAACTCAGTGCCGGCACCAAGGTCAACATCATCACCTTGGCCGAACAGCAGGCCCGTAACTGAGGGCATGATGCTCACGGTTGGCAGCCAGGATCTTACCGATGCCCGATTTCTTTATTGATCGTCCGAACTTCGCCTGGGTCATCGCGTTGTTCATTGCGCTGGCGGGAGCGCTGACCCTGGGCACCTTGCCGGTCAGCCAATACCCGGACGTCGCGCCGCCGCAAATCAGTGTCAGCGCCAGCTATCCCGGTGCCTCGGCGCAGATCATCAATCAGAACATTACCAGTCTGATCGAGGAGGAGCTCAACGGCCTGAAGGATTTGTTGTATTACGAGTCCAGCAGTGCCAATGGCAGCGCCGAAACCACCATCACCTTCAAGCCAGGGATCGATCCCGACATGGCGCAGGTCGACGTCCAGAATCGCTTGCAACGGGTCGTCGGGCGCTTGCCCCAAGCGGTGATCGAGCAAGGCCTGAAAGTGGAACAGGTACGTGCCAACTTTCTGATGATCTATGCCTTGTCCTACACCGATGGGCAGCAGGATTCGATCGGGTTGGCAGACTACGCCGCGCGGGGCATCAATAACGAGATTCGTCGCGTGGCCGGGGTAGGGCGGGTGCAGATGTACACCGCCGAACGGGCGATGCGTATCTGGGTCGACCCTGCCCGGCTAGTGGGTTACAACCTGTCGATGGCCGATGTAAGCAAGGCCATCGCCGGGCAGAACGTGCAAGTGCCCGCCGGCAGCATGGGTGAACGTCCGGGGCCTGCCGAGCAGCACATTACCGCCACCGTCATGGTGCAGGGGCAGCTCGAATCCGTGGAGGCGTTCGGCAACATTGTGCTGCGGGCCAATGACGACGGTTCCAGTGTCAGGATTCACGATGTGGCCCGAGTCGAACTGGGCCGTCAGGACTACCGCTTCGATGCTCGTCTGAACGGCAAACCTGCGGCGGCCATGTCGGTGCAATTGGCGCCCGGTGCCAACGCGCTGCAAACGGCGGCGGCGATCAAGACCCGGCTGGATCAACTGTCGAGCACGCTGCCAGCGAACATGGCGCTGAGCGTGCCTTATGACACCTCATACTTTGTCGATGTAGCGATCAAGCAAGTCATCTACACCCTGATCGAAGCCATGGTGCTGGTGTTCCTGGTGATGCTGCTGTTTTTGCAGAACCTGCGTTACACACTGATTCCGGCCATCGTGGTGCCGGTCTGCCTGCTGGGCACCCTCGCGGTGATGGCGCCGCTAGGGTTTTCGATCAACATGATGACCCTGTTCGGCATGGTGCTGGCCATTGGCATTCTGGTGGACGACGCCATTGTCGTGGTAGAGAACGTCGAGCGCTTGATCACCCAGGAGCGCCTGTCGCCCAAAGACGCGACCCGCAAAGCGATGCAGCAGATCAGCGGGGCGATTGTCGGCATCACCCTGGTGCTGGCGGCGGTATTCCTGCCGTTGGCGTTCATGGGCGGTTCGGTGGGGGTGATCTACCAGCAGTTTTCCATGGCGCTGTCGGTGTCGATTCTGTTCTCCGGGTTCCTGGCGTTGACCCTGACGCCGGCCCTGTGTGCCACCTTGCTAAAACCCTTCGACCCGACAAAAGAGCTACGGCCCAACCGCTGGGCGAACGGCTTCAATCGACGCTTCGATGCCTTGGCCCGGCGCTACGAGCGGTTCAGTTCGAGCTGGGTCCGGCGCAGCACTCGCAGCATGGGCCTGTACCTTATATTGTTGCTGGTACTCGCTTTTGCCTATCACCGATTGCCATCCTCATTCATGCCGTCCGAGGATCAGGGCTACATCATCACGGATATCCAGCTACCACCTGCGGCTTCGGCTTCGCGCACGGATGTGACGGTGCAAGCGTGGGAGCACTATGCCCTGGCGCAACCCGCCACGGATCAGGTGCTAGCCATCATGGGGTTCAGTTTTTCCGGGGTCGGGGCTAACGCGGCGTTGTCGTTTACCAGCCTCAAGGACTGGTCGGTTCGCGGCGATGGCCAGGCCAGCGACGCGGTGGCCCGGCGCGCGAATGAGGCTTTTGAGAACGCTGCTGACGGCACGCTGTTCAGCGTGGTGCCGCCGCCGGTGGACGGCCTCGGCACCTCGAACGGTTTCGAGTTACGGTTGCAGGATCTGGCAGGGCAGGGGCACGAAGCGCTGCTGAAGGCCCGAACCCAATTGCTGGAGGCGGCCAAGGCGTCGCCGGTGATCGATTACCTGATGGAGGATGGCCTGGCGGATGCGCCGCAGATCACTGTCAGCATCGACCGCGAAAAGGCCGAAGCCCTCGGTGTGAGTTTTGATGTGATCAGCTCAGCGTTGTCCTCGGCGCTGGGCTCGGAACAAATCAATGAGTTTGCCAATCAGGGACGGATGCAGCGGGTGATCGTTCAGGCGGACAGCATCAGTCGCCAGACGCCTGAAGCGCTGCTGCGCCTGCAAGTGCCCAACCGACAGAACCGATTGGTGCCACTGGAAGCCTTCAGTCGTTTCGAGTGGCAGGTCGGGCCATTGCAGATCGGGCGCTACAACGGCTCGGCGTCGTTGCGTTTTTCCGGTGATGCCGCGCCGGGTTACAGCACCGGCCAAGCCATGGAAGAACTGCAGAAAATCGCCCGTCAGTTACCAGCCGGCTTCAGCCTTGAGTGGGCCGGGCTGTCACTTCAGGAACAACAGGCCAGCGATCAGGTGCCGCTGCTGGTGGGGTTATCGTTGATCGTGGTGCTGCTGGTCCTGGTGGCGCTGTATGAAAGCTGGACGATTCCCTTTGCCGTGCTGTTGATCGTGCCTGTCGGCATGTTCGGTTCGGTAGCCGCGGTGACGGTCATGGGCCTGCCCAATGATGTCTATTTCAAGGTGGGGCTGATCACGATCATTGGACTGGCGGCGAAGAATGCAATCCTCATCGTCGAGTTTGCCAAGGCACTTCACGTTCAGGGCGCGAGCCTTACGCAAGCGGCGGCTCAGGCCGCGCGTCTGCGTTTTCGTCCGATTGTCATGACGTCCCTGGCCTTCATTCTCGGCGTGGTGCCTCTGGCGATCGCCACCGGTGCAGGTGCCGCCAGCCAGCGATCGATCGGCACAGGCGTGATCGGCGGTATGCTGGCGGCGACAGTGCTCGGGGTCTTGTGGGTGCCGGTGTTCTTTGTCTGGGTCTTGTCCGCGGCAAATCGGTTGCGTAGTCGCCGTGTCATCCTCACCGAGCCCATGGCAGACGATGGAACGCGGTAACGTGGATTCAGCGCCCACGTTACCTTTTGCGGGCGCCGTTATGTCGGGCAAGAAAGCCCAAACAAAACAGTCTTGCCTCTAAGTCTGGAGACTTGGACTCGACGAATCTTCGCAAACCGTACATTTCTGAAAAGGAGTATTCGCATGTACAACCACTCAGCATCGGCCCCCCACGTTACGCAATTGCAATTCCAGACGACGGCAACTCAACGAGCGTCCGAGTCAGATCGCGGCACTAATAAACATATCCGTGAGCTGCTGTGTTACTACGGACTGCGCACCAGCTTGATCCGCTTGAAAGTTATCGATGCCTTGCTGGTCGCCGCCAGAGATGGACGTTCCATCAATGCGCGCGACGTGCATGCCTACCTGGAATCATTCGCGGCCGAGTTGTCGTTCATTTGTGTGCGTGAAGTGCTCAAACGCCTATGTGATGAAGGTGTCATCCTTTTTCAACCAGACAAGAGATACATCTTTACCACCGAAGCCTGCGCAATACTGGAACAGCACTCTGGTCGTTGAAGGGCTGAGGTGCCTTATCAGTGGCCGCTTTGGGCTGTGGATTCAACTGGTCGATGCGGCGGATTGGCTAAACCTTCAGGTCTTTTGTGTTCCGCGTATAACCAAGGAACGCTATGGGTCAAGGTGTGGGCTGGTGGATTTTTACCAAACCACAGTAACGACTCTTGCCGGTCCAGTCAGTTGGCGTGATTCGTTGAAGTGGGGTGGGGTTATCCACAGGCAGCGTTCACCCTCATGTTGAGCGGTCTGAATGAGGTCGAAGGTGTTCTGTACGCGTAGTCATGGTATTGCAGGGAGGTTTGATTTGTACGGTCAGCAGGGCGCAGTTGCGTTGAGCATCGTCAGATGTCGATGCTTGCGCAGCGGAGGCGAGTGCTTATTTACTCATCTGATCCATCATGAGTGTAGATGGGATAAGTAAGGTATTGGTGTAATAGGCTTTGTATCCATATGCTGTTATGCGGACCTTGCAAGGAATTGATGTTTGGGCTGCAATTAGCGGCTTGATTACGTCATAGCTATTTTGATCGAGTTGGGTTCCATTCACATTGGTATGATAAAAAACAAGATCTGCTAGAAAAGTATAGTTGTTTTTGCTTTCGTTTTTCGAGGTCACTCGTCCCTCTGCTTTTACGTTGATGGAGTGATCCACCGAGAAGTCCAAGTCATGATCTAGAGAACAGGTCAACATAGGCGTTAACTGGTTGGCGTTTTCGTAGGTGTTGAAGGCGTTCAGTAGATCGATGTTTGACGTGAAAATGATTGTGTAAAGATTATTCGATCCAAGCCCAAAAGACGACAGCGTCAGGTCGGCTGGCGGGATGCTGGCTGTTTTTGCGCAAGCAGTGCATAGGAGTATCGATGCGTAAATGAAACTGCGATGTCGGATCATTGGCCAAAAATACCATTGATGGAGTCAAATATCAGGTCGCAAGCGGACTTTGTTCCTTGAACGGGTTCTATGAACATCCAGCCTGCCGAGGCGTGATGAATGTCCACTGTTTTGTTCATGGTCGGGCCATCGGTGATTATCCAGTGCTCTCCAAATTTTGCTACGCCATCGGAGGAGTCTGGTTGGCTGGAATTTGCCCGAATATTGATCCAGGTTTCGGCAATAGGTGAGGACTCAGACTTGTAAATGTCCGATCCCACCCATACCCAAAACCCTTGTCCTACGGGGTCTAGAGTGACCAAAAACTTAACGGTGTAGCTGGCCTCCGGAGAGCAGAGTGAGGCCATCCTAGTTACTCCCTATCGTTCAGCGAAGAGGGTGACCTTTTGAGTCAATGGCGAGCCTACGGTGCCTACGCCATTGAAATTGATAGTGAACAGTGGGATCAGCATCTGACTCGCTGTCAATACGGTCTGGCGAAGGCTCGGGAAATAACGTTTCCCCCTATTGTGGATGCCATGCGCAGCATAGGCAGAGATATACGTGATCTTGCTGGGCGTGTGGAGTATCGCGGAACAGAGGGGTATATGGACTTGATCAAGGTGGTTGCAACATTTAAGCATCCAGGGTTCCAAGAAGAAAAAGAGTGGAGGTTGCTTCTCGACGATCGTGCAGCTGAGACCCGTGATACCAAATACCGCGCAAGAGGTGATTTGTTAATTCCCTACATTGAGGTAGGTATGCCGTTGGAGTGTGTCACCTCAATTCAGGTAGGACCAATGAAGTATCAAGAAATGGCGTTCCAGTCTATGAAGGAGTTTGTGGCCCAAGTAGGTAGGGAAAAATCGCTGAAACATGAGATTCGTGTTGAAAAATCCTCCACACCTTATCGTGCCGCTTGAGTTGCTACCCTGAGGAGTTGTCACGACTTGTTTTTCGCTTGACGTTGACTCAAGGGTAACAAACGGATGCACTAGTTTCGGCTATCTCATATGGCAGCGCACCCGCGAAACACAGTTCTAAGCGTCCTTGACAGCAAGCCTTAAGGCTTGCCGCTGGCCTCTGGTGTAGATTCCCGCGCCACGATTTCGCTAATCACGATTTTGTGGCGCGCTTTCAATGCTTCCCGCGCGCCCTCCGTCCCGAGTGAATGCACTTAACGAAGAAAGCCTTCAATCACTGAAGCTTGCCCAGTATCCTCAGTCCATTCCATCAGATCTTCAAGCTTCTGCCGCGTACCAAGCCGGCACCGGTGCCGCAACTCCTTCTCGTCGTACTGTATCCGTTTCCCGGCGGCCTTCGCCGATCGTTCTTGTCCACTCTTGGCCATGGCCAACCCCTTCTATGCCGCTGGCCGGCATCGCCAGCCAGGTTTGTCGTTTGCGTTGTTGTGGGCGGTGCTTCATCGGAACGCCGGCTTCAGCTTTGGATAATCGATGTCGAAATCCTTGATCAGGCGGTAGAGCAGCGTTGAGCTTATCCCTAGGTCTTCGCAGCACCGCGTGCGGTTGACGCTTTTCGCTATGCATTCCTTCACCCGAATGATCAGCATCGCATCTGACTCTGGGGCAGTTTTGTTCGATGCGAAGGTCTTCTTGGAGCCCGCAGTGAAGTCGATTGCGTAGCGTTTGGCGATACCTCGAAGAACCCCATGGATATGCCTTCCTGCTTGCATATCTCACTTCGATTCAGTGTTTTGGCCAGAGCTCTAATTCGCGACACCTGCTGCGACGTCTCGGCTTTAACCGCAGCGCTTTGGAAGTTGGGCGTCCGACGCCCCTCGGATATCGACTTCTTCGAGACGTTGGACTCAGGTGCGTGGATCTCGCGCCCCATAGTCAGATACAGGGCGACCTGGGCGGCAAGCTCGTTGGCGAACGGTTGGCGCTGATGGATCATGCTGAGGTGATTGCTGATCATGCAGCCACCTTTACTAGCCTCACGCCGGCCATGCTGAACTGGGCGCCTTGGTCCGCGACAAGTGCGTCGAGCGCTGTCCAGTCCACTGTGAGCATCGAGATTGGGGCTTGGTCGTGGGCCACGGCCTTGATCAATGCGTCGAGATCGTAAACCTCAGCCTGCATCGCTACCGGTTGGCTGGCTTGCACCGCAACTGGCTTAGAGGCTGCCTGAACGATTGGAGCTGCTTTCGCCGGTGCAGGGGTCACAACGGGAGCAGGCTCAGCAACGGTCGCGACAAGTGCTTTCGCCTTCGCTTTGTTTTCGATCCGCTGCAGCTCCTCGTTCCGAATCCGAATCCGAAGGCGTTGGGCTTCGGCTTTCTCTTCCTTGGCCTTCTTGTGTTCCGAAATCTGAACCTTGATCAGCGCCACCAGATCATCGTTCGCCTTCAACGCAAGCTGCTGGACGTTGTTGGACAGGAAGCCACCGGCGCCGGCGGCGTGGATCATGCAACCGTACGAGCCCAACTTGACCCAGCGCATCCTCAAAGAATTATCGCCATCACCGATGAAGGCGACCGGGGAATGATTACCCTGGCTGCGTGCCAAGCGTCTGTGAGGGGGGATCACACTGAGGTTGAATGACTGCAATTTTCGGCGCGGGGCCAGGTACTGGCAAATGTCGCCCCATTCAAAATGGTCGGTTGCTATCCCGCGCTGCGCTTACTTGGTTTTGGAGGCGCGTCAGGACACTCATCGGCCCATCGCGTAACCGTCATGTCATTGAATTGCTCCCCAATGGTGTCGACGCGCAGGCAAGCGCTGTTCTTTGAGTAGAACAAGATGCAACGCGAGCTATCAAAAGAGCAGACATCGACCTCGAAGAACTTGCGTGCAGCCAGCTCCCGCTCCACGCCACTATATTCATAGCCATCGGTGGTATGCATCCGCGTCGGCTTCCATCCTTGTTTGACGAGTTTGGCCCTGGCCGTGACCAGGGGCTCACCGACGGCGATGCCTGCCGGCCCGCGCCTGTCGCTTGTCGCCTGCGAGCCATCCGCAAACGCTGCGCTGGTGCCAATGCAATAAAGTGCGACGAGCGCGAGGATTGAAAGTTTCATTTGACAGTCCCTCCAGCCGATTTGTAGCTCTCCAAAAACTTTGGATACTCGGCATACGGTTGCGGCGGATAATGATTTTTCTTACCAGGCCCTTCGGGAAGTGCCGCCCACCTCGTTGCCGCTTTCGGCATTGCTCCCGGGATGTCGCCGGCCTTGATCTTATCGATCACACCGAGGGTGCGCAGAATGTCGACCGCGATAAGGTCTTGCGTATTAGGCGTAAAGTCGGTGAGTCCCATCTTTCCGGCATACTCGCGCCAAGTGGCAATGGTAATTTGATACATGCCCGATGCCGTAGTTTTTCCGCCGTAACCGGCCCCCGGATGGGTGGACTCATCAGTGAAAGTCCATTTCCCGGATTGAAAACCCGGTGCCCAGCCATAACCATATTTCGCGTGGTAGCTACCGCCTTCGGATTCGGCAATGGCAACCAAAAATGCCTTCACGTTCTTATCCTTCAAATACTCCTCATTCTCGGCCCGCCTTATCTGTTTCCTGGCGTCCAGCGATACAGTTTTTGGAGTGGCGTCTTTGACGGGCGTCACCGCTCTGGTGGCTACGGGAGACATTTTTCTGCCATTCTTGCTAACCACTTCAGCCATGATGAAAGTCACCAATATAGATTTTGACGCTCTCTGTCTGCCCCTTTGGGAACACAGAAATAATGAAACTTGTTCTTTGGTCTGGGGAAGATTGTGTGCAGTCGGTTGTATGAAGAGCATCTGCTGCCATGCCTCAGTCCTCCAGAAACAGTTTGATTGTTTCGGGCAGGTGCGAACTCACTAGATGCGTATACCCCATCGAATCACTTACACCGTGTTCCATGCTGCCGTCAGCGCGCTGGATGGCGTAATCAAGATTGGGTAGAGGCTCGCCCGAGTCTTGGTCAACTAGTCTGAACTTGTCGCTGAAGTGCACTGGCATCGGCAGCAGGCCGCTGAAGGGGGCTGGTACGAAGGTGTCGCCAATAATGACTGTGCCTGATCCACCCATAACCACGTTGCCGTGGCCACCGGTACTGCCTTGAGTAGCGGCATTCAGCCCATTGATGAGCACCGTAGCACTGACGGCACCGGTGATCGGGCTCCCGCATGCGGATTTATCGGTCATACGAGCGGCGGCAAGGCCATCGAAGTTCACATTAGGGGAGCCGCTGGCAATCGGATTCGTGCCATGCCCCGGAAGCGGGCAATTGGTGGGGTCTGTCACTCGGGCAGCAGGTTTGCCACTCATGGGAAGTTCCTTTTCAAGGTTTCAAATGGGGTAATAGTGGTCGATTGGTGAGTCGGAAAAGCGCCAGCACTCATCCATAGGGTTGAACAGTGCTCGGTGGTTTTCGCGTATGGGACGGCAGGCCAGCAACGTCTGCCAGGCGATTTCGACGCAGTTGTCCATGGCCTGCGTGGAATAGTCATCAAGCTGGTTGAGCCAGGCGTTGTAATTGGGCATACCAACGCTGCGGTAGGCACTGAGCAATATCTCGGCGACTTCTTCGCCCCAATGGATAAAGCGCCCCGGACTCCAGGGGCCTGTCTGGGCATAAATAAACCAGCCCAAGCTTGGCAAGTCACCATCTGCAAGTCGTAACGTGTCGCGCAGCGAGGAAAAACCAGAGGTGATGTGGACGGTCAGCCAACCCTGGTAGGTGATGTGGACGGTCAGCCAACCCTGGTGTTGCTGGATAAATCCAGTGGGGTCGAATTGTGCCAGTGGTACGACACGATAGCCTGAGTCAGGCATTGACCTGGCAACCAACTCAGCGTCCAGCCTTGAAACGAAGCCCCGAATCGCCTTGCCTTCGCCGGACGCCGCGCAAAGAATTTCAACCGGCGTGCTCGCAGGTATGTCGCCGAAACCGACGATGCGAACTAGCCCATAAAGGCGTAATGAGGTTTTCAGGCCGCTGGGATGATGCGAGGTATCGAGCGTGCAGGCGCAGGGGATGGGCACGTCCATAGGTGAAGAGCGCATCAAATGTTACCGTCCATGTAAATTTGCGTCGCGAAGAATGCCCCGGGCAAAAGTCGCGTTCAACAATCTTTACAGTATTTAGGCTGCCAGTCGGTCAATGACTGCCGATGACGTGGGCCATACCGCCTTGGCGTTACAGCCCGGCGTGGAGCCTCTGGCGTGGACGGCCCCTTCGCGACGCAAGCTCATCCGTGGTAGTGCGGGGAGGTGTGATTGTGTTCGGTCGGCAGGACGCCGGATAGGGAGGAAAGCGGGTTAGTTCTGGAACGCTTCCCGAATAGTTATGGAGCACTCGCCGAGCAGCGAGAGCTTCACCAAACCCCAGAAACGACAAAGCCCTGAAAAATCAGGGCTTTGTCGTATAAAGATGGCGGAGGCGATGGGATTCGAACTCATGGACCTGTTACAGTCGACGGTTTTCAAGACCGCTATTCAAAGCCGCTAAATTCGCGGTGTGTAGAGATTATACGTTCCATTACTTTCAATTTTCGGTATCGCTACAGACCGCATTCTACAAGGGCTCGACTTTGAGTTATGGAACGCGGTTTTAGGTTATTTTGACGGCCTGGCGATGGCGCCGACGCGGCGATAAACCCGCTCGGTGATGTCTCCTTTGGTGTGTCCCAACAGCAGGCTCGCTTCACCGACATCAGTAATTTCTGAAGCTGCCTTTGGCCTGATATCCCGGAACTGAAAGTCCCCGATCCGACCGGCCAGCAGTTCATCTCCAGCTTTGATCGCTTCCAATCTTGCTTTCTCCCTCGCGACGTCCCAGCGCTTTCTCAGCATTGTTGCGGTCATTCGCTTGCCGTGCCGGCTGACAATCAGATAGTTCGAGACGTGTTGAGCATTGCGCTCGGATATCTCCGCAATAAGTCGGCCCAGACTGTTTGCTTCGCCGCCAATCGTCATCTGAATACGCAGCTTTTTGTGCGTCTTGTTTTGTTGCACCCCCAAATATCCGCCCTCTGCATCATCCTTCCGCATGACCAGAACGTCTGCTGGCCGCTGCCCGGTCAGATAAGCCAGGTCCATAGCGTCTTTCAGCTCTTGAGCTGCCTTCTTGTAAACCGCATCCCAAACCACATCATTCGCGTAATAGTCCCTCGGCGTTTCCTTGTTTTTGCGCACGCCCTGGCAGGGGTTTTCTTTGGTCGTTAGCCCCCACTCTCGGGCGATATTGAAAACGTGGGAGAGAGTGGCGATCTCGCGATTTGCACGCACCTTTGCCGAACGAGCATCCCGGTACCCGGCGATTGTCGACGGTGTGATCGAGTCAATGGGAGCGCTGTCGAACATCGGCCGCAGTTGCTTGATCTCCGAAAGATTGTCCTTCTGAGTGCGCGGCGCTTTCTTCGGCACGATGTCGCGGATGTAGCGGTCGAAGATTCCTTTCATGGTGCGCAGGTCGAGCGGTTTTTCTTTGGCTTCGAGTTCGGCCCATTTGATCCTGGCTTTATCCAGGTCCTTGCCTAGTGGTATGTCCTTGCCCAACAGGTCACGGTAGTAATACGCCGTCCACACGCTGCCATTTTTGCGCTTGCGGGACCGCTGATACATCCGTGGGGGAAGGTGGTGGTGTTCGGTCTTGCGGGGGCGCATATCAGTTCACTCGAGAGAAATCAGGCGTCCATGCCGGCGCGGCCGGCGGCGGATTGGGGTCCATGATGGTGGGCGAAATCATGCCCAGCTTCATGCGGGCGTACATTCGGCCCACCAGGGGGCGCTTGCCTCGGCTTTCGACGAACACCCATTGGCGATCCGTCAGCCAGCGACGCTGGTAGGCTCGGGCCTTGTAGCCGGTGAGATCCGCCAGCTCTTCGTCCGAGAGAATTTCGGTTTCCATGTTTATGCTCCATGCCGCGTGGCGGCAGAAGGTGGGGAGAGGTCAGATGATTGCGGTCAGCGTCTTACTTCCGTCGGCATGGGTTGTGGTCATGTGCATAACTGATCGGCTGGGCGGCCTGATGATGTTCAGTGCCTGGACAAACTTCTCGTCAGACACATCGTCAGTACCCGGAAGGATGGTTGTGCAGTAGAGCGTTTCGTCGTCTTCGTCCTGAAGCTGGGCCGAGAAGCGCTGGACGAAGTCGGCCCAAGTCGAAGAGTCGAACTTTGCGCCGGTCGCCAAGCTTGGTAGCGGCTCAGTCGTTTTGTTTTCTGTGGGCATGGAGCGTCCTATGCCGGGGCATGCCCGGGCCGTGGAAGGGTTGATAGAGGCGGGATCAGCTACAGTTGATAGATCATTTGAAAGGAGGTGCGTATGAGCATCACTGTGTGCGTCGTATGTGGTGATAGCGCCGAGAAAGCTTATCCAGTTGGCAGTTTTGATGAGTTTAAATGTCCGAACTGTGGCTACTACTCAGTCAATCGACAGTTGATTGACGAGATGGAGGCAGCGAGTCAGGTCTTTGACACCGAGCGTACGCAGCAATACTTAATGATCCACTCTCGGCCGGGCCAGGTGCCTGCGATTACACATGTCGAGACTACAAAGCATCAACTGATTGTGGAAAGTGCGAAAAAAGGCTGAGGGCTGGTCAGGCGGGCAGTCTAGATTGAGCTGCCCGCTCAGTGACGCTAGGCGCTACAGCCCCCGAAGAGGCTGATGACAATCATCATTACGATCAAAACAATGAGGCCGGGTGGCATAGTCTAATCCCTACTGTCTGAGGGGCATTCCTCAAGTTAACAGTGAGTAGCAGTGCTCCAAAAAACGGCCAAAAAGTTTGCGCATCGAAAATAAAAAGTTTGTGCATTGCTAGAGGATGCCCGCCGGCTGCCACGCCTGTGGCGTGGACCGGATTAACCTCGAACACGTCGGCAACGGAATGGGTAGTCTCGGGATGGTTGACGCGGTTTACGGCCAGGGCGATCGGGTTGTGGTTCACCGCAACGTCCGGCTCTCGGTAGGCCCTGGCAATACCGGTGCTCGCACCACCACCACCGCCAGCGAACAGATCCACCACCAATTCTTTCTGGAGGGTAGGCCCATGCTTGGCTGGCCATGAATGAACAGGGGGTTCTTCTGTTTTGCGGACATGGATGATCCTCGCAAGAATGCGTATATTAATTTTACGAATAGGGAGTCTTTAAATGGATAAATCGCGCCGCCTATATCATTTCACAACCGCTGAGTATGGGATTCAAAATATTCAACGAGAAAGATTGAAAATTGCTAGGGTAATGGAGTTGAATGATCCATTTGAAATGCATAGCTTTGATGTCAAAGATAGAACCCTTCGAAGAGGGCTTAAAAAGTTCAAAGAGGATTTTTCGAAGAAGGTCGGTTTTCTATCTTTCAGTCGATCTTTGTCCAGTCCAGTACAGTGGGCGCACTACTCAGATAAACATAAAGGTATATGTTTAGGATTCGATGTCGCTTTGGATCGAGCTGCTGCCATAAGATATATCGATCAGAGGATTGATTTGGGTGAATTAATAAAAGTTAATGGCTTTTCCGAGAGGCTTGTTATGGCTGTTTTGTACGGCTCTAAATATCATCATTGGTCATATGAGGAGGAGTTTAGAATGCTGGCATCTCTGAGTAATGGTGTTGAAGAAAACGGTTTGTACTTTCTGCCGTTCGGCGGGAATTTGGTATTGAGGGAAGTTGTAGTGGGATGCCAGTCAAAAATTAAACTGAACGAGATCGAAAAAGCTCTCGGCGTTCAGAAAGGTGTTGTTGATATATATAAGGTTCGTCCAGCATTTGGTACATACAGCATGGTGCGAAATAGAAGTCCGTCCGCTTTGCTATAACTTGCGACTCGATTTTGCCACCGTATAACGTCTGCGGCTGGCGTGATTCGTTGAAGTGGGGTATTTGTGTTCGGCCCGGCATGGAGCCGGAAAGGAGTATGAGATTGAAGCGATTGCTGCTAACCCTTGGCATATTGCTGCCATTGGCTGCCTCAGCCGAAGCACTGAAGGAGATGTACCCGGCACCGTGGGTGTATGACTTCAACAACAGCATCACCGGTGCATTGGTTCAGGCAAAAGTGAAGGGCTGTGGAATTTACCGGTATCGGGTGAATCGCAGCAGTGCGAGCGAGTTTTTGGTGTATTGCTCACGCGACAACGAGAACTGGAAGGCGTACATGGTGTGGCCGAACATCAGCAAGGTGATGGGGCCATATGAGCCCGACCCATCGCTGCCGTAAGCTAAGGGGACTCCATTGCAGGCGCCGCCTTCCAGTGATCGGATGCGACAGTGGCAATTTAGGTTGTGATGGGGTATTGCGTATATTCGGCACGGTGCCGGATCAAGGGAGTGGTGAATTGAGCGAGACAGAAAGAAGTTTGATTGCCCATGCTGCGTTCAGAGAAAGCAGTGAAAAATTTGATCACCTAGTTCTTGCAATTATTGTCGCTGTCAGCGGCTTCCTGGTTCAAACCATTCCTTTCGGTAAAGTGGGATTAAACGTTGAGACCATGTACCTCTATTCGCTAATTTTGTTTGGCTGTTCAGGTTTGGCTGCCTTCAAGCGTACAGAGTGGGCAATATTAGTGCATTCGAAGAATCACGGCATGCTCGACGCCATCGAAAAAAGAGACGAGGCCAATTATCTAGGTAATAAAGTCGCGTTAGATAAGTGTCAAAAACGAACCTACCTTTACTATCGAGCGAGAAACATTTTCATATTCACAGGCTTTGTATGCTTTATAATCACGAAAGTATTTGAGCAATACGTGAAGTGAATGGGAATAGCATTTTAATCGTTGATTAGCTTTAGCGATTCGCGCTGATGGGCCAGCTCCAATTTCCGCGACACTTTTTCGGGAATAAGATATTCATGTCGCGACATAGTGGCAAAGCGGGCTGACTCTTCAGCGGAAGCATAGGCCAGATTGATTAGCAGTGTTGAGACAGTCTCCTGCCATTCCTCGAAGTCATGGCGCTCGCCAAGCACCTGAAATGCATCAGCAAGCGCCTTCGACACAATCAGCGTGCGCTTCTTGGCGCCGATCCGATCCAGCAGTGCACGCTCTTTGGCGCGCTTGTCCTTCTGAACTTCCGCGTTGCTCTTGGCCATGGTCTGCCCCTTCAATTCCGTGGGCCGGTAGATCCAGCCATGCTAGTCTTCGGCGCTGGCGCACCTGGTTGTTGAGGTGCCTCAATGACCAGCTCCGTAGTAGGCAAATGCAAAGAGGATCGCCGTAAGTACTAAGGACCAGCGCAACATCCAGCCAGCGAATTGCTTTGCTGCTGACAGAGTTGAGGCGAAGAAGTCCGCGTTGTCTTCGAGTTGCCGGGCGAATTGGCAGGCATTGACGTGGCCGAACCGTTCACCCTTTGGCATACCAGTGGAGCGATCGATTACCATGAAAGTGTTGTTACCTCGAGGCAAGACGTTGTAGCGCGGTGCGCGGACGGGCTCGTCGCGGCCGATCATTTGATACATGGTGCTGGTTGCGAGTGATGTCCGGAGGCGCAATCCCTGGAGAATGGCTTGGCTCTGTCTGATAGTTGGATTCATGGCGATTCCTCTGGGGGTAGGGGTTATTTCCCGTGCACCTTGTCGTCAAGGTGCAGCAGTGATGCTGTACTTCCTATTTCCGCCGGAGAGGCGGGGCGCATTGCTTGCCGGGTCATTCACTCGGTTCTGGCATTTCGCCATCGGGCAGCCATACAGGTTCTTCCTGTTGTTGGCAGGCTTTCGGGCCTGTCTGCTCGCCGGTCGCCGGTAGAGGCAATGCGATCTGTTATTTGTTGCGCTGACTGTTAAAGAGCGGCGCGGCTTTCGCTGCTGGGCCGGTGATGTCTTGGCTTGGACCTAATATAAGCAAGCTTATTTTATTCGTCAATAAGCATGCTTATACATTTTTGCGGAGACGATAAAAAGCCCGCTCGAAGGCGGGCTCATTTCAGGCTTCGCAGTACTCTCGCCATCTGATCCTTACCGCGCCGCTCTCAAGGCGCTCCATGCTTACACCACTGGTCTCTTCGATCTCCTGAAGGACTTGCTGCCATGCTTCAGCGGGTTCTGCTTCGAGTCTGGCGACAGTTATGGCCTGGACCTTTTGAACACCGGGCGCAGCTATCAGGCGTTGGATGCGCCGGCCAACCAATTCATATGAGTTTCTGGTTTGTGATACGGGTGACGCAATTTTTGACATAGGGAGCTCCTTGCTAACAACTGTATGTACGTACAGTATTGTTCCTGCCATATTTTGGCAAGAGGCATGTTCTATCTGGTGCGGGGGGGAGGGGGATTTTCTCGGGCATAAAAAAGCCCGCGCTTGGCGGGCTCGTACTCTGTTGCGTATATCTGGAGGAAGTCGCCTCGATCAGTCCGGTCTTTGAGCCTTCAGTCTGGCCAAGCCCTGATTGATATGCCCAGCATTCTCACGAATCGTATCTAGCGCTCCGCGGACATTACCGCCGATCTCGATCGCACCCTGGCTTTCAACCAGCAGCGTCAGCTCCATAATGGCAGCCTCCAGGGCGTTTTGATTTTCATGCATGCGCTCAAGGACATCCGGGAGAGAGTATTCGGGGGTAGGCATGGCTTCGACTCCATTCGAGGGAGCTGAAAGCGTAGCAGCGGAGGAGGGGAATGAGAAAGTCCGGCGTAGGTAGGGCTCTGTGACTTTCAGTGCACACTCTCGTCAGTCTTGAGCAGCTCAATAATCGCTTTGTCCATGGTTTCCGCGTTGAATCTCAGATCGCCAACACGAACCCTAAGTTTCTGCGCTGTCTCAGTCGCGCCTTCCTTTTCTAGCCAAGCTGCGATTTCCTCAAATGCCTCGCCGATCATCATTTGATTCAATTGAAGGCTGGCCAGCACAGCTGGAAACAGTTTTGGGTGGGCCATGGTTCATTCCTCCAACAGGGGTATTAGGCCTGCAGACAACAAAAAGTCCGCTCTCGAGGGGCTGGGGAAGGGGTGATAGTGCCCGATCGGCTCAGTGTAGTCTGGTATAAGCGCCTGAATTGCTTGCGGCACGGATCTGCTCGATATCGACTACCGCAGCCTCGACAATCTCAAGGGCGTGAGAAATACGCAGCAACGCTTGCTCAGGATATGCCTGAGTCGTAGGGGTAATCCCCTTCATGCCTGTGGCCAGTGCCAGTTGGACATCAGCCATTCGAGAAAGCAGCGATAAGGTAAGCTTGTCAGAAACCATGAATCGATCCTCTGGGCGTTCGAGACAGATTAGCCGGGGGGGGTGGATACGAAAAGCTCAGCGTTGGGCTGGGCTTCAATGATCGGGTACGAATCAGTCTTCTGGATAAGCCTCATCTTCCGGCTCCATCTAGCGATCAGATCAGCCATCAACTCAGCAATAGCGTCAGCGTTGCCTTGCAAATGCTCGTCGATTCGGCCTGACGTTTCCGCATTGCCACGCTGATCGATCCAGATGTCGATCTCTTCGATAGCAGACCCAAGAGCCATGACGTTCTGGTTGATGCAGTAGAGCAGGGCGGAGGTGGGATCGTCTGGCATGGAGTTTCCTCCATCGAAAAGGAAGTAGCCTAGGAGAGAGGTTGGCGTGCTGCAGTAAATCGCAGGCAAAGAAAAGCCCGCGATGGGGATTAGCGGGCTTAAGGTCGTGCAAGGAGCAGAGACAACGCTACGTGCTCGGGTGTGAAAAAAGCGTGAACACCAGAATGAAAAAGCCCGGCGCTGGTCCGGGCAATGCGTTTATTCTTGCAGCTTATACCCAAGATAATACAGACCCCAAAAAGTGGCTAAAATCATTTGATACAATGCAATCAAATACGCCAGCAGGATGGCGGAGAATATGAAGTGACCAATTTTTGCAGCGTCATATGATATTTTATATATTTCCCCACCGAAACTTAGTAGGCCAATTGAAATTAAGACAATGAGGATGCTTTCCCCAGTTAAAAAAGCGAAAAGCATTGCTAAAAAACGCCGCCGGGTCAAATCAATCGTATTTTCCTGTCCTCGTAAAGTGACAATAACTTTGGGGATGGGCTCTGGAAGAACATCATCAATATCAGCCCTGCCGAACGTTGCGATAGCTGCAAGTGCCGCTATGTAAAATCCTGGCAACGACTGAACGAAGGACAGGGTCATTGATACAAGCCCGTTCGGCTCAATAACTTTTGCTGCTGGATAAGCCAAAAGTATCGCGGCAAAGGAGAGGCCGGCGAGTATGGCTGGGTAGAGCCAGTCTACAATCCATTTGTAGGGATGCTTAATTGTCAGATATCCAAATGGTCGGAGCAATTGACCTATAAGCATATTTGTTACTCCATGAGTCCAAGAACTTCCTTGAGTATAAACGGATTTATAGTTTCAAAGCTATTTGTGTTGACGAGTGGTGCCGTAATTACATGTCTTTTTACATATTTGTGATTGTCAACAAGCTTTCCTGTGTCGGCGGAAATAATGGCATCTTTGGGTGCTCCTTCTTCATTTCTAAACCTAAGGCGAATATGTTTGTATTCTTCTTTGTTGACGATAATTTTGTTTCTTACTTGCCGAAGGGAGGCTGCGATCGATCCCAGCATGTCTTGTTGAGGTCGCAGTTCTACTACCCTGACTCTTTCAGTTATGCCGCCCTTGTCGTCCCAAACAGCTCCTTCCTTAGAGAAATTTAAGAGCTGCATAGATGATAGTGTGCCACCTTCTAGGTCCGCCTCAAACTCAGGCGATGGGTGTCCTTGAAATTCAATTTCATGAAGCAGGTGTACCATAAGAGGCTTGCCTCTTGCCGTCTTCGCTCCATTGATGTTTGGAATCATATATTGGTCGGGAAACTGCTTTTTACATGCTCTGACCAAGTGCTTGATGTAGTCACTGATACTGCTGGCATGTAATCCTGACCCATATACTGTTTCGATAGTGCAAATGTAGTAGTTGTCACCTTTTGCTGGGTTTAGATTAAATACAACGTGAGCAGAATAATCGCCTCCGTGCCCCGGAGGCTTTTCGTGAACTACACGGCTTTTGTTGTCTGGGTCGCTAGATACTGAATCTGGAGCACCTGGGTCGCTGCGATTGATAAGCAAGATCAACTTGTCATCTTTTATTTTCATGTCTGAAAGATAAATTTTAGCGGACTTATCATTTCTGCCACGCTTAACTATTTTGTCTCCGTTATTGAATAGGGTTTCAATGTGAGAGTGTATTTCAGTTAACGTTTTTGGGTCGGCGTCGAATAGTGCTAAATTGTCTTTCGCGCGGGAAATTCCTAGTGCTGAAATTTTAAGATCGTAGAAGGTTGCAGTCCTGTGCATACTTTTAGTTCTCCTGCGCCCATCAGTGATGGATTATGTTTCTATTAGAAGGATAGTTGGTTTCGTATCAGCCAGCGCCCGCTAAAACTCTCGCCCCCTCCGTTCTATTCAGTCTTCTCTCGCACAATCCCTCCCGCCTTTACCTCATCAGCGTAAGCAGTCAGCCGATCCTCATTGTTATGAAAAATCGTGATCATGCGCATGATGGCTTGGGCGTCAGGCTCATTCCCGGCCAGGCTGGCACGTTCTGCAATCCGCATCAGCTCTACCGCTGACCACTTCAAATCAGAAGCGACGCCCTGGAGGTCGCGCTTCAGGTCTTGGTTGGGTTTGGTGAGTGTCATCTATGCCTCAGGCCGCTTTAGGCCTTTCAATGAGTTCATGGCTTTCTTCAATGAAGAGTAACAACCCTGCGACTTTCGCCAATCCTGATCCGGTCCAGCGCCCGGTTTAGAGAATCCAAGGCATCAAGGAGGGCTTTCGCCTCGGTTTCTCGACCATCTCCCCAAAGGCGTTCAGCCATTTTATTCAAGGCTTGGATAGATCTTTCAATGTCTGCAGCGGTTTCTGTAGTGGGGGCTGCCGGCCGCTTCTTTGGCATTGTCAGAACTTCTGCAGCGCCCGTACGACGACGCCCACGATTCGGCAATGCTCGTCAAACGGTTCAATCGGGTACCCAGGGTTCAACGGCTTTAAGAAAAGTCTCCCGCCATCATTGACGAGCTTCTTGAACGTGGCCTCATTGCTAGCAGGCAGCTTGGCGATCACCAGCTTGCCAGGTACTGCCTCGGCTTCGGTGTCCACGAGGATCAGAGTACCTTCGGTGACGCTTTGCCCGACGGGCGAAGTCATCGAGTCTCCTTTGACCTCAAGCCAGAAAGCAGCGCCCTTCGAGTCGTATTCGGAAAACTCGTACCGATCAGAGAATCCGGCAGGGTAGGGCTCAATAGCTTCAGCCCAAGCGCCGGCGGCGACCCAGCTGATAACCGGGTAGCGGTAGGACTCAACGGGTTGACGAGCGTTGCTTACGTTTGAGTCGACAGCGCTCGACCCAGTCATAGGCCCAATGTTCTCGGAGAGCCAAATAGCGTTCACCCCACACACATGTGCAATTTTTGGCAGGTGTGCGCTTTGAAGGTTCTTTCCTGTCTCCAGCTGCGAAATCACCGGCTGCTCGACCCCCACCTTTAGGGCGAGGGCCTTCTGCGTCAGCCTGGCGTGATTTCGTGCGGATTTGATTCTTTCGGCGAGTGTGCTCATCCGCTGGAATTTATAAGTTCCCTTATCGGCTTGCAAATAAGTGTCCTTCTACTTAGGATATAAGCATGCTTATCAGGAGGGCTCTCATATGACCCCTATCGAAAGGCTCGTCGACTTCTTCGGCGGGCAAACAAAAACAGCTTTGGCGCTCGACGTTTCCCAGGCCGCAGTTTCGTACTGGGTGGCCGGGATTCACCCGATGGGCGCCGAAAAGGCATTCAAGGCTGAAGAGTTAACCGGTGGAAAAGTTACTGCGCGTGAGCTGTGCATGCGAACAAAGCGGTCCCAGTCCACTGCATAGCAACACGGTAAACCATCCATTGAACAGATTTTCGCCCACGCACTGGCAGGGCGCCACAGAAACAAATTTGAGGTTTTACGAATGGAAGATTTCTTGAGGGCTTGCCACACCACCATCAAGGAAAGCGGGGCAGAGAAGCTGGCAGGGAAAATGTGCATGTCGCATGTGAGCCTGCTTCAGCGCTCCAATCCGGACAACGCCGCGCATCACCTGACTATCGAACATTTGTTCGGCGTTCTGCTGCACACCGGTGACATGCGCCCATTGACTGCTCTGGCCGATCAGTTCGGGTTCGACTTAATTACGCGGGAAAAGCCTGCGGTCAAGCCATTGATGGTTGCACTTGGGCAGCTTTCGGCAGAGTGCGGGGATGTTGGCCGGCTAATTTTTGATGCTGCCGAGGACAACCACATCAGTCAGCACGAAAAAGCCCAAGGCGAGAAAGCGATCCTTGAGGCGATCGACGCACTTCAGGTTCTCCGCGAGTCGCTCAAGGCCGCCTGAATCGCAGACACAAAAAAGCCGGGCTGCAACCCGGCTTTTCAACAACTTGTAAAACTCTGTGGGGCCATTATGAACACGATCGTTGCTCCAAGCAATACGGTCACTATGTTGAGCCGGAAGAGCGCCGAAGTCACCGGCAAACATCATCACCATGTCGTGTGCGATATAACAGTGATGGTGATTCGATTCGGCATCGTCACGCAGGCTGAACAACTTCAAGGAATTACGCTGTGAGTGTCCAAGCAATGTCCTGGGCGCTCTCTTTGCCCACCGAATCCCTGAAAGACTCAAGCGCTCGTCATGTGCTGCTGTGCCTGGCCAACTATGCCGGCTCCAACGGCGCTGGTGCATTCCCTTCGGCTTCGACTTTGTCCCAAGACACTGGCCTTTCAGAGCGTACGGTCCGCTACAAGTTGGATGATTTAGAGAAATGCGGGCTGATCCAGAAGGGCAATCAAGCCATTGCCGCCGTGCACATTGATCGTCATGACCGTCGCCCAGTCGTTTACGACCTTCAACTCTCGCGGGGTGCAATTCCTGCACCCCGTACAAACCGGGGTGCAAATGACACAACGGGGTGCAACTCACAACAGAACGGGGTGCAGCCTGGAACAGAACGGGGTGCAGCGGCTGCACCCAATACGTCAATTAACCATCAAGGAACCGAACAGCAGCCGCAGCGTGGGAATTCCGATGTGATCGCCGAGCAGGACCAAGCCGCCATCGATGCGCTGGATGAACGCCAACGCTTCGCCATGTTCGCCACCTGGGTACCGAGCGAGAAGGGATTGGCTGATCAACTCGCAATCGCCGGGCTGCCGGCTGAGTCGGTGACTGATGAGTTGTTCGCTGATTTCAAGGGCTTCTTCGTTGCCAAGCCTGTGACCGTCGACAGCCCGTCTGGCTGGTGCTTTCGACTGGTCAAGTGGATCAAGCGTGAGCAGGTGAAGCGTGCCGGAGGCCAATCTGCGCCGCCTGACTTCGATGACTCCAGCTGGGCTGATGATCTGGGGGATTTGTGATGGAGATGAAAGCGCCGCGTAGTGCTACTCAACTGCTCAGCAAGATGGGAAATCTGCCACCCGTTGCGCTGGCTCAACCGAAGCAACTGCCGCCCGGCACCACCGACGTCGTTAACGCACTGTTCAAAGAGCTACAGGCGATTTTTCCGGCCTGGAGACAAGCCTGGCCCGACGATGATGCCTTGCGAGCTGCAAAGCGCAGCTGGATCAAGGCATTCATCGTCGCCGGAATCAATACCCTTGAGCAGATCCGGTACGGACTTCAGAACTGCCGTCAGTACGGCGGCGATTTCGCGCCGAGCGTTGGTAAGTTCGTGAAGTGGTGCCAGCCAACGCCTGAGATGTTGGGCGTTCCTTCGCACGATAAGGCTTTCCGTGAAGCGCTGGTCAATTTGGACCCGAGCCGTGCCTCTTCCCGAGTGTGGTCGCACCCCGCGGTGCGTCATGCGGCGCTCCAGTGCGAGATGCACAACCTGAACAGCCTGGTGTCGGAGAAGGCTAGCAAGGTCTTCGATCGGGCGTACGACATCACCATCCGAATGCTGGTCCAGGGCAAGCCGCTTGAGGATATCGCCGTCGGCATCGGGCACGACTCGCAGAAGCCCGAAGTACAGCTGGCCCAGGAATATGGTGATGCGCGGCTACTGGCAACCATGGCTCGCCAATCCATTCCAGTCGACGGCCAGACCGCCCGCGCTCAGTTGCTGTCTCGGTTCGGTATTCGAGAAAAAACAAACATCGAGGGCCACCCCAATGCCTGATCGCCTGCTGGCGGTTCCTGACCCGGAGAACTACCGCTTCGCCGTGTTCTGCTGCTCTTACAAGTGGGATCTGGGGAGTACTCCCGATCACGCACTGGCGCTGTTTGTTGATCAGGCGATGGCCGAGCGTTATGGCGCATCGATGTGGCCGAACACCTTTCAAGTCGTCGATCTTTTGGCGCCCGCAGGTAACCCGTAATGACCGCCCAAGTGAAAACCCTGACCGTGAAACTTTCGGATGCCGAAATTGAACGCAGTGCCAAGAAGCTGCACATCCGCGATCTGCGAGATGCGAGTCACCCGGCGTTGCACTTTCGTTTCGCGAAGAATCGAGCGCACGGTTCCTGGTACTTGCTCAGCAAGCGCACCTGGCACCGGATTGGCGGGTTTCCAGATCTGAGTACCAAGCAGGTTGTGGCCGCGTTGCCGGCGGTGCGCCTTCGGGTTGCTGCCGACGAGGGCTCAACGCTTTCAACTTGGGTCACTACCGGTGAGTTGTTGGCTTGGTATGCCGATCGAATGGCCCGCGACCGCAACCTGTCCGAGAAACGCAAAAAAACCGGTGCCTCGGCCATTAAGTGCCACCTGATGCCGCGCCTGGGCGACCTGCCGTTGACTGGCATCGACAAGGCCACCCTCGACAGCCAACTGATGTGGCCATTGCAGGAACGCATTTCCATTGACTACGTGCGCCTGGTGTTTCAGTTGCTGGCCCTAGCCTTCCGACAGGCATTCAAGTTGGGCCTTATTTCGTCCAACCCCTTGGCGTCCGTCAAGTTCAGTGACTTCTCCAAGGCGAAGGTGGGTATCAAGCCTTCCCGGTTGCGCAGCACCCAGCTTCAAGACCTCATGACACGTTTGCTCGGTGCCATGGCGAACAACCCGTCGGATGGGCTGCTCGCGCTGATGATGCTGTGCCACGGCACGCGCATAGGTGAAACGCGACAGGCGCGGTGGTCGCACATCAGCCTGGCTGAGCGCGAGTGGTTCATTCCGGCCGAGCACACCAAGACTGGCGTCGAACATCACCTGCCGCTGACCGAACAGGTGCGCAAGGTGCTGATCAGTTATCGCGAGACCCAGCGAGCCAAAGGATATGACGGTCAGTTCCTGTTTCCGTCGCGCAACGGTAAAGCGCTCAGTGAAGGGCAGGCGAGTGCCGTATTCGGGCGATTGGGGCAGGGCGAGTGGACCAGTCATGACTTGCGCAAAGTCGCCCGCACCGGTTGGGCAGACATTGGCATCGACCACCTGATCGGCGAGCTGCTGATCAACCACGCCATGGGCCACAACGTGAAGGTGTACATCCAGTCGGACGTCATGAGCCGTAAGCGCGATGCGCTGGAGCAGTGGCACGCGCACCTAGATACGAAGGGCTTTGACCAGATTCATATGTTGACCGGCGTTAGATTCGGAGATTCCGGTAAAGCGCTGGAAGCCACAGAACATAAGGCATGTGAGGCCATTCAAGAATCAACCATAGGCGAGGATTAAAAACGATGAAAAAGGTCCATGGCCCCGCCTTTCGGAAGCAGCTGATTGACCTGACCCAGTGCCCGGCATGTCATGGGAAAGCAGTCATCAGCGGCCTGTTCCACCAGATCGACTGCGACCAGTGCAATGCTTCCGGATGGGTTGCCGCCGGTACCGGTGAAGCGCTGCCGTTGCAGGATCTGGTCACACAACTGAGCTTCAAGTTGCAGCAGGCCGATCAGCAGCTATTGGGGCACCGTCGGGCATTGAGCGGCCCGGCGCAGCAATACGAACGAAACAACCGCCGCGGTGCCGGCGGATCGAACTACACAGGGGATTGAGGGAACGCCATGGGCATTTATAAAGACGTGATGGGCACGCTGGTCCGCGTACTAGCCGCCGACAACATCGATAACAGCACCAAGCAGAGCTGGCAAAAACTGATTGATGCTGATCTGCGCCAGGGTGGTACGGGCAGCACAATTTCGGTCCGTGACAAGTTCGACTATGACTGCTGCCTGCATGCGTTGTTGCACCGCGAACTGGCACCGGCCCAGTGGGATGTGCTGATTGCAAAGTACTCGACCCATAAGGCCAATAAGGTCGACTCCATCGGTCGCTTGATCAGCCGGATAGTGTCTCCAGCCCCTCAGTTGTTTATCTACAAAGCAGTTACCGCTTGGGCCATTCCGAAACTGTGTGGTGTTCAAACCGGCAAGCGCTCCACCGACATGATCGTGTTGCCTGCCGAGTTCTATGACATGAATACCTGGGACATGGAGGGCAAGCCGGAGTCGACTCGTCGTCGCTGGAAGACCGGCATTGCCAAGTGCCTGGAGCGCTTAGAGGAGGCCGCAGTGGTGCATGCCACTGAGATCTTCGATCGGGAAGAAATATTCATCGACGCTGCTTGACTATGATGGCGGAATGATCGTAAATTGCCCCCATCATGTCGATCTTACGCGTTATGAGATTCGACGACTTAAAGCCCGACCATCGTGTCGGGCTTTTTGCTTTCTGCACCACTCCTAAGCCTCGCCACTGTGCGGGGCTTCTTTTATTTCACTCTCCCAAAGTTGGAGCGTGAGCAACCTTCAAGCCCTCGGCTCTCAACAGCCGGGGGCTTTTTTATGGGGACAGAAAAGTGAACACAGAATCTGGCCTTGCGGTGACGGTCGCGAAAGCCGCGCCGCCGGTGGCGTATTTCAGCAGCACCACGCTTTTCGGCTTTCAAATTAGCCACCTGATTGGCTGGATGACTCTGCTCTATACCCTGTTGCTGTTGCTCGATAAGGCGTTCCCGTCCTGGCGCACCACGCTGGTTAGCTCGGTTACGTCAGCGGTGACGGCATGGCGAAAATAAAGCTGCCGGCCGCGCTTCTGGCGGTGTTGGCTGCCGGTGGTTCGGCCTACCAGCTGATGGACGTGGCGGTCCCCATCGTCGAGGGCAACCCTCTGCATGCCTATCTAGACATTGGTGGCGTTCCTACCATCTGCGGAGGAGTGACCAAGGGTGTGAAGCTGGGCGACGTTGAAACAGTCGAGGGCTGCACGCGCCGCAACCGAGAGGCCATCGACATCGGGCTGAGGGACGTTGCGCGGTGCGTCACCACCCCCGATCCCATGCCCGAATCGATGAAAGCAGGGTGGGGCTTGTTTGCCTACAACGTCGGCGGGCCGAAGTTCTGCGGCTCGACAGCGGCCAACCTGCTGCGTCAAGGGCAGTACGTGCAAGCGTGCGATCAACTCAAACGGTGGCGATACGTGGCCGGTAAGGATTGCGCGCTGAAGAGCAACAAGTGCGACGGCATCATTCATCGCCGCTCCCTGGAGGAAACCTTATGTGCATGGGACCTGTGACCGGTGCGCTGGTGGATGTGGCCGTGTTCCTGCTGGCTGCCGCTGTGGCGGTCGGCCCGTATCAAGTGGTGATGCCATGAGGCTGATTCCCTGGGGTATCGCGTTGCTGGTTGCGGCCTTGGCGCTCTGGCGCATCGAGGCCGTCGATTCGGCCCGCGCGTTGGCCGAACAGGCCAGCAGCAATGTCAGTGAACAGCTGGCAATCGAGCAGCAGCGCACCGCCGAACAGGCGGGAGTGATCGATGACCAGCGTACCCAACTGAAGCAAGCGCAGACCGCTGACCGCTTGTTCCGATCATTGGCGCAGACCATCGCAAGGGACGGTGACGTTACGCGTAACGCGCTACAGGAGCTGAAAGAGAATGACCAAGCTATCGCCGATTACCTGGCCGCTGCTGTACCTGCTGCTTACGGGGTGCAGTTCGCCCGTCCAGAAACCACCGACCCAACCCAATACAAGCCAGGCGCAACCCTGCCCGCTGGTGGCCTGTCGCCTGCCGGCACGCCCGGCGGTGCTGGTCAATGAGCAATGGAAGGATGCTGTGTTGGTGACTGAAGACGCGTTGAAGACCTGCGCCGCGCAGGTGCTGGCGTGCATGCAGCAACAGGCACCGACCACGCATCATGATGGTGTGCCGATGGATCTGGGTCCCTCTGGCTCCAAAATTTGAACCTACGGTCGTCAGGCCCGCGCGGCTCGCGAATTTTTTGGTTTTCGGAAAAGCGCGCCCTTTGTCCACCTTTATCGTTCAATTTTTGAACAGGTGGTCACGTGCAGCCCTTGAATTTACTGGCAACGTGTGCGCCGAACGAGAAGGGCAAGGTGGACAAATAGGCCAAGCGCTCGGCCACCACTTCGCATTGGTCGACCTATGCCGCTGATTCTGAATAAACGCGAATACGCCGATGCCCGGGGCATGTCCGAACGGACGGTTACGCGCTGGCTTGGCGAGGGGTTGCCGCATGAGGGAAGTGGCAAGAAGGGCGACCCCTTGCGCATCGACATGGCCAAGGCCACCACTTGGGAAATTGCGCGGGAGGTGGCAAGGCAACTGGGCGACGGCAGCACGCTTGACGGTCAAACCACCAGCAAGGAACAAGAAGAACTGATGAAGCTGCGCGCCGACCGCAAGACGCGGGAAGCCGAAGCCGAGTTGCGTGCGTTGGAGCTGGGCGAAAAGAAAAAGACCTTGATCGACATCGACCTGGTCGAGCAGACCCTGGCCAGCGCACTGACACAGATGGCGATGATCCTGCGCCCGGTGGGCCGCAAGGTGATTCCCAAAGTATTCACCGCGCGTAATGAAGCGGCGGGCTTGCAGATATTCGACGACGAACTGACCCGGGCCATGTCGGTCGCGGCCGACATGCTGGAGGCGCTAGACATCCATGCCGCACCGTCTGAAGAGGATTCTTAAGCGGGGGGCCAAGGTGTTTCGGCCGGCGCCGCTGCGCGCGGCCTGGCTGTGGGCCAATCAGAAGCGTGTTCTGCCGCCGGGCAGTCCTGAGCCGGGGCCGTGGAACAGTGATCGCGCACCTTGGGTCAAGGGCATCACCGAAGCCATCCGCGACCCGCTGTTCAAGATGGTGACCGGCGTGATGGGCGCGCAGATGTCGAAGACTGACGGCGTGCTGTTAAACGCGGTTGGCTGGCGGATGGACGACGATCCGGGTCCGGTGCTGTACATCGGCCCGACTCGCAAGAACGTCGAGTCGGTGAGCAAGGATCGTTTTTCCAAATTGCTGAAGTCGGTGCCGTCGCTGTTTGAGGCGCTGGCCAAGGGCAAGCAAGACACGATCAATGAAAAGTTCATCAACGGTCAGCGCATCGGCTTCGGCTGGGCGGGCTCGGCGACTGAGCTGGCGTCGCATCCATCGCGCGACGTGTTCGTCGATGAACGCGACCGTATGGGCAATAACGTCGGCGGCGAGGGCGACCCGATCAGTCTGGCCGAAGCGCGTATTTCCAACTTCATCGACGGCAATGTGACGGTTGTTTCGACACCGACCGTTGGCAGCGTGGAAACTGAAACCGACGACGATGGCCTGGAGCGCTGGCGGCCGTCGGACGATGTCCATTCGCCGGTGTGGAAGCTGTGGCAGGAAGGCACCCGGCACGAATGGGCTTGGCCGTGTCCGAATGAGCGCTGTGGCCGGTACTTCATCCCGCGTTTTTCGACCTTGTACATCCCCGACGGGGCCACGCCTAAGCAGGCTCTGGACAATGCCCGGCTGTTCTGCCCGCATTGCGCGGACATGATCGCCGAAGAGTCGAAAGAATGGATGAATGACCGTGGTGTGTTTGTCGCCCCGGACCAGCGCCTGGTCGGCTTCAACGTGGCGGGGGCGCAGATCGAGCAGGGCGGCGTGACGGTAACGGTCGAATTCGGTACCTACCTGGCGCCGCTGGAGGCAGACACTTCGGCGTCGTTTTGGGTGTCCGGGTTGTGCTCGCCCTGGCAGACCTTTGGCCAGCGCGCGCGCAAGTTCGTGGTGGCCATGTTGTCGGGCGAGCCCGGGCGGATGCAGGCCGCGATTAACACCGCATTCGGCGAGCTGTTCATGGTCAAGGGCGAGGCGCCGGCCTGGCAGTCGGTTGCCGCGCTACGCCGGCCCTATGCTTTTGGCGAGGTGCCGCGCGGGGTGCAACTGATCTTGGCCGGTGTCGACGTGCAAGGCGATCGCCTGGTCTATGTGGTGCGCGGCTTCGGCTACAACTTTTCGTCGTGGCTGATTGAGCACGGCGAGATATGGGGCGACACCGAACAGGAACAGGTGTGGCAGGACCTGGCCACGCTGCTGGAAACGACCTACGACGGCCGGCCGATTGCGCGGATGCTGGTCGATTCGGGCTATAAGCCCGGCGGTAAGGCCGCACCGGTGCATATGGTCTATCAGTTCTGCCGGCGCTACTACGGCCGCGCGGTGCCGACCAAGGGCCGCCAGCAACAGGACAAGCCGTACAAGTTCGCTGACGTGGACCAGAAGGGCCACGAACGCCAACCGCTGAAGCTGATGCACATCCACACCGACCACTTCAAAAGCTGGGTGCATGCTCGTATCGAATGGCCGGTTGAACATGCCGGCGCCTGGTACATCGCACAAGACGCGACCGACGATTACTGCCAACAGGTAGTCGCCGAGGCGCGCCTGGTGACCCAGGCGGGGCGCGTGTTCTGGCACAAGCTGCGCACCGACAACCACTACTTCGACGCCGAGGTATTGGCGGCAACAGCGGCCCATCTTGAGCAGGTACACCGCCTGCCGCGCCTGGGGGACGAAATGCTAGACCAGCCGGATGAAACCGCGCCTGACCTAACGGACATGCCTGCGTTGCCTGACGGCACGCCGGTAAAACAGAAACCAAAACCCCCACCGGAACCGGCAGCGCCGGCGCCGAAGCGGAAAAAACGCCGCCGGGGGGCCGTGAGTGAGTGCCAGCTATGAGCCGAAACCGTGGGGCAGTTCGGGCGGAAATCGCCGCCATCGACAAGGCCATTCTTGATGTGCTGCAGGGTGGTCAAAACGTCGAGGTGACGACGGCCGCCGGGACGCGAAAGGTGCAGATGGCGGACCTTAAAACCCTGTATGCACAACGCGATCGCCTGCGGCGCAGCCTGCGCGGCGGGCCGGTGGCTCGACAAGGGATTCCGATATGAGTCGAAACGTCTTCGACCGCGTGGTCGGTTTCTTTTCTGCCTCGGCGGGATTGGAGCGCGCGCGGGACCGGATGAGTCTCGACGCCCTGGATTCATTCGCCGGGGCGTCGAAAAGTCGCCCGGCGCTGAAATCGTGGTTTACCTCGAAAAAAGACGCCGACGGCGACGTTAACCCCGAACTGGCGACCCTGCGGTCGCGGTCGCGCGACTTGGAGCGCAATAACCCGATTGCCCACGGCGCCATGAAAACCAAGACGGTCTATGTGATCGGCACCGGGCTACGGCCTGAACCAAGTATCGACGCCGAGTTCCTGGGGCTGAGTTCCCAGCAGGCGGAGACGTTACAGGCGCAAATGTTGCGTGAGTTCAACCTGGCGGCCGATTGTCTGGAGGCAGACGCCGCGCGGCGCAAGACCTTCTTTCAAAAGCAAGCCGAGCTGTTCCATAGCGCCCGGGTGAATGGTGACGCGTTTCTGTTGCTGCCACATTTCGAGCGTGAAGGGTCACCGTACGCGACGCACTTTCAGTCGGTCGAGTCCGACCGCGTGTGCAACCCGAACAACAAACCCGACAGCGAAACCCTGTCGGGCGGTTTCGAGCTGGACGAACACGGCGCCGCCGTGGCGGTGCATGTGCTGCAAACCAACCCGGCCAAGCGCTTTTTGCGCTCGAAAGCGTCCTGGCAGCGGGTGCCGCTGTTCGGTGAGCAGAGCCGACGCAACGTGCTGATTCACTCCAACCACAACATGCGGGCCAGTCAAACGCGGGGCATTCCCGATTTGGCGCCGGTGATCGAGGTGATTAAGCAGGCCGGGCGCTACATCGATGCCGAACTGATGGCGTCGGTGATTAGCTCGAAATTCACCGTGTTCATCAAGTCCGACCGCGATGGTGGTGGGGATGCTTATGGGCCGGGAGGGGGCAGGACAGGCGCAGCGGATGACGATGACGACGACAGCGACGAAGCCCGCGACCTGCGCCTGGGTGATGGCCTGGTGTATGAGCTGGACGAAGGCGAGAGCATTGAAACGGCCAACCCGGGGCGACCGAATGCGGCCTTTGACCCCTTCGTGACGGCGCTCTGGCGCATGATCGGCGGCGCCATTGGTGTGCCGTTTGAAGTGTTGATCAAGCACTTTACCGCCAGTTACTCGGCCAGTCGGGCGGCGCTGTTGCAGTTCGCCCATTACATCATGGTCGACCGCGCGAATTTCGTCGTCGACGTGTGCCAGCCGTATTACGAAACCGTGATTGCGGAAGCGGTGGCGCGGGGGCGTTTGCGCTTGCCGGGGTTCTTTCAGGACCCGTTGGTCCGCCGAGCCTACTGCCAAGCGCTGTGGCACGGGCCCAATCTGGGCGAGCTGGACGAACTGAAGGCGGTCAATGCGGCTGAGAAGCGGCTAAAGATCGGCATCAGCACGCACGAACGGGAAAGCCGTCACTTGCTGGGCCAAGGCTGGGAGCAAATCAACAACCGGCGCGTGATTGAGGAGCGCCGCAAGTACAAACCGGAGGCGCCGAGTGCGCCGCCCAATGATGACAACGTCGAACAAGGCCCCGAAGGCAACCGCCAACGGGGCCTTTTGCTGCCAGGGGAGGACGCATGAAAAAGCTGATGGCCTTGCAGTTTCTGGCTTCACAAGCCTGGGCGCTGCCGCCGACGATGCTGGCCGACATGGAAGCCATCGCCCGCCGAGAGTTGAAGGCCGGCAGTCTGGATGCACTGGCCACGCAAGACGGGGAGGGAATGAAGTCGGCCCCTGCCGTCGAGCTGCGCGACGGGGTGGCACTGATCAAGGTTCGCGGGGTGGTGTCGCGCTATGCCAGTTGGATGCACGACATCTGCGGCGGCACGTCGACCGAGGCGCTGGCCAAATCGCTGTCGGCTTCGATTGAAGACCCCAAGGCCCGCGCCGTGGTGCTGTGGTTCGACTCGCCCGGTGGCCAGGTCAACGGCCTGAATGAAATGGCCGAAATGATCTATCAGGCCCGTGGCCGGAAAAAGATCGTCGCCTATGTCGGCGGACAAGCCTGTTCGGCGGCGTACTGGATGGCTTCGGCCTGTGCCGAAGTGGTGATCGACGCGACTGCCGAACTGGGTTCGGTGGGCACGGTGGCGGGGTTTCGCATCCTGCCGCCGGTCGAGGGCGAACAACGCATCGAAGTCGTGTCGAGCAATGCGCCGAACAAGCGCCTTGACCCGACCAGCGAGGACGGCCAGGCGGCCGTGCAGACCATCGTCGACGACCTCGAAACAGTGTTCATCGACGCGGTGACCCGAAACATGGGTGTCGGCCGCGACAAAGTCCTGGCCGACTTTGGCCGGGGCGGCACCTTCATCGGTGCCAAGGCAGTAAAACAGGGCATGGCGCACCGCCTCGGCAGCTTGGAAGGCTTGATCGCCGAGCTAAGCGGCCGGCAGTCGTCGCGCCCGATTCAACCACTCAAGGCGTCAACCGCCGCCAAGACCAACGTAGGAGCAAACCACATGCCTCTGACTATCGCAGAAGGGGCGACGGCGGCCGCCGTTGCTGACGCCCTGAAGGCCCAGCACCCGGACGCTTTCGCCGCCATTGCCGCCACCGGCGCGGCCGACATGGCCACCGCCGTCGAAGCGGCCCGCGTGACGGGTCACACGGCGGGCAAAGCCGAAGGGGAAATCGCCGGCAGGACGGCCGAAACCGCACGCGTCACGGCGGTGTTTGCCAACAGCTTGCCCGGGCATGAAAAGCTGATTCAGGCCCTGGCCTTGGACGGCACCACCAGCGGCCCGGAAGCCGCCGCGCAGATTATCGCCGCCGAGAAAAAAGGCGGTGCCGACTACTTGCACGACGCGGCCAATACCGAGGCCAACAAGGTCAAGGGCGGCGCCGAGTCGCAAACCGGCAAGACCACCACCGACCCGAAAGCACTGGCTGCTGAAGCCACCGCCCTGGTTGCGGCTGAAGCCGCCAAGGGCAACAAAATTTCTGTGTCCGCCGCTGTGCGAATGATCCAAGGGGGTAAAGCCTGATGCGTCAATACATTGAAAGCCGTCGCGCCGGTACGGACGCCGAGCCGTACCGCATTGCCGCCTATGACGATGTCGAAGGCGAGTTCAAGCAAGCCGTGGGGCCGAGCGAAGCGCCGTTGATGGGCGTCACCGGCAGCCTCGGCGCGGTGGCAGGCACCGTCTGCGACGTGATCCGAAGCGGTCCAACCGAGCTGGAGTATGGCGACGCTGTTGGGTTTGGTGACTTGCTGACCGCCGACATCGCCGGTCGTGCAATGAAGGCGAAACCCGGCGAAGCCTACATCGCTCGCGCCGACGAAACCGGCGACGCCGGCACCATCGGCCGCGTGTTCATCGAGCGCGGCTTTGTGCCGGCCGCTTAATTTGACCCTGGAGTAATTCAAGCATGCCAGCCCCGTTTCCTATTGACCCGGTCCGTACCGGGATCGTCATTGCCTACCGCAATGACAAGCTGATCGCTGATCAGGTGATGCCGCGTAAGTCTGTTGGTGGCGAACAGTTCAAGTGGTTCGAATATGACAAGGCCGAGCGCCTGACCCATATCGACACTGAAATCAGCCGTAAGGGTGCCGCCCTGGAAGTCGAGTTCGCGGCCGAGGAAAAAGACGCCTCGACTGCCGATTTCGGTCTGGACGACGTGGTCCCGCAAAGCGACATCGACAAGGCAGCCAACAGCAACTATGACCCGCTCGACCACGCCTCGGAAGCGCTGACCGACCTGATTTTGTTGGACCGCGAAGTCCGCGTTGCCCGAGCCACCTTCAACCCGGATAACCATGCCTACGGAAAGCCGTTGGCGGCCGGGGAAAAGTTCAGCAACCGCGACGCCGACCTGTTGCCATTCTTGCTGGCCCAGCTCGACGGCCCGCTGATGCGTCCGAACACGTTGACCATCGGCCGCGCCGAATGGACCCAGTTGCGGGTCAACCGCAGCATGGTCGCGGCGGCCCACGGCAACAGCGGCGACAAAGGCGTGGTGAGCATCGCCCAACTGATGGAGCTGCTGGAAATTGAAAACGTGTTCATCGGCGAAAGCCGCGTGAACATTGCCAAGAAGGGCAAGCCGGCCGAGGTCAAACGGGTGTGGGCCGGTCACTGCGCGTTCACCTACCAAGCGGCCAATGTCGAGATTCCGGCCGGGACCCTGACCTGGGGCGCTACCGCCCAGTATGACGACCGCTTCGCCGGGACCTGGTACGACGAAAGCGTCGGCCTGAAGGGCGGTTACCGCCTGCGTGTCGGTGAGCAGGTCAAGGAACTGGTGATTGCCAAAGAGTGCGGTTTGCTTCTGCAAAACGTGATCTAAACGTCGCCAGGCTGTACCGAGAGCCCCGCCCAGTGCGGGGCTTTTCGCAGCCGAAAGCCTGCCCACAAGGGTCGGCTTTCGCATGCGAAAAGGGGGAGTCGTGAGCCGATTTAACATTGTTGAACGAACGATGCTGATTTGTAAGGACGCCACGGCGCAGGTGCTGACGGACGCGGGCGAGCGCTTCGATGTCGAGGGCATTTTCGACAATGCCGAGGTCGATTTCGAGCATCGAAAAGAAGGCTCCAGCGACTCTGGCGGCTTGAAGTTCAAGCGCCGGCAACCGGTGTTCACCACCGGCGATCAACGCTTGGCCGGGATCAGCAAAGCGTGGCGGCTGACCATCAAGGACAAGGTTTACTTTTGCCCCGCGCCCTATGCCGACGGTGCGGGCTGGCTGACTCTCTGGCTGGCCGACAGCCTGGACGAACCCGCCGTAGGGGAGGGCGGAAGCCATGGCAGCCAGTGGCGTTAACTTTCAACTGAACTTCGCGCAAGAAATCACCCGCGTCACCGCGCAGATTCAGGCCACCCCCGAGCAGGTGACGAAGGCCGGCGAGCGAGCCCGCCGTAAAACCATGCGCTGGCTGTCTACGCGTATGGCGCGCGAAATCAGCCAGGCCCTGCGGGTGCCGCAGAAAAGCTTAAAAGCGCGCTGGAACACGACCACGGCCGGCTCTGGCGCCGAACAAGTGACGATTCTCTGGTTCGGCACCTTGCCTTTGCCGGCGGAGAACGCGGGTCGACCCCGACAGGGCAAGAAGGGCACAACGGTCGCGGGTCGTCGCTTCGACGGGGCGTTCTATCGCAGCGTTTACGACGGGGTTTCGCGGGTCTGGATTCGCAAAAGCCGTGCCCAGGCGCTGGGTCTGCAACTGCCGGCTATGAGTCGGCAGAACGGCGGGGGCAGTGCTCGCTTTCTTGATCTTGGTGGCAGCAATGACAGCAGCAACCGGGGACGTTTCCCGGTGGTGCGTGTCGGCATCGAACTGGCCGACATGTCCGGCGAAGTGTTCCGCCGTTACGAGCGGCGCGCCCTGGCGCGGTTTGCCCAGCTGATCGAACAAGAAATCAATTACGCGGTGAATCATGAGCGGAAAACCTGACGAATCCCAAGTCGATTTGACCGAATTGCATAACCGGATTATCGCGGCCATACGCGAGCGGTTCGGTGCGCGGTTGACGACCGTGGACATGTACAACCCCGTGGACCCGAACAGCCAGTCGATCAAGACGCCGGCGGTGCTGCTGGAGCTGGCCGAGATTCGCCCCAGTGGTCGCGCCACGGGCGGCCGGACGCCGATGGAGCTGGTATGGACCGCGCACTGTGTCTTGAGCGCCCAGACCGAAAACGTGCAGCTAGAGGTGCGCAACTTCGCGGCCCACCTGCTGCGCCTGATCGATGGCGCCCGATGGGGGCTGGATTACGTGGAACGCGCCGGCGATTTAGAGGCGTTTCCCGGGTTGTTCACCCCGGGCGAAAAGGGTTTCGAGAGCTGGCTGGTGAGCTGGAAGCAAACGGCCCATGTGGGCGAAGCCTGGGAACTGCCCGTAGATGGTCCGGCGCTTGAGGTGTTCATAGGGCAAGACCACGTAGGCAACGATCAGCCGGAGGTGTGATGGACGTTTTGCAGCGCCTGGAAGAGCTGGAACGTCGCGTTGCCCAAATGGTGGTGCGCGGCAAGATTGCCGAGGTCGACCCTATCAAGGCCGTCGCGCGGGTCCAGTACGGGCCCGGCATGACGACCGGCTGGCTGCCCTGGAAGCCGATCCGAACCGGAAAGGCGATTGTCTGGTGGTGCCCTGAAGAGGGTGAAGGGGTCACGGTGATCAGTGAGGGCGACCTGGCCCTGGGCGAGATCCTGCCCGGCAGCTATCACAAAGACTTTGTCGCGCCGTCGAGCGACCCCGACCTGTTCTTGGTCCAGTACGGCGATGGCGGGTCGGTGTCCTACGACCGTAAGGCGCACTTGCATCGCCTCGACCTGCCCGCCGGCGGTCGCGCCGAAGTGGTCGCCCCGGGTGGCGTCAAGATTACCGGCGACACCGAAATCGACGGCACGTTACACGTAACGGGCGACATCAAAGGCGATGCCGAAGTCGGTGATGCCGTGCGCAACATGAGCGCCGACCGGACGCTATACAACGGCCATAAACACGGCAATAGCCCGGCCCCTGATCCGCAACAGTGAGAACAGCATGAAACAAGGTATGGACAGGGTCACGGGGCGCCTGATTGGCGGTATTCCCTACCTGTGGCAACGCCTGAGCGATGTCATAGCGACGCCGATCGGCAGCCTGGTCGGACGTCGCGACTTCGGCTCCCGGTTGTTTGAACTACTCGACTGTAACGTCGATTCGCAATTCCACATGGACGCCTTTGTCCGGCTCGCTGAAGCGATCAACAACAAGGCCAATGGCTTGGACGATTTCAGGCTGTTGACGATGCGGGTGGAGGTGGTGGCCAGCAACCATATCGAGCTGTTTCTAAATGGCCTGCTGTACGAGCAGGGAAAAGCCAGCGCGGTGGAATTGGAAAGGATCTTGCTCAAATGACAGGCGTAATCCCGGCTTTGCTGCCGCCTTTGACCGTCGTTAAACCGGTCGACTATGAAGTCATTGTCGCTGAAATCGCCGCCTCGGCCGGAGTGGAGAACAACAGCCCGGCCGACCCGGCCTATCGGGTTGTGCTGGCCTGCGCTTATCGGGAAATGCTGATCCGCCAGGAAATGAACGAGCAGGCCAAGGGACTGACATTGGCGCATGCCTACGGCAGCCAGCTCGACCACATCGGCGTCACCTATTATCGCAACCCGGACGGCAGCCCGATCCTGCGCCGCGCTGGGGAGTTGGACGACGACTATCGGGCGCGCTTGCAGGAATCCCCCGAAGGGCTGTCGGTGGCAGGCCCCGAGGGCGCCTATCGCTTTCATGCGCGCAATGCCAGCCAGGAGGTCAAAGACGTTTCAGTCGACAGCCCACAACCCTGTGAGATTGACCTGTTTGTCTTGGGGCGCACGGGCGACGGCTTGGCCGGCCCCGGGCTGTTGCAGGCGGTCGACACCTATCTGAAGCCGTTTCGGCCCTTTGGTGACCGTGTGCGGGTGCGCTCGGCGGAGATTGTGCGCTATGCCCTGAATGCGACGGTGTCGGTGTCGTCCGAACTGGACCCGGCAATGGCGCTTGAAATTGCTGCGAAGCGCGCCAAGGCGTATGTAGCGCAGATGCACAAGCTGGGTGGCCAGGTCGTGCGCTCCGCGGTAGACGCGGCGCTGACGGTCGAGGGCGTGACTGAGGTTGTATTGAATGGCTGGCAAGACATTCGCTGCAGCAAGTCGCAGGCGCCCTATTGCTATGACCTGGTGCTACGGCCGGGAGGATGACCGATGAACATCCTACCGCCACAACTGGCTGAGCTAGAACGCAAGATTGACGCCGGCACGGCGCGCATCGATGCCATTCCGGTGCGCACGGAAACCCTGTGGAATCCCTGGACCTGTCCGGTCGAGGTGTTGCCGTGGCTGGCCTGGAACTTGTCCGTCGATCATTGGCGGGCGAGCTGGCCCGAGCCAAGGCAGCGGGCGGTGGTGGCCAGTTCCTTGGACCTGCACCGGATTAAAGGGACGCTGCGAGCGGTCGAGCAAGCGCTCTCTGAGTTCGACCTGGCGCCGAAGGTCACGGAATGGTTTGACGCGGTGCCACCGTTGCCGCGTGGCACCTTCCGGCTTGATCTGGCCACCGACAGCGTTCCGATAACGCCTGAGCTGGACGCGCGGATCATGGCCGCGCTGGAGCAGAACAAGCGCAAGTCGATTCACTTGGCCACCGTGCATATCACGCTGGACGGGCGAAGCCAGTCCCGGGCCGTCGCGGCCTCTGTCGCGGGCGAAGTGACCACGATTTACCCGTTACAGGTAACGCAGTTAGAGCAAACGCATACCAAACGTGCGGCGGCGGGTGTGGCGACGATGACGGAAAACACCACGCTCTATCCGTTACAGGTCACGGCTTTCGAGCAGCAATGCACGGTGCATGCAGCCGTCGGCACCTTGACCGCCGGTGATTCCACCACGCTTTACCCGCTTCAACCGACGTTGCTCGAGCAGCGCGCTAACCCTGCCGTGGATTCTGCAGGTGGCGATTCTGGCGAGCAAACCACGATCTACCCCCTGCAAATGACCGAGCTGGAACAGCAAGCCGCGACGATTCAATCAGTCGGTGCGGACGGGGTGGAACTGACAACTATCTACCCGCTGGAGATGTGATGGCAGCGCAAGAGTTCTACACAATTCTGACCAAGGCCGGCTTTCAATATGAAGCCGAATGCAAGGCCAACGGCAAGCCGATCAAGCTGGTAAAAATGAGCGTCGGTGACGGTAACGGTGCGTCCTATAACCCCGTGGACACGCAAGTTGCGCTGAAGCGGAAGGTGTGGGAGGGCAACCTAAACAATCTGTATCAGGACAAGGTCAATACCGCCTGGCTGGTGGTCGAGGCCGTCATTCCTGAAACGGTTGGCGGTTGGTGGGTGCGCGAGGTTGGCGTTTGGACCGACACCGGCGTGTTGTATGCCATCGGTAAATACCCGGAGTCATACAAGCCGTTGATCAACAACGGCGCCGGCCGCGAAGTCAGCATCCGCACGATTTTCACCACGTCCAATGCCGACAACGTGACGCTGATGCTCGACGGGTCGGTCATTCAGGCGACCCGCGCCTGGGTGAAAGATTTTGTTGATGCCGAGTTGGCCAGCGTCTTGTCGGCCGAGCATGAGGCAGGCAAAACCCATAAGTACCCGCTGGCCAATTTCATCGAAACCGACTGGGTGTCGGAGTCGAGCCAGTCGGAATACCTGGCGGAGATTTTCCGCACCTTCGGCCAGTCGGGGGTGTTGGGTAGTCGCCAATATGGCTCCGCCGGTACCGAATCGTTCAACCGCACGTTCGACGGCGCTTATTCGGCTATCAACCTGCACAACCACCCGAACTTGCTGGCGACCCCCGGGTTGGGTGAAATCGCGGCCTTCATCAACGGCCACATGGTCAGGACGCGCCACAACGACTACCGCTTGCGCAGCGCTGCGCCGGGTAAGTACCTAGCGATGGTGGACATTCCCCCACCAGCGGCCCCCGTGTCGGTGAATGCGGCGGCTGACGTTCCGGCGAAGGTCGCAGAAATGCGCGAATACTTCCGGGCCTTTGCTGGGCGTGACACGTCGATTCGCGATTACCGGCCACATTTTCGCTGGAACCTTTCGGTACTGGAAATCTGGCCGGAGCTGTTGACCGATGAGGTGAACGACACCTTTGAAAGCTTCCGCCATCTGGAGGAAATCAACGGCTATCGCGACCTGTTGTCGCGCACCTTGTTGATGGGGGCCACCGGCTACAGCGGTCGCAATGAAAACGGGTCGTTTATCCCCGGATCAGTGCGGCAAGTTTCCAAGACCGGGCGGCCACAGTACGTGGCCTGGCGTTATCGCATTTCGGTCGCGGACGTGGGTAGCGTCGGGGATTACCCCGTGGAAAAACTCGTTACCCCGCTCGATTTGCCGTTGCAGCGTTGGCACGCGAACCTGACAGGGCCGCAGGTGGCGTCAACCCGTCGGCAGCGGTTTCGTATCAACCGTGAGCTGTCGGCCGATCCGACCTGGGGCGCGTACAACGAAAGCCCGACCATCGACCTGCTGGACGAAATGATGGCCAAGGTTCCGGGGCTGGACGGCGCCGGGGCGAACTTGGTTGAGCAGTACACGGACAGCGGTGTGGTCACCAAACTGACCAAGTGGGACAGCCCCGAGCTGCTGAACGCGGCTTACTACAACCGCCGGTATGGGCACGAACGCAATGCCAGTGGCCGCACCAAGGGCTTGCGTAGTTACAACGACCCGACGCTGTTCGTGGCGTCCAATACGCGCCCTGAAGTGGCGTCGTTTGCGGCGGATGGCCAAACCTACCGCAACAGCTACGCGATTCCGTTGGAGCTGATTTTGCGCACGCCGTTGGAGGGTTGGAACCCCTACGGTATCGCCACGATTGCCGCCACGGTCGGCGACGGTGCCACTGCACAAACCGCCTGGACCGGGCGCAGTGATAGTTCTCGGCACTACCTCACACCGGCCGAGATGTTCTCTGACACGGTGTTAGACCCCGATCCGGCGGACACCGGGGCGAGTCCGCGCTGGGTGTTGGATAGCACCGGAACGCCTCGACTGGTGCGCGCCTCGGGTATCTACGCGGTGCTGCCCAAGGTCGAGGGCGCCGGCGGCTTGGTCCTGCGTTACCCGGTCTATCCGATGTACCACGAAGGGGGCTGGGCGGCAGCGGCCGTCGATGCCTTGGCGGGCGACTGCACGACCGGCATGGTGAATTTGATGCGTGGGCACATCGCGCAAAAAGACTCAATCGCGGAAATGAGTGAGTCGATCCGTGTGCTTAAAAACGAAGTTTCGCAACTTAAACAGAAATAAACCGGGGATTTATTATGGGCATGTCGGCACTGCTGGCTGAGGCTACTCGCCTTGTAACAATGTTTCAGGACAAAGAGAAAAGCATTAAAGACGCCGTGGCCGCTGCTGTCAGTGCGATTCCGGCGATGAGCAAGACTTACTACGTGAGCGCAATTACCGGCGATGACGCCGCCGGTACCGGCGAAAAACTCAAACCGTTTAAAACGGTGGCGAAGGCCGTGAACTCCATTCCTTATGGGGGTGGTGGCTACATCCGATTGTTTGGTCATGAACATGTGATCGAAAGCTTGATTTTCGTGGTGTCCAAGAACATTACGATTACCGTCGCTGAGGGTGAACTGGTGATGCCCACCTTGCGCAATCTTTGCGTTCCGGCTAACGGGGCGGATGGCGCGGGGAATCAGGACAACTCGACCACCGGCTTTATGCTGGACAGTTCCACCGTTGTTTTGGGGAGCATCCGCATTCGCACGGCCAATTATTCCAAGCCCGAGTCAACGACGAACAACGTCTACACGGGTTTCTTCCGTCGCTATGACCGTCCAATGGGCATGGTTCATGTGACCGGCTGTGAGATTGAGCTGGGCGATACCGCCCTGACTCGCCATACCATCAACGGGCAAACCGGTATTGTCTCGCTGTACTTGAACAAGATCAGCCGCGTGGGTCCGGTGGTTAAGAACACGCCATTAATCGAGACGGCCGGTAGTCCAATTATTTTTGCGGCGCAATCGAATACCTTGCCGGCGGGCGCAAAGTGGTCGGGTGACTATATTACCGGCATTGTTTTTGACTCCAATGGCGCGACCCGAAGTGTCGTTACTAACGTCAATCTTCTTTAACTCGGTGATTAATAATGCGGCTTAATTTCACATATGAAGGTCAGTTTTATTCGGCGTTTACCGTCGACGATGCGCTGGCGGTAGAGATCCCGGTGTTAGTGCTGGTGAGGGCTGCGGCAGAAGAGATTCAGAAAGGGATTGATGCGGCCGTGGCCCGGGCCCGCGCCCGCAATGCCACGCGGATCGAAGGCCAGGATTCCATGTATTTGCTCAAGGCGAATGAAGCTGAACGCTATATCGCGGCCGGCTCGCCAGTGGATGCCAGCGACTATGTGTTGCTCAAGGCTGAAGCCGAGGCGTTGCAGATTACCCCGCAGGCGCAGGCAAACCGGGTGATTGAAGCCCGGGATTCCTGGCTGGCGGTCGCGGCCCGCATTGAGGCAGCCCGCATCGGCGGCAAGGGCTCGCTGACAGAGTTGGCCACCGTCGAAGCGGTGGTCGCCGCCGGAGAACTGGTGATCGCCGAGCTGGACGCCATCTAGGCCAGCGCTGCCCGCTGAGACAACCCCACGCCGCGAAAGCGGTTTTTTTTCGCCTGAAAGTCCCCGGTCTGGGGGCTTTCGCTTTCTGCTGGAGATTGAAATGGCAGCTGATTACCTGCACGGGGTCGAGCAATTTTTCCTCGAAAACCTCGACCGCCCTATCGAAGTCCTGGCGGCATCGACCATCGGCCTGGTGGCCACCGCTGACGATGCCGACCCGCTGGTGTTCCCACTCAATACGCCGGTGCTGTGCAACAGCGACAAGCTGATCGCCAAGGCCGGCACGACGGGCACCCTGCGTGATGCGCTCAACGACATCTACCGCCAGTCCGGCGCGGTGGTCGTGGTGGTGCGCGTCGACGCGACGGAAACCCCTGAAACCCAAATCGCCGGCGTGGTCGGCACTATCGACAACGAAACCGGCAAATACACCGGCCTCAAGGCGTTGTTGGCCGCCGAATCCCTGGTCGGCGTGCGCCCGCGGCTGATCATCGCCCCGGAGTTCAGCCACTTGACAGGCGTGGGTGCGGCAATGGAAGTGGTCGCCAAGAAGCTCAATGCGATTCCGATCATCGACGGCAGCGAGAAGGGCTATTCCGTCGTTATCGGTGAAGCGGCGTTGTACCAAGAAGCGCTGTTCGTGAACTGCGGTGTCAAGGTGCTGGACGAGGTCACCGGCCAGGTAGTGACCCGCAAGGCGTCGCCGACCGTGGCCGGGCACATCGTTCGCGTCGACAACGAAGAGGGCTATTGGAACAGTGCGTCGAGCCGGAAAATCTTCGGCATTCTCGGCACGTCCGAAGTGATCGACCATGCCATTGGCAGCACCACCAGCAAGGCCAACTTGTACAACAGTAAAAACGTGGCGGTGATCGTCAATCAGCAAGGCGGCTGGTATCTGTACGGCAACCGCCTGGCCAATTCCGTGATGATGCCGCACCAGCGGATTCGCTACATCGTCGGCGATTCGATCCTGTACGCGCACCAGGAATTGCTCGACCGCAACGTCACACAAGGTTACGTCGATGGCGTTAAAAACCGGGTCAACAAACTGATCCGCCGTTTGAAGTCGCGCGACGTGATCAGCGGCGGCGAATGCTGGGTCGACAAGGAGTTGAATCAAGCCGCCATCGGCACCGCCCAGGTGTATTGGGATTACGACCTGGGCTTCTACGACGTGGCCGAGCGCATGACGTTCCGTCAGCACATCAGCAACAGCTACAACGAAGCCATTTTCGAATAAGGGGGGTGATCTATGGGCGCCAAGCTGCCTAGTGTTTTGGTCGACGTGAATTCGTTCTTCAAGGACGAATCATTTGCCGGCCGTTGTAATACCGCCACCTTGCCCAAGGTTGTCACCAAGACGATGGACCAGACCCTGGCCGGCGTCGCGGGTGACATCGAGCGCGACCTGGGCCGCCTGGAAAAGCTGGAGTGCGATGTAACTATCTCTGACTACTCCGAACGCATTACCGGCCTTCTGGGCGCGCGTGACAGCCGTGAAGAGGTGTTCACGCTGCGCGGTGCGGTCGACGTGGGCGGCATCATCAAGACGGTGATTGTGCGGATGCAAGGCTTCTGGAAATCCGCCGAGTTCAACGAATGGGCGCCGGAAAAAGAGGCGACCATGAAATTCGCCATCGCGGTCGAGCTGTTCCACTTTGAGGTGGACGGCAAAGAGCTGATTTACATCGACAAGCTCAACAATGAATTCCGCGTCAACGGTGTGGACCGCAACAAAGAAATTCGCGCAGCGCTGGCCCAGTAAGGGCCGGCGTTTTTTTTGCCCCATTTTCGAGGAATTCCCATGAGCAAGCCTGTAACCCTGACCCGTCCAATCAAGCGCGGCGAAACTGAAATCACTGAAGTCACCTTCCGCGAGCCAGGCGCCGGCGAACTGCGCGGCCTGGATATGTTCGACGTGATCCGCATGGGCGTGAACGCGCACCGTGTCCTTGTGCCGCGTATCGCCAATATCACCGCCAACGAGTTCGACCTGCTGGCCCCCAAAGACCTGTTGAATGTACAGACGGAGGTGGTCGCTTTTTTCACGGATTGACCGCCGTACCGCACGAAGTAATGGAGGCGGAAGCCGACATTTTCCTGGTCTTCACCGGCTGGGATGCGCTGACGACGGAGCGCATGCGGCTTGAAGAGCTGATGCGTTGGCACAAAATCGCGCTTGCTCGGTACGAGCAGGGTCGGGCCGGGCAGTCCTGAGAGGGGCCGCCCGGCCTTTTTTTGGGGTGGGCTATGTCGAACTCTATGCGGCTAAACCTGATCATGGGGCTGGTGGACAAAATCACCGGGCCCATTCTGAAGGTGACCGATACCACGTCGCGGATGGGCGAAAAAATCAAGGCGACCCAGTCCGAGCTGTCGCGCCTGGGCAATACCTCTAAGGACATCGAGCACTTCAAAGCGCTTGAGGCGCGCACCGGCCAGACGGCGCAAGCCCTGACCCTGGCTCAATCCAAAGCGCAGGCCCTGGGGCAGCAGCTGAATGCCACGGCCAACCCGACCCGCAAGATGACGGATGAATTTACCCGGGCGGCTGAACAGGTCAAACGCTTGCAGGCACAACAGCAGTCCGAGCGCCTGGAGCTTCAGCGCACCGGCCAGCAGCTTGCAGCTACGGGTGTGAACACGGGGAGGCTTTCCGAGGCCACGCGGCGTATCGAGGTGCAGACACGCCGTTACAACGAGCAATTGGCCAAGGAACAGAAAGCCTTGGCCTTGGTCGCCGAAAAGCAAAAGCGCCTGGGTGAAATCAAACAGCGCAACAGCGACATGAAAATGTCGGCGACGGGTGATGCCATCGGGGTCGGTGTGGCGATTGCCGGCGCGAAACAGCTGGTCGATGCGTATGGTGAAGTGGTCACCGCGCGCAATGACGGTTTAGCCCTGGGGCTGGATGAGGCGGGCATTGATTCGATTACCGCCAAGGCCAAAGAGTTTTCGAACATGTGGTCGGGCACCACGCAAAAGGAGTTCATCGACGGCGCGGTCGAAATCAAGTCGGCGATTGACACCCTGGGCGCCGAGGCTATCGGCGACTTCACCAAAATTGCCGCGCTGGTGGCCAAGTCGACCAAGTCGACCACCGCTGAAATGACCTCGCTAATGTCGACCGGCTACGGCGTGTATCGCCGCCAGTTCGACGAGTTCGGTAAAGCGGTGGTGGCGGGCTGGGACAAGATGAGCGCTGAAGAACGCGACATCGAGTTCGGTAAGTACTTCGCGGCGGGCCTGGTCGAAACGGTCAACGTGTTCAAGTCGGACGGGCAGCAGATGTCGGCGGCGCTGACCAACTTGGGCGCGACCGCCACGTCGGCGAACATTCCATTTGCCGAGCAGTTGGCCATTCTCGGCCAGCTTCAGCTCACGATGTCCGGTTCTGAAGCGGCAACGAAGTACCGTTCGTTTATCGGCGCAGCTGCTGGGGCAAGTGAAAAACTGGGCGTCTCGTTCATGGATACCAACGACAAGCTGTTGTCGATGCCGGCGATTCTGGAAGTGCTGCGCAAGAAGTACGGCGCCACCCTGGACGCGATGGAAACCCAGGAGATGAAAAAGGCGTTTGGCACCGACGAAGCTATCGCCCTGATCCAGCTGCTGTACCCCGAAATTGACTCGCTGAAAAAGAACATCAGCGGCATGGGTGAAGCGCTGAAAACAGGCATGTCGACCACTGAGCGCATGGCTCAAATCATGAACAGCGGCCCGAATGAGTCGTTCAAGTTAATGAGCCAGCGCATTCAAAACGCCAGTGTCACGCTGGGCGCGGTGTTCGCCCCGGCGATGATGTTTGCCGCCGACGCCGTGGGCCAGCTGGCCAGCCTGATCGGCAGCCTGGCCGAGCGCTTTCCGTTTCTGTCCCGTGTGATTGGCTTCGCCCTGGTCGGGCTGGTGGGCCTGAAGGTGGCGTCGATTGCCGCCCGCTTTGGCTTCGCGTTCCTCTCTGATGGGCTGATGCTGGCCCGGCGTTCGCTGATGTTTTTCACAGCGGCCAACCTGCGCACGCAAGCGGCGTTACTCGTAACGGGGGTTCGATCGATTGCGGCCGCGACGGGGGTGTTTCTGCTGGGCACGGCAAGTCGTGCCTATGCCGTAGGCGCGGCGGTGATGACGGCGGCGCAATGGGCGTTAAACGTGGCCATGTCGGCCAACCCTATCGGCCTGGTGATTGCCGGCATGCTGGCATTGGTGGGGGTGGTGGCCCTGGTGGTGCGCTATTGGGAGCCGCTGAAAGGCTTCTTTGGCGGGCTGTGGGAACGCATCAAGGTCGTGTTCTCGGCGGCCTGTGAAGTCATCAAGGCGCTGTTGGCCTATTCGCCGCTGGCCTTGCTGATGCAGACATGGGCGCCGCTGACCGCCTTTTTCAGCGGCCTATGGACCAGCGTCAAAATGGTGTTCTCGGCGGCGTGGGAGTTCATCAAAGCGCTGATGAATTTCGCCTTTGTCTGGTCGATCTTCCTGGTATGGGAGCCGCTGGTGGCGTTCTTTAGTGGGCTGTGGGAGCGCGTCAGTGTGCTGTTCTCGACAGCCTGTGAATTCATCAAGGCGCTGATGACCGATTCCCCTCTGGCGCTGGTAACCGAGGCGTGGGAACCACTGTTTACGTTCTTCGGTACGCTTTGGGATCGCATCAAGAGCGTGTTTGCAGAGTCGACCCAATGGCTGACGGACAAGGTTCTGGCCCCGGTCACGTCCATCATGGACAAGGTCGGGAGCTTTCTCGGCGACGGCGCAGTCTCCATCACGCAGAAAATCACCGGTGCGACTGACGCGGTGAACGCCGCACTGCCGCCGTCTGCCCCGGGCGCGGGGGCGGTAGCCGCACCGGGGGCGCCCTTGGCGGCGCCAGTGGGGGGCGTGGCATCGCCGGCCGGTCGGCCGCCTTCAACGCAGCAGGTCAATCAATACGGCGGCATCGTCGTGCAAGCGGCCCCGGGCATGTCGGAAGAGCAAGTCGCGAAGAAAGTGCGCGCCGAGCTGGATGCCCGCGACCGCCAGGCCAATCGGTCGCAGCGCGGCCGCCTGGGGGATGGCCAAGGCTAACAAGCGATATAGCGAAATAGCGAAACCGCCCCCGGGCGGTCTTCGCGGGGAGGGGTATGTCTGAAGTAATGATGGCGCTGGGCGACTTTCGCTTCAGCGTGGCCACGGCCGAATATCAGGGGCTATCGACCTCGATGGCCTGGCGCTGGGCGAAAAAGGATCGTTACGGGGCCAAGCCCGGGAAGCAGTTTCACGGCCCCGACAGCACTAGCAAAACCTTCGATATCACCATTTACCCGCAGTCGCGCGCGGACGTGTTGCTGTTCGACCGCCTGCGCATGATGGGCGACGCGGGCGAGCCTTTGCGCCTGGTGTCGGGGGGAACGGCCAAGGTGGAAGGCCAGTTAAAGCAGTCGGGGGCCGACCTGGGGCTGTGGGTGATCGACGGCCTGACCGTGGCGGATGAATTTTTCCTCAAGGACGGTACGCCCCTGGTGCGCAAGGGATCGCTGTCAATTTCCGAGTACGGGGAGGATGAAGCATGAGGACTTACCGCACCCGTCCGGGCGACATGCTCGACGCTATTTGTCATGTGCATTACGGCGCTCGCCCGGGGACTGCCGAAGCGGTTTTAGAGGCCAACCCGGGGCTTTGCCGGCGGGGACCGGTACTGCCTGAAGGGCTGTTGATCGAATTGCCAGACCTGACCCCGGCGCAAGCGCCTGGGCAAGTGTCGCTGTGGGATTGAGGACGACCATGAAAAAAGCTGACTACCGAATCACGGCCAACGATGCCGACATTACCGCCATGCTGCGCAAGCGCTTTATCAAGCTGACCTTGCAGGATTCCGCCGGCGAGGACAGCGACACCGTGGCGATTGAGCTGGATAACCGCGACAACCTGATTCGTCTACCGTCGACGGGCGCGGAACTGAAGGTATGGATTGGTGAGCCGGGCGCCCTAGTGTTCAAAGGCGCCTATCAAGTCGACGAACTGGAAGAGCCGTTAGACGATCAGGCCTTGGTGATCCACGGCAAAGCGGCCAAAATGCTGGGCGGGATCAAGGCCCCACGTGATGCCACGTTCGACGGGATTACCCTGGGCGCCCTGGTCGGCAAGATGGCCACCGAGCATGGTTACATCGCGGCCGTGGCGCCGGACCTGGCTAAGCATGTTTTCAGCCATATCGACCAGCGTGGCGAATCCGATATGAACCTGCTGACGCGCCTGGCGCGTGAACTGGGCGCCGTGGCGAAGCCGGTCGGCGGTCGCCTGGTGGTGGTGCCCAAGGGCGTGGCCCAGACCGTCACCGGCGCCGCGCTGCCGACCGTCGTGATTAGTGACCCGGAGAACAGCAGCGGTCGGGTCACGATTCAAGAGCGCAACGACTATCACTCGGTGGTCGCGTATTGGTTCAACGAAGCCGAGCAGCGCAAGGTGCCGGCAGTCGCGGGCATAGTCGCCGGCGCGGTGTCGGTGTACGGCGATGCCCCGGACAATGCCGGCGAGGCCACCGAAGACGCCGAGAGCCAAGCGGGCCCGCGCTACATCATCCGCAAGACCCATACCGATCAGAAGAGCGCCCGGGAAGCGGCGGCGGCGCAACTGAAGAAACTGCGGCGTGGCAAGTCCACCATGTCCATCACCCGGCCGCTGACGCCTGAGATTGTCGCCGAGGGGCGGCTCGATGTGCGCAACCATCGCACCAGCGCTAATCGGCTGTGGCAGGTCGAGTCGGTCACGCATGTCATTGGCTCGGGCGGGGTGGCGTCGTCGTCGGTCGAATGTGTAACACCAGCATGAAACTCGGGGGCGATCAAAGGGCCTACCCGAGACGGTCCGATAGGCCTTTGATGTGCAATCGGTTAACCGATATCCAATTTCTTCAATCGAGCCAAGCCTTGTCTGATATGGCCAGCGTTTTCACCTATGGTCCACAGAGCGCCACGGACATTTCCGCCCACTTCCTGTGCCCCTTGCGCCTCGATCAGCAGGGTCAACTCCATAATGGCCGCCTCTAGGGCCTGCTGGTTTTCGAACATCCTTTCCAGTACATCCGACAGTGAATAATCGCTTGGCATGGTGTCGATTCCTTTCGAGAAAACTCAAGCATAGCAGCGACGGTGTTCCCAATAAGTTATTGGCGTATGGGCAACTGGTTATGGCTACTTTCGACCGGTTGAATCCACAATCCAAAGCTGACGTTGATGGCCGCCATCCATCGGTTAAGGAGATATTGACGCGGGACGGCGTGAAAGCTTTTGCGCCCAAAATATTATTGATCAGTTGTAATCTGGGTGCTGCTCAGTAACCGGACCCCTAACACTCTCCTTCGTGTCGCGCCATCCGCCTTCCCTAGCACTGTTGTTTTTGTTGCTTCAAGAAGCATGAGCTGTTGCGAGACGAAATCGTCTAGGGCCTTCATGGATTGAGAGCCATTGCAGAACGTAAATGCCTTTCCCCATCCTAAGATGATCTTGTCGATTCGGTAGAGGGCTGATGAATACGAGTACTTACCGTTACCGTCTTTGTACTTTGCGTTGTATCGAAGGGCATGCGCGGCTGTGTCAAATTCGGCCCCCAGCTTCATTTTGAAGCGCTTACGAGTTGCTTCGCTAGGCTGGACTAGCCCTGGAGATACATTGCAGCCTAGGAAGTCGAAGCCCTTGTCTGTGGATCCCCGAGATGCTTTTACTTTGTCTGCACACGGGTCATATGCGCTCAAGCCAATTTTGCTTAGCTCCTTTAAAGCCCGGTTGAAGGCTCGATCTACATCGCTAAGACTTTCTCCAAGAAGCAGAAAGTCATCGATATAGCGAAGGCAGGTGATGCCATTGGCGTTCATGGCCACGTCGAAATCGGCTAGGTAGATATTGGCTAACAACGGCGATAAAGGTGAGCCTTGCGCTACACCTTCGATTCCTATCGGAAATATCTCGTCGAGCCCCTGCCGTCTCAAATCGTCGATGTTAGCGAGGTCGGTCGTGATTGCTAGGTCTAGGAGCTTGAGCGTTGCGTCGCAGTTAATGTGGGAGCGTAATAGGTCCTGGATACGGTCTTTATTTATCTTGGTAAAAAAGGCCGGTATGTCCGAACGAATATGGAATCGGGCACCATTCCGCATAGCATCCCTAGCGTCAGAGATGGCCATCGCAACGCGTTTCGCAGGTATTCCCCCATAGCTCGTTGAAGTGTCGAGCACTTTTCTAACAAAACGCACACGACGCTGTAGAACGTCGAGCAAGGCACGTTGAACCACGCGATTGGGGATAGGGGATAGCACCAAAGGACGAGATTTTCCGCCCGGCTTCTTTTGAGCAACTCCGGTCTGTTGAAGAAACGCGAATGTCCGTTTTGATAGAGATCGTTGAATTTCAATCAATGAATCAGGCAATCGACTCTCGAACTCTTCAGCGTCTCGTCTTATTTCGTCGGAGGACGAAAAGAACGCGCTACTGCGCACCTTCCTCCACGCGCCATAAAGGGTTCGTTGACTACAAATGTCCTTATACAGTCTGCTCACTAGACGATCCTTGTGTTGTTGGGCATCACCAGTTCTCTCTTACCCAACTGCTACAGGGACTAACTACCTTCGGGAGACCCAGATACCTGAACGGCTATCTTGGTCGCGACCCGCACAGCGCCCTCCGAAGAGATAACGCTGCCGTCTGGCAAACTCGGTTCAACGCCGCGTGGCGGCTCGACCAGCAAGCAGACGAAGCAGAGGGCAGCTACGAAGAGCCTAACTGCCGCACGCGCCACATTGGCACGTTTTTGCATGGACACATATTGGCCTCCTGAGCGCATGGGGTGCGAAGAATCGTACCTTTTTCGTCCTATCGGTCAACTGCGCCTCACGCAATTTGACGTCGAGCGCCGCACTGAAAATAAAGCTGCCAACCGTCTGGCGTGCCCAATAGAAGGACAGAGTTACGGTTGTTGACGCAGCAGTTAGGCAACACTCACTACCTTCGGGAGACCCAGATACCTGAACGGCTATCTTGGTCGCGACCCGCACAGCGCCCTCCGAAGAGATAACGCTGCCGTCTGGCAAACTCGGTTCAACGCCGCGTGGCGGCTCGACCAGCAAGCAGACGAAGCGAGGTCATAATAGCAAATTAATAGCTGATGGCTAGTACAGTCGAAGATAGTGGAATGATCCCTGATCAAACGTCCATTAATGGCGGTTGCTGCCTGTCGCCACTGGCAGCTATGGGTTGGAAAGCTCCAGGATGACGGCTTCAAGAGCGAGTTGATTTTCGTTGATCTTAGACAGCAGGAAAGGGAGTCGGTCTGAATGTGGCATCGCAATACTCGGTTTGAGGACAGCGTAGCATCGCGTTACGTGAAGGATGTTTAACGATTGGCAGGATGCCGGAGGAGGGGGGGTTAGCTGCTTAGTTATGGAACACTTCCATAATAGTAATGGAACACATGCCCAGCGGCGAGACTGTTGCCAAATCCCAGAAACGAAAAAGCCCTGAAAAATCAGGGCTTTGTCGGTACAAATATGGCGGAGGCGATGGGATTCGAACTCATGGACCTGTTACAGTCGACGGTTTTCAAGACCGTTGCCTTAAACCACTCGGCCACACCTCCGTTTGCGTTGCGGGCGCCATAATACCTGAATGAAACACACTGTCAAACTCTCTGCATGGCTTGTTACAGAGCGTCTGTTATGATCTTTGCGACTGAACGTTTCAAACCCAACAGGAGTGTCGCCATGCGCGAACAGGATTACGCAGTTAATAACAGCGTGCAGGCTGAGCAGCTAGAGGTTAGCCGCGTCCTGCGCAACACTTACGGCTTACTCGCCCTCACCCTCGCATTCAGCGGCGTGATGGCGTTTGTCGCGCAGCAGATGCGTGTCGGCTACCCGAATATCTTCGTGGTGCTGATCGGCTTCTACGGCCTTTTCTTTCTCACCAACAAACTCCGTGACTCGGCGTGGGGCCTGGTTTCTGCGTTCGCGCTGACCGGTTTCATGGGTTTCCTGCTCGGCCCGATCCTCAACCGCTACCTGGGTATGCAGGGCGGCGCGGAAGTGGTCAGTTCGGCCTTCGCGATGACCGCGCTGGTGTTCGGCGGCCTTTCGGCTTATGTGCTGATCACCCGCAAGGACATGAGCTTCCTCGGCGGTTTCATCACAGCCGGTTTCTTTGTGCTGCTGGGCGCGACACTGGCGAGCTTCTTCTTCCAGATCAGCGGTTTGCAACTGGCAATCAGCGCAGGTTTCGTTCTGTTCTCGTCGGTGTGCATTCTGTTCCAGACCAGCGCCATCATTCACGGCGGCGAGCGCAACTACATCATGGCGACCATCAGCCTGTATGTGTCGATCTACAACCTGTTCATCAGCTTGCTGCAACTGTTCGGCATCATGAGCCGCGATGATTGATCGCCAGCCTTGAGTAAAAAACCCGCTTCGGCGGGTTTTTTATTGTCTGTGAATTGGCTCAGTTCGTTGGTTTCAACAAAACACCACTCACGCCATTGGTGGCAGCCGGCGTTTGACCGGGGTCTTCTTGACGATGGCTGTGTTGGTTTCGGCGTGGCTGTTGAGGCGATCGAGGAGGGTGTCCAGTTGTTCCATCGAGCGCACATGCAGGCGGGCGATGAAGCAGTCGTCGCCGGTGACTTTGTCGCATTCGGTGAATTCGGGGATGGCCTGAATCTGTCGCTCCACTTCCTGCAGCTGGCCCGGTAACGGGCGGATGCGGACGATGGCCTGGAGTTGGTAGCCGAAGCATTTGGGGTCGATCTCGACGGTGTAGCCCTTGAGCACGCCACGTTCTTCGAGGCGGCGCAGGCGCTCGGCGACACTGGGCGAGGACAGGCCGCTGATCTGTGCCAGGGCCTTGAGCGAGCGGCGTGAGTCTTCCATCAGCGCGCTGATCAGCACTTGGTCGATGTCATCGGTCATGGCGAATCCCCTGTTAGGCAATCGGCTGAATAAGCCTTGATAAAAAAGGCAGAAGCCGAGTTTAGCCTGCTTTTTGCGCTGGAGAAGCCCCCCGGTGGATTGGCATACTTTGGGCTCAAACACAGGAGGTTGATGATGGACAAAACACTACGTCGCGGCTCATTCGAAATGACCGCCGCCATGCTGATTTCCGGGACGATTGGTTGGTTCGTGCTGGTGTCCGGGCAACCGGTGCTGGACGTGGTGTTCTGGCGCTGCGTGTTCGGTGCCGCCACCTTATTGCTGATCTGCGCGGCATTTGGCTTTCTGCGCCCTGGCATTTTGACGTCCACCACCTTCCTGCTGGCGGTGCTGAGCGGTGTGGCGATTGTCGGCAACTGGGTGCTGTTATTCGCGTCTTACTCCCGCGCCTCGATTGCCATTGGCACGGCAGTTTATAACGTCCAGCCGTTCATGTTGGTGGGGCTGGCCGCGCTGTTTCTGGGGGAGAAAATTACCCTGCAAAAACTGTTCTGGCTGGGCATTTCGTTTCTCGGAATGCTGGCGATTGTCAGCGCACATGGCGGGCAGGGCGAGGGCGGCAACGATTACCTGATGGGGATTGCTCTGGCGCTGGGGGCGGCCTTTCTGTACGCGATTGCCGCGTTGATCATCAAGCGCTTGACCGGTACGCCACCGCATCTGATCGCGTTGATCCAGGTCTGCACCGGCGTGCTGTTGCTCGCGCCCTTTGCGCATTTCTCGGCGATACCGCAAACGCCCAGTGCCTGGGCCAGCCTGGTGACCCTGGGCATCGTGCACACCGGTTTGATGTATGTGTTGCTCTACGGCGCGATTCAAAAACTGCCGACAGCGTTGACCGGCGCGCTGTCGTTCATCTACCCGATTGCGGCGATTTTCGTTGACTGGTTCGCCTTCGGCCATCGTCTGGAGCCGTTGCAATGGATCGGTGTCGCCGCGATTCTGTTGGCCGCCGCCGGGATGCAACAGGGTTGGGGCCTGAAGCTTCGGCGGGTGGCTACACAATAATCAGCATCTCAGATGTTCCAGCGCGGTGCGGTCTTCGCCAAGCGCTGGCGCATCTCGCCGATGTTCGCGGTCAGCTGTCGGGTCAGCAACTGGTAGCCATCCAGCGGGCTGTAGACCGGCGCATCGAGCGCTGAGTCCGAGGGCGATTCGGCTGGCCGGCTGAGCCGTTGCGAAGCGCCCGATTTCAATGCCCGAGCCATACCGATCAGTTGCACCCGAATTTGTCGGTGTTCGGCTTTCAATGCCGATTGCAGATGGGCCATTGCCTCGGAGTCATCGGCATTCGGTCGGCTATTGCCGAGGATTTCCAGGATGCTCACGCACATCCGCAGATTGCGCTGAATCGCATCGAGTTCGGTCATGGAAACCCGCACTTCCTTGGACACCGAGGGCATCAGTGAGCGCAGTTGAACCATGACTGCATTCAAGCGATTCATGAGCTTCAGGTGTTCGTCAGCGGTGACGGACTCACCCTTGATGATGCGGCCGTAGATTGCCGCGCAGTCGCGCAACGCATCGGCCAGGTTGTAGCGCCAGGAGTACACCGCATACAGCGGCAGGGCGAAGGAGAAGGCCAGTGCCAAGGCGATGCCGATCAGAATATCCACCCCGCGCCACAGGCCATCGGTGACCGGGTTGTCACCGTGCCCTGCGACGATAAATACGGTGATCGCCGACAACAGCGCCGTGTAACCGCCCTTGCCGATGGCGTGGTACGAGAAGAATCCGCACACCACCGACATCGCGAAATAGGTCAGCCACGGCATCCCGAGCCAGGCCTGTTGCGCCACCAGCAACAAGCCGACACCGGCCCCGATCAAAGTGCCGATGGCCCGCTCGGCGGCTTTTTTGCCGATATTGCCGTGGTGTTGCAAGCCACCGATCACCACCAGCATGGTCACCGACGCCCATTCGCCGTGGGGCAGGTGGATGCCGGTGGTCAGCAGGATCGTCGCCAGCAACCCCAACGAAACCCGCACCGCATGGATCAGTTTGGCGTGGCGGTAGCGCCGGTACGGGTCCAGCAACGGACGCAGTATCCGGCGCAACAGCGGTGGCAGTCGAAAGCCTCTAATGATGCTCAGGCTCGGTGTCCTCAGAAGATGTAGTCGGTGGTCAGGAAGCTCGAGTTTCGTCCGCTGATGATCTCGCTGAGAAGCTCTTTGCTGCTCTCCTGGAACTTGGTCGCCACCAGGGTCCGAATCGAAAACACTCGCAGCGCATCATGTACCGACAACGTGCCTTCGGCGGAGTTCTTGCGACCGTTGAACGGATAGGTGTCCGGACCGCGCTGGCACTGGGCGTTGAGGTTGATCCGGCCGACCTGGTTGGCGAAGGTGTCCACCAGTCTGCCGACCGCCACCGGGTTGGTGCCGAAAATGCTCAGCTGCTGGCCGAAGTCGGATTCCAGGACGTAATCGATCACGGTGTCCAGATGACGGTAAGGCACGATCGGTACGACCGGGCCGAACTGTTCTTCCTGGTAGACGCGCATCTGCGGTGTCACCGGGTACAACACGGCCGGGTAGAAGAACGATGCGCGGGATTCACCGCCGTTGGGGTTGACCACGGCAGCACCTTTGCTGACCGCGTCCGCCACCAAGGTGTGCAGATAATCGACCTTGCCTGATTCCGGCAAAGGCGTCAGGGCCACGCCGCTGTCCCACGGCATGCCGGGTTTGAGGCTGGCGAGTTTGGCGTTGAATTTCTCGATGAACGCCTCGACCACGTCTTCGTGGACGAAGAGGATTTTCAGCGCGGTGCAGCGTTGACCGTTGAACGACAGGGAGCCGGTGACGGCTTCGTTCACAGCATTGTCCAGATCGACCTCAGGCAGAACGATACCGGGGTTCTTCGCATCCAGGCCCAGCGCCGCGCGCAGGCGGTGAGGCCTTGGGTGGAGTTTTTTCAGGTCGCTGGCGGCCTTGTTGGTGCCGATAAACGCAAAGATGTCGATCTTGCCGCTGGCCATCAGCGCACTGACGGTCTCGCGGCCGCTGCCGTAAATGACGTTGATCACCCCGGCCGGGAAGCTGTCACGGAACGCTTCGAGCAGCGGGCGAATCAACAGCACGCCGAGCTTGGCCGGTTTGAACACCACGGTGTTGCCCATGATCAGCGCCGGAATCAGCGTGGTGAAGGTTTCGTTCAGCGGGTAGTTGTAAGGCCCCATGCACAACGCCACGCCCAGCGGAACGCGGCGGATCTGGCCGAGGGTGTCCTGCTCCAGTTCGAAGCGGCTGGAGCGGCGGTCGAGTTCCTTGAGGGCGTTGATGGTGTCGACGATGTAGTCGCAGGTGCGGTCGAACTCTTTTTCCGAGTCCTTGAGGTTCTTGCCGATCTCCCACATCAACAACTTGACCACCGCCTCGCGCTGTTCGCGCATGCGACTCAGGAAGGTTTCGACGTGCTGGATACGCTCGGCCACGCGCATGGTCGGCCACAGGCCCTGGCCGCGATCATAGGCGCGGACGGCAGCGTCCAGAGCAGTCAGTGCGGTGTCGGCATCGAGCAGCGGCGTGCTGCCGAGGATCACTTGTTCATCGCCATTCGCGCCGCTCAGGTACACCGGGCTGCGGACTTGAGCGAGGGGCCCGGACCAGGTTTTCAGTTCGCCATCGACCAGGTATTCGCGCTGCTCGGTCTGGCCGTTGAGTCGGTACTTTTCCGGGACGTTGTCGGCGGTGGGAAACAGGTTGCCAAGGATCTGTGCTGTGGTCATATCGCTACCCCGTCTGGATTGGGTGATGCACTGATGAATCGTTTTAGCAGACCTCGGACTCGCTTGTCATGACTCATCTTATGATTTTTTTGGCTCGGCAGCTGCTACAGGGCTACAGGGCTACAGGGCATGGGGCTGCGACCTTTTGCCCTGAAAACACACAAGTAACGATCCTGCGGTTAAACTTCGCATTCTTTCTGAAGGAGTTCATATGAGTTACTACCAGCCGGGCATTCTCGCCACCCCCGTTCCGCCTCAAGCTCGTCATATGTTCTTCGTCCTTGAATCCGCCGAGGCACTGCCGGCTGCGCTGGATAACCTGATGCGCCTGGTGGACGGAAAGTCGGCGGTGGTCGGTTTCGGTGAATCCCTGGTCAAGGCGCTGCACGCGCAGATCGATGGCTTGCGTGCCTTTCCTGCGCTGGTCGGTGTCGGCGTCGACAACCCGTCGACCCAACACGCGCTCTGGTGCTGGCTGCACGGTGTTGACCGTGGCGAACTGCTCAATCGCAGCAACGCGATCGAAGCCGCGCTGGCACCGGCCCTGCGTCTGGTGCAGATGAACGAAACCTTCCGCCACATGACCGGCCACGACCTGACCGGTTACGAAGACGGCACCGAAAACCCTCACGACGAAGCCGCTGTGGCCGCCGCGTTGTTGAGCGAAGGCGCGGACGGTCTGGTCGGTGGCAGCTTCGCCGCGATCCAGCAGTGGCAGCACGACTTGAAAGGCTTCCACGCGATGCCGTCCCATGAGAAGGACAACATCATGGGCCGGCGCCTGAGCGACAACGAAGAACTCGACGACGCGCCAATCTCTGCCCACGTCAAACGCACCGCTCAGGAAAGCTTCACGCCCGAAGCCTTCGTGGTCCGTCGCTCGATGCCGTGGATCGAAGGCGATCGTGCCGGCCTGATGTTCCTGGCCTTCGGTTTTTCCCTCGATGCGTTCGAATCCCAACTGCGGCGCATGAGCGGTCTGGAAGACGGCATCACCGACGGTCTGTATCGCATCAGCCGACCGATCACCGGCGGCTACTACTGGTGTCCACCACTCAAGGACGGTCGCCTCGACCTGCGCGCACTGCGCATCGGCTAAACCTCAAGGAGTGTCTATGACCGTGGTGCGCTGGGGCATGATTGGCTGCGGCAGTGTGGCCGAGCGCAAGAGCGGGCCGGCGTTCTACAAGGCGCCCGGCTCGGCGTTGGTGGCGGTGATGGGGCGGCGTCTGGAGGCGGTGAACGATTACGCCGCGCGCCACGGCATTGCCCGGGTCTACACCGACGCCGGCGCGCTGATCAACGACCCCGAGGTGGACGCGGTGTACATCGCCACGCCACCCGACAGCCATCACGCCTACAGCCTGCAAGTGGCTGCCGCTGGCAAACATTGCTGCGTCGAAAAACCGATGTCGCTGAATGCCGGGCAAAGCCGTGAGATGCAAAAGGTCTTTGCCGAGGCCGGATTGCACCTCTTCGTTTCCTATTACCGACGCTCGTTGCCGCGCTTCCAGCAGGTGCGGCAATGGCTTGCGGAAGGGCGGATCGGCGAAGTCCGACACCTGACCTGGACGCTGACCAAGGCGCCTTCACCCAGCGACCTTGGTGGCACCGATAACTGGCGCACCGATCCGGCGATTGCCGGCGGTGGTTACTTCGCCGACCTCGCCAGCCATGGCTTCGACCTGTTCCAGTACCTGTTGGGTGACATCGTCGAGGTCGCTGGTTTCGCCGAGCACCAGGCTGGCCTCTATGCCGCCGAAGACGCCGTCAGCGCCAGTTGGCGGTTTGCGTCCGGGGCGTTGGGCATGGGCTGCTGGAACTTCGTGGCGGACCGTCGCGAGGACCGGGTGGAGGTGATCGGCAGCCAAGGCCGGATCAGCTTTTCGGTGTTCGACGAGCACCCGGTACAGCTTGAAGCCGATGAACACCTCAGCCTGCACATCGAACATCACGAACACATCCAGTGGCACCACGTGCTGGGCATGAACGCCCACATCCGTGGCGAGACTCAGCACCCGGCGATAGCCGAACAGGCGTTGAAAACCGATTGGGTGATGGACCAGATCCTCAAGCGCGGCTGAAAGAAAACATCAAAAGATCGCAGCCTTCGGCAGCTCCTACGGATGTACGCAATCCCCTGTAGGAGCTGCCGAAGGCTGCGATCTTTTGATCTTCGCGTTTTGCGCGAATCTAACCTTATGCCCAAACAATATTTCTCAACCCTCGCACGGCCTCTCTAAGATCACGTCATAACTCGTTATAACAAGTGATCTTCCATGACCGATAACGTTCTTTCCCTCAGCAGCATCCCGCTGCACACCCAACTGCGCGATGTGCTGCGCGCCCGGATTCTCGACGGCGAATACCCGCAAGACAGCCAGATGCCCTCCGAAAGCGAGCTCGGCACGTTGTTCAAAGTCAGCCGCATCACCGTGCGCCAGGCCTTGGGCGATCTGCAAAAAGAAGGGCTGATCTTCAAGATTCACGGTAAGGGCACGTTCGTGGCCAAGCCGAAAACTTTCCAGAACGTCAGCACCCTGCAAGGTCTGGCCGAGTCCATGACCGGTCGCGGCTACGAGGTGATCAACCGCCTGCGCAGCTTCAAATACATTGCCGCCGACAAGCTTGTCGCCGAACGTTTACAGGTGACTGAAGGCGAGATCGTGGCGCAGATCAAACGCGTGCGGCTGATCAATCGCGAGCCGATTTCGCTGGAAATTACGTATCTGCCCAAGGCCATCGGCGAGCGGCTGGAGAAGGCCGACCTGGTGACGCGCGACATTTTCCTGATCCTGGAAAACGACTGCGGCCTGGCCCTCGGGCACGCCGATCTGGCCATCGACGCAGTGCTGGCCGACAGCGACCTGACCCAGGCGCTGAACGTCGAACCCGGCTCGCCGATCATGCGCATCGAGCGTCTGACCCATAGCGCCGATGGCCAGCCACTGGACTTCGAACACCTTTACTACCGCGGCGATGCGTTCCAGTACCGCTTGCGGATCGACCGGCAAAAAGGGGATCAGGCATGACCCACAGCTCCAGTTCCATGATTAGAAAGACGCTCGAACAGGAATACGACATCGTCGTGATCGGCGGTGGCACTGCCGGGCCGATGGCGGCGATCAAGGCCAAGGAACGCAACCGCGATTTGCGCGTGCTGTTGATCGACAAGGCCAACGTCAAACGCAGCGGCGCGATCAGCATGGGCATGGACGGGTTGAACAACGCGATCATTCCCGGCCATTCGACACCGGAGCAATACACCAAGGAAATCACCATTGCCAACGACGGCATCGTCAATCAGGCCGCGGTGTATGCCTACGCGACCCACAGCTTCGAAACGATCGAGCAACTGGACAGCTGGGGCGTGAAATTCGAGAAGGACGAAACCGGCGATTACGCGGTCAAGAAAGTCCACCACATGGGCGCTTACGTGCTGCCGATGCCGGAAGGGCACGACATCAAGAAAGTTCTGTACCGCCAGTTGAAACGGGCAAGGGTGAGCATCACCAATCGGCTGGTCTGCACCCGCTTGCTGACGGACGAGGAGGGCGCGGTCAACGGTGTGATGGGCTTCGATTGCCGCACGGCCGACTTCCATGTGATCAAGGCCAAAGCAGTGATCTTGTGCTGCGGCGCCGCCGGGCGTCTGGGTTTGCCATCCTCGGGTTACCTGATGGGCACCTACGAAAACCCCACCAATGCCGGCGACGGTTACGCCATGGCTTATCACGCCGGGGCTGAGCTGGCGAACCTTGAATGCTTTCAGATCAACCCGCTGATCAAGGATTACAACGGCCCGGCCTGCGCCTACGTCACCGGCCCGCTGGGCGGCTACACCGCCAACAACAAGGGCGAACGCTTCATCGAGTGCGACTACTGGAGCGGGCAGATGATGTGGGAGTTCCACCAGGAACTCGAAAGCGGCAACGGCCCGGTGTTCCTCAAACTCGATCACCTGGCCGAAGAAACCATCCAGAATATCGAAGAGATTTTGCACAGTAACGAGCGCCCGAGTCGCGGTCAGTTTCACGCCAATCGCGGCACCGACTACCGCACGCAGATGGTCGAGATGCATATCTCCGAAATCGGTTTTTGCAGTGGCCATTCGGCGTCCGGCGTGTGGGTCAACGAGAAGGCCGAGACGTCGGTGAAGGGTTTGTACTCGGCGGGTGACATGGCGGCGGTGCCGCACAACTACATGCTCGGCGCGTTCACCTATGGCTGGTTTGCCGGCACCAACGCGGCGGATTTTGTCGCCGAGCGCGAGTTTTCTGCGCTGGATGCGGATCAGATCGAAACAGAAAAGGCTCGGGTTTACGCACCGTTGGACCGCGAACACGGGCTGCCGCCGGCGCAGGTCGAGTACAAGCTGCGGCGTTTTGTGAACGACTACCTGCAACCGCCGAAAGTGACCAGGAAGATGCAGATCGGTCTGCAACGCTTCAATGATATCCAGCGCGATCTGGATCAGATCAAGGCCCACAACGCCCACGAACTGATGCGCGCCATGGAAGTCAGCATGATTCGCGACTGCGCCGAAATGGCCGCCCGCGCTTCGTTGTTCCGCGCCGAAAGTCGCTGGGGGCTTTACCACTATCGGGTCGACCACCCGCAACGCAACGACAGCGACTGGTTCTGTCATTGCCACTTGAAGAAGGGCGATGACGGCGCGATGACCAGTTTCAAGAAAGCCGTCGAGCCTTACATCATCCCGCTGGACGCCGAAGAAATGCAGGCCTACGACCGGCTGCGGGTCGGTGCCTTTGCTGCCTGAGCATCACCCAAGAGAGAAACCGCCAATGGCCTATCAACCCCAGGAAATCTTCTTCCGCTCCAACGCCCCCGTCACGGTCGACGAGGACAAATGCATCGCCCACAAAGGCTGCACCGTGTGCGTCGATGTGTGCCCGATGGACCTGCTGGCGATCAACCCGGCCACGCAAAAGGCCTATATGGCGTTCGACGAGTGCTGGTACTGCATGCCGTGTGAAAAGGACTGCCCGACGGGCGCAGTGAAAGTTGAGATCCCGTATCTGCTGCGTTGACTGTCAGGACGCCATCGCGAGCAGGCTCGCTCCCACATTGGATCGAAGCCAGCCGAAAGTCCTGAATACACCGATAAACCTGTGGGAGCGAGCCTGCTCGCGATGAGGCCAGCCCAGACAACCACAAAGCCATCCGGTAACCCCCGGACGCTTGCTTCAAAACACCCCTCGTTTCCCACCACGCCCTGATCGTGGCGGAGACGAACATCCTATAAATGATTCGAGGGGATACACCTATGTTGCGTGCAGCATTTGCCGGTCTGGTACTGGCTTCATTCACCTTGTCGGCTTCAGCCGAAACCATCCGCATCGCCATCGGCACCCAGGACACCACCATCAACTGCGCCGCCGGCGGTCTGTTGATTCGCGAGCTCGGTCTGCTGGACAAATACCTGCCCCACGACGGCCCCTACAAGGACGCCCAATACGAGGTGCAGTGGAAGAACTTCACCAGCGGCGCGCCACTGACCAACGAGATGGTCGCCGGCAAACTCGACTTCGGTGCCATGGCTGATTTCCCCGGTTCGTTCAACGGTGTGGCGTTCGAAACGGCGGGCAAGCACAGCCTGTTCATCAGCGTGCTGTCGGGCAGTATCAAGGGCAGCGGTAATGGCATCGTGGTGCCGAGCGCTTCGGGCGTGCAGTCGTTGGCCGAACTCAAAGGCAAGACCATTTCCGTGCCATTCGCGTCCACCGCCCATGGCATGTTGTTGCGCGCGGTCGCGGCTCAAGGCTGGGACCCACTCAAGGATGTGAACATCATCGCCCAGGCGCCGGAAGTCGCCGGTTCCGCGTTGCAGGCCGGCAAGATCGAAGCTCACGCCGACTTTGTGCCGTTTGCCGAACTGTTCACCAGCCGCGGTTTCGCTCGCAAGATTTATGACGGTTCCCAGGCCAACACGCCGACCTTCCACGGCGCCTTGGTCGATCAGAGCTATGCGAAAAAATACCCGGAAATCGTCGTCGCCTATCTGCGTGCGAGCATTGAGGCCAATCAGTTGCTGGCGGCGGAACCGGAGAAATACAGCGAGCTGATCGCCAAAGTCACCGGCGTCGATGCCGAGGTCAACTACTTGTTCCACGGCCCGCTGGGCGTACAAACCCGGGACCTGAGCTGGAAGCCGGAATACCGTCAGGCGGTGGGCACGGCCATCGATACCCTCAAATTGTTGAAGAAGGCTGATCGTGGGCTCGATCTGAATACCTTCATCGACGACCAATACATCCGCGCCGCGTTCAAGGCCTCGAAACTGGACTACACCGCGCAACTGGCCAACTACGCACAAACACCTCTGAAGGCGGTGGATGCGCTGAACGGCAAGGCCATTACCGACTTCAGTCATGTGGCGGAAATCTGGGTGCGTGGTGAGCCGAAAGTCCGCCAATACGCCTCGGCGGAATCGGCATTTACCGCGTTAGCCAGCCTGAAGCAGGAAGGCAAAAACATCCGCGCGGTGTATGCCCAGGCCAGTGACAGCGGGATCAAATTGCTGGCGGATCAGGCGTGGTTTGCCAGCGATGGAAAAGGGCACCTCAGCGCGTTCCTGCTCAAAGGCCAGGCCCAACAATTCGCCACGGCCCAGGGCGGCAAAGTCTTCGACTTCACCGACGCCACCACCCAGGCGGTAGCCGTCCGCTAACTCCCAAACAACTCGGTCAACTGTGGGAGCGAGCCTGCTCGCGAAAGCGGTGGGTCGGTCGACATCGATATTGAATGTCGAACCGCCTTCGCGAGCAAGCCCGCTCCCACAGGGAGAGAAGTCGTACGCAAATACTGAGTTCACCACCGATCAACTGTGGGAGCGAGCTTGCTCGCGATGGGGGTGGACCAGTCAACATAAATGCTGAATGCCTGACCGCAATCGCGAGCAGGCTCGCTCCCACAGGATCTCGGGTGAAAGGAAGAATTATGTCTCGATCATTGTCACGCTGGCTCCCCCGAGCCGCTTCATTGCTGCTCTGCCTGCTGTTCTGGCAACTCGCCGCCAGTCACCACTGGAACCTTGGCCTGGTGACCTTCGCCAATGTTCCGACCCCGCTGGCAGTCATCGAAGCAGCCCTGGGCCTCGGCGACTCCGGCAAGCTCGCCCAACACCTGAGCAGCAGCCTCGGCCGGGTCTTCGCCGGTTACCTCGCGGCGCTGATCATCGGCATCGCTTTGGGCCTGACCATCGGTCGCTCGAAATGGGCCGAAGATTTATTGCTGCCGCCTCTGGAAGTCCTGCGCCCGATCCCGGCCGTGGCCTGGATTCCCCTGGCGATCCTGATGTTCCCGTCGTCGGAACTGTCCATGGTTTTCATCACCTTCACCGGCGCGTTGTTCCCGATTCTGCTCAACACCGTGCACGGCGTCGAAGGCGTCGACCCGCGATTGATCGCCTCGGCGAAAAGCCTTGGGGCAGGGCGTCGGGCGATTCTGCTGGAGGTGATTCTGCCGGGCGCCGCGCCGAGCATCATCACCGGCCTCGCCATCGGCATGGGCACCTCGTGGTTCTGCCTGGTGACCGCAGAAATGATCTCTGGCCAGTACGGCATCGGCTACTACACCTGGGAGTCCTACACCATCCAGAACTACGCCGACATCGTGGTCGGCATGTTGCTGATCGGCGTGCTCGGGATGGGCAGCAGTCTGCTGATCAAACGCTTGGGCGGGCTGTTCACGCCCTGGCACCGACCACGAGGAAAAGCCTGATGAGCGTGATGCAAAGTCCTGAAGGGCGGATCGACATCCGCCAACTGTCCATCGTCCTCGGCGAGGACAAGCAAGCCTTCGAAGCCGTGCAAGGCCTCGACTGCCAGATTGAACCGGGGCAATTCGTGTGCATTCTCGGGCCGTCCGGTTGCGGCAAATCGACCCTGCTCGGTGCGCTGGCCGGTCACCTGCAGCCGCGAACCGGCACCCTGAAAGTTGACGGTGCGCAGGTCTCAGGGCCATCGCCGCAGCGTGGCATGGTCTTCCAGCAACACACGCTGTTCCCTTGGCGCACCGTGCGCGACAACGTGGCTTTCGGCCTGAAAATGCGCGGCATCGGCATCGGCAAAGCCGAACGCCATACAGCGGCCGACGAAATGCTCGCCCTGGTGGGCCTCGAAGGTTTTGCCGAGCGCTGGCCGAATCAGCTGTCGGGCGGCATGCAGCAGCGGGTGGAAATCGCCCGGGTGCTGATCAATCGTCCGCGCCTGTTGCTGATGGACGAACCCTTCGGCGCTCTCGATGCGCTGACCCGGTTGAACATGCAGGAACTGCTGCTGGACATCTGGACGCGAATTCGCACCACCGTGGTGTTCGTCACCCATGACATCGACGAAGCGCTGTTCCTCGCCGATCGCTTGCTGGTCATGAGTTCGCGTCCGGGGCGGATCATCGAAGACCTGCGCCTCGACTTCCCCCGGCCACGCACCACCGAACTGGTGACGAGCCATGAATTTTCCCGCTTGAAGCGTCATTGCCTCGAGTTGCTGCGTCACGAAGACGGTCGGCAGTTACCGCGCCTGAACCCTCTCGGACTTCCCCCTGAAAACCCACTGCCGCGATTTGCCCTATGACCTCTCTATTCGATGTAACCGATAACGACGACATCCTTGCCTTGCAGCCGCGCCTGACCGATGACGACCCTGGCGTGCGCCGCATCGCCCTGATCGAACTGGCCGACCTCGAAGAACCGGATGGCTTGCTGTGGCTGGTCAATCGACTGGCGCAAGACCCGACCGAAGAAGTGCGCGCCGAAGCCGCTCGATTGCTGGAAGCGTGGGAGGATGAACCGGTGGTAGAAGCGCTGTGCCAGGCGCTGACTGACTCATCGCTGGCGGTGCAGTCTGCCGCTGCGCAAAGCCTCAGCCTGCTCAAGAGCGAAGCAGCGGGGCGGGTGATTTTGCCGTGGACCGGGCATGCCGACATCAGCGTGCGCGTCGCGGCTTTCAGGGCCTTGCGCGAGTTGCGTTTTCCCCAGGCGGCTTGCGCGGCATTGTCCGCGCTGGACGATAGGGACGCCAATGTCCGGCGTGAAGCCGTCGGCGTACTCGGCTGGCTCAAACAACTCGATGCGTTGCCGGCCCTGGCCCGACTCGCCAGCCACGACCCGGACACCGAAGTGCGCCGCGCCGCCACCGGAGCCCTTGGCTTGGCGTCTGACGCGCAAGTGCTGCCGGCGCTGCGTCAGGCGTTGCAGGACCAGGCCTGGCAAGTGCGCGAAGAAGCCGCCACCACATTGGGCAAGGTAGGACACGCCGACGCCGGTTCTGCCTTGGTCGAAGCCTTGAGCGACGATTACTGGCAAGTCCGCCTGCGCGCCACCCGCAGCCTTGGCCGTTTGCGTTACGTTCCGGCCCTCGAAGCGTTGATCGAAACCCTCGGCCACCGCATCAGCAACCTGCGCAAGGAAGCGGCCCTGGCCCTTGGAGAGTTGAACGATAAAGGCGCCATCGCCGCATTGCAGGCGGCGCAAGACGATGGCGACCCGGAAGTGCGCAAAGCCGTGCGCATCGCCTTGAGTCAACTGCAATGAACCCGGTGGCGATTGGTAATTCCCAGGGTAAACAACAGCTGCGCCTGAACTGGCCGGATGGGCGCGAGCAGGTACTCGATCACACCGAACTGCGCCGCCAATGTCCCTGCTCGCAGTGCCGGGCGTTTCGACTGCAAGGTCTGACGGTGAAAGTGGATGAGCGCATCCGCGTGATCGAACTCAACGCCCAAGGCTACGGCCTGCAACTGATCTTCAGCGACGGCCACGAACGCGGCATCTACCCGTGGCCCTACCTGTCCGGGTTAACCCCACCCCTGTAGGAGCGAGGCTTGCCCGCGAAGGCGCTTTACCTGACACACCGCCTTCGCGGGCAAGCCTCGCTCCTACAAGTCCTTGCCAGGAAAAACTCAAAAGAGTACAAATGTACTCCATGACGACTTTAACTCCCCGCCGTACCGCCATCCTGACCTTCATCCGCGATCGAATCGCCGAGCACGGTCAGCCCCCGAGCCTCGCTGAGATCAGCGAGGCCTTTGGTTTCGCCTCTCGTAGCGTGGCGCGCAAGCATGTGCTGGCGCTGACCGAGGCCGGTTTTATCGAGGTCAATGCGCATCAGGCGCGAGGTATCCGGCTGCTGAATCAACCGCCGCGGCCCGAGCTGCTGGATGTTCCGGTACTCGGTCGAGTGGCGGCCGGTGCGCCGATCGGTGCCGATGCCGAGGTCCACAGCCGTTTGCTGCTTGATCCGTCGATCTTCTCGCGGGTGCCGGATTACATGCTGCGGGTGCAGGGCGATTCGATGATCGAGGACGGCATTCTCGACGGTGATCTGGTGGGCGTGCGGCGCAATCCCGAAGCGCTCAACGGCCAGATCGTCGTGGCGCGGCTCGACGGCGAAGTCACTATCAAGCGTTTCGAGCGGGTCGGCGATTCTGTTCGCCTGTTACCGCGCAATCCGGCTTACAAGCCGATCATTGTTCGAGCCGACCAGGATCTGGCCATCGAAGGCGTGTTCTGCGGTCTGGTGAGGCAAGGGTGATGGGCGCCGTCGTTGCGTTGGATACGCTGTTCAATGGCGGCCAGGTCTGGAAGGGCCGGCCTGCGCCACCGGCCGTCAGCCCGCAACCCACGGGGCATGCGGCGCTGGACGCGGCATTGCCCACTGGCGGCTGGCCGGAAGCGGCACTGACTGAGATCCTGTTGGCCGGGCAGGGCGTGGGTGAGTTGCAACTGGTGTGGCCAGCGCTGGCGCGGCTGTCGGCGGCAGGTGAGCGCATCGTGCTGGTGGCGCCGCCTTACGTGCCGTATCCCCAGGCCTGGCAGAACGCCGGGGTCGATCTGCGGCAACTGTCGATCATCCAGGCCAGCGAGCGCGATGCGCTGTGGGCGGCGGAACAATGCCTGCGTTCGGGCAGTTGCGGGGCGGTGTTGTGCTGGCCGCACAAGGCCGACGATCGAGCGTTGCGACGTTTGCAGGTGGCGGCGGAAACCGGTCAGACCCTGGCGTTCGCCTATCGCTCGCTCAGTGAGGCCATCAACCCGTCGCCAGCGGCCCTGCGCATCGCCATCGACGCCAAACCTGCGCAATTGCGGGTGCTCAAGTGCCGGGGCGGGCTGGCCCGTTCGGCGCCGATTGCCTTTGCCGTCGGGCATTGAGGTTGCCATGCGCTGGGTTTGCATTCTCTTCCCGCAATTGGCGCTGGACGCGGTACTGCGTCAGCGCCCCGACCCCGACGAACCGCTGGCGCTGCTGACCGGTCCGGCCCAGCGTCGGGTGCTGCAAGCGGTCAACGGTTCGGCGCGGGCGCTGGGCTTGCGTCCCGGCCAGTCGATGACCGCCGCTCAGGCCTTGAGCAAAGGGTTTGTCACCGCCGAATACGATGCCGCCGAGATCGAACACTGGCAGCAGTTTCTGGCCGCCTGGGCCTATCGGTTCAGTTCCCAGGTCAGCGTGCATTACCCGCGAGCCGTGGTGTTTGAAATCGAATCCAGCCTGGGTTTGTTCGGGCCCTGGCCGCAATTCGAGGCGCGGTTGCGGGCGGAACTCGGCGAGTTGGGGTTTCGTCACCGGATTGTCGCCGCGCCCAACCCGGTGGCGGCGCGGGTGCTGGCCAACGTTTATGACGGTCTGGTGGTGCCGGACAATGAAGCCTTGCAGCATCACTTGGGGCAGTTGCCCGTTGACCGGATCGCCCTGGAGCCAAGCGTTGCCACGGCACTGTCGCGCATGGGGTTGCGCACCTTGAGTCAGGTGCAGGCGCTCCCTCGACATAGCCTGGCCCGGCGTTTCGAAGCCCAGGTGCTCAAGCATCTGGATGCCTTGTTTGGTTTACGGCATCTGGCGCTGGCGTTCTACCTGCCGCCGGACCGTTTCGATGTGCGCATCGAGCTCAATTTCGATGTGCAGTCTCATCAGGCGTTGCTGTTTCCGTTGCGCAGGCTGACCGGCGATCTGGCGGCGTTCCTCTGCGGGCGGGACAGCGGTGTGCAGCGTTTTGACCTGCACCTGGAGCACGCCGGGTTGCCAGACACGCTGATCAAGGTCGGCCTGCTCAGCGCCGAGCGTGATCCGGCGATGCTGTTCGAACTGGCCCGGGGGAGGCTGGAGCAGGTTCAGGTCGAGGCGCCGGTGCGCGGTTTTCGTCTGCGCGCCGAAGAGCTACCGGCCTTTGTGCCCCAGTACCAGGAACTGTTCGATGATCGTCCGCAGCAGTCCTTGCCCTGGGAGCAACTGCGTGAACGCTTGCGCGCACGGCTGGGGGATGACGCGGTGCAAGGCTTGCGGTTCCAGGCCGATCACCGGCCCGAATGCGCGTGGCAGGCCAGTGTCAACAGTCAGACCTGTGAGGTATTGCCTGCCGTGCAACGTCCGGGCTGGTTGCTGACGGAGCCGCAGGCAGTACACGAAGGTTCGACGCGCATCCTCATGGGGCCGGAACGCATCGAGTCGGGCTGGTGGGACGGCGACGACGTGCGCCGCGATTATTACCTGATCGAAACCCGTTCCGGCCAGCAGGGCTGGGCCTATCGGGCGGTGGGTGAAGACGGTCCGTTGTGGCTGCAAGGCTGGTTCGCATGAGTGTCGACTATGCCGAACTGCACTGCCTGTCGAACTTCAGTTTCCAGCGCGGTGCTTCCAGTGCGCTTGAGCTTTTTCAACGGGCGAAAAAGCAGGGCTATCAAGCGCTGGCGATTACCGATGAATGTACCTTGGCGGGTATCGTCCGCGCCTGGCAGGCGGCCAAGGCCGTGGAGCTGCCGCTGATCATCGGCAGTGAAATACGCATCGAAGACGGCCCGAAACTGGTGCTGCTGGTGGAAAGCCTCGAGGGTTACCAAACCCTGTGCCGACTGATTACCCGCGCCAGACGCCGTACGCAGAAAGGCCAGTATCAGGTGCAGCGGGGGGATTTCGGCGAGCCGTTGCCGGGGCTGTTGGCGTTGTGGGTGCCGGACGCCGTCGATGACGTTGAGCAGGGCCACTGGCTGAAGCAGACCTTTGCCGAGCGCCTGTGGCTGAGCGTTCAGTTACATCGCGGGCAGGACGACACCCGGCGACTGGCGGCGCTGCTGACCCTGGCGCGGGAACTGCGGATCCCGGCGGTGGCCAGCGGCGATGTGCACATGCACGCCCGCGGTCGGCGTGCCTTGCAGGACACCATGACCGCGATCCGTCATCACTTGCCGGTGGCCGAGGCCGGGTTGCGTCTGCACCCTAACGGCGAACGGCATTTGCGCAGCCTCGACGCCTTGCGCGAGCTCTATCCGCAGGCACTGCTCGACGAAACGCTGAGCATCGCCCGGCGCTGCACGTTCGACCTCGGTCAGTTGCGTTATCAATATCCCCGGGAGCTGGTGCCTGAAGGTCACACGGCCACGTCCTGGCTGCGGGAGTTGGCCGGGAAGGGGGTTCGGTGGCGCTGGGAAAAAGGCCCTAAAGCCGAGGTGTTGGCGCAGATCGACAAGGAACTGCAGCTGATTGCCGAGTTGGGGTACGAAAGTTATTTCCTGACGGTTCACGACATTGTGAATTTCGCCCGCAAGCAACACATTCTCTGTCAGGGGCGCGGTTCTGCCGCCAACTCGGCGGTGTGCTACGTGCTGGGCATCACGGAGATCGATCCGGAGCGGAGCACGTTGCTGTTCGAGCGTTTTCTCTCCAAAGAGCGCAACGAGCCGCCGGACATCGACGTGGATTTCGAGCACGAGCGGCGTGAAGAAGTCCTGCAGTACGTGTTCCAGCGTTATGGCCGGACCCGTGCGGCGCTGACGGCGGTGGTCAGCACTTACCACGGTGCCGGCGCAGTCCGCGACGTGGCCAAGGCACTGGGTTTGCCGCCGGATCAGGTCAACGCCCTGGCCGACTGTTGCGGTCACTGGAGTGATCAGGCGCCGCCCGTCGAGCGCCTGCGTGAAGGTGGTTTCGATCCCGACAGCCCGGTGTTGCGCCGGGTGCTGAGCCTGACGGGGCAGTTGATCGGTTTCCCCCGGCACCTGTCCCAGCACCCTGGCGGTTTCGTGATTTCCGAGCAGCCCCTGGACAGCCTGGTGCCGGTGGAAAACGCCGCCATGGCCGAGCGCACCATCATCCAGTGGGACAAGGACGATCTGGACGCGGTCGGGTTGCTCAAGGTCGATATCCTCGCGCTGGGCATGCTCAGTGCGATTCGTCGTTGTTTCGACCTGCTGCGTCGGCACCGTGGCCGCGACCTGAGTCTGGCGACGGTGCCGGCCGAAGATCCGCAAACCTACGAGATGATTGGCCATGCGGACACCATCGGGGTGTTCCAGATCGAATCCCGGGCACAGATGTCGATGTTGCCGAGACTCAAGCCCAAGAATTTCTACGATCTGGTGATCGAGGTAGCGATCGTTCGTCCGGGGCCGATTCAGGGCGGGATGGTGCATCCGTATCTGCGCCGGCGTAAGGGCGAAGAAGAGGTGATCTACCCGTCGAAAGAACTCGAAGCGGTGCTGGAACGTACGTTGGGCGTGCCGCTGTTCCAGGAACAGGTGATGCAGATTGCGATTGTCGCCGCCGACTACAGCCCCGGCGAGGCCGATCAATTGCGCCGTTCCATGGCCGCCTGGAAACGTCACGGCGGACTGGAACCGCACAAGGAACGTCTGGCCGACGGGATGAAGAAAAACGGCTACACGGCGGAGTTCGCCGCGCAGATCTTCGAGCAGATCAAAGGCTTCGGCAATTACGGCTTTCCCGAATCCCACGCCGCCAGTTTCGCCTTGCTGACCTATGCCAGTTGCTGGTTGAAATGCCACGAACCGGCGGCCTTCGCCTGTGCGCTGATCAACAGCTGGCCCATGGGTTTCTACAGCCCGGACCAGATTCTTCAGGACGCCCGCCGACATGATTTGCAGATTCGTCCGGTGGACGTGCGGGCCAGTGACTGGGATTGCAGCCTGGAACCGATCACCGGCGCGCAGCCGGCCATTCGCATGGGGTTGCGGATGATCAAGGGCTTTCGCGAGGACGATGCCAGGCGCATTGAAATTGCACGGTCGAAAGGGGCGTTTGCCGACATCGGCGACCTTGGCGAACGGGCGCGACTCGATGCCCGCGCCCAGGAGCAACTGGCCGATGCCGGTGCATTGCGCGGGCTGGCCGGTGACCGGCATCGGGCGCGCTGGGAAGTGGCGGGGGTGCAGAAGCAGCTCGGCTTGTTTGCCGGTTTGCCGAGCCAGGAAGAGCCGACGGTGTCTCTGCCCAAACCCACCGTGGGCGAGGACCTGCAAGCCGATTACAACAGTGTCGGCACCACCCTCGGCCCGCATCCGCTGGCATTGCTGCGGGGTGAATTGAAAGCCCGGCGTTGCCGCAGCTCGAAAGAACTTATGGATGTCGAGCACGGCCGACCGGTCAGCGTCGCCGGGTTGGTGACCGGTCGGCAACGCCCGGGCACCGCCAGCGGCGTGACCTTCGTGACGCTTGAAGACGAGTTCGGCAACGTCAACGTGGTGGTCTGGCGCGACCTGGCTGAACGGCAACGGCAGGTACTGGTCGGCTCGCAATTGCTCAAGGTCGATGGGCGCTGGGAAAAGGTAGGCGAGGTGCGGCATCTGATTGCCGGGCGCTTGAGCGACCTGAGTTCATTGCTCGACGGTATCCATGTGCGCAGCCGGGATTTCCGCTGAACCGGCGACATTCAGCTATACCTCAATGAAACCATTGGCGTCGGCGGTGCTCGAAACAAACGGGCACGCACCGTCTCCTCACGCCGTTGCACTGCCTGAAAACATGTCATCCACAGGACATAGGCCAGTCGATGCAGTTTCTAGACAATAGCCACGGATGTACCGGCTGGAGCGGCGAAATGGCCGGACGCATTCGCGCGTTCGACTGGAGCCTGACGGAGCTCGGGAGCATCGATACCTGGCCTGGGAGCCTGTGCAGCGCGGTGCAATTATTGCTCGCCTCACCCCTGCCGATGGTGATGCTGTGGGGCCAGCCCGGTTACATGATCTATAACGATGCCTACTCGAGATTTGCCGGTGGGCGCCATCCTTACCTGCTGGGTTCTCCGGTGGAGTTGGGCTGGCCAGAGGTCGCCGAATTCAATCGGCATGTGGTGGATACCTGCCTTGCGGGCGGTACCTTGTCCTATCACAACAAAGCCCTGGTGCTGTTGCGTGATGGCGTACCCGAAGACGTCTGGATGGATCTTTACTACAGCCCCGTCGCCGATGATGACGGGCACCCGGCCGGGGTCATGGCAATGGTGGTCGACACCACTGATCATGTGATTTCCGAGCGCCGCCGCCAGGAAGCCGAAAGCGCTTATCGCGCCGACAACGAAAGAGTTCGCCTGGCTCTTAATGCCGGGGCTTTGCTCGGCTCGTTCGTCTGGGACATCAAGGCTAATGTGCTGTCTGCCGACGAACGCTTTGCCCGCACGTTTTCCTATCCGCCTGACCAGGACCTGGCCAACCTGCCACCGCTCATCGCCGAAATGCAGATCCATCCCGACGACCGCAGTTGGGTTCAGGAACGGATCAATCAGTCGGTGGAAACCGGCGTGCCCTACAACGCCGAATACCGGGTTCTGCGCCCCGATGGCAGTTACCTGTGGGTGCTGGCCAGCGGGTGTTGCGAGTTCAATGAGCAAGGCGAGGCGTTCCGCTTTCCCGGGGTATTGATTGATATCCACGAACGCAAGACCGCTGAAGAGTCGTTGCTCAAATTCACCCGCAACCTGGAGCAGCGAGTCGCCAACGAAGTCGAAGCGCGGCTGGCGGCCGAAGAGCAGCTGCGTCAGTCACAGAAACTCGAAGCCATCGGCGGTCTCACCGGCGGCGTGGCCCATGACTTCAACAACCTGTTGCAGGTGATCGCTGGCAACCTGCATTTGCTGGCGCGTCATGAACCGGACAACGCCAACGTGCAACGCCGGGTCAGTGCGTCGATTGCCGCGGTCGAGCGCGGTGCCAAATTGTCGTCGCAATTGCTCGCATTCGCCCGTCGTCAGCCTTTATCGCCGGCGGTCTGCGATCCACGGCAGATCTTCGAAGGCCTGGGAGAATTGTTGCAGCGGGCGCTGGGGGAGACTATCCAGATCAAGGTGACGGCGCCTGACGATCCATGGCATCTCTACGTGGACCGCAATCAACTGGAAAACGCCATTCTCAACCTCGCGATCAACGCTCGAGACGCCATGAACGGCGAGGGGACCATTGCCCTGAGCGCCGAGAACATTGTCCTCGACCGCAAATTTTGCGCAGGCAAGGGCATCGTCGCCGGCGACTATGTTTGCGTCGCGGTGGCTGATACGGGTGTCGGCATGCCGCCTCAAGTGCTGGCACAGGCCTTCGAACCGTTTTTCACCACCAAGGCCGACGGCCAAGGCACCGGCCTGGGTTTGAGCATGGTGTTCGGTTTCGTCAAACAGAGCGACGGGCATATCGAGATTTCCAGCGTCGTCGGGCAGGGCACTCGGGTGCAGCTGTATTTCCCGCGTAGCTTGCGCTCGTTGCCCGGTGAAACAACGCGCCATGATCCGCAGCACCGTGGCGGGCACGAAACCATTCTGGTGGTCGAGGACAACGAAGCGGTGCGTGGCTCGGCGGTCGACTTGTTGCATGAAGAGGGCTATCAGGTGCTGACCGCGGCCAACGGTGACCTGGCCATGCAGATGTTGCTCGATGGCGCGGCGGTGGACCTGATCTTCACCGATGTGGTCATGCCCGGCCTGATCAAAAGCTCGGACCTGGCCGCCTGGGCCAAGGTGCAGAATCCTCCGGTGGCGGTGCTGTTTACCTCCGGCCACACCTGGGACATTATTTCGCGCAATCACCAACTCAGCCCCGACACTTATCTGCTGAGCAAACCCTATGGCCCTGCAGCGCTGTTGAGCATGATCCGCAGCGTGCTGGGTGGTTGAGACCTGTAGGCTGTAATGCGATCGCCCCTGTAGGAGCGAGGCTTGCCCGCGAAGAACGATGACGCGAGGTACCTGATACACCGCGGGGATCTTGTTCGCGGGCAAGCCTCGCTCCTACAGGGCTAACCGACCGGCATCAAGGCTTACCCGCGATGAGCGATCACCGGGCAAGCCTTGTTCCTGTGGGGGTTATTTGTCGGGATGAGCCGCCTGGAGTTTTTTCGCCATATCCAGGTGTTTTTCCAGCGCCGGCAACATTTTTTGTGCGAAAGCCTTGAGGTCGGTGGCGCCTTTGGTCTTGTCGTCCGTCACTGTATTGGCTTCTTTCTTGAACCGTTCAATGGCCTCTTCGTGAGCCTTCACCTGATTGTTGGCATAGGCTGTGTCGAAGGATTCATCGCGCAGATCGAGAATTTTTTCCTTGGCCTGTTTAACCATCGTCGTCGTGTCCGGTACTTCGATGTCATGCTTTTTCGCCAGTGCCGCCAGTTCTTGATTGGCTTTGGAATGATCGGTGATCATCATATTGGCGAACGCCTTGATGTCGGCCGCTGAGCTTTTTTCCAGGGCCAGTTTGCTGGTCTCGACTTCCGCGATGCCGCCCGCGACCGCGTCATCGACGAAGTCGTTGGAGTCGGCGGCGAAAGCTGTGCCCATGCTGGTGCTCAAGGCAACGACCAGGGCGAGGTGACGCAGATTGAAGCCGTCCATTGATCATTCTCCACACAGGTTTTTATGGACGATCCGGGTGATCGTTATTCAATGGAGGCGAGCGCTCGGGTAAAGGTTTTATCGCGTTTGCGACAGGACGACGAACGGACACCGCTGGTCTGATAGACGGTCGACAGAACACGGTAAGCAAGGCCATTCTGATAGCTGGTGAGCGCAATCGATCGCGTTTGCTACCGATTAACAAACGGAGGTGTTCCATGCCGGTGACTCATGATCTGTATCAGGATCTGAAACTTTCAAAGGAAGAGATCCAGCAAAAACGCACCAAGGATCCGTTACTGGATTCACTGATCAACAAATATTCTCAGGCAGACGCGGAGGTGTTGAAGGCCGAGTCCGCACAATCAGATGCGCCCAGCGATGACGCATTGAAGAAGCTCAAAGAGAAGCGCGTGCAGGTCAAGAACAAGATAGTTGAACGACTCCAGACGCCGTCCTGACACTCTGTACCAAGCCACCGACGACCGGTGACTGAAAAATTGGAACGGGGATAAATACCGGCACCTCGAACGATCAGAGCCCGACGTTACGGCTCCATGCGAGGTGCCTCATGCCCCATCCAGCCTTTCCCCATAAACAAAAGTACCCCAGTGAACAACAGGGCGGCTACGACCCGATCCCGACACATCCCGAGCCCTTGAGCCCGGGCCGCACCACCGTCAACCCCGAGGATGAACCGGGCATTGATGAATTGCCGGACAATGAGGACATAACGCCTCTGGAGCCGGATGACGTCACTGGCATCGACCCGGAGCGAGTGCGCGAAGAGACAGGCAATTCGGTACGCGATGGTGAGATGGATCCGCGTTGATTCACGAGTGTTGATCGCAAATCTCGCGGCAACCCCGATCAACTGTGGGAGCGGGCTTGCTCGCGAATGAGGCCATGCCAGTCGACATCAATGTTGAATGTCAGTGCGCCTTCGCGAGCAAGCCCGCTCCCACAGGTTGATCACCGTTACGGCTGCAACGCCGTGCTCAACGGCAACCGCGCCATGTGCCGCGCTTTCAGCGATCCCAGATACAACCAGTCCCCATACTCGCGCACGGTGGTGATGGGGGAGTAGTTGCCGCTGCTGGCGTCTTGCAGATTGGCAATTACTTTACCGTCGAGGTCCAGGCCGAGGGCGAAGGCGCGTTTCTCCACCGGTTTGGGCAGGACCGTCAGCGCGCGCACGATCATTTTGCGTACCAGAGGGTAGGGCGCCGTGGCGTCGAGCAGCGCATTGCGCGGTGCATACAGCGCCACCCAGAAACGGTCGCGACCATTGAATGCGAGGTTGTCCGGCAGCCCTGGCAAATTGTCGATGAACAGATCGTGGGTTCCGGCTTTCGGTCCGGTCAGCCAATAGCGGCTGATGCGATAGGCGCCGGTTTCGTTGACCAACACAAACGCATCGTCAGGCCCCAGGGTCACGCCGTTGGCGAACTCCAGTTTCTCCAGCAGGACCACCGTTTTGCCGGTCTGGAAGTCATATCGCAGCAATCGGCCGTCACCGCCGTGCTCGATGATCGCCTCGCCATCCTTGCCGTAACCCCAACGGCTGGAAGCATCGCTGAAATAGGCGTAATGCCCGGGCTTGTCGATGACCACGTCATCGGTAAAACCAAAGGGCACGTTGTTGGCCGTGGTGCTCAATGCAATCAACCGGCCCTGAGCATCGAGCGACAGCAAACCCTTGACTCCGTCGGCAATCACCAGCAAACCATTGGGGTGCCGCGCCAGGCCCAATGGTCTGCCGCCTGTATCGGCCAGCACCTTGGTGGTTTTGCCGTCGAGGCTGGTGCGAATCAACCGGCCGTCATGCAGACCGGTGATCAGGACGTCTTCCTCCAGCAGCAACGCCTCCGGGCCGTCGATGTCAGCGGCACCGACACGTTCTACGCCTTTGAGGCGCTGATTGTCGGTGTAGATGCCATCGATGAGGGAGGGCGCCGGTGACGGTGTCCAGGCGATCGGCTGGACTTTGGTGGGTAATAACAACAAGAAGCCGCCAATCACAATGATCAACAGCAACAATAAATGCCGAAACTTGAGGGCTCTCACGCGGTGACTCCTGTCGAGGCCAGATGTTTTTGCGCCATTTGGCGTAATGCCAACATCGATTGCGCTGATTCACGCTCGATGCGCCGCTTGAGCAACAATCGATTGGCGATGCGCATCACCACACCGCTGAAGCAATATTCCAGGGTGCGGACAAACCGCGTGCCGTCGCCAAAAGCCTCGCACTCGTAAGTCACCACCAGCGACAGTCCATGATCGCCCCGGGCCCGAGCGCTCCAGCGACGACCGGGCAGGTATTCGTCGACCTCCCAGCGCAAATGCCCCTCACGCCCGCCGGCCCGAATGTCTTCCTCGAACCGCGCCCCGGCATACAACGGGCCGCCCTGGCCATCGACCTTGAGGGAGGACGGATGCCACTCCGGCCAACGTGTCGCCGTGCTGGCGTAGGCGAGCACGGCGAGCGGATTTCCAGCGATGTCGATCACGTGCTGCAGGCGGGTGGGCGTTCTCGTCAGGTGCGTAGGCGCTTGTTCCGGTTCCCAGTGCAGGGTGCCGAACAGGTAGTCCATCAGTGGAAAAACGATATTGAAATTGCGCTCCTGCATCAGCTCACGGCGGTGATGCAGTTCGTGCAGGCGGCGCATCTGGCGAATCCACGGCAGACGTGTCAGCGGGTTGTCGGGCGGTAGATGTTCGCAGGCATGGAACACTTCATAAGTCAGGTAGCCGAGGACCATGCAGCCGCCGAACAACCCCGCGACGTTGCCGTTGAGCTGTGCCAGCAGCCACCAGGCAGGCGCGGTGATGACGAGGGTATGCAACACAATCAGCCAGGCCGGAAACAGAATCACCCGCCAGTCCCGGGCGCTGTCGTAGGTCATGTGGCCAGGGGTGAAAAAGCTGTGATGGTCACCGGCGTGACGGGCGTAGAACATTCGCGCCAAGCGCTTTTTATGGTGCCCCAGATGCCGATGCACGACGTAGACGCCGAAGTTGAAGAACAACAGGGTCAGCGGCACCGACAGCCATTCCAGGGGGTGTACCTGATGCACGGTGTTCCAGAACGCGCCGATGGCCAGCAACCCGAACAGCAGCACAAACACGCCATGCAACCAAGGGTTGTAGAGCGGATGAATGTCGGCACGGTAGCGCGCGCGGAATGCTTCGGTGGTCTGCCTCACTGAGTGCACCTGTGGTTATTGTTATAACCAGCAGATTAGCCGATCCCACCGCAGAGGCTGGCTGAACCTTGAGGGCACAAACGCCATGCTCAGGTGCAAGGCGCCTGGCGTCAGGTCAAGGGGTTCCAGCGCTGGGACCAGTCGTCGTCCGTCTTGATCACTTCGCGCAGCAAATCGAAGGCTCGTTGCAAGGTCGCCGAGTCGCGGTCCCGGGAGTAAACCAGGTAAGTCGGATAGCTGAACTCCGGAGCTTTGGGCACTGGCTCCAGCACGCCGCTTTCCAGGTAGCTCTGGACCACGCGGGTGCGGAAATAGCCGCTGCCGCCGTTCTCCAGGATGTATTGCAAGGCCAGCGGGCCGAGGTTGAAGCTCAAGGCTGCCTTGGCCTTTTCCGGCAACGCGGCATCGTGTTGACGACGGAAGTCCGGGCCCCAGTCGATATACACGTAAGGATCGGGTTGTCCGGCCAGGCGTACCAGGATGAGTTTTTCTTCCAGCACCTGCTCGACTTGCAGGCGTGGCCAGTACTCGGGCTGATAGACCAGCGCGGCATCCAGCACCCCCAGCTCCAGTTGACGCAGCAAGTTTTCGCCGTCGCGGATTTCCATGCGCAGGGCGTGGCTGGGGATTTTCTCGCGCAGTTCGCCGGCCCAGCTGAGCATCAACGGGTTGCACAGACTGACCTCGCCGCCAATGTGCAGCACGTCGCGGTAGCCTTCGGGCAGCGGCAAGTCCCGGCGTGCCGCTTCCCAGGTTTGCACCAGTTGATTGGCGTACACCACGAAGGCCTCACCGTTCGGCGTCAGGCGCGCACCGGCGCGGTTGCGCACGAACAGCGTGCTGCCCAGCTGACTTTCGAGTTTTTGCACGCGGGCGGTGATCGCGGTCTGGGTGACGTGCAGCTTTTCAGCCGCCGCGGCCAGGCTGCCGTGGCGGACGATTTCCAGAAAAGTGCGGGCGAGGTCGATGTCCATGGGCAGGCCGATGCGGGAGGTGCGGGCATTGTAAGAGCAGGCGCCGTCAGCGGATAGAAATCAAGATCAAAAGATCGCAGCCTTCGGCAGCTCCTACATTGGAATCGCGCACGCCGTGAAATATCGGGCGAACACAAATCCTGTAGGAGCTGCCGCAGGCTGCGATCTTTTGCAGGCGCTACCGATCACCCGGCCAATTCAACATCCCGAACAGCCGCCCATTTGGCCACCAACCGCTGCGGCGTGCCACACACCCTACGCTTGAACACAAAATTTCGGCATTTCTCGGCAAACTGTTTGCGGTTCTGCACCATGTCCAGTTGCATCTCTTCCAGCTCGGCATTGCGACAGTGCTGCATCAGCTGAGTCTCGAGCTGGCTTTTGCGCTCACGCACCGCCTGATACGCCGGATCACTCAACGCACCATTGGCCCGCTGTAACAACCACAGGCCAAACTCGTCGGGACAGCGCGGACCGATTTCCTGGACCATACCCAACTGCAAGGCCTGAGTGGCGCTGACCGGCAGACAGTCTTCAGTGAGTTTTTCCGCCATTGCCCGGCCGACGGCGCGGGGCAGGCTGTAGGTCCAGTACTCGGAGCCGTACAGTCCCATGGTTTTGTAATGGGGATTGAGCACGATGTCGGACCGGGCGAAGACAATATCGGCCGCCAGTGCCAGCATCACGCCGCCGGCCCCGGCATTGCCGGTCAGGCCGCTGACCACCAGTTGCCGGGCGCTGAGCAATTCCTGACAGACGTCATCGATCGCCTGAATATTGGCCCAGGCTTCCAGCCCCGGAACCGCTGCGGCCTGGATCACGTTGAGGTGCACACCGTTGGAGAAACTGCCGCGCCCACCCTTGATCAGCAGCACTTGGGTGTCCCGGGACTTGGCCCAGCGCAGGGCCTCCACCAGTCGCTGGCACTGTTCGGTGCTCATCGCGCCGTTGTAAAACTCGAAGGTCAGCTCACCGACATGCCCCGACTCACGGTAGCGGATCGGTTGATAGGACTCGTTGTTGAAGGGCCGGGAGGCGATCGACCAATCCAGGGTCGGGATCTGCGTCAGCTGTTCGGCGAGCACGTGCCGGGCCGGGCGTTTGAAGGTTTCTTCACCGGGCCGGGGTTTGTGTCGCAGTGAACCGATCCACAGGCTGGTGTCGCCGGTCGCCACCAGCACCGCATCGTCATGCACCGCGAGAATTTCCCCCGGCGTACCGCTGCGCGAATCCAGGTGAGCGTCATACAGGTAATATTGACCGCCGGCCAGGCTCGCCAATACGCCGGGCTGGCCGTCGGCGGCGTCGATACAGCGTTTGATGAAGTGTGAGCTGTCGTGCCAGCTGAAGGATCGGTCGGCTTGCTTCATGTTCGGCTGCAAGCGGCCAATCACATGGCGTTGGTTGTAATCCAAGGGCACCGGAACGAAACCGGCGATGAATTTTTCCACGACTTCGCGGATGCAAGTGATCGCCGCATCGCTGACGCGCCCGTTGTACAACTCGGATTTGCGCAGGCCCTGGGGCAAATTGAACTCACAGGTGGCCCAGACCGGCCCGGCATCCATTTCCTCCACCGCTTGCAACGCGGTCACGCCCCAGCGGTTGAGTTCGCGGGTGATCGCCCAGTCCAGCGCACTCGCGCCACGGTCGCCGACGATGCCTGGATGAATGATCACCACGGGACGCTGGCGGTTGCTCCACAACTGTTGCGGTACCCGATCCTTGAGGAATGGGCAGATCACCAGATCGGCGCCTGAGTGTTCGATCTGCTCGCACACCGCCTCTTCATCGGTGAACAGCACCACACTGGGTGAGTGGCGGGCCTGACGCAAATCCAGCCAGGCCCGTTGGGTCAGCCCGTTGAACGCTGACGCCAGCAGAATGATTTTCAATGACCGCATGATTGACTCTTCCTTGAGAATAACGGGCCGCAGGCTCCCAATGAGCCGTCCGTGGCCTTCGATGGAAGCGCGATAGTAGTGATTGTGCGGTGGGGAACAACTGATCGAGGTCAATCTTGTGTCAGTGGGTGTTTCGGGACAGAAGGTTGAATAGCGATTTAATGTGGGAGCGAGCCTGCTCGCGATGGCGGACTGACAGCCAACATCACTGTTGAATGTTAACCCCCCATCGCGAGCAGGCTCGCTCCCACATTAGGTCGGTGGCACTTGGATAATTGTGGTTCAAAACGCAAAACACGAGCAGCCAAACGCCCCCCAGAACCCTTGAAAATCGCTGACCGGCGCTGACGACAACCGCGCCCGTTCATGGCTGTGGGCATGCACCGCGCAAGCGCCCATGCATTGATGTACTTGCGCGGTCAGCGGCGCCAGTGGTTTCCAGTGTCCCGGCACATTCACCACCGGCGACCATTCAGGCACTACCGGAATCGGTGGTGGCCCCAGCTTTTCGAACTCGACGCTGCCGTAGACGATCTTGCCGTCGACAATGGTCAGCACCGACTCGATCCATTTGATGGCTTCGTCTTCGATGTGGAAGTAATCCGCCGACAGCGCGATCAGGTCAGCCAGTTGCCCGACCTTGATCTGGCCTTTCTTGCCTTGTTCGGAAGAAAACCAGGCGCTGCCGTGGGTGAACAGTTCCAGCGCCGTATCTCGGCTCAAGCCTTGCGGGTACAACGCCAACCCGCCGACGGTGCGGCCGCTGACCAGCCAGTACAGCGAGGTCCAGGGGTTGTAGCTGGACACGCGCGTGGCATCGGTGCCAGCGCCGACCGGCACACCTTCGGCCAGCATGCGCGCGATCGGGGGTGTCGCTTCGGCCGCCTTCGCGCCGTAACGGTCGACAAAGTACTCGCCCTGGAACGCCATGCGGTCCTGGATGGCGATACCGCCACCAAGAGCTTTGACCCGTTCGATGTTCTGTGGGGTGATGGTTTCGGCGTGATCGAAGAACCACGGCAAGCCATCGAACGGAATATCCCGATTGACCTTCTCGAACACGTCAAGCATGCGGCTGATGGATTCGTTGTAGGTGGCATGCAGGCGGAAGGGCCAGCGCTGCTCGACGAGGTGGCGGACCACCGGTTCCAGCTCTTGCTCCATGGTTTGCGGCAGGTCGGGGCGAGGTTCGAGGAAGTCTTCGAAATCCGCTGCCGAGAACACCAGCATTTCCCCGGCACCGTTGTGCCGCAGGAAGTCGTCGCCTTGGCCGTACTGAGAGGTACTGGTCCAGTTTTTGAAGTCGGCCAGCTCTTCCTTGGGTTTTTGGGTGAACAGGTTGTAGGCAATGCGCACCGTGAGCTGTTGGTCTTTGGCCAATTGCTGGATGACTTGATAATCGTCCGGGTAATTCTGATAACCGCCGCCGGCATCGATGGCGCTGGTGACGCCCAGCCGGTTGAGTTCGCGCATGAACTGACGGGTCGAGTTGACTTGATACTCCAGTGGCAACTTCGGTCCCTTGGCCAGGGTCGAGTAGAGGATCATTGCGTTGGGGCGGGCGATCAGCATGCCGGTGGGGTCGCCATTGGCATCACGCTGGATTTCACCACCCGGCGGATTCGGCGTGTCGCGGGTATAGCCGACCACTTTCAACGCCGCGCGATTGAGCAGGGCGCGGTCGTAGAGGTGCAGGACGAACACCGGGGTGTCTGGCGCGGCCTTGTTCAGTTCTTCAATCGTCGGCAGACGCTTCTCGGCAAACTGGAATTCGTTCCAGCCACCGACCACCCGCACCCATTGCGGCGTCGGCGTGCGATCGGCCTGATCCTTGAGCATGCGCAAGGCGTCGGCCAGGGACGGCACGCCTTCCCAGCGCAGTTCAAGGTTGTAGTTCAGACCGCCACGGATCAAGTGCAGGTGAGAGTCATTGAGACCGGGAATTACCGTGCGGCCATGCAGGTCGATGATCTGGCTGCCGGGGCCTTGCAGCGCCATGGCCTGGGCATCGCTGCCGACCACTACGAAGCGTCCGTCCTTGATCGCGACGGCACTGGCCTGAGGTTTTTTGCGGTCGACGGTGTGCAGGCGTCCGTTGTAAAGAATCAGATCGGCCGGGGCATCGGGCATGGTTTTACTCCCTGCGAATAGTGGGCTGACCCAGGCACCGACGGCGCCTGCCGAAAGGCCTTGCAGTACACGGCGACGGTTGAATCCGTCGCGGTCGTCAGGTGGGCTCATGGCAGTGCTCTCCACAAAATTCTTCCAAAAGAAGTGAGGGCAAACAGCCGATGTCTGACGCATGCGGCCAGAAGGAATATAGTCGGCAAATCCACAGATAGCCGTTTTCCGAGGGCGAAAACGACGAATCCCGCCACGAGGGGCGGGATTCGTTTGCAGCCAGACGTGCTCCCGAAAGACGGGAGCGACGTGCTTAGGCCGGGAACAGCTCGGACAGTTTCATGGCCAGCATCATGTCGCCTTCAGCGCGCAGTTTGCCACCCATGAACGCTTGCATGCCGTCGGTCGAACCGTCGACGATGCCTTCCAGGGTTTCGCCGTCCATTACCAGAGTGACCTGGGCGTCCGGATTCTCGCCTTCTTGCAGTTCGCAGGTGCTGTCTTTGACGATCAGCGAGAAGTGCTTGGTGTCGTCGATGCGGAAACCGAATACCAGGTCCAGACCGGCAGCAGCGGCTGGGTTGAACTTGGCTTTCATTGCTTGTACGGCATCAGCTACGGAGGTCATGGTTCGATCCTTTCTTGGGTAATAAGAGCTGGGTGATTACAGCCAGGGTCACAATAATCCGGACTCAGCGAAACGTGATGAGTTCCGGGGCCTTCAGCAGTTGCAGGTGTGCATGACTGTTGAAGGAAGCCAGGGCCACCTCGCGACCACGAAACTTGAGCAGGTTGAGCGAGGTGTTGACGATTTGCCAGTTCAGTTCAAAGGCCTGCTTTGCGGGCATTTGCGTAATGAGGTGGAGCAGGGCAGTGATGGTGCCGCCGGAGGTGAACACGGCGATTTTCTGGGTATTGTCGGCTTGTTCGAGCAATCGATGCAGACCGGCCTGCACGCGTTCGACAAAGCCCAGCCAGCTCTCCAGGCCCGGTGTGTCGTAGGTACCGGCGAGCCAGCGCTCGATGATCAAGGCAAAGATGCGTTGGAATTCAGCACGGTTTTGTGCGGCGTTGCGCAGGATATCCAGCGCGTGTGGCTCGTCCTCCAACATGGCCGGCAGCAGGGCACGGATCACCGCGTCGGCGTCGAATTCGTTGAAGGCGCAATCGATTTCCAGCACCGGCACCGGCATCCCGACGGCGGCGAACTGTTCCAGCGCGCTGTTGGCGGTGTGTTGCTGGCGGCGCAGGTCGCCCGACAGGCAGCGATCGAAGCTGACACCGAGTTCGGCCAGGTGCTGGCCGAGGAGTTCTGCTTGGCGAATACCGGTCGGCGACAGGACGTCATAGTCGTCTGCACCAAAGGAGGCCTGGCCATGTCGAATCAAGTAGATGCTGCCCACGTCCGCGTCATCCCGGTACGTTGAAGGTTTGGCGAGGTTATGAGGATGACAGTGAGCTGTCAATGAAAAAACATACGCTTGTTTGAAATGCCCGTTACAGGCCTGTTGCCAAAGGTTTCATGACTGGTCGCCGGGCCAGCGCATGGGTATGCTGGAGGTATCCCGCGCGTGTTCAATCCGCGCATTGATTGAAGGAGTCCCTGTGGAGCTTTTGTTCGAGTACGCCATTTTCCTGGCCAAGACCGTGACTCTGGTGATCGCCATTCTGGTGGTCCTGGCCAGTTTTGCGGCGTTGCGCAGCAAAGGTCGGCGTAAGCCGGCCGGCCAACTGCAAGTCAGCAAACTCAATGATTTCTACAAAGGGCTGCGCGAACGCCTGGAGCAAACCTTGCTCGACAAGGATCAGCTCAAGGCGCTGCGCAAGTCCCAGGCTAAAACCGAGAAAAAGCAAAAGAAGAAACCCGAGGCCAAAGCACGGGTGTTCGTGCTGGATTTCAACGGTGACATCAAGGCATCGGCCACTGAGAGCCTGCGCCACGAAATCACCGCGCTGCTGACCCTCGCCACGCCAAAGGATGAAGTGGTGCTGCGCCTGGAAAGCGGCGGCGGCATGGTCCACAGCTATGGCCTGGCGTCTTCGCAACTGGCGCGAATTCGTGACGCCGGCGTGCCGTTGACCGTGTGCATCGACAAGGTCGCGGCCAGTGGCGGCTACATGATGGCGTGCATCGGCGAGAAGATTATCAGTGCGCCGTTCGCGATCCTCGGCTCGATCGGCGTGGTGGCGCAGTTGCCCAACGTCAATCGCCTGTTGAAAAAACACGACATCGACTTCGAAGTACTGACGGCCGGTGAGTACAAGCGCACCCTGACCGTATTCGGCGAAAACACCGAGAAAGGCCGGGAGAAATTCCAGGAGGACCTGGACATCACCCATCAGCTGTTCAAGAACTTCGTTTCCCGCTATCGCCCGCAACTGGCCATCGATGAAGTGGCCACGGGTGAAATCTGGCTAGGCGTCTCGGCCCTGGACAAGCAACTGGTGGATGAACTCAAGACCAGTGATGAATACCTTGCCGAACGAGCCAAGCAGTCCGAGCTTTATCACTTGCATTACGCCGAACGCAAAAGCCTGCAGGAGCGCATCGGTATCGCGGCCAGCGGTTCGGTTGATCGCGTGTTGCTGAACTGGTGGAGCCGGTTGACCCAGCAACGCTTCTGGTAAACATCTTCCGGCCATCGTTTACGCCGGACACAAAAAAGCCCTGAAACGGATGTCCGATTCAGGGCTTTTTGTTGTACGCGTACTTAGCGGCGACGGAACAGCGGCAGCGGTTCGTCGGTAGCAGCCTGATAGGTCACCGAGAAGTCCTTGAGGCCTTCAAGGGCTTCGTACGGGTCTTTATCGGCGCGAATCGCAAACGCGTCAAAACCGCAGCGGTGCAGGTAGAACAACTGGTCGCGCAGCACATCGCCAATCGCCCGCAATTCGCCTTTGAAACCGTAACGGTCGCGCAGCAGGCGGGCGTTGGAGTAGTTGCGTCCATCGGTGAAGGCCGGGAAGTTCAAGGCAATGACCTGGAAATTATCCACGTCGTCACCGATTTCTTCGGCTTCTTCATCGGCATCCAGCCACACACCCAGGCCGCCATCGCGGGCCTTGAGCATACGGCTGTGTTCGCGCCACAGCTGCAACGGGACGATCAGGTCGTCGCAGTTGCTGATCTCGTCGATGTTGAAATCTTTCGGCAGCAAGTGCCAGGTTTCGTCGACGACTTCGTTGTTCTTAATTATTCGCTGCATAGACGCGCTCCTTGAAGAGGTCGATGCCGATACGCTGATAGGTGTCGATGAAACGTTCGTCTTCGGTACGTTGTTCGATGTACACGTCGATCAGCTTCTCGATCACGTCAGGCATGGCTTCCTGTGCGAAAGACGGGCCGAGGATCTTGCCCAGGCTCGCATCGCGACTGGCGCTGCCACCCAGGGACACCTGGTAGAACTCTTCGCCTTTCTTGTCCACCCCGAGAATGCCGATGTGGCCGACGTGGTGGTGACCACAGGCATTCATGCAGCCAGAGATGTTCAGGTCCAGCTCGCCAATGTCGAACAGGTAGTCCAGGTCTTCGAAGCGGCGCTGGATCGACTCGGCGATCGGGATCGACTTGGCGTTGGCCAGGGAGCAGAAATCGCCGCCCGGGCAGCAGATGATGTCGGTCAGCAAACCGATGTTCGGTGTGGCGAAACCTTGCTCGCGCAATTCGCCCCACAGGGCAAACAATTGGCTCTGCTCGACATCGGCCAGAATGATGTTCTGTTCGTGGGAGGTGCGCAGTTGGCCGAAGCTGTAACGATCGGCGAGGTCGGCAACGGCATCGAGCTGCTTGTCGGTGATGTCGCCCGGCGCAACGCCAGTCGGCTTCAGGGACAGGGTCACGGCCACATAACCCGGCTTCTTGTGCGCCAGGGTGTTGCGGGTGCGCCAGCGGGCGAAGCCTGGGTGCTGTTTGTCGAGCTCGGTCAGTTCGGCCGTCTGGTTGTCCAGGGACTTGTAGTCCGGATCAACGAAGTGTTTGGCCACGCGATGCACTTCGGCGTCGGTCAACGTGGTCTGGCCACCGCGAAGGTGTTCCATTTCCGCGTCGACTTTCTGCGCGAACACTTCAGGCGTCAGGGCCTTGACCAGAATCTTGATCCGCGCCTTGTACTTGTTGTCGCGACGGCCGTAGCGGTTGTAGACCCGCAGAATGGCGTCGAGGTAGCTCAACAGGTCTTGCCATGGCAGGAACTCGTTGATGAATGCGCCCACCACCGGCGTACGGCCCAGGCCGCCACCGACCAGCACACGGAAACCCAGTTCGCCCGCGGCGTTATGCACCGGCTCAAGGCCGATGTCATGGACTTCAATGGCCGCACGGTCGGACGTCGAACCGTTGATGGCGATTTTGAATTTACGCGGCAGGTAGGCGAATTCCGGGTGGAAGGTGGTCCACTGGCGGACGATTTCGCACCATGGACGCGGGTCGATCAACTCGTCGGCCGCGACACCGGCGAACTGGTCGGTGGTGACGTTGCGCAGGCAGTTGCCGCTGGTCTGGATCGCATGCATCTGCACGGTCGCCAGTTCAGCCAGGATGTCCGGGATGTCTTCCAGCGCCGGCCAGTTGAACTGCACGTTCTGCCGGGTACTGATGTGGGCGTAGCCCTTGTCGTAGTCACGGGCAATTTTGGCCATCATTCGCGTCTGGCGCGAAGTCAACTGGCCGTAAGGCACCGCGACACGCAACATCGGCGCGAAGCGCTGGATGTAAAGGCCATTTTGCAGGCGCAGGGGGCGGAATTCTTCTTCGCTCAGCTCGCCTGCCAGATAGCGTCGGGTCTGATCACGGAACTGCTTGACGCGGTCCTCGATGATCCGCTGATCGTACTCGTCGTATACGTACATATAAGTCCTGTTCTCAGGCTTGGGCCGGTCGGATCCAGTTGCGTTTTTCGCTTGCTGAAGTCTCCGATACAGCCTCGGCAATTCTGCGCGCACGGCCGCGCACTCCCAACGGAGCCGACGCAAGATACCAGTTTGCAGTTATGCGCAAAAGTGATGTTTGAGTATATGCAAAGAACCAAAACGACTAATGAAACTCATAGGTGCAAAACCCACATTTGTGGTGCGGGCAATCATCGTCTTAACTGTGCTCGAGTCTTTATGCAATCACCGATAAAACCGACAAGAGGCGATGCAATGAGCAACCCAACCAAAGCAGGGAAAAGCGATAGCACGGTCGATGCCTGGGCGATTTTGTTCCTGATTATCCTGGTCGTGGGCACAGCGGTGTTCTGGGTCAGCCATCAATAAACGACCCCGTCCGGGCCCGGCGCCGACGATTGTCGGGCAAAAGCCGGAATAAGCGCCGTTCCAGAAACTTCGCTGGCTATAATGCGCAGCGGATTTTCGGGGGCTCGGACGTTTAATGTTGAAGTTCATCTGTGGTGTTGTGCTGGCGCTTGGTACGGTCTTGGGACCGTGTGCCCAGGCGGCTTCCGTATTGTTCCTCAATCCCGGGACTACCCAAGAGGTGTTCTGGGTCAGTTACTCGCAGTTCATGCAGGCCGCAGCCAAGGACCTGGGCATGGATTTGCACATCCAGTATGCCGAGCGAAACGCTGAAATCACGCTCAAGCAGGCCCGCGAAGCCCTGCAAGGGTCGAATCGACCGGATTATCTGGTGTTCGTCAACGAACTGTCCGTCGCGCCCGAAATCCTGCGTCTGGCTCAAGGCAGCGGTGTGAAGCTGTTTTTGGTCAACAATGGCCTGACCCCGGACCAGGTGCGCCTGCTCGGCGCCCAACCAGACAAGTACCCCGACTGGCTGGGCAGTCTGGTGCCCAATAACGAGGAGGGCGGCTACTTGATGCTCAAGGAGCTGATTCGCCAGCATCGCCCAATCGCACCCGGTGAAGTCATTGACCTTGTGGCCTTTTCCGGCCTGAAGCTCACCCCAGCCGCGCAACAGCGTGAGAAGGGCATGATGCGGGCATTGGCCGAACACCCTGAAGTGCGGTTGCGCCAGTTGGTCTATGGCGGCTGGACCCGCGAGCGCGCCTATGAACAGGCCAGGTTATTGTTCAAGCGTTATCCGCACACGTCGCTGGTCTGGTCGGCCAACGATGAAATGGCCTTTGGCGCCATGCAGGCCTACGCCGAAACGGGCGGCCAACCCGGCAAGGACGTGCTGTTCAGCGCCGTCAACAATTCACCGACCGCGTTACAGGCGCTGTTGGAAGGGCGGTTGAGTGTGCTGTTGGGCGGGCACTTCACTCTGGGGGGTTGGGCCCTGGTGCAACTGCATGACTACGATCAGGGGGTGGATGTCAGCCAGTACGGTGGGCGTGACCGGCAGATTCCGTTGTTGCAGCTGATCGATCGCGCGCAAGCCAGGCGACTGCTGGCCTTGAGTACCACTCAGGATTACGGCGTGGACTTTCAAAAGCTCTCGGCCAAGGGGCGACCGACGTCGTATCGCTACCCGTTCAGCTTGCAAGCCCTGATGCATTGAATCGTTCAAAAAGCGGCTCAATCCCTAATGCCAGTCAGTTAAGGTGCACAACTTGTGGGAGCGAGCAGGCTCGCTCCCACAGGGGCTGCGGTGTTCAAGTCCTTGACTGACTGGCATCAGGCTCAAACCCCCGCCAGATGCAGTACCAGTTTGACGATGCCAAACAGCGTCAACGCGAACACTGCCGTGAACAGAATCCCCAGAATCACGAAATGACTGGGCTTGCCGTGAGTGAAGTCCCGGGCCCGGTTCTTCCCGCTCTGTACCCCGAACGCTGCCGCCATGACGCTGTGCAGCATCTGCCAGAAGGTCGGCGGTTTGTTGTTGTCGACTGGATCGTCCATAAATCCCTCGTCTCAAAGTATCTCCCCAAAGCATAGCCAATTTGACGATTCGTGCCGTGGCAGGCTCGCCCGGATCGAAGTCATTCGTAACAACTTGTCGGTATAGCGATAACTATCTACCGCAGATGCGTTTTCCTGAAATGGTGTTCTGTCGCTCCATTTATCAGGAGAGACACTATGCCCGCCACGCCCCCATCTTCATCTTCCACGACGAAGACCCCACTCGTGCCGTTAAAGCCACGGGTTTCAGAGAGAACCAGTATTCATGGCGAGCTTCTTGAGCAGATGGCTCCCGAATGGCTGGTTAATGCCACGCCAGCAAGACGTCATGCGATGAAAAATACCGGCACGCGTCTGCCAGATTGGTATCAGCGTGCATCCCTCACGCAACAGCAGGCACTGAGAGAACGTTTCAACGCCAGTTTTACCTCACAGACCCGGTTGGACAAGACGATGTCGACACTTCAGGACATCGATAGCTTCGCCGAACCGTTGCTGATCAAGGCACTGAAGGATCAGTTCGGTGCAGACGTAGACGTCAACCGAACCTTGGTATGCCTCAGGCGACCACTGGAAATCAGTGATCTCGAAATTGAAGTTGCAAATTTCGAGGTCATGAAGCTTTCGCTGTTGCAGGCCGCGTTGCATAACTTTGAAGCTGCCGAGTGTGAGCAGGGGGCTTTTCATAAAAAATCCGGCTTCGTGGTAGAAACATCGACACCCGGCACATTCCAGCTAGTTACTGTTGGATTGACGGTGAGTCAATTCCTGACACTGTGTCGTCGTCTGGATATCGGAGCGAAGTATCAGACTTACGTGAAGGCATTTTTTCAGCCCACGGATGTGCAGTCGGAAACGACACTGCGCCAGCAATTCATTACCAGCCAGAAAGAGGCGATGAGGGCTGCTGCCGAACTGGCCTTGCTGAAAAAGGACATCGAGCGCAAAGACTACGAAATGATCCTGTCGGTTATTGATGGGGACGTTCATCCCTGGCAGGGCAACAAACAAGTCTGGTTTCGCGACCTGAGTTTGATGAAACACAGAATGACAGGCTGCGTGGTGTTCAGTATTTGTGAGAAATATCGCTACACCGATGAATTCATTGTTTACATTCCTCATGATCCGCACCACCCGCTCAAGCGCTACACGCCTTCGCAAATGCGTGAAGCGTTCACGCGCCAATTTACGGCCCGGGATGCATCAGCTTCCAGTGCAGGGGGCGTGACCACCTACCAACGCTTTTTCAGCCAATTCGTGGCCTACGCTGACCGTCCTTACTACTTTAGCCAGTTCACTCGTAAAGCCGCGGACGCGCCTGCTGATCCCTTGCATTCCGTCTGGTGGAAAGTCGTGCAGTTCATTCCGCCGTTTTCTACCGTCGCGCGCATTAAAGAGCTGCCTCCCGAACGGCAGGGCAATCGGGAACCGGTCGACGACCCTTATCTCAACCCCGGTGCTGTTCTGCGCAAAGGGTCTGCCGGCATCTGGGCTGACAACATTGATCTGTGGACCTATCTCTACGAACAAAACTGCGACAAGGTCATTGCCGATGCGCGCAGCCATGCAGTTCCCACTGCGGATGTCGATGCGAAAGTGCGCGCGGAAAAACTCAGTCATCTGCTGGAAATCGGCATGCTGGCATTGAACATGGTGTCAATGTTCGTACCGGTGTTGGGCGAGGTCATGATGACGGTGATGGCGGGTCAACTGTTGTACGAATCCCTGGAGGGGGCGATCGAGTGGAGTGAGGGCGATCGCAACGCAGCCAAGGCACATCTGATCGATGTGGCAGAAAACCTGGCGCTGATCGGCGTGATGGCGGGCGTGGGCAAAGGGCTGGGCAAACTGACAGCGGTGAAGCCTGAACCTGTGATCGAGAGCCTGGAGCAAATCAAGCGACCCAATGGCCAGACCCGTCTATGGAGGCCAGACCTGGGCGCCTATGAAAGTGACGTTGCGCTGGGTCGCAACTCCAGCCCTGACTCATCGGGACAACATCGGGTAAACGGCAAGACCTATATCCGCCAGGCAGGCAAGGTCTATGAAACAACCTACGATGAGCCGCTGAAAAAATGGCGCATCAAACATCCGGCCGACGCAGATGCCTATCAGCCAATACTCGAGCACAACGGCCACGGTGCCTGGCGCCATACACTGGAGCGTCCGCTTGAGTGGGATCGTCTGACGCTGCTGCGGCGCATGGGCCATGTGACCGAGGCGTTGACCGATGGGCAGTTGCTCAAAATCGCCGACGTTGTTGGTGTCAATGACAATGCCTTGCGCAAAATGCACCTGGATCATTTGCCTCCACCGCCTGATCTGGCTGACGCCTTGCGGCTGTTCGCGGCTGATGTCGGGCGGGCTGAGGCCAGCGAGCAGGTCAGCAGTGAGCCAGTCATCACCCTACTGCAGCGAACATGTCCGGGACTAGGCGAAACCGCTGCACAGCGGGTGCTGCTGGATGCCAGTGCGGAAGAACTCACGCGCCTGAAAACAACGCGTCGAGTTCCGTTGAGAATACTCGAGGAGGCCCGTTGGTATGCGCAGCAGGGGCGTGTCAGTCAGGCCTTTGCCGGTCTGCACCTGGAGCGCATGGCCTCGGCCGACAGTAAATGGCTCGCACTGCATGCACTGGAAAAATTGCCGGGCTGGTCCGGCGAGGTGCGCCTGGAGATTCGCGACGGCCACATCAACGGCCCGCTGATCGATGGCATCGGCAGCGAGACCGCCGCGAGCCGCAAGTATGTGGTCAAAAAGGGGCCGGTCTACCAGGCGTTTGACGAGCATGGCGAGGCACTCAATAGTGTGCCCTCGCAGGGCGATAACTTTTTTGCCTCGATCATGCACGCCTTGCCCGACGAATCGCGCCGGGCACTGGGCGTTCCACACGTCAGTCAAGGCGCTGATTTGCAGGGGGCAATGATCGACTCGGCCATCGAACATCGAGCCGAATTGGCGCAACGGCTGGAGGCACGTTCGGGCAGGAACAAGACGTTCAAGCCACCCGTACGAGTGACGGAGCGCACCGTGGGTTACTACGCCAGCGGACGCGGGCAAGGGCTGAATCCGTCTTTGGTGACTCGCGTACGGGATGTCTATCCGCAGCTCACCGATCAGCAGGCCAATGGATTCATCCTCAAGCAGTTGCGAGAAGGTAAGAGCGACGCACAGATTTTCAGCCATTTGCAGACGCGCATGCGTGAGTGGCAGCAGCTTGAGACCGTGCTGGACCAATGGGTTAGCGAGCCAGCGTCCGAGTCGATGTTGCGCACTTTGTTAGGAGGCAAGGCCGCTGCTGCGCGAAACATCAAGCAGGCCTGGCGCAATGCACCGCTGGCCGAGGAGCAGCCGCTTTTGCGTTCACTGGAAGTGGTGTGTGACGACCCGCTGCCTTCACTGGCGGCAGATTTTTCACACGTGGATGGGCTGCTGCTGTGGGGGCAGTGTGTGACGGACGCCAATGTCGATGCATTGCTGGGCGCGTTTCCCAAGTTGAAACGCCTGCGAATCAATTCAACCAGCGATGCGTTGACCAACGTGCCCGAAGCGTTGAGCGGGATGCCCGACCTCACGGGGCTGAGCCTGTCTTCGGCGGTGCCCTACGCGGTGGATATGCCGACGCGATTGAGTGCGCTGACGACGCTTGAAGATCTCAGCGTTTACTCCTCTGGTTTCGCGCCGCTGGCACTGGATGTCAGCCGCATGCGCAACCTGCGCAGCCTGGAGGTGCTGGCACCTTCGCTGTATCAATGGCCTGCAGGTGTGCTTGAGCTACCGCACCTGGTACGCCTGAATCTCAGAAGCACAGGGATCAGGACATTGCCCGACGGAGTGTTCGAAGGGCATGAAAATCTTTGGTCCGGGTTATCGCTGGACTGGTCGAAGTTCGTCCGTGAAAACTTCAAGCCGGCGTATGAGTACGTCAGCAATCACCCCGAACATCTCATTGATCGAGAGGAGATGGTCAGGGATTACTGCCGGGGGGAACTGAATCGGCTGGCTGACGGCATGAACGAGCCGTCCATGAGCTTGTACAACAGTTTTGTCGAGCAATGGCAGGGGCATCAAGCAAGGTTTGCAGCAGTGGACGCCTTGAGCGAACAGTTCCGTGTACTGGATGGGCAACTGAACGACTGGGCCAGTCGTGCGATGCAGCAGAAAATGGATCTGAAGGAAGTGATAGGAAGGTCATGGGCGGCGGCTTTCATCAGGACGTGCTGGCGCAACGGTGCATTCAAGCGCTACGGCTCGACTGGCGATGCCACGGCGCTTGATTTGCCGAAAGTCCAATTCAGTGAGTTTCCCCAACTGCCTGCCGGTGCCTTCGATCATGTTCAAAGACTTTATTTGAAAGGGGTGCAGGCGCCTGCTGAACAGTTCCGCGGCTTTATTCGAGGGTTTACCGAGCTGCAAGCCCTCGATCTGAGTGGTAATGAATTGCGCGAAGTGCCGATTGCAGCGGGCGATCTTGTGAAGTTGACCCGTCTGGACCTCTCCGGCAACCGGATCGTCGTCGGTCCTGAGGTGCAGCTCGCGGTCGATGGCCTGCGCGCAGTCGAATCCCTGGACTTGAGCAACAACCCGCTGAACGCGCTGGACGTCAGTCGCCTGTCTCGCCTGAAGACCTTGAACTTGCGGGGCACGGACCTGCGGCAATGGCCAACGGGAACGCAGGATCTGCTGCAGTTGGCCTGGCTGGATTTGCGTGGCAGCCATATTTCTTCGCTGCCGGCAGAGCTTGCGGATGACGTGCTGCTCAAGAGTCAGCTGACCGGCATACCCTTGACCCCGCAAGCCATGGCGGCGCTGAAAGCGGCCCGCCAGCGCATCGAGATTGCCAAAGGCCTGCCGGCCGGCTCGCTGGAAAGGTTCGATCTGGAAGAGGTGTCGGCCACTTTCCCTCCGACCGAAAGCGGTTTCTCCATCGCCCGGCATCTGCTGCCCGTGCCGCCAATCCCTGTAGGCGAAGGCAGCGAGCTGTTGGCAAAACGCCTGCAACGATTGAATCCGGCACTTGCCGACGATGAAGCGTTGCAAGCAATCGAGCAGATGCGCACAAGCGGAGCAACGGATGTACACATCATCGATCGGCTTGACGAATGGGACCAGACGTTCGAAACGCTGACGCGCCAATTGAATGGTTGGTTGTATACGCGGGAGTCTAGCGGCGCGGGATGGAGAGTGTCGGCGGAAAGTCGCCGGGTGGCTGCCATGCGAATCCTCGAGTGCTGGCGCGAAGGGCTGAATGGCGCGGGAGGCACGATGGGCGAGGCGTTGAATCTCAACGGTCTGCAATTGGGCGATCTTCCCGAATTGCCGACCGTGTTCTCCCACGTCGACACGCTGGACCTGACGGGTGTAAGGCTGTCCCAACAAGGGTCGGATGGCTTTCTCAAGGCCTTTACCCAAGTGAAATCCCTGAAACTCAACGGCAATGGTCTGCAAGCGTTGCCTGAGCCCATCCAGAGCATGGGCAACCTTGAGCGGTTGGAGCTTTCCGCAAACCGCTTCAGCGATACCGGGCATTTGTATGCCGCGTTGAACCGGCTGGAACACCTGCAATGGCTGGATCTGGGTTACAACGCCCTGGACGACTTTGATGTCGCCGTGTTTGAGCGACTGGAGACGCTCGATCTGCGTCACAACAACCTGACCGAATGGCCGCAAGGCGTGCTGGACGCCAACCATCTCAGCGCATTGAACCTGAGCAGCAATGACATCACTACGATCCCTGCCGAGGCTCTGGATGGCAGCCATGATGCACTGATCTCCGGCACGGACCTGAGCGAAAACTACAATGTGGCGCTTGAAAGTCTTGAGCGACTCCGCGATTACCGCGAGGCAGGTACTCGCGAAACGGTGCTGGGGCTGTCGCCTACTGATCTTGACGACATGATTGCCGAAGCCAGCGGTGATGGTGATGGTGAAAGTGAAAGCTTCGAGTCCGATGAAAGCCTGCCCGAGATACCACCGGATTTTGCCCAAAGTGCGCCGTGGCTGGCCAATGCTTCGCCCGAGGACCTGTCCGGCAAAACGCTCGTCTGGAATCAACTCGCGGCCGAACCGGACAACGCTGCGTTCTTTCATTTACTGTCGCGATTGCAGGATACGCAGGAGTTCAGGGTAGCGAATGCCGACCTGACACGCCGTGTGTGGACAGTCATGGACGCGGCGGCCGGCAACGCCGAACTCAGAGAGGTCCTGTTCGCCAGTTCCAACACCCATGGCACCTGTGTCGATGGTCGAATCCTCACCTTCAGTGGGCTGGAGAGCAAAGTGTTCACGCACAATGCCTTGCTCCAGGTTCCCGCCGGGCGACTGGCTGTGAAGGGTGAGGCACTGTTGAAATTGTCCAGGCAACTTTTCCGACTGGACAAGGTAGACGAACTGGCGACAAAAGCCGTTGCGCGCAACGGTCGGGATGAAGCGGAAGTGCGCCTGGGTTATCGAATCGGTCTGACGAGTGGCTGGAGCGACGGCCTGGAGCTACCGGGACAGCCGACGCACATGACGTACGCCTCGGGTGTCACACCGCGGCAACTGGCTGACGCTCGCGTTGAGGTCATCAATGCGGAACAGTCCGACGGGTTTTTTGAAGACCTGATCCAGCGTGATTACTGGGTGGCGTACCTCAAGGAAAAATACCCGGAAGAGTTCAGGAAGCTCGATGAGGCGGAAATGTCGGAGGAGGGTGACAGCGCCGATGACGCAGCATTGATGAGCAGGCTTTTTGACCTGGCGGCGGCACGCAACAGCAGGATGATCGAACTGTCGCGCAAGGAGGTCGACGCCTCGAATAACCCAAGCGTCTGACCGCTGCCTGTAGGCGCGAGCTTGCCCGCGATGCGGTCTCAAAAGCGCTATCGCGGGCAAGCCTTGCTCCTGCAAATGCACGAGTGCCAGTGGCCAACGATGTTGAATATGACGGCCTCTTCGCGGGCAAGCCCGCTCCCACAGGGATTTTTGTCGTTCACAAAATCCTGATCCACCCCCAATCCTGTGGGAGCGGGCTTGCTCGCGAAGGCGCCCCAAAGGACGCCATCGCAGCAAGCCTGATCCGGGATTACTCGTCGTAGCCCAGGTTCGGTGCCAACCAACGCTCGGTCACGCTCAATTCCTGGCCTTTGCGCGAGGTGTAGCTCTGCACCTGATCCTTGTCGATCTTGCCCACGGCGAAGTACTGCGCCTGTGGGTGAGCGAAGTACCAGCCGCTGACCGCTGCCGCCGGGAACATGGCGTAGTGCTCGGTGAGGAACACGCCGCTGCGGCCGGCCTTGAGTTCTTCCGCTTCCGGGTCCAGCAGCTTGAACAGCGTGGCTTTCTCGGTGTGATCCGGGCACGCCGGGTAGCCTGGAGCAGGGCGGATGCCGGTGTATTGCTCTTTGATCAGCGCCTCGTTGTCCAGCGTCTCGTCCTTGGCGTAGCCCCAGTAGTCTTTACGCACCTGTTGGTGCAGCCACTCGGCACAGGCTTCGGCCAGACGGTCGGCCAACGCCTTGACCATGATCGAGTTGTAGTCGTCGCCTGCTTCCTGATAAGCCTTGGCCACTTCTTCTGCGCCGATCCCGGCGGTGGTGATGAAACCACCCACGTAGTCGGTCACGCCGCTGTCCTTCGGTGCGACGAAGTCGGCGAGGGAGAAGTTCGGTTTGCCGTCGGTCTTGATGATCTGCTGGCGCAAGTGGTGCAGCTTGGCCAATGGCTTGCCGTCATCGCCGTAGACTTCGATGTCATCGTCGCGCACCTGATTGGCCGGCCAGAAGCCGAACACCGCACGGGCGCTGATAAGTTTTTCGTCGATCAGCTTGGCAAGCATTTCCTGGGCATCGGCGTACAGTGCGGTGGCGGCGTCACCGACCACTTCGTCTTGCAGGATGCGCGGGAATTTGCCGGCCAGGTCCCAGGAGATGAAGAACGGTGTCCAGTCGATGTACTCGGCCAGAACCTTCAAGTCGATGTTGTCCAGCACCTTGGCGCCGGTGAACGTCGGTTTGACCGGTGTGTAGCTGCCCCAGTCGAACTGCGGCTTCTTGGCGATGGCTACCGGGTAGCTCAGGCGCTCGGTACGGGCGCTGCGGTTGGCGGTGCGCTCGCGAACGTCGATGTATTCCAGGCGAGTCTTCTCGACGAAACCGGCCTTCAATTCCTTGGACAGCAGTTGCGTCGCCACGCCCACGGCGCGGGAGGCGTCGGTGACGTAGATCACCGCATCGTTGCTGTACTTGGGTTCGATCTTCACCGCCGTGTGCGCTTTCGAGGTGGTCGCGCCACCGATCATCAACGGCAGATGGAAGTCCTGACGTTGCATCTCGCGGGCCACGTGAACCATTTCGTCCAGTGAAGGCGTGATCAAACCGGACAGGCCGATGATGTCGCATTTCTGTTCTTTGGCGACTTGCAGGATTTTCTCCGCCGGCACCATTACGCCGAGATCGACGATGTCGTAGCCGTTGCAGCCCAGCACCACGCCGACGATGTTCTTGCCGATGTCATGCACGTCACCCTTGACCGTGGCCATCAGGATCTTGCCCTTGGCTTCCGGCTTGTCGCCTTTTTCCAGCTCGATGAACGGGATCAAGTGGGCCACGGCCTGCTTCATCACGCGGGCGGACTTCACCACCTGCGGCAGGAACATTTTGCCGGCGCCGAACAAGTCGCCGACGATGTTCATGCCGGACATCAGTGGGCCTTCGATCACTTCGATCGGGCGCGCAAAGGACTGACGCGACTCTTCGGTGTCTTCCACGATGTGGGTGGTGATGCCCTTGACCAGCGCATGTTCCAGACGCTTGTTGACGTCCCAGTTGCGCCACTCTTCGGTCTCGGCTTCCTTGACGCTGCCATCGCCCTTGTACTTGTCGGCGATGGCGAGGAGGGCGTCGGTGCCTTCCGGGGTGCGGTTGAGGATCACGTCTTCGACGGCGTCGCGCAGTTCGGTCGGGATCTGGTCGTAGATCTCCAGTTGACCGGCGTTGACGATGCCCATGGTCAGGCCATTGCGGATCGCATACAGCAGGAACACCGAGTGAATCGCCTCGCGCACCGGGTTGTTGCCACGGAACGAGAACGACACGTTCGACACGCCGCCGGAGGTCAGGGCGTACGGCAGTTCGTCGCGGATGTAGGCGCAGGCGTTGATGAAGTCCACAGCGTAGTTGTTGTGTTCTTCGATGCCGGTGGCCACGGCGAAGATGTTCGGGTCGAAGATGATGTCTTCCGGCGGGAAGCCGACTTCATTGACCAGAATGTCGTAGGAGCGTTTGCAGATTTCTTTCTTGCGCGCTTCGGTGTCGGCCTGGCCGGCTTCGTCGAAGGCCATCACCACCACTGCGGCGCCGTAGCGTTTGCACAGTTTGGCGTGATGAATGAACTGTTCGACGCCTTCCTTCATGCTGATCGAGTTGACGATGCCCTTGCCCTGGATGCACTTGAGGCCGGCTTCGATCACTTCCCACTTGGAGGAGTCGATCATGATCGGGACGCGGGAGATGTCCGGTTCACCGGCAATCAGATTGAGGAAGGTCACCATGGCCTTCTTCGAATCGAGCATCCCCTCGTCCATGTTGATGTCGATCACTTGGGCGCCGGCTTCGACCTGCTGCAGGGCGACTTCCAGGGCTTCGGTGTAGTTGTCTTCACGGATCAGACGGGCGAACTTGGCGGAACCGGTGATGTTGGTGCGCTCGCCGACGTTGACGAACAGCGAGCTGCGATCGATGGTGAACGGTTCCAGGCCCGACAGGCGGCAGGCCTTGGGGATGTCCGGAATCTCGCGCGGCGCATAACCGGCTACCGCTTTGGCGATGGCTTCGATGTGGCCCGGCGTGGTGCCGCAGCAGCCGCCGACGATGTTCAGGAAGCCGCTTTGGGCGAACTCTTCGATGACCTTGGCGGTTTCTGCCGGCAGTTCGTCGTACTCGCCGAATTCGTTAGGCAGACCGGCGTTCGGGTGCGCGGAAACGTGGGTGTTGGCCTTGTTCGACAATTCTTCCAGGTACGGACGCAACTCGCTGGCCCCGAGGGCGCAGTTCAGGCCGACGGAGATCGGCTTGGCGTGGGCCACGGAGTTCCAGAACGCTTCGGTGGTCTGGCCCGACAGTGTGCGGCCGGAGGCATCGGTGATGGTGCCGGAGATCATGATCGGCAACTCGACGCCCAGTTCTTCGAACACGCCTTGCACGGCGAAGATCGCCGCTTTGGCGTTGAGGGTATCGAAGATGGTTTCGATCAGGATCAGGTCGGCGCCGCCTTCGATCAGGCCTTTGGTGGCCTCGGTGTAGTTCTCCACCAGCTCATCGAAGGTCACGTTGCGGTAGCCAGGGTTGTTGACGTCGGGCGACAGCGAGCAGGTGCGGCTGGTCGGGCCGAGTACGCCAGCGACGAAACGCGGCTTGTCCGGGTTCTCGAGAGTTTTCGCATCGGCAATCTTGCGGGCCAGGCGAGCGCCTTCTACGTTCAATTCGTAGGCGAGTTCTTCCATGCCGTAATCGGCCATGGAAATCCGGGTGGCGTTGAAAGTGTTGGTTTCCAGAATGTCGGCGCCGGCGTCCAGATAGGCCTTCTCGATGCCGCCAATCACGTCCGGGCGCGTCAGCACCAACAGGTCGTTGTTGCCTTTGACATCGCTCGGCCAGTCGGCGAAGCGTTTGCCACGGTAATCCTGCTCCTCGAGCTTGTAGCTCTGGATCATCGTACCCATGCCGCCATCGAGAATCAGGATGCGCTCTTTGAGGGCGTGCTTGAGAGCTTGAAGGCGAACGCTGCGATCGGACATTTGGACTACTCGGTAAGGCCATGACGAAGGGGCGGGATAATAACAAACCTGTGCGCTTTTGGAGCATGTACGGGTTTTGCATGAATATCGTTCATGTTGGTGCGCAAGCCAGACCGGTAGAATCGCGGCGTTTTCTCATGATCAGGACCAGGGATATGTCGTATCGCGTCGTCACCAGCCTATTGATGCTGTTTTTAAGCGGGGGCGCCGCTGCACAAGGTCCGGATATTTCCTACACCCGGGACATTCAACCGATCTTCACCGAAAAGTGCGTGGCCTGCCATGCCTGCTACGACTCCGCCTGTCAGCTCAATCTGGGCAGTGGCGAAGGGGCGGCCCGAGGCGCGACGAAGGTGCCAGTCTATGACGGCGAGCGCCGCCAAGCCGCAGCGCCGACCCGGCTGTTTTATGACGCCTTGGGCAAGCGTGCCTGGCAGCAAAAGGGCTTTTATTCGGTGCTCGACGCCCAAGGCAGCCAGGCGGCGCTGATGGCGCGGATGCTTGAACTGGGCCACAAAACGCCGTTGCAACCCAACGCCAAGTTGCCGGAAGACATCGTCCTGGGTCTGAACCGGGAAAACATGTGCGCCATGCCGGCGGAGTTCGGCGGCTATGCCAGCGCCCACCCGAAAGAAGGCATGCCGTTGGCGGTCACCGGCCTGACCGATCAGCAATACCAGACGTTGCAACGCTGGCTGGCCTCCGGTGCGCCAATCGATGAGCAGGGCCTGGTGCCCAGCGCCAAGGAAGCCTTGCAGGTGGTGCAGTGGGAAAACCTGCTCAACGCGCCGGGTGCCCGGGAGAGTCTGGTGGGGCGCTGGTTGTTTGAGCACTGGTTCCTGGCGCACCTCTATTTCAAGGACGGCGAGCCGGGGCATTTCTTTCAGTGGGTACGCTCGCGCACGCCGACGGGGCAGCCGATTGATTTGATCAACACCCGCCGTCCGAATGACGATCCGGGCACTCAGGTCTACTACCGTTTGTGGCCGGTGCAAGGCGTGATCGTGCACAAGACCCACATCACCTATCCGCTGAGCGCGGCGAAGATGGCGCGGATCAAAAGCCTGTTTTACAGCGGCAACTGGCAGGTCAACGCGCTGCCGGGCTACGGGCCGGAACGACGGGCCAATCCGTTCACGACCTTTGAGGCCATCCCGGCGCAGGCGCGTTACCAGTTCATGCTCGATAACGCCGAATATTTCGTGCGCACCTTTATTCGCGGCCCGGTCTGCCGCGGCCAGGTCGCCACCGACGTGATTCGCGACAACTTCTGGGCGCTGTTCCAGGCCCCGGAGCATGACCTCTACATTACCGACCCGAATTATCGTGGCCAGGCCACGCCGTTGCTGGCGATGCCGGGGCAGAACGATGACGTCGGCAGTGTCCTGAGCCTGTGGCACGACTACCGCGACAAACGCAACGAATACGAAGCCTTACGCCGGGACAGCTACGCCGACCTGCCGGCACCGAGCTGGTCGACCCTGTGGGCCGGCAATGACAACGCTTTGCTGAGTATTTTCCGGCATTTCGACAGCGCCTCGGTGAACAAAGGCCTGATCGGTGACGTCCCGCAAACCATTTGGCTGTTCGATTTTCCGTTGCTGGAGCGCACGTATTACCAGTTGGCAGTCAACTTCGATGTATTTGGCAACGTGTCCCATCAAGCCCAGACCAGGCTGTACTTCGACCTGATCCGCAATGGTGCCGAGCAGAACTTCCTGCGCTTGATGCCTGCCGACTCGCGGGACGGCTTCCTCGACGATTGGTATCAGAACAGCGGCAAGTTCAAGATGTGGCTGGATTACGAGGACATCGACAACGACAAACCCACGGCGCTGATACTGGACGAAAAGGACCCGAAACGCGATTTCGCCCTGCAGTTGCTGGCCCGGTACGGCGAACTCAATGCCAAGCCTGACCCGATCAACCGCTGCGATGGCGCTTATTGCTCGCGGCCGAACATCGATCTGGCGTTGCAGAACGCCGAACAAGCCTTGAGCCGCCTGACTTCGCGCCCGGCCGCCGGTTTGAAAGTCATCGAACAGTTGCCGGAAGCCACGATGTTGCGCATCGAGACTCAAAGCGGCAAACGCGAGGTTTATAGCCTGCTGCGCAACCGGGCCCACAGCAACGTGGCGTTCCTGCTCGGTGAATCGCTGCGTTATCAGCCGGGGCTCGATACGTTGACGATTTATCCGGGTGTACTCAGCAGCTACCCGAACTTCATGTTCAACATCCCGGCCGGGCAAGTGCCCGCGTTCGTCGACGCGATGGAAAACGCCAGGGACGCCGCCAGTTTCGAGAAAATCGTCGAACGCTGGGGCATTCGTCGCAGTCATCCGCAGTTCTGGCAGTATTTCCATGATCTGAGCCGCTACATCCACGACACCGACCCGGTGGAAGAGGGTGTGCTGGACATGAACCGCTACGAGAATCTTTGATTGAGAGCCTGAACACGCACCCCCGAACCCTGGCTGAACCCCTGTAGGAGCGAGAAGCTTGCTCGCGAAAGCGGTCCAACAGTCGACATCTATGCTGAATGTCAGACCGCTTTCGCGAGCAAGCTTCGCTCCTACAGGGGGCGACGGTGATCAGATGTTCATCGACAGGCACACTTTCCCGACAAAAATACTAGGACTTTGTCCGGCGCGATGATTGGCGTAAACTGCGTCCAAGCCTGCGAGGAGTTTCCATGACCGCTATTACCATTACCGACGCCGCCCACGATTACCTGGCTGATCTGCTTTCCAAGCAGAACACCCCGGGTATCGGCATCCGCGTCTTTATCACCCAGCCTGGCACCCAGTACGCCGAAACCTGCATTGCCTACTGCAAGCCGGGCGAAGAAAAACCTGAAGACACGGCGCTGGGGCTCAAAAGCTTCACCGCTTACATCGACTCGTTCAGCGAAGCATTTCTGGACGATGCGGTAGTCGACTACGCCACCGACCGCATGGGCGGTCAACTGACCATCAAGGCGCCAAACGCCAAAGTACCGATGGTCAACGCTGACAGCCCGGTCAACGAGCGCATCAACTACTACCTGCAAACCGAGATCAACCCGGGGCTGGCCAGCCACGGCGGTCAGGTCAGCCTGATCGATGTGGTTGAAGACGGCATTGCCGTGCTGAAATTCGGCGGCGGTTGCCAAGGCTGCGGCCAGGCAGACGTCACCCTGCGCGAAGGTATCGAGCGCACCTTGCTCGAGCGTATTCCCGAGCTCAAGGGCGTTCGCGACGTGACCGACCACACGCAGAAAGAAAACGCCTACTACTAAGGTGTTCGCTGCAAAATGAAAAACGGCGCCCCGTGAGCGCCGTTTTTTGTGGGTCGAATTCAATGGCCCCTTCGCGGGCAAGCCCGCTCCCACAAGATTTTGTGTTGACCGCAATACTGTGGCCGACTCAAAACCTGTGGGAGCGGGCTTGCCCGCGATGGCGTCCTATGGGCGATACAAATGCGCATGCCCCGCGCGATACAACGACGATTCACTGAAGTGATCGCTACCCAACACCCGACCCACCAGAATCAGCGCCGTGCGGCGAAATCCCTTGGCTTGAACCTTCCCGGCAATATCCGCCAGCGTCCCCACCACCCAATCCTGATCCGGCCAGGTCGCCCGGTGGATCACCGCGATCGGACAGTCGGCGCCGTAGTGCGGCAGCAATTGGGCGAGGATCTTCTCCAGATGATTGACCCCGAGGTGGATCGCCATGGTCGCCCCATGCTGCGCCAGACTACCGAGCTCTTCACCGGCTGGCATGGCGGTCTTGTCGGCGTAGCGGGTCAGAATCACGCTCTGTGACACGTCCGGCAAGGTCAGTTCCGCACCCAAAAGCGCCGCGCAGGCGGCGGTGGCGGTGACGCCGGGAATGATTTCGAAAGGGATGTCGAGTTCACGCAGGTAACGAATCTGCTCGCCAATCGCGCCATACAGGCTCGGATCACCGGAATGCACCCGGGCCACGTCCTGGCCGTTGGCATGGGCGGTTTTCATCAGCTCGATGATCTGTTCCAGGTGCAGTTCGGCGCTGTTGACCACCTGTTCGGCCCGGTGGCCTTCCAGCACGGCGGCGGGGACCAGGGAGCCTGCATAGATGATGACCGGGCAGCTACGAATTAGCCGCTGGCCTTTGACGGTGATCAATTCCGGGTCGCCGGGGCCTGCGCCAATGAAGTAGACGGTCATCGTCGTTTCCTGTCAGAAAAAGGGTATGGGCACGCTTCAGATGAAGATTGCTCATGATCGAAGGCGGGGATTATCGAGGATTTTACGCGGCGCTGGCCAATGCGAGGGTGGCCTGGGCGTATTTTTGTCGTGGAATCAGCAACTTTGCCGGTGCCTGAGCCAATTGTTCGGCCAGTGCCAGCGCGGCACTTTCCGCTACGCCGTAACAACCGGTGCGTTCGAACGCGATGTCCGAGTGGTGGCTGAGTTGCGGTTCATAACCGGCCAATTGTTCGCTGCTGAAATACATCAACGGCAATGCCAGCTGTTCGGCCAGTTCGATCAGGGCGGGTTCTTCGCGCTTCAGGTCGATACTGGCCAGGGCCTTGATCTCACGGAGCTCGATTTGATGGGCCTGTAATGCCTGATCAAGCAGCGCCCGCAGCGTGCTGACGGGGCAGCCGCGCTGGCAGCCCAGGCCGACCACCAGGGTCGGCGCTGCGCTGACGTCAGTCATGCGCAGTATTGGCCATCGCTTTTGCGGCGGAACAACCAGGCGCTGATCAGGCCCAGGGCCAGCCAGAACGCCATGTTGGTCAGCTGCGAAGCGATTTTGAACTGCGCTTCCAGGGCTTCTGGAGCCAGCATGGAGTGCACTTCCGGTTGTGGCGCGCCGATGACGTGCGGGACGGCCAGAATCGCCACGCCGAGGATCTTCATCAGCCAGTGGCGGCTGAACACGATCAACGCGATGCCGACAGCGGTGGAGGCGGCAGTGCCAATCCACCAGATCTGCCGTTGCGCCAGATCCGCAGCGGCAGTGCCTGGCAGCTCAGGTGGCAGGCCGAGGGTTGGCGCCAGCACGAACGTCGCATAACCGGCCAGACCCCAGAGCAGGCCCTGAGAGGTACGGCGTGGAGCGCGCAAGGTGTAGAGGCCCGCGAGCATCAGGGCGAAACCGACCGCCACCACCAGATTGCCGCCGGTGGTCGACAGCACGCGCTGCCAGCCGTCTTCCGGCTCCCAGGCTTCGGCATCGTGGGTATGAGCGGTGACAGCACCCGCGGCGTGCTCGTGGATTTCAACAGCGGCCGGCTCGGATTTTTCGTAGGTCTCGGCCTGCAAAATCAGCGGTGCAACCCAGAAGCTTTGCAGCAGGGTCAATAGCAGGGCGGCCAGCAGCCCGGTGAAACCTGCGGTTTGCGCAATACGCTTGATCATGTCAGCAGGTCTCAATGGCACGGAAAGGCGGAACTGTGACGAGTATCGTGCGCGGCGTTGTGCACCGCTTCGATGTGCGAGAAACCGGCGAAATACACAAGGCTGGCGCCAAGGATCGACGCACAAAAAGCGGCGGTCAGGCGTTGGCTCAGGGTTGTGGTGGTGCTGATCGTGCTCTTTTTATCGGTGTTGCTGCCGGTGCTGCTGATGATCGACATGGCGCTTCCCTCTGGTCTGTCAGCGGGTGAATAGAGCGCATGAAAACCTCCGCACGCCGGGGCACGCAGAGATTTCGAACAGCGCCCGCCCACCGCGGGTTTGTTATTCAGTGAACGTAAGAGTCACTTTGTGTTGCGGGCCGGTCTCCGGGCTCGCGAGGGGCAGGGCTTGCGCCGAAACCTGCAAGCATCACCTTCCCATGCCGTATGACGGGCACAGTGGATCTGACGCTTCACTCGCTTACCGTTGCGGGGGCAGCACCGGACTGACATGGCTTTAGAGTAAAGCACATGATTCACCGGTTTCCCGTTTCACCCTGTGAAGGGCACCCGTAACAAGGCGTGTAGGAGAGCATGGGCGGGGGTTGGGCGTCAATTGGCATGGGTTCTCGTTTGAGTTGATCGTTCCACGCTCTGCGTGGGAATGCAGCCCGGGACGCTCCGCGTCCCTTTCACAGCCGAACGCGGAGCGTCCGTTGAGGCATTCCCACGCAGAGCGTGAGAACGATCATCATCGACACTATTCCTGTAGGAGCGAGGCTTGCCCGCGAAGGCGTCCTGTGAGTCACCACAGATCTCTGCACGGACATTGACCCGCCCCCACACGATGCGTAGCCTTGCGCTTTCGAGGTTCTTCGGCGTCTGCCGAAGCTAAGAAGGGAACGCGGTCGATGCCGCGGCTGCCCCCGCAACTGTGAACGGTGATGTTCGCTGCCACGCCACTGCAAACCCTGGTCCATCAGGTTCGCGGGAAGGCGCAGCAAACGCCAGTCGAACGATTGGCACACCGTCAGCCAGGAGACCTGCCTCGACACAGATTCTCACTACAACCGGGCGGGGTGATCCGGTGGCGGAACTCTTGCGCGCGCACACCTGCCGCAGCGATTGTCGTCCCGTATGCCCGCCACCTTGCCAAAGGGCATCCGATGAAAACACTGGCCAAACTCCCTGTCACCATCGTTACCGGCTTCCTCGGCTCGGGCAAAACCACCTTGCTGCGCCACATGCTCGACAACGCCCAGGGCCGTCGCATCGCAGTGATCGTCAACGAGTTCGGCGAGCTGGGCATCGACGGCGAGATCCTCAAGCAGTGCTCGATCGGTTGCACCGAAGAAGAAGCCAACGGCCGCGTTTACGAACTGGCCAACGGCTGCCTGTGCTGCACGGTTCAGGAAGAATTCTTCCCGGTGATGCGCGAACTGGTCGCTCGTCGCGGCGACCTCGACCACATCCTCATCGAAACGTCGGGCCTGGCCCTGCCAAAACCGTTGGTTCAAGCCTTCCAATGGCCAGAAATCCGTAGCGCCTGCACGGTTGACGCGGTGATCACCGTGGTCGACAGCCCGGCCGTCGCTGCTGGCACTTTCGCTGCGTTCCCGGATCAGGTCGATGCCCAGCGCAAACTCGACCCGAACCTGGACCACGAATCGCCGCTGCACGAGCTGTTCGCCGACCAACTGGCCAGCGCCGACCTGGTGATCCTCAACAAGGCTGACCTGATCAGCGCTGAAGACCTGGCCCGTGTGCGCCTGGAAGTCGCTGAAGAACTGCCGCCAGCGGTGAAAGTCATCGAAGCCAGCAGCGGTCGTCTGCCACTGGACGTGCTGATCGGCCTCGGCGCCGGTTCTGAAGAACACATCGACAGCCGCCACAGCCATCACGATCATCACCACGAAGGTGAAGACGGCCACCACGATGAGCATGACCACGACGCATTCGATTCCATCTCGATCGAGCTGCCACAAGCCGACGAAAGCCTGCTGATGGATGCGCTGACTCAATTGGTGGTCCAGCACGGCATCCTTCGGGTGAAAGGTTTTGCAGCGGTGCCGAACAAACCGATGCGCCTGCTGATCCAGGGCGTGGGCACGCGTTTCGACAAGCACTTCGACCGTCAGTGGGGCGCTGAAGAAGCGCGCACCACGCGTCTCGTGTTGATCGGTCAGGATCTGGACGCCGCTGCGCTCGAAGCGCAATTGCGCGCTGCGCTCAGCGTTTAAACCATGCACCTGCTCAGGACCCAGCCCGGCGGTTTCGTGTCGGATGACAACATTGCCGACCTTGGACAAACCCCCGCCGAGCTGGTGATCCTGTGCAGCGGCGATTCCAGCCTGGCGTTGCTCGCCGAAGCGGCGCAGCAGTTGCCCGACGATTACCCGAGCGTGCGCCTGGCCAACCCGATGCAAGTGCAGAATCACGCCTCGGTCGATCTCTACGTCGACGAAGTGCTGCGCCACGCCAAAGTGATTCTGATCTCGCTGCACGGCGGCATCGCCTATTGGCGTTATGGCATTGAGCGTCTGGTGGAATTGTCCGAGCGCGGCGTGCAGCTGATTCTGGTGCCGGGGGATGATCGCCCGGACCCGGAGCTCAGTGACCTGAGCACCGTAACCGCGCAAGACCGCGACCGGCTCTGGCACTTCTTGCGTCAGGGCGGCATGGCCAACGCGCTCGACCTGTTTCGCTGCCTCGCCAATCGCTGGCTGGATCGCGACTACTCATGGTCCGAGCCGCAAACCCTGCCACGCACCGCGATCTACCACCCGCACAAAAGCCCCGCTGAGTTGAGCGATTGGCAAGCCGACTGGCAAGCTGATCAGCCGGTGGCGGCGGTGCTGTTTTACCGCTCGCATTTGCAGGCGGCGAACACCGGTTTCATCGATATTTTCTGCCAGCGTTTGCAGGCGGCGGGGTTGAACCCATTGCCGATTGCGCTGGCCAGTTTGAAAGAGCCCGGCTGCCTGACGGTGGTCGAGGACTTGCTGGATGAAGTCGAGGCAGGGGTGATTCTCAACACCACCGGTTTCGCCCAATCCAGCCCCGAAGCACCGCACCTGCGACCGTTTCGCCGCAATATTCCGGTGATCCAGGCGATCTGCGCCCAGGACAATGAACCCGGTTGGCGCGCCAGCGAACAAGGCCTCGGCCCCCGCGACCTGGCGATGCACATCGCACTGCCGGAGCTGGACGGGCGAATCATCAGTCGGCCGATCAGTTTCAAGGACCTGGCCTGGCGCAGCGAGCGCAGCCAGTCCGACGTGGTCTGCTACCGGCCGCAACCTGAGCGCATGGATTTTGTCGCCGAATTGGCGCGGCGCTGGATCGATCTGGCGCGAGTGCCCAATGGCGAAAAACGCATCGCCCTGATCCTCGCTAACTACCCGACGCGCGATGGGCGCATCGGCAACGGCGTTGGCCTCGATACTCCGGCTGCGGCATTGAACATCCTTCGTGCCCTGCACGCCGAAGGTTATCCGTTGCCGGCTGAATTGCCAAACAGCGGCACCGCGCTGATCCAGCAATTGCTCGGCGGCGTCAGCAATGACCTCGACACCCTCGACCAGCGTCCCTGCCATCAAAGCCTCGCGCTGGACGACTACTACCTGATGTTCAACGCGCTGCCCGAGGCCAATCGCCAAGCAGTTCTGGAACGTTGGGGCTCGCCCGAAAGCGATCCGATGTTCCGTGGCGGGCGAATGATGATTGCCGGTTTGCGCTTCGGCCTGACCTTCGTCGGCATTCAACCGGCCCGGGGTTATCAGGTTGACCCGAGCGCGGTCTATCACGACCCCGACCTGGTGCCGCCTCACGGTTATCTGGCGTTCCACTTCTGGTTGCGCAACACCTACGGCGCTCACGGCGTGATCCATGTCGGCAAGCACGGCAACCTCGAATGGCTGCCGGGCAAGGGCGTCGGGCTGTCGGAAAACTGCTGGCCGGATGCATTGCTCGGGCCGCTGCCGAACATCTATCCGTTCATCGTCAACGACCCGGGCGAGGGCGCCCAGGCCAAACGCCGTACGCAAGCCGTGATCATCGATCACCTGATGCCGCCGCTGACCCGCGCCGAAACCTACGGCCCGCTGCGCAATCTCGAGCTGCTGGCCGACGAATATTACGAAGCGCAATTGCTCGATCCGCGCCGCGCCCGGGAACTGCAGCGCGACATCCTGCAATTGGTGCGCGACACGCACATTGACCGCGAACTGCAACTGGACGAGAAGCTCGACAGCGATGCCGATGCGGCGATCTGGTTGCCGCGTCTGGACACGTACCTGTGCGACTTGAAGGAGTCGCAGATCCGCGATGGCTTGCACGTGTTTGGCGAGTCGCCGGTCGGGCGGTTGCGCATCGACACCTTATTGGCCTTGCTGCGTATTCCGCGCGGCGACGGTCGTGGGGCGCAATCGAGTTTGTTGCGGGCGCTGGCCAAGGCGTTTGTGTTGGGGTTTGATCCGCTGGATTGCGCGCTGGCCGAGGCTTGGGACGGTCCTCGACCGGATGCCTTGTTGTCGATCAGCGATGAAGTCTGGCGCACGGCGGGCGATACCCGTGAACGTCTTGAGCTGTTCGCCGCTCAACTGATCTCGCAGGCACTGAGCACGCCTCAAACCTTGTGGCGAGGGGGCTTGCCCCCGTTGGACTGCGCAGCAGTCCCATTTTTTGGGGCCGCTTCGCAACCCAACGGGGGTGAACCCCCTCACCACAAAGGCCCGCTCTCACAGGAGGGTGATTGGTCGGAAGTGAGCGCCATCATCGACAGCCTGCGCGAAGTCGTTGCCCCACGTCTGGACGCCTGCGGCCCGGCGGAAATGCGCGGCCTGCTGGACGCCCTCAACGGTCGATTCGTCCCGGCCGGGCCGAGTGGCGCACCGAGTCGCGGCCGTCTGGACGTGCTGCCCACCGGGCGCAATTTCTATTCGGTGGATGTGCGCAACCTGCCGACCACCACCGCGTGGCGCATCGGCTTCCAGTCTGCGAACCTGATTCTTGAGCGGCACTTGCAAGACCACGGCGATCACCTGCGTCAGCTCGGCTTGTCGGTTTGGGGCACCGCGACCATGCGCACCGGCGGCGATGACATCGCCCAGGCCATGGCGCTGATGGGCGTGCGTCCGGTGTGGGCGACTGGCAGTCAACGGGTCGACGACTTCGAGATTCTGCCGTTGAGTTTGCTGGACCGTCCACGGGTGGATGTGACCTTGCGCGTCTCCGGATTCTTCCGTGATGCCTTTGCCAACCTGATCCGGCTATTTGACGCCGCCGTGCAAGCGGTCGCCGCGCTGGATGAACCGGATGATCTCAACCCGTTGGCGGCCAAGGTCCGCGCCGAGCGGCAAGCGCTGCTGGAATCCGGGCTGGATGAAGAAGCGGCGCGGCGGCAGGCCGGCTGGCGCATCTTCGGGGCCAAACCGGGTGCTTACGGAGCAGGCGTGCAGGGCGCCATCGACGGTCGCTTGTGGCAAAGCCGCGAAGACCTGGCCGAGGTTTACCTGAACTGGGGCGGCTACGCTTACGGCGGCTCCGATGAAGGCACCGCCGCCCGCGAACAATTCGCCCAGCGTCTGAGTCAGGTGCAGGCAGTGCTGCAAAACCAGGACAACCGTGAGCACGACTTGCTCGATTCCAACGACTATTACCAGTTCCAGGGTGGCATGCTGGCGGCTGTCGAAAGTCTCAGCGGTGAAGCGGCGGCCAGTTATCACGGCGATCACAGTCAGCCGGACTTGCCGAAAATCCGCACGTTGAAGGAAGAGCTGAACCGGGTGATCCGTTCCCGTGCGGCCAATCCGAAATGGATCGACGGGGTCAAGCGTCATGGCTACAAAGGCGCGTTTGAACTGGCGGCGACAGTCGATAACCTGTTTGCTTTCGATGCCACCACGCAGTTGATCGACGATCACCAATATGCGTTGCTGGCGGACGCTTATTTGCTCGATCCGGCGACCCGGGAGTTTGTCCGCGAACATAACCCCCATGCCTTGCGCGATATGACCGAGCGCATGCTCGAGGCGCAGCAGCGGGGGATGTGGAAAGAGCCGGGCGAGTACCGCGAGGCGCTGGAGAATTTGTTGCTGGACATAGAAGAAGACGGGTAAATCTGTGGCACCGCTAACCTGTGGGAGCGTGGCTTGCCCGCGAAGAGGCCCTCACAATCAACATTGATTTCGACTGAGCGGACGCCTTCGCGGGCAAGCCACGCTCCCACAGGTACAAGGTGTGCCTGCCACCGACCATGACCGAGATTTAATAATGACCGACACCCCCCATTTCCCGCTCTCCGCCGTGGTCGGCGCCGATGATTTGAAGCTCGCGCTGTACCTGACCGCCATCGATCCGAAAATCGGTGGCGTGCTGATCGAAGGTCCACGGGGCATGGCCAAATCCACCCTGGCCCGTGGCCTGGCGGACCTGTTGGCCAGCGGTCAATTCGTCACCTTGCCCCTGGGTGCCACCGAAGAACGGCTGGTGGGCACCCTCGATCTCGACGCGGCCCTGAGCGAGGGGCGCGCACAGTTTTCCCCCGGCGTACTGGCCAAGGCCGACGGCGGTGTGTTGTATGTCGATGAAGTCAATCTGCTGCCCGATCACCTCGTGGACTTGCTGCTCGACGTGGCCGCCAGCGGCACCAACCTGATCGAGCGCGACGGGATTTCCCATCGGCATTCGGCGAAGTTTGTGCTGATCGGCACCATGAACCCGGAAGAGGGCGAGCTGCGTCCGCAATTGCTCGACCGCTTTGGCCTGAACGTCGCCCTCAGTGGCCACACCGCACCCGCCGAGCGCGGTCAGATCATCCGTCGTCGACTGGATTTCGACAGCGACCCGCAAGGGTTCTGCGCCGAATGGGAAAGCCAGCAACACGCACTGCGCGAGCGTTGCCAAAAGGCGCGCTCGGCACTGGCGAGCATTCCTCTGGACGATACCGCACTGGCGCAGATCACCGAGCGCTGCTTTGCCGCTGGCGTCGATGGCCTGCGAGCCGATCTGGTCTGGTTGCGCGCGGCCCGGGCTCACGCGGCATGGCGGGGCGCGAACGCGATCAGCGAGGACGATATCGACGCGGTCGCCGAGTTTGCCTTGCGCCATCGTCGTCGCGAACACTCGCCACCGATGTCGCACCAAGCCCCCGCAGCACAGCCCTCCAATCAGAACCCCAACCCGAGCGAAGGTCAGGGCCAGTGGGGCGAAATGCCCGCCCAGGCGCTGCCGGTCGGCGCACGACGTGAAGTGCCGAGCTGGCCAAAAAAGCCCTAGGCATTCGCCCTCGATCGGACGCGGGGGCGAATGCCAGACCCCGCGCGGGACGGCTGGGTGGCGGCAGGCAGGGCAAGCGTCACGCGGCCCGTAGTGGGTCAATCAATTGGCCCGGCACGTTGCTCAATGGCCGACCGCGTCAACGCGATGATGTGCTGTTTCATCTGCGCACCCGCAGTCCTCATGAATTATGGCTGGTGATCGTCGATGCTTCGGCCTCGACCCGGCGTCATCAGGCGTTGAGCGATGCCAAGGGCCTGCTGGCGCAACTGTTCGACGATGCCTATCGGCAGCGCGCGCGGCTGGCGTTGCTGACCGCCAGTGGTCATGTGCCGAAGTGGCAAGTGCAAGGGTTGAAAGCCTCCGCGGGCTTGCGCGACTGGCTCGACGGGCTAGGTGCCGGCGGCGGTACGCCGATGCTGGCGGCGCTGGGTGAAGCAGGGCACTGGCTGGCGGCTCGGCAAAAACGTTTTCCGGCAGAGCAGCAACGGCTGCTGTTGGTGACGGATGGGCGGGTGAAGGAATGGTCAACGTTGCCGGCGCTGAATTGCCCGGGGCTGCTGATCGACATTGAGCGCGGGCCGATTCATCTTGGCCGGGCCAAGGTGTTGGCGGCGCAGTTGCAGGTTGATTATCGGCATATCGATGAGCTGATTTCAGGTTGAGTTTTGTGCTGACAGTATTGACCCCATCGCGAGCAGGCTCGCTCCCACATTGGAATGCGTTTCCCTGTGGGAGCGAGCCTGCTCGCGATGGCATCACTTGGGTGTCGGATAATCATGTTTACCCCGTATCGCTGCCCTATGCTTTGTAAGCAAGACAATCACAGGAGTGACCCATGCGCGTTCTAGCCCGCAACGATCAGGACGATTTTCGCGTCAAAGCCTACGCTGGCACCAACGGTGTGTTGCTGGCCATCGACGTGGCCGAACCCCGTCGCAAAGGCCTGCTGGGTTTCGCCATCGAAAAACAGCAAGGCAACAAACCCTGGCTGTTTCTGTTCAACAGCCTGACCTTCCCCGGCAAGACTCATACGTTCCCCCAGTTTCACGCCACCCCCAGCGATGCCGCGCCGTTGCAGAAATTTCGCTGGGCCGATTACGCGGTCAATCCGGGTGTGACGATCCATTATCGGATTCACCTGGCCTACGGTACCGCCGATGCGCCGCAGCTGGGTGAGTTTCTGGAAGTGACGCTCACCACCGACAATGGCCTTCCAGCGGGCCAGAATGTCATCTTCAACCGGGCGGTGGCCGCGAGTCAGGCCTTCCAGCGCAAATTCGCCGACCTCGATGCGCAGCTCAGCGCCAACAAGAAACTGCCCATCGAAGAATGGCCCGACGCTCCACGGCAATGGCTGGAAAATGGTCTGCTCGCACGCTTGCTGGGGTTCATCGAGCGGGCCGAGGATGGTCAGTGGGCGCTGGACATCGCGATCTATGAATATCAGCTGAAGGTGATCGTCGATGCGGTGAACGCCGCTTTCGAGCGCGGTGTAAAGGTTCGGGTCCTGTACCACGCCCAACCCGACGAAGACACCACGGCGATGAACGAAGCCAGCCTGGAAAAAATCCCGGCGGCGAACAAGCGCGGGCGAGTCACTCACAACATCTTCCACAACAAGTTCATGGTCCTCAGCCGGCTCGACGCAGCGGGGCAGCATCAGCCCGAAGCGGTGCTCTGTGGCAGCACCAACTTCACGCCCAACGGTGTTTACCGTCAGGCCAACGTCGTGCATGTGCTGGACGACGCTCGGATCGGCGCCAGTTATCTGCAAACCTTCGAGCAGGTCTGGGCCGACCCGACGGATGTCGGCGCCACACGGGAATGGCTCACGGAACACAATCCGATGGCACCGGACCAGCCGCTGTTCGCCGGTTTTTCACCACGCTCGGGCCAGGGCGACTTGCGTGAGTTCGTCGACATCATCAACGCCGCCAAAAAAGACCTGCTGTTTGTCACCGCGTTCGCCTTGCCGGACGAAGTGCTCAACGCATTGCTCGGCCAGCCCCACGACGATATTTTGCGTTACGGCCTGCAAAACACCGTCAGCAGCATCACCGGTATCCACGCTGACCGCACCGCTCAATTTGCCGCCACCGCGTTGCTCAATACCGGCCTGGAAGGCTGGCTCAAGGAGAATATGAAAGGCCAGAAGGGCAGACTGCTGGTGCATACCAAAGCCATCGTCGTCGACTTCACCACCGACGCACCGACGATCATCAGCGGCAGCCATAACCTGAGTGAGGCGGCCAGTAACGGCAATGATGAGAACTTCCTGATCATCCGTGGCGACACCGACCTGGCCGATCGCTACGGGCTGGAACTGCTGCGCTTTTACGAGCATTACCGGTTCCGCTACTTCGCAAAAAAACTACAACTCAAACAGGTCCGGCCATTGGCGCCGGATGATAGCTGGACCGATGACTATTACCGCGAGGGCGATTTGCGGATGTTGTCGCGGTTGCGCTTTGCCGGACGATAACAGCCTGGCGGGCTTCCTGTGGGAGCGAGCCTGCTCGCGATAGCGGTAGATCAGTCAACATAGATGTTGAATGTAAGGCCCTCATCGCGAGCAGGCTCGCTCCCACAGGTTTGACCTTCGGTTATTTACCCATCGCCTGGCGGTACTGACGGGTACGCCGAGCGATGTACAACTGGTCGAGGATCAATGCCCATATCGCCGAGACTTGCGGTCTAGGCTTGCGCCCGCGGCTCAATCGATGAAGCTGGAACTTCACCACGGCCATATTCGCCAGCGCTGCCAAGGGTTTGCGTTTCCAGCGAATCGGTGGCAACTGCGGGTGACTGTTCTGGCCTGCACGCCAGCGTTTGACCAGGTTCGGTTCGATGGCCATGGCCGTGCCGATGCCGGCCATGGCGATGCCACTGCCGAGCACGTGTTCGACGATCGCCAACCGCCGTATTCCGCCGGTCACCATCACCGGCATGCTCGCCACACTGGCCAGTTCACCGGCCATTTCCAGAAAGTACGCTTCTCGTGCCAGGGTCCGACCGTCGCGAGCCTCGCCTTGCATGGCCGGGGCTTCGTAGCTGCCACCGGAGAGTTCCAGCAAATCGATTTGCTGGTCATTGAGCCACTGGATCACTTGCCGGGCATCGTCGGCGTCGAAACCGCCGCGCTGGAAGTCCGCGGAATTGAGCTTCACCGCCACGCAAAACTGCGGCGATACGGACTTGCGAACCGCGCTGAGCACTTCCAGCAGCAGGCGCGCGCGATTTTCCAGAGAGCCGCCCCAGCGGTCGGTGCGGCGATTGGTCAATGGCGAGAGAAACTGGCTGATCAGATACCCGTGCGCGGCGTGAATCTGCACCCCGGTGAAACCGGCCTTTTCCGCCAAGGCAGCGCTGGTGGCGAAGCGTTGAATGACTTCTGTGATGTCGTTCTCGCTCATGGGTTTGGGTTCGGCAAACATCTTCGAAAACCCGCCCAGATCCAGCGCCACCGCCGAGGGTGCCCAGGCTTGCTGGCCGAGGTTGGCCATGGTCTGGCGGCCGGGATGATTGAGTTGCACCCAGAACTGCGCGCCACCGGCCCGGCCGATGGTTGCCCACTGACGAAAACGTTCCAGGTCTCGCTCGTCTTCCAGCACCACGCCACCGGGGCCGGTCATGGCGCGGCGGTCGATCATCACGTTGCCGGTCAGCAACAACCCGGCTTCGCCGTCGGCCCAGGCTTGATACAGCCGAAACAACTCGCCGGAAGGTGCCTGCCCAGTATCGGCGAGGTTCTCTTCCATCGCGGCTTTGGCGATGCGATTGCCGATGGTCTGGCCGTTGGGCAAATTCAACGCTTGGAAGGGCGACATGCTTGACTCCTCATCAGTGAAGCGTAGAGGCTAAGCTTAAAGTTAACTTTAATGTCAAGCGTGCAAATGAGGCCGTGATGAAAATTGGTGAATTGGCGCAGCAGAGCGGGTTGAACGCCTCGCGCATTCGTTTTTATGAAGCCCAGGGCCTGATCCGTCAGGTCGAGCGGCAGGCCAATGGCTATCGGCGTTATCCGCCGCAAGTGTTGCAAACCCTGAAAATCATCCAGTGCGCCCAGCAGGCCGGTTTCACCCTTGAAGAACTGAAGCTGCTGCTACCGGATGCCACGACGGGTGAGGTCAATCATGACGAGTTGGTGGCGAGCCTCGGGCGCAAGGTCGAACAGATCGAAGCGATGCAACTGCACTTGGCCCAGAGCAAGGCGCAGTTGCTGGAAGTGATCGAGAGCATCCAGGCGCGACCCGAGGGCATGGGGTGCAGTGCGAATGCCGAGCGGGTAATGGCGTCGCTCAAGCATTCGCAGAACCTGTAGGAGCGAGGCTTGCCCGCGAAGAAAGCACCGCGGTTTTTCAGGCGTTACGCGTCATCGTTCTTCGCGGGCAAGCCTCGCTCCTACAGGGTACTCATCAAACGCACATTCAACAGTTCTCGCGCCCGAGGCGCCGTGCATAAAGTGCTGAGGGTTTTCTGCAGCCACGGCAAGTCGTGGTGAGGTTTGCGGGCAACCTGTTTAGGCCTGAGCTTGCCGATGTGCTTTTTGAAATTCTCTTCCAGAGTTTCCCGGGTTCCAATCCCCTTGAGCTTCTTCAGCAATTTCCCCTCCTTGTAGAACAACACCGTGGGGGTGCCGGTGACTTCCGGATGCCTGGGGGACTCGCTCGTACTCAGCATGTAGACCTGCGCATGATCCTTATACTGCTCGGCGATCGTACGGAAAACCGGCTCGGCCATTTCGCAGGCGTAACAGTTTTTATTGCCGAAATACAGGATCACCGGGCGCCAGGTTTTCAGGGCCTTGCGGTAGGCCGCAGCCATGGTCTGATGGGTGGTTATCGAGCTCATTGAAATCTCCGTCTTCAACAAATACACACAGCCTTGGCAAGTACATAATTCGGGCTGGCCAGTCAGGCTGATCAGCCCCTGTCATGGCAACTCAGCTTGAAACGGATACGAGCGATGCATAATCGAAATAGGACCCGAATGTGTCTTTTACTCCATCGTTGGCGAGCAACGTAACTTTCATTTCGGTGGTGCCCGCAGGTGCTTTGAAAGTCACTTCTTTCCTGACCCAGGGAGTACTACCGCCAATGTAGAGTTGTTTGGTTTCTTTCGAAGGCAGCATCACCAGTGTTGCTTGACACGCGAAACCGCCGTCCGTTTTCATACGCACGGCAAACTCGAAATCGCTCGCCCCGTTGACTGCGACACTCTGAGTAATCTCAGCTTCAACCTGCAAAACACAGTGGTTGTTTACAAACTCGACTTTCTTTGACGAGTTTGCTGTCCAGTTCGCACCTCCCGCCAAGAAGTTACCGTTGAGCAATAGATTAAAATTATCTTTTTCGGATTGTTGAGACATTTGGAAACTCCTGTACGTGGGTTATCACCATGTTGTTCACTACGGCGTTGTCATACCGTGAAGAGATTTAGCGCTTTAGTTAAATGAGCAACAACTGTCAGATCTGACAGTTCGGCTTATAAATCCGATGGACGGTTGGCTCGTGAGCCAAGTTGCTATGTTTACTTTTTTTGAGTAGCGCGCACCCAAATGTGGCCTTGCTACCCACCGCTGTTGCCCACCGTAGCGCCTCTACCGGCTGTTGATGTCGAGCCAGGGTTTTGGACGCTTTTCATATCCCCTTGAATTAATGAGCCTTTCCACATCCTCAGGATTTTCTATCCATCCTGTGGCACACTTTCTGCTGTCTATTCCGTTGTTACATACCTTGTTCCGGTATAGCGGAATAAACACAACTCTGGAGTGCTTGCCATGCATCGCCGACCTTCTTTGTTTAAAGCGTGTGTCTTTCTGTTCGCGGCTTCGGCTGCTGTCGTGGGTGTCGCCCAGGCAGCAGACAGTAAGCTCGACAGCGTGCTGGCCCGTGGGAAATTGATTGTGGGCACCGGCAGTACCAATGCGCCGTGGCACTTCCAGGGCGCGGATGGCAAGTTGCAGGGATTCGATATTGATATCGCGCGGATGGTGGCCAAAGGGTTGTTCAACGATCCGAGCAAGGTCGAGTTCGTGGTGCAGTCGTCCGATGCGCGGATTCCGAATCTGCTGACCGACAAGGTCGACATGAGTTGCCAGTTCATCACCGTGACCGCCAGCCGTGCACAGCAAGTGGCGTTCACCCTGCCGTATTACCGCGAAGGCGTCGGCCTGTTGTTGCCGGCCAACAGCAAGTACAAGGAAATCGACGACCTGAAGGCCGCCGGCGAAGGCGTTATCGTGGCGGTGCTGCAGAACGTGTACGCCGAGGAACTGGTGCATCAGGCGTTGCCCAAGGCCAAGGTCGATCAGTACGACAGCGTGGATTTGATGTATCAGGCGGTGAACTCCGGCCGTGCCGACGCGGCGGCCACCGATCAGTCGTCGGTGAAATACCTGATGGTGCAGAACCCTGGTCGCTATCGCAGCCCGGCCTATGCCTGGAGCCCGCAAACCTACTCCTGTGCAGTCAAGCGCGGCGATCAGGACTGGTTGAACTTCGTTAACACCGTCCTGCATGAAAGCATGACCGGTGTTGAGTTCCCGACTTATGCGGCGTCGTTCAAGCAGTGGTTCGGTGTAGACCTCCCTACACCTGCAATCGGTTTTCCCGCTGAATTCAAATGATCCCGTGAGAGCGGGGCGGTTCCGATCGCCCCGCTCAAGGTACCGCTGACCATGAACTATCAGTTGAATTTTGCCGCCGTCTGGCGCGACTTCGACACCTTGCTCGCGGGGCTCGGTCTGGGGCTTGAGCTGGCGTTGGTGTCGATCGCCATCGGCTGCGTGATCGGCCTGATGATGGCGTTTGCCTTGCTGTCAAAGCACCGCCCGTTGCGGGTGCTGGCATCGGTGTATGTAACGGTGATCCGTAATACGCCGATCCTGGTATTGATCCTGTTGATCTACTTCGCGTTGCCGAGCTTAGGGGTTCGGCTGGACAAGATCCCGTCGTTCATCATCACCCTGTCGCTGTATGCCGGGGCGTACCTGACCGAAGTGTTCCGCGGCGGGTTGTTGAGCATTCCCAAGGGGCAACGTGAAGCCGGCCTGGCCATCGGGCTCGGTGAGTGGCAGGTCAAGGCGTATGTCACCGTGCCGGTGATGCTGCGCAATGTGCTGCCGGCCCTGTCGAACAACTTCATTTCACTGTTCAAGGACACCTCGCTGGCGGCGGCGATTGCCGTGCCGGAGCTGACCTATTACGCGCGCAAGATCAATGTCGAGAGCTACCGGGTGATTGAAACCTGGCTGGTGACCACAGCGCTCTATGTTGCGGCCTGTTACCTCATTGCCATGATGCTGCGTTACCTCGAACAGCGTCTGGCGATTCGCCGATAGGAGCCCCTCATGTACGAATCCCCCAGTTGGTTGCATGAGTTATGGGTGGCGCGGGAAGTCCTGTGGCAGGGCTTTCTGACCAGTGTGCAGTGCTCGGCGCTGGCGATTTTGTTGGGCACGCTGGTCGGCATCGTTGCCGGTCTGGTGCTCACCTATGGCACGTTCTGGATGCGCGCGCCGTTCCGCTTTTACGTCGACATCATTCGCGGCACGCCGGTGTTTGTATTGGTGTTGGCCTGCTTCTACATGGCGCCGGCATTGGGCTGGCAAATCAGCGCATTCGGCGCCGGCACCTTGGGGTTGACGCTGTTTTGCGGCTCCCACGTTGCCGAGATTGTGCGCGGTGCATTGCAAGCGCTGCCCAGTGGCCAGATGGAAGCGAGCAAGGCCATCGGCCTGACGTTTTACCAGGCGCTGGGCTACGTGTTGTTGCCCCAGGCGCTGCGGCAGATTCTGCCGACCTGGGTCAACTCGTCCACCGAGATCGTCAAGGCCTCGACGCTGTTGTCGGTGATCGGCGTCGCCGAGTTGCTACTCAGCACCCAACAGATCATCGCCCGGACGTTCATGACCCTGGAGTTTTACCTGTTCGCCGGATTGCTGTTTTTCGTCATCAACTACGCCATCGAATTACTCGGCCGGCACATTGAAAAGCGGGTGGCCTTGCCATGATACAAGCTCAAGTTTCGACACAGGATCAAGCGCTCCTGGACATCCGCGGCCTGCACAAACAGTACGGCCAGCTCGAAGTGCTCAAGGGCGTCGACCTGACGATGCAGCGCGGCAATGTAGTCACGCTGATCGGCTCCAGCGGCTCGGGCAAGACCACGCTGCTGCGCTGCGTGAACATGCTCGAAGAGTTCCAGGGCGGGCAGATTCTGCTCGACGGCGAATCCATCGGCTATGACGAGGTCAACGGCAAGCGCGTGCGTCATCCTGAAAAAGTCATCGCCCGCCATCGGGCCATGACCGGCATGGCGTTCCAGCAATTCAATCTGTTCCCGCACCTCACCGCGTTGCAGAACGTCACCCTCGGGTTGTTCAAGGTCAAAAAGCTGCACAAGGATGAAGCCGTGGCGCTGGCGGAAAAATGGCTGGAGCGGGTTGGGTTGCTGGAACGGCGCGATCATTACCCCGGCCAGTTGTCTGGCGGCCAGCAACAGCGCGTGGCGATTGCCCGGGCGATTGCGATGAACCCGAGCCTGATGCTGTTCGATGAAGTCACCTCGGCCCTCGATCCGGAACTGGTGGGCGAAGTGCTGAACGTGATCAAGGGTCTGGCCGAAGACGGCATGACCATGCTGCTGGTGACCCACGAAATGCGCTTTGCCTTCGAGGTGTCGGACAAAATCGTATTCATGAATCAGGGGCGGATCGAAGAGCAGGGGCCGCCCAAGGAACTGTTCGAACGCCCACAGTCGCCGCGTCTGGCGGAATTTCTCAAGAACACGCGCTTTTAACTTTTTCAATCAGGAGAAACACTCATGAGCATTACTCGTTACGGCACCGGCAGCACGGCCGGTGGCGGCCAGCCCCGTCCTTTCGCCCGCGCCGTCGAAGCCGATGGCTGGCTGCACGTGTCTGGCCAGGTGCCGGCGCTGGATGGCGAAATCATTGTGGGCGGCATTGTCGAGCAGACTCACCAGACCATGAAAAACCTGATCGCGATTCTGGAGGAGGCCGGTTACGGGCTCGAAGACGTGGTCCGTACCGGCGTGTGGCTGGAAGACCCGCGGGATTTCTGGAGTTTCAACAAGGTGTTTTCCGAGTACTTCAAAAGCGAACACGCCCCGGCGAGGGCCTGTGTGCAGGCGAACATGATGGTCGATTGCAAGGTCGAGATTGATTGCATCGCGTACAAGAAAAAGGCCTGAACCGCGGTGAATTCTTCGCGGGCAAGCCTCGCTCCTACAAACGGCGAGATCCTGTAGGAGCGAGGCTTGCCCGCGAAGGCGGCCTTACAGTCGCCACCGCACTCTGGGTAAACTCCCGGCACTCTGAATGGGAACCGAATGACATGACCGAAGACACCATCAAGCGCCGGGCTCGCGGTCTGGACCGGGCGTTCGACATTCTCGATTTCCTCAAGGAAATCGGCCAGCCCTTGCGCCCGAACGAAATCGCCAGCGGCATCGGCAGCCCGAAATCCACGGTCTACGAACTGGTCGCGTCCTTGTTGGAACGGCGGATTCTGGAACCTGTGGGCAAGGACGGTCACGTTTACCTCGGTCGTCAGCTGTACTTCCTCGGGCAGGCGCATTTGCGCCATTTCGACCTGGCCCGCGAGGCCGATCATGCCTTGCAGGAAATCGTCAGCCAGACCCGTGAAACCGCGCAGATGTGCCTGCTCAACGGGCGTAAATACACCGTGGCGTTGATGAAGGAGGGCGAGCGACATTTCCGCATCTCCTCGGACATCGGCGAGAACGCGCCGATCCCCTGGACCGCTTCCGGGCGCTTGCTGCTGGCGCATCTAAGCGATCAAGAGATCGTCGATTTGATCGACCCCGACGACTTCATTTTACCCGGCGGTGAACACCTGCCGCTGGAGCGGTTTCTCGAGGAAATCCGCCAGGCCGGTATCGATGGGTTCTTTTCCTTCGATAGCGTCGCTGACACCTTTACCCATTGCTTCGCCGCCCCGGTCAAAGACCCGAACGGCGTGGCCATTGCGACCCTGTGCATCGTCGCCCCGCGGGCCGATGCGAAGAACAATTACAACGACTATCGCCGGGTGTTGATCGACAGCGCCAACAGCCTCGCCCGGCGTATCAACGAATAACAGCGGCTGCCTGCGGCCGCGAATGTGAGGAGTTCGACCATGTATTCCGCCAAAAATACTGCCGCCGTGGAAAAGGGCTTTGCCCACACTGGCGCCAACCTGGTACGCGACGTCAGCCTGCCGGCGCTGGTGCTGCACCGCGAAGCGCTGGAACACAACATTCGCTGGATGCAGGATTTTGTCAGCAACAGCGGCGCCGAACTCGCCCCCCACGGCAAAACCAGCATGACCCCGGCGCTGTTTCGCCGCCAACTGGACGCCGGTGCCTGGGGCATCACCCTGGCCAGCGCCACCCAGACTCGTGCGGCTTACTCCCACGGTGTGCATCGGGTGCTGATGGCCAACCAATTGGTCGGCATACCGAACATGGCGTTGATCGCCGACCTGTTGGCAGACCCGACCTTCGATTTCTATTGCATGGTCGATCACCCGGATAACGTCGCCGACCTCGGCGCGTTTTTCGCCTCGCGTGGCGTGCGCTTGAACGTGATGATCGAGTACGGCGTGGTCGGTGGTCGTTGCGGTTGCCGCACCGAAGCCGAAGTGCTGGCGCTGGCCAAAGCGATTGTGGCTCAACCGGCGCTGGCATTGACCGGCATCGAGGGTTACGAAGGGGTGATTCACGGTGATCACGCGGTGAGCGGCATCCGTGCGTTCGCTGATTCTTTGGTGCGCCTGGCCGTGCAATTGCAGGACAGCGGTGCGTTCGCCATCCCCAAGCCGATCATCACGGCGTCGGGTTCGGCCTGGTACGACCTGATCGCCGAGTCCTTTGAAGCGCAGAACGCCAGCGGGCGTTTCCTCAGCGTGCTGCGTCCTGGCAGCTACGTGGCTCACGACCATGGCATCTACAAAGAAGCGCAATGCTGCGTGCTCGACCGCCGCAGCGACCTGCACGAAGGCCTGCGCCCGGCGCTGGAAGTCTGGGCGCATGTGCAGTCGTTGCCGGAGCCGGGTTTTGCGGTGATCGCCCTGGGCAAACGCGACGTGGCCTACGACGCCGGTTTGCCGGTGCCGTTGCTGCGTTACAAGGCCGGTGTAGTGCCGGCGGTCGGCGAGGATGTGAGTGACTGCAAGGTGACGGCGGTGATGGACCAGCACGCCTTCATGACCGTGGCGCCGGGGGTTGAGTTGCGGGTGGGCGATATCATTTCGTTCGGTACTTCGCACCCGTGCCTGACGTTCGACAAATGGCGCATCGGGTGCCTGGTGGATGAGCAACTGAATGTCATCGAAACCATGGAAACCTGTTTTTAAGGATCCAGACCGAGGCGCGGCCTTCGCGGGCAAGCCTCGCTCCTACAAGGTATGTGGTTGCTGCCGAATTTTGGGTTCGACACAAAACCTGTAGGAGCGAGGCTTGCCCGCGAAGGCGCCCATCCAGACACCACCGAAACACCAGAGACACCACATCAATGAACAGCATCAGCCCCCTCGGCCCCAACACCCCGCGCATCGCCCTGATCGGCGAATGCATGATCGAATTACAGCAGCGCGCCGATGGCACGCTGCAACAAAGCTTCGGCGGCGATACCCTGAACACCGCGGTCTACCTGGCCCGTGAGCTGGGCGATGGCGGCACGGTGGATTACGTCACTGCCCTGGGCGATGACAGTTTCAGCGATGCGATGTGCCAGAGCTGGGCCAGCGAAAACATTGGCTTGGACATGGTTCAGCGTTTGCCCGGTCGTTTGCCCGGCCTGTATTGCATCCAGACCGACGCGGCCGGCGAGCGGCGCTTTCTCTACTGGCGCAATGAAGCGGCCGTTCGCGATTGTTTCACCACCCCGGCGGCCGCGCCGATTCTGGCGGCGCTGCCGGATTACGACGTGTTGTATTTCAGCGGCATCACCCTGGCGGTGCTCGGTGTGCAGGGTCGGGAAAAACTCCTGGAAACCCTGATCGAAGCCCGGCAGCAGGATGCGCGGATCGTGTTCGACAACAATTACCGGCCACGCTTGTGGGCATCGATCGAGGAAGCACGGGCGGCTTATCGCAGCGTTCTGCCCTATATCGACCTGGCGTTGCTGACCGTTGATGACGAGCAGGCGCTGTTCCACTTTTCCGATTGCGCGGCGGTGTTTGCCGCTTACGAGCAAATGGGCACACCGGAAGTGGTGCTCAAACGCGGGGCCGAGGCGTGTCTGATTCGCTGCGATGGAGAGTCGTTCGAAGTGCCGGCACAGGTGGTCGAGCGGGTGGTGGACACCACGGCGGCGGGGGATTCGTTCAGTGCGGCGTATTTGGCGTGTCGGCTCAAGGGTGGCAGCCCGGTCGAGGCTGCCGAGGCGGGGCATCGGTTGGCGAGTCGGGTGATTCAAATGCCAGGGGCGTTGATCCCGAGATAAGCGGTGGATGGCCGTTTGCTGCGCAACCGGATCGCGGGCAAGCCCGCTCCCACAGGTTTTTTGGTGTGGCTGCAATCTGTGGCAATTCACAATCCCTGTGGGAGCGGGCTTGCCCGCGATGAGGCCCTAAAGCCAAATCCATCAATCCCGATAAAACACCTGCACCAGGTGATAACCAAACTTGCTCTTGATCGGCCCATGCACCACCCGCAGCGGTTTTTTGAAGATCACCGCATCGATCACGCCGACCATCTGCCCGGGCCGTACTTCGCCCAGGTCGCCGCCGCGTTTGCCGGACGGGCAGGTGGAGTATTTCTTGGCCAGCACATCAAAGGCTTCGCCCTTGGCGATGCGTTGTTTGAGCTGCTCGGCTTCTTCCGAGGTTTTCACCAGGATATGGCGGGCTTGGGCTTTCATTGGCAGTACCTTGCAACGGTGGTGGCTATGTTGGTGCCAGCGTGGGGCGCGCGATTATGCCTTAACTCAGTCCGCTTGGCCGATCATCGTGCGAATCTTGTTGGCCAACAGGTCAATGGAAAAGGGTTTGGCCACCATGTCCATGCCTTCCTCCAGGAACCCCTGGCGTTCGGTGGCTTTCTCCGCATAACCGGTCATGAACAGCACCTTCAGATCCGGGCGATGCTGACGCGCGATTTCCGCCAGTTGCCGACCGTTCATGCCCGGCAACCCGACATCGGTGACCAACAGATCGACCCGCAGGTCCGATTCCAGCAAGGGCAGGGCGGCGTTCGCGTCTTCGGCTTCATGGGCGTGATAACCCAACTCATTGAGCAGGTCGAGCACCAGCATGCGCACCGCCGGATCGTCTTCCACCAACACCACGGTTTCACCGGCAACAGCTGCTGGTGTTTCGCCGGTGACTGGCACTAACGTGTGTTCCGGCACCGCGACGTGCAGCCGTGGCAAATACAGGCGAACGCAGGTGCCCTGGCCCGGCAGGCTGTGAAGGCTGACGTGCCCGCCTGACTGCTGGGCGAAACCATAGATCATCGACAGTCCAAGGCCGGTGCCCTGGCCGATGGGTTTGGTGGTGAAGAACGGGTCGAAGGCCTTGGCCAACACTGACGGGGTCATGCCGGCGCCGTTGTCGCTGACGGCAATCATCAGGTAATCCCCGGCCCTGACCGGTTCCAGGGGGGTGACGTCACTTCCGTCAAGATGAACATTGGCGGTTTCGATCAGCAGCTCGCCGCCTTCGGGCATCGCATCCCGGGCATTGATGACGAGGTTGAGCAGGGCGTTTTCCAATTGGCTGACGTCAGTACTGACCGGCCAGACTTCATCGGCCAGTTGCATTTTGAGCTCGATATGGTCGCCCTTGGTCCGGCGGAACAAATCTTCCAGCGAATGCACCAGATGGTTGGCATTCAGTGGCTTGCGATCCAGCGACTGACGCCGGGAGAACGCCAGCAGGCGATGGGTCAGGGCGGCGGCGCGGTGGGCCGAGGACACCGCGGCTTCGGTAAAACGACCGATCTCGGCGGCACGCCCGTCGGCGATGTAGCGCTGCATCAAATCGAGGCTGCCGATGATCCCGGTGAGCATGTTGTTGAAGTCATGGGCGATGCCGCCGGTGAGCTGTCCCACCGCTTCCATTTTCTGCGCATGCCGCAAGGCGTCTTCGGCGCGCTCGCGCTCGAACATCTCGTTTTGCAGCCGCTGGTTGGCTTCGGCCAGTTGTTGGGTGCGGGCGCTGACGCGTTCTTCAAGGGTTTCGTTGAGGTTGCGCAGGGCTTCTTCGGTCTGTTTGCGTTCGGTCTCGTCGATCACGAAGATGTAAAAACCGTTCACCGCGCCGTCCGCGCCATGACGCGGCAGGTAGTTCATCAGGGCCTGGCGGGTGCTGCCGTCGCGGTGCGCGGCGCTGATGCTGAAACTGCAAGCCTTGCCTTTCAGCGCCTCGGCAATGTATTCGGCGCGCAGGGCATAGGCTTCGTCGCCCAGCACTTCACGGATGGTGCGGCCGTAAAGTTCCTGGGGCGTCAGGCCGTACCATTCCAGATAGGCGGCATTGTTGAGGCGAAAGCGCTCCTCACTGTCGACGTAACTGATCAGGATCGGCATGGCGTTGATGATCAGTTGCAGCTCGGTCTGGCTCTGGCGAAGGGCTTGTTCGATGTGTTTGCGTTCGGTCAGGTCGAGTGCCGCGCCGAGGAAACGAATCGGCCGGCCATGATGATCCTTGTAGCAGCGGCCTCGGGCAAACACCCAGCGCAATTGGCCGTCGGGCTGCAGCAAGCGATATTCCTCGGCGTACTCGCTGCCATGGGTGATGCAGTGCTTGATGCTGCGGGCAATCATGGCGCGGTCTTCCGGGTGTACGCCGTGGAGGTATTCGCTGATGGGCAACTGGCTGGCCATGGCCGGATCGACGCCATGCAATTGCGCGAAGTGCGCGTCGGCGATGAAACGGTCTTCGCCAATGTCCCAGTCCCAGGTGCCAACGGCATCGGTGGCGGCCAGCGCCAATTGCAAACGCTGCTCGGTTTCGTGCTGCGCCTTGAGGCTGGCGGCGGAGCGTTGCTCGAGCTCCAGGGCGATGCGGCGGCGTTCATTGGTTTCGATGGCCGTGACCAGAATCCCGGCAACCTCGGCGTTTTCATTGCGAATGGGGCTGTAGGTCAAATCCAGCCAGAAGTCGGAATCTTTCCCGTCGCGCTGCAAGGTAAAGCGCTGTTCGCTGTAGGTCCGCACCTGACCCTGTAGGACGGCGCTGTAAATCGGGTCGGTGAAGTCTTTCAGTTCTGGCCAGATCAGGTGCGTCGGTTGTCCGAAAGCGAGAGGGTGCTTGCTGCCGGCGAGGAGGGCGAAGCCGTCGTTGTAGATCTGCGTAAGCTGCGGGCCCCATAGCAACAGCATTGGCATTGGCGAGTGAATCACAATGTCCACGGCGGTGCGCAGGCTCTGCGGCCAGTGATCAGCGGCGCCCAGCGGGTTGTTTGTCCAGTCCAGTCGGGCAATCAAGGCCTGGGTGTCGCTGGCGGTCGGTGGTGCGTTCATCACAATGTCCTGCGTGTCAGTCGGTGTGGCGGCGTCTACTATCCTTGCATGGCGGTAGACGCTGGATGACCCGTCTTGGGTCATTTTTTCAATTGAATGCTTCGCGGGTGTTTTTTGCCATGGAAATCGATGCACTGTTGCAGATTCTGGCCAGCCGCAATGGCTCCGATCTTTACCTGTCCACGGGCGCGCCACCCAGCGCGAAATTTGACGGTGTGCTCAAAGCCCTGGCCGAGCAACCGTTCAAGCCCGGAGAAATCGCGGCCATTGCCGCGTCCATCATGGACGCCGAACAGCGCCTGGAGTTCGATCGCGAACTGGAAATGAACCTGGCGCTTTCCCTGACCGGGGTCGGGCGCTTTCGGCTCAATATCTTCAAGCAGCGCAACGATGTATCTATCGTGGCGCGCAACATCAAACTCGACATTCCACGCTTCGAAGACCTCAAACTGCCACCGGTGCTGCTTGAAACCATCATGCTCAAACAGGGGCTGATATTGTTCGTCGGTTCGACCGGTTCCGGCAAGTCGACTTCGCTGGCGGCGCTGATCGATTACCGCAACCGCCACAGCAGCGGGCATATCATCACCATCGAAGACCCGGTCGAGTTTATCCATCGGCACAAGAAGTCGATCATCAACCAGCGTGAGGTCGGCGTAGACACCCGCAGTTTTCATGCAGCGTTGAAAAACACCCTGCGCCAGGCGCCGGACGTGGTGCTGATCGGCGAAATTCGCGATCGCGAGACTATGGAACACGCGCTGGCGTTTGCCGATACCGGTCATCTGGTCATTTCCACTTTGCATGCGCACAACGCCAATCAGGCGTTGGACCGCGTGATCAACTTCTTTCCCGAAGAGCGCCGGACGCAGCTGCTCCATGACCTGGGCAATAATCTCAAGGCGTTTGTTTCCCAGCGTTTGGTGCGTACCCGCGATGGGCAGCGTCGGGCGGCGGTGGAGATAATGCTGGGAACGCCGACCATCGGCGACCTGATCCGGCGCAATGAGCTTGGCGAGCTCAAGGGGATTATGGAAAAGTCGTCAGAGGCGGGGATGCAGACGTTTGATGGGGCGCTGTTCGAGCTGTTTGCCGAGGGCGCGATCGATGAGGCAGAGGCGTTGAAACATGCGGACTCGGTGAACAACTTGCGCCTGCGCCTGAAAATGCACGCCGAGGCTACGCCCGGGCCCCATACACCGCCGGGTGAATGGGGATTAGTGGACTGAAGGGGCCGGCGCTGATCAAAAATGTGGGAGCGAGCCTGCTCGCGATTGCGGTGTGTCAGGCGCATCAATATTGATTGACCCGACGCCATCGCGAGCAGGCTCGCTCCCACAGTGGATCTGTGTTTCAGTCGTTCAATTCAGTGCGGTCACGAAACTGCTCCAGCGCCTCGGGATTGGCCAGTGCATCGGTGTTCTTCACCTTCTGGCCATGCACCACATTCCTTACCGCCAGTTCGACCACCTTGCCGCTGATGGTCCGCGGAATGTCCGTCACCGCGACAATCTTCGCCGGCACATGCCGTGGTGTGGTGTTGGCGCGGATGACCTGGCGAATCTGTTGTTGCAGCGCTTCGTCAAGCTCGACACCGTCACGCAACTTCACGAACAGCACCACCCGCACGTCATCCTGCCATTGCTGGCCGATGGCAACGCTGTCCAGCACCTGCGGGACTTTCTCTACCTGACGGTAGATTTCCGCCGTGCCGATGCGCACGCCTCCGGGGTTGAGCACGGCGTCGGAACGCCCGTGGATCAACATGCCGCCTTGGGGCAGTTGCTCGGCGTAATCGCCCTGGGCCCAGACGCCGGGGAACAGGCTGAAATAGGACTTTCGCAGCTTCTCCCCGTCCGGGTCATGCCACAAACCGATGGGCATCGCCGGAAAATGTCGGGTGCACACCAGCTCGCCTTTTTCACCGATCACAGGCGTGCCGGCGTCGTTCCAGACTTCCACCGCCATGCCGAGGCTCTTGCACTGCATTTCGCCTCGGCGCACCGGCAGCACCGGGTTACCGATCACAAAGCACGAAACGATGTCGGTGCCTCCGGACATCGAGGACAGGCACAGGTCGGACTTGAACGCGCGATAGACGTAATCGAAGCTTTGCGGGGACAGCGCGGAACCGGTGGACAGCACGGTTTTGAGGCTGCTCAGGTCATGACTTTCGCACGGCTTCACGCCATTGCTTTCCAGCGCGGTAAGGAATTTGGGGCTGGTGCCGAAGACGTTGATGCGTTCGTCGTCGATCAGGTCGATCAAACGCTCCGGGCCTGGATGAAATGGCGAGCCGTCGTACAGCACCACGGCGCTGTCGACTGCCAGCGCCGAGACCAGCCAGTTCCACATCATCCAGCCGCACGTGGTGTAGTAGAACAAACGGTCGCCGGGACCAAGATCGGTGTGCAGGCCATGTTCTTTGACATGTTGCAGCAGCACGCCGCCGGTGCTGTGCACAATGCATTTCGGCACGCCGGTAGTGCCGCTGGAGTAGAGGATGTACAGCGGATGGGCGAAGGGCACGGGAACGAATTGCGGCTCGCCGCCCGGGTCGTAGAAATCGTCCCAGAGCGTCACGTTGGCCTGGCTGTGGAAGTCTTCGATGCGTGCCTGGGGTCGTGCGTAAGGCACAACGATCAACTGCTGCAAGGACGGCAGTTGCCCGAGGATTTCATTGATCTTGGCGGTCTGGTCGATCTCTTTGCCGGCGTAGCGGTAACCGGCGCAGGTGATCAGCACTTTCGGCTCGATCTGGCCGAAACGGTCGATCACCCCATGAGTACCGAAATCTGGCGAGGAACAAGACCAGATCGCGCCCAGACTGGTGGTGGCGAGCATGGCCACAAGGGTTTGCCAGGTGTTTGGCATGCACGCGGCCACACGGTCGCCGAGGCCAACACCGGCGGCTTTCAGGCCGTTTTGAAAACCGGCGACATGGCTCGCCAGTTCGGCCCAGGTCAGTTGTTCCCGTTGGCCGTTTTCACCGATTGCCACTACCGCCACGGCATCGTCGCGACGGCGTAGCAGGTGCTCGGCGAAGTTCAGCGTGGCGCCGGGGAACCACTGGGCGCTGGGCATTTGCGTGCCCTCTATCAGCACCGCGTCTGGCTGATCGTGAAAACGGATGTCGAAGAAATCGACGATGGCCTGCCAGAAAGCTTCCCGCTGATCGATGCTCCACTGGTGCAGGGCAGGGTAGTCGGCGATCTCAAGGGTATGTCGCTGATTGACGAAGCGCCGGAAAGCCTCCATGCGGGTCTTGCCGATGCGCTCGGTGCCGGGTTGCCAGAGGATGTCGGACATGGCTGGGCCTCTCTCGTTCCCACGCTCTGCGTGGGAATGCCTCAATGGACGCTCCGCGTCCGCTTTGGGACGCAGAGCGTCCCGGGCTGCATTCCCACGCAGAGCGTGGGAACGATCAGTGTCAGGGGGCTAGCGGCGGGTTACTGCGCCAACCACCCACCATCAATATTCCACGCAGCGCCACGCACCTGGCTACCGGCCTCGCTGCATAAGAACAACACCAACTCACCCAGCTGCGGCGGCGTCACGAATTCCAGGGACGGCTGCTTCTCGGTCAGCAAATCATGTTGCGCCTGCTGCGGGTCGATCCCGGTCGCGGCGCGATCATCGATCTGCTTCTGCACCAGCGGCGTCAGCACCCAACCCGGGCAGATGGCGTTGCAGGTGACGTTCGTCGTAGCGGTTTCCAGACCGACCACTTTGGTCAGGCCGATCACGCCATGTTTGGCCGCGACGTACGCCGCTTTGCCCACCGAACCGACCTGGCCATGCACCGACGCGATGTTGATGATCCGTCCCCAGCCCTTGGTGCGCATGCCCGGCAGGCTCAAGCGGGTACTGTGAAACACCGACGAAAGGTTGATCGAAATGATCGAGTCCCAGCGCTCCACCGGAAAATCTTCCACCGGCGCCACGTGCTGGATGCCCGCGTTGTTGACCAGGATATCCACGCCGCCGAACTCCCGCTCGGCGTACTCGATCATGTCGGCGATCTGCGCCGGGTCGCTGACGTCGGCGGGGTGATGGCCGACTTTGCCGCCGAATTGTTCGACTTCGGCAATCACCCTGGATGCATCGCCGAAACCGTTGAGGATCAGGTTGGCGCCAGCCTTGGCCAGGCTCAGGGCGATCCCAAGGCCGATGCCGCTGGTGGAACCGGTGACCAGTGCGGTCTTGCCCGAAAGAGTCGTCATGAATACCTCACACAATGCCAGTGGCGTAGAAAGTACCGATCACCACAAAAACAGCGAGTGTCTTGATCAGCGTAATACAGAAAATGTCTTTGTAGGCTTCGCGGTGGGTCAAACCGGTGACCGCCAGCAAAGTAATCACCGCGCCGTTGTGCGGCAGGGTGTCCATGCCGCCACTGGCCATCGCGGCGACCCGGTGCAGCACTTCCAGCGGGATATTGGCGGCGTGGGCAGCGCTGATGAACGTCTCGGACATCGCCGCCAGGGCAATGCTCATGCCGCCCGACGCCGAACCGGTGATACCGGCCAGCAGGGTCACGGTAATTGCTTCGTTGACCAGCGGGTTGGGAATGCTTTTGAGCCAGCCGGACAGCACCAGAAAACCGGGTAGCGACGCAATCACTGCGCCGAAACCGTATTCCGACGCGGTGTTCATCGCCGCCAGCAGCGCGCCGCTGACCGCACTTTTACTGCCTTCGGCCAACTTGCCGCGAATCGTCTGAAAGGCGAACACCAGCACCATGACGATGCCCACCAGCAAGGCTGCCTGGACCGCCCAGATCGCCGTCAGTTTGGCGATGTCGGTGGTCACCGGTGCTGCCATTCCCGGCAGCGCGAGGCTGTGCGTCTTGCCGTACCACAGCGGAATCCAGCGGGTGAACAGCAGGTTCATCAGGCCCACCATCAACAGCGGCGAGAGCGCGATCCAAGGGTTGGGCAGCTTGATGTCCGGCGCGGTTTCCGGCTCGTTGCGCAGCTCTGATCCATACCCTTCACCGCTGCGCTGGGCCTTGTTGCGCTGGCTCTGAAGGAACAGCATGCCGGCGCAGAACACGAAAATCGTGCCGATCACACCCAGCCACGGCGCGGCCCAGGCGGTGGTGTTGAAGAAGGTGCTGGGGATGATGTTCTGGATCTGCGGCGTGCCGGGCAGAGCGTCCATGGTGAACGAGAAGGCGCCGAGGGCGATGGTCGCCGGGATCAGGCGCTTGGGGATATTGCTCTGGCGGAACATCTCGGCGGCAAACGGGTAGACCGCAAACACCACCACAAACAGCGACACGCCGCCGTAGGTGAGCAGGGCGCAGACCAGCACGATCACCAGCATTGCCTGGCGAGTGCCAAGCAAACGAATGGCTGCTGCGACGATGGAACGGGAGAAGCCCGACAACTCGATCAGCTTGCCGAACACGGCACCGAGCAGGAACACCGGGAAATACAGTTTGACGAAGCCGACCATTTTCTCCATGAACACCCCGGTGAAAACTGGGGCCACGGCGGAAGGGTCGGTGAGCAGAACGGCGCCGAGGGCGGCGATCGGGGCAAAGAGGATAACGCTGTAGCCACGGTAAGCAGCCACCATCAGCAGCGTGAGGGCTGCCAAGGCAATGATCACACTCATGGTGTGTCTCCTGGATTGTTATTTTTGTAGGGTGAAGCTTTGTGGGAAGGGGTATAGCGAGTTTCGTGCCAGAAGATTAAGTTATTGAAATATAAGGTTTTATTTTGATTTTTTTGAATGTTTTGAAGACTTTGGTCTCTATTTTGAGACGTGCGGCGCCCAAAAAGATCGCAGCCTTCGGCAGCTCCTACAGGGGGGCGCGGAAATCCACTGTAGGAGCTGCCGAAGGCTGCGATTTTTTGATCTTGAAAATATATCTACCAATGGAGATCAATGTCTCGTTATGGAGACTCCGCAATCCCCAACGCCACCATCTTCTTGTACAACGTCGACCGCCCCAACCCCAACCGCGCCGCCGCTTCGATAACCTTCCCGCCGCATTGCGCGAGGGTGGTTTCAATCAACTGCCGATCAAACCGTTCACGAGCTTCGCTGAAGGTTTCATGGGCAATCGGTTGAAGGGGCAGAGGCGCCACACGCTCCACCGGCGTAAAACTGCCAATCGCCGCGCGGATATCCGTCGCGTTCAGCATCAAATCATCACTGAGCAACGCCGCACGCTCCAGAACGTTGCGCAGTTCACGAATGTTCCCCGGCCAGGCGTGTTGACCCAACAAATCCAGGGCTTCGGGGTTCAGTTCGTGCTGACTGCGCAGCTCTTCGAGAATCGCTTCGCTGAGGGCCGGCAGGTCGTCGAGGCGATCACGCAGGGGCGGGACCTGAATCGGCAGCACGTTGAGGCGGTAATACAAGTCGGCGCGAAACTCGCCGCGTTTGATCGCCGCTTCCAGGTCGGTGGAAGTGGCCGCGATCACCCGCACATCGCTCTGGATCACTTCGTTGGAGCCCACTGGCTCGAATTCTTTTTCCTGCAGCACCCGCAGCAATTTGCTTTGCAGCGGCAGCGGCATGTCGCCGATCTCATCGAGAAACAGCGTGCCGCCCTGAGCGATTTGCAACTTGCCGGTGCGGCCCTTGCGATCGGCGCCGGTGAACGCGCCGGGGGCGGTGCCAAAGAACTCGGCTTCCAGCAGCGACTCGGGAATCGCCGCGCTGTTGATGCTGACGAAGGCTTTGTGCGCCCGAGGCGAGGCGCCATGAATCGCCTGGGCCAGCAGCTCCTTGCCAGTACCGGTTTCGCCGAGCAACAACACCGGAGACTCGGCACTGGCGCTGCGTCGGGCGCGGCGTTTGACTTCCAGGCTGGCGGCGCTGGTGCCGATGAAATGGGCGAAGTTGTACTTGGTCTGCCGCGCTCGCAGCAGCGAGCGGGTCGAGGCCAGTTCTTCCTGCATGCTCAGGTAGCGCTTGAGCATCGGCGACAGGCTGCGCAATTCATCGAACAGGGCAAAGCCGATGGCGCCGATCACCGCGCCGGCATCGTCGTGAATCGGCAGGCGCATCACCACCAGCGGTTCCTTGGGGGTGTCTTGCATGTCCAGCAGGATGGGGCGTCCGGTGCGCACCACCTCGCGCAACAGGCTGCCGGGGATCACGCTTTCACAGGCCCTGCCGATCGCACCGGCGGCCGACTCCAGACCGAAACGCCGGGCATAACGCTCATTCATCCAGACGATGTTCGCGTCGCGGTCGACAATCACCGTGCCTTCGCTCGATTGCTCGATGATTTCGAACAGCGAACGGATCGCCAGGGTGCGAACGCGCTGGTAGTCCTTGAGGCTTTCGGTGGTGTTCATGGGTGTCATGTCCAGGATGTGTGGTGTCTGTGCGGGCGCTTTCGCGAGCAGGCTCGCTCCCACATTTGATCTGTGTCGTTCACAAATCCCCTGTGGGAGCGAGCCTGCTCGCGATGGCCGCGACGCGGTTCATCGGTGTACACGGGATTATGCCTACCCCGGATGCGCCGCCGCCAACAGCTCTTTGGTGTACGGATGCTGCGGCGAGTCGAACACATCGTGGCTGGCGCCGCTTTCCACTACTTTGCCGTCCTTGATCACGATCATGTCGTGGGCCAGGGCACGCACCACCGCCAGGTCGTGGCTGATGAACAGGTAGGTCAGGCCATGCTTTTCCTGAAGCTGGCGGAGCAGGGCGACCACTTGTTTTTGCACCGTGCGATCCAGCGCCGAGGTCGGTTCGTCGAGCAGGATCAGCGCCGGTTTCAGTACCAGTGCGCGGGCAATGGCGATGCGCTGGCGTTGGCCCCCGGAGAATTCGTGCGGGTAGCGATGACGACTTTGCGGGTCGAGGCCGACTTCTTCCAGTACCCGGATCACCTGGGCTTCGCATTCGTCAGGGGTGGACTGGCTGTGAACCTCAAGGCCTTCACTGATGATCTGTGCCACCGACATTCGCGGGCTGAGACTGCCGAAGGGGTCCTGGAACACCACCTGCATCTTCTTGCGCCACGGCCGCAGCTGCTTTTGCGTCAAGCCATCCAGGGCCTCACCCTGAAAGCGAATGCTGCCCTCCGAGTCGAGCAAGCGCAGGATCGCCTGACCGAGCGTGGACTTGCCCGAACCGGACTCGCCGACGATGCCCAACGTCTTGCCGCGCTGGACGTTCAGGCTGATACCGTCCACCGCGCGCAGGTAAGTTTTACGTTGAAACAGGCCACCACCGATGGCGAACTGCACCTGCAGATTATCCACTTCCAGCACTTTTTCACGCTCATCCCGGGGCAGGGCTTCGCCTTCCGGTTCGGCGTTCAATAGTACGCAGCTGTAAGGATGTTTCGGCTCGGTGAACAGTGTCTCGCAAGGCGCCTGCTCGACGATTTCCCCGGCCTTCATCACGCACACCCGCTGGGCGATGCTGCGCACCAGATTGAGGTCGTGGCTGATCAGCAGCAGCGACATGCCGAGCCGTTGTTGCAGGGATTTGAGCAGCAGCAGGATCTTGCGCTGCACTGTCACATCCAGTGCGGTAGTCGGCTCGTCGGCGATCAGCAATTCCGGCTCGCAGGCCAGGGCCATGGCGATCATCACCCGTTGCCGTTGGCCGCCGGAAAGTTGATGGGGATAGGCCTTGAGCCGCTCTTCCGGCTTCTGGATGCCCACCAGTTGCAGCAACTCGAGAATCCGCGCTTGCGCCGCTTTTCCGCCCAGCCCTCGGTGCAGCAGCAGGGTTTCGCCGATCTGCTTCTCAACGCTATGCAGCGGGTTGAGGGAGGTCATCGGCTCCTGGAAAATCATCGCGATCCGGTTGCCGCGCAGCTCGCGCAAGGTCTTGATGTCGGTGCCGATCAACTCCTGCCCGCGATAGCGAATGCTGCCGGTGGTTTCGGTGCCGGTCTCGGGCAGCAGTTGCAGGATCGAGTGGGCGGTCACCGACTTGCCGGAACCCGATTCGCCGACCAGCGCCAGGCATTCACCGGGGCGGATGTCCAGGCACAGGTTGCGCACCACGGTCTGGCCGCTGAAGGCCACGGTGAGGTCACGGATTTCGATCAGGTTGTCAGTCATATCACCAGTCCGTGTCATGGTTGTCGATCAAGAGCGTGGATCAAAGGCATCACGTAATGCCTCGCCGATGAACACCAGTAGAGAAAGAATCAGCGCCAGGGTGAAAAACGCCGTCAGCCCCAGCCACGGTGCTTGCAGGTTCTGCTTGCCCTGACCGATCAATTCGCCCAGGGACGCACTGCCAGCCGGCATGCCGAAACCGAGGAAGTCCAGCGCCGTGAGGGTGGAAATCGCCCCGGTCAGGATGAATGGCAAATAGCTCAGGGTGGCGTTCATCGCGTTGGGCAGAATGTGCCGCACGATCACCTTGCGGTCGGTCAGGCCCAGCGCACGGGCGGCTTTGACGTATTCGAGGTTGCGCCCGCGCAGGAACTCGGCGCGCACCACGTCCACCAGGGCCAGCCAGGAAAACAGCGCCATGATCCCCAGCAGCCACCAGAAATTCGGCTCGACGAAGCCCGACAGAATGATCAGCAGGTACAGCACCGGCAGTCCCGACCAGACTTCCAGCAAGCGCTGACCGAGCAGGTCGACCCAGCCGCCGTAATAGCCTTGCAGGGCACCGGCGGCAATGCCGATCAACGCACTGATGAAGGTCAGCGCCAGCGCGAACAGAATCGACACCCGTGCCCCGAAGATCACCCGTGCCAGCACGTCGCGGGCCTGATCGTCGGTGCCCAGCCAGTTGACCTTCGACGGCGGGCTCGGCGCCGGTTGGTTGAGGTCGTAATTGGGCGTGTCGTCGCTGAACGGGATCGGTGGGAACAGTATCCAGCCGCCATCCTTGTGGATCAGCTTCTGTACGTAATCGCTGCGGTAGTCGGCCTGGAACGGCAGTTGCCCGCCAAACTCCTGTTCGGTGTGGCGTTTGAACGCCGGGAAGTACAGCGAGCCCTGATAACTGACCATCAGCGGTTTGTCGTTGGCGATCAGCTCGCCGCCCAGGGTCAGCAGGAACAGGCCGATAAACAACCACAGTGACCACCAGCCCCGGCGGTTTTTCTTGAAGCGCTCGAAACGGCGACGGCCCAGCGGCGAGAGCTTGAACATCAGGCGTTCCTCGCGGCGAAGTCGATACGCGGGTCGACCAGGGTGTAGCAAAGGTCGCCGATGATTTTTATCAGCAGGCCGAACAAGGTGAAGATGAACAGCGAACCGAATACCACCGGATAGTCCCGTGATACCGCGGCTTCGTAACTCATGCGCCCCAGGCCGTCGAGGGAGAAGATCACTTCGATCAGCAGCGAGCCGGCGAAAAAGACGCTGATGAAGGCCTGCGGAATTCCCGACACCACCAGCAGCATGGCATTGCGAAACACATGGCCGTAAAGCACCCGGCGTTCGCTCAAGCCCTTGGCCCGCGCGGTAACCACGTACTGGCGGGTGATTTCATTGAGGAAGGAGTTCTTGGTGAGGATCGTCAGGGTGGCGAAACCGCCGATCACCAGCGCTGTCACCGGCAGCACCAGATGCCAGAAGTAATCGGTGATTTTGCCCAGGGTCGACAGCGACTCGAAATTGTCCGAGACCAGCCCGCGCACCGGGAACCAGTTCAACGAAGTACCGCCGGCGAAGACCACGATCAGGAACATCGCAAACAGGAACGCCGGCATGGCGTAACCGATGATGATTGCGGTGCTGCTCCAGATATCGAAATGGCTGCCATGGTGCACGGCCTTGCGGATGCCCAGAGGGATCGACACCAGGTAGGTGATCAACGTGGCCCAGAGCCCGAGGGAAATGGTCACCGGCATTTTTTCCAGAATCAGGTCGGTGACCGTGGCACCGCGAAAAAAGCTCTTGCCGAAGTCGAGGCGGGCGTAGCTCTTGAGCATCAGCCACAGACGTTCCGGTGCCGGCTTATCGAAGCCGTATTGCTTTTCGATCTCTTTGATCAGCTGCGGGTCGAGCCCACGGCTGGCACGCGAACTGCTCTGCACGGCTTCGCTGGAACCGCCGCCGACACTTGCGCCGCCGATGCCTTGCAGGCGCGCGATGGCCTGTTCCACCGGACCGCCCGGCGCGGCCTGGACGATAACGAAATTGACCAGAAGAATGATCACCAGTGTCGGAATGATCAGCAGCAAGCGCCGCAGTACGTAAGCCCACATCAGTGCGGCCCTCCGGGTTTGCCGCGTTTGATGAGCTCGGCCGTCATCTGTTGGTTGGTCAAGGGGGTGGAACTCACTTCCCACCAACTCTCGATAGCTTCGTCATTGCTCGCCTGTACAGAGGGAATGCCGAAGCGGTTCCACCACACGGTCGAGCTGCCTGGCGGGTAATAATTGGGAATCCAATAGAAGTTCCATTGCAGGACACGGTCCAGGGCATGGGCGTAGCGCAGCATGTCAGCCTGGGTGGTGGCGCGAACCAGGCCGCTGACCAGCGTATCGACCGCCGGGTTCTTCAGCACCATGTAGTTGTTGGAACCGGGATCGTTGGCCGCCGCCGAGCCAAAGTAGTTGTACAGCTCGTTGCCTGGCGAGGTGGTGACCGGGTAGCCGGTGACGATCATGTCGTAGTCCCGGGACATCAGGCGGTTTATGTACTGGGACGCGTCGATGCGGCGAATATTCAGGTCGATGCCGATTTGTTTCAGGGTGCGCTTATAAGGCAGCAGCAATCGGTCCATGCCGTTCTGGCTGACCAGGAAGGTGAAGCTCAGCGGTTGACCCTGGGCATTGACCAGCTGATCGCCATCGGGTTTCCAGCCGGCCTGTTCGAGCAAGTCCAGGGCTTGCAACTGTTTATCGCGAATCACGCCGCTGCCGTCGGTTTTCGGGGCTTCGAAGACTTGGGTAAAGACTTCGTCGGGGATCTGCCCGCGCAACGGCTCGAGAATCGCCCGTTCACCGGCGTCGGGCAGTTGCCGTGCGGCGAGGTCGGTGTTGGAAAAGAAGCTCTGCTGGCGGATGTACATCTCGCGCATCATCTGCCGGTTGCTCCACTCGAAATCCCAGAGCATGGCCAGGGCCTGGCGCACGCGACGGTCCTGGAACATCGGGTTTTGCAGGTTGAACACAAAGCCCTGAGCCGATTGCGGTGCCTCTTTGGCCAGGTGAGCCTTTTGCAGGCGACCGTCGCTCAGGGCCGGGCTGTCGTAGCCGATGGAATAGGCGGTGGCGGAGAATTCGCGGTTGTAATCGTAGGCGCCGCCACGCAGAACCTGACGGGCAACGTCGGTATCGCCGAAGTACTCAATGCTGAAATGATCGAAGTTGTAGAGGCCACGGCTGACCGGTAAATCCTTGCCCCACCAGTCGGCGTTACGCTCGAAGGTGATGCTGCGCCCGGAGTCGACCTTGCTCACGCGGTACGGCCCGCTGCCCAGCGGTGGCTCGTAACCACCGCCGCTGGCAAAGTCGCGGGTTTTCCACCAGTGCTCGGGAAGCACCGGCAAGGTTGCGAGGTCCAGGGGCAGGGTACGGTTTTCGTTGCTCTTGAAGTCGAACCGAATGGTGAGTGATGACTCTACTTCGACGCCTTTGACGTCGGCGAATTGCGTGCGATAGCGCAAGCTGCCCTGGGTCATCAGCAGGTCGAAGGTATAGCGCACGTCTTCGGCGGTGATCGGCTGGCCGTCGGCGAAACGGGCTTTCGGATTCAGGTAGAACCGCATAGACAGCCCGTCGTCGGAACGCTCCATCTGTTGGGCCACCAGGCCGTAAACGGTATAGGGCTCGTCGAGCGAGCGCTGGGCCAGGGGCGAGTAGATCAAGCCGTCGATCTGCGTGACACCCGTGCCCTTGTCGATGTACGGCAGCATATGGTCGAAATGACCGATTTCCATCGCCGAGCGACGCATCGTGCCGCCCTTGGGCGCGCGCGGGTTGGTGTAGGCGAAATGGCTGAAGCCCGCAGGATACTTCGCCGGTTCACCGTACACGGTCAACGCATGTTGCGGTGCAGCGTTCACACCGGTGGTGCCCAATAACAGGGCCGCGGCAGTGAACAACAAAGTGGGGAAAACCAGTCGCATTGTCAGCCTTAGAGCCGGGTGGTCGATAACCACAATTTGTACGCTAGCGGCGCGTCCCTCGCCAGCCGTATCACGTAACGAAAACACAACGGCCCACCAAAAGGCGGGCCGTTGTGTAGCAAACTCGAGCGTTGATCAGTCCTGACGGCTGGTCACTTCCAGCAGGTGGTAACCGAACTGGGTCTTGACCGGGCCTTGCACCACGTTGATCGGTGCGCTGAAGACCACGGTGTCGAACTCCTTGACCATCTGGCCCGGACCGAACGAACCCAGGTCACCGCCCTGACGGCTGGACGGGCAGCTGGAGTTGGCTTTGGCGACTTCGGCGAAGTCGGCACCGGCCTCGATCTGGGCTTTGAGTTCGTTGCACTTTTCTTCGCTGGAAACCAGGATGTGACGGGCAGTGGCTTTGGCCATGGGAAAATACTCCATTCAATGTTCAGTAAAGTGCGGAGCCTACCGGATTCAGTGGGCTATTTCTCTCTCAAAGTTCTGTGGATATCAATTCCGTGGAGATCAGTTCCGTCTATCGTGTGGCATCAAGGCATTGCTTAAAGGCCGGCATTTCTCAAGCGTTCGGCATGCTGTACATACAGGGCGACCGGGTCGATGCCCTTGCGGACCTGACCGGTTGTCTGGCCGAGGCTGTCCAGATGATCCAGCGGATAGTCCGAACGGATCACTTTACCCAGATGGGCGCTGAATCGGCCGACCATGCCGTCATTCTGCTCGGCTTCGGTGGTGAAATAGTGGGAAAAGGCCCGGAGGAACCCATGCAGCGGATTGAGTGCATGGAGCCCTTCATCGAGAATGTTTCCCTGCAGGATGCCGCCCCAGGAATAGTAGCGCACGCCGTTCACCAGTTCGCGGCCCTTGCCGCCCCAGGTTTTCGGTAACCCTTGAGGGTACTTGTCGTTGAATGCGCCAACGCCTTCGGTGGTCAACCCATTGAGCGCAGCGATGGCGTTCTGTGGCAGGTGCCGGCTGCCACTGAGCAACGACAGGAAGTCGGCGAACAGGGTGGCCACCGCTCCGGCGACCTGTTCCGGCAGGCGCCCGGGCGTCAGCGCCTTGCGCAGGAAGTCGGCCAGTTCCGAGCCATGGTTCGGCCCACTGACCGATGTCACCGAAGCGACCACCTCTGGCGCCAGCGCCCCCGCATACCGTGCAGCCAGTGCGCCCTGACTGTGACCGATCAGGTTGACTCTGCTTGCACCGGTTCCTTGCAGTACCCGGTCGATCTGCGCCAACAGTTGTTCGCCGCGGGTTTCATTACTGTGGGTGGCCGACAGGTGCGGGATGAAAACCCTCGCGCCGGCACTTCTCAGGGCCAGTTTGACGTCATGGAACAGTTCCAGATTGCCGATGCGATCGAAGCCGAAGAGCCCATGGACCAGCAGGATCGGATACTGAGTGGTTGCATTCCGTAGCATGTACATTCCTTTTTCGCAGTAGGTCAGGTGTGTGCTCAAGGGCGCACTCTAAAGCACACCGCCTGCTCGGCGATGTATGAAAAAGCCGCTGTAACCTGATGAAAACGGAATAGAAATTGTACGAAAGCTCGAATGAGCATGAGGTCTTGGTCGGAATATCCGGACATCTTTTTAGCGATGACTGCACGTTTCCTCGCAACGACCTACTTCTGAAACGTCCTTTTACCGTGCAAGCCGACGCGATTGTCCGGCAGCGCGAATCAGCACCGCGGGTTTCAATAGGCTTCGTTCGATGCCGCCCTCAAGGCGGCATTTATTCCAAGGACTGGAGCGTTGAATGACTACTTATGAAGCAGAGAACTTGAATGTTGTAGAGCACTGCATGGCGGCACCACAGCTGGATCAGGCGGATAACGCCATGCTCGATCCATCCGACAATAAGGCCATTATTACTGTCTCTCCTTACCCGGACATGGCCTGCGGAGACAAACTGGTCATGTTCTGGTCAGGTATCGATTCAGAGGGGGTTGCGTATCGGCATGAGGTATCGCGTTTTGTCAGCGAAGCTCAGGTGGGCAGGGCGATTGTCTTTTGTGTGTCGGCCGCACACATCGCCGCACTGGACGGCGGGTCACTCGAGGTCTATTACACCCTCTACACTGCACGCCTTCAGGAACCTGTGGCGTCCGGGCGTTTGTACCTGAACGTCGGTGATGCCCGGCCAGATTTGCTGCCTGTGATTGTGAACGATGCGGTGGGCGGCACGCTCGATCCGGACAGAGTCGGGGAGGGCGCGCGCGTAACCATCAGGCCGTACGCCCGGATGGCGGCAGGAGATCGGGTCTTGCTGTCTTGGGCAGGTGTGACACCACAAGCGAGTTTCAATGACACATTGAAAATCGAATCCTTTGCAGTCGGCGGCGAACTGTCTTTTTGGGTAAGTCCCGACTGCATTGCCCCCAATCTAGGGGCAGCCGTTACGATCAACTACTGCGTCGAGCAGAATGGGCAAGCGTCACGCTTCTCGGAGCCTGCACAGCTGATGATCGGCCCGCTGGAACGAGGACCGCTTTTGCCACCTACCGTGCTGGAAGCCGATGAGGGTTGGCTGGATCTGCAGGATGCGATCGATGGTGTCACCGTCGTGATCGACAATGCTCAGGCGGAGAGGGGGAGCTGGTCTATCTGAAATGTGACGGGGAGTATTTCAATCATCGCGATGATCGTGAAATTTCCAGGGAAATGGCCGGTCAACCGCTGGTATTTATCGTTCCCTACAGGTTTTGGCGCGAGCATCGGGACTTGACGGTCCGGGTAACCTATTCGGTCGAGCGTCTCGACGATGTGAGCCAACAGTCCGAGGTCACGTTGGTGCAAGTGCACTCGTAAACCTGATTTAACGTCAACCACCTTCCGGTATTCGATTGAAAACCGGAAGGCGGGCACTGGTCACTTTGGCTGTTGAGTATGGCGCTGCACACGAAGTCGCTCGGCTGCTTGCAGCAACAACTGTTCCGTCCCGGTCCAGCCAAGGCAGCCGTCCGTTACCGACACCCCGTAACGCAACGACGGGCTCAACGGTTGGCAGCCTTCGAACAAATGGCTCTCAATCATCATGCCGACCAGCGAACGATCACCTTGCAGGCGTTGTTCGAGCACGTCGTTGAACACGGCTGGTTGGCGCAATGGGTCTTTACCGCTGTTAGCGTGGCTGCAGTCGACCATGATCCGCGCCGGGATTTTGAGTCTGGTCAAATCGCTGTGCACTTGGGCGATGCTGTCGCGGTCATAGTTCGGCCCGCGATGGCCGCCACGCAGAACCAGGTGGGTGTCGGGGTTGCCCGGCGGTCTGAATAATTGCAGGGTGCCCTTGGCTATCGACGCCGAAATGACGATGCGGATGGGCGGCCGAGCGCATGGCATCGCTGGCGACAGCCACACTGCCATCGGTGCCGTTCTTGAACCCGACCGGCATGCCCAGGCCGCTGGCCATTTCCCGGTGGATCTGTGATTCGGTGGTACGGGCGCCAATCGCGACCCAGCTCAGCAGGTCGTCGAAGTAGCCGGCGGCCATCGGTTGCAGCAGCTCGGTGGCAACGGGTAAGCCCAGCTGGAGCATTTCGCGCATCAACTCGCGGGACAGCGTCAAACCGCCCGCCATGTCGTCACTGCCATCCAGATGCGGGTCGTAGGCCAGGCCTTTCCAGCCGACCGTGGTGCGGGGCTTTTCGACGTAGGCGCGCATTACCAGCAACATCTCATCGCTGACTTCAGCGGCCAGCCGGGCCAGGTTGGCGGCGTATTCGAGGGCTGAACGTGGGTCGTGAATCGAGCAGGGACCGACGATGACCAGCAGACGGGAGTCTTCACCGTTGAGGATCGCGCGAACCGCCTGACGGTGGTCGGCGACTTGCCGGGTCAGGGCATTGCTGAGGGGTAATTGTTGTTTGAGCTGCAATGAGCTGGGCAGACGCAAGGTCAGCGCTTCATTGGCAGGGTTCAAGGTGGACAGCGGCAGAGCAGAGACGGACGAGTTCATATTCGGGCTTCCTGGGCTGGCGGCGGGTTCGTTCCCGCGCGCTCGGCCCTACTGGGGTGTTCGACAATTGGCCGGGTTGGCTGCGTGTGTGTGCTTGCCACCTGTGGGTGACCGATCGGAGGCGGCAGGCTGTCCCGAGCGGAGGCTGGTAAATCGCCAGGCGGTAAAACTGTCGTAACGGTAATAAGTGGCGTAGTTCATGTCGTGAATCCTCAAATTGTCTGGTGTGACGCTAAAAATGTTCAGGGCTGAAAAAACAAAACCCCCGGTCGGGAGGCCGACCGGGGGTTGAGAATTCTCTGGTGGCGACCCGTTTAAAGTGGGCGCCGTGTGGGTATCAGGCGCGCCAGTGGCTAAACCAATACCCAAAATAAAAGCTGATCGAAGCACAAACGTCATTCACCCGGGCAGCCGCAACCGAGCGCGGGGCGCTGGCGGTACGAAGCTGTGAGAGGGCGTTGAGCATGGTCTGTCTCCGATGAATGCGCCGAGCTTACTAGAGGCCGGTACGCGGATTCAATCAGAAAATGCTATCGATGATCATGGGCTTTTCTATCACTTGAGTACGCCGGGTGTTGTGACACACTTTGCGCTGCGCCCAATAACCTCAACTTCACAAGGACGAAACCATGACGACACTGACCATTGCCGCCGCTCAATCGATCTCCATCGCCGGTGATTTTGCCGCCAATATGGCCTGGCATCGGCGCTTCATACAGGTTGCTGCGGAGCAGGGCGTGCAATTGCTGGTGTTTCCGGAACTGTCACTGACCGGGTATGAACGCGGCCTGGCGGCGGAACTGGCCATAAGGCCAGACGCCGGGGTGCTGCAACCGTTGCGCGATTTCGCGCGGGAAGTCGGTGTGACCACTGTCGTCGGGATGCCGATTCGTCTGTCGGACGCTTCGCCGGTATTGATCGGAGCTCTGGTATTGGGCGCCGATGGTTCGCTTGAGGTTTACAGCAAGCAGCATCTGCACCCGGGCGAGGAGGTGGCGTTTGCGCCGGGAACGGGCGGTTCGACATTAAAGATCGGTACCGACACCGTCGCGCTGGCGGTCTGCGCCGATTTTTCTCACGCCGGTCACGCGGCAGCCGCGGCACGGCAGGGCGCTGATCTTTACGCCGCGGGCGTGTTGATCACAGAAAACGGCTACGCTCCAGATACCGCGCTATTGCAAGGCTATGCTTGCACCCACTCGATGGCAGTGCTGATGGCCAACCATGGTGGCGCAACGGGTGGCTGGGAGTCGGCAGGGCGCAGTGCAATCTGGGCGGCGGACGGGACGTTGATCGTGGCGGCGCCGGGTACGGGGAACCTTCTGGTCGTTGCTCGCCGCAATGCTGACGGCTGGAAAGGGCAAGTCGTGGCTGTGGCGGAGGCTTGAATGGGTTTCGAATTGCGTCCGGCAACGTCTCTGGATCTGGACTTTGCTCGTGATCTGACTTGTCGAAATATGCTTCGCTACTACATTCAACATGAGCTGTTGTGGCTGGACGAGGCCTTCGATGTCGCCTGGAAGGGACGCGAAAACTGGCTGATTGTGCGTGATGACACGTTGATGGGGTATATCAGCCTGAGCCGTGACGCCAGAGCCTTGTATATCCGCGAATTGCATATGCTTGAAGCGTTCCAGGGGCAGGGCGCCGGTTCCTGGGCGATTGATCAGGTATTCGCCATGGCATGCAAGGAACGACGCCCGGCATTGCGTCTGACCGTTTTTGAAAATAATCCGGCAAAAATACTTTACGAGAGAAAGGGCTTGAAGGTGGTCGGCAAGGACCAGTGTTTCCTGAGAATGCAGCGTGATATCAATGAACTGCATCGCTGAAACACACAGCTGGCAAGCCTTGCCAGATGAATTGAAACTTTTTATATGCGGCTTGCCGCTAGGTCTGCCAGTTGCTTTTTGCTAAGGTGTCCGGCAACCCAATAAGACCAAATCGCGAGGTGTCTGCTTGATTAGGGTGCTAGTAGTCGATGACCATGATCTCGTTCGTACAGGCATTACACGAATGCTGGCTGACATCGATGGCCTGCAAGTAGTCGGCCAGGCTGAGTCAGGGGAGGAATCCCTGCTTAAAGCGCGTGAGTTGAAACCTGATGTGGTGCTGATGGACGTCAAGATGCCCGGGATCGGCGGTCTTGAAGCCACGCGCAAATTATTGCGCAGTCATCCGGACATCAAAGTCGTCGCGGTCACCGTGTGCGAAGAAGATCCGTTTCCTACCCGGCTGTTACAGGCGGGGGCCGCGGGTTACCTGACCAAGGGCGCCGGATTGCCGGAAATGGTCCAGGCCATTCGCCTGGTGTAACGCTACATCAGCCCGCAGATTGCCCAGCAACTGGCGATCAAGTCGTTCCAGCCAACCAATGATTCGCCCTTCGACGCCTTGTCGGAGCGGGAAATCCAGATTGCGTTGATGATTGTCGGTTGTCAGAAAGTGCAGATCATTTCCGACAAACTGTGCCTGTCGCCAAAAACAGTAAATACCTACCGTTACCGTATTTTCGAGAAGCTTTCGATCAGCAGCGATGTCGAGTTGACGCTGTTGGCGGTTCGTCACGGCATGGTTGATGCCAGCCTCTGAAAATGACTGAAACCTTCGATCCAAGTGCTTTTCTGTCGACGGTCAGTGGGCGGCCGGGCGTCTATCGCATGTTCGACAGCGATGCGCGGCTGCTGTATGTCGGCAAAGCCAAAAATCTCAAGAAGCGTTTGGCGAGTTACTTCCGCAAAGCCGGTCTTGCCCCCAAGACCGCTGCGCTGGTGGGCCGTATCGCCCAGGTCGAAACCACCATCACGGCCAACGAAACCGAAGCCTTGCTGCTTGAGCAGACGCTGATCAAGGAATGGCGTCCGCCGTACAACATCCTGCTGCGCGACGACAAATCCTACCCTTACGTCTTTCTCTCGGATGGTCAGTTCCCACGCTTGAGCATCCATCGGGGAGCGAAGAAGGCCAAGGGCAAGTATTTCGGCCCTTATCCCAGCGCCGGTGCGATTCGCGAAAGCCTGAGTCTGCTGCAAAAGGCGTTTTTCGTTCGTCAGTGTGAAGACAGCTTTTACAAGAACCGCGCTCGACCTTGTCTGCAATACCAGATCAAGCGCTGCAAGGCGCCGTGTGTGGGGTTGGTGGAGCCCGAGGTGTATGCCGAAGATGTACGCCACTCGGTGATGTTTCTTGAAGGGCGCAGCAACGCCCTGGCGGACGAGTTGTCTGCGGCCATGGAGGAGGCGGCGGTCAACCTCGAGTTCGAGCGTGCCGCCGAGCTGCGTGACCAGATCTCATTGCTGCGTCGGGTCCAGGACCAGCAAAGCATGGAAGGCGGGACGGGCGATGTCGATGTGATTGCGGCGTTCGTCAATCCAGGTGGCGCCTGCGTGCACTTGATCAGCGTGCGCGGTGGTCGGGTGTTGGGGAGCAAGAACTTCTTTCCGCAGGTGGGTATCGAGGAAGACGTTTCCGAAGTCATGGCAGCGTTTCTCGGCCAATACTTCATCAGCAGTCCAGAACGCGATTTGCCGAGCGAGCTGATCGTCAACGTGGTTCACGAAGACTTTCCGACCCTGATCGCAGCCATCGAAGAGCTGCGCGGTCGTGAATTGACCATCAGCCATCGAGTGCGCGGTACCCGAGCGCGCTGGCAGCAGTTGGCGGTCACCAATGCCGAGCAGGCGTTGGGCGCGCGTCTGGCTAACCGACAACACGTTGCGGCACGTTTCGATGCCTTGGCCGAAGTGCTGAAACTGGACGAGCCACCGCAACGTCTTGAGTGCTACGACATCAGCCATTCCAGCGGTGAGGCCACTGTGGCCTCCTGTGTAGTGTTCGGACCGGAAGGCCCGATCAAGTCCGACTACCGCCGCTACAACATTGAAGGCGTTACGCCGGGCGATGACTATGCCGCGATGCATCAGGCCCTGACCCGACGCTTCAGCAAATTGAAGGACGGCGAGGGCAAGTTACCGGACATCCTGCTGGTCGACGGCGGTAAAGGTCAGCTGTCCATGGCCCGTGACGTGCTTAATGAGCTAGCCGTGCCAGACCTGATTCTCTTGGGTGTGGCCAAGGGCGCGACGCGCAAGGCGGGTTTCGAAACCCTGTACCTCAACGACGCGGCCCATGAATTCACCTTGCGCGGCGATTCCCCCGCGTTGCATTTGATCCAGCAGATTCGCGACGAAGCTCATCGTTTCGCCATTACCGGGCACCGCGCACGTCGCGGGAAAACTCGCCGCACGTCCACGCTTGAGGGCGTTGCCGGCGTCGGACCGACACGTCGACGCGATTTGTTGAAACATTTTGGTGGATTGCAGGAGCTGTCTCGTGCCAGCATCGAAGAGATCGCCAAAGCACCCGGAATCAGCAAAAAGCTCGCAGAGTTGATTTATGCAAATCTGCACAGCGAGTAGAATGCCCAACTCACCTCGTAGCCAGTTGTGCCGATGAATATCCCTAATCTGATTACCGTTCTACGCGTCCTGCTCATCCCGATCTTCATTTTGCTGTTTTACTTGCCTTACCACTGGAGCTATCTGGCGTCCGCGTCGGTCTTCGCATTTGCCGCCGCGACCGACTGGCTCGACGGGTATCTGGCCCGTCGTCTGGAACAAAGCACACCGTTCGGGGCCTTCCTCGATCCTGTTGCAGACAAGCTGATGGTCGCGGTTGCCCTGGTTCTGCTGGTGCAAGAGCATGGCAACCTGTGGCTCACGCTGCCGGCCGCCGTTATCATCGGTCGCGAAATTGTCGTCTCGGCACTGCGCGAGTGGATGGCCGAACTCGGTGCCCGTGCCCATGTAGCGGTGTCGAACCTGGGCAAATGGAAAACCGCCGCGCAAATGCTGGCGCTGGTGATCCTGCTGGCCAATCCGTCGAGCTTCAGCTTCTGGGTCCTGATGGGGTACGCCTTGCTGTTGGTGTCTGCTGGCCTGACGTTGTGGTCCATGGTCCAATATCTGCGGGCTGCCTGGCCGCATCTGAAGACCGACGTGGAAAAGAAATAAACTTTTTTGAATCAAGGGGTTGACGGGGCATCTGGATTCTATAGAATGCGCCTCACCAAGACGCGGGAATAGCTCAGTTGGTAGAGCACGACCTTGCCAAGGTCGGGGTCGCGAGTTCGAGTCTCGTTTCCCGCTCCAATTATTGTTCTACAGGCTTCTATTGAAGTCTGCAGAAACTGAAAAAAAGAGGCTTCGGCCTCTTTTTTCGTTCCAGTAAGTTCCGCTCGAAAACACTACCAGCCACGTTTTTTTAGTGTAACCGTCCGGGCAACACACCTTCCTGACACCTTCGCTTGAGGCGATGGTGTCCACCAAAATTTAAGTGGACACCATTTTTAGCCTTTTTAAGCGGACACCCATGCCACAAGAACGCCGTTCCTACTCCAAGTCCTTCAAGTCCCAGGTCATTGCCGAGTGCGCTAAGCCTGACACCTCCATTGCAAATGTCGCGTTGCCCCATAATCTCAATGCCAACCTTGTCCATAAATGGATTCGAGTGGATGCGCAGAAAAACCTGACACTTCAAACCGCCTTCATCCCGATCAAGACATCTCCGCCGGTGGCGATGAATCAGACCCTTCCTGCCACGATCCGAATCGAAGTGCCGCATTCAAAAGGCGTAATCGTTGTGAGTTGGCCGGCAGAAATGCAGCGGCATACTCCGCGTTCTTACGAGACCTGTTGCGATGATCCGCATCGACTCCATCTGGCTCGCCACCGAGCCCATGGACATGCGCGCTGGCACTGAAACCGCACTGGCGCGGGTCGTGGCCGTGTTCGGTGCGGCGAAGCCGCACTGTGCTTATCTGTTCGCCAATCGCCGCGCCAATCGTGTGAAAGTGTTGGTGCATGACGGTGTAGGGATTTGGCTGGCCGCTCGGCGCTTGAATCAAGGGCGATTCTTTTGGCCGGGCGTGCGATACGGCTCTGAAGTCGAGTTAGATGCTGAGCAACTTCAAGCCTTGGTGCTCGGTTTACCTTGGCAACGCGTCGGTGCCGGAGGAGCCATCAAGGTGCTCTAACTCGTCTGCAATGGCGCGGTTGCCAGCGCAATTAGCCCATCAGTCTATCGCCGCCGCTAGCCCTCTCTGGCAAAACTGTCGGCATGACTTCGCATCCGAATCTCGATCAATTAAACCCTGAAGAACTGCGCGCCTTGGCGGCGCAGTTGATCCAGCGCGTCGAGACGATGGACAAGCAAATCACTCATCACAAGTCGGTCAACGAGAAGTTGGCCCACGAGATCGCACTGCTCAAACGCTTCAAGTTTGACAAGCGCAGCGAACAACTAAGTCCGGATCAAGCTAGCTTGCTTGACGACTTGATCGACACCGATATTGCCGCCATCGAAGCTGAGCTTGCAGCACTGCAACCGGCGACCGTTGAAGGCAAAGTACGCCAGCAACCCAAGCGCGCTGTGCTGCCGCCGTAGTTCCCTCGCACGCTGATCCATCACGAACCGGAAACCAGCCACTGCCAATGCGGCTGCGCCCTCAAACGCATCGGCGAGGATGCCAGCGAAAAGCTCGACTACACGCCGGGCGTCTTCACTGTCGAACGCCACGTCCGTGGGAAATGGGCCTGCGAGCAGTGCGAAACGCTGATTCAGGCGCCAGTGCCGGCGCACGTTATCGATAAAGGCATACCGACGGCGGGCCTGCTAGCCCACGTCATGGTTGCCAAGTTCGCCGACCATCTGCCGCTGTATCGCCAAGAGAAAATCTTCGGCCGCGCTGGGTTGCCCATCGCCCGTTCGACCTTGGCGCAGTGGGTGGGCAACTGCAGCGTGCAATTACAGCCTCTGGTTGATGCGCTGCGCGACGCCGTGCTGACGCACGACGTCGTACACGCTGACGAAACCCCGGTACAAATGCTGACGCCAGGCGCGAAGAAAACTCACCGCGCTTACGTCTGGGCCTATGCCACCAGCCCGTTCTCCGATCTGGTGGCGGTCGTTTACGACTTTAGCCCGAGCCGCGCTGGCGAACATGCCCGAGCCTTTCTGGGCCACTGGAACGGCAAGTTGGTCTGCGATGACTTCGCTGGCTACAAGGCAGGCTTCGAACTGGGCGTTACGGAGATCGGCTGCATGGCCCATGCGCGCCGCAAATTCTTCGATTTGCATGCGACCAACAAGAGCCAGATCGCCGAAAAAGCGCTGCACTACATCGCGACTTTGTACGAAGTTGAACGAGAAGTTCGAGAGCTGGAGCCGGATATTCGGCAACGAATACGACAGGAAAAAGCTGCGCCCATAGTCGAGGCACTTCATACCTGGATGATCGCCCAGAGACAGCTTGTGCCTGAGGGCTCGGCCATCGCCAAGGCCTTGGATTACAGCCTCAAACGCTGGATAGCGCTGACGCGCTATCTCGATGACGGGGCCGTACCCATTGACAATAATTGGTGCGAAAACCAAATCCGGCCATGGGCACTTGGGCGCTCGAACTGGCTATTCGCAGGCTCGTTACGCAGCGGCAAACGCGCGGCTGCGATCATGAGTTTGATCCAGTCGGCACGGCTCAATGGCCATGATCCGTATGCTTACCTGAAGGACGTTCTCACACGCCTGCCGACGCAGCGGGCGAGCGAGATTAACGAGCTGCTGCCGAATAGATGGGGGCCCGTCTAACCGTGCAAAGGGTAATAGCTGGGCTTACCAAGTAACCGCCTCACAAGCCCCCTATGTCGGTTCTTTCTCGACCGCGAACACCCAGCGGCTAAGCGGCCCAAAATACACCAAATCAGCGACATCAAAAAAAACCCACCACCGAGTCCTCACTGAAAAAGCCTGAACGGCTTGGTTCGGGGAAATACCAAGCCCCCTACTGGTCGAGACTATGTCATCAGCCATATTTCCAATGTAAGGCGATTTCCTAGAGTCAAGGAGGCCGACTTGCAATGTTCCGCAGACGTCCGGGAGCGTCAGGGCCATGATTTCGCCGGTTGCCAACCGGCCCACAACCGCGCCGTCAAAGAGGACTAAAAGCGGGACGCATCGTCCATAGGAGTTATCAAAAAAACCACTCTTCCGGCGAATCGTAATTTCCATGTGTCGTCCTTGATGTAGTGATCACACAAAGTATCTTTCGTTTCCGGGGCCAGCTATCCCGCGACCCGACGACCGGAGTCTTACTATCCTTTCTAGGGGGGTGGCCATCGAAATCATCGCGTCCACCAACCGCAAGCAATAGCCGCCCGAGCAATATGCCTTCCTGACGCCCTTGCCATTAGCTTTGGGATCTTGGCCGGACGCTTACCAATTGGGTGCGGTCGTGTAACCTCTAATGGAATGGCCAGACGCTACAATCGTTTCTATCGCCCAGAAAAAGGACGTACAAGCGTGCTTGATATACTGATCGAAGTGATTTTTCGCGCCATCTGCTTTCCTATTGGTTGGCCCATAATGAGGCTTATCTCGCTAGGTAAACATCCATCGAAGGGCTCTTGGTTTGCCTATACACCGGAATCCGAGTGGACTTCAGCGGTGGGGCTCGCCGTTCTGGTGATCGCAATAATGGCAGCTATGAAACAGTTCATTTTTCCGTAGCACACCGACAGCACCGTTCGCTAGGCGTGATCACCGGACGCTTACTTTTTAGTACGTTTTTTAGTACATTAATCCGGCACTTGGTAGATCACTTTTTCGTGGTACTTAACTCATCGGAAGCCGTACAAATTTCCTCTATTCAAACGAGACGGAGATTGTACGATGGCTCTCACCGATACTGCAGTCCGGCACGCCAAGCCCCGCGCCAAGGACTACACCCTCCCTGACTACGACGGCCTTGCTCTTTTCGTGAATACGAAAGGCGCCAAGTGCTGGCACTTCCGCTTTTCCTGGGCGGATAAGCAACCCCGTATTTCTCTCGGTACCTATCCTGAAATTAGCTTACGAGATGCTCGCGCTCTACGTGATATTGCCAGGGCCCTGGTCGCCAGAGGCATCGATCCGCGTAACTATCGGCAGCTGGAGCGTAATGTTAGGCGTCTGGCCACGGAAAACGCCTAAGAATCGGTTGTTCAGCATTGAAGGTGGTCCGCAAAGTTGAACATCATGTTTCTGGTCGTGGGTCTCGATAATCCGGTCGGACCCAGCACCTCCCGCTTCAATTGGCCGCCGAGTCGGCTGACAGCGAGGGCGCTCAGGTTGAGATGTAGAGGGGGGGCGCCTTGCCTTCGCTGTTCGTGGCCAGTTAAGTCGTTGGGCCAGGTCGGTGATCAGTCATTAGGCAAGTGCAACTGCACTTCCATGGCGTCATGAAGGAGTCTGACGACCTCGATCACGTCGTCGATTGCCACACGATAGAACACGATATGCCGTGGGCTTTTGACCGTTCCATGGGTTTGTTTGGCCTGCTGGCGTGAATAGATGAGGTGATAGCTGCGAAGACCCGATGCAAGCTCATCGAGGTCGTGGCTGCCAATGCGGTAAGGCGTGTCGGCAATCGCTTGCAGCGCCGCGAGGATCAGTGCCTGGTAGCGCGGGCGTGCTTGATAGCCGAACTGCGTCTGGGAGAGCCTGAGGATGTCGACAATGTCGGCGCGCGCCGCGTTGGAAATCCGATACGGCGGCATGCTCAGTGTTTCTCTCTCACGGGGATGCTTGCCTCCAGGCTCAAGCCCTCGAGGTAGTGCTCCAGATCCCCTTCGTTCACCTGCGTGAAGCGCCCGTGCTCAAGATCCATGATGCCGATCGAGGTCGCCTGACGCAGGGCCTCAATTTTGGCGGTGTCTTCGGCGACACGCTGTTCCAATAAACGCAAACCTTCTCGCATCACTTCGCTGGCATTCTGATAGCGGCCGGACTGCACCAGGTCATGGATAACCTGTTCCTGGTGAGGGGTGAGCACAACGTTTCGCGTCGCCATAATGAGCTCCAGCTTTCGGCAAACAGGTTCTTTCGATCATTGGCATATTATGCCATTACGCTTGCAAAAGCATAATTTGGGGTTTGAATCTGACGAGCTGGAGTCTAAGGTTGATCAGCACTGCAAGATAGCGCGTGCTGATTCGGGAAGCGGGAGCCGCGCGACAGAGAGTTTTTGAAGGAAGGAGGTCGGAACCACCTTGATTAGGGTGGCCGTTGGGTCCTCAGCTTTGGGCAAGCCCTGTTTGATGTGTCCGGCGTTCTCACCGATCGTGTGAAGCGCTCCGCGGACATTGTCGCCAGTGTCCGTCGCACCCTGGCGCTCAACCCTCAAGGTCAACTCCATCACGGCCGCCTCTAAGGCGAGCTGATTTTGGTACAGACGCTCAAGGACATCAGGTAATGAATATTCAGTGGGCATTGTTTCGACTCAGACTCCATGCGTTCCCCCTCAATCCAACCTGTCGCATACGTGGTCAGCTTCGATAATGGTTTCGCCCAAGGAATGAAAATACGCACGCCAGAACTCGACCGCTTCTTGCGCTGTTTCCCGGTCTTTCACGCATTCGATCTCGAAAACATCCGTGCCTTGCAGTGGTGTGGTTTCTCGCCAGACGCGTAATGCCGGGTCGGGTGTTTCCTGTATGCGCTGTAGCAAACTGCTTTCGCGATCCTTGATTTCGTCGAGCACGTAGTCGACGAACAGGCAGTAATTTTTTGGCGTACAGACGCCAAAAATATGAAAACGATCCGTGTTGGGAGTGCTCATGAATGTCATCCTTTTCCATGATGGCAGTGTGCCGTACGCCGACTGGCGCGTAGATTGTTAGCCTAATACCGATCTGGAAAATTGCCATTGCGAATGTTTTTTTGGGGGGGGAGTCAGCTTTTAATCTACGAAACTGGTGGGGCGGAGCCTGTCTGGTCGGCCAGTATCCGTGATTTGTAAAGTATTCGAATCTGGATTTGACAGGTCATCTCTTCCTACTAGGCTGGTGTCGGTATTCTGTAGGAATAGTTCTAGACCTGCAGGCGCCAGCGAGAAAATACGATCTCAAGCGGTGAATCTACAATGGCGCAAGGTATGCGTCGTTGTCGCTGGCAAGCCTCAGGCGCTCACTGGTAAAGGGAATTACTGTGTTCAGGAACACGGATGTGTTGGTCTTGCTCCTCGCTGATTCTACATTGAACAGCCCAAATTCTTGCCCCCGCGGCAAGGCCGAGGGCTGCTTTCCGCTTTTTTCTCTCACGGGCAGGCGCCTGTGAGTTTGTCACAAGCGTCCCTTCGAGGACGGTTAGCTTGCGCAGCAACGCGCCCCTCAATCATTAGCTGCACAAAAAATCCGAACAATCCCCGGTAATCGACTGAAGGCTCGCACGGCAAGACGCTTACATGAGCGTGCCGCGCTGACGGGATGACACGGATCAAAGTTGCCGATGACGTCGGCCCAACCTGACAGGGAAGTCGCGCAGTGTCAGACAACAACTCTACGAATGACGGTCCACAAAGCACTCCGCCCGCAGCGCAGCCCGGTGATCTAATCCAGGAATGCGCGATCATTGCCGGCTGGAACGACACCCGCCACGAATATCCGCTGGAGCAATGCCTGCAGCAGCTGATCGAGCAACAGGTGGAACGCAGCCCTGACGCCGTGGCGGAGCTCTTCGACGATCAAAGCTTGAGTTTTTGCCAGTTGAATCGCCGGGCCAATCGCTTGGCCCACTACCTGCGCGAACTTGGCATCGGCCCCGACAGCTTGGTCGGCGTGCAGATGGAGCGTTCGCTTGAGCTGATGATCGCGCTGCTCGCCATTCTCAAGGCCGGTGGTGCCTACCTGCCGCTGGACCCGGCTTACCCCGAGGAACGGCTGGCCCTGATCATTGAGGACGCCGCGGTCAGCGTGGTGTTGACGCAGCAACGTTTTGAGCAGCGCCTCAAGGCCCATAACGTTGCAGTGCTGTGCCTGGACGATCCCGCGAACGAAGTGCCGCACGAAAACGATGCCAATCCGGCGTCCATCAACCGCCCTGATGATCTCGCCTATGTGATCTACACCTCGGGCTCAACCGGGCGGCCCAAAGGCTGCATGTTGCCGCACAAGGCGATCTGCAACCGGCTGCTGTGGATGCAGCGCCATTACGCCGTGGGGCCGGCTGACCGGATCTTGCAGAAGACGCCTTTTACCTTCGATGTGTCGGTGTGGGAGCTGTTTCTGCCGTTGCTCAGCGGTGCTTGCCTGGTCATGGCCAGGCCGGAAGGCCACAAGGACGCCCACTATCTGGTGGAGATCATCAAGGCGCAGCGGATCACCATCTGCCACTTCGTGCCGTCCATGTTGCGCTTCTTCCTCAAGCACCCGGCGGTTGGCGAATGCCGGTCACTGAGCAAGGTGTTCGTCAGCGGCGAAGCACTGACCCACGACCTGCTGCTGCGGTGTCGCGCGCTTCTGAGCGCGCAATTGCACAACCTCTATGGCCCGACCGAGGCAGCGGTGGACGTCACCTGGTGGCTCGCCGAACCGCGTGAAGATCAACGGGTGCCGATCGGCCGGCCCATCGACAATATTCAAATCCATATCCTCGATGCCGGGTCCAAGCCGGTGCCGATCGGCCAGACTGGCGAGCTGTGCATTGGCGGCATCGGCCTGGCCCGGGGTTATCTCAATCGGCCCGAGCTGACGGCTGAAAAGTTCATCCGCGATCCGTTCTCCACTGAACCCGACGCCAGGCTTTACCGCACCGGTGACAAGGCGCGCTTCCTCGACAACGGCGAGATCGAGGTGCTGGGGCGTTTCGACTCGCAGGTCAAACTGCGGGGTTTTCGCATCGAGTTGGGCGAGATCGAAAACACCCTCAAAAGCCATCTGTCGATCAGTGATGCGGTGGTGCTGGTCAAGGATCCCGGCTCCGAAGATCCCAAACTGGTGGCCTATGTCGTCGCCGAGGGATTGGACAAAAAGGCGGTGCGTGATTTTGTAAAATCCTGCTTGCCGGAGTACATGACGCCGAATCAGGTTCACTTTGTCGAGCAGATCCCGGTAACGCCCCATGGCAAGGCGGACCGTCAGGCGCTGCTGGCCGGTGACGGCCTCTCGTCAGTCAGTTCACCGGCGCCGGCTGTGGATCCCCAGGCACTGACGGCCTGGCTGCAACACTATTTTATCGAGGCGCTCGGCATCAATGAGCTGGCGGTTGACGACGATCTTTTTGATCAGGGCGCGACCTCCTTTACCCTGGTGCAAGCGGTCCATAGCATTCACCAGCAGTACCAGGTCACGCTGCCGGTCGAGATGTTCCTTGAGCAACCGACCATCGCCGCCGTCACGGCCTTTATCCTTGACGCCAAGGGTGTGACACCCGAGCAGGCGCCGCTGGTGGAGGCCGCGCCGCCACCACAGCCAACAGCCCAGAAACTGATCCGGCTGGAGCGGGTGCGCTTTGATCCGCGTGCTTATCAGCGAACCGACGACGCTTCACCCGCCAGCCTTGAACGGCTGGGCTGCCTGCTCTCGTTATTGCGCGAAGTGACGCTGGAGGGTGAGGGTAAATACCTCTATTCATCAGCTGGCGGCCTCAACGCTGTCCAGTGTTACCTGTATGTCGCCGAAGGGCGGATCGAGGGACTGGCGGGTGGCGCCTGGTACTACCAGCCACGGCTCAATCGCCTGTTGCCGGTAAGTGTGCCGGCCAGTCTGGACCCGCAGGCTCTGCGTGCCGAGCAGCGCGCGCAACTGGCCGAAGCCGGTTTTGCGCTGTTTCTGGTCGCCGAAACCGCCGCCATCACGCCGCTCTATAACCATGCCGCCCCGGCGTTGCTGGTGCTGGAAGCCGGTTATATCGAGCAGATGTTGCTGTCGCACCAGGCGGACTTCGACATCGCGTTGACCCCGGTCTGTGGCGTGGACGTCGCGACGATTGCCGAGCTGTTCAAGTTGCAGCCGAGCCACCGTTTGCTGCATTGCCTGATCGAAGGTGACGCACCAGCCGTTCTGACTGGACAGCCTAGGCCCTTGTTCGCCGACTTCCTGGCAGAAAACAACAACGGTTTTGACCTGCCGGGCAAGGAGGCGCTGGAGCAACTGCACCGCCAACAACTGCAGATTCGCCATGATCTGCCGGAGCAGGGTGACAGCGTCATCGAACTGCCCACCGCACCGATCAGCGCCGACGCGCTGCGACTGCGGGCCGCCAAGCGCCAGTACGGCGGCGATCCGCTGAGCGTGGCGCAATTGAGCCGGTTGTTGAGCCTGTTGAGGGACGGACAGGGCAGCGGTCACCTGTACAGCGCCGACGCCGCACTGGACCTGAAGATCTACCTGCACCTCGCCGGGCCGACCGAGCACGGCCAGGAACACTGTCCGCCCCCCGGCATTTACCGCTACCACAGCGACAGCCATAGCCTGAGCTACATCGGCGAAGGCGATCCGCTGGCGTTCAACGGCAGCTACACCCCGTTCAACCGCAAACACGCGCAGCAGGCCCGGTTGCGGATCTTCATCATCGCCGGTCGCTCGCCGGCTTACGGCGATGAAAGTCGCTATTTCAACCTGCTCCAGGCCGGACGAATCGGCCAGTTGCTGCTGGAAAAACAAACCGAATTTGGCATCGGGCTGTGCCCCATCGGCTCGATGTACTTCGATAAAGTTCGCGGTGCCTTTGACCTGGAAGAGGGTGACGAACTGCTGCACAGCTTCGTCGGCGGCACCGTCAGCCAATTGCTCCCGATAGGCTGGCCACGGCTGGAACGCCGCAGTGGCAGCCGAGTCGCCGCCGAGCCGGTGAGTGATGGCGCGCTGGCGATCATCGGCCTCAGCGGTCGTTATCCCGGCGCTGCCAATGCACAAGAGCTGTGGCAGAACCTCAGTGCCGGGCGCTCGGCGATCAACACCGTCAGCCGCGAATCGCTGCTGTATGGCGACGACATCAGCGCGGATTCACCGCAGTGGGCCGTCGGCGCACTGGCCGACAAGCAGCTGTTTGATCCGCTACTGTTCAAGATCACCCCCGCCGAAGCGAAGACCCTGGACCCACAAGAGCGCCTGTTCCTGCAAACGGTCTGGCATTGCCTGGAAAACAGCGGTTATACCGCTGCCGGTCTGCGGCGCAAGGCCGAGCGAGTCGGTGTGTTTGTCGGCGCGATGTGGGGCGATTACCAGCACCATCAGCCCGGCGAACAGGGCGAGCGAACCACCTCGTTTCTCTCGGCGATTGCCAACCGGGTGTCGTTCTTCAACGACTTCAATGGCCCCAGCGTCGCATTCGACACCTCGTGTTCATCCGCAATGACGGCCCTGCACTTTGCTTGCGCGAGTATTCGTCAGGGTGAATGTCAGGCGGCGATTGTCGGCGGCGTCAACCTGATCAGTCATCCCTCACACCTTGAGCTATTGACGTCGCTGGAGCTGTTGTCCGGCAATGGCCAGTCTCACCCGTTCGGCCTCAACGCCAACGGCTGGGTCGCGGGCGAGGGCGTCGGTGCGCTGTTGATCCGGCCACTTGCAGAGGCCAGACGCGACGGTGACCAGATCCTCGGCGTTGTTCGTACCACGGCCATCAGCCACAGCGGCAAGACGTTTCGCTACGGCACACCGAGCGCCGACAGTCATGCCGCGTCGATGCGCCGGGTGCTGCAACAGGCGGGCTTGCCTGCCGAGGCGATTGGATACGTGGAGGCCGCAGCCCCCGGTGCCAGTCTGGCGGACGGGGCCGAGTTTGCGGCGATCAACAAAGTCTTCGGCAGCCGCCTTGGCGATACACCGCTGAAAGTCGGGTCGATCAAGGCCAATATCGGCCACCTCGAATCGGCGTCGGCTCTGTCGCAGATCACCAAAGTACTGATGCAGTTCAAACACCGGCAGATAGCGCCGACCCTCGGCTGCAATCCGTTGAGCCCCCTTGTTGGACTTGAGAACAGCAACCTTGCCATCGCCGACACGTTGAGCGAGTGGCAAGGGCCGCAACGTGCATTGATCAACGCCTTCGGCGCCAGCGGTTCTGGTGGTCATTTGATCCTTGAAGCGCCACCACCACAGACCACAACATTGAAGACTGTCGGGCCGTGGCTGTTTCCCTTTACCGCCGCCAGCCGTGCGCAGCTTGATCAACTGATGGCGGCATTTGCCAACGCTCTTCAGGCAGGACGCCTGGGCGACGCCAGTCTCGGCGATATCAGCTACACCCTATGCGTCGGCCGAGCGCCACTGGGACATCGTCTGGCGCTGGTGGCCGACAGCGAAACCGAACTGCTGACGCTGCTCAACAATGGTCAGTCAGCGCCGCCAGGCACTCTCGCCAGTGCGGCACAACCGGCTGCTATCGAACAGGATCTGCGCGGCCTCGACCGCGATGCCCTGAACGCCATCGCCAGCCGCTGGGTCGCCGGCGAAACCGATCTGGCCGAGATCGCCCGGCATGACGCTCGTCGAGTGGCACTGCCGGCATACCCCTTTGCAACCGTTGATTGTCATATCGCGGCCTCCGCCAGGGACGAAGCAGCACCACCGCCTGCGCGGGATGACGCGCTGCACACTGCGCTGGAGGGCTATCTCAAACAACACTTTTCCAGCGTCTCGGCGATTCCCGAGAGCAGCCTCGACAGCCTTGAAAGCTTTGATCGCTACGGCTTGACCTCGCTGATGATCACCGCGCTCAACCAACGGCTGGCCGAGGCGTTTGGTGCGTTGTCCAGCACCCTGTTCTTCGAACACCAGAGCATCGGCGCACTGGCCGCTTATTTTGCTGCCGAACATCCGTCGCGCAGCCGGCAACTGCTGGGGATTCAGGCGCCCCTCAAACAGGCTACCCAGCCCGCCAGAACCGCACAACGCCCCGACACTAACCGACGCCAGGAGCGCGACGAACCGATTGCGATCATCGGCCTGGCCGGGCGTTTTCCCGGTGCACCGGACGTCGACAGCTTCTGGGACAACCTGAAAAACGCGGTCGACAGCATCAGCGAGATCCCCGCCGAGCGTTGGCAGCACCAGCATTACTACAGCCGCGACCGCCGCCTCAAAGGCAAGATCAACACCAAGTGGGGCGGCTTTATCGACGGTGTAGACCGCTTCGATCCGCTGTTTTTCAATATTTCGCCGCGCGACGCCGAGCGCATGGATCCGCAGGAACGGATCTTCCTCGAAACCGCCTGGCACACCCTCGAAGACGCAGGCTACGACCGCGCCGCATTGCAACGTCACTACCAGGGAAACATGGGGGTTTTTGTCGGCGTGATGCACGGCGAATACCTGCTGTACACGCGCTCTGCCGCCGCAGACTGCGCCGACGATGCGGTGGATTCATCGTTCGGTTCGATTGCCAACCGCGTGTCCTACGTCTTCGACTGCAACGGCCCGAGCATGGCCATCGACACCATCTGCTCGTCCTCGCTGACCGCGCTGCACCTGGCCGTCGAGAGCCTGAAACGCGGCGAGTGCCGGGTGGCGCTGGCCGGTGGTGTCAACCTATCGTTGCACCCCAACAAATACTTCATCCAGTCGCAGCTGACCATGTCCTCGACCGATGGCCGCTGCCGCAGTTTCGGCGAAGGCGGCGATGGTTTTGTACCCGGCGAAGGCGCCGGCGCGGTGTTGCTCAAACCGCTGGCCCAGGCGCAGGCCGATGGCGACAACATCTACGGCGTCATTCGTGCGACCTCGGTCAACCATAACGGCAAGACCCATGGCTACACCGTGCCGAGCCCGAATGCCCAAGGCGCAATGATCGCCGAGTCGCTGGAAAAGGCCGGCATGAACCCCCGCGAGCTGAGCTACATCGAAGCCCACGGCACCGGCACCGCGTTGGGCGATCCGATTGAAATCAGCGGGCTGCAACAGGGTTTTGCCCGACGCAGCGCGGCCCTCGGCAGCGAGCCGGCATTGGCGCAGCAGTGCGCCCTGGGGTCGGCCAAATCGAACATTGGTCATCTGGAATCGGCAGCAGGCATCGCCGGGATCGCCAAGGTGCTGCTGCAACTCAAGCATCGCCAGCTGGCGCCGTCGCTGCATTCGAGTCGGCTCAATCCCGGCATTTCCTTTGCCGAATCGCCGTTCTACATCCCTCAGCAACTGCAAGCGTGGCGCCGACCGCTGCTCAATCTCGATGGCCGCGAACGCGAATATCCACTGGCCGCCTCGGTCTCGTCGTTTGGCTCTGGCGGATCGAACGGCCATGTGATCATCGCCCAGTACGTGGCGCCGGAGCGGGACGAGGCGGTTGTCGGGCAGCCGGCGATCATCGTGCTGTCGGCCAGAACTCCGGCGCAGTTGCAACAGCAAGTCGAGCGTTTGCAGAAGTTCCTGCAACGACGCGACCTTGAGGGCGAGCCGCCGCGCCTGGCGGACCTGGCCTTTACCCTGCAACAGGGCAGGGAGGCCCTGGAATATCGCCTGGCCTTCTGCGTCGCCTCGATCAGTGAGTTGCAGGAGCGTTTGGCGCAAAGCCTGGCGCAACTGCTCAAGGCCCCTGAGTACTTTGGCTGCTTCGACGGCGTGCATCTGGGCCGGGTGCAAGACAACAAGGGGGCCATGGCGGTACTGGCCCACGATGAGGACATGGCGGCGACGCTGGCGGCCTGGGCCGACAAAGGCAAATACCAGAAGTTGCTGGAGCTGTGGGTCAAAGGGCTGACGTTCGACTGGGCGCTGCTGGGCACCTCCATGGGCCTGGCCAGACGGATCAGCCTGCCGGGTTATCCCTTCGCCCGTGAACGGATCTGGGTGTCCGGCGATTTCCATTTTCCGCCTCAGGCCGAGCAGGTCGCGGAGGCCCGCTTGCACCCGTTGCTGCACCGCAACGTGTCCGATCTGTCGCAACAGAAATTCAGCTCGGTGTTCAGCGGCAATGAGTTTTTCCTGCGCGATCATCGCGTGCGCAACCAGAAAGTGCTGCCCGGTGCGGCCTATCTGGAGATGGCGCGAGAAGCCATCAGCCGCTCACTCGGCGAGCTGGCGACTTCCGGCACAGTGAGTCTGTGCAATCTGGTGTGGTCGCAACCGCTGATGCTCAGCGAGCAGGGCGATACACCGGCCACCGTCGAAATCCACATCAACAGCGTCGAGCCACAGCGGCTGACCTTCGACATTAGCGAACAGCAACAACAAACCCTTTGTTGCCAAGGCGAAGCGGTATTGCTGCAAAACGCGCCCGAACCGGCTGCATCGCTGGCCTCCCTGCAAGCCGCCATCAACGGCCATCGCCTCGACGCCGAGGCGCTGTACCGCGTTTTCGACAGCATCGACATCCACTACGGCCCCAGCCACCGACCGGTTCGCGAACTGCGCATTGACGGCGGCCAGCTGTTGGCAAGGATCGAACTGCCGCAGTCCCTGAGTGCCGGCCACACGCAATTTATCCTGCACCCGAGCCTGATGGACGGCGCGTTGCAGTCGACCGTGGGCCTGCTGGTGGCCGATCAGCTCGATCAAGGTGCAGCACCGCAACTTGGGCAAACCTGGGTGCCGTTTGCACTGGCCCGGCTACAGCTGAGCGGCGCGGCACTGGGTGAACAGACATGGGCCTGGGTGCGGCCCGGTGCCGAGAGCACGGAAGCGGGGCAGTCGGTTTTTGATATCGATATCTACAATCAGCAGGGCGAGCATTGCGTCGCCCTTCAGGGCTTTGTCCTGCGGGAAATGAAAGTTCCGTCGCCGCTGGAGGTGCTGCTCGACGACCGCCCGCAGACAGACTGTTACCTGGTGGAAAAATGGCGCCGGGTCAGTCCTCAATTGTTGCCGCCAAGCAGCCCCCGACTGTTGCTGATCGCCAATGATTCCCAAGGCCAGCAACAGTTGACCGCCCACTATCCGCAGGCCGCTTCATTGTTGCTGGACGGCAGCGAATCCATCGAAACACTCACCGGGCTGCTGCGCGAAGTTGGCCCGGTAGAGCATCTGTTGTGGCTGGCGCCGACTGCGTCAGCCGAGGACGCCAGCGCCGACGGCATGATCAATGCCCAGCAAGCCGGCGTACTGAGCTGCTTCCGCTTGATCAAGGCGCTGCTGGCGTTGGCACTGGACCAGCAGCCACTGGCATGGACGGTCATCACCCGCGCCACGCTGACAGTGTTCGGCGAAGCCAGCCCGCTGCATCAGGCCGCCACCGAACCGGTGGCGCCCGCTCACGCCAGCCTCCATGGGCTGATCGGTGTGATGGCCAAGGAATACAGCCATTGGCAGGTGCGGCTGGTGGACCTGCCGGCCGGCGACAGCTGGCCGAGTCTGGATCCGTTGTCGTTGCCCGCCGATCCGCGCGGCGACGCGCTGGCCTGTCGTAACGACGTCTGGTATCGCCAATCCCTGGTGCCTTGCCTGGCGCCGACCGAAGCGGCTGCTGACAGTCTCTACCGCGATGGTGGCGTGTACCTGGTCGTTGGCGGCGCCGGCGGTATTGGCCGCTTGTGGAGTGAACACCTGATCCGCAGCCGTGGCGCTCAGGTCATCTGGCTGGGGCGTCGCGAGCAGGACCGCCAAATCGATGCAGCGATCAGCGAACTGGCCCGGTTTGGCCCCGCACCACGCTACATCAGCGCCGACGCCGGCAACCACGCCGCGCTGCAACAGGCGGTGAAGCAAGTGCTGGCCGAGCATGGCCGGATTCACGGGGTGATCCACGCGGCGATCCAGCTTGAGGATCAAAGCCTGGCGCGCATGGATGTGCAAAAATTTGTCGCAGGCCTCGCCGCCAAGATCGATGTCTGCGCACGTCTGGCCGAGGTGTTTGAACACCTGCCGCTGGATTTCATGCTGTTCTTCTCGTCGTTGCAGAGCTTCACCAAGTCGGCAGGCCAGAGCAATTACGCGGCCGGCTGCACCTTCAAGAACGCCTTCGGCCACTCTCTGGCGCAACAACGCAGCTACCCGGTGAAAGTCATCAACTGGGGTTATTGGGGCGAGGTCGGCTCGGTGGCCAGCGACGACTATCGGCGCCGGATGGCCGAGGTTGGCCTCGGTTCAATCAACGGTGAGCAGGCGATGGCGGCGCTGGAAACACTGCTCGGCGCGGCTGATGACGGCGTGCCGCTCAGCCAGTTGACCTTCCTGCGTACTTCGCAGCGGTTGAGTGACACCTTCAACCACCTGGCGCTGGCCCAACATCCTGCCGGGCCTTTCGGTGAGTACGGCGAAATGCGTCCGCCTGCCTATCCATCGCTGATCAGCCGAATGCAGAAGAATCTGCGGGTGGACAATCAGCAGGTTCGCAGCGCAACCGCGCAGGTGCAGGCGTACAAGGCGGCTATCGACGAGCAGCAGGTCCGCTTGCTCTACGCCCAGTTGCAGCAACTGGGCTTGTTCAGTCGCGAGCGCGAATCCGTGGCTGAAATGACCCAACGCAGCGGCTTGTTGCCGATGTATCAACGATGGCTCGACAAGAGCCTGCAAGAGCTGGCCCAACGCGGCTACGTGCAGCTGGAGGGCGACAGCTGCCGTGTCACCCACCCGCAACCGCTGGTGGTTGAAGCGCTGTGGCACGAGTGGGATGCACAAAAGTCGGCCTGGCTCGAACACCCCAGCCTGAAAGCCGAAACACTGCTCGCCGAAGCAACCCTGCGTGTATTGCCGCAGATTCTTGATGGCCGGATCGCCACCACCGACATCCTGTTTCCCGACGCCTCGATGTCCATGGTCGAGGGCATCTACAAGCACAATCCGGTGTCCGACTTCTTCAACGAAGTGCTGCTTGATGCCATGCTCGAATTTGTCAGGGCCCGCCTGGAGCTGGCGCCACAGACGCCGATCCGGATCCTCGAAATCGGTGCCGGCACCGGCGGCACCAGCGCCCGCGCCTTTGAAAAGCTGCGGCCGTATCAAGCGCAGATCGCCGAGTACTGCTACACCGACGTCTCCCAGGCGTTTTTGATGCATGCACGGCAGGTCTACGGCCCGCACACCCCGTACCTCAGTTATCGGCTGTTCGATGTCGATAAGCCGCTGGCAGCACAGGGCATCCAGCCTGGCGCCTATGATCTGGTGATCGCCACCAACGTCCTGCACGCTACGCAAGACCTGCGCCGGACGATGAAAAACGCCAAGGCCGCGCTCAAGCATAACGGCCTGGTATTGATCAACGAGATTGCACGCAACGGCCTGTTTACCCACCTGAGTTTCGGCCTGCTCAAGGGCTGGTGGCTGTTCGATGATCAGGAACTGCGTTTGCCCGGCGGCCCGGCGCTCGCGCCCAGACTGTGGAAGCAGGTGCTGGAAAGCGAAGGCTATAGGCAGGTGTATTTCCCGGCCCTGGCTGACCACGACCTTGGGCAGCAGATCGTCATCGCCCAGAGCAATGGCATGGTCTGGCAGGACCGCAGCGATAAACTCGAACCGGCCAGAATGGCGCCTGTCATCCAGGCAAAAGTCGCGGCTCAGGCACCGCGAGCGCCACAACGCAGCGTTATCGCAGCGCCGATGGCCGAAGTTAGCAGCACGCAGCTCAAAGCCGAGACCGTCCGCTACCTCAAGCAGGTCATCGGTGGTCTGTTCAAGATCGCCCCCGAACAGATTGACGCCCGTGAAGCGCTGGAAACCTATGGCATCGACTCGATTCTGGTGGTGCAACTGACCAACCTGCTACGGGACAAACTGGCGGGTATCAGCAGCACGCTGTTCTTCGAATACCAGACCGTCGAAGCACTGGCGGATCATTTTGTCGTCACGCAGAAAGACCGGCTCAAGACACTGCTGGGGCTGGATCAGACAGCGGTAATCGTGCAGCCATCCGCAGTCGAAAGCGTCGAACCATTGATCAATCCGGGCAAGTCGCGCTTTACCGCCAAGGCAGCCGATAACACGCCGGCAACGGCACGCGGTTCAGACGTGGCCATCGTCGGTCTGGCCGGGCGTTACGCCAACTCCGACAACGTTCGCGAGTTGTGGCAGCACCTGAAAAATGCCGAGAATTGCATCGATGAAGTGCCGGCGGATCGCTGGGACTGGCGTCAGTACTTTGATCAGGCGCCGGGCACGGCGGGCCGCATCTATACCCCGTGGGGGGGCTTCATCCGCGAAATCGACAAGTTCGATCCGCTGTTCTTCCATCTTTCGCCCCGCGAAGCGCTGAAGATGGACCCTCAGGAACGGCTGTTCCTGGAAGAGGCCTATCACTGCATCAGCGACGCCGGCTATACCCCCGCACGCTTGGCCGAACGGCATCGGGTCGGGGTGTTTGTCGGCGTGATGAATGGCACCTACGCCCGCCAGTCCAGCTACTGGTCGGTGGCCAATCGCGTGTCGTATCAGTTCAATTTCCAGGGTCCGAGCCTCGCGGTGGACACCGCCTGTTCGTCATCCATTACCGCGATTCATCTGGCGCTGGAAAGTCTGCACAGCGGGATCAGCGACTGTGTGCTGGTCGGCGGGGTCAATCTGGTGGTCGACCCCGTGCATTACATGGGCCTGAGCGAGATGAAGATGTTGTCCTCGGGCCGCCAGTGCAAGGCGTTCGGCGCCGATGCCGACGGCTTTGTCGGGGGGGAGGGCGTGGGTGTCTTGCTGCTCAAACCGCTGGCTCAGGCCGAGGCGGATGGCGACCGGATTTACGGCGTGATCAAAGGCAGCATGATCAATGCCGGTGGCAAAACCAACGGCTACACTGTGCCTAATCCCTTGGCCCAGAGTCGGTTGGTGATCGATTCGCTGGCAAGGGCCGGGGTCGACGCCCGGGCCGTGAGCTACGTCGAGGCCCACGGCACCGGCACCGCGCTGGGCGACCCGATCGAGATCGCCGGTCTGACCCGGGCCTTCAATAGCGGCGTGCCAACGCCCGTCAGACAGTACTGCGCCATCGGCTCGGTCAAATCCAATATCGGCCATTGCGAAAGCGCCGCCGGCATCGCCGGTATCACCAAGGTGCTGCTGCAACTGCAGCACCGCCAACTGGTGCCATCGCTGCACGCCGAGGCACTCAACCCGGAGATCGACTTCGCCAACAGCCCGTTCGCGGTGCAGCAGTCGCTGGCCGAATGGTCGCGACCGCAAGTGCTGATCGACGGTGTCTTGCAGACGTTCAAGCGCATTGCCACGGTGTCCTCCTTCGGCGCGGGCGGCGCCAATGCCCACGTGGTGATCGAAGAATACGAAGACCACAGAGTGCGGCCAGCGATTGCCGTCAATGAGCAGCATCCGGCGATCCTCCTGTTGTCGGCCAAGACCCGCGAGCAGTTGCTGCAACAAGCCAGTCTGTTGCTGGACGTGCTTACGCAGGGCGCACTCGGCGACGCCGATCTGCCGGCGCTGGCCTTTACCTTGCAGGTCGCTCGTGAAGCGATGGAGCATCGCCACGGCTGGCTGATCAGCTCACAGGCGCAGTTGAACACCCGGTTGCGGGAATTCATCGACGACGGCGGCGCTCAGGCGCGTGGTCGGCTCAAGCCTGACGCTCAGGCGTCGAGCGCCGATATCGGCGGCTGGATCGAGCGCGGCGAACAGCAACAGCTGCTCGACGCCTGGCTCGGCGGCGCCACCCTGGATTGGCGCCTGATGTACCCGCAGGGCACGCCCGCGCCGCTCAGCTTGCCGGGTTACCCCTTTGCCCGCGAGCGCTACTGGCGCGAACCGCAGCAAGCGGTCGTGTCGGCCACCGCGGGCGAGCAACGGCTGCACCCACTGCTGCATTGCAACGTGTCGGACCTGCGCGGCTTGCGTTACCTGACCCGGTTCACCGGTGACGAAAGCGTGTTGGCCGAGCATCAGGTCAACGGGCAGGGCGTGTTGCCGGGTGCGGCGATGATCGCCATGATCCACGCGGCATTGACCGACGCCCTGGGCGGCGCGGTGCCTGCGGACAGGGCGCTGGTGATCCGCAATCTGGCGTGGCTCCAGCCGTTCAGCGTTGACACCGCCAACAACGGCGAGCTGTTCCTTGAACTGTCGGTGCAAGCAGAGGGCGACTACCAGATCGGGATTTGCTCCTATGACCGCGCCGGCCAGTTGCAGCTGCATTGTCGGGCTTTGGCCCTCATCGCCGTGGTCCAGGCCGCCCGGCTCGACTTCAACAATGTCGGCGCCCAAAAAGTGGACGTCGAGGCCTGCTACCAGCGTTTTGCGGCAATGGGCATCGACTATGGCGTCGGTCATCGCCGGTTGCAGTCGCTGCTGCGTCAGGACGATCAGGCGCTGGCGCGGGTCGGACTGCAAGCCCCGGCGCTTAACGCCGGTTTCGCCTTGCATCCGGCGCTGTTGGATGCCGCCATGCAAGGCGTGATGGCCTTGCTGTTTGATGAACTGGGCGAGCGCCCGGCGCTGTTGCTACCCGACGGGCTGGGTGAATGCGTGTTGTTTGCCGACTGTCCGGCGACCTTGCAGGTGCAGATCCGCAGCGCAGGGACCACGCCGGGCGGCCATCGCTTTGATCTGGCGTTGTTCGACGACAATGGCCAGTGCTGCGCGATGCTGAATCAGCTGTCGTTCAAGACCGTTTCCGGCACCCGTCCGGGCGCCAGCAGCGGACTGCTGTGTCACAAACAATGGCTCGACGCTCAACCGGCCGGCGCGACAGCCGCACCGGGGCTTACACAGGTGGTGCTGACGCACGGGTTTTCCAACCTGGTGGAGCCTCTAAAGGCGCGAGGCATCCTGAGTTTCACGCTGCCAGAGGGTGACTATCAGCACGCAGCGCTGGCACTTGCCGAACAGTTCAAACCTTTGCTGCGCACCGGCCAACCCTGCCTGATTCAACTGCTGATCCCGGCCGACGATCCGCACGGTTATCGCGGCCTCGGCGGCCTGTTGTGCAGCGTCAGTCGTGAACAGCCGGCGCTGATCAGCCAGCTGATTGAAGTGGCACCGGGGCTCGACACACAGCAGTTACTGACGCAATTGTCAGCCGAGGCCGCTAACCCAGGCGAGCGCCAACTACGCTATCTGGCCGAGGCCGGTACATTGCGCCGTCAGCAACTGAGCTGGCGCCACCAGCCGCTGGAAAACGCTCCTGCGCCCTGGCGGCCAGAGGGTGTCTACCTGATTACCGGTGGTTTGGGCGGTGTCGGCACGGTCATGGCGCGCGCGATCATCGCTGCCACGTCTCAGGCCCGTGTTGTGCTCTGTGGCCGTACGCCAGCCGATGCACCGTCGGTGCTCGACAAGCTGGCGCAACTGGGCGCAGGCGTTGACTACCGCACCGTGGATCTGGCCGATGCCGATCAGGTCGAACGCCTGATCACTGACATCGTCAGCCGTCACGGCGCATTGCACGGGATCATCCATTGCGCCGGCATCACCCGCGACGCTTTGCTGGCAGACAAGCCCAAGGCGGACTTTGCCGCCGTGTTCGCCGCCAAAGTTGACGGCGTGCACCATGTCGACCGCTTCAGTGCCGGCTCGGCGCTGGATTTCTTTGTGCTGTATTCCTCGATTGCCAGCGTCATGGGCAACGCCGGGCAGACCGATTACGCCGCCGCCAACGGCTATCTGGACGCCTTCGCCAGCCTGCGCAATCAACAGGTCGCAGCCGGGATGCGGCAGGGTCGCACGCTGTCGATCAACTGGCCGCTGTGGCTCGAAGGTGGCCTGCACATGAGTGATACGGCGCGGCGCCTTCTGGCGCAACGCACCGGCATCGAAGCGATGGCCAGTGCCACCGGCATTCAGGCGTTCTATCAGGCGTTGCACAGCGACGAAGACCAGCTGATGGTGCTGGCAGGCGACACCGAAAAACTGCTCGCACTGCTCAGCGATGAACCGCCCCCTGTTGTGGAGGCGGTACCTATAGACGGTGAAAACCTGCTGACCTGGCTGCGTCAGTTGCTGGCCAATACGGTGAAGATCGCCCAGTCGCGACTGGATAACGACGTGCCGTTCGAGCAGTACGGCATCGATTCGCTGATGATCATGGAGATGACCGCCGCGCTGGAAAAGCGCTTCGGTGCGTTGTCCAAAACCCTGTTTTTCCAATACCCGAGCCTGCAAAGCCTGGCCGATCACCTGGCCACGCGACAGCCGCGAAAAGCGGCACAGGCGCCATTGATAACCCAGCTGCGGAGCCTGCTGTCGAGTGTCTTGAATACGCCGCCGGAGCAGCTCGATGATCAGCAGTGTTTCGAGGATTACGGCATCGACTCGTTGCAGATCCTCGACCTCACACGGCGCCTCGAACAACGTTTTGGCACGCTATCACCGGCGCTGCTGTTCGAGCATTCCAGCCTCCGGGCCCTGGCGAACCACTTGGCATCAAGAGACGCCACAGCGGTCGCCGAACTCGTCGCCACACCCCGTGATCAACAGCGCCGGCTGTTCGACCAACCTGCGCAAATTCAGCAGCCGATCGCGCCACAGCGCGACGATATCGCCATCATCGGCATCGCCGGTCGCTACCCGGACGCCGACAACCTTGACGCCTTCTGGCACAACCTCAGCCAGGGCAAAAACAGCATCGGCGAAATCCCGCCCGAACGCTGGGACTGGCGCGACTACTACAGCACCAATCGCAGCGATAGCGGAGTGCATAACAGCAAGTGGGGCGGCTTTATTGAGGGCATCGATCAGTTCGATCCGCTGTTCTTCAATATTTCGCCGCTGGAAGCCGAGCTGATCGACCCGCAGGAGCGGCTGTTTCTGCAAACCGCCTGGGCGGCCATGGAAGACGCTGGCTACAGCCGCCAGCTTGGCGCCGAGCAGGCCGAAAAGACCCGGCAGGTCGGTGTCTATGCCGGCGTGATGTACAGCGAATACCAACTGCTAGGCGCCGAAGCCAGCCTGCGCGGCGAGCGCATGGGCTTTGCCGGCTCCAGCGCGAGCATCGCCAACCGGGTGTCGTTCTGCCTCAACCTGCAAGGCCCGAGCCTGTCGCTCGATTCGATGTGCTCCAGCTCACTGACCGCCATCCATCTGGCCTGCCAGGACCTGCACAGTGGCCGTACCGCCATGGCCATTGCCGGTGGCGTCAACCTGACGCTGCACCCCAACAAGTACCTGATGCTCAGCAGCGGCCAGTTCATCTCCAATCAGGGCCAGTGCGCGAGCTTCGGCGAGGGCGGTGACGGTTATGTGCCGGGCGAGGGCGTGGGCGTGGTGGTCCTCAAGCGCCTGGCGGATGCCGAGCGTGACGGCGATCAGATCTACGGGCTGATCAAGGGCAGCTACCTCAACCACGGCGGCAAGAACACCGGGTACAGCGTGCCCGATCCACGGGCGCAGCAGGCCGCAATCAGCGGCGCGCTCAAGGACGCGCAGGTTGACCCGGCGGCCATCAGCTACATCGAGGCTCACGGCACCGGCACCCGTCTGGGCGACCCGATTGAAATAGCCGGTCTGGCCAATGCCTTGGGTGAGCGTACGCCTGGGCAGAGCTGCTGGATCGGTTCGGTGAAATCCAACATCGGTCACTGCGAAGCGGCCGCTGGCATCGCCGGCCTGACCAAGGTGCTGTTGCAGCTCAAGCACGGGCAGATCGTGCCCTCGCTGCATTCGCGTACGCTCAACCCCTTTATCGATTTTGCCGCGACCCCGTTCGAGGTCAATCAACACCTGCGCGACTGGCCGCAGCCGGTTCAGGGCGGTGAGCCGATGCCGCGCATCGCCGGGATTTCCTCGTTCGGCGCGGGCGGTTCCAACGCTCACTTGATCGTTGCGCAGTACCCACAGGCCAAGCCTTTACCCGGTCATGACGGCAAGCCCGAAATGATTCTGCTGTCTGCCCGCGAGCCCGAGCAATTGCGCCAGATCGCCAGCCGTTTGCTTGCCAGACTGGAGCAGTCGCCGGCGACTGACAGCCTGGCCGCTATTGCCTACACCTTGCAGGTAGGTCGCGAGGCGATGGAGCATCGTGCGGCGTTCATCGCGTCTTCGACGGCAAGCCTGCTGGACGCCTTGCGCGCTCTGGCCGGCGGCGACAGCCGTGGCTGGATTTGCGGTGACACGAACGCTAGCAGCGACCACGTCGAACAGTTCAAAAACCGCTTCCCGAGCCAGTGGCGCGAGCAGTTGGCCAGGCTGTTTGCCAACGGTGAGCAGCAACAACTGTTGGCGCTGTGGAGCGCGGGGCTGCGCATCGACTGGGCTGCGCTGTGGGCCGCCAGCGGTGAACAACGCCAGCGCATCAGCCTGCCAACTTATCCCTTCGCCACCAGCCGCTATTGGGCGCCTGTTGGCGCCAATCGCCTGCCTTCGGCAGCGGCGGTCTTGCATCCGTTGCTGCACCGCAACAGCTCGACCTTCGACCGCCAGCAATTCACCAGTGACTTCAGCGGTGACGAGCCGTGGCTGCGCGACCATGTGGTGAACGGGCGCAAAACCCTGCCCGGTGCGGCCTGCCTAGAAATGATCAGGGCCGCGGTGACGCATTCGCGGGCGGACGGCGAGGCGCAGCCCATGGTCATCGAGCGGCTCAACTGGCTGGCACCGCTGACGGTGGAATCCACACCGCGCCGCCTGTGGGTCAACCTGGAGCGCGTAGACGGTCAGCTTGCGGTGACGTTGCTCGGCGAAGACGGCGATCAAGTGCATTGTCAGGCTCGCGTGATTACGGATGTGCAGTCGGTTGCCGAGCGACTGGATCTGGCGCACTGGCGCGACCGCACTTGGCAACGACGCCTGGACGGCGAAGAAGTCTATTGCCTGTTCGACCAGATGGGCCTGGCGTACGGCGCCAGCCACCGCGCCATTCGCCAGTTGTTGATCGCGGAGCAGGGCGGCCAGCGCGAAGTGTTGGCGCAGTTGAACCTTGAGGGCATCCATCCCGGCGGTGGCTGGTGGCTGGAGCCCGGCATGACCGACAGCGCGTTGCAGGCCGCCATCGGCATGTTACTGCCGCTGAACGATAGCGCCGCCGCACCGTTGTCACTGGTGATGCCGTTTGCCCTGCAACGGCTGGAAATCATCGCGCCGTGTCAGCGGCGGATGTGGGCCTTGTTGCGCAGCGACCTTGCCGACAATCCCGCTGGCCGGATCACTATCGAGCTGTGTGACGATCAGGGACAGCTCTGCGCGCGATTCACAGGATTGAGCTCAAGACCGCTCACGGCAGGGCCAAAAAAACTGAAGAAAACACAACAGCTATTGGCGCCGATCTGGTCAGTGGTCGATGGGGTGATCAGCGAACGGGAGGAAGTCCAGGGCGCGATGCTGATCTTCGGCGCGACCCCGGCTCGTGAGCAGACGCTGGCTGAACTCTATCCTCTGGCCGCACGGTTGGACGACTCGGAGCCCGACTACGAAGCCGAACTGCACGCCCGGCCCGGATTGACCGACGTGATGTGGCTGGCGCCGTCCGACGACGGCAGCGCGGACCTGGTCGCGGCGCAACAGCACGGTGTCCTCGCGCTGTTCCGGTTGATCAAGGCGCTGCTGAATCAGGGCTACGGTCCTCGCCCGCTGCGCTTGACCCTGATCACCGATCAGGCGATCAGCATCCGCCCCGGCGAATCCTGCCGTGCGACTCACGCAGCGGTGCATGGCCTGGCCGGTTCACTGGCCAAGGAATATCCGCACTGGACCGTGCAGCTCGCGGACCTGCCCGACTCGCAATTGTCCCTGTTGCGCTCAGCACCCTTCGCCGGCATCGCTTGCGGCGAACTGCTGGCGCTGCGTCAGGGCCAATGGTGGTTCCGCCAACTGGCGCGGGTAAAGGCCGACACAATGCCAGCCCGTCTGCCGGTGTATCGCGACGGCGGCGTCTATCTGGTCATTGGTGGTGCCGGCGGGATTGGCGCGGTCTGGAGCCGCCACATGATCAGCCAGCATCGCGCCCGGGTGATCTGGATCGGTCGCCGTGCGCGGGATGCGCAGATCGAAGCCAAGCTTGACGATCTCACCGCCATCAGCCTGATGCATGACGCCCCGGCGCCGGTTTACCTGCAAGTCGACGCCGCCGACGAACAGCAACTGGCTGCGGCGAAACAGCAGATCACCGAGCGGTTTGGCCCGATCAATGGCGTGGTGCATTCGGCGATTGTGCTCAAGGACCAAAGCCTGGCCAACATGGACGAGCAGACCTTCACCCGCGTGCTGAACGCCAAGGTCGCCACCAGCGTGGCCCTGGCCCGCACGTTCGGGAACAGCGCCGACGCGCTGGATTTCGTGCTGTTTTTCTCCTCGATGATGTCCTTCAGCACGGCTGCCGGCCAAGGCAACTACGCAGCGGGCTGCACCTTTGCCGACGCCTTCGCCGATCAACTCAGGAGCGAATGGTCGTGCCCGGTCAAGGTCATCAACTGGGGGTATTGGGGCAGTGTCGGCACGGTGAGTGACGCCCGTTACCAGGAGCGCATGAGCGCGCTTGGCCTGGGCTCCATCGAACCCGAGGAAGGCCTGCGCGCACTCGATCAATTGCTGGCGGGCGAGCTGCACCAGCTGGGGCTGTTGAAGCTTTTGCAGAGTGACGAAATCGACGGGCTCGACAGCCTGGCCGGTTTGCTCGGTCACGAATACATCGCGCTCTCCGCGCACACATCCGGCGCCATGGCGGCGATGCAGGACAGGTTAGGGGAAAGGCTGGCGGCGTTGGCAGCGATCACGTAACGCCCCAGAGAAACAATCCATTTCACCCACAGCAGACGCGTCACAGGGAAGTTGAAGCATGCAAACAGCCGCACATCAGACCACCGCCGCCGCCTCCGACGAAATCGATGCCCTGGCGCGCCACCTACTGGCGAGCCAGTTGCAGGCGCTTGGGCTGGCTGGCGCCGAGGACCTGCAACGCCTCGCTATGCAGCACGGCCATGTCACGCCGGATTATCTGCACCTGTGGCTGGCTGAAAGTCTCAACTACGTCGCCGGTATCGAAACCGACGCTGCCGATGCGCTGTGGCAGCAGTGGCACGAGCGCTTGCCGCTCTGGCGCCAGGACCCGGATCTGGCCGCCAGGGCGCAGTTGCTCGACGCCTGCCTCAAAGGGCTGCCGGCGCTGCTGCGCGGTGAGCAGACCGCGACTCGCGTGCTCTTTCCTGATGGCTCGATGACGCTGGTCGAAGGCGTTTACAAGAACAACCGGATTTCCGACTACTTCAATCAGGTGCTGATCGAGGCAGCGCTGGCCTATATCGAAAGCCGTCCAGCGGGCGCCGAACCGCTGCGCATTCTCGAAGTTGGTGCTGGCACGGGCGGCACCACGGCGGGCTTGCTGGCGGCGCTGGCACCCTGGCGGTCGCAGATCGGCGAATACTGCTACACCGATCTGTCGCGTGCGTTCCTGCAACACGGCGTCGATCAATTTGGCCGTGATAACCCGTTTCTGCAAACCCGACTGTTCGATGTGTCGCGCCCGTGCGCCGAGCAGGGCATTGACGCCGACCACTATCATCTGGTGGTGGCGACCAATGTGCTGCACGCCACCCCGGAAATCCGCCAGACATTGCGCAACGCCAAGGCCGTGCTGCGCAAAGGCGGATTGCTGATGCTCAATGAAATCAGCGAAGCGTCGCTGTTCACCCACCTGAGTTTCGGTCTGCTCGAAGGCTGGTGGCTGCACCGCGATGGCGCCCTGCGCATTCCCGGTTGCCCCGGACTTTCGCCGGCAGGCTGGCAGGCGGTGCTGGCGCAAGAGGGCTTCAGCCCGGTGTTGTTCCCGGCCCGGCAGGCACATGACCGGGGCCAGCAAATTATCCTGGCCGAGAGCGACGGCATCGTCCGTCAGCCGGTCGCCCGCAACGAACGGCCAGCAGCATCGCCCGTCGATAGCCGCGTGCCTCAAGACAGGTTCACACCGAAGCAGGAAGAGACCGCCCCGGACGGCTGGCGTCGTCGGGTCGCCGACTACCTTCGCAATCTGGTCAGCACCACGTTGAAGATCCCGGCCGAGAAGATGAGCCTGTCGCGGCCACTGGAAGACTATGGCCTGGACTCGATTCTGGTGGTCCGGTTGACCCATGCGTTCAGCGAGCATTTTGCCGCCATCGACAGCGCGTTGTTTTTTGAAGTGCCGACCCTGACGGCGCTGACCGAGCATTTTATCCAGCATCGCGGCGAAGAACTTGAAGCGCTGTTGGGGCAAGCCGAGGCTCAATTGCGCGAGACAACGGCAGACACCACCCGCCAGGAACAAGCCACCGTACCGGTCGAGAAGGACCAGGCCAGCCACATCGCCATCATCGGTCTCGACGGCCGTTATCCCGGTGCGCAGTCGATGAGCCACCTGTGGCGCAACCTCGCCGACGGCCATTGCGCCATCGACGAAATCCCCGCCGAGCGCTGGGACTGGCGGCGTTACTTTGCTGCGGAGAAGGGCAAGTCCGGGCATCTGTATACGCGTTGGGGCGGCTTTATCGAAGGCATCGATCAATTCGATCCGGCGTTTTTCCGCATCTCGCGCACCGAAGCCGAACGGATGGACCCGCAAGAACGGCTGTTCCTGCAAGTGGCCTATCACAGCATCGAAGACGCGGGCTACAACCCGGCGACCCTGCATCAACAGGGCGAGGTCGGGGTGTTTGTCGGGGTCATGAACGGCAGCTACAACCCCATCAGCAACTACTGGTCGATTGCCAACCGGGTGTCTTATCAGCTGGACCTGCAAGGCCCCAGTTTCGTGGTCGACAGTGCCTGCTCGTCATCGCTGACCGCGATCCACCTGGCGGTCGAGAGCCTGGGCAGTGGCAGCTGCGACGTGGCGATTGCCGGTGGCATCAACCTGATCATCAATCCACAGCACTACCTCAGTCTGTGCGAAATGATGATGCTGTCGCCCGGCGAACACTGCCGCGCCTTTGGCGATGATGCTGACGGCTTTGTCGATGCCGAAGGCGTCGGCGCGGTAGTGCTCAAGCCGCTGCACAAGGCGCTCGCCGACGGCGACCGGATCTACGGAGTGATTCGTGGTGGTGCGATAAACGCCGGGGGCAAGACCAATGGCTATACCGTACCGAGCGCCGGGGCCCAGCAGCGTGTGCTGGAAAAAGCCTTGGCACGGTCAGCCGTCGATGCCCGCCGCATCAGCTACATCGAGGCCCACGGTACCGGCACCGCGCTGGGCGATCCGATCGAGATCAGCGGCCTGAGCCGGGTCTTTGCCCATAGCGACGACGCCCGCTGCGCCATCGGCTCGATCAAAAGCAATATCGGCCACTGTGAAAGTGCAGCCGGTATCGCCGGGTTGAGCAAGGTCCTGCTGCAACTGCAACACCGCCAACTGGTGCCATCGCTGCATGCCGCGCAACCCAACCCGAGCATTGATTTCGAACAGACCCCGTTTCGCCTGCAACAGCAACTGGCGCCCTGGACCGCCAATGGTGCGACACGCATAGCCGCCATTTCCTCGTTTGGCGCAGGCGGTGCCAATGCTTCGCTGATTGTCGAGGAACACCTCGGCGTGACCGACACACGCCCGGCGATGCCCGGCCCCTGGCTGATCCTGTTATCGGCACGTGATCCGCAACGCTTGATGGAATCGGCGTCGCGCTTGCAGGCTTTTCTAAACAAAGAGCTGGACACTGAACAGCCGGAAATGGCCGACCTGGCGTGGACCCTGCAGACCGGGCGCGAAGCGATGGCCGAGCGGTTGGCGCTGCGGGTAGATTCCATTGCCGATGTGCAGCGTTGTCTGGCGTCGTGGCTGGCAGGCGAAGCGCTAGACAACGTGTTCCACGGCCATAGCGATCCTTATGACCCGACGATGGATGAACCGACTTCGCGGCCAATCGATCACTGGCTGCAACACCAACAGTTGACCGAACTGGCGACAGCGTGGGTGCAGGGCGAAGCCATCGACTGGCAGCAGTTCTATCTCGACAAAGCGTATCGACGCCCTGAGCGGATCAGCCTGCCGGGTTATCCCTTCGCCAGAAACAGCTACTGGATGCCGGGGCTGGCACATCCACCAGCTGACGCGGCCCTCGTCGAAACGCCCATTGAGCAGGACCCGACCGATTGCTGCTACCTGCCGCGCTGGCAGGCTCAAACTGCAGACGAGCAGGCCACAGTGCCAGGCGTCGGAGCGGTTGTGCTGGTGACCCTGGGCGAATCCACCTCTGCGACCGGGCTGCTATGGGCGGCATTGGCCGAGCATAATCAAGGCAGCCGGAATGTGCTGCGGATCGACGGCGGTATTGGCGCCACCACCGAATTGGCGACAGGCCATTGGCATTGCGGCGACGATGATCCGACAGGCTTCGCGCACATTCTGTCGGCCCTCGGCCCGGTGGCGCAGATCTTGGTGATCGGCGCGCAAACGGCCAACCACATGACGCCATTGGCGCTGGCCGACAGCCTGCAACACCACGAGTTACCGCTGCTGCGGCTGTTCAAGGCGTTGCAAACGGCAGAGGACGACGCCAGCTCGGCCGACTGTTTCCTGTTGTCCTTCGGCCGCTACGCCTTTGCTGGTGCGCCGCAACGGGGCAATCCGCTGGGGGCCGGCATGGCCGGGCTGGGTTACGCCATGGCCCAGAGCGAACACCGGGTGCACCTACGCACTCTGGACCTCAATCTCGACGAACTTGAAACGCCACACAGCCGGCAACGGCTGCTCGCACAGATCCTTGCCGAGCCTGCTTCGCCGCGCGGTGAGCTGATCAAACTCAGCCGTGGCGAGCGCTTTATCCAGCAGTTGATCCCGCTGGCGCTGCCGCCGACCCACACCAGCACGTCGGCGCTGCAACAGAACGGGGTGTACCTGATCCTCGGCGGCAGCGGCGTGATCGGTCAGGTGATCAGCCGTCAGTTGATCGAGCACTATCAGGCCCGGGTGATCTGGCTCGGGCGCAAACCTGCCGACAGCGAGCAGGTACAGCACAGCCTGAAGGCCGAGCAGTTCCGGGGCAGGGTCGATTATCTTCAGGTCGATGCGACAGATCTGGTGCAATTGCAACAGGCCGTGGCACTGGTCAATCAGCGTTACGGGCGAATCAATGGCGCCGTGTTCTCTGCAATGGTCTTCGACTTCGAGAACAGCATCCAGCACACCACCGAGGCGCAGTTCCAGCAGATTCTCGACATCAAGAGCCGTGGCAGCCTGCATTTTTATCAGGCGCTGGCCGGGCAACCGCTGGATTTCCTCTGCTATTTCTCCTCCGGGCAGGGCTTTGCCTTTTCCGGCGCGGCCAAGCTGTCGGCCTATGCCTGCGGCATCACCTTCGCCGACGCCTTTGCCGAGGCCATCGGGCCGACGGCGGGTTTCCCGGTCGGCGTAATCAACTGGGGCTTCTGGCGCGCTTCGCTGCAAGCGCAGAAGGTCAGCCAGCATCTGGACGCGCTTGATGACGATGAGGGCTTTGCCTGTTTCAGCCGCTTTGTCGCGCAGCTGTCCAGCGGTTCGCTGCGTCGCCTGCTGTGCCTCAAGGCCTCGCCGGCGGTGCGTCAGTTGATGGCCGTGCCCGAGGGCCAGCAGTTGCGGCTCGATCCAATGGTGCTGGTGCCAGAAACGGCGCCGGGCGTCGAACTGGAGCCCGCCGAGCGCGAGCGGTTGCAGCAGATCTTTGATCCGCAAACGCTCGATCAATCGATTGCCGTGCTGCTGTTGATCCAGTTGCAGACCCTGGGCATCTTCACCGCGCCCGGCGCCCACAGCGCTGAAGTCTGGCGCCAGCAGGCCGGGATCAGCGAGCGCTATCGGCGCTGGTGGCAGGAATGCCTGGCGATTCTGGTTGAACACGGCTACTTGCAGCAGCACGGTGAGGTCTTTGCCGTGGCAACGCCTGTTGCCCGGACGCGACACGCCGCGATTCTGGCCGCCTGGAAAACCCAGCGCGATCACTATTTTCAGGACCGCGAACGCCAGGTTCAAGTGACGCTGATCGACGATTGCCTGCAGCAGTTGCCGCAGATTCTCACAGGCCGGATTCAGGCGACGGACCTGCTGTTTCCCGACGGTTCGATGGACAAGGTCGAGGGCATCTACCAGCACAATACCCTGTCGGATTTCTTCAACGAGCAACTGGCGTCGCAGGTGACCGCGCATGTGCGGCGGCGAGTTCTGGCCGAGCCGGGGCGCCCGGTGCGCATCCTGGAAATCGGCGCCGGCACCGGCGGCACCACCGCCGCGCTGCTGGCTGCGCTGGAACCGCTGGCGGGGCAGATCGGCGAATACTGCTACAGCGATCTGTCCCGGGCATTTCTGCAGCACGGGGAAGCCCGCTTCGCCGCAGGCCGACCTTACTTCACCACGCAAATTCTCGACATCAGCCAGCCCGCGGAGAGCCTTCAGCCGTATGACATTGTCGTCGCCACCAACGTGCTGCACGCCACCGCCAACATGCGCCGCACCCTGGTCCATGTGCGGTCGCTGTTGCGCAGCGGAGGCCTGCTGGCGCTGAACGAACTGAACCGCAAAACCTCCGCCGCGACCGTCACCTTCGGCCTGCTCGATGGCTGGTGGTTGTATGAGGACCCGGCGCTGCGAATCCCCGGCTCGCCGTTGATCGCCGAGCAGACTTGGCTTGAGCTGTTGTGGAGCAGCGGCTTTGAACAGGTCGATCTGCACATCCCGGCGCAAATCGCCCTGGGTCAACAGATCATCACCGCCCATGGCGATGCACTGACCCTGCAAGTCTTTGAGCCGCAACGGCCCGCCAGGTCCGCACAAAACAAGGAGTTTACGTTGAACCAGCATCCTGCCAGCGGGCCTGGAGCGTCCGTGGACGTTGCAGACAGACTGCAACAAGTGATCATCGAGGCCCTTGCCAAAACCCTCAAGGCCGACGGCCAGAGCATCGCGCTGCGCACGCCGTTTTCCGATTACGGCGTGGACTCGATTCTCGGGGTGGGTTTCGTCAAACAACTGGGCAACCAGTTGGGGATCAAGCTCAACAGCGCGATCCTGTTCGAACAGGCCACGGTGAGCAAATTGCACAGTTACCTGCAAAAATCTTATGGCCCGCAGATCGAGCGGGCGCTGGCCGAGCCATTGGCGGCAACCGCCGCGCACGGGCCGCAGACAGCTGCGGCACTGATCAACCCGGTCATGGCGGCTGCGCTGGCGGGTGAAGAAGAATCCCCGAGCACACGTCCGCAGACCCGCAACACCGGGCGAATTGCCGTGATCGGCATGGCCGGGCAGTTCCCCGGCGCCGATAACGTTGATGAGCTGTGGGACAACCTGCTGGCCGGTCGCAACGGCGTGCAGGCGCTGGGACCGGACTATCTGCAATCCCGTGCCTACAGCGCCGACAAGCAACCCGGCAAAAGCTATTGCAATCGCGCCGGCATCCTCAAGGACCGCGACTGCTTCGATCCGCTGTTTTTCAACCTCACCCCCCACGAAGCGGAGTCGATGACCCCGCATCAGCGGCTGGTGCTGCAAGAAAGCTGGAAGGCTCTGGAAGATGCCGGGTGTAACCCGATGACCCTCGCCGGCGAGGCGGTCAGCATCTATGTCGGCGCCGAGCCGGGGGGCTATCACCACGACTCCTTTACCGGCAGCTCCGAGGCCATCGTCGCCTCTCGCCTGTCGTACTTCCTCGACCTCAAAGGCCCGGCGATGGTGGTCAACACCGGTTGCTCGTCTTCCGCGGTGGCGATCCACCAGGCCTGTGAAAGCCTGCGCCACGGTGAAAGCCGCATGGCACTGGCGGGCGGGGTGTATGCGCTGCTGGATCAACGCGGGCTGATCAGCCTGTCAGCCATCGACATGCTCAGCCCCAGCGGCCAATGCCATGCGTTCGATGCGGCAGCCGACGGCACGGTGATTTCCGAAGGCGTGGGCATGGTCGTGCTCAAACGCCTGGAAGACGCCGAGGCCGCTGGCGACCCGATCTACGCCGTGATCGAGGCCTCGGGGGTGAATCAGGACGGCGCCAGCAACGGCATTACCGCGCCCAACGGCGACGCTCAGGAGCAATTGCTGCGCGACACCTGGCACAAGTTCGGTGTCGATCCTGCGCAGATCAGCTACGTCGAAGCGCATGGCACCGGCACCCGGCTGGGTGATCCGGTCGAGGCCAACGCATTGATCCGTGCGTTCCGCGCGTTCACCGACGCCCAGGGCTATTGCGTGCTGGGCAGCGCCAAGGCCAACCTCGGTCACGCGGCGGCGGGGGCCGGGGTCATCGGTCTGATCAAAGTCCTGCTGTCGATCCGCCAATGCACTTTGCCGGTCATGCCGGGCTTTGTGCAGATCAACCCGTTGATCGAACTTGAACACTCGCCGTTCTACATCAACCATCAGGCGCAAGCCTGGCAGGCCAGTGGCGGCGAACGTCTGATCGCGGCACTCAACTCCTTTGGCCATAGCGGCACCAATGCGCATCTGGTGATCGGCGAATACCCAACGGCCCACAGCACAGACCAAGACGCAACGCCGCCGGCAGTGAGCCGGGTTATTCCGTTGTCCGGCAAAACCGCCGCCAGCCTGCGCGACAACGCCCGGGCACTGGCGCACTGGCTGGACAAGACCGAAGCACCACTGAGCCACATTGCCTTTACCTTGCAGACCGCCCGGGAGCCGATGCGGGTGAGGGCGGCGCTGATGGTCAATGATCTCGCGCAACTGCGCATTCAACTGGTCCTGCTGGCCAATGGCGACGCACTGCCTGTGGCGGCGGACGACAACGGCCGGCTGGCCAGTGAGTGGGTCGCCGGCAGCGACATCGACTGGGCGGCGCTTTGGCCGACCGGCTCGGCCAAGCGCATTCACCTGCCGCCTTACCAGTTTGCCAAAGAGCGCTACTGGGTCGATCAGACGCCGCAGCCCATCGTCGAACAGGACACGCCCGAAGACGCAGTGGATGAACCCGCCAACGGCCTGTTTCTGGCATGTCCCGTGTGGCAGGAGCCGCTGGGGGCAAGCGCTGATGCAGACGATGACATCGGCCAGCGCCTGCTGTTGTGGGTTGGTTTCAGCAGTGCGCAAGTGGCACAGTTGCAAACCCTGACCAACGCTGCTGGCGTAGGCGTACGCGGTGAAATTCTGCCCTGCACCAGGACCGCACCGGCAGCACGTTATCAGGAACTGGCGATTGCGCTGTTGCTGCGGTTGCAGACGCTCAAGGGCCGGGTTCACGTTGAACTGATGATCGCCGAACAGGCACCGGAGCACTTGCTGTACGCCGGTCTCGACGGCTTGCTGAAAACCGCGTGCCTGGAACAACCGGCACTGAGTGCCCGCTGCCTGATGATCGAGGTCGAGTCCGACCAGCCATTGTCGGCGACTCAGCTCGCACAGCTGACCACCACACTCGGCGAAAACCGCCGGCGCGCCAGCTCGGTGTTGCAACGCAGCGGCCAACAAGGCGAGTGCCAGGAACTGCAATGGCAGGAACTGGCGGACGATGTCGCCGCCCGCCGTGAGCACGACCGCATCATCTGGAAAGATCACGGCGTCTACCTGATTACCGGTGGCGCCGGTGGCCTGGGGCTGATCTTTGCCGACGCGATTGCCGAGCAATGCAGCGACGCCACCTTGATCCTGATTGGCCGCTCGGCCCTCGATGCGCGTCAGCAGGCGCGGTTGCAGGCCATTCGTGATGCCGGCGCGGTGGTCATTTATCAGCAGGTCGACCTGACCGACGCCGAAGCGCTGGCGCAGTTGATCGACGACATCTGCACCAACCACGGCGGCCTCAACGGTGTGCTGCATGGCGCCGGGATCAACCGCGATCGGTTGCTCGCGCATAAAACCGCGCAAGACATTATCGAGGTGTTTGCCGCCAAAGTGATCGGCACCGAACTGCTGGACCGTGCGTGCCGTCGGCTGTACCTGGATTTTTTTGTGCTGTTTTCATCCTGTTCGGCGGTGTTGGGTAGCATCGGTCAGTCGGATTACGCCGCCGCCAACGGCTTCGTCGATCACTTTGCCGGGCTACGCAACAAGCGCGTCGAACAGGGCTTGCGCTTCGGCCACACGCTGTCAATCAATTATCCGCTGTGGCGCGATGGCGGCATGCAGGTCAGCGCCGCCGACCGTGCGCACATCCGCCACAAGACCGGTATGGCGCCGATGCAGTCGGTGCATGGCATCCAGGCGTTGCAACTGGGGTTGAACGCCGGCCTGGAACGGCTGCTGGTGATCGAGGGCGATCTGGCGCAGATTCGTGCGCACTTTGGCGCCACCGAAGAAACCGACACTGAGCCAGCACTGATGTCGGCCCCGGTCGCGGTCGAGCGCACGCGGCTCACTGCCGCGATTCTCGAACGACTCAAGGCGGTGTTCTGTGCCGTTACCAAACTGCCGCCCGACCGGGTCGAAAGCGCTGCGCCGCTTGAGCAGTACGGTATCGACTCGATCATGATCACCCGGCTCAACAAGGCGCTGGAGGACGTGTTTTCGGCGATGACCCAGCTGCGTCCGGCAGAACGCCTGTTGTCGAAAACGCTGTTTTTCGAATACCACAGCCTGGACGCGCTGACCGGTTATCTGGTGGCCGAACATCACCGCGCCTGCCTGTTGTGGAGCGGTCTGGCCGACGTTCCCGTGCCAATTGCGCCGATTGTCACTCAGACCACCCAGGCACCTGCGCCGATGTCAGCCGCCGAACCCATCGCGATCATCGGCATCAGTGGTCGTTATCCGCAGGCCGCCAATCTTGACGAATACTGGCGCAACCTCAAGGAAGGTCGCGACAGCATCACCGAGATTCCGTCGCAACGCTGGTCACTTGAGGGCTTTTACGTCGACTCGGTGTCCGAGGCGCTGAAGCAGGCTCGCAGTTACAGCAAGTGGGGTGGCTTCATCGACGGCTTTGCCGATTTCGATCCGCTGTTCTTCAATATCTCGCCGCGTGAGGCGGTCAACATGGACCCGCAGGAACGGCTGTTCCTGCAATCGTGCTGGCAGTCGCTGGAAGACGCGGGGATCACCAAGGCCGATCTGGCCGAGCAGTATCAGGGCAACGTCGGGGTCTTTGCCGGCATCACCAAGACCGGCTACAGCCTCTACGGGCCGGCGTTGCGGGAGCAGGGGCACATGGTCTTTCCGCGCACCTCGTTCGGCTCGACCGCCAACCGTGTCTCTTATGTGCTGGACCTCAACGGGCCGAGCGAACCGGTGGATACCATGTGTTCCTCGTCGCTGAGCGCGCTGCACCGGGCCTGCGAAAGCCTGCGTCGCGGCGAGTGCCGGATGGCCTTTGCCGGCGGGGTCAATCTGTACCTGCATCCCTCCAACTACGTGGAATTGAGCGCCGGGCAGATGCTCTCCAAGGACGGTCGCTGCCGCAGTTTCGGCGAAGGCGGCAACGGCTTTGTACCGGGTGAGGGCGTCGGTTCAGTGCTGCTCAAACCGTTATCCCGGGCGCTGGCGGACCGCGACAACATCCACGCGCTGATCCGCGCCGTGGCGGTCAATCACGGCGGCAAGACTAACGGCTACACCGTGCCCAATCCCCAGGCCCAGGCTAAGGTGATTCGCCTGGCCATCGATCAGGCCGGGCTCGATGCCAGCCAGATCAGCTACATCGAGGCCCACGGCACCGGCACTGAGTTGGGCGACCCCATCGAAGTGAGCGGCCTGAGCCAGGCCTTTGCGCTTGATGGCGTCGAGCTCGGCCACTGCGCGCTGGGTTCGGTCAAAGCCAATATCGGGCACCTGGAAGGCGCCGCCGGTATCGCCGGCGTCAGCAAGGTCATTCTCCAGCTCAAACACAAACAGCTGGTGCCAAGCCTGCATGCCACCACCATCAATCCCAACCTGACGTTGGACGCGACACCGTTCTACCTGCAACAGACGCTGGGCGATTGGTGCCCGGCAGGCGATGGGCCGCGTATCGCCGGGGTCTCATCCTTTGGTGCTGGCGGTGCCAATGCCCATGTGCTGTTGCAAGAGCACGACGAGTATCGCGAGTTGCCAACCGCCAGCGGCGCCGAAGTGATTCTGCTGTCGGCCCGGGACGGCGAACGCCTGCGCGACTATGCGCAGGCGCTGCTGGCCTATGTGGTTGCCTGGCCATCGCTGTCGGGCGCCGACCTGGCGAACCTGGCGTACACCCTGCAAACCGGTCGGGAAATGATGGCGGCGCGGCTGGGCCTGGTGGTCGATTCGCCTGCCGCGCTGGCGACGCAATTGCGCAGGTTTATCGAGCGTGGTGCCGAGCCGGACGCAGGCCTTTACGTCGGCGACATCCAGCGTAAACAACTCTGCGCCCAAGCCGATGCCGAGCGGGTGCCGGTGATTCGCCGTTGGGCCGAGAGCGGCAAACTGCACAAGCTGTTGGAGCTGTGGGTCAACGGCGAAGTCGTCGACTGGACACTGCCGCATGCTCTGCGGGCCGGGCCGCTGCCGTACCGGATCAGCGTGCCGGTCTATCCCTTTGCCCGCGAAACGTTCTGGTTACCGGGTATTGAGCCTGTGGCGACGCCTGAGACCGTTAGCGCTGAGGCTGCGGCCTCCACCTCAAGCGACCACCTGAGCTATCTGGCACGCTGGCAGGCCGACGGGCAGGGCGGCGAACCCATGACCGCCGAGCACCGTTGCGTGCTGATTGTCGGCGATGCGTCGATCCGGCCAGTGGCAGAGGCGATCACCGCGCACTACCTGCTCAGCGCCGGTTTTGCCACGGGTGCCGGCCGGGTGATCCGTCTGCAGCCCGGCACGCAAACGGTCTGTCTGACGCCGGATCACTGGTCGCTGGACGTCGCCGATCCGCAAGCGCTGGAACACTGCCTGAGCGCTTGTCCTGCCATCGATTGCCTGTATTTCTTCGGCGGCAACGCCCAGGCCACTGACTGGCAAGCGCAGCTCGACAGCCCGAAAACCAATGAAATCCTGCTGCTGCGGTTGATCAAATGGCTCAAACTGCACAGCCCTTGCCAGGCGATCGACAGCTACATCATCAGCCAGGACAACTTCGACATCAGCGGCGAGCCAGTCAGCGCCGTGGGTGGCGGCCTGACGGGCATGGCCTACGCGATTGCCCAGGGTGAGCACCGCTTCCGGGTACGCAACCTGGATGTCGACAGCCGTGAGCTGGCCGACCACCGGCGCCGGCCAGGCTTACTGCGCCAGGTGCAGGGCGAGGGCGGCCTGGCGCGGGGCGAGGTACTGTGCCTGCGCGACGGCGTGCGTTATCGCCAGCGTATTTTCAACCTGAGCTGGCAACCCCAGGTGCCGTTGGCCGACGGCCGTTTTGTCACCCCGGCGCTCAAGCGGGGCGGTGTCTATGTGATTCTTGGCGGCAGCGGCACGGTGGGCTCGATCATCAGCCGCTACCTGCTGGCCGATTATCAGGCCCGGGTCATCTGGCTGGGACGCAGCGGCGCCGCCGATCCCAAGGTGCAACAACGGCTCGCGAACTGCCTGCAATGCGTTGACCGCACGGTCGATCCGGCGCAGTTGCACTACCTGCAAGCCGATGCCAACGACGCTGCATCGCTGCAACGGGCCATGGCGCAGATCAAACAGCGTCATGGCGCGATCAACGGGGCGATTTTCTCCGCCGTGGTGTTCAACCATGAAGATCCGATCACGCGCATCCCCGAACCGCAGTTCGACGAAATCCTGCAAGTGAAAAGCCGTGGCGGTATCGAGTTCTACCGGGCGCTGGCTGATGAGCCGCTGGATTTCATGTGCTACTTCTCGTCCGGGCAAAGCTTTGCCTTCTCCGGCGCGGCGCGGTTGGGGGCCTATGCCGCCGGCATCACCTTCGGCGACACGCTGGTGCGCAGCCTGCGTCGGCACGCGGCGTTCCCGGTGGGTGCGATCAATTGGGGGTTCTGGCTGTCATCGCTGACCGAACAACAGGCGGCGGACCCGTTGGCGCAACCAATGAGCCGCCACGCCGGGGCCCTGGAGGACCGCGAGGGCTTTGGATGCTTTGCCCGCTTTGTCGAAGCCCTGAGTCACGGCCAGCTCGATCAGGTGCTGTGCATGGCCGCTTCGGCGCCGGTCCAGCAGTTGATGCAACTGCAACCGCAGCCCATCATCCTTGGCCAGACCGGCATTCAGTCGCCCGACGATGGCTTTGAGCGCTACCGCATCGCTGCCGCGCCGTTGCTTGCGGCCCATGATCCACTGCCGTTTGACCAGGCCATGGCCGGGATGACGCTGGTGCAACTGCGTCGCATGGGCCTGTTCACCCAACCGGGGCAGTTTCAGGACAGCGAAGTCCTGCGCCGTCAGGCCGGCATCGGCGAGCACTATGGCCGCTGGTGGGCGACCAGCCTCGAACTGCTGCAACAGCAGGGGCTGGTGCAGCGCCGGGGCACCCAGGTCGCGGTCACGGAGCAAGTGGATTCTCAGCCACTGGAGCAACGCTGGTGCCTGCTCAGGGAGGAGTTGATCGCCGTGCCGCAACGCAAGGCCCAGGTGCAGTTGGTTGACGCCTGCCTGCAACAGCTGCCGGCGATACTTGGCGGACGAACCCAGGCCACCGATGTCATGTTCCCCAACGGCTCGATGGACAAGGTCGAGGGCGTCTATCGCCACAACGCCTTGTCCGACTACTTCAATCAGGTGGTCGCAGGCGTGGTGCAACAGCACATCGAAGCGCTGTTGATCCGCGAGCCGCAGCGGCAAATCCGCATTCTGGAAATCGGTGCCGGCACCGGCGGCACCAGCTCCATCGTGTTGCCGGCGCTGCAAGCGTGGCGCGGGCAGATCGCCGAGTATTGCTACACCGACATCTCCAAGGCGTTTTTGATGTACGCCAGGAAAACCTATGGCGAGGCCAATCCGTTCCTCACCTATCAGGTATGGAATGTCGAGCAACCGCCGCAAGCCCAGGGTCTGGAGCTGGGCAGTTATGACATCGTGATCGCCGCCAACGTGCTGCACGCCACCGGCAGCATTCGCCGCACGCTGACGCATGCCGGTGCGTTGCTGCGCCGTGACGCGATGGTGGTGATGAATGAAATCAGCGACCGCTCGCTGTTCGCCCACCTGACCTTCGGTCTGCTCAAGGGCTGGTGGCTGTACGAAGACCCCGAGCTGCGCATCCCCGGCACACCGGCTCTGTATCCGCAAAGCTGGGCCAGCGTGCTGGGCGAAACCGGCTTCCACAGCGTCACCTTCCCGGCGCAATGCGCCCATGGCCTTGGCCAGCAGATTATCGTCGCGCACAGCGATGGTATGGAGCGCGTGGCGGTGCTGGATCAAATCGAAAAACCACTCGGCAGCCCCGCACCAACCCTGCAAACGGTGCCTGCGGCAACCGGCAGCGGCCGCGAGGTGCTGACCGCGTTGGTGCTGGACGGCCTGGCCAAGACGTTGCAACTGGAGCCCGGTCGCATTCAGGCGGATCAGCCATTTGCCGACTACGGCATCGACTCGATCCTTGGCGTGAGTTTTGTCAGCCACATCGGCGAGGCCCTGGGCACGGAGCTAAACACTGCGTTGCTGTTCGACTATTCGTCGCTGCAAAGCCTGGTGGACTACCTGCTCGGCCAATACCCGGCCCAATGTGCCCGGCTGGGCGGCGGGGCAGCACAGCCTGTTGTGCCTGAGCCACCGGCATCTGACCAGCGACTTGAGGCGGCATTTTTGTGCGGCGAACTGGCAATCGATGAATTGCTGAAAATCATCAACGACAGCGCCACGGCAAACCACGGCACGGCGCAGGCCACGGCGGGGAAAGGACAATCATGAGCAGCCAAGCATTTCAATCCATCATCGCCCGGCTTCAACAGCGCCAGATCACCGCTGACGAAGCCCGGCAGCTGCTGCAACAACTCAAGGCCGGCGCGCAGGCCACAACAGAAACACCGTCAGCCACTCGCCCGAAGGTGCATGACGAGATTGCCGTGATCGGCATGTCGGGGCAGTTTCCCGCCGCCGACAACGTCGAGCGCTTCTGGCACAACCTCAGCACCGGTGCCGACGGTGTGGTTGAACTGGGCGAGCGTTATCTGGACGCTGAGCGCAGCTATTCGGCCGAGCGTCAGCCCGGCAAGACGTATTGCAAATGGGGCGGTGTCCTTGAGCAGCGCGATGATTTCGATCCGTTGTTTTTCAATATTTCGCCCCGCGATGCCGAGTCGATGAACCCGCATCAACGGCTGATCCTCCAAGAAAGCTGGAAGGCGCTGGAAGATGCCGGCTACAACCCGAAAAGTTTTCGCGACCAGTCGGTGGGCATCTTTGTCGGCGCCGAACCGACCGGCTATTTCCACGAAACCTTTATCGGCGCCTCCGACGCGATCATTGCTTCGCGCTTGTCCTACTTCCTCGATTTCAAAGGCCCGGCGCTGGTGGTGAACACCGGTTGCTCATCCTCGGCCACGGCCATTCACCTGGCCTGCGAAAGCCTGCGCAATGGCGAGGCGGACCTGGCGCTGGCCGGCGGTGTGTTCGCCACCCTCGGCGAGCCCGGCCTGATCAGCCTGGCGCAAATGGACATGCTCTCGCCAACCGGGCACTGCCATACCTTCGATCAGCGCAGCGACGGCATTGTGCTGTCCGAGGCGGTAGGCATGCTGACCCTCAAGCGCCTGTCCCAGGCGCTGGCCGACGGCGACCCGATCTACGGGGTGATCTGTGCCTCGGGCATGAACCAGGACGGCGCCAGCAACGGCATTACCGCCCCCAGCGGCCAGGCCCAGGAACGGCTGATCAGCGAGGTGTATTCGCGTTTTGGCATCGATCCGCGGCAGATCAGCTACGTCGAGGCCCACGGCACCGGCACACCGCTGGGCGATCCGGTCGAGGTCAACGCGCTGGCCCGGGCTTTCCGCCAGTTTACCGACGACACAGGTTATTGCGCGCTGGGTAGCGCCAAGGCACACATCGGCCACACCTCGGCGGCGGCCGGCGTGGTCAGCCTGATCAAGATCCTGCTGTCGATGAAGCACCGCCAGTTGCCAGGGCTGTTGAATTTCGAACTGCTCAACCCACGGATCGAACTGGCGGGCTCGGCGTTTCATATCCATGCCGAACCTCGGGAATGGCTCGGCAGCGGCCCGAAAATGGCGGCGCTCAACTCCTTTGGCCACAGCGGCACCAATGTGCACATGGTCATCCGCGAGGCGCCCGAAGTCGCCGCCGCCCCAGTCACCGACGAGGCGCGGCCCTGCCTGCTGCCACTGTCGGCACGTACCGCCGACAGCCTCAAACGCTATGCCCGCCGCGTGCGTCAGGCACTGCTGGACCCGGCACTGCGCCTGCCGGACCTCGCTTACACCCTGCAAACAGGGCGGCTGGCGCAGGCGCATCGGTTGATCTTCCTGTGTTCCGACAAGGACCAGTTGCGCCAACAATTGAATGACTGGCTGGACGGGCGTTCGCCCCGACATTGCTGGTCCGGGCAGATCGACACGGCTGAACGTGCGGACATCGAGCTGCCTGCCATTGTCGATCAAACGAGCCTGCAACCGCTGGCCGAGGCCTGGGTCATGGGCGGCAAACTCGACTGGGCCGAATTCAATCGTCAGCACCGTGGCGATGCCCGCCGTGTGCACGCGCCGGTCTATCCGTTTGCCCGGCAGAACTTCTGGATAGCGCCCGCGCACCGTGGCGCGGCGGGAGGCGAAGCTCAGGTCGGCCCAGGCATTACAGAACGCAATCTGCATCCGTTCCTGGCGCGAAACACCTCCGATCTACAGCGTCAGAGCTTCAGCAGCGTGTTTGATGGCGAGGCGTTTTTCCTCAAGCAGCATGTGGTCGGCGGGCAACGGATTTTTCCCGGTGTCGCGCATCTGGAAATGGCCCGGGCGGCGGTGGTGATGGCCACGGCGGGGCGGCAGCCATCGTTCAGTCAGGTGGTGTGGCTGCGGCCATTGATCATTGGCGCCCAGCCTCGGCAGGTCGATATCGAGCTGACACTGGAAGACGATGAGCAGATCCGCTTCGAGATCTCCAGCCGCGAGCTTGATTTGTTGACCGGGCAAGCCAAGGGTGAACCGCTGCTTCACAGTCAGGGGCTGGCCGGATTTGCTGAAACATCGGCGCCGCAACAGGTGGATCTGGCGGCGCTCAAGGCACGGATGACCGGCGGCCAGTTAAGCGCCAAGCAGTGTTACGACGCCTATCAGGCGATGACGTTCGAGCACGGCCCGGCCTATCAGGGCCTGCAAGCGGTGGACCTCGGGCGGGGCGAGGTGTTGGCGCAACTGTTGCTGCCCGCCTGCCAGCGCGACAGCCTGGAGGACTATGTGCTGCACCCGTCGCTGATGGATTCGGCGCTACAGGCGGCCATCGCCCTGAGTCTCGGTGCCGAGGTGGTGCTGAGTGAAGACGAGCGGCAGCACCTGCCGCCGTTGACGCGCCCGACACTGCCGTTTGCCCTTGAAAGCTTGCAGATTCTGGATCGTTGCAGCGAATCGATGTGGGCCCGGGTGAGCTACGCCGAACGCCGCGACGATCAGCAGGCCGACAGCGGTTTGCAGCGCTTGAACATCGAGCTGTTCGATCAGCAGGGCAAGCTTTGTGTGTTGATGCAGGGTTTCACTTCGCGCGTGCTGGGAAACCCGACCGAACCGGCAACCAGCGACCAGCCGCTGATGGAAACCCTGCTGTTCCAGCCACAGTGGATTGACGAGGTGCCGCCATTGGCTCAAGCGCCGAACTTCAGCCAGCGGCTGATCCTGCTGAGTGGCTTTGATTCAACGATCACCGCCGAGGTGCAACAACTGGCCGCTGGCTGCTGCACGGTGCTGGACGTTCCCGAGCAGGATTGCGCCGTTGATTATCAGCAGACGGCACTCGCGCTGTTGCAGCAAATCCGGTTGCTGCTCGGTGCGGGCGGCGGACGGCGGTTGCTGCAGCTCGCCGTGCATAACCCGAATAACGACCGGATGACCGGCGGCCTCGCGGCGATGCTGCGCAGTTTGCAGCTGGAAGTGCCGGACGTGACCGGCCAGGTGATCGAGCTGGACGAACAGCAATCACTGGTGCAACGGCTAGCGGACAACGCCGCTGCCGGCGATGTCGGGATTCGCTACCAGGCGGGTCGTCGCCAAGTGCAATACTGGCGTCCTTGCCCGGCGGTCGATCTGGCGATTGACGCTCCGTGGAAGGACCGTGGTGTGTACCTGATTACCGGTGGCCTCGGCGGCCTCGGCCGGCTGTTCGCCCAGGCCATCGCCGCCAGTGTCAGCGATGCCACCTTGATTCTCACTGGCCGTTCAGCGCTGGCCCCGCACCTGCTGGCCGGAATTGACCCGGGCCGCAACCAGATCGAATACCGCCAGCTGGATGTCAGCGACGCCGAGGCGGTGCAGCGCCTGATCAACGGGATTGTCGCCGGGCATCATGGCCTCAACGGCGTGTTGCACAGCGCCGGGGTGATCCGCGACAGCCTGCTGATCAACAAACAGGATGACGAACTGAAACAGGTGATGGCGGCCAAGGTGGCCGGCACCCGCAACCTGGACCTGGCCACCGCCGGATTGGCGCTGGATTTCTGGATCTGTTTTTCCTCCGGCACCGGCGTCGTCGGCAATGCCGGTCAGGCTGACTACGCGGCAGCCAACGCTTTTGTCGACCGCTACGCCGTGTATCGCAACCAATTGACCGCCCAAGGTCTGCGCCGTGGTCAGAGCCTGGCGATCAACTGGCCGCTGTGGAAAGAGGGCGGCATGCAGGTCGATGAAGCGACCGCGCAGCAGATGGCGCACAGCACCGGCATGGTCGCCATGCCGAGCAACGCCGGGATTCACGCCCTGCGCCAGTGCGTTGCGTTGGCGCTGCCGCAGGTGCTGGTGATGCACGGTTGGCGTGAGCCGATTACCGCGTTGGTCAGCGGTGCAACCCATGTCTCAATGCCGCAACCTGCCTCGCAGGTTGCCCCCAACAGTGACGCACCACTGACCGAAGCGCTGCACCGGGCATTGATCGAGCTAGTGTCCACGCAGATGAAAATCCCCGCTGGCGAAATCCGGCTCGATGTGGAGTTCAGTCAGTACGGCTTCGACTCGATCAGCCTGACCACGCTGGCCAACACACTGAAACAGCAATGGCGACTCAATCTGGCGCCGACGATTTTTTTCGAACACGCCACGGTCGGCCGTTTCGCCGCGTACCTGGAACGCGAGCACCGCAGCGCACTGGCCGCCAGACTCGCGCCGCAAACAATGCCGCCGGTAGTGCAACCCCGGCAAACACAGCCGCAGGCAGCAGCCTTGCGCCCGCTGCCAACCGCCAGCGTTGCCCTGACTAAACCGCCTGCCACCGAAGCCGATGATGACATCGCGGTGATCGGCGTCAGTGGACGTTTCCCGATGGCTGATGACGTCGAGCAGTTTTTCCATAATCTCAACGACGGACGCGACTGCATCAGCGAGATTCCCGCCAACCGCTGGGACTGGCGCCACTACTACGGCGATCCGCACCGCGAGGTCGACAAGACCAACGTCAAGTGGGGCGGCTTTATTCACGGCGTCGATCACTTTGATCCGCTGTTCTTCGCCATCTCGCCACGCGAAGCACAATTGATGGACCCGCAGCAGCGCCTGCTGATGACGTACGTGTGGCTGGCCATCGAAGACGCCGGCTACGCCACCGCTGATCTGGCGGGCAGCGACACCGGAATTTTCGTCGGCACCGGGGTGACCGGCTACAGCAGCCTGATCGCCAAGGCCGGCGTACCGGTCGAAGGCTATAGCGCCACGGCGATGGTGCCCTCGGTCGGCCCCAACCGCATGAGTTTCCTGCTGGATTTCCACGGCCCCAGCGAACCGGTGGAAACCGCCTGCTCGTCGTCGCTGGTGGCGATCCACCGCGCGGTCCAGGCGATGCGCAGCGGTGATTGCCGGATGGCGGTGGTCGGCGGCGTCAACACATTGATCGCGCCCGAGGCGCAGATCAGCTTCAGCAAAGCCGGCATGCTGGCGCTGGACGGGCGCAGCAAGACCTTCTCGGCCCAGGCCAACGGCTATGCCCGTGGTGAAGGCATCGGGATGATCGTGCTGAAAAAACGCGCCCAGGCCGAGGCCGATGGCGACCACATCTATGCGCTGATCCGCAGCACCGCGGAAAACCACGGCGGCAAGGCCAACTCGCTGACGGCACCCAACCCACGGGCCCAGGCCGAGCTGCTGAAGTCGGCCTGGCGCAAGGCCGGGGTCGATCCGCGTAGCGTCGGCTACATCGAGGCCCATGGCACCGGTACCGAGCTGGGTGACCCGATTGAAATCAACGGCCTGAAAATGGCCTTCCGCGAACTGGCCGAAGAGCTGAGCAGCGATGCGCCGGGGCAGGGCTATTGCGGCGTCGGTTCGGTGAAGTCGAACATCGGCCACCTGGAACTGGCGGCCGGGATTGCCGGAGTGATCAAGGTCCTGCTGCAACTCAAGCACAAGACCCTGTTCAAGAGCCTGCACTGCGAACAGCTCAACCCTTATATCGAACTCGACGACAGCCCGTTTTACGTGGTCCAGCAAAGCCGACCCTGGGCCGCCCTCAAGGACCGCCACGGCCATGAGTTGCCGCGTCGGGCTGGTGTCAGCTCGTTCGGTTTTGGCGGCGCGAATGCGCATATTCTGCTGGAGGAATATTGCGCGCCACAGCAAGCTCGCAACGAAGCGACTTCAGGCGTACGAGCGTTTCTGCTGTCGGCCAAAAACCCGGAACGGCTGCGTGAGTCTGCCCGTCGCCTGGCAGATTTCATCGCCACCGCGCCTGCGCAAGACCCGCGCTACCTCGATGATCTGGCGTATACGCTGCAAGTGGGCCGCGATGTGATGCAGGAGCGGGTGGCGCTGTTGAGCGATTCCCTGGGCGATCTGCAACGCCAGCTCGGCGACTTCGCGGCGACTGGCAAAGCGCTCTATCGCGGCACCAGTGAGGGCGATAATCCGGCACTGGCGCTGTTTCGTCAGGACGAGGACATGGCCGCCGCGCTGGCGGCCTGGATCGACAAACGCAAGTACCACAAGTTGCTGGAACTGTGGGCCCAGGGCCTGACGATCGACTGGCGTCAGTTCTACCGTGACGCTCGGCCGATGCGCCGCCTAAGCCTGCCAGGTTATCCCTTTGCCGAGGAGCGCTACTGGGTCACGGACCTTGCCAGCGGCCAGGTGGCCAGCCCTGTTCAAGGTGGCATGTGGCTGCACCCGATGCTCGAACGCAATACCTCGGACTTTTATCAACAGCGTTTCAGCAGCCGTTGGCAGGGTGACGAGAGCTGGTTTGCCGACCATCAGGTCGACAGCCGCAACACCATGCCCGGCGTCGGTTATCTGGAAATGGCCCGGGCGGCGATTGCCCGGTCGCTGGATGCGCAGGTACTGGATGCCGGCTCGCTGCAATTGAAGAACATCGTCTGGCTGACGCCTTACACGCCGACTACGCAAGACAACGAACTGCATATCGAATTGACGCTGGAACAACAGAAAGTCGACTTCAAGATCTACTCGCAAGCTGACGGTGTAGTGTTGGAGCACTGCAAGGGCAGTGCGCAGGTGATCCCGGCAGGCCATGTGCAACCGCTGGATCTCGACACTCTCTGCGCCGCGCCCTGGCAGCGCAGCCTTGAAGCGGCCGAGCTGTATCCGCTGTTTGAAGCGATGGGCATCCACTACGGTCCCGGCCATCGCGGTGTTTCGCGTCTGTGGCTGGGTGAGGGCCGGGTATTGGCCCGGCTTGAACTGGCGCCGGGGTTGTTTGACGGTGATTGGGTGCTGCATCCGGGCATGCTCGATTCCGCCGTTCAGGCTTCGATTGGCCTGCTGCAAAACCGCGATGGGACTGGCGAGACACTGTTGCCCTTTGCCCTTGAGCAACTTAACGTTTTCGGGCGTTGCCAGCCGCAGATGTGGGCACTGATCAGCGTCGATGGGCGCAATGTGGGTAGCGCGGTGCAACGGATCGATATCGATCTGTGCGATGAGCACGGGCAGATTGCCGTGGCGTTACGCGGGTTCAGCTCGCGGCCCATTCGGACCGGGCGTGAACGTCCCACCGATCAGTTGCTGCCGGCGGGCCTGAGCCTGCTGGCGCCTCAATGGGTTATCGCCGATAGCCCGTCGATGTCAGCGAAAGCGTTGCCCACGTTGGCCATTGGCGCATCCAGTGAGCGCCATGACTGGCTGGCCGGGTTACATCCACAGATCGAGTTTCTGCCGTCGCCGTCATCCACTATCGATGGGATCGCCGCCCAGTTGTCGGCCTGCGCACCGTTCCAACGCCTGATCTGGCTGGCGCCAGCGGAGCACAGCACGCTGATGCTGTTCCGCATGATCAAGGCGCTGTTGCAGCTGGGTTTGGCCCAACAAGCGTTGCACCTGCAACTGATCTTCACTGCCAGCATCGCCCTGCGTCCCGACGAACCGTTGGTGCCGGAGCAGGGGGCTTGTCATGGCCTGGCCGGGTCGTTGGCCAAGGAACAGGAGCAATGGCGGGTTGAGCTGATCGATCTGCCAGCGGACGGCCAACCGCTGCCACAGACAATGCCCGAGCCAACATTGCCCGCTGAATGCCTGGCCTGGCGTCAGGGTGAATGGTTTCGCCAACGCTTGTTGCCGCTGGCCGAGGGTGTGCCAACAGACGCTGGCGCTGTGCATTACCGCGAGGGCGGCGTGTACGTGGTGATCGGCGGCGCCGGTGGTATTGGCGAAGTGTGGACTCGCCATCTGATCAGCCATTGGCGTGCGCAAGTGGTCTGGCTGGGCCGCCGCGTTGCTGACGATCAGATCAATCAAAAACTCGCGACGTTGGCGCAGTTTGCCCGCCAACACAATGCGGCGGCGCCGGTGTATCTCCAGGCCGACGCTACCGATGCCGGGCAACTGACATGGGCCAGGCAGCAAGTGCTCGAGACCTGCGGGCCGATCAATGGCTGGGTGCATTCGGCGCTGGTTCTGAATGATGCGCGGCTTGCGCAGATGGACGAGGCGCAGTTCAGCGCCGCGTTCGACGCCAAGCGCCTGACCAGTCTCGCCATGGCCCAGGTCTGTACGGCGGCGGACAACCCGGCGCTGGACTTCGTGCTATTTTTCTCCTCCATGATTGCCTTCAGCCGAGCCGCTGGCCAGGGCAACTACGCCGCTGGCTGCGCCTTCGCCGATGTCTTTGCCGCGCAGCTCGATCAGCACGGCCCATGCCCGGTCAAGGTCATCAACTGGGGCTATTGGGGCTCGGTGGGCGTGGTTGCCGATGCGGGTTATCGGGCGCGGATGGCCGCGCAGGGCCTGGGCTCGATTGAACCGCAAGAGGGCATGGCGGCGCTGGACCGGTTGCTGGTCAGTCCCTTGCCGCAGTTGGGGCTGATCAAGTTGCTGGAGCCGATGGCCATCGCCGGCATCGACAGCGGCTGGCAGCTCGATTGCTATCCGGCGCAAGCATCACTTGCGTCCGATGACTGGGCGCACGTCGCGCAACGCTGCGCTGCGGCGCCGCAACATCACCCGGCGGCCAACGAGATGAATCGGCTGTTGCTGGCGCAGACCTTCGCCTGCCTCGGCGAACTGGCCGCTGGCGGGCCGCTGACCGAGCAACGGATCGCCGCCGAGCCGGCCGTGGCGGCCAATCTGCAAGCCCATCCGTTCTACCGTCGCTGGCTGCGTGAAAGCCTGCGCTTGTTGACTGAGAATGCTGATATCGACGCACACGGCCAGTTGTTGTCGGCCCTGCCTGAGCCGGCAACGCTCTGGTCGCAATGGCAACAGGCCAGCGAGCAGTGGCGCCGCGACGCCGATCTGCACGCTCAGTTGCAATTGTTGCAAACCTGCGCCCGTGCGCTGCCGGCGATCCTGCGCGGCGAGCAGCCGGCTACCGGGGTGATGTTCCCCGACGGTTCGATGGCGTTGGTGGAGGGCATCTACAAAAACAACCGGGTCTGCGACTACTTCAACGCCGTGCTCGGCGAGGTGGTGGCCGATGTCGCTCGCCGTCAGGCGCAGAGCGGCAGGCCGTTGCGGATTCTGGAAATCGGCGCCGGCACGGGCGGCACCACCGCCGGGCTGATCGACACGCTGCGCCCGTGGCAACAAGGGATCGGTGAATACTGCTACACCGACGTGTCCCAGGCGTTCCTGCGCCATGCCGAAACGCATTTCGCGCCCCAGGCTCCTTACCTGCGCACGGCGATTTTCGATGTCGGCCAACCCTGCGCCGAGCAAGGCATCAGCCTGCAACACTATGACTTGGTGATCGCCACCAACGTGCTGCACGCAACGCCGGACCTGCGGCGCACGCTGCAAAACGCCAAGACCGCGCTGCGCCAGGGCGGCCTGCTGTTGCTCAATGAAATCAGCGACCGTTCGATGTTCACCCACCTGACCTTCGGCCTGCTCGAAGGCTGGTGGTTGCATAACGACACGCCGCTGCGCATTCCCGGATGCCCCGGCCTATATCCCGAGCGCTGGCGGCAACTGTTGCAGGCGCAGGGCTTTGACAGCATTGCCTTCCCGGCCTCGGCCAGCCATTCGTTGGGCCAGCAGATAGTCGTTGCCGCCAGCGATGGTGTGGTGTGCCTGCCGGCGCGGGCTGCTGCTGTCGCGGTGGTCGTCGAACCGCAGGCTCCACGTCCTGTTGTGAAAGCAGCGATCAATGAAGAAGTGCTGGCGGGGCAATGCCGGCAACTGATCACCGAGGTGCTGTCGAAGCTGTTGAACATGGCACCTGAGCGTTTGCAGCGCGACACTGCGTTCGATCGCTACGGCATCGATTCCATCTTGCAGATCAGCCTGATTCAGGCGCTGGAGAAAAGCACCGGCGAGCTGTCGCGCACCATTCTGTTCGAACACAACACCATCAATCAGCTGACGAATTACCTGCTGGCTGAATATCGGCCTGCGCTGACCAGCTATTTTGCACCCGTGCAGCAGGTTGAGCGGTCGGTGGCAGTGCAGTCGGTTGCGCCGCTCGCGGTCAGTCGTCACGCCCCGGTCAGGCCCGCGCCGCAACCGTCAGCCAGCGTTGAGGCGCAGGCAGCGAACCGCGACATCGCGATTATTGGGGTCAATGGCCGCTACCCGATGGCGGCTGATCTGGACGCCTTCTGGGACAACCTGCGCAACGGTCGCAACTGCGTCAGCGAGGCCGATGGTCAACGCTGGTCAATGGCCTCGAACGGCGATGAGCGCTACTACGGTGGCTTCCTCGAACAGGTCGAGGCCTTTGATCATGGCCTGTTCGGCATCGGAGACGCCGAGGTGCAGCACGTTTCGCCAGAGCTGCGGCAGATGCTCGAAGTGGCCTGGCTGACCTTCGAGAGCGCCGGTTACAACCGTGATGCGCTGGCCCGGTTCCAGCAGGGCGATACGGCGGCGGTCGGGGTGTTTATCGGTTCGATGTACAACCCGTCGCCGCTGCGCGAGAGCGATCCTGCGCATGCGGCGATCACGGCCAATGTCACCGACTGGCAGATCCCCAACCGGATTTCTCACTGCTTCGATCTCAAGGGACCGAGCCTGGCGGTCAACACGGCGTGCGCCAGTTCGATGTCGGCGATCCACTTGGCCTGCCAGAGCATTTTGGCCGGCGACTGTGCGATGGCGATGGCTGGCGGCGTCAATCTGATCCTCGATCCGTCCCGATACCAGACCCTCAAACTGGCCAGTTTCCTCGGCAGTTCGGACCTGAGCCGCGGCTTCGGCCAGAGCGACGGTATGCTGCCGGGTGAAGGCGCCGGCGCCGTGCTGCTCAAACCATTGGCGGCGGCAGTGGCCGATGGCGACCGGATCTACGGGGTGATCAAGAGCTCCAGTGTTAATCATGGCGGCGGCAAACTGATGTACTCGGCGCCCAACACCCGCCAGCAAACCCGACTGATCGCCGAGACCATCAAGCGCGCAGGCCTGCAACCCGCGCAGATCAACTACGTTGAAGCGGCGGCCAACGGCTCGGAACTCGGCGACTCGATTGAAGTGGCCGCGTTGAAAAAGGTCTTCGGTGAACTGTCGCCCGGCAGCTGTGCGCTGGGCACGGTGAAGTCCAATATCGGTCACCTTGAGGCGGCTTCGGGAATTTCCCAACTGACCAAAGTGTTGCTGCAACTGCAACATCAGCAGTTGGTGCCTTCGATCAATGCCGAACCGCTGAACCCGCATATTCGCCTGGAGGGCAGCGCCTTTTATTTGCAACAACACGCTTCACCCTGGACGGCTGATGGCAACGGTCAGCCGCGCCGTTGCCTGATCAATTCTTTTGGGGCTGGCGGAACTTACGCCAGTCTGGTGGTCGAGGAGTATCAGGAGAGTCGGGCAACGTTCAGAAACACAGGCGGTGAGCAACTGTTGATTGTCGCCGCAGCCAGCCGGGGCAGCCTCTTGGCCTATCTGAAAAAACTCCAGACCTTAATCGATGCGAATTCGACTTTCGATCTGTCAGATCTGGCCTACAGTTTAGCCCTGCGTGAACACCGTCTGGCCCACCGCGCCGCGTTGGTGGTCGGCGACAAACAGCAACTGCGGGCACGCTTGCAATTGCTGTTGGCGGGCACACCAGATAGCGGCTGTTGGCTATCACCGGTTGATGGCATTGAAGAGGGCGAGCCTGGGACCGCGTCGGGGTCACTGATGCAAAGGGGCGAAGCCTGGAGTCGCGGTGCCGGGCTGGATATCCCGGCGCTGTACCCGAGCGGCGGCAATCGAATGGCGCTGCCCGGTTATGAGTTTGAGCATCCACTGGCGTCGCCGAAATCCGGCAGAACGCCACCCGCGTTGTTCTCCAGCGAACTGTATCGGCGCATCAGTTGCGGCGAGCTGGACGCCGCACAATTTGAACGACTGCTCACCACCTCAAGCAATGAACAGGGAACGTTATGAGCCAGATACAAGACACCGACACACCCACGCAAAGTGACGCAGTCGCCGGTCAACACGCGTACAAGGCCGCCCATCCGATTGCCGCCAACGTGAAAATGAAAGACGGTTTTCCGGTCATGCCTGGCAAAATTCCCTTGCTCGGTCATGTGCACAAGATCGGCAAGGATGCGCTCGGTGAATTGCGTCAGGCCGAGGCCACGTGCGGGCCGATCTTCTGGACCTACTTCGGCACCCAGTTGCCGGTACTCCAAATCCTCGACGAGGCCGGCCTGGCGATCCTGCAGAACAAATACACCGACAATTCGTTCCTGCGCGAACAGATGCCGGTGATTACCGGCGAGGCCATGAACGCGTTCGATGGCCCGCGCCACCGCAATGCGCGGCGCGCCAGTACCGATGCGTTTACCCCCAAGGGGCTGACCCGCGCCCAGGTCGGCCAGTTCATCGTGGAAACCATCGATCAACGGCTCAAGCACTGGAGCCGCGAGAACAAACTGGCGATTTTTCCGCAGACCAAGGACATCGCCCTCGAAGTGGTATTTCGCATTCTGGGCATTGAAACCCACGAGTTGGAAGTGTGGCGTCACCAGTACGAAGAGTTTTTCCTGGGCATGATTCCGTTGAAGGTCAACCTGCCCGGTTTCCCGGCCTGGCGCTGCCGCAAGGCGCGGGGCTGGCTGGAGCAGCGGGTGGCGCAGATTGTCGCCACCACACGGGCCAACAATGACCACGACAGTCTGGTCGGGGCGATGATCTTTGGCCGCGATGACCACGGCAACGGCATGTCCGAAGTCGAACTGGTGCACAACATCCTCGGCCTGGGCTTTGCCGGCTCGGAAACCACCGCCGCTGTGATGGCCTGGTCGGCGCTGATGCTGTCGCAGCATCCGCACGTCTGGCAGCAGTTGTGCGAGCAGGTCGCGGGCCTGGACAGCATGCCCGTTACCCACGAGGAACTGGTCAAACAGGTGCCGCTGGCCGAAGGGATATTCCGCGAAACCATGCGCCTCTATCCACCGGCACCGTTTGAAATGCGCAAGGTGCACACTGCGTTCGAATTGATGGGCCACACCATCCCGGCCGGGGTGATGGCCGGGGTCAGCCTGCTGCATGTTTCACGCAACCCCGAACGCTACCCCGATCCCGACAGCTGGCGGCCGGAACGCTGGCTGGGCCTGGACCGTGCGCTGAACCAGGTGGAAACCTGCCAGTTCGGCGGCGGTCCGCACGCGTGCCTTGGGCGACATGTCGCGGCGCTGGAAATCACCCTGTTTATCGCGATGCTGGCTCGTGAGCTGGGGCCCAAGGGCCTCACGCCACGGCTGGTGGGCAAGATGCCGCCGCCGGCCTATCTGCCATTTTTGCGGCCCTCGAACAAAGCCTTCCTCGACTTCAGCGGCGCCTGATCGGGCAGGGCGCACAGCATAATTCGGTGTTGCAGCACTATCAGAACCAGGGATTGGAGAAAGCAGTGGACAGTAAAATCAGGGTTCTGCACGGCAAGATCCAACGGCAGGAAATCAGCATCGAACAAGCGGCGCTGGAATTCGAGAAGCTCAGAGTCGACGCTCGCCACGATGCCGCACCGCGTCTGATCGAGGCGCCCCCGGCCAGCGCCGGACTGATCGCTGCCGCTGTCTATCGCCATGACGAGCCGTGCCTGCGCGATCACCAGTTCAATCGCCAGCAGATCCTGTTGGGGCTGACCTATGCCAGCCTGGCGCTGGAGCACGGCCTGGGTCAGCTCGCCGACGGCGAAGCGCTGCAACTGAAAAAACTGACGTTTGCCGCACCGATGGCCCTGGCCGAAGGCGAGCAGCTTGAAGTGGCGATCCGTGCCGCTCAGCCTGGCTTCGAGGCGGTATGCCGGCGCACGCCGCTGGCGCCCTGGCAAGTCGTGGCCAGTGGCGAATTGTCGGCGGTCGCTGTCGAACGCCAGCAAGTAGCACCTGCTGAACTCATGGCCGGGATGACGGCGGTGGAACTGGCATCGATCTACCAGATCAGCGAGCAGATCCACATTGGTGAGAGTTATCGCACCCTGCAAGCGCTCTACCAGCAAGCGGACCGCAGTCAGGCGCTGTCACGGGTGTCGCTGAGCGATGCGCGCCAGTACGGTTTGCATCCATTGCTGATCAACAGCGCTTTCCTGACCATCGTTCCACTGCTGGCCGGGGAACAACTTGCCAGTCATTACATTCCCCTGGGCATCAAATCCCTGACGTTTCATCAGCGCCAGGCACCGGCAACCGGCTGGATCCATGCCCGTCTGGTGAAGAACTCCGGCGAACTGGTGTTGTTTGACGCCGAGCTGTATGGCGACGACGGCGCATTGATTGCCCAATTCAATGGCTGCTCGTTGAAGCGGCTGCGCGGTGCCAGTCTGGTTGATCAGGCTGAGCCGCACGCCGTAGAGATTGCCGGCAGCAGCGCTGCGCTCGAAGACTATTTGCTGTCCCAGCTGCACGCCATCGGCGCCAGTCAGGTCGGTAAAAAACAACGCCAGCGCAACCTGATGGACCTGGGGCTTGAGTCTATGCAACTGGTCAATCTGGCGCAGCGAATCGCCAGCGCAGCGCTGATCGAGCTGGAACCCACGGTGTTTTTTGAATACCCGAGCATCGCTGAACTGGCAACGTTTCTCTGGCAGGAGCACCGCATGGCGTTCAGCCCGTTGCTGGGCGAGCAGGGCAAGACGAGCGAGGTTGCCCCGGTGACTGAACCCGGCCTCACGACCGGCCCCATGACCGAGCTTAGGGCTGAACAGCCGCAGACCGATATCGCCATCATCGGCATGCACGGGCAGTTCGGCGAGGCCGCCGATCTGGATCAGTTCTGGCGCAACATCTGGCAAGACCTTGAACTGATCAAGCAGGTGCCGGCGGACCACTGGGACATCACGCCCTGGTTCGATGCCGATCCCGACGCCAAGGATAAAACCTATTCGCGCTGGGGCAGTTTCATCGACGACGTCGACAAGTTCGATGCCGGGTTTTTCAACATGTCGCGCCGCGAAGCCCAGTGGATGGACCCGCAAGTGCGCCTGCTGCTGCAAAGCGCCTACAGCAGCGCCGAGAATGCCGGGGTGATCCAGCGCTTGCGCGGCAGCAATACCGGGGTGTTTATCGGTTCGTGCTTCAACGAGTACGTCGACAAGATCAGCGAACTCGGCCTGCCGATGGACCCGTACATCGCCACCGGCAGCGGCACCATCGCGGCCAACCGGATCTCGTTCTGGTTCGACTTCAAAGGCCCGAGCCTGATGTTCAACACGGCTTGCTCGTCGTCGCTGGTCGCGCTACACGCCGCCTGCGTGGCGTTGCGCAACGGCGAGTGCGGGATGGCCTTTGTCGGTGGCAGTAACTTGCTGCTGTCGTCCTGGCACTACCGCTATTTTTCGGCGATCCGCGCGCTGTCACCGACGGGGCGTTGCCACACCTTCGACGCCCGCGCCGACGGCTATGTGCCGGGTGAATGCGTGGCCACGCTGCTGCTCAAACCGCTGGCACAGGCACTGGCCGATGGCGACCCGATCCATGGTGTGATCAAGGGCTCGGCGGCGCTGCATGGCGGTTACACACCTTCGCTGACGGCGCCAAGTGTGGCAGGCGAGGAAAACGTGATCGTGCATGCCTGGCAGAACGCCGGGATCGATCCGCGCACCCTGAGCTACATAGAGGCCCACGGCACGGGCACCCGACTCGGCGATCCGATCGAGATCAATGCACTCAAACGCGCCTTTGCGCGCTATACCGACGACCGGGGCTTCTGCCATATCGGCTCGGTCAAGGCCAACATCGGTCACACCGAGGGTGCAGCGGGCATCGCCGGGGTGCTCAAAGTGTTGCAGCAGATGAAACACAGGAAGCTGTCGGCGCTGGGGCATTTCAAACAGCAGAACGCCCACATCAAGCTCGAAGACTCGCCGCTGCTGATCGACACCGAGGGCCGTGACTGGCCGGAACAAGACACACCGCGACGAGCTGGAATCAGCTCCTTCGGTTTTTCCGGCACCAACGCCCATGCGGTGCTGGAGGAATATCGCGAGCAACGCGCGTTCGCCACGCATCAGGGCCAGCAGGTGCTGGTGCCGGTGTCCGCACGCAATGAACAACGTCTGCAAGAGCAGGTGCTGCGGTTGCTGGACCACCTGAAGCAACACACGCCGGACCTCGCCGCACTGGCGTACACCCTGCAAACCGGGCGGGAGGCGATGGCGGTGCGGGCGATTTTTACGGTCGACAGCCTTGAACAGTTGCAACACCAACTGCAAGCCTGGATCGCGGGCGAGCGCGGTGGCGTCGTTGCCGCGCCGGTCATGAGCGCCGAGCAGGCCCTGGCTGCCGCTGACCTGCGGCAACTGGCGGCGCTGTGGCTCGCGGGTGCTGACGATGAGGACACTATCGACTGGGCGCAGCTCTATAGCGCGAACCGGCATCCTGCACGCATCAGCCTGCCGTGTTATGCCTTTGCCAAGGAACGCCACTGGCTGGAAGCACCGACGATACCCGCCGTGGCAGAAGGCACGTTGCTCACGTACACCGAGCAATGGCTTTCGGTTGAGGAGCCGGTTGGGGGGACCGGGATCAAACGGGTGATCTGCCTGTTGACTGAGCCTCGTCTACGCCAACAACTGGCCCGCGAAATCCACGCCCTGAGCCCGCACACCGAGCTGGTCTTTATCGCTGCCGCTGACGCCAATGGGCGCGACGAGGAGGGCCATTACCGCGTTGCGGCGCACGACCCGCAACAGTTGCAGCAAGGACTGCAACAGGCGCTGTCCGCCCACGATGGTTTTCGGATTCTGTACTTGTGGGGCATGGATGACCGACGCTGGATCAGCGACAGCAGCCCTATAGTCGCCTTGCTCAAGGCCATGGCCGCCACCGCGACGCCCATCGACCGCTTGCTGCTCGCTGGGCGGGCGGGCGATGTGCTTGAACGCTGTCACCTTGAGTCCTGGATCGGCATCGAACGCTCGCTTGGCGCGGTGATGGATTGCCCTGTCGAAGTGGCCATCGACTTGCCGCACCGTGACGCCGACGACAGTCGCTGGCTGCGCCGTGTGTGGCTGCAACTCAGCGGCAAAGCGGCCGGTAGCAGGTTGTACCAGGACATGCTGAGCCTGCGGCCTGTCTTGACGCCGACCCTCGCCGAGCCCACCGTCGAGCCGCTGACGCTGGAGCAACTCAATACGCTGCTGATCACCGGTGGACTCGGCGAGCTGGGCTTGCTGCTGGCGAGCGAACTGTCGAACCAGGCCAGGCACCGCCGCAGCGGTCAACTGCATCTGCTGCTCAACGGTCGCTCGCCATTGTCGACGGCCACACAGGCGCGAATCGATGCACTGAGCCATGAGCGTTGCAAGATTTTCCATGTGCAGGCCGATTGCGCCGACCGTATCGCGATGACGGCTGCATTGGCCGAGATACTGCCGCAAAGCGGGCCCATCGACGGCCTGATCCATGCCGCCGGCCTCAAGGCCAGCGGCAGTGTATTTGTCAGTTCGGCGGCTGATTTCAACGCGGTGCTCAACGCCAAGATCAAGGCCACGCAGGTGCTGGGCGAGGTGCTGTCGGCGCAACCGCTGGCATTGATCTGCCATTTCTCCTCAAGCTCGGCGTTGCTGGGGGATATGGGCGCTTGCAGCTACGCAATGGCCAACCGTTTCCAGCAGGCCTATGCGCGTTATGTCCAGACCGGGCGCACGCGGCGGGTCGTGGCGATCAACTGGCCGCTGTGGCGTGACGGCGGCATAGCGGTGGGCGAGCGCGAGTCGACCGAGTTCTACCTCACGTCCAGCGGTCAGCGGATGCTGGAAAGCACCGAAGGCCTGGCATTGCTGCGTCGGATTGTCAGCAGCGACGTCGAGCAGGTATTGGTGCTGGCCGGGCAACCGGCGCGGTTGCAGCAGATGGTCGCCGGGATCAATGAACCGACACCAAAAGCCACAGCTGAAACACCGTCAGTAAGTCCGGTACGCAACCTCGCGCACAGCCGTCCCGAACTCAAGGGTTTGAGCCTTGAGCGGTCGCTGCTGTGGGACCTGCGGGAGTTGGCGAGCCGGCCGCTGAATGCCGAACGCCAGACGCTCGGCGAAGACACCAATCTGGCCGATTTCGGTTTCGACTCCATCAGCCTGGCGGAGTATGCCGGTCTGCTGAGCCGGCACTTGGGCCTGAAGTTGACCCCGGAAGTATTTTTCAGCCATTCGACCCTGGCAAAACTCGCCGGGCATTTGCTGGCGCAGTATCGGCAAGCGGTTGAGGCCTGCTACTTGCGTACCGTGGCCAGCGCGCCTGAACCGGTACCCGTGGCAACTAGCACCATCACCTCAAGCCCGGACACCGACGCCATCGCGATCATCGGTATCAGTGGTCGCTTCCCCGGCGCCCGCACGCCCGATGAGCTGTGGCAACTGCTGGCCGAAGGCCGCGACCTGGTCGGCGAAATACCGGCTGAGCGTTACGACTGGCGCGAGCATTATGGCGACCCGCGTGAGAACCCGGCCAAGACCCGCTGCATCTGGATGGGAAGCGTGCCGGGGATCGACGAATTTGATCCGCTGTTTTTCGAGATTTCACCGCGTGAGGCAAAAAACCTCGATCCCCGACAGCGTCTGCTGTTGCAGGAGTCCTGGAACGCCCTGGAAGACGCCGGTATCGGCCCGCGTCAGTTGGCAGCGCAGCGGGTCGGCATGTTCGTCGGCGTCGAGGAGGGCGATTTCCAGCGACTGGCTGGCGAGGAGAGCCTGACCTCCAGCCATAACGGTATTCTGGCGTCGCGGCTGGCGTATTTTCTGAATCTCACCGGGCCGACCATGGCGATCAACACTGCTTGCTCGTCGGCGCTGGTGGCGCTGCATCAGGCGGCCTCCAGCCTGCGTAACCACGAATGCGAGATGGTCATCGCCGCCGGCGTCAATCTGATCTTCTCGCCAGACGCCTTTATCGGCATGACCCAGGCCGGAATGCTCTCGCCCGATGGCAAATGCTTCACCTTCGATCACCGGGCCAACGGTATGGTGCCGGGCGAGGCAGTGTGCTGCGTGTTGCTCAAGCCGCTGTCCCGGGCCGAGGCCGATGGCGACCACATCTACGGGATTTTGCGCGCCAGCGGCATCAACTACGACGGCAAGACCAACGGCATCACCGCGCCCAGCGGCGTTTCCCAGCAACGCCTGCTGGAAGACGTTTATCGCCGCGCCGGAATCGACACCCAGGCGGTGGACTACATCGTCACCCACGGCACTGGCACCCAACTGGGTGATCCGGTAGAAATCAACGCCCTCAACGATGCGTTCCGGGGCAATACGGCGGGCCATTGCGCGCTGACCTCGACCAAGACCAATCTGGGCCACACGTTTGCCGCCTCGGGGCTGGTCAGCGTCATCAGCCTGTTGCAGGCGTTGCGTCACGAAACTATTCCGGCGAGCCTGCATTGCGAGCAGGAAAACGACTATATCCAGTGGCAACAGAGCCCGTTCTACGTCAACAAGGCCAACAAGGCCTGGCCGCAGGCAGGACGCGATCGTGAGCGGATCGGCGCGGTCAGTGCCTTCGGCATGAGCGGCACCAACGCCCATGTGGTGTTGCAAAGCTACAGCCCACAGCACGCTGGCGCGGCGCTGCGCCGGCCTTGCTACCTGCTGGTGCTCTCGGCCAAAACCGCCGAAGCCTTGCAGGAAAAAGCCGCGCAATTGAACGTGGCGCTGGAGCAGGGCGGTTACCTTGATCAGCAGTTGCCGTCGATCAGCCATACGTTGCTCGAAGGCCGGCACCACTTCCGTTATCGCCTGGCCTTGGTGGCGGCGGACCTGGAGGAAGCGCGCTACGGCCTGCAACGTTATCTAGCCGGCGAAAAACGGCCCAACCTGTTTGGCGGCGAAGTCGAGCGCGAATTTGCCCCGCGCAAAACCGTTGCGCGTTATATCGAGCAGTTGCTGGACGACAGCCTCAGTGCCGATGAAAACGAGCTGCGCGAGCTGTTGTCAGGGCTGGCGGACTGTTATCGCCAAGGCTATGATATCGACGGTCGGCGGCTGTTTGTGGCGACGCCGCCGCGTGTATCGCTGCCGGGTTATCCGTTTGCCCGCGAGCGTTATTGGCCCGAAGTTTGTCAGCGCTCACAGCCCGATGCTGGCTCGGGTGTGGCGCGACTGCACCCGTTGCTGCATCGCAATATCTCGACCTTGGCACGTCAGTGTTTTGTCAGCCGCTTCAGCGGTCGCGAGACGTTTCTGGCCGATCACCGGATCGGCGAGCAGTTGATTTTCCCCGGCGCCGCTTATCTGGAAATGGCTCGCGAAGCGATTGTCCGGGCCAGTGAACTGCCAGCGCAGCACATCACGTTGCGCAACATGGTCTGGTTGCGGCCACTGGCCTTTGCGGTGGCCGGCGATACTCGCGAGGTCGAGCTGTTCTGTGAGTTGACGCCCAGCGCCGGTGACAGCCTGTCCTTCAGGATTTACAGCTTCGATGGCACTGCGCAGCAACTGCACGCCCAGGGCGACGCGCTGCTGGCAACCGTTGCCGCCGCCACGCCGCCAGCGCTAGAGCTGGCGCAACTGGCGGCTGCCTGCAACCTCGGCGAGCGCAGCCATGAGGCGCTGTATCGCGACTTCGATGCCATTGGCGTGCATTACGGCAAAAGCTTTCGCGCGGCCGGGCAGATCCACATGGGTCGCGACCGGGTACTAGGTCAGTTGTCCGGCGCAGCGCTTGATCCGAAGATGGACGGCGTACTGCTGCCTCCGGGCATCCTTGACAGCGCGCTGCACATCGCCGCCTCGCTGGGCAGCGGGCAACAGGCTGCTGCCGAACCGGCGCTGCCGTTTGCCCTGGAAAGCCTGCGCCTGTATGGCTCGGTCGAACAATCGCTGCGCCTCGGGCCGCTGACGGTAATCGCGACTCGACGTGCAATGCCAGACGGCGCGGCAATTGAGAAAATCGATCTGCAGATCTGCAACCACGCTGGCGAATGCCTGCTGCAACTGGAGGGCTTCAGCTCGCGCCGGACCGGCGCTGAACAGACACCGGCCCAGGTCACGCCGCAGCCCGGCGAAGCCCTTGGTCGCCTGATCCGCACCCCGTTCTGGCAGCCCCTCGACAGTCCCGGCGAAGCGCTGCCGGCTGATGTTCGGCCACACCTGTTGCTGTTGGGACTGCCGGATGCGGTGGTGGCCGAGTTGCGTCGGCAGTTCGGCGGCCAGGTCAGCGTCTTGCCCGGTGCACCGGGCGAAACCAGTGCAGCGATTTACCAGACGGCGGCGCTGGCGCTGCTCAAGTCCTTGCAGCAACGGGACGCCAAGGCGGGCGACTACCTGCAACTGTATGTCGGCCAAGGCCAGGATGACCTGCGCCTCAGTGCACTGGATGCGTTGCTGAGTACCGCGATGATTGAAAACTGCGAGTTGAAGGTCCGACTGGTGGCGGTGGACCCTGACATGGGCGACACGGCGATGAGTCTCGTGATCGCCGAGCAGAGCCGCTTCCATTGTCAGCAACGGGTGCGGATCTTCGCCAATGGCAGCCTCTACGGCAGCCAGTGGCGCGAGCTGGCCGCAGAATCGGCGCCACACCCTGAGCCGGGTCCATTTCGCGATGCCGGTGTCTATGCGATCACGGGCGGTGCCGGCGGTCTCGGTCTGATCTTCGCTGAACAGATCGCCAGCAGTTGCCGCAACCCGGTGCTGTACCTGGCCGGGCGCTCGGTCCTGAGCTCGCCTGCGCAACAAAAGTTCGAGCAACTGGAAGCGCTCGGCGCCCGTGTGCTTTACCAGCCACTGGATGTCAGCGACACAGCGGCCGTCAGGCAGTGGATTGACGGCATTTACGCCGAACAGGGCGCCCTGCACGGGGTGATCCACAGCGCGGGGGTGATCCGCGACAGTCTGATCATGCACAAGTCCGCCACTGACTTCGAACAGGTGCTGGCGGCGAAAGTCGCCGGTATCGAGGCGCTGGACCGGGCCATCGGCGAGCGGCCACTGGATTTTCTGCTGTGCTGTTCTTCCCAGGCGGCGCTGGGCAATCTGGGGCAGGCGGACTATGCCTGCGCCAATGCCTGGATGGACGCGTTCATGCACTACCGGCAGAACCTTGCTGCCGACGGCAAACGCAAGGGGCGCTCGCTGAGCATCAACTGGCCGCTGTGGCGCGGCGGCGGCATGCGCCTGGCGCCGGTGATCGAGCAGCAGATGCGCGAGCAGTTCGGCATCGTGCCCATGCCGCTGGAAGAAGGTATCGACAGCTTGCGGCAACTGTTGACGCACTCGGTCAGCGCGCAGGCCTGGGTGGTGTATGGCGAGTCATCGCGGCTGGCGAGCATTGGCCAGACAACGCCTGCTCAACCTGCGGCAAAACCAGCGTCGCAACAGGCAAGCGCAACGACGAGCCTCAGCGACAGTGAACTGCGAAAGCACATCGAAACCTTTGTCACCCGGATCATCGCCAAGGTCACCCAGATCGACGCAGCGAAAATCCATCCGGCGGAAAAATTCGAGGTCTATGGCTTCGATTCGATCATGGCGGTGGGCGTGACCAATGAGCTGGAAAAACACCTCGGCTCGCTGCCCAAGACCCTGCTGTTCGAGCACGTCAACATTGCCGGCATGGTCGATCATTTCGCGGTGAAATATCGCGACCGGTTTGCCGCGATGTTCGGTGGTGATGAGCCGCAGGCGGCGCCTGCGCCGGTCGTCCAGGCGCCTTCAAGTGAGCCAGTATTCAATCGTTTCGCACCTGTCACGCCTGCCTCCACTGTGCAGGTCGAAGACAGCGACCTGGCGCAATACGTCGCCGTGATCGGCCTGGGCGGTTATTACCCCGGCGCGGACAACATGGACCAGCTGTGGCAGAACCTCGCCAACGGCGTCGACAGCATGAGCGAGTTCCCTGCCGAGCGCTGGGACCACAGCAAGCTCTACTACAAGAACCGTGACGTGCTGGGCAAGACCACCTGCATCAACGGCTCGTTCATCAAGGACGTGGACAAGTTCGACTACAGCTATTTCAAGATGCCCAAGGTCTATGCCGATCACATGTCGCCGGAAGTCAGGCTGTTTCTTCAAGCGGCGGTGCATACCTTCGAAGACGCCGGCTATTCGCGTGAAACCCTGCAAAGCCGTTATGGCGGCAACGTCGGCGTGTTGCTGGGCGCCATGACCAACGACTATCACTACTACGGCTTCGAGCACAATTTGTCCGGTGGCGCCATCGCCTCCGGTTCGGGCATGGCCACCATCCCGATGACCGTGTCTTATTTCTACGGCCTGACCGGGCCGAGCCTGTTTATCGACACCATGTGCTCGTCGTCCTCGACCTGCATCCACACCGCGTTCCAGATGCTGCGCCACGACGAGACCATGATGGTGCTGGCCGGCGGCCTGAACCTGATGTACCACCCCTATACGGCGGTCAATACCTCACAGGGCAACTTCACCTCGATCACCTCCGAGTCGGTCAACAGCTATGGGGTGGGCGCCGACGGCACGGTGATCGGCGAAGGGGTCGGGGCGGTGCTGCTCAAGCGCCTGGACCGGGCGATTGCCGATCGCGATCAGATCTACGGCGTGATCAAGGGCTCGGCCATCACCAATGCCGGTGAACGCAACGGTTTCAACGTGCCCAACCCGGACCTGCAAACCCTGGCAATCCGTCAGGCGATGGAGCAGGCCAAGGTGCACCCGTCGTCGATTTCCTATGTCGAAGGGCATGGTTCGGGCACGCGGCTGGGGGATCCGATCGAAGTACTGGGGCTCAATAATGCGTTCAGCCGCGACACCGACGACAAGCAGTTCTGTTACCTCGGCTCGATCAAGTCGAACATCGGCCACCTGTTGGCCGCATCGGGCGTGGCCGGGCTGACCAAGACTCTGTTGCAACTCAAGCACGGGCAGATTGCGCCGTCGATCCATTCGGGCCTGCTCAATCAGGACATTGATTTCGCCGATACGCCGTTCATGGTGCCGCAGCAGTTGACGCAATGGCGGCGCCCGGAGCGCGTGATCAACGGTGAAAAACAACAGTTTCCACGTCGTGCCGGGCTGACCTCGATTGCCGCCGGCGGCATGAACGCGCACATGATCGTCGAGGAGTATCCGCAACCAGAGGACAGCGCCGGGCAGATTGTCGATGACCGCCTGGTGTTTGTGTTTTCGGTGCACAAGCTCTCGGTGCTGGTGGAAAACCTGGCCCGTTTCAGAGACTGGCTGGCGAGCAGCGAGGCGTCGCTGGCACAGATCGCCTATACGCTGCAGGTCGGCAAGAACAACCTGCGCAACCGCTTGGTCATCCGCTGCGACAGCCGACAGGCGCTGCTGGACACGCTGACCGCCTGTATCGACGGGCGGTACGGCAGCACGACGTTCTACCGCTTTCAGGAAACCGATGCGGCGCAGTTACCAGACACGGACGGCCCATTGTCGCCGCTGCTGAGCCAGTGGCTGAGCGGCGACAATAATGTCGATTGGGCAGGCCTGTATGGCCAGCAGCCGCAGCGCATCAGCCTGCCGGTCTACGCCTTCGAAAAGAACCGCTGCTGGTACACCGAGCCAGGCTACGAGTCGGCAATCATCAATCCACTGTCATTCACTCGAAAACTGCACCCACTGGTGGCCGAGAACTGCTCGACAACCCAATCGGGCGCGCTGTTTCGCACCGACTTCGTCCCGGCGCAATTGCTTGATTACGTTTACCGGGCGCCAGAGGGGCAGCGTATCAGCGCCTTCAACTTTGCCGACGTCGCGCTGGCGATGCCGGCGCTGGTGTCGCGGTTTGACGGGTGCACGCTGTCGGTGTCTTGCGCGTTCGAGCACTTTATCGCCGACTGGGCGACGGTCAGCGGGCTGGCGTACCGTTTGCTGGAAATTGATGACGGGCAGCTGGAGCTGGAGTTCGATGTGCGGCGTCAGGGCGAGCAGTCGGTCAACCTGGGCTTTGCCCTGATCAACCCGTTGACCGGCAACGAACCCGCACTGGCGCAGTCGTTGCTGGACGCGGCCAGTGAGCTGTTGAATGGCCGGTCGGGGCACAGGGGGGCCGCCGATGTCAGCCAGCGACTGGCACAAGCCGGTTACGATTTTTCGCCGTACCTCGACAACCAGGGCGAGTTGGTCATCAGCCGCAGCGGCCTGTTGCTGGAAGGCCGGCCACCGGTCAATCGGCACAATCACCATGCCGACACTCTTCAACTGTCGCCGTATCTGGCGACCACCCTCGACAAGGCGTTTTACCTGTTGCTCGAAGAGCTGGGGCTGCCGCAAGGCCGGGTCATCGTGCGCAATATCGAGCAGCTGTGTTGCTACGAGCAGCCTGCTGGCCAGTTCTCGGTGATCCTGACGCAGATCGGACTCAACGCTGATGCACTGGCGTTCAGCGTGCTGGTGCTGGATGAGCAGGCGCGGATTTGCCTCAAGGCTGATCGGGTCAGCCTGCATCTTGGCGCGCAGGAACTGGTCAATATCCGCCGCGATCACCAGTGGCTGGCAGGGACCGTTGCAGCAGTCGTTCGGCCATTGTCTGAGCCGACGACGCAGCCTGTCAGCACCCGTTTGCCAGCGCAGGACGGTGATGGCGAATCCGCCCTCAGCGAGCGGATTCTCGCGTTTATCCAGCAAGAGTTGCAGCACAAGCTGGGGTTTGCACCGCAGGAGATTGGCGAGTCGGCCCAGGTTCATGATCTGGGGCTGGACTCGATCATGGTGGTGCAACTGACGGACAGCGTGAACAAACGCTTCGGCACCAAACTGATGCCAGACCTGTTTTATGAAAAGCAGCAACTGGGCGAGCTGGCGGCAAAGCTGCAAGCCGTCTAGAAACCATTCAATTGATCTGAAGAGTTGACCTGGCAGGCGATGCCGCCGGGTAAACCAGGACGGTAAGGGCATTCAGAACAATGAACAACACTACGTCGAACGATGCACATGACATCCGCCTGCCTAATCAGCGGCCCACTCAACAACACCCGACCACGCCGGCGCCACGCACCCGGCGGCAGATCGGTGAACCAACACAAGGCAGCGCGCCATCGCCAGCGCCGACTGCCAGGGTGGCGATTGTCGGTTTTTCCGGGCGTTTTCCCGGTGCCGACAACGCCGAGCAATTCTGGCAACTGCTGATGGAGGAGCGCTCGCAGATCAGCGAGCTGCCGTATTGGCATCTGCCGGGCATTGCCGAGCGTGCTCACCTGCGCGAGACATTCACCTGCCCGGGCGGTTTCATCAATGACCCGACCGCGTTCGATGCCGACTTCTTCAAGATATCCGCCCGCGAAGCCGAGGCCATGGACCCACAGCACCGGCTGGTGCTGGAGCAGACCTGGGCGGCTTTCGAAGATGCCGCCATCTGCCCGCACAACCTGCGCGGCAGCAACACCGGGGTGTATATCGGCGTCTCTTCCGCCGACTACAACGGCCTGCTGGCCCGTTCCGAAGCCGGCGCACACGACGCCACGGGCAATGCGCACTCGATCATCGCCAACCGCATCTCCTATCTGTTCGATTTCCATGGCCCCAGCGCGCCCATCGATACCGCCTGCTCCAGCTCTCTGGTGGCGGTGCATAAGGCCGCGCAGTCGATCCTCAATGGCGACTGCACGGTGGCCGTTGCCGGCGGGGTGAATCTGTGTTTTGAACCGATGGTGTTCATGGGTGCGCTCAAGGCCGGCATGCTCAGCCCCACCGGGCGCTGCAAGGCCTTTGCCGCCGATGCCGACGGCTATGTGCGCGGTGAAGGCGTCGGGGTGTTGATCCTCAAGGACTATCAGCAGGCACTGGCCGATGGCGACAACATTGTCGCGACGATTATCGGCTCGGCAGAAAACCATGGCGGCCACGCCAACTCGCTGACAGCACCCAATCCCAAGGCCCAGGCCGACCTGATCAAACAGGCCTGCCGGGGCATCGACATCAACAGCCTCGGTTACATCGAAGTCCACGGCACCGGCACGCGCCTGGGCGACCCGATCGAGATCAGTGGACTCAAGCAGGCCTTTGCCGAACTGGGCGCCAGTGCTGGGCAGCGCTGTTATCTCGGCTCGGTGAAAACCAATATCGGCCACCTCGAATCCGCCGCCGGCATTGCCGGGGTAATCAAGACGTTGTTGGCGCTAAAGCAGGGTTATCTGCCCAAGAGCCTGCACAGCGAACAGCTCAATCCGTATATCGATCTGGCCGGCAGTCCGTTCGAGGTCCTGCAGGCTGGCCGGGAGTGGCCGCAATTATCCGACAGCCAGGGCAACAAGGCGCCGCGCCGGGCGGGTGTCAGCTCGTTCGGGTTTGGCGGGGCCAATGCTCATGTTGTGCTGGAGGCGGTTGAACTTGTTCCTGTGATGACGGAACACGGGGTCGCCGCGACGATATTTCCGCTGTCTGCCAAAACCCTCGAAGCGCTGCAGTCGCGGGTTGAGCAGTTGATCGATTTTCTGCAACGCCAGCCTCAGGTGGTTCTTGCGGATCTGGCCGCCAGCCTGCAACTGGGTCGCGAGGCGATGGAATACCGACGGGTGATTGTGGCGAACAGCCGCGACAGTCTGTTGAGCCAACTGCATGCCAGCGGCCCCGGCGAAGGCGGTAAGCCTGCCAGCAAGATTGCGCCGGACGAGGTGCTTCGGGCCCTGCAACAACAAAATATCGACAGCGTGCTGACGCTGTGGCGCCGGGGCGCAACCGTGGACTGGCGTCAGCTGTATCAACAAAGCCAGCCGCGCCGAATCTCGCTGCCGACTTACCCCTTCAGCCGCGAGCGGTACTGGATCAGCGAATCTCCTGCGCTCGAGCGCACGGGCGAGGCGTGGCTGCATCCACTGGTACAGCGCAATACGTCGGATCTGGCAGGACAACGTTTCAGCAGCCGGTTTGACGGCAATGAATGGTTTTTTGCCGAACATCGGGTCAGTGGTTTGAAGATCCTGCCGGGTGTGGCTTATCTGGAAATCGCCAGGGTGGCGCTTGAGCTGTCGCTGGCCAATGAGCGCGCAGTGGTTCGCCTGAAGAACATCGCCTGGCGCCAACCCATGCGCCATGACGGCGGCGTGCTGGCCATCGACATCGAGTTGGCGGAGCAGGACAACGGCGAGATTCGTTTTGAAATTTGTGGCACGCCGGCCGACGGCCCGAGCTATTGCGCCGGTGTGGCGACGGTCGGAGCCGCCGAGAGTCTGGCGCCGCTGGACCTGCAAGCCATCGCTGCCGCCACGACCGAGCAACGACTGGCGCCACAGCAGTGCTACGAGATTTTCGGTGAGATGGGGCTGGAATACGGCGAACACTTTCGCCGGCTCAGCGCGTTGCAGGCGGGCAATGGCCAAGTGTTGGCCAAGCTGGTATTCGCGGACGAAGGCACTGAGCTCGGCCTGTCTCCCGGCCTGCTCGATTCTGCATTGCAGGCGGCATTAGGGCTGGCGCTACTGGAGCCGACTCCGCCGGACCAGCAGCGCCAACCGCTGGTGCCGTTTGCGCTGGACTCGGTGATTTTTGGCGACCTGAACCTGCTCAACCAGCCCTGCCATGCGTGGGTGCGCTACAGCGCCAGCCACCAGCCGGGGCGTATCAACAAGCTGGACGTGGATATTTGCGATGAGCAGGGCCGCATCGCACTGCGCCTGCAAGGTTTTTCGTCGAGAAGACTTGAACCGGCAGCCACGCCCGTGCTGACCATGACACCGGTCTGGCGCGATAAAGAACTCGTCAATACGGCTCAGCGAAAGTTCGCGCGGCAGGTGATGGTGTTGGCCGGTGATCAACCCGTTGCGCTGGACCAGTTGGTGGATCGCTGTCGGGCGCTGGTGGGTGACAGTCGGCAGATCGATATCGAACGGCTGCCCGTGGTTTCGGATGACCCCGTTGTCGCGCTGCCATTGCTGGCGGGTTTCCTGATCAACCTTTTGAAAACCTGCCCTGCGGACACGCTGGTGCAACTGGTTCTTGCCGACCTTGATGAAACCGCCCCGGTCTTCGCCTCGCTGTTGGCGCTGCTGAAGACCGCAAAAAACGAAGGACTGATCGCTGCCGCCCAATCAATCGAAGTGCGCGGTAGCCTCTCGCTGCAGTGGCTGATCGACAATGGCCAGCAGGACGATGAGCGGGTGCGTTACCAGGGCGGTCGCCGTCAGGTGGCATCCTGGCAGGAGACGTTGCTGCCGGATGCTGACGCCACGCCATGGCGCGATGGCGGGGTCTACCTGCTGACCGGTGGCACAGGCGGCCTGGGCTTGTTGCTGGCCGAAAGCATCGCCCGGCAGGCACGGGGCGTGAGGCTGGTCCTGGCCAGCCGTTCGGCCAGTCAACGTTCAGCCGAAGTCAGCGGACGAATCGAGGCGATCAGGGCACTGGGTGCCGAGGTGCAAGTTGAAGCGCTGGATGTCGCCGACCCAAGTGCAGTCGAGGTGCTGATTGCACGGTGCGAGCAAGCGTTTGGCACAATCAACGGGATTTTCCACTGCGCCGGCATCACCCGCGACAGCTTGCTCAAGAACAAAAGCGAGGCCGATCTGACGGCGGTGCTGGCACCCAAGGTGGCGGGCGTACTCAACCTGGATCGCGCCAGCGCGCATCTGCCGCTGGACTGTTTTGTGCTGTTCTCATCGGTCAGCACCGTGATCGGCAATCCGGGGCAGGGCGACTATGCGCTGGCCAACGCGTTCATGGACGAGTGGGCCGGCTGGCGTAATCGCGAGACCCAGGCTGGTCGCCGTCAGGGCCGCACCCTGGCGATCAACTGGCCGCTGTGGCGCAACGGCGGGATGCAGATCGATGCTCAACGCGAGCAACAGATGGTCGAGCAGACCGGGATTCAACCCTTGAGTGACAGTGGCGGCCTGGATTTTTTACGCCGGGCTTTGGCCGATGCTCAGGGGGCCGAACGCTGGATGGTGCTGGAAGGGGATATCGCCAGGATCAAAACGTTTATCGCCGGGCAGTGGCAGGAGCCGCCAGCTGCGCCAATCACCCAAGCGCCGGTCGAGGCGGCACCCTTGGCGCAAACCGTGGAGGGCGACCTGAACGCGCTGGCGATCCGGCATTTCAAGCAACTATTGTCGAAAACCCTCAAGCGGCCATTGGATAAGATCGACAGTGACGGCTCGTTCGAGCGTTACGGGGTCGACTCGATCATGCTTACCGAGCTGACCACTCAACTGGAACGCACCTTTGGCTCCTTGCCAAACACCCTGTTGTACGAACACCAGACCGTGCGCGAACTGAGCGACTACTTCATCCGGCAGCACCCCGAAATGATGCGGCAGTTGCTGATGGCCGAGCCGGCCAGGCGCAGCATTCCCACCGAAAAAGCGCCGCCGATACCGATAGCCACGGCACAAGAGCTCCGGCGCCAGCACAACCGCCGTCAACCGCCAGTAACCGTGCCAGCGGTCAGCAACAACCGCGATCTGGCGATCATCGGCCTCAGTGGCCGCTACCCCGGTGTCGAAGACCTGGAAACGTTCTGGCAAAAAATTGCTGGCGGTGAAGACCTGATCAGCGAAGTGCCAACCGCGCGCTGGGATCACCAGGCGTACTTTGACGAGGCGCGCGACCGCTTCGACAAGACGTACTGCAAGTGGGGTGGCTTTCTCGACGAGGTCGAAGACTTCGATCCGCTGTTTTTCAACCTCTCGCCCCGAGAGGCGCAAATCATCAACCCCAACGACCGGTTGTTCCTGGAAACCTGCTGGAACCTGCTGGAAAGCGCCGGGATCACCCGGCAACAGATCAAGCAACGCTATCAACAACAGGTGGGTGTGTTTGTCGGTGTGATGTACCAGCAGTACCAGGCGTTCGAGTCGGATCTGGTCCGGGAGTCCCTGGTGTCGGTGACGTCCTACAGCGCGATTGCCAACCGGGTGTCCTATTTCTTCGATTTTCAGGGGCCGAGCCTGGCAATCGACACCATGTGTTCCTCGTCGATCTCGGCGATCCATGCCGCTGGCGAAGCGCTGCGCAATGGCGACTGTCGGCTGGCGATTGCCGGCGGCGTCAACCTGACCCTGCATCCGAAAAAGTACATTGGCCTGAGCGTCGGCCAGGTGCTGGGCAGTCATGCCGGCAGCCGCAGCTTTGCCGACGGCGACGGTTATCTGCCGGCAGAGGGCGTTGGGGCGGTGTTGCTCAAGACCCTGGCCGACGCCGAGCGCGATGGCGACCACATCCTGGCGGTGATCAAGTCGACCGCTACCAACCACGGCGGCCACACCCATGGCTTCTCGGTGCCGAGCGCCAAGGTGCAGGCGGCGCTGATCGACCGCAACTTCAAGCGCGCGGGGATTGACCCGTGCACCGTCAGTTACGTCGAGTCGGCGGCCAATGGTTCGGCGATGGGCGACGCCATCGAGCTGAGCGCGCTGAGCCGCATTTTTAGCGAAGCGGGGGTTGCCAGTCAGTCCTGCGCCATTGGCTCGGTCAAATCCAACATCGGCCATGCCGAAGCGGCTTCGGGCATGGCCGCGCTCAGCAAGCTGGTGCTGCAACTGCAACACCGGCAGCTGGCGCCGTCGCTGGTGCTGGGGCCACTGAATCCCAAGCTGGATTTCGAACACTCGCCGTTCGTGCTGCAACGTACCCTGGCCGATTGGCCTCAGCCGGTGGTCGAGATCGATGGCGTGTGGCAATCCGTTCCGCGCCGGGCATCACTCAGCGCGTTTGGTGCCGGGGGCTCCAATGCCCATCTGATTATCGAGGAATATCCGACAGCGTCCGCGCCCGACGTAGTGCCGCCAGAAGACGGTGTTGTGCATATCGTGCCGCTGTCAGCCAACAGCAGCGGTTCGTTGCAGCAGGCGGTGGCCAGGTTGGCGCGGCATCTGGATGCCCATCCGGATCTTCGGCTCAAGGATCTGGCCCACACTCTGCAAACCGGCCGGGAAGCGATGCCGCTGCGGCTGGCGTTACAAGTGAGCAGCACCGGCGAATTGCGCACGGTGTTGGCCGATATCCTGCGGCCACTGGAGCAGGGCGAACCGATGACCGTACTGGAAACACTCGATTTGCCACTGGCCTTCGGCAATGTCGACGAAGTGTCGGCGGCACTGGCCAGCTTGCTGTCCGGTGCGGGTGCCGTGGCGCTGAGCAACGGCCTGATCGAGGCTGATGACCGGAAACAACTGGCACTGCTCTGGACCCAGGGCGGCGAGATTGCCTGGGACAGGCTCGCGCGAAATAACGGTGCACGCCTTATCGCCTTGCCCACCTATGGCTTCGACAAGCAGCGTTACTGGCTGGAACAGTCAAACAAGGCGTTGCGTGAGGAGGTCACGGACGCGAGCCCGGCCAGCCCGGCAGTGGGCAAACACCACACCGCTGCCGAACAGGGCCTGCGTCTGCTGGCCGACTTGCTGGGCATGCAACCCAACGACTTGTCGCCTGCCAAGCCACTCAACGCCTACGGCGCCGACTCTATCGTCATGCTGCAGTGGGCCATGCAGGTGCAAGCGCAGATTGATCCCGGACTTACCCTGGCTGATATCCAGCAGTGCCTGACCCTCGGTGACGTCCTGCAATTGCTGAGCGCAACGGCCAGTTTCAAAAAGCCGGTGCTGCCCCCGGAAATCATCGGCCTGTTGAGCGGTTCGACGACGCGCTTCCCGGAGTTGCAACGACTCAATCAGGTGCAACATGGCCGGCCGGTGTTCTGGTTCCATGGCGCCTTGGGCGGCAGTGAAATCTATAAGGGCCTGGCCCAGCACATACAGCGCCCGTTCTTCGGGCTTCAGGCCAGAGGTTGGATGACTGATCGTGCGCCGTTGCTGGGGATTTCGGCAATGGCCGCCTATTACGTCCAGGTCATCCAGTCGGTTCTGCAGCAGGGCCCGTACGATCTGGGCGGCTATTCGCTGGGCGGCATGCTGGCGTATGAAGTGACCCGGCAGTTGCAGGAACTGGGGGAGACCGTCACCAGCCTGGTGATGCTCGATTCACCGGACGTGACCGGCGAACGCACCGCACGCCTGTGCGACAAGACCCGCCTGTTGCAGACCGTCAACATGTCCTTGCAGATGACCATCGGCCAGACCCCGGAGCGCTTCGCCGAGGTGTTGATCCATCGCGATGAAGTCGATCTGTCGCTGGCGCCAGCGGACTACCAGCAGCAATTGACGGCACTGGCCCGGCAGCGGGGTCTGAAGACCAGCGACGAGCGTTTGCAGCAACTGCTGGCGCAAGTGACGCAGATCCAGCAGGCGTATCAGGTTGAGCATTATCGAATCCAGCCATTGCCCAAAGCCTCGGACGTTGCCTGCTATTACTTTCGCAACGCCAGCGGTTTGTGGATGGGCGAACTGGAGCCGTTTTTCTCCACCGACAGCCAGGAGTTCGCCGCTTTCAACCACGCCGAATACTGGCAGGAGTGGCAGCGACAATTGCCGAATTTCGAGATGATCGAGGTGGCGTCGGCCAACCACATGACGTTGTTGACCCAGCCGGAAGTGTTCAGGGTGATCGCGCAGTTCTGTGCGTCCCTGTATGGCGAAAAGCGGGTGGAGAATGCCGTTGGATAATACCCAAAGCGGCGTCCCCACCCACGGCCCGAAGGGGCTAGGCGGTTTGTTTCAGGCGCCAGAACTTGTACGCCAGATGGCCGTTTTTATAGGCCTTGACGCCGCTATCGTCGAAAAAATGGAACATGGTGTCGAACGCGTGCCAGACCTCGGGTGGCAGCGAATCACTGTGCTGTTTTTTCTCGTCCACCAGGCTCTTGAGCAGGTGCTTGAGGTGACCTTGCTCGCTTTCAAACGCCCTGATCACGCCTTCGGAAATGTCGGCATGTTCCTCAACCTTGAAGCCTGTGTGGCGAATCATTGCCTGGTGCTGCTCCAGCACGTTGGTGAAGAAGTCGACACCAATGCTGTCACGCTCGGACAGGGCACTGGTGTTGTCGCCTTTCATGGTGTCGGCATAAAAAAACAAGCCATCCTTTTTCAACACACGCTGCACCTCTTCACCAAACGTGTTGAGGTCGGGGTAGCAGTGGGACGACTCGATATTGATCACAACATCGAATTTGTTATCGGCAAAGGGCAGTGCCATCGCGTCGCCGCCAACGAAGGTCAGCCCTTCAATACGGTGTACCCGGTTGCACAACTCGATATGCGCCGGACAGAAATCCAGCCCGGTTATAGACGCGGCGCCGGTATAGCGGGCGAGGTAGGAGCAGTTGCCGCCGCGTCCCGAGCCGATTTCGAGGACCTTCTTGCCGCGCAGATCGGTATCGCCCAGCAGGGTGCGAATCAGGTTTGCCGAGCATTTTTGCTCAAGATCTTCGTCATTGATCCAGTCAAAGCTGCTGTCTTTGGCCAAGTAGCCGTAGTTGAGGAAGGTCAGACGTCTGTCGGGGAACATCCGGGTCATCATGTCGTACCACTGACTGATTGGCGATACGGTTTCTTGTCCTTGCGTCGTCATGTCTACCTCCGTGTCGAAAAAAAACTGCAGAGTTTGCATTTCACTGTATTCGCGATAACAGCGCCGATTGCATGGCGCTGATGCGGCCGCCTGAGGAGCATAGCGGTCATGGGCTAAGGCTCCGAAAAATTTTTCATCGATGTCGCAGACCGTTCCAGATCGGCTCCTATACTGCGAGCCGTAACGTCAGCTATCTATTTCAGGACGAAATTTATGCCTTATCTTTTTCAGGGACAGACGTCTTGCGTGGTGTTCATGTTTCCCGGTCAGGGCTGCCAGTTCTATCAGATGGGCCGCGAGCTCTATCAGAACAACTCAGTGTTCCACCGCTGGATGAACGAACTCGACACACTGATCCACGCCGAACTGGGGCAGTCGGTGATTGCCGGGATTTATCACGACAACAGCCCGCGTTCAAAGGCCTTCGATGATATTCGCCTGAGCCACCCGGCGATCTTCATGATCGAGTACGCCCTCGGCAAGACGCTGATCGAGCACCACATCACCCCTGATTATCTGTTGGGCACCAGCCTGGGTGAACTTGCCGCCGCTGCGCTGGCAGACGTCATTTCTCTGTCCGACGCCATTCGTCTTGTTGTACGTCAAGGGCAACTGTTTCACCAGCGCCAGTCACCGGCAGGCGAGGGTGCAATGCTGGCGATCCTGGCCGAAGAGTCGCTGTATCAGCAGACGCCGTTGCTGCGCGAGCACTGCGATATCGGGGCCCACAACGCGCCTTCGCTGATCGTCGTCGCCGGTCCGACCAGCGCGGTTGCCGATGCCGAACGCCACCTCAGCGCTCGGGACATCGTGTTCCAGCGTCTGCCGGTCAATCAGGCCTTTCATTCGCGCCATATCGATTTTCTCAGGCTGGAGGTCGAGGCATTGTTGCGCCAGACAAGCCTGCACAAGGCGCAGATTCCGGTGATCTCCTGCCACAACACCGAAACCTTGCAGCAGCTCGACGCCGATCACTTCTGGCAGACCATCCGCCAGCCGATCCGTTTTTCCCAGACCCTGGCGCGGATCGAGCGTGAGGCCGCCGAGCGCGGCGAATCGATGATCTACCTGGACCTTGGTCCGAGCGGCACGCTGGCCAACCTGATCAAACAGAATATTCGTGACCGTGCGTTGCCGCCGATTTTCCCGGTGCTCAGCCCGTTCGGCCGCGACCTGGAGAAATTCGACGAGGTGCTGACCCTCGGTCGTGCCTTGCAGCCGCTGCCGGCGAAATCTGCGCTGACAACACCGCCGACAGCAGCACCGGCTCAGGTGGCCGCGCCGCCCGCGACATTTCAGGTCCAGCAGCCGACCCGCCTGGTACAGCGCCCATCGACGCCAATGCCGTCCGGGCCGAAACGCGTCTATGGGTTTCCGGGGCAGGGTTCGCAGCGACTGGGAATGGGGGCGGCGTTGTTCGAACAGTTCCCCGAGCATCTGGCCGAGGCCGACAAAATCCTCGGCTATTCGCTGAAAACACTGTGCCTGGAAGACCCCGATCAACAGCTGTCCAACACCCGGTTTACCCAGCCGGCGCTGTACACCGTCAGTGCCTTGGCGTTCCTCGCCAAACAGCAGGCGGACCCGCGTAAAGCCGACTTTCTCGCCGGTCACAGCCTGGGCGAGTACTGCGCGCTGTTTGCCGCGGGTGCGTTCTCCTTCGAGACCGGGCTGAAACTGGTGAAAAAACGCGGCGAGCTGATGGCCCTGGCCACTGGCGGCAGCATGGCCGCTGTTATCGGTCGCAGTCCTGACGAAGTCAACGAGCTGCTGGCCCGTCACGGCCTCGGTGCGCTGGACGTTGCCAACTACAACTCACCCTCCCAGGTGGTGCTTGCCGGTCCGGTCGAGGCACTCAGCGAGGCGAAGGAGATTTTCCAGGCGATGGACATTACCTTTGTAGCGCTGCCAGTCAGCGCGCCATTCCATTCCCGCTACATGGAAGGCGCGATGGGGGCATTCGGCGAGTACCTGGCCACGTTCGAGTATTCACCGCTGCACACCCCGGTGATCGCCAACATCGACGCCGCGCCTTATCGCGATGATCAGTTGGTCGATAACCTGACCCGGCAGATCTGCGGCTCGGTGCGCTGGCTCGATACCGTGCAGTACCTGATGCGCCAAGGGGCATTCGAATTCGAGGAACTCGGGCCGGGCGAGGTGCTGACAAAACTCGTCAAAACCGTGCGAAACGCTGCCGCCTTTTCGTGACTGCACAATCGAATGGATGCCTTGTCATGGAAAAGACGATGAACGCCACATTGACCGATCAGTTGTTTTTCATTGCCAGTGTGCTGAGCCTGGAAAGTCGTCAGCTGATCTCCGGTCGCGGGATCAACCAGTCGTTCGGGTTTGAGCGGTTTGCCGCCGCGGCTTCGATCAATCCTGGTCCGTTACGGGTGGCCTTCGACGGACTCAAGGCGTTTGGCTGGCTGAATCCGTCGAATGGCGACGAGTATTTCTTCACGGGTCGGGCCTCGGCAATCGACACATTGCCCACGCAGATGGCCGAACTGTTTTCGTGGTTGGCGCCGCAGCGATTGCCGGACGCGCAGGATATACCGCGCCTGTGGCGCTGGCTGGAGCTGTCGGCGCTGGACTGGAATCTGCACTGTCCGGCGTTTATCCGTGGCCTGAACGAGTTGTTGTCGCTGGTGCTGTTGCGCCGATTGCAACTGAACGGGGCAATCAATACTGACACTGGCCAGGTGGATACGCGGCGCATCGACGACGGCCAGACCGGCCATGAGCAAACTCGGCTGCTGAGCGATTTTCTGCGCACTCAGCAGTGGATTCGCCGCGAAGAACGGCACCTGGTGTTCAATCCCGAGCGGCGCGCGCTCCTCTCGGAACGTCTGAGCGAGCCTTTTCTGGCGTACTACGCCAGTTTGCCCACGACCCTAGATGGCCTGTTGTTCGGCAAGGGCGAGCGGTGGGCAGACGTATTGCAATGGCTGAAGGGTGCAGGTGAACAACACGTCTGGTCAGGTGACCGACCCGCGCTTGAACAGCTGCTGGGCAAGGTCTTCGATGCGCAGCCGTTGTCCACGCAACCGGACTGGATCGTCGAGTTGGGCAGCCATCCCGGCGTTTCATTGAGCGAGCTGGGGCAATGGGTGCGACACCATACGGCCCGGGGCCAGGTACTGGACAGCAAGCCCCTGCAATTGCTGGTGCTTGACGCAGCAGTGAGCGATCCGGCGGCGCTGCGCCAGCGGATTCGGGACGCGGGTGTTGGTGCCGGTCAGCGAGTGTTGTGGCTGGGCATCGGCCAGCAGAATCTGCAACCGCCGGGGACGGCGCCGCAGCAATCAGCCTTACAAGCGCCGCAGCGTTATTACTTGCGGCCCGACGGCCTGGCGGCGGAAGGCGCCAGCGTGCTTGGCAGTCTGCAGACCTCGGCAAAAGCGCTGGCAGCGCTGATCGGCGAGCAACCGATAGTGCTCAGCGAAAGTCACTGGCGCCCCGACGGTCCCAAGGTGGATCACTTTGCCTGTCATTACCCGGTTGAAGCAGCGCACTACCTGATGGCGCTGGCCGGTGCCGGGCTGTTTGCCGATCCGGGGATGCTGCACAGGCTGCCGCTAGACGGCATCGACTGCGCGGCCACCAGCGGTTGTTACCGGGCGCGTGAATACCGCGTCCGGCATGTGACGCTGGCGGACATGCCCGCGCTGTTGACGCTGGAACAGGCCTGCTGGCCCGAAGGTGGCCGGGTGGATGAACACATTCTGCGCCGCCGTTTGGGCCAGGACCCTGCCGGTCAACTGGCGCTGGAGTTCAAGGGCGAAGTGGTCGGTGTCATCTATTCCCAGCGGATCACCCGGATCGAAGCGCTGTTCGGGGTCAATTTCGCCACGGTCGATCAGCTGTTTCACGGCAATGGCAGCACCGTACAAATCCAGAGCCTGAACATCCTGCCGGCGCATCAGTACAGCGGTTACGGCGATCAGTTGCTGGAGTTCATGCTGCAATATTGCACGCTGCTCAACGGCGTCGACACGGTGGTCGGCGTGACTCGTTGCAAGGACTATCCGAAGTACCGCGACATCGCCCAGGCGGACTACATTCATAGCCGTTGCGAGCGGGGCGTGCTGCTGGACCCAGTGTTGCGTTTCCACGAATTGCACGGCGCGCGAATCGAGCGGCTGGTGCCCGGTTATCGTCCCGCCGATGCCGACAATGCAGGGTACGGCGTTCTGGTGCGTTATGACCTGGCCCGCCGTCAGCGCCAGGAAATTCAGCTGACCACGGCAATGGTTGAGCAGCCGGCGATCTCCATCGACGACGCGGTGCGCCAGGGCGTCAATCGCTGCCTGGGACAAGCGCAAGACAGCCGAGTGTCATCACGTCATAGCCTGATGGAGCTGGGACTGGACTCGGCTGATCTGCTCGCGCTCAGCGAACAGCTGGGAATGACGTTCGGTCTGGCGCTGGAACCGAGCTTTTTCTTTCGCTACAACAGCATCGAGAAAATCGTCGCGGCGTTGCAAGAGCGCCTCGGAAGGCAAATGCCGCCGCCGAAAGAGATTCAGGCGGCAAGACCGCCATCGACTCCAGTCAAAGAAGAGGATGATTTCGCCGTCATCGGCATCAGTGGCTGTTTTCCCGGTGGCGAACTGGAGGGATTTTGGGCTGCTGTTCGCCACGGTGCCAGTCTGATACGCGAAGTGCCAAAGGAGCGCGCAACGGCTGGACCTGCGGGCGGCTACATTGACGGGATCGAGTATTTCGATCATCAGTTTTTTGGCATTTCGGCAGCGGAAGCGGCGCTGATGGACCCGCAGCAGCGGCTGCTGTTGCAGCATGCCTGGTGGGCACTCGACGATGCCGCGATTCCTGCCGCAGCGTTTGCCTGCCGCCAAACCGGCGTGTTTGTCGCCGCCGCGCCGAGTGAGTACCGCGACATTGTCGAGGTCCCCCGCGACAGCCCGTTTTTGCTGACGTCTTCTTCGCCCTGCATGTACGCCAATCGGATTTCCTGGTTCCTCGACCTGCGCGGGCCCAGCGAGTATTGCAACACCGCCTGCTCGTCGGTGCTGGTTGCGCTGCATCGAGCCATGCAGGCGATCAGGGCCGGCGAGTGTCAACAGGCGCTGATCGGCGCGGTCAATCTGTTGCTGTCGCCTGCTGAAACGGCCGGCTACCGGCAGATGGGGTTTCTCAGCGAACAGATGCACACCCGTTCTTTCCAGCCTGGCGCTGATGGTTATGTGCGCTCCGAAGGGGTGGGCGTGCTGTTGCTCAAGTCTTTGGCCGATGCTCAGCGCGACGGTGACCGGATTCATTTGAAGATCAAGGGCAGCGGTGTCGGGCATGGCGGTCGAGGGATTTCACTGACCGCCCCCGATCACGAGAGCATGCAGGCGGCGATGGTGGCCGCTTACCGCAGCGCCGGGGTTGCGCCGCACACTGTCAGTTACCTGGAAGCCCATGGCACGGGTTCGGCGATGGGCGATGCCATCGAAATCGACGCGATTCAGGCCGCGCGCACGCAATTGAATGGCGATGACAAACCCGGCGCTGCGTGGAGCCTCAGCACCTTGAAGCCGCTGATCGGGCATTGTGAGTTGGCGTCCGGCATGGCGGCGTTGTTCAAGGTGATTGATGCGGTAAAACAGCAGCAACTGCCGGGCATACCTGGGTATCAACAACTCAGCCCGGCGATCACGCTCGATCCGCAGCAACTGTCGCTCGCGTCCGGGAACCGGCCATGGCCGGCGGTGCGGGATGCCGACGGCAACGAGCTGCCACGTCGGGCGAGCATCAACAGTTATGGTTTTGGCGGCGTCAATGCCCATCTGGTGGTGGAGGAATTTGTTGATCATCAGCGTGTAACTGCAGCTGATATCGGGCCGCAACTGATCCTGTTGTCGGCACACGATGCTGACAGGCTGAAGGAGCAGGCTGCACGACTGAGCCGTGCCATTTGCCAACGCCCGGACCTGTGTCTGGCCGACATCGCCTATACGCTGCAAGTGGGCCGAACGGCGATGGCTTGCCGCTGGGCGCGTGTGGCGGACAGCATTGCGTCCCTGCAACTGCAACTGGACGAGCTTGCCCGAGGCATGCGCGATGACATCGTGCTGGCCGATGAGCAGTCGGATGCAGATGCCGACGCGATCACTCAGGCACTGGCGAAGCGAGACTTGCCAGCGCTGGCCGATTACTGGCGCCAGGGCGTGGAACCGGATTGGCGCAAAATGCCGCGTCTCGGTGAACCACAGCGAATTGGATTGCCGGGCTACGCCTTTGCGCAATCGCGGCACTGGCTGGCACCGCGGCGGGCTGAACCCCTGAGCCACCCAAGTGAGGGCGAAACGCCGTGCCAAAAAAATGTGCGCCAGATCCTCGCCGAACTGCTGGGGTGTGAGCCGCAGGCACTGACGGGGTGCGAAACGCGCAGCCTGGCCAGCCTCGGCCTCAGCTCTCTGGGCGCCGTGGGCCTCAAGGCCAGGCTGGAACAGCAACTGCAACGGTCGGTATCGCTGTCACAGCTGAGTCCGTACTTGAGTCTCGGTGAAGTCGAAGCCAATCTGGCGGTGCAGGAACGGCAGGGTGACGATCAACTGGTGCCGGCGTTGCAGGTGGCGCCCGACGCCCGCCATCTGCCTTTTGCCCTCAATGATATCCAGCAATCGTTTTTGTCAGGTCGTACGCTGTTGGCCGAGGCTGAGCGGGTCGGCTGCCATATCTATCTGGAATTCGACTGGCCGGAGCTGGACGTCTACCGGCTGAATCAGGCGTGGAATCGGCTGATGATTCGCCACGATGCGCTACGGCTCAGGTTGCTGGCGGACGGTCGCCAGCAGGTCGGCGAACCGATGCCTTATCGTTTCAAGACCCGCGACTTGCGCCGCAGCGAACCCGCCGAATGCGAGCATTCGCTGGTAGCCCTTCGCGCATCGATGTCGCACAAGGTTTATCTGAGCGGCCAGGAAACGCTGTTTGAAATAGTCGTTTCGCTGCTGGATCACCAAGTCAACCGGGTTCACCTGAGCATTGACGAGTTGATTGTCGATGCCACTTCTTTGGAGGTGCTGTTGCAGCAATGGCTGATGATTTATCAGCAGTCTGCCACCGAGTTACCGGATCAGGGCGTGTCGTTGCGTGATTATCAGCTGTCGCTGGAGGCTTTCAAACAGTCGCCACGCTACCAGCGTGATTTGCAGTACTGGGTCGACAAGCTGGCGCAGGCACCGACTGGCTTGTCCTTGCCCAAGGCATCGCGACCTGCTGGCCGCGAGCGTCGTCGATTGACCTCAACCCTTGAGCAGAGCTGCTGGCAGCGATTGAAAGCGCGGGGCGATGCTTTGCAGGTTTCAGGCACTGCACTGCTGTTGAGTCTGTTCGGGTTGATCCTGCAACAGGCCAATGCCGGCAAGGCCTTTTCGTTGATCTCGACCAGTTATGGCCGACTCCCGGTGCACCCGGACATTGATCGGCTGGTCGGGCCGCTGATCTCCACGCAATTCTTTGTCTTTGCCGGCGCGGCGGAACAAACCCTGGCCGAACTGGCGCAACAGGTGCAGCGCCAGTTGCTGGCGGACCTTGATCACGCCAGCGTCAGTGGCATCTCTGCACTTCGCGAAGTCCGTCAGCGTGGCGACAAATCGAGGCTGTTCAACGGTGGCGAGGTGGTCTTCACCTCGATGCTCAACAACCCGGTAATCGACGGCGCGCCGAGCTTTGGCGACGCCCAACACTACTGCGTCACTCAGACGCCACAGATCAACCTCGATCACCAATTGCGCGAGCGTGGCGGGGCGTTGAGTTTCAGCTGGGACGTCGCCATCGACTGCTATCCCGTCGGCATGATCGATCAGCTGTTTGGCGACTATTGCCAGTTGCTGGTCACGTTGGCGAACGGTGATAACGACTGGTCGGCGCTCAAAACATCAACGCTGGTTCATGCGGCGCCTTTTGAGCTGGCGCCCGATGCGCCGCCAAAGACACCTTTTGCATTGACTGATCAGCAGCAGGCCTACGCTTTCAACCGTTCTTTGCACCGGGGGCAGGGTAGTTCACATCTCTATATGGCCGTTGCTATCGAAGCGCTGGATATTGCTCGACTGGAAAAAACCTGGCAGCAGTTAGTGACGCACCATCCGATGCTGCGGACGCGGATTCTGCCCAGTGGCACCCAGCAGATCATGGAAGCACCGCTATTGATGAAACTCGAAACAGTCGAGAAGAATATCAGTGGATCGCGGATCGCCGAAGAGATGCTTGGCCGGGTGACGGCGCTGGGAGAGTGGCCTTACGCTGAACTGCGGGTCAGTACACTGGATGAACAACGCAGCCTGGTGCATCTGGCGGTGGACCTGCTGCTCGTCGACCTTCCCAGTCGAGATCTGTTGATCCATCAACTACTGAATCTCTACCACGGTCTACCACAGACGCCGTTGGTCATCAATTTTGGTAGTTATATGGAGGCTCTCGGACAGTACAACCGCACACCTGCGGCACAAAACGCAGCTCTTTACTGGCAGGAAAAATTCCGACTGCTGCCCCAAGGGCCGCAGGTGAATGACGAAAGGGATATCAATGGCCTGTACCTGGAATATGAGCACTACCTTGATTGTTGGCCAGCGCTGCGTGATCGTATCGCACGAACAGGAATCTCTGCCGACGCGGTACTGATTTCTGCCTATGCCTGGAGCATTACGAAACATTGCGCCCAGCCGGCCTTTACTCTGGTTGCCCCTGGTTGGAAGAGGCCTGCAGTACACCCGCAGATCGACGCGCTGGTCGGCGACTTCACTACGTTGAGCTGGATCGATTTCAACAATGAGCCTATGACTTTTATAGAGCAGGCCCGGCGTTGCGAACGGATCTTCACCGAGGATCAACAGCACAGCATGACCAATGGCCTGCAAGCACTTCGTAAGGTGGCGACGGATAAACAACGACCACGCAAACTTGATTTCCCTGTGGTGTTTACCCGACTCAACCCACAAGGTCCACTGGACCTGCCCGAGGGAGTAACACTCGTTAAAAGTGCGAGTCGCACTCACGGTGTGGCGCTGGACAATCTGAGTATCGAGCAGGCAGAAGGTTTGTTGATCCACTGGGATCTCGCGGCTAACCGCCTGACTTCGACGCTGGTTGACGCAATGTTTGCCGACTACTGTCGCTTGCTAGAGGGTTTGGCTGCCGACGAAGGAACATGGGATCAGGAGAATAAAACATACTAAGTGCTTGTACGGATCTTTCTTATAGAGGTATTTCTGGAAGGGGGTAGCTGAAATAGGGTTCCCGGCACTACCTGGTAAATCAGGCAAACCGGGCGTCCATTCAGGGCGACCGGTTTAAGTCTCGATCTTCACTTACTCGATGGCTTCCTGATAACGGGTGGTGCGGCCATCGAAACCGGTCTCATCCAGCAGGCGCCCGACCGGGTGGTAGTAGAAGTCCGTACGTCGCTCGTTTTCGTTTTCCAAGGCCCGATCAATTCAACGGCGGACTGGCGCCAGCTCGGGCCGAAGAAAAATTTAACGTCGTGTCTGGGATTAGTTGATCACTACATTTGGCTCTGTACGTGCTGTACGGAGTAGAGTGAGAACCTCACTCATTTGGATAGAGGCGGATGTGAATGGAAGCGTTAGCCACTTTTTCTACTAAGAATTTCAAACCAACAGGCCTGAGCCCAACCCCCGAGATTACTACCTTCTTGCCAGTGTCTATCAGCACCATGGAGAAATGCTACTCGGGTGCTATCGACGGTGTTTCCTCAACAGTTTTTACTGCGGCGTTCGACCAGACGACCAGGACGGGCAGTTACATCGCAATTGAGAGCTTCAAAGGTGCGGTGAATGGAAAAGAAGGCGCCTTCAATTTCATCCACTCTGCCTCCACAACCGGCACTGATCGGGCAGATGAATTTTTCTGCATAGTCGGAGGCAGTGGTACAGGTGATTTGAGAGGGATATCGGGATCAGGAGGGATCAAAATCGACACCGATGGCACGCACCATATTTGGTTGAATTACCAACTCGAATAGGTCAGAAATAGTTTTGAGGTAATGCCGCTGAGGACACCATTGCCCTGGATCGAGGTGGCATTTAAAAAACAGAGGCCTCGATCCGGAGCGGCCCTCCACAACAGCGGCTTTATGGTTGCTTCTCCGAGTAGCTGTAGAGAGCACTCGGTAGCACGGCTTGGCAATAGCTTGTGGTGGGATGAGAGTGAGTGGTTCGCTAATGAAGTGTCTTTTGTTGAGCAGCGATTGTTTCTACGCCCGGCTCGGAAATATTCGTTTCTTTAAGTGGGACTTCACCTACCGAAAGCGCACGCTCGATTAGTAACTCGCTGCCTTTGTCTTTCAATAAGGCCTGCAGCCGCTGGAATTCGCCGCACCAGATGGTTTCAATGTCGCGATCCCGCGCCTTGTCGCGATCGCTGCTGAGGGCTATGGCGCGAACCTGCAGACGGCCATTGTCGGCTTTGCCACCTACTTCCACTCCGTAGCCGGGGGTAGCGGCTTTGCGCAGCACGACCTTGCCGTTTTCTGCCCAGGCAGTCGCCATGCTTTCGCGCACTTCGTAGCCGAGGCTGGACAAGCCGTTGAGCACGGCTTCGCGGCGGGCGAGGGCGGCCTGGTCCTGTAAGTGAGAAGCGATAAGCGTTTTGCACTGCTCGATCAGTCCGGTCGTTACCGAGAGTTCGGTGTCGGTTGTACAAGCGCCAATATGACCGAGCAAGGTCGCGTGTTCGATGCCTGTGTAGGTTTTGACTTCGCTGGCCAGATTCTGCAGTTGTTCGAGACACTCGCGTTGGTGTCGGAAGTTTCGGGTGGACGCGGCGAGGTCGAGTACTAGGCTGTCGAGCAGCAGGTTGCGCCGCTTGGCATCGGTTTCCGTTTCAGCTCTTTCCAGTGCCAGGAGGAACGGCGAGGTACGCTCAGCGCCATGCAGCAGTTGCAGCTCCACTATGTGGCGGTCAATGCGTAGCAGCCGTACGTCGCGCGTTGCATCCGGTTCCCGGGCCGCAATCCATTCGTGCAGGGAAACCTCGGGTTCGTCGACCTTGAGTTGCTGCGCCAGGGCGCGTTGGGTATCGCTGAGGGGTGGCTTCTCGCTTGCCTTGCTCAAGTGGGCGAAACCCTCGGCCAGTAGACGTTCGGCATCTTCCCGACTGGCACCGCTGGCCAATCGTGAGAGGGACTCCAGCAAGGCCTGATCGACGCTTTCGGGGTTGGCTTGCAAAGCGTTAAGCAGGGTTTCTGCGTTTTCCTGGACGCGTCGGTCGCGTTGGCGTCGCCCGGCAGCGCGAATGATCGCGCGTTCTTCGCGGTCCTCCAAGTCACGGCGCAGGTGCTCGATCTCCACTGGCACGGCCTTCTGCAGTTCCGCTAATCGGTCTTCTGCCAGCAGAGCGCGAAGGCGAGCGTGTCGCTCCAGGGTGGCGGAGCGTTCCTGTTCGCTGAGTTCGCCAAGCCTCGTAGCTTGTGTCTGCCAGCGCTCCACGGCGCGCTCCAGACGTTGCAGGTGGCCCTCACAGATGGCGATGATTTCTTCGCGGGTAACAATGCGAACGACCTTGGGACCACTCATTGGCAGATTTCCGTATCAACTAAAACAGGATTGGGTTGCAGTGGCTGCTCAACCTTCATGGCGTGTTCGATTGCTTCACGCAGCCTTGATCGCTCGCTATCGCCGTTGTGATACCAGGCTTGCGATGACACACGATGGATGTGCGGGATGGCGCGGTGCAGCACGGATGGGCGCCAAATTTCCCGGGCGCGGGCACGTTCCAGCAGATTGTGGCAAGGCGCATCGCACTCGATGCCAATGGCATACAGGCCCGTGCCTGGATTCTCGATGGCGAAATCGAGCCCGAAAGCGTCGCCTTCACTGGCGGGAGCGGCCTGCCATCCCAGGGAATGAATGAATTCACCGACCAGCCTGACAAAGCCATCACTTTGCTGACCTTGCTCACGATGCTGTCTGCTGCTGCGGTCGGTCTGCAGGCGCTCCAGCAACTTGGTGCTGTTGCTGAACTCGCCCGAGGAGAGCGCGCGAGCATATTCCAGATAGCCTTGCAGATAGTCTCGCGGGCTGTTGGGGGCACGGTGCGTGTTGAGCATGTCGGAGATATCGGCGATTGGCATCGACGTGATCATCACCACCTTGCGCCGCGCGCGGGTCACCGCCACGTTCAGGCGTCGTTCGCCCCCCGTCTGCCCCAGTACGCCGAAGCTACGGCGGAATGTGCCTTGGCTGTTGCGACCGAAGGTGGAGGAGAAGACGATGATGTCGCGTTCATCCCCCTGCACGTTCTCCACGTTCTTGACGAACACCGACATGTCCTCGCCGTCTTCGCTGCGCTCGCGTTCCTGGGCGTAGGCGGCACGGAACAGTTCATCTTGTTCTGCACGCTGCTCCAAGTGCTCCTCGATGAGGTCGGCCTGCTTGCGGTTGAAGGTGACGACACCCACCGAAGGGCGCTGGTCGTAGGGCTCCTGCCACAATTCGCTCAGGTACTCGACGACCCGTTCGGCTTCCTGGGCGTTACTCTGGTTCTGATACAGCCCACCGACCTGGATCAGCTCCAGCGGCTTAATGCGCTGGATGTTCGCCTGCGGGTGACGGACCGGAACGTTCAGGCGATTGCCATAGAATGAGGCGTTGGAAAAGCCGATCAGTTCACGGTAGGCCGAACGGTAATGGATCTGCAATGTGGTGCTGGGCAGGGCGTTGCGCGCCAGTTGCAGCAGGTCGGGGCAATCCTTGATCTCACGACGGTTCCATGTATCTTCGAACGCTTCGCGCTGTTCCTCATCCGCGTCTTCATCAGGAGTGTCGCCGTCGAACACTTCGGCTTCGTCGCTTTCGATACGACTGGAAAAGAATGCCGTCGGGGGCATTTGCTTCTCATCGCCGCTGACAACAGTGACCTGGCCGCGGAACAGGGTCGGCAGGGCGAATTCAACCGGCATCTGCGAGGCTTCGTCATAGATGACAGTATCGAATAGGCCTGCCTTAAGTGGCAGTACACGACTGGCGACGTCCGGGTTCATCAGCCACACCGGACGCAGGCTCATCAAGCCGAGGTTACTGCCCAGTTCGATGAATTCACGCAGGCGCCGCGAGCGTTTGCCAGTCAGGCGAGTGACATCCTCCCATTGTTTGCGATTACCCAGGTGATCAAGGTTGATGGCTTTGGCCAGCAGCTCGCGATTGAGCAACCGCATCTGCGCATCGGCTTGCGCGAGGCTGGCGACTTTGGCGCGGGCTTCGTCCTGGCTGAACAGCAGTTCGGGATTGGTTTGCTCGACGCGGTGTTTCCAACCCAGGCGAGCTTCGCGGTTGAGCAGGCGCCGCACCGAGGCTTCAAGCTGCTCGGGCGCAATGTTGTCCAACTCTCCCTGGCGTTGGCGTAGCAATGCGAGCAGCTCGAGGTCGGCGGCTGTCAACTGAGCGGCGCGCCCGCGGAATGTCTGGTAGGCGGCCAGGAAGGGCAGAGCTTCATGCACCCGATCAAGAGGCAGTTGATTGCTCAGATTGTGCTCGATGGCGTGCTGCAGTTGCTGCACCAGTTCTTCGCCCAGCCAATCGCCGAGTACCTTGAGTTGCTCGAGGCTGGATTGGCGAACGCCATGGCGCATCAGCGAAGCATCGAGATCGCTGAGCAGCGCCTCGAGATGTTGCTTGTCGCCTGCGAGGGCGGCCTCGTCTGCCTGCCGGTCGCGGGGCGATTGCGCCAAGGCCAGGGCCAGTGCCTGAATTTCCAGGAGGTGGCGGATGTCACTCTTCACGAAGCTGATTAATTCCAGGCAGGCTTGCCTGCTCACCGTTTCCAGCTCCAACGCCTGACGCAGGGTACTCAGCTCGGCGCGCAATGGTCGCCACTGGCTTTCAAGGCGGATGGCTGCCTGTAGGGCTGGTAGTGCTTCAATAACACGGCTTTCCCCCTGGCCCTGAAGGAAGTTGCGCAGTCGCTTGCGCCGCAGCAGATGCAGCGGATTGATGTTCGCCAACCAGGATCGGGCAGCCATAACCTTGGTACAGTCTTGATCCAGATGCCTGAGGGCCTTGTTTTCGAGCAGGCAGAGGGCCGGTGATAAGGCGGGCGCGTAGTGGTCCTGATCCAGTTGGCCGAGTTGCTGATCCAGTTGCTGTAGTTCGCCGAGAATAGACTCTCCCCGTGGGGGTTGGCCCGCTTCGCGGCTGCGGAAAAGCGGTAGCCACCGCGCAAGGCGCAGACGTTGCTCTTGCTCCAGGTCGAGTAGAGCTGCGACATGGGCCGCTATCCAGTTACGGTACGGCGCTGGGTCGTCGATTTCGAAGCTGGCAGGGTGTGCTTGCAGCGTGGCCTGACGGTTGTGTTCGGCTTGGGTGAAACTTTGCAGATTGTCGGTGAAGGCCTGCAAAGTCGCCCGGTCGGCGGCGAACGACTGCAACTGGGCCAATGGACTGCCTTCGTAGCGTGCGGGTAACCACAGGCGAATCAGAGGGGCGCAGCTTTCTTCCAAGCGGGTCAGGCTAGCGAGCTCCAGGGAGGCCAGGCGTTGGCGCAGGGCCGGAAACTCAAGCGGGGCAGGGCCGGATTCCAATTCAATCAGCTCGCCGAGCAGCCTGCGATAACTGAGGCCGGTATTTTCATCCAGGCGATGCAGGCTCTGGTGGAAGCGGTCGAGCTCACCCTCCAGGGCCTCGATGCGAGCCGCGACCTGTTCGCGCTGGCGCTGCCAGCCCTGCGCCTGGCTGCCGTTCGTGAACAGGCTTTCCAGTTGTTCTCGAATACCGCGGATGACGGGCTCTCGGTCGCGGTTGACGTCATTGAGCATGACGATGCGTTGGCCAAGGCCTTCGGCGACCAGGCGTTTGTACACCACTTCAAGCGCCGCATGCTTCTGACAGACGATGAGCAAGCTGCGCTGGCGGCCGATGGCGTCAGCGACCATATTGACGATGGTCTGGCTCTTGCCGGTTCCGGGCGGTCCCTCGACCAGCAGTCCCGGGCTTTGTCGGGCCTGGATCACGGCCGCTTCCTGGGAGGGATCGCTGGCCACGGTGAAGTAGCGTTGCAGCTCGCCTGGCGGTGTCTCGTGGCCGGTTTCGTCGGCAGTCTTGAGGCGCAACGCCGTTTCCAGGCCGGTACCGGCGGGAGACAGGGTTTTCAGTTGGCGCAGGTCTTCACCGATGGCTTGCCCCATGAAGGTCACGTGAAACAGCACCGCCGCGCAGTCCAGCTCGTCTTGGTAGGGCGCGATCTCCACGGTGCTGGCGGGCAGGTTGCCAAGGGTGCGTGAGCGAATGGTGGCGAGCATGCCGAAGGCGTCCATCACATCCGCCGCACGAATTGACGAGCGGCCCAGCAGTTCATCGGCGGTCTTGCGCCAGCGTTTGCAGGTTTCGGCACCGAGCACGCTTTCCAGCGCGGGGTTGAGCCGCACTTCCTCACGCTCACTGTCGAACGCCAAGGCGGCGTGACCACGAGAGCCCAGCTCCAGCAGCAGCTTCACTGGCCACAGCAGCAGTGGGATAATCCGCGTACGCGTGGTGCCGCGAGGGTCGCGATTGAGCAGGAAAGGGAAGCCCAGGTACAGGCCGTCGATGCCGGTGTCGCGTTTGTACAGCGCGCTTTGCCGGTACAGGGCATGCAGGCGCGATTCCAGCTGGCCGTTGAGCTGAAAACTCTCTGGGTCAAGGTTCACTGCCCGGGCATTACGTTGCAACAGGTGATCTAGCAAAGCCGCCGCCGGACTGCGCTCGCTGTTCAGTTCACTGATGTCGACCCGTGCGGTGGTCTTGCCGATGCTCATACGCACCAGTGGTCCGCGCATCACTGCGGTCACCACCTTCTTCTCAAAGAAGTCGAGGATCTGTGAGACGTACTGCTGTTTCTGTGGTTCCAGCCAATGACTGGACGGGATGGCCAGCAACACCAGTGCCTGGGCCAACGGCATACGTCGCTCCAGACGGAACTGCTCGGCCCACTCGTCTACTACCGGCACGCCACAACGTGCAAAGCCTTGGATGCGCTCATCGACACTGCGGTACAGCTCAAGTCGCGAATGCAACAGCAGTTGGGTCGCCGCTTCGGAGTCGAACCAACCAACATCGGCAGCCCTGGCCAGCTCGGCGGCGGCCTCTACAATCGAAGCCCCCGAACGGAACTGACTGATCGCCGCGCTGAGCAGCACGATCAGGTCTTCTTCGGCGATCACCCGACGCTCCGACAGAGAGCCCAGTCCCGGATGGTCGGTGTCTGGAAACAGGCGTTGGCGCTCTTGCCATTGCGTGGACAGCTTGGCTCGCGAGGTCGACAGCAGGAATATCCGCAGTTGCTCTTCGACCAATTCGATGTGTTGGTGCAGGGCACGCTGACGTACGTTTTCGGCGCGGGATTTGAGACGCGACAGCCAGTTGTCGGTCTGCAATTGCTCCAGCAGGTCCGGGACCGACCCGCTGATCAGGCGATAGCCTTCCAGTGGGTGCTCCAGTAGCCATCCTGGTGTGACGATGTCGCCACGATGAATCAACGGGATTTCCGGATTGAGGATTCTCAGCGCCAGCATTAGACGGAAGTCGTCCTCAATCCCCTCGTGCTGAACGACCTGACGCAAGCCGGCGACCAGAGAAGGGGCGAGACCGGCCTGCTCGGCCCACGTCACGATCACACCGCGCAGCAAATGGTCCAGAGCTTGTTGCCAGTTATCCGCCTGGGCTGCCGCCAGGGCGAATACGCCGGGCTTGTGGAAGCGGCGATCGCCCAGCAGTAGGGTGGCGCCTTCACCATCGTCCGTTTGCTGGACGGAAGAGGCTGGAGCCTCGACCGTAACACCGTTGAGCCAGCCTTCGACCTGCAGCCATTGCCAGCGCTGATGACGGTCGCGTGCCAGCAGACCTCGCAGCAGCAGGTTCAGACGCGGATCGAGGTCGTCGGGGATCGGTACTCCGTTAGCCAGTACGTGAATAAGAAATGCATTGGCATTGATGCCGTCGAAGCAGGCGCCCTGGGTCAGTTGCTCGAGCAGGATCATGCCCAGGCTCCACCAGTCCGAGGCAGCCGCAACGCCGCCTGCGATGGCTTCGGGCGCCATGTAGCGGCTGGTTTCCAGTGGCGACACGATGTCCAGGTCGAACTCAGACAGGCGTGCCGAGCCGAAGCCGCTGATAACCAGGTCCAGCGGTTGGCGGGAACGTACCAGCAGGCTGGCTGGGCGCAGGTCACGATGGCGCAGGCCGGCCTCATTGAAAGCATGCAGCGCTACGCCCAGTTCGTTGACCACATGGTGCACGCTGTCGCTGTCGCGGATCACGCTGCCAAGTTCTGCCAGGGTCCCGCCGGTGAGTTCTTCAATGACCTCATAGGCACGGTCATCCCAGCGGCCGGTGGCAATGATTTCGGGTACGTGCTCGCGTGGCAGTCGGCGGATCACATCATAGATCGCCGGGTCCGGTTCGGCGCCGGGTCGATACAGGGTCAGGACCGCCTGTTGCGCTGTTTCCTCGTGCTTGGCGAGGTATCGTTCTCGCATGCCGTCGGTGCTGCTGATCTGACGGATCAGGCGCCAACGATCGATCAGGGTCTGGGGGGTGCCCTCTGGTTCGCTGCTGTCTGGCTGTGCGTCGTAGGACGTTGCTTGCGCAGGTGAGCTGCCACATTCAAGGCACATCAGGTCGCCATCGACCATCGGGTGACCATTTTCGCAGAGCAGGTCAGGGGGATTCCCCTGAGTCGGACTGACCGGCGGGAGGGTTTCCTCAGTGACGACGGCTTGCGGCCGCCAACCGGCGGCATGAATGGGTTCGCCAGCGAGGTCCCAACCACAGGGTTGGTGCTCAATGAGCCCTTCGCAGAACATTTCCTGGAGGGCGCGCTCGGTTTTGCAGTTGGGGCAAAAACGTATCATGGGGTGTGCTCCACTCAGCGGCGTCGCGACGCGTGTGCGCTGATCTGTAAATGATGGCCTTGTTCATGCAGCAGATCGCGTAAGTGCAATAGGTCGTCACGTCGCGGGATGCCGGCCATCCAGACGCTGCCATTTTCGTCAAACATCAAGTCGAGCGCCTTGTCGGTGGGTTCGAGCAGACGTTCGTAATGACCCAGGCGTGCCCGGCCCAGTGGCGTGAGCAGGCTCACGCGTTGATTGTCACTGCCGCGCAAGGCCATGGTCTGACTGAGTGCTTCGATATAGGGATCGCTGATCAAGGCATCTATCAAGCCCTTGGTCTGTAGCAACGGCTCGTCGAGTTGCTCCAGGGAGTAGCCACTGTAGACCAGGATGTCGAGCTCGCTGAACCGACGCAGGCCTTCGAGCAGCGATCGCAGGGCGTCGAACTGGTCGAACGGTTCCCCTCCGGAAATGGTGATTCCTTCGGCCTCGTGCAGCCAAGGGGTTATCTGTTCAAGCAGTTGCTCCAGCGACAAACGTCGGTGCCCGGGGCCCCAGGTATCGGCAGAAATGCAGCCTGGACAGCGGATGCTGCAGCCCTGGAACCAGATACCAATACGTCGCCCCGGCCCGAGGGTAGTGACCGGAAAATGCATGCGCGACAGGCTAAGGTCCATGTTCAGCGACGTTCCATCTTCAGTCCGGTGATGTCCAACTCGGTGATCGTGAAGTGCTCGCCCGGTTGCGCGTCCTGATCGAACAGCGCCCGGGACAGGGGATTGAGCAGGCGTGCCTCTAACTGGTTGCGGATGCCCCGGCCACCGTTGGACAGGTCCTGCAGGCAGAGGTCGTGCAGGGTCTGGCGCGCCTGGGGGGCCAATTCGATAAACAGGTTCTGTCCCTGCAGGTCGTCGAAGGTGGCGTTAACCATCTGTTCGAAGATTTGCACGGCAACGTCTTCGCGGATGAAGTCGAAGACGATGATGTTCTCGCCGATTCGATTGAGGATTTCCGGTCGGTTGAGCACTAGCTTGAAATAGCGGTCGATCTCGCTGTGCACCTTGTCCTGGACCTGCTCGAAGGCTTCGCCCGGCAGGACGTTGGCGACACGTTCGCCATTGTCGCCCTGGCGATAGATGCCCAGGTTGGAGGTGAATACGATCAGGGCCTCTGAAAAATACACCCGATCACCGCGTCCTGAAGTCAGCACGCCGTCATCGAGGATCTGCAGAAACTTGTCGAGGATTCGCGGGTGGGCTTTTTCGATTTCATCGAAGAGCACCACGCTGAATGGCTTCTCGCGGATGGCATTGGTCAGCTCGCCGCCGACGTCATAGCCGACGTAGCCGGGCGGTGCGCCGATAAGGCGTTGATCGGCATGTTCGGCGCTGAACTCCGACATGTCGAAGCGGATGTATGCACTTTCGTCGCCGAACAGCAGGCTTGTAATCGTTTTGGCGAGTTCGGTCTTGCCCACGCCGGTCGGTCCAGCAAGAAAGGCTACGCCCCGGGGCCGGTTACCCTTGCGACTGGCGCCGACGCCTGTCATCGCGCGCTTGACGATGTCGAGCATGTGCGTCACTGCATGTTCCTGGCCTTTGACCCGCTGGTGGACGAGCGCGTCCGCATGCCGGATACGCTGACGGTCGATCTTCAGCCACGGATCCTCGGTGACACCGATCTTGTAGCGGCGCACTGCGTCTGCAATCTGCGGCATGGATACGCCCTCGACCCGCGCCAGTTGCGCAATGGCACTGAGATCGAGCAGTAGCAATCCTTCGGTGTTCTGTACGAAGGCATCCACGGCTTGATTCATGATCTCTTCGCTAGCGCCCTGGCTGCCACTGAGCCCTTTGAGCAGCGCCGGCGCCAATGCGCGGCGGGCCAGTTGATCGGGTTTGGACACGGGAATGTGGCGCAGGCGGGGGTTATCGACCAACAACCAGTCGGGCAAATCACCTTCTTTTTCCACCAGCCACAGTAGGGTATTGAAGAACGGTTTGCGCTGCTCCGTGGCCGGACGGCTGCGAGCCTGATGGGATTGCACCAGGGCCTGGGTGAAGAGCTGGTGTTCAGTCGCACTGAGGGAGTCGTTGCGAACCACCAGCCGTGAGGCAAAATCAATGATCAGTGCGACAGGTTCGCCAGCACGACCCACCAGCCGCGGCAGGGTGGCGCCCAGCAGGTCGATACCTGCGGGTGCTGCGCCATTTACCGGAGTCAGGCCAAGTTCCTGCAGCAACGTCTGGCCGGCCTCAGGGTCGGAGCCAGGTTTGCCGACTGCACGGAAACCGGCCACCGGATCCCAGGCGATGATCTGGGCGTAGCCGGCATCGAGCAGGGCATTACAGAGGGTTTGGTTGAAGCTCTGTGCGGTCACCGTGCCGGGCGCCACTTCACTGGCCTGCAGGTCGCGGATGTTGCCTGACAAGACGAATTGGCTCTTCAGCGGCAGAAAGCGGAGAAGATCTCGTAGCCAACGTGGGCTTTCAAATATGGCAATCCCTGACATGTTTCAGCTCGTAACGTTGGGTCGGTACGGGCAGGGTATTGCTCAATGCGCCCATTTGCCAGTGCGCTGCTACGAAAAGTTGTTTTGAGAGAGTGCTTCTGAGGGGGCGCTTGTTTCACAGGGGTTTTATGCAACTTGATTGAGGATCCGTCGGTGTACGAGCTGGACGCGAAGGGTATGGTTCCCCGCGATCAGCGTGACCGGAAAGCACCTTTCTAGGTCGATGTGGTGCAGGTCTTCAGTCCTAGGGGGGGGGAGGGGGCGGGCCCGCCGGAAGATTTGACGTCGTGGTGCGCTGTGAATCCAAGCAGTGCTGAATTGGGTTATGCCAACTCTTTCGATTCAGCATTGCAGGTTTTGAGCGAGATCGCTCGCAACACCTGAAAGTCGATCGTGTCTTTAAGCTTCTTGCCCCTGAGCCATCGGCGCTGATCGACGGCACGGCGCGCTCCCCTCAAACCTATCTATACATGCAGACGAATGGGGGTTAGGTCAGAGCTAGGGTTATCAAAGATATGCTAGGATTGGATAATGTAGATAACTGGTGAGGAGATTTTCCATGAGCGTTACAGAGCAATCGGGCGTCTCCACTTTGGTGGGTACGCCCAAGGAGGCGCGGGCTAGCTTGAGCCGCTCACATGCGGATCGAGTGCTGGTCGTGTCTTTCGATCAGGTCAACCTCAATGTATTTGAGGCGTTGGCGGAAAACTTCGCCAATGTGGCTTCTTCGATGTACGAAGTGCTACAGGAGCGTCAGGACCCGAAGTCGCTAGAGCGACTGGCCGAGGTGTTTGTGACGCGTAAGCCGCCTTCGCCTCGCCTGCTCAAGGAAGCGGCAATGCTGGTCCAGGCCCGCAAGGCAGTGTTGGAAAGCGGTGACTGGTTGAACGCCGCGGACATCGCGCAAGTGGCCCAGCTGAGTACCCGCAACCCAAGTGCCCAGCCCAACAAGTGGAAAAAGCAGGGGCAGATTTTTGCCATCAATCACGGGGGAGTCGATTATTTCCCTGGTTACGGCTTGGATCCGGACGCGGGCTATCGGCCGCTCAAGGCATTAGCCAAAGTCATTGATACTTTCGCTGGACACAAGGACGGCTGGGGTATGGCTTACTGGTTCCGTTCAGATAACAGTTTTCTGGGCGGCAAAAGGCCCCAGGACCTGCTGGCATCGGCGCCTGATCAGGTGATTGCTGCCGCGCTGGATGAGATCCAGGGCATTGTCCATGGCTAAGCAGCTTACCGAGTCCAGCGATAGCATGGCGACACCGGCCACCGATTTGGCGTCGGCCCTCAGCCCGGCTCCCGCGGCTACACTGCACGTTACTTTCACGGTGCTTGCTAAAGGCGACGTGCTCCATCGTGTGCATCAGGATAAATATAAGCCCGATCAATTCAATCCCGGTGTGCACGGCAATGCACGCTTCAGCCCGATCCAGGATGATCAGGGGCGAGCGATTCCCACCTTGTATGGCGGCACGACAGTCGAGTGCGCCTTGATGGAGACCGTTTTCCACGACGTCCCCCACACGGCTGGCTTCAAGAGCTTCGATAAAGGCAAGTTGGCTGGGCAGGTGCATTCAGCCGTCCAGGTTAGCCAACCGCTGCACCTGGTTGATCTGTCCAGTGTCCCCCTGCGCAAATTGGGCATCACGCGCAAACAATTGATCGACACTGAGAAAGATCAGTACCCTGCGACGCGCAAATGGGCTCAGGCGATCCACCGTCAATGCCCGGATGTGCAGGGGCTGTCTTGGGTATCGCGACAAGATGATTCGGCACGTGCGGTGGTTCTCTTCGGTGACCGGATTCCTGACGGTGCGCTCCATCCGCAGGGGGCGTCACGCAGCTTGACCGAAGACTCGACTGTGTTCGACACGGTGCTAGATCTGGCAGACCGGATTGGGGTCGTCATCATCGCGGGAAAAAGCTGAGTCAAAATGACCGAGCAGTGCCCGTGGAATTCGCTTCTCTGAGGCCGGAACTGCCACCCCTTAGTCATTAGATCTTGCTGAAGACGGCGGGCTTTTATGGGGGGCATTGGTAGTAATTTCCGTACAAGCTTGATGTAGCATCGACGGTCAAACACGTCTCGTATGCGTCCCAAGGAAGGGGCGGTGCTTGTCCCAGAACGCAGCAACAACACGATGGCTGGCTCCGTGCTGGCCTAGGATGCGGAGCTCGTTATGAGCGTCAATCAAACGTTAGTTGATGAACTGGTGAGTCGGCTGGAAGAAAAAATTCCAGCCATGGTGAAAGGCGCGATCAATACGGTGCTATATCAATGCGCTGGCTGCCGGACTCACTGTGATGGAAGTCATGGACGGCATGCTCGTTGAAACAACGGCGGATGGTCAGTACAAGGCTATTCGGTTGGTCAAGCCCAAGCATAAAGTGGCCTTCGGTGGCGTTATCAAGGTGAACCCCCGTTCATGACGGGAGGCTGAGAACCTATGAATGCTCATAAGAGTCGCCGGGCTCTGCGCGGGAAATCTATACTGCGGCACGCTTAGCGTGAATCTCTCGCCGGGGTAATGCTTTCGGCTCAACTCCTCAATGTATTCCAGATCCCCTTCATTCGGTTGAGTAAAGCGACCGTGCTCAGATCCATGACGCCGATTCAGGTCGCCTGACACAGTGCTTCAAGAATGGGAGCCTTCCCGGCAGAGACCTCGCGTAAGTTGAGGAAGATTGATCGAACCCTATCGAGATTCTGCTCCTCTGGGAAGGGCGCGTTTCGCGCTCCCGACTGCTTGACCTGTTCAACATCCACGAGACGTTGGCCAGCCGGGACATTGCGGGGTTTCGGGCAGAGTATCCGGATGCTTGCGAGCCCGATAGTGGTAGCAAGAGCTATGTGGGTTCTTGGAGCCTACGTCCTACACTCACCCGTGGCACTTTCGATGAGTACCAGAGACTCATCGGAGCGATTGGAAGCCTAGATGCAGTATCCGCAGGTGTGGCGGTTGAAAGCATTCAGGTCGATGCCACATCGATCCGGCACCCGCTGTTCGCTCAGGTTCACCGTGCAATGCGGTTAGGACGCTGCATCAGAGTGCTCTATCGCTCCATGAGTAATCCTGAAGCACATGAACGAGTAATTCGCCCGCACTCGCTTATTCAAACGGGACCGCGGTGGCACATCCGGGCGTACTGTTCGAAAGCCGAGGCATTCTGCGACCTAAATCTTGGCCGAATTTCGGCGGTAAGTGCATCTGAAGACGCCGACCTCCCAGGGCTGGATCGAGACGTAGATTGGCACAGGATAGTTGCAGTGCGTCTGGTGCCACACAGGGATCTGTCGGCCGAGCAGGCCCGTATGGTCCGTGAGGAATACATGGGGGGTACTGCAGCAACGGTTTTTAACGTCCGCGCCCCTATCGCCAAGTATTTAATCCAATCCTTCCGAGCGGCCATCGATCCTGAGCGGGAGAGGGCTCCAGAACATCTGCTCATGGTCTACCAGCCCGAAGAGTTGCCTGCGGTGGTCGATATTCGTCGGTTGTGAGTTGACTGGTGAGCGTGGGAGGTTGGGACGTCTTTTCGGGGGGGCTCATACCCTATTGATCCTGTGAAAATGACACTGCCAGCTTGATGATCATTCGTCCATTGGCTATGGGTAGAATCCAATAGCCTTGCTTAGAATTACCCATTTTTCGCTCTTGAAACACCCCGAAAACAAGTCCAGAATTGAGTCTTTTCCGGCTTCGGCAAGAAAAGAAACCCCTTAGATTTCAATGGGTCGGACGCTAGATGCGAGTCTCGTTTCCCGCTCCAAGCATTAAAAAATGGATCTCTGAAAAGAGGTCCATTTTTTTCGTCCAGAGAAAAGTCTTTCTTTGACTTTTGCCGCGTTCCCCCTGAAAACACTCAGATCCAGCCCCATGGGCACATTCTCCAGTACATCAATCCGGTGTTCGGCAGATCGGCTTTCTCGTGGCGTGTGCGATGGCTCTCACCAAGACCGCGGTCCGACACGCCAAACCCGATAAACAACCGCGTATTTCTCTCGGTACCTATCCTGCACCAGCCAATGCTTCAGAGACGAAACCGATCTATCGATTGCCAGCTGCCGATGGACACGCGGATCGATGCCCCTGGCGACCAGCGCCCTCGCAACATCACGCTGAGCACGAGCATCTCGTAAGCTAATTTCAGGTCTTCGGATCAGCATCCGCCAGCCACTTCAAGTGTCCATCGGACGGACTTCCAGTGCCGGATAGGTATCGAGAGTATCCGGTGCCCAGGACACCGCTGCACCTTAGTAATGAAGGAAAAACAAGAATACTTCGTGCAAAATTATCGGAAAAGCCTGTGTGAAGATTAATAATTAATTCATAAAAAAGTGCACTTCCCCTAACCTTTCAGCATCAATTACGGAGGTGCATCTATGTTGATTTTCGTTAAGTCAATGGTCATTGGGCTTTGTATTGCAGCCCCTGTGGGGCCCATTGGGCTGTTGTGCATACAGAGGAGCCTTATGCTGGGATGGAGAGCAGGTTTCGCGACAGGATTGGGGGCGGCTACCGCTGATTCGATCTATGGATTTATCGGTGCGCTGGGGATTACAGCTATCATAGCGACGCTCATTAGCTTCAAACCATGGTTGTGTATTTTCGGGGGAGTGTTCCTCGCGTACATTGGTTATCAAACAATAAGATCGAAAGGGAGCACAACAGCCCTGGCGGGTGAGCGAGCCAACATGTTCAAAGCCTACTCGACTACACTGTTTTTGACACTGTCAAACCCAATGACCATCTTGTCGTTTATTGCGATATTTGCCGCCATGAGTGACGGCATGGTCAATGATCAAAGCAGTCAGCACTCAGTGTTGCCTATGGTGATCGGTATATTTCTAGGCTCGGCTGTCTGGTGGCTGGGGTTGAGCGGATTCTCCTCCATATTCAAGACCCGGATCTCCCAATCAAAGCTTAGGTTGATCAACTATTTTTCCGGGTCAACCATAAGCATCCTGGGCGCCTATCAGGTAGCCACTGGCGTTATACTCGCCACAGGTACCTGAGCGGAAAGTCATACAAGGCTTGTTTCTCATTGACTGATCAACACGCCTTGGCATCAATCCCCAAGGCCCACGGGAGGATGCTTTACTGCATTCTAAATTCAATGTACGCCCTGAGGCGGCCTATCGCTTGTTGGATTTCTGATTCTGTCGCATTACTAAACGACAATCTGACCTGAGTAACAGCCTCATTCGTCAGTGAAAACAAGGAAGTGGGAAATACAATAACCTTGAAACTCCTGGCACACTCGCACATTTCAGAATATTCAAAGGCGAAAGGCAACTGTACATTGATGAAAAAACCACCAGTCGGATGGTTCCAGGTGACAGTTCTTCGAGAATTATCCTTGAACGGGAATTCACGTTCAAGGCATTCAATCATGCAGTTTCTTTTTTTCGTGTAAGACAACACTCTTGGTTGGTTCAGGTTTTTTAAAGAGTAATTGTTCTCTATCAACAAACCTCCAACAACCGCTTGACACAGGGCAGGTGTATTGACCGTGATCAAGCTTTTGGCTTTGCATAATCTACTGCTAAAGGACATCACCCCGGCGCCCTCCGGAGCGACTATATAGCCCATACGCAATCCCGGAAAAATCGACTTTGCAAAAGAGCCAAGAAGGAACACTCGACTACTGTCGATCGACTTCATCGAAGGGATTTTATCTCCCTCGTACCTGAAGTAGCTGTAGGCATTGTCCTCCAGGATTAAAAAGTCAATTTCATTGGCCAAGGAGAGCATAGCCTTCCTGTCTTCATAGGAAAGGCTGTCAGCAGTAGGGTTACTAAAATCTGAAATCGCGTACAGCGCTTTTATCTTTTCCCCTCTGGACTCCAGCTCCTTAGCTACCTTACGCAGGGCAGAGGGATCGAGGAGGGTGTCCATGGGAACGGGTACAATTTTTATTCTTAATAATTTCGCAATACCGGTTATCCCGGAAAACACAGGGTCAGGCACTAATAAAACCCCGCCCCCTTCAAAAATGGCTAACAGTGTCAAGGTGGCAGCTTCTTGAAACCCCATACACACGACAATACTTTCAGGGGTGAAAATTTTTATCCCTTCATCCACCTGCAAGTATTTGGCGATTATCTCATTGATAATCCCGGCGGTTTTTCCATATTGGCAAAGGTGTGTCGCAAGTGAATGTTCCGTATCGGCGATGTATCGTGCATAGCTGGCCAGGCCCTTATCGATGAGGGAGTGGTCGCATTGCTCATCATCAGGTCGACCGGAAGCCAGAGAAATAGCCTCTGGATTTTCATTGGAAATGGAATTTAGAAGATGGATAACGTTCAGAGTAGGGTCTTCGAATATCGTTTTTTCGAATGCAATGGACAATTTCGCGTCTCCATAAAAAAAGCAACGAGCCGTTGAAAGCTCGTTGCTCATGATTAACATCAACTACGCAGGTTTAAGTGCATGTTCTCGATTCGCCATGTTTTCCATGGTTTCGAATGCTTGAAGCAGATCCTCTTTAAGATCCTCAAGGGCTTCTAAACCAAAACACAATCGAACCAAACCCTTTTCAATTCCCATGTCCGCTTTTTCCTGCTCAGTCATTGAGGCATGGCTCCCACTAAAGGGTTGAGCAACCATCGACGTGACACAGGCCATTCCCGTGCCCGTTCCAAACCATTTGAGGGCGCTGGTGAAGATTTTGTAAAAGGGAACCAGATCGGGCCGAATATCAACAAACACAATGCCACCATATCCGGTCAATTGTTTGCCATCGATTCGCGGATAATAAACATGCTCAATAAAGGGCAGTTCCTGCAGGTAGTTGAGCATGCTGGAGGTAGTATTACTGTGTTTCTCCATGCGTAGGTTAAACGTCTGCATGCTTCTGCGAAGCAACCATGCGCTATAAGGGGCTAATATTGAGCCTGAATAAAAACGACCTTCGAGCAGGCGCTTATAAATCATTTCACTGTTGATAAGCACCAGGCCACCCATGACATCGCTATGCCCGGAGAAATACTTCGTTGCACTGTACAGAGAAATGTCGGCGCCAAAGTTTAGAGGTTTTTGAAAGATTGGAGTGGCCCAAGTGTTATCAACGACTACCAGGGCCTGTGGGTTGTTTTGCTTAACCGCCCTGCTGACCGCATGAATATCAATATCTTTCAGGAAGGGATTGGTCGGCGTTTCGAAAATGACCATATCCACGTTTGATGGCAACGCTTCCAACCCACTTTCTGTGGTGAGATCCAGAATCGTCAGCTGCGCACCGATACGTGCAGCATATCGCTGAAACAGTTTATAAGAACAGCCATAGATGTATTTGTTGATCACCAGCGACCCACCCGGTTTCAGCAGCTCCAAAACCATGTAGATGGCACTCATTCCGGTGCTGTAGGCCAAGGCGTATTCGCTGCCTTCCAAGGAAGCGACAACCTGTTCCAGCTCAGTCACGTTGGGATTGGCTTTTCTCGAGTAGAAGAACGCCGAGTCAGCGCTAAAAGCGCTGCACTGATAAATAGGCGTCACAGATGGATGGGCCTCTCGGTCATCGACCTTGATATGGAGTATTTCAGTAGACACATTCATGACTTGTTGACCAGTTTGATAATCTGCTCATACATGTTCTGCTTGCCTTCATAACCAATTGTCGGTGTGATGTCATTTTGCGAAATACCAATCTCTTCAATCGACTCGGTGGGGAAGTGGGCCCTGTCGAATACTTCATGAAGATTTGAGTTAACTCCCTTGGGAAGCCAGACCTCAGGGCCGGATTCATCAATTCGCGCCTTGGCGACAATGAATCGATAGCTTTCGTACGGCCGCAATGTCAGTGATTTCCAATCACTGTTAAGCCCGTCGGTATAATTGCGCCGCAGGTAGACGGTCTGTTCAAAGCCTTCAGTATTCAGCACTTGGGCATGCAGCGATACGATATCCCCATGCCACTCGAACTTTCGCTTCTCGTAAGCGGTCAACGCATCCTCTTGCAGTTCAACAGGAATGTTCACTTTGTGTTCGCCAAGTAACTTGAAATGTGCATCGTGCCCACACTGAGTACAGCAACCATTGCTATCCAGTCCGATGATGTCAGCATTCAAACCGTAGCGGGTAACGAGTAGAGCGTTACAGTTATTGCAACTGGTATTGGTGCCCTCGACATCATTCACGTTTCCCAGATAAACATGCTCAACCCCCATGCTCCGAGCGATGTCTCGAGCCTTCAGGAGTCTGTCCACGGGGGTCCGGATGCTATTACTCATTTTATAATCGGGGTGAAACCTTACAAAGTGGAGCGGTACATTCGGGCCCAGTTCATCCAATACCCACTGGCTAATCTTCCTGGCGGTATCCTCATCGTCACTGATGTCGGTCACCATCAAAGTGCTGACTTCAACATATTTACCCGCATCGTATACTTTCTTGATGCCGGCCAGAACGGGCTCTACCCAGCCTGTTGTGACTTTTCGGTAGTATTCAGGGGAAATGGATTTTAGCGAAATGGAGAATATATCAATGACCGGCAATAGTTCATCAATGGCTTCTTCACTGATAAAAAATGCAGATTTATATAAGTTGATCAACCCCGCTTCCTTTGCCAGCTTTGCCGTGTCGAGGATGAACTCATGCCAGACAACAGGGTCGTTATAAGTCCAGGAGATGACGCGTATACCATGCTTTAGTGCAGTTTCCACCACCTGTTCAGGGGTATAGTAGTACACGTCTTTGTCTGTCACATATTTGGCCTGGGAGGTCTTCCAGTTGTGACAGTAGCCGCAGTTAAGCATGCAGCCGATATTGCCTAAGGAAAGGATTCGCTCTCCGGGAGCAAAGTGGAATACCGCCTCGGTTTCGATCGTCTCTTCGGTACTGTGAACGCCTTTACCATAATTCAATGTAACTAACCGACCCCCTCTGTTTCCGCGCACCTTGCAAAAACCTACCTTACCTTCCTGGATGACACAGTTTCGAGGGGAAAGATGACACTTTACACTACCGTCAGGAAGTATTTCTTCCAGCTTTGCGGGCATGCTTTCCAAGGTCCAGTTTTTATTTTTTGTATTTTCCATTACTCACTCCTCATCTCGGAAGTTACTGTCAACATCACCGGTTAAAATTGTCGAGGCAAAATAATCCCACAGCCACGGTGGCCGCAATACCTCTCGTCGTTATGGGTAGGCAGAAGAAGCGCTGGTTAATCCATAATTCTTAAGTGAAAAGCGCCTGGTATTTATATTCATGAACGGCTGTATTAGAGGGCCTATGACCAACAAAAATGCAATCGTTCCCACACCGAACGGCCCACCTAAAAGCCACCCGGTCGAAAAGATTCCAACTTCAATGATCATTTTAGCCTTGGTGAATGACCACGCCCATTTGGAAACCATGGTAAGCACCACGAGGTCCATGATTCTGATACCAATACCGCTCATGATGATCAGTGCGGATGAATAAGCACACAAGATCAGTCCCATCGCTAATATCGTGTACTCATCCACTCTGGCAATCAAATACTCTCCAAGCCCCAGCACAGACCAGAGGTCTATTAGCAGGCCGGTAAGCGTAGTTGTAATAAAGGGACTTATCGGAGGGTATTTCTTGTTCCAGAGCATCCACCACAGCAGAAAGAATATAGCAACGATGCCCGAACAAACACCCATTCCGAGGATGAGTATTTTATTGATTGAAATGATCAGGACATCTAAAGGATCAGTTCCCAGTCGACTGACTATGAAAAACTTGGCGCCCACCGAGAACAGGGTGACGCCAGCCAGATACATGAACACCTGATCCATCTTGAAGTTGCGAAAACCTAGGACTTCCGTCCCAATATACTTGGTGAATGATGGACAGGACTTTTTTGCACACTTTATTTTTTCATCTTCCATACGAACACCATCCCTGAAGGAAATTTTTTATTATGCGGTGCGTAACGCTAAAGATTAGGGCTATTGATTTCCCGGATTCTTTTTAGGCTTTGTCGGGCTGTAAATAGACTAGCACTGCGCTTTATTTTGGTGCATTATTTTTTAATGAAAAACACATGCTTTTCATTAAAATTTATACTTTTTACTGGGGAAACGTACATGGATCGTATAGACACAAAAATCCTGGGAAAGGTGCAGGACTGTGGTCGCATTTCCATCACAGAGCTGTCCAGGCACGCGGGTCTTTCTATTCCCGCCACCACTGATCGGCTGCGAAAACTCGAAGACTCCGGGGTCATCAAGGGCTATAGCGCTCAGTTAGATCCAACCAAGCTAGGGTTTGGCATATCTGCTGTCGTCGGCATCACCACCCTCAAGCCGGCGAAATCCAAATTGATAGCGACGCTCAACGACATACCCGAAGTCGTTGAGTGTCTACACATCACGGGTAACGACTCCTACCTGATCAGGATCTATGCCAAGTCAATGGCCGATATCGAGAATGTCATTGCGAGGATCAACGCGTACGGTGAAACACGTACAAGCATTGTTTTGTCAGTCCCTATCGAGAGAAGAACGCTTGCCCCTTGAGTTGCGCGACATCCTCTGACTATCTATTTTTTGCTAAGTAGAAGGACCTGCATCCGCTATTCCAGCCCAACGAATAGGCTTCGGCCATGTAGTCGTAGTTGCCGACGGTGCTGATCCAGCGCACCACCAGATCGCGACGCTCAGTGCTGAGGTTGGGCTGGCCCATCTCCTGGTGTTTGTATTCCAGGCCGGCGTAGCGTTCGACCTATTTTTCCGCGTGAACCATCCTGACCCCCAGACCGTCCCTTACGCTCACCTTGTTGCAGGCCCGCGAGGCGGCCATGGCATTTTTCCGGCCGTTGCTCAATGAACATGATCTGACTGGACGCTGATGATTTCGCGGCTGGCGACGTGGCTTACGCGGGAGTTGATGCCGGCAGCCTGATGGTTGCTTCTGCGGCTGGATGTTTGATGAATTGCACCCCAAAGGCTGGATGCAACCGATGGGGTGTTTCATTCACGGATAAATAGTGGCGGTTTAAAAGCTGCGGCGTGACATCGGATTTGCAAATGCAAATCAGCCTGGTCTCAAATACCCCCATCACAAACAAAATCAATAAACGCTCGCAACTTCGGCGTCAGGTAGCGGCTTGACGGCCATACCACCTGGATGTCCAGCGTGCGCAGCACTTGATCGGACAGTATCGACACCAGCTCTCCGGCCGCCAGTGCCTCGCGCACCGCAAACTCCGGGACGCAGGCAAGGCCCAGTCCTTGGCGGGCCATGTGGATCAGCATTTCAAGGTTATTGCAGACCATCGTGGCCGGTACTTTCAACTCGGTGCCTTCGGCAAGCCCCGACAGTGGCCATTTTTCCAGTTTGCCCGTGGAGGGCAGTTTGTAATGCAGGCAGTGGTGTTCCTGCAGTTGCTCGACATTCTGCGGGTAGCCGTGGCTCGCAAAGTAACGGGGGGCGCCGACGAGGTAGAAGCTGAAGCTGTCGAGTTTCCTGGCCATTAACCGGGAGTCGTGCAACTGACCGGTACGCACCACGGCGTCGAAACCTTCCTCGACCACGTCCACCAGCCGATCGGTGAAGTCCAGTTCCAGCTGGATTTGCGGATAGCGCTGCATGAATCGCGAGAGCTGCATGAACAGGACGTTACCCAGCAGCGGCAGGCTGATGCGCAATTTACCTCGGGGTGTCTCGCTGGCGCTGGAGAGTTCCTGCTCGGCAGCTTCCAGTTCGTTGAGCACCCGACGGCAGCGCTCCAGAAACAACGAGCCTTCGCTGGTCAGGTTGATGCTGCGGGTATTGCGATGGAACAGGCGTGCACCGAGTTTCTCTTCCATGCGCGCGATGCTCTTGCCCACCGCCGAGGCGGAGATCCCCAACAAGCGGCCGGCCCCAACAAAACTGAGGCTTTCGGCGACCTGCACGAACACCGTGATGCCATTGAGCTTATCCAACACTCACTCCTTTGATTGCGGACAAAAAGGTCCGTGGACCTCGGAATTGTAACCTCTGTTTCCCGACAACGGCCGGCTCTACCATCGAGACATCGAGTCATTCATTCAACTATTCAGGTCCGCCAATGTCAGTCAACGAACCGCTTCGCCCATTACAGTCTCTACGCTCGTTTGCACCCGTCCAGCTGGCTTCGCGCATCGACACGGTGCTGGAGCAGACCCTGCACGATCAGCGCCTGGTGGGCGCGGTGGTACTGGTGGCTCACCGTGGCAAGCTCATTTACCAGCGCGCGGCCGGGTTGGCCGACCGTGAGGCGCAGTTACCGATGCGTGAGGATGCCTTGTTTAGGCTGTCTTCGGTATCCAAGCCGATCGTTTCGGTGGCGGCACTGGCACTGATCGGCCAGGGCAAACTCAACCTGGATGACGATATCACCCGCTGGTTGCCTTACTTCAAGCCAACGCTGAGCGACGGCCAGCCGGCGACGATCACGGTGCGCCAGTTGCTGAGCCATACCGCCGGCTTTACGTATGGTTTTCTGGAAAGCGATCAAGGTGGCCCTTATCGCGATGCCGGTGTGTCCGATGGCATGGAGCGCAGCAACCTGACGCTGGAAGAAAACCTGCGTCGCCTGAGCCACGCGCCCTTGTTGTACAAACCGGGCAGCTCGTGGGGCTACTCGATTGCGACCGATGTGCTGGGTGGCGTGATCGCGGCGGTCACCGGTACTTCGCTGGCTGTCGCCATCGACACACTGATTGCCAAGCCACTGGGCTTGGGCGATGTCGGTTTCAGCGTGTCTGACGCCAGCCGCCTGAGCCCGGCATACCTGAATGATCAGCCTCAACCGCGGCGCATGAAAGAACTGGAAGTGGTGCCGGTTTTTGAAGGCACTGCCGGCATCAAGCTGGAGCCGGGCCGGGCCCTCGATCCACAGGCTTTCAACTCAGGTGGCTCGGGCTTGATCGGCAGCGCCGGTGAATTCCTCCAGTTGCTCGAAACCCTGCGCAAAGGGGGCGCGCCGTTGTTACCTAAAGCGCTGGTCGAGGAAATGACCAGCAACCAGACCGGCGAGCTCGAACTGGAAAACTGGCCCGGTCGCGGCTTCGGTCTGGGCTTTACCGTGCTCAAGGACCCGACCGCCGCACAGACAGCCGAATCGGTTGGCAGCTGGCGGTTGGGCGGTGCCTACGGACACTCCTGGTTTGTCGACCCGGTCGAACAATTGACGGTCGTTGCCTTCACCAATACCGCCTTCGAAGGCATGTTCGGTCAGTTCACCGTTGACCTTTGCAACGCCGTTTACGGGGAATACGAGGACAGACAATGACGCGCGTTGTGCGGTTAGCCGCCTCTATCGCGCAATGGGGCAGCTATGCCGAACTGGCGGTGGTGCCGGTCGTCGCCGCCCATCAGTACCTGGAAGCGGGCGAGCAGTTTGGCAAAGTCGTGGTCACGCTGGAGTCCGAATCATGAAAATGCTCCATCCGATCTACTTTCTCGCACTGGGCCTGTTTGGGGTTTACACCATTGAGTTCGGTGTCGTCGGGATTCTTCCGGTGATTATCGAGCGCTTCTCGATCAGTGCATCCCAGGCCGGCCTGTTGGTGGGGTTGTTCGCGCTGATCATTGCGGTATTCGGCCCGATCATGGTGCTGCTGCTGTCACGCTTCAACCGTAAAAAAATCCTCACTATTGCGTTGTTCATTTTTGCCGGCACCAGTGTGTTGTCGGCCTATGCGCCCAACTTTGAGTCGCTGATGGTGCTGCGCATCATCCCGGCGCTGTTTCACCCTGTGTACTTTTCCCTGGCCTTTGTCGCAGCCGTTTCGCTGTACCCACCGCAGGAATCAACCCGTGCAGCCGCCAAGGCCTTTGTCGGTACCAGTATGGGCATGGTGTTGGGGGTGCCGTTGACGACACTGATCGCGGCGCAGTTTTCCTATGAGGCCTCGTTTCTGTTCTGTGCGGTGGTCAACTGCATTGCCGGCCTGGGGATCATTGCCCGGCTGCCGGACGCCCCCGATAAAACCCGCATTTCCTACAAAGAGCAGTTGGCTATTTTGCGTAAATTTCCACTCTGGCTGAACATCACCGCCTCGACGCTGATTTTCGCCGCGATGTTTTCCGCGTACAGCTACTCGGCCGAGTACCTGGCCAAGGAAGCGGGCATGAGCGCGCAGATGATCAGCATCCTGTTGGTGATCTTCGGTATTGGCGGCGTCGCGGGCAATCTGTATGCCGGCAAGCTGATCGGGCAGAACATGGTCCGGACAACGCTCCTGCACCCGATCCTGCTGGCCGGTGCCTATGGGCTGTTGTACCTGTTCGCCGGTCCGTCCCTGATGACAATGTTGATTATTGTGGTGATCTGGGGCGCGACCCATACCAGCGGGCTGATCGTCACGCAGATATGGCTGACCTCCGAAGCGCCGGAAGCGCCCGAATTCGCCACCGGCATTTATATCTCGTTCATCAACCTGGGGGTGACGATCGGGTCAACGACGGGTGGGTGGTTCCTGGCGCGCATGGGTTTGCAGGGCACCCTGTACAGTGGTTTGCTATTTGCGGCGCTGGCCGTATTTGTCATCGTGATCAAAGTTCTGTTTTTCAGTGCCGAGCCGCGCAAGGGAGGAGCGCAGATCGCCGCAGACTGAGTTGAACGATGCATCGCAGCCCGCACGGATGGGGGGTGTATTTTCGTCAGTGCGTGGCCGCCATCGCCCAAACAAGGATATCCAGGAAGGAAGCCTTTGGGTCGACACCCTGGATTGTCATTCCATCGAGAATCGATCGAGGCCACATGAATTCGTTACCTTTGCACAATGCTTCGGACGCGCTCGGCCGTACTATTGGCTAACGGGTTTCCAGATCTCTACATCGTGGGCATCTACCGCCTTGGGCAATAAGCCCGCGGCAAAAAAAGCATCGGCAATTTTCTGCTGTTCGCCCAACTGATCGGCTTTCACCGGTTGTATCTGGTAACTGCGATGGGCGTTGGCTGCTTCGACTGTTTCCACATCGAGGTCGCCCCACAGCGGCCCCAGGACTTGAGCCGCATCACGGGGATGGTTTTTAACCCAATTACCGGCTTCATGCAGTTGCTCGTAAACCAGCTTGAGGACTTCAGGGTGCGCCTTGGCGTAGCTCGTGCTGGTCAGGTAATAACGCTTGTAGCTGGCCAAGCCACTGCCGTCGGCCAGGGTGCGCGTCGGTAGTTGACGCTGCACGCCGCTGAGGAAGGGTTCCCATGTGACCCAGGCGTCGACCTTCTGATTTTCGAAAGCCGCCCGGCCATCGGCGGGTGACAGGTATGCAGGTTGTATGTCAGAAAACTTCAGGCCCGCCTTATTCAGGGCCGCGATCAACAAATAGTGGGCTCCGGCCGCCTTGGTTACCGCGACTTTTTTGCCTTTTAAATCTGCCAGTTGCTGCAACGGCGAATCGTTTCGCACGACGATTGCCTGGGCTGAAGGCGAGGGTGCCTCTTGCGCAAAGTAAGTCAGCCTGGCCTGTGCAGCCTGAGCAAATATCGGCACGGTATCCGCCACGTCGGCGCTGACATCAATATTGCCGACATTCAACGCCTCCAGCAGTGGCAAGCCACTGGGGAACTCATGCCAGCTCACGTCGATGTTCGCCTGGGCGAGTGCCTTGTCCAGCTTGCCTTGGGTTTTCAGCAGAGTGATCAGGGTCGATGACTTCTGGTAACCGATGCGTAGCTTTTCCCGGGCCTGAGCCGGGAGTGTCAGAGACGACAAGGCCAGCGCAACGACCAGGCCGGCCAGGACAGGACGACGGAATATCGCCCCGGGGTTCTTGATGAGTTTCGACATGGCATGCTCGACAATTAGTAAGGGAGGGGTAACCACCTATGAATCCTATTGTTCTAAAAACCGATTTATAAATATTTTTTGAGTATTAGCTTAGGCGACTTTGCAGGCATCAGAACGCGTATTGCACGCGGGTGTAGTAGTAACCGCCGGTGAAGCCGAAGGGTGAAAAACTGCCCCAGTTATCGCCGAACGAAGAGTTGCTTACGCCGATATGGTCCGGGTACTTGTCGAACAGGTTCTGCGCGCCGACGGCGACGGTCAGTTGTTTGTTGAGCGCATAGGCCACGTCGAGGTCGGTGATCCATTTGGCCGAATACTCGCGATCCAGGCTTGGATCGCTCGAGCTGTTGACCTCGGTGTAGGTGCCATAACGGGTCAGCCGCAGGTTGACGTCGAAGTCGCTGATCGCCCAGTCGGCGGAGAAGATCATCTTGCTGCTGGGGGAGGTTTTGGTAATCAGTGCTCGCGATTGGCGTCCGAGCAGCTGGAAGTCGCCCAGGGCGGTCAGTTGTGACGGTGTGTCGTTGACGCTGAGGATTTTCGTGTGGTTGTAGTTCAGTGCCGCAGTCCATCTCACCGAGCCGAACTGGTTCAGGTTCTGCCGGTAATTGCCGACCACATCGACCCCGGACGTCCGGGTGTTGGCGCCGTTGGTGAAGTACTGCGCACCGGCGGTGGCCGGCACGCCAATGCTGTCGAGCAGGGCGGCGACGCCCGGGCCCTGGAAACGTTCGCTGAGCACCAGGCGGTCGCGCAGGTTGATGACGTAGCCGTCCACGGTCAGGCTCAGGTCTTCACTGGGAGTCAGGGCGAAACCGAGACTGAAGTTGGTCGAGCGTTCGGGTTTCAACGACTCGGCCCCAAGGGCCTGGGCGCCGGCCGAATCCACCGGCAGAACCACGTAGTTGTAAGACTGGTAGACGCCATTAATGGTGTCGAACCCGGTCGAGCGCGCGGTGAAAATCTGATTGGCCAGCGACGGCGCGCGAAAGCCATTACTGACGGTGCCGCGCACCGAAAACACCGGGTTGAATTCGTAGCGGGTGCTGAGTTTGCCGCTGCGGGTGCCACCGACGCCTTCGTTGTAATGCTCGTACCGTGCGGCGACGCCGAGGTACCACTGCTCGACGGGGTAGAAACCCAGGTCGATGTAGCTGGCGACGCTGTTGCGGCTGACTTTCTGTGCGTCTTCAGGAGTAATGCCGTTGGTGACCTGGGCGCCCGGATCGGGACGCTGCCCGGCGCGCGGATGGCCGGCGGGGAACACGTAACCGCCATCGATATACGAGGCTTCGGAGCCGGCGCGGGTCTCGTAGCTTTCACGTCGGTGCTCGAAGCCGAAGGCGACATCCAGCGGCTTGGCCAGGCCGATTTCATAGCTGTTTTTCAGATCCAGATTACTGGTCAATTGATCCGCGATGTAAATGCCGGAGGTGAACTTGTTCGGGGTGTTTTCGCCCAGCGACGGGTTCTGGTTGTTGTAGGTGCGTTGCTTGGCGTAGTTACGCCCGTAGGTGCTGCTCAGGTCCCAGGCCCAGCCGCCGAAATCCTCGCCCTTGGCGCCGAAGGCGGACTGGAAGTCGGTTTCGTTGATCAGCCAGTAGGGGCTGTAACCGTCGGGGTAACCGTTGGGACCGGTGGTGATGGTATTGCGGCCGCTGGGCAGGCGGAAATTCTGGCCGTCATTGTTCTCCCGGGTGGCCAGGGTCGAGAACGAGTAGAGCGTGACGGCATCGTTCAACGGCAGGTCGAAGTTGTAGGCGACATCGGCCAGTTGGCTGCGGGGCAGTCCGTAACCCTTGTAAGTGTGGTGGCTGGCATCGGCCTCGCGTGGGTCGGGCGAACCGTCGGCTTGCGGATAGTAATGCGCACTGTAGCCGTTGCTGCCGGCCTTGTTGTCGCGTTCCTGATAGCGGGTGTCGAGCGAGACATTGAGTACACCGGCTTCGCCGACTTGAAAACCATAATTGAGCGCCTCCTGCGCGGTCCCGCGTTTGCCGTCATAGCCCTGGCCGAGGGTGGTGTCGGAACTGCCGCCGGTGGTTTGCTTGAGGATGATGTTGATCACCCCGGAAATGGCATCCGAGCCGTACTGTGCCGCTGCGCCATCGCGCAACACCTCGATGTGATCGATGGACGCCACCGGGATCAGGTCGAGGTCGCTGGGTGCCGCGCCGCTGTTGATGCCGTTGATGTTCAACGTGGCGCTGGTATGCCGGCGCTTGCCGTTGACCAGCACCAACACATGGGACGCTGTCAGCCCCCGCAGGGTAGCCGAGCGAACCACGCCGCTGGCATCCCAACCGGCGCGGTCGGGCAGGTTGAAGGATGGGATGAACTTGCTCAGCGCCTCCAACAGGCTCGGTTTGCCCACCGAACGCAATTGTTCGCCGGTCACCACGTCGATCGGAGTCGGGCTGGTGGTGACGGTGCGTTGGACGGTGCCACGGTTACCCGTGACGACTACCGTGTCGAGAGTCGGTGAGCTGCTTTCGGCGGCCTCGATGTTGAACGAGGCCAGGCCACAGGCAATCGACAGCGGCAGCAATAACGGGCGGTAGGCAGGCGCGGCGCGTGTTTGGCAGTTGAGCATGAGAGTGAAGCTCCTGAATGTCGGCTAAGGTCCGTGTCACTTCTTGCGAGCGGCGACGGCTTCGATTTCGACCAGCCCGCCCGGTAGCGGCAGGGCGACTACCTGCACGGCGGTGCGTGCCGGTTTGTTCGGTTGCGCGGCGCTGCCGAAGAACGGCGTATAGCCTTCCTGCAGCCCGGCGAAATCGAGCTTGCCGCCCTTGGCCGGATCGCCCACCAGAAACACCCGAAGTTGCACCACATCACCCAGGTCCAGTCCTTGGCTTTGCAGTACGCCTTTGAGCTTGTTGAGAATCGAGGTGGTCTGGGTCGCGGTGTCGCCATAGGCAGCGAAGGAATCCTTCGGTGCTTTCGGGTCGTGCAGGTCGGCGAGCAGGCCGCTGACAAACAGCAGGTCGGTCTGTGCCGGAACCGACACCGCCAGCGAAATCGGGAAACTGGAGTTGGGCAGGGCGATGCGTTTGATCTCGTCGGCGTGGCTGCTGAGGGCGGTGGCGGTCATGAGGAGTCCTGTGAGCAAAGTCATGGTTTTCATCGGTCAGTTCCTTATTGAAAAAATCAGGCGGCAACGCCCGGTTGCTGGCGTTCGGCATGGCGGCCGATCAGGGAAACGATGCGTCGCGCCGAGTCGGCTGCGCTGTTCTGCCAAATGCCGACGCCGCCATGGGCGAGGGCGTCGCTGGCCAGGTACGTGCGGCCCTGAGGCTCGTTGAGGATTTGGTAAGCGCTCTCGCCGACCTCGTCGTTGACGATCCACGGGCCTTTGCTGAAGGGCACCTTGGCCCAGTTGATGGCCACCGGTTTTTGCAGCTTGGTGCTGTGGCCGGGGTGCAGTAGTTCGACCGCTTGCCGCGAGGAGGCGAACTGCTCGGCGAGGGATTTCTTGCTGAAGGCCTGGGCCGATTCACTGGTGTTGTAGGCCGCGACCAGAATCCCTTGGGCGCTGTTCAACCGGTCGCTGGGGTACCACAAACCTTTGACTTCATGGTCCAGGTACGACAATCCGCCGTAGATGTTGAAGTCGGTTTCCCAGAAACGCGGCGACTGCCAGGCGACTTTGTTGGCCTGATCGCTTTGCGCGCTGAGAATCGCTTGCTTGAACGGCTGGCTGAAGTTACTCGGCAGCTTGGCCAGCAACGGCAAGGGGACCGTGACGATGGCGTAATCGGCGCTCAGCGTCTGGGTGGTGCCGGTCTTGCGGTCCCGGTAGGTGATGCGGCTGCCGTTTTCGGAGGTCTGAATGTCGCTGACCTCGGCGTTGAAACGCACCGTATCCTTGAGCTTGTCGTAGAACGCGTAGGGAATCCGGTCCATGCCGCCAACCGGTTGGAACATGGTCGAGGAAAACTCCGGGATCTCATCGAACACCAACGCGCCCCAGAGCTTGGGATTGAGCAGGGTCTGTAGCTCCAGCGGCGCACGGGTGATGCCGGTTTGATCGCCGGCACCTGGAATGCGGGTGTACCCCGAGCGCACCGAGCCCTTGTATTTGAAGTCGGCGTTGAGATCGCCATAGACCTTGAGGAAATTGAGCAGCGCCTTGCGATCATCGACGCTCAAGTCCTGGTCCAGGGCCTTGCGGCTGACGGTGCGCGCCAGCAATTCAGACAGTTGGCCGCGGGTGTCGTTGACCGCCTGGCGTAACTGGAATGCCGGTTTGCTCGGATCGGGCAAGGCCAGCGCATTGCGGCTGCTGTTGACCAGCACTTGCAGCTCGACACCCAGTTCGCGGCAGTAGCCGAGGATCGTCTGGTGATGGCTGGGAATACGCGCGGGACCGGCGTTGAAAAACTGCCCGTCATCGAAGTCGACGGTCTGGCTGATGCCATCGTCGAAATCGACCTTGGTGCCGCGCCGCAGCGTCCAGTTGCGTCCACCCACTCGCTCGCGCGCTTCGAGAATGGCCACGGTGAAGCCAGCCTTGCGCAGCTCGTAGGCGCTGACCAGTCCGGATATACCGGCACCGACCACCACCACGTGCTTGCCTTTGCCACTGCTGCCCAGTTGCAGCGGATTGAATGTTGCCGCCACGGCCTGAGGCGTGAGCCCCAATGCACCGAGGGCGCTGACAGCGGCGGAATAGCCACCGACGGCGGCAATACGGGAAATCAGTTCTCTACGGGTAACAGCCATCGTGGTGCTCCTTGCGTTCAAGCGGTAAGGAATCCGGTGTAGGGGCGCGTCAGGGATCAGAGGTCGTAGCGCACGGACAACAAGAGGGTTCGCGGGTCGTTGATGGAGTAGAAGCGGGCGCCACTGGAGGGCACGTAGCCGACCGACTGCGGGTAGGCGCGATCGAGCAGGTTTTTCACGGCCAGCGTGGTGGTCCAGTGACCGTCGCCGGAGAGGTAACGGGTGTTGGCGTTCCAGAAGGTCTGCTGGGGGATTTCCTGGACGTCGTCGTTGAGCGCGTTGGCGTAGGACTTGGTCTGGAACTGCGCATCGGTGCCCGCCAGCCAGGTACCGGGCAGTCCGGCCGGGATGGTGTAGTTGAGGCCGACGCTGGCGTTCCAGCGCGGCGAGAACACCAACTGCTTGCCGTTGGCATCGACACCGGCGCCGCTGGCATTCTCGAAGTCGTCGTACTGGCTTTCCAGGTAGCCGACATTGGCGGTCAGTTGCAGATCGCGGGTCAGCGCAGTCAGGGTTTCCAGTTCTACGCCATAGGTGTGTGCCTGGCCGACGTTGGTCCGCAGGCTGACACCCAGCGCCGGGTCGTAGGCGTTGGTCTGCAAGTCCTTGTAGTCGTTGTAGAACAGCGCGACGTTGGCCCGCAGGCGCTGATCGAAGAAGTCACCTTTGAAGCCGGTTTCCCAGGTCGTCACGTCTTCCGGCGAGAACGCTTGCTCAGCGGCGGCCCGGGTTGGCGCACGGTTGTCGTAGCCGCCGGCCTTGAAGCCTTTGGCGACGTAGGCGTACTGATTGAGGTGCGGCGTCCAGGCGTATTCGAAGCCGAGTTTGGGGCTGGTGGACTGCCACGATTTGCTCGAATTGGCGCTGAAGTTGGTTCCGGTGATCTGCCGGTTAGTGTTGATCGCGTAGTTGGTGTAGTCGAAGTTCTTGTGTTCGCGGGTGAAGCGCAGCCCGGCGATCAGCGACAACTGTGGGGTGATCTTGTAACTGCCCTGGCCGTACAACGCGTAGCTTTCAGTGTTGGTTGTGCTGTATTGACCCTGGCCAATCACCCGATTGCGCGCCACGGAATAGGTGAGGTTGTCGCGGTCGGCTTCGAATTTTTCGCGGTACAGGTACAGGCCGGTGCTGAAGCTGAATTTGTCGTAGTCGCCGTTGAGCTGGAATTCCTGGGTAGCGTAGTCCTGCTTGTAGGTGATCAGGTTTTGCTGGATCAGTGCTGCCTGGCCCGAGTTGTCATAGTCCACCGGCTGGTTGAACGCCGAATAAGCGGTCACCGATTTGAAGTTCAAGTGGTCGTCGATGGCGTAGATTGCGCGCAGCACCGAGCTGCCTTGGTCGAGACGGTTCTTCGGGTCGAGGCTGCTGTAGCTCTTGAATTTATCGAAGTGGCCGTCGGCATCGAACGGTGTATAGCTGGTGGTGTCGCCACGGTCGAAGGTACCGGCCAGGGTCAGTTGCACATCCCACGGCGAATCGATCGGGTTGAAGCGCAACTTGCCGCGGTAGGACTGGATGTCGACGTTGTTCACATCCTCGCCACGGGTCGGGTTGGAGACGGTGCCGTCACGGGTCAGGCGAATCGCCGAAAAACTGCCGAACAACGCGTTGTCCACCAGCGGGCCACTGATCAGCAATCGGCCGTTCTGCGCGTTGTAGTTGCCGGCACCGAGCTCGAAGAAACCCCGGGTTTCCTGGGTCGGATCGCGGGTGATCACGCGGATCGCGCCGGCGCTGCTGTTGCGTCCATACAGCGTGCCTTGCGGGCCGCGCAACACTTCGACGCGCTCGACGTCGTTGAAGTCGAGCATCGAGGAAATGGCGCGCGGGATGTACAGGTCATCGGCGTACACCGCGACGGCGGATTCCTGGATCGGATCGGTTTCGCCGATGCCACGAATCCCGTAGGTCTGGGCGCTGTAGGAGATCGACTGGCGGCTGAGGGTCAGGTTCGGCACTTGCCCGGAGAGGTCGCGGATGCTTTTGATCTGCTTGTCGTCCAGGGCTTTTTCGTCGAACGCGGAAATCGCCAGCGGGGTTTTTTGCAGGTCTTCGCTGTGGTGTTCGGCGGTGACTGTGACAACGGGGAGGGCACCATCCATGGTGTTTTCTTCGGCGTGGGCCGACAACCCGAACATCGCCAGCGACACGGCCAGCGTCAAACGGTTTGCAGTGAAGGTGTTGTGCATGGTGAACCCCAAGTGTGTAAGCGCAGCGTTGGCGTCGTTATGTTTTTTTGGGCAAAGCGTTGCCGGGGCCATGTTTCGAAAGCCATGGCGGCGGGGGGCTTGAGCCGTTTTCAGGTTGTGGGTGTGGCAGTTGACCGTGGAGTGGTGTCGGCCGGAAAAACGTGCAGTTCCGTGGGCCTCCACCTGGTCAGGGGTCGGTGATGGTTGTAACAGTATTTGTATAATAAGGCGCTGTAAAAGTCCGATTGGTTATAAGTTAATTATAAAAAATTGACATTAAGTATTGTTTTGAAATGCGTAAAGCTGATGTTTATGTGGGCAGTTAAAACGCATTCGCGGGCAAGCCTCGCTCCTACAGGAACGTGGCTTGCCCGCGAAGACGGTAGACCAGCTGGATTCAATACCCGCGTTGTACGTTCGCCTGATTCTGCAACGCCAAACCGTTGAGATAACGCTCAAGGTTGGCCAGGAAACTGTCAGCTATCTCATGGCCACTGTTGGTGGAAATCGCCGAGGTATGGGGTGACAAGCGCACCCGTGGATGGGTGTAGAACGGATGTCCTTCGGGCAGTGGCTCGGGATCGGTGACGTCCAGCGAAGCCAGGCCGATCGCTCCGCTGTCCAGTGCTTCAAGCAACGCCCCGTGATCCAGCAGACCGCCGCGGGCGATATTGATCAGATGCAGGCCGGGTTTGGCGCTGGCGAGCACCGCGCTGTTGACGATATGCCGGGTCGCGCCGGTCAACGGCGCGGCCAGCACCAGATGGTCGGAACGGGCAAACAGGTCATGGATATCGCGCGCGGCTTCGACGCCTTCCACCTCGAACGGCGTCTGACTCTGACGCAACGCCAGCACATTGATGCCCAAGGCGTGGGCCTTGCTCGCCAGGCTGCGGCCGATGGCACCGAAGCCGAGAATCCCTAAGGTGGTGCCCTTGAGCGGCGTCAGTGCGGTGAAATTCCATTGCGAGTCATGCACCCAAATGTCCGGCAGACGCTTGGCGGCAGCGAAGATCGCGGCCAGGGCGAACTCGGCGATGTTCTCGGCGGCGCTGCCCCGGGAAGTGCTCACCGGCGGGCCGTTGAACAGCCATTGGGGGTAGAAGTCGATGCCGGAAGACACCACCTGAACCCACTTCAAACCGTAGGGCCAACCCGGCGGCGGTGTGTCCGGCGCCAGATAGCCGCGAACATTGATTGGCCGCGCCAGCAAAATACTGACTTCAGTCGGCAGGTCGCTGGGTACGCCGCTTGGCACATCGATTAATCGGGCGTCAGGATGCGTGTGTGCGAGGCGCTGACGAATCACATCGTTGAAGTCTTCATCCAGTTGGCTGGCGATAATGAGCTGGCTCATGGGCGTTCCTTTTGCTGGTGCTGGGCGAAGACCGCTCTGCCGACACCTTGCAGCACGGCATCGTTCTGCGGCGTGTGAACACGGCTGCACAGCACATCGCGGTAATGCCGTTGCAGCGGATTTGTGCGGGACAGGCCGGGGTTGCCAGACGCCTCGATGGCCAACTCGACGGCGCGGATGGCGTTGCCGGTCACCAGGTACTTCAGTTGCGCGGCGTTAATGGCCGGCGTGCGTCCTTCGGCGGCGCAATCCAGCAGGCTGCGGTTGGCGAACAACAGCGTGTCGATGTGCCCGACGGTTTCCTGAAAGCGCGGAAGGGTGGAGAGCGACGCGCCGAGGTTGGATGGCTTGCGTTGTTCCAGCCAACCCACCAACCAGTCGCGAGCGGCTTGGGCGACGCCGTCGTAAACCGACGAGAGCAACACCGACATCCACAGGAAGCCGTCGCCATCGAGTTCGGGTTGCGGCGCGCTCCAGGGGCTGACGCTGACGGCATGATCCAGCGGCACCAGCACATTGTCGAACACCACTTCGTGGCTGCACGTGGCGCGCATACCCAGATGGTCCCAATCCTCGATGATGCTGATGCCGGGTGTGTCCTTGTGCACCAGCCAGGCACCGACCAGCGGATCTTCATCGGTGCTGCGCGCCCAGACGCTGAACCATGTCAGGCCATGACTGCCGGTGGAGTATATTTTTCGGCCACTGATGCGCCAACCGGCGGAGGTGCGCCGGGCAACGGTCGCTGGCAAGCCACCGCGAGCCGGGGTGCCGAGGTCGGGCTCGACCCGCAGGGCGTTGATCAACGCGCCTTGCTGGACGGCGTCTTGCGCCACTTGCAGGCGCAATGCTTCGGGCCAGGTTTTACTGTCTTGCAGGCGTGCGTGCTGGATGTACTGCATCACCAGGATCAACGCCGTCGAGGGTTCACCCTTGGCGATTGCGCTGATCGCCTTGCGTGCCTGGGCCAGATTCGCGCCACCACCGCCGAGGGCTTTGGGCACGGTCAGCGCGACCAGGCCGTGCTCCTGCAGCAGCTTGAAATTGTCCTGGGGGAAGGCGCCGCTTTCGTCATAAAGGTGCGCCGTGGCGCCGAGTTGTGCACCGATGGTTTCCAGCAAGGCTTCGAAGTTCGCCGCCTCGACCGATCGCAGCAAGGGCGGGTGTTGAGAAGAAAGGCTCATGGTGGATTCACTCGATCAAAAAGTGTGAGCAGCAATGGTTGGGGGCCACCGTAACCAACTGTGGCGAGGGGGCGACTTTAGGGCTCATATCGGCAACAACTTGAACTGCCGGTCCCACAACGGACTGACATCCAGCCGTTCGCTCAACACACCCGCAGCGAAGAACAAATCCGCGACCTCCTGTTGCGAGGCTATCGCCTGGTCGTCCACCTCGATGACTTTCCACGGCTGGCTGCGGCTGTTGTACATGTCGAGAAACACCGCTTTGTCGACGCCCAGTAGCTGCGCGGATTTGGCGGCCCAGGGTTCGGGGTTGTTATTGATCCATTCCAGCGTGCGCGCCGTGCGCTGCAAGTAGTCCTGAATCGCTTGTTTGCGCAGCGGGTCTTCGAGGGCTGCGGGGCGCGCGGCCATCAAGTAGTTGCCGGACAAATAACCCTCAGCTGTTTTCAACACCCGGGCGCCACTGCGGAATTTCGCCAACTGGATAAACACCCCATAAATCACCCAGGCATCGAGCTGACCGCTCTGGAAAGCACTGAAACCATCCTGCGGCGTGAGTGCTACCGCCGTGATGTCGTTCATCGTCAGGCCCTGTTCTTTCAGTGCCTTGATCAGAAAGTAATGCGAGGTGGTCGAGCGCACGTACCCGACCCGTTTGCCGCGCAACTGCCCGACCGATTCGAGTTTCGAGTCCTTGGGAATCAGGAACACCTGGTTGTTCACGTCGCCTTGTATCACTGCGATGAGTCGCGGTTGGCGATGGCTCTGGATAGAGAAGATCGGTGGGATCTCACTCATGGAACCAATGTCCAGGCTGCCCGAGGCCAGCGCTTCGACGATCAGGTTGCCGCCGGCAAATTCCGCGTAATCGACTTTGTAAGGGCGGTTAGCGGTGCCGGCGTCTTCGGTGAAATACGACTCCTGGCCGCGATAAGTGGCGACGCCCAGGGTCAGTTCCGAAAGCGAGGTGTTTTGCGCGAACGCACGCGAAGCCAATCCCATCGAGGACAGCCCCAGCGCCCCGAGGGCAATCGAACTGGCCGTCAGGAAGCCGCGACGATTGAACTGCCCTGGCAGGCGATTAAAGGATTCGCTCATGCCAGTGCCTCGCTCTTCTGGTGAACCTGGGCGGTTGTGTAACGGTTGGCGGGTGCCTCAAGCCCAAGGTTGTCGCGCAGGGTCGTGCCGCTGTATTCATCGCGAAACAGACCGCGCTGTTGCAGCACCGGCACCACGAGCTCGGTGAAATATTGCAGACCGTCCGGCAGCACCGAATTAATGATGAAACCGTCAGATGCGCCTTCTTCGAACCAAATTTGAATGGCATCGGCAACCTGCTCGGGTGTGCCGACGAAATCCCGCCGTGGCCGGGAGAAACGCAGGGCCACTTCGCGCAAGGTCAGGCCTTCGTCTTTGGCCAGTTGTTTGATCCGGTCCGAACCGCCTTTCTGGCTATTGGAGCCTAAGTCACCCAGCTCGGGGAATGGCGCATCCAATGGGTATTGGCTGAAATCATGGTCATTGAACGGCCTGCCGAGGGCGACAATCGCATCCTCAATACTCACCAGTTCCACCGCTTGCTGATAGCGGCTTTCAACTTCTGCTTCATCGCGGCCAACGATCGGACGGATGCCCGGCAGGATCGACAGCTTTTGTGCATCCCGGCCGAAGCCACTGGCGCGCTTTTTCAGGTCCTGATAATAGGCGCGTGCTTCGTCGAACCCCTCGGGGCTGACGAAAATCGCATCGGAATTCGCCGCGGCGAAATTACGTCCGTCCTCAGAGGTGCCGGCCTGGAAAATCACCGGCTGACCTTGCCGGGAGCGGGCGATGTTGAGCGGGCCTTTCACCGAGAAAAATTCACCTTTGTGCTCCAGCGCATGCAGTTTGCCGGGGGTGAAAAACTCGCCGCTTTGCTTGTTGTAGGCGAAGGCGTCGTCCTCCCAGGAATCCCACAACCCCTTGACCACATACACATGCTCCTTGGCGATGCGGTAGCGCACCGCATGGGGCGGGTGCTCGGCCTTGCCGAAATTATCGGCGGTGCCGCTGAGCCAGGAGGTCACCACGTTCCAGCCGGCACGACCGCCGCTGATGTGGTCCAGGGACGCAAACTGGCGCGCCACCTGGAACGGTTCGGTGTAGCTGACGGTGACGGTTGCCACCAGACCGATGTGGCGAGTGGTCGCGGCCAGCGCCGAGAGGATGGTCAGCGGCTCGAAGCGATTGAGGTAGTGCGGGCTCGACTTCTCATGGATGTGCAGGCTGTCGGCGATAAACACGAAGTCGAACTTCGCCGCTTCAGCCAATTGCGTTTGCTGCTGATAGAAACCGAAATTCACGCTGGCATTGGGCAGGGCTTGCGGGTGGCGCCATTCGCCCCAACCATGGCCGACGCCATGGACCATCGCCCCGAGTTTGAGTTGGCGTTGTTTGCTCATGGTTCTACTCCTTTAGCGCGAAGCCTGGGTAAGTGGGGGACGTTTGGTGTTGAAGCTCTTGTCGAAGCCTTGGGAGACGTCGATGTGTCGGGTCAGCAAGCCTTCTTCCTGATAGATGTCGGCGGTGGCCTGCAAGCCGCTGACGACCGCGTCGTCAATCACCACCGGTTGCATGTGGGTCGCCTTGGCCACGGCCACATGCACCGCCAGGGGCAGGCCGGTGATTTTGGCCTGGGCGGCGGCGTACTCATTGGGGTGCTCGTTGCTCCAGCGATAGGCCCGGTCGACCCGGGCGACGAAGTCGTCCAGTTGCTGGCGCTTGTCGACGATGGCCTGGTCGGTGGCTGCGAGATAAAGGTGATTGCTCAGCAGGTTGCTGCCGCTGACCAGGATCCTGGCCTGACTCTGAGAGGTGACGACGGTGGTGTAGGGATCCCACGTGGACCAGGCATCCGCGGTGCCGTTATCCAGCACCAGTCTTGACTCGCTGGGCAGCAGGAAAACGAACTGCACATCCTGGGTACTCAGGCCGGCGTCGCGCAGGGCCTTGATGGCCAGGTAGTGCCCGATCGAGCCGCGCGTGGTGACGATGCGCTTGCCCTTGAGGCCTGAGACATCCTTGATCGGTGAATCCTTGGGCACAAGAATGGCAGTGGTATTGCGCCCCTCGGCATGAATGATGCTGACCACTTTGAGCGGCGCACCGGCGCCGAGGGCGAACACATAAGGCGCATCGCCCAGGGCGCCGATGTCCACCGCTCCAGCGTTCAACGCTTCACCTAACGGCGCGGCGGCGGGGAACTCGGAGAACTGGATCCGGTAGGGCACATTTTTCAGTTCACCGGAAACCTCCAGCAGTACCTTGATCGTGGACTTTTGATTGGCCACCAACAGCGGTTGCAGGTCGGCGGCGTTAGTGACGGCGCCAAAGGTGAGGGCGGTGGCGATCAGCAGATGTTTGAACGGCTGGGTGAAACTCATAATTGCATGCTCCAGGCGGGTCTTGATGCTTCTTGTCACCTCCGCCTGGAGAAAGGGGTCGGGCTGAATTCAACGTTGGGCGTATCAAACGGCGCTGCCCGGTATACGGTGCAGAAGCCTTAAGGGCTCAGATCACAAAAAAGCCATGGGTGGCGTCGCGGGCCAGTTGCGCCACCAATCCATATTCCCAGTCCAGATAGGCTTGCATTGCTTCGCGAGGACTGTCGGTGCCTTCATAGGGGCGGCGATAGCGATCAATGCGCGATGAAGCCAGATGAGTTTCACCGTCTTGCAGTGGCAGTTGCGCAGCGATCCAGCTGGCCGTGCCGCCCTTGAGCAGGAACACCGGCTTGCCGGTCAGGGCCTCGACATCAGCGACAGCCAGCCGTGCCAATTGGCTGCTGCCACAGGTCAGCACGTAGCGTTGTGCGGCCGGTACGTTGGCCAGGGCTTCGCGCAATTGCCCGCGCAGTGCCCACCATGCACCGGGGATATGGCGTTTGACGTAGTTGGCGCTGCTGGTGAAATCCAGCACCACACTGTCGCCATGGGTCAGCCATTCGGCCAGGGTTTCGGGGCTGATTTCCTCGGCTTGCCGCGGCGTGGGGACCGGCGCCTGCCAGGCACCTTTTTCGCTGAAATGCGCAGGCTGCACGTCATCCAGCACATGCACCTCCCACCCCAATTGCGAAAGCCAGGACGCCGACATGTTGGCCCTCACGCCATCGTCATCGACCAGCACCAGGCGCGCGCCGCGCACGCTGGCAAAGTGATCGGTTTCCTGCACCAGTTGGCCGCCCGGTGTCGAGCGGGACGAGGGCAGGTGGCCGGTTTCAAATTCCTCCGGGGTGCGGACGTCGAACAGATAGGTGCTGCGGGTTGCTTCTTGTTGCCAGCCTTGCAAGTCGGCCAGGGTTGCGCGACCGACCAGCGCTTTGTCGGCGACGCGACGGGCATCCTGGGCGGCGATGTGTCGGTGTTCTTCGCTGGTCGGCGCGAACCGGCGTGACTGGCCGTGTTGTAGTTTTTGACCGGCCAGGGTCCAGCCGATGGTGCCGTTGCGCAAGGCTGAAACCGGGTTGGCGATACCGGAATTGATCAACGACTGAGTGCCGATGATGCTGCGGGTGCGACCGGCGCAGTTGACGATGATCCGCGTTGCCGGGTCCGGCGCCAGTTCCCGAGCGCGCAAGACCAATTCGGCCCCGGGTACGCTGATCCCGGTGGGAATGCTCATGGTCTGGTATTCATCGAAACGCCGGGCGTCGAGCACCACCACATCGGCTTCGCTGTCGAGCAGTGCCTGCACTTCTTCCGCCGCCAGGGATGGCGTGTGACGCTGGCTCTCCACCAGTTCGCCAAAGGCTTTGCTCGGCACGTTGACGTCGATAAACAGCTCGCCACCGGCGCGGCGCCAACCGTCCAGGCCACCCTCCAGCAAGCCGACATTGATGTAGCCGAGCTCTTGCAAGCTCTGAGCGGCGATCTGTGCGAGACCTTCGCCGTTGTCGTAGATGGTCACCGGGGTATCCAGCCGCGGGATCCGCGAGTACACCTCCAGCTCAAGCCTGGACAGTGGAATGTTGGCGGCGAACAACGGGTGCGCCTCAGCGAAGGGCGCTTCTTCACGCACATCGACGAGGGCCAGTTCTTCTTTGTTCAACAGTGCCTTTCGAATCTCGGCGAAGGAGCGGATCAGCTCTTTTTTTACAGGGCTTGTACTCATAAGGCTTGGCTCTCTTTGGACAGATCCCAGATGTTGGGGAGAAAGGCGTTGGAATAACCGGAGATAAACAGTTTTTCGCTGCCGTCGGGCTGATACACCGCGCGGCGCACGGCGCCGATGTTGGCGCCATAGACATGGATGCTGATGGACACCTGATCATCAAAGGCATTGCTGACTTGATGAATGTCGCCAATCTTGGGCGACACCGCTTCGACCTGACCGGGTTGCAGCTGAATCCGGTTGCCCTCGGCCACCAGCGTGCCATCGGTGTGGCGGGCGAAACCTTGGGAATATTCGGCACCGCGCAACATGCCGATCAGGCCCCAGACCCGATGATCGTGGATTGGCGTGCGTTGCCCCGGCCCCCAGACAAAACTGACGACGCTGAAGCGCTGCCGTGAATCGGCATGCAACAGGTATTGTTGATAATGCTGCGGATCAGGGCGGGCAAAGTCTTCCGGCAGCCAGTCGTCGTGGCTGACCAGTTGGCTGAGCAACTTGCCACCGCGATGCAACAGGTCACCCTCGCGCGGGTGGCTGTCGATCAGTTCAGCCAGGGCGCCTATGAATGCTCTGAGTCTCTCTGGGTGTCGGGCCTGGGTCATGGCGATTCCATCGTTCGTTTCGAAGGTTGTTGTGATTATCTAAGCATAATGATTGTGCTTAATATGCTATTTTTTAATAATTAGGTTATAGCTGAAAGGAATTAAGAACTCGATTGAATAGCGTTAGACGTTATCGATAGGGGCAGGGGAGCGCTCCGGGCTATCCAGATTCAGGCAATAGAACTATGCTTTTCAGACATTTTATTGACTGTTCTCTATGTGCGGGCCAAATGAAAATTGATGATATCGATGCCTTCGTCGAAGTGATTCGTTGCCAGTCCATCAGCCATGCGGCCGAGTCGTTGCAGTTGACCCAACCGGCCATTACCCGGCGTGTGCAGAACTTCGAGCAAGCATTGGGCGTGGAGCTTTTCGACCGCAACACCAAGCCGCTCAAGCCCACGTTGATCGGCACGCGGGTGTACGAACAGTGCCGTTTGATCCTGCGGGAAATGGACGCATTGCGCGAACTGGTGGCCACCGACGCGCCGCCCACCGGGCTGTTGCGCCTGGGCGTTCCGCAAACCATAGGCGATGTGGTGCTGCTCGATGCCCTCAAGCACCTGCGCGTCGAATACCCCGAATTGCGCGCGCAGGTGGCAACAGGGTGGGGCAGTCAACTGGTCGGCAAGATCGAGCGCGGTGAACTGGATGCTGCGGCGGCGCTGTTCCCGGCGGGCAAGATTTTCCCGGACAACATCGTCGGTGAGTCCATCGGCAAGATGGAGCTGGTGGTGGTCTGCGCCAAGGCGCAAGTGTCCAAGCGTGCGTGCAAACTCGCCGACGTTTACCAGAGTGGCTGGATTCTCAACCCTGACGGCTGCGGTTTTCGCGCCGGGTTGCAACGAACCTTGTCTGACCAGGGGCTGGCTCTGAGGGTCAATCTGGAAACCTTCGGTACCGAGTTGCAGTTGGGCCTGGTCGCCGACGGGATGGGGCTCGGCCTGGTACCGCGTCCGTTGCTGGAGCGCAGTGCGCATTTCGATCAGTTGGCGGTGATGCCGCTCAAGGATTTCAAACCGCTGATGGACCTGTGGCTGATTTACCCGCACTTTCTCGGCAACCTGCAAGGGCCGGTCGATGCCTTTGGCAAACTGGTCGCTGGATCGTTGCAGAAGATCAAAAGCGCGGCGTGATCAGCGTGGAGGGCGGTTTATAATAAAAAAAAATAATAATTAGCTTAGATTAAAATGTGCTTTTTATTATTTTTTGACATCCCCTAGGCTGGCTGGAAATCCTTAAGGCCATCCAGGAAGTTTAGCCATGAGCAGCGTCAGCCCGTTATCCAGCGTCTCGAAAAATGTTCGCCAACGCGTCACTCCCGAAGAATGGGAAGTGCGGGTCAAACTGGCCGCAGCCTATCGGTTGGCGGCGTTGTTCAAGTGGACTGACCACATCTACACGCACTTTTCCGCGCGGGTGCCGGGGCCTGAGGAACATTTCCTGATCAATGCCTTCGGGTTGTTGTTCGATGAAATTACTGCGTCCAACCTGGTCAAGGTCGACATCGACGGCACTATCGTCGACGACCCGACCGGCCTGGGCATCAACTACGCCGGGTATGTGATCCACAGCGCCATTCACGGCGCGCGTCCCGACCTGCAAGCGGTCCTGCATACCCACACCCGCGACGGCATCGCGGTATCGGCGCAACGCGATGGGCTGTTGCCGATCTCGCAGCATTCCATCGGTTTTTCCGGGCGGGTGGCCTATCACGGTTACGAAGGCATCGCCCTGGACCTGGACGAGCGTGAACGACTGGTAGCGGACCTGGGGGACAAAAGCGTGCTGATCCTGCGCAACCACGGGCTGCTGACCGCCGGTGTCAGCGTTGAACACGCCTTCCAGCAACTGCACGGCCTGGAACGTGCCTGCAACATTCAGATCGCGGCGCAGGCCGGTGGCAATGCCGACTTGATCTTCCCGCCGGCCGAAGTGGTGGCCAAGGTCGAGAAGCAGGCCGAGGTATTCAAAAGTGGTGACGGGCCGGGTGTTGCGCGGCACTGGGATGCGCTGATTCGGCAGTTGGAGCGCAGTGATACCGATTACAAGAACTGAGCCAGATATCCCAGGTGAACACAGAGGTGATGTGTCAGACACCAAACTTGTGATCACTGCCGATCAATATGTAGGAGCAAAGCTTGCTCGCGAAGACGGCGGCACATTCAACAGAGATGTTGACTGACAGACCGTCTTCGCGAGCAAGCTTTGCTCCTACAGGGATTGGTGGTGAACACAATCCTTGCGAACACCCTACATGCTCAGTGCTTTACGCGACTTTTTCCGCCGCTTGCCGTTCACGTTCGGCCACCAGTTGACGGGTCAGCGGGATCAGGCGTTTGCCATAATCGATGGCGTCATCAAGTGGGTCAAAGCCGCGGATCAGGAACGTGGTGATGCCCAGGTCGTAGTAGTCGAGCAGGGCTTCGGCCACTTGTTCCGGGGTGCCGACCAGCGAGGTCGAATTGCCTTGTGCGCCGAGCAGGCCGGCGATCCCGGTCCACAGGCGCTTATCCAGACGCGAGCCCTGGGCTGCGGCCGCCAGCAAGCGCCGGGAGCCTTCGTTCGGTGGTTCGCGACGAACAAAACCGTTCTGTTCGGCCAATGCTGTGGCTTGTTGCAGGATGCGTTCGGCACGTTCCCAGGCTTGCGCTTCGGTGTCGGCCAGAATCGGTCGCAACGACAGGCTGAAGCGAATGCTGCGCCCATGTTTGGCCGCCTCGGCGCGCACCTGATTCACCACTTCGTGCACCTGTTCATAGGTTTCGCCCCACAGTGCGTAAACGTCCGCATGCTTGCCCGCCACCGCGATGGCCGCCGCCGATGAGCCACCAAAATACAGCGGTATGTGTGGCTGTTGTGGCGACTTCACTTGCGAGTGCGCACCCTCGACCTGGTAGTACTTGCCCTGATAGTCGAAGGGCTTTTCGTGGGTCCATTCCTGGCGTAGCACGTCGAGGTATTCATCGGTACGGGCGTAGCGCTCGTCTTTGCCGATGTAGCTTCCATCGGCGCGTAATTCGCGATCATCGCCGCCGGTGATGATATGCACGGCAGTGCGCCCACCATTGAACACGTCGAGGGTGGTGAACTGTCGTGCGGCCAGGGTAGGGGCGGCGAATCCCGGTCGATGGGCAATCAGGAACTTCAGCTTTTTCGTCACACTGGCGGCATGGGAGGCAATCAGCGTGCTGTCCGGACTGTTGGAGTGGAACGCCACCAGGGCGCGGTCGAAGCCGGCTTCCTCATGGGCGCGGGCGACGGTCTCCACATATTCGGGCTGCAACACCGGGCCGCTGCGCGGCTGGGTTTCCGAGGATTGGTGGCCACCGATGTAACCGATAAATTCGATGCTCATGCTGGGTTCCTTGTCTTTGGATAGGCGTGATTCAAGCCTCCACCGGGCAGGGGGTCGGTCTGTGACGTCGAAAGTAGGCGCCGCGGGGCAGGGCTGTGAAATGCCGTTTTGTTCTAAGTTAATTATTAATTAAATGAATCATGCAAAATTGCAGATATCAGCAATACGCATTTTAATCGGCGTCAGGAATGCATCCGCCACAGGACGTGCGTTGCAGGGTTTAATTATGCAAATAATTTATCTGGATTATTTTCTATCTGATTTTTAATCATATTAGGTTATTCCCAAAAAGAATTTCACTGGCGTTTTTTATGCGAATAGCATGAATCCGAAGCCATATTCTTGATGAGGAAGGAAGCCTGATGACCGAAAAGACCTTCGATACGCAGAGCACGAGTAGCTCGTTTTCCGTCAGCAAGGCTATTGAAAACCAGGGTGCGTCGAAGCTGATCCCCGGCTGGCTACACAACTGGCGAACTCCCGAAGTCTTTCTGCGCTTGCTCAGTCCGATTGCGTTGCTGCTCTTGTGGGAACTGGCGTCGCAGCTCGGCCTGATCCCACAACGGATCATCGCCGCACCCTCGCAAATCGGCGGCACCCTCTGGGCGATGATCGTCTCCGGGGAGCTGGGCAAGCATTTGCTGGTGTCGCTGCAGCGCGCGCTACTGGGCCTGAGTATCGGCGTCAGCGTCGGCGTCGTCGCGGCACTGATCACCGGTTTGTCCAAGCGCGGTGAGGTAATCCTCGATTCGCCGATGCAGATGTTGCGCACCATTCCTTCCCTGGCACTGGTGCCGTTGTTCATCCTCTGGTTCGGCATCGGCGAGTTCACCAAGATCGCGCTGATCGTCACCGGTACGACCTTCCCGGTGTACCTGAACCTGTTCGCCGGGATTCGCAACATCGACCCCAAATTGATCGAGGCCGCCAACACCCTGGGCCTGAATCGTCGCGAGTTGATCTGGCATGTGATCCTGCCGGGGTCATTGCCCTCATTCTTTGTTGGCTTGCGTTACTCGCTGGGGATTTCCTGGCTGGCCCTGGTGTTCGTCGAACAGATCAACACCACCGCCGGCATCGGTTTTCTGGCCAGTGATGCGCGGGACTTTATGCGCACCGACGTGATTGTTATCTGCCTGCTTATTTACAGCGTCCTCGGCTTATTGATCGACGGACTGATCCGCACGCTCGAGCGTTTTGCCCTGGCCTGGCGCCCTTCTTTTGTGAGGAACTGACATGTCGACTATCGCCGCAAAAAACCTGCAGTCGGAAGCACCGGTACAACTGCGTAATGTGGTGCGCCAATTCGGCCAGCAACGGGTCATCGATGGCCTGGACCTGGACATCGCACCGGGCGAATTCGTCGCGCTGCTCGGGGCCAGCGGTTCGGGCAAGACCACCTTGCTGCGCAGCCTGGCCGGCCTGGACAGTATCGACAGCGGTCAGCTGCTGGTGCCCAAGGCACGGGCCGCGGTATTTCAGGAGCCCCGATTGATGCCGTGGAAGCGCGCCTGGAAGAACGTGATTCTCGGTCTGCACACCCCGGACGCCAAGGCTCGTGCGGTGCAGGCGCTGACGGAAGTGGGCCTGGCCCATAGGCTTGAAGCTTACCCGGCCACGCTCTCCGGTGGCGAAGCGCAACGCGTGGCACTGGCCCGTGGGCTGGTGCGCGAGCCCAAGCTGTTGCTGCTCGACGAACCCTTCGCCGCGCTCGACGCACTGACCCGGATTCGCATGCATCGGCTGATCATCGAGTTGTGGCGCAAACACAACCCGGCGGTGCTGCTGGTCACCCATGACGTGGACGAAGCCATCCTGCTGGCCGACCGGGTGATCGTGCTGGCCAACGGCAAGATCGCCGAACAATTGTCGATCGATCTGCCGCGAGCTCGAGACACCGGTCAGGAGGGTTTTCAGGAAATCCGCGCGCGCTTGCTGAGTTTGTTGGGGGTTGAAGTGGAAACCGTTGCCGTGGCTGAACGTCAGCTCACGAACAGCACTGTCCGGCGTTTTGCCCATGGCTGACGCAGCTTCCAATTCATTGATACGGGAATGTTCTGTTATGCCGATCCTCGTTCGGAAATCTGCGTTGGTGTTGTTGTCCAGCGTCGCGTTGTTGCTCGGCGGTTGCGGTGACACGGTCGTGCCCCAATCTGCATTCGCTGCCAAGTCAGACTTGTCCGGTGTGAAGCTGATTCTGGGCGATCAAGCCAAGGGCTTGCGCACCGTGGTCGAGGCGGCGAATGCGTTGGAGGGCATCGACTACAAAGTTGAATGGGCGAACTTCCAGGGGGCCGCTCCCTTGTTCGAAGCCTTGCGCGCCGGTGCCGTCGATCTGGGGCCGGCCGGTGACACCCCGGTGCTTGCCGCCGCGACCGGGGGCACGCCACTGCGCATCGTCGCGGTACGGCGCAGTCAATCAAGGGGCATTGCGATCCTGGTTCCAGCCGATTCGGATATCCGCACCGTTGCCGATTTGAAAGGCCACAATGTCGTGGTGTCTTCGGCCCGCGGCAGCATTTCCCAATACCTGTTGATTCGCGCGCTGGCCAACGCGGGCGTTGATGAACAGGACGTCAAGGTCGGGTTCGTCCTGCCGACCGACGCTTTATCCGCATTCAATGCCGGCAAGATCGAAGCCTGGGCCACCTTCGGTATCTATCAGGCATTTGCCGAGCAGCAGGGCGCACGGGTATTGATCAGCGGCGAGGGGATCAACACCGGGCTGACCTTCATCACGGCTTCCGATGAAGTGCTCACCGACCCACTCAAGCGCAAAGCACTTAGCGACGTGTTGCAGCGTTTCGCCAAGGCCTTCGAATGGGCCCGGCAACACCCCGACGAATATGCGCGGGTGTTCGCCAAGGTCAACGATATTCCACTGGAAGTCTCGCAGCGACTACGCAGCTGGGGTGACGAAGCGCTGTTGCCGCTCGAACCACGGGATGTTCAGGCGCTACAGCAAGTCGATGACTTGTTCGTGGAAAAGAACATTTTCCCCCATCGTGTCGATGTGCAAAAGCTGACGGATGATCAAGTGTTTTCCCTGGTGCCTTTGACATTGACGCAATCGGAGCCGGCACGTTAGTCCGGGTCCAGGCGCGTGTTCAATTTGAATGTTTACAGGAGTCAATGAATGGGCAATGTCCAGAGCGCTGCAAGTGCCCTAGAGGTGTTTCGGCACCCGGCACCCGGTGGCGAGCTGCTCGACCTTGGCCGGGTTTTCCGCGAACCCCTGGCACTGTCGCGGCTGCACAGCACGCCCAAGCGTGTGTTGAGTCGTCGTGAAGGGGTCTTGCTGGGCGTGTTCGCGCTGGTGCTGCATGGCGCGGTGATTGTCTGGGTCAACCAGACACCGCCGCCGACATTGCCAGTGGTGCCACCGGAAATTCCGCCGATGACTATCGAGTTCTCGCAGCCGGCACCACCGGTGGTGGTGCCGCCACCGCCCGAGCCGATTCCCCTGCCCGTGGTCGAACCACCACCGCCGGTTGAAGATGAGCTGGCTGTGAAACCACCGCCACCCAAGCCCATTCCCAAACCAAAACCCGTGGTTAAACCGCTGCCTAAACCCGTGGCCAAGCCAGTAGAGCAAGCACCGGCGCCGCCCGCGCCGCCACAACCGGTCGCCACGCCTGCACCCCCAGCACCGCCTGCACCGAAACCGGTGACCCCGGCGTCGGCCAGCGCCGGTTACCTGAAGAACCCGGCGCCGGAATACCCCTCGCTGGCGATGCGTCGCGGCTGGGAAGGCACGGTGCTGCTGCGGGTGCATGTCCTGGCCAGCGGCAAACCCGGTGAAATCCAGATCCAGAAAAGCAGTGGCCGAGATCAACTCGATGACGCCGCACTGGCGGCGGTCAAGCGCTGGAGTTTCGTCCCGGCCAAGCAGGGCGATATTGCCCAGGACGGCTGGGTCAGCGTGCCCATCGACTTCAAAATCAAGTGACTCAACCCCATCGATAGAACCGCGGGCCACCTGACAAAAGGCGCATCGCTACAACCGATCCATAGCCTTGTTGGAGAGCCTGACCATGAACCTGATCGCATCCCCCTTCGAATCCATCGAACATACCGTCATCTGGCTGTTGATCCTCTTTTCCGTGGCCACCTGGGGCCTGGCCTTGCTCAAGGGCGTGCAGTTCACCCGGCTCAAGACGCAGGATCGAAAATTCCATAAACACTTTTGGGCGGCCTCCAGCCTCGACTCGGCAGCCGAACTTGCCCACAACCAACCCGGCGCGGCAGCCCGCGTCGCGCTGGCCGGTTATGCGGCGATTCAAGTCAGCGACAACCAGAACACCGATCTCAGTCAGTCGATCAACCATCAAGACCGCCTCGAACGCGCGCTGCGCCAGCAGATCGTGCGGGAACGTCGCTCGCTGGAAAGCGGCCTGGCGATCCTCGCCAGTATCGGCAGCACCTCGCCCTTTATCGGTCTTTTCGGCACTGTGTGGGGGATCATGTCGGCGTTGAAAGGCATCAGTGCAGCGGGCTCGGCGAGTCTGGAAACCGTGGCTGGGCCCATCGGTGCCGCACTCGTCGCTACCGGTGTCGGGATTGCCGTCGCGGTGCCCGCGGTGCTGGTCTACAACTACTTTTTGCGTCGCCTGAAGCTGACCGCCGCCGACCTCGACGACTTCGCCCACGACTTCTACAGCCTGGCGCAAAAAAACGCGTTCCGCGTGCTACTGCACCCGGTCCTGAGCAAATCAGGCGCGACCGTCGCCGGACAGCAAGTCAAGGAGGCCTCCTGAAATGGCCTTCTCCACACAAGACAGCGATGAAGTGCTCAGCGAGATCAACGTTACGCCACTGGTGGACGTGATGCTGGTGCTGCTGGTGGTGTTTATCGTCACCGCGCCACTGCTGACCAACGCAATCCCGATCAACCTGCCGAAGACCGAGTCGGTGGCACCGGTGGAACAGAAAGACCCGCTGGTGGTGAGCATCGATGATAAGGGTAAGGTGTTTATCAACAAGGACGAGATCCAGGCGGATCTGCTCGAGTTCAACCTGCAGGCGGCCAAGGCGAAAAACCCCGATGTGCGCGTGCAGCTGCAGGCGGACAACGGGGTGAATTATGGCGAAGTAGCGCGGGCGATGGCCTCGATCGAGCGGGCGGGGATTACCAGGCTGTCGGTGATTACGGCGAAATAGGATTCGGGTTTATTGCATTGGATGGGGGGCGGTGAATTATGGGGGAGGCCGCGTTTGGCGAGCGATCTCCGCTAGCGCATGGAACCCCGACGGCCATACCGCAACTGCATGGGTTGAGGCGCATTCACCCATGCCTGCATTGCTCAGCTCAAAACGTCTGCCCCAAGGAAAACTGAAACACCTGTGTATCAGCATTTTCGGGTGTGCGCACCGGGAATGCCACGTTAGCGCTCAATGGCCCCAACGGGCTATACCAGGTAACCCCAACCCCTACCGAACTGGCCATCTGGTCGAGGTCGACCCCGTCGCAACCCTGGGTGGTGCTAAGGTGGCATTTGTTGGAGTAGACGCTGCCAACGTCCCAGAACACCGAAGTGCGCACCGATTTGTTGTCTTTGATGAAGGGCATCGGAAACAGGTATTCAACGCCGCCGGTGATGAGGATGTTGCCGCCCAGCGAATCGGTGTCCCGGTCGGAATAATACGCCTGCCCGGCGCTGGCATAGGTGCCAGTGGCCGGCGTGTTGCGTGGGCCGAGGGTGCCGCTTTCGAAGCCGCGCACCGAACCTTCGCCTCCGGCGGTGTAGTTTTCATAGAACGGCAGGCCGTCTGTCGAGCCGTAGCTGTTGCCGTAGCCGAGCTTGGTATGGAACCGCAGCGAGGTGGCGTCGGTGACCGGGAAGAAGGCTTGCCCGGTGTAGTCGAGCTTGTAGAAATTCAGGTCGCTGCCGGGCACTGTCATCATCAGGTTCAGGTTTTGCGAATGGCCGCGGGTGGCCAGTACGCTGCGGTTCAGGGTCGACTCCGACCAACCGAGGTTAGCCTTGAGGTTGTTGAATTCTTTGCCTTCACGTTCGATGAAGTCATAGATCTCATCGGCGCTGTAGGTGCCTGGTTCGATGCTGTCATGTTGCACCGTCACGCCGAAGCTCAGCCGTGAGGTTTCATTGATCGGGTAGCCGACTGTTGTTCCGGCACCATAACTATTGATGGAATAGTACGAATAGTCGTCATCGTAATATTCGTTGTAGTCAGTGGCGTTGTAGAACAGGTTGTAGCCCAGGCTCACCCCGTCCGGCGTGAAGTAGGGGTCGGTGAAGCCGACGTTGTACTTGCTTTGGTAAGACGAGCGAGTCAGGCCCAGGCTGGCATAGTTGCCGGTGCCGAGAAAGTTGTTCTGGGTGATCGAACCGCCGAGGATAAGACCGGAGCTCTGGGAGAAACCGACGCTGGCAGTGATCGAGCCGGACGCCTGCTCTTCAACGCTGTAGTTCACGTCTACCTGATCATCCACACCCGCTACCGCTGGGGTTTCGACGTTGACTTCCTTGAAAAAGCCCAGACGCTCCAAACGGGTCTTGGACTGGTCGATCAGGTAGGTCGAAGCCCAGCCACCTTCCATCTGACGCATCTCACGGCGCAGTACTTTGTCGTCGGTCTTGGTGTTGCCCCAGTAGTTGATGCGGTTCACGTAGGCACGCTTGCCCGGATCGACAGCGAACGTGATGTCGACCGTGTGGTCGTCATTGTGCGGGGTCGGCACGCCGTTGACGTTGGCGAAGGTGTAACCCTCGTTGCCCAAGCGACGGGTGATCAGTTCGGACGTGGTGGTCATCAGCTTGCGCGAGAACTCCTGGCCTTTCTGAACCAGCAGCAGGGACTTGACCTGGTCTTCAGGCACTTTCAGGTCGCCGCTGAGCTTGACGTCACGAACGGTGTACTTCTCGCCTTCGTTGATGTTGACGGTGATATAGACGTGTTTCTTGTCCGGGGTGATCGACACCTGGGTCGACGTGATATCCATATTGATATAGCCGCGATCCAGATAGTAGGAACGCAGACGCTCCAGGTCACCGGAGAGTTTTTCACGGGCGTACTTGTCATCGTTCTTGAAGAACGACAGCCAGTTGCTGGTCTTGAGGGTGAATTGATCGGTCAATTGCTCTTCGGTGAAGACGGTATTGCCCACCACGTTGATGTGCTGGATGGCCGCAACGGTGCCTTCGTTGATGTTGACCTTCAGGCCCACACGGTTACGCGGCTGCGGCGCCACTTCGGTATCGACGGTAGCCGAATAGCGGCCCTGAGCGACGTATTGACGCTGCAGCTCGTTACGCACACCTTCGAGGGTGGCGCGCTGGAAGATCTCGCCTTCGGCCAGACCGGATTGTTTGAGGCCCTTCATCAGGTCTTCAGTGGAGATCGCCTTGTTGCCTTCGATCTCGATACTGGCGATCGAAGGACGCTCGACCACCGTGATGACCAGGACATTACCCTCGTGCCCCAGTTGGATATCCTGAAAGAAACCGGTCTTGAACAGCGCGCGGGTGGACTCCACCAAGCGGCGCTCATCCGCGTCATCACCGACGTTCAACGGCAAGGCACCGAACACACTCCCAGCGGAAACCCGCTGAAGGCCGTTGATGCGAATATCGGAAATTTTGAAGCCTTGAGCATGCACAAGTGTGGCGTTGAGTAGCAGTGCAGCCGAGCAGAGCAGGCGCGAAAAATTCATCAAGATCTTATCCAGAACACATCGACAAGCAGCGTAGGCGGGCGCGGATATCTCGCAGCAAGACGAGTCCGCTGAGCGAGCAGGCTGGTGGAGGTGAAGCATAAAAGCTCGGTGCGTTTGGTGCGGTTAACCAAGTGTCAAGTTAGGTAAAGGTTGACCCGGGGCGATGACGGTGCGCAGTGCAATGGCGATAATGCGCGGACACACACTCAAGAGCTCCCCATGATCTCCGTATTGCTAGTCGACGACGACCAGGAACTGACTGGAATGCTCAGCCAATACCTGGAGCGTGAAGGCTTTGAGGCGACTGCGGTGCACACGGGCGAGGAGGGCGAGGTTCAAGCGCTTTCCGGGCGCTACAGCATTGTGGTGCTTGACGTGATGCTGCCGCGGCTGTCGGGTATCGAGGTGCTCAGGCGCATTCGGGCTGCGAGCCAGGTGCCGGTCGTGTTGCTGACCGCCCGAGGCGACAACATAGACAAGATCACCGGCCTGGAACTGGGCGCCGATGACTATGTGCCCAAGCCCAGCTCGCCGGGGGAATTGGTGGCGCGTTTGCGGGCAATCATGCGCCGGACGCAGCCGGCGGATCAGCCAACCACCGAAGTGATCAGGACCGGCCCGCTGGTTTTGTGGCCCGGCAAGCGCCAGGCCCTCTGGCTGGGGCGCGACCCGGGGTTGACCAGTACCGAGTTCAGCTTGCTCGAAGAGCTGGCCCGTTGTGCCGGGCAGGTGGTGAGCAAACAGGATCTGTCGCTCAATGCCTTGGGGTGTCCGTTGACCCGCTACGACCGGCGCATCGACGTGCACATCAGCAGCATTCGCCAGAAGCTGGGCCCGCGCCCCGACACCAAGGCCTGGATTCAGAGCGTGCGTGGCCTCGGTTACTTGTTGATCGCCGAATGACCAAGCCCAGCCGGCTGTTCTGGAAGCTGTTCCTGGCGTTTTGGCTGGCCACCAGCCTGACGTTTCTGGTCGGGCTGGGCATTCTGGTGCTGGGCAGTTTCGGGCCGGGAGACCCTCATCTGGAGGCTATCCTGGCCAGCGAAGAACAGCTGCTGCGACAGTTTGGTGCCGAGTCCGGCCGGCAGTTGCTGACGGTGTGGGAGCATCCGGATGACCAGACCATTGGCGTGTATGACAGTGCAGGTCAACTGCTGGCGGGATCGCCGGTTCCGCATCCGGCTTATGAGCGATCGGTCATCAGCAAGGACGGTGCCACGCTGTCGCTCAGGTCTTCACAGTCCCCTGGCAAAGAAGGTGATAGAGGAGGGCCAGGGCGCTCGATTCCGCTGATCATCGGCACGGTGATGAGTGCGCTGTTCAGTGGGTATCTGGCGTACTACCTGGCATGGCCGTTGGCCTATCTTCGGCGAGCAATGAGCGACGTGGCCCAGGGGCGCTTCGAAACCCGGGTCAAGCCGATGATGGGTGGGCGCCGCGATGAAATCGTCGATCTGGCCGAGGACTGCGACCGAATGGCCAACCAGCTGAAACTGCTGGTGGAGGCCCAGCAACACCTGTTGCACGACATCTCTCACGAACTGCGCTCACCGTTGACGCGCATGCAAGCGGCCATCGGGCTGTTGCAGCAAGATCCGGCACGCCAGGAAATGGTGGAGCGCATCCAGCGCGAATCGGTGCGTATGGATACGCTGATCGAGGCGTTGTTGACCCTGGCGCGCATGCAGGGTCGGCCCGAGAGTATCGAGCGCGAGCCAATCGATATCGTCGAGTTGCTGTCGGTGATCGTCGAGGACGCTCAATTCGAGGCGCAAATGAAAGGTTGTCGGGTAAGCCTGCAGGCGAGCCCGGCCTTTGTCAGTCGTGTCAGCGGCGAACTGCTGTATCGGTGTTTCGAGAACGTCATTCGAAACGCGGTGCGCTATACCAAGCCGAACACGGCTGTTGTTGTAGTGGCTGAGGTCAATCCCGATGCAGACTACCTGACGGTGCAGATTACCGATCGGGGGCCGGGTGTTGAAAACGAGCGACTGCAGGACATTTTCCACCCGTTCGAGCGCGGCCTGAACGAGGCCAGTGCCGGTTTCGGGCTGGGCCTGGCGATTGCTTCAAGGGCTGTGGAAATACACGGCGGCACGATCATGGCGCGCAACGAGCCATCCGGTGGGTTGATGGTGGAAATCAGCTTGCCCCATCGGGCGTGATCTTTACACGATATTACATTGGCTTGACGGCTCTGTACGCCCCGTCTCAGTAGACTTCCCGCTCAAACTTACTCAGCGTTTGCTGGTGTTTTAGAGTGGAGGTGGTCATGTTTCTGGTTCATAAAAAGGGTTTCGTTCCCGGCAAGAAAATGGTTGACGGGCTTGTGCCCTATGACTTCTTTTGCGAAGACAATCCGGCCATCAATCTGTTTGTATTCACTGGCTCCACAGCCCAAGGCAAAGCGGTTGAGGAACAGACACTCTGGGGCTTTACCCGTCTGGAGCGCTTTGAGGCACTCACCGGCACCCTCGTGTCGAACAAGAAGAATGAGGGCTGGTTTCAAACGGTCAATGTACTCACTGGCCCTGCCCAGAACGGTACTCAGAGCGTGAAGTTTCAGCGGGTGCTGAAAATCATCAAGCATTGCGGCGCATCGGGCCGTGTCGCCAGCAAGGTCGACTACGAGATCCAGACAGATGAAGGCGATACCTACTTCACCCGCCGCCTTGTTACATCCGACAGTGCGCAAACCATCATCTATGCGGCGGATCAATAACGGTCATTTCGACGACGCTCAGACGTCGGCGAGCTGTCAGGTCCAATGCGATGCATAGACTATTGCGCTTCATCCAGGTGATCGATGTGCTTGAAGCGCTCGACCAGGAAGTCGATCAGGCAGCGCACGCGTGCCGACAGGTGCAGCTGTTGCGGGTACACGGCGTAGACATCTGCACGGGTCGGTGTCTGGTCCTCCAGGACCAGGCGCAAGCGGCCACTGCGCACGTAACGGGCGATGTCCCATTCGGCGCGAAGCAGAATTCCGTAGCCTTCCAGCGCCCAATTCAAGGCCACTTCACCGTCGTTGCAGCCTAAGGCGCCGCGTACTTTGATGTTTTGTGTGCGCCCTCCGTGGGCAAAACTCCACACGCCGTACGGCGTTTCGTTTTGCCGCAGGAAGATGCAGTTGTGTTGCTGTAAATCCGTCAGGCGCAGGGGTACGCCATGCTTTTCCAGGTACAGCGGCGAGGCACATAACAAACGGCGATTGGAGGCAATCTTTCGTGCGTGAAAAGTGGCGTCCGGCAGCGTGCCGAAACGGATGCCCAGATCAAACCCGTGAGTCGCCAGATCCAGCGGGTGGTCGCTGATCTCCAGCTGAATTTCCACCTCAGGGTAGAGGGCGAAGAACGCGGCCAATGCCGGGCCGATGTAACGACGACCGAACCCCAGCGAAGCGTTGACGCGAATCAAACCCTTGGGGGTTGCGCGGCTGTTGCTGATCAGCTGCTCAACCTCATCGATCTGCGTCAGGATGCGCGCGGCGTGGGAGAAATACAGCTCACCTTCCGAGGTCAGGCTCATCGACCGCGTGGTGCGGTTGACCAGGCGTATGCCAAGCCGGGCCTCCAGTGCGCTCAAGCGTTTGCTCACCGCCGGCGGCGTAACACCCAGCTCGCGTGCGGTCGCTGCCAGGCTTCCCTTGTTGGCCAACAGGTAGAAAAAAGACAAATCCAGTGTCTGGCTCATTCGTAACTCAAAGTTATGGATGTAGTGATTTGGAGTAACTCACACCTCTTTGTTCACTACATATACTCCGTTCACACACCGCTTGGACAGTCCGGTCCGACGGAAACAACAAGAACGTAACGAGAGTGGAGTTGACCAATGAGCGCATACAAAATTGCTGCGGTACCCGGTGATGGTATTGGTGTGGAAGTGATCGCTGCTGGCGTCGAGGTGCTGCAAGCCCTGTCGAAAAAATCCGGTTTTGAGCTGGATTTCAAACACTTCGATTGGAACTCCGATAACTACCTGAAAAACGGCTACTACATCCCGGAGGGTGGCCTGGAAGAACTGAAAACCTTCGACGCCATTTTCTTCGGTGCTGTCGGTGCGCTCAACGTACCGGATCACATTTCGCTGTGGGGCCTGCGCCTGCCGATCTGCCAGGGCTTTGACCAATACGCCAACGTGCGCCCGGCTCGCGTGTTGCCGGGGGTAAAAAGCCCGCTGCTCAATGGTGATCAAATCGATTGGGTGGTGGTGCGTGAAAACTCCGAGGGCGAGTACTCCGGCAACGGCGGTCGTGTCCATCGGGGGCTGCCTGAAGAAGTCGCCACCGAAGTGTCGGTGTTCACCCGTGTCGGGGTAGAGCGCATTCATCGCTTTGCTTTCGAACTGGCACAAAGCCGTCCGCGCAAACACCTGACCATGGTCACCAAATCCAACGCTCAGCGTCATGGCATGGTGCTGTGGGATGAGATTTTCTACGAGGTCGCCAAGGATTTTCCGGATGTGAAGATCGACAAGGAACTGGTCGATGCCGTGACCACGCGCATGGTGCTCAAGCCGTCGACGCTGGATGTGATCGTCGCCACTAACCTGCACGCCGACATCCTGTCCGATCTGGCCGCGGCCCTGTCGGGCAGCCTGGGCATTGCGCCGACCGCCAACTTGAACCCCTCGCGCAAATTTCCGTCGATGTTCGAACCCATCCATGGCTCGGCCTTCGACATCACCGGCAAAGGTGTTGCCAACCCGATCGCGACGTTCTGGACGGCCGCCATGATGCTCGAACATCTCGGCGAAGCGGCTGCGGCGAAACAGCTGATGTCGGCCATCGAAGCCGTGACCGAAAGCGGTTTGCATACCCCTGATCTGGGCGGAAAGGCCACCACCCGGCAGGTCACCGATGCCGTGATCGAGTTGATCAATCGCTGATGTTTTTCGCTGATTCAAAGTAGTACTGCGGCACAACACCAAGGGGCTGATCACTGATCGGACCCCTTGGCATTTCCTGACAACAATAAAAAATCAGGGCCCTGTCATGAAAAGAATAGTTGGCAAACTCTACGTACAAGTTCTTATCGCCGTGATCCTCGGCGCTATTGTCGGGGTGCTCATTCCCGAAACCGGAACAGCGCTCAAACCCTTGGGCGACGCTTTTATCAAACTGATCAAAATGCTCCTTGCGCCGGTGATCTTCCTGACGGTCGTCACTGGTATTGCACGCATGGAAAACATGAAGGAGCTGGGCCGTGTCGGCTTTCGTGCACTGCTCTATTTCGAAGTGGTGTCCACGTTGGCGCTGGTCGTCGGCCTGGTCGTCGTCGATGTGTTCAAACCCGGTGCAGGCATGAACATCGATGTCGCCACGCTGGACACTTCCAGCCTGGCCACCTACACCACAGCGGTGAAACACGCGTCGTTCATGGACTTTGTAATGAACATCATCCCCGACACCATCGTGGATGCCTTCGCCAAGGGCAACGTGCTGCAAATCTTGCTGTTCTCCATCCTGCTTGGCGTTGCTCTGGCGCATGCGGGGCCTCGCGGCAAAGCTTTCGTCGACACGCTGGATAGCCTGATGCAGGGGATGTTTCGCATCGTCAACATGGTCATGCGCCTGGCCCCGATCGGTGCATTTGGCGCAATCGCTTTCACCATCGGCAAATACGGCTTCGGCTCGCTGTTCTCCCTTGGCAAGCTGATGGCCTGCGTCTACCTGACTTGCGCGGTGTTCGTGATCTTTGTACTCGGGCCGATCTGCCGTTACAGCGGTTTCAGCCTGTGGAAGTTTCTGAAATTCATCAAGGAGGAACTGTTCACCGTGCTGGGCACCAGCTCTTCGGAATCGGTGTTGCCGCAGATGATTTCCAAGATGGAAAAGGCCGGTGTTTCCAAGCCCGTTGCCGGGATGATCATTCCCTCCGGTTTGACCTTTAACCCGGATGGTCAGGCGATCTACTACACCATCGCCGCGATCTTCATCGCCCAGGCAACGAACACGCCGCTCACCCTGACGGATCAATTGATCGTACTGGCGGTGTTGATGTTCACGTCCAAAGGCTCTGCGGGCGTCACCGGTTCAGGATTCATCATTCTTGCAGCGACGTTATCTTCCCTGGGCACCATTCCGGTGGCGGGTATGGTGTTGCTGCTGGGTGTCGACCGGTTCATGTCGGAAGCACGGGCGATCACCAACACCATCGGCAACGGCGTCGGCACCATGGCCATCGCCAAATGGGTCGGGGCGCTGGACACCGTGAAAATGCACAAGGCGCTGAATGGCGAGGTCGAAGAGGAGAAGTCCGAGGCAGGGCGGGCAGAAGTTATCTCGGCTCCGTCATCGGTGTCGGCCAGTTCCTTGCTGCCAAGTCTTGAAAAAGCCTCTCGGGCGTGAGGTGGATGGCGCTGAACGTTGTGACGTTCGGCGCCATATGCTCCTGGGCAGCCCCGCAACTTGCAAGGAAACAGACTTATGCAGCGGTCGATTCCACCCTGATGTCGCTCGCGGTATCACGGAACAGCCGAGGCGACATGCCGAACGCCGATTTGAAATGTCTGCTGAAGTGCGCACTGCTGCCATAGCCCCAGGCAAAGGCAATCTCGGTGAGTGAGCGATGGGCATGTTCCCGGTTGCGCAGATCTTCGGCGCAACGCGACAAACGCCGTTGCCAGATGTATTCGCTGATGCTGCAGCCAAGCTCATCTTGAAACGCTCGGTGCAAGCTGCGCACCGAGCATTGCTCTGCGTTGGCGATGCGTTCGATGGTCAGGTCGCGGTCGGCCAGGTGGCGCTCGATATAGGCCTTGAGGCGGTTCTGCTTGAAGAAGCGGAAGTCGTGTTCGAGCTGCTTTTCTTCCTGTTTATTCTTCAGAACGTTATCCAGAAGCCCCACGATACTGTCGCCGATCAGCCCGGCCGAGTTGTTATTGAGCAGGGGGTATTGGTTGTAAGCATCACTGACGAGATGCATCAGCATTCGGCCCAGCCCATTGCGACCGTTAAGATGAACATCGCCCGCTTGCGTGAGCAGTTCGCTCCTCCCCTGGAAAAGCAGGATGAAATGTTCGCAGCCTTGAGTACTGGTGACGCTGAAAGGCTGGCCGCTGTCGACCAGTAGCATCTCGTCAGGCGCTAACGCGCTGGTGTGTCGACCTTGCTCGAAATGACTGACACCGGCAATCTGCAGTATCAACATGCGCGGGGTGTCGAGCGAGTCGACCGCTTTGCTCAGATGGCGTGAATATCGATGGGCACTGGCGGTCATTCGACAGAAACGCAGCTGACCCAGGTCTCCATATTCCAGCCGCCCCTGAAAGTTGTTGTTATGCAACGGGTCGATGAACGTAGATTCAAGGCGCTTGATGTAGTCCGGAGTGCGGCCCAGGTGATCACTCATGAACTCTTTCCACTTCATCAGCCGGTCGGAGTGAACGATTTGATCGGTGGACACACAGGCTAAATTGCTCATTTTTCGCCTCTATTTTTTTATTGTTTTTTGTCGATTGGGCAAAGGAGCTTGCCCAATCCTGGCCGAATCAGTATTAGCAAATGATCAGAAGGGGTAGTTATGGCCCCCGGGCTGCCAGGTGACCCAATGGGCACGGGTGAACTCATCCAGGGCGTAGTGACCATTGAAGCGTCCGAGGCCTGAGTTCTTTTCACCACCGAAGGGCGCATTGGGCTGATCATCGACGGTGATGTCGTTGATATGGGTCATGCCCGCCACGATGCCACGGGCAAAGTTCAAGCCGCGGGCCATGTCCCGGGTGAACACCGCGCTGGACAGGCCATACTCGCTGGCGTTAGCCAATTCCAGGGCATGGGCTTCGTTTTCTGCGATCAGTAGCGGCAGCAAGGGCCCGAAGGTTTCATCGCGCGCCAGTTCCTGATCGGCCCCCACCTCACCGAAGACATGGGCAGGCAGCACCAGCCCGGATACCGGGCCTCCACAGAGCCGTTTGAGGCCCGCGTTTTCAGCAGTATCGATTTTACGGAGCAGGCCATCGAGCTGGTTCTGATTGACCACGGGTCCAATCACCGTGTCTGCATTGGCCGGGTCGCCGGTCTTGAGATTGCGCACTCGCTCCACGACCAGCGCCGTGAAGTCTGCATACAGCGAGCGGTCGACGATCACCCGGTTGACGCTCATGCAAATCTGGCCTTGATGCAGGAAGCGCCCAACCACCGCGGCGTGCGCCGCGATTTCAATATCCGCATCATCCAGGACCACCAGCGGAGCGTTGCCGCCCAGCTCCAGCGCAACGCGTTTGATGTGTTTGCCACCGGTTGCGATACGGCCGACATTGCGACCCACATCCGTTGAGCCGGTGAAAGAGATCAGGCTCGGTACCGGGTGTTCGACGAAGGCATCGCCAATCTCCGAACCTGCGCCTACCACGACATTGAGCGATCCATTCGGGAAGCCTGCTTCTTCGAACAGGTGGGCAATCAGCAGGCCTCCGGTCACCGCCGTGTCGCTGGCGGGCTTGAGCACTATCGTATTGCCGAGCGCGAGTGCCGGTACCACCGAACGCATGCTCAGATACAAAGGAAAATTCCACGGACTGATAACACCGACCACACCCAGTGGTTCACGAAAGACAAAGCTCTGTTCGCCGGGCTTGTAGCTGGTCAGGATCCGTCCTTCAACCTGCATCGGCAACGTTGCGCACTCACGAACAAGGTTCAGGGTGAATTGCCATTCCATGCTCGCTTTGATGCGCGTGCTGCCGGACTCCCGAATCAGCCAGTCGATGATTTCGTCGCGGCGGCTCTGGATGACCTGAGCCAGTTTTTCCAGTTGGGCGCTGCGCTGTGTTGGATGCAGCTGTGCCCACGCCGTTTGCGCACGATGTGCAGCCTGATAGGCATCATCGAGATCGGCAATCGACGCCAGCGGCATTTCCAGCAGTTGTTCGCCATTGAAGGGATTGCGGTCATCCAGGCGCCGTGAGGAGCGACCGGCACGCCAGGTGCCGTTGATGTATTGGTCGCCGTTGATGGAGTAGGGGGTGAAATGTCGAGTCGTCATAGTCTTACCTTTGGAGGCAGGTGGCCGCGTCGATTAAGGAAGTTGATGATGCAAAACCTTGTCTGTAAAAAAGTGCTCAGCTCCTGATCCAGGCGCGTCCCCAGGAGTTGAGCGTGTATTCCCCTTGCGGCCAGACACCGGGTTGGCGGGCGGCATCGGTCATTTCCAGTTCGGCCGAAAACTCCAGACGGTTACGATCGGCATCGACCACCATGAAGAACAGATTGTTGCCCGGCCCATGTCGGCCGGGGCCGAAGAAGATGGTGATACGTTCCTTGGCGAAGCGATCACCCCAGTCGCGGATGTCATTCCATTCGTTGGTTTCGTAACAGTGGTGATCCCATTCGTTGTTCGAACCGCGGAAAAACGCCAGAGAATGATGCTCATCATCCGAGCGCAGGAAGCACACCATGAGCTGGCCGGTCTGCTCATCGACGACATTGTCCGAGACGGTAAACCCGACCGTATTGACGTAGAAATCGATCATGGCCTCCAGTTCAGTGGTTTGGAATACCACATGCTGCAGGCGGCCCGGCATGCCTTGTCGGTCGACACCGGAATCAGTGCGAGATACGCCAAATATCGTTTGCCGGCCCTGAGGGTCACGAATCAGTAAGGCACCCGGTTCGAGCAACGGTGAGTCGATGTCTTCGACAGCACAGTCGTGCTCGATCAGGCGAGCGCGCAGTTCTCCCAGCCGAGCCTGATCGCCCAGGTCATAGGCCGTTGCGAGCAGGCCACTGTGATCGGCGGGCGACACGAGCATGGCGCGTTTTGGGCCGCTGAGTATCCAGCTGCCATCGGGTTGCGCCAGGCCGTCCATGTCCAGCATCCGCCGATAGAAATCGATTTGTCGTTGCGGCTCTTTGCTCGCCAGGTGCAGGTAGCACAGGCGCGCAGGGGTGCAGGTCTGTAGGGTTTGCATAAACACCTCGGTGACTTTAAGGGGTCAATGAAAGACTGGCGTGATGCGCGTCTCGGCTTCGGGGGGGATCGCCGAGGCGATGCCGAACAACGACTGCAACGACTCGGCCGCCTTCGTTTCGCCGGCCTTGTCGAAGATGGCGGCGATATAGCGATCCGGGCGCAGCAGCAAAAACTTGCTTGAATCACCCAGTATTTCTTTGAGCAACCCCTGGCGGTCATGAAGCACCGTGCAACCAGGCATCGAAGGCATGGTTTTGACATGCTCGGGAAGGATCAGAATGCGTTTGGCTTCCAGGTGGAACCAGAAGCCATGCTGGAGTTCATCGATGCGTTGGCGGGTGTGGTCGCCGTACTGAATCAAGGCGAAGCCGGCGCCGATCGAGTCATCGAGCAGAGATGCCTGGCCCTGGGCATCGGTGAGCATCGGTTGAGGGAACATGTGCCCGCAGGACAGTTTTCCGGCTTCACCTTCGGTCAGTACCAGCCCTTTGGTGAATCGAGGTTTAGGCTTGAAGCGCATTTGCAGGAAATAGTCCCGCAACGGTGGCAACAGGCCGATCAGCGCGAATGCACCGCTGATCAAGCGAGCGCGCAAGACGGTTGCCGGCGCCATGACCACGCCGAGGTTCAAGGCCAGTCTGATCAGTGCCCAGGCGTGATTGCGACGCTCGCTTTCGTAAGACAGCAGAGCCGTTTCAGCCATTTTGCCCTTCAGCACGCCAATCAGTTTCCAGGCCAGGTTATGGGCATCGCGAACACCGCTGTTCATGCCTTGTCCGGCATAAGGCGGGGTCAGATGGGCGGCATCGCCGGCGAGAAACACGCGGTCCACTTGCCAGCGCTCGGCAACCCGGGCGTGGAAGGTGTAAACGGTCTTGCGCACGATGGATGCCGGGGTGTTGCCCTTGAAGGGCTGAAGCAACGCTTGCAGGCGAGTGTCGCTGAGCACTTGTTCATCCGTTTCTTGCGGCTTGAGCAGAAACTCGAAGCGGCGGGTACGGTGGGGGCCTGGCACTTCTACGACAGGACGGCGTGCATCGCAGTACACGCGTGTTTGCCAGAATGGATCGTCATCTTGATCGGTGTCGACCACCAGCCAGCGCGAGGAGAAGCTCGAGCCAACCATCTCGATTCCGAGTTGCTTGCGCACTGGGCTACGGCCGCCGTCGCAGGCGACCAGATAGGCCGCGTTGACTTCCATCATCTCGCCATCGGCGTCACGAATCAGCGCGCGCACGCCGTGGTGGTCTTGACTGAATTCCAGCAGCTCGTGGCTGAACCGCGCCATCAGGCTGGCAAAGCGTTCGAGGCCTGTCTTCAGGGTGCCCTCGAACAGTGGCTGGCGAAAGGCATTGCGCTTGGGGAACCCATACAACTTGCCAGTAGGCTCGACTTTGCCGAAGCAGCGGCCACCGGGCCGAGTGAAATAGTGCACGCCGTAGCCAGGCACCACATCACGCAATACGGCTTCATCCAGCCCGACGGCCTGCATGGTGCGCAGGGATTCATCATCGATCGAGACAGCACGAGGTTCGGTCACGGTCCCGGGCTTGCGATCAATGATCAATGTGTTCACACCGGCCTGGCCAAGCAGGTTAGCCAGGGTCAGTCCCGTAGGACCGGCGCCGATGATCAGCACGTCGGTGTTGATACTGTTGAGGGTTGTCATTGTTATTCCCTTACGGAGGGCTCAGTCCAATTGCTTGGGACGGTTGGCGAGTGCCACCATGAGCTGCGACAGCTTCTGCGCCAGGGCAAGGATTTGCTGTCCCTGTCCTTCTTCCTGAGCACTGTGACGTTCTTGAATCGGGCGAACGCAGCTGATGCTGCCGACGACTTTGCCATCGCCATCGAATATGGGGGCGGCCAACCCGTAGACGCCCGGGTCGACCTCGCCTGCGCTGGCAACATATCCCTGACGACGTAATTGCTGCAGCGAACGGCGGAACTGTTCCCAGGTCTGGCCAAGGTTGCTGGCGCGCACCTCATCGGGGTTTTCAAGAAATAGCTGACTGTGCTGGCGCGCATTCATGTTGGCGAGGATTGCCTTGGAGGTCGCGCCCAGGAACAACGGCCTCGGTGAACCGCGTGAATAGCTGACCTCGCTGAACAAGTCGCCGTGCTGATGAATACAGACCACCTGGTCTTTGAACAGTCGGCAGATCAGCCAGACTTGCTGCTCGCTCCAGCGTGGGAAGCCCGGCTCCAGTGATTGTGCGGCGCGCACCAGCGGATCGCTCAGCCGCAACTGGCGGTCCCAGGTAATGATCCGGGCACCCAGCGCGTAACGCCCAGCTTCGACCTGGAACAACAAGTTCGCCTCGGCCAGTTCACGCACATAGCGGTAGACGGTAGAGCGGGTAAACCCCAATGCGCAGACCATGTCGTCGACAGCCCAGATCGGACTCTCTTCGGTGAACAGATCGAGTACCCGCAGCATGCGTTCCAGGCTCGACCCTTTGGTGTCGGTATCCTGATCTGGCAGTTGTTGTGATTCAGGTAGTCTGTCCATTGCTTAGTGCTCGTCGACGATGCTGTTGCGCAGGATGCCGATTCGTGAAATCTCGATCTCGACTTCATCGCCCGGCTTCATCCATACCGGCGGCTCACGGAAAGCGCCGACGCCACCGGTGGTACCACTGACTATCACGTCGCCGGGAGCCAGTTCGGTGAAGGTGGAGCAGTATTCGATCAGCGTGCGGACATCGAAAATCATGTCGCTGGTGCTGGTGTGCTGCATCACTTCGCCATTCAGGCGGGTGGTCAGCTCCAAGTCCTGCGGATCACCGATCTCGTCGCTGGTAACCAGCCAAGGGCCAAAGCCGCCGGTGTTCGGGAAGTTCTTGCCCGGTATGAACTGAATGGTGTGCTTCTGCCAGTCGCGAACGCTGCCATCGTTGTAGCAGGCGTAACCGGCTACGTAGTCCAGCGCGTCGGCTTGTTTGACGTGACGCGCCGGTTTACCGATCACCACCGCCAGCTCGCCTTCAAAATCAAGCTTGTGTGAGGCTTTGGGCCGAATGATGGGTTGCAGATGGGCGGTCTGGCTGTCGGCGAAGCGGGTAAAAATCATCGGGTAGGTCGGCATCTCACGACCGGTTTCACGCACATGAGTGGCGTAGTTGATGCCAATGCACAGCACTTTGCCCGGGTTCGGGATAACGGGCAGAAAGGTCACTTCAGCCAGAGGGATGCGCGGCAGGCTCGCCAGGACGACGCTGGTCAGATCGGCCAGACGGTTGTTGGCAATGGCTTGCTTGAGATCGGTGCCGAAGGTGTGTTTGAGCGATTCCAGGTCAACAACCTGATCGCCGTTGACAACACCGTAAGTGCTACGGCCTTGAACAATAAAGCTCGCGAGTTTCATTGAGTGCTCCTTGATAGAGGATCAGTGCATGCGCACGGGGTGCAAAAAGGCTCGGCATTGCTCATGCGACTATGGCCGTGGGTAAGTCGCGGCGGCTGAGGTTCAATCTAGTTGTGTAATTTAATCCTGTAAAGTGGGATTTCTAATAAATCCCACAATACAGAAATAATGCATTTTTGTGCGTTATAGGCAGCGCTTTGCCGACCCTCAGGAACAGGCAATACGGGACATGTCATGCGGTCGGCGATGCTGTGACTCAGAAGAATAGAAGCCGCATTCCGGCTGGGTTAATCACAGACTTCTGGTCATTTCAGCGGACAGTTCATTGCTTCATTTTTTGCTCGGTGCCCAGCAACCGTGCAACGACATGCGCATCCGGAATGGGATTTTGATTCGTGCAATGGGGCCGCTCTCCATGTCACGAGAATCCAGAACCACGAGCTCACTACGACCTTCTGCGATGAGATTGAGAAGGGCAACGACATAGCCATCTGCTTCCGCCGCATCAGGGGAGCGCGGAATGAAAATGGGCTCCTGGAAGCATCCGCTGTCACCGGGGAACCAGGCGTCGGTGGTTCCTGTTTTCAGGTTCACGTGAGCCAGCAGGTTGAAGAATTGAAACGGCATCGGTCCATTCGCAGGGTTGTATGGGCGCTCTGGATCAAAGGCGAGTATGAAGCCGTGTTCGTACTTTCGACCGATGTAGCGGTCATCACACCTTGGAAACTCGCAGGGATAGTCAGTCAATGGCTGCGGTTGAATGTCATCCTGCGCACCGCTCAGGTCGAAGGTCCAGCGCATCAGGCAGGCCGCCAGCGTTTCGGGTGGCGGGACATGACCGTCCGCCTGTGGAAAGAAGTAGAAGATGTTCCCGCCGGTAACCGGCATGTCTACATAAACCTTGCCATTGTCATCGAAGGCATTGAGCGTATGGCCTTGGAAGCCGTCCTTCGGGCCCTTGAACCAACGAACATCTTCCGCGCGGCCATCCCGTGGCACCACGGCGAAAAGCTGAGGTAGATCGGGTTGCCATTGAAAATGCGGCCCCCCGTTTTTCATGCGTTCGACGTCCACCGTCAACGGAATCAATGGGAACACTACGTAGCGTTCGGTCACCGCAAAATCATGAACCATGGCGGAATATGGTGCCTGGAACCAGATCTCATGCAGTAGTTTCCCGTCCGGCGAGATTTCGAAATAGGCCAGGTCAGGCGTGCCGTCCCCTTTGGCTTCATAGCTGAATGCCAAGAGGTTTCCTGTTGCCGGGTCGAGCTTGGGATGGGCTGTGAATGTCGCTGATTTGACTTGGTCGTCAAAATTCCATTCGCCAAGGGTCTCCAGCGTTTCGAGATCCATTGCCCAGGGCATGGCATCTTCTTTGAGCGCAAGCAGGACACCATTGTGCGGCACCACGGTGGTGTTCGCGGTCGTGTTGTTCTTCGCCGCGAGCGGGTCATTGGTGTAGACGTTTCGATAGATGCCATTGAGCGAACGACCTTCACGGCGCTGAGCCAGCAAACGATCAGTCTTCACGTAGCGGCGTCGCATCGAGACCCCGCCGTCGGCGAAGTTGAAGCCGCTGACCATCCCGTCACCGTTGAAAAAGATATCGTTGCCCAGCATCGGCGGGTACTGCGGGTCTGGCGCGACCTGATAAAAAGTCCCACGGATCGAGGCGGGAAGGGAGCCTTCAATCTCGAGGTCGAACACCTCTGCTTCCACGCGGCTGGGCGTATAAAGAGCGCCGGAAAATTCAGGGGTTTGGGGAAATTGGCTGGTCATCAGGACAACCTCTAAAGATGGGCATCTTTGTTCATTGATGGGATGGGTCATCAGCAGCCACCATCCTCCCGGGTGATTTCAGGCTGACTGAGGGGATTGCTGGCCCGGAAGGCTTCACGCCTCGACGAAAGCGCGCAACGACCAGGCACGAGATAACCAGGGCTATCAAATAGGCTGAGGCAGCCAGCCATCCGACTGCCCGGAAATGTCCCTCACCGACGACAAGTGCTGCACCAAACGGGCCGAGCCCCTGGCCGATAAAAATGGCGGCGTTACCTAGTCCGGCCAGTCGGCCGGAAGGGTCCAGTTCGGCCGCCATGGAAAGCAGGTAAGGCAGGCTGAAAAACCACACCATATGGATCAGGCAGGCAGTGGCGACAAAAGCAATGGGACTATTGCCATAGACCATGACCAGTGTCGCCAACAAGGCTGTACCGAAGCTTAATAGCTGCGGAAACAGCAAACCCAGGCGCCGTCCGATTAGCCCGGCAAGACCTGCCCCAAGGGCACCGGCAAGGATGCTGCCGCCCAGAATCCCGCCAATCTGCTGCGGCTCCAGGCCAATGCTTTTGCCGATGCGCTCTTGGTAAACCCACAGAGCGGAATGCCCAAAAAACAGAAGCACAAAAAGCATGATTAACAGCATGGATGTGAGACCAAATGGCTGGACCGAACCGATCGCCAAGCGATGTGTTTCAGGGTAGCGCTTGGGCACTCTCAAGCAACCCGGCACCGAGAGCACGCTGGTGATAGCCAATAGGGAAAACGCACCATTCACGCCATATGATTTCAGGATCATAGGCATGGAGGTCACGAGCAGCATGCCCCAGAGGAGGTTGCCGATATTGATGACCGCGAAAGTGGCATCTTTAGATGTGCGCAGGGCTGCCGTGGCGTAGACAACCGCCATGACAGCGCCACCGCTTGCGCCACAGATCATTCTGCAAATGAGTAACGAAGTCTGGCTGTGGAACTGAGTACTGGCTAGATTACCTGATACCAGGATCAGCAAGGCAACCAAGGCGAAGCGGCGTCGGTCGACGTTCACCATCAACATGGCGCAAACGCCGCAAGCGACCGCCATTGCCATAAGTTCTGCTGCGAAAATGGCGCCTATTGCATTAAGCGGCAAGTCGAGTTGATCGATAAAAGCTCCGCCCAGGATAGGCTGGATCTGTAGCGTTCCTAGAGATATGACCATCATCAGGCAAACAGCGGCCAATGATTTTTTGCTGTCGATGGATTCGAGCGCGTTCATGAAGCATCACCTCGGGTAAAGGAGCCCGCTCCTCATGCATGGGCGGGCGCACACGTCAGTCAGAACTTGTGGGCGTAACGAATCTGGACGGCGTAATCCGTTCCGGCGCGGTTCTCGACGCCGGTCTCTTTATAGGTGTTCAGCCAAAAGCCTTGGCCATCGCTGATTTTCCAGAACAGGCCCGGGCCGATGCCCAAAACCTTTTCCCGAGAGTCGCTCAGCCGACTCCCGTTGACATCGTCATCTGATAGTTGCCTGAAGTAGTACCCGTTGATGCCGACCGATACGTTGGGGACCACTTCATAGGAGGCTGTGAAGTTGGCCCACGCCGACTGTCCTGCCTGGGTGTCGCGTACAGGCTGTCCTTCGAAGGATTGCGTTGAACTACTAGCGGGGTCGTTGTTCTTGAAGTTGTACAGGTAATGCAGCCGCCAGCTCACCTCCCAACGAGGAGCTGGCATCCAGGTCGCTGCCCAGTAAGGGTTCAGAGAGAAGAAGTTGGAGCCTGGGTTCAGGTCTTTATGTTTGTCGTATTTACCGGTTGGAAGGATGGTATCGAAGGCCAGGCGCTGCACAAAGACGGGCCTGCCTTGGGCATTTACGATCGGATCGAACTGGATCTGAGGCCCCACGACGATATCACCAAGGCCGGTGCCGTTATCCTGGAGCTTGGGGCCGTTGTCACCAAAGTCACCGTCCAGGGAGACGATTGGCACCAACAGACTCCAACCCAGGTGCGCACCGCCTCCGATGGAGTCAGGCGAGTAATAGCTCAGCTGATTGATCAGCGTGATGATGTTGATCTTCGGGTTATCGAAGGCGCCATTATCCTTGCCTGCGTTGTCCTTGATGCTGCGTGCGGTGCTGAATTTCAGATAGGTCAGATGTGATAAGCCGGGCGGTCCCGCGAAACCGTCGTAAAAGCTGGTGCCGCCCAGGTTGATACCGCTTGGCTCATTCACCGAAGGTGGTGGAGGGCCATCTGCTGCATAGGTAGCAAACGATGCGAAGCTGAGTGCCAGGCATGCTGGCAGGGATTTTGTCAGGCTCATCGAAGTGGCTCTATTCTTGGAATTGTGAGCGGGGTAGCTACCCCTGGCGCTTCGACTTTAATTCTGGGGCGTTTGTGGTGCTTGAGCGCAACGGCCAGAATTGACTGAGCGCGCCACGATGCAGGAGGGGACGAACAGATAAGCGAAGTGCGGTTTCGCCGCACCGAACACCGGCACCGACCCGCGTAAGCGAGGTGTCGGTGCCGGCGCGAACCTCCATCGGCTCGCAGGTAAGCCAGATAGAGTCGTTGGGATGTTGATTGAGTCGCAAAACATTGATCGTCGATGCAATCAGCGGCGGTCCAGCCACACCGTCTGCGCATTGCAGAACTCACGGACCCCGAAATGTGAAAGCTCCCGGCCGAAGCCGCTTTTCTTCACGCCGCCGAAGGTGACACGTGGGTCGGTTGCGCAATAGCCATTGATGAACACACCGCCGGTTTCCAGTTCGCCCGCCAGCTTTTTGGCAAGCTCGACATCGCGAGTGTAAATCGTTGAGGCAAGTCCGAACTCACTATCATTGGCCAGCTCTAGCGCGTGGGCTGCATCGCGCGCGGTGATGATCGAGGCGACCGGCCCAAACAACTCCTGTTTGAACGAGGTCATCCGGTCGGTGACATCTGCGAATACGGTGGGCTCATAAAAGTTGCCAGGGCCTTCAGCCTTCTTGCCGCCCATTAACAATGTCGCGCCTTCTTCCAGGGTCTCCTGGACCTGACGATCCAGCTCATCACGAAGATCGAAGCGAGCCATGGGGCCGATGTAGGTGTCTACAGCCAATGGATCGCCGACGACCAACTCGCGGGTTGCTTCAACGAACTTGTGGGTGAACGCCTCGACAACGCCTTGCTCGACAATCAGACGTTTGGCGGCCGCGCAGACTTGCCCGGTATTCTGATAGCGGCCGATGACGGCAGCTTTGACCGCTTCGTCGAGGTCGGCATCGTTGAGCACAATGAACGGATCGGAGCCGCCCAATTCCAATACACACTTCTTCAAGGCTGCTCCGGCCTGTGCGCCGATGGCCATGCCGGCGCGAACACTGCCGGTGAGCGTCACCGCGGCGATGCGTGGATCAGCGATTGCGGTCGAGACGCCGTCCGGCGTGACATTGATGACCTCGAAGACACCTTCGGGGAAGTCGGCTTGCTTGAAGGCATCCAGCAGCAGATAGGCGCAGCCCATCACGTTGGGCGCATGCTTGAGGACGTAAGTGTTGCCAGCGATCAACGCTGGAACGGCGCCACGCAGCACCTGCCAGATGGGAAAGTTCCACGGCATCACGGCGAGAATCGGGCCCAGTGGACGATATTCAATGCGTGCCTTGCCACCCTCGACCTGTGTCGGTTCGGCGGTCAGCATGGCGGGGCCGTGTTCGGCGTACCACTCGCAGAGCTGCGCACACTTTTCAATTTCACCGCGTGCCTGTGTGGTGGGCTTACCCATTTCCAGGGTGATCATATTCGCCATCGCGGCGGCGTTGTCGCGCAATGCCTGTGCCAAGGCGATCAACAATTGCGAGCGTTGATCAACGGGTTTGCTGCGCCAAACGCGGAACCCGGCAGCGGCGCGGGTGAGGGCGGCGTCCAGTGTCGAGGCGGATTCGAAAGGGTAGTGACCGATCTGCTCGCCGTTGGCGGGGTTGATCGAAATGGCATGGGTAAGGCCAGAAACGTTAGTCATGACACCGTCCTGTGAGGTAGGAATGAGTACGCAGCTTCAAAGCAAAAGCGCCGCCGTTGAGTCAAGTCGCGCGCGCCAAGATGGAATGCGCGCGACCAATGACTGGAGCGTCGACCATTTGCCCATCCAGCACGAAGACGCCGTCACCTGAGCTGGCGGCTTCGACAATGCGTTGCGCCCAGAGCAGTTCTTCAGGGCTGGGCTTTAACGCCTGATGGATGATCGCCACCTGGCTCGGATGGATGCACAGTGCGCCGCCAAAGCCCATGTCGCGGGCAAATTGAACGGTATTGTGCAGGCCCGCGGTATCTGCGATTGAGGGAAAGACACCATCCAGCGCCGGGGCCAGTCCAGCGACACGCGTGCAGAGCAACACGGCGTAGCGGGCGTGACTGAGCACTTCTTCGGCGGCACGACTGCTGGTGGTCAGGTTCAGGTCCAGGCCCAGATCGAGGCTGCCGAACGACAAGCGCTCAACGCCTTGGGCGCCGGCAATCGAGTGGAGTGCAGCCAGGCCTTTGGCGCTCTCGATGATTGGCCAGACCGGTTTGCCGGTGCTAAAGGCGGTGGACACCTGCGCCGCACTTTCTGCTTTGGGCAGCAGAATGGCGGTCACGCCGGCATGCCGACGGCAAAGATCCAGGTCCGCAGTGTGCGCCCAGTGCTCCGGGGCATTCACCCTAACCAGCACTTGAGCTTCGGGGTGCTCACTCAAGAAGCGCTCAAGGTTATCCCGGGCCTGCTCTTTGAGGTTTTCCTGCACGGCATCTTCCAGGTCGACAATCACCCGGTCCGCGCCAGTGGCGATGGCTTTGGGGATGCGCTCTGGACGGGTGGCCGGCACAAACAGGGCGGAGCGCACAATCGATGGACTCATGGTGTTTCTCCCTGGCTGAACTCGACTTCACCGATCTGCGCGGTGCCGTCCTGATTGCCCGCCCAGACCTCAGCCTTGCCTGGCTCGATCACCCGGCCGCCGACTTCGAACGGCTGAGGCGAAATCAGTGGCCGCACACCACGGAAACTGAAGCGCTTGAGGGTTACCCCAGGGTGTGTGCGCATGAACGCGCGCAGGTTCAAGGTGGCGATCAGCGGGCCGTGCACCACCAGGCCCGGATACCCTTCGGTCTCGGTCACGTACGGCCAGTCATAGTGAATCCGGTGGCCATTGAAGGTCACCGCGGAATAACGAAACAGCAGTGTTGCACTGGGAACTACCGGCTCGCGCCACTGACCGGCCGCCAGTGGTTCGGTGCCGCCAAGCTTGGGTGGGGTGGGTTCGCGGTAGACGATGTCCTGCTCATCGACCAATGCGCACTCACCCTCCTGGAAAAATTCATGGCGCACGGTGACGAACAGCAGCGAGCCGGTGCGTCCGTGTTTCTCCTCGACCTTGAGTATCGTTGAGAGGTGATCGACCTGGGCTTCGACGCGCAAGGGGCGGTTGAACGTTAGCCGGCTGCCTGCCCACATGCGGTTGCGCTTGTCTGCCGGTGGCAGGAAACCACCGCGCGCCGGATGGCCGTCCTGGCCGAGTCCGTCCTCGGCAACCGGCTCCTGGAAGAATGCCCAATGCCACAGGGGTGGCAGCGTTTCACCAGGTTGCGGTGCAGCTTCGCCGAGTGTCGCAGCAATGCGCTTGACCAAGTTGTAGCTGATCTGGTCGCGGCTTTCTTCGACTCGGCCGATCCAAGCAGAAATATCAAGGTTGCTCATGGCGTTTACTCCTTTCAGACCACCGAGGTGAGTTCTGGAATCGCTTCGAACAAGTCCGCCACCAGGCCGTAATCAGCCACCTGGAAGATCGGCGCCTCTTCGTCCTTGTTGATCGCAACGATCACCTTGGAGTCTTTCATGCCGGCCAGGTGCTGGATCGCGCCGGAAATACCGACCGCGATGTACAGCTGTGGAGCAACGATCTTGCCGGTCTGGCCGACCTGCATGTCGTTGGGTACAAAACCTGCGTCGACCGCGGCGCGGGAAGCACCGACGGCAGCGCCCAGCTTGTCAGCCAAGGCGTACAGGTGTTTGAAGTTATCGCCGTTCTGCATGCCGCGACCGCCGGAAACGACGATCTTGGCAGCGGTCAGTTCCGGACGATCGGACTTGGCCAATTCTTCACCGACGAAGCTGGAAATACCCGCATCGTGAGCAGCGCCAACGGCTTCAACAGCCGCAGAACCACCTTCAGCAGCCACCGGGTCGAAACCGGTGGCACGCACGGTGATCACTTTGACCGCAGCGTTCGATTGAACAGTGGCGATGGCGTTACCGGCGTAGATCGGGCGCTTGAAGGTGCTGGCGCTTTCGACCGAGATGATCTCGGAGATCTGGTCAACGTCCAGCTGAGCGGCAACGCGCGGCAGGATGTTTTTGCCGTTGGAGGTAGCCGAGGCCAGCACATGGCTGTAAATCGTGCGCTGCTCGATAACCAGACCTGCTACTAACGGGGCAACGTTTTCCGGCAGTTGATACGCGTAGGCGGCGTTGTCGGCCACCAGCACTTTTGCCACACCCGCGATTTTCGCAGCGGCTTCAGCCACTGCACCAACACCTGCACCGGCAACCAGCACATGGATATCACCACCGATTTTGGCGGCGGCAGCTACGGTGTTCAGAGTGGCAGGAGCCACAACCTTGTTGTCGTGCTCAGCGATTACCAAGATAGTCATGATTAGATTACCTTCGCTTCGTTCTTGAGTTTTTCCACCAGTTCAGCCACCGACTTGACCTTGATACCCGCGCTGCGTGCAGCCGGCGCTTCGACTTTCAGGGTCGAGTGGGTGGAGGCGGTGGAAACGCCCAAAGCGCCCGCAGTCACTACTTCGAGAGGCTTCTTCTTGGCTTTCATGATGTTTGGCAGAGACGCGTAGCGCGGCTCGTTCAAACGCAGGTCGGTGGTGACGATGGCCGGCAGCTTCAGGGAAACCGTCTGCGCGCCGCCGTCGATTTCGCGGGTCACGGCAACGCTGTCGCCGGACACTTCGACTTTCGAAGCGAACGTGCCCTGACCGTAGCCGCTCAGTGCAGCGAGCATCTGGCCAGTCTGGTTGTTGTCGCTGTCGATGGCTTGTTTGCCGAGGATCACCAGCTGCGGCTGTTCCTTGTCGACAACAGCTTTCAACAACTTGGCAACCGCCAGGGAAGTCAGATCTTCAGCGGATTCGACGAGGATGGCGCGGTCGGCACCCAGAGCCAGCGCGGTGCGCAGTTGCTCTTGAGCGGTGGACGGGCCGATGGAGACGACGACGATTTCAGTCGCAACGCCTTTCTCTTTCAGACGTACGGCTTCTTCCACGGCGATTTCACAGAACGGGTTCATCGACATCTTGACGTTGGCAAGGTCGACGCCGGAATTGTCCGCCTTGACGCGAACTTTCACGTTGTAATCGACCACGCGTTTCACAGCTACCAGGATCTTCATTGGGCAGTGTTCACTCGAAAATAGTTGATCGTTGCTGTCAGATAGCCCCGGCTGCGCGCATTTGTTCGATGCGGCCCGTTCCCAGCCCCAGTTCCCTGAGCACCTGTTCGGTGTGTTGACCAAGGGCGGGCACAGCATCCATACGCGGTTCAAAAGCGCTGTTGCTGCCGGGCGGTATCAGGCTTGGCACGGTGCCGGCAGAGGTCTCGACTTCCCGCCAGCGATCACGTGCCTTGAGTTGTGGATGGTCCCAAACCCCCTGCATGTCATTGACCCGGGCGTTGGCGATCTGCGCATGCTCCAGCCGATCAAACACGGCATCGAAATTGAGCGTGGAGAACGCTTCAACGATGAGTTGCCGTAGCGCGTGACGGTTTTCGACCCGCTTGAAGTTGGCCGAGAAACGCTCGTCTTTGGCCAGTTCGGGTGTAAGGAGCACCTTCTCGCAAAACAGCTGCCATTCACGCTCGTTCTGCAAACCCAGCATCACGGTGGTGCCGTCGCCGATCGGGAAGGGGCCGTAGGGATAAATAGTGGCGTGCGCGGCGCCGGCGCGAGGTGGTGGAGGGGCGCCGTCGTAGGCGTAGTACATCGGGTAGTTCATCCACTCGACCAGGCTTTCCAGCATCGACACATCGAGGTGGCTGCCTTCGCCGGTACGTTCACGCAACAACAGCGCCGACAGAATTGCGGTGTAGGCGTACATGCCGGCCGCGATGTCGGCGATCGAACAACCGGCCTTGGCCATTTCTTCCTCGCCCGGGCCGCCGGTCACCGACAGAAAACCACCTTCGCTCTGAATCAACAGGTCGTAGGCTTTCTTCTTTTCATAGGGGCCACCGACGCCATAGCCGGAAATGTCGCAGACAATCAGCCGCGGAAAGCGCTGATGCAAAGCCTCGAATGACAGCCCCATTCGTGCGGCGGCACCGGGTGCCAGGTTCTGCACGAGCACATCGGCGGTGGTCAGCAAACTGTCCAGTACCTCGGTGGCCGAGTCTTGCTTCAAGTCCAGGGTCAGGCTTTCTTTCGAACGATTGGTCCAGACGAAGTGCGAGGCCAGACCGTTGACGCGTTGGTCGTAACCCCGGGCGAAATCGCCTGTGCCCGGACGTTCGACCTTGATCACGCGGGCGCCAAGGTCGGCCAGTTGTCGGGTGCAGAAGGGCGCTGCAATGGCATGCTCAAGGCTGACGACAGTAATGCCATCGAGCGGGCGGATGCCTTTGGGCTGGCTCATGGTGTTATCTCTCTTGTTATTAGAAAGAGCGCGGCAGCTCGAGCAGGTGTTCGGCCACGTATGACAGGATCAGGTTGGTGGAGATGGGCGCGACCTGATACAGGCGGGTTTCACGGAATTTGCGCTCGACGTCGTACTCGCAGGCGAAGCCAAAACCGCCGTGGGTCTGCAAGCAAGCGTTGGCGGCTTCCCAGGAGGCCTTGGCCGCCAGGTACTTGGCCATGTTGGCGCTGGCCCCGGCGTTGATGCCGCTGTCGTATTCCTCGCAGGCACGCCAGCGCATCAGGTCGGCCGCCTCGATTTCGATGTGCGCTTCGGCAATCGGAAACTGCACGCCCTGGTTCTGCCCGATCGGGCGCCCGAATACCACGCGGTCGCGGGCATAAGCACTGGCCTTCTCGATAAACCAGCGACCGTCACCGATGCATTCGGCAGCGATCAGGGTGCGTTCGGCATTCAGGCCGTCGAGGATGTACCTGAAGCCTTTGCCTTCCTCGCCGATCAGGCTGTCGGCGGGAATTTCCAGGTTGTCGAAGAACAACTCGTTGGTCTCGTGGTTGACCATGTTCGCGATGGGTTGCACGGTCAGACCGTTGCCGATGGCCTCGCGCAGGTCCACGAGGAAGATCGACATGCCTTCGGATTTTTTCTGTACATCGGCCAACGGTGTGGTGCGCGCCAGCAGGATCATCAGGTCGGAATGCTGGATCCGCGAGATCCATACTTTCTGCCCGTTGATCACGTATTTGTCGCCTTTGCGTACGGCGGTGGTCTTGATTTTGGTGGTGTCGGTGCCGGTGGTGGGCTCGGTCACGCCCATCGATTGCAGGCGCAATTCACCGCTGGCGAGTTTCGGCAGGTAGTAGCTTTTCTGTGCTTCGCTGCCGTGTCGCAGCAGGGTGAACATGTTGTACATCTGGCCGTGAACGGTGCCGGAGTTGCCGCCGCAGCGGTTCACTTCTTCAAGGATCACAGAGGCCTCGGCCAACCCAAGGCCAGAGCCGCCATATTCGGTCGGGATCATCGCAGCCAGCCAACCGGCATCAGTCAGGGCCTTGACGAAGGTTTCCGGAAAGCCTTTTTCTTCGTCGACTTTGCGCCAGTAGGCGGCATCGAATTCGGCGCACAGGGCACGTACGCCTTCGCGGATGGCATTGAGTTCTTCAGCGTTGCGGTCGGTCATTATTATTCTCCTCAGTGCGTCACGCACGGCATTTGCCCTGCGTGACCGGGTCCGGCATAGAGCAATCAGATCGGGTTGAAACCCAGGGCAGCACGAAAGCGATTCTTGATGTAGTGACCGTCGCGCGGTGGCAGTACACGTGGCGGGTTTTCCGCTTTGATCTTGATCGTCGCGAGCTTGACGCCATCGCGAGTTGCAAAGCGCTCGCGCAAGTCGTGTACGCCTTCCATATCGCGGATTTCATCGGTCCAGCTGAAGCCGCAAGTCTTCGCCACCTGGTCCAGGGAAATGCCAAACCCCGCGTGGCTGACCTGCATGCCGGTTTCGCCAAAGTGACCGTTGTCCAACACAGCAATGGTCAAGTTGGCGGGCTTTTGCAGCGCGACGGTCGCCAGCGCGCCGAAGCCCATGAGCAACTCACCGTCACCGGTGACCACCACCACCGATTTGTCCGGCTGGGCATTGGCCAGGCCCAGGCCCACCGTGATCGCACTGCCCATGGCGGCCCAGAGGTAGTAATTCAGATCATTGTCACCGGCCGCCATGACGTCATAGGACGCCGATCCCAGGCCGGTCACGACCAGCACGTCTTTGCGGTCGGCCAGCAAGGCCTTGACCACTTCGCGACGGCACAGGGTGTGGTTTGCGCTTACTTGACCCATTTCTTTTCTCCAATCAGGCGCTGGCCGAGCAGCAGGGCAGTGGCGGAATCACCGTTGAAGGCCATGGTCGCGGCACCGTGCAGCAACGGGGCGACGTCTTCGGGAACGTCCGCGCGCCAGGTCATCACTTTCATCAGGTTCAGGGAGGCTTCGGTGGCCTGGCCCATGGGGTTCTGCCACGCGTTGAATTCGGCCCAGTCGCCGCGCATGGTGACCACCATCAGCAGCGGGAAGCCGGCACAGACTTGAAGGGCCAGGGTGTTGATGCAGTTACCGACACCGCTGGACTGCATCAAGAGGGCGCCGCGCTCACCGCCCAACCAGGCGCCGGCGAGGTAGCCGATGCCTTCTTCTTCAGTGGTGAGGACAACGGCCTTGATGTCCGGGTCTGCGTACGACATGCGGATCGCCGCCGAGTGACCTGCGTCCGGTACGAAGACCACGTGTTTGACGTCGTGGGCCTTGAGCACGCGGAACACGTCCTCCTGCCAATCCTGCCCCACGGTTTGTTCAGCTTCTGTTGACATGCCTATCTCCCAAGCAGTGCTGCTTTTGTGTTTTCACTCATTCTGGGAGCGCTGGAGGAGAACGACGACTACCGTTTTTGTCTTTGAGATATGCCCGTTTTGTATAGCTGGACGGCGGATGCGTGCGCAGCAGTGATCGGCGATAACCACGAATTATGGGAAGAGGAAAACTGAGTGTTTGCCATTCACGAAAACGCTGAGCTTGAGCACGGCGCCATAGCTTTTGGGCATATCTGGTAGAGCGCGATCGGCTCTTATTGGGGGAACAGGACTCGCGTAGTTTTCCGGCTACGTCGGTACAGCGCGTAACCGATGCAACCACAACTATAAGATCCGAGGATTGCACCTATGTATGACAGCTTCCTGCAGTTGGCTTGCCCCGTCCTGTCCTCTGTCCATGACCTGTTCCGCCCGCATCCATCCTCGACCTGCCGTTACAGGCACTTTGCACTTGCCTTTTTCATTCCGTAGCACTGCGGCTGACCTTGCGTTTTTCAGCGCCATCGCGTGATCACGCGGGCGCTTGTCCAGGCTACTTTCCAGAAAATACGACAACAGGTGCGTTATGAAAAACAGGTTACCGGCTGCGGCAGGCATCTTGATCGCCATGCTGCTGGGGATCGTTATCGGCTACATGATTTTCCTCAACTTCCCGGACAAAGCGGCGGCGACCCGAGTCGCCGGTTACATCTCGATCATCTCCGACATTTTCCTACGTCTGATCAAAATGCTCATCGGCCCCTTGGTGTTTTCTACGCTGGTGGTGGGCATCGCTCACATGGGCGATGCAAGCGCTGTGGGCCGGGTCTTTTGCAAGGCGCTGGGCTGGTTCGTCACCGCGTCGTTGATTTCGCTGTCGGTGGGGTTGGTCATGGCCAACCTGCTGCAACCCGGGCACAACCTGGGCTTGCCATTACCAGAGGTGACGAGTGCGACCAACCTGCAAACGTCAGTGTTCACCCTGAAGGATTTCGCGACGCATTTGGTGCCCAGGTCTTTCGCGGAGGCCATGGCCACTAATGAAATTCTGCAGATCGTGGTGTTCTCGCTGTTTTTTGGCGTGGCGTTGGCCTCTCTAGGCAAGAAGGCCCAAGGACTGATCAATGTCATAGAGGATTTGTCTCACGCGATGTTGAAAGTCACCGGTTACGTGATGAAACTCGCGCCGCTGGCGGTGATGGCGGCCATGGCCGCGACCGTGGCGGTCAACGGACTCTACATTCTGGTGAAATTCGCGGTCTTCATGCGTGACTTCTATTTCGGGTTGATCGTGCTCTGGGCAATGCTGATGTTTGCCGGTTGGATGTTCCTGGGGCGGCGCGTGTTCAAACTGGTGGTGCTGATCAGGGAAGCTTTCCTGCTGTCTTTCGCCACGGCCAGTTCCGAGTCGGCTTACCCGAAGATTCTTCATGCGCTGGATCGTTTCGGGGTCAAGCGCAGGATCTCGAGTTTCGTCATGCCCATGGGGTACTCCTTCAACCTCGATGGCTCGATGATGTACTGCACGTTTGCTGTGCTGTTCATCGCTCAGGCCTATGGCATCGAGATGTCCATCGGTACGCAGATCACCATGCTGTTGACGTTGATGCTGACCTCCAAAGGCATGGCCGGCGTGCCGCGCGCTTCGCTGGTAGTGATTGCCGCGACCCTGACCCAGTTCGATATTCCCGAAGCCGGTTTGCTGCTGATTCTGGGAATCGACACCTTCCTCGACATGGGCCGCTCGGCCACCAACGCGGTGGGCAACTCCATCGCCACGGCGGTGGTGGCCAAATGGGAGGGCGAGTTGGTGAGTGAGGACGAGGCTGAGCGTCATGCCGCTGCACTGGATGTTCAGGGTGACACAGGAGAAAAACCGCTGACGGTCTGACCTGTTATCGGTGCGTCTTCAAGATCAAAGGGTGAGCATTCACACACGTGGCTGCTCACCCTTTGTCGTTTATTCGAACGTAAGGGGCGGCCACTTGTTTCGCAAAGGCACTGGATGCAACAGCACATAAAAAACCGGGCAGGGGACCAATGCCGGCAAGTTAAGACGCAGAACCTGTGGGAGCGCGGCTTGCCCGCGAAGAACGATGACGCGCAGTACCTGAAAAACCGCGGTGCATTCTTCGCGGGCAAGCCACGCTCCCACAGGATTTCGTCGCCTCTTAACTTACCGGCATTAGGCTGGGGGCCCGGCTGGATGGCGCTGTGAAGTCTGTGCAGAACGTGATTGCGAAGCGTTTTTCAGTTCGCCAGGCCGGCCTTTTCCAGCACCTTGTCCAGCCATGACTGGTCGATGGCGCCAGTGGCGATTTCGGCTATGACCTGTTGTTCGTGGGCATCGTGCTCTCGCGCTTTGAACAGAACCTGTTCGGCGTGTTCGGCGTGTTCGGGAGAGAGGGCAACCAGTCCATCTTCGTCACCGACAATGATGTCGCCCGGGTTGATGATCATCCCGCCGATGGACACCGGGACATTGTAGCGCGTCAGACTCCGGGTACCGATGTGACGCCCCAGGTTGTCGCTGATATGTGGTGTGACTACATTCTGTAAGGCTTCCAAACAATCCAGTAGATGGATTCCAGTTGCTTGAACGTGATCATCACTCGGGCTCAGTTGAGAAAAAGTGCGCCATTATTGACCAAGAGCATCGAGTTGGCGCGACTGATAAACAGCAAAACCCGGCCATGGCCGGGTACCCGATGGGTGCTTTTCAATCTGCTGTTGTAATGGTCAGACCCTGGCGGCACTCGGTTTTGAACAACTCTTTAGCCCTGTGCGCTCTTCGATCTCACCGCTACCGCTGATGTACCCATAGCGCGACAGATTCGGCATCAACATCGCAGCGATGAAGGTGATGGTCACTACCGCGGCGACATAGAAGAAAAAATACGCCTCGACACCCTGTGATCGGAGTGACAGGGCCACGTACTCGGCAGTGCCACCGAATGCCGCGTTGCCGACGGCATACGGAAAGCCTACGCCCAGCGCACGCACCGCAGGCGGGAACAGTTCAGCTTTGACGATCCCGGCAATCGGAGTGTAGAGCGACGCAATGGCCAGGCCGCCAAACACCAGCAGGAACGCCGTAAACGGGCTGCTGACTGACTGCAGCGAATAGAGCAGGGGGATCACCAGCAGCATGGCCAATCCGGAAAACATCAGCATGTGCGCTTTGATCCCGATACGGTCAGCGAGCAAGCCAAACAGTGGCTGGCAGAGCATGAAGCCGACCAGGGCGGCGGTCATGATGAAACTCACCGTTTCCGGGCTGAAGCCAGCGGAGATCACCAGGAACTTCTGCATGTAGGTGGTGAAGGTATAGAAGTACAGCGAACCGCCGATGGTGAACGCCACTACCAGGGCGACCGCCCGTTTGTGTTTGAACATGCCGCGCAGAGAGCCGGCATCTTTACGGTTCATGTCTTTTTTGGTCGCGGTTTCATGCATGGCGCGCCGCAGATACACCACGACGATCGAGCTCAGGGCGCCGATGAAGAACGGAATCCTCCAGCCCCATTCGCGCAACTCCTCGCCGGTCAGGGTTTGCTGGAGAATGACCACGGTCATCAAGGCCAACAGCTGCCCGGCAATGATGGTGAAGTACTGGAACGATCCATAGAAACAGCGGCGGCCCGGTGTCGCGATTTCGCTGATGTAGGTGGCGCCGGTGCCGTACTCCGCACCGACGGACAGGCCCTGGATCAGCCTGGCCACCACGAGCAGAATCGGTGCCGCGACCCCTATGGTCGCGTAGGTTGGCATGACGGCGATCAGCAGTGAGCCGGCGCACATCATGAACACCGAGATAATCATCGATACCTTGCGGCCGCGAGTGTCAGCGATCCAGCCGAAAATCCAGCCACCGAGCGGGCGCATGAAAAAGCCAACGGCGAAAACCCCGGCGGTTGCCAGTAGTTGGCTGGTGGTGTCGCCTTTGGGGAAAAACGAAGCGGCAAAGTAAATGGCGGTGTAGGCGTAAATGAAAAAATCGTACCACTCCACCAGATTGCCCGAGCAGGCACCCATGATGGCTTTTACGCGGTTTGGCGCTTTCATCGGAGCGGTTTCGGCTGCGTGGTCTTTGGCGTCTGTGATTAATGCGGACATGTTGTTCACCCTTTCTTCAAGGCGAGGCGATACGAGGAGCACGCTGATGCGTGTCCGACGTGACTGGCTCGATGGGTTGTTGGGCTTAACGAAGAGGCGCGAACCCGCTCACTGCCGGGTTTTCTGAAGGGAAGGAGGAGGGAGGATGCACGAGTGTGGTGAGCTGTACGTGGCCCGGGGAAATCGGACAAGTCAGGTAAGGCGAAGCATTGAACATCATGGCGCGAGCCCTCGAATCTTATTCTTGTAGTGAGTCGAGCGCTCTTTGGCGCCGACGTTGATTGCACGCTACCGCAGAGTGAGGAGGGTAATAAGTCGTCAGGCGGGCCTAACTGATATACCTAAATTCTATAGCTTGGCGTGCAGCCCCGGCGGGCTGGGGTATACAGGCTGCTCGAAAGCCTTGAGGCCTCATGACACGCGGTTTGCGGGGCATTCCAAGGTGCGCAAATGCGATTACACTCACAGCACTTTCGACGCATATCGCGCCGACCTCGATGCTGACTGGCCTGGTAATGGATGTCGTTCAACTCAAAACCCTGATTCATGTGGCCGAGCTGGGCAGTCTCAGCAAGGCCTCGGATCGGCTTCACATCGCGCAACCGGCCCTTAGCCGCCAAATCAGAATGTTGGAGAAAGAGCTCGGCGCCTACCTGTTCGAACGACACGGGCGCGGGATGGAAATTACCGACGTCGGTCGGGAAGTGCTGGCCCATGCCACCCGAATCATGGAGGAAATGGAATCGATCAGAAGCTCGGTTGTCGGTGGCCGATCGTCTTTTCGTGGAACGGTGGTCATCGGTACGACGCCGACGGTTGCCGAGATTGTCACCGTACCGCTGGTGCGCAAGATCCGCGAGGCGCATCCCAATCTGGCCGTCCGATTTTCCTCGGCTTACAGCGGCTATCTGCTGGACTGGGTGCAGCGCGGCGAATTGGAACTGGCCATTTCCTACGATCCGCAACCCCTGCATACGCTCAGGATTGTGCCGGTGATGATGGAAAACCTGCTACTGGTCGGCCCCGCCAGCGCCAACCTGCGCATCGACACGCCGGTAACCTTTGCCTCCCTGGCCGAGCAGCAACTGGTATTGCCAAGTGCCCGGCATGGCCTTCGGGTCATTCTGGATAACTGTGCCAGAGAGGTCGGGATCAAGCTCAAGACCAGTGTTGAGGCCGACTCGTTCGGCGCGATGATCGATCTGGTTCGCAATGGCTTCGGTATGACGGCGTTACCACTGGCGTCGATTTACGCCCAAGTCGAAGCCGGCGTGCTGTGTGCGGCGCCGCTGATCGATCCAGTGCCCATGCGCAAACTGGTTCAGGTTTTTCCGGCGGACAGGCGCGTCAGCCCGGCTGCCAAATTCGTTGGAGACGCCTTCATCGAAATTGCTGTCGACCTGGTCAATCGCAAGATCTGGGCTGGACACATGCTTTGAGCCATCGACCAATCGGTTAGCCCCTACCCGTAGTTGCGCAACTGCTCACGACTTCTGCTTTTTCTCACCACTGATGACACTGTCTTGAACCATCAAACGCGACTGCCAAGCGTATTCGGCATTTTTATATTGGGGATGCTGCAAGTGCTGGTCTGGGGAGGTTCGTTCTTCCTGATGGCCGTCATGGCCGATCCGATCATGAAAGAGACCGGTTGGGCCAGCCAATGGGTGTATGGCGCGCTGTCGCTGAGCATTCTGGTTTCTGCAATGCTGGCGCCATTGACCAGCCGGCTTATTGCTCGCTATGGCGGCCGCCCCATCCTGGCCAGTAGCGGCCTGGGCGTCGCCATCGGGCTGTTTCTGATGGCGAGTTCGACCTCGTTGCCGATGTTTCTTTTGTCTTGGGCAGTGATTGGCGTCGGTATGGCGCTGGGGCTGTATGAAGCGCTATTCGCCGCGTTAGGTTCTCTATACGGGGAGCGGGCGGGCAGTGCGATTACCGGGATCACGCTTATTTCAGGGTTTGCGACAACGCTGTCATGGCCCGCGGTTGCGCTGGTCATCGAGCACGTTGGCTGGCGCACGACGTGCGTGGCTTATGGGGTGCTATTGGTCATTGCCGTGGCACCGCTTTATCTCTGGGTGCTGGCGCGTGGCGCGGGGCCATTCGCAAAAAGCCGTGCAATGAGTGATGAAAACCTCTCAATCGACCGGCGGATCTACCTGTTGCTTACGCTGATTTTCGCGTTGGGTGCAGTGATCATGACGGCGATATCTGTCCAGCTGATTTCATTGTTGCAGGGGCAGGGCTACTCGCTTGCAGCCGCCATCGGGCTGAGCGCCTTGCTGGGGCCGAGCCAGGTCGGCTCACGCGTTCTACAAGTTTTTTCGCGAAAGCGACACCCGATCTGGACGACATTGATCAGCGTGGTATTCGTGGCAATCGGTCTGTTGCTGGTGACCATCGCGCCGGCAATGACCGCGCTGGGGCTGGTAATCTACGGCGCGGGTAATGGTTTGCGGGCGATCGTTCGAGGCCTGCTGCCACTGGCCCTGATGTCGCCCACCCATTATGTTTTGCTGATGGGACGCATGGCTCGGCCTTCGCTCATCGGTCAGGCCTTGACCCCCCTTGCGGGCGGTTACCTGTTACAGACCTGGGGCGCTGGCGGTGTGCTGGCGGGCCTGAGTTCGCTGGCCGTATTGAATGTGCTGTTGGTGTTTTTGCTCATTCGATTGGTGTGAAAAGAACAGCGCTGAGCACTCATGGCGGCATCGGTGATTCTGCGCGCTTGATAACGCTCGAGCAGTCGCCTTCGGGCTAAAGCGCCTTGCCGAAGCGGAATGAAGCGCCATAAGCCGAGTCGGGTAAATGGCTGCTGCCGTCCTCCCTTAACCTGGACCTGAAGGTACCGCTTTGCGGCTGGGTTCTGTAGAGGCCGCGCTTGTGTAATTCGGGAATGATCAACTCCACGAAATCTTCGAGTGTGCCAGGGCTGATCAACGGATTGATCATGTAGCCGCTGGTGCCGGAAATGCGTGCGTGTTCTTCGATCCGGTCGGCTACCTGTTGCGGGGTGCCCACCAGGATCAGATCGCTGCCGCGGGTGACCTTGGCAAAACGTTGCTTCACATCCCCGGCGGTCAACGGCTTACCACTGCCATCGGGGTGCATGACATAGGACGTCAGCCCTTCGGTGTGGGTCGACAATGCATCGCTGTCGGCATAGCGACTGATATCGATGCCCGTGTCGCCCGCATAACTGACCAGTTGCGCTTGAAGATGGTAGTTGCTTTGCAACGCGTCATATTTGCGCTGGGCTTCAATTTCGGTTTTGGCGGTGACGATGCGCAATACGGTCAGGGACTTCACATCCTCACGCTGGCGACCGAGAGCCTGGGCTTTGGCCCATATGTCCTCCAGGCCCTGACGGATTTCCTCAGGGTTGGATTTGGCGATGAAGATCAGCTCGGCGTGCTTGGCGGCGAACTCGCGACCGCGCCCCGACCAGCCGGCCTGGATCAGTAGCGGTGTGCGCTGCGGCGACGGTGAGGTGAGGTGCGGCCCGGCGACTCGATAGTGCTCGCCGACGTGGTTGATCGGCCGTACCCGATCACCCCGGGCATACAGCTGATGAGCTTTGTCCGCGACCACCGCATCGTCGGCCCAACTGCCTTCCCACAGCTTGTACACCACATCGAGAAATTCTTCGGCGCGTTCGTAGCGGTCATCGTGCTTGATCATCTGTTCAAGGCCGAAGTTACGCGCGGCGCTGGACAGATAAGAGGTCACGATGTTCCAGCCCACCCGGCCATTGGTGAGGTGGTCCAGGGTGCTGAAACGCCGAGCATGGGAGAAGGGGTGTTCATAGCTGGTGGTGACCGTGACGCCGAACGCAAGGTTTTCGGTGACCGCGGCCAGGGCGGGAATGATCATCAACGGATCGTTGGCCGGAGCTTCCACAGCCCATTTCATCGCGGCATCGGCATTGCCGCCAAAGACGTCGTAGAAACCCAGCACGTCGCCGAAGAACAGCATATCGAGGTTGGCCTGGTCAGCAATGCGCGCCAGGTTCGACCAGTAGCCCAACGAGTTGATTGCCAGGCGCTCGTCAGCCGGATGCGTCCAGAGGCTCGGCGCACCTCCACAGCCCACACTGGCTTGTTCGTAGAGTGCAAACAACAGAGGTTTTGGATCGGACATCATGGCTCCTGAACAAATTGAAGGGACGTTTCTGCATCAACTCCAGCGCATAGATTGAAACGCACTATAAAATCAATTTGTACTTCTTTAAAAGAATAAGAAGCTTGTATCAGGCTATATCGCGTACTTTTCCCACAAAAGACCTGATGACAGCAGAACCGACTATCCTTTCGGATAGTTAACGCTGCACTCTTGGCAAAAAGGGACGCCATGCCAGACTATGATCGCGCCATCAGCTCCAGACCCGGCATCACATGCGGTGATCGAACCTGTCTGATCAGGCCCTGTTTACCCAGGCCCTGGCTACTCTGGATGGCTTCAATTACGGTTTTCAGTCTATTCGCGGCAACTCCGGGATACGGCCAGAACCTGCCAACCGCAATGGGTGTCGAAAACACCACGGTTACGGTGATGCAAGCGCAGGAAATCGTTTCCAGGTCCACCCTCGAAGCCATTCGCTGGAGCGGCCCTGAGTCCGGCCCGCAAGCCCTGCGGGGCAAGAGCATTGCCCTTGTCGCAGAAGATTTGCGTAACGGAGGAATTGTCGGTGTCGCGCAGGGCGCTCGCGAGGCAGCCAAGGTGATGGGCTGGACGCTGAAGATATTCGATGGCGCCGGATCATCGGCCGGGCGCGCAAAGGCCTTTGCCGATGCCCTGGCAGCCAAACCCGATGGCCTCATCCTGTGCGGCTCCGATGCCCTTGAGAACAATGCGGCGCTGATCCTCTTCGCCAACAGGGATGTGCCGGTGGTTGGCTGGCACGCCGGGGCAAGCCCCGGTCCGATTGACGGCACGCCGGTGGCCATGAACGTCACGACCGACCCGCTCGAAGTGGCTCGCCTCACGGCCATGGCGGCAGTGGCACAGTCAAATGGACACGCCGGCGTGGTCATCCTGACCGACTCCAGGTACAGCATCGCCATGGCGAAAGCCAAGGCCATGGAAAACGTCATTCGGGCCTGTCGGGAATGTACGTTGCTGGAAGTGCGCGATGTCGCGATCTCCGAAAGCGGCGAGAAGATGCCGGCGATCACCAGGGAGCTGCTTCAGCGCTATGGCAAGCGCTGGACCCACACGCTGGCCATCAACGATATCTATTTCGACTACTCGATTGCCTCATTGACCAACGCGGCAATACCCAGTGACGGCATCAGTCTGTTGTCTGCCGGTGATGGCAGCGCTTCGGCTTTCTTGCGCATACAGGCAAAAACCTACCAGACCGTCACCGTGGCCGAGCCGCTCAACCTGCATGGCTGGCAAGTGATGGATGAATTGAACCGGCTGTTTGCAGGCCAGCCGGTGAGCGGCTTCATTGCGCCGATTCACCTGGTCAATGCCGACAATATTGCCTTCGACGGCGGGAAGAAATTCCAGTACGACCCTGACAATGGCTATCGAGATATCTATCGCCACCAATGGAATCCCTGACATTGGACGTTTCTTCCCGGCTCGGACGCCAGCTATTGCCGCAATCGCTACGCGCACAGTTCACACTGGCGTTTCTGACGCTGGCGCTGCTGATCCTGGCGATGGGTGCAACTGCGGTCTACGCCTTGCGCACGTCAAACAGCGCCACCCGCCAGTTGACGGATGAACGACTGGTCCGCATGCAAAATGGGCAAGACATGCTGCAGCGCACCTTGCTGATCGAACGCCAGACCGATCAGCTTCTGACAACCCGATCCCCCGACACCCTGCGTTCAAGCTATGCGGCGACCGTCGAACAGCTTGAAGCCCTTGATCAACTGGTGCAGCAGCTGACTGCCGCGAACAGTGGCGTGGCGATACTCGACATGCATCAGTCGAGTCAGATGTTCCGCAATACCGCCAACATCGTTGCGCAGCTGCGAGAAAGCCTGCTGCAAACCGAGGTCACCTTCAAGCAAACCATGGAGGATCACACCGCCTGGTTAACCGCGACCCAGACCCGGGCCAGCCTGGAACTGGCGGTGTTACTTTTCGATCTGCCGCAGGCTGTCGACAGTGATGCCGTGCAACGGCTGCGGATCCGATATGAGCGCCTGTCACGCACCACAGGCAAGTTACCCGACGTTAATGTGGAGACGCCCGATCTCTTCTCCCTGCGCCTGAGGCTCATCAATCAGCACAACGTCATACAGCGCGTCAATGAGGAACTGAAGAGCGAGGCCGGGGTTCTGGTCGCGGTGGCCCGTGCGCAATCCGGTGCTTACACCGAAGACTATCGCGAAGCCCTGCAGCGCCTGGTCGAGGACTCAAATCGTAGCCAGCAATGGGTGCTGATCATGTTGGGCGCCAGCCTGGTGTTCGCCTGGTTCGTGACCCGAGTCTTCATGGGCCGTCATGTTCTCGTGCGTCTGAATGAAATAAGCCGGCAATTGCGTCAGGAACGCACTGACAAAACGCATTTGATGATGGCGGAACATAGGAAGGACGAGATCGGCAACATGGCTCGCGCGGTGAATCAATTCCTCAAAGACCGACTTCAGCTGGAAAAAAGAACGGTTCAATTGAGTATCGCCACAGAACGGCTCGCCTTGCAAAACAGCCGATTAGAGCAAGAAGCCGTCATCCGTGCCGGACAAGGTCATGTCCTGGAGCTGATCGCCAGGAGCACCGAGCTTGCAGAAGTCCTCGACAGCCTGGCTCACCTGGTCGAGTCCCAACTGGAGGGGATGATGGTGTCCATCCTGGTGCTGGATGAGGATGGCAAGCACCTGCTGCACGGGGCTGCGCCCAGTTTGCCGAAAGCCTATAACCAGCTCATTGACGGGATTGCGATTGGTCCGAACGTCGGTTCATGCGGCACCGCGGTGTATCGACGAGAACCGGTCATCGTCACGGATATCGAGCTGGATCCGCTGTGGGAGGAGTACCGTTCAGCCGCTGCGCCCTATGGATTTCGCGCCTGCTGGTCGACGCCGATTCTGTCCCATGAGCGAAAGGTATTGGGTACGTTTGCCTTGTATTCCAACACCGTACGCAGCCCCAGCTCGACCGAGACTCGTCTGATCGACATGGCGACACCGCTTGCCGGCATTGCGATAGAACGCCAACTTACCGAAAAGCGCATTCGCTATATGGGCGACCATGACGCACTGACCGGGCTACCGAATCGCACACTGCTCGAAGACCGTCTCAAGCAGGCAATACTTTATGCTCAGCGCTACAGCCGGTTGGTGACGGTGGTGTTTCTCGATCTGGACAAATTCAAACTGGTGAATGACAGCCTTGGGCACAGTGCTGGAGACGAACTGCTGAAAACCGTCGCCCAGCGCATGCTGGGGTGTGTACGCCGCACCGACACCGTCGTGCGGTTGGGTGGCGATGAGTTTGTGATCGTCCTGTTCGACCAGCCCTCAGACCTCGACGGCGTTACTCCAGCCCTGCACAAAATCCAGGAAGCCATCCTGCGGCCGATTCAGCTCAGCGGACATACACTCCACGTCACCTGCAGCATGGGGTTGGCCACCTATCCCGCCGACGGCAGCGATACCGAGACGTTGCTCAGCAACGCGGACGCCGCCATGTACCGGGCCAAGGAGCTGGGTCGCAACAGCTACCAGTTCTATACGAGCGAGATGAATAACAAGGTTCAGGGCAAGCTCGCGATGCAAGACGGGCTTCGAAACGCACTCAACCATGACGAGTTCCTGCTGCTGTACCAGCCACAGGTGGATTTGCAGTCAGGTCAGATTATCGGCGTAGAGGCACTGATCCGCTGGCAGCACCCCGAGCTCGGCATGGTGTCTCCAATCAAATTCATTCCGCAGGCCGAAGAGACCGGGTTGATCGTGCCCATTGGCGACTGGGTGATTCATGCCGCGTGCAGACAGAACAAGGACTGGCAGGATGCGGGCTGGCCGCCGATCACCATGTCGGTGAATATTTCAGCACGCCAGTTCATCGAAAGGGACCTGATCGACCGGGTGAGGCATGCTTTGCAAGAAACCGGACTGGACCCGATGTACCTTGAGCTGGAGCTGACCGAAAGTCTGATCATGCAAGACCTTCAGCAAGCCATCAGCAAAATGAAGGAACTGCAATCAATGGGGATCAGTCTCTCGATCGACGACTTCGGCACTGGCTACTCCAGCCTCGCAGCATTGAAAAGCTTCCCGATCGCGAGACTCAAGATCGACCAGTCTTTCGTGCGCGATCTGCCCGACAACGAGAACGACAAAGCCATCGCCACCGCAGTGATTTCGTTGGGGCACAAACTGAACCTGAAGGTCATTGCCGAAGGTGTCGAAACCGAAGAGCAGCAAACCTTCCTGCGTGAAAACGGCTGCGATGAAATTCAAGGCCACTTTTTCAGCAGAGCGGTCAGCGCAGCGGAAATCAGTCTGTTACTGCGTACGCCCCGGTTGCCTCAACCGAGCCGCATTGCGAGCCCTGACTCGGTAAGGAGAAAACGCGATGTAAAACGCCCAAGAAGTCCAATGCCCGGGCATTAATGGCTCAGCTTACTTGGCACCGAGACACCGAGGGGACGCAGGATGCCCGATTTGCGCTTCCGCGCTTTCATTGCCCTATGGGGTGATTGTATCGATCCTGGATGCGCCGCAACTCGCCCGAGTGGCGCAGTTGCTCCAGGGCGCTGGCCCAGGCGGCTACCAGTTCGTCGTCACAGTCGCGGCTGAAGGCGATGTACAGCGATGAGCGATAGAGCTCGATGGGAATCTGCCGCAGCGTACCGGGGGCGATGTTCAATTGGCGGCTGTAATAAGCCACCCCCGCATCAGTGTCGCCAATGATGATGTCGGTGCGCCCGGCTAGCAGCATGCGATAGAGCTGCTGGCTCTCGGTCGCACTTTTTTCGAGGTTGTTGAAGCCCCGCGCCTGCAGAATCTCGGGTATCAGGCCGGCATGTCTCGTTGTGATCCGTGGGGCGTGCAGTAGCTGCTCCAAGGAATTCACCGGCTGCTGCGCATTGGCTAACTGATAGGGGTGAATGGACTCTTCCACGATCGGTCCGACCCACTTGTATAACGGTTCGCGCTCCGCCGTGCGGAATAGGGAATACATTATGGTCCTGGGCCGGGTCTTCAATGCGAGGGTGCTTCGCATACTGGGCAGCAGCAGCACCTCAAAGTCATCCCCGGTCATCGCCATTATGCCCCGAACGATCTCCGTGGCCATGCCAGTGAGCTGATTGTTCTCCTGGTAGTTGTACGGCGCCCACTCTTCAGTAACGACTTGATACTGCTCGGCCCTGACGGGATTGCCGAGTAATAGACAGAGCAGCGCGGCAGTAAGTGTCGAATGGTTCACGTGTTCTGCCTGGTGGGCTGTGCGGTGGTTAAGGGGGGATCTGATTAAAAGGGCGAAATCAGTATAGACCCCGACACTCGTCAAACGCCTGATGCAGTCCCATAAGGCGTCAACACGGCGATTGATTCATACGAACCAGCACGCATGGCGCAGGATCTACAAGAGCGTTTAGCGGATTGCCGGCTGATTTGTGACTATATATCTTATCGGTCACAAGTTGTCAGTCTTCGATAGGGTGAGTAAGCTGTTCCCATGAATCAGCCATCGATATCTTCATCTTCGCCCAGCCCCCGTGGCCCAGTCGATCACGACATTCGAGACCAGATTGTCGCGGCGGCCAACGAACACTTCAGTCAATACGGCTACGGCAAAACCACGGTTTCCGATCTGGCCAAGGCCATCGGGTTTTCCAAGGCCTACATCTACAAATTTTTTGATTCCAAGCAGGCGATCGGTGAAGCCATCTGCGCAAATTGTCTGGCAGAAATCGTCGCGGCTGTGGAGCAGGCTATCAATGTAGAAGACCTGTCGCCGACGGAGCGTTTTCGACGTTTGGTCAAAACGGTGATCGCCACCGGTGTGAATCTGTTCTTCAACGACCGAAAACTCTATGACATCGCAGCGTTCGCGGCGTCGGAAAGCTGGCCCAGTTCGCAGGCTTATGACGCACGCATCAAACGCTTCGTGTTGCAAATCGTGCGAGAGGGGCGAGAGAGTGGCGAATTTGAACGCAAGACTCCGCTGGACGAGACAGTAGAAGCGATACATCTCGCGCTGCGGCCATTCGTCAACCCTTTGCTGCTGCAGTACAACCTCGATTTCGTCGAGGAGGCGCCCACGCTAACCTCCAACCTCATCTTGCGTAGCCTCATGCCTTGACCTTTGACTAAAGGTTTATCGCATACGGCGGTACGCGTCAGATCCCGAACGGCTTTTCACTTTGCCCTTCTTCCATCCGTCGAAGGGCATTTTATTTATCCGTGATGTGACCATTGACTGATATGGTCACATGAATAAATATGGTGATCCATCGCTTCTAATGCTTCATCTCAGTGATACCCATAGAGTTCAAACAATGAAAAAAATAGTGCTCAAGACCCCATTTGGCCTTGCTGTCGTGCTCGCATCCTCAAACGTTTTTGCAAGTGGCTTCGCTCTCAATGAACAAAGCATCAGCGGGATGGGATCCGGGTTTGCCGGTCGCTCTTCCGCCGCTGAAGATGCGAGTACGGTCTTCGGTAACCCTGCGGGCATGTCTCGCTTGAAAAGAGAACAGGTCAGCGTGGGGGCGGCGACTCTTTTCGCCAAGTCCGACATAAGCCACACCCGCAGTACATTCGGCGGCGAGGAAGACGGCGACATGGTGCCAACCACCACCGTGCCTATGGGTTACTACGTCAAACCGATCGATGAGCATTGGGCGTTCGGTGTAGGTTTTTATGTGCCTTTCGGTCTGATGACTGACTATGGCAGCGGTTTCGCCGGGCGTTACTACGCCAACAAAAGCGAAGTCACGACCCTTACGTTCCAGCCCACTGTCAGCTATGCCTTCAACGACAACGTTTCGATCGGGTTCGGTCCGACCATCAACCGTATCGGTGGTGAAATTTCCGGCATGGTGCCCAATCCGCTTAGCCCTGGTCGCAATGACGGAAAACTCAAAAGCACGGGTGACGACACGGCCCTGGGTTTTAACGCCGGTATCTTGGTGCAGGCTACAGACCGAACCCGTTTGGGCATGACCTACCATTCCAAGGTCAGTTATCAATTGGATGCCAAGACCAAGGTCACTGACGGCATCTTTAGCGTGTTGGGGGTCAGCGGCCGCAGTTATGACGCTTCGCTGGATGTGGATACCCCGGAGTCAGTGGATTTCTCGGTGACTCATCAGCTTAATGACGACTGGACCCTATACGTGGGGAGCACCTGGACTCGCTGGAGCCGCTTCAAAGCGTTAACTATTGAGAACACGGGTTTACCCCCTGCGTTGAGCGGCGCGCTGGGCACTATTACCGAAGAACAGAATTGGCACGATACGTGGGCTCATGCTATCGGTGCGGCATATCAACTGAACAACCAATGGGTACTTCGCGCAGGCTTTTCGGTCGATCAGTCACCGGCCAATAACACCCATCGTGGACCGCGCATTCCTACGGGCGATCGGAAGGTTGTCAGCTTCGGTGCTGGCTGGACGCCGGTGGGCAATGTCACGATCGATGTTGCTTATTCCTACCTATGGGAGGAGAGCGTGCAGATCAACGACGCCTCTGCGAACAGAGGTGCATACAGTGCCAAATATAAGAACAGTGCGAGCGGGCTCGGTACGTCTGTTAGTTACCGCTTCTAATTGAGTGCTGTTACACGATAAATGTCCTGTCGGGAGCACGTGTTGCCTCCCGACCTTCAAGAACACATCTCGGGCCTTTCCCCTGAGGTAAAAGACCTCTTTGTCACCCCCCTCAGACTCCCATCACCTGTGCCATAAGGCTCTGATGAAACCGACGTGGCGTGGCCCACGTCAAGACAGTGATGGCCTTGTTGCCAAAACCCGGCACCACACTCATGCGTCCGGCTTGCAGTGCGCGGATTCCTGCACGCACGACGGGTTGAGGCTGCATCATCACCATTTTCAAGGCCGGTGTGATCCGTTGTTTGGCGCTTTCTGCAAATCCGGTATCTGACATCCCAGGGCAAAGTGCGGTAACGACGACACCGTCATTTTTCAGTTCACGATGAAGCGCATCAGAGAAGCGAAAAACATAGGCTTTCGCGGCAGAGTAAACGGCGAAATTCTTCACGCCCTGGAAGGACAGCAAGCTTGCGACCATCAGGATTTGCCCACGTTTGCGGGCTCGCATGTCGGCCGCGAAAAGGCGTGTCAGGGCTGTCAGGCTGGCGATATCCAAATCAATCATGGTCAGGGACTCATCCAGAGGTTGATCCAGGAAAGGCCCCTGCAATCCATGACCCGCATTGTTGATGAGCACATCGATCACTATATTGCGTTCGCTGAGTCGCTCATGCAGATCGATAATCGCCGGGATCGAGGACAGGTCTACTTGTTCGACGATCACATCAACACCGAAGCGTTCGCGCAACTGCGCCGATAGCGCTTCGAGCTTACTCAGCCTTCTTGCTACCAGAACGAGCGATTTTCCCTGCGCTGCGTATTGCCGGGCAAACTCCTCGCCAAATCCGCTTGATGCTCCGGTGATGAGCACCCAGGAATTCTCGTTCAATTTCATTTTCGCTGTACTCCGGTTGGTTTCTATTGAGCTCACCTGGTCAGGTCATCGTGTCGCAACAGGCTGGGCTTCAGGAGGTTGCCAACCACCACCAAGCGCTTTGAATGCCGCGACCGCCGCCCGTGCCGATTCCGTTCGCGCTTGCGCCCGAGCATCAGAAGCCTGCAGCATCGTCTCGTCAGCGTGCAGGACATCGATCAGGCTGGCCGTGCCTTTCTCATAGGCAATGAACGACGATTGGCGAGCCTGTGTCAGAGATGCCTCCCCCCCGGTGAGGGTGGTTGCTTGAGCTTCCCGATTCACCAGTGCGGAGAATGCGTTCTCGACATCCTCGGTGGCGCGCAGCACAGACTGACGGTAAGCGGCCAGGGTTTCGGCTTCCTGTCCCTTGGCTTGGTCGATTTGGGCGTTTATGCGACCGAAGTCGAAGAGTCTCCAGCGCAGTCCCAATACGCCCGCCGACTGGCTGGCGCCGCCGGTAAAAAGATTGCCTGCGGATACAGCTGTGGCACTGCCCAGCAATGCGCTAAGGGAGAATTTCGGGTAGTACTCGGCAATCGCCTCCCCGATGCGTGCGTTTGAGGCCGCAAGACGGCGCTCGGCCACAATGAGATCTGGCCTGCGGCGCAGCAAATCGGCCGGCGTTCCCATGGCCTTTAACTGCGGCGCTACAGGAATGCTCCCCGTACTTGCCAGTTGCGTGCGATGAGTGCCTGGCGGCGTGCCGAGCATGACATCCAGTGCATTCATGGCAGCATCCAGACCGGTCTGCAGGACCGGCACTGTCGCCTGGACCTGCGATAGCGCCCCCTCGGTCTGACGAACCTGATAGTTGGCGGCGAGCCCCTTGCTGTAGAGCAATTGGACTTTCTCTAGTAGCTCCTGCTGCGTTTTGACTTGTCGGTTCGCAATGTCCAGCCGGGTCTGCAATCCGCGGATAGTGATGTAGATATCGGCGGTCTGCGCGGCGATGGCCAATCGTGTGGCAGCGACGCCCGCCTCGGAAGCCTGGTACTCGGCCAGTGCAGCCTCGCGTCCGCGTCGCAGTCCGCCAAAGACGTCCACCTCCCAGCTGGCATCGAGGTTGGCCTCGTAGGAACTTCCGTACCGATCATAGCCAGGCGTTGAGTTCAACACCTGGCCGAGTGGCGTCTCGATTGACTGGTAGGAGCGCGCGGCCTGTCCGCTGATGTTCCCCGAGGGCAGTAAAGCGGCATTTGCAGCACCGAGTCCGGCCCGTGCCTGCGTGACTCGCGCCGACGCCTGTGCCAGGTCCAGGTTCTGCTCAAGCGCCTTGGAGATGAAGTCGGTCAGCACTGGATCGCCAAAGCCTTCCCACCACGCTACAAGGCTGGTCGGCGTCGCTCCAGGTCGCTGTTCGACAGCAGGCTGACCCAAGTAATGATCCGAAAGCGGAGCGTCGGGACGATGGTAGTCCGGACCGACCGCGCAACCTGCCAATAAGCCGGCGATGACCAAAAGAGCAATTGGACGGAGGGGAGGCATTGAGATTCCTTCAATCGAGGATATTTGTGACCATATTACGCAATAGTCACATCCTGTCAATTAAGGCGATTTGAGCGGATTGTTGGCTTTATCCTTTGCAGCGGCGGTTCCTGTATTGAGTTTGAGAAGCTGGATGTTTCATGGTTTGTGACTGTTGACATATATGGTCACTAGGCTGAGAATCTGGTGCTCGTCCTATTTTCAAGTAAGGGAACCTATGCGCCGGCTTCGACCTTTCCCCATTGCCGTTTGCTTGTTGCCTCTCGTCGTGACGGCATGTGGCGACTCATCCAACGTTGACGATCCGCGCACGCATGCTCCTCTGGTAAGGCCTGGAACGGTTCAGGGTTCCTCCGACACTTCACGTTCTTTCACGGGCGTGGTGGCTGCCCGTGTGCAGGGCGACCTGGGCTTTCGGGTCTCGGGCAAGATCCTTGAGCGGTTGGTGGATACCGGCCAGACCGTTAAACGTGGTCAGCCACTCATGCGCCTCGACCCAATCGACCTGGGGTTGCAGGCGCGAGCACAGCAAGAGTCGGTCATAGCCGCTCGGGCCCGAGCCAAGCAGACAGCAGATGACGAGGCGCGATACCGCAGTCTGGTTGCCGCAGGCGCTATTTCTGCATCGGCCTATGACCAGATCAAAGCCGCAGCGGATACCGCAAAGGCGCAGCTTGGCGCCGCTGAAGCGCAGGCTGACGTTGCCCGTAACGCTTCTGGTTATGCGGTGCTGCTTGCCGATTCCGACGGCGTGGTGGTGGAGACGCTCGCCGAGCCCGGACAAGTTGTCAGCCCGGGACAGCCCGTGGTTCGACTGGCGCGGGCAGGGCAGCGCGAAGCCATCGTGCACCTGCCCGAGACGTTGCGCCCCGCAGCAGGATCCACCGCTCAGGCGACGCTTTATGGCAATACCACGGATGCTGTTACAGCGAAGCTGAGGCTGCTGTCTGACTCGGCCGACCGCATGACACGCACCTTCGAGGCGCGGTATGTGCTTGAGGGTGCGCTGGCCAATGCACCGATAGGTTCGACCGTCACGCTTCGGATCGCTGAAGGCGCCACGCAAGGGCAGGGGCTGCAAGTACCGATCGCTGCCGTTTATGACCCAGGCCACGGCACGGGTGTGTGGGTGATCGCCGGTACACCGGCGAAGGTGGCCTGGCGACCTGTACAAGTCCTGGGCTTGAGCGACGACACAGTGCGAGTCGCGGGCGACCTCAAAGTCGGCGAGCAGATCGTAGCGTTAGGCGCACATCTGTTGCGCGAAGGTGAAGAGGTGAGATTGCCTCAACAGGATGACGTCAAAGTCGCCGGGGGTCGTCCATGAGCGAGGGGCGCTTCAATCTTTCCGCGATCGCCGTTCGCGAGCGATCGATCACGGTATTTCTGATCTTCCTGATTGCCGTTGCAGGCACCCTGGCGTTCTTCAAGCTGGGGCGTGCGGAAGATCCTCCGTTTACGGTCAAGCAGTTGACGGTCATTACCGCGTGGCCGGGCGCCACGGCGCAGGAGATGCAGGATCAGGTAGCAGAGCCACTTGAAAAACGCCTGCAAGAACTGAAATGGTACGACCGCACGGAAACCTATACACGGCCCGGTCTCGCTTTCACCATGGTGTCGTTGTTGGATCGCACGCCACCCTCACAGGTGCAGGAAGAGTTTTATCAGGCGCGCAAAAAGTTGGACGACGAAGCCACCAAGCTACCGGCGGGTGTGATCGGGCCATTGGTCAACGACGAGTATTCGGACGTGACGTTTGCGCTGTTCGCCTTGAAAGCCAAGGGCGAGCCGCAGCGACTGTTGGTGCGTGATGCTGAGTCCTTGCGCCAACAACTGTTGCATGTGCCGGGCGTGAAGAAGGTCAACATTATTGGGGAGCAGCCCGAACGTATCTTTGTTTCCTTTTCGCATGATCGATTGGCCACCTTGGGCGTATCACCTCAGGACATCTTTGCCGCTCTGAATAATCAAAACGTGCTCACGCCCGCCGGTTCGATCGAAACCAATGGGCCACAGGTCTTCCTCCGGCTGGATGGCGCTTTCGATAAATTGGAGAAAATTCGTGACACGCCCCTGGCGATTCAGGGGCGCACGTTGAAGCTCTCGGACGTGGCGACGGTTGAACGAGGCTACGAAGACCCTGCCACCTTCCTGGTGCGCAACAACGGCGAAGAGGCCTTGTTGCTGGGGGTCATAATGCGCGAGGGCTGGAATGGCCTGGACCTGGGCAAGGCGCTGGACGCCGAAACGACGAAGATAAATGAAGGCATGCCGCTGGGCATGACGCTGACCAAGGTCACTGATCAAGCCGTGAACATTGACTCGGCTGTCGGCGAGTTCATGGTCAAATTTTTTGTCGCGCTGCTCGTGGTGATGCTTGTCTGCTTTCTCAGCATGGGCTGGCGTGTAGGCGTCGTGGTCGCTGCGGCGGTACCGTTGACGCTGGCGATAGTGTTTGTGGTGATGGCGGCCACCGGAAAGAACTTTGATCGTATTACCCTTGGCTCGTTGATCTTGGCGCTCGGACTGCTGGTGGACGACGCGATCATTGCTATCGAAATGATGGTAGTGAAAATGGAGGAGGGCTACGACCGAATCAAAGCCTCCGCGTATGCCTGGAGTCATACGGCCGCGCCGATGCTTTCCGGTACGCTGGTAACGGCGATTGGCTTCATGCCCAACGGTTTCGCCCAGTCCACTGCCGGCGAGTACACCAGCAACATGTTCTGGATCGTCGGTATTGCTCTGATCGCTTCCTGGGTCGTCGCGGTGGCTTTCACCCCTTACCTGGGAGTGAAGTTGTTGCCAGACATCAAGAAGGTAGAGGGTGGGCATGCGGCTATCTACAACACCCCCCGTTACAACCGCTTCCGTCGGGTTCTGACACGCGTCATCGCCCGCAAATGGCTGGTGGCTGGCACGGTTATCACGCTGTTTTTCGTGGCAGTTCTGGGCATGAGCCTGGTGAAGAAGCAGTTCTTCCCGACCTCGGACCGTCCCGAGGTGATGGTCGAGGTGCAAATGCCCTACGGAACCTCCATCGAGCAGACCAGTGCCACTGCCGCAAAGGTCGAGGCCTGGCTGCAAAAGCAGGAAGAGGCAAAAGTCATCACGGCCTATATCGGGCAGGGCGCGCCGCGTTTCTTCCTGGCGATGGCGCCAGAACTGCCCGACCCATCGTTCGCCAAGATCGTGGTGCTGACGGACAGTCAGGAGGCACGTGAAACCCTCAAGTTCCGTCTTCGCGAAGCGGTCGCTGCAGGGCTCGCTCCAGAGGCCCGAGTCAGGGCGACTCAAATTGTGTTTGGTCCCTATTCACCATTCCCGGTGGCCTACCGGGTAATGGGGCCTGACCCGACGAAGCTGCGCGAGATTGCGGGCCGTGTACAAGATGTCATGCAAGCCAGCCCGATGATGAGGACGGTCAACAGCGACTGGGGCCCTCTGACGCCGACGCTGCATTTCAGCTTGGATCAGGATCGCTTGCAGGCGGTTGGACTGACATCCAGTGCAGTCGCCCAGCAGTTGCAATTCCTGCTGGCCGGGGTGCCGATCACGGCGGTTCGTGAAGACATTCGTTCAGTGCAGGTGGTTGGTCGCGCCGCGGGTGACATCCGGCTCGATCCCGCCCGGATTGAGGGCTTCACATTGGTGGGAGCGGCGGGGCAGCGTATCCCTCTGTCCCAGGTTGGAGAGGTGGATGTGCGTATGGAGGATCCGATCCTTAGGCGCCGTGACCGCACGCCGACTATCACCGTGCGCGGCGACATTGCCGAAGGCCTTCAGCCGCCCGATGTATCGGGTGTGATCGGCAAGCAACTGCAGCCGATTATCGACACGCTCCCCGGCGGCTATCGGATCGAGCAGGCGGGTGCGATCGAGGAATCGGGCAAGGCCGGCCAGGCGATAGTGCCGCTGGTGCCCATCATGATTGCCCTGACGCTGTTGATCATCATTGTCCAGGTGCGTTCGATCTCGGCAATGATCATGGTGTTCTTCACCTCGCCGCTGGGATTGATTGGCGTGGTGCCGACGCTACTGATCTTCCATCAGCCGTTTGGAATCAACGCGCTGGTCGGGCTGATCGCGCTGTCGGGCATTTTGATGCGCAATACGCTGATTCTGATTGGGCAAATTCATCACAACGCGCAAGAAGGGCTGGACCCGTTTCACGCAGTGGTCGAAGCCACGGTACAGCGTGCCCGCCCGGTACTGCTGACAGCACTCGCGGCAATCCTTGCGTTCATTCCGCTGACCCATTCCGTCTTCTGGGGGACGCTGGCCTACACGCTGATCGGAGGTACGTTCGTCGGCACCATCATGACGCTGGTGTTCCTGCCGGCGATGTACGCCATCTGGTTCAAGATCCGTCCTGACAATACGGGTCAAACCGAAACAGCGGATAAGCAAGCAAGCCTGGTGGATAGGACGCCACCGCGTCCTCTCGCCGTTCACCTCACCACAAAGCTTTAGCCATAGGCCATACCCCCCAGCCCTGTCACGTCAGCTTGAAAGGCAACTCACGCACCGGCTTACCGGTGAGGCGTGCGAGCGCATTCGCAAAGGCGGGGGCCAACGGCGGCAGGCCGGGTTCGCCCATCCCGGTGGGTGGCTCGGCGCTTGGCACGACATGAATGGAAAACTCCGGCATATCGGTGATGCGCGGAACGCTGAAATCAGCAAAATTACTCTGTTGCACGACACCCTCTTTCAAGGTGATGGCTCCGCTCGGCAGGCACATTGACAGCCCCATAAGGGCGGCCCCTTGTACTTGGGCCTCGACACTGCGCGGGTTGACGACGAGGTTGCAGTGGACGCCTGCGGTGACATGGTGCAGTACCGGACGGCCGTTCTGCACCGAGGCTTGCACAACGTATGCGACTACCGAACTGAATGACTCGTGTACCGCAATGCCCCAAGCTCGACCAGCAGGCAGCTCGCGTTTGCCGTACTCGCTCTTGTCCACCGCCAGTTGCAACGCAGCGCGATGACGCGGACTTTTATCGGCAAACAGTTTCATCCTGTAAGCCACTGGATCCTGTTTGGTGGTTCGGGCGATCTCATCGATCAATGTCTCCATCACGAAGGCTGTGTGGGTGGAGCCCACACTACGCCACCACAACACCGGCACGTTGAGTTTTGGGTGATGCACCGTCAGGCGCATTGGCAGTGGGTAGGGATCGCGCATACCTTCCGTTGCCGTGGGGTCTATGCCGTTCTTCACCCGTCCACCGAACATGGTGCCACTGATGATGGACTGTCCTACCACGACGTGATCCCACGCCAGCACCTTGCCGGTATCGTCAAAACCGATATGAGCGCGGTGTAGATGCATAGGGCGGTAATAGCCGCCCTTGATGTCGTCTTCGCGGCTCCACAGCGTGCGCACCGGTACATTCAAACCGGCCGTTCGCGCGGCCTTGGCCACCTCGCATGCCAGCACCACAATGTCGCTGGTGGCTATGCCGCGCCGGCCAAAGCCGCCGCCAGCCGTCTGCACATTAATTTGAATTTGCTCGGGCTTGAGGTTCAGTACACGTGCGGCCGCGGCGCTGTCGGCCCCGGCAAACTGGGTGCCCACCCATAACTCGCAGCGTTCTTCGGACAGTTTGACTGTGCAGTTCAACGGCTCCATTGGCGCATGGGCCAGGTAAGGAAACACGAACTCGGCCTCTAATCGATGCGGTGCTGTTTCCAATGGCGCCATGTCCGCCTCGAATAGCGTTGGACCAGGACGACCCGCGAGCTCCCGGTAGTCGACCAGCTGCTTTTCGCTATCGACTTTCTCAACAGTCGACGTATCCCATTGCAGTTTCAGTGCATCACGCCCTTGTTTGGCTTGCCAGTAACCGTCAGCGATGACGGCCACGCCTTCGGCCCCCCCATCGAGTGGGACGCGCAGCACCGCTTTCACGCCTTTAATGGCACGTGCAGCGCTGTCATCTAAAGACGCAATTTTGGCACCGAATACCGGCGGTCTGGCCACCACGGCAGTTAGCTGTCCCGGCAGTTTCATGTCGATGCCGAAATCCTGCTGGCCACTGCTCTTGGCTTTGGCATCGATGCGGGTGGTGGCATGGCCAATGATTCGGAAGTCTTTGGGGTCTTTGAGCGTGATCGTATCGGGCACGGGCAGCGCCATCGCGGCCTCGGCCAACTCACCATAGCCCGCTTTGCGGCCCGCCGGGCCGAACACCATTCCAGATTGCGTGCTCAGGCTGGCGACATCCACATTCCAGCGCGTGGCCGCCGCGGCGAGCAACATGGCCCTAGCGCGGGCACCCAGTTCGCGGTACTGGGTATAGCTGTTCTTGATCGAGTTGGAACCGCCAGTAAGGTGCATGCCAAAGAGTGGGTCCTGGTAGGCGATGTCGCTTGTACCATTGCGGCTGCGCACGAGATTCCAATCGGCATCAAGCTCTTCTGCGAGGATCATCGGTAGGCCAGTCTGCACGCCCTGGCCGAACTCCAACCGGTTGATGGTTACGGTGACTTCCCCATTGGGCGCTATCTGCACGAATGCCGAGGGTTGCTGACTCGGCTTGAGAGGCGCTGCGCGGTTGTCGCCAGGCTGTTGCGCCAGGGCCAGGTGCGGAAATGCCCCCAGCGCCAGGCCGCCGACACCAAGGATTTTCAGGAAGCTGCGGCGGGGGAGTGTGGTGGGGCCGTCGATCTGGTCGCGCTCGAGCATGTGTTGCAATACGCGGGGGAGCTCGTCCGGGTAGAGGTCGTTGAACATGGCAAGCTCCAGTCAGGCGAGGGCTTTGGCGGCGTCGGCCACCGCCGCGCGGATACGAGCGTAAGTGCCACAGCGGCAGATGTTGCCAGCCATGGCCGAGTCGATCTCGGCTGCCGTGGGCTGCTTGCCCTTGGGTTGGGCCTTGAGGAAAGCCGTCGCGCTCATGATCTGGCCACTCTGGCAATAACCGCATTGCGCGACGTCGTGTTTGACCCATGCCTCGTGTACGGCTGTACCCACCGGGTCACTGCCATTGGTTGCTGCTTCGATGGTGGTGATCTTCCTGCCCTCAGCAGCCACGATAGGCGTGACGCAGGAACGAATGGCCTGGCCATCAAGGTGAACAGTACAAGCGCCGCACAGTGCTGCCCCGCAGCCAAACTTGGTGCCGGTCATGCCCAGCACGTCACGCAGAGTCCAGAGAATCGGGGTGCCTGGGTCTACGTCAACCGTGTAGTCACGGCCATTGATGTTGAGGACGCTCATAGTGGGACAGCTCTCCATGAATGAGTGGGATCCGTGTTCCGGGCGTTTGCCTACTGTAGCGCCATACTTCCTGGATCGATTGCGCGATCCGCTTCAATGATTGCCCAATTTGACGAATGAGCTAAGCGTCACGAGCGCGACCAAGACGCTTGAAACTCTTCAATCGGTGATTGAATCAGGCAATGAAAGAGGTAGATCGGGCAACTCTTTGAGCTATTGGTCGACGCATACTTCAAAACCTGGTGGAGGACCAGGAGATCCGAATCGCTACACTGTCGTTACTTGCGGTTTGTAATCGCCCGTCTGAACTTCTTGCCCCGGCCTTCTTCCACGAAAACCACATCGATAGCGGCACTCGTTAGAAAAGGAACAATCACATGACTGAGAAAAAAGTTTGGTTCATCACCGGTGCAGGCCGTGGACTGGGTGTAGACATCGCCAAAGCGGCGCTCGCTGTCGGCCATGCCGTCGTTGCCACAGGTCGTGATGCCGGCAAAGTGCTGGCGGCAATCGGCGAGCATGAAGACTTGCTGACCCTCAAGCTCGACGTTACCCGTCCCGATGATGCCCAAGACGCGGTCAAGGCCGCCATCGGCAAGTTCGGGCGGATTGACGTACTGGTCAACAACGCGGGTAACTTCTATGCGGGCTTCTTCGAAGAGCTCAGCCCGGAACAGGTGCGCAGCCAGATAGAAACGTTGCTGTTCGGGCCGATGAACGTCGCTCGTGCAGCGTTGCCGGTGATGCGCAAGCAGCGCTCCGGTCTGTTGCTGACCATTTCCTCCACGGCGGGCATCGCTGGCGGCATGTTCTGCACGGCCTATGCGGCGGCGAAGTTCGGCCTCGAAGGCTGGATCGAGTCGCTCGCGCCAGAGATCGCCCCCTTCGGCATTCGCACGATGTTGGTCGAGCCCGGGTTCTTCCGCACAGAACTGCTGACAGCCGATTCCACCACCTACGCGCTCCCCTCCATCAACGACTATGCCCAGCGGACGCGCGAGACCGTCACGGCCTGGAGTGGCATGGACGGCAAGCAGGGCGGTGATCCTGCCAAGCTCGCCGACGCGATTGTGCAGCTTGCAGGGCTCGACGAGCCGCCGGTTCGTTTCGCCGCGGGCGCTGATGCGTTGCAGACCTTCGAAGCCAAGGCCAATACGCTACTGGCACAGGCCGACGCCTATCGTAAATTGTCGTCCTCTCTTGCTCACGATGATGCGTGACTCTCGTCAACATCTCATCCATCGCCGGCCGTTTACAAGCGACTGACATAGAAAGAGGAAACCAACATGCAAACGGGATCAAAAAAGCTTCTGATGAAGCGCTTCACTGATTTCATAAACACCGCGAGCGATGAGTTGGCCGGGGAGCTGATCTCCCCGCAGGCGACGTTTTTCGTTCCGGGGCGTTCTGAGCCTTTGCAGGGGCCGGACGGCTATCAGGAGATCATTGCGATGATGCGCGCAGGCTTTCCGGATATTCAGTGGACGCTTGAAGAACTGATTGTTGAAGGTGACAGGGTGGCCGCGCGCTTTACCATGCGCGGTACGCATCTTGGCAGCTTCCTGGGTGTTCCACCTTCCGGAAAGACTATCGAGGTCAAGGCGGTCAATTTCTATCGGTTCGCCGATGGTCAAATAGTTGAAGAGCATGGTCAGCCTGACCTGCTGGGTCTGCTTCAGCAGATCGGTGCAGTACCGCTATAGGTTCACCGTCGACCTCAGGTGTCCATGCATCCGTAAGCGGACACCTGTTTAGCGTCAATTCGCTGAATCAGACAGTAGAAGCAGCAGAACCGGCAACTCCCTCCTGGCACACCCTCACATACTTTGAAAACCACGATGGCCTCATCGATGACCGATCCGGCTCATCTGGGGTTTCGTTCTGTTATTCAAATTCATGGGAGTTCTTACGATGAAAAAACGGGTCACGGCTTCTGTCGCTGCAATCACGTTCGCGTTTGCCGGTCTCTGTCTGGCGCAGGATCCAACGCCGCACGGCTACATGATCGCCAACTACCAGATCAACGATCAGGCGACCTTCCAACGCTACATGGAAGCCGCAGGTCCGCTGGCACCGAAGTACGGTGGCAAGGTGATTGTTTTCAACCTCAATGCCACGGCTGTTGAAGGACAACCCAAGTCGGTGATGGCCATTGCCGAGTTTCCAAGCCTTGCCGAGGCTCAGCGGTTCTACAACTCGCCGGAGTACACCGCGGCTAAAAAACTACGAATGGCCGCGACTGAAGGCTCCGTCGTGATAACCGAAGGTTATGTGCCTGCACCACAGTAATCCGACGCCAGGTCTTTGCAGTCCCAACCCCTTCAGCAGATGTCCGGAGCCTGATATGGCCAAGCCACTCGATATGCTATTTCCCCCCGCCAACGCGCCTTCGCAAAGCCGTCGCAACATGCTCAAAGTCGGAGCAGCGCTGGCCACACTGCCTGTGATCGCCTCGACACTGTCCTTTGCCCAAGCTGCGGAGCAACAAAACATGACCGTCACCACACAAGACCCATCCGACGCGTTCATTAACGGTCTCGCCGATTTGATGGCGCACTCGACACGTACGCCGATTCTGCGCTGGCCGAACGAATACGGCATGGAGTACGAGGAAATCTTCTTCCCGGCAATGGATGGCGTGACCATTGAAGGCTGGTTCATTCCTGGTAAATCCAACCGTTTGGTGATCTGCAATCATCCGATGCCGTGCAACCGTTATGGTTACCCTGGGCACCTGGCGCCCTGGACCGACTTCGGCGGCTTCGAGGTGAACTTCCTCCCGGAGTACAAGGCCTTGCATGATGCGGGCTACAACATCATTGCCTACGACCTGCGCAATCATGGTCGTAGCGGCATGGGCAGTGGCGGCGTCAACGGTCACGGAGTGCTGGAATACCGCGATGTGGTGGGTTCGCTGCGCTACGCCAAATCCCGACCGGATACAAAAAACATGAAGACGGTGCTGTACAGCCGCTGTCTGGGTGCCAACGCCACCATCGTCGGGATCAAGAAGCACCCGAAAGAATTCAAACACGTCAAAGCGCTGGTGGCGCTGCAGCCGGTAACGCCAAGGGTGTTTGTGGAAACTGCGGTGGAGCGGCAAAAAATTGCTAATGGCGTCGAACGCTTCGATGCCGCGCTGCACCGGCGCACCGGCTACCACCTGGCGGATGTCTGGCCCATGGAATATGCCAAGGCTGTGACCTTGCCGACCTTTGTCGCTCAAGTGCGCAATGACTTCCTGACCAAGCCCGCCAACGTTCAGGAGATCTTCGACACCTTGTCTTCCAAAGACAAAGAGCTGTTCTGGATCGAAGGAACAGACCTTAGATTTCAGGGTTACAACTACTTCGGGCAGCACCCTCAACGGATCCTGGACTGGTTCGACAAGCACATTGCCTGACGGCAATTCATCATTAAGACGTCGGGATGAGGGCACCGACAAGCCACGACTGGAAAATACGAATCGATGACCCTGAGTTACACCGGCAACTGCAAGCGGCGGGTGTTGCTCTGGATGATCGGCCGCACGTCGACTACATCTTTCATCGACTGTAGAGCGGATTCATTGGATTAGGCATTAAGACGGCCTGAATTACTTTGTAATATATGGCTATGGCAAGTCAGCGTTACAAAACCCCGTTGAATCGTGCAAACAAAAGCGTCAATCAGGCAATCGGCTGATGCCGGAGCCGCCTCATACTGTGGCCATTCTGATCAACGAAGCAGGACCGCAAGATGACCTCTCTTTTCACGCCCTATACCCTGAAAGACGTCACTCTGCGTAACCGTATCGTTGCTTCGCCGATGTGTCAGTACCAGGCACGTGACGGGGTGCTGAATGAATGGCATCAGACTCACTATGAAACCCTGGCCAAGGGTGGCGTTGGTCTGGTGATGGTCGAGGCTACGGCCGTCTCACCGAGGGGGCGGATAACCTTGGGTGATGCCGGGCTATGGAGTGACTCACAAATACCTGGTTTTGCATCTGTGGCACATTCCATCAAGGCGGCTGGAGCAGTGGCAGGCATTCAGCTGGGGCATGCTGGACGTAAAGCCGGTTGCACAGCGCCTTGGCAAGGCGGGGCACCCCTGCCGGAATCCGATCCTCATGCCTGGCAGCCGATCGCACCTAGCGCATTGCCCTTTATGCCCGGTACCCCTCATATTCCCGGGGAGATGACACGCGAAGACATTCAGCGCACACAACACGATTTCGCCAGAGCTGCAGTCCGGGCGTTGGAGGCGGGGTTTGAATGGCTGGAGCTGCATTTCGCTCACGGCTTTCTTGGCCAGAGCTTTTTGTCTCGGCACGCTAACCTTCGCACCGACCGCTACGGGGGAGACCTGGAGAACCGGGCGCGGTTCCTGATTGAGACCGTGGCCGCGGTCAAGCGAGTCTGGCCGGCCCATTTACCCCTGGCGGTACGTCTGGGCGTGGTGGAATTTGGTGAGGAGGCTGAGCAGTCTTTGTCCGAGTCGATTCAGGTGCTGGATTGGCTGAAAGGGGCAGGGGTCGATTTTGTCGACGTCTCTCTGGCGCTCTCTACCGCAGGTGAACCCGTGCCTTGGGCACCGAACTTCATGGTGCCTTATGCCGAGAAGGTTCGCGCGAAAGCAGGCCTGCCGGTGGGCACCAGCTGGATGATCACCGATGCCAGGCAAGCGGATGATTTTGTGCGTAATGGGCAGCTCGACCTGGTGTGTTTCGCTCGCAGTTTACTGGCGAATCCGCATTGGCCGTTTCAGGCGGCACGAGCCCTGAGCATTCAGAATCCTTCGGCGGTACTGCCAACCCCTTATGCGTATTGGCTGGAGAACTGGGCCAGTTGAGTTTGCCCTGGCGGTCATGGCAGACATTGCTCGTGTCAGAAATGGTGTCGTTCGAGACCCGCTATAGACCTCGTGTTTTCAAGGAGACCACTGTGCAGCCTGCTACCAAAAGTCACCAAATTGTCAGCGACACAAGTCGTCTCGCCGGCGTCGTCAGCCAGATTGTGCGCAGTGATTGCGACCTGCTCACCGCTGTTCCCGGCCTGAGCCTGCATCGACGCAAATCTGCCACTGCGCCTGTGCACTGTATTTACGGACTGGGCATTGGTGTGACCTTGCAAGGCTGCAAGCAGGTCATGGTGGGGGAGGAGGTGCTTGGTTACGCGCCTGGTCAGTCCATGGTTACCAGCGTTGACCTGCCGGTCATTTCACATGTGACTCAGGCGAGCGGCACACAACCGTTCCTGGGCATGATGCTCACGTTCGACAGCGCCACGGTGATACAGCTCGCCGAGCGCATGCGGTTGTCACAGCGCATGAAGGATGAAGGGTTCCGGCCAATCACCGTACAGGCACTGGACGCCGGGGTGCTTGATGCACTGGGGCGTTTGGTCGGATTACTCAGCGAGCCGGAACTGCTTGAAACACTCGCGCCGCTGATCAAGGAAGAGATCATTGCTCGCCTGTTAAGCGGTGCTCATGGTTCGCAGTTGCTACATGTCGTCGCCGCGGGCTCACCGAGCCAACACATCGCCAAGACACTTGCCTGGCTGAAACTCAACTTTCGCCATGCGCTACGCATGGACGACTTGGCGGCGAATGCCCACATGAGTCCGTCTACCTTTCGCCAGCATTTCCGTGCCGTAACCGGCATGAGTCCGCTGCAGTATCAGAAGCAATTGCGGCTGCAAGCGGCTCGACAGTTGATGCTGAGTCAGAATGTCGACGCGAGCAGTGCGGGAGGGTTGGTGGGCTATGAAAGCTCGTCGCAGTTCAGTCGAGAATACAGCCGCCTGTTCGGAGAGCCGCCGCAGCGGGACATTAAACGCATGCGATTGCTGTAAACAGGTTATAGCTGCGAACTACGCGCACCGGATGGGTATCGCTGACATAGATCGCCAGACGAACTCGACTTGGTCAAGCCGAGTTTTGAAAGCGCCATATCGGCAGATACTGGTTGGCCGGTTTACCATCCTGCTGTCCTCCTGAGGATCTATATCTACGGCTATCTGCACCAAGCGTATGCTCAACCGAAACCACAAGACATGCCTTGGCGCATCTTGTGGCGTTCCCGCGATGCTGCCCGTGCAGCCAGGAAGGCAAGAACGGCTGCCACGCCCAGCAACGTGGCGCTCAACTCAAAGGTCGCTCGATAGCCGCTCAGGTCAAAGACCAGCCCGCCAACGGTTGCGCCAGACGCTATTGCCAGTTGGATGATCGCCACCATTAAGCCGCCTCCCGCTTCAGCGGCGTCTGGCAGCGTTCTGGCCAGCCATGTCCACCATCCCACGGGTGCAGCCGTCGCAACCAGTCCCCAGAGGCCAAGCAAGACAGTCGTGGTGGCCGCTGAGCTACCGAATGCAACAAGTGCCAGTGCAATCACCGCCATCAGGATCGGGATGACGACGAGGGTTCGATGCAGGCCATTTTTCAACAGCGCTTCAATCAGGAGGGTTCCCGCGAAGCCCGCCAGCCCCAGGACAAGTAACATCAGCGACAGCATGGAAACACTGACGTGCGTGACCGTTTCAAGGAACGGGCGCAAATAGGTAAACAGCATGAACTGGCCCATGAAGAAGACGGCGACCGCCACCATGCCTAATGCGACCGGTAGGCTTTTCATCAACCTGAAGACATTGCCAGTGCCTGAACCGCTTTGCGACTTCATCGCTGGAAGACTATTCAGAAGCCAGACAGAGGCGACTACCGCAACCGGGATAACGCACAAGAATGCACCGCGCCAGCCGATCAAGGCGCCGAGAAAACTACCCAATGGCGCGGCAATCACTGTTGCCAAAGCGTTGCCGCCGTTGACGATTGCCATTGCGCGAGTGATCTGGTCATCAGGCACCAGGCGCATGGCGGTCGCCGCGGACAATGACCAGAACCCACCTATCGCCACACCGATCAGCGCGCGGCCGATCATGAACACCCAGTAGTTCGGCGCGAACGCGACCACTGTTCCAGAGAGAATCATAAGCAGTGTCAGTGAAAGGAGCAGCGGTTTGCGGTCAACCCGCGCAGCCACCGATGCGATCAGAAGACTGGTAAACAAGGCAAACAAACCCGAGACGGAGATTCCCTGGCCGGCTTGTCCCTCGGTGACGTGTAGATCTGCGGCAATCGGTGTCAGAAGGCTGACGGGCATGAACTCCGATGCCACCAGCACGAAGGCGGCGAGCGACATGGCGAACACGGCGCCCCATGATTTATGAGGCACCGGGAGGAGGTGATCAGTCATTGTTTAAATCCTGTATTGCGCGAAGCGTTGCAGCCTCGGGAACGAGGCTACGAGAGAACCGGTGCCCGGCAAGGGCACGATCAGGCTACTTCAGGTTGCTTTTGAAGAACGTAGTCAACTTGGCGAATGGAATGAGGTTGACCCGGTCGTAAAGATCCACGTGTCCGGCATCTGGAATGATGAGCAGCTCTTTAGGCTCGGCGGCTCGCTTGTAGGCATCCTCACTGAACTCGCGTGAGTGTGCCTGGGCGCCGGCAATGAGCAGCAGTGGGCGCGGTGAGATGCTCTCGATGTCATTGAACGGATAAAAGTTCATGAACTTCACGTTGCTGGTCTGCGTCGGCATGGTGGTCGTCTGCGCCGATGCTCCAGCCGGCGTGACTTCGCCTCGTGGCGTGCGATAGAAATCGAAGAACTCGTCGCCCACGGCATTGCCGGTCAGTTTGAGCGGCGTGCCGCCGGTGTAGCGGGTTTCACCGCCCTGGAACTCTGCATAGCGCTGCAGGCTCGCTTCGCGAATGATCTGCTGGCGTTGTTCGGCCGTTACGCCGTGCTTGAGGCCATTTCGATTGGCCGCGCCCATGTCGTACATGCTAACGGTGGCGATGGCTTTCAGACGCGCATCAATCTTGGCGGCACTGATAGCGAAGCTGCCACTTCCGCAGATGCCCAGGACGCCGATTCGCTCACGGTCGACAATCGGTCGAGTGCCGAGAAAGTCCACAGCGGCACTGAAGTCTTCCGCGTAGATATCTGGCGAGACTGCATGGCGAGGCGTGCCCTCGCTTTCGCCCCAGAAGGACAAATCCAGAGACAGCGTGACAAATCCTTGTTCGGCCATTTTAGTGGCGTACAAGTTGGCACTCTGCTCCTTCACCGCCCCCATGGGGTGGCCGACGATGATGGCGGCGTTCCTGGATTTGGGGCCGAGGTCTTTCGGGGTGAACAGGTTGCCCGCCACCTTCATACCGTATTGATTTTTGAAGGTGACCTTTTCAATGGTCACTTTCTCGCTTTTATAAAAATTGTCCGCGCCGTTTGACATATCGGCTCCCATTGAAGAAAAAGAGGTAACGAGAAGCCCCAGGGCAAGAAAAATTCCTTTCACCGGATATTCCTTTCGATTGAGTTGCAGTTTGCTGGAGTGTTTTGACCCAGGCGCTTAATCAGCCAATGTGGCGTTGTCGTCATGGGAAATTCCTAGATGGATGTATCGGATGAACATTCTCCGGCGCGACCCAGACTCTCTGTAGTGCATTGCGCTGGATTACTTGCCTGATTCTATGAGTCTCTGTTTTTTTGCAGGACGGTCGTGAACTGGCGAGTTAGAGTTCAGCGAAGAGGTACAAGACGAACATGACGATCAAACACGACACCGCGCCGCAACAGACATCGCCGCAAGAAACGCTTGCACAGATCATCGGCGCGCAGATTCCGAAACCAGGTGATTACGGAGCGCCCATTGCGGGCCTCGGCTTTTTCAGGCGCGAACATCCATCGCCGCCCGTCGTCTGCATGGTCGAGCCAAGCATCATTCTCGTCGCCCGGGGTGAGAAACAGCTCTGGGTAGGTGGCGAGGGTTATCCGTATGACACGTCGCGTTTTCTGATCACCTCATTGGACTTGCCTGCCAATTCAGAGGTGCTAGCGGCAAGCCCGGAACGGCCATGCCTGGGGCTGACTTTGAAACTCGATCTGCGCATGCTGGCTGAGCTGATAGCGCAAAGTGGCCTGCCGCCAACCCGCGATCGTTCAGTTGCGAAGGGGGTAGGAATTGGTTCAGTGACCCCGGCAATGCTGGCGTCATTCGAGCGCTTGTTGGCACTGCTCGATGAGCCGGAATCCATTCCTGTTCTCGCCCCCTTGATCCAGCGCGAGATTCACTACCGCCTCTTGCAGAGTGATCAGGCGAGCCGGCTTCGACAAATAACTTCTGTCGATGGCCAAGGTTATCGGATCGCCAAAGCCATCGATTGGTTGAAGTTGAATTACACCTCGGCGCTTCGCGTCGATGAACTTGCGGCCCGAGTGCAGATGAGCACTCCGACCTTTCACCACCACTTCCGCCAACTCACCGCAATGAGCCCCTTGCAGTACCAGAAATGGCTGCGACTGAACGAGGCGAGGCGATTGATGCTCAATGAACACCAGGACGTATCCAGTGCGGCTTACAAGGTTGGATATGAAAGCCCGTCCCAGTTCAGTCGCGAATACAGCCGTCTGTTTGGCGTACCTCCCAAGCGAGACATAGCGGCGTTGCGAGGGCAGGGCCAGATTTCATAACGAGACCCCCTTGAGGCCCAATGGGTACATTTTCCAGTACATCAATCGGGTGCTTGGCAGATCGTTTTTTTCGTGCGGTCAGCTCCACCCGAAACCGTACACGAGCGATAGGCAATGGGGTCGATGTAAGCCGACTGCAGGTCCCGCTCCGGGATCTCCCAAATGATTTGCCTGGGTGGCGTGTCCTTGAAGGCCGGGTTGTTGAGGTAGCTGTTTGCAGCGCCAGAGAACGCTCCGCCGTCTTTGGCGAAGTTACCCACGGGGGCGCCCAGTGCCTGCTGCAGAAACCCTGCGAAGTTGGAGTTGCGCGAGAATGAGGTGCCGATGAGCGCGGTGTTGGGGAGATCGGCATCGCCAAAGAGGTCTGCCTCAGTATCAGGGCTGTCGGCTGACGCAACGGGACGTTCGTGGGTGTTGGTTTGGGCGACCATTTCGGGTGCGGGTTGCCATTTGAGCGGCAGCCAGTCGATGCCCGCCAGATGGACCAGATCGCCGGGTCGCACCGCGAGCGGGGCATGACTTTCGTTGAACGACCTGCGTGGCGTTGCGCTGATGCCCAGGGTCTTCAGGCGCTGGGTGATGGCATCGGCCGCCGCCTTCGCGCCGGATTCGCTCCAGTGCGTATCGGTGCGCAACCAGGCACTGGCCCCCAGTGGCGTCAGCGCACCGGTGAGGTCCAGATTCGACACGCCACCCACCTCCAGCTTCGCGGTCCAGGCCTGGATGCGCCCTTCGAGAGCGGTTGGGCGGTGCAGTGCGCAACGCTGCCCGGAAGCGATGCGGCTCTTGTCTGGAACGATGACCACCAGCAGGCTGATGTCACGTTGGGAGAGCTGCTGCTTCAGATCAATCACTGCCTGGACTTTGGCATCGGCATTGCGCTGCGCTTGATCATTGACCTTGAGCTCATCGGCCAAAAACAACCAGTCAGGACAACCCGAACGAACCCTCGGCCCGGTGTCACCGAGGAGCAGCCAACTGGCACCGCGCTCCAGCTCGGCGAAGGTCGTGGGGAGTTGAGCGTTCGACAGTTCCTTGGCGATCCGATGAGTGATATCGCCGTCAAGAATCTGCGGGGTCAGCACTTTATCGGGTAACAGCGAGATCTGCCCTGAAACGATCAGGCGGCCAGAGGACAGCAGCCCGACGAACAGGAATATCAGCAGCGCCACGCCTGCCAACCGACTGCTGCGTGTCGCCAGATCATCTGGCGGAGTGGGGGGCGGGGTGTGCTTTAGGTTCGTCATCAGAATTGGAAGTACAGGAAGGGTACGGTTTCGCGACTGGCGATCAGTGCGAACGACAGCATTAAACCGGCGATGGGCCAAAGGGCGGCGGTGTAAAACGCAATGCCGGCCAGTTGTTTCTCATAGTAAGGGCGCAGCAGCGGTGCGACGATTCCGAACACACCCAGCAAGCCCGCAAGGCCGTGTACCGGGCGCAGGGTCGCGGACAGTTCATCACCGAGGGCGATGCCCTGCAGGCCGAACTGCCCGGCATACAGGCTCAGCGCGCTGTGAAAGTCGGGGGCGCGGAACAGTGTCCAGGCGAGGCAGACGAACAGCAGTGTCAGCCCATGGGAAAGCACCGGCGGTAACGGGGGCAGGGTAGCGCTGTTCCAGGCACGATTCACACACAACGCAATGCCATGGGCGCTGCCCCACAGCAGATAATTCCAGCTATCGCCCCCGTGCCAGAGGCCGGCGATGGCCATGATCAGGAACAGGTTGCGATAGGTTTTCCAGGTGCCGTTGCGATTGCCACCCAACGAAATATACAAGTAGTCACGTAACCAGCTGGACAGCGACAGGTGCCAACGACGCCAGAAGTCCTGGATGCTGTTGGCCAGATACGGACGGTCGAAATTCTCGGGAAAGTGAAAACCCAGCATCAGCCCAAGCCCAATCGCCATGGCGCTGTAGCCGGCGAAGTCGAAGAACAGTTGCAGGGAATAGGCAAGGCAGCCAACCCAGGCGTCGGAGAAGCTGGGGTTTGGCAAACTGAACGCTACATCGACCACCGGCGACAGGGTGTCGGCCACCAGCACCTTCATGCTCATCCCGACCATGAACCGGCGTGCGCCCAGGGAGAAATTCTGCAGGTTGAAGTGACGCTGATTCAGCTCACGCCGAACCCAGTCATAGCGAATGATGGGGCCGGCGACCGAGTGGCCGAACATCGAGATATAGGTGGCGTAATTGATGAAGCTGCGTTCGACCGGCACGGTGCGGCGGTGTACATCCACCAGATAGGAAATCGCCTGCAATACGATAAACGATAGCCCGGCCGGCATGATGACCCGCTGCCAGTCCAGCGGCATGGCGCCATACCAGGTGACGGCATCGATCAACGTGCCGGCGACGATGTTGGCGTACTTGTACCAGCACAACACCGCCGTGTTGAGCACGATCAGCATCACCAGTAGCCGCACGCGGCCCTTGTCTTTTTCCCGCAAGGCGTCAATCAGCAAGCCGCCGGCCCACGCCGTGATCGTCAGCATCACATGCACTGCGAGGAACCGGGGGCTCAACCAGCCATAGAACAGCCAGCTGCCGATCAGTAGCGTGACGTTGCGCCAGGCGGCTGGGCACACTGCATAAGTGCACAAGAACAGCGGCAGGAACAACGTCAGAAACTCGAGAGAGGCAAAAACCATGGTGGTGGCGCGATCCGATCAGTGGGCCAGGACGTCAGTCGCGAGCAACAGGTGCGGACCCTTTGCGCCTGGTAGCAGCACAACGCTGTAGCGCTCGCCGGCCTTGAGCTGGCCCAGGTCAAGCGGGGCACCGACGTTGGTTTGGGCACAGACCAATTGAACCGACAGGCTGACCGGGTTGATCGCGCGACGTTGCACGCTGCCGTCAGCCACCTCCTTGAACAGGTCGGCGTTCTTCCCCGCAGCGCGCAAACCGGCCTGGGTGCACGCTGGATCGGCGCTGATAAACGCCAGCGAGGCTCTCAGGCTATTGAAGTCGTCGGGTTGCTCACGGATGACGACCTGGCGGATACCTTGAGCGCTGTCTGGCAAAGCGATCACGCTGGCGAATTCACCTGCTGCCACCTGGATGTCCAGCGGCTGGCTTTTGCCGTTGCGTTCCAAGGTGCCCTTGATCGGCTGGTTGGCGGGCACAGGCAGGTAGTCGGACACCGCATTCGAACCCTCGAGTCTGAGGCTGGCCCGCGAGCCTTCGGCCAGCAGCTGCAAGGGGCGGTCGGCGGCGTTGATAAAGCGCAGGAAGGCCGAGTCCTGATCCGGGCCCGTCGGGTACAGGGCAATGTCGGCGGCTTGGGCGTGCAGGCTCAGCATCAAGGGCGCGAACAGCGCCCAGCCACATGCGGATCGGGTCATTTACCGGCTCCTGTGCTGCTGACGGTGTTGGCGGGCAGTTTGGCCAACGCACCGCCAATCGCAGTGCCCCATGCTTGATAACCGGCGACGGTGAAGTGTTGCCCATCGGTGGTGATCCACTGCCCGGGTTTGGAGAGCGTCAGCGAATCGATGTAGGTGCAAGGCGCCACGTTCGCGGCCAAAAACTGCGACATCAACTGGGTGCGGGCATCATTCTTCTGGTACATGCCACCGGCTTTGCCCCAGGCCGGGCCCACCCAGGCGCAACGGGTCCCGGTGGCCGCAATGGCCTTGGCCAGGCCGGTGACGCTTTGCCATGCCCAGGCCTTTGGAAACACTGGCTTGTCATAGGACGCCATGGTGTCGCCGATGACCAGCACCACCAGGTCGGGTTTGTCGGCGGCGATCAGGTCCTGGATCGGTGTGGTGGTTGCCTCGCGCCCTTTGATCACGATCTTGCCGTTACCTTTGCGCTCGGCGCCGCAGTCGACCTTTTTGCTGATCAGCCAATCGCCGGCGCTGGCACCGCAGGCACCGATGGAATGAACCTGGGCGCCTTGGCGAGTCAGGTTGTCGTGCAGCGGCTCCAGCAAATGGTCCGCGAGGCTCATATGGCTCTCCCCAAGAACAAGGAGAGTCAGGCCGGCAAGGGCAGAAGTGGGCATCGAAAGCTCCAGAATGATCAGTTGGAATAAGGCGAGGTGTACGGGCTGACCGGCAGGCTCATGGGGCCGCTGATGTCCTCGAACTGGTAGCGCAAAGACAGGGCACCGCTGAGTTGTTGGTAGTCGTGGGCGTTGTCCAGGCCCAGATTGGCGCCCAGCAGGAAGTTCGAAGCGACCTTGTATTCGGCCGCCGCGGCGACGCTGTAGCCGATCCCGGTTTTGTTTTGCCCTTCGTAGCGCAGGCCCGAGGCCGCTTGCATGGCTTTGTCGTTGGGGAAATAGTCGGCGCTGTCCTGCTCGAAATGCTGCACGCCGACCGAGCCCTTGACTTGATACGTCAAGCGTCCGGTGCGTTGTGCCCAGGTCACTGGCACGCCCAGGGCGAAGAACGTCTGCGGGCTGAAATAGCCACCGTGGCCATAAGTGAAATAGTCCTGATTGTTGGTGTAGCTGATGCCGGTCATGCTCAGGCCGACGGTCAGCTTGCTGTCTGTTGCATTTTGCAGGTACCAGTAGACACCGCTGCCCAGTTCACTGCGGTTGTTGGACTTGACATGGTTGCCCAATAGCTGATGCCAGGAGGCGTAGCCATAGACGCCGACTTCGTTGTCGTCAAAGCTCAACTGGCCACGCCCGCCATTGGCGGTCACGCCGCCCCAGGACTGCCCGCTGCGTTTGTCCGTGGTGCCGGCAAACGAGGTGACGCTGTCAGTCACCGGACGTCGGGAAACGCTCACGCCGTAACGGACATTCGAGGAGTCGCTTACCGGGCGATCAATGCTGATGCCGCCAGTGGCGGTGGTGTATTTGAAGCCGAGCGGGGTGGTGCCGAGATCGGCTTTGAAGCCATCCGCGGGTCGTTGAATAGCGACGGAAAGGCCGACACCCTCGGCTTTTTGCGAGCCGACACCGTCGCTCTGCGCACCGCTACCGAAACGCGACAGCGCCTCGCCGCTGGCACTGCCGGCGTTCAGCGAGACCGGCGTCACGCGCAGGGCGACGCGGCTTTCATCCAGCGGGATATTGATTTCCAGCGGTGTTTCAACATCGGTCAGTTTGCTCAACCCCGACTCACTGTTGTTGCTGCGAATGCTCACGCCCTGGGTGACGTAGGCACTGCGCTCTTGGAGGATTTTATTCAGTGCCAGTTGCGCGGGGCTGATGTCCTCGCTCACCAGTGCTGCGGGCGGCAGCTGCGACTCGAATCGATTGCTCGCCTGCTGCGACCTTGGCGGGGCGTCGATGCCAAAAGGGGTGTAAGACTTCACGCTGCCCGGCATCTCTTGGACCGGTGGCGGTATCGCTGCCAGCAAGGTGTCGCGACTGACCTCGCTACGTGGACCCGAAATCCCAGCAAAAGGGTTGGGCGCCACCGTCGAACCGGCCAGTTGGCCGCTCTGGCTCCTGCGTTTCTCGCTCTGTTCAATGGCCACCGCTTTGCGCAGCAGATCGGTCGCCGTGCCGGTCTGGCCCATGTTCTGGTAGCGGCGGGCGGCCTCTGTCAGGGTTTGAGGGTTGCCGGATTCAGTCTTGAGCAGCTGTTGCAGTGCCTGTTCGGCAAAGGCCGTGTCCTGTGCCAACACCGCCGCGTCGGCGGCACCCAACAGCAGTTGCGGGTCGTTTGGCTGGCGTTGTAACAGCGGTTTGTAGAGTTCGAGGGCCTTTGCCGTGTCGCCGTTGGCCGAGTACATCCGCGCCAGGGCCGCGACGGCCGCACTGTCACCGGGACGTTGCGCCAGTGCGGGCGCTAGCGTGTCATAAGCGCTGGCCAGATTGCCTCGTTCACGTAACTGGTCAGCCTGGCGAATGCGATAGAGATAGAGCAGGTCGTCGAAACGCTTGCGAGCCGGCGCGTTCAAGGGCCTGTTCTGAAGGTCGCGCAGAATCTCGTTGACCTGTGCGTCTTCTCCGGTTTTAAGCAGGACAGCGGCATATTGCAGGATGAAATCCGCCGAGGGCGCCGTGGTGTTTTGCAACTGGCCGCGCATGAGGGCCAGCGCTCGGGTCGGCTCGCCGATGTCGACATACGCCGAGGCCAGGCTCGCCATGCGATCGGGACTGTTGTTGGCCATTGGCTGAATACGATCGAGCAAGGTCAGGGCTTCCTGGCGCTGGCCGCGCTTGCCCAACTCGATCGCTTGGCGCAGTTGCAGGTTGAGGCTGACATCAGCGGCCAGCGCGTCCATGTCCGGGGTGCGCTGGTCGGGGCGCAAGCGTCCCAACGTGGTCTGGGCGGCTTTCCACTCACCCATCTGCACCGACAGCAAGGCGCTGACGTAAAGCGCATCGGCATTGTCGGGGCGGGCCTGGAGCATGGCGTTGATCAGGTCCCGAGCCTTTTGCGGTTCGCCCATCGCCAGATTCAGGCGGGCCAGGGCGAAACGTGTCCAGATGTTGTCCGGCTCAACGCGCAGTGCGTCTTGCAAGGCGCTGCGCGCAGCGGGCAGGTCATTGCGTTGTTCGGCGAGTGCGGCCAGTTGCGTCGCGCGCAAGGCTTGCAGGCGTGCGGACTGGCCGATCCTGGCCTGTCCGGTGGCGGGCAGGCTGTTGATCAGTTGCAGGGCTTCATCGTTCTTGCCGCTCTTGAGCAGCACATTGACCAGCCCTTCCTGTGCCTGAGGGTCGTCGCGGCGCTGGTTCAAAATCTGCCGATAGTTGCGCTGAGCGTCATCGAACTGGCCCGCGCCGGCCTGAATATCCGCCAGGGCGAGGCGAGCATCCACCCCGTTTGGATTCAGCCGCAGCGCCTGGTTGACCAAGGCCTGTGCCTGGGCTGTCTGGCCTTTGGCCTGGGCGTCGCGGGCCTGCTGCAACGCAGACCAGTAGCGCACTTCGTTCAGCGCAACTTGCCAGCGGCTGCCGTCGTTTTGTCGTGTGGCCTGACTCAAGAGCTTTTCCGCTTCGGCCAGGCGGTGTTGCTGCTGGCGAATAACCCCAAGGCCACCCAGCGCATCAGCATCATCGGGCCGGGTTTTCAAGCGTGCTTGAAAAGCCTGTTCGGCGGTGGCCTGATCGCCTTCTTTGAGCGCCTTCAGGCCGCGCGCGACTTCGGCGGGCGGTTGCCATTCCTTGCTGGCCGTCGTTGCTACCTGTTGCTTGCCCTTGTTCATCTGCGCCCGGATTTCCACGTCATCCGGATGCGACTTGAGGTACGCCTCGAACAACGGCACTTGTGCCGGAGTGGGCGAACCGATCCAGGTCAGCGCCAGGCGCCAGCTTTCGTCGGCATCACCGGCAATGTCGGCACGCTGGGTCAGTGCGGCCAGGGCGCGGATGCCCTCGGCACGGCTGTCTTCGCGGCGCACCAGATGCTTGGCGTAAAACAGCGCGATGATCGAGTCGTTGGGCATCTCGCGTTGCAGGCGCTGAAATCCGCTGCGTGCCTCAACCCAGTCAGCCTGATTGAAGGCAAGGTTGTTGTAATACTCACGGCCGATCGTACCTTGAGGTGGACGGCCATCGAACAGCGAACGAAACACGGCGCTCGCCTTGTCACGCTCACCGGCATCGACGAGGCGCCGAGCCTCCTCCAGACGCTGCTGGTTCTGCGGTTGGGCCACACCGATGTCCTGCGCCAATTGCAGTGCTTGCCGAGGCGCTGGCTGGATGGCCTGCAAGCGGGCGAGGTATTGCTGCGCCTGTTGTGGCTTGCCCTGTTGCACGCCGATCAAGCCCAGGCCATACAGTGCGTCAACCTGGGTCGGGTCCAGCAGCAGGACTTTGAGCCAGACTTCCGCAGCGCGTTGAGGGTTGTTGTGCAACTGCCAGTATTGCCCTTGCTCGACGAGTAATGCTTGTGGTGTCGGACTTTGAGCGTGTGCAGCGGCCGTCCATGCGCTCATGACGGCGATGGCTAGCGTGCGGTGGTGCGCGTGCATGCGGTCTCCCAGGAGAGTTTCAGCGTTCCGTCTTCCCGGAATCGGTAATGTTTATCTGCCCATCCGAGGGCGAACAGGCTGAGCATGAAGTTGTAGTAACGCGGCGGACCGGCGTCGGCATCAGGCCTGGCCAGTGCCTCGTGCAAGGCGAGCTCCACGCGGCGTCGCTGCTGATCGGCCAACCCGGGGAACCCCTTGGCCTCTAGGTAGGGAATCAGTGCAGCCCAGAATCCGAACGGGCTCTGACCCTGAACACTGCCGTGGAGAACCTGGACTGTTTCCGGGGGGGAACCCGTCGCGACAGTGCTGCGAGCCATGCCGTCCAGCCGTTTGAGCAGGCGAGCTGACAGCGGTTCGGAGGTATCGCTCATGCCCAGCCAGAGGTACACGCGAATGGCATCGTAGCTGCCCGCGTCGCCGTGGATCGGGTCGCTTGTGAAGGCACCCGATTGCGCTGAAGTGCCTTGATAACCGACCCAGTCAGCGACGAAACCGTGGCGGCTGGATTGGGCAATCATCGTCGCGGTGTTGTTGGCAATCGCTTGCCAGGGCCCGGAGGGTGCTTCCTTGGCCAGCCGCCGTAACAGTGGCAGTGGCAGGTAGCTGGGGTTCAGGCGCCAGAGAGCGTCCGGCTGGACGAAGCCTTTTGGTCCAGGCAACACCATCGGGCCCAGCCCGGGCAGCGTGACGACCAATTGCGTTTCAATCGTCGCCATCAGGTGCAGGGCGTCCTGGTGATAGTCCGGCCGATGCCACAGGCGTGCGGCTTCGAGCAAGGCGTAGGCGATCCACAGGTCGGCGTCGGCGGCCGAATTGGCGTCTTGCAGGCGCCACTGACCGTCCGTGCCTTGCCCCCATAACCAACCCGGCAGGCGTGTGGCGGTGGCGGAGCCTGCGAGGTTGGCTGAGGTCCAGCGCCAGAGTTTGTCAAAGCGTGGCTGATCGTTGCCGATCAGCGCGAAGAGCATGCCGTAGGACTGACCTTCAGAGGTGCTGTGATTGTTCTCCTGGCTCGACTCCAGAACCCGGCCGTCGGTCTGGACGAAGCGCGCTGCATAGGTTTGCCACAGTGGCCAGGCTGGCGACTCACAGGATTTCCCGACCGCTATCGCAGGCGCCAGCAGTGCAAGCGCAAGCACGGCGCCCAACCTGCGCGTGTTACCGCGCAGGCACTGGCGAAGTGAAACACCCCGGCGGCTCATGGACGACACAGGCATGCGCGGCTCATTGACCAAGACGACGTTTGGCCCGTAAGCGCAGGGCCAGGTAGGCCATCGAAGCAAGCAACAGGATCCCCAGGAGGGTGAACAGCATGAGCGCCACTACGTTTTGCGAGAGGTACCACTGCAGATAGCGCAATGGGCTCAGGCTCCCGACGTAGTAATCCTGCTCGGCGACCAGCGATTCGACATGCTTGCCCCTGACCACCACCAGACTGCCTTGCAACTCGCGGGCGTTTTCTTCGCTGCTGAGCAGGGCGTTGGTCACGTCGGCCAAACCGTTGGGCCTTGCGCTGGCGATAAACACCACACTGCGCCCACTCTTGAGCGGCGATTCGAATCCAGTCAAATAGGCACTGCCGTCGTCAGCGGTAAACCTGAAGCTGCTGCGCGCTTCACGCAGATTGGTTTTCGTATCCGGGCTGATCCAGTTGCGCACACGCAAGGGCAGGTCAGACAGTTCAAAGTACTGCGCAGCCTCTTCGCCCTTGGCCGGCAGAAGGCTTTGCCATTGCGCAAGCAGCGGCTGATTGTTGCCCGAGGCGAGTACCAGCAAATCCCGGTCGCTTTGCTCGGCCACCTGGTCGGCGTGGACCACCTTCACGCCGGTGGCCGGATAACCGGTGGAGTCGCCGAAGCGGCCCAGCAGAGTCAGGTAGGCGCTCAGATCGGCCGGGCCTGGCTCGTTGGGCAGGATCACCGAAGTTTCAGAAAGGTCGGCCATGCGAGTGAACGGGAAGCCACTGTCCTTGAACACCCCGAGGTTGGGCATGGCCATGAAATGTTCGTATTGGCTGAGGTCCAGGGTCGAGTCCGGGTCGATCACACCGCGCATGTTGTCGATGATGATGTCGCGGCATTCGCCCTGTTTGACGTAGTCATACATGAAGCGAAATTGCAGGCGTGATTGCAGCGCTACGGAATTGAGCGGCAACAGCATGCGCGAGGTGCGGGCCAGGCTGTCGTCGGTTTTGAGCATCGCCAGCAGGCTGTCGCTGTTGCCGAGTTTCTCGATAGAAGGCAGATCGATCGACTTGATGAAGGTGTCGTTGAAGTTGACCAGTAACGAGGAATTGGTGGAGACCGGTTGCGGCGTATAGCGGTATTTCAGGTCAAGTTGCGCGCCGGGCTCACGCCAGTTGAACAGGTCGGGTGGCAAGCGCAGCGCAACCGTCATTTGCCCCGGGTTATATCCCGACACATTGAGCTCTGCGGGCTTCGCCAGTTCACCCAGGCGAACCGGGCGATCGGAGGGCAGCCAGTTAGGCGCGTCGTACGGTCGGCGTGGCTTGAGCGAGTCGATCCGGTCGATCACTACGCTCTGCCCGGAAAAGGCCGAGCCACCGAGGGCCAGCGCTGTCGCGGCGACCTTGAGATCGGCACCATCGCGCCCGGAGACGATCAGCAGTTTGCCCTGAGCATCATTCGGGTTGCTCACGAGCGTCAATGTCGGCCCCGTGGCCTCTTTGATCGGTAAGCCACTCAAGGCCGTTGATTCGCTGCCGCTGACAAACACCACGGCGTTGCCTTTGGCCGGCAGGCTGGTGAGGCTGGCGGGGAAGGTGGCGCCGCGGTAGCTGGCCAGGGCGCCAAACCAGGATGACAGAATACCGGCGGCCTCAAGCTCAGGGCCGCCCGGGCGCCCGGTGAACACGAAGGGCAACTTCAGGGGCGAGGCGTCTCGACGATCGAACAAGGGCAGCGGCAGGGCGGCCAGGTCGTTGGGCTGTTTAATCGAGGACACCTGGAGGCTCAGCTGACTCTCGTTGCCGATCCTGGCCCACAGGCTGGAGTGCAAAGGGTCTTCACATTGCATTGTGTAGTGACCGATGAACTGCAGGCTGAGTCGGTTGAATTCGGTGATGGCCTGCGGCGGAATCTGTACGGTCCGGGTCTGCAATTTACCGGCCTCTTCCTTCGGGAGGGGCAGGCTGGCGGCTACTTGATCGTTGACCAGCACATTGATCTGCGAAAGGTCGGCCAGCAGCGCCGGTGAGTAGCTGTACTGCAGCGTGACCTGCGCAGCCGTGACGACTTCATCGGCGCGCACATCGAAGTTCACACTGTCGGTAGCCTCCACGCCTTTAAGGGTCATCGAATAGCTTTTGCCCAGCTCCTTGAGGGTGCGGGTATAGCTGTTGCCTGGGACATCGGTGCCGGGCAACGCGGCGACCGGCATCATCGCCGGCTCTGTGGCGCTGATTTGGGCGGTAGCACTCAATGCCCAGCCGCTCCAGCCCACTAGCGAGCAGGTGATCAGCATGAGTGAGCGACGAGGAAGAAAGGTCCGGCGAATGGAAGGCTTCAAGATCGTTGCGTGTCCGCGGTGGAGTCGATGGGGGATGGAGTGTCCGGGCGTTTGCGCAGCAGCGCCTGGCTGTCCTTTAGGGTTGCTACGAACAAGCGCAGGATGGCGCGAAAGCCAATGCTGCTGACCTCGCGCAACGCCGACATGGGCGCGTCGAGGCGGCCGTTACCCCACGTGTTGGCCCAGGTGTCGGCCCGTGAAAAGGTCAGTCGCACCAGCTCGCTTTGCTGGCGCAGGGTCAACGCCTCGAATTGCACGCCCGCCACGTTGTCGTTGCTGAAGACTGTTTTTGCGGGAAAGAGGCTTGAGGGCGGTGTGCGCAGAATGCACAGTCGCAGCTTCTCATTGACGCTGAGCAGAACCTGCGGTGGCAGTGCCAGACCCACGCCGTTTTGTGAGAAGTCCCGGGTTACGCAATCGAACCAGGTGCCGTCTTCGCGATAGACGCGCACGGGCAGATCCGCGGGCACCCTGGGTTCGTTGCGCACCTGAGAGGACTCAGTGGCCACCGCCACGGCGGTGCTGACGATGACGATGTTGTACACGGTCCAGGCCAGGTTGATCAGCAGGGTAGTGGCCTCGGCAGAATCACTCCCGATCAGTTTCACCACGCCGATCGCCAGACCGATCATGTTCAAGGTCAGCAGGACGATATAGGGCCGCGCGAGCTTCCAGTTGAAATAGTCCTTTTCAATGGTGCCGCCCTTGTCGGTCACGTTGAATTTGCCCAGCGAAGGGCTGATCAGGGCCAACAGCACCGGTCGCATGATGTACCAGGCCAATACCGACTCATACACCTCGTTCCAGAAGGAATGGCGGAAGCGCCCCTGGATGCTGGAGTTGGTCAGGCTGGAATGGAAAATATGCGGCAGTACATAGACCGTGACCATCAATGCCGAGGCATGGAAAATCTGCGCGTCGAAAAACAGATAGGCCAAGGGTGCGGTCAAGAACACCAGGCGGGGCAGGCTGTAGAAAAAGTGCATCATGGCGTTGAGGTAGCAGATGCGCTGCCCCAGGTTCAGTCCTTTGCCAAACAACGGATTGTCAGTCCGAAAAATCTGCGCCATGCCCCGCGCCCAGCGTATGCGCTGGCTGATGTGTCGGGAAAGGCTTTCGGTGGCCAGTCCCGCCGCTTGTGGAACGGCGAGGTACGCGGTATTGAAACCACGGCGATTGAGCTTGAGTGCTGTGTGCGCATCCTCCGTCACGGTTTCGGTGGCGATGCCGCCGACTTCCAGCAAATGAGTCCGACGCATGACCGCGCACGAGCCACAGAAGAAGGCCGCGTTCCACAGGTCGTTGCCGTCCTGCACCAGGCCATAGAACAGCTCACCTTCATTGGGTACCGAGCGAAAGGTATCGAGGTTTTTTTCGAACGGATCGGGTGAGTAGAAAAAGTGCGGCGTTTGCAGCAACGCCAGGTTCGGGTCCTTTAAAAACCAGCCCATGGTGATCTGCAGGAAGGAGCGGGTGGGCACGTGGTCGGCGTCGAATATGGCAATGAACTCGCCATCGGTGACTTTGAGTGCCTCGTTGAGGTTGCCGGCCTTGGCATGTTGATTGTTGTCGCGGGTGATGTAGTTGACACCAATCTGCTGACAGAAAACCTTGAACTCCTCCCGGCGTCCGTCATCGAGCATGTGCACCCGCAGTTTGCCCTCGGGCCAGTCAATGGCTTGAGCGGCGAGCACCACCAGTTTGACGATACCCAATGATTCGTTATAGGTAGGAATGAAGACGTCTACCGTCGGCCATTCTGCGGGCGGCTGTTGCAGAAACTGCGGCTTGCGGTGCAGCGGCCAGGCGGTCTGTACATAACCGAAGACCAGGACAAGCAAGGCATACAGTTCGGCCAGCACCAGCCCGTAGCCAAATACGGCATCCTGCCAATTCTCGAAGTTCAGGGTGTCGGACAGGCGCCAGTACATGTAACGCAACGAAGCGATCAGCGAGAGGGTGATCAGGGTCAGGATCGCCAGGCGCCCGGCTTGTTTGCGGATGACCAGGCTGGCGGCAAAACAGACGGCGGCAAACGCGGCCTGGGAATACAGATTCAGCGGCGCAGTGAGGATACCCAGCATCAACAATGCCGCGATCAGCCCGGCTGAGATCTTCAGGCTTTGGCGCCAACGCACGGGCCATCGACTGACGCGATCCTGGAAAGTATCCAGTAGCCCCTGCAACCGCCACGTCTTTGGAGGTAGCTGATTCAGCTGGGCGGTCATGGCGTGCCCTGCTGGCTGGTAGCATCCGCGAAAAGCAGGGCATGGACCGCGCCTGACAGCGAAAGAATGTCCTGACAGCCAATGCTCTCAGGCGCGTACTGGAAGAGGTCCCGACCATAGGCCAGCGACTCGTTGAACTGGTGATCGAGACGAATCGTCCCGATCAGGTCAGCGCCGAGCCGCCGCACAAACAGCACACCCATGTCCCTGCTGAACGAACGCGAGTCATCCCGTTGGTTGAGCACATACCGGTGCCGCTGCGCGCGTCGTCGGGTGGTTTCCAGCCACTGGGTCATGGTGTCCAGTGCCAGGTAGGAGGCCGCGTCGGCGACCGTCATCACCAGCACCAGATCGGCGGCGTCGAGTGCCTGTTGCGAGTAGACGGTCGCCCCCGAAGGCGTGTCCAGGATCACGGTATCGTTTTCGCTGAGGTCCATTGACGCAAGGTGCTGATTCAACCAGTCAGAATCTTCAAGCATCAACTGCCTGAGCAAGCGCCGATCATTCATCTCGCCAGTGCCGAAGGGCAGGCACTCACTCTCGCTAAAGCCCGGCAGGCGATGAGCGCCCCAGTTTGCGCCTTGCTCTTTGAGCTGGATCAGCCCGGGAACCTGCCGGGTGATACCCAAGTGGCTGGACAGCGCGTTCTGAGGGTCCAGATCAATCGCGATGGTGCGCCCGCCGGGGTGCCGAAGTGTTTTCGCGAGGCCAGCGGCGACGGTGCTTTTACCCACCCCACCGTTCGCCGAAACAATAGCAATGACCTTCGCCTTGGTCCGCTTGCGAGTCGTTTCTGGCAGACCGTCTCGACGAACCTGATTGAGTTCACGCAACAGGTCGCTCAATCGCTGACGGTCACCCGTAGCAGAACTCGCAGGTGGCTCGGTCAGGGGAGGGGATTTGGGCGAAGGTGGCGAGAGGACAACATTCTTCACCGGCTCGACTGGCGCGCCAATCAATAAAGAAGGTTGTGGCTCGTCCAGTAGAAACACGGGGGGCGTTGGTGTTGGGGGAGACAATACCGCCGACGGTTCCGGCTCAACCAGCGCAGGTATAACCGGGTCGTCTTTGAAATCTTTATAATTGGGTTGTATTTCCTGGTAAGTCTCTGCGTTGGCGCCAAAACGTGTAAAGAGTTTCGTAATATCGTCTACATATTTCATGCGTTGTACCAGGAATGAAATAACTCAGAAACTCAGCATTCCATTAACTTGCAAAGTTGATGCATCGTCTGGGCGTTGGCAGAGTGCCATTAATCTAGGGTGCTCGCGTCTGGGTGTCAACGATTGTTATAAAAAGTCAGCGAGGCTTGTTAATGTTAATTTGAGTGTTATTAAGATGTTATGTTATTTGCGGGAAGTGTGAATGTTAGAATGCGTCTAATAATGACTGTTGATGATGTGTAAGGGGTGTGCTTGTCGAGAGAAATAACTTCCGATGCGATGAAGTGTGAATATTGATTGTCTTTGAGCATTTGATGTTGGGTTATGTATTAAAGAAGTTGACTGACGTATTTGAAGAACAATGTCCAGATCACGTACCTGGTGTCGAAGTTCCTCTCTGAGAAAAAACCGGACTTGCAGGAGCCAGGCTTGCCGGCGAAGGCGTCCTTGAGAGCGCCTTCGCCGGCAAGCCTGGCGCCTACAAATCCCGCATGAACCTTTGGTCATACCCTCCAGGAAATTCACGACCACGACCAGGCAGTATCAAGTGGCGCGGCGCCCCGCTATACATCATTCTGGACAGGACACTCAGCGATCTGGGCTTTCTGCTCTTTCGATATGTAGCCAGTGAAGGCACAATGCGCATCCTTTTTTTGGCTGGCCTTGCCGGAGGCCTCGAAATGATCAAGACGCCGTACTACCTCATCGACAAACAAAAGCTGCTGGCGAACATGCAGAAGATCGCTTATGTGCGCGAACAGTCCGGGGCGAAGGCCCTGCTGGCACTCAAGTGCTTCGCCACCTGGTCGGTGTTCGACCTGATGCAGCAATACATGGACGGCACCACGTCGTCGTCGCTCTACGAGCTCAAGCTCGGTCGGCAGAAATTCGCTGGCGAGACCCACGCCTACAGCGTGGCCTGGGCCGACGACGAGATCGAGGAGATGCTCGACAACTGCGACAAGATCATCTTCAACTCCATCGGTCAGTTGCAGCGCTACACTGAGGCTTCAGCAGGCAAGGTGCGCGGTCTGCGGGTCAATCCGCAGGTAAGCAGCTCGGATTACCTGCTAGCCGATCCGGCGCGGCCATTCAGCCGTCTGGGCGAGTGGGATCCGGTGAAAATCGAGCAGGTCATCGAGCAGATCTCGGGCTTCATGTTCCACAACAACTGCGAGAACGCCGACTTCGGCCTGTTCGACCAGATGCTGTGCACCATCGAAGAACGGTTCGGCCATCTGCTGCACAAGGTTGAGTGGGTCAGCCTGGGCGGCGGCATTCACTTCACCGGTGAAGGCTATGCGATCGACGAGTTCTGCGCGCGGCTCAAGGCCTTCTCGCAGAAATACGGCGTGCAGGTCTACCTGGAACCGGGCGAAGCCGCCATCACCCAGAGCGCGTCGCTGGAAGTCACCGTGCTCGACACCCTCTACAACGGCAAGCACCTGGCCGTAGTGGACAGCTCCATCGAGGCGCACATGCTCGATCTGCTGATCTATCGCCTGAATGCCAAGCTGGCGCCCAGCGAGGGCGAACACACCTACATGGTGTGCGGCAAATCCTGCCTGGCCGGCGACATTTTCGGTGAGTATCAATTTGATCGTCCCTTGGCTATCGGCGATCGGCTGTCGTTCATCGACGCAGCGGGTTACACCATGGTCAAGAAGAACTGGTTCAACGGCCTGAAAATGCCGTCCATCGTAGTGAAACAACTCGACGGTACAGTCGAGGTGGTTCGTGAGTTCGGTTACAACGACTACATGTCCAGCCTTTCGTAAGCTGGCAGAGAAGGAGAGAGAGAAAAATTGAAGAAGAACGTGCTTATCATTGGTGCAGGAGGTGTCGCCAAGGTGGTGGCCCACAAGTGCGCGCAGCACAACGATGAACTCGGTCGTATTGCTATCGCGTCGCGCAACATCTCCAAATGCCAGGCCATCATCGACAGTGTCAAGGCCAAGGGCAGCCTCAAAGAGCCCGCTGACATCAAAGCCTTCTCGCTGAACGCTATGGACGTCGAGGCGACCAAGACGCTGATCCGCGAAACCGGATCGCAGATCGTCATCAACGTCGGTTCTGCCTTCCTCAACATGTCGGTGCTGCGTGCCTGCATCGATACCGGCGTGGCCTACCTGGACACCGCGATTCACGAAGAACCGGGCAAAATCTGCGAGACGCCGCCCTGGTACGGCAACTACGAGTGGAAGCACCTCGAGGAGTGCAAAGAGAAGAACATCACGGCGATCCTCGGTGTGGGCTTCGACCCGGGTGTGGTCAACGCCTATGCAGCGTTGGCACAACAACAGTATTTCGACCGTATTGATTCGATCGACATTCTCGACGTCAATGCCGGTTCCCATGGCAAGTATTTCGCCACCAATTTCGATCCGGAAATCAACTTCCGCGAATTCACCGGACAAGTGTGGAGCTGGCAGAACAGTCAGTGGACCAGCAACACAATGTTCGAAGTCAAACGTACCGACGACCTGCCGGTCGTAGGGGCGCAGAACCTGTACCTGACCGGGCACGATGAAGTGCACTCCCTGTCGAAGAACCTCGGCGTGCCCAACGTGCGTTTCTGGATGAGCTTCGGCGAGCACTACATCAATGTGTTCACCGTACTCAAGAACCTCGGCCTGCTCTCCGAGCAACCGGTCAAAACCGCTGAAGGCCTGGAAGTCGTGCCGCTCAAAGTGGTCAAGGCCGTGCTCCCTGATCCGAGCTCGCTGGCGCCTGGCTACACCGGCAAGACCTGCATCGGCGACCTGGTAAAAGGCACCAAGGATGGCCAGCCGCGCGAAGTGTTCATCTACAACGTCGCCGACCACGAAGAAGCCTTTGCGGAAACCGACAGCCAGGGCATTTCCTATACCGCTGGCGTGCCACCTGTGGCGGCAGCCCTGCTGGTCGCACGCGGGGAGTGGGATGTGCAGCGCATGGCCAACGTCGAGGAGCTGCCAGCCGAGCCGTTCCTCAAGGCGCTGGATGTGATGGGCCTGCCGACCCGCATCAAGGACGAGAATGGAGACCGTCCCTGGAACTGAGGCGCGCCAAATACAGGTGAATCTCGTATTCCGCGCTAAACGCAAAAACGCCGCTCTTTGAGCGGCGTTTTTGTTTGTGGCGTCATTTGTCGGGCTTACCCCGGGTTAATCGCAATCACCCCGTTGCTCAGCCACCAACAACAACGACTGCGGCACAGGACTTTGCGGGTGCTGCGGTTCCTGCAGGCCAGCCAGCCGAAACCCGGCCATGTCCAGCGCATTGAGCCAACTGGACAACGTTCGGAAGTACCACGGCATGGGTTGCCACTGCCCCTTGAACCCATTGAAGGTCTCTTCCCGCCAACCATCCTGATAGTCGCCCGCCGCCGCGGTCCACGGATGCAGCGTCTGGATCACCAGCGCGCCGCCAGGGGCGAGCAGGGCGTTCATGGCGGCGAGCAGGGGGATGATGTCCTGGTGCAACAGGGCGAAGTTGGCGCAGATCAGGTCGTAGTTGTTGCCGATGTCCACCTTCGCTTCCACCAGCTCTTCATAGCTCGCCAAATGCACCCGCGAAGAGCCCGCCGCCCGCGCTGCTTCCACCAGCGTCGCATCGCCATCCACACCGACCGCCTCGATGGCCCGCTCAGCCAGCGCCCGCAACAGCCAGCCCTCGCCACAGCCCAGATCGAGCACACGCTCGGGTTGGCGGCCCAGTACCGCCAGCAGAATTGCCTGGTCGGTGACCTTGAGGCGGCTTTCGATGGTGCCGGTGCGGATAGCCTCGATCCAGGATTGGGCGTTGTGGTGCCAGCTCTGGAGGAGGGTGGATTCGGGTGCGGGCATTTCGATGTCCGGAGTTGTTGGGTGGATGAAAGGATAGGACAAATGCGGGTGTAAAAAATAAGATCTGCGCAGTAGCGCTTAGTGATTTTGGAACGCTTTCAAGCCTCGCTGTACGGCGGGCCTGGATTCAATCGCGTTGAACCAGCGCGATAAGCGTGAAAGCACGGCCCAATCCAGCCGGTCACGCATTGATGCCGCAATGGTAAAAGCAGAGATGTCCGCCATGGAAAACTGATCTCCGGCCATGAAGTCGTCGGTAAGAAACCGTTCCGCATAGACAAGTTGTTCAATCACGCGCAGTTCGATGACTGTAGCCGCATCAATTAATCCCGCCTGGCGCAGGAAAAATGCGGCATGGCTGGGCCCGATTACGTCCGTTACGAAAAAGAAGTAACGATCAAATACCCGGTCGCGCTTTGCTCCACTATGTGCTGGTGCGAGCCGACCGGGAACTTTTGCATCAGCGAACTGAATGATTGCGTTTGATTGGTTAATGATCAGCGGGGGTGTCGATGTATGGTCGACCAGAGTTGGAACTTTTCCTGCCGGATTAAGCGCAAGGTACGACAAGTCGTGATGCTCATTCGCTTGCAAATTCAGTCTTCGTGCGGTGTAGGGGATACCTGCTTCTTCCAAGGCTATTGCAGCCCTCAGACTGTTGCCGGTTTGAGCGCCATACAGCTCTATTTTTGGGGGCATCAGGCACTCCTTGGAAATGAATGGATAATCATTGGATGCTAAGTGAAAAGTGGCGTATGCGCATGTCTTCAAGACCAGGCGCATACGCCCATAGAGATCACACTTCGAACGCTTGCCGGTTTGCGCGTACGAAGTCACCCACCGTTTGAGGCAGTAAAGGAACACACATTGCTCGCGCCGATATCACGTATCAGGCGTTACCCATTCACGAATGTTGCGCAGAGCAGTCAGCTGTCGAAAGGAGCGTGATCAATCAGGTCGCACACATTCGGGCAATCGAACCCGTGCACGTGACGACGTCCGACATCAGCGAGCCCAGTGCCAATCGCAGTGTGAGGTTTATTCTTGACCACTTCCGCGAGCGCTTGGGTAAACGCGGCTTTCATTCCAATGCGGGGGTAGAGGGCCAGCGTATCCTCGACCAGCGATGGCGTGATTTCCTCCAGCCGTAATCCCATCACGTCGACATGGGCGCCCATGTAGATCAGGGCGATCTCTGGCTGTTTGCGGTCGGCGATGCCGGCGCTGGAGTGAAGTGCGATCGCATCCCAAACGAGTTCGGCTTTCGATTGCGGGTAACCGTTTTCCAACAGGAAACGGCTGGCGGCGTCGGCACCGTCGACCTCAAAGCGTTGGTCGGCTGCAAACTCGTACGTCAGGCCCAGGTCGTGCAGCAGTGCGGCGAGATAGACGGCCTCGCGGTCGTATTTCAGACCTCGCTGCTGGCCGAGGAATTCGGCAAACCACCACGTGCGATGCACATGGTGCAAGAGCGCTGTCGAGTGAACGCGTTCGACGAGGAAGGAGGCCTTGCGAGCGAGTTCAGAGTCTGGAGCGCTGAAGCCGCCGATGATCACAGGTGTACTCATGTTTGCTCCCGGGGGATGAAGTTGGTTCGCTGTCGATTCTAAATAGTTGCAGTTGGCCAAATTGACTATTTTCAGATGATTTATGCCAATATTCGTGTCAGGTCAATGCGGGAGAACGCTGTGAAAATAACGACGAAATCAAACCATTCCTTTGTCGGCATAGCGCAGAAACGAGTGGTGATTTTGGGTTTGCCGCCCGTGGACTCGCTTGATGTGATCGGCCCGGCAGAGGTGTTTGCCTATGCGAACAACCTGCACCGTGGCGACTCTGCGCCCTACGTCCTTGAACTTGTTTGCGCGGGCGCCAATGAACACCTGGAGAGCAGCACCGGCATCGCACTCATGGCGCACAAGACGCTTGAACAGGAGCGTCTTGAAAACAAGGCGATCGACACGTTGATCGTGACGTCGGGCTGGAAAGCCATGGATCAGCTGGATCAGACGGCCATCGAGTGGATCCGCACGCGAGCCGAGAGCGTCAGGCGTGTGTGCTCGATCTGTGTCGGGGCCTTCGCCTTGGCCGAAACAGGGCTTCTGGATGGTCGAAAGGCAACCACCCACTGGCGGATGGCACGCAGCCTGGCCGATCGCTATCCCAACGTGCAGGTGGATCCCAACCCGATTTGGGTCAAAGACGGCAACCTGTACACCTCGGCAGGCATCTCGGCGGGAATCGATCTTGCGCTCGCATTGGTCAGCGAAGACCTGGGTGACGACATCGCTTTGGAGGTCGCGAAAAATCTGGTTCTGTTTCTGCGACGTCCAGGCGGCCAGGCACAGTTCAGCGTCGCACTTCAGTCGCAGCATGCGACAGGTTCGAACCTGGATGAGTTATGCGTATGGATCAGTGAACATCTACAGTCGGAACTTACGGTCGAGATACTTGCAGACAGGCTCGCCACCAGTGTGAGGACCTTGATTCGCATGTTTCAGAGGGAGTTCAAGACAACGCCTGCGAAGTACGTCGAGGACGTCCGGGTCGAAGCGGCCTGTCGGCAAATAGAGCTGGGAAGGCGGTCGATGGAGGAGGTGGCACGCCGATGCGGTTACCACAGCGTCGACGTGCTCAGAAAAGCCTTCGTGCGACGCATGGGGGTGAGTCCAAAGGAGTACGCACAACGTTTCGCGCCCGTTAACGAACCCGCTTAGGCATGCCCAGTGGTTATGAGCTGCTGATTCATTTGGGACGGATCAGTTCGGGGCGAGGCTTATCGTCTCATGTGTGCGTTTTGGCGCCAGCAACCGCTCGATGGCGCCACTCACCATGTTTTCCAGCAGATTATCGCGCTCTCGTTCATCCAGCGAATAGTGCGTCAACCAACTGGGCGCGCTGTTGAGCAAGGCGGCAATGGCATGACCGACGGCCATCCGACCCGGTTCACTGAGTCGGGGTTGGACGCCAAGCATCAGCAGCAACTTTCGTTCGTATTGCTCACGCAGTTGCCGGACCCGTTCCTGCTGCTCTTCATTGAGGCAACCGCTGTCACGCTCCACCAGACGAAAATGCCAGGGCATTTCCTGATGCAGATTCAGGTGCGCGCTGATCAATTGGTTGAGTCTGTCGCGTTTTGCCGGGGCCGTTTGTTCGATGCGCCCCAAGGTGGCCAGCAGCTCTTCATAGAACTCCTCGATCAGGTCGAGCAGCAAGTGCTGCTTGCTGGGGTAATGGTGATACAGCGAGCCCGTGGCGAGCCCAAGGGAGCTCGCGAGCTCACGCATGCCGACCTGACCGAAACCCTTGCTGGCAAAGAGCTCCAGCACCTTGTCCCGGTGTTCGGCGAAGCGTGAGCAACGCTCAGGCATAGGCATGGAAGCCGCGCCCCGTTTTGCGTCCCAGGTAGCCGGCGGCGACCATTTCCTTGAGCAGTGGAGCGGGGCGGTATTTGCTGTCGTTGAAGCCGTCGTAGAAGGCTTCAAGGATTGCCAGCACGGTGTCCAGGCCGATCAGGTCCGCCAACGCCAGCGGGCCGATCGGCTGGTTGCAGCCCAGGCGCATGCCGGCGTCGATGTCGTCGGCGCTGGCCAGGCCTTCCTGAAACACCAGGATCGCTTCATTGATCATCGGCACCAGAATCCGGTTGACCACGAATCCCGGACGGTTGCCGGCGGTGATTGCGGTTTTGCCGAGGGTGGTCGCCATGTCCAGCGCCAGGGCGTGGGTGGCATCGCTGGTTTGCAGGCCACGAATCACTTCGATCAGGCCCATCACCGGCACCGGATTGAAAAAGTGCAGGCCGATGAAGCGCTCAGGCTGGCTGACGCTGGCGGCGAGTTGGGTAATGGACAGCGAGGACGTGTTGGAAGCAATCACGCATTCAGCGCTGACCTGCGCGGCGATTTGTTGCAGCACGCGCAGTTTCAGGTCGAGGTTTTCGGTGGCGGCTTCGATCACCATTTGCACGTTTTGCAGGCTGTTGTAATCGGTACTGGTGCGAATCTTGTCGAGGGCAGCGAGCTTTTGCTCGTGCGTCAGCGTGTTTTTGGCGACCTGCCGATCGAGGTTTTTATCGACGGTCGCGATTGCCTTTTGCAAGGCACTCTCGCAGATGTCGATCAAGGTCACGTTGAAGCCGGCCAGGGCGCAGACTTGCGCGATGCCATTGCCCATGGTGCCGGCGCCGATGACGCCAATGTTCTGAAGATTCATGCGCATGTCCTTATCAAACCCGCTCGAACAACACGGCGATGCCTTGGCCGCCGCCGATGCACATGGTCGCCAGGGCATAACGGCCTTGGCAGCGATGCAGTTCGTGAATCGCTTTGGTGGCGATGATCGCGCCAGTGGCGCCCACTGGATGGCCCAGCGAGATGCCCGAACCGTTGGGGTTGACCTTCTGCGGATCGAAGCCCAGCTCTTGCGCTACGGCACAGGCCTGGGCGGCAAAGGCTTCGTTGGACTCGATCACATCAAGGTCGGCAACGGTCAGACCGGCGCGCTTGAGCACCAGGCGGGTGGCGGGAATCGGTCCCAGCCCCATCATCGAAGGTTCAACGCCTGCGTGGGCATAACCCACCAGTCGGGCCATAGGCTTGAGGCCTTGTTCCTGGACGACTTGCCCGGTGGCCATAATCAGTGCGCCGGCACCATCATTGAGGCCAGAGGCGTTGCCGGCGGTGACGCTACCGTCTTTTTTGAAGGCAGGTTTCATGCGGCTCAATTGCTCGGCGTTGACCTCAGCCCGAACATGCTCATCCGTCGCAAACGACACCGTCCCTTTGCGGGTCGCTACTTCGATCGGCACGATCTGCCCGGCAAAACGCCCTTCGGCAATCGCCCGGGCAGCACGCTGCTGGCTGAGCAGCGCCAATTCATCCTGGGCCTGACGCGTGATGCCATAGTGCTCGGCGATGTTTTCAGCGGTGATACCCATGTGGAAGCCGGCAAACGGGTCTTGCAGTGCCCCAAGCATGTAGTCGACGGCCTGCATGTCGCCCATGCGTGCGCCCCAGCGCGCCTGCGGCAACAAGTACGCGCCTCGGCTCATGGACTCGACGCCGCCTGCCAGCGCAGCGCCCGCATCCCCCAGCATCAAACTTTGCGCGGCACTGACAATCGCTTGCAAACCCGAGCCGCAAAGGCGGTTGACGTTGAAGGCGGGCGTCTCTTTCGTCAGGCCGGCATTCATCGCGACCACCCGGGAGATGTAGGCATCGCGTGCCTCCGTCGGGATCACATGTCCCATCACCGCATGGCCGATGTGCTCGGGCGCCAGACCTGATCGTTCGATAGCGGCGCGGCAAACGTCGGTTGCCAACTGAATAGGCGGCACATCCTTGAGTGAACCGCCAAAGCCGCCGATGGCAGAACGGACGGCGCTCACTACAAAAATATCGGAATGGTTCATGTCGGCTCTCTGAATAGGTCTTTTTTGTTGGGTACGAGTCTAGAATCAGCAGCGCCGCTGGCCTATGCCAAAACTGTTCAAGGGTGATGGCGTTTTTTGCCATATTCAGATGTAACGAGAGAGGCATTCAAATGCGGGAAACGGATTCGGTGGCGGTTTACTTCATGTACCCCATGATCCATGCGCTACGTGAGGAACCGCAGCGTCTGCGGTCAGTGCTTGAACAGGCGGGAATTGATCCGGCATTGATGGATCAGCCGACGGCACGGGTGCCGGCCACGGCTTTCGCCGCGTTGTGGCTGGTGCAGATTCGTGAGTTGAACGACGAATTTTTCCAGTTGGACTCCCACGGTATGCTACCGGGCAGTTTTGCCTTGATCTGTCGGGCATTGATTCAGGAGCCGACGCTGGAAAAAGCCATGCGTCAGTGCCTGGCCAATTTCGCCCTGTTCCTGCGCGATTTTCGTGGCACGTTGAGTGTGCGTGGCAAGCGTGCGGTTATCAGCTTGCAAACCCGTTCGCAGAACAGCGAGGTCAGCCGGTTGGGCGAAGAAACGTTTCTGGTGTTGATGATCAGTCTCCTGTGCTGGCTGGCCGGGCGGCGCATTCCTATCGATCGTGCGGACTTTCGCCATCAGCGTTTGTCGCTGCGTGATGATGCCTTGCTCTGGGGCCCCAACCTGACCTTTGGCACCGAACGCACCGAAATCGAGTTCGCCAGTCACTACCTGCGGCTGCCGGTGGTTCAAGACCTTGCCTCGTTGAAAGTGTTTTTGCGCACCGCGCCGCAATGGCTGGTGATCCGCTTCCGCAACCAGCATGGGCTGGCGTCGCAGGTTCATCAGCGCCTGCGCCACAGCCATTACAGCGAGTGGCCGACCTTGCAGGCCTTCGCCCTGGAGCAGCACCTGAGCCCCAGTACCTTTCGCCGCAAACTGGGACGTGAAGGCTGTTCGTATCAGGAAATCAAGGATGAAGTGCGGCGCGCGGTGGCGTTTGAACGGTTGCGCCAGAGCAAGGCGAGCATCAGTGATATTGCCGAACAGTTGGGATTTCAGGAGCCGAGTGCATTTCATCGGGCGTTCAAGAAGTGGACGGGGGAGAGCCCGGGGCGGTATCGGGTGCGGTTTCAGGATGGTTCTGAATGAGCTCCTGACAGGGATCGCACGGGTCAACACCATCAGCCCGGGCATCATCATTACCTGACTTGCCAAGGATGAAAAATCCGGACTGAAAAAACGCGCCAACGGGGCCATGCAGGTCCTGTAGGAGCCAGGCTTGCCGGCGAAGGCGTCCTTGAGAGCGCCTTCGCCGGCAAGCCTGGCTCCTACGAAAAGCGGTTTACTCGGGCATTGCGATGGAACAGACGTGTTCGAGGCGCTCCGGCCGATTGCTACACGCAGTCGTTCGGCATGATCTAAGCTGCAAAGGATGGTTTTTGCGAGCAGGGGTTTCAATGCGAAGCACACCTGAAAACAGCCTGAAGATTGCGTTGAAAGCCTGTAGAGACAGCTTTATTTCTGTTGGTTTCTTCAGCCTTTTCATCAACGCGCTCATGCTCGTGCCTACCTTCTATATGCTTCAGGTGTATGGGCGAGTTATAACCAGCGGAAGTCTGACGACCCTGGCAATGCTGACGCTGATCATGACCGGCTTGGTGGTCACGCTCGGCTCCCTGGAATGGGTTCGTTCGCGCATCATGGTTCGGGTCAGTACCCGGCTGGATGTGTTGCTGAGTCGCCAAGTCTATAAGGCCAGCTTCAAACGGGCTCTGGACAGTGGCGGCATGGATGCTTCGGCCCAGTCGCTCAACGACTTGACGGGCTTGAGGCAGTTTCTCTCCGGTCCTGGATTGTTTGCCTTTTTCGATGCGCCCTGGTTGCCTATCTATATCGCTGTGATGTTCATGTTCCATCCCTGGTTTGGTTGGGTAGCGACGGGCAGTGCGCTGTTGCTGTTATTGCTCGCGTTTATCAATGAGAGGCTGACGGGGCCGACACTGGCCCAGGCTAACAAGGAACATATAGGCGCGACGCTCTATACCACGAAAAATCTGCGCAACGCTGAAGTCATCGAGTCCATGGGCATGCTTGAAACCCTCATGGACCGTTGGGGACATCGTCAAAGAAATGTCCTGTTGCTGCAGGCCCAGGCGAGCGATAGAGGTGCCGTGATCAGCACGCTTTCCAGGACTTTCCGGATCCTGGTGCAGTCACTGATCCTTGGTCTGGGGGCGTACTTGGCCGTGGATCATCAGGTGGGGGCAGGCTTGGTGTTTGCCGGGTCCGTGCTGCTAGGGCGCGCATTGGCTCCCATCGATCTGATCATCGGCAGTTGGAGGGGGTTTATTGCGGCCCGCTCGCAATACCGCCGTCTCAACGACATCCTCGACAAGCAACAGGCTCAGCCCGAGCGTATGTCATTACCTGCGCCTCAGGGACATGTACAGGTAGAGAGTCTGGTCGTTGCGGCACCTGGCTCGAAAACGCCGATCATCAACAACATAAGTTTCAGCGTACCTGCCGGCTGCGTTGTCGGCATCATCGGTCCCAGTGCCGCGGGCAAGTCCACCCTGGCCAGGGCACTGATGGGGGTATGGGGGCCGCAGCATGGCGTGGTCCGGCTCGATGGCGCGGACATCAGCGCGTGGGACAAACAAGAACTTGGGCCGCATATAGGTTACTTGCCCCAGGACATTGAACTGTTCGAAGGCAGTATCAGCGAGAACATTGCTCGCTTCGCCGAGGTCGACTCCGAGAAAGTCATTCAGGCTGCCAGGACCGCTGGCGTTCACGAAATGATTTTGCAGTTGCCCGATGGCTACGACACCGTCATTGGCAGCGAGGGCCTCATGCTGTCGGGAGGGCAGCGCCAGCGCATCGGACTGGCCCGTGCCCTGTATGGCAACCCGCGGCTGATTATTCTCGACGAGCCCAATTCCAATCTTGACGAAGTCGGTGATCGCGCCCTGGTGGCAGCCATCCAGCAGCTCAAGCAGACCGGCGCGACCCTGTTTGTCATTACCCACCGAACCAACATCGTGTCGCAACTTGACCGACTCATGGTGATGAACGCAGGGGTTATCAGTCTCTATGGGCCACGCGAGCAAGTGCTCGCCGAACTTGCGCAGAAACAGCAGGCACAAAAGCACGCCATGTCGGCAGGCGCCACCATGGCTTCGGTCAAAACCAGCAAGGGCGATGCCGATGAACCCTACGATGCCCAGTCGTCAAATTGAAAGCTTCGCCGGCCTGCCGATATCTGATCGTAAAGCACGCCGCCTGGGCATTGGTATTGTAGGGGTGACCTTCGGCCTGTTCGGCACTTGGGCGGCGCTCGCGCCCCTTGACGGTGCCGCTTACGCGCCGGGGGTAGTCACCGTGCAGACTTACCGCAAAACGGTCCAGCATCCTGAAGGGGGCATCGTCAAAACGGTACTGGTCCATGACGGTGACATCGTCAAGCGTGGTGATCCGCTGATCATTCTTGATGATGCCCAGTTGCGCTTCGAATACGAGATGACCCGAGGCCAATTGGCCGCGACCAGAGCCATGGAGGCAAGACTCAGGGCTGAGCGCGACACACAGTCGGCGATCAGCTTTGGGGAGATAGCCGACCCGGACAGTCTGCGCGGAGTGGAGGCACGTCAGGGCGAGACTCAGGTATTCAACGCCCGGCAGGGCTCGCGGCTGGGTCAGATTTCGGTGTTGCGCGAGCGCGTTGGCCAGTTGAGTCAACAGATCAAGGGACTGGAGTCGATGATTGCTGCCAAGGTTCAACTGGAGAAATCCTACAGCGGTGAAATCGTAGAATTGACCGACCTGCTCAAACAAGGGTTCGTTGATAAACAACGTCTGCTCGAGCAGGAACGCAAGCTGGGGATGCTCAGGTCGGAGGTGGCTGATCACCGTTCCGCTATTAACAAGACTCGTCTGCAGATCAACGAAACACAGCTGCAGATTCTGCAAATCGACAAGGATTTCAATACCGAGGTGGTCAAGGAGCTGGCCGAGGTTCAGACCCGGATGTACGACCTGCAAGAGAAAACCTCGTCCCTGGAAGACCGGCTCAGCCGTATCGTCATCCGCGCACCCGAGGCGGGCATGGTGATTGGCATGACCGTGCACACCATTGGTGGTGTCGTGAGCCCGGCAACGCCGCTGCTGGATATCGTTCCATCGGTTTCCGAGCTGGTCATAGAGGCCCAGGTGGCGCCTGTGGATATTGATCGTATCGGCATCGGCAAGCGGGCCGATATCCGTTTCGGCGCGTTCAAAAGCTCGACCACGCCGGTGATCGAAGGCGAGGTCAGCAGCGTATCGGCTGACCGCCTGACCAACGAAAAGACCGGGACGGCCTATTACCTGGCGCGGGTCCGGGTAACCGAGAACGGCGCGCGTACCTTGGGTGAGCGCAAGTTGTTGCCGGGGATGCCGGCGGACGTATTGATCATCACCGGGCAACGCACGTTGTTGCAGTACTTGATGCAGCCGGCCCGCGATGCCATGTCTCAATCGTTGATCGAGGAATGACCATGAGCGCGTCGGCAGTTCTGCTGGGCGGTGCGTTTATGCTTGTAGCGGGAACCGCCCTGGCGCAAACCACTGCAGCCACGCCGACCGGGGTCAGCGCCTCGACGTTTTCCACCGACCTCATGCAGTTGTATCGTGAGTCACGGCTTGAGGATCCGCGGGTATTGGCCTCCTATGCGCAAGCGCAGGCGGGCAAGGAACATCAGCGCGAGGCTATGGGGGCGCTGTTCCCGCAGGTATCGCTCAACGCCGGGACGAATCGGATTCATCAGGAGAACGACCTGGTGCAGCGCAGTTACGATAGCGAAAACTACAGCCTGGTGCTGCGTCAGTACCTTTACAACAAGACCGCGTGGGAGAACTACCAAAAATTCAAAAGTCTGGCCAAGCAGTCCGAATCGCAAGCGCTGGACGCCCAGGCCGAGGCCACAGTGGACTTGGCGCAGCGTTACTTCACCGCGTTGGCGGCCGAAGATGAACTGGAGTTGGTGAAGGCGGAGCGTCGAACCACGCAAAAGAGTCTGGACCGAGTCAATGCGTTGTACGAAAAGCAGCTGGCAATGATTACTGATCAGCTCGACCTCAAGGCCCGGGTAGACTTGCTGGCGGCGCAGGAGCTGGATGCCCAGAACCAGGCCAGTATCAGTCGTGAGGCACTGGCAGAGATCGTCGGCCGGCCGGTCAAGGAGAAGCTCAACCGGATTCGCGATGACGTGCAACTGCGGGTTTCAGCGCAGAGCCTGGAATCCTGGGTGCGCGAGGGTATAGCGCTAAACCCGGCGCTCAAGGCCAACGAAAGCGGTGTGGAAGCCGCGGGCGCTGCGTTGCGCAGCGGCAAGGGCGGGCACTATCCGACCCTGAGCCTTACGCTGAGCGCGCAGCAGACCAACGAGGGCTACAACAATACCCTGGCGCCGCGCACCGACAGCTATGTCGCCGGTATAGGCGTTCAGGTGCCGCTGTACAGCGGCGGTTCGACCTCGGCACGGGTCCGTGGGCTTTACCAGGATCAGATTACCGCCGAGCAGGAACTGGAAGCGATCCGGCGCCGGGTGGTCAAGGAGATCACTAGCGCTTACCTGACCGCCAATTCGAGCGGAGAAAAAATCAATGCGAGCCGCAACGCCCTGGCCTCGGCACAGCTGTCGAGAGTGGCGGCAGAGAAAGGCCTCGATTACGGAATGGTCAATGCCGTCGATGTACTGACCAGCGTACGCAACGAATTCCGGGCGCGTCGTGACTTGCTCAAGACGCAATACGAGTTCGTCACTAATGTCCTTACTCTCAATCGCTGGGCGGGAAAGCCGCCTGCCGAGGGTGTCGAAAGCGTTAATGCCTGGTTGAGCCCCAGCCGCTCCAGCCAAAACCTTACAACCCCCTGATTCTGCCGCACTATCGACCGCGGATCCCCCGTCCTCACTTGAGCCACCAACCTCCAGCAGTTCAGGTGGTTGCTGCGTCGCAAAAACTCGAGCAGCGCAATCCATTCCCATGGCTCGGGCGAGGCATTTTCGCCGACAAATTGACGTCAGTGTTACGGTTGCACTTGTGCGCACGCCACTCGTCGGTTAATTGACGATTTTGAACGGGGTCAGACTGTGGTCGCAGGTCGCTCACGTGAGCCTAAGACCTTGATTTTATAGGGATGTGAAGCCCTTGGTAACGTCAGCCGGACTACCCGTATGAGGCTTGAGTCGACGACTGGCGGATGGGCGTGCTGGCAGAGTGCTGGTCTGGCCTAGACTCAGTTGAACAGATCGAGGGAGCACATCAATCATGCGCAAGCTATTGATGATTATTCCTATTTAGTTGCCTCGATGGCTTTGCCAGGCTTTTGGAAACGTCCGTAATCCTTATAGGTGAAGCCAGTAGACGTGCCCCCAGGGATGAATGCCCGGGTGGGCACCGTCAAGGCCTGTCGGCGCTCGCATCTGTCCTTCGATCACGATGGCCAGGTGAGCAAGCTGCTGATTCAGGAAGGCCACGGGAGGGAGGTCATAGTTAATTCTTCAAGGGAGTCAGGAAAGTATGACGACCCACAAAAAAACAATACGCGTGATGCTGATCGATTGTCGTCCCCTCGTTCTCATGGGGCTTCACGACTTGATCAATGCCAGGAAGCCTCAGATGGAAGTGAGCGGCCAGGCCACCACCTATACCAATGCGCTGGATCTTGCCGATCAGTTGCGTCCCAATGTGATTTTCTTCAGTTTCTTTCCAGATGCGTTGAACCCGCTGGAGGTCGTCGCGGAGCTCTCCCGCAACGCCGAAATGAAAGTGCTGGTGCTCAAGGGCCTGTACGAAACCGTTCCCGTTGCCCAGGCAATAGAGGCGGGTGCACGGGGTATCGTGCTAGCGGAAGACCCGACGGAATCGATCATCCAGGCCATCATCACGGTTCACCACCGCGACATCGGACTGGATAGAGCCTGGGCCGGTGGGCTGTCCGGCTATGCCGCGACCGGGAATATTCACTTGAAATGCAATCTGGAGCAGGCGAAACAGGCGCGGCTGACGCTGCGCGAGAGGGAACTGATTCGTGCCATCGTGGGGGATCCGTCCGCCAAATACATGTGCATCGCCGGGCGCCTGGGCATTAGTGAACACACCGTGCACAACCACCTCAGCAACATTTATCAAAAGCTTAATCTGATCAACCGTATCGATTTGCTGATGTATGCGCTGAAGCACGGGCTTACCAACAACGAAAAGCCACCCGAGTCCACTTGGGTGGAACTGGATTTGGTTTCACGTCAAAAAAAGACGTTTTGACACCCTTGGGCGCGTCTGCCGCAGGGTGTCGGGGTTGATATGAACGTGAGGATCCAATGTTGGAACTGAAAAAAGACAATGCGAGGGTAGCTTGCGCCACCCTCGCATTTCTTTACGCGCGTTTCTCAGACGCTGCCAAAGACAATGTCGCTAGTCAGAAGATCGACCCCGACCAAGGTGATGGTCGTGACTTGTCCGCCCGTTTCGGCAACCGTCACGATGCTGTCTGCGCCGGTGTTGTCGATCGATTGGACAACCGCACTCTGGTCGCCGTTGAGCACCAGGGCGTCTCGCAGGTTTGCGTTCGCATCGAAGCCGGTGACCTGGTACAGGTTCTCATCGACTGACAAATCGACGTTGAAGGCATCACGCTCACCGCCCGTGCCAATCAGGGTGAAGTCGAACTGTGCGCCGGCCAAGTCGTTGGCGAACAGATTGGCGTCGAACGTACTCGTCGCCGAGTCCCCATCCTTGTCCGTCAGCGTCGCGTTGAACGTCAGCTGGACATCGCTGGCCAGGCTCTCGGTCTCATGGATGAACTGGATCGTCGGGATCTTGATCTCGCCTCGGGCCATCGTGAGCTGAACAGCGTCGATCAGATTCGTGCCATCGCTCTCAATGAGGAAGGATACCTGTCCGCCTGCCTCCGGAGTCAGGGTGTTGACTTCGATGAGGTTCGAGAACGTGCCATCCTCGTAGAAGGCCCTGTAGTACAGGTCCTCGGTCGCCGTGTTGTAACCTCCCACGGAGTTGTCGATGAAGACCCTCACGCCCGTCAGCAAGCTCTCCGGATTGACGACGAAACTTTCATCGGCAGCGCCGATTGCCGCCAGGTTGTCTCCCTGGAACAGGTTATTGGCGACGCCGATGCCGGCCGTGCTGACGTTCATGGCCCTCGGGTCGATGTACGAGGGCAGGGGGTTGGTTTGTAGCGTGGCTTCGGTGGGGTCGGGTGCTCCAAGCCCGATACCGGTCAGGATGTCCGAAGTCGACGCAAGCGCCTTCGCGGTAAAGAACACAACCTCCTCAGATGGCGAAGGAATAGTCGGTGGATCTTGCTCTGGAATTAACAATGTGCGCACTGGATCCGGACCGCCGGCACCGAGCGCGCCGTCGGCAGTGCTGAGCACGATCTCTGAACTGAAGCCTTGCACCAGATCCAGTGCATAGCGGCCATCGGCATAGGCGGTCAGCGTGTAGTCGACGCTGGTGTCCGCCGTTGCGGCGTTGTTGTCGAAATCACCAGTCAACGTCCCTGCGAATTGGTACGCGCCATTGCCGTCCGGTGAGGGCGACTGCTCGGTGAGCGTGGCGGTCCCGGTGGTGGTCGTGTTGTCTGGCCTGACGAGGGTGAACGAGCTATTCACCGAAATATCCAGACCGGCCGCACCCAGCCCGTCGGCGCCCGCCGAATGGTCCCAGAAGCCGAATTGCGGCAGGACGCTACCGGTGCCGATCAGGTTGCCGAATGCAAGTGATGGGCCGTCGTCCTCGAACACCAGGTTCTGGCCGATGTTGAGGGTCGCCTGGGCTCTGTCGCCGTCCTTGTCGGTTGCGGTCCCTATCAGCGTCACCAGAGTGTCCGCCGACAGCGTCGTCGCATCATCGGGATTGGTCGCATCGGGATGCACCACGGCGCGCAACTGGTCGAGGGTGACGTCACCGTTGGCGGCGACGCTGACCGTGAACACCAGCAGGTTGGTGGTGGCCGTGCGGCCTTCAACCACGGTGCCGTTAAGCGACAGGTTGACCGCTTCGCCGGTGGCCGTGTCGGTCAGCCCGGAAGCACCGGCCGTCATGCCCAGTGCATAGGTCAGCGTGCCGGCACCATCAGCGCCAAACGCCGAGCTGAAGTTGGCGGTAAAGCTCTGGGTGGCGTCGGTCGCCAGTACCGTTTCGTCTACCGTCAATATTGGCTCGGTGCCGGTGGTGTGGATGCTCGGTCCATCGTCCTCAAACACCAGGTTTTGCCCGATGTTGAGGGTCGCCTGGGCACTGTCACCGTCCTTGTCGGTGATGGTTGCGGTCAGGGTGACCAGATTGTCCGAACTCAGGCTCGTCGCATCATCGGGATTGGTCGCATCGGGATGCACCACGGCGCGCAGCTGATCAAGGGTGACGTCACCGTTGGCGGCGACGCTGACCGTGAATACCAGCAGGTTGGTGGTGGCCGTGCGGCCTTCAACCACGGTGCCGTTGAGCGACAGGTTGACCGCTTCGCCGGTGGCCGTATCAGTCAGCCCGGAAGCACCGGCCGTCATGCCCAAGGCATAGGTCAACGTACCCGCGCCATCAGCGCCAAACGCCGAGCTGAAGTTGGCGGTAAAGCTCTGGGTGGCGTCGGTCGCCAGTACCGTTTCGTCTACCGTCAGTATTGGCTCCGTGCCAGTGGTGCTGATGCTCGGCCCGTCGTCCTCGAACACCAGGTTCTGGCCGATGTTGAGGGTCGCCTGGGCACTGTCACCGTCCTTGTCGGTGATAGTCGCCGTCAGGGTGACCAGATCGTCCGAGCTCAGGCTCGTCGCGTCATCGGGGTTGGTCGCGTCGGGATGCACCACGGCGCGCAGCTGGTCGAGGGTGACGTCACCGTTGGCGGCGACGCTGACCGTGAACACCAGCAGGTTGGTGGTGGCTGTGCGGCCTTCGACCACAGCGCCGTTGAGCGACAGGTTGACTGCCTCGCCGGTGGCCGTATCGGTCAGCCCGGAAGCCCCGGCCGTGACGCCCAGCGCATAGGTCAATGTACCCGCGCCGTCAGCGCCAAACGCCGAGCTGAAGTTGGCGGTAAAGCTCTGGGTGGCATCGGTCGCCAGTACCGTTTCGTCTACCGTCAGTATTGGCTCGGTGCCGGTGGTGTGGATGCTTGGTCCATCGTCCTCAAACACCAGGTTTTGCCCGATGTTGAGGGTCGCCTGGGCACTGTCACCGTCCTTGTCGGTGATGGTTGCCGTCAGGGTGACCAGGTTGTCCGCCGACAGCGTCGTCGCATCATCGGGATTGGTCGCATCGGGATGCACCACGGCGCGCAGCTGATCGAGGGTGACGTCACCATTGGCGGCGACGCTGACCGTGAACACCAGCAGGTTGGTGGTGGCCGTGCGGCCTTCAACCACGGCGCCGTTAAGCGACAGGTTCACCGCTTCGCCGGTGGCCGTGTCGGTCAGCCCCGAAGCACCGGCCGTCATGCCCAGTGCATAGGTCAATGTACCCGCGCCATCAGCGCCAAACGCGGAGCTGAAGTTGGCGGTAAAGCTCTGGGTGGCGTCGGTCGCCAGTACCGTTTCGTCTACCGTCAGGATGGGCTCGGTGCCGGTGGTGCTGATGCTCGGTCCATCGTCCTCAAACACCAGGTTCTGGCCGATGTTGAGGGTTGCCTGGGCACTGTCGCCGTCCTTGTCGGTGATGGTTGCGGTCAGGGTTACCAGAGTGTCCGAACTCAGGCTCGTCGCATCATCGGGATTGGTCGCATCGGGATGCACCACGGCGCGCAGTTGGTCGAGGGTGACGTCACCGTTGGCGGCCACGCTGACCGTGAACACCAGCAGGTTGGTGGTGGCCGTACGGCCTTCGACTACACCGCCGTTGAGCGACAGGTTGACCGCCTCGCCGGTGGCCGTGTCGGTCAGCCCCGAAGCACCGGCCGTCATGCCCAGTGCATAGGTCAATGTGCCGGCACCATCAGCGCCAAACGCCGAGCTGAAGTTGGCGGTAAAGCTCTGGGTGGCGTCGGTCGCCAGTACCGTTTCGTCTACCGTCAGGATGGGCTCGGTGCCAGTGGTGCTGATGCTTGGTCCATCGTCCTCGAACACCAGGTTCTGGCCGATGTTGAGGGTTGCCTGGGCACTGTCACCGTCCTTGTCGGTGATGGTTGCCGTCAGGGTGACCAGATCGTCCGAGCTCAGGCTCGTCGCGTCATCGGGATTGGTCGCATCGGGATGCACCACCGCCCGAATTTGATCGAGGGTGACGTCACCATTGGCGGCGACGCTGACCGTGAACACCAGCAGGTTGGTAGTGGCCGTGCGGCCTTCGACTACACCCCCGTTGAGCGACAGGTTCACTGCCTCGCCGGTGGCCGTATCGGTCAGCCCGGAAGCACCGGCCGTGACGCCCAGCGCATAGGTCAGCGTACCCGCGCCATCAGCGCCAAACGCCGAGCTGAAGTTGGCGGTAAAGCTCTGGGTGGCGTCGGTCGCCAGTACCGTTTCGTCTACCGTCAGGATGGGCTCGGTGCCGGTGGTGCTGATGCTCGGTCCATCGTCCTCAAACACCAGGTTCTGGCCGATGTTGAGGGTTGCCTGGGCACTGTCACCGTCCTTGTCGGTGATGGTTGCCGTCAGGGTTACCAGTGTGTCCGCCGACAGCGTCGTCGCGTCATCGGGGTTGGTGGCATCGGGATGCACCACGGCGCGCAGCTGATCGAGGGTGACGTCACCATTAGCGGCGACGCTGACCGTGAACACCAGCAGGTTGGTGGTGGCCGTGCGGCCTTCAACCACGGCGCCGTTAAGCGACAGGTTCACTGCCTCGCCGGTGGCCGTATCGGTCAGCCCGGAAGCCCCCGCTGTGACGCCCAGCGCATAGGTCAATGTGCCGGCGCCATCAGCGCCAAATGCCGAGCTGAAGTTGGCGGTAAAGCTCTGGGTGGCGTCGGTTGTCAGCACCGTTTCGTCTACCGTCAGTATGGGCTCCGTGCCGGCGGCGCTGACGCTTGGTCCGTCGTCCTCGAAGATCATCTTGGAGCCGATTTCGGCGATCGTATTAGAGGCTTGGCGCAGCGTGAAGCCGCCAATATCAAAATCGGCGTGGTCATTGCCCCTGGCGTCGACGGCCGCCCCGTTCTGGATGAGCACGCGGTTGTGGTTCGACGTTGTGGTGTATTCAATCTGGTAGCCGGCCAAAACGCCGGTGACGGTTGCAACCCCACCCGTAAAGGTGATGGTAATGGCCGGATCATTCACCGAGCCGTCTGAATTCTCGATCACCAGCCCGGTGCTGTTGTTGATGACGCGAACATTGGTGATGGCAACCGACGTATCGTTTGCATAGCCGTTGATGAAATTCACGCCAGGTTCAGCAGCGGTGCTGAATGCGCTGATTTTTACCACCGCACTCTTGCCGCCTTGCAACTGCACGACGTCGAAATTGGCCGAGGTCGTATTGTAGACGCTGGTGAAATCGATGTTGGACTCAACATCTGCTTCGGTCTGACTAAGGTTGGGAACGGTCACATCCTGCCTGGCGCCCGTGACGAACGAAAAGCGGATGCCTTCCTGTTCCACAATCATCTGGTTGTTGGTGCCGATGGTGGTCGGGCCACCCCCCTGGCTGGTATTGATCGTGTCGCCAGTGTTTATATTGGCACCGCTTGACTGGTCTGCGGGGTCTTTCCCGGTGGCGATGATGGTGGGATCCGTGATCCGCACGACACCACCGACAGTTTCAGTTGCCGGGTTCAATTTCGTGAACATCAGGAACAGGTTCTGACCGGAGGGGGCATTGGCCAGACTGAAATCCAGGTCCTGAGTGGCACCGATGAAAACCTTGTTCAGCAGATTGAGCGAATCATCGGGGTTCGTAGCATCTGGATGCTTGAGCGGTTGGTACTCCACGGTCCAGATCTTGCCGCCGGTGACTGGGGATCCGGTTTCTTCGATATAGGCAGCGAACACGATCGCGCCATTTGCGCCCCCGGCTCGGCCCAGAAGGATGTTGTTGTTCGTGTCCGTATAGAGAAGGATGCTGGTGCCATCTAGGGTGTCCAGTCCGCTGTCCACGCCATTGAGGGGGGCGCCAGCGCTGTCGACGAAGCGGATATCGGTAATGCTTCCTCCGCCGGTGAGGGTGAACGCATTGCTGCCCGTGTTGCCCGCGGCACCGGTATAGCCACTCAAGGCTGCACCCGTTGCGGTACCTGCTCCAAGTGCAGTCAAACGAGTAGAGAAGGTCGAGGGCAGGGATGCCACTAGAATGTCGTTGTCGTCAGCGTCTCCTGCAGGGGTTGGAGTGGCGGTGGCGTTTTGTAAACCGACCGTTTCGTCCAGCGTAACGTTCTCGCCGGCGACCACGGCGCTAAGAGCGCTGGCCATAACCGACGTTGGGGGATCGTTCGTTAGGGATGAGGTTTGCTCGCGAATAGCCATGACTTACTCCTGAGCAATTACAGTCATTGAGGTCCGACCATTGACCTCTACAACTATGACCAAGCGCCGGACATTGCGCATCGGCCGATACTCCCAAGCGAGATAGGAGTTTCGGCCTAGTCGTCCTCGTTGGTGGTCCGACGCAAGATGCCCAGGCTGATGCGAGCGTGAGAATGTCCTATTGGAACTGCAAAAATGCGAGGGTGGTTTGTGCCACCCTCGCATCCTTTCACGCGCGTTTCTCAGACGCTGCCGTAAACAATGTCGCTAGTCAGAAGATCGACCCCGACCAAGGTGATGGTCGTGACTTGTCCGCCCGTTTCGGTAACCGTCACGATGCTGTCTGCGCCGCTTGTGTCGATCTGGACACTGGCGTTCTGGTCGCCGTTGAGCACCAGGGTGTCTCGCAGGTCTGCGCCCGCATCGAAGCCGGTGACCTGGTACTGGTTCTCGGTGAATGACAAATCGACGTTGAAGGCATCCCGCTCACCGCCCGTACCCACCAGCGTGTAGTCGAAGGCGCCGACCAAGTCGTTGGCGAACAGGTTGGCGTCAAACGTACTGGATGCCGAGTCCCCATCCCTGTCCGTCACCGTCGCGTTGAACGACAGCTGGATATCGCTGGCCAGACTCGCGGTCTCCTGAATGAACTGGATCACCGGGATCTTGATGTCGCCTCGGCCCATCGTGAGCTGAACAGCGTCGATCAGCGCCGTGCCTTCCTGCTCAATGAGGAAGGACACCTGTCCACGGGGCTCTGGGGTCAGGGTATTCACCTCGATGAGGTCCGAAGTCGTGCCATCCTCGTAGTAGATCCTGTAGTACAGGTCCTCGGTCGCGGTGTTGTAACCCGCTACAGAGTTGTCGATGAAGACCTTCATGGCCGTCACCAGGCTCTCCGGATTGACGACGAAGCTTTCATCGGTAGCGCCGATTGCCACCAGGTTGTCTCCCTGGAGGACGTTATTGGCGACGCCGATGCCGGACGTGCTGACGTTCATGGCCCTGGGGTCGATGTACGAGGGCAGGGGGGTGGTCTGTATCTGGGCTTCGGTGGGGTCGGGTGCTCCAAGCCCGATACCGGTCAGGATGTCCGAAGTCGACGCAAGCGCTTTCGCGGAAAAGAACACAACCTCCTCGGATGCCGAAGGAATAGTCGGGTCATTCGTCTTCGGAATTAACAATGTGCGCACTGGATCCGGGCCGCCGGCACTGAGCGAGCCATCGGCAGTGCTGAGCACGACCGTCGAACTGAAGCCTTGCACCAGATCCAGTGTATAGCTGCCATTGGCATAGGCGGTCAGCGTGTAGTCGACGTCGGTATCCGCCGTGGCGGCGTTGTTGTCGAAATCGCCGGTCAACGTTCCTGCGAAATGGTACGCGCCATTGCCGTCCGGTGAGGGTGACTGCTCGGTGAGTGTGCCGGTCCCGGTCGTGGTCGTGTTGTCTGGCCTGACGAGGGTGAACTGGTCATTCACCAACGAGATATCCAGACCGTTCGCATCCAGTCCGTCGGCGCCGGCCGAATGACTCCAGTACCCGGTTTGCGGCAGGACGCTACCGGTGCCGATCAGGTTGCCAAAGGCGAGTGCTGGGCCGTCATCTTCGAAGATCATCTTGGAGCCGATTTCGGCGGTCGTAACAGCGGTTTGGAGCAGCGTGAAACCACCGATATCAAAATCGGCGTGGGTATTGCCCCTGGCGTCGAGGGCCGCCCCGTTCTCGACGAGCACGCGGTTGTGATCCGCCGCTGTGGTGTATTCAATCTGGTAGCCGGCCAAAACGCCGGTGATGGTAGCAACCCCACCGGAAAAGGTGATGCCAATGGCCGGATCATTCACCGATCCATTTGAATTCTCGATCACCACCCCGGCGCTGTTGAAGACGCGAACATTGGTGATAGCAATTGACGTGTCACCCACATAACCGTTGATGAAGTTCACGCCAGGTTCAGCAGCGGTGGTGAATGCGCTGATTTTTACCACTGCACTCTTGCCGCTTTGCAACTGCACGACGTCGAAGCTGGCCATCTTCGCGTTGAAGACGCCGGTAAAGTCGATGTTGGACTCAACATCTGCTTCGGTCGGACTCAGGTTGGGAATGGTCACATCCTGCCTGGCACCGGTGACGAACGAAAAGCGGATGCCATCCTGTTCCGTAATCATCTGACTGTTGGTGCCGAAGGTGGTCGGGTTAGCCGCCTGGCTGGTAATGATCGTGTCGCCAGTGTTGATATTGGCACCGCTTGACTCGTCTGCGGGGTCCTTACCGGTGGCGATGATGGTGGGATCCGTGATCCGCAAGACACCACCGTCGTCGACAACTGTCGGGTTCGTCTTCGTGAACATCAGGAAGAGGTTCGAACCGGAGGGCACACCGGCCAGGCTGAATTCCAGGTCCTGACTGGTTCCGACGAATACCTTATCCAGCAGATTGAGCGAGTCATCGGGATTCGTAGCATCTGGATGCTTGAGCGGTTGGTATTCCACGGTCCAGATCTTGCCGCCCGAGACCGGCGATCCGGTTTCTTCGATATAGGCGGCGAACACGATTGCGCCGGTAGCGCTCCCGGCTCGGCCCAGAAGGATGTTGTTGTTCGTATCCGTGTAGAGAAGGATGCTGGTGCCATCGAGGGTAAACAGTCCGCTGTCCACGCCATTAAGCGGTGCGCCAGCGCTGTCGACGAAGCTGATGTCGGTAATGCTGGCTCCACCGGTGACGGTGAACGCATCGCTGCCTGTGTTGCCCACGACACCGGTATAGCCACTCAAGGCCGCATCCGTGGCGGTACCTGCGCCAAGTGCGGTCAAACGGGTAGAGAAGGGCGAGGGCAGGGACGCCACCAGAATGTCGTTGTCGTCAGCGTCTCCCGGAGGGGTTGGAGTGACGGTGGCGTTCTGTAACCCGGCCGTTTCGTCCAGCGCAACGTCCACGCCGGTGATTCCAATAGCCATGGTTTTTCTCCCGAGCAATTGCGGTCATCGAGGCCTGACCGTTGACCTATCGCTGCAACTATGGATAAGCGCCGGGGATCGCGCATCGGCCGATACTCCCAAGCGGAATGGGAGTTTCAGACTACTTGGATGGGGGAACAGCACGAGGGCGTGAAGGAACGGTGCCGCCTATTCCGTTTGTGAATGAGGACATGCCGCAAGGCTCGTCTGGCCTTGGCTCAGGGACCGCAGTGGCCCAATAAAAAACGGCCTGGCCCCTTGCGGGAGCCAGGCCGTGTACCTGCAGCGGTTTTCAGACAATGTCAGTGCTTGCGATGTCGGTCACCCCGTACCTTTTCGACAGGGCTGAAAACCCCTCCCCGCTTCCTTAGCGGATCAAAGCACGAGATCTGTCGGTGCCAAGTTATTTACTCCCACCAGTTCGACCACGACAGGATTTTCGATATCAATCGTCTGGACAGCGGTGAAATCGCTATCGCTATCGACGACCTTGAAATCCAGAGTTAGATCAAGGGTAGCTGGTGTAGTCGTGGTGGTGGAGAAACCAGCATCGATGATCTTCAGCGGATTCGTACTCGTATCCTCCGCAATCGTGTTTCCAGGCCCGACGAGACCACTGACCGGTTGTGCGGAAGTGCTGCTTGCGCCATCGGCACCGACATTACGATTCAGATTTATCGCGCTGCCCGTAAGGCCAGCATCATTCGAAAGAATCTGAATACCCTTGATGAGCCAATTATCACCGGTCTGAATGTTGAAATCATTACTTTCAACAATCAATAGAGCATCATTATTATCCAGGAACGGGTCGTTCGGATCGGCTGGGTCGTTGACGATAAGGGCCTCGTACTTGGTTCCAACAAGATCTGTATTGACCGTATCGTTCTCGTACACATCGCCCTGGTCGACGTAGATGGCACGTGTTGTAGTGATGGAAGGATCAATTGCATCAGCAAGACTGACGATAAGCAAAAGATCATCGCTTTCAGTCTCGTATCCGTCGAACTTGATAAAGAAATCAGTCGCGTAACTAAAATTGTTCGCGCCCAGATCTCCTTTCGGATCAGTCTGGAAGAAATTGATGTTGGCCGCTTCACCTGCCTGGATCGTATTTCCGGAGACGCCCAGAGCAGTGCTGGACAAGGTTACCGGGGCCTGCGTGCCGCTCACAAGCTCACCCGCCGTCACAACAGTATTGCCCCCGGCACTAAGTGGTGCCTCGAAGCCCGTGATCTGGATGTAGAAACCTTCTCCAAGCTTCCCAGTGGCCACAGGTGATGGGCCACTGGAAGGGCTCGTACCACCCACGTCATACGTTTTGTATCCAGTGCCTTCGCCCAGCGTGACGTCTTGCGTCGTTTGCAGCGCATCCATCTCGAAGGTATAGGTGTCATTGACTTTGTCAAACACCAGCGTGCCTTCCACCAGTTCAGGCGTGGTGGCAGCATTCCGATCGTGATCGTATTCGAACGACACGTTAAACGTGGCAGCGTTGAGATTCTCTGAATCCCAGGTGACCGTTGGATTAACGATCGCAACATCGTTCGCCGAACCAGAGAGGGCGAGTTGGGCAAAATCACTGTCCGCAGCCGAAGAGTAGGTCGGCCCGCGCTGGTCCGCACCTATCGAGTAGGCGAAGTCACCCGAAAAGGTCCATGACGTCGCACCCAAAGTGGGATCGGCATCCTGCACAGGGGCTGTCCCTATAACGGGCGTATCGTCGTCGACGGTGATGACCAGTTTGTCGGCCGCGGCCGTCACCGTGTCGCCGTCCTTGTCGGTAGCCTGCAGCAGCGTGCCCAGGTTGATGGTGATGTCGTTCTCGTCGTTGCCAGCCGCGTGATCCAGCTGCTTGAGCAGCGTGAAGCTGTACACACCCGCTGCGGTGAGGCTGAACGTGAACACGTCGGCACCGGCTACGCCGGCCTTGGCGGTGAGCGTGTTGCCCACGACGCTGTACACCAGCGCCACCCCGGCCGAGCTCAGCGCCGGCAAGCCGCTGGTGACACTCGACAAGGCATAGCTCAGCGGTGTGTCGGCGCCCGACTGGAAGATGCCAGTCACGTTGCCGCCGGCCGTGGTCGCCACGCCAGCCACGTCGCCCGTACCACCGGCAATGCCATTGGTCAGGCCGTCCTCGTCGACGGTTCCCGTTACGGCGGTCCCGGTCGCCGTCGGCGTGTCGTCGTCGACGGTGATGACCAGTTTCTCAGCCGCGGCCGTCACCGTGTCGCCGTCCTTGTCGGTGGCTCGCAGTAGCGAGCCCAGGTTGATGGTGATGTCGTTCTCGTCGTTGCCTGCCGGGTGATCCAGCGGCTTGAGTAGCGTGAAGCTGTACACACCCGCTGCGGTGAGGCTGAACGTGAATACGTCGGCACCGCCTACGCCGGCCTTGGCGGTGAGCGTATCGCCCGCGACGCTGTACACCAGCGCCACCCCGCCCGAGCTCAGCGCCTGCAAGCCGCTGGTGTCACTCGACAAGGCATAGCTCAGCGGCGTGTCGGCGCCGGACTGGAAGATACCGGTCACGCTGCCGCCGGCGGTGGTCGCCACGCCAGCCACGTCGCCCGTACCACCGGCAATGCCATTGGCCAGACCGTCCTCGTCGACGATTCCCGTCACAGCGGTCCCGGTCGCCGTCGGCGTGTCGTCGTCGACGGTGATGACCAGCTTCTCGGCCGCGGCCGTCACCGTGTCACCGTCCTTGTCGGTGGCTTGCAGCAGCGAGCCCAGGTTGATGGTGATGTCGTTCTCGTCGTTGCCTGCGGCGTGATCCAGCGGCTTGAGCAGCGTGAAGCTGTACACACCCGCTGTGGTGAGGCTGAAGGTGAACACGTCGGTCGCGCCGGCCTTGGCGGTGAGCGTGTTGCCCAAGACGCTGTACACCAGCGCCACCCCGCCCGAACTCAGCGCCGGCAAGCCGCTGGTGTCACTCGACAAGGCATAGCTCAGCGGCGTGTCGACGCCGGACTGGAAGATGCCGGTCACGCTGCCGCCGGCGGTGGTCGCCACGCCAGCCACGTCGCCCACACCACCGGCGATGCCATTGGCCAGGCCGTCCTCGTCGACGGTTCCCGCCACGGCGGTCCCGGCTGCCGCCGGCCCGTCGTCTTCGAAGTTCATCCGGGAACCGATTTCGGCTTTCGTAATAGAGGCTTGGAACAGGTGGAGGCCATCGATATCAAAATCGGCGTGCTCATTGCCCTTGGCGGTGAGGGCCGCCCCGTTCTCGATGAGCACGCGGTTGTGATCCGCCGTTGTGGTGTATTCGATCGCGTAGCCGGCTTTAATGCCGGTGATGGTTGCAACCCCATTAACAAAGGTGATGCCAATGGTCAGATCATTCTCCGGTCCGGCTGAATTCTCAAGCACCGTTCCGGTGCTGTTGAGGACGCGAACACTGACGATGTCAACCTTCGTATCATTCGCATAGCCGTCGATGAATTGCGTGCCAGATTCAACAGCGGTGCTGAATGCGCTGATTTTTACGACAGCGCTCTTGCCGCTTTGCAACTGCACGACGTCGAAACTGACCGTCTTCACATTGACCACGCCGGTGTAGTCGATGTTGGATTCAAGATCGGCTTCGTTCTGATCCAGGTTGGGAATGGTCACATTCTGCCTGGCACCCGTGACGAACGAAAAACGGATGCCTTCCTGTTCCGTAATCATCTGGTTGTTGGTGCCGAAGGTGGTCGGCCCACCCGCCTGGCTGGTATTGATCGTGTCGCCGGTCGTTATATTGATGTCGTCGGCCGTGCTGTTGGGGTCAAGCCCGGACTGATTCGCCGGTAACTTGCCGGTGGCGATGATGGCGGGATCGGTGATCCGCACGACACCATTGACCGTTTCAGTTGCCGGGTTCAATTTCGTGAACATCAGGAAAAGGTTCTGACCGGAGGGCGCACCGGCCAGACTGAATTCGAGGTTCTGACTGGCTCCGATAAAAATCTTGTCCGTCAGATCGACCGAGTCATCGGGGTTCGTCATACCTGGATGCTTGAGTGGTTGGTACTCCACGGTCCAGATCTTGCCGCCTGTGACCGTTTCTTCAATATAGGCAGCGAACACGATCGCGCCGGTTGCGCCCCCGGCTCGGCCCAGAACGATGTTGTTGTTCGTATCCGTATAGAGAAGGATGCTAGTGCCATCGAGGGTATCCAGTCCGCTGTCCAGACCATTGAGCGGTGCGCCAGTGCTGTCGACGAAGCTGATATCGGTACCGCTTGTTCCGCCGCTGATGGTGAACGCATCGCTGCCCGCGTTACCCACGGCACCGGTATAGCCACTCAAGGCCGCACCCGTTGCAGTACCTGCCCCAAGGGCGGTCAAACGGGTAGAGAAGGCCGAGGGCAGGGATGTCGCCGTGTCGTTGTCGTTAGCGTCTTCCGCAGGGGTTGGAGTGGCGGTGGCGTTCTGCAACCCGGTCGTTTCGTCCAGCGTAACGTCCGCGCCGGTCGCCACGACGCTCAAAGCGCTGGCCGTAATCAATGAATTTTGCTCAATAGTCATGACTTTTTCCTGGGCAGTTGCGGTCATCTAGGCCTGACCGTTGACCTTTGGTCGCACTATGGATAAACGCCGGGTATTGCGCATCGACCGATACTCCCAAGCGGGGTGGGAGTTTCGGACTACTGGGGAGGGGGAGATGGAACGGCGCGAAGGAGGGAGTGTCATATTCCGTTTGTAAATTGTTCAGGCCTGAGATAAATCCCAACCCATGCAGGCGCCAGGCGTGCCGACGAAGGCGTCCTTGAGAGCGTCTTCGCCGGCAAGCCTGGCGCCTGCGAAAAGCGGTTTACTCACGCAGAATCTCGATGGGTGGCTCGATCAGTTGCAGTTCGAGCGCACCCGAGGTTGGCACGAAGCGCGGGCCAGTGCTTTCAGGCGTTGCCCGCAGCCTCCAGGTGCGCTGCACCTTCGCCAGTTTGGCGACTCCTGATGCCACGGACCAGCGCCGGCAGACCTTCTCCAGCTTGAGCGGGTAAATGGTGAGTTTGTCGCCTTTGAAGTGCATGCGCAGGAAGCATTTGTGGTCGGCGATGCATTGCGAGGAAAAAACCACCTCGCTATGCAGTCCCCATAAGGTGTTGCCCATTACCATCCAGGCACCGAACAGCAGGCCTCCCAAAACGCCGCCGAACAGCAGCGTCCCCGACAGAAACAACAAGACTTGTTGTAGGTCGTCTACCTTCAATTGAAAGTAGTAGATGTTGACACGGCCCATGAGCCACAGCAGGCCGATCGCCAGCCCCAGGTGAAGTAACCCGTGAGCGGCTCCGACGGCATAGGCGAGCTTTCGGGTGCGCTTGACCCCGGCGGCTGAGAACACTGCGCAACCCAGCACAATGATCACGGCGAGCATGACCGACGAAGGACTGTAAGCCATGACCAGAAATAGCTGTCGCCACGCTTCGAGGAGGTTGGGAATAGTTGCTTCGAGGCGAGACAATTCCTCCATCAGGCTGCGGTTATCTCGCGCCGGGTGGGGGACTTTACTGGCACTTTGTACCATCCAGTCGAACAGCAGGTACAAGATGGCCAACATGCCGCAGAACGAGAGGTTGCGGGTGGGTAGCCGCCATGCCCTATTACGCAGTTGCTCGGAGGTCTTTTTGTCAGGGTAGACGGCGGCCAGGTCATAGTGCTGCCGGGTCCCGCCGACGTTGATCGGCTTGGGCGGATCTGGCAACTGATGCGTGCCATTCAAGAAGGCGCCACCGCCTCCGCAGGTGATGCGCTGCGGCGCCTGGGTGCCCGCTTTTGGCTGGTAGCGCGCGTAGTGGTGCGAGTCTCCGGCCAAGACGACCGCCAAGTGGTTACCCAAGAGCTCTTCGATCTCGCGCAGGCTGCGGAAACGCGGCGTCTGGGTTTCGATCGAGGGCAAGGCCTTGCTCTCTTCGCGTGCCAGTCGTTCGGCCTCGTCCACCCAGCTCGGCTCGGGCGCACAGAGGATCACGCGATCGCCTGGCTGCAGTTTGGCGCGCATCTCTTTGAAGTATCGTTTCTGCTCTCGATCGATCATGGACTCCAATTGCAGGTCCAGGCCCCAGACCCACCAGCCATTGGGCAGTTGCAGCACGTAGTAACTGGTGCGCTGGCGGGTTTCCCAGCCGCCAATGGGCTTTTGCTCGCAAAACAGTTGGGAGAAGCCGCGCAGACCGTCATACCAATCGTGGTTGCCGGGCGTCGCCACTATCCACGGCGCCCCGGGCTGCGACACGGGCTGATCCTGATCATTAGGGCGCACCTTGGGTACCGGCGCGGGAAAGGCGGCGCGGAAGGGATCCAGGAAACGGGTGCGGTAGCCGGATTGGGCGGGTGTGGGATAGACCTGATCGCCGCCGAGCAGCAGCACGTCGCCGCGCGGCAGGGTGAGCGGGTACTGCGGCAACTTGACCTCCTGGCTGACACACAGGGCCATGGAATAGGTGGAGTCCCAGCCATCGCCGGTATCGGCCAGATAGTCGATCCACAGGTCACCGTCGGCAGGCACCGGGATGGGCGGGTTAGCGTCCCGAGGGTTGAGCATGGCCGACACATCGCGTGGGTCAGCGAAGGCACCCATCGTGGTGGCCGCAGCCGATTGCAAGCCCGTGCGCATTAGCTGAAACGGACCTAGCCAGTTGACCATCGGCTCCTGGGTGTAAAGCTCGATGCGGCTATTGGTCGTGGAAGATTCAGTGGCGTGGGTCATGACCAGAGGCGCAGAGTGGGGCGTGTGCCCATCTCCGGCGCGAAATTCAATCGAATGCTCCTTCATCATTCAGCCTCCATTGCTGTAACGAGTTCGGGTACCTCAGAATTGATTGCTTGTCGGTTGACTCAGAATAGGTCAGTTATGCGATAGCCGCCGGTTCACAGGCTCAAGGAGAGGCTGTCGTGAACAGTTCCCGAAAAAGTTGTCTCTACCGGCCCGGTGAGAAAGACAGGTCCCACGCCATCCCATTGAACCGTTACGGTTCCGCCATCACATTCAACCTCGACGCAATGGTCTAACAAGCCACGACGAATGCCATTAACAGCGGCGCCACAAGAGCAGGAGCCTGAACCGAGCGGAATACCACCGCCGCGCTCCCAAATGCGCAACCGAATGTGTTTTCGGTCAATGATCTGGACGAAATGCACGTTCGTCCTGAGGGGAAATAGCGCGTTGGTCTCAATGGTTGGTCCGAGGGTTGCTATATCAACGGCTGTAAGATCATCGACAAAATAGGTGCAGTGCGGATTCCCCATACTGCACGCTGCCGGGCCACCCGCAAGCGGCAAAACGGCAGAGTCCAGTTCCCGGGTCAGGGGGATTTCCGACCAGCCGAAAAGCGGCTCCCCCATGTTGACGGAAATCGCACCGGTTGAAGTTCGTTCGCAAGTGAGTAGACCACGGTTGGTTCGCAGCGCTATCGAAGTAACATTTGATTCGCGCATCAGCATATCCGCGGCCCCCCGCGTTGCGCTGCCACAAGCATCCAGCGTGGAGCCATCGGCATTCCAGAACATCAAGCGCGCAACTGCATCATCGCAATCGAGCACCACCGCGAGTTGATTGAATCCGATGCCTCGGTGCCGATCACCCATTCGCCGAGCCATGGCATTTGTGATTGGATTGGCCGAATTTCGCGAGTCGACAACAACGAAGTCATCGCCATTGGCGTGCATTTTATGAAAGCTCAGCGGCATAAATTGATCCTGGGGGCGAGACATGGGGTGAGTTGATATTTAAAGGCAATCTACCCCATTCGCATAGAAGTGGACCCGCCAGAGTAGCGGGTCCGAAAGGGGGGATCAGAGTTTCGGCAACTGCCCGATGCGCCCGAGCATTTCGGTCACGATCTGCAGGTCCAGCAGGAACTGGTCGACGGTCTTGAACTCGTTGTCGTTGTGGCCGGTGTACTTGAACTCGGGCCTGGCCAGGCCGAACTGCACGCCATTGGGCAACTCATGGACCGAAGTGGCGCCGGCGGAGGTGCCGAACTTGTGTTCCATACCAAGGTTTTCGCTGGACACGGCCAGCAGAGCCTTGACCCATTCACCCTCAGGGTTGCGGTGCATCGGCTCGGCGATCGAGTAGTCAAAGGAAGTCGCGATATGGGTCTTCTTGCTCCAGGCGCCAAGCTTGTCGGCAATTTCGGTCTTGAGCACTTCCGGGGATTTGCCCTTCGGCACGCGCAGGTTGACCGCAAGCTTGAAGGCTTTTTCATCCATTCCGACATAGGTCAGGGATGTGGTCAGCGGTCCCATGAAGTCATCGGAAAAGCCGACCCCCAATTTGCCACCCAGGTAGTCCAGCCCCCAGTTCTCTGCGGCATAGCGTGCGGCGTCGGTAATGTGGTTGTGCTTGAGCGCGACCTTCCCGTCGAGGCTGTTGATGAAGTCCAGCATCCTTGCCACCGGGTTGACGCCTGATTCGGGCTCGGAGGAGTGGGCGGAAACGCCGGTGACCGTCAGCATGACGTCCTTGCCGACGACCTTGGCGCTCACCTCGAAGTTACCGCCATTGCGCTTGGCATAATCGCTACCGGCTTTCTGCAGGCTGGCGGCCAATTCGGCGGGCTTGTCAGTCACCAGGGTGGCGACTGAAGTCGATGGGATCTGGTTGGTTGCCAGGCCGCCGGTCATTGAGATGATCTCGGCGCCTTTGCCTTCTGCCTCACGCCGGGCAAAGCTCGCCATGACGGTGCCGTAGCCTTTCTCGGCAATCACCACCGGATAGCCGCCATCCAGCGCCAGGTTGTAGTTGGGTGTCGGGTTGTGTTCGAAGTAGTAGGGGATGGCGTCGCCGGTGGTTTCTTCGGTGGTGTCTACCAGCAGCTTGAAATTCCTCGCCAGTGGCAGCTTCTCTTCCTTGATGATCTTCATGGCATAGAGCGCCACCACGATGCCGTTCTTGTCATCCTCGGTGCCCCGGCCATACAGGCGATCGCCGACCAGGGTGACCTTGAACGGATCGAGTCGGGTGCCGTCTTTCAGGACCCAGTTCTCTGGTGTCACGGGCACCACGTCGGCATGCGCGTGAATGCCCACGACTTCGTCGCCGTTGCCTGCGAGGGAAATTTCATAGACGCGGTTGTCGACGTTGCGAAAGTTCAGGTTGAAGGCCTGGGCAAGACCCTTGAGCTTGTCGGCGATCTTGATGAATTCGGGATTATCGTGCTGGGCAACGCCGTCCACGCGGAAGGTCGGGATTGCCACCAGTTCACGCAGGGTCTCGGTGGCAGCACTGCCGTATTTCACCCGTGCATAGAGGCCAAGCAGGCGATGGATTTCATTCTGCTGTTCAGGGGAAAGGGGCTTGTTGCCCTGGAAGGCACTGATTGCCGGGCCGAGGTCGTTGGTTTTGGCAAGGTCGCTCTGGGCCAGGCGTCCCAGGAACTGCCTGAAATCCGTTACCGATGCGTCACTGAAAGTCTTGAGGATGGTCGCGCTCTGTTGCGGGGTGATGTTGGCGTGCGCTGACGTGGTGAACGACGAAAGGCTGGCCAGCATCAGGGTTGTCGCGGCCAGGTGCTTGAGTGAAAAATCCATTGCAGGGGCATTCCTTTGCAGGCGGTTGGTGAGAAGTATCTGATCGATCAGACAGGAACTTGTCCAAGCTAACACCATGAGGAAGTGGTACGGGAGTCCCTGAAGCGGGATCTGTCGCACAGAAATGCAAAAACGACGCAGAAACGAAAAAAACCGGGAAGTGAGCAAAGCGCTTTTTGTAGGAGCCAGGCTTGCCTTCTGTGGTGAGGGGGCTTGCCCCCGTTGGGTCGCGAAGCGGCCCTAAAAGCTTTGCGACTGCTTCGCAGCCGAACGGGGGCAAGCCCCCTCACCACAGAGGCAAGCCTGGCTCCTACAAAGCATTGGGGAAGCTTTCACATGTCCAGAGGCTCTTACCAACGCAACTCGAAGGCATTTGTCGCGCCCGGCTGGATGCTGCTGCCCAAGCGTGCGCACTCGCGAGAAAGGGTGTCGTGCAGCCATTGGCGGTCATCCCCTTCGGCGTGACAGATGCGAAAGCGACAGAGGCGGGTGGGTATCAGGTCCAGCGACTGCAGGTGCCCGCCCGAGGCCAGCGAGGCAAAGTACAGAAGGCTCAGGTCGCCGCGAAAGGCTGTGTGGCCCTCGATGCCTTCGTAGTCGTTCAGCAAATCACCGCAGCCATAGAGAATCAGGCGTTCGCGGTACACCTCGATGCCCTTGATGTGGTGCGAGGAATGCCCGTGCACCACGTCAACTCCGGCCTCGTCGATCAAGGCATGGGCGAACCGGACCTGCTCTCGCGGGATATCGAACCCCCAGTTGCCGCCCCAGTGAATGGAAGCGACCACCAGATCCCCCGGTTTTTTGCTCTCGAGAATCCGTTTGGCCACAGGGCGCAGGCTTTGCATCGTCAGATCTTCCAGCCGCGCGACACCCGCGCGACCATCCGTGACGGCCCAGTCCTGCCCAATGCCGCTGTCGGGGGCGCCGAGGCCAAACACCAGCAAGCGCCGCCCGCCAGGCTGTGGCAGCACGGCGGGCGCTTCAGCCGATTGCCGGTTGTGCCCGGCGCCGGCGCTGCACATGCCGTTGCTCGACAAGGTATCCAGTGTATCGGCCAGGCCGGCGGCTCCCCAGTCCAGCACATGGTTGTTGGCCAGCACGCAGCAGTCGATGCCGGCTGCGCTGATGACCGGGAAGTTCTCCGGGGTCATGCGGTAATTGATGCCCTTTTGCTCCGGTCGTCCACGGCGGGACACCGCCGTTTCCAGATTGATGATGCGTGCGTGTGGCTGGCGAAGTTCAAACTCATCCAGCGCAGCGCCCCAGACATAGGTGAAATCGACGGGGAGGGGAATCGGGCCATTGAGTCTTTCTGCCAGCCGGACGTAAACGCCGGCATTCTTGACGTAGTCTTCGTAAAGCCGCGGATCGCCAGGATGCGGCAGTATTGAGTCGATGCCACGGGCGGTCATGACATCGCCGGCGAGAAACAGCCTCAGTGAATCAGTAACAGCTGCCATGGCACCCTCCAGGATCAAGAGTAAGCGTCTGTTTTAAAACAAATATATTTTTGTTTTGGCCTTCCCAGGCGAAGCGAAAGTTGATAAATTTCCGCCCGTTCTTGCAGAGGCCCTCACAGGGTTGCAGCGCAAGGACGCAGCATCTCGATGTTGCCCGTCTGAAAACTCAGTGCCGGGCACTCGCCGCAACAGATACAGGGGCGTCGCCAAGCGGTAAGGCAGCAGGTTTTGATCCTGCCATGCGTTGGTTCGAATCCAGCCGCCCCTGCCATTTTCCTTATACTCGTCCAAGTATGGCTCCGCCGGCAGATATCGCAGGAGTCCCGGAGAGTTGTCTTTACAGAAAACGCCAACGCCGATCCGGCGTTTTTTTATGCCTGCAAATTCTTCTTGGTGACGCCTTTGACATTCAGCCGTCTTGCGAACGCAGCGCCGTAGCGCCGCGCTCGCAAGTCACTCAGTGGGGCGCGCGAGGGATGGTCTTGAGCAGGTCTTCAGGGCTGATGTGGCCGACGACTTGCTGCACCACGCTGCCCGGTTGTGGCAGGTCAAGGATGTGTCCCTTCATCTTGCCGATCACATGCATCTCGCAGGGCTTGCAGTCGAACTTCAGCGTCAACACCTCGTCACCGTGCACCAACTGCATCGGCGCGACCTTGGTGCGCACGCCGGTGACGCCCTTGGCCTGTTTGGGGCAGAGGTTGAAAGAGAAGCGCAGGCAGTGCTTGGTGATCATCACCGGCACCTCGCCGGTCTCTTCGTGAGCTTCATAGGCCGCGTCGATCAGCTTGACGCCGTGACGGTGATAGAAGTCGCGGGCTTTCTGGTTGTAGACGTTGGCCAGGAACGACAGGTGCGATTCCGGGTACACCGGTGGCGGATCGGTCTCGGCCTTGCGACCACCCCGTGGGTGGGCCTTGATGCGGGCAGCGGTCAGCGTTTCGATGACTTCGCGGCGCAAGGCCTTGAGCTGCGAGTTGGGGATGAAATACGCCTGCGGTGCATCCAGCTCAATCGCTGTGGCGTGGTACTGAGTGGTGCCCAGTTGGCCGAGCAGGTCGTGCAGTTGCTCCAGGGCCTGTTCCGGCTTGTTGGCCAGACCGAATGGACCGTCCAGGGCGACACTGGCGCTGACACCTTCCTCGCTGGTGGCCGTCAGCTCCAGGCAATCCTCACGCAGGCGAGCGACCCAGGCAAGACCCACCCGGCGCTCGGCGGAAGTCTTGAGCAGGGCCTGCTGCCAGTTGTGGTCGAGGTTGCGGCTCAGTGGGTGATTCGGTCGCAACTGGTGCAACCCCTTCGGCATCTCATTGGGCTCCACACGATAGCGGTAGCGCTTTTCCCCGTCCTCTTCGAACTCGCCTTTCGGCTCGGCGATGTTGGTACGCCAGCCCACCACCTCGCGCTTGACCAGCACATTGAGGCCGTCGCCGTTGGACAGCGGTTCGTGGGTGACCACCAGCAGATCGCGCTTGCCGACTTTCTCCACCACGCCCACCGGCAGGCCGGTGAAGGTCGGTGTGTCGAAGGCGCCGATGTCGATCTTGCGGTCGCTGACGAAGTAGTCGGTGCTGCCACGGTGGAAGGTCTTTTCCGGGTCGGGCAGGAAAAAGTGCGCGGTGCGGCCGCTGGACGCGCGGGCCAGGTCCGGGCGGTCTTCGAGGACGTCGTCCAGGCGCTGGCGATAGTAGGCGGTGATGTTCTTCACATAGCCCATGTCTTTGTAGCGACCCTCGATCTTGAACGAGCGCACGCCGGCTTCCACCAGCGCGCGGATGTTGGCGCTCTGGTTGTTGTCCTTCATCGACAGCAAGTGTTTTTCGTAAGCGATAACACCGCCTTTTTCGTCCTTGAGGGTGTACGGCAGGCGGCAAGCCTGGGAGCAGTCGCCACGGTTGGCGCTTCGGCCGGTCTGCGCGTGGGAGATGTTGCACTGGCCGGAGAACGCCACGCACAGCGCGCCATGGATGAAGAACTCGATCGCCGCATCGGTTTCGTCAGCGATGGCGCGGATCTCTTTGAGGTTCAGCTCGCGGGCCAGTACCAGTTGGGAGAAGCCAGCCTGGTCGAGGAACTGCGCCCGCGCCAGGGTGCGGATGTCGGTCTGGGTGCTGGCATGCAGCTCGATCGGTGGGATATCCAGCTCCATCACGCCCAGGTCCTGGACGATCAGCGCATCGACGCCGGCGTCGTACAACTGGTGGATCAGCTTGCGGGCCGGCTCCAGCTCGTTGTCGTGCAGGATTGTGTTGATGGTGGTGAAGACCCGGGCGTGATAGCGACGGGCAAATTCCACCAATTGGGCGATATCGCTCACCTCGTTACAGGCGTTGTGGCGGGCGCCGAAGCTCGGGCCGCCGATGTACACGGCGTCGGCGCCATGCAGGATGGCCTCGCGGGCAATGGCCACGTCGCGGGCGGGGCTGAGCAGTTCCAGGTGATGTTTGGGTAGGGACATTTTTTTAGTCTGGCTTGTCACGGTCAAGGTGCGCATTGTAGCGGCGAAACGTTTGACCGGCACCCGTATGCAGCCCGATGGCGACTGTTTGCTGAGCGGGGTCGCCGGATAAAGTCAGCAACAGCGTCCACTACGCGAACCCCAACATCGCGGCGGATGAGTATGTTGTTCCGGCCGTGAAGCAGGACCTGGCGATTTACCCGCCAAACCATGTGATGGACAAATTGTTTACCGTAGAGGATCTGCCCGCCGCCATCGCGCGGCTGAGTACTCGTCTGTGGACCAAGTTGAAAACCAATACATAACAATCTGTGCACCTTGGGTTGCGTTGCAGTTCACGCCGCGAAGTCGAATGGAGGTAAGCCTCAGCCCAGATCCCGGCGGATGGCGTCGAGGCGTTCGTCGAGCAATGGGGTGAGCAGGGCGTAGCACTCCGCCGGGGAGATGGACACTGTCGTTGTGCCGATAAGACAGCGTTGCAGTCGTTCGAGAGCGTTGTGCAGCGAGCGGGGGGCATGCCTGAGCAAGCGCTCGTGCAGGTACTGCAATTGAACAAGCATTTGCAGTGGGCAACTCTGATGGGCGGCGGCGCGCACCGACAGGCCGCGCAGCCGCCCCAGGTCTTCCAGCTCCCAACAGCGCTCGGCGATGCTCGGGGGCTGCAGATTAAGCGCGCAGCGCCGCAGTTCGAGGTTCTGGATGGCGCCGAGCAGGTCTTGCAGCAACCGGCAATGGCCCTCGAAATCCGCTGGCTCGCGGCGTAACGCGTTCCAGGCCTGGCACTGTGCGCTATACGGCCATTCTTTCCAGCGTTGGTCGAGCGAATGCCCCAGTGCCTGGCAACGCTGTTGTGCCTCGCGGGTGGTCTGTCCGCCGAGACCGCGATGCTGCTGCAGGCCTTGCAGCAGGTCGAGCCCCAGCAAAAGCATCTGTCTGAGTCCCGCGTCGTTTTGTGGCAGACGGGTTCGTCGGGATTGCCCACCATCGAATGCTGCGGCGAATTGTAGGTTCATGGGCGGTTTCCGACGGTGAGCTGGTTGAGATAATGGGTCAGGTCGTGCAGCGCATGGGTTTGCGTGCTCTGCTCTTGCACCGCGGCATTGACCTGTTGCAACTGTTCGCTGAGGGCATGATTGGCTTGCTGGTGCTCGCTGAGTGCATGCTGCATGGCGCCGAGGTGTTGCAAATTGATCTGACTATGTTGAGCCAGGTCGTCGAGGTTGGCGGCGAGTTGCTCGCTCTGTTGGCTACCGGCTGCCAGCAGGTCACGGTGTTCCTTGACCTCGCCATCCACCTGGCGCACGGCCATGGCAATCGCCGTCGCGGCTGTGGTGATTTCGTGGGTAGCCCGGTCGGTGGCTTGGGCCAGGCTGCGGACCTCATCGGCGACCACTGCGAAACCGCGACCGTGCTCGCCGGCGCGGGCCGCTTCGATGGAGGCATTGAGTGCCAACAACTGGGTCTGTTTGGCCAGTGCCTGAATGCTATTGACGGTGCTTTCTACTGCGGTAGTGCGCTGCAGCAATGCTTCCACGGCGTGTGCGGTATTGCCCAGGCTGTGCTGAATGGCGCGCATGCTGTCACCCACTGAACGCGCCTCCAGACAACCGGATTCGCTCATGGTATGGGCGTTGGCGAAGGCTGCCAGCGCGCCCTGGGCCAAGGCATCAATGCTGTGTAAGGTCTGATCGATTTGCTCGCTGGCGGCGGCGATCATGGCGATTCGTTGGCTCTGTTCCTCACCTTGGTCGCGGGCCTGTTGAGACATTTGCTCCAGCGCACGACTGGCGAACTGTACTTCGCTGCGCAAGCGTTCGTTGTTGCGCAGTTGCATGCTGGCGGCCACCAATAGCGTCGCTGGGTCGGCATCCCGGGAGCTGCGCAGCAGGTGTGCAAGTTCAGTGTCCCAGAATATCTGTAGATGGCGTTGATGACGCTCACGAAGATGCCACGCGCACCCCAGATAGAGGACGCCAGGTATCAGGGTCAGTGCGCTTGCTGGCTGTTCGGCCAGTGCAAGGCCGCAGGCGCCGAGGGCCAACCCGAGTGGTAACCAGAGGCCGATCCTGCTGCGTTCGAGCAGGGTCATGCCAGGGGCGAACAATGACCGCAGTGCAATGCCGGCAGGGCGTGACGTGCCGAGACCGATGTGCGCAGGCGCGAGGGCATGACCCGGGGGGAGCATTCCTTGAGCAGGCATGAGGATTTCCTTTTATGCCGGGGTGAAAGCAAAAACGGCGCACGCCCACCTGTCGCAATGCGCAGGGGAGCGGACGCCGTTGTCCGTGATGTTTGCGAAGCCATCGTCGTTGATGGCTCAAGCCTGATCAGGCCTAAGCAAGTTGTTTGCCAGCCGTGCCATCGACCACCTGTCAGCCTGTCGCTCACGCAATGGGAGGTTTTCCATTCGATGGCTATAGGGCTGCGAAGGTAGAAAAGGCGATCAACGCACCAGTCGCGGGAATTGCCGAGCCGCAGTGCTCTGTTCTGGGGCCGCTTGCTTTTGCCGCGTCGAGCGAAGAACGCCGCTGATTACTCAGCGACGTTTGCCGAAGACCGATTTGGGTGGCTTGCCGAAAAACCGGGTAAAGGCCGCGCTGAAGTTGTTGGGGAATTTGTAGCCCACCTGATAAGCCGCCTGGGCCACCTGGCAACCGCTCTCGAGCAGGGCGTAGGCCTTGCGCATGCGGATCTCGTGAAGCATGCGGTGCGGGGTGGAGTTGAAGCGGTAATGCAGGCCTTCCTTGAGTTTGAACTCATTGAGCCCGACTGCTGCGCACAGGTAGGGGATGGTCAGCGGCTGGTCCATCTGCTCGATCATGATGTCCCGGGCGCGGTCGAGTTTCTCGATGTCGACGGTGCTGAACTGCAGGCTTTCAGGACTGGTCGCAGGGCTCAGCAATTTCAGCTGTTCGGAGAGCAGGCTCAGGGTGTGAATGTGCATGTCTGGCTACGATCGTGCGCAGCGCCGACTTCGAAGATGGGCGCTTTATCGGCCATTGCTATCGCACCACGGCGACGCTGGAGCAGAAGGTCGAATCGGCCTGCGGCAGCTTCTTTCTGTTGGCGGCGCTGCTGGCCTGGACCGGGGAGATCGATCCGCGCTGGATCTGAGCAAAGCCTTCATAGCGACGCCCTGACCACCAACGGGCAATCAACCGGCTGGGCTCCCTCTACCTCAAGGGCTTCGATCAAGTGCCGGGCCGCATTGCGACCGATCTCGTAGTACGGCAATTGCACGGTGGTCAGCGGCGGGATGAACAGTTCAGCGATACCGATCATGTTGTCGTAGCCGAGCACCGCAACGTCGCCGGGAATTTTCAGGCCACGGCCCAACAACAACTGATAAGCACAAAAGGCAATGCGGTCGTTGCCACAAATCAGAATGTCGAATTCCGGGCGACCTTCAATAATGTGCCGGTCGAGGATGGCTGCGGTTTCACCATAGGCGTCATGATCGGAAAGGTCGTATTGCAGGAGTGCGTCAGGCGCAAGGCCAAATGCCTGACAGGCTCGCTGCAGGCCTTTTTGCCGCAGCTCCCAGGCCAGACTCTGTTTGGGCAGATTGATGCACAGAGGGCGCCGATAGCCTTGGCTCAACGCGTGATGTACGGCTCGATACTGCCCGGTTTCGTCGTCTGGCACATAACTCACCAGGCGACTGTCATCCGCCAGGCAATTGGCGAGTACCAGGGGTTTGCTCTTCAAACGCTCGGGAATGCACACCTGGCGAAACCCCATGGCGCTGAAGATCAACCCGTCGGGACGGTGCGACAACATCAGGTCGATGTTCTGGTCGGTGGGCGGGTTGCTCAACAGGTTGAGGATGAACACATTCCAGCCCGCCTGCTGCGCGGTCTGTTCGATGGACAGCAGCAACTCGACCGCGAACGGTGTGGTCGCGGTGTCCAGCGCGAACACACCGATGGTTCGCGACTGAAGGTTGTCGCCGCGCATCTTGCGCGCCGACAGGCTCGGTACGAATTGCAGTTCATCAATGGCGCGACGCACCCGCAGAAGGGTCTCGGGGCTCAGTTTTTCCGGGTTGTTGAGCGCTCGAGAAACCGTCATCAGGGACACGCCGGCCAGTTGTGCAACGTCTTTCACTGAAGTCATGCGAGGCGAGGCCGGTCAGGTTGACGCAGAATCATGACACAGGGCCCGGGCTTCTCGCGACTCGAATGACGCTGCTCATAGCCATCCCGAGGCCAGAGGCCATGCCTTGGGAATGCACACACGTCCGCCACTTCCGCTGGCCAGCAGCTTCACGCCCAGGCTGTCGGGCCGCGGATAGAGGCGACTGCTGAGGCTGAAGCGCCCGTTTTCGTCGAACACCTCGATGGACGAGCGATCGAGAAACACCCGCAGTTCCAGTTGCCCTTGTGTCGGGTCTATCGCCACGCTGCGCTGACCGCTGACTTGCGCACCCGAGCGGCTGCGGTCAAGCACCAGGCGCTGTAGCGCAGCATCGTAGTAAAGCAGGGTTTCTTCATGACCATCATCGCTGCAACGCAAGGCGATTCCGAGGCGGCCGTCGGTGCAGCCGAGCAGATCCAGATGCACATGGATTTCGAGCATATCGCCATTCACTTCCGGCTCCCACCGGGTTCCCGACTCACCCCACCAGAGCGTGCCCGGCAATGGCGCCTGGCGCAGAGCGGTGAGCTCCCGTGCCGGATACACGCTAAGGCGATCGGCGCACAGTTCAAGTTCGCGTGGCAAACCGAGCATGCCGCACCAGTGATGGGCCTGGCTCGGCATCGGGCTTTCCCACATGTCGAGCCACGCCCACACAAGACGCCGGCCATCAGCGGCCAGTAGCGTTTGCGCGGCATAGAAATCGTGGCCGTTATCCAGCTCGATAAAAGGCCCGCCGGTGAAGTGCCATTCGCTGTCGAGGCGGCCCACTCGATAACCGGTCTGGTATTTGTTGAGCCGCTCGTAACCCTGGGGTTGCATGCCTTGAGGGGAGTACAGCAGCACATCGCGCCCATTCAGCCGGAACAGATCCGGGCACTCCCACATATAGCCATCGCCCTCGCTGCCGCTGGCCACATAATCGAGGAACTCCCAAGTGTGCAGATCGGTGGAACGGTACAGCGGCAGCAGCGGTTTATCGCCCAGGCGTGCGCCGGCAATCAGATACCAACAGTCATCCTCCTGCCAGACCTTGGGGTCGCGAAAGTGCATGATCGTGTCTTGCGGCGCGGTCTCGATGACGGCGCCATGCTTGACGAACCGGATGCCGTCGGTACTGGTGGCCAGGCACTGGACTTGACGGATCGAGCGTTCGTCACCCACTTCCCCCAGCCAGGTGTGCCCGGTATAGATCAGCGCCAGGGTATCGCCACACACCACCGCGCTACCGGAAAAACAACCGTCACGGTCGAAGTCATCGCCGGGCGCCAGCGCAATGGGCAGATGCTGCCAATGGACCAGATCGGCACTCTTGGCATGCCCCCAATACATCGGGCCCCATTTCGCTTCGAAAGGGTAGTGCTGATAGAAAACGTGGTATTCGCCACGAAAGTACACCACCCCGTTTGGGTCGTTCATCCAGCCCGCCGCAGGGGCAAGATGATAACCGGGTTGGTAATCGCGGATGACGCGAGACAGGCCATCATTCAGCGCTTGCTGCGCAAGCTCAAGGGTAGCGGACATCGGATCGTTCATGGAATTCAAAGCCAAGGTCATAGGGCTGCTTCTCGTACCGAGTGCAGCAGGACGCCGTGCGGGTAGCGTTTCAAGGCTGTGCCGTCGGCGTCGAACAGGTGCAGGTTGCCGGGGTCCAGCTGCAACTCGACTTGATCGCCCACTCGCCATCCGGCGTTGACTTCACAACGACAGATCAGTGGTTCGTCCTGACCGGTATCGAGGTGCACATAGGTTTCGCTGCCCAGATACTCGACCCCGGTGACGACGACGCCGGCGGTTCCATCCGCTGCCTTGAGCGATACGTGTTCCGGGCGAATTCCCAGGCTCAACTGAGCGTCCGCCGCCAGGTTCGAGCTGTCGAAGGGCAGGGAACTCATCCCCAATACGGGGGTATGAACCAGGCTGGTTTTACCTGGCGCATGCAGGCGCGCCGCCAGAAAGTTCATTCTGGGCGAACCGAGAAAACCGGCGACAAAGTGACTGGCCGGGCGTTCATAGAGTTCGCGCGGTGAGCCGACCTGCTCGACGCGACCGCCATTGAGCACGACAATTTTGTCGGCCAGGGTCATCGCTTCAACCTGATCGTGGGTGACATAGATCATGGTCGAGCCCAGCCGATCATGCAGCCGGGCGATTTCATTGCGCATCTGCACCCGCAAGGACGCATCCAGGTTGGACAGCGGCTCATCGAACAACAGAATGTCCGGTTCCCGCGCCATGGCTCTGCCCATGGCCACACGCTGGCGCTGCCCGCCGGACAGTTCCTTTGGCTTGCGTTGCAGCAGTTTGTCCAACTGCAGGATTTGCGCGGTTTTCAGCACGCGCTCGCGCAGGCTGGTCTTTTCCGTCTTGGCCAGTTTGAGGCCAAAACTGATGTTGTCGTAGACGCTCATGTGCGGGTACAGCGCATAAGACTGAAACACCATGCCGACGCCACGCTCGCGCGGCTCCAGGTCGTTGACCCGACGCCCGTCGATCAGCAGGTCGCCGCCGCAAATCGAATCCAGTCCGGCGATCAGTCGTAGCAGTGTCGACTTTCCGCAGCCCGAAGGGCCGACGAACACCACGAATTCACCCGCCGCGATTTCCAGGCTGACGTCGCGAAGAATCCGCGCGCCGCCCAATTGTTTGTTCACGTTGTCCAGTTTCAATTTGATCACGATGCTGTTCCTTGTCTTTGTTGGGCATCAACCCTTTAACGCGCCGGCAGTGAGACCGGAAACGATTCGGCGCTGGAAGATCAGCACCAGAATCACCAGTGGGACGGTGACCAGCACCGAGGCGGCCATCAACAACCCCCAAGGCAACTCATGAGGGCTGCCGCCGGAAATCAAGGCGATGGCGACCGGCACCGTGCGTTGGGTGTCGGTGAGGGTGAAGGTCAGGGCAAACAGGAACTCGTTCCACGCGGCGATAAAGGCCAATAAGCCAGTGGTGACCAGTGCGGGCCAGAGCAGCGGCAACAGCACTCGGGTCAGCGTGACCCAGGGCGACGCGCCATCCATGATTGCCGCTTCTTCCAGTTCATGGGGCAGCTGCCCCATGAACGTGGTCAGCACCCAGACGGTGAAGGGCAGGGTGAAAATCGTGTAGCTCAGGATCAATGCCCAGGAGGTGTTGTACAGACCGAGGGCGCGGATCACCTCGAACAGCCCCGACAGCACCGCGACCTGGGGAAACATCGACACGCCAAGGACCATCATCAAGACCGTGCCACGCCCACGGAACTTCACCCGGCCCAAGGCATAGGCGGCGGTCAGGCTGAGGAACAGCGCCAGTGTCACCACGCACAGCGCAACCACCAGCGAGTTGCCAATAGCCCGCAGGAATGAGGCTTGATGGAGTACTGCCGCGTAATTGGAGAAGTCGGGGTTATCGATCCAGTAGCTCACCTCGAACAGGGCGCTGGACGGCTTCAGCGACGTCACAATGGCGTAGTAGAAAGGGAAGACCGCATACAGCAGCAGAACCCCGATCAGGCACCAGAATCCGAGACGCAACAGCGATTTTTTCAGTAGGCGCAGGCTCATGACCGGACCTCCAGTTGACGGCGTCCGAGGTAGAGATAAAGCATGGCAATGACCGCAACCACCAGAAACAACAGCGTCGAGGCTGCGCTGCCGTAACCGACGTCCTGGAACTCCACCAGGTGCTGGCGGGCATACACCGACATACTCATGGTGCTCGATGAGTTAGAGGTCAGCACATAGATGACGTCGAATACCCGCAGCGAGTCGAGGATGCGGAAGATCGCCGCCACCAGCAGTGCGGGCATCAGCAGGGGCAGCGTGACATGCCAGAACACCTTCAGCGGATGAATGCCATCGACCCTGGCGGCTTCGTAGCAATCGCTCGGCAACATCTGCAAGGCCGCCAGCATCAGCAGCGTGACAAAAGGCACGGTCTTCCAGACGTCGACGATGATCACCGCCCACATCGACAAATCCGCATCTGCCGTCCAGGCCAGGGGCGCGTCAATCAGGCCGAGGCTCAGCATCAGGTGATTGATGATGCCGAACTGGTCGTTAAGCATCCATGACCAGATCTTCGCCGAGACAATGGTCGGAATCGCCCACGGAATCAGAATCAACGCACGCACCAGCGAGCGGCCGGTGAACTTGATGTTCAGCAGCAACGCCACCAGCAGTCCCAGTACGACTTCCAGGCCCACCGACACCACGGTGAAATGCAAGGTGTTGCGCACCGCGTTCCACCATTGTGGATCGACCAGGATGCCTGACCAGGTGGAACCGTTGTGGAACAGATAATTGCCAAAGCCTATGAAGGTTCCGCCACCGGTGTCCGCCAGGTTGGCGTCGGTCAGGCTGAACCAGAATGTGCGCAATAACGGCCAAGCCGCCACCAGGGCCAGACACAGCAACATCGGCGTCAGAAACAGCCAGGCAGCGCGCACTCGGCGACGTTGTACGGGCGTTTCCCTGGTGAGCAAGAGCTCGTCACAGGGGACATGGGTAGAAGAGACAGACATGGTGATTTCCTTCCTTGTGGCTTACCAGTTCCGGCGTTTGATGCGCGTGAGTTCGCTTTCCAGTTCGGCCAGCGCCTGATCGACAGGCAACTCGCCCGCGAGCACGCCATGCACTCGATCGAAGAACGCATTGGAGACCCGTGGATAGCGATCGGCAGTGATGGAGGCGGGGCGCATCACCCCATCGTTGAGAATGCTGTGCAGCTGAGCGTAATAAGGCATTGCAGCGAGCAATTCGGGGTCTTGATACAGCGACTCGATAACCGGGTTATAGGCGCCTATCAGGGCACGATGTTTTTGCTCTTGGGCACTGGTCAGGTAGCTCACCAGCTCGGCGGCAAGTTTTGGATGGGCGCTGTAACGCGATACCGCCAGACCCCAGCCACCGAGGGTGGATGCATGGCTGCCGGTCTCGCCGCCGCGGGGCAGGGGAGCAACCCCGACCTTGTCTTTTACGGCACTGTCCTGGCTTTGGACCAGGGCCCAGACATACGGCCAGTTACGCATGAACAGCGCATTGCCCGATTGGAACACGCCACGGCCTTCCTCCTCGGTGTAATTGAGTACGCCACGCGGGGAGATGTCGCCGACCCAGCTTTTGGCCAGGGTCAACGCCGTTCTTGAAGCCTGACTGTTGACCACGATGTCGCCTCGTGAATTGACCAGTCCGCCTTCCGGTTGGCTGCTGATCCACTCCAGCGCATTGCACGTCAGGCCCTCGTAGGCGCGCCCTTGAAAGATGTAACCCCACGCATTGGGATTCCCGGCAGTGCGCTCGGCCTGTTGAATGTTCCTGGCGGTAGCGGTCATTTCCTCCCAGGTCTGGGGAACCTGCTGGTTGTACTTCTCGAGCAAGTCCTTGCGGTAATACAACAGGCCCGAGTCGGTGAACCAAGGCATCGTCACCAGCCGCCCGTTCACCGTGGCGTTATCCACCTGTGCCTGGAAGTAGCCTTGCGTCGCGTTGGCTGGAAGTACCTCGCGCAGATCCATCAGGTGTTTAGCCAGCATCCCCGGCCACACCATATCGATTTGAATGATGTCGATGTCGGCGGACTGCGCACTGAGGATCTGTTGGTAGAACGACAACCGCTCGGTCGCCGAGTTAGGCGTGGAAACCACCTCGACGTTGTTGCCGGTCTGTTTCGACCATGCCTCGACAGCCTCCTTGCAGAGTTGTAACTCCGCACCCACCGCACCGCACGAGATCGTCAAATTGGCTGCGCTCGAGAGGGATGGAAGCCCGGCGCAGAGGGTTAGTAGTGCGGCAGGAAGGAGAGATTTCAGCTGTTTCATAAAGCCCTCTTTATTTTTGTTTTTAGAAAAGTTAACGTTAACATCGCCAAATGTAGCAGCGTATTTGCGATGAGGCATCCTTTTTTTCGTCAATTTTGACAATTCACAATTCACGGAAAAAGGCCGGTCACGGGAACAGAAAAATAAAAACAAAACAGGAAATCCACATGCAGAAAGCATCAAGATGGCTACTCGCAGGCGTGCTCAGCACCTCGGCGGCGACCACTCAGGCCGCGACCCTGGAAGAGCGCATGGCTGCGTTTGAAGCCCGTGCCAGCGCGGCGGAAAAACGTGCCGCCGCAGCCGAACAGCAAACCCAGGCACTCGCCAGGGAGTTGCAGCAAATCAAACTCGCCACCCCCACTTTGCAGCCGGCAGCATCCACGGCGACAGCCACAGCAGCCCCCACTCTGGACACCCGGCTGGCAAAACTCGAAGCCCGTCAGCAAAGCATGGAAAAGCAGGGCAGCAGTGGACACCTGACTGACGGTTTCAGCTTCAAGGGCTACGCCCGTTCCGGATTGCTGATCAACGATGGGTTGGGTGGTGGTCGTGGCGGCCCTTATACAACCCCGGCCGGTTCAGTCGGTGGTGCCGTCGGGCGACTCGGTAACGAAGACGACACCTACATGCGCATAGACCTGTCGAAAGAGATGTATGCGCAGAACGGCACCCGATCCAAATTCACCGTGTCCATCGCCGACGGTGTGGAAAGCTCCAATGACTGGACGGCCGAAGAGAGCAACCTGAACGTGCGTCAGGTATTTACCGAACTCGATCATCTCGCCGCCTTCAAGGGCAATTCAGTGTTCGAAAACTCCACTTTGTGGGCAGGCAAGCGATTCGACAGGGACAATTTCGATATCCACTGGCTGGACTCGGACGTGGTCTTTCTGGCGGGCACCGGGGGTGGTATCTACGATGTGCAGATGAACAAGGACTGGCGCTCGAATTACTCCTTGATCGGGCGCAACTACGGGGATTTCAGTGAGGGCGGTGTCAATGCCGATGTGGAAAGCTACATCCTGACCTCCAACCAGTTCTTCGATAACGGTCAGTGGCAGTGGATGTTCAATGGCATTGGCTCAAAGAAAAACGACTTTGGCACCCGCAGCAATGCAGCGGGCCTGACGCCTGCGGATTCCGGTTTGCACAGCATGGTCGCCAATCATCAGAAAAACTTTTTCGGCAGGGAAGGCTTCTTCAAAACGGCGCTGCTCTACGGGCAAGGTCTGGGGGCAGAGGTCAAGAACATCGGTTCGGATGGCGAGCTGATCGACGACGCCCGGGCGCTGCGTCTGGCGCTTTATGGCGAGACACCCATTGCACCCGGCTGGCGCATCGGCCCCAGCTTGTTGGCCGAACAAAGCAAGGACAGGTACGTCAAGGGTGACGATTACCGCTGGATGACCCTGAACGTGCGATTGGCCAATGAAATCAACAGCAATTTCGAGATGGCCTACGAAATGAGCTGGCAAACCATGGACCTCGACCCCAAGGGCTACATGCAACGTAATGCGGTCGACGGTAACTTCTGGAAATTCACCATTGCCCCAACCTTCAAACCCGACGTTGGAGACCTGCTCACACGCCCCGAATTGCGCGTGTTTGCAAGCCTGATGAACTGGTCTTCGGACCTGGACAGATACAGTTCCACAGATAACTTCGGCAAGTCGGACTTCAACGCCGGCGGCGTATGGCAGTACGGCATACAGATGGAAACGTGGTTCTGATTTTCGCCTGATCGGAGCTTGCTCGCGTAGGAGCTGCCGAAGGCTGCGATCTCTTGATCTTTAGCGATTCGTCTGACGCCAAAATCAAAAGATCGCAGTCTTCGTCAGCTCCTACACGTCCATCCTTACCTGGACTTCAACACCTTGGGATTGGAATTACCCCAGATCGTATAGAGGTCGGCCAACAACGCGCCGTTGATGGTCTCAAGCTCGGTCTGGGTAATTTCTTCATCACCCTGCTTGCCATACAGAAAGAACTATCCAGGCGATGAACACGTTGTCCGACATGCTCAGCACCTCCAGCGTCAACATCGAAACCCTCAATAGCAAAACAGTGAATATCGGGCAGATTCTTGAGGTGATCAGCAGCATCTCCCAGCAGACCAATCTGCTGGCACTCAACGCCGCCATCGAAGCTGCCCGTGCCGGCGAGGCCGGGCGCGGTTTTGCCGTGGTCGCCGATGAAGTCCGTAACCTGGCCCATCGCACCCAGGAATCGGCACAACAGGTGCAGACCATGATTGAGGAACTGCAAGTCGGCGCCCGCGAGTCGGTCAGTACCATGAGTCAGAGCCAGCGCCACAGCCTGGAAAGCGTGGAGGTCGCCAACCTGGCCGGCGAGCGCTTGAATAGCGTGACACTGCGCATCGGTGAGATCGATGGCATGAACCAATCGGTCGCCACCGCCACGGAACAACAGACTGCCGTGGTCGAGTCGATCAATACCGACATCAGGGAGATCAACACCCTTAACCGGGACGGCGTGGAAAACCTCCATTCGACCTTGCGGGCCTGCTCCGATCTGGAACAGCAGGCGGCCCGCTTGAAGCAATTGGTGGGCAGTTTTCGGATCTGAGCGGATGCTGATGCCAGTCAGTCAAGCTCAACCCATTGTGGGAGCGAGCCTGCTCGCGATAGCGGAGTATCAGATGCAGAAATGTTCAGTGGGCCGACGCCATCGCGGGCAAGCCCGCTCCCACAGGTATCTGCTTTGACCAACGGATGTGTGCCCGACACTAATCCCTTGTAGGAGCGAGCCTGTTCGCGATAGCGGTCTGGCAGTCACCGGGATGTTGAAGGTGCCGGCCTCATCGCGGGCAAGCCCGCTCCCACAGGTATCTGCTTTGACCAACGGATGTGTGCCCGACACTAATCCCTTGTGGGAGCGAGCCTGCTCGCGATAGCGGTCTGGCAGTTACCGGGATGTTGAAGGTGCCGGCCTCATCGCGAGCAAGCCCGCTCCCACAGGTATCTGCTTTGACCAACGGATGTGTGCCCGACACTAATCCCTTGTAGGAGCGAGCCTGTTCGCGATAGCGGTCTGGCAGTCACCGGGATGTTGAAGGTGCCGGCCTCATCGCGAGCAGGCTCGCTCCCACAGGTATCTGCTTTGACCAACGGATGTGTGCCCGACACTAATCCCTTGTGGGAGCGAGCCTGCTCGCGATAGCGGTCTGGCAGTTACCGGGATGTTGAAGGTGCCGGCCTCATCGCGAGCAAGCCCGCTCCCACAGGTATCTGCTTTGACCAACGGATGTGTGCCCGACACTAATCCCTTGTGGGAGCGAGCCTGCTCGCGATAGCGGTCTGGCAGTCACCGGGATGTTGAAGGTGCAGGCCTCATCGCGAGCAGGCTCGCTCCCACAGGTTGCGCCTAAGCTTCTTCAGAGCTCCACCCGTCGCAGTCTGCCGCTCAACGGGACGACGTTGTTGTCTGGCGTGGGCAGTGGCCGGCCGGTCAATCCCATGCCTTCGCTCACCAGTACCGCATCCTGCAACAGGCACAGGTTGGAGGGGGTATCCAGGCCGCGAGCGAGCACGGCGACCTGGGCTGTTTGCAGGTTGCAACTCAGCAGTCGACCGGTGAAACGGGTAAAGCCGCCATGGAGCGGTTCGCCGTTCCAATCCGGCGGTAAGGGTTGCTGCAGACGGTCGCAGAGTTCCAGCACCAACACGTTGCCCTTCGGACACAGCGCCAGTCCGGTGGGCAGTTGCAGGCCGCGAATCAGGACTTCGATCTGCCCGCTGGCCGGCCAAGCCCGAATCACCTGGCCTGCCTTATCGGCAAAGTCGATGCCTTTGCGCGCCGGGTCGCCTTGTCGTTCTCCGGAGAACAGGCTGATCAGCACGGCGTCTGTCGCCGGTTCGTACACCAGGGTCACGGGAACGGCTTCCTGGCCCTGGTCCAGTTCGGGTAGCTGAACCAGCACGCGTTCGTCCTGGCCGCTGGTGAACTCCACCAACTGATTGGTATCGGGTTTGACCGCCAGCCAACTGCGGCGAGTCGGGTGGTAACACAGCGCATTCAGATTGCCACGGCTGTGAAACACCGGCTCGGGCGGGGTGTATTGCAGGTCCAGCAGTCTGGAACCCTCGACATAATCGGTCTGGCTGACCAGGCAGCGTCCATCACCGCAGGCGATGTCCGACAGCCCCATGATTTCATCGCGCAGCATGCGGGCCTGCATGTTCATGGCGCGAAAACCTTGCGCCAGTGTTTCGCGGGGCAGGTAGGCGCCGGGTCTGTGCGGATCCGGTCGCAGTCGGCTGATACGGCCGCTGAAGGTCTGGTCCGGCAGGCCCGAACCGGCTTCGGTCAGCAGCAGGCTGCCATCGCTTTGCAGACAGACGCCGCGAGGGTTCAGCAGGCCCTCGGCGATGATCGTGCTTGGGCGCAACGTTTCAGTCGGTTGCGCCGGGATATGAACGGGAACGGGCATAGGGTTTCTCTCCATGGACAAGGGGCACGACTACTGCGGCGGTTGCCACGGTTCACCGGTGAGAAAGGCCCGGAGCAGCGCCCGCTGGCAAGGCGACATCGAGCGCACCACGGGCATGAACAGCGTGGTGCCTTTGTAGGCGTCCGAGGTTCGGGCGAGGATGGGGTTCTTGGCGGCCATGATCGCGTCGCGCTGATTGAGCGGGATGTAGCGCGACATGGCGGGGAAGGCCAGGTAGTGAAAACGCAGGACGTTCGGGTACATCAGCTCCCAGGTGATGGTGGTGCCCGCGGGGATGCCGAAGTCGGTCTGCGCGTATTTGCGAAAGCTGGTGAAGTAGCCACTGCTTGGAAGGCCATTGGCCGTGCAGGTCAGGGCGACAAAACCGGCCTGGGCGGCACTGCCCGGTTTGACGGTGACGGGGAAACTGACGGCGAGCTGGCCGGCGTTCACGGTCAGCGAGGTTGGGAAATCGAGGAAGTCCCAGTATTGCGGTTCATCGTACACAGCAGGAGCCGCTGCCTGCAGGTCGATTTCGGTGGTGCTTTGGACCGGACCGCCCAGATACCTGACCTGCAGGGTGAGCGACAGGCCATTGGGGTAATCCTCCAGATAAACGTTGCGCTGGTCGGCATACACCCGATAGGTCGATTCGGTGGCTTGCAACGGGGTCCCGGCGACTTTGCCGGGCGCGTTGATCGCCAGGGCGGCGGTCCGCACCGCCTGTATCTGGTTGGCGGTCAGGGGCAGGTCGACGATGCCGCCATACACGTAGTAGTCGAATAAAAAGCGGTTGGTCGGCTCCAGGGTGGCCAGTGTGGTGGTGCCTGCGGTGATGGTGACGGGGCCGTAGTTCGCGTTGGGCCCGATAGGGCTGGTGATGTCGTCCCTGACAGCCCTGAAGGTTTCCTTCGGAATGACGTTCACCATGTCGATGCTCAGGTAACCGTTGTTGTTGCCGAGGTCGGCATAGCCGGCATTCCCCGTGCTCTGGTTGACCAGTTGCCGGCCCGGCTGGCAGTTCAGCGGTTCGTCGGCGAAAGCCGGGGCCAGCGTACCGATGACCCGGCCGATGCTCGGATTGGGGGTGTATCGACCGGCGGCGTAATCGGCGTCCAGTTGTTCGGTGGTCATCGTGGGGCACATTTCGAACATGACGAAACGCAGCACGATGCCTGTCGCCCCGGGTGCCTGGATGATCGATCGCAGGCCAGCGCTGTTCTGGTTCCAACTGACGATGCTGCTCAGGGGAAAGGTCAGTTGAAACGTGCCGCTGGCGTGGAAGGAGCCCGGCGCGTCCATTTTCGCGGGCAACAGCACACGCCCCGCGACGTCGAAACTGCTGCACACGGTATTGCTGCGAATCAGCAACTGGATGTCGCTGTTACCGCCAATTTGCAGACCGCCGACGAAAATCTGGGTGGTCGTTGAGGAGGTGGGGTCCAGGTCCACCATCATCGGACCGGACACAGGCCCTTGTCCGGTCACCGGGTCCACCGAGCCGAGCAGATAGACCGGCTGGCCCACCATGTCACCGGTGGTGCTGATGCCGCCCGGATTACCCTGGGAACTGATCAGGGCGTTCTGCATGTCGACGACATGTTGCCCGTAGTGATTCCAGCCGCCAGCGGTGTAGTAGTCGCCGTCAGGCGCGTTGATCATGTTGTTCAGTTGATCGTCGGTGTAAGACTGGGCACCCGGTGCCAGGGTCGAGGTGGTCAGGTCGAAGAGCGGCCATTCATCATTGCCGTCGTAGGGAATGGTAGGGGAGTTGTTCGGCAGGCTGACGTCCGTGCGGATGCCGCCCCAGAAATTCAGTCGTGGTCCGTTCAGGATGCTCATGATTTATTCCTCGTCCTTGATGGTTTTACCGACAGGCGCATTGGCGAATTTGAACAGGTAGGAGTAATCGGACTTGTAGGGGCTCTTGACCGGTGTCGCCATGGAGTGGCAATTCATGCAACTGCTGTTGGGCTGGATGTAGCTCTCCATGGTCACGTTGGCCGAGAGCGCCGGTGTCGGCTGGCCCAGCGGATTACTGGGGTTGTCCGGCATCAGCGGGCGCTGGGTGGTGATGAGCTGGTAGTACTTCAACACGCTTCTTTGCAGGTCCGGGTCGGTGCGGTATTGGGTGTTGACTCCATTGGTGACCTCGGCAATCGGGGTGAACCGGTTCAACGGGTTCGGCGTCTGGAACGTGGTGCCGGGTTTGGGCACGCAGACCAGATGCGCGCCCTGAGTCTGCCAGTCGCAGGGCGACTGGTTGAGTGTGGCGGCGGGGGCGGTGGAGTTGAAATAGGAATAGGCCGTGCCGGACGTCGGCTGGTCGACCCACTGGCCGTTCACCAGCACCTTGGGCGGAACGTTGTCGATCTGCTCGAAAGTCGACCAGATCCACTGCGGGTAACCGTTCGCCTTGGTAATGATGTGCAGGCCCACCAAACCCAGGTAAGCCTCGGTGACACCGGTGCGCTGGCCTTGGTCGTCGAACGTGGCCACGCGCGCGAGCATGGTCAGGTAGCGGCTGGCATTGTCACGGGTGGTGAGGATGCGCCAGCTCGATTTAACCTCGATGACCCCATAGGGGAAGTTGATGTTGTTGGCTTTGGAAACCACATCAGCGTTATAGAAACTGTTGGCGACGATGTAGTTGTAGGAGGTCTCGTTGGCCGAGATGTCGTAGTAGGTCGGGTTACCGGCCTGGTCGATCAGCCAGCCGCCGACGGCCTGGTCGACGGCATTCACCTGAGAGCTGTTCTTCAGCGCGGCAATGTTGATGATGCCCAGGCTTTTGGCGGCTTGCTGGGTATTCCACGGGCCAGGATCGACCCCTTTCGGCAAAAAGATTTCCTCCACGGTCTTGTAGGTCTGCCAGACGGTGTAGCCGGGATCTCCAGGCTGTTTGCTGCAGTCGGGATCACCTCGTTGCCCGTTCTGTGCGGGCCAGTTCAAGGCGATGAACATCTGCCAGCTGTATTGATCGAACAGGTCCTGACTGGCCGTGGCGGCCGGTGCGCTGCTGGGAGGCTGGCAGCTGAGGCTGGTGGCCAGCGTCGACGGCATGGGCTGTTCCCGAGCCAGGCCCGGCAGGCTGGCCAGGCCCATTAGCATCACGGTGAGACGGAGTGAAGTTTTCATGGCGATCCTTCGTCATTGTTCAGGGTTTGCGCTGCATGAGCTTGTTCCACTGCGCCTTTTGGCCGTTGCTCTGGGAGGCCGGTGGCTCGAACAATTGGCAGGGCGGTGGATTCGCCGGGCACATCGCGGCCACCTGCGCCCAGGTCTGGGCCGGGTCCGGTTTGGCGATGCGAAAGTTGGTGTAGTTCTGGCTGACGATGGGCGCATTGGCGACGCTGGTGTCACCGGAGAAAAAGAACGACTGGGGATGCCGGTAGGGCGGTTGTCCTGACAGTTGTTTGAAAAAGGCGTAGCCGAACAGGATCGGACCTTGCGGTGATTCGAGGTCCAGTGCATAGGCCTGCACGCTGCCATTGAGGTTTTTGCTGCGCTCGGCGCTGTAGGGCAGGTGCTGGATGAAGTCTTGGCGCGGCGGATGATTCATCGGCGAAAACATGCAACAGGCCGGCATGTCCTTGGGGCGATCTTGCGGGTAAGTCAGGAAGTACGCCTTGTTGCCCAGGGACACGAAGGAGCAGGTGTAGTTGTTGTTCTTGATCGGGAAGATCGGCAGACAGTACTTCTCGTAGTGCTCCATCATGGCGCCGAAGCCGTCGCCATCCGCTGGGATATAGGCGGTGTCGTAATAGCTGGTACCGCGGGAGACGGTGTAGTCCGCCGGGGTGAGGGTGGTGGGTGGATTGCTGTAGGGCGGCGGGTTTTTTTCGTAGTTGTGCATCACCCGGTACATGGTCCAGTCGCTGATCCAGAACGCCGGAAAAAACGGATCGGAAGGGTCGCCCGGTGCGCGTTTGGCGATGCAGTTGCCGTTCTGTTCGTTGCACCCCTCGGTGTTATGCACCCCCATGGTGAAGTAGACGGCGCCGCTGTCCTGTTGCGCGAACAGCGGGGGGCTCAGCAGCAAGATCAACAGCAACAACCGGTTCAAGATGATTTTCATAGGACACCTCCTGTGAAGTGCCGGGTGACGGACTCGCCACCCGGTAATCCTGCGTGAAACGTCAAAGGTTGTCGTAGTCGCTCATGGAGAGCTTCTTGGGTGGAAAGTTGAGCTTCACCAGGCGCTTGGCCCACAGCTGCAGTACGGCGCGGCGGCTTTGGGACATGTCCCGGGTGATGGGCATCGCGAGCGTGCTTTCGTCCTGGTTCTGCTTGCTGATCAATATGAGTAACTGGTCGACGGCGCCCTGCACGCGCGTGCGCGAATCAAGTGGCATGTACTTGTTCATGATGGGGTAGAGGTAATAGAACGACTGCAGGACCTTTGGAAAGATGAACGTGTTCCATATTTCTTCCGGGGCTTGCGTGGAGGTGCATATGCCGTTCCAGGTGTCGATGAAGTCCTGTTGCAACTGCATGTCCAGGGGCAGGACCCGTATTGGCGCGAGGAAGTCGACGAAGGCCTGGGAGAGTGGGAAGCTGAAGGGGATGACCGGTTTGTTGTCATTCTCCTGCACGAAGAAACGCAAGGTAGGGAAACCCGGCGCCACGGCCCGGCAGGTTATCTGGGCGATGCCTTGGGCGTTGGTGGTGATGACGGCGTAGGAGTAACGGATGATGGCCTTATTGTCCTTCAGCGTACCGGTACCAGTGAAGGGCTTCTCGAAGACCAGACAGGGGCGCAGGTCGACGGCCACCGGTGTACCGGAAACCTTGAGAAAGTCCTGATAACGGACTGGGTTGCCCACGGGTTTGGGCACGTCCTCCAGGTCGGTCAGCCGGCGACCGCTGCCGGTGCTGCGATAGAGCGCGACCGCAGGCGCGTCGGTAAACTGCGGCAGCCAGGCCGTGTTCTTGCTACGGTCCGGCGGGTTGTCGTAGAACAGCGTGAAGTCGGCCGCGTTACTGAACGCCAGGTAATAGTCGCTGCTGGTCACCATGTAGGGATTGCCGTACTCCGCCACATACAGCGTGGTGTTGGCTGCCGGCTGACCATTGTTCTGCACCATGATGTTCAGCGTCTTGCGCTCACCGACGTCGATGAAGCTGCCGCTCTCGATCACCTCGGCGGTCCATGTCTCTTGGATGGCGGCAACGGTCGGGGAGGCGCCGTTCTTGCCCAACTGACGCAATTCCAGCTGACCGGATTGCAGTACCCCCTTGCTATAAGTGTCGAGGGGAATGTCGAGGATACCCGAGCGTGGGTTGAAGGCTGCTTGCCGGTAGTCCGAGAAGTCCAAGAGGGTCACCGGGGTGAATCGTTCATCCTTCACGGCGCCCAACTGGAAGGTGCCGGCGCGGAATTTTTCCGGAACGGGGATATCGGCCGAGGCATCTATCGGAAAACTCGGAAACGTGTTGCCCAGGTCCAGAGACAACGTGTCGCCGGTAATCTGTGCCGAGATCACCCCCAACTTGGCTTTTTTCTCATCCTGAAAGTTTGTCTGGAACATCGACACCGCCTGGTCGGGCACCAGGCGTAGCCCGGCGGGGGCGGTGGGGTATTCGTTGGCGAACCACAGCCCCAGGACTGCCGAGGTGCAGCTGTAGGCGGGGTTGAAGAAAATTTCGTTGACGTTGTACAAACCTTTTCTGTACAGGTCGCGCACATTCGCCATGACATTCGGGTCGTTGGAACGGGTGTTGAGGCGCTGCGGGTAATCGTTGAATATACCGTTCTTGTCGTAGCAGGTCAGGTAGACGGAAAACCGGAACATCAGGCCCTGCGCCCCTTGCTGCTCCATCTGCTGCTGCAGGTTTGTCAGCAGGGACGAGCTGCCGATCACCCATTCCAGGTTCTCCTTGGGGAAGCAGGTCTGCCAGGTGGTGCTGACGTTCACCAGACCACCCAAGGCTCCCCAACTGAAGTTCAGGAAACGGTCCATCATCCGGTACTTGCGGTTGAGGGTCAGGCCGCAGGACGTACCCCCCAGCACCAGTTTGTCGAAATACAATGCGGTGAACGTGTTCTGCCATGGGCTGATATCCACGAAGCGCGCCGCGGTCGGGGTAGAGCTGCCCAGGGGGCTGCCGAGCAACTGGTATGGCATGCCGACCAGCGGATCCTGGTCGATGTAAGTATTGGCCTTCAGTTCTCCGCCGATGACAGTCGAAGTGGTTTTCCCGTAGTTCACCAGGCCGCAACCGTTGTCGCCGAACAGATCCCATTCGGCGGGCATGTACGGGTCATGCTTTGGATTGATATTGCCCGGCACCTGCTGTACGTAGGTCGGCATGTGAGCCATGTACTGCGTGGAGAGCATCCATGGCATGAGTCTGTCGGGGGCGTTGTGGTGGTCGACGCCGAAGTGCTTCATGAACGGCCAGTTGATGTCCATCTTCACCGCGTCATACAGCGGGAACATGTCGTTGTTATTGGCCGTCGGCGGGTTCCAGAACATCTCGCCGTTGAGGTAGATGCGGGGGAAATTCAATACGCTCATGTCGTGCTCTCCTTAGCGTTGCCACTGGGCATGTTTCAGCGACCAGACAAAATCCAGTTTTTTGTAGCCGTCGAAGGCCTTGTCCGGCAGTGGTGTAGTGGGGTAGGTGAGACCGCCTTGGGTCGGGATGGCGAAACTGAAGTAACCGTCGCTCTTCGAGTAGGCGGCGGTGCTGTGGCAGGCCAGGCAGGATGAAGTGTCCTGGAACGCCGATTCCAACTGTGAGTTCGCCAGGACCTGGGTAATGGGTTTGTATTCCACGCCAATCAACTCGTACTTCGACAGCGACGGGTTATTGGTCTGGAACTGGGCATTGACCGGTATGGCAGCCGATGTCGGCCCGGTGTGGTTTTTCATCGGTTTGGATGGATGGCCCTTGGTCACGGTGTAGTTGGGGTTGTTGACGTTTTCGAAGGTGGTCCAGACCCAACTGGGGTTCAGCTTGTTGACCACATGCAAGCCGCTCAACGCCGCGTAACCGACCTTGTATCCGGTGCCCAGCGGGTAATAGGCCTGGGCAACGTAGTAGCCGTCGCCTTCCAGCTTCTTCTTGTAAGCCATGTCCGCGCCGATCCACAGCCAGGCGGCTTTCAACTCCCAGGCGGAGGCCGGAAAGTTCAGATTGCTCGACAAGGCGTCCTGACCATTCACGTTATAGACATTGTTCTTCACTATGTAGTCGTAAGTGTCCTGGGACATCAGCAGTTGAAAGCGCACGACGTGACCTTGCTGTGCGTCAGGCACGGCGGTGCCGCCCATTTCCAGGCTCAGCCCGTCGACCTGCTGGGTGGCGTTGAGGTTATGGAGCAGACGATTCGAGTTCAGCCCCAGGGCTTGGGCTTGCCTGATCACCTCGCCCGGTAGTTTCATGCGGCTGTCATATGAACCAGGGTTGGCACCATTGGCCAGATAGACCTGATCGGAAGGCTTGAACGACTCCCATTGACGGTTGTAACCCCGGGCGTCGGACTGGTTCAAACAAACGAACCAGTTCCAGGCCATGGTCTCGGGACTCTTGTCGAACGCGGCCCGGGTCTGGTCGGCGCTCGTTCCGAATCGCAGGAAGTTGTTGCAGTTGAAGTTGTTAGTGTCCTGTGCCTGAACCAATCCGGCCAGGGCACTCAGAACTGTTATAGAAATGGCTCGCCGCATGGAAGCTCCTTGGCATTGGCCGGGTCGGTGTGTGGGTGCCCCAGGAAATGTTCGAGGAGCAGTTGCTTCACCGCCGTGGCCGCAAGACGCTGCGGCAACGGCAGATCGCAATTGGTGATGAGCAGCGGCCCGGTTTTCTCGCTGTCGGGCAGGCGGCCATGGCTGCCACGGAGCAGGCTGGTGTCCAGCGGAATCAGGTCCATGTAGTAGCGAAAGCCGAGTTTTTTCTGCAACAGACGGCGCGCCACTTTCAACTTGGGAAAGCGAATGGCCGGGTCGATGAACAGCTCCAGCGGGTCGTAGCCGGGCTTGCGATGGATGTCCACGGTGCGGGCAAAGTCGGGTGCCTTGCGATCGTCGAACCAGTAGTAGTAATCGAACCAGTAACCCGGCGCTGCCACAGTCACCAGCTCACCACTGCGGGGATGATCCAGTTGCCAGGCCCGTTGTTCGGCTTTATCCAGCACCTGCTCGATGCCGGGTTGGCGCTGCAACAGCGCTTTGACCCGAGGTATGTCTTGCGCCTGTTTCACGTAGACATGCGCGATCTGATGATCGGCCACGGCAAAGGCCGCGCTGGCGCCGGGGTCGAGCAATTCCCACGTCAGCGATTGGCGCACTTGCAACAAGCCTTCCGAGCGCAACAAGCGGTTGATGGACACCGATTGCTGGACGGCTTCGATCCCGTATTCGGACAGCAGCATCACCGCCGCGCCTTGCTCCTGGGCAAAGTCCAACAGACGACCCACCTCACTGTCGATGGCCCGCACCTCGTCGGCAATCGACGGATGATCGGGGCCCAGACGCTGCAGGCTGTAGTCGAGATGGGGCAGATAGACCAATTGCAGGTCGGGTCGGTCGAGCTGGAATTCGGCGATGGCGCAGTCGACGATCCAGCGGCTCGACGCGATGCCGGCCGCGGGGCCCCAGAAGCTCGGAAAGGGGAATTCGCCGATCTGCTGCTCGATATGCTCGTGCAACGCTGCCGGTGCCGAATACAGGCCGAACATTTTGCGGCCATCGGCCGGGTAGTGAGGGCGTGGGGTAATGGCGGCATCCACGTCCGCATACATGTTGTACCACCAGAACAACTGGCTGCAGCGAAACCCGGGGATCTCACGTTTGAGCTGCTGCCAGACTTTTTCACCCTGGATCAGTGCATTGGGTTGCAACCAGAAGCGTACTTCGGCCTGATCGCGAAAGTACCAGCCATTGCCGACGATGCCATGCTCCGACGGCGGCAGACCGGTGAGGATCGAGGCCTGCACCGTAGAGGTGACGGCCGGAAACACCGGTTGCAGGCTGGCCATTTTTGCCGTCTTCAACAGGGCATTGATGTGGGGCGTCGCCGCTCCCAGCAGGGACGGCGTCAGCCCCACCACGTTGATCAGCAGCAGCGGTTGACGCGGTTGATCAGAGGGCATCGGCGTACGCCTCCCGTGCTTGGGGTTGCAGCAATTGGCGCTGCCGCAATTGGTTTTCGACCCAGTGCAGTTCGGCGGCGATTCCCTCGAGTTGGGCGTGCTCGGTAGTGGGCCGAAGCGAGGCGGGCAAGACGCCCCAACTGTAGGTTTCCACTTCCAGCACGGGACGAAAATCTGCATGGTCTGCCAGAAAATCGAAGGTCTGCGACAGGGCGATCTGACTGCCGCTGAGCTCGGGCAGCAGCAAGTGTTCGCTGAACAGCGGAATGTGGAAATGAATCCTCAACTCGGGGTATTGCCCCGGGCGCTTTGCGCAATCATCGAGGGCGGCGGGAAGGTCCGCCCAGCTCAATAATCGCTCTTGCGTATCACGGGCTTTCACTTGATGCAGGTAGGTGGTTTCGGCAAAGTCGCTCAAGGTCTTGAGCACGCGTTCGCGTCGGTTATCGTCTTGGGGCAGGCGACAAATCAGCGCGTTGGACAGCTGAATCTTGCCCACGGGCACCCGGGCCTCGCGCAGCCTGTGCAGCGACTGATAACAGTCTTCAAACATCACGGCCTGGTGGCAGACATCAAAACACAGCGCCAAATATTCATGGTGTTGGTCCATGGCTTGGCAGTGGCGGAAGAAGGCGATGGCTTGGTCGGTATTTTCCAATACGCAGTCCGGCTCCATCTCCAGGCAGAACACGATCTTCTTGCCCGTCTCCCGATGCAGCCTCGCCAGTGAGGCAGTGAGCTGGCGCAACTGATGCTCGGCACGCTGCTGTAACTGCGGACTCCAGCTGGCGGCATAGCCCAGCGGCACAGTAGAAATCACTCCCTGGTCACAGTCCGCCGGCAAGGCATCCGCGAGGATCCTGGCCAGATTCAGGCTGTATGCCAGCCGTTCCGGATCGGCCCAACTCGGCAGATAGACCTCGGCTTTCACCGCGCCCTGATGAAACTGGCCGTAGGGAAAGCCGTTCAGCGAGGTCAGGCGTAGGCCGCTGTGTTGTAGCAAGCTCAGGAAGTCCTTGCGCGCCGATGCCTCCTGTAATTCGGACGCGGCGAGGGCGCTGATCCACAGTCCACTGTCCTGCTCGTTCAGCCCACGCAGGGTTCGCACGCCCTGAAAATGTTGTTCGATGGATGACCGTAGCCCAGCCAGGTCACGGGTCGGGTGCACGTTGCTGCAATAACCGACCTGCGCGGCAGCCCAACCCGTGCCGGCACTCATTTGATCACCGGTTCCTGCCCGCGCAGCGCGGAATTGTCCTGCCACTGCCGACGCTGATCAATCGGCAGCGGGGTGCTGACCAGGGCTTTGTCCAGTTGGCCGCTTTGGGCAAAAAAGTCCACCGGGTTGTGGAACAGCACCTGTTCGACCTGGGCCTCGCTGAAGCCGGCGGCCAGCATCGCCTGGCCGGTTTTGGGTACCTTGAGCGGGTCGCTGATGCCCCAGTCGGCGGCGCTGTTGACCACCATTTTCTCAGTGCCGTATTCCTTCAACAGGGCGACCATGCGCTGCTCCGACATCTTGGTGTTGGGGTAGATCGAATGGCCGCGCCAGCAGTCGCTGTCCAGCACCAGCGGCAGGGTCAGTTCATTGAGGTGGTCGATGATCACCAGATGCTCGGCAATCCCCACTTCACGGATCACCGCCAGGGTGCGTTTGGTGCCACCGATCTTGTCGCGGTGCGGGGTGTGCACCAGCACCGGCAAATTGAATTGCTTGGCCAGCTCCAATTGCGCGGCGAGAAAGCGGTCTTCCTCGGGAGTGATGTCGTCGTAGCCGATTTCGCCGACCGCCACCACACCGTCTTTCACCAGGTAGCGCGGCAGAATTTCCAACACCTCGTTGGCCACTGACAGGTCATTGGCCTCCTTGGGGTTGAGGCCGATGGTGCAGAAGTGATGGATGCCGAACATGCTGGCGCGAAAGCGCTCCCAGCCCAACAGGGTGTCGAAGTAGTCGATGAAACTGCCGACACTGGTCCTGGCCTGGCCCTGCCAGAAGGCCGGTTCGATCACCCCGGTGATGCCGGCGGCGGCCATGTTCTGGTAGTCATCGGTGGTGCGGCTGACCATATGAATATGCGGGTCGAAGTACTTGAGCATGGTGAATCCTCGTCAAGGGGAGGGGGTGGTTGAGCATCAGTTCGGTGAGGTGCCGGCCAGGTAGTCACACCATTCCGGCGGCAGGCGTTGCTGCTGATTCAGGCCCATCAGGCGCTGGTGTTGCGCCGGACTGAGCAGGTTGAAGGCAATCACCCGGGGCAGCCCGGCGGACACCGTTCGTTCGGCGGCGAGCTGTTCGTCCAGCAGGTCGAGGGCCAACTGGTTGAGGGTGACGCTGTGTCGTTGCGTCAGGCCGATCAGGCGTCGTACGTCGAGCCCCATGCCCAGTGCCTTCAGCACCAGTTGGTGGAATGCCCGTTCGCTGTAGTGACGCGACGGGTAGAGGGTGTCGAGGGCGAGGGCGGCAAACACCTGGCTGTTGCTGGTACGCCCGGCCTGCAATGCCAGCTCCACGCACAGCCCACGGCTATCGAGCCAGTCGAGGGCCTTCAAGGTGGCGATCTTTTCCTGATCGTCGCCCCACAGAAACAACTGACGCAGCAAGGGCAGTTGTCCGGCGAGGGGTTGTTGTTCCAGCACTTGAGCCAGCAACAACGCTCGCGCGAGCTGGACGTTGCTCCAGCCAGAGTTGTTGGGCAATGCAGGCTCCTTGAGGCTGCGTTTGCACTGGCTGCTCAAGAGCGCAGCAGTGTTGGCGTCCGGGCGTTGGTCAAGCAGTGCCTGTGCCTGGCGCCACCACTGCAGCTCGGTGTCATCGAGCTGTCGGGTGAAGGCCAGGCGTTGTTCGGCGAGGCAATCGTGGCGCATGTCGAGGGCCGCCAATGGCGGCGCTGTGACGTCCATGTTCATGTCGGTTTGATCCAGCGCTGGAAGTGTGGAAGCAGGAAAAACACCAGGACACATAACAAACTGCCCAGTGGCTGGTTGGCCACAGCCAGCACCAGGGCATCGAACAGCGGCAGGGCCGCCAGGCCAGCGCCGATAAAGGCGCGGACTTGCCGTTGCTGCGGGTTGGCCAGGTGGTGCCAGTAGTGCCAGCCCAGCCAGCCAAGCCAGAGCAGCAGCACCGGCCAAAACCAGACGTTGTCGGAATAGATTGCCAACGCCAGCGGGCTCAGCATCAGGATCAGTGGGAAGCGGCTGAGCAATTGATTGCGGTGTTCCTGGCGGGCCAGGTAAGTCAGGCCACTGATGTAGACGCCGAGCAAAATGGCGCACAGCCAGATCGGCTCCGGTGGCACCGCCAGGCTGGCCGCCGCCGTGAGGTAGAGCGCTGAGCGACAGGCACCCATCAGCCAGACGCTGTGGGCGTATTTCTTGTGCAGCAGGTTGTAGCCGAGGATGCAGCCCACCAGCAGAGTGGCGCTGCCCAGCAGCCACTGCGGCTGGTCGATCAGCTGGCTCAGGCCCAGCACCGAGGCGACGGCCAATATCAGCAACAGCGCAGTGGCCAAGCCCACTTGCTGGCGGCTGACCAGACCCAGGGTGATGGGGCGGGGGTTATCGTGTTGTTGGTCCCAGTCGGCGTCGAGCAGGTCGTTCAACAACATGCCGGCCAGATACAACAGCGACAGTGCGGCCAGCAGCAGAATCCACACCAGCGACGACGGCGGCGCCAGGGCACCGGCGCTGCTGGCCAGCAGGGCGGCGGCCAGGGTGTTGGTCCACACCGTGGGTAGGTTGGATACCCGGCCCAGGGTCATCCAGGTCTTCAGGTTCAGCGGTGTCTGGCTCATTGCGCGCAGCCTTCGCTTAGGGTGAGCGCCGGACTGCTGCGGGTGGACAGTCGTTGCAGCGCCTGCTCCATCCGCGCGGTATCGATTTCATGCAAGTCCACCGACTCGCCGATCCGGCTGAGCATGGGGATGGAAAGTTGCCCGCCCAAATGCTGGCGGAACTCCTCCAGCCCGAGCAAAACCTGTGAGCGCCCCTGAGCATCTTTCAAGGTCAGTTCCGGTGGGCACAGGTTGAAGCCGAGCTTGAGCAACAGGCCCAGAACACGTTCAGTATCGGCATCGCTCAACAGTCCCAAGGCATTGGCATAGAGTCCATCCAGGGCCATGCCCACTGCCACGGCTTCACCATGGCGCAGCCGGTGGTGGCTGAGATTTTCCAGTTTGTGCGCGGCCCAGTGCCCGTAATCCAGTGGCCGCCCATTACCGCGTTCGAAGGGGTCGCCAGCATCGGTGATGTGCGCCAGGTGCAGTTCGGCGCAGCGGCGGATGGCATAGCGGCTGGCCGGGTGATCGAAGTGGGCGAGGGCGTCGGCCTGTTGCTCCATCCATTGGAAAAACGCCTGGTCCTTGATCAGCGCCACCTTTACCGCCTCGGCCAGCCCGGCGATCTGGTCGCGACGGGTCAGGCTGGTCAGCAGCTGGAAGTCGTTGATCACCGCAGTGGCGGGGTAGAAGGCCCCCAGCAGGTTTTTCTGGCCGAAGGCATTGATGCCGTTTTTCACACCGATGCCGGCGTCGTTCTGGGCCAGCACGGTACTTGGGATACGAATCAGGCGAATGCCGCGATGGAAGGTGGCGCTGGCGTAGCCCACCGCATCCAGCACCGCGCCACCCCCCAGGGCCAGAACATAGCAATGCCGGTCCAGCCCATGTTGCAGCATGTCGGTGTACAGCTGCTGCAACACCTGTGAATCCTTGCTCAGCTCGCCGGCCGGAACCGTAATCGGCGCGGCCAGCAAATGCAGATCCGCCGCATGGGCGGCAAAGTAGGCATCGATTTGTTCCAGCAGTTGTGGAGCGCTTTGCAACAATTGCTCATCAGCGAATACCAGCACCGTCACTGGCCCCCGGTGCTGTGGGGTGAGTCGTGCAGTGAGCTGGCGGTGCAGGCAGGCATTGAGCGGATCGAACAGGTGATCGGTGAACACCACCGGGTAGTCATAACTGACCTCGAAACGCCCGTGCAGCGGTTGCTCCGCGACTTGTTTGCGCAAGGTCTTGAACAGGCTGTACCCGGCGATAAACAGCGCGGGCAACACCATGCTGGCGAGGAGGGTCACCAGCAGTGCGTTTTGCTCGACGAGGAAGGTGCCGATGGCGCTGTAGGCCAGTGCCAGGCCGGCATTGGCCAGGGTGGTGACCAGTAGAAACGCGCGCAGCGGATAACGCTGCATGCCGGCGGCGACCACTGATGTTTCCGCCAGTACCGGCACACCGCGCAGGCAGATCAACGACAGCGTGCCCAACCGATACGCCAGCTGCCCCGGCTGGCGCTGATGCAGGCCCAGGCGGCCGGACAACAGACGAAAATAGCCGGCGCCCAGCGCATAACCCAGCCCGGCTCCCAGGCACAGGCCAATGAAAATCACCAGATAGCCGCCGAGACTGCCGAGCATCGCCACGGCCAGCAGCGCGACCATGCTCGAAGGCACCGGCAGCACCACGTCCAGCGCCAGCAGGGCGATCAGCAACAGCGCCAGGTTAAGTTTCTGGGTGGGCGTCGACGGCAAGTACAGGTTGAGATGAGCCAGGAAGTCCTGGAGCTGTTGTTCGAACAACAGGAAGCTGGCGATCACCAGGCCGGAGAAGCAAAACAATGACAGCCAAAAATGCCCGGCTGGCCCTCTTTGCGAGAACGCACGATACCCACGGCTGCGCTTCATCAAGCATCCCTCTTGTTATTTTTGACTGATTCCGTGTCAGTTATCAAAAGCAGCGTCTGGTGTGTTCTAGGTCAATAGACTCTCTCGCCTGAGGGGCTGGTTTATGGACGGTTGATTGCGCCTGTGAAGCTAGTTTTGAACTTAGACGGTCATGGTGTTTTTGCAAGGTCGCCTGATGTCAATTTGACTTCCCCCCACGATCCGTAGCAGCTGCCGAGCCTGCGAGGCTGCGTTCGGCTGCGAAGCAGTCGTCAAATCAGTACTCGCGGCGCATCAGACAGACCGCAGCAGCCGGATTCACGACTGCTGCGCAGCCGAACGCAGCCTCGCGGGCTCGGCAGCTGCTACGGGCTTGAACGTCTCGCCGATGTTAAAAAATGTTATTTTAAAAAAGACTTCACATAATCCGTTCATTGGAGGATTATCTGCTCAACCTGTATGACAACCTGATAACAAGACAAAAACAGGATGGCTACGATGTTCGACAAGGTCCCGACTCACGTGCTAAGTGACAGCGTCGCTCAGCAGCTGCTGGACAAGATTGAGAACGGTGTGTTCGCCACCGGCAGCAAACTGCCCAGTGAAGCCATGCTCTCGGAAGCCTTCGGTGTCAGTCGCACCGTGGTCCGCGAAGCCATTTCCCGTCTCAAGAACGAAGGCGTGCTGCAGCCTCAACAAGGGCGCGGCATCTTCGTCACCGCCAACGCCAATATCCGCCCGCTGCGTATCGATTACACCGAAGCCAATCTGCCCGGCAGTGTTTTTCACCTGTTGGCGCTGCGACGTGCCATCGAGGCGGAAATCGCTTGCGAGGCGGCGCTCAATCGCAGCGAGGCCGATCTGGTGCAGATTGACGAGGCGTTGGCACACATCGATGAAGAGGTGGATGAGGGGCTGGACGGTGTTCGCGCCGATGTGGCTTTTCACCGTGCCATCGCTCAAGCCACGGGCAATCCCTACTTTCTCAAGACCCTGGAATTCGTCAGTCAGTACCTGGAGGCCGCCACCCGCATCACCCGCACCAACGAAGCGGGCAGGGCGGATTTCTCCCGTCAGGTACACGAAGAACACCAAGCGATCGTGGCGGCCATTCGGCTGCGCGATCCGCTCGCCGCCGGGCATGCCGCCCGTGCCCATATCTACAACGCGGCCCGCCGCCTGCGCCTTGCCGGCGTGGAATAGGCCGCTGTTTTCCTCATAAGCCGGAAACTCAGGAGTACCCCATGAATAACAAGAATGTCGGTGTTGTCGGTCTGGGCGCGATGGGCCTGGGCATTGCCCGCTCACTGTTGCGCAGCGGCTTCAATGTGCATGCCTGTGATGTGCGTGCCACGGTGACTGAACAGTTTGCCGGCGAGGGCGGTGTGGCGTGTGCTTCACCCGCGCACATGGCCGCTGAGTGCGACGTGATCATTACCGTGGTGGTGAATGCCGAGCAGACCGAAACCGTGTTGTTTGGCGAGGGTGGTGCCGTCGCTACGTTGCGCCCTGGCAGCTTGGTGATCGGTTGCGCCACCGTGGCGCCGACCTACGCCGTCGATCTGGGCCAGCGCCTGACCGCGCAGGGATTGCTGTATCTGGATGCGCCGATTTCCGGTGGCGCGGCCAAGGCGGCTGCCGGTGAAATGACCATGATGACCTCTGGCCCGGCCGATGCTTATGCCAAGGCCGAAGCGGTCCTCGCGGGCATGGCCGGCAAGGTCTATCGCCTGGGTGACACTCATGGCCTGGGCTCGAAGGTCAAGATCATCAACCAGTTGCTCGCCGGGGTGCACATCGCTGCGTCCGCCGAAGCGATGGCGCTGGGCCTGCGTGAAGGGGTCGACGCCGATGCGCTTTACGAAGTGATCACCCACAGCGCCGGTAATTCCTGGATGTTCGAAAACCGCGTGCCGCACATTCTCAAGGCCGATTACACGCCGTTGTCCGCGGTGGATATTTTCGTCAAGGACCTGGGCCTGGTGCTGGATACCGCACGGGCCAGCAAATTTCCGCTGCCGTTGTCGGCCACCGCCCACCAGATGTTCATGCAGGCTTCCAGTGCAGGTTTCGGTCGTGAGGACGACTCGGCGGTGATCAAGATTTTCCCCGGCATCGAGTTGCCGACTGCCAAGACTGAGCCGGTTTGAGGAACGCCCAATGAACACAACCACCGCACGCCCATTGCTGGGCTGCATCGCCGACGATTTCACCGGTGCCACGGACCTTGCCAACATGCTGGTGCGCGGCGGTATGCGCACCGTGCAAAGCATCGGCATTCCGAGCAGTGAAGTGGCTGCCGGGCTCGATGCCGATGCGATTGTCATCGCGCTGAAGTCGCGCACCATTCCCGTCGCCGAAGCGGTCGAACAGTCCCTCGCCGCGCTGGCCTGGCTGCGTGAGCAAGGCTGCGAGCAGATCTTTTTCAAGTATTGCTCGACGTTCGACTCCACCGCTGCCGGCAATATCGGTCAGGTCAGCGAAGCGTTGCTGGCGGCACTGGGTAGCGACTTCACCCTGGCGTGCCCGGCGTTCCCCGAAAATGGCCGGACGATCTTTCGTGGCCACTTGTTTGTGCAGGATCAGTTGCTCAGCGAGTCGGGCATGCAACATCACCCGTTGACGCCGATGACCGACGCCAACCTGGTTCGGGTGCTGCAATCGCAGACCAGCCTGAACGTCGGCCTGTTGCGCTACGACACCATTGCCCAAGGGGCCGAGCAGGTGCGTGAGCGGATCAAAGAGCTACGGGCTCAAGGTGTCGGCATGGCGATTGCCGATGCCTTGTCAGATCACGATCTGTACACCCTCGGTACCGCCTGCGCCGACTTGCCGCTGCTGACCGGCGGTTCGGGGCTGGCCTTGGGCTTGCCGGAAAACTTCCGTCGCGCCGGCAAATTGCGCGATCTCGACGCCTCGAAACTCCCGGCAGTATCGGGCGGTGAAGTGGTGTTGGCTGGCAGCGCATCGATTGCTACCAATGGGCAAGTGGCGGCCTGGCTCGAAGCCGGTCGGCCGGCGCTGCGGATTGATCCGTTGGCCCTGGCTGCCGGGGAACCGGTGGTTGCCCAGGCTTTGGCCTTCGCCCGTGATAACGAACAGACCGTATTGATCTACGCCACCAGCACCCCGGACGAAGTGAAGGCGGTGCAACAGCAACTCGGCGTCGAACGGGCCGGCACCTTGGTGGAGAATGCGTTGGGTGAGATCGCTCAGGGCCTGCGCCAGAGCGGCGTACGACGCTTCGTGATCGCTGGCGGTGAAACCTCGGGCGCTGTGGTTCAGGCGCTGGGTGTGCAATTGCTGCAGATCGGCGCGCAGATCGATCCGGGTGTGCCAGCGACGGTCAGCAGCACGGATGAGCCTCTGGCCCTGGCGCTCAAATCGGGCAACTTCGGTGGTCGGGATTTTTTCAGCAAAGCCTTGAAGCAACTGGCCGGGGGTGCTCAATGAGCGACGAAAACGCCCTGCGCGAAGAAATCTGCCAGGTTGGCCGCAGCCTTTATGAGCGCGGTTACACCGTCGGCAGCGCCGGCAACATCAGCGCGCGGTTGGACGACGGTTGGTTGATCACACCGACTGACGTCTGCCTCGGCCGCCTCGACCCGGCGACCATCGCCAAGGTCAATCTGGCGGGCGAATGGGTCTCTGGTGACAAGCCTTCGAAAACATTGGCGCTGCATCGCCAAGTCTACGACCGCAACCCGGGCGTCGGTGGCGTGGTGCATACCCATTCCACCCATCTGGTGGCGTTGACGCTGGCGGGTGTCTGGCAGCCGGACAACATCCTGCCGCCACTGACGCCGTATCAGGTGATGAAAGTCGGGCCTATCCCGTTGATCAGCTACCAGCGTCCCGGCTCGCCGAAAGTGGCCGAACAGGTTGCGCAACTGGCCAACAGCGTTCGCGGCGTGATGCTCGAACGGCTGGGGCCGGTAGTTTGGGAAAGTTCGGTGTCCAGGGCCAGCTACGCCCTGGAAGAACTTGAGGAAACCGCACGGCTGTGGCTGATGAGCAATCCCAAGCCCGAGCCACTCGATCAGGCAGCACTGGACGAACTGCGAGTGACCTTCGGCGCGCACTGGTAGTGCTCTGATTTTTTAACACGATAGAACACGATAGACCGATAAAGCAGGCCCTGTCCGGGAGACGCGCAGCGACTTCCCACGACCCCGGCTTGCCTGAAAAATACAATAACAAGAGGACATCCAGGCATGACTCACCTTCACTGCAGCAGTTTCAGAAAAACCCTTTCGTTCACCCGGCGTGGAGGGCTTGTGAAATGAGCCCGTTAATCCTGATGGTTACCGCGGGGCTAGGGATCGCTCTGTTGTTGTTTCTGGTGCTCAAGTACAAGTTCCAGCCTTTCGTGGCCTTGATGCTGGTGAGCATTCTGGTCGCGCTGGTGGCCGGGGTTAAACCGGCTGATCTGGTCGCCACCATTGAAGGCGGCATGGGCAAGACCCTGGGCCATATCGCGATCATCATTGCCCTGGGCGCGATGATCGGGCGGATCATCGAACTCTCCGGCGGTGCCGAGGCGCTGGCCAAAACATTGATTACCCGATTCGGCAATCGCCGCACGCCACTGGCGCTGACGATTGCCGGGTTTATGGTCGGGGTGCCGGTGTTCTTCGAAGTCGGCGTGATCATCCTGATGCCGCTGGCCTATGGCGTCGCTCGCAGTGCGCGTAAACCGTTGTTGGTGTTCGCGCTGCCGATGTGCGCTGCGTTGCTGACCGTACATGCTTTCCTGCCACCCCATCCGGGTGCGGTAGCGGCCGCCAGCCAGTTGGGCGCCGACCTCGGTCGCGTGCTGATGTTCGGTCTGCCAATCACTGCGTTCCTTTGCTATGTCGGCTACCGCGTGGCCGGGCGCATGACCCGTCGGGTGTACCCGATGACTGACGATATTCGTGCCGAGGTCTACGGCCCGCATGTCACCAACGAGGACCTGGCCGCCTGGTCCAATGGCAATGACAAGAGCCCTGAACGAGCGGCGGTTGCCGTGTCGCACATGGGCCTGGAAGAAGCCACCAGCAGCATCGTTTCCAAGTTGCCGCCGGCACCCGCACCGGGTTTTGGTCTGATCGTCGGCCTGATTGTGTTGCCGATCATTCTGATCCTGCTGGGGACGCTGTCCACCTCGTTGCTGCCTGCCGACTCGATCCTGCGCGGCATCATGACCGTGCTCGGCGCGCCACTGGTGGCGCTGCTGATCGATACCTTGCTGTGTGCCTGGTTGCTGGGTTCGCGTCGGGGCTGGAGTCGTACTCAGGTGTCTGACGTGATCGGTTCTGCCTTGCCTGGCGTAGCCATGGTGATCCTGATTGCCGGTGCCGGCGGTGTGTTCGGCAAGGTGTTGGTGGATACCGGAATCGGCGCCGTGGTCTCCGATATGCTGCGCACCACCGGTCTGCCGGTACTCGCGCTGGGCTTTCTGCTGACCATGCTGTTGCGTGCGGTTCAGGGTTCGACCACGGTGGCGCTGGTGACCACCGCCGGCATCATCAGCCCGCTGATCGCTACCCTCGATCTCACGGCGAATCACATGGCACTGTTGTGCCTGGCCATGGGCGGTGGCGGGTTGGCCATGTCCCATATCAATGATGCCGGTTACTGGATCTTCACCAAACTGTCCGGGCTGAACGTGGCCGATGGCTTGCGCACCTGGACGGTGTTGACCACCTTGCTCGGTACGTTGGGTTTCGGTATTACCTTGTTGATCTGGCCGTTTGTCTAACGAAAATTGTCGACCCGATCGAACACCTGCAGGAGCACGGCTTGCCGGCGAAAGCGTCCTTGAGATCGCCTTCGCCGGCAAGCCTGGCTCCTACAAAAACATAGATAGGAGCTACCATGCCTCGTTTTGCCGCAAACCTCAGCATGCTCTATCCGGAACATGAGTTCCTGGACCGCTTCGCCGCCGCTGCCGCCGATGGTTTCGAAGCCGTGGAATACCTGTTTCCCTACGACTACAGCGCTCAGGAACTCAAACAGCGCTTGAGCGACAACGGCCTGGTGCAGGCACTGTTCAACGCACCGCCCGGCGATTGGGCGGCGGGCGAGCGCGGCACGGTGTCGTTGCCGGGGCGGGAGAGTGAATTTCGTAGCGGTTTCGATCGCGCGCTGGAATACGCCGCGGTGCTGGGCAACTCGCGCATCCATGTGATGGCCGGGCTGCTGCCGTCGGAAACTGATCGCCTACGGCATCACGGCGTGTACCTGGGGAACCTGGCTTACGCCACCGCGCAGGCCGCCAAGGCTGGCATCACGGTGCTGCTGGAACCGATCAATACGCGGGACATGCCAGGCTTTTTCCTCAATCGCCAGGATCAGGCCCAAGCCATCTGCAAGGAAGTGGGCGCCACTAACCTGAAGGTTCAGTTCGACTGCTACCACTGCCAGATCGTCGAAGGGGACTTGGCCACTAAACTGCGTCGGGACTTCGACGGCATCGGCCATATCCAGATCGCCGGCGTGCCGGATCGACATGAGCCGGACCTGGGAGAAGTCAATTATCCCTATCTGTTCGAGTTGATCGACCAGTTGGGTTATGACGGCTGGGTAGGGTGCGAATACCGGCCGCGTGGTAACACGTCGGCCGGCTTGCAGTGGCTGCGGGACTGGAAGGCGCGCTAACGCCTTACACGTTGTTATCGCCGGGCAACAGCAGTTCGACACCCTGCTTGCGGATGCTATCGGCCGCGGCAGGGGTCAGCGCGTCGTCGCTGAGGATGATGTCGAACTGTTCGAGCCCGGCGATCCTGTACATGCTGAACGTGCCGTACTTCGAACTGCTCGCCACCAGCACCACTTGCGAGGCTGATTGCATCGCGACTTGCTTGACCTCCACCTTCAGCGCCGAAGGCGTGGTGAGGCCGCGACGTAAGTCCCAGGAGCTGGTGGAGATGAAGGCGACATCAGTGACGACCTGGCGCAAGGTGGCCACCGCCAGACCGCCCACGCACGATTGATTGGAATGATCCAGCTGCCCGCCAGTGTGAATCACCGTGACCTGAGGCGCATCGATCAGCGCCTGGACAATCCCGAAATCGTTGGTCACCACGGTCATACCCGACAGCGCCTTGATGTACGGGACGATCTCCAGCGTACTCGTCCCCGCATCCAGATAAACCGTCATATCGGCATGCAGTAGCCGCGCGGCCAGCTTGGCCATCGCCTGCTTCTGCGGCAACTCGACCACCGCCTTGATCTGATGGCTGGGCTCGCTATGGAGCTGGCTGGCGATTCGCACGCCACCGGTGACCGAGTAAGCACGGCCTTCCTGTTCCAGCAGCGCGATATCGCGGCGAATGGTCATGTGCGAACAGTCGAACATTTCCATCAATTGATGAACGCTCAGCACCTGATGCTTGCGCAACTGGCGCAGCATCAATTCACGGCGCTGTTCAGGGATCATCGGTGCGCCGCTTTCGGCGGCGATGTCCTTTTGACTAGGCATTCGGGCTCCAGAATGAAAAAAACCGCAGACAAGGAAAGCGGGGGCAAACATAGTAGCGAATCTACGGTGAAGGGACGAGGTGTTGCGGATCACTGTTCCCATGAGGAAACCCGCCGGCGTTAGTTCATGAATTTCTGAACTAACTATTTGCTGCAGCCTATTCAATCGTTTGTCGCCGTAGCCTTAGGATTCGTCGCACGGGACCGCAGCCATCAGAGCAGCAGCCCGCAGCATCCCCTTTCGACTGCCCAGTAATGCCACCAGCCCAATCCGCTAGTGGCCCGACGCAGCCGAGAGGAATGCATGAAGCTAGAGATTTTCCGCACGTTGTGGGGCTATACCGCCAGCAAGGCACAGGCCCTGGATGAATTGCTCGCCGCCGGCTTCGATGGCATCGAAGCGCGCCTGCCGCTGCAGGCCAATGAGCGTGGCGAGTTCGGCGCTTTCCTGCGTAGCAATCGGGTTCCCTATATCTGCACGCTGTTCAGTGCTTACGATGTATTGCCCGACCAGAACGCCACACCCGCCCAACACTTGGCCGACATTGATCGCAAGCTGGGCTGGGCCTCGGAGCTGACCCCACGGTTCGTCAATCTGCTGGCCGGCAACGACCGCTGGCCGCAGGCATTGCAGGTCGAGTTCTTTGGCCAGGCGATGGAATTGGCCGCCAGGCATGGGGTGTTCTGCAGTTTCGAGACTCACCGCGCCCGTTCCCTATACAGCCCTTGGGTAACCCTGGAACTGATCCGCCAACTGCCGGGACTGCGTTTCACCAGTGACATCAGTCATTGGGTGGTCTGCTGTGAGCGATTGCTGGACGACCCGGCCGACGATCTTTCGACCTTCGTCGAGCGTGTGCATCACCTTCAGGCCCGGGTCGGCTATGACCAGGGCCCGCAAGTCCCCCATCCCGCCGCCCCGGAATATGCCCGTGAACTGGCGTTTCATCAGCGCCACTGGGAGGCCGTCTGGGCCTCTCAGCTTCAGCGCGGCTATTCGGTCAGCACCCTGACGCCGGAGTTCGGTGCCGACGGTTATCTGCATCACTTGCCCTTCACCAATATGCCGGTGGCCGACCTCTGGACCTTGAACCAGTGGATGGCCCGGACCGAGCGCGAACACTTCGACCGTTTCACCCGTGAAGGAACCCGCCATGAGTAATACCTCATCAACCCAGGCCAACTTCAACAGCATCCCGATGGTGAACATCGCGGGACTCTTCAGTATCGAACTGGAGCACCGCCTGGCCGTGGCCGAGCAACTGGGCCGCGCCGCCAGCGATGTGGGTTTTCTGTACATCACCGGGCATGGCATCGATCCGGCGCTGATCGAGGGCCTGCGCCAGGCGGCCAGGGATTATTTTGCACAGCCGCTGGAAGCCAAGATGCGCCACTACATCGGCGCCTCGCAAAGCCATAAGGGTTTCGTGCCCGAAGGTGAGGAGGTGTATTCCAAGGGCAAGCCGGATCATAAAGAGGCCTTCGATATCGGCTTCGAAGTGTCAGTGGATGACCCGCTGTTCCTCAACCGTACGCCGCTGCTGGGGCCGAATCACTGGCCCGACGTGCCGGGCTTTCAGGGCGCGGTACAAAACTACTATCAGGCGGTGTTTGCCCTTGGCCGCCGGCTGTTTGATGGCTTCGCGTTGGCCCTGGGGCTGAAGGAGGGCTATTTCGATGCGCTGGTGACTCGTCCGCCCTCCAAGTTGCGGCTGATCCATTATCCCTTCGACGCCGATGTCGTCGACGCTCCGGGCATCGGCGCACATACCGACTACGAATGCTTCACCATCCTGCACGCCGATCAGCCGGGGTTGGAGGTGCTTAACGATCAGGATCAGTGGATCGATGCACCGCCAATGCCCGGGGCGTTCGTGGTGAACATTGGCGACATGCTGGAAGTCATGACCGCAGGTGCCTTTGTCGCCACCGCCCACCGGGTGCGCAAGGTTGCTCAGGAGCGCTACAGCTTCCCGCTGTTCTACGCCTGCGACTATCACACGCTGATCAAACCGCTGCCGGCTTTCGCCAGGGATGCCGGGGATTACGAGGCACTGGCGATTGGCGAGCACATGTGGAGCCAAGCGCTGCAGACCTACCAGTACCTGCGCAAGCGCGTAGCGAACGGCGAGCTTGAGCTGCCGTCCCGGGCTCGAAAGCCATCGAGCTTCGGCCGCCTGAAGAACACCACCACTCATTCCTAAAAAAACAACCAACGGAGCTTCCCACGATGAAAAGCCACTACGCCCTGAGCAAACTGAGTCTGCTCGCCGCCGGCCTGTTCTGCGCCAGTACCACCTTCGCCAGCACCGCGACCCCGGGTGTGTTGAAGGTCGGTATGGAAATAACCTACCCGCCGTTCGAGTCCTACGACGCTGACAAGAATGTGGTTGGCTCCGACCCTGAGTTGGCCCACTCCCTGGCCAAGGCGATGAGCGTCAAGGCCAACTTCGTCGACACCAAGTTTCCCAATCTGATCAACGGCCTCAACGCCGGGCATTACGACGCGATCATTTCCGGTATGTACATCACTCCCGAACGCCAGCTCCAGGCCCGCACCATCGCCTATGCCAACACCGGCGCCGCGATCATGGTGCCCAAGGGCAGTGAGTTGACCCCGCAGGTTCCCGAGGACTTGTGCGGCCTGAAGATCGGTCTGGAGCAGGGCACCACCTGGGTGGCCAAATTCACCCAGTTGTCCAGCGACTACTGCGTACCGAACAACAAAGGCGCCATCACCGTCAACGAGTACCCCTCGGCTCCCGAAGTGACGCAGGCGCTGCTCTCGAAGAACATTCAGGCGCAGGTGGAAATCGCCGGTGCCGCGCACATGATCGCCCAGCGCACCAACGGGCGGGTCGTGGTCAGTTCGCAGAAGCTGGTGTATCCGCAGACCTTGGGCATCTACGTGAAGAAAGACGCCGACGCTACCTATCAGGCGCTGGTCAAAGCCCTGGCCGACAGTAAAGCCAACGGTGAGTACGCCGCCATTCTCAAAAAATATGATCTGGAACCGATCTCCGAGTAATGGCTGAAACCGCGCCCTCGGTCGAGGGCGCGGCTCGCACGAGGTGTCTATGCAATTCGACTGGTCTTACTTTATTTCGCTGTTCTCCAAGACTGACTTCTGGGCGGCGAGCCTGACCGTCATCGAACTGAGTGCCCTGGCCTGGTTCCTGGGGATGGTGCTGGGCTTCGTTCTGGCATCAGCCAAGTTGTCCAGCTTGCCCTGGCTGCGCATGCCGGCGTCACTCTACATCTGGTTCTTTCGCAGCATTCCGCTGCTGGTGCTGGTGGTCTTCATCTACAACCTGCCGCAGTTGCTGCCCGGTGCCGGGCCGATCCTGTCGGTACCGTTCTATTCCGGCCTGTTGGCGCTGGTGGTCACTGAGGCCGCCTACATGGCCGAAATTCATCGTGGCGGACTGATCTCGGTCGCCAAAGGCCAGAAGGAAGCCGGCCGTGCCCTGGGTATCGGCCTGTTCGGCCTGCAACGGTTGATTGTGATTCCCCAGGCGTTTCGCATCTCACTGCCGACGTTGATCAATGAATACATTACGGTGGTCAAACTGACCTCGTTGATCTCGGTGATTTCACTGACTGAGCTGCTGACGGTGGGTCAGCGCCTGTATGCCCAGAACTTCCTGGTGATGGAAACCCTGGCGGCCGTGGGCGTGTACTACGTGCTGATCGTCACAGTGTTCGGCTTCGCCCTGCAGCGTCTGGAGCGCTACCTGGACCTCAACCTGCGGACACCGCAAACCCTCGATAGCGCCTCGGCAAAAGTGCTGCGTGACAGTCTGGCGCCTGTCGCAACGAGCACGTTCAAACCCCCGGCCAAAGGCGCCGCCCCGGCCTTGCAGCTGCAGGGCGTGCACAAACGCTACGGCGATCATCATGTGCTCAAGGGCATCGACCTGAAGGTACAAAGTGGTCAGGTGATTTCTATCATCGGCCCGTCGGGCTCCGGCAAGACCTCGCTGATTCGTACGATCAATGGCCTGGAGCACATCGATCAAGGCGAAATCCTGTTGTTCGGGGAAAGCTTCATCAATGCCGGCGACAAACCGGATGGCCGTCGGGTTCGTCAGGGCGTACGGCGCATCGGTATGGTGTTCCAGAACTTCAACCTGTTCCCGCACCGGACACTGCTGGACAACATCAGCCTCGCTCCCCGTTATCATGGCGTCGGCCGCGCACTGAGCGAACAACGCGCCTGCCAGCTACTCGACAAGGTCGGCCTGTTGGCACACGTCCACAAATATCCGCATCAACTGTCCGGGGGCCAGCAACAGCGCGTGGCTATTGCCCGGGCCATGGCCATGGACCCGGACATCCTGCTATTCGACGAACCCACCTCGGCGCTGGATCCGGAGCTGGTTGGCGAGGTGCTTACGGTCATCAGCAATCTGGCCCGGGAAGGCATGACCCTGCTAATCGTCACCCATGAGATGGACTTTGCCCTGTCGATTTGCGACCGGGTGATCTTCATGGACAACGGCCACATACAGCTGGATGCCTCGCCACAGGCGATTCGCGAGGAGCCTGAGGCTCATAGAGTGCGGCGGTTCATGGGGTTGCAGGAGCCAGAGGAGGAGGGATGCCTGTCTTGAATGCGTTCGGCTGAGCGCCATCAGAACTCACCCGTCAGATTGGCGCGGCGGGTACTTTGCGGGCCTGCAACGGGCCCGTGACTGATCGATATGATCAATCCTGGCAGCCGATATCGGACATAACGTTATCATTTGAGCAGATGGCGTTGTAACGGCCCGTCAGAGAGATGGCTGGCCAAAACGTTGTTGCTTCGCTTGAGCCTCCACACCAGAGCCTTCATCCTCTAAAAGACCACACATCAAAGGAAATCGGCACAGCCCTTGCTTCGGCGTTCTGATTCATAGGGTCGGTCAGTCAAGCAATTTCAGCCGCGCCGTACTCTTCGCATTACGGATTAACTGACCGGTCGATCAGATATCAACTTACTCCCGTTTCGGAACATATCCCCCTCGTGCGCATCGCGCGATGCCCGAGCATAGAGAGAGTTTGCCTGTTCTGGTTATTGAATAAACACAACCACTCAATAGGTAATGTTCATGATGAGTGCCGATGATTTTGGCGGTAGGGTGATCGATTATAAGTGCCTGGCTTGTTCCTGACGAACAATGCTGTTCGTCAGGTCAAAAAAACGTGGCTCGATCTGAATGGACGGCGAGGGGGAAGACGCATGGTCATTTAAAAAAAATGCTGACAAAAATTAACGCTTATTCACTCATTCAAGCGCGACGTCCATTTTACTTCTTGAGACGTTTGTCTTTTTTTGCGGATATCAAGACGCCGGGAAGAGAATCTGATTTATTGACGTATTTATTCGAGCCGGGGGTTGAGTTGGGTACGACGCTGATTTTACGAGAATTAATGAGGTGGCGATTGTTGCGGTAGGTTAGCGTACGTAACTGTATCTGTCGTGAAGGGTTGGGGTATAGATTGAAGTTTGCTTATCATGTTCCCCTGCTGCACACCCGAGAAAGATAAATGGACTGGGTTTGCGGCAGTTAAAGCACACGATCGTATAAAAAAAGCCCAGGCGGCATAGGAGTTTTTGTCATGGTTAATGAAAAGGATGGCGGGGGGCGATATGGAAAATAACCATCCACAACAGGTGCATGAAGTACTAGACATTTGGGGAGCGTTACAGTCATTCATCCGAACGGCCGCTCCACTCAAAGTGGATATGATTCTTGAAGGAGAAACCGGTACCGGGAAAGACACGTTGGCGCGCCGTGCCCATCAACTCTCCGGACGATCAGGGCCGTTTGTCGCTCTGAACTGTGCCGCGGTGCCCGAGCAACTGGCGGAAAGCGAGTTGTTCGGGGTGATGGCAGGGGCTTTTACAGGGGCGCATAAATCTCGATCCGGTTACATCGAGGCGTCTGACAAGGGCACATTGTTTCTCGATGAAATCGACAGTATGCCGCCGCTATTACAGGCAAAACTGCTCAGGGTGTTGGAGATGCGGGGTATAGAGCGATTAGGGTCGACGCGTTTCGTGCCCTTGGATCTGCGCGTTCTTGTAGCAACGCAAACGCCACTGAAAACGCTGGTCGAGCAGGGTAAATTCCGTCGCGACCTGTATTTTCGCTTGAATGTCATCACTATCAAACTTCCCACTCTGCGCTCTCGACCCGACTTGATATTGCCCTTGTTCGAACGCTTTGCCGAGGATGCGGCATCCAAGCATACCAAGCCCATGCTTGAAGCCCCGGCCGATTTGCGCAAGCAACTGCTCAGCCATCATTGGCCGGGTAATATCCGAGAGCTCAAGGGCGCTGCTGAACGCTTCGTTTTGGGGGTTTCGCCCTTGCAGGGAGAGCATCATGCCAGCGGTGAAAGCACAGTATTGCTGAGGCCTCAGTTGCGTTCGTTCGAGAAAGCTCTCATTCAGGACTCGCTTTTTCGCCACGCCAAGTGCATCGAGGCGGTGGTCAGTGAACTGGGGATTCCCAAGCGTACCCTTTACCACCGCATGAAAGCGTTGGACATCACCTCTGCAAGCGAGTGGATGGGGGTGTAGTGGGTTTCTGAGCGATTGCCGGCACAGCATCGAAAATCGTTCATGCACTGTTTTGGTTCTAAAACCTGGTGTTTATCAAACTCCCATTAGAGGAGTTCTGGAACCCCCCATGGGATATGACAATCGTTAGAAATGCTTTTTCTGACGGGATGAATAAGGCGTGCAGACGGGAATCACCCTGGCACGCACTGATCGTTGGCCCGACCAGATGACCTGTTCGATGGCTGATGAGGGAGGAAAGTGCCCTGGCGGATTATCGGTATTTTTGTCTCTGAGAAACTTTGGAACCATTTTCTACGCACCTCCACTCATTAAGCGAATGTCATGTCGATGTTCAAAAAAACCTTCAATGATCAGGAGTAATAACTATGGCTGGTGGTGCTTCCCTTGGCGCTTCGATGGCTGCAATGACTAAGATGGACGCAACTTCTGCTGCGACCACCACAATGAATGCTGAAGCGCAATCCAACAAAATGATGACCGATACCGTGAACGGCATTTCCAGTGCCTATCAGGACTCGGCAACTAAAGCCCAGAACGCGATGCAGCAAACCGGTAAGGCCATCAACTACTAAGTTGACGACAGCCCTGCCCGTGTCAATGGGCAGGGCTGTATGGGTCATCACTTTCAAGGAGTAGAGCATATGATTTCTTCTTCGCTTGGTACCACGCCCAGTGGCTTCAATAATGTTGCCGAGTTCGACAGTAAGAGTAGCGATACGGCCAGTAGCATCGCTTCTTTGCTGAGTGACGTGTTACTTGAAAAGAAAGGCAGCGGCGCGAAGTTCGATCAGAAAAATCCGCTGGTCGCCATGGTCGCGGAACATATGGACAAGAACCCGGAAAAGTTCGGAAAGCCCGACGATGCCAATGGCAATGTGAACGGCTGGAAGGATGAGCTGGGTGAGGATGATTACCTCAGTGGCGACGAAAAGAAAGCCTTTACCAAAGGGCTGGAGAGTCTGATTCAAGAGATTCTCGGCGGTGGCGTGGGCAACGACTCCGGCGGTTTCGGCAGCAACGGTACGCAGAACTCCTCAGGCTCGTTGGACACCAACGACTTGTTGTCGGCCTTGCTCGGCGATCTGGGTGAAGAGACGCTCGACAATCTGCTCAAGCCGACTGGCGATCCTGCTCGCGACAAGCGTGGAGAGGTGGCGTTCAACCCTGAGGACAAGGATGTGCTCAAGGAAGTGGCCCGTTTCATGGATATGCACCCGGAAGAATTCGGCAAGCCGGACGGCAAGTCGAAGGACTGGATGGGCGAGCTGTCCGAGGGCGATACCTACATGTCCCGTGCCGAAGGCGAGCAATTCCAGAAGGCCATCGACATGATCAAGGGGCAGGTCAAAGACAACGCTCAAGGTAACTCCCTGGCGGCAGACATGCCGAATGCCGGGCAGAACTTCTTGAACGGTGGCGCTGGCAATACATTGCAGACCGACGCCAGCATTGCGGCCGGCAACGTACTTTCAGTGCTGGTCCAGCAGTCTTCCACCAACGCCCGCGGTTGAGGGCAACACCCATGCCTTGGCAGGAGGAGCGTGATGGCGATTACACGCATAACAGGTAGTCATGCAGATGTATCCGGTTCTGCACTAACGCCAGACGATGCTCCTGCCAAGGCAGACATCGCTTGGTTCAACGCCACCTTGCACCGGCCCGTCGAGAAACCGGCAAGCGCTGATCAGGTGGCTATCCCGGCCTCGCAGGCCTCGCTGTCGCTACAGCGTTTCAGCGATCGGGCCGCACGGGATCTGGATCGGGCGTCGAGGTCCATTGACCCGCAAGACGCGATGAAGGCCAACCGCTCGTTGTCCTCGTTTTATCTGGAGAGTTTGCTCAGCGCAAAAATCGTTAGCAAAGCCGCACAGAGCGTGGAAAAACTCACCAGTCTGCAATAGGCATGAATATGCGTCTTAGAGTAGTGAGACTGGCAAGCGTCCTGCTGTTGTCGATGTCTATGGCTGCCTGTGGCGACCGCATGGAATTGCATCGTGGCCTTTCCGAACAGGATGCCAATGAAGTACTCGCCGAGTTGTCGAACAAGCAAATCGATGCACAAAAGCGCGTAGACAAGACCAGCGTGGCGGTTCTGGTCTCTGCGCAAGATATCTCGCGCGCCGTCCGGGTGCTCAGTGCCGTGGGTTTACCGCGCGACTCGCATTCGAGCCTGGGCGATATTTTTCGCAAGGAAGGGGTTATCTCCTCGCCGCTGGAAGAACGGGCACGCTACATCTATGCGCTGTCGCAGGAGCTGGAGCGCACGCTTTCACAGATCGATGGCGTGGTGGTCGCGCGGGTGCATGTCGTGTTGCCTGAGCGCATTGCGCCGGGAGAGCCGGTACAACCTGCCTCGGCGGCGGTCTTTATCAAACACCGCGAGGATTTTGATCCGGACAGTGTTGTACCGCGCATTCGCAGCATGGTCGCCAGCAGCATTCCGGGTATGGCGGGAGCCGATGAAAAGAAACTCTCGGTCATTTTCGTGCCTGCTGAAACCTATCATGCGCAGCCGGACATGGTCAGTTTCGGGTCGTTTGTCATTGCACGCGATCGGCTTGAATTCTGGCAATTGATTGCGCTGCTCAGCGCGGTGGGGCTGTTGCTGTTTCTGATCGGGCTATTCGCGCTGAACCCCGGCTGGCGTCAAACCATTGTTGCTCGACTCAAGTCTGGCAAAGAACCCTTGAGCGACCCTCGATGAACGTCGCAACAAGTGCCGAGCAGTCGCTCTACTGGTTGCGCTGGTGGGCCTATGGATGGTCGAGCGCCCATCCCAGCTGGCAACTGCAAGCGCGTATCGGGCTGGATCCCGAGCTGGCCGCGACGGTTGGCAAGATTCGCTATTCATGGCTGAGCCACAGGCTGGAGGTTATTGCGCTGCCGGCACAGAAACCGCGTCCGGCTTTATTGCGCTTGCTCCAGCTTGCGCCAGAGAGCCGACAACGGGCCCTCGATCTGGCGATTGCCATCTGCAGCGGGGGAGCGTCTGGCCCGGACCTGGATGAAGCCGGGCACACTTGGTGCCGACGCATGGCCAAGGCTTTGCAGCCGGGCTATTGGATGCCCGAAGGGTGGCGCCAGTACCCGCCCGAGGAGGCGGGGCTGTTGTTACTCAAGGCCTGGGTCGCAGAGCCCACTTGGAGAAAACTGCGCCTGGGATTTCCTCGTCCTGCCGTCGAGGCGGTCGAGCGGATCACGCTGCCAGCGATGCCGTCGCCCAGGCTGGATGCCGTGTGGGAGGCGGTCAGTTGGCATGTCTTTAACGTCACGGAGTAAGGGGATTTCGACATGCTGGCCGTTCGCAAACTCACACTGGCCGGTGATCGCCAACTGATCGGCGAGCCACTGTTGCGTCGCGAAACGATAGAAGACTGTTTGCTCGCCGCGCAGGTCCTGGAGGTTGCCCGAGAACAGGCGCAAAGCATTCTCGACGCCGCGCTCACACAAGCGCAGGCGTTGCGCGACGATGCCGCCGAGCAAGCCCAGGCGCAAGTCTGGGGGCAGGCTCAGGCGCTGTTCGACGACTGGCAAACGCAGCGCGAGCAGATGTGGGAGGGGCTGAATGAAACGGCTCGGCAGTTGCTCGACGAGGCATTGCGCACGTTACTGGGCGAAGTCCCGGAGCCGACTCGTATCGATTCCTTGCTGCGCCATCTGAAGGCTGCCCAGCCTGCTGACGAAGCCAGTGTGCTGCATTGTCATCCGGACCTTGCGCAAGTGCTTGCCGAGCGCTTGCGTGTGCTTGGCCATTCGAACTGGACAGTGCGCGCCGACTCGCAACTGCCCGCGCAGGGTTTGAGCCTGCGCACCGGCAGCGGTGACTTCAATCTGAGTTGGCAGGCCCTGCAGCGCTGGATTCTGCCGGAGCAAGAGCGTCTCGAGAGCTGCGCTTGAGTTTCGGCTGATTGCTCGAACGTTCGACGGAACCGAAGTGCGTGCCGTACCACTCATCAGAGAGTCAAGGACCAGGAGTATCACCATGTTTTCTTTGGAAGCAATCCGACACCGTCTCGATAGCAATTTCGAGCGCACGCAACAACAGTTGGACAAATCTGCCGTAGAGATGGATGGCCTTTCCCCGGATGACTGGCACGCCTTCAACACCGCGATGCGTCAGACATCCACCGCCTCCTGGGCGGCGAATCAGGAGGTTGTGGTCAAGCACAACCTGGCCAAGGCCATTATCAATGAAATCCGCTGAGCTCAAGCTGACGGTCGAGCGTTGGCTGGACAGTGGCGAGCATGAGCTGAGCCTGGCGGTCGATGGTGCCCGGATGTCGTTGCAGCGCCGTGGGGGCGGGGTGCTGTGTTGCGCGATGCTCAGCACAGTCTGGCGTGGCGACGATGCTTCGCTTGAAGCTGCGCTGCGTCTTTGCGGCCCCAGCCTTGGACGCTTTGCCGGTGCACTGGCGCTCGATCCGCAGGAACGTCGTCTCTGCCTTTTACTGCGTCTGATGAGCGATGACAGTTCGGCAATCATCCGTGCACTGGAGTCACTGGCCAATCAGCGCGATGTCTGGCAGTCGTTGCTCACTGAAGCCAGTGCGCCAACCCCTCGACGGCCCGAGCGACCTACCTTGATGGGGAGACCTTATGTTTAAGCGACTTTGCTGGTTACCCCTGCTGGGTGCCCTGGCACTACCGGCGTTGGCTGGCGTCCCGGAGGATTGGCGCCAGTCGGCCTACGCCTATGAAGCGATTGAAACGCCCTTGTCGACGGTGCTTGCCGACTTCGCCGAGTCGTTCGGCGTCAAGTTGAGCCTGCATGGGGTTAACGGTGTGGTGAACGCGAAGATACGTTCAGCCAACGCCGAAGAGTTTCTCAACCGGTTGGCGCTGGAGCATCAGTTCCAGTGGTTTCTGTATAACGGCAAACTGTACGTGAGCCCTCAGGCCGAACAGGTTTCTCAGCGCCTGGAAATTTCCGCCGATGCCGCGCCCGACTTGAAACAGGCCCTGACGGACATTGGTTTGCTGGATAAACGCTTCGGCTGGGGCGAGCTGCCCGACGAAGGCGTGGTGCTGGTCAGCGGCCCCTCGAGTTACATCGAGTTTATCCGCGGCTTCAGCAAAGAGAAGGTCAAGCCCGAAGAGAAGCAGCAGGTCATGATGTTCCCTTTGCGTTATGCCTCGGTGGACGATCGGGAGGTTCGTTATCGCGACCAGAGCCTGGTGATTCCAGGCGTGGCCAATATGCTGAACGGTTTGCTCGACAGTCGACGAATACCCGTTTCGCCGGTGGGTTTTCAAGACAGCATTCAGGCCTACCAGGGCCTGGCAGACATGGCCCGCGGGAAAATCCAGAGCCTGGCGGGCGAGCGGGAACCGGTCAAGCCGCGATCCGTCGGCGTTTCGGCGAGTAAGTCGAACAAAAAAGTGGTGGCTGACTCGCGCAACAATGCGCTGTTGATTTATGACGATCCGCAGAAGCGCGATGTCTATGAGAAGCTGATCGAGCAGCTGGATGTTTCGCGTAATCTGGTGGAGATCGATGCGGTCATTCTGGATATCGATCGCACTCAGTTATCGCAGCTGGAGTCGCGCTGGAGCGCACAGGCAGGGTCAGTCGGTTTCGGCAGTTCATTGCTGACGGGCGGTATGTCGACCCTGTTTATCAGTGACTTCAAGCGTTTCTTTGCCGACATACAGGCGCTGGAAGGTCAGGGCGTCGCGTCGGTGATTGCCAATCCTTCAGTGCTGACCCTGGAAAACCAGCCGGCGGTGATCGATTTCAGTCGGACCGTGTACATCACTGCCACCGGCGAGCGGGTGGCGAACATTCAACCCGTCACCGCCGGCACCAGTTTGCAGGTGATCCCGCGAACCATACCCAATGGCGCGCAGAACCGTTTCCAGTTGATCATCGATATCGAAGATGGCCAGATCGAACAGAGCGCCGACAGCACTACGCCAGGGATCAAACGCAGCAGTGTCAGTACCCAGGCAGTTATCAGCGAGAATCGTTCGCTGGTCATTGGTGGGTTCCATGTCGATGAAAGCGGCGATCATGAAGACCGGATTCCGCTTCTCAGCGATCTGCCGCTGGTGGGGCCATTGTTTTCGTCCAAACGCCGGGAAAATTCACGACGCGAGCGGCTGTTCATCCTGACCCCGCGTCTGATTGGCGATCAAGTGGACCCGGCGCGTTACCTGGCGGCGGAGAACAAGCCACAGTTGGCTGCGGCCCTGGCGCACACAACATCGCCGGGCAAGGACGCAATGTTGCGTGATGTGCTGGGCACTGCCATGGGTGAGTTGGTCAAGGGGCGTATTCCTGCCGGAGTCAACGCTCTATCTTCCGGCGTGGCAGTACGGGATCTGTGCAAGGTCGGGGACCAGCCTTTGGCGTTCAGACCCGAAAAGGGGCAGTGGTTCGCGGGTATCGACTACAGTGTTGCAGTGGGTGTGGTGCGCAACACCGGCAAGCGGCCTCTGCAGTTCGAAGAACAATCCTGTGCAGGCCCGCAGACGCTTGCGGTGACGGTCTGGCCGGATACGTTGTTGCAGCCTGGCGAGTCCGCTGAAGTGTTTATCGCCTTGCGTCCCATTGCCATTACTGGAGTGCCGGCAAAACCATCGAGAATGTCACTATTACCGCTTTGAGCAGAGAACAATATTGAGTTAATTAATTAATCATGATTCTCTGTTGCTGCCTGTCTGATGGAGGCTTCAATCATTAGTCTTACTATTGCAGGCGGCAGGGAGCGATGAAGGTAAGGGATATAAGTATGAACGTTAATTATTTTTCTTTTTTATTGATTGGGAGTCAGTTGCTTTTGAGTGGGTGTTCCGCCACGGGTACAACGAACTGCAATTCATCTGATTGCGCAAGACCTGTGTCTAATGAGCAGCAGTTGAGTGTTTGGTGGTCACCGGCTTTACGCAACGGACAAAGTGATTACAGTAGGGTGCCGCTGCATGAATGAAGTGATTATCCGCAGTACCGATCAACAGGACTTCATGACCCATGTCGGTGAGGGACGAGCCAGTGTCTGGCAATGGGCTCCGGGTATTGAACTGGTCTTTCGCGAGGAGGGCGTCGGTTGGGGCATTGCCTTGAATATTCAGCGCAGTGCGCAGCGACCGAATCTTTTTTCCGATACGTTGAAGCGTCGTTTTGAGGACATAGAATCCTTCGACGGTTATTACATTTGTCTTGATGGCCAGCATACGTTCGTGATCTGGCATGCGCTGCCCGACGAGTTGCGCTCCAGCGATACGCTGGAACAGATTTTGACTCAGGTTCTGGAACTGGCAGGTCTGAAGCACTGAGTCAGGCTCGGTTCCACAAGGAACCGCATGCCATTGTTTTTCCACTCATGAAGTGAGCCAGGCGAGTGCCTGGCAGATGCTCACATGAGAGGATTAAAAATGGCGGACTCCAATAAAACTATCCAGCGCTTTCTCGACCGAATGGGTGAACGGTTGGGGCTCCCCTTGGCTTTACAGCAGGGAGTATGTGCACTTTATGATAACGACGATAATCAAGTGGCTGTTATTGAGTTTCCGGAACACAGTGAAAATATCGTACTTCACTGTCGGCTCGGAAGTGTTCAAAAACGCGCTGATAATTTTCAGCGCTTGCTTGATTTTAACTTCGACGTCTCGGCCTTGCGCGGTTGCTGGCTCGCGCTGGATCAGGGTGAGGTGCGTCTGTGCACTCAGCGCGAGCTCGAGTATTTGAATGAAGACCACTTCTGTCATTGGGTGACCGGTTTTATTGCACAGGTCCGGGAAACCCGTACTTCGCTTGGGCGACTGTTGGCGTAATACAAGTAACAGGGAACTGGCTGTTATTGCGCGCCACTTAGCGAGGGATGGTTACAGTCCGTAACTATCCCATTCACTTTCAAGCGAGGCTACAGACCATGGCAGATTCAAGTATTTCGCAAAGTTCATTGGGCTCTTCCGGCCTGGGCGGTCTTGGCGGCGCGGGCGACACGGGGCTTGGGCAGACAGGCCTGGGAGGCGGTCAATCCGCTGGTTCATCGCTGGAGGAGCTGGCGGGTGCACTGTCCGAACTGCTGCTCAAGTCGTCCGACGGTTCGGGGCAACAAGGCGCAGGTGGCGCTGGTAGCGGCAGTGGTGCGGGCTCGGATGCCCTCAGCAAATTGCTGGATCAGTTGAAGAGCGGCACTCAAGGCGCCCAGGACAGCGGTCAGAGCGACGCGTCCAACAAGGATGCGCAAACCAAGGGCGGTGAAGACGCATCAACTCAGGAGTTGCTCAAACAGCTTCTCCAGGCGCTCCTGAAGCAATTGCAGGGCGGTGAGAGTGGTGACAGCACCGGCCAGGGCAAGGGCGTCGATGCCGCGGGCGGCGCAAGTGGTGCCGGTGGCGCTAGCCCGGGTGGGGCGGGTGGAGCAGGTGGTGGCCAAGGCGTTGAAGAGTTGCTCAACACCTTGATGAAAAGCCTCGGTGACAGCTCGTTGTCGAAGTCGGTAGCGCCGACTACCGATGGGGGTGGTCAGGTCAGCAAGGACGGCACCTCGCAGGAGACGTTGGGAATGGTCGGCCAGCTCATGGACACCTATCCGGAAACGTTCGGCACGCCAGGCCAGGGCAATGGCGGGACTTCCGGTTTGGGCGACGCGCCGAAAGTCTAAAGCGCCTCCGCAATACGCGGAAGCGTTGGCGAGTGTCACTTCTTGTTATTGATCAATGAGGCTAAAAATATGGCGGACTTAAATATCACAATAAACCTTGGCCAAAGTGCTTCCGGTTCCAATGGTATCGGCACTCAGGGTGACACCGGGCTGGGGCAGACTGGCGCCAATGGCAGCCAGTCCGGTGCTTCAGCCCTGGAGGACCTGGCAGGCCTGCTGTCTGAGATGCTGCTCAACTCGTCTTCAGGGCAACAGGGCACAGGCAGTGCGGGCAGTGGCGATGGCTCGAATGCCATCAGCGATCTGCTGGAAAAGCTGAAGAGCGGCAACAGCGATGTCCAGGGCAGCGGTCAGGGTGGCACGTCCGATAAGGGCGCGACTCAGGGCGGTGACGAAGCAGGGGACAAAGAGCTGCTCAAGCAGGTTCTGCTGGCACTCTTCGAGACGGTCCTGGGTGGCGATAATGCCGAAGGCTCGAACCAGGGCAAGGGCAGCGACGCCCTGGGTGGTGCGGGTGCCGGCGGCAATAAACTGAACGCGCTGGGCGGCACCAACGAGTTGGGTGGTGGCACGGGCGTGGGTGGCACCAGTGGCTCAGGTGACAGCCAGAGCACTGAAGAGCTGGTTAACAACTTGATGAAGAGTCTTGGCGACGGCTCCTTGAAAAACTCGGTATCGCCGACCGCCGACGGCGGTGGCCAGGTCAACCAGGATAGCAACCTGAAAGAGCTGCTGGAGTTGATCAGTCAGTTTATGGACAGCCACCCGGAAACCTTCGGCGACGCGGCGAAAGGCGGTGATGCATCGTCCGGCGGGGGCACTTCGCCGGTCTCGGCGGGCGGCAGCCCATCGCCAGTTTCCGGTGGCGGAGGAGGGGGCGGTGCTGCTCCAGAGGCCGGTGGTTCCGAGGGTGTCGCGCCTACGGTCACCGGAGCTGCAGGTGGTGGCGGCGGTGCATTGGCGCCGACGGGCACTGACTCGAAAGGTCTGGCGCCGTCCTCCAATGCGACTTCAAGCACGGGCGGGGCTTCGAACATCGATTTCCCGACCGCATCGAGCAATCCGACCGTGGTCAACGAGACCATCAAGGTCGGTCCTGGTGAAACCTTTGATGGTGGCGGCAAGACCTTCACCGCAGGCTCGGCCCTGGGTGATGGCGGTCAAGGCGAGGGGCAAAAACCGCTGTTCGAACTGGCCGAGGGCGCCACCCTGAAGAACGTCGTGATCGGTGAAAACGGCGCGGACGGTGTTCACGTCAAGGCCGGGAGCGAGAAGGCGGTCAACGTCGATAACGTGCACTGGACCAATGTTGGCGAAGATGCGTTGACCGTGAAGGACGGCGGTGCCAAGACCACCAACCTGAACATTACCAACAGCACGGCCCAGGGCGCGAATGACAAAGTCTTCCAGCTCAATGCCGATGCCAACGTGAAAGTCGATAACTTCAAGGTCAAGGATTTCGGCACCTTCATGCGCACCAATGGTGGCCAGCAAGGTAACTGGAATCTCGACCTGAATAACATCAGTGCCGAGAACGGCAAGTTCTCGTTCGTCAAAAGCGACAGCGAAGACCTGAAGCTGAAGACCCATAACATCGACCTGCAGAATGTCGAGAACGCCTACAGCAAACTGCCTGAATCGACCAAACGGGAGGACGTGTGATGGCTGACGGGCACGCAATGGATCAAGCGCCTGTGAGCTGGAAGAGTCTGGTGCAGGGTGACGGCTACCTTTCGCCGGAGCAACGCAAGGCGTTCGAATATGCGATCGAGCTGGTGCTCGAGCGTTTGCATGCAACACTCGATCAACCGACTCAAGACAGCGGACGCTTTCAGTTCGACCGCTATGTCGACGGTCTGGAGACCTTGTTCTTGCGTGATGCGAATGCTCAAGACCTGCAAAGCGATGCCGCAGTGACAGCCTTCTGGATCGTTCGGCTATTTGCCGACAGGATCCTGCGGGCTGGCGACACAAGACCCAGCATGCACTGATATACCGCTGGAATCAGGCCCGGTCATTTGACCGGGCTTTTTCGTTTGGACGGCACATCCCGCGAAGACGGAAAAAGAGGGGCAGAAGAAAGGTGACAGCTGTGGCGAGAAAGGCACAAGTAGTCCCAATGCCGGCATGTCAAAAAATGTGAACGATGAAGATCCTGTGGGAGCGGGCTTGCCCGCGATGACGGTGTGTCATCCAACATGCATGGCGACTGACACGGCCTCATCGCGGGCAAGCCCGCTCCCACAGTGGTCGGTGTTGTTCGCAAAATTTGGTGTACATCGCCAATTCCCTTGTGGGAGCGAGCCTGCTCGCGATGAGGTCCTTACATTCAATATCGATGTCGCCAGACACTCTGCCATCGCGAGCAGGCTCGCTCCCACAATTTGTTCCCGGTTGACCACCAATTTGATGTTCGAGTTAGATCCCTGTGGGAGCGGGGCCCGCGATGGCGGTGTGTCATCCAACATGCATGGCGACTGACACGGCCTCATCGCGGGCAAGCCCGCTCCCACAGTGGTCGGTGTTGTTCGCAAAATTTGGTGTATGTCGCCAATTCCCTTGTGGGAGCGAGCCTGCTCGCGATGAGGCCCTTACATTCAATATCGATGGTGCCTGACACTCTGCCATCGTGAGCAGGCTCGCACAGGTTTCGTGCCTTGACGTTTTTTTGCGGTGCCTGCGGCGTTCAGCGGCTGGCCATTCTGGCTTTATCGAACTCAAGGTAAAGAATGGTGCGCTCGACCTCCGAGGCATTGACCACGAAGTGATCGAGCGAACCATCAAAGATCACAGCTTCGCCCATGCGATGCTGATGAAATTCACCATTGACGTTGAGGTAGGCGTAATTGCGCTCATCCGCTGCGCTCAGCGTGATGTGCATCTGCAGCAACCCCTCGCTGAACACTTCCGGATGCCGATGGCAGCTCAGGAAACTGTGAGCAGCCAAGCGTGCCAGGGAGCACACCTTGAGGCCATCAAGAGCGCCGAGCAGCTTGAGCGTCTCGGGAAAAAACGCCCGGGCGGCCTCGATCGGCTGGTTCTGCACTTGCAGGGCAAATTGCACCCAATCACGATTCCCGCCGGCTTGCCCCCAGCCTTTGAGCCAGCCGTAGTCACCGCCCTGAAGCAAATGTTGGTTGAGTTCGGTGAAGACCTGAGCATGGCTCTTGTCGGTCCGGTCGATGTCGAGCAGAGGTGCCTGCAGACGTGATAGTTCGTCGCGAATGATCTGCCAGTTGTTTTTCAGTTCGAGCAGCGGTTTGAACGAGTCCAGCGGATAAAAGGAGGGGCGCACGGCGAGGTACTCCAGATAATCGAGTAATGAGAGAGGTGCGATTGTCAGTGATCGCCTCAGGCGTGTATTCGTGGGAATACACGCCTGGCGAACGGTTTAACTCTTGAGCTGCAGACCAGAGTCTTTCAACTCGGTCAGAAGCGCTTTGGTGCCGGCATCGGTCTTGGCGATGTCGCCGGCCAGGGTGTAAGCCTTCGGCACGCTCTCGTCTTCGCCATAGGTGAAATTGACCTGGCCTACGGTCTTGGTGATGGTCAGGGCCGCTCCACTGCTGGCGCTGAGCAGTGGGGTGGGGGTGGTGAAGCTGTCCGGCTGGGTGGCGGAGTGATAGACGGTGATCGACTTGAGCCGCATGTTGTCGCGGTTATCGAGCATTTTGGTCAGGTCGCCATGGGTCAGGGTGCCGTTCCTCGAACCGATATCCACGCTGTCGCTTGGCCCGTCCTTGAGCTCCAGGCGGACACGGGCGAGGGTGCCCATGGAGGATTTCAGGTTCCCGATCAGTGCCTTGAGTTTGGGATCCTGCTCCATGAACCCGGCGATTCGCTCGGCATTGCTCTGCACATGGTTTGGATTCAAACCCATGGTCAGTTGGGTCAGCAGGCTTTTCTCATCCAGGCGCGACAGATTGGTGTAGGAGCTTTCGAAACGGGCACTGTCGAGAATACTGTGATGGCTCTTGGCTGCAGCATGCTGATGGCCGGCTCGGGTCAACGCACGCTTGGCCGCATGTTGCTCATCGTTGTGTGGCGTCTTGTCCGCGAACAAGGTCTCTAGCCCCTCCAGATGTGCGTCGATGGCCTTGTCCGGATCCGTCGCCGGCGCTTTCGCCTGTTCGCCGAGCTGCGCCAAGACTTTTTCGGTGGCTTTGTCCTTGAAGGCGCTTTTCAAACCGTCGGAAATTTTGCCGACGTCCGAGTCTTTCAACGGCAGCGCCTCGCTGAACTGGAACTTCATGCGCTTGGTGGTTTTCGATTCCACGGTGACCGATTTGCTGTAAGCGGCCGGCAGGTTGATTCCCAATGTACCGGCCTCGGCGGTGCTGCCTGTGGGCGGTGGAATATCCTGACCGCCCACCAGTTGACCGCGAAAATGGGTGCCGGCGGTCAGGCTGTTGAGAAAACGTGGGCGGTTCATGCCGCCTTCGCGGCGCACGCGAGTGTCGTCGGAGGTCGACTTCAGCGAGTAGTCGCTGTAGTTCATCAGGTTGACGCTGACGCTGGCGCCACCGGTCAACCGCGCTGCCGAAGACAGCGGCGTGCTGCCGTCTTCGCTGAGGCCGATCCCGGCGCGGCCATCGGCGGTAGCGCTCAGGACGACATCGAAGTTGAAGTTCCGGCCTTTTTCCACTTCATGGGCATAACCGCTTTTCATCAGTTCCATGGGGGTGGTCTTGCCGGAGATCATGCCGTCGACGAATTTGCCGAGGTCTTCATCGGCGATGTTGAACACCAGGGCATTGCGTTCGCGTCCGGTGCCTGTCGCGCTCAGTTCACCATCCAGACGAAAGGCCGGCAGGAAACTGCGGTCGGAGTCCGTCGGCAATTTTGTATTGTTGGATTCCTTGCCCGTCATGTCGAGCAACAGGTTTCTGCCCGCGCCCAGCCCCCCCGAACCTGTGAGCGAGCCCTCACGAATCATATAAACCTTCACACCTTCCGCATCACGCTCGGCATTCAGGGTGTAGCTGCGCGAGGCGCCAAAACCGCCGCTGGGGAAGGGGCCCATGGGTTTGCCGACGGGGGCGATGAAGGGCGTGCTGAGATTGGCGCCATAGCTGCGCTGAATACTGATTTCATCATCGGAATCGAGCTGTTTCAACGCGGACGTGAGCGTGCCGGCCAGTTCCTTCTGGGTGGTGCTGCCGGTGGCGGCGCGCAGGTTGGTGCTGATGGCATGGTCGGTTTTGCTGAAACCGTTGATGAAGGCCTTGATGCCGTCATAGGTCGATTCCAGGCTGGCATGCCCACGGAAGCCCATGTCGGTGACCTGCTTGACCGGGTGTTCTTCGTACTGCACATCGCGCAGTTGCAGCAACCCGTCGCGGTACTCCATGAGTTGCGCGGTGCGCATCCGTGGTGGCTCATGTTGCGCCTGTTGCGGTAGTGGTTCCTGTGCCTGCTTTTGTTCGTTCTCGATCTTGCCCACCAGGTCGGACAAATCCTTGAGAGCTACCACATCCAGCGCCAGCCGTGCCTTGGTCAGTGCCAGGTCGTCGCCCGGATTGCGCCGACGGCCCAAGGGGATCTCTTCCTTCTGGTGAGAGATATTCATGCCCTTTTCTTCAAGCTTGCCCAGCAGTTCGCCGGTGCGATTCTCATCCGAAGGGGCGATTTTCTTCAGGGCGCCTTGCAGTTCCTGCATCAGGTTATGGTCGGAACTGTTGATGTTGAGCTTACGCGCGACATCGGACAGGCCCATGCTCAGAGCCGTTCGTTTGGACGGCGGATTGAATTCCCCATGCTGATTGAGCAGCCCTTCGAACTGGCGGAACGGCACCGCTTTGAGCTGGCCATATTCCTGGCCCAGATGCACGGTGCTCTTGTACGCATGGTTTTCCAGCTCACTGCGAAACCCCTCGAGTTGCTCGACCAGGCCCTTGCCTTCCGGGCCCAGGTCGAGCCTGGCGATCCGTGACTTGAGGTCTTCGCCCTTGGCCGGCACCGGGGTGTTGGCGTCAGCGATGGCCTCCAGGCGTTTGAACACCTTGCCTTCGGCCTGGTAAACATCATTCAGACCGTCCCGGCCCTTGGCGGTATGTACCAGGCTGTCGCCCGTGGCTTTCATCCAGCGCGGCATTTCCAGCGTGGGTTTGAACACGTGGGCGGTGATGAACTCACCCGAGCTGGTGCGGTTCTTCGATTCCATGCCTCCCCGGCCCAGCACGGTGGTGCTGAACTTGGCGATCAGGCCGGTACCGGGAATGCGTTTGCGCACTTCGCCGTCACTGATGCGCCCATGCAGTTCGCTCAGGACATCCTTGCCTTGCGAGGGGGCTACCGCTTTCCAGTCATGGTTGTTTTGCCGGGCCAACGGTTTATCGTCGCCATGCAACAGGGTGGCGTTCAATTGCTGGTCATCACCGGTGCGCAGCGAGCCCAGCGGCTCGTCGTCCGGCGTGGCAATTTTTTTCCATTGCGCTTCGGGACGCGGTTTCGCCTCGGAGGCCTGCCAGTCTTCCTTGTCCAGCTGGAAGGCTTCACCTTTATCGTTCAGGGCGTACAAGTCTGAATTCTGGTCCAGGGCCAGGGACTTGATCGACCCGTTCAAGCCCTCGGTGCTCAGCTCGGTCATCGCGCCTTTTTCGTGGTGGGCGGTGAGTTTGCCGGTGTCGTCCAGGGCCACGAAGTGCTCCGGGTTGATCATGGCAAAACCGGTGATGGTGCGCCCCTCCAGCCCGGCGATATCACTGCCGGCGCTTACTTGGGTGGTTTGGGTCGCCTGGGACAGCGCATAGTCTCGGCCGAAGGATTGCGGTGCCGGGGCCTGGCTCACCTCGAGCTTTTTCAGCGTACCGTCCTGAATCATGTAGGCCCGGCTATCGAGGCCGATACTCAGATGGCTGACATCCTTGATCTCGGTATGCCCCCAAGCGCGAGTGGCCGCGTCCCAGCGCTGGACTTGCTGGTTCTCCAGGCCGACTTTGCCGTGGCGGCCGAGGTCGAAGGTGTTGCTCTGGGTCGGTGTGACGCTGGGCAGGCCGCGCGTGTTGTTCAGCACCATGGCGTCGGTCAGGTTCCAGCCGGCCTTGAGCGAACCGCTGGCGGTATCGACCGGGAGGGCATGGGTGTGGCCGGCCGGATCCTTGATCATTGCATGGACCTGGCCCTGGTCGTCACCGATCAACGCTTCGGCATGGTGGGTCACCCCCAGGTTCACGTCCGGGTGCGTGATCGCCTGCTCCGGCGTCAGCGACAGTTCGGTGCGGCCATCGCTCAGTTGCTGGCGATCGACGCTGTAAAGCCGTCCTTGAGTATCGCTGAGCAGCAGGGCGTCTTTGGTCAGGGCGATGCTGGTGATGTCCGCGTCATCGGCGAGCTTCAAGTCGATGCTCGCGGTGAGCGCCGTGGCCGGATTGGCGCTCAGATCGATCAGCCCGAGGCTTTGCTTATCGTCCTTGACGTTGAGCAAGGCGGCTTCACCCTCGCGGCTGACGGAAAAGGCCTTGATGTTACTGGCCGGGTATTGCCGAGGACCTTCCGAGCTCAGGTCGACCACCGCATTATCGGTCAGGCCATAGGTCTTGCCATTGCCTTGGGTGCTCAGCGCGCTGAACGTTTGCTCGGCAAGCTCCGGGTGCGCTTGCCAGCCCTTGGTGGCCGGGTCGAAGCGATAGAGTTTGTCGTCATGCAGCCGCAGTTGCTGGCCGTTGTGGTCTTCGTGCACGCCGGTCAAATGGCTGAATTGGGCCTTGCCGGGTGCGCTCAATATCTCCTTGCCGATCTGGGTGTTTTGTCCGTACAGGCCCAGGCTGCCGTTCTGATTGCGCAGCTGCGGGGCGGCATCGCTGAAGTCTTTGAGGAACTGTCGGGCGTCGGTCGTCTGGCTACTGCGCAGCAAGGTGGTCGCGGTATCGGATTGCTTGAGGTGGAGCAGGTTGCCCTTGTTGTCCAGTAGCACATGTTCGTGGCTATCGGCCCCGGACTCGCTGTGCAGGGCGACGAACGAATTGTTGGCGGTCTTGAGCTTCGACTGGACGATGTCAGCGAGCGCCGGCGGGTCCATGCGTCCCACCTGGAGTTGGCCGTCGCGGTCCAGGCTCAGGGGCCGTTTCGGGTTGTTCTGACGTTCCAGCAGCTCGGTGCCATGGTTGAAGCGCCCGGCATTGCTGCGTGACAGCTTTGGCCCCGGCTCATTTGTCAGCGATGGTGCACGGGTCGTCTGCGCCAGTTGATCGTTGATCGAACGGCCGAGATCGTCACCTCCCTGCAACCGCCCAACTTCCCGGCGACTTTCCTTGAGTGCTGATTTGATCGCCTGTTCATCCTGCTCCGGGGTTTTTCCGGTTGGCGAGTGATCTTCCTCGCTGAAACCGTGCAGCCCAGTGTCTTCGCCGATCTCTTCGATCTCGCTGACGCCACTGGCCGATGTCCCTGAAGTACTGGCCTGGGTTGTCTGATGTTGCGGGCCGGCGTCGTCGGGTTTATCGCCGTCGGTATCGACCGGTTTTGGCTCTGGTACCTGCTGTGCAACCTTCTTCGGTTCCGGAGTACTCCGGGCGAGCGCATTATCAAGGTCTGACTTGCTTCTGAACGGTACGGACGGGGTGTTGGAGGAGTCTTCCGGAACCGACTCCATCTTGACCTTCATCCGTTGCTTGGGTTTGGCGCGGTAGGGTTGCGACATCACCAGTTCAAAAGTTTCATGGTTCATCAGTTTTGGCAGAGGCTTGGTCAATTCTTTCGAGGCTTTGCCTGTACTCCCGGAAGTTGAAGCCTCGTCGCTCGCTGGCGAGATGGGCGTCTGGCCCTGGGTCAGCGGTTTTTTACCAGCGGCAGCAATCTCCTGCCGGCGCGTGCGCTCAAGTTGTGTGCCTAACGAGTTGCGGCGTAATGGTCTGGTTTCGGCGGGGGTGGCCATGGCTGGCGCGTTGGCTGCGGTAGAGGCGGCGGTGCCGGAAGCCGCTGCCGAAGTGTTTGGTCGGCTGCTTGAGGAAGAGCCAATATGCAGGAGCTTACCGAGCTTTTTCCTGAAGCGTTTACCGATACTGCCCAATGAATGCGAGCTGCGTTGGGTCGGTTGTTCCGATTGTTGATGAAATTCGCTGCTGCCGCCGGTTCGTTGCGCGGCATCCACGGAACCTGAACTGGAGGTCCGGACATTTGATGATGGGATCATGTAGGTGCTCCTCGACTCGTACTGAAATCCGCGCGCCCGGACAGACCCTGCCTTGGGCGAACATTAGGGATGTATTCAGTCCGGTGAGTGGCAGGCCACGTCCGCCGGTTCCATGGGAATTTCGACGGGCATCGAGGAATGCGCCGCCGTACGGTCCCTGTAGGAGCTGCCGAAGGCTGCGATCTTTTGATCTTGAAAACGCAAAATCAAAAGATCGCAGCCTTCGGCAGCTCCTACAAAGAGAGCGGCGCGGGATCAGTGCGGGTTGTCGGTTATCTCGATAATGTCGTCAGCGGCGTGCTCATCAAGCTCACGCAACAGGCGATAAGCCTGGGCCACCGCTTGCAGGGTTTCGCGCGGGATGAAGCGGCCAACCTCAGTGCGATACAGGGTGCGGGCCAACCAGACGAAGCGTATGACCGGCACACCAGCCTCGCGGGCACGCTCGATCAGGTCGCGGGCTTCGGCGTCCTGACCCTTGCAGATGATGCGCGGCAGTGCGGTTTCCTCAGGCCGGTAGAACAGCGCCACGGCGTAGTGCGTGGGGTTGACCAGCAGCATATCGGCGTCTTCCACCGGGGCCTTTTGCGGAGCGGGCGCGGCACCGCCCTGGGTGAGCTCGCGGCCCATGGAGCGGCGGTGCGATTTCATGTGCGGGTCACCTTCGGAGTCCTTGTGTTCCTTGCGGATGTCCTCGTGGCTCATGCGTTGACCTTTGAGAAAGAAGTATTTCTGCAGCCCGAAATCAAGCGCCGCCAACACCAGCAACACCCCCAGGCATATGCGCGAAAGCCGCGAGAACATGTCGATCATGGCGCGCCAGTACGTGTCCAGATCGGTATTGGCCAGCCCGATCAGATCCCCCACGGCGGGCGGTAACAGCACATACAGCACGCAGGTGATCAGCACCGCTTTGCTCAGGCTGTTGAACAGGTTGAACAGTTGTTTGGCCGAGAACATCTGCTTGAACTGATTGATCGGGTTGAGTCGGTCGAAGTCCAGTTTCAATGCCTCGGGCGCGAAGAGGATGCCGAACTGTGACCAGCCGCCGATCACCCGCATGATCACCGCCAGACCCAGTGCCGGCAGCATGAACAGCAGCAGGTCGATGCTGGCCTTGACGAACATCTCCTTGAGCGCGGCCTGGAAGGGCATGCCCAGTTGCCCGAAGGGTACGGACATCAGGCCTTTGAGCTTATCCATGCCGCTTTCGGCCAGGGTGAAAATCAGCTCGATCAGAGCGCCGAAGATCAATAGCTTGTGAACATCCTGGCTTTGCCCGATCTGGCCTTTCTTGCGCGCATCGTTGAGTTTTTTCTGGGTCGGTTTTTCTGTTTTTTCGCTCATCGCGGGCTCCTCGCAAGGGTGTCTTTCGAGGCATCAGGGCCTTGGGTTCAATAGCAACGGCAAGGTATGGCGCAGATCGCCCAAGGCATCGAGCCGGCCTTCGGCAAGGAACGACAGCATCGGCAGGTAAAGCACCAGGAATGCCAGCCCGGCCAGGCTCTTGGCCGGCATCGCCAGCGTCGAAACTTGCAGTTGCGGGCTGTACAGACTGAGGATCGCCATGCCGAACTCGATCAGCAGCAGCAGGCCGACCAGGGGCGCGGCATAGAGCACCATGAAGCGGAAAATGCTCGCGATCAGGCTCAGGTAAACAGCGAAGCCATCGGCTGCAGGCATCGGCATCCAGCGGGTCGCCGGCCACACGCTGTAGCTGTCCCACAGCACTTGGGTGAGGCTGGAAAAACCGGCGCCGAGGATCAACAGCATGATCAGCACTTGCTTGAACATGAAGCCGAGTTCAGAGGTGTTATCGCCAAGCGCCGGGTTGATCTGCCCGCCGACCAGGGCACCGCGCTGGTTGTCGAACAGGCAGCCGATGGATTCGAACAACCAGAACGGCATGGCCAGCAAGATCCCCAGCAGCATGCCGAGTACCGCTTCCTTGAGCGCCAGGCCGCAGAGGTTCAGCCAATGGAATTCAACCCCGGCCAGCGTGGCGCGGATCCCCGGCATGGGCATCAGCGCCAATGCCAGGACGATGCCGTTGCGTTGCATGCCTTTGAGTTCGCGAAAGGAAAACGCCGGCACCAGCAGCAGGCAAGGGTAGATCCGCGCCATGCCGAGGGTCAGGGCGATGACCGAGTCGGACAACAGGCTGATGGCGTGCTCGAACATCTCAGTGCCCTGTCTGCGCAATCATGCCGAACGACAAAATGGTCAGTTGCATCAACTCGACACCGATCCAGCGCCCGGTCAGGGCCAGGGCGACGCCGACCGCGACCAGTTTGATGGCGAACGGCAGCGTCTGGTCCTGCAACTGCAGAACCGCTTGCAGCAACGACGTCACGATGCCGACGATCACCGCCACGATCAGCGGCGGGGCGGAGAGCACGACCACCAGCAACATGGCCTGCTTGAACAGGTTCAGGATTTCCATAAGTGCCTCAATTTATCGCGCACAACAGTGCAGGCAGGCGGTTACAGGTAGCTGTAGAACAGACCGTCGAGCAGGCGTGTCCAGCCGTCCACCAGAACGAACAGGAGGATTTTCAGTGGCAGGGAAATCGTCATGGGCGCGACCATTTGCATGCCCAGGGCCAGCAGGATATTGGAGACGATCAAGTCGATGACGATGAACGGGATATAGATCAGAAAACCGATCTGAAAACCGGCCTGCAACTCCGAGAGCACGAAGGCCGGGACGATGACCAGAATGTCCTCGCGACTGGCCTTGGCCGCCATCTCCGCCGGCCACATACGCTGGGTGTTTTCCAGCAGATGGGTCTGGGTGTCGGGATCGACATTGCGCGACATGAACAGCCGTAGCGGCTCGACGATCTGGCTGGCGGAGCTCTGCATCTGCGCCAATGTTTCATGGCGTTCCGGCAATTGCTTGAAGCGTTGCCCCATCTCGTTGAACACCGGGGCCATGACGAACAGGGTCGCCGCCAGCGCGATGCCATACAGCGCCATATTTGGCGGCACCTGTTGCACCCCGATGGCGTTGCGGGTGATCAGCAGCACCATGGAGATTTTCAGGAAGGCAGTGCAGATCACCATCAATAACGGCACCATCGAGAGCCCGCCGAGAAACAAGGCGAGCATCATCGGATCGATCTGTCCCTCACTCATCGCTGTTGTTCCAGGCGCGTAATCTGCAGGCCGAGACGGCCCTCCACATCCACCAGTTCACCGTGGGCCAAAGGCCGTTCGCCATGGCACAGCGTGGCATTGCCTACGGTGCTGCCCTCCACGATCAGTACCGAGCCGATGGCCAGATTGTGCAGTTCGGAGAGCTTTAGCGAGACGCTGCCCATGCGCAGGGTCAACGCCAGTGGCAGGTCGGCGAAGCGGTCGAGGCTGGTGAGTGTTTCCTCGGCGGCGTCACGCTCGTGGTTGGGGTTGTCCAGGTCGGGCAAACCTTCAATGGCCTGCAGGTGGTCAAGGCTGGGAGGGCTGAGGTGATCGAGGGGGGCATTCATGGCGGTTTCTTCCAGTTCGGTGACAATGAAGCGCGGCGGGTTGGTACTCTCCAACTGCAGACCCAGGCGGCAGCCACCGATTTGCAGCGGGCCTTGCCCGTCAGGGGCGAACATGGCCTGCTCGGGGAATACGATGTCGCCTTGACGCAAGGAGCGCAGGACCGCCGCACTCATGTGGGTACGACCCAGCAGCAACGGGATGCAGAGGGGCAGGTCACTCTCCGGACCTGACAGCGGTGGGCGCCAGTTGCCCCGATCGAGCAGCCGCAGCAAGGTGGTCGGTGCCAGTCGTAGCCGGCTGCAAATGCGCAAGCCGTTGATGCGCGCTTCCAGCAAACATTCCAGGCCGTCATCAAGCGTCGTTTGCGCGGGTTCAAGATGGACGAACAGCGCCTGCAATTCGGGGCTCAGGTACTGGTTATAGATCTGCCAATACCAGGCACTGTCCTCCGGGTTGCGATCACTGTCCGGCAGCATCGCCGGGCAACTGGATATCAGGCTGAGAAAGGCTTCCGCATCGCTCAGTAACAAGGGACCGCAGCCGCTGGTCATGACGTTGCCGGTGATCGACCGGGGGGCGGTGTCGAGCAGGTGCACGCTCAATGTGCCGCGGGCCGCTTCCAGCTGAAAGTCCAGATTCAACCCTTTACCAAGACGTCTGCGCACCTGCGCTTCATCGCTTTTCATCGGCCGCAGCCTGAGTGCTTGAACGGTCATCTCAACGGTCCTTCAGATCGAATGACAACTTGACTCGCCGCCCGAGCCGTTGGCTCAACAGTTGGCGACTGGATTCCTGGCTTTCCCGGCAGCGTGCCCAGGCTTCGCCCTGGGCAAAGCGCAGGGCGATATCCATGACGTTGCCCTGGCGCATGACCTGTACGGCGACTTCGCCCAGGTTCGGCAATTCGAAGACGGCCTCGATGGGCAGGTCATCCATAAGTGGCGGCTGCTCGTCGATATGCTGGATCAGGGCATCCCACAACGGTGCGCTATAGGTCGCGGCAGCAGACTCCTGCTCGAACGACGGCGAGCTGCCGGCGAAACCCTGCGAGGAACCTTCGCCCGTGAATCCCGTGAGCGCCGGGGTGAACCAGCCGAGATCGGGGCTGATCAGCGTCTCGAAGACTTCACCGTCGTGGCGGACCTCGCTCGCCGGCTCGAACGGGCGCGCGGCTCTGGGGAACTCGGCGCGTCCAGTCGTTTCCTGGGGGCGGGCGTTGGCCGTTTTGGCCGGGGCGTGAGCCTGGTTCATGACGCCTCCCGGGCAAGATCGAGCAGGTAATCGAGCTTCTCGACATCGCGCAGTCGACGGCTGACTTCGAGGCGACTTTCCTCAGCCCAGAGCGATTGTTGGTCGTGTTCTTTTTGCAGCGCGATGCGTGCCTGCTCGCTGCGCTCGATTCGGCGTAGCGACAGTTGTTCCTCGGCCAGGGAATCCTTGAGTTCAGTCAGGGGCATCGGTTTGTCACGATACTGTTCGAGCAACTCGAGGCGCCGCTGGCGATGGATCGCCCGCAAGCGCATGGCTTCGGTAGTCAAACTGTCGAGCCGGGCGCGCATCTCGTCGAGCACCTGGCGCTGGCGGCGCCAGGCCTGTTCAGCGAGCCTCAGGCGTTGCCGACGAATAGGCGCCAGCATGTCGACCGTTTGGCCAATCGCAGCGAATTCGCCGGCAGGGCAGTCGTCTTGGTCTGCATCAGAGTGGGACATTGGCGGTTACCTGGGCAAGATGATCGAGGGTGTCCTCGAAGGACACCGGTTCGCGCAGTGACTGTTGCAGGAAGTCATTGATGGCCGAGCGCGAGTCCACCGCACAATCGGTCAAGGGGTCATGACCCGGTTGGTACTCACCGAGCTTGAGGAGCATTTCCACCTGCTGATACGCCGCCATCAATTTCCGTATCTGGGTGGCGCTTCTGACCTGTTCGGTTCCCACCACGCCGCTCATCGTGCGGCTGAGACTGGCGAGGATATCGACCGCTGGGTAATGGCCGCTTTCGGCGAGTTTTCTCGAGAGCACGATGTGGCCATCAAGCAGCGACCGGACTTCATCGGCAATCGGGTCGTTCATGCTGTCCTGTTCGATCAGCACCGAGTACAGGGCGGTGATCGCCCCGTCGTGGGTTCGTCCGGCCCGTTCGACCAGGCGCGGCAGCAGGCTGTACACCGAGGGTGGCAATCCGCTGCGACCGCTGGGTTCACCACTGGCCAGACCGATTTCGCGCTGGGCCCGGGCGAAACGCGTCAGCGAATCGACGATCAGCAGTACCGATTTGCCTTGCTCACGGAAACCTTCGGCGATCGCGGTCGCGGTGAAGGCCGCCCGGGCTCGCTCCATGCTGCTGCGATCGGACGTCGAGCACACCAGCACAGTGCGGCTGCGTAACTGCTCATCGAGTTCATGATCGAGAAATTCGCGCAGTTCGCGCCCACGCTCACCGATCAGGCCGAACACGATCGCATCGCAAGGGGTATTGCGCGCCAGCTCGGCGAGCAGGGTGGTCTTGCCGCAACCGGCGCCAGCGAACACCCCGACCCGTTGCCCCTCGCCGAGGGTCAGCATTCCGTCGATGCTGCGCAGCCCGGTGGGCAGGGGCATCTCGATGCGTGGGCGGGCGGTGGCTGCCGGAGCATCGCGAATCACCGGGATGGCGCCTGGCGTGCCGGCATCGGCAAACGCGCTGGGACCGTCGCCATCCAGACTGCGTCCGAAACCGTCCAGCACCGCGCCCAGCAAGCCCTCGTCGACACACAGGCTGTGGGGCTGGAACAACGGTTTCACCGGCGCGCCAATGGCAATGCCGTCAAGCGGGCCGAGGGCCGCGAGCAAGGTATTCTGGCGATCGAAACCGACGATTTCGGCCAGCACCAGACTGCCGTCGGCTCGGCGGATTTCGCACAGATCACCCATTCGCGCCCGGGGGATCTGGCTGTGCAGGAGAATCCCGCTGACCGCGCAGATACGCCCGTGAACTTCCACGGGAGCCGCCCGTTGCAGGCGTTCGCGTTCGCCCTGCGCCCAGTCGTCTAAACGCTCGAAAGCCTCACGCATCACCAGCTCAACTCGACGCGGCGATCGCCTTCGAAAATCACCCGGTTATCGTTGATTTCCACCAGACGCATCCCGTCGATTTCGTCACCGAGGAACAGTCGGCGCCCATCGTTGGTGACGATATGGGCCAGTCGGCCATTGCTGATCTGGGCCACGGTAAAAGGCAGGATTGGTGTCGCGACCGGCAGGGCGCTCTGTACCCGGATCGGGCTTTGATACTGACGCTCGAAACGCAGCAACATCCGTTCGGTCAACTGCAGCAAATCGTCTTCGGCGAAGTTGCCGTGCAAGAACATTTTTCCCGGCTCTTCGGTCAAGGTGATGCGATTTTGCAGGTCGCGCTGTTGCAGCATCTTCAGGATGACTTTGCGCACTTCCTGCGCATCGGCCAGCACCACTTTGGCGGCAGGTGGCGGTGCGGCGGGTACCGGTTCCTGCCGGTTGAATGCCCACAGCAGAATCCCGAGAAACAGTGCCAGGCCTGTGATCAGCAGCAGTGAGGCGATCAGCGAGGGGGGCTGGCTGCCCGGCTGCGTGTGTGCCGTTTCCTCACGTTCGGCGCTCATCGACAGCAGTTCTGGCTGCTCTTGAGGCTGTTCACTGACGATCGACGGCGTGTCAGACGCTGGAGGCGCTTGTTCGGCAGTGGTGGTCTCGTCTTCAGGCCAGTCGGTGTTGGCGCTGACCACCGAGAGCCAGACGCCGTTCAGGGAAAACGGGGTATCGGGTTGCAAGGTCGAAATCGCCTCGACGCGGTGCCCCTCGTTGTCGGTGACGACGCCTTCCTGACCGGTCAGCGACCAGGTGCTGTCAACCAGCCGTAGCAGGCAGTGGCGGTGTTTGATCCCGGTATCGTAGAGCGCGAGGTCGGCGTCGCTCGATGAGCCGATGCTCCACTCAGCGCCGGACAAAGGCAGTGCGGCGCCACGATGCAAACCGGTTAATACACGCAATTCATACAGCATGTTGTGCTCCGTCAGGCCAGCAAGGCCTGTGCCTCTTCCAGGTCGATACGCCCCAGGACATTGACCTGCACCGCGGATAACAACTCGGCGAAGGACAAGACCGGAACATGATTGAAATCATCCTGCAGCAGGCTGCGCATCGGGCTGCGCAGATCCTGAGCAACCAGCAGCACCGGCGCCGGCCTGGCACGCAATGGAAAGGCTTCGCGCAGTTGCTCGACGAAGGCGCCGGCCAGTTCCTGTTCGAGCGCGAAATAGGATTCGCTCTGGGTCTGGCGCAATGCGTCGCGTAACAGCACCTCGGTTTCCGGGGTCACCAGCCAGGCGTGCATGACCCCACCTTCACTGTGCTGGTGGCAGATCTGGGCCTTGAGGGCGATGCGCACATAATCGGTCAACGCACTCAGGTCGCGTTCATGTTGGCCTTGCTCGATCAGCGTTTCGGCGATCAGGCGCACCGCCCGTAGGGAAACCAGTTCGGACGAAAGTCGCTGCAGCACCGCCGAGAAGCGCGCCAGGGGCAGGGTACGTTGCAGCTCCTGGGCGAGTTCCGGTTGCTCGCTTTCCAGCCAGCCGATAATCGCCTTGGTTTCCTGCAAGCCGATAAATTGCGGGCCCGTGGACTGGAAAGCGCGGTTCATGCGTTCGAGAATCAGCTCATCGCAACGGGCGCCTTCGACCTCGTCACGCAGCAGGATGGGGTGCTCGGGATCGAACCAGAACCACTGGCTTTCATCGCGCTCGGGGGTGCCGGGTTCGCCGCCATCGTCTTCATTGACCAAGTGATAAGCCACGGCCAGTTTTTGCGTGGCGAAACTGGCGCGGATCAGCGGCACCTCATACACGCTGAACAGAAACTCGTCGGTTTTTTGCAGCTCGTCGAATTCAATATCGAAGGAGGGCAGGGTCAGGCCGAACCGATGAACCAGGGTGTTACGCCGCTGGCGAATGATCTGGATCAATTGCTCGACTTCGCGGCTACCCTGATGACTGACATGGAAGCGCAGCAGATAGGCCCGGGACGGGTTGAAGCGGCGGATGTCTTCACGGCCATTCAACTCAGGGTTCTTGAGTCGCTCTTCTCCGGCGTTGGCCTGTTGGGTGCTTTTATGGCTGGCGCGCAACAGTTGAATCAAGCCACTGCTCAGGCACAGCATGCTGATCGTGATGAACACCAGGCTGGGCATTCCAGGGATGGCTGCAAAGCCGAGCATCCCCACCGAGGAGATGACCCAGGCCTTGGGCTGGCTGGTCAACTGTTCTGCGATTTCGCGGCCAATGTTCAGATCCAGGGATTGGCTGTCGGGGGCCACGCGGGTGATGATCATGCCGGCGGTCAGGGAAATCAGCAGGGCGGGGATTTGTGCGATCAAGCCGTCACCGATGGTCAGCACCGAGTACAGGTGCATCGAATCCGCCGGTTCCATGCCGTTCTGCAAGACACCGATCGAGAAGCCGCCGATCAGGTTGATAAACACGATGATCAGACCGGCGATGGCATCACCCTTGACGAACTTCATGGCACCGTCCATGGCACCGAACAGTTGACTCTCCTTGCTTAATTGTTCGCGTCGCTGGCGGGCCTCGCGGACATCGATCAAACCGCCTCGCAGGTCACTGTCGATGGACATTTGCTTGCCGGGCATCGCGTCCAGGGTAAAGCGCGCGGCCACTTCCGCGACACGCTCCGAACCCTTGGTGATGACCAGGAAGTTGACGATGGTGAGAATCAGAAAAATCACCAGGCCGACCGCCAGGTTGCCACCGACGACAAAGCTGCCAAAGGCCTCGACGATGTGTCCGGCATCCTGTTGCAGCAGGATCAGGCGCGTGGTGGCGATGGACAGTGCCAGGCGAAACATGGTGGTCAGCAGCAACACCGCCGGGAACGTCGAAAACGCCAGCGGTCGTGGCAGGTACATGGCCAGCACGATCAGCAAGGACGAGATGCAAATGTTCAGGGCGATCAGCACGTCCACCAGAGCGGTGGGCAAGGGCAGGATCATCATGAAGACGATGGCCATGACCATGAACGCACCGACGATTTCGGTACGGCGCATCGCCGATATGGCCAGCCGGTTGAGCCAATAGATGAGCTTGTTCATCGCTTGGACTGTCCATCGGGAAGCCCAAGGGTTTTGCGCTCATGCCGGGACATTTCCTCCATCAAGCCCAGCATCAACCGCAGGCTGTTCTGCCGGGTCTTGTTGTCTTTCCATACCGGCAAGGGCAAACGCTGCAACAGAGACAGCAAACCATTGAGGAAAATCGGTTGCAGACGTTGATCGCGGCCGACGGTTTCTTCGGTCAGGGTGGAAAGGTCACGGGCAAAGAAGCCATTGCCGCAGAACCGCACGATCCGGCGAGCCAGCTGCAGGGTGGTCATTTTGCCGGCAGGGTTCTTCAGCGCGAGTCGTTCCAGCAGGTCGCGACAGATCTGCAGCATATTGCTCAATTGGCTGGAAGCACCCAGACCGCGCAACATCGAGCGTAATGCCGCGCCGGGCAAAGACGGTGCCATGGCCGCGATGTCGTCGGCCAGTGCCCGTTGCAAGGTGCGCAGCACCCGGGGGAATTGCTCCTCATTGAAGCGTTCGAACAGCGACTCCAGCAGGCTGGACAAAGGCTGCTGCCCGACGATTGCTTTGTAATAGAGCTGACGAATGATCTTGCGTTGGTCTGCGTCCTGACTGAACAAGGCGATGGCGCTGGCGGTGTTCAGCCCGGCGCGAATCTTGTCGCCATGTGATGCTCGCAATTCCTCAATAGCGGCCTGCACGTCAGCGATTTCTTTCTCGTCGCCACTGGCGGTAGCCAGGCGCAGGGTTTGCTGCAAAACGATGTCGGTGCGTGCCGGATCATCCTGGGTGAGTGCCAGCATCGCCTGCATCGACGGTTGCTGTTGCAGCAGCATCTGCATGCGCCGGGCCTGCTGTTCCAGGCTCGGTTGGTCAGGATGGTCGAGCAACCGATAGAGCTCGGTCAGCTTCTCGATTCTCTCCAGCCGGCTCGGCGCATGGGAGGTCTGCACGTGACGTTCGTCGATACGCTTGGAGTGCCGTTCGACACTCTCGCTGAACTTCATGCCGATTTCTTCCATGGAGTCCAGCAACGGGTTTCTGGGGACCTCCATGCGTTCTACTTTGGGGGCGAGCGGAGGAATGAAATCCGGTATTACAGGCGTGTCGTTATAAGCGCCGATTTTCATAAATAAGGAACGCCATAAAAGAGTCGATGTGTGTTCTGTGTGGCACTTTCAGGTGTTGAGTTCCGTGAATGATTAATTATTTTTTCTGTTTTAAAAGTTGTGCAAGAAATTGCATTTGGTTTGTGTCTGGAATGCAACAAATGGCACGGTGCCACTATTCTGCTTTTTAAATATTCAAGCAAATCAGGTGTTTATATTTTTATAAAAGCTGGTACGTAAGCTGCTCTATCTCTCTCGCCATGTTGGCTATTTCAATTGCATGAAGCGAGGGATTTATTGTGGAACTAAACAGCGTTCAGCCTGAGGTGATGGGCTCGATACATCTGGATGTTGGGGCGTTGGCAAAAAACAGTGAGCGAAAGTTGCGCAGCTTTATTACCCAGCGGGTGTTCAATGCCGCCGATGTCGATGATTTGATGCAAATGACTTACCTGGAAGCACTGCGTAACCAGCACAAGTTCATCGGCGCTTCGAAACCGGAAACCTGGTTGTTTGGCATTGCGATGAATCTTGTGCGCAATCACTTCAAGTGTATGTACAGCCAGCCGCAATGTAGCGAACTGGAAGAGTCAGGCGCCGACAACCTTGAACATGGCCATGATCCAAGTAATGTGAGCGATCATCAGCGTGTTCTCAGTCGGACGCTGAAGGCCATTGGCGAACTGTCGGAGGACATGCGTAACGTCATGACACTGGTGGTTGAAACCGATATCAGCTATCAGGATGCCGCGGACAGCCTGGGTATCCCGATCGGCACCGTACGCTCGCGCTTGTCCCGTGCTCGCGAGCAGTTGAAGGCCAGCGTTTTTGCAGGAGCCGTTTACTCATGAGTAGCCTCAAGCAAGGCGTTCCCCAGCAAGTCCTGCCGCGCGGTGTCCGCGAATCCACTGACGCGGATCTTCCCGCCATGATGGCGATCTTCAACGAGACGGCCGACACGGGGGCCAATTCACCGGTGACCCGTCCCATGACGCTGGAGGAGGTCACCTTTTATATCAACCTGTACAAAAACGATGGCTTGCCGGTGTATGTCATCGAGCGGTGTTGCGAAGTGGTCGGCTGGTTATCGATCAACCGGTTCAGTTGGGGCACCCAGGCGTGTCGCAACACGGGTGAAGCCGCCATTTATGTGCGCGCTGACCATTACGGTCGGGGAGTGGGCGTGCGCCTGGGCCAGGCGTCGGTGATCCTCGCCAGGCAATATGGCCTGGAAACGGTGGTGTCATGGATCATGGGCGCGAACAAGCCGAGCCAGCACATTGTTCAGGCCATCGGAGCACGTCTGTGGGCGCGCCTGCCCAACATCGCCCGATTCGGCGAAACCCGTGCCGATGTGCTGCTGTTTGGTTTACCGCTCTATGAAGAGCTCTCGAGTCCGGCGCAACTGTCCAATCAAGACGCTTGATAGGAAGCAGATCAACCTGTGTGGACTTGCTCGCGAAGGCGGTGTGTCAGCCAGCATCGATGTTGGATGTGCCGGCCTCTTCGCGGGCAAGCCTCGCTCCTACAGGGGGGGGGTGGTGTTGATGCAATGAGTGGCACACCGGGATTTTAATGTGGGAACGAGCCTGCTCGCGATGGCGGTGTGTCAGTCAACATGGGTGTTGGTGTCATTCTGAAAGCCGGGTTGTCCGGGTTGTAACCCCGCTCGGCAATCGCTTTTCTCAGTTTGCTCTCCAATGCGCCGTCGCTTTGATCCTTCAACGCGGTTTCAATCAGCGTGGCGCGCGAGATGCCATGACTGCTCGAGTCATTCTTCATCGTCTCGGCATAGTAAAGCCCCTTGGCCAACGGCTGCATGCCCGCCGGTGCATGGTCGATCAAGGCATCCTGGGAAAGCATGGCCTGGAGCTTGCGCCCCAGTGCCTGGGTCGTTGCGTAGTCAGCCTTGATATGGAGAACGGCAGAGTCCGGCCGGGCTCCCATTTCGCTGGGGCCGGCTATCTTGGCCGCGACAATAGCGTTCTCACTCTTGACCAGTGTCGCGATGACCTGCGCCAATTCACCCGAATAGCGCGGTTCGATATTGACGGTCAGGCGCCCCGTACTCAGCTCTTGGGAAGTCCGTCCTTTCGGCTCGAACCGGTAGAAATCCATGCCCGGATCGGGATGACCCTCAATGAGCCTGTCGAGGGTGACGACTCTTCTGTATTCGGCCGGCATCTCATCGAACGATTGCGGCGTTATATCGACACCTTGCTCGCGGTCGAGTCTTACCAGCTCATTCAAGACGGCCTTTTGTTCAGCAGGCTGGAGGCGCTGAACCTTGGGGTTGTCATCCAGATAAAGGGTGTAAATGTCTTCCGTGGTTATGGGCTGTTTGAGGTGTTCGGCCTTTTTGGCCCATTCATGCAAGCTGGCAAAGGCCTCCTTGCCGTCGAGCACGCTCTGGTCTTTTACTTCGGTTACCGGGCTGCTGCTCTGGCCTTTTTCGAGGATGAGCGGGTTGAGCTGGAAACGTTCCCCCGGGAAAGGTTCTTGCCGTGGATTTGATGGGGGATTAGCGGCTTTCTCGTTCAGTGTCCGGGCGATATGCGAATCCTCGTTCTGCCCATTGAGGAGGGCGTAGACGCTTTTTAAGAAGGTCCACTGTGTGGCTTGATCGTCCGGGCGTTCGACCTGAAATTGGCCATCCGCCGCATTACTGATCCGATAGGTATTGCCGCCGACCTCGATCTGGCCATGGGCCTTGAGCGCCGGGATATCGACGGGCGCGTTTATCAGTGCCTCGACACTGGGGAAGCGAAATTGCAGAGGATTCATGGCGCAGAGGCGTCCTTGTTCAGCGAGTGGATGTTTGCCTGAAAGCCGGGTTGTCCGGGTTATAGCCTTTCGCGGCAAGCGCGGTTTTCAGCTTTTTCTCCAGGGAGCCGCTGCTGTGATCGCTCAGCACGGTCGCAATGATGTCTGCTCGTGACAGGCCATGACTGCTCGAGTCACCCTTGACCGTTTCGGCATAGGCCAGACCTTTACCCGCCGACTGCATGCCCGCGGGGGTATGGTCGATGAAGGCCTGCGCGGGCAACATGCTCTGTAGTTTGCGGCCCAACGCCTGGGTCTCTGCGTAATCGCTGCGCACATAGAGAATGGCCGAATCGGTTCGTTGGCCAAATATTTCCGGCCCGGCTATTTTGCCGCTGAGGACATTGCCCTCGTTCTTGATCAGCGTCGTCATGGCCTTTGCCAATTCGCCGGCATAGCGCGGCTCGACACCGATGGTCAGCCGTCCCGTATCGTCTTCCTCTGTGCGACGAGAGTGTTCAGGCACGATCCGGTAGAAGTCCTTGCCTGCACCGGGATGCTCGGCCATGTAGACGCCGATTAGGCGGTCTTCCTTGTTCATGCCGTCCAGCCCTTGGGGCCACAGATCGATACCCTCCGTGCGTTCGAGCTTTTTAAACCCCTCCATGTAGGCTTTCTGCGCGTCGGGCGCCATGGGCTTGGACTTGGGGGTTTCCTGCTTGAACAGCTGGTAAATGGTTTCCTGCATGGGCTGTTTGAGCTTTTGCGCTTTTTTCGTCCAGGCGAGCAGGCTGGCAAAGGCTTTCTTGCCGTCGGGGATCTCGCCTTCTTTTGCCGTAACGGCGGTCGCCGAGGAACTGCTCTGGCCTTGCTCCAGGTTGATCTGTTGCAGATTGAGGCGTCCACCCAATTGGCGCGTAAGCTGCGGCCGTGCAGAGGCTGCGGCGGCTTTCTCATTGAGTGTCTGGGCGATCCGCGCGCTCTGGCTCTGTCCACCGAGAAGATGGCTGGCACTCTTGAAGAACTTGTCCACGGCGGCCTGTTTGTCCGGGCGTTGCACACTGAGTTGCCCATCCGCTGCGGCACGGATTTCATAATGCTTGCCATTGACCTCGATCCGGCCGTGGGCCTTGAGCGCCCGCACGTCGACAGTCGAGTCTTTCAGCGCTTCGACACTGGTAAAGCGTGATTGCAGGGGATTCATATACGCGCCTCACGCCAACCTTTGATCCAGTCGATCAGCGTCGCGATTTCACGCATCAACACCGCGACGCTGGCTTTTTCCCGGGTGATGCTTTGATAGGCAAAATACAAACCGCTGCCAGCATCCCAACCGAGCCCGGGACCGGCACTGACGAGGGGATTGAGCGCACCACCCAACAAGCGCTGCAACGGCAGGTCTTTTGGCGTCTCGAGCAAGCCGATCAGCAGCAGGCGCTGATGAGGGTCATTGCATGCCAGCTTCAGCGGATAGGTGTCATCGATGATCAGATCGCACATCCCTCGGGCATCGAACGCCAAGGGCTGCATCTCAAGGGCGGTGGAAAGATCTTTGAGCAAGGTTTTGTAGAAGAGGCCACTCATGGCTTAACCCGTTAATGATGGACATAGGGGCTAAGTGGTGTGGCGGGCGCTGGCGGTTCCGTTATTGCGACAAATAGCTCTGTTGTATACGCGCCAGGGAGCCGTCATCGCGAAGCGTTTTAACCGCCTTGCGCAAGTCTTGCACCAGTTGCTCGGAACAAAGCCTGGAGCAAGCCAGATAGAGCTCCGCGCGGCTCATGACGGGGCTCATGAACAGCTTGCGTTCAGACATCTTCGGCCAGATGTATTGACTCTCGGGCACACCGTTGAACCAGGCATCAATGCGACCTTTCAAGAGCATCTGCGCAGGATTGTCGCCAATGGTCAGCGGGTAGATCTGCTCGTCGCTGAAGCCTTGTGCACGCAGGATTTCCTCCTGCGCACTGCCCAGGCCGACGCCGATCACCCGGTAGGTTTTTTTCGCTTGCGCAAAGCTGCTCACTGGCCGGTCGAGGCTGAAAAAGGCTCGCTCCATGGGCATGATCGACGCGATCCAGGTGAAGCGATCCTCGCGTTCTGGCGTACGTGACAAGGGAGCTATCAGGAGATCCTGCTTCTCGCTGACGTACTTCTGCGATCTGGCCCAGGGAAGCCCATGGACATGAGCGACATAACCCGCGTTGGCGATGGCCGTCAGGACGGCTTCTCCGACCATTCCGTGGCCTTTGGAACCATCGACAAACGTCAGTGGCGGAGCGTCCGGGATATACAACTCAAGCGGCAAGGAGGCGCCCTGCGCGTTAAAGGTGATCAGCAGCGATACCCACAGACAAAGCCTGCAAAGCGCTTTTGTATTGGCATTTGATACCCGTGAACTCTCGTTCATGGTTGATAGTTCAGGCATTGAACGTAAAAGGGCGCCACAAGTCACCAGTGGTGTTGATCACAGGGATGATGAGTCTGCCGACCGTTGTTTGTTATTGAATCCGGTATCGACCCGGCATTCTACGCAGACTTGAGGTCAGGACACATCCTCCCAGGGTGACAGGGGCGCTTGTGGCTCTTTATTCAAGCCTCTATTTGCGCGATCAGCGCGCACAAATACGCTGCGCCCCTGTCACCGATTGCATTACGCAATGTCCTCTCGGTTACCGTGACAGCGTTATGGCTGGCCGCCCGGCAGAATCGATAAACCAGATCAACCACTTGTTGCCGGTCCGGTGCCTGCCGTGTGTCCGCATCACAATGGGCAAGCAGCAGGTGGCGTAGCGTCAAGGTCCGGATGGCCAGTGTGGCCGCCCACTCGGTAAGGCTCGCCCCATAATCAAGCCCGGCACTGGTACTCGAAATGAACGGGAATCCGGTGCGGGTCATTTCGGCGGCAATGAAACGCTTCAGGATCGGGTCGAGCGTGCCATGAATCTTTTCTCGGTAAAGGTCGCGATAGGCAGGCTTAAGCATCCATTGAGCCTGTTCCGGCGTTTCACCGGGCTCGATGAGCGAGGCGTCGAGGATTTGTTGACGCAATGCCGGCGGCACGCCCGATGCGTTCAGAATGTTCATCAGCACGATCAGCAACGGGTCCGCAATGATCGGCTCGCTGCTGGCTATTGGCGGTTCATACCCTGCCGCCTGAAAGGGTAGCTCTTCGGCCCAACAGGCATAGGGCAACGCGTTCAGCCTGGCGGCGATCCAGTGCAGACGCAGCAATACCTGCCCGGTGGACAGTTCCGTCGACAGCGCCATCTGCAGAAGAAAGTCGACCACTGAACGCCAGTGGGACGCGTCGATGCCAGCAAACGCCTGGTTGCTTGCCCCGTAAAGGTGGAAGTCGTCTTGCCGGCTTTCCTCGATACGGTACGGGTCGTCGCCAAACAGCCCCAGACGGGCGATTTCCGGGCAGCTCATGGTCGCCGATTTCACCAGCGAGTCATTGATCCGGCGATACATGCGCGGGTAGTTGGCACAAGTATCCGTGAGTACTTGTTCGCCCTGTTGCGCGTGTATCTGGCAACGTCCGCCCTGTAGCGCTCCACACTGACCGCCAGCCCGGCTCATTTGATAACCGGAATCGTCTTTGACGATCAGGTTCAAGAGCTCAGGGTAGGTTCGGCTATACAAATCCTGACTGCGATCACTGACCGCGATGCGCCAGTCGCCCTTGCAGCAGTTGTCTTCGCAGCGTTCGGCCAAGCACGCGAATTGCTGCACATACCTGAAAGCCCTGGTGGACTGAATTCCCATGAACAATCTCCAGCGTTCGTTTCAGACTGAGTGGACGTAGTGCTGGAGTTGTTCCATGGCTGCAGCGCAAATAACGAGGGAACTTCGGATCATCTTGATCGCGTTGCAATGGAACTGAATCGCTTCGGGCAGCCACTGAATTAAAACCGCTGGCTTGCAGGAGAACGTTCGGTTTTTGTTTTTCGCCAACGACGGAATTCTTATTTTAATAAAATAATGCGCATGGAGATCAACATGGGGCTGAAGCTGAACGTTGGGCAGAAACTGGGGTTGGGCTTTACCTTTGTATTGATACTGACGCTTGCTTCCATATTGTTGGCCATGAGTCGCGTGCATGAAATCAAGGACACATTGACGCGAATCAATGACGTCAACAATGTGAAAACCCGCTATGCCATCAACTTCCGGGGAAGTGTGCATGATCGGGCGATTGTCTTGCGTGACATCCTGCTGATAAACAACATTCAGGATGTCTATCCTGAACTTGAAAAAATAAAACAGCTCGCGGCGAACTACGCTGAAGCGGCCATCGCCCTGGACAAGATTTTTGCGTCGCGCACCGATATAACCGACGAAGAACAGCGAGCGCTTTCAGCGATCAAAGAGGTCGAGGTCAATACCTTGCCGTTGATTGAAAAGGTCATCCATTTACGCATGAGCGAGCAAGCGCCACGCGCGGTAGAGGTCTTGCTTGCCGAAGCCCGGCCTGCTTTTGTGGAGTGGTTGCGCGTGGTTAACCAAATGATCAACCTCGAAGAAAGGATGAACCAGAAGGCTGCGGCGCAAGCACGCGATGTCGCGACAAGCTTTGATGCACTGATGTGGGCGCTGGCACTCGGAGTGATTCTGCTCAGTGCGGTGATGGCATGGCTGCTGACGCGCAGCATCACGCAGCCACTGCGCCAGGCTTCAAAGCTGGCTCAGGATATTGCTTCCGGTAATTTGTCCGGGGTGGTCAATATCAAGGGGACAGATGAGCTGGCAGGGCTGCTCAATGCGCTGGTCGGTATGCAGTCGAGTCTGAGTGGCACGATCAGGCTCATCTCGGACACGGCAGACAAAGTAGCCGTCTCCGCAGAACAGATGCAGGTGGCTACCGAGAAAAATACGCAGCACATGCACAAGCAGAGTGATGAAGTGATCCAGGCTGCAACCGCCGTCAATCAAATGAGTACGGTCGTCGATGATGTGGCACGCAATGCCGCGTCGACTTCAGATTCATCAGTCATCGCCAATCGTTCTTCCCGGCAAGGGCGGGACCAGGTGCTTGCCACGGTCGGTGCGATTCAGAACATGGCCGATGAATTGGGCCATACCTCGGTGTTGGTCCTGGGGCTGGCCGATAAAAGCCGGGAAGTCGGCCGGGTGCTGGATGTGATCCGTAACATCGCCGATCAAACCAATCTGTTGGCACTCAATGCCGCCATCGAGGCCGCCCGTGCCGGCGAAAGTGGTCGCGGTTTCGCCGTTGTGGCGGACGAGGTAAGGGCTCTGGCGCACAGAACTCAAGCATCGACGGTTGAGATTGAAGCGATGATTTCCAGTATTCAAACGTGCGTCGATGGTGCCACACACTCCATGAGTCAATGCACGAGCAGAGCTGAAAGCACGCTCGAAGTCGCCAATTCTGCGGGCAGCGCCCTTGACGAAATTGCCGCTGCGGTCGAGCTGATCACTGAACGTAATCTGCTCATTGCCAGCGCCGCCGAGCAACAGGCCCAAGTGGCTCGGGAGGTCGATCATAATCTGGTCAACATTCGCCAACTCTCGATGCAATCCGCCGAAGATGCCGGTCGCTCCAGCGTGGCCAGCGGTGAGCTTTCCAGGTTGGCTCAGGGCTTGCGGGAGATGGTGCTGAAGTTTTCGTTATAAGAGAAAACTTCAGCGATACGCACAGGTAGAGATTGAGCTCGCCCAGGCCGATATCAACGATCCAGGTGGCGTAGGAGGAAGGCGCTGATCTGGTCCAGTGCCCGGCGGGCTTCTTCGAGTTGATCGCTCATGGTCTGGAAGACATGAATCATTCCCGGCCAGACGTCCAGGTGGACCGCCACTTCGGCGCTGGCCAGGCGGCTGGCGAGCTGGGTTGAATCGTCCAGCAGGCATTCCCGACTGCCCACCTGGATCAGCACTGGCGGTAGACCCTGAAGGTCACCGTACAGGGGGGAAGCCAGCGGATTCAGTGGCTCGGCGCCCTGCAGATAGATGTCGGCCATAAGGGTCTTGCCAGCAAGCGGGCCGAGCAATGGATCTCGAGCCTTCTGCAAATCCCAGGACTCTCCTGTCTGAGCCATGTCCACCCAAGGCGACATCACTACCGCAGCCGCGGGCAGCGGCAAACCCGCGGCCTTGGCAGCCAACATCAGAGCCATGCACAGACCGCCGCCGGCACTGTCGCCGGCCAGCACCAGGTGTTCGGCGTTCACACCGTTTTCGAGGAGTGCACGGTAGACATCCAGAGCGTCCTCTACGGCGGCCGGGAAAGGGTGTTCCGGGGCCAGGCGGTAATCGATGCACAGGGTACGAATTCGGCTGCGGGCTGCCAATTGGCTGGTGAGCGGGCGATAGGCCTGGGCACTGCCGAACGAGTAGCCTCCGCCATGCAGATACAACAACACGAAGTCAGGCCGGGCATCCGTGGGAATGGCCCAAAGCCCGCTGACGCTGGCCAGATTGGCGTCCTCAAAGGTCACGCCCTCGGCGCAGGAAGCGCTGCCGAAGAGTTGTTCTGCCTGTTGACGTTGTTGATCGATCGTCAGCGAGCCGAGGGGCGGCAGTTGGCTGAGTTGTTCGATGAGGCCGTCGATAGTGTTGTGGGCCATGTGGTTTCCTGATCGTTGTACCGCGATGGGATGGGTTCTTCCGCCAAACAAGTTAACTTTCAACATGGTTAATGTTAATAACTATATTGGCAAGATAATTTCGTTTCATCCCCAGGTCGGCCTGCATCAGGCCGATGCCTGTCGGTACTTCTTCAGTCGGTAGGCAAACTGCGCACGACTCAATCCCAGCAGTCGCGCGGCGGCGGCCAGGTTGCCTTCGCTCTTTTGCAGCGCTTCGTCGATCAAGCGCGACTCCAGACCTTCAATGGAGAAGCCGTGTTCCAGACGAGCCAGGGTTTCCAGCAAGGCCGGCCGAGGCTGTGTGCTGGCGGGGCTGGGGTCAGTGGCTGCGAGGCTGCCATTGCCGTCCAGAGAGTACGCCTCCTGCGGCATGGGTTCGTTGCGAAACAGGTGGACCAGATCGATGGCTTGACCGTCTTCGCTGGCGATCAGGCCGCGCTCGACCAGGTTCTGCAATTCCCGCACGTTGCCGGGAAAGTCATAGCGCAACAGCACCTTGAGCGCGCGCATGGTCAGCCCGGCGGGCTTGCGGGCGTAGGCCTGACAGAAGCGTCGCAGGAACGCGTTGACCAGCAATGGGATGTCGTCACGACGTTCGCGCAATGGCGGCAACGTGATGGGGTAGACGTTCAGGCGGTAGAACAGGTCCTCGCGAAAGTCTCCGGCCGCCACGGCTTTGCGCAAGTCGACATTGGTAGCCGCCACCACCCGGACATCGACCTTGATCGGCTGGCTGCCACCGATGCGTTCGATCTCACGCTCTTGCAATGCACGCAGCAGCTTGCCCTGCCCGGGCAGGCTGAGACTGGCGATTTCATCGAGAAACAGCGTGCCGCCGTGAGCCCGTTCGAAGCGTCCAGGGCGCGAATGGGTCGCGCCGGTATAGGCGCCGCGCTCGACACCGAACAGTTCGGCCTCGATCAGATTGTCCGGGATCGCGGCGCAGTTGGGGGCCACGAAAGGTGCTAGATGGCGTGGGCTGAACTGATGCAACTGACGGGCGAACAATTCCTTGCCGACCCCGGACTCGCCGCTGAACAGCACCGTGGCCGGCGTCGGCGCAACGCGCTGCAAGGCGAGGGTCGCGGCGTTGAAGGCGGCGCTGGCGCCAATGGGTTTTGGCCCGCCGGGTAGTTCGCTGTCGTCATCCAGGGGCGCGGGCGCCGGAGCTGGACGCTGCTTGGGGGCGACGCTGGATGGCGTGGCGGTGAGGTAACTCAGGTCCTGTTCGACATCGCCCCATTGCTCGGCAGTCTTGCCGATCACCCGGCAGCTCTCATGGCCCATGCCGCGGCACTCGGTTTCACGGAAGATCACCAGGCGGCCAAACAGCCCGCTGACATAACCGATGGCATAGCCCAGTTCGGTCCAGCACACCGGATCCTGGCCGATCCCGTAGGCGGCGATATGTTCGTCGGCCTCACAGGAGTGGTGCCAGAGGAACTCACCTTCGTAGAAGCCTGAGTCGGCGTCGAATTTGAAGTGCAGGGGTTCGACCTTGGTCATGCCTTCGAGCGTGTGCAGGCGCGTGCCGGCGGAGAAAACCGCCGCGGCATCGGCGTCTGGCCAGCGCTCGCGGATCAGCCGCGCATCGCGTGCACCGGACAAATAGCCGGTGCGGGTAAACAGACCGCGGGTCTGTTCCAGTCCCTGGCGCTCGATAATCTCCCGCCGCAGCGCGCCGAAGGATGAACTGTGCAATAGCAGCATGCGCTGGTCGTTGAGCCAGATGCGCCCGTCGACAGGGGAAAAGAACAGGCATTCGGTCAACTCGGCCAGGGTCGGTGAGTTGCCCTCGGCCAGTTGCGTACTGTCTCCCCGGGGCGAGAAATGTTCCTCCTGCACCGCGAGATGAGGAAGCAGCGAATGGGGATTATTCATTGTTATATGCCCCTGAGCGAGTCGACTGATCGAAATGATCAATTAGCAAAACAGTTATTAAACATAACTTTATCATTTGGACAAGTGGCCGGGTGTCGGCCGAGGGCCGAACGCTTCGCTCTATTCGTCGATGCTCCTCCCAAGCCCTCAGGCCAGAGCCTTCGCTACCTAAAACGCAGTGCAACGCAGGAAGTCGGCACAGCCCTTGCTCTAGTGCTTCAAGACGCAGACGACCTTCATCGCTTTAGCAAGGCCGCGTCAGGCAATTACAAACACAAGAGCCGGGAGACCGAAATGTCGGTAAGTGAACCATCTGATTTTCTGCGGGACGAGCTGTGGTGCGAACGCATCTTCAATGGCGACTGGATACGTCCATTGGGCGGCGTCAATAGAGTCATCGAGCCGGCCACCGGAGAGGTACTGACCGTCACAGGATTGGCCGATGCGGCGGACATCGCGTTTGCCAGCCTGATCGCTGCCCGTGTTCAACCGGCCTGGGCGGCATTGGGGCCACGGGAACGCGCAGAGATCTTTCGCAACGCCGCAGCCTTGGCCCAGCAACACTTTGCCGAATTGGCGCTGTACATCGCTCGGGAAAGCGGCGGCAGCCTGTTCAAGGGTGAGCATGAGGTTCGTGAGGCGATCGTGTTGCTGCATCAGGCTGCCGGCCTGCTGTCGCAACCCCATGGGTTGGTCCTCCCAAGCGAAGCGGGGCGTTTGTCCTATGCGCGCCGGTTGCCCCATGGCGTGGTCGGGGTGATCTCGCCGTTCAACTTTCCCCTGGTGCTCTCCCTGCGCTCGGTGGCACCGGCGCTGGCGGCCGGCAACGCGGTGGTGCTCAAGCCCGATCCGCAGACCCCGGTCAGTGGCGGTTTCATCATTGCCCGGTTGTTCGAGGCGGCCGGTCTGCCCAAGGGACTGCTGCAGGTTTTGCCGGGCGCAGCAGTGGCCGGTGAGGCCCTGTGCCGCGACCCGCATGTTCGGATGATCGCGTTCACTGGTTCTACCGCAGCCGGGCGCAAGGTCGCGGAGGTGGCTGGGCGTCATCTGAAAAAAGTCGCCCTGGAGTTGGGAGGGAAGAACTCGTTGATCGTGCTCGAAGATGCCGATCTTGAATTGGCGGCGAGCAATGCCGCTTGGGGTGCCTGGTTGCATCAGGGGCAAATCTGCATGGCCACCGGACGCATCCTGGCCCATGAATCGATCGCGCAAGAACTGGTCCGCCGGCTGGCAGAGAAAGCCCGGGCGATCACGGTCGGCAATGCCGCTCGCGGCGAGGCGGTGCTGGGGCCTTTGATCAACAAACGACAGCTGCAACGGGTGCATGAAATCGTCACGGAGAGTGTGACTGCCGGGGCAACACTGGACGCCGGCGGCGAGTTTGAACGGCTGTTCTACCAACCCACGGTGCTTTCCGGCGTGCGCCCGGGCATGCGCGCATTCGACGAGGAAATCTTCGGCCCGGTGGCCACGGTGGTGAGTTTTTCCAGCGACGATGAGGCCATCGACCTGGCTAACCGCACCGAGTATGGCTTGTCCGCGGGGATCATTTCGCCTTCGGTCGGGCACGCGATGGCGATTGGCGAGCAACTCAATTGCGGTCTGCTGCACATCAACGATCAGACGGTGGCCGACGAGTGCATCAATCCGTTCGGTGGGCGCGGCAGTTCGGGAAATGGCGGCAGCGTGGGCGGCCCGGCCGACTGGGACGAATACACCCAATGGCAGTGGGTGACGGTCAAGGATAAGGCGCCACGCTACCCGTTCTGACGGACAAGACCAGACCGACGAGGTCGGGCGAGTACACAAAAATAATAAGAGGACTCAACATGAAACTCGACAACAAGATTGTGCTGGTGACCGGGGTCTCTTCGGGTATCGGCGCCGCCACTGCAAGCCTGCTGCGCGCCCATGGCGCCCACGTGATTGGCGTCGATCTGAAGGCCCCGCACATGACCCTGGACGGTTTTGTTCAGGGTGATCTGAGCAGTGCCGAGAACATCGACCGGCTCCTGCCGCAGCTACCGGAACGGATCGACAGCCTGTGCAATATCGCCGGGGTGCCGGGCACTGCGAACCCGCAACTGCTGGCGCAGGTCAACTACCTGGGGTTGCGTCACCTGAGCCAGGCATTGCTGCCACGCATCACCGCTGGCGGCAGCATCGTCAATATCGCCTCGATCCTCGGCGCCGAGTGGCCATTACGCCTGGAGTTGCACAAGGCGCTTGCGCGCATCGAAGGTTTCGCCGCCGCGCAAGCCTGGCTGTCCGAGCACCCGGTACCGGATGAGACCTGCTACCAGTATTTCAAGGAAGCCTTGATCGTCTGGAACTACCTGCAGGCCCAGCCCTGGTTTCTCGAACATTCAGTGCGCATGAACAGCGTGGCGCCGGGCCCGGTCTTCACGCCCATCCTCGGCGACTTCGTGAGCATGCTCGGTGAAGCACGAACCCAGGCCGATGCCCATCGCATGAAGCGCCCCGGTTATGCCGATGAGGTGGCGGCGGTGATCGCTTTCCTGTGTGCCGACGAGTCGCGCTGGATCAACGGCGTCAACCTGGCGGTCGATGGCGGATTGGCCTCCACCTACATCTGAAACGCACACCTGTAGACAGCGGCGCAAGCCGCTAACTGAGCGTGCTGGCTGGCGCCACACGTGCAAAGCCATGCCAAAAATAAAAATAATGAGGAGCGTCCATGGACAACGTTAAACGTTGCTTTCGTTTCAAGCATTGCGCCCTGTTCCTGGCGTTATGCAGCACTGGCGTAATGGTCGAAAGGGCCGAGGCCATGCAAATGGACCTGGGTGATTCGGACTGGAAACTGCGTTGGGACAACACCATCAAGTACAGCCAGGCCTGGCGTCTGCAAGGTCAGGACAGCCGATTGGTCAACGCACCGACCGCTAATGGCCTGTACCCCTCGATCCAGAGTCAGGGCGATAAAAACTTCAGCAGCGGCTTGGTCTCCAACCGCCTGGACCTGTTTTCCGAAATGGACCTCAGTCGGCAAAACTATGGGTTGCGTGTGAGCGGCGCGGCCTGGTACGACGATATCTACAATCAGGACACCGACAGCAGCGAGCAGCCGCATTTCCTCAGCGAAACCCGCGAGCTCCACGGTCGCGACGCGGAAATTCTCGACGCCTTCGTGTTCCTGCGCGGTGACCTCGGTGACGACTCCCAGGGCGTGGTGCGTCTGGGCCGGCACAGCCTGATCTACGGTGAAAGCCTGTTCTACGGTGGCAACGGCATTGCCAATGCCCAGGGCCCGACCGATGTGGTCAAGTTGCTCAGCGTGCCGGGAACCCAGTTCAAGGAGATCCTGCGCCCGGTCAATCAGATCTCCGGGCAGTTGCAGATCAACCCGCAGTTGTCGGTGGGCGCTTACTACCAGTTTGAGTGGGAGCGTTCCAATCTGCCCGGCGCCGGCAGCTACTTGAGCGATGTCGATGCCATCGGTTACGGCAGCGGTTCGCTGCGCGAAGTGTTCGGCAACGACACGGTGAATGGCGGCGATGTGAAGCCACGAAATTCGGGGCAGGGCGGCATGCAGATTCGCTTCAAACCGACCGGGACCGAACTGGAGCTGGGTTTCTACGCCGCGCAGTATCACGACAAAACCCCGATCGGCCTGTATGCCTATCTCGACGGTGCGGCCGCGGCGGCCACCGGGCTGCCGATCCTGGGTTCTTATCGTCAGGTCTACGCCGAAGATATCAAGACTGCCGGCGTCAGTTTCTCCACTGCCTATGGGCCGTTCAACTTTGCCGGTGAAACCTCCGTGCGCTGGAATGCGCCGCTGGTAAGCAACCTGCAAGTGGTGACCCCAGGCATGGAGGCCGATGGCGGCGATGATTCACTGTTTGCCCGAGGCAAAACCGCTCACGCCAACCTGTCGGCGATTTACCTGTTATCGCCTGGCGCTTTCTGGGATGGCGGTTCGGCACTGGCCGAACTGGCCTGGAACCGAACCCTGAGCGTCACCGAGAACGCTGCGGCGCTGGACTCCAACACCACCCGTGATGCCACGGCGCTAAGGGTTTTGGTAGAGCCTGCGTACTTCCAGATTGTCGACGGGATCGACCTGACCGTGCCAATCGGCATGGGCGTGGTGCTCGACGGGCGTTCTTCGGCCGTCAACAAATCGGGCTTCGGCAATACCCATGCGGGTGACTGGAGTGTCGGGCTCAAGGCCACGTACCTGCAGCGCTGGGATGTCGGCCTGAACTACGTGAACTTCTTCGGTGCGCCGAAAGCCGGGCTGCGCGAGGACGGCAATTTCAGTTACGGGCAATCGCTGGCCGACCGCGATTTTGTCTCGCTCTACGTGAAAACCTCATTCTAATAAGGTGGATTCGCCATGCAGAACAACGCTTTCCTGAACACTTGCGTCCTTACCCTGGCCCTGGCCGGCATCAGCCCGGCGCAGGCAGCGGTGTCGCCTGAACAGGCTGCACGTTTGAAGTCTGAACTAACGCCCCTTGGTGGTGAGCGCGCCGGCAATGCCGATGGCAGCATCCCGGCCTGGGACGGCGGCTACACCAAGGTCGCGCCGGGCTACAAGCCGGGTGACAAACGTGCCGATCCATTCGCCGGCGAGAAACCGCTGTACTCGATCAAGGCCTCGAACATGGAGCAGTACGCCAGCGGATTGGCCGAAGGCACCAAGCTCCTGCTGAAGAAATACCCGGACTATCGCCTGGACGTATACCCGACCCATCGCTCGGCAGCGGCCCCGCAATGGGTGTATGACAACACCGGCAAAAATGCCACCCGTGCCACGCTGGATGTGGACACCGAGAAAGTCAGCAGCGCCTATGGCGGTATCCCGTTCCCGATCCCGGATAACGGCGCGCAAGTGCTGTGGAACTACCGGTTGTCCTGGCAGGGTGGCGAGACCATCAGCGCACCTTTTGATACCTGGCTGATGACCGCCGGTGGCAAGAAGGTCCAGGCGACCCGAGCGCTGTTCAGCTATCAGTTTCCCTACTACTCCGAAAGCGGCAGCCTGGAAAATTTTGCCGGCAAGTACCAGATTGGCAAGCTGCTGACCGAGCTGCCGTCATCCAAGGCCGGCGAAGGACTGATGACCCATTGGGACATGGACCCGGCCAACCGTGCAGCCTGGCAATATCTGGTCGGCCAGCGCCGGGTACGGCGAGCGCCGAACATCGCCTACGACACCCCGGACTTCGTCACCTCTGGTGTCGGTCTGTTTGACGAAGCGTTCATGCTGTTCGGGCCTACCGACCGCTACGATCTCAAGCTTGCGGGCAAGAAAGAACTGATCGTCCCTTACAACAATAATCGCGCCGGCCTGGCCAAGAGCGACGACCTGGTCAAGCAGAACTTCCTCAATCCTGATCTGGTGCGCTGGGAGAAGCATCGGGTCTGGGTGGTCGAGGCCACGCTCAAACCCGGCAAGCGCCATGTGGTGCCGCATCGGACCTACTACGTCGACGAGGACTCCTGGCAGATCCTGATGGTCGACGGGTATGACGCCCAGGGCAAACTGGGTCGGCAGATGTATTCGCTGACGCTGTTGGCACCGGACCTGCCGGCGCTCACTGCGCAGGTCATGTGGGGCAGCTACAACCTCGATACGGGCGCCTACTTCCTTAACTCTTCGAGCAACGATCTGGCGGTCCAGTACCAGACGATCGCAAAACCTTCGGCTTCCTTTTACACACCGGATGCCATGGCCAACGAAAACATGCGTTGAACCATGGAGCGCCGTGACGAGTGAAAAACTCGTCGCGGTCGCTGGCGATTTTCCAGGCGGGATAAAGACATGAACGTTGAAAAAATCTTTGCGAGTTTCGGTCTGCGATGGAGTGGCTGCGCGCTGGCGTTGTGTCTATTGGCGAGCACGTCCATGGTTGCGCAGGCCGCGACGTTTGCTGTGCTACAGCAGCCGGCACTGCCGACCGCCAAGGCCGCGCGCGCGGTATTGCTTGGGTTGGCCCGGGCTGGCGAGCGTCTGGTGGCGGTCGGAGAGCGCGGCATCGTGTTGCTCTCGGATGACTCTGGAATGACTTGGCGCCAGGCCCGTGTGCCGGTCAGCGTCAGCCTGACCGCGGTGCAATTCGTCGACGCGGAGCAGGGCTGGGCGGTCGGTCATCTGGGGGTGGTGTTGCACACCGAGGACGGAGGCGAAACCTGGCACAAGCAACTCGACGGTGAGCGTGCCGCCGCGCTGGCGGTGCAGGCCGCGGAGCGCGATGCCGATCAGCCGGGCGGCGCCAGCCACCTTGCGCAGGCACGGCAGATGCTGGATGACGGGCCGGATAAACCGTTTCTCGACCTGTACTTCAGTGACCGGCTGCATGGCTACATCGTGGGTGCCTATAACCAGATCTATCGGACCGACGACGGCGGACGAAACTGGCGACCGTGGATGCAGCATGTGGACAATCCGCAGGGCCTGAACCTGTATGCGATCCGTGCTTCGGGTAACGATCTGCTTCTGGTCGGAGAGCGCGGTCTGTTGTTGCGTTCGACCGATGCCGGGCATTCGTTCAAGGCCCTGAAATCACCTTATGAAGGCAGCTTTTTCGGTCTTCTCGGTACCCGCGACGGAGCGTTGATTGCCTATGGATTGCGCGGCAACGCCTGGTGGTCCGAGGACCGTGGCAGCAGTTGGCGACGCCTCGACACCGGCGTCGAATCAACGCTGGCGACCGCCATCGAACTGCGTGACGGCAGCCTGCTGTTGGCCAGCCAGAGCGGCGAACTGTTGTTCAGCCATGACCAGGGTCGCAGCTTCGACAAGCGCCAGAGCCGCAGCGGCGGGACGGTCGCTGCCGTGCAACAGACAACCGACGGCAGTCTGGCCAGCGTCGGTTTGAGTGGCGTGGCCACTGATCAGGATCCGCGGGCCTCCGCCAAACCTTGAAACTTCACGGTGTAGCGCTATCGGGCCATGGCCCGTGCAACAGGAGTCAGACTTGAAAGACGACAAAACCCAAACCGTGATCGGCCGCCTGGAAGACTTCGACCAGGCGTCGGGCAACTTCGCCGAGCGAATGATCTTCAACCATCGGCCGCTGGTGATCCTGCTGTGTCTGCTGGTGACGCTGGTGCTCGGTTGGCAAGCCACGCGCATTGGCATCAACGCCAGCTATGAGAAGACCATCCCTACGGGGCACCCCTATGTCGCCAACTTCCTGGAGAATCGCAGCGAGTTGAGCGGTCTGGGCAACTCGTTGCGGATCGCCGTGGAGGTCAACCAGGGCAGCATCTTCACCAAGGATTACCTCGACACCCTGGCCAGGCTCAACGACGAGCTTTATCTGCTGGCGGGTGTCGACCGCCCCTACATGAAGTCGTTATGGACCCCGACCACACGCTGGACCGCCGTGACCGAAGAGGGGCTCGATGGCGGCACCGTGATCCCCGACGATTACGATGGCTCGGCGACCAGCATCGAGCAGGTGCGGACCAACGTCGCCCGTTCCGGTGAGGTCGGTCAATTAGTGGCCGGTAACTTCAAGTCCAGCGTGATCTTCGTGCCGCTGCTGGAAATCAGTCCGCAGACCGGCAAAGCCCTGGACTACGGCGAGTTTTCCCGACAGCTGGAGGCGCTGCGGGACAAGTACCAGACCGATGAACTGCGCATCCACATCACCGGTTTCACCAAGATCGTCGGCGACCTGATCGAGGGGCTGACCCAGGTCTTGTTGTTCTTCGTGATGGCTGTGTTGGTGACCGTGGTGGTGCTTTACGGTTACACCCGTTGCGCGCGCAGCACCCTGGTGGTGGTGACCTGTTCGCTGGTGGCCGTGCTCTGGCAGATGGGCCTGCTCGCGATACTTGGGTTTGAGCTGGACCCGTACTCGGCGCTGGTGCCGTTTCTGGTGTTCGCCATCGGCATGAGCCATGGCGCGCAGAAGATGAACGGCATCATGCAGGACGTCGGTCGTGGCACCCATCGGGTAGTGGCGGCGCGTTATACCTTTCGCCGACTGTTCGCCGCCGGCATGACCGCGTTGCTCTGCGATGCGGTGGGTTTCGCCGTGTTGCTGCTGATCAATATCCGGGTGATTCAGGATCTGGCGATTACCGCCAGTCTCGGCGTGGCGGTGCTGATCTTCACCAATCTGATTCTGCTGCCGATCCTGCTCAGCTACATCGGTGTCAGCCCGACAGCGGCGCAACGCAGCCTGAGTTCGGAAACCGCCGAGCTGCAAGCACAGATCAAGCATCCGTTGTGGCGTGTGCTCGATTTGTTCACCCAGCGGCGCTGGGCCATTGGCGCCATGCTGGGCGGCCTGCTGCTGGCAGCGTTCGGTTTTGCCGTGAGCCTTAACCTGAAGATCGGCGATCTCGATCCTGGCGCCCCGGAGTTGCGCGCCGACTCGCGCTACAACCGCGACGCGCTGTTCATGACCCAAAACTATGCGGCCAGTTCGGATATTTTTGTGATCATGATCAAGACACCAGAAGATCAGTGCACGCGCTACGCCAGCCTGTCTGCGGTGGATGCGTTGGCCTGGCAACTGGAGCAATTACCTGGCGTGGAGTCGACCACTTCGATGGCGGCGCTGAGCAAGATCGCCACGGCCGGTTACAACGAAGGCAACTTCAAGTGGTATGAGCTGATCCCCAATGACGGTGCGCTGGGCGCCGTGCAGACCCGTGCACCGCGGGAGCTGTTCAATCAGGGCTGTTCGATGCTGTCGCTGTACGTTTACCTGTCCGATCACAAGGCCGATACCTTGAATCGGGTGGTGGAGGCGAGCGAGGCCTTCATCGCTGCTCATCAGGTGCCAGAGGTCAAATTCATGCTGGCCGCCGGCAGCGCCGGTATCGAAGCCGCGACCAATATCGTGGTGAAAAAATCCATGCACGAGATGCTGTTCTGGGTCTACGGCGCGGTCAGCCTGCTGTGCCTGCTGACCTTCCGTAGCTGGCGTGCAACCCTTTGCGCGATGCTGCCGCTGATGCTCACCTCGATTCTTTGCGAGGCGCTGATGGTGGGACTGGGCATGGGAGTAAAAGTGGCGACACTGCCGGTCATCGCGCTCGGCGTGGGCATCGGCATCGACTATGCGCTCTATGTGTTGAGCGTGATCCTGGCTCGAATGCGTGCCGGTGACACCCTGGCCCAGGCCTATTACCAGGCGCTGTTGTTCACCGGAAAAGTGGTACTGCTGACCGGCATGACACTGGCGGTCGCGGTATCGACCTGGGCCTTCTCGCCGATCAAATTCCAGGCCGACATGGGCATCCTGCTGGCCTTCATGTTCCTGGTGAACATGCTCGGTGCCTTGATCCTGCTGCCGGCGCTGGCCTGGCTGCTACTGCCGCAGAAGGTCTTCGCAAAAAAGCCTGAGGCGAGCGTGCTTGTGCAGTGGGTCAAGGAGGGCTGAAGGGGCTCGGCACGCCGGACCCTGTGGGAGCGGGCTTGCTTGCTCCCACAGGTCTCGCGTTTTAACTGACGGGAATCAGGCCTTGGCCTTTTCCATCGATACAGTCAGTGGGGCCGAACGGGCAATCACGCTGATGATGGTCAGTGCTGCAATCACCAACCCGGGGGAGGTCGCCAGCAATACCCCGGTAGTGCCAGCTCCGGCCGCCAGAATCTGCCCCGCGGCCAAGGGCCCGGCGACTGACCCCAGGCGACCGATGGCCACTGCCGCGCCGACACCGGTGGCACGCACCGAGGTCGGGTACGACGGCGGTGCCAGGGCGTAAAGCACCAGTTGCGCAGCCATCACAAACAACCCCGCGGCAAACCCGGCGATGCCCATTGGGACAATGCCCACCGACAGGCCGACTCCGGCCAGCGCCACCAGCAACCCGGTATAGACAAACAGCACCACCTTGATGCCGTTGCAGCGATCCAGCAGCAGCCCGCCGAGCAGGGAGCCGAGAGCGCCGCCGATATTGAACAGCATCTGCACCAGGCCCGCCTGGGGTTTGCTGAAACCCAGTTCCAGCAGCAGTGATGGCAGCCAGTTGAGCAACATGTACATCACGGTCAGGGTGAAGAAGTAACTCAGCCACAACGCCAGGGTGACGCGAGCCCGGCCTTCGCCGAACAGTGCCTGGCCGGTTGAAGCGCGCGCCACATTGACAGTCCCTTGCTGCTGGCGAAAGGCGCTGGACTCGGGCAGCAACAGGATCATCAGCGGCACCACCAGCAGCGGTGCGAGACCGCCGATGATGAAGGTCGCCTGCCAATGATCGGTGAACAGCATGGCGACCACCGCCGCCAGTGCTCCACCCAACGGCACGCCGGCATACATGATGCTGATGGCGGTACCACGGCGTTGTTCACCCACGGCTTCGGCACACAGGGCGATCAGGTTGGGCAGGGCGGCGCCCAAGCCCAGGCCGGTCATGAAGCGCGCCAGCAGCAGGCTGGAGAACGTGCTGACGTAGGCAGTGCTGAGCGAGAACACGCCGAACAGCAGCACGGCGCCGATGAGGATTTTCTTGCGACCGATGCGATCGGCAATCCAGCCGCCGAAGAAGGCGCCCGGCAGCAAGCCGATGATGCCGGCACTGAACACCCAGCCCATCATTTTCGGGTCCAGGGCAAAGGTTTGGCGCAGGCCCGCGGCGGCAGTGCCGGCAGCTTGCAGGTCGAAGCCTTCAATCAGTGCAACGATAAAACACAGGGCGATGGTCAGCGTCGTACGACGTGATGGGGTGTCCATGGCGAACCTCATTATTGTTTTTTTGTGGGTGTGCTGACGGGTGAACGCGAGCCTACTCGCCTCAAGCGATGACAGGCTGGAATTAAGATTAACAAAGATAACTAAAAAATGAACGGTCAAGGATATTCGCTAGAAAATGTCATTAACTCCATTGAAATCAATGTCATGACGTATGGGTGAAGATGGATCTAAAAAATAGATAATAATATTAATGTTCGTTTATCGGTCATTGTGGATTGACGTCACCCTCAGCTGTTTCCATCCTCTGGCCTGAGATTCCTGGGGCAACCCTAGCGATCCCGTTCAAAAAACAACAACAATAAGTGGACATCGAACATGCCAAAGCTCCCTTGGAACGCCCTTGCGGCGACTTCAGCCTTACCTGTTCGCGTACCTTGCCTGGTCCTGTTGGGCTTGAGTGTGATTGCCACCCCGGCGTTGGCTGAAGGCTTTATCGACGACAGCCACGGTACCTTGACCTTGCGCAATTACTACCTGGATCGCGACTACAAGGATGACGGGGCGAAAACCGCGGCCAGGGAATGGGCTCAGGGTTTCATCATGAATGTGGAGTCGGGCTTTACCCCGGGGACTGTCGGCTTCGGCCTGGATGCCCGCGGGCTGATGGGGGTGAAGCTGGACTCGTCGCCGGACCGTAGCGGCACCGAGTTGCTGCCGGTGTCCAGCAGCGACAAGCGCGCGGCGGACGAATATTCGCGCCTGGCCATGACCGCCAAGATGCGTTTTGCCCAGACCACGGTGAAGACCGGTGATGTGTCGATCTTCCTGCCGTTCGCTTTCGCCAGCCCGTCGCGGCTGTTGCCGCAGACTTTTCGCGGCACCACCCTAAGCTCAAAGGACATCGACGGACTGACCCTCAACACCGGCTACATCGATCGCATCAACAAGCGTGATTCCACCGACTACCAGCCGATGAGCATCGCCTCGCCGAACCGGCGTTTCAACGGCGCGGCCACTTCATCGCACATGGCCTATGTCGGCGGCGATTATCAGGTGAACAAGGACCTCAGTCTGCGTGCCTATCACGCCGAAGTGGCGGACCTGTACCAGCAGAACACCCTGGCCTTGCTGCACAATCTGCAGGTGGGCGAGGGCACGCTGACCACCGACCTGCGCAGTTTTTTCAGCGACGAAGATGGCAGCGCCAAGGCCGGCAAGGTGGACAACCGTAACTTGTCGGCGCTGTTCGGCTATCGCTTCGGCGGTCATCGCCTGAGCCTGGGTTATATGCACGCCAGTGGCGACACCGCGACGCCTTATGTGTCGGGCACCGAGTTGATGGGCATGAGTGAGCTGACCATGAGTTCGGATTTCCTCAATGCCAAGGAGCGGACCTGGCAAGCGATGTACGACTATGACTTTGCCGCCGTCGGGGTGCCCGGGCTGAAGAGCCGGCTACGTTATGTGCGCGGTGACCATATCGAGCTGACGGCGTTGAATGCCGACGATCGCAAGGAGCGAGAATTCCAGATGGAGCTGGGGTATGTAATCCAGAGCGGTCCGCTGAAGAACGTCGGGCTGATGGCGCGCAAGTCGATCTATCGCAATGATTTCCCCGCCGGCGCAGCGTTTCGCGATGAAAACCAGACCCGCTTTCTGGTGCTCTACACCGTGCCGATCTGGTAAGTCGTTTTACCTGCCAAGTAGCCGGCCGTTCCCCAGGAACGCGCCGGCGTTGGCGTTTCAGGCCTGGTAGACCTTTTTCAAGAGCCTGAGCAGTTCTTCGCGTTCCTGGCTGTCGAGGTTGGACGTTGCATCCAGGTCGCTCTCGGCCGCGATCAGTTTCAGATCCTTGAGCAGGGCCTCGCCGGTCTTGCTGAGAAAAATCCCGTATGAGCGCTTGTCCGGTTTGCAGCGCACCCGCACCGCCAGTGCCCGGCTTTCCAGTTTGTTCAGCAGCGGCACCACTTGCGGTGGTTCGATGGTCAACGCCTTGGCCAGATCGGCCTGCATCAGCCCGGGATTCTGGTCGATGATCGCCAGGGCCGAGAACTGCGCCGGTCGCAAGTCATGGGCCGAGAGCCGACCAATGAGGTTCTGGAACAGTTTGAGCTGCGCCCGGCGCATGGCGTAACCGATCAGATCGTCCAGGGCGGAATCCAGCGGCGCCTGGGTTTCGGCGCTGTCGGCAGGGGCCTCGGGGGCGGCGGCAATCTTGGAAGACTTGGCCATTACAGGGTGAATCCTCAGGCTGGCGGTTAAGAAGACTATCTAGTTTGCCGAGATTGGCCGGGGATAGCCATGACCTCTTTCAGATCTCTGGGCGTTGCGCTTGTTTTCAGGACAAAAAATATTCGGTTAACTTGATTAATAGTTAATTGACATAACTAATATTGCGGTTTAGTTTTTACCCATCGTCAAGCCAAGAACAAGAGAGCAACGCCATGAGCAATTACGAAGGTCGCTGGACAACGGTCAAAGTGGAAATCGAGGAAGGCATTGCCTGGGTCATCCTCAATCGCCCGGAAAAACGCAACGCCATGAGCCCGACCCTGAACCGCGAGATGATCGATGTTCTGGAAACCCTGGAGCAGGATCCAGACGCCGGTGTGCTGGTGCTGACCGGTGCGGGCGAAGCCTGGACCGCCGGTATGGACCTCAAGGAATACTTCCGCGAAGTCGACGCCGGCCCGGAAATCCTGCAGGAAAAAATTCGCCGTGAAGCCTCTCAGTGGCAATGGAAACTGCTGCGCATGTACGCCAAGCCAACCATCGCCATGGTCAACGGTTGGTGCTTCGGTGGCGGTTTCAGCCCGCTGGTGGCCTGCGACCTGGCGATCTGCGCCGATGAAGCGACCTTCGGCCTGTCGGAAATCAACTGGGGCATCCCGCCAGGCAACCTGGTGAGCAAGGCCATGGCCGACACCGTGGGCCATCGCCAGTCGCTGTACTACATCATGACCGGCAAAACCTTTGGCGGGCAGAAAGCCGCCGAGATGGGCCTGGTCAACGAAAGCGTACCCTTGGCGCAACTGCGTGAAGTGACGATCGAGCTGGCGCGTAACCTGCTGGAGAAAAACCCGGTGGTGCTGCGGGCGGCCAAGCACGGCTTCAAGCGTTGCCGTGAACTGACCTGGGAGCAGAACGAAGATTACCTCTACGCCAAGCTCGATCAGTCGCGCCTGCTGGACACCGAAGGTGGCCGCGAGCAGGGCATGAAACAGTTCCTCGACGACAAGAGCATCAAGCCCGGTCTGCAGGCTTACAAACGCTGAAACCCGGACATGAATCAGGGCGAGCTGGCCGGGCGATCGAGCGTCTGCCAGCTGTTCGCCCCGGCGCCCAGGCGCTACTGTGAGCCCCTCGAACGTATTCCCGATAAAGACAATAAAGAGGAATCACCATGCTGGACGTGCCCCTGCTGATCGGCGGCCAGTCGTGCCCCGCCCGAGACGGACGAACCTTCGAGCGGCGTAATCCGGTGACCGGCGAAGTCGTGTCGCGGGTTGCCGCCGCCACTCTGGAAGATGCCGATGCTGCGGTCGCCGCGGCCAAAGCGGCATTCCCCGCCTGGGCGGCCCTGGCCCCCAATGAACGACGCACCCGGTTGTTGCGTGCGGCCGAACAGTTGCAGGCCCGCAGCGCGGAATTCATCGCGGCGGCCGGCGAGACCGGCGCCATGGCCAACTGGTACGGTTTCAATGTGCACCTGGCGTCGAACATGCTGCGTGAAGCGGCGTGCATGACCACCCAGATCACCGGCGAAGTCATTCCCTCTGATGTGCCCGGCAGCTTCGCCATGGCCCTGCGGCAACCGTGCGGCGTGGTGCTGGGCATCGCGCCGTGGAACGCTCCGGTGATCCTCGCCACCCGCGCCATCGCCATGCCGTTGGCCTGCGGCAACACCGTGGTGCTCAAGGCGTCGGAACTGAGCCCGGCGGTGCACCGATTGATTGGCCAGGTGTTGCAGGACGCAGGCCTCGGCGATGGCGTGGTCAACGTCATCAGCAACGCGCCCCAGGATGCCGCGGCGATTGTCGAGCGGCTGATCGCCAACCCGGCGGTGCGTCGGGTCAACTTCACCGGCTCGACTCATGTCGGGCGCATCGTCGGTGAACTGTCGGCGCGTCATCTCAAACCGGCGTTGCTGGAACTGGGCGGCAAGGCGCCGTTCCTGGTGTTGGAGGATGCCGACCTGGACGCAGCGGTGGAGGCTGCGGCCTTCGGCGCCTTCTTTAATCAGGGACAGATTTGTATGTCCACCGAGCGCCTGATCGTCGATGCCAAAGTGGCCGATGCCTTTGTCGCCAAACTCGCGGCGAAGATCGCTACCTTGCCCGCCGGCAACCCCAACGCCGAAGGTTCGGTGCTCGGTTCACTGGTGGACAGCAGCGCCGGTGAACGCATCAAACTGTTGATCGACGATGCTCTCGACAAGGGCGCAACCCTGGTCACGGGTGGTCAGCTTGCGGGCAGCATTCTGCAGCCGACCTTGCTCGACGGCGTCACCGACGCCATGCGCTTGTACCGCGAAGAGTCTTTCGGCCCGGTGGCGGTGGTGCTGCGTGGCGAGGGCGATGAAGAATTGCTGCGCCTGGCAAACGATTCCGAGTTCGGCTTGTCGGCGGCGATCTTCAGCCGCGACACCGGCCGTGCTCTGGCCTTGGCCCAGCGGGTCGAGTCGGGCATCTGCCATATCAACGGCCCGACCGTGCACGACGAAGCGCAGATGCCCTTCGGCGGGGTCAAGTCCAGCGGCTATGGCAGTTTTGGCGGCAAGGCGTCCATCGAGCATTTCACCCAGTTACGCTGGGTGACCTTGCAGAATGGCCCGCGGCACTACCCGATCTGAGCATCCGCCGCACCGTCGGGCGACGAATGCTTGAGAGCAGTCGCTGCCCGCGTGCAGGCAGACATAACAATAAAGAGGCTGCAACCACGCATTTGTGCGAGCCGGTGGTATGCCTTGATGGAGAGCAAGCACGTGAGTTCCGAATTCAGATCGCCACCCCAGACCGAAGCCAACGCGCCGCGCTATCGCCAGGTGTCCATCGGCAATCCTGCGGTCGAGGTCAGCGAAGAGCAGGGCATCCTGCATATGCGCTCCCTGGAACCCTTGGCCAAGTTGCCTGTACGTTTGCTGGATCGCCTGGTGCATTGGGCCCATGTGCGCCCGCAACAGACCTTTATCGCTGCTCGCCAGAACGGCGGCGACTGGCGCCGGGTGAGTTACGCCGAGATGCTGACCAGCGTCCGCGCCATTGCCCAACGCCTGCTCAGTTATGGGCTTTCGGCGGAACGACCGCTGGCGATCCTCTCGGGCAACGACATCGAGCATTTACAGATTGCCTTGGGCGCGATGTATGCCGGGATTCCTTACTGCCCGGTTTCTCCTGCCTATTCATTGTTGTCCCAGGATTTCGCCAAGCTGCGGCATGTCTGCAAGCTGCTGCAACCGGGCCTGGTGTTCGTCAGCGACGCCGCGGCCTATCAGCGGGCGATCGAGGCGGTGCTGCCGGCCGAAACGCCGCTGATCACCGTGCGCGGTCAAATGCCAGGTCGCAATCAGGCGAGCTTTGCCAGCCTGCTGGAACAACCCGGCGGTGCCGAGGCCGATTGTGCTTTCACGACTACCGGGCCGGACAGCATCGCCAAGTTCCTGTTTACCTCAGGCTCCACCAAGTTGCCCAAGGCAGTGATCACCACCCAGCGCATGCTCTGCGCCAACCAGCAGATGCTGTTGCAGACCTTCCCGGTGTTCGGCGAAGAACCTCCGGTGCTGGTGGACTGGCTGCCGTGGAATCACACCTTCGGCGGCAGCCACAACGTCGGGATCGTGCTGTACAACGGCGGCACTTTTTATCTGGACGACGGCAAGCCGACCGTCCAGGGGTTTGCTGAAACACTGCGCAACCTCAAGGAAATATCGCCCACCGCGTACCTCACCGTACCCAAGGGTTGGGAAGAACTGGTCAATGCGCTGGAGCAGGACGGCGAGTTGCGCGAACGTTTTTTCTCGCGCATGAAACTGTTCTTTTTCGCCGCCGCCGGTTTGTCCCAACGCGTTTGGGATCGCCTGGACCGGGTTGCCGAACAGCATTGTGGCGAACGCATTCGCATGATGGCCGGGCTCGGCATGACCGAGGCGGCACCGTCCTGCACGTTCACCACCGGGCCATTGTCCATGGCCGGCTACATCGGCCTGCCAGCACCCGGATGCGAAGTGCGGTTGGTGCCGGTGGACGGCAAGCTGGAGGGACGTTTTCGCGGGCCGCACATCATGCCGGGTTACTGGCGTGCGCCACAGCAGACCGCCGAAGTGTTCGACGAGCAGGGCTTTTACTGTTCCGGCGACGCATTGAAACTGGCCGACGCCCGCGATCCACAACTGGGGTTGATGTTTGACGGGCGCATCGCCGAGGACTTCAAACTGAGCTCCGGCGTGTTTGTCAGCGTCGGCCCGTTGCGCAACCGCGCAGTGCTCGAAGGTTCACCCTATGTTCAGGACCTGGTGGTGGCCGCGCCGGACCGCGAGTGCCTGGGTGCGCTGGTCTTCCCTCGTCTTTACGAATGCCGACGTCTGGCCGGTTTGAGTGCGCACGCCAGTGATGCCGAGGTCCTGGCCAGCGTGCCGGTGCGAGAATGGTTCGGCGATTGGCTGCAACGGCTCAATCGCGACGCCACCGGGAATGCCAGCCGCCTGGAATGGATTGCGCTGCTCGACGAACCTGCCTCCATCGACCGCGGTGAAATCACCGACAAGGGCTCGATCAACCAGCGTGCGGTGTTGCAGTGGCGCGCCGACAAAGTGGAGGCGCTGTATCGCGGAGAAGAACCTTCCATCTTGCGTGCCGGACCTCTGCCGTGAGTGGGGCGGGGCAGTATTCGAGCTTTGGCGATGTGGCCATTTTCGAAGCACTGCGCACGCCTTGGGTCGATCTCGGCGGGGCCTTGGCCCAGGTTTCGCCGATCGACCTGGGGATCAAGGTCGGACGCGAGGTGCTTGCCCGCGCCGCTATCGATCCATCTTTGGTCGATAGCGTGTTGGCTGGCTCCATGGCTCAGGCCAGTTTCGATGCTTACCTGCTGCCTCGGCATATCGGCCTTTACAGTGGCGTGCCGCAAGAGACTCCGGCACTGGGTGTGCAGCGCATCTGCGCCACCGGTTTCGAACTCTTGCGGCAGGCCGCCAGGCAGCTGGATGACGGCGTGCAGTTAGCCCTGTGCGTGGCGGCTGAATCCATGTCGCGCAACCCGATTGCCGCCTATACCCACCGCAGCGGTTTCCGGCTCGGTGCGGGCGTGGAATTCAAGGACTTTCTCTGGGAAGCCCTCTACGACCCGGCCCCGGGTGTAGACATGATCACCACCGCTGACAACCTGGCCCGGCGGCACGGTCTGAGCCGCGAAGAGGTGGATCGTTACGCCCTCGACAGCCATCAACTCGCGCTGCTGGCCCAGGCCGAGGGCTGGTTTGAACCGGAGCTGGTGGCGCTGGGCAATGAGCGCTTTGAACTGACTGGCTATCAGCCACGCAGTATCCAGTTGCCACGGGGCGTAGACCGCGTGACTCGCGACAGTCATCCGCGACCCACCGATCTGGACGCCTTGGGCCGGTTGCGGGCGGTGCATGCAGGCGGTGTGCAAACGGCCGGCAACAGTTGCGCGGTGGTCGATGGCGCGGCGGCCGCGCTGGTGGGGCGAGCGTCTGCGGCCCGGCGTCCGGCGTTGGCCCATTTGCTGGCCAGTGCCGTGGTAGGCGTGGCACCGGAATTCATGGGCATAGGGCCGGCGCCAGCCATCCAGTTGCTGTTGCAACGCAGCGGGCTGGCCCTTGGTGAAATCGGCTTGCTGGAAATCAATGAGGCCCAGGCCGCTCAGGTATTGGCTGTGGCCCAGGCGCTTGAGCTGGACGGTGACCGGCTCAACCGGCGGGGCGGCTCGATTGCTTTGGGGCATCCTTTGGCCGCCACGGGTTTGCGCCTGGTGCTGACCCTGGCCAGGCAACTGCGCGAGGGCAATCTGCGTTATGGCATCGCCGCCGCGTGTATCGGTGGCGGGCAGGGCATGGCACTGCTGATCGAAAACCCGGCGTATCAAGGCTGAAGCAAAACCCCGAGGTCTTTGCTGCAGTCAGCCCAATCCTTGCGTCACTGTCTTGCGTTACTATGCAGACCCACCTTTCTGGAAGTTGCCTGGATGAGTAAGCCCGGTCAAACGGTGCTGGTCGCGTTGCGCAAGATGATCGCCTCGGGCGAGCTGGCGGCTGGCGAGCGCTTGATGGAAATTCCCACAGCAGAGTTGTTTGGTGTCTCGCGAATGCCGGTGCGCATGGCGTTCCGCACGCTGGAGCAGGAAGGTTTGCTGGTGCGCTTTGGCGGGCGTGGGTTTCAGGTGCGTTCGGTCAGCCCCGATGACATTGCCGGTGCGGTTGAAGTGCGAGGTGTGCTCGAAGGCCTGGCGGCGCGTCAGACCGCCGAGCGCGGGCTATCGGACGAAGCCCGGGCGACCCTTGAACAGTGCCTGATGCAAGGTGATCAGCTGTTCGACAAGGGGTTTGTGACCATCGAGGACCTGGAGGTCTATCACGACCTCAACATGCGTTTTCACGAAGTGATTGTCGAAGGCAGCCACAACCCGGCGATCGCCGACGCACTGGCGCGCAACGATCATTTGCCCTTCGCTTCGGTAACAGCCCTGGCTGTGGACCGTAACGACATGGTCCGGGAATACCGACGCTTCAACTACGCCCACATGCAACACCATTCGGTGTTCGATGCCCTGGTCAACCGCCAGGGCGCGCGTGCCGAAGCGATCATGCGCGAGCACGCCAACGCCACGCTGCGCTATGCCGAGATCTTCGGCTCGGCGACGGCCGAAGCGCGGATGAAGGTCATCCTCCGCTCGGAATAGGCGCGATTCTTTCAGATATCCAGCACCAGCAGCGGCGTTTTCGAGCGCGAGCAGCAAGGGGTGAATTGGTCGTTGCAGGCCTGTTCATCCTCGGTGAGGAACAGGTCACGGTGTTCCGGCACGCCCTCCAGCACCCGAGTCAGGCAGGTGCCACAGATGCCCTGTTCGCAGGAAATGGCGATCTCGATGCCCTGGTTTTGCAGCACCTGCACCACGCTCTTGTCGGCCGGCACCTCGAAGACCTGGCCGCTGCTGGCGACCTTGATCGAGAAACTGCCATCGGCGCCAGTGTCGACGGGGTTGGCGGCGAAGTACTCGCGATGCAGGCTTTGCTCCTGCCAGCCTTTGGCCTTGGCCGTGTCCAGCACATGCTGCATGAAACCGCCGGGGCCACACACATATAAATGCACATCGTTCTGAGGTGTGGCCAGGACCTTGGCCGCGTCCAGCGCGGTGTCGGGTTCCTGATCGAAATGCAGGAATACCCGGTGGGCAAAAGGCGAGTGTTGCAGGCGTTCGACAAAGGCTGCGCGCTCTCGCGAACGGGCGCAGTAGTGCAGTTCGAAATCCGCGCCGCTGTGGGCCAGGCGCTCGGCCATGCACAGGATCGGGGTAATGCCGATACCACCGGCGAAGAGCAGGCTGCGCCGGGCCTCATGCGCCAGTGGAAACAGATTGCGCGGCTCACTAATAGACAGCCGCGTGCCGGGGTGGATCTGCTCGTGCATGGCCAGTGAACCACCGCGAGAGGTCGGATCCTTGAGCACGCCAATCAGGTAGCGATGGCGTTCTTCGGGGTGGTTGCACAGCGAGTATTGCCGGATCAAGCCGCCGGGCAGGTGCACATCGATATGCGCACCGGCGCTGAAGGTCGGTAGCGGTCGATCATCGACACTGGCCAGCTCGTAGCTGCAGATGTCCTGGGCTTCGTTGTTGCGCGATACCACCTGCACTTCGATCATGCCATTGACTCCTGCGGGGCTCGTTCCTCGGCGATCAGGCGCTCCAGAACACGGCGCGACTGCACGCCGCCGGCGTCGATATTGAGCTTGAGCAAGTTGCGCTGGGGATGGCTGAGCAGGTTCTGTTGCTGGCGTTCAAGCATCTCCAGGTCTTCGCTGAAAATCTTCCCCTGACCCTCGCGAATGCTCGCGGTCAAGGCTTCATCCTGCGGGTTGAAATTGCGCGCCATGCCCCAGAAGTACCAGATCGAGGTTTCGGTTTGCGGCGTGATGAAGTCGACGACAATGCTCGACGCCTTGAACTGTTGGGGGGCGTGATAACCACCTTTGCCGGCATGGGCCACACCGACTTCGATCAGCACATGACTGGGCGGGGTGAAGCGGCAGATCTGCCAGCGGTCCACGGGTACATCGTCGGCCAGGTTGTTGCCGCGCAGGGCCATGCGCCAGAAGGGCGGGGCCATGATGTTTTCCATGTGGCGGGCAGTGACCACCTCGTCGCCGTCGACCGTGGTCATCGGCGGTGCTTCGTCGATTTCCTTTTGGCCGATGCTGGACGCGTGAACGTAGGTTTCGTGAGTCAGGTCCATCAGGTTGTCGATCATCAGGCGATAGTCGCACTGGATGTGGAACAGGCCGCCGCCATAGGCCCACTCGTCGCTGACCGCCCATTCCAGATGATGGATCAGCGCCGGGTCGGCCAACGCCTGATCGCCGGGCCATACCCAGATAAATCCGTAACGCTCGACCACGGCGAATGTCTTGTTGCACGGAAAGCCGCGAACTCGCTGCCCGGGCATTTCCACGGTCTTGCCGTCGCAGCCCATCACTAGGCCGTGATAGCCGCACACCAGGTTGCCGTTTTCCACATAACCCAAAGACAGCGGTGCGCCGCGATGAGGGCAGAAGTCCTCGACAGCTGCCACCTTGCCTTCGTGCCCGCGGTAAAAAACCATCTTTTCACCACAGATTTGACGGCCTAGCGGCTTGTCGGCGATTTCATCGGGTGTACAGGCGACGTACCAGGTGTTCTTGGGGTACATGGAGATTCTCCAAGGTTGTTTGTTGTTATTTAGTGGATCCATTAATGGTGATTTATGGGGTGTTTGTCAAACTGATTCTGTTTGTTAACGATTCAGTGGATCCATTGATGGTTTTGCCAAACGGTCAATGTACTCATCGGACCTGCCCGGAACGGCGCCTGGGCCGTGAAGTTTCAGCGCTCAGTAAGTCGTTAGTTAATAGTACTGAGGGTATTTACTGGAAATACGTCGCACCATACAATGAGAATCATTACTACTAACTCATTGAGTGCGACGTCTTGAGCCATCCCCACCCCTTTGCCCGCCGCAAGGTTTTCATGAAACACGCGTTGCCAACACTCTCCTGCGTTATGTTTGCCAGTCCACTGTGGGCACAGGAAGCCATCGAACTGCCGACCACTGATATTCAGGCAAGCCGCGTCAGCCAAGACACGAGCTACACCACTTCTCAAGCCAGTACGGCGAGCAAAAGCAATGTGCCGATCAAGGAAGAGGCGCAATCGGTCAATGTGGTCACCCAACAAACCCTGGCCGACTATCAGGTGCGCTCGCTGGCCGACGCCATGAAGTTCGTCAGCGGCGTCAGCCAGGGCAACACCCTGGGCGGCTCCCGGGACTCGCTGGTCAAGCGCGGTTTTGGCACCAACGATGACGGCTCGATCCTGCGCGATGGCGTGCGCTCCAACCTGGGACACAACTTCAGCGCCACGACGGATCGTGTCGAAGTGCTCAAAGGGCCGGCCTCGATGCTGTACGGCGCGCTGGAGCCTGGCGGATTGATCAACGTGATCAGCAAGAAGCCTGAATACACCCAGAGCACAACCCTGAGCGGCTCGGCCTATAGCGAAGGCGGCGGCACCCTGGCGATGGACACCACAGGGCCGATGGGAGATACGGGCCTGGCCTATCGCCTGATCGCGGAACGTGGCCATGAAGATTACTGGCGCAACTACGGCGTGAATGAGAGCACGTTGGTCGCACCATCGCTGACCTGGACCGGCGACCGCGCCAGCTTGACGCTGAGCTACGAGTACAACGAATACTCCAATCCCTTCGACCGCGGCACCGTGTTCACCAACGGTCATCCGGCGGACATCGACTACGACAAGCGCCTCGACGAACGCTGGGCGAAAAGCGTCGGTATCCGTGAACTGGCCACCGCGCGCTTCGAATATCAGCTGAGTGATGATTGGAAAACCCGTGTTACCTACGGCTGGAACAACGACCGCTACAGCCTCTCGATTGCCCAGCCGAATTCGTTGACCGGCAACAATCTGCGACGTGCTGCCAACGGCGCTCATTACGACGATGAGACCCGCTACGCCAGTTGGGATTTCATTGGCCAGCAGGAACTGTTCGGCCAACGCCATGACCTGCTGGTCGGCGCGGATACTGAAGCCTCCGACCAATTTCGCGGCAAAACCTACCGTAATACAGCACGGTCAGGCTTCGACATCACGTCGCCGGTTTATGGTCGTCTGGCCGAGCCGAGCCTCGTCAGCGCCGCTCAAAGCGACTTGAGTAACCAGCTGACCTCCAGCTCCGTGTACTTCAAGGATAACTGGCACCTCGATGACCGCTGGATCCTGGTTCTCGGTGGTCGCCAGCAGCATTACGATCAGTACAGCGATCAGGGCCGCGGCAGCAGCTATACCGTCAACCGCGACGATAACGGCGATGCCTTCGTGCCGTTCCTGGGTCTGGTCTACAAAGCCACCGATAGCCTGTCGCTGTACGGCAACTACAGCCGTTCATTCAAGCCCAATACCGATGTCGACGATGCCGGCCACACCTTCGATCCGGAGGAGGGCCGCAGCTACGAGGTTGGCGCGAAGTACGATCCGCTGCCAGGGCTGAACATCAACCTTGCGCTGTTCGACATCGTCAAGAAAAACGTCGTGACCAGCCAGACGGTCAATGGCGTCAGCCTCTCGGAGGCGGCAGGCAAGGTCGGTTCACAGGGCCTGGAGCTGGACATCACCGGGCGTGTGGCCGAGCGCTGGGACCTGATCGGCACCTACGCTTACACCCACACGGAAATCCTCGACGATCCGGATGACGAGGGTCACCGTCTCGCCAACGCGCCGAAGCACACCGCGAGCCTGTACCTCACGCATCACCTGAACATTCCGACCGAGTTCGGGGCCTGGCATACCGGTGCCGGCGCACGTTACGTCGGCGAGCGTGCGGCGAATAACGCCAACGATTTCTGGCTGAGCAGCTACACCGTGGCCGATGCCTTCGTACGTTGGGAATCGCCGATGTTCGGGTACAAGACTTCGCTGCAGTTCAATGTCGACAACCTGTTCGACAAACAGTACTACCCGTCCTCCACCGGCAGCCAGCTGCAGGTCAATGTCGGCGAGCCGCGCACGGCACGCCTCAGCGCCAGTGTGACATTCTGATCGCACTGCCTTGACGCGCTGCCCCGTTCTGTCCTTGTAGCCGACGGAACGGGGTGGCGGTCATCCTCAACCTCGACGGCGCTTCAGGCGTCGGCCAACACTGGCATCAGAAGTTGATCGAGGCACTCAGCCGCGCAGTCAGTGGCGCGCCCTGGAACAGGTAGCCATCGCCCATGTACTCACCGGCGTCACGCCAGTAGCGCTTGTCGAACAGATTATCCACGGTCAGCCGGAACACCGTGTCGTAACCGTCGATGCGCGTGCTGTAGCGGCTGCCGATGTTGAAGATGGCATAGGCGCCGGTCTGCACTTCACCTTGGCGGTTGGCGTACTTGTTGCCGCTGTACTGTACGCCGCCGAGCAACGCCAGGCCGTCGAACCAGGGCAGGGCGTAGTCGCCGTAGAGGCTGGCGCGCAGGGTCGGAACGTTGATCGCCTGGTGGCCTTCATAAGCTGGCGTGCCGCTGTCGGTGACGCGCGCGCGAATCGCCGCGACACTGGCAGAAATCTGCAGGCGCTGGCTGGCCCAGCCATTGGCCGAGAACTCCAGCCCGGTGTTCTTCTGTTCGCCCTGTTGGGTGAACGTGAACGTGCCGTCATCATTCGGTCGCGAGTACTGATAAGCCTGGCGAATCTGGAACAGCGCCGCGGCCAGGCTGATGCGCTGCCAGTCGTATTTGATGCCGGCCTCGATTTGTCGCGACACAGTGGGTGCGAGGATTTCAAAGGCATTGGTGGTGAACCACGCCGCTTCGCCGCCCAAGGACAGGCCCTTGCTGTAGCGGGTGTACAGCGACAGGTTTTGCAGCGGCTTGTAGATCAGTGCGGCCTGCGGCAGGAACACATAGCGCTGGGTGTGCCGGGTGGTGTCGCCCTGGCTGTCGAAGGTCTCTTCATCCAGGCGCACTTCGCGCCCGCCGAGCACGGTCTGCCATTGCTCGTTGAAGCTGATCCGGTCATTGAAGAACAACCCGTACTGACGGCTGTCCAGGCGTCGATAGGAATCGTTGAGCGGCCCGTCGTAGCGGGCAAAATCAGCCGGTTCGCTGTTGATGTTGGCACTGCCGATCATCTGGTTGATGGCGTCGCGCTTGTCCACCACGCGGCGGAACGCGCTGGTCCCCACGCTGAGTTCATGGCTCAGGCCGGCGGTTTCGAAGCGGCCGCTGAGGGCGGCCTGCACCTCGTCGTTGCGGCGGGTATCGTCGGGGCTGCGGAAATCGTAAATGTCGTAGTCGCCCTCGGGGCTGAAGTAGTTCGGCACCGCCGCGCTGGCGCAACTGGTTGAGCCGTAGCAGCCCCAGGCGAATGAGCTGTAGTCATCGATCACCACCCGGCTGCGCGAGGCGCTAAGGCTGCCTTTCCATTGGTCGCTGAAGCGGTATTCGAAGTTGCCGTTGAGGTTCAGCGCATCGGTGGTGACCGGCTTCGAACCGCTCTGGTGTGCCAGTAGCTTCTTCGGCGAGGCGTGGTGCGGCAAGCTGGAACCGCCGAGCAGTTGATAACCCGGTGCCGAGCGCTGTTCCTTGGTCTGGTACTCGGCATCCAGTTGCAGCAGGGCATCGGGGCTGATGTTCCAGTCGAAGGCCAGAGAGGCGAAATCACGCTGGCCGTTGGTGTGTTCGACGTAGGAGTGAAGGTCTTCATGTGCCAGATTGGCGCGCAGACCGAACTGCTGTTCGCTGCCGAACCATCCACCGACATCGGTGGCCAGGTAACCGCTGCCGCGATCATCGGTGGAGACGGTGACCGAACGCACATCGGCAGGCCGCTTGGTCACGTAGTTGACCAGCCCGCCGGGCTCGCTGACACCGCTTTGCAGGCCGGAAAGGCCTTTGAGCAACTCCACCTGCTGTTTGTTTTCCAGCCCGACGTTCTGCTCGCCGGTGATGGTGCGGCCGTTGATCTTGTAGCTGCTGGCGGAGTTGAGGGAGAAGCCGCGTACCACGAAGTTTTCGTAGTAACCGACCGGCGCGTAGCTTTCACCCACCGAGGCGTCGTTGCGCAGCACTTCGCTGAGCAGGCGCGCCTGCTGATCCTTGATCAAGGCCTCGTTGACCACTGAAATCGAGGCCGGCGTATCAAGCAATGGCGCCGCTTCGAAACCACCAACCGAAGCGCTTTCGGCCTGATAACCGGAGGTGTCTTCGCCGGTGACGGTCACCGCCGGCAGTTCGGTGGCGGCCCAGGCCGAAGGCATCGCGCTGGCCAGCAGCAGGCCCAGGTTCAGGGGATTGAACGCGAACCGCGGGGCGGTCACTCCCTCGCGGGAGGTCCGGTAAAGCATATCCATGAAAACTCCTCGACGACTGCGCTCCCGGGCTCGCGAATACCGGGCACAGGTGCCCGGGCGCGCTTCAGGAATGAGTCGGTTAAAACTGGAAAAAGCGATGTGCCCTGAGGGCTGGTAGTGCATGACCCCTGGCGCGCACGGCAATCAGCGCGCCAGGGGCATTTTACGGTGGTCAATGCTCTTTGGCTTTCCTGATTCTGATCAAAATAAACAGCAGGACGCAGAGCGCGAGCGGGGTCATGGCCAGCAGGGCGTCTCTCGCGGAAATATCCGCGCCCATGACATGCAATCCTGAGTAGAACAGCTTGAACAGGCTCAACAAGTAATAGGTGATGGCGATAATCGACAAGCCTTCGACGGCGCGCTGGATTTTGATTTGAGTATCGGCGCGGGCGTTCAGGCTCTTCAGGATTTCCGAGTTCTGCTCTTCCATTTCGACCTGGACACGGGCCTGCAACAAATCCCCGAGGTTGGCCACGCTTTCGGCCAGTTGCTCCAGGCGTTGTTCGGTGACCGCGCAGTATCTGACCGTGGGTTTAAAGCGTCTTTCGATGAAGATACCCAGTCGCTGGCAATCACCCACATGACTTTCGCGCAGTTCGCCCAGGCGTTCGAAAACCAGCTGTGCATAGGCCTGGGTGGCGCTGAAGCGGTGTCGGGTTTTTGCGCTGCTGCTGACTACTTGCGCCGACAGGTTGGCAATGTCGGTCAGCAACGCTTTCGCATTTCCGGTATCGGGGCCGGCGTTACGTTCCGAGAGGTTGACCAGGGTCTTGTCGAAGACGTTGAGCTGAGTGCTCAAGGCTTTCGCGGTGATGAGTGAAAGCGAAGCCATCATTCGGTAAGTTTCGATTTCCAGCAGGCGACGGATCATCCGTCCCAGCCGATACGCATTCAGGCGTTTGTTAATGAACAGGAATCGGTTGGTGCCGTCCTCACTCAGGCGAAAATCGCTCCAGACCGTCGCATCGCCACCGCCGATGCAAGAGCCGCTAGGATCTTTGAATCCATAAACAGACAAATCGCCGGAAAAGGACGTATCAGTGCGCACCACAATCTGCACCGCGTTGATCACGTGCTGCATGAAGGGTTCGACCCGCTCCATCAAGGCTCTGGGTGGCGGGCTCCAGCACGGTTCGTGACTGGAGGAGGGCACCACCAGCGTCAGCGTCAGGAACTCCGCGTGCCGCTCCCACTTCAAGGCATGGCCCTCCAGTTCGGTGATGCCTTGGGCAGCATCCGGGTCGACCGGGCCTGGGCAGCAGCGACTCAGCAGGGTGTCGCATTCCCCGTCATCCACCAGAAACGCCAGATGAAACACGTGGGCGGGCTCGTCGAAATACAGAGAAGGGCGCGCGTGCAACTCGTTGTGCAGGATCAGTCTTTGCGGATGCATGCTGTTTGGGCCATGTTGGAGTTGTTTGTTCTTGGGACTGGATGCCCCATTCTTGAGTCACAAACAAAACCGGCGATCGACCAATGCCAGTCAGCCAAACCGCAATCCCTGTGGGAGTGTTGTGATCAACGCTGGCCCAATGTGGGAGCGAGCCTGCTCGCGAAGGCGACGGCACAGTCAACATTGATGTCGCCTGATACACCGCTATCGCGAGCAGGCTCGCTCCCACACTCGTTCGGTGTCGTTCGGGAATGTTGTGATCAACGCTGGCCCGCTCCCACAGGTTTTAACGCAACGCTGTACAGAACGCCCGAATCGCCTCGCAGGCCTGGCGCAATGAAGCGTCATCCAGCGCATAGGCAATACGAATATAGGGGCCAAGGCCGAACGCACTGCCATGCACCACCGCCACATCCGCTTCGTCGAGCAGCGCGTGGGCGACATCTTCGTCGGTGTGCAGCACTCGACCAGCAGGCGTGGTGCGGCCGATCAATCCGGCACAGGAAGCGAACGCATAGAACGCTCCGGCCGGACTGACGCATTCAAGGCCTGGGGTGTCATTCAGCAACGCCACCATCAAATCGCGACGACTCTGGAATGCAACGCGGCTTTCACGGATGAAATCCTTGGGACCTTCCAGTGCTGCGAGCGCAGCCTGTTGCGAGACAGAACTCGCCCCCGAGGTCTGCTGGCCCTGCAGTTTTTCCATGGCCTCCAGCAACCAGCGCGGCCCGGTGGCAAAACCGATGCGCCAGCCGGTCATGGCGTAGGCCTTGGAGACACCGTTCATGGTCAGGGTTCGCGGTGCCAGTCGTGGCTCCACCTGGGCCAGGGTGTAGAACGCTTGATCGTCGAAGATCAAGTGTTCATAGATGTCATCGGCCAGAATCAGCACATGGGGATGATCCAGCAACACCGCCGCCAGGGCACGAAGTTCCACCTCGCTGTACACCGCACCGGTTGGATTGGACGGCGAGTTGAGAATCAACCAACGGGTCTGCGGGGTGATCGCGGCGGCCAGTGCCGCAGGCGTCAGTTTGAAACCGGTATCGGCATCGCAGGTGACGATCCGCGCTTCACCGCCGCACAGTTGCACCATCTCCGGGTAACTGACCCAGTACGGCGCCGGCACGATGACCTGGTCGCCCTCGTTGAGGGTTGCGGCCAGGGCGTTGTAGATCACCTGTTTGCCACCGTTGCAAACCAGCGTGTCTTGCCAGTTCACTTCCAGACCGTTTTCACGGCGGAACTTGGCCGCCACCGCTTCACGCAACGAGCGCACACCGGCGACCTGGGTGTAGCGGGTATGGCCGTGCTCGATGGCATGAATAGCCGCCTCGCGCACATGTTTTGGGGTGTCGAAATCGGGTTCGCCGGCACACAGCGAAATGATCTTCGCCCCTTGTGCCCGACGCTCCGCCACCCGATCCATAATCCGGTAAGTCGCCGAGGGTTGCGCACTGGCCAGGCGCTGGCTCAGCCGTTGGATATCGACGCTCATGCGCGGGTTCTCCACTCAGTCAGGTTCATCAGTTCCAGGGTCGAGCGACCTTCGGTCAGCGCCTGCATCATCTGCGCTTCCTTGTTCGCTCGCGCTTCGCCTTCTGCGAGGGTACGTGCGGCATCGGCCTTGGGGATGATGATCACGCCGTCGTCGTCAGCCACCACCAGATCGCCCAGCGCCACAAAAGCGCCATTGAAATTGAACGGTTGTCCCACTGAGGGGGCGCTGGCCTTGACCGTACCTTTCACCGAAATGCCACGGGCGAATACCGGAAACTGGCGTTTCTTCAGCGCCGCGATATCGCGTACGCCACCATCGATGACCAAACCGACCACGCCCGCCGCTTCGGCCGCCACGGTGAGCACCTCGCCCCAGTAACCGGCGATGAAGCCGCCCGTGCCCACGACCAGTACGCTGCCACGGGGCACGCGTTCCATCGCCAGATGCAGGGCCAGGTTGTCGCCCGGCGAACACTCCAGCGGATAGGCGGGGGCGGCGATGAAGGCGCCGTCCCAGATCGGCCGGATCGCACTGTCGACCGCGCAAGGCAGATGGGACGCTTCATACAGTGTCGAGCTGCCCAGTACTTTTGCCCGCGCGCGAAAATCCAGGGGGAAGGGGAGCGTGGTCATCAGACTTTCCTCTGCAGGTTGTGGTAACCCAGGGCGGCCCGGGCTTCTTTAAGGGTTTTGCCTTGGGTGATCAGGGCGCGAATATCGGCTTCGACCGATTCGATCTGGCGGGCACACGCCGCCACTTCAGCTGCACGGGCGCGAGGCACGATCACCACGCCGTTGGCATCGGCGACCACGATGTCACGGGAGCAGACCCGCGCCGTGCCGATGGACACCGGCTGGTTGACCGACTGCACTTGCACGCGGTCTTTGCCGGTGCGCATGAAGCGACCTTTGCTGAAGATCGGGTAGCCATCGCCCAACGCCTTGTTCACATCACGGCACACTCCATCGATGACCGTTGCGGCGATCTGTCGAGTGCCGGCGTACTGGGTCATGATGTCGCCCCAAACGGTGCAGTCGGTGCGGCCGCCATTGTCGATAACCACCACGTCGCCAGGCGCGACGTCTTCGATGAAATCACCCACGGTGCCCGGCGGGACGCTGGCCGAGACGTATTGCACGGTGAACGCCGGCCCGACGATGACCTTGCGGTAATTGTCCAGCGGTGCCACGTCGAGGCATTGACCGGGCAGGCCGAGCTTGTCCAGGGCATCGGAGACGCCCGGAGTGTCGAGGCCTTCAAACAAGGCGACCAGGGTTTGATCTTCAAGATTCATCAGGCGTGCTCCACGCGGATCGCTTCGAACTGGGTGTCGTGCATCACCTCGGCCACCGAGCGACCGCTGCGCACGGCCTCGACCATGCCGTCCTGGCGGCGGGCGATGCGCTCGCCGAGATCGATGACCTTTTCGATATGGATTTGGGGGACGAACACGGTTCCGCAGGTATCGGCAATGACATAGTCATCCTCGCTGACGTCGACACCGGCGACCTTGATCGTCACCGCCGCATCGATCTGCACCACCCGGTTGCGCGCACTGATCATGGTCACGCCTCGGCCATAAACCGGGTAACCAATCGCTTCGCTGCCGTCGATGTCGCGGCTGAAACCGTCGATCACCGTGCCGCGCACCTGCTTGCCGGCCGCTGCGTTGGCGAGGATGTCGCCCCAGCAGGAAATACCTTCGATACCGCCGGCGATCACCAGCACACGATCGTCGCTGTCGATTTGTTCAACCACCGGGGTAATCAGGTGCACGGTGGGCACGGTGTCGGACTTGGGCGCCAGCAATACGGTACTGGCGCGGCCAACGATCTTCGGGCAGTTCCACAGCGGACGTAGCCCCACGGTGGCACCCGGCAGGCCGAGGAAGTCGAGCGCATCGGAGACCGTGTTGGTATCCAGCGCCGCCAAGCGATCCAGCAAACTCTTATTGATCATGGGAAAGCCCCTGTGGTGACGGAGGCGCCCAGTGTCAGCGAGACAATTTGATAGGTATATTACTAATCACAGAAGCGTTACATACGTTAAACCTATGGATTAGCCATGATCAATTTCCGTCTGATTCGTCACCTCTGGTTGTTCCTGGCCGTCGCCGAAGAACAGAATTTCGGCCGCGCCGCCAAACGCTTGGGAATGTCCCAGCCGCCGCTGAGCGAGCAGATTCAAGTGCTGGAGCAGGCGCTCAAGGTCAAACTGTTCGACCGCTCGCGGCGTGGCGCGAAGCTGACTCCGGTGGGGGCGGCGATCCTGCCGGCGGTGCGAAAATTCGCCGAGCAACTGGAGCGCCTCGAACTGGCCGTGGAAGAGGCGGTGGCGGGGCAGTCGGGGATGTTGACCGTCGGTGCGATTTCCACGGCCATGTTCGATGTGTTGCCCGGGTTGATCGAGAAACTGAAGATCGATTACCCGCACCTCAGCGTGTCCGTACGGGAAATCGACAGTGTCGAAGCGGTGCCTGCGCTGGAAGCCGGGGACATCGACCTGGCCTTCGCCCGTCTGGACGGTGACCTGGGGGCTTCGATCAAGTCACTGCCGTTGACCGAGGATCGTCTGGTCGTGGCCCTGCCCAGCGATCATCCATTGGCTGCGCGCAAGCGTATCAGCCTGTCGAGCCTGGCCACCGAGCCCTTGGTGATGTTTTCCCGAAAGGTCAGCCCGGTGTACTTCGACAATCTGATCGCAACCTGCCGCGCCAGCGGTTTTTCCCCGCGCGTGTTGCATGAAGTGCGCTCCGTCGCTTCGCAAATCGCGTTCGTCAGTTGTGGGCAAGGCATCGCTTTGGTGCCAGCGTCGCTGAAAAAACTGGCCCCCGATAATGTGGTGTTGCGACCCCTGAGCCAGCCGCTCAATGTGGTGACGACAGCGGTTGCCTGGAACGCCGATCGGCCCAATCCGCTGGTGGAGGAGGTGGTCGCCCGGCTCAAAAAATCAGTTTGATAGGTTTGACCTATGACGGTATTCCCGAATGAGGAATTTACAGAAGGCCCGATCCCCGCGAGATTGACGACTTTGCTGCGGGCGGCAAAGTCGGCCCGGCGGTCACCTTTTCGCTCAAGGAATCCATCACGTGTCCAAACCCGAAACCTTCACTCAAGCGCACATTCCTCTGACGGTGGAGGGCGTCCAGCTGAACATCGCTACCCTTCACCGAGACGGGGTCCTGGCGCCGATTGTGTTCCTGCATGGGTTTGGCTCGACCAAGGAAGACTATGCCGACATCGTGCAGCAGGCCGCCTTCGCCGGTCATCCTTTCGTCGCTTATGACGCACCGGGTTGCGGTGAAAGCCAGTGCAGTGACCTTTCGCGGATTTCCATCCCTTTGCTGCTAAAGACCGCGTTGCAGGTGCTGGAGCATTTCGGTATCGAACGCTTTCATCTGGTCGGCCATTCCATGGGTGGGCTGACCGCACTGATGCTGGCCCATCAATGCCCGGACCGGGTACTCAGCTTCGTCGACATCGAGGGCAACATCGCCCCGGAGGATTGCTTCCTCAGCCGGCAGATCGTCGATTACCCGGCGGACGATCCCGAGGTGTTTTTCGCCGCCTTCATCGAACGCGCCCGGCACGCGCCGGCTTATGCCAGTGCGCTTTACTCCGCAAGCTTGCGCCACAAGGTGCGTGCCGGAGCGGTGCGCGGGATTTTCGAGTCGATGGTCGATCTCTCCGACAACGCCGACTTGATGGGCAAGTTCCTCGGCCTGCCATGTCCGCGCATGTTCATGTACGGCGAACAAAACGCTTCATTGTCCTATCTGCCGCATATCCAGGCCCAAGGCGTGCGGTTGGCGCCGATCGCGCAGTGCGGGCATTTCCCCATGTATTCCAACCCGATCGCGATGTGGCAGCAGATCGCCGATTTTCAGGCGAACGGCCATCGCGGATGAGTCCGGCACAAGATGAACAGCAGCGTTGTGAACTATTCTTCTCAAGTGGCCCCTGCAATGCCTCATTCAAGGAGTTGATATAAATCAAGGCCCAAGAGGCTTCAAGGGTGGAGTCTGGGCCTGATGCTGGATTCTCGAGCCGACGTCGAGGATCAACCTGTCTGGAGTCAGATCATGAGCCAGTATCAACGGTTATTACTGATCATCAACCCGCTCCTGCGCCATTCTCCTGCGATAAACCATGGCGCCGCCCTGGCCAAGGCCAGCGGGGCGAGCTTGCACATTGCCGGCCTTATTCCCTCGTTGGACATTCTGTCGCTGCTCGAAGAAGGCGACCGCAAAATGGCTCGCGCGACCTACCTGCAGGAGCACCGCGACTGGCTCGAGGAGCAGGCGGTAAAGATGCAAGGCCGGGGGATCGAGGTGGCAACCGAAGTCGCATGGGCTGACAACATGCGCCAGGACATCCTTGACCACGTCACGCAAATGCAGCCCGATCTGTTGATCAAGCAAGTGCAGCATGAGCCGGTGCTCAAGCGCGCGTTCTTCACGCCGCTGGATTGGCGTTTGTTACGCCATTGCCCGGTCCCGGTTTATCTGGTGGGGGGTGAATGCCATGCCTTGCCGCAGAAGGTGGTGGCCGCGGTTGACGTGTCAGACACCGAGCCTTCGAACAGTGAACTCAATGACCGGATCATCCTGCAGGCGTCGAGCCTTGCGCTGCAGTGCAATGCCGAGCTGCACCTGCTGTACGCGTGTGACATTTCGGCAGCTTTTCTGGCGGATCTGGGCGGCGGTCTGACGCTCTCGGAGCTGACCAAGGATTTGCGCAATGACCTGGAAAAAGCTTTTCTCAAGCTGGCCGCTCGGGTCGGTGTCCCGCCTGAGTGTCGACATTTCATCATGGGGCAACCTGTCTCGGTACTGAGCGAATTCACCCACGTGCATCAAGTGGATGTGATCGTGATGGGCAGAGCTCAATACCATGGCCTGGAGCGGCTGCTTGGCAGCACAACCGAGCATATCCTGTACCAGGTGCCTTGCAGCATTCTGGCGGTCTAGGGGCGGACACCCTTATCGGGCTCCCGCCCCAGGGAGGTTTTCAAATGACTAGTCCTTCATTGCAAACCATCTTGCATGACCGGGTCGATGCCGGCCGAGGCCTGGTGGAGCCGTTGCTTAAATACGCTAAAAGAGCCGACGTCATCGTCCTTGCCTTGCCCCGGGGCGGCGTTCCGGTTGCCTATGAAGTGGCCACGGCCCTGGAGGTTCGCCTGGACCTGATGCTGGTGCGCAAGTTGGGAGTACCGACCCACCAGGAGTTCGCCATGGGCGCCATTGCCAGTGGCGGCATACAAATCGTCAATGACGATGCGCTGCGGGCTAACGGTATAGATCAACGCACGCTCGATGGCGTGGTTGCAAAGGAAACGCAGGAATTGTTGCGTCGCGAGCGGGTATACCGGGCATCGCGTGTACCTGTAGCACTCAAGGATCAGGTGGTGATTCTGATCGATGACGGCCTGGCGACAGGGGCTACGATGATGGCCGCGATACAGGCTGTGCGCCTGCAAACACCGTCTCGCATCGTCGTTGCCGTGCCGGTGGCCCCCCTGGAGACGGCAGAGGCGTTGCGCGACGAAGTGGACGAGCTGATTTGCCCGCTGATCCCTGATTGGCTGATATCGATCGGGCATTGGTACACGGATTTTTCGCAGACATCGGACGAAGAAGTCATCGATCTTTTGCATCGGGCGTGGCAGAGAGAGCCAGCGATGAAATGAGGCGAACTGCTGGCCCCCCGATGTCCGTTTCGTTGTCAGACTTGCTTTCTTTTCAGAAGGTTAGGCATTGGCGATATGCGGACTTTGGTTTGGATGGCTGCAACGTTTTTTTGGGTGACTCTCTCGCTTGAGGCCCAGGCAAAGGACCTGAGCAAAAACAGTCGTTTCGTCTGCAGCTGGGGGTCGGACATAGCTGCCGGCGCACAGGCGTCGAAGCTTTCCGGGCTCACGCTTTACGGGGCACGCAGGAAACTGCAAGCGCGAAAATTCCCCCGGCCGTGGATGCGCATGACAGCCATGGGGATCACGGAACAAACCTACAACAGTCCCTCGCGCCTCAAGCCGTCCGGCATCAAGCAAACGTATTACGAGCAATGCATCAACCATGAACTGGCGCAACGGTAGCCTGGAGGCGGGCTAATGCAGGAGCTGCCGCAGGCTGCGACTTTTGACTTTGGCGTTTGTTCAGGGAATGAGTCGTCTATTGGAAAAGATCAAAGGATCGCAGCCTTCGGCAGCTCCTACGAGGGTTCCCTCGCAACATACGCCGACAGTTCACAATCCCCATCCCTCTTTCACAGCCTTTCGAATCCCTTCCAGCAACATCGCAAACGCCGGGTTGTCATTGTTCTCGCGCCAGATCAAATGCAGCTCGCTCTGCACGCCTTCCCCCAGATCGATATCGCGAAACACCACGTTCTTGAACACGACGCTGGTGGCGCAGCGCGGCACTAGCGCCAGGCCCATTCCGGCGTTGACCAGGGCCAGGATGGTCAGGGATGAGCCGAGCCATTGCACATATTCCGGGGCGACGCGGGCCGAGCGGAGCATGCCGGTCAGCAGTTCGTTGAACGGCGGGTAAGCCGCATGGGAGTACATGAGGAAGGGTTGTGCGTCCAGGTCTTTGACAGACACGGTTTCGGCGCTGGCCAGCCGATGGTTGTGGGGGACGGCCAATACAAAGGGTTCACGCACCAGGCATTCGGTGGCGTAGCCCGGCTCCAGCAACGGCGCGCGGACGATGCCCAGATCGATCCGGCGGGCGCGGAGGGCTTCGTGTTGCTGGTAGGTGTTCATTTCCGACAGATCGATTTTGACCTGAGGCTGTTTGAGCCGCGCTTCAGCGATGACCTTGGGCAGGAACTCGTAAACGGCGCTGCCGACGAAGCTGATGTTGACCGTGCCGATGTCCCCTTCGGCAAAACGCCGGGCGGTCACCGCGGCTTGCTGAGCGCGCTCCAGCAGGTTCTGCGCTTCGATGAAGAAGGCCCGGCCGGCGGCGGTCAAGGCGACGCTGCGCGTGCTGCGGGTGAACAACTCAACGCCGAGGTGATGCTCCAACAATTGAATCTGCCGACTGAGGGGCGGTTGGGTCATGTTCAACCGTTCGGCGGCCCGGCGGAAGTTGAGCTCGGTGGCGACGGTGGTGAAGCAGCGCAATTGCGTCAGTTCGAACATTGATTTAATCCAGGTATCAATCGAGTGCCAAGTTAGATTAGACGGGATCAATAGGCCCGTCCATGATCGGCTTTCCCCTAAAAAAACAATGAACGGGAGTCGCCCCTTGAATAACCATCAGAGTCCGCCGGACCCGACAGTCCTCGCCCAAGCAGCGGCCAAGGTCAAACGTCATGTGCTGCCGCTGTTCGTGGTGATGTTCATCGTCAACTACATCGACCGGGTCAACATCGGCTTCGTGCGCAGCCACCTGGAAACCGACCTGGGCATTGGCGCCGCGGCCTATGGCTTGGGTGCCGGGCTGTTTTTCATCGGTTACGCGATCTTCGAAGTGCCTTCCAATATGTTGCTGCAACGCTACGGTGCCCGCGCCTGGTTGACGCGCATCATGTTCACTTGGGGCGCGGCGGCGATGGCCATGGCCTTTGTGCGCGGCGAAACGAGTTTCTATGTGCTGCGCTTCATTCTTGGCGCCGCCGAGGCGGGGTTTTTCCCCGGCATCATTTACTACTTCACCCAATGGCTGCCGCCGACCGAACGGGGCAAGGCCATGGCGATCTTTCTTAGCGGTTCGGCCATTGCGTCGGTGATTTCCGGTCCGGTGTCCGGCGCGCTGCTGCACGTCAGCGGCTTCAGCCTGCACGGCTGGCAGTGGATGTTCCTGATTGAAGGCTTTGCCTCCATCGTGCTCTGTGGGTTTGTCTGGTTCTGGCTGCAATCCCATCCACGTCAGGCGAATTGGCTGAGCGCCGAAGAAAAGGATGCACTGGTCAGCGCCATTGCCCAGGAACAGCAGGCTCGCGAAGCCATGCAGACGGTCAAACCGTCGATGTTCAAATTGCTCGCCGATCGGCAGATTGCTTTGTTCTGCTTTATCTACTTTTCCATCGCCCTGACGATTTATGGCGCCACGTTCTGGCTGCCCGGCATGATCAAGAAGATGGGTAACCTGGGTGACTTCCAGGTTGGCTTGTTCAACTCGATTCCGTGGATCATTTCCATCCTGGCGATGTATGGCTTCGCCGCCATGGCCAGCAAATGGAAATACCAGCAGGCCTGGGTGGCCGTGACGCTGGTGATTGCCGCATTCGGCATGTTCATGTCGACCACCGGCGGGCCGATCTTCGCCTTCGTCGCCATCTGTTTTGCGGCCATTGGTTTCAAGGCGGCTTCAGCATTGTTCTGGCCGATTCCCCAAGGCTATCTGGATGCGCGCATTGCCGCGGCGGTGATCGCGCTGATCAACTCCATCGGTAATCTCGGCGGTTTCGTCGCGCCGACCGCGTTCGGTTTCCTGGAGCAGACCACCGGTTCCATCGAAGGCGGTTTGTACGGCCTGGCGGCCACTTCTCTGGTGGCGGCCGTGGTGATCTTTTTTGCCCGCACTGCACCACGTGGCGACACGCGCCGCTCGCTCACCGGTAAACCAGTCGACGTCGCAGCAGCAAAAAATCCTGTCAGTCATCAAGCCTTGAATACCGAGCCAAAGGGAGCTGCCTCTTGAAAATCAAACGCGTCACCGTCACCCCCATCGCCTTCCGTGATCCGCCGCTGCTCAATGCCAGTGGCATTCACGAACCCTTCGCGCTGCGCTCGATCATCGAGATCGAGAGCGACAATGGCTACATCGGCCTGGGCGAAAGCTACGGCGACGCCCCGGCGTTGGCGATTCAACAGCAATTGCAAAGTCAGCTGATCGGTCTCGACCCGTTCAACCTCAACCAGTTACGCGCCATCGTGCAGGCCACCGTGGCGGCAAACAAAACCCAGAGCATCGCCGGTGCAGAACTGGCGCCTGGCTCTCACGCCAGCAAAGCGGTAAGCAACGCGTATTCGGCGTTCGAAGTGGCGTTTCTCGATCTACAGGCGCATTCCCTGAACGTGCCGTTGGTGGACCTGCTGGGCGGGGCGATTCGTGATGAGGTGCCGTTCAGCGCCTATCTGTTCTTCAAGTACGCGCAACACATCGATTCCCCCTACAAACCGGATAGCTGGGGCGAGGCGCTGAGCGAAGAGCAGATCGTCGCCCAGGCCCGGCGCATGATCGAGGCCTATGGCTTCAAGAGCATCAAACTCAAGGCCGGCGCACTGCCGCCGGAGCATGAAGTGTCGTGCATCAAAGCGCTGAAAAAGGCCTTTCCCGGCTACCCGCTGCGCATCGACCCGAACGGCAACTGGTCGCTGGAAACCTCGATTCGCATGGCCGAACTGCTGGGCGATGACCTGCAGTATTACGAAGACCCGACACCGAGCCTCGACGGCATGGCCGAACTGCACAAACGCACCGGTCTGCCGCTGGCGACTAATATGGTGGTCACTGACTTTGATGAGTTCCGCCGCAGCGTAGCCCTGAACAGCGTGCAGATCGTGCTCGCCGACCATCATTACTGGGGTGGCCTGCGCGACACCCAGGCGCTGGCGAAAATGTGCGACACCTTCGGCCTTGGCGTGTCCATGCATTCCAATTCGCACTTGGGCATCAGCCTGATGGCCATGGCGCATGTCGCCGCTTCGGTGCCGAATCTCGATTACGCCTGTGACACCCATTACCCCTGGCAGGAACCGGACGAGGAGGTGATCAAGGGCGGTAAGCTGCCCATCGTCGATGGCTGCGTGAAAATCACCCGTGCACCAGGGTTAGGCCTTGAACTGGATCACGATCAATTGGGCAAACTGCATGACCAATACCTGACCTGCGGCATTCGTCAGCGCGATGACGTGAAGCAGATGCAGCGTTACAAGCCGGAGTGGAAGACGATCAAGCCGCGTTTTTGATCGCGCATTCCCGCAAAAACCGGCAACTGTCCCTTCGCGCTTCGAACCGACTGGCATCGGGCGCGAAGGCAGTCAGAGCCACTCATGTGTTATCCGGCGCCAGAAACCGCTGCTCGATGGCATCCGCAAACGGGTACAACGAAAACCAGGGCCTGGCTTCGTCGATCACCCGCTGAAATGACGGTCTCTGTACCAACCTGTCGAAATATGCGCTCAAGTTCCGGTAGTCGTCGGGGAACGGCACGAGCGTGCTGGCATAGAAAAGTGCCGGGGCGGCGGCGCAATCGGCCATGCTGAACTGCGGGCTGGCCACCCAGATTCTGGACGCCATCCGGCGTTCGAGCATGCCGTACGCCGTCTCCAGCGTGGACCGCTCCCTGGTCAAATCACCGTTGGTCGCGTGTAGCCGATCACTGACAATCTGTTGCATCGGCACTTGTACATAATGGTCGAAGAAACGATCCCATAACCGCACCTCCAGCGCGCTATCCCAATCGTCTGGAACCAGTCTGTGCTTGCCCGGATACCGTCGATCCAGGTACTCGATAATGATGCTGGACTCCGGCAGATTCCGCTGGTGGGCATGGTCGCGAATAATCGGGAACTTTCCGATTGGCCACAATGCCTGCAGTTCTGCGCTGTCGGCAGCGTCCCCGAGATCGATGATCCTTCTCTCGAATTCGGTGCCGTTTTCGTAGAGCGCGATGAGTACTTTGTGGCAGAACGACGCCAGCGGATGGTAGTAAAGCGTCAGCGACATCTTTCAACTCCTCATTTGACGTGAGGGGGCGAGAGCCCTGGAACTGATGAAGGTGGGGCAATGAATAATCATAGGCGGATGTTGGCGATGCGTCAGGGCCGCCACTTTCAGGCGTGCGTACTTGCACACGGGAGAATCCCTGCTTTACTCTGAACCGCTGGTCGGTTTGTGACTTATTGGTCATGGCGTTCATCTCAGCGCCCTTGTACCGTTGTCGCTGGTTCGTGCTGTCAGGCTTGCCCGGAGGAAGCCGGATAGTCAATTGCGCTGTGTGTGTTGATCCAATTTGTTCAAGGAAGAGAATGACATGACGCTGAAAACTGCGATCGTCGAGATTGGTAAGAAGTACAAGGTTTATACCGAGCATTATCTCAACGCCACCGCCGACAAGACCATCATCCTGGTCAATGGCTCGCTGGCAACGACTGCATCCTTTGCCCAAACGGTGCGCTACCTGCGGCCACGCTTCAACGTAGTCCTCTACGATCAGCCCTACGCCGGTCAGTCGAAACAACACAACCTGCATGACCAACCGATCCGCAAGGAAGACGAGGCCGCAATCCTGTTGGAGTTGATCGAGCACTTTCGCGCACAGCATGTGATGTCCTTTTCCTGGGGCGGGGCGGCGACCTTGCTGGCGCTGGCGCAGCATCCGCGACGAATCGAAAAGGCCGTGATCAGTTCATTTGCCGCACGGATCAACACGCCGATGCGCGATTACCTGGAGAGTGGGCGGGATTTTCTCCAGGCGTGCGATCGGCGCAATGTCGGGCGCTTGATCAACAGCACCATCGGCAAGCACCTGCCGTCGCTGTTCAAGCGTTTCAATGAGCGCCATGTCAGCAGCCTGGACGAACACGAATACCGGCAGATGCATTTTCACGTCAATGAAGTGCTGACCCAGGACACCCACTGCTACGTTTCCTGTGCCGATGCCATCGAAGTTCCGCTGCTGTTTATCAACGGCGAACGGGATGAGTACACCTCGGTGGAAGACGCCCGTCTTTTCGCAACTCATTCCCGTCAGGCGCAGTTTCAGACCATCAAGAACGCCGGGCACTTCCTCGATATGGAACACCCGACGGCCTGGAATGACACCCAGCAGGCCTTGCTGGGCTTTCTGCAACCAGTCGCCAAAATACCGAGCCAGCCCCGTGACCTGGCTTTCGGTAGCAAAGCGTCAGTGATTCCACCCCTTCAGTCAGCTAACTGGGTGCGGCTTTAACTGACGCAGTAGTTCGATCTGATCTGCCGGGACCAAGGTACGCAAGGCTTTATACAGCGCCCGGGTTTCAAGCAGGTTCCAGACGCGCAGCATGGTTTCGAGGGCGTCCAGTGGCTTGCTGATGAAGTCTTTGGCGCCCAGGGCCAGCGCACGCAGCCGGGTATCGCGGGTGGCGTCGGCGGTGAGCACGAGGATCGGCAGGTATTCGCCGGTCGGGATGCGCCGGTTGAGTTGTTCCAGTACGGCAAAGCCGTCGAACTCCGGCATGTGCAGGTCGAGAATCACCAGGTCAGGCTCGAAGCTGTTGAACAGGTCCAGGGTTCGCAGCGGCTGGGTACTGCTCAGTACATTGGTCAGCCCTTCGCGGACAAGCAACTGCTCCATCAAATCGAGGTTGGGCCGTTGGTCGTCGATGATCAGAATGCGCAGGTCGGTGTTCACACGGGCTCCGGTAGATGCTGGTCAAGATGGGCGAGGAATGAAGGGATGTTAATCGGCTTGGTCAGCACCGCCGTCGCTCCCGCCTCCAGCAACGCCAGATGAGTGAGGTCGCTGGCATCGGCGGTGATCATCAGCACTGGAATGGCACGGGTGATGGACGACTGGCGCAAGCGTTGCAGAACATTGAAACCATCCAGATCCGGCAGCGCCACGTCGAGCAAAATCAGCTGCGGCGCATGTTGACGGGCCAGGTCCAGGCCCATTTGCCCCTGCATGCTTGAGAGCAATTGGATGTGCGGTCGCCGTTGCAGGAGGGTTTCGATCAGGGCCAGGCTCGAGAGATTGTCTTCGATGCACAGCACTTTGCCCTGGTAATCGGGGGCGGTGAGGGCGGCCGTGACCGTTGGGTGGCTGATTCGTGCAACCGGTGGCTCGGTGACTGGCTGCAGGCGTACGAAGGGCAACTCCAGGGTAAAACTTGCGCCTGCGCCGGGCTGGCTTTTGACAGTCAGGCTGCCGTTCATCATTTCCAGCAGGCTCTTGCTCAAGGCCAGGCCCAGGCCGGTGCCTTCCACGTTCGGATCGGTCTCCAGACGCTCGAACGGCTTGAACAGTTGCTCCAGTCGATCGGCCGCAATGCCCTTGCCGGTATCGCAGACCGACACGGCAATGCGCTGTTGATCAACCCTGACTTCGATGCGCACCTGGCCCTGGGGCCGATTGTATTTGATCGCGTTGGATAACAAGTTCAGCAGCACCTGAACCAGGCGTTGCCGATCGGCGACGATCCCGCTGTCGGCGGCCAGCATCGGCAAATCGACCAATTGGATGCCCGCGTCGCAGGCCATGGGGGAAACCAGCGTCAGGGCTTCTTGCAGCACCACCGCCAACGGCACGGCTTCAACATTCAGTGGCAGGCGCCCGGCTTCGATCTTGGCGATGTCCAGCACCTCGTTGATCAGGGTCAGCAAGTGTTGTCCGGCCCGCAGGATGTGACCAATTTGCGCTCGCTGGCCCTTGGGCGAGTCCATGTCCAGCAGTTGCGCGAAGCCGAGAATGGAGTTGAGCGGGGTACGCAATTCGTGGCTCATGCGCGACAGGAATTCGCTTTTGGCGCGGCTGGCGCGTTCGGCTTCTTCGCGTGCGGTGCTCAGCGCTATCTCGGCCGCGCGGCGATCAGTGATGTCACGGGTGATCTTGGAAAATCCGCGCAGGGCGCCACTGCTGTCGTATTGCGCGGTAATCACTACGCTGGCCCAGAAGCGGCTGCCATCCTTGCGGCAACGCCAGGCCTCTTCCATGTAATGACCATCGCGAGTGGCCTCGTGCAGCGCCATGTCGGGATGCTGTGGGCATTCTTGCGACAGATAAAACACCGAGAAATGCTGGCCGACGATTTCCTGTTCCGTGTAGCCCTTGATCCGTTCGGCGCCCGCATTCCAACTGGTGACGAAGCCCTGTGTGTCGAGGGCGAAAATACCGTAATCCTTCACCCCGTCGATGATCAGCCGCAAGCGCTCTTCGTTATCGCGCAAGGCCCGCTCCCGTTCGGCCAGTAACAGCCCGGCTTCGACCAGGCGCGTACCCAATTGACCAATCTCATCGTTCTCCGGCGGCTGCGGCAGTAACGGCTGACCGAGTGCCAGACGTTGTGCGTTGCCCTGGACCTGTTTGACCCGGGCGACGATGCCCTTGGACAGAAACAGCACCGCGACAATGGCGCCGAACAGCCCGCAGGCAGCGGCCAGCAGGGTGGAGAACAACAAACGTTGTCGAGTAGAGGCAGCGGCAGCGGTACGCTCGGCCAATAGCGTGTCTTCAAGGGTACGCATGGCGCTGATGCGTTCGCGCAGTTCGTCGAGGATGTGCTTGTTGTTGATCAGGATGGTGGTCATCGACTCAGGTGTGGCGTTGCGATCATCGAGCAGTTCAACCAGGCCCTCGACCTTGGTGTCGATCAGTGGCGTGATAGCCTCCAGATGTTTGCGCACCCGCTCATCACGAACGTTGCTGTCGAGTCGCTGCAGGGCCGATTCGATCAAGGGCTTGGCTTGCCGATAACCTGGCAGGAAATCCTCGCGACGGGTCAGCAGATAGCCGCGCACGCTGGCGGCGGCTTCGGCGAGCAATGTGTGCACCGCCTGAATATCGCCTTGCACCAGCAGCACGCGGCGCACGTCCTCTTCGGCACGTGCGGTCTGACGCTCGGTGATATAGATCAGTACCAGCGAGAGCAGCAGGATTACCAATGGAAGGGAAATCACCACGAGGGCTTTGCCACGTAACGGCAGATCGGCCCAGCGTCGAGCGTTTGAAACCTTCATGACTGGGTCACCAGACCCAGGGCGATGCCACGGACGGCAGCCTGGGTTCGGTCGGCGGCGCCGAGTTTGCCGATGACCCGTTCCACGTGGGCCTTGGCCGTCCCTGTGGTGATGCCGAGCTGTTCGCCGATTTCACGGTTGCTCATACCGTTGGCCACCAGTCCCAGCACCTGACGTTCCCGTGGGGTCAAGGTATCCGGGGCGGCACCACTGGCATTGCGCTCGGTCATGCGCCGCAGCAGGCGGGCGCTGACCGCGCTATTGAGCGCTTCCTCACCCGCGGCGACGCGTTGCAGGGCGTTGATCACTTCATCACGGCTGGCGTCTTTGAGCAGGTAGCCCACGGCACCGGCATTCATCGCCGCTTCCAAGTGATCCGGGCTGTCGTCCATGGTGAAGATCACCACTTTCAGGGCCGGCAGGCGCTGCTGAAGAATCCGCGCCGCGCCCAGCCCGTTGAGCACGGGCATGCGAATGTCGAGGATGACGATGTCGGGCAACAGGCGCTCGCACGCGTGCACCGCTTCCTGGCCATCGCGGGCCTGGCCGACCACTTCGAATTGCGGATGGCCGGCCAGTAGCGCGACGAAACCGGTTCGGGTGACCTCATGATCGTCCGCCAGAACCAGACGTAAAACTTCAGTCATTGAGCTGTTCCATTGAGGTCGGAGGGTACGGTGGCGCGCAGTTGCGTCCCGCCGTGGGCATGGCTGACGCAAGTGAAATCACCGCCCAGCAGGCTCGCGCGTTCCTGCATCGCGGCGAGCCCCAGGTGCCGGGCGCCGCAGGTGTCGAGTCGTTGCTCCATGGCAAAGCCTTTGCCGTTATCGTCGACCCGCAGCGAGGCTTGTCCTTCGTGCAGCTCCAGCGCCAGGACGACGTGGCTGGCCTGCGCATGTTTGAGAATATTGTTGATGCCTTCCTGGGCAATCCGGAACAGGGCGATTTCCACTTGGCTGGGCAAACGCGCTTCGCAACGCGCACTCCAGTTCACTTTGATCCCGGCGTCGCGCAGGCGATCCGCTTCTTTGTCGACCGCCTTCAGCAAGCCAAAGTCGTCGAGTACCGTCGGGCGCAGGCCGCTGATCAATTGCCGGCCTTCACCGACACAATGCTGGGCCAGTGCCAGAATCGTTTGTAAGTCTGCGCCGAGTTCGTCGGGCAGTGGCGGGCAGCGCCCGGCAAAACCTTGCAGACGCTGATGCAGCCCGGCGAGGGTTTGCGCCAGGCCGTCGTGCAGGTCGTAAGCCATGCGCTTGCGTTCGTCTTCCTGTGCCCTGAACAATCGATGCACCAGGTCGGACATGGTGCGTTCGCGCGCGACCAGTGCATCCAGCAACCGCTGGTTTTCCAGGTGCGCGGCCAGCAGGGTGGCGAGCAATTGCAGGGATTCGAGGTCCTCGGTGTCCGGTGCACCGATGCTGACGCTGTTGGCCAGCACCAACGCACCGAAGGCCGCACCATCGCCGCCGCGCAACGGCACCCGCAGCACATTGGGCAGGACCGCGCTCGGTTGCTCCTGCCATTGCGGGGTGCGCATCGCGGTATCGGCGAGGTGTTCGAGGCTGCATAAACGCTCACGGCTGCCGTGACTGGCGGTGGTCCTGACCTGCGCATCCGCGTCCCATTCCAGCAATAGCGCGTGGTCCATCGCGAGGAAGGCACAGGCCCGTTGCAGCACCCGTTGACGCATGGCTTCGGGGGCCAGTTGCGTCAGTTCCTGGCCGGTGTCCACCAGCAAACGCAACCGCGCGGCGCGACTTTGCGATTGCCGATACTGGGTGCGAATGGCCAGGGCGCTACCGGGGTCATGATCAGGGTTTTGCATGGGCGGGGTCCGGCGGGCACGCCCGTTCGGGCTGGGGCGTCATTAAACCTTGTTAACGGGGCAGGGCGCTATCTGCCGAATGGCATAGGCAAATAGCTCCGGTTGGCCGATGGCGGACAGCGTTCCGAGCGGCACAGTGTGCCCATCGACCACCATTGGAATCGCGCAATGAAATTCAAGACCTCAGCCATCGCCCTGTTTTTTGCCCTGACCGCCCCGTTGGCCCAAGCGTTGGAGGCAGTGCCTTACGTTTACAGCAGCGTGGCCGAACAGCCCGCTAATGTGAAGGATCGCGAAATCGCCGGATTGTTCGACCAGTGGAACAGCGCGCTGAAGAGCGGCAATGTGCAGAGCGTGGTCGACCTGTACGCGCCGAACGCGGTGTTGCAGCCGACGGTTTCCAACAAGGTGCGCACCACGCCGGCACAGATCAAGGACTACTTCGATCACTTCATGGCGCTCAAGCCGGTGGGCCAAATCAACTACCGTGAGATCCGCCCATTGGGCACCAACGTGGCCATGGACAGTGGCGTCTACACCTTTACCCTGACCGAGGCCGATGGCAAGACCCGTCAGGTGCAGGCGCGCTACACCTTCGTCTATGAACAGGTTGGCGGGCAGTGGAAGATTCTCAACCACCACTCTTCGGCGATGCCGCAAGCACAGGTGCTGCACGCCGGGAAATAGCCGCGTCTTCAAGGCCCGATCGACACGGCCCAATGCCAGCCAGTTAAATACAATCCATGTGGGAGCGGGCTTGCCCGCGATGAGGGCGAGTCAGTCGATATCAATGTTGACTGATACACCGCTATCGCGGGCAAGCCCGCTCCCACAGGTTTTTCCGTGCGTTGTGCTCAGTTCAGCGCAAGGTCGTCCACAGGCTGCTGCCCGCGGGCTTGGGCGGCGCGCTGCAATTGGCTGGCGATTAGGGTGTTTTTCAGCAGATAGGCAATGGTCATCGGCCCGACACCACCGGGAACGGGGGTGATCGCCCGGGCGACGGTGCGGGCGCTGGCATAGTCGACATCGCCCACCAGACGATCGCCGGATTCGCTGGCGATGCGGTTGATGCCAACGTCGATCACCACGGCACCGGGCTTGAGCCAACTGGCGTCGATCAACTCAGGCCGACCCACCGCCGCGACCACGATATCCGCCAACCGGCACAACGCCGGGGCATCGACGCTACGCGAATGCACCACGCTGACCGAACAGTTGGCCTGCAACAGCAAGGTCGCCATCGGTTTGCCGACAATGTTCGAACGGCCGATGACCACCGCGTGCAAGCCGCTCAAGTCATCACCGCAGGTCTCGTGCAGCAGGCGCATGCAGCCACTGGGCGTGCACGGGGTCAAGACCTCCATGCCCTGCACCAACCCGCCAACGTTTTCCCGATGAAAACCGTCGACGTCCTTGATCGGGTCGATGGCATGGATCACCGCCTGTTCGTCGATAGCGGCGGGCAAGGGCAGTTGCACCAGGATGCCGGTCACCGAGGCATCGGCGTTGAGTTGCGCAATCAGTTCCAGCACCTGGGCCTGGCTGGCGGTTTCCGGCAGACGGTATTCAAGGGAGCGGATGCCGACTTCCTTGGCGCGTAGCAGTTTATTGCGTACATACACGTGGCTGGCCGGGTCGTCGCCGACCAACAGGACCGCCAGGGCGGGATAGATCTGCTGGCCGGCCAGGGCCAGAACCTCTTCCCGGACCTCGTCGAGAACCTGGGCAGAGATGGCTTTGCCGTCGATATCGCGGGCAAATGCGGGGGTGCTGCTGGTCAAAAGAGTCACCGTTGTCTTGATTGAATGGGGTGAGGATCATCGAGGCGTCTTTGCGCGACGATGACCCCTCAGAGACATGCAGGCAAGGGGGCTCAGGCTACCAGTTGAGGGCAGGCCAATACCACCGCAACAGCGGCGATCAGACGGGCCGGGATTGAGCCTCTCAATGCATCTTGCTGTGATCCTGCATGCCGAGCGCCCGAGCCTCGGCGTCAACCTTGATCGTCTCTTTTTCGCCCTTGGCGTTTTCCACGGTCAGGGTCAGGGGCACTTTGTCGCCTTCCTTAACCTGCGTCGTCAGGTCCATCAGCATGATGTGGTAGCCATGGGGATCAAAGCTCACCGGTTTGCCGGCCGGCAGCGCGACGGATTCGACCTGGCTCATGCTCATCACATCGTCTTTCATGCTGGATTGGTGAATTTGCACGGTGTTCGCGACCGCCGACTGCACGCTGAGCAGTTTGCTGTCGCTGTCGGCCTGCAGGGTCATGAAGGCGCCGGTCGAATGCTGGCCGGCCACTGTCGCGCGGACCCAGGCGTCGTTCACCTGGGTTTGAGCGGACACCTGCCAGGCCATGCCGATCAGGAAAAGGCCCAGGGTCAGCTGTTTAATACGTGGTGCGTAGATCGAAGTCATCAGCAGACCTCCATGACGGTGAGCAGGTCTTCTGCACACTCTTGAGCGGTAAGGGACGCGGACAGCCCCAGGCGCAAAGTGCCTCGGGAGTCGAAAACGAAGCTGGTCGCGGTGTGGGAGAGGGTATAGGTCGAGCCGCTCGGGATCTTTTCAAAAAACACACCGAACTCCTTGGCGGTGGCGGCGGTTTCTTCCAGCGTACCGTGCAGCGCCTCGAAACTTGGATCGAAGGCTTTGACGTAGGCGTCGAGCATTTGCGGCGTATCGCGTTCGGGGTCCAGGGTGATGAAGATCACTTGCAGGCGTTCGCCATCGCGGCCCATCAGTTTTTTCGCCTGTGCCGCACGGGCCAGCGTCGTTGGGCAAACAGCCGGACATTGGGTGAAACCGAAAAAAACCATCGGCATCAGGCCCCGATAGCTGCCCAGCATCCGGGTTTCGCCTTGGGCGTCCTTGAGTTTGAAGGTGCGCCCCATGATCTTGTCGCTGAGGTCCTTGCCGTACTTGAACGACAGCTTGCTGCTGTCATCGCAGCCGGCGAGCAGGCCAAGGCTCAACAGGCTCATGCCTTGCAGGACCGTGCGACGGGTATACAACGTACTCATGGAAAAAAGCATCCTGTGTAGCGACCGGGAATCTACAGTGGCTGATCAATCAGACGAAAAAAAGCGCACGGATGTTAACAAACTGTTGCGCCATGGCGCTCAATCGATGGCCCGCCGGTCATGCGCCAAAAGGTCGCGGCCTCGGGATACTCTACTGGGAACAAACACCGAGAAACCTGTGGCGAGGGAGCTTGCTCCCGCTGGGTCGCGCAGCGGCCCCCAAAAAAAGGATCACTGCACAACCCCGCGTCAGCAACTCACTCACCACAACAGCCCATACCTACTCAGGCGTATTAATGTGATCCAGCACCCGGTTCGCGGTGATCTCCGCCACCATGATGCTGTTGGAAATGCCCAGCAGGGCGTGACGCGACTCACCCTCCAGATGATCCACCAACTGATGGACCATCACATCGACCGAGGCCAGCGTCTCGACCAAAAAAACCGCCAGGGTTTCGGTAGTCGCCTCTGGGGCCACGGAAAACAGCTTGCTGGGTTTACGCGCGGTGGCTTTGATGTCGGCAATCGTATTGAGGTGATAATCGAGGGCCCGTTCGGCGGCCTCGTTGAGTTTTTTTGAATTGGGTTCGTAGGGGGATATCGGATCGGTGTCCGGTGGGTTGGGCGTAACTTTGAACATAAGCTGGCTTCTCTGATTGGGTGCCAACCCTCCTGCTGCTAAACGAGAGGGAGGCAGCTGTACGCAGGTTAGCAGACCGGGGAAGCTAGCAAAGCCGGCGCGCCCGAAGGCGCCCTGCGCACAGCCACCATCGAGCGAAGGCGTGGATCTGCCTAACTGATGAGCTTGTGCAACTCTCTAAATATCCAACCGGGCGACTAAACCCGACCACTGATGGGCAGTGGCACGGAAACAATAGAGGCCAGGGGCAAGGCGCACAAGCCGGCGGATTCTGGCGTAAGCGTAGGCAACGGCGCAAGATCTTGTAGCTTTCAGGAAGTAACCTTCGGGGCTTTTAAACACGCGTATTCCGGCAATGTTGAGAAAACCTGTGGGAGCGAGCCTGCTCGCGATGACGGCGGAACATTCAGCATCAATATTGACTGATCCACCGCTATCGCGAGCAGGCTCGCTCCCACAGGGATTCGCGCTTAACTGACTGGCATTGCTTGCGGGACTAAGCCCAAATAGAACGTAGCCGCATGCACTTTTACAGAGCCATGCCTGACAGCGTGCACCAGTGCGAAGCGGTTTCCTGAGCTATTCCTTCCTACCACTCCAACGTCCGTCCACCCGCTCGCAGGGGCCTGCAAAGTTGGCTCGCGCCCGATGAGACCTGCGTGGGCCGGTGTCTTTATCACATTTTCCCATCGTTCAGAGATCGGTTTTCCAGAACTGAACCGCGGACTGGCACAAAGGCTGCATTGTTCCCCTCAGGTCCATCGAAAACAGATGGGCAGCCCACTCGATCAACGAAGATCGACTGGCCGAGCAGGTCGTGGGCAACATCGGTGGATCCGGCGAAGGCGCCAGGTCGAACACCGCGAAGAACAGGCAAAGACGCCTGAAACCGAGAGGTTTCAGGCGTTTTTTTTTGCTTTTTTAACCGTGATTGGCTTTGGCTGGGTGCTTACTATGAATTCCAATGTTGCCGCGTTGAACAAACTGCAAACACTGATCGTGATCGGCAATGGCATGGTCGGACATCATTGTGTCGAGCAGCTCATCGAGCGCGGCGCCCTTGACCACTATCGCCTGCATGTCTTCAGCGAAGAGCCGATGCGCGCCTACGACCGGGTGCATCTGTCGGAGTATTTCGGTGGTCGCGATGCCGAGTCACTGGCCCTGGGCGAAGCCTCTCTGTATCAGACGCCGGGCGTCACTCTGCATTTGGGCGTGCCGGTGCTGGAAATCGACCGAGCGCGACGTCAGGTGATCACCGCACAAGGTTGCGTCGCTTACGACAAACTGGTTCTGGCCACCGGGTCTTATCCCTTCGTGCCGCCTATTGAAGGTGCGGAAGGTGACTCGCGCCTGGTCTATCGCACTCTGGAAGACCTCGACGCGATTCGTGCCGCGGCAGCCAATGCCCGGCGTGGCGTGGTGGTCGGTGGTGGCCTGCTCGGTCTGGAAGCCGCCAACGCCCTGAAAAGCCTGGGCCTGGAAGCGCATGTGGTGGAATTTGCCCCGCGCCTGATGCCGGTGCAGTTGGACGAGCAGGGTGGCCTGGCGCTGAAGGCGCAAATCGAGCGGCTCGGTGTTGGCGTGCATCTGTCGCGTGGCACGCAGTCGATCAGTGCCGGCGAGCAGTACCGCTACCGGATGAATTTTGCCAATGACGAATTCCTCGAAGCCGACCTGATCGTGTTCTCTGCCGGCATCCGCGCGCAAGACGCGCTGGCCCGCCAATGTGCGCTGGACATCGGTCCGCGTGGCGGCGTGGTGATTGACGATCAGTGCCTGACCAGCGATCCGAATATCTACGCCATCGGCGAGTGTGCCGCCTGGAACGGCAGCCTCTTCGGTCTGGTAGCCCCCGGTTATCAAATGGCACGTGGCGTCGCGACGCTGCTGTGCAATCAAGTGGCGGAGCCGTTCCAGGGCGCCGACATGTCGACCAAGCTCAAACTGCTCGGCGTCGATGTCGGCTCCATCGGCGATGCTCATGCCCAGACGCCGGGGGCGCGCAGCTATCAGTTCATCGATGAAGCGACGGCCAGTTACCGTCGCCTGGTAGTGGATGCCGACAGCAAACGCGTACTCGGCGCGGTGTTGGTCGGCGACAACAGCTATTACGACACCCTGCTGCAATACATGCAGAACGGCATTGCCTTGCCGTCGGAACCCGCCAGCCTGATTCTGCCATCGTCCACCGGCGCGCCAACCCTGGGCCCGGGCGCGCTGCCCGAGTCGGCGACCGTTTGCTCGTGCCATAACGTCACCAAGGGCTCGATCTGCTCGGCCATCGACGGTGGCTGCACCGACCTGGGCCTGCTCAAGTCGCAGACCAAGGCTTGCACCGGTTGCGGCGGTTGCGCAGGGCTGCTCAAGCAAGTGTTCGAGCATGAGTTGATTGCCCGTGGCGTCAGTGTCGACAAGAGCCTGTGCGAACACTTCGCCTACACCCGTCAGGAGCTTTATGCGCTGGTGCGGGTAGAAGGGGTGATCACTTTCGAAGAGCTGCTGGCTAAACACGGCCGTGGTCACACTGGTTGCGACGTGTGTAAACCGGCGGTGGGCTCGATTCTCGCTTCGTGCTGGAACCAGCCGATCATGGACGCCTCGCTGGTGCCGTTGCAGGACACCAACGACACCTTCATGGCTAACATGCAGAAAAACGGCACCTATTCGGTGGTGCCGCGCATTGCCGGGGGCGAGATCACAGCCGACAAGCTGATTGCGATTGGCGTGGTGGCGAAGAAATACGACCTCTACACCAAAATCACCGGCGGCCAGCGGATCGACTTGTTCGGCGCGCAGTTGCATCAGTTGCCGGACATTTGGTCCGAGCTGATTGAGGCCGGTTTCGAAACCGGGCACGCCTACGGCAAATCGACGCGCACGGTGAAGTCTTGCGTGGGCAGCACCTGGTGTCGTTACGGCGTGCAGGACAGCGTGAAAATGGCCCTGACCCTCGAGGATCGCTACAAAGGCCTGCGCTCGCCGCACAAGCTCAAGTTCGCGGTCTCCGGCTGCACCCGTGAATGTGCCGAGGCGCAGAGCAAAGACGTGGGCGTGATCGCCACGGAGAACGGCTGGAACCTCTATGTCGCCGGTAACGGCGGCATGCGCCCACGCCACGCCGAGCTGTTCGCCACCGACCTGGACGATGAAACCCTGATCCGTTACATCGACCGCTTCCTGATGTTCTACATCCGTACCGCCGACAAATTGCAGCGCACCTCGGTCTGGCGCGAAAGCCTGGAGGGCGGCCTGGATTACCTCAAGGACGTGATCATCAACGACAGCCTGGGCCTCGGCGCAGAACTCGAAGCGCAGATGCAACTGGTGGTCAACCGCTACGAATGCGAATGGGCCAACGCCCTCAAAGACCCGGAAAAACTCAAGCGCTTCCGCACCTTCGTCAACGATCAACGCCCGGACCCGGACATCCATTTTGTTCAGGAACGCGGTCAGCGCCGGCCGATCATGGCCGCCGAACTCAACCTTATCCCTGTCACCGAGGAGAATGCCTGATGAGCCAGTCCACTACCCAGCGTGTCGAAGCCCCTGCAACCGCGGCCAATGCCCAGACCTGGCAGGCGGTGTGCAGCCAGCAGGATCTGGTCAGCAACTCCGGCGTCGTGGTCTGGCTCGACGGCGCGCAGGTGGCGCTGTTCTACCTGCCGAAGGCCGAAGGTCGCACCCTCTACGCCATCGACAACCATGATCCGCAATCCGGCGCGAACGTCATCGGTCGCGGACTGATCGGCAGCCTCAAGGGTGATCTGGTGGTGGCGTCGCCGATCTACAAGCAGCATTTCCGTCTTGAAGACGGCAGTTGCCTGGAGTACCCGGAGCAGCGCCTGCGCGTATGGCCGGTGCGCCTGAACGCCGGCGTCGTGGAAGTCGCGGCGGCTTGATCGCCGCTCTGAACCGTATCGGAGAACGTTGATGAAGACAGCCGCACAGTTGCTCAAACTGAAAGTCGTGCAAAACCAGCAGGTGCACAGCATCGCACCGGACCGGATGGTGCTCGACGCCCTGAAAATGATGGCCGAGAAGAACGTCGGCGCGTTGCCCGTCATCGAAGACGGGCAGGTGGTCGGCGTCATCAGCGAGCGCGACTATGCGCGCAAGGTGGTGCTACAGGGACGATCTTCGGTCGGCACGCCGGTGCGCGAGATCATGAGTGCACCGGTGGTGACCGCCGACAGTCAGCAGAGCATCGAGCGCTGCATGGCGGTCATGACCGACAGTCATTTACGCCATCTGCCCGTGCTGGAGAGCGGCGAACTGATCGGGCTGTTGTCGATTGGCGATCTGGTCAAGGAAGCCATCGTCGAGCAGGCCGATTTGATTCGGCAACTGGAGCACTACATTCGCGGGCACTGAGGACGCTGCGGGACCGATCACAAGATCAAACGCGACAGGGCATACCGCAGGTCGTAAAAACCGGCTCAAATGGAAATAAGCCTAAGTAACCGGTTGGAACAGTCGATAAACCGAAAAGCACGGCAACTCAGCCGACCACGCACACGCCGCCAGGGGATCATCGAGTGTCCATAAAATTACGTTTGATTTTGCTGATCGGCACCAGTTTGCTCACCGCCCTGATCGTGAGCCTGGTCAGTTATCTGGGAAATACCCGGATGGCTGAAGCGGTGAGTGACAACGAGGTCAGCATGACCGCGCTGCACAACCACCTCGAAGCCGACATGATGCACGATGCGCTACGTGCCGATGTGCTGTCGGCGATGCTGGTCGGGTTGGGGAAAAGCACCAGCAGCAAGGCTGAGGTGCGCAGCTCCCTCGAAGAACATGCGGCGCATTTTCGCGAGATGCTCGGTGACAACCTCAAGCTGCCGGTCAACGATACCCTCAAGGCAGCGCTGGACAAGATCAAGCCCAGCCTCGATACGTACATCAGTACCGCCGAGCGCATTGTCGGGCTGGCGCTGGAAAATCCGGATACTGCACAACAGCAGCTTGGCTCGTTCAATACCGCGTTCAGTCAACTGGAAGACCAGATGGCCGCCCTCAGCGAGCTGATCGAAACCAACACCCAACAGACCAGCGCAGGCACTGCGCAAGCCATCAGCAGTGCCAACTTCACCCTCGGCGCCGTACTGATTGCCAGCCTGTTACTGCTACTCGCCCAAGGGCGATGGGTGATCCTGAGTATCATGGGGCCGTTGCAGATCGCCAGTCGCATTGCCGAGAGCATCGCCCATGGCAACTTGAGCGAACCTATTGTCGAACCCACCCGCACGGACGAAGCCAGCACCTTGATTCGCAGCCTGGCGACCATGCAGCGCGATCTGCGCGGGATGATCGAGGTGGTTCGCAGCAATGCCCATGGCGTAAATGGCATGAGTCAGCAGTTGAGCAGCGGCTGCCATAAGGTTGCCGGCAGCAGCCAGCAGCAAAGCGCCGCCGCCAGCACCATGGCCGCGGCGGCCAGCGAAATGACCGCGAGCATCGAGGAAATCACCCGGCACGCCGAGCGTGCGCTGAACATGGCCAACCAGGCCGAGGAACTGGCCAAGGACGGCGGTCGCGTGATTCATCAGGTGGTCAGCGACATGGACGGTATTGCGCGTTCCGCGCAGCAGTCGGCCCAGGTGATTCGCACGCTGGACAAGGAATCCGAGGGGATTTTCAGCATCATTCAGGTGATCAAGGGCATCGCCGATCAAACCAACCTGTTGGCACTTAACGCCGCCATCGAGGCCGCCCGCGCCGGGGAGCAGGGCCGTGGCTTTGCCGTGGTGGCCGATGAGGTGCGCAGCCTGGCGGGCCGCACCAGCGCCTCCACCCAGGAAATCGCCACCATGGTCGCGCGCATCCAGCAAAGCACCCGTGAGGCGGTCACCAGCATGGAGGCGGGCGTCGCACAGGTCGACAAAGGCATGGCGGTGACCGCCGATGTCGAGCGCGCCATCCGCGAGATCCTCCAGGCCACGCTCAGCACCACTGAACTGGTCAATGACATCAGCCGCACGATCGGTGAACAGAGCCTGGCCAGTAACGAAATCGCCCATCAGGTGGAAATGATTGCCGGCATGTCCGAAGGCAACAGCAAGGTCATCAACCAGACCGCTTCGACCACCGATGAGCTGTCCACCCTGGCGGGCCAGCTCTCGCAATCGGTGGATCGGTTTCGACTTTGAGGCATTGGCTGGCCCTGTTCCCGGGGCCAGTCAGCTCATCCAGTTGCCGCCATCGACGTTATAGGTCTGCGCCACGATGTAATCGCTCTCGGTCGATGCCAAAAAGATCGCCATACCGACAAGATCATCTGCCGTGCCCATGCGTCCGTACGGTACTTCCTGACCCGCCAGCCTTTTCTTTTCCCCGAGCGGCCGGTTTTCATATTTGGCGAACAGCGCATCGACACCATCCCAATGCTCACCGTCCACCACGCCCGGCGCGATGGCGTTCACGTTGATGTGATGGGGAATGAGATTGAGGCCGGCCGATTGCGTGAGGCTGATCACCGCGGCTTTGGTTGCGCAATACACCGCGACAAGCGCTTCACCGCGCCGACCGGCCTGACTGGCCATATTGATGATCTTGCCGCCATGCCCCTGGCGGACCATCTGTTTGGCCGCGGCCTGCAGCGTGAACAGCGTGCCGGAAACGTTGATCGAGAACAGTCGTTCGTAGCTGTCGCGAGAAATCTCGGTAATCGGTGCGAGATCAAACAGGGCGGCGTTGTTGATCAGGATATCGAGCTTGCCTGTGGTCGCGATGACCGCAGCGATGGCACCGTCGATGGATTGCTGATCGGTCACGTCCATCTCGACCGCATAGGCATTGGGCCCCAGCTCGGCAGCGGTGGCTTGCGCACGTTCCAGGTTGATGTCTGCGATCGCGACCGTAGCGCCTTCGCGGATATAGGCTTGCGCGAACGTTCTCCCGATGCCTCTGGCAGAACCGGTGATAAGGGCGCTTTTTCCTTCCAGACGTGTCATTTTTTTCATCCAATCGTAAGAACTATAGAGACGCCCCCATCGAGGGCATTAAAAGCGGTCGTCAATCTGCGAAGAACCCCTGTAGGAGCGAGGCTTGCCCGCGAAGAACGATGACGCGTAATACCTGAAAAACCGCGGCGCATTCTTCGCGGGCAAGCCTCGCTCCTACAGGTGCTCCCACAGGTTCTGCGTCTTGATTTATCGGTATGTTGCTATTTGGGATAACCAGCGCGTTTCATCTCGCGTTCGGTGGTTTGCTGGGCCGAGGCCAGGGCCTGCTCAACCGGCATCTGCCCGGTGAGCGCCGCAGACAGCAGCTTGCCGACCGAGGTGCCGATGGCCTGGAACTCGGGAATGGTCACGTACTGGATGCCGACATAGGGCACGGGTTGGGCTGAGGGGTGCGCTGGGTCGGCGTGCTGCATCATTTTCAGCGTGACACCGGCGAAGGGTGCAGCCTGCAAATAAGCGTCGCTGTAGGTGGACATGCGAGTGCCCGGCGGTACGTTGGTGATGCCATCCTTCTCGGCGACCAGTTGGATGTATTCCTTGGAGGTCGCCCACGTCACAAAGGCTTTGGCGGCTTTCTTGTGTTTGGACGTCGCAGGAATCGCCAGCGACCAGGCATAGAGCCAGGACGAACCCTTGTCGGTGACCTGCGTGGGGGCCGCGACGAAGCCGACCTTATCGGCGACCTTGCTTTGAGTTGTATCGGTGATGAAGGAGCCTGCGACGCTGGCATCGACCCAGATCGCGCATTTTCCGCTGTTGAACAGCGCCAGCGTTTCGTTGAAACCATTGCTCGAAACACCCGGCGGGCCGTACTGCTTGAGGGTGTTGACGTAGAAGTTCGCGGCGGCGGTCCATTCCGGCCCGGTGAGTTGCGGCTGCCACTGCTCGTTGAACCAGCGTGCACCGAAGGCGTTGGACATGGTGGTCAACAGCGCCATGTTTTCACCCCAACCAGCCTTGCCGCGCAGGCACATTCCATACTGCTCTTTATCCGGCTGGTGCAGCTTGCCGGCGAACTCGCCGAGCTGCGTCCAGGTCGGGTGCTCGGGCATGCTCAGGCCGGCGTCCTTGAACAGGTCGGTTCGATAATAGGTGAGGGTGCTTTCGCCATAGAACGGCAGGGCGTAGAGGGTGTCGTTGACCGACAGTCCCTGGCGGACCGAGGGGAATATATCTTCGAGGTCATAGCTGGCGGGCAGGTTCTTCATCGGCTCCAGCCAATGCTTGGCGCCCCACAGCGGTGTTTCGTAGGTGCCGATGGTGAGCACGTCGAATTGACCGCCCTGAGTGGCAATGTCGGTGGTCAGGCGCTGACGCAACACGTTCTCTTCGAGCACCACCCAGTTGAGCTTCACGTCCGGGTGCAGCTGTTCGAACGTTTTGGACAACCGCTGCATGCGGATCATGTCGCTGTTGTTTACCGTGGCGATGGTCACCGTTTCGGCCGCCTGGCAGAGCAGGGCGGAGGACAATCCTGCGGACAGAAAAAGCGCTGTTGGAATGATCTTCATCGTGTTCTCCGCTCTGCGCCTTAGGCGGCAGAGGCTCTTATTGTTGTTGTAGTCCACGGTGCGAGTCATCGCCGCAACGGGATGACCACAGGATTACAGCAACCCAAGCGGTGAACAAATGAACGGCATACGCGACACTGATACTTTTTTAACCGTGGCACTCGTGGAAAAAAGTATCAGTGGCCGCGCTGTAGCGCGCTAGGCTTGCTGCCTGCTTAGTGTGAATCTGATAACCGCGCCTTGGCGTTTCGAATCAGCTTCGAATCGTCCCGGGCTTCGCGGTAGCCTTGATAAAACCAACAAAAACGGGATCGCCAGAGTGATGAACCATCACGTAACCGCAGACAAGCCGCCGGCGCTTGAAGTCATTCTGAACGAGCCGCAGCACAGCTTTCGTTGGTATGAGCATGACTATCCCTTCGACCTTGCTCGCTGGAACCATCATCCGGAGTTCGAGATCCACCTGATCCGAGAAGGCAGCGGACGGCTATTGGCCGGTGACTATATCGGCGTGTTCGAGGCCGGCCATGTCGCCCTGATCGGCCCTGGCCTGCCACACGACTGGATCAGCGACCTGGGAAAAGGCGAGGTGATTGAGGGGCGCGACGTGGTGTTGCAGTTCGACGGTCAGATGCTGATGCAACTGCGCGACAAGGTCCCTGAACTCAGCGAGTTGCAAAGCCTGTTTCGCCAGGCGGCACAGGGCATCGAATTTCATGGCAATACCCGCAAGGAAGCGGCCCGCCTGCTGGAAGACATCGGCCAGTGCCACGGATTGCAGCGACTGTGCCTGTTCCTGTCATTGCTGCAATTGCTGGCGTCGGCCCCCGACAACGAGAAACAGACACTTGCCAGCCTGCAATATGCGCCGATGCTCGACGCGTTGACGGCCCAGCGCATGAGTATCGTCTTCGACTACATCCTCAACGACCTTGCGGATGAGTTGCGGATGTCCGTCATCGCCCAACGCCTGGACATGAACGAACCGGCCTTCTCCAAATTCTTCAAACGCGCCACTGGCCATACCTTCGTCGACCTGACGCGCAAACTGCGCGTCCAGCGTGCCTGCCGTTTGCTGGCGCAAAGCAGCTTCAGCGTTGCAGATATCTGCTTTGAAGTGGGTTACGCCAACTTGTCGAATTTCAATCGGCACTTCCGACATGAAATGCAGGAGACACCCAGCCAGTATCGGCAGCGATTGCAACGGGTGGTGGCGGTCAGTCATTGAAGAGGGACATATAAGCAAGATCAAAAGATCGCAGCCTTCGGCGGCGACTACGCGCCTATGGGCTAGGCACAAAAGCCGATACTCATCTAGCGATAGGTAGCGTTTTTTGTGGCGCTGAAGTGTTAGGCTCCAAAGCGACCGGGTATTGGCGATCGCGCATCTCGAATTATTTTTCTCCAGTTCTTGACATGCCTTTCGAACCAGTCCAGAATTGCGTCCATTCCTGCTTAGGGAACACGAAAACCCCTTAGATTTCAAAGGGTTGGATACTAGATTAGAATCTTGTTTCCAGATACGAGTTTACACGTTTGGTGTTGTGCTACTGACATCAGATGTTTGAGGCCGAATAGCAAAATGGTTATGCAGTGGATTGCAAATCCACCTACGCCGGTTCGATTCCGACTTCGGCCTCCACTTTAAACGAGCTCCGTAGATCCATGATCTACGGAGCTTTTTTATTTTCGCAGTCCTGCAAGATTTAGTCTTGAAAAGGGGATTTGCGAACTTGCTTCACCGGAGCGGGATGTATATATTTCCCCCTCTGTTGCACAAGCGTCAGAACTGCCAGATCGTTATTGGCCAGTCTTCAGACTGCTTTACCGCGCTACCGCCCGAATGGCGAAACTGGTAGACGCATGGGACTTAAAATCCCCCGCTCGTAAGGGCGTGCCGGTTCGATTCCGGCTTCGGGCACCATGAATATCAAGGGCTTGCATGACATACCTCATGCAAGCCCTTAGTTCTTTTTTCCGCAATCAAAAAAACTTTTCCGCAATTCGCGACCGTCAGTCACTTCGTAGGGGTTACCTTCAAGCCCTTTCGCATTCGGATGTACTGCTCTGTCATCCCAACGGTTGTATGTCCCAACTGGTCCCGAGCTTCGCGGATGCTCCCTGTTGACTCCTCTTTGTCCGTTGCCGCTTTTGCTCGTAAGTCCCGCATCTGAAATTCTGCTTTCGGAATCCCGGCTGCCTCTCTGGCGTCATCAAACCTTTTCCTGAGCATGCTCGTCGTCATCGGCTGTCCAGAGTCGATTACCACCAGGCGTGTTGATCTGATTTTGTGGCCAGCCTTTCGAGCCATGATTCGGTCTATTACGATTTTGAGCTCTCCAATAATCTCGATCCTTCGTTTGGCACCAGTCTTTCCCTGCTGGACGGAAAGTTTTCCGTCTTTTATGTCTCGCTCATCCATCTTCAACGTGTCGGCCACCCTTTGACCTGTCAGATAGAACAGATCCAGTGCATCTCTCAATGGCTGATCGGCATGCTGATAGGCTTTGGCAAGTACGTCGTCTTCGACGTATACGTCGCGACCAGTTTCCTTATTGCCCTTTACCCCGGCGCAAGGATTTGCCAGAGATGTGTAACCATTCTCACGAGCAAAGTTCCAAATGGAGCTGAGTAACGCTTTTTCTCGATTCGCACGAATAGGTGCTGTTTTTCCCCGATGACGAAGGTACTGACTGACATGCTTTGGTTCGATTGCCTCAAGCGGGGCAGGCGGATCGTTGAAAAACAACAGAAGGTTTTTTAGTTCGCGCGCATTGTCCTTTTGGGTGGCATGGGCTTTGGTTGGTACGACCTCCTTCATATAGAGCTCGGCAACGTAGGCAAAGGTTAATACTTCTTGCGTTAATGCCTGAGATACACGGCTTTTCTCCAGTTTTGCGTACTCTAAGATGGCAAGGCCATAGTCAGTGCCCAAGGGGATTTCCTTGCGCGGTTTTCCACCAGTGTCGTACAGGTAGTAGGTTGTTTTGCCGCGCTTTCTTTCACGCAAGCGGGGAATACTCCCCGGCTTCGTTGGTCTTCGTCCCATCTATCCCACCAAGCGTGGCTGCCACTTCGGCGTTTCCGATGCGGTGGCAGTTAGTCCTGTCAGCGCAGAAGTAACGACGCAGGGCCATCCATTCCTTTTTATGGTATGGCGGATACCATTTCGCTTTAAAACAGTGATCTGACCTGCTTTGGTTTTGGCGCCGGTCAATTCGCATACCTGCTCATGGCTTAGAAACTGGATAGTCATGCTGCCTCCTTGCTAGGTCCTAAAGCGTGCCTCAAATGTGCTTGCAGATCGGTGTGTTCGTCGTCTAAAGCCGGCGACAGGCTTCCAGCCATCGCAAGAGCCTGTTCGCGAAGGGACCGAGCATCACGTTCAAGTTTCTTCCCGGTACGAAAGGCGCTGAAGGTCTTGGCCGCGATACGTAGCAACTCGCTGATGGCGATCAACGCCTGGTGCTCGCCCGGGCCGAAGAGCGGACCTGCTTCAAGTCGTTTGCAGGTTTGTGCCAGACGCGTGTGATCGGCACGGATGAACTGCAGGGAGGCCTGAAGCTCGCGGATGGTTTTGGCGCTTGCGGCGCGCTGGATGTCTTCACCCTCGCGAAGGCCGGTCTCCACACCATCGCTGCGGCCCATGATGTAACCGCCCCAAAGCAGCAGGGCGGCCAGAACTATCAGGGTGACGAGTGCACCGATTTGTATTGGGGTCATCATGTGGTGTACTCCTGGGATTGTCGTTGGCTGGTGGTGACAGCCGTCAGTGGTGTGGGGGCAGCATGGCGTTGGCCGTCCTGCTGTCGCTGCATGTCTTCATCAGCCTTGTAGGCGCGTATGTCGATCAGCGAGGCAACGTGGCGGATGTGCGCGTACTTCAGCGCCTTGCGGCTGGTGTCCAATGTGGTGATCGGAAGCTGGATTCGGCCGCTGTTGATCTCCGTCACGAACGATTGTTCGTTGAGGTTGCGAAAGTATTGCTCGCGTACTTTTTCCAGCGGGATCAGGACGTCACCGAAGATGCGATAGAGCAGTTCGACGGTGGCCGATTCGGGCGCCGGATGCAGGCGAAGCGGATTCTGTGCAGCGTTACTCATGGCCTTGTCGAGCCTCCTTGCGTTGTTGTCGTGCCGGGTGGTTCCAGGCGTTCAGGCAGTGGCGTCTGGTCAGCTCGCGCAGATGTTCGGGCACTTCGAGAAGCGCGGCGTTGCGCTCCTCGCGTGTGCGCATGGCGACGATCTGGCGGGCGTACTCCCTAGGCCACGTCACGGCGGTCTGCCGGGATGGCAGGAAGATCGATGTCCAACTGGTCCGCCAGCCAGCGGATGCCGGCTTGCTTGACTCGTGTCGACTGGCTGTACTGCATGCCGTATTTTTCGTGATACCACTGGCCGTCTTTGACTCGCAGGTACTCACAGTCACGGGTGGGGTATGTCGGCAATCGACGTTCGTTGAGCAGACCTTTTTCCTGCAGGAGAGCAATCAGTTGTGGCCGGGTTAGGCCGAGCTGGGTTGCGGCTTGAGCAAGAGTGCGTTCCATGACTTGCTCCTCATGCCGCGTGCGCTGCAGGGGTTGCCGCTGCAGCAAGGTGGTTGATGGACTCGGTGACCTTGCCGTAGATCTCGACATCGGAGCCGCATGCGGTGAAGCACCTCGTGCGTGGGCTCTTTTTGCCAATGCTGAGGATGGCGGTGACGCAGGTGAGCGTGTGCTGGCGATGCACAACGACATGCAAAGGAACATCGAAGCCCATGTCGAGGCTCAGCACGCCGCCAGTGCGAATCAGCTCGAATACGCGCTGCTTGTCCTGGACTTCAAAGCGGCCGTATTGGCGATCTGCGTGCGGGCGATGCACTGCGTCGCTGGTGTTGCTCGCGTCGAGCGGACCGTTGGCGATCTCTTCGATGAAGTCGGCCAGCTTGAGGTGCATTTTCTTGTCGTTCTGCAAGGTCAGCGTGTGGCGTTCGCTGCCCAGTTCGACGACAAAAGTGCTTTCCACTGTGCCGCGCTCAGCCTTGAGACGGAATGCCAGACATTCACGCTTGGGCGCTGTTCGCAGGACATGGTTGAAGGTCTCGGTCAGGTTAACCTGGGCGTTGAGCAACTGCAGGGTGCGGTTGTCGATCTTGTACTTGATCATGCCGCGTGCCCTCCATCGTTCGGATCGAGAGGAGAGGGCTGGCAAGTTTTGGCAACAAGCTTGGGTTTGCTGTTATGAATGACGACCAGACAGCCCGTGGCGAGCTGCAGCTGTTCGATCAGTTTGCGATTGCTGACGCATGCCGGATGGACATGCAAGGTTGCGGTGGTGCGCATAGGTGTTGCCTCGCTCTGTGGTAAAGAGTGAGGCAAATATCACGCAGTGTGCTTGTTTGTGTCAACACATAATGTGATTAAAATAGTGCGGCACTGTGTAGAAAGCGTGATGACTTCAGTATTCCGCCTACGAGATGGATTTCCTCCACCTCTTGTTCTGCTATATGAAGAGTTTCTTGGTCGGTATTGACGCTATCCAACCGGTACATTCCGTCGCGGAGATAAATAAACTCTTTGATCATGGCTTTGCCGGAGGATGTTCGAACTATGACCTCGTCACCGCTACTGAAGCGTTTGTTCGGCTCTATAAGCACAAACTCGCCATTCTTGATGCGGGGCATCAGGCTGTCGCCCATGACTCTTATGCCATAGGCATCTGGATCATCGCTATGTATGTTTAGGTAGCCTTCCCCTTGACCAGGTGGCGGTTCTACCGTGTCGAAGAAGCCCTCATTCCCCAGCTGTGCGTTTGATAGCACAGGCACCTTTCCATCCTTAGCCCAGCCTACAAGGCTGCTAACAGGTTGGTCTTTGTCTTTCGATCTTCCGTAGTCCCTCACAAGACGGTCTTCAGACCGAATCCGACCTTGAATGGCGTCTGAGTACGACTCGACGTCGGAACGATTTTTTCCTGCTACCAGGTCTGGAAAAGACACTCCCAGTGCTGTCGCTATCTTTTGCAAGTCGTGGAGGTTGGGCTGGCGAGCCCCTTTCTCGTAATTACCTATCCGAGACTGGGATTCCCAGCCGCAAGCGTAAGCAAGGGCTTGTTGGCTCATGCCCTTGGCTTTGCGGTATTGCTTAATACGTGCGCCGAGTGTGTTCATGTGCTTTTTTTACCACGCTATGAAATTATTTATCATCACTTTGCGTGTTGAAATATCTACGATTCGTGATTAAGATGGCTGCGGCTAATTGGAGGGGATCATGAATCTGATCGCTGAACATCGAGAGAAAGCTGGGATCAAGCAAAAGGAACTCGTTGTAGCTCTTGGGTGGACTCAGGCACGTATAAGCAATTACGAAGCAGGACGTCGAATCGCAGGACTTACGGAGTGCAGAGCCATAGTCAGAGCGCTCAATAAGTTAGGAGCGCCGTGCAGTCTTGATGACGTATTTCCTCCGGAAATGGAAGAGTCCCAAGCCGCATAGAAAAAAGGCGACCCAAGGGTCGCCCAGTTTCTCCCAATAGCATCACCACAATGCTGTCGGGTCGCGATGTCGGAAGGCGAGCACACCACATGCCGTCGACCTTCATCGCGTTTCCAAGGCTCGGAAGCCTTGGTGTTGCTGCCGTTCTTACCACAGAGCTGGCAGCTGTTGCGCCAGGGGTGAACAACGGATTGTTCGCCTCGGCACGGTGCCGGTGTTGGTCTTACGAACCTAGCCGGCGTTTGGGCCTCTCCAGACCACGCGGCAAATGTATCACCAACTTCTGTCGCGCGGCACTGGCAACTTTTAGGATTAATGCCATGAGCCGTATCGCTCTCAGTTCTCTGGAACGGGCGCAGCGGGAAATCCTGCCGCTCGATTTAGCGCTGTACCACGCCGCTCGCGATTACCCGGGCGGTGCTGCGGCCATTGCCGCCACCACCGGTCGCAACCCGACCACCCTGCAGCACAAGCTGTCGCCAACCCACCCGAGCCACTCCATCAACATTCAGGAGTTCGGCGAGATCCTCGAACTGACCAAAGATCGCCGCATTCTCGATGCGGTGCATGCGCTGGTCGGTGACACGATCTGGCAGGAGCTTGCTGACACCTACACCAACGACATGCCCGAGACCCTGACCACGGGTATCGCCGAATACTTCCGACAGGTCGCCGATCTGGCCGAGACCTGGGCCAAGAGCATCGGCGACGGCGTCGTCACCGATCAGGAACTGGCGGCGATTCGCCTGCAGGTATTCCGGGGCATTCAAGGGCTGCTGGGTTTGTTCAACCGCGCCACCTACGTCAACCAGACGACGCGAGGTGCCGACCGTGGCTGACATTGCCGATTTCGCCAACGATCTGGTGCAGGAACGCATCGATCAGGCCATGGCCGCACGCAGCGCTGCCAAGGCCGAAAGCGCTGCCCATTCTTTGCTGTTCTGTGAAGCCTGTGACGATCCGATTCCGGAAGCACGCCGCCTGGCACAACCGGGCTGCTCGCAGTGCATCAGTTGCCAGTCCCTCTCTGAGCGGGGGATTCAGCATGCTCGATGAAGTGTTGGGGCAATTTGCCGATTACGGTCTGGAGCCGGCGCAACCGCTGGTGTTCGGCAAGCTGACGCGCTGCAAGACATCGCAGGACAAGGGTAAGGAAAAGAACGGCTGGTACGTCGTCCACGAGCAGCGCACGGAGAAGGGCGACACGCTGATCTTCGGCGCCTTCGGTGACTGGCGTTCGGGCGAGACGCAGAAGATCAAGGTCAAGGCCGGGCGGATGTCGCCGGAAGAGCGTGAAGTGATGCGTGCGCGTCAGGAAGAAGCCAAGCGCCGCGCCGCGGAAATCGCGAATAACGCTGCGCGGCGGGCCGCGAAAAGGGCGCAGGGTTTGTTCGAGCGCATGCCGACCACCGGGCGCAGCGACTACCTGGACCGTAAACAGATCGTCGGCATCAAGGTCCGTTACGCGCCGCGCACCGGCGCCGTACTGGTCCCGATGAACAATGCCCGTGAGCAGATCATGGGCCTGCAGGTGATCTTCCCGAACAAGCAGGACGACACCGGCCGTGACAAATCCTACTGGCCTTACGGGATGGCGAAGGAGGGCACCTTTCACCTGCTCGGCCCGCACCCGGTACCGGGCGAACCGGTGCTGGTTTGTGAGGGTTACGCCACCGGCGCCAGCCTACACATGGCGACCTCGCTTGCCGTGGCGGTGGCCTTCGATGCGGGCAACCTGTTGGCCGTGTGCAAGGTCATGCGCGAACGCTTCGCCGGCTGCCCGCTGATCATCTGCCGCGACGATGACTGGAAGACCACCAAGCCCAACGGCGACGCCTGGAACCCCGGTGAGGAGAAGGCGAGCAATGCTGCGTTGATTGTCGGTGCCCAGGTGGTCGCGCCGATCTTCTCGGTCGAACGCCACGAGAAGTGGACCGACTTCAACGATCTGCACGTCGCCGAAGGGCTCGACGCGGTGCGTCGTCAGGTATTGGCTGTGGTGCGTCCACCGGCTGCCGGTGGCTGGAAAGACCAGCTCGCCCGCAGTGAAAGCGGCGCGCTGATCGCGCACATGCAGAATGTCGAACTGATCCTCGCTCACGATGAGCGCTGGGCCGGGGTGATCAGCTACAGCGCGTTCAGCTCGAAGATCGTCAAGTTGCGTGCAGCGCCCTATGGCGGTGGCACCGGCGAGTGGGCCGACATCGATGACGTGCGGGTGATGAAGTGGCTCGCGCAGCAGTACAACCTGCGCGTGAAGTCGTCGCATGTGATTGAGGCGGTGAGTGTGGTTGCTCATGACCACGCATTTCACCCAGTGCGCGAGTACCTGAAAAAGCTGGAGTGGGACCGCGTGCCGCGCCTGGATGCCTGGCTCACCGACGTGATGGGCGTGCCGGCCTGCGACTACACCGCCAAGGTCGGCAAGCGCTGGATGATCTCGGCCGTGGCCCGGGTGATGAAGCCTGGCTGCAAGGCCGACTCGGTGATGATCCTCGAAGGCGCGCAGGGCGCCGGTAAGTCGACCGCCATGAGTGTGCTCGGCGGTGAGTGGTTCATGGACACGCCGTTTGCGCTCGGCGACAAGGACGGCTTTCAGGCGATCCGCGGTAAATGGATCGTCGAATTGGGCGAGCTGGACAGCTTCAACAAGGCCGAGAGCACTAAGGCCAAGCAGTTCTTTTCCGCCTCGACCGACACCTACCGCGAGAGCTATGGCCGCAGAACCATGGACGTGCCACGCCAGTGTGTGTTCGTCGGTACCACCAACCAGGACGAGTATCTCAAGGACGCCACCGGCAACCGCCGGTATTGGCCGGTGGCCTGTACCAAGGTCGACGTGGCGTTGTTGCGCGAGATCCGTGATCAGCTCTGGGCCGAAGCCGTGTTCTGTTACGAGGCGGGAGACTTGTGGTGGGTGACGCCGGACGAAGCGCCGATGTTCGCCGAAGCCCAGGACCAGCGTTTTGTCGTGGATGAATGGGAAGGTCCGATCCTGACCTGGCTGGAGGAGTCGCAGATCGGCGAGACCGCCACCGGTAGTGAAGTGATGAGTCAGGCACTCAAGCTCGATCCCGGGCATTGGGGCAAGCCGGAGCAGATGCGCGTCGGGGCGATCATGCACCGGTTGGGCTGGCGACGGTTCCGTTTGGGTGCCTTGAGCAAGAGCGGCCAGCGGCCATGGGCATACAAGAAACCGGAGCATTGGGGCAGGGCGCCTGCGTTGCAAAAGGACGAATTCGAGGAGCCGTGCTTCGATGATTAAGGCAATCGATATGGCCCTCAAGCAATGGGCGCAGGAGCTGAACAGCGATGAGGTGGCCGCCGGTTACTCGGGCGGCAACATGGTCGCGATGATGATGGAAAGCGGTGGTCAGCTGTTGCGCGGCAGGCGCGGGAGCAGGGTGCCGCTGGAAGCCTCCTTGGACATCGAACGCATCGTCAAGAAACGCCTCGATCCCGAGCTGATGACGGTGGTGCAGGTGCATTACTGCCAACCCGATACGCCCTTGGCAGCGCGTCTGGCGCGAAGTGGCTGTACGCGCAACATCTATTACCAACGCCTGCATGACGCCCACATCGTGGTCGAGCACTTCCTCCTGGGGGAAGCGGCTTGATCGTGGGCATCCCTCTGGCTTACGCCGTCCCACCGGCCTGCCTCCGTCCCACCGCTTTTTGCGGTGGTGGGACGGGCGCAGGCCGCTTCGTTGTTGGGCTGTCCCACCGTCCCACCTTTTTCCTGCCTCCCGCCCGTGTGTGCGTAGCGGGTACAGGTACGCGCGTTTACGCGCACGCGTGCTTTTTAAATTTCTCTCTTTACACGAGAAAGAAGAGATAAAAGTAGGACGGTGGGGCAAAGCCCCAATCTGCGGGGCTTTCAGACGTCCCACCTAGTTTTAGAGAGGTGGGACGTATGGGACGCCGCCACAGCAAAAGACAGCCGGGATAGATATTCACCGACATTCGCCAGCCGTTCACCGGGCGTACCCCACACATTCACCGGATGGCATTAAAACGGTCTTGCTGCCACCAGAATCGACCTGTAAAAAGGGGCCATCTTCGATGGGTGCGACCGCAGAATGCGGCAGACAAGCCACCACCTGACCCGGCCATTGCGCCGGGTCTTTTTGTTTAAGGGGCAGGGCAATGACGAACGAGCAACAGGCACTGGCAGAGATGCCGATCTGGTTGGTGATTGCCCTGTCCTTGGTCGGTGGCGTGTCCGGCGAGATGTGGCGCGCTGACAAGGATGGGGCACGAGGCTGGGTATTACTGCGCCGCCTCGCACTTCGGTCCGGTGCCTGCATCGTCTGCGGCGTGTCAGCGATGATGTTGCTGTTCGGCGCAGGCTTGTCGATCTGGACAGCAGGCGCTCTGGGTTGCCTGACCGCGATGGCCGGCGCCGATGTCGCCATCGGCCTGTACGAGCGCTGGGTGGCCAAGCGGCTGGACCTGAGCGAGGCCGAGCCGAAGGCATGAGCTGGGCAGGCCGGGCGGGGGGCCGTTTTTTACGGGTCCTCCCCGAGCGCCGCCCCCTACACGGGTTATCGAACTCGCGGATTCTCTCTAGCTGAAAATTTCGCAGCGATGTCCGTCTTTTTTGCGGCGATTCAGGCTGTGATCGAGGTCTTCCCCCAATTTTAAATGGGTCCTTCCGGTGATCTGGAGGAATGGGGTAATTCGAACCCCGATCTTTTTGCAGATTCAACCCGACATAGGGGGTTCCGCTTCCTATTCAGTACCAGGACATGACCATGCCAACGCAATGTGAAATCGTCGACCATCTGGAGCGAACGCAATGCCGGCTATGTGATGAAGGGTATAGGCATTAACGATTGGCAGTTGACCAGCCTGGATGAAATCCGGATCGCTTAAATCCGCGAGGTGCGAAGGCAGCGGGGGCGGAGGCAGCCAACTGGAAGAGCCGCGCGCAGGGGAGAGCTGAAAACCGACGGGGCCCCTGGAGCTTTTCAACCAACACGGGGTCGGAAACCCGCGGGATCGTGTTAGTGGGAGGTCCGCCAGCTTACTGAAATTTCAATCCACTGAAATCTTGAAAGGATTCATTGAAAAGCCGCTGAAAAGGAGGGCTTATGAGCACAGCCACGTATCTGTCCAAAAGCGCCTTCGCTGCACATATCGGACGGTCACCGAGTTACATCACTTGGCTTAAGGAAAACGGCCGGCTGGTCCTGTCTCCCAACGGCAAGCAAGTCGACGTGCTGGCCACCGAAGCGTTGATCCGCGATACCGCCGATCCAAGCAAGGCCGCTGTCGCCGCTCGCCACCAACAGGAGCGGCTTCAGCGTGACGTGTACAGTCAACTCTCAGCGCAATCCGAGCCGACTAACACGGCTGCGCCGCTGCCCACTGATTTTGCTCATGGGCAAACTCCTGACTTTCAGAAGGCACGAGCCCATCGGGAGCATTATCTCGCGCGGATGGCGGAGATGGAGTTTCGAAAGGCACAGGGAGAGCTTGTGGAGATCAGCTTTGTGCAGAAAGCCGCGTATGAGACGGCGCGTTCGCTCAATCAGTCGCTGATGAGCCTGTCACCGCAATTGGCACCCCAGCTAGCTGCCCTGTCGGATCCATGGGAAGTAGAGAGGCAGTTGACTGCCGCCCTGCGTCAACGGCTCAACGAGGCGGCACAGGTGTCCAGTGACGACTTCGGATTCGCATTGAGCGAGTGCTGAGAATATCTGCTAACACGCTTTTATTCGGCTCGCAGCGTGATTGAGTGAGGTCTGTTTTCGGCCGATTGTGTTGAAAAAGTCGACCCAGTTTGACCAGCCATACATTGAGCGGTGAAAACTCCTTTTTTGCACGCTGCTATGTCAAATCTGAGCCCAAACTCTTCTGCGCAAAACACGGATTTCAATCTCAGACGCGTACTTTTCTGCCGTGACAACCGAAGCCGACTTTTTCAACAGAATCGGCCAAAAGCAGCCACTCACTTTGCTCCTGTAGTTCCTCTTCCCGAGACTCACCCGGTCTCACAGACTGGGCGCGTTCAGCGCGAGGGACCGGGTGATTCTCGGGAAAGATGAGACGCGCGCCTAGCTTTTCTGGGCGACGAACGGCCTTGAACAGTTTGTTAGGCTACTGCTCATATTAAATTCAGGATATTTTTTATCCAAAATGCTTCGATAATTCCTGCATTGTTACCGTAATCTTTAATATCATCAAGCGTCTGTGTATGAATGGGGCTCTCAGTCAAGTAGCCGCTTACGGTGCCAATTATTTGAATTTCTTTTCTGTCTTCAGGGTTGATCCAGGCAACCGGACCTCCAGAGAAGCCTTTGTTGTTGTGGCCATCTAGAAATACCGTAATTAGTCCTTCGCGCTCAAAATTTAGCCCCGAAATTAATCCTGCCTTAATGAACGGGATAGGGAAATTATTGTTAATTCCTTTATCGGGATTGGTTATCCCAAATGGGAAACCTAAAAAATAGGCCCATGTTCCCCATATTATATTCTCGGTACCTAGGGAGATTTTATGTCTAGGTGAAATATCATAGGGTAGTTTGAACACAATTGTGTCGCCAACGTCGCGCGAATTATAGACAGTCTGGACATGAATGTCTTTCCATTTACCATCCTGATATATGGTTACGCTAGGGATTTCCGATGAGCCATCAAAGACATGAGACGCTGAAATCAAATACTGATTTTCATCTTTTTCAATTGTATACGCAGAGGCCGTTCTCCCCTTATGAGAGATGCGGAATACTCTTTGAATAATATTGGCTGTGATCATGTTTGTGCTGCCTAACTATTATTAGGTATTAGGTATTAGGTATTAGGTATTAGGTGACATGTCATGTCGCGTTTCTTGTCCCGATGGCCTGTCGTATAACGCTCCCTGTTGCCCTGTAAGTCCTTGTCTAGCTTAGAGGTGGTCGCGGCAAACGCGATATTACTCAGGGAGACATGCGACATGGATTACGGCAAGCCCTGCTGCCCGCTAGAGTCGCAAGCAACATCCGTGACACTACTCATTTGCCATCACCGTGTCCACCGTCCACGTTTGGCCGAATGCTGTCGCATTTCACGAGCCCTCCGCCGGTATTTCGTAGCCTGGCCAAAACAAGGCGGGTTTTTCACGAGAGCATGAATTCGCCTGGCAACTACACTGGACGTGCGAACTACTATGGGAGGAGACACCATGTATGACTTTGCTCTGCAACCGCTACGAGTCGCTGCCGGCGAGGTACTGGAAATCCCAGCCCGGACATACCATTGCTCGGAAATCAATATCGCAAAAGGTGCTGTCCTGCGGGTTGCGCCCAACTCAAGGCAGTGGCTGATTCTTCATTGCGTTGGTAATTGCGACATACACGGCACGATCGAGTACCAAAATTTTTACGCCACGACTGAGCCCATTGAGGCAATCACACCTGAAGGGCGGGCGCTGAGGTACCAATTTCCGATGACCTCGGCCGGAGGAGACGGAGGAGATGGAACCGGAAAGGGCGTCATGGGTAAAGGTCACGGAGGACGAGGCGCACATGGTACGACACAAGCGGGTGGCGGGGGTGGTGGCCCTGGATCGAACGGTATGCAGGGTGAAAAGCCCGGAGCGGATGCCACTGATATGCGTGGCGCCCCTGGCGGGGGGGCTGGAGGCAGACGGGGCGTATCAGGGAATGGTGGTTTGGTATTTATCCGTTGTCTGGGAACTTTCGACGGCTCTGGAGGCGAGTTCATTTTGACAGGCGGCCACGGCGCCGCTGGTACGGACGGCAGCAAAGGTAATGATGGGGCCATGGGACTCGGCTGGGGCGGCGGCGGCGGTGCACCAGGAGGCGACGGGGGTTACCTGGGACTCGAGCTCAGCGAAACAACAGGGACTTTTCCGGTTGCGAAGGTTGACGGTGGGCAAGGCGGCCCCGGCGGGAAGGTCACAGGACAAGCCGGCCTGCAGGGCGTTGCTGGCTTCATTGACTACCTCTAATTTGACCAAGGCTGCAAGGATAAGGGTCCAGAACGGCTGTTGAGTCAGCTTTTTTAGTATCTAGCTGACCGACCAACCGAGGTAGAAGTGCGCAGGATCGGACTTGTTATCAATCCACACTTCAAGGCCGTCCCCCCTAGTCACTGGAGTTTGACAATGGACGCGTACTCCGGGATGGCACTCTTCGACAATTTTCAAAACGTCTCAGCGACGTACTCGGCTTTCCGTAGTCGCGCGGCTGATGTGTCCGAAAGGGCCCAAAGAAGAGAACTCCAGCTTTTGATCTCGGGACGCCCCTTCGTCGCTTGGCATGGCTGGCGCAGCATCGTCGAAGCTGGGCTTATGGAAAATCATGCCGTACTCCGGATACCGGGTCACGGAGGCGGCGCACAGGCCGTCATTCGACGCTAAGTCTGCGATGTCCGCTTTCGACCGATTCTGTTGAAAAAGTAGCTCCCCTGTCTGGCCTGCGGCAAAATCTCTGCATTGGCCAGCAGGGAAGCACACAGCATGATGGGACAGTTATCGAGTGGGCAGGATCGACTGTTTTACTCGTTCAACCTTGAAGATCACATCCCAGCCAATCACCTTCTGCGAAGCATTGATCAGTGTCTCGATCTGAACGACCTGCGCCATTACCTCGCCGATTTTTATAGCCCGATCGGGCGTCCGTCGATTGATCCTGAACTGATGATCCGCATGCTGATCGTGGGCTATTGCTACGGCATTCGCTCCGAACGGCGGTTGTGCGAAGAGGCCCATTTGAACCTGGCGTATCGCTGGTTCTGCCGGTTGAGCCTTGAGGATGAAGTCCCCAATCACTCGACCTTTTCCAAAAATCGACACGGCCGTTTTCGGGACAGCGATCTGTTTCGCTGGTTGTTCAACGAGGTGCTGCGTCGTTGCATGGATGCTGGCCTGGTCAAAGGCGAAGGATTTGCTGTGGACGCCAGCATCATCAAAGCGGATGCGAGTCGGCAGCGCGGCGTACCGGGTGATGAACAGGTCAACTGGAGCGATCCGGCCCTGAGCACCCGCGCCGTGCGTGAGTACCTTGAAGCCCTCGATGAAGAGGCTTTGGCCGAAACGCTACCGAAGCGTTTATCACTGACTGATCCTCAGGCTCGCTGGACCGCTGCTCCAGGCGGCCCCGCGTTCTACGCTTACTCGACGAATTATCTGATCGATACCGAACACGGCGTCATCGTGGATGTGGAGCCTACACCGGCTCATCGAACGGCCGAGGTTGAGAGCACCAAGACAATGATCGAACGGGTCGAAGCGCAGTTCGACATCAAGCCGGAGCGCCTCATTGGCGATACCGCTTACGGTACAGCGCCGATGCTGGCTTGGATGGTGGAGGAAAAAGACATCGAGCCGCATGTGCCGGTGTGGGACAAAACAGAGCGCAAGAACGACAGTTTCTCGAGCACCGATTTCCACTGGAATGAAGAGGCTGATGAATACCGCTGCCCGGCCGGCAACGCCTTGCGCAGCGAGTGGCGAGCCTTCAAGAACGAGCGTTCGCACGTCACCAAAGCCAACACCATCATCTTCCGATCCAGACAGACCGACTGCGTAGCGTGTCCGATGAAAGCCAAGTGCTGCCCGAACACTGCGTTTCGTAAGATCGCCCGCAGCGTCCATGAAGCCGCTCGGGATGTGGCTCGGCGCATTGCAGCAACACCGGCGTATCAGCGCTCTCGCCACGAACGTAAAAAGGTCGAAATGTTGTTTGCCCACCTCAAGCGAATCCTGAAATTGGATCGCTTGCGACTACGTGGCATGAGCGGCGCGACCGATGAGTTCACGCTGGCCGCTGCGGTGCAGAACCTGCGCCGGCTGGCCAAATTTACCTCTCAAGGTCCACCGGTCACGGGATAGGTGCGCCTGCACTAAGCAAAAACCTCAAACTAACCCACTAACTGAGCGGCAACGGTCAACGAAGGGCCGAAAAACCACTCAATGTGGTGAGTAGGTTCTCCAGTGGTAGTCGTGCCTGAGTTCAGGCGATCTGAAAATCCGACTTTTTCAACAGAATCGACCCAAAGCGGACCTTGCTGCAAATGATGGCCATAGGCTACTCTCGATCCCGAATAATTGTATACGCTCATAACTGTCTTCCGAGACATGACGTCTAACCAGTTATATATTCAAGGAGAGAAATGAGTACCGCGAAGGTTTCTGAGCCAATTTCGGGTGATAAGGCCTACCAAATACGTGCCCGCGCCGCGCTTCCTCTGCTTGTTCGTCAAGCGAAGGCGGGTGTCCCAGTTTTTTATTCCGATCTTGCCGAGGAACTGGGGATGCCTAACCCGCGCAACCTTAATTATGTTCTTGGGAGCATTGGCCAATCGTTAGAACGTCTTTCAAAGATATGGAAGGTCAAGGTTCCACCTCTTCAGTGTCTCGTGATCAACAAAAACACCGGCCTACCAGGAGAGGGCATTGGTTGGTTTCTCGTGAAAAAAGAGGACTTTTCAGCACTTCCGCTTCGCCAGAAACGTGTCATTGTTGAGGCAGAACTTGCGCACGTCTTTTCCTTTGCTCGATGGGACGAAGTTCTTAAAGCGCTTTCGATTGAGCCAGTAGCGTGCGACTTTTCACCTATCTTAAAAAAAGCCAGTGAGGGCTACGGCGCTGGAGAGAGCGAGGACCATAAGGCGCTCAAAGACTATGTTGCATGTAACCCGCGCGTTATCGGGCTCAGCTCTAACATCCCAGTGGGAGTGACCGAATACCGGTTACCATCCGGTGACAGCCTTGACGTCTCGTTCAATAGCAAAGCGGTTTGGGTAGCTGCGGAGGTCAAATCTGCAGTCTCTGCGGAATCTGACATTGTAAGGGGGCTATTCCAATGCGTTAAATACAGAGCTGTTATGGACGCAGTGCTGCTCGCTGAAGCACGCCCTCAAATCGCGAGAGCGATCCTTGTATTGGAATCCACATTTCCTCAATCACTAATACCGCTGAGGAATCTTCTTGGCATTGAAGTTGTTGACGGCATCACTCCGCAAACGAGCGATCGCGAGTTCGATACTGTTCACTCGGCTCAAAGAATTAAAAAAGTCGAGCTGGTTAGTCTTGTTTAGACTACGAATCAATTAACGGCGGTCATGGGTGATGCGCTGCACAGTCCGCTTTTGGCCGATAGCTGACCGTCATCAGTGGCAGCTATCGGGTAATGCTAGATATCAAAATGGGAAGACAGAATGAGCTAAACGGCTTGCGCTGCTCTCGCCAAGCTTGAACGGGCGCTAATCAAAGTCGTTCATATTTCAACCATTCGCCCGCTATTCACACGCTTCGTCTCACCCATACATGTACAAAAGGTCGTCGATCAGCTCAAGCTCCTGCTGCGTGTACTGGACCTTGTTGTACCGTCTAATGTCTTCAAGCACACCTCTGATCGGAACTTGCCGCGAAGGATCCTGAACGATTTCGATCAGGCGGTCGTAATCGGGATCTCTTCCCTTGAGGTATTTTTCGATCAGCTCTTTGAGTGATACGCGGGCCTGCAGATCGGTTAGCACTTTTACTTCTCCGGCAAAATGGTGACTTCATCCACTTTAATGACAGTGGGATTACCCGGTTTCGGGATGACTTGTTGTGCGCCACCCGTTCCGTACTCAGGGTACGCTTTGGTGAACGGTTCCAGGTTTGGACCTTTGCCACCGAGTTCATGCGGCACTGTAGCGTTGGGCACACCATCTTTGTAGAGTTGCAGCGTGTCAAACTTCAATCGCAGACGACCATCACTCCACGCGGGATCTGGGTCGGCCGCAGTGACATGCTTCGGCGCTCGTACCTGGAAAGCTTCCGTCGCAGCGTCGCCAGTCTCAAATTTCTCGAATCCAAAATACGACAGTCGAGCTTCTTGAGTGTCGATCGTGTCCTGTGCGCGACCGTTGACACTCCCATCGGCATTTTGGTAACCCATGTATCGGTAGCCCGTGGCTGGCAATGTCGAGTCCGGTCCGGACGGTCCGACATAGAAGTCAGGCTTCGATTCTGTGACTACCGGAGGAGTAACATCTCCGCTCTTTACGCTGGAGTCTGCAAGGGTAGGGGTAGCGCTTGGAGATGATGAACTAGCTGGCTTGGGGCAGTTCGCAGAGGGTTTTAGCGGTGCCTTCTTGGCCACACCGGAAACAGCTTTCGTAATCGCCCTGAACATCAGGCCGAGCGGGTCTACCCAACCTGTAGGGTTCGGAGCGTACTGGTAATTGTTTAAGCCACCTGCAAGTTTTACCGGGTCAGGGGTCAGAAACCGTCCTGTGCTCGGGCTGTAGTAGCGATGACGGTTGTAGTGAAGGCCTGTCTCCGCATCAAAATACTGGCCTTGAAAACGTAGCGGGTTATCGATCTCCGCGATGTCCAGCGCAGCCAGGTTGCCGTAGGCCCGATATTTGGCCGACCACATGATCGCACCGCTGTAATCGGTGAGTTCCTGCGGTGTGCCCAAGTGATCGAGCTGGTAATAGAACGGCGTGGCTTTTAGCGGGCCTTCACCATCCAGCAACGCCAAAGGGCGGAAGCTGTCGGGCTCATAGACATAGGTGCGATACCGATTGTCCCCACTTTCTACGATCAGTCGTTCGCCTTGCCACAGAAATTCGGTGGTATGGCCATCGACCGTCTTCTCGATGCGCCGGCCGAAAGTGTCGTACTTGTAGGACGCGATACTACCGCCTGGAAGACTGACACCAATCAAACGATGCTGGCTGTCATAGCGGTATTCAGTGACGAGTTTCTGTCCGGTACCCCGGCGTTCGCGAATCAGATTTCCGTAGGCGTCGTAGTCGTAGTGGCGGTCGCCCTGCATGAGCAAACGGTTGCCCTTGACGTTGACCAAACTGGCAACGGGCAGGTCATTCTGGCCTAACAGGTTGCCGGCTGGATCGTGCGCAAAGCTTTCCGGCGTACCACCCCGTACGCTGATCAGACGATCAAGCGGATCATAGTGAAAGTTGCGGATGCCTTTGAGGCTGTCATTGATAGCTGCGAGGTTGCCGGTCGCGTCGTAGCTATACCGGCGCTGGAACACGACGCTATCGCGCTGACTGACGTTGTGAGACTGCAGGCGACCCTGATCGTCGTATTGGTACTGGCTCAGCAACATTCCTTGCTGGCGCTGTTGTTCACGACCAGCCTTGAACTGGTGAGACGTGAGGCGAGAACCATTGAGATCAATGCTGCTGAGGTGACCACCAGGCAGTCGGCGATAGTCAAGCTTACTACCGTCAGGTAGACGGCAATGCTTGAGTTGGCCGACGTTGTCGTATTCGTAACGCAGCGTGCCCCAGCCCTGGTGTTCGGTGATCAGTCGATCTTGTGAGTCGTATTCATAGGCCAGCGGCCAGCGACCGTCATTGACGTTGACCAAACGGCCGAGGGCGTCGTAGCTGTAGTGAATTTCCTCGCCATCGGCCAAGGCCTTCACGAGCAAGCGGCCAGCGGCATCACGCTGGTACTCGGTGACCAGTTCGCTACCGTCGTCGCCGAACTCGGTTTTTTTCAGCAGGTGGCCATTGAGATCGTATTCGTAAGCGGTGCGGCGACCGTCGAAACCTGTTTCCTGTTGTATTAGACCGTTCGAATAGTAGTCGAGCTGGTAATGTTCTCCGCGCTCGTTTTCGATATCCGTGAGCAGCAGGCGTGAGTTGTCGTAGCGGTAGCGCAGCTGGCTTCCGTCTGGGTTGATACGGCGGCTGACAAGCTGCAGGTCGTCGGCGTATTCGTAGCGGGTGATGCGGCCCAGTTCATCGCGCTCGGCTGTAACTTTTCCGTAGGCGTTATAGGTGAAAGTGCGAGTCGCCCCGCCTGGTTGGATGATCTGCGTTAAGCGGCCAGCCGCATCCCATTGGTAATGGGTGATAGTGCCGTGTTCATCCTGGCGGGTGATCTGACGACCCAGAGCGTCATAGCGGTACTTACGCCGGCCACCATCGGGCAGCGCTTCTTCGAGCAACTGACCCAGTCCGTTCCAAACGAGCTGATGCCGCCCGCCGTCTGGATGAACGATCTCCAGCACACGACCATGGGCATCGTAGCTGTAGTGTGTTTCGTTACCGTCAGGATCTATCTGTCGGGTGATATCGCCTTGGCCATTTCGCTGGTATTTCCAACTGGCTTTGCCACGATAAATCTCGCTCACGAAGCCATGTCGGTATTCGTAAAACGTTGGTGCATCTTCAGGAGGAATAACAGCGGCAAGCAAACCCGAGTCGTTGTAGCGGTATTCGGTGATTGCGCCGAGTGGATCCTTCTCTTCGATCAGACGACCTTTGTCGTCATAGACCTTTTGTGTTTCTGCGCCGTCTGCAGCGGTCTCACTGATGAGTCGCGCATTTTCGTCGTGCACATAAATCTGCTCGCTGCCATCCACGTTCGTAACGGTGACTTTGCCGGCATCGTCCCAAGCGTAATACGAGTCCATCTGCGAAAAACTGGCCCAGTGATGGACGCTGCGTGAAGATTTACCTTCGTTTTCCCACTCCCAAAAGAAGCTCGCACCGCCGGCCAGTTGACGCTCTAAAATGACGTGTTGGTCGTTGTAACGGTAATGCTCAGTCTCACCTGCAGCGTTGGTGGCACTGACCAGTTCGCCTTGGCGGTTGTACCGATAGGTCACCAACGTTTGTACGGTGACCCAAGGTTCCTGTCGTTCACCCTGATCCGTGTATTCGGCGCGACGCTGCTGATAATCCACGGCGACGATATGACGATCTTCATAACGGATGAGCAAGGAGCGACCGGCGCCGTTGTCGATACGCTGGATACGCTCAACAAAGTCGTAGCTCAACAGCAACTGGTTGTCGTAGGCGTCGCTGATGGTGATCAAGCGGCCCGCAAGGAAATGGTAAAAGCGCGGACTTTGTCCGGCTTGCGTCAGGATAAGTTCGCCGGGAGTGGAACCCAGATAGATGGCTGCTTTTGACAGGCTGTTGGTGATGGCGGGGCGCTGCTGTGTCGGCATCGGAAAGCGAGTTTTTCGGTTCTCGTTGTCCGTCCACAGCACCCCTTCATCATCCAGATCCAGACGATGGGAAAGAGCATGGCTCCAACCATACCCGAGACGGTTGTCGATCTCGACCGCACTGGTGCGGTACAAACGCGTCCACTCAAAAGGCAGCAGTCCGTCGAGCTGGCCGTCGGTGAGGGTCAATAACTCTTCACCCGTGACCATTGAAACCGGGCATCCGTTGGTGCAGGTGTCCTGAGCAGGCCCCGCACTTTTGTCGTCGGGAGTTTTTGATTGATGCGAGGCGTCGTCAGGACGTTTTCCGTGCTCAACGGTCGTGTTGTTCTTGCCATCAAATCGCAGCTGCGCAACTCCTTTTTCTACCCGAGTCGCCACACCACGGGCGGCAACAGCGACGTATTTTCCTACGTAGCCCATAAAGCCTTTGATGATGTTGAACAGCGACTTCACAAAACCGGTAACAGCCTTGACGATGATCTGGCCGTACTTAGCCAACCGTGCGGCAAGGTAAAACAGCCCGGCACCTTCGGCCGCAACGGTCAGCACGACCGAAATCACGATGTCGATGAGAATTCCGATGACGGCGGCGGATGTCATCTTCGCCGCTTGGCCCGCCGCTTGTGTAGGCGGTAATCCTGCAACCCAGATTGATGCGCAGTGAACCATCAAAAACAGTGCAGCCTCGTCACTCGCAAGCAACATGGCTTGTTTCATGACGTCTGGCGCTTCTTCGGCAAGCTTGATCAGTTCTTCGGCGCCAGCGCCCAAATCCGCTGCGAATTTTTTAGGGTTTTGAAGGATGTCTAGCGCTTTTGATATGCCATCCCAGACGCCCTTGATGGCTTCCCATCCACCTTCGAGAATGCCGGTCCCTATCGCCATCGCTTTGGCTGAAGCACTTTGGTTCGACCATTGGGGTTTGAAGCCTGCCCATTCCTTGCGCAGGAATCCTTCCAAATCGGCAGCTAAGCCGTCGTAGGATTTGAAAAGGGCGTCGATCTGCGCTGACGTTACCTGGTCGTGGACGTGGATTTTGTACGCTTTACCGGGCTCTCCCTGAAAGCTGCCTTTACCTTGCTTATCTAAGGTAATCGTCGACTTCGCGCCTCCATCAACTGCAATGATGTCGACTTTGATGTCGCCGATAGGGATGTCATAAAGCGATTCAAATTTGCTTTCAATCAGCAGCGGACCTACTAGCGGACACCGCGCGACGTATGAAAAGTCATCGTCAGTCATGCTGACAGATTTGCTGGAGTCGCCAGCCTTAATCACTCGCTCCATACCGAGAAGCGAAGGCATATCTGCAGCCCGGCTGGCTTTGTCAGCAAGCTGCGCATACCAGCTCTTGGTTTCTTCACGGTACAGCTTCAGGCTGTTTTTGAAGGTGTCCAGTTGTGCTTCGATAGTGGCAACGCGATCCATCAGCCTTGCTCCAGAATCAGGTGGTTTAACAGCGCTTCTTTAAGATTTTTCGGAGTATCCGGCCGGCGCACGAAACGGGTGACTTTCAGCTTCAGGTTGTTTTCAGGCCAGGCGGTGTAGATGTCGGGACGTTCTTCTTCCAGCCATTGCATCAGGTTGCCGATCAGGGCCGTTGGATTTTCCTTGGTCAATCCATCCAACAAATCCTTCGGCACCTCCCACCACGGCCAGTCTTTCGCCGATGGCACCGCGCGAGGCCCCACCTCCAGACTCTTCCCATTGATCAGATACCTATCAAACACCGGCAGCACTTCCCCTGCGGCATCGCCGAGCCCTTCCAGAATCGGATAGATATGCCGCCCATCCCAGAACCGGAAAAACACTTCAGTCCCATCCGGCATCCGAACCTGAGTGAGGCTACGCAGATGTTCGAACACCACGTTCGGTTCGCTGCTGGATACGGCCAGCCACCCCCAATCGAGGGCGTCGGTTTCGGCGATCCATGGCAGGAAGCTTGAGTTGGGTTTCAATTCGGTGAGGTAGGGCATCACGGGCTGCCAAGCCGCATAGGGTGTACCGCCCCAGATCGGAATCGCCTGGGTTGTGGGTTCATTTTGGTAAAGCGTCTTGAGCGCTTCGGCATCACTGGCCGCGCTAACGATCAGGTACAACCGCTCACCCGTCTGCAACGGCCGCTCAGCCAGCCAAGCCTGCGGAGTCATCAGATCAGATCGCACAAGCACCTGCCTTACACTTCTCGCACTCTTCACAGAACGGCGCGTTGCGTTTCAGCGTATTGATCTGCGCCGGGCTCAGAACCGCGCCAGCCTTATCCGCATCAGCCTGTTTCAACGCCCCAGGCATCAACGGCGCCGCTCCGGTCCCGCTGCCGGGGCTGCCGCCGGAGTTCATGTTGATCACCGGCCCGCTCAGCGTCACGCCGCTGGCGTCGATCTTGATGAAGCTGCCGCCGCCCTTGAGGGTGAGTTCGCTGCCGGCTTCGAGCACGACTTTCATGCCGCTGCTGAGGTGGATTTCCTGGCCGGCTTCGATGAACTGGCCGGTGCCGACCTTGATGTGCTGGTTCACGCCCACGGTGAGGTGGTCGTTTGCCCGGGCCTCGACTTTGCGGTCGGCGTAGACGGTGTGGTGTTCTTCGGCCTTGAATTCGCTGTAGCTGTTTTGCTCGACGGTGTCGTGGCGTTCGTTGCCGACGCGGATTTTCTGGTCGTGCTCGACGTTTTCGTCCCAGTCGCGCTGGGCGTGCAGGAAGATCTGTTCCTGGCCCTTTTTGTCTTCGATGCGCAGTTCGTTGAAACCGCCGCCGCCCGGAGAACTCAGGGTTTTGAAGGTGCTGCGGGTCTTGTTCGCCGGCAGGGCGTAGGGGACGACGTTTTCCTTGTGGTACAGGCAGCCGCTGATCAGCGGTTGATCGGGGTCGCCTTCAAGGAAACTGACCAGCACTTCCATGCCGATCCGCGGGATGGCGATGCCGCCGTAGTGGGCGCCGGCCCAGGCGGAGGAGACGCGCAGCCAGCAGCTGGTCTTGTCGTCGGCCTGGCCTTCGCGGTCCCAATGGAATTGCACTTTGACGCGGCCGTATTGGTCGCAGTGGATCTCTTCACCTTTTGGCCCGGTGACCACGGCGCTCTGGCTGCCGAGAATGCGTGGTTTGGGGTGGTTCAGCGGCGGGCGGTTCGGCACGTCCCACGGGGTGGCCTGGAAGCGGTTGCGGTAGCCCTGGTGGAAGTCGTCCTTGAGCTGGGTCGTGTTGCTGGTGACCGACTCTTCCAGCACTTGCGGCTGTTTGCCTTCGTGAAGGATTTCGGTCAACAGCCACAGGTCGTTCCATTTGGCTTTTGGGTGTTGGGTCAGGGCCAGGAAGTGACCGCTGACCAGCAACGGCTGATCGCTTTTGCCTTCGGCGAGCTGGAAGTCGCTGCGGTGACGCTCGAGGGCGCGTTTGGCCAGGTGCTTGCCGCGTTCGCGGTCGATGAAACGGCCGGGGTAGTCGTAGTCTTCGAGGTCGGGCAGGGCGTCGCCACGGTTTTCGCTTTCCAGCGTCAGGCGCGGTTTTTCGAAGTCGTAGTCGCGGCGGGTGGTGCGACTGGTGCGGGTTTCCAGGCGCAGGTCGAAGCGCTTGATCGCCGGGTCGTTGGCGACCATGCCGGAGTCTTGCTGGTAGGCCACGGGCGCCAGTTTCGGGAACACCGTCTGGTCATCGCCGAACACCAGCTTGTGGGCCGTGGCGCTGTGCTGGAAGTGGTAGTGGATACCTTCTTCCTCGCACAGTCGCTGGATGAACTGCAGGTCCGATTCATCGTACTGAACGCAGTAAATGCGCTCGGGATAAATCGCCCCGACTTTGAATTCGTAGGCATTGCTTTGGATGCCGTGCTCTTCGAGGACCATGCCAACGATTTTCGGCACGGTGAGGTTCTGGAAGATGCGTTGGTTGATGCGGTGCGCCAGGTAAGACAGCTGCGGACGCAGGGTCACCGCGTAGCGGGTCAGGCGTTTGCCTGAATCGCCTTGGGCGGCGCGATAGATCTGGCCATGGATGCCGCTGCCGTCTGGCGAGAGCTGCAAAAAGGCCGGTTTGTGCAGCAGGGTCTCGAGGTCCAGGGACGGTTGTTCACTGACCAGCTCCACCTCAAACACAAAAGGCTGGCTGATGGCTTCCCGACCTTGCAGGGAAAAGACCTGGAGATCGTTTTCCAGACCTTCGATAGTCAGGGCAAAGTGAGTCTGATTGGCCGGCGCGAACATCCCTTGTTCCTCGTGCTGCGGCGTTCGTTGACACCCGGAAGCCGGGTCAATGGACGCAAAATTCTGGAAGGGCGTAAACAACATCGACCAGCAGAGCTGGCCGATGCTTGAAACGGTCGGCCTGGATCAGGCGACCGGAACGCGCCAGTCATCGGAACCCGAAGTACCGGATACTTCGTGGGTCCAGGTGATTTTGCGGTAGGTGAATTGCACTTCTTCCAGGTGAGTGAAGTGCGAGTTCGACGGATCCTGGCAGTTGTGCATTTTGTTGTTGATGGCGACGATGATCGCGTCTTCCAGTTTGGTGGTGTAGTAGTGCTCTTGGGTGCCTTGAGCCGAGGTGCGGTACCACTGGATAACGATTTCGCTCATGCGCTCGCCGGAGGTCAGCGCCGCTTGCAGCAGTGGCGAAGACTTGTCGTAGACCTTGGTGATTACGACTGGCTTGTGTACACGCTGACCGGTCGGTTGGCCGGACTGTGGGTCACGCGGGATGATCACGTCGTGGCTGAAAGCCTGAACCATGACCTGGTCTTCGTGACCTTCCTGGTAGGTGTTGCCAACGGAGTCGGCGGTGAACGCGCCGGCGGTGATCAGGCCTTGTTTCTCGCCAGTAACGGACATGTACGCTGGTGTAGCCATGGATGTGCTCCTTGCTAAAAGTTAGGGTGCCCGGGAGGCGGTATCGCCCGGTGGGTGCCTGACTGTTATCAAGGTCCGTGCCAGAAATGGTGAAAGCCATATAGGCCGGTGGGTTGAGAGGGGTTTTTCAATCGTCTGAACGGATTTGAACCGAGATCGCCCGACAAAATGCGCAAGAAGTTGCGCACCACTGCGCAACTTCTTGCGCACTCGGCTGGAGGGCTTGATAAACCTGGCGTCCAGCGTCGCTGGGGGACTTTTCACCGAAATAGTTGCGCAACTTCTTGCGCATGGTGGCGTTGTGCCATCAAGAGCGAGCTCGACACAAAATGCCAGTGGACATTTGCAGCCGATAGGTAGATTTGAAGCACAGAGATAGGCGCTGGTTTGGGTGGCCAAAAGATGAGTTCATCAGATTAATCGTCGTACTGGTCCATGGGCTGACCTTTGAGGTCAGCGGCTAAGGCCAATTGTGATCATTGATCTAGTGTGCAAGCCCGAGAATTCCAATTTCAATATGAAGCTGTTGCGCGGTCGATCAAGCTGTATAAGCTCATGATTTTGCCTGAGTAGCGAAGCGCGTTATGAGCATTAGCCAACTCCACATCGATCTCGAAGAACACTTTCAGCTTTTTGAGCGAGTCCCCTTCAAAGCTGCTTGGCGCAGACGAGACGCGCGTAGTTGTCTAGTCTGGATTGCCGCCTGCCTGATAGCACTGCTGTGGGCGCTAATAGAAGTACCTGGGATCACGCTGTCCCACTACATACCTATTTTGCTTCCCATATTGCTGATTACCATGATCTGCGCGGCACACATGGGAGAGGTGTATTCTCAGATTCGTGCGGAAGGTTTGGGAGCAGGCCCAAGCACTTCCCGCACCGAGCGTTTACGGCTCCAGCAAGAGTGGCTGTGCAAGCGTTATGAATGTTGTCCAAGCGAGCTTTTAGATAGGGCAAGAGACTTGAGACATAAGTGGGAGGAGCGCCAGGAAATTCGACGGTTGGCTAGCAACGACACCATGGGGCCACGCTTCGCTGCGTTCTTCCGGCTACCCGACCCTGCGCGATTCATAGGATTGCTGGTTGCAATTGTTGCAATTATTGCCACGCTGGTAACCTTGGGAAGCAGCGTCGACTCGATTTTCGAAGCCTTGCAAGACTGGAGAACGTTAGGCGTCAACATCGTGATTAGTGCTTTTTTATGCACCGAACTTGTACTGTTATGGATCATGGCCACTGGCATGGTTCGCGAGATTGGTCCTTCGCTGCTCGAGCAGATCGGCCTGTTACCTCTGTCTAGCCGGCGAGTTTACCGCTACCTACTTGCCATACACATTGCCAGCGAACCGATCAATCCGGAGAGCAAGAAGCTTGCTGGTTTCTTGAAGGTCATATCGCTTTTCTTTGTCCCTATACCGGAATTATGGAATAGAGCCAAGGCCAGCATTTGGGCGCGATTGCGAGTTGGAGCTTGAGAGCAGATGCTCTCAAGCGAATGGCAACTATCGACCGGTTGAATCCACAGCCATATACAGACACTGGGTTGACTCCCTATCCTCGTGAATAGCAGCATGCGGGCCTTCACTCTCACTCTCACTCTCACGCCAATACGCTGATGCAGGGATGCCGATGTTTGTAGATCTTGATGAATTGCTGGGTAGCATACGCGACGGGCAATCATTCGCCGCGTTTATAGAGACCCTTGGCGCTGATCTCTCCAGTGACCGTGTGTTAACGGAGGCAGGGTCCTCATCTTCCTATGGAACCGGGGCCTTGGGCTGGAAAAATGCTATGAAACCACTCACCACGCAACGCGCTTCGCGCCGGACGGAAGTTTCCCTGAGAGTTCCAGCACTATGACCGGACTATTGACCCGCCTGTCAGCGTGGCGTGCCCGTCGTCAAGCAAAGCTCAAAAACGATGCCGCTACGGTCAATCAGCCGATGAGCGAAATCGGATCGGAGGCGCCGATTCGGACGAAGTCAGAGGATCGCCTTAGGAGGGCTGACTTCGCAGACCGCATAGCCGGCGTGCTCTCGGAGCTCAGTCCGCGTGAAGGTAGAGTGTTCGCAATCCGAGGCGGATGGGGCTTTGGCAAGTCTTCCCTCAAGAACCTAATTACAGAACGACTTGAAGCTAGGAACGACGACACGGGCTGGCTTGATTTCAATCCCTGGCAGTGGGGCGACAGCAGCGCGATCGCGCGCGCGCTCTTCGGCCAAATAGCTGATCGACTAGGGGGCGAGCATTCAAAGGCAGAGCACGCCCGTGCTGAAGCGCTGCGACGCTACGGGACGATTCTGACAGGAGCCAGCGCACCGCTTAAAAAGGCCAGTGGTTCCAATCACGTCATTTCGTCGGCGCTAACGAACGCTTCAGTGCTCTTCGTCGCTTCAGCCATAGGCTTCGATCTTCCCACTGCTGCGAAAATCGCGGCCGCTCTCGCCGCTCTTTCCGTTGGCACGTCTCTTCTCGGACGCACGCTGTTGCATTTCGGGAGGGACCGCACTGGCGAGCCGCTCGACAAGGTACGTGAAGCGCTGGACGTTCGTCTTCGCGAACTCCATCGACCATTAATCGTCTTCGTTGACGACATTGATAGGCTCGAACCCGAGCAAATTCGGGCTCTCCTCCGGCAGGTAAAGGCGAACGCCAACTTGCCCAATATCGTCTTCGTGCTGCTGTTCCAGCCCAGCATAGTAGAACGAGCGCTTGACCCGGTCGCCGACGGCGATGGTCGCGCCTTCCTCGAAAAAATCGTGCAAGCCAACTTCGACCTACCCGTCGTACCGGTGTCGATCGTGCATCGCATTTTTTTGGAGGAACTGTCCCAGTTGGTGGACCGCTATGCGACCGAGGCGAACGGTTTTTCGCAGACGCGCTGGGGTAACGCCTTGATCGGGTGCATCCAACCCCGCTTACGCAACATGCGAGATGCGCGTCGACTGATCTCGTCCATCGCAGTTCACATGCCATTGCATGCGTCCGGCGACGTCTTCGAAGTGAATATTGTGGACTTCTTGGTTCTGGAAGCTTTACGAGTCTTCGAGTCAGACCTACACGAGGCGCTGTTCCGAGAAAGGGCGCTGGTTCTCCAAGAACGGCGTTTCCAGCGTGACGGCAGGCAGGATGCGGAAAGAGCGGCAGCCGAGCGGTTTCTTGAGGTCGTGCCGGAAGAGCGCCGCGCCATCGCCCGAGACACGGTCAATGAGCTGTTCCCGCCTCTCGAGTGGGCATTCGGCGGCACCAACTATGGTGACGGTTTTCATCTCAATTGGCTGGCGGCAAAGCGGGTTTGCTCGCCGCGCTACTTTCCACGTTACTTCGAACTCCAGACGGCGCTCGGCGAAATGTCGGAGCGTCGCTTCGTCGAGTTCTTAGATGCGACGGCGACAGATGCCGGTCTAGCTGCCACGATCGCAGAAGTCGAGGCAGACGGCTTGCTATCGTCGCTCGTTGCGAGATTCGACGAGTCCGTTGATCGCCTTCCTGTAGAGAACGCTGCTGTGCTGCTGCCAGGGATGTTCAGCATTGCTCAGAAACTCGTGGGTCTGCGTGGCGATTCCTTCAATTCTCCGTGGATTTCCGCATGGCGAGCGACTTCTTGGTTCCTAAAGCGAATCCCGGAAGAGTTACGAGGTGATCTAGCGCTCGAAGCGCTCCACCGGACTAAAGCGCTATCCGTTGCTGCGATGCTGATTCACTTGAATGATCCCGCCGATCAGAAAGAAGGTAAGGCAGATACCTTTGATCCAGTACTCGATCTCGATACTGTCGAGGCGATGAAGGCCTTATGGTTGCAATTGATAAGGAGTCGCGCGGCGGGCGGTTACGCTTTGATTACCGCGCCGGATCTCATGTTCCAACTTTACCGATGGAAGGATTATTCGGGTTCCTTTGACGAGCCTCGTTGCTGGATGTTAGACGCAATCAAAACCGACGATGGCTTTGCAAGCATGACCACTCGCATGATGAGCACTGGCAAAAGCCATTCATGGGGTGATCGAGTCTCCACAGTGCACAACATGTTCAACAGAGAGACGATCGAAGACTTCATCGGTATCGACGTGGCCAAGGCTAGGTGCGACGCGATCAATCCCGCCGATTTCTCGGAGCACGAGTTGTCCCTGAGAACTTTGCATAACCATCTCGAGATCTGGCTCGGAATAAAAGAGGGCGACCTTTTTTACTGATCGCGGGGCCTATTGATATATAGGCAACGTACAGCTGAAGCGCGCCGGATTTTCCAGACGCATCCGCCTGGCTTCTTCTGGCCCAGGCTGTGTGAAAACGCATGCGCCGTTTTGAAGTCTGCGTTGCTACGTAAAATTCATCAGCAGACCGGAAATTTGCGTAGGAGCGCGATTTTCGTTCCAGTCTTGACTGTAAAACCTGCTCCAAAACGTTTTCACACAGCCTGGGCCGATGGCTGCCCGTGACGAGGGGCTGCAATCGACCCACAGCGGACAATCGCCTGTGTAAGCTCAGACGCCAAGTCTTTATGGCTCCCTAGCATAGTTCATCACAGATTCCGTCCCGTTCCCCCTAGCAGGTCGCGTCTATTGGTCGTCCCCTTGGTTTTGATGGGACGTGCCCGGAACGAGCATCATTATGAAGAAGCAGAGCTGAATCCTATGAGGTACCAAGCCTAGATCGGCAGAGCTCAACAATAGCAAAGGGCCTCGACACTTGGCTTGGCGATAATGGCTTTCTGATTTCAGTCCGGCTACGCTCATGCGTATCAGGGAGGAGGCGCGATGAGCCAGTACCTTTTGAGTTTTGCAAGGCAGAATCTTGAAGGACGCAGTGACGCTTACCTCGTGCTGCTTTGGTGCATGTACCAGGCGAACCAAGGCAAGGGCCGCTATTCCGACCACATCAAAACGCACATCACAGCGGCAGCTGACCAGTTGCTGGGTCGCAACTATCAGCGCATCGCCGCACGCTTCAAAAAGGTGCTCGACAGCAAGCCGGAACTGGATCGAATACCGCCGTCCGGACTCGGCACGTTGGACTACCTTCGCGTAAAAAACTTCCGAGGCTTCGGAGAATTTGGCCCTGACGACACAGGCACCTTCATTCGCTTCAGCAAGCTGAAGAACATCTTCTACGCACCCAATGGCGGCGGCAAATCATCGTTGTGCGAGGCGGTGGAAATCGGCACCACTGGCGATATCAAAGAAGCGGCCAGGCGCAAGACTAAGGTCAATCAGTACATCGCCCGGGGAGAGGTGAAGCCCAAGCTCATGCTGATGGGAACAGACAAGTTACCAGTCAAGCGAAGCATCAGCTGGTCGGGCTGTTTCATTGATCGGAACCGTCTTCAAGAATTTTCGTTGCTGGGCTCCAAGGATACTGGCAGTGCCGAGAGTGATGTCCTGGCCACCTTGTTTGGTTTGGAAGAACTCCAGGAGGTCATTTCTCGGTTCGTCCGGCCTGAAAGCTTCTCGCTCAAAGCCTTCATGCGTGCTGATCAAGCCGAGGCACTGGACACCCTGGAACGTGCCCGGGTAAGCCTGCTCCAGCTGCGCCGTAATCACAGGACAGACCTTCATGCATCGATTTTCGAGAGTTGTAGGCTGCTGGGGCTGAGGGCCAACCAAGACTTCGATGTACGCCGAAAGGTCTTGCGGCTGCGCGACACGGTTGAAATGCATATTCGTGGCGCTGAGCGCCTGCGAGCCGCCAAGGCCCCGTTCGCTATACCGCTAACGCAGGTCAGGCGTATCTGTGCCATCGCTCAGCGCTTGCTCCACCGCAGAGCCGATATCGAGAAGGTATTTCTGCAGAGGGCCTGCGAGGTCAATTATCGCGCCGTATACGAGGCATTGGTGGCCATCGAACAGTTGCAGGTCGGGGAAACCTGTCCCGCATGCCTGACGCCCCTCGACCAGGTGGTGATGAACCCGTTCGAGAGGGCGCGAGAGCAGATCAAGGCGTTGGGTGCACTGGAGTCCCTCAAGCAATCCAGGCAGAGAAATGACGCCCGGATCGCGCTCTGGGCTTCACGAGTCGCGACCGGAATCGGCGCGGTGAAAGGCAATGAGCATGCCGATGTTCCCTGCCCACTGAACATGGACGAATTGGAGGTGGAGCTTGCAAAGTTCCATGCCGCTACCGATCGCTCGGAAGTGGCGCCGTCCGTTCTCGACTCGTTTCTGAAGCTCTACGCGCGGAGTGCAGATCAGATTGAGGACTACTTGCGCGCCTGTGAGCGCAAGCTTCGGGAGGTTGGCCAGGCAGACGCCCAGGCAGCCCGCCTCGAAGAACGGGTGACGCAGCTGAAAGAAATTGACGAATTGCTGAAGCTGCAGTTCGACAGAAAAAAACTGGCGATAAGCGAGTTCAAGGTCGCCAACGACCAGATGGCAGACCTGATAAAGCAAAAAGCGGTATTGTTCAACGATGCAGTCGACAATAGCCAGTTCAACCAGTTGCTCAAGGATCTGGAAGCTGAGTACCGAACGCTGTACCGCGACCTGCTGGATTACAAGCTTGAGCTGGAGAAAGCGCGAATCACCGGGATCGAAGCCAAGGCTGCCGAGTACTACCGCGCGATCAACAACCACGACGATGACCATGAGCAGATCGCGTCGTTGACCTTCGACCGCCAGGCGGATAGCTATCGGATCAAGATTACCAGCGTGGACGGATCAATCCTTGATGCGTTTGCGGTGCTCAGCGAAGGGCATCTGCGAGCGCTGGGTTTGTCCATCCTCTTGGCGATGGCCGAGAAGAACAACTTCCCGCTCATCGTCTTCGATGACGTCGTCAATGCGATCGACACCGATCACCGATCGAACATCATCGACCTGTTCTTCAGCGATGCTTACCTGCGCCGGATCCAAATGCTCGTCACCACCCATGACCGTCTTTTCTGGGAGCGTTTCTGTATTATTGCCCAGCGTCATGCTCAGCAGGTGCAGTACACCAGTAATGTTCTCAGTTATACGAACAAAGGCATTCTAGTCATTGATCACGTGGGCAGCTTCCAGGAGAAAATTCTTGCCGCGCTTTCGGTATTCGATGTGCGTCAAGCGCTGCTCTATTGTCGTATCTGGTTCGAATCCATGGTGCTTGAGTTCTGCATAGAAAATGAGGTCAAAGTAACCGCGCACTTTAATAAATCACAGCTCAAGAAGAGCATGTACCTGCAGGTCAGCCTGGAACACACCTTTTCGCTGGTGGAACCGTTCATTGATTATGACCTGTCATACTTCAATTTCATCAAGAATGACCTGGTCAACTGGGGTGGGCAGAACCAGGAGCACCACGCCTTCGACGAGGGCAGCCTGAACTTCGTGCACTCAAAGACTAGCAGTGAGGTCGTTAAAATCTACGACGCCATCCGCTATTTGGAGTGCCAGCTATTTACAGCTAAGAAGAGAGAATCAGGCGTCAAATGTCTTGCCGACCTGAACGGTGATATCGCGTGGAGGCAGCGCAAGCTTGCCAGACTCGTCAAGGCGCCAGAAGAGGTGCAGAAGGAGCACAAGGCGGCGTTGAAAGCTCTGGAAAAGCGCGCGGTCGAGCTCGACCAGGAGCTTCAGTTCATCGAACAGTGTCTCGCCAGCGTCGCTCAGCGCGAGCAAAGCTAAAGAACTGCCATGACCTCTGTTCCGCTTGGAGCAGATCTGGCTGCTTTGAGCTCATATTCTGCGAGGACTCAACGGCCGCTTTGGGTCGATTCTGTTGAAAAAGTCGGATTTTCAGATCGCCTGAACTCAGGCACGACTACCACTGGAGAACCTACTCACCACATTGAGTGGTTTTTCGGCCCTTCGTTGACCGTTGCCGCTCAGTTAGTGGGTTAGTTTGAGGTTTTTGCTTAGTGCAGGCGCACCTATCCCGTGACCGGTGGACCTTGAGAGGTAAATTTGGCCAGCCGGCGCAGGTTCTGCACCGCAGCGGCCAGCGTGAACTCATCGGTCGCGCCGCTCATGCCACGTAGTCGCAAGCGATCCAATTTCAGGATTCGCTTGAGGTGGGCAAACAACATTTCGACCTTTTTACGTTCGTGGCGAGAGCGCTGATACGCCGGTGTTGCTGCAATGCGCCGAGCCACATCCCGAGCGGCTTCATGGACGCTGCGGGCGATCTTACGAAACGCAGTGTTCGGGCAGCACTTGGCTTTCATCGGACACGCTACGCAGTCGGTCTGTCTGGATCGGAAGATGATGGTGTTGGCTTTGGTGACGTGCGAACGCTCGTTCTTGAAGGCTCGCCACTCGCTGCGCAAGGCGTTGCCGGCCGGGCAGCGGTATTCATCAGCCTCTTCATTCCAGTGGAAATCGGTGCTCGAGAAACTGTCGTTCTTGCGCTCTGTTTTGTCCCACACCGGCACATGCGGCTCGATGTCTTTTTCCTCCACCATCCAAGCCAGCATCGGCGCTGTACCGTAAGCGGTATCGCCAATGAGGCGCTCCGGCTTGATGTCGAACTGCGCTTCGACCCGTTCGATCATTGTCTTGGTGCTCTCAACCTCGGCCGTTCGATGAGCCGGTGTAGGCTCCACATCCACGATGACGCCGTGTTCGGTATCGATCAGATAATTCGTCGAGTAAGCGTAGAACGCGGGGCCGCCTGGAGCAGCGGTCCAGCGAGCCTGAGGATCAGTCAGTGATAAACGCTTCGGTAGCGTTTCGGCCAAAGCCTCTTCATCGAGGGCTTCAAGGTACTCACGCACGGCGCGGGTGCTCAGGGCCGGATCGCTCCAGTTGACCTGTTCATCACCCGGTACGCCGCGCTGCCGACTCGCATCCGCTTTGATGATGCTGGCGTCCACAGCAAATCCTTCGCCTTTGACCAGGCCAGCATCCATGCAACGACGCAGCACCTCGTTGAACAACCAGCGAAACAGATCGCTGTCCCGAAAACGGCCGTGTCGATTTTTGGAAAAGGTCGAGTGATTGGGGACTTCATCCTCAAGGCTCAACCGGCAGAACCAGCGATACGCCAGGTTCAAATGGGCCTCTTCGCACAACCGCCGTTCGGAGCGAATGCCGTAGCAATAGCCCACGATCAGCATGCGGATCATCAGTTCAGGATCAATCGACGGACGCCCGATCGGGCTATAAAAATCGGCGAGGTAATGGCGCAGGTCGTTCAGATCGAGACACTGATCAATGCTTCGCAGAAGGTGATTGGCTGGGATGTGATCTTCAAGGTTGAACGAGTAAAACAGTCGATCCTGCCCACTCGATAACTGTCCCATCATGCTGTGTGCTTCCCTGCTGGCCAATGCAGAGATTTTGCCGCAGGCCAGACAGGGGAGCTACTTTTTCAACAGAATCGGTCGGATTCGGTCAGTCGTGAACAGGCAGACATCGGCCAATTGCTGCCTGCCACGAAGGGCCGCAATCCACACCCATAGCTACCGTTGGCGAAGGGCAATCCTGCGAACCAACACGGCAACTCACTCCCCGCTATCAACCGCCTCGGGGGCAAAATAGGTTAAAGGTTGGGGTACTGTGCTTCCTCTTCTGATTGGCTTGAGTGCCAATCCGCCCACAGCTTAGCCTCTGCATCAAATAGCTCACGCGAGACAGTGCGTGGCCTGAATTCAACGATATCCTGTGTATCCGTCGCAAATATGTAGCGACTGGCGCCATTGATGATCACCGTACGAAAAAATGCCGCGTCGGAGAGGCTTACCGTACTGCCTCGTGGAGGGGGGCGCTGGCCGACACAAGCGAATAGGAGGTGCTTGGGGCTAAGAGGAAGGAAAAGTCTTGTTCCTTGTACCCCCCAGCCGCCTTCAAGGCTCAGCTCTCCGTTCGCCCCCACTCCCAGCCTTGTGAATGGATTATCAGTTGTTGGCCAAGTGACTCCAGTGGGGGCGTGCAGGATGGTCCATCGAAGAGTTGGCATACGATGGATTGTGTTTTTGAGGGTGTGTTCGAGTTGCCAAATCCAAAACTTCCGCCCGTTCAGTACCCGTGCTTCGATACCTTCTGAGCCATCTTCATTTTTCACGCGATGGAGCTTAAGGGGCAGCTTGCTGTATGCGTCTACAGCTGGTGCGGGCTCAAGTTTGATACCAGAAGCCAACGCCGCTTCAACTTTGGCAACCGACCCCTCCATCGACTCTGACAAAAGAGCCTCAAGCGTTTCGTTCTGGCGCTTCATGAAGCTCTGCATGCCTGTAGGCGTCCTAATCGATTGCGCTACGGCGAAGCGGAACAAGTTGTTCCAATCCTTGACACTCAATTGAGTCTCATTCACTACCTTTGCTATCGACACCGATGCAGGCCGCTCAAATTCACGATCAAGCCAGCGCTCAATCTCATCGCTGTCTTTAGAGCCCGAGAAATAGGTATAAAGATGCTGGTGTTTAGCAATACCTTTGGGGGAATGAGGCTTCCAATCCTCGCACTTCTCATGCGGCACCAGGAGCCTGTAAGTGAGGATTTTGCCATTGATCACCCATTGCCTCAGGTATGCCTGAGGCACATAGTGGTTATCTTTTTTGATGCCTTCCATCGTGGCGCTTCATCCTCATTAATCTGTCCTGGGACAGCCCTATACAGGGTGTGTCAGATATCCGCTGTTCGATTCCTAATGAACCACTCAGGTGTGATCGAAAACTCGCAGAATAGCGGTAGCTGCCAAGGAGGGACAGCGGTGGGAACAGGTGCACGAGTCAGAGCAAGCAGTACACAAACGGCAGGTTCGCTTTTTTAGAGGTCACCGTTGGGACGTGTCTAACATTATGAACGTTTTAGCTAGCTATAAAACGGCCTTGACTGCGCGATAGCCATATGATATCAATTTGCCTCCGGGCTCGGGGCACGATTTAACTTTCCACTGACTATATGCGGTGGCCAATGCAAGGGTAGCTTTGCCTATTCGCGCTTAACGATGTTGTTAACGTTGGCGATGTGTAAAAGAGAAAATGACCCCGAGACCCGGTTATCACCATGAATATCGATGAGATTTTTAAAAATTTATTTCGTCCGGGATTCAGCGACCTTGACAACCTGTGCCGGCTTCTAAAAGTTGACCAAAAGAAACTACTCAGTTTCTTGTACAAAAAAAATTCAAGTCACTATGTAAGTTTTTCCATCCCGAAGAGAAATGGCACGCCGCGGACTATCGTGGCTCCTAAGCGCGTATTGAAGAGACTTCAGCGCGAGCTCTTAGAGTATCTCGAAAAATTTTACACACCAAAATCCTCCAGCCATGGATTTGTTAAAGGTCGAAGCATTAAAACCAATGCTCAAATCCACTCGGGGAAAAAGTACGTATTCAATATCGACTTAAAAGATTTCTTTGGAAGTATTCACTTTGGCCGGGTACGAAATTTATTCATGGCCCAACCGTTCAATGCACCACGGAACGTAGCAACGGTGATTGCACATATCTGTTGTAGTGATGGTCGGCTAGCGCAAGGATCGCCAACCTCTCCACTAATATCCAATATGATCTGCCGCAAACTTGATGCGCAGCTTCAAGCTTTAGCGAAAACAGGAAAATGCCATTTCACACGCTATGCAGACGATATAACATTTTCTTTTACTACCCCGTTAAAATACCTGCCAAAAGATATAATCGAGGTTTCTGAAGACCGTAGGGCTCTTCCAGGGCGATTATTGGAGGAAATCATAAAAGCCAATGGCTTCATGATCAATCCTGAAAAAACACGACTCCAACATCGATCTCAACGCCAAATGGTGACTGGCCTTATCGTGAATGAAAGGCCGAACGTTACTAGAGAATTCGTTCGCCTTACAAGCTCAATGATTAATGCTCTCAAGCGACATGGATGTGAGTTGGCAGAAGCCAAATACTTGGAGCTTTTGAAGGGGGAAAGCCATCTCTTACAGCCACGGCAGATTATTAGAACAAAAGATAATGCCGGCGATTTTTTCATCAAAGTTGTGAAAGGCCGTCTTAATTACATTCAAATGATCCGCGGGCGAGGAGACAAGGTTTATCGCCGGCTAGCCTACGACTTTACCGTCGCTATTGGCAAAGCAAACCCAGAGTTCAAAAAGACTCCTGAAGAAATTTTGGGGAACTCGATATTCGTAGTTAATAATATGACTGATGACAGCCAAGGAACCGCATTCCTGCTGGATGGGGTTGGAATCGTTACCAACGAGCACGTTGTATGCGGCGTATCAAAATCCATGGCGCCTCATATGATTTCCTTCCAGCGAGCTAACGAAGAGAAAGAATATACCGCAGAACTTATCCTTTCTGATAAAAAAGCAGACTTGGCTATATTTCAGCCGAGCGCGGAATTTCGTAGCATCCCTTCTCTACGGAAAGCCGAGAGATCAATAATACGACCAATGGAGCCAGTTCTATCAATTGGCTTTCCTAGGCATAGAGATGGAGCTGCACACTATATCGCTAGAGGGCATACAACTCAGCGCCGCAGACAAGTTGATCTAGATCTTTGGCTAGTAGACTTTACTCTCTTTGAAGGGAATAGTGGCGGCCCCTTCTTTAACGACTCTATGGAAGTTATTGGCGTTGCAGCAAGGGGAGCTAAAAACAATATCGAATCAGCGCTATTTGGCTTCATTCCATTGGAAAGCCTAAATACATTCATTGCTAGAAAAGATTTTGTTTTTTATAAAAAATTACATGACTTATTAGGCGGCCGCCTGCTTAAGCCTTTACCAAAACGTAGTGGCAACGGAGTTTTCAGTGAGATTCATCATCAGAGAACTGAGCGAGTAACGGCTCGGCTGCCGGTGTAGGGCGGTGTTGACTGTTCTGCAACTCCAAAACCGACATCGATAATAATAGACTGTTCTTTGCCTTTTGCAGTCCTAGCGAAAGGCAACTATTGGCCGTTTTCTGCCTGTCATGAAGGGCTGCATTCGACCCGTTGCGGTCATACAGGACGACAAAGCTGAACGTCCCGAGTTCATGCCTGAGCGCTCACTCTTCCCTCACTCCGACAACTATGCGTCAACGTCCGCTCGGGTGTTCATAGTTACGTACCCCGCTCAACGAAGTACCGAAGACTGCCTACGCTGCGTTTGTTTTCTACGATGGATTTATGATAGTGCCGTCCGCAGAGCGCGCTACCCACATGTTGTTCTCAACGGTGAAATTGAGAGTCTCTTCGGCATTAAAAGTCCATTGCATCGGGCGGCCCAGCCATTTTATATGTTCATCATCAAAGGTGGTGCTGAAATCGATCTCTCGCACGGTTAGTGACTCAGCTTGCCGTTCCGTAAGCTCAATTGCACGGACATTGGAAAGCCGCAGACATGACTGTGCTACCACCGTTTGAATTGCAATATTATCGGAGCGTGTGGTGTGTGCAACCGATGGGTATACAACAGCTCCTAGGGCCCGCCCTTTCAACCATTCAGGAGGGCCGGAGACGCTACCAGTGGATAACTTCTCGGTTATAGCGGAAGTCAGTTTGTACTGTGCTGAAAACGTCTCATGAATAGGTTGAGCGAACCGCGTCTCAAAAAATGTCTCGATTTTTGAGAAAGCGGCATCCTCCTCCATTCCCTCGCCTGCTCCGGGTGGAATTCGGAAGTAAAAAAATTCTCGTTCAACAGTCCAGCTTGATAGATAAACTATATTGCCAATATTCGCATTCAGTTCGGAAAATACTGCAGCGATATCGACACTTGCATAGAACATTGGTTTGCCTGGACCATTGCAACGTTGAAAATTGGTCACCAACTCGGCGGGTGGACTACCTAGATAACTCACTTTACTTGGCCTCTCGGGGTAAATTACCCCCCGATACAGCGTGGTTCCTACAGGCAAAGATTGCGCCTTCATGGGAATGCCCTTGATCAAGGCCCCCACTTGAGTCAGGAGATATTCGTAATCGATAGCAGTCAGGTCGGCACGGTTTAGTGCAGTGACTATCTCACGTACTTTGGTTCTGCTCGTGCGTTCAACAGTCATAGATCAGCATCATAGAAAAGGCGAAGTGGCGATTTTAGTCGGTTTGGCGACATCAATGTCAAGATTGCTAGTCAGACTGTAATTCACTCGTAACTCCCTGCAACGAACGTTCGCGAACCGTCATCCCACCACCTGCGCCATCGTCCGAAAATAATATTGGCGATCGTCTGTTCATAGCCGGTAGTCGTCCCTGGTGGATGTCCGTATATGGACTCCTCCTCATTGCAAGCCCCGTTGCTTTGGCCGATTGTTGCCTGTCACGATGGGAGAAATCGACTCAAAGCTGACGGTGACGACATTCAAAAAACCACCTAAAGCGGTCGCTAAACCGAGCTAAGGTAAGCTAGCGAGGGGCTGCGCATAACGGGATTTATGGTATTTACCGTTAGGATGAGCCGTGAGGGAGCGGCTCTCGCTTACTCCCGAATTAATGGCAATAGTAGCCAGTAGCTTTAAGTGCCTGACAAAAAGTCAGTTCCCCGTCCTGACTAGCCAGGTCGCTCGGAGCCCCAAGGGTGGGAGGGCCATGCGCAAACGAGAACCGCACCTAGCGGTAGGTGTACTTCATGGAGCGCTTACGTTTATTCTTGGCCAGTTCAACGTATAACAATGCGCTTGACCATCGCTCACTTCGCTCGCTGGACGTCCAAAAGCTGCGCTTTTGTCCGCCCGTTAGCTTCACGTTAGCGGTCAGCCTGAGTCGAGTTTTTGAGGAAGTCATATGAGAAAACCTAGAATATTTATAGCTTCAGCGGTAGAAAGCTTGGATGTGGCTGATGCATTCAACGTAAACCTAGATCATCAGGCTGAGGTAACGGTTTGGAAGCATGGGTTTAACCTCTCTCAGAACACGATTGACTCTCTGGTAAAAATGGCGGAATCAGTGGACTTCGCAATTTTCATTTTTACACCAGATGATATTGCAGAAATCAGAGACCAACAAAAGCACATTGTCCGAGATAATGTGCTTTTTGAGCTTGGCCTGTTTGTCGGTACTTTAGGTAAAGAGCGATGCTTCATAGTTAAACCTCGAGACACCGAGCTGCATTTTCCGACTGATCTTTTGGGTCTTACACCCGCAGATTACAATGGTGGAAGGTCTGATGGAAATTTAGAGGCTGCTGTAAATCACCCATGTGTACTAATCAAAAAGGAAGTGGCAAATTTAGGCTTGCTTTCACAGGATTTAAATATTCAGACAAAACCGCGCAGGAAGGCTGGATACAATTACAAACTTGGCGACGTTGAGCATCGTCTATTGGCAAAAGTTCTTGAAAGCTACGCTCGCTCACCGGATGGTGTATCCGTATGGAGTACATTCAACGATCTGAAAGGGGTTGAGCAAGGAATACTGAGTTTAGCGGCGATCAAATTGGAAAGGGTCGGGTTTCTAGATAAGAGTATCGCTATAGATGACGAGTATAATGGCTCTGAATATTATGCATTCTCAATAACTGCCGACGGGATAGATTATCTGCTGGAAAATGAGGAGTTGCTTCACAAAGCAAATAAAAAGGTAGATGCAGTTGATTTCGATGCAGATATTCCGTTTTAGATTTGTACGCCAAAATTCGCTATTACGGACTGCTTCTACGGTTACGTAAAAAGCGATCGTGTTGTAGTGGAGTGCATGTAAACAACTGGTTCAAATCGTTCGCGCGCTAACTTGGACGGGCTGAAGCCCGTCTCTTAGCTTAATCGTTATGCAAACAAGAAGATCAACGCAGTAGCTAAGTCCTGAGTTATGCGACGACACATTCGGGCCTGATGGTAATGGCTTTACGATGTCGCGTGATTCTGTCGCAGGTACTCGATTATCATGCGACATGACATGCGACAAATGTGGCATTGAGATGGAGGGATGTTAATCCGATACCTGTCACGACTGACCGGTAATGGCCGATTGCTGACCACCGCGAAGGGCAGCTTAGGGTCGGTTTCAGCCGGTCGCGACAGGCAGAAAACAACCCTATGCAGACATTCACATTCGACATGAGCGGCATACGTAGGTGGGCTAAGCCCGCCGTTGCATGTCCGCTCGATGCGAGCAGATCCTTTCTCAGGATATCGGACAGTGCGAAGTAGTTTTCGAGCGCAGCTCCCGTTCTCTCTTGCGGCGTAGGCGGGATGGCTGTACTCATGGTGGCGGAACCTGTTGTTCGGCATCTACTCCATGAATGGAGACTGGATAGCCCCACGAGTTGGTTCAAGCGCGGCCTCCATGATCTGTACTGGTTGCTCGTACTCATAGCCCAGCGTGGTGATGGCGAATGTATCTTTTATCTTGCGACTCCAAGGCCTAAGTACATCATCGAGGTTGTGCCCAGATGGACCGTCTCTGAGGGGCGCATAGTATGGTGCCCAGTCTGGGTTTTTTTTTGCTGTTGCTGTCTGCCAATCAGCCCACACTTTGTCGACGAAGCAATGGTGCAGAAAAAAGACCGGATCATCTGGGGATGTCATCAAAATCATGCTTCCACCAACCCATGCATGAACTCGATTGTGCAACTGAGTTCCGGGTGTCGTTACGCGAGAGTCACCGCGCTGGGTAATCCATCCTTCCAGACGATTTCTGAATCCTAAGGTGAATGGGCCGGAATTATAGGGAGGTGTGTCGTAGAGTCTCTCGGCCATTGCGAGCGTCAAGTCATCCTTTGTTGGAAGGGAGTTTGCGTAGACTCCGAACTGCCTCTTTAGCCCTGGCACTGGGTAGAGTTCTTCTGCATATTTTGGAACCGGCCAATTGCCCTTGCTGAGTGCGAATGGACCATCTGCCACTCGCCAAGAATCACCTTCGACACCATTGCCACCCAAAAATGAATCTGCCCAAATTGGAGCCATAGTTGGATCGGCTGCGTCCTGTGTCCAGTCCCAATATGGGATGGTGATAGAGGCATCTATCGCTTGAAGATCATTCTCTACCTGAAGAAGAAATTCACGATGCCAAGGCAAGAACGATGGCCCGCGATGTGCTCCGTTGCGGTATTCAGGATCATTAGGCTCCCAGGACATAATGCTCGGAACCATGACATGATGATGCCAATGTACATACTCGTCATATTGACCGTTTCGCTTTAGCTCAAGTAGTCCGTTGACCAGCGCATCGATCTCTCCCTGACTAAGGGACCTCACGTTTTTTCTCAATCTCATTGCAATCTCCTATTAGGCGACATGCCAATCGTGATGGCTTTTCTTATGGCGTTCCTCGTCGCCTTATAAGTCCCTGTTTAGACCTGGTTGCGGCAAACGCTACATCGCCAGAGAGAGACACGAAAAGAAAGCACTGCATTTGCCATCCCTTGGATTTCGTCCACCCATAACGCTTACAAAAGGTGCGGAATTATTTAGATAAAGCAATAGGCCCTACTGTTTCAACTCTTGCTCCATTAGAAGAAATTGTGTGTTTTTGGCGCGCTCCTTCCGCATTTCTTCACTTGTTACTTGAGAAGAAGTAGACTGCTTTAGCCAATCTACAAACAAGCCTTGGTTAGCGCTTATGTCATGGTACTCCTTGGTTAAACATTTAAATAAAGCTTTCCTCTCGTCAGCGGATAATTTGTTTCCTGGGGGCATCCAACCCTGTGATATATACTCAAGAATTTGATTTCCTGGAGAGTTTGTGACGTTGGTGGCAGTGGGGAAATTTAATGCCCCCAGCCCGTCCAAAGAGTGACATTCACTACAATCCATGTTGTCACGAACATTGTTGATTGAGTTAGAGTTTAAATTTACATCAGCTGCGCAAGATTGCATAAACCCGTCGGTCCTCTGAATCAGTGGGCCGAGTTCCGGGCCATAGCTCGACAGGTCCGCCCAGGTATTAACCCCATCGCCGAAATAGGGTGGTCCTTTTCGGCCGTAGCCTGCGATTAGTTTGTTGAGCACGGCAGGAATTTGCCCATTAGTAGTTGTGTTAATTACTAGCTTGCCCGCACTGTCGAACTCGTATTCTTCAGCTGGGTGTATGCCAAGAGGAGATGTCTTGTGGCACATCACGCAATTTTCAGTTACTCCTTGACTCTCTCTGCGGGTTTTTAGCTCTACGTTCCAGCCCGACTGGTAAGTTCTCCACCAATCCACAATGGCGTTCAGTTGTCTACCTTGGGCATCTGGTTTCGAAACTGAAACAATTGATAAATTGTTGATCGGTGTTGAGCTTGTGTCATTTGGGGTTTTAATTCCAAACTGGATCCATTTGTCATATTTATCTTCAGGCACTAGAATGAAGAAGCGTCCAAATGTGTTCGCTTCGTCTGGTGTCGTTAAAAATCTTGATTTGTAGATCAAAATTTTCCACTCTTTTCCAGGGGTGGAAGTTTTGTTATGATCGATTATCATGTCATAAGCATTTTTATAGCTTTCGCGGTCACTGATGAGTTTTAGAAATTTACTGCTCCGTAATAGTGGTGGCAGCTCAATGTTCTCCTTTACTTTCTCTAGAAACTCAAAATCATCGATTGTGTAGCCGAATTGATGGTTGTAGTTTGGGATGCTTAGGTTGTTTTTAAGTACGCCCGTAAAGGCTCGTAGGTTTCCAATAGCTTCCGTTAACTTGTTTTGGTCTGCGAAATACTTGCCGCAATCATCAATAAAATTGGAAATTGAATGTGACTGCGCCATAACTTGATTTGGATCAATGAAGGAAGTTCCATTCTTGAAGCGAGGCTCAAGCAGTCTGGGGATTATAGCATCACGCCATACTACCCATTCGTTGAAATCTTTTGGACAGTTTACTGGTGTTGGCCCCGCTGTGATAGGAAGACTATCTTGCTCAACGTTGCCTCCAAACACTAACACAGGAAAAAAACAGGCTGTTAATGTTAAACAAGTATTCAGCGAGTTTTTTGTGCTCATGTCGCGTCTCCGGTCATATCTAAAATAACCTAACCACCGCGACAGCCAATGCACGATATTTATTAGTAAAGCTCATTTTTTTCGTTCGTCCAGCACCTGCATGATCCGATGGTGACACCGTTGACGAATGAGGCTGTTCAGGTGTGGCACTCGACCCACCGGTTCACGCTGGTGCGTTAAGCACGGAAAAGCCCAATGAATATTGATAATCGGCACAACGCAGGTAGATCCAAATACTTGCGCAAAGCCCAGCAGTTTCTCTGGACATAGATGCCGGCTGCCTGGGATCAGGCAGTGGGCAGCACGGTCGAAGAATTCCGTGAGCTGCGGCAAATTAAGGCTTTTGCCGCCGAGGCCAAAGCTCGAGGCTTGGAAATACACGAATTTGTCATTCGTCTAATGGCCGACTCACCTGAGCAGGAGCAGGAGTGGCGTCTTGAGAGACATCTTCAGGCCGCAGATAGCTGCGGCATGGACTGGGGGAATTCAGAGAGCTGAACCGGATTAAGTGACAATGAGTTATCTATACAAGATTCTTCAGGAAAAGCACCAGGAGTTTCACCATTAAGCATTTGAATTGGGGGCATTGGCTTTGACTCGTGTTCTGTTGTTTACTTGGACTGCTTCGCGGCACATGGGCACGGTTAGTTCATCTATCTGAAAGGCTGTGTCTTCTGTTGCTTTGGCTGGAGTCTTGCATCTTATTGTATTGTCTGGATCACTGGCGGTTTTAACGGCCGCGATCTATGAACAGCCTGAGGATAAGTCCTGCTCGACACGTAAAAGCCCGCTAGATAGTTTGCGATCTGGATTTTACTACCTAGTCGGGCTAACTCAATCTTATTTTATTTATCTTGACATACTTGTATGTGTTGACTCATTGGATCTTGAAAGATGCGTATCACTCGCTAGCTCTGCGTACATAGTGAGTCCAACAGAGATCATTTCCTCCAGAATGGTAAAGCCATGCTTCGACATCAATGGCTTTTTTTCTTTCATTGCGTCAAGGGAAGGAAGTAACCCATTTATAAATAGTCTGGCTGTTTTATAGCATCGCTCATGTAATGCATACTCAGCCAAAACTATGGCAACTGCCGCAGCATGAAATGTTTGGTCGAAATACCTAGGCTGTCGTCTGATAGAGCTTACAACACGATTTTCTGGCATAGCCATAACCTCTGCGGATACTGAGAACAGCGTATGAACCATTTCTTCTAAAAACAAAGCATTATGCGTGTACTCATGAATCAAATTTTGTGCATAGTCGCTTGCAGTCCAATGATTTTCCGGAGAAAGCCATATCCACCCAAGAGCATTCGAGACGCTACCGCCTGAATAGTTATCTCTATATGCATATATAACATGATTTATAAGTAGCTCGTAGCATGCAAAGTCTCTAGGGAAATACTCCCTCCATATCAGTTCACCAGATAGCGCCAGAGCTTGGAATTTCGAGTATTTATCTGGATCTAATACGGCAAAGGAGGTAGGGAACTCCCCCCCCATAATCTGTGTCAACAGTCCCCTCAGCTGTAGAGTTTGACATTCTTTTACTCGCTGATGTCGCTCCGGCGCTTCAAATACTGCTTTAGGGAACTGCTGTAACAACTGGAATGCTTCGTATGGAGGAGCGCTGTATGGTTGAGCAGCAAATTCCTGAACTAACGCGATATTACTTTCAATATGTATAGGACTCATAAAGCTCAGGCGAGATAGAGAAGCCATACAACTCTCCTACTCTTTTCCTGTGAATTTTCTAAGACTTTTTGCTGCTAGCTCTGCTGAGTCTGATATCAACCTCTCCATATCTTCAGTAAGTTCATCTGCAATTTTCATTACTCGATTTACCGGCTTTACAAATGCTGCCGTTTCAGCGTGAATCTCGAGGTAGCGCTTAATATTATGTGCTGCCAGCTCCGATGCATGGGCGGCTACCCTTGCAATTTCGAGTTTTTCATCCAACTCTTTCTTGGTCGTCATCACTTTGCTCCTGCTATGGTGGCATCTAGACGAAGGGGGATATAGATCACATCTATTATCACGATTGCAAAAAACAACTCTGCGAACAAACCCAAGGATAGCACCGCATGCACAACGCGATGTGAGAAGGATATAATTAAACTAGCTTCCTAAGCTATCTGCCTAAAGCAAGCTCCTCCACAACATCAGCTATCACGCTGCAACTCCTCTCAATGGTAATAGCTGCTTTTTTCAGTTTCCGCCAGTTGTACCTATTATTTACATCAGAACCTTACTCAAAGTCATATGGAGCGACCGATATGAACCAAATCGCCCCTCTGTCTGGTAGGTACTAAATGACTGCTTTCGATCGTTTTTTGCTTGTCACGAATGACCGGTTTTGGCCGATTGCGGTCTGCTGTCAAAGTAGCTCCTACTCGTCCCTCAGACCTGGTCAGTTGCAATTGACTAGGCGTCGAGCAGCTCGTACTCGTTAGCATCTGATTAGGGATAGGTAGCGGTGAGGCGATAGTCATATCTGATCGTGGAAACGACGGCAAATTTCATTCCGCAATTTTTTTGGAGCTCTTGATTTTATTCGGCTCCAGCAATGTTGATTTTCTGACCTTGCGGAAAAATAAAATCATAAGCAAATGATTTATAAAGAAATATTTGTGGACTTAAAATCCCCCGCTCGTAAGGGCGTGCCGGTTCGATTCCGGCTTCGGGCACCATGAATATCAAGGGCTTGCGTGAGATACCTCATGCAAGCCCTTATTTCTTTGCTCCGCAAAAACCAATCCCTGCTCCGCAATCCGCTGCCACTGCCCGCCGCCTCCCTAGCGTTATCAAACCTATTCCTGAGCATGCTTGCCCGTCACCATCAAGAGCGGCTCCAGCGCGACGTGTCAGCGAACTGACACCCCACGACTTCCACGGTAGCTATTGACCACTGTTTGTCATGAGCTCTGTGTTTCGCAAACTGAGTCAGCCTCGAGTGAATTCTATTGCCGAGTTGCGCAAGAAGTTGCGCAGTGAATTGGCGAAATCAGGCTGAAAAATCGCTGTAAGCCACGCCGTTAAAGGCTTGCAGCCAAGTGCGCAAGAAGTTGCGCAGTACTGCGCAACTTCTTGCGCACGTTGACTCCTTTTCCTACTGCCAAACTCGAAAAAGGCCCCCACGCATGGGCCGCAAGCCCTTGCGGCGTAATGGCTAGATGCTGGCTGGCACGACTTTTGATCTCTCCGCCAACACCTGGGCAGGCAATCATGCCGTCCGGTCCTGTCTTTTGAGCAAGGAGAGCATCCCATGGCAACACCCGCGTACATGTCCGTCACTGGCGAGAAACAAGGCCTGATCACCGCCGGCGCGTTCACCGCCGACTCCGTGGGCAACACCTACCAGGAAGGTCACGAAGACCAGGTCATGGTTCAGGCTTTCAGCCACGACGTGATCATCCCGCGTGACCCACAGTCCGGCCAACCGACCGGTCAGCGTGTACACAAGCCAGTCGTGATCACCAAGGTCTACGACAAGTCCTCGCCACTGCTGCAAGCGGCACTGACCTCCGGCGAGCGCATGAGCGAAATCGTTATCCAGTGGTACCGCACTTCGGCTCAAGGTACCCAAGAGCACTACTACACCACCAAACTGGAAGACGCGATCATCGTCGCCATCAACAACAAAATGCACAACTGCCAGGATCCGTCGAACTCGCACTTCACGCACCTGGAAGAAGTGCAATTCACCTACCGCAAAATCACCTGGACCCACGAAGTATCCGGTACTTCGGGCTCCGATGATTGGCGTGTTCCAGTCGTTTAATCGCGACTGATGGTTGTATCGCCCCGGCCAGCGCGGCTGACCGGGGCGGCGTTCACCCAACGAATTTTCTGCGTGCGCCGTACCTGACGGGATCGGCGTGCGCCGCAGCACTGCGCGAGGAACAAGGGATGTTCTCACCGGCCAACCAGCCTCATTTCAATCTGACCATCGATGGCGTCGACAGCGATTTCCAGGTGCTGTCGTTCACCGGTCGGGAGGCACTCAACACCCCCTTTGAATTCGAGTTGGAACTGGTCAGTGAAAAGGCCTCGATCAACCTCGAAGGCGTGCTGCACAAACTCGCGTTCCTTCAGCTCTCGCCGAGCGGAACGGGCATTCACGGACTGGTCTACAGCATCGCCCAAGGCGAGGCGGGCAAGCGTCTGACCCGTTACAGGATCTCCTTGCGCCCGCAACTGGCGTACCTGGCGCATCGGGTCAATCAGCGCATTTTCCAGCAGATGACCGTGCAGCAAATCATCAGCCAAGTGCTCGAAGAACACGGCATCCTGGCCAGTGATTACCACTTTCAACTGAGCGCGGTGTATCCGGAACGCATCTACTGCGTGCAGTACGACGAGACGGATCTGCACTTCGTCCAGCGCCTGTGCGAGGAGGAGGGTATCCATTACCACTTCCAGCACACCGCCAGCGGCCACAAACTGACCTTCGGTGATGACCAGACGGTGTTCCCGAAACTGGCGCCCGTAGCCTATCAGCAGGACTCGGGCCTGGTGGCGGACAAACCGGTGGTCAAGCGTTTCGGCCTGCGCCTAGCCACGCGAACCAGCCGTGCCACGCGGCGTGATTACGATTTCGTCAAACCGAAGATCGAGCTGGAAAGCGATGCCAAGAGCAGCGCTAAACCGGATCTGGAAGATTACGATTACCCGGGCCGTTTCGTGGATCGCGACCGTGGCCGGCATCTGGCCAATCGTGCGCTGGAACGCCACCGCAGCGACTACCGCCTGGCCGAGGGCAACAGCGACCAACCGATCCTGGTCAGCGGCCACTTTCTCGCCCTGACCGACCACGCCAATCCGACGTGGAACGACCTGTGGCTGCTCACCGAAATCTTCCACGAAGGCAAGCAGCCGCAAGTGCTGGAAGAATCGGTGACCAGCGACACCACCGACCTGAAGGACGATTTCCACCAGGGCTATCGCAACCGTTTCAGCGGGATCCCGTGGGACGTGCCGTACCGTCCGCCACTGGATCACCCGAAACCCAAAGTTCTTGGTTCGCAAAGCGCCGTGGTCACCGGCCCGGAAGGCGAGGAGATCTTCTGCGACCAGTACGGTCGGGTGAAGGTGCAGTTCTTCTGGGATCGCGAAGGCCAGCGCGACGACAAGACCACCTGCTGGATGCGCGTGGCCTCCAGTTGGGCTGCCGAGACCTTTGGTTCGATCAACATTCCGCGCGTTGGCATGGAAGTGCTGATCACCTTCCTCGAAGGGGATCCCGATCAGCCGCTGATCACCGGTTGCCTTTACCACGGCGCGAACCTGCCGCCGTACAAGCTTCCGGATTTCAAGACGCTGGCCACGGTCAAGAGCAAGGAATACAAGGGCAGTCGTGCCAACGAACTGCGTATCGACGACACCACCAGCGAGATCAGCATTGCTCTGCGCAGCGATCACGGTGCGAGTGCGATCAACCTTGGTTACCTGACTCATCCGCGTCCTTCCGGTGGTCAGCCGCGCGGTGAAGGTTTCGAGTTGCGCACGGATCGCCATGGTGCGGTGCGTGCCGGTGCCGGTTTGCTGATCACCACCGAGCCACGCCCGAACGAATCCAAACACCATAAGGATCTGCCGGAAACCGCTGAGCGCCTAGCCACCGCCAGCGATCAGCAGGACGGCTTCGCCCAGCAGGCCAAAGAGCTGCAAGCCCAGGAACCCGGCGACCAGGATGACGTGGCCAAGGCACTGCACAGTCAGCACCAGGGCATCCTCGGAAGCGGCCCGGCGAACATGACCGCCAACGAGTTTCCGGAGTTCACTGAACCGCATCTGGTGCTCGCCAGCCCGGCCGGCATCGCCCTGACCACGCCGCGCTCCAGCCACATCGCCACCGGCGAACACCTGGCCCTGAGCAGCACTGGTCACACCAGTCTGTCGATCGGCAAACGCCTGCTGGCCAGTGCCAGTCGGGGCATGCGCCTGTTCGTGCAGAGCATGGGTTGGCGTCTGGTGGCGGCGTCCGGCGACATTGATGTGCGGGCACTGAAGGACAGCATCAATCTGCTGGCCAAACTCAACATTACCGCCAATGCCGATCGCATCACCATTACCGCCAAGACTGAGCTGGTGATCCAGGGTGGCGGCAGCGCCACGACCTACAACGCCGGCGGCATCACCCACGCCACCAGCGGGCCTTACACCGCCCACGCGGCGAACTTCGCCTACACCGGCGCCAAGAGCCTGGCTGGCGTATTCCCGGAACCGCCGAAACCGGGTAAGGGCAACCTCGAACTGTTCAACCAGTACGCCGGGCGCCAGGGCATCAAGGAAGGCGATTACGAAGTCATCGACGCCTTGGGCAAGAGCATCAAGGGCAAGCTCGATGCCAAGGGCTTTGCCAGCGTTTCCGGTGCCGCACCGGGGCCTGCCCGCGTGTTGTTCGGCAAAGATTCGGCGGACACCTGGAGCGACGGCAGCTACATCGGCAAGCCTGAGTGGCCATTGAACCCGCCGGGTGCCGATGAAGTTCCCGCACAGGTGCAAGCCATGGTTGCGAAAGTTCTGCCAAGCAAGAACTGGGACGTGCTGGAGAAGGGAAAGGAATTGGCTCAGAGCGGGATGAGTGCTGTACAGACCGCGCAGGGTGCAATGCAAACGGCTCAGCAGGTGAAAGGCGCAGTGCAGGGCGGGGTGGCCGGGTTACCGAAACTGGCAAGTGCAGCGATGCCGAGTGCGTCGGGCATCCTGGGTGCATCGAGCAAGAGTGGCAAGTTGCCGACGCTTCCTATTCCGGCCCTACCAAAAACTTCCTTTAAAACCCCAGGCCTGCTGGCGGGTGAGATGCTTTCATGACCATTGAAACTGCTGTTGTAAAACGTGAATCCGTGGCCACTGTTGTCCCGCTCAATGAGATTAGCATCGCGGATGTCGGGCGCGACGCTGCCAAATTCGATGCCTGGTTGCAGGAGATCAGTGGCGGCTATGTAACCCTCGACCGGATCAAGAATGTCGCCGGGGCCTTGCCGGTGGTCGGCAATATCATGGCGTTGGTGGATGTCCTGAATGACATTGCCGTTCTATCCAAGAGCGAGAAGCGCGATCCGCTCGACTGGGTGAGTCTGGGCATCGACCTGATTGGCGTGATCCCCGTACCTGCGAATATGGCTGCTGCTCGAATGAGTTTGCGTCCAACTCTCTATCTGGTGCGGCAGGAGATGAAGGTTGCCGGAAAGACGTTGCTGGGCGATGCCTTGATTAATGTAATTGTCGGGCACTTGAACGCGACCATTGTCGGCGACATCGACGATTTTGTCAGAACGGCCAAAGCCACACTGCCCGATATTCTCGAAAAATCCGCGCAAAAGGGCGAAGAGATTCTTAACGACATCGCCATGGGTTTGAACGCGGTAGTCGATGCTGATCTCAATGCGACGGAGAGTCTCAATCAGGCCGAGAAAAAGATAAGTGGAGTCGGAGGGCAGTTGCTGCATGACCCGACGAAGGGGATCAGCAATATCTATGGCGCCCTTTGTGATGTCTATAAGGCGGCTGGCAAGGGAGTGATCAACAGCGCCGCGAAATATTTGCTGCCCAAAGACGCCAAGAAGTTGGTGCATGACCAGACTCGACTGCTTACGGCTATGGGCCCCGAGCTGCGCACTCAACTAAAAAAGCTTAGCGATCCGAGTATGCCATTTTCCATCGGCGCCCTCCTGGCTGTATTGGCCAAGGCCGTCGAGGCGTGGAATTTGCGCAACGGACGTGGGATTGCCGGTCACGTCAAGGTTGGAGGAACCAGCCAGGCCAAGCATCGATTGGGGGAGGGCAGGACGGAAGTCAGAAAGACCGAAGAGCCTGCGAAAAAGAAACCTAATGCAGAAAAGAATGGTACCTGTCCAGGTACTTGCGACAGCATCAGCTTTGCAATGGGATCGGAGAGTGTCGCGCACACGGATTTCAATCTGGCCGGCCCGTTCCCGATCGAGTGGACGCGTATCTACAGCTCGGATCTGGGTGCTTATGACCAAGGCGACTTGGGTGCACGATGGATCACTTCATTCACAACACGATTCGACCTCATCGACGGTGCCTTGCAGTTCCATGATGCAGATGGTCGCAGCCATGACTTTCCGTTACCCAAAGTCGACCTGTTTCACTATGACGCCATTGAAAATCTCACTGTTGTCCGGGTAAGCGACGACAAACTGTTGCTCTGCCGTGGTTTTGAACGCAAGGAAACCTACGTACGTCATGGCCAGCAGTTTTTGCTGGCCGGTGTGGAGTTGCGAAGCGGCGCCGGCATCATGTTGCATTACGAACACCGCCACGGTAATCGGACGGTTCTGTCCGACCTGATTACCTATGAGGGGGATCTGAGCAAGGTACATCTGCATCTCGGGACAATGATTGATGAACAAGGACGTTTGACCGGTCTCTGGGAAATTCGTGACGGGGAGCCTCTGCGTCAGCTGTGTTCCTATGTCTACGATTCGGCGGGCGATCTGGTACAGGCACAAGATGAAAATGGCGCTGCTTGGCGTTATCAGTATCAACATCACCTGATCACCCGTTACACCGATCGCACTGGTCGGGGTATGAATTTGCAATGGCAAGGCTACGGTGCCGACGCCAAGGCTGTTCGCGAGTGGGCTGACGACGGCAGTTTCGATACGCGTCTGGAATGGGATGAAAACATTCGGCTGGTGTATGTCACTGACGCGCTCGGTCACGAAACTTGGCACTACTTTGACAGCCTTGGTTATACCTACCGCATCCGGCACGCAGATGATCGCTCCGATTGGTTTTTCCGTGATGACGCCAAGAACGTGATCCGTCACGTCCGCGCCGATGGTCGCTCGGATCGTTACAGCTATGACGAACGAAGCAACCTCCTCGAACATATCCGCACAGATGACACGGTAGTGCACTTTGCCTACGACGATCACGATCAACTGATCAAGATCAGCGATGCCGAGGGGGGGCAGTGGACAAGAGCCTATGACGACTCAGGCAATCTTGTTGAGAGCGTCGATCCACTGGGTAACAAGACTGAATACGCTTACAACCCGGCCGGGATGCCAACCGCAGTCAAAGATGCCAACGGCAATGAAAAGAAACTGTCCTATAACACTTCCGGGCAACTGGTGGAGTACGTCGACTGTTCAGGCAAGACCAGTGCCTGGGAGTACAACGATCGCGGGCAAATGGTTTGCTTCACAGATGCCTCCGGTCAGAGCACCGAGTACGAGTACAAAGCCGGGCAACTGATACTGATCAAGCATCCGGACAAGACCGAAGATCGTTTTGAGCGCGATGCGGAAGGCCGTTTGCTGGCTCATGTCGATGGTCTAGATCGTTGCACGACATGGAAGTACAGCGCGGCAGGATTGATTGCCGAACGGGTCGATGCGCTGGAGCATGCCGTTCGTTATCGCTGGGACAAACTCGGTCGTCTGGTTGCGCTGGAAAACGAGAATGAGCGGCGCGCCCATTTCAACTATGATCCGGTCGGCCGCTTGCTGGAAGAAACAGCCTTTGATGGGCACTCAACCCGGTACTTGTATGAACCCGAAACCGGGCGACTTGCGAAAATCTACAAGGGAGAGCATTGCGTCGAGGTTCGTTTTGACTCAATGAATCGTTTGGTTGAACGTCGAGCCATTTTGGGTGAACAGCAGCAGAGCGAAACTTTCAATTACGACGGCAATAGCAAACTGATCATGGCTTGCAATGCCGACAGCCGCCTGCAGTGGTTTCATGATCCGGCGGGCAACATACTGCGTGAACACCAACATTATCTGGGCCTGGAAAGTCCGATGGTCGCCGTATGGCAGCACGAGTACGATGCACTCAATCAAAGGGTTGCCACCATTCGCCCCGATGGACATCGTGTCAGCTGGCTGACTTACGGTAGCGGACACTTGCTGGGCTTGCGTCTGGACGATCATGAGTTGGCCGGTTTCGAGCGCGATGACTTACATCGCGAAGTCGCCCGTCACCAAGGGAACCGCCTGCTGCAAACGCAGAAATGGGATCCCACCGGACGACTGCAAGAGCAGATGCTGGAACGTGGTGATGACAAGTCCGTGCTGCTCAAGCGCGACTACAAATACGATGCTGCCGGTCAACTGACGGATATCAATGATAGTCGTCGAGGCCCACTGTCCTATCGCTATGATCCTGTAGGTCGTTTAATCAGTGCCGTCACGCGGCTTGGGGTCGAAACCTTTGCTTTCGATCCAGCCGGCAACCTTCTGGATGAAAAAGCCTTTGATATCCGCAGGCCCCTGGATCAGGAGCCCGTGCGCAGCAAACTTCTCGATAACTTGTTGCGTGAGTACGCAGGCACGCACTATGAGTACGACGAACGCGGAAATCAGGTCAAGCGTTGGAGTAATGGCCGTGTGTGCGAGATGCGATGGGATCTGTTCGATCGCCTGGTGCATTTCGAAGATGACCGTCTGGCAGTGGATTATGCCTACGACCCACTCGGTCGCCGCCTGCACAAAAACTCCCGAGCGCACTATAAGCATCGTCCAGAGGCCGGATCTCTGTGGAATCGCAATGAACATGCACGCAAACAACGTGAGTATGGTTGCGGCTTCACGATGTTCGGTTGGGACGGTGACAATCTGGCGTGGGAGAGCAGTCCCGCTCAGCTGGATGGTGATACCGGACGCACTGTTCATTACGTATTTGAGCCCGGTACATTCAATCCAGTGGTACAGGCGCTAAGTCACCAGCCTATTCGTTTGGTGCCTCAACCCATTTACGGTGATGTTTACACACCGGACGAGGATCCACTGTGGAATCACTCGCCTGTTCCTCAACCGTTTGATGCGATTGCGTGGTATCAGTGCAATCACCTCGGCACGCCACAAGAGCTTACCGACCAGCAGGGTGAAATGGCATGGAGCGCGCAGTACAGGGTGTGGGGACAAGCGATTGAACAACGCTCATCCTCGGCCCAGCGACAAGGGTTGAATAACCCGATCCGCTTCCAGGGCCAGTATCACGATCATGAGACGGGACTGCATTACAACCGCCATCGGTACTACGACCCTGGCGTTGGTCGCTTCGTGTCTCGCGATCCAATCGGATACTCCGGCGGTATCAACTTCTATCAGTATGTGATCAGCCCGACCCAGTGGGTCGATCCGAATGGACTATGCAGTAGCACGCTCAATCGGGCATTGGGTGGCAAAGCCCATGACAAAATGCAGGCGCATCACCTCATCCCCGAGGAAGTGTGGGGACGGCAAGCCAGCTTCTTCTCGGATATCGGGATGGGTGGAGAACGCGATAAAAAGGAAAACGGTCTGTTGATGCCTGACAGTGCTGATCAGGCCAAGAAAACCAAGCGTGTTTTTTACCATTGTGGGTCGCATGGTAAGGTCTATACGCCAATGGTTGAAAATATGGTTGAAAAAGTTCGTGATGACTATGATTCTGGCGATATCGATAAGGCACAGGCTCGCTCCCAGATTTCAGCAATCCAATCCAGACTAAGAGCGAGTTTGTCTGTGCCTGGAACAAAACAACGTCGAGTTCGATGAATAAGGAGTTGTACGTCATGAATTATTATGTTCTTTCTCAAAAGGAAGACTCTGGCTGTCCTATAGGTATTATCTATGCCGATCTTTTTGATAAGTTTTATCCCAATACAACGGGCGTTGAGTTTGGGTTTTTTCCATGGTATGCGCAAAAAGGGAAGCCCGGGCCACGTACACCGTTCCCCGAAGGCATGGTTTTGATCTCCAAGGATAAGTACTATGATTTTGATATTCGTAGTATTTCCCGGTTTTTTTATGTAGTAAGTGATGAGTTTTTGGCTGCTTGTAATAGCCTCAATGTGAAAATGGTTGACAGTGTTGCAATTGAAGTCGTTTCCGAGGCGGGCAAGCGTATCTCTTCAAAAAATTACAACGCTGTATTGTTCGATGAGATGGATGTTCGGGCAAATTGCGATCCGGCCTCTACGTTTGTCGAAGAAAATGGTAGGCCCATCAGATTCAAGAAATTAATTCTCCCTGATGATTGGAGACTAGATGTTTTCAAATACAAGAGACTTGTTTCAGGTAGTGATAGCCTGATCTGCTCTCAGTCGTTCAAGGATTTGGCGACCGATTTCAAGGGCATTGAATTTACCCCCTTGGAAACAGTAGTCTGGTCTGGGATTCGACGAATTTGAAAGGTACAAATCCGGGTTGCCAATTGGATGAAAAAATTAGCCATGTAAGGTGGGGGAACTCTTCTATGAAAGTTGAAGCCGGATCAGTTTCCGAGCATGCATCCAGCTCTTCAAAAAGTACGCATTCAAAGAGTTTGTGAAAGGGATCAAGGGGGTGGAATTTACTCCTTTGGAAAGCGTGCTCTGGTCGGCTATCAGACCAATTTGACGAATTTGAAAGGTACGAACCTGGAGTTCCGAATGGACGAGAAAGTCATCCCTGTTCTGATTCAGGTATTTGCAGGCGACAGCGATGATTCTGTATTCGAGGAGCTTCCGGCTCGTCAGGTGGGGGCGGCAACCTATGAGCTGCTGTCCTCACTTGGCCTGGCGCTGAATATGGCCCGTGGAGATGTCATCTCTATCGAAAACAGAAACACCCATGCGGTGGTTCTTGAGCGAGGTGGCAACTTCTGCATCAATATCTATGCCGACTATATCCCTGCTGAGGATATCGCCGGGCTTGAGAGCTATGTCGGTCGTGAGTTGGGTGGAACGCTGGATGGTGTGTTCGAGGGAAATCTCTCGCTCGCCGTTCCTGCGAGTAACGGGATGGACAAGATCAACGCGTTTTTTAATCGGTTCTGCGATAGAACCGGGGTTCAATGGTACTACGCGAACATCTATCAAAATCTGGATGACGATGATGACGAGACGCTTTTGAATTGGTGGCTCGAAGATTGAAACAACTGAACCATCAATCGAATTGGCATCCAGGGAGCTGTTGTGAACGAAGGTGATTTGGTTTTTCCGGATGCGATGCAAAAGATCATCTGTGAAAAGTATGGGATGCCTGTGCTTCCCCCAGAGAAAATAGTCGCCATTGCGGTACAGACGCTTGGTCAAGCTCCAATCTACGGCAGCAGAGTCGAGCTGCCGGAAGGGGGAAATGTCAGCTGGTTCATTCACTGCGGCAAGCATTCAGCAGCGATTGATTTTTACCAGCCGGTTTGCGTTCATCATTTGAGCGAAATGCTACCGAAAGTCATGAATTATCTATGCCTGCCAACAGGCTCGAAATTCATCATCGATACCGATGGATACGAAGATGTTTGGATGGCTGAGTAACATTGAAAAGGGGAGTTGGTAACCCTTGGCTTTCAGGTGCTCGCCCAACTTCAGATCGGTGCAGGCAACCAGCTCTCTACTCAAAGGAGTGACAACATGAAAGACGCAATTCGCTTGGGCGACGCCACCACGCACGGCGGTAAGGTGCTCGAAGCCTTCTCCCAAACCAACCTCAACGGCAAGCCGATTGCAGGTGTCGGTCACAAGGTAAGCTGCCCATTGTGCAAAGGGGTTTTCCCGATTGCCGAGGGCAGCAGCACCTACACTGTTGATGGAACCCCCATCGCTCTGGACGGGATGAAAACCGCCTGCGGGGCGGCACTGATTGCCAGCGGCCCTAAAGGCGCCGTTATCAGCTGAATCTTTGACTTTTATTTAGCTTTATTACTCCCGAGCGCGGCATTCAGTCGTGCGCTTGGTGGGGAGCATGTGCCTTCGTCTATTGCAGACGGGGAAAACAGATTTCAGCCTTGTCCGTACCGGACTTTGCGTGCAAATCACGCATTTGGAACTCTGGTTTAGAAACTCCAGCGGCTTCCCTCGCCACATCAGACCTCTTGCGCAACATTGTCACTGTCATCGGTGCGCCATCCTCTGACACGATCAGCCGCGTCGAGCGGACCTTGTGCCCCGACTTTCGGGTCATGATTTGATCAATCAAAACCTTCAGTTCACTGGTTAACTCGATTCGTCGCTTAGCCTTTGTTTTCCGCTGAAGTATCCATATTTGGCCGTCGCGGACATCAAAAAGATCAGGCTCGCCTGCACGATCGCCTTGCTACTTCCGATATACGGCAGCGGATTCTGCCAGTGGTTGGGGAGTGCCAGCCGCTACCGAAGCCGGCGGCGTGGATCATGGAGGAGCGTGCCCCCGACTTGACCCAGCGCATGCTCGACGAGCTTGAGAATTCCTCTGACGAGCTTTCTCATGCAGGCCTTTGTCGTTTCAATCTCGCAATTTTTGACAGCTCTATCCTTAAGTCCAGTCAGTTAAGAAATTTCAGTCGCGACGCACGCTTTGTAGCAGGCTGTGTTCGGCTGCGAAGCAGTCGTAGAATCAGAAATTGCGGTGCGTGAGGCAGACCGCGTCAGCCAGATTCACGACTGCTGCGCAGCCGAACGCAACCTTCGGCAGCTGCTACAAATCCCGCTCAACCCTCACCGCCCCAAACACCCGTAGCCGCCGTGCGCCGAACATAGTCTGTGAAATCCCGCGCGGACCGGCCCAGTGCGCGCTGTACACCGTCGGTAATCGGTGTATTGCGACCATCGAGCACCGTTGTGAAGAGATACAGCACCAGGTCGATCAGCTGAGCGGGCAATTGCGCCTGTTCCAGCGCCTCGCGATAGGCTTGCGGCGGTACGGCGATGAACTGGATATCGCGTTGGGTCTCGCGGGCGATTTCATTGACGGCTTCGGCAAACGTCAGCGCTCGCGGCCCTGTCAGTTCATAGAGCTGGCCTGAATGGCCGGATTTGGTCAGCGCCTCGACGGCGATTTCGGCGATGTCTTCTGCGTCGACGAAGGGCTCTGCGATATTGCCGACGGGCAGTACCAGTTCGCCCTGAAGAATCGGCTCCAGAAAGTGCGCCTCGCTGAAGTTCTGGCTGAACCAGCTGGCACGCAGGATGGTCCAGTCGACGCCGCTGTTTTGTATGACACGCTCCGCTTGTGCCGCTTCGACTTCACCGCGCCCGGACAGCAGGACCAGTTTGCTGACGCCGCTTTTGACCGCCAGATCGGTGAACGCCTGAACGGTTTCAAGGGCGCCGGGAACGGCGAGGTCTGGTTGATAGGCGATGTAAACGGCGTGGATTCCATCCAGCGCGGCATCCCACGTGGTTCGATCCTCCCAGTCGAAAGGTGGATTCGCCGCGCGTGATCCCTCGCGCACGGGGTGTCCAGCGGCTTTTAGTCGTTGGGTGATCCGCCGCCCGGTTTTGCCGGTGGCGCCGAGGATCAGGATTGTGTCTTGGGCAGTCGTCATCGCGCTCATCTCCATCGGTTAATGTGAGTGATGCTCATGTTTAAAAGATGATAAACGCTCATGTTCTGCCGTCAACCGACAACATCGAAGAAGCCGACGTATGGCTACTGCCTATTGGGCGCGGTGGTAGGCGGTGCTAAGGTGAGTCCTTGTCATGTTTATTAATCGGGAAATCCGCCAGTGCAAAAGAAAGCAGCCGCTGGGCTCGAACAATCTGTTTCAGAGCCGACCCGACGCAACCCCACGCAGCAACGCAGCCGCGAGCGTCAGGAGCGAATCCTGGGCGTGGCGACTCAACTGATCGCGACCAAGGGCAGCGATCAGGTGAAGATGAGCGAAATCGCCGAACGTTCGGAGATTTCGATCGGCTCTCTGTATCAATATTTTCCCGATAAGAGTTCGATCATCCGCACGCTGGCCGAGCGCTATAACGCCGAGAGTCGTCGCTGTATCGAAGGGGCACTGGCTGCGGTCGAGGATGCGCAAGGATTGCGCGAAGCCTATTCGGACTTGCTCGATCAGTATTACGAGATCGTCCTGGCTACGCCTGCGATGCGGGATATCTGGTCCGGCATGCAGGCGGACAAGCAGCTTCTGGCGCTGGAGCTGGAGGAGAGTCGTGTCGCCGGCGGTTTGTTGGCCGATGCGATGCTGCGAGTGTTTCCCGGCAGCGATGCGCAGCAAGTAACCGATGCAGCCTTTTTGATCTGGCATCTGGGTGAGGCGACCATGCGATTGGCCATCTCTTGCGCGCCCGACGAGGGCCGGCGCCTGGTCGAGGCGTTCAAGCGCATGTCGCTGGGTGAAATCATGGCACCGGCGACCATGAGTACGTTCGAGTCATAAACCGGGCGGGGCCAAGCGTGTCAGCTACACGAATGGCTGGCCGGTAAAACCTCGTGGCAGTCTTTGCAACCCGGGCATTTCGATCAGCCGTTGGGTCCAGGCTGCGCGCCAGTCATTGGCGGTGTGGGTGGCTTTGGCCTTGCGTGCGGCCCGACGTGCAGCGTTGCGTTCGGCTTTGCGCGCTTCTTTGAACGCATCGGTGTTGCGGCAGCTTCTGCATTTCACGCGGGTCAGTATGCTGCTTGAGGTCAGGTTGCTGCCTTTGTGTCCGCAGGCCAGGTGCCCGCCGACTTTGAAGTGAGTGACCATGGGGTATCTCCTTCGTGATGTGTAATCGTTCGACAGACGGGTGAGGGCGTTCGTTCGCTATATATAGCAGGCAAAAAAAGGCCCGCATGCGGGCGGGCCAATGGGCATTCTTGAAAAGGAGTGGATGCACTGTAGGGGGGGAGTTGTGAAGGCGGTGTGAAATGGGAAAGGGCTTAAACAAAAAAGCCCGGCAAACTTGGCCGGGTTGGTGTGTAGCGCAGACAGGGATAAGCCTGATGACGATGATGTCACCGATCAGGCGTCCTGACTCAGGCTCTGTCCCTGGTTTGAGTACCGTGGTCGACTCATCTGAAGCGAGGCAGCGGCGGCTCGACAGGTTTGAGTGAAGAGAGCGCGCTGCGAATCTGCGGCGTGTCTTTCTCGATGTCGTTCAGACGATCGCGAATCCTGAGGGCTGTCGGATGCCCTCCTTGATTATCAACCCAATCGGCGATTTCCTTGCAGGCAGCGGCAAGACGCGCCTGACGGGAGTCAAGCAGGGTGAGCAGGGTGGTGATGGACTCTTTCTCGGACATGACATACACCTCCGTTCAAAGAAATCGGGTAAAGGGCAACAAAAAGCCCGCGGGGAGCGAGCTTTCTGCCGATGGGTCGCTGATCCTTCAGCCCCTTTGAGTATAGACCCGGAACTAAAACAGGTCAGGTCAGCTTCAGGCTTGCCGGGACTTCGGCGAGCTGACCGCGTTAAGCCGCCGACATTCGCGCGCGGCGTCCTCTTCAAGATCGAAGCCGTCACCGATGAAGCCACGGGTGCGGGTATCGGTAATGCGATACCAGATGGCAGCATCGGGTGGTGGATGATCGGCTTCTCCGGCCCGGCGGCCATGAATGATGATCTTGTTGCAGCGTTTCACAACGAAAATGTCTTCCATGGCGGCACCGAAGCTATTCGTATTCAGATCAAGCATAGAAGCCCTTTGCAATCACGCCAAAAAAGGGCAGGTCAGTTCGTCGGTTAGTTCGCCTCGAAGAGGTCCTACGGTGTTTCGGCCGTCTCGATAAGCTTTTCGAGAAGCACAGCCAGCGCGACTTCTTCGGCCCTGAGCCTTTTACGTCCCCTCGATCGCGGCAGTTTGGCCAACGCCCCCTGCATGAAACCATCGACGACGGCCGGGTGGATGTAGCACTTGCGGCAAACCGCCGGGGTATTGCCCAACTGCCGGGCGACATTCTTGACCATTTCCACCACATGCCGCTTCGCATCGGCTTCCGATTCCCACTGCAACTCGCGCAACACCGCCAATGCCAGTGCACTGCCGGCCCAGGTGCGGTAATCCTTGGCGGTGAAATCGGCACCGGTCAGCGTCTGCAAGTAGGCGTTGACGTCGGAGGAACTGATGGTGTGCCGCTCGCCGTTTTCGTCCAGATACTGAAAGAGGTTTTGCCCGGGTATTTCCAGGCAACGCTTGATGATCCGCGCCAGGCGCCGGTCTTTTACGGTGATCTGGTGCTCGATGCCGCTCTTGCCGCGAAACTGGAACAGGATCGCGCTGCCGTTGATCTCGACGTGACGACTGCGCAGCGTCGTCAGGCCGTAGGAGCGGTTGTCCCGGGCGTATTGCGGGTTGCCGACCCGGATCAGCGTCGCATCGAGCAAGGTAATCACCGTGGCCATGACCTTGTCGCGGCTGAAACCGGGCGCGGCCAGCAGCGTTTCCAGTTGTTTGCGCAGTTTCGGCAGGGCCAGGCCGAAGTCCCGCAAGCGCGAATATTTGTCGGCATCGCGCACTTCCCGCCAACGCGGGTGATAACGGTATTGCTTGCGGCCGCGAGCGTCGCGGCCGGTGGCTTGCAGATGGCCGCGCGGGTCGGTGCAAATCCACACATCGGTATAGGCGGGCGGCACCGCGAGTGCGTTGATGCGTTTGATTTCATCCGGATCGGTAATGCGCTGGCCCGCCGCGTCGAAGTAGCAAAACTTGCCGCGCAGGAGTTTGCGGGTGATGCCGGGCTGGCTGTCATCGACGTAATGCAGGTCGGGCGGCAATCCGTCGGGCAATGCAGTGTCTGGCATGGCGGCTCATCCTGGGCAGCAAATCATGGGGCGTTAAGCCATTGACCGCGCGCCATCGTCGGGGTGCCGACGGATTCAGGCCAGCACCGCCACCGCTTTGATTTGCGCCCAGAGTTGCTGTCCGGGGTGCACGCCCAATTGATCCCGGGAATAACGGGTGATCCGCGCCAGTAGCGGTGTACCGGCCGCGTTCAGGCGGATCAGTACGTGAGCGGCGTTATCGGCACCGATTTCACTGATCACCGTGACCGGCAGACGATTGAGAATGCTGCTTTGTTCGACGCCTTGCAGGCTCAGGCTGACATCCCGCGCCTGGACCTTGCAGCGCAGTGCCTGGCCTTCAGCCATCGGCGAATGGGCGACTCGAATGCTCAAGTCTGTGTTGGGCAGTTGCAAGGTCAACAACTGATAGTCGGCGTCATAGGCGCTGACGTGCCCTTCGATCACCACCCCGGCGTCGTCGCCCAGCGCCAGCGGCAGATCGAGCCGGGCCAGGGTTTCGCCAATGGGGCCGCTGGCCAAAGCCTTGCCGTTGCTGAGCAGAACAAGGTGGTCGGCGAGCCGCGCGACTTCATCCTGAGAATGGCTGACGTACAGCACCGGGATGTCCAGCTCATCGTGCAGCCGTTGCAGATACGGCAGGATTTCGTTTTTACGCTGGGTATCGAGTGCCGCCAACGGTTCGTCCATCAGCAGTAGTTTCGGGCTGGTGAGCAGGGCGCGAGCGATGCCGATCCGCTGGCGCTCACCGCCGGAAAGGTTCTGCGGATCACGGCCCAGCAAATGGCCAATCCCCAGCAACTCAGTGGCATGGGCCATGTCGACCCGGCGCTGTTGGCGGGGAATACGTCTGAGGCCGAACTCCAGATTGGCCCGCACCGATAAATGTGGGAACAGGCTGGCTTCCTGGAAAACGTAACCCAGGGCGCGTTTATGCGGCGGTACGAAAATCCCCTTGTCGCTGTCTTCCCAGACTTCATCGTTGACCTGAATAAAACCCTGCTCGGCCTGTTCCAGGCCGGCGATGCAGCGCAGGCAGGTGGTTTTACCCGAACCGGAATGGCCGTAAAGCGCCGTCACTCCGCGGCCGGGCAGTTGCAGGTCCACATCCAGGGAGAATCCCGAATAATTCAGTTTCAAGCGCGTGTGAATCATCGATCAGCTCCAGACCGCTTTGGTTTTACGGCTGGAGTAGAGCGCCAGCAATACCGCAAACGAGAACACCAGCATTGCCCCGGCCAGCCAATGAGCCTGGGCGTATTCCATGGCTTCGACGTGATCGTAGATCTGCACCGAAACCACGCGGGTCTTGTCGGGAATGTTGCCGCCGATCATCAGTACAACGCCGAACTCGCCGACGGTGTGGGCGAAACCGAGAATGGCCGCGGTGATGAAACCGGGGCGGGCAAGCGGCAGAACGACATTGAAGAACGTGTCCCAAGGATTGGCGCGCAAGGTTGCAGCCACTTCCAGTGGGCGAGTGCCGATGGCGGAAAATGCGTTTTGCAGCGGTTGGACCACGAACGGCATCGAGTACAGCACCGAGCCGATCACCAACCCCGCAAAACTGAAGGTCAAGGTGCCGAGCCCCAGTGATTGGGTGAAGTGGCCGACCCACCCGTTAGGGCCGAGCGCCAGCAACAAGTAAAAGCCGATCACCGTGGGCGGTAGCACCAGGGGCAGGGCGACGATCGCCCCGATTGGGCCGCGCAGCCAGGAGCGGGTGCGCGACAGCCATAACGCAATCGGAGTGCCAATGATTAGCAGGATGGCCGTGGTCAGGGACGCCAGTTTCAGGGTCAGCCAGATGGCGGAATAATCGGCACTCGATAGCGTCATTTAGAGTTGGTAACCGTAGGACTTGATGACGGCGGCGGCTTTCGGACCTTTGAGGTAGTCAACCAGCGCCTGGGCGGCCGGGTTGTCCTTGCCCTTGTTGAGGATCACCGCGTCTTGTTTGATTGGATCATGCAGATCGGCCGGAACGATCCAGGCCGAACCGCTGGTGACTTTGCCGTCTTTGTAGATCTGCGACAAGGCCACAAAACCGAGTTCGGCATTGCCGGTGGACACGAATTGGTAGGCCTGGGTGATGTTCTGGCCTTCAACGATCTTGTCTTTGACCTTGTCGGTCAGGCCTTGCTTGGCCAGCACCTGAGTGGCGGCCAGGCCATACGGGGCAGCTTTCGGGTTGGCGATGGACAAATGCTGATACTGATTGTCGCTCAGCACTTTGCCCTTGGCGTCGACATAACCGTCCTTGGCCGACCACAGCGCCAAGGTGCCGACAGCGTAGGTGAAGCGCGAACCCTTGACCGTGTCGCCTTCGGTTTCGAGTTTTTTCGGGGTGGTGTCGTCTGCCGAGAGGAACACTTCGAACGGCGCACCGTTTTTGATCTGGGTGTAGAACTGGCCGGTTGCACCAAAGGAGGTGACCAGTTTGTGCCCGGTGTCTTTCTCGAAATCGGCCGCGATGGCCTGGATCGGCGCGGTGAAGTTGGCGGCAACGGCGACCTGGACTTCGTCCGCCTGGGCGGACCCGAAAGCGAACACGGTGAACAGGCACGCGGGGGCAAAACGTGAGGCACGAATGATCATGGAACGGCTCCGTGGTAGGCGAGATGAAACGCTATATAGCGGAATATATAGCGAATTACCTGTAAACGGAACTTGTTGGATGCAAGATGCAAAGCGCGATATTGGCACGGGATTGTGGCGAGGGGGCTTGCCCCCATTGGGCTGCGTATTGGTAGGCCGTTAAACACAATCCCTGTGGGAGCGGGCTTGCCCGCGATAGCGGTGGGTCAGACACTTTAAGTGTGACTGACAGGGCTCTATCGCGGGCAAGCCCGCTCCCACAGGTTTTGTGCCTAGCGAGTCAATTTGACCAACGCCTCATCCGCCAACCGCCGGGTCAGCTCTGCCGAAGTCATTTCAACCCCCAACGTGAACGCCTGACCAGCCCAAAGGCTGCTGAAATCCGCTTCCCCCTTGGCCCGCAACGGCATCAACGCACCGCCCGCCAGGGGGAACGCCGGCGCCTTGGCGCTCATCGGCCCCAGTTCACGCATCACCCGATTGAGAATCCCGCGTGCCGGGCGCCCAGTGAAAATGTTGGTGACCGCCGTCTCGCTTTTCTTGGCCGTGCGTAACGCCTTGTGGTGAGAAGCGCTGACCTTGGCCTCCGGCGTGAACAAATAAGCCGTACCCACCTGGACCGCCGAAGCGCCCAGCAGAAAAGCCGCCGCGACGCCCCGCGCATCTCCAATCCCGCCCGCCGCAATCACCGGCACTTTCACAGCATCGACGATTTGTGGCACCAGGGCAAAGGTCCCCACCTGGCTGCTCAGGTCATCACTGAGAAACATCCCCCGGTGGCCGCCAGCCTCGTAACCCATGGCGATGATCGCGTCGCAACCGTGTTGTTCCAGCCAGACGGCTTCTTCGACCGTAGTCGCCGAAGAGAGAATTTTCGCCCCGGTGGCTTTTACCCGATCCAACAGAGACTTTCCCGGCAAGCCAAAGTGAAAACTCACCACTGCGGGACGAAACTCTTCGATCACTTCGCAGGCCGCATTATCGAACGGAGCGCGATTGGACACCGGCGTCGGTGCATCGAAATCGACCCCCAATTCCCGGTAATACGGTTCCAGCAGATGCTTCCAGTCCCGGGCGCGTTGTTCATCGGGTGCCGGAGGTTGATGGCAGAAGAAATTGACGCTGAACGGGCGCTGGGTCTGTTGGCGAATCGTCTTCAGCTCCTCGCGCAATTGCTCGATGCTCAGCATCGCGGCGGGCATCGAGCCTAGGCCGCCAGCGTTGCTCACCGCAATCACCATGGCGGACGTCGTCGCGCCGGCCAAGGGGCCCTGGATGATCGGCAGTTCGATCCCGAGCAGGTCAAGAATGCGGGTATCTGGCCATTGACTCATGTGCAGTGTTCTCCGACGTCGGTAGAAGCGAATTTGTATCAGCAATGACTGACCCAAGGCCAGTCGAGTTTGAGGATTGGCTTAAAGTCGGCTACGGCGATGTGTTTTCATGTGTTATTTCAACAGCACGACAACTGAGCGATTCCATCGGGAGGCAGTGATGTTCAAAGGCATTTTGATCGACAAGGACGACAGCGGTTACCGGGCCACCTTGCAAGAGATCAATGACGATCAATTGCCTGAAGGCGATGTGACGGTGCGTGTGGCGTACAGCACGCTGAACTTCAAGGATGGCCTGGCGATCACCGGCAGCAGCCCGGTGGTGCGCAAATTCCCGATGGTGCCGGGGATCGATCTGGCGGGCACTGTCGAAGTCAGCGGTCATCCGGACTACAAGGCCGGCGATCAAGTCCTGCTCAATGGTTGGGGGGTGGGCGAAGGACATTGGGGCGGATTGGCGCAGAAAGCTCGCCTGAATGGCGACTGGCTGATCCCGTTGCCCAAAGCATTCACCGCCGCGCAAGCGATGGCCATCGGCACGGCCGGTTACACGGCGATGCTGAGCATCCTGGCGCTGGAGCACAACGGCGTGACCCCCGATCAAGGCGAAGTGCTGGTGACGGGCGCCAATGGTGGCGTCGGCAGTTTCGCCATCGCGCTGCTGAGCAAACTCGGCTATCGCGTGGTGGCGTCCACCGGCCGCACCGCCGAGCACGACTACCTCAAGCAATTGGGTGCCAGTGAAATCATCGATCGCGCCACGTTGTCGGAGCCGGGCAAACCATTGGCCAAGGAACGTTGGGCGGCGGTAATCGATTCGGTCGGCAGCCACACGCTGGCCAATGCTTGCGCAAGCACTCGGGCCAACGGCACCGTCGCTGCCTGCGGTCTGGCACAAGGCATGGACTTTCCAGCCTCCGTCGCGCCGTTCATTTTGCGCGGTGTGACCCTGGCCGGCATCAACAGCGTGACCCAACCCAAAGCCAGGCGGATACTGGCCTGGAATCGCCTGGCCAAGGATCTGGACTTCGCCTTGCTGCCGCTGATCAGTCACGAAATCGGCTTGAGCGAAGCCATCGACGCGGCACCGCGCTTGCTCGCCGGCCAATTGCGCGGTCGGGTGGTGGTCGACGTCAATCGTTGATCGTCTCGGCGCCAATCAAACAGACAAACTGTAGAAACAAGGAAATAGCGACAATGGATGTAAAGCTGCGTGAAGTGCTGCCCTTTAGCGTCTCGGGTTTGCAGGTGCGAACCCTTAATGCCGCAGAACAGCAGCCAGATACCGCGCGTATCGGCCCTATGTGGGAACAATTTTTCGTTGAGGACGTTTTCGACAAGATCGCCCACAAACAGCCGGATTCCTTTATGTACGGCGTCTATTCCAACTACGAGTCCGATGCTTCGGGCCACTTTGATGTAACCGCGGGTGCCGCGGTCACCGCGCCTTCCGAGGGCTTTGCGCAGATTCAGGTTGAGGGCGGCGATTACCTGGTGTTCAGTGCCAAAGGGCCGATGCCCGACAGCGTCATTCAGACGTGGGGCCTGATCTGGGCTTACTTCGAGGATAACCCGCAGGTTCGCCGCAAGTTCGCCACGGACTTCGAGGTCTACACCGGTCCGGAGTCCGTGGCGGTCTACATCGGCATTCAGGACTCAGCCGCGTTTTCGCGTTCCAGCAACTGACGCTTGCGCTCCACGCCCCAGCGATAGCCCGACAGGTTGCCGTCGCTGCGCACCACGCGATGGCAAGGGATCGCCACCGCCAGGCTGTTCGCGCCGCAGGCCTGAGCCACGGCGCGTACGGCTTTGGGCGCGCCGATGCGCTGAGCGATATCGGCATAACTGGCGGTGCTGCCAGCGGGAATCTCCCGCAGGGCTTGCCACACCCGCTCCTGAAACGCCGTGCCGCGTACGTCCAGCGGCAAGTCCAGGCCGAGCGCCGGGGCTTCGATAAATCCGACGACCTTGGCAATCAACTGTTCGAACTCATGATCGGCGCCAATCAGGTTGGCGCGCCGAAACTTGTCCTGCAGATCACAGACCAATTGATGCGGATCGTCCCCCAGCAGAATCGCGCAGACGCCGCGCTCACTTTGCGCCACCAGAATGGCTCCCAGAGAGCACTGGCCGACGGCAAAACGAATGTCGTTGTTCTGCCCGGCCGCGCGGTAGTCGCCGGGTTTCATGCCCAGCACTTGATCGGCGGCCTCATAGAAACGGCTGTTGGAGTTGAATCCGGCGTCATACAGCGCGTCGGTGACCGTGCCGCCGTGCGCCAGGCGTTCGCGAACCTTGCGTGAGCGATGGGCAGTGGCGTAACCCTTGGGCGTCAGGCCGGTGATGGCCTTGAACACGCGATGGAAGTGGAAACTGCTCAGGCCGGCAGCGTCCGCCAGTTCATTCAACGCCGGTAGCGTCTCGGCGGATTCGATGTGACGGCATGCGGCGGCCACGGTCGTGGCGTGTTGTGCGGCGACGTCGCTTTGATCCTTCGCGGCCCGTTTGCTGGGACGATAACCTGCCGCCTGAGCTTGCTCGGCGGTGTCGAAGAATTCGACATTCTGCGGCTTCGGCAAACGCGCCAGGCTGCTGGGGCGGCAGTAGATGCCGGTGGTTTTCACCGCATACACAAACTGCCCGTCGGCGCGGGGATCGCGTGCGACTACGGCGGCCCAGCGAGGATCGTTTTCGGTGGCGATTTTTGTCGATTGAGTTGTCATGGCTTCATCTCCGTTGACCCGTTTCATGCAGATTAACCAGCCGGCAGAGACGCCACACTCCGGGTCTTGCGGTCGAATTCAACGGTTTCATCCCGCGGTACGAAAGGTGAAGTTGATCCGTTGTTCGCCCAACTGAGGGTGATAACCCTCCTTGATCGGCAATACGCCGTGATAACGCAAACGGTCCACGCCGCCCCACACCACGATATCGCCATGTAACAACGGCACCCGCTGGCTTTTGGCACTTCGTTCGAAGCCACCGAACAGGAACGTCGCCGGCAAGCCCAAGGACACCGACACAATGGGCGCCGCGTAGGAATCTTCGTTTTTGTCCTGATGCAACGACATCCTGGCACCGGGAATATAGCGGTTGATCAGGCAGGAATCCGGTACGAAATCCATAAACCCAGCCTCTCGCGCCGCCGCTTGCGCCAACTCGAAAAACACCTCGGGTATTTCCGGCCAAAGGTCGCCAGTCTGCGGATCGTTGCGGGTGTACTTGTAGCCGCTGCGGTCGGTGGTCCAGCCCCAAGTGCCGCAACTGCTCAAGGTCACCGACATGGTAAAGCCGCCGGGCGTGACCATCTGCCGAAAGGGCGCGGCCGCCAGAACCGCCTCCAGCGCCGGCAGCAACCGGTCGAGCCAAGGCAGGGCGAAGCCTCTGAGAACGTAGGATTGTTCGCCGATTTGCTCGCGCCTGGGTTGTTGCTCGGGTTCGGCGTCGGCAAACAGATCGAAGGTGATCGGGCTCATGGGGTCATAGCGCATCGTGAAAGATGATTCCAAGGGTATGCCGTTTTCCACTGTGCAGGCGACTTACCCCGTGACGCATGGTCACTCGGTAATAGCCGCGAACTCCTTTTACCGGGCGCTGATTCACGGCAAAAATCAACGCGTCGCCTTTCTTCAGATCGATGACTTGCGGGCGCGACTGCATTCGTGGACGTTGTTCAGTCAGCACAAATTCACCGCCGGTGAAATCCTCGTTCGGTTCTGACAGAAGAATCGCTACTTGCAGCGGGAAGACGTGTTCGCCGTACAGATCCTGATGCAGACAGTTGTAGTCCTGAGGCCCATATTGCAGCAACAAAGGTGTCGGGCGTTCCTGACCGGCGGCATGACAGCGTTGCAGAAATGCTTCGTGCGATTCGGGGAAACGGGTCGGCAGGTCCATGCATTCGTACCAGCGATTGGCGATTGGAACCAGTCGAGGGTAGAGCGCGCTACGCAACCGGGCCACTGGATCCGGCAGCGAATACCTGAAGTACTTGTACTCACCACGGCCAAAACCGTGGCGAGCCATCACCACTTTCGAGCGAAAGGGTTCGGGCCGGTCGTACAGGGCGCTTATTTCATCGCAAGTCTCAGGGCTTAAAAACGACCTGATGACTGCGCAGCCGTCCTGATCGAGTTGCTGCGCAAGCGCGCCCCAGTCGAGGGCGTCGTGGTGAGTCGGGTCGGTAAACAAGGGGTCTGCCTCCTTGACCAAAAGGTCGAGGCGGCCAGTTTAGTGAGCGTCGCGGGGGTGGACACCCCGGCGCTTGCGGTCGAATTCGAAAGGGGAGCAGACGTCCATGTTGTCGCTCCAGATCGCTTTACAGCGCTTTGCTCACGCTGATCTCACTGATGACATCTTCAGTCTGGCCATGAATAACGTCCAGTGCAGCCTTGGCTTCTTCTTCGGTGCCGTTTTCCAGCTGTGCGAATTCAAAGCGGCGCTCGCCGTTGAGTTTGTATTTGATGACGTACTTGGTCGTCTGGGCCACGGTCATACCTGCCTGTTTTCGTGTGGGCTCAGCTCAGTTTGGAGCTGGAGCGGCGGATGATTTTGATCGAGTGCGTCAGGGTCGGTTTGCGGGTCACGCTGATCGGCCGGCGATTGACCGTGTCGATGGTGATGTTCCAGAAACCGGTGCTTGGCGCAGTGATGCGGGCCGGGAAGGTGTCGAATGCGCCGCCGTGGTAAGTATGACGGCCGCCATTCTTGAAGCTGCGGAAGTTGGCGTCGTTCATCAAGCGGATGTTGCACATTTGGGAGCACTGGATGACGACGATGTCGTCTTCGTTGAGGTGCTCGCGCTGGTGGATAAATTTCATGAGGCGCCTCCAGAAGGGCTTTTTCTACAAAATCAAAACGATAGCATGGGCGATTGGCGCAGTTTATCAGCCCGAACAGGTTATTATCCGGCTGTCGGGGTCCGCTTTGACAATTAAAAACAGTTATTCGGAATTCTATGAGCGATAAAAGCAATGAGCCTCGGAGAAAAACAGTATTTGTGCTGTCGGAGGGTCTTTATCGGAGGTTTTGTATGAAGTGGGGTGTTCTGGTCGTGCCGTTGGCATTGGCAGTGGGTGGATGTGCGACTGTCTCGGACATCAACGAGTCGCTGCCCACTATGAGCGTGATTTCAGGCAAGAAACCCCATGAGTACGCGCAATGCCTGGTCGAGAAACTGGCCGATAGCCGTGGAGCCCTGCAAGTCGAGCCGCAGAAGGACGGTGTGCGGGTTATCGTGCCGCAGAAGTTCTCGTCGGGGCCGGCAGCGGTGTTTGACATTGAAGATCGCTCCGGCGGCAGCAGCATCAAGCTGCATGAACGCATCTCTAATGTGCCATTGCGCCCATGGGATGTGCGCAATGCCGCCACCGCGTGCATATCCGGCTGATAAACTACCCCCAGTCAGCATCGATGCCGTCAAAGTCGCGCTTTGACGGCATTGTCATTTCTGGAGTCAAGCATGAAGCGAGAGCAGGTGCGAGAGCGCCACGCAGGGGGTCATATCTCTGCCACCCACGTGATTCAGAACCCGGCGAATCCGGGGGAGTGGATCGTGTTTTTCAAGAAAAGCGCCGGGCGCAGTTTTTTCCTGGTGGATGACAACGATGAAGTCGAGTCCTTCAGTCGCCTCGACGATTTGATCGAGACCGTGCGCGGGCTCGGGATCAAATTCGCCGAAATCCACATGTAGGGCAGGGTGAGCCCTGTAGGAGCGAGGCTTGCCCGCGAAGAATGCACTGCGGTTTTTCAGGTATGACGCGTCATCGTTCTTCGCGGGCAAGTCGGATCGCCGCACCGCTCGCTCCTACAGGATTTTTGTAGCTCAAGTTTCTCGACATTGGGAGAATTACTTGCAGACCACCACCACGCTGCGGTTTTTGTAGTTCCCGACGTCGGCCCCCAGGGTCTTGTCGCTTTCCTTGGTCGAAGGTGTGCCGTCGGTACCGACAATTCGATAGCCGGTGCCGGCGCACGAGGCATCGGCTTTTTCGTAGCAACTGGCCCAGGCGTTGGCTTCCCCGGAGCAATCGATGCTCAGGCCTTGCTCGCCATTTTTCAGGTAAGTCGTTTCGGACGAGGCACAGCCGCTCAGGGTCAGTACCGCAATCAGTGGCAAAAATTTAATCATGTCGTGGTGGTCGTCAGTGATGGTGGCTAAAAGCTGTGACCGCGGCGGCATCGAAAGGTTATAGCGAATGGCCACTTCGTTGCAGATAATCACAAAAAAGCCCTGCGCAAAGGCAGGGCTGCGTCATGCCAGGCTCAGCTCAAGGCTTGTCCTTGCCACGCCGCTTGGGGGCTGCGGGTTGATCTTGCAACACCGATGCCACTTCGATCGCCAACGCTTCGGTAGGGAACGGCCCGGCAATATTCTCGCCGCCGACGCTGTCTACCCACCACTGGCCGTCTTTTGCCTGATTGATCAGGTATCCGTTAACGCTTTTTGCTGCCGACATCTATCTGCCTCGTTGGCTGGTTCAATTGCACAATGATAGCGCCAAATGCCCTCAACGGGTGCCGATGGGTGTAGGGTGGGGCAGATTGCCTTTCGGCTGATGGTCGTGCAGATCTGTCGATCTCTGCTATCTATAAGAGGTTGTGCAATGTATCTGCGGAACTATCCATCAGAATATTTCTCTATGATGGCATCGGTTAGCCAGTGCAGGGCATTGTAAGGTGCCCGCCGCCTGATTAGACTGCGCCGAAACTCGAACACACAGCCCTTTCAAGGACTTATATGATCAAGAAATGCTTGTTCCCAGCAGCCGGTTACGGTACTCGCTTCCTGCCAGCGACTAAAGCCATGCCCAAAGAAATGCTGCCGGTGGTAAACAAGCCACTGATCCAGTACGGCGTCGAAGAAGCACTGGACGCCGGGTTGACCGAAATCTCCATCGTCACCGGTCGCGGCAAGCGTGCTCTGGAAGACCACTTCGACATCAGCTATGAGCTGGAAAACCAGATCAAGGGCACCGACAAAGAGAAATACCTGGTCGGCATCCGCAAGCTGCTCGACGAGTGCTCCTTTTCCTACACTCGCCAGACCGAAATGAAAGGCCTGGGCCACGCGATTCTGACGGGTCGTCCGCTGATCGGCGACGAACCGTTCGCCGTGGTACTGGCGGATGACTTGTGCGTAAACCTGGAAGGCGACGGCGTACTGACCCAGATGGTCAAGCTCTACAAGCAGTTCCGCTGCTCGATCGTAGCCATTCAGGAAGTCGACCCGCAAGAAACTCACAAGTACGGTGTGATTGCCGGTGAGATGATCCGCGACGACATCTACCGCGTTCACAGCATGGTTGAAAAACCAAAGCCTGAAGATGCGCCGTCGAACCTGGCGATCATCGGCCGCTACATCCTGACCCCGGACATCTTCGACCTGATCGAACAAACCGAGCCAGGCAAGGGCGGCGAAATCCAGATCACCGACGCCCTGATGAAACAGGCACAAAACGGCTGCGTCATGGCCTACAAGTTCAAAGGCAAGCGTTTCGACTGCGGTGGCGCCGAAGGCTACATCGATGCGACCAACTTCTGCTTCGAGAACTTCTACAAGACTGGCAAGGCTTACTGATAGCGCCTGAGCTGCTTGTATTGAAAAGCCACCTTCGGGTGGCTTTTTCATTTTCCGGCCCCACATAGTTTGCAAAGCTTGCCCAAAGGCCGCCCGCAGGTATGCTGGTGGCCTGCCGAGGAGATAGAAATGGCCTACGATTTTGACCTATATGTGATTGGTGCCGGTTCCGGCGGGGTGCGGGCTGCGCGGTTTGCGGCCGGTTTTGGCGCGAAAGTCGCCGTGGCTGAGAGCCGTTATCTAGGCGGTACGTGTGTGAACGTCGGCTGCGTGCCGAAAAAATTGCTGGTCTATGGCGCACACTTCGCCGAAGACTTCGAGCAGTCGCAAGGCTTCGGCTGGACCCCGGGTGAGGCGAAGTTCGACTGGGCGACGCTGATTGCCAACAAGGATCGCGAGATCAATCGCCTGAACGGCATCTATCGCAATCTGCTGGTCAACAGCGGCGTGACCTTGCATGAAGGCCACGCGAAAATGGTCGATCCGCATCAAGTCGAGATCAATGGCGAGCGTTACACGGCCAAGAACATTCTGATTGCTACCGGTGGCTGGCCGCAGATCCCGGAGATTCCGGGGCACGAGCACGCGATCAGTTCTAACCAGGCGTTCTTCCTTAAAGAGCTGCCAAAGCGCGTTCTGGTGGTCGGCGGTGGTTACATTGCGGTGGAGTTTGCCGGGATTTTCCACGGACTGGGTGCCGAGACCACGCTGCTGTATCGCGGTGATCTGTTCCTGCGTGGCTTCGACAGCTCGGTGCGCAAACATTTGCAGGAGGAGCTGACCAAGCGCGGCATGGACCTGCAATTCAATGCCGATATCGAACGCATCGAAAAGCAAGCCGATGGCAGCCTGAAAGCCACTCTCAAGGATGGTCGTGTACTGGAGGCGGACTGCGTGTTCTACGCTACCGGTCGGCGTCCGATGCTCGACAATCTGGGGCTGGAAAACACCGGCGTCAAACTCGACAAGAAAGGTTTTGTCGAGGTCGATGAGCAGTATCAAACCGCTGAGCCGTCGATCCTGGCCCTTGGCGATGTGATCGGTCGGGTACAGCTCACGCCGGTTGCTCTGGCGGAAGGCATGGCCGTGGCGCGGCGCTTGTTCAAGCCCGAGCAATATCGCCCGGTGGATTACAAGATGATCCCGACCGCGGTGTTCAGCTTGCCGAACATCGGCACTGTCGGCCTGACCGAGGAAGAAGCGCGAGAGGCCGGGCACGATGTGGTGATCTTCGAAAGCCGTTTCCGGCCGATGAAGCTGACCTTGACCGAATGCCAGGAACGGACCTTGATGAAGCTGGTGGTGGACGCCAAGACCGACAAGGTCTTGGGTTGCCACATGGTCGGCCCGGAGGCTGGCGAAATTGTTCAGGGGTTGGCGATTGCGCTGAAGGCCGGCGCGACCAAGCGTGATTTTGACGAAACCATCGGCGTGCATCCAACGGCCGCCGAAGAGTTTGTCACCATGCGCACGCCAGTCGCGAGTTAATCGTCCTTACGCGTAGCTGATGCGTCTGGCGCTGTCGCAACGACAGCCGCCAGGCGCACGCTTTCATCCAGGCTTGCCTGCAACTTGATCAGTTCAATTTCCAGCGCTTTGTTGATGTGCGACTGCTCGTCGATGTTCTGCTTGAGTGACTGGCTTTCCAGCAGGGCAATGCGCAAGCGTTCCTGGAGGAGGGTGCGCTCGCTGTCGATACGGTTGACCTGTTCCAGCAGCTGATCCTGTCGGCTATTGGTGTGCTTGAGTTGCTCTTGCGACAGGCTCAACTCCCGCAGTGTTCCACGGTTTTCCGTCAGTAAGCGCTCGTTGTCACGATGCAGTTGGGTGATTTCATCCTGACGAACCAATGCGCTCTGCTGCGCCTGACGCAACTCCATCTGAAGCTGCTGCACCTGACCTTCGTGACGACGCTGTTCCTGCTCGCGCTGGCCTTTGACGGCGTTGCGGTAGTGTTCCAGCGCCTCACGGGCGTGCAGGTGCTTTTCTTCCAGCGAGCGGATCTGCTCGTCCTTGTCCTGCAAACGTAATTCGAAATCTGCCAGCGCCTGATTCAGCCCGGCGTTGCGGGTTTGCTCAGTCTGCAGCATGGAGCGGGTGTCTTGCAGTTCTGCCGATTCCTGGGTCAGCGCCAGGCTTTGAATTTCGTATTGCTGCTGCAATTCAGTATTGGCCTCACGGGCCTCGTGTAGCTGGGTTTCCAGTCCTTTTCGTTGTTGCTCGAACTGCGCGCGTGCCTGGTCGATGGGCTCTTGCGCCTGTTCTTTCAGGCGTTGCGCCAGGCGCGACACCAGGCTTGTCAGCTCATCGTCTATAGGCTCGGAAGGTGCTTGCGCGGGCTCGACACCGTCATCGAGCTCCTTCAGATAACGGTGGATCGTGGTTTTTGAGCCGGTATTGCCCATCTCGATCCGCACCGCGTCAATGCTCGGGTGTTCGCCCCGGGCGAGGATTGCTAAGCGTGCCGCCTGCACCAGTGCCTTGTTAACGCCGCCACGTGCCATGTGTTCTCCTACGATTTCATACTGTGGTACGTACCACTAATATGCGCAATGTACCACAGCACTAATAAAGTTAAAATCTTGCGATCTATCATGCGGGATATACTGGTATTACCCCGTGTGATGCGCTGTAATCCGGGTTTCATCCGCTACAGCGGTACGTTTTCGAGAACTGAGCCCATGACCGATCTGGATCGCTACCTGCAAGCTGCCACCCGCGACAACACCCGTCGCAGCTATCGGGCAGCCATCGAGCACTTCGAAGTCAGTTGGGGTGGGTTCCTGCCGGCGACCAGTGACAGCGTGGCGCGCTATCTCATGGCTCATGCGGGCGTGCTGTCGATCAATACTTTGAAGTTACGTTTGTCCGCGCTGGCGCAGTGGCACAACAGTCAGGGTTTCGCCGATCCCACCAAGGCGCCCGTGGTGCGCAAAGTGTTCAAGGGCATTCGCGCGCTGCACCCGGCGCAGGAAAAACAGGCCGAGCCGTTGCAACTCCAGCATCTGGAGCAAGTGGTGGCCTGGCTGGAGCAGGAAGCTCAAACCGCCAAGGCGCAGGGCGATCAACCGGGATTGCTGCGGGCCCGGCGTGACACGGCGCTGATCCTGCTGGGCTTTTGGCGCGGTTTCCGGAGCGATGAGTTGTGCCGGGTGCAGATTGAGCATGTGCGGGCCAGCGCCGGCTCAGGCATCACCCTCTACCTGCCTCGCAGCAAGAGCGACCGCGAGAACCTCGGTCAGACGTACCAGACGCCAGCCTTGCAGCGCTTGTGTCCGGTTCAGGCTTACATCCAATGGATCACTGAAGCGGCCTTGGTCCGCGGGCCGGTGTTTCGGGGTATCGACCGCTGGGGTCATTTGAGCGAGGAGGGCTTGCACGCCAATAGCGTGATCCCGTTGTTGCGTCAGGCGCTGGAGCGGGCCGGTATTGCGGCCGAGCACTACACCAGTCACTCCTTGCGTCGTGGCTTTGCCACTTGGGCCCATCAGAGCGGTTGGGATTTGAAGTCGTTGATGAGTTACGTGGGCTGGAAGGATATGAAGTCCGCCATGCGCTATGTTGAAGCCAGCCCGTTTCTCGGGATGACCCGCATCGCTGAACAGCCATTGGCGCTGTAGATCACGTTTTCTTCTATTAATACTGTCGACTAATAGCGAAAACCAATCAGCAGCATCAGGTTTGCCAATGAGCCAGCCGGCGATCGACTGGGTAGGATTCACCCATCAACTTCTTAACCCCCTGACGGAGAGTCATCGATGCCTATCATCAACAGCCAAGTTAAACCGTTCAAAGCTGACGCCTTCAAAAATGGCGACTTCGTAAAAGTGTCGGACGCTGACCTGAAAGGCAAGTGGTCTGTCGTGTTCTTCTACCCAGCTGACTTCACCTTCGTCTGCCCGACCGAACTGGAAGACCTGGCTGACAACTACGCCGAGTTCCAGAAGCTGGGCGTCGAGATCTACAGCGTTTCCACCGATACCCACTTTGCCCACGCTGCCTGGCACAACACTTCGCCAGCCATCGGCAAAATCCAGTACACCATGATCGGCGACCCGACTCACGCCATCTCCCGCAACTTCGACGTGCTGATCGAAGAAGCTGGCCTGGCTGACCGTGGCACCTTCGTGATCAACCCGGAAGGCCAGATCAAAATCGTTGAACTGAACGACGGCGGTGTAGGTCGTGACGCTTCAGAGCTGCTGCGCAAAATCAAGGCTGCTCAGTACGTTGCTGCTCACCCGGGCCAGGTTTGCCCAGCCAAGTGGAAAGAAGGCGAGGCCACTCTGGCTCCGTCCCTGGACCTGGTCGGCAAGATCTAAGTCTGTGACGCGCTTCACCAGGGCGGAACTCCGCACCTCCTAAGTAAGCTGCACCGCCCTCAAAAACGCCCGGGCGAGATTCGCTCGGGCGTTTTTTTTCGACACGAATAAAGGAAATCGCCCGTATGTTGGACGCCAATCTTAAAGCCCAGTTGAAATCGTACCTGGAACGGGTCACCCAGCCGATCGAGATCATTGCATCCCTCGATGACGGTGCGAAATCCCAGGAAATGCTCGCATTACTCAAAGACGTTGCCAGTCTTTCTACCCAGATTACTTTGCTCGACAACGGTGACGATGCACGCAAACCATCGTTCTCGATCAACCGCCCGGGGGCCGACATCAGCCTGCGTTTCGCCGGTATCCCGATGGGCCACGAATTCACGTCCTTGGTGCTGGCCCTGCTGCAAGTCGGCGGCCACCCATCGAAGGCCAGCGTTGAAGTGATCGAGCAGATACGCTCGCTCAAGGGCGAGTTCAACTTCGAGACTTACTTCTCGCTGTCCTGCCAGAACTGCCCGGACGTGGTCCAGGCATTGAACCTGATGGCTGTACTGAACCCGAACATCCGCCACGTCGCCATCGATGGCGCTCTGTTTCAGGCTGAAGTCGACGAGCGCCAGATCATGGCCGTCCCAAGCATTTACCTGAACGGCGTTAACTTCGGCCAGGGCCGCATGGGCCTTGAAGAGATCCTCGCCAAGATCGACACCAGCGGCATCGAGCGTCAGGCCGAGAAAATCAGCGCCAAAGAAGCCTTTGACGTACTGGTCGTCGGCGGTGGCCCGGCCGGTGCTTCGGCGGCGATCTACGCTGCTCGTAAAGGCATTCGCACCGGTGTGGCGGCGGAACGTTTTGGTGGTCAGGTGCTCGACACCATGGCCATCGAGAACTTCATCTCCGTGCAGGAAACTGAAGGGCCGAAACTGGCTGTGGCGCTGGAAGAACACGTCAAGCAGTACGACGTGGACATCATGAACCTGCAACGCGCCGACAAGCTGGTGCCGGGTAAAAATGGCGAACTGCACGAAATCCATTTCGCCAGCGGCGCCTCCTTGAAAGCCAAGACCGTGATTTTGGCGACCGGTGCCCGGTGGCGTGAAATGAACGTTCCCGGTGAGCAGCAATACCGCAACAAGGGCGTAGCGTACTGCCCGCACTGTGACGGTCCGCTGTTCAAAGGCAAGCGTGTGGCGGTGATCGGTGGCGGTAACTCCGGCGTCGAAGCGGCCATCGACCTGGCAGGTATCGTGTCCCACGTGACCCTGCTGGAGTTCGACGTCCAACTGCGCGCCGATGCAGTGTTGCAGCGCAAGTTGCACAGCCTGCCGAACGTTACGGTGATCACCAGTGCGCAAACCACTGAAGTGACCGGCGATGGCCAAAAGGTCAACGGCCTGCACTACAAGGATCGTCAGTCGGACGAGTTGCGCACTGTCGAGCTGGAAGGGATCTTCGTGCAGATCGGTCTGTTGCCTAACACCGATTGGCTCAAAGGCACCATCGAGCTGTCACCACGCGGCGAGATCATCGTCGATGCCCGCGGTGAAACGTCGATGCCCGGCGTGTTCGCGGCCGGTGACGTGACCACCGTGCCGTACAAGCAGATCGTGATTGCGGTGGGCGAGGGCGCGAAGGCTTCCCTGAGTGCATTCGATCACTTGATCCGCACCTCGGCGCCTGCATAAGCGCCGACGCTGAAAACACAAAACCCCATGAGCGATCATGGGGTTTTTTGTGTCTTTCACTGATCGTTCCCACGCTCTGCGTGGGAATGCAGCCCGGGACGCTCCGCGTCCCAAAGCGTGACGCAGAGCGTCACAGGAGGCGTTACCACGCAGAGCGTGGGAACGATCATTTCTGTGTGTGGGGCTTACAGCGGTGCAGGCTGAATGATCTCGACCCAGTAACCATCCGGGTCCTTGATGAAGGCCAGGCTCTTCATGCGACCGTCGTTCAAGCGTTTCTGGAAATCGCAGCCCAGTGCTTCGAAGCGCTCGCATGCGGCGCGGATGTCCGGCACCGAAATGCAGATATGGCCGAAGCCGCGTGGGTCGGTGTTGCCATTGTGATAGGCGAAATTCGCGTCGTTCTCGGTGCCGTGGTTGTGAGTCAATTCGAGAATGCCGGGGATCGACTTCATCCACTCGGTACGAGCCGCGGCATCGGCCGGGATCTGGTTTTTATCGACCAGCGCCAGGAAATACAGGCTGAACTCGGCTTCCGGGAAATCGCGTTTCTCCACCAGCGAGAAACCCAGGACGCGGGTGTAGAAATCCAGGGACTTGGTGATGTCCTTGACCCGCAGCATGGTGTGGTTGAAGACGAACTTCTGGGTGGCGGTGTCGGGTTGGGCGGTCACACCGGGAAATGTATTGAGTTCGTGCAGGCTCATGGGGCCCTCCGGAAAATCCAAGAATGGTCACAATGATACGCAAGGGCTCCGGCATCGCCAAACCAAAACCGCAGGCTTGCCTGACAGGCGGGTGAGGCTCAGACTTTACGGCTCTATTCGTGAGTGTTCTTTGCAATGACCCGATTCTGTCAATCGATGCTCGTCCTGATGTGTCTGCTTTCAGGTGTTACCACTGCTCATGCAGAAGCCCCGGTCGTGACCTGGCCAAACGGATGGACCGTCGAGGTCGTCTCTCAAGATGAGGCCAACCCACAGGTTTCCCGGCAGCGCGCGGTAAAAAACGACCAGGACGGTGCACCGGTGATGGTGATGGAGTTGACCATGACTCAGGTAGAAAGTGGTCACCAGGTGAATCTGGAAGGCGTGCTGCTGGAAATGCGCAAGTCGGTGCAAAAGGACTTTTTTCAGGGTGGGTATCAGAGCGTTTGCACTAAGATTCACCCGACTACCTTGAGCCGGCTATCGGCACTGGAAACTACCTGCACGATTACGCAGAACGGTCGACATGTGCTGTCTCAAACATTGGTTGCTGCGGTAGACACCGATAAGGCCTATGTTCTTTCCTATGCGGGGCAGGCAGAGGTTTATAAGGCAAGTCAGGACGACATAGCGGCTGCTCGAAACAGCTTGAAACTTTAGTTTAAGGTTTGCGTATCAGTAGGTTTCTGCGTGTTCGGCATTTTCTAGATAGCCAAAGGGATTAAGCATAAAGTTGATCAGCATGTAACGAGTTGATCGGCGACTATCGTTGCATTTAGACGCCATCCATGAAAAAAGCCCTGCATTGGCAGGGCTTTTTTTATGACCGCGAGTGCTTAGCCACGCAGCCAGGAATCAACGGTGGCGGCACCGTATTGTTCCTTCCAGGCTTTCAGGCCGCGATGGTTGCCACCCTTGGTTTCAATCAGTTCACCGGTGTGCGGGTTCTGATAGACCTTGACCACGCGAGCGCGGCGGGTTTTAGGCGCTGTTGCCTGCTGCAGGCCGGATTTCGCCGGGTTCGGATCGAGGATGGCGATGATGTCGCGCAAGCTCTTGCCGTAGGTTTTCATCAGCCCCTGGAGCTTTTCTTCGAATTCGATTTCTTTCTTGAGCCCGGCATCGTTCTTCAGCGATTCCAACTGCTTGAGCTGTTCTTGAAGGGCCTTTTCGGCTGCACGGAATTCAGCGAGTCTGGACAATATCTTTACTCCAATAGTGTGTTTGGCTGATACCAACCGCAAACAAAGCTATAAGCCAAGAGCCTTGAAGCGACTCGGTGATAATGACTCACCTGCCAGTTCTGCACAGGTATGAAAAATTGTAGTAGTTAATTGGCCAAGAGTAAATCCTGACTTTTTCTTCATGTAACAAGAGTAGTCTTTTGATTCAATTTGGTGCGTATCATCATGATCTTGGTGCTTAAGGTGGTTAGTTAATGATCACTTAATGCACTAATGAAGTCTGCACCGGGCATCGGTCGACCGAACAGATAACCTTGCAGGAAGTTCACGCCGTGGGCGGTCAGATAGTCACTTTGCTCCTCGGTTTCCACGCCTTCGGCGACGATACCCAGATCGAGTTTGGCCGAGAGTTCGATGATGCTGTCCAGAATGTGGCGGGAGAGGGCATCGATACCGATCATGGCGACAAAGCTCTGGTCGATTTTCAGGAAGTCCACATTGAACTGACGCAAGTAATCCAGGCTTGAGTGACCGGTGCCAAAGTCATCGATCGCGATCATCACGCCCAACCCGTGAAGCTGTTCGAACAATTGCAGGGTGATGTCTGTCGGCTCGATGAGTTCGCGTTCGGTCAGCTCCAGCACCAGGTTGATACTGCCCGGGGCGAAAGCGCTGAGGAACTCACGGCAGTCCTCGACCAGCTCCAGATCCCGGCAGTGGCTGGCGGTGATGTTGATGCCAATGTGAAGCGGCCCCTCGAACGATGCCGACAAGGGGCCCAGCAATGCGGCGGTTTGTTGCATCAACGAGCGAGTCATCGGCACGATCAGCCCGGAATGTTCGGCAAACGGAATGAACAGGTCAGGGCGTACCAAGCCTTCCTTGGGATGTTTCCAGCGCATCAATACTTCGGCACCGGACCACAGCTTATTGTCGCCATGCACTACGGGCTGGAAATACGGAATGAACTCTGCTGCCTCCAGCGCCCGCTGCATTTCACGACTAGGCGACGTCGAACGCTTCTGCAGGACATGCCCGATCGAGCCTGACACCACACCGAAGAACATCAACAGACTGAACAGCGGCGGGTACTCACTGCGCATGTAACGCCAGATTTCTCCTTCGGGGAAACCGGCGGCCACCGTGAAGGCATATCGCGCAGACATCAGCGTGTTTTGCGCCACCGGCAAAACGGGCAGGGCGTCGTTGTGGACTTTGCCGTCGGCGGACAGCCAATTAGGGCCTACTCGCAGTAACAATAATGTTTTGCGACCAATCAGGCGCAGCACGTGACTCAGGTGATAACCGTTCAGCGTGGTCAATGCGCCCTGGTTTCCTTCATTCAGCCGATACACCAACAACGCGGTATTGGGCGTGACCGGATTGCCGTTCATGAGCCATAGCTTGCCTTGGGTGTAGTCGCCGGGATTGATCTTTTCCTGATATTCACCGAACAACGAACTGCAATAGAGGTTGTTGTCCCACACAAGGTTGGTCGAGCGCACGAACGGCCGGCGGGTGACTTGTTCACGCAGGGCCAGTTTGACGTCGTTGCAGTTTTGGCCGGCCAGCGGCAATAGTTCGTGCGCTGCTTGGGCGGTGTTGTCGAGCATCAACTCGAACTGGCGAATGGCTTCTTCGCCAGTCAGTTCAGTACTTTGCTTGAGGGTACGTTCAGCCTGCAGATAGAGAATGGCGAACCCCAGCAAAACCGGGAGTAGCCCGCTCAGAACAGTCACAACGATCCGGGTGCCACGTTTACGGCGGCTTTTGACGTTCAGTGGCATTCGCAAATCCATCGCGATAAAAGAGGGCTCTCAAAGGCTGGCACGACACGCCGCCCAGAAGAGTTCAGCCATGATAGTTGGCCGACAGCACTTATGCCGTTCAATGATCATTCAGGCTCGAAGCCAGTTTGATAAAGGCCAGCGTTGCAGGTGATGACTGACGCTGATCGAGCACCGCCAGCCCGACCTGGCGACTGATCGGTGGCGACAGCGGTTTTTTCACGTAGCGGCTGTCGTTGTCGTCAGGCAATGAGCCTTCGGCGACAACGGTCAGGGCATCACCACGGCCTACGGTGTCTAGCGTGCTGAGCAACTGCGAACAGCGATACCGAATGTTCGGCGTCAATCGCGCTGCATTAAACAGGCGCGACACCAGTTCCGCAGAGCCGGCTTCGGTCAGTACAAACGGGTCGTGGCATAAATCGCTCAAGCTCAAACTGTCGCGACCGGCCAGCGCATGGCCGGCCGGCAGCAGCGCGACCATCTGGTCCTCGATCAGCCTGAAAGTGTCGAAACGCTCCTGGGGCAACACCACGAAGCCGATATCGATACGCCGTTCTTCCAGCCACTGGATCACCTGGCGATCCGGCCCTTCGTCGATGTGAACTTCAATGCCCGGGTGTGCGGCGCGGTAGAGTTGCAGGATCCTCGGCAGCAATTTGATCGATGAGGTCGGGCCGAACGAGCCGATGCGCAGGGTGCCGCGTTTCATCCCGCGAGCATCGGCCGCTTCCTGGCGCAACGTGTTGGCCAGCCCGAGCATCGCCCGAGCGCGCAGCAATAGCTGCTGGCCGATGTCACTCAGCTCGACCTGGGACTGATGCCGACGCAGCAGTTCTACGCCCAATTCCTGTTCCAGGGATTTGAGCGCGTGGGACACCGCGGATTGGGAAATCTCCAAACGATGGGCCGCCGCCGTGAAGCCGCGCAGTTCGGCCACCAGCGAGAAAATCTCGAGTTGCGTCAGGGTCATGAGTATTTACTCATTTTACGATGATGGGACATTAGTCGAATGATACGCCATGTACCCGATTTCTGATGGTGGAGACTTATGACTGCGTGTGAACAGACCCTGGCGAATTCTTCGGATGTACCGGTTTATCTGAAGCTTGCCGCCGTCACCATGATCTGGGGCGGGACATTCGTCGCCGGGCGATTTCTGGCCGACAGCCTCAGTCCGTTGTTGGCCGCGAGCCTGCGGTTTTTGCTGGCGAGTGTGGGGTTGCTGCTGTTTTTATTGCTGGCGCGGGTGCCTTTGGTGCGGCCCAGCCCTCGACAATGGCTGCAATTGGCGCTGCTGGGATTCTTCGGAATTTTTTTCTACAACCTGTGCTTCTTTTATGGACTGCACTACATCAACGCGTCACGGGCGTCCTTGATCGTGGCGTTGAACCCGGCCGTGATCGGCCTGGCGTCGTGGCTGCTGTTCAAGGAACGACTGAGCCGGGCGAAAGTGGCCGGTATTGCGATCTGCATAGCCGGAGCCAGTCTGGTGATCGTCAGTCGCAATCCGCAATTGCTGGCCGGTGGTACTGATGCCTGGGTCGGCGATCTGTTGATCTTCGGTTGCGTGCTCGGCTGGGGCATTTATTCGCTGTTCTCCAAAGGCCTGAATCAAACGCTGGGGCCGGTGCAGACAGTCACGTATTCGATTCTGTTGGGCACGCTGATGCTATGGGTGACTAGCGCCGTGCGTGGTGAGCTGAGTGTCGCGGCGCTGGCCGAACTTGGTACGCAACAATGGTTGAGCCTGATGTACCTGGGCGTGCTGGGTTCGGCATTGGCCTATATTGGTTATTACGACGGTATCCGCAAAATCGGTGCAACGCGTTCGGGTGTGTTTATCGCCTTGAACCCGCTGACCGCCGTTCTTTTTGGCGCGTTGCTGCTGGGCGAGCAATTGACACTGGCGATGTGCCTGGGTGGCGTGCTGATCCTGACGGGGATTTTTCTGTGCAACAAACCGCTTGCGCAGGCCACAAAAAGGGGGATTTTATAAGAAGGCGGACAAACTGATTTACGCTGTGTAGAATCGGTTTACGCATATAAGAATAATCGTCTTCTGGCAGCAGAAGCCTCGCCCGCAAGAGCCTTGGGTCGACAATGAAGAGTTTTGGGTTTCAATTGATCTACGGTGACTTCCTCGCCCGCAGCGTGCGGGGCATCTCCTGCGCGCCGCCCGCCGGTCTCAGCATTGCTAGCAACTAACGATCCGTTAATTGATAAGAACTGATGAGGCGCAAAAATGGCAGATTTATACGAAAACCCAATGGGCCTGATGGGCTTTGAGTTCATCGAATTCGCATCGCCGACCCCGAACACCCTGGAGCCGATCTTCCAGATCATGGGCTTCACCAAGGTTGCGACCCACCGTTCCAAAGACGTGCACCTGTATCGCCAGGGCGCGATCAACCTGATCCTCAACAACGAACCCAACAGCGTGGCGTCGTACTTCGCGGCAGAGCACGGTCCGTCGGTGTGCGGCATGGCGTTCCGCGTCAAGGATTCGCAAAAGGCCTACAAGCGTGCCTTGGAACTCGGCGCCCAACCGATCCACATCGAAACCGGTCCGATGGAACTGCATCTGCCGGCGATCAAAGGCATTGGCGGCGCGCCGCTGTACCTGATCGACCGTTTCGGTGAAGGCAGCTCGATCTACGACATCGACTTCGTGTTCATCGAAGGCGTGGACCGCAATCCGGTCGGGGCCGGTCTGAAGATCATCGATCACCTGACCCACAACGTGTATCGCGGGCGCATGGCCTACTGGGCCAACTTCTACGAGAAGCTGTTCAACTTCCGCGAAATCCGTTACTTCGATATCAAAGGCGAATACACCGGCCTGACTTCCAAGGCCATGACCGCGCCGGATGGCATGATCCGTATCCCGCTGAACGAAGAGTCGTCCAAGGGCGCGGGGCAGATCGAAGAGTTCCTGATGCAGTTCAACGGTGAGGGCATCCAGCACGTGGCCTTCCTCAGCGATGACCTGATCAAGACCTGGGATCACCTGAAAAGCATCGGCATGCGCTTCATGACGCCGCCGCCGGACACCTACTACGAAATGCTCGAAGGCCGTTTGCCGAACCACGGCGAGCCGGTCGATCAACTGCAAGCGCGGGGTATTTTGCTGGACGGTTCGTCCGAGTCGGGCGACAAGCGTCTGCTGCTGCAGATCTTCTCGGAAACCCTGATGGGCCCGGTGTTCTTCGAATTCATCCAGCGTAAAGGCGACGATGGTTTCGGTGAAGGCAACTTCAAGGCGCTGTTCGAATCCATCGAGCGTGATCAGGTTCGTCGGGGTGTGCTCTCCACCGATTAACCCGTTTCAGGCGTGAAAAAGCCCGGTCAGCAGCAATGCTGGCCGGGCTTTTTTCGGATCGTGAAAAACCATTTTCGGATCACGCAAAATTATTCTGGATCACACAAAACCACTGTAGGAGCGAGGCTTGCCCGCGAAGGGGACCTTGAAGACGCTAAAAGCTTCGCGGGCAAGCCTCGCTCCTACAATTACATCGGCCGGCGTCGTTGCCGGACCAGGTGCTTGAACCCTTCAAACACCAACACCACCACCGCCAACCAGATCGGAATATAGGTCAGCCATTCGCCGGCCTTGATACTTTCCCCCAGCAGCAACGCAACGCCGAGCAGCAGCACCGGCTCGACGTAACTCAACAACCCGAACAGGCTGAACGGCAGCAGCCGACTGGCAATGATGTAGACCACCAGCGCCGAAGCACTGATCACCCCGAGTATCGGGATCAACAGCGACAGCCACGGATGTTGATCAAACACGCCGAAACCTTGTTCGCCGCCCTGCACGAACCAGAACGCCACTGGTAGCATCAACGCCATGTCCAGCCAGAGTCCGCCAAGGTTGTCGGTGGCCAGGCGCTTGCGCACGATGAAATAAATCGGATAACCGACCACCACCAGCAAGGTCGCCCAGGAAAAACCGCCGACCTGATACAACTCGTTGAGCACGCCGAGACTGGCGAAGAACACGGCTATTTTCTGCAGATAGGAAAGACGCTCGCCATAGGCGATTCGTCCGGTCAGGACCATGGACAGCGGTAACAGGAAATACCCCAGCGACACGTCGAGGCTATAACCGTTGAGCGGCGCCCACATGAACAACCAGAGTTGCAGGCCCAGCAGCACTGCAGAGCCGATCAGGCCGACAAGCAATTTCGGCTTGCTGACCAGCCGTCGCACAATCTCCACCACGCGTTTCCATTCGCCGGACACCACCATGAACACTGTCATGCACGGCGCGGTCAGCAGCATCCGCCAACCGAAAATTTCTACGCCGCTCAAGGGGGAGAGCAACGAAGTGTAGTAATACATGACGGCAAACAGCACCGAGGCTATGACCGATAGAGCGATACCTTTAGACAAACTGTCCTCGCGGGTTGAAGGTCAAACGGGGCGCGCAGGATACGTGGTTTTTGTGCTGAATATTGGCCGAGTGATCAATATTTACAACATCCTGGCTGATCCTCAACCAAAGCATAGTCAGCAGACCGACACCGGGAGCTGGCTTGCCTGCGAAGAGGCCAGTACATCCAACATCCCTGGTGACGGACCCACCGCTATCGCGAGCAGGCTCACTCCCACAGTAGACCGTGATCGCCAACAGATCTTGTGAACGACACCAAACCCTGTGGGAGCTGGCTTGCCTGCGAAGAGGCCGGTACATCCAACATCCCTGGTGACTGACCCACCGCTATCGCGAGCAGGCTCACTCCCACATTAGATCGTGATCGCCAACAGATTTTGTGATCGACACCAAACCCTGTGGGAGCTGGCTTGCCTGCAAAGAGGCCGGTACATCCAACATCCCTGGTGACTGACCCACCGCTATCGCGAGCAAGCCCACTCCCACATTAGGCCGTGATCGCTAATAGATCTTGTGATCGACACCAAACCCTGTGGGAGCTGGCTTGCCTGCGATAAATCTCAAGCCGTATGCGGTTTACGCCCCGGCACAAAATGACTCACGTCATTGAACCCCGGCGTCGACGCGTGCCCTGGTGTCACCAGCGAATCAATGAACGCCTCGTCCTCGGCTGTGATCTTCACCGCCTGCGCCTTGGTGTACGCGTCCCACTGTTCTTCGGTGCGCGGGCCTACGATGGCCGAGGTGATGGCGCGATTGTTCAGCACCCAGGCAATCGCAAACTCGACGATGCCCACGCCACGGCCCTGAGTGTATTCCTGGATCTGCTGGGCAATGCGCAGGGACTCAACCCGCCATTCGGTTTCCAGAATGCGTTTGTCCTGACGGCCCGCGCGGCTGTTGGCGTCCGGTGTCACGTCGGGCGCGTACTTGCCGCTGAGCACACCACGCGCTAGCGGACTGTAGGGCACCACGCCGAGACCATAGTTTTGTGCTGCAGTGATCTGTTCGGTTTCCGCCTGACGGTTGACGATGTTGTACAGCGGCTGGCTGATGACCGGTCTATCGACACCGAGTTTGTCAGCCACACGAATCACTTCAGCAATGCGCCAGCCACGGTAGTTCGACAGGCCCCAATAGCGGATCTTGCCCTGGCGGATCAAATCGCCAATGGCCGACACCGTGACCTCCAACGGCGTGTTGTGGTCTTCGCGGTGCAGGTAATAGATGTCCAGATAATCGGTGCCCAATCGCGTCAGGCTGGCGTCGATGCCGTTGAACAGATGCTTGCGGCTCAGGCCGCTGCGGTTCGGCATACCGTCCACCGGGCCGAAACCGACCTTGGTGGCGAGTACCCATTCCTGACGGCGATTGGCAATCGCTTCACCGACGATCTCTTCGGAGCGGCCGTTGGTGTAGACGTCCGCGGTGTCGATGAAATTGATGCCCTGGTCCCAAGCCTTGTCGATGATCCGCAAGGAATCTTCGGTGCTGGTCTGTTCGCCGAACATCATGGTGCCCAATGTGAGGGTCGACACCTGTAAACCCGAATGACCCAGCGTGCGATAGCTCATGACGAAATCCTTTTACTGGTGAGAAAGCTTCAATCAAATACCAAGAACCGCTGCGCGGAGCAATCGGAATTATCGACTCAGTTTCCTGTGGGAACTGTGGCGAGGGGGCTGTTGTGGTTAGGGGGTGGTTGTGGTTAGAGGGCTGTTGTGGCGAGGGGGCTTGCCCCCGTTCGGCTGCGCAGCAGTCGTAATCCGGCAAACGCGGATTAACTGACAAACTGCGGAGAATGGTTTTGGGGCCGCTTCGCAACCCAACGGGGGGCAAGCCCCCTCGCCACAAAAGTATCTGTGCATGCGCGAAATGAGAAACGGCCCGAAAGGGCCGTTTTTGTTTTCGCTGAACCTGAACCTTACCCCCGCAACGTCCGCGTCATGCGCAACGCCAGCAAACTCCCACAAACAATCACACCCGCCAGCAGATACAGCGCCGCATCGGTCGAGCCGGTGCTGTCCTTGACCCAACCCACCAGATACGGGCTAAGGAAGCCCGCCATCTGCCCCATGGAGTTGATCAACGCCAACCCACCGGCAGCCGCACCCGCGCTAAGCATGGCGGTCGGCACTGGCCAGAACATCGGCAAACCGGTGAGGGCGCCCATGGTGGCGAGGGTCAGCCCAAGAATGGCGATGGCCGGGTTGGCGGCGAAGTTCACCGCGATCAGCAAGCCCGCCGCGCCCATCAGCATCGGCACCACCAAGTGCCAGCGGCGTTCTTTGCGCAGGTCCGCCGAGCGGCCGACCATCAACATGAACACCGCCGCCAGCAGGTACGGAATCGCACTGAGCCAACCAATCACCAGGTTATCGCTGAAACCGAGGTTCTTGATGATCGACGGCAGCCAGAAGTTGATCGCGTAGACACCACTCTGGATGCAGAAATAAATCAGGCCGAAAGCCCAGATCGCCGGGTTCTTGAACACCGCCAACAGCGAATCGGTCGCGGTTTTCGGTTTGCTGGCCAGGTCTTGCGCGTGATCGGCCTCAAGCACCGAACGCTCGTAAGGGGTCAGCCACTTGGCGTTGGCATAACTGTCGCTGAGCAGGAAGTAGGCGAGGGCGCCGAGGATCACCGTCGGAATGCCTTGCAGCAGGAACATCCACTGCCAGCCGGCCAAACCGGCCTGGCCGGCGCCGAAGTGGTTGAGGATCCAGCCGGAAAACGGGCTTCCGAGCAGACCGGACACCGGGATCGCCGACATGAACAGCGCCATGATGCGGCCACGACGGAACGTCGGGAACCACTGCGAAAGATAAAGCACCACGCCCGGGAAGAACCCGGCTTCGGCCGCACCAGTAAACAGGCGCAGAGTGTAGAACTCGGTCGGTGTGGTGACGAACAGCAGGCAGGTCGAGAGCGTGCCCCAGGTGATCATCATCAACGCGATCCAGCGTCGCGGGCCGAATTTGGTCAGGGCCAGGTTGCTCGGTACGCCGCACAGTACGTAGCCGATGAAGAAGATCCCGGCGCCGAGGCCGTACACGGTTTCGCTGAATTTCAGTGCGTCGAGCATCTGCAGTTTGGCAAACCCGACGTTCACCCGGTCGAGGTAGTTGAACAGGTAGCAGATGAAAATGAAGGGGATCAAACGCAGGGTAATGCGTTTGTAGACGGCATTTTTGTCGTCAGCGTTGGCCAGGGTAGCTGTGGCGCTCTGTGACATGGCGGGCTCTCTCTTTATTATGATTTTTTGCGGCGCAAGGGTAACGTTGGTCGCCCAGTGAGTCTCGGCCACCCCTTGGGTGATTGTCTTTGTGCTTGAGCACAGGGTTTGCTACCAAGGCCTGTGCGGGTGAACAACCCGTCCCATCACGTTTTCAAGGAATCGCGCTATGTTCGAACTCGATCACGACCTGGCCCAGGACATCGTCGACCGGGCGATGGCGATCCTGCCCTATAACGTCAACGTCATGGACAGTCAGGGACTGATTCTCGGCAGCGGCGAGCCGGAGCGCATCAACACCCGCCACGAAGGCGCGCAACTGGTGCTGGCCAACGGGCGCGTGGTGGAAATCGATGCGCAAACGGCGATTCACCTCAAAGGCGTACAACCGGGGATCAACCTGCCGCTGTTGCTCGATCAGCGTTTGATTGGGGTGCTGGGCATCACCGGCGAACCCGAGCAATTGCGCACTTACGCTGAACTGGTGCGCATGACCGCCGAGATGCTGGTGGGCCAGCGCAACCAGCAGGCCGAGCAGCAATGGCGGCGCCAGCGTTGCGACGATCTGCTGGCGCTGCTACTCAGCGAGGCGGGGGATTCACCGCGGTTGCTCGACGAAGCGCAGCAGTTGGGGCTCAAGCCGCAGTTGACGCGGGTCCCGTACCTGTTCGAATTGGGCCTGGAACACGGCCCGGGGCAGACCGTCGAAGCGCTCAGCGCCTGGTTGATGTCACGTTATCCGGACAGTTGGTGCGTAAGCTCGGCCAAGTCTTCGTTGCTGTGGTGCCGACCGGCGACGCCTGCGATCGAGAACGATCGGTTGCTGGAAAAGCTCGATGGCCTCGGCTGGAATATTTTGCGCATTGCCGTGGGCGGGCAGGCCGATGGATTGTCGGGATTGCGCCGTTGCTATCGTCGGGTCGGTGATCTGTTGGCCTATGGTCGTGATGTATTGCCGCATTCGCGCTTGCTGACCCTGAACCGTTATCGGCTGCCGGTGATGCTCTGGCGGCACCGCAACGACGATGCGCTGGATGAACTGCTGCGGCCGCTGCGCAAAGTCATCGCCAAGGATGGCAACGGCCAACTGCTGGCGACCCTGCGCAGTTGGTGCGAACACGACGGCCAGAGCCAGGCCTGTGCCGATGCCTTGGGCATCCATCGCAACAGTCTGCGTTATCGCATGGAACGAATCGCTGAACTCAGCGGCGTCGACCCGCTAAAGCTGGACGGAATGCTCGCCCTGTACCTCGGCGTCCAGCTCCTGCCCCAGGCAGACGCCAACCCATGAGTCACACAATTCCCTGTGGGAGCGGGCTTGCCCGCGAAGAGGCCATCACATCCAACATGCATGGTGACTGACACACCGCCATCGCGGGCAAGCCCGCTCCCACAGTGATTTGTAGTGGTGCACAGATTTGTGAACGACGCTGCTTCCGCTGGGTTTTGTGGAAATGAACAATAATCCTCATACCTGCTTGTGCAGCGGACCGGCGTTATTGTTCATGGCGGCTGGCAGCATGGACGCATTGGAACTGGAGAATTCGCATGAAAATCGTCATCGCCCCCGATTCGTTCAAGGACAGTCTGAGTGCCCAAGGTGTGGCCGAGGCCATAGCGCAGGGATTGGCGGAAGTCTGGCCGGCTGCACACTTGCTCAAGTGCCCGATGGCGGACGGCGGGGAGGGTACGGTCGAGTCGATTCTGGCCGCGTGCCAGGGCGAACTGCGTCGTACCCATGTTCGTGGGCCGCTGGGTGCCACGGTCGATGCCGCTTGGGGCTGGTTGCCACAGAGCCATACCGCAATCATCGAAATGGCCGAGGCCAGTGGCCTGCAACTGGTTCCGCCGAACCTGCGCGATGCCTGCACCAGCAGCACCTACGGCACCGGTGAATTGATCCGCGCTGCGCTGGATGCCGGAGCGCAACGGGTGATCCTGGCGATTGGCGGCAGCGCCACCAACGACGGCGGCGCCGGGGCGATGCAAGCTTTGGGGGTGAAACTGCTGGACGCTCAGGACCAAACCCTGGTGCCGGGTGGTCTGGCCTTGGCGCAACTGGCCCGCCTCGATCTGAGTGATATCGATCCGCGTCTGGCCAAGGTGCGCTTCGACATCGCCGCCGACGTCAATAACCCGCTGTGCGGCCCTCATGGCGCCTCAGCGATTTTCGGCCCGCAGAAAGGTGCATCGCCCGAGCAAGTCGAGCAACTGGACCTGGCCCTCGGGCACTTTGCCGAACTCTGCGCGCAAGCCCTGGACAAAGACGTGCGCGACGAACCGGGCAGCGGCGCAGCGGGTGGCCTGGGGTTTGCCGCCAAGGCGTTTCTCGGTGCGCAGTTCCAGGCTGGAGTGGAAGTGGTGGCCGAATTGGTGGGGCTGGCTGAGGCGGTCAAAGGCGCCGATCTGGTGATCACCGGCGAAGGTCGTTTCGATGCCCAGACTCTGCGCGGCAAAACCCCGTTTGGCGTGGCACGCATTGCACGCCAGCACGGCGTGCCGGTCATCGTCATCGCCGGTACGTTGGGCGAGGGGTATCAGGCGCTGTACGAGCATGGCATCGATGCCGCCTTCGCGTTGGCAAGCGGGCCGATGACACTGGAGCAGGCCTGCGCCGAGGCGCCGCGTTTGTTGCGCGAGCGCGCCCGTGATATTGCGCGGGTGTGGCGGGTGGCGGCCCGTAAGGCCTGACTCAATCGTCAGCAGAAAAAAATCCTTGTGGGAGCGGGCTTGCCCGCGAAGCGGTGTGTCAGGCACCACCAATGTTGACTGTGCCGCCGCCTTCGCGGGCAAGCCCGCTCCTACAGGTTCTGCATTTAAGCTAACGAGTGTTTCACCGCTGAAACACTCCTGCCGCCCTTGAAAAATATTTCGCCAACCCCTGCAAAAAACCTCAAGCCCGGCCGATACAGCTAACAGGCGCACACAAACCAATTACAACAGTGGCGCTAGGCTGAAAGGTGCGCGCCATCGCCCGCCCGACAGTGATCACGGCAAGGATGCTCGCCGCCTCAATTACCGAGATCATCCTATGTCCCTGCGTAATCTGAACATCGCGCCTCGAGCTTTCCTGGGTTTCGCCTTCATAGCCTTGCTGGTCATCGTGCTGGGTGTGTTTGCCGTGAACCGCATGTCGATCATCCGCCAGGCCTCTGTCGATATGGAAATGACGCAGTTACCCAGCATCGGGTTTCTGGGTAACGTGACGGAAAACGTCCTGCGGCTGCGGATTCTCTCGTTCCGCGTACTGGTCAACCGTGATCCGGCCGCATTGCAGGAAGCCCAGACTCGCATCGGTGTGCTCGTCGACAAGGTGCGCAGCGCCCAAGCCAGTTATGCCGCCTTGCCGGCCGGTCCTGAAGAAGCGGCGCTGTACAAAACCTTCGCGACAACCCTCGAGAATTACATGCAGGCCCAGAGCCAGATGCTGGAGCTGTCGCGGCAGAATAAACTCGATGAGATGCGTACCCTGATCAACACGCGGATCAAGGAGGGCACCGATCAGATGGGCGAGCAACTGAACAAACTGGTAGCGCTCAACACCGCCGATGCCAAAGCCGCGTCGGCCAAGGCGGGCGAGCACTACAGTGAAGCCTTTATCGGCATCGTGACGGTGGCGGTGATCGCTTCGTTGCTGACCGTGCTGCTGGCCTGGCTGTTGACCCGCAGCATCCTCACGCCGCTGAACCGTGCGGTGCTCGCGGCCGAAACCATTGCCGGCGGCAACCTGAGCAAGGTCATCGAAGTCGACGGCAACGATGAACCGGCCCGTTTGCTCGGCGCCTTGGCAGCCATGCAGACCAACCTGCGCAAGACCATCGAACAGATCGCCGGCTCCGCGACGCAACTGGGTGCCGCCGCGGAAGAACTCAGTACCGTGACCCAAGAAGCGTCCCGTGGCTTGCAACAGCAAAATAACGAAATCGAACAGGCCGCCACCGCCGTCAACGAAATGACCGCCGCCGTGGAAGAAGTGGCGCGCAATGCCGTATCGACCTCCGAAGCGTCGAACCAGTCGACACAAGCCGCTCGTGAAGGTCGTGACCGGGTGGTGGAAACCGTCGACGCGATCCAGACCATGACCCATGACGTGCAGAACACGGCGTTGATGATCGAGGGCCTGGCCGCTCAAGGCCGCGACATCGGCAAAGTGCTGGACGTGATCCGCGCCATTGCCGAGCAGACCAACCTGCTGGCCCTCAACGCCGCGATCGAAGCGGCCCGTGCCGGGGAGGCCGGACGTGGCTTTGCGGTGGTGGCGGACGAAGTCAGGGCGTTGGCCCATCGCACCGCGCAATCGACCCAGGAAATCGAGAAGATGGTCGCCGGCATCCAGAACGGCACCGGTGAAGCGGTCTCGTCGATGCAACAAAGCAATCAACGCACCCAAAGCACCCTGGAAATGGCCCGTGCGGCGGGTGTCGCCCTGGAGCAGATCACTTCATCGATTCACCTGATCAACGAGCGTAACCTGGTGATCGCCAGCGCCTCGGAAGAACAGGCTCAGGTGTCCCGTGAAGTCGACCGTAATCTGGTGAACATTCGCGACTTGGCCACCCAGTCTGCCGCCGGTGCCAACCAGACCAGCGCCGCCACCCATGAATTGTCGCGATTGGCGGTTGATTTGAACGCGATGGTGGCGCGTTTCGTGATTTGAGATAGGGTTGAAACTGGAACTCGCGCGTTAGGAGAAGTACATGCGCTATTCAGCCTTGACCCAACGAATCGATGGTGACGGAGCGGCAGCCTGGAAGATTCATGATCGAGCGCTGGAATTGCGCGAGCAGGGCGTCGACGTGCTGCTGCTGTCGGTCGGCGACCCTGATTTCGATACACCGCTGCCGATCGTTCACGCCGCGATCGACAGCCTGTTGGCCGGCGACACCCATTACTCGGATGTACGCGGCACCCGCATACTGCGCAGCAGCATCGCCAGTCGTCATCAGCGGCGCAGCGGTCAGGAGGTGGATGCCGACCATGTGATCGTGCTGCCCGGTGCGCAGTGCGCGGTGTATTCGGTTGCCCAATGCCTGCTCGATCCGGGTGACGAAGTGATCGTCGCCGAGCCGATGTACGTGACCTATGAAGGCGTGTTCGGCGCCTGCGGGGCGAGCGTGGTGCCGGTGGCGGTGCGTCCGGAGAACGGCTTTCGAGTTGAACCGGCGGATGTCGCGGCGCTGATCACCCCGAAAACCCGCGTCATCCTGCTCAACAGCCCGAACAATCCCTCCGGTGCCAGCCTGTCGTTGAAGAACTGGCAGGCACTGGCGGCGCTGTGTGTGCGGCATGACCTCTGGCTGATCAGCGACGAGGTCTACAGCGACCTGTTGTATGAGGGCGAGCACATCAGCCCGGCCAGTCTGCCGGGTATGGCCGAGCGCACGGCGACGATCAACAGTCTGTCTAAATCCCATGCCATGACCGGCTGGCGGGTGGGCTGGATGATCGGCCCCAAAGCATTGGCTGAACACTTGATGCATCTGTCGCTGTGCATGCTGTTCGGGATTCCGGATTTCGTCCAGAACGCTGCGCAAGTGGCGCTCGATAAAGACTTGCCGGAAGTGGCGCTGATGCGTGAGGAATATCGCCAGCGTCGCGATCTGGTGTGCGCGAGGCTAAGCGGTTGTCCGGGCATCCGGCCGATCAAACCCGATGGCGGGATGTTCGTGATGGTCGATGTGCGCCAGACCGGGCTCGGCGCGCAAGATTTTGCCGAGCGGCTGCTTGAAGTGTATGGCGTGTCGGTGCTGGCCGGCGAAGCCTTTGGGCCTAGCGCGGCGGGGCATATTCGCATTGGCCTGGTGGTGGATCAGGTGAGGCTGGCGGATGCGTGTGCGCGGATTGCCTCGTGTGCGGCGGAGTTGCTGCAGGTGCGGCGGGCCTGATCGATTTGTGTTGAATTTGATGGCCTCTTCGCGGGCAAGCCTCGCTCCTACAGGGGGTTTGTGAACACCACAAATCCCCTGTAGGAGCGAGGCTTGCCCGCGAAGACTGACTCACAGACGCCAAATGTCCTCAGCCTTTCCAAGCCCCGGCATTCACCAGATTCACCGGTCGCTCCCCAGCTAACGCCGCCAACAAATTCTCCACCGCACACCGGGCCATCGCCTCTCGCGTTTCATGCGTCGCCGACCCAATATGCGGCGTCGCCACCACGTTGTTCAACTGCAACAACGGCGAGTCATGTCCCAATGGCTCACGCTCGAACACATCCAGCCCCGCCGCGCGAATCCGCTTCTGCTGCAACGCCTCGATCAGCGCTGGCTCATTCACCACCTTGCCTCGGGAAATGTTGATGAAGATCGTCTCAGGACGCATCAGGGCGAACTGTTCGGCGCCGATCAACCCTTCGGTTTCAGCGGTGAGCGGCAACGTCAGGCAAACGAAATCGGCCTGCTTCAGCAATTCGCTCAGGCTGCGGTATTGCGCGTTGAATCGCTGTTCCACCGCCGGTTTCGGCGAATGGCTGTGATACAGCACCGGCATGCCAAAACCGAAATGCCCGCGCTGCGCCAATGCCTCACCGATCCGCCCCATGCCAATGATGCCCAGCGTCTTGCCGTGCACATCGCTGCCGAAATGCGCCGGGCCGATGTTACGTTTCCACTGGCTGGCACGCACCATGTTCGCCAGTTCCACCACCCGCCGCGCGGTGGCCAGAATCAGCGCGAAACCGGTGTCGGCGGTGGTCTCGGTCAACACGTCCGGTGTGTTGCTGAGCAGGATCCGCCGCTCGGTCAGGTAGTCGATGTCGTAGTTGTCGACGCCGACGGACACGCTGGCAATGGCCTCCAGGTTCGGTGCCAGATCCAGTAACCCGGCGTCCAGTTTCAGACTGGCGCCGAGCAACCCTTGGGCACGGGGCAGGGCCCGGCGCAGTTGCGCCAGGCCCTCGGCGTCGAGGCTGTCGATCAGCGTCACCTCGGTGTGCTCATGCAAGCGAGCCATCAGCAGCGGCGAGAGTTTCTTGTACAGCACAACCTGCTTTTTCATCGTCGTCATCTCTACATCAAATCAAGAATGAGCCGCCACCGGCCGGCGCACAGCGACCCGGTCACTGGCGCCGGGCTTGAGGAAAATCGTCAGCACCACCGACAGCAGCAACGCACCGCTCATCAGCAAATACGAGGCACCGGGCGATCCGGTGGAGCTGTTCAGGTAACCGACCAGATAAGAGCCGCCAAACGAACCGAGCGCGCCCATGCTGTTGATCAGCGCCATGGCCCCGCCGGCAACGTTGGCCGGGAGGATTTCCGGGACGATGGCGAAAAACGGCCCGTACGGCGCGTACATGCAGGCACCGGCAATCACCAGCAGCGTGTAGGACCACCAGAAGTGTTCCGCGCCCAAGGCGTAGGAGCCATAGAACGCAATCGAGGCGATCAGCAGCGGCGGCCAGACGAAGCGTTTGCGCTTTTGCAGTTTGTCCGAGCCCCAGGACACCAGCAGCATGCCGATCACCGCCGCCAAGTACGGCAACGCCGACAGCCAACCTGCTTCGATCATGTCCATTTTCGCCCCAGCCTTGAGGATCGACGGCAGCCACAGCACGAAACCATAGACGCCGATGCTCCAGCAGAAAAACTGCAAGGCGAGGATGATCACCTTCGGCGAGCGGAAGGCTTCGGCGTAGTTTTTCACCGCTTTGATGCCGACCTGTTCGGCGGCCAGGGCGCTTTCCAGGTCGTGCTTTTCCTGGTCGCTCAGCCACTTGGCCTGAGCCGGACGATCATCGGCCAGACGCCACCAGATAAACGCCCACAGTACCGCCGGCAGTCCTTCGATGATGAACATCCAGCGCCAGCTGAAATGCTGGATCAGGTAGCCCGACACTACCGACATCCAGAGCATGGTCACCGGGTTGCCGAGGATCAGGAAAGTGTTGGCGCGCGAGCGTTCGGCGCGGGTGAACCAGTGGCACAGGTACACCAGCATCGCCGGCATCACCGCGGCTTCGACCACCCCGAGCATGAAGCGAATCACGATCAGCCAATAGGCGTTGGAGACGATCCCGGTCAAGGTCGCCAGGCCACCCCAGAGGATCAGGCTGACGAAAATCAGCTTCTTGACGCTGTGCTTCTGGGCGTAGATCGCGCCCGGAATCTGGAAGAAGAAATAACCGAGGAAGAACAGCGCGCCGAGCAGGGACGACAGCCCGGGAGTGATCATCAGGTCAGCAGCCATGCCGGAGGCGGCGGCGAACCCATAGTTGGCGCGGTCCAGATACGCCAGGCTGTAGGTGATGAACACGATCGGCATGATGTACCACCAGCGGCGGGTGGCCAGTGTTGCGGTTTTCATAGTGATGCTCCTGAGCTTGTTGTTTTTGTCGCAGCAGGTAACGGTTTTGAATCAGTTTTTTGCGGTGACTGTTATGACCTCTTCGCGGGCAAGCCTCGCTCCTACGGGATCGCGCAAGACCTGTAGGAGCGAGGCTTGCCCGCGAAGGCGGCCTCAAATTCAGCATCCATTTCGGCTCGGGTGGGCAACCCCTCCATATCCCCACGGCTCTGCACCGCACGGCTGCCGATCCAGTTGGCACGCTGCACGGCTTGGGCAACGCTGTGGTTTTCCAGCAGGGCGCTGATCAGGCCGACGGCAAACCCATCGCCGGCACCGACCGTATCGACCACCGTTTCCACCGGCACGCCTGCAACGAAACCTTCATCCAGATGGGTTCGGTAATACGCGCCGTGCGGCCCGAGTTTGATCGCCACGGCTTCAACGCCTTGGTCGAGGTAAAACGCCGCGATGTCGGCGGGGTCTTCGAAACCGGTGAGCAAACGTCCTTCGCTCAAACCCGGCAACACCCAATGGGCGAGAGTGGCGAGGCGGTTGATCTCGCTGATCATCTGTTGCTCGCTGGCCCACAGGCTCGGGCGCAGATTGGGGTCGAACGACACGCTACGCCCGGCATTGCGCATACGGGTCATCAGTTCGAAGGACATTTCCCTAGCCGATGCCGACAGCGCCGGGGGAATGCCCGTGGCGTGCAGATGCCTGGCCTCGAGCAGTTGCGGCGCAATGGACTGCACCGACAAATGACTGGCAGCCGACCCACGCCGGAAGTACTCGACAACCGGATCGCTGCCATCATCGCTGCGGGACTTGAGTTGAAAACCGGTGGGGTGCGCCGGGTCGATGTCGACGTGACTGCAATCCAGGCCTTGTTTTTCCAGCGTATCGATGACGAACCGACCCAGAGAGTCAGCGCCAACCCGGCTCAGCCAGGCGACGTTAAACCCCAATCGCGACAGGCCAATGGCGACATTACTGTCGGCCCCGGCAATGCGCTTGTGGAAGTGCTCGACGTCAGCCAGCTCACCGTTCTGCTCGGCGACGAACATCGCCATGGTTTCACCGAACGACAGAATATCGATCTCAGGCATGAGCGGGCTCCAGGCGGGATTGACCGAGGAGGGCGAGGGTGGCGACGTGCTCGGTAGTCAACTGCACCAGGTCATCGCCTTGCAGCGGATACTCCGCCGCGCGCATCACGCCCTGGGGCATGTGCCGCAGCAATTGCTCCCACAGATGCAGGTCGCTGGCGGCCGGTGGCACCGCCACCAATTTGCCGTCGGCCCGGCGCGCCACCGCTTTGCAGTGCACGTAACCGACGTGTCGGCCGAGCAACCGCGCAGCACTGGCGGCGGGCTGGTCTTGCCATTGCCAGTTGCCGATGTCGAAAGTCATTTTGATCGGCAGGTTGTGCTGCTCGACGTCGGCGAAGAAACGCTGGAAAGGTTCGATGCGACCGCCCTGCAAGGTCTGGTCGTTTTCCACCAGCAGCTGCACCGGGCTCTGTTGCAACTGCAGCGCGAGTGTTTGCAGATCGTTGTTGTCGGTGAAATAGCCCAGGGAAACTTTCAGCCATTGGGCGCCGAATGCCTCGGCGCGCTTCAGGGTCGAGAGCAGTTCAGGATTGGGGGCCGACTGCCCGGCCAACCACAATTCCATCGGCGAGGAATAGACGCTTTCGAGCCCCAGGGCTTGGGTGGCGTCGGCCAGTTGCGTCGGATTTTCAAGGGTCAGCAACTCTTCGCGCCATTCAATGCGCGTGGCGCCGGCGGCGGCCAACACGCCGATAAACGAGCCCTGGCCGCGTTCACGAACAAGGTCGGCGCCGTAGCTGGAAAGGCTGATGGAAACGGGTGGTTTATTCATTGTTGTACACCTCTGAAACCGGTTTCATTTTTGGTCAAAAAAATATTGATGTGAGTTGTGGGGTGGTCTTTTGGGCCTCTTCGCGGGCAAGCCTCGCTCCTACAGGGATCTGTGGCGTTCACAAAACCCGTAGGAGCGAGGCTTGCCCGCGAAGAGGCCCGAACATTCACCGAAAATCCCCCAGGGTCGACCCCCGAACAATCAACCGCGCCGGAAAATCCAACGTCCGCACCGGCCCGTCATCCCCGCGCAGCCGCTTGAGCAAACACTCAAACGCACTCGCACCCATCTCCGCCGTCGGCTGGGCCAGCGCGGTAATCCCGCTCCCCACCAACGGATACCAATCCAGATCATCCAGGGCAATCAGCCCGACATCCTCGAACAGATTGCACTTCAACTCGCGCAACGCATGAGTGCTGGCCAGCGCGGCAATACCGTTGGCGCAAAACAGCGCCTTCGGGCCAGGGCCGGGAGTTTGCAGAAAGGTTTTCAAACGAGCGGTCAGATCGCCGCCAGTTTCAACCACCGCCCCCGAGAGCGCCGGACGCCGCTCGATCTGCGCCTTGAAACTGCTGACCCGCTCGATCCGCGAACTGGTGCCGTCATACGGCTCGGTCACCAACAGCACATCGCGATAACCGCGTTCTTCAAGATGGGCAACCGCCATCTCGACGGCGGCCGGATTGTCCAACCCCACCAGATCGCTATCGAGCTGCTCGACTTTGCGATCCACCAGCACCATGGGCATTTCCTGATGCAACTCGCGCAGCTCATCGCGGTGATGGCCGAGGGTGTTCACGATCAAGCCTTCGATGTTGTACGAGCGCAGCAACGCCAGGTGCTGACGCTCCTGCTCATCATCGCGATCGGTGTTGCACACCACCAGGCTGTAGCCGTGCTGACGGCAGGCGGTTTCCACCCCGTGCATCACGGCAATCGAATAAGGATTACGGATATCGGCCATCAGCATGCCGATCAGACGCGTGCGTCCACGTTTCAGGCCGCGGGCCATCTGGTTCGGGCGGTAGCCCAACTCGCTGATCGCTTGCTCGATGCGCAAGGCAATGGCATCGGAGAGCAGGGCGCGGTCATCGCCGATGAAACGCGAAACGCTGGCCTTGGAGACTCCCGCGTGTTCGGCGACGTCGAGCATGGTCACGCGGCTGCGTTGGGCGGCGGAGAAGTCATTCATGGGGGGCGACCTTGTTATTGGAATAGTTCGCATGAAGGGCCATATGGCTATGAAACCGGTTTCAGAAAACACCAATACATCCCGTACGTCAAGCGTGGCCAGGTCACAGATTTAAGGACAATTCGCAAAAAAAACGACCAGCGGTCGTCAGACCTGTCAGATCTGACAGTAGTCCGATTCCGATAATTAATGCTTAATTTCTTCACCGCTGTGCCAAATGTCCGGCGCTGATGACTCAAGAACAAAGCCGCCTTTTTATCGAGGATTCGTTCATGCGATCCGTGATCTCAATGACGTTAAACGCACCAAAGGTCATCGGCGTGGAAGATGATGATCCGGAAGGTCATATCCCTCTGGATAGACTGCAGACCGGGATTGATGTGGTGATTCCTCTTTGGCCCAATCCGGCAAAAGAGCAGGGAGAACGAGACATCCTCGCGGTTTGTTTTGAACAGGGCCGGTTGATAGTTCTGCGCATAGAAAAGACATATTATCCAGCAGATATACAGCCTGAGTTTGTCATTCGGATCGCACCGGAATATTTGCAAAGTAACGGCGTCGCTAGACTCTGGTATGGACTGCTTAATACTGCGGATAACGAATCCCTATCATCTAAGCGCTACCTGACCATCGACCATACGGAGATACCAACTGATCTTCCAGAAGTCGACTTTCCGCAGACGGATAAAGAAAATGGTTATTTGAATTGCAAAGCCGACCCGCCTATTTGGGAAGGGGTACAGATCAAGGTTTCAGCGCTGACGGGTTTCAGGGTTGGCGACCGGTGCGAAATAGAATGGACAGGTTACAAGAGTCAAAATGGTAGTGGCGATCCAATCGGAAATACCTATAAAAAGATCATTCGCCAGTCGCTGAGTGATGAAGATATTCGTGAAGGTTTTGTTGAAGTTGTAGAGCCGTATATTCCGCATATTGAGCCGATGGAAAACAATGCGTCTGCATTGGTTACTTACGCTGTGTATCGTGGAAAAAAATTGGTAGGGAAATCAAAAGTGACACTGGTCCGCATTGACAGAATCGTTCCAGGTGATGAGTCCTGTGGTCCAGGGTGAGTTAATAATATGGCAGTACGCGGTGAAATATAGGCGCATGAATCGTTAGTTGGTTGATGAGATCTTTGCGCTTTTGATCAGTAATGAATGGAGCCTGATAAAATGAACGCTAAAGTTGATCGTGCCAATTTGTCCAGAAGGATGGTCTTGCAGGAACGTAACGGTACAGCCGGCGCTGTGCTCGCCGATGCCGAAAAAGTTACCTTCACCCAGCAAACTCTAGAAAATGATATTCGGATACCTATCGAATTTCTGGATGCGCCACTGGAGTACACCATTCCTCAAGGAACGGAACCTGAGGATCCGGCTGATTTAATTGAGTTTAAGATTCGCAAGAAAGGCGCGCCTGACTGGGAGGATATTGAGGCTTTTCTGGAGCTGGGGCCGATCGCCGAGCGGGGATGGCCGTTGCATCGTACAATTCCGATAAAGTATTTAGTAGAAGATATTGCTCCAGAAATACCCACTGTGTATGAAGTTATATATATCTACTGGTACGGTGGTATCAACGATTCGAATGCCGAAATTGCCGAGTATGCGGTTGATCGGACGCGACCTTACAAAGTAAAAGTGCCGGCGTCGGATCGTACGCCGGCAGCACCCTCATTTCCGGCCGGCCCTGCGCCTGGCGCCCCCATTGATGAGGATTTCCTTGGCAAAAACCTGACAGGCGTACGGATCAAGATTGCCGACTATTCCGCTCGACTGGACACTGACTGGGTCGAACTGTTTTTTGGGGTCGCACCGGATCCTGACCGGGATGAACCTGCCTATAAGGGATTCCTCACATCAACGTTTGAAGTGTTGGTGCCCGTTGAAAAGTTTCGGGCTGCCGAGGAAGGGGCAAATACGTTCGTTTTCCGGGTTCGGGATTTAGCAGGAAACATCAGCAAATTATCCAACCCCAGTAGCCGACGCATTGTGTTCCTTGAAGACCCCAACGTTATCTTGCCTCCAGTCGTACCGTTGGCCAACGGAGAAAACGGTGATGATTTAATCGATCACGCCGATGTTGAGCAGGGGGTAAAAGTTGTGGTGACGGTTCCTACGCCCAACGGCCCGGGAGATTCCGTACGCGTGTACTGGGGCAGCGAAGAGGTAGGCAGTGAACAGCTCGTCGGGACGAACCTTGAATTAACCTGGGATGTGGACGTCGCGCTTATAGAGCGCGTATATGGAAATACCGACGGGGCACAACAAACCAATATTCATTTTGAAATGTTTCGCGGCAGTCGGAAAATTGCAGAAAGTTCGGCTGATATTTTTGTCGATATGTCTTATATCGGCCCAGAAAATCCGGATAGGCCGAAGCCAATCAACCCGAATCTGTCAACCCCAGAACTCACAATGTCTAAAGGAAGTGTGAATGAAATTCTTGAGACAGATTACGGCGATAATGGAACTATATCGTTCATGATTTTTGCTGCCCCACCTACAGAAGAGGGATGGGAGATAAAAATCTTCTACCATAACGTTCAGGTAGGAGCCACCATCGCACTGACGCCAGGTATGGAAAATACTCTCATCACCCGGCAGTTGGATTGGGATGTCATTTTCCAACAACAGAGCGGAACAAGGGATCTCTGGTGGACATTGAATACACCGCTCGGCGTCAATCCTCAGAGTTCGCCTCATCAGCCAATTACAGTGGAAGATTTTCCAATCGAAACGGCTGCACCGGAAGTGCTGAATCTTGCGGGTCCGAAAAAGCAAATCGGTTGTGGGACTTTAAACTTTGGCGCCAGTAATGATGGGACGCCTCGCCGCAATCTCCAGGTGCGAATACTCAAGGGGCCTTATACCATTGATGGTGAAACAATTACTTTGAAGTGGGAAGCATTGACCAACGAAAATCCTCCGGATCCAATCGTCGAAACAACGGCTACTTATCCCATTGTCGGTACATTTCCGGACGAGGGTGTCATTATTCAGATTGGAGATTATGATACTCACTTCAAACCCGCCAACCGTGGGTTAGGCAGATTGACATATACTGTTTCGCGTACAGGAAATACTCCTACACCTCCTTCTAAACCAGCGCAACATGAAGTGCTTATGGTCAATCATATCGGGCAGTACTGCGAGGAAGCTCATCCTTCGCCTTAAGTACCCTCTGACAGTGCAGTGAGGGCAGTCCTTCGCTGCACTGCTTTTTTATCTAAATGGTATGTTTGAGACTCAGAAGGAGTTTTCCTTTGTGACAATAGGATAAATCCTACAGCGTATTCCGCAGTGTCCAGATAGCCTAGCGACCCTTAATTGACTGGCACCTTTCTAAAAGCCGGGACTGCCAGTTCCTGAGTTTTATCAAAGTAGGTGTCTACTATGCGAACTTCATCGACTAGAAGGGGGAACACGCAAAAATTAATGTTTTCGTGTATTCCACTGCTGGCTATTTACACTTCATCTGCAGCTGCGGCACCCGTCGTCGGGGGTGATGAAACCGTTAATGGGGGGGCACCGGAAAGCTGGTCTCTCAGCCAGAATGCAACGCTGACCGTCAATGCGGCACAAACGTTGGCGATCACCTCTGATCAGTCGACACTCAATGTCAATCCAGGCAGCAATACCCAACAGATTTCAGCAATCAACGGTTCCCGAGTAAACCTGAACGGAGCGACGGTCACCGGTATCGGCGGATTGGCGGCTGTGGTGCTGAGCAACAGCGAAGCCAATATCAAAGACAGCACCATTACTGGCAATCGCTTTGGGTTACAAGCGGGACGAAACATCAACACCCAGACCGGCTCAACGGTCACGATAACCGACAGCACCGTCACTGGAGTGACCGGCGGCGCATTGGCGAGTGCATTCAGCACTCTGGATATCACCCGTTCGACGATTCAAGGTACCGGGGCTTCCAGCTTTGGGCTCCGGCTACAAAGTGCCGGAGCGACGCTCAGAGGCAGTACCGTGATCGGTGGACAGAATGGCATCAGCCTTGGCCTTGAAGACTCCGCTATTCAGCCTGTGACCCTCGCACTTGAAAACTCTACGGTTCAAGGTCAAACCGACTCGGCCATTCTGGTGGATTTTGCCAATGCCGGTGCGTCGACGGCGAACATTTTCCTGGACAACTCTCGATTGCAGGCCGGCAATGAAACCCTGCTGGATGTCCGCGGTGGTGCGAACGCCCACATGACGGTCAATGGCAGTAACCTCACAGGGCACATCATTTCCGAGCAAGGCAGCACCACCCAACTGACGTTGCAGAACAATTCCGAGTTGACCGGTCGCCTGGTCAACGTCGCCAGTGCAACCATCAATGACAGTTCGCAATGGGTGCTGGTGGAAGACAGCAAGGTCGAGAATCTGATCCTGAGTAACGGTGGGGCCGTAAAATTTGGTGCTGACGACGCCTTTTACCAATTACAGGTGACCAACCTGTCGGGTAATGGCCGGTTTCTCATGGGGACTGATTTCGCTACGGGTCAAACAGACCTGTTGGTTATTAATGGAACGGCCAGCGGTACCCATGAGCTGCTGATAAGCAGCAGCGGTGTGGATCCGGCAGCTGGTGTGCCTATTCGCGTGGTTCAAACCGCAGGTGGCGATGCTCAATTCACAATAAGCAGGAACGTCGATCTGGGTACTTATTCCTACGGGCTGGCCAAAAGTGGCAACGACTGGATACTTGACCCGAGCACAAGCACGGTCAGTCCGGGAGCCCGTTCGGTCTTGGCGCTGTTCAACACCCCAGTGACCGCCTGGTATGGTGAAGGAGCTTCAGTGCGCTCCCGGATGGGTGAATTGCGTTTCAATGGAAGGAGTGCCGGAGCATGGGGCCGTGCCTATGGCAACAAATACAACATTTCTGATGCATCGGGCGTTGGTTATCAGCAAACCCAGCAGGGTTTTACCCTGGGGGTCGACGCGCCACTTCCGATTGGCGACGGCCAATGGCTGGCGGGGGTACTTGCCGGACATAGCAAGTCCGATCTGGATCTGCATGGCGGCACTTCCGGCACGGTTAGCAGCTACTACCTGGGTACCTATGCCACCTGGCTTGATGCCCGAACCGGTTACTACTTCGATGCGGTCGTCAAAGCCAACCGTTTTCGCAATGACGCCAAGGTAGGGTTGAGCGACGGTACCCGAACCAAAGGCGACTTTGACAACTCGGGAGTAGGTGTGTCCGTGGAGTTTGGTCGGCACATCGCTTTTGCCAGCGGCAATTATCTTGAGCCATTCACTCAGTGGTCCACTGTGTACATTGAGGGTAAAGACTTTTCGCTGGATAACGATTTGCAAGCCGAAGGTGATCGGACTCGATCCATGTTAGGGAAAATCGGGGTGACAGCAGGACGTAATATCGCACTGGAACAGGGACGTGTATTGCAACCGTACCTGAAAGCGGCTTTGGCATACGAATTCGCTAAAAACAATGAAATTCAAGTCAACAACAACGTTTTTAACAATGATCTCTCCGGTTCTCGGGTTGAACTCGGTGCTGGTATGGCTGTGTCCATGACAAAAGACTTTCATTTACATCTTGATGTTGATGCCATGAGCGGTCGTCATATTGATCAACCTATAGGTATCAATGTCGGTATGCGCTATGCATTTTAAGTAGCGTCGAAACTCGATGTAAAAAAAGGAAGCCTTCGCTTCCTTTTTCTATGGGGCTGGCTTGCATGTTTATCAGGCCGCCTGCGAGCGCAATGCGGCAGCACGTTTTTTGACGCTAGCATTTTCCCTGGCGGAAAAATCAACATTGATAGTCAGTGTTTTGACCGTGTCATTGACAACGTTTTCAACGACGACATCGGTCAATGTGCCGGAGAAGATTCCACTTTGTGCATCAAACATCAACACGGCGGCGCCTTGTTTTTGGTTGTAAATCACAGGGTTGTCCGGGTCGGAATTATCGGCGAAGGTCAGGCGCACAGTAGACGATTCTTTTGTCACCGGATAGGGGCCATTGGGCTGCCCCTTGGTAAAGGAGAGCGTGAGTTCTTTCGTCGTGTAATCCGGGGCGGGAGCGCGTTGCCTGGCGAACATCACATGTGCTACACCATGCGGTGGCAGAAAGGTTTTCACCGACAGTTCGACGAGACCTGCATTAAATGTCTGGTTATTGCCAAGGGTACCAGTACAGGTTCCCGCAGCCGTTTCCTGTTTGGATTTTTGCGTGATAGTTTGCATTACTGTCTCCATATTTATGGCAATTAACAATCCACCCGCTTAAAGCTCGGGATGCCTTATCAAACGCTGAAGACATGGCGTTGTAAACTGTCAGCTCTGACAGTTTACAACGCTTTTTTTTTGTGTTTTTAACTATTGGCCTTGTAGATGAGTTTGTCTTGATTGGGCGGTGATGGATGACTAACGCTGATATTGCCCGCTGTTGACGTCAGCAGTAGTAATCCCATCGTACGATTGAAGTAGCTCATCGCTCCAGTAGAACTTGGCAATTAGCTTGCGCCCGCTCTCAAGGCTGCCCTGCGATACAGCACCGGCGTCAAACCATAAGCCCGGACAAACCAGCGCCGGTGACTGCGCACCAGTTGAGCGTGAGCATGCAGATATTCGCGGGCCTTTTGCGCTACCCGCGGTAGACGTGGGTCTTCGCCATACCGGGTGCGCCGGTGCAGATGACAGGTCAGGCGTTCGAGCAGATCGTCGAGCGCAGTTTGGCGGATGATCTTTAGGACAGATACAGGTTAGCTTCGCAGAAGGGGGCGGCTAGAAGGCCTGTGTCAGGCGCAGAGGACAGCGAGTGCACGTTATCAGGCCTCGACGACCTGTGAGGCCTGATAACAAGGTTTTGCCCCTAGTTGATAGGGGCTTCGGGCTCAACGGATGACAACATCAAATCCCGCGACATCAAATTCGCCCTTCAGATCAAACTGCATGGCCGGTTGTCCTGCACGTTGAATCGTGCAGTCGATCATCTTGCCTTGGAGAGAGCCTGATTGAATGTCGAATTCGAATTTCACTTTACCTGCGATGGCGTCGTAACGTTCCATAATACCGCCGCCTTCACTGGTTCGGATCAATCGTGTGTATGACAGCCGAACTTTTGCGGTAGCACCGCCCAGGTCATATTCGCCTCCAGACAAGTGTTCATCGAACGTCAAGACCATCAGCGTTCTGACCTTATTCTCTTCTGCAGTACTTCCATTCAGAATCCATCGGTTAGATCTCTTCACCTGGAGCGTCGAGCCACAGTCTCACTGTTATGGCTTTAAAGTGGGTGAATTCACTGTTGGTTAGCGTTGCGGAAAACGTGCCGGTGGTTTCTTTCGGTTGATTGTTCGGAGGCAGGGTAAGCTTTTTCATGATCGATCCTTCGGTGACATCGAGAGGGCCGGCAATAGCGTGTCGGCGACATGTCCGATCATTTATCAGGGGAAATGCAAAATCTACTGTCATAAATGACAGGTATAAAAGCCAGGTTTGTTATCGCGAATCAGAAAAATCAACCGAACAGCCCCGCTGCAATGTTGATCGAAAAGCCCAGAATCGCGGTATTGAACACGAACCCGATCAACGATTGCGCCAGCACGATCTTGCGCAGATCCCGCGTCGCTACGCCGACGTCGGCCGTCTGCACCGCCACACCGATGGTGAACGAGAAGTACAGAAAGTCCCAGTAATTGGGCGTTGTCAGCCCCTCGGCAAATCGCAGCGCCGGTTCCTTGCCGCTCCAGGTGTAATACAACCTTGCGTAGTGCACGCTGAAAATCACCCCGATCAGCAGCCATGAACCGATTACCGTCAATGCGGTGAAGCCGTAGCGCAGCAGTTTGCGGGTGGTTTCCAGGTCCCGGCTGCCGGCGAGTTCGAAGGTGATGGTGGCGAGGCTGGCCAGCGCCGCGATGCTCACCAGCAGCAACACCAGACCGGCGTTTTCGTCCTCGACCTCGGCTATGCGTTTAACGTCCGGGGCCTTGGCACGTATGGTGAGCCAGAGCATCAGCACCAGATAGGTCCAGACCCCGGCGTTCCAGCCGATGAGGATTTTGCTGATGATTGAGTCTGCGGGGGCCAGAATGCCGACCGCGACGCCGAGTGTGGCAGCGGCGGACAGGCGTGGGTGGGTGCGGGCGAGTAGGGGCATGAGAACTCGATGGGCCTGGGTGTCTAAACACCTTAGCCCAGGTTGTGACCACAACGATAATCCCTTGTAGGAGCGAGGCTTGCCCGCGAAGGCGGTGTGTCAGTCGACATTAATGTTGAATGTGACGGCCTCTTCGCGGGCAAGCCTCGCTCCTACGGGGATGGGTTGTGGGTTAGATGTTTTTGTGGCGCTTGCGCACCAGTTTCATCACCACCACAAAAAACACCGGTACAAACACCACTGCCAGCGTCGCGGTGATCATTCCGCCGATCACCCCGGTGCCGATCGCTTGCTGGCTCGCCGAGCTGGCCCCGGTGGCGATCGCCAGCGGTACCACGCCAAGGATGAACGCCAGCGACGTCATGACAATCGGCCGAAGGCGCAGGCGCGCGGCTTGCAGGGTGGCGTCGATCAGGTCGTGGCCTTCGTCGTACAGGCTTTTGGCGAATTCAATGATCAGGATCGCGTTCTTCGCCGACAGGCCAATGATGGTGATCAGCCCGACTTTGAAGAACACGTCATTGGGCATCCCGCGTAACGTCACCGCCAAGACCGCGCCGAGTACACCCAGCGGCACCACCAGCAGCACCGACGTTGGAATCGACCAACTCTCGTACAGCGCCGCCAGACACAGGAACACGATCAGCAGCGACAGCCCGAGCAGAATCGGTGCCTGGCTGCCGGACAAGCGTTCCTGCAACGACAGCCCGGTCCATTCCTGACCCAACCCCGCCGGGCCCTGCGCCACCAGTCGTTCGATTTCTGCCATGGCTTCGCCGGTGCTGTAACCGGGCGCCGGTTCGCCGGAGATGCTGATGGCCGGGTAGCCGTTGTAACGGGTTAATTGCGCCGGGCCCTGGGTCCAGTTGGCCCGAACGAAGGCCGACAACGGCACCATGTTCTCGGCGTTGTTGCGTACGTGAATCTTCAGCAGGTCGTCGACCTGACTACGCTGATCGCCTTCAGCCTGGACCACCACTCGCTGCATCCTTCCCTGGTTGGGGAAGTCATTGATGTAGGCCGAACCTACGGCGGTGGACAGCACGTTGCCGATGTCGGCAAACGAAATGCCCAAGGCGTTGGCTTGCTTGCGGTCGACTTCCAGTTGCACCTGCGGCGCTTCGGCGAGGGCGCTTTCGCGCACGTTCATCAGGATCGGGCTTTTTTCGGCGGCGGCCAGCAATTGGCTGCGCGCCTGCATCAGCGTGGCATGGCCAAGGCCGCCACGGTCCTGCAGGCGGAACTCGAAACCGCTGGAGGTGCCGAGGCCATCGACCGGCGGAGGCAGGACCGCAAAGGCCATGGCGTCCTTGATCTGACTTAGTGCGATGTTGGCGCGGTCGGCAATCGAACTCGCTGAGTCATCGCTGCCCCGATCCGACCAATCCTTGAGCGTGGTGAACGCCAGCGCGGCGTTCTGCCCGCTGCCGGAGAAGCTGAAACCGAGAATCACCGTGCTGTCGCCGACGCCCGGTTCGGTGGCGTTGTGCGCTTCGATCTGCTCGACCACCTGCACCGTACGGTTCTTGCTCGCACCCGGTGGCAGTTGAATGTCGGTGATGGTGTAACCCTGGTCTTCCACCGGCAGGAACGAGGAGGGCAGGCGACTGAAGCACAGCCCCAGACCGATCAGCAGAACGCCGTAGATCAACAGGTAACGCCCGGTGCGTTTCAACGCATACGCGACCCAGCCCTGATAACGCTCGGTCAGTTGCTCGAAGCGCCGGTTGAACCAGCCGAAGAAGCCGCCCTTGGCGTGATGTTCGCCCTGGGCAATCGGTTTGAGCAGCGTCGCGCACAGCGCCGGGGTCAAGGTCAGGGCGAGGAACGCCGAGAACAGGATCGACGTGGCCATCGATAGCGAGAACTGCTGGTAAATCACCCCGACCGAGCCCTGCATGAACGCCATCGGAATGAACACCGCCACCAGCACCAGGGTGATGCCGATGATCGCCCCGGTGATCTGCTTCATCGCCTTGCGCGTCGCGTCCTTGGGCGACAGGCCTTCGGTGGCCATGATCCGCTCGACGTTCTCCACCACCACAATCGCGTCGTCCACCAGAATGCCGATGGCCAACACCATGCCGAACATGGTCAGCACGTTGATCGAGAAGCCCAGCGCGAGCATGGTCGCGAAAGTGCCCATCAACGCCACCGGCACCACCAGCGTCGGGATCAGCGTGTAACGGATGTTTTGCAGGAACAGGAACATCACCGCAAACACCAATATCATCGCCTCGCCGAGGGTGTAGACCACCTTGGTGATCGAGACTTTGACGAAGGGCGAAGTGTCGTACGGAATCTTGTATTCGACGCCGGCCGGGAAGTAGCGCGCCAGTTCATCCATCTTCGCACGCACCAGCGTCGCGGTGCTCAGGGCGTTGGCGCCCGGCGACAGTTGCACGCTGACGGCGGTGGACGGCTTGCCGTTAAGCCGTGTGGAAAACTGATATTCCTGGCTGCCGATCTCGACCCGCGCCACATCGCGGATGCGCACGGTCGAGCCGTCAGGGTTGGCCTTGAGCACGATGTCGGCGAATTCTTCGGGTGTCGACAACTGGCCTTTGACCAGAATGGTCGCGGTGATTTCCTGAGTGGTGCGAGTCGGCAAGTCGCCGATGCTGCCCGCGGAAACCTGAGCATTTTGCGCAACGATGGCGGCGTTGACATCGGCCGGGGTCAGGTTGAAGCCAATCAGTTTCTGCGGATCTATCCAGATCCGCATCGCCCGTTCGGCACCGTACAACTGAGCCTTGCCGACGCCGTCCAGGCGCTTGATCTCGTTCATCACGTTGCGCGCCAGGTAATCGCTGAGCGCCACGTCGTCGAGTTTGCCGTCGCTGGAGGTGAGGGTGATCAGCAGCAGGAAACCGGCGGAGACTTTCTCCACCTGCAAGCCCTGTTGAGTCACCGCTTGCGGCAAGCGCGACTCCACAACCTTGAGGCGGTTTTGCACGTCGACTTGCGCCATTTCCGGGTCGGTGCCCGGCTGGAACGTCGCGGTGATGGTGGCGCTGCCGAGGCTGCTTTGGGATTCGAAATACAGCAGATGATCAGCGCCGTTGAGCTCTTCCTCGATCAGGCTGACCACGCTTTCGTCCACGGTCTGCGCCGAAGCGCCCGGGTAGGTGGCGTAGATTTCGACTTTCGGCGGCGCAACGTTCGGGTACTGCGCCACCGGCAATTGCACAATGGCCAACGCACCGGCCAGCAGGATGAACAAGGCGATCACCCAGGCGAACACCGGGCGGTCGATAAAGAACTGCGGCATAAAAAAGCGTCCTGCTTACTGACCAGAAACCTGGGCAAGTGGAAGAGGGGTGTTGTCGATCTGGACTTTTTCACCGGGGCGCGCGTGTTGCAGGCCTTCAGTGACGATGCGGTCGCCGGGCTTGAGGCCGCTGGTGACGATCCAGCGATCGTTCTGCACCGGGCCCAGTTCGACCGGTTGCTGGCCGACCCGCTGCTCGGCGTCGAGCAACAGCACTTGGGCAACGCCGGCGCTGTCACGCTGAATGGCCCGTTGTGGCACGCTGATGCCTTGCTGATTGAACGCTTGCTCCAGACGCACGCGAACGAAGCTGCCCGGCAGCAAGTCGAGGTCCGGGTTGGGGAACTCGCTGCGCAGAATGATCTGACCAGTGCCCGGGTCGACGGTGATGTCGGTGAACAGCAACTTGCCCGGCAGCGGGTAGAGGCTGCCGTCGTCCTGAATCAATGTGGCTTTGGCCTGACCTTGGCCCACTTCCTTTAACTGGCCGGAACGGAACGCGCGGCGCAGGTCATTGAGTTCACGGGTCGATTGCGTCAGGTCCGCATGGATCGGGTTCAACTGCTGAATCAATGCCAAAGGGGTGGTTTCGTTCTGCCCGACCAGCGCGCCTTCGGTCACCAGTGCGCGGCCGATGCGTCCGGAAATCGGCGCCGTGACAGTGGCATAACCCAGGTTCAGTTTCGCTCGCTCCACGGCGGCTTTGTTGGCAGCGACCTCGGCGGCGGTCTGCCGGGCATTGGCCCGGGCGTTGTCATAATCCTGGCCGCTGATGGCGTTGCCTTCGATCAGTTGGGCGTAGCGCTGCTCTTGCAGTCTGGCCTGGAACGCATTGGCCTCGGCCTTGCGCAGCGCCGCCTCGGCGCTGTCCAGGTCGGCCTTGAACGGTGCCGGGTCGATACGGAAGAGAACGTCGCCTTTTTTTACATCGCTGCCTTCACGGAAGGCCTGCTGCAACACCACGCCGGCAACACGGGCGCGCACTTCGGCGATGCGTGGCGCGACAATCCGCCCGCTCAGTTCGCTGCTGATCGATAGAGGGCGGGCTTGTATGGTTTCGATCCGCACGGTGGCCAGTGGTGCCTGTTCTTCGGCGGTCGAGGACTGGTCACAAGCGCTCAGCGTCAACGTCAGTGCAATCAGGCTGAGCGTGGCAAGCAGGTTCTTTGACATGTGAATACCCCAATAATGACCTCCCGCATCCTACGGGGCGCCGATCAAGGTAGCGGTGAAGCTTTGTAGGCGCTGTGTGAAATTGTGTAAGGGTTTTGCTCATGGGCGTGTGAGGGCGTATATCCTTGGCGACTTGAAATTTATTGCGACAGATGTACCGCTATCGCGGGCAAGCCCGCTCCCACAGTGGTAGGTGATGTTCACAAAATCTGTGTCCACATCAAATCCCTGTGGGAGCGGGCTTGCCCGCGATGAGGCCTCGCCAGTCACCCCTGCACTTTCTGGAAACACCCCATGCCCAACATCCTCCTGGTCGAAGACGACACCGCGCTCTCCGAACTGATTGCCAGCTACCTGGAACGCAACGGCTATTGCGTCAGCGTGATTAGCCGTGGCGATCATGTGCGCGAACGGGCGCGGGTCAATCCTCCGGACCTGGTGATTCTCGATCTGATGCTGCCGGGACTCGACGGTTTGCAGGTCTGCCGCTTGCTGCGAGCCGACTCGGCGACCTTGCCGATCCTGATGCTCACCGCCCGCGATGACAGCCACGATCAGGTGCTGGGCCTGGAAATGGGCGCCGATGACTACGTCACCAAACCTTGCGAACCACGGGTGTTGCTGGCCCGGGTGCGGACCTTGCTGCGCCGCAGCAGCCTCAGCGAACCGATGACCGCCAACGACCGCATTCTCATGGGCAATCTGTGCATCGACCTGTCTGAGCGCACGGTGACCTGGCGCGAGCAACTGGTCGAGCTGTCCAGCGGTGAATACAACCTGCTGGTGGTGCTGGCCCGGCATGCCGGCGAAGTGCTGAGCCGCGACCAGATTCTGCAACGCTTGCGCGGTATCGAATTCAACGGCACCGACCGCTCGGTGGACGTGGCCATCTCCAAGCTGCGGCGCAAGTTCGACGACCACGCCGGCGAGGCTCGCAAGATCAAGACTGTGTGGGGCAAGGGTTACTTGTTCAGCCGCTCCGAGTGGGAATGCTGAGTCGATGTTCAGAATTCTGTTTCGCCTCTATCTGGTGACCATTGTCTCGTTCAGCGCAGCGATCTACCTGGTGCCGGACCTGGTGATCCAGGTTTTCCATGAGCGCTTCGTGACCTATAACCTCGATTATTCCCGAGGCTTGCAAACGCTGATTGCCAAGCAGTTTCGCGCCGTGCCTTCAGAGCAGTGGCCAGCGCTGGCAGCTGAGATGGACAAGGAATTCCAGCCGCTGCACATCGTGCTGACCCGCAACGACGACGCGGAATTCACCCTCGATGAACGGCAACGCTTGCAGCGCGGTGAGAACGTGGTGCGCATCGGCGACTGGGGCTGGCGTACCCTGGCGGTGGCACCGTTGAACGAGCAGATGGTGGTGAAAATGGTCGTGCCGCCGGACCCGACGGACGTCAGTTGGCTGTACTGGAGCATCAACGTGCTGATCGGCGCGACCATGCTCGCCTGTCTGTTGCTGTGGTTGCGCCCGCACTGGCGCGACCTGGAACGCCTCAAAGGTACCGCCGAACGCTTCGGCAAGGGCCACCTGAGCGAGCGCACACAGATTTCCCCCAGCTCCAACATCGGCAGCCTGGCCAACGTGTTCGACACCATGGCCGGCGACATCGAAAACCTGCTCAACCAGCAGCGCGATCTGCTCAACGCTGTGTCCCACGAACTGCGCACGCCACTGACGCGGCTGGATTTCGGCCTGGCCCTGGCGCTGTCCGACGACTTGCCGGCCACCAGCCGCGAACGTCTGCAAGGCTTGGTCGCGCACATTCGCGAACTGGATGAGCTGGTGCTGGAATTGCTGTCTTACAGCCGATTGCAAAACCCGGCGCGGCTGCCGGAACAGGTCGACGTGTCGCTGGATGAATTCATCGACAGTATTTTGGGCAGCGTCGATGAAGAACTTGAGTCACCGGAGATCGTTATCGATGTGCTGCTCAACGGCCAGCTCGAACGCTTCTCGCTGGACCCGCGACTGACCGCCCGGGCGCTCCAGAACCTGCTGCGCAATGCGATGCGCTATTGCGAAAAACGGATTCAGATCGGTGTGCAGGTGTGCCCCAAGGGCTGTGAAATCTGGGTGGATGACGATGGTATCGGCATTCCGGAAGAAGAGCGGGAGCGGATTTTCGAGCCGTTTTATCGGCTGGATCGTAGTCGGGATCGGGCGACTGGCGGGTTTGGGTTGGGCCTGGCGATCAGCCGCCGGGCCCTGGAAGCGCAGGGCGGCACACTCACCGCGCAACCGTCGCCGCTGGGTGGCGCGCGGTTTCGACTCTGGTTGCCGACACCTACTTGAATCTTTCACCGTACCTGTGGCGAGGGAGCTTGCTCCCGCTGGGGCGCGAAGCGCCCCCAATACCTACAAATACATTTCTCCAGAGAGACTTCATTCGAAGATTTTGCGACTGCTTCGCAGCCGAGCGGGAGCAAGCTCCCTCGCCACAAGGAGTCATTTGCCATGGGGGTTGTGCATGATCGTTCAGCCGAGTATGTCGGTTGACGGAATCAACCCGACCCCAGCCACCTGCATCCGGTCAATCGCTGCCGCCAGCGATCCATCCAGATCAATCGCCCGACATGCATCCATCACCACAAACGCATTGAACCCCGCCGCCCGCGCGTCCAGCGCAGAAAACATCACGCAGAAATCCAGTGCCAGCCCGACCATGTAGACCGTGTCGATGCCGCGCTCTTTAAGGTATCCGGCCAAGCCTGTGGTCGTGGTTCGATCCGCTTCCAGAAATGCCGAATAACTGTCGATGTCCGGATTGCAGCCCTTGCGGATGATCAGTTGGGCGTGGGGCAGGTCCAGTTCCGCGTGGAACTCGGCGCCGGGTGTGGCCCGTACGCAATGCTCAGGCCAGAGCGTTTGCTCGCCATAAGGCAACTGAATCACATCGTAAGGTTTGCGCCCCGGGTGGCTGGAAGCGAATGAGGCATGGCCGGGCGGATGCCAGTCCTGGGCAATGATGACCTGCTTGAACTGGCGACCCAGACGATTAATCAGGGGCACAATCAGGTCGCCCTCCGGCACCGGCAGTTGACCGCCGGGAATGAAGTCGTTTTGTACGTCGATAACCAGCAAAGCTGCACGTGAAGAGATTGGCATGGGTGGGGTTCCTCCTTGGAAAGTCAGGTGCAAGCATAGTGATAACTTTGCTGGTGCGCTAAGCCGGTTTCATGAAATGGCTGCGTTTGTGGCGGTGAAAGGCAGTTGGATCGGCGGTGTGGCCTTCGCGGGCAAGCCTCGCTCCTACGGGTGTTATGTATCCGACACCATTCCCCTGTAGGAGCGAGGCTTGCCCGCGAAGAGGCCCGTCCAGACACCACAAAACCCGGAGCAGTCCCGCATTTGGCCGAACCGCTGCCTTACTGCCGGCACGGATGCCTTGTTATAGTTCGGGCCTCATATTCTGCCCGGTAAAGGATCACTGCCATGTCTCAATACACCGCCTTCAGCGTCGAATTGGCCGATAACATCGCCCATGTGCAGATCAACCGCCCGGAAAAGATCAATTCGATGAACGCCGCGTTCTGGAGCGAGATCATCGAGATTTTCCAGTGGATCGATGATACCGATGAAGTCCGGGTGGTGGTGCTCAGTGGTGCCGGCAAGCATTTTTCTTCGGGCATCGACCTGATGATGCTGGCCGGTGTGGCCAATGAACTGGGCAAGGATGTCGGCCGCAATGCGCGCCTGCTACGGCGCAAGATCCTCGCGCTGCAAGCCTCGTTCAATGCCGTCGACAATTGCCGCAAACCGGTGCTGGCGGCGATTCAGGGTTATTGCCTGGGTGGCGCCATCGACCTGATTTCGGCCTGCGACATGCGTTACTCCGCCGAGGACGCGCAATTTTCCATCAAGGAAATCGACATCGGCATGGCAGCCGATGTGGGCACTTTGCAACGCTTGCCACGGATAATCGGTGACGGCATGCTGCGTGAACTGGCTTACACTGGTCGCACCTTTGGCGCCTTTGATGCGCGCAACATCGGCCTGGTCAATCGCGTCTACAGCGATGCCGCCAGCCTGATTGAAGGCGTGATGGGCATTGCTCGCGAGATCGCCGGCAAGTCGCCGATTGCTATCACCGGCACCAAAGAGATGATCAGCTACATGCGTGACCATCGCATCGACGACGGCCTCGAATACGTCGCCACCTGGAACGCCGCCATGCTGCAATCCACCGATCTGCGCGTGGCCATGGCCGCCCATATGAGCAAACAGAAACCCGAATTTCTGGATTGATTAACCATGATTTCACGCTGGACCACCGCAGTACTGGACACCGATCAACCCGGCGGCTGGGCCGTGGCGCGCAGCCCCGAAGGCTTTTTGTTCGATGACAATGGCGCGCTGTTTCCACGGGAATGGCTCAAGCGTCAGGACCTGTCGATTCTCGCCGAGCATGGCATCGGTCACCTGGATGGCGAACCGGTCTACCTGCTGGAGCTGCGCAGTCACAGCGACGTACCGGGCTGCAACTGGAAAGGCCTGCGAGCGTTCATGCTCGAGGACGATCACACTGTCTACAAGGTGCTCGGCTATGCCGCGCAAATCGGTACCTGGGCCCGTGAACACCGTTTTTGCGGCAATTGCGGGCAGGTGATGAGCCAGGTGCCGCGTGAGCGGGCGATGTACTGCGAACCGTGCGATTTGCGCAGCTACCCGCGCATTTCACCGAGCATGATCGTGCTGGTGACCCGTGGCGACGAGGTTTTGCTAGCTCGTTCGCCGCGTTTTGTCGCCGGGGTCTACAGCACGTTGGCGGGGTTTGCCGAGCCGGGTGAGTCTGCCGAGGACTGCCTGATTCGCGAGGTCCGCGAAGAGGTGCAGATCGAGGTCAAGAACATCCAGTACATGGGCAGTCAATGCTGGCCGTTCCCGCATTCGATGATGCTCGGTTTTCACGCCGAGTACGCCGGGGGCGAGATTGTCTGTCAGGAAGACGAGATCGAAGACGCCCAGTGGTTCAACGTGCACGAGCTGCCGCCGTTGCCGGCGTCACGCTCGATTGCCCGTTACCTGATCGACGTCTACGTGGCGCGGCGCTTAGGCCTCGCTGAACCAGTGCTGCCAGGCTAACCGGACGGTCAAGCCGAGCACCACGGTGATGAACACCGGGCGAATGAACTTCGCACCGCCGCTGATGGCGGTGCGCGCGCCGAAGAAGGCGCCGACCATCACCGACAGGCCCATGCTCAGGCCGATGATCCAGTCCACTTGGCCGGAAAATATGAACACCGACAGCGCCGCGATGTTGCTGACGAAGTTCATGCTGCGCGCCACGCCGCTGGCCTTGACCAGGTCGATGGGGTAGAGCAGCAGGCTGCTGACGGTCCAGAACGCTCCCGTTCCCGGACCGGCCACGCCGTCGTAGAAGCCGAGGCTGAAGCCTTGAGTCGATTGCCACTTTTTCCTGATCGGTGCGTCGCTGTCCAGCGGCGCCTTCGGTGTGCCGCCGAACAACAGGTACAGGCCACAAGCGAAAACGATCACCGGCAGCATCTTGTTCAGCCATTCCGCCGGCAAGTAATGAGCGACCACGGCGCCGGTGAGCGCACCCACCAACGTGCCGACGATCGCGTGCGTCCATTGCCGAGGATGGAACAACTTGCGCCGGTAGAAAGTGAAACTGGCAGTGGCCGAGCCGAAGGTTGAACTGAGCTTGTTGGTGCCCAGCACCAGGTGCGGCGGCAAGCCGGCAGTCAGCAGCGCCGGAGTGGTCAGCAGACCGCCACCGCCGGCGATGGCGTCGATGAAACCGGCAATGAAAGCGACGAGGGCCAGAACGGCCAGGGTAGTGAGGTCAACGCTGAGTTCGAAAGGCATGGAATGGGCTTATTCGGCAGGGCGCAGAAGAGGGCTGCGAGGAAGGCCGGTATCTTACCTATAACCACTTCTTGCGGCGACCTGTCTGGCCCTTTCGCGGGCAAGCCTCGCTCCTACAGGGGCGATGGTGAGCCGATCTTGGGCAAGCCTCGATCCTACAGAAAATCACGCGATCCTGTAGGAGCGAGGCTTGCCCGCGAAGGCATCCCGCCCCGACGACACATTATTTGTGCTGCGGCCCATTACCGATCTGCCACACAAACGGCGGTTCAGTCCCGTTAATCGCCCAGTCCCCGACAATCCGCGCCTTGTAGATCACCGGATTGTGCGATGACACGGTCCGCGCATTGCGCCAATGCCGATCCAGCGATTTGCCTTCGCGAACATCCGAAGCGCCCAAGGCATTGAACAACGACGTGGTCGCCCGCTGGATCAATTCCGAGACCACCACCTGAGCCTTCGCCGACTCGATCTCCGCTGCCACATTCGCCGCGCGCTCCAGCGCCTCATCCCCCGAAAACCGCGCCAGATAAGCCCGTTGCGCCGGTTGCGCAGCCTTCAAGGCACTGGCTTCGGCGGCATACACCCACGCTGCCACTTCACCGACAACCTGTTGCACTTGCGAATCCTCGCTGACCCGCTGTGCATTGCCGTGGCTGTAAATGCGTTTACGCTCGCGCACCTGATGCGCCACATCGCGCAACGCGGCGCGGCCAATCCCGGCCAGGGTCGCCAGCAGCACCAACTGATAAAACGCCGTCTGGTATTTGAATCGGGTGGCGAAGTCGATGATGTTCTCGGCGTCCACTTCAGCCTCGATAAACCGCGAAGTGCCGCTGCCCGTGGTGCGCTGGCCGAAACCGTCCCAGTCATCGCTCTGCACAATTGCCGGTTGACGTGTGCGGACGGCAGCGATCACATCGCCGCCGGTATCGCTGCGTTGGGCATAGACATCGATCCAGTCAGAGAAAATGCTGCCGGTGCTGTAGAACTTCTCGCCGTTGAGCCGCCACCGATCGCCGTCGGGCGAGACCTTGGTAATCACATCACCGATCGCTACGCTGCCGATTTCGGTCCAGGCGCACCCGACGATATCGCCCTCCACGAAGCGTTTGAACCAGACATCCCGAGCCGGCCCCGGTGCCGCGTTCAAACGATCCTCGGCAAAGGCGAAATGTCCGCGCAAAGCCTGGGGCACGTTGGAATCGGCTTCGGCCAGTTCGATCAGCAACTCGAACAGCTGCGGCAGAGAAGCACCGCCACCGCCGTATTCAACCGGCACCCGCACCGCGCCGAAGCCGGCGTCCTTGAGCCATTGAATCGGTTCGTAAGGCAGGCTGCGGGTTTGCTCGCGCTCAACGGCACCGGCGGCGATGCGCTGGAAGATCGGCCGAAAACGCGCGGCCAGCGTTTCATAGTCAGTACCGGTGGACAGCGGGTTGATTACGTGATGTTCGGTCATGGGACAGCTCCTTGGAACGGCAGTGAGTGCCACAGGGGATTGCACGGACCATGCCGACATTCACAGGCCAGTCATTGCGGGTTGGTACGTGGGTTAGCTCTCACTGCAACTGTTGCCGTACCAACAGGGCATCAGCAAATTGCCCCGGGTACAACCGGATCCCTGTGGGAGCGAGCCTGCTCGCGAAAGGGCCATCAGACTCAACATTGATGTTGACTGATACACCGCTTTCGCGAGCAGGCTCGCTCCCACAAGTATTTCACTTGGCTTAAGGCGGTCGTATCACAGCGCTGGCACGGTTGCTGCTCTGGCCTCAGGACTTCCCTGAAAACCCGAGGACACGCCAATGAGTCAGCAAGCCGTCAAATTTGCCTACTGGGTGCCGAACGTCAGCGGTGGGCTGGTGGTCAGCAAAATCGAGCAGCGCACCCACTGGGGCATCGACTACAACCGCAAACTGGCGCAACTGGCCGAAGAAGCGGGGTTCGAATATGCCCTGACCCAGATTCGTTTCACCGCCGGTTATGGTGCCGAGTTCCAGCATGAATCCGTTGCCTTCAGCCATGCGCTGTTGGCCGCAACGACCCAGTTGAAAGTCATCGCGGCGATCCTGCCGGGGCCATGGCAACCGGCGCTGGCGGCCAAGCAACTGGCGACCATTGATCAACTCACCAACGGCCGGGTGGCGGTGAACATTGTCAGCGGTTGGTTCAAGGGTGAGTTTCAGGCCATCGGTGAACATTGGTTGGAACACGACGAACGTTATCGCCGCTCTGAAGAATTTATCCGCGCATTGAAGGGCATCTGGAGCCAGGACAACTTCACCTTTCGCGGCGACTTCTACCGCTTCGACAACTACAGCCTCAAACCCAAGCCGCTGGGTCAGCCGGAAGTCTTCCAGGGCGGTAGCTCCCGTGCGGCCCGGGACATGGCGGCGCGGGTTTCGGACTGGTACTTCACCAACGGCAACACCCCCGAAGGCATCAAGGCCCAGGTCGACGACATCCGCACCAAAGCGGCTGCGAATAATCATTCGGTGAAAGTCGGGGTGAATGCCTTCGTCATCGCACGAGACACCGAAGAAGAGGCGCGGGCGGTGTTGGCGCAGATCATCGATCAGGCCGATCCCGAAGCCGTGAATGCCTTTGGCGATGCGGCAAAGCAGGCGGGCAGGGCGTCGCCCGAGGGCGAGGGCAACTGGGCCAAATCGACCTTTGAGGATCTGGTGCAGTACAACGATGGCTTCAAGACCAACCTGATTGGCACACCACAACAGATTGCCGAGCGGATCGTCGCGTTGAAAGCGGTGGGCGTGGATTTGGTGCTGGCTGGGTTTCTGCACTTTCAGGAAGAAGTGGAATATTTCGGGAAGCGGGTGTTGCCGTTGGTGCGGGAGCTGGAAGCGAAGGCGGCTGCAACGCCGCAAGCCGCGGTCGCCTGAACACCAAAAAAACATTGTGGGAGCGAGCCTGCTCGCGATGACGGTTGAACATCCAACAAACAAGTTGACTGTCAGATTGCTATCGCGAGCAGGCTCGCTCCCACATTTGGATCAGTGTTTACAGGCCCAGATCGGACAAGCCCGGGTGATCATCCGGCCGGCGGCCCAGCGGCCAGTGGAACTTGCGGTCGCTTTCCTTGATCGGCATGTCGTTGATGCAGGCGTAACGGTTGAACATCAAGCCGTTCTCGTCGAACTCCCAGTTCTCGTTGCCGTAGGAGCGGAACCAGTTGCCCGAGTCGTCGTGCCATTCGTAGGCGTAACGCACGGCGATGCGGTTGTCGCCATGGGCCCAGAGTTCCTTGATCAGCCGGTAGTCCAGTTCCTTGGCCCATTTACGGGTCAGAAAACTTTTGGCTTCTTCTCGGTTGTGGGCGAACTCGGCGCGGTTACGCCACTGGGTGTCCAGGGTGTAGGCCAGGGACACCCGTTCCGGATCGCGGGAGTTCCAGCCGTCTTCGGCCAGGCGAACTTTTTCGATGGCCGATTCACGGGTGAACGGAGGCAATGGCGGACGAACTTCGGCAGTAGACATATTAAGTCTCCCTATCAAATTAACGTACAAGCAAGTTGTCGGGCTTATTAAAAATGTTACAGGTCCAATAACTTTCGCGCCATGCATTGCGCATTATCGGCGGCACTGTGATCACCCATCACAAGCGCTACGGTAATGGCACCGTCGATCAGGATCAGCAGCTGTTTGGCCAGCGTCTCCGGGTCTGTTGCGCCATGTTCGGTACAGAGCTCGCGCACGTAGTCGAGCAGCTTCTGTTTGTGGTCTTTGGCGACCAGGCGAACCGGGTCTTGCGCATCACCGGTTTCGCCGCTGGTGTTAATGAATGCGCAGCCGCGAAAGCCTTCGGAGGCGAACCAGGCCTTGAGCACGGTAAACAGGTTGAGCAGCCGGTCGGCCGGACTCTCGGCCTTGCCGACTTCGCTTCGGTACCAATTCATCCAGCGCACATCGCGGCGTTGCAGGGCCGCGACGGTGAGCTCCTCCTTGTTGGCGAAGTAGCGGTAAATACTTTTTCTGGAGACGCCGGCGGTTTTCACCAGAAGATCCATGCCGGTGGCAGCGATGCCACTTTTGTAGATCAACTTTTCGGTGACATCCAGAATAATGTCGCGTGTGTCATTGCTAGTGATTTCGTTCATGCGGCCAACAGTAGAATGATCGTTCTCCTTGGTCAAGAAATTATTTATGGTGACTGTGAAATTGCCTTCGCGGGCAAGCCTCGCTCCTACGGGATTTGTGCAGTCACAATTATCCCGAACGATGAAAAACCGTAGGAGCGAGGCTTGCCCGCGAAGAGGCCTTTACAGACACTAACAAGACCCAAACCGATCCATGGTGTAAGCTCTCGGGTTCTTCGGATTCGACCCTTTTGCGAGCCCTATGCCGTCGCTTTTCAAACGCTCTCTGCTGCCTAAACTGCGCAGTTTTCCGCTGACCGCCGATGCCGTCACCATCCTCTCTGGCGCCGCCGAGTTCCGTCGTTGCCTGCTGGAAAAAATCGCCCAGGCCACCCAGCGCATCTATATCGTCGCGCTGTACCTGCAACAAGATGAGGCCGGCCAGGAAATCCTCGATGCCCTGCACGCCGCCAAACTGGCGCGTCCGGAACTGGACGTGGTGGTGGTCGTGGACTGGCTGCGCGCCCAGCGCGGTTTGATCGGTGCCGGCAAGCAGCCGGGCAACTCGGCCTGGTATCAGGAAACCACCCGCACCCACGAAAGCGTCGTGCCGGTGTACGGCGTGCCGGTGCAGACCCGCGAGCTGTTCGGCGTGCTGCATTTGAAGGGCTTCGTGATCGACGATTGCGTGCTCTACAGCGGCGCGAGCCTGAACAACGTTTATCTGCACAAATTCGACAAGTACCGCTTCGACCGCTATCACCTGCTGCATAACCACGCGCTGGCCGACTCGATGCAGCACTTGATTCAGCACGGTCTGATCGCCTCCAAAGCGGTGCATCGCCTCGACCTGCCGAACCTGCCGACCACTCGCAGCCTGCGCAACGACATCGGTGACCTGCGCAGCCGTCTCAAGCACGCGGCGTACGACACCACGGCAGGTAGCACGGCGAAGGGCGGTTTATCGGTCAGTCCCTTGCTCGGCGTGGGCAAGAACAACCCGTTGAGTCGGGTGATCTGTGAGCTGATCGCCAGCGCCCAGCATCAGCTGACCATCTGCACGCCGTACTTCAACCTGCCGCTGGCGGTGACCCGGGAAATCAACCGTGCCCTGGCCCGTGGCGTGAAGATCGACATCATCGTCGGCGACAAAACCGCCAACGACTTCTACATTCCGCCGAGCGAGCCGTTCAAGGTAATCGCGGCACTGCCATACCTTTACGAGATCAGCCTGCGACGCTTCGCCAAGCGTCATCAGCGCAGCATCGACAGTGGCAAGCTGAACCTGCATTTGTGGAAGGATGGCGACAACACCTATCACCTGAAGGGCATGTGGATCGATCAGCGCTATACCTTGCTGACCGGCAACAACCTCAATCCACGGGCGTTCCGTCTCGACCTGGAAAACGCGTTGCTGATCGATGATCCGAAAGGTGAATTGCTGGAGCCGCGTGGCAATGAACTGGCGGAGATTTTCCGGCACACCAGCCGCATCGAGCGGTATCAGGATCTGGAAGCATTGCCGGATTATCCGGCGGGAGTGGCCAAGTTTCTCAAGCGTGTGAGCCGGGTAAGGATCGAGCGGTTGTTGTATCGGATTTTGTAAGGATTAACCTGGCGGGGCGGGTGTGGTGCCAGTAAGGACGCCTTCGCGGGCAAGCCTCGCTCCTACAGAGGAATGCAATCAACCGTAGGAGCGAGGCTTGCCCGCGAAGAGGCCCGCTCAGACGCTACAAAAACTCAGTTCAGCCCCAACTTCCCCCGCAACATCGACAAATCCTCAGCCAAGGTATTCACCGGCCCGACCAGCGCCTTGCGGTCACTGTCCTTCACTTTGTCATACGTCTCAAAACCACCCCCCGTGGTTTTGTACTTGGCCAACGTCTTGTTCACCGTGGCGAAGTTCTTGTCGACCTTGGCCATGAACGCCGCGTCCTGCTTTTCGATCTGCGGACGGAACAAGTCGACGATTTTCTTCGCACCGTCGATGTTGCCCTGGAAGTCATAAAGGTCGGTGTGGCTGTAGCGGTCTTCCTCTCCGGAAATCTTGGTGGCGGCTACTTCTTCAAGCAACGCGGCAGCACCGCCGACGACTTTTTCCGGTGGGAAAGTCAGGCCGGCGACGCGGGTTTGCAGGTCTTTCACATCTTTGTTCAAGCCGTCGGCCAACTCGTCCAGGCCCTTGGTGCTGTTCTCCGAGAACAGCGAATATTCGAGGCGATGGAAACCGGTGAAGTCTTCAGCCTTCACGCCTTTTTCGTGGTCGTCGACCCGAGAGTCGATGGACGCATCGAGGTCACTGAACAGTTCGGCAATCGGCTCGATGGACTCGTAGTAAACCCGGGTTGGCGCATAGAGTTTTTTCGCGGTGGCCAAGTCGCCTTTTTTCACCGCGTCGGTGAATTGCTGGGTGTGGCTGGCCAGTTCATCCAGTTGTTCGGTGACGTAGATCTTGTAGTCCGAGATCGGCCCCACCAACTCCAGCGGCGCCGTCGCCGCGAACGCTGAAAGCGGGGTGTTGAGCAAGCCAAGGGTCAGCAGTAAGGCGAGGGTCGACTTTTTCATGGGACGGTTCCGTGGGGTGGTTAAGCGTCAGGCTGAGGCTTTGGTGTGTGTGGCGTTGAGCAACGAGCGACCGATGAAATCCTTGTCGTCTGTCACGCCGGGCAAGGTGAAGAAGTACCCGCCGCCGACCGGTTTGAGGTATTCCTCCAATGGCTCACCGTTGAGTCGGGTTTGCACGGTGATGAAGCCTTTTTGCAGGTCTGCCTGGTAGCAGATGAACAGCAAGCCCATGTCCAGCTGACCGTTCTTGTTCACACCGTTGGAGTAGTTGAACGGCCGGCGCAGGATCAGGTTGGCCTGGGTCGCGGCGGTGCGCGGGTTGGCCAGGCGGATGTGGGCGTCGAGCTTGGTCAGCTTGCCTTGCGGGTCTTTGGCGTAGTCCGGGACTTGGGTTTCGTGTTCGCCATCCATCGGTGCGCCGGTGCTCTTGACCCGGCCGAGAATGCTTTGCTGTTCTTGCAGCGGCGTGCGGTCCCAGCGTTCGACGAAGTTGCGGATAATCCGCACCGCCTGATAGCTGCCATTGACTGCCCAGGCCGGTTCGTCGCTGCCGGGCTGGACCCAGACGATGCTGTCCATGGCCTTGGTGTCGTTGGAATCCGGGTTAGCCGAGCCGTCGCGAAATCCCAGAAAATTGCGCGCGCTTTGCGCCGGTACACCGGGTTTCGCTGGGGCCTGGGGCGGCACGCTGCCTTCCTGTTTCCAGCGCACCAGCAACAGGTCCGGCAGGTTTTTCACGATGTCGCGCAGGGCGTGGATATTGGTGTCGGTGGTGTTGGAGCAGAACTGCAGGCTCAGGTCGCCGTGGCAGCAGTCGGCTTCCAGTGCATCGTTGGGGAAACCGACCATGCGGCTCAGCCGCTTGGGCTTGGCGCCGGCCAGACCGAAGCGTTCGTCGAACAGCGACTCGCCTACCGAGACGGTGATGGTCAGGTTGTCTGGCGTCACCACCGGGCCAAGAATCCCTGAATCCAGTGGCGGCAGTTTCGGATCGACCTGGGCCACCGGGCCGCCCTGCATCAGGAACGCGATGCGCTCGTTGAGCGTGCGAAACAACCGCTCCAGATCTTCGCGGTCGCTGGCCAGTACGTCGAACGACACCAGCATGCCCGATGCCGGACGCGGGGTGACAATGCCGGTCTGGTGCTTGCCGTGGAACGCGTGGCGGTCCTCGGTTTTGTCGCTGCTCGGCGCTTCGGTGACTTGCGCGGGGCTGGCGGCCATGGCCGGGCAGCTCAGGGCCGAACCGGCTAATGCCACACCGGCGGCGCCCATGCCCATCAAGACGCGACGGCGTTGTGCTGAAAACTGTTCTGAGTCGTTCATGTGAAAGTGGTCTTCTGCTTACAGGCCGGAAAGGCCAAGGGCGGGATCGATTCCATCGAGTGCTTCGGCCAGAACCTTGGCCTTGTCGGCGATGTGCTTGCGTTGCTCGGCGCTGACGGTGTCGTAACTGGCGTAGCCATCCTTGACCTTGAAGCCGTTGAGTTCGGCGTCGAAGGCGGTAATCGCGCTGTCGATTTTCGGCAGCAATTGGGCAGCGGATTTGCTCAGCAATGGCCGCAACAGGTCGACGACTTTGCGGGTCGCGTCGAGGTTGGCGGCAAAGCCGTTCAGGTCGGTGTGGCTGTAGCGTTCTTCTTCACCGTTGCTGGCGCGGACATCGGCGAGGCTGTTGAGGTTGCGCACCAGAATGCCCACCCATTGTTCCGGCGGCAGCGACTGGGCCAGCAGTTGCTGTTTGAGGGTGGTGACATCGCTGATCAGGCGCTGGGCAACAGGCGTCAGGCCATCGAGGTTGCGTTGCTGGAACAGTGCGTACTCAAGACGGTGGAAACCAACGAAACCCGGATCCTGCTCGCGCTTGTCGAAGTAATCGGCGCGGGCGTTGATCGCATTGTCCAGCTCCGCCAGGCGCTGGGCCGCTGGAGCCAGCCGTTGATAGGCCGCGCGCGCCGGCACATACAAGGCTTGCGCCCGGCTCAGGTCGCCGGCTTCGATCGCTTGCTCAAGGGCAGTGACGGCTTTGATCAGCGCCGTGCTCTGGCTGTTCAGGTAGACGCGGAACTCCGACAGCGGACCAATAAACGCCACCATCGATGGGCGCGCTTTGGCAGCCGCATCGGAGGCGGCAGTCGGGGTGACATGCAAGGTGCCGCGTGGATTGCTCAGCAGGCCACAAGTGATTGCATAGTCGCCGGGCAGCAGGTTGGCATTGATCACCTGGCTCAGGCCCGGGGCGATGTTCTCGCGTTCTTCGACCACCAGCACCCCGTCGAGGATTTCCCATTCGACGGCGCGGTCCGAGCGGTTGACGATGCGGAAACTGGCGCGACCAGCCGGGACCGTCAGCGCATTCGGCTCGCAGCTGTGCGGGTGAATGGTCACGACCACTTCGTCATGGTTCGTCTGGCGCTTGGCCGCGGCCATTTTCGAGGCGTAGTAGAACAGGCCGGCGGCGGCGATCATCACGATCACCGAGCCGGCCACCGCCCAGCGCAAGGCGCGGGGAGGGGAAGCCTGGGGAGTGGCTTGATTTGGCATGGGTGCCCTTACTGACTGGAAACGGAAGAGGGTGTTTGAGCGGGGGCGGCAGCCGGCAGAAAAAACATCAGCAGCGCCACCAACAGATAAATCAGATACGCCCCGAGGGTGCTGACGGTTGGCGCGTCCTGATAGCCAAACATCCCCGCCAGCACCGAGCCCAGCGGGCCGTCCATCGGCAGTGTGGCGCTGAAGTCGAAGAGCACGGTTTGCAGGTGATTCCACACGCCGGCTTCATGCAGCGCCTGCACCGAATTGGCGAGAATCCCGGCGGCCACCACCAGGATGAACAGCCCGGTCCAACGGAAAAACGCCGAGAGGTTCAGGCGCATGCTGCCGGTGTAGATCAGGAAGCCGATGATGATCGCCAGGACCAGGCCGAGCAGGGCGCCGATCGGCGCGGCCGGGCCTTCGCTTTGCTGGAACACCGCGAGCAGGAAGAACACCGTTTCCAGACCTTCCCGGGCTACAGCAAAGAACACCATGGCGATCAGTGCGGTGACCTGGTGTTTGGAACCGGTCAACGCGTGATCAAGGGAAACGTGCAGCGAATGCTTGATTGAACGCGCCACCTTGCGCATCCAGAACACCATGGAACTGAGGATGCCGACCGCCACCAGACCGACCACACCTTCAAATAGCTCTTGCTGCTTTTGCGGGAACTCGGCGCTGACCAGTTCCAGGCCGCCACCCACCAAAAGGGCCAAAGCGACGGCGAGGAATACGCCGATCCACACGGCGGGCATCCATTGACCGCGACCGGTCTGTTTGAGGTAACTGGCGATGATGCCAACGATCAGCGCGGCTTCAATGCCTTCGCGCAGCATGATCAGAAAAGGAACGAGCATTCAGCACCGGAGGGAAATTAGATAGGGTGCTAATTTGTAACATGATGAAACTAATTCTCATATGCCAGTCATTGGCATTTAGCTGAACGTAAGCTGAACGCATTGGCAAAGTCCGTCAAAACAGCGGATTCACCCGATCGTTGTAGATCTCGATCAACTGATCATAGCAACGGCCGATCCGCTCGAAGTCATCACTCAATTGTTGCGGCGAGGCCTTGGCCGCCCAGTCGTCACGCAGCTTGTTGACGGCGTTCAGATAGTTCCTGCCGGGCGAACGCACATAGTTCCAGATGTATTCCGGGTAATCTGCGTTGCTGGTTGGCGGGTTGGCTTGCATGTAACGGCTTCCGTCATCCCAGGCCTGTTGCAGCATGATTGTCGCGTCGCCCAGGTCATTGACGGTGAGGTTTTGCTCGCGAACGGCGCTGTCGAGCCTGAGCATGAGGGTTCGTGCTTCCAGCATATAGGTCAGGATATGGGCGTATTTGAGCTGCTCCCGGAGCTTGAGCTGCTCAAGCTGAACCTGGCGAAGTTTCAGATCTTCACTGTCCAATTGCCGGCGCAGTTCGTCTGAAGCCTTGAGGTATGCATCGACCAACGGCAAGAACACGCTGTCACGTTGGGTTTTTTCCGCAGGACTGAGCGAGTAGGCGGGCACGGAGTTGAAAAAGTCGAACCCTTGCGCTGCCTCGTTGGCTGCCGCCAGGGCCGATTCAAAGCGTATTTGCAACGGCAGCAGTTGAGGTGCCCACCTCTGCAGATTATTTTTTTGCAACTCGTTCAGTCGACAGCCATAGGCATCGTGACCGCGCAGAAGATTGAGTCGCTCTCTGACTTCGACCATTGGCTCGAAGTCTTCGGGAAAGCGCTGTTTCAGGGTTGGATCAGGTTTGCGGTCTCGATTCAGGTAACGGGTGTAGGCGTGACGCCAACGACTGTCGGTAGAATTGAGGCAGGCAATCATCGGTCGCAAGGCGCTGGCTTTTTCCCGCTCGGCGATGTCGGGTTGATGGATCCAGCGCTGAATCGGGGCCAGAAGGGTGCTTTGATGCTCTCTCAACATACCGAGAAAGGTGAGTGTCAGCACGGCGGTTATTGCGATTGCCTTAGCGCGTTTGTTCATCGTTGCCCCTCCTGCGTGCGTGATTGCCCATACCATTGTTCCTGGGTGGGGGCGATCCGGCATTCCTGACGACTGTCGAGGGGCCCACTACAACTGCGTTCGGAAAAAGGTTGCAATCCTTGATTCGGCCCCATCAACTGACTGCGGGCAATGGTGTAAAACAGGAGCGTCAGACCAATGATCCCAATCATCAGGGCAAAACATGGTACTGGGCCCCAGGCGGGTAACCGAACCTTGAAAGGTTTGACGTGTAGCGCTTCTGGCCAGACGACACGACTCAATGCAGCTAGCGCCAGCAACACCACGATGTAGCTGATAAATGCCGGAGCGCCACAGCAGGCCCATGTCAGAGCCCCCATCAGCCAGCAGGGCAGCAACTCGCGCAACACCAGCGGCGCAGGGCGTCTAAAGCTGAGTCGAGGCGACACAGCACGGCTCAAACGCACGTCCAATGACCAGAACCGATCCGCCATCGGGCGCCAGACCCACAGCAATACCGCGCCGGGCGTAGCCAACACGCACAGCCAGAACAGCATCGCGGCAAAGCTCGCGCCGATACCGGATAGATCATTGAGGTATTCGCCGGCTGCCCAGGTGAGCGACGCGCCAAACAACCCGGCAAACATGGGCCAGCCCTGGAGGGGCTGCATAAGGGCCTTCCAGAAATACGGATCGCCGTTTGGCATTTTTCGGCATCGCGCCGGGTCCAGGCGCTGGAGCTTCTCGCTGAGCATGTGGCAGGCATTCCAGTCCGCCTCAAAAAAACGCCTGGCGAAGGTGCTTCGCTCGGCGTCGGTCATCGGCGTCAGTAACAAGCGTGCTGCGCGGCTCTGGGGCTCACGATCATTCAGGTCGGCCAGGCGTTCCAGGGTTTCAATAAAAACCTGGCTATCTCGGCGCTGCAACAGTGCCGTCCAATAAGGTGGCGGGCAACGCCCTTCGGTTTCGGCTTCGTTCGCGGCGACGTGCCAGTGTTGATGTGTACACAGCGTTTCGAACAAGTGGACCGACCAGAAGCTTGAATCCACCAGTAGACGGGCCACGGTTTCATTAAACCAGTCGTGGCGTTCGAACGGCTGCAACCAGTCGGCTTGTTTGAGCGCCACAAAGCGCTCGATGAACGCGTCGACCTGACCCGAGTCAAGCAGCTCGCGCAAGCACTTTTCCACATGTTTGCAGTAAGTGCGAAGCAGCAACTCAAGTGCTTGCGGTGATAAATCCAGGCGTTGCCAGGCACTGAGCCAGTTGAATTGTTCCAGTCCCCAGGCTGCCAGCAACATCCTGTCGTTGCGCGGTGACAGGCACATCATCAACAACTGATCTTCGAACTCTTGAGTGCAGTGAGAGACCCGTGCCTGCGCCAGACGTTCATCGAGCCGGTCGACTGTAACGTTCTCCAGTAACTGCTCCGCCCGTTGTGCTCCGGCATGCGGCTCAAACCGTAGATGTTCCAGTTCCAAGCTCAGCCCTGCGTCAAACGACGGCGCAGGTGACTGTAGTTCAACCGTGGGTTCGCGCTGACTGGCTGACGGCATCGCCGGTACGCGGCGGCTCCACTCCATCGCCTGCTCGTACGCTTCGCGCAGACGCTGAAAACCGCTCGGGTCTTCATCCGGGCGGTGAACTTTGAGTAGTGCCGCGTACTGGCGTTTAATGCTGCGTGAGTCGGCGTCAGCCTCTAGACCCAGAATGACCCAGCAGTTCAACGCCATAAGCCTTGTTCTAGCTCATCGAGTTGTTGCATCAGTTGCACACGCAACTCACGAATGACCCGATCATCCTGGCTGTCGAGCGTCTGCTGGAAACGGTTAGCCATGTGATCGAGTCGCTGACGCAAGTCGCCGAGGCTTTCCTGATACAACCGTTCGAGTCGTGCGGTCAGCAGGCTGTTGACCTGTTGTTCACGCGGGTGAACCTTGAGGTTGGCCAACGCGGTCAGGCGTTGCTGGATCTCGTCGGGGTCGAGTACGCCGGGATTGTTTTCGATCACCAGGCTACGGCGCTCGCCGGTCCGCGGTATGTGCGCCTCGGCTTCGAGCAGGCCGTTGTTGTCGTAAGTGAAGCGAACGTCGATGCCAATCTCGCCGGCCGGTGCCAATGGCACTTCAATCTCCATTTCACCCAAGTGAATGTTCTCTCTTACCCAACGATTTTCGCCCTGATAAACCTTCAATAGCACTTTGCGCTGATTGTCGCGCAAGGTGTACACCGATTTGACCCGGCTCACCGGCACGACGCAGTTACGTTCGATAATCGGCAGATAATGACCCGCTTCCACGCCTTCGCCGACGGTGATCGCGGTTTCGATGCCGAGGGTGTACGGGCAAACGTCGGTTAATACCACCTCTTCGAGTGCCGCATCCCGGGCCTTTAGGGCCGCTTGCACCGCCGCACCCAGCGCAATCGATTCGTCCGGATTAAGCGCAATCGAAGGAAACCGGCCGAATAATCCGGCGACCATCCGCCGGATCATTGGCATGCGGGTCGTACCGCCCACCAGCAGGACTTCATCCAGCTCCGATGGCCGAATACGCGCGTCGCGCAGCGCGGTTTCGATCGGCGTGCGCAGACGCACAAGTAGCGGCGCGCAGAGTTCGGCCAACTGCGTCTGGGTGAACGTTTGCTCCCATTGGCCGGAGCCATGGCGCAGGACGAAGGTCGCGCCGTCGGCCTGGCCAAGGGCATGGCGCACGCGTTCGGCTTCGCGGCGCAGGCGATGGGCGACATTCGGCTCCGTCAGTGAGGGCATATCGCTACGGTTGGCGTGTGCGGCGACAAAGGCCTGAACCAGCACGGTGTCAAAGTCTTCACCGCCCAGAAAGTTGTCGCCGGCGCTGGCGCGTACTTCCATGACGCCGTCGAACAGTTCGAGGATCGACACGTCGAAGGTGCCGCCACCGAGGTCGAACACCAGAAACGAACTGGCGCTGTCGCGTTGATGCAATCCGTAAGCGAGCGCCGCGGCAGTCGGTTCGTTGATCAGCCGTTCGACCTTGAGGCCGGCCAACTCGCCAGCGATTCTCGTGGCTTTGCGTTGAGCGTCGTTGAAATAGGCGGGTACGCTGATCACCGCTTCAGTGACCGTTTCTCCGTAGCTGCGTTCGACGTCTTCCTTAAGGCTGCGCAGCACCAGTGCCGACAGTTCTTCCGGGCGGAACGATCGGGTGCCGAGACGAAGTTCATGAGCACTGCCCATGTGTCGTTTGAACAATGCCGCCGTCAGGTGGGGATGAGTCTGCAAACGTTCCTTGGCAGCCTGACCGACCAGCACTCGACCCTCGTCGTCAAGGCCCACCACGCTTGGGGTCAGCAGACTTTCCAGAGCGTTGGGAACCAGTTCGGGCGCGCCGTTGCGCCAAACGGCAACCAGGCTGTTGGTGGTGCCCAAATCAATGCCGACGATCGTAACGTTTACAACTCCATGTCAATTCGGGAATTCCCGGCAACAGCCTATCGGCCACAGGGCCAGGTAGTTGAGCAGGCTTTTGCGCAGGACTGGCTTTTTACTCCGTGCTGCCTAAGATGGCCAACAGATTAATCAGTACACCCGAGTGACGTTTATGTCGGAAAAAGACACCATCTCCATTCAACTGGTGCGTGAAGCGCTGTTGCAAAGTTGCGCCCCGGGCGCTGCCACCGAAGAGGTGTTGAACAAGGTCGGCATCGATCCGGCGCTGCTGGAAACCACCGACGCCCGTGTTCCGGCCACCGCCTATGCGCGGTTGTGGCGCTTGCTGGCCCGGCGCGGGGACGATGAGTTTTTTGGCATGGACCCGCGCAAGCTCAAGTCCGGCAGCCTGGAGTTTCTCTGTCGTTGTTCGATGGTTCAGCCAAGCCTGGCTGCCGGGCTGACCGCGGGGCTGAGCTTTCTGTCGTTGATGCTCGAACGCATGCCCGCGCAATTGGTTCGCCAGCAAAGCCTGGCGGAAATCGTTCTGCTGGAGGACGACGAAGACCCGCGCCGCGCCTTCACCTATTTCACTTACTGGATGATCGTGCACGGCGTGGCCTGCTGGCTGGCGGGGCGGCGGATACCGATCCTGGCCATCGAGTTGCGTTGCCCGGCGCCGGATTTTTGTGATGACTATCGGGTGATGTTCTCCGAGAACCTGCGGTTCGACCGGCCGCGCACACGGATGATTTTTTCGGCCGATTGCCTGGATTTGCCGATCAAGCGCAGCGCTGAAGAATTGAAGCGATTCCTCGCTCATGCGCCGGCGAACATTCTGGTCAAGTACCGCGATCCCGAAAGCCTGGCCAGCCGGATCAAGCATGATCTGCGGCAACTGCCTGCCGAGCATTGGCCGGAAACCGAGGCGCTGGCGCAGCAACTGTGCATGTCGGCCTCGACCTTGCGCCGACGTTTGGCTGAAGAGGGCCAGACGTATCAGGGGCTCAAGGACAGCGTGCGCAAGGAATTGGCCATCGTCTGGCTGGCTGAGCCTGCCATCAGCTTCGCCGAAATCGCCACCCGTTTGGGGTTTGCCGATGCCAGCTCGTTCTACAAGGCGTTTCGCAAGTGGTCGGGGTCTAATCCTGGGCATTATCGGAGTTTGATTCTTAACGAGGCTGACTGATCCGGATTTTCTGCTGCCTGTTCTGGCGTCATCGCGGGCAAGCCCGCTCCCACAGTGATATGCGGTGACCATAAATGTCGTACACGCCGCAAAACCTGTGGGAGCGGGCTTGCCCGCGATGGCGGTCATCCGGGCGCCGCATCCTTCGGCCTTTGGCCAAACCAGTCACACAACTTGATAGCTTTGACCATTGTCCCGCTCCCCGCGCAGAGCGAGTATTTCCCTGTTGTTTACGGTTCCCCCTACCTAATAAAAACACACAGGGATTCTGGCAATGCGCGATTACTTGTCTGCCACGTCACAGTTCAATTATCAGCACACCGTCGATGCCGCGCTCACAGGGTCGTTGAGCGCGCTCAATGCCTGCGTCGAGTGTTGCGACCGGCATGCCTTGCCGGGACGCATCGCGCTGTTCTGGGAAGGTCGCGACGGCGCCAGCGCGACCTACACCTTCAGCGACTTGCAGGACAAAGCCGCGCGCTTCGCCAATTTCCTGCTGGCCCAGGGCGTGAAGAAGGGCGATAAAGTCGCCGGCCTCCTGCCACGCAACATCGAATTACTGATCACCGTGTTCGCCACCTGGCGCATCGGCGCGGTCTATCAGCCGCTGTTTACTGCCTTCGGCCCGAAAGCCATCGAACACCGTCTGAGCAGTTCCGGCGCCAAAGTGGTGGTGACCGACGCGGTCAACCGCCCGAAACTCGCTGAAGTGGCCGACTGCCCGACCATCGTTACCGTTGGCGGCGCCAAGGGCCAGGGCATCGTCCGTGGCGACTTCAGTTTCTGGGCCGAACTGGCCAATTATTCCTCCGAGTGCGAACCGGTGTTGCTGAGCGGTGAAGATCCGTTCCTGCTGATGTTCACCTCGGGCACCACCGGCCCGTCGAAAGCGCTGTCGGTGCCGCTCAAGGCGATCGTCGCGTTCCAGAGCTACACCCGTGACGCCGTGGATTTGCGCCCTGAAGACGCGTTCTGGAACGTCGCCGATCCGGGTTGGGCCTACGGCATCTATTTCGGCGTCACCGGGCCGATGGCGATGGGGCATCCGATCACCTTTTACGATGGCCCCTTCACCCTCGAAAGCACCTGCCGGGTGATCAACAAATACGGGATCACCAACCTCACCGGTTCGCCGACTGCCTACCGCTTGCTGATTGCCGGTGGCGACGAGTTTGCCCGCTCGATCAAGGGCAAGTTGCGCATTGTCAGCAGCGCCGGCGAGCCGCTGAACCCGGAAGTGATCCGCTGGTTCGTCGATAACCTCGGCGTGGTGATTCATGACCATTACGGCCAGACCGAACTGGGCATGGTGTTGTGCAATCACCACGGCCTCGATCATCCGGTGCACGTCGGCGCTGCCGGTTTTGCCTCGCCGGGCCACCGTATCGTGGTGCTCGACGATGAATACAAAGAACTGGGCGTCGGCCAGCCAGGCATCCTGGCCATCGACCGGACCCAATCGCCGATGTGCTGGTTCGGCGGTTACGAAGGCGCGCCGACCAAGGCTTTCGTCGGCAACTATTACCTGAGCGGCGACACCGTCGAGTGGAACCCGGACGGCAGCATCAGCTTCGTCGGCCGCAGCGACGACGTGATCACCACCTCCGGCTACCGCGTTGGTCCGTTCGACGTCGAAAGCGCGCTGATCGAACACCCGGCAGTGGTCGAAGCGGCGGTGATCGGCAAGCCCGATCCGGAGCGCACCGAGCTGGTCAAAGCCTTCGTTGTGCTCAGCCCGCAATACCGCGCCGAACCTGCGCTCGCCGAAGAGCTGCGCCAACACGTGCGCAAGCGTCTGGCGGCGCACGCGTACCCCCGTGAAATTGAATTTGTCAGCGAGTTGCCGAAAACCCCAAGCGGCAAATTGCAGCGCTTTATCTTGCGCAACCAGGAAATCGCCAAGGCTCAAGAGGCCACCGCGAAGAACGTTTCAGCTTGAATCCAAGGAAACAATGATGCAGATCGAAAACAAGGTTTTTCTCGTCACCGGCGGTGCGTCCGGCCTCGGTGCCGCCACCGCTGAAATGCTGGTCACTGCCGGTGCCAAGGTAATGCTGGTGGACATGAACGCCGAAGCCGTCGCGGCCCAGGCTGCACGTCTGGGCGCGCAAAGCGTGGTGGCGGATATCAGCAATGAAACTGCCGCAGAAGCGGCGGTGCAGGCGACAGTCAAAGCGTTTGGCGGCCTCAATGGTCTGGTCAATTGCGCCGGTATCGTCCGTGGCGAGAAGATCCTCGGCAAGAACGGCCCCCATGCACTGGCCAGTTTCAGCCAGGTGATCAACGTCAACCTGATCGGCAGTTTCAACATGCTGCGCCTGGCGGCGGCAGCCATCGCCGAAACCGAAGCCAATGAAGATGGCGAGCGTGGGGTGATCATCAACACCGCTTCGGCCGCAGCCTTCGACGGCCAGATCGGCCAGGCCGCGTATTCGGCGTCGAAAGGCGCGATCGTCAGCCTGACCTTGCCCGCCGCCCGTGAACTGGCACGCTTCGGTATCCGCGTGATGACCATCGCCCCAGGCATTTTCGAAACACCGATGATGGCCGGAATGACCCCTGAAGTGCGCGAGTCCTTGGCCGCTGGCGTGCCGTTTCCACCTCGCCTGGGCAAGGCGAGCGAGTACGCCGCGCTGGTCAGGCATATCATAGAAAACTGCATGCTCAACGGCGAGGTGATCCGTCTCGACGGTGCCCTGCGCATGGCCGCCAAATAAGGAGGATTAGACATGACACTTTCCAACGATCCGATTGTTATTGTCAGCGCCGTCCGCACCCCGATGGGCGGTTTCCAGGGCGAACTGAAAAGCCTGACCGCGCCGCAGCTGGGCGCCGCGGCGATTCGTGCTGCCGTTGAGCGTGCCGGTGTCGCCCCTGATTCCGTAGAAGAAGTGCTGTTCGGCTGCGTGCTCTCCGCCGGTCTCGGCCAGGCGCCGGCGCGGCAAGCGGCGCTGGGCGCCGGGCTGGATAAATCGACTCGCTGCACGACACTGAACAAGATGTGCGGCTCGGGCATGGAGGCCACGATCCTGGCCCACGACATGCTGATCGCCGGCAGTGCCGATGTGGTCGTCGCCGGTGGCATGGAAAGCATGTCCAACGCGCCGTACCTGCTGGACCGCGCCCGCAGCGGTTACCGCATGGGCCACGGCCGGGTGCTCGATCACATGTTCCTCGACGGCCTGGAAGATGCCTACGACAAGGGCCGCCTGATGGGCACCTTCGCCGAGGATTGCGCCGAAACCAACGGTTTTACCCGCGAAGCGCAAGACGCCTTTGCCATCGCGTCGACCACTCGCGCCCAACAGGCGATCAAGGACGGCAGCTTCAACGCCGAGATCGTGCCGCTCACCGTGACCGTCGGCAAAGAGCAGGTGCTGATCAGCCACGACGAGCAGCCGCCGAAAGCCAAACTGGACAAGATCGCCTCGCTGAAACCGGCGTTCCGCGACGGCGGCACCGTGACGGCGGCGAACTCCAGTTCGATCTCCGACGGCGCGGCGGCACTGGTGCTGATGCGCCGTTCCGAAGCCGAGAAACAAGGCCTGAAACCGCTGGCGGTGATTCATGGACACGCTGCATTTGCCGATACGCCGGGGCTGTTCCCGGTGGCACCGGTGGGCGCGATCAAGAAACTGATGCAGAAAACCGGCTGGTCCCTGGACGAAGTCGAGTTGTTCGAAGTCAACGAAGCGTTTGCGGTGGTGAGTCTGGTGACCATGACCAAACTGGAAATCCCCCACGAGAAGATCAACGTTCACGGTGGAGCCTGCGCCTTGGGCCACCCGATCGGTGCGTCCGGCGCGCGGATCCTCGTGACCTTGCTCTCGGCCCTGCGCCAGAAAGGCCTGAAACTCGGTGTTGCAGCGATCTGCATCGGCGGCGGCGAAGCCACGGCGATGGCTGTTGAGTGCCTGTATTAAGGGCTGACGCCAATCCTTGTGGGAGCGGGCTCGCCCGCGATGACGGTTTTACAGGCGCCAAGGATGTTGCCTGACAGATCGCTATCGCGGGCAAGCCCGCTCCCACAGGTTCTGTGTTTCGACTGACAGGCATTTTGTACGAAGGCAAATTTTTAAGGACTTGGCATGATTCCCAATGACGAACAACTTCAGATCAGCGACGCGGCCCGGCAGTTTGCCCAGGAACGGCTGAAACCGTTCGCCGCCGAATGGGATCGCGAACATCGCTTCCCCAAGGAAGCCATCGGCGAGATGGCCGACCTGGGCTTCTTCGGCATGCTGGTGCCGGAAGAGTGGGGCGGTTGTGACACCGGTTACCTGGCTTACGCCATGGCCCTCGAAGAAATCGCTGCCGGCGATGGCGCCTGCTCGACCATCATGAGCGTGCACAACTCGGTGGGTTGCGTGCCGATCCTCAAGTTCGGCAACGACGATCAGAAAGAACGCTTCCTCAAGCCTCTGGCCAGCGGCGCGATGCTCGGTGCGTTTGCCCTGACCGAACCGCAAGCCGGCTCCGATGCGAGCAGCCTGAAAACCCGCGCGCGGCTCGACGGCGATCACTACGTGCTCAACGGTTGCAAGCAGTTCATCACCTCCGGGCAAAACGCCGGGGTGGTGATCGTGTTTGCGGTGACTGACCCGAGTGCCGGCAAACGTGGGATTACGGCGCTGATCGTGCCCACCGATTCGCCGGGCTATAAAGTCGCGCGAGTCGAAGACAAGCTCGGTCAGCACGCCTCCGATACCTGCCAGATCCTCTTCGAGGATGTGAAAGTGCCGGTGGCCAATCGACTGGGCGAGGAGGGCGAAGGCTACAAGATCGCCCTGGCCAACCTCGAAGGCGGCCGTGTCGGCATCGCCTCGCAATCGGTGGGCATGGCCCGCGCCGCGTTCGAAGCAGCCCGCGACTATGCCCGTGAACGCGAGAGTTTCGGCAAGCCGATCATCGAACACCAGGCGGTGGCCTTTCGGCTGGCGGACATGGCAACCCAGATTGCCGTCGCCCGGCAGATGGTGCATTACGCTGCAGCGTTGCGCGACAGCGGTAAACCGGCGCTGGTCGAAGCGTCCATGGCCAAGCTGTTCGCTTCGGAGATGGCCGAGAAGGTCTGCTCCTCGGCGTTGCAAACCCTCGGCGGTTACGGTTACCTGAACGACTTCCCGCTGGAGCGGATTTACCGCGACGTGCGGGTGTGCCAGATCTACGAAGGCACCAGCGACATTCAGCGCATGGTCATTTCGCGCAATCTTTGAGAAGGAATCCACCTATGAACTACGAAACGATTTTGCTGGAAACCCACGGCCGCGTCGGCCTGATTACCCTCAACCGTCCGCAAGCCTTGAACGCGTTGAATGCGCAAATTGTCAGCGAACTGAACCACGCCCTCGATGGCCTGGAAGCTGATTCGAACATCGGTTGCATCGTGCTGACCGGCTCGAAAAAAGCCTTCGCCGCAGGCGCCGATATCAAGGAAATGGCCGAGCTGACCTACCCGCAGATCTACCTCGATGACCTATTCAGCGACAGTGATCGCGTGGCCAACCGCCGCAAGCCGATCATCGCCGCGGTCAACGGTTTCGCCTTGGGCGGTGGTTGTGAACTGGCGTTGATGTGCGACTTCATTCTGGCGGGCGACAACGCCAAATTCGGTCAGCCGGAAATCAACCTAGGTGTGCTGCCGGGCATGGGCGGCACCCAGCGCCTGACTCGCGCGGTGGGCAAGGCCAAGGCCATGGAAATGTGCCTGAGCGGGCGTTTGATCGATGCGGTGGAAGCAGAGCGTTGCGGCATCGTTGCGCGGATCGTGCCGGCGGATGAGCTATTGGAAGAAGCGCTGAAAGTCGCGGCGCTGATTGCCAAGAAGTCGCTGCCGATTGCGATGATGATCAAGGAAAGCGTCAACCGCGCCTTTGAAGTCAGCCTGTCGGAAGGCGTGCGTTTTGAACGCCGGGTGTTCCATGCAGCGTTTGCGACGCAGGATCAGAAGGAAGGGATGGCGGCGTTTATTGCCAAGCGTGAGGCAGAGTTCGTCGGCAAGTAATGCGGCGTCCTCGCGGACGTCATCGCGGGCAAGCCCGCTCCCACAGTGGTTTCCGGCGTTCACAAATTTTGTATACGCTCGAGAAACCTGTGGGAGCGGGCTTGCCCGCGATGCTTTTAAAGGTCACACCAGATAATTTTTCAACTCCCGGGCAATCACCATCCGCTGTATCTCGCTCGACCCTTCATAAATCTGCGTGATCCGCGCATCCCGGTAGTAGCGCTCCACCGGGTAATCTTCCAGATACCCATACCCGCCATGAATCTGTATCGCCGACGAGCAGACCTTCTCGGCCATCTCGGATGCAAACAGCTTGGCCTGTGAAGCCTCCGACAGACACGGCTTGTCGGCACTGCGCAACCGCGCGGCGTGCAGGATCAACAAACGTGCAGCATTCAGACGGGTGTGCATGTCGGCCAGCATATTGGCGATGCTTTGGTGCTCGATGATCGGCTTGTCGAACTGCACCCTATCCCGCGCATAAGCCAGCGCCGCTTCGAACGCTGCCCGGGCGATGCCCAAGGCTTGCGCGGCGATGCCAATGCGGCCGCCTTCGAGGTTGGAGAGGGCGATGGCCAGGCCTTTGCCGCGTTCGCCCAGCAGATTGGCCTCGGGAACGGTGCAATTGTTCAGCGTGACGGCGCAGGTGTCGGAAGCGCGGATGCCCATCTTGTGTTCACTGCGGTCGACGATGAACCCCGTGGTTTCGGTCGGCACCAGGAACGCTGAGATGCCGCGCTTGCCCAGCTCCGGATCGGTCACGGCGAAGACAATCGCCAGTTTCGCCCGTTTGCCATTGCTGACGAATTGCTTGGCGCCGTTGATCACCCACTGGCCGTCGCGCAATTCGGCGCGGGTGCGCAGGTTATGCGCTTCGGACCCGGCCTGGGGTTCGGTGAGGCAGAAGCAGCCGATGGCCTGGCCGCTGGCGAGGTCTGGCAACCATTGCTGTTTCTGTTCTTCGGTGCCGTAGTTGAGCACCGGCCCGCAGCCCACGGAGTTGTGGATGCTCATCAGCGCACCGGTGGCGCCGTCACCAGCGGAAATCTCTTCCACCGCCAAGGCGTAGGCCACGTAGTCGACATAAGTGCCGCCCCATTCCTCGGGCACCACCATGCCCAGCAGACCCAGTTCACCCATCTTCGCCACCAGACCGTCATCGATCCAGCCGGCCTTTTCCCAGGCCTGTGCGTGGGGGGCGATTTCGCCACGGGCAAAATCCCGGGCCATGTCGCGGATCATCACTTGCTCTTCACTCAATTCGATATCGTGCATGGCTCAGCTCCCGCTCTGGTCGAACCCGGTGAAAAAACTCGCCACGTGCCCGGCGTCCAGCGCCTGCAGAGTCGGCGGGTTCCAGCGCGGGTTCTTGTCTTTGTCGATCAGCAAGGCGCGCACGCCTTCGATCAGGTCGCCGCGTTCGAACCACTGGCGATCCAGGTGCAGTTCGAGGGCGAAGCACTGTTCCAGGCTCAGGTGCCGACCGCGCCGCAGCATTTCCAGGGTCACGCCCATGGCCAGCGGTGAACGGCTTTCCAGCAGGTCGGCGGTGGCCGTGGCCCACTCGTGGCTATCGGCGACGGTCACTTCACGCAGTTGTTCCACCATACTCGGCACATCGGGCAGGGCGAAGAAGTGATCGATGGCCGGCCGCAATGCCGCTAATGGTGCAGCCGGCAGTTGTTGCACGGCGAGTTTCGCCAGCAGGCCTTGAAGGTCCTTCAACGGAGTTTCGTGCCATTGGAGCTGATCGAGTTGCTCGTCCAGAGTGCCCAGCTTGTTGCTTTCCAGGTACCAGTCGGCCAGGCCGCAATAGAGCGCATCGGCGGCGCGGATTTGCACGCCGCTGACACCGAGGTAAATACCCAGTTCACCGGGAACGCGTGGCAGAAAATGGCTGCCACCGACATCCGGGAAATAACCGATGGCCACTTCCGGCATCGCCAGACGGCTGCGCTCGGTGACCACGCGCAAATCGGCGCCTTGCACCAGCCCCATGCCACCGCCCAGCACAAAGCCGTCCATCAAGGCCAGGACCGGTTTGCGATAGTGATGGATGGCGAGGTCGAGGGCGTATTCCTCGACGAAGAAGTCTTCGTGCAGGGTGTCGCCGCTTTTGAAACTGTCATATAGCGAGCGAATATCGCCGCCGGCACAGAACGCTTTCTCACCAGCGCCGCGCAACACCACTGCGTTTATCTGCGGATCTGCAGCCCATGCGTCGAGTTGCTGTTGCAGGCTGCGGACCATGTCCAGGGTAATGGCGTTAAGGCCGGCGGGGCGATTGAGGGTCAGGTGACCGATGTGATTGCGAACCTCGGCCAACACTTCGTTTTGCGTGGCATCCATGGACTGTGTTGCCGGGGATGAAACCTGAGCAGTCATCACTAACTCCCTGCTTTTATTGTTCTTTATAGGACGCTCGCGCGCGAGCGATGCTGGATCGTAACAGTGCAAATTTGTGATGTACAACCGGGATATGTGCAGGTCCCGTCTGCATTTTTACCGTAACGTAAAATCAAAAGATCGCAGCCTTCGGCAGCTCCTACGGGATTGGTGTTCATACCGAAAAATCGCGGTGGATGCGGTCAACGCAGGAGCTGCCGCAGGCTGCGATCTTTTGATCTTTCATCCCCATCCGGTAATCAACGACAGAATCGGCTGTGAAAGGCCTCCGTTCAGCGCACTTGAGCTGTCTGAACAGGGGCTTACGACACCCGTGCCGTCCAGGCAATTGGCATTCTGACGGTCCATTTCAAGCACTTGCGATCAAGAGCCTGGAACGGACTGCACCCCGACGACTGATTAGACCCAGTCGAAAACAACAACAAATACGGCTGCGGTGAATACCGCATCGACTCTCTGCCCCTGTCAAAAAGTGTGGTGCGGCGCAGGCGCCAAGCCGCGATAAATCCAAATAATCCGGGACTCTAGAAGATGAACATCAAATGGCTGACCTTACCGGCATTGGCTTTGCTGTGCTGCTCCACCGGAGCCAGCGCCAAGGAATGGAAAGAGTTGCGATTCGGCGTCAACCCCAGTTACCCGCCTTTTGAATCCACCACCGCCGATGGCGGCGTGCAGGGGTTTGGCGTGGACCTGGGCAATGCGATTTGTGCCGAACTGAAGTTGAAATGCGTGTGGGTCAGCAATGACTTCGACGGGCTGATCCCGGCCCTGAAGGCGGGCAAGTTCGACGCCATCGAATCCTCGATGACTGTCACCGACGCGCGCAAAAAACAGATCGACTTCACCGATCGCCTGTATGCCGGGCCGACCGCCATCGTCACCCGCAAGGATTCCGGCTTGTTGCCCACCGCCCGAATCGCTGCGGGGCAAAACCATCGGTTACATGCAGGGCACGATTCAGGAAACCTATGCCAAGGCCAAACTGGGGCCGGGCGGGGTGAAACTGCGTGCTTATCAGAACCAGGATCAGGTCTACGCCGACCTGGTTTTCGGGCGTCTTGATGCGTCAATTCAGGACAAGCTGCAAGCGCAGATGAGCTTTCTGACGTCGCCGCAAGGGGTGGACTTCCAGAACAGCGAAGGCATCAGCGACCCATTGGTGCCGTCGGAAATCGCCATCGGCATCCGCAAGGACAACGAAGAGCTCAAAGGCATGCTCAATGCCGCCATCAAGGCCCTGCATGAAAAGGGCATCTACGCACAGATCCAGCAGAAGCACTTCGGCGATCTGGACCTCTACAACAACTGATCCTCGCGCCCAAAGCGCTGCGTCCTGGTAACAGGCGTAGCGCTTGCAAGCGAGTGCCTCAAGACAGGTGACTGGCGTGAATTCCTTCCTGAATCTGATCGGGGTCGATCTTTCGGCCCTGCAAGGCTATGGCCCTTTGTTGCTGCATGGCACCTGGGTCACCCTCAAATTGTCGGCGCTGTCGCTGCTGGTCAGCATGGCGCTGGGGCTGCTCGGCGCGGCGGCCAAGCTGTCGCCGCTGAAACTGTTGAACCTGCCCGCCACCTTCTACACAACGCTGATTCGTGGGGTGCCGGACCTGGTGCTGATGCTGTTGATTTTCTACAGCCTGCAAGGCTGGCTGAGCAGCCTGACCGAAGCCATGGGCTGGCCTTACATGGAGATCGATCCGTTTGTGGCCGGCGTCGTCACCCTCGGTTTTATCTACGGCGCGTATTTCACCGAGACCTTTCGCGGGGCAATCCTGAGCGTGCCGCGTGGCCAACAGGAAGCCGCCGCCAGCTTTGGGCTGAACCGCTGGCAGCGCTTTCGTTTCGTGGTGTTCCCGCAAATGATGCGCTTCGCCTTGCCGAGCCTGGGCAACAACTGGCTGGTATTGCTCAAGGCCACGGCGCTGGTGTCGATCATCGGCTTGTCGGACCTGGTCAAGGTCGCGCAAGAAGCCGGTAAAAGCACCTTCAACATGCTCGATTTCCTGCTGTTGGCGGGGGCGCTGTACCTGCTGATCACCAGCGCGTCGAACTACGTACTGCGAGTACTCGAGCGGCGTTATAACCAGGGTGTACGGGGGATGGCGCGATGATCGAGTTGATTGCCGAATACTGGAAACCCTTTCTGTTCAGCGACGGTTATAGCCTCACCGGATTGGCGATGACCTTGTGGCTGTTGGTGGCGAGCATTGTGATGGGGTTCTTCCTGTCGCTGCCGTTGGCGATCATGCGCACTTCGCGCTGGGGCCTGCTGCGTTGGCCGGTTCAGCTGTTTACCTATGTGTTTCGTGGCACGCCGCTGTATATCCAGTTGCTGATTTGCTACAGCGGGATCTACGGCATCGCCGTGGTTCGCTCGCAACCGCTGCTCGAAGCGTTCTTTCGCGACGCGATGAATTGCACCTTGCTGGCGTTCACGCTCAACACCTGCGCCTACACCGTGGAAATCTTCGCCGGGGCGATTCGCAGCATTCCTTACGGTGAGATCGAGGCGGCCCATGCCTATGGCTTGAGCGGTTGGCGCCTGTACCTGCGGCTGATCCTGCCTTCGGCGTTGCGCCGGGCGCTGCCGTATTACAGCAACGAAGTGATCCTGATGTTGCATGCCACGTCGGTGGCGTTCACCGCGACCATTCCCGACATTCTCAAAGTCGCCCGGGACGCCAATGCCGCGACCTTCATGACCTTTCAGGCCTTCGGCATCGCCGGCCTGCTGTACCTCGCGCTGTCGTTCGGGCTGGTCGGCGCGTTTCGTCTGGCGGAGAAGCGCTGGTTGAGCTTCCTTGGGCCGGCGCACTAATTCCTCTTTTCATCCAGGGCAGCGTCGCAGCAGGCGCTACTGCAGGAGACTTATGCATGTACAAACTCACGGTTGAAAATCTGTACAAACGTTTTGGTGACAATGAAGTGCTCAAAGGCGTCTCGTTGAACGCGCGGGCCGGCGATGTGGTGAGCATGGTCGGTGCCAGCGGTTCGGGTAAAAGCACCATGCTGCGCTGCATCAATTTTCTGGAGCGGGCGGACGAGGGCGCCATTGTGCTGGACGGTGAGCGCGTCATCACTCGCCCGGGCGCTGGGGGTATGCGAGTCGCCAACCCGGCACAGTTGCAGCGTTTGCGCACACGCCTGGCGATGGTGTTCCAGCATTTCAATCTGTGGAGCCATCTGACCGTACTGGAAAACATCATACTGGCGCCGTGTCGGGTGTTGGGTGTCAGCCGCAAGGCCGCCGAAGAGAGCGCGCGGGCGTATCTGGACAAGGTCGGTTTGCCGCAACGGGTGGCCGATCAATACCCGGCGTTTCTGTCCGGCGGGCAACAACAGCGCGTGGCGATTGCCCGGGCGTTGGCCGTGGAACCGGAGATTCTGTTGTTCGACGAGCCGACCTCGGCGCTCGATCCGGAACTGGTGGGCGAGGTGCTGAAGGTGATTCAGGCGCTGGCTGAAGAAGGCCGGACCATGTTGATGGTGACCCACGAAATGGGCTTTGCCCGGCAAGTCTCCAGCCAAGTGTTGTTCTTGCATCAGGGGCGGGTCGAGGAGCAAGGTGATGCAACCATCCTCGACCAGCCAAAGAGTGAACGTTTACAGCAATTCCTATCGGGTCGTTTGAAGTGAGGCAAGACGTACATGGCGGATATCCGCGATCTGTCGATTGTGCTTGATCGCATTGATCAGGCCATTATCGAAGTGCTGCGCCACGAAGGACGCATCACTTATCAAAAGCTTTCCGAGCGCGTGCACCTCACGCCCAGGCCGTGCCTGGAGCGGGTGCGCAAGCTCGAACAGCTCGGGGTTATCCGTGGCTACGGGGCCATTCTCGATGAAAAAAAACTGACGCCGGGCCTGTCGCTGCTGGTGTTGGTTGCGCTGTCGAACCAAAGCGGGCGGGCGGCGCAAAAGGCCTTTGAGGCCAAGGTTCGCGGTTGTCCGCAGGTGCTGGAATGCCGCTTGATCAGCGGCGCATTCGACTACAGTTTGCGCATGCGCTGCCGGGACATGGAGCATTATCGGGTGCTGACTGAAGTCTGGTTCGACGACCCGGAGTTGCACATCGACAAACTGGTCAGCCATCCGGAACTGGCGATGGTCAAGACCACGATGGAATAGGCGGCACCCGCAAGATCAAGGTAAAGGTCAAAAGATCGCAGCCTTCGGCAGCTCCTACGTGGACTGTGTTCACCGCAATTTTTGGGTTTGAACACCACCCCCGCAGAAGCTGCCGAAGGCTGCGATTTTTTGCTTTTCGACCCTCACCGAATCGGCTGGGCCAACCACGATTTTCAGCCGTTTCCATCACGTCACCGCCTCTTAACAACCGGGTTTTTTCATCGCCGAAACAGACAATGAGCACCTCTCAACCCTCATTGAATCTGTGCCCATGCAAACCACCAATACCGTTTTGATGATTCGCCCGACACGTTTCTCGTTCAATCAGGACACGGCGGCGAACAACCGTTTCCAGCGCCCGGCCGATGTGTCCGAGGACGTGCAGCTCAAGGCCTTGCAAGAGTTCGATGGCTACGTCGCCGCGCTGCGCAACCATGGCGTCGAAGTCCTGGTGCATAACGACCTCGAAGCCCCGCATACCCCCGATTCGATCTTCCCCAACAACTGGTGGAGCAGCCACCCCGACGGCACGTTGGTGCTGTACCCGATGCAAGGCCACAACCGCCGTCTGGAGCGCGACAAAGGCGTGCTCGACTGGCTGCGGGACGAATACCGTGTCGAGCAGTTGCTGGACCTTTCCAGCCTCGAACAGCAGGAAGTGTTCCTTGAAGGCACCGGCAGCATGGTGCTGGATCGACAGCAGCGGATTTGTTACGCCGGCTATTCCACCCGCACCCACGCTCGGGCGCTGGATCAACTGATCGACCATTTGGGTTACGAGCTGTGTGCCTTTAATGCGGTGGACCGTCAGGGCGTGGCGATTTATCACACCAACGTGATGATGAGTGTCGGCACGCGGCTGGCGATTGCCTGCCTGGCCTCCGTCACTCACCCAGCTGAACGCCTGGCCCTGCGCACGCGGCTTGAAGACAGCGGCAAGAAGGTCATTGCTCTGGACTGGGCGCAGCTGGAATCGTTCGCCGGCAACGTGCTGGAAGTCCACAACGCTGCGGGCGAACCCGTGCTGGTGATGTCGCGCACCGCCTGGCAATCGCTGGATGCCGATCAGCGTCGTTTGATCGAAGCCCACACCACGCCGCTGCCGGTGAACATCGACACCATCGAACGCATCGGCGGCGGCAGCGCCCGCTGCATGTTGGCCGAAGTCTTCCTATCTAAACGTCAATCAGAACGTCAGCCAAAAGCGGCCCAGGAGCAAGTGCAATGATCGTCCGTCCTGCAACACCGGCAGATTTGCCGGCACTGTTAGCCCTGGCCCATAGCGCCGGAACCGGTTTGACTACCTTGCCGGCCGATGCGGCGCGTTTGACCCAGCGTCTGGAATGGGCGGCGAAAACCTTTGCAGGCGAGGCCGAGCGTGGCGATGCCGACTACCTGTTTGTGCTGGAGAACGACCAGCAAGAAGCGGTCGGCATTTGTGCATTGGCGGGTGCCGTCGGTTTGCGCGAGCCCTGGTACAACTATCGGCTGGGCTTGTTTGTCGCCGCGTCGAAAAACCTCGGGATCAATCAGCAACTGCCGACGTTGTTCCTCGGCAATGACATGACCGGCCACTCGGAACTGTGTTCGCTGTTTTTGCATGCCGATCACCGCAGCGGTCTGAATGGCCGCTTGTTATCGAAGGCACGCTTCCTGTTTCTGGCGGAATTTCGTCAGCACTTCGGTGACAAGGTAATCGCGGAGATGCGCGGTTATTCGGACGAAGAGGGCGTTTCACCGTTCTGGGAAGGTCTGGGGCGGCACTTCTTCAAGATGAATTTCGCTGACGCCGACTACCTCACGGGCCTTGGCAACAAAACCTTCATCGCCGAACTGATGCCCAAGTTTCCGCTGCCGACCTGCCTGTTGCCCGAGGCAGCGCGAGCGGTTATCGGTCGCGTGCACCCCAACACCGAACCGGCACTGGGCATGCTCAAGGCAGAAGGGTTCGAGCATCGGGATTACATCGATATCTTTGACGGCGGGCCGCTGATCGAATGCGCCACTGGCGACATCCGCGCGGTGCGTGACAGTCAGGTGTTGCAACTGAGCATTGGTACGCCAGGAGAGCACGCGGCGACGTACCTGATTCACAACCGCCAGTTCGCCGAATGCCGGATTACCGCTGCTCCCGCTCGCGTTGCCGTAGGTACGTTGATTGTCGATGCGCAGACGGCGAAAACCTTGGGCTTGAGTGCCGGGTCGTCGGTGCGCGCGGTGAGCCTGGCGGTGCCTGCGCGGCAGCAGTCTGCGGCCTGACGCGGTTTTTGAACCCATCTTGAACTTGTGGCGAGGGGGCTTGCCCCCGTTGGGCTGCGAAGCAGCCCCAAAACCTGCTATCGGTTTTCTTCAGTAATACCGAGATCACCGAATTTGCGACTGCTGCGCAGCCGAACGGGGGCAAGCCCCCTCGCCACAGAGTGCGAGTGTTTTCAGGTTCTGCCGCTCAGCACTTCGCCGATGCTACGGCGCCTGGCATGCAACTCGCTGGCATGGATCAACTGCTCGAGGTCTTCGGGGGTGACGTCGTAGAAGGCCTCCATCTCGGCAAGGGCCAGTTTCAGATCCGCGGCAGTGATCGCCTGGCTGTCGGGGGCGGGCATCATCGGCGCCGGTTCAGCGGGACGTTTTGGGTAACCAATGCGCGTCAGATTGTTGTACGCCAGTGCGCTGAGCAGCATCGTCGAGCCACTGAGCATCACCGGGCCGAGGGCTTTCCACTCCAGGGCGATGGTCGCCGGGTCTGCCACCACCATAAGCAACGCCAAGGCACCGGCCGGTGGGTGCAAGCAACGCAACCAACACATCAGAATCAGCGCCATGCCCGCTGCGAGGCACGCGCTGCCGAGGGTGCGTCCGAGTACGTGAGCGACCAGCAACGAGACCACCCCGGCACTCAAGTAACCGCCAAGAATCGACCACGGCTGGGCGAGGGCGCCTGAGGACACAGCAAACAACAGCACCGCCGAGGCGCCCAGCGGCCCGATCAGATGCAGCGCCACGTCCATGCCGAACACTTGGCCGCAAAGCCAGACGCTCAACATCGTCCCCAGGAACATGCCGATGGCGGCGCGGCTCCATTCTGAAGGACGGGTATTGATGGCGGCAGGTAACCAGCGAGCAAACATGAGGCAAACGGTCCGTATAAAAATCGAGGCAAAAAAAAGGCTTAGCTGGGATACCCAGAAAGCCCTTGAAGTAGTTCCAACTATTGGGGGAGGAACGCCGCACAGTGTGCCGATCAATCCTGATGCTGACAAATTCATATTAATGCAGCTTCAGTGCATTATTTTTGCAGTATCGCCACCCGCCGACCGCTCATGAAGCACAGCAAACCGCCCATCGCCGTCAACCCACTCAGGGCATAGAACATGGTGGGTGCGGGCGTGTGCATCAGCAGGTAGCCACAGATCACCGGGCTCAGCGCGCCGCCGAGGGCCGCGAGGTTCTGCGCGCCGTAATAGCTGCCGCGCAGTTCTTCCGGGGCCAGGGTGTCGACGAAGAGGAATTCGGCCGGGTAAATGATCATTTCGCCGAGGGTGAAAATGAACATCGCCACGCACCAGCTCACCAGGCTGTCAGCCAGGCTGAAACCGATCAACCCGAGGATGAACAGGCTGGTGCCGCCAGCAATCCAGTAGCGCAGTTGTTCGCGTTTGAGGAACCGTCCGATCTGATATTGCAGCAGGATCACGCTGATGGCATTGCAGGCGAGCAGGGCAGCCATGGTTTCCAGGGCACGTTTGGTGTCTTGGGTGACCAGCAGGTATTGCGACAGGTACAGGGTGAAACGACCGTGCACCACGGTGCTGAGCAGGCAGCCGCAGGTGAACATGATCAGCGTGCGGTCGTTCTTCAGGGTGATCAGGGTTTTGAGGAAACTCTGGGGCTGGCCGATGGCGGGTGTCTGGGCCGGGTCTTTGGGAATTCCGCTCATCAGGAAAATACTGAAGAATGCGATGCCGCCGGCGATCAGGAATGGAGCCAGCGGCTGCACCCCGGCGATTACCACGCCGAGCATCGGGCCGGTGGCGTAGCCGATGTTGGTCAGCGTGTAGCGCAGCGAAAAGGCCTTGGCGCGCTGGCCCATAGGCAGGTTTTCGCTGAGGATCGCCTTGGACCCGATCAGGAACAGCGCCGAGGCGGTTTCGGTGATCACCAGGGTGGCGGTGGTCAGGTAGAGGTTTTCGGCGAAGGTCAGCAGCACGAAGCCGATGGCGCTGGAGAGCATGGCGAGGATCAGCAGCCGGCGTTTTTCGAGGCGGTCGATGATGTAGCCGCCGTAAAGGGCGAGCAGGGTGGCGATAAACACCGCGATACCGAGCAGCAGGCCGACGTCCTGTTGGTTGAGGCCGAGTTTGTTGCTCAGAAACAGGGTGAGCAACGGGCTGGTAATGGCGCGGCTGACGACGATGGTCAGCGAAACGATCATCAAGCGGCGAATAACGAGGGAGTAAGTGGCCACGGTGGGGCAAATGTCCTTATTCAGATTCTGTGGTGTTCGACGCGATACCGAGTTGCTGCCAATCGCGGGCAAGCCCGCTCCCACAGGATTTAGGTGATCCCTGTGGGAGCGGGCTTGCCCGCGATGAGGTCCGCACAGACAACGTCATACTCAAGCCAGCCACCGGTCAAGCGCCCGAACCGATTCCAGTTCTTCCAGCCGCCACAACTGCTCAAGCAACCCTTTCGCCTGCTCCTGCGGCATCACCCGCCCCGCCAGACTGAAGAACTTCTCCTCCAGTGCCTCATCACTCAGCGGATTCCCCGGCGCACCCAGCGGCACCTCAACGCACAGGCTTGCCAGCCGACCGTCCACGGTCTGCAGGCTGACCACAGGCTCGCCATCCTCCGACAGTAGCGGGTCGACTTCAAGGTGAATGCGCGACATCCAGTGAGCAATTCGCGGATGGTGGCGCTGTTCGTCGTCGTAGGCTTCCAACCGGCAATGACCATGGACCAGCCGGGCCGCGAGGGCATAGCGCAGGCTCATCTGCGCCGCCGGCAGGGTATTGATGTCCTGACCGCCACACATGTCCTTGAGGAATCCGCACAACGAAACCTGAACGCTCTCGACCTGATCCATGCTGACCTGCAATTGATCCAGCAACAGGCCCAATGCATCGATCGCCGAATGCGTCCCCCGGCATGCCGCGTAGGGTTTGATCGAGCAGCGGGCGAGTTTCCACACGCGGCCCAGTTCGGCATCCAGCGCCTCGGGCACGGCGGTATCCGCCGCGAGGGTCTTGAGAAAACCGCCCCAGACATCATCGAACAATTTTGTCGGCCCGGTGATGCCTTGTTGTGCAAACCGCGCTGCCAACAATCCACCTTCGGCGGCCCGACCGCTGTGGAGTTTTTTGCTTTGCGAGCCGTCATGAATGAAGGCCCAAAGACCGCCGCTGAAGCTGCCGGCGATGCCCAGCGCCGCCAGGGTTTGCTGGGCATCCAGCCCCAGAATCCGCGCACTGGCCGCCGCCGCACCAAACACCCCGCACGTCGCGGTGGAGTGCCAGCCGGCGCCGTTGTGGGCCGAATAACTGCCGCAGGCTTCAAGCACCCGGCGGCCGATTTCGTAGCCGATCACCACGGCGGTGATCAACTCGCGGCCGTTGACCGGCTTTACCGACATCGAGAGCGCTGCCATCACCGCCGGCAGCACCACCGCGCCGGAATGGTCGCAGCCGCCGGTGTCGTCCAGCTCCAGGGCATGCGCGGCGATGCCGTTGAGCATGGCGGCCTGCGCTGCACCGACGCGCTGACCGGTGCCCCAGACCAATGTGCTGCCGGCTTCACCCTCGAAAACCTGACGCGCCTGCTTCGCCACATCACTGCCAGCCCCGGCCAGGGTCACGCCGAAGGTGTCGAGGATATGTCGCCTGGCTTGCCCGACCAACGCGGGAGGTAAATCTTCGAAGCGAGTATCGACGCAGAACTGCGCCAACCGCTCCATCCGCATCACCCCATCGTAGGCGCTGCCGAAGGCTGCGATCTCTTGATCTTTCATACGCCGTAATCCCGATAATGACGTTCGTACACGGCCGCCGGATGATCCTCTGCCACGGGCGCTGCCGATTCAGCCCACCATTGAGCGACTTCGGCACCGGTGGCGATCCATACGTCGTCGTGTTGTTGAATGCTTTGCAGCAATTCGCGCAACACGCCGATCCGCCCGGGCGTGGCGATGATTTCCGGGTGCAGCCGCAGCACGTAACACAGCCCGAACCGGTGAAACCCGGCGAAGTCCATTTGCAGGTTGCCCAGGGTATGGCTGTAGGAAGCGATCCGCGATTGCGCGGGCGGCACCGCCGGGCTGAGGTTGAAGGCGAAGTAGGGTTCGTCTTCCAGTTCGTAGTGCAACGGCAGTTCGATCACCTCAGGCGCTGTCGGGTGAGCGAAGGGCAAATCATCGCCGCGCCATGACGAGTCCCAGCGGATGCCGTGCTCCCTTAATGCCTCGATGAAACCCGGCGCACCGTTACCGGCCGGGATACGAAAGCCTGTCGGACGCTGACCGGTCAGCGCGCTCAAGGCCGCGCAACCCTTGGCGATCTCGGCGCTTTGTTCGGCCAGCGTCAGGTTGTCGTAGTTCTGATGGCGATACCCGGCGCAGGCAATCTCATGCCCGCCGGCCAGGATCGCCTGGAGGTGCTGCGGGTTTTCCTCGGCGACGATGCCGGGGATGCACCAACTGCTGGAAACCCCCAGTTCTTCGAAAAGCCTGAGCAAACGCTCGACACCGCGTTGGGTGCCGTAGCGCCACACCGACAAAGTCTTGTCGCGCCCGGCGACTTCCGGCGCCTGGGTGAGGATGCCGTGGATGTCGTTGTAATCGACGGTCAGCACCACGGCGCAGCGGTAGCCGTTGGGCCAGACGATGGAATCAACCATGGTGATGCTCCTTCAGCCACCAGTGGGCGACGTCGCGGCAGGTGGCGAACCAGACGTCGTCGCGTTGGCGCATGTGTTCGAAGAGTTTTTCCAAGAGCAGGATGCGCCCCGGTTTGCCGGTGATCTTGGGGTGAAACAGGGTGGTCAGGCACAAGCCTTCATCCATGGCACCGTCGAATTCGCGGCACCAGTTATCGAGGGTCAGCGCGTAGCTGGCGGTGCGGTCCAGTCCCGACGGAAAGTCCGGCGCGCGGGTGTAGGCGAGGGAGGCGTAGTCGTCCATTTCCCAGCGACCGGGGATTTCCACCAGCGGCGTATCGAAGCCCGGCACGTTGACCAGGTAAGGCCGGTCATCGCCGCGCATGCTGCTGGAATAAATCACGCCGGCTTCCACCAGCATGGCCGGCGTTTCGGCTCGCCAGTCGCCGGACGGAGTGCGAAAACCTTCGGCGCGGATGTGTAGATGCTTCCAGAATATCTCGCGGGATTTGTGCATCACGTCCTTTTGCTGATCCAGCGTCAGGGCGTAAAAGGATTCGTGTTTGTAGCCGTGGTACGCCACCTCATGTCCGCGCTCGACGATTGCCTGGCACTGTTTCGGCCAGTTCTCCACGACCCAGGCCGGGACGAAGAATGTCGTCGGGATCCGAAATTCATCCAGCAAATCGAGAATCCGCGGCAGCGCCCGATAGGGGCCATAACCACCGAAACCGAAATACTCGGGCTTGCGCCAGATCGAGCCGTTGAGCATGGCATCACCGGTCGGGCCATCGAGATCGAAGGCCAGGGCGAGGCAGGCTGTGTGCTGATCGGGCCAGGTGGGTTGTGGTGAGGAGGACATTTGGTGCTCCAACTATTTAAAAGTAAACACCGAACCCTGTAGGAGCGAGGCTTGCCCGCGAAGAGGCCAGTACATTCAACATCTATGTCGCCTGACAGACCGCCTTCGCGGGCAAGCCTCGCTCCTACAGGTATTCGAGGTTGCCGCAGAATCCGGAACGACATCTGACCCCGTGGGAGCGGGCTTGCTCGCGAAGAGGCCGGCACATTCAACATCGATGTCATCTGACAGACCGCCATCGCGGGCAAGCCCGCTCCCACAGGTTTTTCGGTTGGCCACAAAATTGTGATCAACCCGGATCTAGTGTGGGAGCGGGCTTGCTCGCGAAGGGGCCAGTACATTCAACATCGATGTCATCTGACAGATCGCCTTCGCGGGCAAGTCGGATCGCCGCACCGCTCGCTCCTACGGGGCAAGCATTACTTGCCGGCGTTGATGGTCACTGTCTTGATTGCACCCAATTCCAGGTCCCACTTCTTCAGGATCGCCTGGTAGCTGCCGTCATCGACCATGCTCTGCATCGCCACTTTCACCGCTTCACTCAGCTCAGGCTTTTTCTTGCTTACACCCAGCCCGGTGAACTGTTTGGAAATCGGCAGGCCCACGGTTTTGTACATGTCCTTTTCCTGGGTCTTCAGGTACGGCAGGGTTTCGCTGCCCTGCATGGCCGCGTCGATACGGCTCTGACGCAGTTGCGCGCGGGCGTCGGCCGAGCCTTCGGTGCCGATCACGTTGATCGCAGGCTTGCCGGCGGCTTCGCAGTTGGCCTTGCTCCATTCGGCGATTTCCGCCGGGAACGTGGTGCGTCGGCTAGTGCCGACTTTCTTGCCGCACAGATCGATGATTTCGTTCGTGTCCTTGTTTTTCTGCAAGGTGTAGAACTGCGGGCCGCTGGTGAAGTAATCGACGAAGGTCACGCTGGCCTGACGCTCGGCGGTATCGGTCATGCCCGACATCACCATGTCGACGCGGTCGGTGGTCAGCGCGTTGATCATTTGCTCAAAGCCGGTTTCCTGCCATTTGATCTTCACGCCCAGCCGCTCGGCCAAGGCGTTGCCCAGGTCATAGTCCAGGCCTGTGAGGGTGTTGGTGGCCGGGTCCTTGAAATCCATTGGCGGGTAGTTGGGCATGATTGCCACAACGACCTCGCCCTTGTCCTTGATGCTGGCCGGTAGCTCGGCGGCCCAGGTGAAGCTGGAAGCCATAACGCCTGCGAGTACTGCTGGGATAACTATGTTCTTCATGGTCGTTCTCTTATGAGTGTTATTACGCAGCTCTTGGTTTCCGAGACTGGCGCTTAGGTTCGAACGGCAGAAATGAAGCTTTGGGTGCGTGGGTTTTGCGGACTTATTAGTATTTCTTCGGGGCTTCCAGCCTCCACGATCTGTCCTTCGTCCATGAACACCATGCGGTTGGAAACCTCGCGAGCGAAGCCCAGTTCATGGGTGACGACGATCATGGTCATGCCGGTCTGCGCCAGATCGCGCATCACCGACAGCACCTCACCGACCAGTTCCGGGTCGAGTGCCGAAGTGGGTTCATCGAACAGCATCAGCTTGGGGCGCATGGCCAAAGCACGGGCAATGGCGACACGTTGTTGCTGACCACCCGACAGTTCGATCGGGTAGCTGTTGCGCTTGTCGGCCAGGCCGACGCGAGCGAGCAATTCCAAGGCTTCTTCGTGCGCTTCTTTGGGCGAACGCTTGAGCACCTGGCATGGCCCTTCGATGATGTTTTGCAGCACAGTCATGTGCGGGAACAGGTTGAAACGCTGGAACACCATGCCGGTGGCCAGGCGCTGACGGGCGATCTGCGACTCGTTAAGTTCGTGCAGCTTGTTGCCGACGATGCGGTAACCCACCAGTTCGCCGTCGACCCACAGGCCGCCCTTGTCGATTTTTTCCAGCTGATTCACGCAGCGCAGCAGGGTGCTCTTGCCGGAGCCGGACGGGCCGATGATGCACAGCACTTCGCCTTGCTCGACTTCGATGTTGATGTCCTTGAGTGCGTGGAAATGGTCGTAGTACTTGTTCAGGCTCACGGCCTTGACGATGCTTCTCATGTGGGGCTCCTCAAGAACGCTTGCCGGCGCCGCGAGCGAAACGACGCTCCAGACGGCTTTGACCAAAGGACAGAACAGTGACGGTGGCCAGGTACCAGATACCGGCGACGATCAGCAGCTCCATCACGCGGGCGTTGGCGTAGTAGATGTTCTGGGCGTTGTAGAGCAGTTCCGAGTACTGGATGACGCTCGCCAGGGAGGTCATTTTCACCATGCCGATGAACTCGTTACCCACCGGCGGAATGATGATCCGCATGGCCTGGGGCAGGATGATCCGGCGCAAGGCTTGCAAGCGCGGCATGCCGATCGACTTGGCGGCTTCGTACTGCCCGGTGTCGACCGACAGCAGACCGGCGCGCACCACTTCGGCGGTGTAGGCGCCCTGGTTGATGCTCAAGCCGAGGAGGGCGGCCACAAACGGTGTCATCAGGCTCACGGTGTCCATTTCGAACAGGCCGGGGATGCCGATGGTGGGGAAAATCAGCGCCAGGTTGAACCACAGCAGCAGCTGCAGAATCAGCGGCGTACCGCGAAACAGCCAGGTGTAGGTCAGCGCCACATAGCGCAGGATCGGATTGGCTGACATGCGCATGATGGCGGTGATCACCCCGAACACAATGCCCAACGCCATCGCCAGCACCGCCATGACGATGGTGTTGAGCAAGCCCCACATAATTGCCTGAGAGGTGAGGAACTGGCCGATGTACGACCATTCGATCTTGCCTTCGGCGAAGGCCCGCACCAGGCCGACAATCGCAATTACGATTACCGTGGCGAAGAAAATCCGCCCGTAGTAACGCCGTGGCACATGCTGGTACTGGGTGATATCGAACTGGTTTTCCGCCAGTTTGCGCTCCGACTGGAGTCGTTCTGCCTGAGTCTGGCTCATGTTGGTTCTCCGTACTCTGATATTTCAGGTCAGCACAGTCCCTGTGGGAGCGGGCTTGCCCGCGATAGCGGACTGTCAGTCAACAAAAATGTGGATGTGATGGCCTCATCGCGGGCAAGCCCGCTCCCACAGGTTTTGTGCTCTGACTTAAAGGCGAAAGCCCTGATAGTTCTCGGTCCATTGCTGCTGCGCAGCCAGGGCGGTTTTCAGTCGGCCGATCTGCTCACGCACCTGTTGCGGCGCGGTGCCGCCCCAGCCACTGCGGGCGGCGATGGCGGCTTCGAGGGTCAGGCTGTCGCGCACTTCAGGCTTGAGGCGCGGATCGATCTCGGCCAGCAGCGCCGGGGACGCTTCCCACAATTCGATGTCATGCTTCTCACAGACCTGGACCAATGCGCCGGTGATTTCGTGTGCTTCCTTGAACGGCACACCGCGCACCGCCAGCCAGTCGGCCACTTCGGTAGCGAGGGTGAAACCCAGTGGTGCCTGACGACGCAACTCTTCGACGTTGACCTTCATGGTCGCGACCATTCCGGCCATGGCCGGCAACACCAGCAGCAGGGTGTCGACGCTGTCGAGCACGCCGTTCTTGTCTTCACTCAAGTCGCGGTTGTAGGACAGCGGCAGTGATTTGAGGGTCGACAGCAAACCAGTCAGGTTGCCGATCAGGCGCCCAGCCTTGCCCCGGGCCAGTTCAGCGATGTCCGGGTTTTTCTTCTGCGGCATGATCGAACTGCCGGTGGCGTAGGCATCGTCCAGCGCGACCCAGCGAAATTGCCGCGAGGACCACAGGCAGAATTCTTCGGCGAGGCGGGAAATGTTGATCCCCAGCATGCTGGCGATAAACAGGAACTCGGCAACGTGATCGCGGCTGGCCACGGCGTCGATGGAGTTTTCGCACACGCCGCTGTAGCCCATTTCCTTGGCCGACTGCTGCGGCAGGCGAGCGATGGCGGAACCGGCCATGGCCGCCGCACCGAGTGGCGACAGCGAGGTGCGCACATCCCAATCCACCAGGCGCTGCACGTCACGCAGCATCGATTGGGCGTGGGCCAGCAAGTGGTGAGCGAAGACGATCGGCTGGGCCTGTTGCAGATGGGTGAAACCGGGGCAGATGCTCTCGATGTGTTGCTCGGCCTGATCCACCAGCGCTTGTTGCAGGGCCAGCACTTCAACGGCCAGGGTGCGCACGTGATCACGCAAGAACAGGCGCAGGTCGTTGGCGGTCTGGTCGTTGCGCGAACGGCCGGCGCGCAGTTTGCCGCCCAGTGCGCCGAGGCGCTCGGTCAGCAGGCGCTCGATGAAGGTGTGGACGTCTTCATCGTCCAGCGTCGGCGCGATGCTGCCGGCACGGAAGTCATCACCGATACGCTCCAGGGCGTCGAGCATGGTCTGGGTTTCCTGCTCGCTCAGAAGCCCGGCGCGCTGCAATTCCCGGGCATGCGCCTTGGAACCGGCGAGGTCGTACGGGGTGAGGCGAAAGTAGCGCTCGGGGCAACGGGACAGGGCCGCCAGGGCTTCGGATGGGCCGCTCTTGAAGCGGGCACCCCAGAGACGGTCGGTGGTTTGAGACATTGTTGTTTTCCTCGTCGTAGAGCGAATTGAAATCGGTATGCCGAGCCCGAAACACCGGCCGAAAATCATTCGGGTGTGGTTCGGCTCAATCAATATTCAAGGGCAGGGGAAAAGCGCAGTTGCTAAATGGCGAGAGCTGATCGAAGTGTCAGCTTTTAATAGTTCGAAATCAGTGAGTTGGCACTGATCGGCGGGATTTATTAACGGTTGCCAAGCCTTGTTTTCTGTGTTCATTATTATTAGCCAGCACTGTTTTTGTTGTTGGACACAGATTGTTGAATAGGGCGCCAGAGGTAAATAAGCATTATGGAAACCCCACTTTCCAATTCCGGAAACCCGCCGCCAAAATCGGTACATCGGGCACCGCTGGCCCTCAGCGGTCTGGACTTCAAACTGCTCAAAGTATTCAAGGCTGTGGTCGAGGCTGGCGGCTTCAGTGCAGCGCAGAATGAGTTGAATGTGGGCCTGGCGGCCATCAGCAAACAGATCTCCGACCTCGAGATTCGCATCGGCATGCGCCTGTGCACCCGAGGGCGGGAAGGTTTTCACCTGACCGAAGAAGGCCGTCTGGTGTACCAGGCGTCGATCGATTTGTTTGCCTCCGTCGATAACTTTCGTGACCGGCTTAGTTCAGCTCAGAATGAACTTATTGGCGACCTCGGAGTGGGTGTTATTGATAATACGATCACGGACGCTAATTCGCCGTTAGTTGCGGCGCTTAGAAAAATAAATGAAGAGTCGCCAAAAGTAAGGTTTCAACTTCAAGCGTCTCAGTTAGATGAGGTAGAAAGAGGCGTAGTCGAAGGGCGGTTAGTCGCCGGGATCGTGCCGGTTTATCAGAAAAGAGAAGAGTTCGATTACTTCCCGCTTTATGAAGAGCGCTCGTACGTGTATTGCGCCGTTGGCCATCCACTGTTCGCGCTACCGGAGGCGGACATGGGTAGCAACGTGCTGCTGGATTACGAGTGCATCAACCACCGCTATGCGATCCATCGAGACAAACTGGATTTTGCCCGCTACGACAGCTTTTCCGCCTCGGCGACCCAGGTCGAAGCCGTGGCGCTGCTGGTCAAGACCGGCCGTTTTGTAGGTTTTTTGCCCGAGCATTACGCGGCAACCCTGGTGGCTCAGGGAAAGTTTCGGGCGGTGCGGCCGGACCTGATCAACATCGTCACGCCGTTCAATCTGATCCTGCGCCACAACACTGTGCGCAGTCCGTTGGTGAAGGCGTTTGCCCAGGCGCTGGGTGTGGATTTGAAGGCGACGGTTTGATGTCAATGTGGCTAACAATAACTAGCGGACAATACATGCCTATGTAGGAGCTGCCGAAGGCTGCGATCTTTTGATCTTGCTCTTTTGCAACCTTGAAGCCGCCAAAAGATCGCAGCCTTTGGCAGCTCCTACAGTCGCCAACAGGTCCGGCCCAAACTACGGTTTCAAATGCAGCAACACGAAATCGTTTTTATCGAAACGTCCGCTCAACACCGGTTGCAGGGCCCCGAGCGAAGTCCCTTGCAAGGCCTTATAGTCGCTTCGATCCATCATCAACCAAGCCGGCGCCGAGAGGGCTTCCAGTTCCTGAATCGATTCGGTGAATACCGGTTGCAAATCCTGCTCGATATTGACCATGAACTTGATTGCCTTGGCGTCCTTGCCCATGCCGTGCAGCACCAGCGGCGCCGGGTCTTTCTGAACCTCTGCAAACGCGGCTTGGCTGAAGGTTTGCGTGTCGTAAAGCTGACGTTCGACCGGTTCAAACACGAGGATGTAAACCGACCACAGTGCCAGGACCGCGCAACCGGCCAGTACTTCGGCCCGCCAATGAGATCGGAACCACACCACCAACGCGATGATTTGCAACGCGGCAAGCCCGATCAGTACCGGCACAAAAGCCGTGGGTTGCGTGGGCAGGCGCCGCTGAGCAACCAGCAATGCGACGATCAATAGCCCCGGAATCAGCAACCACAGCCCTTGCATCAAGGTCCGCAACCAGCCGAACACCCGACCCTGGGCCACCTGAAACGGGTACGCCGCAATGATCGCCGCCATGGGCAGCATCGGCAGCAGGTAACGGGCCTTTTTCGCTTGCGGAATCGACAAGCCAATCATCACGATCAACCCGGCGGCCGTGCAGTACTGCAACAGACGTAATGCGGGACCGGCCTGCCGTGGATTCGTCAGCCAGACCGCTGCCAATACCAGCAGCGCCAACGGATAGGCGAGCGCATAGTTGCCTAACGAAGCGGTGAAGTAATAAAGCGAACCACTGACACCTTCACTGCCGTCCATGCGCCCCATGAACTGCATGTGCACCACGTCCTGCATGAAGGCCGGTCCGCCGCTGGTTTCGGCAAGCCACAGCAGCACCCCGACACACACCGCCAGCGCCACGGCTGCCGCCAAACCGAAACCGAATAACCGCGACCATTGGCGATTGATCAGGTAGTAGCTGCACAACATGCCGGTGGGAATCACCAGCCCGATCGGCCCGCGAATCCCGAAGCCCAACAGCAACAATGCCAGGATCAACGGCCACCGACGGGGCATAGCGAAATGATCGGCGGCATACCCCAGGTAGAACACCGAAAAGGCGACGGCCGCGAGCATCAGGTCCTGGGACACGGCACGGGTTTCAGTGACAAACGTACTGGTCAGCAACATCAGCGCGATGCTCAGCAGCGCCCAGCGTATGGAGCAGGGTGCAAGCAGCCGGTACATCAATGTGACGATCACCGCCGCGCCGATGGCGCTCGGCAACCAGGCGCTGAGGCTGTTGACCTGCCCGAACGGCAGGGACAACAGCCAGATGAACAACGTCGACAGCGCCGAGTAATCGGCATAGGGCTGGCCGTAGGTGGTCGGGAAAAACGACGGCCCGTGGCGCAGCATTTCCTGGGCGAACAGCACGAACCGCGAATCGAAACCGATCGCCGTTTGCTGATAAGCCCCGGCGATGAACAGCATCAGCGTCAGCAGCCCGATACCCAGGGACTGCCGACGAATGCCGGGCGATACCGTATTCACGCGACGACTGAGGCCGCTGGCCATTGCTGAAGGGGAATCGGCAGCTTGCGCGATTCACCGCGGCCCATCGGGAAGTACAGGAAGCCGCTGCGGGCCAGGCGCTCGGCGTCGTACAGGTTACGCCCGTCGAAAATCACCGGTGCATTCAGACGCTGCTGGATCAGATCGAAGTCCGGCGCCTTGAACTGCTGCCATTCGGTGCAGATGATCAGTGCGTGGGCCCCGGTAAGAACCGATTCTGGTGTGCCCATGAGCATCAGCCTGGATTCGTCCGGGTAAAGGTGCTGGGTTTCCTGCATGGCTTCCGGGTCGAACGCCCGCACATGAGCCCCGGCGGCCCATAGCGATTCCAGCAGCACCCGACTCGGCGCATCACGCATGTCGTCGGTGTTGGGCTTGAAGGCCAGGCCCCACACGGCGAAGGTCTTGCCGCGTAAATCGCCCTTGTAGAAGGCGTTGATGCGTTCGAACAGTTTGTGTTTCTGCCGCTCGTTGATGGCTTCCACCGCTTGCAGCAGGTCGCTGTTGCAATGGGCTTCTTCGGCACTGTGAATCAGCGCGCGCATGTCCTTGGGGAAACACGAGCCGCCATAACCGCAGCCAGGATAGATAAAGTGGTAACCGATGCGCGAATCGGCGCCGATGCCCAGTCGTACCGATTCGATATCGGCGCCCAGGTGTTCGGCCAGCTCGGCGATCTGGTTGATGAAACTGATCTTGGTCGCCAGCATGCAGTTGGCGGCGTATTTGGTCAGCTCGGCGCTGCGCAGGTCCATGAACATGATGCGGTCATGGTTGCGGTTGAACGGGGCGTAGAGGTCGCGCATCACATCGCGCACCTCATCGCGTTCACAGCCGATGATGATGCGGTCCGGGCGCCGGCAGTCGGCCACCGCCGAACCTTCTTTCAAAAATTCCGGGTTGGAAACGATATCGAACTGCAACTGCCGACCGGCCTGGAGCAGGGACTTTTCAATGTGGGCGCGCAGCGTATCGCCCGTGCCCACCGGTACCGTGGATTTCTCCACCAGAATCACCGGTTGTTCGCGGTGACGCGCCACCGCTTCACCCACGGACAACACGTATTGCAGATCCGCCGAACCGTCCTCCCGCGACGGCGTGCCGACGGCGATGAACAGCACCTGGCCATGTTGCACCGCGAATTTTTCGTCCGAGGTGAACTGCAGCCGCTTGGCTTCCAGGCTTTCGCGCACCAGGCTGGCCAACCCCGGTTCGAAGATGCTGACGTGGCCTTGTTGCAGCAACGCAACCTTCTTCTCGTCAATGTCCATGCACACCACGTCGTGGCCAACTTCAGCCAGGACGGCGGCCTGCACCAGACCAACATAACCGCTACCAAATACACTGATTTTCATGATGCACTCCTAAGTTCGGGCGCGCGAGCAGGTCGAGAATTAATCGTGATAACACCGAGGATGACCAGCGCCACTCCCAGGGTTTTTGAAAGACTGAAGGTTTCGTTGAACAGCGGCAGGCTGGCGGCCAGCACATACACCAGCGCGTAGCTGATGCTCAGCAGCGAATAAGCCCGGCCCAGGGGCAGATCCCGCAGGGCGGCGAGCCAGGTGACCATCGAGACGGCATAGGCGAGGATGGCGGCCAGCACGACGGCCACGGCGGACACATCGACGCTGCCGTCGCTCAAGGATGCCAGCCATTGTTCGGGATGTGGCAAGCGGGTCATGCTCCAACGCATGCCCAACTGCGCGGCGGTGCCCAGCAGCACGCTGCCCAGGGCGTAGACGATTCCGCGACACAGGCTCATGCGTGTTGCCCCAGCAGCGCCACGCCACCGATCACCAGCGCCACACCCAACCAGTGACGGCGGTCGATGACTTCGTGAAAGACGAAACGGGCGACCAGTGTGATCAGCACGAAATTCAGGCTGAGCATGGGATAGGCGATACCGACTTCGAGGCGCTGCAACACCAGCAGCCAGACCAGCAAGCCCAACCCCAGAGAGGCGAGCGCCAGCCACAGCCACGGCGAACGCAGTTTCTCGCCCCAGCCCGAGGCCTTGCCGCGCCAGCTTTCCACGGCGTACTTCTGGGCGATCTGGCCCAGGCAGGTCAGCAGGCAGGCGGCCAAAACGAGCAGCAGGCTCATGACGCCCCCTGAGGGAAGATCAGAATCACCAGGTTGCCTTGCTCATAACGTTTGCCATCCTTGGGCAGTCGTTCGATTTCTTGCAGCTCGCCATCGCCCTTGACCCGCATTACCACGCCGACCGAACCACTCTGGCGGGCTGCGCGCATCCACTGTTGCACGTCATTGAGGTCGACCCGCTGCTGCATGCCGTCAGGATAGGCGAGGCCATATTTCAATTCGCCTATCGTGTTGTATAACGCCACCTCGGGGCGTTTCAGGCGCCAGGCCAGGGCTGAAGCGGCGCCCAGATCGTTGCTCAACAGCTTGCCGGTCTGCGCCAGTTCCTCGGCGTGCTCGAGGATGAACTGGTCAGGCATCTTGTTCGCCACCACCGAGTCGGGCATCCCGGCCGGCAGCACACCGATCAGCAGCAAACTGCCGAAGGCCGGTGCCGCCCAGCATTGCAACGGGCGGAACGCTTGCAGCAGGTTGGCCATGATCCAGCCGATCAAGCCGATGAACACCAGAACGAGGTTGTGCAGTTCATGGTTGTACAGCGGTTTTTTCAGTTGCAGATAGATCAGCGCAATCAGGGTGATCAGGCCCAGCGTCAGGTTCAACAGGCCATTGATCCCCAGTACCCGGCCCTGGTCCAGTTTCAGACGGTCGGCCAGTGCATGGCCCAGCAACAGTGCCAGGGGCAGCAGGCAGGGCATGATGTAGGTCGGCAGCTTGCCGTTGCTCAGGCTGAAAAACAGCAAGGGCATCAGCAACCACAGCAGCAGGAAAGCGATGTTGGCCTGACGCCGGGTCTGCCAGGCCTGTTTCAGCGCCGATGGTAGCAGCGCAGCCCATGGCAGACTGAACCCCACCAGCAACGGCAGGTAGAACCACCATGGCGCATCGTGTTGGGCGTCATCCCCGGCGAAACGGCGAATGTGTTCGTGCCAGAAGAAGAACCGCCAGTAATCGGGTTCCTGCGTGTGCACCGCCAAGGCCCACGGCAGGCTCACCGCGATGGCCACGGCAATCGCCACCGGGCCGTAAGTCAGCAATTCGCGCCAGCGTTTCTGCCAGAGCACCCAGGGCAGGGCGATCAGCACCGGCAGCAGCCAGGCGAGGAACCCCTTGGTCATGAAGCCCATGCCGCAGGCCAGCCCCAGCACCGCCCAACCGAGCAGACGCCGGCTTCGGCTGACGCTGTCCAGCGCAAACCACAAAGCCACCAGGCTCAGGTTGACCCAGAAGGTGAATTGCGGATCAAGGTTGGCGTAACCCGCCTGGCCAGCAACCACCGTGAAGCTCATGTACAGCAGCGCGCAGGCGAAGCTCTTGCGCGGCTCGTTCCACAGCCGTCGGGCGATCAGATAACACAGCAACACGCTCAGCCCGGTGCTCAGCACCGAGGCGATGCGCACACCAAACAGGTTGTCGCCAAACAGCGCCTGGCCAATGGCGATCATCCAGTAGCCGGCCACGGGCTTTTCGAAGTAACGCAGGCTCATGAAGTGCGGTGACACCCAGTTGCCGCTCAGGAGCATGTCCTGGCTGATCTGGGCGTAACGGGTTTCGTCGGGAATCCATAAACCGTGGGTGCCTAGCGGCAGCAAGTACGCCAGCGCCAAGACGACCAGCAAAAACGGCAGTGCCCAGCGCTTGCTCATGCGCCTTGTACCCCCAGCCAGCCTTCACGGCCCTCGAGGGTGCCGCGTACAACCCGGCCCTTCGGCAAGATGACGGGGGCTTCGGGTAGTAAATTGCCCAAGGGTTGGAAATGAATGTCCTGCCGGCGCGCATCGGCCAGCAGTTGACGGAAATTGTTGGCCATCAGAATCCCTTCTACTTCGGCATGGATCGTGTAGACGTTGAGTGTTTGCGGGGTGAACCGCTCAAGAATGAAGGCGTTGAAGTCTTTGGCTGCGACGGTCGGGCCGACCACCTCATCGAAGGTCGGCAGGTCCACTGGAATTTGTGGTGTACCCGGACTTCCATCGGCCAGTGTCGGCTGGAACAGGTGCTGGCCTCGACAATCGCTGTTGTAGCGAAAGCCGAAACCCTGCTTGGCCTCAATCACGCGCTCGTCCGCCCGCCAACCGGCAGACGCCGAGCACTCGACTTTTTGCCCGAGAATGTCACTGAGGCTGTCGACGCCACGGCGAATCTGTTCGATCAACTGCGCCTGGCTCCAGCGTCCGGCATTGGCCTGCCAGCCATGGTGATCCCAGGCGTGCAGGCCGACTTCATGCCCGGCCGCCAGGGTCTGGCGCATCAGGTACCCGAGGTCGCGACCGATCGGTTTGCCCGGCCACGCGGTGCCGGCCAGCAAAATGTCCCAGCCATACAGGCCGGCGGCGTTGGAACGCAGCATCTTCCAGAGGAACTGCGGGCGGATCAGGCGCCATAGGTGGCGCCCCATGTTGTCCGGCCCGACGCTGAAGAAAAACGTCGCCTTGACCTGCGCTTCATCGAGCAATTCCAGTAGCCGCGGCACCCCTTCACGGGTGCCTCGGTAAGTGTCGACATCGATTCGAAGGCCGGCCTGCATCAACGTTTTTTGTCCGCGATTTCGAGCATGGCTTCACGCAGGAAGAAGTCCAGTGTGTTGCCGATGGTCTCGGTCATCTCCACCGTGGGTGCCCAGTCAAGCAGACGCTTGGCGTTGGCGATGCTCGGTTTGCGATGAGACACGTCCTGGTAGCCGGTGCCGTAGAAGGCCTTGCTTTCGATGTCGCGGAAACCGGCGAATGGCGGGAAGTTGTCGCGCAACGGGTGAGCCTCGAACTGACGCAGCAGTTCTTCGCCCAACTGCCGAATACTGGCTTCGTTATCCGGGTTGCCAATGTTGATGATCTGGCCGTTGCAGGCGTCGTTGTCGTTGTCGATGATCCGCGCCAGGGCTTCGACGCCATCGGCGATGTCGGTGAAGCAGCGCTTTTGTTCGCCACCGTCGAACAGACGGATCGGCGTGCCTTCTACCAGGTTCAGGATCAATTGGGTGATGGCCCGGGAACTGCCGATGCGTGCCGAGTCCAGACGGTCCAGGCGTGGTCCCATCCAGTTGAAAGGGCGGAACAGGGTGAAGTTCAGGCCTTTCTGGCCGTAAGCCCAGATCACCCGGTCAAGCAGTTGCTTGGAGATCGAGTAGATCCAGCGTTGCTTGTTGATCGGCCCGACCACCAGGTTGGAGCTGTCCTCGTCGAAGTTGGCGTCCTGGCACATGCCATAGACTTCCGAAGTCGAGGGGAAGATCACGCGCTTGTTGTACTTGACGCAGTAGCGAACCAGTTTCAGGTTCTCTTCGAAATCCAGTTCGAACACTCGCAGCGGATTGCGGGTGTATTCGATCGGCGTGGCAATCGCCACCAGCGGCAGGACCACGTCGCATTTCTTGATGTGGTATTCGATCCACTCGGAGTGGATGCTGATATCGCCTTCGACGAAGTGGAAATTCGGGTGGCTGCGCAGCCGCTCGATAGCGTCCGAGCCGATGTCCAGGCCGTACACTTCATACCGGTCGTCACGCAGCAGGCGTTCGGACAGGTGATTGCCGATGAAACCGTTGACGCCGAGGATCAGTACCCGGGTGCGACGCGGTGCACGGCCCGATTCAGCGCCACGCAGCACCGAACCATCGACCAGTCCCAGTTCGTTGGCCAGTTGCGGACCGCTCAGGTACAGGCCGTTGTCGTTACGCTGGCCGGCGTTGATTACCAGCGAGTCTTCGCCGCAAGCAATGCGTAGCGGATCGACGCTGATGACCCGGCCCGGTGCCTGGCCTTCATTGCCCTTGACGACGTCGGCGTTCCAGACAATCAGCTTGTGCTCGCCCACGGCGCAGAAGGCGCCCGGGTAAGGCTGGGTCACGGCGCGGACCAGATTGAACAGCTCTTCAGCCGGTTTGTTCCAGAGCAGTTTGCCGTCCGCCGGGGTGCGACGGCCAAACACCGTGGCTTTGGATTCGTCCTGTGGGGTTTCGCTGGTTTTGCCCTGAAGCAGCGCGGGGAGGGTGTCGCGCAGCAGATCGGTGGCCGCCAGGCGCAATTTACCGTGCAAGGTCAGCGCGGTATCGGTGCGCTCGATCGCCACCCGTTGCTGGGCGATGATCGCGCCGGCATCGGCACGCTTGACCATGCGGTGCAGGGTCACGCCGGTTTCCGTTTCACCGTTGACCAGCACCCAGTTGGCCGGTGCCCGGCCACGGTAAAGAGGCAGCAACGAGCCGTGCAGGTTGAATGCGCCTTTACTGGCCGTGGCCAACAGCGGTTCGCTCAACAGATTGCGGTAGTAGAACGAGAAGAGGTAATCGGGGTTGAGCTTGCTGATGCGCTCAATCCACAGCGGGTGGTTGGCGTCTTCCGGGGCGTGCACCGGGATGCCTTTGCGGGCGCACAGTTGCGCAACCGAGCCATAGAACGCATTTTCCTTCGGGTCATCGGGATGGGTGAACACGGCTGCAATCTCGAAACCGCTGGCAAGCAGGGTTTCGATGCCGGCACAGCCAATATCGTGATAAGCGAAGACAACAGCTTTTGCACTCATGAGAGAACCTGATCTGAAGAAGTGGAAGTGAGACCGTCAACGGTGACAACGGGAGCAGGAGCAGAGGGGGTGCTACGCAAAACCTTTTCGATAAAGAACCGTGGACGTGCCCGGACGTCGCTGTACATGCGGCCCAGGTACTCGCCCAACAGGCCCATGCCAATGAATTGCCCACCGGTGAAAACGAACAGCACGGCGAACAGGACGAACGTACCGCCGCCAGCCCAACCGGCACCGAAAACCAGGCGCAGCACAACCAACGCGATGGCGAACAGCACGCCGAGGCCGGCCATGCCGAAGCCGACGATGCTCAGTAATCGCAGCGGTGTGGTGGTCATGCAGGTGATCAGGTCGAACATCAGGTTGATCAGGCGCATCGGGCTGTATTTGGATTCGCCGTGTTCACGCTCGGCGTGGGTCACCAGGATTTCGGTGGTGTGTCGGGCGAAGCTGTTGGCCAGAATCGGGATGAAGGTGCTGCGTTCGCGGCAGGCGAGCATGGCGTCGACAATGGTCCGGCGATAGGCGCGCAACATGCAGCCGTAGTCGCTCATGGCAACTCCGGTGGAGCGTTGCACGGCCAGGTTGATCAGTTTCGACGGCCAGCGGCGCAAGGCCGAGTCCTGACGATTGTTGCGCACCGTGGCGACCACGTCGTAGCCCAGTTCGGCCTGAGCCACCAGCCGCGGGATTTCTTCCGGCGGGTTCTGCAGGTCCGCGTCAAGGGTGATGACCACATCCCCCTTGCACTGTTCGAAACCGGCCATGATCGCCGCGTGCTGGCCGTAGTTGCGGTTGAGAATGACCGCCACCACCGGGCTGCACTCGCGACTGGCAGCGTCCTCGAGGATTTGCGCCGAGTTGTCGCGACTGCCGTCATCGACCAACACGATTTCGTAATCGTGGTGCAGTTGCTGGCACGCCGCTTCGGTGCGTCGGAGCAACTCGGGGAGGCTGTCTTGCTCGTTGTAGACCGGAATGACGATTGATACGCAACGGATCGGATAAGGTTTCACAGGCTTCTGTCCAGTGTTTTTTCAATGGCGCCGACGACACGATCGACATCATCGGTGGTCATGTCGGGGAACAACGGGATCGAACACAGCCGCGCCGAATTCCATTCGGTGTTGGGCAGGTAGATGTTGGGGAAACGTTGGCGGTAGTAGGTGTGCAGGTGAGTGGCGATGAAGTGAATGCCGGTGCCGATGTTCTGTTCCTGCAGGGCTTTCATGAACGCCTCGCGGTCCAGCCCGCAACGTTCGGTGTCGATACGCAGAATGAACAGGTGCCAGGCGTGCTGCTGCGCGTACGCCGGAACGGCCAGCGGTTGCACCGGCAAGCCTTCCAGGCGTTGCAAATAGGTCTGGGCCAGCTCCGTGCGCTTGGCATTGATCTCGTCCAGTCGTTCCAGCTGCACCAGGGCGATGGCCGCGTTGATGTCGGCCAGGTTGTACTTGAAGCCAGGCTCCATCACTTGGGCCTGAGGTTTTCGGCCGTGAGTCAGGCGGTCGTAGGCATCCACGCCAAGACCATGAAACTTGAGCATGCGCACCCGAGTGGCCAGCGCTTCATCGTCGCTGACGAACATCGCACCCTCGGCGCAGGTCATGTTCTTGATTGCGTGGAACGAGAAGATCGCCGTGCCTTGGGCGCCGACATGACGACCTTTGTAGAAAGTGCCCGCCGCATGCGCCGCGTCTTCGATGACAGCGATGCCATGTTTGTCGGCCAGCGCGTAGAGCGGATCGAGGTCGAACGCCGCGCCGGCGTAATGCACTGGAATGACTGCCTTGGTACGAGGCGTGATCGCCGCTTCGATGCTTGCCAGGTCGCTCATCAATGTGTCGCGGTCAACGTCGACGAAAACCGGCGTCGCGCCGAGCAGGCAGATCATGTTGGCGGTCGATACCCAGGTCTGGGACGGTGTGATGACCTCGTCGCCGGGACCAATTCCCAATGCCAGTAATGTGATGTGCATGCCGCCGGTGGCTGAAGACAATGCGACGGCATGGCGACAGCCGACATAGTTGGCGAAGTGCTCTTCCAGTTGCTGGTTTTTCGGCCCGGTGGTAATCCAGCCGGAGCGCAGTACTTGCTCTACGGCGGCAATTTCTTCGTCGCCGATACTGGGGCGAGAGAAGGGGAGAAACGCCTGACTCATGGGTACCTCGGAGCTGAAAAGTGAATAGCCTTGAAGCTAAAAACAGTGGATCCAATGTCAGCGTAGACGCTAAAACAAAAGCTGCATCAAGCAGTTGCCAGAAATTTGTGACAAATCACATTGATTGACTTTTCCTGCCGAGGCCGGCAGGTTGGGTGTTCGCAGGGAGTGACCCTCGACCCATTGAGGTTAAGCGCGATTTTGTGAAAGGAACATGAAAAACCGGTAGTTGAATCGTTTATCTGAAGCTCATACAGCCACTGTTCAGACTTCTGCCGCTTATCGCGCTTTTCATAGGAAAAGACTTACAGAAGTGTCCGCGTTAAAGGACTTGTGTTGCATTCCTTAGTTGTTTTGTTGAACTTTATTCATTTCAAGGCCGTTTCATTGATTGACTTACCTGCAACTGAATCCATCGCTTCAAAAGCCAACCCGTTAACCCTGTATCTGGCGCGCCTGGCACCGTCCAGCCAGCTGACCATGCGCTATGTGTTGCAGGACGCCGCCGACCGTCTGGACTTCGAAGACGTGAACATCGAAGAGATTCCCTGGCACGAGCTGCAACCCGAGGACGTCGTTGCACTGGTGGCGACCTTGCGCGAAGACGGCTACGCGCCCAACACCTCGTCGCTGTACGTAAACGCGGTGCGCGGGGTGATGAACGAAGCGTGGCGCATGAGCCTGATCAGTCAGGAGCACTTGCTGAAAATGCGTTCGGTCAAAGGCATTGCCGGCACGCGACTGTCCCAGGGGCGCAACCTCAAGCGCACCTTGATCCGCGATCTGATGGAGGTTTGCGCCGCCGATCCACGGCCACAAGGGCTACGGGATGCGGCAATCATCGGGATTCTGTACGGTTCGGGAATGCGCAAATCGGAATCGGTGAATCTGGACCTGGCCCAGGTGGATTTCACCGAGCGCAGCCTGTGCGTCACCGCCAAGGGCAACAAACAGCTGATCAAGTACGCGCCAGCCTGGGCCTTCGCCAAACTGGACGCATGGCTGGAGTTGCGGCGTTCGCTGCTAAAGGAGGGCGAGACGGACGATCCGTTCCTGTTCAACCGCATCCGCCGTGGCAGCCACATTACCCGCGAGCGCATCACCAAGCATGCGATCTATTACATTGCCCGGCAACGCGGTGCGCAGGTGGGGGTAAAAATCATGCCGCACGATTTCCGGCGGTCGTTCATTACTCGAGTGATTGAAGAGCACGACCTGTCGATCGCGCAGAAACTGGCCCACCACAGCAACATCCAGACCACCGCCAATTACGATGTGCGCGACGACAATGAACGCCGTCGGGCGGTTGATCGCTTCGATTTGTGAGCCGCTATCAGGACGCCGAAGGGCTAATGCCGGTAAGTCAAGAAATTTGAGCGACGAAAATCCTGTGGGAGCGTGGCTTGCCCGCGAAGAATGCACCGCGGTTTTTCAGGTACTACGCGTCATCGTTCTTCGCGGGCAAGCCACGCTCCCACAGGTTCGGCGTCTTAACTTACCGGCATTACGCCGAAGGGCAGCCTTTTTGTGAGCCGATCGCCTGACTGATCAGCGCAGCTAACCGTTTCACATTGTTCTGATGAGCGACCACCAGGTCATCGATGCTCGCACCGGAAGGGGTCTGCAACGTGCTGCGGCAAGTGACCAGCGTGTTATCGCCGGCGCCGAGACTGCGCAGGCGCCATTTGGCGTCGATCAGCGCATATTGACCGGGAATCGAATCGAAGCGCTGCACGTCCAGACGCAACGACACTCTGCGTTGCAGATTGCTGTTGACCAGTTGATCGACCAGGGCGCTGCGCAATTCATCTACCAGCGTTGCGGCCCACCATTCGGTTTCGAGGATTGCCACGCCACTGCTGCCCTGGCGAATGACAATCTGCGGGCGGTCGACCTGGGGCGGCACCGTGATGCTTTCGATCTGGATCTCCGCGCTGCTGCTTGCGCCACTCAGTTGGGCCGGGGTCAGGGTGTGGAACTGAATCGGATCGCTGCGGCAAGCGGTGAGCAACAACAACGCGGTGACCAGCGTGATCTTCAGCGAAAAAGTCATGGATGTTGCTCCTGTGGTCAGTTGCGCGGTGGCGCCTGCAAATCGATCGGCGCGGCATTGTCGGGGCGACCGCGAATCAGTGATTCCGGATGCCGGCCCAGGTAATCCGAGAGCTCACGTAGTGAGCGCGACATGCGTCCGAGTTCGTCCAGGGTTTGAGTCAACTGCTCCCGTTGCGGCGAATCGTCGGCGAGGGTCGAACTGGCCGATTGCAAAGTCTTGCTGACGTCCGCCAGGGTGGTCTGCACACCGGGCAGGGTCCTGGCGTTGAACTGTACGAGGCTCTTGCGCAGTTCGACGAGGTTGCTGTCGAGGTTGCCGGCAATGCGTTCGATTGGCAGCTGGTTGATCTTGTTGACCATGCCCTCCAGTTTTTCCTGCAACTGCTCGAGGCTGCCAGGAATGGTGGGGATGATGACGGGGCGGGCGGTCGGATCGAACACGACTTTCTCGGCTTTGGGGTAGAAATCGAGTGCGATGTAAAGCTGACCGGTCAACAGATTGCCGCTGCGGGCCTGAGCGCGCAGGCCGTTTTCGATGAAACTGCCCATCAGCCGCACGCCAGCGGCTTCGTCATTAGGGTCATGCTTCAAGGCCTCGAGCATTTTGGAGTGAGCCTGACCGAGGCGTTGCGGGTAGATCACGATGCCGACATTGACCGGGAAACTGCGCTTTTTTGCGTCGAAATCCAGAGTGACCGACACAACTTTGCCGAACTCCATGCCGAGGAATTCCACCGGTGCACCGACCTTGAGCCCGCGCAGGGCCTGGTCGAAACGCAAGCCCAGGTACTGCGCCTTGCCGTAGGGGGGCGCGAGGGCGGTTTGCTGATCTTCGAACAGGTCGAAGGCTTTATCCTCGCTGGCGGGCTGATCGTTGGGGCTGTATTCCGGTGCGCGAAATGCGATGCCGCCCACCAACAAGGACGATAAGGACTCGGTACTCACCGCAAAACCATTGGCACCGACGCTCACATCAATACCACTGGCATTCCAGAACCGGGTGTTTTCGGTGACGTAGGCGTCATTGGGCGAATGCACGAAAATTTCGATGTTCACCCCTTTGCCATCCGCATCCAGTGCATAGGCCACCACTTGGCCAACCGGAATCTTGCGATAGTAGATGGGGGAGCCGATGTCCAGCGAGCCCAGGTCCTGGGTGTGCAGCATGAAACGCTTGCCCGGCTCGCCATAGGTAATGGGCGGCGGGTTTTCCAGACCAATGAAGTGTTTGGAACGGGCATGCGCCACGCCGATGTCGGCGCCAATGTAATCGCCTGACAGCAGGGTATCGATGCCCGAGACGCCGCCGGCACCAATACGCGGGCGCACGACCCAGAATTGCGAATCTTCGCGGGTGAAGCTTTCAGCCTGTTTGTCGAGCTGGATCGTGGCGTTGACGCTTTTCTGATCGTTGCTCAGCTTCACTTCCGAGACGTGGCCGATGACCACGTTGCGATACTTGACCTCGGTCTTGTTGGCCGTAAGGCCACTACCGGTCTTGAAGGTGACGTTGATGGTCGGGCCTTCCTGCATCACGCTGTGTATCACCAGGGAGATCCCCACCAGCACCGCAACGATCGGCACAATCCACACCAGCGAAACGCTGAAGCGACGAGTCTTGATACTTGCCTGGCCGGGGTCTTGCGGCCCATCAGTGGCTTGCGACTTCATCCATGACCTCCTCGTTTGGTGGGTTGGACCGCTTGTTATCCCGCCCTTCATCCCGCTCTTTATCCCAGATCAGCCGCGGGTCGAAACTCATGGCAGACAGCATGGTAAACACCACCACTAGACCAAAGAACAGAATACCGAGGCGCGGTTGAATATCGCCCAGGGCCTGGAATTTCACCAGGGCGGCGACCAGCGCGACAACAATCACATCGAGCATCGACCAGTAGCCGATCAGCTCGACGAAACGGTAAAGCTTCGAACGCTCCTTGCGCGCCCAAAGGCTGCCGCGTTGCACCGTGATCAGCAGCAGGGAGAGGGCAACGAACTTGATACCCGGCACCGCGATGCTGGCGATGAAAATGATCAGGGCAATGTCCCACGCACCGTGTGCCCAGAACTCCAGCACACCGCTCATGATGGTGCTGTCGGAGCCGTTGCCGAACAGACTGGTGTTCATCACCGGCAACAGATTGGCCGGGATATAAAACACCAGTGAGGTCAGCAAGTAGGCCCATGTGCGGGTCAACGAGTTGGTTTTACGGGCATGCAGTGGCGCGCCACAGCGTTGGCATTCGTGAGCGTTGTCCGTTATGTCGCAGGCCATGCCGCAGCTATGGCACAGGCACAGGTTGAGTTCGCTGGCGAACGGTGGCCGGTTCATAGGATGTCCCACAGTTCACGGACATCGCGCCCGGCGATGCGAATCAACAGCAGGCTGAGAACGGCCAGGGCAAACAGGCCGATACCGGGTATGACATCCAGCAACCCGGCGAGCTTGAACACTGCGACCATCGCACCCAGCAGACAGACCTCGAGCATGCTCCAGGGCCTGAGGGTTTCCAGCCAGCGCATGCACAGCTTGAAGCCGGGCGAGCGCCGATGCCCGAGGGCGAAGCTCAGGACCCAGATCAGCAACACCAGTTGAAACAGCGGCGCGATGATGATGGATATCGCCGCCACCAGCGCAATAAAGGTGATCGGCCCCTGGCTCAACGCCAATACCGAATCCCACAGCGTCGCACTGTTTTTCAGGCCCTTGAGGCTGATGCTCATGACTGGATAGAAATTGGCGAAAATCCACAACACTGTTGCCGTGAAGGCCAAGGCCAGACGCTGCTCCACCGACAACGCGTTATAACGCTGGAGCACGCCGCCGCAGCAGGTGCACAGGGCTTTTTGATGTTTGGCGAGCGTGACTTTTTCATACACGCAGTCGCAGTGCTCGCAAATGATCAGTTGGTCAGTCGTAGCCATAAGCCGCACTCGCGAGGAGGCAGGAAAGTCAGAGCACTCCCTCAATATAGAAGTGACTTGCGATTGAGCAAATAAAAGACTGATCAAGGATGCACTGGCCCCATCAAGATCAGATGGGCATTTGTGGCGAGGGGACTTGCCCCCGTTGGGTCGCGAAGCGGCCCCACGATTTGCCATCGCATTCCGTCAGGCATACCGCATATAGAATATTGACGACTGCTGCGCAGCCGAACGGGGGGCAAGCCCCCTCGCCACAGGTTTGTGTAAGGTTCTTGTCCCGAACTTCAGCCGAGCAATTCGCGCAGGCGATACCAGAACATGCCGAGGGCCAGCAGCGGTGAACGCAGGACTTTTCCACCAGGAAAGGTCATGTGTGGCACGGCGCTGAAAACATCCAGCCCCTGGCTGTGCCCGGCATGAATCGCTTCGGCCAGCAACCGTGCGCACCAATGGGTCACGTTCAGGCCATGACCGGAGTAACCCTGGGCGTAGAACACGTTCGGGTACTGGCTCAAGCGTCCGGCCTGGGGAAAGCGGTTGGCGGTGATGCCGATCATGCCGCCCCATTGATAATCGATGCGCACGTCCGCCAACTGCGGGAAGACCTTGAGCATTTTGGGCCGCATGTAAGCGCCGATATCCCCCGGATCGCGCCCGGAATAATGACAGGCACCGCCGAACAACAAGCGTCGATCCGCCGAGAGCCGGTAGTAATCGAGGCCGACTTTCTGGTCACACAGCGCCAGGTTCTGCGGGATCAATTGTGCAGCAACCTCAGGTGCCAAAGGTTCGGTAGCGATGATGTAACTGCCTGCCGGTAAAACCTTGCCGCTCAGGTGGGGTTCGAGTTCTTCCAGGTGTGCGTTGCAGGCCAGCACCAGACTACCGGCGCGCACCGTGCCGCCCGCGCAGCGAACCTGAACGGTGCTGCCATGGATCAACTCCAGCACCGGGCTTTGTTCGAATATTCGCACCCCGAGGGATTCGGCAACGCGCGCTTCGCCAAGCACCAGATTCAGCGGATGCAAATGCCCCGAACCCATGTCGATCAGGCCGCCGGCATAAACATCGGAGCCCACCACTTGCTGACGGATTTGCTCGGGGCCGACAAGTCGGGTTTCATGGCGGTAACCCAGTTCGGCGAGGCTTTGCAGTTCTGCCTTGAACTCCTCGAACTGCGCCGGGGTGTTGGCCAACTCGCAGAAACCCCAGCGCAGGTCGCAATCGATCCCATGCTCGCGGATGCGGTTGCCCACCAGTTCCACCGATTCGATGCCTGCACGCTCCAAATAGCGCACGCCGTCCTGACCGACATATCGGGCGAAACCGCTGACGTCATGGCCGATGCCGCGGATCAGCTGCCCGCCGTTACGCCCGCTGGCGCCCCAGCCGATTCGCCGGCCTTCCAGCAGAATCACCGAGAGCCCACGCTGCGCCAGCTCGATCGCGGTGTTGACGCCGGTAAAACCGCCGCCCACCACGCAGACATCGGCCGTGAGGTCGGAACCCAGCACGGGGTAGGGCGCCAGGCTGTTGGCCGACGCGGCGTAATAGGAATGAGCGTGTTCGTTATCGTACTGATTCATTGGTTGGACTTCACTTTGCTCCAGGAGCGGGTCATCAGACGCATGATCGGCTGGGGCGGGGTGGTGGAGATGTAGAGTTTGTCGAGGACTTCCTGAGGAGGATAGACCTCTGGATTATTGACCAGCTCCGGGTCCATGTATTGCTTGGCCGCCGGGTTCGGATTGGCGTAACCCACTGAGGCGCTGACCTTGGCGATCACTTGCGGATCCAGCAGGTTGTTGATGAACGAGAGGGCCTCTTTCGGGTTGCTGGCGTCGGCAGGAATCGCCAACAGGTCGAACCACAGGTTGCTGCCTTCCTTGGGAATCGAGTAGGCGATGTTCACGCCATTCTTTGCTTCCTTGGCGCGGTTCGCCGCCTGGAACACATCGCCCGAATAGCCGAACGCGACGCAAATGTCGCCATTGGCCAGGTCCGACACGTATTTGGACGAATGGAAATAGGTGATGTAAGGCCGGATGGTCATCAGTTTGGCTTCAGCCTTTTTAAAGTCCTCGGGGTTTTCGCTGCGTGGGTCCATGCCCATGTAATTCAGGACCGCCGGGAACACTTCATCCGCCGAATCCATCATCGACACGCCGCACTGACTGAGCTTCTTCAGGTTCTCTGGCTCGAAAAACACCGCCCAGGAATCGATGCGATCGATGCCCAGCACCTGCTTGACCTTGTCGACGTTGTAGCCAATGCCGTTGGTGCCCCACAGGTACGGCACCGAATGCTCATTACCGGGATCGTTTTTTTCCAGCAGGGCCAATAGCTTCGGGTCGAGGTTTTTCCAGTTGGGCAACCGCGAGCGATCCAGTTTGAGGAACGCGCCGGCCTTCACCTGGCGCGCGAGGAAATGGTTGGAGGGCACCACCACGTCATAACCTGTGCGGCCGGCGAGCAGTTTGCCCTCCAGGGTTTCGTTGGAATCGAATACGTCGTAAATCACTTTGGTCCCGGTTTTCGCCTGGAAGTCGGCGAGGGTGGTCTCGCCGATGTAATCGGTCCAGTTGTAGACGCTCACACTTGGCTGAGCCTGCGCAGTGGCGCTGAACAGCAAGGTCAACGCAACCGGAACCGCGGATTTCAATAGACGCATATCGACACCTCTTGGAGTTATTGGATTTTTGTGGGAGCGGGCTTGCCCGCGATAGCGGTCTGTCAGTCAACGATGATGTCGAATGTGCTGGCCTCATCGCGGGCAAGCCCGCTCCCACAGGGGATCAGACGCTGAGCAGCAGGAACTCGCGCTCCCAGGAGCTGATCACGCGCTTGAAGTTCTCGTGCTCCGCACGCTTGACCGCGACGTAACCCCGGACGAATTTGTTCCCCAGATAGCGCTCGATGGTTTCGCACTCTTCCATGCGCGTCAGTGCGTCCTCGATGGTGATCGGCAGGCGCAGATTGCGCCGCTCGTAGGCGCGGCCCTGCACCGCGGCGCTCGGTTCGACCTTTTCGACCATGCCCAGATAACCGCATAACAAGCTCGCGGCAATCGCCAGATAAGGGTTGGCATCGGCACCCGGCAAGCGGTTCTCCACGCGCATGGCGTCCGGGCTGGAGGTCGGCACGCGCAGGCCGACGGTGCGGTTTTCTTCGCCCCATTCAACGTTGACCGGCGCCGAGGTGTCGGGCAGGAAGCGGCGGAACGAATTGACGTTGGGCGCGAACATCGGCAGCACTTTGGGAATGTACTTTTGCAAGCCACCGATGTGGTGCAGGAACAACTCGCTCATCTGCCCGTCTGCATCGGCAAAAATCGGCTGGCCGGTGGCGATGTCCACCACGCTTTGATGGATATGCATCGCGCTGCCGGGTTCGTCACCAATGGGTTTGGCCATGAAGGTTGCGGTGACGTTGTGCTTGAGCGCCGCCTCACGCAGGGTGCGTTTGAACACAGTGATCTGGTCCGCCAGGTCCAGCGCATCGCCGTGACGGAAGTTGATTTCCATCTGCGCCGGGCCGTCTTCGTGGATCAGCGTGTCGAGGTCCAGGCCCTGGAGTTCGCACCAGTCGTAGACGTCTTCAAACAGCGGATCGAACTCGTTGGCGGCGTCGATGGAAAACGACTGACGACCGCTTTCCGCACGGCCGGAGCGTCCCAGTGGCGCCTTGAGCGGCAAGTCCGGGTCTTCGCAGCGCTGGGTCAGGTAGAACTCCATTTCCGGCGCGACAATCGGCTTCCAGCCTTTTTCGGTGTAGAGCTGCAGTACTTTCTTCAGCACGTTGCGTGGCGACAGTTCGATGGGATTGCCGAACTTGTCGAACGTGTCGTGGATCACGATGGCAGTGGGTTCGATGGCCCATGGAATGACGTAAACCGCGTCGGCGACGGGCTTGCAGACCATGTCGATGTCCGCCGGGTCGAGCAGGTCGTAGTAGATGTCGTCGTCGACAAAGTCCCCGGTTACCGTTTGCAACAGCACACTTTCCGGCAGGCGCATGCCTCGCTCATGCAGGAACTTGTTGGTGGGTGCAATCTTGCCGCGAGCAATGCCGGTCAAGTCGCTGACCACACACTCGACCTCGGTAATCTTGTGATCTTTCAGCCACGTGAGCAGCTGATCGAAAGGGACATTCATAAAGACCTCGTTGTTGGTTTTATTGACGCCGGGGAAAGCGGCTTCATCCACCGAACACTTCCCCTGTGGCGCGTTGACGACTATCTTGGGTGAGCCTTGCCGTTCCATCTATCCACTTTAAACAAGCATAAAGCGCACCAAAAGAGTGCGTAAGGCGCCCCATGACAGCGTGCAATTCATTACAGGTTCAAGCGTTCAACACCGCCGACGTGGCCGAGCAAATCCGCGCCACACCGGGTTGGGTGCAACATTATCAGCAGATGTCGCCGGGGCATTTCGCCGGGCGGGTGCGCTATCTGGACTTGCAAGGCGTAGAGATTTACGAGGAACAGATGAACACCCGCGTCGAGCAGAATTTCAGTGCCCCCGAGGGATCGCTGGCGTTCTGTTTCGATCGCAGCGACAACTCGCTGTATGTGTTGAATGGTGAAAGCCGCAACATCTGGATCACCCCGGAGAACTACCAGGAAATCGCCGTGGTGTTCGGTCCGGAATTCGTTCAACGACATGGCCTGGACGTGGCGCGGCTCGAAGGCTTGTTCATGTCGCCGCTCAATTCAGGGCAGAACGCGCTGTTCAGCCGTTGGTTGAGTGGGACGTTGACGCGGCTGACGCAGACGCTGGATCCGCCGAGCAAAGAGGCGTTGACCCAGCAACTGTTGGAGGACTGTTTGTACATCCTCGATAACGCCTGTGTGTGCCTTGATCGCGCAGGCTTGCAGCGTCGGGCGGACGAGCGAACGATCATGAAGCGCGTCGCCGAATGGGCCGCCGATACCCCGGAAGAAACCCTCAATTTACTGGAGTTGTCCCGGGTGGCCGGGGTTTCGCTGCGTCAGCTGCAGCATGCGTTCAAGGCGTATACCGGGATGACACCCACGCATTGGTTGCGCTTGCGTCGGCTCAACAGCGCGCGCCGCGAATTGCTCAGGCGAACGGCCGGGGAAACGACGGTCGCGCAAGTGGCGATGGATTGGTCGTTCTGGCATTTAGGACGGTTTTCCAGCAGTTATCGAGCGTTGTTCCAGGAACTCCCCAGCCAAACACTGGCCCGCAAACACAGTGAACCTTGTCGGAGATCATCATGAGTCGGTTATCGTCTTTTAGCCTGTGTGTCGTCATGTCGATGGTCTATTCGCAGGTTCAGGCCGAAACGGTCGTGCCCTTGAAAGGGCAGAGCTCGCAACAAGTCCAGCTGGATATCAATGATTGCAGCAACGTCACGGACAACCAGAGCACCTCAAGCCCGCCAGCCTCGGAGGGTGCTGCGGTGGACGCTACGCAGGTACCAGGACGTCAACATGACGAGTTTTATGAGCAGGTCGAGGGGGATGTGAAACAGCACTATCAAGGTTGCCTGCAAGGGCGGGGTTATCAGGTCACTCCGTGAGCTGGGTGACACGTGGACTGCGCTGCCGCCGATCAAGCAGATGGACCATCAGCAAGGCATAGAGCGTGAGGGCAATAAACAATCCCATGCGCACGACGAAGGCGGTATAGACGTCTTTTCCGGCGAGGCTGTCCTGAACCGATTGACCCAGCAGGATGATCAACGTGATCAGGCTGTTCAGCCAGAACCCCGGGGTTTGTCGGGTCGGGCTCAGGGCATAGAGCTTGCGCGCCAACAGCAAGCCGAACAGGAGCATCCACAGAAAGAACATCCACAGGTGCACAAACAGGCTGAGCGCGCACCAGAACCCAATAGCCAACAGCCCCCCCATGAAGGTCGAACCGAGCAGCTCATGCGCAGCGTTGCGCGCCGTTGTCGTCGAGCTCTGCTGGCCAAGACTGACCGCTTTCAAAATGATCGGCAGATAGCTCGCCGGGTCGATCAGGGCCAACAGGAACGCCGGTATGACAATCAGGGTCGCACGCAGTGCAACCCTGCCCACTTCTTGCGCCGGCAGAGCGCTGGCGGCGGGTGGGGAGGGCGCATTGGCCGGGTCGGGAAACAACCAGTGACTGACCGTCACGACGAGGACGGCGAGGATCAAGCCCTTGACCAAGGCGCCGATGACCATGATCGCCAGATCGAACTCGGCGACGCCGGCCGAAGAAATCATGGTCAGGCCAATGATCAGAAAGGTCATGATCAAGGTGTTGCCGCCGCGCAGGCCAAAACCAAAAGCCAGGAACAGACTGACTCCGATCAGCAGCACGCCGGTAATCGGGTAATAACGCAGGATTGGAATCAACAATAGGCCGACGCCGGTGGTTAACATCGCAGCCAGTGCGAGAATCAATCCGGCCTTGAATGGCAGCGGCCGATTGAGGGAAGCCAACAGCAACACGGCCAGCACCGGCGCGAGAAAAGGGATCGGCAAGCCCAGGCCGAAGCTGGCCGCCAGGCACAGCGCCGTGCCTGTGCCTAGACGCAACGCCCGTTGAACACGAGGCGTGCGCTGAGAAGGCACGCCCTTAGTAGGCATAGCTCAGCCAGCTCATCAGCCCCACAAACAAACGGCCGAGCAGGTTCAGCGGATTGCCTTGGGTAGGGAATGCCATGACTTCCGCCTGTCCACCGGCACGGATGGCGCGATTGTCGAACAGCGTTTTCCTTGAGTCTTCCGAAAACTCGATGATCACCGGAAAACGCTGGGCCGGACGCAACCAGTCACGACTGTTCTGCACACTGGGGAGGCTGCCGGGCGCAGCGGGCTGACCGACGCTGACACCGTAGCCGACACTGCGCACGCGGCCCTCGAAAACCTTCCCCGGCATGGCATCCAGAACGATCGAGACAGGGGTGTCGACCTCGACCAGGCCGAGGTTGTTTTCGGTCATGTCCGCGCTGATCCATACATCGTGGATGGCAATCAGGGTCATGACCGGGCTGCCGGCAGTGGCGAACTGTCCGACATCGGTGCGCAGATCGGTGATCAGTCCCGCCGACCGTGCGCGAATCTGTGTGTTGGACAAGTCCAGTTCGGCTTTTGACAACGCCGTGGCGGCGCTACGCAACAGCGCGTTGTCTTCTTCGCTGCCGCCTTCCTGCTCCCGTGCCCGCTGGACTTCGGCACGGGCTGCGGCGACCTGGCTGACGGCCTGTTCACGGCTGGCCCGAGAAACCTCCAGCAGGCGCACGGAAATGGTGCCAGGGTCTTCGCGGTACAAACCTTCAAGACGTTGATTGTCCTGCCGCGCCTTGAGTTCATTGGCCTGGGCCGCGCGCAAATTGGCTTGCGCGGAGGCAATGCCGGCGGTGCTGGCACCGATCTGCCGGCGTGTCGATTCCAGGTCTGCGCGTGCGCGGTCGACGGCTATTTGATAGGGCTGCTGATCCACTTCAAACAGCACATCGCCCGCTTTGACGTCCTGATTGTTGCGCACATTTACACGAATCACCCGACCGGCCACTTCGGAGGCCACCGGAATGACAAAAGCGCCCACCCGAGCCTGTTGCGTATAGGGCGTGAAACGGTCAGCCAACAAGTACCAGGCCAGGCTCAGGATGATCAGCAGTATCACCCATTTGATGCCTTTTTTTGCAGGATCGGCAGCAGGCTCGGGCGCCTTGGGGGAGGGCGCCTCAGTGGCGGGCGGCGAGGGTTCAGTCATCGGCTTTGACCTTCTGGCACTGGATAGGATGCTTGCGAAGGGGCCGGCTCATTCAGCAGGTTGCCCCAGTCGGTGCGTTGTTCCATTTGCTGGCGAGTGCTTTGATCGACTGTCGGCCGCGCGCTGTACCACCCACCGCCAAGAGCTTTGTACAGCGCGATCAGGTTGCTCACCGCATTGCTGCGGCTGAGCAGGTAATTGTCCTGCTGTTCGAGCAATGCGCGTTGAGCATCCAGCACGCGCTGGAAGTCCGAATACCCTTCGCGGTATTGGGTACTGGCCAGGCTCAACGAACGCTTGGCAGCGACTTGCGCCTCACCCAGGATGCGCTCGCGTTCCAGTGATTTGATCAGGCTGCTGGCGGCGTCATCGGCCTCCCGTGCAGCCTGACGGACTTTGTCGCGGTAAACCTCAATCAGCTGCTGCAACCGCGCATCTTGTACACGCACGTTGTTGCTGATCTGGCCGTGGTCAAACAGGTTCCAGCGCAAACTGGGGCCGCCGATCAGGTCCAGGCTGTTGGAGGTGCCGCTCAACGTGTCGGTGGTCCAGACGATGCTGCCCAGCAGGGTCAGCGACGGATAGAAGTCGGTTTCCGCCACACCGATCAGCGCCGACTGGGCGGCGACATTGAGTTCGGCGGCGCGCACGTCCGGGCGACGCAACAACAGGCTGGCCGGCACGTCTTGCAGCACGGCTCGGTCCACCAGCGGGATCAGTCCCTCGTTTTCGAGCAATTGGGGCAGGGCGCTGGGCGGCCGGCCGATCAGCACGGCCAACGCGTTGCGGGTGCGCAGTACTTGCGCCTCAAGATCCGGAATGCTGCTCAAGGTGCCCAGGTATTGGGTCTTGGCTTGTTGCAAATCGAGTTCGGCGCTCTGGCCACTGTTGAACAGTTTTTCGGTGATCTCAAAGTTGCGCTTTTGCTGCTCGGCGTTTTCTCGGGCGACGCGTAAACGCGCTTCGGTGGTGCGCAACGAGAAGTAGGTGTCGGCCACCTGAGCTCGCAGCAGTACGAGTGCGTCTTCATAGTTGGCTTGAGCCGCGAAGTAACTGGCATCGGACGACTCGATGGCGCGACTGAAACGCCCCCAGAAGTCCAGCTCCCAACCGACGTCAAAGCCCGCGCTGTGTTGCCAGAAGTGGCTGTCTTGCGGGTTGTTGCCGCCAGACTGGTTGCGGTTGAAGTACAGACTGTCGGCGCTGGCCTGTTGCAGTTGCGGATAGCGCCCGCTTTGCGCAATACCCAACCGGGCACGGGCTTCCATAACGCGAAGGCCGGCGATTTTCAGGTCTGAATTGTGCGCATCCGACTCGGCGATCAGCGCGTCGAGGACCGGGTCGGCGAACACTTGCCACCACTGGCGAAGATCAGGATCCAGGCGTCGTTGGCTGGCCTGTTCAAGCGCAGGACTGCTCCAGAGTTTTGTCCATGCTTCGCCGGGGGCCTGGAAATCCGGCCCCAGACGGACACAGCCGCCAAGGCCGAGGGTGCATAGCAGAAGCAGCCGACCCGAGCGCGTCAGCATCGCTGCACTACAAACAGATCACGGGAAAACCTCATCCGAGCGTCCCCAAGTATTGAGTGCCTACACAAATCCTGTAGGAGCAAGCGGTGCGGCGATCCGACTTGCCCGCGAAGAACATTGACGCGTAATACCTGAAAAACCGCGGTGCATTCTTCGCGGGCAAGCCTCGCTCCTACAGGCATTAAGGCTTGAGCCGGTTTGCTTAGGTTAGTACAGCCCGAAAAAACACAAGGTCATGTTGGACAATCGTGGAGCCGACTAACTGCTACGCTTCTGAAAGTTATTCATTCGGGCTAAAACGAAGGGTACGAAGACCATGAGCAACCCTCAGGATGACAATGCACCTGGTTCCGCTGGTTGGCGCTTTAAACTGGGCATCGCGATTATCTGTTTGATGCTGGGATCCTGGCTGATGGTGCCTATCGCTGCCGCAGTGGATGTGCCCGGCTCAAAGATCGCGGCACTGACAGGCGTTTTGTTTATCAGTAACAAGGTTCTGTTAATTCTGGTCATTGCCATTATGGGCAAATCCGGCTTTCAGCAGCTCAAGCGCAGCATGTTCGGTTACGTCTCCACACTGGCACCGGCAGACGTGGAAGTAGGCCCGGCTCGCCATAGAATTGGCCTTGTGATGTTTTGCCTGCCGCTGATCTCGGGATTCCTCGAACCTTACATAGATACTCTCTGGCCGGGGTTGAGACCCAATATCTGGCAGCTCCAGGCGCTGGGCGATGCCATGTTGATCGGCAGCTTTTTTGTGCTGGGCGGGAATTTCTGGGACAAGGTACGCGCGTTGTTTATTCGCACGGCACGTGTCGTTAACACGAGTGCGGTGTGAATCGCCTCTAGCGCGAAATGATCCCGTGATCGATCGCGTACTTTACGAGGGCTGCGGGTTTGTCGATGTTGAGCTTGCGACGGATGCTCAGGCGATGGGTTTCTACAGTGCGGACACTGATGTCCAGTTCGCGAGCCATTTCCTTGTTGTTCAGCCCCTGAGCCATCTTGTACAGCACCTGGCTTTCGCGCGGAGTCAGCTCGTTGTCGGTACTTTTATCGGCGATGAGCCGCTGTGCGATTTCGGCACTGTAGAACGTCCCGCCGCTGACAATGGCTTCGATCGCCGCAATGATTTCCCGTGAAGGCGCATTCTTCAGCACATAACCGCTGGCACCCGAGCGAACCGATTCACTGACGTATTCATAGTTGTCGTACATGCTCAGCACCAACACCTTGAGCGACGGGTATTGGCTGCGTAACAACCGCGTCAGCTCGAGGCCGTTGATGTCCTTCAGGCTGATGTCGACCAGCAACAGATCCGGCTGGCAGCGCCCGACCATCTCGATGGCATCGACGCCATTCTCGGCTTCTCCCACCACTTCCAGCTGCGCCATGACCGCCAGCAGCGATTTGATCCCGTCGCGGACCAGGGAGTGATCGTCGACCAGGGCGACGCGAATCGGGTAGGGCAGGTTCATCGCAGGCATTCACTCTAATTGTTATGGGGTGAGTCAGCGTTCTGTACCGGGCAGTTTCATCGGCAGCAGCACGTCCAGCTCACTTCTTCCCGGCATCGAGGTCAGGTCGAATCGACCGCCAAAATGCTCGACACGTTCACGGATGTTGCGCAGGCCAATGCCTGCGTGACGACGTTCGACCTGGGCGACGTTGAAACCGATACCGTCATCGACCACCGTCAACTGTACGGACTTTTCAGAGCCGTGCAGGGTAATGATGACGTTTTTTGCCTGTGCGTGGCGTTCGATATTGGTCAGGGCTTCTTGCACGATGCGAAACAACGAGACGGCAGCGCCATCGACCAGGTGACAGTCGAATTCGTTATCGTTGAAGGTCACGACAAGACCGCTGCGTTGCTCGAACTCTGCGGCGAGCTGACCGATCGCCGCCGGCAGGCCGAGGGTGTCGAGCAGCGACGAACGCAGGTCATGAGAGAGGCTGCGAACTTCGCCAATCGCGTCTCCGAGGCGCTGCGTGGCGTCTCTTAAAATGCCCAATCCCTTGTCTTGTCCGTTCTCCAGCACATGGCTGGCCAGTTCGAACTGAAACTTGATCGACACCAGTAGCTGGCTGATGCCGTCGTGCAGCTCTCGGGAAACCCGTGACCGTTCTTCCTCCTGCAAGCTGACGATGCGTTGGGTCAGGCGCTGGAGTTTCTTGTCGGCCAGGCGATGTTCGCTGACGTTCAGCGTCATGCCGCTGGCGAAGACAAACAGCACTGCCACAAGGGCCACCGCGGCAATCGCCAGCATGGTTTTGCGGATGCCCTGAGCCACCTCAGCACGTGCTTGTTGGGTGGCGCGTTCGACGTCTTCAAGGTAGATGCCGGTGCCGAGCATCCAGCCCCAATGGTCGAGCATCACCACGTAGGCGAGCTTGTCGGTCACTTGGCCGGAAGAGGGTTTGTTCCAGGCGTAACGTTGAAAACCTTCGCCCGATTGCGCACTTTTGAGCAACGCCTGGATCACTGGCAGGCCGTGAGGGTCGGTCATGTTCCACAGGTATTTGCCCACCAGCTCAGACTGGCGCGCGTGCATCAGACTGCGCCCCTCGCGGTCGTAGACGAAGAAGTAGCCATTGATGCCAAAGCTGAGCTTACGCAGTTCTTCGAGCACTTGTTGCTGTGCGCGCTCATCACCCCGACCGTCGTCGTACAGCGGCGCGATCAGGCTCTGCGCCATTTCGACGTAGTTTTTCAGTTCTGCGCGCTTGCTGGCCAGAATGCTGTCTTCGATCAGTTGCGCCTGTTGATCACCCAGTTGGCGGTTCAGGGAAATCACCAGCGCGCAGATGACCGCGATCGCCAGCACCAGCGGCAGAATCCCGAGCGCGACGATTTTGTGTTTGAGCTGCATCTCTACTCCTGGCCAGACCGAGGGAAGGCGAAGGCCCGGCATCATATGCCAAAGATACGCGCCTCCAGTAGCGGTGCTGGACAGAATGACCTGCGGCTGTGATGAAACGCAGAACCTGTGGGAGCGGGCTTGCCCGCGATAGCGGTCTGTCAGTCAACGGTTGATGTTGAATGTACTGGCCTCATCGCGGGCAAGCCCGCTCCCACAGGTTTTGTATTTCAACTGAGAGATCAGTGGTCTCTACGTAGAACTACGTAGACACCGCGTACGTAGTAACGCGGATTTATTTGTCGACAGCATGGGCGGATATTGGGCCCGCTCCGCACTGCGGACACAATTATAATAATTACCGCCGCAGCTACTGGCTGTTGGCAGGAGACACGCTATGCCCCGTCTGGCTAAACACCTCGCCTGGTTTGCCGTGGCTGTCCTGGGAGCGTTTGCGCTAAGTGTCGTGGCCCTGCGCCGCGGCGAAGCCATCAACGCCCTCTGGATCGTAGTCGCAGCAGTCGCTATTTATCTCGTCGCATACCGCTATTACAGCCTGTTCATCGCCACCAAGGTGATGCAGCTCGATCCCAATCGAGCCACCCCCGCCGTGCTCAACAACGATGGTCTGGACTATGTGCCGACCAACAAACACGTACTCTTCGGACACCACTTCGCAGCCATCGCCGGCGCGGGCCCACTGGTCGGTCCGGTATTGGCGGCGCAGATGGGCTACCTGCCCGGTACGCTGTGGCTGATTGCCGGCGTGGTGCTGGCCGGTGCGGTTCAGGACTTCATGGTCCTGTTCATGTCCACTCGCCGTAACGGCCGTTCCCTGGGCGACATGGTCCGTGAAGAAATGGGCCGCATCCCCGGGACCATCGCGCTGTTTGGCTGCTTCCTGATCATGATCATCATCCTCGCGGTGCTGGCGCTGATCGTGGTCAAGGCCCTGGCCGAAAGCCCGTGGGGCATCTTTACCGTGATGGCGACCATCCCGATCGCGATGTTCATGGGCATTTACATGCGCTACATCCGCCCGGGTCGCATCGGTGAAATCTCGGTGATCGGCGTGGCGTTGCTGCTGGGTTCGATCTGGCTGGGCGGGCAGATTGCCGCTGACCCGGTCTGGGCCAAAGCCTTTACCTTCACCGGACTGCAGATCACCTGGATGCTGATCGGCTACGGTTTCGTCGCGGCGGTACTGCCGGTGTGGCTGATTCTGGCACCGCGTGACTACCTGTCCACCTTCCTCAAGATCGGCACTATCGTTGCGCTGGCGATCGGCATTCTGATCACCATGCCCGATCTGAAAATGCCGGCATTGACCCAGTTCATCGACGGCACCGGGCCGGTGTGGAAGGGTGGGTTGTTCCCGTTCCTGTTCATCACCATTGCCTGTGGCGCGGTGTCCGGTTTCCACGCACTGATTGCTTCCGGCACCACGCCGAAGTTGCTCGCCAGTGAAGGCCATGCCCGTTACATCGGTTACGGCGGCATGCTGATGGAATCCTTCGTGGCGATCATGGCCATGGTTGCCGCCTCGGTGATCGAGCCAGGCGTGTACTTCGCCATGAACAGCCCCGCAGCCCTTGTAGGCTCCGATGCTGTTTCGGTGGCTCAGACCGTCAGCAGCTGGGGTTTTGCAATTACCCCGGAAGCCCTGCAAGCGGTGGCCAAGGACATCGGTGAAACCACCATCCTGGCCCGTGCCGGCGGTGCGCCAACCCTGGCGGTTGGTATCGCGCAGATCCTGCACCACGTGCTGCCGGGTGAAAACACCATGGCGTTCTGGTATCACTTCGCGATTCTGTTCGAAGCGCTGTTCATCCTGACCGCGGTCGACGCCGGTACCCGTGCCGGACGTTTCATGCTGCAGGACTTGCTCGGCTCCTTCGTGCCAGCGTTGAAACGCACGGAATCCTGGACCGCCAACCTGATTGCCACCGCTGGTTGCGTGGCAATGTGGGGTTACCTGCTGTATCAAGGCGTGATCGACCCATTGGGCGGGATCAATACTTTGTGGCCGCTGTTCGGTATCTCCAACCAGATGCTGGCCGGGATCGCGTTGATGCTGGCAACCGTGGTGCTGATCAAAATGAAACGCCAACGCTATGTGTGGGTGACCATGCTGCCCGCCGTTTGGCTGCTGATCTGCACCACCACCGCAGGCTTCATCAAACTGTTCGACGCCAACCCGGCGATCGGTTTCCTCGCGCTGGCGAAGAAATACAGCGATGCCCTGGCCAACGGTCAGGTCCTGGCGCCGGCCAAAAGCATCGAGCAGATGCAGCACGTGATCTACAACGCCTACACCAATGCAACGCTGACCGTGCTGTTTTTGCTCGTGGTGTTCAGCATCCTGTTCTTTGCACTCAAGGTCGGTATCGCCGCCTGGGGCACCAAGGAACGTACGGATAAAGAAGCGCCATTCCAGGCGCTGCCGGATGCTTGATGGAGGAGGGTGCTCATGTTCAATGACCTGAGTCGCCTGGGTAAATACCTCGGTCAGGCCGCGCGCCTGATGGTCGGCATGCCCGACTACGACAACTACGTCGAGCATATGCAAACCGAACACCCGGACAAACCGGTGATGAGCTACGAGATGTTCTTTCGGGAACGTCAGGAGGCTCGTTACGGTGGCAAGGCGGGACCGAAGTGTTGTTGATGCGAAACATTTAACCAGCATTTTGCTTTAGGAGCCCGGCCTGCCGGCGATAGCGATCTTCGAGACGCTACCGTTGGCAGGCCGGGCTTTTTTGTTTTTCAGGCTTGTCTCTACGGTATCGCATAGACCTTGAACAGCTTTTTGTCCGTGTCGGTAATGCCTTCCAGGTGGGTGCCGTATGCCTGTTCGATCTCACCCGATCGATACATTTCACTCAGCACGGTGTCGACCAGCAAACGGAAATCTTCATCGTCTCGATCCACCGCCATTGCAGTCGGCGAGTACTCAAAAACTCGATCCAGCAGGACCAGATTTCCTGCGGAATGGTTATTGGCGAGGAGATTTTTCAGCATCATGCGCTCGGCGAAGAAGGCATCGGCTTTGCCTTCGGCGACCAATTTGAGGCCTGCTTCAGTGTTCTCGACTGTGACCAGGGTTGCCACCACACCGAGTAATCGCATTTTTTGACGGATCCATGACTCGGTGACTCCGCCAGTGGTGGCGGCATAGGTTTGGTTGGACAGCCCATGGTTGAGGGTCGCACGCCAGGTCGGTCCGGTATGGGCTACTTTGCCGTTTAGTACATTGAGCAACGCCTCAGGTGCTTCCTGGCGCACCACTGCCGAAAGGCCGGCCGTGTAGATCGGAGCCGAGAAACTCACATACTTGCGTCTCGCCAATGTGGGTGGCGTTGGCGTACAGAGGATGTCGATCTCGCCCGAGCTCACAGCACTCATCTGGTCGTTGATGGAGACGGGGCGGTAACGTACCTGCAACGCGGGCAAACCCAGCTCGGTCTTGATTTTGTCGGCGACCTTCAGACAAAGCTCGATCGCATAACCGCTGGCTTTGTCGCCGTCCTGGACGCTAAAAGGTGCGAAGTCCGGCAGGTAACCGAGGGTGAAGGTATTGCTCGCCCGCACGCGTTCAAGGGTACTGGCACCGGCCAGTACCGGCGCCATTGTGAGCAGGCAGACGAACAGCAAGTTAGTGGCTTTGGTCAGTTGTACGTTCATATCCTGGCGCCCCGCATTCGGATGTCTGTGCTGTCCTGAAGATTACAGCTGAGGATTGCCGGCCCTGGTCTGAGCGGTTGGAGACGCATCGACAAAACGCTTGGAGAGGAAGCCATAGAGCAGGTAGCCAAATGTAAGGACAATGAGGCCACCGAATACGGCATCCTTGCCGCAGGCATAAAGGGCGTACAACGAATAGGCCACGGCGATCAGTAATAGCATCGTGTTGCGGGTGTAGACCCCTGCGCTGACTTTGGCCTTGTACATCATGACCAGCAGGCCGGTGGCGGCTGTCACGTATGGGATCAGGTTGGTTACTGCCGCCAGGCTGACGAGCTTTCCGAACTGGGCGCTGGCATTGGGCGAGATGGTCGACAGCGCCATCAAGGTCTGCAAGACGCCACAGACGAGCATGCCGACAATGGGCGCATCCTGTGCGCTGACCTTGCTGAACAATTTCGGGAACATACCTTGGTCAGCAGTCATCTTGGCCGTTTGCGCCAGGGTGAACTGCCAGCCCAGCAGCGAACCAACACAGGCCATCACTGCCAGCGCCATGACGATGTTGCCGACCGTGGGGTTAAACATATGTGCATAGACGAGCGCGAAGGGGGCCGAAGAGTTGGCCAGTTCGGCATTGGGTATGATGCCCTGGATGACCGTCGTCGACAGCACATAGACCACTGCCGCACCCAGCGTGCCGAACAGGCAGGCCAACGGTACGGTGCGCTTGGGATCTTCCACCGCATCAGAGGCCTGCGCCGCCGACTCCATGCCGAGGAATGCCCACAAGGTCAGGGGAATCGCCTTACTGATGGCGTCGGAGATCGGCAGGTTGTTCGGATTCCAGGCGGCAATCAGCACATCGGGCTTGAACCAGAACCAACCAATGATGCTCAAGCCGGCCACCGGGATGATCACACCCCACACGGTAATCGCACCGATCTTGCCGGTGATGCCCGGGCCACCGAAGTTGGCCGCGGTGGTCAACCAGAGCAGGCCAACCGTACCGATGAACAAAGGAATGGCGCCACTGCCCAGCCAGGGCACGAACGATGTCATGTAGCCCACAGCGGAGATGGCGACGGCCACGTTGGCGATGCCCAGCGAGAGAAAGTACAGATACGAACAGAGGAAGAAGCCTGATTTGGCGTGCGCCTCTTCAGTGTAGGCAGACAACCCGCCTGAGCGCAGACAGTAGATGCCGCACTGGGAAAAGCAGTACGCGATGGCCATGGAACCGACGGCAGTGACGATCCATGACAGCAACGAAACGGCCCCGAGTTGGGCCATGCTCGTCGGCAACATGATGATGCCCGATCCCATCATATTCACCGTCACCAGTGTGGTGAGCCCCATGAGGCTCATTTTCTTGCTTGAGTCGGCCATCGCAAACCCCTTGATCTGCTCAACACATTGACCATAGCCCCGATTGTCATGCTCAAGGTCCGGAAAGTGCCCATCGAACAGTTTTATCGCCAGTTAGTCTCATCGAAGATGGCTTTTGGGGTTCTGAACAGCAAAAAGAAATGGCCGACATGGTATGACTCCAACTTTGTTTGCTGTTCAATCATCTGATTTAGATCAATCAACGGTCATTGTAGGGGGACTTTTCTTTAGCTGGCTCTGTCACATGTACATACATTCAATACACGTATGAGGTTTTACATGTCCAAGCTCGCAGAGTTCCGTCAACTCGAAAAACATCTGGCTAAACAGCTCCAGGCTCTCGAAGCACTGAAAGGTGATGCAGGCCTTCAAAAGGAAATTGATTTCGAAAAGAAGCTGCGTCATCTGCTAGCCAAATACGATTACAGCCTGAAAGACGTGATCAATCTTCTTGAGCCACAAACGGGTCGTCGCGCATCAGCAACCGTGTCGAAATCCGGCACACGCAAGCCACGCCAGCTGAAAATCTACAAAAATCCAAACACTGGCGAAGTGGTCGAGACCAAGGGCGGCAACCATAAGACACTGAGGGAATGGAAAGCTAAATTCGGCTCTGCCACTGTCGAGTCCTGGCTGACCAAGTGAGTTGGGGATCGCCAAAGCCATCTTACAAGGTTGGATATGAAAGCCCGTCCCAGTTCAGCCGCGAATACAGCCGTCTGTTTGGCGTACCTCCCAAGCGGGATATTGCGGTGTTGCAAGGGCAGGGGGAGCTCTAGAGTCAAACCGACGAATTGCGTTTGCTCACGCTTTTAAACGCTATCGAGATAAAACGACTAAACAACCATTTAGCATAGTTATAATCTATCGATAAGATAATCATAATAGATGAAGTAAGGGGGCAATCCACATGACCAACAGTGAGCTCAACATTCAAATTCCCAACGCTGAAGCAGTGATCGCCGCATTGGCGCTGGAGCCACACATCGAAGGCGGTTTCTACCGAAGAACCTTTCAATCAGATCACCACGCTATGGTCGAGATCAATGGCGGTCAACGTCACTTGATGACTTCAATTTATTACTTGCTGACCAAGGATTCGCCGATCGGTCATTTTCACCTGAATCAATCGGACATCGTTCATTACTACCATTTGGGAAACCCGATTCAGTACAGCCTGATTTTTCCAGACGGCACGTTGAAAACTGTGGTGATGGGCAGCGACGTTATCGCCGGGCAGTGTTTGCAGCTGCATGTACCTGGTGGCGTCTGGAAAGCTTCGCAGCTTATGAATGGTTTAGCGGAATACGGTTTGATCAGTGAAGCGGTTTCACCAGGGTTTCATTTTGCAGATATGGAGATGGGTAATCAGCAGAAGCTCAGAGCGCAGTTTCCCGAGCATTCGGAGCTGATTGGAAAGCTGACGCAAGGATGAGGGGCTTAGGTGAATCCAGGGCTTCAAAATCTCCGTGCAACCGGGCTAATCTCGAAACACTTTGTTACGTGTAATGTATATTATGTTAAATGATGTGTCAGGGCGGAACTTCTACCTGGGTCGTAAGGCATTGATTCGACAACCCCGCTTCTGACGTCGACTCTCTCAACGGGCCATGTACTTCGTGTTTTTAGCCGTACCCAGGTTTAAGAGAATCAGGTTCTGCATCAAATCAATGGTGAATTCTCAACGCCTGCCATGCGGTGATCGATAAGCCAGGATGAGACATCCCGACCAGTCGCAGTTGACCCGCGTGCCGACGGTCTCGCTAGCATGTGCGTACTCGCACCTGAAACCGCTGCATGCCTGAGCAAACTGCAGGTGGGGCTCAGAATTCGATAACAGGCACCCAGATCAAAGCATCAGCCAACTACCGCTGCGGCGACAAATTCCTCCTTCAATCCTGCTAACGATCTGTATCTACGGCTATCTCAACCGCATCAAGGCCGGCGCAACGAACTTCGCCCACGGGGCATCGAAGGACTCTATAGATCTCAGAAATCACCTGCATCGTTGCATCTTCGATCGTTCCTTCATTACGGCATAAAACCCAACCGTGATCTGCAATCGCTTGCTCGAATGCCTTGGTACAAGCGACATGTTCTTCCAGCTTATGGATCACAGTACTGCTCAGCCCACGCCGTCGTGCCGCTGCCCTCGCCCATGAAATTTCAGGGGTGGTGACAACCCCGACATGCAGGTCTGGCACTCGCACGTTTCGATCAATGTTCAACTGCAGAATCTCTGCAAACGGGACTATCCGGCGAAATGCGGCATCAGACGGGTACCAGCGATCGATCAAGATGATGCTGCCTGGTGGCTGTTTAGTAAGTACGTGCTGGGAAATCCAGGTACGGCTATCAGCAAAGCGCTCACAAACCTCCAACTCCAAATCCCGGGAGGGATTTCTGACGAGTTTGTTAACGAGGGCCATTGTTTCACCCCTATAGGGATCGCTTTTACTCTCGCAAAGTCGGATCACCTTTTTGTTGTCTGCCCTCAGTACTTTCGTAACGGCCTCCAACAGTGTGGTTTTGCCGGCTCCCTTGGGCCCATCTAGAGAAACAAACAGCGGACGATTCATTCTTCACATAACGATTGATATACGGTTTTTTTGCCCTGTTCGTTCGCTGGAATCGCTTGGCGCGACTACGCGAATCGAGTGGAGGGGCCTTATAAACAGACATTGATGAACACTCTAACCTTGTTTCTGGCTGACGGGGCTCAAAACCCAGGGCCAGCGAAGCTCGACACCTGTCCTGCAACATGGGCCCATTTACATGCTTGCGTTAACCCGCGATCTTTATTGCAAGCTCAGCGACGTGTTTACCCTGGAAACGTGCAATATCCAGTTCATTTTGTGACGGTTGCCGTTTACCGTCGGCGCCTGCCAACGTGGTCGCGCCATAGGGCGTACCGCCGGTGATCTCGCTCATGTTGGTCAGCCCTGCGCAGGTGTAAGGCACACCCACGATGACCATCCCCTGATGCAGGAGCGTGCTGTGGAACGACGTGATGGTGGTTTCCTGGCCTCCGTGCTGAGTGCCGGTCGACGCAAAGACGCTGCCGATTTTCCCGACCAGCGCGCCGCTCATCCACAGTCCGCCAGTCTGGTCGAGAAACGTGCGCATCTGTCCCGCCATATTGCCAAAGCGCGTCGGTGTGCCAAAAATGATTGCATCGTAATTGCCCAGCTCGTCAGGTGTCGCCACCGGTGCCTTCTGGTCAAGTTTGACGCCGATGGCCGCTGCCTGTTCGGCCGGTATGGTTTCAGCGACACGCTTGAGCGTCACGTCGGTGCCGGGGACGGATCGTGCGCCTTCGGCCACTGCGCCAGCCATCGTTTCGAGGTGACCGTACATTGAGTAATAGAGAACCAGTACCTTCGCCATGATTTTTCTCCTGGATTAAGCGCCATTCGATGAATTAGGAAGATCTTGGATTACACCACTGCCGACGAACCACAGCGGCAGGTGTAGCGCTTGGTCACGAACAAAACTGCGGCTCACACCCACCCGGTTGCAGAGACTTTGACGGCATGCGGATTAACACTAGCAGCTCCGTATGCCGCCTGCTGGCAGACAGAGGCGCCTTTATCGCCCCTCCCCCGTCCCAGAGCAGGCTGCCAATCAAACTCAGCTGAAACGGATCCAGGTGAAGGGCGTTGCACTCATGGTTCAGCCAAGGTGGATCGTGCCGAATAATACATTCGGCACATGGGTTTAACGGGATGCGAGAACACCATTCAACTTCGCCACTTGCGTAGCCAATGCGTCCATCAGCGCTGGCGACAAGCAGTCATAAGGTTCCAAACCGAGCGCGCGCAGTTTTTCGCGAATTGCCTTCATGTTCTCCGGCGGAGTGCCGGTTTCGATGAGCGACGAAACGAAGGCTGCAAAGCCCGGCGCAGCCCACCCTTTTTGCGGGGAAAGCTCGGTATGCACGAAGTCCAGGCCATAGAACGCATGGTCTTTATTTTCGATGCGGCCGAACATATGCGCATGGCACTCTTTGCAAGCATGTCGTTGGATAGTGGCGCGCTCGTCAACGATGACCAGCTTCTCAGCGTTCGCGATGACGCTGACTTTATCGCGAGGAACAACAGCCACGACCGCGAATTTCGCACCTGCGGGCTTCCAGCACTTGCTGCAGCCACAGGCATGATTGTGCAGAGTCTGGGCGTCAATCCTGATTTCAACCTTATCGGTCGGACACAGGCATTGCAGGGTACCGCCAGAGAAATTTGCAGCGCTTGGCTCTATGCCGTTATCCAGTGAAGGATGAAGCTTCAAGTTGCTCACGATAAACCTCCAGTATCAGGGAGTATTCGAACTGGATCTGGAGCCTGAGCTCCAGGGTGCGGATCAGTATTTGATAGTGCCTTCATGCATCAGATCGAAGGCCTCATTAATACGTTCAAGTAGTATGGTATGAGTGACGAAGGGAGCCAGATCGATTTCGCGCGCTCTGTATCAGGAAGACCAGAATGGCTATTGCCCCTACGAGCCTCGGGATTGAATATCAAGGTCGACCCGCAGGAACCGTGTTCCAGGTTTGATTTGATTGAATGAAGAAGCCGCCTTCCTGAAGGCGGTTTTTTTCTGCGACAAGCCTAAACGAACCTGAAAAACCGCCTTCGCGAGCCCGCTCCCACAGGGCATCACACCCTACCTAAGCACGCGTCAACAGAACGTAACTTTTCCGAAACTTCTCAAAAACCCTCGCAACCGTTAATCAGTTAGTCCGGTTTTTTGACGCTCCCCCGATACGCGGTAACAACTTTTGCCCTCCGCTGGGTCATAACACGGTAGCTGTCGATGGAATATTGGCATCTTTCGAGGTTTTCGCCTGATACGGAGATAAACTCATGATTTTCAATGTACAAAATTTTGGCGCCAAAGGAGATGGCATCACTGACGACACAGCGGCGGTACAAAGTGCAATTGATGCGGCGGCCGCTGCAGGCGGGGGGCAGGTGTACATGCCGTCCGGAACTTATATCGTTTCGGGAGGTGAGGAACCCTCCGACGGTTGCCTGATGCTCAAGAGCAACGTCTACCTGTACGGCGACGGCATGGGAGCAACCACCGTCAAGGTGGCTGACGGCTCCGACACCAAGATCACGGGGGTTATCCGCTCCGCCTATGGCGAGGAAACCCACGACTTCGGCGTCAGCAATCTCACCATCGATGGCAACCGTGACAGCACCACGGGCAAGATCGACGGTTGGTTCAATGGCTACATTCCCGGCGAAGCGGGCTACGACTCCAACGTCACCCTCGACAGCGTCGAAATCAAGGATTGCTCCGGGTACGGTTTCGACCCCCACGAGCAGACCGTCAACATGGTCATCAAGAACAGCGTGTCCCACGGCAACGGCCTGGACGGCTTCGTGGCTGACTTCCTCAGCAACAGCACCTTCGAAAACAACATCGCCTACGACAACGACCGCCACGGTTTCAACATCGTCACCAGCACCCACGATTTCACACTCACCAATAACGTCGCCTACGACAACGGCGGCAATGGCATCGTGGTCCAGCGCGGCAGCGAGGACATCCCCTCCCCCAGCAACATCACCATCACCGGTGGCGAGGTGTACGGCAACGGCGCCGAAGGGGTGCTGATCAAAATGTCCAGTGAGGTGACCGTCAGCGGCGTCGAGATTCACGACAACACTAGCGCCGGGATACGCATCTACGGCAGTAACCACGTCGAGATCATCGACAACACGCTCAACAACAACTCCCTGGGCAACCCCGTACCAGAGATCATCATCCAGTCCTACAACGACACCCTGGGCGTGTCCGGCAAGTACTTCAACGGCAGCGATAACACGATCCAGGGCAACATCATCACCGGCAGCAACCTGTCGACCTACGGCGTTGCGGAGCGCAATGAAGACGGCACTGATCGCAACGCCATTATCGGCAACACCATCAGTCACACCAGCAACGGTGCCACGCTGGTCTATGGTGACGGCAGCTACGTCAGCGCCACGGTGCCGATGATCACCGTGCAAGGTACGGCTGGCAACGACACCCTGCTGGGCAGCGCCGCCAGCGAGATTTTCTACGGCGCTGCTGGCAACGACACCATCAATGGCGGGGCCGGTGGCGACATTCTGGTGGGTGGTACCGGGATCGACAAACTCACCGGCGGTACCGGCGCCGATACGTTCCGTTTCGTCGCTCAGTCCGACAGTTACCGCAACGCAACCGCAAGCTTCGATGACACCATCACCGACTTCGATGTCAGCCAGGACAAGATCGACCTCGCCGGCCTCGGTTTCACCGGCCTGGGCAATGGCCGTGGCGGCACCCTGCAGGTCAGCTACAGCGCCAGCAGCGACCGCACCTACATCAAGGACTACGATGCCGACGCCAGCGGCAATCGCTTCGAGTTGATCCTCTCGGGTAACCTCGCCAGCACCCTCACTGCCAGCAATTTCATCTTTAATCGGGTGGTCACCGGCACCAGCGGCAGCGACTCGCTGCTGGGTAGCGATTCGGCCGACACCCTCCTCGGCCTGGCGGGTAATGACAGCCTCAATGGCGGCGCGGGCGATGACAAACTCGACGGCGGTGCAGGCATGGACACCCTCACCGGTGGCGCTGGAGCAGACATCTTTGTGTTCTCCAATCGCCTGGACAGTTACCGCAACTACAACACTGGCGGCGCCAACCTTGGCGACCTGATCACCGACTTCGATACCACCGCCGACAAAATCGACCTCTCGGCCATGGGTTTCACCGGCCTGGGGGATGGCAAGAACAACACCGTGTACGTGGTGCTCAACAGTGCCGGCACCAAGACTTACATCAAATCCCTGACCGCCGACGCCAATGGCAACCGCTTCGAAGTGGCACTGGACGGCAACTACCTCGGCAAGCTGACCAGCGCCAATTTCGTCTTTGCCACTTCGCCAACGGTCAACCATGCACCGGTGGTGGCAACGGCGTTGCTGGATCAGAACGCGACCGAAAACACCTCGTTCAGCTACTCGGTGCCGGCCACCAGCTTCACCGATCCGGATAATGACAGCCTCAGCTACACCGCGACCCTGGCCGATGGCAGCGCCCTGCCCGCGTGGCTGAGTTTCAATGCCACCAACCTGACCTTCACCGGCACGCCGACCAGCACCGCGTCCGGCAATTACAACGTGCAGATCAAGGCCACGGACCCGGCCGGTGCATCGGTCAGCGATAGCTTCGCCCTGGTCGTGGCCGACGCGCCCGCCAACACCATCACCGGCACCAACAACGCCGAAACCCTCAATGGCACGGCGGGTGCGGACCTGATCCTCGGCCTCGGTGGCAACGACACAATCAAGGCCGGCACCGGCGCGGATATCGTTGACGGCGGTGCTGGACGCGATTCGCTGTACGGCGGCGACGGTGCCGACACCTTCCGCTACACCAACGTACTCGACAGCTACCGCGACTATGACACCGGTGGTGTCACGGTCACCGACACGATTTATGACTTCACCATAGGCGTCGACAAGATCGATGTTTCGGGCGTTGGCTTTGAAGGCCTCGGCGATGGCCGCAATGGCACGTTGTACGTCACCCTCAACGCGGCCGGCGACAAGACCTACATCAAGTCCGCCGAAGCGGATGCCGATGGCAATCGTTTTGAAATCGCCCTCAGCGGCAACTACCTCAACACCCTGACCGCCAGCGACTTCGTGTTCGGCGAGAGCGTCCAGCAGGACATCCTCTACCTGCCCACTCTCGGCCAATCCAATGCGCGCCTGCTGCGCATGACGGAGGACGACAATCAGTCCGGCACCTCGACGCTGGTCAACGACCTGGACCGCTACACCCCCTATGACGTACGCAGCCAGTTCACCGATGCCAATGGCAACGGCATCGACATCGCGGTGGGCGGCAGCACGGTCACCGGCCTGTCGACGCTCAGCGCCGAGGAACTCAAGTTGTGTTGGTGGCTGACCGACACCAACCAACCCGGGGCTGCGCTGTTGCGCGCCGTGACGCTGCTGCGCGACCAGCTCACCGAACTGCAATCCACCGGTAACGTCACCATGGGCATCATTTGGGGCCAGGGCGAGGAAGCCGCCCAGGAGATCGCCCGCGCCACGGACAAAGCAGCGGCAGCAGCGGCCTACAAGGCCGCAACCCTAAAGGTGTTTGATTACCTGCATACCCAGCTCGGCAACTTCAACGTGTACTTGATGGAAACCGGTCACTACGAACAGGACGCGGCGCGTACCCGTGGTTATTCGGAAGAAAAAATTGCCTCCATCGTCGAGGGGGCCAGCTATGTCCGCGCCGCCCAGGAAGCCATCGCCGCCGAGCGCGCCGACGTCAAGCTGGCGGTGGACTACACCGACCTCCCCCTGCGCCACGAAGTCGATCCGCTGGCGTATCCCGACGACGTCTGGCACCTGCACGAGGAGTCGGCGGAGATCGTCGGCCAGCGCCTGGCCGACTACATTGCCAATGACCTTGGCTTCCAGGGCAACCCCAACGACAACAACAGCGTGCAGGAGATTTTCGACAACGCTCAGAACATGATTTCCGGTACCGACCAGGCGGATACCCTGGTGGGCAGTTCGGGCAACGACACACTGGATGGCAAACTGGGCGCCGACACCATGACCGGTGGCAATGGCAACGACGTCTATGTGGTCGATAACGCGTCCGACCGCGTCGTGGAAACCAACACCTCGACCTCGCAGATCGATACGGTGCAGGCCTCGGTCAGCTGGACCCTGGGCGCCAACCTCGAGAACCTGGTGCTCACCGGCGTGTCGGCCATCAACGGCACCGGCAATGAGCAGCACAACTTCATCACCGGCAATGCCGCCAATAACGTGCTCAATGGTGCCACAGGGGACGACAGCATGAGCGGCGGCGATGGCAACGACACCTACTATGTCGATAACGCCAACGACATCGTGATCGAGACCAACAGCAATGCGGTGTCTGGAGGGATCGACAGTGTGCACAGCAGCCTGGCGGCCTATACCCTCGCCAACAACGTCGAGCGTTTGTATATCGATAGCACTGGCGCCGCCAATGGCACGGGCAACGCGCTGGACAACACGCTGTTCGCCGGTGCTGGCAACAACGTGCTGGACGGGCGCGATGGCAATGACACGGTGTCTTTTGAACGCGCCCTGTCCGGCGTTACCGTAAACCTCTCGACGTCAGCGCAACAAAACACCGGGGGTTCCGGGCTCGACACCTTGAAATTCGTTGAAAACCTGACGGGAAGCGCCTACGCCGACAGTCTGTCGGGCAACAGCGCCGCGAACGTTCTGAACGGTGGGGCGGGCAACGATACGCTGGTGGGCGGTTCGGGCGATGACCGGCTGATCGGCGGTGCAGGTACCGACAATCTCACCGGTGGCACTGGCGCGGACACCTACGCGTTTGGTGCGCTGTCGGACATGGGCGTCGGGGCTTTGCACGATGTGATCAACGGTTTCAAGAGCACCGAGGGCGATCTTCTGGATTTCACTGGCCTGGACGCCAACCCGCTGACCACCGCTGTCGACGCCTTCACCTTCATCGGCAGCAACGCCTTCGACCCTGCCGACGCCACCGGTCAACTGCGCTTTGCCGATGGCATTCTCTACGGCAGTGTCGATGCCGACGCCACTCCCGAGTTCGAAATCCAACTGGTGGGGGTCCAGGATCTGCACGTCAGCGATTTCACAGCCTTGGGTTAAGCCCGCATCCTGTGGGGCAGGTCTGCCTGCTCCCACAGGGGATTTGCAGTCCCAGGCAGATCTACTCTTGATCTACAGCCACCACTTTCCAACTGTCGTCTGGATCAAAGCGCTTCATCGACTGCGCCAACTTGTCACCACCGGGCCCCAAGTCTTTTTCGAACACCTGCCCTTCATGACTGATCATGAAACTCATCACCCCAGTGTCATCGTATTTCGCCGGCCAGGCGATCAGTGCAAAGCCACGGATCATCTTGTCACCAATGAGGTAGCTGTAGGCGCCGCCCGGTGCCGAAGGACCTTGGCCATCAAGGATGCGGAAGTGATAACCCTGCCAGTCTTCGCCGGCAATGGTTTTACCGAACAAGGGACCCAACGGGCTGATCTGACCGCTATCGTCATCCTCCCAATAAAGACCGTCGTGCTTGCCGGCGGTGCTGAAGATTTTCTGCGCATAGGCGAGTGCGCCGTCACCGTCACGATCCACTGATGCATAGTCCATCTGGACGTCGTGATAAGTCAGCACTGATTGCACCGCAGCGAGTTCATTGCGGCCAATTCGACGTGCACGCACTTCGGCGTTACCGGCGTCGATGTCGAAGCGCCAACCGTTCGCGGCTTTTATCATGGGGATAGGCAGTGTCCAGTGGTCACTGCCAACCGACAGGACCGCCTTGCGATCGCTGGTTTTTTCAATGGAGTGTTGCTCGCCATATTGCTTCAAAAACGCATCCACATCACTGCGCTGCACGCCTTCGCGCGGAATGAAACTGCGCCATTCATTACCCAGCAACTCTGTCAGACGTGCCTGATCGGCGTGTTCCGTACCCAGCGCTTCGACGAACGCCTGGGCGGCCATTTCTGGCGTTGGAAATGCCTGCTGTGCCGTAACCATGGGCGACCACGCCAAGCTGGCAGCTATTGCCAAGACATGAAGGCGCAAGCCCATGAGAGCCTTCACTCGAGCATTGATTTTCAACGGCGGCCCCCCCTTTGACGCGCTGGTGGATTGGACGGCCGACTGACCTGATGGCCGGCTGGACGCGAGGCACTGGGGCGCCGGGCGGATGCCTGACTGACCTGGCCACGACTGGCTTGTGCGTTGGCCTGGGACGGTGAGCGCACGCCGGCGAATGCATTGTTGCGGGCACTGCCCGCGCTACTCGTACTGGCAGCCGGTCGTTTTTGCGCAGTCTGGCGCCCTTGCAAATCGCCCTGCCCGCGCTGATTCACTTGAGCGGTCTGTTGCCTGGATTGCTGATTCTCCCGAGTGTTTCTGGCAGTGCCCTGGCTCCTGTCAGACGCCTTCGGTCTGTCTGCACCGGCTTGCATCCGATTGCCAGGCGAGGTTGCGGACTGGGCTTTGCGCGCCGAATCACGGGCTTCGCGGTTGCTGGTGGCAGGTCGTTCGATACCGTGCTTGTCCATTGAGCCGCGGGCTTTTTCACGGGCCTGGGCTCGCTGGGCATTGTCCCCTCGATAGGCTTCACGCTGACGGGCACCGTCCAGTTGTCGGCCGTACTGTTCGCGGCTCTTACTGTCTCGATAGGGAACGCCATCGCGATGAACAGCGTTGTGCTGCCACTTGTTCTGATTCCGAGTGATCTGGTTGTTGCGATTGATGTTGTTGTAGCGGTCGACGTCAATGTCGATGTCGTTGTTGCCCCAGTCACATTCACCCCATAACGAGCCGATGATAGCCACGCCGGTACCAAAGGCCAGCCCGGCCATCAATGCCGAACCGGGGTAATAGGCCGGCGGCGGTGGATAGTAAACAGGAGGCGACGCCGGATAGGGCCAGGTGCCGTAGGTTGTCGTCGGGTTATAACTGGGGACGTAAACCACCTGCGGATCGGAGGGCTGAATGATGATGGTGGAGGTGCTGCTGGCCGGAGCCGCAGCTGCCGGTGTCGGTGCCGCAGCCGCTTGAACCGTCACGTTCTGATATTGGTTGCTCTGCAGGTTGCCTGCTGCTTGCGCCTGATGACGCAAGCGTTGCACGCCCCCCATGACATCGTCGGGCTGCGCCAGGAAGGCATCACCCAGGCGTTGTACCCAGACGGGATCCTGTCCCAGCGTTGCCATGACTTGTGGGAAAGCTACCAGCGCCTGCACGCTCGGATCCCAGGGCTGGCTTGCCACTTGTTTGACCGCATCATCGCCCTTGGCGTCCGCGTGTGCTTTAGACCAGGTTACCGCCTCGGCGATTTCCCCGGGGTACGTGGTGGCCATCAGCACCTGTGCCAGCAGTGGGTCCGGGTAAAGCGCAATAGGAGCCAGCATTTGATCCAGCTGCTCCTGGGTAAACACGGCATCTTTGGCCACCGCGGTGACGGGCGCTGTGTCGGCAGCGCTTGTGGTGGCGCTCGTATCCAACGATTGCGCCAGGCAAGAAGATCCGCTCAAAAACAATACAGCTGACACCGCGTAAAACAATGGAATGCGCATTGCACCCCCTATGTGGTCAGGCAGGTTTGAGCGCCTTGATCGTTCCGCCCTTCCCTGCACCGTCGCGCCCGTCAAAAACGATACAGATCTTCATGCAATGACCCTTTGTTGTTCGGGTTCAAGGGGTTATCTGGTAGCCCCGTTGCTGCATGCAACTGCTGTAGGCGGAAGCAGTTGCAGCCGGTTCTGCCCGGCGATCCTGACGACGATCCTGACGTTGCCGAGATCCACCTACAACCGCACCTGCCACAGCCGCATCCTTGGCCTTGTTCTGTCGATATTCCTGTTTAACATCGTCGTCTACCTTGTCATAAACCTCGTCATGCTGACGACCGCGCGCTCCGGCAACCGCCGCACCTGCTACTGCGCCAGTAGCGGCACCACGGGCACGTCCACCCGATTGAGCCGTTGTGTTGGTGCTTGCTGCGCTCCCGGCCTGAGCCTGGCATGAGCTTATGTCCTGCTGAATCATTTCGGGGGACTGCCCTTTGAGCGGCGTTACGGTCTCGGCTGAAGCGCAAAGGCAGAATACCGAGACAATCGTAGCCAGACAGGGGGGGATGGATTTCTTCATAAAGCCTCCACTGCTATCAGTGTGCTTTGGATCTTTGAGTCTAGCTCAGCGTCTGGCGACTAAGCCTGGAACAAAGTTCTTATGAAGCAACCTCTAATTCCTTGTGCTTCTACTCCCTCGAACGGGTGCGGCAAGTTTTGAGCACTGACTTACACTGCGATACACCCAATGCGAACAAATGACTGTTCAACGGATCGATAGCTCTCACAGCAATCCGGGTATCAGGTAATGAATCAGCCCAACATGAAAACAGTCACCCGTCTGCTCGCTGCCAGTGTTTGCGCGGCGACGAGCACCTGTGCCAATGCTGCGCCCATCATCCAGACCAGCTTCGACTGCGCCACGGCAAGGGCATCCGTCGAAAAGCTTATCTGTCGCGATCCACAACTAACGCAAATGGATATCGAACTGACGCGCCTTTATCGCCTGGCGCTCACGGACGATCATTCAGTACCGCGTCCAGACAAAGTCATGATCGACCAGCAGTTCTGGATCGACGCTCGCAATCAATGTGCCTCCGAGCCTGCGCCCAAAGCGTGCGCGATCCGAAGTTATGCCGAGCGCGCGCACCAGCTACGCCAAGGCTCGGCCATTGCGAGAACCAAGGATCCGGACAGACTCACCGAGGGCCCCCTGGCTTTTCGCTGTACAGGGTTAAACGCGCTGATTGCCGCCACTTTCTTTAACACCCAGCCTGGTGTCGTGTACCTGAAGTGGGCGAACTCCTCGATCACCCTGAACCAAGTGCAGAATGATTCGGGAACCCAATACACCGGCAAGGATTCCCAAGGGAACTACAGCTTCTGGCAAGACGGCAACGCGGTGCTTTTCCAGAAACCAGGCTCAGGGGAAATGAGCTGTACGGCCGAGCCGATCGGCTGAGACCGTCTCTCACGTACTCGGCGATTTATGCCACGGATAGCCTTTGGCACTGAGTTCAAAGGCGTATTTAAACAAGCGCTTCATGTACTCGCCATCGAATTTATGGAGGCGAGAAATGCGGAAGTCGGAGCCGATGTACGCCAGATTGAAGTCCGCCCCATCCTGCTGGGCAATCCGGTAAATTCGATCCAGATCGCTGATCCCCTGAGTCTGGATCAATGCGCTGATGGCTCGACCGCCGATGCTCAAGGTTCGGCGCTTCGTTCCGGACCATTGCAGTTCCAGTTTGCCGTTGCGAATCACATAGAAATGCCGTTCACGCCGCAAACGCGCCCCGGGCACCTGGTTCAGCGCCATCACGGTGCCGGGTGGGTAAAGGAACACCTGCGTAAGGACACCTCCGTCCACGTGCATTTCCTGAAACGGGTGGCCGTTAACGTCCACATCAATCATGACGGGTGAGACGGCACCGGGAATACTCATCGACGCGACCATGATGTTGCGAAACAGCTCGAGCGCTCCCGGTGCCTGGCTGGAGGCAATAGCCCCCATGTTCCAGGTGACCGGGCGCCCTGAATCAAGGTCGGTGGTACCGATCATCAGCAGCCGTCCCTTGGCGTATTCCGCCGTGATCGCCGCAAGAATCTCGGCAGTGATGTGCTGTGCAATGAGCCGCGACAGTGGCTTGCTGTGCGCCATGCCATCGCTGGTAAGACGGGTCAGCATATTTCGGGCATGGAAAATGTCTTTTGGACCGACTGCATTGCAGATACGCACAATGACATCGTCGTACTGGGGCCCCAGGTAGGCAAACGGGGCGACCAGGGCGCCAGCGCTAATGCCGGTGACGACTTTGAACACGGGTCGAGACCCATGCCGGGTCCATCCCGCAATGATGCCCCCGGCGAATGTGCCGGCATCACCGCCGCCCGAAACGGCCAGCATATTTGCCCGCGGCAGGATGTCGTTCGGTAGCCCTGCGCTGGCGAGCGCCTCAGCCTCTCGAAGGTTGGCCTGGCTCACATCCCGAATGAACGGCGTCAGGTCCTGGTCCAGCCAGTAGCGAGCATCTGGTATGCCCGGGATGAGTGCTTTTTCCGTTAACGTTGGCGGCACCGCATCACGCCGTTGCAGGCACGCTTGACGCAACATGTTCAGGGTTGAGGCGCTAGGTCTGAGCTGGAATGGTTTCAACACGCCTCCTCCGGCCCCTGCAATTGACAGAGCCCGTCACGCACACTCGACACAGCCTCTCAATGGCGAGTGGCCTGAACATCTTTCATGCTAGCGCAAGCTCAGGCAGTCATAACGTTAGTGGGACGTCCGGTCTGCCCTGCGGATGATCCTCCCCCCATAGACGATCATTAGAAACGCCAGCAATCAGCGCAGCTTCAGCGGATCGACCAGTTCAGCGGCGATGGCCATGCCCACCAGGTCCGGCAAGGTATTGGCCAGCATGCGTTTCATCACCCGCGAACGATACAGATCGACGGTTTTCGCACTGACGCCCAGTTGCTCGGCGATTTCGCGGGTGGTGTAACCCTGGACCAGCGGCAGCAAGACATCGCGCTCCCGTGGGGTCAGTGTCAGCAAGCGCGCCTGCAAGGCTTCGTGCCCCTGATTGCCCGAGCGGTTTGCCGCGCAGTTACTGAGCGCCTGTTGCACGCTGTCCAGCAGCAATTGCTCGTTGTAGGGCTTCTCGATGAAGTCATGGGCGCCCGCCTTGAAGGCGCGAACCACGATCGGCACATCCGCGTGGCCGCTGACGAAAATGATCGGCAGGTTCAGCTCACGTGCGCGCATTTCTTCCTGCACGTTCAAACCGCCCATGCCGGGCATGCGAACATCGAGCAGCACGCAGGCATCAAGACTGGCATCACAGGCATTGAGAAACGCCACGCCACTGGTAAACGGCAAGGCTTTGAGCCCTACCGACTCCAACAACCAGACCGTTGAATCGAGCATGCCTTGGTCATCGTCGACCACATACACCACGTGCTCCGTCACACCTGCCATTACGTTATTCCTGTTGTTGTTTTGTTGGGCCGGCCAGCGGCAAACGGCAGCACATCAGCAGCCCGACAGGTTGGCGTCGGGCCTGTAACTCGCCACCAAAACCTTCGATGATGCTGCGGCTCATGGACAAGCCGAGCCCCAGGCCATCGGCCTTGCTGGTATAGAACGGGGTAAATATCTGCTCCAGTTCGGGCTCACTGACGCCTGGCCCCTGGTCATGCACACTGATTTCCACGGTCGCACCACCGCCCTGCCCCGCAGCCATCACGATCAGCGAGGGTTGCCCCGGATGTTGTTCGCGGTTGGCATCGATGGCATTTCGCAAGAGATTGAGCAGGACCTGCTCCAGCAGCACTCGGTCGGCATAAATCGGCGGCAGATTATCCGGTAGGCGATCCTCGATTGTCACTTGGCAATTGCTCGCCTCCCAGGCACATAAACGCACGGCCTCGCGGGCGACGTCGGTGAAATTCAGGGCCTGCATCCGGCGTTGCCCCTTGCGCAGAAACGCCCGCAAACGTCTGATCACTTCTGAAGCATGCGTGGCGTGATGGGTAATGCGCTCCAGCCCTTGCGCTACTTTGGCGGCGGCCTGGGGATTGGAATCCAGCGTCTGTAAATAGCGCTGGCTGGCATTGGCGTAATTGACTACCGCCGCCAATGGCTGGTTGATTTCGTGAGCGATGCCCGAGGCCAATTCACCCAGGGTGACCAACCGCGCGGTGTGCGCCAGTTCGTCCTGATGGCGGCGCTGTTGCACTTCACGTAGCTCACGTTCGGTCATGTCCCGCGCCACCAACGAGTAATAGCGCTCGCCGCCGGCCGAACGGTGCGCCAGCAGCACCAGCGATACCGGCACTGAAGTGCCGCCTGCCGGTGGCTGCAATCGCGCATCGGTGCTCCAGACACCGTCGCGTTCGGCGCTGTTCCAGCCATCACGCTGCAGGCGTGCCAGGTCGCTGCTGGCGAACAACGTTGCCAGGGCTGGCATCGGTTGTTGCTCGTCGATCCCGAGGATGTGCCGCGCCGCTGGATTGAGGTAAGTGACTTGCCCCTCGGGGTCGATGAACAACACAGGATCGGTGTTGGCCTCGACGACTTCCGCCAGGCGCCGCTTGTTCTCCTCGGCGTGCACCCGGGCGGTAATGTCCCGGGACACGCTGACCACTTCAACCACCGTCCCGGTATAAGTCTCACGAATCGCCCGGCTGGCGGTTTCAAACCACAGGTAATGCCCATCTCGATGGCGAATTCGATACGTCATCGTGTGATAACCGTCCTGCTCCAGGGCATCCCGCGCGCGCTGCACCAGGCTGGCCAGGTCTTGACCATGGAACAAGCCTTGGGCCATTTGCCCGCGCAACTCCTCCGGCCAGTAGCCGAGCAATGTCCAGGACGCCGGCGAGGCATCGAGAAAGCGCCCGTCGGGTGTATGCCTGGAAATCAGGTCGGTGGTGTTTTCAATAATTAGCCGGTACAGGCGCCGTGCCGTGGCCGCTTCACGCTCGGCCAGCACTTGTGCCGTGGCATCGCGACACCGGGCGAGCACGCGGTTGTCCTGCGGATCGGGGATAAACGTCCAGATCAGGATCTGCGCTTCGAACTGGGCTTCGACCCCTTCGATGGCGCGTTGCTGGTCCAGGCAGGCGCGTACCAGCACCCGGTGATTCACCGGCAAAAAACCCAGCACATCGGTCAGCGGCTTTTCGGCCAGCAACGCCAGCAGCGCCGCGTTGAACTCCAGTGGCCGGCCCTGCGCATCGAGTAACAGACTCGGTTGCGGGTCGTGCCCCAACAGCGGTGAGCCGCGCAGCATGCCGTTGACGCTACTCAGCAACGTCGTCAGCAAGTCCTGCACCCAACCCAGCCAATCAAGACTCACGCCCTCGCACACTTCCACCAGCAACAAACCCGCTTGCCCCGGTTGCAACGCCAGATCAAACACCTGGCCATGGCTGATAGCGGCCCGGCGCAGTCGGCCGGCCAGCCAACAATCGATTTGACGTACTTGAGCCAGATCCAGCCGCCCCGCTTCGGCCAGCCGATCAAACAACCGCTGATCGCTGGCCAGCGAAGGGTCGCCCAGCCCCGGAGGAAAATGCTGGGCGGCGCCCTCGTGGCTGTAAATCCGCGCATTGGGTTGCCAACTCAGATAAACCGCCCGGCGCACCTCGGGGCAATCCTGCAGCGCACGGCACAACGCATCGGCCCGGGCGGCCAGAGACACACCCTCGCGCTGCAGGCGCAACCAGCTGTGCAATCGAACGGGAGTCAGGGTCATCACAGGTCCGCTTCGTTGGGGAGGCCAAGGATATACCGGCGTTTGCGGTGTCACTGTATTCATTTAGTCCCGCAAGAATCAAATATAGTACATATCCTATATGACGTAGGTTGTACTTCCATATACGTAGCTGAATGTTATATAAATCAGGCCGGACATAAAAGGCGACCTCAGCGGCTACGCTGCAAGGTCACCTATAGAGCTAACAATCAGCCACCGAGTACCCGTACATGTCTATCTATGAACAAGGGCTAGGCCCTGCGGCTGTCAACCATATTGCCTTGTCTCCGCTCAGCTTCATCGAGCGCACCGCCAGCGTTTACCCACACTATCCCGCCGTCATCCATGGCTCGATCCGCCGCACCTGGGCGCAGACCTACACCCGCTGCCGCCGTCTGGCCTCGGCGCTGGCCGGTCGCGGCATTGGCAAGAACGACACCGTGGCGGTGATGTTGCCCAACATTCCCGAGATGCTCGAAGTGCATTTCGGCGTGCCGATGATTGGCGCGGTGCTCAACCCGCTCAACGTGCGCCTGGATGCCGAGGCCATCGCCTTCATGCTGCAACATGGCGAAGCCAAGGTGCTGATCACCGACCGTGAGTTCCATGATGTGATTCACGCGGCGATCGGCATGCTGGATCACCCGCCATTGGTCATCGACGTCAATGATCCGGAATACGGCGAAGGCCAGGCTGTCAGCGATCTGGACTATGAAGCGCTGTTGGCCGAAGGCGACCCTGCTTTCGCCTGGCAGTGGCCCGATGATGAATGGCAAGCCATCTCGCTGAATTACACTTCCGGCACCACCGGCAACCCCAAAGGCGTGGTTTACCACCATCGCGGTGCTTACCTGAACTCATTGGGCAACCAGATGACCTGGGCCATGGGTAACCATCCGGTGTACCTCTGGACCTTGCCGATGTTCCATTGCAACGGTTGGTGCTACCCGTGGATCATCACCGCCATGGCCGGTGTGCATGTGTTTCTGCGCCGCGTCGATCCACAGAAAATCCTCACGCTGATCCGCGAGCATCAGGTCACCCATCTGTGCGCTGCGCCGATCGTGCTCAATGCCTTGGTCAACATGCCGGAATCGGCTAAAGCAGCGATCGATCATCCGGTCAACGCAATGGTCGCCGGTGCCGCACCGCCGGCCAAAGTGATCGGTGCCGTGGAACAAATGGGCATCAAGGTCACCCACGTCTATGGCCTGACCGAAACCTATGGCCCGGTGACGCTCTGCGCCTGGCATGCCGAATGGGATGAGTTGCCGCTCGACGAAAGAGCGCAAATCAAATCCCGTCAGGGCGTGCGCTACCCGACGCTAGAAGGTGTGATGGTTGGCGATTCGAAGACGCTGGAGCCGACCCCGCGAGACGGTCAGACCATCGGTGAGATCTTCATGCGTGGCAACACGGTCATGAAGGGCTACCTGAAGAACCCGACCGCCACAGCCGAAGCGTTCGAGGGCGGCTGGTTCCATACCGGCGACCTGGCGGTGTGTCATCCGAACGGTTATGTCGAGATCAAGGATCGACTCAAGGACATCATCATTTCCGGCGGTGAGAACATTTCCACCATCGAACTGGAAGGTGTGCTGTATCGCCATCCGGCCGTCATGGAAGCGGCCGTCGTCGCCCGTCCCGATGAGAAATGGGGCGAAACGCCCTGTGCCTTTATCACGTTGAAGGCTGATCACCAGGACGTTCGCGAGGCCGACATCATCAGTTTCTGCCGCGAACACCTGGCCGGCTTCAAAGTCCCGCGCACGGTGGTTTTCACCCTGCTGCCGAAGACTTCAACCGGCAAGATCCAGAAGTACGTTCTGCGCGACAGGGCTAAAGCGCTCTAACCGAATCGACGTCGTACCCACCAGGCGACAGGTGTTTTACCTGCCGCTTCGGGCTCGTGCAGGCTGAATTTGGCCCTGCCCCTGACCTACACACTGATAACAAAAACAATGTGGAGCCACCCATGATCGACATTCATTCAACCGATACCCAACGCTGTGAACGCATTCGGTCCAACCCGAAATTCCTTCAATTGGTGAGCAGCCGTTCGCGCCTGGCCTGGTCACTGAGTGCTGCCGTGCTGGGCACCTACTACGCGTTCATGCTGGTGGTGGCGTTTGCCCCACAGTGGCTACACGCGCCGATCGCCGAACATCGGATGTTGACCCTGGGTATGCCGGTTGGCGCGGCGATCATCATTTTTTCCTGGCTACTGACCGGTTGGTACGTCTACAGCGCCAACACGCGTTTCGATGCACTGGGCGCCGCCATTCTCGAGGAGAGCAAGTAATGAACCTGCTCCGTAAATTTCTCCTCGCCGCTGTCGGGCTGTTGCCGGCCTCCGTCGTGTTGGCTGCACCCGCGCTGGGTGCGGTGGAAAAACAACCGCTCAACCTGCATGCGATCGGCATGTTCTTCGTCTTCGTACTGGGCACATTGGCCATCACTTGGTGGGCCGCACGGCAAACCAAATCCACGTCTGACTTCTACACCGCGGGCGGTGGCATCACCGGGTTCCAGAACGGTCTGGCGATTGCCGGCGACTACATGTCCGCCGCCACGCTGCTGGGGCTGTCCAGCCTGGTGTTCGCCAAGGGCTACGACGGCTTCATCTATACCATCGGCTTCTTTGTTGGCTGGCCGATCATCACCTTCCTGATGGCTGAGCGCTTGCGCAACCTGGGGCGCTACACCTTTGCCGACATCGTGTCCTATCGACTGGACCAGAACAAAGTGCGGATTTTCGCCGCGTTTGGTTCGCTGACGGTGGTGTGCTGCTACCTGATCGTGCAGATGGTCGGTGCGGGTCAGTTGATCAAGTTGCTGTTCGGCCTCGACTACCCGGTAGCCGTAGTGATCGTCGGCGCACTGATGCTGGTGTATGTGATTTTCGGCGGCATGATCGCCACCACCTGGGTGCAGATCATCAAGGCCGTGTTGCTGCTGGCTGGCGGCACGACCCTGGCGTTCATGGCCATGTCGCAATTCGGCTTCAGCTACGAAACCCTGGCCACCAAAGCCGTCGAAGCCCATGCCAGTGGCTGGAACATTATGGGCCCAGGCTCAATGCTCGCCGACCCGATCAACACCGCTTCGATGTCGCTGGGCCTGGTGTTCGGGATTGCCGGTCTGCCGCACATTCTGATGCGTTTCTTCACCGTGCCTAACGCCAAGGAAGCGCGTAAGTCGGTGTTCTACGCGACGGGCTTCATCGGTTTCTTCTTCCTCGTTGTCTGCACCCTGGGCTTTGCCGCGATGGTGATCATCGGCACCGACCCGCAGTACTACGTCAATGGCGAAGTCGGCGGCGCGTTAATTGGCGGCGGCAACATGGTTGCGATGCACCTGGCCAAAGCGGTCGGTGGCAATCTGTTCTTCGGTTTCCTCTCAGCCGTGGCCTTTGCCACCATCCTTGCGGTGGTCTCCGGGCTGGCCCTGGCCGGTGCTTCGGCGATTTCCCACGACCTCTACGCCACGGTGTTCAAAAAGGGCAAAGCCAGCCAGAAACAGGAAATGCGCGTGACCCGCATGGCCACTGTCGGCCTGGGCATCATCGCGATTCTGCTGGGCATTCTGTTCGAGAAGATGAACGTCGCGTTCCTGGTGGGCCTGACCTTCGGCATCGCCGCGTCGACCAACTTCCCGGTACTGATCATGGCCATGTACTGGAAAGGCTTGACCACCAAAGGCGCAATCATCGGCGGTTTCGCCGGGCTGATCTGCGCGCTGGTCCTGGTGATCCTCTCGCCAGCGGTCTGGGTCACCGTGCTCGGCCATGCACAGGCGATCTTCCCGTACGACCACCCGGCGCTGTTCTCCATGCCACTGGCGTTCTTTGTGATCGTCGTGGTGTCGAAACTCGACCGCAGCGTGCGGGCCGACAAGGAGCGTGACGCTTACGCCGACCAGTTTGTCCGCGCCCAGACCGGCCTCGGTGCCGCCAGCGCTTCCGCTCATTGATTGAAAGGGCACGGCCTGCTCAAGCGGCGCCGTGTCCATCGCACAACCTTTTGAGGTTCACGTTATGCCCGAATTCAACGCCCCGCTGCGCGACATGCGCTTTGTGTTGCATGAAGTGTTCGATGCCCCGGCCTTGTGGGCACGCCTGCCGGCCCTGGCCGACAGTGTCGACGCCGCCACCGCCGACGCCATTCTTGAGGAGGCGGCCAAAGTCACCTCGCACCTGATTGCGCCATTGAATCGCAGTGGCGACGAGGAAGGCGCCCAGTGGGCCGACGGCCAAGTCAGCACGCCGATCGGATTCAAACAGGCTTATGCCACCTACATCGAAGGCGGCTGGGTGGGCCTGTCCGGCAACGCCGATTTTGGCGGCATGGGCATGCCGAAGATGCTCGCCGTGCAGTTCGAAGAAATGCTCTACGGCGCCAACGCAAGCTTCGCGCTGTATTCAGCGTTGAGTTCCGGTGCCTGCCTGGCGCTGGATGCCCACGCCAGTGACACCCTGAAAAATCTCTACCTGCCACCGATGTACGAAGGCCGCTGGGCCGGTTCCATGTGCCTGACCGAAGCCCACGCCGGCACCGACCTGGGGATCATCCGCACCCGCGCCGAACCTCAGGCCGACGGCAGCTTCAACATCACCGGCAGCAAGATCTTCATCACCGGTGGCGATCAGGACCTGACTGAAAACATTGTCCATCTGGTGCTGGCCAAACTGCCGGACGCACCGGCGGGACCGAAAGGCATCTCACTGTTCGTCGTGCCCAAAGTGCTGGTCAATGCAGACGGCTCCCTCGGCGATGCCAATGCCGTGAGTTGCGGTTCGATCGAACACAAGATGGGCATCAAGGCCTCGGCCACCTGCGTGATGAACTTCGACGGCGCCAGCGGCTGGCTGGTCGGCGAAGCCAACAAAGGCCTGGCGGCGATGTTCACCATGATGAACTACGAGCGCTTGTCCATCGGCATTCAGGGCATTGGCTGCGCCGAAGCGTCCTATCAGAGCGCCGTCGCCTATGCACGTGAACGGGTTCAGAGCCGAGCGCCGACCGGTGCCATTGCCCCGGACAAAGTGGCCGATCCGATCATCGTCCACCCCGATGTGCGCCGCATGCTGCTGAGTATGAAAGCCATGACCGAAGGCGGCCGCGCGTTCGCCAGTTATGTCGGCCAGCAACTCGATCTGGCGAAGTTTTCCGATGACGTCCAGGAACGGGACAACGCGCAAACCCTGGTGGCGCTGCTGACGCCGGTGGCCAAGGCATTCTTTACCGACACCGGCCTGGAAAGCTGCATCAACGGCCAGCAAGTGTTCGGCGGCCATGGCTACATCCGCGAATGGGGCCAGGAACAATTGGTCCGCGACGTGCGCATCGCGCAGATCTACGAAGGCACCAACGGCATTCAGGCGCTGGACCTGCTTGGACGCAAAGTGCTCGGCGATAAGGGCTCCGCGCTGCGTCAGTTCACCGGCGAGATCCGCCATTTCGCCCATCAGCCCGACGCGCCCTACTCCGTTCAACTGTTCGATGCCGTGCAGCGTCTGGAAGACCTGAGCGACTGGCTGCAGGACCAGGCGACCACTAATCGCAACGAAATCGGCGCTGCTTCGGTGGAGTATTTGCACCTGTTCGGTTACGTCGCCTATGCCTGGCTCTGGGCGCGCATGGCGCAGGTTGCCAAGCAAAAGCTGCACGAAGATGCAGGGTTTTATGGCGCGAAAATCGCCACCGCCGACTTCTACATTCACCGCTTGCTGCCGCGCATTTTGAGCCTGGAGCAATCCATCCGCGCGGGCAGTGCCTCCTTGTTTGGCCTGAGCGCCGAACAGTTCTAACGATTGAACCGTACGCGGCGCCACGCTCCTCTCTTTTGGCGTTCGCGTTTTTTTATTGATAAGCCCTCGCCCACCTGGCGAGGGCCGCGGGACCTGACCTTCCATAATAAAAACAAAGGGGCTTCACCATGGACCGCAACACCCGCATCCTCGCTACTCGACTATTGCTGGCCGGCGGCGTCATCAGCCTCTCGGCCCCCGCCACTGCCGATTTTGTCAACGACAGCAAGGCCAGCCTTGAGCTGCGCAACTTCTATTTCAATCGCGACTATCGCCAAGACAACGCCGCGCAATCCAAACAAGAGGAATGGGCGCAAGGTTTCCTGCTGCGCTATGAATCGGGATTCACCGAAGGTTTGATCGGTGTGGGTTTCGATGCCATTGGCCTGCTCGGCGTCAAGCTCGATTCCAGCCCCGATCGCGCAGGCTCCGGCCTGCTCAAACGCCATCGCGACACCCGCAAAGGGGCTCAGGATGAGTACGGCGAACTGGGTTTGACGGCCAAAGTGCGGGCCTCCAAAAGCACGCTGAAACTCGGCACGCTGCTGCCGAAACTGCCGACGGTATTGGCCAACGATTCACGGTTGTTGCCACAAACCTTCAAGGGCGGTCAGCTGACGTCGCTGGAAATCGAAGGCCTGACGGTGGATGCCGGGCGACTGACGCAAGTCAATCAACGCGACTCCTCGGACTACGAGGACATGGGTATCACCCGCACCGGCGCCAAGGGCATCACCACACGTCATCTCGATAGCGACAGCTTCGATTTCGCCAGCCTGAACTACAAATGGACCAGCAACCTCGCCACCGGTTACAGCTATGGTCACCTCGACAACTTCTACAGCCAGCACCTGGTCAACCTGACCTACGTGTTGCCGGTGACGACGGGCCAGTCGCTGAAAACGGATCTGCGCTTCGCCCGCTCCACGGATGATGGCGGCAGCAATGTCGATAACAATGCCATCGGCGCGATGTTCACCTACAGCCTCGGCGGGCATGCGTTGGGCCTGGGTTATCAAGGCATGAGCGGCGACACCGGCTACGCCTACGTCAACGGCACCGATGCGTTCCTGGTGAACTTCGTGCAGATCGGCGACTTCGCCAGCAAGGATGAAAAGTCCTGGCAGGCGCGCTACGACTACAACTTTGCGGCCATTGGCATTCCGGGCCTGACCTTCATGACCCGTTACCTCACCGGCGACAATATCGATCTGGGCGGCAACCGCCCGCAAGGCAAGGAATGGGAGCGTGATACCGACATTGGTTATGTCGTGCAGAGCGGGCCGCTGAAGAATGTCGGCGTGAAGTGGCGTAACGCGACAGTTCGCTCGACCCACTTTGGCAGCGATCTGGATGAGAACCGCCTGATCGTCAGCTACACCTTGCCGATCTGGTAAGCACCGCAATGATCGTTCCCACGCTCTGCGTGGGAATGCCTCAATGGACGCTCTGCGTCCGCTCTTGGGACGCGGAGCGTCCCGGGCTGCATTCCCACGCAGAGCGTGGGAACGATCATCCTCGGCAGTGGGCCAGAGTAGGTTAATATGCCTGCAAACCAGGCCCGCCGCGAGACGCCCCGCATGACTGATACCACCCCCCGCCTGATCAAGAAGTACCCCAATCGCCGACTGTATGACACCCACACCAGCAGTCATTTGACGCTGGCGGACATACGCCAGTTGGTGGTCGACAAAGTTGCCTTTCAGGTGGTCGATGCCAAGAGCGGCGAGGACCTGACACGCAGCATCCTGCTGCAAGTGATTCTGGAAGCCGAAAGCGGCGGTGAGCCGATCTTCACCAGCGAGATGCTGATGGGGATTATCCAGTTCTACGGCCCTTATCAGGGCGTACTCGGCAGTTACCTGGACAAGAGCATTCAGACCGTAATCGACATCCAGTCCCAGACCGGTGCGCAATCATCCGAGGCCTGGAGCACCTTCATGCATCAGCAAGCGCCGGTGATGCAGGATTTGATGCGTCAGTATGTCGATCAGTCGAAGGCGCTGTACCTGAACACCCAGAACCTGTTCGGCATGTTCGGCGGCAAACCCGGTGCCGATGGCGGAACGAAAAAAAATGGCGATGGGGAATAAACCCATCGCCATTGGTACTGCCGGTCTTACGTGACTTACTTGTTACCGCTGTTAGGCTTGGCACTAGCTTCCGGGGCAGCTTTAGTGCCCGCGGCAGTCGCTGCATCGAAACCACTCTGAGCCACATCGGCAGCCTGTTTTACGGCTTTCTGTGCGCTTTCGAACACAGTACCGGCATTCGCCAGGCCCGACTTGAATGCGGCCACAACAGGCTCGGAACCGGCCGGTGCATTCTTGCTGATCGTTTCAACGAACTCATGCACCTGCTGAGTGCCCGCTTCGACCTGACTCGAGGTCAATTTGGCGATGTCCGACTGAGTACCCACGATCAGTGCTTGAACCTGACGATTGAATTCGGTCAGGCGTTCGGTTTGCGCACTCGGCTGGGTGAAAGACGCCTGCAGCTCGGCGAAACCTTGTGGATCACGGACGGCCAGTAGCTTGCGAACACCTTCGAAGTGTTCTTCGGTGGAGTCGCGCAGTGCCTTGAACTGCAACTGGCTGAGCTGTTCAACGCTGGCGAACACTTTGCCGCTGATTTGCTGCAAAAGGTCGAGGTTGGCTTTCTGAGCGGTTTGCAGTTTTTCCGAATTGAAAAAAGACATGCTTGAATCTCCTGGTACTGGAAGGCCCTTATGGGCCTGAGGACGCGATAGCGATCCGGCCAGTCATCGCGTTAGCCTTGATATTGCAGTGCACAAAACCATTTGGCAATGCCTATTTTTGTGCGGTGCAAAATAAACGTTGCTAACGCCATCCTTATTCGCTGTAGACTCCTGCTCATCGAACGGCCCGCCTGACCCTCTTTAATTAAAGGGTTCAGATGCGCAGGTTCCCATGCATAGCAGCAGGAGATTACCATGGGTCAGGAAGCATATATTGCGCTGCAAGATGAAGCGCGTAGCGAACCCGCCGGCTTGTTCGAACACCTTAATCATCTGCAACGCCTCAATACCCACAACGTCCTCGACGCCGTGCAGAAGCGCCAGGCAAAAACTTTCGCGCCTTTAAGCCTTGGGCAACTCAGACAGCCGACACCGGCTGACTGGCAGGAATACTTCACGGACCTTGGCCAACGCAGCGTGCTGTTCTGGGACACCTTGCGTCAGCGCGGCGACAACACCCTGGCCCACGAACGCGCCGGGTATCCGCTGCTGCTCAAGTTCAATCATGAAACGCTGGTCGCTGGTGAAGACCTACCTCGTGCGGTCAACTATTCGTTGTTGCAAATCCTCGGCGGCCCGGGGCAACAGATCGACAGCAAAAAACAGCCCGTGATCATCATTGATCCCCGCGGCGGTCATGGCTCGGGGATCGGCGGTTTCAAACAGGATTCGGTCATCGGCGAAAGCCTGAGAGCCGGCCATCCCACCTACTTCATCGCCTTCAGTCACTCGCCCCGCCCAGGGCAAACCCTTGCCGATATCACACACGCCCAGGCACGGTTCATCGAGGTCGTCAGCGCTCGACATCCGGACAGCGCCAAACCTGTCGTCATTGGTAACTGCCAAGCGGGCTGGGCGTTAATGGGTCTGGCGGCCACTCGACCAGAGTTGCCGGGGCTGATCATCGTCAACGGTGCGCCGTTGTCGTACTGGGCCGGCGTCAATGGCCGCAATCCTATGCGCTACACCGGCGGTTTGCTGGGCGGTGGCTGGATGGCGCGACTGGGGAGCGACCTCGGTAATGACCGTTTCGACGGCACCTGGCTGGTGAGCAATTTCGAAAACCTGGACCCGGCCAATACCTGGTGGGGCAAGTACTACCACCTGTTCAGTGAAGTCGACAGCGAGGCCGCACGCTTTCTGGATTTCGAACGCTGGTGGGGCAGCCCGACCCTGCTCAATAGCGAAGAAATCGAGATGATTGTCGACGACCTGTTCATCGGTAATCAGCTGTCCGGTGGCCTGGGGCGCAAGAGCAGCGGGCTTGACCTCAAATTGATCGAAGTGCCGGTGGTGGTGTTCTGTTCCTATGGCGACAACATCACCTCCCCGCAGCAGGCGCTGGACTGGATCACCGACGTCTACCCCAGCGATCTCGCGTTGCAAAATGCCGGGCGCACCATCGTTTACCTGCGACATGCGAGCATCGGTCACCTGGGCATCTTCGTGTCCGGTGAAGTGGCGCGGCGTGAGCACCGTGAGCTGCTGGGTGCGGTCGATGCGATCAATGCGCTGCCGTCCGGGCTCTATGAAATGCTGATCGAAGACCTGCCGGAGCACTCGGCGACGCCTTATGCCGTGCGTTTCGAGCCCCGGCGTATCGCCGACATTCATGGTCAAGTGCAGCCGCCCCGTGATGACGATCGCGAATTCGCGCTGGTGCAGCGCGCATCCGCCATCAACAACAGCGTGTACGACGAATTCATACGCCCGTGGTTGCGCCTGCTGATCAACGAACCGAGCGCCGAAATGCTGCGCCGCGCGCACCCTTTCCATCAGCAGCAAGTGGCCTGGAGCAGTTTGAACCCGGCGCTGTGGTGGCTGGCTGGCAGTGCCGCCCAAGTGAGCAAGGATCGTTACCCCGCCAGCCAGAACAACCCGTTGCTGGCCTGGCAAGAACTGTTTTCCAACCAGGTACAGGACGCCTTGAACGGCTATCGGGACCTGCGTGATGCGGCTCACGAAATGTGTTTCTACGGCGTGTATGGCGTGCTCAATAGCCTCGCCGGCAATGCACCCGGGCGAAATCTGCAGGAACACGCCAAGCAGCACGACCAGGTTCTGACCGAGCGTCTGCAGGATGCCCTGCCCCTTGGCGGTCTGATGGAAGCCTTGATACGGATCCTGTTCCTGCTGGGCCGCGACAGCGACGAGCCGGGCAAGGAAAGCGTCGAAAAATTGATCCTGCAACTGCAGGTGCTGCTCCAAGACTACAGTGCCACGCCGCTTGATCTGCGCGAAACCCTGCGCCTGCAAAAACTGCTGGTCGCCACCCACCCGCAAGAAAGCCTGCACAGCCTGCCCTTGATGCTGATTCAGGCCCAAGAGCGCCAACAAGTGCTGGCGGCCGTTGCCAATTTGCTGCCCGAACTGCTGACCAGCGGCGCAAACAACCCATGCTGGTGTGAGCTGCACACGCTACTCGACGTTCCACTGCCAGGTTTCAGCCTGACCCAACCACCCGGTGCATCCGGTGCCATTGAAGTGAAAGTCTTGGCGATAACGCCAGAGCCGATAAAGCAAGCCATCCCGGCGCTCATCCCTGAGCCGATCAAGCAGAAAATCCCCGCAGTGACCCCTGACCCCATCGCCAAGGTGGTGAGTCCAGTGCGCAAACCTGCCAAGGGCAAGAAAGCCGTAAAAAAACCTCCGGTGAAATAATGTTGAACGCTGACGGGAGGCCGTGTCAGACCGGTGCGGCCACCTTCATCTCAAACGATTCATCGGCCCGATATTGACCGGGCGTCATGTCAAACCAGCGGTTGCAGGCTTTGTTGAAGCTGCTGTGATCATGAAAACCAAGGAGATAGGCCACATGCTTCATGTTGAAGTGAGAATGGCGCAGATAGAAATCGGCCAATTGCCTGCGTACGGCATTCAGCACATCCTTGAATTGGGTCCCGTCTTTTTCCAGGGCGCGTTGCAGGGTTCGCTTGCTGATGTTCAAGGCTGCAGCGATCGACTCCATGTCGCATTGCCCCTGCCCCTGACTCAAGCGCTCGGTAACCAGCGCCCGAATCCTGCCGACAATGGAAAAACCAAACAGCAGGTCCAGTTGCGCCTCGGCAAAGCTGTCATGCAGCACCGCCAACGCTTCATTGCCCATGCTCAAGGGGCGCTGCAACTCCTCCCCGTCGAACACAATGCTGTCGTAGGCCGCGTCAAAATGCAGGTCGCAACCAAACAGGCGACGGTGTTCGGAGGTGTCTTCAGGTTCGGGATAAGTGAAATCCACACTCAAGGGCTGCGGTGACTTGCTGCCCGCCAACCAACGGCAGAACCCCAGCAATGACGCCAACCCGGCATCACTGTATTGGCGTGGTTTGACCGAGCCACTTTGTTGATGATCGAGTCCGGACAGGCGGTAGTTTTGCTGTTCCGGTAGAAGAAAAAGGCTGAATCCGGTGCCTATCAACGGACTGAAGCGAACCAGCCGTTCAAGCGCTTTTTTCAGATTGAGACTGGACATCATGGTGTAGCCGACGATCTGAAAAGTGCCGGGATTGAAGTTTCCGTAGGCTTTCAGACCGATGTCCGGATCACCCGAGGCCTGAGAAGCCAGGTCCCATAATCGATAGATTGCCCTTCGCTCGCAAAACGCTCCTGGTTTATTCGCAAGCTTCATATCTAGTCCAGCCTCCCGACACAGACTGGCGACATCCAGTCCTTGAGCCGAGAGCGTATTCGCCAGCACGCTGGCATAACCTGAACTCATTCTGTACATGGCGTCCTCAATGACCTGTGGAACCGAACGTCCTGTTCGGAGCCATAACTGATCTGCAATGAATCAAATAGTAACGGGTCGTTCAGTTGTCAATATTGACCCCAGTATAGGTAACCAGCGTTTTTCGCCATCCGGCATGCACCGGGGCATGGCACCGTTGGACACCAGACAGTCACCTCTCAACACTTCCGCACGCCCGGCCAATACCGAACAATCCCCCCATCTTGCAACGCAAAACAAAGAAAGGAATGGATTGTATGAAGTCGCTTGGTCGTATTGCGTTGGTCACGGGTGGTATGGGTGGGATTGGTACTGCGATAAGCCAACGGCTGTACAAGGAAGGATTCAAGGTCATCGTCGGCTGCAGCTCGGATTCCGCCCGCAAGAACGAATGGATAGCCACTCAACTGGCTGCGGGTTATGAGTTCGAGTGCATCTTCGGCGACATCACCGATTGGGAATCGACCCGCAAGGCCTTCGAGATGGCACGAGAGCAATTTGGCCCGATCGATGTGCTGGTCAATAACGCCGGCATCACTCGGGATGCCTCCTTTCGCAAGCTCACTCCAGAAGACTGGAACGCGGTGATCGGGACCAACCTCAGCGGCCTGTTCAACACCACCAAACAGGTGATTGAAGGCATGTTGGCCAAGGGCTGGGGAAGGGTCATCAACATTTCGTCGATCAACGGTCAGCGCGGCCAGTTCGGCCAGACCAATTACAGCGCGGCCAAAGCCGGCATCCATGGCTTCACCATGGCACTGGCCCGGGAAGTCTCGGGCAAGGGCGTGACCGTCAATACCGTATCCCCCGGCTACATCCAGACCAGCATGACCGCGGCCATCCGCCCGGACATTCTCGACACCATGATCGCTGCCACACCGGTGGGGCGCCTTGGTCAGCCCGAAGAAATCGCCTCGATCGTCGCCTGGCTGGCGTCCGATGAATCGGCCTACAGCACCGGTGCCGACTTCTCGGTCAATGGCGGCATGAACATGCAGTAAGCCTGTCAGGGCATGGATGCCCTGCTCCCGCTCGACAGAATCCTAATGAGGTCATGCATGAACGAAGTCGTAATCGTTGCCGCTACTCGTACCGCCATTGGCAGTTTTCAAGGTTCACTGTCCGCCATTCCAGCCACCGAATTGGGCGCGGCGGTGATTCGTCGCCTGCTCGAACAGACCGGGATCGACGCTGCACAGATTGATGAAGTCATCCTCGGCCAGGTGCTGACTGCAGGCTCCGGGCAAAACCCGGCACGCCAGACCGCGATCAAGGCCGGCCTGCCCCATACCACCCCTGCCCTGACCCTGAACAAAGTCTGCGGTTCAGGCCTCAAGGCGGTCCAGCTTGCGGTTCAGGCGATCCGTTGCGGCGACGCCGAACTGGTGATTGCCGGTGGTCAGGAAAACATGAGCCTGGCGCCCTATGTTCTGCCCAAGGCGCGCACCGGTCTGCGCCTGGGTCATGCGCAACTGCAAGACAGCGTGATTCAGGATGGTTTGTGGGATGCCTTCAACGACTACCACATGGGCATCACTGCCGAGAATCTGGCGAATCAATACAGCATCAGTCGCGAAGATCAGGACGCCTTCGCCGCGGCCTCGCAACAGAAAGCCGCCGCGGCCATCGAGGCGGGTTACTTCAAGGGTGAAATCACCCCGATCCTGATTCCCCAGCGCAAGGGCGAGCCGCTGGTCTTTGACACCGATGAACAGCCACGTCCGGACAGCACGCTCCAGGCACTGGGCAACCTCAAACCCGCGTTCCAGAAAAACGGCAGCGTCACCGCGGGCAACTCGTCGACCCTCAATGACGGCGCCGCCGTGCTGATGCTGGCCAGCGCCGCCTTGGCCCTGGCCCTGGGCTTACCGGTACTTGCGCGCATCAAGGCCTATGCCAGCGCCGGGGTGGACCCGTCGATCATGGGCATCGGTCCGGTGCCCGCTACCCGTCTGGTCTTGACGAAAGCCGGCTGGAGCCTGGACGACCTGGACCTGATCGAAGCCAACGAAGCGTTCGCCGCGCAGTCACTGGCCGTCGGCAAGGAACTGGGCTGGGACATGAACAAGGTCAATGTCAACGGTGGCGCCATTGCCCTCGGGCATCCGATCGGCGCATCAGGCGCGCGGATTCTGGTGTCGCTGGTACATGAACTGATCCGTCGCGATGGCAAAAAAGGCCTGGCCACCTTGTGCATCGGTGGCGGCCAGGGCGTCAGCCTGGTCATCGAGCGTTAGAAACACAGGCTGAGTTGTCAGACGCGGCGCCGACGTCCGGCGCCGCGTCTTTTTCCGTCCGGTTTATTCATGTGGGCAAGGAGTTCCATGAACAACGCGCATACCTTAAACACACTCTGGTCGGGCCAGGTTCCGTTCATTGCGTCCTTTGCAGTGCAACAATTAAGGCTCTGGGTCAGCACCAATCCCTGGTTTACCGGGCAGGACTACAACGCCTGGTTCGAGCTGCCACGCGAAACCCTGGACAGCCTCCAATCGGACTATCAACAACAATGGTGTGAACTCGGCCAGCGTCTGTTGACCGGTCAGCCCTTCAGCTTCGAAGATCGGCGCTTCGCCAGCGGCAACTGGAGCCAGCCGCTGTTCGGTTCCCTCGCGGCGTTTTATCTGCTCAATGCCGGCTTTCTGCTGAAGCTGCTCGATCAGCTGCCGATCGACGGCAAGAAACCGCGTCAACGCTTGCTCTATCTGGCGGAGCAAGCCATCGCCGCCGGCGCGCCGAGCAATTTTCTGGCCAGTAACCCCGATGCGCTGCAACGGGTCGTTGACACCCAAGGAAGCAGCCTGCTCACAGGCCTGATGCACCTGGCCAGCGACCTGCAGGAAGGCAAGATGCGCCAGTGCGACGCCGGCGCGTTCAAAGTGGGTGTTGACCTGGCAAACACCCCCGGCGAAGTGGTCTTCGAGAACGAACTCTTCCAGCTCATCCAGTACTATCCGCAAAGCGAAACCCAGTACCGCCGCCCGGTATTTATCGTTCCGCCGTCAATCAACAAGTACTACATCCTCGACCTGCGCCCCGACAATTCGATGGTTCGCCACCTGCTGCTGCAAGGCCACCCGGTATTTCTGATGTCGTGGCGCAACTTCGACCAGGAACATGCCGGCACCACCTGGGATGACCTGATTGAAACCGGGATTATCAAAGGGCTGCAGCTGACCCGTGAAATCAGCGGCGAGCAACGGCCCAATTGCGTGGGATTCTGCATTGGGGGCACGTTATTGAGCTCGGCGCTGGCCGTATTGGCGGCCCGTGGCGACAAAGAGATCGCCAGCGTGAGCCTGCTGACCACCTTCCTCGACTACCTCGATACCGGCCCCATCGACATCTTCGTCGACGAGCAATTGGTGGCTTATCGCGAGCGCACCATCGGCGGCCTCAACGGCCCCATCGGCCTGTTCAAGGGCGAGGATATGGGCAATACATTCTCGCTGCTGCGCCCCAATGATTTGTGGTGGAACTACAACGTCGACAAATACCTCAAGGGGCAGAAATCGATACCCCTTGACCTGCTGTTCTGGAACAACGACAGCACCAACCTGCCCGGACCGATGTACTGCTGGTACCTGCGCCATACCTACCTGCAAAACGATCTGAAATCCGGCGAACTGGATTGCTGCGGGGTCAAGCTGGACCTGCGCGCCATTGACGCCCCGGCGTACATCCTTGCCACGCATGACGACCACATCGTGCCGTGGAAAAGCGCTTACGCCAGCACCGAGCTACTGTCTGGAACCAAGCGTTTCGTGCTCGGCGCTTCCGGGCATATCGCGGGGGTGATCAACCCGCCAGCCAAGGAAAAACGCCATTACTGGACCAATAATCGCGTCACCAAGAACCCTGAAACCTGGTTCAAGAATGCCCAGCAGCATCCGGGCAGCTGGTGGAGTGACTGGTTCGTCTGGCTGGCCGAACACGCCGGCGAACGCCAACCTTCAGTGCTGAGCACCGGGAACGCGCAACACCCGGCACTTGAGTCGGCACCGGGGCGTTATGTGATGCAATGAGAGGAGCCAGTCCGGGCAGCCAGGCTCAGGGGATGAACGTTTCAGAACGCCGGTTTACTGCTTTGTCCGCCCCGGAATGGCGATACGACTGGTCGTTTTGACTTCACGCAACGCAAGACTTGACTGGATAGAGGCGATACCGAGTTGTCGCCTCAATACGCTCTCGACGAAGTCACTGTAACTATCAAGATCCTGGGCCAGTACTTGCAAAAGGTAATCGGCATCCCCCGTGATCTTGTGGCAAGACAAGACCTCGGGGAGCTGCATGATGACGGCCTCAAAGGCTTCGGGAGTGTGGTCAGTGTGCGTGGCAAAGCGAATATGCACGAACGCCATAATATCCAGGCCCAGTTTTCGCCGATCCAGGTTGGCCTGGTAATCCTTGATCACCCCCTCCTCTTCCAGTCTCTTACGTCGCCGCCAGCATGGCGTCAGGCTTAGCGACAGCCGTTCACTCAACTCGGCGTTGGAAATGCTGGCGTCTTCCTGCAACAAGGCAAGGATGGAAAGGTCGGTATCGTCAAGCATTGCGCGATGAGTATTTTTTTTCTGCATGACGCCATCCAAGGGTAAATAATCCCGATTACGCTAGCAGAGCGAGAATGAAAAGCAAAGAAAGTGCATCCGAACCAGAACAAACTATTGGCACTGGACCACAATGACGGATGCGTTTTAATGCTTACAATTTTTAGCGATTCTCATCGACTGCACCATGGCACTGAACTAAAGGACGGCGTTCTCAAACCTTCCTTCGAACAGCCAAGCCGAGCGGATACCGTTCGCGACCGAGTCCTGCACGTCGGGCTCGGCGACATCATCGTCCCGCGAACGTTTGACCGGGCGTGCTACGTCAATGCACACAGCGAGCGCTATGTTTCCTTTCTGGAAAGCGCGTGGTCCGAATGGACGGCAACCGGACGGGAGCATGACGCCCTGCCCCTGGTCTGGCCGGTACGCGACTTGTCCAATGAACAAGTCCCCGCGTTCATTGATGGCAAACTCGGTTTCTTTGCCATGGATGCCGGCTCGCCGATCACCGCGACCACCTGGGATGCAGTCAAAACCAGCGCGGACATTGCACTCACCGGCCTATCGTTGATCAACGAAGGCCAAAACAGCGCCTTTGCCCTGTGCCGTCCACCCGGACACCATGCCGCTCGTGAATACATGGGAGGTTACTGCTACCTGAATAACGCGGCCATCGCCGCGCAACATGCACTGACCCAAGGTGCAAAACGTGTCGCGGTGCTGGACGTCGATTTCCATCATGGTAACGGAACGCAAAACATCTTCTATAAACGCAATGATGTGATGTTTGCCTCTCTGCATGGAGAGCCGTCGGTTTCTTATCCTTACTATTCAGGTTTCAGTTCCGAATGCGGTACAGGTGCCGGCGAAGGTTATAACCTGAATTATCCGTTGCCGAAAAATACCACGTGGCAGAGTTACCAGAACGCCCTGATGCATGCCTGTAAAAAACTTCGGAGCTTCTCGCCGGAGTTGCTAGTTATTTCCTTGGGCGTCGATACCTTCAAGGACGATCCGATCAGCCATTTTCTTCTGGAAAGTGATGACTTCTTTGGCATGGGTGAAATTATCGCCACTGTTGGCGCCCCTACGCTCTTCGTCATGGAAGGTGGATACATGGTCGATGAGATCGGTATCAATGCGGTCAACGTACTTCATGGATATGAGAGTAAACAATCCTGAATTTTGAAGACCGATATAACCCCCTCGACTTACAGTTCAGAGAGAACACATATGACTCTATTCATAGACGTTGATCATGCGGCGACGCTTTTTCGTAAAATCGGAATCGGTAATGCCATCAGGGAAATGGCGCTCTACATCAAAGCCGACTATTGCCGTTGGGCTGACTTTGATAAGTCCCCACGTACGGCCAATCACTCCGATTCCGGGGTCATCGAGTTGATGCCGACCGACGACGGCAAGCAATATTCATTCAAATATGTGAACGGCCATCCCGCCAATGCCAGCAACAATCTGCTGACAGTCATGGCCTTTGGTGTATTGGCGGACGTTGATAGCGGATACCCCACAGTCCTCAGCGAACTCACCCTGACCACCGCGGTTCGCACAGCGGCAACGTCGGCCCTGGTAGCCCAGTCCCTGGCACGCAAGGGTTCGACACGCATGGCCATTATCGGAAATGGCGCCCAGAGCGAATTCCAGGCCATTGCCTTTTATGAAATGCTCGGGATCAACGAGGTGCGGATATTCGATATCGACAGTGCGGCCTCATTGAAATTGAAACAAAACCTGGAAAGCTATACCGGCATCAATGTCACCGTAGCCTCCTCGGTGCATGAAGCCGTCAAAGGCGTCGATATCATCACCACCGTCACCGCGGACAAGGCCTACGCGACGATCTTGACGCCCGACATGATCGAGCCTGGCATGCACATCAACGCGGTTGGCGGTGACTGTCCCGGGAAAACCGAACTTCACGCCGATATCCTGCGCAACGCCCGGATCATTGTCGAGTTTGAACCGCAGACGCGCATTGAAGGCGACATTCAGCAACTGGACGCCGACTTTCCTGTCATCGAATATTTCCGCATCGTTCGGGATAACGAACCAGGCCGAGAAAATGACACGCAAGTCACGGTATTCGACTCGGTCGGGTTTGCGCTTGAAGACTTTTCTTCACTTCGTTATTTGCATGACCAAGCTGGCAAATACGCGAACGGTGAAAAAATCCATCTTGTTCCCACGCCAGTCAATATAAAAAACTTGTATCAGCTGATTGAGGATAACGCTAACTGATTAACCGCTATTGCAAGAGTGCTCACCCTGCAAGGCGCAATACATACAACAATAAAACACACGCACTATTTATCTGCCAAAACTCAAAAACATAAAATCAAGAGGTTTTGTGATGAAATCAGATATGCATGAAATAGCTGAACAACCCGCATTACAGCGCACGCTCAGCAATCGGCACATTCAACTAATGGCCATGGGCGGCGCCATTGGTACGGGGCTGTTCATGGGCTCCGGCAAGATCATTGCCCTGTCCGGCACCTCGATCATACTTATCTATATGATCATCGGTCTTTTTGTTTACTTCGTCATGCGTGCCATGGGAGAGCTGCTTTTATCTAACCTGAACTTCAAAAGCTTTGCTGACTTTGCCGGAGCCTACCTCGGCCCTCGTGCGGCCTTCTTTCTCGGTTGGTCATACTGGTTGAGCTGGAGCGTGGCCGTTGTGGGAGATGCAGTGGTCGTTGGCGGGTTCTTTCAATACTGGTTCCCTGATGTACCGGCCTGGATCCCCGCCATCGGCATGATGCTGACTCTGTTCGCCTTGAATGTGCTCACCGTCAAACTGTTCGGCGAGGTTGAATTCTGGTTCGCGATCATCAAGATAATCGCAGTTGTCGCGCTGATCTCCGTGAGTATGGTGCTGATTGCCAGTTCCTTCGTCTCGCCCACGGGAGTCACGGCTTCCCTGACGCACCTGCTGGACAAGCAGGCCGCCTTCCCCAACGGCCTGTTCGGCTTCTTCGCCGGCTTTCAGATGGCGATCTTCTCGTTCGCGGGCACGGAGTTAATTGGCACCGCGGCCGCCGAAACCAGGTCGCCCGAAAAGACGTTGCCCAAAGCCATCAATTCCATACCGCTCAGGATCATCCTTTTTTATGTTCTGTCCCTGGTCTGCATCATCGCGGTGACCTCGTGGCAGCAGGTATCGCCCAACAAAAGTCCCTTTGTCGAACTGTTCCTGATCGCGGGTTTTCCAGCGGCGGCCGGCATTGTCAACTTTGTGGTGCTGACCTCTGCGGCATCTTCCGCCAACAGCGGTGTGTTCTCGTCCAGCCGCATGTTGTTCGGCCTGGCCGACCTGGGTAACGCACCCGGTATTTTCAGACGGCTGTCGAAAAACAGCGTTCCGCTCATCAGCCTGGCCTTCACGACCTTTCTGATGCTGCTGGGGGTCCTGCTGCTGTTCATCATCCCTGAAGTCATGACCGCCTTTACCATCGTGTCGACGGTGTCAGCCATCCTGGTGATCTTTACCTGGTCGACCATCCTCGCGTCTTACATTGCTTATCGCAAAGCGAGGCCCGACCTGCATGCGCAATCGCGGTACAAAATGCCTGGGGGCGTGCCGATGGCGTGGTTCTCCCTTGCATTTCTCGCATTTGTGCTGTGCCTGCTGGCTCTTCGGCCAGACACCCGTCTTGCACTGTGCGTAATGCCTGCATGGTTTATTTGGTTGGCCATCGCCTACCAATTCTCACATTTCAGGAGCAGGAACCAGGCCGGCCTCACAGCCAGGCAGCATAGCTGAAGTCAGTGCATGGCCATGGATCGGCCATAGCGCAAACGACGGAAATCCGATCTGCACCCGCTATCAAATAACCGACCGGCTCCGTACTGGTTGTCCTTCTCAGCAGTCGGGGGGGCCGGCTCAGTTAATGGACAGGTTGCGCTGGCTGGCATCCTCGACGTTGATGTGGCTCAGGCGTCCCTGATGGTCGAACAGCATCCAGTCGGCGCCCAGGCAACGCACTTGCACATCCTGATGCGGCCATTGCAACGTGGCACAGAGGCGATCACTGCGGCGGTGAATGAATTGCCAGCAGGTGTCCTGGTCGGAGACGACGTAGCCGATCACCAGCCAGTGTTCGAACAGATACAGGTGTACCGGATTCTCCTCACCTTCAACGCAGCCGAGTAAACGGTAGCCCTTGCGATTGCCGCGCTGCTCCAGCACAAGAATTGGGTCGTCCTCTCTCTCGGACTTGAGCCGAAATTCAGTGACTTCACTGGATGCACTGAACAGCTGGGAGCCGTCCTCGTGAATTCTGCCGGGCATCGGCTCACGACTGACCAGCCGACGCTCAGGCAGGCGGTAATGCCAGATCTGATTGCCCTTTTGAGGATCGGATAACCACAGGTATTCGTTCTGCGGATCGTCCTTGAAATTCAGGATTCGTCCCGGCAAATCACTGACGTGCCACAGGGTTTCAAATCCGCGGTCAACGTCCACCACCCGCAGCTGCTGCCCGCGACCGATGCTCCAGGCCGTACCGTTGAACGATTTGGCGAACACGTCCAGCATCAGCACACCCAAATCCGTCGCGGTACGGTTGACCAGATCCAGTTTGCTGATTCGCCACACGTCATTGCGCCGGGCCAGAACCAGCGCCATCTGCCGGCTATGGGCCAGGACGATTGCCTGCGCGGGCACTGCAAAGTGGAAGAGCGTCTTGCCGGCAGCGTCGATCACCGCCGCCCCGGCCTCCCCCAAGGCCAACAAGTAACGGGAGTCGTCCAGCGGCACCGCATCGAAAATGGCCCGACTGCCCATCGCCGGTGCCGTCCACTCCAGGTCCGAACCGACGTTGTTTAGCGACAAGGCAGCGGATCGCGGCAGCGCCTGGCCTGGCAGGTCGGCCAACAGCAGTTTGTCCTTGCTCATTTTCACCAGTGCTTGCAGCGGATTAGAGCCCAACCGTCCATGCCCCCTGACCTGATCGGCGAGGATGGCGTGTACCGTGGCACCGGCCAGCCAGGCCAAAGCGCCCGCCTGGGCCTTGTGCTGCAATAACGCGTCGGCCAGAGCGGCGCGCTCGACGAAACGCTGGGGATCATCGCGCAGCTGTTCGATCCACGGTCCGTAAGCCAGTAAGGTATCGGGCAGTAAAATGGCCCGTTTGACCAGCGCGCCGATGGCCAATCGTCCGCCGGCGGCCTCGGCATTGAGCAACCATTGCGCGGCTCGTTCGCGCTCGGCGGGCAGGCTCCAGATAACCTCCACGGCTTGCAGCCAGAGACCTTTGCGGGTCAAGGCTTCGGCCCATTCCAGACGCAATCGGTCGGCACTCTCGGGCCATTTATCTTGAAGCATCACTACTGCGTCGGCAAAGGCATCATCACGACGGGCCACCAGCAGGGCACGCTGCCAGTTGTCGGCCAGGCACAACAGACGCACGATCACCGCGGGCGGCATATCCCATGCCAGAGCAAGTTCGGCCGCCTGCCCGTAGCGTCCGTGCTTTTCCAGGTAATCGAGGGATTCCTGGCGCACCTTGAGCAATTCGGCGAGGACAAACACCGCCTCTTCGACGCGCCCCTCGCGATCCAGCGCTTCAAACGTCTGTCGGTAGAGCTGCTTGAGTCGGGCCTCGAGACCTTCCTCGAACATTATCGAGCGACTGGGTCCCAGGTGATGATTGATCATCAGCTCCTGACGCCGTTGTGGCGTACCGAATGTCTGTTCACCGCTGCTCTGCTCACTGCCCAGCGGAATGGCATGGCGCAGGGCTTCTTCCAGGTCGCCGTTCTCGAACATCTCCAACATGCGCTGCATGTACGCGGCCTGATGTTTGCCATACAACGCGGACAGACGTGAATGGAGGGTCAGGCGCGTCAGCCAGCGACGCCAGGCGGCAGGCTTGTGTTTGACCGGTTTGGCACGCGGTGCGAGCGGCGGTTGGGCTGGAGATCGTGGCGCCGCAGTTTGCCCGGATGCTGCACCAGGCAAGAGGCTGCGCGCGCCCATCAACAACATCGTCAACAGCACCGCGCCGACCAACGTCCCCAGGAGCACAGTGCTGACATCAAATGACACGGCCGCTTCCGGCCTTGACGGCAGCGTGTGCACGCCTTGTTTTTTGTCGTGGGAACCCATCCAGGCCACGGCCGCCAACAATACAACGCTGACGCCGATTTTCAGCCAGGGCATTGATGGGCCTTCGTTGTTGCTCCAGCCACTGTTTCCTGGCGTGCTGGCTTGACGAGGTATATTTTTTGGCGCATTGCGCTGGCGTTCCAGCAGCGCCTGCATCACCCCTTCCCGCTCGGGGCTGACCGGCCGTAGCGCACCGCCGAGGATCTCCCGAACATCGGTTGCCACAGCCAAAGGCTCCAGCACCGGTTCCGGCAGTGTGCTGCGACAGTCATAGGAGTCCAGCAGCGTATAACCTTTAATGTCGATCCACCGGCCCGGTGCAAGTGGCTCGGCATCGCGCAATTGCAAGGCGCTGACGTGGCTGCCGCGCACCAGCCAGACATCGGCGGCGGGCAACTTGCGGATCTCCTGCGGAGTCAGTCGCGCGGAACTCAAGGCAGTGCCCAGGCGGATCAGCGGCCAGCCGACCAGTGCTTCGCATTGAACCGACACCGGTTGGCGAAAACGCAGCAAGTCGCCGTCGGCGAAACGGTAGGCGCTTGCACCGGTTTGCCATTGACCGAGGATCAAGCGCGCGCGCTCGAGCTCGTTAAAGCGCTCGCACGAAAACCACAGCCCTTCAATCTGTTGATGACCGGTCAGCACCGGACGGCGAATCAATGCTGCGTCAGGCTCAAGCATCGGCGCCTTCCTTGTGTTTATCCGGGATCTGGTTACAGAACACTTGCAGGCGCAAAGTGCGCAGGGGAACCGAGTACACGAGCAACTCTCGGGCGCTGGTCAAGGCAGCGACCAGGCCACTCAGGGGGCAGAAACTGACCTTGGTTATGGCATGGGACGTCGTAAACAAGACATCCTGTTCCCCGTCGCAATACAGGGCGATGGATTGCTGATTGGGGCTGAGCAAAACCAGGGAATAGCGCTCGTTGCCCTCTTGCAGCAGACCCAGCCCCTTCCAGCCTGGCGTCAGATCAATGCGCTCTATCTCATGCGGGGAACCCTTGGCCGAAATCACGCGCCAGCGCTCGCTGCCATTATCGACAGTCAGCATTGCACAACCGCCGAAAGACCCACGCCACAGGGGACTGGCGGCAAACAGCACCTGACTCACGCCGTCGGCGATGCCAATCACATGGGCAGGTGATACGGTTCCGTCGGCTCGGACGGAGTGGGTATGCAACCGGTTTCCCTCCTTGCGCACATAGACCACCGCCTCCCTGTCGACCTTGGCCAGGCTCAGCACCCCCTGCGCCAAGCTGTGGGTTTGCCCGGTCTTCGGTCGCGCGGGAGACTTACCGGTTTCCGCCACCCAGAAAGCCAGGTGCCCTTGGGTATCCAGCAGAAACAGGCGACCTGTCACGCTGTTGCGCAACCAGGCCACGGGCAGGAACGTGGCCGTGCCAGGCGGGAGCTTCAACTCTTCGGGGCCAGGCTTCTCGACGGACTTCAGCCCGGCCATGTTCCAGAATGACAACAGCCACTGGTCGCTCAAGACCGCACCAAGGGTTTTGCTCATGAAGGTGACGGTCAGTGGAATCCGTCCCGCACTCCAGAGGTGGCGGCGAATCTCCAGAGGCTTTTTCTGATGGGCCGCTGGCAGCTTGATCACTACCATGCCGGGCTCGTCGAGCATTTTCATTGCAACATGGGTGCCCGCGCTGGCAATGACTGGCAGCAAGGTCAGGGAGACGCGCGGCACACTGCCTTTAAGGGGTGGAGCGACCACCCTCTCGCCGTCGAATTGACCTTTGAGCAACTGCAAGGCCAAACGCTCCTCGGGCATCGGCAGCGACACACGCCGGGTAGTCGCTGCCTGCAATTCAAAGGACAGGTTCTGCCCATCAAGGCTGCGGTGCACCTGAACCCGGTGGGAGCAGGATTGACGGTCAGTGACGGGCAAGCGTTGACCGACCAACCAGCATTCTCCAGCCTTCGGTTGCTGTTGCGCCAGCCAATTGCGCCAGGCTTGCCAGTGTTCATCGTCCACCGGCTGCCAAGTGCGTTCGTTGAGCAGACGCTTGAGTTGTGCCGGGGTGTCGAATTCGTGCAGTCCAGGCGTGTTCTGCAAAATGCCCCAGCGCAACTCGGCACCGGTCTCCCGGGCGCGTCGTGCGAGCAACATCAACAGCGCGAGGTGAACCAGGCGCGCGGCGCCGAGTTGCAAAGGGCCAGCATCCAGCAAGACGACGATCAAGCGGTTTGCCTGGTGGGTGCGATACTGCGGCGCAAGGAACATATGCTCGCCCACCGCTGCCCGGCGCATGAACTCGTCGGGTACCTCGTCCGCCAGTAGCCATTCGCTGGACAACAGCCGTTCATAAGGGCCACGACGTTGCAGGTCACCCAGGCCATCGGGCTCGGGGATGCCACCCTGTTGCTGACCGCGCAACGGGCCCAACACCGGATTGAGTCGGCCCAGCAGATCGGCGAACAGTGGCAATTGCTCAGGGGCAAACCATTCCAGCCATTGCCGCCAGGGTTGTAGGGAAACTGGTAATTGCATCAGCGTTCCGCCCAATAGGCGTCGATCCGCTGCAGATGTTGCGAGGTCACCGGCAGTTGTCGATCAAGGGGAATCACCGCCGGAGGATCGCGCCACAATAACAGCGGTGATCGAGCAAACGTCGTCGACAACGCCTGTCCCAGCAGATCGGTCGGCACGTTGGGTTCCCAACTCGTGGACAGCCACAACCCAGGCGCGCGCTCATCCGCCACGGCGTATTCAACACCGTCGACCCATGGCAGATCGTCGGCGACACCCGACACGACCAACACGTCGCGATTGGCCGTGACTTGCAGGCGTGCGACCTGTTCCTCGGGGATCAGCAACAGCCGCGCATGCAGGCGCCGTGCGGCTTCCCCCCAAGCCACGGCGGCCTGCGGTTCGGCAGGCACGCGTCGAGGCTGCCACGTCCAATCCATCGCATGGGGGCTCATACAACGGGCGTCAACAGACGGGTCATTTGCCCTCGTACCTCTTGCAACCGCGCCGGTATCGTCTGGCTGTTGAAGTTGGCATCGATCTCGCGAAGCAAACCCTCCAACAAGGGCGTTGCCGGCGGTTCGCTACGGGCCAGGTATTCTTCGGCCGTTTCCAGCAGACGATTGAACCGCGACATCGGCTGCAAGGTCGCCTCCTCCACGGCACTGAACAAATGGCTGTTGCAGGACTGCGCAAAGAGATCTCGCAGCACCTCGCGGCCATGTTGCTGGGTTTCTTTGGTCGGCAACACATACAACAGCGGCCACAGATCGGCTTCACTGGCCTCGATACGCCCACCGAGCAACGCCGCGGCTGCGATCAACCGCTGGGATTTGACGATGCGTCGGTCCGACAACGGGATCCCGGCCTCACGCAGGCGGCGGATGGCCTGGGCCAATGCCGGGCGAACCAGGGTGAGGTCGACATCCTTAAGCGCCTGCCCTAGGGCATCCAACTGACTCAAGCCCAGCAATCGCTGGATCGGCCGCTGTTCGGACTGCCAACCACCGGCGAGCATTGCTTCGAGCTGATTGTCCGGCACCGATTCGACAAACAAGTGCAGCAGGAAGCGGTCACCGAATGCCCCCAGGGCTTCGTCGTCGGGCAGGCCGTTGGCCGCCCCGACGCATACCCGCAGCGGGCACTGGATCTGCGTGTGGCCGCGACGGAAACGACGTTCGTTGAGCACGCCCAACAGGGTATTGAGGATGGCCGTCGATCCCAGGAAGACCTCGTCGAGAAACACGATATCGGCTTCCGGCAACATGCCGCTGACATCGGTTTCCACTGTCCCTTCGCGCAATTTTTTCAGGTCAACCGCGCCGAACAGCTCCGACGGCTCGGTAAAGCGGCCCAGCAAGTACTCGAAATAGCGTCCGCCCATGGATTGCGCCACCCGCCGCACCACCGCACTTTTGGCGGTGCCTGGCGGGCCGATTACCAGGATGTGCTCCTGCGCGACGGCAGCCAGGACAATCAGCTCGGCCAACTGCTCGCGCCCCACCAGGCCCTCGGTGGCGATGCGAACGGCCTGACGGATTTGCGCGGCGGCACTCTGCAATGAAGCGATCATGGGGCTCTTCCCTGAAAAATTGAAGACGTGGATGTTGCGTGACTGAAAGGATCTATCCAAGTCAACCGCATGCGTCGTGTGTTTGCTGAACAGGTGCTCACAGCGTCTGCAATGCCTGGTTTGGGTCGATCGCATCGCTGGGTGACGGGCCTGTATCGGCAAGATACGGTCGTTCATTAGCCTTGTACTTCTCAAAGAATGATCCATTACCCACCAAAACCTGCACGCAAAAACCTGCACGCAAAAAAAAGTCCCGTGACCGAATGAGGCACGGGACAAAAAATTGGTTGGTTGCGGCCAACCAAAGGAGCATTTTTAAAAGCAGTTACCGGTTACAGGCATTCCTGCGCGGCACGTTCGAAACTCGAAGGCATGAAGTTCGATGCCAGCAGGTGGCGCTCGTACAAAAACACCTTGCCGCCATTCGGGGCCTTGTAGGCTTCGAGAACGTTGTCTGCCGAGACTTTGCTCGGCACCACGATCCGGTAGCTGCGCTGGGTTTGCGAGACCGTCGGGTTCAGTGCGCTGCCCTGCAACTTCGGTATCACGCAGTCGGCGTACTCGGCAGGCGTTTTTTTCGTCTGCAAGGTCAGCGTCGGGTCGTTCGGCGCGGAGGCGCAACCGGCCAGCAGCAAGGAGGCGAAAGCCATGACAGGAACAAATAAAGGGCGCATCGGTGAAGTCCTGAAAATAAAAAGTCTGGTTCATTGAGCAGCGTCTTCGATGGAGGCGATTTTCCACCTTTGCCCAACAAACCAGAACTTGCGTTTCTTGATTGTCACTATTACTTGAACCGATAGTTGCGCCAGGCTATCGCGGGTCAGCTCTTGATGGTTTCAGGAAGCTTGGCGATCACCTTGATCTCGAACTCAAAGCCATACAGCCACGTGACCCCGACGGCGGTTAACGTCGGGTGCGGTGAGTTACCCCAGAACTCCGGCACAACCTTCCAGATCGTTTCGAACTTCTCTTGCGGATCGACGATGAAGACCGTTATGTCAATCACGTCGTCGAAGGTGCAACCGGCAGATCCCAGTATCGCGTTCAGATTGTTAAACGCGAGCCGAACCTGGGTCTCCAGGTCGGGCTCGGGTGAGCCGTCTTCGGTACTACCGACTTGACCCGAAACGAATAAAAAGCCATTGGACCGGATAGCCGGCGAATAGCGATTGCGCTCATAAAGCGCTTGGCGTCCGGGCGGAAAAACAACATCACGCTTGCTCATAAAGTGCCTCCTTCAACGGATCAAAGCCGACCCGCAATTAATGATGAAAGAGACTTTAAGGACTTGTGCCTGCCCGATAAACGAGCAACTGTAGCCATCACTGTTTGTAAAACCCAAACAATCCAATAGATATCCGGGGCAGAAATGGACCGTTTCGATGCGATGCTGGCATTTGCTCGGGTGGTGGAAACGGGCAGCTTCACCAAGGCGGCCGAAACACTGCATATGAGCAAGACGACTGTGACGCAACTGGTTCAGCAGTTGGAGGCCCGGTTACGCGTCAAATTACTCAACCGCACGACGCGCAAGGTCAACGTAACAGCCGATGGCGCCGTCTATTACGAGCGCGTCGTACGTTTGCTAGCCGACATGGACGATGCCGAGACTAGCCTGTCCAGCGCCTCGGCCCTGCCCCGGGGCCGGCTGCGAGTGGATGTGCCCAGCCCGTTGGCCAGCATGATTCTGGTGCCGGCGTTGCCTGCGTTTCATGCTCGATACCCTGACATCCAGATTGACATGGGCGTCAGCGATCGCATCGTGGACATGATCGGTGAGCATGTCGATTGCGTTGTGCGCGGTGGCGAACTAACCGATCAGTCTCTGATGGCCCGGCGGGTAGGCGAGCTCCAGCTTGGAGTTTATGCGGCACCGAGCTACCTGGAGCGCCTCGGTACACCGTCGCATCCGCAAGAGCTGGAAGATTCGCATCATCGTGTCGTCGGTTTCCTGTGGGCACGCACAGGCAAAGCCGTGCCTTATGCCATGCGCAGCAACAGCGAGAGCGTCCATATCAAGGGGCGCTACGTGCTGGCGGTCGACGATGGCAATGCCTACATCGCGGCCGGGCTGGCCGGCCTCGGAATTCTTTGGCTGCCAGACTACATGTCCAAGCCATACGAAGCGCGCGGCGAGTTGGTCCGCTTGTTCGAAGATTGGCGCCTCGATCCGATGCCGATCTACGTGGCCTTTCCGCCGAACCGGCATATCAGCTTCAAGTTGCGCGTATTCATTGATTGGGTCGCTGAGCTGATGGCACAGCATGCGCCTGTCACGGACCGGCATGATTCGTGAGGCGACAGGAATCTGACCCGGATAAAACCAAGCCCCGCCAAAAGCGGGGCTTGGTGTACTTCACTCGGCATCAGGGTTTACGCCCGCCGCCGGGATATTGCCCTCCTCCTTTTTTGCCTGCATCAGATGATTTCTCTCTGTCTTCGACAAAGTTGCCTGGGCGTCCTCCTCCCTGTCCGCTGCCAGAACGATTGGTATCACTGGATTGACGGCCCCCTGAGGCCTGTCCACCTTTTTTGCCGGCTTCGGAGGTGCGTTGCGGATCGTTCATCATACCGCCGCCCGACTCCCCGCCTTTTCTACCGGCTTCGTTGGCTTTTCCAGGGTCATTGGCAAAATTGCCTGGGTTCTTGTTTCCGGTGTTAGCCATTTCCGTTCTCCTCATTGTTATTCACGAGCCTTCGTCATCGGCTCGTCTAATTCCGAGGTTTTCTGCGATTGAAAGTTTGAACTGATCTGCCGTTCTTGCGACAAGCGGATCGGGATGATTAGTTCCAGAAAACTCCGGATGTGGCGACTAATGGGAGTGAGTAAAACGAGTATAAAAATGAGTTCCGGTTATACAAATTGATGAAAGAAAAGCGCGTTGAGGTCTGGCATCATTCAAGCAGTTACGCTGAACTGTCAGCTCTCTAATTTATCCTGTGTGGAGGTACGTCGATGACCGAGCACATCGTCCACTTTCATTGCCAGATTGATCAGGCCACGATGGAACGCTTCAGGGACTGCTGCCTCGACGCCATCGACCAGGGCGCCTCCTCCTTACTGCTGAATCTCTCCACCAGCGGCGGCAGCACCAATTTTGGTTTCGCCCTCTACACCTTCCTTAAATCCCTGCCGGTGCCGCTGTGCGCGATCAATGCCGGCAACATCGAGTCGATGGGCATCATCATGTACCTGGCCGCCGGCCGACGGATCACCGCGCCCCATTCGCGGTTTCTGATTCACCCCATGAATTGGTACTTCAGCCAAAGTTCGGTCGACCATCAACGGCTGCGCGAATACCTCTCAAGCCTGGATAACGACCTCGCGCGCTATGTGCAAATCTTTGCCCTGGAAACCGCCCACGCGGATACCAAACTGGACATTTTCCATTGCCTTTCAGCGGAAGAAAAAGTAATCGCGGCGCATGAATCCCTGGCCTACGGAATCGCCCACGAAATGCATCAGATGGTGTTTGCCGATAACGTCAAACACTGGAAAATCAGTGGCGGCTGACGCATGCCCCAGATGGCTCCGATACCGATAAACCGGGCTCGACGGGACGTCTGTGCATCAGACCTCCCGCCTTGCCCTGATACCTGTCAAGAAGTCCCCAAGCCACGCGACAGATCGGCCGAGGTTTCGGACGCGGTCTTGCGCATCTCGCCCGTTTCTCCCGCGATTGACGCATGGGGCTCCGTGGTTTCCATCACCTTTTCGCGCACCGCCTCATAGCCCTCCCGTGCTTGCTGTTTGACCTTGCCGGTGAGGCTTGCGCTGGTCCTGCCCAGATAGCGGCGTTCCGTCGCGGTGGTCGGTAGCGCTGCGCCCAGTAACGCTCCCACCGCTATACCGACCGCAGCCATCATCAGTGGCTGCTCCTTGAGCAGGTGACTGAACTGGTCGCCCATTTCATGAGTCCTGCGCGCCAGGCGATCACTGGTGTCATGGACGGCGTGACTGAGGTGATCGGTCTTCGCATGCAGGCTATCGCTCAGGTTCGCGGCCTTACCCTTGACCGCCTGATAGCTGTCCTTGAGCGAATCCGTGGTGTTGTGCAGACGCTGTCGGGCGCTGTCCATGCCATCGGCGAGCCCTTCGGCCAAGTCATCAGCCCAGTCGACATCCGGCTCGACGCGATATTCCCGGGGCGTTGGCGGGCGATTCTGGCTCATCATCAACCACATCAACCCGACCGAGGTCAGCACCGCGGGCACGGGGTTGTTGCGCACACTGGTGCCCAGGTTGGTCAGGAAGGTCGAGCCGTTGCTTTGCATCAGCAGCAGCGCCTGATCGAACATCTGGCCAGGGGTAAACTTGCTTTCCAGCGCGTCGACGATATGCCCGATGTTCTCCCGTTGCGCATCGATTTCACGCTCGATGGTTTCCGGGCTCTTGGCCGCTTCGGTTTCGAATTCTCGGTTCATGACACTTTCCTCCGCAGGGCTTCCTGGTCTTTATTCAGCGCGTCCAGGGTGCGATCAGGCTTGAAGTGGGAAGGCTCGAATTGTTTTTTGCCTGCCTGCAGCATCACGAACCCGATGACCATCGCCACCACGCCGACAATCAGCGCGGCCAGCCAGGGCGCCATCACCATGCTCAAGGCGTAGACGATCGCCATCAGCACAATGATGAACCCGGCGAGCAGCACAATGGCGCCGCCGGCGACCCCGGCAATCCCTGCTTTCAACGTCGTCAGGCTGGCCTGCAATTCCACCTTGGCCAACGCCAGCTCCTTGGTGAATAACGCCGGTACTTCCCGAGTTAACTGCCGCAATAAACCGACCACGGAAGCGTCATGATCAACCGTCGTGACAGACGGTGCGACGGGTGGTGTGGGTTGCAGTTCTGGATCGTTTCTGTTCATCACCGTTCTCCTGTGAAGGGGCTGGACCCCGGCATTGAGGAACTATCGCCACGATGGTCGGGCGCGCTTGGCGTGGACGGCGTGATGCTGGAGGCCAACCTGGGCGACAGCTCGCCTCCGGGCGGCATCGAAGTTTCATAAAGTCCTTGCGAGCCATCGCCAGTGAACGTGGCTGTGCTGCTCTGGGCAGCGAACTCACGGTCGGTTGTTGTCGCCGTGCCCGCTTTCAGGAATCGCGACAAACCAAACCCCACCGCGATACTGCCGACAATGAACAGCCCCGGATTGTCACGTGCCAGGTCAGCGCCATCGTGCAAAAGCTCTTCAGCACTTTTGCGGCGCAGTTTTCCCGCCAGGCTGCTCATGCTGTCGGCCATGTCCGCCAGGTAGTCGGACATCCCGAACGTATCGTTCGTCCTGATCTCGGAAACGACTGACTGGGCGCCTCTGGCCAATGCTTCAATCTGATCCGCTGCGGTATCGCGGTATTGGCCGAATTGCTCATCGGCCTGATGCCGCGCACCGCCTATCGCTTCGGTAACCTCCTCCTTTAAATGCTGAAAGTTTTGTTCGGAGCCTGCGGGATCCCGAGGGGCATCCGGTTGTCCGGTCCTGCTGTCTGGAATAGTCATGTCATCCCTCGCCTTCGTAATGAACACGTCAGGAAGTGGCCGCGGTGTGCCCGCGGTGGTGCTTCATTGCAGATGACGAGGGGGGCTTGCGGGGAGTTCCAAGCAGATGATGAAGTGATAAAAAGCGCATTGCGGAACCGGGCACCCAATACACTGGCAAAGATTACCAGGAGAACTACAGCTTCTGGCAAAACGGCAACGTGATCTGTTTCCAGAAGCCAGGCTCAGGGGTAATGAGTTGTACCGCCGAGCCGGTCGGCTGATTACTCTGGCGCAAGAACGAGATACACAGTCGTTATTTGCCACCGGGACATTGTCGATAGCTATCCGTCGCCTTCTCCAATGACGGCGGCCCTAGTCGGAATGCCCGAGCGTGGCCTTGTGGATGTTTCCGACCAGAAGGCAACTGTCGCAAGGACCGATATAGGTTTGTGATACGCCTCCGAATACCACATGTGACGAGGATGTCTTGTTCAGATAGTTGTGCGCCGGATGAGCAACGAGAGCGAAAGCTTTCATCTGTTCTCCATAACGCTCCAGGGCGGTAATGATCTTTTTCTCCGCGCAGCCCGGGTTATGTTGATTGGCTTGCCGGATAATGTCTGGATGGACGTCGCCACCGCCAGGCACGTCGACACGGAGTATAAACGTCTCGCCAGTCGCTTCTTTGAACGCCTTGCCGCGGTCGCGAAGTCGCTCACCGATCTTGTCCTTCACGTCTCGGTGCAAGCCGGGAGAAAAGCTCAAGTAATAGTAGGGTAAGGTCGAGAGTGCTACCGCAATGACCCCTTCCTCGGTCACCCCGTTATCACTCAGAAACGACGAGATTGACTCGCCGAGCTCGAAAAGTTCGGCATCGGGCCCAGGATAAGGACCGTAGTAACCTGCGAGCCGTTCTTGCATGCTTGAGTCCAGTGGCATCTGGGTTCCCTCCCTCGATTGATCTTCCGTGAGGTACCACACGTCCGGGTTCGACCGGTTGCGATGAGCATAGCAGTGGCTTCTGATTTGCCCAGATGTCCAGATGTCCAAACTCAAATCAGCGTATTGATCACGCGACACTCAAGCGATTTCTACCCTGCGACTTTGCCGCGTAAAGTGCGCGGTCTGCCCGGTCGATCAGCGCCTTTTCATCAGGGTCGCCGGCAATACACGTCGCCACTCCCAGGCTGGCGGTCACGATACCGAACGGGCTCGACAGGTGCGCAAGTCGCTCGGCAGCGATACCCGACAGGATCGCCTCGGCAACCGTACGGGCTCCTGATTCGTCCGTATTGGGCATCACAACGGCGATTTCTTCTCCACCATAGCGAGCAGTCATGTCACCCGGGCGACGTACGCAGTGTTTAATCGCCTGGCAGATGACGCGCAGGCATTCATCTCCGGCAAGATGCCCGTAGTGATCGTTGTAACGTTTGAAAAAATCCACATCGATCAGGATCAGTGACAAAGGGCTTCCCAGTCGCTTGGCGCGTTTGAATTCGATATCCAGAAACTGATCGAAATGACGGCGGTTGGCGAGACCGGTGAGCTTGTCCTCGCTGGCGAAAATCTCCAGCGTATGGTTGAGCTCGATCAGCGCAGTCTGGGTGACAAGCAATTTGTTCTCCGCCCGAATCCGCCGGCTGATGTGGGAAATCAACCTGCGCCCCAACGCGACCAAGAGTCCCAGCAGCAACAACACTACAGCGACAGATTGTTTTGTTTGACTCAACCACGTTTGCATCGCCTCGTCCTGCCCCACCGCTACCGTTGTCACGAAGGGATATTGGTCGCTTCTCTTGAACGCATAGAGGCGATAGATGCCATCGACTTTCGAAGCAAAGTCCACGGTGCCTGATGAGGTGTTACGCAAGTATTCGGAAAATATGGGCACGCGAGAAAGGTCGCGACCGATGTCTTCCACCTGAAAGGGATACCTCACCAGCAGACGTCCTTCGGATGAGGTCAGGCTGATCGCGCCGAATTGCCCCACGTGAATGCTTCGATAAAGTTTGAGGAAATGCTCGAGGCTGATAGTCGCGGCGATCACCCCGGCAAAACTTCCATCTGGATGATCGATGCGTCGACTGACCGAAATCACCCAGGTGCAAGTGGCACGGCTGAGAATCGCCGGGCCGATAAATATGCCGCGATCCGGAGTGTCGCGGTGATGCTGGAAGAACGCACGATCCGCGTTGTTGCTATTGGCTGAAAACGGCATGTTGGTCGAGAATATCCAGTCCCCCCGGGCGTCATACAGCACCACGCTATTCAATTGCGGGAGTGCATCCATCTCTTGATCAATCAACATGCTCAGCCGTTTGAGCTGCTGCGGGCCGCTGCCGTCTTTCTCAATCCTTTCTGTCAGGCCCAGCAACAGCACTTCACTTTGCTTGAAGGTGCCCTCGGTGTAAGTGTTGAGTGCATGGGTCAGATTCAATGTGTCGGTTCTGATATCACTCAAGGTGTTCTGTCGGGCTGTCCATAACTGCCAGGCCGTCAGCAGCACCACCGATACACACACCAGCAAGATCAGGAAAGTGGCAAGTCGAAGATCGCGTTTCAAAGGAGTACCGGACTGTTGAGTACACAGGCGTCAAAGGCTACGCAGTATAGAGGGCTTTCGAGTAGCACTGCTGATGCAGGCAAAGGTCAGACCTACCGAATGTGACCTTGCGCCGGAAATGCCTCCACCCTTAGTTTTTCCATCACCAGTTCAATGAAGGCCGATACCGCCAACGGCAGATGCTGCCGGCTCGGGTAAAGCACGTGCAGACCAAAGCCGGCGCGCTGGTAGTGTGGCAACACCTGTACCAGTCGGCCCACCTGAAGATCGAGCATGGCGATCGTCGGCGGTAGCAGCGCGATACCCAGACCAGCTACCGTAGCCTTGCGCAATGCCTGAGCCGTGTTACCGGTAAAGCGGCTGGCGATTTGCACTTCTTCCTCCACGCCCTCTGGCCCCGCCAGACGCCAGGTGGCGAAGCCACTGGGATGGGCGAAACTCACACAATCGTGGTGCACCAGGTCTTGCAGCGTACTGGGCATACCGCGAGCAGCGATGTAAGCCGGACTCGCCACCAAGCCCTCGCTGCCCGCGCCGAACAGCTGGCGCCCGACGTAGCCCGAGTCTTGCAGAGGGCCACCGCGAAACGCGACGTCGATTCGCTCGGCGATCAAATCGGCACGGGCATCACTGAGCACAAAATCAAGCCGCACCCGAGGATAAGCGGCGAGAAAGTCGGCCACCCATTCCATCGGGAAAAAGTCGAAGAAGTCCGCCGTCGCCGCAATGCGCACCAATCCGCTGGGTTCCTGGCTGCCCGTCATTAACTCATGCCCGGCCTCGATCAGCCCGTCCACCGCGCCCACACAGCGCTCGTGAAAAGCCTGCCCGGCATAGGTGAGTGTCAGCTTGCGCGTGGAGCGTTGCAGCAGCCGGGTGTCGAGTTGCGCCTCGAGCTGCTGGACACGCCGGCTTACGGTGTTGGGCGGCATGCCCAGCCGCCGCGCCGCTTCGGCAAAGCTGCCGCTGCGGACCACTTGGACAAACAAGGCAATGTCATTCAAGTCGAGCATAAAACGATAATTCCAGCTAAAAATGGACGAGCCCAATCCAATTGTGCCATCTAATCAACCAATCCGGGCACGCTTATCCTCCTTGCATCGTTGCAGTTAGCCCTTTAGCTGCGCAAATCACAGGCAGGACATCGTTTTCCATGACTAATACCCCATCCCTCTCTCCTACCCAGAAACGCATCCTTTGGGGCGTTCGCATTTTTCTGGCCTTGGCGTTCGCCGCGGCCGGCATCGCTAAACTGGCCGGAGTGCCGCAAATGGTCCAGGTGTTCGACGCCATCGGTGTTGGCCAATGGTTCCGCTACCTGACCGGTGCCATCGAGGTGGTTGGCGCTGTATTGCTGCTGATCCCTGTCACGGGCTTTTTCGCCGGGTTGTTGCTGACGGCGACGATGGCCGGCGCAACGGTGACGCATCTCGTCGTGATTGGCGGCAATCCCGCCCCTGCTCTGGTGCTGCTGGCGATGTCTGCCTTCGTGGCCTGGCGTCAGAAACCCGTGACCTGGCTCGGTGCAGCGAGCTGATCCATGGGAACGGCGGCCGGCTCAAGACTTGAGGAACATCTATGAACAGCATCATCGCAACGCAAACGCGCACCATCGTTCACCGCACATCCGGCAGCACTCACGGGCCGATCACTCGGCTGATGAGCCCTGGCGACTTGGGCGAGTTGTTGAAGCCTTTTGTGTTTCTTGACCTCTTCGGATTCAAGCCCAAAGGCGGGCAGAAAGGATTCGGCATGCATCCGCATTCAGGGATCGCAACGCTGACCTACATGATCGAAGGCGGTGTAGCGTACGAAGACACCACGGGCAAGTCCGGCGTGCTACCCGCTGGAGGTGTGGAATGGATGCGCGCCGGCAATGGCGTGTGGCACGACGGCGCGCCCGCCAGCGGCGCTACAATATCGGGCTTTCAGCTTTGGGTCGCCTTGCCCGCTTCGCATGAAAACGCACCGGCGCAAAGCCTCTACCTCGCGCCCTCGCAGATCCCGCAAGAAGGCCCGGCGCGTGTGCTGCTCGGATGCTACGGCGCAGCGCAAAGTGCGATTGCGGCACCCTCCGACATGAACTACCTCGCTGTGCGCTTGAAAGATGGAGAACGCTGGCGCTACACCCCTCCCGCCGGCCACAACGTGGCATGGCTGGCGGTCAATGCCGGTCGGCTGGACGTGGGTGGCCCGGTCAATGCTGGTGAACTGGCGGTGTTCGAGGAGTCAGGCCAAGCCATCAACTTCGTGGCTCACGGCGATACGTCTTTCGTGCTGGGATCGGCGGTGAAACACCCGCACGATTTGGTGCTGGGTAGTTACTCGGTACACACCAGCCGAGCGGCACTGGCTCAGGGGGAAGCTGAAATTCAGCGCATCGGCGCACGTCTATTCCATGAGGGACGGCTGGCCTAGGACTCGCTGAATGCCATATACGCACTTTCAGTAAAAACCTGATAAGTTATACGACGACAGATGAGTACACCTGATTCATCTGTCGTCCTCACATCCATAACAACAAGGAAATACCCATGAAAAGAGTGAAACTGCTTATCGGTTTTTTATGCCTCTTCAGTGGCTACGTGGCGGCCGCCCCATCATCGGGCGAGAAGGATATTGCCGATGCAGTAGACCATCTGACTCAAGCCATGCTGAACAAGAACATTCCCCAATTACAAGCGCTGACCTCCGAGAACCTCACCTACGGGCATTCCAGCGGAAAAATCCAGGACAAGAAAGAATTCATCGCCGACATCGAAACCGGAAAAAGTGCTTTCAAAACGCTGGAAATGCAGAACCAGACAATCACCGTATCAGGTGATGTAGCGTTGGTCCGCCATCATTTTTCGGCACAAGCCATCAAGGGCACCGAGATCATTCCCACGGAAATCGAGAACTTTCAGATCTGGCAGAAACAGAAAGGCAAATGGCTACTGGTAGGACGACAAGCGTTCCGTCTCTGATTTTCTGCTTGGCTAGGCAGTCAATTGGGCATTGGCTGCTTTGAAAGATCGCAGCCTTCGGCAGTTCCTACGCCGACCGGGTACACCCCAGGAATCAGAGTCGTACGAAAATCCGGTCAGGCATCGCCGGCGTTTGCGTTGTTGGTGGATGCGCTGCGTTATCGGGGGTGAAGGCTGTTTCCCACAAACACTGCAAACCGGGGGAAGGCTAATGCCGGTCGGGCAGATCGGATCTGTAGGAGCCAGGCTTGCCGGCGAAGGCGCTTCCAGGGACGCCTTCGCCGGGAAGCCTGGCTCCTACGAAAAGCGGTTTGTCCACCACAGGGGTTGTGTGCAACATGAGCGAAATCGGGAGTGTCAGTCGATGGTTATGCTGGATGTGCCGGCCCCATCGCGAGCAGGCTCGCTCCCACAGTTGATCGCTGGCGTACACAAATAATGTGTTCACAGAAAACCCGATGTGGGAGCGAGCCTGCTTGCGATAGCGTCAGATGACACACCGCTAAATAGCAGCCTTGAACCCCTCCTCCCGCTGCAACGCCCGAGCCTGAATCACATCCAGTATTGCGCAACCTTCACGCGTCAGCAGGTGCACCGCCCGGGTGATACGGGTCAGGTCGCAGTCGGAAATACCTTTGAGATTGAGGCTGGACAAGGTGTCGGTCAGATCGCGAACCACGGTGAAACGGTGCATGTCGCTGAGTTCTTTGTGGGTGTTGATGAAGAGCACCGGGTTATCGGCGTCGTAGGTGTCGATGGGGAGGTAACGGGGCATGACTTGATCGAACATAGGGTGTAACTCCAAATAGAGCAACCACCGTCCGCGGCCAAGCGAAAAGGTGGCAGCTGTGTGCGGGTTGGCCGACCGGCACACCCAAAACCGGCACACCCGAGGGTGTCCCGCGCACAGCTGCCATAACACGATATCCAGACATAAAAAGGTCTGAACAATGACGCTGATGCGTTTTGGGGTGACCGACCGGCCAAGGTCGTTCGCGGTGTTTTCCGCGAGCACGAACTATAGGGGTCGATACCGAAACGCGGCAACAGGGTACGTTGTAGGAAACGTCTTGGAAAGTTGTGCGCCACAAAGTTGATCGTTCCTACGATCGCGTGGGAACGATCGGCACTCAATCAGCCTCATGCAATTTGATGCCGCATTTATCATCCAGTCGCCCTGGCTGATGGACAAGGCGTTGCGCAGTTTTTTCCGCCATCGGGCCGGGCGGCCTGCATTTGCCAGGCTATCGGTCCTCACGCGTGTGCCACAAACGCAGCAGGTAAATGGTGGACTCGACTATCTCGTAGCGCATCTCATAGTGGCCGACTTGAATTCGTCGCACATCACGCGGCTCGAACTCTTCCAGACGCTCGCCAATGCGTGGGTTGGCCAGCAGCGTGGTCGGTGTAGTCGTCAGTTGCTGTACTGTCCGTGCGGCAGCAGGTTGATTCACCGCCGCCAGAAACTCATACAGCCGGGTAATGTCGGAAAGCGCCTTACTTGTCCACTTCAAGTCCATCAGCGCGGCGCCGGCAACGGTGTGTCTGTACTGAGGCTATCAGCCCAGGACTGGACAGCCTGGTGGTCAATCACGCGACCAGCGTCCACATCGGCCAGGGCTTCACGAGTAAGTCGACTGCGTTCTTCTTCCTGATCTATCCAAGCGGATAGCGCCTGTTTGACGATCCAGTTCTTGGAGCGTTCTAGACGCTCAGCCATCAAATCGACTTTCTCGGCAAGCTGCACAGGGACATGGGCTGTCACGGATCGGGTTTTCGCGTTAGTGGCCATGATCGATTACTCCTGATGTGATTTGTCTTGTCTCGTTACTAATCAACTTGAATCAAAACCAATCATATCGAATAGCGATACATCGTCAAGCGCAGCGCCAGATTGAGGTAATACCCTCGATAGACGGACAAAACAGGGTCCAAGATGTCAACTTTTAGGTAAGAGGAAAACAAGGGCAGCGCGTGACGCTGGGGCTGGAGCTGGCGTTGACATGCATCGTCGTGCAGATCATCAAACCGGCTTACAAAGCACTCAATCATCCTCATGCAACTTGATCCCGCGCTTATGCAGCAGGTACGGAACCAGCAACACCAACAACGTCAGCACCAGAACCGAAGCCGCGATGGGTTGTGTCACAAACACCATCCAGTCGCCCTGGCTGATGGACAAGGCGTTGCGCAGTTGTTTTTCCGCCATCGGGCCCAGCAGCATGCCGACGATCACCGGGGCGACGGGGAAATCGAAACGCCGCATCAACACCCCTGCCCAGCCGATGCCCAGCATCAGAAACAGGTCGAAAGTCGAGTGGCGCATGCCGTATACGCCGATGGTGGCGAACACCAGAATGCCGGCGTTCAGGTAGGGCCGTGGAATCTGCAAGAGTTTGACCCACAGGCCCACCAACGGCAGGTTCAGCACCAGCAGGATGGCGTTGCCGATGTACAAAGAGGCCACCAGCGTCCAGACCAACTCACCCGAGGTCTGGAACAGCAGCGGCCCCGGTTGCAGGTTGTAGTTCTGGAACGCGGCCAACAGGATCGCCGCCGTGGCGGAGGTCGGGATGCCCAGCGTCAGCAGCGGCACCAGCGAGCCGGTGGCGCTCGCGTTGTTGGCCGCCTCGGGGCCGGCGACACCCTCAATGGCGCCCTCGCCTTTGCTGGCCGCGAACTCTTTCGGGTATTTGCTGAGTTTGCGTTCAGTCGAATAGGACAGGAACGTCGGAATTTCCGCGCCACCGGCCGGAATCGACCCGAAGGGAAACCCGATCAGGGTGCCCCGCAGCCACGCGGGAATCGAGCGTTTCCAGTCGGCGCGGGTCATCCACAACGAGGTCAAGCGATGTCGGCTGCCCGTCTCTTCCTTTTGGTAGAGCACGCTGTACAAAGCCTCACCGACGGCAAACAAGCCGACCGCCACCAGCACCACTTCGATACCATCAACCAGTTCGGGCACCGCCATGGTGTAGCGGGCAATGCCCGAGGTCGAGTCCAGGCCGATCAAGCCGATGGTCAGCCCGATGCCCAGTGAGGCAAAGCCGCGCAGCATCGACGCACCGAGCACCGCCGACACCGTGGTGAAGGCCAGCACCAGAATCGCGAAATACTCCGCCGGCCCGAATTTCAACGCCAGCGTGGCAACGAGTGGCGCAAACAACGTCAACAAAATCGTCGCGATGGTGCCGGCCACGAATGAACCTATCGCGGCCGTCGCCAAGGCCGGGCCGGCCCGTCCGTTACGGGCCATGAGGTTGCCTTCCAGGGCCGTGACCATGGAGGACGACTCCCCGGGGGTATTGAGCAGAATCGAGGTGGTGGAGCCGCCAAACTGAGCGCCGTAATAGATGCCGGCGAACATGATCAGCGCCCCGGTAGGATCGACCTTGGCGGTGATCGGCAGCAGCAAGGCCACCGTCAGCGCCGGTCCGATCCCCGGCAAAACACCGATTGCGGTACCCAGCAGGCAGCCGATAAAGCCCCACATCAGATTGATCGGTGCCAGCGCGGCCCCGAAGCCGCTTGCCAGACTTGCGAGAATATCCACCTTGTCGACCTCCTTCGGCCCGGATCAGATCCAGGCGTTGACCAGGGGCGGAAGGGAAACCCCTAGCCCGGCGGTGAAAAGCCAGTAAATCGGCAGCGTCAGGGCGATGCCTATGGCGAGGTCCCGCAGCGGGCTGCGACTGCCAAAGCCCCGTGCCGAACAGGCAAACAGCAGTGCCGCCGCCAATACGAAGCCGATGTAGGTAATGAGCAAGGCGACCCCTACCAGCCCCGCCGTGACCCAGGTCGCGCCGAGCTTGCCGCCGGGCTGAGCCTGGGTGGTTTCGTGGTCGTCGCCAAGGTTGCGAAAACCACCAGTGAGCGCCTGATAGCACATCAACAGACCGACGCCGCCGAGAAACACCGCGACGGCATAGGGGTAGACATAGGCCGCCATGATGACGAAGCCCATCTCGGGAGGAAACCGCGAGGCGCCGATCGCCAATACCGCGCTGATGACGACGACACCTAAGCCAATCGCCAGTTGGGCCGGCATGACTTTCCAGCGCCCGGCCATCTCAAAGCAGCCCGACCTTGACCAGCATCGCGCGCAGGCGCCCGTGCTCTTCTTCGACGAATTTACCGAAATCATCCCCGGTCAAAATGCTCGGTGACCATGCATTGGTTTTTACGTTTTCTTGCCAGACGTTGCTTTTGGTGGCGGTCAGGACGGCTTCGGTCAGTTCTTTACGTTGCTCGGGCGTCAGGCCCGCTGCGCCGTAAACACCCCGCCAGTTGCCGATCGTCACGTCGTAGCCAGCCTCTTTGAGGGTCGGAGCATCGATGCCTTCAACGCGGTTGGGCGCTCCGATGGCGAGTAGGCGGAACTGCTTGGACTGGACGTATTTGGCAAGCTCGGCGTAGCCGCCGGTGATCACCGTGATATGGCCACCCAGCACCGCGGCGACGACTTCGCCGCCCCCTGCGAAGGCTACGTAGTTCACCTTGTTGACGGGGACGTCCATTTTGCTCGCCAGTTCGGCGATGCCAATGTGGTCGATCGACCCCTTGGAACCACCACCCCATTTGATACTGGACGGGTTGGCTTTGAAGTCTTTGAGCAAGTCGTCCAGGGTTTTGTACGGGGAGTCGTCACGCACGGCAATCACGTTGTATTCGGTAAACAGCCGGGCGATCGGTGTCACGTCCTTCAAGGTGATTTGCGGTTTGTTCTGCTCGATGGCCGCGACCATGATCGCGCCGACCACAATCAGGGCATTGGCGTCGCCCTTGGTGCCGTTGGCAAATTGCGCCAACCCCAGAGTCCCACCGGCACCTCCCTTGTTTTCGAAGGTGACGGCCTTGGCCGTTTTGGCCTCGACCATGGCTTTGCCCAGGACCCGTGCGGTCTGGTCATAACCACCACCGACTGAACCGGGGGCCATGAACTTGACGGTGTCCAGCGCAAAGACAGGTGATGCGAGCGTGGCGGCGGTAATGACAGCGGCGGCCATGTTGCTGCTGAATCGACGGAACAAGGCAAGCATGTGTGATCTCCCGATAACAGTTCTTGTTGTTTTCGATCAGGGGTAGCCCCTGCTCGTTGAACAGGCATCTGGGAATAAGCGTAGGTCATAGTTGTGTTTGTTGGTGTCCTTTCAATCAACCGGATGGCAATGACCGATAGCCCCGCGCAATGAGCTGATGTCCCGCGGGGCTGGCACCAAAAGCAGATCAGAAACGCAGGGGCATTATTCTATTAGGCTGCACGCCCGCGTTTCAGGCCTTTACCGGGACCGCCGATACCACCGCATCCTCAAGATCCAGCGTTCTGGCGTGAGCCTGGGCCTCTTCTTCGCTCATCAGTTCGCCTTCCCATTTGGCGACCACGGCAGTGGCAATGGAGTTGCCCACCGCATTGGTTGCCGAGCGCCCCATATCGAGGAACGTATCGACCCCCAGAATCAGTAACAGCCCGGCCTCGGGAATATTGAACTGGTTCAGCGTCGCGGCAATTACCACCAGGGACGCCCGCGGTACACCGGCCATGCCCTTGGAGGTCAGCATCAGAATCAGCAACATGGTGATCTGGGTACCGATGGACAACTCGATGCCGTAAGCCTGGGCGATAAACAGCACTGCGAACGTGCAGTAAATCATCGAGCCGTCGAGGTTGAACGAGTACCCCATCGGCATGACAAAACTGGAGATCTTGCGCTTTACACCAAAGCGATCGAGGGCCTCGAGAATTTTCGGATACGCCGATTCGGAGCTCGCCGTGGCAAAAGACAGCAGGAAGGCTTCCTTGATCAACACCACGAGCTTGAACACCCGCGGTCCGAGAAACAGCAGGCCAGCCAGCACCAGCAGCCCCCACAACAAGAACAGCCCCAGGTAAAAATCGCCCATGAAGACGGCGAATTTCAACAGGATTGCCAACCCGTTCACCGACACGGTCGCGGCCATGGCGGCCATCACTGCAATGGGTGCCAACTTCATCACGTAACCGGTGATTTTCAGCATCGCGTGGGACAACTCTTCGATCAGGCCCACGAGGCGCTCGGCCTTTTTGCCCAGCGCCGCCAGTGCGACGCCGAAGAACATGGAGAACACCACGATCTGCAGGATTTCGTTGTTGGCCATCGCCTCGGCGAAGGATTTGGGTACCAGGTGGACGACGAAATCCTTCAGGGTGAAGGCTGACGTCGCAAGGTTAGTGTGGGCACCGATATCGGGCAGTGGAAGGCCGAGGTTGTGCCCAGGTTGTAGCAGATTGGCCATGACCAGCCCCAGCACCAGAGACACCAACGAAGCCGTCACGAACCAACCCAGGGCCTTGGCAAATACGCGCCCGACCGACGCGGCATCGCCCATATGCGCGATACCGACCACCAGCGTCGAGAACACCAGCGGCCCGATCAGCATTTTGATCAGACGCAAAAAGACATCCGAGACAATGGAGATGTACCCCGCTACTTTGGTCGCCGATTCCTTGTCCGGAAAGTTGATGAACACCATGTAACCGATAAGGATCCCCAGGGTCATGGCGATCAGAATCCATGCCGCAGCCGGTAATTTGCTCTTCATAAAACACCTCCATGGGTTTAACCCAGTTCCAATTGCCTCAATGGCAGCGATTCATTCGCAATAGGTTGATCCATGCACTGAACGACTTTTATCCGCTCAAGTGCGCTGAACCGGGCAGCAAGCAAACCGCCCTTGGATCGGGGCGGTGCTTGAACAAGAGGTGAATCGTTATTTTTGTTATCAGCCGACTACGTCATGCAGGCATCATGTACACGTCGGGAGGCTCCGGCAGTGCAGCGAGCATGTCTTGCAGTCCGACAGCCCACTGCGCACGGATACGATTGAAGTAAGGGTCGTCGGCCGTGATGCGGTAACTTTTCGCACGGGTAAAACTGTCTTTGCGGTACACCAGCAGGTCCAGCGGCATGCCTACCGACAGGTTGCTGTGCATGGTCGAGTCGAACGAGATCAGCCCGCAGCGCAGGCCTTCGTCGAGGGAGGTGCGAAACTTCAGGTTGCGATCCAGGATCGGCCTGCCGTATTTGCTTTCACCCAATTGCAGGAACGGCGTGTCCTCCGTCGCTTGAATGAAGTTGCCTTGCGGGTAAATGCTGTACACGTCCATGGGACCGTCCGCGATTTGCCCACCGACCAGAAAGGAACAACTCAAGTCGGTCTTGCCCGCCAACTTGGTGCGATCCCGGGCGACGACTTCGCGAATGGTCTCGGCCACCAGCACGGTGGCGTCATAGAGCGTGCGGACATTCAACAGATGGGTGCCCGACCCGCTCGCACGTTGCTTGAGCAGGTTGACCACCGATTGCGACGTGGCCAGGTTACCCGCGGTTTGCAGCACGATCAGCCGCTCTCCTGGCGTGCTGAAAATAAACAATTTACGGAAGGTTGAAATCTGGTCGATACCGGCATTGGTCCTTGAATCGGAGATGAACACCAGCCCGTCGGCCAGGTGCATAGCGACGCAATAAGTCATTCGTGTTAACTCGTGAATTTGAGATGAGAGGCCATACCGTCTCCACGACGGTATGGCCAGTTGCTGCGACTGACTCGGGGTTATTGGTGTTGAACCTGAAACAGGGACGTTACCTGTACCCGAGCCAGCATCGACTCAGCCCCGCCGCCACGACGCATACCGCGTACCGGACAGGCGTCCAGGTAGTCCAGACCCACCGCCAGTTTCAGATGGCGTTCGGGCCGGGCCAACCGATTCGTCACGTCGAAGCTGTACCAGCCATCGTCGAGCCACGCTTCGGCCCAGGCATGGCTGGCCAAGTGATTTTCATCTTCGGTACACAGGTAGCCAGAGACATAACGTGCGGGAATTCCCAGGCTGCGGGCGCAGGCAAGGAAAGCGTGGGTATGGTCCTGGCACACCCCTCCTCCGCCCGCAAACGCCTCGGCTGCGGTGGTATCCACCGTGGTCGCACCCGGGTTGTAGACCATGTGGTCGGCCAGGCCATTCATCAGGTCGATCAGCGCCGTCCGATCACGCCGCGTACCGCAGTGCTGCACGGTAAAGGCATTCAGGGCATCGTCCAGTTTTGTCAGGTGACTGGTGCGCAAAAATGGCAAAGGCGATTGGCTGTCGCGTTCAAACTCACGGTCCGGATCGATTTCCACCTGACCATAAGCCGTCAGCACCAGAGCTCCGTGGGGCTCGTCCATCGTCAACACATGCAGGATGTTGCCGTAAGGATCGAACTGGCTGCGGACCAGGCGCGGCAATTCCAGGTGCCATTCGAGGATGCGCTGGCGATCGCTGTTCTGCGGTGTCAGCCGCAGGAACTGGATGCTGGTGCAGACTTCGTCGGCGTAGCTGTAAGTGGTGTCGTGGCGTATGGACAGTTTCATACGACCTCCAGATAAGACTCGTGCACGGTCTGACCAAGATGGCGAACCTGGGAGATGAAATCAGTCAGCCACAGGTGCAGACCGAAGCCGAGAATCTCGTCGATCCCGGTATAACGCAGCCGCGCATTCAGTTCGGCGGCCAGGCGCTGGGCCGGTCGGCCGTTGTTGCCCGGCAGGCTGGCGAGGATCTGGTCCAGTTCCTCGATACAAGCGTGCAGCGAACGCGGCACATCGCCACGCAACAGCAGCATCTCGGAAACCTGCTCGGCGCCTGGCGCATTGCGGTAGATCTCGTTGAACGCCTCGAAGGACGACAAGGCGCGCAGCAAGGCGCTCCACTGGTAGTAGCCTCGCGCAGAGTTGTCACTCACCTCCTCCGACTCTTCGCCGAACATTTCGTAGCGCGCATCCAGCAGGCGCAGAGTGTTATCGGCCCGTTCAAGGAAAGTGCCCAGGCGGATAAAGCAGTAGGCATCGTTGCGCATGATGGTGCCCGAGGTCGCGCCACGGAACAGATGCGAGCGCTCCTTGACCCACTCGCAGAAATGGCTGATGCCGTACCGCCCCAGGCCATTGCTGGCGATATTGCGCATCTCCAGCCAGGTGGCGTTGATGTTCTCCCACATGTCGGCGGTGATGCGTCCACGCACCGCGTGAGCATTGGCCCGAGCGGCCTGCAGGCAGCAATAGATACTGCCGGGGTTGGTTTCATCCAGCGCGAAAAAGTGCAGCATGCGCTCGGTGTTGAGTTCGCCGTAGCGTTCGTTGTAGTCGTCCAGCGTGCCGGCGGCCAATAGCGACATCGCCAGCTCGGCACGGCCGTCGGTGCGCCCGGCCTGGGGCATCAGCGACAGCGAGTAACTGACTTCGAGCATGCGCGCCAGGTTTTCGGCGCGCTCCAGGTAACGGGACATCCAGTAGAGGTCCGAAGCGGTTCTTGAAAGCATGTCTTAGTCCTCCACTACCCAAGTGTCTTTGGTGCCGCCGCCCTGAGACGAGTTCACCACCAGCGAGCCTTCGCGCAATGCCACGCGAGTCAGGCCACCGGGCACCAGACGGGTTTCGCTGCCCGACAGGACAAACGGGCGCAGATCAATGTGGCGTGGAGCGATGCCGTTTTCGACAAAGGTCGGGCACGTCGACAGGCACAGGGTGGGTTGAGCGATATAGGCTTCGGGGCGTGCCTTGAGGCGCGCGCGGAAGTCTTCGATCTCCGCCGCCGTGGCCGCGGGCCCAACCAGCATGCCGTAGCCGCCGGAACCCTGGGTTTCCTTGACCACCAGCTCGGGAAGATGGGCCAGCACGTGGGACAGCTCTTCGGGTTTGCGACATTGCCAGGTCGGCACGTTCTTGAGGATCGGTTCCTCGCTGAGGTAGAAGCGGATCATGTCGTCGACATAGGGATAGATCGACTTGTCGTCGGCCACACCGGTGCCGATGGCGTTGGCCAGCACCACGTTCCCCGAGCGATAGGCCGCCACCAGCCCCGGGACACCCAGCATGGAGTCTGGATTGAAGGACAGCGGATCGAGGAAGGCATCGTCGAGGCGGCGATAGATCACATCCACCTGTTTCGGGCCGGCCGTGGTGCGCATATAGACATGATCGTCGCGGACAAACAGGTCGGCGCCTTCGACCAGTTCCACGCCCATTTCACGGGCCAGGAATGCGTGTTCGAAGTAAGCGCTGTTGAAGCGACCCGGGGTCAATACCACGGCCGTCGGGTTATCCAGGGGGCTGGAGCTCTTTAGGGTGTCCAGCAGCAGATTGGGGTAGTGATCGATGGGCGCCACACGCTGGGCGGCGAAGAGTTCGGGGAACAAGCGCATCATCATTTTGCGGTCTTCGAGCATGTAGCTCACACCGCTGGGGGTGCGCAAGTTGTCTTCCAGTACGTAGTAACTGCCATCCCCGTCGCGGACCAGATCGACCCCGGAGATGTGGGCATAGATGCCGCGGTGCAGATTCAGGCCCTGCATGGCGACCTGATAACCCTCGTTGGCCAACACCTGTTCGGCCGGAATAATGCCCTCCTTGAGAATGCGTTGCCCGTGGTAGATGTCGGCCAGGAACATGTTCAATGCCTGGACCCGTTGAATGCAGCCACGCTCCACCGTTTGCCATTCGCGGGCTGTGATGCTGCGTGGAATGATGTCGAACGGAATCAACCGCTCTGTGCCCTGCTCGTCCCCGTATAAGGTGAAGGTGATGCCGGCTCGGTGGAACAACAGGTCGGCTTCGCGACGACGTTGATCCAGCAACTCCAGAGGTGTGTCCGCCAACCAACGCGCGAACTCCTGGTAATGTGGGCGGCAGCCACCACTCGCATCATACATTTCGTTAAAAAAAGCTCGGGACATACCCTACTCCTTGCCGCGATACAGACGGCATTTTCTTATCACTCTGCTATTTCAATAAAATAAGGCCTTACGTTGTTTTAGTGAGTACTGTTTCTGTTGAGCACCTCAGTGTGCGCCGTTAACTTCCTGTCACATTCGGAAATAACTTCCTCATGACTCCGGTAATCTCTTGACGCGTCCCGACGCCAGAGATTCGGCCTCTGCGGTTTGATTTCTGGCGCCCCATTTATAACGTTCCCCATTATCTTTTTTCGTTGAAAACCACACTTGCGGTGGTTGGAAAGTACTTTTGCAAGGGCTGTGCCCAAGTATTGTTACTGCTGATAAAAAACGAAAAACCCCTCCGCAAAGACACCAGAGAGACATTTCATTGCATTTTTGAGACGGAAACAGGTGCGATCGCTGAAACGTTTTTCCCACTTGTAACTTGCACAACTCTAGAGCGGGCAAAAATGGTGCGATTAGCAACTCCGGGGCGTTTTTTGCCCTATAAGCGGGAAATTTCTACTCATTATTTTTATTGCCCTTGTAATACAAAGCATCCCACCCGGCGCCTCGATAAATATCGAACGCACTATTAATGCTCAAAAAAATGCACCAAAAGATTTCAGAAAGAACGTAAGTGCCAAGTAGTGAGGCAAAAAAAGAGAGAGCAAAGAGGCCTGATCCGTGGCCGAAAGAGGTCGAGACAGGCTGCGAGCGGGCCCCCCGGTTATCCGGTCAAACGGCCGCCAACCATTCTTTTTGACGGGCTAAAACCGATGTTGCTGTCTCACCTACCAGCTCAGCGTACACATTGGGTGCGGTCGCCCCTTCGGTGCTGATCAACAGGACTTTCGATTGCCGGTTGATACCGGTTTTTGAGGCAAGGCCTGGCGTCGACATGATCTGCGTAAGCCCGGCTAGCCCGGCAACGGCGGATTCTCCAGCGACCACCGGGATATCTTGTGGGCTACCGATAGCCAGCTTGCGCATGGCGTCCACGGCATCCTGATCCTGGACGGTCATGAAAAAATCGACGCTGGAACGAAGAAACTTCCACGCAAGCGTAGAGGTTTCACCACAGGCTAACCCGGCCATCAGCGAGTCTACCGAGCCCGTGGCCTTTGCGGCTTTACCGCTGAGGGCGCTTTGGTACAGGCAATCGGCTTGCTCGGGCTCCACGACAATCAACACAGGTCGTTGCTCGCCACACTGCTCCCAGAAATAACTGGCGATCCCCGCCGCCAGTCCGCCGACCCCACCTTGCAGAAAAACATGGGTGAATGCACACCCGCTGCCATGCCAATCGGTCGAGGCCTCGATGATCTCTGCGGCCATGGTGCCGTAACCCTGCATGACGTCCCGCGGGATCTCTTCGTAGCCATCATAGGAAGTGTCAGAAACAACCCGCCATTGATTGCTCGCAGCCAGGGCTGCTGCGTGCTCGACCGACTCATCGTAGTTGCCGCTGATACGGATGATCTCTGCGCCAAAAGCCGCAATGCCCTCTTCGCGTTCGGTACTGACCTTGGCATGCAGCACGATCATGCATCGGCAGCCAATGCTTTGCGCGGCTGCGGCCAGCGCACGGCCATGGTTGCCGTCGGTCGCACTGATGACGGTGAAGTCGGCCAGTGACGTCGCGTACTTGCCTGCAAGCAGACCTGGCGCGTCATAGCCTCGCGCTGGAAATGTCCGGAGGATCAAACGGACCAGAGCAATCGGTGCGCCAAGTGCCTTGAAACTGCCGAGCACAGAACGCGCCGATTCATCCTTCACCCACACGTGCCCGACGCCCAGTTGCGCGGCCAGATCAGGTAGCGAATACAAAGGCGTGCCCTGGTGATTCAGGTGCTGCCAATGGGCAAGCCAGGCGCGACTTTCAGCCGCTTTGTGCATGCTCATGATGCCCAGCAGGTCATCAGGATAGGGTTCACGTCTTGCGTTGGGGTTGGCGATTAACATGGGGGCACTCCATTTTCAGGCAAAGCGAAGTCGTCGCTGGCGGATGTCAGCCAGCGAATCGGTCTATCGGGTGAAATTGCTCAGCGGCCAGTGTCGAGACGCTTTATGACCACATCCAGCAGAACATCAGCGCCGTTGAGCAACTGATCGTCATCGGTGTGCTCTCGCGGGTTATGGCTGATGCCTCCTCGGCTGGGAACGAAGATCATCGCCGACGGCGCGATGCGGGCAATCATCTGCGCGTCATGCCCGGCCCCGGACGTCATCCGCTTGTGGCTGTAGCCCAACCGCTCGGCGGCCGCCTGAATCGCATCAGCCAGCTCGGCATTGAAGGTCACTGGCTCGAACCGCACTAACTGTTGAGTGCTGAATCGCACGCCTTCTTCCTCGCAAGTCCTGGAGAGGAACTGTGCCAATCGTTGCTCGGCTGCAACCAGTCTCGACTCGTCAGGGTCACGCAAGTCGACGGTGAACGTCGCTTTGCGCGCAATGACGTTGATCACGTTGGGCTCAAAACTCATGCAACCCACGGTCGCCAGCGTAGTCCCCGATGAATCCATGGCTATTTGGCGCAACTCGTTCACCACGGCACAGGCGACATACCCGGCGTCATGGCGCAAGCGCGTGGGCGTGGTGCCGGCATGGTTGGCGTTGCCTTGCACGACCACCTGCTGCCACGAGATGCCCTGAAGGTTTTCAACCACGCCGATCAATACGCCTTCGGCCTCCAGTATCGGGCCCTGTTCAATGTGCAGTTCCAGGTACTCATGCGCGATGATCGAACCGGGTTCCATGTCACCGGCATAGCCGATGCGTTCGAGTTCATCCCCAAGGCGGCTTCCATCGGTGCCAAGCGTATTCAGCGCTTGCCCGACATCCATTCCCCCGGCATGCACCAGCGATCCCATCATGTCCGGTTGATAGCGCACCCCTTCTTCATTGGTGAAGGCGGCAATGGTGATCGAACGCGCCGGCAGCACTCCAGCGTCGCGATACGCCCTGACGACAGCAAGCCCCGCAAGCACGCCATAACAACCATCGAGCGCGCCGGCATTGGTCACAGAATCGATGTGCGAACCGATCATCAGTGACGCTTGATCACCTTGATCCGTCGCCGAACGCAACGTGGCGAAGATGTTGCCGATCCGATCAACCCGAACGTCCAGCGCAAGCGCCTTCATCCACTCGACGAGCTGATCGCGGCCGGCTTTTTCAGTGTCGGTGAGGGCGATGCGCGTGCGACCGCCATTGGCTTCATCTACCCCAATCTCCCCAAGGGTGCGGATTTGCTGCAAAAGGATTTGGCCATTCAGGCGAAGGTCAGCGGTCAATGAACGCACAAGGCTCTCCGGCACAAGAGGTACGGGATGAACAAGCGCTAACGCAACGTCACGCCGTTCACGATGTGGTAAATAGTATTTCGAAAGCGATGCAGTTTTTCCTTGATTTGCCCCCTCTGGATGAAATTTCATTGCGTATTTCAGCTCGTGTTCGAGCGCCCCTTCAGAGCCTTCACTTATGAGCCTTGACGCCTTCGATCTTGCACTGCTGGACGCCGTCCAGAGGGACGCGACGATTTCTCAACATGAACTGGGCACCCGGATCAACCTGTCACCGGCGGCGGTCAACCGTCGCCTGAAAAAGCTGGCAGCCGACAAGGTCACTCGCAAAACCGTCACGCTGGTCAACCCGGCACAAGTGGGCTATCACCTGACGATCATCACGGAGGTTGAAGTCGCGAGCGAACGCCCTGATCAGCTCGACGCCATGAAGCGCGGCTTTCTGAGCTGCCCACAGGTTCAGCAGTGTTACTACGTGGCGGGAGAATGCGACTTCGTCCTCATCATGCTCGTGAAGAACATGGAGCAGTACACCGAACTGACCGCGCAATTGTTCTTCGAGAACGACAACGTCAAACGCTTCAAGACACTGGTATCGATGAGCAACATCAAGGTGGGCATGGAAGTCCCGACGGATGCTTTTGATCCTGGCAACCCCTGATAATTATTCCCCCCGCTTGAGAATGCATAGTTAGGGGCCCCTGAAAAATAGAGTTTTTTAACACTCCGTGGTTACCCCCACGGGGTCTGTCCAAAGTGACAGGCAGGGACTGGCAGAAAAGCCAAAAGCAGACATTTACAACTGGGAGAATTAGTCTGTACAGATTTCAGGGAAAGCGAGGAATGGAATGATCAACCTGCTATCAATTGCCAGCCATAAATCCAAATACAGCAGCGGCTTCTACCCGACCTTTGCCATTGACGGAGTGCCCTTGGAGGTTTGGCTGCCTAGGCAGAACCCGGCTGCTGAGTTCGACCTCGTAGCTGCCCACTCAGGCTTGTACAGCGATGAAGATAACTTGTTGATATGGGACCGGATATATTCCACTGCGCCAGGTTGGAAGACTCTGGTTCCCCTGCTTGTCTGCTCAGATGACCTAGACTTGACCTGTACAGTTATTGTCGCAGAGCAGTGCGCCCATGAGCATCAAGTTCAGTGGGGCCGATTTGGCTTGCTAAAGGATTCAATTGCGTTGGAAAACACCGATGTTGACTGGTTCGACGCGATACCCAGTGTGTTTTTTGAAAGGTCGAATTATCACAGCGTGCTGGATGAGTTCCGAAAACAAGAAAACATCAAAATGGACTGGGACTAGCTCTTGTTAGCTATTTACATGTGATCAGGCCCTTTCTTTTTTGCAGTACGTTCCTCAGGAAAATTTCACCGTCCGCTTTGGGTTGTGGATTCAACCGGTCGATGGTTACTTTCTGGCTTAAGGATTCTTCCCTCATGATGCGTCGTGTCGGCTTTTTGCTCATCGGGATTCTCGGACTCGCGCTCATCCTGCCTTGGGGTGCCTATTGGGTCGGTCTGTTTAGAATTTCGCAGTACCCTTTGCCCCCATCTCAGGCTATATCAACCCCGCAGCGTGAATGGGTATGGAGCCTCGCCAAAGTCTCAGGCGAGCCGGTGATTGTGCCGTTAAGTCCGTATTCGTATCTGTACGACCTTTTCATTTTGAAAGGGAAAACCGATAGGAGTATGCGGGTCGTCTGGTGGGTGGCTTCTGATCACCTGATCAAACAGAACACAAGTCAACGAATGCTGTGGTGGAACCTATCCGGCGCGTCTCTGACCATATGGTTAACCAGGAACTGGACAGATCAACAGATAACAGCAGCCGCTTTCGTCGCCCTTCAGCACCGGGGTGAGGTATATGGCGGTAACTAGCTGCACTCGGCGCTTAGGAATTGAGATAACGGGACAGATCTATTTTCCAGTCCAAAACGACCGGCTGCTTTGGGTCGACTACTGCCCTCCGCCACAGGCAGCAATCGGCCCAGAGTGTGCTGGTCCAATCAAATGCAAACGATTAGTCAGTGGCAGTGCATCTAGTTGATCAAGTCCGTGCAATCACTATCTGCTAACGAAGCACTACGACGGCGATAGGATTCGTGGCGCTAACGTTGCGTTCGCCACTTGCACTCCGATTAGCCGCCCGCTCCGCGTCCTGATTTCAATCTCAGATGGACATTTTTCGGTCGTCGGAACCGTAGGCGACTTTTTCAACAGAATCGGCCGATTTCTACCGGTCGCCACCGGCAGAAATCGACCAAAGCAGACATCATGTGTCTAGCAAATCCGGAGCAATTCACTGATGTGGAAATCAAATCCGGCCATGGGCTTTCGGGCGTTCAAACTGGCTATTCGCGGGCTCCTTACGCAGCGGCAAACGTGCGGCTGCGATTATGAGTTTGAACCAGTCGGCACGGCTTAACGGCCATGATCCGTATGCGTATTTAAAGGGCGTGCTCACGCGACTGCCGATGCAGCGGCCGAGCGAGATTATCGAGTTGCTGCCGCATAGATGGGCGCCCGTTTAACCACGCAAGGTCTTTTGGGCGGACGCTTACTGTCTAGGGCCTGGCCACAAGGTTTTAGAAAATGCGTAAGCGATGGGCTTGAAACTGGAAGCAGGCTGCGGCTTCCGTTTCCCAGATGCTGACAGTTCAGTTGGAAGAGTTGTTCAGCTGCTGAAGCTCAAGTTGCTTGGCAGCACTGGCTTCGAGGTTTGCACGCTCTTCATCCAGATACCGATAAATGCTTTGGAAGTTGGCGATTTTCTGTTTGATTTCTGCCATCTTCTTTTCAATTAGCTTAGCGCCGTCAGCACAATCGATCAGCTTGTTCCGCTGCGCATCCAGAATCTCGCCTATTTCCCCCAGGGAAAACCCCATGCTTTGCGCGCGCTGGATAAAGTCCAGATCCTGCAGAGTTTTCGCTGTGTAAACGCGATAGTTGTTAGTTTGCCGCAGCGATGAGATCAGGCCGATTTGCTCGTAGTAACGCAGCGTATGGCGGCTGGCGCCGCTGCGGGTCTCGAGTTCGCCGATTTTCATGAAAACACCGCTTGACTATAGAGTTGGGTCGATAGTTTACGCTTGATTTCTCACCTTAAACAAGGAACAGGGAAATGAGCGTGGAGTGCTTTGTCACGGGGGGTACCGGCTTCGTCGGTCAACATTTGGTGGCGTACCTGAGTGCAAAAGGTCACACCATTCGGGTGTTGATGCGTCGCCCAGAGCGACTAGCTGCACTGCGGGAGCAAGTCGATAATTTGGGAGGGTGCGCAACCCGGGTATTTGCCGTAGCTGGCGATCTGGAACGGGACAACCTCGGGCTGAGTCTTGCTGACCGAGAAGTGCTAAGGCACGCCAGAGTCATATTCCACCTGGGCGCCCACTTCGCATGGGGGCTTTCAGTGGAGCATTCTCGTGCGGTGAATGTGGAAGGGGCAAAGCGCGTGGCGCTGTTGGCGGCTGAGCAAAAAAGCCGTTTAGTAATGATCGGCGGCTACATGCTGAAAAATCATGAACATCTGCAACGCATCGGAATTGATCCTCGTCATCCAGAGTTGACGAATTGGCCTGCCGTCTACCGACAGGTCGGTGGTTACGAGGGCAGCAAGCTGGAGGCGCATTTTGCGACCTTGGAGGTCATGTCCGCCAAGGGCGGGGAGATTACCGTTGTCCACCCTGCGACTGTCTGTGGCCACAGCCGCACGGGGCATATCCTTGACGGTCAGCCGCTGGTGGAGCTGATACGCAACCTTGTGCAGGGAAAGCTGACTGCAGTGCCCGGTACCGCCGAGCACTGGCTGCCACTGGTCACCGTGGATTACCTGGTTGAGCTGGTGGCAGTTTGTGCTTTTGATCCTGCCATGGTGGGCCAGGAACTGCTGGCGCTTGATGACCAAACTCCAAACTTGCGAGAACTCCTGATACAGGTGGCACAACCTTTGGGCTTAAAGTCTCCCAAGCATCACATTTCACTCCGATTGCTGAAGTTGCTACTGAGTATTCCTCCCGTCGCGTGGTTTTTGAATACAAAACCCGAAGCCTTGGACTTTATCCAGACCACTCGTTTTGATACAGCGGCGGGCGAGCAATTTGCCAACAGGCATGGAATAGCCAAACCGGATATACGTCAGTCTTTGCAGCACACTGCAACGTTCGTCAACTCATATTGCATAGCCAAGGGTTAGGCCCTCTGACTTCTCCCTTGGCGGCGACAAGAAGGCGAATAGCATCCTACTGGGCGATCCAGCTTATGCCACAATAAATACTGGGATTGGTGGGATCTTCGTATCCTCAAACTTTGCGCCGTCGATATAGGGCGGCATTCTATCGAACGACAATTCAGCGACAGGGATCGTCATCAATGCAATCTACTTTCAGCAAAGGCGTCATATTTGCACTCTCCGCAGCGGCACTAAACGCAACGATCGGTGTACTCAGCAAAGTACTCATGAGTAATGGTTTCACCGCTAGCAGTGTCGCTGTCATCAAGACCGTACTGGGTTGCGTGCTTCTCTCGATCTTACTGTTTTTCCTCAAGCGCCCGGCGGCGTCGACCAAATGGACTCAGGCGGCTATCTGCGCATTCCTTGGCATCTTTGTGCTGTTCCATTTCGAAACGTCCGCCTATCGACACTACGCTGCGGCAGGTGTGGTGGTGGTGCTGATGGCCAGTGCCTCAATTTCCTCGATCATTCTGGGGCGCATTTTCCTCAAGGATGCCATCACCGCGAACGCTACCGTTGGCGCCGCACTGGCTATCGCCGGGATCTCGGTGATCTTCGGCGGCGACCTGCAGCAGGGCTTTACCCTGCAAGGTGCTGCACTCGCCTCCATGGCCGGCTGCGGCTATGGGGCCTTTTCGGTTGCCATGAAGCGTATGGGTGTGTCGGGGGGGCTGCACTTCACCCGACAATTGTTGTTCTTTGGCAGCCTGTACCTGCTGATGCCGGCTGCGGCCGATGGTTTCGCGATGGGCGAGCTGTCGCCGCTGGCGATCGCCGCGCTGCTGGCGCTGGCCACGCTGCCGACAATCCTGGGCTTCTTCTGCACCACCAAGGCTATCGAGTATCTCAAGCCATCCCAAGTGCAAGCGCTGGAGCTGACCGAGCCACTGTTCGCCGCGCTGCTGGCGTTCGTGGCGCTCAATGAAGTACCGCGCGAAAGCCTGTACGCGGGAGCGGCACTGATCATCGTCGGCCTGTGTTTCTCCAATGAACTAATCCGCTTGGGCAGCAAAGCATCTGTCCCTTCGACCGAGTGAGCTATTTTCGGATCCTGATTACTTTAGCAATCAGTGGTTTTTAAGTGTTTTGAGCGACTGACCGATTCTGGCCGAAACCAGCTGTTCGCGACCGAACGCTTCCGCCCCAGAGCGCTAATCCTTGGCCAACCGTTCTGACAGATTGCGCGGGCGAACTGCCCCAGCGGTTTTTTTATTGAGCTGCGGCAGTTCTCGTACCACGATTTTACAAACTACCTTCTTTGTAGATAGATGACTGAAGAAACTCTGCTATCAGCGATGTAATCTGCTGTTGAATCACCCCACGCGGGCGAGCGCTGTCGCCATCCCGGCAAATGATGCCATCGCCTGGTACTTCTTCTTCGAGCATTACCTGCGCGCCAGGTTTGCACATCGACAAGAAGCTGAAATGGCTTGCGTCGCTGATTTCGACGTAACGGCTTGACGCCGCAGGCAGGCGTTTGGCCAGGTTGGCAGACTCCAACTCAGCGGGAAGCTCGCGCGACGGTACGCCGGCAGCGATCACCAGCGTTGGTACCGCCAGCGCGGCCAGGCTTTCATCGGTCAAGCCCCGTGAAAGACCCAGGTCCAATGTAACTACAGCAGTGACGCGTTTATCGCGCAAATCGGCGGCCAACGAGGCCTTTGATTCTGAGGTGCTTGCGGGGTTTATCTTTCCATAGACGGTGCAACTTGATAACTGCGGGTGGGCTTTGCAGTCTTGGGCGAAGCGGTCTGGATCGAACCGAGCACCGGCGATTTCCAGGGCGGTCCAGCCGCCGAGTGAATGGCCCACTACTGCAATTCGGTCATTGGCGACCAAACCGAATTTTTCAGGTTGAGTCGTGACCCTATCAATGGCTCGGCGCAAATCAACGGGCCGCTGCCATAACTGCGCCGCTGCTTGAGGGCTACGGTCATGAGTGGTGGTGCCAGGGTGATTGATTGCGGCGACAATGTAACCCCTATGTGCCAGAGCACTGGCAAGCCAGATCTGGTTGCTCCAGTTACCTCTGTACCCGTGGGAGAGCACCAACAATGGATGCTTGCCAGCAGCGGGCGGCGCGTCACGAACGGCAGAAGCCCCGACGAACACCGCATCATCGCCAATCATTTGCGTGGCTGCGGTAGTTGCACTGGGGTACCAGACGACCATCTCCAGTGCGCGGTCATTGTTCGAGTCCGCCAGTGTGGAAGAGCGGAAGCCGACAGGGTTCTCGTCAGCGAGTGCGATAGTAGTCAGACAGCTCAACAACAGGGCGCCAAAAGCTATTTTCAATGTCGTTTCTTCCTTGATTAGACAAGTGCACAGCAACCTGAACCCGCCGTTAGGCGCATCCACTTTCGTACGGAGTCGAAGCTAATGTGGCTGCATATAAGCACGGACATTAAAGCCCACATTCGAACCGCCGCGCATAATTTTCATCGTTAACTCTGTTCGCGGTCTTTGGTGAGAAGGCCGAACGCCCACGTTAGGGTATAAGTCATCGAAGGGGATGAAAATGGCGGAAGGCAGCCGGAGTCGAACCTGCCCGGGAACGGATGCCGTCCCCAACCGGGTTTGAAGCCCGGCCGCGCCACCGGGCGCGATTGCCTTCCTTGAACTCAGTCTTCTGTTTGCTGGGCCAGTGCATTGTCGAGCCGGATGTGGCGCCGGTCGCCAAAGCGTCGGGTCAGGCCGATTCGGTCGAAGTACTCAAGAATCTGAATGCTGCGCTTGCGCCCCAGGCCCACGGCATCGCGAAACGCGGTGACCTGAATCACCGGGTCATCGCTGGCCAGTTGCACCAGCATAGCCGCCAATCGACGCAACAGCGTGTCGGTGTAGAACAGGTCACGAACCACTTGATGCAGCAACCCCAGTCGCGCCATCTTGCGCAGCAGCAGGCGCACGGCGGCCTCTTCTCGGCCAGCGACTTTGGCCAAGTCACGTACCCATGGCGGATCGAAATCCGCTTGTTCAAACAGCGGTTTTAGCTGTTGCCACAGGGTTTCGTCGTCCTCGCTCAAACGCACTTGATGATCGGGTAAATGCAGCCATGGGCCGCTGGCGACGATCGCGCCGCTGGCCAGTAATTCGTCAAGCAGGCTGATAAAGGTCGGCCGGTCCAGCGCGGTACCGGCGAAGCGACGCAGGCGGTCCCTGTCCGGTCCCATTTGATCCGGTTCCAGTTGATGAAAGCGTGCGAGGTGTTCCAGCAGTGGCGCTTTCAGGGCTTCCCAGCGGGCAGCGCCGAACAGCAACGGCCCCTGCCGCGTATTGATCAAGCGCACGTCATCGGGCAACGCCCAGCTATCGCGCGGACGATTGAACTGGCGCTCCAGGCGTTGCGGATCGAGCCCGGTGTCGCTGTTGGTCAACAGCGCCGGCAGTGCGTCTTCCAGGCTGTTGGTGGTGGCCAGCGTTTGTAGCTGCGCCAATCGTTCGGGGCTGCGACGATGACGGGCCGGGGCGAACGGGTCGAGCACCCGGCCACCGCCGAGGGTGCGTTGGGCGCTTTGGTCACGCAGGATCAAGCGGTCGCCCTTCACCGCCTGCACCGGCGCGTTCACCAGCAGTTGCGCGAACATTCGCTGCCCCGGTGCCAGGCTGGCGTCCTCCAGCAAGGCTACCCGCGCCGTTACGTCCTGAGTACCGAGATGCACGTGCACCGGTTGAAAGTGTTCGAAGCTTCGCGCTTCGCTGGCCAACAAGGTCATCTCGATATCCAGGCGCTGGGTCGGCGCATGCAGCCATTCGGCCAACAGCCAGTGGCCACGGTGAATCTGCTCCAGGGCCAGACGCTCGGCACTCAGGTTCAGCGCGACTCGCTGCCCGGCTGTTGCGCTGTCGGCCGCTTGGTTCTGCGCATGCAGGCCTCGCACCCGTACCGGTTTGCCCAGCGGACTCAACATCAGCGTATCGCCCACGGCCACTTGGCCGGACAACGCGGTACCGGTCACCACGATACCGGCGCCGGCCACGCTGAAAGCCCGATCAATCGCCAGGCGGAAACCGCCGCTGGCGCTGCGTTGAAGCACCTCATGTTGCGCATCCAGCAAGGCCTGACGCAGTGTCTCGACACCCTCGCCGGTCACACTCGACAGCGCGATTTGCGGTGCGTCGGCATACGGTCCGGGTGCCAGCAATGCTTCGATCTGCTCACGGACTGCCTGCACCCGAGCAGGATCGACCCGGTCGCATTTGCTGATGGCGACCAGTGCCCGAGAGATGCCCAGCAACTCGACGATCGCCAGATGTTCGCGGGTCTGCGGCATGACGCCGTCATCGGCCGCCACCACCAACAACACCAGATCAATGCCCTGCGCCCCGACCAGCATGTTGTGGGTGAAGCGCTCATGACCGGGCACGTCGATAAAACCGATCAGCGCGGCGCCCGGTTCCAACGCCGCGTAGATATAGCCGAGGTCGATGGTCATGCCGCGTTCGCGTTCTTCCCGGCGACGGTCGCCGGCCTGGCCGGTCAGTGCCTGGAGCAAGGAGGTTTTACCGTGATCGATGTGCCCCGCCGTGCCGACAATCACCCGTCCCGGCCCTCCTCCTGCAATTGATCGAGTTGAGTCAGCCATGCGGCTTCGTCGTCGAGTTGGCGCAAATCCAGCCATAGCGCGTCATCGTCGATGCGCCCAAGCACAGGAATCGGCAACTGACGAAACGCTGCCTCCAGCCCCAGCAATTGCCGCCCACGCAGACGTTTGGAAACGTTGGGGCGCAGACACAACGCGGCGCTGGGCAGTCGCGCCACCGGTTGGCTGCCGCTGCCGATCATGCCCAGAGCCGGTACGGCGCAGACACTCCAGCCGTCACCCAACACCTGTGCCAGTGACGGTTGCAGGCGTTCGGCCTGGGCGATGATGTCGGTTTGGGGGCGGGTCAGCAGGCGCAGACTCGGCAGACGCTCGGCCAGCCGATCAGGATCGCGGTACAGCGCCAATACGGCTTCGAGGGCGGCCAGGGTCAGTTTGTCGACCCGCAGTGCACGCTTGAGCGGGTTCTTCTTGATCTTGGCGATCAGGTCTTTGCGGCCGACAATCAACCCGGCCTGGGGACCGCCGAGCAGTTTGTCGCCGCTGAAAGTAACGATGTCCGCGCCATCGAGCAGCGCCTGACGCACCGTCGGTTCGGCGGGCAGGCCCCAGCGAGTCAGGTCCAGCAGGCTGCCGCTGCCCAGGTCCTCCAGCAACGGCAGCCCGTGACGGTGAGCCAGCTCCGCCAACTCAGCCGTCGGCACCCGGGCGGTGAAACCTTCGATGGAATAATTGCTCGCGTGCACGCGCATCACCAAGCCACTGCGTGGACCGATGGCGGCCTCGTAATCGCGGGCATGGGTGCGGTTGGTGGTGCCCACTTCGTGAAGCCGCACCCCGGCCCGGGCCATGATGTCGGGAATGCGGAAGGCGCCGCCGATTTCGATCAGCTCACCACGGGAAATGATGCCTTCCTTGCGCGCGCCCAGGCTGTTGAGGGCAAGCAACACGGCGGCGGCATTGTTGTTGACCACAGTCACCGCTTCGGCGCCGGTCAGCTCGCGGATCAGGCCTTCGATCAAATCATCGCGGTCGCCGCGCTTGCCGCTGTGCAGGTCGAATTCCAGATTGAGCGGGTAACGGGCAGCCAGTTGAACGGCTTCGATAGCCGTCTCTGGCAATAGCGCGCGCCCGAGGTTGGTGTGCAGCACCGTGCCGGTCAGGTTGAACACCCGACGGAGCTGGCTGCGATGCTGGATCGCCAAACGCTCACCCGCCCTGCCCGCCAGTACATCGGGGGCGATTTCAACGGCATCGAGTTCACCCTTGAGCACCGGTTCGCGCAAGTCATCGAGCAGTTTCCGCAGGCCGGCCAACAGCGCATCACGCCCGTAACGTTCAGCCAGCGGTTGGCAGGCGGGATGGCGCAGCAAGCTGTCGATGGAGGGCAGCCGCAAGACTTGGCTGGCGGAGGTTGCAGACATCAGAGGCTCCCGGAAGCGAATGACCGTCGCGTCTGAGTGTAGCCGCTGGGCTCACTGCTCAGGTGATGCCGAGCGCCGCCTTCGTCTTTGGTCGTCTGCGCGGCGGTGATGTCTTTGCGTTTGAGGCTCGCGTTGTGATCGTGTCGCCGCTGGCGCTTTTGAAGGGGCATTTGAGGGTGAAGCTGAGTGGGTCGGCCATTGTTGGTGCTCCGGCTGGGTTGCTCTTGAAGAACCCAGAGCATCGCACCTGACCGTGGTGCTGACTTTTAATCGACTTTAAAAAGACAGCGCTTTGATCAAAGCTCTTTACCGAGGGGCAAGCCTCTCGGTAAAGGGCTGAGTGATTACTTAGGTGGAACGAAATTATCCAGCATTCGATTCACCGCCAGTTCAGCCAGCATGATGACTTGCTGAAGCGCCAGCAGGGTATTGCGGTGGGTGCCCTCCACCAATGCAGCAATGTCACTGGCCATGACACTGGCCGAGGCCAAGTTCTCACACGTTTGAACCAGCAAGGCTTCATGGCCGACATCCGGCGCAACCATGTACATGGTGCTGGGTTTGCGGGGGGTGTTGTTCATGACCGCTGCCGGGTTGAGGTAGAAATTCAGGGCACGCTCGGCGGCTTCGTGGAATTTTTTCGAGTCGAGGGATTCGTACGGGGATGCCGGATCGGTGTCCGGTTCCGGTGGATTGGGTGTCACTTTGAACATAGATGAAACTCCCACTTAGAATAAATAAGAGCCATCACCCTCGCTACCAAACGAAGGGTGGCGGCCATACGCGGGTTGGTAGACCGGTCTAAGTAGGAAACCCGGCGCTCACAATGGAGCCCCACGCATGACCACCATATAAAGCTGAGCCCCAAAAAAGAGACTGCATAAGGTGTCGCCATGCGACTACTTAAAGGCGGGCTACCAAACCCGATCACTGTTTTTCAGTGACAGGGAAACGATATAGCCCGCCCCACAGCCGCACAAGCCAGCCGATTCTGGCGCACGCGTAGGTAACGACGCAAGGCGTTGTAGCCGTTAGGACGTAACGGCGGGTGTCTTTAAACGCGTACGTTAAACACATGAAAGCGTTCAAAAAATTGAGGAAGCGTCCGACATCTTTTAGGGGTTGGCTGTCGCAAGCGAGAGGTTTAATGTGGTTGCGCCCATCAGGTAGAGAGATAGGACCACGTGATGCTTGGCTGGGTGTACTTCATCTTGACACCCACGACAGTGAGCCACATACCAATTAGACTGCCAAGTATTGATCCCGGAGGTCACTATGAGCGCCGAACTTTCCCCCATCGTTTCAGAGTTTGAAACCGAAGAGCAGGCCGCCAGCTACGACCGTTGGTTCCGTGCCAAAGTGCAGGCGTCGCTCGATGATCCACGCCCGAATGTCCCGCACGATCAGGTAATGGCTGATATGCGATCCCTTCTCGAAGCCAAGCGCAATAAGCGCGATGCTGGTTGAGTGGCGGCCCGAAGCGCGGGCTGAACTGTGGCAAATCATTGATTATATTGGCGACCGCCACCTTGTAGCGGCGAGCGAACTGTACTAAGCCATTGAGGTTGCTACCTCGGCCCTTCCGCAACATCCCTACCTTTATCGATTTGGTCGTGTACCCGGTACGCGGGAAATTGTTGTGCATCCCAATTACTTGGTGGTCTACCGGGTGACGGATCGAATCGAGATCTTGACCGTTTTGCATGCCAGGCAGGAATACCCCTGACTCGACCAGTTATTTGCATCGGATTTGACCAGCACGCTTCGTGGCTCGCTTATTGGGTGGGATTTATCTCAAGCCTGAACATCAAGGGGACAGGCTCAGTCACCTCCCGGTGCCAGCATCAGATTGGGCGACAGGCGCTGGTAGCCTTCCTGCTCCAGGCGCATGTCCAGCATCAGGCTGGACAGGTCTGCCGAAAGCGCTTCGGCTTCGGCATCGTTTTCCAGGTAGATCAGTTTCAGGTAGCTGTTGCAGCCAGGGCAGACTTCCGCCCGCAACGGTGCCAGATTGGCAGCGTGACGGTCATCCTCGAAGCTGACGTATTGAAGCCCCTTGCTCTGTTCGCAGTACACGCATTTGACCCGCACCGCATGCCATTCGCAGGCGCACAACGAGCACACCAGATAACGCAAACCGTTGTATTTGCCGCGATGACGAATCACCCCGGCCATCGCCGGCGAACCGCAGGCCGGGCATTGGCTGAGGCTGTCGCCGCGTTTGAGCTCAAGGTTGGGTGTGCTCAGCAGCCAATGGCTCCAGGCCGCTTGCAGCGCTGCACCGAGGAACGGCACCAACTCTGCCGGCAGCATTGAATACTGGCCGCTGACCAAGGCAATCGCCCACGCTTTGAGCAGCCCCAGGTTGGCACTGCGCAACGTCGCCACGGCGTTTTCTACCGCCGATTGTGGCGGTGGCTGATAGCGTTGCAACAAGGCTTCGAGATACGGCAGCCAAACGGTTTCGCGCACCAGACTGTCGGCGGCAAACGGTGGCAAGCCATGTTCCATGCACACCCGAAGACGCTCGGGATCGGGCATGGTCGTTACGGGCGGATCGTCCATCAGGTTCTGCTGAACGTGGCACAGCCCCACGATCAAACGCAGATAGTCCGCCATGGGATGCCCGTCGGCCAGGCGTTCCAGACGCAGCGCGCGCAAGGTGAACAGGTTGTTCGGTGGCAGGTACAGAAACGGCGGTGAACTCGCCGCCGCTTCTATCTGCCCAGGCTCGAGGATCGTGGCCAAGGGGTCATCCTTTTTTGCTGATCGGTCGCTCAGGCGTCTCGTCTCGGGTCACTTCCTGGTACCAGAGCTCATGGTGTCTTCTCGCCCAGGCGCGGCTGACCCCGGCCACGCACCATGGCGTGGACCGAGCCGCGAATCCAGATACCGGCATAGACGTGGACGATGATGCTCAGCACCAGGATGAAGCCCGCCAGCGCATGCAGCAGCATCGCCCAGCGAATACCGGTGATGCCAAAGTACGCGCTGAACCAGGCACGCCAGATCACCAACCCGCTGAACAGCAGCACCAGCATGCAGATCAGCAACACCCAGAACAGCAGCTTCTGCGCCGGGTTGTACTTGCCAATCGGCGGCACGCCCTCCTCTTCGTTACGCATGACAGTCCCGACGCGCCTGAGCCACAACCGATCGTTGGCGCTGAAGTAATTCGCCCGCCAGAAGCTGAACACCAAGCCGAGGAACAGCACAAACATCGCCACGCCCATGTACGGATGCAGAATGCGCGTCCACGAACCGCCGCCAAACAAGTTGCTGAGCCAGAACAGCCCCGGATGGAACAAAGCCAGCCCCGACAGCGCGGCCAACAGAAACAGAATCGCCACCAGCCAGTGATTGGTGCGCTGGTTGGCGGTGTAGCGCAGGATCGGTTTGTCGTTCATGGCCTGTCCTCCCCGCCGGGTTTCGTCGGATCAAAGGTGTGCACCGATGGATCGAACTCATGCACCGCCGGGTCGAGGGTGACTGGATGTTCGTCTTCATCGACCAGTTGTGGCCCAACGCGCACGTAGTGGAAGAACCCGGCCAGCACCGCCGCGCCCATGGCCAGCAACGCCAGGGGTTTGCTCAGGCCTTTCCACAGGTCCACCAGCGGACTGATCGCCGGGTGATCCGGCAACCCGGCATACAACCTGGGCGTGTCGGCATGGTGCAGCACATACATGACGTGGGTGCCGCCGACGCCCTCAGGGTCATACAAACCGGCGTTTTCGAAACCGCGGCTCTTGAGGTCGACGATGCGTTCGGCAGCGTGTTCTTTCATGTCTTCCTTGGTGCCGAAAACGATGGCGCCGGTCGGGCAGGTTTTCACACAGGCCGGCTCCAGCCCCACCGCCACCCGGTCTGAACACAGCGTGCATTTATAGGCTTTGTGATCCTTTTGCGAGATGCGCGGAATGTTGAACGGGCACCCGGTGATGCAATAGCCGCAGCCGATGCAATGGTCCTGATCGAAATCGACGATGCCGTTGGCGTGCTTGATGATCGCCCCCGGGCTCGGGCACGCCGCCAGGCAGCCGGGTTCGGCGCAGTGCATGCAGCCGTCCTTGCGAATCAGCCATTCGAGGTTGCCGGCGTCGGTTTCATGCTCGGTGAAGCGCATCAAAGTCCAGGTGTCTGCGCTGAGGTCTTGAGGGTTGTCGTAGGTGCCGAGGTTGTGACCAACGTCGTCGCGCAACTCGTTCCATTCCGAGCAAGCGACCTGGCAAGCCTTGCAGCCGATGCACTTGGTGGTGTCGATCAGCTTGGCCACTTCTTCTTGCGTGCGCACCGAGGGCGGCACGGTGGTGGTGGCCGAGCGGGCGATGATGTCTTGGCTGGCCATTTAGATTTTCTCCACGTTGACCAGGAATGACTTGGATTCCGGGGTCTGTGTGTTGCCATCGCCGAGGAACGGCACCAGGGTGTTGGTCAGGTAACCGTGACGGGTGGCGCCGGTGAAGCCCCAGTGCAACGGGATACCGATCTGGTGCACCACCTGATTGTTGACCTGCAGCGGACGAATCCGCTTGGTCACCACCGCCACCGCTTCGATATGCCCGCGCTTGGAGCTGACCCGGACCCGGTCACCGGCAGCAATGCCTTTCTCCTTGGCCAGCACCTCGCCGATTTCGACAAACTGCTCAGGCTGGGTCACGGCATTGATCGGACAATGCTTGGTCCAGAAGTGGAAGTGTTCGGTCAGCCGGTAGCTGGTCGCCGCATAAGGGAAGTCCTTGGCCTGCCCGAGGGTGTCCCAGACTGAATCGAAGATCCGCCCGGCCGGGTTGCTGGTCGCCTTCTTGTTGTTGGGGTGCATCGGGTTGATGCCGATGGGCGTCTCGAACGGTTCATAGTGTTCCGGGAACGGCCCTTCGTTCATCTTGTCGAGGGCGAAGAAACGCGCCACGCCTTCGGGGTTCATGATGAATGGGTTCATCCCGGCTTCCGGCGGCACATCGGCCTTGTAGTCAGGCACATCGGTGCCGGTCCAGACCTTGCCGTTCCACCACACCAAGCGTTTGTTGGCGTCCCACGGTTTGCCTTGAGGGTCGCAAGAGGCACGGTTGTAGAGAATCCGCCGGTTCATCGGCCAGGCCCAGGCCCAGCCCAGGTTCTGCTTCATACCGAAAGGATCGCTGTTGTCACGCCGGGCCATGTTGTTGCCCTGCTCGGTCCAGCTGCCGCAGAAGATCCAGCACCCGGACGCCGTGCTGCCATCGTCCTTGAGCTGGCCGAAGCCGGACAACTGCTGACCGGCCTTGACCACCGCGCCCGAGGCGTCGGTGACATCGGCGACGGCGTAGCCGTTGAATTCCCTGGCCAGTTCTTCCGGCGTCGGGTCATCAGGGATCTTGTAGGGCCAGTCGAGCTTGAGGATTGGCTCGGCCCAGGCACCGCCGTCGGCCTGGTAACGCTTGCGCAGGCGCAAGAACAGCTCGGCCATGATCTTCACGTCCGTGCGCGCCAGCCCCGGGCCATCGGCACCCTTCCAGTGCCATTGCAGCCAGCGACCGCTGTTGACCAGCGAACCGTTTTCTTCGGCGAAACAGGTGGTGGGCAGACGGATGACTTCGGTCTGGATCTCGGCCGTTTGCACATCGTTGTAAGGCCCGACATTGCGCCAGAACTCCGAGGTTTCGGTGGCCAGTGGGTCCATCACCACCAGCCACTTGAGCTTGGCCAGCGCCTTCATCACACGGTTCTTGTCCGGCAAGGCGGCGATCGGGTTGAAGCCCTGGCACATGTAGCCATTGACCTCGCCCTTGCCCATCATGTCGAACATTTTCAGGATGTCGTAGCCGGGAATATCCAGTTTCGGCAGCCAGTCGTAGCCCCAGTTATTCTCGGCGGTGGCATTGGCGCCGTACCAGGCTTTCATCAGGCTGACGTGGAACTTGCCGTAGTTCTGCCAGTAAGACATCTGCCCGGGGCGCAACGGCTTGAGTGCTCGCTTGGCGATGTAGGCGTTGTAGTCCTGTTCAGCCTCGGCCGGCAGGGTCAGGTAACCGGGCAGCAGGTTGGACAGCAAACCCAGGTCGGTCAGGCCCTGAATGTTGGAGTGCCCGCGCAGGGCGTTGACGCCCCCGCCCGGCATGCCGACGTTGCCCAGCAGCAGTTGCACCATGGCCGCGCTGCGGATCATCTGCGAGCCGGTCGAATGCTGGGTCCAGCCCAGTGCGTAGAGAATCGTCATGGTTTTGCCCGGTTGCGAGCAGGTGGCGATCTCCTCCCAGATTTTCTGCATGGCATCCGTGGGCATGCCGCAGACCTGACTGGCCAGCTCCAGGGTGTAGCGGCTGTAATGCTGCTTCATTAATTGGTAGACGCAGCGTGGGTCTTGCAAGGTCGGGTCGACTTTGGCGAAACCGTCCTCGCCGATTTCATAGCCCCAGCCGGACTTGTCGGTGTAAGTGCGCTTGCTCGCGTCGTAACCGCTGAACAAGCCGTCCTCGAAACCGTAGTTGGCCTTGACGATGAACGACACGTCCGTATAGGCGCGCACGTATTCGTGCTGGATCTTGTCTTCGGTCAGCAGGTAATTGATCAGCCCGCCCATGAAGGCGATGTCGGTGCCGGTGCGGATCGGCGCGTAATAATCAGCCACCGAGGCCGTACGGGTAAAACGCGGGTCGACCACAATCAGCCGCGCCTTGTTGTGGGCTTTGGCTTCGGTCACCCATTTGAAACCGCAAGGGTGCGCTTCGGCGGCATTGCCACCCATCACCAGAACCAGATTCGCGTTGGCGATATCGGTCCAGTGGTTGGTCATGGCACCACGGCCATACGTCGGGGCAAGACTTGCCACCGTCGGGCCATGTCAGACACGTGCCTGGTTGTCGAACCCCAGCATGCCGAGACTGCGAATCACCTTGTGGGTGATGTAACCCGCTTCGTTGGACGATGCCGACGCCGCGAGGAACCCGGTGGTCAGCCAGCGATTCACCGTTTGCCCCTGGGCGTTCTTCTCGATGAAGTGGGCGTCGCGGTCGGCCTTCATCAGGTCGGCGATACGATCCAGCGCTTCATCCCAGGAGATTCGCGTCCATTCCGTGGTGCCGGGCTTGCGCACCTGCGGGTACTGGAGACGGCTGGGGCTGTGAATGAAATCCAGCAGGCCTGCGCCTTTGGGGCAGAGGGTGCCGCGATTGACGGGGTGGTCGGCATCGCCTTCGATGTGGATGATGCTCTGGGCGACATTCTTCGCGTTGTCGCCCTGGCTGTACATGATCAAGCCGCAACCGACCGAGCAGTACGGGCAGGTGTTGCGGGTTTCATGGGTATGGGCGAGCTTGAAATGACGCACTTGTTCGGCGAAAGCTGGCGTCGGGGCCATGCCCAGCGCGCCGAGGCTTGAGCCCGCAAGGCCGAGACCAGCGACCTTGAAGAACTGACGACGGTTGAGGTCCATCGTGCACTCCTGATCAGGTGGAAACCCGGTGCATTGGCCGGGTTTTTCTGGACGATCACGGTGACGGCAACGGAACTACCGCCACTTTAAACTGTAGACAATGCTGTTTTGTGCTGTGTGAAAACCGACAGTCGGGTAGCCGCAAGCCAGCAGGCACACAGTTGTGGGAGCGAGCTTGCTCGCGATGGCGGAGTGTCAGGCAACATCGATATTGAATGTAAGGGCCTCATCGCGAGCGCTCCCACAATTTGGTCCCGGTTGACCACCAATTTGATGTTCGAGTTAGATCCCTGTGGGAGCGGGCTTGCCCGCGATGACGGTGTGTCAGGCGCCATCAATATTGACTGTGCCGCCCTCATCGCGGGCAAGCCCGCTCCCACAGTGGGCGGTGTTGTTCGCAAAATTTGGTGTACATCGCCAATTCCCTTGTGGGAGCTGGCTTGCTCGCGATGGCGGTGTGTCAGGCGATATCGATATTGACTGTGCCGCCCTCATCGCGAGCAGGCTCGCTCCCACTGGGTTTGGCGCTATCATGGCCGCCGGATTAACCCCCTGACTTTTATGAGACTGAGCATGACTTTCGATTTTGATCAGGTGTTCGACCGCCATGGCACCGGCAGTACCAAATGGAGCCGCTACCCGGCCGACGTGTTGCCGATGTGGGTCGCCGACATGGACTTTGCCGCGCCACCAGCGATCATTCAGGCGCTGCAAAAACGCCTGGAACACCCGATGCTCGGTTACAGCGTGGCTCAGGATGACTTGCGTGACGCCATCGTCGCCGACCTCTGGAGCAAGTACGCCTGGCGCGTGCAACCTCAGGAGCTGGTCTTCCTGCCGGGTATCGAGTCGGGTTTCAACATGGCCCTGAACGCGCTGGTTCAGCCGCAGCAGAACGTGGTCGTGCAGACACCAAACTACCCGCCGCTGCGCCATGCGCCGGGTCACTGGCAGCTGAACAAGGTCGAACTGGATTTCGACGCGTTGGCCGATGGCACGTATGCGACGCCGCTCGATGCCTTGCGCCAGGCACTGCAAGGGGGCGGCGCGCTGCTGCTGAGCAACCCGCATAACCCGCTGGGCAAGGTCTTCCCGCGCGAAGAGCTGCAAGCGGTCGCCGACATTTGCCTGGAGCAGGACGCCTGGATCATCTCCGACGAGATCCACGCCGAACTGTGCTTCGATGGGCGCGTGCACATCCCGACCGCCTCGCTCAGCCCGCAGATCGCCAAGCGCACCATCACCCTGATGTCGGCGAGCAAGGCTTACAACATCGCCGGTTTGAAGACTGCGTTCATGATCATTCAGGATCCGGCGCTACGTCATCGGGTCAACAACGCTCGCTGCGGCATGGTCGACAGCGTCAACCCGTTGGGCCTGGAAGCTACCCGCGTCGCCTACAGCGAAGGCGGTCCGTGGCTGACCGAGCTCATGGCCTACCTGCAAAGCAATCGGGATTATCTGGTGGAAGCGGTTCGCACGCGGTTGCCGGGTGTGACCATGAACATACCTCAGGGCACTTACCTGGCGTGGTTCGACTGCACGGCGCTGGGGCTGGATAACCCGCAGCAATTCTTCCTCGAACAGGCCAAGGTCGGGCTGAGCGCAGGGCTGGACTTCGGCGATCACGCCCAGCAATTCGTGCGCCTGAACTTCGGCTGCCCAAGGGCGCTGCTGGAAGAAGGGATCGCGCGGATGGAGCGTAGTTTGCGTAACCGCCAGGCCTGACAGCCCGGGGCGATGCCGAAAACCCGATGCCTGTGCATCGGGTTTTTTATGGGCGACAGGCGCAGCATCGACTCCTGTTCAAGGCGTTATGCGCTCCATGCAAGCTTTGATGAAGGCTTCCCGCTTCTGATCGTCTGGCAGCTTCATGAAGTTTTTCGGCTCGCAATTTTTCTCATTCACTTCGTATTTGCTTTCACAGCCAGCGAGGCATGCCAACGACAGTGCCAGTGCAACGAGCGATTGGGTGTTCATGAGCAACTCCTCATCGAGTTTCTTGCATCGCATTGAGCCTAACTCATGAGTTGGGTGTATGCAGAACAACGAGCTCTCCTCTTGCGCCAAACCCGTCGCAAGTCCACCCGTGCTGCTGGCCTCGGATGAAGCCAGCTACATCACCCTGACGCCGCTGCCGTGGCCTACGGGGGTCGCGGTGAGTCAGGGCTCTTGAGCGATCACCGAAATCTTGCCGTTGCGCTCGAACCGCCGTCGTTCATGGTGTGACCTGGCCTTGTTCACCGGCCAATGCACGTTGATGAAAAAACGACACCCGCTTCAAGGCATGTTCGGCGGCCAGTAACTGCACCCGGCTACGCGACCCGAAAAACCGGTGCTGGTGAGTGAATACGCGCTTCCCTCGCTCGGTCTGGTACGCCCAGGCAAAACAGGCGGTGCCGGCCGGAATCCCGTCGATATCCTCCGGCCCCAGAATGCCGGTGGTGGTTACCGCGACATTGGCGGGGCTGTCGCGCAATGCGCCCAAGGCCATTTCGCACGCCACTTCGCAACTGGTCAGGTTGAAGGTTTTGATCGTATCGGGGCTGACGTTAAGCAATCGCTGCTTGGCTTCAGGGGAATAAACCACATAGCCACTCTCGATCAGGTCTCCGCTGTCCGGCACCTCGGCCAGCAAAGTCACGATTTTTCCTGCAGTACAGGACTCGGCCGTCGTCAGTCGCAAGTCGTGTTGCCGCAAATAGTCGACGACGGATTGGCTGACGTTCATGGCCAGGCACCCAGGCAAGAGGAATTGCTCGGTTGACCTTCGCCGTTTGTAAACATTCCCTCCAGCCGACCGCTCCTGGTGCCCCCCGATAAAAAATGAACCCCCGGCGATGGACGCACCTCAATACTTCTAGGGGCCCCTATGCCGGGTCGCTCGTATCTGGAGGTCGTCATGTCCGCACATTTCGTCAGGCTGTTCACTCAGCCCAATTTCGTCTGGACAGATATTCGTAAGGAAGAGGAAGCCAATCCGCGCCATTACCTCGCTCATTTGCTGTTGCTCGCCTTGATCCCCGCCGTGTGCCTGTTTATCGGGACTACCTACGTCGGCTGGAGCCTGGCCGAGAATGAAACGGTCAAGCTCAGTACCACCAGCGCCCTGCAACTCTGCGGGCTGCTGTACCTGAGCATCATCGTCGGCGTGGTGCTGATGGGGCTGTTCATCCGCTGGATGTCGCGCACCTTCGACTCACGCCCCTCCGTCAATCAGTGCATCGGTTTTGCCGCCTACACCATCACCCCGTTCTTCCTCGCGGGCATCGCCGGGCTCTACCCGAGCCGCTGGCTGGCGATCACGGTGCTGGGGGCCGCCTCACTTTATTCAACGTTTCTGCTGTTCGTCGGCTTGCCGATCTTCATGCATGAGCGCAAGGAGCAAGGCCTGCTGAATGCGGCGAGCGTATGGGGTGTCGGGTTATTGGTGCTGGTGACTATCCTGGTGGAGATGATTCTGCTCTGGTTCAACTACCTGGGGCCTGAGTACTTGCGCGTGACTGGCGTTTGACTTTCCTGAGTCCGCCATTCGGCGGCGGTCGGCGGTACACCTCCGAGAACCGGGCATGAGCTTCATTGTATGGGTGGCGGTGTTGGGTGCGGTGCTGTTGACCTTGGCACTGACTTCGTCCTATCTGCGCTGGATGCCGGTGACCACGTCGGCGGTGTGCCTGGCGCTGGGCGTGGCGATCGGGCCGGCGGGCATGGGTTTGCTGAAGCTGGACATCAAGGACGCGGCGGTCTGGATGGAGCACCTGACGGAAGTCGCGGTGCTCTTTTCGCTGTTTGTCTGCGGACTCAAATTGCGCCTGCCGCTGAAGGATCTTCGATGGCGGGTGGCGTTCGGCCTGGCGGGACCGGTGATGATCTTGACCATCATTGGCGTCTGCCTGTTGCTGCATTACGGTTTTGCCCTGGCGTGGGGGCCGTCGTTGCTGATCGGGGCGATTCTGGCCCCTACCGACCCGGTACTGGCCTCGCTGGTGCAAGTCAACGACGCCAGGGATTACGACTCGGTGCGTTTCGGGCTCTCCGGTGAGGCGGGCCTCAACGACGGCATCGCCTTCCCCTTCGTGATTCTCGGTTTGCTGTTTGTGCAACAGAGCGGCGATAGCCAGGCCTGGCTCGGTGAGTGGGCATTGAAAAGTGTGCTGTGGGCGGTGCCTGCCGGCTTGCTCACCGGTTACTGGATGGGTCACGGCATCGGTCGCCTGACCTTGTCGATGCGTATCAGGAATGCCGACAGCACCCTCTCCCCTAACGACTACCTGGCCCTGGCCCTGATTGCACTGGCCTACGTCGCGGCCGAGGAGATCAACGGCTATGGCTTTCTGTCGGTATTCGCCGCTGGCCTCGGATTGCGCCAGGCCGAAGTCAAATCCACCGGTGACACTTTGATGCCCGCCGAGCATCTGGTGCAACCGGTGGTCGGCCACCAGAACGTCGAACCTGAGGCTGCCGTCCACGGTGATGTGGCGAACTTGCCGGAAACCCAGGTGGCGGCCGGCATCATGATGGGCGACATGCTGGCATTCGGCAGTTTGGTGGAACGGGCCATGGAAGTGTTTCTGGTCACCCTGCTGGGTGTGGTGCTGGTGGGCCATTGGGATTGGCGAGCGTTGGTGGTTGCACTGGTGTTGTTCTGTGCCATTCGCCCCTTGTGTGTAGGGATCATGCCGTGGGGGCGCTTGCTGGACGGCCGCCAGCGCCTGTTGATCGGCTGGTTCGGGATTCGCGGCATCGGGAGCTTTTATTACCTGTTCTACGCCTTGAACCATGATCTCGGTCCGGCGGCGGCGACGCTGTGCACCGACCTGACGTTGTCGGTGGTGGCGCTCAGCATTCTGGCGCATGGCATCAGTACTCAACCGATGCTGGCCCGTTATGAGCGGCGCAATCAGCAGGACGTCTGACGAAGGTCGGTCAACCTGCACTGAACAGCAAACTGGATTCATGCAGGCTGCACGATAAAAGCCAGTTAAAAATCATCGCAACCTATTGTTTTTATTCTTGTTTTCTTAACATTTGAAACAGGCACGAGAAATGCTCCAGCAGTGAGAGCGACAACGGCAGGAAGACCGTTTGCGCTTGACCCGTGACTAAACAAGAGGTTTGACCATGAACGCCATTGACCTGTTGAAAACCGACCATGAGCGCGTAAAAGGCATCCTGGCCCAGTTGAGCGAGTCCACTGAACGTGGGGTGAAAAAACGCACCGAGTTGCTGGCCAAACTGGAAATGGAAATCAAGATCCATACCCGCCTGGAAGAAGAAGTCTTGTACCCGGCGTATAAAAAGGCCGGGGGCAAGGAACAGGATGTGATGTATTACGAAGCCAAGGAAGAACATCGCACCGTCGATTCGCTGGTGCTTCCCGACCTGAAAACCACCGATCCCTCCAGCGTCGAATTCGCCGGTCGAGTGAAAGTGGTCAAGGAACTGCTGGAACATCACATCGAAGAAGAGGAAAAGGAGATGTTTCCTCAGGCCAAAAAGCTGCTGGGCAAAGCGACGCTCGACGAATTGGGTGTTGAGATGGAAAGCCTGAAAGCCCGCTACAAAAAAGAACTGGGTGCGTCTAATCTCGCGGCTTGATGGGGGGAATAGCAAAGACCGGCGAACTGCTTTTCGTAGGAGCCAGGCTTGCCGGCGAAGGCGCTCTCAAGGACGCCTTCGCCGGCAAGCCTGGCTCCTACATATCCATATCCATGTCCAATTTGCCCCCGACTATCACTTCATCACCAAGGCAATGATTTCCACCAGATTGAGTTGGGTAAAGGGTTTGGACAGGCGTGGGAGTCTGGCCGCCAAGCCTTCCAGACGCTCGGCGTAACCGGTGGCGAGGATGATCGGCAGCTGTGGCCTGATGTTGCGGATAATCTGCGCCAATTGCTCGCCGTTCATTTTGGGCATCGCCATGTCCGTAATGACCAGGTCAATCGCGGGTTCACTGTCGAGTAGCTCCAGCGCCTGCGCGCCGGACGAGGCACTGATCACCCGATGGCCCAGGTCCTCGAGCAACAGGCTGGTACTGGTCAACACCAGGCTGTCGTCGTCCACGACCAACACACACAGACGAGGCACCCGCGACATGGCTACCTCCTCGATAGCGGATGTAGTGGTCGAGTTGGCCAGTGCAACGGGTAACCAGAGTTCAGCCGTGGTGCCGACGTCCTTCCGGCTTTTCAGAATGAAGCGTCCTCCCAATTGCTCCATATACCCATGAACCATCGATAACCCCAGGCCAGTGCCTTTGCCGACGCCTTTGGTGGTGAAGAAGGGGTCCATGGCCGACGCCAGGGTAGCGTCATCCATGCCCTCCCCCGTATCCGTGACACTCAGGCAGACATAACGGCCTGCCGTCAGGGACAGCTTCTGATCGTGGACCTCATGTGTCTGGGCGCTGATGATGAGTTTCCCGCCGTTGGGCATGGCATCGCGGGCGTTGGTGGCCAGATTCAGCACCGCCAGTTCGAGCTGATTGACGTCGGCCATCACCGGCTCGAGTTCGGGCGCAAAGCGGGTTTCTATGCCCACCGCAGGCCCCAGGGAGCTGCGCAACAGCCCGGTAATTCCCTGTATCAGTGCTGGTATTTCAACGGATTCAGTCTTTAGTTCCTGACGCCTGGCAAACGCCAGCATGCGCTGGGTCAAGGAAACGCCACGCAAGGCGCCTTGAGTGGCGTTGTCGAGCAAACGGGTAATTCTCGGGTCGTCTGCCGCACGTTTACGAACGATTTCCAGATTGCCGAGAATAACGGTCAGCAGATTATTGAAGTCGTGGGCAATCCCGCCGCTGAGTTGACCGATGGCCTGCATCTTTTGCGCCTGAAACAACGCTTCGCGGGTTTTCTCAAGGGCTTGCTGGGCTTGGGTCACCTCGGTGATGTCCCGAGTGATCTTGGCAAATCCCAGCAACGTGCCGGTTTCGCCCCAAATCGGGTCGACCACCACATGCGCGAAAAACCGCGTGCCGTCCTTGCGCACGCGCCAGGCCTTGTTTTCGAATCGCCCCTCGCGTGTAGCGATCTCCAGCGCACGCTGGGGTTCACCGGCTTCGCGGTCTTCAGGGGTGTAAAACATCGAGAAATGCTGGCCGATAACTTCTTCGGGCCGGTAGCCCTTGATTCGCTGAGCCCCCAGATTCCAGTTGGTCACGCGTCCATCAGGGGCGAGCATGTAGATGGCGTAGTCGGTGACGCTTTGCACCAGCAGCCGGAACTGCTGCTCGCTTTGCTTGAGGGTTTCTTCGGCCATTTTGCGGTCGGTCAAATCCCGGGTGATCTTGGCAAAACCCAGCAATTTGCCCGACGGATCGCGAATGGGATCGATGATGACGTGGGACCAGAAATGCGTGCCGTCCTTGCGAACCCGCCAGCCTTCGCCCTCGAAACGCCCTTCGTGAATGGCGGTATCAAGGGCGCGCTGAGGCAAACCGGCCTTGCGGTCCTCTTCGGTATAAAAACGCGAGAAATGCTGACCAAGAATCTCCGCCTCCTCATACCCTTTGAAACGCTTGGCGCCAGCGTTCCAACTGGTGATGATGCCATCGGGGTCAATCATGTAGATCGCGTAGTCCACCACGGCATCGATCAGCAGACGAAAGCGCATCTCCTCGATGGCATTGATCTTGGTCCGGTCATCGCTCATGGAGCCCTGTCCTTATTGTTGTTCTTCTGGAGTATGCGACAAACCGCTCGTTTGGAAATTCCAAAAAACCAATACGTGGTGAGGACACTACTCAACAGGCTAAAAAGGCGCCGATTTCATCGACCACCAGCGCGGCAGCAATTGCTTGACCTTGCTCTCGCCAAACCGGTCATCGATCAGCATCACTACCCCTTGATCCTGCTGAGTGCGGATCACCCGCCCCGCTGCTTGCACGACTTTCTGCACGCCAGGAAACAGGTAGGTGTAGTCATACCCGGCACCGAAAATCGCCGCCATGCGCTGTTTCATCTGTTCGTTGACTGGATTGAGTTGCGCCAGCCCCAAGGTGGCAATGAATGCACCAATCAACCGCGCGCCGGGCAAATCGACGCCTTCGCCGAATGCGCCACCCAGCACCGCAAACCCTACGCCCTGACTATGGACGGTGAATTGATCGAGAAACGCCTGACGCGGCCCTTCCCCCATTCCCCGGGACTGCGACCACAGCGTGATGTGCGGATGCCGCTCGGCCAGCAACTGCGCCACTTGCTGCAAATAGTCGAAGCTGCTGAAAAACGCCAGGTAGTTGCCAGGGCGCTGGGTGAACTGTTTGGCAATCAGCTCGACGATGGGCTCAAGGGACGCCTGACGGTGGACATAGCGAGTCGAAATCTGGCTGACGATGTGCACCTGCAACTGATCGGCGTGAAATGGCGATTCCACATCAATCGATACCGTGTTCGCCGGTGTTCCCAGCAAATCCGCGTAGTAATGCCGAGGGCTCAGGGTGGCGGAAAAAAGCACGGTGCTGCGCGCAGCGGTCAAGCGCGGGCGGATGAAACCGGCAGGCACAACATTGCGCAGGCATAGCTGCGACAGGTTGCGCTTGCGCTCGAGGTCGCGTTTGCTGATATCGAACAGGAAATGCTCATCGAACAGTTCAGCCACGCGGCCGAATTGCAGCATGTCGAAGTAAAAATTCTGCAAGCCGCTGTCCAGGCCCTGAGGGTGATCATTCAGGTAGTCGCCGATGCTCGCGCAGCACAAGGACAGCGCCTGAAGCAGTTTTTCCGGGGCTTTGTCGTAGGCCTGATAGGGGCTGAGTTGCAGATCATGCAGGGCATTCCATTCGCGATTGACCCGCTGCAAGGATCTCTTCAATGCCTCAGGCGCGGTTTTTCGCACGCTGTTCAACGTCCCCTGGTCGAGGCTGGCGCTGTACATCTGCCGGCCGCGCTCTACCAGATTGTGGGCTTCGTCCACCAGCACCGCGACGTTCCAGTTATTGGCCTGGGCCAGCCCGAACAGCAACGCACTGAAGTCGAAATAATAGTTGTAGTCGGCGACCACCACGTCCGCCCAGCGGGCCATTTCCTGGCTGAGGTAGTAGGGACAAACGTCATGCTGCAGGGCAACCTCGCGCAAGGCGCTCTGGTTCAGCAGGCTCAATTGGCTGGCGGCCTGACGCGCGGCCGGCAGACGATCATAAAAACCCTGGGCCAACGGGCACGACTCGCCATGGCAGGCCTTGTCCGGGTGCTCGCACGCCTTGTCCCGGGCGATCATTTCGAGAACTCGCAAGGGGGGAGCATCGGCACTGTCGAGGATGACCTGAGCGGCGTCCAGCGCCAATTTGCGCCCCGGAGTTTTCGCCGTGAGAAAGAACACCTTGTCCAATTGCTGCGGCGCCAAGGCCTTGAGCATCGGGAACAGCGTGCCTACGGTCTTGCCGATACCGGTCGGAGCCTGGGCCATCAGGCAGCGACCGGTGCTGACAGCCTTGAACACCGACTCGGCCAGATGCCGCTGCCCGGGACGGAAATCGGCATGGGGAAATGCCAACTGTTGCGCCGCCAGATTGCGCCCTTCGCGATGGGCCATTTCCTGCTCGGCCCAGTGCAGGAACAACCCGCAATGGTGCTCGAAGAACAGCTGTAGTTCGGCGGCGCTGAAAGCCTCGACCAGACAGGTTTCCTTTTCGCTGACAATGTCGAAGTACACCAGCGCCAGATTGATGCGTTCCAGCTGCAGTTTCTGGCACATCAACCCACCGTAGATCTTCGCCTGCGCCCAGTGCAGCTGCCGGTGGTTGGCCGGTTGTTTGCTCAGGTCGCCACGGTAGGTCTTGATTTCTTCGAGGCAGTTTTGCGCCGGATCGTAGCCGTCTGCCCGACCTTGCACGGTCAAGGTCCGATACTGGCCCTCAAGCGCGACTTCATTCTGGTAACCCTCGCTGCGCCGTGAGGCCACGGTGCGATGCCCGACGATGCCCTCCAGCGCGGTCGGCGACGGAGTGAAACGCAGGTCGAGGTCGCCAACCTTGGCGGTGAATTCACACAGCGCCCGCACCGCAATGCTGTAGCTCACGCGCCCTGCTCCGCCCATTGCACGTAGCAGACGGCGATCGGCATCTGGTGCTCGTGACAGAACTCCAGCCAGCGCAATTGATTGTCCTGCAACCGATCGCCGGGGCCTTTGACTTCGATCATCCGGTAGGTTTTGTCTTGCGGCCAAAACTGGATCAAGTCCGGCATGCCGGCGCGGTTGGCCTTGATGTCGAGCAAAAGACGATTGAACCAGTGCTTGAGGTGTTCGGCAGGCAGACAGTCGAGCGCCTGCTCCAACAGTTCCTCGCTCAGTGCGCCCCAAAATACGAACGGCGACTGCACGCCCCACTTGGCGCTATAACGCTCGCGGACAGTGTGCACATAACGCCCGTCATCGAGTTCGGCGAGGCAGGCTTGAAACAGATCCGCGCGCCGCGCATGAAAGTCTTCGTGGAGCAGGTCCACCGGACCGCGCTGGAACGGGTGAAAAAACGCCCCCGGCAACGGCGCGAAGATCGCCGGCCAGCACAGCAGCCCGAACAGCGAGTTGATCAGGCTGTTCTCGACGTAATGCACCGGCGCCGACTCCTGCTCCAGGTGTGCCTGAACGTAAGACTCCACCGACAACGCCGGATCGTGCCTGGGCAGTTGCAGGTCCAGGCGCTGCATGGCCCGAGGGGCTGGTCGCTTGATCGGCGGCCCGCCCAGTTTGCGCCGCAGCCTGGGCAGCACACGCGATAGATGCTGATGCTCGGCAGCGCTTTCAGGGGCTTGTTCGGCGTGGGCGGCCAGGTCCATCGCCAGTTGGTATTCAGCACAGCGCTCCAGCACGCGAATCAGCCGCAGACGCGCGCCGGGGTAGGCGCATTCGCGGTACAGGCTCAGGGCTGCGGAAAAATCCGCGACGCGCTCGCAGTGCTGACCGATCTGGAACAGCAGTTTGCCCCGACGTCTTTGCAGCCAGGGATTGTCGAGTTGCAGCCCGTTGATCTGCTCGACAATCGCCGCCACGTCTTCACCCGCCTCGAAACGCTGCTGACAGCTGTGCAGGAACAGGCAGGCGTCGACATCCTCGCGGCTGCGCAAGCCTCTGGACTCGGCGCAGAATTCGACCTTCTCGTAGGTAAAGATGCCCAGGTCGGCCAGCACGAACTCCGACCAGTCCTGGTAAAGATTGCCGAAGAACATCAGCCGCAGCCGGTCGCACAGGCCCATGACGGTCACGCTGAACAATCGATCATTCAGTGCCGGACACCACTGGGCAAAACTTTGCGCCTCGGGAAACTGCTCGCTCAGGGCCGGCAGCCAATCGGTCTTTTTGCCTTTCGGCTGATCGATGGCGCTGCCAAAGCACTGGAGAATCTCGGCCTTGAGCAGTACCTCGAACAAGTCCTCGATGTGCAATGGCGACTGCTGGTCGATCCAGCCCGATGCCAGCAACGGCGCCGCAGCGTTGTCGATGTCGCCGATCTCGACGTAACTCAGTTTGCCGGCCCTGAAATGCACACCCTTGCGCATCACCAGTCTGACCAGCAAGGCTTGGGACTCGCGGGGCAATCGATTGAAGTCGCGGATGAAATCCTGTTCCTCGACGCTCAATACATCGACATAGCGATGCTCAAGCCAATCAAGCACTTGCATGAAGTTGTTCAAGTAATAGAACGGGTCGTCGAGAGGATTTACAATCACGGGCAAAAAGGGCCATGGCAAACGAGTACTGGTTATGCGTACAGATACCAGCTATGCCCCACCCGGTGCAAACGGAAAAGGATCAGTGGCGACGCTATTCGGCAAATTTCGGGTGACCATCGAACTTTCTGCCATTCCATCGCACCAACCGCGTTAGAGGCACAGCGACGATTGACCTCAAGCGGGGCTGTCGCGCTGTTTTTTTTCAGTGATGAGAGGTGTGTATGAATATCAAGACTCTGGGTTTGCCCCTGGCAGTAGCGGCCTTTCTGGCCCTGGCCGGTTGCTCGACGCCAACGGTTGTGACCCTGCAAAACGGCACCCAGTATTTGACCAAGGACATGCCAAACACCAAAACCAAGGACGGCTTCTTTGAGTTTGAAGATATTTCCGGGGCGAAAGTGAAAGTCCGGGCCGATGACGTGGCCACGGTTCGCAAGGAAGACTGACCACGTTAAACGCAAAACCTGTAGGAGCGAGGCTTGCCCGCGAAGAATGCACCGCGGTTTTTCAGGTATTACGCGTCATCGTTCTTCGCGGGCAAGCCTCGCTCCTACAACGCTTGTGCAATCGCCTTTCCGACCTCTTGGGTCGAGCCCTTCCCGCCCAGGTCCGGCGTGATCGGCCCCTCGGCAATCACCCGTTCGATCGCCTGCACAATCCCGTCGTGCGCGGCGCGATAACGCTCATCACCGTTCCCCAGAAAATCCAGCATCAACGCACCGGACCAGATCATGGCGATCGGGTTGGCGATGTTGCGCCCGTAGATGTCCGGGGCCGAGCCATGTACGGGCTCGAACAGCGACGGAAAACGCCGCTCGGGATCGAGGTTGGCCGACGGTGCAATGCCGATGGTGCCGGCGCAGGCAGGTCCCAGGTCGGACAAGATGTCGCCAAACAGATTCGACGCCACCACCACATCGAAGCGGTCCGGTTGCAGCACAAAACGCGCGCACAGGATGTCAATGTGTTGCTTGTCCCAGGTGATGTCCGGGTACTGCGCGGCCATCAACGCCGTGCGTTCGTCCCAGTACGGCATGCTGATGGAAATCCCGTTGGACTTGGTCGCCGCCGTCAGGCGCTTGCGCGGTCGGGTCTGGGCCAGGTCGAAGGCAAACTTGAGAATCCGGTCGACGCCACGTCGGGTGAACACTGACTCTTGCAGCACGAATTCATGCTCGGTGCCTTCGAACATCTTGCCGCCGACCGACGAATACTCGCCCTCGGTGTTCTCGCGGATCACCACGAAATCGATGTCGCCCGGTTTGCGCCCGGCCAGCGGGCACGGCACGCCGGGAAACAGCCGCACCGGGCGGATGTTCACGTACTGGTCGAAGTCGCGGCGAAACTTCAGCAGCGAACCCCACAGGGAAATGTGATCCGGCACCTTGTCCGGCCAACCTACGGCGCCAAAGTAAATCGCGTCGAAGCCCTTGAGTTGGTCGAACCAGTCATCGGGCATCATCTGCCCGTGTTCCAGGTAGTAATCGCAGTGAGCCCAGTCGAGCACTTCGATGCTCAAATCGAGCTGCCACTTTTTTGCGGCCCGCTCCAATACTCGCAACCCTTCCGGCAGGACTTCCTTGCCGATGCCATCGCCGGCAATCGCGGCGATTCTGAATGGTTTACTCATTAATCATGCCTCGCAAAATGGCTGTGCAATCGGTGTCACAGCCCACCAATGTGGAAGGCTTTGACTTCAAGGTATTCATCCAGGCCGTACTTGCTGCCTTCGCGCCCCAGGCCCGACTGTTTGATGCCGCCGAACGGCGCGACTTCCATGGAAATGATCCCGGTGTTGAGACCGACCATGCCGAACTCCAGCGCCTCGCCGAACCGCCATGAGCGACGCAAGTCCTGGGTGAAATAGTAGGCGCCCAGGCCATAGGGCGTGGCATTGGCCAACGCGAGGGCTTCGGCTTCATCGGTAAAGCGCATCAACGGCGCCACCGGGCCGAAGGTTTCTTCGTTGGCCAGGAGCATGCCGGCGTGGGTGTCGCCGAGGACGGTCGGTTGCACAAACTGGCTGTCCCCCTCGGGAATACCACCGCAGAGCAACCGCGCACCCTGGCTCAGGGCGTCGTCGATGTGCCGGGCGACCTTGCTCACCGCCGCCGGGTTGATCAGCGGGCCGATGGTGACGTCGGCGTCCAAACCATTGCCGACTTTGAGCTTGCCCACCTCTTCCACCAAGCGCTGGGCGAAGCGTTCGTAGATGCCGTCCTGCACCAGGATGCGATTGGCGCAGACGCAGGTCTGGCCGGCATTGCGGAACTTGCTGAGCATGATGCCGGCGACGGCCTGTTCCAGGTCGGCGTCGTCGAACACGATGAATGGCGCGTTGCCGCCCAGTTCCAGGCTTAAGCGCTTGATGTGTTCGGCACTCTGACGCATCAGCAGCCGACCGACAGCGGTGGAACCGGTGAAGGAAATCTTGCGCACCGTCGGGTTGCCCGTCAGCTCTTCGCCGATGCCCGCAGGCATCCCGGTCAACACGTTGAACACCCCGGCCGGGATGCCGACGCGTTCGGCCAACACCGCCAGGGCCAGGGCCGATAGCGGGGTCAGGTCCGAAGGTTTGACGATGATCGGGCACCCGGCTGCCAGGGCCGGCGCGCACTTGCGAGTGATCATCGCGTTGGGGAAATTCCACGGGGTGATCGCAGCGCACACACCCACCGGTTGTTTGAGCGTCAGCAGGCGCCGGTCGCCACTAGGGGCCGGCATGGTTTCGCCGTAGACCCGACGGGCCTCTTCGGCGAACCACTTGACGAAGCCGGCGCCGTAGCGGATTTCGCCCTTGGCCTCGTTCAGCGGTTTGCCCTGCTCACAGGTCATGATCAAGGCGAGGTCGTCGAGGTTGTCGATCATCGCCTGATACCAGCGCTCCAGCAGAGCCGCTCGTTCCGCCGCCGGGCGTGCACGCCATGCAGGCCAGGCGCGTTCGGCGGCTTCGATGGCGCGCCGGGTTTCCGTGCCTTGCATGGCCGGGACTCGGGCGAGCAATTGGCCGGTGGCCGGGTCGATGACGTCCAGGGTCGCGGCGTTATCGGCGCCGATCCACTGCCCGTCGACATAAGCAAGTTCTGCCAGAAGGCTGGGGTCTTTCAAACGATTCTTGAGCATGGTCGAGTCCTGATCCGAGACATTTCCAGTCTAGGGAGATGCCACGGATGAGGATGCTGAAAGCGTCTGATGGGCAGTGTTGGATGCTGAAATTTGCGGTGGGACGGCAGGCTCTACCGAGTTCCAGGGCAAACAAAAAAACCTGTGGGAGCGGGCTTGCCCGCGATGAGGGACTGACATTCCACATTGATGTTGACTGACAGGCCGCCATCGCGGGCAAGCCCGCTCCCACAAGGTAAATCACAGTTTCAGGGAACCGAGCAGGCCATCCAAAAACCGCTCGCCGGCCTGCATCTGGCTGATCTCGATAAACTCGTCCGGCTTGTGCGCCTGTTCGATCGAACCCGGGCCGCAGACCACCACTGGCACATCCAGACGCTGCTTGAACAACCCGCCCTCGGTGCCGAACGAGACTTTGGCGGTACCGGTGTCCGGGGCGGCGAAGTTCTTCAGGAAGCGTACCGCTTCGACGCTCGGGTGGGTATCGAGGCCGGGATAGACGTTGACCGTTTCAATTTCGATTGCTGCGACACTGGACAGTTTTTTCGCCTCGCGCACGATCACTTCGGCCCGCTCGCGCATCTGCTCCAGGAACTGATCCAGATCGTCCGCCGGCAAGTTGCGTACTTCGAAATCCAGAGTGCACAGGTTCGGCACGATGTTCAGCGCCTTGCCGCCGACAATCTGTCCGACATGCACGGTGCTGTAAGGCACGTCGTAGTCGGCATCCTGCGCGCCCTGCGCTTGCAGTTGCTGCTGGCTCTGACGCAGTGCCGCGATGAAATCGCAGGCGACGTGAATCGCATTGACCGAACGCGGTGCCAAGGAGGAATGGGCTTCCAACCCACGACAATAAGTGCGGTAAGAGCCTTTGCCCTTGTGCCCCAGCACGAACTGCATGTTGGTCGGCTCACCGATCAGGCACAGAAACGGCCGCACCGGCGCCAGGTGCAACACGTCGAGCAGACGTCGAACCCCCACACAACCAGTCTCTTCGTCATGGGACAGGGCGATTTGTAGTGGTCGGCTCAAGGAATGGTCGGCGGCATCGAGCATGGCGTCGATGGCCAACGCGATAAAACCCTTCATGTCGCAACTGCCACGGCCGTAAATCCGGCCGTCCTGCACCGTCGCCTGAAACGCTGGAAAGGTCCAGGCCTGCCCCGCTGCCGGCACCACGTCAGTGTGCCCGGAGAGCAAAATCCCCGGCAATTCCTTGGGGTCGGTGCTGGCGAACAGGTTGGCCTTTTTGCCTGTTTCGTCCTTGACGATCAGCGACTCGATGCCCTTGCTCAGCAACAGGTCGCGCACGTACTCGATAAGGGCCATGTTCGACTCTGACGACACGGTGTCGAAGGCCATCAGGCGCTTGAGAATATCCAGTACACGGGGTTTCATGAGGCCCTGCTCCTTTTCTCAGTTGTCCGTTGCTCGGCTGAAGGGGCGAACCGACTGATGGAGAACGGCCCGATCGAGGTACTCGTGCTGCCGGTACTGATCAGTTCAGCCATCACGTCGCCGACGCCGGGGCCGAGCTGGAAGCCGTGGCCGCAGAAGCCGAACGCGTAGTACAAGCCGTCAACGTTGCCGCTCGGCCCCATCACCGGCAGGGAATCGGGCAGGTAGCCTTCGATACCGCTCCACACGCGGATGATGTTCAAGTTGCCAACACCCGGCAGCAAGCGACGCATCTGCTCCATCTGATTGAGAATGCTGCGCGGCTCGACATAGGCGCGGCGGTTGAGCATGTCCGGTTTACTCCGGTAACCGCCGCCGATGATGATGTTGCCGCGCGGGATCTGTCGGAAGTAGATCACTTCTTCGGGAATTTTGGTGTACACGCCAATCACCGTCGGCAAGGCGTAAGGCACTGGCTCGGTCACGGCCATTTGCGGGCCGTGGGTGTCCAGAGGCACCGGCTCGCCGAACTGTGCCGAGAGTTTCTGGCCCCAGGCGCCGGCCGTGATCAGCAAACGCTCGGCGCTGAATTGACGGCCATCGGTGGTGGTCACCGTGAACTCGCCGCCGACTTTCTGCACGTCGGCGACTTCGGTCTGTTCTTCAATCCGCGCACCGAGGCGGCGTGCTGCCCGGGCAAATGCCGGAGCGGCCAGTCGCGGATTGGCGTGGCCATCGTGGGGCGCGTAAGAGCCGCCTTTCACATCCGGCCCGAGGAACGGAAAGCGCTCGTGCAGCTCGGCGCCGCGATAGATCTTCAAGTCCAGCTGCGCCGCCTCGGGCGCTGCCGCGTAGGCTTCAAGCTCAGGGATTTCGTCTTCGCGATAACACACGCGCATGTGCCCGCTGGCGATGAACTCAAGGTCGTCATCGATCAACTCCGGCAAGCGTTTCCACAGCGCCCAGGAACGGTTGGCCAATTCCAGTTGCCCGAGGAAGCGCCCCTGACGCCGGACGTTGCCGAAGTTCACGCCGCTGGCGTACTGACCGATCTGGTCGCGCTCCAGCAGAATCACCGACTGCCCGCGCTGGCGCAGGAAAAACGCCGCCGCCGAGCCCATCAGGCCGCCGCCGACAATCACCACATCGGCTTTTTGTAGCGTCATGGCGACACCTCCTCGGTGAGCATCGAAAGGGGTTTCACCGGCGCTTGACCACGCTGCCGGCCGACCTGTTGCACGCTGACGCCCGCAGCGGCGGCAATCACTTCGGCCCCGGCCTGGGAACAATAACGGCCCTGACAGCGGCCCATGCCTACTCGGCTGAAGGCCTTGGCCCGATTGACTTCACAGGCGCCCTTCTCACTCACGGTGCGGCGCAACTCGCCGGCACTGATCATCTCGCAGCGGCAGACGATGGCGGAATCCGGCAAGGCTTTGGCTTGTGCCGCTGGCCATGGGAACGCCTGGGCCAGGCCGAGGCGAAACTCATCCATCACCGCCAGCGCGTGCCGTTGTTCGTCACGCAACCCGATGTTCACCGGTTGCTGCAAATCTTCCAGCAACGCCATGGCCACCAGTCGCCCGGCGTGCTCGGCGGCATCGGCACCGCGAATCTTCGACCCGTCCCCGGCGGCATACACACCGCTGACTGAGGTGCGGCCCGCTTCATCGACGGCCAGCCACCACTGGCTGGAGGCTTCGTCGAAACGCATGCGGCAACCGGCCAGGTCGGCCAATTGGGTTTCCGGGCGCAAGTGATAACCCAAGGCCACGGCATCGCAATCGATCGTCAGGGTTTCGCCTTTCGCCGTGCTGATACGCACCCCACTGACCCCACTGGCGGCGTCACCCAGTACTTGCAGGGGGGTGATCCCCAAGTGCAGCGGGATCTTCGCCCGATAAAGCTGCGCCAGCAGTTTCATCCCGGTGAACAGCAATCCCGGGCGCGCCAACAACTTGGGCAAGGCGCCGATGCGTTTGCTCAGCGGCGAAGTGTCGAGTACCGCCGCGACCGTGGCCCCGGCCTTGACGTATTGGCTGGCGACCAGATACAGCAACGGCCCGCTGCCCATGAACACCACGCGATGACCAATGGAAACCGCCTGGGATTTCAGTGCGATCTGCGCCCCGCCGAGGCTGTAAGTGCCCGCCAACTGCCAGCCTTCAATCGGCATCAAGCGGTCGGTGGCGCCGGTGCACAGGATCAGTTCGTCGTAATCCACCGTCGAGTGCTTGCCCTGGCTGACGCAGCACAATTGCCCCGGCGTCAGGTTCCACACAAGGGTGTCTGGGCGGTAGTCGATCTGCCCGCGCAAACGGTCGAAGCTCTGATGCAAATCCTTGGCCTTGGCGGCTTCGGTGCCATACAAGGTGACGTAATCCCGGGTAAACCCTTCGGGCTGGCGACGGTAGATCTGCCCGCCATCCCGGCGATTCTCGTCGATCAGGATCGGTTTGAGGCCCGCCGCCAACAGTGTTTCGGCACAACGAATGCCGGCCGGCCCGGCACCGACGATAACCACCCGATGAGTGCTCAGCCGTGCAGTGGCCATATCGCCTCCGGTTGTGTGGTGACGATGTCCAGCCCTTCATGGACTTCATTGGAGCAGGCACGCAGGCGTTCGCCGCTGCGAGTCCAGACCCAGCAATCCTGGCAGGCGCCCATCAGGCAGAAGCCGGCGCGACGGCCCGAATCGAACTCCGACTGGCGCAACGCCGAACCCTGGGTCAGCAACGCGACCATCAGCGTGTCGCCCTGCAATGCCTCGATAGGCGAACCGTCCACCGTCAGTTTGACGGTCGGCCGGCCCTGCTCGGCCAGCCTCACAAAACGCCCCTTCATGCGTAGGCTCCCAGGCTCATGGTGGTTAGGTCCCGCTGAGTTTTCAGCAACTCGGCACTGTCGTGATGGCAAAGGATTTCGCTGCCGCCGTCGATGATCCGCCGGTTCGGCGCGGTGCGATTGCACAGGCCGTCGACCCGCACCGGGCAGCGACTGAGGAAGGTGCACAGCTCTGGCACATTGGCCTTGGCGCCGATCGGCGGCAGCGTGCCGCAAGTGGTGCCGCAGTTTTCCAGCCAACCCTGTCGCAGCTCCGGCACCGAATGGATCAACAGGTCGGTGTAGGGATGAAACGGTGCCTGGGCGAAAGACTGCCGAGTGCCGGCCTGAACCTTGTGGCCGCTGTACATCACCACAATGTCGTCGCACAGCGCCCGCACCGTGGAAATGTCGTGGCTGATGAACAGATACGACACCCCCAGTTGCTGGCGCAGATCGCGCAGCAGTTCGAGAATCGCCGCGCCGACCACGGTGTCCAGCGCCGAGGTCACCTCATCGCAGAGGATCAGGTCCGGTTTCGCCGCCAGGGCCCGCGCCAGGTTGACCCGCTGCTTTTGCCCGCCGGAGAGTTCATTCGGGCGTCGTTCGGCCATGGCTCGCGGCAGGCGCACCAGGTCCAATAGTTCGCCAATCCGCTCGCGCAGTGCGGCGCCCTTGAGGCCGAAGTACATCTTCAGCGGACGGCTCAGGATGGTGCCGACGCTGTGCATTGGGTTGAGCGCGGTGTCGGCGTTCTGGAACACCATTTGAATCCGTCGGAATTGCTCGTCAGTACGCTCGGACAGGCTCCCGCCCAGTGGCTGGCCATCGAAGGTCAGGCCGCCCAATGCTGGCGTCAGCAACCCGGCCACCACCCGCGCCAGGGTCGACTTGCCGGAACCCGACTCCCCGATCACCCCGATGGCCTGGCCTCGACGCACGGTCAGGTCGATGTCTTCCAGCACGCGGATTGCCGGCATGCCTTGCAGGTTCTTGTTGCCGTAACCGGCGGTCAGGCCCTGAATAGTCAGCAGTGGTGTTTCTTCGGCGATGCCGCAAGGTGGGCGGATCGTCGTGTCCGGGCGGGCTGCCAGCAACAGGCTGCGGGTGTATTCGTGGGTCGGGGCTTTGAGCAGCGGCGCGGTGGCGCTCTGTTCGAAGATCTGCCCGCCGTTGAGCACGACGATCTGATCGGCCATTTGCGCTACGACCGCCAAGTCGTGGGACACATAAACCGCCGTCGCGCCACGCTCGCGGACCACGCGTTTGAAGGCGCGCAGTACGTCGATCTGGGTGGTCACGTCGAGGGCGGTGGTCGGCTCGTCGAGCACCACCAGCAATGGATCGCTGATCAGCGCCATGGCCGCCATCACTCGTTGCAACTGCCCACCGGACACCTGATGCGGATAACGTTGACCGATGTGATCGGGATCCGGCAGGGCCAGGTCGCGGAACAGTTCGATGGCCTTGGCTTCAAGCACCGCACGGCTGCCCAGACCATGAATCAGCGCGCCTTCGACCACTTGGTCGATCAGCTTTTTCGCCGGGTTGAACGCGGCGGCGGCGCTCTGGGCGATATACGACACCCGATTACCGCGCAGGCCTTGCAGCTCGCTTTCGCTCAACGCCAGCATGTCGTGTTCGCCGACCTGCACCACCCCACCCGCCAATCGGCAGCCGCGCCGGGCATAGCCGAGCAGCGCCAGGGCGATGGTGGTCTTGCCGGAGCCGGACTCACCGATCAGCGCCAGCACTTCACCTTTGGCCAGAGAGAAACTCACGCCCTTGACGATTTCCACCTCGCCGCGCTCACCACAGGCGACCACGCGCAGGTCTTCGACTCGAATCAAATCACTCATTTCAATGACCTCCCGCACGTCGACTACGCCGTGACGAGAGTCGGTCGATGAACAGATTCACGCCAATGGTCAGGGTGCCGATGGCCAGCGCCGGAATCACGATGGCCGGCGCGCCCTGATTGAGGCCGCCGATGTTCTCGCGCACCAATGAACCAAGGTCGGCATCCGGTGGTTGCACACCCAGGCCAAGGAAGCTCATGCCACTGAGCAGCAGCACGATGAAACCGAAGCGCAGCCCCAAATCCGTCAGCACCGGGTTGAGCATGTTCGGCAGGATTTCCACACAGGCGATGTACAGCCGACGCTCGCCACGGGTGCGGGCCACTTGCACGTACTCCAGCGCTTCGATATTCACTGCCATGCTGCGGGCAATGCGGAACGCGCCCGGAGTGAAACTAAGCACCGCGGTGCAGATCAGCAACAACACCGAGGAGCCGAAAGCCGAGACCATGATCAACGCCAGCATCTTGCTCGGGATGGAAATAAAGGCATCCATCAAACGGCTGATCACCTCGTCCAGCCACTTCGGCGAAACCACCGACAGCAGCGCGCAACCGGTACCCAGTGTGCTGGCCAGCACCGCCGAAACCAGCGCCAGGCCCACGGTGAACCGCGCACCAACGAGAATGCGGCTGAGCATGTCGCGGCCCAAGTAATCGGTGCCCAGCGGGTAGGCCGCGCTGAGGCTATCGAAGACGTTGTCGGAGATCACTTCGCCCACCGGGTGCGGCGCCAGCCAAGGGCCGAAGATGGCCACCAGCAACCAGATCACACACATCGCAGCGCCGACCAGGCCGAGCCACGACGGCCCATGGGAGACTTTGCCCAGCGCCAGTTCGGGTCCGGCAGGCGCCGATTTCGCAATGAGATCGTTCATTGGTTTCTCAGCCTCGGATTGGAAAGAATCGCGCACAGGTCGGCAATCAGCACCAACCCCAGGTACGCCGTACAAAACAGCATGGTGCAGGCCTGAACCAGCGCCATGTCGCGGTTGGTCACCGCATCGACCATCAGGCTGGCGATGCCGGGATAGTTGAAGATCGTCTCGACGATCACCACCCCGCCCAGCAGGTAGGACAGGCTCAGGGCGATGGCATTGGCAATCGGCCCGATGGCATTGGGCAAGGCATGGCGCAGGACGATTCGCATCGGGCTCACGCCTTTGAGCCGGGCCATTTCCACGTAGGCGCTGTCGAGTTGATCGATCACCGCCGCCCGGGTCATGCGCGCCATTTGCGCAACAATCACGCAGCACAACGTCATCACCGGCAAGGCGTAGGTGCGTAGAAATTGCAGGGGTGAGGTAATGTCGCTGGCATAGGACAACGCCGACAGCCAGCCCAGGTTCACCGCAAAGATCAGCACCGCCAGGGTTGCCACCAGAAACTCCGGCACCGCGACCAGGGCCAGGGTGACAAAGCTGAGGAAACTGTCGATGCGCCCACCCCGGCCCATGGCCGAACCGATGCCGAGGATCAGCGCCACCGGCACCGACACCAGCGCCGTGACGGCCGCCAGCATCAGCGTGTTGGGAACGCGCCCGGCCATCAGGTCGCTGACCGGCATCGCGTTGGACACCGACTGCCCCATGTCACCGCTGAGCAGGTTCATCAACCAATGCAGGTAACGCACCACACCGGGTTGATCCAACCCCAGTTTCAGGCGCAAGGCCGCCACCTGTTCCGGCGTGGCGAATTGCCCGAGCGCCTGTTGCGCCGCGTCCCCCGGCAGTACCGCCGTAATGGCGAACACCACCATGGACACGATCAACAAGGTCACGACCGCCGCGCCCAGGCGCCGGCCGATCAACCACAGTGTGTTGCTATTCATCGCCCTGCCCTCATGCAATATCCCCGCGTTACACGCTTGCGCCGCCGATCAGGCATCCAGCCAGATCTGCTCGGCGAACATGTAGCCCATGAAACCGCCCAACGGGTTGCTGCCGTAGCCTTTGATGCGCTGGTCGACGCCGTCGATGTTGCTGATGAACACCGGCACACCGATGCCGCTGTGGTCGTGCACCAGGGCCTGCATGTCGGCGTACATCTTGCTGCGCTTGGCGTCGTCGGTTTCACCACGGGCGAGCATCAGCAACTGGTCGAACTGATCGTTCTTCCAACCCGATTCATTCCAGGGCGCGGTGGACTGGAAGAACTGCGAGAACATCACGTCGGCGTTCGGCCGTGGGTTGATGTTGCCGAAGCTCAGCGGGTGCTTCATCCAGTGGTTGGACCAGTAGCCGTCGCTGGGCAAGCGGTTGACATCGAGCTTGAGCCCGGCCTGTTTCGCCGATTGCTGCAGCAGCACGGCGATGTCCACCGAACCGGTCGCGGCCGGTGAGCACATCAGCGGCATGCTGATGCTTTCCATGCCAGCCTTCTTCAGCAGGAATTTGGCTTTTTCCGGGTCGTAGACCCGCTGCGGCAGGTCGGCGTTGTAGTAGCGCGAACCGGGGGAAATGGGATGGTCATTACCGACCACCGCAAAGCCTCGGAACACCGCGGACTTGACCTGTTCGCGATCGAGCAGGTGCTTCATGGCCTGAGTGAATTCGGCGCTTTTGCCGGGCATCTGATCCTGACGAATGATCAAATCGGTGTAGTTGCCCGACGGTGCATCGACGACGCGGTGGGTGGTGCTGGCCTTGATCCGCGTGGTCGAGCGCGGGTTGACCTCGTTGATGATGTGCACGTCGCCCGACAGCAACGCATTGATCCGTGACGGTTCGTCGGCAATCGCGATGAACTCGATTTCGTCCAGGTATGGCAGGCCCGGTTTCCAGTAGCCGGTGTTGCGCGCGGCAATCGAGCGCACGCCCGGTTTGAATTCCTTGACCTTGAACGGCCCGGTGCCGATGCCCTGGTTGAAGTCGGTGGTGCCTTCGGGAACGATCATCAGGTGCGACACCGCGAGGATCGACGGCAGTTCGGCGTTCGGCGCGCTCAGGCGGATCTGCACTTCGTGGGTGCCGGTGGCCTTGATCTCCTCGAACTGCGCCATCAGCGGCATGACCTTGGAACCGGTCAGCGGGTCCTTGTGGCGCGACAGCGAGTACACCACGTCCGCGGCGCTCAGGGTCTTGCCATTGTGGAAGGTCACGTCCTTGCGCAGGGTGATGATCCACAGCGTCGCGTCGGTGTTGTCGATGCGTTCGGCCAGTTCCAGTTGCGGCACCAGATGGCTGTCGAATCGGGTCAGGCCGTTGTAGAACATGAAGTGACGCACGTAGTCGGTGGACAACGCGCCCTTGGCCGGGTCCAGGGTATCGGCGGTGGAGCTGGACATGCCGGCGACGCGAATCCGCCCGCCCGGCTTGCCTTTGCCCGGGGTCGCGGCTTCTTCGGCGAAGAGCTTGCCGGCGGCGCCGAACAGGCTACCGGCACCCGCTGCGGCGACACCCGCCACGCCGAGCATCTGCAAGGCGTTGCGGCGCGACATGCCGCGATTGAGGCCTTCGAATACCCGCAGGCTTTCCTGGCCGGAGATCAGTTGGGAGTCGATCTTGTTGTCAGTCATATCAGTTGTACCTGTCGAAAAAATGAGGCTCGAGTGCTCGCGGTTAACCGGAGCGTCCTGGAAACGCAAACGACGGTGACGCCACAACATCAACTCAATGCAAATAGTCCTGAAAACGGTAATAAGCGCCTACGAACGGCAGGAACCACGGCTTGCCGAAATGCCCGGGAATCGCCGGCCAGTCGAGTTCGCGCCAGGGATTGGCCTCGACCTTGCCGGCCATCACCTCGGCCATCACCTGGCCCATATGCACCGACATCTGTACGCCATGGCCGCTGTAGCCCATGGAGTGATAAACCCCGCCGTGCTGACCGGCGCGAGGCAAGCGGTCGGAGGTCATGTCCACCAGCCCGCCCCAGCAGTAGTCGATCTTGACGTTGGCCAACTGCGGGAACATCTGCACCATCGCCGCTTGCAGCACCTTGCCGCTCTTGGCGTCGGACACGCTGTCGGACATCGCAAACCGCGCACGGCCGCCGAACAGCAAGCGATTGTCCGGGGTCAGGCGAAAGTAGTTACCAATCATGCGACTGGTGACATAGGCACGCCGACCGGGCAGCAATTGATCGATCAGGGTCTGTGGCAGCACCTCGGTGGCGATCACGAAACTGCCGACCGGCACGATCCGCCGCCGATACCAGCCCAGGCCGCCGTGCTGACAGGCACCGGTCGCCAGCAATACTTGCCCGGCGTGCAGCGAACCCTTGGCGGTGTTGACCCGATAGCCGCCGGCCTGGGCTTTCCAGTCTGTCACTGGCGTGCCTTGATAGATCAACGCGCCATGACGCGCCGCCGCCTCGGCCAGCCCCACACCGAAGCGCCCGACGTGCATCTGCACGCCGTTGCGCTGCAGTAAACCGCCATGGAACTGGGCCGAATTCACTTCAGCGCGGGTCTGTTCGGCGGACAGCAACTCGACCTCGGCATCGACTTCCTTACGAATCAATTCGCAGGTACGCGCCAGGCCTTCGTAGTGCATCGGTTTGGCCGCCAGTTTGAGCTTGCCGTTGCGCTTGAGGTCGCAGGCGATTTGCTCCTGCTCCACCAGCGACACCACGCTGTGCACCGCGCTTTCATAGGCCTGGTAATAGGCGCGGGCCTTGTCGGCACCGAGGCTGGCGCTCAGCCCGGCGTAGTCCTGGGCAACGCCGGTATTACACTGGCCGCCGTTGCGCCCGGAGGCTTCGCCGATCACCCTTCCAGCTTCCAGCACCACCACACTGGCGCCCTGCAGCGCCAATGCCCGAGCCGCCGCCAGGCCGGTGAAACCACCACCGACGATGGCCACGTCGACCTGCCCGGGCAACGCACCGGGCTGAGCACCGGTAAACGCCGGTGCGGTGTCGAGCCAGTAGGATTCACTGCCCATGTTTAATCCACCTATGCCAAGAAGAGTGCCGTTACCGTTCGACTCAGAGACCGACCAGCGCCGCCAACCCACCGATGTCGGTGATCTGCTGGTAGCCGTAGAAGGCATTGGCCGGGACTTCGTGGCCACGGGCGACGAAGGCCTTGTTCTTGATCTTCATGTCGTGGGCCGGCATCAGGTCGTAACGGAAACTGGAGGACACATGCAAGATGTCTTCCGGGCCACAGTTGAGGTTGTCGAGCATGAACTCGAATGCGGCCAGACGCGGCTTGTAGGCCTGGGCCTGTTCGGCGGTGAAGACCTTGTGAAACGGCGCGCCGAGTTTGTCGACGTTGGACATGATCTGGCTGTTGCTGGCGTTGGAGAAAATCACCAGGGGAATCTTGTCGGCGATTTTCGACAGGCCGGCCGGCACGTCCGGGTGTGGGCCCCAGGTCGGCACGGCGTCGTAATACAGCTGACCTTCGTCACGGTATTCGATGCCCCAACGCTTGCAGGTCCGCGCCAGGGCGGTCTTGAGAATTTCATCATAAGGCCGCCAGTCACCCATCACTTGATCCAGACGATAGGCGGAGAAATCCTTGACGAACTGATCCATCTGCTCGGGTACCACGCGATCGGCGAACAGTTCGCGAGTCATCGTGCCCATGTGGAAATTGGTCAGCGTACCGTAGCAGTCGAACGTAATGAATTTGGGGCGAAGAAAGCTCATTGTGTGCGGTCCTGAAGTTCGTTGAGGTCATGGCGCGACAGGCATTCGCTGCGTTTCGGGAGCGGCGATGCAACGCTGCAGCACACCGTCATTACAACACCGTGAAACCAGCAGATGGCGTTAAAAGCGACCTCTGCTTGATACAAACCACCGTTTTAGCCACCCCCCTCAGCAGACTTTGCGGCTCGCTCCAGCCTTGGGCAAACCCCGTATTTGTGCGCTTTTATGGACCTTGATGGCCGCGCGAGTCTCAAAAACGCCCGCATTCACGGCAGAACCTGCGCCGGGCTGAACGAAAACGGGCGCTTCGGTGAGGAAGCGCCCGTTTGGGTGCGGTTTGAAACCTGTCGACGATCTGCGGTTAACGGATCCCTGTGGCGAGGGGGCTTGCCCCCGTTCGACTGCGAAGCAGTCGCAAAACCGGCTGACGCGTTTTACCTGGTGGAACGCGGTGAATGTTTTTTGGGGCCGCTTCGCGACCCAACGGGGGCAAGCCCCCTCGCCACAGGCAGCTCCACCACAGGGTTATGTGTCAGGCGTTACTGCACGATATCGATCAGCACGCTCTTGAAGCGCAAGTTGGCTTCGAACGCTTCGCGCCCCAGGTCCTTGCCGATGCCGGAGCGTTTGTAGCCGCCGGTCGGCAGGATGTAGTCGTTGCTGCGGCCGTAACGGTTGACCCACACCGTGCCCGCCTCCAGACGCCGGACCAGCCGCAACGCGCGATTGATGTCAGCCGTGTGCACGCCCGCCGCCAGGCCGTAGGTGGCGTGTGCGGCCAGGCTCAATGCCTGCTCTTCATCATCGAACGCCTGCACCGTCAGCACCGGGCCGAAGATCTCTTCGCAAACCGCCGGGTTCTGATTATCCAGACCCGCCAGCAAGGTCGGTTGGTAATAAGCCCCACCCAGCCCTTCGAATAAACCACCGCCGGTCAACACTTCGGCCCCCGCCTGGCGCGAACGCTGGACAATGCCGTCAATGCGGTTGGCCTGCAGCCGGGAAATGATCGGCGACAGCGTGCTCTCGGACGACCAGGTCGGCCCTGGGCGCAACTCTTCGAAATACGCCTGCAAGTGCGCAATGAACGGCTCCATGATCGAGCGTTCAATCAACAGCCGCGAACCGGACACGCACACTTGCCCGGCGTTGCCGGTAATGGCCAGTGCCACGGTGCGCGCGGTTTTCGCGATGTCCGGCACGTCGGCGAACACCAGTTGTGGGCTCTTGCCGCCCAGCTCCAGCGTCACCGGTTTCGGTCCCACCAGCGCGCAGGTGGACATGATGCTCGACCCGGTCGCCGTGGACCCGGTGAAGGTCACCTTACCCACCCGAGGATGACGACACAAAGCGTCGCCGGTGATGCGGCCATCGCCCTGCACCACGTTGAAAATACCTGCAGGGATACCCGCCTGCACCGCCAGCTCGGCGAAGCGCAGGCTAGAGAACGGCGTCAGCTCCGACGGCTTGAGCACCACCGCATTGCCTGCGGCCAGCGCCGGGGCGACCTTCCAGGAGGCCATGCTCAACGGGAAATTCCACGGCGCAATGGCGGCAATCACGCCGTACGGTTCGGCGATCTGCATGCCCAACCGATCAGTCTGGGTGGCCGCGACATGGCCGCCGTGCTTGTCCGCCAGTTCGGCAAAAAAACGAATGCCTTCCGCCACGTAAGGAATATCCCAGGCGATCACATCTTTATGCGGACGAGTCGAACCCACCGCTTCCAGCGGCGCCAGGACGGCGGCATCGGCTTCGATCAGATCGGCCCAGCGGCGCATGACTCGCGCCCGCTCCCGGGGTGGACGGCTGGCCCAGTCGCTGCGATTAAAAGCCTGCCAGGCATCATTGACCGCCTCATCCACCAGGTCGGCATCGGCGATCGGCAACTGGGCATAGGCCTGGCCGTCCGAAGGGCGAACCACTTCCAGTCCCGGTCGGGCATCGCGGTATTGACCGGCAATAAAGTGAGCGCTGCGCACAGCGATAAGGCGAGGATCGAAGCTATCCATGGAGCACTCCAAAAAGGGACGGCGAGTCGTGAACTCAGGCCTCCATCGTAGAAAAAAAGCCCAAGCATTTGCTGCCGACCTTATGGGGCAATTAAGTAGTAAGTGTGGTCTGTACGCCTTCGACGTGAGGAATCTGCCGAATCTTCCCGGCCCCCTTGTCAGGCCTTCACGCAGATGGGATACAAGCACCCTAGCGCCGGAAAACCGGTTGATCGCGCACACTGAAAACGGAGACTCGCCATGTCCGCCTCGCACCCTTCCGCTTATGTCTATCGGCCGATGACTGCCGCCGATCTGCCCTCGGCCCACGCCTTGTCCGTGCAGTTGAAGTGGCCCCATCGCCAGGAAGACTGGGCGATGTTGCAGCGGGTCAGCGAAGGCTTCGTGGTGCTCGATGGCGAGCGATTGATCGGCAGCGCGTTCGCCTGTCCGCAAGGCAAATACGCGACCATCGGCCTGGTGATCGTCAGTGATGACTATCAGGGCAAGGGCATCGGTCGCCGGTTGATGGAGCTTGCGCTTGAGGCTTGCCAGTCATGCACGCCGATGCTCAATGCCACACTCGCCGGCGCCCCGCTTTATGCCAGCCAGGGTTTTGTCGAGTTCGGCCGGGTTCAGCAGCATCAAGGCCAGGCGCAAGCACCCGCACTTGAAGCACTGGCCGACGGTGAAGAATGTCGCCCGCTGCGCGCGGCTGATCAGGTTCGTCAACTGGCACTGGCCAACGCTGGCAGCGGGCTGGACCGCCAAGCGGTGCTTACGGATCTGTTCGAGGTGGTCGAGCAGTCAGTGGGCATCGAGCGCGACGGTCAATTGCGTGCCTTCGCCCTGCTGCGTCCCTTCGGCCGCGGTCGTTGTATCGGTCCGGTCATCGCCGAAACTCCTGAGCAGGCCAAACACCTGATCGCCGTGTTGTTGGCTCAGGTGCCGGACGCCTTTGTGCGGATCGACATTCCAGCGGACAGTGGCTTGGGCGAATGGCTGGAGCTGGCCGGCCTCAAGCAGGTCGATACCGTGGCACAAATGGCACTCGGCACACCGCCGCAAGCGGTCAACGGCGTTCGCCAATTTGCCCTCGTCACCCAAGCCATTGGTTGACCCCGGCGCGCGTTGAAACAAGCGCCATCCAACACCTTCTACCCCCCATTTGCAGGGAGCGTCACCCGTATGTCTCAACCTACCGTCCTGCTGTTGGCTCGCGCCGACGGCAGCCGTATTTCTACGCCTTTCAAAACAGCACCCTTGAGCTCCATCGATCCGTTCATGGACGGCCGTCAGGTCGCCTACACCGGGTCCGACAGCGTATCGGCGGGCATTGTTCACACCAGCAAAACCCTCGATATCGATGACTTTCCGCACACCGAAGTGATCGTGGTCCATGCCGGGCACGTCGTGTTGCAATCCCCGGAGCAGACGCTGGAACTGGGAATCGGTGCCAGCGCCGTGATCGGTCGCGGTACGGCACTGCGAGTTCAGGCACAACCCAATACGTGCTGGGCCTTCTGCGCCGTCACCAGCCCCACTGCCGAACCGACGCCGGGGCTGACCGCGCTCGACCCATTGGCGATGCTGTCCCCTTCGGCGGCCCCGGAACCGCAAATACTCATCGGGCCCACGCCGCAGTGCCGTTCCCGCAATGCCTTCGAAGATGACGCCACTGATCTGCGCGTGGGTGTCTGGGATTCGACGCCGTACACCCGCCATGGTCGAGCGCACAAACTCAACGAACTTATGCACCTGCTCGAAGGCAGCGTGACCTTGCAGGCACCCGATGGAACCAGCGTAACCGTCAACCCCGGTGATACCGTGTTCGTACCCCAAGGCGCGCCATGCGCCTGGAGCAGTGCGCGGTATGTGCGCAAGGTTTATGCCGTCAAATAGCGCTGACCGATTTGAACTGTGGGGGCGACCTTTCCCGCGATAGCAGCGTGTCAGACACATTAACCTGGCATCCCAGACTCCCTGTGGGAGCGGGCTTGCCCGCGATAGCGTGATGTCTGTTACATCAATGTCGGATCTGCCGCCGTCATCGCGGGCAAGCCCGCTCCCACAGGCGCCTCAGAACTTCCCACCCAACGGATATTCAATCGCCAGACGAATCTGATTGGCATCCAGTTCGGCCTGCGCCGAATTCCCCCGATGGACCGCATGCCGCAGGGTGAATCCGAGGTTTTTCGCCGGTCCCGATTGCACCACGTACCTGGCTTGCAGATCACGTTCCCAATGCTTGCCGCCCTGCCCGTAACCCAGCCATTTGTAACCACCGTTCGGGTCCATGTGACTGCCGTCGATGCCACTGCCGCGCACATACAGCGCACCGAAGGTCAGGCCAGGAACGCCGTAGCCGGCCATGTTCAGATCGTAGCGGGCCTGCCAGGACGCTTCTTCGGGGGCGTTGAAGTCGGACAGCGCCACCGCGTTGCTCAGGTAGATCGCGCCACGGGTCACGTAGTCGTAGGGCGTGTCGCCGTCGACCTTTTGATAACCCAGGCCGAAGCTGTGGGAGCCGACCTTGTAGGTGGAGAGAAAACTCCAGGTGGTGTTGTCGATACGGCCCGACAAGGCTTTGCCAGTGTCCTGGGTTCGATACAGATTGAGGTCAAAGATCAGGTCCTGGCCTTCGGCCAACGGCTGGGTGTAGACCGCGCCCAAGTAGTGCTGACGCCAGGTATCGTCATACACCGCGCTGAACAGGCTGGCATTGAGTCCCTTGACCGAGGTGTTGCGCGCACCGATCAAGTCGAAACTGTTGCCCTGTTTGCCGTTGGAGTAATTGACCACGAAACCCTGGTCATGGCTGGTGGCGTTACGGTCGGTGCTCTCATTGAAGTGCCCACCATACAACGTGGTGCCAGGCAGTTCGCGGCTGGTCAGCAGCCAGCCGGTGGCGGTTTCGGGCAACAAGCGGCTGTCGGACGAACCGAACACCGGGGTTTTCACCCGCTGCTCGCCGTAACGTAATTCGGTGGAGGAAAAACGCAGCTTGGCCGCCGCGCCACCTCGGCTGAACTCGTCTTTGGGGTGACCTTCGTTGTCCACGCCCAACAGTCGAGCCTTGCCGGCGCGCCCGCCTCCGCTGTCCAGTTGCCAGCCGGAATACAGGTGCGCGTCCAGCCCGAAGCCTACGGTGCCGGTGGTGAAACCCGAAGCCACATCGGCCATCAGACCGTATGCCCACTCTTGCGCCAGATCACTGCGCTGGGCCCTGGGTTTATAGGCGTTGCGCGCGCCATTGCTGAGCGAGCCGTGTTCATAATCGCGACGGTCATAGACGCTGCGATTGAGCAGGTTCCATTGGCCATCCTCTAAAAAGCCTTTGGCGTTGTCTTGTTCCGATGCCTGAGCGAGCAGGCTTTGCCCTCCCAAGGCCAAAAGCAGGGCGTGCGTGGTTAACGTCTTCACAGTTTGACTCCTGGAAAATCAGTCGTACGTAGCAGGTAGGCAAGGTGTCCCGCCGAATGGGGGACACCGAAGGGCAATCAGAGGTATTTGAGAATCGCGATGTCGCGACGGCGCTGTTTGAGGTTGGCGAACCAGCGCGTAGGGAAGAACAGCAACACCCCGAGGATCACGCTCCATAGCCAGACCATGGGCAGGTCATCGAAGCCGTAATAGGTGCCCTGATTGGCGCCCCAGATCGCGACGGCCACCAGGTACATGGCCTTGAGCACGTACAGGTGCAGCAAATAGAAGAACATCGGCGCCCCGCCGTAGATCGCCAGGGTCGCGGTGGACCAGCGATCCTGGGCCTTCTCGAACAACGCCAAAAGGATCAGCCCCAAGCCGAGGGTCGGCATCAGGAACATCAGCGACGGCGGGTACTTCTTCGCGCTCATGAAGCTCATGAAGGTGCGCAGCGAGTCACCGGTTTGCACCCACGGCTTCTCGCCGTAAACGTTCAGGTAACGGATGAACACGAACGCCACCAGCAGGCCGACGCCGACTTTCAGCAACCGGGAAATCCGCTCGGCCGGTTCCATGTCCTTGCCGAACCATGGCCCGATGGCCCAGCCCAGCAAAATCACCCCGATCCACGGCAACACCGGATAGGTGGTGCGAGCCCGGGTGAACTCGGTGATGTCGATGAACACCCGCTGATGCAGAATCGACCATGGTACGAAGAACGGCGACTCCGGCCCCACGGTCACGCCGTCGAGCAGGTTGTGCCCGGCGACAATCGCCACCCCGAGCACGATCAGCCAACCGCGCTTGAAGTGCAGCAACCCGGCGAGCACGATCATGCAGATACCGATGCACCAGATCACTTGCAGCCACAACGTCTTGGGCGGGAACTCGGCGTTCCACGCAAAGCAGACGAATGTGAGCTCCAGGAACACCAGGAACAACCCGCGCTTGAGCAGGAACACCGACGTCTCGCTGGCCGTGTGTTTCTGGCTGTAGAGCCAGGCCGACAAGCCGGTGAGGAAAATGAACACCGGGGCGCAGATCTCGCTGAGCATGCGGGTGAAGTACAAGTCCGGCGTGACACTCAGCGCATCGATCGGATCGGTGACCTGGCGGTGCAGCAGAAAGGTTTCCCGCACGTGGTCGATGAGCATTAAAAGCATGACGAAGCCGCGCAAGGCATCGATGGCCAGCATCCGGGTATTGGTTTTTGCAGCGCTGGTAGCAAGCGCAGGGGAAACACTTCCCGCCTGCCCTGCCACACCTGTAGATAGGGTCATATCAGTCACTCATGTCGTGGTCAGTGGACTACCGCTGGCTCAGCCCTGTTTTTTCAGCCTGGCAATTTCCGATGCCGGCAGCTGCGACGGCGCCCGCGGCAAGGGTACCTGACCTTCCTTTCGATAGAACGACAGCGTCGAGCTGAAGCTCTTCACGTCAAAGGCTTCGGCCTGGCCCTGCGGGTTGACACGCTCGCCAGAGACGTGGTCCTTGTGTTCGACGGCCACCACATAGGTGCCCTGCCAGGGCAGCTCGAAACTGACCTTGCCAGCCGCATCGGTGCGCCGGGTAAACACTTCACCGGAACCGGTTTCCAGCACCACGTCCTGATCGGCCAGGGGCTTGTACGCATAGAACACCTGGAACTGCGCCTTGCCTGCATCAGCGACACCGGTGGGCACGATATCCAGGGTCAGTTCCGGGGTGCGCGCACGCAAGTCGCCGACCCAACGGGTGGCGGGCGTCCAGTAGGCCTTCAGGGTTTTATCGCCTTCGTGAAGGTCGAAGATCGGGTAATGCGCATCCTGGGCCAGCAGCGAGTCATCCGCTTTGGTTTGATGCGCCACGGCAAATGCCTGGCGCTGCAAGGTCAGGCTCAACGGTTGGGACTTGTTGCTGATCGACCAACCCTTGAGTTGCCGGAACCGGTCCATCCCGCCCGGGGTGACTTCCAGCATGTTCTTGTCATATTCGCCGTAGTACAACGCCAAGGGTTGCCCCGGTGGCTGCTCGTACCAGATTTGATGCGCCTCGCTGCTGCTCGCCAGCATGAAGACGCCGTAACCCAACAGTGCTTTTTTTGCGTTGCTCATTCGCATTTTTTTGCGCTCCGATCGGTGTTGTTCCATGGATCGTTGCAGCCCTGCAACGACCTGCCCCTCTCTCTGAACGCATTACAACGCAGGTTATTTTGCGCCTCGTCCCGAATTCATTGCTCATTACGCAAATGAAGACTGTTTTTGCCGCGTAAACAGCTCTTTATGCGGCCTGCGCCAGCGTGAAGCGCGCAGAGAGGTTCTGCGGCCTCCATGTCCAATCGAGGTGCATGAGGAACCTATGGGAGCGGGCTTGCCCGCGATAGCGGAATGTCAGTCAACGAATGTGTTGAATGTTACGCAGCCATCGCGGGCAAGCCCGCTCCCACAGGGAATGCGGCATCAGCCCGTCGCGCGTCTTTTTCAAAGGCGCGGCAGGCTGGCGGGGCATGGAATGGACGACGGATGTGTTCGCGGAGTCAGTTTCAGTGACGCAGTAATTTGCGCAGCGGCACGCCGTCCTTGAGCACGGGCGATTTGATGACGATGTAGCTGAAGTACTTGGAGATGCCGATGTTCTTGTCCAGCAGGCTTTCGATCACTTCCTGATAATGCTGAATGCTGCGGGTCATGAAGCGCACCAGGTAATCGTAGCCGCCGCTGATCAGGTGGCATTCGAGTACTTCATCGACCAGGCGGATATTGGATTCGAACTTGGCGAAGTCTTCGCGCTTGTGGTCGCTCAAGGTGATTTCGGTGAACACCGTGACCGAGTCGGTGATCTTGGCCAGATTCAGATGGGCCTTGTAGCTGGAAATGTACCCGGCCGACTCAAGCCGTTTGACCCGTTGCAGGCAGGGGCTGGCCGACAGGCCCACGGCATCGGCCAGGCTGACGTTGGTCATGCGCCCGTCCTTTTGCAGCTCAACCAAAATGCTGATGTCGATCCGGTCCAGTTTTACTAAACCTTCCATTGCGTACCTCTTGACTGCCGTTTGTAAGACAATCTTCTAGCAAAATCAGCGCCGTAAAGACAGCTGATGCTGAGCCACCAGATCCGCCATGCTGTTGATGCAGTAATCCGCCGCGCACGGCGTCGGGTGTTTGCCCCGGCCGCGACAGATCAGGCAGACAGCGCCCGTCCCTTGTGGCCGGGCGGAGGGTCGGGTCACCTGGAGGATGGTTTTTGCATCAAGCTCATTGGCCGCCAGCCAATCGTGATCCCGCAGCGGATCGCTGGCCAGAGAAATAAAATCGTCGGGCATGATCCCCAAGCGCTCGCACAGCAGACCCCGATCCTCGGCATCACGATCGCCATGCACCAACAGGCGATAGAACTTGCGCAGGTACAGCATCGCGCCGGGTGCGTCTTCGAACAACGACCAACTCGCCACCGACCGGGCAAAGCTCATACCCTCCTCCCAACTGGCTTTCAGCGCCCAGCGCTCGGCCAATTGACGGTGGGCGAAGCACAGCAAGCCACTGAAACCCAGCTCGCCGAAGCGCGGGTACAGCGCATGCACCACTTCACTGAACTCGGCCAGCACCTGTGCCTTGTCCGGGTGACCGCCACGGCTGTCGAGCAGCGGTTGCAACGCCGTCCAGACCCCGGAATCGCGATCCACCAGGACCTCATCGCAATCGATCAGCAACGCTCGATAATCAGTCAGCCCCATGGTGTGTAAAGCCTCCGATGATGCATTCCATCAATCCATGCTCCATAAATGCTCACGGGCGATGCCTTGTGGCACCGCCCCGAGCAGGCGTGAGCTCAGTTCAAGACTCGTGCCAGTGCCGCGTCGAGAATCTGCAACGCTTCGTCCACCTGTGCTTCGCTGGTCACCAGCGGTGCGAGGAAGCGCAGCACGTTGCGGTACACGCCGCACTTGATCACCAGCAGGCCACCGGCCCGGGCTTCGTCGATCAGCCGTTGGTTCAGGTCGGCATCGGGGGTGCGCGCGTCGTCATCCTTGATCAGCTCGATCGCCAGCATGAAGCCGCTGCCGCGCACGTCACCGATGCGCGGGTAACGGGCCTGCAAGCGCAACAACCCTTCACGCAGGCGCTCGCCCAAGGCTTCGCCACGGGCCAGCAACTGCTCTTGCTCATAAGCCTCGATCACCGCCAGCGCCGCCGCGCACGACAGCGCGTTACCACCATAAGTCCCGCCGAGGCCGCCGGGCAATGGTGCGTCCATGATCTCGGCCTTGCCGACCACACCGGACAGCGGCAAGCCACCGGCCAGGCTCTTGGCCACGGTGACCAGGTCCGGCTGGATGCCGGCGTGCTGGAAACCGAACCATTTGCCGGTACGACCGAAACCGGTCTGGATTTCATCGAGAATCAGCACGATGCCGTGTTTTTCAGTCAGGGCACGCAGGGCCTGAAGAAACTCTGTCGGTGCCGAGAGGAAACCGCCATCGCCCTGCACCGGTTCGATGATGATCGCCGCGACCCGCTCGGGCGCCACTTGAGTGGCCAGCAATTCGTCCAGCGCCTTGAGCGCCATGTCGCTGGTGACACCGCGATAGGCATTTGGATACGGGGTGTGGAAGACCTCCGGCGCGAACGGCCCGAAGTTCTGTTTATAGGGCTGGCTCATGCCAGTCAGCGTGGTGCCGAGCAAGGTCCGGCCATGGAACCCGCCGCGAAAGGCAATTACCGCCGAACGGTTGGTGTGGGCGCGGGCGATCTTCACCGCGTTTTCCACCGCTTCGGCGCCGGACGTGAAGAACGCCGCTTTATAAGATTCCTGGCCACCGATCATTTCGCACAGGCGCTGGGCCAGGTCGAGATAAGGCTTGTAGGCCACCACCTGGAAACAGGCGTGGGAGACTTTTTGCAGCTGCGCCTGCACCGCCGCGACCACCTTTGGGTGATTGTGACCGATGTTCAGCACACCGATACCGCCGACAAAGTCCAGGTAGCGCTTGCCGTCCACGTCCCACAATTCTGAACCTTGGGCCCGATCGATCACCAACGGATGCGCGGTAACCAGGCCACGTGGCACGAATTGATCGCGCTGACGGAGCAAATGAGGGGTTTCGTCGACTTTGCTGTTCATGGCATTTCCCATCGTGAGTCCGGCAACCGGGAAGTGGTTGCGATGGTGTTCAGGTTAAGGCTTGCGCGAAACGAACTACGCCGAACTTGGCCCCTGAGAAATTCGGATCGACTGTTTTCACCCCGCCAAACGGCAGATTCCTTCAGCCCGCCGAATCTGCCGGTGCGTGGCCGATACAACGTTACTCAACGCGTTAAACCCGCTGCTTTCGACAGATCCTGCGTTGGCGTTGCGCGATGATGGGCAGCCCCTTCACCTTTCAGGAATTGCCCATGGCCCTGCTGTATAAAGCTGACCCTGTGCGCGGCGAACAATGGCAAGCGCTGTTCGCCGAACACGCGCCGGATATCGAATGGCGCGCGTGGCCGGACATCGGCGACCCGAAGGACATTCAGTACCTGGCCGCGTGGCAGGCACCCGACGATCTTGCGGTTGTGCTGCCCAATCTGCAGGTGCTGTTTGCCTTGTCCGCTGGCGTCGATCAACTCGACCTCAATCGCCTGCCGGCGAGCTTGCCGGTGGTGCGCTTGCTGGACCCCGGCATCACCCGTGGCATGTGCGAATACGCCAGTTTTGCCGTGCTCAGCCTGCACCGGGAAATGCTGCGCTATCGCCAGCAACAAATGGCCCGCTGCTGGCAAGCGCACTTGCTGCAACCGGCCGCCCGGCGCCGGGTCGGGATCATGGGGCTCGGCGCTCAGGCCCGGCAGATTCTGGCAACCTTGCAACCGCTGGGTTTTGCCTTGTCCGGCTGGGCGCGCAGTGCCCATCAAATTCCGGGGGTCGATTGCTACGCCGGCAACCAGCAGCTGCCAGCGTTCCTCAGCCAGTGCGACATTCTGTTGTGTGTGTTGCCGCTGACCGAACAGACCCAGGGCATTCTTGATCGCAGGCTGTTTGAACAACTGCCCCGTGGCGCAGCGCTGATCAACATGGGCCGTGGCGGGCATCTGGTGGAAGGAGATCTGCTCGAGGCGCTGGACAGCGGGCATTTGAGCGGCGCGGTCCTTGATGTGCTGCAGCAGGAACCGGCACCGGTGGATCATCCGTTCTGGCACCACCCGCAGATTCTGCTGACACCGCACATCGCGGCGATGACCCAGCCAGAAAGCGCCTTTGAGGTTTTGCTGGAGAATATTCGCCGGCATCAACGGGGTGAGCCGATGCTCGGGGAGATCGATCGGGCGCAGGGTTATTGATCGTTTTGTGGCGAGCGAGCTTGCTCGCGCTGGGCTGCGTAGCGGCCCCAAGAATCTGACAACCATTGCCGATTTTGGTGAGTGCTACGCACTCAAGCGCGAGCAAGCTCCCTCGCCACAGGTTTCTCTGACTTAAAAGGCACCCGCTATGTTTAGTGAGTTGCAGAAATACTGTTATCGCAGGAGAAGGACTGCCCTCCTTGCCGTATCAGTCGTTCCTGCATCCGCTGGCAACGCTCCCGTTCCTGCTGCATCGAACGATCGATGCTGATATTGCCGGTCTGCTCCGGTGGTTTGCCGTCGCCCAGGCGTACTGTCACCCAGGGCTGTTCCGGCTGGATCTGAAAGCGGCTTTTTTCTTCGACGGGCGTGGTGGGTTTGGTGGTTTCGATCGCGGCCGGTTTCGGCAGTTGATCAGAGGTGACCCCGTAACGGGTCAGAATCGAGCTCTGAGGCAGTTCTGCGGCGGCGGTTGCCGATATAAAGGCCAGCGCCAGACCGAAGGTGTACCTCTTGCTGTTACTCACGTTGCAAAATCTCCTGTACTCAATGGCGGCATGCAGCACCGGCGTCATAGGGATAACGCGTGGATGGGCTGATGGTTTAGTGCCAGATTCCTGTTGGTGCAGGTATTGGAGTTCGAGAGTGACCGGCGGGTCACGTAGACAGGCAGGTTTACCGCGTTATCGTTCATCGCGGGCAAGCCCGCTCCCACAGGGATTTGATGCGGACACAGATTTTGTGAACATCACCAACCACTGTGGGAGCGGGCTCGCCCGCGATAGGGCCCTGACAGGCGCCCCGCTACCGTCAGGCGATCACAAACGCGCTACCGGACAAACTGTCCAGCCCCACACCCACCAAGGTTACCGAATCACTGCCAAACGTCAGCAGCGTATCCTGCCCCACCGCCGTGGCATGGGCGCGGAAGTCGTCGTTCGGCGCAACGCCCTGAACGCCGAGGAACACCAGTTTGTCGTTGGCTTGATAGCCCACCACCCGGTCCTGGCCAAACGCGCCGCTGAACAGAAACGTATCGATCCCGCCGCCCGACTCCATCAGGTCATTACCCGCCCCGCCGACAAACACGTCGTTGCCGGCGCCGCCGATCAAATGGTCGTTACCATCGAGGCCAAACAACCAGTCGCCCGTTGCGTGTGCCTTGAGCGTATCGGCCCCGGCCGTGCCCTTCACGCTTGAGGCGTACTGGGTCAGGTTGCTGCCGACCGCAAGGCCATTGGCGGTGACGCTGTGGGTCACGTCATCCTTGAACACCCCCCAGAGAAAACCCGGCTCCTTGGTCACGATGCTGCCGATGTCGCGGGTGATGCTGATGCCGCCATTGGCGTCGCGCACGTACAGGTTACCGGCACCGTCATTGGCAAAGGTGAAGTTCTTCACCGACTGCTGCAGGTCCAACACGTTGCTGCCCTTGCCGCCCAACAGGATGTTGTAGCCACCGCCATCGCGGAAGGTGTCGTTACCGTCGCGGCCTTCCAGGTAGTCGTTGCCCTTGCCGCCCTGGATCAGGTCATTGCCGTCGCTGCCGATGATGAAGGTGCTGCCCTTGTGGGTTTCGGCGTTGCGGTTCAAGTCCTGGACCCAAGTGTTGCTGCGCGCCGGGTCCGAGAGGTTGGCGACGATGATGGTCGAATCCTTGCTGGTCAGATCGTAGAACTTCGACTCCAGCACCCGGGTCATGCCGTCGCCGTAACCGGTGGGCAAGTGCGAGATCCAGGTGGGGATGTTGAGGATGGAATACGGCAGCACGTTCCACGCCGTCGAGGCGTAGTGGTCGTTGAAGCTGACGATGTTATCGGTCGTCGAATCCTTGGCGGCATCGTGCACGCCTACCGAGGACAAGTTGAACGAGGAGCCATCGAGGGCGCGGAACACCGGGTCGTTTTCATAACCGATGTTCAGCACTTTGTCGCTGCTGCTTTGAGTCGGTGAGGCGTAGGCGATGTAGTTGGAATCCTGGTAGAACCCGGACCATTTGTTGCTACTCAAATCCGCCAGGCTATTGACCGCCAACCCGCCAAGGCTGTGGCCGCTGACCAGCACGTCCTTGCCCGACAGCCCATTGGCCTGGGCAAATGCTGCAACGTCACCGAGCAGATTGCCGAAGGCTTCGCCCACATAGTTTTTCGCATAATCCTTGGGGCCCAACGCCGCCAGCAGATCGTTGATCACATCACCGATGGAGTCGCCGATCTGGATTTCCCGCGGGCCACTGGTGCCGCGAAAAGCGATACCGATTTCCGTGAGATGACCCTGGGCGTCGTACTTGCCGAGGATCTCCACCTGCGCGCTGGTGTAACCGGCCTTCTCGCCGAAGAAGGTTCCACGAGCGTCGGTCTTGCCGTCATAGCCCAGTTGCGCGGCGGTGATCGGCGTCCAGCCGGCTTTTTGCACAGCTTCGAGCGCAGCCTTTTCCGAATCGGGGTTCCAGGGAATGCCGGGAATGACGCCCTGGGAGTCGGTGCCGCCGATCAGTGCGGTGACCAGGGTTGCCGGCAAGCCCAGGCCGAAGCCGTTTTGCTGGTAACCGGTGGCGAAACCGTTGTCGAGGTTGTGATAGGAATACAGCGTGATCGCCATGGCGTCGCTGAACATCGCCTTGGAGTCTGCTGTACCGAAGTTTTTGTAGTCGTACACACCCATTGATATTGCCTCTCTCTTTGTTGAAATTGTCAGAGATAGCTCACAACCAGGACGCCTCACTGACGAGGCGCCCCGGAGCATTTAGTGCATGCAGCCTTTACGCGAAGGTAATTCCCGAAGCCGAGAGATTATCCAGCCCCACGCCCACCAGCGTTACGGCGTAATCGCCAATCTTGAGCACAGTGTCGTTGCCGGCCTGGGTCGCGTGCTGGGTGTAGTCATAACCCTGCCCCGCGCCCTGCACGCCCATGAACACCAGTTTGTCGCTGCCCTGGTAGCCATTGATCGCATCGAAGCCGAAGGCGCCGCTGAACAGGAATGTGTTGTTGCCGCCCGAGGCCTGCATCACGTCATTGCCCGCGCCACCGACGAAGGTCACGTGGCTTTTGTCGCTGCGCAGCAGGTCATCACCCGCGTTGCCGAACAGCCAGTCACCGTCGACGCTGGCCACCAGTGTGTTGCCGTAGCCATCGCCGTTGAGCGAGTGGTTGTAGTGGGTCAGTTCACTGCCGTTGAGCAAACCGTTGGCGGTGACGTTGTAGGTCACCTCCTTGCTGCCCCACCACGAACCCGATTCCTTGCTCAACAGCGCGCCGATGTCGCGGGTCATGCTGATGCCGCCGTAGGCGTCACGCACATACAGCGTGCCGTCGCCGTCATTGGCAAAGCTGAAGTTCTGCAACGGCTTCTGCAGCTCGAAAGTGTTGCTGCCCTTGCCACCCAGCAGCAGGTTGTAGCCACCGTCATCGCGGAACCGGTCGTTACCGTCACGGCCTTCGATGAAGTCATTGCCCGCGCCGCCCTTGAGCCAGTCATTGCTGTCGGTGCCGATGATGAAGGTGCTGCCAGTGTGCGGCTCGCCGCTACGGCCCAGGTCCTCGACCCAGGTGCTGCCTCGGGACGATTCCGACAGGTTGGACACGATCAGCGTCGAGTCCTTGTCGGTGAGGTCGTAGAAGCGCGAGTCGATCACCCGGTTCAAGCCGTCGGCATAGCCCAACGAACCGTGGGCCGACCAGTTCAGCGGATTGAGGATGCTGAACGGCACCAGGTTCTGCGCGGTGGAGGCGTATTGGTCATTGAAGTTGACGATGTTGTTGGTCGCCGACTCCTGATGACCATCGTGCTTGCCCAGCGAGCCACTGCTGAAGGTGGTGCCGTCGAGCACTCGAAACACCGGGTCATTCTCGTAGCCGATGTTCAGCACGTTGTAGCCGGTGGCGCTCTGGGTCGGCGAGGCGAAGGCGATGTAGTTGGCGTCCTTGAAAAAACCGCCCCAGTTATTGCCGCTCAACTCCGCGAGGCTGTTGACCCCCAACCCACCGAGGCTATGCCCGCTGACCAATACGTCCTTGGCACTCAAGCCGTGGGCGATGGCGAACGCGGCGACGCTTTTCAGCAAAGTATCGAAGGCGTTTTTCGCGTAGTTCGTTGCGTAATCCACCGGGCCGACCGCGGCCAGCAGATTGTTTTTCATGTCGCCGAAGGTGTCGCTGTACCCCAGGCCGCCGGTGCCACGGAAGGCGATACCTATGCCGATCAGCTTGCCTGCCCCGTCGTATTTACCGAGCACTTCGGCTTCGGCGCTGGTGAAGCCGTCCTTCTCACCATAGAAAGTGCCTTGAGCCCCGACGTTGCCCTGATAGCCCAACGCTGCAGCGCCAATCGGCGCCCAAGCGGTCGCCGGCAGTGGCTGGCCGGTCGGCGTGTACGCGTAGAGCGTCAGCGCGATCGCGTCGGAGTACAGCGCCTTGCCGGCCTCACTGCCGGCATTTTTGTAATCAAACAGTCCCATCTTCTTGCTTCCTTAGCGTCAAATCAGAACTGCCAGTCCAGGGTCAGGCCCACACCGTGGTCTTTTTCCCGGGAGCCGAGCAGCCCGTTGTAATCCAGGTTCAAACGGGTATCGCGGCCCAGCGCCAATCCGGCACGGGCACCGACCACCGCGGCATCGCGGTCCATGGACACGCTTTGCACGCTGAACGCGGTGTTGCCGTTGACGAAGGCCAAGTGGTCTTCGGAACGGGTGTTGCTCAGGTTGTGCTGCCAGCCGAGCGTGCCGGACAGTTCCAGCTGTTGCTGGTCGGACAACGCAATGGCTTTGCTCGCCCGCAGGCCAAGGGTCGAAAGCACCACGTCGCGGTTGTTTTCCCCGCCCTTGAGTGCAGCGGCGTCACCTTTTTCGCTGAAACTTTCAGTGTTCAAGTGCACGTAGGCCAAGTTAACGAATGGCTCCAGAGCGATCGGTTGCAGGTCCAGGCGATATGCCGCTTCGGTGAACAGTTGCGCGGAGGTCGCATCGCGTTTGGATTTCTGCTTGCCGCTGACGCCGTTAAATTGCAGGTCACGTTTGACGTCGATGCGATGCCAGCTGTAAGCGCCACCGACGCTCAGGCGCAACGCGTCGATTTCATGGCCCAGGTACGCACCCAAGTGGTAGCTGTCGACCGAGGCCGACGAATGTGTGCCATCGCCCATGCTCAATGAACTGTCGCTATAACCGGTGACGAAACCCAGTCGCGTATCTTCAGTGATCAAGCCATCGACACCGGCCAGCAGCCCGCCAATGGAGCTGTTGGAACTGGCGTTGTCATGCCCGCCATCGCTCTTGCCCCAGGCGCCGAGCACTTTGAGCCAGGCGTTGCTGCGGTCATCGGTCGGTGCCCCGGCGTCGAACAAATCGTGTTCACGCAGACGCTCGCCGACTGCATCACGCAGGTAACGGCTGTCGCTGATCAGCAGCGTGCCGATTGCCGGATGAATCTCGCCGGACAGTTGCTGGAACGCTTGTTGCGCCACGGCGGCAGTCGGCGACAGCAGCAGGGTTTCGTAGAGTGGATTGCCTGCGCCCAGTTGCTCGGCGGCAGCGGCCACGGCGCGTTGGTTTGGAGTCCGCCCGGCGCTGGTGAAGGATGTCGCGTTGCGCTCCACAGCCAGTTGAATGCCGCCCGCCGAGTAGTCGAGGGTGCCACCGAGGAACAGGTAGTCCGGCACCACCGCACCGAAGCGCCCTTCGATTCCGCCGGCCGCTTGCAGGATGTTGTACTGATTGCCGAGCAGGCTTTTCGCTTCACCGGTGGTCAGCAATGTCGGGCTGTTTTCCAGCGACAGGCTGACCGTTGCGCCCTCGATGATCGCCTTGCCACTGGCAATAATCTGGTCGCTGCTGGTGGGCGACAGCTCTACGGCGTAGGTCGAGCCAGGCTCGAAAGTCACGTCGCCCGCCACCTGCAAGGTGCCGATGGAATTGCCGGGCGCCACGGTACCGCCGCTTTTCGCGGTCAGCGCCGCGATGCTGCCGTTACCGCCGAGGATGCCGCTGTCATTGACAGTGACGGCTGACAGCAACGATCCGTTGATGGCCAATCGGCCCTGATTGACCAGGGTCGGGCCGGCGTAGGTATTGGCGCCGGTCAGTACCAGTGTGCCGATGCCCTGCTTGGTCAGGCCGCCATGGCCGGAAATGTCGTTGCGCCACACGTCGAGTCCACAGTGCACGTCATTGCACACGCGCTCGGTGGGTTTGCCGGCATCGATGATCGCGCCGATACCCGGCAAGTCAGCGACAAACTGGCTGGAGCCGTAGGCGCCGTCGATGCGGAATTCTTCGGGAATGTCCTGCTCGGTGACGAACATGGCCGGGCCATCGATGCCTTTGCGCAGGTTGATCATGCCCCAGCCGTACAGCGAGTCGACGCCGGGTGCGCCGAGGTCGGTGGCAGTGGTGCGCAGCACGCTGGCGACTTGCGCGCCGGTCATGTACGGGAAGCGTTCCATCAATACCGCCACCGAGCCTGCCACGTGCGGCGCCGCCATGGAGGTGCCGTTGTAATTGGCGTAGCCGGTGGTCAGGTCACCGGCATTGGTGCCGCTGATAATCGAGCTGTAGATGCGGCTGCCCGGGGCCGACACGCAGAAGCTCGCGGTGTAGCCGCAACGCGACGAGAAGGTGCTGATGTTGTAAGGGTCGGGGCTGCTGGTGTCCGGATTTCTCTGCAACGCGGCGACAGTCATCCAGTTCGGCGCGATCTCCGGGACGAAGTAACCGAGACCGGCGATGGCGTCCGGGTTGTTGAGGTTGTAGTCGTTGCCGGCGGCGAAGATCGTTACGATGCCGCTGCGGGCCGCCGCGATGGCGCCGTCGTAGGCACCGCCGGGTTTGGTCCCCAGCAAGGTCTGGATCTCGTTGAACTGCAGTTGCGCGTCCTGCACGGTGAAGTGCGGGTACGCCGGGTCCCGGCCACCGAGGTCGAAGCGATCCGTGATGCCGATGCCCCAGCTGTTGTTGATGATCCGCGCGCCGCTGGCGATCAGGGCATCCCAACCGGCCTTGTACACCGCGCCGTCGTTGCCGCGAATGATCCCGTCTTCCGGGCCCGGGTCGCCGTTGTCGGCGCTGATGATCTGCGCGCCAAAGGCGACGCCGTGCATTGGGCCGCCATCGCGACTGCCCGCGGCGATCCCGCCAACGTGAGTGCCGTGGGCGCCAAGTTTGCCGTTGGAGCCCACCGAGGGCGAACCGTCATACAGAAAGGCATCCCCGGCTTTGACCGGAATGTACGGGTCGGTGTATTCGCGGATGCCACTGGTGACCAGGGTTATCACCTTATTGGCCCCGGAAAACTCCGGGTGCAAGGCGTAAACCGGTTGATCGAAGATTCCCAGTTTCACGCCTTTGCCGGTGTAACCGGCGGCATAGGCCTCCTGAGCATTGATCGCCCCCAGGCCCCAATCGGCGTTGAACTCCGTGCTGCGCCAGCTATCGGGATCGCCTGTCCTGCCGTTTTCCACGTAGGGCGCCGCGTGTGCGGTGCCCAGGGTGGCCAATGCGCAGAGCAAGGCAAGGTTGTTGTACTTGTTAATCATCGAGCTACCGTCCTTAGTTGTGTTGCCAAAATCCTTGTGACAAGAGGCTTGCCTCAATTCCTGTAGGAGCGAGGCTTGCCCGCGAAGGCGGTGTGTCAGTCAACATCAATGCTGAATGTCACGGCCCTTTCGCGGGCAAGCCTCGCTCCTACAGGGGGGGCGGTGTTCCAGCCCTTTACCGTGTTAAAACTGCCAATTGAGACTCAGCCCGACGCCGTGGCTCTTCTCGCGGCTGGCCAGTTGGCCGGTGTAATCGAGGTTCAACCGAACATCCCGGCTCAAGGCCAGGCTGGCATGGGCGCCCACCAGCGCCGCATCGCGAACCAGTGGCGAGCTTTGCACCACGAACGGAGTGCCACCGCTGGCAAACGCCAGGTGTTCCTCGGAATCGGTGTGGCTCAGGTTGTGCTGCCAACCGAGGCTGCCGCTCAGGTCCAGTTGTTGCTGGCCAGACAGCGTCAGCGTTTTCAGCGCGCGTACGCCCAGGGTGCTGAGCACCGCGTCACGCCGGTCGCCACGGCTTTTGAGCGCGGCGGTGTCACCTTTTTCGGTGAAGCCCTCAGTGTCGAGGTGCACGTAAGCCAGGTTGGCGAATGGCTCCAAGGCCAGTGCTTGCAGGTTCAAGCGATAAGCCGCTTCGCCGAACACCTGGGTGGTTCCGGCGTCGACTTTGGCTTTCTGTTTGGCGCTGACGTCACCGTATTGCAGGTCACGTTTGACGTCGCCCCGATGCCAGCTGTAGGCACCGCCGGCACTCAGGCGCCACGCGCCCATTTCGTGGCCGGCATAGGCGCCCAGGTGATAGCTATCGACTTGTGCTGATGAATGAGTTCCGGAGCCCATGCTGACCGAGCTGTCGCTATAACCGGCGACCAGGCCGACACGGGTTTCGTCATCCACTGCGCCATCGACACCGGCCAACAAACCGCCAATCGACGTGGTGTAGTCGGCGGTGTCATGGCTGTCATCGGTCTTGCCCCAGGCGCCCAGTGCTTTGATCCAGCCGTTGCTTCGGGAACCGTTGGCTTCGTTGAGACGCTCACTGACCGCATCACGCAGATAACGGCTGTCATTGATCAACACCGAGCCCAGCGCCGGGTAAATTTCCCCCGACAACTGCTGGAAGGCCTGTTGCGCCGAACTCGCGGTCGGCGACAGCAGCAGGCTTTCATAGACTGCGTTACCCGCGCCAAGCCCTTCCACAGCGGCCGCGACATTACGCTGATTCGGCGTTTGCCCGACGCTGGCGAAGGTGGTGGCGTTACGCTCAACGCTCAGCTGAATGCCGGTCGCGGCGTAATCGAGGCTGCCGCCGATGAACACGTAGTTGGGCAGCACCTCGCCGAACTGGCCTTGAATGCCGCCCGCCGCTTGCAGGATGTTGTACCGATGGCCCAGCAGGCTTTGCACTTGTTGGGTGCTGAGCAAGGTCGGGCTGTTTTCCAGGGACAGGCTCACGGTCGCGCCGCTGATCGTGGCCGTACCACCGGCAATAATCTGGTCGCTGCTGGTGGGTGACAGTTCGACGGCATAAGTCGAACCCGGCGCAAACGTCACATCGCCGCTGACTTGCAACGTACCGATGGAATTACCGGGCGCCACGGTGCCGCCGGCATTGGCGGTCAAGGCAACGATCCGTCCGTTACCGCCGAGGGTGCCGCTGCCATTGACGGTCACCGCCGACGTCAGCGAGCCGTTCACCGCCAGTAAGCCGCCGTTAACCGTGGTCGGGCCGCGATACGTGTTGTCGCCCGTGAGCATCAACCGTCCGGCACCGGACTTGATCAGGCTGCCTTCGTAGACTCGGTTGGCGGCGGCGGAATCACGAGCCATGCCCACCGCGTAATCGGTTTGATCCTGCTGACTGGCGCCGGCCGCGATACCGTTCTCCCAGCCCTTGTCCTTCAACGTTTGTTGCCAGGCGCTGCGTTCGGCGGTGTCTTCGGCCTGACGCTGAATCAGCGCCTTGTCGGTAATGCCGTTGCTCCAGACATCGCTTTGCCCTGCCACCAGATTGGCGTCGAACGACCCGAGCAATTGCCCCGGCCCGCGCATCGCCCGTTCGAGGTTGGCCACACCCCAACCGATGCGCGTACTCGGTGCCTCGGTGATCGAGCCGTCGAGCTGGGTCGCGGTGGTCAGCAGCACCTCCAGCGCCTGCTGATTGTTCATGTACGGATAGCGCTCCATCACCAACGCCAGTGCCCCGGTAGCATGCGGCGCGGCCATGGAGGTGCCGGACTTGATCGCGTAACCGCCGCCGGGAATGGTGCTGTCGATCTTCGCGCCCGGCGTGGTGATGCACCAATACTTGGCGATCCCGCACTGGTTGTATTTCTGCTGATTGCTTTGATCCAGCCCCGACACGGCCAGCCAGTGGCCTTCCAGGTCCGGCTGAAAATACGGCAAGGCCGAACGCACGCTGGCATTCGGGTAGCCACTGTTGCCGGCGCTGAACACGTTGATCACGCCGCGCCGCGAAACGTCGGCGGCGGCATCGAGCCAGGTGCCTTTGTTCCAGTGCTGGGCGTAGGCAGCGTGCAGGTCGTCGAGGGTTCGATAGTTGACGTCTGGTGGCTGGCTGCCCCAGCTGTTGTTGATCGCGCGGACACCGGCATCTGCCAGGGCGTTATAGACCGCGGTGAAGTAGCGCGGGTCGGGGGTGGGGCCGAACAGGAAACTGTCGTTCTTGTTGGTGTTGCCGACGTAGATTTGCGCGTTGTACGCCACGCCATGCATGCCGCTGCCATCCCGGGAAGCGCCCATGGTGCCGGTGACGTGGGTGCCGTGGGAGTCGTTGTTGGTGTTGAGCATACCGTCGACATTGAACGTTGAGCCGTCGACATAGCTGCCGCTGGCCGTCACCGCGTGATAACGGTCTGCGGCAAATTCGGGATGGCTGGAATCGAAACCGGAATCCAGCGCGCCGATTTTCACGCCCTTACCGGTGATGCCGGCGGCATAGGCTTGATCGGCCTGCATGCGCGCCAGGCCCCAATCGCGCTGGAACTCTGCCGAGCGCCAACTGGCGGGGTCGCCGAGGGTACCGGTTTCCAGATAAAGCGCCTGGGCCGAGCCCGGCACGGATGAAATCAGGAGCAATAGCGTGCCGACCGACATCGGCTTGATCTGTACGTCCATGTGCATGACTCTCGCTTTTTTGGCGTTTTTAGAGTTGTAGTCCCCCGGTTCAGGGGCGGTGTTTCATTGCTAACTCAAATACTGTGTCCCGGTGCTCTGTGGCGAGGGGGCTTGCCCCCGTTCGGCTGCGAAGCAGTCGCAAGTCCGGCAAATGCGACATGTCTGTTGAATCACCGATTCCGGTTTTGGGACGGCTTCGCCGTCCAACGGGGGCAAGCCCCCTCGCCACAGGGGTTACTGGGTCTTTGTTGGTCGGCCCTGGCCGAAGGCCTCATCCACCTTCGCCAGGTCCTGCTCGCTCAGGGTGCCGGCGTAGTAGTGCAATTTGGTCCAGGCCATCAAATAGTCGTAGCGCGCCTGGGCCAGGTCCCGGCGGGTGGTAAACAGTTGTTGTTCGGCATTCAGCGCATCGAGGTTGACCCGTTCGCCGCCCAAAATGCTTTGTTTGGTCGAGATCACCAGCGCTTCCGCCGACGTCAGGGCCTTCTGATAAGCCCGCAATTTATTGACCCCCGACAGACAGGCGCTGAACTGGCGGCGCAGCTGGATCAAGGTTTCCCGGGTCTTGCCGTCCAGCTCGTATTCGGCCTGTTCCATGGTGCGGCTGGCCTGCCGGGTCGAGGCCGAGACGCCGCCACCGGCATACAGCGGCACATTGACTTCAATGCCAATGGTGTTGGTGTCGTAGCGCTGGTTGTAGGTGTTGCCGCTTTCCGATTCGTTCTGGCGCACTGAGGCATAGGCGCTGACTTTTGGCAGGTGGCCGGCGCGGTTGCGTTCGACTTCGTAGCGCGCCACTTCCACCGCCTGGCGCTGGGAGGCCAGGTTCGGGTTGTTGGCCACCGCCATCTCGTGCCAGGTGTCGTAATTGGCCGGTTGCAGGGTGAAGGTCTGGAAGTTCTGATCCAGTGGCGTCAGGTCGGCAATGTCGATGGCTGGCACGCCAATCAGTGCGCCCAGTTCGCGCAGGGCCGCATCCTGTTCGTCACGCGCCTCGATTTCCTCGGCGGTGGCCAGCTCGTAACGTGACTCGGCTTCGAGGATATCGGTGCGCGTGCCTTCACCTTGGCGGAACATCTGCTCGTTCTGCTGAAACTGCTGCTCGAAGGCTTTTTTCTTGGCCCGTGCAATGTCGATCTGGTCCTGAGCGAACAGCGCCTTGGTGTAATTCTCCAGTACGCGAACCAGCAGCTCCTGGCTCTTGCCACGAAAGTTTTCGTCAGCGAACAGCGATTGCGCCACGCCTTTGCGATACGCCGCATAAGCCTCGTAATCGAGCAGCGGCTGTTGCAGGGTCAAGGTCGAGCCGTAACTGCTGTAGTTGCGGTCCTCGGTGAAGTCTGGTCTCCCCTCATTAATTTGAGTGACCTTGGAGGTGTTACGCCCCTTGTTGTAGTTGTAACCGAGCCTCGGCAACAGGCCGGCGCGGCCGATGGCACGGTTTTCAAGGCCGGCATCGCGCTCCTTGATGGCGCCGAGGAACACCGGATCATTGCGTAACGCTTGCTCATAAATGTCGAACGGCCCCATGGCCATCGCACTGTTGCACGTCAGCAACGCCAGGGTCGCTGCGAGCAGGGAAAGCTTATTCATACAGCCGAACATCCTTATTCCTCGGTCAACGCGGAGCCTGCCCGGTCGAGCAGCGGCTTGAACAAATAGTTGAGGAGTGAACGTTCACCGGTACGCACGAACATTTCTGCCGGCATGCCCGGCTTGATCACCAGACCGTTGAGTTTTTCCATGGCCTGATCACTGACGCTGCTGCGCAGCACGTAGTACGGCACACCGGTTTTCTCATCGACCATCTGGTCGGCGGAGATCAGGCTGACTTCACCGGGGACTCGCGGGGTACGGCTCTGGTTGAACGCGGTGAACAGAATGTCCACCGGCAAGTGCGTGCCGACTTTGTCGATCAGGTTGATCGGCAGGTGCCCTTCCACTTCCAGGCGTGTGCCTTGCGGGACGATCTCCAGCAGAGTGTCGCCCTGACGCACCACCGCGCCTTCGGTATGAACCCCAAGGTTGACGGCGATGCCGTCGGCGGTGGCGATGATTTCGCTGTGTTGCAGATCGAAGCCGGCGGAAGTCAGTTGCTCTTCCAGGGTCACGCTTTTGAGTTGCGCGTCGGCCAGTTGGCTGCGGACTTCCTTCTGGTATTCCTCGCTGTGCTGTTGCAGTTTCAGCCGGGATTCAAGGATGCCCTGCTCCACCCGGCCGCTTTCGCCGGTGTTTTCTGCCAGCTGTTGCTGCACTTGCGACAACTGACGCTGGTAATCCATCAAGCGGTTGCGCGGGATGTAGCCGTTGTCCGCCAAGGGCTGAAGATTGCTCAACTGTTGTTGCAGGGAGCTGGCCTGGGCCGTCAGGTCGGTGCGCGCACGGCGCATGCCAGCCAGTTGCGCGCTGGCGCCTTCGATGTTCGCGCGCAGGGCAGCTTGCTCGCGGGAAAAGGCTTCGCGACGGCTGCTGAACAATTGCCGTTGGCCTTCGAGCACCAGGGCCAGACGCGGGTCAGGATCGTTGCTCAGCTCGGCGGGGAAATTCACCTGCTTGAGGTTGTCCCGTTCGCTCTGCCAGCGTGCCAGGCTGGCCCACGCCATGCGGTATTGCGCTCGTAGCGATTGTACGTCGGCCGCGACCTGGGTCTGGTCGAGGCGGAACAGGGGCTGGCCCTGCTTCACCACCTGCCCTTCGCGCACCAGAATCTGGCTGACCACGCCGCTGCTCATCGATTGCACGGCTTTGCGCTTGCCCGAGACCACCACAGTCCCCTGCACCGGAATACCTTGATCGAGCGGCGCGAGGCTCGCCCAGGTGAAGAAACTGCCGGCGCCGACAATCGCCAGAATCCAGCCCATGCGCGCGAAGAAGCGCGCGTCGCGCTCAGGGCGTTCGGCGATGTAGTCGTGTTCCATCGTCGCTTCGCTCTCGTTGTTCATACGTGTGCTGCTCATACACCCGAATTCCTTGTCGTGGGCTGATACTGCCGGCTCATGCTGAGCCCGCCCGGTGCCTGCGCAGGTTTTTCACGTTGCTGCTCCTGAGCGCCGGACAGCGCCTTGAGCACTTCCTGGCTTGGACCAAAGGCCTGCAAACGACCTTCGTTGAGCACCAGCAACTTGTCGGCCTGGGCCAGGGCCGAAGAGCGATGGGTGACCAGAATCACGCTGGTGCCCCGGGCCTTCATGTGCGCGATGGCGCCGGCCAATGCCGCTTCGCCAACGGTGTCGAGGTTGGAGTTCGGTTCATCCAGCACCACCAGACTCGGATTGCCGTACAGCGCGCGAGCCAAGGCCACGCGTTGCTTCTGGCCACCGGACAAGCCGCTGCCGTCCTCGCCAAGCACGGTGTCGTAGCCTTGCGGCATGCGCAGGATCAGTTCATGAACACCAGCCTGTTGCGCGGCTTCGACGACTTTTTGCGGATCCGCTTCACGGAATCGAGCGATGTTCTCGGCGATGCTGCCGCTGAACAGTTCGATGTCCTGGGGCAGATAACCGATGTAAGGGCCGAGGTCGTCGCGGTTCCAGCGATGAATGTCCGCGCCATCGAGCCGCACCGTGCCGCCCAGCGTCGGCCAGACGCCGACCAGCACCCGGGCCAGGGTCGATTTACCCGAACCGGAAGCCCCGAGCACGCCCAGCACTTCCCCGGCGCCCAGGTTGAAATTGACCATGTGCAAGGTCGCTGCCCGTTGCCCCGGCGGGCCGGCGCTGACTTGCTCGAAGGTGATCTGGCCTTTCGGCGCCGGCAGCGCCATGGCTTCGTCAACCGGTGGGTAGGCTTGCAGCAAGCCATCGAGACGGCGGTAAGCGAGTTTGGCGCCGCTCCACTGTTTCCACACGGCGATCAACTGATCGATGGGACTCAGCACCCGGCCCATCAGGATGGAACCTGCGATCATCATCCCGGCGGTCATGTCACCCTTGATCACCAGCAAAGCGCCCAACCCCAGCACCAGGGATTGCAGGCACAGGCGCAGGGTTTTGCTCAGGGAGCTGATGACCGCGCCGGTGTCACTGGCCTGATTCTGCAAGCCGAGAAAACGCGAGTGCACCTCAAACCAGCGCTTGCGCAAGACACCGAGCATGCCCATGGCCTGAATGGTTTCGGCGTTATGCAGGTGACTGGTGGCCAGTTGGCTGGATTTCTGGGAAAACCCCGCGGCTTCGCCCAAGGGCTTTTTGGTCATCGCCTCGTTGAGGCAGGCCAGTCCGATCAGCAGTACCGCGCCTGCGGTGGCCAATACGCCGAGCCAGACGTTGAACAGAAAGATCACAAACAAGTAGACCGGAAACCACGGTGCATCGAAGAAGGCAAACAGCGCCGGACCGGTGACGAATTGGCGAATATGGGTCAGGTCACCCAGGGATTGCCCCGCGTTGCCCTCGCCCTTGAACAGGTTGCGCTCGAAAGCGGCTTGATACACCCGCAGGTTGAAACGGCGCTCCAATTGGCTGCCGATACGGATAACGATAAAGCTGCGCACGATTTCCAGTAGACCGATGAAAGCGAAAAACCCGACCACCATCAACGACAACATCGCCAGGGTGGTTTCGTTTTGCGAAGACAGTACCCGGTCATAGACTTGAAGCATATAAATCGATGGGACCAACATCAGCACATTAATCAGTGCGGTAAAACACCCGACGCTGATCAGGATGCTCTTATAGTCGCCCAGCGCCTTGAATAACGGGGCGGTGGCCGGGCTCTTCGCCATCTTCATTGGTTTTTCCTGAGGTATTAATCCTCGCCTTACTTGGCAAGGTTCCAATTAACTGTCCGCACATGGCCGAGACATTTTTTTGCCGGTTGTCGCTTACACATCAACAACAACTCTTTGTGCTCTTCAGAGCGTTCCGGCTATTGATCTGCTGCTTATAACGGCAATAACTATTTTTATATTCACTCAGGCATTATTTACTTGATGCGCCAGTGCGCTCGAGGGTAATGATCAGACCTGACTTCAAGGTGCTTTTATAAAGCCCCTCATGCTGTAGGCTGAAAAACACAATTTTCGAGCCTTCTTTACCGGTCACGGCAATGCCATCCGGTTCCGGAAACCAGCCAATCGCCGACTGGTTCAGCCAGGCACCGAGGCAGTCGGCCCCCTCACCCAAGGTCTGGTTCAAATTGAACTCGATCGTGCAAACATTCGACGGCTTGTCTTGCAACACCTGGGACTCGGGCGAGTCTTGCGCGGTGATCAAGGTGGCCTGCCATTTCCCGGCGAGTTCCGACGGGTCGGCTAATTTAAGACTGCGTGCCATGGCTACATCTCCAAGAAACATCATCAGCGTCGCCAACAGCCACGCGGTTGCCTTGCAGGTAAAAGCGTTGTGGATCATAAGGCGTTTTACTCATGGTTATAGCCTTGCTCATAGCACCTGCCGTTCAGAGGCAGAGAGCGGCGCGTCAAGCGCCGCCCTCCTTTTGCCTTGAATCAGGCCACGATGTCCGAGAACGCCGCCTGGCCAACGGTGCTGACCAGGAAGTCAGCCACGCCGTGCCCGGAGAAGTCCACCGACAACAGGCTATTGCCGCCCGAAGTGGTCAATACCGCATCGCCTGCCGCACCGGTGAACGAGTTCACGAAATGCAGGCCCGCGCCTTTGGTGATGCCGGTCAGGTCGATCTTGTCCAGGCCACTGACAAAGTCGAGGATCTGGTCGACCGCACCTGGTTTGGAGTCGCTGCTGGCCGCGAACACAAAGGTGTCCGAGCCCGAACCGCCCCACAGTTTGTCCGAACCGCCCGCGCCGAAGAGGATGTCGTTGCCGGCACCGCCCTTCAGCTCGTTGGCCACGCTGTTACCGATCAGCAGGTCGCTGCCCGAACCGCCAATCGCGTTCTCGACGGTGACGCCCTTGGCGATGGACACGTTGCCCACCATGCCGCCAACGTCGGAGAACGAGGCCTCATTGAGGTTGATTTTCTGGTTTTGGGTAAAACCGGAGAAGTCCAGGGTGTCCTTACCGCCCGCATCCCAGACCGAGAACACGACTTTGTCCGACGACGAAGACGCGCTCAGGAAGTCGCGACCGGCGTTGGAGTTGAAGCCGTAGGTGGTATCACCGGTACGGGTGGTGGTGTTGGCACCGTAGAGTTTCTGGATGGCGGCGATATCGTCCATCAGCGGGCCGGAGGAATAGGCTTCCACACCGCCCTTGCTGAAGTTCTGGTCGGTATTGCTTTCACTCCAGTAGCTCATGACGCTGTAGCCGCGGGTGTCTTGCCCGTAAGTCGCGTCATTGTAGGTCGGTGCGCCTTCACCGGCGTTGTAGTCGCCAGGGTGAGCCAGGCCCAGAGAGTGACCGATTTCGTGGGTCAGGGTCTGACGGCCGTAGTTGTTCAGGTCCGGCGTCTTGTTGACGTTATAGCCACTGCCCGTCAGATACCACGAAGTACCGTCATAACCTGCACCGGTACCTGGCAAGTAGGCGAATGCTGCCGCGCCATCCTGACCACCACTGTAGTTCCCGAAAGTCATGTGACCGTCACCACCGGAGGACTTCTCGGTGAAGGTGACATTGGCCACGTCGGCCCAGGATTGCATGGCGAGTGCGGCCTGTGCTTTCTGTTGCGCGCTGAACTGGCTGAACCCGGTAATGCCGTGCTTGTTCATGGTGCTCGACGAGGCCGAGGTCAGGAACGTGTAGGTGAGTTCGATTTTGCCGCTGCCGTCCTTGTCCTGGTAGGCAGCGCCGTCACGCAGCAGCTGGGTAGCAGCCTCGTCGACGGAGAAGGAGGGTTTGCCATTGACCGTGAGATTGCCACCCCGGTCATACTGATGGCTGAAACTATCGATCTGGTTGTAGGCGGAACTGGGTGCAGCCAGCGCTTGCAATGGCGCAAAGGCCTGTTCGGCAAGATCAATAGCGTTGTCTTTTACTTTCGACATAAACACACTTCCTTGTTTAGCAATGGAACAGTTTTTGTCCGATACGACAATCTCTGGCGAGATCGTCCTATCACTCGCCCAATGAAGGCGTATAAAAACTGACACAATTCGAAATCAAACGTCTACATTTTTTTTGACGTCAAATTGAGTGGTTCCGGCGAACTCCAGTAAACAGTACGTGTGCTGTCGAAATATAGTTTTTAGTTGAAGGTTTTAGCCGGATTGTCCGACAATTTGTTATTTAAATATTAAATATGGGTAAGTTGTTTTTCTGTAGATGAGTTCGCATTTTTTTGGCTTATTAATATAAGTGCCAGTGTATTGCTATCAACTAAATTAAACGTCCAGTTAGTTGCAGCGGTGCCGGAGACAGGCTCCGACGACCAGTTAATTCCAACGCCGCCCTCAGACCATGCTTGTCATTGCGGCCTGCTAGACTGATTACGCCTTGGCTGCTGATCGGCGTTGCCAGGCCACCGCATCCGAGCGGTCAAAGCCCCTGTCTCCTGATCTGGAGGTATCCCATGAGCGACAGCACCGAACTCACTACTTTTACCGGTTGGGCCGCAACGGCGCCCGGGGCTCCACTGGAGCGCTATAGCTACGACCCAGGTCCATTGGGGAAAGATGAGGTGGAGGTCGCAGTGGAGTATTGCGGCGTCTGCCACTCCGACCAGTCGATGATCGATAACGAATGGGGCCTGAGCAACTATCCCTTTATCCCCGGTCACGAGGTGGTCGGCAATATCGTGCGAGTGGGTGCACAGGTACGCGGTCTCGAAGTGGGACAACGGGTGGGCGTTGGTTGGTACAAGGGCAGTTGCATGCATTGCGCTTCGTGTATTGGAGGCTCCCACAATCTGTGCAGCACAGCCCAACCCACCATCATCGGCAGCAACGGGGGCTTTGCCGACCGTCTGCGTTCGCATTGGGCCTGGGCGCTTGCGATACCGGACGGACTCGACCCGGCCATGGCCGGACCACTGTTCTGCGCCGGTTCGACGGTGTTCAACCCGCTCGTGGAATTCGACATCAAGCCTACTGACCGGGTCGGTGTGGTGGGTATCGGCGGCCTCGGTCATCTGGCACTGCGCTTCCTCAACGCTTGGGGTTGCGAAGTCACAGCCTTTACCTCGTCGTTGAGCAAGCAGGACGAAGCCAGGCGCCTGGGCGCACACAACGTCCTCGCCTCGACCGACAGTAACGCGCTGAAATCCATTGCCGGTACACTGGACTTTCTCTTGGTCACCGCCAACGCCGACCTCGATTGGCCGGCCATGCTCGGAACGTTGCGCGGCAAGGGCCGCCTGCACTTTGTGGGCGTGGTGCCTGGCGCTATTCCAGTGCACGTGTTCGACCTGCTTCCCCAACAAAAGAGCATGTCCGGCTCGCCGGTCGGCTCGCCCAGTACCACGGCGACCATGCTGGAATTCTGCGCACGTCATCAGATCCTGCCGCAGGTCGAGCACTTTCCGATGAGCCGGGTCAACGAAGCCATCGATCACCTGCGCAGTGGCAAGGCGCGCTACCGCGTCGTGCTGGACGCCAGCAAATGACAGATTTCAGATGCGCAAGTGCGCACTCATGTAGTCAATGAACACGCGCAGCTTGGGCGAGGCATAGCGGCTGGCTGGCCACAGCATCCAGAAGACGACCTGGCGATCCACGTAATCGTCCAGCACGGTGACCAGTTGGCCGCGTTCCAGCGCTTCGCGCACCAGGAAGGTAGGCAGAAAGGCAATCCCCCTGCCCTGGATTGCGGCATAGGCAAGAGGCTCGATTGTGTTCGACGTCATCGTGGCGGGCAGCACCAATTCAGCTTCGGATGTTCCGAGTCGCAGCGGCCAACGCTCCAGCTTTCCCGTTGCGGGAAATTTGTGTTGCAGGCATGAATGGCTCTCCAGCTCACGCGCAGAAGTGGGCATACCATGCCGCTTGAGATAACTTGGCGACGCCACCAGCACATGTGCGCAGGAGCCCAAGCGGCGCGCGGCCAAGCGCGAATCGGTTTGCTCGCCGGTCCGAATCACCGCGTCAAACCCTTCCTCGATCACATCGACCATGCGGTCGCAAAAATCGATATCCAGTTCGACTTCCGGATACCGCTCCATGAACCCGTCAAAGGCCGGCATCATCAGGTCGCCCAGTAGAGGTGTGCCCACGCGAAGCCGCCCACGTGGACTGCCAGCCAAGCCTGACAGCTCGGACTCGGCAGCGGTGACCTCGCTGAGGATGCGGCGGCATCGCTCAAGGAACAGAGCCCCCTCGGCCGTCAACGTGATACTGCGTGTACTGCGATGAAACAGCCGTACATGCAAGCGCTCCTCCATCCGGGCGATGGCTTTGCCCACGGTCGAAGACGACACCCCCAACTGCCGGGCGGACTCGGTAAAGCTGCGCGTTTCGGCAACTTGCACGAACATTGAGATGCCACTCAGACTTTCCATCACGTTTCCTGCTTTCCCCGGTAGCCCCCCACCAACAAGGCGGGATTACGGAAAAACCATCCGAAATGTTCGGCATCGCGGGACATTTTTCTTCACGCATTTTACGCCTACATTGCGCCCATCCCGCCACTGATAGGTATCGATGTCATGTCCAAACTGCATACGAGCGTCCAAATAGGCCCATACCAGATTGCCCATCGCGTCGTTCTGGCGCCCCTTACCCGCATGCGTGCCGAACCAGGTGCTATTCCTGGCCAACTGATGGCCGAGTACTACGCCCAACGTACCACTGCCGGTGGCCTGCTGATCGGCGAAGCCACTATCGCCGCACCCAATGGCAATGGATACCTCGGTGCTCCCGGTCTGTATGACGACAGCCAGATCGCCGGCTGGAAGCTCGTGACCGACGCCGTTCATGCCAAGGGCGGCAAAATCTTCCTGCAGCTCTACCATGCGGGGCGCCAGTCCAATAGCCTGCTACAGCCGAACGGCGCCCAGCCGGTGGCTCCTTCCGTCGTGGACCACGGCGGCCTGGCCTACACCGAGTCCGGCTGGACCCCCGGCTCCCCGGCGCGCGAACTGACCATCGCTGAAATCCGCGGGCTGGTAGACAGCTTCCGCGCCGCGGCTGCACGCGGTATCGCAGCCGGATTCGACGGCGTGGAGTTGCACTCGGCCAACGGCTACCTGTTCGATCAATTCCTCCAGGACGGTAGCAACAAACGTACGGATATCTACGGTGGTTCGTTCGAGAACCGCAGCCGGTTCCTGCTGGAAGCAGTAGAAGCAGTGATCTCCGTCTGGGGCAGCAATCGGGTGGCGGTGCGCCTGGGGCCGAGCGGCAATTTCGGTGATATGTCCGACAGCGACCCTGTTGGCCTGTTCACCTATGTCGCGCGCGAACTGGACAAGCTGGACCTCGCCTATCTGCATCTGATCGAGCCACGCATTTTAGGTGTCGCCGAGGACGAGCGCCGGGACCAGAATCCGGTGGCATCCCAACTCATCCGCCAGCACTACAAGGGCACCCTTATCGCGGCGGGCGGCTTCTCTGGTGAATCGGCCAAGGCGATCCTTGAGGCCGGCGATGCCGACCTGGTCGCTTTTGGCCGCCACTTCATCGCCAACCCTGACTTGCCAGAGCGCCTGCGCAACGACTGGCCGCTAAACCCGTACGACCGCGAGTCGTTCTTCGGTGGCACCGAGGTGGGTTACACGGACTATCCTTTTCATCCGCGCGACGCGCTGTTCACCCCTGACTTCATCAATCAAGGAGAAGTGTCATGCGTATGACCGGCAATACCATCTTCATCACCGGCGGCGGCTCCGGCATTGGCCGAGGCTTGGCCGAAGCCTTCCACAAGCTGGGCAATAAGGTGATCATCTCTGGCCGGCGCAAGGAGCGGCTGCAAGAGACGCTGGACGCCAACCCCGGCATGGCCGCCGTTGTGCTGGACATTACCGATCCGGGCAGCATCCAGGTGGCAGCGCAAACGCTCATTTCCAATTACCCGGACTTGAATGTGCTGATCAATAATGCCGGCGTCATGATGCTGGATCACGCAGACAAGCCAGTGGACGATGCGCTCGCGCTGTCGACCGTCACCACCAACCTGCTCGGCCCGATCCGCATGAGTTCGGCACTGATCGAGCATCTGAAGGCTAAACCTGATGCAGTGATCATCAACGTCTCCTCCGTTCTTGGTTTCGTGCCGATGGCCGTGACGGCGGTCTATTCGGCGACCAAGGCAGCACTCCATTCCTACACGCTGTCACAGCGTTACCTGCTGCGCGAACAAGGCATTCAACTGGTCGAAATCGCGCCGCCTTGGGTACGCACCGAGCTGCTCGATAGCAGCGAGGAAGAGCGCGCTATTCCTCTCGACCAGTTCATTACTGAAGCGATGAAGCAGTTCGAGAGTGGCGTAGACGAAATCCTCGTCTCTCCAGCCGAGGCTATGCGTGCCAACCCCGGCCCGAACGAGCATGCGTGGGTCAATCAGTTCAACGACATGATCGCAGCCGGGCCGACTCTCGGCTGACCGCTACCGCGTCGGGCGCCCCCAGCGGTCGCCTGCTCCTAATAGAGTTAACGGGACCAAGACTATGACCAGACGCACACCAGCCGAGAACAAGGCAATCGCTCTCGAAGGCTTCGAAACCCTATTCAATCGCAAAGATCTGGCTGCGGCCGAACACTTCTGGTCGCCTTCCTATGTTCAACATAGTGCTCATGTGCCCCCAGGTCGCGAGGGCCTGTTCGGCCTGGTAGCCACGGGGTCGCCCGACCTGCGTTACGAATGCCAGCTCGCTGTGGCACAAGGCGATTTCGTTATGCTGCACGGCCGGTTCTCTGGCCTCGGCCAGCCGGCGAACTGGGTCGTAGTCGACATTCTCCGCCTCGAGGACGGCGTGATGGTCGAACATTGGGACGTCATCCAGGACGAGGCGACGCGCGAAAGCTCCGCTGGCGGTCATCCCATGTTTGGAGATCACTTCCCGGGCTGACGGTGGGCAATATCAGAGCCTCTCCGTTCAGTGCATGAAACCTTCCATGAACCCCGCAACCCGACTGGCCAGTTTGCGTCGCCAGGGCGCGGTGGCCGGGTTGGCCAGGGTCTGGTCTTCGTGGACGAAGCTGCGGATGATCGCGTTGTAACCCAACCAGCGGCAGGGCTCCGGCTCCCAGGCTTTGAGCGCGTCGAGACCACCCTGAGGAATGACCCACGGCTGGCGGACCAACTCGGTGTCGCGCTGAAGAATCAGGTCGGCCAGGGTTCGCCCGCCGAGGTTGCTGGCTCCGACGCCCTCCCCGCCATAACCGCCGGACAAGGCGATGCCGCTGGCCTGATCGCAGAGCATGTGCGGCTTGAAGCGCCGGGACATGCCCAGGTTGCCGCCCCACGCATGGGTAATTCGGACGTTCTTGAGCTGCGGAAAAAGTTCGCTGAACAGGTAGCGCCGCAACTCTATTTCGCTGGTGGTCAAGTCGAAGTCATGGCGCAACTTGCCAGCAAATTGATAGCCGCCACGGGCACCGAACACCAAGCGGTTATCCGCCGTACGCTGGCCATAGGTGACTTGCCGGCTGCTTTCACTAAAGGCCTGGCCGTGGCTGAGGCCGATTTCGTCCCAGGTCGCGGCGGACAGCGGTTCGGTCGCCACCAGCAAACTCTGGACCGGCAACTGGTAGCGGTCCAACGGTGGCAACGTGGCGGCATACCCTTCTACCGCCGGCACGATCCAGCGGCTGCGAACCTGCGCCTTGGCCGTACGCAAACTGCCCGACTGCCATTGAGTGACCGGGCTGTTCTCATAGATGTTGACCCCCATACGCTCCACCGTCCGTGCCAGGCCTCGGACCAACTTTGCCGGGTGAAGGGTCGCGACGTGCGGTGCATAGATACCGCCATAAGGTTTGGCAATTCTGATCTGTTGCGCCAATTGCTCAGGACTGAGCCAACGGTAGTCGCTTTCGGTCAGCCCCTCACGGTAGAGCGTGTCCAGATAATGGCGCAGGCTGGCTTCCTGCTCCGGATAGCGCGCAGCACAGTAAAGCACCCCACCTTTGCGATAATCGCAGTCGATGCCTTCTCGTTCGAGCACGATCTCTACTTCATCAGGGATGCCGTGCAGCAGGTCGAAAGAGGCGCGCCGTTGTTCGGCCGGTAAATCGGCGAGCAAGCGATCTTCGCCCAGCAGGTTGCCCATCAGCCAACCGCCGTTACGGCCCGAAGCACCAAAACCCGCGATGCTTGCTTCGACGATGGCAATGTTCAGCTCCGGCGCCAGGCGCTTGAGGTAGTAAGCGGTCCAGAGCCCGGTGTACCCGGCGCCAATGATGGCCACGTCGACGTCCAGATCCTGCTCCAGCGCCGGGCGCGCCAGCAATGGCTCGTCGAGTTGATCCATCCATAAACTGATCGTGCGCCACGCCTGCATGCAAGACTCCACCACTGAAAACTTCGATGGCGTCGATCCTAGTGCGTGGGCTCAGGGATTGTCTTGCGCGCGTGCACGCAAAGAAATTTGTTTGGCGTAAGCCTTGGGCGACAGACCGGTGTGGCGGCGAAAACAGCTATAAAACGCCGACAACGAATTGAAGCCAGCCGCGAAGGCCAGTTCGTCGATGCGCAGTGGCGGCGTGGCGGCGTCCAGTGCCGCAAGCAAATGCTGCAACCGCGCCTGATTGACGTAACGGTAGAAGCTTTGGCCGAGCACCTGATTCAGCAGATAGGAAATCTGATTGCGGCTGTACCCGCACTCCTTCGCCACCCGTTGCAGGTCGAGTTCAGGATCCAGGTACGGTTGCTGGCGCTGGAAGTACTGCTGCAAATCCTCGGCCATGAAACTCAGCTGCCGCGGTGACAGCCCGAGCCGGCTGACCGCCGGGCGCAAGTTGGGGGCGGCTTTGCTGGACGCTTGTTCGTGCACGAGCGAGGCGTATTCATTGACCCGCCAGATCAGCCCGTCACGCACGGTAATGGCCTCGCTGGCCCGAAACGACACCAACCCTTCACCGCCGCGAAGCGTTATGCGGTATTGAATGAACGCCGTGTTGCCGTCCAGGCGAATACGGTCCGAATGCTCCAGGGCCTCATCCGGATCGCGCGGCATGCTGTCGCGCACATACTCGCGCAACTCATCCAGCCCCATCACGCGGTTCTGGAAAAAATCGTTGTACTGAATGTCCGGGTGATAAAGCGCCATGACGCCGTCCAGATCCCGGTGTTTCCAGCGCAGGTGGTAACGCATGACTGTCTCGCCCGTGGCCTGGGTTTGCAACGGACCATCATCATCGGCGTGCATAAGGGACTCGACGAGAAAAAACCGAGCTTGCCGAAGTTCTCACCGGGCTTCAATGACCCCGTGGAATGCCCCGGCAATATTGGCCTTTCGCCACAAAATCGGTGTCTCGTGATCTGCGTCAAAAAAAATGAACCAATCGCTAAACGGACTGAAAAATTCCACATGACTTTCACATCCGGATGCTACTTTTAAAGACAGTCACCGGTTGAGCCATTGAAGGTTCTTCCCTCCTAACATGAGCTAAAGGAAGCGCTCGATGATGAAGGTGGGCAACACATGAATGAAAGGTCTTTCAGCAAAGTCACTTTTCCAAATGCCTGCCAGCTGATGCGCTGGCATTTTCATCCCATGGGTTTCGAAGCCACCATGGATGCACCGGGCAGTATGGTTGCCCGGCTGTTCGACCGCGCCAGTGGTGAAACCTTGATCGCCATCGCCGGCATTCCTTGCGCAACAGTCATGAATGCGGCGGATGTAGAACGAATCATCGAAGCTGTGGAAGATGAGCTGGAAGCGTTCATTCCGCCGCAGGCTCTCAGGAGTTATGCCTGACGACCAGCGCGCCACAAAACCTGTGGGAGCGGGCTTGCCCGCGAAGGCGGTGTGTCAGGCAACATTAATGTCGCTGACACGCCCTCATCGCGGGCAAGCCCGCTCCCACATGGATAGTGTTTAACTGATCCGCATCAGGGCCTGAGCCAGATCAGCGCGCAGGTCTTCGACATCTTCGACCCCCACTGACAAACGCACCAGCGCATCGCCGATACCGAGTTGTGCCCGGGTTTCGGCGGGGATGCTGGCATGGGTCATGATCGCCGGGTGCTCGATCAGGCTTTCCACCCCGCCCAGGCTCTCGGCCAAGGCAAAGATCCGCACGCTCTCGAGAAAGCGCTTGGCGCCAGCCAGGTCGCTGTTCAGGTCGAGGGAAATCATTCCGCCGAATCCTCGCATCTGCCGCTGCGCCAGTTCGTGCTGCGGGTGCGATGGCAAGCCCGGATAGTAAACGCGCGCCACCTGCGGCTGACGCTCCAGCCATTGCGCCAACTCCAGCGCGTTACTGCAGTGGCGCTCCATGCGCAGCGCCAGGGTCTTCACCCCGCGCAACGTGAGGAACGCGTCGAACGGCCCGGCGATAGCCCCCACCGCGTTCTGCAGAAAACCCAGGCGCTCGGCCAGTTCAGCGTTCTGCCCGACCACCGCGATGCCGCCGATCACGTCGGAGTGACCGTTCAGGTACTTGGTCGTCGAGTGCAGCACGATATCGAAGCCCAACTCCAGCGGGCGCTGTATCCACGGGCTGGCGAAAGTGTTGTCGGCCACACAAATGATGCCTCGCTCGCGACAGGTGCGCGCGACGGCGGCGAGGTCAGTGAGGCTCAGCAAAGGATTGCTCGGCGTCTCGACCCAGACCATCCGCGTGTCGTCCCGCAGCGCTGCTTCGAAGGCCGCCAGGTCAGTCAGATCGACGAAGCTGAAACGATGCCCGGCACTGCGCTGACGCACCTTGTCGAACAGTCGGAAAGTACCGCCGTACAAGTCATTGCCGGAGACAATGTGGGCGCCAGCATCGAGCAATTCGAGCACATTGGCGATCGCCGCCAGCCCGGAAGCGAAGGCGAAGGCCCGAGTACCGCCCTCGAGGTCCGCCACGCAACGCTCCAGGGCGAAGCGCGTCGGGTTGTGCGAACGCCCGTAGTCGAAGCCCTTATGCACACCCGGGCTCTGTTGCAGATAGGTGGAGTTGGCGTAAATCGGCGGCATCAGCGCCCCGGTGGAAGGGTCCGGCGTTTGTCCGGCATGGATCACACGGGTGGCAAATCCGCGTGGCGCGGCGGTTTCATCGTGCTGACTCATGCGAGGGATCTCCGCAAGTGATTGAGCATGTCGACGCGAGTAATCAGGCCGTGGAAGCCCGACGTGTCGGCGATGATCGCCACCAACCCGCGATCGAGCACTGCCTCCAGCTCAGCAAGACTGGCGCCGGGAGGCAGGGTTTCGAGCTTGTCGGTCATCGCGCTGGTCACGGTCATGCGAAAGTGCGTAGCGTCTTCGTGCACGCCAAACAGAATGTCGGACTCGTCGATTACCCCGACCAGCCGCTGCCCATCCACCAGCACCGGCAGTTGCGATACATCCGCCAGGCGCATGCGCTGGAAAGCGGTGAGCAAGGTGTCGTCCGGCCCCACGCTGACCACCCGGCCATCCTCGAAGCGCCGCGCGATCAGGTCACGCAAGTCACCATAGCGTTTGCGCGCAAGCAGCCCTTGGTCGTTCATCCACTGGTCGTTATAGACCTTCGACAGGTAGCGGGTGCCGGTGTCGCAGACGAAACTGACCACCCGCTTCGGCTCGGTTTGTTCGCGGCAGTAACGCAGCGCCGCCGCCAGTAACGTGCCGGTCGAAGAACCGCCCAGAATCCCTTCGGCGCGCAGCAATTGGCGGGCATGATCGAAGCTTTCCTCATCGCTGATCGAATAGGCCTTGCGCACGCTGGACAGGTCGGCAATCGACGGAATGAAGTCTTCGCCAATGCCCTCCACCGCCCAGGAACCGGGCGTACCAAGGGTGCCGCTGCGACTGTATTCGGCCATTACCGAGCCGACCGGATCGGCCAGCACCATTTCCAGATTCGGTTGTACGCGCTGAAAGAAACGGGTCAGCCCGGTCAGCGTGCCGGCCGAACCGACGCCGACAACGATGGCATCCACATCATGCTGAGTCTGCGCCCAGATCTCCGGCGCGGTGCTGCACTCGTGGGCCAGCGGGTTGGCCGGGTTGTTGAATTGATCGGCGAAGAACGCGTCGGGAATGTCCTGCGCCAACCGCGCAGCGACGTCCTGGTAATAATCGGGATGGCCCTTGCCGACGTCGGAGCGGGTGATGTGCACTTCGGCGCCCATCGCCTTGAGGTGCAGGACCTTCTCGGTGGACATCTTGTCCGGCACCACCAATACCACCCGATAACCCTTGGCTCGGCCGACCAAAGCCAGGCCAAGTCCCGTGTTGCCGGCAGTGGCCTCGACGATGGTGCCGCCGGGGCGCAGCCGGCCATCGCGCTCGGCGGTGTCGATCATCGCCAGGCCGATGCGGTCCTTGATCGAACCGCCGGGGTTCTGCGATTCGAGTTTGAGAAACAGTGTGCACGGGCCGGTATCGAAGCGGCTGATACGCACCAGCGGCGTATTGCCGATCAGTTCGAGCACGGCGGGACGGGAGTCGTTCGGCATGTCGTCACCTCGCTGCATGTATCCGCACTGGATGGACAGCGACCTGCGGCGAATCATTGCGCGCCAGTCGCAAGCAAAGCCTCGCCTTGGACCATAGGCCGGGATCGCGCCCCTCGCAACTTTTCGCGGCCAGTCGGTCGCGTCTCTGTGGCGAGCGAGCTTGCTCGCGCTGGGTCGCGTAGCGGCCCCAAAAATCTGAGAACCATTGCCGATTTTTTATGAGTGCTGCGCACTCAAACGGGAGCAAGCTCCCTCGCCACAGGTTTTCTGCTCAAGACTCTCTTGAAAGTCAGGCCGGCACTTTCCCCTGACGATGATCGACAAAGAACACCTTGCCCTTGCCAATCCGGTCGGAGGCCTTGGGCATATTCGCAGCCGAGGTATCCTGACCATCGACATACCAATAGCAATGACTCACCGCCCGGGTAATGCCCACGTAGGCCAGTCGCAAGATCTCGTCTTTCTGTGCGCTGTCGTAAGGCTCGCTGTCGCCAGCCTTGCCGAGTCCGGCCATGCGATAGACCTGGTTCTTGTAGGGTGAAGTGGTCAGGTGCTGGCAATCGCCCAGCAGAAAAACCGCATCGGCCTGTAGGCCCTTAGCGCTGTGATAGGTCAGTTGTTTGAGCCGTCGAGCTTCGTACGGCAAGCTAGAATCCACATTAACTACAGACTGAATATGCTCTTCTATCAATGACTTATCGCTGCTTTTTCGATAAAGCATCAAGATTGAATCGCCTTTTCTGTAGTGCTCGATCAGGCGCTGGGCCATGCCTTGGTCATCCCGGTCGAGAACATTCACCGGCAGCAGCGCCTTGGGCTCACCACTGGCCTTGGCCTTCTTACCGGCAATCGCTGGTGCCGCGCGGACAATATGCTCCGCTGCGTCGATGATGTGCTGATGGCTGCGGTAATTGTCGCTGAGCATCACTTTGGTCGTGCTCGGCGACGGGAATTCCTTGTTGAACTCCATGAAGTAAGTCGGCGAGCTGCCGCGCCAGCCATAGATGGACTGCCAGTCATCGCCGACACAGAGCAATGACGAACGCTGCGCGCCGCGCCCCACATGCATGGCCGGTCCGCGACTGCGGATCTCCGCCAGGCTGGCACGAATCCACGAAACGATCTGCGGCGATACATCCTGAAACTCGTCAATCATCAAGTGCGACATCGGCCGCAGCAGCTCATCGCCGAGCAGCTTGAGATTCTCCGGCGAATGCTCGCTGAACAAAGCGAACATCCGGTTGTAGGTCATCACCGGTGGCGATTGATCCAGCAGATGATCTTCCAGCGCTCGCCAGAACAGGCTCAAGGCCTCGAAGAAAAACCGGTCCGGATCATCCTTGGCGAAACTCATCTGGCCCACGGCATTCGGCACATCCAGGCCGAGGTTTTCAATAAACCCGGCCGCCGCGACAAAACAGTCCAGCAACGGCGCGGAGCCGAGTTCGCCCTTGACCTTGTAATCGAAACCCGGCCCGGCGCTGGCGTCTCCGGCAAGCGAGGCCAAAACACGTTTTGAAGACTCATAACTATCCAGCCATATCAAAGGCTTACGACAGAAAGCTTGAAACAGGGTGCGCTTTACAGCCCACTCTGCACGCACTGAAAGCTTGGCATTCGGACGGCTGACCTGGGGATTTTCCCGAGGATCGAAACCCAGCACCACCCAGGCATCCAGCGTCGGAATGTAGCCGTGGCAATGAAAGGTCGAGCCATTGATGTCGAAGGTCTGACGATTCGGTTCGATGCCCTTGATCGGCCAGGCACCGGCGCGAAACCACAAGTCTTCGATTGTGTCGCACAGTTCTTCATCGCGCTTGGCGGCGAGTTCAGTCACCGCCATGCGTTTCTGCACGTCCGGGTGATCACGCTCCAGCTCCTTGAGCTGCAAGGCATGACGAGACAAAGGCTTGATCAACTCGCGAAAACGCTCATCGCGGGTGTACAGGCTGTGATAGCAGGCGTTGAGTTGCTGGCGCTGGGCATCGTTGATGCGCAGGTCGAAGGGGTTGCTGTCGACCTCCTCATCGCCGCCTTGCACGCGGTGACTGAGGTTTTCGAAGGCTTGCAGCCGCTCGAAACCCGGCAAGCTGCGGACCATCGGCAGGATGCGCGAGTGGAACGTGCGCACCAGATCGCGCGCTTCCTTAAGGCTGATTCCCCGGCCCCACACTGCAAACAGTTCGATCAGTTTGTTGATGAAGTCCTTGCGCGATTCGCGGGTGAAGGTCACCACGGTCATCGAGCTCAGCTCAAACCCGAGGTAATGGCTGAGCAGCAGAATTCGCAGCACCAGGGTCGTCGATTTACCCGCGCCCGCCCCGGCGATCACCGAGGTCGACGGTGTGTCGCTGAAAATCATCTTCCACTGGGCAGCACTTGGCTGGGCATGCGCGGGCAACAGCCGCGCCACGTCGGCCTTCATGCGCTTCTTCAGCTCAGCACTCAATGGCAGGCGCCAATCGTCGAACAGATTGTCATCGACGTTGGGCGGTCGATGCTCGGTCGAGCGCGAGTCGCGAATCAATAGAACCTGCCGACCTTCCTCCAGCCCCTCGAGCTTGCCTTCCTTATAGCCGTAATCCACTCCGGCGCTGTGACCGCTGCGAAAACCGTCAGCTTGGCCGTGCAGCCAGGACGCACGATGTTGCGCGCGCAGACGGGTAAGGCCGTGGCCAAAGAACCGGGCGGCCAGGCGCTTGAACAACGGCATCTCGGCCAAGGGTCGAAGTTCGGGAGGAAGATCGGGGGTGTGTTGCGGCACGCTGACGGACTCCAGGGTGTGAGGCTGTTGAGGGCTATGGTGTCTGCATTTGCCGTTTAGTTCTAGTGAAATGCTTACAGGTCATTGGCTTATGCGATGAAGTGAAGGCTGGATGAGAATGTTTCGAGGTTATTTGCTATCAACTAATTCGATTGTATTGAGGCATTTTTTACGCTTTTTATCGATGATTACCTGATAGATGATGCTCGCCATCAACCACCGGTTCTCGTTTGTGGCCCAAGCGTTCTGCCCCAATAACGAACCTTTTCAGGAGACGATCATGCTTGAACTCAGACCCTTCAACTCGCTGGGCGGCGCGCATCATGGCTGGTTGGATGCCCATCACCACTTTTCGTTCGCCGAGTACCACGACCCCAAACGCATGAACTGGGGCAACCTGCGGGTGTGGAACGATGATGTGATTGCCCCCGGCACCGGGTTCCCGCAACACCCGCACCGGGACATGGAAATCATCACCTACGTTCGTGAAGGCGCGATTACCCACCAGGACAACCTCGGCAACAAAGGCCGCACCGAAGCGGGCGACGTTCAGGTCATGAGCGCCGGCACCGGGATCGCTCACAGTGAGTACAACCTGGAAGCGACCGAGACCCGGATCTTTCAGATCTGGATCATCCCCAATGAAGCCGGTTCGGCCCCGTCGTGGGGTGCCAAGCCATTCCCCAAAGGCGAGCGCGAAGGTTTCGTGACCCTGGCCAGCGGCAAGGCCGGCGACGATCAAAGCCTGCACATTCGCGCCGATGCGCGTCTGGTGGCGGCGAACCTGAAGGCCGGTGAATCCGCGGAGTATCACCTGGATAGCGGCCGTCGTGCTTATCTGGTTCCAGCCACTGGGGTCATTGAAGTCAATGGCTTGCGTGCACAAGCTCGAGACGGTGTTGCGATTGTCGATGAGCAGGTGTTGCGCGTGACCGCGATTGAGGACAGTGAGATTGTGTTGGTGGATGTGGCTTGATGCGGTAAATGCAGCGACAAAAAAAAGGGGCGACCGTTGATGGATCGCCCCTTTTTTTGACTGAAATTCTGGGTGACTGCACTGACGCCTTCGCGGGCAAGCCTCGCTCCTACAGAAGGTCGGCGCCGATCGACGCCAATCCTGTAGGAGCGAGGCTTGCCCGCGAAGGGTCCCCTCAATCACTTCGCGGAAATTGCGCTATCCACGAGTGTCTGGGCTTCTGCCACCAGTTGCTTCAGGTGATCGTCGCTGACAAAGCTTTCCGCGTAGATCTTGTAGATATCCTCAGTGCCCGACGGCCGCGCCGCGAACCAACCGTTCTCGGTCATGACTTTCAGACCGCCAATGGCCTGGTCGTTGCCCGGTGCATGGCTGAGGATGCTCTGGATCGCTTCGCCCGCCAGTTGAGTCGAGGTGACCTGGTCTGGCGACAATTTACTCAGCAGCGCTTTCTGCTCAGGGTTTGCCTTGGCATCGACCCGTACCGAGAAGGGTTCGCCCAGTTCATCGGTCAACGCGCGATAGGCCTGGCTTGGGTCACGGCCCGTGCGGGCAGTCATTTCGGCGGCCAGCAATGCCGGAATCAAGCCGTCCTTGTCGGTGCACCAGACACTGCCGTCCTTGCGCAGGAACGACGCGCCAGCACTTTCTTCACCGCCAAAACCGAGGGAACCGTCGAACAGGCCGTCGGCAAACCATTTGAAGCCGACCGGCACTTCATACAGACGTCGGCCCAGACGCTTGGCAACGCGATCGATCAGACCACTGCTGACCACGGTTTTGCCCACAGCTGCATCGGCGCGCCACTGTGGACGGTTCTGGAACAGGTAATCGATCGACACCGCGAGGTAGTTGTTGGGTGCCAACAAACCACCGGACGGGGTCACGATGCCATGGCGGTCGTGATCCGGGTCACAGGCAAAGGCCACGTCGAAACGCTCTTTCAGACCGATCAGGCCTTGCATGGCGTGGCCGGACGATGGGTCCATGCGGATCTGCCCGTCCCAATCGACGGTCATGAAACGGAACGTCGCATCAACCTCTTTATTCACCACCTCCAGGTCCAGGCGATAGTGCTCGGCAATCGCCGACCAGTAGCGCACCCCTGCTCCACCCAGCGGATCGACGCCCAGACGCAGCTTCGCATCGCGGATGGCGTCGAAGTCGATCACATTGATCAGGTCGGCGACATAGGTATTGAGGTAATCGTGACGATGGGTAGTGCTGGCCTTCAGGGCCTGCTCGTAGCTGATGCGTTTGACGCCAGCGAGCTTGGCCGCCAGCAACTCGTTGGCCTTGGCTTCGATCCACTTGGTGATGTGGGTATCGGCCGGGCCGCCGTTGGTAGGGTTGTACTTGTAGCCACCGCTTTGTGGCGGGTTGTGGGACGGAGTGATGACGATGCCGTCCGCCAGGCCCGAGGTGCGCCCACGGTTGTAGCAAAGAATCGCGTGGGAAACGGCTGGCGTCGGCGTGTACTCATCGCCTTCGGCGATCATCACCGTCACACCGTTCGCCGCCAGGACTTCCAGGGCACTGGCACCGGCCGGCGTGGACAGCGCATGAGTGTCGATCCCGACGAACAGCGGACCGTCGATGCCCTGGGCTTCGCGGTACAGGCAGATTGCCTGGCTGATGGCCAGAACGTGCCATTCGTTGAAACTCAGATCGAACGAGCTACCTCGGTGTCCGGACGTGCCGAAGGCGACGCGCTGGGTAGAAATGGCTGCATCGGGCTGGCCGGTGTAATAGGCCGTTACCAGTCGCGGGATGTCGACCAACAGTTCTGCCGGTGCCGGTTTGCCCGCAAAAGGACTGAGTGTCATGCAAAACCTCTGAGAGAGAGTGGTTCGGGAATAGAACGCAGTTTACTGACAGTTTGGCCTTGGCGCGATGTTATCGATTGTCAGGTTCCGAGGATGAGTTTGCGCCTCGGCTCAGTCGATCGATTCCAGGCGCAAGGCATCCCCCAACAGCCCAAGTGCGTCGGCGAGGTCGTGGTGACCACCGAAGGTGTGACTCAGGCGCAAATGCTGGCCGTGCAGGCCCTGCAAGCTGAACAATTCTCCCGGAGCAATCACAACATGTTGCTTGAGCAAACGCTCGAACACTCGATGCACATTGACCTGGCGCAACGAACGAATCCAGATCGTCGCCCCGCCCTGGGGCTCAACGAAGTGCAGCGCGTCGGGCAGGCGATCTTCAAGCAACTGTGTCATCTGCACCATGCGTTCCTTGAGCAGTCGACGCAACACCAGCAGGTGTTGATCGATGCGTCCGTTGCTGTACAGCCGCGCAATGGCTTTCTGACGAATCAACGACAAACGGAAAGCGCGTAGCAGAAAGTGCCGCTGCAATCTGGCACGCAATTGTCGCGACAGCAGATAGCCGAAGGGCGCCTCCGACCCGATGAACTTCTCGAATGTGGAAAACACGATCAGCCGATCCGGGTCCAGCAGATCGCGAAATCGCAGGCCGTTCGGCTCGAACTCAAGCTCGCCATAGCAATCGTTTTCCAGTACCCAACTGCCATGTCGTTTCAGCAGCTGTGCGGCGGATTGCCTGTTGCTGTCAGGCGCCACACTGCCTCGTGGCATGTTCAGCCCCGATGAAAGCATCACCAGTCGCACCTGCTCGGCCTCAAGCAGTTCCTTCAACTGCTCCAGATCCAGACCGCCATCGGCTTGCAACGGCAGCTCGATCACCCGCACGTCCGCATCCTGGAGCAGACGCAGAATGCCCCAATCGCACGGTGATTCGACCACCACTACAGCGTCTTTGAGGCCAAGAGCGGCGATCAATATTTCCAGGACTCCCCGCAGGTCGGCGCCGATATAGACATCATCGGCATGCCAGCAACGTGTCGGCGAAGTGGTGTAACGCGCCGCCAGGGCTGTGCGCAGCTCCAGCTCGCCGCAGGGTTGTGAAGACGGTTGTGGCTGGCGTGGGTACTGGCGCAGCAGTTCTCTCTCCAGCAACAGCAACGGGCTATCCAGCGGTTGTAATAACGCCGGTTCATCGGCGCTCAGCACCAGCATGCCGGGACGTCTGGCGTTGACATAAACCGTTTCGAGCAAGTCCTTGCCGCGGCCGGGTATGCCTATTGAGGATACGGGTACGGCGTAGTAGCCGGACTTGGCCACCGAATAGACGCGCCCTTCCTTCTCCAACAGCGAATAGGCGTACTGAATAGTCGAGATCGACACACTCAGGCGGTGCGCCAACTGTCGCAATGAAGGCAGGCGTACTTGCACGTGACTGCCCGCCTCATTGATCAGGTTTGTCAGGTAACGGTACACCGCCTGGTACGCAAAATCGGTATCACGTGGTCCTTTCATGGGTAATGGCCGAACAGGCTACGAACGTCGTGACGCATCCTTGCCGGATCCGTCAAACCTGGCACTTTCACCGCCCCGTCGACCATTCGCCAGCCACGCTCGTTTCACTGTCAGGCGGCATGACTTCAGCCTGCATACCCGCGTCGCCGCTTTCCGTGCCGCTCCCCCTGCCCTCGTCCCGAACCACCGAGGCCATGCGGTAAAGCGTGCCGATCAGACTCACCGACAACCCGCTGACATCGACCATCCACTGTAGAACCTGCTCGGGTGCCGGACCGCCCTGCATTGCCCGGTGCAAGTCTGGCAATGCCACGAGCATGCCGGGATGGCACTGTCGAAGAAAATGCTCAAGGGCCGCGCCATTATCGACAAAAGGGGCGAACAGCAAACACACCAGTTGAGCCTCGCTCAAACCGAGGCTCTTTTGTGCTTCAGCCGCCGCCAATGCGCGCTGGTCGGTCATTGTCACCGGGTTGCCGAAGGTCTCCATTGCCTGTTCGCAAAAGCGCTCTGGAACGTGTTTACGACGCATCATCACCAGCGCCCGCTGCAGGTACTCGCTGACGCCCATCTCGTAGGTGCCACCGTGTACAAAGCACGCTTGCAAGCCACGAAGGTGCGCGGATATCGACAGGCTGACGTAGTCGTTATCACTGAGCTGAGCCGACAACTCGTCAGGTTGAAACCCGAGAAAATCGGTGAGCAATGGCCAGCGCTCTTCCAGGTTGCTGACCAGCATGTCGTGAATATCGATAAAGGTCGTGCGGCGACACGCTTCAAAACGATCGGCGGGACGCCACGCCGCCAGGGCCGATGCAGGATAAAACTCGCGGTAGCAATCGCTGCCCAATTCATCGAGCCGCGCGAACAGGCCCTCGTATCCCGTTTCATGATGGTCTGGTGCATTGAGCCCGGCCTTGGCCGCCGCGCGGTTCAATCCCTCGATAAACTGCTTCTGCCGACGGGGCGTATCGCTACTGACCAGTGCATCGACACCTTGGTCCCAGCGGGCGATTTGTCCGCAAAACTCGCCGGTCGCCAGGTACCCGTCATCCCACAGATCAAGCGGCCCGTTCCAGGCTCGACGGTGCCCGACCATCAGCAAGTTGAGCCGATTCGACTCGCGACCGGCTTCGGAGATCGACGCCAGATGGTTGAACGGCAGGACTTCACGATTATCGACCATCAGCACTTCGACCCGGGGATCGTCGTAGAGAAACAACGCACTGCAGCTGCGATGGATGTTTTCCATGGCCGTCGAGGCCGCACCGTTCAAGCGCAAGGTCGCCACTCGCAGCTGAAACGTCGCCGGCGCCCGGCCGGCGATACTCAGTTGCGCGGCGCGCAGTAGCGCCAGCGTGTAGCAGCTGTCGCGGGACCCTGACTGCATCGCCAGCACCTTGTAATCGCCAATACGCTCCATGCCTCCTGCGGAAATCACCAGGCGCTGAATCATCAATTGCAATGCCGTGCGCTCGGCGCGAGAGAAAAAACCCAGCAAACGCTGCAGCATTTGCTGATAAACATAGTTCATTGCCTGATCATGGGTAGCGGTCATCATTATTTACCTGTAACTCATAAGTTCAATGCCACGCAAACAACGAGGTGTATTGCGCAACAGGTATCTGTCATGAATGGAGTGCCGGGGCTGTTGTTCAAATGCTAGCACTTAAGCATTGTGTAATTATTTGAAATGATTGGATGTCGCGGATACCCCAAGGAGATCAAGATCGCCGCAACGCCCGGCAGAATGGGCGCCCTGTGCTCCCACGCGCTTTCCTAGGAAATTTCCGACAGCGTCCCACAGACACTTAGTACAAGAAATAAAGAAAGAAGTTGCCAATGAATGTAAGACAACTGAGCGACGCTGCATTATTTGTTGAGCATATATTGCAGGCGCGCATTGAGGAGTTTCAGCCTGATAGTCGGCCATGACTCTTTCCTTGAGATGAAATTAATCATTCAATTATCAGGGCTTATATAATGATTAGAAGATACAGATTGAGAGCAAAAACCAGTTCAGTTGCTGAACCAGCCCACCGACAGATCGATGGAACGTCTCATTTTGGAGTGACTACCGGCAGAAGAGTCCGTGTTCTCACGGACTCTTGCAGAGGAAGGGCTTACGCAGGCTCGACCTGAAGGGCGACCCGTTCGCGGCATGGGCATTCGTCCATATAGCGGTGGGCTTCGACAAACTCGGAAAACGGGAACACCCGGGTCTTGAGTGGCAGCAGCACACGATCCGCGGTCAACTGGTTGATATCGCGCAGGGCACGTTGCAGTGCGGCCTGATCCTGGATGATGCCCAGCTCCGGCTTGCCGGTGAAGTTACCGATGCAGTGTACAAAGAACTGAATGTTCTTCTGGAACGCCGCACAGGCCGGAAATGGCGTCTGATTACCCCCCTGCAGGCCATAGAGCACCAGGCTGCCGCGAGGTGCGAGCACATCGCCGAGCAGCGACATCTGCGGCCCGCCAAGGCCATCGAACACCACATCGACGCCGCGGTTATCGGTGATCTTGTTGATCTGCATCAGCAGATCCTGTTCTTCGGTGACGATAACTTTCTCGGCGCCCAGGGACAGCAGGTACTCACGCTCATCCGCGGTTTTGGTCGCAGCAATCACTCGCACACCGAGGGCTTTTCCCAGTTGTACAAACGATGGCCCAGCGCAGTGGCTGGCGTCGGTCACCAGCGCAAATTGCCCGGGTTTGACTCGCGCCAGGTCGGCGTAGGCAAAATAAGCGATCAATAGCGGCGTGTAGTGCACGCTGGCTTCGATCGGGCTGAGCACGTCCGGGTAACGGGTCAATGCCGAGCGCGGCAGAACGATCTGTTCGCCGTAAACAGGGTAGTCGTTGGGGCTCTCGGCCGGGAAGCTGGCGACCTTGTCACCAACGGCCAAATCATCGACGCCTTCGCCGACCATAGTGACCACGCCAGCCATTTCATGACCCAGGCCAGAAGGCAGACGAGCATGGGACGAAGCCAGGTTCTGGCGCCAGAGAATGTCGTACCAGCTGATGCCTATCGCTTCGACGCGCACCTGCACTTCGCCCGGCGCAGGCAGAGCGGCCGCATGCTCTTCGCATTTGAGCACCTCGGCTGGACCAAACTTGTGAAAACGGATCGTGCGGGACATCGCAAACCTCGTCAAAGTAACCTCTAATGCCCTGAACTCTATCTGGGCTTTCTACCCAAGACCATCAGTGGCTATTAATAGTCGACATGCCTGTCATTGATTCCGCAGCGACGGCGACATCATCAAATGCCGTAAAAACCGAAGCAGCCTTTCAGAAAAAACTGAATTACCCTGTGCAGAGTACCAGTCTTTCCCCGTAAGATTCATGCCGGCCATTGTTCCCATATGGCCGCTCACGTCAAGTTTGCTGACTCTGCCAGGACTCCAGATGAATCGTAATGACCTGCGTCGTGTCGACCTGAACCTGTTGATCGTTTTCGAAACACTGATGCACGAACGCAGCGTGACCCGTGCTGCGGAGAAATTGTTCCTCGGCCAGCCGGCCATCAGTGCAGCACTCTCGCGCCTGCGCGGGCTGTTCGATGACCCGTTGTTCGTGCGTACCGGCCGCAGCATGGAGCCTTCCGCCCGGGCGGTGGAAATCTTCGCCCTGCTCTCGCCGGCCCTGGATTCGATTTCCACCGCAGTCAGTCGTGCGGCGGAATTCGATCCGGCGACCAGCACTGCGGTGTTCCGCATCGGCCTGTCGGATGATGTTGAATTCGCGCTACTGCCTATGCTGCTCAAGCGTTTGCGCGCGGAATCGCCGGGGATTGTGCTGGTGGTGCGTCGGGCCAACTACATTCTGATGCCGAGCCTGCTGGCTTCGGGCGAGATTTCCATCGGCGTCAGCTACACCGCCGACCTGCCGGCCAACGCCAAGCGCAAAGTGCTGCGCCGTAGCATGCCGAAATTGTTGCGCGCCGATACGGTGCCGGGGCCGTTGAGCCTGGATGATTTCTGCGCCCGCCCCCATGCCTTGGTTTCGTTCGCGGGCGACCTGAGCGGCTTTATAGATGAAGAGCTGGAAAAACTCGGGCGCAAACGGCATGTGGTACTGGCGGTGCCGCAGTTCAATGGGCTCAGTACGCTGATCAGTGGCACTGATATTGTCGCGACAGTGCCTGATTACACAGCTGAAGCGTTGACCGCAGCTGGTGGCGTTCGAGCGGAGGATCCGCCGTTGCCGGTGCGTAGTTTTGAATTGCACATGACGTGGCGTGGGTCGCAGGATAATGATCCGGGGGAGCGTTGGTTGCGGTCGCGGATTCAGATGTTTTTCGGGGACCCCGATAGCCTGTAATGGAATTCCACCAGACCCCATAAAACTCTTTAATAACAATATCTTATTGGTAATTACAGTCTGTTGCCGTCTGTCTAAATCCAATGGATTCCAAAACTTATGGGGGCATAATTGGGGGCAAATTTCGACTATTAAAAAACGGTGCCCCCACCGATACCCCCAGATAACGCCCCTGTTTACAGACGAAAACTCAGCGATGCCTTCATCCGCTCGTTGACTGAACCCGGCAAACACACCGACGGCGAAGTCCCTGGTCTCTACTTGGAGGTAAGGGCGTCGAGCAAGGTCGGAAAATCCCCTTCCAAGTCCTGGCGCTTAAAGTATCGGCTGCACGGCAAGGAGAACCGTTTCTCGATCGGTGCGTACCCTGACATCGGGCTGAAGGAGGCGCGCGACATTGCTCGCGGCGCACGCCGTGACGTGTCTAACCACATCGCCCCGCTCAAAGCCAAGATCGAGACACAGTTGCTCAACGAAGAGCGCACTTTCGCGTACGTGGCCGAGCAATGGTTGGCATTTAAGTCTGCCGAACTGGTCACCAAGTCCATCTCAGGGTTTCGTGGAGCGCTGAGAACAACCACATCTTGCCTGCCATTGGCAGATCAAGCTGGAGCACATCACTACGATCATCACCGAGTTGCGTCGTCAACGCACCCTGGCCATGGCCCGGCGCGTGCGCACCATCATCCGTGCCATCCTGGGGTTTGCCGAGGGCCGCGGCTGGGTGGAGCTCAACGTGGCGCTCAGCAACATCGAGGAGCTGAAGATCCGCCACATCGTCACCAGCAACCCGGCAATCGAAAGGCCAGTCGACCTGGGCAGGTTTCTGCTGCGTCTGGATGACTGCAACGACGGCAGCGTTGCCGCCGCGATGCGCCTGCTGGTCATGATAAAGCTTCAACAATGTTCGATCGACGATGGCGCTGAACGCCACAACGTTCAGCGCCCTCTGACTCGCTCACTTCCTCTCGCGGTTCACCACTCCCTTCTGTTTGAGAAGAAGCGTTGGATTGCCCTCGCTATCCGCAGTTGTTGAAGCAGATCCGGGCTGATTGTCAGCACTGCCATTTCAGGATTTATTTCCACCAATACTCGACCTGAAACCCTACGTTGGAGCCTTGCAGGTCTGTACCAAACGCACCGGTATCAGACAACGCCGATCCCGGAGATTGCAAGCTGGCGGCGCGTTGCGCAGCCTTGTTCCAGGTTGCGTAGGTGTAATACAGACGAAATTCCGGCCTGTCCCAGAATCCCGTGCCCTTCGGTGACCAGGTAGGCGCGATGGTGTACTTAGTGAGTTTTCGGGTACCGTCTGCAGCTTCAACCTGGTCGCGCCCAACTTCGGTGATCAACTTGAACTGGTCCGTGAACGCATAAATTGGCCGAACACCAATGGATAACCAGTTCTGATCATCACCATCAGGCCGCGTGTCTTTTTGATAGACCAATTCAACTTGACCACTGAAAGCATGAGTCATTTGCCAGTCGAAAAACTCCACGAGCCGCCAGCTCTTGTTGCTCTCATCCAGCGTGGTATCACCGGTGTAGCCCAATGCGGTGCCCGGCCCTCGGCCGTATTGAACAGCGAACTTGTTGACTCCGCCGAGAAACGCGACCTGCTTGTGCTGGGCAACCACCGACCAGCCCTGATGAGCATTCTCGCGGCTCGGCTTGTCCAGATAACTGACGCCCAGCTGAATCTCGCCACCGGGATTTGTGTTGAATCCGCTGACGGTCACATCATGACGAGTAACAAAATCCTTTTGGAAGACGTTGTCCTTGCGTGAGAATACGTAACTGTATTTCAGATCTCCCAATGCGACCTGGTCGAACCCAAAGCCTGTCGAGCTTTGGTTCCAGTAGAAGTAGTCGGAAATATTGATGTCGTTTCGGTTGTAGTAACGACGGCCCGCCCAGAAAGAACCGCCATTCAATGCCGGCATCTTGCTCCACTCAGCGTAGAGCTGGCTCATCCGCGTATAGCCGTGCTCCCCGTCAAATTTTGGTTCATGGCCATACTCGTTGTAAAACTGTGCCATACCTTCCACGCTGACCACCGAGCCGTCGTCCAGTGAAAGCAGATCCTGACGCAAATCCAGTTCCAGATATTGCTCACATTCGTTGCCCAGACGGTACTTGGATTGCGCGCCCGGTAGCTGAAAACACGACTGTTTCCCTCCTTGAGTCGAATCTCCTACTCCGGTTCTGAAATAACCACTGAAGTCTGTTGCATACGCATCAACGGGCAAAAAGCCGACAGCAAAGGACGCACCCAGAACTGCGCTGAGAGTTTTAACGTTCATTCATAACACCTTTTGTTTGTTATATTTATTGGACAAGGCCGATAACACGAACAGCACGCTTTTGATTCGGATACGCGACTAACTCCACGCACCGGTTTCCGACAGGGAAATACCAAGTTAAATCGAATAAAAAAAAGGCACTGCATTACCTGAACCAAAAGCATGCGAAAAATCCAGGCAGTGCAAAGTGACCACGACGAGCTAACGATAAGGCATTAGTCCCGTCCAATCTTATGAGGCTCTACCCCCGATGACGTCCTCGGAAGAAATCTATAAGACCCTGCGTCGAGGAATCATCAGCCGGTTGCGCGTCATATCGAGTCAGGAGGCTATGGACGTTGTTACTTAGCTCCTTGCCCAGTTCCACGCCCCATTGATCAAACGAATTGACTCCCCAAATTACGCCCTGGACAAAGACCTTGTGCTCATAAAGGGCGATCAGCGCACCAAGGCTATGTGGATTGATGATCTCAAGAGCAACTGTATTGCTTGGCCGGTTACCGGGGATCACTTTATGCGGTGCCAGTCGTTCAATCTCACTGGATGAAAGGCCTTTGGCTTTTAGCTCTGCCTCAGCTTCACTGCGGGTTTTGCCCCACATCAGCGCTTGGCTTTGAGACAAGCAATTGGCATACAGCCATTCCTGATGATCAGCCACTGGATTATGGCTGACCACAGGCACAATGAAGTCAGCTGGAATCAGAGGCGTTCCCTGATGCAGCAACTGGTGGTAAGCGTGCTGTCCGTTACACCCCACGCCGCCCCAGATTACTGGGCCCGTGCTGCAGGACACTGACGTGCCGTCATGACGAACACTTTTGCCATTTGACTCCATATCCATCTGCTGCAAATGCTTCACGAAGTTGCGCAGGTAATGGTCATAGGGCAAGAAAGCATAACTTTGCGCACCCCAAAAGTTGTGATACCAAACGCCGAGTACCGCTAAAAGAACAGGAAGGTTCTGTTCCAATGGTTCGTTCAGGAAATGCTGATCCATCGCGTACGCGCCGGATAGCAGCTCTTTGAAGTTAGCGATGCCAATGGCCAGCGCAATCGGCAGGCCAATTGCAGACCATAGTGAGTAACGGCCACCGACCCAGTCCCACATAGGAAAAATGTTTGCTTCGCGAATGCCGAAATCCAGCGCCGCTTGGCGATTACTTGTCACAGCAATGAAATGGCGATATAGCTTCTCCTCCGTCCCGCCCTTAGCCAAGTACCAGCTACGAGAAGCTTGTGCATTCTTCAAGGTTTCAAGAGTACCGAAGGTTTTGCTGGAGATGATGAACAGCGTTGTTTCTACGTTCAGTTCGGCTGTAACCTCTCGGAACTCACTGCCGTCGATATTAGCTAGATAATGGCACCGCACCCCATGCCGAGCAAAAGGCGCCAGCGCCTCAGAGACAAGCTCCGGGCCCAGAAATGAGCCACCAATACCAATGTTTACGACATCGGTGATGACCTTGTCGTTGTAACCACGCCACAGATGGTTATGGATACGACTCACAACGTCAGTCATCTGCGCCAGGGCTCCATGAACATCGCGCATCAAGTTGCGACCATCGACCATCAAAGCGTCCCCCACTGGTCGCCGCAGCGCCGTATGCAGCACTGGGCGCCCTTCGGAGCAGTTGATTTTCTCTCCACTGAACATGGCACGCGCGGCCTGTTCCACGCCTGCCTCGCGAGCAAGGTTTACAAGCAATGAACGCGTTTCGTGAGTGATCAGGTTTTTGGAGTAATCCAAAAAAAGCCCGCAGCCCGCCAAGGAAAACTCTTGAAAGCGTTTACTGTCATCTCGAAAGGCATCGCGCATACTAAAATTTTTCATGCTCTCCCGATGGTCGAGCAGATTGCGCCATGCCGGCAGTGCAGTCACATCATTCGTTTTGTTGTAGTTATTCATGCTCAGCCCTTCTTCGCCAATACGGCTTGTGCCGTCTCAATCAACTCTTTTCTTGCCATTCAAATGCGGGCGTTTTGTAACTCTGCAAACGCAGAAGCGCCATCACAGGAATAAGCCCTGCATTGTGCAGTTACGACCAATTATCGGATTTAGTCCCGCGAGGGCCAGCGTTCTCCATCGCGATTCAAATAAATGTCTATCTCTATAACGAAATCATTGAAACCTGAAGAAAACAAAACCGAACGCGGGACACTCAAACAGAAAACACTGAAAACACTGAAAACATACATATACGTGCACGACAAATGGAAACCAAGTGCTAGTCGTTTAGTTTCAAAGTTATCCAAGCGGCGAGACGTGAACAAAAGTCAAGTAATTCACGTCTGCACCGCTAGATCCTCAGGACGAAATCCTGATTACAGTCATTTGGGAGCGCCGCATGAATCTCGCTGAATTAAAGAGGGTTTCAATCTAATAGTCTGACGTCTACCCTCAGGTTGCTTGATACGCTTCAATAAAAGCTTCACAGCCTGGGCTCCGAGTTCCTCGAGAGGTTGCGCTACAACTGTCAGTCTTGGGCTAAAAGCATCCGCCCAGTCGAAATCGTCAAAGCCAACCAGCGCGATATCCTTTGGCACCTCAAGCCCCGCTTCACGAAGAGCCTGCATTGCACCAATGGTCATCAAGTTGTTTGCAGTCATTATTGCGGTGGGCGGGTGCTCTAGCGATAGCAAACGCCGCGTGGCTTCCATTGCCGGCGCAATCGCCGATTCACCACAGCAAACCAATTGATCTTCGTACTCAATTCCAGCGTCAGCTAAAGCCGCACGGTAGCCGTCAATTCGCTCATGAGAAGAAGACTGGGTCAATCGTCCGGATACCATCCCGATACGCCGATGACCCAGCTTAATCAAATGTGCAATCAACTCTTGAGAGGAGTGCTTATTCTCTACCCCCACTTGATCAAAAGACGTCGAGAGAAGTCGATCGATAAGAACCGTGGGTATCTTGTTGGCTTTTAAGTAATTAAATACTCGATTTTCTGGATCATATTCCGAAGCGAGTACAATCCCGTCAACACGTCGCTCATGCAGTGCCTTGACCGCTTTAAGTTCCTGTTCCGGATCTCTTTGCGTATTGACCAATATCATCATCAATCCGCTTTTCGCGCATGCCGCTTCGATGGCACGTACTGTTTCACTGAAGTAATAGTTTGAAAGCGTAGCAATCGCCACGCCGATAGCACCCGACCCCGAAGAGGAGCGAGCCAGAGACCGAGCGAGTGAGTTTCGAATATAGCCTACGGACTCTACAGCCTGATTCACACTACGGACGGTGTCAGGATGTACTTTACGAGTACCGTTGAGAACATGAGATACCGTAGACATTGATACGTTCGCGGCTCTCGCGACATCGCTCATCTTTGCGCCCACTGTGCATCACTCCTTTCTCACGTGATTTGATGGATAGCGCTGAACTCATGTCCAGTTGCTACCTATTGTAAAGCTCACGGCGAGAAAATGCGTCGATGGCTCTCGGAATTGGTGCCGGGGCGAGCCCGCAATTTCGTGAAAGACCCAGCGAGATGCGCAGCGCATCTGAAGTCTGTGAATCGAGATGGTGGAATCCGCTATGCAGCATAGCCGGGCACTCCTTTTTATTATCGTAGCGATCATCCTGCGAACCAATTGATGGACGCAGCAGCGCTTGTTGAAAAAAGCATAGCCGAGACGAAAGCGCTTGCGCAAGCGCTTTTCTAACATCCTTTTCATGTGCTCTTTGATCGGGGTTTCCCTAGGGGATGGACGTTGAAGTGCTTTTTGGAGAATTCCTCGAACGAAAAGGAAAGCGCTTGCGCAAGCGCTTTCCTTTCGACTATGTTGCTCAAACAAGAACACCGATGAGGGGTTTCAACTGCCTCTCAAATCGGTAGATAAGGAGTTAACAGCTATGCTGAGCACTGGATCTGAAAGCCCCCCTCCTGCCCTATTGGAAATGCATTCCATCTCGAAGTCATTCAATGGGGTGCGCGTCCTGCACGATATTGACCTCAGTATTTTCCCTGGACAAATCCACGCACTAATGGGCGAAAACGGCGCCGGAAAATCCACTCTGATGAAAATACTATCGGGGGCCTATGTCGCCGACAGTGGCACTATACGAATCGACGGATGTGATATTCGAAACTATGGCGTGAACGATGCGAAGCGCCATGGCATATCCGTCATCTATCAAGAGCTCAGCTTGTGCGCAAATATGAGCGTGGTGGAGAACATCTACCTGGGTAGAGAGATTCGTCGATGTGGCGTTATAAACCGCAAGGCAATGACCGAAGGCGCGCTCGTAGTACTAAAGCGACTTGGCGTCACATTTGATCCGCACGCACTGGTCGGCACCTTGTCGATTGCGGACCAACAACTTGTTGAAATCGCGCGTGCAATTCATGCCGATACGCGAATCCTGGTGATGGACGAGCCTACAACGCCGCTATCCACAAAAGAGACCGAAAGTCTTTTTACATTGATTCGGCAGCTACGTGATGATGGCGTCGCGATCATCTATATCAGCCATCGAATGGCCGAGATATACGCATTGTCCGATTGTGTTTCGGTGCTCCGGGACGGTCGTTACGTTGGTTCGCTGGATCGCGTCACACTGTCAGCTGAAACCCTGGTCCGGATGATGGTTGGCCGCGATGTTTCCGGCTTCTACGCCCATGAGCGTTCTTTGTGCTCTTACGAGCAACCGATACTACGTGTTCGCAATCTTACAGATGACTTCAAAATTCAGGATTGCAGTTTCGATCTGTATGCCGGCGAAATTCTCGGGATTGCAGGACTGGTGGGTTCTGGAAGAACCGAACTTGCCCGATTAATCGCAGGCGTCGATGCGTACTCAGGCGGAAAGATTGAGATGGACGGCGAAGTTGTAGTAATACGCTCTCCTCGCGATGCAGGTAACGCAGGCATCGTCTATCTGACAGAAGACCGCAAAGCACTGGGCCTTTTTCTCGACATGAGTGTCCACGACAATATCAATGTATGTGTCGTGGGAAGTGATGCCCGATTTGCGGGGTTTGTGGACCGAGCGGCCGGAACTGGACGTACCGAACAAGCAATCCAGGCACTCAATATCAAAGCGTCTTCAGATATCAATGTTGGAGCACTGTCCGGAGGCAACCAGCAAAAAGTTTTGCTGGCTCGTCTGCTGGAGATGAAGCCCAGAGTATTGTTCCTCGACGAGCCTACATCAGGTGTCGACATTGGGGCTAAATCAGAAATATATAAAATCATCAATGCATTAGCAGCATCCGGCGTTTGCGTAGTGATAATTTCAAGTGAACTACCAGAGATCGTTGGAATTGCCGACCGTGTATTGGTCATGTGTGAAGGTAAACTTGTCACCGAACTCGGTGGCCACAGCGGTCTTGATATCACACCTGAAGCCATTATCGCGTTTGCCACAGGCAGCGACAGGTTGACTCTAGCCAACGGAGACTTAGTCCAATGACTTCCCCACTGCAAAGCAAAGTAGCAAGTGACCTCACCACGCCTGGTGTACGAAGCATCGCCGGACTTTCCACCCAGGATAAAATGCGCCAACTGATGAGAGTGGCGGGCATGCTGCCCGTACTGTTACTCCTTTGTGTGGGCTTTGGCCTGATGAGCGAGAGCTTTTTCTCGGTTCAGAATTTCTCGATCATCAGTCAGCAAGCCTCTATCAATGTGGTATTGGCGTCAGGTCTGACTTTCGTGATTTTGACAGGTGGAATCGACCTTTCGGTTGGTTCGATTCTGGCTGTTTCCGCAGTAGTGGCGCTATTGGTATCGCAAGTTCCGGGGTTTGCTCCCCTGGCCATCGCTGCGGGGCTTGGAGTCGGACTGCTACTAGGTCTCGTCAATGGTGTATTGGTCGCTTTTGGAAAGCTACCGGCATTTATCGTCACGCTAGGCGGATTGACAGCGATGCGCGGAATCGCACGCCTCATCGGCGAAGACAAAACGGTTTTCAATCCCGACCTGTCCTTTGCTTACATTGGAAACGATACATTGTTCGGGGTGCCATGGCTGGTTGTAATCGCGGTAGTCGTGGTTACTCTTTCGTGGGTTATTCTTCGACGTACGGTGTTAGGCGTACAGATTTACGCAGTGGGCGGTAATCCTGAGGCCGCACGGTTGTCGGGAATCAAAGTCTGGAAAGTCCTGTTATTTACTTATGCCCTGTCCGGTTTGTTGGCGGGCGTGGGGGCCATCATGACTTCCGCTCGACTGATGGCTGCTAACGGACTGCAAATGGGACAGTCTTATGAACTCGACGCTATCGCCGCCGTTATTCTGGGAGGCACGCGCTTTACAGGAGGCGTCGGCACTATCGTCGGTACGCTAATTGGCGCCCTTATTATCGCTACACTTTCCAATGGCCTGATATTGCTGGGAGTCTCGGATATCTGGCAATACATTATCAAAGGTGTTGTCATCATCGGCGCGGTAGCCCTCGATCGCTTTCGGCAGTCAGGTGCACGAACCTGAATCATATATAACCCCCACACTCCAATAACAAGAGACAGTGCTCATGAAAAAAATAATATTTACCGCTGTTTGTACACTACTGGTATTTAGCAGCGCTCAAGCGCGAGAGTTGAAATCCGTCGGGATAACTGTTGGCTCGCTGGGTAATCCTTATTTTGTAGCGATGGTAGATGGCGCCAAAGCCGAGGCACTGCATATCAATCCCGCCGCAAAATTTATCTCAGTGTCGGCAGATTACGATTTGAATAAGCAGTTCACTCAAATCGATAACTTCATTTCTTCGGGCGTAGACTTGATTCTTGTCAACGCCGTCGACCCTGTTGCAATCGCGCCTGCGATTGCGAAAGCAAGGAAGGCAGGCATAGTGGTTGTGGGCGTAGATGTCATGGTGCAAGGTGCCAACGCCACGGTACAGACCGATAACGTCGAAGCCGGCAGGATTGTATGTCAGTACATCGCTGAGAAACTGGGTGGCAAGGGTAACGTTATTATCCAGAATGGTACGCAAACTTCAGCAGTCTTGGACCGAGTCAATGGCTGTAAGAGTGTATTCGCGCAGGCACCCGATATCAAAGTACTGTCTGATAATCAGGATGCCAAAGGCTCGCGCGAAGGTGGCTACAGTGTGATGCAAGGCGACTTGACTCGTTTTGCAAAAGTCGACGCGGTGTTCGCGATCAATGACCCCCAGGCCATAGGTGCAGACCTGGCAGCAAAACAACTCAAGCGCAAAGGCATCATTATCGCATCGGTGGATGGCGCTCCCGATATAGAGACTGCGCTCAAAAGCGATACACAGATCCAGGCATCCGCCTCTCAATCCCCTTGGGGCCAGGCACAACAGGCCGTAACGATGGGTTATGACCTGTTGAATGGCAAATCTTTGGAAAGCACAACGGTACTGCTTCAACCCTCACTGGTAACACGAGCCAACGTCATGGAGTACAAAGGCTGGCAAGCTGACCACTGACCAACTGAGGGGTTGAGTCAAATGACATAGGGGTTTCTAGCCACCTCTGTCATGCGGGGAATGGCTGCTGCGAGGTGCTCGCAGCGGCCGCACGGCATGAAAACCCCTAAAGGGACGAACCTACGGGAAACCTGAGCGACGGCTGCTGAGGAGAGATTTGGCATGTTTACCAAAACAAACACAATAGTAAGTACAGAGCTACTCAACTACGTTAAGGCCCTGTCTGGGAATCGAATTGTCGTTGCGCTAGCGGGGCCGCCTGGTGCCGGTAAGTCCACCGTCTCTCAGGCCTTGGTAGAGGCTCTTAATAGCGTTATGCCGGGGAGCGCAGCTGTCGTTCCCGGGGATGGCTTTCATTACGATGACGCGGTTCTTGGATCCTTGAACCTTTTGGATCGTAAGGGCTCGCCTGATACATTCGATGTGGGTGGCTTCAGGAGTCTGCTGCTGCGGCTTCGTGCGAACAACGAACCAGTGGTTGCCGTTCCGGTATTCGATCGAATCCTGGAGATTTCCCGTGCTGCAGGACAGTTGATTCCCTCTGACGTGAAATATCTCATCGTGGAAGGAAACTACCTTCTATTAGACCTCGCCCCATGGTCGTCCTTAATAGACTGTTTTGACGCCACCATAATGCTGCAAGCTGACCGCAAAACCCTGGAAGCGCGCCTGCTTGATCGATGGCGATCATTGGGTTTCGATGAGTCTACTTCCTATGAAAAAGTTCATCGCAACGACCTTCCGAATGCCGACATTGTGATTTCGGCCAGCAATATCGCTGACTTCACGATCACAAATTAAGATCCCACTTCCTCTCTTTTGAGAAAGAATCACGCCGTTAACCAAGCGCTTTGCTTGGCTAGCTTTTTAACGCTAACAGGCCTACGAACGCTATTAACAACTTGTAGCGAACCTTTAAAGAGCGAATGACTATGTATCTGGTATGTGGTGAAGCGCTGTTCGATTTCTTCAGTGAAAACGACGTCAACGTTCAAGCTTCAAAAGTGAACTACAAAGCGATTGCCGGTGGTTCGCCGTTCAACGTCGCCGTCGGCTTGCGACGTCTGGGCATCGACGTGGCGCTGTTCGCCGGGCTGTCCAGCGACTACCTCGGCCGGCGTTTACAGCAAGTGCTGCAGGAGGAAGGCGTGCGCCCGGACTACCTGCAGGACTTCGATGCACCGACCACCCTGGCGATGGTCGCCGTCGGTGCCGACGGCTCGCCGCATTACAGCTTCCGAGGCGAAGGCTGTGCCGATCGCCAGCTGTTGCCAGGGCATTTACCTGAGTTAGGCGCTGAGGTGCGTGGGTTGCATATCGGCTCGTTCTCGCTGGTGGTGCAGCCGATTGCCGACACCCTGCTGGCCCTGGTCCGCCGGGAAAGCGGCAAACGCCTGATCAGCCTCGACCCCAACGTGCGACTCAACCCGCAACCGAATATCGAACTGTGGCGCGAACGCATCAACACTCTGGTCGAGCATGCCGACCTGATCAAGGTCAGCGACGAGGACCTGAACCTGCTCTACCCCGAGCGCGATCCGCACAGCGTGATCCATGACTGGCTGGAACACCGCTGCCAGCTGGTATTCCTCACCCGTGGCGGCCAGGGAGCAACGGTATTCAGCCGCCGCCATGGCAGTTGGTCGGCGCCGGCCTGCGCGGTGGTGATGGCTGATACCGTGGGCGCCGGCGACACCTTCCAAGCGGCGTTGATCGCCTGGCTGACCGAACAGCAGCTGGATTCGGTGGAGGGTTTGCAGCGCTTGAGTCGCGAACAGATCGACGCGATGCTCACCTTCGCCGTCAGCGCCGCCGCCCTCACCTGCGGCAAGACCGGGCCGGACTTGCCTTATCGGCATCAGTTGGATTGACTTGGGCTGTGGCAAGGATGGCTGTTGCGGGCACATTCCAAGCGCCATCCAGCTCCAAAGGCAAGCAACGACTATGGCGGAGTCGGGCCCATCGCGCTGAAAGACAAACCCTGGCTATTACTCACTTGCCATGAATTTCCCCCGCCCGTCTCGCTGAATACAACGCTGTCGAACTGTGAATCCTTCAACCCATCGATCTGCACCTTGGCCGGGCCGCTGAAGCGTACGCGTTCGAACACCAGGCCCTGATGCCAGGCGTTGCTCCGGCTATCGCCCTTGACCTCGATCGCCTTGCCTTGCGCATTCTCGACGCTCACATCAGCGACTCGGATATCCCGGAACTGCCCCGGGACTGTTGAACGCTGGTAATCCAGTTTGGCGTTCGGGTCGTTGTAGTCGAGGGTGAAAATAAAGGCCTGTTTGACGGTATTGCGCATCGCCGAATCCCGGAAGGTGACGTTCCGCGCCCCGCCGCCCATGAAGTTAGTACTCTTCATTCGCAAACCGGCATCGGTGCCGTCAGAGACGTTGTCCTCGGCCAGAATGTTCTGAATCCAGGCACCTGTGTGGCTGCCGGCAACCACCATGCCATGACCTTTGCGAAAGTAGTTGTTGAAGATCCACGCATCCTCCTGGGGCTTTTGATGCACCGCATCGGCACCGGTGCCAGCCGCGAAATTGACGCAGTCATCGCCGGTGTCGAAGAAGTTGTTGAAAACCATCGCGCCTTTGCTGTTGGCGAACTCGATGCCGTCGCCGTTGTTGGCGTCATAGGTCTGGTGCGTGGTATTGGCCAGCACCACGTTTTCGGTTTCCAGGTTCATGATCCCGTGGAACGCCGGGTTCAACACGGTGAAACCGCCGTAGAACACGTTTTTCACATTGCGCAGAGTGATCAGCGAAGAACGCATCTGCCCGTAGGCATCCTTGACATTCATGCCTCGCGCCACCGCTTGTTCGACTTGCGCCTTGGCGAGAATGCCGTCTTGCTGGTAGCGCGTGTTATCGCTGGGCAGGTAGAACGGCAAAGGCTGACCACGCTCGTCGACGATATCCGTGCGCCGCTTCCAGCCATTACCATCAAGGGTGCCCTTGCCAACGATACGGATGTTTTCGAACGACTGGTGTTGACGTGGATCGCGGGGCAAGGCGTTGATCAGCGAGGCCGGGCGCACCGTGCTCGAATACGGGTACTGAATGTAACCCGCCAGCGGATAGTCTTCGGCGCGCTCGGAACCCAGCAGTGTCGCACCCTCGGCGATTTCCAAAGTCATGTTGCTTTTGACATAAAGCGCGCCGCTTTTGTAGATGCCCTTGGGCAACAACACTTTACAGCCAACGGTACAGGCCTCGATAGCATTCTGGATGGCCAGGGTATCGAGGCTGCTGCCGTCACCCTTGGCGCCGTACTTCTTCACGTCGAACACCGGCGCAACCTTCGTCGTACGTTGCACGAGTGCCGGACTGTCAGCCGATTCCTTGCCATCGGCACCCACTGCACGCACGGTGAAACGGTATGAGGTGTCGGGTTTAAGACCTTGGGCGGTGTAGCTGTGAATGCCGATGCGGTAGTGGAAGTTCGCGGTGTCCTGCTCGTAGAAGCGATCGATATAGGGCTTGGCCGGCGATACCCGGTCATTGTTGGCGTTGCTGCTGCCCAGCAGGACGCCGTTGGCGTAGACCCGATAGTCCTTGGTGTCGGTGTGATCGGCAGGTTTTTCCCAGACGAGGATGATCTGCTGATCATCAAAGGCCAGGGTCGGCACTTGCAGTTTCGACGGTGCTTGCAGCGCCCACGATGACAGACTGCAACTCACGGCCAGGGTGGCGATCAGTGACCGCGCCAAAAAGTGTTTGGGCGGAGCAACAGCGGGAGGTTGATACGGCATGTCGTTTTCCTTGTCTTTGCCAGTCTTCAAGCCAGGGTGTCTGAACCCACGGGTTCAGGCCGATAGCCCGGCTTCTTCGAGGTATTGACTACGATTGACGAACGTCTCCCGTGGCATTTCCCGTACATCCATGGACAAGGCTTCGACGTCTGGCAGCAGGCCCAGCAATGCGGCCAACACCGCCGAAGCCAAGCTGCGTTGCTGTTCGGCACTGCGCCCGGCAAACAGGTATAGGGCCACATGGACGAAGTCATCCTGGGTAGCCCCACAGCGGTAATGGACATAACCGTTGAGTCGAACCTTGATATCCCCCGGCTTGAATACGCCAAAGGCGTCGAGGGCATCGTGCACAGTGGCCAGCAGGGTCTGCTCGCCGACGCGCTGGGCCAGGGTTACGGGGCAATCGATGAGGCAATGGGGCATGGTTGTTTCTCCGCGAATCGGTCTGTTCAAACTGCCATTTGGCGCTCGGACTCTTGGCTGAAATCACGGCTGGCCTGCACCAGCATTCTTGTATAGGCGTGGGTCGCCAGGTCCTGATTGAGTGCCTTACTGTCGAGCAGTTCAACGATCTTGCCCTGCTGCATCACCGCCACCCGATCACACAGGTGCGTCACCACACCCAGATCGTGGGTCACCATCAAATACGTGAGCTTCTCGCGCTGGCGCAGATCCGCCAGCAAGTTGAGGATTTCCGCCTGGACCGAAACATCCAGTGCCGACGTCGGCTCATCCAGCAGCAAGACCCTGGGTTCAAGAATCAGTGCACGGGCAATCGCCACTCGCTGGCGCTGACCGCCGGACAACTGATGCGGATAGCGATAGCGGTAACTGTCGTTCAAACCCACCTTGAGCAGGATCTCGCTGATCCGGTCGTCCTTGTCCGCTACCCCGTGAATGATCAGCGGCTCGCGCAGCGCAGTGTCGACCGTATGGCGTGGATGCAAGGAACCATAGGGGTCCTGAAAAACCATCTGCACTTGCCGGAAATGCGCCTTCGGAATCTTGTGCTGCAACGGCACGCCGGCAATGCTCAGCTCGCCGCTCCAGTGCCGATACTGCCCGGCCAGGCAGCGCAGCACGGTGGTTTTGCCCGAGCCGGACTCCCCCACCAAACCAAAGGATTCACCATCGGCAACGCTGAGGCTGACGTCGTGCAGCACTTGATTGAGAGCCGGGCCAACGCCGAAACTCAGGTTCAGCGCGTGTGCTTGGATCATGGGCATGGTCAATTCCTCAGCAAGTCAGCCAGAGCGGGTCGCGTTGCAGCACCGGCAATCGTTCGCGACGATTGTCCATGCTCGGCAATGCCGCCAGCAGGCCACGGGTATAGGGATGTTGGGCGTGTTGCAGGTCGCAGGCAGCCAGTGATTCCACCACCCGCCCGGCGTACATCACCAGCACGCGGTCACAGTAGTTGCGCACGAGGTTTAGGTCGTGACTGACAAAAATCAGCCCCATTTCCTGCTGCTCAACCAACTCTTCAAGCACGCTTAGCACTTGTTGGCGCACCGAGACATCGAGGGCCGAGGTCGGCTCATCGGCGATGATCACTTGCGGCCGGGTGATGACCATCATTGCGATCATGATGCGCTGGCCCATGCCGCCGGAAACCTCGTGGGGATACAAGTTGTAGACTCGCTGCGGATCACGGATATGCACCTTTTCGAGCATTTCCATTACCCGCTCACGGGCCTCGCTGCGACTGGCCTTATGGTGAGCCAGGTATGCCTCGGCAATCTGGTCGCCGACCTTGACCACCGGGTTCAGCGAGTACTTGGGGTCTTGCATGATCATCGAGATGCGCTGTCCGCGAATCTTTTGCATGACTTTTTCACTGGCCGTCAGCAAATCGACTTCACCGAACTGCATGGCCTTGGCGGTGATTCGGGTACTGGCCGGGTGCAACTTGAGCAGGCTGCGTCCCACCGTTGATTTGCCCGAACCTGACTCGCCAACGATGGCCAGTTTTTCGCGCCCCAGGGTGAAGGACACATCCCGTACCGCGTGGGTTTCTTTCTGACCATTGACGAAGCGCACATTGAGCCCTTCGACGTTCAATTTGATTGCAGACATACAGCCTCCGATTACTCGCTGCGCGGATCAAGAATGTCCCGCAGGCCGTCGCCCAACAGGTTGAAGGCCAGGCTGACCAGCATGATCGCCGCACCTGGAACAGCCACCAGCCACCAGCACTCAAGCATGTAGCGCCGGCCTGTCGATATCATCGCGCCCCACTCCGGTGACGGTGCCTGGGCGCCCAGGCCGAGAAAGCCCAACGCCGCGGCGGTGAGGATGATCCCGGCCATGTTCATGGTCAGGCGGATAATCACCGACGACATGCACATCGGGACGATGTGCCGCAGAATAATTCGCGATGTCGAAGCACCTTGCAGCTCGACCGCCACGACGAAATCCGCCTTGCGCAACGACAGGGTTTCGGCCCGTGCCAGCCGCGCAATCGGCGGCCAGGAAGTCAAGGCAATCGCCACCACCGCGTGTTCGAGGCCAGGACCAAGGGCCGCGATAAACGCCAGCGCCAATACCAGGCTGGGGAAAGAAATGAAGATGTCGGTCAAGCGCATGAAGACCGTGTCCACGAGGCCACCGTAATAGCCGGAGACCGTGCCGATAAACAGCCCGATAGGACCGACTATCACCGTGACCAGCGTGATGATGTACAGGGTGATACGTGAGCCATAGACCAACCGGCTAAAGATATCCCGGCCGTATTCATCGGTGCCGAACCAGTGAACGGCGCCGGGCGCCTGTAGCGCGTTGGCGAGGTTCTGTGCCACTGGATCATGAGTGGCGATCCAGGGGGCAAATGCCGCGACCACGACCAACAGCATCGCGACCAGCAGCCCAGCCAGGGTCATTGGGTTACGCAACAGGTGGTGCAGCACTTTCAGGCCGCTCTTGCACAAGGCATCGAAGCTGGACCCGGGGGTGCGATCCACCTGCCGCTTGGCGTTGGAATCGGTAGAAGACATGTTGGCAATCATTGGCATGTTCTCGGGTTGAATTCAGGATCACCCGGCGCGTCCGCAGACACGTCCGGCCGCATTCAGCGTTGCTTGTAGACGCCCAGGTAACGCGTCGCCTCGGCATCATCGCCAGCGAAGCCCTTGACGTCGGCAGCGCTGACCACGGTGTCGGTCATCTGCGAAATCATCAGGATCGGCCCGACCTGCTGGTCGTAGAGTTCCTGCGCCTGGTGATACAGGCTGAGCCGCTGCGCCCCGTCGCGTTCGACCCCGGCCTGGTCGATCAAACTGTTGAGCTGCGGGTTAAAGAACGAGGCACGCCAGACCTGGAAGTTTGGCAAGCCGGCGTCATCGCTGTTGTTGGGGTTGTAGGCGAACGTCCGCAGGCTGAAATACGGATGCGGATACCGCTCGGCGCCCCGTGCGACGATGATCTCGAAGTTGCGCGCACGCATCGCGCCATACACCTGATTGCCGGTGCCGGTGACGATACTGGCCTTGATCCCGCCTTCGGCCAACGTCGCTTGCAAGCGCGCGGCGATGTCGATGAAGGGTGGCTCCGACAACGTACGAATCGTGGTGCTGAAACCCTCGGGATAACCGGCTTCGGCGAGCAGTTTTTTCGCCTTGGGCACGTTCATGTGATAGCCCGGATCCGGCAGGCGCGCTTCCAGGCTCAGTTGCATCGGTTGTTGATTGAGCTTGCCGTAATACGGCATCACCTGTTCGTCCAGGCCTTTGTAGTCGATCAGGTTGCGCACCGCTTCGCGCACCTCTGGCTTGGCGAACTTGGGCTGCTTCATGCTCATCGCCACGTAGTACATCGTGCCGCGCGGCAACGACTGCACCTGGATTTTGTCCGAGCCGTCGATGGCCCGAATGTCTGGGGCCGCCATGCCGTAGGCCAGGTCAAGGTCACCGCGTTCAAGCATCAAGCGCAGCGACTGGGATTCGGTCATGTGCCTTACCACCACGCGCTTGAGTTTGGCCGCGCCGCCCCAGTAGCCATCGAATCGGGTCAGCAGCAGCGAGTCGTTGGCGCTCCATTTGGTCAGTACAAATGGACCGCTGCCGGCTTCGTTGGTCACCAGCCAGCCAGCACCCAAGTCACCGTTTTTCTCGTGTGCCAGGGCGGTCTTGCGATCCACCACCACGGCGCTGGGTGAGATGGCCAACGAGTCGATCAACAGCAGCGGATCCATGGTTTGCGGCAAGTCGATCATCAGCGTGTGGGCATCACTGGCGCGGATCAGCGACTGGATGTTATCGACGCTGTAGCCGTAAGCCTTCCAGGTCGTCGCCAGACCGAAGTTGAGTTTCATCACCCGGTACAGCGACCAGGCCACGTCCTCGGCAGTCAGCGGATGACCAGAATGGAATTTCACGTCCTGGCGCAGGTGGAACGTCACCTGCTTGCCGTCCTCGCTGATCTCCCAGCGTTCGGCCAATTGCGGCAGGTGTTTTTCCGGGTTGCCTTGATCACGCTTGATCAATGTGTCGTAAAGGTTGGCGTTGACGCCGGAGGCATCGAGGCCGGGGGCGTTGGCCGGATCAATCGAGAACAGGTTGACCATGCTCATGCCGACGATCAATTGATCAGCCGGGGTCTTGGCATTGGCCATTGTCATCGGCCCCAAGGCCAGAACGGCCGCCAACAGGCTTATGTGCAGTTTCGAAAAAGCAGTCTTCATTCAAGGATCCTTCTTTTTATAGTTTTATCGGTACTGCAGCAGCGTTGTGGATTAACGGGTGCGGGGGTCGAACACCTTGTACAAGGCATCGCTGATCAGGTTGAGCGCGACAAAGATCAGTCCAATCACCAACACACAGCCCATCACCGCGTTCATATCGCCGAGCATCAAACTGCTGGTGAGGTATTGGCCGAAACCCGGCCAGGCAAACACCGTCTCGATGAGCACCGCGCCTTCGAGCAGCGAGCCATACGCCAGCGCCACGACCGTCAGCAACTGCACGAGGATGTTGCGAAAGGCATGCCCCCACACCACTTGGCGGCGTGACAGTCCCTTGACCCGGGCGGTGATGATGTACTCCTGAGATAACTGTTCGAGCATGAAGCTGCGCGTCATCCGGCTGATGTAGGCCACCGAGTTCAGGCCGAGAATCAGCGCCGGCAACACGATGTGGCGCAAAGCGCTGGCAAAGGCTTCCCAGTCCCGCGCCAGAGTCGAATCGATCAGCAACAGGCCGGTAACCTCGGGCACCATGCCGTCATACGCCAGATCAATCCGCCCGGCACCACCGGCCCAGCCGAGCCAGGCGTAGAAGACCAGCAGGCCCATCATGCCCAACCAGAAAATTGGCGTGGAGTAACCGAACAGAGTGATCACCCGCGCCACATGATCCCCAAGACGTCCCTGATTACTGGCCGCGCACACGCCCAGCGGCAAGCCGATCAGCACGCCAAACAGGATGGCCAGGGTGGCCAGTTCAATGGTCGCCGGAAATACCCGCAGGATGTCGTCGAGTACCGGGTGACCGGTCAACAGCGCGTTGCCGAAATCGCCATGGAGCAGGTCATTGAGGTACAGGCCGAACTGGGTCCAGATCGGTTTATCCAGCCCCATCGCCCGGTAGACCTGGTCGTAAGTGGAACTGTCCGCGTCCGGCCCGACCACCGCCAGTACCGGGTCCAGCGGCATGACTCGGCCGATGACAAAAGTCAGGGCCAACAGGCCGAGCAACGTCACCAGCACCGTACTGGCGCGCCGGACGGTATTGGAAGCGCGAGCGCCCATGACAGAGGCAGTCATAACAAACATAGTGAGCTCCTGATAAATCGGTCACCGCTGTAGCCACGACGCGAGGCTCACCCCGCGCGGTTTTCAGCGCTTCTTGTAGACATCCTTGTAGCGCGTGGTCGCTGCCGTGTGGCCTTGAAAGTCGGCAACGTCGGCGTAGATCAGCACCGTGTCGGTCATCTGCGAAACCGGCAAAATCGCGCCCACCTGTTGATCGAGTTGCTTCTGGATTTCCCGGTACTGGGCCAGTTGTTTGTTGGCGTCAGGCTCGACTTCAGCGCTCTCGATCAGTTGGTTCAACTCAAGGTTGTAGAAGGAGGTGCGCCAGCCCTGGAAGTTACTCAACTTGGCTTCATCGCGGTTATCCGGGTTGTACACCAGGGTGCGCAAGCTGGAGTGGGGATGCCGCTCTGCCCCGCCACCGCCGCGCCCGACGATGATGTCGAAGCTGCGTTCACGCATGGCACCGTAAATCTGGTTACCGGTGCCCGTGATGATGCTGGCTTCGATCCCGGCCTGAGCCAGCGTCGACTGCAAGTTGGAAGCGATGTTGATAAAGGGGGGCTCGGCCAGCACGCGGATGGTGGTCTTGAAGCCGTTGGGGTAGCCCGCGTCAGCTAACAGTTTTTTCGCTTCATCGACATTCAGCCGATAACCGGGATCGGGCAAGCGTGCGGCGAGGCCCAGTGGCAACGGCCGTTGATTGATCACGCCATAGTGCGGCATGACGGTCTGGTTGATGCCTTGGTAGTCGATCAGGGAGCGCACTGCCTTACGTACTCGTGCGTCGGCAAACATCGGTTGCTTCACACTCAGCGCTACGTAATAGAGCGTGCCGCGCTGCAAGGTTTGAGTGCGCACCTTGTCGCTTTTTTGCAGGGCTTCGATATCCGGCGCGGACATGCCTTTAGCGATATCCAGATCGCCGCGTTCGATCATCAAGCGCAACGACTGCGACTCGGTCATGTTGCGCATCACGATGCGTTTGAGTTTGGCCGGACCACCCCAGTATCCGTCGAAGCGGCTCATCAGAATCACGTCGTTGGCACGCCAGTCATTGAGCACGAAGGCCCCACTGCCGGCCGCATGGGTCACCAGCCAGGCGGCGCCCATGTCGTTGTTCTTCTGATGTTCGAGGACTTTCTTGCGGTCGAGAATGAACGCACTTGGCGAGGTCGCCAGGGTGTTGAGCACCAGCAGCGGATCGGTCGGCCGTGGCAACTCAATGACAAAGGTATTGGCATCCGTGGCGCGCATAGAGCGCTCGACGTTCTCGGCACTGAAACCGTACGCCTTCCAGGTCGAGGCCAACGCCAGGTTGAGCTTGAGTACCCGTTGCAGCGACCAGGCGACGTCTTCGGCAGTCAAGGGGTTACCGGACTGGAACTGCACACCGGTGCGCAGGGTGAAGGTCAGGGTCTTGCGGTCATCGCTGACCTGCCAACGTTCAGCCAAGGCCGGCAGCAGGCGATCAGGCTGGGCGACGTCTTGCACCAGCAACATGTCATAGAGATTGGCATTGATCTCCGACACATCCAGCCCGGTGGCTGCCGCCGGGTCGAGGGACAGCAGGTTGATCATGCTCATGCCGACAATCAGTTGATCGGCCGGCGTCTTGGCATAAGCCACAGGTAAAACGGCGACCGCCAGGGTGGCCGCCAATACCCGCGCCCACAGCGAAGGAAGAATGTTCATAGCGAGAGTGCCTTTCTTATATTTATAGGGCTCTCGGACGGCCCGGCGTGCACCGGGCAGCCCGTGTACAGGTCAGAAGCTGTTAAGCGTATGGGTCTCGATAAACTCGAAATCGATCTCTTCACCCAGGCCCGGCAAATCGGACAGGCGCACAAAACCATCGTTGTCCATCGGATCGACAAGGCGCTTGAGGTACGCCGGCACCTCGTCGTAATCCAGGTACGGATGCAGCAATCCACGCTCATACCAGGTGCAATTCTTGATCGCCCCAACCACCGCCAGGTTCGCCGCGCCATTGCCATGGATTTCACAATCCATGCCGAAGGATTCGGCCATGTGCGCGACCTTCAGACACGGTGCGATACCACCGACGCCAGCCACACCGGCACGCAGGATGTCGCAGACGTCATTCTTGACCCAGCTGGCCCGGCTCAAGTGTTTGCCCGACAGGGTTTCCGGTCCCAGTACCGGGATCTCCAGTTGGCCCGCCAGCCAGGCATAGGACTCAGCAGACTCTTCCATCATCGGTTCTTCGAACCAGGCAAAGTCGAGTTTTTCCAACTCACGCCCGATGTAGAGGGCATCGGTGCGGCTGTACCAGTGATAACCATCGAGCATCAGGGCGATGTCCGGCCCCACCGCTTCGCGCACGGCGGCGCACGCTTTAATGTCGATGCGCGGGCTTGGGGCGAAGGACACGGGCGGCATCCAAGTGTGCAACTTAATCGCCTTGTAGCCGCGCTTGACCAGCGTTTCAGCGAAACGCCCGTAGTCTTCCGGTGTCGCCAGCCCGCCGGGCAGCTCATCGCCGCACATGGTTGAGCCGTAAGCCGGGACCTTGTCGCGAAAGCCGCCAATCAACTTGTGTACCGGCACGCCAAGCTTGCGCCCCGCCCAGTCCCATAACGCTTGTTCCACCAAGGCCAAGGCACGATCGGTCAACTGGCTGGCACTGCCACGCTGCCAGTGCGCCAGGTCGTGCCAGACTTTCTCGCGATCAAACGCGTTCTGCCCGACCAGCACTTTGCGTACAAAACCGTCCAGCACATAAGGACGAATCAGTTCCGGCGCACCAAAGGCATAGCCTTCACTGCCGTCTTCGGTCTGGATGCGCAGCAAAGCCATTTGGGCTTGGGTGACATCACCTGGGTGAGCGTGGCCAGCGCTATCCACTGCGCGGCGGGTCGGGTAGGCAAATACCTGGACGTTGACTGCTGTGATTCTCATGGACGTCTTTAGCCTTCTTATTGGATTTGTGACAGGAGTGTCGTCTGTTGTCGCCGATCATATGTCATCGTACAACACATGAAAAGACCCAATAAATAACCTACACCCCCTGCCTTTTTCCTCAATACCCAATCAAAACGCCCGTATTTAAAGACAACCAAGGAATAACACGCATTGCTTAAAAGCCCTGTTCACACGGCACATGTGTAACAACATGTTTCAAAACGAGCAATAACCCATAGACGAGTCGTCTTGTCGTACGATAACGTATATCAGCACCACAAATGAGATCCATACGCAACACCATGCTGCTCGTAGTACACGTCAAACGACCCTAACAAAAACAAAAAAGAAGACCGTATGAACACCACCCTACGCACGCTCGTTACTGTCGCGACCCTCAGCCTGCCCTTCTGCGTCAGCGCTGACTCTGCCAGCATCAACTACCGCCACCAGTACACCGAGGACGACAGCGCCCACGCTGACCGAATCAAGTTCAACTACCGTCTGGACAGTGGACTGGGCTTTGAAGCGGAAATGAAATACCGCACGGCCGGCGACCGTGAAGATGTCGCCTACGACAACATGGTCAACAACGGCCATGAGTTCACAGTCAGCTACAACTACAAGCTCAGCGCGCAATCGACGCTGACCCCGGCCTTCCAGATGGACAGTTCGAAGGACTCGACCACTTACAAGTTCGGCCTCAAGTACAACTACAAAATCAACGATGCCTTCTACGTCGCCACGCGCTATCGCCTGGACGCCAAGAAACTGGATCGTGACCAGGTCAATGAAGACATGCCCGACCACATCAAGGATGACCAGACCACCAACCGCTTTGAAGGCTGGCTCGGCTATACGCCTGCCAACAAGTGGGCCTACGAATATCAGTTCATCTATTTCAAGACCGACTACATCCGCTACGACAACAAGAAGAGCGATTACGAACAGAACCTGATCGTCAAATACAAACTCACCAAGGAATGGGCGCCGTTCATGGAAATCGGCGACGTAAAAGTCGACTCCACGTCCCCCGATCGCCAGGCGCGCTGGCGTCTGGGCGTCCAGTACAACTTCATGTAAGACCAGGTATTGCCTGACGATCGCGCATCGCTCGCCAGGCAAGCGCCCCACCCCCGAACCAACACGTCACTACCGTTCAATGGAAGATCTGACCATGACCACACAACCCGCCTCGCCTAGACCCTTCAACCGCATTCTGCTGACAGGCGCCGCCGGCGGCCTGGGCCAGATCCTCAGAGAAACCCTGCAGGCTCACGCCGAAATTGTCCGCGCCTCGGACATCAGCCCCATGGCACCCAGCCGTGGTCAGTATGACGAAGTGATCAACTGCAACCTGGCCGACAAGGCCGCAGTCGCGGCGCTGGTCAAAGACGTCGATGCCATCGTCCATCAGGGCGGGATTTCAGTGGAGCGGCCCTTCGAGGAAATCATGGAGGCCAACATCCGCGGCACCTTTCATATTTATGAGGCGGCGCGGCAACACGGGGTCAAGCGAATTGTTTTTGCCAGCTCCAACCACGTCACCGGTTTCTACCCGCAGGACGTCGAACTGGATGCTCACTCTCAGCGCCGACCGGATGGCTATTACGGTTTGTCCAAGGCTTACGGCGAGGACATGGCGACGTTCTACTTTCACCGCTATGGCATCGAAACGGTAAGTTTGCGGATCGGTTCATCCTTTCCGGAGCCGCGCAACCTGCGAATGCTCTCGACATGGCTCAGCTATCCGGACCTGGAGCACCTGGTAGCTCGAGCCCTGCTGGCCAGCAATGTCGGACACAGCGTGGTTTACGGTGTTTCCAACAATCGTGATCAGTGGTGGAGTAATCGCCATGCCGCCCACCTGTGCTTTGCCCCGCAGGACAGTTCGGAGGTCTTTCGCACGCAAATTGAGCAACAACCCAAACCTGCCGCTGACGATCCCAACAGCCTGTTCCAAGGGGGAGCATTCACGGCTGCCGGGCCGTTCGGTGACCTGCCGGAAACACACCAATGAATGCCGAACTCATCGTCGACGCACGCAACGCAACCGGCGAAAGTCCGGTCTGGCAAGCTCAGGAGAATGCGTTGTATTGGGTGGATATTCCCGCGGGCCGCTTGCACCGCTGGCAGCCAGATGGCAAGACTGACTGTTGGCAGGCGGACGAAATGCTCGCCTGCATCGCCCGTAGTCCGGCGGGTCATTGGTTGGGGGCGCAGGAAAGTGGAGTGTTCAAACTGGTGCCTCGGACTGACGGACGCCTGCGCGCCGAAAAACTCGCCGGCGTCGAGCATGCCCGGCCGCAGATGCGCTTCAACGATGGACGCTGCGACCGCCAGGGACGCTTCTGGGCCAGCACGATGCAAACCAACATGGGCGTCGACGCGGTCGGGGCGCTCTATCGCTACGATCCGGATACCCGTCAGCTTACTGCGCAAGTGGAAGGTCTGGTGGTGCCCAACGGTCTGGCCTTCAGCCCCGATGGCAGAACCCTGTACCTGTCTGACTCGCACCCAACCCGGCAGCAGATCTGGGCGTTTGACTACGACATCGACAGCGGCACGCCACACAACCGCCGCCATTTCGTCGACATGAACGCCCACCCGGGTCGACCGGATGGCGCGGTCGTGGATTCGGAGGGCTGCTATTGGATCTGTGCGATTGATGCCGGCCTGGTGCTGCGCTTTACGCCCGAAGGAAAACTGGATCGCTCGCTGCCACTGCCGGTGAAGAAACCGACGATGTGTGCCTTTGGCGGCGCCCGACTCGACACGCTATTTGTCACCTCGATTCGCCCGCAAGGCATCGACCTCAGTGACCAGCCACTAGCGGGCGGTGTGTTCGCCTTGAATCCAGGCATCAAAGGCCTGCCCGAACCCATGGCACGAGCCTGAAGCCTGCGTTCAGTCGTTCAACGCCTCGGCTTCTGCGGCCTCATACGCGCGCCGCATTCGCTCGCGGCTGTTGGACAAGTGCAGGCGCATCGCCGCCCGAGCGGCGTCGGCATCCCGCCGGACAATCGCCTTATAGATGTCTTCATGCTCGCGGCTCAGACGTTCCAGATAGGGTTCCTTGTTGTCATTGACCACTCGTGTGGAATGCAGGCGCGCGCGCGGGAGGATGCTGACCCCAAGATGCAACATGATGTCGGTGAAATAGCGGTTACCCGTGGCCAACGCGATCTGCTGGTGAAACTGGAAATCCGCGGACACCGCATATTCGACACTGACCGCCCTGGAGTTCAGGGCGTCCAGCGAGTCACGCATCAGTTGCAGTTGCTGGTCGGTACGGCGTACGCAGGCCAGGCCGGCCGCCTCCACTTCCAGGCTGATGCGCAGCTCAAGCACCGCCAACACATCCTGCAACGTGACAATGCTGGCCGGGTCGATTCGAAAACCGCTCGGGCTCGGGATGTCCCGAACAAACGTACCGATGCCATGCCGGGTTTCCACCAGGCCTGCCGCTTGAAGGCGCGATATAGCCTCACGCACCACCGTGCGACTGACACCATGTTCCTCCATGACCTGAGATTCAGTGGGCAGCTTTGTCGCACGGGCGAGCTCACCGCTGCAAATACGCCGGGAAAGTTCGGTCACCAACTCCTCCGCCAGACTTCGGTGCCTGCGGCGAACACTGGGTTGGATATTCAGTTTGTCCATCAAAAACAAAAATCTCGGTTTTTCGAATGATTGCGCATCATAGCTCATTCAGTTGTACGACAACGCATCAGCTCAAATGATGGTATTTCGCATGCAGCGGACGTTCGATTCGCGGCAATGGCGACAAGGACGTCGCTCGAGAAACGCTGAGAAATTGCGCGTTACGCACTCACGTTAATCAAGGATCTGATTATTCATGACAAAACCTAAAACCTTCAATGCTTGCAAACTGGCAAGCGCCATCGTCGGGTCGCGAGTTCGCCGCCAAGCAGGCTCTATAGCCCGAAGGCGACTGCTCAAGCGTTATCAAGCAGTCGCCGAACGTTCGAGGAAAACGTCGCCGGGCATCAGCGTTTACAGCGTAAGAAACAGCGCCGAGGTCCAGACTCGGGATTGATCGCGCTGCCGGGCGCAGATGAACAATGGATGTTCACGGCCCGGCTGCAGATTCAGCTGCGTCAGCTCGATCTGCCCTTGCAGCTCACGGGGCAGCGGCGCAGAGGTTGTTCTTTCAAGGGACACTTTCAGTTCCGCTCCTGGCAGCTCCTCGATCACTTGTGATTGCGCCAGTAACTCCTCACCGGACAACTCCATCAGCACAGTCGGCGCGTGTACGTAAGGTTGCGGTTCAGACGGATCGCCGACCTTGATGTAGTTGTCGATGCGGCTGTGGATCTGCAGCGTCGCGCCGGCCAGCTGCGACAGGTCGATTTCAATACTGTCGGTGTCGCCGTTGGTGTCGGTGCGAAAGGCCAGAACCGTTGCATCCTTGCGCCATACGGTTTGCTCGGGGTGATCGAGTCCCAGGGCGCGAAAACCATTGATGACCGCGCCCGACACGCGAATCTCGCCGGTCCAGTAAGCGCCGCGATAGCGGTCCTTGATTCGTGCGCCCCCCAGACGCAGCCGAATACGTTGGGCGGAAAACCCCAGTTCCTGATGCAGATTGCGCGACCAGATCAACTTGTCGCCATCGAACAGATCGACCTGCTCCCAACCCGCCTCGCCCAGCAGTCGATAGTCCAGCGTGGCATTCGAATCGGCCGTGAACACTTCACCCATAAAGTGCTGGCCCTGGCGCAGGCTGGCAAATGAACGCTCGCCAGTGGTGGCAAAGGTGCGACGGGCGCGAAGTGCCTTGCCGACACTGGCTCGGTCGAAAGCCTCAGCGACAACACCGGTCAGCCCGCCACGGGAGCCGAACACCGCCGTGGCCGGGACACCTCCGCCGCAACGCCCCTGGTGCTCATCGCTGTTGGCAGCGGCACCGACCCGATAACCACGCTGAAGCGCTTCGGCGTAGACCCAATGGAATTGCCCCCAGGCCGAACCAACTTCGATCAGGCGTTCCAACTCCGGGTGATGCCAGTCGAGGTTGCAACGGCGACCACCGACATGGGGCATCATCAGATGGCCTTCAGGATCCTTGGCATAAGCCGCGTACAACTCGTCCACCGGCCAGGCGCCCGGCTTGATGGTGCCGGCGGTGAACTCGTTCCATTCGAAGGAACGCACCAGCCGCCCTTGATTGTCGAAGGGAAACTCAGGTTTGCGGTCATGCAGGAATACCACATTACGGTCGCCGCCCGCGCAAGAATTGCCGCACCATTCGGTGCCGGGATAACAAACAAATCGACCCGGTTCATTGAGCTCGTGAATCAACTGGACCGCCTGGTCCCAGCGTTGCTCGGTAATGTTGAAGTCGTTGGCGGTGTAGCCGAGTACGTCGAGACCGGCGACATCGCGACCGTAGCTGAGGTTGTAGAGCGTGTCGTTGGTACCCACGGTGTCATCGGAGTGCACATGCAGATCGGCGTACAGCGGGCGCAATGCCGTGCCGCCCGGATCGACCGTGACAAACGCCTGGGCCGCGCGTACAAAAGGTGCCGACACCTCGGCCGCCAAACGCCACTCGCCCACTGCACCAAGGTCAAAACCTTCAAGCCGGGCAGTCGCCCAACCTTCAGTTGCCAGGGTGAACGGTTGTTGTCGTTCGCCCCCTTCAGGGTCAACGAGGGTCAGCACGCCCTGGAGCGGCAAGTTGCGGCAGGTGTTACCCCAGGCATCATCCACCCTGAGCAAAACGTCGAACGCCTCACCCGCACTGACCAGGCGAGGGACAATCAGCTGCACGCTTTGCGCCGGTCCCGGCACGATGTTCAGCAATGGATCGCCCGGCACCTCGGCAAACTTCGAGCTGCCCAGTGGGTCGATGAACAGACGAAAACGGAAGTCTTTCTCGACAAAACTCTGCACCCGCGTCCCCGCGCCGCCCTGACGACGATCGCCCAGGCGAATGGTGATCTTGTCCCCCGGGTTCAGGTAACCGTCGATGATGTCGATGATGATCGCTTTCTGAAATGGCCGTTCATGCCCCTTCTGATCGAAGCGCACTTTCAAGTGCTGCACCGTGGCCTGGCTCTGTCCAGGGACCAGCTCACCGGCTTGATACTCGGCGCTGACATAGTTTGGGCCGGCCGGATTCGAGGTCTGGAACAAGGCCCAGTCAGAGTAGAACTTGAAGGCCAGTTTCAGCCACGCGCCGTCCGCCAGACCGCTGCCACCGACCTCGTAGACCAGAGTGATTTCATCCCATTGACCGGCAATCAGCGTGTCACGATCACAGCTGATGCTGCCCAGGAACGGGCGTTTCTTGTTGCGTTCGTAGAGGCCTTGCGGGGCAATGTAATGCCCGGCTTCGCGGGGATCGAAAACGTTACTCACATGACACCTCGTGCAGTGGTCCACTAAAGATTTGAAGGGTTCGAAAACAATGCTTATTGCACGCGCCATTTCTGGTAGTGACGCTCGATACGCCGGAACACAAAACTCTCCATCAGCCAGGCAATCAGGCCGATCAGGACAATACCTAGCAGCACCTGACTGCTGTTGCCGATCTGCCCGCCTGTTGACACCATCCAGCCAATGCCTTGGGACGCGCCGATCATTTCCGCCGCGACCAATGCCCGCCAGCCCTGGCTGAAACCGATGCGCAAGGCCGCCGTCACGAAGGGCAATGAGGCCGGCAGGTAAACGTGGGCCAGCAATTGCCAGGAATTGGCGCCCAGAGTGCGTGCCGCGCGGACTTCACCGCCGCGAATACTCTGCACACCTTCCTGAATGGTCACCGCCATGGGGAACATCGCGGCAATGAAAATCACCAACACGATGGAGACATAACCCAGGCCGAAAATGATCATGATCAACGGCGCCCAGGCAATCGGCGGGATGGCCATGAACAGGCTGTTGAGCGGCGAGATGAAATCGCGAAACCGCGAGGACAGCCCCCCGGCCGTACCCAGCAGAATCGCAACGATCACCGCCGCACAGAAACCACCCACCTCTTCGAGGACACTGGCCCTGAGGTGCTGCCACAGCGAACTGTCGCCCAGCCAGCGCACAGCCTCGCGGGCGACGTCCCATGGCTGCGGCAGGATGTAAGTGGGAAAGCGGCTGGCCAGGGCGATCCAGATCAACAGCAGGAATGGCAGTGAGGCCCATCCCCAATTGGCTTTTGGCAAGGACATGGCGAACTCAGCGCGAGGCTTTTTCCAGGTAGGAGGTATCCACGATCTGGTCGGTCTTGAGCGTGGTATCGATAAAGCCCAGGTCGTGGGAGTAATTCATCAGGCGCTGGATGAACTGAATGTCCGAAACCTGCAAGTCCGCGGACCAGCCCAGTCGAGTCCGCGCTTGGGCAACGATGGTTTCTGGAGCAATGGTTTTGCCGTCAACGCCTTGCACCGGCTCGAGTTTGAACGCCTCTGCGATAACTCGATTCGACTCGGCAGGATGTTCGTTGAGGAAAGCGATGGCCTTGCGATGAGCGCGCAGCAGCTTCACCACATCGTCCGGTCGCTCCTGCAAGGTTTTCGGTAACGCGATCACCACGTACCACGGGTATTCAGGCAACGCCTGGTTGACATCCAGCAGAATCCGGCTCGATCCGCGCAACAACGACTGGCTGACAAAGGGCTCCCAGGAAAACGCTGCGTCGACGATGCCGCGTTCCAGTGCGGCGTTCATATTGCCGGGTGGCATATCGATGATGTCCAGGTCCTTGTCAGGATTGAGCCCGGCCTTTTCTTTCAGGACGTAACCGCGCAGCAACACATCCATGCCACTGCCCTTCTTGACCCCGGCCAGTTTTTTCCCCTTGAGATCATCCAGGCTGGTAATCGGACTCTTGGCGTCGACAATCACCGCCGCCTGGCCGTAATTGACCTTGGCCAGAATCCGACTTTGCAGCCCCCGGGAAAACCATTGGTACACCGGAGGCGTACCGACATAAGCGACATCCAGTTCACCGGCGGCCAGTGCCTGCTGGATCACCGGGCCATCGCCCAATGCCTTGAGATCGACATTCAAGCCTTCCTCGCGGTAGTACCCCTGTTTGTCGGCGATCAACGCCGGCGCATTGGCCATGGCGAAGACATAACCCACACGCAAGGGTTTCTCCTCACCTGCCACGGCGAATGTGCTGCTTGCCACTGCGGCAACAGACAATGAAAGGGCAAGCAGCGTACGTTTGATCATGCTGTCAACTCAGGTTGGCGGGTTGGATAAGCGGTGGCTGCAGACACTTCCATGACCTGGGAAATGCGTTCCATCAGCTCATTGCGGTAATCGAGAAAGGCCGGCAAGCAGCGGGTTTTCAGGTTGGAGCGAGGGCGCGGCAGATGAATACGCAGTTCGCTATGGATACCGCCTGGGGCGATGTTGAGCACGATGACCCGATCCGCCAGGAACACCGCTTCGTCGATATCGTGGGTAATGAACAACACCGTCTGGCCCAGTTCGGCCCAGATGCGCAAGGTCTCTTCGTTCATGCTGTTGCGGCTGATGGCATCCAACGCGGCAAATGGTTCGTCCATCAGCAACACACTGGGCTCGAGTGCCAGGGTTCTGGCCAGGGAGACGCGCTGCTGCATTCCGCCAGAGAGCTGATGCGGCAATCGATGTGCCGCATTCTCCAGACCGACCAGGCGCAGGTACTGCAGTGCTTGAGCCCGCTGCTGCGATTCGTTGGCCTGAGCCGTCATCCGTAGACCGAAACGGACGTTTTCCAAAGCGCTCAGCCAGGGAAACAACTGCGGCGCCTGAAACACATAACCCAACTCCGAACGCTCCGGACGCACCGCCGTCTGATTGATACTGATCTGACCGCTCTGAGGTTGCTGGAAGCCTGACAACAAATTCAGCAAGGTGGTTTTCCCGCAGCCGGAGGGCCCCAGGATCGCGACGAACTCGCCGGGCTTGGCGTTCAGACTGAAAGAGGTGAACACCCGATGCCCATTGGGGTAGCTGAAGCTGATGTCATCGACCGTCAGCGCATCGGCTTGCGGCTGTATGTAAGAAGTGGTTTCGAGCATGGCAAGTGTCGTCAGGTCGTTTACAATGGGAATGCCTGACATAATACGTATTAATACAAGTAGTCCCAATAACCTATTTTTATAACCTTAGAAGTGAAGGCGCACCGCCCTCCTCCAAGGCCATGGAAACCGACAGTGTCTACGTCCATTCTTCGCGACAGCACCACCTCGCTCTACGAACAGATCGCCCATCAGCTATTGGAAGAGATTCAACGCGGCGACTTTGAGCCCAGCGGCAAGCTGCCGTCAGAAGCGGAGCTGGGCAAACGCTTTGCAGTGAGCCGCGTCACGGTTCGCCTGGCGGTGGGCAAGCTCAGCGACGACGGCGTGGTGGAACGCAAGCAAGGCAAAGGCACCTTCGTGGCGGCCAAACAGGTTCGGCATGGCCTGGATGCATTGCGTAGTTTTCATGAAGCCTTATTGTTGCAAGGGCTCAAACCGAGCATGCAGGTCATCAGCCATACGTTGCAGCCCGTTCCTGAGCCCTTGCGTGGCTTGTTTGAAGCAGCGGACGATTGCCTGCTGCTGGAGCGACTGCACTTCGTCGATGATGAACCCATTGCGTTGGGACGCAGCCATTTACCTGCCGAATTGGCGAGCGTGGTCTGGACTGAAGTCGAACATCAGCCGATCTATTCCATTCTCGAGTCGATCACCGGCTTGGCGGTCACTCGCGCCGACCTGGCAATCCGTGCGCAAGAAGCCGACAAAAGCCTGGCCAGTGCCCTGCACGTCAAACGTGGCGCGGCACTGTTGGTCATGGAGCGCACCTCTTATTTTGCCGACGGCCGCTGCTGCGACCGTACGACCTTTTACATCCGCCCGGAACGTTATGCCTTTGTCCTCAGTGGCGTCTTCAAGTCCAGACCCGCACAGGCCGATTGATCGTGCGGGCGCTACCTGCCTACCAGTTACAACGTGTACGAGAAACCCATTTGCACGGTTCTCGGCGCGCCCGGATAGGCGTAAACGTTGCCAAAGGCGCCTTCATCATAGTGGCTGTCGAACACATTCTTCAGGTCGAGGTTAAGCCGCAGGTGTTCGTTGACTTTGTAAAAGCTGAGCAGGTCGAATACCTCGTAGCTATCCATGGAGAAGGCATTGGCCGCGGTCTGGCCGGCGCGCTCGTCGACATACTTGGCGCCCAGTCCCAGGCCCAGTCCTTTGAGGCCACCGTCCTGAAACTCGTAGACGTTCAGCAGGCTGAAACTGTTGCGCGGAATGTTCACCAGGCGGGTGCCTGACTTCAGCACGTTGTCCTGGGTGACTTCAGCATCCACGTAGGCGTAGCCACCGATCATGCGCCACTCCGGGGTGAGGTTGCCGGCCACGTTCAGATCAAAGCCACGGCTACGAACTTCACCCGCCGCAACACTGAAGGTCGAGTCCACCGGGTCTGTCGTCAGGACATTGCGTTTTTCGATCTGATACACCGCGGCATCCACGCTTAACTGACGATCAAGGGCCTGCCACTTGACGCCCACCTCGTAGGATTTGCCTTCTTCAGGTTTGAAGCCGCCGCCCGTTCGACTGGCACCGCTGTTGGGCTTGAAGGACCGCGCCGTGTCGGCATAGATCGCCACGGTCGGGGTCAGATCGTAGATCAGCCCCAGACGCGGGGTGACGGCGTTGTCGCTGTTGGTCCAGCTCACACCGTTGACGAGGTTGTTGTCGTAATCATGTTCGAAGCGTTCGAAACGTACGCCTGCCAAGACTTTCAAGCGCTCGGTCAGCGTTACCTGATCTTGCACGAAAGCGGCATAGGTCTTGAGGTTTTCCTGATCATTGGTGGTGGTGCGGGTCAGCGCTGGACGCGGCTGGCCATAGACCGGATCAAAAATATCGATAGGGTAGGCACTCACCGCCCCACCGGAACGACGGATGATCGACTTGTAATCGTAATCCTCATACTCGATGCCCGTGAGCAACGTGTGGTCGAATCCGGCCGTGGATAAATGCCCGGTCAGGTTCAACTGCACATCCCGGTCACGCCATTCCAGTTTGCGGTAATTGAAGTTGCGTCCCAACGTTCGGCCGTCGGCAGCGACCCCGTTGCCTTCAATGGCATTGCCTTGCAGACTGCCGTCGAGAAATTGCGTGCCGCCGCCCAAAGTCCAGTTGTCGTTCAGGAAATGCTCGAAACGCAGTTGCGCCATGTTGTTGTCGTTGTGCAGCTTGCCGATATCCTTCTCACCGAAAAAAGTATCCCGCGACGCGACACCGATCTGATTGCGATATCGGGTCACACCCCGATCGAGCGGCGCGTTGTTGCGCATGAAATCGCCTTCGAAGGTGATACGGGTGGTGTCGTTGACCTGCCAACCGAGGACCGGCGCCACACCGTAACGCTCGTTTTCGACGTGATCACGAAAGGTGTCGCCACCCTCGCCTATCACGTTGAGCCGATAGGCCAGTCGCCCTTCATCATCCAGCGGCCCTGAGGCATCCAGCGTTGCGCGACGCATGCCCTGATCATTGAGCTGACTGCCCAGGGTCACAGTGCGCTCGGTCAGGGGTAGTTTGGACACCACGTTGAAGGTGCCGCCCGGGTCGCCACGGCCATAGAGCGTGGTGGCTGGCCCGCGCAGGACCTCCAGGCGCTCGATGGTATTGGCATCGGGCATGTTCGGATAACCGCGGTTGATCGGGAAACCATTGCGGTAGAACTCACCGGTGGTAAAGCCACGCACGGTGAAAGTGGTCAGGCCCTGGCCACCGAAATTATTCGCGCGGCCCACGCCTCCGGCGTAATCGAGAGCGTCTTGCAAGCGGGTGGCGCCGAGGTCTTCCACGACCTCCCGAGTGACCACGCTGATCGATTGTGGGGTTTCATGAATCGGAGTGTCTGTGCGCGTCGCACTGGCCGAACGGGTCGCCCGATACCCCTGGACCGGGCCTTGGGCCGGCTCTTCGAATGTGCCGTTGATGTCGATCGCTTGTAACTCTATTGACGCAGGATCAGTCGGTGCCTGGTCAGCCCAAGTGGTCTGGGAAATGGCTTGGATCACACACAGAGAAACGAGAGTTCGACGCATCGACATACAACCTTGAGAAGATGCCGGGCACTTCAGGAGCTCGGCGAGAATTGACGGCGAATAATATCAATTCCCATTCTCAGCCGGTACTCTTTTATCTCGCCAGAGTAGTGAACAAGTTGCGAGATTAACTCCTATGATCAACGTGGCCAGGTACATCAGTGATGCAATAGCCTCATAAAGCCTCTCATCGTATAGGCTTTGAAAGGCCGGAAAATCCTGAGTAATGAGCTCAAAAGTCCATCGCGATATAGTTTTATACCCGAACGCTGGCAAAAGTTGATTCGTTGCGAGCTTGGCCGAGCGCCGACGACGGGTCGGACAACGGTGACAGCCCCTGCGCTTGTGGCAGCGGTATCATTGCCACTTGTTGCGTGGTGTTGGAACCCACACGCTCGTCGCGTGGTGGAATGCCGTAGTACTCGCGGTAGCACTTGGAGAAGTGCGGTGTGGACACGAAGCCACACACCGACGCCACTTCGATGATCGACATGGGGGTTTGCTTGAGCAGTTGTCGGGCGCGAATCAGGCGCAGTTTCAAGTAATAGCGGGACGGTGAGCAGTGCAGGTATTTCTGAAACAACCGCTCCAGCTGACGCCGCGACACGGAGACAAAGACTGCCAGTTCGTCGAGGTCGATCGGTTCTTCGAGGTTGGCGTCCATCAGCGCCACGATTTCCTGCAACTTTGGCTGGTTGGTGCCAAGCATGTGCTTGAGCGGAACACGCTGGTGATCCTGCTCGTTGCGGATGCGCTCGTAGACGAACATCTCCGAAATCGCCGCCGACAGTTCACGGCCGTGATCGCGGCTGATCAGGTGCAGCATCATGTCCAGTGGCGCGGTGCCACCGGAGCTGGTGAAACGGTTACGGTCCAGGGTGAACAGTCGTGTACTCATGACTACTCGCGGGAAGGCTTCCTGCATGGACGCCAGAAACTCCCAGTGAACACTGCAATCGTAACCGTCGAGCAAACCGGCACCAGCAAGGGCCCAGCTGCCGGTGCACACGGCGCCCAGGCGCTTGGACTGACGCGCCTGACTCTGTAGCCACGATACATGCGCGCGGGTTACGGAGCGTTGAATACCGACACCACCGCAAACAAAGATGGTGTCCATGGCAGGCGCATTGTGTATCGAGGTGTCTGGGATGATCTGCAAGCCGTCGCTGGCCAAGACCTTGTTTCCGTCGGCAGTGAGGGTCGTCCAGCGATACAGTTCGCGACCGGACAATTGGTTAGCCATGCGCAGAGGTTCCACCGCGGAAGCCAGAGAAATCAGTGTGAAATTGTCCAACAGCAAAAAGCCGATGGATTGAGGCGCACGGTTCTGGGGCTTCGCCCCGGAGTTGAAGGTCGTCATTACAGTAACTCCTCACCCCAAACAGGTATCGGCCTCAGGCGCAGGCTCTTTTTATTGCCCGTCCAAAACAGGCCGGACTATTTATAATTTTAGTGCAAAAATCACGCCGCAGTTGGAATAGACTTCCAATCAATTCGAAAAACGACATGTCGATGCTTCTATATGGAGGGTCGCAAGAACGAAGGTCAAAAGCGAAACGGATCGACCTGGTAAACTTGCTTATAATCTGCGAGCAATTTGGTAGCAGTCATGGAGGATACTTGAAAACGAGAACTTGCTTGTTACCGACTGGCACAGATCGTTCTTTTGAACAATGCAATGCCGGCTACAACAAAACGTCATAACAATGGAAACTCCGGGAACAGATATGTTTATGGATTTTTTCGCTGATTATCTGGAGTAATGAATTTATCAACCAGATTGTTCAGGGCTTCAAAATTTTGATACTTGCGAATGTTGACTCATCGCGTGCCTGATCCAGCAAACTCATCGGCCTTGCCAATGGCAATGCCTGCGCAATCGGTCTTGCTGTTACTTGCGATTGAAATTGCGTTTGCGTCGCCAAGCGTTCATCGCTGGGTGGAATGCCGAAGCACTCGCGATAGCACTTTGAAAAATGAGGGGTGGACACAAACCCACACACCACCGACAACTCTACAATCGAAATCGGCGTTTGCTTGAGTAACTGACGCGCGCGGATCAGGCGCAGTTTGAGGTAATACCGCGAAGGCGAGGAATGCAGGTATTTCTGGAATAACCGCTCAAGCTGTCGACGGGACAAGCCAACATAATTCGCCAGTTCGTCGAGGTCGATCGGCTCTTCCAGATTGGCCTCCATCAAGGCGACGATTTCCTGCAACTTCGGTTGATGGGTACCGAGCATGTGCTTGAGAGGCACTCGTTGGTGATCCTGTTCGTTGCGGATTCGCTCGTAGACAAACATGTCGGAAATGGCCGCTGACAGTTCATGACCATGATCGCGACTGATCAGGTGCAGCATCATGTCCATCGGCGCGGTTCCACCAGAGCTGGTGAAGCGGTCTCGGTCAAGGGTGAATAGACTGGAGCTGAGATTCACTCGCGGAAAAGCTTCCTGCATGGCCGCCAGAAATTCCCAGTGCACGCTGCAGTCGAAGCCATCGAGCAAGCCTGCCTGAGCCAAGGCCCAACTCCCTGTGCACACGCCCCCTATCCGCTTCGCGCGCCGCGCCTGGGCTCGCAACCAGGTAACGTGCTCACGGGTCACCGCGCTTTGAATGCCAATGCCACCGCAGACGATCACGGTGTCCAGTATCGGTGCGTTATTGATCGCCGCATCCGGAGTGATTGGCATGCCATCGCTTGCCCATACCCGCTCGCCCCCCAGGCTGAAGGTGTGCCATCGGTACAGCTCTTGACCGGTCAACTGATTGGCCATTCGTAGCGGCTCTATGGCAGATGCCAAAGAGATCAAAGTGAGTTGGTCCAGCAGCAAGAAACCAATGGTTTGGGGAGGAACGGCCTTGGAGGTGTCGTATGCCATCGAAGTTTTTTCTCGCAGTGAGCGGTAATGGCCCGTGGCGCTGGCGGTATTAACCGCCCCGCCACTGCTGGCGCACTGAAAAGATCGCAAGCAGGTTTACGCCGAATATGGCTGCTATGCACTTTCCGCCGACACCGCACTCCGCGGCTGCCCATGCTGACGCGCGGTCACAAGGCCGATAAAGGAAATCACCAGCGCCAGGCCTATGGTCGAAGAAACTTCCATACGGTGCTCGGGCGTCACCATCATCACCGCCAACGCTGCGCAGATGAAGGCGATGACCAACCAGGTAAGCCAGGGGAACAACCACATCTTGAAGGTCAGCGTGACATTCTGCCGAAGCAGAATCTTGCGCATGCGCAGTTGCGACACTGCGATAACCAGATACACCAGCAAGGCAATGGCGCCGGAGCTGGCGAGCAGAAATTGAAACAGTCCGGCGGGCATGAAGTAGCTGAACAAAGTCACGCCGGCACCCAGTACGGTGCTGGCGATCACCGCAGCCCTCGGCACGCCATCCGACGACGTCACCTTCAGCGGCTTCGGTGCATCACCGCGCTTGCCCAGCGAAAACAACATGCGCGAGGCAATATAGATCGACGAGTTCATGCAGCTGGCCACGGCAATCAACACCACCACATCTACCATTAACTTGGCGTGGGGAATGTTCATCAGTTCCAGCGCTCGCTGGTAAGAGCCCACCGACGCCAGCAACGGATCATTCCAGGGCACCACGGAAATGACCACGAAAATGGACAGCAAGTAGAACACCCCGATGCGCCAGATCACCGAGCGTGTAGCTTTGGCGATGTTCTGCGCCGGGTTGTTGGATTCGGCCGCAGCAATGGTCACCGCTTCCGTACCGATGAAGCTGAACATGATGGTGATAAATGCCCCCACGACCGCTGACAAGCCGTTGGGCGCAAAACCACCATGGTCCTCCATGAGTTGACTCAACCCGCTGGCTTCGCGCTCGGGAATCCAACCCATCAACACCGCAAAACCAAGGCCGATAAAGCCGATGATCGCCACGACCTTGGCCATCGCAAACCAGAATTCGAACTCCCCGTATTTGGACACGCTGAACAGATTGGTCACGACCAACAGGATGATCGACAGCAAGGCAAACAACCAGGTATCGATCTGTGGAAACCATTGGTTCAATACATGCCCGGCCGCGAGCGCCTCGATCGGTATCACCAGCACCCAGAACCACCAATAGAGCCAGCCGATGGTGAAGCCCGCCCAACGCCCGATTGCCTGGTCAGCGTAGGTGGAAAAAGATCCGGTGTCTGGATTGGCAACCGCCATTTCGCCCAGCATGCGCATGACCAGAACGACCAAAAGGCCGGAGAACAGATAAGCCAGCAGTACCGCCGGCCCCGCGGCAGCGATGGCATGTCCGGAGCCCACAAACAAACCGGCGCCGATAATCCCCGCGATAGAAAGCATGGTGACGTGACGCGGCTTGAAACCCTGCGCCAACTGACCGTTCGAATCTTTGGAGTTCAGGCTATTCATTGTTTTTTTTGTTCTCTGGTGATCGACGTTAGGGCGTACTGACTGAGGGTCAGGCGATCATCATTTCTCCCTGTTGCCGCGTCTCGAACGCGGCGCACCTCAAACGCTCCCGAGTTTCTAAATCAGGCATCACGGCTGCACACGGCCATGAAGTGACGCGTCACCTTACGCGTTCTCTCTTGAAAGAAAATGGTCTGAGCACGCCATTTTTGAGTCTGATTTCGACAGGCACTGCGTCTCGCATTTTATTGATGTAGGGGGGCAGCACCGTGCAAAGCGGCGGCCAAGAACGATCCGAAATCGCCGATTGCCGGCATGCCGATCCTCGAAGCATTCAAAGCCAAGACCATCATCGTCAACAAGCGCTCGATGGCCAGCGGCTATGCCGGTCTGGACAACGAGCTGTTCTACCTGGACAAGACCATGATGGTCTTTGGTGATGCCAAGAAGGTCATTGAATACATGGTTAAAGCGGTCGATTAGCCCTGTTTCCAGCATCGCCATATCCTGCGGGCTAAGCCTGCGCGAGATATGGCGAAGTTTATATTCGAACGCTGGCAAAGTTGATTCGCCGCGAGTTTGGCTCAAGGCCGACATAGGCCAGTAATCGGCACGAAGCTGTCATTAGGTGACTAATAAGCCAGGCAAATCATTAAGCTCTCCGATTAAATCGAGTGAAAGATATATTCAGTCTGTGCGCGAAGATCCAGTTCAACACCTGCCCCATGCAGACGAGTGTGAAGGTCAGCATCATCGACACGTACTTTCCAAGACACATTTGCCGGTACATCGCCCCCCGCGCGAACGAGACTGATGGCCTGCTGCAATTGCGTACGGTCGGCTAAGTAAACAGCCAGCGCGTTGCCTTTCCAAGCGGCAACACTCATCCCCATCGCCGCGCATACTAAAACTTTAGCCTTGGCGTCGTCACGGTCAGCCTGCCGGGAGCGTTGAATCTGATCCTCCAAGACAGGATCAACTATACGGTCAGAACATAACACCTCTCCCGCCTCCCAGACTTCCGGCGGGCAGACCTTTTCTGCGGGGCGCACGGTTAGAAATGGATTGATTTCCATCGGATAGATTCGACAGACCAGCGGTCGATCTTCATAGATCTCGCAGTGGTTATCCTCCCCTAAACTTGGACACTGTGTCAGTGCGTTGCCCGCAAAAATGGCTATTACCTGAATACGTGCATCTCCACTGACGACGTCTACCGCGCGTTGCACGCTGTGGGCGTAATGCTCTGGCAGGGGGAAGACTGACGTGTCGAAAGCTTCAAGTATGACTGCGATGTTACCACCGCGATTTAACCATTCCTCGGCCTCTTGAAGAGTCAGAGGGATAAGACGTTCTTTACAGCAAGTTCCGCACCCGTTGCAGGTAAACCTCGTGACGTTGTTTTTTATGAGCGTCACTGATTTGCTTATAGGCGTCATGCTCAGTCCTGTTCCGTACCCCCAAACTTCAAGTAGAGGCGATGGCTAAAGAAACCAATGATATACGCTGTATACCTGGTTTCAATTAGGCACCAAATCCCAACTAGGTATACTTGAACACACCTTCCCCTGGCCGGTCGCCACCCCTTGCCAGATCGGCACGTCATCTATGGCGCGGCCCTGAGCGTAGTAGTAAACCTTAGCAATTGGCTCAACTGACCATTGATCAATACGGGCGTACCAGTGGACGCTTTCGTGTGAAAACGTCGGCATCACCTAGCCTACGGACATCTACGACTCGCACGTAGATGCCCGGGATCCACTGTAATTCAATCCAGCTCTGACGGATGTTGAGTGGCTGTAACCGAGGCTAGACCTCTGATTTTTTCAGACTAAACCTTTGCGGTATCGCACTCTCCACTCCGCAACAAGGCTCAAACCAATTCGGCTAAAGATGCCGGATTGAAGCCCTTCAGGTCTGCGTAATCGCCTTTTTCCACTTTGGCGGCCCAATCCTTGTCACTCAGTAGAACACGCCCTACTGCGATCAGATCAAACTCTTCGCGCTCCATGCGCTCGACGAGCCGATCCAAACTCGCAGGGGTTGATCCCTTGCCGGCAAAGGCATTCGTAACATCATTTTCTAGCCCAACCGAACCAACACTGATGGTCGCGGCCCCGGTTACTTTCTTCGCCCAGCCCGCGCAGTTCAGGCCGTTCTCACCGTCAATTTCGGGAAATTCAGGTTCCCAGAAACGTCGCTGCGAGCAGTGCAGGACGTCGACACCGGCCTCGACCAATGGCAGCAGCCAGTCTTCCATCACAGCTGGTGTTTCAGCGACGCGTACGCCGTAGTCCTGTTGCTTCCACTGGCTGACGCGCATGATGATCGGGAACTCAGGGCCAACAGCATGACGAACAGCAGATACGATCTCACTGGCAAAACGCGAGCGTTCCTTGATTGTCGGGCCGCCGTAGCGGTCGGTGCGCAGATTGGTACCAGACCAGAAAAACTGATCGATCAAATAACCATGGGCTCCGTGGATCTCAACGGTATCGAAGCCCAGTCGTTTGGCATCCGCTGCGGCCTTGGCGAACGCTGCTACCGTGTCGGCAATGTCCTCTTCACTCATCGCCACGCCACGCAGGTCACCTGGCGAATCAAGGCCCGACGGGCTTTCCACTGGCGCATCAGGCTCCCAGTCGTTGATGTAACGCGTGGCACCGGTATGCCAGATCTGCGGTGCCATGCGCCCGCCAGCGTTGTGGACCGCATCGATCACGTTTTTCCACCCAGCCAGCGCCGCTTCGCCGTGAAAAAAAGGTATGCCGGAGTCATTGCGCGATGCTGGGCGATCAACCACGGTGCCTTCCGACAAAATCAGCCCGACACGTCCCTCTGCCCGCCGCCGGTAGTAGGCAGTGCTCGCTTCACCCGGAATGCCTTCGGGTGAGAACAGACGCGTCATTGGCGCCATGACAATTCGGTTTTTCAGTTCAAGCGACCGGATGGAAAAAGGACGAAATAAAATGCTGGTTTCAGGGTTTGACATCAGATGGACTCCATTTGCTTTTGGAAGCCATATAAGTATATTTTGTAAACCAAATGTCAATTAGGCACCTAAAGTCGCCTAGGTATATGTGAGGAAACTTCGATGCTGGAATTAAAACCGCAGTGTTTTTCGTCGGAGTGCCCAAGCCGGGCGCTGTTCGACCAAATCGCAGACAAGTGGTCGATGATGGTTCTGGCGGTACTTGATGACGGGCCGCACCGTTTTAACGCCATCAGGCGTCGCCTGGAGGGCGTCACTCAGAAAGCACTGACACAGTGCCTGCGTCGACTGGAACGAAATGGACTCGTCTCGCGCCAGGTCATCTCGTTTTCGCCCGTGGCAGTCCAGTATGAGATCACCCAACTTGGTCGAACACTGCAGCAGCCATTCCGCGAATTGCATAAATGGACGCTCGACAAATTGCCTGAGGTTGAAACGGCCCGGTTGAAGTTTGACGAGGCCGCGCAGGTAAGCCTGACGAAGTGATTTTTTATTGACTCGCCGCCACTGCCCATCTGAAACGCATTACTTCGTAGGTTTACTCACGGTATCCCTAAACCTACCAACGCTACATTAAGTGCCTAATTGACTCTTGGTTTATCGCGTATGTACCGTCTTGGTGTTCTGTCAGAAATCGCCATTAGCGATCACTCGGACACCCGATGCGAGCGGGGGCAAATATGGGGGCAAATCTCAATTTTTTTGCCAGAAACCATTGTCCTAGAGCCCAGTCAAAATGTTCTTTGGGGACCCTGAGAGTCTTTGATACGGCATTGCGCGCGCCCAATGTTCCTGTCAGCAGTCTCAGGCATCGGCCCGTTCTAGCTTGTTTGAGGTGGGGAGCCAGGGACGCATTGATCAGCCCATGGCTGCCCTGGAAACCCACCAGATCAGTCACGGCCGAATCAGCTCTGCAGAGCAGCAAACTGCAATGGTCACCACCCGAGCTATGGGTAAGCTCATAACTCGGGCGCCCTACCAGTCTCACCTTCCCCGCAGTGACGTGATGAATGGATAACCACAGGTCTGGGATAACAAGAGATCCGGGGAAAGCCAATGGGGCGTTGGATCAACGATCGGCTTTTGCTCACGGCGCTCGCCCAAGATCTCCAGGACGCATTGGAGCCAGGCCTCTTGTACCTGTAAAACCCTGGCAGGAGCGAGGTACATGGATAGATCGCTGGCCATATGAAAATCCAGTCAAGGTGATTGTGATTAGCGCTTGGCCCCAGATCACAGCAAGAAGCTATTAACAGGCTTTTTCAAGCCCAAGCGGTCCCTCAGCGTCCCAGGTTCATATTCCTTGCGGAAGACACCTTTGGCTTGCAGCAAAGGCACCACGCCGCGGGTGAAGGCTTCGAAGTCCGTCGGCAAAAACGGAAACATGAGGTTGTAGCCATCGACGGCATTCGACTCGTATAACGCTGAAAGCTTGTCGGCAATATGCTCCGCTGTTCCGATCAGTAGCCAGGTGCTGGAACTCTTGACCAACCGGCGCCCTATTTCGCGGATAGACAAGGAAGTATCGTACTTCTTGAGCAGGGCCAGCTCAGTTCGAATGCCATCGAACTCAGACTCATCCGGCAACGCCGGCAATGGGCTGTCCGGCGATAGACCTGTCAAGTCCAGGCGGGTGTAGCTGGAGACGAGGTCAATCGCCACCGCATCGATAATGAGGCTGTCCTCCAGTTGCCGACGTCGCTCCTCTTCAGTCTCATCCCCGAGCACCACCGGAAGCACGCCGGTAATGATTTTCAGGTCACTGGAATGCCTGCCCTTCAACTCGAGTCGGCGATTCAAATCGGCCCTATACGCCAATCCCTCTTCGACCGTATTGATGAAACAGAAGTGCACGTCCGCATGCGCAGCGGCCAGGTTCTTGCCGGCTTCAGAAGACCCCGCCTGGGCAAGGACCGGATGGCCCTGAGGTGGACGCGGCACGTTAAGCGGCCCACGCACGCTGAAATGTGCCCCTTTGTGATTGATCGGGTGAATTTTCGATGGGTCGGCAAAATCGCCGGTGCCCTTGTCAAATTCAAGCGCACCCTCCTCCCAAGAGTCCCAAAGCTGCTTGACGACTTGGATGAATTCCTCGGCCCGCAGATAACGATCGCCGTGCTTCGTCACGCCTGACAATCCGTAATTCGAAGCCTCTTCTTCCAGCCAGGAAGTCACGATATTCCAGCTGGCTCGCCCTGCGCTGAGATAGTCCAACGAAGCAAAATATCGCGCGAGGTTGAACGGCTCGTTATAGGAAGTTGAAGCGGTGCCCATCAGACCAATGTGATCAGTCACGGCAGCCAGTGCGGACAACAGCGTAATCGGTTCAAGACGGGCGTTGGCATAGTGCCTCAACCCGCTGGCCACGGAATCCCAGACCGCGACGTGATCCGCGACAAAAACCGCATCGAACTTCGCCGCCTCGGCCGCCTGCACCAGTTTTACGTAGTACTTGAGCGTGAATATTTCCTGGGTCGGTGACAGCGGGTGGCGCCAGGAAAAACGATGATCTCCTTGGGGGTTAAAAAAGAACAAATTCAAAATCATACTTTTATTGGACATAACGCCTCCGCGACCTTACCAACGTCGCATTCATTTTTACTGGGCCGTCTTGACGGTATGTTCGGCGACCCACTGCGCCGCGACTTTTGCGGGATCCTTGTGATCGATATCAACAAGACGATTGAGTTGCTTGAGGTCGTCATCGGTCAGTTTTGCAGAGACCGCGTTGAGCACCTGGGTGACTTCCGGGGTTAGCAACGCCTTGCGACCCAGTGGTGTGATGTTTTGCAGGGGCTGTTGGTGCTTGTCGTCCTCGAGGACAACCCAAGGCTCCTTAGCCAGGATGCCTTGCGTGGAGACCACCGTGGCGACGTCGATAGCGCCTGAGTTCAACGCCAGCCGCGACAAGGGCCCGCCCATGTCCAGCGATTTGATGCTCTTGAAGTTGATGCCGTAGACCGCCTTCAACCCGGGCAGGCCTAAGGCAGCAGTGGCGACTTCGGGAGGCCCGCCCAACGTGAAATCACCCGAGACGGGCGCCAGGTCGGACAAGGTGTGCAAGTTGTACTTTTCTGCGGTTTTCTTGGTAACAGCCCAAGCGGTAATAGACCCCGCGGACGAAGGCTCAAGCAGCTGGAGGTCCGCCGGCAACTTCTGTTGCAGAGCGCTGAGGATCTCCTTTTGGGTGGTCAGGGCGGTCTTGTCGTCATAGAAACTCAACAGTGATCCTATGTATTCGGGTACGACGTCTATATCCCCGTTTTCCAGCGCCTGGGCGATGATCTGGCGGTTCCCCAGATTGAGTCGGGTCTTGACGTCTATCCCTTGATTTTTCAAGGCCGACGCATAGATGTTGGCGAGAATCGTCTGCTCGGAAAAATTGGCCCCTCCAATGGTGATGGACTGAGCACTGGCAAACGTGCTGCCAACCAGCAAGCCTAGCCCCAGCAACAATGAAACCGAGTGCACTGAGCGAGCCTTCGAACGTTGTTTGTTTTTCATTTGGGTCTGCACCTCTGCAAAGTTGATACGCACTTTCAAATGCCCCTGGTCATGTAGCGCTTAGTTCAACATTCCCCGCCCGCCATTTTCTAACCATGAGTGTTTCTATCATCGAGCACACCCACTCGCTGACAATCGCAAGTGCCGACACCATCAGTGCGCCGCCAATAATTTGCGGCGTATCATTTCGGCCCAGTCCATCAATAAGAAACCTGCCCAGCCCGCCGAACCCTGCATACGCAGCGATGGTGGCCGTGGCGATAAGTTGCACCAGGGCTGATCGGAATCCAGAAAAGATCAGCGGAAAAGCCAGCGGCAACTCGAGCTGAATAAACATCTGCCCTCTGCGCATCCCCATCGATCTGGCAGCCTGCTTCAGAGACGAATCCACCTGATCGATTCCAACATAGGTATTGGTTAATATCGGCGGGATGCTCATGGTCACCAAAGCGATAATCACCGTGCTGGTTTCATAACCAATGAGCATGATTGCAAGTATCACAATACCCAGAGAAGGTAATGCTCGCCCAATATTGAACAGCCCTATCGCCACCTGCGCGCCTTTGCGGTAGTTAGCCAGAAGTACGCCGAGCGGCAACGCTATTGCACAAGCAATCGCCAGGCTCAAAGACACATAATAAAGATGCTCTGCCAGCCGAGTCAGTATTCCGTTTTCACCCAACCAATTGTCAGGAAGAGAAAACCAAAGGTAGACACCTGCGATCATGTTCATCAGCGCACCCAAGGGACCAGCCATTTATTTATTGAATAAAACAGAAAATCAGAACATAACGCCAACATCACCGTCAGGACCAGGCTGACCGCCACAGGCGTAGTGAAACTTTGAGCCAGCCCGGTAATGAACATCTGGCCTAATCCGCCTTGACCAATCAAGGCAGTAACGGTCACCAGCCCCACCAAGGTAACCGAGGTCGTTCGCAAGCCTGCCAATAACGAAGGCAGCGCCAGCGGAAGTTCAACCCCGAGGAATCTCTGCATGCGCGTATACCCTAGCGCACGGGCTTCTTCCAATACGTCCGGGGGATTACTCGCAAGCCCCGCCAAGGTGTTCTGCAACACAATAAGCAAGGAATACAGGCTCAAACCAATGACCGCCGTCGTCTTGGATAAACCGGTAAAAGGCATTATCAAAATAAACAGCGCCAGGGACGGAATGGTAAAGAGTATGCCGCTGACATAAATCATGGGGCGCGCCAATCCTGGCCGCCACAACGTCAAGAGCACCATTGCGCCCGCTAATAGCATCCCTATACACAGGCCCAAGGTCACCAGCTGAATATGATCAAATAACAGCTGGCCGATCTGCTGCCAGTTTTCAACGATCCAGGACCAGTCAATCATTGCGCACTTCCGAAGCGGCGCTCATTGAGTGCGCTGTGAAGGCTGGCAATCGAGAGGCAACCTTCGTAACCGCCCGCCTCGTCCACGCGAACAACCACACCGATAGGAGCCGTTAGAATTTTAACCAATGCGTGATGCAACGAGTCGTTACTCGACACCGTTGTCAGCTCGGGAACAGGCACGTCCGATTCACTGACCCACTTCAACGGGTTGGACTTATCATCCAGCAGAAGTTTGAATTCGCAATTGACTTCATCCGCTGGAAGATCAGAAACCTTCATCAGCGAAAGTCTCTTTAACAGCGGATCTTTGCCGATAAAGTTCTTCACAAACTCGCTGGTTGGATGGGCAAGGATATTGTGAGGCGTATCGAACTGAACAAGCTTTCCTTCGCCCTCGAAGATGGCAATCCGGTCACCAATCTTGATGGCCTCCTCCATATCGTGGGTCACCAAAATAATGGTTTTATGCAAGCGTCTCTGAAGCGCAACCAGTTCATCCTGCAGTCGCTCGCGTATCACCGGATCAAGCGCGGCAAAGGGTTCGTCCATCAATACAACCGGCGGGTCCGAGGCCAATGCCCTCGCCAGAGCGACGCGACTTTGCTGCCCGCCCGACAGCTGATTAGGGTAGCGCTCAAGAAATTCCGGCTGAAGTCCAACCAGGGAAATGAGTTCGCTCACGCGCTGGCGGATTTTATGTTTGCTCCAGCCCAGGAGTCGCGGTACTGCGCCAATATTTTCTGCAACCGTCTGGTGGGGAAATAAGGCTGCGCTCTGCATCATGAAACCAATGCCGCGGCGTAGCGTAACGACGTCAAGCTCATCGGTTGCTACTCCATTGACACAGATGCGGCCACTGTCCTGGGTATCCAGCCTGTTGATCATGCGCAAAATGGTGGTTTTGCCACACCCACTGGGCCCGACAAATACACAGATCTCACCCTCCCGGACGTGAAGCGTCAAATCGCTCACGGCCATTCGCGGGCTGCCTTTATGAGTTTTCTTGATGGCTTCAAAACGTATCATTTTCCGACGCCCAAATTAGCTTGCATATTTTTAGTGCTCAGCAGGATGGCAAGGACAATCCACGGGACTGACCAGATGTTTCTGCAATAACTGGAAGTAGCCATGAATGACATAGCCATTGTTTCGCGCGATCCATTGTTTATGCCTGGCTCTATACACCCGAGGTAAGTAAAACCAGGGCAAACCGGGAAGATCGTGATGAACCAAGTGAAGATTGAGGTTAAGAAACAGCCAACTCAACAGCCCTGATGATTCATTGATAACTGTGCGGTGTTCCGGAAGCGTTGACGGACGATGTTCGTAAAACGACCTGATCATGGCAATCGACAAGGCCGGCAGCGAAACTAAGAATATGTACTGTATGGCACTGATGGCGCTGTATTGCTCAACCAGGACCAGCACTACGCCAACACTTAGTATATGAGCAGCCCACATCCGCCAAGCGATTCGCCCGGTGTGAAATAGTCCTCCAATCTCACCGCCCACGAGAGCTATTACCGCCAACGGCGCGCCCATAAGCAAACGACCACCCAAGGTCTTGTTTACCCATAACAACGTTCTGATATACCGAGGCGAGCGCAACCAAAAAGCACCGGTGACATAACGACTTTCCGGATCTTGACCCGGCACCGTCAACACCTCGTCGCGGTGATGCGCCAAATGTGTCTCCCTATAAATGTCGTAGGGGTACCACAGGGCAAATGGCAGAAATCCCAAGGCTTTATTTATGCCAGGCCAACGCGTTGGATGACCGTGGATAAGCTCATGCTGAATCGACATCCAGAGCACAACCAGTGGAACCAACAGGACAAGGCTGAATACTTTGCCAAGTACGTCCCCATAAAAAACAATAAATGCCCAGGCCATATAGAACCCGACTAACAAAAGCCAGGTGGGCCATTCAGTTTTACTCGTTACGGTAGTGCTCAGCTTAACGATTTCAGCTCGATGAGCTTCATCCAAATAGTTTGGCATTGTTGTTAGTCGTGATAGATCTTGCTCGGAACAGGCGCCCAATCAGTCACACTTCAAGCTGCAACCCCCTACACCGGGCATTACCTGAAGATGATTGGCTGGACTAACGGTATGGAAACTCCCAACAGCGATGATTCACATGGCGTAGAGAAGAAACGCCAAGCCTTCGCTGATTGCACTGCAGGCTTCGCTGTTGGCCTGACAAGGGAGAGGTTTGCCGATAACGAATGGAGTGGCAATGGAGGCGCAAGGACTAACGCGGATATTGCCTGAGTGAGAAATCACTGCATTGGCTCCGTCATGCGACAGAGCCTCAAGGCTGATTTGGAAGATTCGGGCGCCGGACATAGTCGTACCAAAAGAATAGGATTGAACATATCCGGCAGTCCGGTGACAGCAAGGTAGCATGATGACTAATACGATCAAGGAATATATTTAATTATGCTTATTCCTAAAATGAATAACAATTAAGCAATGCTTTTACCCTGCTCTGAATTTTCCTGCTCCGCTAGCCTAGTCCCATCGATGCGGTCATGGCTCAGCCGGAACAATTCGGCGCGGTCGCGAAGCATCGAATTGCAGTGGTCGGTCATTCCCTCGGCGGCTGGACCGCGCTGGAAATCGCCGGAGCACGCTTCGATCCCGAGCGGTTTGCCCAAGACTGCAAGGCGCATCCGCAGTTGGCCAGTTGCAGCGTTTACCAACAGATCAACCCCGGCAGCACCCCAGAGCCAAAGACTCGATTAGGCTCTGACCTGGGCGATAAACGCGTCACCACGACTTGGGCCTGTCACGCGGCTTGACCGATGCGAGCCTCGCGGCGCTGCCGGTTCCGGCACTGGTGATCGCGGCGGGCTTGCCCTCTGAAGACCTTCCCGCGCAGCTGGAGTCCGCCGACTTGGCCAAACGGCTGCCGCAAGTCTCGACGCGCTACGTCGAGATCAGCGACGCCAGCCACTTCAGTTTCTTGTCGCGGTGCAAATCGGGCGCGGTGGTATTGCTCGAAGCAGGCGCCGGGGGACGGCATGATTTGCCTGGATGGCGACGGTGGGCGATCGCGTGAGGTGATTCATCAGCAAGTGACGTCGCTGATTACTGAATTTCTGGGGCCGACACCTCGTAATGAGCGGTAGCCTCACGTCGGCTGGTTTTTCGACCATCGTATTCCAGCCTATCGACCTGCCGAAGCAGCCGAAACAGGCGTGTCCCCAATTTCGGTAGGCCATAACAGCAAGTGAGGGGGCGGCATGCCGGTCATCCGTGAAGAACAGATGAAAGTGTTTGAGCTGGACAGCATCCTGGCCTGATCCCGGTTCTTTTGTTGAGGCTCATGGCCTCTTCGCGGGCAAGCCTCGCTCCTACGGGGATTTGTGTACGCCGCTGGTCCAATGTGGGAGCGAGCCTGCTCGCGATGGCCATGACGCGGTTGATGCCAATCCTTACACTCCCTGCAACACTGATTTTTCATCATTTCATTTGAAAGCCCGCCAATGGGAGGTGCATGCTAGAGGGCTCGCTATGAACTTATATCATTCCGAATGATAGTTACCTTCGGTTCATTCGATTCGTGCCATACAACCCCGCCAAGCATCATCCGTCCATCTCAATACATTGGCGGATGCATCCATGGAACAGTCACTCAAACATTTGCGCTTCCCCTTGGCCCTGTTGGCCGTGCTGGTGATGAGCGCTTGCGGCAAGACCCCGGACGCTGCCGCCACCATGCCCGCGGCCAAAGTCAGCGTGGCCAAGGTGCTGGAACAACCGGTCAACGAGTGGGACGAATTCACCGGGCGCCTTGAAGCGCCGGAAACGGTAGAGATTCGTCCACGGGTTTCCGGCCAGATCGATGACGTGGCCTTCACCGAAGGCGCGCTGGTCAAGAAAGGCGATCTGTTGTTCCAGATCGACCCACGTCCATTCCAGGCTGAGGTCCGCCGCCTCGAAGCCTTGGTTGCCCAAGCTCGCGCCACGGCCACCCGCAGCGAAAACGAATCCCAGCGCGGCGAACGCCTGCGCACCAGCAACGCGATTTCCGCCGAACTCGCCGACTCGCGCACCAGCGCGGCTCAAGAAGCCCGCGCCGCCGTCGGCGCTCTCCAGGCCCAATTGGACCTGGCCAAACTGAACCTGAGCTTCACCCGCGTCACTGCGCCTATCAGCGGCCGTGTCAGCCGTGCGGAAATCACCGCCGGTAACCTGGTGACCGCCGATACCACCGCGCTGACCAGCGTAGTGTCCACCGACAAGGTCTACGCCTACTTCGACGCCGACGAGCGTGTCTTCCTTAAATACACCCAGCTCGCCCGCCAGGGCCAACGCGGCGCAACCACGCCGGTTTACCTCGGCCTGTCCAATGAAGACGGCAACCCGCACCAGGGCCAGATGAACTTCGTCGACAACCAGGTCAACCCGAAGACCGGCACCATCCGCGGTCGCGCGGTGTTCGACAACAGCGACGGCACCTACACCCCAGGTCTTTATGCACGCCTGAAACTGGTGGGCAGCGGCACTTACTCCGCGGTGTTGATCAACGACGAAGCGGTCGGTACCGACCTGGGTAAAAAGTTCGTGCTGGTGATGGATGCCGACAACAAAACGGCTTACCGCCCCGTCGAACTGGGTCCGAAGATCGAAGGTCTGCGCATCGTGCGCAGCGGCCTGAACAAGGACGACACCATCATCGTCAAGGGCTTGCAACGGGTTCGCCCTGGTTCACCGGTCACCCCTGAAGTGATCCCGATGGCCAGCCAGGAAACCCTCGCGGCTCTGGCTCAACAACGACAAGCGCTGGAAGCCAGCAACCTGCCCCAAGTCGCACCTGCCAAGGTCGCGCCGGGTACGGTTGTGAAAGTGGCTGCTGCGACTCCACGCGGTTAAGGGATCTCTACGATGAATTTTTCCCAATTCTTCATTTCACGGCCGATCTTCGCAGCGGTGCTATCGCTGCTGATCCTGATCGCCGGCGCCATCTCGCTGTTCCAGTTGCCGATCAGCGAATACCCGGAAGTCGTGCCGCCGACCGTTGTGGTCCGTGCCAACTTCCCGGGCGCCAACCCTAAAGTCATCGGTGAAACCGTGGCCGCTCCGTTGGAGCAAGCCATCACCGGCGTCGAGAACATGCTGTACATGTCCTCGCAGTCCACCGCCGACGGCAAGATCACCCTGACCATCACCTTTGCGCTGGGTACCGACCTGGACAACGCGCAGGTGCAGGTTCAGAACCGCGTGACCCGGACCGAGCCCAAGCTTCCCGAGGAAGTGACGCGCATCGGTATCACCGTCGACAAGGCCTCGCCCGACCTGACCATGGTTGTGCACTTGACCTCGCCGGACAAACGCTACGACATGCTCTACCTGTCCAACTACGCCTTGCTCAACATCAAGGATGAGCTGGCGCGTCTGGGCGGTGTCGGTGATGTGCAGCTGTTCGGTATGGGCGATTACTCGCTGCGGGTATGGCTCGATCCGAACAAAACCGCTTCGCGCAACCTGACCGCGACTGATGTGGTCACCGCGATTCGAGAGCAAAACCGTCAAGTGGCGGCCGGTGCCCTGGGTGCTCCGCCTGCACCGAATGCCACGGCGTTCCAGCTGTCGGTCAACACGCAAGGCCGTCTGGTTTCCGAGGAAGAGTTCGAGAACATCATCATTCGCTCCGGCGAAAATGGTGAAATCACTCGCCTTAAAGACATTGCTCGCGTCGAACTCGGCTCCAGCCAGTACGCCCTGCGCTCCTTGCTCGACAACCAGCCGGCGGTGGCGATCCCGATCTTCCAGCGCCCTGGTTCCAACGCGATCCAGATCTCCAACGACGTTCGGGAGAAAATGGCCGAGCTGAAGAAGAACTTCCCGGAAGGCATGGACTTCAGCATCGTCTATGACCCGACGATCTTCGTGCGCGGTTCCATCGAGGCGGTGGTTCACACCCTCTTCGAAGCGCTGATCCTCGTTGTACTCGTGGTGATCCTGTTCCTGCAAACCTGGCGTGCCTCGATCATCCCGTTGGTGGCGGTGCCGGTTTCGCTGATCGGTACGTTTGCCGTGATGCACCTGTTCGGCTTCTCGTTGAACGCCCTGTCGCTGTTCGGACTGGTACTGGCCATCGGTATCGTGGTCGACGATGCGATTGTGGTGGTGGAGAACGTCGAGCGAAACATCGGGCTCGGATTAACCCCTGTAGAAGCCACCAAGCGTGCGATGCGTGAAGTGACCGGCCCGATCATCGCGACGGCGCTGGTGTTGTGCGCGGTGTTTATCCCGGCTGCGTTCATCTCCGGCTTGACCGGGCAGTTCTATAAACAGTTCGCCCTGACGATTGCGATTTCGACAGTGATCTCGGCCTTCAACTCACTGACCTTGTCGCCGGCGCTGGCCGCCGTGTTGCTCAAAAGTCATGACGCGCCGAAGGACCGTTTCTCCAAGGTTCTGGACAAGATCTTCGGTGGCTGGTTGTTCCGTCCGTTCAACCGCTTCTTTGACAAGGCCAGCCACGGTTATGTCGGCACTGTAGGCCGGGTTATCCGCAGCAGCGGTATCGCCCTGCTGCTGTACGCCGGCCTGATGGTGTTGACGTTCTTCGGTTTCGCCAACACGCCGACCGGTTTCGTACCCGGCCAGGATAAGCAATACCTGGTGGCCTTCGCGCAACTGCCGGATGCCGCGAGCCTGGACCGTACCGAAGACGTGATCAAGCGCATGTCCGACCTGGCCCTGAAACAGCCTGGCGTGGAAAGCGCGGTGGCCTTCCCGGGTCTGTCGATCAACGGGTTCACCAACAGCCCTAACTCCGGCATCGTGTTCGTCACCCTGAAGCCTTTCGACGAGCGCAAGGATCCGAGCATGTCCGCCGGTGCGATTGCCGGTGCATTGAACGGCCAGTACGCCGGGATTCAGGAAGCCTACATGGCGATCTTCCCGCCGCCGCCGGTACAAGGCTTGGGCACCATTGGCGGTTTCCGCCTGCAGATCGAAGACCGGGGCAACCTGGGCTATGACGAGCTGTACAAAGAAACCATGAACATCATTACCAAAAGCCACAGCGTGCCGGAACTGGCCGGCCTGTTCACCAGCTACACCGTGAACGTGCCGCAGGTCGATGCCGCCATCGACCGGGAAAAAGCCAAGACCCACGGCGTGGCCGTCAGCGACATCTTCGACACCCTGCAGATCTATCTGGGCTCGCTGTATGCCAACGACTTCAACCGCTTCGGTCGCACCTATCAGGTCAACGTTCAGGCTGAGCAGCAGTTCCGTCTCGAATCGGACCAGATCGGTCAGCTGAAAGTGCGTAACAACCGGGGCGAGATGATTCCGCTGGCGACCTTCATCAAGGTCAGCGACACCTCGGGGCCGGACCGCGTGATGCACTACAACGGCTTCATCACCGCTGAAATCAACGGTGCCGCAGCCCCCGGCTACAGCTCCGGCCAGGCCGAGAAAGCCATCGAGAAACTGCTCAAGGACGAATTGCCCAACGGCATGACCTACGAGTGGACCGACCTGACCTACCAGCAGATCCTGTCCGGCAACACGGCGCTGTTCGTGTTCCCGCTCTGCGTACTGCTGGCGTTCCTGGTACTCGCGGCTCAATACGAAAGCTGGAGCCTGCCACTGGCGGTGATCCTGATCGTACCGATGACCCTGCTGTCGGCCATTACCGGTGTGATTACCTCGGGCGGTGACAACAACATCTTCACCCAGATCGGCCTGATCGTACTGGTGGGACTTGCGTGTAAGAACGCGATTCTGATCGTCGAGTTTGCCAAGGACAAACAGGAAGAAGGCCTCGGCCCGCTGGCGGCGGTGCTGGAAGCTTGCCGTCTGCGTCTGCGGCCGATCCTGATGACCTCCTTCGCGTTCATCATGGGTGTGGTGCCTCTGGTTTTCTCCAGCGGTGCCGGTGCTGAAATGCGTCATGCCATGGGTGTGGCGGTGTTCTCCGGGATGCTCGGGGTGACCTTCTTCGGTCTGTTGCTGACGCCGGTGTTCTACGTACTGATTCGCAACTTTGTGGAGCGCGGTGAAGCGCGCAAAGCGGCCAAGGCGCTGAAATTGGAAAAGCAACTGGAGGCGCAACAATGAGCCTGAAAGCCTTCCTGCCGAGCCTTCTGGTGCTGGCCCTGAGTGCCTGCGCCGTTGGCCCGGACTACAAAACCCCAGCGACGGAGGCGGCCAACATCACGGCCGCCACCGATGGCAGCGCCGGTCAGAAGAACTTCGACCGCGCCCGTTTCGAAGGCATCTGGTGGCAGCAGTTCGACGATCCGACCCTCAACCAGTTGGTGACGCAATCCTTGCAAGGCAACCGCGATTTGCGCGTGGCCTTCGCTCGCTGGAAAGCGGCCCGGGCGATTCGCGATGACGCCAGCAATGACGCCATGCCGACCATCACCAGCCGCGCGAGCAGTGATCTGGCCAAAGGACAGATTCCCGGCCAGACCACTAAACGCGTCAGCAGTGAACGCTATGACCTGGGCCTGGACATGGCCTGGGAACTGGACTTGTTCGGTCGCATCCAGCGCAACCTGGAATCCAGCGACGCTGAACAGCAAGCCGCCGAAGCCGATCTTTACCAACTGCAAGTCACCATGATTGCCGAACTGGTGGATGCCTATGGCCAACTGCGCGGAGCACAACTGCGAGAAAAGATCGCCCTGGCCAACCTGAACAACCAGCAGGAATCGCGCAAGATCACCGAAAGCCTGCGTGATGCCGGTGTCGGCGATCAGCTGGACGTGGTTCGCGCCGATGCACGCCTGGCCTCTGTCGAAGCCAGCGTGCCGCAACTGCAGGCCGAACAGGTGCGTCAGCGCAACCGCATCGCCACCCTGCTGGGTGAGCGTCCGGACAAGCTGACCGTCGACCTGAGTCCAAAAGACTTGCCGGCGATCGCCAAGGCACTGCCCATCGGTGATCCGGGCGAACTGCTGCAACGGCGTCCGGACATCCGCAGCGCCGAACGCCAACTGGCGGCCGCCACCGCCCGTATCGGCGTGGCCAAGGCTGATTTGTTCCCACGGGTCAGCCTCAGCGGCTTCCTCGGTTTCACCGCCGGGCGCGGATCGCAGATCGGTTCCTCGGCGGCCAACGCCTGGGCACTGGGCCCAAGCATTACCTGGGCGGCGTTCGATCTGGGCAGTGTGCGGGCCCGTTTGCGCGGCGCCGATGCTGAAGCCGAAGGCGCCCTGGCGACCTACGAGCAGCAAGTGCTGCTGGCGCTTGAAGAGTCGGAAAACGCCTTCAGCGATTACGGCAAACGTCAGCAGCGCCTGATCTCGCTGATTCGTCAAAGCGAATCAAGCCGCGCCGCTGCCGATCTCGCCGACATTCGCTACCGCGAAGGCACCGTGGACTTCCTAGTGCTGCTCGATGCCCAGCGTGAGCGCCTGGCAGCGGAAGACACCCAGGCCCAGGCCGAAGTCGATTTGTATCGCGGCATTGTCGCGATCTACAAAGCCCTTGGCGGCGGCTGGCAGCCAGAGACGGTCGCTAGCAAGTAACGTTTTAAAGAGCTCCTTTGGTTGGCCGCAACCAACCAATTCCTTTGCCCCGCGCCCCATTCGGTCGCGGGGCTTTTTTTTGCCGGTCTTTAATTCAACACATATCCCTGTAGGAGCGAGGCTTGCCCGCGAAGAATGCACTGCGGTTTTTCAGGTATTACGCGTCATCGCTCTTCGCGGGCAAGCCTCGCTCCTACAGGGTTAGTGGGTTGCCTTGTTATCTCGGTGTTCTTCCACTGTCACGGTGGCCGTGGTCCCGGCACGCAGGCGGTTTTTGGCGACATAGTCGGCGTCGATCTGAATCCGCACCGGCACCCGTTGCGCCAGCTTCACCCAGGTGTAACTGGGGTTTATGTTGGCCAGCAGGCGACTGCCGGGGGAGTTCTCGCGGTCGGCGATAGCAAAAGCGATGCTCTGCACGGTGCCGCCGAAGGTCTCGCCACTCATCAACTCGACCTTTACCCGGTCGCCCTCCTCGATTCGTGGCAGTTTTGTTTCTTCAAAGTAGCCGCTGATATAAAACGAGTCGCTGTCCACCAGTGCCAATAACGCCCCTCCAGCAGTGGCGTAATCTCCCTGACGAGTCAGCAGGTTGGTTACATAACCACTGACAGGCGCTACGACCCGTGTGCGCTGCAAGTCCAGTTCGGCTTGGGTCAATGCGGCGATCGCCAGCTGCACATTGGCTTGTGCCAGGCCCAGATTCGCCTGATTGCGCAACAGCTCCGCCTGCGCCACTGCCACTTCGGTACTGGATTTTTCCCATTCTTCGCCGGAGATCGCGAAACCCTGTTTGAGGGTTCGACGGCGACGCTCTTCGCTTTGGCGCTGCCTGAGCAGCGCTTCGCTGGAGACAATCGTCGCTTCGGATTGGCCCAGCGTGGCTTTTGCGACTTCCACCGCACGCTTGGCATGCTCCACCGCCAGCGTATAACGCGCCGGGTCGATCTCCAGCAGCAACTGGCCTTTCGTAACATGCTGGTTGTCTTGAACGCTCAGGCTGACGATGCGCCCCGAGACATCGGCGGACAATGTCACCACATCGGCGCGAACCCGCGCATCCCGAGTCCAGGGTGCGCGGGTGTAATGTTCCCAGGCGAACCAGCCGAGCACGAAAGCCAGCAATACCAGCGCCACAGTCACGAGTCGGGCAAGGATCTTCTTCAAGGCATCAAGCTCCCATCACCAGAATCAGCGTCGCGCAAACACACGCGTACAACGCGCCTTCGAACAAGGCTTCATGCCAGACAAAACGCAGCACGCCAAAGCGACGCAAGACCCAGTCCAGCAGCAGGAAAATCGGCAGGGCCAGCAGTAACGCCTGGGCAATCGGCGGCAAGTAGACGCCACCCAATTCAAAATCAATGGGCAAGGGCTGGCTCTCCTTCCGTTTGGGCGGGTTGAAAGTATTTGCGATGTCGCTCCAGAAACGACACCACGATCAACAACGCCACGCGCATCCTGAATACCGACCACAGGTGTTCATGAACGTCTAAATGCAAGTCGTCCATTTCATCGCCCAAGACACGCAAGTTTGCGAGCAACTGCTCAAGGTCAATCCCGGGCCGCCCAGAGATCAATCGTCCTGTCTCACGCACGGCAGCCAGCAAACGGTTTTGCTGTTCTGTACTCAGCAACGTGTTGCTTTGCCCCTGTTGCCTGAGCTGATTCAAGGCCACACCCAGTGCCATGCACCCAAGGCTGACTTCGAACAGCTCGCTGGAGTGCTTGTCGTTGGTCGCCGGCAATAGTCCCAGCATCATGGTCAGGCGATCGACCATACGGCTTTCAAACGTAAATTGCTGTTCATCGGTGGCCGGCGTCTTCAGCAAAGCGTAAACCTGCTCGCAGTTTTCATTGAACAGCCGGCGTATCCGCAAAACTGGCCTGAACGGGAAGATCAAGGCGTAGACACTGAGCGCCAGCGCGGAGGCGCTGACATACGCACCGGCAAATTCGAACCACTGAATAGCACTGTTTTGGCCGATTTCGGTGTTTTGCGGACCCAGCAACAGAATGGTCGTCAGCCCAAGACCAATGCCTGTACCCGTGGTTGACGGACTGGCCAGCCCCACCGCAACGGCATACAGCAATGGGGCAAGCAACAAGGCGAGTAACTCGAAGTCACTGATCATCGGTATCAGCATGAACAGATAGAGCGCTGACACCACCAAAGCCAGACCCTGCCCCCTGGCAAAGCTTTGCGCGGCCAGCAACGGGCGCGGAAAAGTCGCCATCAGCGAACAGAGAATCCCCACCACAATCATCCCGCCACGGGCTCCGTCCCAAGCGGTCTCGATCCAGATCAGACCGGCCACCAGCAACGCGGCAAATGCCCGGATTGCATTCATTGCCGCCAAAGTGAAGTCCAAATGCAGTGGATTTTCCTGGCCACGGAACACGCAACTGGCTTCACGCCCTTCCTGAATCGCGTCGCTCAGTTCCAGAATCTGCGCCAGTTGCTCCAGCATCCGTGCCTGCTCCCAGCGCAGTGCCCAGGCCAATGAGCGCAGCGTGGCAGGCATCGTCTCGGTGAGTTGTTCGGCCTTGTAGGCCTGGTCATCGAAACGCTGTTGCAGTGCGGCGAAATGGTGCCGCGCCTCGGTCGACAGTGAACGCCCTTGCAGGGCCAACTCATCGAGAAACGCCAGTTCTTCGGCGCGCAAACGCTGTATATCTTCCGGCAACGCGCCTTCCCAGCGTTCAGTGAGCAGTAGCCTCTGGTGACGCAGGGCCGTCAACCGCGAAGTCAGCAGCACCAGTTGATTACCAAGCAACTGCACCAGACTATTGGCGCTGCGCAACCGTGGCGCATCGTAATATAAATGCCGACGTACCCCCTCCAGAGCACTGATTGCGCCGAGCAGTTGCATTTGCCGCCGATGGAAATCGGCCTCGCTTTCTTCGGTTCGGATGACGGCAGCAGCGTGGGTCGCGAGCAGCTTGATAACCTGGTCGATCTTGGCGAAGTAATCCCGCGCAACAGCTTCCGGCCGCGCCGTGAAAAGGCTGACCACGCACACGCAAGCCACCGCCAACAGCGTCTCGGTCACACGAGTGACAGCCAGCAGGAACGTGCCGTCCTGATCGGGCACCGCCAGCAGCGCCACGACCACCGCCGTATACCCGCTCAGAACAAATGCCTGGGAACTGGTGTAGCGCAACAAGGTGCCGCCGGCGGTACAGAATGCCAACCACAAGGCCAGGGTTAGGATGAAAGGCAGGGGCGCCTGGGGAAAGATCGCCATGATCAACACCGCCACGACTGCTCCGAGCGTAGTGCCGATGACCTGGCCGAAACTTCGGGCCAAGGCCATGCCGCCCAATGGCTGGCTGACGATGACCACCGCCATGATCGACCACTTGGGCTGTTCAAGGTCGAACAGGAAGGCCAGATACAATGTCAGCAGTCCGGCCACAATGGTCCTCAGGGCGAACAGCAGCACCTCTCGTCCGGGGTTGAGTATCGCCTTGAAATATTGAAGCAGTGGTTGCATGAGAGCGCTCATTGAGTCATCTCCAGCAAGCGTAGTCATTGCTTCAGTGCCTCGACAGGTTTCGGTGTCGACAAAACCTGTAGGTAAATTCACCGATGAATACGCTTACCTTGATAGAGCCTGTCGATTAGCTCGTCAGCCATAGCAATTGGACGGCCCTTCCTCCGCCCCTTAGGCTGACACTGCTGCGAAAGCGCCACTCTCTATATAAAGTTGCTGCCCATGATTGTGCGTCCCAAGCCGAATCTGATCGGCATGCTGTTTTCCCTTAAAGGCTCGATTGCCAAGCGTATTGCCTTGCGCAGTCTATTGGTAACCCTGCTCGCGTCGGTCATTGTGTTGGTGGAGACTTGGCACCCGGCCTATTTTTCCAAGGTCAATGCCACCCCCTTCACCCTGCTGGGCTTGGCGCTGTCGATCTTCATGAGCTTTCGCAACAACGCTTGCTACGACCGCTGGTGGGAGGGTCGCAAGCAACTGGGGCAACTGATCATCGAAGTACGCTCGTTGATTCGCGAAACCCAAGGATTGATGGCGGCGGCCGAACGTGAACTTCTGCTGCGTGAACTCTGCGGCTTCGCCCATGGCTTGATCGCCCGCCTGCGCTTTGAAAACGAGATGAGCGCGATCAAACCGTGGACGCAAGAAGCGGTAGACGCAAAGCACCCGAACATCACCGACGCACTTTTGCAGCGAATCGGCGCTCGGTGTTCAGCGCTGGCCGGGCGCGACCAGATCAGTGAATGGCGCTATACCCAACTGGAAACCCGACTGGTCAGCCTCAGCCAGGTCCAGGCCAGTTGTGAGCGAATCAAAAGCACGCCATTGCCCTTCCCTTACACCCTGTTGCTGCACCGCACCATTTATCTGTTCTGCATCCTGTTGCCATTTGCCATGGCCGAACCCCTTGGCTGGCTGACACCGGTGATCACCGCCATTGTCAGCTACACCTTTTTTGGTCTCGACGAAATCGGCGACGATCTGGAAGACCCGTTCGGCTTCGATGAGAACGATCTGCCTTGCAATGCGATTGTGCGCATGCTGGAGCGCGAAGTGCTGGCAGCACTGGGGCAAACCGCGTTGCCACCCGCCCTTGAGCCCGTCGACTACGTGTTGAACTAAGCTTGGGTTTGACTCACAGCCCGGCCTGACCGAAGCTGGTGGCTTTGCAAAAGCCTGCCAGCTCCCGGATTCCTGCATGCCTCAGTCCCGCCGCTACTTGCTCATCAGCCTCTGTGTATTGTTTGCCCTCGTCCTCGCCTGGTTTTTCCTGCGTAGCACGACGCCTGTGGTGCCGGCGGCGATCAAACATGGCTACAGCGAAGCACTGGCCCAGGCACGCACGGGTCAACCGGGCGCGGCGCGGGTGCTTTATCAGCAATTGGGTCGTCCTGACCTGTCGACCAAGCGCCGTGTCTGGCTGCATGCCGAACTGCCCAACTACCCAAGTCCGCAAGCCCTGAAGCTGGCGGATGCGGACCTGCAACATCCATCGGCGGATGTGCGCATCGCAGCGATCAAAAGCATCAATGGGTTGGTGCCCAGTGGGCAGCGCAGCCTGTTGCTGGGGCCTTTGCTCGATGACAGCGATCCGAGCGTCCGGTTTGCGGCGGTCAATGCCTTGCTGGGCCTGACGCCGGATGAACTGGGGTTGTACTTCGGCCCCTTGGAGCAAGCCATCGATGCCTGGGAGCAACTCCTCAAGGGTCAGCCGGAAAGCGCCGAAACCCAGTACCAACTGGCGCGCCTGCACTTGCACAATGCCGAGCTGAAGGAAGCGCAGCAGGCCTTGGAGCGCACGTTACAACTGGAGCCCGGTAACCTGCCGGCCCTGGTGATGCAGATCGAAGTGCTGGATAAACAGGGCCAAAGCGATGCCGCCAGGCAATTGTTGGCGAAACAGTTAAAGGCGCAGCCTGACTCGGCCTACCTGCAACATGCGCTGGGGCTTTGGTTGCTGCATCACGGGCAAAGTGAATTCGCCCTGCTCGGCCTGTCCAAAGCCGTGGAGCTTGAGCCGGACAACAAGGATTACCGCTACGACCTGGCCACCACGCTGCATGGTGAGCAGGAGTTGGAAGCGGCGCAGAACCAGCTGCAGGAAATCGTCCAGCGCCACCCGGCCGATCGCAAGGCGCGCGTGCTGCTGATCAACTATTGGAAGGAAAGCGGACAGCTGCAGAACGTGCAGATCCTGCTGGCACAGCTGGAGCAGCTCAATCCGGATGATCCGGCGTTGCAGCAAGGGCTTTAAAAGATCGCCTCTGCTACAAATCAGAGCAATAAAAGGTGAACCGCCGTCTCGGCGAAAGGTCAAGTGATCAGGCAGTCCACTCAGGCGCTTGCAGCCTGCTGCCTCGCTTCCCCTAGTCATGAGAGGGCATTTCTTGTCTACGTCTAACGAGTTGATCAGTGCAAAAGCCGCCACCGGCATTGAAGGTCTGGATGACATCCTGGCCGGTGGATTGTCCCGCGGCCACGTGTTCTTGCTGGAGGGTGAACCCGGAACCGGCAAAACCACCGTCGCTTTGCATTTTCTGTTGGCTGGCGCCCGTGCCGGCGAGCGCTCGTTGTACATCACCCTGTCGGAAACCGAGCGCGAGCTACGCCAAGGGGCGTTGTCCCACGGCTGGGAGCTGGATGAGAACATCCACATCTTCGAGCTGACGCCGCCGGAAAGCCTGCTCAATGCCGAGCAACAGCAGAGTCTGCTGTATTCCTCGGACCTGGAGCTGGGCGAAGCCACCAAACAGATTTTCGAGGCGGTCGAACGGGTCAAGCCGACCCGCGTAGTGGTCGACAGCCTGTCCGAAATCCGCCTGTTGGCTCAAAGCTCTTTGCGCTACCGCCGACAGATTCTGGCCATCAAGCATTACTTCGTGCGCTACGAGGCCACGGTACTGCTGCTGGATGACCTGACCACCGAAGCCCTCGACAAAACCGTGCACAGTGTGGCCCACGGGGTGATTCGCCTCGAAGAATTGACGCCCAATTACGGCGCCGAACGCCGGCGCATTCGCGTGGTGAAGTATCGCGGTCAGAAGTACCGGGGTGGTTTCCATGACTTCACCATCATGGGTGACGGCGTGCATGTGTTCCCGCGCCTGGTGGCGGCCGAACATCGCGGCCGTTATATCCGCCAGCAATTGACCAGTGGCATCCCGGAAATGGATGCCCTGCTCGGTGGCGGGATCGAGACGGGCTCAAGCACCCTGATCCTCGGTCCGGCCGGGACCGGCAAATCGCTGATCTCGATGGTCTTCGCCGCTGCAGCGGTGGCCCGTGGCGAAAAAGCCGCGTTGTTCATCTTCGATGAAGAACTGGGGCTGCTGTTCGAGCGGATGAAAAACATCGGCATCGACCTGAAGGCTCTGGAAGACACCGGCAACCTGCTGATCGAGCAAGTGGATGCCGCCGAGTTGTCCCCGGGCGAATTCTCCTACCGGGTTCGTCGTTGTGTTGATGAACGCAATATCAAAACCGTGGTGATCGACAGTATCAACGGCTATCAGGCGGCGATGCCCGAGGAAAATGCGCTGGTGCTGCACATGCACGAGTTGCTGCTGTACCTCAATCGCCAAGGCGCCGCGACATTCATGACCGTCGCCCAACATGGGCTGGTCGGTGACATGCAGGCCCCCGTCGACATTACCTATCTGGCCGACACCGTCATCCTGTTGCGCTACTTCGAAGCCCTGGGCAAGGTTCGCCGGGCAATCTCGATCATCAAGAAACGTACCGGCAGCCACGAATCGACCATCCGCGAATACCGCATCAGCAGCCTGGGCATGACCATCGGTGAACCACTGGATGCATTTCAGGGTGTATTGCGTGGGGTGCCAACTTACCTGGGCGCGAGCACGCCGTTGCTTGAGGAAGACGTCCAGTGACGGCCATGGAGGCGATGTCCGAGCGTGCGATCATTCTTGCGCCGTTGGGACGCGACAGCCAGATCGCGCTGATGATGCTCAACGAGGCAGGGGTCGACGGGGTCATCACCCGGGATCTGGGCGCGTTGTGCAATGAGCTGTCGCTAGGTGCCGGCCTGCTGGTGATTGCTTCCGAGGCTTTATTGGGCGCCGACCTTGAACCGCTGCTGGGTCAGATCGAACAGCAACCGGCGTGGTCGGATCTGCCGATCGTACTGCTGACCCACCACGGTGGCCCCGAGCAAAACCCTGCGTCGCGACTCGGTTTGCTACTGGGCAACGTGACCTTTCTCGAGCGGCCGTTTCATCCGGTCACGCTGATCAGCCTGGTCACCACCGCCTTGCGCGGGCGACGACGGCAGTATGAAGCCAGGGACCGGTTGATTGATCTGAGCCAAAGCGAACTGCGCCTGCAAAATACCCTGGAAACCCTCGAGCAACAGGTCGAGGAACGCACCGCGCAATTGCGCCACAACGAAGAGGTTCTCAGGCAGTCGCAGAAAATGGAAGCGGTCGGCCAACTCACCGGCGGTATTGCCCACGACTTCAACAACATGCTGACCGGCATCATCGGCAGCCTGGAGCTGCTGCGTCGTCGCCTGGCCCGGGGACGCACCGAAGACCTGGACAGTTTGATCGATCTTGGGGTGACCTCAGCCAACCGCGCCGCGGGCCTGACGCATCGTCTGCTGGCGTTCTCTCGGCGTCAGTCGCTGGATTCAAAACCCGTGCAGATGAACACTCTTGTGGTGTCCATGGGTGAACTGTTACAGCGCAGCATCAACGAAAGCATTCACCTGGAAATGCAGCTGGACGAGCAACTGTGGGTGGCCGAGGCCGACCCCAACCAACTCGAAAGCGCCCTGCTCAACCTGGTGCTCAACGCCCGGGATGCCATGCCCGACGGCGGAAAGCTGCTGGTCAAAACCTCCAATCAGCATCTGGATACGGGGTTCACCGAGGCACACAGCAATCTGCAACCGGGCGATTACATCGTCCTGAGCGTCACCGATACCGGTTACGGCATGCCGCAAAGCACCATCAACCGGGCCTTCGATCCATTTTTCACAACCAAACCCATCGGCCAGGGCACGGGCCTGGGGTTGTCGATGATTTACGGTTTCAGCAAACAGTCCGGCGGACACGTCAGCATTCACAGTGAAGTCGGAAAAGGCACCACGGTCAGTCTGTTTCTGCCGCGTTTCAGCGGAGAACTGCTCCAGGACACCCGAGTCGATACCCAACACGCTCCTTACGCCCGGGACGGCGAAACCGTGCTGATCGTCGAGGACGATCCCGCCGTGCGAGTCCTGGTCAGCGCCGTATTGAGTGAATTGGGCTACGCCTTCGTTGAAGCGGGCGACGCCGACAGCGCCGTGCCGATTCTCGACTCCGGCCAGCGAATCGACCTGTTGATCAGCGACGTGGGGCTGCCGGGCATGAACGGCCGGCAACTGGCGGAAATCGGCCGGCAGTATCGGCCTGACCTCAAGGTATTGTTCATCACCGGGTATGCCGAACACGCCGCCGTGCGAGGTGGCTTTCTTGACCCTGGCATGCAGATGATCACCAAGCCGTTCACCTTCGATTTGTTGACGGAGAAGGTGCGGGAGATGATTGCGCAATAGTTTCGAAGCAGAAAGGTCTAGACCCCTGTGCTGCCGTAATTTTTACCCTTTGTTTCCAACAGTCGCTGAGGGTTGGCTACCAACCTGTCGAGGCCGGATTTGATATCACGCTTGTATTGATTGCGTGCCACCTGAAAGGTCGACTTAGCCGCAAAACTCAGAGTGCTGCTCAGTTTTCCATCACCCACGACGGCAGTTACCGGGTTTGATTGCAACGCCAGATCAACCAGCCTCGGAATGGTATTAAAGAAGGCCCGCGTCGCCACGTCACTGGCCAGTTTTACCCCAGCTATCTCGGGCTCTCCCCCTTGAGCCGTTTGATAGGGAGCCAGTTCGGGATAAAAAGTCCGCACGCCGCTATTGGTCGCCACGACCGATCCCTTGGTCGCCGCGGAAAAGACAACTTCTTGGGTAAACCCTTCAGCACTTAACAATTCAGGTGTTTCGAACAGATTGTAGGCTGCGATTGCCATCGCCCCTTTGACCGTGATGGTGGCGGCGGTTTCGGCAACAATTCCCGACTTCGGAGGCTTTCCTGCCCAGGAGTTACCTGGAAACGCCTTCTCAATACTTTGAGCAGTGACCTCAAACCCTAGATTGCCGATCAGTGAGGGCACTTCTTTCAGCGCCTCAAGATTCATTCCCGGATTTGTGAAATGTCCAATGATGACGGGTGCAGCGGTAAATAAGGCTCCTCCAGCGGCTCCGGCTGCCAGCTCGGCATACCGACGAAAATCACCGATGTCATCATCTTGAAGAGATCGAACCCATGAAATGCCCACGATTGCGCCATTCGCAGCGGCCGACGCTCCACCCACACCTGTTACAAGCCAGTTCACCGGGTTAAAACTGCCCAATGCGAGTGACAGTCCATATCTCATTCCCGCCCCCACAAGCTTTGCCCCAAAATCCTGCGTCGCCGCTGCGAGCATCGCCTTGCCACTTTCCTCTCGCGAGAGTCCTGCAGAGTCCACGTACTTCATCGGATTGCAGGCGACCATCCCATACAAATTCAATCCTTCCGCCACCCCCGCTGGGTCCGTACTCAACCAACGCTGGCGCCATGGCATGTAGTACCGAAATCCGTAGTAATACAGCCCCGTCGCATCGCGCTCCTGCCCCGAGTAACGAATGGTCTTGTAGCTCGCCTCCACTTTGTCCCGACCGGCCCACCACGCCGTACCGCCATAGGGGTAATAACTTTCCTCGCTGATGAAATCGGCGTATTTGTCCAGTTCCAGCGTGCTCGAGCCCAAATGGTCGGTCAGGGTGTAGCGCTGCTGATTGGCTGCGATACCCGTTGGCTGACCCTTTGCCCAATGCAGGATCTGCACGCGGCAGCGTCCGGCCTGGACACTGATCACATGCAGGGTTTCCTCAGGACTTGTGCGAATCTCCACGCCCGGCAGGTAGCGGGTTTCGTGGGTTCGGGTCAGGGTTCCGGTATAGGCGGTACGGATTTTTCGCAGGCGTTGGCCACTGCCGTCATACACGTAGCACTCTGCATCATTGGGCCCGTCGTCACGGACGACCTGATCGACCTGGCGCAGGCAGTTGAGCGCATCCCACTGCAATGCCTGGCCGCGTTGCAGCGTCTTGAGGTTGCCGTTGGCGTCGTAACCGGCTTCGATTTCAGCGTCGGTTGGACGTTCGCTACCGTCGATCCAAGGCAGGCTGCGATTGCTCAACGCCGCCACTGCGGTGCATTCGGTGCGGCTGCCGCTGTCGGCGCTGTGATACAGGATTTCCAGGTTGCCACCGGGGTCGTAGTCAAAAGTCTGCCGGTAGTTTTCCACCTGATTCGCATCGGGCAACGAGACGAACTCGGGCAACCCAGGCCCGCTTGATGCGTTGATCCGCTGCCGGCCGCGAGCCTCGATGAGTCGATAGAGGGTGTCATACCCGTAGGTGTTGATGGCGGCGATCCGTTGATTACGGAAATAGCGAATGGGCTGGGCATCGTCACTGATGCGCACCGGATTGCCCACCGGATCGTAGGTGTAGTTCAGATTCTGCAGCGGCGCCGCCCCCGGCACTTGTGCAAGCAGGGTTTTCAAGCGCCCGTCAGCCGGATCGAATGTCGCGAAGGTGACCACACCGTTGCCGGCTGTTTGATGCTCGATTTGTCCGAAGGCGTTGTATTGAATCTGACTGACCAGAGTGGTTGGCGTCACGTCACCGGCCAGTGTCACGCAGGTTTCGTACAACTCTCCGGCCACGGTCTGACGCAAGGACTGCACGCTGCCCAAGGCATCGATGTGTTCGATCAACTCGCCGACGGCGTTGCAGCCTGCGCGCGTGACCGCCTCCTGAAGTTCCAGCAGTTGATCGCGTTCAGCTTCGGGCGCTGGCCAATCGGGGATTTCGGGACTTTCAAGAAAGCGGCGGGACTGCTCAAGCGACACGCCGAGGACACTGAACTCGCTGAAGTGCTGAGTGCCGGCGCTGTCGTCATGGCGGATCAACTGGCCGCAGCGGTTATGCCGGGCGGATTCGGTGCTGGCGTCGGCGTAGGTAAAACAAAGGGTGCGTCGTTGCTCTTCACCCACCACCTGCTCGAAACCGAACAGCGGACGCATCAGTGAATCGTAGACAAACCGCTGGTGGTTGAGTTGCTCATCCCAACTCTCCAGCGCCTGATCGGCTGCACCGGTCAGGCTCAGTCGCCAACCGGCATCCACATTGTTGGACAGCAACGCGCGGCCCGACAGGCTGGTGAGCGTGGTTTGATTGGCGCGTGTCGATTCGTCGTCTTGATGGAGAGCAAACAGCCGTGGATCACGGCTGTGGCTGGTACGTCCCGCGAGGTCGAGAGTGTGCTGAGTGATGTGGGCCCGGGGAGTCTGCGTGCTCGACCGCCGATGATAAGCGACACTCCGCACCAAAACGCCACGCGGTTCAATCACTGCAAGTGTCGGTGTGTCTCGGTGCATGGCGTTCAGTCTCGGCATCGGCTGTGCGCAAGCAAGCCAGAGAAATGCGAGAGACATTTATTCGCTTTTCAGCCTCTTCGGTCAACTGTCAGAACTAACAGGTGCTGTCATCAACTTCGCCCCGTGTCTGACCGCGATAGCTGGCAGACCGCTCAAAACGCTTTTTCCGCATCGAACCAACCGACAACGGTATATGACAGTTCGAGGGCTGTCACCTGCCAACTCTGACAGCTATTCAGTGCGCTTCCTCCTTGATTAACTCTCCTCTGAAGTCCGCGGCATGGCCTCTGATCGGTCGCTCTGCGCTCGCCTGCCACGCGCAGGTCACATCAAGGGATGAACAGGCAATGAAAAAAATCATCGCGCTAATGTTGATGGTTGTTTTGGCGGGCTGTCAGGTTCGCGAACAACAACAACAACAACAACAACAACAACAACAACAACAATCGGCCCCGGTGGAACAGGCACCCATGGCCGTGCAAGCTGAGTCCGGTATCGCCAGCACAACCAACAGCACGGCGCAGAGTGGCGCAACGGTGGCGGCCAATCTGACCGCGCAATACAACGATACTCGTCTCACATGCGGTACGGACTCAATGCCGGCCTTTTTGTGCCGCGGGGTAATGTTGCGGTCCACCGTGGCATCGGACGCCTATTCCAGCTGGAACCCAAGCCCGGGCTCAGTCAGAAGTGGGGGCGTATCTTTTTCGTATCTAAGCCGTGACGCGAAATTTTCCGAACTTGTTTATGGACAGAAGAACGGTTTTATCCTTTATCCAGTTCTGAATCGGCCTGTTGGCACCCGGCAAATCGAAGTGCTTTGTGCCTTTCCCATGGATGGCGGCACCGGTAACCGTGACAAGGCCGGCTGCGGCGCACACTATCTGGACCCCGCAGGCAGCGGCCCTTGCCATACGGTGGGAATAAACTTTTCCGCTCAATGGGTAACGCGCTGGAATCAATACAAGATGGGCTACAGAATGTGCGGCTACGACGTCAGCGATGCCATGAACCATCTGGGGGCTCCGTCGTTTCACCGGACTATTCTTTCCCACAACGAAGCGGGCTTCTTTCCCCGCAATAACGACCCTCAGCGCGCTTATGACTACATCGAGCTGATCCTTAAAACCTGGCCACAAAATATTCCCAATGAACTGCCCATTGAAGCGTTCTTTTACCTCGATGACGGTTTGTCGAGTGCGCAACATGATCAACGGGACTTCTACAACAAGACGGGTGGACGGCGGATCCCCATCATCAAAATCATCTTGCCGCGTACCACTTCGGCAGACGCGCAGTTCATCTACAGCGTGGCGGATCAGGTCAAGTAACGCCCCTCGCGGTGACTTTGCAGTGCGTCGGCACATTTGCCGACGCAACTTCAGGACAACATGTCCTGCATGATCTGTTGCAAAACATCCAGATCGAACGGCTTGCCCAGGATCGGTGCTTTGCGGGTGATCGGGCTGTCGGTCTCGCGAATTTCCTGCGGATAGCCGCTGATGAAAATCACCTTGAGCTCCGGTCGCAGCTTCACGGCGGGTTCGGCGATCTGCACGCCAGAGATTCCCCCCGGTAAGCGGAAGTCGGTGATCATCATGTCCAGATGCGGTTTGCTCGCCAGAATTTCAAAGGCCTGCTCGCCGTTTTCGGCTTGCAGCACCCGGTAACCCTCACCCGACAAGTAAGCAGACAGCACCATCAAGATCGAAGGGTCATCCTCGACGATCAGTACCACATCTTGTGCATCTTCACTCATGGAAAGCCTTTGTTCGGTCAATAGCTGCTGATACGACCGTGCGGTCACTCAGAGGTTGCGTTTATCGGGCTGTTTTCCTGCAGCGGCAGACAAACGCGAAACAAGGCGCCTTCGCCAATCCGGCTCTCGACGGTGATGGAGCCACCATGGGCGGCGACAATCTGCTCCGAAATAAACAGCCCCAGGCCCAGCCCCGCTACAACGGCCTTGGCGGAAACCCGTTCGAACTGCTGAAAAATGCGCTGCTGATCCTCTTCACTGATCCCGATACCGCGATCCTGAATCTCAACCTGCGCTTGCCCGTCCTGATTGTACACGCGTACGTCGATCTGGCTCTTGGCGCCATAACGCAGCGCATTGGTCAACAAATTGGAAATCACTTGTTCGATACGGAATTCGTCCCAGTGGCCCACCACGGGCTGCAAGGCCGTCAAGGTCACCGACGACTCGGCGGCCTCGACCTGCGGCGCGAAGTTTTGCAGAAGGTTGTTCACCAGTTGTACAAGGTCAAGCCGACTGGGGCGGATCGACAGTTTGCCAGTGCGGATCCGCGACACATCGAGCATGTCTTCGATCAGGCGGATCAGGCTTTTGATCTGCCGCTCGTCGCGATCGACCATGGCGTGCATCTTGTCCAGCGTGAATGCCGCGGCGTTATTGCGGGCCAGGTGCATTTTGCGCAATTGGGTTTCGAGAATCAGGCCATTGAGCGGCGTACGGACTTCGTGAGCAACGATGGACATGAAGTCATCACGCATGCGCACCGCTTGCTCCAGCTCATTCTGGGTGTTCTGCAACTGTTTGAGCAGCGCCTCCTGCTCCCGGCGACTTTGCTCCAGCGCTTCGACCTGATGCTTCATCGCTTTGCTCTGGCGATACAGGTCGACGAAGACATTGACCTTGCTCTTGACGGCGTGAACATCCAGCGGCTTGTGCAGGAAGTCTACCGCACCGCTTTCGTAGCCCTTGAACGCGTAATTAAGCTCACGCCCGGCGGCACTGACGAACACAATCGGGATGTTTTTGGTTTTTTCCGTGCCGCGCATCAACTCGGCCAGCTCGAAGCCGTTCATGCCGGGCATCTGCACATCGAGAATGGCCATGGCGAATTCGTGTTGCAGCAACAGCGATAAGGCTTCGTCGGCGGACAGGGCCTTGTAGACAATACGATCTTCACGCCTGATCAATGCTTCCAGCGCCAGAAGGTTTTCCGGCAGGTCGTCGACGATCAGCAGTTTGGCCTGGATGTTTCCTAACATGCGACTCCTTCCAGCATTGCCCTGTTCATGATTTGCGGTATATCCGTTCTGATTTGACCAATGCTTCAAACTGATTGCCATAGGCCGAAAAATCCAGGGTTTCCTTACTGCCCAGTGCCAGAAAGCCCCGATGACACAGGGATTCGTGAAACAAGCCAAACGCGCGACCCTGTAGTTTTTTATTGAAATAAATCAATACATTACGGCACGAAATCAACTGAGTTTCCGAGAACACGCTGTCGGTGGCCAGGCTGTGATCGGCGAAGGTCACGTTGTCGCACAGGCTCTTGTCGAAAATGGCGTAACCATAGGCCGCCGTGTAGTAATCGGCAAATGAACGCTGACCACCAGCCTGCTGGTAGTTGTGAGTGTAGGCCCGGACATTCTCCAGGGAGAAAATCCCCTGCCTGGCTTTATCCAGCGAGCGCGGATTGATGTCGGTGGCATAGAGGATGGTGCGATCCAGCAGGCCTTCTTCGCGCAGCAGAATCGCCATCGAATAGACCTCTTCGCCGGTGCTGCAACCAGCGATCCAGACCTTGATCGACGGATAGGTCTTGAGCAATGGCACCACTTCCCGACGCAGCGCCAGGAAGTGCGAAGGGTCGCGGAACATTTCGCTGACCGGGATCGTCAGCAATTGCAGCAGTTGCATGAACGCGACCGGATCGTGCAGAACCTTCTCTTGCAGCGCCGAGACGGTCTTGCACTCGAACTGATTCAAGGCGTGATTAACCCGGCGCTTGATCGACGCGCCGGAGTAATCGCGAAAATCGTAGCTGTACTTGAGGTAGATCGCCTCTATCAACAAGCGCAACTCGATTTCGGTACTGAGCTCCACTAAATGCGTTCCATCTTCGGTAACCACACACGGATCAACGAAAACAGGCGATCCAGGTCGATGGGCTTGGCCAGGTAGTCGTTGGCGCCGGCGTGCAAGCAGCGCTCCTGATCGTCCTTCATGGCCTTGGCCGTCACCGCAATGATCGGCAACTTGCGCCAGCGCGAGTCCTTGCGGATTTCGAGGGTGGCTTCGAAACCGTCCATTTCCGGCATCATCACGTCCATCAGCACCAGGTCAATGTCCTCGACTTCATTCAATCTCTCGATCGCTTCACGGCCGTTGCGACCAATGACCACGATTGCGCCTTTTTGCTCCAGCGCGCTGGTGAGGGCGAAGATGTTGCGTACATCGTCGTCCACCAGCAGCACTTTACGCCCCTCGAAAACCTTGTCGCGGCTGCGGGCGGTCTTGAGCATCGTCTGGCGCTCATGGGACAAGCGCGATTCGACCTTGTGCAGAAAGAGTGTCACTTCGTCCAGCAACCGCTCGGGCGAGCGCGCGCCCTTGATGATGATCGAGCGCGAATACTTGCGCAGCTCGGCCTCTTCGTCCCGGGTCAGGTTACGTCCGGTATAGACGATCACCGGCGGGAACGAGCAGATATCCTCGGTGGACATGCGTTTGAGCAAGTCGTTGCCGAGCATGTCCGGCAGCTTCAGGTCGATGATCATGCAGTCGAAAATCGTGGTGCGCAGCAAGTCGAGTGCATCCTGCGCCAGGCCGACGGCGGTGATTTCAATGTCCTCGTCGCCGATCAGCCGGGCGATGCTGTCGCGTTGCACATCGTCGTCTTCAACCAGCAATACGCGTTTGACCTTCTGCGTCAGTTTGGCTTCGAGACGGGCGAATACATCCTTGAGTTCCTCACGCGTGGTGGGCTTGACCGCATAACCGATGGCGCCCATATGCATGGCGGCCTCGACGCGGTCTTCGACCGAAATCACATGCACCGGGATGTGCCGGGTTTCGGCCTGTTCTTTCAGTCGCTGCAATACCGTCAGACCGGAATGATCCGGCAGGCGCATGTCCAGCAGAATCGCATCGGGGACGAATTGTCTGGCCAAGTCGTAGCCTTCGTCTGCGCCGTGGGCCACCAGGCATTGATAACCCAGTTCATGGGCCAGGTCGTAGAGAATGAGCGCAAAGTTCGGCTCATCTTCCACCACCAGAATGCAGCGAGTGGCGAATGGCGCCTTGTTGCGATCATCGTCGAAACGCGGAATATCGACGGCGCCAATCAGCGGCACAGGCGCAGCAACCATGGTGCTTTGGGGCATGACAACCGGCGTGGCTTTCATCGTCTCGACAGGTGCGTCGCCCGGCTCGACGTAGTGCTGCGGCAGCACCAGGGTGAACACACTGCCCTGCCCAGCCGTACTGGTCACACTGATCGAGCCGCCCAACAAGGTGGCCAGATCACGAGAAATCGACAAGCCCAGGCCAGTGCCGCCGTAACGACGATTGATGGTGCCATCGGCCTGACGGAAGGCTTCGAAAATGCTTTCCTGCTGGTCCGGCGCAATACCGATGCCGGAATCGCCGACAATAAAAGCGATGCCGTTGCCCGGCTGAGCAGCGACGCTCAGGTTGACGGTGCCCTTTTCGGTGAACTTCACCGCGTTGGACAGCAGATTCTTGATCACTTGCTCCAGCCGCTGGCGGTCAGTGAACAGCATCAGCGGTGCATCGGCCTGCAACTGGATCTGCAAATCCAGGTTCTTTTGCGCAGCCAACGGCTGGAACATGCCTCGCAGACCTTCCACCAGACGCGCAACACTGGTGTTCTCCGGACGGACCTCAAGCTTGCCGGCCTCGACCTTGGAAATGTCGAGAATGTCGTTGATCAGGTTAAGCAAGTCATTGCCAGCGGAATAGATCGACTCGGCGAACTTGACCTGCTCGCCGCTGAGGTTTTCCTGCGGGTTTTCCGCCAGCAGTTTGGCCAGAATCAATGAACTGTTCAGCGGCGTGCGCAGCTCGTGGGACATGTTGGCGAGGAATTCGGACTTGTATTTGCTTGAGCGCTGCAATTCTTCGGCGCGCGCTTCGAGCTCAACTTGAGCCAGATTCAGCTCGGTGTTCTTCAGGTCCATGGCATCGCGTTGCGCGGCCAGGATCTGCCCCTGCTCGGCGAGTTGTTTATTGGTTTGCTCCAGCGCTACCTGCTGGATTTCCAGGTGAGTCTGGGACTCCTTGAGAATCCGCGACTGCTCTTCCAGCTCCTCGTTGGCGGTCTTGAGTTCTTCTTGCTGAACTTGCAGCTCTTCGTTGAGTTGCTGGGCTTCGGCCAGCACTTCCTGCAAGCGCTGGCGATAGCGGGCGGCCTCGATCGAGGTGCCGATGTTGCCGGCAATCAATTCGAGCAGTTCAACATCGCGATCCGTCAGCGTGCGCAGGAACCCCAGTTCGATCACACCATTGACCCGATCGTCGTCGCTGGTCGGCACCACCAGCACACTGTGCGGTAAACCTTCGCCCAGGCCGGAGCTGACTTTGAAGTAGCCACCAGGGACGTCATCGAGACGGATCAAGCGCGCCTGCTGCGCCACCTGACCGACAATCCCTTCGCCACTGTAAATCTGCTGTTCAAGCGCTTCCTGTTCCCGGGAGAAACCGTAAGACGCGATGCGTTTCAAGCCACCATGATCTTCACGGACATAGATCGCCGCGACAGCCGTCCCTAAGTATTGGGCGCAGAACTGCAGGATGTTGCGCCCCAACAGATTGAGCGATAGCTGCCCCAGGACTTGCTCGGCCAGTTCGGTCTGGCCGTTGCGTAACCAGGCTTGCTGTTCAAGGCGGTGGGCACTGGCCTGTTGTCCGGCGAGGTTGGCGCTGTAGCTTTGGGACAGTTTGAGCAAGTCCTGACGGCCAATGTAGGCCAGCAACCCGCTGATACCGGCTACGAACAGCAGATAAAGGGCGATGGTCCAGATCGTGGTGCGGCGCACTTCTTCGTTGCGTGTGCCACGCAACTGCTGCTCCATGTCGATAACGTCTTCGAATTGCTTGCGGATCTCATCGGTCAGCCGTTTGCCGCGTCCGGCCTTGACGGCGCCACGGTAGTCACCGCTGGCGCGCTGCAAATCGATCATCGATTGCGCGTAATTGGCCCATTCTGTCTGCAAGGCCTGGAGCCGGCGCAGACGATCGGTCTGGACCGGATTGTCGGCGGTCAATTCGAGCAAGGTATTGAGAGCGACGGCGATTCTCGGCTTGGCCGTCTCGTAGGGATCAAGGAAATGTTCGTCGCCGCTAAGCAGGAACCCACGCATACCGGTTTCCAGATCGACGGTCAGCTTTATCGCTTCATTGGCATTATTGATCACCCGGTCGGTGTGTTGGACCCACTGGATCACCGACAGCAGGTAGGTAATCAGCGAAACGAAGAAAACCGCGCTGATGACGCCGACACCCAACGGCAGGCTGACGTTGCGGCTCAGGAGTTTACGGAATCGTTGCTCATCAACCGAGGACGCAGAGGTCATGGGGAAGCCTTGTCGTACTGTTGAAAAGCATCGAGTCTGCCCCAAAACGGCCGGGGCCATCCATTTTTCTGACATGTTTTGCGGCAAAAACCTGCATTTAGCTGCTCTGGGACAAAGGAGCGGTTATTCTCTGTGGCTCTTGTGCGGCTATTGTTTTTGTAGCGCGTCGGGAACCTGTCGTGATTCGTCACTTATTCACGCAAGAACCCGGCGGTTTCGATCGTCCGGCAACCGCGAATTCAACCTTTGAGAGCCCCACTATGTCCACTGATCCCTCCACCATTCTAGTCGTCGAAGACGATGCCATCGTGCGCACGCTGATCGTCGATGTGTTGGAGGAGCTCGAATTCAAGGTGCTTGCAGCGGATGGCTGTGAAGCGGCGCTGGAGTTCATCAACGATGAAGACCAGTACATCGACTTGATGATGACGGATGTAGGGTTGCCGGTCATGGACGGTCGGGAATTGGCCAAGCAGGCACGCATGCTGCGTCCCGAGTTGCCGATCCTGTTCGCCAGCGGCTATGCCGAAAGCATCGAGGTGCCAGACGGCATGTATCTCATCGGCAAGCCATTCTCTATCGATCAGTTGCGGGACAAGGTCAAAGGCATACTCGTCCAGGCCTGAATTTTCTCGCACGCCGATTCTCTGCGCCCTCTACCCGCTTCAAGGAATACCCGTCAATGAGTCAGCCCCGCGCAACCAAAGTCCTGGTGATTGGTTACGTCTGGCCCGAACCCCGCTCTTCTGCGGCCGGTGGGCATGTGATGCAAATTCTCGATACGTTCCTGCAGCAAGGCTGGGACATCACCTTCAGTAGCCCCGCCGGCACCGGTGAGCACCGTGCGGACCTGACCGCGCTGGGCATTCGCGAAGTGCCGATCGAGTTGAACAACAGCAGTTTCGACACCTTTGTCAGCGAACTGGCCCCGGATATCGTGTTGTTCGACCAGTTCATGATGGAGGAACAGTTCGGCTGGCGAGTAGAGAAACACTGCCCCGACGCCTTGCGCGTGCTGGAGACTTCCGATCTGCAAAGCCTTCGGCATGCCCGGCATCAGCGGCTCAAGGACCGCTTGAAGGCCAGTGACGACGCCAATGATTTCAGCGAGTTATTCGCCCCGGCATTGCGTGAAGAGTTCGAGCTCATGGCCGATACCGACCTGGCGAAACGGGAGATCGCCGCGCTGTATCGCTGCGACTTGAACCTGATGATCTCCGAGGTGGAGATTGAATTGCTGGTCGAGCAGTTCGGGTTACCAAAACAACTGCTGCACTGGTGCCCGTTAATGGTCGAACCGCTGACCACCGAATCGCCAGCCTTTGAAGACCGCGCGCATTTCCTCAGTATCGGTAACTTCCGCCACGCGCCCAACTGGGATGCCGTGCTCTGGATGAAAAACACGATCTGGCCGCTGATCCGTGCGCAGTTGCCAGAGGCGCAACTGCATATCTATGGCGCCTATACGCCGCCCAAAGCCACCGCCCTGCACAATGCGGCCCAAGGGTTTCATGTGATGAACTGGGCAGAAGATGCATTGCAAGTCATGTCCGCGGCACGGGTGTGCCTGGCGCCGTTACGCTTCGGTGCGGGTATCAAAGGCAAGATTGTCGACGCCATGCTGTGTGGCACACCCAATGTCACCACCCCGATCGGCGCAGAAGCGATGCACCGCGAGCAGCCGTGGCCCGGCGTCGTGACCCAGACCGCGCGTGAGTTCGCCGATGGTGCGGTTCGTCTTTATAAAGACAAAGACCTTTGGATGAGCGCCCAATCCAATGGGCAGATGTTATTAGCCGATCGTTATCAGTCGGCGATACACGGCCCGGCACTGATCGAGAAGTTGTTGTATTGCCAGCAACACCTGGCACAACTTAGAAGGGACAACTTCACTGGCAGCATGTTGCGCCATCACCATCACAAAAGCACTCAATACATGGCCCAGTGGATCGAGGCAAAAAATCGAAATCAATAGTGATTGATTTTCAACTTTCACTACAACTAACAAGCAAAAAGCCAACACCGACATAGCACACACCTTGCATTAACCGAGCGATTGCCCACTCACACTTTCATCGCTATAAACATGAATAAGCCGCCCCTTCCGACCTATCAACAACGAAGGTGCGGCTTTTCTATTAATCGATGCAAGGATGCATTAATGAGCAATAGCATTTTAGAAGACTACGCACTCAACAACTGGATGGCTGCCACGCCGGCGCTCGATACATTATCGCTCTGTGAATTGACGCTGCCGGGCTCCCATAACGCCGGTTGTGACTGGAAAGCGTCCTACCCGATCATTCCAGGCGCCCACTGGCTGGCGTGCCAGAACGACTCGTTTTATGCCCAACTGCACAGCGGTGCGCGTGCGCTCGATGTTCGACTGGACTTCGAATTCGAGGCCACAGAGTTTGACAAATTCCGATTCCAGCACAATGGATACCGCTCCTCCCGCAACGTGCTGAATCTTTTTGCAGATGTAAACCTTTTCTTGCAACACAACCCAGACGAGTTTTTAGTTCTGGACTTTCATGAACTGAAAGATGGAACACAGCCGTTTGACTACAGGCTTTTCAACGAGATGATGCTCAGGTATCTGGGCCGCAGAATGATTCCCGCCGGGAATATGCATCTGTCCCTTGGCGAACTCAAGAAAATCAGCAGTGATCAGAGAATATTGGTCGCGGCACCATGGCACAGAGCGCTTGATCGGGCCTGGTTTTGCGAAAAAATCGAGCATAGGTGGAGTGGCATCGCTGACACGAGTGTCGCCGAGCTGGAAAAACACATCATCGAAGTACTGAAAAACCCTCCCGGCAAATGGGCTCCGTGGTCACTATCCGCAACCTGTTATAGCGTTACCGGTGGCCCTGTCGATATCAAGGGAAATCTTGCCTGGTGGTTCGACCTCGCCAAACGCGATTGGGCGACCAAGTGCAACATTATCAACGTCGATTTCATTGAAGAATCAAAACTGGTTTCCTATTGCCGGACCGCCAGCGTGATAAAAGCGAACAATCGAATCAAATAAACTTTCACGCAGGCGCGCTATCAGTTGGTTATGTCCGCTAATGCTGCATCGCCTCCAGCATGAAAGCCGTGTATGCCCGTTCGTTGCATGGACGGTCCTGAACGGTGAACGTCGCAGGCTGGTACAGAGCGCCTGGAAAGAGGCATGATCAACGGGCGATAACAATAAAAGTGCCCTGACATGAGCCGACCAGCCAGAGTTACCGATCCTTCCTACGAATTGATGGACGACCATAACGGGTTGTCCATCATCTATCGTCAGCACGGCTTCCCGTGCCCTTTGGTGCGCTGGCATTTCCACAAGGAATACGAACTGCACCTGATCGTCGCCAGCTCCGGCAAGGTGTTCATCGGTGACTACATCGGTAACTTCTACCCGGAAACGCTGTTCCTGACCGGTCCCAACCTGCCCCACAACTGGATCAGCCAGGTGGCCGAAGACGAAGTGGTGCCCAAGCGCGACATGCTGGTCAACTTCACTGACGAACTGTTTGAAAGCGGCCATCAGGTGTTCGCCGAACTCAAGACGCTTGCACCCTTGCTCGAGCGCGCGCAGTACGGCATCGAGTTTCGCTGCAAGCGCACGATCCGCCAGGCCATGACCTTGATGCAGCGCATCGCCGACACCCGGGGCATGACCCGGCTCGGGCACTTTTTCATTCTGCTGGAGTTGCTGGCGGCGTCCGATGACTATCAGCTGCTTTCCGGTGCCACGACGCCGCAATTGGCCGATGAACACAACATCGACCGCACCAACCGGGCGGTGGATTACATCTTTGCCCATTACGCCCGGGAACTGCCGCTGGAAGAAGTCGCCGAGCACCTGGGTCTGACACCGACCTACTTCAGCCGAGTGTTCAAACAGGCCACGGGGCGCTGTTTCATCGAATTCGTCAATCGCCTGCGCATCAGCAAATCCTGCGAGCTGCTGGCCGATGGCGACAAAACGGTGACCGATGTGTGTTTCGAGTCGGGCTTCAATAATATTTCCAACTTCAACCGGCGTTTTCAGCAGCTCAAGGGCATGACACCGTCGCATTACCGGCGGTTGGCAGTGCAGCGTTTGACCGAGCAAAACCTGGGCTAACCGCTTTTCGTAGGAGCGAGGCTTGCCCGCGAAGGCGGTGTGTCAGACAAAACGCCTTCGCGGGCAAGCCTCGCTCCTACAGATCCCCCCTATTACAGATCAAAAACCTATACGGATTCGATAGCAGCTAATCGCTAGATAACCGTGCCTTACGCCTCACACGCCAAAGCCCAGTGCAAAAAAGTATCGGTCACAGTGCGATGGATGATTTGTCACCCCATCGATTGAAGGCTGTAATCAGTGCACATTCTTCCTGCGCAGGAAGACACAAAAACAATAACTGTCCTTCTGTACCCGCCGGGTTCAGAAAAGGAGTGCACGATGCAACCTTCTGTAAAAGCTCTGCTTGCTCTCACCTGCATGACCCTCAGTAGCGTCAGCCTCGGCGCCCAGACCCTGACCATTGCCACCGTCAACAACAGCGACATGATCCGCATGCAAAAACTCTCGAAAACCTTCGAGGCCGAGCATCCGGACATCAAGCTCAATTGGGTGGTGCTCGAAGAAAACGTCCTGCGTCAACGCCTGACCACCGACATCGCCACCCAGGGCGGACAGTTCGATGTGTTGACCATCGGCATGTACGAAGCCGCACTCTGGGGCGCCAAGGGTTGGCTGGAGCCGATGAAAGACTTGCCGGCCAGTTACGCCCTCGACGACGTGTTCCCGTCGGTCCGTGAAGGCCTTTCGGTCAAGGGCACGCTCTATGCCCTGCCGTTCTACGCTGAAAGCTCCATTACCTATTACCGCACCGACCTGTTCAAGGACGCAGGGCTGACCATGCCGGAACGCCCGACCTGGACTCAGATCGGCGAATTCGCCAGCAAACTCACCAACAAGGATAAAGAGCAGTACGGCATCTGCCTGCGCGGCAAGGCTGGCTGGGGCGAGAACATGGCGCTGATCACCACCGTCGCCAATGCTTACGGCGCACGCTGGTTCGATGAGCAGTGGAAACCGGAATTCATCGGCCCCGAATGGAAAAACGCGCTGAACTTCTACGTCGACACCATGAAGAAATCCGGCCCGCCGGGCGCCTCAAGCAACGGCTTCAACGAAAACCTGGCGCTGTTCAACAGCGGCAAGTGTGCGATCTGGGTCGATGCCAGCGTCGCCGGCTCGTTCGTCACCGACAAGACCCAAAGCAAGGTCAGCGATCACGTCGGCTTCACCTACGCACCGCATGAAACCACCGACAAAGGTTCGGCCTGGTTGTATTCCTGGGCGCTGGCCATTCCGACCAGTTCCAAGGCCAAGGACGCGGCGAAAACGTTCAGCGCCTGGGCCACCTCCAAGGAATACGGTGCGCTGGTCGCGGAAAAAGACGGCATCGCCAACGTGCCGCCAGGCACTCGCGCCTCGACCTACACCGAGGCCTATATGAATGCCGCGCCGTTCGCCAAGGTGACACTGGAATCGCTGAAAGCTGCGGACCCGAGCAAGCCGAGCGCCAAACCGGTGCCCTACATCGGTATCCAGTTGGTAACCATTCCTGAGTTCCAGGCCGTGGGCACCCAGGTCGGCAAACTGTTCTCGGCGGCGTTGATCGGCCAGACCACGGTCGACCAGGCCCTGACCGCCGCCCAGTCAACCACCGAACGTGAGATGAAGCGCGCCGGTTATCCCAAATAACCCCAAATCCTGTAGGAGCGAGGCTTGCCCGCGAAAGCGGTGTGTCAGACAAATCGCTTTCGCGGGCAAGCCTCGCTCCTACAGGGATCGCGCTCCATCTGTCCTTGCACTTAATCGGTTTAACGCCATGAATATTTCAACTGTCAAAGCTCACATGGACATTCCCCAACCGGTGCGTAAAAGCCGGTTGACCAACCCCGGCTGGTTTCTGGTCACGCCCCTCGGTAGCGTTGCTGCTGCTGTGGATGATCGTGCCGCTGGGCATGACCGTTTACTTTTCAATGATTCGCTACAACCTGCTCTACCCCGGTGAAAACCAGTTCGTGGGGCTGGAGAACTTCAGTTACTTTCTGAGCGATTCGGGTTTCCTGCCCGGCGCCAGCAACACCCTGTTGCTGGTGGGCAGTGTGTTGCTGATCAGCGTGGTGTTCGGTGTATTGATCAGCGCGTTGCTGGAGGCCAGTGAATTTCTCGGCCGCGGCATCGTGCGGGTGATGTTGATTTCACCGTTCTTCATCATGCCCACCGTCGGTGCGCTGATCTGGAAAAACCTGATCTTCCATCCGGTGTCGGGGATTCTCGCCTACATCTGGAAACTGTTCGGCGCGCAACCGGTGGACTGGCTGGCGCACTACCCGCTGCTGTCGATCATCATCATTGTCTCGTGGCAATGGCTGCCCTTCGCGATCCTGATCCTGATGACCGCCATGCAGTCCCTCGATCAGGAACAGAAAGAAGCCGCACGCCTGGACGGAGCCGGTCCGGTCGCGATCTTCTGGCACCTGACCCTGCCGCACCTGGCCCGGCCGATTGCGGTGGTGGTGATGATTGAAACCATCTTCCTGCTGTCGGTGTTCGCCGAAATCTTCACCACCACCAACGGTGGCCCCGGCTACGCCTCGACCAACCTCGCCTACCTGATCTACAACCAGGCGCTGGTGCAGTTCGACGTCGGCATGGCGTCCGCCGGTGGTTTGATCGCGGTGTTGATTGCCAACGTCGCGGCCATCGTGCTGGTGCGCATGATCGGCAAAAACCTGACAGACAAAGCCTGAGGCCTGCGCCATGACTCTTCAACAATCTCGCCGCCTGCAAAGCCTGCTGCTCGGCACTCTGGCCTGGGCCATCGCGATCCTGATCTTCTTCCCGATCTTCTGGATGGTGCTGACCAGTTTCAAATCCGAAATCGACGCGTTCGCCACGCCGCCGCAGTTCATCTTCACGCCGACGCTGGAGAACTACCTGCACATCAACGAGCGCAGCGATTACTTCAGCTTCGCCTGGAACTCGGTGGTGATTTCCTTCAGCGCCACGGCCCTGTGCTTGCTGATTGCGGTGCCGGCGGCCTACTCGATGGCGTTCTATGAAACCCAGCGCACCAAACGCACGCTGCTGTGGATGCTCTCGACCAAGATGCTGCCGCCAGTGGGCGTGCTGATGCCGATCTACCTGCTGGCCAAGAGTTTCGGCCTGCTGGATACGCGAATCGCGCTGATCGTGATCTACACGCTGATCAACCTGCCGATCGTGGTCTGGATGATTTACACCTACTTCAAAGACATCCCCAAGGACATCCTCGAAGCCGCACGCCTGGACGGCGCGACGCTGTGGCAGGAAATGGTCCGGGTGCTGCTGCCGATCGCCAAGGGCGGCCTGGCTTCGACGGTTTTGCTGTCGCTGATCCTGTGCTGGAACGAGGCGTTCTGGTCGCTGAACCTGACCTCGTCCCAGGCCGCGCCACTGACCGCATTGATCGCCTCGTACTCGAGCCCCGAAGGTCTGTTCTGGGCCAAGTTGTCGGCGGTGTCGACCCTGGCCTGTGCGCCGATCCTGATCTTCGGCTGGATCAGCCAGAAACAATTGGTCCGCGGCCTGTCGTTCGGCGCCGTGAAATGAATCCGATCCCTGTAGGAGCACGGCTTGCCGGCGAAGGCGGTTTGACGGATGCCTTCGCCGGCAAGCCTGGCTCCTACAAAAAGCCGTCCGGCTTAAATGAATAACAACAAGTGGAGGCCCATCATCATGGCCAACCTGAAAATCAAAAATCTGCAAAAAGGCTTCGAAGGTTTTTCCATCATCAAAGGCATCGACCTGGAAGTGAATGACAAGGAATTCGTGGTGTTCGTCGGCCCGTCGGGCTGTGGCAAATCCACCCTGCTGCGGCTGATCGCCGGCCTTGAAGAAGTCAGCGGCGGCACCATCGAACTGGATGGCCGCGACATCACCGAAGTCAGCCCGGCCAAGCGCGACCTGGCGATGGTGTTCCAGACTTACGCCCTGTACCCACACATGAGCGTGCGCAAAAACATGTCGTTCGCGCTGGACCTGGCCGGTGTAGCGAAAGCCGAAGTCGAGAAAAAAGTCGGCGAAGCGGCGCGCATCCTTGAACTCGGGCCGATGCTGGAGCGCAAGCCCAAGCAACTGTCCGGTGGTCAGCGTCAACGCGTGGCCATCGGCCGGGCGATCGTGCGCAACCCGAAAATCTTCCTGTTCGACGAACCGCTGTCCAACCTCGACGCCGCCCTGCGGGTGCAGATGCGCCTGGAACTGTTGCGACTGCACAAAGAACTGCAAGCCACGATGATCTACGTGACCCACGACCAGGTCGAAGCAATGACCATGGCCGACAAAGTCGTCGTCCTCAATGGCGGCAAGATCGAGCAAGTCGGCTCGCCACTGGACCTGTATCACCAGCCGGCTAACCTGTTTGTCGCAGGCTTCCTCGGCACGCCGAAAATGGGCTTCCTCAAGGGCAAAGTCACCCGCATTAACGGCCAAAGCTGCGAAGTGCTGCTGGACGCCGGCACTCGTATCACCCTGCCGCTGAGCGGGGCGAATCTGAGTGTCGGCGGTGCGGTGACTTTAGGGATTCGTCCGGAACATCTTGAACTGGCGCAACCCGGCGACTGCACCTTGCAAGTCACTGCCGACGTCAGCGAACGCTTGGGCAGCGATACCTTCTGCCACGTCCTGACGTCTTCCGGCGAAGCGCTGACCATGCGCGTTCGCGGCGATCTGGCCAGCCGTTATGGCGAAACCCTGAGCCTGCACCTGGACGCCGAACACTGCCATTTATTCGATGCCGACGGCGTGGCGCTGACCCGCCCACTGCGCGCCGCAGCCTGATCCGAGGGCATGCGATGAAACTCAATAGACAGAACCTCAACCGCCTCGCCCCCGAGGTGGCCCTGCCCGCCTACACCCTGAGCGACACCCGCCAAGGCATCGCGCACATTGGCGTCGGCGGTTTCCACCGCGCGCATCAGGCGTACTACACCGACGCCTTGATGAATACCGGCGAAGCGCTGGACTGGGCCATCTGCGGGGTCGGCCTGCGCGCCGAAGACCGCCGCGCACGGGACGATCTCAAAGAGCAGGATTATCTGTTTACCCTGTTCGAACTCGGTGACGCCGACGACGCCGAGGTCCGGGTCATCGGTGCCATCCGTGACATGCTACTGGCCGAGGACAGCGCCGAAGTGTTGATCGACAAACTCGCCGATCCAGACATCCGCATCGTCTCGCTGACCATCACCGAAGGCGGCTATTGCATCGATGACAGCAACGGTGAGTTCATGGCGCACCTGCCACAGATCCAGCACGACCTGGCTCACCCGAACGCGCCAAAGACTGTATTCGGTTTCCTCTGCGCCGCACTGGCCAAACGTCGTGCAGCCGGCACGCCCGCGTTCACGCTGATGTCTTGCGATAACCTGCCGCACAACGGCGCGGTGACCCGTAAAGCCCTGCTCGCGTTCGCGGCCCTGCGCGACGCCGATCTGCGCGACTGGATCGAGCGCCATGTCAGTTTCCCTAACGCGATGGTCGACCGCATCACGCCGATGACCAGCACCGAGCATCGTCTGCAACTGGCCGACAAACATGCAGTGGATGACGCTTGGCCGGTGGTCTGCGAACCGTTTGTGCAATGGGTGCTGGAAGACAAATTCGTCAACGGCCGCCCGGCCTGGGAAAAGGTCGGCGTGCAGTTCACCGATGACGTCACGCCTTACGAAGAGATGAAAATCAAACTGCTCAACGGCAGCCATCTGGCCCTGACCTATCTGGGCTTTTTGAAAGGTTACCGCTTCGTTCACGAAACCATGAACGACCCGCTGTTCGTGCGCTACATGCGCGCCTACATGGACCTGGACGTGACCCCGCAACTGGCGCCGGTGCCGGGGATCGACCTGACCGAGTACAAAAACACCCTGGTGGCGCGCTTCTCCAATCAGGCGATTGCCGATCAACTGGAGCGGGTGTGTTCGGATGGCTCGTCGAAGTTTCCGAAGTTCACTGTGCCGACGATCAATCGCTTGATTGCCGATGGACAGGAGACCAAGCGTGCGGCGCTGGTGGTCGCGGCGTGGGCGCTGTACCTCAAAGGCGTGGATGAGAATGGCCAGACCTATGCAATTGCGGATCCGCGGGCGGCGTTCTGCCAGGCGCTGGTGGCCGATGATGTGTTGATCACTCAGCGGTTGTTGGAAGTGGAGGAGATTTTCGGGAAGGCGATTCCGCGCTCTCCAGAGTTTGTCGCTGCGTTCGAGTGGTGCTGTAACAGCTTGCGGGATGTTGGGGTGACGCGGACGCTGGAGCGGGTTTTGGCGTAAGCCCTGCGGTGAAGCTGCTGTCGCCATCGCGGGCAAGCCCGCTCCCACAGGGATCGAGGTCGTTCACAAATCTGTGTTCCACCCCAGACCATTGTGGGAGCGGGCTTGCCCGCGATGGCTGACTGACAGACACCATAAATGTTGAATGGGCATTGATATCGACCTGACGATCCAAGGATCTTCCATGGCAAACCAACAATTATTCCTCGGTATCGACTGCGGCACCCAGGGCACCAAAGCCGTCATCCTCGATGCGCACAGCGGCCAGGTCCTCGGTCAGGGCGCCGCTGCCCACAGCCTCATCAGCGGCGCCAATGGTCGTCGCGAGCAAGACACTGCCCAATGGCTGGAAGCCTTTACCCTGGCCACTCGTCGCGCGTTGCTCGCAGCAAATGTAGACGGTCAGGCCATCCTCGGCATCGGTGTTTCCGGCCAGCAACATGGCTTGGTGCTGCTCGACGATCGCGGCCAGGTGCTGCGCCCGGCCAAGCTCTGGTGCGACACCGAGTCCACGCCGGAGAACGACCGCTTGCTCGCCCATCTGGGCGGCGAAAAAGGCTCCCTGGAGCGCCTCGGCGTTGTCATCGCGCCGGGCTACACCGTGTCCAAATTGCTCTGGACCAAAGAACAGCACCCGGAGGTGTTCGCCCGGATCGCCCGCATTTTGCTGCCCCATGACTACCTCAACTACTGGCTCACCGGCCGCAGTTGCAGCGAGTACGGCGATGCCTCGGGCACCGGGTATTTCAACGTGCGCACCCGCCAGTGGGACTTGCAACTGCTGCGCGACATCGACCCCACCGGGCGCCTGCAAGCCGCGCTCCCGGAACTGATCGATGCCCACCAACCGGTCGGCACAATCCTGCCGAGTATCGCCGAACACCTTGGCATCAACCCGCACGCACTGGTCTCCAGCGGCGGCGGCGACAACATGATGGGCGCCATCGGCACCGGCAATATAAAGCCCGGCGCGATCACCATGAGCCTCGGCTCCTCGGGAACGGTCTACGCCTATGCCGAGCAAGCGAACGTCAGCCCGGACGCCTCGGTCGCGACGTTCTGTTCCTCCAGCGGCGGCTGGCTGCCACTGATCTGCACGATGAACCTGACCAACGCGACCAGCACGATTCGCGAGCTGTTCGAACTGGATATCGAGGCGTTCAACGGCTTGGTCGAGCAAGCGCCGATCGGTGCCGACGGCGTGTGCATGCTGCCGTTCCTCAATGGCGAGCGCGTTCCCGCCCTGCCCCATGCCAGCGGCAGCCTGCTGGGGTTGACCATGACCAACCTGACCCGGGCCAATCTGTGCCGCGCCGTGGTGGAAGGCACCACCTTCGGTTTGCGTTACGGGCTGGACCTGCTGCGCCACAATGGCTTACAAAGCCTGCGCATCTGCCTGACTGGGGGTGGTTCGAAGAGCCCGGTGTGGCGACAGATCGTCGCTGACATCATGAATACGCCAGTGATTTGTACCGAGCAAAGTGAAGCCGCGGCCCTCGGCGCAGCGATTCAGGCGGCGTGGTGCAAGTCCTGGGCAAACGGTCACGAAGACAGCCTGACGGACTTGTGCGAGCGTTGCGTAAAGCTCGATCTGGCCAGTGAAACCTTACCTATTGCAGAAAATGTGGCGGCCTGTCAGCAGGCCTATGAACGCTATCGACAGCATGTCGCAACCCTTTAAAGAGCGAGAAACTATGTATCTGGTATGTGGCGAAGCGCTGTTCGATTTCTTCAGCGAAGACGATGCCAGCGGCTTGGCATCCAAAGTGAATTTCAAGGCAATTGCCGGCGGCTCGCCGTTCAATGTGGCCGTAGGTTTGCGCCGCTTGGGCGTAGACGCCGCGCTGTTTGGCGGGCTATCGACCGATTACCTCGGCCGACGTTTGCAGCAAGTGCTGCAGGATGAAGGCGTGTGCCCGGATTACCTCGTGGACTTTGCCGCGCCGACCACCTTGGCAATGGTCGCGGTCGGTGCCAATGGCTCGCCCCATTACAGCTTTCGTGGCGAAGGCTGCGCTGATCGGCAGTTGAGCCTGGCGCATCTGCCAGAGCTAGGGCCTGAAGTGCGCGGTTTGCACGTCGGCTCGTTTTCGCTGGTGGTGCAACCGATTGCCGATACCTTGCTGGCATTGGTGCAACGGGAAAGCGGCAAGCGCCTGATCAGCCTCGACCCGAACGTGCGCCTGAATCCTGAGCCGAACATCGAATTGTGGCGTTCGCGGATTGCCACGCTGGTGGAGCTCGCCGACCTGATCAAGGTCAGCGACGAAGACTTGAGTCTGCTGTACCCCGAGCAAGATCCTCAGCGCGTCATCGAAGGCTGGCTGGAATATCGCTGTCAGTTGGTGTTCCTGACCCGTGGCGGCGAAGGCGCAACAGTGTTCAGCCGTGCCCACGGTTCGTGGTCGGTGCCGGCCAGTTCGGTGAAGATTGCCGACACCGTGGGAGCCGGCGATACCTTCCAGGCGGCGCTGATTACCTGGCTGACCGAGCAGCAGTTGGATTCGGTTGAAGGTTTGCAGCAGCTGAGCCGTGAACAGATCGACGCGATGCTCAGGTTTGCGGTGAGCGCAGCGGCGCTGACGTGCAGCAAGACCGGGCCGGATTTGCCGTATCGGCAGCAGTTGGAAGTGCGCTGAAGCTGATGGCCCCTTCGCGGGCAAGCCTCGCTCCTACAGGTCCGGTGTTGGCATGATCAACGGATCGACACAACCCCGGCGTTGGCATGATCAATGGCTCGACACAAATCCTGTAGGAGCGAGGCTTGCCCGCGAAGGCGGCCTACCGGTTGCACACCGAAAAATTGTAACTCCGCAATCAACGGCACAAGCCCATATCCATTGCTCGAAACCCTCTAGACAAGGGTTTCCCCTATACAGCGTGCCCTCCATTTTCGCCTTGAACATGGCAGTTTAATATTGCACCATCCGCCCCTGCTTTTTCAAAGGACGGAACTCAAGGCATGCTGGACGCAAACGCAATCCATATTTCCCTCACACTCGAAGGCGTTTCCGTCGACCTGCAGGTCCTCAGCTTCGTCGGTCGCGAAGCCCTCAACCAGCCGTTCTGTTTCGACATCGAACTGGTCAGCGCCCGCCCCGACCTGAAACTCGAAGAGCTGCTGCACAAGCCCGGTTGCCTGACCTTCGGCGCCACCGGCCAAGGCAAGATCCATGGCCTGGTGTACCGCATCGAGCAAGGCGATTCCGGCAAGAGCCTGACCCGCTACAGCATCAGCCTGGTGCCGCAACTGGCCTACCTGCGGCACAACCACGACCAGCAGATTTTCCAGCATTTAACTGTGCCGAAGATCATCGCCCAGGTGCTTGAGGCGCGAGGCATTCTGGCCGACGCCTACAGCTTCCAGCTCGGCGCGATCTACCCCGAGCGCGTGTACTGCGTGCAGTACGACGAGTCCGACCTGCACTTCATCCAGCGCCTGTGCGAAGAGGAAGGCATTCACTTCCACTTCCAGCACTCGGCCAGCGGCCACAAACTGGTGTTCGGCGATGACCAGACAGTGTTCCGCAAACTCGCGCCGGTGAGCTATCAGCAAGACTCCGGTATGGCCGCCAAAAAACCGGTGATCAAGCGCTTCAACCTGCGCCTGGAAACCCGTACCACCCGCGTCAGCCGCCGCGACTACGACTTCGAAAAACCGCACCTGCTGCCTGAGGGCGCGGCCAAAAGCGCGTTCGCCCCGGACCTCGAAGACTACGACTACCCCGGCCGCTTCACCGACCGTGCGCGCGGCAAGCAATTGGCGACCCGCGCCCTGGAACGCCATCGCAGCGACTACCAACTCGCCGAAGGCAAAGGCGACGAACCGACCCTGGTCAGCGGCCACTTCATGGCCCTCAGCGAACACCCGCGCACCGAGTGGAACGACCTCTGGCTGTTGCTGGAAATCGTCCACGAAGGCAAACAGCCGCAAGTGCTCGGCGAGAACATCACCAGCGACGTCACCCATAACAAGGACGACTTCCACCAGGGCTACCGCAACCGCTTCCTCGCCACGCCGTGGGACGCGCACTTCCGCCCGGCCCTGGAACACCCGAAACCCAAGGCCTTGGGCAGCCAGACCGCGATCGTCACTGGCCCGCCGGGCGAAGAAATTCATTGTGATGAATACGGTCGCGTCAAAGTGCAATTCCATTGGGCCCGCGACGGCCAGGGCAACGACACCAGCAGCTGCTGGCTGCGCGTCGCCACCGGCTGGGCCGGCAACGCCTATGGCGGCATCGCCATCCCGCGAGTCGGCATGGAAGTGCTCGTGACCTTCCTCGAAGGTGACCCCGACCAACCGCTGATCACCGGCTGCCTGTACCACAAGGAAAACGTCGTCCCCTACGACCTGCCGGCGAACAAAACCCGCAGCACCTTCAAGACCCTCAGCTCACCGGGCGGCAAGGGCTACAACGAGTTTCGCATCGAAGACAAAAAAGGCGCGGAACAGATCTACCTGCACGCCCAGCGCGACTGGGATGAAAACATCGAGCACGACCAGAAGATTCGCATCGGCAATGAACGGCATGACACGGTCGAAGCCAACGTGTTCAGCGAGTTCAAGGTGGAAGAGCATCGCCTCACCCATCTGGACCGCAAGACCGAAGCGCGGGCGGATGATCACCTGACTGTCGGCGTGACCCGGCACGTGAAAGTCGGGACGGCGCAGTTTGTGGAGGCCGGGACGGAGATTCATTACCACGCTGGGGAGAAGGTGGTGGTTGAGGGTGGCATGGAGCTGACGGCCAAGGCTGGCGGGAGCTTTGTGAAGATTGATGCGGGTGGGGTGACGATTAGCGGGGCGGAGGTGAAGGTGAATTCCGGGGGTGGGCCTGGTGCTGGTACTGGGATTCAAGTTCTCACCCCAACTATTCCCATCCCTGCAAACAACGATAAATCTGGCAACCTTCTCACCCGTAAAAAAAATTCCGACGGCAACTGAATACGTTAAATGAAAAACCTTCTGATCAGCATCGGACTTGCAGCATCCAGCATTCAGGCATTTGCAGTTCAACCGCAGTTAAATACAGCAATCAACTGCGAACTGGCCGGGCCCGAACATACTATTTCACTGTTACGCAGCTCACCCATTGAAGACTCTTATGTCTATAAAATCCGTTACGACAAAAAGACCAGATTCATGTACGACGACTCGAACGAATCTCGGGGGAGCGAAGTGCAGTGGCAGTGCGCTTCCGGCGGGCACGATCTAAATGCACTCGTGATTTCTGGCGAGTTTACTTCAAACTTTCTACAAGGAGCCTTGTTCTATTTCGACTCAGGTGACGGAAAAATAGAACGAATCGATTTCGCTGAAAGGAATCGTCCTCGCTGGGTAAAAATATCTGCAAAGGGTGCTCAAGTCGTTTTTGAGAACACAGGCCATGAAAGCTCAAGCAAATATTTGAGCTATGGAAAACACGGGGCCTATCTTGAACTATCCGAGCTCCCCGCGACCTCTGCTGAAGCGGGTGAAACGCTGATTGATCTGAACAATGCCAAACAATGAGGCACCATTTTATTTCAGCTTAATCATCACCCTCGGACATCTAGCTTCAAAGCCTACCCCACAGGAGGCAGGCTTGTTTTTGAAGGTGCGGCGTCAGGCCGGCGCTTTCCAGGCCATCATCCGCTGCTGCGCAACCTGCAGCAGGTCGTAACCATCCTGAGTCAACAGATAAAGCGCATGGGTAATGTGCGGGATGTCTTGAACGTCACCATGCTTGAAGCATAGGCAGTGGAGTGTTTCAAGTAACTGGCTGGAGGCTCGAATGCGCTGCGACGCGGATTCGAGAATATCTTGGGGATTGGCTTCGGTGTCGATCACCAAGGGATTGGAGTCGGTGACGCTGCTTTTGATTGAACGGTAGCGTTCGGGGAATGGATTTATCGTTGGCATAGTAATTACTCGAGTATTAATTAGTAATCGCCAGCACCGTGACCAAACGATGGAGGCGGCTGTGTACAGGCTTGGTCAACCGCTAACACCCAAACGGCTCGCCCGAAAGCGTCCTGCACACAGCCACCATTGCAACGCACTACGAGACATAGAAGTCCGCAGGGCGAATGATGGCACATTTATGTGCAGTGTTAGTCAGGTGACCAAACCTGTTCGCTGATTTTGCAGCGATGCCAAACAGTAAACGCTGGTAGCCGGCCGGCGAAAGAAGACAAGGCGCCCTCGCCTGTAGGAACGGGCCGAAGCTCCCTCAGTTTTTTTACCTACATGAAACCTCTGACAGAAACCTCCTCACGACAGGCGGCCTTCAGCCCGGTTAACCATCGCTTAACCCCACGGTCCAAAACTTTACTGGACCGCACGCCCTCAGCCTCCTCTGACGCCCAGTGCGGCAGGTTCGACCTCTTGCGTCGAACTGACTTCCCCTCTGCACTGGAGACCCATCATGAATATGCGAACACTACTGATCACCACCGCCCTCGCCTGCGCCGCATTCGCAGGCATTGCGCAGGCCAACGATACGTCGTCCTCCCAGGCCGTGCCCTATCACTACGGCATGGCGCTGCATGTGGGCAAGGTCATTTCCCTGACCGAGCCGTCGACGCTGGAGTGCCAAGTGGTCACGGCGGACATGAAGTACATCGATAGCGCCTCGGGCAAGCCTGCTGAAATTACCTATCGAAAAATGTCTGACGCGTGCAGCTATCAGAACTGACAGTAGGCCAGCGAGGGTTCTGACGCTATGCTCTGGCGCTTCCCTCACTGCCGCAAGGATTCGCCATGCAGCTCTCGTTTCGCACGCTGTCGACGTTCACCGCCGCCCTTTGTTTTCTGCTGGCGCTGGTCTGGGGTTTGATGCCGCAAGCATTGCTGGCGATCTGGAGTATCGAGTATTCGTCCGGGGCGGGGTTTGTGGCCCGGCGCAGTGCGGTGCTATTCGCGGCGTTGGGGGTGATGTTTTATCTCGTGCGCCAGGCTCCGCCCTCAGCGGCGAGAAGCGCCCTGGGCAGCGGGTTTATCGTGGGCTGTTTCGGTTTGGCGGCACTGGGCTTCGGCGAATGGCTCTATGGCCATGCCGGGCCGGGTATTTTGCTGGCGATCCTGGTTGAGTTTGCACTGGGTCTGGGGTTTATCCAGACCCAGCGCGTGTCGGTCAAAATGGCTGAAGCGGCCGGTTAATGGAGTTTTGACTTCGCGATGAACAGTTGACCATGCCTGTTGTGCGCGAGGCCGGTGCGCAACTCGGCTATCAGGTCGTTGATTTCCCTACATCCATTGAGCCGCTGGGCGTCTATGCCGGTAACGATCAGATCGAGGTGGTCAGTCTCGACGTCCGAATACACCTTGATGGTCATCGACAGGTTCGGCGACAGCGTGCATTGACAGCGTTTCGGGAGAAAACTGCTCTCTATGATATTGCGTAGTTCCAAGGCAGAAAGAAACATGGACACCCTCTCGTTATGGTGAGATTGCCAATCGAAAATCAATGTCGGTCGGAGCTCAAATCGCCCGTTCTTTTTCTTCTGTGCGGGCTTCATTGTTCCAACGTCCGACCGTTTTCTTGTGTTAGCACTGACTGGGCAGGAATCACAGTCAGTTCAAGACAGCTACAGCATAAAACATGCCCAGGATTTCGCTCTGCGCCTCGTCGGCAAATCAAGGGTTTGGCGGGGATGGCAATAAAACGACTCGGGCAAAATGCAAGAAAGGACTGTTTCAAGACCTGCATTTTTCAAACACGCCGGTGGCGGGTTTGCATTGGCTGAGGACGGCAGTGAGAATGCGGCCCATCCCTTCAGTATCCGCTGACCCCACACACACGCAAGGAGGCATCATGGGTACTTTGCCCTTTAACACGACCGTCGGGCTGATAGTTGCCGTTCTATCCTCCGTAGCCCACGCCGCCACCCTCGAAGACGTCGCGCCGTATCCCAAGCCTGAGAGCGGTTTTACCCGCCAGGTCATTCATCTCGTCCCGCAACAACAGGAAGACAGTTATCAGGTCGAAATTCTTGCCGGCAAGACCCTGACCGTGGACTGCAACCGTCAGCGCTTGGCCGGCGTGCTTGAAGAAAAGAACCTTGAGGGCTGGGGTTACCCGTTTTACCGGCTGGAGAACGTCACCGGCCCGATGAGCACGCTAATGGCCTGCCCCGATGGCAAGCGCAAAAAGGATTTCGTACCGGTGGTCGGTGACGGTTTCAGGCTGCGTTACAACAGCAAGCTGTCAATCGTGCTCTACGTGCCCAACGACGTCGAAGTGCGCTACCGGATCTGGTCGGCGTCGAGTCATGTCGAGAACGCCGTTCAGGAATAGCCGACCCGTCCCTCACACCGGGGCGCCGCTCAACGCGGCGCGCTCGGCCACATGCCGCAAACTGTCGAAATTGATATTCGCCCCGGAATCGATGGCCACCAGGGTCTGACCCCGTGCGCCGGTTTGTGCCACGTACTGTTTGATCCCGGCCACGGCCAGGGCGCCGGAAGGTTCGGTGATCGAGCGGGTATCGTCGTAAATGTTCTTGATCGCGGCGCAGAGCTCATCGTTGCTGACGGTCAGCACTTCATCGACGCAAAACCGGCAGACCTCGAAACCATGGGCGCCGATCTGAGCGACGGCCACGCCATCGGCGAAGGTGCCGACGGTTGGCAGCACAACCCGTTCGCCGGCCTGTAATGCGGCCTGCAAGCAAGCGGAATGTTCCGACTCGACGCCGATGATGCGCACTTCAGGGCGCAGGTATTTGACGTATGCGGCAATGCCAGCGATCAAGCCTCCACCGCCCACCGGAACGAAGATCGCGTCCAGCGGCCCTTGGTGCTGGCGAAGGATTTCCATGGCGACGGTGCCCTGCCCCGCGATCACGTCCGGGTCGTCGAAGGGCGAGACAAAGGTGCGGCCGGTTTGCTGTGCCAGGCTCAGCGCGTATTCCAGGGCAAACGGAAAACTCTCACCGTGCAGCAGCGCATCGGCTCCCCGGCTGCGAACCCCGAGTACCTTCAATTCCGGCGTCGTGCAGGGCATGACAATGGTTGCGCCGATCCCCAACTCGCGGGCCGCCAACGCTACGCCCTGGGCATGATTGCCCGCCGAGGCCGTGATCACGCCACGGGCCTTTTGTTCGTCACTCAGGTGCACCAGTTTGTTGTAGGCACCGCGGATCTTGAAAGAAAACGTCGGTTGCAAGTCTTCGCGCTTGAGCAGGACCTGATTGCCCAATGCCTCGGACAAGGCCGGCGCGGCTTGCAATGGCGTGCGTACGGCGAGTTCGTAAACCGGCGCGGCGAGGATTTTTTTCACGTAGTGCTCAAGCAAGCGCTGCTGGGCGGGGGTGCTGCTCATGGTCGTCTCCTGACTTTGATCGGAGCCCCAGAGACAGAAAGTAAAAACCCGCCTCTAGGGCGGGTTGGGTGCTGCAGTCGTGAGCTAGCCCGCCAAATAAGGAATGGCGGTAATAATGCTTGGCTGGCAGCGCAATACGGTGGAAGTCATGACTGGAAATTAGCCGGAGGCTGATGGCAAGTCAATGGCCAATTTTCGACGGCCGCTGTAGGCTGGCGATTCTGTTCATTGTCCAAGGAAGGAAACCATGAAGTCTGTCGCCCTGCCCCTCATCGCCCTGATCGCTTTCGCCGGCTACACCGTTTCGGTGATGCTGCAGGCAGAACAGTCGCTGCTCGACTTCGGCATCAGCCTGATGTCGCGGCCCGATACAGCGCAGGTGGTGATTGATCTATACCTGTTGGCGACCCTTGCCGGTATCTGGATGTACAAGGATGCGCGCAAGCGTGGGCAGTCGGGATTGTCGGTGGTTCCCTATCTGTTGGTGACGGCGATTTTTGTGTCGGTCGGGCCGTTGTTGTATCTGGTGGTGCGGGGGTTTCAACGCCGCAAGAACTCCATCGATGCCACTCAACAAGCATGATCCAGAATGGGTCTGATTTTGAGGTAGCTATCGCGAGCAGGCACGCTCCCACAGGGAGGGTTGCGCTGGACTCGGAAGTTGGGGCAACCCGGATCAAAATGTGGGAGCGAGCCTGCTCGCGAAGGCGATTTGACAGCCGCCGAAGTCACTTCGCCAGCCGCTTGAGGCCAATCACCATCACCCCCGCCCCCAGCATCATCGCCGTCAGAAACAACGGATAGGAAATCCACCACGGCGTACCGGCGGTCATCATGCTGAACTCAGACATGCCGCCAATGCTCGCAATCAGGTTCAACGGCAGAAACACCACGTTGATCAACGTCAGTTTGCGCAGCAGGTTGTTCATGCTGTTGTTCATCAGGTTGCCCCGGGCGTCGATCAGCCCGGAGAACACCGTGGAGTAGATTTCCGCCTGCTTGTAGCACTGGTTGTTCTCGATAATCAGATCGTCGATCAAACCAATGGCTTCAGGGCTGAAGTGTTCCTTCGCCGCATGATTACGCAGCCGGGTCAGGACCGCGCCGTTGCTGTGAATGGCGTTGATGTAATAGATGAGGCTTTCGCTGAGGTTGAACATCTGGACCAGATGCTGGTTCTGCATCGAGGCATTGAATTTTTGCTGCAGCTCCCGGGCAACCATCTTGATCACCTTGAGGTGCCCCAGATAGTGGTGAATGTTGTTGAACAACAGGTCGAGCAACACATCCAGTGGCGTCTTTAGTGACTGCCGCGTGCCGAGGCCGCTGAGCGGAGAGTCGTCGGTGGCGATCACCAGCAGACGCCCCGGGGAAAACAGCAAGCCGCAGGACGACACTTCGAAGGCCAGGCTGCCGCCGCCGGAGTAGTTTTCCGGGCGTTTCCAGATCAGGAACAGGTTGTCGGGGTGGAACTCGATGCGCGACACCTCGTCGGGGTCCAGGGCCGAGGCCAGAGCGTGTTCATCGAGTTTGAAATGGCTGTGCAACAGATCCCGTTCAGCTGCATCAGGGTTGCTGAACAGCATCACGTCGGCGTCCAGCCGTTCAACCGCTTGCAAGGTGCCATGGCTTAGTTCAAAGCTTTTGATCATCGGCCGCTCACCAGGCCTGGCCGCGGCGTTTGAGCTCCAGCCGACGGACAAACTCCTCCAGCACCAAGGAGTACAAATCGTCCTGCAGCCAGGCGTCTTCGATGCCTGCGTCCATGTTCGGGTTGTCGTTGACTTCGATCACCACCACTTTGTCGCCGGACTGTTTGAGGTCGACGCCGTAGAGGCCGTCGCCGATGAGATTCGCGGTTTTCACCGCCAGTTCAACCACCGCTCGCGGCGCGTCATGAACCGCCAGGGTGCGGCATTCGCCGTTGATGTCCTGGCCTTTGGCTTTGTGGTTGTAGATTTGCCAATGGCCCTTGGACATGAAGTACTGGCAGGCAAAGATCGGTTTGCGGTTGAGCACGCCAATGCGCCAGTCGTATTCGGTGTAGAAAAACTCCTGGGCCAGCAGCAACACCGAGTGTTCGAACAGTTCGGCGGTGGCTTCAAGCAAGGCTTGCTGGCTTTCGACCTTGATAACGCCCTTTGAGAAACAACCATCGGGGATCTTCAGCACCAGTGGAAACCCCAGGCGCTCGCCTACCCGCTCGAAATCTTCCGGGCGTTCCTTGTAGAGGATTTCAGTGGCGGGCATGCCCAGCTGATGGCTCTTGAGCAAATCGGCCAGGTAAACCTTGTTGGTGCAGCGCAGGATCGACGCCGGGTCATCCATCACCACCAAACCTTCGCTCTCGGCCTTTTTGGCGAAACGGTAGGTGTGGTTGTCGACGCTCGTTGTCTCGCGGATCAGGAGCCCGTCGTATTCAGCGATTCGGGCGTAGTCCTTGCGTTCAATCAGCTCGACGTCGATGCCTAGCGTCTTGCCAACCCTGACGAAGTTGTCCAAAGCCTTGGGATTGGAGGGCGGCAGTGCTTCTTGCGGATCGTGCAAAATGGCCAGGTCATAACGGGCCAATCGCCTGGAGCGCGGCATGCGCCAGATCTTGCGACTGAAACTGTCGAGCGCATTAGCGAATTGATCTTCCTGATCTTCACGCAACTTATGCAAGGCGCCAAACTTTACACCTTCGATGTGCCAACCGTTAGTTCGGCGAAACTCAACCAGCACTATCGGACAAGGAAAAACCTCGAATAACTGCCGCGCCAGATCCTGTAATGGCTCGATAGAGGTTTGGCCGAAGTACAGTGTCAGGGTAAATCCTTCGGTATCGCTGTAAAGGTGATGACTGAGGGCCTTTTCCAGGGTTTTATCCAGATCATCCAGGGCCAGGCCATACAGGGATTTTCGGGTCAGTTCGCTAATGGTCCGCACCGACGGAATAACCTTGTGCCCCCGCGCTTCGGCCAGCAGCGAGCAGTAATAACCGTGCCCGAGATACTTGTAGCTGCGGCACAGGTTGATTACCTGAACCCGCTTGCCCTGCTCGTTGTCGCGGGTCTGTTCGAGGTATTCCTGGGCGGTGACGATGTCTTCACTGGGAAAATAGGAGGCCCAGTCTTCCTTGCGTTCGACGATGATCATCAGCTGGCTGGAAGTTCTGATCGAGCCATTCAAATAGTTTTCAGAAGTTATTGCTGTTAGCAACTTTTGCTCAGATACTTCGCGCCAATGACCTTGTACCGCTGACATAGTGATTGATCCATTTGAAGAACAAGACCTTTCCTATTAAGCACGAACTTTTTTTAAAGTCCCGTTTCGTTACGCAACTTTTACGGCGGTCATATGAATCCTGTTTTTCGCTTGGCGGTAGTTGAAGACATACCGGCACTGCTGGCACTCGAACAGCAATGTTTCACCACGGACCGGCTCAACAGCCGCAGTTTTCAATGGATGATCATTCGAGCTCACGGGCAACTGCTGGTGGCCCAACGTGGCGAGCAATTAGTGGGCTATGCGGTGGTGCTGTTCCACCGGGGCACTTCATTGGCGCGCCTGTACTCGATTGCGATAGCCCTTGATGCTCGCGGCAGTGGACTGGGCAAGCAGTTGCTCGAACGTGTCGAGGCCTGCGCCATTGAGCATGACTGCGCCTACCTGCGGCTGGAAGTGCGCATCGACAATCCAACGGCGATTGCTCTGTATGAGCGTAACGGCTACCGGCGTTTCGCGCTGATTCACGACTATTACCAGGACCATGCCGACGCGCTGCGCCTGGAAAAACGTATCCTCCAGCACCGCGATTCACGCAACATCAAGGTGCCTTACTACCCGCAGACCACCGAGTTCACCTGTGGCCCTGCCTGCCTGCTGATGGCCATGGGCGCGCTGCAAGACGATCGAACGCTGGAGCGAGGCGAAGAACTGCAAATCTGGCGCGAGGCGACCACGGTGTTCATGACGTCTGGCCACGGTGGCTGCAGCCCTCAAGGTCTGGCGCTGGCAGCGTGGCGGCGTGGCTTTCGGGTGCGGCTGCAACTGAGCATGGCCGGGCCGCTGTTTCTCGACGGCGTGCGCGATGCTCATAAAAAAGACGTAATGCGCCTGGTACACGAGGCGTTCACGGCGCAGTTGCAAGCCACCGACGTGGAACGAATGATCGGCGGACCACTGGATCTGCCACGGTTACTGCACGATGGCGGACAGCCGCTGGTATTGATCAGCAGCTATCGCCTGACCCGTTCCAAGGCGCCACACTGGGTGATCGTCACCGATTGCGATGAAGAGTTCGTCTACCTGCACGATCCGGATGTGGATCACAGCCAGCATCGTCAGCCGATGGACTGCCAGCACTTGCCGGTCAGCCATGGGGAATTCGACAAAATGTGCAGTTTTGGGCGAGGCAAGCTGCGGGCTGCGGTGATTCTCTATCGGTGTGAGTAAACCTGTGGCGAGGGAGCATGCTCCCGTTCGAGTGCGAAGCAGTCGATTGCATGGGGGCGCTTCGCACCCCGACGGGAGCAAGCTCCCTCGCCACAGGACTTTTGCGTTACTTCAGGCCAAGCTTGTACAGCCCCCCGTCATCTTCATCGGTCAGTATATACAAATAACCATCCGGTCCCTGCCGCACATCGCGAATCCGTTTGTTGAGCTCACCCAACAACCGCTCTTCGTGAACAACCCTGTCGCCTTCGAACTGCAGGCGAATCAGCTCCTGATTCACCAATGCCCCGATAAACACATTGTGCTGCCAGGCCTTGAAGCGATCGCCATCGTAGAAAGCCATGCCGCTGAGGCCAGGGGATTTTTCCCAGACGTGGTGCGGGCCCACGGTGCCTTCGGCGGTTTCGCCCTTGGCTTCCGGGATCGGCAGGCCGGAATAGTTGATGCCGTGGGTTGCCAGCGGCCAGCCGTAGTTCTTGCCTCGTTCGATGATGTTGATCTCGTCACCGCCCTGGGGGCCGTGCTCGTTTTCCCAGAGCGTGCCGCTCCAGGGGTTGAGCGCCGCGCCTTGCGGGTTGCGATGGCCGTAGGACCAGATTTCCGGGCGAACGCCTTTTTGCCCGACAAAGGGATTGTCCTTCGGCACCTTGCCGTCCGGATAGAGCCGCACGATCTTGCCTTGCAGCTTGTCGAGGTCCTGCGCCGTGGGCCGGTCGTTATTCTCGCCCAGGGTGATGAACAGATAACCGTCGCGGTCGAACACCAGTCGCGAACCGAAGTGATTGCCGACCGAGAGCTTGGGCTCCTGACGGAAGATCACCCTGAAATCCTTGATGGCCGTCAGGTCTTCCGACAACCGTCCGCGACCGACCGCCGTGCCGGCCTTGCCGCCCTCACCGCCGCCTTCGGCGTAAGACAGATAGACCATGCGGTCTTGTTTGAAGTCGGGCGACAACACCACGTCGAGCAATCCGCCTTGCCCCTTGGCCCAGACCTGAGGCACGCCGCTGAGCGGGCCCGAGAGTTTGCCGTCGGCGCTGACCAGCCGCAGGTTGCCGGGCCGCTCGGTCACCAGCATCCCTTGACGGTCGGGCAGAAACGCCAGCGCCCAAGGGTGTTCCAGGCCTTTAACGATGGGCGTGAGCTCAAGGGTGCCTTGCTCGCTTTTCATATCCTGTGTCGGCGCCGCGAAAACGGGCGCCGTGACTGTAAATAATGCGCTGGCACAGAAGGTGGCCAAGAGGGTTTTACGCAACATGCACGATTCCTTTTGTCGTCAAAATGGCTGGCAAGACCTCTGTCCTGCCGTTCAACGGTAGTTGCGGTTCGAGTCCCGGGACGGTGGATTGGGAATGAATTTCGGTTGGCTGGTGGGCGCCGGTCGATCTTGCGGATAGCGGTTGCCGATACCGCCGTTATCGAGCGTTGGCGGTCGTGGCACAGGCACCGTGTTGGGCCCGCGGATTACCGGGATGTTGGGTTGTGTGCCTTGCATGCTGTTGGGATTGGCCCGGCGAATCGGGCTGTTGTAGGGATTGTTGTTGCTTCCCGGCAGGTTCTGCGCCAGCAGCAAGGGCGAGGACGGCGATGCGGCGTCTGCCAGAGCCAAAGGGCTTAGCACGCCACTCAATATCGCGATGACGCCGAGCACACATCGGTTCATGAGGACCTCTCTAAATGAGCGTGCCACGCTTCATGGATGAATAGAGCCACGCTACGCCCAGGGTTCGGATTTGTTAACTAAAACCTCCCCCACAGATGTAACACGAGTTAACCGCACCGCCGATCCGTCCGCAGGCTCGGGGCGCTGCAGACTGAAACTTTTGCCCTCGGCCACAGGTCACCAGAACATCAACGACGAGATCATGACGATGGCACGGGCAATCTGGAAAGGCGCAATCAGTTTCGGCCTGGTGCACATTCCCGTTGCGCTGGTTTCGGCGACGTCTTCGCGCGGGATCGACTTCAACTGGCTCGACAGCCGCAGCATGGACCCGGTCGGCTACAAGCGCATCAACAAGGTCACCGGCAAGGAAGTCACCCAAGAGCACATCGTCAAAGGGATCGAGTACGAAAAAGGACGTTACGTGGTGCTCAGTGAAGAGGAGATTCGCTCGGCTCATCCACTGTCGACCCAAACCATCGACATTTTCGCCTTTGTCGGCAGCGAGCAGATCCCCCTGCAAAACATCGACACGCCCTACTACCTCGCGCCGGACAAACGCGGCGGCAAGGTCTATGCGCTGTTGCGCGAAACCCTCAGCAAAACCGACAAGGTCGCCCTGGCCCGTGTGGTGCTGCACTCACGCCAACACTTGGCCGCCCTCATGCCGCTGGAGTCTGCCATGGTGCTGGTAATGCTGCGCTGGCCCGCCGAAGTGCACAGCCTGGATCAACTGGAGCTGGGCAGTGAAGTGACCAAGCCGGATCTGGCCAAAGGTGAGCTGGAGATGGCCAAACGGCTGGTGGAGGACATGAGTGCCGACTGGACGCCCGAAGAGTACCGCGACAGCTTCGAAGACAAGATCATGGCGCTGGTCGAGAAGAAGGCGAATGAAGGCAAGATCGAAGATGTCGAAACCGTGACGGGTGAAGAGGTGCGTAAAACCGCCGATGTTATTGATCTGACCGAACTGCTCAAACGCAGTCTTGGTGGCAAGGGCGGCGGTAAAGGCTCGGCAAAAGCCAAAACGAGCGCAGACAAAAAAGCCACGAAGCATTCTCGCGGCTGACGGGTCACAGTAGCATTCATAAATTATGCGGTGAAAATACCGGCCTCTTCGCGGGCAAGCCCGCTCCCACAGGTTCGGCGGCGTTCGCAAAATTTGTATTCGACGCGGACACTGTGGGAGCGGGCTTGCCCGCGATGGCGTCATGCGCCACAACGCAACACTCAGATCAAAACAAAAATCGCCAACAACCCAGCAAAAATCGCCCACTTCTCCAAGTAGTAGCGAGTGCGGTTACGCTTCTTGAGCGCTTTGCCGCGCAGGCGAATTTTGTAGATTTTGGCGAACAAGCGGTTGATGCCGCCGACCTTGTCGCCCGCATCGTTCGGCGCGCCCGCCGCCGCCATCACTGTACGGCTGAACCAACGGTTGAACGCCGCCGCCCAGCGATACCTCATCGGCCGCTCGATGTCACAGAACAGAATGATGCGGTTCTGCGCAGTGGTGTTTTCGGCGTAGTGAATGAAGGTCTCATCGAACATCACGGCCTCGCCGTCGCGCCAATAGTAGTTCTCACCGTCGACGTTGATGTAGCAACCGGCATCGTTCGGCGTTTCCAGCCCCAAGTGATAACGGTAAGAACCGGCATAAGGATCGCGGTGACGGACCAGTTTCGAACCCGGCGGCAGTTCGGCGAACATCGCGGCCTTGATCGAGCCGATGCTTTGCACCAGTTCAGTCGTACGCGGGCAGAGCTTTGCGGCCGACGGGTGACTGTCGCCGTACCATTTGAGATAGAAACGTTTCCAGCCACTTTTGAAAAACGAATTGAAACCAACGTCGTCATACTGATTCGAACGCTTGATCTCCCCGGCCTTGAGCAGATTCTGGCCTTCGGCGCGAATCTCTTCCCAATGAGCCTGCAAAGGGCTCAAGTCGGGAAAGTCTGCCGGATTGAGATAAGGCTTATTGGGCGTTTTCGAGAACAGATAAAGGAAGCAATTGATCGGCGCCAGAAACGTCGAGTGATCGCTCAGTTGGCGGCCTAAATTGTGGCGCACCTTACCGCGCAAGTGAACATACGCGATGGAGATGACATAAATAGCGGCAATGATAAGTTTCACGAAAATCGTCACACGTCAGAAATGAACAAACTGCGTCCCGATGGCGCGTTCTTGAGCCATGCCGGCGGTCGGCATGGGGTCGAAAAATGGCATTTTAGCCACACTTTGTAACTAATAGTTAACCTTCAACTGTGAAAATGTGTCCACGCATTAGTAGCGCGGGTCGGCAGGTAATGCGAACCGCTCTCCCGATAGTAGCCTCCTGCCATACCATCATCCGTCGAATATGTAAACACGACACTCAATACGCGGCCCCGTCTGGCTTAGGCTTTGCAAAGGCGGGACCTAGCAGCCCCAGAACGACGTAATTCTGACGCGGCGGCAATTAAATTAACGCTTAGGACTCCAGCGATACGCTTGGTCAGTCACCGGGAGATGTAACGTGTCAACTCTCAATGAAATCGCAGCGAACCACGCGAGAATGGCTAAGGCAAAAGAAGAAGAGTCGACCGGGCTGAATGAGCGACACCTTCAAATAGTGGGAAGTTTCGAAATTCCCTCTATGGATGAACAACAACACATTCCACTGCACCTCATTATTGGAGGGCAGGATAACCATCTCGGACAAACCGCTGGGTATTTGCTCTGAGTCTCGACCTGGCCAGTCGCCGGCTTGTCGCACGTTGTTCAACGTGCGGCAATGCCAGACTGTCAACCGCTGCCAGCGAGTTGTTTACAGTGGGCAGACAGCGACAACTTTATAGTCACTGCCTGAAGAGGTGATCTGCACGGTCCAGCCTTGCGCAAAAACCAGATCGTGATGCTCGACGATGGCACTGATGACGGGGCAAAGCTTGCTGGCTTCTTCTGGAGAGCTGTCTACAGAGATATTGACCGAACGATCCTCGCTTGAGAACTCGGAGGCCTGAGTCAAGGCGTCGTTGCCATCCAGAATTTTGCAAAGCAATGAGGCGTTCTCAACGGACTCGTCTGTAGCGCCGGAGTAAGCACATTGAGCCGTTACAATCGTCAATAGAAAAAACAAACCTGTTGCGTATTTGTGTCTCACTTCCATGTTTCCTTGGGTTGGGGGAAGGAATACTAATCCATTAGCCGGTCAATAGTTTTGACGGCAGCCCTCTTCCCTCCAGCAACGCCCGCTGCACTGATACCGTCATTAAACCATTCGGCCTGACGCTGAGCGGCCAATAGTCATTGGCACCACTGCGACTCACAGGGGATGGCGTCGTTGTCACCGTCCATTTTCATTCCCGGGCAATTTTGCAGAAATTTCTTGGCCTCTGCGCACGAGGTCATCTGCGAACAATATTTGCGTCCATCACATTTGAATGGCGCTGAAACAGGCTTCGGCACAGTCACGACTCTAACGATTTCTTTGGGGGTCGATAGTTGAGCCGCAGCCCAGGACTGTAATTCAGGGGACAGCTTCCAAGCCAACAGACCCACAACAAGCATCACCAAAATCAGTTTCATTTTGATCCCCTTCATGATGAAAGTCCGCTTGCGCTCTCACGCCGCCTGCTTTCCAGCGTAATCCACTAATCCACTCACAGCCTGCCGGGGGAACGACGGGCGAGGAGCGTGTCTTGGGCGAGAACCAGGGAGAGTATCTGCGAGCCGCTATCGATCAGGTGATGGTCAGCGGTGATGACAACGAAGCGCCAGCGCGCTCGGAAACCCGGCCCCTGACGAAGAAGAATAGACCCCTCTCCACCTTCTGCCGTCATGCGCGGCAAAGGAGAGACGAGTCTGAATGGGTGCCCACCCTGACCAAGTGCTGGCCATTCAGCAATCCTTCTGAAACACACTAGGCCGGGCAAGCGGTGCTGACTTTACCCAGAGCCACGCCAAGTGTCCCGAACACAACGCTGAACAAAAATAACATTGAGGTGCGATCAAGGAGCTTCCCTGTGTTTGCCCGCCCTTCAGGATGAGCCAACCCATCAGACAGATCCCGGTTCTGCACAAACCGGGGCCAGACCTTGAAGAAGCGTGCGACACGTTATCGCCCACCGTACAACTGCCGTCACACTTATGCGACAATATGCACAATGTCTGGCATGAATCCCGCCTTTATTGCCCAACAGCTTGGACACCGCGTCCAGATGCTGCTCTCGACTTATGCGCGCTGGTTGAACTCTAGCGGTGACTGGGGAGAGATGGAAAGAAACTCCAGAACGCCCCAGGAATGGCCTAAGCGCCAATTGCGCAGCTCGCAACCCATTGATAGGTAAAGTAATTGATCTCCACAGCTAACATCACGATGCAGTTCGGCGCCAAGCCGCTATTCGAAAACGTTTCGGTCAAATTCGGCGCCGGTAACCGCTATGGCCTGATCGGCGCCAACGGTTGCGGCAAGTCGACCTTCATGAAAATTCTCGGTAACGACCTCGAGCCGTCCGGCGGCCAGGTCATGCTCGAGCCGAATGTGCGTCTGGGTAAACTGCGCCAGGACCAGTTCGCCTACGAAGAATTCACCGTGATCGACACCGTGATCATGGGTCACGAAGAGCTGTGGAAGGTCAAGGCCGAGCGCGACCGCATCTACTCGCTGCCGGAAATGACCGAAGAAGACGGCATGGCCGTGGCCGAGCTGGAAACCGAATTTGCCGAAATGGACGGCTACACCGCCGAATCCCGTGCCGGCGAGCTGTTGCTGGGCCTGGGTATCGGCATCGAGCAGCACTTCGGCCCGATGAGCGAAGTGTCTCCGGGCTGGAAACTGCGCGTGTTGCTGGCGCAGGCGCTGTTCTCCGATCCTGAAGTGCTGCTGCTCGACGAACCGACCAACCACCTGGACATCAACACCATCCGCTGGCTGGAAAACATTCTGACCCAGCGCTCCAGCCTGATGATCATCATCTCCCACGACCGTCACTTCCTGAACAGCGTGTGCACCCACATGGCTGACCTGGATTACGGCGAGCTGCGCCTGTTCCCGGGCAACTACGACGAGTACATGACCGTGGCGACCCAGTCCCGCGAGCAACTGCTGTCGGACAACGCCAAGAAGAAGGCACAAATTTCGGAACTGCAATCGTTCGTCAGCCGCTTCTCGGCCAACGCCTCGAAAGCCAAGCAAGCGACCTCCCGCGCCAAGGCGATCGACAAGATCCAACTGGCCGAAGTCAAGCCTTCGAGCCGTGTGAGCCCGTTCATCCGTTTCGAGCAAACCAAGAAGCTGCACCGTCAGGCAGTCATCGTTGAGCGCATGGCCAAAGGCTTCGACGGCAAGACACTGTTCAAGGACTTCAGCTTCCAGGTTGAAGCCGGCGAGCGCGTGGCGATCATCGGCCCGAACGGTATCGGTAAAACCACCCTGCTGCGCACCCTGGTCAACGAACTGACCCCGGATGCCGGCACCGTGAAGTGGACCGACGCCGCTGAACTGGGCTACTACGCCCAGGACCACGCTCACGACTTCGAAGACGATTGCAACCTGTTCGACTGGATGGGCCAGTGGACCCAGGGCGGCGAGCAAATCGTTCGCGGCACCCTCGGCCGGATGCTGTTCTCCAACGACGAGATCCTCAAGTCGGTCAAGGTCATCTCCGGTGGTGAGCAAGGTCGCATGCTGTTCGGCAAGCTGATCCTGCAAAAGCCAAACGTGCTGATCATGGACGAACCGACCAACCACTTGGACATGGAATCCATCGAAGCGCTGAACCTGGCGCTGGAGAACTACCCGGGCACGCTGATCTTCGTCAGCCACGACCGTGAGTTCGTATCGTCCCTGGCCACCCGCATCATCGAGTTGAGCGCCGATGGCGTGATCGACTTCAGCGGCACCTATGACGACTACCTGCGTAGTCAGGGTGTGTTGATGTAAGACGGCTGCAAGCTTCAATCGAAAAGCCCTGTCCTGGTGACGGGGCTGATCGTTCCCACGCTCTGCGTGGGAATGCCGCCAGGGACGCTCCGCGTTCCCGCTTTGAAGGGTGACGCAGAGCGTCACGGGATGCATTCCCACGCAGAGCGTGGGAACGATCGCCAGGCCAATATAGTTAGCCTGCTTCCTTTTATTCCCCGCCCGCGCCATGATGCAGTTCTCCTACCGCCGCCCGCGAACGAGCTCCCATGTCTGTGCAGCAACTGCCCCCGCAAAGCTCCATGGCGATCACCCTGCAGATCGTCTCCATCGTTTTCTATACCTTTATTGCCTTCCTCTGCATCGGCCTGCCGATTGCGGTGTTGCCCGGGTATGTCCATGAACAATTGGGGTTCAGCGCCATCGTGGCGGGGCTGACCATTGGTTCTCAGTACCTGGCCACCCTGCTCAGCCGGCCCATGGCTGGACGTCTGTCGGACAGCATCGGCACCAAGCGGGCGATTGTTTACGGCTTGTCGGGGATTGCGTTGAGCGGCGTGCTGACATTGCTGTCGACCTTGCTGCAAGGTTTGCCGTTGTTGAGCCTGATCATCCTGATCGCTGGCCGCTTGTTGCTGGGCATCGCTCAAGGGTTGATCGGGGTCGGCACGATCAGTTGGTGCATGGGCCAGGTCGGTGCCGAGCACACGGCGCGTTCGATTTCCTGGAACGGGATCGCCTCCTACGGCGCCATCGCTATCGGCGCGCCGCTGGGGGTGGTGATGGTCGCTGAACTGGGGTTCGCCAGCCTCGGGATCGCGCTGTCGTTACTGGCCCTGCTGGCGTTGCTGTTGATCCGCAACAAACCTTCGGTGCCGGTGATTCGCGGCGAGCGGCTGCCATTCTGGGCAGTGTTCGGGCGCATTGCTCCCTTCGGCGCGAGCCTGAGCCTGGCATCCATCGGTTACGGCACGCTCACTACCTTTATTACCCTGTATTACGTCAGCCTTGGCTGGACCGGCGCGGCTTATTGCCTGACGGTATTCGGGGTCTGTTTCATTCTGGCGCGGTTGTTGTTCATCTCCAGCATCAGCCGTTTCGGCGGCTTCACCTCCGCCATCGCCTGCATGACCATTGAAACCGTGGGGCTGGTCCTGCTGTGGCTGGCGCCCTCGACGGGTTATGCCTTGATCGGCGCCGGGCTGACCGGGTTCGGCCTGTCGCTGGTGTATCCGGCGCTGGGGGTGGAAGCCATCAAGCAAGTACCCAATTCCAGTCGCGGAGCGGGTTTGAGTGCCTATGCGGTGTTTTTCGATCTGGCACTGGCGATTGCCGGACCGCTGATGGGCGCAGTGGCGTTGAACCTGGGGTATTCGTGGATTTTCTTTAGTGCGGCGTTGTTGTCGGTGACCGGACTCGGTTTGACCTTAATACTGAAACACCGCGCAATGGCCTGACACACCTGCAATCCCCTGTGGGAGCGAGCCTGTGGCGAGGGGGCTTGCCCCCGTTGGGCTGCGAAGCAGTCCCCAAATCTCTGATGTACCAAAAATTTTGTGAGTGCTACGCACTCAAACGGGGGCAAGCCCCCTCGCCACAGGCTCGATCCCACAAGAGGTCCGGGGAGTTTATTGATCCGCGGTTTGCATCCCGGCGCGGGTGGGTTTGCCCAAGGCATGGGAGAAGAACCGTCCGGCTTCGGAGATCATGTTGCGGTGAATATCCTTGCGGTCGACGCCGTCGGCATCGGTGCACAGTGCCGGCATGGCGGCGATCTGTTCTTCGTTGCACGGCGCCAGGAACACGAAGTGCCCTGCCCCGGCCAGCAGTTTGAAGTCCGGTGCGGTCGGTAGTTTGCGCGCAAGCGCTGCGGCGTTTTTGTCGAACGCCACCAGTTTGTCGCCATCGCCGCTGTATAGCAGCACCGGCACATGCACGTCGGCCAGGGTATGGCGGCCGAACTTCAGACTCAGCGGCGCCATCAGCAGCAAGGCATGCACGCGCGGGTCTGCCACTGGCTGCAAGTCATCGCGGTCGACGATCAGTTCGCCCTGCGTGTTGCAGGCATCGTGATCATCCGGGCGCTCCTGGCAATAACGGCGCAGACGATCCAGATCCGGGGTGGCACCGGACAGGATCAACGCAGTCTCACCGCCCGCCGAATAGCCAATCACACCGACCTGTTCGGCATTGACGAAGGGCGCGAGCATCCGGTCGCTGAGTGTCGCGGTAATGGCTTCGGAAATCTGGATCGGCCGACCATAAAGGTTGCTCAAGGTGCCGAGGCGGCTATGGTCTTTGGAGTTGTCGCCGGGATGGATCACCGCCACCACCACGAAACCCTTGCGCGCCAATGAGGTAGCGAGGTCGTGCAGGGCCAGCGGGGTTCCGGTGTTGCCGTGGGACAGCATCAGCATCGGGAAACGTCCGATGGCGACTTTGGTGTCTTCACCGGCTTCGACCGTGTAGCCCTCGAGCGTGCTGGAATGTTCCCTTTCACTGGACGGGTAAAAGGCAATGGCGCGCATCGGCTGCAAGTCCAGCGGATCGAGGAACGTCATCTCATGGAAGCCGACGCTCCAGTGAGGATGCGGCGCAGGCGCGGCGTGCACTGAATTCAGGCTGCCGAGCAGGCAAATCAGTAGCGTTGCACAAAGACGCGCCATGGGATGCCCCACCTTGTTACCTGACCGCAGATGTTAAGCCTCGGGTGCATAACCTGGGCCAGAAACTGATCACCGCCAGAAACAAAAAACTCCGTACCTGGCCATCACGATGACCAGAATACAGAGTTTCAAGGGTATTGCCCGAGCTGTTTACGACTTTACGCAAGCCTTACGCGGCAGCGAACAATTGCTCGCTGATGTGCGCCTGGGCGTCGCTCATGGCTTTAGTGCGCACTTCATCACCGTAGGCCAGGCCATGGGCGCGGACGAACTCGATGTCGGTGATGCCGATGAAGCCAAACAGCACCTTCAAGTAGTCTTCGTGAGCAGTGCCGGTTGGTTGGCCAACATGCAAACCGCCAGACGTCGAAACGATGACTACTTTCTTGCCGCCGCACAGGCCTTCAGGGCCGGCTTCGGTGTAGCGGAAAGTCTGACCGGCCACGGCGATGCGGTCGATCCAGGCCTTGAGCTGGGTCGGAATGGTGAAGTTGTACATTGGCGCTGCAATCACCACGGCATCGGCGGCGAGGAATTCGGCCAGGGTCTGCGCGCTCAGCTCGGCTTCGTGTTGTTGCGCGGCGTTGCGCAGCTCAGCGGCGGTACCGGCGGCAACCAGGGTGGTGGCGGAGAAATGGCTGATGGCATCGGCAGCCAGGTCGCGGTAAGTCACCGCTACGCCAGGCTCGGCGGTTTGCCAGGCTTTGACGACTTCGCCGCTCAACTGACGGGAAGCCGAGTTGTCACCCAGAATGCTCGAATCGATATGCAGTAATTTCATGTGGGATCTCCAAGGTGAGGATCGCCACCCGGCGATCTGATGGAGACAATCCTATCGACGAAACCAATAGCTGATTAGTCAGCAACAATGCGATAGTTCGTCTCACTGATAGAACAATCGGATTTGAATCATGCAAGACCTTAACGACCTCTATTACTTCGCCAAGGTGGTCGACGCCGGCGGTTTCGCAGCGGCCGGGCGTTTGCTGGGGATTCCCAAGTCCCGGTTGTCGCGACGCATTGCCGAGCTGGAAGAGCGCCTGGGCGCGCGCCTGCTGCAACGCACTACCCGCCAACTCAACCTGACCGCCGTAGGCGAGCGCTACCTGCGGCACTGTCAGGCGATGCTGCTGGAAGCCGAGATGGCCGACGAAGCGGTGGCCAGCATGTCCAGTGAACCCCGGGGACGACTGCGGGTGTCCTGCCCTGTCGGGTTGGCCCACGAAGTGCTGCCGGGAATAATCAGTAACTTTCTGGAGAAGTTTCCGCAGGTGCAACTGGAGGTGATGCTGCTCAACCGCCGGGTTGATCTGGTGACCGAAGGCGTCGATGTCGCCTTGAGAGTGCGGGATCTGGGTGATGAAGATCCATTGCTGGTCACCCGCCGCCTGCGTCAGGCACAGACCGTCATGGTCGCCAGCCCGGCGTTTCTTCGCGAGCGGCAGATCAAAACCCCGGACGACTTGAAAAACGTACCGATACTGGGCGCCCTGGAAGCCGATCGGCTGGTGCATCTGCGGATGCTCGACCAGCATGGCAAGGCCTGTGAAATGACATTCGAAGCCCGATTGGGAGTCGATGATTTTCTCGTGCGCAAGGCTTGTACCCTGTCCGGGCTGGGCTTTACCGTGCTGCCCATGATGTATTGCGAGCAGGAGCTGGAAAACGGCACGCTGGTGCAACTGTTGCCCGACTGGTCATTGCCAGGCGGCTGGCTGCAAGCCGTCTACCCTCATCGACGCGGGGTGATGCCAGCGGTGCGCGCCTGGATCGACCATTTGATCGAATCATTCAATGCTTGTGGGGACAGACTGTTATGAAAGCGCGATTAATGAGCGAAGAGGACGTCGCGCAATTTTGCCTGGCGCTGCCTGGTGCGCGGGAGGACTACAAGTGGGGTGGCGTGCGGGTGTTTTCGATTGCCGGGAACAAGATGTTCGCTTTGCAAAACCTGCGCGGACAGTCCCTGGCTTTCAAGGTCGACAAGGACCTGTTCCTGGGCCACTGCGACCGGCCGGGCATTCACCCGGCGCCGTATCTGGCCCGGGCCCAGTGGGTCATCATGGAAACGCCCTACCCGCTGGGCACCGAAGAACTGCAAGGCTTGCTGCAACGCTCCCACCAATTGGTGGTGAGCAAGTTGCCCAAGCGCACGCAGGTCGGCTTATTGCTTTGAAGCGCTTTAAAACAACGCAAACAGGTTAGCGCCCAGAAACAGCTGGTCGATCCAGAACACCTGATGCATCAGCACGATGAGCCAGAACACCAGTTGAAACGAGACTTTGCGGGTCTTGTGCCGAAACACTTGCTGGGCCAGCAAGGCGCCCGGCCAACCACCCGCCAGTTCCACCGCGTGCAAGACGTTCTCCGGCGTACGCCAGCTGTCGGCGCGGGCCTTGTGCTTGTCGCTCCAGTACAGGAAAAACGCCAGCACGCTGACGATGCCGTAGGCCGCCAGGGGAATCACCGACACCCCGTGCAGCCATAGCGACACCGAGCCAAACAACGGCACTGCGCACAGCACAACGAATACCAGCAGTTTCAGCCGCAGGTTCTGCATGGCGCCCCCGGGCTTGCGTCCGGGGTTATTGTTGCGCGCACCGGAATCGCTCATGGCTTGGCCGCTGTCCAGTCGACCCAGCCGAATTGCCAAGTGGCCAGGATCACCAGACCGAACGCGATGCGATACCAGGCGAACGCCGCGTAGCTGTGGCTGGCGATGAACTTGAGCAAGCCCCGCACGGCGATCATCGCAAAGATGAACGCCGTGACGAAGCCAATGGCGAACACCGGAAAATCAGCCGGCACGAACAGGTCGCGGTATTTGTAGCCCGAGTACACTGCCGCGCCGACCATGGTCGGCATGGCGAGGAAGAACGAGAACTCGGTGGCCGTCTTGCGCGACAGCCCGAACAGCAAACCGCCAATGATGGTCGAGCCGGAACGCGAGGTTCCGGGGATCATCGCCAGGCATTGGGCAAAGCCGACTTTCAAGGCATCTTTCCAGGTGATGTCGTCGACGCTTTCAGCATGCACTTCATGCTGACGGCGTTCAGCCCACAACATGATGATCCCGCCCACGACCAATGCGGTGGCCACGGTAATCGGGTTGAACAGGTACTTGTGAATCAAGTCGGCGAAAATCACCCCCAATACCACGGCCGGCAGGAAGGCGATCAACAGGTTCGCGGTAAAGCGTCGAGCGCTGGGCTGCGTCGGCAAACCGATGGCCACGTCGAAGATCTTGCGACGAAACTCCCAGACCACCGCCAGGATCGCCCCGAGCTGAATGATGATGTTGAAGGCCATGGCCCGCTCGCCCCCAAAGTTGAGCAAGTCCGCCACAATGATCTGGTGCCCGGTACTGGAAATGGGCAAGAACTCCGTCAGCCCTTCTACAACGCCTAAAATCAATGCCTGAAAGGCCGTCCAAAGATCCATCAATCCCCCAAGAAGCAATACCCCCAGGCATGCTCCGTTAATAATTTGTAAAGCGTTAAACGCAATCAGCCTTGGCTGAAGCCCCGCGCGCGCAATATCCACACAAAACCGTAAAAACTTCGTGAAAAATCAACCTGGACTCAGGTTTTTCCGTGCGGGGCCGAAATCCTATCAGACACGCCTCATTTACGCTGCCGCGTAATAGGACCTGAGTCGCATAGGCCCGATCGGCAAAGTGTGGTTGGATGCTGGCGATCGTTTATGACAAGAACAAGAAAACGGAGTAACAGCGTTATGAACAGCTTGCGCAGTGTGTCGATCAGCCGACGCTTGTGGCTCATCTTGATCGTGGCCGTGGTGATGCTGTTGACGTTGGGCGTGTTGATGCTCAAGCAGATTCACGACGATCTCTATCAGGCCAAGGCCCAAAAGACCCAGCACGTGGTGCAGACCGCCAGTGGCATCCTCACCTACTATCAAGGCCTGGAAACTGCCGGCACCCTCACCCGCGACGCCGCGCAAAAGCAGGCACTGACCGCCGTGCGCGGTTTGCGCTACGACCAGAATGACTATTTCTGGATCAATGATCTGACGCCCGTCATGGTCATGCACCCGACCAATCCGAAACTTGAAGGCCAGAACCTTTCAACGATTCGCGACCCCGACGGTTTCGCGCTGTTCAACGAGATGGTCGCCATCGCCAAGGCCAAGGGTGCCGGCATGGTCGATTACCGCTGGCCGAAACCGGGCGCCAGCGCGCCGGTGGAAAAAACCTCCTACGTGAAACTGTTCGAGCCTTGGGGTTGGGTGATCGGTTCGGGCGTGTACATCGATGACATGCAGGCCGAGTTTTATGTACAGGTCTGGAAGGCGTCTTTCGTGGGCCTGGTGATTGCCCTGATCATGGCGTTGCTGGTGATCATGATTGCCCGCAGCATCGTGCGCCCGCTCCAGGAAACCGTGAACGCCATGGCCAACATCGCCAGCGGTGAAAGCGACCTGACCCGCAGCCTCGATACCCACGGCCAGGACGAAGTCACGCAATTGGCCCGGCACTTCAACGCCTTCACCGCGAAACTGCGCCTGGTGATCAGTCAGTTGCAGGTATCCGCCGGCGCGCTGGGCCAGTCTTCCCGCGAACTGGGCAACGATGCCGAGCAAGCCCAGCAACGCAGCCAGCAGCAGTCGCAACAGATGGAACTGGTGGCGACCGCGATCAACGAAGTGACCTACGGCGTGCAGGACGTGGCCAAGAACGCCGAACACGCGGCCAGCGAAATGCGCAATGCCGAATCTGAGGCGCAGCAGGGACAGGTCAATATCGATGGCAGCTTGCAGCAGATCGACAAGCTGTCTGCGACCATCGATCAAGCTGTTGAAGTGATTCGTACGCTGGCCGCCGAAAGCACGCAAATCGGCAGCGTTCTGGAAGTGATCCGCTCCATCGCCGAGCAAACCAACCTGCTGGCTCTCAACGCCGCCATCGAAGCCGCTCGGGCCGGCGAGCAAGGTCGCGGGTTTGCGGTGGTTGCCGATGAAGTACGCCTGTTGGCCCAGCGCACTCAAAAGTCGACGGCGGAAATCCAGTCGATGATCGAACGCCTGCAAAGCCATTCCGAAGCAGCGGTCAAGGTGATTGGCGACAGCAGCCGTGCATCGCAACTGACCATCGAGCAGGCCGGTCTGGCCGGCGCCAGCCTGAATGCCATCGGCCAGGCCTTGCGCAACCTCAACGGGTTGAACGCCTCGATTGCCAGTGCGACGTTGCAGCAGGCCCACGTGGTGGAAGACATCAATCAGAACGTCACCCAGGCAGCCGGGTGGTCCCACAGCACGGCACTGGCGGCCGAACAGTCGAGCGTGGCCAGCGTTCACCTCAAGGAACTGAGCGAACAGTTGAACGGGTTGCTCAAGCAGTTTCGGGTGTAACTGCGCCCCGGCATTCCCGCTATCCCCTGTGGGAGCGGGCTTGCCCGCGATGGCGGCGGCACAGTCAATATCGATGCCACCTGACACACCGCTTTCGCGGGCAAGCCCGCTCCCACAGGAATTGCGTTTGATTGACTGGCATTGGCAAGCCCCCGTCCCCACAACAAGCCCCACTCCCCACAATCCGGGTACAATTCGCCCCCCTCATTTTTACGACACCAAGGAACCTCCATGTCCGGGCTTGAACTGTTTGCTGCCGCCCTCGGCGTGATTGCCGTCTGGTTGACGGTCAAACAGAACCCCTGGTGCTGGCCGATCGGCCTGGTCATGGTGTTGTTGTATAGCTGGATCTTTTTCGAGGTGAAGCTGTACTCGGACATGCTGCTGCAAGTGATCTACGCCGCGTTGCAGCTCTACGGCTGGTGGCAGTGGACTCGCTCGGGGGTGACTCATAGTGGGCGGCAGGTCAGCCTGCTCGATGGCAAATCCACCGCGCTCGGCTTGGCCGTCGGCACGCTCGGCAGTTTGCTGCTGGGGGCCGCAATGGCTAATTGGACCGATGCCGCCCAACCCTGGCTCGATGCGGCGTTGACCGGTTTCAGCCTGGTGGCGCAGTTATGGATGGCGCAAAAACGTTTGCAATGCTGGCCGCTGTGGATCGCGCTGGACATCATCTTTGTTGGCCTGTTCATCTATAAAGCGCTGTACCTGACCGCCGGCCTCTATGGGGTATTCGCACTGCTGGCGGTGCACGGCTGGCGGACATGGCGCGCCGACCCGGCGTTGCGCACATGAAAGTACTGGTACTCACGGGGCCTGAATCCAGCGGCAAGAGCTGGCTCGCCGCCGAACTGCAAGAGCAATTCGGCGGTGCTCTGGTGGGCGAATACGTGCGCTGGTTCATTGAGCAGAAGGCGCGCGACACGTGCCCGGCCGATATCCCCGAAATCGCTCGCGGCCAGCTGCAATGGGAGGATGACGCCCGCGCCCTCGGGCCGCAGCTGCTGATTCTCGACACTCACTTGCTGAGCAACATGCTCTGGAGCCAGACCCTGTTTGGCGATTGCCCTGCCTGGATCGAGCAGGCGCTGCGGGCTCGGCACTATGACTTGCACTTGCTGCTGTCTCCCGAGCAGGTCGACTGGACGGACGATGGCCAGCGTTGCCAGCCGGAACTGGATGAACGCCGGGCTTTTTTCGACGCGACCCTGGCATGGCTGGAACAGCATCGACAGCCTGTTCAAGTGCTTCAGGGCGATTGGGCCGAACGCCGGCTTCAGGCATTGCAAGCGGTCACGCAGCTGCTCGGGCACTGACCTTCCCTATTTGGGCCAACACCAAAATCCCTGTGGGAGCGGGCTTGCCCGCGATAGCGGTGTATCAGGCAAAATCAATGTTGACTGTGCCGCTGCCTTCGCGGGCAAGCCCGCTCCCACATTGGATTGCGCGGAACTGATGGGCACTGGTCAAATACTCCTGCATTTGTTGCAGTATTTTTGCAAAATACGTCCGCTTCTGAAACACCCCATCCCTCTCGAACAGCCTGTTTCAACACTGGTCATCGTCTTGTCATGCGATGTGTTAGAGCGCTGATACATCCCGCGCAAAGCTTGGATCCAGTGCTATTGCGATCTCTTATCAATATTGCCGGCCCGGCGGTTGTCTCAGACCTGAAACACCCTTTCATCGATCCACTAGCGTTGACCGATAACCCTCTGAATTAAAACAACAATCAAAAACCGGCACAGCTTTCGCTCACTCCTTCCACAACGCTGACCAGGACCAGCCACAACAAAGAAGGAATTGCCGCCGTGGGGAAATTTGATAGAAGCATCTACAGCCTCCTGCTGATCGGATGCGCACTGGGTTCAAGTGTCTGCCTGCCCGTACAGGCTGATAACGGCCTCATCATTATCAAACGAGATGTCCAGCCGCGCATGGCAACGCGTGCGCCGGTGATGCCCGACCCTGGCCCCACGACCGCCAATGCCAACCCGTCCAAACAAGTCCTCAGACAAACGGACGAGTTGAGCGACGGCGACTTTGCCAGCGTCGCCAGTGGTGCAGGCATCTCCCGCCTGGTCACTCAAAACACCAACAACCTGGGTGGCAATCTCACCAACCAGACCCAGCTTTCCAACCTCCCCGCTGGACGTTCGGGAAATTCGGGCAACGGTATTGCCAACATGGTCAATTCAAACATCCAGCAAGGCCTGGGTGCTCTGAGAGTCGTAACGGGAGACCGTTAAGATGAATCGTACGCTGCTGCTGATCGCCATGTTTTGCAGTGCATCGACCTTTGCCCAATCGCCCGTCATCAATAACGCCGACATCGACGGTTCGGGCATGCAGCACCAGGGCGTCCTCTCGGTCAACCAGGCGGCAGGCGATCAGCAGCAACAGGCCAACGCCCGCGCCATCGCCATTGGCAACAACGCCAGTGCTACCACACAGATTCGCCAACGGCTGCGTACGCAGGTCGACCCCAGGATCGATGCCCGATCCAGCATTCAAGGCGACTCCTTCAGCCACGGCAACGGCGTACTGGGCGTCAACCAGAGCGCGGGCGCGAGCAACCAGCAAGCCAACGCCCTGCGGATAAGCGTCAGTACACAGCCGCAAAGTATCGACGACAGCGTCCTCATGCAGCAGAACGTGACGCTGATCACCAACTCCGATCCAACTGACTCTGCACCAGGCTATCGCCAGGTCGCTACCAGCGATCAGGCCTTCACCGGTAGCCGTGGGGTGATCCAGTTGAATCAGAGCGCCGGGGTGGGAAACCGAACGGCCAACACCCTGAGCGTACGGGTCTCGGATTGACCCAAACAGGTAGAAACAACACTTAACCTAAAATAAGTACGGAGAATCACCATGAAACCTTCGATGGCACTAAAGCCTCTGGTTTTCGCAATTGCTGCGGTCATGGCTGTTGCTGTACAAGCGAACGATTGGCGTGACAATGACCACCACCATGGTCATAAACCCCCTCCTCCAACAAAGATCCCTGTCTATGCGACAGCCAATGCGTGGGATAACCAGAGCAGTACCGGCAACCGCATCCGTAACGAGGGGACGGTCAACGAAGCCGAGATGAGCAGCTCCGCCACAGGCGCCAGCGGCAACGTCGGTGTCAACGTGGCTGCCGGTAACGGCAACCAACAAGACAACGCGTCCGCCATCGCCAATGCTGCCTCAAACTCCAGCCAGGACAACAGCTTCGTGTTCGGCACTGCCGAAGCCACCGCCGACGTCACGCAATACAGCAACAACAACAGGGTCAACAACTTCGGCAGCACAGCCTCTGCCGTGATGGGCGGCTCGGGTAATGGTGGCAGCGGTAACATGGGTATCAACATTGCGGGTGGCGACCTTAACCAGCAGAAAAACACCATGGCCATTGCCAACACCAATGCTCCGCTCGGTAACGCAACAGCCACCGCCTCTGCCGATCAACAGGGTCCTGGCCTGGTCGTAAATAACAACGCCGATCGGACGTACCGCCAGGATACGTTCACATTTACCAGAACGGCCAGCGGTAGCTCCTCTCGCGACAAGTCATCCGATGTGAGCGTTGATAAAAGCGCTTCTTCGAGCTTTGACGTGAGCGGTTCCAGGAGCTCCGCGGCGAGTGGTTCCAGGAGCTCTGATTCGAGCGGCTCCAGGAGCTCGGATAGCAGCTCTACTCGCAGTGCGTCTTTGAACGTAGCCGTGGACGCTGCTGCGAATGCCACCAGGACCGTTACTCGGGATGATGGCCGTCGCGAACGCACCCGCACCGATACTTTCGATGGATCGCTTACCGCATCGATCGATGCATCCCTTGACGCATCGCGCGATAGATCGAGCAATTCCTCGTTCGAAAGATCGTACGATAAATCGTGGGACAGATCGTCCGACTCCTCGTTCGAAAAATCGGGCAGTAAAGAGTCCGAATCTTCGTACGACAAATCGAAAACTTTCAGTGAAAGCAGCTCTTTTGATTTGAGCAACACCTATTCCTATCAAGTGCTGACTCCAACTGGCTGGGCAAACCCTGTGACCAACACTGCAACCCTGAGCGGTTCGGTGAATGGTGGCAGTGGCAACCTCGGCGTCAACGTAGCTGCCGGTGTGGGTAACCAACAAAGCAACTCGCTGGCCATTTCCAACAACTCGTTCTAATTGCTGTCTCTGGAGGCCCCCTTACGGGGGCCTGTTTCAACACACCCAGAAGGCGTCCCACCATGCGCATTATCGCCTTGGCATTTTTGCTTTACGTGGCCAGTGTGAGCGAGGCTGCACAAATGCCGCTTTCCGTCCTGCCGGGCGGCGCGGTGGTGTATAAGCCGATCCAGAGCATGCGCGAGCGTAAATTTGCCGACCTGGTGCAACAGAAAACCGACTTCAGTTGCGGCGCAGCTGCGCTGGCAACCATATTGCGCCAGGCCTATTGGCTGGACGTGAATGAAGAACAGATCATCGAAGGCATGCTGGCCCACTCCGATCAAGATCTTGTCCGCGTCCAGGGCTTCTCCATGCTCGACATGAAGCGTTACGTGGAAAGTATCGGCATGCGGGCCCGTGGCTACCGGGTAGCGCCGCAAACGTTGAGCGAAATCAGAATTCCGGTTGTGGTACTCCTGGATATCCGTGGCTACAAACATTTTGTGGTCATGCAAAAAGTCCATGAGGGCTGGGTCTATATCGGAGATCCGGTACTCGGTCATAAACGCTACAAAGTCGACGACTTTGTAAAAGGCTGGAACGGCATCATCTTTGCCGTGATCGGTCAGGGCTACGACAAAACCAATGCGTTGCTCGACCCGCCCTTGCCACTGACCGCCAAGAACCGCATCAACGCCTTCACCCCGGTGCGAGACGCAGAGTTAATGGATTTCGGATTCATCCAAAGCGACTTCTTCTAATGACAAGGAGCACGACGCTCCGGGAGCATCCAATGAAGACTCCACTCTGGCTAGCCATGGTTTGCCTGGCCGCCAGCCTGCCGACCCAGGCACAGACGTTCAAACCCATTGAACTGAAGGATCAGGAATTGGCGACCCTGCGAGGCCGCTATGTCATGCCGGGACGGATCATCAGTTTCGGCATCGTCATGACCAGCACTTGGCAAAATGCCAACGGTGAAGTGATCGGGGCAACTTCCTCGATGCAGATTCAACAATCGACCATCAAGCCACAGTTCTATGTGTCGATTATCAACGAAAAAGGTAATGGCTCAGCGCATTCGCAAGGCACCGGTACCGTCACTGGCGGTAGCGGCCTCAACAGCACCGAAGGCGTCACTCAAGTCGTGCGTGCTGCCGGCGACCATAACACTGCCTACAACAACGTTGATATCAACGTCACAAAGGCTAGCCAAGCGCCAGCAACGCAACAGCAGGGCCAAGCATTGGCCGCAGGCTCGACGTTGGTCGGCGCCAATGGCGCGGGCTCGCTGAGTGTTTCCTCGACCGGTACGGGTGTGCAACTCAACATTGTCGCCAACAACAACCAGGGCAGTACCGTACAACGCCTGGCCCAGGGTGGGCTGATGCAGAATACGACGTTGCTCGGCGGTGGCAACCAGGTCAGCAACCTCACATCCTTCAATGTCGTGCTGCGTGACAACGCGACAGCCGGGTCGCTGAATGGCAACCTGGACCAACTCAAAGGTCTTCGCGCTCAAGGATTCTGATCTACGCTCAGTGTCACCCGATGTAGTCAGAAGGGACGGCTAACCCATGCACCGATCGTTGACGTTTAGAGCAATCGTTTGTTTGAGTAGCCTGGCCCCGGCCACACTGCTGTACGCAGCACCGGACCCCCAGGTCGAAGCACTAAAACAAGAACTCATGGAGTTGAAACAGCGTTACGAAGCACAACAGAACGCGCTGATGGTACTCGAGCAACGCGTTCGCCAAGTCGAAGAAGCACCTGCGACACCCGCTCCCAAACGCCTGACCAAATCCCCTGCGGAAACGCCCAGGAGTGGCCAGACGGTGGCTGCCGGTGCGCCGGGAACCACAGGCAGTTCATACGGCCAATCGCTCAAGGATGATTCGGCGCCTGCGCAAAGCGTTTCCAACCTGTATGACGAAGCCAGCGGCTTCTTCGGTGGCGGCAAGTTCAGCGTCGAAACCGGCCTGACCTACACGCACTACGATACCCGTGCATTGGTACTCAACGGCTTCCTGGCACTGGACGCGATTTTCCTCGGCAATATCAACCTCGACCGTATCAAGGCGGATAACTGGACCCTGGACCTGACCGCCCGCTACAACGTGGCCCAACGTTGGCAGTTCGACATCAACGTCCCCGTGGTGTATCGCGAATCAACGTATTCCTCCGGTGGCGCCGGAGGTGCAGGCCCGGTGACGTCGGACGCAACCGTGACCCGCGACCCGACCATCGGCGATGTGAACTTTGGCGTTGCCTACAAGTTTCTGGATGAGTCGGCCAATCTGCCCGACGCGGTCGTTACACTGCGCGTCAAGGCGCCGACCGGTAAGGACCCTTACGGCATCAAGCTGGTCAATGACCCGAACAACGACAACCTCTCGGTACCCGAGGACTTGCCGACCGGCAATGGTGTCTGGTCGATCACCCCGGGTATCTCACTGGTCAAGAGCTTCGACCCGGCCGTGCTGTTCGGCAGCCTGGCCTACACCTACAACATGGAAGACTCTTTCAGCGACATCAGCCCTCAGGTCAACTCCAAGGTGCCCGGCGATGTGAAACTGGGCGATTCCTGGCAGGTCGGCGCCGGCATTGCATTCGCCTTGAACGAGAAGATGAGTATGTCGTTTTCGTTCACCGATCAGTTCGCCCGCAAGAGCAAGATCAAGCCGGATGGTGGCGATTGGCAATCGATTTCCAACAGCGATTACAACTCGGCCAACTTCAACATCGGTATGACCCTGGCAGCAACCGATAACCTGACGATCGTTCCCAACCTGTCCATCGGACTGACCGACGACTCGCCAGACTTTTCCTTCAGCCTGAAATTCCCGTACTACTTCTAACCGTTTCACCCCCATGGAAAAGGCCCGCTGCGATGGAAGTCGCAGCGGGCCTTTTCGTTTCACCCGCCCTAGCGGATTTGGTGCTTATGCAGCAATCGGTAAAAAGTCGGCCGCGACACCCCCAGAACTCTGGCGGCGACACTCAGGTTATCGCTGTGCCGGTTCAACACATCGCACAACGCCTGACGCTCGGCGCGGGTCTTGTAGTCTTCAAGGGTGCCCATCGGCGAAGCGGTGGCGTGTTGACTGATCAACCCCAGGTCTCGCGCCTCGATCTGCCGTCCTTCGGCCAGAACCAGCCCGCGCCGTACCCGGTTGGCTAACTCGCGGACATTGCCCGGCCAATCGTGCTTGCCCATGGCGATCAGCGCGTCCTCGCTGAAGCTGCGAGGGCGACGGCCGGTTTCCTGGCTGTAGAAATGGGAAAAGTGGTTGGCCAGCATCGAGAGATCGCCATGGCGTTCACGCAGCGGCACGGTAATGACTTGCAAGACATTCAAACGGTAATACAGATCTTCGCGAAAGAGTTTCTTCTCAATGGCCGCTTCAAGGTCGACGTGCGTCGCCGCCAATACCCGCACATCCACCGGAATAGGCTGGTGCCCCCCTACACGTTCAATGTGTTTTTCCTGCAGGAAACGCAGCAGATTGGCTTGCAGTTCCAGGGGGAGATCACCGATTTCATCGAGAAACAACGTTCCGCCGTTGGCCGCCTCGATCCGCCCGACCTTGCGCTGATGAGCGCCGGTAAAGGCACCCTTCTCATGGCCAAACAGTTCGGACTGGATCAAGTGTTCGGGAATCGCGCCGCAGTTGATCGCCACGAACGGTTTGCTGCGACGCTGGGATTCTCGATGCAGGGTGCGGGCGACCAATTCCTTGCCGGTGCCGCTTTCGCCGCGAATCAGCACCGGAGATTCGGTGGGTGCCAGTTTGCTCAGCAGTTTGCGCAGTTCGCGAATCGGTTTGCTGTCGCCAAGCAGTTCATGTTCAGGCTGATCGATATGAACCGTGCCCTGGCCGCGCAGGCGCGCCATGCCGAACGCGCGACCCAGGGTGACTTGAACCCGTGAGACATCGAACGGCAGGGTATGGAAGTCAAAAAACCATTCGCAGACGAAGTCCCCGACATTTTGCAATCGCAGGACTTCTTGATTAAGCACCGCAATCCACTCGGTACCGCTACGGGTGATCAATTCCTTGACGGCTTCCGGGCGCTCCAGATGAAAGGGCTGCAAACGCAACAAGCCGACATCGCAGGTTCGTTCGTTGGCGTTTTCCAGGGTACAGCTGTCAACATCCCAACCCACGGCGCGTAAACCCGGCAACAAACGGTGACAGTCGTCGCAAGGATCCACTACTAAAAGACGTCGTAAGGCAGGCGCTTCGATCATGACTGTTCCTTGACGCCAAATTTTAGGAAATATTATTAAAAACAGTCATTTGGCGGGCTTCGTTGTAACACTAGCAAGATTTTGACGCAGGCTTGTATCGATTGCTTATAGGGCAGTTTGCTTATTAGTTATAAGAAGTCACTTGATTAGTTGCCTAACGAGTTGAACCTTTCATTCAGCTTTCAGAAACGGCCTGAATACCGAATCCAATAAAGAAAGTTGAAAATTCTTTTGATTCTGTGTGACCCAACCCCCGGTTGCGGACATCAGTACAAGTAACCAGCCGAACGGTAAGCCCAACCGACGGCACATCACTTGATTGGGCATACAGCGAGAAGATCCCATGAACGCCCCGCTCCGTATCAACGAAGCACTTTTGATTGCCGACCGCGCCTTCCAGCCCTTTCAATGCGTGGCCTGGGCTCTACAAGACGGTAGCGAACTAAGCCTGGCCATCATTGATCGCACCAACACGCGCATCAGCCGCAAACAGATTCCAAGCAGCGCCTACTCCGATCCCGCGCAACTTGAACATGTGCTGGAAGAAGCCCGTGCCGAGTTGAGCCAGGAAGGTTACAAGCTGCAATCGTGGTCCATGCCGCACTAATTGTTTTCGCGGATTACCGCTCGGTAATCCGCACCCCCACTTCCTCTTAGTTGACGATTTTTTTCGGTCAGCCGCGTGACACCACTCCCCTGTTTCAACTTCTAACCTGCCCGATTACTTGGCAGGCTTGGCAATGGTTCGAAAAGACATTGTTCTGGCACAAAACGCCCCTCCACCGGCTCATGAAGACAGTTGTGCGCCGAGTCATTCAGGGATTGAATGATTTGCTCATGCAGTCACCGTCCGGGCACCCGGATAAGGACGACTGGCAAGGAGATGCATGCATGTCACCCCAGCCTGCTTTTGCCTTACCTGCAACCGTGAATGGCGCCGAACGGCTCGATACGAGTTTCGCTGGCACCGGCAAGACTCAAGTGTATTTCGCCAGCAGTCTCTCCAGCATGGCCAATGACGTTGCGATTGATCACGTCGGCCGGTTGTTGGTGGCGGCAAAGGTCGGTACGCCGGGCGGCCAGCGCTTTGGCCTGGCCCGCCTGCTTGCAGAGGGTTCGGCGGATCTGGCATTCGGCAAACAAGGCAGCATCAGCGGGCAGTTCGCACACGGCTTCGAGGCCATGGCTGGCAAGGTGCGGGTATTGGCCGACGGGCACATTCTGGTGGCCGGCCTGCACTACGAAAATGCACACCGCACGCTGCCCGCCCTGGCGATGTTTGATCAGCAGGGCTGCCCGGCTCAGGGTTTCGGCGACAATGGACGTTGCGTGGTGCGCCTGCCGGGAGATCTTTCCCGGGGCGCTCGCGACGCCTGGTTACCGCCCGGCGTGCCGAGCGCCGAAGCCTGTGATGTCTGTGTGCAGGACGACGGTCGAATCCTGCTGCTGGCCAATCATTACTTCGAACCGACCGATCACGTCGGCATGCTGATACGGCTCAATACCGACGGTTCTCTGGACAGCAGCTTCAACGGCCGCGGCTTCGTCATGGTTCGGCACTTGTTGATGAACACCCGGCTCAGCAGCCTGATGGTGCAGCGCGATGGCCGGATCCTGGTGAGCGGATCAATCAATTTTCCCGAGGAAGGCCTGCTGGCGCGTTATCACCCGGATGGCCGACTGGACGACAGCTTCGCCGTGGATGGTTTCATGACCTTCAAGGCACGGGAGAACAGCGCTCAGGTCTGCCAGATCGTCCAGCATGAAAGTGGTGACTTGCATTGTTTTGGCAGCAGTCGCGACCCGATGCTCTGCCTGTCTCTGAAAATCCACAGTAATGGCCGACCCGATATTCATTGCAACGGTGGCCAGCCAAAGCTATTGGGCGTCGACCGCAGCGGCTGCCACTGGACCGCCGCCGGGGTTCAGTCGGACGGATCTGTGCTGACAGTCGGAGCGACGGTCGGCGGGGTCGAAGCCGATTTCATTTTTGCCCGATATTTACCCAGTGGGCAGCTGGATCGCAGTTTTGCCAAGGGCATCGGCTGGTGTCGCACCCACCTGAGTCGCGGCTCGCATACCGCTACTTCATTGGCCATTCAGGCCGACGGATGCATGGTCATAGGCGGCTATTCACTGGACGGAAACCGCCGCGCGGTCGTCGCGCGTTTTCGGTGTTAGGCCAACGTCATTTTCCTGCACTTGATCTTCCCTTCCTCTTACGGCAAGTTGCGCGCTTCTTAATACAAGGAGTAGCCGATGTCCGGCTCAATGGCCCAGGCCTTCGCGCACAATTTTCTCGGGCACTCACCCCGCTGGTACAAGGCAAGCATTGTCGGCTTCCTGATTCTCAACGCCCTGGTGCTATGGACGGTCGGTCCGGTGGCGGCCGGCTGGCTGTTGGTGCTGGAGTTCATTTTCACCCTGGCCATGGCGCTGAAATGTTACCCGCTGATGCCCGGTGGGCTGCTGCTGGTCGAAGCGCTGCTGCTGAAAATGACCACGCCCCAGGCACTCTACGACGAGTTGGTGCATAACTTCCCGGTGATCCTGCTGCTGATGTTCATGGTGGCGGGCATCTATTTCATGAAAGACCTGCTGCTGTTTCTGTTCTCGCGCTTGCTGCTGGGGGTTCGCTCCAAGGCACTGCTGGCGTTGATGTTCTGCTTCCTGTCGGCGTTTCTGTCGGCGTTTCTCGATGCGTTGACCGTGACCGCGGTGATCATCAGCGCGGCCGTGGGGTTTTATTCGGTGTATCACCGCGTCGCCTCGGGCAACGATCCGCGTCAGGACAGTGAGTTCAGCGATGACCGGCACTTGCCCACGCTCCACCATGCCGACCTCGAACAGTTCCGCGCTTTCCTGCGTAGCTTGCTGATGCACGGCGCGGTCGGCACGGCGTTGGGTGGCGTGTGCACGCTGGTCGGCGAGCCGCAGAACCTGCTGATCGGCCATGAGATGGGCTGGCACTTCGCCGAGTTCTTTCTGAAGATCGCCCCAGTGTCGTTGCCGGTGCTGGCAGCCGGCCTGGTGACCTGTGTGCTGCTGGAGAAACTGCGCTGGTTCGGCTATGGCACGCTGCTGCCGGACAACGTGCGTACCGTGCTGGCCAACTACGCCGCCGAAGACAACGCCGAACGCACTTCACGTCAGCGCGCGGCGTTGCTGGTTCAAGGGGTGGCGGCGCTGATCCTGATTGCCGGGCTGGCGTTTCACGTCGCTGAAGTCGGCCTGATCGGTTTGATGGTGATCGTGCTGATCACCGCGTTCACGGGCATTACCGACGAGCATCGGATTGGCAACGCCTTCAAGGACGCCATGCCGTTCACGGCGCTGCTGGTGGTGTTTTTCGCAGTGGTGGCTGTGATTCACGATCAGCAACTGTTCACGCCGTTGATCCAGTGGGTGCTGGCGCTGCCGGCAGATCAACAGCCGGGCATGTTGTTTATTGCCAATGGCTTGCTGTCGGCCATTAGCGATAACGTGTTCGTAGCGACCATTTACATCACCGAAGTGAAGCAAGCGTTCATTTCCGGCCACATGAGCCGCGAGCACTTTGAAACCCTGGCGATTGCGATCAATACCGGCACCAACCTGCCGAGCGTGGCAACGCCCAATGGCCAGGCGGCGTTCCTGTTCCTGCTGACCTCGGCGATTGCACCGCTGATTCGCCTGTCGTATGGGCGGATGGTGTGGATGGCGTTGCCTTACACCGTGGTGATGGGCGTGTTGGGCTGGTATGCGGTGAGCTTTTGGCTTTGAGGTGGTAGGTCTGACGCCTTCGCGGGCAAGCCTCGCTCCTACGGGGTTGGCGTTGATCGTGCCCTCCCTTGTAGGAGCGAGGCTTGCCCGCGAAGAACGATAACGCGGCTCAGACCGAACTCAGGATAAACCGCTCGATCGCCTGGGCTGCGCCGTCTTCGGTATTGGCCCCGGTCACCACGTCGGCCTGACGCTTCACCGCCTCTTCCGCCTGCCCCATGGCGATCGACAACCCGGCCCGGTGAAACATCGCCGGGTCGTTGCCACCGTCACCCATGGCGGCGGTCTGCTCCAGCGGCACCCCGAGAAACTCGGCCAGTGTCGCCAATGCCTCGCCCTTGTTGGCTTTCATCGCCGTCACGTCCAGATAGATCGGTTGTGAACGCGAGACCTGCGCCTGCCCTTCGACCTTGGGCAGCAACTGCGCTTCCAGTTCGATCAACAGTTCGGTGTTGCTGCTGGCGGCGACGATTTTGTCGATACGTGCCATGCAAGGCTCGAAACTCTCGACCACCACCGGCGGATAACCCAGGCCGTGCTGCTCTCGCGGGACCATCGGGCCGTACTGATCCTTCAACAGCCAGTCGCCGCCACTGAATACCCAAACCTCAATGTCCGGCTGATCGGCAAACAGCGTCAGCGCCGTCAGCGCTGCCGTGGCCGGCAAATAATGCGCAACCAGCAAACTGCCGTCCGGATTTACGAGGGTGCCGCCATTGAAGGCTGCCGTCGGCAGATCGACCCCCAGGGCTTCGATCTGTTGCAACATGGCTTTGGGCGGACGCCCGGTGGCCAGGCTGAACAGCACGCCGGCCTCGCGCAAGGCACGGACTGCGTCGATCGTGCGCTGGCTGAGGCTGTGATCGGGAAGCAGTAAAGTGCCGTCCATGTCACTGAGCAGAAAACGGATGGGCTGTTGCGTTACGTCACTCATCCGACGCTGTGCCAGACGCGGCCGTCGCGGGTCAGCAGCTCGTCAGCGGCCTTTGGCCCATCTTCGCCCGCCGCATAGCTCTGCACTGTTGCGTCCTGCTGCCAGGCGTCGAGGAATGGCTGCACGGCGCGCCAGCCGTTCTCGATGTTGTCGGCGCGCTGGAACAGCGTCTGATCGCCGGTCAGGCAATCGTAGATCAACGTTTCATAGCCAGTGGACGGCTGCATTTCAAAGAAATCCTTGTAGGCAAAACCCAGCTCGATGTTGGCCATGTTCAACGCCGGCCCCGGCCGCTTGGCTAGCAGGTCGAACCACATGCCTTCGTTGGGCTGGATCTGGATCCGCAGATAGGTCGGCTGCAACTCATCGACCTCGGTGTCGCGAAACTGCGCATACGGCGCCGGCTTGAAGCAAATGACAATCTCGGTATCGCGCGCGCTCATGCGCTTGCCGGTGCGCAGGTAGAACGGCACGCCGACCCAGCGCCAGTTGTCGATCATCACTTTGAGCGCGACATAGGTTTCGGTCGTGCTGTCGGGCGCCACGTTGGTTTCCTGGCGATAACCAGGCAGCGAGTTGCCATCGATCTGGCCAGCAGTGTATTGGCCGCGCACCGAATTGGCTCGCGCTTCCTCGGTTGTCCAGGGGCGAATCGCCCCGACGACTTTGGCTTTTTCGCCGCGTACCGCATCGGCGCCAAACGCGGCCGGCGGTTCCATGGCCACCATCGCCAACAATTGGAACAGGTGATTGGGCACCATGTCCCGCAGGGCGCCGGTGACCTCATAAAAACTGCCACGGGTTTCCACGCCGACGGTTTCGGCGGCGGTGATTTGCACGTGGTCGATGTAATGGTTGTTCCAGAAGGCTTCGAACAGGCTGTTGGAGAACCGGCTGACCAGAATGTTCTGCACGGTTTCCTTGCCCAGATAGTGATCGATCCGGTAGATCTGCTTTTCCGTCATCACTTTGAGCAGGCACGCGTTCAAGGCTTCGGCGGTGTGCAAGTCGGAGCCGAAAGGTTTTTCGATCACCACCCTTCTGAACGCTTCAGGGGTTTCTTGCAACAATCCGGCAGCGCCGAGCCGCTGCACCACTTCGCTGAAAAAGCGTGGTGCGGTGGCCAGGTAGAAAATCGCATTGCCAGTGCCGCTGGCGGCAATTTTCGCCGCCAGCGCTTCATAAGTGCGCTCGTCGAGGAAGTCGCCCTGGACGTAGCTGATGTGCTCGGCCAGTTTGGCCCACAACGCCGGATCAAGGGCTTGATCGCCCTTGCCGACCTTGGCCGCCACTTCCGCCCGAATGAAATCTTCGAGTTTTTTGGCGAAGGCTTCGTCACTGATGGCGTTGTGATCAACGCCGATGATCCGCAGTCCATTTCCCAGCAAACCGTCGCGACTCAGGTTGTACAGCGCCGGCATCAGCAGGCGCTTGACCAGATCACCATGGGCACCGAACAGAAACAGCGTGGTCGGCGGTGCGGGTTCTGCCTTGGATTTCCTGCGGATCACATGGGTCATTTTTTCGAGGTCTCCACATGGCCGCCGAAGCCGAAGCGCTGGGCCGAGAGAATCTTGTCGCCAAAGGTGCCTTGCCCGCGCGAACGGTAGCGCGAGAACAGCGAGTTCGACAGCACCGGCACGGGCACTGATTGCTCCATGGCGGCTTCAATAGTCCAGCGACCTTCACCGCTGTCAGCCACCGAGCCTGAGTAACCGTCGAGTTTCGGGTCGCTGGCCAAGGCGTCGGCGGTCAGGTCGAGCAGCCAGGACGACACCACGCTGCCACGACGCCATACTTCGGCGATGTCAGCGACGTTCAGGTCAAAGCGCTGATCTTCCGGCAGGTTGGTACTGGCCTTGGTCTTGAGGATGTCGAAGCCTTCGGCGAAGGCCTGCATCATTCCGTACTCGATACCGTTGTGGATCATCTTCACAAAGTGCCCGGCACCAGCGGGGCCTGCGTGGATGTAACCGCGCTCGGCGCGATCGTCATCGGACTGGCGATCCTTGGTACGCGGGATGTCGCCCATGCCCGGGGCCAGGGATTCGAACAGCGGGTCGAGGCGCTTAACGGTCTGGGCATCGCCGCCGATCATCATGCAGTAGCCACGTTCCAGGCCCCAGACGCCACCGGAGGTGCCGACGTCGATGTAGTGCAGGCCTTTTTCCGACAAGGTTTTGGCGCGGCGGATGTCATCCTTATAGAAGGTGTTGCCGCCATCGATAATGGTATCGCCAGCGTCAAGCAAGGTGCTCAGGGTGTCGATGGTGTCTTCGGTGGGTGCGCCGGCGGGCAGCATGACCCACACTGCGCGCGGTTTGGCCAGGCCAGCGACCAGCGCTGGCAAGTCGGCAACACCGGTGGCGCCTTCTTCAGCCAGGGTGTCGACAAAGGCGCTATTGCGGTCGTAAACAACGGTGGTATGCCCGTTGAGCATCAGGCGTCGCGCAATATTGCCGCCCATGCGGCCCAGTCCAATAATCCCGAGTTGCATGTACTGATGCTCCCTACTACAAATAAAGTGTGTCAAAGGTTATAGCCCAACGCGACTAATGAGGGTTAGTCCAGAGCGCTGGCACATAGTTTCCGGGCATTGTGCCCGATCCAGACTGATAACGCCGGGAATCGTCCCGAAGACACAACGACCATGAAAAATAAAAAAGTTCCCTTCGGGGGCAAAAGAAACCAAAATTGGCGCCGATAGTAAGTCAGCACCCGAAATCGGGAGCGAACTTACAGTTGAGACAGCCATTTGCGAGGTGAGCAATGGGCACCGTACACACAGCACTGCCAGCACAAACCCTTTACGTAACGATCCGTCGCGATGAACTGCGCCAGCTCAAAGACGAGCGCGACCAGTTGAAGCGGGAAGTCGCGCAATTACGCCTGCTGACCCAAGGCAATCAGACTCAGCCCTTGCCCGTCACCCAACGCGCCCCTCACGCCTGACCCCCTCGTTTGACTCGGAAGCAGCCACCGCTGTTTCCGACTCGATGCAATTCTGCCAGCTCTGGCAACTCACAAAGTTTTCACACCTTCTTGTCGATACTCCGGCTCATTGTGGCCGCTCGGTATCCGCGCGGCGTTCGTTCGTCTGCGACAGGGAGAGTGCCGACGGCCGAAGTAATTATCAGGCTGGAGCGCTGAATGGCTTTGTTTAAACGCAGCAAAACGTCTGCGAAAGGTTTTGATTGGGCAGGATTTCTCTGGTTATTTCTGTTCTTCTGGTATTTTTCCGGCATCACCCAACTGCTGATTCAACTGACAGGCACTTCCGGTTTTACCGGGTTCCGCCAGGCCTTTGTGATGAGCGCCATCTGGCTCGCGCCGATGCTGCTGTTTCCCAAGCAAACACGGGTGATGGCCGCGCTGATCGGCGTGGTGCTGTGGGCCTGCTCGATGGCCAGCCTTGGTTATTTCTTCATCTATCAGCAGGAATTTTCCCAGAGCGTCATCTTCATCATGTTCGAATCGAACGTGTCTGAAGCCGGCGAGTACATGACCCAGTATTTTGCCTGGTGGATGGTGCCGGCTTTCCTCGCCCATACCGCGTTCGCGTATTTCCTGTGGACCCGCTTGCGTCCGGTACACCTGCCACGCGGCCAGGCGTTGGTCGCGGCGACGGCGATTCTGCTGGCCGTGGTCGGTTACCCGCTGATCAAGCAAACCGCGCGCACCGGCAACCTGGCGGGTGGCTTCGAGAAATTCGAAACCCGCATCGAGCCCGCCGTGCCTTGGCAGATGGCCGTGGCCTATCACCGCTACCTCGATACCCTGGCCGGCATGCAAGACATGCTTCACAGCGCCAGCAAAATTCCACCGCTCAAGAACCTCTCCGATTCGATGGCCAATCAGCCGGCGACCCTGGTGCTGGTGATCGGCGAGTCCACCAACCGTCAGCGCATGAGCCTGTACGGCTACCCTCGGCAAACCACGCCGGAGCTGGACAAGCTCAAGGATCAACTGGCGGTTTTCGATAACGTCATTACCCCACGCCCTTACACCATCGAGGCGTTGCAGCAGGTGCTGACGTTCGCCGACGAAGAAAACCCGGACCTGTACCTGTCGACACCCTCGTTGGTCAGCATGATGAAACAGGCGGGTTACAAGACTTTCTGGATCACCAACCAGCAGACCATGACCAAGCGCAACACCATGCTCACGACCTTCTCCGAGCAGGCCGACGAGCAGGTGTACCTGAACAACAACCGCAACCAGAACGCCGCTCAGTACGATGGCGATGTGATAGAGCCGTTCAACAAGGCGCTGGCCGATGCGGCACCACGCAAGCTGATCGTCGTGCATTTGCTCGGCACGCACATGAGCTATCAGTACCGTTACCCGCCGACGTTCAACAAGTTCACCGACCGCAAAGGTGTTCCGGATGGCGTGCGTGACGATCAGGTGCCGACATACAACAGCTATGACAACGCGGTGCTGTACAACGACTTCGTGGTGTCGAGCCTGATCAAGGACTACGCCAAGTCTGATCCGAACGGCTTCCTGCTGTACCTCTCCGACCATGGCGAAGACGTCTTCGACTCCACTGGCCATAACACCCTGGGCCGCAACGAGAACAAACCGACGGCACCGATGTACACCATTCCGTTCATGGCCTGGGCTTCGCCGAAATGGCGCGAAACCCATGACTGGAGTTTTGCTGGCGACTTGAGCCGGCCGTACAGCAGTTCGCAACTGATTCACACGTGGGCGGATCTGGCCGGCCTGAGTTTCGATGAACTCGACCGCAGCAAAAGCCTGGTCAGCGACAGCTTCAAGCCTCGGCCATTGATGATCGGCAACCCTTATGAGCGTCAGCAGCGGCCGTTGATCGACTTCAGCTTGATGAAGCCCAAGAACGCGCCGGCCACTCCGGCAGTCGTTCAGCAGTAATTCTTTTGTAGGAGCCAGGCTTGCCGGCGAAGGCGATCTTAAGTGCGCCTTCGCCGGCAAGCCTGGCTCCTACAAAAAGCGGTTCATTAGGACTGCGAATTAAAGCGCCTTGGTCCAGAACAGCATCCGGCCGTGCGCCGGGTCGAACATGCCTGGCGAGAAACCGAATTTGCCATAAGCCCCCTGAGCCACTGCATTGCCTTCCAGCACTTCCAGGGTGATTTTGCAGCAGCCGCGCTGGCGTGCGATGTCTTCGACTTTGTGCAGCATCTTCTGACTCAGCCCCAACCCGCGAAACTTCGACACCACGGCAACATCGTGCACGTTGACCAGTGGCCGGCAGGCGAAGGTCGAAAAACCTTCAAAGCAGTTGACCAGCCCTGCCGGCTCACCGCCAACAAACGCCAGTACACTGAAAGCATGCGGACGTTTGGCCAGTTCTCCCGGCAGTTGTTGCAACCTATCGGCGGGTAACGGGTGACCGCCGCCCATCGGGTCTTCGGCGTAGTGGTTCAACACCAGACCAATCGCCTCGGCATGCACCGGGTTGGTGTAGCTGGCCTGAAGCACAAGAATTTCTGCGGATTCCATTTCCACCCTCAATCACACAAGTTGCCCCAGTTCGCCTCTTGCGCACTGAAAGGTCCAGTGACCTTATCGCGAGTACCGGGGTGCCGACAACCGGATCCTGTTGTGATCGGTCTCTCTCAAACGCCCCAGATCATTGCCTCGGTCCATCCCAACTCGGCAAAATCCTCGGCCCTCAACGCCGATTCTCCGGCACAGAAAAACTCGTCCAGTTGCGGCGGCGCGACCGAGGTGCCACTGAGCATCGCGTGAACCTGCCCGCGATGATGAATCTGATGCTCGAACAAATGGGACAGCATGCGTAAACGGCTGTCATGTTGCGGGGTGTCACGCGCGATGGTCACAAGCCGCCCGAGGTCTGCGTCGCGCAGTTGCTCGCAGTAGGCGATCAGTCGACGGTCCACCTGGGCTTGCTCGCGCTTGAGATCGGCGCCGTGGGCGAACGGCTCGTCTTCGTTGAAAAACACGTAGCAATCGGGATGCGGCTCGTCACCGTGCAACTCCCGCTCCAGTGCATCCACATAGAACCAGTCACAGGTCAGGATGTGATTCAGGGTTGCGCTAAGGCTGGGAAAGAAACTGACTCGCGGCGCCGCCAGTTCGGCCGGGCTTAACTGAAGCCAAGCCTTGGCCAGTCGGTGATTGGCCCAGGCGTTCTGATAGGCCATGGTCAGCAAATGGTGGGACAAGGGCTGATTCATGTTCGCTCCTCCCGGATATCAAGCCTCGGCGAAACGTTTTAGCTGCATCTCCTGCAAACGACTGAGGGTGCGGCGAAACGGAAATTCCAGATAGCCCTCGGTGTACAACGCCTCCATCGGCACCTGCGCTTCGAGGTACAGCGGCACCTTGCGGTCGTAGCATTCGTCCACCAGAGCGATGAACCGGCGCACGCCGTCGTCGTGCACCGACAATTGCGGCAACTCGCGATCCCCCGCCGTCACCCGTTCGACGCCGTCTTCAGTGCCGCGGGCGATGCGCCCTTCGCGTTTTTGCGCGCTGAGATTGGGCACGTCACTCAACACAATAGCGCTGAAGGTATCGCACAGGGCCATGAAGTCCATGGCCGCAAACGGCTGCTCGCAGAGCTCGGTGTAACGGCACCAGAGCACGGTTTGACTGGCCTGCATGACATTGACCGAACGGTAGCCGATCTTGACCGGATCGCTGGACAGCGACTGGCCGACGGTCAAGGCTTTGAACACCTCGCTCAATGCGCCGGGCTGCCCCGGTACGTTCACCCAGTAACGCTGCAGACCGGCGCCAGGATGCAGGCGATGATCTTCCCCGCCATCCACCGCAATCACTTGCATGTGTTGCTTGATCGCAGCAATAGCCGGCACGAACCGGTCACGGTTGAAGCCATCCGCGTACAGCTGATCCGGCGGCTGATTGGAGGTGCAGACCACCACCACGCCCTGCTCGAACATCACCTGAAACAAACGCCCGAGAATGATCGCGTCACCGATGTCGTTGACGAACAATTCATCGAAACACAACACCCGTACTTCCTGGCTCAGCTCGCGGGCCAGCGCTTTCAACGGGTCGGCGGTGCCGGTCAATTGAAAAGAGCGCTGATGCACCCAGCCCATGAAGTGATGAAAGTGCTGACGCCGGGCCGGGACGCGCAGGTTTTGGTAGAACTGATCCATCAACCAGGTCTTGCCCCGCCCGACCGGACCCCAGAGGTACACGCCGGTGACGGGCGTGCGGTTTTCATGCAAGGCTTCGTGGCATTTTTGCAGCGCCCACACGGCGTGTTCCTGGGCTTCGTCCTGGACGAAGCCCTTCTGGTCGATGGCGTGTTGCCAGGCGCTTAAGGGAGAGTCGACATTCATGCGCGGCAGTATACGTCTCTGGGGCTGCTGGTGAAGCCTGATGCCAGTAGGTCAAACACACCCCCGGTGGGAGCGGGCTTGCCCGCGATGAGGCCGTGTCAGTCGCCATGCATGTTGGATGACACACCGCTTTCGCGGGCAAGCCCGCTCCCACAGGTTTCGCGCCGGGTTACAGAGAGATGTCCAGCCGGGCAATCTTGCCCTGCTCATTGAGGCGGAACATGTAGCGCAGTTCCAGCGGGCTGCCAGGGAACGTGCCGGAGATCAGGTTGTGCACCAGCACTTTGCCGGTGCGTTGTTGAACGTCGAGCACCTCGACCCGAGGCTGATAACGTTGTGCGGTGTCTTGCATCCATTGGGCGATGGCTTGTGTGCCGACCTGATGCTGCCCCTCATCGAACACGTTGGCATCCTCAGCGAAAAAACTGGCAACCCTCGACGTGTCGCGAGCATTGGCAGCAGCAATGTAGGCGGCGATGGCGGGGGCCAGTGAAGAGGCTGGATTGGACATGTTTACGGCTCCTTGTGAGTTGATTCTGGAGCCATGCTAAAACAAGCCTGTGTCAATTCTTGTCAGGAGTGAAACGCCCGGCTTCGTCCAGTTGCATCTGCTTGCGCCAGGTGCGCAAGAGGTCGCTGCGCCGCCCCGGATAGCGTTCGCCCTGCTCGCTGGCGGCTGAGATCCGGTCGGTGCGAAAGGTGCGATAGGCACTGCGCAATTCACACCAGGCGACGATGATCCGCACCTCGTTGAGAAAACCCAGGGCCAGTGGCCAGATCAGCCGCTGACTGGGCACCTGATTGGCGTCCGCGTAGTCGATGTGCAGCTTGGCCTGATCGCGGATGGCTTGGCGAAACACGTTCAAAGGCACGGCATTTTGCGGATAGCCATAACCCGGCGGCCCCGGCAGCACCGTCGGGTTGCGCAAGGCCTCCTGGGCGGCGGGGTCGAGTACCGCGGCGATTTTTGCCAGGGCATCGGCCGCGGCTTTGCCCAACACCTCATCACCACGCTGATCCACGTAACGCAAGCCAAGCACGATGGCTTCGGTCTCATCGGCATTGAGCATCAAGGGCGGCAGAAACAGGCCGCTGCGCAATACGTAGCCGATCCCCGCCTCGCCAAAGATCGGCGCGCCGAGCGCGGTCAGTTCCGCGATATCGCGGTACAGCGTGCGCTCGGAAATCTCCAGTTCGCTGGCCAATGTCGCGGCCGTCACCGGACGACTTTTGCCCCGCAGCACTTGTAACAACGTCAGTAAACGGCTGGTTCGCGACACGGTCGGCAGGCTCTTTCCTGAAAAGTCGTCGGAGCTTAGCAGAGGCTGCTGTCAGAAACTGGCAGGAGCGGTTGGCCGGTCTGAAAAGCTTCGCGGGCAAGCCTCGCTCCTACAGGTTCTGTGTCGTGCCCAAATCACGCGGCAATCGCTGTACCTGTAGGAGCGAGGCTTGCCCGCGAAGGCGCCATACCAGACACCACAAATCAAAACTACCGATCGACCTTATGCCTGGCCGCATACAAACACAGCATCTCCATGGCCAATGTCGCCGCTGCCAGTGAGGTAATGTCCGCGCTGTCGTAGGCCGGCGCCACTTCCACCACGTCCATCCCCACCAGGTTGATCCCGCGCAAGCCACCGAGAATCTCCAGCGCCTGCACCGTGCTCAAGCCGCCACACACCGGCGTTCCGGTGCCCGGCGCAAAAGCCGGGTCGAGGCAGTCGATGTCGAAGGTCAGGTACACCGGATGATCACCAACCCGCGCACGAATCGCCTCGACGATTGCCTCGCACCCTTGCCGATGCACCTGCCGCGCATCCAGCACCTGAAAGCCCTGATGATCGTCATTGGTGGTGCGCAACCCGATCTGCACCGAGCGCGACGGATCCACCAACCCTTCTTTGGCCGCATGCCAGAACATCGTGCCGTGATCGACGCGCTTGCCCTCCTCATCCGGCCAGGTGTCGCTGTGGGCGTCGAAGTGAATCAACGACAACGGGCCATGCTTGCGGGCATGGGCCTTGAGCAGCGGATAACTGATGAAGTGATCGCCGCCAAACGTCAGCATCGCGCAACCGCTGCTCAGGATGTGCTCGGCGTGGGCTTCGATACTTTCCGGCACCGACTGCGGCGTGCCGTAATCGAAGGCGCAATCGCCGTAGTCGATCACCGCCAAGTGATCGAACGGGTCGAACGTCCACGGCCAATGGCGTTCCCAGGCGATCCCGGTGGACGCCGCCCGAATGCCGCGCGGTCCGAAACGCGCGCCGGGGCGGTTGCTGGTGGCAGTGTCGAACGGCACGCCGCTGACCACCACGTCGACGCCACGCAAGTCGCGGCTGTAGCGGCGGCGCATGAAACTGGTGATACCGGCGTAGGTACTTTCGGCGGCAGTCCCGTAAAGACTGTCGCGGGTCATGGCCTGATCGTTCTGTGCAGGGACGTCCATGGTGTATTCCTTGCTATTGGCTTATTGGCGGCTACGGAAAGTGGTCCACAAGCGGGTGCGCTGACGCATGTCCTTGAGGCTCATGCTGCGGTCGGCGTACAGCCGCTCACGTACTTCGCTCTGCGGGTAGATGTCGGGATCGCTGCGCACCGCCTCATCCACCAATGGCGTCGCCGCCCGATTGGCTGTGGCGAAAAACAGCGTATTGGTCAGCGCGGCGACGGATTCGGGGCGCAACATGAACTCGATGAAGGCCCGGGCGGCTTCGGGGTGCGGCGCGTCCTTGGGAATCGCCAGGTTGTCCTGCCACACCAGCGTGCCTTCGCGCGGAATGCGGTAGGCCACTTCAAACGGTTTGTTGGCCTTGCGCGCCTGGTCGGCAGCCATGCTCGCGTCACCGTTGTAGGTCAATGCCAGGCAGACGCTACCATTGGCCAGATCGTTGATCTGCCGCCCGGTGGCGACGTACAGCACCGACGGCTGTAACTGACGCAACAGGGCGTCGGCGGCTGTCAGATCAGCCTTGTCGGTGCTGTAGGGATCTTTACCCAGATAGTGCAGCGCCAGGCCGATCACCTCTTGCGGCGAATCGAGAATCGCGATGCCGCAATCTTTCAGCTTGCTGGCGTATTCGGGTTTGAACAGCAGGTCCAGGCTGTTGAGCGGTACGTTGGGCAAGCGCTGCTGCAGCGCTTCGACATTCATCCCCAACCCGAGCGTGCCCCAGGTGTAAGGCACGCCATACCGATTACCAGGGTCGACCGCCGCCAGTTTTTCCAGCATGTCTGGGTCAAGGTTGGCGTAACCCTTGAGGCCATCGTGAGGAATTTCCTTCAGCGCGCCCGCCGCCAGCCCACGGGCCAGCACGCTGGACGATGGCACCACCACGTCATAACCGCTGCCGCCGGTGAGCAGTTTGGTTTCCAGTACTTCCGGTGCATCGAACGTGTCGTAGCGCACATGGATGCCGGTTTCCTTTTCGAACCGTTGCAAGGTCTCGGGCGTCACGTAATCGGCCCAACTGTAGAGATTGAGGACTTTTTCCTCTGCCTGGGCCGGCACGGCCATGGCGAGGAACAGTGCGGGTAAACACAGCTTGAAGAGCGGAGCCATGACGAACACCTGACCGGAGGAAGTGGTTGCAGGATGCGTCGTCGGTTACATTGGAAAAATACCAAGTTAATTATCCTGACTTTATTACGGAGTAATGTTTGATGCTCGGTCAACTTCATGACCTGGACCTGCAGCTGCTGCGCCTGTTCGTCAGCGTGGTGGAATGCGGTGGCTTCAGTGCGGCTCAGGGTGAACTGGGGCTGAGTCAGTCGAGCATCAGCCAGCAGATGGCCAGGCTCGAAACCCGGCTCGGTTATCGCCTGTGCAGTCGTGGCAAGGGCGGGTTCAAAATCACCCCCAAGGGCGAACAGCTGCTCCTTGCCATTCGCACCTTGTTCGAGTCGATCGAAGCGTTCCGTCATCAATCCAACGGCGTGGCCGGACGCTTGATCGGCGAAGTGCGCCTGGGCTTGTCCGAAGCACTTGATCAATCGGTGCTGCAACGGGTTGCCGAGGCGATCCGGCGCTTTCGCGAACGGGACGAGTCGGTGCGTATCGAGTTGATCAGCGCCATGCCCGGCGAAATGGAGCGGCTGTTGCTGCAACAACGGCTGGACTTGGCGATCGGCTATTTCTCACAGGTGCAGAGCGCTTTTGACTACCGCGAACTGTTCACGGAAACCCAGCATCTGTATTGCGCCCCCGGGCATCCGCTGTTCACCGATGAGACACCTGACGATCAGGCGCTTCAGGCCTGCGACCGGGTCGATCACCCCTACCGCTTCCTGCGCAGCGACGAGCCGTTTCAGGGGAAGATGTGTTCGGCGCGTTCCGAACAGGTCGAAGGAACCCTCGTCTTCATTCTTTCCGGCAAGCACGTTGGCTACCTGCCCGATCACTTCGCCCGCAGCTGGGAAGACAAAGGGTTGCTGCGCGCCGTGCGCCAGGGCGGCATGAGTTTTGAGGTGGCGTTCCATCTGGCCCGCCATCGCGCACAGGTGCCGGGGGATGCGCAAAAAGCCTTTGAAGAGGATCTGCTTGCGGCGTTTGCTTGAAGATCAAGTGGGCTTGCCCCGTAGGAGCGAGGCTTGCCCGCGAAGAACGATGACGCGTAATACCTGAAAAACCGCGGCGCATTCTTCGCGGGCAAGCCTCGCTCCTACAGTATTTTCATTGCGGAGCTGCCGAAGGCTGCGATCTTTTGACCTTGCTTTTGCCGTGGCCAGACCGTTCTGGCATCCTGCGCCTCCATTTTCTGACCCGGCCCGCCTTTCGGCACGCAAATCACCATGACCGCCTCTGAAAAAACCGCCTCCCCACGCAACAACGACCTCATTTACGGCCTCGACGATCGCCCCCACCTGACCGCCACGGTCTTCGCCGCCCTGCAACACGTACTGGCGAGTTTCGTCGGCATTATCACGCCGACGCTGATCATGGGCAGCGCCCTTGGCTTGCAAAGTGAAGTGCCTTATCTGATCAGCATGGCGCTGTTCGTTTCGGGGCTGGGCACGTTTGTCCAGGCACGGCGGTTCGGCCCGGTCGGCTCCGGTTTACTGTGCCTGCAAGGCACCAGTTTTTCGTTTATCAGCGTGATTCTCAGCGCCGGGTTCATGGTCAAGGCGCGCGGTGGTGGCACCGATGAGATCCTTTCGACGATTTTCGGCGTGTGCTTTTTCGCCGCGTTCATCGAAGTGGTGCTAAGCCAGTTCATCGGCAAGCTGCGGATGCTGATCACCCCGGTGGTGACCGGCACCATCATTACCCTTATGGGCCTGTCGCTGATCAAGGTCGCCATGACCGACATTGCCGGCGGTTTCGGTGCGACGGATCTCGGCGCCGCCAGCCACCTGGCGCTGGCGGCACTGGTGCTGGGGACCATTGTGGTGTTGAACCGGGTGGATGTGCCGTTCCTGCGCCTGGGCGCGATCGTCATCGGCCTGGCCCTCGGTTATGCAGTCGCGTGGTTCATGGGCCAGGTCGATTTCACCAGCCTGCCCGCCGTGCCGCTGATGAGTGTGCCGGTACCGTTCAAATATGGTTTCTCATTCGACTGGGTGGCATTTGTGCCGGTCGCGGTGATTTTCCTGGTGTCGCCCCTGGAAGCCGCCGGGGACCTGACCGCCAATTCGATGATTTCCCGGCAACCGGTCAAAGGCCCCATTTATATCCGCCGGATCAAATCCGGGTTGCTGGCCGACGGTCTCAATTCTGCCATGGCGGCGGTGTTCAACAGCATGCCGATGGTGACCTTCGCGCAGAACAACGGGGTCATCCAGCTCACCGGCGTGGCCAGCCGTTATGTGGCGTTTTTCATCGCTGGACTGTTGGTGGTGCTGGGGTTGTTCCCGATGATCGGCGCGGTGCTGCAATTGATGCCGAAACCGGTGCTCGGCGGCGCCGAGCTGGTGATGTTCGGCACCGTGGCAGTGGCCGGGATCAAGATTCTCGCCGAGGCCGGCCTGCATCGGCGCAACATGCTGATCGTGGCGATATCCCTCGGCATGGGCCTGGGCGTTGCGGCGGTGCCTGAAGTGTTGCGCGAGTTGCCGAAGGCGTTGCACAACATCTTCGAATCACCGATCACCGTCGGTGCGTTGTGCGCTATCGTGCTGAATATCTTCCTGCCCGAAGAATTCATCGAGCTGGAAGAAGACGAGTTCGACCCGGAAGCCTCGGTGCTTCAGGTGATGCAGAACCCGGATGTTGCGGCCAAGGGTGAACCCGTTTCACCTGCGGCTGTCGCACAGTTAGACCGTGCGTAATGCTCAAGAGCCGAGCCACGAGCGGCTCGGCCTTTTTCCTTACGAGAACCTGTCCATGCGCAGATTGTTCGCCCTGTCTCTGTCCCTCCTGTTGCTCTCCCTGAGCGCCTGCGCCCTGTTCCCCCAACACGACCCGCTGAACATCAACGTGGTCGGTATCGAGCCGCTGCCAAGCCAGGAACTGGAAGTGCGTTTTGCGGTAAAACTGCGCGTGCAAAACCCCAATGAAACGGCGATCGCCTACAACGGCGTAGCCTTGGATCTGGAGGTGAACGGTCAATCACTCGCCTCCGGTGTCAGCGACCAGTCGGGCTCGATTCCGCGGTTTTCCGAAGCAGTTATCGTGGTGCCGGTGAGCGTTTCGGCCTTCTCGGTGCTGCGTCAGACCCTCTGGCTGGGTCAGACGCAGACACTGAACAATCTGCCGTACGTGCTTCGGGGCAAACTGGCTGGCGGTGTGTTCGGCACGATGCGTTTCGTTGATCGCGGCAAACTCAGCCTGCCAGAGCCGACCACCGGCACTTGGTAATGCTCACGGCTCGGTCCGCGGCTTAACCGGATCGATAACCTGGGTCACACAATGTTTGAAGCCTTCTACGTGCCAGTTGGCCCACAGCCGACTTTTGCCGGTGCTGTGTTCATCCGGCTCTATCGCCAGCCAGTTTCGAGCGGCGATCAGGTAACGTCCCCGTGAACCGATGGGCAACATGGTTCCGGTGATGGCGTAGTCGATCTGTTCCTGGTGCTTGCCAATGGACTCCAGAAACTGCACTGCCAGTACCGGTGGTGAAGGATGCACGACCCCGGTCGAAATCAATTGGTAGATCAATCCCGAACCATCATTGCGATGCCGGGACAACGTCGATTCGATCACGCAGGCCCCTGCCACATGGACATCACCAGACACCATCGTGACCTTGCATGACTCGGCATGGGCGTAATCCAGCAGCCGCATGATCAGCCGCTTGCGTTCGTCCCGGTGGGGCAGGCTTCGCCAATGGTCGCGCAAATCGTCCTCGAGTTCCTGTTGCCCCGAAATCAGGTCCAGTGCCTTTTCGGCCGCCTGCAAATCAAGGTAACCCACGGGAATACTCGACATCAGCAGCAAGTGCTTATGCCCCTTGACCTTGCCCAGCCAGGCATAAATCGCATCCCAACTGACGGGCGAAATGATCCGGGTTTGCCGAGCGGGCGGAGTCGTCAAATCCGGCGCACGTTCACTGCGCAAGTCGGGAACCAGCAACGCCAATTCGCCCAGGCCGGTAAATCCCAGGTGAAAGCCGTCAGCGGTATCGGGAATCGCACAGGGATGCATATCGGCGGACGGTTTGAGGTGAGGATGAGTCTGGATCAGTTGCTGCTGGAAAATCCTGAAATAGCGTTTGGCCGTGGCAAACAGCCCCTGGAACACCGGGCTTGAATGCAATATCTCATCGTAGGAGCCCCAGCCATCGATGATGTCATGGTCATCCCACATCATCACCGTCGGCACGGCGCTGAGCAGCTTCGCGACCTCAGGCTGTTTCCAGTGTTCCAGGTAGAGTCTGGCGAAAAACTTGTCCAGATCGGCTTCGATGACCTTGCTGTAGACCGCCTTTCGACGGTCGGCGAAGGGTTTGGCAAACCATGTTTTCATCGACGACACACTGCTGCGCATATCGTCGCTGTAAACCTGATCGCCCCCCATCAACAACAGGTGATAGGGCTTGCTTTGATGAGCCCCCCACATGTGCTCCCAACGCTCGTTGTTCCGGTCCACCTTCTCCATGTCCTTGGGGTCCGAGAAGCCGTTGCACGACACATAAGCCATGCGCGGCGACTGGCCCTCGGCGGGAACGACGAAGTTGGCCTCCGCGCCCTCTATCTTGATCGTGTAAGTGCGGGCAACAGCCTGGTCTTGCAGCGCCTTTAAATCGATGCGCCAGACGCGGTACTGAGGATTGAGCAACGGAATATCGGCGGTGGCCAACGGTTTGCCGGCCGTGACACCGCCGGGTACTTTTACGCTGGGTGATGTCGCGCCCAAGGGTAAAACCACTAGGGCAGACACGTTATAGACATTACCGTTGATGCCACGAAACTGCAGAATCGGGCCGAGTAACAAACTCATGGACAGTCCATCCGTTGACAGGGGTGTGAACGCCTAGAGACTAGACCACAATCGACGCTGCGCATGATGCGCACCATCCGTCCCTACAAGGAGGTCACCCACGATGCACGCCGCTCCAACGCTCTACACCGAACGACTGATCTTGCGTCCGCTGGAACTGGCCGATGCCGAGGCCATCCAGCAACAATTCCCCCACTGGGACGTGGTGCGTTATCTGAACGTCCTGGTGCCGTGGCCTTATCCCGCCGATGGCGCGTTGACTTATCTGCGTGATATTGCCCTACCGGCGATGGCCCGTGGCGAAGAATGGCACTGGTCGATCCGCTTGAAATCCGCCCCCAATCAACTGATCGGCAATGTCAGCCTGATGAATGAACAGGACAATAACCGCGGCTTCTGGTTAAGCCCACAATGGCAAGGCCAGGGATTGATGGGCGAAGCCAGTGCGGCAGTGACAGAGTACTGGTTCGAAACACTCGGCCGGTCGTTGCTTCGCGTGCCGAAAGCGGCGCCGAATATCGGTTCGCGCAAACTCTCGCAACGTACCGGCATGCGCTTGATACACACCGAAGAAGGCGACTTCGTCAGCGGCCGATTCCCGAAGGATCTCTGGGAAATCACCCGTGAAGAGTGGCTGCGCCTCAGATAAAACGCACGCCCGGTTTGGCCCGCTCATCCACCGTCAACTCAAACACGTCCGGGCGCGCGTAGTGCCCGACCACGTCGTAGTCGTAACGGGCGCGGATCAGGTCGTCGGTGTCGATTTCGGCGCTGAGCAAACCCGCTTCGTCACGCAGCGGTCCGGCGAGAATGTCACCCATGGGCCCGACAATCACGCTGCCGCCGGAGATCAACGGGCGCTCCGCCGGCCAGTTGGCGATTTTCACGCCCAAGGCTTGCGGTGAGGCCTGGACCTGACAGGCGCTGACCACAAAGCAGCGTCCTTCATGGGCGATGTGGCGCATGCTCGCCTGCCACATTTCCCGCTCGTCCACCGTCGGCGCGCACCAGACCTCCACGCCTTTGGCGTACATCGCGGTGCGCAGCAACGGCATCATGTTTTCCCAGCACACCACGGCGCCGACTCGCCCGACCTGGCTGTCAATCACCGGCAAGGTCGAACCATCGCCCTTGCCCCAGATCAGTCGCTCGGTGCCGGTGGGCATCAACTTGCGGTGCTTGGCGACCAGCCCGGCCTGCGGATCGAAATACAACGCCGTGCAGTACAAGGTGCTGCCCGCGCGTTCGATTACGCCGATCACCAGGTTGGCCCCGGTGCGTGAGGACAATCCGGCCAAGGCTTCAGTCTCGGCACCGGGCACGTCGATGGCGTTGTCGAAATACCGCGCAAACGCTTCACGACCTTCTGGCAGTCGATAACCGAGTTGCGTACCGAAGCCCTCGCCTTTGGGGTAGCCGCCGAGTAACGCCTCCGGCATGACCACCAGCGCGGCGCCAGATTCGATAATGGCGGTTTCCCAGCAGAGGATTTGATCGAGGGTGTCGGCCTTGCCGCCGGGCAAGGTGCCGATTTGCAGCGCAGCAACGATGGACTTGGGCATCGCGGTGACTCCGTCAGTAATGAGGTGTTGCTCATTCTCCGGCGCCAAAGGATCATGAATAAAGCCCGACTCACTGCTGAATGATATGAACCAGATGAATATCGCCACCCTCGATCTCAACCTGCTCAAAGTCTTCGAAGCCCTGCACGAGGAATCCAGCGCCAGCCGTGCCGCGTTGCGTCTGGGCGTGACGCAATCGGCCGTCAGCGCGGCGCTGCGTCGATTGCGCGAGGCGTATGGCGATCAGTTGTTCGTGCGCACGGGTCGAGGCCTTGCGCCGACACTCAAGGCCAACCAGTTGAAACCGGTGGTGAGCGATGCGCTGAATAAATGCCGCCAGAGCCTGGCGATGGTCGATCCGGCTGCGCATCATTACGACGGACGCTCGGTGACCGTGGGTTTGTCGGATGATTTCGAAATCGCCTACGGGCGACGACTGATTGAAGAGATCGCTCGCTGCGCGCCGAAATTGCGGCTGATCTTTCGCCAGACCCATAGCCAGATCGTCGCTCGGGCCTTGATGGAACGCAGCATCGATCTGGCAATCACGGCAGGTGGATTTGCCGAGCGTTTGCTCAGTCGCCAAGTGCTGGGTGAAGGCGATTATCTGTGCCTGGTGGATCCCCTCAGTCTGGCCGAGGGGCAGCAGACTCTCAGCCTTGAGGCGTTCGTCGCCCGCGAGCACATTCTGGTGTCATCGGGCGGTTTTATCGGGATTACCGATGAAGGCCTGGCGGCGTTGGGGCTGAGTCGGCGGGTATGCGCGTCGACCACGCACTTTGCTGCGTTGCCGTATCTGCTCAAGGGCAGCCAGGCGGTGGCAACCATCCCCGCCCATGCGGCTCGAAGTATCGCCGCGCTTAGCGGACTGGCGCTGCTGCCCTGCCCTTTGACGCTGCCACGCTATCCGATCGAGCTGGGCTGGCGAACCAGTACGCAGCTCGATCCGGTGGTGCTGAAAGTGCGCGAGGCGATTATCGCGACCTTTTCCCAAACGTAAGGGAATGGTGTCTGGACGTTTATTTAGCGGCCATCAGGCGATTGACTTCACTGCGCACCATGTTCGCGAATTCCGGCGGCGACATGCCGTCGAGTTCGGCGCGGACCCACTCGGCCCATTTACCTTTGCGCTTGGCCCGCTCACCGAACAACCGTGCGGCTTCGCCCTTGGATTTACCCAGGTTGTTTTGCCAGAGTTCGAACAGACGGGATTTTTCATCTTCAAGCGCCGCGCGCTCGGCAAGGGGTTTGTCGGCCAGATTGAAGCTCATGGGGATTACCTGCTGCGTAAAATAGGCGACATCTTACACTGTAGGAGGAAATGTCCTGCCCTGGATTTTTCTTCAGGGTGGAGTCGCCACGCAAAATTGCTGCAACTTTTGCTACGGCGCCAGACTCCATTGTTCACTGTCCATTCACCTGCAAGGAGTACTCTAATGGCCCGCAAAATCATCGATCAAATCGCCGAGGATCAAATCAAGGATCAGGTCTTCAGCGAACTTCAGTCCCTGATCGAAGAGTCGGAAAAACTGCTGAAAAGCAGTGCTTCACTGGTCGGTGAGGAGGCGGACACCCTTCGTGGGCAAATCGCCCAGAAGCTCCAGCAGGCCCGGAGTTCAGTTTCCAGCGTTCGTGACCGGACCAAACCCGCGGTCGACGCCACCGAAATCTACATCGGCGGTCATCCCTGGCAAACCGTGGCTATCTCCGCCGGATTCGGTTTGGTGGTCGGATTGTTGTTAGCCCGACGTTAATTGGGAAACACTGAACCTGTAGGAGCCAGGCTTGCCGGCGAAGGCGGACTTGAGATCGCCTTCGCCGGCAAGCCTGGCTCCTACAAAAAAAACTGCTCCTCTCAGAGCCCGGCCAATTCCCGCAGATTTGCCAGCGTCTGAGCATCGAGTGCAATGCCTTCGACCTTGGCCTTGGCGCGCTGCCGGTGACGTCGATCACCCGGTAACCGCTTGAGCCCCACACCGTGCATCTGCCGGACCAGTTCCTGACTGCGATCGGCAAAACTCTGCCCCGCCGACTTGCTCGGATCGATCACGATCAGCAGTTGACCGGTCCAGGGTGTTTTCGCCCCCGGATGATTCGACCAGTCGAACTCGAAAGAGAAATTACCGCCGGTCAACGCCGCCGCCAACAGCTCCACCATCATCGACAGCGCCGAGCCCTTGTGCCCGCCAAACGGCAGCAAGGCGCCGCCCTCAAGGATCGCTTTCGGGTCCTGGGTCGGCTGGCCGAGGCTGTCCACTCCCATGCCCGCCGGCAAACGTTCGCCTTTACGGGCAGCGATCTGTACATCGCCATGGGCGATGGCGCTGGTCGCCAGGTCGAAGACGATCGGATCACCGTTGGCCCGAGGGGCGGCGAAGGCAATCGGGTTGGTCCCGAACAGCGGTCGATCGGCACCGTGCGGCACCACGCAGGTCATGCTGTTGACCACGCTCAGTGCCACCAGCCCTTCATCGGCAAACGGCTCGACGTCTGGCCACAAGGCGGCGAAATGGTGGGAATTACGGATGGCCAGTACCGCAATGCCGGCGCTGCGGGCTTTTTCGACCAACAAGGGTCGCGCCGCCGCGAGGGCCGGTTGGGCGAAGCCATTATCGGCGTCAACCCGAACGAAGCCCGAGGCCACGTCCTCGACCACCGGCACGGCCTGGCCATTGACCCACCCGCTTTGCAGCGTCGACACATAACCGGGGATACGGAACACACCGTGACTGTGAGCCCCGTCGCGCTCGGCGCCGGCGCAGTTGAGGGCCAGGGTTTTGGCGACATCGGCCGAGGTGCCGTGGCGCAGGAAGATCTGCTCGAGCAACGCCGTCAGCGCTTCGAAGGACAGGTTTTGCGAAACCGCAGTAGACACATGATCGTGTGGCGCAGACATCTGAAGCTCCAGAATAATTATTGGAGGGGGCAACAGCGTATGAAAACCAACCGATTAACAACGGGCGACGAGCTGCCTGTCAACCTTTCGCTTGAACCGCTGCACCTGAGCGCATTCGGTTGAACCGAGAAGCTGCTTCCGCGCACGTTGGCACGAACACCGGGCAGCCGTGTGGTAACTATCTACCACCTACGTCTGACCTGCGAATTCTAGTCTTGAGCCTCAACCCACAGGCGCCTTCAACCGCGCCCTGAATGAGACTCGACGATGCCCTCACCTCCCGCTCCGCTGTTTTTCCCCCAGGCCCTGCAATCGCCCGGCCACTGGAATGATCTGGGTAGAACCCATGGGCTGACGCGCAAGGATTTCGAATGGTTCAGTCATCTGGAACTGGCCAGCCAAACGTTACGCAGTCAACAGACCCCGCCGATGTTTGCCGAAAAAATCCTGCTCAATGCGCAAGACCTGGCCTCCGTCCCCTTGGCCGGCAGCTTCGTGTTGAGCCTCACTCCGGATGACAACGGTGAAATTCTCTACACCCCGTACGCCGGCATAAAGAAGTTCCACAGCCGCGCAGCCTTGACCGAACAGCTTAAGCACCAACTGAGCAGCGTGACCGAGGACGACGACTTGCTGGCCTTCATGTCGTTGGCTGAGCGCAAAACGCTGGCGGCAGCGAGCAATATTCAGGTGAGTTTTCAGGCCATCGAGGGCGACGTATTCGAAGACCAGCGCACTGTCATCGCCAATAACCAGCGAATGAACGAGCAGGCCATGCTGGACGAGTTGATCAAGCTGCCAACGCTGACCTCGCTGCTCAATACGCTGCTTGACGAGTTGTTGCAATCTTCATTCCCACGCCTTGATCAAAGCCAGACCCGACTCGACTTTTACTCCGTTGCATCGGCCCATGACGACGACCAGGACAGCGCCCCGCCCCGGCGCTGGATCAATTCCATGTCCCTGAGTGACGCGGTGCTGTCGTACTACCGCCATCAGCGATGGCCGGTCGGGCAGCTTCATGAATTCTCCCATCCGGGAAAAAATCCGGCGAGCACTGACCAACAGCACTGGGAAACCGCGGTAAAGACCGCTTCCAGCAAACTGCTAAGCCTGCTTTGCGGGAAACTGCAGAACTACTGGGACGATGCGGCGGCCGACGGTGCATCCCGCCGCGATTTTTTCAATCGGGCCATCCGTGAAAAGGCACGCGCAGAGTTCCTGATCAAGCGCGAGGCCGACATCATCAGCCCTGAACAGAGCCAGGCCTTGCACGCTCTGACGGCGGGCACTGCCTCGGGACTGAACCTCGAGGCTGTGCGTCTTTGGGAGCACGCAGCCAATTATGTCGAACTGGCTGGCGCACTGATGATCAGTCACGCCAATGCCGATGCCTTTCTTTACACCCCTACCCAAGGACTCCAGGTTCTGAAGGACTATCAGGACCTCAAAGGCACCTTGCTGAGCAAGTTCAGCGCAGCCGGTCACGAAGATGAGCTCTACGGCCTGCTGAGTCTGGACGAACGCAACCGGTTCATCGGTTTCAATCAGCCACAGGTCTCCGGTGAGGTGATTTCAGGGTCGATCTTCAAAACGCTGTTTGAAGCGGTCATCACCAAGCAACTGCAAAACATGGAATACGTTCTGCAGGTTTTCCGTCAGAGCGAAGGCACCGTGGACCTCCACGCCTTGTTCGACAAGGCACTGGATATACGCGCCATGATCAGCGAGCACTTGCTGGCGCTGGATGTTCAGGGACGCTGGAGTACCCGGCCGGTGTTATCCGGTAACCAACTGCCCTCCATGGTATTGGCAGACACGGCAGCGGCTTTCGTCAAAACCTTCAACAGTGTCGAATCGCTGATCAGCGCGGAATTCGCTTCTCAGCCGATCACGTCTCTGGCGCTACAGCGCGTATATCTGGAGAAGTTGAAACCCCAGCTGGCCCACGCGCTTTCCGTAGGGGTACGCGGAGAAGCCAGCCTTCGGGTACTCAACGCGACGCTGCGGGACGCCGACCGGGCCATTGTCGATACGGTGCTTAACCCGGATCAAGCGGATCGAAAAACGCGCCTCGCCCTCAATGGTTTCAGGCCTGATGCCTATTCGCTGATCCTTGAATGTTCCGGGCAGAAGGATGTGCTGCCCCTGGCCAATTGCGTACTGCTGACCGAACGTGGCGGGCTTGATGTTCAGCATTCCGGCCGGGCGATTCTGTGGACGCCTGCGGCCGGGCTGGAAGTTTTCGCTTCAGTCAGCAGCGCAATGACGGAATTGAACCGGCGCCTGCTCGACGCCAACAAACGCCTGGAGCTGCTGGAAAACCTCCCCCCTGCCCAGCACACATTCCACCAGCGCTACACGCTCAACTCGTTGCGACTGATTGAAAGCAACGTCCTGCAGCACCTTGCGCAGTCCTCCATTGACCACTTCCTGGCTCGCTGCGAACACCTGCGCAGTCGGAAACTGGGCGACACACAGCAGATCAAAGCGTTGCAAAAGATGACGCAAAGGGTCATCGACACCAACTTGCGAAGAGCCACATTGATCTCGCAGGCAATCACCCGCCAGCAGTCGCTGCCTGCATGGCTTGGCATGGCCCCCGTCGCAGAACAGCAGTTGCACATCGAACTGCTGGAGCAATACCGTAACAGCGTCACCGACGACAAAGATTATCTGCACGGGATCCAGCCCCTGGCGTCCTATGTGCATGACCGATTGGTGTCATTGCTCGGCAGCCGATTCCCTGGAACGCAACTTGACCCCGGCCACATTAAAATTACGCCCGACCTGGCCCTGGCCGGACCGGCGCGTAGCCTGACCGAGTTTGCCCTAAACCCTGTCGACGTCGCTCAAGGCACCGGCTTCAAAATTGCCTCGACAACCGCTCAAGCCCTCCCCGATCGCCTGAATCAGGACGCCGTGCGCCAGCTTGTGCAGTCACTGAATATCCACAGCGATTATGCAAAGCAGGTGACGGATGCATTGACCAAGACCGGCACCGATGCCGACAGTCGAAAACAGCGTTTTATTCAGCAACTCCCGTGGCAACTGCTGCAACACGCTCATGCACTGAAACTGCAGCAACGTCTTTCCGCCAGTGCGTTCGATATGATCTGCCAGGTTCTCGACATGCCGGACGCCATCGCCCGTGCCGCTGTAGCAGGTGCCCACGCCATCGTCAGGTCACTGGAACTGATCAAGACCGCAGGTGCCGCAGCCGTCAAAACCCTGGGCCTGTACCTGATCGGCCCCGGTGCCGGACAGGACGGGCCGCAAATCCTGTATGCGCCTTATCACACAGGCTCGGTGTTTACCGAATTCGAGAACGAGGCCAGCGTTATCTCGGCGATCAATACACCCGGGGCACTGCAGGATCTGATCATTCGACGGCTTCCCGAGGGTGAACAGTCCCTGTTCGGCAACCTGTTCAAGTCCACAGTCGGACAACAAAGCGAAATCACCCTCGCGTCTACCCCCATCGACGGCAACCTGCTTGTACAACTGTTCAGCGATAACGTCAGCCTTCTATCGAAGATGCTCGGCAGTCACTCCGAAATCAGCGGCCAGGCCGAGTGGGAAGCCGCCAAAAACCTGTTCAGCTCCGGCATCAATCTGATTTCCCGCCTGTTACCGGGCAAACTCGCCTATGTGCTGTTTCTGTGGCAAAGCTACAAGGACTTCAAGGGCTCCGCCGAAGCCCTGCAGGATCATCACTGGACGCGGGCATTGCAGGCATTTATTGCCGGTGCCGCGCAGATGGTGTCGTTAGGCAAGTTGTCGCTGGAGGAGTCGGCGACCACGGCGCAAACAACCTCCGCCACCCCACCTGTTGCCAACCCGGTGGCTGCCCCGCAATGGTCGCAAGTGAAACCGACGGCACCGGCGCGCACGGTGTTGCAGCCTTTCGAGACCACGGACGTAGCATTAAAGGAGCTGCGCAAGAACAGCGATGGAACTTACCGAAACTCAATCGGCAATCGAACGTACGCCCCCGTCGAGGGAAAGGTTTACCCCGTGGTCAAAACCGGACCGATCTGGCGAATGATCAGAGACCAACAGCCAGGACCCGCGTTGCTGGCGGCTCCCGGCCAGCAGCTAGTGATCGATCCAGACATCCACACGGTCCATTACGGCAAAGCCCTGTCGAAAATGCACAATCAACATGCCACTGCTCGCATGGTCCGAGAGGTGCTGAATATCGAAGCGCGGGGAATGGAAGACATTCGGACAAAACATCCGGAAAAAGCACGCATGATCATGCAAGCCATAGACCTGGCTCGTTACTACGCGTTCAACAGTCTGCATAACCTGGCGCAGCTCCGGCAACACCTCCCCGGTACGCGACTGGATTCCTTCCTCAAAGCCTTTTTTGATGTGGGCAACATCGACGCGAGCATTCTCGACAAAATCAAACAGCCCATCGTTCCTGTTTGCAAAGCGCTGGTGGACCCAAACGAGGATTTGATGAATACCGAACGTTTTGTGGTCGGTTCCAACAAATACGGGCTCGACAGTACGATCGCTTTTGTTGTGGAAGAGGACATATTGAAGCATGTGCATTTCACGGAAACATTTTTCAATCAGCAACTCGATTTCTATCAAGACTTCTTGACGGAGCCTTTCAATATCAACAGTCATGCCCAGGCCGCCACCCTGATTCACGAGTTCTCCCACCTTTATTCAAAAACCGTGGATATCGCGACGATCGAGTCAAGGCGTCCATTCAGTGATCTTGTCACGCCAATGGCCTTTTTTAGCGCAAAGCTGAAACAGACTCAGCTGGACTTCCAACGAGAGGCACTGTCCCTGGCGACCCCGAGGGAACAACTGTTTGCGCGCTGGAACAGCGAGCTGGACTTATGGGACGATCTGGATTCGATTGCGGGTTTAGGGCATGTGGGTCGGGAAATTCTGAAAGCAACGGGTTGTACAACGATGGATGCTGCTCGCGATGCCTTTCTGAATCCAAGGAATGTGGACGTGAGAGTCGACACCATTTTGCGCAACGCCGACTCGATCGCTTACTTGATATGTGAAATGGGTCGACAACTGGATCCGGTACCAGCCCCGTCCACGGTCTGACGTCCCGCCGTAGCAGGCCGGTAAGTTAAGACGCAGAACCTGTGGGAGCGTGGCTTGCCCGCGAAGAACGATGACGCGTAGTACCTGAAAAACCGCGGTGCATTCTTCGCGGGCAAGCCACGCTCCCACAGGATTTTCGTCGTTCAAATTTCTTGACTTGCCGGCATTGGCTACAAGGCCTGCTTTTTTGTCCGGGACAGCGGGATCAATCCTGGAGGTCTTGACCATTTTTTCACTCCATTTATGGATACTTCCCGGCGACGCCCGGTTTTCGGGGCGATCAGGTGAAAATAAGTTGTACTTTGATGGGCAATTGCCATGACGGTTGTTCTCGCAGACTTCCCCTCAAGGTTAGAATGCAGGAAATCAGGATGAGTCAATGACCGACCACTCTCTCTCGCAAGCCCAATACGACGCCATCACCGATGCCGCTGCGCACTGGTGCATGCGTCTGCATGCCATCGACTGCACGGCCGAAGAACGCCTGGCGTTCGAGCAATGGCGTGATGCTCATCCTCTGCACGCCTTCGAGTACGAAGCCATGCTGGAGATCTGGGATGTGGCTGGGGATTTGCCACGTGCCGAATCCCCCGCGCCGGCTGTTCGCATCAAACCGACAACGCCCTGGCGCACCTTCGGCATTGCCGCCACCGTCTGCGCCCTGGCATTGCCACTGGCGGCATACACCGGATGGAACCTGGGATGGCTGCCCAATGCCTATCAGCATTTCGAGGCGACCGACAACGTTCGTCAGGTCACGCTGAGTGACGGCAGTCAGGTGGAGTTGAACCTGGGCAGTGAACTGACGTTCAGCAATTACAAGGATCAGCGTCGTGTCACGCTGAAAAAAGGCGAAGCCTTCTTCAGCGTCAGTCACGACCTGCAGCACCCATTCATTGTCAGGGCGGCCGACGGCAGGATTCGCGTCACCGGAACCCAGTTCAACGTGTGGATGTATGAAAACCAGGTACGCGTGAACCTGATCGAAGGTTCCGTGCTGGTGACCAGCAACGATGCCCTGCCCGGCGAGGGTTCACGTCTCGAACCTGCCATGCAGGCGCGTTACCGGCACGGCGACTTCGCACCACAAATCAGCCAGACCTCTGCCAACGACCATTCGCTGGCCTGGCGCAGCGGCAAACTGGTGCTCGATGATCTGACGCTGACCGATGCCCTGCCCTTGATCAATCGTTATTTGAACAAGCCTGTCATGATCGCCGACCACAGTACCGGCTCGATTCGCCTCGGCGGTATCTACAACATCAAAGAGCTCAACAACCTGGTGGCTTCGCTACCCAAGGTGCTGCCGGTCTACCTGACCCGCAACAAGGACGGTAGTCCGGTCCTCAATTCAATTCCGCAACAAGTCCCAAAAAGCTGAAGGCCGCCACCCTTGCGGGGTGCGGCCTTCATGTTTCATTCGAACCTATCGCTATTACTGCGCGGCGATCTTCCCTGCTTTTTCATCCTGCTCGCGAATCGTCTGAGCCTGGTACTGCGGATCGGACGTGATCTGCTGCTCGGTAAACGGCAACACACTCAGCTGCTTCTTCGAAAAGGCCAGTGTCTGGTCCCGGGAATACTTCGACGCCGGATCGCTGGACAACGAGAAAGCCAGCAAGCCCTGAGCCTGCGGCCCCTTGTCATCGAAAGTCACCACCTGCAAATAGCTGGTGCCACTGACGACTTCGCGCTTGCCGTCGGTTCTCGGCACGCTTTGGATCGCGTTATACACACCCAGCGTGCCCGGCCCGCCATGGATCGGCGTTTGCTGCCCGCCACTGCTGACCACCTGGATATCGCCCCAGCGGCTATCGGCCTTCAGGCCAAGGGTTCTTACCTGCTCGACCGAGGCCAGCATTGCCGCCCGAATTGCTTTGGCGACGTCTGGCCGTTCAATTGCCAGGCCACGCGGTGTGTGCTGCGGATCCTTTGGGTCGAACGCCACACGCCAGATGTCAGAGATCTGCTGTAACGGCCCCATGACATTTTGAAAATGCACAAAGCCCAGTCCGCTGTCCAGATTCACCCGGCGATCCCACGCCTTGAGGCTGGCACACAGCGGCGCAAGCGTCGGCGCATCGGTGCCCAGATCCGCGGCGCAGAATTGCAGCAGGTCCGGCATCACTTGCGTCGCCTGATACACCTGATCGTCCATCACCATGTGTTGCAGATCTGCCGCAGCGACAGGACCGGCCTTGCTCAAGGTGCCCAGACGCTCCAGGGCGAAGCGCGAACGCAGCCCCAATGGCTGATTGTCCTGACTGATCAATGGCGAGAAACCGGTGAGCGGTTGTGCCGGGTTGGCCATCCAGGCCGAATCATTGGAGTGCTGCACAAAGTCTTTACGCAGCAGTTGCGGCAGTTTATCTGCTGCGTAAATACCTTTTTGCGCAGCGTTCGGGTCAATGTCCCAGGCGCAGGCGCTGTTGGAACCGTCGAGCAGGATCATCTGTAATCCGGCCCGCGGATCGCTGCACTTGGCCAGTTTGTCGGCATTGACGTTCGGCACCACCGACAGGTTCATGTAAAGCGTCTGCCCTTGATCGTCTACCGCCAGGGTGTTGACCCATGGAATCCCCTGAATTTTGTGCACCGATGCCTGCAATTCAGTGAGGTTGGCGGCACGGTTCATCGCATACCACTGCTGCAAGACCCGGTCGTTATCCAGGTTGGCATCGCGCAGGCTGTAGGCGAACTGGTTGTTCCAGTCCAGCTTGCCGGGCCATTGCACAATCGGGCCGAATTGCGAGCTGTAGACCACATGGGAAATCTGCCGGGTCTGGCCATCGGCTTGCTTCACGTTCACCGCCAGCGTCTGCTTTTTCATCGGCAATGACTTGCCATCCAGCAGGTAACGGGTCGGATCCTTGGGATCGAGTTGCAGACGATACAGCGTGAAGTGCTTGGACGAATCCACCGTGTGGGTCCACGCCAGGTGCTGGTTGAAACCAATATTGATCATGGGCAGGCCGGGCAACGCGGCGCCCATGACATCCAGTTTGCCAGGAATGGTCAGGTGCATCTGATAGAAACGCATCCCACCGACCCAGGGAAAGTGCGGATTGGCCAGCAACATCCCACGACCGTTGAACGAGCGCTCGCTGCCGACCGCCACGGCGTTGCTGCCGCGATCCAGAGCGAAGCGTTGCATGCGTGAAGCCGCCAGCTGGAACGACACCGGTTCGCCCGCCACATGCGCGACGGTTTTCGGCGGGGTAGCGCCGGCCAATGCTTCGGCAAACTGCCCCACGCCGCCTTCGACCAACAGACGTCGGGTCAACTTGACCAGGTCCTGCGCGGTAATCGCGCGCACCCATTCTCCCTGGCATTGCTGCGGCACCCCCTGCGCTCGACGCTCTGTCAGCGAACGGTTGTAACCCGCCACATAACCTTCGATGAGCTCGCGGACTTCAGGCGTTTGCGCCTGCCAGAAAGTGGCGACTGCCTGCGGCGTATTCAGCCAGTTGAAAAACAGATCGCTGGCCAGGTTCCCGCGCTCTTCGACGGTGGACTGGTCCGGGCCAAAATACCGTGAGCGCTCGCCATTGACGGTGACAATCTCATTGGCCAGCAAGCACAGATTGTCCTGAGCATAGGCATAGCCAATGCCATAGCCGAGCCCACGCTCGTTGTCGGCACGAATATGCGGCAAGCCGAAACTGGTTCGACGAATCTCGGCCGTCGCCTGCTCTGGCTGGCTGCGCGCGTTTGCCGCAAGACTCAGCCCCATAAACACACCCGCAAGGCTCAACCTGGTTAACTGCCTGGAAATAATCACGCTCGCTCCTGATCGAAAAGACGTATGACACGCAATGCGCCTCCCCTTAAAACGAAGCAAACAGCAAAAATTTAGGGCGACCCCACGCCCGGCTCACGGGCCGCTGACGTAATGGCGACAAATTTTCTACATGCGGGTCTTCATTATTTGCCTGGCTCGTTCGTCTAATTGATTGAGAGCACCCATCACATTTTCCTGATCAGGCTCTGAAAAGGAGTTTTTGCATGTACAACCCGCAACTGCCAACGGACGGTAGCCATGCGCCAAAGGCCAGCCCCCTGGGCTCCGGCGTTTTCAATCAACAAGCCGAACGCCACGGCAACGAACGGATCAGGTTTTTGCTCAAGAGTTTTGGCCTGCGTACCAGCCTGATTCGTCTGAAAGTCATCGACGCCTTGCTGACCGCCGCCGAAAGCGACCGCAGCCTGGGGGTGCGTGGCGTGCACAGTCACCTGCTGGACCTGGACATTCCCCTGTCCTTTCTCAGTGTCCGTGAAGTGTTGAAACGCTTGTGCGGTGAAGGTGTGATCACCCTCAATCCGGACAAAAGCTACAGCCTGCATCCACAGGCCGCCGCCGTCCTTTACAGCGAGCAACCCGGCCAGGGGGCGTCGCTCAAGGCTTGACCTTGCGACGCATCACGCCATTGATCACCACCACGAGCACCGCCACGCCAATGGCGATGTACTGGAACAGCTGCTCTGTGATGATCCCAGCGTTTTGCAGCCAGGAAAGGCCGAACATGATCCCCAGTACCACCAGGGAGATTAGAATCGAGTATTTCAAACGTTGCGACTGGGTCATTGCGGGTTCCTGAACCAAAAAAATGTATCCGATTTGTATCCGATTGCATACCAAGCCCGTACTGTTCTGCGGGAATGAGGGGCTGCAAACGGGGTCTCATGTTACAGCCGATGAAGAGTTTTGACTTCATTGCGGCGATAACTATGAGGATTTTGAAATGTTCCGTCGAATCACACTGCTGATTCCCCTGCTCGCGCTCCTGACCCTGAGTGGCTGCATCGTTTTCCCCCACGGCGGCTGGCACGGCGGCCACCATTATGACCGTGGCGGCCCCGGTTATTATCAACATCGATAATAGGGAAGTCGCTCAGGCGCTTGAGTCTTTTTTGTAAAAACCATTAGCCGACTGCGCACAGAGTTCCACCATCCAGTCGACGAACACCCGCACCCGTCGGGACAACTGGCGATGAGGAGGATAGAGCGCCGTCAGCGGCATACCCGGTGGCGGCACGTCCCTCAGGACCTCGATCAAACGCCCCTCATCCAGTTGGCGGGCAACGTGATAATACGGGGTCTGGACCAAGCCATATCCCGCCTCACACGCCGCCAGATAGCCATCGGCGCTATTGACCGAGACGTGCTTGGGCAGATCGATCAACCGTAGCTGGCCATCGAGTACAAATTCCAGTCCGTAGCGTTTGCCGGTGTTGGAAAAGTATTCCACCATCTGGTGCCCCTTCAGATCCTCCAGACACAGCGGAGTCCCGCAACGCTGCAAGTATTCCGGGCTCGCACAGGTGACCTGGTCCATCACGCCCAGCGGCCGTGCCACCAGTGAGTCGTCCAGGGTTGAGCCACCCCGCAACACGCAATCGATACCTTCGCGGATCAGATCCACAGGCCGGTCATTCAAACCGATTTCCAGTTCGATCAATGGGTACCGGGCAGTGAATTGCGGCAATGCCGGGATCACAATCAAACGCCCCACTCCCGCCGGCATATCCACTCGCAGCAAACCTTTGGGATTGTGGCGAGCAGCGGAAAACACCGCTTCGGTCTCTTCCAGATCCGCCAGCAACCGCACGCAACGCGGGTAATAGGCCGCGCCATCAAGCGTCAGGCTGATCTGCCGGGTGGTGCGCTGCAGCAGTTGCACGCCCAGATGTGTCTCGAGTTGCTTGATCAGAATGGTCACGGAGGCGCGAGGCATTTGCAGGCTGTCCGCCGCTTTGGCAAAGCCGCCCAGTTCGACGATTCGGGTGAACACGCGCATGGCGTTGAAACGGTCCATTGCTTTGGCTTACCGGCTGATTATTTAGAAATTGCGAACAGTGATAGCAGTTTTAGCCGGTTTATCTCGTTTCTGTCGAGGTCAACAATAGGATTTCAATTCACAGGGAGCTGATTTCATGCAAACACGTCAACTGGGCAAAAACGGTCCGCAGGTGAGCGCGATCGGTCTGGGCTGCATGGGCATGACCGATTTCTACACCACAGGCGTGGACACCCGCGAAGCCACCGCCACTTTGCACCGCGCGCTGGAGTTGGGGATCAATCTGCTCGACACGGCGGACATGTACGGTCCGCATACCAATGAAGAGTTGATCGGCAAGGCCATTGTCGGCAAGCGTGAGCAAGTGTTTCTGGCGAGCAAGTTCGGCATTGTCCGCGCCCCATCCAACCCCGGTGCACGGGGCGTCAACGGGCGACCGGAATACATTCGCAAATCCATCGACGGCACCCTCAAGCGCCTTGGCGTGGAGACCCTGGATTTGTATTACCAGCACCGCATCGATCCGCAGGTGGCCATCGAGGAAACCGTCGGCGCCATGGCAGAACTGGTGAAGACCGGCAAGGTGCGTTACCTGGGATTGAGTGAAGCCTCGGTCGCCACGCTGGAACGAGCGAACAAGGTTCATCCGATCAGCGCACTGCAAAGTGAATATTCGCTATGGAGCCGCGATCAGGAGGAGAACGGTTGCCTGGCCGCGTGCCGGCGACTGGGCGTTGCCTTTGTACCTTACAGCCCATTGGGTCGGGGCTTTTTGACCGGTGCACTGAAAAGCCCGGATGATTTCGCAGCCGATGACTACCGTCGCTTCAGTCCACGTTTTCAAGGGGAAAACTTCGCAAAAAACCTGTTGCTGGTGCAGCAGGTTCAGGCCCTGGCCGCCGACAAGGGTGTGACGGCGGGCCAACTGGCGTTGGCATGGGTCTTGGCCCAAGGGGATTATCTGATCCCGATTCCAGGCACCAAACAGCGTAAATACCTGGAAGAAAATGTGGCCGCGCTGGACGTGAAACTGAGCCGCGAAGAATTGCAGGCGCTGGAAGCGATATTCCCGGCCCATGCCACGGCAGGCCTGCGTTATCCGGAAGAAGTCATGAAGTTGCTTGACCGATAGCAGCTGCCCGGCCCGTCCGATAGTTCGAGCGGGCCAGCGCGGCCAAACATCACGCCTTGGCGTTAACGCCCTTGTCATTAGGTACCGTCGTACCGTTGCCCTTGCCGTAAGCTCGCAAGTTCTGCAGTACGTAGATCGCCGTCTTGTATTCCGGGATCAGGCCAACGGCGTACCTGTCACCCTTGATGCTGTTGTTCTGGATGGTGTCCAGTTGCGTGGCGAAATACTCCAGCGCATTGAATTTCGCATCCGGGTCTTTCTGTACGCCAAACCGGTCAAACTTGTCACCGGCATTAAGCAAGGTCATCGAAGTAATATCGGAAATCAGGCCTTTGCCTCTCAAGAAGGCACTGAGATTGCCCAGTTGCTTGGCGGAGACATTTTCCGGGTCGAAGCCCTTGATGTTTCTGTGCAGTTTCTGTTCATCCATTTTCGCCGTATTCAGCGCATTGGGATTGTCCCCCACCAGTGCCAGCATCTGCTTGACCCTGGCGCTGTGGGTGACAGGTTTGCCGCTGCCAGTGTCCTTGACCAGTAAACCTGCCTTGCTTGTCCAGGCACCTGTATAGCCGATGGTCATGACCGGGCTCCCGACTGTGTGACGGGATGCCGATCATCCAAAACACACAGACGTCCTTGTGAGGCGACCATAAAAGTTCCTTGTTTAACCGAGTTAAGTGCGGGCGAGTATCGATGTGTGCTCTAACGTCACCAACAAATATTTCCATTTTTTACAATTCTTATACATTTACGATACATACCAAAAAGCGCCTGCTTTCATTGGTCTACATGGACTTTTCGATATTGGCGCAGATTAACTAGCCAAGCCTTTATGTACGCCTTGGTTAGTTTGTTTGTATTGAGGGTGTCGGGTAAATCAACTTGCTGGCGCTCAAGGTACAGGCTGACCTCGCCACAGGGTTTACCCAACGCTGTATTACTTCGAAACAATCCCCTGTCTCTTTGTTGGGTAAATTGGTCAAAATGCATCTTTTTGGCCACAACCCGAGACGAGCCCCCCCCATGCGAACCCACCTGCGTCTGGCCGCCCTGAGCGCCCTCTTCATCTCTTCCCTGGCCCAGGCCGCCGACCTGATTCCCATCGAAGTTCACCGCGACGCCAATTGCGGCTGCTGCAAAAAATGGGTCAGTCATCTGGAAGCCAACGGTTTCAAAGTTGAAGACCATGTCGAAGCCGACATGAGCCAATTCAAGCAACAACACGGCGTGCCACCTCGCCTGGCGTCGTGCCACACCGGCCTTATCAATGGCAAATTCGTCGAAGGCCATGTACCTGCCGATCAAGTGCTGGCCTTGAGCAAGCGTGACGATCTGTTGGGAGTTGCCGCCCCCGGCATGCCCATGGGCTCGCCCGGCATGGAAATGGACGGCATGAGCGATGCCTACCAAGTGATCGGCCTGAAAAAGGACGGCACTGACGTGGTGGTGGCGGACTACCCCGCCCATTGATGTTCGGCGCATACATCGGGCTGTTTCTCGCGGCCTTTGGTGCCGCGACGCTGCTGCCACTGCAATCCGAAGCGGTGCTGGTGGGGTTGTTGCTCAGCAACCCGTATAGGCTCTGGTCGCTGCTGACGGTGGCAACGCTGGGCAATGTGCTGGGCTCGCTGCTGAACTGGTGGCTGGGGCGTGGCATCGAGCGGTTTCGCGACCGGCGCTGGTTTCCGGTCAGCCCCCGCCATCTCGAGCAAGCCCAAAAGCACTATCAGCGTTACGGTCATTGGTCGTTGTTGCTTAGTTGGGTACCGATCATCGGCGATCCACTGACGCTGGTGGCGGGTGTCATGCGCGAGCCACTGGGGCGTTTCCTGATGATCGTGACACTCGCCAAGGGCGCCCGCTACGGTGTGTTGGCCCTGGCTACGCTGGGATGGATGGGTTGAACGACAAAGAACAGCCATGGCCTGTGTTTAATGTCACCCTAATCATGCCGATCCAGCATCGGCAGATTTCCTGTGGAGCTCACCCATGTCGCGCCTTTTCTCCCGCTGGTTACCGGGTCTGCTGCTGACGGCGGCACTACCGGTTCTCGCCCAAACCCAGGACCATACCCAGGCCGAAACACCGGAATACGGTCCGCAACTTCAGGGCTTCGAGTACCCCTACACGGTCAAGCATTTCGCTTTTGAGTCCCAGGGCAAATCCCTGCAGATGGGTTACATGGACATTGCCGCCCAAGGCAAGGTCAATGGACGCAGCGTGGTGCTGATGCATGGCAAGAATTTCTGCGGCGCGACCTGGGACAGCTCGATCAAGGCGCTGAGCGAGGCCGGTTACCGGGTCATCGCCCCGGACCAGATCGGCTTCTGCACCTCCAGCAAACCCGACCACTATCAATACAGTTTCCAGCAACTGGCGAGCAACACCCAGCAACTGCTCAAGACCCTGGGCATCCAGAAAGCCACCCTGCTCGGGCACTCCACCGGCGGCATGCTCGCCACCCGCTATGCGTTGCAATACCCCGATCAAGTCGAACAACTGGCGCTGGTCAACCCCATCGGCCTGGAAGACTGGAAAGCCCTCGGCGTGCCGTACCGCACGGTCGATCAATGGTACGAACGCGAGCTCAAGCTCAGCGCCGACGGCATCCGCAGCTATGAACGCAACACTTATTACGGTGGCCGCTGGAAACCCGAGTTCGACCGCTGGGTAGACATGCTCGCCGGCCTGAACAAAGGACCGGGGCATACGCAAGTCGCGTGGAACTCGGCGCTGATCTACGACATGATCTTTACCCAACCGGTGTACTACGAGTTCAAGGACCTGAAGGTGCCGACGCTGTTACTGATCGGCACCTCCGACACCACGGCCATCGGCAGCGACATTGCACCGCCCGAGGTCAAGGCCAGGCTCGGTCACTACGAAGTGCTCGGCAAGCAAGTGGCGAAACTGATTCCCCAGTCGACACTGGTTGAATTCCCCGGCATGGGCCACGCGCCGCAGATGGAGGAACCGGCCAAATTCCATCAGGCATTACTCGACTGGCTAAACAAAACCAATCCCGTTCGTTGATGAGGTAAGGCTGATGGCGGTGCAGATTGCAGTGATCGATGACTGGCAGGACGTGGCTCGCGGTGTGGTGGACTGGTCGGTGCTGGACAGCATCGGTCAGCTGAGTTTTATCCATGACTACCCGGCCGACAACGAAACCCTGGCCGAACGGCTCGGCGCATTCGAGGTGATCTGCGTGATGCGCGAGCGCACCCGGTTCGACGAAGACCTGCTGCGCCGCTTGCCCGCACTCAAGCTGCTGGTCACCGGCGGCATGCGCAACGCCGCCCTGGACCTGAAAGCCGCCGCCGCGCTGGGCATCCGGGTCTGCGGCACCGACAGCTACAAACACGCCGCTCCGGAACTGACCTGGGCGCTGATCATGGCCGCGACCCGCAACCTGGTGGCCGAAGCCAACGCCTTGCGCGCAGGTCAGTGGCAACAAGGGTTGGGCGGCGACCTGCAGGGCAAGACCTTGGCGATCCTCGGCCTGGGCAGCATCGGTCAACGGGTAGCCCGGTTCGGGCAGGTGTTCGGCATGCGGGTGATTGCCTGGAGCGAAAACCTGACCGCCGAACGGGCTGCTGAAGTCGACGTCACCTATGTCAGCAAGCAGGAACTGTTCGAGCAGGCCGATGTGCTGTCGGTCCATCTGGTGCTCAGCGAGCGCAGCCGAGGGCTGGTGGACGCTCAGGCACTGGACTGGATGAAACCCACGGCATGGCTGATCAACACCGCCCGCGGGCCGATTGTCGATGAGTCGGCGTTGATCAAGGCGCTGCAGAAACAACGCCTGGCGGGCGCTGCGCTGGACGTGTTCGAGCACGAGCCGTTGCCCCGCCATCATCCTTTCAGAACGCTGGACAACGTGCTGGCCACGCCTCATGTCGGGTATGTCAGCCGGCAGAATTACCAACTGTTTTTTTCGCAGATGATCGAAGATATTCAAGCCTGGGCGGCGGGAGCGCCGATTCGGATTCTGAACTAGGACCGCGTTATCGTTCATCGCGGGCAAGCCTCGCTCCCACAGGTTTGGCGTCGTGCTCATTGCCGGCGTCCGACACAAATCCTGTGGGAGCGGGCTTGCCCGCGAAGAGGCCCTCAAACCACTACATCTCCCCTAAACCCTGCGCACCGTAATGGTGCAACCCACATCCCGTCACGCCCGATTATCGTGACCTCCCGGTCCCGATTTGACCCACACCCAAAAACAAACCTGCCCTTCGTCGGTGCGCCTCCCCCCAAAGCCCTCATGTTTGTACTCTCTCTTAACCGATTGTCGAACAATTTCGCAGTTGACCGGCCCCGCTCTAAGTTCTGGCCTAGACTGATTTTCGCGGAGTAAAACCGGCTGGTCATTCGGTGAAAAAAATCGAAACTTTTGGTACTGGCCTCGGGTCAGGTTAAGAGTAGGGCCACAGCGACTGGTGCATTCCTTGCAACAGCCACTTCACCCATTCTGCTTCAGCGCATGGGCAGCACTTGCTCACCGATGCGTAGCGCGTTTGCGCCCGGCCACAGGATTTGGCCACGAACACCGTTTGTGCCAGACCTAGAATTAGATCAACAACACGGGAGATTCATATGATCAGTGCGGCTTTAGATATCCAGGGAGAACGTGCTCATCAGCAGGTCGGGGAAACGAGCACCGTCGGTGTCCTCAATGCCAAATCGGTCAAAGCGCCGACCCCCAAGACGCTGGCACCGGTAGCCAGCCAGAATCCCAACAAGAAGAAAGTCCTGTTCGTCACCTCGGAGATTGCCGACCTGGTAAAAACCGGAGGTCTTGGCGACGTTTCCGCCGCACTGCCGCGGGCCATGGCGCATCTGCACGATGTCCGCGTGCTGATCCCCGGTTATCCGCAAGTGATGAACAGCGAAAACCCGATTCATATCATCGGCGAACTGGGCGGGCACGCAGCGTTGCCGCCCTGCAAGATCGGGCGCATGGACATGCCCGACGGCCTGGTCATTTACGTATTGATCTGCCCTGAATTGTACGAGCGCGAGGGTTTGCCCTACGGCGCCAACAACGGCCGCGACTGGCCGGACAACCACATTCGTTTCGCCCGGCTGGGCCTCGCGGCAGCCGATATCGCCGCCAACCTCGCCCAAATTCACTGGTGCCCGGACCTGGTGCACGCCCACGACTGGCCCGCTGGCCTGGCACCGGCCTATATGCACTGGCGTGGCCAACGCACCCCGACCCTGTTCACTATCCACAACCTGGCGTACCAGGGTGTCACCAGCCTCGGCTCGTGCCCGGAACTCGGTATTCCCCTGCATGCCTTGCAACAGGAAGGCATGGAATTTTACGGCAAGATGTCGTTCCTCAAGGCCGGCATGGCCTACTCGAGCCACATCACCACCGTCAGCGCCACCTATGCACAGGAAATCACCACGCCAGCCTTCGGCTGCGGCCTCGACGGTTTTCTCGCCGCCAAGACCCAGCAAGGCCTGCTCAGCGGGATTCCCAATGGCATCGATGAGAGCTGGGACGCAGCGACCGATCCGCACCTGTTCCACCCGTTCGGCATCGGCGACTGGGACGGCAAAGCGGTCAACGCCGCGCACGTTCGCCGGCTGTTCGACCTCGACGACTCCGAGGGTCCGCTGTTTGCCGTAGTCTCGCGGCTGGTCTACCAGAAAGGCCTGGACCTCACCGAAGCCGTCGCCGAATACATTGTCGCCAATGGCGGGCAGATCGCGATCATCGGCCGTGGCGAACCGGAAGAAGAACAGGCCATGCGTGAACTGGCGTTGCGCTTCCCCGGGCAAATCGGCGTGCACATCGGCTTCAATGAAACCGACGCCCGCCGGATGTTCGCCGGCAGTGATTTCCTGCTGATGCCTTCGCGTTACGAACCCTGCGGCCTGAGCCAGATGTACGCCCAGCGCTTCGGTTCATTGCCGGTGGCCCGCAATACCGGCGGCCTGGCCGACACCATCGAAAACGGCGTGACCGGTTTCCTCTTCGACGAATCCACCGTGGAGAGTTATCGCGAAGCCCTGAGCCGCGCGTTCAAGGTGTTCGCCTTCCCTGGTCTGCTCAACGCCATGCGTTGCCGAGCCATGGCGGCGCCTTTCAACTGGTGCAAGGCAGTCGAACCCTACGCCGAACTCTACGAACAACTGGTGGCTAAAGCGCTGGGAAAATCGGGCAAACAGTAAGAGGCTTTCAACGATGCCGTTACGGACCCTTGAGACCTGGCCCCACGGCGCGATCATGCTGGACGCCGAACACACGCGTTTTGCCTTGTGGGCGCCAGATGCGTTTTTCGTCAGTCTCGAACTGGAAGATGGACAATCCCTACCGCTATTGCCTCAGGCCGATGGCTGGTTTGTGATCAAGACCCGCTGCCCCGCGGGTACCCGCTACCGCTACAACATCGATGGCGAGCTTACGGTGCCGGACCCGGCCTCCCGCGCCCAGGCGGGCGATATCGACAGCCACAGCGTGGTAGTCGATCCCCTCGCCTATCGGTGGCAATACAGCGCCTGGCAGGGGCGGTCCTGGAATGAGGCGGTGATCTACGAACTGCATGTCGGAGTACTCGGCGGTTTCCGGGAGGTCGAGCAGCATCTGGAACACCTGGTCGAGCTGGGTATTACCGCCATCGAACTGATGCCGCTGGCGCAGTTCCCCGGCGAGCGAAACTGGGGCTATGACGGGGTTTTACTTTACGCGCCTCAAGCCTCCTACGGCTCGCCCGAACAACTCAAACACCTGATCGACACGGCCCACGGCCATGGCCTGGCGGTGATTCTCGACGTGGTCTACAACCACTTCGGCCCGGACGGCAATTACCTGCATCGCTACGCAGAAGGCTTTTTCCGCGAAGACAAACACACCCCGTGGGGCGCGGCCATCGACTTCCGGCGGCGCGAGGTGCGCGACTTCTTTATCGACAACGCGCTGATGTGGTTGCTGGAGTACCGCTTCGACGGGCTGCGTCTGGACGCGGTGCACGCCATCGAAGACCCGGACTTTCTTCAAGAGCTGGCGCAACGGGTGCGGCGGCAAACCGATCCGGCGCGGCATGTGTGGCTCATGGCGGAAAACGAGCACAACCAGGCCAGCCTGCTGGAGCAAGGTTTCGATGCGCAGTGGAACGATGACGGCCATAACGCCCTGCACGTTCTGCTCACGGGTGAAACCGATGCCTATTACGCCGATTATGCCGAGCAGCCCACCGAACAGCTCGCCCGCTGCCTGAGCCAGGGCTTTGTGTTTCAGGGCCACATCACCCGCCACGGTACGCCGCGAGGTGAGCCGAGCGGTCACTTGCCGCCCACGGCCTTCGTGCTTTTTCTGCAGAACCACGACCAGATCGGCAACCGTGCCTTTGGCGAGCGCCTGCATCAGCTGGCCCATCCTGACGCCCTTTACGCCGCCACCGCGTTGCTGCTGTTGTCGCCGATGATCCCGCTGATGTTCATGGGCGACGAATTCGCCGCCGAGCAACCGTTTCTATTCTTCACCAGCCACCATGGTGAATTGGCGGAGTTGGTGCGCGAGGGACGACGCAATGAGTTCGCGGCGTTCAGCGCCTTTGCCGACCCGCACAAACGCAAGCAGATTCCCGACCCGAACGCGATACAGACCTTCGAAGCTTCACGGCCGACACTGACCCCCAGCCGCCAATCGCCGATTTACCAGCTCTATCGCCAACTGCTGGAGATCCGCCACCGACACATCATCGCGCACCTGCCCGGCGCCCAGGCGCTGGGTGCGCAGGTACTGGCCGCGGGCGCGGTGACGGCGCGCTGGCGGCTGGGCGATGGCAGTCAGTTGCGCATTGACCTGAACCTCAGCGATGCGCCCGTGGTCCACTCCCCACAGGCCGACGCGACGTTGCTGTTCGAACACCCGCCACAATCGGCCGGTCTGTTGAATCAGGGCATGCTTGCCCCGTATTGCGCGCTAGTCAGCCTCACGGCCGCAGCCCCTTTGCTACCCCCGGATGGAGAGCGCCCATGAGCGATGCGCAACTGGAAATACTGGCCAGCCGAGCAGGCCTGGCCGTCGACTGGATCGACGCAAATGGCCGTCCACAGAAAGTCACCCCGGCGGTGTTGCGCTCGGTACTCAGCGGACTAGGCCATCCGGCCAGTACCGCCCAGGAGATCGACGCCAGCCTGCTGCAACTGCAAGAGGTGCAACAAACCCGCCACCTGCCACCGCTGCTGACCTGCGACGTGGGCGTCGGCCTTGACCTGGCCCACTACTTCGAACCGCAAACCCCGTGTGAGATCCATCTCGAAGACGGCTCACGGATTAACTTGAAGCTTGATGACAACGCTGTGTTGCCCGGCCTGGTGCCGGTGGGTTATCAGCACGTCAGCATCGACGATCAATCTTTCACCCTGGCGGTGGCACCCCAGCGCTGCTACAGCGTCGGCGATGCGGTTGACAGTCAAAACCCGCGCACCTGGGGCCTGAGCGTGCAGTTGTATTCGCTGCGTCGCCCCGGCGATGGCGGTTTCGGCGATACCCAGGCCCTCGAAGATCTGGCCCGAGTGGCCGGCGAAAGGGGCGCCGAAGCGTTGGCGATCAGCCCGCTGCATGCGATGTTCAGCGGCGACACCCAGCGGTACAGCCCTTACTCGCCGTCCAGTCGTTTGTTCCTCAATAGCTTGTACGCGGCGCCCGGTGCGATTCTCGGTGAGCGTGCCCTGCGTACCGCGATCGACGCCACCGGCCTTGCCGCTGAGCTCAAGCACCTGGAAAAACTGCCGCTGATCGACTGGCCCACCGCCGCCGAAGCCAAGCACCGCTTGCTCGAAGCCTTGTACGAAGGATTCACCCACGGCGAACACCCCTTGCACCCAGACTTCAGCAGCTTCCGCCATGCCGGTGGCGAAGCACTGGAAAATCATTGCCGCTTCGAAGCCATCCAGGAAGCCCGTGCGCGGCGCGGTGAAAGCCTCGACTGGCGTGAGTGGCCCGAACAATGGCGTGACCCGCGCAGCACCGCTCTGGCGCATTTTGCCGAAGAAAACTCGACCCGCATCGGCTACTACGCGTTCTGCCAATGGCTGATTGCGCGCAGCCTGGAACGCGCCCAAGCCGCCGCCCGCGGTGCCGGCATGGGCGTCGGCCTGATCGCCGACCTGGCAGTGGGCGCCGACGGCGGCGGCAGCCAGGCCTGGAGTCGCCAGGACGAATTGCTCGCCTCACTGACCGTGGGTGCGCCACCGGACATCCTCAACCGTTCCGGCCAGGGCTGGGGCATTTCCGCGTTCTCCCCCGAAGGCCTGGTGCGCAACGGCTTTCGCGCATTCATCGAAATGCTGCGGGCCAACTTCGCCCATGCCGGCGGCTTGCGAATCGATCACGTCATGGGGCTGCAACGACTGTGGGTGATCCCCAATGACGCGCCGCCCAGCGACGGTGCCTACCTCTATTACCCGGTGGACGACCTGCTGCGCTTGCTGACCCTCGAATCCCATCGACATCAGGCCATCGTTCTCGGCGAAGACCTCGGCACCGTGCCCGAGGGTTTGCGCGAAAAACTCATTGCGCGCTCGATTCTCGGCATGCGCGTACTGCTGTTTGAACAGGACAATACTCACTTCAAGCCGATTCTCGACTGGCCGGACAACGCCCTGGCAACCACCAGCACCCATGACCTGCCGACGCTCAATGGCTGGTGGCATGGCCGCGATATCGATTGGAGCGCGCGCTTGAATCTGGTCGACGCCCCGGGTGAAATCGAATGGCGCCAACACCGTGAGCGCGAGCGCGAAGGTTTGCGTCGGGTGCTGAGCCAGGACCCGCAGAATTTCCGCGAAGAGTCCCACGAAACCGATCAGGTGCTCGATGCCGCGATCCGCTTCCTCGGCCATACCCGCGCGCCGCTGGTATTGCTGCCAATGGAAGATGCCTTGGGTATCGAACAGCAGGCCAACCTGCCCGGCACCACCGACACCCATCCCAACTGGTCCCGCAGGCTACCCGGCGACAGCGAAGCCCTGCTCGATGATCCGGACGCCGCCCGACGCCTGGAACTGCTCGCCTGCGCGCGACTTCAGGCGGCCGAGCGTGACCAATGAATCAACCGTTCAACCAACCGCTGCGGGCGACTCTGCGGCTGCAATTTCATAAAGGTTTCACCCTGGATCAGGCGGTGCCGCTGGTGCCGTATTTCGCCAGCCTGGGCATCAGCCATGTCTATGCCTCGCCGCTGCTCGCCGCCCGCGCAGGCTCCATGCATGGCTACGACGTGGTGGACCCGACCACCGTCAACCCTGAACTGGGCGGCGAAGCTGCATTGCGCCGTTTGGTCGGTGCATTGCGCGAACAGAACATGGGGCTGATCCTCGATATCGTCTCCAACCACATGGCCGTTGGTGGTGGCGATAACCCCTGGTGGCTCGACTTGCTGGAATGGGGGCGACTGAGCCCTTACGGCGAGTTCTTCGACATTCAGTGGCATTCGCCCGACCCGTTGATGGAGGGCCAATTGCTGCTGCCTTTTTTGGGCAGCGATTACGGCATCGCCTTGCAGGACGGCACCCTGCCCTTGCGTTTTGATGCCCGGCGCGGCGCCTTTTATGTCGAGCACTATGAGCACCACTTCCCGATTTGCCCGACGAACTACGGCGAACTGCTCAAGGCAGATGATCAACTGGATGCCGAGCAGGCCGAGCAGCTCAAATCCCTGGCAGACCGCTTCAGTACCTTGAGCTACCAGACTGACGCGCACAGCCTGGCGATTCCACTGAAAACGGAACTGGCTGAACTGGCCAGCGATCCGGCCATTCTTCAGGCCATCCAGCACACGCTCGGCACCTACGACTCGCTCACTCCCGAGGGTTTCCAGCGCCTGCATAACCTGCTGGAGCGCCAGAGTTATCGCCTGGCCAGTTGGCGCACCGCGGCGGACGACATCAACTGGCGGCGGTTTTTCGATATCAATGAACTGGGCGGTCTGCGCGTCGAACGCCCGGCAGTGTTCGAAGCGACCCATGCCAAAATCTTCGAGCTGGTGGCCGAGGGTCTTGTCGACGGGCTGCGCATCGATCACATCGATGGCCTCGCTGACCCGCGTGGTTACTGTCGCAAATTGCGCCGCCGAGTCGATAGCCTGGCACCGGGCAGGCACCTGCCGATCTATGTCGAGAAGATCCTCGGTGAAGGTGAAACCTTGCACCGCGACTGGTCTGTCGATGGCAGCACCGGTTACGAATTCATGAACCAGCTGTCGTTGCTGCAACACGACCCCGAAGGCGCCCAGACCTTGGGTGAACTCTGGAGCCGGCACAGCGAACGGCCCGCCGATTTCCGTCAGGAAGCACAACTGGCGCGCCAGCAGATTCTCAACGGCTCTCTGGCCGGGGATTTCGAAAGTGTCGCCCACGCCCTGTTGCAAGTGGCCCGGGACGACGTGATGACCCGGGACCTGACCCTCGGCGCGATCCGACGGGCCTTGCAGGGACTGATTGTGCACTTCCCGGTGTATCGCACTTACATCAGCCCGCTGGGCCGAAACTGCGCCCAGGACGAGGGGTTTTTCCAGCAGGCCATGGACGGTGCAAGGCAAACCCTCGGCGAGGCCGACTGGCCCGTGCTCGATTGCCTGGCCGGCTGGCTCGGTGGCCAGCCCTGGCGCAAGCACCCGGTGGGCCGCCCACGCAAGCTGCTCAAGCATGCCTGCGTGCGCTTCCAGCAACTGACCTCACCGGCGGCGGCCAAGGCGGTGGAAGACACCGCGCTTTATCGTTCGGCCGTGCTGTTGTCGCGCAACGATGTGGGCTACAACACCGAGCAGTTCAGTGCGCCGGTGGCTGACTTCCATGCCGCCTGCGCCAATCGCCTCGTCGAATTTCCCGACAACCTGCTGGCCACCGCGACCCATGACCACAAACGCGGCGAAGACACCCGCGCGCGGCTGGCTGTGTTGAGCGAGCGCAGCGCCTGGTATGCCGAACAGGTCGAACACTGGCGAACCCTGGCCGACGAATTGCGCGCTGAACCCGGCGCGCCCTCGGCGGGCGACGAGCTGATTCTCTATCAAGCGATCCTCGGCAGTTGGCCGCTGGAACTGCGCAGCGACGATCAGCCCGCGCTCGAGGACTACGCCAAACGCCTCTGGCAGTGGCAACAGAAAGCCCTGCGCGAAGCCAAGTTGCAAAGCAGCTGGAGCGCGCCAAACGAGGGCTATGAACAGGCGATCCATGGGTTTCTCGAACGCCTGCTGCTCAGCCCCGAAGGCCAGCCACTGCGCATGGCCGTCGGAGCGGCGGCGCAGAGCATCGCCGCACCGGGCGCGTTGAATGGCTTGGCGCAAACCTTGCTGCGAATGACCGTGCCGGGGGTACCGGACCTCTATCAGGGCAACGAGTTCTGGGACTTCACGCTGGTCGATCCGGACAACCGCCGGCCGGTGGATTACGTCAGTCGTCAGCAGGCCATGCACGTACGGTTGGACTTGCCCGATCTGTTGGCGAACTGGCGTGACGGGCGCATCAAGCAAACCTTGATCGCCCAAGCGTTACACCGGAGGGCCGAGCATGCCGGGCTGTTTCAAAAAGGGGCTTATCAAGCCCTTGAAGTCCTCGGCAGCCAGGCCCACCGGGTATTGGCATTTACACGTGAATGGCAGGGAAAACGGGCTATCGTGATCGTACCGATACGCTGTGCCGAACTGCTGGAAAACAGTGCCAAACCACAGGTTGACGCGCCGCGGTGGGGCGATACCCGAATCAAATTGACGTTCGCCGCGCCTGAAGAAGATCTGAAGGGACTTTTTACAAGCGTCGCAGTCACAAAACACAGGGAGCTGATGGTCAGCGCCGCGCTGGGGGATTTCCCGGTCAATCTCATTATCCAAACGACCCAAGCTTGAGTTCAGTTCAGGAGCATTGCGATGAGTACCGACGATAAACGCATCCGCGAATTTGCCTATCAAATCTGGGAGTCCGAGGGCAAACCCGTGGGCCAGGAAAAACGCCATTGGGAGATGGCCTGCAAACTGGTCGAAGCCGAACGCCTGGCCCCCGGCAAATCCGCGAAAGCAAGCGGCAGCAAAACCGCCGGCACCAAGTCCGCTGCCGGCAAGCCGGACGGTAAGCTGGTCAATGCCAAGGGCATCGAACCGACACTCAAGGCCAAAGCCAAGCCCAAAGCCAAACCCGCCGCGGCTTCGGCGGTGATCCCTCCGGGCGAGAAGAAAACCGCCGAGAAAAAGCCTCGCGCTGCGCGTAAACCGCCCACGGCCTGACGTTTGCCGCCTTGCCCCGCTTGATTTCGCGGCGTGCCCCTCGCCATCGAGGGCACGCTCGCCCGCGCAACACCGCAGCTCGCAAACCACGGCCCGATTCATTGCGGTCCAGTGCAGCCCCCCAATGCAGGAGCATTTATGACCAGTCCAAAGAAAACCGCGCCCGAGCCTCATGCCGAGGCCTCGCGGATACGTGAAGGCTTGCCCTTCCCGCTAGGTGCAACCTGGGATGGCCTGGGGGTCAATTTCGCGCTGTTTTCGGCTAACGCAACCAAGGTCGAACTGTGCATCTTCGACGACGCCGGCGAGGTGGAGATCGAACGTATCGAGTTGCCGGAATACACCGACGAGATCTACCACGGCTACTTGCCCGACGCCCATCCGGGGTTGATCTACGGCTATCGCGTGTATGGGCCGTACGACCCGGCCAACGGTCATCGCTTCAACCACAACAAGCTGCTGATCGACCCCTACGCCAAACAACTGGTCGGCCAATTGAAATGGTCCGAAGCGTTGTTCGGTTTCACCATCGGCCATCCTGACGCCGACCTCAGTTTTGATGAACGGGACAGCGCGCCCTTCGTGCCCAAATGCAAAGTGATCGACCCGGCCCACACCTGGGGCCACGACCATCGGGTCAGCGTGCCGTGGGACAAGACGATCATTTATGAGACTCACGTACGCGGTTTCAGCATGCGTCACCCCTCCGTCCCCGAGAACCTGCGCGGCACCTTCGCCGGGTTGATGGTCGATGACGTGCTGGAACACATCCGCAAGCTCGGCGTGTCGACCGTGGAATTGCTGCCGATTCACGCCTTCGTCAATGACCAGCATCTGTTGCACAAAGGCATGACCAATTACTGGGGCTACAACAGCATTGCGTTCTTTGCCCCGGACCCGCGCTACCTGGCCAGCGGCAAGATCGCCGAGTTCAAGGAGATGGTCGCGCACCTGCACGAGGCCAATCTGGAAGTCATCCTCGATGTGGTCTACAACCACACCGCCGAGGGCAACGAACAAGGCCCGACCCTGTCGATGCGCGGCATCGACAACGCCTCCTACTATCGGCTGATGCCCGACGACAAGCGCTACTACATCAACGATTCCGGGACCGGCAATACCCTGGACCTGAGTCACCCGTGCGTGCTGCAAATGGTCACCGACTCGTTGCGTTACTGGGCCACGGAAATGCACGTCGACGGTTTCCGTTTTGACCTGGCGACCATCCTCGGCCGTTACCATGACGGTTTCGACGAGCGTCACAGCTTTCTCGTGGCCTGCCGTCAGGATCCGGTGTTGCGCCAGGTGAAGCTGATTTCCGAATCCTGGGACTGTGGCCCCGGCGGTTATCAGGTCGGGAAATTCCCGCCGGGTTGGGTCGAATGGAACGACAGATTCCGCGACACCGTGCGCGCGTTCTGGAAAGGCGACGACGGTCAGCTCGCCGACTTCGCCAACCGCATGACCGCCTCCGGTGAGATGTTCAACCAGCGTGGACGCCGACCGTATGCCTCGCTGAACTTCATTACCGCCCATGACGGCTTCACCCTCAACGACCTGGTGTCGTACAACGACAAGCACAACGAAGCCAACGACGAGAACAATCAGGACGGCAGCAACAACAATCTGTCCTGGAACCACGGTGTCGAAGGCCCTACCGACGATCCCGAGATCAATGAGCTGCGCCAACGGCAAATGCGCAACTTCTTCGCCACGTTGCTGCTGTCCCAGGGCACGCCGATGCTGGTGGCCGGCGATGAGTTCGCCCGCACCCAGGAAGGTAATAACAACGCTTATTGCCAGGACAGCGAGATCGGTTGGGTCAATTGGGACCTGAGCGAAGACGGCAAGGCCCTGCTCAAGTTCGTCAAACGCCTGATCAAATTGCGCCTGGCCTATCCGATTCTGCGTCGCGGGCGCTTCCTGGTGGGCAATTACAACGAAGACATCGGCGTCAAAGATGTGACATGGCTGGCCCCGGACGGCAGCGAAATGTCTACCGAACAATGGGAGGAAAGCCACGGTCGTTGCCTGGGCATGCTGCTCGATGGCCGCGCCCAGGAAACCGGCATTCGCCGCAAGGGCGCCGACGCGACCCTGCTGCTGGTGGTCAACGCCCACCATGACATCGTCAACTTCCTGCTGCCGGAAGTGCCTGACGGCGGTTTCTGGACCTGCATGATCGATACCAATCAACCGTCGATTCGTGGCCAGGAACGCTTCGAGTTCGGTCACCAATATTCGGTCACCGGCCGTTCGCTGCTGCTGTTCGAGTTGCAGCGCGAAGAAGAAGAGTGAACATCCATGTAGGAGCGAGGCTTGCCCGCGAAGACGGTGTGTCAGTCGACATCATCGTTACCTGACGCACCGCCTTCGCGGGCAAGCCTCGCTCCTACAGCAATTGCGATTATTTGCGAAACCTGACACAGCCCGGGTTAAAAAAATCGTATCAGACCAAAGACTGGGGCGACGAATAGCGTTCCATGAGCAATACTCTGCCCGCGGCAATCCAGGGTTCGGAGCGCTGCAATTGCTATCTACCCGCCTTCACGGGTCTGCCAGGCTTGCGCCCTCGCAAGCATTGCGCACGACTGAGGGCCAGACAGAACAAGGACGTAGCGCCTATGAAAACGGTTTCCATCAGCGAAAGTGATCTGCCCGCGCAAATCTGGAACAACGCCCGGCAACTGGACAACATCCCTGTCATCAACACCGAAACACTGGTCCCGGCCGGCGCTCGCGCAGTGGTGATCGCGCCGCATCCCGGCGATGAAGTGGTGACCTGCGGCGGCCTCCTGCAACAACTGTGCGCCCTTGGCCATCCTCTGCAATTGATCTCGATCACCGACGGTAGCTACAGTCATTTTGGATCGCGACAGTGGTCACAGAAACGCCTGAGCGTATTCCGCCCCCAGGAAAGCGTCGAAGCCTTGCGCCGGCTCGGAGTGCCGATGCACAGCCTGAAGTGGATTCGCGCCGGCTTCACCGACAGCGGGCTGGCCGAGCGGGAGTCTGAACTGACCCAATTCATCGTCCGCTACCTGCGCCCCGGCGATGTGGTGTTCACCACCTGGCGCGAAGACGGCAACCTCGACCACGACGCCGTCGGCCGTGCCAGCGCCAGGGCCGCGGCGCTGGTCGGTGCGACGCTCAACGAAATACCGGTTTGGGCCTGGCACTGGCCGACACGTGACCATGGGCTGATCCCCTGGCATCGCGCGCGCAAGGTACGCCTCGACACCTGGACCGTCGCGCGTAAAAGCCATGCCACCTACGCTTACGCCAGCCAACTCGACGGTGAACCGATGATCGGCGTCTCCCCGTCAGTGCCCCGGGTACTGCTGGAGCGCATGCGTTTGCCGTATGAAATTGTGTTTGTCTGAATTATTCGAGGAAAGTCTTTTGTGGGCTGGGGGCTTTGGGCTGAGGGGCTTTTGTGGCTGAGGGCTTTGGGCTGAGGGGCTTTTGTGGCGAGGGGGCTTGCCCCCGTTGGGTCGCGAAGCGGCCCCAAAAGCTTTGCGACTGCTTCGCAGCCGAACGGGGGCAAGCCCCCTCGCCACAAAAGCCCCTCAGCCAAAAGCCTCCAGCCACAGTAGCTCGCTCCCACATTGGATTGGCGTCGCTCAAACTGAACTGCTCGCCCATGCATCAGTCGCATACATACATCAGCCTTGATTCAGAGGAGTGAACGTGACCAGCGATGCCGAACGCCAAGCCGTCGAATCAATGCCATCGAACACGCCGTCGGCGATTCATCGACTCAGAGTGCTGACAGTCAACACCCACAAAGGCTTCACCGCCCTCAACCGGCGCTTCATCCTCCCGGAACTGCGCGAAGCAGTCCGCAGTACCTCGGCGGACCTGGTGTTTCTGCAGGAAGTGGTCGGTGAGCACGACCGGCATTCTTCCCGCTACAACGATTGGCCACCGACCTCGCAGTACGAGTTCCTGGCCGACAGCATGTGGAGCGATTTCGCTTACGGTCGCAACGCGGTCTACCCCGACGGCCACCACGGCAATGCCCTGCTGTCGAAATATCCGATCCGTGAATTTCGCAACCTCGACGTCTCGATCACTGGCCCCGAGCGGCGCGGGTTGTTGCACTGTGTGCTGGATGTGCCGGGCCATGCCGAAGTGCATGCCATTTGCGTGCACCTGAGCCTGTTGGAAAGCCATCGACAACTCCAGCTGCAATTGCTTTGCCTGTTGCTCGAGTCGCTGCCCGATGAGGCCCCGGTGATCATTGCCGGCGACTTCAACGACTGGCAGTTGCAAGGCAACGCCGCCCTCGCCCGGCGCGACTACCTGCATGAAGCCTTCGAACGTCATCATGGTCGACCGGCGAAAACTTACCCGGCGCGTTTTCCCCTGCTGCGCCTGGACCGGATCTACTTGCGCAATGCCAGCAGTCATGAACCGCGAATACTCAGCCACAAACCCTGGACGCATCTATCAGACCATTTGCCGCTGGCGGTGGAGGTGCGCCTGTAACAGCGTCAAGCAGCAGTCGCCAAGGACTGCCAACCCTGACAGAAAAAATGACAGCAATAGCGCGCCGATGCCGTTTGTTTATCCTGCACTGGATCATCCGTCAAACAACCGATACCCCCTATTCAACCCGTCTGACTCGTGCCTTTCGAGATGATTTTTCGCACAAACAACAACTTATATACGCGCCAAAAATCAGTCACTTACAACGCCTAAAATAGCCATACCGCCTATCGGCCACTTTCTTGACGCAGCGCCAGCAGTCTTCTTAGCTAGTGCTTACTACCCCCGGAAATCCATCAGGGGCAAGCCTCCAGACTCCTGTAAAAACGGGCGGGTCTGACCTTGCCTCAATCCATTCGGTCGCCCCTCATTCGGGGTAGGAGAGACGCCACAGCGAGATACACATGCGATTGCAAGGTAGACCCCCATGAAAACTTCATTCACCTCACAAGAGATCAAAATCACTTTTTGCACGGTCACAGGTTCACTCCTGCTGTGTTCATCCATGGAGGTGCGGGCCTCGTCTGCCGAGGACGAAACACCCCTCTGGTACAACCAGGCACTGCCAACCCTTACCTTGCCCGCCGGTTCCGCCACGTATCCCGGCCGCTTAGGCGTCAATCCAGACTTACAAAGCTCACGCCTGACGGTTGAAGACGCCGCGCCTTCGGCCTGGGACCACGTCTATGGAAAGACCTCACGGCAGGCCCAAACCGATTATCTGGCCCAAAGTTCTTCTATCCCCGGCTCCAGTGAATTCAAAGGCCCGGCGCTGCTGACCGTACAAAGCAACGGCGGCCATACCCAACGGGTCGGACTGATCGGCGGCACCACCCAACTCCAGGGCAATGACCACGGCCTGCTGACCAGTCGCGCCCTTGCCGATCCCGGCCATGACACGCTCAACCTCCAAGGCCAAAGTCTCGGCGCCTACTGGAGCCTGACCGGCCCGCAAGGCTGGCACGTCGACTTGACGGCCAGCGGTGGCCGGGTCAACGGCTACAGTCGCAATGACCAGGGCGCACGACAAGCCACCGAAGGCAGCGCGGTGACGCTGTCGGTGGAAGGTGGTTTCCCGATTGGTCTGGGTAATAACTGGGTGATCGAACCCCAGGCGCAGTTGATCAATCAACGCATTACGCTGGATACGCCGTACGCCGGCTCAGGCAATGCTTCCTCCAGCGACATGACCTCCTGGAGCGGTCGGGTCGGTGCACGCTTGAAAGGCAGTTACGACATTAACGGCTTGCCGGTCGAACCGTATGTGCGGACCAACGTGTGGCACACGGTGTACACCGGCAATACCGTGAGCCTGGATCAGGTCGACAAAATCAGCAGCAGTCGCAATTCATCGACCGTGGATGTGGGTCTGGGTTTGGTGGCCAGAGTGACGCCTTTGGTCAGCCTGTATATCAGCGCCGATTACAGTAGCGATGTGGATGACAATGATTTGAACGGGTTGATTGGCAGTTTGGGTGTGCGGATGCGGTGGTGAAGCCTGGCCGATGATCGTTCCCACGCTCCGCGTGGGAATGCCTCAATGGACGCTCTGCGTCCACCTTGGGACGCGGAGCGTCCCGGGCTGCATTCCCACGCAGAGCGTGGGAACGATCAGGACGCGGTTTTGGATCAACCCTCCGGCCGCAATATCAACACCCCCAACGGCGGCAAATTCAACGCCAGTGAGAGGACCTGGCCATGGCTCGGTTCTTCGTCGGTGAACACCCCGCCGCCATTGCCGTAATTGGACCCGGCATAAGTGTCGGCATCGCTGTTGATCAACTCGACCCAGCGCCCGGCAAACGGTACGCCGACACGGTAGGACTGACGCGGCACCGGGGTAAAGTTGGCCACCACCAATACCGGCCTGCCCTCCTTGCTCCAGCGCAACCAGGCATAGACGCTGTTGATCGCGTCGTCGCCGATCAACCACTGGAAGCCTTGCGGCGCATCGTCCTGATCGTGCAGCGCCGGCTCTTCGCGATATAACCGATTCAGGTCACCGACCAGTTTGCGCACCCCCTGGTGTTCCGGGTATTGCAGTAAATACCAGTCCAGTTGCTGATCGTGATTCCACTCGCGCCACTGGCCGAACTCGCAGCCCATGAACAACAGTTTCTTGCCGGGATGCGTCCACATGAAACTCAAGTAAGCCCGCAGGTTGGCAAACTTCTGCCAGCGATCGCCGGGCATCTTGTCGATCAGCGAATGCTTGCCATGCACCACTTCATCGTGAGAAATCGGCAGGATGAAGCGCTCGGACCAGGCATACACCAGGCCGAAACTCAGCTCATTGTGATGATGGGCGCGGTACACCGGATCCTGCTGAATGTAATGCAGTGAATCGTGCATCCAGCCCATGTTCCACTTATAGGCAAAACCCAGCCCTCCCTGCTGCGTGCCCTGGCTGACACCCGGCCACGCCGTGGACTCCTCGGCAATCACCAGCGCACCCGGCGTTTCCAGGGCCACCACATCGTTGAGGTGGCGGACGAAATCAATGGCCTCCAGATTCTCCCGACCGCCGTGACGGTTGGGCACCCATTCGCCGGCCTTGCGCGAGTAATCGCGATACAGCATCGACGCCACTGCATCCACGCGCAGACCATCGACGTGGAAATGCTTGAGCCAGTGCAGCGCCGACGCCAGCATGTAGCCGTGCACCTCGGTGCGGCCCAGGTTGTAGATCAGTGTGTCCCAGTCCTGGTGAAAACCTTCCTGCGGGTTGCCGTACTCATACAGCGCGGTGCCATCGAACTGCGCCAGGCCGTGGGTATCAGTAGGGAAATGCGCCGGCACCCAATCGAGGATCACACCGATCTCGGCCTGGTGACAGGCATCGACGAAAGCAGCGAATTCATCCGGCGTGCCGTAACGGGCGCTCGGGGCAAATTGCGACAGCAGTTGATACCCCCAGGAACCACCGAACGGATGCTCCATGATCGGCATCAATTCAATGTGGGTGAAACCCAGCTCCTTCACATAAGGAATCAGCCGCTCGGCCAACTCGGGCCAGGTGTACTGACGGGCGACCTCGCCCAGGTCATCCAGCTCGCATTGCCAGGAACCGGCGTGCAATTCGTAGATCGATAACGGTGCGCTGGTTCGCTGACGTTCGCCCCGCGACTGCATCCAGTCGTGGTCCTGCCAGTCGATTTTCAGCGGCGAGGCGACCTTCGATGCTGTGTCCGGTGGCAGAGCGGTGGCGAGGGCCATCGGGTCGGCCTTGAGCGGCAAAATGCCGTGGGCACCGAGGATTTCGTATTTGTAGGCCTCCCCCGCTTGCAGGCGCGGAATGAACAACTCCCAGACGCCGGAAGGATGGCGCAGGCGCATCGGATGCCGACGGCCGTCCCAGACGTTGAAATCACCGACCACCGAGACCCTTTTGGCGTTCGGCGCCCACACGGCGAAGCGCACACCCTCTACGCCATCGACCGTCTTCAGCTGTGCGCCGAGGCAACTGCTCAAGTCGCGGTGATTGCCCTCGGCGAACAGGTACAAGTCCATCTCGCCGAGTAACGGGCCAAAGCTGTAAGGGTCCTCGGCGAGTTGCTCGCCACCGGCCCAACGGGTTCGCAACTGATAGGGTCGGGCTCGCTCGAAGTGCCCGACGAACAGCCCCGGAGTTTGGGTGGTCTCAAGGTTGCCGAGTTCTTCCCCGGATTCCTTGTCCACCACCTGCACGCTCAAGGCGTCCGGTAGATAGGCTCGAATGAATTGCCCGCCAGCGCCATCGCCGTGCGGGCCGAGAATTGCAAAGGGGTCCCGATGCTCGGCGCGTACCAACGCATCGATATCCCGCGCCCTGGGCAGCAGCGCCTGTTCCACGTGCCCCTGTTCCTTGTTCGAGATACTCATGACTACTCTCCACCAAGATCGGAAAAGGGTTTGAGCCCACTCAATAACCCGTACAGACCGTGCAACGGCACGGGCAGCCAGGTGGGGCGATTTTCAGCCTCATAGGCCACTTCATAAGCCGCCTTCTCCAGACCGAACAACGCCAGCGCGGCGTCTTCGCCTTCAGGATCTTGCCATGCATGAGCAAGACTAGCTGCCGCCAGCCGATAAGCGTCGACAAATGCTTGCCGCGCCTCTTTCAGATAACGATCGGCGACCCGTTGACGCGCCGCCTGGGCATCGGCAGTGTTATCGACGTTGTGCACGTTGATCGCCATCGCCGCCGCATAATCGAAGGAGCGCAACACGCCGCTGACATCTTTATAAGGGCTGTGTTTGCCTCGGCGCTCATGCAGCGGCCGTGCCGGCTCACCTTCGAAATCGATCAGATAGGCATCGCCCTTGATCACCAGCACCTGCCCCAGGTGCAAGTCGCCATGCACGCGAATACGCAGGCCACCAGCAGCCTTTTTACCCAGTTCCTGGACATGGCTGAGGATGGCTTTTTTGTTGTCCAGCAAGCGACCGACCAATGCCTGATCCGCCGCGCTCAGTTCAGTTTGATGCTGTTTGAGCAGCTTCAGGGCATGTTCCAGTTGCGCCGTCACGTCCTTGGCCGAGGCCAGGGCATCTTTCTGAGTAGTGATTTGTGGCGCGAAGTCCGGGTTGGCGCTCGGGGCTGCCAACACCTGATGCATTTCTCCCAGGCGCTGGCCGAGCATGCCGGCAAAATCTCTCAGCTCACCGAGGGCGTTGTAGTGCTGCTCCTGTTCGGACATAGCATCAGCGAGTTCGTCGCGAAGCGCCCGTTCGAGGTTGTTTTGGGTCCATTCCCACGCGTCGCCCTGATTGCTCAAGTAGCCTTGGGCGATCATCAACAGCGTGTCCTCACCCGCCGCATCGCGACGAATCACTGCCCCCAACAGCGGCGAAATATTCTGGAAACCGGCATGGGTCAGGTATGCACTCATTTCCAGTTCCGGGTGCACGCCTGACGCGACCTTGCGGATCAGTTTCAGCACCAGGCTGCTGCCGATCACCACCGAACTGTTGGATTGCTCGGCGGACAGGTAACGCACCTCCGACTCGGCAGTAAGCCCGAGTCTGGCCAGTTCGTCGGTAGGCTCGAAACGGATCTCGCCACCGTCCGACGGCAACACCATGCCAGCCTGTATGCTCTGCAACACGGCATGAACAAAGCTGTCGAGGCTGAAGGCATCGGTAATCAAACCGACCTGACGCCCACGCCGGACCCTGGCCAGTGCCAATTGCTGCGGCAAGGCCGCGCCAACCTGTTCCTCGGAAATAAAACCGAACGGCAACTGATAGCGGCTGGTCTGCCCACCACTGGTGACGTCGATTTCACCCAACAGCACCGGATGCAGCGGGTCGCCGAAACGCACGCCGTAAGCGAGGTTGACGTTGTCGATGATGCCGTCCTTGCCGGCGTACCAGCGGCGGTTTTGCAACCAGCTCGGCAGGATGCCCTGTTCCAGGGTGTGGCGGGACGGCGCTTCGAGCAGCTCTTCCATGCGTTTCTTCAGCACCAGGGTGGTGAAGTCCGGCAGGCTTTGCGCCGGCTCCACGTGCCAGCTCGGCATTTGGTTTTCCGCCGCCAGCCCGAACCAATAGAAACCGTAAGGCGCCAGCGTCAGCAGGAAATTCAACTGGCCAATGGGCGGGAACGCATTGCCGCCGAGCATCTCTACCGGAACCATGCCGACGTAAGCCGACAGATCCAGTTCCGCCGCCTGCGCGCTGCGGGACACGTTGGCCACGCACAAAATAACCTCGTGCTTGCCGTCCGGCCCGGTGAATTCGCGGGTGTACGCCAGGATCCGTCGATTGCTCGGTGAGAGCATCTTCAGCGTCCCACGACCAAAGGCCTTGGACTGCTTGCGCACCGCGAGCAGGCGCCGGTTCCAGTTCAACAATGAGTGAGGGTCACCGGCCTGGGTTTCGACGTTGACCGACAGGTAGCCGTACAGCGGGTCCATGATCGGCGGCAACACCAGACTGGCCGGGTCGGCGCGGGAGAACCCGCCGTTACGGTCGATCGACCACTGCATCGGCGTGCGCACCCCGTCGCGGTCGCCGAGGTAGATGTTGTCGCCCATGCCGATTTCATCGCCGTAATACAGGGTCGGCGTGCCGGGCATCGACAGCAGCAGGCTGTTAAGCAGTTCCACGCGACGACGATCACGTTCCATCAACGGCGCCAGACGCCGACGAATCCCCAGATTGATCCGCGCCCGACGGTCGGCCGCGTAGTAATTCCACAGGTAATCGCGCTCCCGGTCGGTGACCATTTCCAGGGTCAGCTCATCGTGGTTGCGCAGGAAAATCGCCCACTGGCAGTTCGCGGGAACTTCCGGGGTCTGGCGCAGAATATCGGTGATCGGGAAGCGATCTTCCTGGGCCAGCGCCATGTACATGCGCGGCATCAGCGGGAAGTGAAAGGCCATGTGGCATTCGTCGCCGTTCTGGCCGTCGGCAGAGGTGTTGCCAAAGTACAACTGAGTGTCTTCCGGCCACTGATTGGCCTCGGCCAGCAACATGCGGTCGGGATAGTTTGCGTCGATCTCGGCACGGATCTGCTTGAGGACGTCGTGGGTCTCGGGCAGGTTTTCGTTATTGGTGCCATCGCGCTCGATCAGGTACGGGATCGCGTCCAGTCGCAGGCCGTCGATGCCCATGTCGAGCCAGTAACGCATTACCGACAGCACCGCTTTCATCACTTGCGGGTTGTCGAAGTTCAGGTCCGGCTGGTGGGAATAGAAACGGTGCCAGAAGTACTGACCGGCCACCGGGTCCCAGGTCCAGTTGGACTTTTCGGTGTCGAGAAAGATGATGCGGGTGCCGTCGTATTTCTGATCGTCATCGGACCAGACATAGAAGTCGCGGGCCGCCGAACCGGGCTTGGCCTTGCGCGCGCGCTGGAACCACGGGTGCTGGTCCGAGGTGTGATTGATGACCAGTTCGGTGATCACCCGCAGCCCGCGTTTATGGGCCTCGGCAATGAAGCGCTTGGCATCGGCCAAGGTGCCGTAGTCAGGGTGTACGCCACGGTATTCGGCGATGTCATAGCCATCGTCGCGCCGTGGCGAGGGATAGAACGGCAACAGCCAGATGGTGTTGACGCCCAGATCGGCAATGTAATCGAGTTTGGCGATAAGGCCGGGAAAGTCGCCGATCCCGTCGTTGTTGGAGTCGAAAAAAGATTTAATGTGAACCTGGTAGATCACCGCATCCTTGTACCAGAGCGGGTCCTTGATGAAGGTGGCTGACCTGGGTTTCTTCGCCATTTGTAACTCCTGAAAAATTCTGGGAAAACAGTATCTGCCTGAAGAAATGCGGTCAGTGTGGGAGCTGGCTTGCCTGCGATAGCAATCTGTCAGTGAGCATTTTTGGCGCTGACCCACCGCTATCGCAGGCAAGCCAGCTCCCACATTGATCTTCGCCAGGATCAGGAACGAGTAATCCTCCAAATCCCGAACGGCAGATGCCACGGTTCGATCCGCATGAACTGGTACTTGCCGTGCCAGGTCCAGCGGTGGCCATTCATCAAGTCTTCGCCCTGAGTGACGGCATCATCGGGCAGGCCCATTTCCCACAACGGCAATTCGAAGTTCGCTTCCTGGGCATGATGTGGATCAAGGCTGACCGCCACCAGAATGAAATTGCTGCCATCAACGCTGCGTTTGCCGAAGTACAGGATGTTGTCGTTCCAGGCGTTGTAGACCTTCAGGCCCAAGTGCGTGTGCAACGCCGGGTTCTGTCGGCGGATGCGGTTGAGCTGGGCGATTTCGGCAATGATGTTGCCCGGCGCGTTGAAGTCCCGTGGGCGGATTTCGTACTTCTCGGAGTTGAGGTATTCCTCCCGGCCCGGCACCGGTGCTGCTTCACATAGCTCAAACCCCGAATACATGCCCCACAGGCCGGAACCCATGGTCGCCAGCGCGGCACGGATGAGAAAACCGGGGCGTCCGGATTCATGCAGGAACGCCGGATTGATGTCTGGCGTGTTGACGAAAAAATTCGGCCGGTAGCATTCACGCCACGGCGACTCATTGAGCTCGGTGAAATAGGTCGCCAGCTCGGTCTTGGTGTTGCGCCAGGTGAAATAGGTGTAGCTCTGGGAATAACCGACCTTGCCCAGGCGCGCCATCATCGCTGGCGTGGTAAAGGCTTCGGCCAGGAAGATCACCTCGGGGTACAGCGCCCGCACATCGGCGATCATCCACTGCCAGAACGGCAACGGTTTGGTGTGAGGGTTGTCGACGCGAAACAGCTTCACGCCCTCCTTGACCCAGCCCACGACGATGTCGCGCAACTCGATCCATAGGCTGGGAATCGCGTCCACGGCATAGAAATCGACGTTGACGATGTCCTGGTATTTCTTCGGCGGGTTCTCGGCGTATTTGATCGTGCCGTCCGGCCGCCAGTTGAACCAGCCCGGGTGCTGTTTGAGCCACGGGTGGTCCTGGGAACACTGAATCGCAAAGTCGAGGGCGACTTCCAGCCCATGCTCGGCGGCGGCCGCGACGAGCCGGCGAAAATCTTCGCGAGTACCCAGTTCCGAGTGAATCGCCTCATGCCCGCCCTCTTCACTGCCAATGGCGTACGGGCTGCCCGGGTCGTCGGGGCCGGCGATCAACGAGTTGTTCGGGCCTTTGCGGTAGCTGCGGCCGATCGGGTGGATCGGCGTGAAATACAACACGTCGAAGCCCATGTCCTGGATCATCGCCAGCCGCGAATGCACGTCATTGAAGGTGCCGTGACGGGCCGGATCGTCGGTGATCGAGCGCGGAAACAGTTCATACCAACTGGCGAACTGTGCCAGATCTCGCTCCACGTCCACCGGGTATTCAGGGCTCAGGCTCAGGAAGGGACGATGGTCGGCCTGGGCCATCAAGTCCGCGCTGCGTTGGTGCAGAAACAAGGCGACCTGCTCGGTTTCGAGCAGACCGGACAATTCATGATGCAACGCCGCCAGTTGTTCACTGAGCGGGCCTTCAGAGCGTTCGGCGGCCTGCTGGACGTGGGTGCGCCCTTCCTGCAGTTCCAGGCTGACCGAGACGCCGGCGTCGTGCTTTTTTTTCAGTTCATAACAAAAGCTGGCGAACTGATCGATCCAGGCTTCAAGGCAGAACACATAACGGCCCTGCTTCTGCACGCGAAACTGGCCCTGCCAGCCGTTATTGCCCAGCTCGGCCATCACCTCGCTCTGCCAGGTTTCGTCGCCCTCGGCACGCCAGCGAATGCGCACGGCCATTTTGTCGTGGCCGTCGGCAAACACCTTGCTGGTCACCACCACGTCCTGATCGACCACGGCTTTAACCGCGAATTGCCCGCCATCGAGGGTCGGCATGGTGTTTTCAATCACGATCCGCGGCAGCAGTAACGCCTGCGACAGCGGTATATGAGGGTTGTAGCTCAACTCTGTGGGTTTTTCAGCGGTCATCGAGCATCTCTCCTTAACGCCCCAAGGACGCTCTTGTGCCTGGTCGTCGTTCACACGAAGCGGTCTGCCCCGACATGAACTCACTTAAGTTCCGAACAGCAGGCACCGGTAAAAGTTCAGAGGGATTTGCCAAGTCTTTCGGGGAATCAAATGACCTGCGCATGGGTCAACCAACTTAAGCACGACTCACGCCATCTGCCACTGGAGACTGTAGCGATGAGCATTCCAATCCCGGCCGAGACACCCGATCCGAACATCGATGAGCCGACGGTACCGCCGACACAGCCAACACCGCCGACCAAGCCCGCCCCCGTCCCCGAGCAGGAACCGCCGGGCACCAACCCGCCGCCGCGCGAAGAGCCACCGACCGTCCAGCCACCGGAAATCGTCACCCCTGAGTGATCAGTCGTGCGGGGGGCGATCCTTTTCAGTTGTGACGCGTCGCCGATGTCAGCGAACTCTGCTTGCAGCGTCACCCAAACCTCATGCCACCAGGCGTTCATGACGCGGTCCTTATGATGATCAATGGAAGTCACTCGATAAAAGGTGGACCGCCCCCACCATTAATCGGTTGCACAGAACGATGAGAGGCCGATGCGTCCTAACGATCTGGAACCTGCAAAAAAAGGGCACCCCCATGACCGTGCACATCGAAAACCAGACCTGCTTCTTCATCACCAGGAACGGCGAAGAAATTCGTCTTTGCCCCGACATCACCATCGTCACCGACGCGGAAAAATCCATGTCGGCGGTGGACCTCGACGGCCAGCGCATCTACATCACCGAAGCAGAAGCTGATGCATTGACCGTAGCAGGCGCAGTGGACGGTCGCCGGCATTTGAAGGCCACGGACAGTGATTCGGTGATTTGACTGACCCGCATCAACACACGCCGCAAACACCTGGCACAGGCGTTTTCGGCCAGCCGTTGCGGGTGCATCAAGTTGTCGCAGGCGGGTGCCAGAAACTCATCTGATCCGCTTTTTATTGCTTTAGCTGAGTCTGTTATGCAAACAGATCGCTGGTCATAGTGCTCAGGCCTGATGGAGGCTGATGAGCGAAAGACCATGAGCGATAGAATCCCCGTCCGAACTGTAGAAAACTTCGAGCCTTTGCGTCCAAAGATAAAGGCCAAATCCAGCGACAACCTGATCCACACCCGCAGCTTCACGGGTTTGTTCCGCACCCTGCGCATGAGTGGCGCGGGGGTTCTGTTTCTGCTGTTCTTCGGCACCGTGTGGCTGAACTGGGGTGGCCGCCAGGCAGTGCTCTGGGATCTTTCCGAAAGCAAATTCCACATCTTCGGCGCGACCTTCTGGCCACAGGATTTCATTCTGCTGTCGGCGCTGCTGATCATCGCTGCGTTCGGCCTGTTTGCGATCACCGTGTTCGCAGGCCGGGTCTGGTGCGGTTACACCTGCCCGCAGAGTTCCTGGACCTGGATCTTCATGTGGTGCGAGAAGATCACCGAAGGCGAGCGCAACCAGCGAATCAAGCTGCAAGCCGCACCCTGGGGCCTGAACAAACTGCTCCGCCGCTCGGCCAAACACACCCTGTGGCTGGCGATCAGCTTGCTCACTGGCCTGACCTTTGTCGGCTACTTCACACCGATCCGGCCACTGGCCGAAGAACTGCTGACCTTGCAAATCGGCGGGGTCAGCCTGTTCTGGGTGCTGTTTTTCACCGGCGCCACCTACATCAATGCCGGTTGGCTGCGCGAAGCGGTGTGCATGCACATGTGCCCGTATGCACGGTTCCAGAGCGTGATGTTCGACAAGGACACCCTGACCATTTCCTACGACGTGGCCCGCGGCGAAAACCGTGGCCCGCGTAAACGTGACGTCAAACCCACCGAGGTCGGACTGGGTGATTGCATCGATTGCCAATTGTGCGTGCAGGTCTTGCCCGACCGGCATCGACATCCGCGACGGTTTGCAGATGGAGTGCATCGGTTGCGCCGCGTGCATCGACGCCTGTGACTCGATCATGGACAAAATGGGCTACGCCCGTGGGCTGATCAGCTACACCTCGGAGCATGAATTGCAGGGTGGCAAAACCCAACTTCTGAGGCCGCGACTGATCGGTTATACCGCCGTGCTGCTGGTGATGATCGGCGCTCTCGCCCTGGCGCTGGTGGAGCGGCCAATGGTGTCGCTGGACGTGAGCAAGGACCGTGGCCTGTTCCGCGAGAACAGTGAAGGCCAGATCGAAAACATCTACAGCCTGAAGGTCATCAACAAGACCCAGCAACGTCAGGATTATCGATTGACGCTGGTCGATGGCGACGGCTTCCAGCTGCAAGGCAAGACTGAACTGAGCCTGGCCCCCGGAGAGATCGTCGACGTGCCGGTATCGGTGGCCATGACCACGGATCGCCCGAGCAGTAGCTCGCAGACCATCAGTTTCAAGATTGTCGACAGCGATGAGCCGGACATCAACAGCGTGGCCAAGAGCCGGTTTGTTGCACCGATGAACCGTTGAGCCATTAAGATGGCGAGCGCTTCGCGCTCATTCGCGGGCAAGCCTCGCTCCTACAGTGCGGTGGTGTGTGTAGGAGCGAGGCTTGCCCGCGAATGAGCCACCCCGATTCTCCAGAATGACTATCCAACCCGGGCACTTGATGAAACGCTACGAAAAATTCGCCGATGACATCGCTGAACTGATCCGCTCCGGCGTCCTCGGTCCCGGCCAGCGGGTGCCGTCGGTGCGCTACGCCAGCCAGACTTACGGGGTCAGCCCGTCCACGGTGTTCCAGGCCTATTACCTGCTTGAGCGCCGTGGTCTGATCCGCGCTCGGCCGCGCTCCGGTTACTTCGTCAATACCCATGCACCGAGCCCGTTTTCGGAGCCGGTGATCAGCAGCCAGGTCAACGAATCCACCGAAGTCGACGTCAGCGAACTGGTGTTCTCGGTGCTGGACTCGATCAAGGACCCGAACACCGTGCCCTTCGGCTCGGCCTTCCCCAGCCCCACGCTGTTCCCGCTGCAACGCCTGTCTCGCTCGCTGGCCAGCGCCGCCCGGGAAATGGACCCGCGCATGGTGGTTACCGACATGTCGCCGGGTAACCCGCAACTGCGTCGACAAATCGCCCTGCGCTACATGGTCGGCGGGCTGATGCTGCCCATGGAAGAACTGCTGATCACCAACGGCGCCCTCGAAGCCCTGAACCTGTGCCTGCAAGCCGTGACCGAACCCGGCGACCTGGTGGCCATCGAAGCCCCGGCGTTCTACGCCAGCCTGCAAGTGCTGGAGCGGCTGAAACTCAAAGCCGTGGAAATTCCGGTCCACCCGCGCGACGGCATCGACCTCGGCGTGCTCGCCCAAACCCTGGAACGGCATCCGATCAAAGCCTGTTGGTGCATGACCAGTTTCCAGAACCCCATGGGCGCGACCATGCCCGAGGCGAAGAAACAGGAACTGGTGGAGCTGTTGCGCCGCCATCAGGTGCCGCTGATCGAAGACGATGTCTACGCCGAGCTCTATTACGGCCAACAAGCGCCGAAACCGGCCAAGGCTTTCGACACCGAAGGGCTAGTGATGCATTGCGGTTCGTTCGCCAAGAGCCTGGCCCCCGGCTACCGCATCGGCTGGGTCGCTGCCGGGCGTTATGCGCAGAAAATCGAACGCCTGAAACTGATGACCTCGCTCTGCGCCTCAATGCCCGCCCAGGCCGCCATCGCCGATTACCTGCAACACGGCGGCTACGACCGGCACCTGCGCAAACTGCGTTACGCCCTGGAAGAGCAACAAAGCGCCATGCTCGCGGCCATCGCCCGTTACTTCCCGGCCCAGACGCGTGTCAGTCAGCCGGCGGGAGGGTACTTTTTGTGGCTGGAGCTGCCGCCGCAGATGGATTCGTTGAAGTTGTTCCAGATGGCATTGGCGCAAGGGATCAGCATCGCGCCGGGGCCGATCTTTTCACCGACCCAGCGGTTCAGGAATTGTATTCGGTTGAATTACGGCAGCCCGTGGACTGAGGATTCGGAGAAGGCAATGGAGACGTTGGGGCGGATTGTGCGGTCGTTCTGAAAGTTCGATGTTGCCGGCACCGGCCTCATCGCGGGCAAGCCGCGCTCCCACGGGATCTGCGTCGTTCACAAGCTTTTTGACCAACACAGTTCTTTGTGGGAGCGTGGCTTGCCCGCGATGAGGCCCGCCGGGACAACACAAATTCGGAAATTAACGCCCACCACCCAGGTCAACGAAAGTCCCGGTCGCATAAGAAGCCTTATCCGACAACAACCACACAATCGCCTCCGCCACTTCATCCGGCCGCCCACCCCGGGCCATCGGGATTGCCGACTCCAGCTTGCTGACCCGGTCCGGATCGCCGCTCAATGCATGGAAATCGGTGTAGATGTAACCCGGACGTACGGCGTTGACGCGAATACCCTCGCCCGCCACTTCCTTGGACAGGCCGATGGTGAAGGTGTCCAGCGCGCCTTTGGACGCGGCGTAGTCAACATATTCGCTGGGGGCGCCCAAGCGGGCAGCGACCGACGACACGTTGACGATGCTGCCACCCTGCCCGCCATGTTTGGGCGACATGCGCAGGATCGCGTGTTTGGCGCAGAGGATCGGCGCCAGGACGTTGGTTTTGAGGATTTTCAGAATACGGAATTCAGACATTTCGTCGATCCGCGACTTTTGCCCGACGGTGCCGGCGTTATTCACCAGCGCCGTGACCCGACCGAGTTCGGTGTCTACGCGGTGGAACAGGCCGATCACTTCGTCTTCGATGCTGACATCGGCGCGCACCGCAATGGCCTGGGCACCGAGTGCGCGGACTTGTTCCAGCACACTGTGCGCCGCCTGTTCGTCGGACTGATAGTTGATACAGATCCGATAGCCCTGTTCTGCGGCCAACAGCGCCGTGGCGGCACCAATTCCGCGGCTTGCGCCGGTGATGACGATGACTTTGTCCATGCTGGCATTTCCCCCGTTACAAGCGTAAGCAGTCGGGGCCAAGAATAACCGCCATCGGCGGGTTTTGCATGGGTTGTGTGGCGGCTGTTCAGACGCCTTCGCGGGCAAGCCTCGCTCCTACGGATCGGTGGTCCTCTGTAGGAGCGAGGCTTGCCCGCGAAGAACGATAACGCGGTCAATCAGCCCGCCACCAATTGCTCCCCACGGTGAATATCGGCCATGAAGCGATCGGCCGGCAGCGGGTGCCCCAGCAGATAACCCTGCAACGAGTCGCATCCGAGTTGGGTCAGGAAGTCTTGCTGGACATCGGTTTCCACCCCTTCGGCCACGATCCGCAAGCCAAGCGCCTGGCCAAGGGCGACGATGGCCGAGACGATGGCCGCATCGTCGCTGTCGTGTTCCAGATCGCGGACGAATCCCCGGTCGATCTTCAGTTCATTGGCCGGCAGGCGCTTGAGGTACATCAAGCTCGAATAGCCGGTGCCAAAGTCATCAATGGACAGGTCGACGCCCATATCCGAGAGTTCCTGCAGCACCGTCATGCTCGCATCGGCGTCGCTCATGGCGGTGGTTTCGGTAATTTCCAGGGTCAGGCTGTTGGCCGGCAAATGATGAGTGGCTAAAGCCTTGGCGACACTCTGGACCAACCCGGCGTGGCAGAACTGCAAGGCCGAGAGGTTCACCGCGATGCGCCAGTCGGTGTAACCGAGCACGTACCACTCGCGCATCTGACGGCAGGCTTCGTTGAGCACCCACTCGCCGATCGGAATGATCAGCCCGGTCTTCTCCGCAAGATCGATGAAGCTGTCCGGCTGAAGCATGCCCTGGGTCGGGTGTTCCCAGCGCAGCAACGCCTCGGCACCCACCGGTCGGCCATGGCCGGCGTCGAACTTGGGCTGGTAATAGAGACTGAACTGCTGCTGATCGAGGGCGTTGCGCAGGTCTTGCAGCAACTGAAGCTGTTTGCGCGCATTGCTGTTCATCGAGGCATCGAAGAAACGATGGCCATTTTTCCCGGCGCCCTTGGCGTGGTACATCGCGGCGTCAGCGTTCATCAGCAATTCCTCGGCGGTCTGACCGTTACCGGGGTAGAGCGCGATGCCGACGCTGGCGGAAATCTGCAATTCATGTTCCGCCACCCGGAACGAACGCCCGATCAGCCCGACCTGACGGGCCGCCAGGCTCAGCACGTCGTTCGGCTCGGTAAGTTGCACCAGCAGCACAAATTCATCGCCGCCGATCCGCGCCAGGGTGTCCTGGCTGCGCAAATCTTCACGCAGGCGCAGGCCGACCTCACGCAGCAGCTGGTCGCCCATGTGGTGTCCGAAGGCATCGTTGACCGGTTTGAAACCATCCAGATCAATGAACATCAACGCAAAACAGCCGCCCTGCTCCTGCACCCTCGACATCGCCTGATCGATACGGTCGGCCAGCAACACCCGGTTCGGCAGCCCGGTCAGGGTGTCGTGCAGCGCCAGCTGGGTGAGTTCGCGATTGGCCTCGGTCAGGGATTGGGCGAGCTCCGCGGTGCGAGCCTCCAGCCGCGCATCGAGGATCGACGTCAGCAAGGCGATGCTCAACACCGCGAGGGTGGTGATCAGCACCAGGTTGTCCAGGCCCTTGCCGTTCAAGCCGTCGATCGCCGCACCACAGAAACTGCCGTCGGCAAAGCGTGCCGCGGCCATGCCGGTGTAGTGCATGCCGACGATGGCGATGCCCATGATCACCGCAGCACCGCCGCGGAACAGGCGAACATACGGCGTGTGCTGGCGCAGGTGGAAGGCGATCCATAACGCTGCACCTGACGCGCCGACGGCGATCAGCAGCGAGGCGCTAAACAGTGCGGGGTCGTAATCGATGCCCGGCTGCATACGCATGGCGGCCATGCCGGTGTAATGCATCGCACTGATGCCGGCGCCCATGACCAGCGCGCCGAACGCCAGTTGCCAGGCCGGCAATTGTGGCTGGCTGACCAGCCACAGGGCAAAGCCGCAAGACAGTACCGCGATCAACAGCGATAGCGATGTGAGGGTAACGTCGTAGCCCAGATCGATCGGCAATGTGAATGCGAGCATGCCGATGAAATGCATCGACCACACGCCAACCCCCATCGCAAAAGCGCCGCCCGCCATCCACAGATGCACTGCCCGGCCCTTGGCCGTGGCGATGCGACCGGTGAGGTCTAGCGCGGTATAAGAGGCAAGTATCGCCACACAGAGCGATATGAAAACCAGCGTAAAGGAATAACTACCGATGAGCATGGGACTTCTCGAGACCGCCCCCGCCGTGCCGTCTTCGTTCACGGGGAGCAAAGTCGGCGATTGTACTGATTCCGCGGACGAACGCACTCACAAAGTCATCAAAAGGCCATCAAGATGGCGGTAACTCAAGGCACATGGCCTGTAGGAGCGAGGCTTGCCCGCGAAGAACGATGACGCGTAATACCTGAAAAACCTCGGCGCATTCTTCGCGGGCAAGCCTCGCTCCTACAGGATCTTCTTCGCTCGGATTTATTGACTGGTGCTATTGCTTGTCGCTCACCTGAAGTTGCCCGTCCCATCCGCCGCCCAGCGCGGCGATCAACTGCACGCTGGCGATCAAGCGGCTCTGCAGCAAGCTCAGTACGTTGCGTTCGTTGCTCAACGCCGTGGCTTGAACCACCACCACATCCAGATAGGCAATCAGCCCGGCCTTGTACTGATTCCGGGTCAAGCGAAGGGATTCGCGCGCCGCCTCCAGGGCTTCCTGACGCACCTTGGCCTCGTCTTCCAACACCTTGAGCTGCACCAGATAGTTTTCCACTTCACGAAAGCCGTCGAGCACGGTCTGGCGGTACTTGGCGACGGTCTCGTCATAGGCCGCTTCACTGCGATCGACTTCCGCCGAGCGCTGCCCACCGTCGAACAGGGTCATGGCCAGTTGCGGGCCGACCGACCAGAAGCGGTTCGGCACGCTGATCCAGTTGCTAGAGGTGCTGCTGCTATAACCGCCGTTCAGGCTCAGGGTCAGGTCTGGGTAGTAGGCGGCTTTGGCCACGCCGATGTTGGCGTTGGCGGCCATCACCGAGCGCTCGGCGGAGGCGATGTCCGGGCGGCGTTCCAGCAACTGCGAAGGCAGGCTCAACGGCACCTGCGGCAATGCCGGGATGTCTTGGGTTTCAGCCAGGCTGAACTCGGCTGGCGGCAGACCAATCAGTACAGCAATGGCGTTCTCGAACTGCGCACGCTGCCAGATCAGGTCGACCATCTCCGCCTGAGTGCTTTTGAGCTGAGTGGTGGCCTGGGCCACTGCGTCCTTGCCGGAGACGCCCGCGCGGTACTGGTTTTCGGTCATGGTCAGCGAACGCTGATAGGCCTCGACCGTCGCTTCCAGCAGGCGTTTCTGTTCGTCGATCACCCGCAATTGCAGATAGTTCTGCACCAGCTCCGATTGCTGGCTCAGGCGCATCGCCGCCAGATCGGCAAAACTCGCCTCGGCGTTGGCGGTGTCGGCTTCCAGGCCTCGGCGCAATTTGCCCCAGACGTCTGCTTCCCAGCTGACCCCGGCCTGCGCGGTGTAAGTGTCGCGAATACCGCTGGAGGAACTGCTCAGGCTTGAGCTGCTGCTACCGGTGCCTTGGCTGGAACGGGTTTTCCCGACCGTCAGGTCCACCGTCGGGAAAAACGCACCCCGGGCACTGCGCACCAAGGCCTGGGCCTGGCGGTACTGGGCTTCGGACTGGGCGACGGTCTGGTTGGCGCTGTTGAGTTTTTCGATCAGGCCGTTGAGCTGCTGATCGCCATACAGCTCCCACCAGGCACCACGCGCCAGAGAGTCGCTGGGGTTGGCCTGACGCCAGCCAGCCGCTTCCTTGTACTGTGCCGGCGCGGCGGCTTGCGGGCGCTGGTAATCCGGGCCGATGGCGCAGGCGCTGAGCATCGCCACGCACAGCGACAGGCTCAGCAAGCGCGAGCGCTGCGCCTTGAACAGCGCCGTGATCAGCGGTGCAGCCAGGTTGATAAGCGAACGGTCAGTCATAGCGGAGTTTCCAGAGCAGCATCGGTACGCACCCCACGCCAGTGGTTGAAGCGATGGCGCAGTTTGTCGAGATAGAGGTAAACCACCGGGGTGGTGTAAAGCGTCAGCACCTGGCTGAAGACCAGCCCGCCAATGATGGTCAGGCCCAGCGGCTGACGCATTTCCGCCCCTTCGGCACGGCTTAGCAGCAACGGCAAGGCGCCGAGGATTGCCGCCAGGGTGGTCATCAGAATCGGTCGCAGCCGTTGCAGACAGGCGCTGCGGATCGACTCCAGCGGCTCCAGGCCCTGGTGCCGTTCCAGTTGCAGCGCCAGGTCGATCATCAAAATGGCGTTTTTCTTCACCACGCCAATCAGCAAGAACAACCCGAGCAAGGAGATCAGGCTGAATTCGCCGCCCAGCACATAGATCGACAGCAACGCCCCGACCCCGGCCGACGGCAAGGTCGAGAGAATGGTCAGCGGGTGGATGTAGCTTTCATACAGCACGCCGAGCACCAGATACACCGCCACCAGTGCACCGAGAATCATCCACGGCTGGCTCTTCTGGGTCGCGGCAAACGCATCGGCGGTACCGGCCATTTTCGCGATGACGTCTTCCGGCAAACCGACCTTGGCAATCGCCCGCTCGATGGCCGCCGAGCCCTGCTCCACCGTCACGCCTTCGGCCATGTCGAAAGCGATGCTTTCCGAAGCGAACTGGCCTTCGTGGCTGACCCGGTCGTCTTCCAGGCTGTTTTCGTAATGGGCAATGGTGGACAGCGGAATCCGCGCACCGTCGGCAGTGATCACTTTCACCTGATTCAGGGTGATCGGGTCTTGCGCGTATTTCGGATTGACCTCCATCACCACCTGATACTGGTTGAGGCTGTCGTAGATCGTCGAAATCTGCCGCTGGCTGTAGGCGTTGTTCAGCACTGCCGTGACCATGTCCATGTCCACGCCCAGACGCTTGGCCTGATCGCGGTCGACAATCAGGGTCACTTGCTGGGCGCCACGGCCTTCGCGTGCGTCGATCGCCGTCAGTTCCGGCAGCGCCTTGAGGGCGGCGACGACTTTCGGATACCACTCACGCAACGCGCCGAGATCGCCGCTTTGCAGAATGTAGGAGTACTGCGAAGTGGTCTGCTCGCGACCGCCGCCAAATTGCAGGTCCTGATCCGCCATCAGCATCAATTGTGCACCGGGCACCTTGGGCATTTCCTTGCGCAGGCGTTCGATGACTTTCTGTGCGGACAGGTTGCGTTCCTTGATCGGCTTCAGCCGTACCAGCATGAAGGCGTTGTTAGTGCCGTTGTTGCCACCGATGAACCCGGCGACGCTCTCCACCGCCTCATCCTTGAGCACGGCGCGGCGGAAGATTTCCATCTTCGGCTGCATCACGCTGAACGACAGCCCGTCATCGCCGCGCACGAAACCGATCAACTGGCCGGTGTCTTGCTGAGGTAAAAACGTTTTAGGAACAACGACATACAGCGCGATATTCACGCCAATCGTCACGAGCAGGCTGAGCAGGGTCAGTCGACGGTGACGCAACACCCAATCGAGGCTGGTGGCATATTTGCCGACCATCCACTCGTTGGTCCGCTGGCTCCAGCGCTGCAGGCGGTTTTCCTGCCCCGGCGTATGCGGCTTGAGCCAGCGGGCGCAGAGCATCGGCGTCAGCGTTAGCGACACCAGCAACGACACCACAATGGCCGCCGCGAGGGTGATGGAAAACTCGCGGAACAGGCTTTCGATGATCCCGCCCATGAACAGGATCGACAGGAACACCGCCACCAGCGAGACGTTCATCGACAGCAGCGTGAAACCGACTTCCTGGGCCCCGAGGTACGCGGCCTTCATCGGCGGCACGCCCTTGTCGATGTGCCGGGAAATGTTCTCCAGCACCACGATGGCATCGTCCACCACCAGCCCGGTGGCCAGGATCAGCGCCATCAGCGACAGGTTATTCAGGGAGAACCCGTAGAGGTACATCACCGCAAACGTGCCCACCAGCGACACCGGCACCGCCAGGGTCGGAATCAGCGAGGCACGGAAGTTACCGAGAAACAGGAACACCACCAGAATCACCAGCGCCACGGCGATCAGCAGGGTCATTTCCGCTTCATGCAGGGTGGCCTTGATCACCGGCGAACGGTCCATCGCCAGGTTCAGTTTGACGCTGGCCGGCAGCACGGCCTGCAACGCCGGCAATTGCGCCTTGATCTCGTTGACCGTCTCGATGATGTTGGCGCCGGCCTGGCGGTTGATCACCAGCAATACCGCCGCGTCGTCGTTGAAGAACCCGCTGTTGTAGCGGTCCTCGACGCCATCGCTGACCTTGGCCACATCCTTCAGGCGCAGGGCGGCGCCGTCCGCGTAGTGAATGATCAGCGACTCGTAATCCTTGGCCTTTTCCAGTTGATCATTGGCCTGCACCTGCCACAGCCGCTGGCCATCTTCGACCGAGCCCTTGGGCCGGCGCACGTTGGCGTTGGCGATGGTGGTGCGTACATCGTCCAGGGCCACGCCGTACTGGTTGAGCGCCTGGGGTTCGAGTTCGATGCGCACCGCCGGCAACGAGCTGCCACCGATCTGCACTTCACCCACGCCCTGCACCTGGGACAGGCTCTGCGACAGAATGGTCGAGGCCAAATCGTAGAGCTGGCCTTTTTCCAGCACATCCGAGGTCAGCGACAGCACCATGATCGGTGCCTGGGACGGGTTGACCTTCTTGTAGGTCGGCATGCTGCGCATCCCGCTCGGCAGCAGGTTGCGCGAGGCGTTGATCGCCGCCTGCACTTCCCGCGCCGCGCCGTTGATGTCACGGTCCAGGTCGAACTGCAGAATCACTCGGGTCGAACCCTGGCTGGAACGGCTGCTCATGGTGTTCACCCCGGCGATAGCGCCGAAGGAACGCTCAAGCGGCGTGGCCACGGTCGAGGCCATGACCTCCGGGCTCGCACCGGGCAAGCTGGCCTGGACCACGATCACCGGGAAGTCCATCTGCGGCAGCGGCGAAACCGGCAACAGGCCGAAGCTCACACCGCCCAGCAGCATGATCGCCAGGCTTAACAACATCGTTGCGACCGGGCGTTTGATGAAAGGTCCGGACAGGTTCATCGACGCCAGCTCCCGACATCCACCCCTGTGGGAGCCAATGCACCTGTGAGCTTGCCGCCCGACGCCGTCATAGCGCCACCTCTTGGGCGTCGGACTTGCCGAAACGGCGTCCCAGCCGATCGAAGTACAGGTAGATCACCGGGGTGGTAAACAGCGTCAGCACCTGACTCACCAGCAAGCCACCCACCATCACCAGACCCAAAGGCTGGCGCAGTTCCGCGCCGGAACCGGTGGCCAGCATCAATGGCACGGCACCGAACAACGCCGCCAGGGTGGTCATCAGAATCGGCCGAAAGCGCAGTAGCGCCGCCTGATAGATCGCCGTTTCCGGGTCCATGCCTTGGTTACGTTCCGCCTCGAGCGCGAAGTCGATCATCATGATCGCGTTCTTTTTCACGATGCCGATCAGCAAAATGATGCCGATGATCGCGATCATCCCCAGGTCATTGCCGCTCAACAGCAGCGCCAGCAAGGCGCCGACCGCCGCCGAGGGCAAGGTGGAGAGAATGGTGATCGGGTGAATGTAACTCTCGTAGAGCACGCCGAGCACGATGTACATGGTCACCACCGCCGCCAGAATCAGCAGCAAGGTGCTCGACAGCGACGCCTGGAACGCTTCGGCCGCGCCCTGGAACTGGGTCTGCACGCCAATCGGCATGCCGATGTCTTTCTGCACCTGATCGATGATCTGCACCGCATGCCCCAACGCCACGCCGGGCGCCAGGTTGAAGGACATCATCACCGCCGGAAACTGGCCGATGTGGGTGATCGCCAGTTGCGCCTGACGCTCCTCGACATGCGCCAGGCTGGACAGGCGCACCTGACCGCCATCGGTGGTCTTGACGTGAATCTGGTTCAGCGCATCCGGGCCGATCTTCTCGCCGGACTGCGATTGCAGCACCACGCGGTATTGGCTGGCCTGGGTGTAAATGGTGGAAATCTGCCGCTGACCGAAGGCGTCGTACAGCGCGTCGGTGATGTTCGACACCGATACGCCGACCCGCGATGCCGCATCACGGTCGATCACCAGATACACCTGCAAGCCCTTGTCCTGCAAGTCGCTGGCAACATCAGTCAGCTCCGGCCGTTGCGCCAGCGCTTCCACCAGACGCCCACTCCACAGGCTGAGCAGTTCGGAATCCGGCGACGACATGCTGAACTGGTACTGCGTGCGACTGACCCGGTCTTCGATGGTCAGGTCCTGCACCGGCTGCATGAACAGGCGAATGCCGATCAGCTTGTCCAGTTCCGGTTGCAGACGCGCAATCACTTCGGTGGCGCTCAGGTCGCGATTGCTGTGGGACTTGAGGTTGATCAGCAGCCGGCCACTGTTCAGCGTCGAGTTGTCGCCATCGACCCCGATGTAGGACGACAGGCTCTCGATGGCCGGATCGGCCAGGATCACCTTGGCCAGTTCCTGCTGCCGCTCGCTCATCGCCGCAAAGGAAATCGACTGCGGCGCCTCGGAAATACCCTGGATCACCCCGGTGTCCTGCACCGGGAAGAAGCCCTTGGGCACCACCATGTACAGAAACACGGTCAACGCCAGTGTGCCGATAGCTACCATCAAGGTCAGCGGTTGGTGCTTGAGAACCCACTTTAACTTGCGCCCGTAAGCCGCGATCATCCAATCAATTGCGGCACCACTGGAGCGGTAGAACCGGCCCTGTTCTGCTTCCTTGGGCTCACGCTTGAGCAGCCGCGCGCACATCATTGGCGTCAGGGTCAGGGAGACGACAAGTGAAATCAGGATCGCCACCGCCAGGGTGATCGCGAACTCACGGAACAAGCGCCCCACCACGTCCGCCATGAACAGCAGCGGAATCAGTACCGCAATCAGTGACAGGGTCAGGGAAATCAGGGTGAAACCAATCTGCTTGGCGCCCTTGAGCGCCGCTTGCAGCGGGCTGTCGCCCTCCTCGATAAATCGGGAAATGTTCTCCAGCATGACGATCGCATCGTCCACCACAAAACCGGTGGCGATGGTCAGCGCCATCAAGGTCAGGTTATTGATCGAAAAGCCTGCGAGGTACATCACGCCGAAGGTGCCGATCAATGACAGCGGCACGGCCACCGACGGAATGATCGTGGCGCTGGCCCGCCGCAGGAACAGGAACGTGACCATCACCACCAGTGCAATGGCGATCAGCAATTCGTGTTGCACGTCGGTGACCGAGGCGCGAATGGTCTGGGTACGGTCGGTGAGCACGGTGACTTCGAGGCCGGCCGGCAGGTTGTCGGTGATACTCGGCAGCAAGGCCTTGATCCGGTCGACCACTTCGATGACGTTGGCACCGGGCTGGCGCTGGATGTTCAGCAGCACGGCCTGGTTTTCATTGGCCCACGCCGCCAGACGTTCGTTCTCGGCGCCGTCGACGATCTGTGCCACGTCCTTGAGCCGCAACGGCGCGCCGTTGCTGTAGGCGAGGATCAGGTTGGCGTAGTCCTTGGGTGACGTCAGTTGGTCGTTGGCGTCGAGCATCGACACCCGGGTCGGGCCATCGAAGTTGCCCTTGGGCTGATTGACGTTGGAGGCGCCGATCAGGGTGCGCACGTCCGACAGGTTCAGGCCATTGGCCGCCAAGGCCTCGGGATTGACCTTGATCCGCACGGCCTGACGCTGGCCACCGGCAATGCTGACCATGCCGACGCCGCTGATCTGGGCAATTTTCTGCGCCATGCGGGTGTCGACCAGATCATTGAGTTTGGGCAACAGCATGGTTTTTGAGGTGATGGCGAGGGTCAACACCGGGGTATCCGCCGGGTTGACCTTGTTGTACACCGGCGGTGCCGGCAAATCCTTGGGCAGCAAATTGGTCGCGGCGTTGATCGCGGCCTGCACTTGCTGCTCGGCAACGTCCATGTTGATGTCGAGGCTGAAACGCAACGTCAGCACCGAGGCGCCGCCAGAACTGGTGGACGCCATCTGGGTCAGGCCGGGCATCTGCCCGAACTGACGCTCCAGCGGCGCGGTCACGGCGCTGGTCATGACATCCGGGCTGGCGCCGGGATAGAGCGTCATGACGCGAATGGTCGGGTAGTCGACCTGGGGCAATGCCGACACCGGCAGCAGCCGATAGGCGATCACGCCGGCCAGGATAATGGCCAGCATGCTCAGGGTCGTGGCGACCGGGCGAAGGATGAACAGCCGCGAGATGTTCATGCGCCGCCCTTTTTCACCTTGTCGGTGGCCGTCGCGTCAGGCGCAGTGGCGGCCGACTTGCCTTGCAGGTGTTCGGTCGGGGTGGTCGGTACATCCTTGCTGTCGTTGACGACCTCCACTTCGCTGCCTTCCTTCAGGCGGTCGGTGCCTTCCAGTACCACCCGATCGCCAGCGGCCAGGCCTTCGGTGATCACCGTGTTGTCACCGTCACTGGCGCCGACTTTCAACTGGCGGATGGTGACCTTCTTGTCGCCGTCCATGGCATAGACGAACGTGCCGTTGGTACCGAACTGGATCGCCGCCGAGGGCGCAAGCACCACGCCCTTGAGGGTGTCGGCCAGCAAGTGGACATTGACGAACTGGTTGGGGAACAGTGCTTGATCGCGGTTCTCGTAGCGGGCCTTGAATTTCAGGGTGCCGGTGGTGACGTCGATCTGGTTGTCCAGACTCTGCAACACCCCAGTGGCCTGCAATTTGGTATCGCCACGGTCCCAGGCTTCGGCGGGCAGTTTGGCGCCGGTGCGATAGCGGGCCAGCACGACGTCGAGGCTGTTTTCCGGCAGAGTGAAGGCAACGCTGATCGGTTGAGTCTGGGTGATGATCGCCAGTGCCGTGGTGTCATTGGCGGCAACAAGGTTACCGACGTCCAATTGACGCAAGCCCACACGCCCGGCGATCGGCGCGCGAATTTTGGTGAATTCCAGATTGAGCTTGGCGTCGTTGACCGCCGCCTGATTGGTCTTGACCGTGCCCTGGTACTGGCCGACCAGTGCTTCGGCGGTATCCAGGGTTTGCTTGGCGATACTGTCTTCGCGGTACAGGCCGCGATAGCGCTCGACATCGACCTGAGCGTTCTTCAACTGCGCCTGATTCTGCAGCAAGGTGCCTTCGGCCTGGAGCAAGGCGTTCTGGTAAGGACGCGGATCGATCTCGGCCAGCAGGTCGCCCGCCTTGACCATCTGCCCTTCTTCGAACGAAATCCTGATCAGTTCGCCGCCCACGCGGCTGCGCACATTGATGGTGTTCAGCGCCGTGACCGTACCCAGCGCCTTGTAATACAGCGGGAAATCGCCCTTGACCGCCGGCGCCACGCGCACCGGGACCGGCCCGGTTGCCCCGCCGAACCCCGGACGCATCCCCCCTGACCTGCCGGTGTGCCCGGCCACGGCTTTTTGCCCTGCGCCCTCCTTCGGGCTGCTGCCTGCGGGCCAGAACTTCCAGCACACGCCAGCGATGACCAACAGGACAAGCAGGCCAAACAGCCAGCGACGGGGACTACGGGAAGCGGAGGATTGCATTGAGTGATCAACCATTGGGCGCGTGGGCTTTTTTACATGAGGCTGAACGATAAGCACTGGCGGGTCTGAAGCAAAGCGCCTTTACCGGCAATTTACCTTCGGCTTACGTAACAGGAAGTTTGGTTAAGACACTGAAGCACAAATGAAAACGGCCTGGACAGGGCCAGGCCGTTAACAATTGTAAAGGTATGCTTATTTCAGAGCTGCGAGAGCCGCTTCGTAGTTCGGTTCTTCAGCGATTTCCTTGACCAGTTCGCTGTGCAGAACCTTGTCGTTTTCGTCCAGAACCACGACGGCACGGGCAGTCAGGCCTTTGAGTGGGCCATCGGCAATCGCCACGCCGTAGTTCTCGATGAACTCGGCACCGCGCAGGGTCGACAGGTTTTGCACGTTTTCCAGGCCTTCGGCGCCGCAGAAACGAGCTTGGGCGAACGGCAGGTCAGCGGAGATGCACAGCACGACGGTGTTGGCGACGTCATTGGCCTGGGCGTTGAACTTGCGAACCGAAGTGGCGCAGGTCGGGGTGTCGATGCTTGGGAAGATGTTCAGCACTTTGCGCTTGCCGGCGAAGCTCGCCAGGGTCACGTCCGACAGATTGCCGGCAACCAGGGAAAAGGCTGGCGCCTGGGAGCCGGCTTGTGGCAATTGGCCGTTGACTTGAACCGGGTTGCCTTTAAGAGTGACTTGAGCCATGAACGGAGTCCTTCTGAACGTTGATGTAGAGAATTTTGACGAGGCCGAAGTTAACCACGAAATCGCCTGACGACCTATGCCCAAATACAAAGCAAATTGTGTTGCCGAACCTCACAAACAACACAACCCTCTGTAGGAGCGAGGCTTGCCCGCGAAGAGGGACTGTCAGTTGCATCAATGTTGCCTGACACACCGCCTTCGCGGGCAAGCCTCGCTCCTACAGATAGATGTCAGCCCAGAAAACGCAACATATTGCGGTGCCGCGCCTGGAAAATCCGCCGCATGTAGGTATTGACCAGCAGCCATTCCAACGGTGCGCCGCCAATCGCCGCATAGGTCACACGGTCGGTGTACAGCGTACCGCCCTTGTCCGCCGCCACACGGTGTTCATGACGAAAGGCACGCAATGGTCCCTTGAGCATTTCATCGATGAAATGCGTATCACCGACCTCGCGGATCACCACCGTCCAGCTCGACGGGATCACGTTGAACATCCAGTGACGGAAACGGAACTGGCGACCGGCTTCGATGCGCAGGTTACTCAAATCAATATCGCTCAACAGCGTGACTCGCTCTGGAAATATCTTCGGGAAGTTGATGCCTTCCAGGCAGAAATCGAGGACTTGCTCGGGGGTACGATTGGGGACCAGGGTGGTGAGTTCCAGTACAGGCATAGACCGTAACATTCCTTTATTTGGCGGGGTGGCTGAAAGCGGCAGTGCTAGGACTTTGCTTGAGCAATGGTCATTTCGGGGTATTCGTTCCGGCCTCTGAACATGATGTAAAGCGGGTCCAGGCCAGATTCCGGCGGGAACACCACAACATAGTCATCGAAACGAATCGCAGCCATGTCGTTGAAAGAATCCAGCAAGGGCACAGGTGAAGACCGGAGGAATCCCAGCCGATACTCGGGGGCCGGCGCCAGGGTCGATGTGGCTTCAAGGGATGCTGGCGCGCTCCAGCTCACGATCATCGGGGCCGGTCCGTCAGCGGTGAAGCAGTAAGTCTTCATCTGCGCATCCCAGACAGCAGCTCGCACCCTCACCCGGGAGGACAATACATTGCCATTAGTCGGCGTAATAGCCACCTGAAGCAACGTGTGTATTTCTCTCAGGCCTCGGGACATTGTCCCTGGTGGAACGGCGTACGTGCCGCTGCTCATCCTGAACGGAAGATCGACTTCGGCACCCGTCACGGCCAAGTCTTGCCAATCCTTGCCCTCGATCGGCAGCAACTCGAGCAGAGGAACGCTGAGCCCGTACCTCCCCACTTCAGCCCGGCTGGTGAATTCGAATTGCAGCACGGCGGCGTATTGACCTTGATGGTCCTGGGCTCCCGAGGTGATCTGCCAGGTAAACTCCGCCACCGCCGAGCGTATGGCTTTTTGCAGCGCAACCCGATGGGTCTCCAACGGTTGCGAAAGGCCGCCATCGAGGAAAATACCCGGTCGCGCATTGGCAAAGGCAAGCGGCGCAAAAAGCAACTCGCCCGCCTGGGTCGGCCCTGCTCCCTGCTGATAACGCTGATCAACGAGTTGTGTTTGCGCGACCGCCAGCAGCGCTTCGGCATCCACTTGAAAACGATGGAGATGTTGATTGATCTCATTCAACTTCGCCAGATAACGGTCGTGAGTGGCATTGATCTGCTGGGCGATACTTTGCCACTGCGCGAGTTCGGACCGGGCGTAGGATAGCTCGCGCCGGGCGCTGTCTCTTTTGAACCCGATGCTCATTTTCCAGAATTCGTATCGGCGGGCTGCCACGCGCGTTTCAAATTCAGAAGTTTCCAGAGCACGGATGTCCGCCTCGCGCCCACGGATGTCCACCTGGGCGTTCTGTCGCTGACGCAAGTGTTTGATCTGTTGCTCGAATACACTGAGTGCCGCTTCTGCCACCCGTTCTGAGTCCGCCAGATCTACAGCGACTTTCTGTACGTCAGCCAGGTTCCAGGCGATACGTTGCTGTGTCATCTGCGCCGGGGTCAACGGTGCTCCCGGTCTTGCAGCAACAGGACGAGGAACAGGAACGCCCTCCCCTTTTAATGCGGCACGCCCCTGTTTGTGGTGCCAGTCTTTGACGTAGTACACGACCGAGTCCGATGAATAAGTATTCGTATCATCCTCTGGCGGATAAAACAGCAGGTCGGCCCCTTTGGGATCACCGACGATGCGGTCGAAATGATTGATCAGTCGGTCGTGGTCCTGTTTCGGCAGATCGACGGCCCAGATTCTGTTCACCAAGGCCTGGAATTCCGATTCGGTGTAATCCTTGAGTGTTGTTTTAAGTTCCATCTTTGTTGCTTCCTTGTTTCGGGCACACAACGGCTGCCAGATAACAGCATCTGCTCATGTGTGATGAGCAGATGCCTTTGAATTGGATGCGTGCAGTTACTCTGGCTTGAAGCCGGGTTTGTTATTGAGTGCGCGCCATTCTTTGACTTCTTTCAGGATGCCCTCTGGACTGTCCTCTTGGCCTTCTTTGGGGTAGAAGATGACGTCAGAGCGGTCGGGGTGTTCGGTAATCATTTCAAAATGCTGAACGCGTTCAATCATATATTTATCAAAGTCGTCCGCTGCCAAGTCCTCTCCTCCATCAAAAAACTCTCTAAGGAAATCAAGAAATTCAGACTCTGTGTAATCTTCGAGGCGCGAGGTGTGTTTCATAATTGATTGCCTCCTTTGTGTAAAAGAACATGTCGTCTGGGCGTCATCACCACAATATTCTCCATGTCATACACCCCTCCACCTTGTGCAATTTCTAATCGGTGATGGAGTTCAAACTTTACTCGACCTCGGTACTGATCATTTGTGATAGGGAAAGGTGCGCTGCCCTTGCGCATAAACCTTAAGTTTGTGGCTTTGAACTGAGTGCTTAAGCTTATGTCAGCCGCAACAGTCCTCCAAAACGCCTCTCTGAACCGATGAAAGTTAGCAAACTCCTTCCCTCTTAACTGGTCTGCGATCTGCGAAGGAATCGGCGCACCGTCCGTTCGTGAAGCATCGCCTAGCCATACACCTGATACCTGCTCCCCAACCCCGATCGCCACACCCGGATCATCACGCCGATCCAGAAACAGGACATCCGGCGAAGGCAACTCCATATCCGCCGGATACCCAGGAATACTGGCACCGATCTGCCCTTCGTCAACAGCCGGAAACGTCTCGTTTTGCGGTAGGACCGGGATGAGCGGTGTGCCGGGATAAACCGCTGGAATCGACGGTGTAGCCGGTGAGGTTGTAGGACCGAGGTGTTCGATACCCGGCGGCACCAGGGGTGTCCAGGTTCCGACGCCGACCGGACGAATCGGCCAGGGCAAGACCGCAGGAGTGATCCCCAGCCGTCCCTGGATGCTTTGCGGCGTGGTGATGCTGATTTTGTCGAGGTTGAAAGGATTGGCGCCGAACTCCGCCCGCTCCTGATAGCGCAGTTCGAACTAGCGTCGCTCACCGACCCAGGTACTTTTCGGCGCGTACGGCGCGAAGCCTTGTTCGATGCGCTTTTTGTTCACCTCATCGAACTGAGCGATGAGCGCCGGATGCTCGCCGAGCGTTCGCCACAGCGCTTCGTCGAAGGCGGCAAGCGAATTGAATTCACGACCACGAAACTGGTCGCCTATCTGCACGGGAATGGCAGCACCTTGTGCCTGGCTCGCGGTTTTCCACCAGTCATTCGCCGCCGGTTTACCGACCCCTGTGACGACGCCCGAGCCTATCGGTGGCAAATTGAAGGTGAAGTAAATCGGCGGCTGATCACGCACGCACACAATGCAATCGCTGATACGCAGATCGACACCCGTCCCAATGGCCTCGATCTGGGGTGTCAACACGCTCAGCCCGGGCTGACTGGCAGTGGCAACCTGAGTGGTGTCCGGGGCGAATTGCAGGTGCCTGGCTGGCGATCCGGGAATCTCGACGCTATAGAGGCCGGTCAGCGGGTCAGGCACCGCATTGATGACCGGCACATCAGCACCAATGGCATCGCCCGTAGCGACAGCGATAATCGCGGTGCCTTCCGGCACGGTTTCAGGTTTGAGTCGGTATGCGACCTCCGCTGAACAGCCCGCATCGGCGATCGATTGCAACGCTTGGCGGTCAGTAAGGCCCAGCGCTTGCGCCGGCACCCCGACAGCCTGAAACAAACGCCGACGTTGCTCAGCGCTCAACTCACCATCACCAAGGGCTGGCGAGTACACCATCGCGGTGACGAACACCGGTCCCGTTTTTGCGGCAATCCGCCCGAAATCGATGAGGGTATTGACGGCAGACTGGATAGCCATTTCAAGCACTGCAGCGCCTTGCTGCGCAACGAATATGCCATCGCGCGTCAAAGCCATCCCACCAGCGGTCAGCGAAGACAGCGGGACTGTCAGCGTGTTGGCCTGCCTGACCCGCTCAACCCGTGCATCTTCATCAGCCTGCTGCTTGAAGCGAACTCGAGCTTCACGCTGCTTGGCGTACTGGCGTTGGGCCTCCCAGACCGCTTCCCTTTCGCGCCAGACAATCGTCTGCTCGGCATGACGTCTGGCCAGCGCGCTGGATTTGTCTGTGAGTGCGCTTATCTGTGTGGATAGCAGTCGAGCTTCGTGGGCCGCGTTGTAGGCGTTTTCCCAGATCTGGTGGCCGTCGTTGAGTGCCTGGCCGAACTGCCCCAGTCGCGTCAGGTAATCGTTCGAAGTGCGGGTGAATGGATCATGACCATCAAATGAACGGGCGACTGCGCTCCTGGCATTAAGCTCGGTGGTTTTGCGGGCGATGAGCCCATCGATTTCGTTTTTTTCTTTGGTGATCAGGTAAAGCTGCCAGCGTTCGCTCGAATCGCTGTTGGGCGGCCGTCGTGCAGCCGAGATTTCTTGTTCAAGAGATGGCGCGAGTTGCCCGGCCCTGTCGGCAAAACGACGGTCCACCTCACCCCTGATAGCGTCATGACGCTGCGCCAGCCCCGCCAGAAACTGGTGAAGAGCCTGAGCTTGCGCTGCGGCTGCCTGTGCTTGAGCCGCCTCGGTTTGCGCTTTGGCCTCGGCCTGCGCGCGCTCTTTTTCCTTCTTCTGACGATCAGCTTCTATGGCCCGCCTGCGGGCCTTTTGCCTTTTTTTGCTGGTTTTACCAAATCCGCCTGAAACCCCTCCGCCGCCACCAAAACCGCCGCCAGAGCCACCACTCGAAGCGGGTGGTCCGGACCTGATGACAACACTTCCTGACGTTCCATCGTAATGTGTTTGTTGTGTCATACAGTCACTCCTTGTCTGTAGGGCACAGCATGTCGATGGAGCCGCAGTCGGGTGCGGTACATAGTTATCGGTGTGGATTTAAATCAAGGTGCTATTTGAGGGAATGGGGCACTTGCACAAGTAACAAATCCGCCCCTTTTGCGGTCTTTTTTTAGAGGTGGTGTCGATTCAGGCGACTGCCATTCGACCAAGAAGTGAGTCACTCAAATCCAGCGGAGACAAGACCATGCGATTCATGATCATTGTGAAAGCCAGCCCGGACTCCGAGGCCGGTGTGATGCCCAGCGAAGAACTGATGACCGCGATGGGCAATTTCAACGAGGAACTGGCCAAGGCCGGCATCCTCATCGACTGCGATGGCCTGCAGCCCAGCAGCAAAGGCGCCCGCGTGCGCTTCTCGGGTGACCAGCGCACGGTGATCGACGGCCCGTTCGCCGCAACCAAGGAGCTGATCGCCGGCTACTGGCTGTGGCAGGTGAAATCGAAAGAGGAAGCGATCGAGTGGGTCAAGCGCTGCCCCAATCCCATGCCGGGTACAGAGGCCGAGATCGAGATTCGCCAGGTGTACGAGGCAGAAGACTTCGGTGCCGAGTTCACCCCGCAGCTGCGCGAGCAGGAAGAACGAGTGCGTGCGCAGGCGAAGAAGCACTGAAGCGCACCTGATACACCTACGCGGGTATCGGGTTTGCGGGGAGTTTAGCGGGACATCGCTTTTCGCGAGCAAGCCCGCTCCCACATTTTGATCTCTGGTGTTCACAAATAGTGTGCACACAGCAGATCCAGTGTGGGAGCGAGCCTGCTCGCGATATAGGCCCTCAGCCCCGCCGCATTACTTGGACTTGGACTTGAGCTTCAGATACGACTGATGCATATCCGACGCCCAGCCATCGATCACGTTTTTCACGTCACCGGCCTTCATCACCTGATCTGAGCTTTCCAGCGGCTTGCCAATGCCCTTGCGCACCACTTGGGCCACGACTTTGTTGTTGCCACCATCGAGAAACACCGCTTCGGTGGCCAGATTGGTTTCCTGGTCGCGAATGCCGCTGGCTGTACTGACTGCCGCCGCTACCAGGGCGATCGGGATCACTTCATAAGGCTGGAGGCTTTCGGTCTTGCTGGTAACAGAGGTGATCGCCGCACGCACCACCATCACGCCGGGGCCGGGACCGCTGGCCAGTGGCAGGGATTTGCCTATTTCGCGTTTAAGCGCCTGATCGTAGTAGCTGGTGATGCCGTTCAGCGTGGCCTGAGGGATTTTCACCGTCGGCTGCGGTTTGGGATAGAGCTGAGTCGGCTCGATGTAGACACTGGTGAACTTGTTGATATCGAGCTTGGGGTCCATCCAGCGCATCACCACGGCGCCCGAGGGTGACTTGGCTTCTTTGAGCTGACTGTAGTTCTTGAGAAAACCGGAATACTGGTCCGGCTCGACAACTTTGCTCGAGCAGCCCACCACCCCGATCGAGGCGATGCACAGTGTGCTCATCAGTAACGCAAGCTTCATGCTGTAACTCCTGTCAGAAGGCCGGGCAAGAATATTGAATACGGGAATTACAGGTATAGCCAATGCCCGGCACTTTGTTATCAAAAAGCACAATATTCATCTATTGCTGAGGTGATCGCGGCAATATTCAAGGGCCTCTTCGCGGGCAAGCCTCGCTCCTACAAGGGTAGGCATGCCATGTGACGCCCCCCGTAGGAGCGAGGCTTGCCCGCGAAGACATCAGCTCAAACAACACAAAACCTCATCTGGAAAAACCTGGCCGATCACCACGAAGATCCGCTTTTCGCCGCCAATTCCCGCCGACTATTGGCCCGCATCGCCTTGATCAGCGACACCGTGCCCACCAGGATAATCACCGCGGCGAACAGGAAGTCGATGCTGTACAGCTGGAAGTCATTCAACGGCCCCACCAGAAACACCCGGATCGCACCAATACTCACCAGCGTCGCGAGAAAATCGATGCCCGGCTCATCGCGATAAAACACGTGCAGCAGTGGCAGGCACATCACCAGCAGCAACAGCAGCACAATCACCTTGAACGAGCCCTTGCGCTCGACGCTGAACGCGCATTCATTGGCGCCGTAGGGCTTGTAGTCTTCCTCGCGAATCAACGAGTTTTTCTCGTTGATGTATTCCACGCGGTTGTACTTCTGAATCGGCGTGAAGGTGTTCGACATCGCCATGCTGGTGGTGACGTTCTTGAAGCGCAGGTCTATGCGCTCGTTGCCCTTGAGGTAATACAGCACCGGTTTATAGCCGTAGCGATAGGTGTCGAACGGAAAGTCCGTCGACCGCCCCTGGACCCCGATGGGTCTGGACTCAAGTTCCGCATAGGCACTTTTGTTGGTCGAAGACAGGTTGCGGCTCAGGGGTTTGATCTTGACCTGATCCATGAGAATCGGCGCAATGCCGTAGGACCACTGCATGGGCTCCATGCGCAGCCGCAGTTCATTACGGCCAAGGTCATAGCGATCAAAGGTTCGCTCGGAGACGACCACCGCGCCCGAGAGCATGAACTCGCCGTGAACGTTGTTAGTGATGTACAGCGACAGTCGGTCTTTATCCGAGCCGGTGGCATCGCTGGCCGGCGGCGTGCCACACCAGGCGTAGCTGCTGAACGTCTCCCCGAGCTGGCCGTTACGGTTCTCTTTGAACACATAAAAGTAACTGCCCCACAGGGCTGCCATCAGCAACAACGCTATCAGCCCTAAAATCTTCTTGCCCGCGCTCAAACCAGACTCCTTTCTTTGCTGACTCCCTTATGAGGCGCGGACTCTATCAAAATGCCATCATTGACCCAAGCAAAAATACCCAGACAAGAGAGATCCCCGTAGGAGCGAGGCTTGCCCGCGAAGAATGCACCGCGGTTTTTCAGGTATTACGCGTCATCGTTCTTCGCGGGCAAGCCTCGCTCCTACGGGTTCTGTGGGCCGCGCCGCCGGAACAACGGCCGCGGCTCGATCACCGAGCGCCCGTACAACACGCTCATCCCTGCCAATCCCTTCAGCGCATCTTCGGCGGATTTGTCTTCGCGCACGGCAAAGCTGTCGAAACCGCATTGACGCATGTGGCTGAGTTGATCGCGCAGTACATCACCAATCGCGCGCAATTCGCCTTGCCAACCGAAACGCGTACGCAACAGATAGGCCTGGCTGTAGGCGCGTCCGTCGCGAAAACTCGGAAAGTCCAGGGCAATCAGCGGCAGGTCGGGAAACCACGGGGTCAGGTTTGTCACTTCATCGTTGGGCCCCAGCCAGACGCCTTCGAGCGCTGTCGTGGTATTGGCGTTGAGGGCCAGCCACTGGGGTAACGGCAGTATCAGCGGTCCGGCCGGTAACTCATTTGTTGTTTCACGGATCAACTGCCACGGGTCGTCGCGCACCCACTCGGCGCCGCCATCTTGCAAACGCAGCAGATTGTTCATGCCGACACCTCCAGCATTTTCGGGTACACCCGCTCCTTGAACGGCTCCAGACCAATGCGCGCCAAGGTATCGACGAACAGTTCCTCGCTCTCCCGGTAGCGAACGAACGTGGCAATGATGCGTTCAACGACATCGGGCACTTCGGCGGCGCTGAAGGACGGACCGATGACTTTGCCCAACGCGCTATTTTTGCCCTGAGCGCCGCCCAGGGTGATCTGGTACCACTCGCTGCCGTTCTTATCGACGCCAAGAATGCCGATGTTGCCGATGTGGTGGTGGCCGCAGGCGTTCATGCAACCGGAGATGTTCAGGCTGATATCGCCCAGGTCGTGCAGGTAATCCAGGTCCTCGAATCGCGCCTGAATCGCTTGTGCGATGGGGATGGATTTGGCGTTGGCCAACGCGCAAAAGTCGCCGCCAGGACAAGCAATGATGTCGGTCAGCAAGCCGATGTTGGCGCATCCCAGGCCTTGCTCGCAGGCCAGGCACCACAGTGGGTAAAGGTCGGTCTTGGGCACATCTGGCAGGACGATGTTCTGTTCATGGGCGATGCGGATTTCGCCAAAGCCGAACTGTTCGGACCACTGGGCCACTGCCTCCATCTGCTCGGCCGTGACATCCCCCGGTGGCGCGGCGATGCCCGGTTTGGTCGACAGCACCACGCTGGCGTAACCCGGCACCTTGTGCGGCTGAACATTGCGCGTCACCCAACGGGCGAATGCCGGGTTCTCGGCCAGACGCGTGCCGAAATCCAGGTCGGTGCCGGCCAGTGAACGGTAATCGGGGGGCACAAAGGCACTGGCGACACGCTCGTACTCGACATCGGTCAACTGTGCCGGACCGTCCTTGAGGTGCTGCCATTCCTCCTCCACTTCCTTGGCGAACGCTTCGATACCCAGCGCCTTGACCAGAATCTTGATCCGCGCCTTGTACTTGTTATCGCGCCGCCCGTGGCGGTTATAGACCCGCAGCACCGCCTCGACGTAGGACAGCAGGTGCTGCCACGGCAAGCCTTCGCGAATCTGCAAACCGAGGATCGGCGTGCGCCCCAAGCCGCCACCCACGATCACCCGCAACAGCATTTGCTCGCTGTCATCACGATAAAGATAAAGGCCGATGTCATGCATCATGATCGCCGCGCGGTCCTGCCTGGCCGAGCAGATGGCGATCTTGAACTTGCGCGGCAGGAACAGGAATTCCGGGTTGATGGTCGACCATTGCCGCAGGATCTCTGCCAGCGGGCGCGGGTCCATCAACTCGTCCGCCGCGACGCCGGCGAAGGCTTCGGTGGTGATGTTGCGCACGCAGTTGCCGGAGGTCTGGATCGCATGCATTTCGACTTGGGCCAGACGTTCGAGAATGTCCGGCACCTGGGGCAGTTCGATCCAGTTGAACTGCATGTTCTGCCGGGTGGTGAAGTGGCCGTAGCCACGATCGTAGTCCCGCGCAATGCTCGCCAGAATGCGCATTTGCTTCGCGCTCAGCGTGCCGTAAGGAATCGCCACGCGCAGCATGTAGGCATGCTTTTGCATGTACAGGCCGTTCTGCAGGCGCAGGGGCAGGAACTCTTCTTCGCTCAACTCGCCTGCCATGAAGCGTTCGACCTGATCGCGAAACTGCGCAACACGCTCGAACACCAGGGCCCGGTCATAGTCATCGTATTGATACATGTGGCTGCCTCATCAGGAATTTTGCACAGAACCTGTGGGAGCGGGCTTGCCCGCGATGACGGCGGCACAGTCAATATGGACTTTGACTGACACTCCGCAATCGCGGGCAAGCCCGCTCCCACAGGAACTGCGGTGTATCGAACTCTGCGGTTCGCTCTTGGGGTGCAACTATGCGACAGCAGCGCAGCACGTTACAGATTCAGCTAAACACTAAAAAACCGTATCAGGGCGCGGCCTATGGCCACAGGCCCGCATCGCATCTGATCCGCATAAACTCGGTTTTTCTGAGTCTGTTTTGTTTCCGGCAGGGTTTCTACAGTTCATGCATGCCAGACCGGGTGGCCTGGCAAGACTTTGCAACCGTGGAAGAATTGACCATGAGCACAGCAACAATCGGACAGGCCTATAACTACAAGGTCGTTCGCCAATTCGTCGTGGCAACCATTGTCTGGGGCGTCGTCGGGATGGCGATGGGGGTATGGATCGCCTCGCAACTGGTATGGCCCGAGATGAACCTCGACCTGCCGTGGACCACCTTCGGCCGCTTGCGCCCGTTGCACACCAGCCTGGTGATTTTCGGCTTTGCCGGCAGCGCGCAATTCGCCGCCAGTTACTACGCGGTGCAGCGCACCTGCCAGGTGCGGCTGTACTCCGACAAGCTCGCCGCGTTCACCTTCTGGGGCTGGCAATCGGTGATCGTGGTCATGCTGATCACCCTGCCGCTGGGCTACACCACCACCAAGGAATACGCCGAGATCGAATTCTCCGGCGCAGTGTGGATGACGGTGGTCTGGGTCGCTTACGCCATCGTGTTCTTCACCACCGTGGTGCAACGCAAGACCAGGCACATCTACGTCGGCAACTGGTTTTTCGGCGCGTTCATTGTGGTGATCGCCATGCTGCACGTGGTCAATCACCTGTCGATTCCGGTGGACTGGTTCAAGTCGTATCCGGTGTATTCCGGGGCCACTGATGCCATGGTGCAGTGGTGGTACGGGCACAACGCGGTGGGGTTCTTCCTGACCACCGGCTTCCTCGGGATGATGTATTACTTCGTGCCGAAACAGGTCGGGCGGCCGGTGTATTCCTATCGATTGTCGATCGTGCATTTCTGGGCGCTGATCACCCTGTACATCTGGGCCGGCCCGCACCACTTGCACTACACCGCATTGCCGGACTGGGCTCAGTCGCTGGGCATGGCGATGTCGCTGATCCTGCTGGCGCCGAGTTGGGGCGGCATGATCAATGGGATGATGACGTTGTCGGGCGCCTGGCATAAGTTGCGCACCGACCCGATCCTGCGCTTTCTGGTGCTGTCCCTGGCCTTCTACGGCATGTCGACCTTTGAAGGGCCGATGATGGCGATCAAGACGGTCAACGCCCTCTCCCACTACACCGACTGGACCATCGGCCACGTTCACGCCGGGGCCTTGGGCTGGGTGGCGATGATCACCTTCGGCGCCGTCTACCACATGGTCCCGAAAGTCTTCGGTCGCCCGCAGATGCACAGCATCGGCCTGATCAACGCGCACTTCTGGTTGGCGACTATCGGCACCGTGCTGTACATCGCCTCGATGTGGGTCAACGGCATCACCCAGGGTTTGATGTGGCGCGCGATCAACGACGACGGCACGCTGACCTATTCGTTCGTCGAAGCCTTGCAGGCCAGTCATCCGGGGTTCGTAGTGCGCTTTGTCGGCGGGGTGTTCTTCCTCAGCGGCATGTTGCTGATGGCCTACAACACCTGGCGCACGGTGCGGGTGTCGGACGTGAAAATGGCCGAATTTGAAGCGCAGATTGCCTGAGGCAAGGAGCCTGACATGATCGAGATGACGTTGAATCTATTGGGTGTTCTGGGGCTTTGGCTGGCGGTCGAATACTGCCTGAAACACCAGACGGCCGAGAGCCTGGACGATGCCAGCCTGATTCCGTTCGCCGATGACCCCGAGGTGGCGCGGCGGGTGGAGTTGGCGACGGGCAAGACCGTGAAGGCAGTGGCTCCGGAAGAGGCGAAGCCGGGTTGGGGTAACCTCGAAATTTGATACATCCCGCTCCCACAGGTATCTGCTTCGGCCAAAGAATTGGTGAACGACACCGATCATTGTGGGAGCGTGGCTTGCCCGCGATAGCGGTGTCTCAGGCGCAGAAAATGTTGAATGGGCTGACGCCATCGCGGGCAAGCCCGCTCCCACAGGGTTGGGTGTCGTTTACTCCGTATTCAGCCGCGCTCGCGGGGAATCAGGCTCTGCAGCTGCTGTGCCAAAAAGTTCGCGTCGAAGGCAAAGGTATCCGGGTCTTTCAAGCCATTGGTCTTGCGCCATTGCCAATTGCTGGAGGGCGGCAGGCACACCAGCGAAATGCTGCCATAGCGCGCGGCGGTCAATCCCATCACGGCAAGGGAAATCTGACCGCCTGCGCCCATCACGTCCGGCACGAACTCCACCGGTTTGCCGGCAATCACAATGCTCAGTTTCTCGGTCTTGAACGTCGACGTCTCCGCCGGCACGCTCGGCCCGGACGCGACATACGCCTCGCGACTCACCTCCAACAGATTCGGCGTCAGGACCGGCGCCAGCCATTGCTGGATCTGATCGAACAACTCACCAATGCGCGTCGCCCACACGGCCGATTGCGACTCAAACAGTTGCTTCTTGTGCGCTTCGCTATCTGCATAGTGGCGAAGCATCTCGCCCAATTGCTGTACGTCGTCCATTGCGGTGTTCCCTTTGGTTGAAGCGATGCTGCGAATGTCGATCATGGCAGATGCCGACAGCTCACGTACGGCAAAGGTGCGAACGGCTACAGAGCCTCGGCAGATGAACGCGACGAATGGTCGTGTTTTACCTGCTTTTCAGGGGGCCACCTGTCAGATCTGTCAGTTGCCAGGCATCTCATCCCAAGTGTTTGATGACCCTGTGCGCAAAGCCCACATCACGATCAAGGAATGCGAGCCATGAGTAGCCAGGATGACATTGTGATTCTGAGGATTGATAAGGTAATCATCCCCGGGTGGACGACCCCGGTCATCGCTCCGGACGCTGAAGGAGGCATCCCCCTTTCCCCCATCGTGAAAGTTCTGATCGACCCGTGGTCCTCTCAGGCTGCTTACGACACGGCGGAACTCCTGATCAATGATGAGCCCACGGCGGTGGCCACCAAAACCATTAATCCAGGTGAGGAAAACCAACGGTTCACTATGGATCTACCGGCGGCTTTTCTGCGAAACGGCATCAACCGGATACGCCTGAGAGTCAAACGTGTCAGTCAGAATCCAGAGACATCAGAAGATCGTGTGGTTCTTTATCACACCCCTCGCCCAGGGGGCGAAGTGGTGGGTTCCGGAGACAACCCCAATCTTCAAATGACGCTTCCCGCGGATGTCATCGCCAATGGCGTGGATGCCGCTCGTGCCGCACAAGGGGTGGATGTCACGCTGCGCTACGTCTACATGCGTGCATACGACAAAATCACGCTGGATTGTGATGGCCACACGGTTTTGCACACCGTCACAGCCGCCCAAGCCGCAGCCGGCACCGTCGTTCTGAAGCTGTTCGCCGATGCATTCCAGAGCGGTGACAACCCTCGATTTGCCATGCGCTTTCGGGTTGTCGATCAAATTGGCAATTCGTCGGGCCCACTCGCAATCTGGTCGAAAACCACTTACATCGATGTACACATCCAAAAACCGGTTCTGGATCTAAAAGCGCCCATGGTGCTGGAAGCCTTGGAACTCGACGGCACTCGATTGAACTTTGTACGGGACTTTTATGAGGCCAAGTTCGCCACGGTCGAGGTCGCCTTCACCGGCTCCGCCCCGGGGCAAACGGTGAAAGTGTATTGGGAGGGGCGCAACAGCACCTATGGCAGCGAGATCCAGACGGTATCCTTCGCCGGGCAGACGCTGAGATTTTCAGTGCCTCGACTGGAGGTGGTCGACTGCATCGGTAGCGGGGCAAGAGTCTGGTACACCGTCAGGCTGCCCAATACCATCCAAGACCTTCCCTCCAGGAGTCTGGACATCACCGTCACCCCGCAAAGTCTGCGCCTCGCAGAACCTACCCTTAGCGGCGACAAGAGCAATCTCAGAACACCCTACCCGTCATTGGTCGGTCAATACTCGGTGCGCATGGCTTTTTTTGGCGTCAATACGCATTACGGTCCGGAAGTCCCCATCACGACCCCCTCCTATACCAATCACCCCGTGCCACGGGCCTGGCTGGATGAAAACCGGGGGGAAACCGTGATGTTCAATTTCACTCTGAGAAAAACAGGCGCTGGCGAGCCGATTATCTTTTCGTGGTACCTGAGGCTGATTGCGTAATAGCCTCGGCATACAGGTTGCTCTGGCATCGCCGACGAAAGCATTGGAAACTGCCGGGGCCTGGCATGTCGGTCCAGGCGACAGCCTGAGGAAATCCAATGCGCACCATCGGCCTTATCGGCGGCATGAGCTGGGAGTCCAGCGCCGAGTATTACCGCCTCATCAACCAGCAGGTACGCGATCGCCTCGGGCCGTTGCGTTCGGCGAAGTTGCTGATGTACAGCGTCGACTTCGGCCCGGTCGAACAGGCCCAGCATACCGGGCGCTGGGACGACGCGGCAGCGATTCTGGTGGATGCGGCCCGGCGTCTGGAAGCCGGTGGCGCCGAGTGCGTGGTGCTGTGTACCAACACCATGCACAAGGTGGCCGGGCAGATTCAGGCAGCGATCGATATTCCGTTCCTGCACATTGCCGATCCGGCGGGTCAGGCGGCACTGGACGCCGGCGCTCTGCGGGTGGGTTTGCTGGGGACTGCGTTCACCATGGAGCAAGACTTTCTCAAGGCACGTCTGACGGCCAAGGGCCTGACGGTGCTGGTACCGGAGGCTGATGAACGTCTGGCCGTGCACCGGATCATCTATGACGAGTTGTGCGTCGGGGTGATCAGCGAGGCGTCACGCCAGGTCTACCAACGCGTGATCGAATCGCTGACCGAACGCGGCGCCCAGGCGATCATCCTCGGTTGTACCGAAATCGGCCTGCTGATCAAACCCGAACACAGCGCCCTGCCCCTGCTCGACACCACCGAACTGCATGCGCAGGCGGCGGTGGCGTTCGCGTTGGGTGACTGACTGTAGGAGCGAGGCTTGCCCGCGAAGAACGATGACGCGTAATGCCTGAAAAACCGCGGTGCATTCTTCGCGGGCAAGCCTCGCTCCTACAGGGTGTTCGTTGCTCAATTATTTTGACTTACCGGCGACGCAACCGCGCCATGCTCAGGGTATCGACCAGTCGACCGTCACGCACCGCGTAATCGCGAAACAGGCCTTCGGTCTCGAAACCGAATTTGCGGTACAGGCCGATGGCCGCTTCGTTGTCGGCGTACACCGAGAGTTCGACCCGTTGCAGGTTCATCCAGTTGTCAGCGACGTCCAGCGCTGCCGCCAGCAGTTTCGAACCGACACCCTTGCCCTGCCAAGCCACGGCGACACCCATGCCGAAGCTGCCGGCGTGGCTGCGGCGGATTCGCGAAAACTGCTCCAGGCCAATGTTGCCGATGACCGATCCCTGGTGCAGCGCCACCAGTTTCACCGCGCGCTCGTTGTCCGCCATCAGGCGCTGGCGCCAGACCTCGGTGGACTGAAACGGCATTTGCAGCACCTGCCGGGCCACGGCGGGGTCGTTATAGAGCGCGGTGATGCCCTCGATGTGGTGTTCGCTGAAGCGTTCGAGGTGAATGGCGGGGTCGTGGTCGGGCATGGCAGTGTTCGTCCTTGATCGGTGTGTGACCGGTCACTCTAAACCGCACGCCCTCTGCGTGGCGATAACAATTGAAGGTGGATACACCTGTGGCGGGGGTCAGTCATTGCGGCCCCATCATCAGACGTTCACACAAGCGCAATACAGTAACGCGGATTGATTTCTCGCCCCTTCAATCTGTGAGCCGAATACGTAATGTTGCCTGTTACCGAGATGGAAGCCGCCTTGAAAAACGGGATTGCAAAGGTCCCTGATCGTTACGCTGACAGAAATGAAGTGGGGGCTTACTGCCCCTCTAACGACGTTGAGATCAACGTTCGATTTCTATCGCCAGCTGACATTCCCTCGGTGCTTGAACTTGAGCAAAGGAAGTGGGAAAGCGATCAGCGCGCCGAGGCCTCCATGTTGGCGTCACGGATCGCCTCTTTCCCTGCATTGAGCATCGGCGCTTTTTGCACTCGCACGGGGACTGCGCTGGCGTCGTTGTTCATGAAACCTACCCGGCACGACACCATACGCAAGTGCCCGACATGGGCAGACTGTGCAAGAAAACAGGACGGCGAGGAGTCCGCAAAAACCGGTGTGTTGTTTGGCATCAGCCTGAGCAGTGTTGATCCGAAAGCGGTGCAAGCGATTTTCGAGTTCTTCTGGCCCCATGCGCTGAAGGCGGGATGGTCAGACATCTATCTTGGCTCGCCGGTCCCGGGTCTTCGTCATTGGGCCTCGCAGAATCCTGATCTTCCAGTAGCGCAGTATGTGCGAGGTGAACGCAAGGGCCTGCCGCTGGATCCGCAACTGCGGTTTTACTTCAAAAAAGGCTTTCGCAAGATCGTCGCCATCAACGACAACTATTTCCCGCATGAGCCTTCGCTGAATGTCGGCGTGCTGATCGTAGGTAAGGTGCCACTCTCCGGCCTTTCCTTCATATGGAAGAGAGTTCCGCTGCCCTGGCTGCAGCGCATGAAAAAACTGTGCTCCGTGTGCTTGTGAACGCCTCTCTGACAAAAGCGCAGCACGTCGATGCCGGCTCGCGCTCCAACCTGCCCAGCTATCTGTTCATGGCCCTGTGCATCTTGAATACGACCGCGATCGCCTGGCTGGCTGCGCATGAGGGGTTCGGATGGCTGGTCGTTGTTCCGCTGGTTCCGCTGATAGTGCTCCAGGCGATCCTGATGATTGGCGTTCAGGAGATCAAGCATCAGGGTGTGCATCGACAGTTCCTCGTTGGCACGCGTCTCAATGATGCAGTGGGTGTGTTCGCGGCTGCCATTTTCGCCGCCAACTTCGTGGGCTATCGCTACTTTCACCTCGAACACCACCGCAAAACCTGCCAGGCCGATGATCCCGAAGGGCTGATGTACGAACAGACATGGCGGACACGCCTGATCAGCCTGCTGGGTGCAGCGGAGCAACTATGGGTTACCGTCACCACCAATATTATCTCCCGACGCTACACACCCCCGCGCGCAGTCTGGCGCTGGCGCTGGAACAATGCCTTGATCGTCGTTTTCGTTGCATTGCTGACGTTAGGCATCTATGAGGTGCCTCGACAAGTCGTGTGCGCCTATCTGGTCCCGTATTGCCTGTTTGCCTGGATGGATTTCTGGCTGACGCAGGCCGAGCACTATGGCGTGCCGATCTCGGCTCAAGGCTCGCGCCGCGCACCCGCTGACATCACGACGGATTTATACCTGCCAAGGCCTCTGTCCTGGCTCATCCTGAATCGCTCGCTGCACCGCATTCACCACCACGCGCCGGCGACCCGCTGGTTCCATGCGTACGCTCAATCGGAGGTTCTAGCCGAAAGCAAGCCCGGCGGCGTAACGGACCTACCCACCTTCTTTGCGACCTGGATGCGACTCGGTCCCCGACTCTGGAAGTAAGCCATGACAGACGCACCTATCGAACCGCGGCGCGCAAAGACTGCCGAGGCCACTATCTCCACGCCATTCTGGAACGACACATCGATCAAGACCTATCTGTTCGATGCCTGTTCGGTACTGCTTCCTGCCGGTGAGCAATTCGTGATTTCGGTGGTGGAGTCATCCGCTTTGCGATTACAACAAACGTCGGCGCTTGCCAAACATTCGCGCCGCTTCGTGGCAGAGGAACGGGCCCACCAGCGAGCGCACAGGCTGTACAACCAGCAACTGGAAACCCAGGGGTTTGAAGTCAAGAAGTTCGAGCACATGATCGAAAAAGATCTCGAGGCTCTTCAGTCGAAATTGTCGCTCAATGCGCAATTGGCATTGGCTGCCGCGTTCGAGCACGTGACGGCCGTCATGTCCGCTGCCGCCTTGCGCAGAAACGGCCTGCTCTCGGTCAAGGAGTCACCACAGACCCGCCTGTGGCGATGGCATTGCGCTGAAGAAGTGGCGCACCAGCACGTCACCACGGACCTGGCGCGGTCGCTGGGCATACCCTATTGGCAGCGGATTTTCTATTTCCTGGCAGCATCGGGGCTCATGGCGTTCGATGTCATTCGTCACATGCACAGTTTTGCCCGCCTCGACATCACCCGCGGCCGCGTCAGCTCAAAGGAAGTACGGCGTGCTGCGGGCAGCTTGCTGTTGCGCGATGGCGCCAACCTGGCGTTGATGGCAATCGGATGGGCCGCCTACTTTCTTCCGCTGAAAAAAGCCAAGGGATCAGCTCGATAAAAGAGCGGCATGGCTAGACCGTTGACGCGACAACCACCTGCTAGAGTAAAAAGCATACCCATCGACTATCCAGCACCGGAGTCGTGCACCGCCACTTGGGCGTTCGACTTGAGAAACGACGTTATTGGCCGGACTGAATGTCACTTTCGGAAAATGAGGAAATTTCTATGAAAGGTTTGCTTCGCGCCGCAGGATTCAGCCTGATGGCACTTTTCGCAAGTTGTGGTGTTGGTGCTCAGACCGTGCACAGTCATGCTGCGCCGCCTGCCTTCACCGCCACACCGGCCGATATCCAGGCGGATAGCCAAAGAAATTGATCGTTCCCATGTTCCACGGAGGGCATGGGGGACGGGCTTGCTCGTGAAAGGCGACCTGTACAGTCGACATTGATGTCGACTGTGGTGGCCCCTTCGCGGGCAAGCCCGCTCCCACAGGGAATCATCGCTAACTCTCGAACCACTCCCGTCGCTCGCTGAAGGTGTTGTGGATCAGCTCGACGATCCCCTGCACCTCGGTCTCATTCCGGGACTCGGCATTGACCGCCATCCACACCTGGCGCTGCATCGGTTGCTTGAAGAGCCCGGGCAACGCCACCAGCCCTCGGTCGAATTGGCTCATGTAGTGCGGCAATAAACCGATGCAGGCGCTGCAGCGGATCATCTCCAGCATCAGCTCATAGGAATGCAGCTGCACCACGCCCGCCAGCCGCTGCTCCACCAGACTGTTCCACGGCCCAAAAGCGCTGACGTGGCGATCGTGCTGCCATTGCACCAGCATGAAATCGGCCAGGTCACCCAGGCTGTCCGGCCGCGCCGCGACCCGTGAATAGCGTTTGGCGATGTGCGGCAGATAGTCCAGCCGCGCCAGACGCTGGGGCTCGCTGATGGCAAAACTGGGGCCTGGCAACGGCGAATCGGTGCCGGCCAGCCACACCACCACATCGGCACTGATCGCTCGCAGGGCCAGTTCGCTGTCCAGGGAAATAATGTCCAGGCGCACACTGGCGTTGCGCCGCAGCAACGAGACCAGATCACGGCCGAGGATGTCGTGCAGGATCGATTCGGCCACGGCCAGGCGAATCAAGGGCTGTTCGATCACCGGCAACTTGCGCTCGTGCACCAGCGCGATCAACTGCGCCTGCAACTGCTGTCCGTCACGACTCAAGGTCAGCGCGCTGCCCTGGAATTTGAATAGAGAACGTTGCAGCTGATCTTCCAGTTGCGCCAGATGCTTGCGCAGCAGGGTCGCCCGCACATTGAGGCTGCGCGCGGCCTGCATGAAACAGCCGCAACGGGCGCTGACCAGAAAGTATTGCGCGACCTCGGTATCAATCCCGGCGGCCCGTGCCAGCCAGGACTCGGAGGGCGCCTGCGGCGATCGGTATTCGACAACACCCTGACGTCCTGTGGGTTCTATGAATGACATCGATGACTCCCTGTCGATCTTTGTTTTTGATTGCTTCCAGCGCGATGGAAGTTCTTTAAACCAGTGAGGATCCTGTGGGAGCGGGCTTGCCCGCGATGAGGCCGGCACATTCAACATCTCTGGCGTCTGACATTCCGCTATCGCGGGCAAGCCCGCTCCCACACTGGATCGCTGTGAACGGGAAAATTAGTGTTTTTCCTCCAGCACTTTGTTGAGCTCGGCCCCATCAATACTCAACGTCGCCGTATTGAGCATGCCTTCCAGATAAGCCTTGGCGATCTGCTCTTGACGCTGGGCACGCAAGGCCTGGGTCAGACGTTCGCGCAGTTCTTCCAGCGTCGCGGTGCGCGCCGGTTGCTGCTCGGTGAGTTTGATCACATGAAAACCCGCCGCGCTCTGCACCGGCTCCGACACCGCGCCGACCTTGAGTCGCGCCACCGCGCCGCGGACTTCCGGCACCAGTTGCTGCAACGGCTGCAGCCCGGTGTCGCCGCCCCGTTCGGCGCTGGCGCGGTCCTGCGAAAACTGACTCGCCAACGCCGCAAATTCCGTCGGCGCGGCCTGGGCTTTTTTGCTCAGTTCGAGCGCTTGCTTGCGCACGCTTTCCAGTGTCTGCGGATCGGCCACACCGAGGAAAATCTGGCTAACCCGGTACATCGGCGGCGTCACCCAACCGGCCTTGCCGGCCTCATAAGCCTGCTGCAGTTCGGCGGCACTGGGGTAGTCGGCCGGCACCTGACTGACCGATTGCAAGTAGTCGCGAAAGACGATCTGCTCGGTGGCAGCGCGGGTTTGCCGTTCGACCTCCGGGCGCTGACGCCAGCCCTGGGCGTCGGCCTGTTCGAGCACGGCTTTCTCAGCCAGGCGCGAGCGAATCCAGCTTTCCAGCGCCCCGCGATTGGCCCGCAGTTGTTCGCGCGACTCCGCTGGCAAGGTGGCGAGCAGCGTTTTGAGTTCGTCGGGTGACACCTGCTGATTGCCCAGTCGCGCGACCGCAGGCTCACTCGCTACCAATGACGCCGGCTGCTGCGCCGCGATCGGGTCATTGCCCGGACGCAGTCCCAACGCAACGGCAATCACCAGCACGGCCAACGCACCTGCGCCGGCCACTACCGTACGGTTTTTCACAGGGCTGGTACCTCTTGCGCGGGCGCCTCGGCGGTTTCAGCCTGGGCCTGCAACTGCGCCGCGTTCTGGCTATATTCACGCAGATAAACAATGAACTCCTGAAGCAAGCGATCCCACAGTTCAAGGTTGCCCCGCAGATGATCGTCGCTCACGCCGGCGGCGACTACCACGTCCATCTCCATCACCAGAAACTCGCCCTGCACCGACAACCGGGCAAAGCGTCGCGATGCATTCCACAGTTCCGCCAGCCCGGCCGGCAACTCGCCCTGCACCCGCAAGGCGCAGCTGAAGGTGAAGTCGACGTAGCTGCCCGGCTCGGCCGCCGGATTGCCGAAACGCACCGCGTAGCCAATGCCCTGGCTGGCGCTGAGCAACTGCACGATGCCGTTCTGTTCGGATTGATTGACCCGGTAACCGGCGGCTTGCAGCACGTCGGTGAGGGATTGTGGCGATACGTGGCTGATCAATTGAGTCATGTGAAAGTCTTCCCTGTCATTCAATGAGCGATCGCGGCCTGGGGCGCGTCGAATTGCGTCTTGTAGAGTTCGTCGCCAAAACCCTGGGCCAGTTCTTCGAACTTGACCCTGGCGGCGCCTGCGAACGGTTGGCGGATCTTCATCACCTCGGCGACGTCGATCTTTTCGTAGGCCGCGAGGATCTCCTTGGCCACGCCGTACATCTGTTGATTCTTGACTGAACATTGCTGCATTTGTGTGTCACGTTCAGCCAGTTGCGACTCGAGCCGGGCGCGTTCGGCCTCTTTGCCCCGGGCCATCACCAACAGTTCTTCATAAGCTTTCTTGAACTTGCCGATCTGCTCGCTGCTGGCCGCTGCTTGCGCCTGGGCCTGGTTTTGCAGGCTGTCGTGCTGGCCGGCCAACTGTTCGGCCACGCCTTTGACCTTGGCCAATTCCGCCGTCAGTTGCTTGATTTGCGCCTGCGCGGCCTTGGCTTGGCTCTCGGCCGCCACTTGCGCGGCGCTGGCCTGAGCCTGCTGGCTTTGCAGGGCCTGCAACTGCTGGGTGGTGCTGCGCAGTTGAGTGCGCAAGCGCTCCTCCATGCCTTCGGCGCTCGCCCCTTGAGTCAGCAGCAACCCCAAGGCAAACAGCAGGATTCTTGTGTTCATGACGCTCTCCCTGCGCCTTAGAAGCGCGTGTTGATTTCAAGCTGCAAGACGTCGATGTCGAACGGCGCGCCGTACACCGCTTCGGAACTCAACCAGCGACCGGTGGCGAAGACGTTCTTGGCCAGACCGTAGTTGCCGCCGAGGAAATAGCCCTTGGCGTTGGTGCCGCCGAGGTGGAACGACGAGTCGTTGAAACCGTCCGGCAAGGCGTCCGGCTGGATGTATTTGTAGCCGGCGAAGAAGTTCCAGTCGCCCTGCTTCTTCAAGTCCAGCGAGTTGCCGAGGGTGAACTGGACCATCCAGGCATTGGCGCCGCTTTGCACCTCGCCATCGCTGTCGAGGTTGTTGACGATCTGCCCGGCCGAGCGCTTGCGCATCTCGCCTTCGTCGTAACCGAGGTTGTGCACGTAATTGGCTTGGCTGCGCAGCTTGAAGTCTTCCGGCAGGTCGGTGTCCCACACGACGTTGAGGTCCAGCAGGTTGAACTCCGAGGCCAGGCCGACGAATTGCGGTTGCGGCGTGGTGGACGGGTTGAGCGGGTTGGGCGTGATGTCGCGCAGCAGGAATACGCTGTTGCCCTTTTGCATGAACGCCGAGCGGCTGCCGTCGGTGTCGCAGCCCGGTGCGCCGGCCCAAGGTTCGCAAGGGCTGGAGCGCTGGCCTTCGATGTCGTCGAAACGGTAGTAGGCCACGGCGCCTTTCAAGCGGTTGTTGCTGTTGATCGCCCAGTTGGCGCCGATCTGCGCGCCGTACAGCCACTTGTTGTCGCTCTCTTCCTTGTCGAAACCATTGCTGGTGCTGGTGTCGTTGGTGTACTCCACCGGGAACGCGCCGACGGTGCCGAACAGGCCCCAATCGCGGTTGAGCTTGTGGTCGAAGATCGCTGCCACGCCGTCGAAGTTCAGGTCGGTGGAATAGAGCATGTCGGTGGAGAAGAACGGATTGGCGATTCGTCCGCCGGTCAGGGTCAACTGATCGGACGGCTTCCAGGTCAGGTAACCCTGGTCGAGCCAGATGTCTTTTTTGCCGAAGCCGCCGCCGAGGGTCTGGGTGGTGGACACCGGGTTGTTGTCCGAACCGGTGCCGATGCGAATGCCGGCGGTCCATTCCGGTGAAATCACCGCTTTCATGCCTAGGCGCGCCCGCAGGCGGAACAGGTTTTCGCGGTCTTCGCGGGTGTTGAGCAACGGCGGCAGGTTGGTGCTGCTGTTGGGGTTCACGTCGTACGGGCCGTTGTTGTTGAGCTTGGCGAAGTCGACGATTTCGTTGCTGTTGGTGCCCGAGTAGTAGCGCGACTCGTCTCGCAGGCGAATGTCGCCGTCGAAGCTGATGCGCGAGACCCAGTCCGGGAAGGTATTGGGCTGGGCCCAGTTTTCCTGCTTAGCGGTGGCCATGACCTCGGCCTTGACCTGATCGCGGATCTGATCGCGAACGGCCGCTGGCACATATTGCACCCGCACGTCACCCGGTGCAGCGGCCGGGCCGGCAGCGACGGCGGTGCTGGCCTGACGCGCCTGCACCGCTTCTTTTTCCGCCTGCGCGATCAGGCCGTCGGCCTGTTCCTGCTTCAATACACCTTGCTGCACCAGCAAGCGGATCAGATTGATCGTGGCGTTTTCCGAGGGCGCAGGGGCTGCCGCTGCGTGCCCGACCAGGGTCGCAATGACCATGCCGACCGCCAGGGACAATCGATTCACGTTGGAAATCATCTGCACACAACTCCTTTTGGCAAAACCTGAAAATGTTCGGTTAACCCGGACGCCGCCCTTGCAGGGACAAGCGCACAGGCAAGGTCATGGAGGCCGGTGGCCGTTCGGTTAAATGCGGTGCGCCGCGCAACGCGGCGAGCACCTGGGCGTCGACCTCCGGGTTGCCGCTGGACTTCACCAGCTCGACCCGGGTGATCTCGCCCACGCTGCTCAGCCAGACGTCGGTCTGCAGCGAAAAGGCCAGGTTGCGCAGGTCCGGGTTTTCCCGCAGCAAGCGCTGAAAGGTGAACGCCAAAAACTGGCTGTACGTGCCATTGCCCACACGCCCACCTCCGGCACCGGCCATGCCACCGCCCTTGCCGGCGCCGACGTTGAAGGCGTCGCTGCCGGACTGGGCGTCGCCATCCATTTGCATCGGGTTGGCCAAGTCATCGGCGGGCGATGGCGGCGCCTCTTCTTCAGGCTTGACCTCCTCCGGCTCCGGCGTCGGCTCAGGCTCGACGATTTTTTCTTCCACGGGGGTTTGCGGCTCCGGCGGTTTTTCCGGCGGCGGAGGTGGCGGTGGCGGCAACGGAATAATCGTCGGCACCTTCGGGGCTTCCCGGCGCACGCCACTCATGTCGTTGGCCCACTGCCAGAGAAACCACGCGGCCACGCCGGCGATCAGTAACCCGGCGCCCCACTTCACAAAGCGCAGGGGCGACGGCTTGACGGGCGACGGGCGGATGGGGAGTTGTGCGGTCATGGTCAGCCCTGGGTCGGTTTGCCGGTGACGAGACCGACCTGGGACAATTCAAGCCGGCGCAACAGGTCCAGCACCTCGATGACTTTCTGGTACTGCACCGTGGCGTCGCCGCGCACGATTACCGGGAAGTCAGGGTTCTGCGCCTTCTCGATGCGCAAGCGGTCTTCGAGCTCCGCCAAAGTCACTGGGTAGGCATCGAGGAACACCTGGCCGCCATCGTTGACCGAAATCGCCTTGGTCTTGGCTTCGGACAGCGACACCGAGGCGCTGGCCTTGGGCAGGTTGATCTGGATGCCGGAAACCTGGGCGGTGGCGGTGAGGATGAACATCACCAGCACCACCATCAGCACGTCCACCAGGGGCGTGATGTTGATGCTGTCCACCGCGGCATCATCGTCATCGTCGTGGGAGGTATTGACGCTTGCCATGTCAGTGCTCCTCAGGCCGGGACGGATGCGTGGGTGTGATTGCCACGGCGATGGGCCGCTTCACTGGACTGGCTTTCACCGTGCATCTCCGCCAGACGGGTGATGAACTCATCGACAAAGACGCGCATGTCGGCGCTGACTTCCTTGTTGCGGGTGATCAGCCGGTTGTAGCCAAACAGCGCCGGGATCGCGACGAACAGGCCCATGGCGGTGGCCAGCAAGGCAGCGGCCATGCCCGGGGCGATGGCGTTGATGTTGACGTCACCGGCCATGGCCGTGCCGAGGAACACCACCATGATCCCCAGCACCGTGCCGAGCAGGCCGATGTACGGGCCGCCGGCGATGGCATTGGACAGGGTCGAGAGCTTGGAACTGAGCGCCTGATTCTCGCGGGTGCGCACGCCGTCCATGGAGCAGCGAATCGCTTCGATGGTCGCGGCCGACACCGATGAGGTGTCGGCGCCCTGCTCGCGGCGGGTGCGGATTTCCTTCACCGCTACCTGATACAGGCGCCACAAGGACGAGTGCTGCAAACGTTGGGCGAGGTCCTGATCGTCGGCGAACATCTCCAGGCGCGTACCGACCTTGGCGAATTGCTCGCGGAACGCTTCGTTGGCGGCGCTGAGGCGGCTGACCATACGGTTCTTGCGGATCATGATGACCCACGACTGGAACATCATCAGCACCAGCACCGCGATGATCACCCAGGCGTCCAACGGCACGGCATTGAGCAGGAAACCGAGGCTGCCGAAGCCGTAACCCGACTGTTCTTCATCGACGCCGTAAGCCACCAGCTTCGACTCGGCGCCCTGGGAATTGGCGTCTGCCAGCAACTGCGCGGCAGGCCGGACGACCTTGGACAGGCGCAACTCATCGATGGCGCCGCTGAATGGCTGATAAGTGCCTGGGGTTTCGCTCGGCAGGTCGGCACCGATGGCCATGACTGAATTGAACGCCGGCATCGCGACTGCAAGGCTCGCGGTTTCACGGCCGTTGATGTACAGCGAAACCTTGCTGCCCTCGGCGGTCAGCGCCAGGTGCTGCCATTGACCGGGGTTCAACGGTTGGCTGGACACGGCGCGCTGGCCGTCGATCTCTACGAACGGCATGCCCTGGTTCAGGCCCAGCAACAGACTGTTCGTCCCTTCCCGTCTTGCCAGCACCAACTGTTCACCGTTGGCTTGATCCAGACGCAACCAGGCGCTGAAGGTAAACGCACTGCCGGCGTTGTGTTGCAGCGATGGGCTGGCCGGCAGCAGCAATGGCTGGCCACTCAACTGCAAGGCCCGCCCCATCACACCGTCGATGCTCGCGCCGGTAGCGCTTTGCGCAGTGTTGCCGTAGGCCGTGGTGTCCTTGGGCGGTGTGCCGTTGGCGCCGTCGAAGTGATAGAGCGCGGTGAAGTTCGGGTCGAAGGTCAGCTGACCGTTGCCGGTGGCCGGGGCTTTCTGGTTGCCGTAATACATCCAGATGTCCTGCCGCTGGCCGCCCGTGACAACGGGCACATCGACCCAGATCAGTGCCATGCCCATCAGCGGATCGAAGCTTTCGATCTGGTGGTTGAACACGGTCTTGTCATCGGCAGCCACAAAGCGCAGATCCGAACCGTCCTCCTTGACCCCGTCGAAGGTGAAATTGCCGGTGTGCAGGCGCACCAGCAGCGCGGTGCGACCCAGCGTCTCGTTGATCGCCGCGCCCTGAGGCGTGGTGTCCACCGAAATCTGTTTGCGGTAATGCCAGTCATCCTGCCACCAGGCCTGGGCGGTGGCCGGGAGCACGAAGCCCAGGCAGATCAGGAAAGCGATGAATAAGCGCTGCATGAAAAATTACTCCGTAGGTTCAGAACGTCGCTTGCAGGTTGAAGTGCAGGCGCGATTCCTGTTTCGAGGTGTTCGGCCCTTCGAGCAGCGGGTAGCCCCAATCCACGCTGCCGGACAGCCATTTGCTCAAGCTCGCGCGGGTGCCCAGGCCGACACTGGCCAGGGCGTAATCGGCGTCCTGATCGGGGAGCTCGTCACGCAGGTACAACTGGGCGCCTTCGGCGAAGGCATAGAAGCGCCATTCCTGGACGTAAGTGCCCAGGTACTTGGCGAGGGACGGCGTGCGCAGCTCCTGGGACAACAGGTAGCCGTCGTCACCGGTGCGCTCGGCGGCCAGATAACCGCGCACCGAAGTCGCGCCGCCGGCGGAGAATTGCTCGTTGGAAACCAATGGCCCGGACGCCAACTGGAACGCGGCTTTGGTCGCGGTTTGCCAGTCGTTGCCGAAGGTGAAGGTGTAGTTGGTGTCGCCCTTGAGCACGGCAAAACTGGGGCTGGCGCGGTAGCGTTTGTAGTCGAAGTCTTCGTCGGAGCTGCCATAACCGAACAGGCTGCGAGTGCCAGCCACCAGGCTCAGGCCAAGGCCCAATTGGGAGTTTTCGGTGTAGCGAAAGCCGTTGTAGGCGAAGGTGAACGGTGCGTACTGCAGCGGCACCTTGTCGCTTTCACCGGCCAGGGTCAGGCGCTCGTCGAAGTCCTTGAAGTCGATGCCGGCCGAGAACGAGTTGGACCAGTTGCCGCTGGACGGCAGCGTGTAAATCGCCGAGATCCCGTAGGAGTGCCCCTTGCCCAATACGTTGCTGCCGCCGATGGTCGCGACGTTGCTGTCGGATTGATAACCGGACAGTTGCAGGCTCCAGCGCTCGCTCAACGGCGCGGTGTAGGAACCGGACCAGACCTTGGCGTTATCGGTGTCCTGGGGGGCGGTGAAATAAGTCAGCGAAATGCTGTGACCCAGTTGCCACAGGTTGTTGTAACCCAGGCTGGTGACGGCGCGCAGTTTCTCGGTGTCGGCGCTGTAATCGTTGTTCAGCCCGACGCTGGCCTGCCACGGGTTCTGGTCCTCGACCTGCAAGTCCACGTCCATGGTGCCGGGGCGCTGACCTTCACGCACCAGCGGCATCACCTGCCGGCCCGGGGTCTTGTTGAGTTGCGCCAGCTCGCCCTGGACCTTGCTGAAGTCCGGCACTTCGCCTTCCTTCAAGGCCGGCACGTCTTCGCGAATATCCACGGGCGAATAGTGTTTGGCACCGACCACCCGCACCCGGCCGACCTTGGTTTCGCTGACCTGCAAATAAACGATGCCGTCCTCGACCTTCTGCTCCGGCAACTCGACGAACACCGACTGATAACCACGGGCCTGATAAACCTTCTGCAAGGCTTCGCGGGCGCCTTCGATATCGTTCAGGGTCTTTTGCGGACCGAGAAACGGGTACACCGCTTCTTCGATCGCCCGGGCATCGAGCACGGTGTTACCGCGCACGAAGTATTCGTTCACATCGACCAACTTTGTCGGTGCAGCGGTTTCGGTATCTTCGGCGAATACCGGCTGCACACCGGCCGCCACCATCAGCCAGCCCCACAGCGCCAGCCGTGACTTGAAAAGATGCTCCACACCACCCCCTGAATTCGAAATGACCGTCGCTGTTTGCCCAGCGTTCGGCCCACTCAATTGCTTGTTGTCGACGTCGCTGCGTGTTTGCCCAGCCAGGTGTGCAGCAGCGCGAAATTCAAGGAGAACTCGGGCATTTGCAGCAAGGCACCGCAGAACACTTCGCCAATGATTTTCTGGATCAACTGCACCGCCCGCGGGTTGTTCAGCAGCGTGGCGATGTCGCGGCTCAATACGTTGAAGCTCCAGACCTTCTGGTTCAGGTCCAGGCCGACGAACCAGCGAAACAGCAGGTTGTAATTGAGCTGTTCGTAGAGTTGCTGCTCGCTGGGCACCGAATAGAGCAACTGCAGCAATAGGATGTGCATGACCGTTTGCGGGGCGATGAGCATGCCGGGCTCGGCGTTGAGGCCATGCAGGATGTCGCGGTGCTCTTCGAGCAGGTCATCGATTTGTGGACGCAGCAACACCAGTGAATGGCCCGGGGGGATGTAGCTGGACACTTCTTTCAAGGCGCCCTGCCAGTCATCCTGAGACACGATCCAGACCCACGGCGCGCCGTAGCGATAGACCGAAACCGGCTTCTTGCGCGCGGCTTCGACGATCTTCGACAGGCGTTGATCGAGTTCTTGCATGCCCACTTTCGAGTAGCGTTCCATAGTCCCCATTGCCTCACTCCCGGCTTCCCGCCCTCGGCTGGAAAAGTGGCCTCGCGGCCCCCTCAAGCGCGTTACATAGGCATGACCGGAATGGCCTGGTGCTACCGAACTTTTGTCACAAAAGCTTCATTACAGGGGTTTGGAGGTGGGGTGTTTTGAAGGTGGGAGACTGGTGGGCAGGATGTGGCGAGGAGTTGCGCATGAGTGATTCGAAGAAATGGAGCCGAACACGCTGTTGTGGCGAGGGGGCTTGCCCCCGTTGGGTTGCGAAGCGGCCCCAAAACCTGCAATCGCATGTTTTCAGGTACACCGCATACACAGGTTTTACGACGGCTTCGCCGCCGAACGGGGGCAAGCCCCCTCGCCACAGCAAGCCCCCTCGCCACAGGTCTTCGCTAGCCTCGCGGGTCGAGGTTATCCAGCACCCGGTTCACTGCCAGCTCCCCGAGCATGACCACGGATTGAATCCCCAACATCATGTTGCGATGTCGCATGTCCATCAATCCGGCGAACTCACTGAGCATCATGCTCGCTGACGCCAGGGATTCGCAGGCGTTGACCAGCAGGGTTTCGTTATCGACCTCGGCGCCGACATGGTAGATGGTGCTGGGCTTGCGCTTGGTGTCTTTGGGAATGTCCGGTTTGAGGTAGTAATCGAGGGCGCGGTCGGCGGCTTCGTTGAGTTTTTTCGAATCGAGGGATTCGTACGGGGATGCCGGATCGGTTTCCGGTGGGTTGGGCGTTGGTTTGAACATAGATGAAACTCCTAGTAGAGATAAAGGAGCCATTACCCTCGCTACCAAACGAGGGTGGCGGCCATACGCGGGTTGGTAGACCGGTACTAGGACCCGGCGCCCCCGAAGGAGCCCTGCGCATGGCCACCATAAAACCGAGGTCTGAAAAGACCTACAAACGGTGGCGCGATACGCCTAGTAGTAACCCGGGCTACCAAACCCGTTCGCTGTTTTTCAGCGACAGGCAAACGATAGAGCCCGGCCCCAAGGCGCACAAGCCGGCGGATTCTGGCGCAGTCGTAGGCAACGGCGCAAGGATGTGTAGCCTGAGTGAGTATCTGGAAGTGTCGTTTAAACAGTGCTTGTTTAGCGGTCTGACACCAAGCCTTGTGATGGCTGTATCGGCCCCATCGCGGGCAAGCCCGCTCCCACAGTGATCGGTGTCGTTCACAAATGCTTGGTCAATGCAGATACCTGTGGGAGCGGGCTTGCCCGCGATGGCGGTCGTGTAGACAACGGGGAATCCGGCTATGCCGCGCTTCACCCACACACCAGAAAAAAAGGCGACCCGAAGGTCGCCCAAATTTACAACGAGAGTCCTACAAGGTAAGGCTGCCCCGCTCCTCCTCCGTCAACCGCTGCCGCGCCGACTCATCCAGAGCACCCGCCCCCAACACCTGCACCGGGCTGTTCGGGTTGTACCCGGCCTCCGGCGCTCGGCTCGCGCCATCGCGGGTCGGCGCCAGTTGTTCGGAGCCAAAACTCAACACCTGCACGGTAAATACCGACGCCTGATTCTGCCGTGATGCTGCCTGTTGCTGACGCGCCACGTCCTCTGCCGCTTGGGTGGCCGACGACGCCGCGGAACTGGCCGAGGTGATCGCCCCGGTGTTCACCGAAGCAGTCATCGGCACCCCGGTCGACTTGCCCTGGGTCTGAATGTTCGCCGCGTTCACCACCGTCAATGCCGCGATGTTGACGTTGCCCGACACCCGAATCCCCGCCTCGCCGGCATCGATGGTGCCCAGTGGCGCGATCAGGTCGATGTCACCCGGCGCCACCTCGGGAATCGGGTTCAACGTCGCGATCCCCGCCCCGGTGCTCGGCACCGAGGGCGACAGGGTCACGTTGCCCCAGGTGTCGTACAGACGCTTGGGCGGCGTGTAGACCACGGTGGTTTTCGAACCGCGACCGGCGTTGATGTCGCCCTGGGCCGACCAGCCCATGATCGAGCCACCGAACGTGGTCATGATCCGGCTCTGGCCGAGCAGGATGCTGCCTTTGGCGTACAGCTCGATATCGCCCCGCCCTTGGGTAATAACGCCCGCTGTGGACGGCGGCGCAGTGCCTTCGATGCCGAAGACCTGGCCACCGCCCGGCGTCAGCATCTGGATGCCACCCCCAAAATCGGTGTGCACACCGGCGCCGCCGTACATCGTGATATCGCCCTTGTAAGTGATCGGATTCCCGGCCACGTCCTTCTCGGAAAACAACGCCGCAATCGCCTCGCGACCACGCACGTAGCTGCCCTTACGCAGGCCGCCCTCTTCGTTGTACTCGCGGCCACCGGCCTTGAGTTCGGCGAAGTACACCTCACGGGCGAACACCCGGCGCTGTTCGGCGGGCAAGGCGGCATAGAAGCTGCGCGCCTGCTGCGGGGTGCCCATGAAGCCATAACGAGCGGCCAGCCAGCTGACCAGTTCGGTTTCGTAAGTCTTGGCGACTTTGCCGTCCTGACTGGCCAGACCAAGACCGGTCTGGGCCAGGTTCGCGGACGACAGATAAGGAGTGATGAAGCGATCATAGCCAGGTCCGCCGGCACCAACCCCGGCTTGCATCACAATGCTCGCCCCGGCTCTGGAATCCCCCGGCACCACGGCACCGATGCTGGTGACGCTGACCTTGTCTTCCATCAGCAGATTGCGCCCGGCGCTGAGTTCCAGTGTGCCGGGACCGGCGACGTTGAAGTTGCCGTAGAGAATGTCGCGCCCGGCGGAGGCGATGGATATGTCATTCGGGTTGTTGTGGATGAACAGGTTGCCTGCGTGGGTATACGCCAAGGTTGTATCACCACCCACACCGCCACTGAGCCCGGTACCACTGCTGACGATGTCTCGCCCGGCCATCATCCAGACCGGCCCGCCGCCCTCGTACCAGGTTTGTCCAAAGCGAGAATCAGTGGTTGTGGTGAAGGTAATCGCCCGACCGCTGCTGACCGCCAGCAAATCGCCGTTCACGGCGTAAAAGCGCGCCGGGTTGGCATTAGCGTCCCCTTCGCCGGCCGCACTGTCTGCACCAAAGGCGAACAGTGGGAAGATGTTAGAGCCGGCCCCGTAACGATTGCCGGTTTCGGCCAGATTGCTGCTGACGATGGCTGGGGTGATGCCTGTGGTGACGGTTGCGACAAATGCCGGTCGTTGCGGGGTGGCCATCGCACTGCCGGAGGCACTCGATTGAGTGACGGTCAGATCACCGCCGTAGATGGAATCACCGGCCAGCAACTGCAATTCCCCGCTCGCCGACGGTGCGAGTACTAACGCAGGGCGGCGATTGCTCACACCACCACCGGTCCCCAGCTTGCTGGCTTCGCCATAGTAAAGACTGCCGCTGGCCGCAACCGCTCGCAGAATGGACGGGTAAACCACCGCCAGGTCCGTCTCCACACCTTGGGTGTAAGGCGTGAGATTACCGCCCGCCGAAAACAGATCGATGGCGGTACGCTCTGTCCACAACGTGAACCAACTGAGCCCCAGCCCCTGAACGCCAGCGCCAGAGGTAAACGCCGAACCGCTCATCAACGGCGCACGCCCCGGATCCGCGACATCCTGTACCACCAGATCTCCCAGCGTCGACAGCGCAAACGTGGCATCGCCGGGCATCAATGTCAGCCCGCCCGCCGCGAGACCACGGGTCGCACGGAACACATCATATGCTCGGGTCTCTCCAGGTGATTGGTCGTTGAGCGTACTGCCGTAATGAAGGTTGAGGCTGCCCATCGACGCGCTGTCGAGTTGAGCATGGCCGCGCAGGTCAATCACGGCACCATTAAGATGCCCGTCGACGATGGTGCTGGCCGGATTCACTGCGCCGCTGACGCGCAGGTCAAGATCGCCACCGCCGGTCAGTTGCACGCTGCCATCGGCGGCCACCCGGCCGGTGCCGCCCACCGCCAATACCAACCCTTGGCTACGCGGGTTGATATTGGAATTGAATGTGCTGCCGGTCAGGCTATTCAATATTCCGGCATCGCCCCTCACCTGCACATTCAGATCGCCACCGCCCAGCGTGCCGAAACCGGTGAAGCCGACCATCTGATCCGCAACGTCGGCGGTCATCGCGGCGGTGTAACTGCCGAAGTTGATCCACCAGGCAGTCGGTTGTGCCGCGCCACCGGTCGCCACCCCGCCATTGCCCTGACGCCAGAGCCAGTTGCCAACGTTGACCGAGTCATGACCCCAATCGGTCGGGTTAGGTCGGCCGAAGTTTGAGGTGACGGCTGTTGTCGCGTTGCCGGTCAGGTCGCCACCGACCTTGAGCGTCAGGTTGCCACCGCCATCCGGGTACCAGGCGCGATAGACGCTGTCAGTACCGCCATTGACCAGTTTTTCGTAACTGCCGTTCTCATCGTTGAGCACCGTGCCATTGGCGCCAAGGGCCTTGGGCTGGTTGTACGGGTCGCCTGGAAAGGTCGGGGTGACCGAGGTGCCGGCGGTGTAGACGCCGAACAACGAGTCCATCCGCAGGTTACCGCCGCTCAACAGTTCAAGATCGCCGGTGCCGGTACGGATTACGCTGAATCGGCTGCTGCCGGGCTTGAGTTCATAGTCGACTTTGCCGGACGCCATGCAATAAGTCGGCGTATCGGCACAAAAGACGGCGACATCACCGACGAGGCCAGGATCCACCGGGTCTCCCGCATTGACGATAATGCCAGCATCCGCAAGCTCCATCGCGGCCTGCGCGGTCCATACGAAGGCAGTCGCCGGAGCACAATAAGTCGGCGTATCGGTGCAGAAGGCCGCGACGTCACCCACAAGCGCGGGATCTACCGGGTCCCCGGCCTTGACGATAATGCCCGCATCCGCCAGTTCCATTGCGGCTTGGGCGGTCCACACAAACCCCGCCTTGGGCGGCAACGCCTGACCAAACATCCCGTAATGACTGTCGGCAAGCCGCAAATCGCCATGGGTCGGATTGGCCTGCACCACCCGGCTGTCCGCCGCCGTGGTGTCAGCCCCCGAGACCAGTCGCAACGACCAGGATTGCGAGCCGTCGGCCAGCATCGGCGCGATGGCCCAGATCCCTCCCTGCCGCCCCGCCACTTCTGGGCGCAACTGTACCGAGTCAATGCCGGCGGGCAGTTTCACATCGGTGCCGGACGGGATCAGCGAGCCTCGGGCCAGAACCAGGCTGCCATTGAGTTTCAGCGTATTGGCCTGCGCATTGCCAGCGCCCTCGACATTCGGCAGCGGCACGCCCTTGGGCCAGGTAAAGGTTCGCAGGGACGCAGCGCTGGTCAACAGACTCCCGGCATCGAGTTGCGAGCCGGCGGCCAGGGTCAGGTTCTGATTGAGTAACGTGCCTGCGGCAAACAGGACATTGCCAGAACCATCGCGTACGGCGGCAGCCAGCACGGTACCGGCCGGCAATTCCAACGGCTGATCGAGAATCACGGCCACCGGCAAACGAGTACCGGCCGCCAACGTCACGCCTTTGATCGGCGCGTCATAGTTCAGGGTTGTCCCGGCCGGGAACGCGGTGTCGTCGGCCAGGGTGACGCCCGCGCCCTGCACGACGATATCGCCACCGGTGAAATCGATGCCGGGCAGCAGCACCCAACCTTTGTCATCCTGTGTCGCGGGCGGCGGTGCAAAACCGTCGTTGATGCTGCCGTAGATGCTCAGGTCACCACCGGCGCGCAGGGTCAGGCTGCCGGACTCGCCGGAGCCGTAAATGGAGGTCAATTGCGTGTGCGGATTGACGCTGGCGTAGCGGTAACCCGACAGGTCCAGATCGCCCTGCACCACCAGATCGCCGTCGGCGGTAGCACTGACAATCTCGACGCCCGGTCGCAGATGGAAGGCGTCGGCATAACGGGCGTTATTCAGCCCCGCCAGTTTGCGCTGCATCAAGTCGTTGTTGGCCAGCGCGGCGTTGATGAACTGGGTGCTTTGCAGGTGCTTGCCGTCCAGATAAGCCTGATCGATCACTTGATACGGTCGGCCACTGGCCGCCGGGTCAGTGCCCAGCGGCGCATCGTCGTACTGCCAGGTCGCGTTCAGCGCGATGGAGCGGGCGCCCTGGATATCCAGATTGCCGCTGGCATCAATGGCGATGTCCCCGTAGACCGGATCGGCAGCACCGAGGCCCATGCGCCGCGCATTGAGTTCGAGGGTGCCGCGAGCACGGCCGTCGTTCTGCCCCGGCAGACTGCCGACCGCCACGTCCGTACCGTGACGCAGATCGATGCGCGCTCCGCTGGCCAGGGTCAATACGCCCTCGCGGGAAGTCAGGTCGACCATCGCGCGGTTCGGCGAGTCGATGATCTTGCCGTAGCTGTCCACCCGCAGGCGGCTACCGTGGGCATCGAGCACTGCGCCGCTGCCCAGGGTCAGGGCGTTTTTCGCTGACAGGCGAATGCTGCCGACCCGCTCGCCACTGGCGTCCACCGTGCCATTGACCCACAGGCTGCCGTTATCCAGCGACACAGTGATGTTAGAGGCTTTGAGGTCGTTACCGATTGCCAGGTCGCCCTGCTTGAGCTGGAAACTGCGCGAGCCGAACACTTCGCCCTGATTCAAACGCTGGTTGAGCGCGGCGAATTGTTCACTCAGGTTGCCGTTATCGCCCAGGCGTTGCGCCTGGATCTCGATCCCGCCGGCCTGATACGGCATGTAGGTGCCACCGGCGTCGTAATAACCGCTGCTGCTCCCCAGAACGCTGCCTTGCAGGTCGACCACTCCGGCCGTCGGGTCCAGCGCCACGGCACTGAGTTGGCCGGCGCGGTTGTTGCGGGCCGACAGATCAATCCGCGAACCGGCGGCCTGGCGTATGTTGCCGTTGCGGCTCAGCAGAATGACTTCACCGCCGCCGCTGTATTTCGTCAGGTCATTGAAGACAATGGCGCGTCCGGCCACATCGATCAGCGCGCCATCGGTCAATGTCAGGTCGTTAGTCGCGTTAAGGGTCAGCTTGCCGCTGGGCAACACGACCGCGCTGGCCAGGCTGATACGGCTGGCACTCAGCGACAGTTGCGCACCCAGGCCGACATCGCCAGCACCGGCATTGGCCGTGCCGCCCACATCAATGGCGCCGCCGGCAGTGATGCGATTGAGCGAACCGGCTTCACCGGTCATCAACGGCGTGACAATGTTCAGGTTGCCGCCGCTGTAACTGAAACCCTTTTGCGCGTCGAAGGCGCCCTGGGTCTGATAAACCGCGAGACTGCCTTTGTGATTGGCGGTGATGCGCTCGCTGGCGCTCAGGTTGACGTTGGCAAAGCCCAGCGCCAGACGATCAAGACTGTCGACCGAGTTGGGCTGGGCGAAATCGCCATAACCGAACTCGATGCGCTCGGCCTGAATGTCCAGGCGTCCGCTGCCGGTGCCGGCACCGCCGGCGATCACCGTGCCGGGTACGCCCTTGGCGCCGTTCCAGATCAGGTTGGAGGTGCGAATCGTCGCCACATCATTCGCGCCGCCAGCGCCATACATCGCGGGAGTGGTAAGCATCAGGTTGCTCAGCCGCGAGCGACCGGTCTGGGCATCGTAGGTGTCGAGGCTGGCGCTGCCGTAGAAATTCAGCGCTTCGCGAGCCGACAGTTCCAGCGTCTCCAGTGCCGGAGCGCCATACTCGGTGTCGCCCCGTAATAAGCGTTCAAGCACTGGCTGGCTCAAACTCAAACCGGCGGGCAATACGTTGCGCGTCGCGGCATCGGTCAATGCCTGGCTGCTGCCGACGTTGATGTTGCCCACGGCAAGGGTCAGGTGGCGGGTGCCGTAGCGCACCTGATCGCCCAGTTCCAGGGTTGTGCCAGTGGCCGCGACGAGGCTGCCTTCGGAGTAAAGTCGTGTCTGCCCGGCGCAGAGGCTGTCGCAACCGCCCACGCTGATCGAACCGCTGATGGTATTGGGCGCTAACTGCACGTTGAGCAGGCCATTGGAGGCCGCGAGCAGGTTGGTCGCCTGATAAATGAAGCCGTCCCGGGCATCAAACGACGCCGCGCCACGGCCAATGGTATTGATCATCGCCCCCTGCTCTACCACCAGGTTACCGTTGCCGGTCACCAGGAAGACCTCCGGGGCAGAGAGGGTCGCACCCTGACGCAGGGCGATGTTGGAACTGGCACCGATGCCGGTGAAGTTGATGTAGTTGCCGCCCTGGCCATACACCACGTAAGGCAGTCGACCGACCATCAACCGCGTTGCCTGCAAGGCATTCAGGCTGTCGGCATCCAGCGTGATGCCGGAGAAGGCCGGGGTAGCCGGTTGGCCCGCGCCGACGATTTCCAGGTCGACATTGGAGATGGCCGACAAGGCCACGACAGTGCCGCCATACCCACCCGGTGCGGCGTCGAATTTGCCGGTGCCGTTGAACGAAAACGCCTCTTCTTTGGCACCCTTGAGCAGCGCCAGCTTGAGCGTTTTCGCGTCCATGGGCAGCATCGCTCGCGGAACGCCCAACCGCGCGGCATCGGCCACCGCGAACTGGGCGTAACTGGTTTCGTTGTATTGCGAGTAACGGCGCAACACGTCACCCGAGGTGAGGATCAACTGACTGGCAATGCTGTCACGCAGCCCGGTATTGGCCACCGAGAGCGTACCGGCGGTGGTCCACGAACCATTACGCATCCGTTGCGCGCCAGCCACGCTGCCCAATCCCGCCAGGCCGTTGACCTCGACCCGGAATGCCCCCGGCAACAAGGCATAGGTGGAAGGCATCAACCTGTAGGTGCCCGCTGCCAGCCCTGGCACTCCTGCACCAATGGTGACTTGTCGCCCAATCACCGGGTCGACTGCACCGCCTTCGGCGGCCACTGGTGCATAGGCACTCTGATTGCCCGGCACGATGGCGTACACCGGGTTAGTGGCAAGGCCCGGCAAAGTAAAGCCACCGTTGGCGCCGATTTGCACCAACGGGTTGTAACGGGCGTCGGTCGAACCGCCACGGCCAGAGATAAACCCGGCTCCCAACAAATCACCGCCACCGGACAGGTCCAGAACCGCCCCTTCCTGAGCCGTGATCGACTGCCCGCCCAAAATCACCCCGACCGTCAGATCACCGTTCTCGTTGAGCACGGATCCTTGGCCGACCAGTGCCACATTTTTGCCCCCATAGCTGTAGGCCTGACCATCGACGGTGCCGCCATAGGGCAACGTCAATCCCTTACCGCTGACGGAGGTCAAGCTGCCGGGGAGCAGCTCGACTTTCGTCGTTTTACCTGGCGTTTCGGTCACGGTTCCGATCTCGAGAAGCCCCAACGGCGCCCGAACGACACCACCTTGCTCGATTCTCCCACTACCCAATTGCAATCGACCAAATACCGAATACGGTACATCTGGAATCACGTCACCCACACGGCCGACGACCAATACTCGCGCAGGGTCATAGAACATCGACCCCACGACTGACCCCATGCTCAAACCCGCCAACGCCCGCGCACCAACTCCGCTGGCCGGGTACAACTGCGCGGCACGCAAGGTCATATCGCCTGGGGTCACCACTTGCGTGGTAAAGCCGACTGGCATCCCCTGCCCCCCGGTACCGGCCAGGAAACGCAGATCACCGCGACTGGTCAACTCGACCCGGTCGAAACCCTCGCGTTCGACAATGACGGTCGAGTTGTCGGCGCGTCTGAACGTGCCTTTGCTGCTGAAAGTCACGTTGCCTTGAACGTCGAGCAGATCGGAATTGACCGAAAACAGCGCCTGATTAGTCGCCGTAAACACATCGGCGTTGAGCACCGGTCGGTTGTAGCCGTCCTTGCTCGCAACCTCCGTGATACCCGCCAACAGCACATGCGGCGCGTTCAGCTCAACCCGCGAATTGGCGGCGGCGCCCTTGGCCAGGCCCATGCTCCGCGCATACAGACTCAAGCTTTGGCCGGTGGTCAGTGACACATCGCCGGCCACGCTCAACAAGCCGTTGCTGAGCAGCGCCACGCTGTCGAAACCGCCGGCCTGGACCTGATCGACGCCCAGTTGGCCGCGACCGTAAACCAGCGAACCGGCATTCTCTTCAGGTGAGCCATTCAAGGCGCCAGGTAAATGCGTCTGGCTGAGGATCAACTCACGGACCTGCAACACTCGATCCGTGACGGTGGCGTTCGGGTAGTAAGGTGTTTCGAGCGCCACCGACAATCTGCCGCCCGCCGCTCCCACACCGCCCGCCTTGGCGTTGAAACTACCATCCAGGTACAAGCCATTGTTGGAGCCTAGCGAAATGCTCCCACCATTGCTCGCCACCCAGGTTTTGCCCTGACCGGCGATGTCCAGCAATGCCTGAGTGCCCGAGGCTTCCAGGCGCGAACCTTCGCGCAGTACCACGAACAGATCGGACGCCGTGGCTATCCCTGTTTTACTGTCGATCTGGCCTCCGATCACGATCTGGCCGCCATTGCGCACCTGTCCATAGGTCCTGCCACGGGCATCAACCGCTGTCGCCGCCCGCGACGCGACATCAATCAATGCCTGTTCACCAAGCCAGATGGTACGGCCATGGCCGATGGCGTTCACCGCTTCGGACACCGGCGCCGCGACATTCAGCGCGCCCAGCGTGACCTGCCCACCCCAGGCATTCAGGGTGCCGTTGGCGGTCAGTTGGCCGATGCTGCGCAGGTTGATTGACTGGCCAGGCTCAACGCTGATCACCGAGCCTTGACCAACGGTCAACGCAGTAGTGGCCATGTCGGCAGGTGTGGATTGTGCGGTGCCGGCATTCAAGCTCAGGCTGGCGCCTTTACGCTGGGTCAGCACGCCTTTGAGCGGATTTTCCTGATACAGGGTCGGCAGCCAACGCTCCAGCGCCGTCGCCGGTTCCGCGCCGGTTTCCGTGCGCGCGGCATCTTCGCCAAAGCGATAAGCCGGCGCGATCACCTCGACCTGAGCGCCATCCGCGACGATCAAACCTTCATTGCCAGTGATGTCGTAGGCTGAAAAGCCTTTGTTGAAAAAGTCTGCGGCCAACTGCAGCGTGTCACTCGCAGCGGTAGCGTCCGCCTCGCCGATCTGCGCCTTATGGGACTGGATTTTCAAGGTGCCGCCCCCCGTCACACCTTCACCGCGCAACCCGGCCCCCAGGGTCAACGAAGCCGATCCTGACGGGCTGCCGTCACCCGCCGCCAGGGTCAGATCACCGCCCTTGCCGCCGCGGGTCTTGCCGTCGGACATGACCGCGCCGCCAGAGGACACATCGATCAGGCTGCCCGCCTGCAAGTCGATATCGCCGCTGCTGCGCAACGACACCGTGCCGCCATTGAGGTACGGCAAACGCGTGCTGTCGCTGGCATCAAGCAGCAGGTTGCTCCACAGACCGGCGGTGTTCAGTCGCACGCCATCGGCCACCGTTACCTGGGCCTTGAAATCACGGGTGGGTGCCAGGATCACATCGCCGACCACGAAGTTGCTGTCGACATTGACCTGTTTGAGCACGTTGCCCAGACGAATGCTGCCACCGCGAGCGGTGAGGTCAGCGTTGGCGCTGACTTGCGGGGCATACAGGGTGATTTCGCCGCCGTCAGCCACGGTCAGGGGGGCATCGACCTGAACCTGTTGCCGGGCCGCGACTTTCACCGCGCCGAGCTGGAAACCATTGAGCTGATCGCTGTCCAGTCGCAGTGTGCCCTGCCGATCACTGGCCACCGCCGAGGTCAGGTCAAGGCCGGCGGCGATCTTCTGCTCGACATCGCCAATGAGCACCTGATTCAGGGTCGGGCTCAAACCACTGTTGAGCGAACCCGTGGTGGTGTCGTAAATCGGCGTGTAGTTACCCACCAACAACTGTGCCCGTCGAGCCACGGCGGTTTGCGATTGCCGGTATCCGTCGAGGCCGGGATTCGGTGCTTGCGTCTGGCGCTCGCCCTTGAACACTTCACCGACGATCTGCCCCTCGAGCACCGCACTGGTGGTGGCGATCACCAGTTTGCCGGCGTCGCGGCCCACGGTGTAACCGTCCTCGTAGCGTTGCTTGGGCGCGATCAGCGGGCTGTAGTAATAGTCGGTCTGGCCCCAGCGCTCGCTGTGATCTTCGTAGCCTTTGTAAAGCCCGGAATAGAGAATGTCCCCTGGTGCGCGCGACAACTCATACAAACGGCCATTCGGCCCCTTGAGCCAGGATTGCTGGACGTAACCGCTCTGCACATCCAGCGTGCCACCCGACAAGTTGAGCTGCGCGTTCTGCTGCGTCACCACGTCATTGCCGGTGAAGGTCAACGTGCCGCCCTGGGCCATCCATTCGCCGACGCTGTGATTTTGCGTGCCGAGGTAACCACCCACTTCCAGCAAACCACCGGCGGTGTACCAACGATCAGTGGCGTAGCCATTGGTGCCGGCGGCTACCTGCACCAGCTCACGCAAATCGACCCATACGTCACTGTTGCTCAGTTTGCCGCCATCGCGGTTGACCGAGGCGTCGCGCTGCTCGTTGCCCTGGACGTTGATCTTGATGCTGTTGGATTCCATCGCCACCTTGACGCCAATGGCGCCGGACACGTCGATCACCGCGCCCTCTTGCACCAGGCTGCGACGGCCGGCACTGACCGCGACCTGGCCGCCGGTTGCCAAGGTGATCGAACCGTTCTGGAAGTCGACGCTACCGCCGCTGACGATCTCGACCCGCGACTGATCGGTGCGGTCGGCGACAGCGCTGAGGTTATTGAAGCGCCCGGTGTTCAGCGTGTTCGATAAACCGTCGAGCCCCGCCAGCGCCGCATTGCGCTGGCTGTCCAGGGCCGAGCCGCTGGCGGCATCGAGCAGGATCGCCGCGATGCTGCCCTGGCCGAGCGTCACGCTGCCGGTGCTGTCGGTGGCCGAGTTAAGCAGATGCACGGTGCCACGAATATCGACCGAGGTGCTGGCCACCGCCACGGCGTTTTGCTGCACTTGATGCCCGGTCAGGGTGATGTCGCCGGTGGACGCCTGAATCAGGCCGTTGTTGATCACCGTACCGGCGCTGCTGCCAGTTTTGAGCGCCGTGGCCACTTCGTTGCCACGGGTGGTAGAGCGTTGGTTGCCGCTGGTGCCGACACCACGGCGGATGTAAAAGCTGTCGCCGGCCGCCAGCGTGGCCTGACCTTTGGCAGTGACGATCGAACCGGCGTTCTCCACCTCGGTGCCGAGCAGCAAGGTGTAACCGCCCGCATCGGTGGACGATGCCGCCTTGCGGGTTTCGATCAAGGCACCACGCTCCACCAGCACTTTGCCGGCGGCATCAGCGAAGGTCGGCTGACTGCCGGTGGCATCGACATACAAGCCGCGCTGGGTGAACTGTTCGTCGGTGATCGTTGCGGCGGCGGCCACCAGGTTGCGCACGTTGACCTGGCTGGTGCCGCTGAACACGATGCCATTGCGGTTGATCAGCATCACCGTGCCGTCGCCCTTGATCTGCCCCTGGATCTGACTCGGGCGCGCACTCGGATCGTTGATGCGGTTAAGCACCGCCCAGTTCGATTGCTGCTTGAAATCCACGGTGGTGTTGCGCCCGACATTGAAGGTTTCCCAGTTGAGAATCGCCTTGTCGGCGGTCTGCTGAATCTTCACCGTGGTCTTGCCATCGACCTGGCTTTGCTCCGGCGCCTGGGCATTGGCCCAGCCCTGGGTCAGGCTGTTGTCGACTTTCAAACCGCCCTCGCCCAGCCCGTCAGGCACCGTCTGCACCCGGCCGAACGCTGCCTGACGCCCCGCCGCTTGCGCGGCTTGCTGCGCGGCAATCGCGGCCACGGTGTTGTTGAGGTTGGTCAGTGAACGCTGCAACTGTTGATTGGCCTTTTGTTGCTGCGCCAGTGGTGGCGGCATCCCCGGCACCGCCGCTCCTGGCAGTGCCGCGCCAGCAGACTGCGCCGCGCCCTTGGCGGCGAACCAGCTGGAACTGAATGCCGTGGCCGCGTGGGCATTGCCGGCAACCATCAACAACGCAATGGCCTGGGCCAACGGCTTGAGCCGCAGTATCGACAGCTCGCCATCACGACGCGGGGCATTCGGTTTTGCCAGAGGTTTGCAGCGCAGCATCACTACTCATCCTTTCGATTTGCAGAAGGTCTGCAACGCCGTGCCATCAAGCGGCCAGCGTTGCTTATAGGGGATAGGCGGTTTCGCGAAGACGCGACCGAACTTCTGTCATGCAATATTCATCTGGCTGTTTTGCGCAGGTCACACGCAAAAAATCAGCAACGGCTTGCGCCGTTGCTGACCGGGTATTGCGGGTCGTTGAAGCGAGGGTTACAGCGGACGACCGATGGCGTTGCAGACGCTGGTGTTGCCGATGCTCAGGCCGCTCGAAGCGGTGACGAAGTTGTCACGTACGGCTTGTTTCCAGGCCGATGGCAGTGGCACGAAACGGTTGTTGGTGATGGCTGCGTCGTTGTTAAACGCAGCCGTAGCACCGTAGTGGCGGCCGAAGAAGGTGCGAACCTGAGAGGTCTGGGTCGCATCGGCGTAGCACTGGCTGAACACCAGGTTGGTGAAGCCCAGGATTGGGTAGCCGGTGGATGGGTAAGCCACGACACTTGGATCGGTCGGGCTGGTGGTAGCGGCGAACACTGGGACCCAGGCGTTAGGGTTGGTCAGGTTGGGAGCGACGGGCACTGGGACGGCAGCGATAGCGGTCGATACGTTGGCCGGCGCAGGCGAAACACCGGCAACCTTGGCGACTTTGGTGGCGTCGCTCAGGCCAGCCAGGGTAGTAGCGGCGTAGTCTGGGCTCATGTAAGTGATGCGACCTTGAGCGGCGTTCAGTGCATCCATCACGCCTTGGCTGGTGACCGCTGGAACGGCACCGGCCGGCAAGCCACCCGAGTAGCTGGAAGCGAAGTTGGTGGTGATGGCGAAGGTGCCGGTTTCAGCGCACTTGGCGTTCAGGAAGCGGGTGAACAGTTCGGTGGTGCCGCTGCTTTCGTTGCGGTAAACCACGTTGATCGCGCCGGTACGGCCGGAACCAGTGATCTGGCTCCAGTCGGTCAGACGGCCGGAGAACACGCCGCACAGTTGGTTGACGCTCAGATCAACGTTGGCAGTGCCGGTTTTGTTGAACGGAATGGCAACCGAAGTGGCCACCGAAGGCACCTGGATCAATGGACCCCAGGCAGCGCCGTGAGCCGATACATAGTTGCTCAATTCGGTAGCGCTGAGTTTGGAATCGCTTCCGGCCCAATGCACGTTTTTGCCGGTGGTGCCGGCCACGAACTTGGTGTAGTCGTTGTTCAGGAAGGCAGCCTTGCCGTTGCCGCTGCCGACACCGATGTAGGCGGCGAAGCCAGTGGTCAGTACGCCAGTGGTCTGGTACAGCGGTTGTGGCAGGGTCGCGCCACCACCGTTGATGTCAGCCATTGCAGCCTGTGCCGAGCACAGGGCAGCGAGGGTCAGGGATACCGCGAGAACGTTGCGCTTAAACATGAAGAGTCTCCTTTCATCGTGTTCGTACGTTGGGTGAGTTGCTCGTGCATGACGCCATGGCGCTCAAGTCCTGTGCCCGGAACCGCGTGGGTTGAACGGCGTATGGGGTGAGGCCATGGGTCAGAAGTTCGCAGCTTCCAGTGACAGATAAAGGAAAAAACCTCGGGAGCCGGGCGTTGATTTTTCGGCAAATTCTCGGGTGTTCGCGGGGGCTTTTCGCGGTGTTTGGCGCGAGACTTTCGTTGGTTTGGTCGAAGGTCGGCTGGAGGGCTTGATGGGTCGTTGCACATGACAGAACGACGAACCCGAGGATGGCTCGGGTGCTGGGGCGAGGCTTGAAAATAATTTCATGTGGAGAGAAAAGATCGCAGCCTTCGGCAGCTCCTACAGGTCTATCGCGATCTCCCTGTAGGAGCTGCCGCAGGCTGCGATCTTTTGATCTTGGCTTTATTATTTTTGATGCTTTCACTGCACCAACTGATTGATCTCGATGATCGGCAACAGCACCGCCATGACGATCACCAGCACCACCCCGCCCATGACCACGATCATCAACGGTTCCAGCAACGCGGTCATGCCCATGGCCCGGCGTTCGATGTCCCGGGACAGGGTTTGCGCGGCGCGTTCGAGCATCGGCGGCAACGAGCCGGTTTTCTCGCCGCTGGCGATCAAGTGAATCAGCACCGGCGGAAAGACTTTCTCGACCCGCAGCGCGGCGGCCAGGTTAACGCCCTCGCGAACCTTGGCCGTGGCGTCGCTGACGCTCAGGCTCAAGCGGTCGTTGGACAAGGTCTGGCGCGCCGCCTCCAGCGCACGCAACAACGGCACTCCGGCGCCGCTAAGAATTGCCAGGGTCGAGGCAAAACGCGCGGTGTTCAGCCCCAGCACGAACCGCCCGATCAGTGGCAAACTCAGGATTCGACTGTGCCAGCTCAAACGCGCCGCCGGGTTGCGCAAGTACAGGCGCCAACCCCAGAAACCGCCCGCCATCAGACTGAAACACAACCAGCCCCAGCCACGAATGAAGTCACTGGCGTTGAGCATCGCCAGGGTCAGCCCCGGCAGGTCTTGGCGCGCCTGGGAAAACGCGCTGACCACCTGCGGCACCACGTAGCTGAGCAGAAAGATCACGATGGCAATCGACACCAGCCCCACTACGCCTGGATAGATAAACGCGGTGAGAATCTTGCCCCGCAGGTTGTTGCGCTCTTCGATGTAATCGGCCAGTCGCTCCATGACCTGGGCCAGGTCGCCGGACTCCTCGCCCGCCGCAATCAACGCCCGATAGATCTCTGGGAAGTCTCGTGGTCGTGCCGCCAGTGCTTCGGCCAGGCGCATGCCGCCACGCACATCGGCGCGCACCGCGCTGAGGGTCTGGGCAATGTGTTTTTTTTCGGCTTGCTCTACGGTGGCGCTCAACGCGGCTTCCAGCGGCAGGCTCGCACCCAGCAGGCTCGCCAGTTGCCGGGTGGCCCAGGCCAGGTCGTTGTCCGAGAGTCTGGCGCTGAATAATCCGCCGCCACCGCCCGCCGGCGTGTTGCTCTCGGCTTGCACCAACAACGCCGTCAGGCCACGGCTGCGCAATACGCCGAACGCCGCGCTCTGGCTGTCGGCTTCCAGGTGGCCGGCCTCGATCTTGCCGTTGGCGTCGGCGGCTTCAAAACGGTAGCGGTTCATCAGGCGTCCCGTGTCACGCGAAGGATTTCTTCCGGCGCGGTGGCACCGCTGCGAACCCAGCGCTCGCCGTCTTCGCGCATGCTGAACATCCCGGCCTCGCGGGCGGCGGCTCTCAAGGCCTGCTCGCCGGCGCCCTGATGGATCAGCGTGCGAATGTCATCGTCGATGCAGAACAATTCGTGAATGCCGGTACGACCGCTGTAGCCAGTGTGGTTGCACACGGCACAACCAACCGGGCGCCAGGTGTCGGGCGCGGCCGGATCTTGCTGTTTGCAGTGCTGACACAAGCGCCGCACCAGGCGTTGCGCGAGCACCCCGAGCATTGATGACGCCAGCAGAAATGGTTCGACGCCCATGTCGATCAGCCGGTTGACCGCCGACACCGCGTCGTTGGTGTGCAGCGTCGCCAGCACCAGGTGCCCGGTGAGCGAAGCCTGCACGGCGATTTGTGCGGTTTCGAGGTCGCGGATCTCGCCGATCATGATGATGTCCGGGTCTTGCCGCAAAATCGCCCGCAGCGCCAGGGCGAAGGTCATGTCGATCTTGGCGTTGACCTGAATCTGGCTGATGCCCGGCAAGTCGTATTCCACCGGATCCTCAACGGTGAGAATGTTGCTGGTGCTGGCATCGAGCCGTGCCAGCGCGGCATACAGGCTGGTGGTTTTGCCGCTGCCGGTGGGGCCGGTGACCAGCACAATGCCATGGGGTTGGCGAATCAGATTGTCGAGTTTGGCCAGCACTTGCGGGTCCATGCCCAAGGTTTCCAGTTGCAGGCGCCCGGCCTGTTTGTCCAACAGGCGCATCACCACCCGTTCGCCATGGCCGGTGGGCACCGTGGAGACGCGAATATCGATCGGCCGCCCGGCCACGCGCAAGGCGATGCGGCCGTCCTGAGGCAGGCGTTTTTCAGCGATGTCGAGTTGCGCCATGATCTTGATCCGCGACACCAATGCGCCGTGCAGCGCCTTGCGCGGCGACACCACGTCCCGCAACGTGCCGTCGACCCGATAGCGCACCACCGAATGGCTTTCATAGGGTTCGATGTGAATGTCACTGGCCTCGTCCCGCGCCGCTTGCGTGAGCAAGGCGTTGATCATGCGGATCACCGGCGCGCCGTCCTGGGTGTCCAGCAGGTCGGTGATTTCCGGGATGTCCTGCATCAACCGGTCGAGATCGACTTCGTTTTCCGCCGCGCCGACCACCGCCGCCGCACTGCCGGTGTCGGCATAGGCACTGGCGAGCAAGCCGTCGAGTTCCTCGTCGCGCACCCGCTCCAGCCGCGCCGGGCCGAACTGACGCCGCACTTCACTGATCGACCAGCCCGGCGTCGACGGACACACCGTCAACACCGCGCCCTCCTCGCCGGTGCGCAGCAGGATCCGTTGGGCCTTGGCCCAGGCGTAGGGCAAAGCGCTCATACTGAACGCCCCTCGGTCCCTCTGGCGAGCGGGCTTGTTGCGGCGAGGGGGCTTGTCGGAACGCCGCACCGCCCCGTTGGGCTGCGAAGCGGCCCCCATACCTGAGCACTCAATTTTCCAGACACACCGCATTCTCCGGATTTACGACCGCTTCGCGGCCGAACGGGGGCAAGCCCCCTCGCCACAAAAAGTGCTGCGATTGTGTTCATTGGATCGGCACCGCGCGAATGGTCGCTCGCGGCTGCGCATTCGACACTGGCACACCCTGAGCCGCCGTCGGCAATTGCGGTGCCTGCATGTCCGGCATGGCCCAGCTGCGTTCCGGTTGCAGCCCGCCCTGGGCGCGGCGCATGAAGTCGTAGCGGTTGAGGGTAATCGCGCGTCCGGCGCCGCTGTCGCGAATGATGTACGGGCGCAGGAACACCATCAGGTTGGTCTTGGTGATCGCCCGGCGCTCATTGCGAAACAGCGCACCGATCCCGGGAATGCTCGACAGCCATGGCACCGCGTCGTTGCTTTGGCTGTAGCCGTCCTGCAGCAAGCCACCGAGCACCATGATCTGCCCGTCATCGAGCAGGATGCTGGTGTCGATCGCGCGTTTGTTGGTGACGATCCCGGCGGCGGAAGCGCTGTTGGACGCGCGCTCGTCGATGCTGCTGACTTCCTGATAGATGTCGAGCTTGACCGTGCCGCCTTCGGAAATCTGTGGCCGCACGTTAAGCTTCAAACCGACTTCTTCACGGGTCACGGTCTGGAACGGGTTGTTGCTGGTGCCGCCACCGCCGGTGACGTAGCTGCCACTGACAAAAGGAATGGTCTGGCCGACAAAAATACTCGCCGCTTCGTTGTCCAGGGTCAGCAGGTTCGGCGTCGACAGCACGTTGGTTCCGCCCTTGCTCTTCAAGGCGCGGGCGAGCACTTTCAGGTCGAGGATCTTGCCGATGCCGGGAATGTCCACCGTGCCGTTGACGTAGCCGAGGTTGAGGCCCTGGGGCAACACGTCAATGCTGGTCTTGCCGTTGGTATTGATCCCCGAGCCACCGAGGTTGGCGCCACCGATCACGCCATTGCCGCCCAGATTACCGGTCTGCCATTGCACGCCGAATTCACTGGCATCGTCTTCGCCGACTTCGACGATCAGGCTCTCGATCACCACTTGCGCGCGGCGCTGATCGAGCATGTCGATCACCTCACGCAGGTTGCGGTACACCGGTTCCGGCGCGGAAATCAGCAAAGTGTTGGTGGTGCCGTCGGCCTGGATGGTCACGCCGCCCGCACTGAAAGCCACGTTCTGTTCACTCTGCTGACCGCTGCCTGTCTGGCCACTTGAACCGCTGGTGCCCTGCCCATAACCGTTGCCGCCCGTGGTGCTGCCGGCCGACGTCGAGGTTTGCGTGCCGCTGCTGCTCTGGCTGCCGCTCTGCCCGTTCTGGCCACCGCTGGTGCTGCTGCCCATCGCGCTGAGCACCGAACGTGCGCCGTCGCTGCTGCCGCTGTCGCTTTCCCCGGTCAGCAAACCGCGCAGGGCCTGGGCCAGTTTGGCGGCTTGGGCGTTGCGCAGGTACACCACGTGCAGGTTGCTCGGGTTGCTCTGGGCGTTGTCGAGTTTGTAGATCAGGTTGCGTGCCAGCTCGGTGCGCTCAGGGCTGCCGGCACGGATGATGATCGAGTTGGAACGCGGATCGCCAATCACCGAAATCTTCTGCGTCGGATCGTTACCCGGCGCCTCCAGCAAGTCCGAGACCATGCCGGCGATGTCCGCAGCGATACCGTTCTGCACCTGCACCACATCAGTGTCGATGGCGCTCGGGCTGTCGATGCCCTGAATGATCTGCGCCACCCGCGCCAGGTTCTCGGCGTAATCAGTGACGACGATGGTGTTGTTGCCGGGGTAGGCGTTGATCGGATTGTTCGGCGACACGATCGGGCGCAGCACCGGAATCAGGTTCACCGCGTTTTCGTATTGCAGGCGAAAGGTGCGGGTCAGCATGCCGTTGCCGGCGGGTTTGTCGGCGCTGTAAATCGGCCCGCCGAGCAACTTGGCATCGGCCTCCGGCACCACTTGGGAAACCCCGCCGACATCGACCACGCTGAAACCCTGCATGCGCAGCGTCGCGAGCAGCATGTCGTAGGCCTGATGCGCCGGCACTTGCCCTTCGGAGACCAGCGTCAGGTTGCCTTTGACCCGTGGATCGACCAGAAACTGGCGACCGGTGGACCGCGACAATGCACGCACCACCGCCGGGATATCGACGTCGACAAAGTTCAGCGTCACCAGTTGGTTACCCAGCGGATTGCTCGCCGGTGCGCTACCGGCGGGCAGTGCATTGCTGCGGCCGGGGCTGCTGATTTTGTGCTGCACTCCCGGCGGCTGCTTCAACTGCGCCTGGTTTTTTTGTCGATCCGCCAACGCATCGCCGGTACGGTTGGTATCGGCCAACGGGCGTCCCAATTCGCTGTCCACCAGCAACGGCGGCTGTTGCGTCGTGGCGGTGTTGCTGCACGCACTCAGTGCCAGCAGTAAAAACGGCGCGGCCATGCGGCACTGACGCGCATACAGAGAACCTGACCACTTCATGAAGCTTCCTTAGCGCCAAGCGCCTGATCCATGCGAACGGTTCCGGACAGAGTGCCTGCCGTGTCATTGGGCAAAGGTTCGGCTGCGCGCTGCAAACGAACCTCGACCACCTCAAGGGAAAATTGCCGGGGATTGCCCAGCAACCAGCCGACCACGGCGTCTGCCGGGGCCTCGTCAAACGTCAAGCGCCAGGCTTGGGGGGTTGCGGTGTCCGGCGCCTGCAATTGGTAATGCCCCGTCAGGCCACTGGCTTCGAGGCTCTGGCGCAGGGATTGCTCGAGGCCCTGCGCGGTGGGTGGCCGCGCCACCTCACGCAGCAAGACTTCCAGTGCTTCGGCCTGGGAGCACAGCTTCGGCGTTTCGGCCTGCCAGTAATCGATCTTTTTCAGCGGCGGTTGAATCAGCAACAGCCAGGTCAACAGGCCTGCCAGCACCAGCGCCGTGCCAGCGACCATGCGTTTCTCGCGCAGGGCCAGGCCTTGCCAGATCACTTGGGCACGGGTTTTAAAGTGCTGCCAGCGCGCACGGTAAATCCCCAGGGAATAGTTACTCATCGTCGGCTCCGCTGGCGGTGTCTGCGTCGCTGGCCGCAGCCTCGGCGGCCGGGCGCAAGGCCCAGCCATCGTCGGTGGCGTTGATCGCAACGCCGGCCTGGGTCAACGCGGTTTGCCATTGCTTGTCGCTGCCGGTTTTGCGCGCATCGCTGAGCAAGCTCAGCTGCAACTCGCCCTGTTCAAACACCAGCTGTTGCACGCTGCCGGCGATGAAAGGCATGCCGCTGCCGGCCTGTAGCACCAGGCTGGCGAAACGCTGGGTCGGGTCGGTCGCGGCGCCGCTCTGGCGGGCGGCCAATTGCTGACGCGCTTGTTGCAGCGGATTGAGGATCACCGGCAGCTCGGGGAAGGCCTGCTTCACCCGTTGGTTCATGTGCGTCTTGAGTCGCTGGCCCTGCGTCGCTTCACGGGCGGCGTACAGATTCAGCCCCAAGGTCCAGACCGCCACGGCCATCGCACAAAAGGCCGCCGCCCGACCCCAGCCTGATTGACCGGCGCTGCGTTGTTGAATCCCGCCGTGCAAGCCCCATCCGGGCAAGGCACCGGTCCAGCGTTGTTCGGCGGGTAACGGCGTGACCGTCGTCTCTGGCAGCGCTTCGCCGATCCATTGCACGCTGGCGCCATGCTCCAGCAACAGATCACTCAACGCCTCGTCCACCGCCGGGTGTACGACCGCGTGCTGAAGGCTGTAACGCACCAATAGATGCCCGTCCCGAACGCAGGCCACCGGGCCATCCGCGACAGGCAAGCAGTACGCACCCGAGTACAAGCCGCGCAGGGTCAATCGCGCCATCCGCAGTAGCTGGCCGAACTGGCTCAGCCATTCCCGGGACAGCCACGCGATGTGCACGCGCCCCTGCTCGTCCCGTGGGCTGTGGGCACTGTGCATCTGCTCGCAGGCCCCGAGGATCAACGCCTGCGCCGCGCACTGCACCGCCGCCGTGGTTTTGCTGGCCGGCAAAATCGGCAGGTCGATACTCGCCAACAGGCTGTCCTGGGGGTGCAGAAAGAATGCAATCGCCGGGGTTTTTCCGCTCTGGCCCAATTGCAGCAAGGTACTTTCGCCCTCGCGGGTCACCTGCCCCTGACGGTCCAGCCAGGCGAATTGCAGCGGGCTGTCGAGGGTCAGATCAGCCAGTGGCGGCAAGGCGATGCGCAACTGACTCATACACCCACCCGTGACCAGATCACCTCGGGCAAGCGGTCTTCGCTGCGGTGCAGCAAGGCATCGAGGCTGACCCGACGCTGATCGTTGCGAGCCTTGCCACGCAGGCGGAACCAGTCGCTGGTGATCCCGACTTTGACGGTCGCCAACTCCAGATTCGGCATGCGCAGGCGGTTGACGAAATCCCCGCGATTGATGAACCACTGGCCGCCGTCACGCTCGGTGACCAAGGCCTGGGCGCGCTCTATCGACAGCCCCGGCACATAAGCGGCCAGCACGGGTGCGCTAGCGGTATTGCCGTTGAGCCAGGTATTGGCCGGGAGAATGGTCAAGTAAGGCGTGATCTTCGCCAGCAGCGCGTCATTCATGCCTTCGACACTGCGCAAATCGTCGAGGCTGCGCAGCATCGGGCGAGAGGGCAATTGGGGTTTGCGCGCGGCATTCGGCGAGGTATCGCGGCCGCTGTCAAAGCCGCTTTTGGGCGGTGCTTTGTCCGCCAACTCAGGGTTCAACAGACGTGGATAGGAGGCGATCACCCGCTGGATGATGCGTTGGCTCAGAGCCCCATTGACCCCGATCAACTGGCACAGGCGCTGAAAGTTCACCCGTTGTTCCTCGTCGATTCGTTCATTGGCGACCAGGTTGCGCAGGTTGAACTTGCCCTGCTCGTCTTCCAGCCGGCCTTCGAAGGGCAAATCACGACCGTCATCAGGCGCCATTACCAAGGGCTGCGCCCACGGCTGATCGAGACGGGTCAAGGGGTCACGCCGGCGCGCATCCCACAGCAGATGTCGGCTGATCTCGATGCCGCCGTGCAGCACCCAGGCACCCTGCACTCGCAACTGCTCAGCCTCGAGGCTTCGGGTAAACACCGTTTGCCGGGTGAGCATGCCGCCAGCAATCACTGCCACCACCGCCGCGATCAGCAAGGCACTGATGATCGCCATGCCGCGTTGCTTCGCCACTGCCAGCGAATAGGCTTTCATGACCGCGCTTACAACTGCCAGGAGCCGATATCGGCATTCACGCCCTCGCCGTCCGGCTGGCCGTCGGCACCGAGGGAGAAGATATCGACTTCGCCATTCGCGCCAGGATTCAGATAGTTATAGGGACGGCCCCACGGGTCATTCGGCAGGCGTTCCAGATACGAACGCCAGTTGCTGTTCTTGGCGTCCGCCGGGCGCTCGACCAGCACTTTCAAGCCCTGGGTCATGTTCGGATAGGTGCCGTGGTCCAGGCGATACAGCTTCAAGGCTTGCATCAAGCCGCCAATGTCCTGTTTGGCGGCCGTGGCCCGCGCCTGGTCCGGACGGTCCAGCACCTTGGGCACCACCATCGCCGCCAGAATCCCGAGAATCACTACCACCACCATGATCTCGATCAAGGTGAAACCTTGCTGCCCCCGAGGCAGGCGGGGCTGCTGATTCAGCAACTTGAAGCGCGCGATATCCATCTCGACATTCCCTGGCTTGATTCGATTCGACGCGCAGTGTTGCAAGAAGATATGTCAGTGATGTTGAAATTCCTCGGGAGCTTTGGTCGTCAAGCCGTCAAGCCCGGACGCTACCGTCAAGTGCTGTCCAGACTGCCCGAGCGCCTGATGCAACGCCCTTCCCGAGAAGCCGGTTTTACCTTGATTGAAGTGTTGGTGGCGCTGGCGATCATTGCCGTCGCGATGTCCGCCGCGGTGCGGGTGGCCGGGTTGATGACCCAGAGTAATGGCCTGTTGCGCGACAAATCCATCGCGCTGCTGGCGGCCCAGAGTCGTCTGGCCGAGCTGCGCCTGGAGGGCCGTTTGCCGCTGGGGGCGAAAGCGATCGAATGCGATCAGGGGCGGTTGCTGTTGCGCTGCGAACAAGCCATTGGCAATGCGCAGAATGGCCGATTGTTGCGGGTCGATCTGCAAGTGTTCGACCGCAGCCGCGAAGCACCGCCACTGGCCCGACTCGATACCTTGCTCAGTCGGCCAATCACCAAATAAACGCGATCCCTGTGGTTTCAGGGTTGGGTCAATACGGGCAGCGAAGGTGAGTCCGGCAATTTGTCGAGCTCCAGCCGGGTTTGTTCGGTGCCGCGTTCGATCACCACGGCGTCGCCGTCGATGGCCACGACTTTCACCCCTTGGCTCACGCGCTCGCCCACCAGAAAGCTGCGTGGCGGGCCATCGTTGAGGCTGAGGATGGCCACGGCGCCACGGCTGCCCGCCAGTACGCCGCCGACTTTGATATCGACCGGCGCCGGTTGGTTGGAAAACCATTGCAGGGCCGTGTTGTTGGAGCGCTCGGCAATCAATTGCGGCGCCGCCTCCGGGGTTCGCGATTCGGCCGAGGTGAGCAGCAGCGATGACCAGGTGACGACACCGGCCAGGGTCGCCAGCAAGGCAACAGCCTGCACGCACTGTGCCGGGGAAAACCGATCGGTGAACGACATGGGCTGAATCTCCTTTTAGTCCCTGCCCTGAGCCTACCGCTTAATTCTCACGTTTTTATTTCACACACCCATCATCTTTGCCGTGCAGGATAAAAACCGACGCAAAGGAGCGCGCAGTCGATGAATGGCTTCAAACAACAGGGCTTTACCTTGATCGAGTTGATGGTGGTGCTGGTGATCATCGGCATCGCCAGCGCGGCGATCAGCCTGAGCATCAAACCGGACCCGTTGCATTTGCTGCGCAAGGACGCCGAACGTGTCGCGCAACTGCTCCAGGTGGCCCAGGCCGAAGCCCGCGCCGATGGGCGGCCGATCACCTGGCTGGCCGATGCCAAGGGCTTTCGTTTCAGTCGCCGCAATGACCAGGACAAAGGCTTCGATCACTTCAACAACGACCCACAACTGCGCCCCCGCCCCTGGCAAACGCCGGGGCTGGAAGTGCGCGTGGAGCCCAGGCAAAAAGTCGTGTTGAACGCCGAGTGGATCAACCCGCCCTTGCAGTTGAAGCTGTCGGACGGGCTCAACAGCATCAGCGTGCAACGCAATGCCACCGGCCAGGTGAGCGTCCAATGAAAGCCCAACAAGGTTTTACCCTGATCGAAGTGATGGTCGCGATCATGCTCATGGCCGTGGTCAGCCTGATTGCCTGGCGTGGCCTGGACAGTGTCACCCGTGCCGACGCTCATTTGCAGGCCAGCACCGAACAGACCGAAGCCCTGCTGCGGGCGCTGAACCAACTGGAGCGCGACGTCGCGATGCGCGCCAGCATCGAGCTGTCCGAGCCGGTCAGGCCCGGGGCAGACGACGAACCGCCCAGCGCCCCGCCTGCGCTGACCGTGCGCAGCACCGATGGCAAAGGCTTTCGTCTGGACGTGATCCGTGTCGCGCCCAACCAGAATGGCGAGTTGCAACGCGTGCGCTGGTGGCTCAAGGGCGACACGCTGTACCGGGCTCAGGCGCCGTCGCGCAGTCAGTATCCGCTACCGGCCCCTACCGGCGGAGTTGCCGTGCTCAATGACGTCAGCGAAACCGCGTTGCGGGTGTGGGAGGTGGACAAGGGCTGGAGGAAACTGAGCGGTAACCGGCGGGAGAATCCACTGGGGATCGAGATCAATCTGACGCGGCAGACGCCTCAGGGGGTTGAGCAGTATCGGCAGGTGTTGGGACCGTTGGAGTGAGCCAGAAAGACCGCGTTATCGTTCATCGCGGGCAAGCCCGCTCCCACAGGGTTATCGGTTAGCCGCAATATTTGCAGACAATACACATCCACTGTGGGAGCGGGCTTGCCCGCGAAAGCGCCAGCCGGAACACTCCATAACCTCAAGCCGGTCCCTAACTGAGCACCACCACCCCACCCGGCAATTCAGTGCATTTGGCCCCATACGCATCGCGGATCAACAACGCCACCCCCGCCAATTGATCCAGGCTGAAACGTGCCTGGACCTTGCGCTTGCCCAACTCGCTGTTGAGCAACAGCAACATGCCGGGGCGGTAACGGTTGATCTCGTCGATCACCGTCGACAGCGTGGCGTCGTTGAACACCAGTACTTGCTGGCGCCAGGCAATCACCGCCGAGGTGTCCACTGCTTGCGGCGTGCCGACTCGCTGGGCGTCATAGGTCAGTTGCTGACCTGACTCCAGGCGAATGCTGCGCCCCTGCACATCAACCAGCAAGGCACCGTCCAGACAGGTAACGCATACGCTCTGATCGGTGTTGCGCAGATTGAACCGCGCCTGGCTCGCACTCAACCACCCTGCCCCGGCCTGAACCTTGAGCGGCGCCTGAGCACGGGTCAGGACCTCGACTTCGCCACTGACCAGTTCGAAATCGGCACTGTCACGGCGGTTGATCCGCGTCTGGGTATTGAGTTCCAGGCTCACGCCGTCCGCCAGATCGACCCGCCGCTGTTCGCCAACTTGCGTGATGTAGTCAGCGCCCAGCCCGGAAAAACCGCCGGGCACGGTGCCACGAATCAGCAAGAACGCCGCGGACGCTGCGATGGCGCCGCCAAGAAACGCTCGACGGCCCAGAGGCCGCGGCGCTTGCAAACCTTCGGCGGCGGGCTGCAGCTGCTGCCACAACAGCTTGCTTTGCTCGAAGGCGCGGGCGTGTTCGGGGCTTTGCGCGCACCACTGGCGCAAGGCGCGGGCATCGGCGGCGGTCGCCCGGCCCGAGGTCAAAAGGATCAACCAGTCCTGGGCTTCACTTTGCAGCCGGTCCTGGGGTGTCGCCTCAGGGAATGACATACGGAAGATGTTCAAGCGCGGGGGTACTCACGGATTAATCTGGACTCTTCTATCAAGACGGTTTTCCCGCGCCGGGACCGAACCGCTGAATGACTTTTCTTTCCAGGCGCGCGGCGCAATGACCCAAGGCCGCTTTGATTTCCTTCTCGACCATCCGTGTCGAAATGCCAAAACGCTGGGAGATTTCCAGGTGCGGCGCCTCTTCCAGACGCGCGGCGATAAAGATCTTGCGCCGACGCGCCGGCAGTTCGTACAGCGCTTTGAGCAGCGACTGAATTTCCTTCTGACCGCCCACCACCCGTGCCGGGTCGAGCGCTTCGTCGGACACTTGCAACAGCTCCTCCACCTCGCTGCCGGTCAGCAACCGGGCATCCGACTGGCGCCGGTCGGCAGCAATGTTCAGGGCCATGCGATAGAGGTAGGCATTGGGTTGCGCGATGTTCGGCGGGGCTTCCATGCGGTCGACCCGCAGGTAGGTTTCGTGCAGGACGTCGTTGGCCAGATCCTCCGAACCGAGGCGCCTGCGCAAGCGCACCTTGAAATCGTCATAGGACGTCAGGAACAGCCTGACCATCGAACTTTGCCCGGTGTCTTTCATCCCCCGGAAACTCCTTCCCATTGTGTGCATTCCATGCGTTTCCCTGACGATTCCGGTAGCAAAAGCAGCGTGACCGGCTGACCTAAGGAGCTGGGCGCCGGGCGTTCTATTCTGAGGTTGCGTAAACTTTCCACCAACGCCGAGTCGCGCTGAACATCACCTGTGGAACTGACCAGGCGGCTGTACTGCACCACACCGTCACGGCCGATCCACAGTTGCAACAACGCCCGAAAACTGCCCGGGCGGGTCAACGGCGAGCGGCACAAGCGACGTTCGAGCGCCGATTGAATCGCCGTCGCATAACTGCCGCCCGCAAGCGGCGCATTGTTTGCGACTGTGCCTGACACCGAGGGCACCTCGGCGACCTGCGCCACCTGCAAGGTGAAGGCATCCGCTCTGGCATACCGCGCCATCAGCCCGCTGCCACTGAGCATCAGGCTCAACGCATCGGTAGCATTCAAGTGTCCTTTCACGGCGACCGAACGACGACCGCGGGTCAGCTGGCGATCCACCAGCACCGCCATGCCAGTGGCGCGACTGAACCGCTCAAGCGCGCTGGCCAATGCCTGGGCCGGGATGTCCAGTTCCAGCGGTGTGCGTGGGTCGACCGGACCTGCGGACACCGCCGATGACATCAACCAAAACAGCAACGCCAGGCAAGCCTGGCGAACGTGAGTCATTAAAAACTGGCGCCCGTCCCTGGCTCTGCCTCGCTGCACGGCTGACGTACCCCTGAAAACCGTCATCCTGAGGGCTGTATATGAACCTGATGTGACGGCCGGTGCAAAAAAACCATCACGCGCCGTTCAAGCGCATTGCTCTAGACTCACGTTCCAGAGCGGCCCCATTGTGGCCGGCCAGGAGGCCTTCAATGAAACATCTATCGAGCCTTGCAGCGGGCGTGCTGCTGAGCGGGCTGTCGCTGGCTCACGCCGAACAACCACAGGGCTGCGTTGAAGTGACGGTCGGTGGCTACAAGGCGCCGGACTACAACTGCCTCAGCCAGCAGATGGGCAACAACCCGGCGGGTACCACGGCGGAGCAGAAAAATCAGCAGGCGATGAACGTGCCTATCAACAAGCGGCCACCCCATCAGTTGGGCCTGGCCACACCGGCCGCCACCAGCACGCGCATGGGCAATACCTTTGGCACATCGGTGAAACCGCAGCGGCCGGCGCCGACGACTGCAACTTCACCGCTGCTTAACGGCAGGTGATCAGCCACTGCAGACGAAAATCCTGTAGGAGCGAGCGGTGCGGCGATCCGACTTGCCCGCGAAGAATGCACCGCGGTTTTCAGGTATTACGCGTCATCGTTCTTCGCGGGCAAGCCTCGCTCCTACAAGGTATCACTGGGCGTTTGCCGAAAGCTCACCGCCAGGCGATTCCAGCTGTTGATGGTGCTGACAGCCATTGTCAGGTCGACCAGTTCACCTTCGCTGAACTGCTCTCGGGCCAGTGCGTAAACGTCGTCCGGCACGTGGCTTTGCGAGAGCAGGGTCACCGCTTCGGTCCAGGCCAGGGCCGCGCGCTCCCGAGGGTTGAAAAAGTTGCTGTCGCGCCAGACCACGATCGCGTACAGCCGACGGTCGCTCTCACCGAAGCGGCGCGCGTCCACGCAATGCATGTCGGTGCAAAAGGCGCAGCCATTGAGCTGCGAGGCGCGGATTTTGATCAGGTTCAACAAGGCCGGCTCGATGCTCAGGTCGCGGGTCAAGGCCTCCATGGCGATCATGGCTTTCATCGCTTTGGGCGATGCGCTGTAGTAATCCAGACGGGAGTTCATGGCGCGACCTCGTGGATCGGATAGGTGACTCCAAGGTAGAGGCTCATCCGCGAGCGTCACAGGTCCAATTCGTCGAAAAAACCATGGACCGCCCGGCAGCAGGCCAATCGCAGGTTTTTCGCCCACGCAACTTCTGCGCAGCCGTTCATGCGGGTAATCTGGCGCGACGCACAGTCGCCTCAACCGCCCAGGGAGCCCCGCCGGTATGGAACTTCATGTTGTCATCAACGGCCGCAAGGACCTTACAGGCCAGTTGTACCGGCAACTTCGCGACGCCATTGAATCCGGTCGCCTGACAGCCGGGACGCAGCTGCCGCCCAGCCGCTTGCTGGCCGAACAACTGGGGATTTCGCGCAAGACCATTTCCGACACGTATGCGCAACTGACCTATGAGAACTTCCTCACCGGGGTGATCGGCAAAGGCACTTACGTCAATGCCCGGGCGGCGAAAATCGTCCACAAGCAGAGCCACTCGGAGCTGGCGAGCTTTGAGGTCATCGAACGCTGGCGCAACCTGCCGACATTCTTGCGCCACCCGACGCTGGAAGGCTCGTTGCGTTACGAGTTCATTGGTGGCGCCACCAGCAAGGGCCAGTTTCCGCAGGACGATTGGCGCCGCTGCACCTCCCATGCCTTGCGCCAGATTGCCGGTTCCAAAGGTTTCTACAGCCAGCCCGAAGGCCTGCCGGCGCTGCGCAATGCGGTCGCACGGCACATCGCGTTTTCACGCGGGGTCAATTGTCAGGACGAGGACGTGGTGGTGTGCAACGGCGCGCAGCAGGCGCTGGACCTGATTTCCCGGGTGCTGACCCAACCGGGCAGCCTCGTGGCCATGGAAGACCCCGGTTACCCGCCGGCGCGTCTGTTGTTCGGGAGCCATGGCGCAACGGTGGTCGGCGTGCCGGTGGATGCGCAAGGCATTCAGGTCGAGCACATTCCCGACGGCACCCGGCTGATTTACGTCACCCCGTCCCACCAGTTTCCCTTGGGCATGCCCCTAAGCCAGGCCCGCCGCGAAGCCCTGCTCGCCAGGGCCTATGAGCTGGGGGCGATCATCATCGAAGACGACTACGACAGCGAATTCCGCTACGAAGGCCGGCCCACCGACTCGCTGCAAAGCCTGGATCAGCGCGGCATCGTCGCCTACGTCGGCACTTTCTCGAAGACCTTGTTGCCGGAGCTGCGGCTCGGCTACGCGATTTTGCCGCCGGCGATTCTCGAAGCGGTGATCCGCGCCAAGCAGCTCACCGACCTGCATACCTCCACCCTGCCCCAATGGGCGCTCGCCAAGTTCATCGCCGAGGGCTGTCTGCTCAAGCACATCCGGCGCTGCCATACGATTTACGCCGGGCGTCGTGAACGGATCCTGGCGCGCATGGCGGGCGACCTTTCGCCGTGGTTTGAAGCGGTGCCGACCACGGCCGGTTTCCACATGGCAGTGCTGTGTAAGGTGCCGGTCGATATTCCATTGGTGATCGAATTGGCAAGAAAAGTTGAAGTGGGGCTCTATGCACTGGACAGCTTTTTTTACCAGCAGGCGCCGCGGGCCGGGCTTTTCCTGGGGTTCGGCGCGATCGAAACCCTGGACATCGATATCGCCCTGGACCGCTTAAGGGACATTTTGCAGCAGCTCGGCTGAGGGATTGGTCTGTGGCTTTATCCGGCGATTGGCTATTGGCGGTCTGGGGGTGCAGGCCTATCCTGACTGGGCGTTATCCCTCAATGAGCAGGATTCGTCCGGCCTGATTCAGGAGTGTGAGCAATGTCCAACGAAGTGATCACCACCGTAAAGGTGCAGGCTGCCGCCGACCGCTCGGACGAACTGGGTAAGCAACTGCAAAAGATTGTCGACACCCTGCGCGAACTTCCGGGCTGTGACTCCTATATGGTCGACCGCTGCCCCGAGGACGACACCCGCTGGACAGTCAGCGCCCGCTGGCAATCGGAAGCGGCCATGCAATCGCATTTCAACTGCCCCGAAGTGCAAGGCTTTATCGGCCTGATCGACAGCCGACTGGCCAATGCCGTCGACTTCAACAGCTTTCCAATCGTTTAAAAGCAAGACGCTCTGGTGATGATCGTTCCCACGCTCTGCGTGGGAATGCAGCCAGGGGCGCTCCGCGCCCCAAAAGCGGACGCAGAGCGTCCGGTGAGGCGTTCCCACGCAGAGCATGGGAACGATCAGCGGGTAACGTAGCTTCGGTCATTGGTCCCCTCACCTTCCCGAAAATTGGCCGTTTGATTGCCCGATAGCGCGGCTTACTGTGGTCCCTGACGACTCACCACCCTCAGGTAATCAACCATGAAAACGCTTTGTTTTTTTGCCGCGCCTCTCGCCGCCCTGACGCTGAGCATTTCAGCCCCGACCTTCGCCCACGAAACCGCCCCCTCAGAAAAAGTCACCGTCCTGCAGGACCAGATGCTGAAAAACGCCCCCGGCAAAAAAGCCTTGATGATCGAAGTCGATTACGAGCCGGGCCAATCGTCCATCGCCCATAAACACCAGGGCACGGCCATGGCCTATGTGCTTTCGGGGGAGATCATTTCTCAAGTCAAAGGCGAAAAAGCGATCACCTACAAGGCCGGCGAATTCTGGTACGAACCGGCGGGTTCTGAACATCTGGTCTCGAAAAACGCCAGCGCCACCCAACCCGCCAAGCTGCTGGTGTTCATGGTGTTGGCTCCGGATGAGAAAGTGTTGATTCCTTTGGAAAACTGAGCGCCGTACCTAAAAAAGTCTCGGTGCGGCTGATGGCCTCTTCGCGGGCAAGCCTCGCTCCTACAGGGATTGCGGGTGTCCACAAAATCGGCGTTCAACACGAAACCTGTAGGAGCGAGGCTTGCCCGCGAAGAGGCCCGACCAGACACCACAAAACCTTCAGACAAAAAAAAGCCCCATCTCTTTCGAGACAGGGCTTTCTTCATTCAGCGCCTATCAGGCAGCCGGCTCCAGCTCGGCGTCCGCACTGCTAGTGACAGCCGCAGGCACCACCGCTTGACCGCTCAACGCCAGGTCCAGCAGTTCGCGGTTGGCCACCGCGTACATGGCGTAGTCGGTGCCGCTGGCGGCACGGATTTCCACCAGCATGGCGCGCCAGCGTTCGATCATGCCTTCGTGCTCTTCCATCCACAGCGCCAAGCGTGTTTCCACGTCCTGGGTGCCGTCGCCCTGTTGCAGGACGGAGATGGTGATCGCACGTTGTTGCCAATCGACGTCATCACGGAACGCTTCACGGGCCAGGGCCTGCCAGTTGTTTTCAACCGGCAGGGCGCTGATCTGTTGCAGGTACCAGGTGATGTCCAGCGCGCTGCCCACGGCGAAGTAGGCCTTGGCCACGTCGGCTGCGTTCTGACCGGTCACATCCGAAGCTTCGATGATCGGCAGCAAGGTGTACAGGTGAGTGGTGCCGGCAACCATGCGCGCCAGCAACTCAGGCACGCCAGCAGCGACGTAAGCCTGGTAGCGGGTCTGCCAGCCTTCGCGGGTCGGGCCTTCCAGCAGTTCGTCGAGCTTGAGGCCCAACGCCGCCAGGTGCGGACCGAAGTGCGCGACGTCACGGGCAGCGTTCTGCTCGTTGCGACGGCTGCGCAGGAACCAGCGCGTAGCGCGGCGGCCCAGACGCATCAGCTCGTCCATCAGCTCCAGTTGTACGTCAGCGGAAACCTGGTAGTCCAGGGCTTCGATCTGACGGAACCAGTGCGGGAGGTGGAAGATGTCACGCACGATCACATAGGCACCGGCCACGTTCGCCGGGCTCATGCCGGTCGACTCTTTGAGTCGTTGAACGAAGGTGATGCCCATGTGGTTCACCAGATCGTTGGCGATCTGGGTGCTGACGATTTCGCGCTTCAGACGATGACGGCGCATGGCATCGGAGAACTTGCTGACCAGCGTCGGCGGGAAAGCGGTTTCCATGTCGCGGGTCAGGTAGTCGTCGTCCGGCACCAGGGAGTTGAGCAGCGCTTCCTTGAGGTCGATCTTGCTGTAGGAGATCAGCACCGACAGCTCGGCACGGGTCAGGCCATGGCCCGCTGCGACGCGCTCGTTGATCGCCTCTTCTGCCGGCAGGAACTCGATGGCGCGATCCAGCTTGCCGCGGCCTTCCAGATCGTTCATCAGACGCTTGTATTCGGCAATCCGCGGCAAGGCACGGCGTGCCGCCAGGGACAGGGCCTGAGTCTGCTTGTAGTTGTTGCCGAGCACCAGGTTACCGACTTCATCGGTCATGCTCGCCAGCAACTGGTTACGTTGCTTGTCGGTCATGTCACCGGCATGAACCACTTCGTTCAGCAGGATCTTGATGTTCACTTCGTGGTCGGAGCAGTCCACACCACCGGCGTTGTCGATGAAGTCGGTGTTGGAACCGCCGCCATTGAGGCCGAATTCGACACGACCCAATTGGGTCATACCGAGGTTACCGCCCTCGCCCACGACTTTGCAGCGCAGTTCGTTGCCGTTCACGCGCAGTGCATCGTTGGCCTTGTCGCCGACATCGGCGTGGCTTTCGCTGCTGGCTTTGACGTACGTACCGATACCGCCGTTCCACAACAGGTCTACCGGTGCCTTGAGCAAGGCATTCAGCAGTTCGGTCGGGGTCAGCTTGTCAGCCTGAATGTCGAAGCGCTCTTTCATCTGCGGGGAAATCGCGATGCTTTTTGCGCTGCGCGAGAAGATCCCGCCGCCTTCGGACATGATGCTGGTGTCGTAGTCCGACCAGGCCGAACGCGGCAGATCGAACAGACGTTGACGCTCGGCGAAGCTGTTGGCTGGCTCCGGGTTCGGGTCAATGAAGATGTGCAGGTGGTTGAACGCAGCGACCAGTTGCAGCTTCTCGGACATCAGCAAGCCGTTACCGAACACGTCACCGGCCATATCGCCGACGCCCACTACAGTGATGCTGTCTTCCTGGACATTGATGCCGCGCTCGCGGAAGTGGCGTTGTACGCCGACCCACGCGCCCTTGGCGGTAATGCCCATTTTCTTGTGGTCGTAACCAGCCGAGCCACCGGACGCAAAGGCGTCACCGAGCCAGAAGCCGTAGTCGATGGCGATGCCGTTGGCGATGTCGGAGAAGGTTGCAGTGCCCTTGTCCGCCGCCACCACCAGGTACGGGTCATCGTCGTCATGACGCACGACGTTGGCCGGCGGTACCAGCGCGCCGTCTTTCAGGTTATCGGTGATGTCCAACAGGCCCGAGATGAAGATGCGGTAGCAGGCGATGCCCTCGGCCGCGATCTCGTCACGGCTGCCGCCCAGTGGCAGGCGACGCGGCAGGAAGCCACCCTTCGCACCCACCGGCACGATGACCGAGTTCTTCACTTGCTGGGCTTTTACCAGACCGAGGACTTCAGTACGGAAGTCTTCTTCACGGTCGGACCAGCGCAGACCACCGCGAGCAACGTTGCCGAAGCGCAGGTGCACGCCTTCGACGCGAGGCGAGTAAACGAAGATTTCGAACTTCGGAACCGGCTTCGGCAGCTCTGGAATCTGGTGCGGGTTGAACTTGAAGCTGAAGTAGGACTTGTTCTGACCGTGGGCGTCGGTCTGGTAGAAGTTGGTCCGCAGGGTGGCCTTGATCAGGTCCAGGTAGCGACGCAGGATACGGTCTTCGTTCAACACCTGGACGTCGTCCAGTGCGCTCAGGATCGCGTGTTCCAGACGTTGCTGCTTGTCTTCCAGATCGTCAGTACCGAGCTTGCGGGCCAGGTAGAAACGGGTTTTGAACAACCGGGTCAACTCGCGAGCGATGTCGGTGTGGTTGTTCAGGGTGCTGGCGATGTAACCCAGGTCGAAGCCCAGGCGGATCTGCTTCATGTAACGGGCGTAGGCACGCAGCAGCGCGACATCGCGCCATGGCAGGCCGGCGGTCAGCACCAGGCGGTTGAACGCATCGTTCTCGGCATCGCCGCGCACGATGTGGACGAAAGCGTCCTGCAAGGTGTCGTTGAGTTGCTGGATGTCGAGTTCCAGGCCTTCAGCGGCGGTGAACGCGAAGTCGTGAATCCAGAATTCGCGGCCGCTGTTGTGGCGCAGGCGATATGGGAATTCACCCAGCACGCGCAGGCCGAGGTTTTCCAGGATCGGCAACACGTCGGACAACGCCAGCGGGGTATCGGCGTGATACAGCTTGCAGTGCAGCTCGCGCTGACCGGAGACCTGACCCAGTGGCTGATAGAAGCTCATCACCAGCGGATTGGATTCTTTCAGGCTCAGCAGGTGCTGCATGTCGACCACAGCCGAATGCGCAGCGAAACGCTCGCGGTAACCGGCCGGGAAGCCTTTCGGGAAGTCGGCCAGCACGTTGGTGCCCTGGGCTTCGCCGAAGCTCTCGACCACCAGGCTCGCGTAGTCGTCCTGCCAGCTGCGGCAGGCCTGTACCACTTCTTTTTCCAGCAGAACCGGGTCGATGTCCAGACGGTTCTTCGGGTCGACCCGCAGAATCAGTTGCACACGGGCCAGCACAGACTCGGAGAAGAAGGTCCAGAACTCGCAGTCCGAGGCTTTCAGGCGATCCATCAGCACTTGCTGGATCTTCTGGCGCACTTCGGTGGAGTAGATGTCGCGCGGCACGTACGCCAGGCAGTAGCAGAAGCGGCCGTACGGATCTTTGCGCAGGAACACGCGGATCTTGTTGCGTTCCTGGATCTGCACGATCGACATCACGGTGGTGAACAACTCGTCCACCGGGGTCTGGAACAAGTCGTCGCGCGGCAGTACTTCGAGTACCTGGGCCAGTTCCTTGCCCAGGTGAGCCTTGGCCTGGAAGCCCGAGCGCTGTTCGATGATCTCGACCTTGCGACGGATGTAAGGAATGACCCGCACGCTTTCGCCATACACCGACGAGGTGTACAGGCCCATGAAGCGGCATTCCTTGATGACTTTGCCATCGGCATCGATCTGACGGATCGAAACGTAATCCGGATAAGCCGGACGGTGGACACGGCTTGGGTGTGCAGCCTTGGCGAACGACAGCGGCGTCGGTTCGCGCAGGTAGTTGACGGCGTAGTCTTCGATGCGCAGATCGTCGACGGTCAGGCCGGCACGCAGCAGTTTGGTCAGGCCAAGGAACGAGTTCTGGTCATATTCGATGTGACCGCCGTTCTGATCCTCGCCCACCACGAATTCTTCGTAGCCCAGGAATGTGAAGTGGTTGCCCACCAGCCATTCCAGGAAGCTCTTGATTTCGGTCTTTTCGTCGGCGTTGATGATGAACTGGCTGTTGTCGATGCCTTCGATCAGCTGCTGGACCTTGGCTTTCATCGGTTCGAAATCGGCGACCGCGACGCGGACTTCACCGAGAACCTGCTCCAGCTCTTTGGTCAGGACGTTCAGTTCGGCCGTGTTGGCGCAACGGTCGATTTCCAGGTACATCAGCGATTCTTGCAGAATGCCTTCGCCCTGGGTGCCTTTGGGCAGGATTTCCAGCAGCTCGCCCTTGCTGCCGCGACGCACGCTCAGCACAGTGGTTTGCAGGGTATGAATGCTGTAGCCGCGACGGTTCAGCTCGGTGCGCACCGAGTCCACCAGGAACGGCAGATCGTGGTGCAGCACTTCGACCGCGGTGTGGGTCGACTGCCAGCCGTGGCGTTCGTAATCCGGGTTGTAGACGCGCACTTGCGGATGCGCGTGATCGAAGCGCTCAAGCAGGCGCCACGCAGAAAGGGTGCAGCCGGCGAGGTCGGACAGCCGACGCTGGGTCAGCTCGTCCAGGGAAATGATGCCGAAGAATTGTTCGGCGAACAGCGCCACTTGTGGCAGTGCCTGTTCACTGATGTGCTGCGCCAGTGCCGCTTGCAGTTGGTGCTGGAAGTCGGCTTTGCTGGCTGCGGTGAAGAACGCCATCTGTGGTACTCCGCTTGGGCTTGTTATTGATGGAAGCGTCGCGTGCAAACCCCTTTCGGGGCAATCCGTCACCCTGTTCCTGATTCTCGGGCAGAGGAAACAGGATGACAGGTGGGTGAAGCTGGACGAGACACTCAGGTCACATTCACCTTCCATTGAATAGGCATCTGCAAAAACGACTGCCAAGGCAACAGGCAATGCCTTTACGGGTGCTCATCCGTTGCGCAGCTTAACGAGTGCGGCAAGGGCTGTGCTTGCAGCGCTGCGACATATTCGGTCAACGGTACGCAGCGCGCGGCATAAGCCTTGAACAACACTAGCAGCCGTGTAGCAAAATGGACGTTTTATGCCCGGTTTCACGGTACATGCGTGCCAAAAATGACCAGTGACACCCCGAATGTTCACGACACATCTTCTGACACTCAGCCGAGCAGAAATTCCCCAAGGCTGGCAGAATTGCTTTTTGTAACGTTCACCACGCTCGCCGAGCCAGGATTTTCCCCATGCAAATGACAACTGACCTCTTGATCGTCAACCCGTGCGACGAAGAAGAAGACAACTTGGCCATGCTCTGCTGCAACAGCGCCGAGGGCGAAATGTTCCTGATGAGCCGCTTTCCGGACGAGGATGAGCTGGAGATCATCTTCCACGACAAGCCCTCGGCCCTCAACGGTGTGAAAGTCACCCTCAGCCCTGACCGCCTGCTGATCGAAATCGCCGCCGCGGACGCCGATGTGCTCGATGGCGAAGATTCGCTGGAAATCCTGCACAGCACCGATGCGCAGGACCTGGCTGAGGTGGAAGAAACCTTGCAGAACATTCTCAAGGGGACTGGTACTTACATCAGTGAGCTCTGATGGTGTTTGAGCTGGCGCCTTCGCGGGCAAGCCTCGCTCCTACAGGTTTTGAGTCGACACAATATCGCGGCGCCTCGATACCTGTAGGAGCGAGGCTTGCCCGCGAAGGCGTCCAAAAGAACACCGCAATACCCACCCCCTACAAATTTCCAACAATTTAGCCCATCAATTCCCGCACTTTGCACAAAATGCCGTTAGTCGCCGCCCCCCGCGATGGATTAAAGTAACGCCCCCAGCCCTGGCGTTATTCGAACGTCTTCGGTCACCCTTTCCAGGAACAGTCATCGATGGAACATCGTGAAGCGCTGCTCGCGCTGCGAACCTTTCTTTTCAACGCAGATTCTCGGCCAGGAAAAACTCATCGAGCGCTTGCTCATCGCCTTGCTCGCCGACGGCCACATGCTGGTCGAGGGCGCCCCGGGGTTGGCCAAGACCAAAGCCATCAAAGAGCTCGCCGAAGGCATCGAAGCACAGTTCCATCGCATCCAGTTCACCCCCGACCTGCTGCCGGCCGACATCACTGGCACAGAAATCTATCGCCCGGAAACCGGCAGCTTCGTGTTCCAGCAAGGCCCGATTTTCCACAATCTGGTGCTGGCGGACGAAATCAACCGTGCCCCGGCCAAGGTTCAGTCGGCCCTGCTTGAAGCCATGGGCGAACGCCAGGTCAGTGTCGGGCGCAGCACCTACGACCTGTCGCCGCTGTTTCTGGTCATGGCCACGCAAAACCCCATCGAGCAGGAGGGCACCTACCCGCTGCCCGAAGCCCAGCTCGACCGTTTCCTGATGCACGTGAAAATCGGTTTCCCTGACGCCGCCGTCGAGCGCCGGATTCTGCAACAGGCTCGCGGCGAAGCGCTGCACGGCGAAACCAAACCCGAACGCCGGGTCAGCCAGCAGGCGATCTTCGCCGCGCGCAAGGAAATCCTCGGGTTGTACATGGCCGACGCCGTGGAGGAATACCTGGTGCAACTGGTCATGGCCACACGCACGCCGGCCAAGTTCGACCCTGAAATGGCCGAATGGATCGCCTACGGCGCCAGCCCCCGTGGCTCCATTGCCCTGGACCGTTGCGCCCGGGCCCACGCCTGGCTGGCCGGTCGCGACTTCGTCAGCCCGGAAGACATTCAGGCGGTGCTGTTCGATGTGTTGCGCCACCGCATCATTCTTTCCTTTGAAGCCGAAGCCGCTGGCATCGACCAGGACCGGGTGGTCCAGCGGATTCTCGACGTCGTAGCTGTCGCTTGACCCCGATGAACGCCATCCTGCCGCCCGAGCCGGGCATCCGCGTCAGCCTCGCCGAGCTGATCGAGATGCGCCATCGCGTGCGTGAAGTGCAGCTGTTCTCCACGCCGAGCCAGCGCAGCCCGCTGATCGGCCTGCACCACTCCAAACTGCGCGGGCGCGGGGTGGACTTCGATCAGGTGCGGGTGTATCAGGCCGGTGATGACGTGCGAAGCATCGACTGGCGCGTCACCGCCCGGACCCAGGAACCTCATACCAAGCTGTTCCACGAAGAACGCGAGCGGCCGATTTTCATCATGGTCGAACAGAGCCGCCGGCTGTTTTTCGGCTCGGGGCTGATGTTCAAATCGGTGCTTGCTGCCCAGGCGGCGAGCCTGATTGGCTGGGCCGCGCTGGGCCACAACGACCGGGTCGGCGGGCTGGTGTTCGGCGACGACGAGCACTACGAAATCAAACCGCGACGCAGCAAGCAGAGCCTGCTGCAATTGCTCAACCGACTGGTGCGGGTCAATCAGTCGCTGCACACCGAACGTGAGCCCGACCGCGACGCCTTCGGCATTGCCTTGCGTCGCGCCCGGGAAGTATTGCGCCCCGGCAGCCTGGTGATCGTGATCTGCGACGAACGCGCCCTGTCCGACGGCGCCGAGCAGCAGTTGAGCCTGTTGTCGCGTCATTGCGACCTGTTGCTGCTACCCGTGTCCGATCCGCTGGATCACGCCCTGCCCGCTGCCGGGCTTTTACGCTTTGCGGAACGGGGGGCACAGCTGGAACTCGACACATTGAATTTCGACTTGCGCCAGGCTTATCGCGCACAAGCTGAAGCACGTATCGCCCGCTGGGAGCTACTGGCGCAAAAGTTGCGGGTATTGCTGATGCCTTTGAGCACCCAAAGCGAAATGGTCGAGCAACTGCGCGAATACCTCAATCCTCAACGTCCGGGGAAAGGTCGATGAGCAGCCTCGATCAACTGCAACCGCTGATTTCCCCGCCACCGATCGGCTTCTGGCCGCCGGCGCCGGGCTGGTGGCTGCTGCTGTTGTTGCTGCCATTGATCGGTTTCGGCCTGTGGCAGTTGCGCCGTTTCATCTCGAACAAGCGCCCTGTCGTGCGCGCCGAACAACCGCTGGACCCTGTGCGTCTCGCTGCGCTGGCTGAACTTGCCCGGATGCCCAAACCCTACGACGGCGCCCCGGCCGGTGCCTGGCTGCAGCAACTCAACGGCTTGCTCAAACGCCTGTGTCGCAACCATTACCCCTACAGCCAGAGCCACACCCTTAACGGTCGCAAATGGCTGGCGTTCCTCGATAACCGCTGCCCGGCCGCCGGCCTCACGCGCTGGATGGTGCTGGTGGAAGGCGCCTACAAACCCGAATGCAAACTCGACGACAAGGCCATCGCCGGCCTGACTCAAGCCGTCGACACCTGGATTCGCAAACATGTTTGAGTTCGCCTGGCCGTGGATCTTCGCCCTGCTGCCACTGCCCTGGCTGATGCGGGTGCTGCTGCCGGTGGCCGACAGTGGCGAACCGGCGCTTAAAGTCAGCTTCCTCAGCGACCTCGAAGGCCTCGCTCGCCGCCGTGCCCGGGCGAATCTGCCAGCGTGGCGTCAGCAAGCACCGTTCATTCTGCTGTGGCTGTTACTGCTGATCGCCGCCGCGCGCCCGCAATGGCTCGGCGAACCCCTGCCGGTTGCCGCCAGTGGTCGCGATCTGCTGGTGGCGGTGGACGTGTCCGGTTCAATGGATTTCCCCGACATGCAGTGGCAGGACGAAGACGTCAGCCGACTGACGCTGGTGCAGCATTTGCTGGGTGACTTTCTTGAAAGTCGCGACGGCGACCGGGTCGGGTTGATCCTGTTCGGCAGCCAGGCCTATTTGCAAGCACCGCTGACCTTCGACCGGCACACCGTTCGCGTGTGGCTCGACGAAGCGCGAATCGGCATCGCCGGCAAAAACACCGCCATCGGCGACGCGATTGGCCTGGCCCTTAAACGTCTGCGCCAACGCCCGGCACAAAGCCGTGTGCTGATTCTGGTCACCGATGGCGCCAACAACGGCGGCGAGATCGATCCGCTGACCGCCGCCCGACTGGCGGCCAACGAAGGCGTGAAAATCTACCCGATAGGTATCGGCGCCGACCCGGAACAAAGCGGCACCCTGGGATTCCTCGGCATCAACCCGAGCCTGGACCTCGACGAACCGGCCTTGAAAGCCATCGCCCAAGCCACCGGCGGCCAATACTTCCGCGCCCGCGACGGCGAGGAATTGCAAGCGATCAAAAGCACCCTCGACAAACTGGAGCCGGTGACCCAGCAACCCACTCAGGCCCGCCCGGCCCAAGCGTTGTATCACTGGCCTTTGGCGATGGCGCTGCTGTTGAGCATGCTGCTGGTAATCCGCGAGCGCTGGCCGGATAACCCGTTGCAACGGCTGTTTAGCAAGGAGCTGTTTACCAAAGAGCGGTTTCTGCAAACGCAACTGCCCGACTGGCGTCAGCGGCTCAAACGCCTGCGCCTGCGGAGGCGCCGATGATTGCGCTCTGGCCGCACTGGTTCCGCCCCTGGTGGCTGCTGCTGTTGCCGTTGCTGGGCTGGTTGCTCTGGCAACTCTGGCATCGACAGAAACGCGCTGGCCGCTGGCAAATGATTCTGCCGCCGGCCTTCCATGCCGCGTTGCTCAGTGGTGGCAGCGGTCGCGAAAGCAAACTGCCGTGGGTCGCCCTGGGCCTGGCCTGGGTGCTGACCGTTCTGGCCCTGCTAGGGCCGAGCTTTCAGCGCGTCGAACAAACCAGCCAGAAACCCGCCGACCCGCTGGTGGTGTTGCTTGAGCTGACCCCGGAAATGCTCGCCACCGATAGTGCGCCAAACAGGCTGGAACAAGCCCGGCGCAAACTGTTCGATCTGCTGCAAAATCGCAGCGACGCGCAGACAGCAATCATTGTCTACGCCGGCAGCGCCCACACCTTGGTGCCGCTGTCGGATGACCTGTCGACCAGCCGCAATCTGGTGGACGCGCTCAAGCCGTCGCTGATGCCCCAAGCCGGTCATCGTGCCGATCTGGCAGTGGCCAAGGCCCTTGCGCTGCTGGATCAGGGCGCACTCGGTCAAGGTCGGATCCTGCTGATCGGTTCGTCGCTGACGGAACAGGAACGCCAAGGGATTCGTCAGGCGCTGGATGACAAGTCCACGCAATTTCTGATGCTCGGTATCGGCACCGCCGAAGGGGCGCCGGTCGCGCAGGACGACGGCAGTTTCCTCAAGGATGACCTGGGCGCCATTCTGGTGCCCCGTCTGGACGGCCCCAGCCTCAAAGCCTTTGCCAACGGCCTGGGCGGACGGTATCGCCAGGCGCGTCTGGACGATGCCGACCTGCGCGGCCTTGGCCTGCTCGATGGCCCACGGGATCTGCGCAGCGACGGCCAGACATTGCGTCTCGACACCTGGGTCGATCAGGGCTATTGGCTGCTGCTACCACTGTTATTACTGGCCGCCTGTGCCGGGCGCCGTGGTTGGCTGTTCTGCCTGCCGCTGTTGTTCATGCTGCCGCAACCGAGTTACGCCTTCGATTTCGAAGACTTGTGGCTGCGTCCCGATCAGCAAGGCCTGCATTTGCTCAAACAAAAGCGCCCGGCCGAGGCTGCGCAGCATTTCGAAGACCCGCAGTGGCAAGGTGTGGCGCTCTATGAAGCCGGCGACTACAGTGGCGCCGCCCAGCGGTTTACCCAAGGCACCGATGCCCACGCCCACTACAATCGGGGTAACGCCCTGGCCAAGAGCGGTGAGCTGGAAGCAGCGCTGGATGCTTACGATCAAGCGCTTGAACGTCAACCGGATCTGCGCCCGGCCCTGACCAACAAGGCATTGGTGGAAAGCCTGCTCAAGCAGAAAACCTCAGCGCCGCCCGTCGAGCCGGACAAAACCGCCGATGGCAAAACCGAAACCATCACCCAGGAACCGCCGCCGGGCAGCGCCACCCAACCCAGCAATGGCGAGCCGAAAACCGACGCCGAGCAAACCACCCCGGACGCCGAGCAGCCGCCCACGACGCCACCACAACCGGGCGCCAATGAAGTCCCGGGCAGCGAGTTGGGCGATGAGCAAAGCACCACGCCACCGCGACGCCCGGCCAGCGACATGATTGAAGGCGAACAGCGCCAGGCGCTGGAGCAATGGCTGCGCAAGATCCCGGATGACCCCGGCGAACTGCTCAGACGTAAATTCTGGTACGAACAGCAACAACATCAGGATCAGGAAAAAACTCGATGACCCGCTTCACCGCCTTCTTGCTCGCATTGTTGCCCACCCTGTTGCTCTGCACCGTTCAGGCCCAGGCTGCGGAGCTGGTCGCCAGCGTCGATCGCAGCCGTCTGAATTCCGGCGAGACGGTCGAACTGACCCTGGAAACCAGCGACGTAACCCAGTTCGGCAAACCCGACCTGTCCCCGCTGGAGCCGCTGTTCGAAGTGCGCGGCACCCGCCAGGTCAACCAACTGAACACCCTCAACGGCAACACTCAGGCGACCACGCGCTGGATCATCACCCTGCTGCCCCGGCAAAACGGCAGCGTGGTGATTCCGTCGCTGCAACTGGGCGACGTCCAGAGCCAGCCGATTACCGTGCAGGTGATCGAGAGCGAAACCCAGGACAGCAGCAACACACTGGCGCCGGTGTTCATCGAAGCCAGCCTCGACCAGAACAGCGTCTATGTGCAGGCTCAGGCGATCCTGACCTTGCGCATCTACCATTCGGTGTCGCTGTACGACGACAGCAGCCTGACCCCGTTGCAGATTCCCGATGCGCGCATCGAACAGCTGGGCGAGTCGCGCACCTACGAAAAAGTCATCAACGGATTGCGCCATGGCGTGATCGAAATGCGTTACGCGATCTACCCGCAGCACAGCGGTGAATTGACCATTCCGGCGCAGATGTTCAGTGCCACGCCGGTCGATACCCGGCCGTCCCAGGACGCAACACCTCAAGGACCGAAACCGGGCAAGCAGATGCGCGTCAAATCTGCCGAGATCCCGCTGACGGTCAAGGCCAAACCCGGCACGTATCCGGCCGATGTGCCCTGGCTGCCGGCCCGCAGCCTGAGCCTGAGCGAAAGCTGGAGCCCGGAACCGGATCATTTGCAGGTCGGCGACTCGCTGACCCGCAGCTTGACCCTGAACGCCGAAGGCCTCGCCAGTTCGCAACTGCCACCGTTGCCCGCCACCGAGATCAACGGCCTGCGGCGCTACCCGGATCAACCTGTGCTGGGCAACCAGAGCAGCGAGCGCGGCTTGATCGGCAGTCGCGAGGACCGTGAAGCCCTGGTGCCGACCCGCACCGGCAACATTGACTTGCCGAGCGTTGAAGTGGTCTGGTGGAACACCTTCGAGGATCACCTGGAACACAGCAGCCTGCCAGCCCGCACGCTGCAAGTGGCGAGCAATCCGAGCCTGATCGTCGATACCCCGGCGGGCAGCCCGCAGGCCATCTCCGGCGCCAACAACGAAGCCCTCTGGTGGTGGAAGCTCAGCACCGTGATTCTGGCCTGCACCACGCTGCTGGGCTTCGGTCTGTGGTGGCGCGCCCGCTCGCAACCGGCGGTCCTGCGGGCGGCGCAGACCGGCCCGAGCCCACGCACCTTGCTCGACGACCTCAAACGCACCTGTCAGGCCAACGACTCCCACGCCACCCGCCAGGCCCTCGACGCCTGGGCCCGACAACAACCGGAAACCCTGGCCGACATGGCGGCGCGTTTTGTGCCGCTGTCCGATGCACTGGACGGCCTGAACGGCGCGCTGTACAGCGAAACCGGTCAGTACTGGCAGGGCGAGGATCTGTGGCGCGCGATTCGGGCGATCCCGACGGCCGAGGGGGTTCAGGATCTGGTTGGTGATACGGGGTTGCCGCCGCTGTATCCGAAATAGAATCAAAAGATCGCAGCCTCCTGCCGAGGCACACCAATCCCCTGTAGGAGCGAGGCTTGCCCGCGAAGAACGATGACTCGATGCATCTGTTAGACCGCGTCATCGTTCTTCGCGGGCAAGCCTCGCTCCTACAGGGACCGTGTTCCTCTCCAAAGCTTCGACATCCCCCAAACCCGTGTTCCTTTGCACATTTGCCAGTAAACTCTCCCCTCTTTAGCCGCCACCATTTTCCTCGCGGCCATCACCTTATTTTGTTGCGGAGTACGCCTTGCGTCTGTTTCACACCTCCGACTGGCACCTTGGGCAGAACCTGCACGGCCAGGAGCGCGATTTCGAGCACGCCTGTTTTCTCGATTGGCTGCTGCGTCAGCTGAAGCTGGATCAGCCTGATGTGCTGCTGATCGCCGGCGATATCTTTGACACGGTCAACCCGCCGGTCAAAGCCCAGGAACGCCTCTACGATTTCATCGTCAGCGCCCACGAGCAGCAGCCGTTGCTGACCATCGTGATGATCGCCGGCAACCACGACTCCGGTTCGCGAATCGAACTGCCCGCGCCGTTGATGCGGCGCTTGCGCACTCACGCCCTCGGTCGCGTGCTGTGGCTCGATGACGGTCAACTGGATGCCGAACGTTTGTTATTGCCGTTGCCGGATGCCAGCGGCGAAATTGCCGCCTGGTGCCTGGCGCTGCCGTTCCTGCGCCCCGCCGAAGTGACCGGCGCGCATTTGGGCGACAACTACTTGCGCGGCATCGGCCAGGTTCATGAATGGCTGATTGAAGCCGCCAATGCCAAGCGCAAGCCGGGCCAGGCGCTGATCGCCATCAGCCATGCGCACATGGCTGGCGGTTCGGTCTCGGAAGACTCCGAACGCAGTTTGATCATCGGCAATGCCGAAGCCCTGCCCGCCAGTCTGTTCGGGCCGAGCATCAGTTACGTCGCCCTCGGGCATTTGCACAAGCCGCAGAAGGTCAACGGTGAAGAGCGCATCCGCTACTGCGGCTCGCCGATTCCGTTGTCGTTCTCCGAGATCAATTACCAGCATCAGATCCTCGACATTCTGCTTGATGGCGAAACATTGGTCAGCGTCGAACCACGCCTGATTCCGCGCTCCGTCCACTTGCAACGCCTCGGCTCCGCGCCGTTGGCGGAAATCCTGTTGCAACTGGCCGACCTGCCCAACATCGACCTGCTCGCCGATATCCAGCGTCAGCCGTGGCTGGAAGTGCGGGTCCGTCTCGACGAACCGCAACCGGACCTACGCCATCAAGTGGAAACCGCCCTGCAAGGCAAGGCCGTACGGCTGGTGCGGATCGCTGCCGAATACGCCGGCAATGGCAGCCGCGACGGCGTCGATGACGGCACAACCTTGATCGAGCTGGATCAGCTTTCGCCCCAGGAACTGTTCAGCCGCGCCTGGCAGGACAACTACGGCAGCGAGGTCGACGAGCAAACGCTCAAGGACTTCGCCGAGCTGTTGCAAGACGTGCAGATGGAGAGCGAACAACCATGAAGATCCTCGCGATCCGCCTGAAAAACCTCGCCTCCCTGGCCGGGCCGTTTGAAATCGACTTCACCGCCGAGCCCTTGGCCAGTGCCGGCCTGTTCGCGATTACCGGGCCGACCGGGGCCGGCAAAAGCACGCTGCTCGACGCCCTGTGCCTGGCGCTGTTTGGTGCCGTGCCGCGCCTGAACAACACCGGTCGCGATGCCAAGGTTCCGGACGCCGATGGTGAAATCGGCACTGGCGACCCGCGCACCCTGCTGCGACGTGGCACCGGCGAAGGGTATGCCGAAGTGGATTTCGTCGGCATTGACGGTCGCCGCTATCGCGCTCGCTGGGAGGCCAATCGCGCCCGGGAAAAGGCCGGTGGCAAGCTGCAAGCCAGTCGTCAGAGCCTGCGTGACATCGATCAGGATCAACTGCTGGCCAGCCAGAAAGGCGAATACAAAGCACAGCTCGAAGCCGCGCTGGGCCTGAACTTCGAACAGTTCACCCGCGCCGTCATGCTGGCTCAGAGCGAATTCAGCGCCTTCCTCAAGGCTGACGACAACGACCGCAGCGAACTGTTGGAAAAGCTCACCGACACCGCGCTCTACACCCGCCTCGGTCGCCGCGCCTTCGACAAGACCAAAGAAGCTCGCGAAGCCCACAAGCTGTTGCAGGATCAGGCCACCGGGGTCACGCCGCTGTCGCCAGAAGCCCGGGCCGAACTCGATGAGCGCTTCAACGACGCTCAGCAGCAACTCAAGACCCAGCAGGCGCAGCTCAAACAGTTGGAGTTGCAACACACCTGGCTCAAGGACCTGCGTCAGTTGCAGGACGCGCAACAAAGCGCCACCGAGCAACTGCAATCGGCCCAGCAACACTGGGAGAGCCTGGCCGGCGAACGCTTGAAGCTGACTCGCCTGGAGCAACTGGCGCCGCAACGGCATCAGTTCGCGCGCAAGACCGAGCTCACTGCCCAGCTCACGCCGCTGGCGGCGCAGATTCAGCAGCACACGCAACAGCAAAACGAGCTGACCGAGCGACAGACTCAACTCGAACAAAGCCTGAGCACCGTCCAAACGGCGCTGGCCCAAGCGCAAAGCCAACACACCTCCAGCGCACCACTGCTGCGTCAGGCCTTCGAAGAGCAAAGCACCCTCGCCCGCCTGGTCAAGGACGCCAGCCTCAGTGCCGACCTCAAGCAGCAGGCGGAACTGGCCTGCACTCAGGGCCAGGGCACGATTCAGGGTTTGCTCGACCAACAGAAACAGGTCGCCGAACGGTTGCAGCAGATTGCCGGGGAGCTTGAGCAGAGCACCCATCTGGCACCGTTGAGCGACGCCTGGAACGCCTACCGCGATCGTCTGCAACAACTGATGCTGATCGGTAATCGCCTGAACAAGGGCCAGGTCGAACTGGCCGCTCTGGAGCAAAGCGCCGCCCGCGCTGCCGAGGAACTGGCCACCCAGCGCCAGAGTCTTGAGGTGCTGTACAAAGAGGCCGGCGCCGAGCCTGAAGCGGTGGCCGAGCAGATTCAGATCCTCGGCAGTCTGCTGCAGGACAACCGCAAGCAACTGCGGGCCTTTGAAGAACTGACACGGCTGTGGACCAGCCAGCAGGAACTGGACAAGCGCGGCGCCGAGCTTCAGCAGCGGCAACTCGCCGCTCAGCAAGACCGCGATCGCCTGACCCAGGACGGGGTGAAGACCAAGGCCGAACTGAGCGTCGCCGAACAGACCTTGACCGTCACCCGCGAACTGCTGGAGCGTCAGCGTCTGGCGCGCAGTGCCAGCGTCGAGGAACTGCGCGCGCAGTTGCAGGACGATCAGCCGTGCCCGGTTTGTGGCAGCCAGGACCATCCTTATCATCAGCCCGAAGCCTTGCTGCAAAGCCTCGGCCGGCATGATGAAAGCGAACAGGCCAACGCTCAGAAAGCGATGGACCTACTGAAGGAAAAACTCACCGATCTGCGCGCCGAAGTCGGCGGTTTGATTGCTCAGCAAAAGGAATTGCTGCAACAGCAAGAACAGCTCGCGACTCAGCAACAAGGCCTGACGCCGAGCCTGGAAGCGCACCCACTGTCGGCTCAACTGTTGGCCCAGGATGCAAGCAAGCGCGATGCCTGGCTGACCCAACAAAGCAGCCAGTTGAACCAGAGCATCACGCAGGATGAACAACGGCAAACCGCCCTGCTCACCCTGCAACAGGATGCCGCGCGCCTTGCGCAACAACTGCGCAGTGCTGAAACGGCGAGTCAGCAAGCCACACAACACCTGATCAACCAACAACGTGAATTGAGCAGCGATCGCCAACGTCTGGACGAAGAACTGAAGGCATTCAGCACCCTGCTCCCGGCCGACACGCTGGAGGCCTTGCGCAACGAACCCGCCGCGACCTTCATGCAGCTCGACCGGCAGATCGCCCAGCGTCTGCAACAACTTGACCAGCAGCGCGATGAACTCGGCGAACAGCAACAACGCCAGCAGGCGCTGGAGAAGGAACAGGACCGTCAGCAGACCCGCATCCAGCAATTGGAAACTGCGCAGCAGCAGTTCACGACACTGGCCGGGCAGCAACAGGTTTGCCAGGAAAAACTGACTCAACTACTGGGCGAACATGCCAGCGCCGAACAGTGGCAGCAGCAACTGGACCAGGCCGTCGAGCAGGCGCGTACTGCCGAATCCACGGCCAATCAGGAACTGCAAACCGTGCGCACGCGGTTGGTGCAACTGGCCGCTGAACTCAAAGCGCAGCAGGAACGTTCGCAGGCTCTGGAAACTGAAGACTGTGAGTTGAGCGCCAAGATCGCCGACTGGCGCGCGCAGCATCCAGAGCTCGACGATGGCGGACTGGAAGCGCTGTTGGGCGTCGACGACCAACAGGTCAGCGAACTGCGTCAACGATTGCAGCAGAGCGAAAAAGCCATCGAGCAAGCCAAAGTGCTGCTGCAGGAGCGCGATCAGCGCCTGCTCGATCATCAGGCGCAGCACAACGGCAATCTCGACGCCGAACAACTGGCCACGACGCTGGCCGAACTGCAAAACCTGTTCGCCGCCAGCGAACATCGTTGCGCCGAATTGCGTGCGGAACAGGCCGAGGATCAGCGTCGACAGAATGCCAATCAGGCACTGGCGCAACAGATCGCCGATGCCTACGCCGAGTACCAGCGCTGGGCACGTTTGAGTGCGCTGATCGGTTCCGCCACCGGTGACACCTTCCGCAAGATCGCCCAGGCCTACAACCTTGACCTGCTGGTGCATCACGCCAACGTCCAGTTGCGGCAATTGGTGCGGCGCTATCGCCTGAAACGTGGCGGCAGCATGCTCGGGTTATTGGTGATGGACACCGAGATGGGCGATGAACTGCGCTCGGTGCATTCGCTGTCCGGCGGCGAGACGTTCCTGGTGTCACTGGCCCTGGCACTCGGTTTGGCGTCGATGGCGTCAAGCACACTGAAAATCGAATCGCTGTTCATCGACGAAGGCTTCGGCAGTCTCGACCCGGAATCCCTGCAACTGGCCATGGATGCGCTCGACGGTTTGCAAGCGCAGGGCCGCAAGGTGGCGGTGATTTCCCACGTGCAGGAAATGCATGAACGGATCCCGGTGCAAATCCAGGTTCACCGTCAAGGCAACGGCCTGAGTACGCTGGAGGTGAAATGAATACGCTGTATTCGTTCCGCCGCTGCCCCTACGCCATGCGCGCACGCATGGCGCTGCGCTATTCGGGCGTTGCGGTGCAGATCGTCGAGGTCAGCCTCAAGGCCAAACCGGCCGAAATGCTCGCACTGTCGAGCAAAGGCACGGTGCCGGTGCTGAGTGTGGATGGGCGGGTGATCGATGAGAGCCTGGACATCATGCGCTGGGCACTGGCGCAGAACGATCCGCAGGATTGGTTGCTCAAGGATGATCCGCAAGCACAGCAACGCAGCGCCGCGTTGATCGAAGACAACGATCAAGTGTTCAAGGTGCACCTGAATCGCTACAAGTACGCCGAGCGTTATCCCGAGCAGCCGATGGCGTTTTACCGCTCAGAGGGCGAGTTGTTTTTACGCAAGCTTGATGAATTGCTGGAGGGGCGAGACTACTTGCTGGCCGGGCACCCGAGCCTGGCGGATGTCGCCCTGATGCCGTTCGTGCGGCAATTCGCCCACGTGGATCGCGAGTGGTTCGGGCAGACGCCTTATGTGCGATTGCAGGCGTGGTTACAGCGCTTCATCGAGTCAGACCTGTTCACATCAATAATGAAGAAATAACCAAGCCCTCTGTAGGAGCGAGGCTTGCCCGCGAAAGCGCTGCGTCAGTCAATATCTATGCTGAATGTTATGGCCCTTTCGCGGGCAAGCCTCGCTCCTACAGGGAGAGGGTGTTTCGACCATTCAGGCCAACACCGCGCACATCCCCAACACCGAGCAGTCCACCTGGAACGGCCCGAAGAATTCACTATTGGACTTGATCGGCGGATTGCCCACCAACAACTCCAGAGCCTTGGCGGTCTGAATGTTGTGGGCGATGTTGTGGTTGCATTCGATGGCCCGTGCCACCGACCCCGCCGAGCCCTGCCCGATCCCAAGCAAAGAAGCGCCATTGGTCATGAATGCCAGGAAGGCGATGACCCAGAGTTTGCGTCCTTTCATGCCCCCACCACTCCCGCCACGTCGGCGTGATCGACCCTTACGCTTTGAGCGCGATGTTCGAATTGAATGGCGGGATAAGCGACCTGAATCGGAGCTTGAAGGCTTTGTTGCGATTGAGCCGAAAGGCTGACGAGCAACACCATGGCCACGTAAAGACCGATGGCCAGGTAGGCGCCGTATTTGGCAGAAGTGATGATTGCGCTGGCCATGATGTTCTCCGTGGGCATGTTTCAGTGCCCACAGAATCGATCAAAAAACACAAGTTAACTAGCGACCTTTATGCATAGTAGCTATCAGTTTCATTGATCATGAACCCAGCGTGTTTTCAGTCCTCGATCAAGCTCATCAAGCGCTCGCGGGCCGCCTCCGGCTCGTTGGGAACGGGCTGGGCAGCCGATAGAATCGGGGTGGAATAGAGAAACAGGAGAACCACTGCCAGACGCATCGCCATGCTGTCGATCCTTTTAGGGAAGGAGTCAAAAAATCAGCGTCAAATTTAAACTCATGGCTATGTGATATCAAGCACTACATTGATAGCAATATGATGCTGTCGTAAACGCGTTATGCAGGAGCGACCTCACTTCAACGCTCTTCGATGCTTACAGCTCGATCGGCAAGTGACTTCGCTCCTGCATAAAAGGTGCAGGGTTCAGATTTCAGTGTTGGGTTTTGTGATCCAGCGCGGCGTAGAAGTTGGCGCTCTGTTGCAGGTATTTCTGGGTATAGCTTTGGGCGTGGGATTTTTTGTCGCTGATTTCAACGTTGGCGCTGGCAGGCAGTGCAACGGTGGCAGAGATAGCGGAAGCGGCGATGACAGAGAAGAGATTGAAGTTCATGGCGGTATTCCTCGGATTCAGTTGGCTTGCTTGCCCGGTAGGGCCGTGAAGCAAACTTAACTCCCGAGGGTCGGCGCCTTGAAATGCTTTGTAGCATTAGCCGATATCAGTCTCATTAATAGAAGGTTGCAGGCCCCATCAACCGGGGCCTGCGGTCTATTGACGCACCAGGAACTTGAGATCGCTCGGGGCATCCATCGGCAGTTTCTGCACGGTTTTACCCAACAGACCGGTCTTGGCATCGCGCTCGACGACGACAATCTGGTTGCTCTTCTGGTTGGCAATCAGCACGAACTTGCCACTCGGGTCGAGGCTGAACTCGCGCGGGTGATCACCGTCCACGGAGCGGCGCTGAAGCTCCTTGAGATGCCCGGTCGCCGGGTCGATGGCGAACACCAGCAACTGATTGGTGGTGCCACGGTTGCTGACGTAAAGGAACTTGCCATCGGCCGAGGCGTGAAGCGCAGCCGCAGCCTTGCCCGACGTCGGCAGACCCGCCGCCAGATCGACCAACTGCGTTTGCTCAAGCTTGCCGTCGCGGTAATCGAACACCGCGACCTGCGCGCTCATTTCCATGGTCAGCCAGGCGTGTTTGCCATCGGCGCTGAACAGTAAGTGTCGCGGCCCGCTGCCGGGTGGCAACGGGACGGACGCGGGGTTAGCGGCGGTCAGCGGCAGTTCCGGATTGGCCTTGGGATCGAAGCGATAGACGAAAATCCTGTCCGCCCCCAAGTCGTTGGAAAACACGTATTGGCCATCCGGCGATGAAACCACCGAATGCACGTGCGCCGACTTCTGCCGTTCAGGATTGACCCGGCTGGACGGATGACTGCTCATTTGCACGACGGGTTTGAGTTTGCCATCGGTGCCCACCGGTAACACCGCCAGGGTGCCACCCGGGTCTTCAGCCACCGAGTAGTTGCTGACAAACACGTGACTGGCATCGCCGCTGACGCTCGAGTGCGTCGGTTCGTTGCCCAGTGTTTGCACCTGATTGATCAGGCTCAACTCATGGGTCTTGGGATCAATCGCATAACTGCTGACACGCCCAACAGGATCGGCCTGACCCGGGCCGTTTTCGTTGACCACGAACAGGCGCTGTTGATCCTTGGACACGGTCAGCCAGGACGGGTTGGCGCTCTTCACCACTTGCAGGGGTTTGGCGTCGATCTGCCCGGTGCGGCTGTCGAAACTCAGACGATAAATCCCTTGGCTCTGGCCGGCGGTGTAAGAGCCCACCAGCAACTCGTAACTGTCGACCGGGGCCGCTTGCACGCCCATCGCGCCGACGCTGCCGGCCATCAACAGTGGCCAGAAGTTACGCATCCTCATTCGTTTCGTCCTCATCGTCACCACCGCCGAACGCTTCCATAGGCACCAGCCGGTGCTCGCCGGAATCGCCGGTAATGATCCAGCTCTTCAAGTCGGGATCGAACGTCGCCGCCGCGATCTGGGCCATGCTGAACTCCCAGCGCTTGAGCGCCCGACCGTCCATGCATTCGATGTGCAGGTTATCGTCTTCATCGAGGGAGAAGTCGAACGCATGCAGCCCGTCGATTTCAAGCATGTCGCAGACTTCGAGGGCGCTGAGCAAGGTGTTGGTTACGGCAGTCATGGCAGTCAATCTTTGAATGGGAAAGGCGCAATAATAGCTCATGCACAAAAGGATCGTTCGGCTCGAACCTGTGGGAGCGGGCTTGCCCGCGATGGCGGCAGTACATCCAACATTTTGTGATTGTCTGATCGCTATCGCGGGCAAGCCCGCTCCCACAGGGATTGTGATCAGTCGTTAGAGCGCTTCGCGCGATGGCTTGCCATCGACCAGGCGCTGGATTCGCAGCGGATTGCCATTCTTCAGCGCTTCCGGCAGCAAGTTGTCGGGGTAGTTCTGGAAGCACACCGGGCGCAGGAAACGGTCGATGGCCAGGGTGCCCACCGACGTACCACGCGCATCGGATGTCGCCGGATACGGCCCGCCATGAACCATCGAGTCGCAGACTTCCACGCCGGTCGGATAGCCGTTGAGCAGGATCCGCCCGACTTTCTGTTCCAGCAACGCCGTCAACTCACCGAATTGTTCGAAGTCCGCCGGCTCACCGATGATCGTTGCCGTCAGTTGCCCATGCAAACCGTTCAACGCGGCACTGAGTTGCGCCTGATCCGCCACTTCGATGAACACCGTGGTCGGGCCAAACACTTCCTCTTGCAGCACTTCATCGCCATCGAGCAACAGGCTCACATCAGCCTTGAACAGTTGCGGCTGCGCCTGATTGCCTTGTTGCGGGCTGCCGGCCAAGTGCTCGATTTTCGGATGCGCGAGAAGCTTCTGCAGGCCTTTGCCGTAACTGCTCAACGTGCCGGCGTTGAGCATGGTTTGCGCCGGTTGATCGCCAATCAGTCCTGCCACTTGCTGCACGAACCCACTGAACTGCGGCGAACGAATGCCGATCACCAACCCCGGATTGGTACAGAACTGACCACAACCCTGAACCACCGAAGCCGTGAGGTCACGGGCGACGTTTTCAGCACGAGCTTCCAGCGCTTGAGGCAGCACGATCACCGGGTTGATGCTCGACATCTCGGCGAACACCGGAATCGGCTGCGCACGTGCCGCAGCCATGTCGCACAGCGCACGACCACCTTTCAGTGAACCGGTAAAACCGACCGCCTGAATTGCCGGGTGCTTGACCAGCGCTTCACCCACCCCGCCGCCGTAGATCATGTTGAACACACCGGCCGGCATGGCGGTTTTCTCGGCGGCACGGATCACGGCGTCGGCCACCCATTCAGCGGTTGCCATGTGGCCACTGTGGGCCTTGAACACCACCGGGCAACCGGCGGCCAATGCCGAAGCGGTATCGCCGCCAGCCGTGGAAAAGGCCAGCGGAAAGTTACTCGCGCCAAACACGGCGACCGGCCCCAGGCCGATGCGGTACTGACGCAGATCCGGACGCGGCAATGGCGTACGTTCAGGCAGCGCACGATCAATCCGCGCCCCATAGAAATCACCACGCCGCAACACCTTGGCGAACAGGCGCATCTGGCCGCTGGTGCGACCACGCTCACCCTGAATACGGCCGGCCGGCAACGCGGTTTCGCGGCAGACCACAGCGACAAAGTCATCGCCCAACGCGTCCAGTTCATCGGCAATCGCATCAAGGAATTGCGCACGTCGTTCGGCGCTCAGGCTGCGATAGGCCGGGTAAGCAGCGGCGGCGGCCTTCGCCGCGGCGGCGACTTCTTCAGGGGTGGCTTGATAGAAATCATGGGGCAAGGCCTCGCCAGTGCTGGCATCGGCGCTCTGCAGTTTGACCGCGCCAGCAGCGCTGCGCTGACCGCCAATGTAGTTGTGACCAAGAATCCGGGTCATGGGTGTCTCCTTAAAGTGTGCCGACGGTGCCGGGTTCGAACGCTGCTTCAACGGGTTCAATGCCGTTGATCAAGGGTGCGCCGAACTCGGCCTGACTGATCTCGAACACGTCACCCGGTTGGGTGCGAATGCCATCGGCGAAGGACAGGGTCGCGGTGCCGAAGAAGTGAATGTGCACGTCTCCGGGGCGCAAGAACTGGCTGTATTTGAAATGGTGATACTCGAGGTTTTCCAGGCTGTGGCACATGTTCGCTTCGCCACTGAGGAACTCGTTCTGCCACAGCACCTCGCCGTCACGCAGGATGCGACTGGTGCCGGCCAGATGCTGAGGCAATTCACCGACCCGAAGCTCCGGGCCATAGCTGCAACTGCGCAGTTTCGAGTGGGCCAGGTAGAGGTAGTTCTTGCGCTCCATCACGTGATCGGAGAACTCGTTGCCCACGGCAAAACCGAGGCGATAGGGTTTGCCGTCGTGGCCGATCACATAGAGGCCGCTGAGTTCAGGCTCCTCCCCGGCATCTTCGGCAAACGGCGGCAGCGGGAACGGTTGGCCCGGTCGCACAACGATGCTGCCGTCGCCCTTGTAGAACCACTCAGGTTGCACGCCGGCCTGGCCGGTCGCGGGTTTACCGCCCTCCACGCCCCACTTGAAAATACGCATGGTGTCGGTCATGGCGGTTTCGTCGCCGACCTGCTGATGCATTTTGTCCCGGGCCGAAGCGCTGCCCAGATGGGTCAGGCCAGTGCCGCTGACCAGCATGTGCGCCGGGTCCCGGTGATCCAGCGGCGGCAGGATTTGCAGATTGGCCAGTAGCGCTGAATAGTCATGGCTGATGCCCAACCCCAGGGTTTGAACCTGTTGCTGAAGATTGACGCCCGCCTCGATCGCCGCCAGCGCCAGATCCCGCACCGAGCGCGCATCCTGCACTTCGCGCACCAGGCCGTCCTCGACCACGCCGACACGGCGTTCGCCGTTACTCAATTCGAACTGAACTAAACGCATGATTTTCTCCTGTAAAACAATTCTTCAAAACACCGAAAACCCTGTGGGAGCGGGCTTGCCCGCGATGACGGCGGCAAATTCACCATTGATGCGTCAGGTAGATTGCTATCGCGGGCAAGCCCGCTCCCACAGGATCGGTAGTGATCGCCTATTTCGTGTCAGGTGCGGGTAGCGCCCCGGGCGCTGGCGGCGAACTGGTCGGCCGGCAGCACATGCTTACGCTCCAGCAAGCGATAAACCACACCCGTCAGGACCAGGCCGAACACCATCACGCAGGACAGGAAGTACAACCCTGACGCCAGATTGCCGGTGTATTCCTTCAGCGCACCGATCACGAACGGGCCAATGTAGCCGCCGAGGTTGCCCACCGAGTTGATCAACGCGATCCCCGCCGCCGCACTGGCGCCGGCGAAGAAGCGACCCGGCAAAGTCCAGAACACCGCTGTGCAGGAAAACAGCGCAAACGCCACCAGGCACAACGCCGCCAATTGCAGCACCGGCACTGTCAGCCAGGCACTGAGGAACAGGCCGATGGCGCCCAACACATACAGCACCGCCAAATGACCGTAGCGATCATTCAAGCGATCGGAACTGCGCGGGATGATCAGCAAACCGATGATCCCGAAGATGTACGGCACTGATGACACGAACCCGGTCACCAGGTCAGTGCCACCGAACTGCTTGATCAACGTCGGCAACCACAAACCGAGACCGTAGATGCTCAGGGTCACCGGCAGATAGAACAGCGCCAGCAGCAACACGCGCTTGTCCTTCAGCGCATGCAGCGGATTGCCGTGGCGGGTCTGGCCGTACACCTCCAGGTCCTTTTTCAGCTCGCCGGTCAGCCAGTCTTTCTCAGACTGGTCCATCCATTTCACCTGTTGCGGACCGTCCGGCAGGTAACGCAGCACTGGCCAGGTCAGGAGGATCGCGGGTGTGCCGATGACGATGAACAGCCACTGCCAACCGTGCAGCCCAAGAATGCCGTCCATGCCCAGCAAGCCGCCGGACACCGGGCCGGTGATCATCATCGCGATGGGTTGGGAAAGGATGAACAACCCGAGGATCTTGCCGCGATGGCGGATCGGGAACCATTGGGTGATGTAGTACAGAACGCCCGGGAAGAACCCGGCTTCGGCCGCGCCGAGCAGAAAGCGCATCACATAGAAACTGTTCGGTCCCTGGACGAACGCCATGCCGATGGTGATGGCACCCCAAGTGACCATGATCCGCGCAAACCAGCGCCTTGCGCCGAAGCGATCGAGCATCAAGTTGCTGGGGATTTCCAGCAGGAAATAGCCAATGAAGAACAGCCCGGCGCCAAGGCCGTAAGCCGCGTCACCCAGGCCAATGTCGGCGCCCATGTGCAGCTTGGCGAAACCGACCGCGGAGCGATCCACATAGGCGATCAGGTACAGCAGGATCAGGAAGGGAATCAGTTTCAGCGTGATGCGACGAATAAGCCGCAATTCCTGGCTCATGAGTTCGGTCTCCGATTGTTGTTGTTATAGAACCTCGGGGGCCGCCTCTCGCAGAAAATCGCCAGGGCCATCCCTCCGTCGAAACCGACTATATAGTAATACTATTTAACCAACAACACTTCCAAACAGCCGAAATTGCGCTTATGTTACGCCGTAGCTCGAACAATATAGTCATACAATAAGAGAACCGATCATGTCTGATAAGAAACCCACCCTGCGCTCCGCCCAATGGTTTGGCACCGCCGACAAGAACGGCTTCATGTACCGCAGCTGGATGAAGAATCAGGGCATCGCCGACCATCAGTTCCACGGCAAGCCGATCATCGGCATCTGCAACACCTGGTCGGAACTGACCCCGTGCAACGCGCATTTCCGCCAGATTGCGGAGCACGTCAAGCGCGGGGTGATCGAAGCCGGCGGCTTTCCAGTGGAATTCCCAGTGTTCTCCAACGGCGAATCGAACCTGCGCCCCACTGCCATGCTTACCCGCAACCTGGCGAGCATGGACGTCGAGGAAGCGATTCGCGGCAACCCGATCGATGGCGTGGTGTTGCTCACCGGCTGCGACAAAACCACCCCGGCGCTGCTGATGGGTGCGGCCAGTTGCGACGTGCCGGCGATCGTCGTGACTGGCGGGCCAATGCTCAACGGCAAGCACAAGGGCCAGGACATCGGCTCGGGCACGGTGGTCTGGCAGCTCAGCGAACAGGTCAAGGCTGGCACCATCACCCTCGATGATTTCCTCGCGGCCGAGGGCGGCATGTCGCGCTCGGCCGGTACCTGCAACACCATGGGCACGGCCTCGACCATGGCCTGCATGGCCGAAGCACTCGGCACTTCCCTGCCCCACAACGCGGCGATTCCGGCGGTCGATGCACGCCGTTATGTGTTGGCGCACATGTCGGGCATGCGCGCGGTGGAGATGGTTCGAGAAGACTTGAAACTGTCGAAAATCCTCACTAAGGAAGCCTTCGAAAACGCCATCCGGGTGAACGCCGCCATCGGCGGTTCGACCAACGCGGTGATCCACTTGAAAGCCATCGCCGGGCGCATCGGCGTCGAGCTGGACCTGGATGACTGGACCCGCATCGGTCGCGGCATGCCGACCATTGTCGACCTGCAACCCTCCGGGCGCTTCCTGATGGAAGAGTTCTACTACGCCGGCGGCTTGCCCGCCGTGCTGCGCCGCCTCGGCGAAGCCAACCTGATCCCTAACCCGAACGCCCTTACCGTCAACGGCAAAACCATCGGCGAGAACACCAAGGACGCGCCGATTTACGGTCAGGACGAAGTGATCCGCACCCTCGACAACCCGATCCGCGCCGACGGCGGCATCTGTGTGTTGCGCGGCAACCTGGCACCACTCGGCGCAGTGCTCAAACCCTCCGCCGCGAGTGCCGAATTGATGCAACACCGTGGCCGTGCGGTGGTGTTCGAGAACTTCGACATGTACAAGGCGCGGATCAACGATCCTGAACTGGATGTGGATGCCAATTCGATTCTGGTGATGAAAAACTGTGGACCAAAGGGTTATCCGGGCATGGCCGAAGTCGGCAACATGGGCTTGCCGGCCAAGCTGCTGGCCCAGGGTGTGACCGACATGGTGCGGATTTCCGACGCACGCATGAGCGGCACGGCGTATGGCACTGTTGTTCTGCATGTGGCACCGGAAGCGGCGGCTGGTGGGCCTTTGGCGACAGTGAAGGAAGGTGACTGGATCGAGCTAGATTGCGCCAACGGGCGTTTGCATCTCGACATCCCGGACGCCGAACTGGCAGCGCGCATGGCGGATCTGCAACCACCGCAACAGTTAATCGTGGGCGGTTATCGTCAGCTGTACATCGACCATGTGCTGCAGGCGGATCAGGGTTGCGACTTTGACTTCCTGGTCGGTTGCCGTGGGGCCGAGGTGCCGCGTCATTCTCACTAATCACCACCCCCCTGTGGGAGCGGGCTTGCCCGCGATAGCGGTGGATCAGTCGCCATCAATGTTGAATGTGATGGCCCCATCGCGGGCAAGCCCGCTCCCACATTTAATCCCCATCTGCTCCAGGACTGTGCTTGCTCTGGCGACCGTCCTCGCCGCGCCTGCTATCATGCGCAGCACCCCATCGCACAGGATCGCGCCGTTCCCCATGGATTACCGCAAACCCTCCGACCGCAAAAGCATGCACTCGCGCATCGTCCAGGAATTGGGCATGCAGATCGTCTCGGGACGGTTCAAACCTGACGACAAACTGCCCGCCGAAGCCCTGCTATGCGAGGAATACGCGGTCAGCCGGCCGGTGCTGCGCGAAGCCACTCGCGTATTGGTCGCCAAGGGCCTGGTGTATTCCCGTCCGCGGGTCGGTACGGTGGTCAAGCAGCGCAAGGAATGGCACATGCTCGACCCGGACGTGCTGCACTGGCTGATGCAAAGCAGCCCGCAAAATGAATTCTTCGATCTGCTGACCAGCGTGCGCAGCATCATCGAGCCGGCCGCCGCCGCATTGGCTGCGCAGTTCGCCACGGATGAAGACATCGCCTCCATCGGTGAAGCCTACCAACGCATGGAAGCTGCACCGACCCCGGAAGCGTTGTTGCAACCGGATCTGGATTTCCACAGCCGCATCGCCGACGCGACCCACAATGACTTGCTGGCGAACCTGTGCAACATGTTGTCGGTGGCGATTGCCGAAGCGTTGAAGCACTCCAACCAACGGCCGAATCTGCATGAATTGGCGATGCCACGGCACAAGGCGATCCTGACCGCCATCGAGAATCGCGATGCGCTGGGCGCGCGACATGCGACGCTGGTGCAGCTGGATGATGCGCGTAGTGCTTTGAATGTGGTGTTGGGCACTGATCCCTCATAACCACCACTAAACCCTGTGGGAGCAGGCTTGCCCGCGATTGCGGAGTGTCAGTCGATACAAACGTTGAATGTTAAGCCGTCATCGCGGGCAAGCCCGCTCCCACAGGGACTGGTATGAATTTCAGGTGTAAAAAAGCCGCAACCAAGGTTGCGGCTTTTCTGTTTCTGCCAGGGCTCAGTGAGCGAACAGCGAGTTGCCCTTCTGCCCTGCCAGTTTCTCCGGTTTGATCAGGAACCGAGCCAGCGCTGGCAGCAGCCACAACGCGCCGAACATGTTCCAGAGCAGCATGAAGGTCAGCATCAGGCCCATGTCGGCCTGGAACTTGATCGCCGAGAAGATCCAGGTGCACACGCCGATCGCCAGGCACAGACCGGTGAACAGCACGGCTTTACCGGTAGACTTCAGCGTCTGGTAGTACGCCTCTTGCAACGGCAGGCCAGCACGCAGGAAGCTTTCCAGACGGCTGTAGATGTAGATCCCGTAGTCCACGCCAATCCCCACCCCGAGCGCCACTACCGGCAAGGTCGCCACTTTCACGCCAATGCCCATGAACGCCATCAACGCGTTGCCGAGAACCGAGGTCAGTACCAGCGGCAGCACGATGCACAAGGTCGCCGCCCAGGAACGGAAGGTGATCATGCACATGGTCGCGACGCAGATGTACACCAGCACCAGAATGGTCAGTTCGGAGCGTTTGATCACCTCGTTGGTGGCCGCTTCGATCCCGGCATTACCGGCGGCGAGGATGAATTCCAGGCCTTCCTTGTTGTTCTCTTTGGCGAAGTCCTGCACCGCATGCACCGCGCGGTCCAGAGTTTCGGCCTTGTGGTCGTTGAGGAACACCAGCACCGGCGCCAGGGAGCAATTGTTGTTGTACAGGCCATCGGCACGGGCGATGGAGTTGTTCAGCACGTCCGGGTTGCGCGACAGGGTTTCCCATTTCAGGTTGCCCTCGTTCATGCCCTTGATCATCTGCTTGGACACGGTCACCAGCGAGATCGCCGACTGCACGCCCTCGGTGTTCTGCATCTTCCACATCAGCTCGTCGATCGGCGCCATGGCCTCATAACGCGAGCAACCTTCGGACTTGGTCTTGACCATCACCACCAATACGTCGGAACTGGTGGAGTAATTGTTGATGATGAAGCTGTTGTCCTTGTTGTAACGCGAGTCCGGACGCAGTTCCGGCGCGCCCTGGTCGAGGTCGCCGATCTTCAGGTTCTGGCTGTACCAGAGGCCGCCACCGAAAGCGATCAGCGCCAGGGCAATGGAAATCGGGGCGACTTTGGGGCTGGCAAAGTTCGACAGCAGGCGCCAGAACGGGTGTTCGCGGTGCGCGTCTTTCTTGCTGCGTTCGACGGCGCGCTTGCTGATACCCACGTAGGAAATCGCTACCGGCAGCAGGATCAGGTTGGTGAACACGATCACCGCCACGCCGATGGACGCGCCGATGGCCAGTTCACGAATCACGCCAATGTCGATGATCAGCAGCGTGATGAAGCCCACCGCATCCGCGAGGATCGCGATCATCCCCGGCAGGAACAGCTGACGAAAAGTGCGGCGTGCCGCAGTCAGCGCGTTCTCCGCCTCGCTGGACTGCAAGGCGATACCGTTGATTTTCTGCACGCCATGGGAAATCCCGATGGCGAAGATCAGAAACGGCACCAGCATCGAGTAGGGGTCAAGCCCGAAGCCGAAGAAGTGCATCAGGCCTAGCTGCCAGACCACCGCCACCAGCGTCGTGCTCAATACCGCCACGGTGCTGCGCATGCAGTTGGTGAACCAGTACAGCAGGATCAGGGTAATGACGAAGGCGACGCCGAAGAACATCACCACCATGACCAGCCCATCGATCAGGTCGCCGACTTTCTTGGCGAACCCGACAATGTGGATCTTCACGTTGGGGTTTTGGGCTTCGAACTTGTTGCGGATCTTGTCTTCGAGTTCGTGAGAGAACTTGCGGTAGTCCAGCGCCAGCAACTTGCCCTGGTCCTGCGGGTCCGGGTAGGACTCCAGCAGCGGGATGTCGACGATGCTCGACTTGAAGTCGTTGGCCACCAGCCGCCCGACTTGCCCGGACTTGAGTACGTTGTTGCGCAGCAGGTCGAGGCTTTGCTGGGAGCCGTTATAGCTCTGGGGAATCACTTCACCACCGGCGAAGCCCTCCTCCGTCACCTCGGTCCAGCGCACGCTCGGGCTCCACAGCGACTTGAGGCCGGAACGGTCTACGCCGGAGATGTAGAACACCTCGTCGTTGATCTGGCGCAGGGTCTCCATGTACTCCTTGGAGAAGATGTCGCCGTCGGTGGCTTCCACGGAAATCCGCACCGTGTTGCCCAGGTTCGCCAGATCGTTGCGGTGCTCCATCATTTTTTCAATGAACGGATGCTCGAGCGGGATCATTTTTTCGAAACTGGTGGACGGCCGGATCAGCGTTGCCTGCCAGAACAGGAAAACACTGACCAGCAGGCAGATGACGATGACTGCCGGGCGGTTGTTGAAGATCAGGCGTTCAAGAAACGTCGCCTTGTCCTGATGAGGAGTGCTTAAGGATGTCATAGACCCGCCTTCTTATTATTTGCCCGGCTCATTTGGACGACCCGTTTTTTCCATTCTCTGCGCCGGTGGGCGAAGTGACGCGAACGCCACCCTGTCCGGCCAGAATCAGATTGCCGTTACCTGCCGCAGTCACCGCCGAAACGGAAATGCGATCCGGGCGGTTGAACACACTGAAGGTTTCGCCGTCGTCGCTGCTGCGAATAATGCTGCCGCCGTTGCCGACGATCACGATGGAACCGTCATCGAGCAGCGTGGCGCCAGAAAGGCCGAACTCCAGTGCACCGCGTGCAGCCTTGAGCTCGACCTGCTCCCAGGTGCTGCCGAAATCCGTGGAACGGTACAGATTGCCGCGCAACCCGTAGGCCAGCAGCGTGGCCGGTTGCGCAGTGCCGATCACTCCGAACAGCGAGCCTTCGTAGGGGCCCTCAAGCTTTTCCCAGGTCTGCCCATCATCGACGGAGCGGAACATGCTGCCTTGTTCACCGACGATAAAAATGCCGGAATCCTTGACCGCGGCAATGGCGTTGAGGTGGAACTGGTCTTCGTTGTCGAGGCGATCGCTGACGTTTTCCCAGTTTTTACCGCCGTCGGTGGTTTCCAGCAAGGCACCGTAAGCGCCCACGGCAAAGCCGCTGTTAAGGTCCTTGAACCAGACGTCGAGCAGCGGCGATTCGCGTTTCAGGTCTTCGAATTGTTTGGTCCAGGTGATGCCGCCGTCTTCGCTGGCGAGGATCTGCGCGTCATGGCCAACGGCCCAGCCGTGTTTGTCATCGACAAAAAACACTGCCGTCAGCAGTTGCCGGGTCGGCACCTTGGCCTGGGTCCAGGTCACGCCCTGGTCATCGGAATACAGAATGTGCCCGCGATCGCCAACCGCCACCAGGCGTTTACCGGCGTGAACGACATCGAGCATCAGGCCTTTGCTGGCCTTGGCGGATTCAACGGAATAAACCACATCGGTGGCCGACGCGGCAGCGGCCAGCGCAGGCGCCGACAGCATGGTACAGCCCAACAGCGAGAGCGCTGTAGCCAGCAACGCGAACCTGCGTAACGCCGGCGGGCGGCAAATACTCACACCCATGACAGGCTCACTCATAGACCTTCCCCCATTATTATTGTTAGGTCGTTCAACCCTTCAGGGCGCCGTAAGGGGTGCTCATCGGGATTGACCTATTCAGGAGCATAGTCCTGAAACCCGCAATCCAGAGCCCCTTCGGAAGCTGGGCTTATCCTATCGGGGTTTGGAAAGGTCTGACAATCGACGCCACGTTATGTTTTGTTAACTGGAGGGGATATGGGTTGTGGGTGAATGAGGAGGTATTCGGAGGGGTGATTGGAGTTTGGGGTTTGGGTGTACATATCCGTTTCTACGATAGTGCCGGTTGACGGTTATTGCCCTTTGTAGGAGCGAGGCTTGCCCGCGAAGGCGGCCTGATAGCCAATTGGGGTCTTTGATCGTGTACATATCCATTTCTGCGGTCACGGCCGCTGGCGGTTTCGCTTTTACAGCGAGTCACTTTCGAAAAGCCTGCGCGGCCCGGCGGAAAGTAACCAAAGCGCTCTTGCCCCTATCGTTCGGTGCCTCGCTTAGGCTCGGCATGCCCTCGAGGGGGCGGTGCGTCAAGATCAAAAGCTGCAGGCGAGCTAACGCTCGGCCTGTTTAGTGGTGAAAAGCGCAGTGGTACGCCGCTCCATTGTGGGAGCTGACTTGTCGGGTTGCCGCATCGCTGCGATGGCGGCCTGTCAGCCGACCAATCTTCCCCGGATGTACCCACTCCAACTGTGCGAGCCTGCTCGCGAAGCTGTTGATCCTGCTGTTGCTTCGGCTTTGGATCTTGAACTTGATCTTGATCTACCCGCCCCTTCGGGAGGCTGAGTGGAGGTGTTCATCTGGGGATTGGCGCGCAGCGCCGTTCGACGCAGTCGAACCCATCGCATGTAGGTTGAAGCGAAGCCAACCGTAGGGCGATGCCCCCAGATGGATACCGAAGCGAAGGAACGCCGAGCCTCAGCGAGGGGCCGGACGCTTGGGGCGAGACCTTTTGGTTCCTTTTGGGGCGTTTGCCAAAAGGGACTCGCCGTAAGGGCGAAACCATAAGCTGCCGTTACCGCAGCAACGGATATGTACACCATCAAAAATCCCGGTCGGCTATCAGGCCGCCATCGCAGCGATGCGGCAACCCGACAAGCCAGCTCCCACAATTTGATCGGTATACATCCGCAAGAGACAGGTCGGCTATCAGGCCGCCTTCGCGAGCAAGCCCGCTCCCACAGGGGTCCGAGTGGACCCCGAAGGAGCAAGACCAAACTCAAGCCAGGCTTTTGCTGACCACTTCAAACACATCGCTGGACAGTTGCCCCGAAGCGCGAATCCGCTCCAGCTCACCTTTCATCAACGCCTGACGAGCCTCGTCGTATTTGCGCCACCGAGTCAGCGGCGCCAGTTGGCGAGAGGCGATCTGCGGGTTAAACCCGTTCAACTCGATCACCAGATCCGCCAGGAACCGATACCCGGAACCGTCGGCCGCGTGGAAGTTGATCAGGTTCTGCCCGGCAAACGCGCCGATCAGTGCCCGCACCTTGTTCGGGTTCTTGATCGTGAACGCCGGGTGTTGCATCAAGGCTTTGACCCGCTCCAGACCGCCCGGCAACGTGCTGCCGGCCTGGACGCTGAACCACTGATCCATGACCAGCGGATTGTCCTTGAAGTGCTCGGCGAAGCTCGCCAACGCCGTGGCTTTCTGCTCTTCGAATGGCGAATTGACCAACACCGCCAACGCCGTCAGACGCTCGGTCATGTTGTCGCTGGTGTCGAATTGTTCAAGGGTTGCCGCCAACACTTCCGGCTTGCCGCTGAGCATCAGGTACGACAGCGCAATGTTTTGCAGCGCGCGACGGGCAAAATGCTCGGCCTCGGCCACATACGGCGTTTTCTTCGAGAGATCGCGATTGGCCTGATAACGCAGCCACAATGCCTCGAACAAGCCTTCAGCCAATTGCTTACGGGCAAACTCGCGAGCCGTATGAATGGCGTCTACATCAGCCACTTCACTGATCTCGGTCAGATACGCCTCGCCCGGCAGCGAAAGCATTTCGGCGACCATGGCCTGATCCAGCGTCTCGTCGGACAGCACGGTACGCAGCGCTGCAACCAAACGCTGATCCAGTACCAGCGCTTCACCCTTCTGTTGCTGCTCGATCAACTCTTGCAGCACCTGCACCGACAATTGCTGACCGGCATCCCAGCGGTTGAAGCCGTCGCTGTCGTGCTGCATCAGGAACATCAGCTGATCACGGTTGTACGGGAAGCTCAGTTTCACCGGTGCCGAGAAGCCGCGCAGCAATGAAGGCAGCGGCTTTTGCGCAATGTCGACGAAGGTGAAGGTTTGCTCGGCTTCAGTCACCGAAATAACCCGCGATGTGCCTTGAGCACTGGCTTCACCGGCAAGACGCAAGGCAATTTCACCGCCCTTGCTGTCCAGCAGGCCCAGTTCCACCGGAATCACGAACGGCAGTTTTTCCACCTTGTCCGGGGTTTCCGGGCAGCTCTGGCGGAAGGTCAGGCTGTAGGTTTTTGCCGCTGCGTCGTAGGACTCGCTCACCGCCAAACGAGGCGTGCCGGCCTGGCTGTACCAGCGTTTGAATTGAGTCAGGTCAACGCCGTTGGCGTCTTCCATGGCCTTGATGAAGTCGTCGCAGGTCACGGCCTGGCCGTCATGGCGTTCGAAATAAAGGTCGCTGCCTTTGCGGAAGCCTTCGGCACCCAGCAAGGTGTGGATCATGCCAACCACTTCCGAACCCTTTTCGTACACGGTCAGGGTGTAGAAGTTGGAAATCTCGATGAAGCTGTCCGGGCGCACGGCGTGGGCCATCGGGCCGGCGTCTTCGGCGAACTGATGGGTACGCAGGTACGCCACATCCTGGATGCGTTTGACCGTGGCCGAGTTCATGTCGGCCGAGAACTCCGAATCCCGGAACACGGTGAAGCCTTCCTTGAGCGACAGCTGGAACCAGTCGCGGCAGGTCACGCGGTTGCCCGACCAGTTGTGGAAATATTCGTGGGCAACGATCGCTTCGACCCGCTGGTGTGCAGCGTCGGTGGCGGTTTCGGCGCGGGCCAGCACGGCGCTGGAGTTGAAGATGTTGAGGCCCTTGTTTTCCATGGCGCCCATGTTGAAGTCGTTGACCGCGACGATCATGAAGATGTCCAGGTCGTACTCACGACCGTAGACCTCTTCGTCCCAACGCATCGACTTCTTCAGGCTGTTCATCGCGTGCTGGCACTTGTCGATGTTTTCCGGCTCGACATAGATGCGCAGCGCCACGGAGCGCTCGGTCATGGTGGTGAAGGTGTCTTCGACGCACCACAGGTCACCGGCCACCAGCGCGAACAGGTAGGCAGGCTTCTTGAAAGGGTCTTCCCAGGTAGCCCAGTGCCGGCCGTCTTCGCCGGGACCCGAGGCAATCGGGTTGCCGTTGGACAGCAGAACCGGATAGCTGTGCTGTTCGGCAACCACCGTGGTGGTGAACGTGCTCATCACGTCCGGGCGGTCGAGGTAATAGGTGATCTTGCGGAAACCCTCGGCTTCGCACTGGGTGCAGAACATCGTGCCGGATTTGTACAGGCCTTCCAGGGCCGTGTTGGTTTCCGGGTGAATCCGGACGCTGGTGTCGACCGTGAAGCTTGTACTGGCCGGGTGCAGGGTCAGGTGATTCTCGGTCAGTTGGTAGTCGGCGGCGCTCAGTTCGCGATCGGCCAACGTCACCGACAACAGATCGAGTTGCTGGCCATCCAGCACCAGCGGCGGCAGGCCCGGGCCACGTTCAGGATTGCGGCGCATCACCAGTTGCGCATGGACCAGGCTGTGGTCCTCGAACAACTCGAAGGTCAGGTGCGTCTCGTCGATCAGGTACTCGGGCGCCTGATAGTCCTTCAGGTAGATCATCTTCGGTTGTTCGGTGCGCATACTGGAGTCCTTACTGATGCACGGCGAGCTGGTAGGCCGTGTATTTACGAATATTGATCACGCCGGTGTCGAAAATCAGGTACTGGCCCTTGATCCCCAGCAGCGTGCCTTCGGCAATCGGGTTCTTGTCCAGGTTGAAGCTGACAATCTTGGCTGGGTATTGCTCGATCGGATAGCGGATTTCCAGAGGTTCTACATCGGTAATTGTCTGGATTGCTTGTAGGCCAAATCGTTCCTGCAAATTTTGCAAACCTTGCGCACAGCTCTCGAATAGCTGATCGCGAACCTGCGCCAGGTCCACAGATACGGCATCGCCCTTGAGTAAAGCACGCCAATTGGTCTTGTCGGCGACCTGGCTGCGGAACAGGTCTTCGACGAAACCGGACTGCTGACGGGTCGCGACGCGCATGATCGGCAAGGCCTGGCTGGCGCCCTGATCGAGCCAACGGGTTGGCAGCTGGGTGGCGCGGGTAATCCCGACCTTGATCCCTGACGAGTTGGCCAGGTAAACCACATGGTCAGTCATGCAGAATTTTTCGCCCCACGCAGGCTCGCGGCAGGTGCCGGCGTCGTAGTGGCAACGTTCCGGGCTCATGATGCAGATGTCGCACTGCGCCAGTTTGGTCATGCACGGGTAGCAGTAACCCTGGCTGAAGCTGGTTTTGGTTTTGCGTCCGCAATGGGTGCAGTGGATCGCCCCCAGGTATTCCAGGCGCACCGTGGTGCCGATCAACGGATTGACCGGTACCTCGGCGTCGCCCAGACGAAAAGCGTACTGCACGTTCGGCCCGTCAAGGCGCGCCGACATTTTGCTGATTGCACCGCGGCCAATCTCGATCAATGGATGGCATCCGATTTGAACAGGATGTTTGGCACTTCGATCGACTTCGACGAGCACTCCTGCGGGCCCATGTAGCCGGTGCGCTCTTCCTCCGGCAGGTTCTGGATTTCCCAGGCGATCATCGCTTGCAGGGACAGTTCGCGCTGCTCGGCGGTGAGTTTGCCACCGTCGGACCATTTGCCGATTTCCACCGCCAGTTTCAGGCTCTGGTAGATATCCGGGGTGATGTTTTTGATCATTTCAACGAAAGACGACATGCTGAACACTCTCCAATGAATGTCGCTAGTTTAACGGTGGTGATGGCGCGGTGCACTGCCGGGCATCAGGTCAACGGCAGATCGACAGGCGTGAAGCCTGCCGGCCTAGAACTCCCTGGAAAGCTTTACCTGGGTCAACTCTTTTTCCATCAGGCGCCTGAAAATCTGTGGCGCCGTGAAGGTGTAGAGGGCAAAACCCAGCCATAGCCAATCAATGATCTCGGCGGCCCCCGAATAGCCCTGGCTACTGACGGTGATCACGGTGACCCGGTAGACCACGAACATCGCCAGCAACAGGACGATGCCACGGGTGGTTCCGCGCTCGGTCAGCCAACTGTTGAATCGCCACCACCCCCCCATGAACAGATTGCTGCGTGCTTTGACCGCTGTCAGCAGTCCCAGCGCCGCAACATCGTTGGCGTTTTCTTGCAGGGCCCAGATCGCGTGCTCCCGAGCGCCATTGATATCGCCCTGACGCAATAACAGATGACCCAGCACCACAACGGCCGCGGTGTGACCCGGGTCGGCCTGTAGGGCCTGGCGGGCAAAAGCCTGCGCTTGCTCCCATTGACCGCACGCCCGGTGATACTCGGCCATGGCCACCAGGTTGGCCGCCTCATCCGGCTGCAACTCCAAGGCCTTTTCCAGCAGTGGCAAGCTTTGGCTCGAGCGGTCGGTCAATCGATAAAGATCGGCCAGGCTGCGGTAATACCGGGGTTCCATGGGCTCCATGTCAAGCAACTGCACCAGGTGCTGTTCGGCGCTCTTGAACTGACGGGAAGCCATGTCTACCAACGCCGCCGCGTAATGCGCCAATGGCAGCAATGGATCTGCCGCCAGCGCCAGGTGCGCTTCGTGACGCGCGGCGTGAAGACGGCGCATGTTCAACAGACACAGAGCGAGCAGTCCGTGAGCCTCGGCACACTCCGGGTCATCAGCGAGCAATTGCCGCAAGCTGTCGATAGCACCTTCATTGTGGCCGGTGTTCAAACGCTGGTAAGCCACTTCGAGTAGATAGGACATGTTCATCAGCTCATCACCAGATACCAAAGGGTGGCTGGCACCAATTTGATCACAAAGCCCTTCAAGACGAAGGCGCCCCCCAGGGCTACCAATGGCGCGAACCGGTTGAGTACCCCGCCGTAGTATTGATACAACTCAATGGTGGCGTTCTGCAGATTGAACAGCACGTAGCCGATCGACAACTTCCACACCACCAGCACCAACAGGGCGTACTGGATCCGGCTTTGATTGGCGAGATAACCCGCTTCAACCAGATTGATCAGGACCAGGCCGATGATCAGACTGCCCACGGCACCGACGGCAACCCAGATCCATTCTTTCACACGATTGGGACTGCCGACGGCAATCGAGTTCAGCACAAACCACGGCAAACCCAGCCATAGTCCCCCCATCATCAGGCCCAGCAATGGCCAGAATGGCGACACTGCAAATCTGGCCAAGGCACCGGGGCGCGGCTCATCCTCAATCCGGTAGACACTTTGAGTAGCCATCAACGCCCCTTGCCATGCTTGTCGAGGAAGGCCAGCACTTCATCGTACTGATTGCCCTCGTTGGCATAACGCGCGTAATTGCGCGCCGTGGTCAGCCACTCCAGCGTGGTGGCACGCACCTCTTTCAATGCCTGCTTGAAGTGCCGGTCGCAGATCGGCTGTTCGGCACCGTTGCTGATCGACTCTTCAATGGCTTCATCGGCTGCAGTTTCCACCAGTTCGCTGAGATCAGCCCCGGAGAATCCCGAGGTATTTTTTGCCAGGAAACCGAAGTCAATGTCGTCGGCCAGCGGCCGCCCCTTGACCATCAACTGCAGCATGTTTTCCCGGGCGACACGGTCCGGCGGCGGCACGAATAGCACCCGATCAAACCGACCCGGACGACGAAACGCTGAATCCACCGACCATGGCACGTTCGTCGCCGCGAGGATCAGCACTCCGTGGTTGTCATGGGTAAAGCCATCCATTTCCGAAAGGAACTGGCTGACCAGTTTTGACGAGGTGGACTCGCGGGTATTGGAGCGTTTGCCTCCTAGCGCTTCGACCTCATCAAAAAACATTACCGCGGGCGCCTGGGCTCGCGCCTGTTCGAACAAAGCGTGCAGTTTGCGCTCGGACTCACCGATGTACATGTCCAGTACGTCGGAGATCGCTACGTTGAAAAACTTGGCCTTGCACTCGCCGGCAGTGGCCCTGGCCAACAAGGTCTTGCCGCAGCCCGGCGGACCGTACAACAAGACCCCGCCGCCAACGCGTTTACGAAAGCGCTCGAACAGGCCCGGCTTTTGATACGGCAGGATGATCTTTTTGTGGATGGTTTTTTTCAGCTCGTCCAGACCACCAATGTCATCAAAGGTCACCGCCTCTTCGTCCGGCACCAGCAGTCGGCGCACTTCGGTCTGGTCGGTGTCATCGTTGGAGATGACCCGCAACCGTGGGCGCCCTTCAGCAGCGGGGAAATCCACCACCGACACGCTGAGTCGACGCCACAGCGCCATGTCTTCAAGCGAAGGATTGGCGCTGATAGCCGCGCGGTATTCCACCTGCGCGTCCTTGAGTCGATTGAGGTCTGCCAGTGCCCGGGCCCGCAGGAGTTGCGAGCCTGGATCATCGCCAGTGCTCAGATCCAAGGCTTTCTGCGCCTGACCAGCCGCCAAGTACAGTTGTGCCGCAAGCGGCTTCAGTGCCTCGGCGTCCGTCAGTAGGCCCATCTCGTCGGGAAGCAACTTCAGCCCCCGCTCGTAATCGCCGCGCTCAAGACAAGCCTTGAGTAACAATGTGATCAGCGCGACGTTCCCGGGCGAAGCGAGCAACGCAGCTTCCAGTTGGTCCAGAGTCGAGTCATCCATGGAGAATCCTTGTGACAGCCAGTTGCTGATTGAAAAAACAGAAGGTGTGGCCCAGGCTCATGCCAATATCTCCGGCCGCTCGACATCGATCCAGACAAATTTATGCGGGTCGAGACGGGTTTCCTGATCCAGACGATAAGCGACCAGTTTGCCGTAGAGCACCGCGCTGTAATCCAGGCAGGCCAGGTTCGGACGGATCGGCGCCGGTTTGCCGCTGCGCCAGTAGTGACCGACGAACAACAGCGGTTCATCGACACCGTAACGCAGCAAGTTGTCTTTTTCGCTGGACGACAGCGGCGTGCGGGCCACAGGCTCAGGCAAGGCGTCGGGCTGGAACACGATGTCTCCGTAGGTTTGCGGGTCGTCTTCCCAGAACTTGGTGCGGAAAAACGAGCGCGTCAGACCGTCGCCGCTGGTCATGGTCAACCCGTGGGGCAAGCGCATGTCGGTGCCGCGCAATAGGCGATCGAACACGGTGCAGGCAAAACTACCCGGCACCGCGGAGGCCTGGAGGAAGTGCTCATCGATGCAACCGTCGGGGAACAACCCGCGCAACGGCTCGATCAGGCCGGCATCCCAGCAGGCATGCACCACGCGGAATCGCCCGGCATCGACGAACAAAGGCAGCTTATAAAACCATTGCAGGAAGTCATGCCATTCCGCGGGATGGTCTTCGAACTGGGTCAGGGTTTCCTTGAGCAGGCGCGCGTGGCGCGGCGTATGTTCACGCACGAACTGCTGGCCACTACCCGGCAGCGCCGGCGTGCTCCAGCCGAGGGCGTTGAATTCATGGTTGCCCATGATGCACAGCGCCTGACCGGCCTCGACCATGTCGTGGACGATGTGCAGCGCCTCGCGAATCCGTGGGCCGCGGTCGATGATGTCGCCGAGAAACACCGCCATGCGCGACGGATGCCGCCAGACGCCAGCCTGTTTGTGGTAACCGAGCCGGTCGAGCAAGTGCTCAAGGGTCAGAGCGCAACCGTGCACGTCACCGATCAGGTCGTAGCTACGCGCGGGATCGAGCATCAGTCGCCTCCACCACCCAACTTGCTGCCCCAGCCGAGCTTGGTCCGGCAGACTTCATAGTAGTTGTGGTCCAGCGGATGAATCAGCCGCAGTTTCTGCGCTTTCTTGCTGATGGTGATGGTGTCACCGGGCGCGCAGGTGAAATGATTCTGCCCGTCACAGGAAACTTGCGGGTAAATCTGCATATCTTTGGACACGACGATTTTCAGCTCACTGTTGCCATCGACCACGATCGGCCTGCCTGACAAGGTATGGGGGTACATCGGCACAATCACAATAGCGTCGAGCTTGGGGTGCATGATCGGGCCACCCGCCGACAGCGCGTAGGCGGTCGAACCGGTCGGCGTGGCGACGATCAGGCCGTCGGCCTTCTGGCTGCAGACGAACTGGCCGTCGATGTACAACTCGAACTCGATCATCCGCGTCGATTTACCGGGGTGCAGCACTACGTCGTTCAACGCATCGCCCTGGCCGATGGCCTCCGCATGGCGCCGAACTTCGGCCTGCAGCAGGAAGCGGTTTTCCACCAGATAGTGGCCGTCGAGCACTTCGGCGACTTTGACTTCCAGCTCATCGGGGCGAATATCGGTCAGGAACCCCAGGCTGCCACGGTTGATGCCGAGCACCGGAATATTGTGTCGGGCCAGCGCCCGGGCGGCGCCCAGCAGGCTGCCGTCACCACCGACCACAATCACCATGTCACACACTTCACCGAGCATCTTGCGTGACGAAGTTTGCAGGCCATGACCCGGCAGGACTTCGGCGATGGTGTCTTCGAGGATCACGTGCAGGTGACGATCGAGCAGAAACCGTTTCAGTCGGCGGACGGTATCCAGCACCTGAGAACTGCCCAGGCGACCGATGATGCCGATATTACGAAATTGCTCCATGGGGCTCCTGCGAGGGTCTGCGGCGGCGAAAAACACGATTATGGGCGAAAGCGCGGCGTAGACAAAACCCTTTCAGCCACGAGTGAAGAGGCTATGCTCGCAAGATGATCCTATTTCCAGATTTGCTCCAGTTACCTCACCAGTTGCGCCACCCTGAAGTGCGCGACCTGGCTTGGGTCATCCTCGCGCCGCCGATGCTCAGCGTCACCCCGTGGCCGCAGCGTCATCCGCTGGCGGGCAGCGACTGGGTGCAGGCACCGGAGTGCCTGGAACACTGGCTCAGGCAACTGGATCGCGACAGTTACGACCTGCTGCACTGGCTGGCCCAGGCCAGGACCCGGCGGCTGGGTCTGTACTACGAGCGGCTGTGGCAATACGCCGTGCGACACGCGCCGGGCATCGAACTGATTGCCGCCAACATGCCGATCCGCCGTGAAGGCCACACCCTGGGTGAGCTGGACATGCTGCTGCGTGATCGCGATGGCGTGCATCACCTGGAACTGGCGATCAAGCTCTATCTTGGGCCACAGAACGGTGACGGCCATGACGCCGCGCAGTGGCTCGGACCGGGTTGTCATGATCGGCTCGACCGTAAACTGAAGCACCTGAGCCAGCATCAATTACCGATTTCCGCGCGAGCGGAAAGCCGTGCAGTGCTGGCGTCGCTGGATATCCAGCAGTTCAGTGCACATCTATGGCTGGGCGGCTATCTGCTCTATCCGTGGCCCGGGCAGTCCGAGTCACCGAGCGGCGCGCACCCTCAACATTTGCGCGGTAGCTGGCTGCATCAGAAGGACTGGACAGATTTTGTCGTGCAGCGCCCGTTCGGTCGCTGGCAACCCCTGCCCCGCCATGCCTGGCTGGCACCGGCGCACTATCCCGAAGAGCAGACCTGGAGCGCTGAACAGCTGAGTGCATGGCTGAGCGATCTGGACCCGCTGGCACCGGCGCAATTGATGGTGCGGCTGACAGAAAATACGAATGGGGATTGGGAAGAAGCCGAGCGGCTGTTTCTGGTGTCCGATCTTTGGCCGAATGTGCCGGGTAATGGTTGAGTTTTTGTGATGACTGGACTGGCCTTTTCGCGGGCAAGCCTCGCTCCTACGGTTAAGTGTCGTTCACAATTTTTGTAATCAACACAAAACCTGTAGGAGCGAGGCTTGCCCGCGAATGGACCCAACGCGGTCTAGATGGGGACGGTCATTGCTTTTTATGCTGCTCAACCCACAGCGCATACCCATCGATGAATTTTTGCAGAAACGGCCTGACCGACTCCGACAGCTTGCCTGCCTCGTCGAACGCTGAACCAGCGCCACCCAGGTAGGCTTCCGGTTGCTGCATGCACGGCACATTGAGAAACACCATGGACTGGCGCACGTTGTGGTTGGCGCCAAATCCGCCGACGGCGCCTGGTGAAACGCTGATCACCGCACCCGCCTTGCCGCTCCAGGCGCTCTTGCCGTAGGGGCGCGACCCCACGTCGATCGCATTCTTCAATGGCGCCGGCACCGAACGGTTATATTCCGGGGTCACGAACAGCACCGCGTCGGATGAGCTCACTTGTTGTCGGAAAGTGCTGTAGGCTGCCGGCGGTGACTCGCCATCGATGTCTTCGTTGTAGAGCGGCAAATCGCCGATTTCGACGATATTCAGCTTAAGATTGGCGGGCGCCAGTTCGGCCAGCGCCAGCGCGACCTTGCGGTTGATCGACGCTTTTCTCAGGCTGCCGACCAGAACGGCGATCTCGTAGACGTTGCTCATGGAAGATTCTCGACTGTCCGATGGGAAGAGCTTCTAGTTATAGATGATCAAATGACGATTCAACCAGTGGGCGACGGAAAAACGCCGCCCCTGACTATTTTTTTCCTGTAGGAAAACTTACCTCGCCCAACCACGGTCTACAGAACCGCAAATTGAGTGATTTATCTCCAGAGGTTCTAAGCAGATGGCAGCAGTACTCGTCGGTCAGTTCCATGCAAGAGACGCGGAAGGCCGCGTTTATTCCGTGCATGAGTTCCAGGAATCCACCCCGTCGCACGACGGCCTCGCCGGCTCGGTGCCTGTCACCACCTACAAACTGGCCATTGGCGACCGGCTCAACAAACTCGACGACAACGAATTTGTGCTGGTGCAATCAGGTGTCACCCTCACTCGCGAACCTGAAACGAACGTCGCTTCATAACCCGCTGTTATGAGCAGAAGTCATATGCGCGCACTTGAGTTAGGATTCAGTCACTGACTCCCTCACCTGCTGAACATGGACTTCACGCATGCGTTTACGTCATATCGAAGTGATTCAGGCGCTCCTGCAGACCGGTCACCTGGGCACCGCCGCCGAATGGCTGCAGCTACCGGTGGCCGAGGTTGAACGCACCCTGCGTGACGCCGAGGATCAGTTGGGTTTCATGCTGTTTGCCAGCGTGCGTGGTCGCCTGCAAGCCACGCGCGAGGCGCGGGAGCTGCAGGTCGAGATCGCCCACGTCTACGAAGCCCTCGAACCGGTCCAGCGCCTGGCCAGCAGTCTCAAGCAATATTTGGCCCCACCCCTGCGAATCATCTGCACCCCACCTTTGGCGCAACAACTGTTGCCCCACAGCATCGCGGCCCTGCGCCGGCGCCTCCCCGACGCACCTTGCACCCTCCTGAGCCAGCCGACCCGCGAGATTGTCAGAAGCCTGCTGCTGCGTGAAAGCGATCTGGGCCTGAGCCTGCATGACCCGGACCACGCCGACATCCATTGCCAGGTCATCGCTCAAGGCAAGCTCCAGTTGCTGGCGCCCCATGGCTGGCTGCAACCGAAACAGAAGTACATCTCGCTGCAAGACCTGGCCGGCCAGTCGATGGTCGGCCTGGAAGGTCACGATCCGTTAAGCCCGGCACTGGACAACAAGCTGCATGCGCTGCGCCCTGCCCCGGTCATCCAGACCCGGGTCCAGACTCATCAGATGATGCGCAGCATGGTCGAGGCCGGCGAAGGCCTGGCGATCGTCGACCCGTTTACCGCCCTCGGCGCCAAATCGGCCGGGCTCGATGCCTGCCCGCTGGCGCCTGCCGTACCGATCAGCGTGTATGCCTTGAGCCTGAAGAGCGCCGAGCCATCACCGGCCGCTCAGGCATTGCTGGACATCATCACGGAACAAGCCGTGGCGATGCTGGCGAGCTGAGCGGGTTTTCCAGCTGATTATCGAACAGGCGATACCAGAACAACGCCACTTCGGCGGTGTTCGGATCGATTCCGCGGTAGCGCAGATGATCGATCCCGCCGACCGTGTAACCGCAACGCTCATAGAGTCGGCAGGCCCCCAGATTGTTGTTCTGGGTTTCCAGCATGATGCCGGGCAGCTTCTTCTTGCGACTCCAGAACTGCGCCACGTCCAGCAGCGCCTTGGCCACGCCATGACGGCGCGCCGGTGCATGCACCGCCAATTCATCGATATGGGCGAAACCGTTCCAGTTGGTGCTGACCACCAAGTGCCCCACCGGTTCGTCATCCAGGTAGGCCATGAAAATCGCGCTGTCAGCGGCATCGCGAAAACTGCTGAATTCCTCGGGATCGATGCCGTAACACTTGCGATACGGGGTGATTGGCGTCACCGGCCACTGCGCCACCGGCTTACCGATTTGCGCGGCACCATAGGCGGCGACTTCAAAACTGAAATCACTGCCCCAGATATAAGCCGCAAAACCCTCATCGGCGACACGCACCGAGAGGCCTGGGTATTTGGGATTCATGACGGGTTGCATAGTCGCAAAGGTCCTCATTCCTTGATGCAATCGACGGTGTAGTGCCGTCCATTGCCCTCGTCTTCGTGTTGCAAGCCATGCACATCGGCGACAAACCCGGGGAAGCTACTGTCGAACGTACGGGCAAACTTCAAGTAATCGATGATCGAACGGGTCGACTCGGTGAACCGCTCGCCGGGCATGATCAACGGGATCCCCGGCGGGTATGGCACCAGCATCACCGCTGCGATCCGCCCGTCCAGAGCATCGATCGAAACAGCCTCAACCTCCCCGCGTACCAATTGATCATAGGCGTCCGCCGGCTTCATCGCGACTTCCGGCAATACGGTGTACATGCGCTTGAGGTGTTTGGCCGTGGCGTTGCTGCGATAACAGGCGTGCAATTGATCACACAGATCGCGCAAACCCATGCCTTGATAACGGGCAACATTGTGTTGCGCCACGCACGGCAGGCAGGTGGCCAGGCTGACATTGGCGTCGTAACTGCGCTTGAACTCCAGTAGCTCGGTCAGCAGCGTGCTCCATTTGCCCTTGGTGATGCCCATGGAGAACAGCACCAGGAACGAATACAGCCCGGTCTTTTCCACGACCAGCCCACGTTCCCAGAGGAACTTGCTGACCACCGCCGCCGGAATCCCCCGCGCACTCAGGGCACCGCCCGCCGTCAAACCCGGCATCACCAGCGTGACCTTGATCGGATCGAGCAGCACGTAGTCGTCGGTCACGCCGCCAAAGCCGTGCCAATCGGCGTCGGGTTGCAGCAACCAGTCTTCGGTGACCACCTGCTCGATATCTTCGGCCGAGGGTGGTTGCCAGATGGAAAACCACCAGTCATCGGCGGCGATATGCTGGCGCAGATTGGCCAGGGCCCGGCGAAAACTCAGGGCCTCGTCGAACATTTCCTGCAACAGCGAACGACCGGCCGGCCCTTCCATCATCGCCGACGCCACGTCCAGCGAGGCGATGATGCTGTACTGCGGCGAGGTCGAGATGTGCATCATGAATGCTTCGTTGAAACGGTCGCGATCCAACTGCCGCGCACCGCCGTCCTGAACGTGAATCATCGACGCCTGGCTGAACGCCGCCAGCAATTTGTGCGTGGAGTGCGTAGTGAACACCAACGGGCTGTCTTCGCTGCGGGAAGTGCCCATGCCGTAACGGCCGGCGAAGAACTCGTGGAACGCCGCGTAGGCGTACCACGCCTCGTCGAAATGCAGCACTTCGACGCTATTGCCCAGGCTCTGCTTGATCAGCTCGGCGTTGTAACACAGGCCGTCGTAAGTCGAGTTGGTCACCACCGCCAACTTGACCTTGGGTTCGCGGCCCTGGGTCAGCGGGCTCGCATCAATCTTGGCCTGGATCGATTCACGGCTGAACTCACTGAGCGGAATCGGGCCGATGATCCCCAGCTCATTGCGCTCCGGGCACAGGTACAGCGGAATCGCACCGGTCATGATGATCGAGTGCAGCACCGACTTGTGGCAATTGCGATCCACCAGCACCAGGTCATCGCGAGCCACCATGGAATGCCAGACGATCTTGTTGGCGGTCGAGGTGCCATTGATCACGAAAAAGGTGTGATCGGCGCCGAAATTGCGCGCCGCGCGCGCTTCCGCCTCGGCCAGCGGGCCGGTGTGATCGAGCAGCGAACCGAGTTCCGGTACCGACACTGACAAATCCGAACGCAGGGTGTTTTCCCCGAAAAACTGGTGAAACGCCTGCCCCACCGGGCTCTTGTGATACGCCACGCCACCGCCATGGCCGGGCGTGTGCCAGGAATAATTGGAGTCGGCGGTGTGCTGCACCAGCGCCTTGAAGAACGGCGGTAACAGACCGTCCAGATATTTGCGCGCCGCGCGGGCAACCTGACGGGCGAGGAAGGGCACGGTGTCTTCGAACAAATAAAGAATGCCGCGCAGCTGATTGAGCTCCGCCATGGCATCGGCCGGGGCATTTTCCAGGGTCACCTGCTCGCCCAGGGCAAAGATCGGCAGATCCGGCGCCCGAACCCGTGCCAGGCGGATCAGTTCGGCCATGTTATGTAGAAGATGAGCATGGGTGCTGGCGTCTTCGGCGGCAATCAACATGCAAGAGAGGCCGTGATGAGTCGAGGCGACCAGACGCCCTTCGTTGTAATCGACCGCCGAGACGATGCTGAAGCCTTCCTGCTCCAGTTCCCGGGCGATGCCACGCACACGATCACCGGCAACGGTGTCGGCTTTGATGTCGCGGTGGACGATCAGGACCGGGAATTTCAAATCTTTATACATGGGGCTCGGTGTCCTGAGGCGGCAGACCATGGCCTGCCAATAACCTCAGGGTAGAGGGTTGAAGCGCATGTGGCGAGCGGGATGCCCTGAAGTGGGTCGGCGGGCGCACCAGCATGTGGCCAGCAAACCCATTGTTCAGAAAGTTTACCTGTGGCGAGGGGGCTTGCCCCCGTTCGGCTGCGCAGCAGTTGTAAACCTGCCAATGCGGTGAATCTGACAAAAGCCGGGGCCGCTTCGCGCCCCAACGGGGGCAAGCCCCCTCGCCACAGACAAGCCCCCCCTAACCGCAGGAAAGCTCCCTCGCTACAAAAGCCCTTCCGCTCGAAGGGGCTCAGGCCTGAGCCTTGGCCTCGGCCAGTTGCTGCCAAAGCGACGGAGCGCCAGCGGATTTTGCGATGGCTTCAAGACGTGCAACGTGTTGGGCCAGATCTTCTTCACTCGCACGGATGATCCGGGCCGGCTGACGATCGGCCGGCAGCCGACGGATTTCGGTGGCGGAGTTATCCGCGCCCTCACCTGAACCATTGCCATCGGACGCGTTGCCGGCCAGCGACAGGCTGGTCTGGCCGCCGGTCATGGTCAGGTAAACGTCGGCGAGAATCTCGGAGTCGAGCAAGGCGCCGTGCAGCTCACGGCCGGAGTTGTCGACGCCATAGCGTTTGCACAAGGCGTCGAGGCTGTTGCGCTGCCCCGGGTGACGCTCCCGGGCCATCATCAGGGTGTCGAGGATCGAGCAGTGTTGCGTGATGTCCGCGCGGTCGTGGTGGCCCATCAGGGCGAATTCGTTGTTGATGAAGCCAACGTCGAACGCCGCGTTATGGATGATCAGCTGCGCACCCTTGATGAACTCGAAGAACTCATCGGCCACTTCAGTGAAACGCGGCTTGCCCACCAGGAATTCGTTAGTGATGCCGTGGACGCCGATGGCGCCTTCATCACTCTCGCGATCCGGTTGCAGGTAAACGTGGAAATGCCGGCCGGTCAGTCGCCGACCAATCAACTCGACACAACCGATTTCGATAATCCGGTGGCCGTCGGTCACCGGCATGCCGGTGGTTTCGGTATCGAGTACAACGGATCTGGTGGCCATCAGTGCTCAGCTCTCAACGGGTCAATCGTGCAAAAGCGGCGATGTTAACACGCTCGCCGGGGTCTTTCAGGTACACCGTGTTACCCCCATCGCGAGCAGGCTCGCTCCCACTGATCGTTCCCACGCTCTGCGTGGGAATGCCTCAAGGGACGCTCCGCGTTCCAATGGGACGCAGAGCGTCCCGGGCTGCATTCCCACGCGGAGCGTGGGAATGATCAGGGTCTAGGCCTGCTTGTACCCACGCACTTCATCAACGCCACGGTTGGCCAGTTGGTCGGCTCGTTCGTTGCCATGATGGCCGATGTGCCCGCGCACCCATTTCCAGGTGACGTTGTGGCGGTTGACCTGTTCGTCGAGCAGCTTCCACAGATCGGCGTTTTTCACCGGCTCCTTGGCCGCGGTTTTCCAGCCGCGTTTCTTCCAGTTGGCCATCCACTCGTTGATGCCTTTCATCACGTACTGGGAGTCGGTCACCAGCAACACGTCGCAGGAGCGCTTGAGCTCTTCCAGGCCACGGATCGCACCCATCAATTCCATGCGGTTGTTGGTGGTGTTGGCTTCGCCGCCCCAGAGTTCTTTTTCAACGCCCTTGCATACCAACAACGCACCCCAGCCGCCCGGGCCAGGGTTGCCCTTACAGGCGCCATCGGTGAAGAGTTCTACGCTATCGCTCATGCCAATCTATCCAGAAAATGCGGTGGCTCGCCGATCGGTGACCGACGATGCCCGAGGCCGGGGCGAACCCGGCCGGGAAAATAAAATGTGTATTACGGTTCGAGGTGGCGACGGTTGACCTTGGCCATCGGCAACGGAATCAACTTGCCCATCGGTTCGCGCCGCTCCTGGCGCACCGGCCGCAGGCCCACCACGATCTTGCGCGCGACCAATAAATAGAAGCCACCACCGGACAATTGCCAGTCACCCGCCTTGCGTTCCCAACCGGCCAGACGGGCTTGCCAGGCAGGCGACGCAAGGGGCGGACGATAGCACCCGAAGCGGCGTTTCTCCAGCGCGAAACCCAGCAGGTTCAGCCAGTCGGCGACTCGCGATGGCGAAATGCAGCGGGCCTTGCGCAAGGCGTCGTGGGCGAACACACGACGCAGCCCCCAGCTGCTCCAGGGGTTGATCCCGACAATCAGCAGATGCCCGCCAGGGCGCACGCTGCTCGCCGCTTCGCGCAGCAGACCGTGGGGCGACAGGCAAAAATCCAGCCCATGCTGCAACACCACCACATCGGCGGCGTGCTCGCTCAAAGGCCAGGCCTGCTCTTCGCAAACAATCTCGACCCCCGGCAACGGCGCGCCGAGGCGCACATTGCGCTGGACCTGCGGCGCCGACGGCGGTGTCTGCGCCGAGGGGCCGTAATGCACCAGGTAGCCGCCGAAGAAGCGCCCCAACTCGTCTTCGAGCATGCGTCGTTCTTCGTCCAGCAGAAATTGCCCGATGGGCCCGGACAGCCATTCACGGGCTGCGCTGATCAATGTCAGCCACTCAGGATCGGCCTGAGCGAACGCTTTATCGGTCATTGCATTCTCCAACGCGCCAGGAAGTTCTAAGATGCGCCAATGTTTTCCGCTTGGCGAATCCGACGATGATACAGATCAGTGCCCTGCCCGCCTTCACCGACAACTACATCTGGTTGTTACAAGACCACAGCACCCAGCGCTGCGCCGTGGTCGATCCGGGCGATGCCGCGCCAGTGCAGGCCTGGCTCGCGGCGCACCCAGGTTGGGTGTTAAGCGACATTTTGATCACTCATCACCATCATGACCATGTCGGCGGCGTCGAGCGGCTGAAAAAAGCGACAGACGCGACAGTCTACGGCCCGGCCAGTGAAAGCATCCCGGCGCGGGACGTGGCGCTCAAGGACAACGACCGCATCAGCGTGCTGGGCTGGGACTTCGACGTCATCCAAGTGCCGGGCCATACCCTCGGACACATTGCCTTTTATCACCAGGGCCATTTGTTTTGCGGCGACACCCTGTTCGCCGCCGGTTGCGGACGCCTGTTCGAAGGCACGCCGGAGCAAATGCATCACTCGCTGAGCCGCCTCGCCGCGCTGCCCGAAGACACGCTGGTCTACTGCACTCACGAATACACTTTGAGCAACCTGAAGTTTGCCGCAGCGGTCGAACCGGGCAATCCGGACACCGCCGCACGTCTGGAAAAAGTCACTGCACAACGTGAAGCCGGAATCATGACGCTGCCCTCTACTCTGGCGCTTGAAAAGCTTACCAACCCGTTTTTGCGCGTCGACGAAACATCCGTTAAAGAAAAAGTGGACGAACGGAATGGAACCCAAAACCGGGCTCCGAGTGCGGTTTTTGCTGCTCTACGTGCCTGGAAAGATAAGTTCTAAGTAGCCATCACGTTGGTACAAAAATTCTGAATGGTTGACCGCAGGGGGTACGCTTTCTAGAATCGCCCGACATTTTTGCCCGGAACTTACTTCCAGCCAATGTCGTCACCTATTCGTAAAGCCATCAGTTCAGACGCATTGACCCGCTTGGCTCAAGCCATCGCGGTGGCTGTGTCCGCCACTTTGGCGGGCTGCTCGAGCCATGTGCCGCAGACCGAAGCGACACACACTCCGAATATTGCCGCTCGAGCCAAGCAGAAACCTATCTGGCTCAGCGAAAAACCAACACCACAAATTCCACAGGACGTCTGGGAGCGCATGCGCCAAGGCTTCCAGTTGCAGGACAATCTGGGTGTCAACCCGCGCATCGAGCAACAGCGCCTGTGGTTCGCCAGTAACCCGTCCTTCCTCGAAAATGCCGGCGAACGCGGCAGCCTCTACATTCACTACATCGTCGAACGCCTTGAAGAACGCAACATGCCGCTGGAACTGGCGCTGTTGCCGGTGATTGAAAGCGCCTACAACCCGATGGCCTATTCCCGGGCCGACGCGGTGGGTCTTTGGCAATTCATTCCATCCACCGGGCGTTACTTCAATCTGCGTCAAACCCGTTTCTATGATGGCCGTCGCGATATCACCGCCTCGACCACCGCGGCCATGGATTACCTGACCCGCCTGCACGACATGTTCAACGGCGACTGGCTGCTGGCCCTGGCGGCCTACAACGCCGGCGAAGGCACGGTCAGCCGGGCCATCGAGCGCAACGAACGACTCGGCCTGCCGACCGACTACTGGAACCTGCCGCTGCCAGCGGAAACCCAGGCCTATGTGCCGAAACTGCTGGCCCTGTCGCAAGTGGTCCTGGCGCCCGACGCCTATGGCGTGAACCTCAACCCGATCGCCAACGAACCGTACTTCCAGGTCGTCGAAATCAACCAGCGCATGGACCTGTCCAAGGTTGCCGCCGTCGCCAACATCGACGAAGACGAACTGTTCCAGCTCAACCCGGCCTTCAAGCAGCGCACTACCATCGACGGCCCCCAGCATCTGCTGGTGCCAACGTCCAAGGCGCAACTGCTGACCGCCAGCCTGTCGACCATGCGCCCTGAAGAGTTGATCAGCCAGCGATCGTTCAAGCCGGTGTTCGAAGGCGCAGACGACAGCGAAATCGCCAGCCTCAAGCGCGCCTATCGGGTCAAACGCGGCGACAATCTGGGCACCATCGCCAAGGCCAACAAGGTCGAGGTCAAAGACCTGCAACGCTGGAACAAGCTGAACGGCAAAGACCTCAAGGTCGGCCAGACCCTGGTGATGCAAGACACCACCAAGCGCAAATCCGGACGCGTCAACACCGTGGTCGCGGCGAACAGCAAGACCAACGGCAAGGTAACCAACAAGACGCAACAGACCCAGTACAAGGTCAAGCAAGGCGACTCGCTGTACATGGTCGCCAAACGCTTCAACGTTGAAATGCAGCACCTCAAGCGCTGGAACCCTCGGGTTGGCCAGGCGCTGAAGCCGGGGCAGATGCTGACGGTTGCTTCGCCGCATTAAGATTGATGTGATGCCGAAAAGATCGCAGCCTTCGGCAGCTCCTACAGATAATGCGTACATCCAATCAATCGCGGATGTACATGATCGGTGTAGGAGCTGCCGCAGGCTGCGATCTTTTTTTTCGACCTGCCTCCGCATTAAGCCCGCATTAACCCCCCGTCTTTTTCCTGTCGATACAAGCTGTTACTGTACGGCCCACAAAGCCCAAGCCGCCTGGATCGGATCTCTGACTTGAAGCGTCCCCTCCTCCTGCTCCTGATCAGCCTGGCCTTGAGCTCCCCCGCAAGCGCGACGATCAGCGAAAGCCATGGTTATGCGCAGTTCGGCACGCTCAAGTACCCGGCCAGATTTACCCACTTCGACTGGGTCAACCCGCAAGCGCCCAAGGGCGGTACGTTGCGGGTGATGGCGTTTGGCACCTTCGATACGCTCAACCCTTACACATTCAAAGGTTCGAGCCCGGTTTCCACCGCCAACTTCCTGCAATACGGCATCAACGAGCTCAATGAACCGTTGATGGTCGGCACCGGCCAATACGCGCCCTCCGGCGATGAGCCGACGTCCAGTTATGGCCTGATTGCCCAATCGGTGGAATACAGCGAGGACCGCAGCTGGGTGGTGTTCAACCTGCGGCCCGAAGCGCGTTTCCACGATGGCACGCCGATCACCGCTTACGACGTGGCGTTCTCTTACCGTTTGCTGCTCAAGGAAGGTCACCCGCAATACCGCACCAACCTTCAGGAAGTGTCGCGGGTCGACATCCTCAACCCACGGCGCATCCGTTTCGTCTTCAAACGCTCCGGTAATCCGCTGCTGATCCTGCGCCTGGGCGAGTTGCCGGTGTTGCCCCAGCATTACTGGGAAGGTCGCGATTTCAAGGCCACCACCTTCGAGCCGCCATTGGGCAGCGGGCCGTATCGCATCACCTCGGTAACGCCCGGGCGGCAGATCGTCTTCGAACGGGTCAAGGATTACTGGGGCAAAGACCTGCCGGTCAATCGCGGCAAGTACAACGTCGATCGCATGGAAGTCGAGTTCTACCGTGACAGCGACGTGGCTTTCGAAGCGTTCAAGGCCGGTGAGTTCGACATCTACATCGAACACCAGGCGAAGAACTGGGCCAACGGTTACAATTTCCCGGCCGTGCGCCGTGGCGATGTGATCAAGGCGCAAATCGCGCACCAGATCCCGACCCAGAGCCAGGGCCTGTTCATGAACACCCGGCGACCCACTTTCGCCGAGGCCAAGGTCCGCGAAGCGCTGGGGCTGATGTTCGACTTCGAGTGGACCAACCGCACGCTGTTCAGCGGCGCCTACAAGCGCGCCATGAGTTATTACCCCAACAGCGAGTTCTCCGCGACCGGGCTGCCAGTCGGTCATGAGTGGCTGCTGCTCAAGCCCTATCGCGATCAGTTGCCCGCCAAGCTGCTCACCGAGCCGTTCAGCCTGCCGCAGACCGAAGGCCGCGGCATTCCGCGGGAAACCATGCGCAAGGCCCTGGAGCTGCTCGCCGAGGCCGGCTGGAAGCTCAACGGTCAGCGACTGCAGAACACCATCGGCCAACCGTTGCGTTTCGAGATCCTGCTGGTCAACCCGAACCTGGAGCGCATCCTTCAGCCCTACGTCGAGAACCTCGCCAGTATCGGCATCGACGCACGGCTGCGCACGGTTGATCGCGCCCAATACAAACAACGCCTCGATCAGTTCGATTTCGACATGATCCTGATGACCCTCAACCAGACCCTCAGCCCGGGTCTGGAGCAATGGCAGTACTTCCACTCCAGCCAGGTCGGGGTCAAGGGCAGCAAGAATTACGCAGGTATCGCCAACCCGGTGGTCGACCATTTACTCGAACAACTGCTCGCCGCCCAGACCCGTGATGCACAAGTCGCCGCCGGCAAGGCGCTGGACCGGGTGCTGCTGTGGCAGCACTACATCATTCCCAATTGGTACCTCAATTATCACCGCCTGGCCTACCGCAACCGGTTCGCCTTCGTCACTACGCCGCCCTACACCCTGGGCCTGAGCGCGTGGTGGCTGAAATCTTCGGAGAAAGATCAATGAACCCCGTACGCGCCCTGCTCTTGCAGGCCAGCGGTCTGTTGTTCGCCGGGCTGGCCTGCGCCGCCCCGCAACATGCCTTGACCCTGTACAACGAGCCGCCGAAATACCCGGTCGACTTCAAACACTTCGATTACGTAAACCCCGACGCACCCAAGGGCGGGATCTTCCGCCAGGCCGGGTTCGGTGGCTTCGACAGCCTCAACCCGTTCATCAACAAAGGCGTGCCGGCCGACGACATCAGCATGATCTACGACACCCTGGCCAAACAGGGTCTGGATGAGCCGTTTACCGAATATGGCCTGATCGCCGGCAAAATCGAGAAAGCCCCGGACAACAGCTGGGTGCGCTTCTACCTGCGTCCCGAAGCACGCTTCCACGACGGCCACCCGGTGCGTGCCGAAGACGTGGTGTTCAGCTTCCAGACCCTGATCAAGGACGGCGCCCCGCTCTACCGCGGCTATTACAGCGACGTGGAAGAAGTGGTCGCCGAAGACCCGCTCAAAGTGCTGTTCAAGTTCAAGCACAACAACAATCGTGAATTGCCGCTGATCCTCGGCCAGTTGCCGGTGCTGCCCAAGCATTGGTGGGCCACCCGCGACTTCAACAAGGGCAACCTGGAACTGCCGCTCGGCAGCGGCCCGTACAAAGTCAGCGAAGTGAAGGCCGGACGTTCGGTGCGCTATGAGCGGGTCAAGGATTACTGGGGCAAGGACCTGCCAGTCAATCGTGGCTTCTACAACTTCGACGTACTGACCACCGACTACTACCGCGACAACACCGTCGCGCTGGAAGCGCTCAAGGCCGGCCAGTTCGACTACTGGCTGGAAATGGCCGCGAAAAACTGGGCCAAGGCCTACAACATTCCGGCAGTGACCGAAGGTCGGCTGATCAAGGAAGAGATTCCCAACGGCAATCCCACCGGCATGCAAGGCTTCGTGTTCAACCTGCGCCGCCCGGTGTTTCAGGATGTGCGTGTGCGTCAGGCACTGACCCTGTTGCTGGATTTCGAATGGACCAACAAGCAATTGTTCAACGGCGCCTATGCGCGCACCCGCAGTTACTTCGAAAACTCGGAAATGGCCGCCACCGGCCTGCCGGACGCAGATCAACTGGCGATCCTCGACCCGTTCCGCGGCAAGATTCCCGAGCAGGTGTTCAGCGAGGTGTTCCAGAACCCGGTGACCGACGCCAGCGGCATGATCCGCACCCAGCAGCGCAAGGCCTATCAACTGCTGCAAGAGGCGGGCTGGCGGATCGTCGATGACAAGATGGTCGACGCCACCGGCAAACCGGTGACCATCGAATTCCTGCTGGCCCAGACCGAGTTCGAGCGGGTGCTGCTGCCGTTCAAGCGCAACCTCAGCGACCTGGGCATCGACCTGGTGATCCGCCGCGTCGACGTCTCGCAATACATCAACCGCGTGCGCTCCCGGGATTTCGACATGATCGTCGGCAGTTTCCCGCAGTCCAACTCGCCGGGTAACGAACAGCGCGAGTTCTGGATGACTGCCGCTGCCGACAAACCGGGCAGCCGCAACTCCATGGGCCTGAAAGACCCGGTGGTGGATCAACTGGTCGAGCAACTGATCAACGCCGACTCACGCCAAAGCCTGGTGGCCCACGCCAGGGCGCTGGACCGGGTGCTGCAATGGGGTTATTACGTGATCCCCAACTGGCACATCAAGACCTGGCGCGTGGCGTACTGGAGCCACATCGGCCACCCGAAGGTTTCGCCCAAATATGACATCGGCATCAATACCTGGTGGGTCAAGCCCGACGCGACATTGCCGATAGAAGTCGAAACCAAACTGCAAGCCGACCCTGCGGGCATGGAGTAATCAGATGCTGGCGTATATTTTTCGGCGACTGCTGCTGATCATCCCGACCCTGCTCGGCATTTTGCTGATCAACTTCGTGATCATCCAGGCCGCCCCCGGCGGGCCGGTGGAACAGATGATCGCCAAGCTCGAAGGCTTCGAAGGCGCCACCAGCCGCATTGCCGGCGGCGGTGCCGAGGTGTCGGTGGCAGGTTCCGCCTATCGCGGTGCACAGGGCCTGGACCCGGCGCTGGTCAAGGAAATCGAGCACATGTACGGCTTCGACAAATCGGCGCCGGAACGTTTGTGGATCATGATCAAGAACTACGCCACCCTGGATTTCGGCGACAGCTTCTTCCGCGACGCCAAGGTCATCGACCTGATCAAGGAAAAGATGCCGGTGTCGATCTCCCTGGGGCTGTGGAGCACGCTGATCATGTACCTGGTGTCGATCCCGCTGGGGATCGCCAAGGCGACGCGACACGGCAGCCACTTCGACGTCTGGACCAGTTCGGCGATCATCGTCGGCTACGCGATCCCGGCGTTCCTGTTCGCCATCCTGCTGATTGTGGTGTTCGCCGGCGGCAGCTATTTCGACTGGTTTCCGCTACGGGGCCTGACTTCGAACAACTTCGACGAGCTGAGCACCGGCGGCAAGATCCTCGATTACTTCTGGCACCTGGCACTGCCGGTGACCGCATTGGTGATCGGCAACTTCGCGACCATGACGCTGCTGACCAAGAACAGCTTCCTCGATGAAATCAACAAGCAATACGTGGTCACCGCCAAGGCCAAGGGCCTGACCCGCCATCGCGTGCTCTACGGCCATGTGTTTCGCAACGCCATGCTGCTGGTGATCGCCGGTTTCCCTTCGGCGTTCATCGGGATCTTTTTCACCGGCTCTTTGTTGGTGGAAGTGATTTTCTCCCTCGACGGCCTCGGTTTGATGAGTTTCGAAGCGGCGATCAACCGCGACTACCCGATCGTCTTTGGCACGCTGTTCATCTTCACCCTGCTGGGGTTGGTGGTGAAATTGATCGGTGACCTCACCTACACCTTTGTCGACCCGCGCATCGACTTCGAAAGCCGGGAGCATTGAGATGAACCTGTCCCCTCTCAATCGCCGACGTTTCGAACTGTTCAAGGCCAACAAGCGTGGCTGGTGGTCGCTGTGGCTGTTCCTGATTCTGTTCGGCGCAAGCCTCGGTGCCGAACTGATCGCCAACGACAAACCGCTGGTGGTGCACTACGACAACGCCTGGTACTTCCCGGCCCTCAAGCGCTACCCGGAAACCGCGTTCGGTGGCGAATTCCCGCTGGAAGCCAACTACAAGAGCCCGTACATCCGCGAACTGCTCAAGGCCAAGGACGCCTGGGTTGTGTGGGCGCCGATCCCCTACAGCTACCAGAGCATCAACTACGACCTGAAAGTCCCGGCCCCGGCGCCGCCTTCGGCCGATAACCTGCTGGGCACCGACGATCAGGGGCGCGATGTGCTGGCCCGGGTGATTTACGGCTTCCGGATTTCGGTGTTGTTTGCCCTGACCCTGACCATTCTCAGCTCGATCATCGGCGTGATCGCCGGGGCCTTGCAGGGTTTTTATGGCGGCTGGGTCGATCTGGCCGGACAGCGTTTTCTGGAGATCTGGTCCGGGTTGCCGGTGCTGTACCTGCTGATCATTCTGGCCAGTTTCGTGCAGCCAAATTTCTGGTGGCTGCTGGGGATCATGCTGCTGTTCTCGTGGATGAGCCTGGTGGATGTGGTGCGCGCCGAATTCCTGCGCGGTCGTAACCTGGAATACGTGCGCGCGGCGCGGGCGCTGGGCATGCAGAATGGTGCGATCATGTTCCGCCACATTTTGCCCAACGCCATGGTCTCGACCATGACCTTCATGCCGTTCATCTTGACCGGCGCCATCGGCACCCTGACCGCCCTGGATTTCCTCGGCTTCGGCCTGCCGCCGGGCGCGCCGTCCCTGGGTGAACTGGTGGCCCAGGGCAAATCCAACCTGCAAGCGCCGTGGCTCGGTATGAGTGCGTTTGCGGTGCTGGCGCTGATGTTGAGTTTGCTGGTGTTCATCGGCGAGTCCGCTCGCGATGCCTTCGACCCGAGGAAGTGAAATGAATCAGGACAATCTGATCGAAGTGCGCGACCTGGCCGTCGAATTTGTCGTCGGTGAACGCGTGCAGCGGGTGGTCGAAGGCGTGAGCTTCGACATCAAGCGTGGCGAAACCCTGGCGCTGGTGGGCGAAAGCGGCTCCGGCAAATCGGTGACCGCCCACTCGATCCTGCGACTGCTGCCCTACCCGCTGGCCCGGCATCCGTCCGGCACTATCACTTATTCCGACCAGAATCTGCTGGACCTGAAAGAGAAAACCATCCGCCACATCCGCGGCAACCGGATCGCGATGATCTTCCAGGAGCCGATGACCTCGCTCAATCCGCTGCATTCGATCGAGAAGCAGATCAACGAAGTGTTGGGCATCCACAAAGGCCTGACCGGCAAAGTCGCGACCAAACGCACGCTGGAACTGCTGGAAATGGTCGGCATCCCCGAACCGGAGAAGCGCCTCAAGGCCCTGCCCCACGAATTGTCCGGCGGCCAGCGTCAGCGGGTGATGATCGCGATGGCCCTGGCCAATGAGCCGGAACTGTTGATTGCCGACGAACCGACCACGGCGCTGGACGTGACCGTTCAACTGAAAATTCTCGAACTGCTCAAGGAATTGCAGGCCCGTCTGGGCATGGCATTGTTACTGATCAGTCACGATTTGAACCTTGTACGAAGAATTGCGCATCGCGTATGTGTCATGCAGCGTGGTTGCATCGTCGAACAGGCATCGTGCGAAGAATTGTTCCGCGCGCCGCAGCATCCGTACACGCGGGAACTGCTGGCAGCGGAGCCCAGCGGCAAGCCGGCGACTAACGTTATCGGCCCGCCCTTGCTGCAAGTCGAGGACCTGAAAGTCTGGTTCCCGATCAAGAAAGGCTTTCTGAAAAAGACCGTGGACCATATCAAAGCGGTCGACGGGATCAATTTCAGTCTGCCCCAGGGCCAGACCCTGGGGATTGTGGGAGAAAGCGGTTCCGGCAAGTCGACGCTCGGCCTGGCGATTTTGCGGCTGATCGGTAGCAAAGGCGCCATCCGTTTTGAAGGCAAGCAGCTAGACTGCCTGACGCAGCAACAGATTCGACCGCTGCGACGGGAAATGCAGGTGGTGTTCCAGGACCCCTTCGGCAGCCTGAGCCCACGGATGTGCGTGAGCCAGATCGTCGGCGAAGGCCTGCGGATCCACAAGATGGGCACCGAGGCAGAACAGGAACAAGCGATTATTGCGGCACTCAAGGAGGTAGGTCTGGACCCGGAAACCCGGCACCGCTACCCCCACGAATTTTCCGGTGGGCAACGGCAAAGAATCGCCATTGCCCGGGCATTAGTGCTAAAACCGGCGTTGATTCTGCTGGACGAGCCGACTTCGGCCCTCGACCGCACCGTGCAACGCCAAGTGGTGGAGCTGCTACGTTCACTGCAAACCAAGTACAACCTGACGTATCTGTTTATCAGCCATGACCTGGCTGTCGTCAAAGCGCTGAGCCACCAGCTGATGGTGGTCAAGCATGGCCAAGTGGTCGAACAGGGAGACGCGCAAAGTATCTTTGCCGCCCCCCAACATCCGTATACACAGCAGTTGCTGGAAGCCGCTTTTCTGGCACCAGCCACTGCGCAATAAACCTGAAAAGAGGAGCAACACATGGGTTTTCTCGCCGGTAAGCGCGTACTGATCGTCGGTGTCGCCAGCAAGCTGTCCATCGCATCCGGCATCGCTGCCGCCATGCATCGCGAGGGCGCTGAGCTTGCCTTCACTTATCAGAACGACAAACTCAAGGGTCGTGTCGAAGAATTCGCACAAGGCTGGGGCTCGAGCCCTGAGCTGTGCTTCCCGTGCGACGTGGCCAGCGATGAAGAAATCGCCAAGGTCTTCGAAGCACTGAGCAAGAAGTGGGACGGCCTGGACTGCATCGTGCACTCCGTCGGCTTCGCCCCGGGCGACCAACTGGACGGCGACTTCACCGAAGCCACCACCCGTGAAGGTTTCCGCATCGCTCACGACATCAGCGCCTACAGCTTCGTGGCCCTGGCCAAGGCTGGCCGCGAAATGATGAAAGGCCGCAATGGCAGCCTGCTGACCCTGTCGTACCTGGGCGCCGAGCGCACCATGCCGAACTACAACGTGATGGGCATGGCCAAGGCTTCGCTGGAAGCTGGCGTGCGTTACCTGGCCGGCTCCCTGGGCCCGGACGGCACCCGCGTGAACTGCGTATCGGCTGGCCCGATCCGTACCCTCGCCGCTTCCGGCATCAAGAACTTCCGCAAAATGCTGGCCGCCAACGAAGCGCAAACCCCGCTGCGTCGTAACGTCACCATCGACGAAGTCGGCAACGCCGGCGCCTTCCTGTGCTCGGACCTGGCGTCCGGCATCAGCGGCGAAATCATGTACGTAGACGGCGGCTTCAACACCACCGCCATGGGCAACATCGAAGAGTGATCTTCGAGTTGCACTGAAAAAACCCGCCTCTGGAGGCGGGTTTTTTTATGCCTGCAATTTACGAGACGACTCGCTCCATTGTGGGAGCGAGCCTGCTCGCGATAGCGGTGTGTCAGTCAACATCAAACGTGAATCTCAGTCCGTCATCGCGAGCAGGCTCGCTCCCACAGGGTTGTGGGTTCAGTCGTCGATTGGTGTCAGGCACCGCGCAAACAACTGTTGGATCGGCTGCATACGCTGGCTGTAACGCTGCAGCAACACGATCTCCCGATAGAGCGTCAGTTCGCCCAATTCGATCACCCTCACCCTGGCGCCGTGTTCAAGCCACAGCCCTGCCTTGGGCAGCAATGAAATGCCCAATCCGCACTCGACCATTTTCACGATGGCTTCCAGTTCATCCAGCTCAAGGGCCACGTGCACGTCGATCCGCTGCTCGCGCAAAAATCGCGTGATCAAGCGTCCACCGAACGAGTTGCGGTCGTAGCGCACATGAGGATGGTCCGCCAGCAACTGCAGCGGGTCATCGCCTTCAAGGTTGGCCGGAACGACCAGCACGAATGGCTCCTTGCGAATCACCTGTGCCGACAACTCCTTGGGCAAGTCGAATGGCGGCTTGATCAGGATGGCCAGATCCACCTCACCGGTGTCGACCTGACTCAACAGATTCAGCGACACACCGGGCACCAGCTTCGGCTCCAGCAGCGGTGCCTGTTGACGCAATCGTAACAACGCCTGGGGCAACAGCCCGGTCTGGACCGTAGCTACCGCACCAATCTTCAACTCGCCGCGATACTCGCTGACATCATCGCTGACGGCCATGCGACTGAAGGTTTCCAGCATCTCTCTGGCCATCGGCAACGCTCGTTGCCCTGCAGCATTGAGCAACGCTTGGCGCCCCGTTCGGTCGAACAAGCGAATGCCCAGCGCCTGTTCCAGATTGCGAATCTGTGCGCTGACCGCCGACTGCGTGAGGCCGATGTGCATGCCCGCCGCGGCGAAGGTGCCATAGCGCGTCACGGCAATGAAGGTTTTCAGTTCCCGCAGCATGCGGCTCTCCAATTGATCGAAATAATTTGAGCTCGCCGCAAAAACTATCGTCTTTCAATCAAAAAGCACAGGGCTAAACTCGATCCCAACCCAACCTGTCGAGGTACCTCCGATGCAACTGTCCCCTTTTCACTTGGCTATCCCGGTTTACGACTTGGCCGCCGCCCGACGTTTCTATGGCGAAGTATTCGGTCTGGAAGAAGGTCGCTCCAGCGACCATTGGGTCGATTTCAATTTCTTCGGCCATCAACTGGTCATTCACCTGGCGCCGAAAAACGCGTCTCAGGAAGCGGCCCACACCAATGCCGTGGATGGACATAACGTACCGGTTCCGCACTTTGGCGTAGTGCTGGGCATGGAGGAATGGGAAAACCTGGCCGAGCGTTTGAAGTCCCTGGGCACCCGTTTTGTGATCGAGCCCGGTATCCGCTTCCAGGGGCTGGTGGGCGAACAGGCCACGATGTTTCTCTTCGACCCCTGCGGCAACGCCCTGGAGTTCAAGGCGTTCAAGAACATCGACCAGTTGTTCGCCAAATGATCGGCCGTGCTCTTGATGCCACCGCTCTCAGCGAGGCAGTAACCCATGGCGAGACGAGCGCTGCGGCCATCGCCGAGCGCTTTCTTGAGTGCATTCAGACGCTGGAGCCGGACATCCAGGCCTTCGTCTCGTTCGATGCCCGCCAGGTGCGTGCCGCTGCCGCACAATGCCCCGGCCAAGGCTTGCTGGCCGGAGTGCCGGTGGGCATCAAGGACATCTTCGACAGCGCCGACCATCCCACGCAATTTCATTCGCCCATTTACGCCGGCCATCAACCGTCCCGCGACGCCCACGTGGTGACGCTGCTGCGCCAGGCCGGAGCGCTGATCATGGGCAAGACCCACACCACCGAATTTGCGTACATGCACACCGGCCCGACCCGCAACCCCCACAACCTCGCCTGCACGCCGGGCAGCTCCAGCGCTGGCTCGGCGGCCGGGATGGCAGCGGGTTTCTTTGCCCTGGCACTGGGCACCCAGACCGCTGGCTCGTTGCTCAAGCCGGCGTCCTACTGCGGCCTCTTCGCCTTCAAACCGTCGTTGGGCCTGGTATCGCTGGAAGGCGTAAAGCCGCTGGCGCCGAGCTTTGACACCGTGGGCTGGTACGGTCGATCGGTACGTGATCTGCACCTCGTGGCGCGAGTGTTGATTCCCGGCTTCGTAGTACCTGACGTCGAACGGCGTCCGCTGCAATTGGGTTTCTGCCGCACATCGCGCTGGGACCAGGTGGACCCCGAGGTGGCCCGTGCGCTGGAGCTGGCAGTGGATCAGTTGCGCGGCGCCGGCCATCACGTCAGCGAAGTGCGGCTGCCGGATGAGTTTGCCGGTGTGTTCGATGATCATCAGTTGATCAACGATTGCGAAGGTGCTCGCTCGCTGGCGAAGGAGTTTCAACAACACCGGGCACTACTGAGCCCTTCGACACTGGCCATGTTCGAGCGAGCGGCGGCGACAACATGGGAACAGGAATCTGCTGCCAAGGCGCGCCTGGCCAATCTTGCCCCGCGTTTGAATGAGCTTTGCCACCCCTTCGACGCCATGCTTGGTGCCACTTGCGCGATGGTCGCGCCGATGGGCCTGGAAAGCACCGGGCCGTCGGACTTCATCAAGTTCTGGGGGGCGTTCGGCTGGCCGCAAGTAAATATTCCGCTGATTCGCGCCGAAGGCAGTCTACCGATCGGATTACAGATAATCGGACGGTTCAGAGACGATGGCCGGCTGTTGCGAACAGCCGGGCACGTTGCAGCGGTCTTGCAAGACGCCACTCAACAATGACGAGCGTCGAACTGTCGGTCGCGTATCGCCTTATCGACCAAAGCCAGCAAATTTTCCGCTGTCTGGTGTAGCCGAGGATCAAACTCGATCTGCCCGATACTGAAGCGAATGTCATAGCCATGATGCGCCGTGGCATTGCGTTCCTTGAGTATTTCTTCGAGGCGCGCTCTGATCGCGGCGATTTCCACGGTATCGGCGCCGGTCAACAAGGCAGCAAATTCATCGCTGCCCAACCGGCCGATCACATCGCTCTCGCGAAAGGCGATGCGTAGCACATCGGCGAAGGTTTTCAGGGCATCGTCGCCCTCGGCACGACCGTACAGCTGATTGATGCGCTTGAAGTCATCAAGGTCGAAAAACAGCAGCGTCGCGGGTATGCCCAACTGCTGACAAGCCTCTAGCGCCAACCGAGCCAAAGCCTCGAAGCCATGTCGATTGGAGAGCAGCGTCAACTCATCCATGCTCGCCATCTGCACGCCCATCAGTTCTTGCTCGGCCTTACGCGCCATGTCGCGCAGTACATCGCGATCCTTCACTGCGCTGTCGAGGACATTCGGCGCACGCAGGTCTGCGCCAGCGCCGGGTTTGAGCGGTTTACCTGGGGTTAACATCATTCACTCCTTGATGGATATGAACGTTAGAGTCGTTCACACCCGGTATGACTCCCTATAAACGCGCCGTTGGTCAGCTACCCGCCAGCGGACACGGCCCTCCAGCGTCGGCCCAGAGTTTGAACTGGGTGACAAAAATATCGTGGGGCACCGGCACCGGCGCCCGTCCCTCACCCGGACGCCAGCCCCAGAGCACCAGCTTGTCCTCGCTGACATGCTTGATCAGTGCCGCAAAATCACGATCGCCATTGCTGGAGCGGTCCTTGATCATCGCGCACAACTTGTCGGCTGGCAGACCGATCCAGGCCATTTTGTGTGCGGCTGGCGGCAGGCTCCAATGCGGCGCCCCGGGCGGTGCATGAGGCCCATAACTGGCCGGTGGATTGCTTTCGGCATGACAGGTAGCACATGGCAAACCGGCCGAACCCTTGCCATCCATGCCGCGAACCACGTTCATTGCGTGAGGCATGCCGGCGTCGAACTGCAACGGCGAATCGCCGGGGATATGACAGTTCTGACAACGCGGGCTCTGGAACACTTTCTGCACCGTGTCGAACGCCTTCACCGCCGCTTTATCGTCAGCGAACAGGTCCGAGGCATAGCCGCTCAGCCCGATCAACACCACCGTACCAAGAACCAGATGTCGTCTCATCTCACACCCCCGACAGTTGCAGTGGCAGTTCCCGCAGACGCTGCCCGGTCAGGGCAAACACCGCGTTCGCCACTGCCGGCGCCACCGGAGGCACACCGACCTCGCCGACGCCACCGGGCTTGTCGCTACTGGGGACGATATGCACCTCGACCACCGGCATCTCGTTCAGGCGCAGCACCTGATAGTCGTGATAATTGGATTGCTCCACCTGACCGTCCTTGAACGTCAGTTTGCTGTGCAAGGTAAAACTGAGACCAAAGGTGATGCCTGACTCCATCTGCGCGGCGATGCTCTGCGGATTGACCGCAATGCCGCAGTCCACCGCGCACACCACCCGGTGCACACGAATCGCCAGGTTGTCCTGCGACACCTCGACCACCTGAGCGACATAGCTGCCGAAAGATTCATGCACCGCCACGCCCAATGCGTGACCGTCCGGCAACGGTGCTTTCCAGTTGGCTTTCTCCACCGCCAGATTCAGCACGCCCAGATGCCGCGGATGCGCCTTGAGCAAGGCGCGTCGGTATTCCACCGGATCCTTGCCGGCCGCGTCTGCCAATTCATCGATCAACGACTCCATGACGAATGCCGTGTGGGTGTGCCCCACCGAACGCAACCACAGCACACTGATGCCGGTTTGCGGTGAATGCAGTTCGACCTGGTGGTTGGCCAGCCCCTCAAGATAAGGGCTGTCGGCCACCCCTTCGACGGAGGTTTTGTCGATGCCATCCTTGACCATGGTCGCCGCGAACGACGTGCCCGTCAGGATCGACTGCCCGACCAGGACATGCTTCCAGGCCATTGGCATACCGTCGGCATCCAGGCCGATGCGCGCCTGATGCAGGAATGCCGAGCGGTAGTAACCGCCGCGAATGTCATCCTCTCGGGCCCAGACGGTTTTCACCGGCGCGCCTGCCGCCTTGGCGACGTACACGGCTTCGCTGACAAAATCCGAGGTCGGGTTGGCTCGACGCCCGAAGCCGCCGCCGAGGAATTGGGTGTGGATCTCGACCTGTTCGGGTTTGAGCCCGGTGATCTTCCCCGCGATCATCTGATCCAGCGTCTGAAACTGCGTGCCGGTCCAGATTTCGCATTTGTCCTTGGAGATTTTCACCGTGCAATTGAGCGGTTCCATCGGCGCGTGGGCCAGGTACGGCACGCTGTATTCAGCCTCAATCGTCTTCGCCGCTTTGCCTAGCGTCGCCGTCGCATCCCCGGCCTTACTGGCGGAAGTGCCGGGGGTGGCGGCGAGTTTACGGAAGCTTTCCAGCAGTTGTTGACTGTCGAGCCCGGCGTTCGGCCCCAGCTCCCATTCGACCTTCAGCGCATCGCGCCCCAGCTTCGCCGCCCAATAATGATCGGCAATCACCGCGACACCCGTGGGCACCTGCACCACTTTGTGCACGCCCGGCACCGCCAGCGCCTCGGCGCCTTCGAAGGATTTGACGCTGCCACCGAATACCGGCGGGCGGGCGACCATCGCCGTCATGAGTCCGTCGAATTGCACGTCCATGCCGAACTTGGCCTGACCGGTGATTTTCTCCGGGGTGTCGAGGCGCTTGGTGGGTTTGCCGATGACCTTCCAGTCCTTGGCCTCCTTGAACTTGATCGAGGCCGGATCCGGCACCGGCAGCTTGCCAGCGTCATCCGCCAATTCGCCGTAAGTGGCGCGCTTGTCGCCGGCCATGACCACGCCCGATTCGGTGCGGATCTGCGAAGGCGCCACGTCGAATCGCTTGGCCGCCGCCTCGATCAGCATCAAGCGCGCCGCCGCTCCGGCCTGGCGATAGCGGTCGAACTCCATCCAGGTCGACGTCGAACCGCCGGTGATCTGCATCCCGCCAAACGCCGGCAGGCCATAATCGGCCCCCGAGGCCGGTGCATGTTCGACACGGATTTTCGACCAGTCGGCGTCCAGCTCTTCGGCGATCAACATGGTCAGGCCGGTCCAGATGCCCTGGCCCATTTCCGAATGGCCGAGCAGCACGGTGATGCTGTTGTCGTTGCCAATGCGTAAAAAGGCATTGGGGGCGAAAACGTTTCCTTGATTCTCGGCACCGAGGGCAAAGCGATTGGCACCCGGGATGACAAACGCCACCACCAGGCCGCCACCCAACACTGCGCTGCCCTTGAGAAAACCGCGACGCGAGACAGGGTTGATTCTGTTCATGGGTCAACTCCCTTCGACGTTGTATCAACCGATCTCGGCGGCACGCTTGATCGCGGCGCGGATTCTTGGGTAGGTGCCGCAGCGGCAAATGTTGCCGGACAGCGCCTGGTCGATGTCACTGTCGGTGGGCTTGGGGATCTTCGCCAGCAGCGCTGCCGCCGACATGATCTGCCCCGACTGGCAATAGCCGCACTGGACCACGTCGAGTTCGGCCCAGGCTTGCTGGACCGGGTGCGAGCCATCAGCGGACAAGCCTTCGATGGTGAGAATTTTCTGCCCATTAGCCACCGCCGTGGCGGGCGTTATGCAGGAGCGCAGCGGCGCGCCGTCGACGTGCACGGTGCAGGCGCCGCACTGGGCCATGCCACAACCGAATTTGGTGCCCGTCAGGTGCGCGACATCGCGCAGCACCCAGAGCAATGGCATGTCCGCGGGGACATCCAGTTCCTGGTCCTTGCCATTGATATTAAGGGTCAGCATTGCGGGTTTCCTCAGACTCACGGTGTTCTGAAGGGGCGCCTCTGCCTCGACGCCATCATTATCGTGTAGGAGCGAGGCTTGCCCGCGAAGAACGATAACGCGGTGTGACAGCAATGACGCCTTCGCGAGCAAGCTTCGCTCCTACAAGGTCGGCGGGTTACGCGCGCCTTGGGTTATCCCTACAGCTAAGCGCAATTTGACCCACAAGCCATGTTCATCGACCACCGGTCGCTGCTACGCGGATTGATCGGAAGTTGGCCTGGGACTACCTAAAAGCAAACCAATATCATTTGCGAGACTTCCGGCCATTTGCTTTAATCGCGACCAATTCTTATTTGCACCCGCGACGCCGGTCGCCATGGACGTGTGCTCTCAATGACAATCGCCGACTTTTCTTCGGTTCAAAACCTCTATACCTGCCACCACCAATGGCTGTACGAGTTGTTGCGTCGACGCCTCAGCAATGCGATGGATGCCGCGGATCTCGCTCATGACACCTTCATGCGAGTGCTCAAGCGGCCACAGGCGTTTGACTGCGACGTTCGAGAGCGCTCCTACCTGGCGACCATTGCTCGCGGTTTGTGCATTGATCACTGGCGTCGTCGGCAGTTGGAACACGCCTGGCTGCAGACCCTCGCCGTACGCCCTCCCGCCTTGCAACCTTCACCGGAACAACGGGCGATCATTGTCGAGACCCTGCACGAAGTGGACGCCCTGCTACAGCGCTTGCCCAAACGAGTCAGCGATGCATTTATCCTGGCTCAGTTGCACGGCATGCCCTATCGACTCATCGCCAGCGAGATCGGCGTGAGCGAGCGCATGGTCAAGAAGTACCTGGCCCAGGCCATGATGCACTGCGCGATCCTCGAGGCCGAACTCGATGGGTTGCTGATTGAATAACCCGATGCCCGCCGCCCCCTTGAAAAAACTCAGCCATGCCAGCCTCGAGCAAGCGGCTCAGTGGTATGTGCAACTCCACGACCCACAAGTAGCCGACCACGAACGCCTGCGCTGGCAGGATTGGCTGGCTCAAAGTACTGACCATCAGGACGCCTGGCGCTACATCGAACGGGTCGGGCAACGCTTCACCCCGCTGCAACACGACAGCGAACAACAGGCCATAAGCCAGGTTCTGCGCAGCACCGGGCGCTCGCCGATCAGTCGCCGCCAGACCCTCAAGAGCCTGTTGATCCTCACCGCTGGCAGCCTGACGGGATGGGCCGCCTGGCGCGGCACGCCGCTGCCGGAAACGTTCGGGCGGTTCACTGCCGACCTCGCGACCGGCACCGGGGAAACCCGCGAAACCGTGCTCAACGATGGCAGCCGGATCTGGCTGAATGCACTCAGCGCACTGAACGTCCGCTTCGATGCCACGCAACGTTTGCTGCAGTTGCAGTGCGGCGAAGTGTTGATCGACACCGCCAAGGACCCCGGTCGACCGTTTTTGCTGGAAACCGCCCAAGGGCAACTGCGGGCGCTGGGTACCCGCTTCAGTGTTCGCCAAGAGGATCGGCAGACGTTGCTGAACGTCTATGCAGGCGCGGTTGAAGTCCGCACCCGCCAAGGCGCGGTACAGGTTGTCGAGGCCGGTCGGCAACTGGCGTTCAGCGACAGCGCAATAGCGCTGAGCACCGCCGCCAGCCCCTCACGGGAAGCCTGGCGCCATGGCCTGCTGCTGGCAGACAACCTGCCACTGGGCCAGTTGATCGACGAATTGAATCGCTACCGTCCGGGGCATTTGCACTGCGATCCGGCAGTCGCCGAGCTGCCGGTCATGGGCTCGTTCCCGCTCAAGGACACCGATCAGGCATTGCGCCTGCTGGAAGCGGCATTGCCGATCCGGGTGCAAAAAACCTTCGCCTGGTGGGTCAGCGTCGGCCCGAAAGCCTGAGTGGAAAAAACTCTTTTTCGGCAACGGGTTCCCTTTTGCCTTTCTCGTTCGGTTAACCCCTCAGAAGCACCTCACATTGCCGATCGAACTGATTCCAGGGAACGCCATGTCACGCAACGCCTTCACCCGCACTCGTTTTGCCCTGCGCCCCTTGGCGCTGGCTCTCCCGGCTGCATTTCTGAGCTTTTCGGCACCGTTCGCCCAAGCAGACACCACGGGCGCCAGTGAACAGTCCAGCCCCCGGACACGTCATTACGCGATAGCGGCGGGACCGTTGGCCAGCGTACTCAATCGCTTCGCCGAGCAGAGCGGAGTCTTCCTCGCCGGTCACAACGACCTCGCGGCCGGCAAGCGCAGCCCCGGCCTCGATGGCGACTACACCGACTCGCAAGCGTTGCAGCGACTGTTGCAAGGCAGTGGCCTGCAAGCCAACCCCCAAGGCAACGGCGGCTATGTGTTGCAAGCAGTGCCGGCCTCGCAAGGTGCGCTGGAACTGGACGCCACGAACATTTCCGGTCAGGGGCTGGGCGCCACCACTGAAGACACTCATTCCTACACCACCGGTTCGACGTCTTCGGCTACAGGCCTGCCGCTGTCCCTGCGCGAAACACCGCAGTCGGTGACCGTCATCACCCGTCAGCAAATGGACGACCAGGGTTCCACCAGCATCGCCGACACCCTGCGCCGCGCCCCCGGCATCAGCGTGCAGAACTACGACAGTGAACGCTGGGAGTTTTCCAGCCGTGGCCTGCCGATCACCAATTTCCAGTACGACGGCGTCAACACCGACTACGACGGTGTCTACGATTACGGCACCACCAGCACCGACATGGCGACCTTCGACCGCGTGGAAATCATCAAAGGCGCAACGGGCCTGATGACCGGTTCGGGCGATCCCTCGGCCACCGTCAACCTGATCCGCAAGCGCCCGACCAAAGAATTCAAGGCATCGATCGCCGGCACGGTCGGTTCCTGGGACAACTATCGCAGCGAAGGCGACATTTCCGGCCCGCTGACCGAAAGCGGCAACGTGCGCGGACGGTTCGTCGGGGTCTATCAGGATCGCAGCGCCTACATGGATCACTACCAGAACACCAAGGACATCGCCTACGGCATCCTCGAAGCGGACCTGACCCCGGACACCCTGCTGACCTTCGGCATGGACCAGCAAAATACCCGTTCTCGCGGCGCCAGCTGGACCGGTTTCCCGATGTACTCCAGCGACGGCTCGCGCACCAACTTCTCCCGCTCCTTCAACCCGGCCACCGACTGGAGCCGTCGCGACTTCACCAACCAGACGATTTTCGCCTCCGTGGAACAACGACTGGCCAACGACTGGACGCTGAAAGTCAGCTACGACCGCAAACACCGCCAGCACGACACCCTGCTCGGCTCGGCCAGCGGTGGTAATCCGGACCCGGTCACCGGTAACGGCATGTTCATGTACATGGGCAAGTTCAAGGGCGATCAGGTTCAGGACAACATCGACATCAACCTCACCGGCCCTTTCAGCCTGTTCGGTCGCGAGCATGATTTAATCGCCGGTTTCATGTCGATGAACGCCCGCCAGGACATCCCGGTTCACGGCTCGGTCTATCCGGCCCTGAACGGCAGTGTCTTTGACTGGCGTGGCGAGTTCCCCAAACCGGACATCCCGCGCATCGGCGATAACGACATCGTCCAGCGCCAGACCGGTGCCTACCTGGCCACCCGGCTCAAGCCCACCGATGATCTGTCGGTGATCCTCGGCGGCCGGGTCAGCGACTTCAAGGGCAGCGACCACCTCGACTACAGCGATCCGAACACGCCCGACGTGCGCGACGGTTATCGCCAGACTGGCGTAGTCACCCCTTACGCAGGGCTGATCTACGACCTCAACGATACTTATTCGCTGTACACCAGTTACACCAGCATCTATCAGCCGCAAATGAGCAAGGACGCCGCGCGCCAACTGCTCGACCCGGTGGAAGGCGACAGCTACGAAGCCGGCATCAAGGCCGAATACTTTGGTGGGCGCCTCAATGCCAGTTTCGCGGTGTTCCGCATTGAACAGGACAACATCGCCCAGTACGTCAGCGGCTTCGAAACCGAGTCGGTGTACACGGCCGTTCAGGGCGCGACCACCAAAGGCTTCGAGTTCGAGTTGGCCGGTGAAGTGATGGAAGGCTGGAACCTGTCGGCCGGTTACACCTACAACCACACCCGCGATGCCAAAGGCGATTACGTCTACGGCTCGGTGCTGCAAACCACCGCCCCGGAACAAGTGGTGCGCGTGTTCAGCACCTATCGACTGCCCGGCGCATGGGAAAACCTGACCGTCGGCGGCGGTGTGAACTGGCAAAGCGAGTTTTTCGGCAACGTGTTTCAGCCCAACCCCTCCGACACGGTCAACTTCGGCCAGTACTCACGCATCACCCAGGACAGCTACTACCTGGTGGACCTGATGGCACGCTATCGCTTCAACGATCACCTGAGCGCGACCGTCAACGTCAAGAACCTGTTCGACAAGACCTATTACACGGGGCTCGGCAATTTCGGCACCGGGTTCTACGGCGAACCGCGCAGTGTGCAGCTGACGACCAAGTGGGATTTCTGAGCCCTGCTTCAACGGCTGCCGAAGGATCGGTTGCCGTTTTCTTGCGAGTTGTCGATCTACGGCGCCACCGGTCGCCCGCGGACTGACTACGCTGATTATCCAGCGTGCTCAATCTGCCGAGGACAACCGCCATGCAACGCTTTCCAAAACTCACCCCCTGCCTGTGGTTCGACGATCAGGCCGAAGCGGCGGCGAAGTTTTATTGCTCGATCTTCGATCACTCGAAAATCACCGCCATCACCCATTACGGCAAGGCCGGCCAGGAAATCCATGGCCGTGCGGAAGGTTCGGTGATGACCGTCAGCTTCGAGCTCGATGGTCATGCCTTCACCGGACTCAATGGCGGGCCGGTGTTCACCTTCAACGAAGCAGTGTCGTTCCAGGTCAACTGCCAGAATCAGGAAGAAGTCGATCACTTCTGGGGTAACCTGTCTGCCGGTGGGCCCGTGCAGGCTCAGCAATGCGGCTGGCTCAAGGACAAATTCGGTGTGTCGTGGCAGATCGTACCGGTGGCGCTGATGCACATGATGCAAGACCCGGACACGGCAAAATCCCAGCGTGCCATGCAAGCGATGTTGCAGATGAAAAAGCTCGACATCGCCGAACTGGAACGAGCCTTTGCCGGCCAGAGCTAATACACTCGGGCCCTGGCCTGCCGAGGACACCGAGATGAAGCACACCGTCGCCAAAGATGCAGACAAAGCCCCGCGCTTCTGGCGCGACGACGCCCTGCCCTTCATCGAAGCCCGTTCCATCGCCGACGGTCGCGAGGTCTGCTACAGCCGCCATTCTCACGCGCATTTTTCCATTGGCGCGATCACCGCCGGGCGCAGCACCTATATTCACGAGCAATCGGAGTTTCAGGTCAGTGCCGGCACCGTGGTGTTGATGAACCCCGGCGATGTGCATGCCTGCAATCCGATCGACGACCAGCCGTGGTCGTACCTGATGCTGTACGTCGAGACACCTTGGTTGACCGATTTGCAGCATCAGCTCGGCTTCAGCCAGGACTCGGCGTTTCGCCGGTTCTCCGTCACCCACAATCGTGACATCGAGCTGTTCGCCGGGCTGAAGAATCTGTACGAGGTATTGGTCGATCCGCAGCAAGACGTGTTGTACAAGCACAGCGCGGCGGTGGAGTTTTTCACCGAGGTGCAACAGCGGCTCAACCCCGTCGATCAACCGCTGCGCGAACCCAATTTCAAGCTGGAACGGGCTGCCGACTATATCCGCGACAACTGCACGCAAATGCTCAAGCTCGAAGACATTTGCGAGGCGGCGCAACTGTCACCGTCCTACCTGATCCGCGCCTTCAAACAGCATTACGGCATGACGCCCCATGCGTTTCTGGTCAACCGGCGCATCCAGTTCGCCCGGGATCGACTGCGCAGCGGCAGGTTAATCGCCGATGTGGCGCTGGAAGCGGGGTTTGCCGACCAGGCGCATTTTCAACGTGCGTTCAAACAGCATCTGGCGGCGACACCGGGGCAGTATCGCGGCTAACTCAAGCGACTCACCCCCCTGTGGGAGCGGGCTTGCCCGCGATAGCGGTAGTCCATTCGACATCATTGTTGGCTGACCAGACGCCATCGCGGGCAAGCCCGCTCCCACAGGGAAAGCATTGGCAATAAGAGTTGTGCCGCTAACCACCATTCAAACCTACGGCCACAGCAAATACCCCGCACTCACCGCCAGCAACAACGCCATGACCCGATTGAACAGGCGCATCCCCGCCGGGTTACTCAGATACCCGCGTAAAAACGTCCCGGCATACGCCCAGCACCCCACCGACAAGTAGCAGATCACCAGATACACCGCGGCGAACTGCCACACCAACCGCGCTTCGCCATCGGCGACAAACGCGCCCATCCCCGCCACACAGGCCAGCCAGGCTTTCGGGTTGAGCCATTGCATCACCGCGCCATACAGCATCGACGGCGCCCGACCTGACTCCTTGGCATCGAGCTGACCATTATCAGTGGCCAATTTGAAAGCCATGAACAACAGAAACGCCACGCCAGCCAGTTGCACCACCCGTGTCATGAACGGCCACAGTTTCAGCAGTTCATGCAGCCCCAACCCCATCAACACCAACAGCAGCACGAACCCCAGGGTCGCCCCGGCCACATGCGGTTGACTGGCGCGAAAGCCGAACTGCGCTCCGGAGCTAAACGCTACGATGTTCACCGGACCAGGGGTAATGGAAGCGGCCAGCGCAAACGCGGCCATGGAAAGAACCAGACTCATTGCATACCTTCTTCAATTCAGTTGAACCAGGCCTCAAGGTAAAGAGCCGCCCGAGCGACGTATTGAAGAAAACTCCCCTCTGCGTCATTGCAAGCCTGTCGGGGCCTATACTTCAAGAGTCGGCACACTCGAAGCGGCATGCAATCGTGTTTGATGTATGGGGTGGCGCGTCGAGTGATCGTTCACGCAGGCCACGGCCTGCCTTCGTCGTAGGGAGGAGAAGATCATGGCGCGTAAATACATCGACTGCCGCGAGTTTCCAAGTGATTCCAAATGCTCGGTCGCGCTGTCCGCAGACTCTGAAAACGAACTGCTCGAGGCCGCCGCACAACATGCGGTCAGCGTTCACAAGCACACCGATTCGCCGGAACTGCGTGCTCAACTGAAGACAATGTTTCACGACGGCACCCCGCCTGTTGAAGCACCGCGTCTCGCTTGATAAGGAGATCCCCCGTAGGAGCTGCCGCAGGCGGCGATCTTTTGATCTTTATTTTCACCGAGACCGCCAGGGTCAGGATCAAAAGATCGCAGCCTGCGGCAGCTCCTACGGAGAATTGGGGTGTATGGGAGCGCTTGTTTGATGTCAGGTTTCGTTGCCCAGCGCTTGCTCAACGCTCACTTGTGCGCTTCAGATGGCTCGTTGGCTTGACGGGTTCTTGTCTGCCAACTCTATGCACTTCAACGCCAGGATCGTGGTGGGGTCAACAATGGCCACGGTGTGCCCATTGATTTCGAACGCCTCGCAATGGTCGAGCACCAAGGGCAATTCCGTGCACCCGAGGATCAGCACCCCCGCCCCCAGTTCACACAGGTGTTCGGCCGCCAGCAGCAGTTGCTCTTTGCAGAGCCCTTGGGTGAATCCGGCCTTGATGCCTCGCTGTCCATAGATGGCGTCCATGACCATCGTTTGGTAATCGACACCAGGCGTGAGGATTTGAAGCCCGGCACGACGTGCGGCCTGGTGATAAACCTGGCTTTGCACAGTACCGGATGTCGCCAAAAGACCGATCGCCTTACCCGAACCATATTTGTGCATTATCCATTCCACCGTCTCGGTCAACATGTTCACGATGGGTACCCTCAGGTGCGTCTGAATACGCTCGACGAAAGCATGGGCGGTATTGCAGGGTATCGCGATGGCATTGGCGCCCGCGCTTTCGAGACGCTTGCAGGTTGCATACATCGCCATCGTGGGATCAGTTTCATCTCGTAGCAGATTGGCCGTTCGATCCGGTATTTGCGGGTTTTGCTCGACCACCATTTTGATGTGTTCCTGATCCTTCCCCGCAGACGTATGGGCGACCACTTTGCCCATGAAATCCACGGTGGCGGCAGGCCCGACGCCGCCCAGAATGCCCAGCTTGAAAGGGGGACGCCTGGGCTGTCCGCTCTCTAGCGTGGCGAAGTTCGCGTAGATCTCATTGATGTCCAGGACGGCAACCCCTCGACGCTGCAGGTCAGCACAGACCAGCGAAAGCTCTGTCATGCCGGGCAAGATCACCGTGGCTCCCTGCGCCTGCACTGAGAGGCAAGCCTGGTAAACCGCTTCAAGGGGTACGCCTTCCAGGTGGCCGTCCTTGATGCCGTTCAGACCGTACATGGCCTCCATCAACGCCGATTGCGCTTCTGGATCCGGATAAACAATCTTGAAATCCTTTTCGAAATGTCGTTCGAACAATCCGCAATGGCGGACAAAGTCGGAGGCGATGACACCCAAGGTCGTTTGCGGCTCGACCACATGACTAACATGCCGGGTCAAAGCGGCCATCATGTCCAACACCGGAATGCCAAGCTCCTCCTGAATTTCAGCGCGGAAGGTATGGCTAGCGAAGCATGGAAGCATCACGGCATCGAAGCCACTTTCCTCGAACGACTTGCACACCTGGAACACATAGAACTTGCGCGAAGTCATGCTCGCTCCGCTGTCCAGAGGCAGCAGCACATCCTTGAAAGGGTGCTGCTCAAACAGGAAATGGTATCGGCCCTGGTCCTCCAGCACCGCTCTGGACTTGACCAATTTATAGAACAGATCGCCCCCGGCCAGTGACCCAAGCCCACCGACAATACCCAGCTTACGGACAACAGAAGCCTTGTTGGTCGACTTCGCTTTAACCTTCATCACGCAACTCCTCAAGCAACCGAAACCGGTTCGGATCGAGACCGCACTGGAGCCTGTGCTTCGCCCTCCTCCACGGGTTCTTCATGGGGTTCGGATTTGGCGACGACGGCCGTTGCGATACTGTTTCCCACAACGTTGGTGGCTGTGCGAGCCATGTCCAGAAACTGGTCAATGCCGATGATCAGCAGCAGGCCTGCTTCAGGAAGATTGAACATCGGCAGCGTCGCAGCGACTACGACGACGGAGGCACGTGCCACACCCGCCATGCCCTTGCTGGTGACCATCAACGTTAAAAGAATCAGCAGTTGCTGGGTAAAGCTGAGGTCGATGTTGTACGCCTGGGCAATGAACATGATGGCGAACGCCTGGTACATCATCGAACCGTCAAGGTTGAACGAGTAACCCAGGGGCAACACGAAGCTGGACACCCGTTTTGGAGCGCCGAACTTCTCCAGAGCCTCAATCGTTTTTGGGTAAGCGGACTCGCTGCTGGCGGTCGAAAACGCCAAGAGGATAGGCTCGCGAATAAGCTTGCCGAGGTCAAAAACCGATCGTCCGAGGAACACATAGCCTGCGCCGAACAACACGGCCCAAAGGATGGCAATCCCCAGGTAAAACTCTGCAATCAGCTTGCCGTAATCGACGAGCAACCCAAGACCTTGGGTAGTAATGGCAGACGCGATGGCGGCGAAAACACCAATCGGCGCAAAAGCCATCACGTAGTCGGTGATCTTGAACATCACCTTTGCCAACTCCTCGATGGAGTCCGTTATCTTCGTGTAGCCTGCGCGTTTGACACCCGCCAGGGCGAATCCGAAGAACAGCGAAAAGACCACAATTTGCAGGATCTCGTTATTAGCCATGGCCTCGGCAATACTGCGAGGGAACACATGGCTGATGAAGGTCTTGAGGCTGAAATCGCCCGTGTTGACTGGCACGGCGGCGGTTGCATGCTGAACAACCTCCATATTCAATCCGGCCCCTGGTTGAAACAGGTTAACCAGCCCCATCCCGATCATGAGTGAGATCACTGAAGCCGTCACGAACCACGCCATCGCCCGCATGCCGATCCTTCCCACGGAACGAGAGTTGCCCATGCTGGCGATGCCACCGACCAGCGTCGCAAATACCAGGGGGGCGATGATCATCTTGATCAAGCGCAGGAAAATGTCGGTGACCATCGAAAAGTAAGCCGCAATTTCCTTGGCACTTTGCTCGCTTCCTGCGAAATGGTGACACGCCCAACCCACAAGCACGCCCAGCACAATGCCAATCGCAATTCGACGTGGAAGCTTATTTTTCTTCACGGAGCTGTCCTCAAGTAGTTATTGGATTTTTTTACTTGGCAGGGTCAATTTGATTCGCCCAATGCTCTGAGGGGCATTGGTGCTGTGCTGATTCTAAGGATCGGATCGACCGGGCATGATGAGTAATCCTGCTAGGCCTATGCGCTTTTGGAATAGTTGGTTAACAGCCGCATTGGCCGGGCGATTCCAACGTAAAATGACGTTCTCACAGCGGGAGATCACGATATGCAAATCAAATGGCTGGATGATCTTCTAGCGATCGCCGAGTTGAAAAATTTCTCGCGCGCGGCTGAGGTCCGGTGTGTGACGCAGTCGGCGCTGTCACGCCGTATTCGGTCACTTGAGGAATGGGTCGGTGTCGAGCTTGTGGACCGTGGCACCTATCCCGTCCAGCTCACAGCTGCCGGAGTGACTTTCTGTGAAGAAAGCAAAGAGGCGCTGGCAGGGTTACTGAGATTGCGCTCAACGTTGCGCGAGGTGGAGCGGATGCCGGGACGATCCATCCAGGTCACGGCTGGCCACAGCCTCTCGATGACCTTTCTTCCTAAATGGCTCTCGCAGTTCCAGCAACATAATGAGCAGTTCAATGCACGGGTGGTCGCCGCCAATATTCATGATGCCGTCATCGCGTTAGAGGAAGGCAGTTGCGATTTGATGATGGTCTATCACCACCCTCTCGCACCTATCCTGCTGAACCCTGAGCGTTTCGGCAGCCTGACGCTCGGGCACGATGCTTTCATCCCCTTATGCGCGGCAAACGACAGAGGCGAACCGCTGTTCCGCTTGCCCGGCAGCTCCGGCAAGCCGGTCCCCTATCTCGCCTACACCGCAACGACTTTTCTTGGTCGCGTAGCCGACATCGTTATCAAGAACGGCCCTGCACCGGTCGCGCTGGAGCGCTGTTATGAAGCGGATATGGCGATGCTGCTGATGCGCATGGCTATCGAGGGCTACGGCGTGGCCTGGTTGCCACAAAGCGCAGCCATCGACGAAATGGAACGAGGGCTATTGGTCAGGGCGGGGGACGAGGAATGGAGTACGCGTCTGGAAATCCGATCGTACTGCGCAATTACCAATCAGAATCCGACGATGCGCAATCTCTGGAAAACCCTGGAAAGTGCCTCGTTGCGCTTGCCTACTGTAGCTATTTAGATTGCTTCGTCTGTTGAAAAGCAGCCTTAACCAAGCAATGCCCATCAGCTAAGGCGCAGTACCTGTGGGAGCGGGCTTGGACCTTCGTCCGACCGCATTACAAATCCAAAAACTTGAATAGCCATAGCGCCCCCATCCCAACCGCCAGCGTCAAGACAGTAAGATGATTCTCGGATTAACCTTTTAACTAAATAAATCCGTTCGCAGTGAAAGAAGACAATTTTTAGGCCGCTTGCGCGAGTGGTGTCTATAATTTTCCAGATATCGGCCCCATTGGTCAGTGAATACAAATGCCCGCAGATGACGATTCGCTGCCCGGTTCTGAAATCCTCTTCGACGAAGCTGATTGTGGCTTACTGCTTACCGCAGAAAATGGCCAGATCGCACAGGTCAACCTCACCTTCTGCCGCTGGATTGGCTACCGCAGGACAGAGCTGCTCGGTCGTCACATCCAAGACCTGATGAGTCTTGAAGGGAGGATGTTTCACAGGACGTACTGGACCCCTCTTATGCAAATCCAGGGCGTGATCGCTGATGTCAAATTCGATCTCGTTCACTACAACGGACATTCAATTGCGATGATGCTCAGCGCCATCCGTTGTGAGAGTTCTGCTGGCATATTTCATGAAATGACGCTGTTCAAAGCCGAAGATCGGCAAAGGTACGAGCGCGAACTACTCAATGCCCGAATGCTTGCCGAAAGACATTTGGCAAAACACCTCAAGGATCAACGGGTAATGGATATTACCCAAGACAAACTGCGCATTACTTACGCCGCGGCTGAAGACAGAGCCCTGTTCGCCGAGCAACTTATCGGGATTGTCAGTCATGACCTGCGAAACCCTTTGTCGGCGATAAAAATGGCAACGGAACTGCTGGGCCGCAGGGAAATGGATGCTAAACAAGCACAAATACTTGGCCACATCGCCCACTCGGCAGAGCGTGCACAGCGTCTGGTGGCCGATCTGCTGGATTTCACCTTGACGCAGGTCGGGCGAGGTATCGCAGTCCTGCCCAAGCCAGTCGACCTACACGAACTGGTGGCCGACTGCCTGGACGAGTTGAGTCTGGCGTTCCCCGGGCATGAGTTGACCCACCTGCGTTATGGACAAGGTGACTTTACTGCCGACAGTGATCGGCTGTATCAGCTCATCGGCAACCTGGTCGCCAATGCAGTAGCCTACGGCGCTGCCGATAGCGAAGTCACCGTTTCTTCGCGCTTCGAAGATCAAACTGTCGTTATTACGGTGCACAACCTTGGCACCCCCATACCGCTGGAGTTGCTCAAGGACCTGTTCGAACCGATGATCCGTGGCAGTCATGACAATGCTGAACTAAGAAGTGTCGGGCTGGGCCTGTTCATTGTTCGTGAGATCGCAAGGGCGCACGACGGCGACGTGGCTGTAATGTCTTCTCTAACGAGCGGAACGACATTCACTGCAACCTTTCCTCGCACCTTAAATTAGCTTGGATTGACGTTCACTCAGCCCGGCGCCAGCTGCTGCGCCGGTCGCAATCCTGTGTTCAGGTTCTTTCTAAAACCCCACATCCAGTACCACACTGTCCAGGTACGTTCCCGGTGGCGGCGTGCTCTGGTCGGTGTAGATTTTGGCGTTGTAGTTGAAGATCTGGCTGCCGGTGCCCAGGCCGTTGCCGGGGTTGACCTCGGCATCGGAACTGGCGCGGCGGGCCGTGCTGACGCAGCCCCAACGGGTGGTTCCGGCGCTCTTGAAGAGGTCGTAAGCCAAGTAATTGCTGCCCGAGATCATCCGCCTTCGCCCACCCACGCCGACAGCATGTTGACCATCGTCCAGCCCCACCGTGTAGGCGCTGCCCTTGGTGCAGGCCAGGTTGATCGTCTGGCCGGTGACGGTGGCGAAGGAACTGATTACCGAGGCGCTGCCAAAGCTGATGTTCGGCGCAGTGATCGTGCAATCGTTGTCCACGGTCATATTGACAGTCAGGCTGGTGGAACCGCTGTTGATGTCTCGCCCCTGACAACTGCCGCCGCCACCATAGTCATGGCAATAATCCCAGCTCCAGAAAATGTTCAGGGTTTCAGAGTAAATCCCGGCAGCCACGTTACTGCCGATAATCGTATTCAGGTAGATCGGCACGGCCTTGGCAACCGCTGGATTGGAAAGCAGGCCGAGGTCATCGATGATCGAGTGTCGGGCGAAGTCGAACGCTACGCCGCGAGTGATCGGATAGCTGGTGCTGTTGTTGGCAAACAGCGTGTAACCAATCACATCACTGGTTGGCCCGACCGCCCCTGCAGTTGCCGACGTAATAGTGGCGTAAAAATAATCATCGCTGGCCAACGACGATGCCAACGAACCGGTGCAACTCAAACCGGCATGGGTGGTGGAACTGGTTTGCAAAGTGGTACGCACTGCGATCGAACTCATCGAGCCAAAGCCGGCCGGTGAAGTGCTGACCACATCGCATAAGGCATGAGCCTGACACGGCAGAAAAATCGCCACCAGCCCAACCACTTTACCCGGCCATCGATCAGAAAATTGCACACCCATCTCCCTGTTCTATTCATTGGCGTTTTCATTGACACAGCAGCGGTCCGATCAACGGCACCTGGTCCTGCTGCATGTCCAGCGTGAACTGCGCCTGGCAGGTCCGGCCATCAGCCAGGGTCACGTGCAAACCGTTGTGCTCTTCCAGGTTTTCCAGATAGACCAGCCCGTCCCAACCAACCACTGCATACGCCCCGCTCTGCTCGTGCCGAACGCGGCTGCCCAAGGGCAATTCGTGTTGCTGCGCATCCACCAGCACAACACTCGCGGCAATGATCCGGCTCAGGGGAAACTCCAGCAGGTAACCACTGCCACGGCGCACCGAGACCCGTTGTTCTACATTCGAGCTCTGCACATTGGTCGGCAGGTTCAGTGGATCGATTTCATATTTGCCGCGATAGTAGGCGCTGCTCCACGGCACCAGCAGATGGCCATTTTTATCCGTCTGGCCCACCCGTTGATTCTCGTAACGCACCGCAATATCGGCAAATCCACCGGTGCTGACCACGACGAAGGCATCATCAATACGATTGGCTACGAATACTTGGTGATCCATCCACACCAGCGAACCGCTGGCATCGGCCCAGCGGGTTTCGGCATCACTGCTGCCGTAAACCCCAGCCTGCAATTGCACCGATTGCAGGCGCCAGGTCAGGTCGGCCTGACGATAATCCGGGCCTTCGTCGTGGGCATAACCGAGGTTGAAGCCTACGCCGCCTCCGCTGGGCACAGCGCGACTGTAATTGACGCGCTGGCGGCTTTCTCCTGTCTTGCTGCGCTCGCCACTCACACTCAGGGTGCCACGCAAGTCGAAGGGGATGACCAGTTGCGCCTGCATCGCCCAGTCGCTATCGCCGATCTCGCGATTGGCCGACAAGTAAAAACTGGTATTGCGCCACAGTGGCTTGCTCCAGGTCAGATTGAGTAACCGGGTGCGCGAATCATCGGCCGCCCGCACATCGAAATAGCCCGCGCCGAGGCTGCCCCAGCCGTTGAGACTGACGCTCAGGGTCAACTGCTCGCTACGCCGGCTGAGGCTTATATAGGGGCTGTCGACAACGGTCAGGTCGGCGTACTGGTCGCGGCGCTGCATACGCTGATAAGAAACGCTGTAGTGCTGGCTGCTATATTGATAACCGAGGCTGACTTGCTGACCGCTATTGCCGTCGAACCGGCTTTGACTGACCGCCGTGTTGAGTACGCCGAAATTGCTCAAGCGCAGGTTGCCTCCAACGCCGCCCAGAGACAACGCGTCCGAGGCCTCGGCATGACTTTCGAGGGTCAGACTGTCGTTCAGACCGTAACGCAGGCTGCCGGAAGTCACGCCCGGACCGTAACCGAAATCGCGAATCCCGAAGTCACGGCGCAGGGTACCGGCGGCCACCGAGAAGTCCATCAGGCCTTTTTGCAGCAGGTTGCTGGTGACATAGAACGGCACGGTGGTCGAGACCTGTCGGCCAAGGGCATCGGTCGTGACCACCACTGCTTCGCCGGCCCCGTTGATGAACGGAATGTTAGTCAACGTGTAGGGACCGGGCTGCAACTCGGCGCTGCTGGATTTGTAGCCGTTGATGAACAAATCCACCGAGGATGGCACAGCCGCCTCCCCGGCGAACTGCGGCAACGGGTAGGTCACCAGGTCCGGGCGCACACCGAAGTCGCGCGACACTTGCACACCGCCCAGGCGCACCGAACTGCTCCAGGGCAAGGCGCCGCTGATCAGATCGCCCGCCTCGTAGGTCAGCAGACGTTCGTCATCGGAGTAACGCCAGGTGGTGTCGTAACGCCGATAACCATTGTTCAGTGTGCCGTTGCTGATTCCGGAAATCGTGCGCCGGTATTGCCCGGTGTTGGACAGCGTGCCCCAACTGTCGAATAGCCGCAGCTCGTTCCAGGCCGCGAGGTAGGTGCCGCTGTTATCGGTGTCGTTGAGGTACAGGTCGTAGTTGAGCAAGGCGCCGAAACTGCTCAACGCAGAGGTACGCGGATACGCCTGGCTACCGACAAACTGCTCCGGCAACCAGTCCGGCGGGACGTTCAACAACAGCCTCTGACCCTGGCTGTCATAATCGCTATGCAGGCCTTGCAGACTGTCGAGGGCGATCTCGGCGCTAAGCTCTTGTGGCAACTTCATACCGGTTTCGCGCAACACCGCGACCGGTACAAAGAAGCGCCCGCCGCGCTGCTCCACTGCTATCACACGCCCGGTATTCATTTGGTTGACTACCAGTTCCAGAAACAATTGCGCGTCAACAATCGCCTCCATACCGCTGGGGGCTGGCGGCAGGTCTCCCGCCAGGCCGTGGTGGACGAATACCAGACAGCACAGGCCAATCGCGGCCCACAGCGGACGCTTGATACTGCGAGCCCGTTCGTGGCTCATCGCCGCTTTACGTCCGTCAATGGACATTTCCTTACTGTGGCGATCAACAGGCGCGCACAACACGTGTGGCGAGGGAGCTTGCTCCCGCTGGGTCGCGGAGCGGCCCCAAAATCGGCGACATCATTTTGTCAGGTAGAACCATCTGCCGGTCTTACGACTGCTTCGCAGCCGAGCGGGTGCAAGCTCCCTCGCCACACTGTTCCCATCGCGGGGCTGTCACCGCCCCGGCGCAATACTCTGAGCCTGCGCTGCGCCATTGACCCGTACTTGCAAGACCTGATCCGCGGTGATCGGTTCTGGTGTCGGCCAGCGCATGATCGCCCCCGGCAGCACATAACCGAGCAATCCCTCAACCAGCGGCCGTGTCTGACCGCCCTGCTTGAACCCGACATCGGTCAGTCGGGCATGCACCGCGCCCTGATTGCGTACTTCCATGTAGGAACGCCCATCGACCGCCACTTTACGCCAACTCAGATCAGGCAAGCCGACGCCCTTGGGGTCGCGTTTACGGGTCATGTCTTCCTTGCTCCACAGACCGGCGCCATAGGCAAACAGCGGCACCGAGTAACGCATCTGAAACCGAATGGCGGCAGCGGTTTTGCCGTCTTCAGTTGTCACAGGTCTGGCCGAGGGGATTTCATCGATAATGATGCGATAGGCCAACTCCTGCCCCGGCGGTATATCGCGGGTACGGGTCAGGCGCACGAGTTGCTTCTGCCCGGGTTCGATCTTCGCTACCGGCGGGCTACCAATGACATCGCGCTGGTTCTGATACTGATCGCTGAAACCACTCTGGCTCCAGGCAAACACCCGGATCTGCAGATTGGCCGTCTCGTTGCCGCGATTTTCCAGCCACAGCGCACTCGCCTGTTGATCGGCCTCAAGCACCGGATCGATCGGCCAGATCAGCACCGAACTGGCCGCCTGCACCTTGACCGCGCCCAGCAAGACCATCGCCAGCAAAGCGCAACGCGCGCCCGGTGACCTGCGGGAAGGTGAACACATATGCCTACTCCTTATGCTCGAACTACCGAGCTACCACGACAACTGCACCTGCAGCACATCGCTATAAATCCCACCGGGCTGATCACCCGGTAACTGCACTTGTCCGTAAATAGGCAATCTGATGTCGTTCGCATCGTTGTAGGCCACGGCCACGCTCTGACCGATGCCCAAGCTCTCACTGAATGCCGCGTCACTGAACAACTGATAGGCCACTCGGGCACTGCCGCCATCGAGCTGCAAGTGCCGTCCATTGCTGCTGTACTGGCCGCCATCGATGCTCATGCTCAGCGTCACGCCCGGCGTGCATTGCAACTGCACGCCGCCGCTCAATTGCACTTGCACGGTGTTGGTCGCCAGCGCCGATTGAGAGCCGAAATCGAGGTTGCCGTCATTGGAAACCCCGCCCGTCACCAGACATGCCGCCGTCACTGTCGCGCTGACCTGAAAACTCTGACTGGTCACCGCCGCCAGCGGCAGTGGCAAACCAGTCGCGCAGATCAGGATTGGCACGGCAGAACGGCATCGCACTAGAAGATCAATTCAATGGCAACAGAGTCGGCGTACAGGTCGTAAGGCACCAGAACGAGAAAATCCGATCCTTGGTGCAGCATGTGCATGATGTCCATCCTCTGAGTTTTACCAATCCAGCGTGACCGTTCGGCTGTCGGTATAGACCCCCGCCGCGATCGCGCGGGTATTCGCCATCGCCATGTCAATGCCTGGTTACCAGCTAACGGTCACTTTCAAAAGGTCGGAATAACGGCTGACGTGGGGGATCTCGGCCAGTCGTTCGATACGGGCATACAGAGGCAAATCCACCGTACCTGAATCCGGCACCCGTCCACTCAAGAGCACATTCACCGGCAGCGGAATCTGCCGTGCAGCGTCTTGATAGAGGCGATAAGGAATGGGTTTGCTGCGTTCTGCGCTGCCCGCCAGATAGCGGACCTCGCCTACGCCGCCATGCAGGCCGCCGTCGACTTGTAATTGGTAAGGGGTATCGGGACTGCATTCCAGGCGTGGCAAACGTGCGTCAAGCAGTGCTGCACTCAATGGCCCAGCCGGATCGTCAAGGCGGGCGGTGGTGCCGAAGTCGAGGACGCCCAATTGCTCGACACCCGCCTCGCGCTGTTGGCTAACCAACTGGCAACCGCGCTGCACATTGACCCGGACCTCAACTTGAAGCTGCGCGGCCAATACAGTCGCACTGAACATCGTGCTCATGACTGCTAAAACCCCGAGCCCATTCAAATTCCCACTCCCTTTTAGGGGTTATTCGCAGGCTGAGGTTAGCATCCAAGGGGGAAACAACCAGTCAAGGTGGCATTTAACACGTCAAATCCGCACCTTTGCGACGAAGGGACAGATTTCGCCGATAGGTTTTCTGGGGAAGGAAGCAGGCTTGACCATAGCTTTGAAGGTCAAAAGGTAACGGTAGCCGTCATTGTGTCGGCATACGTGCCCGGTGGACTAAGCTGCCCCGCTGCTACCCGACCATAGACCGGGATCACCTGGGCGGAGCCACTGCCGGTTCCGGTTATGAGGCCAGTGCCGCCGGTGTCACCCCAATTGATCGCCCGCGTGACGTCAGAGTACAGCGCATAGAACAGGATGCCTGCGGGAGTGCCGGACATCTGCCGGGCTGTCGCGGTCCCGCCGCTCGTCCCGGCGCCGAGGCCGACACTATAGGCCGTCGTATTGGTGCAGTTGACCGAGAGGCTGGATTCGGCATCGACTTGCACGCCTGTGTAGGCGCCGAAGGCCAAGGGAGAAGCCGTGATCCCGCAACCGGCCACGATGCTCGCGGAGACGGCGAACGTTGCGGTGGCGGTGGCAGAAATGGCCTGAGTGGACAGTAGGCTGAGTGCGAAAGTCCCCAGGATGCCGACACCGGCGAGAACGCCCCTATTGCGCCGCATCCGAGTCTCCTTGCCTACCAGAGTATCGCTACCATCCCAGCGGGGATTTGAGGAGGATTGCGTGCAATGCAAGAACGTCATAGCGATAACTCCCTGTAGTACTTAGGGAACGGTCAGATGTTTTCAGTACCCTGAAAGAACGTGACCGTCCAGCCTGGAGTCCGAAGCCTAGTCCACATCTGAATCTCACACGTACATTTTCGGGCAATACCTGCGGAGATAGACACATGTTGAACGGGCGAACACAGGTTCGCTTTCGGCCAAAAGTGGCCGATGGTCGTTGCATTTCACTCGCCGCCGGGCGTTTGGCTAAGCTGATTAAATCGGGACGAACTGAAACCTGAGTGATAGCGGCCATTAGCGGATCTGGATTGGCATCAAGACGGTAACTCCTAAAGGAGACGACCATGTATGCGGTTATAAGAACCTACTTGGGTGCTGGAGCAAAACAGCTTTTCGATCTTTTGGAAGAGCGCAAGGCCGACGTCGAAGCTACCCTGCGGACAGTGCCAGGCCTGGTAAGCTACACACTGCTGAACACGGGTGATGGCGGTACGGCGGTGACTGTTTGCACGGACAAGGCCGGCAGCGATGCGAGCTTGAAAGTCGCGCGCGACTGGATTCAGAAAAATGCCTCGAATATCCACGCAAACCCGCCGATCGTGACGGAAGGTCCGGTGATTGTGCAGATCAAATAGCGCGTATTTCCGGTTGATCTTACGATAGAAGGGACAGACCGCGATTTAAGGAGAATGCCGGGCAATCGTGGTCTGTCCCCTGTTTTTCTCTCTGATCCCAACCTGAATGACGAAGGAGATCCCTTGTAGGAGCCAGGCTTGCCGGCGAAGGCGCTCTTAAGGACGCCTTCGCCGGCAAGCCTGGCTCCTACATGGATTGCGCATGCCTTAACCAAGCCAACGCAAGTGTACGGCGATTTGCGCTCGCCGCTGTATGGGCCGGGCCACTCGTCACTCATGATAAAAATACGGCTCTCGTTACCGGAGCCGTCGTCATGGACCTCGCCACCCTCACCCTGTTTCTCCCGGCCTGCTTCGCCCTGAACATGGCTCCCGGCCCGAACAATCTACTGTCGGTCAGCAACGCTACCCGTTATGGCTATCGTCGCGCCTGCGTGGCCGGCGTCGGTCGTTTGCTGGCGTTTGCCGGGATGATCGCCCTGGCCGCCGCCGGGTTGTCGGTGGTGCTGCAAACCTCGGAATGGCTGTTTTATGCGATCAAGATCATCGGCGCCGCTTACTTGTTGTACCTGGCCTGGCAATTGTGGCGCGCCAATCCCGAGGCCGAGCAGCTTGTGACCGCCGCACCAATTGGTATTGTCGCTCTGGCGCGGCAGGAGTTTCTGGTGGCTGCGGGTAATCCCAAGGCCATTTTGCTGTTCACCGCATTCCTGCCGCAATTTGTCGACCCGACTCGACCGATTGCCGCGCAATTCGTCGTACTCGGCGCGTTGTTCCTGCTGCTGGAATGGATCGCCATCAGCGCCTACGCCTACATGGGCCTGCACATGCGCCGCTGGTTCGCCGAACCACGGGGCAAGCGGCTATTCAACCGTTGCTGCGCGGGGTTGTTGTCGACGGCGGCTTCGGTGTTATTGATGGCGAAACGGGCGTGATCCTTACCCTTCGGACGGCCCTTTCAGTTCGACCTGATTACCGTCCGGATCGAAGCAATAGATCGACAGCCCGTGGCCTTCGGCGCCGAAACGCACGGCGGCTTTCTCGGGGGTAAGGCCGAAGGACTGCAAGTGACTGACCAGCGCTTCCTCGTCGAACGGTTCGATGCGCAGACAGAAGTGATCGACGTTGCGCTGTTCGCGGCCAGGGGCAGCACCGCCCTTGCGGCCGAGTTCGCCCTGGATGTCGACGAGGTCGATCATCGAGGTGCCCGCACGCAAATGCACCAGGCCCAGATCGTCACGCCGCTTGACCAGTTCGGCGCCGAGTACCTCGCCGTAAAAAATGATGCTTCGTTCCAGATCCTTGACGCGCAGGACGATGTGATCGATGTGTTTGATCGTGAACGGTTGCATAGGATGATTCCTGAAAATAACGTTTACAGGATTATCGGTAACCCGATGACTGTAGCTCAGGCCCCTAAAAATTCATTGTCGATTTTCCGGTGGAGGCGCCGGGCGACGCAGCATATGCTCAGCCCATGAACCTACAAAACGCTTTACTGCCGCCCCACGCCGAGATGGTTCGCGCCATGCTCGAACGCGACACCGCCTACGAGGGGGTGTTCTTTACCGCGGTCAAAACCACTGGCATTTTCTGCCGCCCCGGCTGTACGGCGCGCAAACCAAAGCCGGAAAATGTCGAGTTTTTCGCTCATGCCGATGAGGCGATGTCGGCGGGCTATCGGGCCTGTCTGCGTTGCAAGCCACTGGACGCCGCGGCCATCGCGCCGGACTGGGTGCAGCGACTGCTCAAATCCGTGGACGCCGACCCCGACCTGCGCTGGACTGATGCCCAGTTGCTCGCCGAGGGCATCGAACCGTTGAAATTGCGCCGCTGGTTCAAGCAGCATTTCGGCATGACCTTTCACGCCTGGCTGCGCAGCCGGCGCCTGGGCATCGCCCTCGGTGGCATCAAACAGGGCGAATCCATCGACAACGCTGCGTTCGACTCCGGCTACGAATCCCTGAGCGGCTTTCGCGATGCGTTTCAAAAGTCGTTCCATATCACGCCCGGCCGCGCCGCCCACAGCGAGCCACTGCTGTTCACCCGGCTGACCACACCACTGGGGCCGATGATCGCCATGGCCGAACAGCGTGGGCTGGTGCTGCTGGAATTTCTCGATCGACCGGCACTGACCAAGGAAATCGAAGAATTGCAAAACCGTTATGGCTACGCCGTGGCACCCGGACACAACGGGCATTTGCAGCAAATCGAAGCAGAACTGGCGCAATACTTCGCCGGCAAACGGACCGAATTCAACGTGCCACTGCACCTGCCCGGCAGCGCTTTCGCTCGGCAAGTGTGGGCCGAGCTGATAAAAATCCCGTACGGCCAGACCACTACTTATGGAGCCATCGCCGCGCAACTGGGCAAGCCCGGCGCCAGTCGCGCCGTGGGCCTGGCCAACGGACAAAACCGCTTGGCGATTATCCTGCCCTGTCACCGGGTGATCGGTGCAGACGGCTCGTTGACCGGCTATGGTGGAGGACAACCGCGCAAGGCGTTTCTGCTCAGGCTGGAAAGCGCCGCGGTGCAAATCACCGAACAACTCGCGTTCTGATCACGCCGCCATTTCTTTTCAGAAAGTCATAAGGAAGGACATTCGATGGACATACTCGACAACCAATTCCACCAACTGCACCAGAGCGGCCTGCTGATTCTGACCAACGTCGCCGATGCCACCGGGGCGCGATTGGTGGAACAGCTGGGCAGCAAGGCCGTCGCCACCAGCAGCGCGGCGGTGGCTTGGGTTCACGGTTACCCGGATGGCAATACCTTGCCGCTTGAACGTCTCGTTTCCACCGTCGAATCCATCGCCCGAGTCATCACGGTGCCGTTGACCGTGGACATTGAGGCCGGTTATTCCGATGACCTGGGGCGGGTCGCGGAAGTGATCGACGCCGTCATCGCCGCCGGTGCCGTGGGGATCAACATCGAGGACGGAGCTTCGCTGCCCGACCTGCTGGCCCGCAAGATCGAAATCGCTCGCCAGGTCGCCGATCGCCGGGACGTGAAGCTGTTTATCAACGCTCGCACCGACGTGTATCTCAAGGGCTTGGTACCGGCCGAAGATCGCGTCGCAGAAACACTCAAACGAGCCGCGTTGTATCAGGCCGCCGGTGCCGATGGGTTGTTTGCGGCGGGTGTCACGGCGGCGTATGAGATCCAAGCGCTGTGCCGTGGCACGACGCTGCCGGTGAACGTGCTGGGTTTCGCAAGCCTGCCTTCTCCTGAAGAACTGCAAGCCCTCGGCGTGCGCCGTTTGAGCGCCGGCTCGAGCATCGCCGAGTTCCTCTACGGCGCCATGGCGTCGGTGGCCAAAAGCTTTCTGGACACCGGAAAACTCGATAGCAGCGACCTCAAGGCCTTCACGTATGGCCAAGTGAACGCCCTGCTGGCCCCCACCGGCAAAGTTTGACCGCAAGCAATGGGGTGCGGCGCTGCGGGGTGAGGGCTAATCTCCCCCGCAGTCACCCGCGCTTCAGGATGCTCCATGCCCGACACCTATCAACTGGCCAGCGAATTTCTCTCGACCCTCGACGCCGACTGGCAACGCCACATCAGCGCCATCGGCCCCTGCCTGCATCAGCCCCATGCGGCTCGCGACCCTTACGAATCGCTGGTACGGGCGATTGCCTATCAGCAACTGCATGCAAAGGCCGGCGATGCGATTGTCGGCCGGCTGCTGGCGTTGTTTCCTTCAAGCACCTTCCCAAGGCCCGAGCAGATTCTGGCGACAGACTTCGAACAGATGCGCGGTTGCGGGTTTTCCGCCAGCAAGATCGCGACCATTCAGGGCATCGCCCAGGCGGCTCTGGACGGCGTGGTGCCGGATTACCCCACGGCCCTGGCCATGGACGATGAAGCGTTGATCGAGCGCTTGATTACCTTGCGTGGAGTGGGTCGCTGGACGGTGGAAATGCTGCTGATCTACAGCCTGGAGCGGCCGGACATTTTGCCGGCCGATGACTTTGGCGTGCGTGAGGGGTATCGGCGGCTGAAGGGGTTGGAGGTACAGCCGACGCGTAAGCAAATGATTGAAATCGGGTTGGCGTGGCGCCCTTATCGGACGGCGGCGGCATGGTATTTGTGGCGGGTGCCTAACCGGTAGAGCGCGTTATCGTTCATCGCGGGCAAGCCACGCTCCCACAGGATTTGTGTCGATCACAAATATTCAGGATCGACACAAATCCTGTGGGAGCGGGCTTGCCCGCGATAGCACCGGCACATCCAGCATAAATTCAAGTCCAGGAACACTGACCGTCTAGGCTGTCTTGAGTCATCCCAACCCTGTCGGAGGTTCCCATGCAGCTCGAAGGCTCCTGCCATTGCGGCGCGGTGTCGTTCAGCCTGACCAGCGCCAATCCCTACCCTTATCAGCGTTGCTATTGCTCGATCTGTCGCAAGACCCAGGGCGGTGGCGGTTATACGATCAACATCGCTGGCGATGCCGCCAGCCTCAAGGTGCGTGGTCGCAAACACATCTCGATTTACCATGCGCGACTCAAGGAAGAAGGTGACAAACGCGCCCGCCGCAGCACCGCCGAGCGGCACTTTTGTTCCCTTTGCGGCTCGGGATTATGGCTGTTCAGCCCTGAATGGCCGGAGTTGATTCACCCATTTGCCTCGGCCATCGACACCCCGTTGCCGGTACCACCAGAACACACGCATCTGATGCTCGGCTCCAAGGCACCATGGGTAGAAGTCGAGGCGCATCCGGGCGATCAGCAGTTCGACGTCTATCCAGAGGAATCCATCGCCCAATGGCATGAGCGCCTGGGTTTGAGCCGTTAGGTCGCTTTACAGTCTTTGACAGTTTCCCGACAAAGCTGTCAAAGGATGCAGACGTCGTTGGTTGGGCAGGTGGTTTATACCTTTTGAAGAGATGGTGCTGCTGATGGCCTCTTCGCGGGCAAGCCTCGCTCCTACGGTAATGTGTCGTTCACAAAACCCTGTAGGAGCGAGGCTTGCCCGCGAAGGCGTCCGCAAGAACGCCACAGTTAATCGACATGCGCCCAGGTCATGCGAAACGACGCCCCGCCCCACGGCGAATCCACCACTTCCACTTGCCCGCCATGGGATTGCGACACCCGTCGCACCAGCGCCAGCCCCAGGCCAAAACCACCGGTGCGGCGGTCGCGGCTGGCGTCCAGGCGAGAGAACGGCTCGAAGATTTTCGCCCGCCCGTCCAGCGGCACGCCCGGCCCGTCATCGTTAACCCGCACTTCGTAATGATCGCCGGTGCGCACCAACGACACCTCCACCCGCTCGTCGGCATAGCGAATGGCATTGCGCAGCAAATTGATCACCGCGCGGGCCATGAAACGCGGTTCGATGCGGACCTGGTCCACCTGACATTCAACAATCAGCAGTTGCACCCCGGCGGCCTCGGCCTCCAGCGCCACGCTGCCAACCACGCTGTCGAGCCAGTGGCTGGCCTGAATATTCTCCCGGGCAATCACCGTGGCGCCGCGCTCAAGGCTGGCGTATGTCAGCAGCTCGGAAACCATCTCTTCCAGTTCACTGAGGTCGGCATACATGTCGGCGATCAGTTCGCGATTCTGGGTCGGATCGGTTTGTTGCTTGAGTTGATCGAGTTCGAACGACAACCGCGCAATCGGCGTACGCAGTTCGTGGGACACCGCGTTGGTCAGCTCTCGCTGATTGGCGATCAGGCCCTCGATGCGCGCCGCCATCAGGTTGAAGTGTTCGGCCAGGTCGCGAATGTTCGATCGCTTGGACAGCTGGATCCGCGACGACAAGTCGTTATCGCCGAATCGCTCGGCCGCCAGACGCAGTTTCTCCAGATCCCGCCAATGCGGTCGCACCCAGAAAAACAGCACGAAACCGATCATCACCGCGATCATCAGGTAGGCCGCCGCAATGTAGAACGGCATCAGACTCGGCTCGGCTGCCAGCTTGATGCTAAGCAACTGCGGGCCACTGTCGATGCGCGAGATGAATTGCGTGTATTTGTCGCGAATCACCAACATTCCCTGGGCCAGCTCGGCTTTTTCCTGATCGGTCAGGGACAGTTGATCGGTCTCGACCAGGGTCAGGCCCAAGCCGTAGTGGGGGCGCACGGTTTCCAGTTGTCGCTCCCGGGCCGGACCATCCAGGCCGCGCAACTGTTCGGCCAGCGACCAGGCCTGACCGCGCACCGCTTCCTGGTTGTAGGCCTGCATCTCATGGTCAAGCAACGCATCGAACGTGCGCTCGACCGTTTGCAGCGCCAGTACCAGCCCGACCGTCATCACCAGAAACAGCCCGAGAAATAACCGCAGCATCTACAACTCCCACGCGAACGGATTGAACAGGTAACCCTTGCCCCACACGGTCTTGATGCATACCGGCTCGCGCGGGTTGTCCTTGAGCTTGCCGCGCAATTTACTGATGTAGACGTCGACACTGCGATTGAGGCCGTCGAAGGCAATACCGCGCATGCGATTGAGGATATCGTCGCGGGACAGCGTCTTGCCGGCGGCGCTGGCCAGCAACCACAGCAATTCGAATTCCATGGTGGTGAGCTCGATGCCCTCGCCCGCCAACCGCACTTCGCGGCAACTGCGGTCGATGCTCAAATGGCCGAACTCCAGCGCGCTGCTCACGTTATTGTCCGGCAGCTGACGACGTTGCAAGGCGCGCAAACGAGCCAGCAGCACCGGTGGCTTTATCGGTTTGATCACGTAGTCGTCTGCACCGGACTCCAGGCCGAGGATGTGATCGAGGTCGTCCTCCTTGGCGGTGAGGATAACGATCGGCGTGTCCGACACGCTGCGGATCTCGCGGCACACGTGCAGGCCGCTCTTGCCCGGCAACATCAGGTCGAGTACGACAACTTTCGGCTTGAACTCGAGGAAAGCGGCCAGCGCAAGGTCACCGCGATGCACCTCGCGGACCTCAAAACCGTGTTGTGAGAGGAAATGCGCGATCAGCCCGGCAAGCTTTTCGTCATCTTCCACCAGCAGTACTTTGCCAAAACCCAGGTTATCCATAACGACCGTTTGCCAACCCTTGAGTGAAGTGGTAGGCATTATGGCGCCAATCAGTGGCAGGACAGTTATCGCAGGCAGCAAAAACCGGCCATGAGGGCCGGTTTTTGGCGATGTTTCATTCTTTTAAGAGTTTTTAACAATTGCAGGAGCACGGCTTGCCGGCAAAATCGTCCTTGAGATCGCCTTCGCGGGCAAGCCTCGCTCCTACAAGGTTATGCGGCGGCGGGCACACCACTGTGAAAACGAAACTCCACATCCGGCGACTCGATCAACGCCTGCTCGGCGTCACGAACCTTGTCGATCACCTGGGCAATGTCCTTGGCGTCACCGTACTGATAGGCCAGCTTCAGGTAACCCTGGAAATGCCGCGCCTCGCTTTTCAGCAGACCGAAGTAGAACTTGCCCAGTTCTTCATCCAGATGCGGCACCAACGCCTCGAAACGCTCGCAGCTGCGGGCTTCGATGAAGGCGCCGACCACCAGCGTGTCCACCAGCTTCACCGGTTCATGGCTGCGCACCACTTTGCGCAGCCCCGAGGCGTAACGCCCGGCGGACAGCTGACGCAGCTCGATCTTGCGCTTCTTCATCAGGCGCATGACCTGTTCGTGGTGCACCAGCTCTTCCCGGGCCAGGCGCGACATCAGGTTGATCAGATCGACGTGAGAGTGATATTTGGCAATCAGGCTCAACGCCGTGCTGGCCGCCTTGAATTCGCAGTTTTTGTGGTCGATCAGCAGGGTTTCCTGATCGGCCAGCGCCGCCTGGACCCAGCCATCGGGCGTGCGGCAGCCAAGGAATTCGTGAATTTCGGGAAGGATCATGGGGCTCACGGATAAAAGGTACAGAACGAAGGGCGCCGATTATACCGGCCTGCCGACAGACCACCAGACGCCAACCGTTGATATGCATCAAGTCGCCGAATGCCGACCAGCAACTATAGTTGTCCAACGCAGTGTTTTTTATCTTCATGGAGATCCCGATCATGCAAGCCATTCGCAGCATCCTGGTGGTCATCGAACCCGAACACTCGGAAAGCCTGGCGCTCAAACGGGCCAAACTGATCGCTGGCGTGACCCAGGCCCATCTGCACCTGCTGGTCTGCGATAAAAAGCACGATCACGCTGGCATGCTCGGCGTGCTCAAGGCAGCGCTGTTGGAGGACGGCTATAGCGTCACCACCGAACAAGCCTGGAACGACAGCCTGCACGAAACCATCGTCGATGTGCAGCAAGCCGAAGGCTGCGGGCTGGTGGTCAAGCAGCATTTCGCTGACAGCCCGCTGAAAAAAGCCCTGTTGACCCCGGCGGACTGGAAACTGCTGCGCTACTGCCCTACTCCGGTGCTGCTGGTGAAAACCTCGAAACCCTGGACCGGCGGCGTGATCCTGGCGGCCATCGATGTCGGCAACCTCGACGGCGAACACCGCACCTTGCACGCCAGTATCATCGATCATGGCTACGACATCTCCAGCCTGGCCAAGGCCCATTTGCACGTGATCAGCGCTCACCCGTCGCCCATGCTGTCGGCGGCCGACCCGACGTTTCAGCTAAAAGAAACCATCGAGGCCAGTTACCGCGAGCAATGCAAGGCGTTCCAGGCCGAGTTCGACATTGATGATGACCATCTGCATATCGAGGAAGGTCCGGCGGATGTGTTGATTCCGTTTATGGCCCATAAGCTGGGGGCCTCCGTGACGGTGATCGGCACCGTGGCGCGGACCGGGTTGTCAGGGGCGTTGATCGGCAATACGGCGGAAGTGGTGCTGGATGCGCTGGAAAGCGATGTGCTGGTGCTCAAGCCGGATACAGTCATGGATCATCTGGAAGAGATCGTGACCCAGCATTGATATAGGCAGCGCCAATAAGGACGCCTTCGCGGGCAAGCCACGCTCCCACAGGGTTTGTGTCGATCACAACCATTGTGCACGACACAAACCCTGTGGGAGCGTGGCTTGCCCGCGATGCTTTTCAGCCGCCGAAGGCGTCTTTGAGGAAACCAGGCGCAATGTAGCGCTGATAATGCGCTTCCGAGAGCAGAAAAAATTCCCGATCAATGGCATCGCGCAATTCCGGCAGGTTCCAGTCGCGAAACTCCGGCAGCAGCACCATCCCGTAGGCTTCCAAATTGTTGATGACCCGCGCACCCCGGGCGATCAGCTGATAAGCCCAGCAATATTCCGACTGATGCGGCACAAAGCGGATCTTGCGCTGCTCCAGCTGCAGACGCAGCAACGCGGGATCGAAAATTTCCACCTTGCTGGCCATCACTTGCGACAACAGTTGCTCAAGACGCAGCCACACCGCGCGTTTTTCTTCCTCGTTGTAACCGTTCCAGTGAATCACTTCATGGTGGAAACGCTTGCAGCCACGGCACACCAGATCACCGTAAACAGTGGAGCAGAGGCCGACGCAGGGGGTCTTGATGGTCTGATTGGGCATAGGTAGGCAAAACACGGGAAAGCAGAACAGGTCGGCATGTTAGCCCTTTGTCTAACATTCATCACCCCTCAAAATTCGAGGGCTAACTTACCTTTAAATTTTTTTTGCCGTAGAATCAGCCAGCCTTTTAAGGCGCCAATGTCCGTTAGAAGCTGTTTTCAAAGCGTCACGAGCACAGTCGTTCCTTCAGAGCGGTGTTGGCGAAGGGTTTTTCAGCGGTGAAAAACCTGACGCCAACCCTCATCAGCTCCCCGTTCTGCAGGCGTAAAACTTTGAAAGCAGCTTCTGTAAGGAATTGCCGGTAATTCTGGCTAAGCGGCCCACAACGCCACGCAGCGCATGAGTACGGCAATTTCGGGATGAGCGTCCCGGACACCCATTTGGGACCACTGATGAGGGTAATAACTGTGCTTGAAGCCTACCGCAAACATATCGAAGAGCGTGCAGCACTGGGTATCGTTCCCCAGCCGCTTAACGCCGAACAAACTGCAGGCCTGGTCGAGCTGCTGAAGAATCCCCCGGCTGGCGAAGAAGCTTTCCTCGTTGACCTGATCACCAATCGCGTTCCGCCAGGCGTGGACGAAGCGGCCTATGTAAAGGCCGGTTTCCTCTCTGCCCTCGCCAAAGGCGAAGCCAAATCCCCTCTGATCGACAAGAAACGCGCTGTTGAACTGCTCGGCACCATGCAAGGCGGCTACAACATCGTGACGCTGGTCAATCTGCTGGACGACGCCGAACTGGCACCAGTAGCTGCCGAAGAACTCAAGCACACCCTGCTGATGTTCGATGCTTTCCACGATGTTGCTGAACGCGCCAAGAACGGCAACGTTCACGCCAAAGGCGTTCTGCAATCCTGGGCCGACGGCGAGTGGTTCAAGAATCGCCCTGTGCTGGCCGACAAGATCAGCCTGCGCGTGTTCAAGGTGACTGGCGAAACCAACACCGACGACCTGTCCCCTGCTCCTGATGCCTGGTCCCGCCCGGACATCCCGCTGCACGCCCTGGCCATGCTGAAAATGGCTCGCGACGGCATCGTGCCGGACGTGCAAGGCTCCATCGGTCCGATGAAGCAGATCGAAGAAATGCGCAACAGCGGCTTCCCGATCGCCTACGTCGGTGACGTGGTCGGTACCGGTTCGTCGCGTAAATCGGCCACCAACTCGGTGCTGTGGTTCTTCGGCGACGACGTTCCTTTCGTGCCGAACAAGCGTGCTGGCGGTTTCTGCTTCGGCAGCAAGATCGCTCCGATCTTCTACAACACCATGGAAGATGCCGGCGCACTGCCAATCGAATTCGATGTGACCAACATCAACATGGGCGACGTGATCGACCTGTACCCGCACGCTGGCAAAGTCTGCAAGCACGGTACCGACGAAGTCATCACCACCTTCGAAATGAAGACCCCTGTGCTGTTGGACGAAGTCCGTGCCGGCGGTCGTATTCCGCTGATCATCGGCCGTGGCCTGACCGACAAGGCTCGCGCCGAACTGGGTCTGCCAGCGTTCGACCTGTTCAAGAAACCGGATGCCCCGATCGAAAGCACCAAGGGTTTCACCCTGGCGCAGAAAATGGTCGGCAAGGCATGCGGCGTAGCCGGTGTACGTCCAGGCACCTACTGCGAACCGAAGATGACCACCGTGGGTTCCCAGGACACCACCGGTCCAATGACCCGTGACGAACTGAAAGACCTGGCGTGCCTGGGCTTCTCCGCTGATCTGGTGATGCAGTCGTTCTGCCACACCGCGGCTTATCCAAAGCCGATCGACGTGACCACCCACCACACCCTGCCTGACTTCATCATGACCCGCGGCGGCGTTTCCCTGCGTCCGGGCGACGGCATCATCCACAGCTGGCTGAACCGCATGCTGCTGCCGGACACCGTCGGTACCGGTGGTGACTCGCACACCCGTTTCCCGATGGGCATTTCGTTCCCGGCCGGTTCCGGTCTGGTCGCATTCGCCGCTGCCACCGGCGTAATGCCGCTGGACATGCCGGAATCGATCCTGGTGCGCTTCAAAGGCGAAATGCAACCGGGCGTCACCCTGCGTGACCTGGTTCATGCCATTCCTTACTTCGCGATTCAGGCTGGCCTGCTGACCGTCGAGAAGAAAGGCAAGAAGAACGCCTTCTCCGGCCGCATCCTGGAAATCGAAGGCCTGGACAACCTGAGCATCGAACAGGCTTTCGAGCTGTCCGACGCCTCGGCCGAACGTTCGGCTGCCGGTTGCACCATCAAGCTGTCGAAAGAGTCGATCACCGAGTACCTGCAATCGAACATCACCCTGCTGCGCTGGATGATCGGTGAAGGCTACGGTGATGTACGTACCCTGGAACGTCGTGCTCAAGCGATGGAAGCCTGGATCGCCAACCCTGAGTTGATGGTTGCCGATGCTGACGCCGAATACGCTGAAGTCATCGAAATCGACCTGGCCGACATCAAGGAGCCTGTGCTCTGCGCGCCAAACGATCCGGACGACGCCCGTCTGCTGTCCAGCGTTGCTGGCGAGAAGATCGACGAAGTGTTCATCGGTTCGTGCATGACCAACATCGGTCACTTCCGCGCTGCCGGCAAGTTGCTGGAACAGGTCAAGGGTCAGCTGCCAACCCGTCTGTGGCTGTCGCCGCCGACCAAAATGGACGCTCACCAGCTGACCGAAGAAGGCTACTACGGCATCTACGGCAAGGCCGGCGCACGCATGGAAATGCCAGGCTGCTCGCTGTGCATGGGTAACCAGGCACGTGTAGAGCCGAACTCGACTGTTGTGTCGACGTCGACCCGTAACTTCCCGAACCGTCTGGGCGACGGCGCGAACGTCTACCTGGCTTCGGCCGAGCTGGCGTCCGTTGCGTCCATCCTGGGTCGCCTGCCGACCGTCGAGGAGTACATGGAATACGCTGGCAAGATCGACAGCATGGCGGCCGACGTTTACCGCTACCTGTCCTTCGACCAGATCGCCGAGTTCCGTGAAGCTGCTGCGAACGCCAACATCCCGGTCGTTCAAGCCTAACGCTACAAAGCAATAAAAAACGCCGCCCATCGTGAGATGAGCGGCGTTTTTTTATGCCCCACAAAAACCTGTAGGAGCGAGGCTTGCCCGCGAAAGCCATCACACGGACACACTGCCGGACCGCGTAATCGTTCTTCGCGGGCAAGCCTCGCTCCTACGGGGGATATGTCAGGCTGTCAGGGAGTAGATCAACGCCGAAATCGCCACCAGGCCTACCGCCGTCACGAAGACGTTAGAGGCTTGACCACGAAAGCGCGCCATCGCCGGAACCTTGCGGATCGCGTACATCGGCATCAGGAACAGGATCGCCGCGATGATCGGGCCACCGAGGGTTTCGATCATGCCGAGAATGCTCGGGTTCAGCGTGGCAACGATCCAGCAGACCACCAACATGAACGCCGCCGTCATGCGGTCCAGCGTCTTCGGTGCCGGGCGTTTGCCGCTCTTGACGATCAGGCCCTTCAAGCCTTCGCTGGCGCCGATGTAGTGGCCCAGGAAAGACTTGGAAATGGCCACGAAGGCAATCAACGGCGCCGCGAAGGCGATGGTCGGGTTGCTGAAGTGGTTGGCCAGGTACGACAGGATCGACAGGTTCTGCGCCTTGGCTTCCGCCAGTTGCGCCGGCGACAGTGTCAGCACGCAGCTGAAGACGAAGAACAGCACCATCACCACCATCAAGAGGTGGGCGCGGGACAGGATCTGCGAGCTGCGCTCTTCGGCGTGACCACCGTAGCGACGCTTCTGGTCCACCGCGAACGCCGAGATAATTGGCGAATGGTTGAACGAGAACACCATCACCGGAATCGCCAGCCACAAGGTGTGCAGCAGCGCCGACGACTCAGGCAGCGTGGTCGCGGTGCTGAGGATGCCGCCATTCCAGTGCGGCACCAGGAACACCGCCAAAAACAGCAGCGCGACGATGAACGGATACACCATCAGGCTCATGGCCTTGACGATCACCTGTTCACCGCAACGCACCACTGCCAACAGGCCAAGAATCAGCACGAATGACAGCACGGCGCGCGGCGGCGGCATGATGTGCAGTTGATGCTCGAGGAAACTGCCCACGGTGTTGGTCAGGGCCACGCTATAGATCAGCAGGATCGGGAAGATCGCGAAGAAGTACAGCAACGTGATCAACGCGCCGGCCTTGATGCCGAAGTGTTCTTCCACCACTTCGGTGATGTCGGCGCCTTCACGACCGGACAACACAAAGCGGGTCAGGCCACGGTGTGCGTAAAACGTCATGGGGAACGCCAGCACTGCCAGGATCAACAGCGGCCAGAAGCCGCCCAGCCCCGCGTTGATCGGCAAAAACAGGGTACCGGCCCCGATTGCCGTGCCAAACAGGCCCAACATCCAGGTGGTGTCATGGCGATTCCAGCTTTCGAGAGTCGCTGGTGTCGCCGCTACATAGCGTTCGTCGACGCTATTGGCCTGATCATTCATCCGCTCGGATCTCCGCTTTCCGGTCACTTGCTACCCGGTCAGGACGAGTCGGAAAAACCCGACAGGCAGCGCCCTGGCCGAAACAGGGGCGCGATTGTCCGGGATTAATGAGCAGAAGCAAAGACTTAGCTGAGGAATGGTTATACGGATCAGATGCAGGTGGCGAAACACGCGTTCTCCCGTAGGAGCGAGGCTTGCCCGCGAACCAGTCGCCTCGGTCCATCAGGAATACCGAGTAATCGTTCTTCGCGGGCAAGCCTCGCTCCTACGAATCGCGGACAAATGATCTAGTGTTGTCATTAGAAGGATCGCAGGCTTCGCCAGCTCCGATACCGGGAGCCAAAAACCCTGGCCATTGCCAAACCGCTCTGGAGTCAGCAATCTGAAGCGACGTTCGAGCCCGACATTCCGCTGCCCGCAGGAGCCCAGCATGACCGCAACTGTTCTGGTACTGGTTGAAACCATCAATGAATACCTGCCGATCCTCGAACGCCAGGGGTTTCATCTGATTCTGGCCCCGACCCCGGCCGAGCGCGCCGCTGCCATTGCCCGACAGGGCAGTCAGATCGATGCAGTGCTGACACGCGGTCCATTGGGCCTGCACGCCAATGAAATTGCCGCCCTGCCCAACCTCAAGATCATCTGCGTGATCGGCGCCGGCTACGAACACGTCGACCTGCAAGCCGCCGCCGACCGCGGTATCACCGTCACCAACGGGGCCGGCGTCAATGCCTCTTCCGTCGCCGACCACGCCATGGCATTGCTGCTGGCACTGGTGCGCGATATTCCTCGGGCCGATGCCGCTGTGCGTCGGGGCGAATGGCCGAAAATCATGCGCCCTTCCCTGGCCGGCAAACGCCTGGGCATCCTCGGCCTTGGGGCCGTTGGCATCGCTATCGCCAAACGTGCCGCCAACGGCTTCGACATGAGCGTGAGTTACCACAACCGCCAGCATCGCAGCGACGTGCCCTACAGCTTCTGCTCCACGCCGGCCGACCTGGCACGCCACTCGGACTTTCTGATCATTGCCGCACCCGGCGGGCTCGGCACCCAACACTTGATCAACAGGCAGGTACTCGACGCTTTAGGGCCCAACGGATTTATCGTCAACATCGCGCGGGCCAGCGTGATCGTCACGGCAGACCTGATCAGCGCGCTGGAACAGCGACGGATCGCCGGCGCCGCACTGGATGTCTTCGATAACGAACCCCAGGTGCCGGACGCCCTCAAGGGACTGGCCAACGTGATTCTGACCCCGCATGTCGCTGGATTGTCCCCGGAGGCCACCCAAGGCACCGTGGAACTGGTCGGCAAAAACCTGACGGCGTTTTTTTCCGGTCAACCGGTACTCACCCCCATTGCTTTACCGCCGCCGTCGGCAGCCGCCCGGAACACTCATTAAAGGACGCCCAACAGCGTCCAGAGTCGCCGGGATTCGGCATCGGCGCTGATCAATTCTCCAAGCAGCTCACTCAGGGGCTTGTTGCCCCATTCCACGCCTCGTTTGATCAAATAGGGAACCGGGCTGTGGGGTTCGGTGCGCGCCAGGTACTCGGCGATCAACAGCAATTGCCGGTACGCCTCTTCACGATTCGCCGGCTCGCTGAACACCTGAGGCGCCGCAATGACGGGCGGCACGTCGGCCGGGCTCGATGCAACCACCGCTGGAGTTTCGACAGGCGCCGGGGTCGGTTTTCGTGGATGCATGGCGATGAACTCCTGAACCAGCGTCAACAATGCTTCGATCACATCCTGCAGCGCTTTGAAGCCTGGGGCCTGATTGCCGAGATAAGCATCGCTCCATACCTCCAGGCGTTGCAGGTGCTGCTGGCTGAGCAGCAGCGTGCCCTGGCTGCGCAACCAGAATGATAACGGGGTGGCGCGAATCTGCTCCGTCAGTTTCTTCTGTTCGTTACGCGCGTTCTCCGCCGAGGTCTTGGCCGTTTTACTGTCGCTGGCCTGTACCTGTTGCAGCTGCAACCGACGCCAGGCATCCAGACAGAAGCCATCGAACTCGTTGTTGCGCGGCTCGAACACCGGCACTCGGGTGAGCAACACTTCAGCGTAGCGTCGAGCCAGCCATTCGAGCGGAATCACCCGCCATGACTGATCGCCGTCCTCAGCCCGTGGGTGCAGGTGCTCGGGATAGCGTTCGCATAACCCGGCCACCAGCGCCAGGCTGCCCGGCAAACCTTCGAGCCCATCCTGATGCAGCCAGGCCTCACCCAGCCAGGCGCTGAGCATCAAATCCTTGCTGCGTTCGAGCAGCAGGCTGGTGGTCAGCTTTTCCAGTTCTGGCCATTGGGCGCGTTTGATCGACGACTGCCACACCCCCGTGGGCAAACTGGTGTCATCCTCGCGGCGCAGTTCGCGCAACCGGTCGAACTCGGGCTCATAACGCAGGTCCTGACCACAGGGCGCCTCCACGCTGATAGGTTCGAGCAACTGGGTAATCAGTTCCGGCAACGGCGTTGAAGGTTGATTCACAGGCCCTCCTTATCGGATTCGATGTCATGGGCCTCAATGCCCGCGGTCGATCTCGTCACCATGAACGGTGAGCGTGGGGCCCGGGTTGGCAAGGGCTGAATGGACAGCGGCAATTTCGAGCCCTGGGTCATCAACGACAGGCGCACAAACATCAGGGTTTGCTCGGCGGTGGTGGTGTTGGCCAGCGTCGTCACGGGCAGGCGCAAGGTCAACGGAAAGTCCGTGTAGTCCATGTTCGGCTGGCGTTGCACCGACACGTGCGAACGCATCAAGCGTAATAACGACCACGGCCCGCTGTACTCCCAGCCCGCTTCCAGATCCCGCACCACCAGGCTCGGCTGCAACGGATCGTTGGCCGGGCGCTGGTAGCCATTTCGGGCCCAACGCAAGGTCAGCCGGATCGGTTGGCCGACCATCCAGCGCAGGTTCTGCTGAGCCTCACCGGGATAGCTGAGCTGTTGATTGCCGGCATTCAAGCCCCAGGCAATCACCTGATCGGCACCGCGCTCTTCCTCTCGATCGGTGCGCCAGCGCACGTCCATCTCCAGCCCCAACACACCGCTTTTGTCGCGTACAAACATCGGGCCCAGCCACGTGCTGGCTTGCTTCAGACGATTGAGAAAGTCCTCGGCGGCCAGGCGTTCCGGGGTCTGGCTCAGCAACAATCCGGCCTGCGCCACCGGCAAACGCTTGTCGATCAGCTCCAGCAAATGCTGAACCCTGGCCGGATCGGCGTCGGCGGCCTGGAGGCCATTGGCAAACGGAAAGCGCTCCGCCAGGTACTGATTGAAATAGTTGGCCAGGTCGTTCCACGCTGCCGCAGCCTGTTGCTGTTGCAGGAACTGGCAGCGTTGCATGGCGGTTTGTTGCAGATCCACCGCCCGCAGCGCCAGTGTTCCGCGCCCGCCAGACAGGTTGGCGGTTTGCAGGATCTGGCCACAGGACGTGGCGTCCATTTCGATGAAGTCGCGGCTCACCAATTGCTCGATCTGCGCCGGCGAACTGGCGGGATTCTGTTCCTTGTACTTGAGCAGTTCGTCGTTGAGCGCACTGAACTGCGTCACGCGTTCATAATCCAGCGCCGAGAGGTTCTGTTGCTGGACTTTCAGCCATTCCAGCGCCGAGGTGCGGCGTTCGGTGATGCCGAGCATGGTGTTGAATTGCTGCTTGAGGCTCAGTTTCAGATCCTGCACGTCGCTGGCGCCATACAGTTGCAGGCCGAGGTTTTTCGAGCCGTCCCACTGGCTGATTTCGGTGCGCCCGCTGAACAGCGGCTGGGCGACGATTTCGTCGAGGCCGCTGACGACTTCGGCCAGGGCGCGGCGGTTCAAGGCAGTTTGCAAACGCGTGGCCAGATCGCTGCGACGCACCTCGATAAAGGCTTTCTGCAAGGCAATCGCCTGGGAGGCCTGCACATTGAAGACGCCCCTGTTGGCCTGTGCATTGTGTTCACGCAGGCTCGACAACATGGCCTTGACCACCGCGCCTTCGGCCGCTTGCAACAACGCGCCGCGATACGCCGGGGGAATGCGTGGCAACTCTTCGGCGGCGTAACTCTTGTAGCTGGCGAAATAGTTCAGCGCACTGTCGAGGTCGTCGCCATCAACGCCTTGCCCTTGCCCATCCGGGGCTTCGGAGCGATCCGCCTGTAAGGCGATGGCCACAAAGTCACGCTTGAACAGCGCCTGCACCGCGTTGTTGAGCTGCACCACATGTTCCTGCAAGACCAGTTGCCCGCTGCCTTGCTGAATCAATAAATTGTCCCGGGAGCCGGCCTGGACGATCCATTGATCGCGAAAACTCTGTTGCAGCTTGGCCGCCTGCATTTCCAACTGTTGCTCCAGTTGCGGTCCGAGCAAGGCGCTTTTGCGCACGTTGTCCAGCAACTCGCGATAGCCAGGCACCAGGTCCTGCCCCTTGCCGCGCCCCCACGCCGAATTCGTCAAACCGATCACGGTTTGCAGGTCATCGACCAGTGCTCGCAAATCCTCGAGCTCGGTGAGGGAGTTGCCACTGCCGGCCTCCAGCCGCTCCAGATGCAGCTTGAGATAACCGGCCTGGCGCACGAAATTGTCGGCCAGGAAATACTGGTCCAGCCAGCGCTCCATGAGCCCGAGGAAATTTTCCTCGATCACCGGGCGCTCGACGGTCAGGTCCAGCGGTCGCAAATCGCTGCCATCAGCATCAAACAACGCACGGTTGTAAAAACCGGCGCGGTGCAAAGTACCGACGTTGAGGTTCAGCGACAATGCGTTGTTGCTCAACAACACCAGGTCTTCGAGGGGAGCCTTGGGGTTGTTCAGCGCCTGACTGAACCACTGGTTCTGCTGTTCCAGATTCACCGCACGCTCCACCAGATCCTTGGCCTTGACGTAGTTTTGCCATTGGGCCGGATCTTCGCTTTCGACATTGCCTCGTCGTTCGGTGTTGCGGATGGTCTTGAGTTGCGCCAGCTCCGCGCTCAACAGGTCGCGTAACGGCAACATCAAATGGCTCTGGGCGGTCAGGCGCAACTCGCTCGCCAACTGCGCATCCAGCGAAGAGAACCAGGAGGTCGGAAATACCACTGAAGAGAAGCTCCAGCCCGGCGCCTTTTCCAGCACCCGCCAGAAGCTCTGGACATTGCGCCGGGTCGACTCCAGCCGATGAGATTCATCGGTGACCGCCGCGTAGTTTTTCTGCGCCCCTTGCAGCAGGCGCGAGAGTTCATGGGCCTCTTTGACCGAATCCTGCCAGACCCACAGCATGCCCACGCCCCAAACCACCGCGACCACTAGCGCCACCCCACCGGTCACGCGCTGCCAGCGTTGACGCAGGCGTAACAGACGCGGCACCACCTGGGCCAGACCTCGCTCGGCGACCACCCGCCGCTGCCACAATTGCCGGGCAAAGGCGCTCTGCTGCAACCCGGTGTCATAAGCCGAAAATCCGTCAGCGCTGTCTTCCGAGGGCTGATTGGCAGTGAAATAAATACCGCGAAAGCGTGGCGCCTCACCTTGAGCATTGCCTTGGAAAACCGGCTCCAACAAGGATTGCAGATGGCGCCGCAAGGCTTCGAAGCGTTCCGGCAAACCATACAGCGCAGTGCTCAGTTGCCCGGACAAGGCGCCGATTTCGATGATCGATTCCGCCAGGGCCCGAGTCACCTGATCCAGCGCCTGATCGCTCCACTGCGCCTGCCAGACCGCATCGGGTCCGTGGGGCGACGACCAGCCCAGCGTGCGTTCGCGGGCCTCGACCGGCAGCGCGGTGATCAACTCCTGAAAGCCCGGCAACTCTTCCATGCCGGTAATCACCACGTACACCGGCAGGCTCAGCCCGAACCGTTGCAACACATCGATGAAGCGTCGACGCGCCGCCAACCCGAGGGTCGCGGCTTGCTCGACGTTGCCCAGTCGACTGACCGGCACTGTCCAGATCACTCCGTCCAGCGGACGTTGACTGCGCAAGCGCAGGATCAATCCCAGCAAGCGCCACCAGCCGCCGCGTTGCAAGTGCATGCCTTCGTCCGGCAAAAACAGCGCCTGTGGCACCACCAACACTGCACCTTCAGGGTCCGACCACCAGCGACCGAACCAGGCTGGTTTGTCGGTGGGCTGCAAGCGCCACTGAGTACATAACTGCGTGCCCTGGGTTTCGTTGCCGAGCATCAGCAGCCATGGAATCTGGTATCGGTCCTGGGCGCCCTGCTCCTGCTCCATGTGCCGCACCGCCAGATAAAAACTGCGAATCGCCGCGCCGCTTTGCGTGCGCAACCACCAGACCGCTACCCCGACAATCGCCAGCAGCAACAGCACGGCAATGACGAGGCCGATAATCCCCAGCGTGCTCATGAGTCTTGCTCCGAGGCGGCCACGGAATCGGTCATCTGCAACACCGGCTCGAGCTCCAGACGAATGTCACGCCAGAACAGCTGCCCCAACCCGGTCAGCAGCAGGACCATGGCGAGAATCCCCAGGCCCAGGCGAAAACCGTCGGGCAACGAAAGGCGCACCGGCAATTGCAGCGGCGGCACGGCCGAAGGTTGTTCGAGCCGGGCACTGACGTCGGCATAATCCGCCTCGTGCTGCCAGGCAAAGGTGAACAGCGCCAGGCGCCATTTTTCATGTTGAGTCTGATTCTGTTCGCCGCGCAGACGGCCCTGAAACCCCAGCACCAGACACTGCAAATAGACATTGGCCAGATCGCGAGTGGTGGGGATCTGCTCGTCCAGCAGTTCCTTGATCGCCAGCGGTATCCGCTCACCGGCCTGACGGCTGGTGTACAAGCGCGATTCCAGCGGTTTTTCCTGCCAGGCCGACTGGCCCGGCCACGGCGTGAACAGCAAGGTTTCATCGACCAACGCGACGAAGGCATAAACCAGCGCCTTGACTTGCTCGGTGGCGGCGTCACCAACTTTGGCGAATGCCGTTCGCCACAGTCGTTGGGAGATTTGCGTAGACAGTTCGACCACCGCCTCCACCAGCGCTTCGTCCTCGCTGTCCTTGGGCAACTGGTTCCAGTCCTGGGACCATTGCTGCCAGGCCTGGCGAAAAGCACTGCTCAGCGGTGCTTCGTGGAGGCCTCGTGTACCCGACCCGGCATTCCCCTCAGACATAGGACGTTCCTTCCTTGATCAAGCACTTTCACTCGCCTGGGCCACAAACAACACCACTTGCCATGGACTGCTGGCCAGCCTGGAAGCCGGTGCGGCAATCAGCAACGGCAACTGCCCGTCGAACCATTGGCCTTCGGCCGTCACCACAAACAACCGCGTATCGTCGCCAACGCTATAAGCCACTTGTTCATTGCGACTCATGGCCTGATGGGACAAACCGCTCATGCGCTGGCGACTGAGCAGCGCGATGTGCGGCTGCGACGCAATGATCGCCCCGCGCAACCATTCGCTGGCGGCCTGCTCGCTGGCGCCGTTGGGCATGCGCAAACCGATGACCAGCCGTTGGCTCGGCTGATCGTCGGGCAATTGAATCGAGAAGGTCTGTTCGTTGCGTTCGAACGCCAGGCTGCGATAACCGGCGCGGATCAGTTCGAGGGTCTTTTCAAGCCAGTCGAGCACCGCTTCATAGCCGCGCTGCAGCTCAAGAAAGTCCAGCGGCGCGAACGCCGGAACGCCCGCCAATGGATCGAGCGCCGACCACGCGCCGGCCAACCCGAGCAGCAAGCCATACAGCGCTTGAGGCGTCGCCACTCGACTGTTCAGCAGGCCTTCGACTTCCGGCAGCCGCGCCCAGAGCGCCGTCAACTGGCGACGAATTTCCAGCGCGTCGTCCTGATTGCCGGCCTGCTGCGCCTGGCGCAAACGACCGGCGAGGAACATGCATTTTTCACGCGCCCTGGCGCACAGCCCCACCACTCGACGACCCAACACCGAGTCGGGCAACAGGCATGGCGTTGGCGGTGTGTAGGGCAACGAAAGAAAACCGCCGCCCTCCTTGCGAATTCTCAGCAGTGGCAGGCAGACGGAATCCGCCTTGTTCAGTTGCGTGCATAAGCGCGGGTTCGGACGCCAGACCGTGATCGATTCGGGGTACTCGCCGCTCGTGAGGTCCGGCAACGCATCGCCGATCACCGATTGCAGTCGCCCCTTGAGCGGCAGCAACTGCCCGGCGCGCCACAGCGGACTGATTGCCAGGTACACGGTGACGGTGGCGTTATCGGTGGCGTCGATCGCTTCACTGACGTCGAGCTCCAGCATCGGCCCCACACCGGCCTGCAGATTGACTGGCAAACCGTCCGGCAAGGTCGCCTGCAAATTGATCAGCCGGACGAGCCCGGCGCTCAATGCCGAAGGATCGAACTCGACTCGCGTCACGCCCCAGAACCACGGATTACAGGCCTGGGCGAAATGCGCCACCAGCGCCTCGGCCCGCAGCCCTTGCAACTGAAAATGCTGGGGCAACAACTGCATGCCCTCATGCCAGCAAACCGCGTCAGGTAGCAGACTCATACGACTCCTTTCGACATCTCGTGGCGCCGCGCAAATCGGCGGCCTGGCCCTACTTGAACACCGCAGCCCTTGTGGCGAGGGGGCTTGCCCCTTACCGCTTTTTGTAGGAGCCAGGCTTGCCGGCGAAGGCGCTCTTACGGACCCCTTCGCCGGCAAGCCTGGCTCCTACAGGTCCGATGTGCCCTTAACCTCTGTGTTCAGTTCGGGTGGTCGCTGACCAGCGTCATCTCGCGACTGTCGAACTTGAGCCAGGCGCTGTTCTGATCGTCCAGCCGTAACCGGTGTGCTCCGGGAGTGTTATAGCTGGCGAAGACTAAAAGTCCAGCCGCCCGCTGGCCCCCCAGCGGGAAGGGTTGTTTGTCGATGAATTGACCGGGCACCAGCTCCAGACCCCAGACCGTCATCAGCTGTCGGTAGTCACGCTGAAACTGCTCGCGTTCGGCGAACCACTGGCGGGCGGTAATGCCCGACAACTGCTTGAGCAGATCCGGGTCGTTCACCGCAATGAAGTCCACCGCGATCGGCGTGTCATCGTTGGCGCGGGGCGCGACGTCCAGCGTCAGGTTATCGAGGTCGACACGAGGTCCGAACAACGAACACCCGGTGAGTGACAGGAGCAGAACCAAAGAAAAAAAACGTACGTACAAAATGAATTTTCCTTTTCTCGATACAGTCCAAAAAAGCTTTTTGTTTGCTTTTTTATAGACCTGTTCTAGCGTCTTGGGTAGTTCGGTCGGCACGACGAATGTGGAAGGTTCGTCAAAGGAATGACAGGTCCTCTGCCCTCCCTTTCTAACCTACGGTCCAGTAAGGGAATGCGATGAAACGGGCCTCCCGATGCATTGCGCCCGCCTCATGCATCGGAGTCAGCCACCATGGCAGAAAGTACTCAGCACAAGCTCGACAGGGTTCGCCCGCCCCGGGTGCAAATCACCTACGACGTCGAAATCGGCAACGCAATCGAGAAGAAAGAATTGCCATTGGTGGTCGGCATTCTTGCCGACCTCTCCGGCAAACCTCTCGAGCCACTCCCGAAATTGAATGAACGGCGCTTCACCGAAATCGACCGCGACAACTTCAACGAAGTGCTCGCCTCGATCGGCCCGCGCGCCACCTTGCAGGTCACCAACACCCTCAGCGGCGACGACAGCAAACTCAACATCGAGCTCAACTTCAAACACATCGACGACTTCGATCCGGTCAAGGTGGTTGAGCAAGTGACCCCGCTGCGGCGTCTGTTCGAAGCCCGTCAGCGTCTGCGCGATCTGCTGACCAAGCTCGATGGCAACGATGATCTGGACAAGCTGTTGCGTGACGTCATCGCCAACACCGAGGGACTGCAAGAGATCAAGTCTGCCCGCCCGGAAACCGCTGCCCCCGCAGGCGATGCAGAAGTACCGGCCGAACCGCAAGCCTGATCGTTCATCCACTTAGGGAGAATTTGCCATGCCCGCCTCATCCGCCGCCCAGAGCCAAGCCAGCGACAGTACCGCCCAGACCTTGTCCCTGCTTGATGAAATCATCGCCAAAGGCCGCATGGCCCATGACGACAGCCAGCAAGATTACGCCCGCGACATGCTCGCGGAATTCGCCACCCAGGTACTCGACGAAGGCATGGCCATCGACAAGGACACCGTGGCGATGATCAACGACCGCATCAGCCAGATCGATGAGCTGATCAGCGCTCAGCTCAACGAAGTATTGCACCACCCGGACCTGCAGAAACTCGAAGCCTCCTGGCGTGGCCTGCACCTGCTGGTGAAAAACACCGAGACCAGTTCCCGGCTGAAACTGCGTCTGCTAAATGTGACCCAGAAAGAGCTGCAGAACGATCTGGAAAAAGCCGTCGAGTTCGACCAGAGCGCGCTGTTCAAGAAGATCTACGAAGAAGAATACGGCACCTTCGGCGGCCACCCGTTCAGCCTGCTGGTGGGTGACTACACCTTCGGCCGGCACCCGCAGGACATCGGCCTGCTGGAGAAACTCTCGAACGTCGCCGCGGCCGCTCACGCGCCGTTCATCGCTGCCGCCAGCCCCCGGCTGTTCGACATGAACAGCTTCACCGAACTGGCCGTGCCGCGTGACCTGTCGAAAGTCTTCGAAAGCCAGGAGCTGATCAAGTGGCGCTCGTTCCGCGAAAGCGAAGATTCGCGTTATGTGTCGCTGGTGCTGCCGCACTTCTTGCTGCGTCTGCCCTACGGCCCTGACACGTCGCCGGTGGAAGGCATCAACTACGTCGAAGACGTCAACGGCAGCGACCACGGCAAATATCTGTGGGGCAATGCTGCGTGGGCCTTGTCGCAACGAATCACCGAAGCTTTCGCCAAGTACGGCTGGTGCGCGGCGATTCGCGGTGCCGAAGGCGGTGGTGCGGTGGAAGGCCTGCCGGCCCATACCTTCCGCACAACCTCTGGCGACCTGTCGCTCAAATGCCCGACCGAAGTGGCGATCACCGACCGACGCGAGAAAGAGCTCAACGACCTCGGCTTCATCGCCCTGTGCCACAAGAAAAACAGCGACGTGGCAGTGTTCTTCGGCGGCCAGACCACCAACAAGTCCAAGCTCTACAACACCAATGAGGCGAACGCCAACGCGCGGATTTCGGCGATGCTGCCGTACGTGCTCGCGGCCTCGCGTTTCGCCCACTACCTGAAGGTGATCATGCGCGACAAGGTCGGCAGTTTCATGACCCGCGACAACGTGCAGACCTACCTCAACAACTGGATCGCCGACTACGTGCTGATCAACGACAACGCGCCGCAAGAGATCAAGGCGCAGTACCCGTTGCGTGAAGCCCGGGTGGATGTGACCGAGGTGGCCGGCAAACCTGGCGCCTACAAGGCCACGGTGTTCCTGCGGCCACACTTCCAGCTCGAAGAGCTGACCGCATCGATCCGCCTGGTCGCGACCCTGCCGCCACCGGTAGCCGCCTAAAGTCGGTGAAACCTCTGTGGCGAGGGGGCTTGCCCCCGTTGGGGCGCGCAGCGGCCCTTGCTTTTAGGTCTGCTGCGCAGCCCAACGGGGGCTAGCCCCCTCGCCACAGGTCTAAATTGAATTTCTTCAGGAGTTTCATGCGATGGATGCAATCATTCTCGACCTCGGCGGCGACATCAAAGGCGATAGCCTGCTCGAGGGTTACAAGGACAAGATCGAAGTCATGTCCTACAGCCACAACGTGGCGATGCAGGTGACCAACGACGTCAGCAACTCGGAGCGGACCTCCGGCAAGCCGCACATCGGCGAGTTCACCCTGACCAAATTCGTCGACAGCTCGACGCCCTCTCTCAACGAGTATTGCTGCGCCGGCAAACCAATCCCGGAAGCCAAAATCACCATCGGCCGCAACGCCGCCGAAGGCAGCGGTCAGCTGATGCCATTCATCATCTACACCCTGACCAACGTGGTGCTGTCCAACGTCAGCGTCAGCGGTGGCACAGGTGGCAAACCGGTGGAAACCCTGTCGCTGAACTTCACCAAGATCAAGTGGGAACTTACCGCCCAGAAAGACGACGGCACCAAGGAAGGCACGGCCGCCTCGACCTGGGACATGGCCGCCAACAAACTCATCAAAGCCAAGTAAGCGGACGCGTCGGTCATGGCTGGCACCGGCATCCTCCCACCGTTGTTCGAGCGCCTCGCTTCAAGCGAGGTCGACACCGCGCAGGTGTTCGATCGCCAGGGGCTGCTCGGCTCGGTACACACGGAGTTGCTGCGCCTGTTCAACACCCGACGCGGCCAACGTCCACTGACCTCCCCGCCGAGCATTCTCGACTACGGCATCGCTGACTGGACCGCCTTGCAACAGCAGCGCAGCGATGACCGTCGTCAGTTGGCACGGGAAATTCGCGAGGCCATTACCCATTTCGAACCGCGTCTGCAACTGGGCGAGGTCCAGGTCAATCCGGTCCCCGGCCATCCGCAGCAACTGAGCATTCGGCTACTGGGCGAGTTGCGCAGCGGCCAGCAGCACTGGCCCGTGGCATTTGTCATCGAGAAGGCCGGCAATGGCCTTGAGGTGCGTCATGAGCGACTCGATTGACCCGCAACTGCTCGATTACTACCAGCGCGAACTGACCTGGCTGCGGCACGCCGGGAGCATTTTCGCCGAGCGTTATCCCAAGGTCGCCAGGCGCCTGGAATTGTCCCCCGGAGAATGCCCCGACCCGCATGTCGAACGACTGCTCGAAGGTTTTGCCTTGCTCGCGGCACGCCTGCAACGGCGGCTTGATGACGACTACGCCGAATTCAGCGACGCCTTGCTCGAACAGCTTTACCCGCTGGCCATGCGGCCATTACCGTCCTGCGCGATCGTGCAATTCGAGCCGGACCCGAGCAAAGGCAACCTCGCCGGCGGTTACCCGCTGCCACGAGACACGCCGCTGTTCGTCACCACCAGCAAAGGTGAAAGCATCCATTTTCGCACCAGCGCCGCGGTTCGCTTGTGGCCGCTGGAAATCAATGAAGCGCTGTTGCTGGGCAGCGACGAAGCGCAGGCTCTGACCGGTGTTACGCAAGCGCGCTCGGCCCTGCGTCTGAGCCTGCGTTGCCTAGGTGAAAGCCAGTGGGCGGAGTTGGCGATCAAACAGTTGCGCGTGCACCTCGCCGCCTCCCCGGTGATCAACGCCTGCCTGTATGACCTGCTCGGCGCCCACGCCGTGAAGGTGCTGGCCGGCCCCGTCGGCAGCGTGCCGAAAGCGCTGGCGGGGCTGCCGGACATCGTCGGTTTCGCCAGCGACGAAGTGCTGTTGCCGGACGAGGACGGCGTGCATCCGGGCATGCGCCTGCTCGCCGAATACTTTGCCTTCCCGGACAAATTCAATTTCTTCGATATCCCGTTGGCCGGTGCCACCAGCGACAGCCAGACGCTGTACCTGTACATCGTCTTCGACCGCGCCCCGGCCAACCGCCTGCACCTTCAGGCCAGCGACTTCGCCTTGGGCTGTGCGCCGGTGATCAACCTGTTTCCGCGAACCTCGGAGCCCCTGCGCCCGGACGGTACCCGCAGCGAGTACCGCCTGGTCGCCGACAGCCACCGGGAAAACAGCGTCGAGATCCACAGCATCCGGGCGATGCGCGCCAGTTCCAGTCAAGGCGTGCTGCGTGTTCCTGCTTATTATGGCAGCCAGCATATTGGCGGTGAAAAGCAATGCTACTGGCACGCGCGACGGGTCAGCGGCATGACCCCGAATCGTCTGGGCACCGACCTGATGGTGAGCCTGGTGGACACCCGACTCGATCCATTGTCCGAGACCACCGAATACAGCCTCACCGCCGAACTGCTGTGCACCAACCGACACTTGGCCCAGAGCCTTCCGGCCGGGACGCCACTGGGTTTTGAACGACCGGGGCCAGTGGCTTGGGCACGCCTGCGCAATCCACCCAGCCCGCAGAGCTTGCCGCGACTGGATGGCGAATCCCGTTGGCGGCTGGTATCGCAACTGACCCTCAATCATTTGTCGCTGGTCGAGGGGCCGCAGGCGCTGGATGCCCTCAAGGAAATCCTCCAACTGCACAACCTGCGTGACGAGGCCAGCGCCCTGCGGCAAATCGAAGGTTTGCTAAGTCTTGGCTGCGAACGAGTGATCGCCCATGTCGGCGAAGATGCGTGGCGCGGCTGGCGCAATGGGCTGGAAGTTCAGCTGCAACTCGATCCGCAGCATTTCGTCGGCAGCAGCGCCGTGTTGTTCTCAGCAGTGCTGGCGCAATTCTTTTCACTCTATGCCACGGCCAATCGCTTTGTGCGCACGGTCCTGGTCCAGTCAGACAAGGAGGTCAAGACATGGCAACCCCAAGCCGGCATGCCACTCTCCCTCTGAGCCTGAGTCAGAAGCTGCGGCGCGATCCGCAGGCGTTCGAGTTGTTGCAGGCGTTGCTGCTGCTGGAACGCGAACACCCACAAGCCGAATCCCTGGGCAGCGGCACCGCGCCTCAAGCGGAAACCCTGCGCCTGCGCGGGCCGTTAACGGCGCTTTTTTCCGCCAGCGAAATCGAAAGCCTGACCCAGGAACCCGGTCAGCAACCGACGCTCAGTACTCCGGTGTTTGGCCTCGGCGGGCCCGACGGTCCCCTGCCCTACGCTTATCAGGAATGGCTGCAGCAACGGGCCCGCGCCAAGGACCATGCACCGGCCGAGTTCCTCGACCTGTTCCAGCATCGCTTGCTGAGCCTGCTGTACAAAGTGATGCGCAAACACCGGATTGCCGTCGGCTTTACGGCTCCCGGCGCGTCCCCGGTGCAGGCGCAACTTCGCGCGCTGACCGGGTTGTTGCCCAAAGCCTTGCAGGAACGCCAGGCCGTTCCCGATTCCGCCGTACTGGCATGCAGCGCGCTGTTTGCCGACGGTCGTCGCTCCCTCGCTGGCTTCGCCGCGATCGTGCGCGAGCACTTCGAACTGCCGGTCGCACTCAGCGCCTATGAAGGTGCCTGGCGGGAAATCCCGCCCGCCAGTCGCAGCCGCCTGCAACCGGGAGGCCGCAACCTGCAACTGGGCCGCAGCGCTGTGGCCGGCACCCGGGTCTGGGATGAACACGCCGGCATCCGCCTGACGCTCGGCCCGCTGACCTCGGCGCAGGCGGCGCGGTTTCTGCCGGACGGTGAATCCCATCCAGCACTGGCCAGCCTCAGCGCGCTGTATTTCGGCCCCGATCTGGATTGCACCCTGGTGCTGTTGGTGCGCGGTGCCAGCCCGATAAAACTCGGTCGCCAGGCCCCGCCCTTGCTCAGTTGGAACGGCGGCCTGCAGCGCCAGACCAGCCTCGCCGTGCAACAGATCGAAACCCGTCTTCGTCAGCTGGAGATCACCTGAACATGGAACTGGCCAGCCTGATCGGACGCCTCAACCCGGACAACCGCCGCGCCCTCGAACGGGCCGCGCAACGCTGCCTGCAACGGGGTCATCATTACGTCGAAATCGAACACCTGCTGCTTGAGTTGCTGGACATTGAGGGCGGTGACTTCGCCTACCTGCTGCCGCGCTTCGGCCTGGAGCGCGATGCCCTGACGGCGGAAATCAACAAGGCTCTGGAACTGTTCAAATCCGGCAGCACCCGCACCCCGGCGCTGTCGGCGCAAACCATCGGCCTGCTCGAAGACGCGGTGGTTCAGGCCAGTGTGCTCGGCCTCGACAGCATCCGTTCCGGCTTGCTGCTGCTGGCCTTGCTCGACCGCGATGAACGCCGCAGCCTGCTGCTCAATAGCGCCTCGTCGCTGTTGAAAATTCCGCGGGAAGCCTTGCGCAGCAACCTGCTGGAGTGGACCGAAAACTCTCGCGAACACGTCGGCGGCACGCGACCTGCCAATGCCGGCAAGCCGCAGCCGAAACAGGATTCGGTGCTCGATCAGTTCACCCAAGACCTGACCGCCGACGCCCACGCCGGGCGCATCGACCCCATCGTCGGGCGCGACGGCGAAATTCGCCAGTGCATCGACATTCTGCTCAGGCGTCGGCAGAACAACCCGATCCTGGTCGGCGCGCCGGGCGTGGGCAAAACGGCAGTGGTCGAAGGCCTGGCCCTGCGCATTGCCGCCGGCGATGTACCGCCGTCGCTGCAGGAAGTCAGCCTGCGAGTACTCGACCTCGGTTTGTTGCAGGCCGGGGCCGGAGTCAAAGGCGAGTTCGAACAGCGGCTCAAAGGCGTGATTGACGCGGTGCGCAGCGCCGATAAACCGATCATTCTATTCATCGACGAAGCCCACACCCTGATTGGCGCTGGCGGCGCGGAAGGCGGCAGCGACGCGGCCAACCTGCTCAAACCGGCGCTGGCCCGTGGCGAGTTGCGCACCCTCGCCGCCACGACCTGGCTTGAGTACAAAAAATACTTCGAGAAAGACCCGGCCCTCGCCCGGCGCTTTCAGTTAGTGCAAGTCGAGGAACCGGACGAAACCACCGCCGTGGAAATGCTCCGTGGCGTGGCCGCGAAGCTGGAACAGCATCATGGCGTGCAGGTGCTCGACGCGGCGATCCACGAAGCAGTGAAGCTGTCCCACCGCTACATCTCCGGGCGCCAGTTGCCGGACAAAGCCATCAGCGTGCTCGACACCGCCTGCGCGCGGGTCGCCCTCGGCCAGCACGACGTGCCGCCACCGCTGGAAAGCCTGCGCCATCGCCAGCAAAGCCTCAAAGACGAAGTCGAACGCCTGCGTCGCGAACAAGCCACCGGGCTCGATCATCGTGAACGCATCACCCTGCTGGAAACCGAATCCGTCGGTAACGTGCAAGCCATTCGCGACCTGGAAATCCGTTGGAACGAAGAACGGATCGCCGTGCGCGAACTGCTGGAAACCCGCCGCGAGTTACTCACCTTGAGCGAGCGCGCCGACAACGAAAAACCGGACGAAGCAACCGACAGCCGCATCGATCATCTCGCCGCCGAACTGGTACGACTCGAGGCTGGTCTGGACGCCATTCGCCAGGACGATCCGCTGGTGCCGGAACAGGTCGACGCGAAAACCGTGGCCGCCGTGATCGCCGGCTGGACCGGCATCCCGGTGGGCAAAATGCTCGCCGACGAAGCCCACGCCGTACGTACCCTCGGCCAGCGCATGGGCCTGCGGGTCATGGGCCAAAGCACCGCGCTGAACACCATCGCCCAACGCCTGCAAGCCTACCGCGCCGGCCTCACCGACCCACAGAAACCGGTCGGCGTGTTCCTGCTGGTCGGCCCCACGGGCGTGGGCAAAACCGAAACCGCTTATGCGTTGGCCGACGCGCTCTACGGCGGCGAACGCAACCTGATCAGCATCAACCTTTCCGAATACCAGGAGGCCCATACCGTCAGCCAACTCAAAGGCGCCCCGCCCGGCTACGTCGGCTATGGCAGCGGTGGCGTGCTCACCGAAGCGGTACGGCGCAAGCCCTATTCGGTGGTGCTGCTGGACGAAATCGAAAAGGCCCACCCGGATGTGCTGGAGGCGTTCTACAACGTCTTCGACAAAGGCGTCATGGAAGACGGCACCGGGCTGGTGGTGGACTTCAAAAACACCGTGATGCTCGCCACCAGCAACGTTGGAGCTGAGTTACTGCTCGATACACCGGTCGCGCAACTGGGCACCGATGCCTTCAACGAAGCGCTGCATAAAGTGCTGCTGAAAGCGTTTCGGCCAGCGTTTCTGGCGCGCATGACGGTGGTGGCGTATCGGCCGCTGGATGAGGTGACGCTGGAAGGGATTGTGTTGGCGAAGCTGGAGAAATTGCGCGGGCGGTATAAGGCTGCCACCGGGAAACAGTTTGAATTTGATGCCGGGATTGTGCAGGCGGTGTTGGCCAAGTGCAGTGCGGCGGGTGCAAGAGATGTTGAGAATGTGTTGATGACGCAGGTGACGGGGAAGTTGGCGGAGTGGGTGTTGGAATAGGACGTCACGTACCTGAGCGCACCCGGTGGCAGAGCACAGTCGAACCAAGGAGGCATCATGAGCTACGGCGCTATATGCAAGGCCATCAATGGGCATGGTGAAGGCATCTACAATTTCGGCCAGTCCAGTTTTCTTAACCTCGTCGGTGACAACCGAGACGGTATATGTCGCGGTGTTTGTACCGCATGGCTGATCGCAAAGAAAAACGGTAACGACTACCTTAAAGAAATTGTGGCACCGACTGCCAGCACAAGCCTGCTGCATGAACAGCGGACCGCACGACAGGCTTCAGACTTCCAGACGTCCTATCTGGACATCAGCGGCGACTCGCCTGACTCGCCCTCTGTCGCAACACTGTCAGCGCTAAGAGCTGGTGGATTGGGATCGTTGGGAGAAAAGAAATCACAAACCTATCAAGGCTTTGCCGATGATGGAAAACCCATTGGCCAACTAGTTCTGACTTCGGGCTATCGATATTTCATTTTATCCATCAAAGGCACACTGGGCGGGCATTCCGTGGCCTTTTACAGACCCTGGGTTTTCTTCGGAAAAAGCAGTAGCTGTACCTTTTTCGACCCAAACTTCGGCGAGTTCAAATTAGAGGGAAGTGACGGCATAGCACTTTGCCTGAGCGCGGTAGCAACTGCTTACCGTCAGGGGTTATCAAAAGGTTATCGCCTCTGGGGATTCAGCTAACCCCCGGCCTTTTTGCTTTGTTGATGACGCTGAAATGAGATTTATCTTCGGGGGAGCAGGACATGCCGGAAATACACTTCATCAACGGCGCCAGGGCGGCGCTGCAACATGGAGCTTTGGGAGTGGGTGAGCATCACGACTCCGACAGTGCCAGGCATTACATCTATGAATGGATGGTTTCTGGACTCGTCACTAGCCTGGTCCTGGAAATCATTCTGTTTGACGATCTCACCGAGGACGAAAACGACCAGATGGTTGGGTATGTCGATAATCGATGGCCGGGCAACCAGATTCCTTTTACGCATCTGATGAGGCTGGCAAGGTCGCTGAATATAGCTATCTATGCCTGGGATCCCGGAGATCGACCCGGGGTATCGATGCCGCAGAACGTTGCCAATCGCAATTTAACGGTCGTCACCGCCTTCAGGGCCCGATTTCCCGGCCCTCTCCCCGTTACAAGCGCTGTTGGCTGCGTCGTTCTGTTTGGTGTCAGTCATTTTGGTGCCGAGGAAACCTCCATCAATATGTTGTTGGGCAACGCTCTTCCATGGATTGATCTGTCTGCACCACCGCCCCACGCTTGAGTCCTTTTTTATAAGAAAAGAAAGGCAAATACAGGAAGAAAGAAACAAAGAAAGGGGACAGATCTATTTTCACCGCATCCCAAAAATAAATCTGTCCTCTTTTGTCTCATCACCGACAAGGACGTACTCGCTATGCCAATCATTAGCTTGAACCGCGTCAGTTTATTCCCGACCACCACTGAAGAACGAATTGGCCATGCTCTTTTTCTTCAATGCCTTACGCACTTCACGCAAGTTCTTGGTCAATCCGGATTGGGGCTTAGCTACGATTCATGCAACGCAGCGGTGGCAATAAACCACAATGCCATGTACGTCCCGGTCAATATAGGCAACCTGAATTTTAGCGTTAGCTTTGGCTCTTCGAGATTGTACCAAGGCATGGATCCTGATTTTAACGCTTTCCACGGACATCTCTCATCAACACGACCTTTCTCAAACTCACTGGCTGAAGAGCACGCGGAGCAATCAGCCATCTTGACGGCCGAAAGAATCGCCAATGCAAACGGGCCTTTTTTCACCTACAACAACAATAATCACATTTACATCGACCTGACACCTTGCAACAACTGTGAGCCATGGCTACAAGCCAGAAACGAAAACTGGCACGTGCACTATTTTGCCGAGTTAAACAATCAAACACCGCTAAAAAAACTAAAGAAAGACGACAGGAAAAAGACATTCGGCAGAATACAAGAGCCACGCAAGTCATACCGCTACACTCCATATTGATACGCAAAAAACGGGTACCGAGGATCTTTCTCATGCTAAAGGCGCGACTTGAGCAAGAACACAGACATCTTCAAGTAACCATACCCAACGCCCATGCTGGAGTCGTTAACTTCGATCTTGATCTGGACATGAGCAAAGCACTGATTGCAATAGTGTCTGGCACCACCTATAGCGCCTACTATTTACCGTGGAAAGAAGACAGCGGCCTTTATATTGATCTCCCGGCCACACCAACCGGCGGCAACCCTCTTCTTTTTCTTACCGCAAATCTGTCTGGTTGCTGCGTGGGCATCCAGAACTTCGGAGGGTTCATCAGGGTTCGTCATTACAACCTGTATACGAGTGGCAACCACAACCCGGTTTTTTCCCACGACGATCTTGCCAGGTATGGGACCAATATTTCCTGGCTGCTGCCCTCCGACAAATACAACGTGCCTGCCATCAACAGGGCAGAGCCGTACACTCATTCGGGACCATGGGCCGAAGCCGTTCTTTGGGGGGAATACGTTGCCCGATATTGGCCTTTCACCTCAAAGTGGCACTTCTACTATCAAAACGGCAACGGCGACGCCGTCATTCATGAATTGAACTATCAATAGCAGGTCATTCAATGCCCCGCACCACCGACAGCAACACCAGCCTTTCCCTCACCGCCGCCTCGCTGTCGGCGCTATACCCTGAGTCATTGTCCGGCGAAGAAACCCTCAATTCGCTGGGCACGCTAACCCTCAACGGCCTCAACGACGGCACCTCGCTAACCCTGACCACGGCCGTCGCCACCCACGTCACGACCACCCTGCACAACGACGCCCTGACCCGTCCAATGGACGCCCTGGTCGCCGAAATCCGCCAACTCCCGGCCGACGCCACCGCCGAGCGCTATCAGCTTGTTTTAAGGCCATGGCTCTGGTGGCTGACCCTGGCCAGCAACAACCGCGTATTCCAGAACCTCAGCACCTCTGACATCGTCACCACGATTTTCAAGGCTCACGGTTTTACTGACTTTCTGCTGAAGCTCAGCGGCAGCTACACCCCACGCGAATACTGCGTGCAGTACGGCGAAACCGATTTCGCGTTCGTTTCGCGGTTGCTGGAAGAAGAAGGGATTTTCTGGTTTTTCACCCACGAGGATGGCAAGCACACGCTGGTGCTGGGGGACAGCAACGATGCTTTCGTGCCGATCCCCAATGGCCCCAAGGTGAGCTATCTCGGTCAGCAGTTGGGCGAACGCGAACTGCATGGCATCCGCTCCGGACAGGTCTGCGTGCAAGCGGTGGCCGGGGTGTATCGGGCGACGGATTACGAGTTCACCACGCCGACCACATCGCTCTACAGCCAGGCCGAAGCGGTGGCCGGACCGCGGTCGATGTATGAGCACCCGGGCAGCTACAACGCCAAAGCGCGCGGCGATGCGCTGACCAAGCAGCGCGTCGATGGATTGCGCAGTCAGGAGAAGCGTTTTGTCGGTGAAAGCGATTGCCGCTGGCTGGTGCCGGGGAACTGGTTCACGCTGACAGGGCACGATGATTCGACGTTGAATATCGATTGGGTGGTGACGGCGGTGACTCATGAAGCCAGCCACGACAGCTATCGCAATCGCTTCGAAGCCATCCCCAAAGCCACGCCTTTTCGCCCGGTGAGAACCACACCGAAGCCGCGAATGCACACACAGACAGCCATCGTCGTCGGCAAGTCAGGCGAAGAAATCTGGACCGACGAATACGGCCGCATCAAGTTGCAGTTCCCGTGGGATCGCGACGGCAAGAACGACGAAGCCAGTTCCTGCTGGGTCCGTGTGGTGCTGCCTTGGAGCGGTAAGGGCTTCGGCATGCAGTTCGTGCCGCGCATCGGCCAGGAAGTCATCGTGACCTTTATCGATGGCGACCCGGATCGGCCGCTGGTGACCGGTTGCGTCTACAACGGCGACAACGCCCTGCCCTATGCGCTGCCGGCCAATCAGACCCAATCCGGGATCAAGACCCAATCGTCCAAGGGCGGTGGCGGTTTCAACGAGTTGCGCTTCGAGGACAAGAAGGATGCCGAAGAGGTGTTTTTGCAGGCGCAAAAGGATTTCAAGATCAATGTGCTCAACGACACCACCGCCACTGTCGGCCACGACGAAACCCTGACCGTACAGAACGCTCGCACGCGCACGGTGAAAGAAGGTGACGAGACCGTGACCCTGGAGAAAGGCAAACGCAGCGTGACCATCCAGACGGGGAGCGACAATCTGGATGTGAAGGACAGTCGCACAGTGACCGTGGGCGCTGACCAGACCCACAGCACCGGTGGCAATTACACGCACAAGGTCACCGGCGACTACAGCCTGACGGTGGATGGCAACCTGACCATCAAAGTGACCGGTACCCTGACCCTGCAGAGCGGCGGCAGTTTCACGATAAAAAGCGGCGCCGATCTGGCGGCCGAGGCCAGCACCTCGATCAGCCAGAAGGCCGGCACCTCCCTGAGCAATCAGGCCGGTACCTCGTTGGAAAACAAGGCCGGCACGACAATGACCAACGATGCCGGGATCAGCCTGACCAACAAGGGCGCCGCTTCGCAGACCGTGGATGGCGGCGGCATGCTGACCATCAAGGGTGGTCTGGTGCAGGTCAACTGACAAGGAGAACCCATGGCCATCACGCCGCTGGACTTGCAGCAGAACGATAAACAGCTCAAAGGTCGCTTGCTCGATGGCCAGCTCGACGGTGCGTTGCACATCAAGGATGACGGACGCGCGCAGGCTGATTTGCACTACAGCCAGGGCGAGCTGCAAGGCACTACCCTGCTCTATCACCCCAACGGCAAGGTCTCGGCGCAACTGCCGTTTGTTCGTGACAAGCTACAGGGGATCGCCAGTTTCTATGCGCCGCAAGGCTGGCTACAGCGCAAGGCGACTTACCGTCGAGGGCTGCTGCATGGCGAGGCGTTCAATTACTTTCCCGACGGGCAACTGGCGGAGGCGGAGTTCTACCGCGATGGCGTGCGCGAGGGGCGGTATCAGCGCTTTCATGCCAACGGTAAAACTGCCGTCGAGGCCCGTTATCTCAACGGTCAACTGATGGAGCCGGAACAGGGTTTTGCCAGCGATGGGCGACCGCTGGATGCCGAGGGCAAGCCGATTTCGAGGGTGCGCTGGTGGTTCAGGCGCTGGAGCGATCCCGCCGAGGCCTGAGCCTGTTGTGGTGAATGTCATGGCCTCATCGCGAGCAGGCTCGCTCCCACAATTTGATCCGCGCCGTACACAGATACTGCATCCACAGAAGATCCCTTGTGGGAGCGAGCCTGCTCGCGATGAGGCCCGCGCATCCAATATCGATATCGCCTGACACGCCGCCTTCGCGGGCAAGCCCGCTCCCACAGGGATCACTGTTATTCACAAATACTGCATTCACAGAAGATCCCTTGTGTGAGTCAGGGAATCAGCATCTGCATCTGCCCCGGCATCACAATCTTGATCACCCCGGCCCAATTGCACATCAGGGTGCTGTTGGCATCGATGGCCGGCATGCCGCCCAGCAGCAGGGTCGGCGCGCCGCCGGGAATCCAGGGGGTGGCGGTGGCCGGAATGCAGGGCATCGGCGTCAATACGCCAAGCGCTGCGGCGGTGGCGGCCGCGACCATCGGGTTGGCCATGCTCATGCACGTGCCGAACGGCATGACGTTGACCAGCGGAATGTGATCCATGATGTTCGCCGCTGGCATGCCCCCGGTCAGTGTGCGATTCACCGGCAGCACGTTGAGTACCGCTGGTGCCGCGCCGAAACTGCATTGCAGGGTCGCGGTGGCGCAAACTTGCGGACAGCCCATGTCGAATCTCCTTCCTGGAAGCGGCGCTTCCCTGAAACCATAGCCCGCCGAGCCTGTTCGTGCACATCAGGAACGCTGATTATCCGGCAACACGCTAACCTATAAGACCGTGCCGCGCTTGTGGCGACCCCGGCGCACCATTAGATTAGCCAATGATGTCTGGCCTCCAAAATAAGCAGAAGGGATAAGCATGGCGCTTACTGACCAGTCCACCCGTATCCGCTCCGGCGAAGAACTCGATGCCAGCCTGATCGATCCGTACCTCAAGGCGCACATTCCGGGCCTGAGCGGCTTACCGAAAATCAGCCAGTTTCCGGGCGGTGCGTCGAACCTGACTTACCTGCTGGAATACCCCGAACAGGAATTCGTCCTGCGTCGGCCACCGTTCGGCCACAAGGCCAAATCCGCCCATGACATGGGCCGCGAATTTCGCATTCTCAATCAGCTGCGGGACGGCTTCCCCTATTGCCCCAAAGCCTATGTGCACTGCACCGACGAATCAGTGATCGGCGCCGAGTTTTATGTGATGGAACGGGTCAAGGGCATCATTCTGCGCTCCGAACTGCCACCAGAACTGGGGCTTGATTCAGCGAAGACCGAAACCCTGTGCAAGAGCTTCATCGACAAGTTCGTGGAACTGCACCGGGTCGACTACAAGGCCTATGGCCTGGGCGACCTCGGCAAACCCGAAGGCTATGTGGCACGGCAAATCAAAGGTTGGAGCGAGCGCTACGAAAAAGCCCTGACCCCGGACGCGCCCAAGTGGGAAGCGGTCAAAGCCTGGCTCAACGACAAGATGCCGGCCGATCATCCAACGTCGAGCATCGTCCACAACGATTACCGCTTCGACAACGTGATCCTCGACCCCGACAACCCGATGCAGATCATCGGCGTGCTGGATTGGGAACTGACCACCCTCGGCGACCCGCTGATGGACTTGGGCAACACCCTCGCCTACTGGATCGAAGCCGACGACCCGGCGCCGGTGCAACTGATGCGGCGCCAGCCAAGCCACGCTCCCGGCATGCTGACCCGCCGTGAGTTCGTCGATTACTACGCCGAACGCGCCGGCATCCAGATCGACAATTTCGACTTCTACTACACCTATGGCCTGTTCCGTCTGGCCGGCATCGTGCAGCAGATCTACTACCGCTTCTTCCATGGTCAGACCCAGGACAAGCGCTTCGCACAGTTCATTCACATGAACAAACTGCTGGAGCAGATGAGCCTGCAAGTCATCCAGAAATCCAGCCTCTGATCGCGCCCATAACAAGGAAAAATCATGTCCAAGACTCAGTTGTTCGACCTCGACGGCAAGATCGCTTTCGTCTCCGGCGCCAGCCGCGGCATTGGTGAAGCCATCGCCAAACTGCTGGCGCAGCAAGGTGCACACGTCATCGTTTCGAGCCGCAAACTCGACGGCTGCCAGCACGTCGCCGACGCGATCATCGCCGATGGCGGCAAGGCCACCGCAGTCGCCTGCCACATCGGTGAGATGGAGCAGATCACCCAAGTCTTCGCCGGCATCCGCGAACAGTTCGGGCGCCTGGATATTCTGGTCAACAACGCGGCGACCAACCCGCAGTTCTGCAACGTCCTGGACACCGACCTCAGCGCCTTCCAGAAAACCGTCGACGTGAATATTCGCGGCTACTTCTTCATGTCGGTGGAAGCCGGCAAGCTGATGCGCGAACACGGTGGCGGCAGCATCATCAACGTCGCCTCGATCAACGGCATCTCGCCGGGGATCTTCCAGGGCATCTACTCGGTGACCAAGGCAGCGGTGATCAACATGACCAAAGTCTTCGCCAAGGAATGCGCGCAATTCGGCATCCGCTGCAACGCCCTGCTGCCGGGTCTGACCGATACCAAGTTTGCTTCGGCGCTGGTGAAAAACGACGCCATTCTGAAAACCGCGCTGCAGCAGATTCCGCTCAAGCGCGTGGCGGATCCGAGTGAGATGGCGGGAGCGGTGTTGTATCTGGCGAGTGATGCGTCGAGTTACACCACTGGGGTTTCGTTGAATGTGGATGGTGGGTTCTTGTCCTGATTCGACTCACCAGATACACAAAAGGCAGCCTCAGGGCTAATGCCGGTAAGTTAAGACGCAGAACCTGTGGGAGCGTGGCTTGCCCGCGAAGAATGCACCGCGGTTTTTCAGATACTACGCGTCATCGTTCTTCGCGGGCAAGCCACGCTCCCACAGGATTTTCGTCGCTCAAGTTTCTTAACTTACCGGCATTAGCCTCAGGGCTGCCTTTTTAATTTTCAGTACTCACCACTGATCGTTCCCACGCGGAGCGTAGGAACGATCAAATCGCAGCCGTATCGGATCCAGCATAAGAATATTTATTCCACCATTTGCATGTTGGGAATTTTTATTCCATAAATAGCCCTCCTGAAAATAAAATCCAAAGGACCCCGGCTATGCGCGAACTCGGTATCGGACTCATCGGCACAGGTTTCATGGGCCGCGCCCACGCCTTGGCCTTTCGCAACGTCAGCGCCGTTTTTGAATTGCCGCTGAAGCTCAAACTCGCGGCCCTCGCCGACGCCGATCCGCAGCGCGCCCGGCACTGCGCCGACGCCTGGGGCTTCGATACCGCTCACAGCGACTGGCAACAGCTGATCAATGACCCCAAGGTCAACCTGATCGCCATCACCACCCCTAACCATCTGCACTACCCCATGGCCATGGCCGCCCTCGCCGCCGGCAAACCGGTGTACTGCGAAAAACCGCTGGCTGTGAACCTCGAACAGGCCAGCGCGATGCGTCTTGCCGCCAAAGCCGCAGGCGTGGTGACGCGGGTCGGTTACAACTATCAGCACAACCCGATGATCGGGCTGGCCCGGGAGCTGATTGAAAACGGCGACTTGGGTCAGATCATCAGTTTCCAGGGTGAATTCAGCGAAGACTTCATGGCCGACCCCGCGTCGCCCTGGTCGTGGCGTTGCGAGGCCGATCATGCCGGTGGCGCACTGGCCGACCTGGGCAGTCACTTGTTGGCCATGGCCCGTTATCTGGTGGGCGATGTCGAGGCAGTGAGCGCCGATACCCAGACCGTGCACCGGCAACGTCCCGCCACGGTTGGCAGTCCGGAACAACGCAGCATCGCCGTCGATGATCAGGTCCATGCCTTGTTGCGGTTTGCCAACGGCGCCCGTGGCACGTTCAGCAGCAGTTGGCTCAAGCACGGCTACAAGAATCACCTGAGTTTTGAAATCAGCGGCACTCGTGGGACGTTGGTATTCGATCAGGAACGCTTGAATGAACTGCGTCTGTTTCGTGCCGGTCAGGACGGTTTCCAGCGCTTGCTGGCAGGGCCGAATTTGCCGGGTTATGCGGCGTTCAGTCCGGCGGCAGGGCATCAACTCGGATACAACGAACTCAAGACGCTGGAAGTCCATGATCTGGTGATGGCGCTGGCAGGCTTATCTCAGGGTGGAACGGATTTCGAACAGGCGTGGGAAGTCGAACGCCTGGCGACGGCGATCCGGTTGGCAGCGCGGGAGTCGCGTTGGGTCAGGATCGAGGAAGTCTGAGCGATGCGCGCGGATACCCGCCAGCAGCACAGCGCTGCTGGCGGTTCAACGTGAGCCGATGGATGATTATTGCGTGACGCAACGAGTAATCGTCGTTTCCCGGGTCACCTGCCCCTCAGCCCTCACATCGCCTTGTACATCGGTGTTTTCAGTGGTTTGGCAGGTGCGCACAGGGGGTGGAGGCGGCGCAGCGGGAGGTGGCGGTGGAGGACTGGCACAACCACCCAAAATCGCTATCCAGAGTGCGAACGACAGTGTTGTAAAAGTGCGTTTCCCAAGACTTTTCATAGGTTGACCCGCGGTAAGTGATCGACATATTTCCGCGACCCAACACGCTCACCGCGTACCCGCGGACCGGTCACAGAAAAAATACTCTCGTATTCTTTATACGACCGCCGGCAAAACCTGACAGTTCCTAAGACGTCTCGCGACAATGCAACGTGTTGCTCTCAAGTTCATAACGCAGCTCTTCGATCAACGCTGCCACCGCCTCCGGCGTTCTGAGATTGGCCACGCTCAACCCGCTGACCACCAGATCCACCCGCCCCGACACCGGATGATAGAGCTTCACCGTCAGTGAATGTTCACCCGTAACCTTGCACTCACAGGCCAACGGCGAAAAGCTCCGCTCCAGTTGCATACGCAATTGCGCCACATAAATCATCCGGCAGTTCCTGTCGCTGTTTTGAAAGGGACGCGATATCCGAAGACCTGTATCGCACCTTTACAGCCTAAGAACCGCCGCCCCCCTCCAGAACATCAATTTGCACCCCATCGAGTAGTGCATTTGCACCTAACGCTGGGCCTTGGGCCGCCACTCACTGGAGAACAAACCGCGCTCGCGAGCCCAGACAATCGCCTCGCTACGACTGTGAACGTCGAGCTTGGAATACACCGTCGAGACATGGTTGCGCACCGTGTTTGGCGCAAGTTTGAGCCGCGCGGCGATTTCCTTGTCGGCCAGGCCTTCGCAGATCAGGCCGAGCACATCGCGCTCACGGGCGGTCAGGTCGGTGAAAGACACACTGGGCAACTGCGGCGAGTTGACGTTTTTCACGTTAGCGAGTTTCTCGATGAGTGTGCGACTGAACCAGGAGGCGTCTTTCATGACCTCTTCGATCGCCGACACCAACTCCAGCTCCGTGCGTTTACGTTCGGTGATGTCCATGAACACCAGCAGGTAGCAGGGCCTGTCTTGAATGTTCACGGTGTCGGCAGAAACCGCACAATCGATCAATCCGGCGCCTTTTTTGCGTACCCGGACATCGACACGATCCACGCTTCCGTTTTTTTCCAGTGCCGTAAACAGTCGCGCGCGTGCGCCTGTGTCATCGATAAAATCGATCTGCGTCACCGATTTTCCAAGCACTTCTTCACTGGAATACGCGAGCGTATCGAGGAAGGCTTCATTGACGTCCATCACCACCTGATCGCCGGCGTTGCACACCAGGATCGGCACCGGGGTCAGTCGAAAAGCCTTGGCAAAACGTTCCTCGCTCTGGCGCAGGGCGACTTCGGCCTTATGCCGAGGCTCGATGTCGACGAAGGAAAAGAGCATGCAGGCTTCGTCGTTCAGCTCAAGGGGCTGGCCGGCGACGATCACCTGTTTGCTGCCACCTTCGGCTAACTGCAGTTGCGCCTGCATTTGCGGAATGGTCACTCCTTCGCGCAGCCGCTGCTTGGCCAGGTCTTTGTTTTCGGCCCCTTCCAGCACGTCCAGTTCATAGGTCGAACGGCCGATCACCTGATCACGGGTATAGCCGGTCATCTCCAGGAAGCCCGGGTTGACTTTGATGTAACGCAAATCGCTGAGGCGACAGATCACCGCCGGGGCCGGGTTGGCGTTGAAGGTTTTTTCGAAACGCTGTTCGGCGCTGGCCCACTCCGTGACATCGTTCATGATCAGCACCAGCGACTCCGGCTTGCCAGCGCTGTCGGCCAACACCATGCTGCGCACGCTGTGAACCCAGGTGCGCTCTTCGTCGTCGGCAAGCGTCACTTCAACCAACACATCGCTGAAGGTCTCGCCTCGGGCGACGCGGTTGATCGGATAATTGTCGGTCTGAACCGGGTGATTATTGCGATAACGCAAGGCGAAGCGCTTGGCGTACTCCTTGGCATTCGCCCCGAGCTCGCTGAGTTGCCCAACGCCGTGCATGGCCAACGCGGCGTCATTGGCCCAGAGAAGGGTCTGGTCGAGCTCCAGCAGAATCACCCCATCGGACAGGCCGGCGATGATCTGCTGCAACTGACGGCGATTGGTTTCGGTGGTCAGGACGTCCTGGCTCATTGGGTCTCCACGCGTACGGCGGCGCATTCATGCGCCGCCCTGTGAAGATTACGACCGCGGGGGGTTGGGATAGTGCAGAGGACTCATCCGCCGGGCTGATGATCGTTCCCACGCTCTGCGTGGGAATGCCTCTAGGGACGCTCCGCGTTCCAGCTCTCGAAAGGGACGCGGAGCGCCCCAGGCTGCATTCCCACGCAGAGCGTGGGAACGATCAACTATTGCACTTGCAACGATGCATCCAACCCCGCCAACTTATCCGGATTGCGCATGATAAAAATCCGGCTCACCCGCCCCGCTTCATCAAAACCAAACGTCATCGACGCAGTAATGACCCCGTCCGCCTTGATAATCACGCCTTGTGTCCCATTGATTTCGCTGGGCAGCCATTCACAAGTCTGCCAATAGACATGCAGCGACTGACCAATGAATTCCAGCACGCTGTTGATACCGAACAGGGTTTCGCGGATGGCCGAGGCCTTGCCGCCGCCGTCGGCGCAGAGTTCGACGTCTTCGGCCAGCAGCGTGGTCAGGGACGCGGTTGAGCCGCTGGCGATGGCGCTGTGGAAGGCGCTCAGCAATTGGTCCTGACGCGCCGGCTCCGGCTGATAGCGGATTTGCCCGCTACCCAGACCGGCCTTGGCCCGGGATACCAATTTGCGGCAAGCCGCTTCCTGGACCCCGATCGCCTCGGCGACTTGCGCGTAATCCATGTCGAAAATTTCGTAGAGCAGGTACGCGGCGCGTTCCTTGGGAGTCAGTCGTTCCAGCAAGAGCAGGAACGCGGTGGACAATGACGAGGCCAGTTCATGCATGTGTTCGGGTGAATGCTGGTGGGTGGTATGAATCGGTTCCGGCAGCCAGGTACCGACGTAATCAACCCGCGACGTGTGAGCCGAGCGCAGCAAGTCGATGCAGTGCCGGGTGCACGCCGTGGTGAGCCAGGCGGCTGGCGTGGCGATGGAGGCCCGGTCGGCCTCCAGCCATTTGATGAACAGCTCTTGCACCACATCCTCGGCTTCGGTGCGCGAGCCGAGAATGCGATACGCCAGACCGAGCAAAAAGGGCCGGCGCTGCTCGAATACAGCGGCGGCGTTTTCAGCGGAGTTCATCGATCAGTGCCTCGACACCTGCAAACGGTTCCACAGGTTGATCATGCCGATCTCGGCCGTCAAGGCACCGATCTGAGCATCGTTGAAATGCTCGCGCAAGTCGCCGCGCAGGCTGGCGTAATCGGTCTTTTCATCGAGCACGGTCAGGGCTTCGGTCCAGGCCAGGGCGGCGCGTTCGGCGGCGCTGAAATCGCTGACATGGCGCCAGACGATCAGGCGATCCAGACGCTCGTTGGTTTCATTGGCCTCCCGCGCCTCACGGGTGTGCATCTTCACGCAGAAACCGCATTGGTTGATCTGCGAGGCACGCAGGTGCAGCAGATGTTTGAGGGTCGGGTCCAGGTCATGGCTGTCGAGGGTGACATGGACCTGGGTCAGGCTTTCGAAAACCTGAGGGATGGATTGCAGCAGATTGACCGGTTGGGTGTTGGACGACATCGTGTTGCTCCGCTAATTGAGGGGTTCAACAGGATGACGATTGAGGATTCGGGTTTGTGACGTGGGGGACGTTTTTTTAACGCGTAGAAGCAAAAGATCGCAGCCTTCGGCAGCTCCTACGCGCCTGTGGGCGCTGCCGAAGGCTGCGATCTTTTGATCTTCAAGCCGCCAATTCACCGCTGGCAATCGCATCCGACGCCGCCAACATCGCCCGCAACAACACCGCACAGCCGGCAGCCAGGTCATCCGGCGCCGCGTTTTCGATTTCGTTGTGGCTGATGCCGCCTTCGCAAGGCACGAAAATCATCCCCGCCGGGCCGAGTTCGGCGAGGAAGATTGCGTCGTGCCCTGCACCGCTGACGATGTCCATGTGCGACAGCCCCAACCCTTGTGCCGCGCCGCGTACCGCTTCGACGCAGCCTTTGTCGAAGTACAGCGGCGGGAAGTCAGCGGTGGGCGTCAGTTCGAAGGTCAGGCCGTGTTCCTCGCAGGTGGTTTCGATGACCTCGCGGACTTCGGCGATCATTGAATCGAGTCGCGCCGGCTCCAGATGCCGGAAGTCCAGGGTCATGCGCACTTCGCCAGGAATCACGTTGCGCGAGCCGGGGTAGGCTTGCAGGCAGCCGACGGTGCCGCAGGCGTGGGGTTGATGGCCGAGGGCGGCGCGATTGACCGCGCCGACGATTACCGAGGCGCCGACCAGAGCGTCCTTGCGCAGGTGCATCGGTGTCGGGCCGGCATGGGCTTCGACGCCGCGCAGTTTCAGGTCGAACCATTTCTGCCCGAGGGCGCCCATCACCACGCCGATGGTTTTGCGCTCATCCTCAAGAATCGGGCCTTGCTCGATGTGGGCCTCGAAATACGCGCCAACGGCATGGCCGCTGACCTTGCGCGGTCCGGCATAGCCGATGGCGTTCAGGGCTTCGCCGACGGTCACGCCCTCGGCATCGACCTTGGCCAGGGTTTCTTCGAGGGTGAATTTTTCCGCGAACACGCCGGAGCCCATCATGCACGGGGCGAAGCGCGAGCCTTCTTCGTTGGTCCAGACCACCACTTCCAGCGGCGCTTCGGTTTCCACCTTCAGGTCATTGAGGGTGCGCAAGACTTCGACCCCGGCCAGCACGCCGAAGCAGCCGTCGAACTTGCCGCCGGTGGGTTGAGTGTCGATGTGGCTGCCGGTCATCACCGGTGGCAGGTTCGGGTTGCGCCCCGGACGGCGGGCGAAGATGTTGCCGACAGCGTCGATGCTGACGGTGCAGCCGGCTTCTTCACACCAGTTCACGAAGATGTCCCGGGCCTGGCGGTCGAGGTCGGTCAGGGCCAGCCGGCAGACGCCGCCCTTGACCGTGGCACCGAGTTTGGCCAGGTCCATGAGCGACTGCCACAGACGGTCGCGGTTGATGTGCTGATGGGTGGACTGCAGAACGTCTATGGCAGCGTTCATGATGATCTCCTCAGTTCTTCTTCTGATAGTTCCCACGCTCTGCGTGGGAATTCATCCATGGACGCTCTGCGTCCGCTTCTGGGACGCGGAGCGTCCCGGGCTGCATTCCCACGCAGAGCGTGGGAACGATCAAACCGTGGATTTCGCGATTGATGGGCTGGGGCGCATCGAGCACAACCCGTAATAAATCAGCCCACCCAGCACCGAGCCGGTGAACCAGCCATAGTCGTAGAACCAGCTGAACGCATCGCTGCCCAGCGACAACAGCGTCAACGCCACCGGCACGCCGAACGCGATAAAGCCGAACCAGTTCCACGCCGGATAAACGTCATCGCGGTAAAGTCCGGCCAAATCCAGTTCCTGTTTCTTGATCAGGAAATAGTCCACCACCATGATCCCGGCGATCGGCCCCAGCAGGCTCGAATAGCCCAGCAACCAGTTGGAATACACCGTCTCCAGGCTTAAATCCGAAACGATCAGTCCAAGCTTTTTCAGCAACTCATGGGCCATCAGCGCCAACCCGACCAGCCCCGTGAGCATCACCGCTGTGGTGCGGTTGATGTACTTGGGCGCGACGTTCTGGAAATCGTTGGTCGGCGACACGATGTTGGCTGCGGTGTTGGTCGATAACGTGGCGATAATGATCAGCGCCATGGCCAAGGCGACCCAGACCGGGCTCTGGATATGGCCGATAAGAGTGACCGGATCAGAGACAGTGACGCCCACCAGTTTTACCGAAGCGGCCGTCATCACCACACCAAGGGAGGCGAACAGGAACATGGTCAGGGGCAAGCCGATAATCTGCCCGACGATCTGATCCTTCTGGCTTTTCGCGTAGCGGCTGAAGTCCGGAATGTTCAGCGACAAAGTGGCCCAGAACCCGACCATGGCGGTCAGCCCGGCGGCAAAATAACTGACCACGCCGGCCCCTTCCGGACGCTTGGCCGGGATCGCCAGCAACTCGGTCATCGACACGTTCGGCATCGCCCACACCAGCAGCCCCACGCCCACCAGCACCAACAACGGCGCCGAGAGGGTTTCCAGCCATTTGATCGAGTCCGCGCCGCGAATCACCACCCACAGGTTCAAGGCCCAGAACACCATGAAGCCGATCACCTCACCGGTGCCGCCGAGGGCTTTCCAGTCATCGAACACCGAACCGAGAAACAGGTGAATCGCCAGCCCGCCGAACATGGTCTGGATGCCGAACCAGCCACACGCCACCAGGGCACGAATGAGGCACGGTATGTTGGAACCGAGGATGCCGAAGGATGAGCGCAGCAACACCGGAAACGGAATGCCGTACTTGGTGCCGGGAAATGCGTTCAGGGTCAGCGGGATCAGCACGATGATGTTGGCGAACAGAATCGCCAGCAGGGCTTCGCCCACGGTCAGGCCGAAATAGGCGGTGAGCACGCCGCCAAGGGTGTAGGTCGGCACGCAGATCGCCATGCCGACCCATAACGCGGTGATGTGCCATTTGTTCCAGGTTCGTTCGCGCACCTTGGTCGGTGCCATGTCGTGGTTGTAACGGGGACTGTCGAGGACGTCGCTGCCGGCTTCGAGCTCAAACAAGCCGTCGCGCTCGGTCACTTGCGATCTGATCTGTTGCATGGCCGCTCCACTGTTCTTTTGATTATTTTTGCTCATCAGGGGCTGGCGCGCGGTGCGTCAGCCGGACGATGGCCGGAGAAACTGACAACTTTCATGGACCGGCCAAGGTGTCAGCGGCGGCATCAATAAACGTGCCGGGTGCCCCGCTAGCGCATCGGGCAGTGCCATAAAATTTCGTTAACCAACTGATGTTAATCAGCTTTATTTATCCAACTATTGAATCCGTGGTGAGTTGCCATGCCACTCAGGCCGAATGTCAGGCAAGTTGTCCGAACAGTCAGGACTCAATCTGGTGCGTCGATCTTTTTTGAAAGATTGCGCATCAACCATAGACCATCCTCAAGCAGCTGATTTCACATAGAAAATCTCGTCTATTTTTTGAACCTGTCAAGTGCGTCAAAATGGTGAGAGGCCTCACCATTTTGGTGATTTTCAGTTTTTATCTTTATATTTCAATTAGTTAAATAAGTAATAAGCTTATAAAAAATATTCTTGCTCAATCCACAAACTGCAGCTAGCGTCTATTCTTGACAGCGCTGACAGGAATACACCGATTGGCGTCTGCTTCATATAAAACATTTAGAACCGGCATCAGTCGGTCAATGCCTGCGAGGAACTCGGAATGTCTCTGTTGATCCGTGGCGCCACCGTTATTACCCATGATGAAAGTTATCGCGCCGACGTCTATTGCGCCGACGGCGTGATCAAAGCCATCGGTGAAAACCTCGATGTTCCCGCCGATGCGCAAGTGCTAGACGGCAGCGGCCAATACCTGATGCCCGGCGGCATCGACCCGCACACTCATATGCAGCTGCCCTTCATGGGCACGGTCGCCAGCGAGGACTTCTTCAGCGGCACCGCGGCAGGGCTTGCCGGCGGCACCACCTCGATCATCGACTTCGTGATTCCCAACCCGCAGCAATCGTTGATGGAGGCGTTTCATCAATGGCGCGGCTGGGCCGAGAAATCGGCGTCGGACTACGGTTTCCATGTCGCCATTACCTGGTGGAGCGAGCAGGTCCGCGAAGAAATGGCCGAGCTGGTCAGCCATCACGGGGTCAACAGCTTCAAGCATTTCATGGCCTACAAGAACGCGATCATGGCCGCCGACGATACGCTGGTAGCGAGTTTCGAGCGCTGCCTGGAGTTGGGCGCGGTGCCGACCGTGCATGCGGAAAACGGCGAACTGGTCTATCACCTGCAACGTAAATTGATGGCCCAGGGCATGACCGGGCCGGAAGCGCACCCGCTGTCGCGGCCTTCGCAGGTGGAAGGTGAGGCCGCGAGCCGGGCGATCCGCATCGCCGAAACCCTCGGCACGCCGCTGTACCTGGTCCACGTCTCGACCAAGGAAGCCCTCGACGAAATCACCTACGCCCGCAGCAAGGGCCAACCGGTCTACGGCGAAGTGCTGGCCGGGCATCTGCTGCTGGACGACAGCGTTTACCAACACCCGGACTGGCAGACCGCCGCCGGTTACGTGATGAGCCCACCCTTCCGTCCTCGCGGCCATCAAGAGGCGCTTTGGCATGGCCTGCAAGCGGGCAACCTGCACACCACCGCCACCGACCACTGCTGCTTCTGCGCCGAACAAAAAGCCGCCGGCCGTGACGACTTCAGCAAAATTCCGAACGGCACCGCCGGCATCGAAGACCGCATGGCGGTGCTCTGGGATGAAGGGGTGAATACCGGGCGTTTGTCGATGCAGCACTTCGTTGCCCTCACCTCCACCAACACCGCGAAAATCTTCAACCTCTATCCGCGCAAGGGTGCGATCCGCGTGGGCGCCGATGCGGATCTGGTGCTGTGGGACCCGGAAGGTACGCGGACGATTTCAGCCAAGACCCATCACCAGCAAGTCGACTTCAACATCTTTGAAGGCAAGACCGTGCGCGGCGTGCCGAGCCACACCGTCAGCCAGGGCCGAGTGGTGTGGGCCGATGGTGATTTGCGGGCCGAGCGTGGTGCCGGTCGGTATGTCGAACGGCCGGCGTATCCGGCGGTGTTCGATTTGCTGAGCAAGCGGGCTGAGCTGCACAGGCCGGTTGCTGTGAAACGCTGAGATCGAGGCCTTCGGCCTTCGCGGGCAAGCCTCGCTCCTACATTTGGAATGCATACCCCTGTAGGAGCGAGGCTTGCCCGCGAAGAGGCCCGCCCAGACAACAAAAAAACCAATGCCCACCAGAGGCAATACCTCAAATAACCGTGAGGCCAACACCGTGATCAAGACCCTGAACCACCTCCCGCATCCCCATGAGGACGCGGCCGCCCTCGCCGGCCATTTCACCGATCTGGCGCCGCCACTCAACGACCGTCAGGCGCATCTGGAAGCCTCGCGTTGTCTGTATTGCTACGACGCGCCCTGCGTGAATGCCTGCCCGAGCGACATCGATATTCCGTCGTTCATCCGCAATATCCATCAGGAAAACGTTCAGGGTGCGGCGCAAAAAATCCTCTCGGCCAACATCCTCGGTGGCAGTTGCGCCCGGGTCTGCCCGACGGAGATCCTGTGCCAGCAAGCCTGCGTGCGCAACAACGCCCAGGAATGCGCGCCGGTGTTGATCGGCCTGTTGCAACGCTATGCCGTGGACAACGCACACTTCAGCGAACACCCGTTCCAACGCGCCGCCCCGACCGGCAAGCGCATCGCCGTGGTCGGTGCCGGCCCGGCCGGTTTGTCCTGCGCGCACCGCAGCGCCATGCACGGCCATGACGTGGTGATTTTCGAGGCGCGGGAGAAGGCTGGTGGGCTCAACGAATACGGGATCGCCAAGTACAAGCTGGTGGACGATTACGCGCAGAAAGAGCTTGAGTTCCTGATGGGGATTGGCGGAATCGAGATTCGCCACGGGCAGAAACTTGGAGAGAACCTGACCTTAAGCGAACTGCATCAGCAATTCGATGCGGTATTCCTCGGCCTCGGCCTGGCCGCCAGCAAACAGCTAGGACTGGCCCACGAAGATGCCCCCGGCCTGCTCGCCGCCACCGACTACATCCGCGAACTGCGCCAGGCCGATGACCTGACGCAACTGCCGCTGGCCGAGCACTGCATTGTCCTTGGTGCCGGCAACACCGCCATCGACATGGCCGTGCAGATGGCTCGTCTCGGTGCCCGCGACGTCAATCTGGTGTACCGCCGTGGCGCCCCGGACATGGGCGCCACCGGTCACGAACAGGACATCGCCAAGGCCAATCAGGTGCGGCTGTTGACGTGGGCTCAACCTGAAGAAGTGCTACTCGATGATCAAGGCAACGTGCGCGGCATGCGCTTCGCCCGCACCCGGTTGGCGGAGGGTCGCCTACAAACCACCGGCGAAACCTTCGAACTGGCCGCTGATGCGATCTTCAAAGCCATCGGCCAAACCTTCGACAACAGCGCTCTCGCCGATCCGCTGGCCCGTGAACTCAAGCGTCAGGGCGACCGCATCCTCGTCGACGAACAGCTGCGCACCAGCATCCCCGGCGTGTATGCCGGCGGCGACTGCACCAGCCTCGATCAGGACCTCACCGTGCAGGCCGTGCAGCACGGCAAGCTGGCCGCCGAGGCCATCAACGCTCAACTCATGCTCAACGTGGAGGCTGCGTAAATGGCCGATCTCTCGATTGTTTTCGCCGGTATCAAAGCCCCCAATCCGTTCTGGCTGGCCTCCGCTCCGCCGACCGACAAAGCCTACAACGTGGTTCGCGCGTTCGAGGCCGGTTGGGGCGGCGTGGTCTGGAAAACCCTGGGTGAAGACCCGGCAGCGGTCAACGTGTCGTCACGTTACTCGGCGCACTTCGGGGCTAATCGGGAGGTGCTGGGCTTTAACAATATCGAGCTGATCACCGACCGTTCTCTGGAAATCAACCTGCGGGAAATCACCCAGGTCAAAAAGGACTGGCCGGACCGCGCGCTGATCGTGTCGCTGATGGTGCCCTGCGTCGAAGAGTCGTGGAAACAGATCCTGCCGCTGGTGGAAGCCACCGGGGCCGATGGCATCGAACTGAATTTCGGCTGCCCCCACGGCATGCCGGAACGGGGCATGGGCGCGGCGGTCGGCCAAGTGCCGGAGTATGTCGAGCAGGTCACCCGCTGGTGCAAGACGTATTGCTCGCTGCCGGTGATCGTCAAGCTCACACCGAACATCACCGACATCCGTGTCGCCGCCCGTGCCGCGCACCGTGGCGGGGCCGATGCGGTGTCGTTGATCAACACCATCAACTCGATCACCAGCGTCAACCTGGAACGCATGGTCGCCAATCCCGCCGTCGGCAGCCAAAGCACCCACGGCGGTTATTGCGGTTCGGCAGTGAAGCCGATTGCGTTGAACATGGTCGCCGAGATCGCCCGCGACCCACAGACCCAAGGCTTGCCGATCAGCGGCATTGGCGGCATCGGCAGCTGGCGCGATGCGGCGGAATTCATTGCCCTGGGCAGTGGTTCGGTGCAGGTATGCACGGCGGCGATGCTGCATGGCTTCCGGATTGTCGAGGAGATGAAGGACGGTTTGTCGCGCTGGATGGACAGTCAGGGCTACGCCAGCGTGTCGGAGTTTTCCGGGCGTGCGGTGGGCAATACCACGGACTGGAAGTACCTGGACATCAACTACCAGGTGATTGCGAAGATTGATCAGGCGGCGTGTATCGGTTGCGGTCGCTGCCACATCGCTTGCGAAGATACCTCGCACCAGGCGATTGCGAGCCTTAAGCAGGCGGACGGGACGCATAAATATGAAGTGATCGATGATGAGTGCGTGGGGTGCAATCTGTGTCAGATCACGTGTCCGGTGCAGGATTGTATTGAGATGGTGCCTATGGATACGGGCAAGCCGTTTCTGGATTGGAACCATGATCCGAGGAATCCGTACCATGTCGCGGTCTGAACTCAGCGGCGCCTGAACTGACGCCATCGCGGGCAAGCCCGCTCCCACAGGGTTCTCGGTGTACACGGAATTTGTGTACGACATAAACACTGTGGGAGCGGGCTTGCCCGCGATGAGGCCAGCCGCAACAACGAAAATCTCAAGGCTCCAACCCGATCCCGCGCAAGATCACACTGGTCACCGTCTGCACCGCCCGCTCGAACTGCATGTCCGACAACGGCTGGTGATCGTTAAGGATATTCACCTGGTGATCGAAGTCCGCGTAATGCTGGGTCGAAGCCCAGATCATGTACAGCAGGCTGGACGGCTCCACTGGCAGGATGCGTTTGTCCTCCACCCACTGGCGAATTTTCGCTTCTTTCATCTTGGCCCAGTCGTACAGGCTGGCGTCGAGTTTCTCACCCAATGTCGGCGCACCGTGGATGATTTCGTTGGCCCAGACTTTCGAACCGTACGGCCGGCTGCGGGAATGGTTCATCTTGGCGCGGATGTAGCTGCTGAGCACCACTCGCGGGTCATCGAACATCTCGAAGCACAAGGCGTCCTGCTTCCAGACCTCCAGCAAACCCAGGAGCACCGCGCTGTACAGCTCGCTCTTGGTGCTGAAGTAGTAATGCAGGTTGGAACGCGGCAGTTGCACTTCGGCGGCGATGTCGGCCATGGCGGTGCTGCCGAAACCTTTTTCGGCGAAGACTTTTTCGGCCCCCAGCAGAATCTTTTCGACGTTACTGCGACGAATCTCGATCTTGTGATTGCCCATGAGGGCTCCCTGACAACAACGTTGATCAAGACTAGCATCCGCTCTGGATCGGGGCGACAAGGGAAAACGAAACTTCGTACGGTGGTCTTGTGGCAGGTAAACTGGCCGCCTCTTTGAACCTGCCGCTGAGGTCTTCACGATGTTGCTCAAAAACGCCCTGACCGCCACCGCCCTCCTCGGCTCAATGCTCGCCGCCTCGTCGGTGTTTGCCCATGCGCACCTGAAAAGCCAGACCCCGGCGGCCGACAGCACCGTGAGCGCACCCTCGGAGCTGCGCCTGAAGTTTTCCGAAGGGGTTGAAGCGACGTTCACCAAAGTGACGATCAGCAAGGACGGCGCCGACGTCCCGGTAAAAAGCCTCGCCACCGAAGGCAGCGACAAGAAAACCCTGATCGTCACCCCGAACGCGCCGTTAGCCGCTGGCGATTACAAAGTCGAATGGCACGCCGTGTCGGTCGACACCCATAAAAGCGAAGGCGCCTACCGCTTCAAGGTGGGTCAGTAATTCATGACCGAGGCGCTGGTGCTGTGCCGCTTTGTGCATTTCACCGTGGTGCTGATGCTGTTCGGGGCCTGGGTGTTCAGGCCCCTGCTGTTGGGCCGTGAAACCGCGCGGCTGGATCCGTCCCAGGCGCGAGTGACCCGCGGGCTTACCGCGATAGCGTTGATCAGTGGCGTCGGCTGGTTGCTGCTGATCACCGCCAGTATGGCCGGTGCCCCGGAGGCGGCATTCGATCCGGCGACGCTAGGGTTGGTGCTGAGCAATACTTTTTTCGGTCAGGTCTGGCGCTGGCATCTGCTGCTCAATCTACTGCTCATGGCCCTGCTGCTGACGCCCTGGCGTTCCAGCGTGACTTGGCGCATCAGCCTTTCCTGCCTGCTGCTTGCGACCCTGGCCCCGGTCGGTCATGGCGCCATGCTCGATGGCCTGCAAGGCCAGTTGCTGATCCTTAACCAGATCATTCACCTGGCCTGCGTCGGCGCCTGGCTGGGTGGGTTGATGCTGTTGGTGATGATCTTGCGCCAACCGGCCGATCATCCCTTGAGCGCGATATTGCAACGCTTCAGCGGGATCGGTTACGCCTTGGTGGCGGGACTGGTGATGACCGGGCTGATCAACGTGCGGGTATTGACCGGCGCGTTCTGGCCGACGCCGTTACTGTCCGGGTTTGCGCTGATCCTGTTGATCAAGGTTGTGCTGGTGATCGGGATGTTGGGGTTGGCACTGTTCAATCGGCTGCGGGTCAAGGATTGCCAGCAGCGCCCGGACCTGTTGCGTGCCAGCGTCATGCTCGAGTGGTTGCTGGGGATTGGCGCGGTGGCAGCGGTTTCGCTACTGGGCACCATGCCCCCAATGATTACTGCCTGAAACACACAGCCCCCGTAGGAGCGAGGCTTGCCCGCGAAGAGGGACTGTCAGCCGACATCAATGCTGAATGACAGACCGCTTTCGCGGGCAAGCCTCGCTCCTACAAGGACCGTGTTAATCAGGGGTGATCGCGGCGGCGGTATCGATACTCACCACCACCGACATCCCCGGTCGCAACCGCTCGCTCTGTTCCTGATCGGCATCGACGGTGATCCGCACCGGCACCCGCTGGGCAATCTTGACGAAGTTGCCGGTGGCGTTGTCGGCCTGCAACAGGCTGAACTCGGACCCCGTGGCCGGCGAAATCCGCTGTACACGCCCGTGGAATTCACGGTGGTTCAGCGCATCGACCGTGAAGCTCACCGGCTGGCCGACCCGTACGTTGTCCATCTGGGTTTCCTTCATGTTGGCGATCACCCACAACTGGTTCGGCACCAGCGCCATCAGTTGCGCCCCGGAGTTCACGTAGGCGCCGAGGCGCACGCCGATCTGCCCGAGTTGACCATCGCGTGGCGCCAGCACGCGGGTGTTCGACAGGTCGATCCGTGCCAGTTGCACCGCCGCTTCAGCGTTGGCCACCGCGGCTTCCAGGGAGCCGCGATTGACGATCACCGTTTGCAGATCCTGCCGGGAGATTTCCAGATTGGCCTGGGCCTGCGCCACGGCGGCAATGGTCTGTGCATTGGCGGCCAGGGTCACGTCCAGTTCGCGTTTCGACACCGAGCCATCGCTGATCAGCTCCTTGTTACGGCGCAAATCCGCTTCACTTTTGCGCAACTGTGCCTGGGCGTCGGCCACGGCAGCCTGACGCAACTTGATGGTCGCTTCGGCGCTGTTGCGTTGCTGCACCACGTTGGCCAGCGCGGCTTTCTCCACCGCCAATTGCGCCAGGGATTGATCGAGGCGCTGCTTGTAGATGCGGTCGTCGAGGCGCACCAGCAAATCCCCGGCCTTCACAAACTGGAAGTCCTGCACCGGCACTTCGTACACGTAACCGCTGAGCTGCGGGCCGATGATCGTCACCTGGCCTCGCACCAGCGCGTTTTCCGTGGTCTCGACCGCACTGCTGAACGGCGGCAGTTGCCAGGCGTACAACACGATCAGCACGCCGACGATGGCAATCGCTGCAAAGCCCAGGGACGAGATAACTCGCACCCGCAGCGAACGGGGCTCGCTGGCCGGCGAGGACGGCGGCGTCTGGTCTTCCGGGGTGGCGGCGATGGCGTTGGTGGTCGTGGTCGGTTCGGTCATGAAGAAGTGGCACCGCTGGGTTGTACGGTTGGAGTGGCAGGCGCCGGGGCGACGGTGGTGCTCATCAGCCACAGGGCGCGAATGGAAATCCAGATCATGGTCAACACCGCGATCACGGCAATCAGCATGAACACATCGTTGTAGGCCAATACATTGGCCTCGCGGGTGGCGGCGGTGGCCAGGCTGCGAATGCCTTGCAGGTTGCGCTGGCTCGGGTCAGCGATCATCGAGGCGACCGCGTTACCGCCGCTCTGTACCCGCGCCGCCACCCGCGGGTCGAGCAGGGTCAATTGCTCGACGATGTGGCTGGAGTGGAATTTCTCGCGCACGATCTGGAACGTCCCCAGCAATGCCGCGCCGATCAAGCCACCCAGGTTCTGGCAGATACCGAACAGCACCGAGAAACTCACCAGATTGCGCGGGCTGCTCAGCACGTTGCGCATGCCGAAGACCATGGTAGGCCCGAGAAAGAACGTCCCGCCGAAGGCCAACAGGAACTGGCTGAAATACAGGTTTTCCGGGCGGGTCAGGTTGTTCGAATAACTGTCCATCACCGACCCGACCGCCATCAGCGCGAGAGAGATGATCAGCGGCATGATCAAGTGTTTGGGATCGATGGTCAGGGCGCTGGTGGCCAAACCGGCAATACTGCCGATCAACATCACCACATACAGACTGTGCAGTTGCTGACTGCTCATGTTCAGCGCCTGCATGAACCCCACCGCGCCGGTGGATTGTTCCGAGGTCACCATGCGGATCAGGATCACCGCCAAGGCCAGGCGAACCATTGCGCCGCTGCCGAGCCAGCGGGTCATCAGCATCGGGTTGCTGCGGTTGTGCTCGATGGCCAGGCCCGTGAGGATCAACACGATCGAGGCCGCCGAGGCCACACCGATCCACTGCGCTTCGAGCCACCAGTCGATCCGCCCCAGGGACAACACCGCGCAAAGCAAAGCCACGCCGCTGGCGAGGATGGCGAAGGTCAGGAAGTCGAGTTTTTCGAAGGTCTTGAAGCGATCACCTGGTGGCAGTTTCAGCAGGAACACGCAGCCAAGGGACAACAGCGCCATGCCCAATTCGAACAGATACAGCCCGCGCCACTCGGCGATCTGCAGCAGGTCTTCGGAGAACAACCGCGCCATGGGCAACGCCAGTTGCGAGGTGCCGAGGCCCAACACCAACGCCTTCATCCGCCATTTCGCCGGGAAGGCCTGGATCATGTAATACAGGCCCAACGAACTCAGCGCCGCACCGACCATGCCGTGGGCCGCGCGCACGGCGATCGCCGAACTCAGGTCATTGACGAACAAATGGCCGAAGGTCACCAGCGCATAGAGCATCAGGAACACTTCGGTGAACGCCCGCAAGCCGAACTGCTGACGAAACTTCACCAGCAGCAGGTTCATCGACACGTTGGTCATCACATAGGCCGCCGGCAACCAGGCCATCTCCGCGGTGGTCGCCCCCAGCGCGCCTTGCAGGTAAGGCAGGTTGGCGATCACCAGCGAGTTGCCGAGGCCGCCGGTCAATGCCACCAGCAAACCCACCAGCGCATAAGCCAGCCGCTTGGGGTTGGCGTGCAATGGCGTCGAGGGTGAACCGGGCAGGCTGGGCCGTTCGTGGGGCTGCCAGTTGCGCGGGGCGTAGTGATCCATTCAAAGACCTTGGTTCAAGGAATGTTGTCAGTTTGCCACAGCTGAAACACAAATCCCTTGTGGCACTACCTGTGGCGAGGGGGCTTGCCCATGAAGTCGCCGCCCATGGCATGCGCTGGGCCGACTCTTACAACATGAGCTACGAGCAAGAGAAGGCCTTCATCGGCGACGGCGTCGAGGCGGTGGAGCGCTTCATCCGTTACGCCAAGTCCCATCCGAAAGTCAGTTTCATGCGCAAGGATCAGCCCAGATCGTGCTGACCGAAAAGAACCCTCTGATCGATAACACCGAGGCAGCGTACAACCATTGACTCAGGTGAATGCAGCCCTCGCCGGGCTGCATCCTTCGCCAAGTCATCGTATAACCCACCCTTGGCTGGACGTTTATCCGGCTCACTGATAGATCATCATCACGACGATCTATTTCAGCATTCGGTCGCCTGCAATATGGAATGACCCTCCGTCAATTTCCATGAGCCTGTCGTTGACAAGCACCGGAAAGCCTACCAATACTTCGTCTAGTCATACGACAACCTACAACAAACCAATAACAACAACTTCATGTACAGGGACTTTCATGATGACCACTCCCCCAGTCCGTGCGCCTTTCAATCGCCTGCTCCTGACCGGCGCCGCCGGTGGCCTCGGTAAAGTCCTGCGCGAACGCCTGCGACCTTACGCCAACGTGATCCGTCTGTCGGACATCGCCGCCATGACACCGGCAATCGATGACCGCGAAGAAGTCGTGCCGTGCGACCTCGCCGACAAGCAAGCAGTGCATCAGTTGGTCGAAGACGTGGACGCGATCCTGCATTTCGGCGGCGTATCAGTGGAGCGTCCGTTCGAAGAGATTCTCGGCGCCAACATCTGCGGGGTGTTCCATATCTACGAAGCGGCCCGTCGCCATGGCGTGAAACGGGTGATTTTTGCCAGTTCCAACCACGTCATCGGCTTTTACAAGCAGGACAAAACCCTCGACGCCCACTCCCCTCGCCGCCCGGATGGCTATTACGGCTTGTCCAAGTCCTACGGCGAAGACATGGCCAGTTTCTACTTTGATCGCCATGGCATCGAGACGGTCAGCATCCGCATCGGCTCCTCGTTCCCGGAACCACAGAACCGCCGAATGATGAGCACCTGGCTGAGCTTCGACGACATGATCCAACTGCTCGAACGCGCGTTGTACACCCCGAATGTCGGCCACACCGTGGTGTATGGCATGTCCGACAACAAGAGCATCTGGTGGGACAACCGTTTTGCCGCGCACCTGGGTTATGCGCCACAGGACACGTCCGAAGTCTTCCGCGAAAAAGTCGAAGCCCAGCCAATGCCCGCCGAAGATGATCCGGCCAGGGTTTATCAGGGTGGTGCCTTTGTCGCGGCCGGGCCGTTCGGCGACTGAGCCCTCGCCAATCCCCACATAACAAAGCCAAGGGAATGCGTTGCCATGCAAGCCGAATTGATTGTCGATGCCCGCAATGCGGTCGGTGAAAGCCCGGTGTGGGTCCCCGAGGAAAACGCCCTGTACTGGGTCGATATTCCGAGCGGTGGATTACAGCGTTGGAATGCCGACAGCGGGCACGTTCACGCCTGGAAAGCCCCGCAAATGCTCGCCTGTATCGCTCGTCACAGCGCGGGTGGCTGGGTCGCCGGCATGGAAAGCGGATTCTTTCACCTGCACCCGCACAACGATGGCCGCCTCGACAGCGAACTGCTGGCCCACGTCGATCACCCCCGCCCCGACATGCGCCTGAACGATGGCCGCTGTGATCGCCAGGGCCGTTTCTGGGCCGGCAGCATGGTGCTGAACATGGGCGCCAACGCCGCCGACGGCAGGCTCTATCGCTACAGTGCCGGACAACCCGGGCCGCTCGACGCCCGACTCAGCGGTTTCATCGTGCCCAATGGCCTGGGCTTCAGCCCGGACGGCAAGACGATGTACCTCTCGGACTCGCACCCGAACGTGCAGCATATCTGGGCCTTCGATTACGACATCGACAGTGGCACGCCGTCCAACCGTCGGCTGTTCGTCGACATGCATCACTTCCTTGGCCGCCCGGATGGCGCGGCAGTGGATGCCGAAGGTTGCTACTGGATCTGCGCCAACGACGCCGGGCTGATTCACCGTTTCACCCCCGATGGCCGACTGGATCGTTCGCTCCCCGTGCCGGTGAAAAAACCGACCATGTGCGCCTTCGGTGGCAGCCAGCTCGACACCCTGTTTGTGACCTCGATTCGCCCCGCTGACGACCATGACGAACAGTCGCTGGCCGGCAGCGTCTTCGCCCTCAACCCCGGCGTCAAAGGCTTGCCGGAACCGGTGTTCAACGAATTGCTTTAACCCCTCTGCTGCATTGCTGTGCCTTGAATAAAAAAACAACAAGACTGGAGACACACCCCATGGACTTCAAACGCACCTTGCTCGCCGCCGCACTTCCCATCACTGCAGCACTCACCTTCACCTTCACCCTCAGCAGCGCCGCACAGGCACTGGAAATCAAATTCGCCGACATTCACCCCGCCGGTTACCCGACCGTGGTCGCCGAGGAACAGTTGGGTAAAACCCTGGTGGCCGACAGCAACGGCAAACTGACTTTCAAGATGTTCGCCGGCGGTGTGCTCGGTTCGGAAAAAGAAGTCATCGAGCAGGCCCAGGTTGGCGCCATTCAGATGGCCCGGGTCAGCCTCGGCATCGTCGGGCCGGTGGTGCCGGACGTGAACGTGTTCAACATGCCATTCGTATTCCGCGACCAGGCGCACATGCGCAAAGTCATCGACGGTGAGGTCGGCGATGAGATCCTCGACAAGATCACCAACTCCGAATTCAACCTGGTCGCCCTGGCCTGGATGGACGGCGGCACGCGCAATATCTACACCAAGAAACCGGTACGCAGCCTCGCCGACCTCAAAGGCATGAAGATCCGCGTGCAAGGCAACCCGATGTTCATCGATACCATCAACGCCATGGGCGGCAACGGTATTGGCATGGACACCGGCGAGATCTTCAGTGCATTGCAGACCGGGGTGATCGACGGCGCGGAAAACAACCCGCCGACCCTGCTCGAACACAACCACTACCAGAACGCCAAGTTCTACAGCCTGACCGGGCACCTGATCCTGCCCGAGCCAATCGTGATGTCGAAAATCACCTGGGAAAAACTCAGCCCCGACCAGCAGGTGCTGGTGAAGAAAGCCGCCAAAGCCGCACAGGCCCAGGAACGCACACTGTGGGATGCGAAGTCGGCCAGCAGCGAAGAAAAACTCAAGGCTGCCGGCGTCGAGTTCATCACCGTCGACAAAAAACCTTTCTATGAAGCCACGGCGTCGGTCCGGGAAAAATACGGCGCGCCTTACGCCGACCTGATCAAGCGCATCGAAGCCGTTCAGTAACCCTCCCTGCATTCATGAAAGGCCCGGCACCGTTGACGAGTGAATCGTCAGCGGCGCCCGGTTACGGTGAAACCCGATGAAGAATCTGCTGCTGCGCATCAACGACAGGATTTACATGACCTGCATCTGGATTGCCGGCCTGTCGGTCCTGGCTATTTCCCTGATCATTCCCTGGGGCGTCTTCGCCCGTTACGTCCTTGGCACCGGTTCCAGTTGGCCGGAGCCCACCGCGATTTTGCTGATGATGGTCTTCACCTTCATCGGCGCCGCTGCCAGTTATCGCGCCGGAGCGCACATGGCCGTGGCCATGCTCACCGACCGCATGCCCCCCGAACTGCGCAAGACCATGAGCATCGTTTCGCAGCTGCTGATGGCGACCATTTGCCTGTTCATGGCCATCTGGGGCACCAAGCTCTGTATGTCCACATGGAACCAGTTCATGAGCTCTCTGCCCACTCTGCGCGTGGGCATCACCTACATGCCGATTCCCGTGGGCGGTGGGCTGACGCTGATTTTCGTGCTGGAAAAACTCTTGCTCGGTGACCAGAGCAACCGTCGGGTCGTGCGTTTCGACCTGGTTGAAGAAAGCGAAGGTGCCGCATAAATGGACGCTCTGATTCTGCTCGGCAGTTTTATCGCTTTGATCCTGATCGGCATGCCGGTCGCCTACGCCCTGGGGCTTTCTGCCCTGATCGGTGCGTGGTGGATCGACATCCCGCTCCAGGCGCTGATGATTCAGGTCGCCGGTGGCGTGAACAAATTCTCGTTGCTGGCGATTCCGTTCTTCGTGCTCGCCGGGGCGATCATGGCCGAGGGCGGCATGTCCCGGCGACTGGTGGCTTTTGCCGGAGTGCTGGTGGGGTTCGTGCGCGGCGGGTTGTCGCTGGTGAACATCATGGCCTCGACCTTCTTCGGGGCGATTTCCGGCTCTTCGGTGGCGGACACGGCGTCGGTCGGTTCGGTGCTGATTCCGGAAATGGAACGTCGCGGCTACCCGCGGGATTTCTCCACCGCGGTGACGGTCAGCGGTTCGGTGCAAGCCCTGTTGACGCCACCCAGCCATAACTCGGTGCTCTACTCGCTGGCCGCTGGCGGGACCGTTTCGATCGCTTCGCTGTTCATGGCCGGCGTGGTGCCGGGCCTGCTGATGAGCGCGTGCCTGATGGTGCTGTGCCTGATCTTCGCCAGAAAACGCAACTACCCCAAGGGCGAAGTCATTCCCCTCAAGGAGGCGCTGAAAATCTGCGGTGAAGCCATGTGGGGCATGATGGCGATGGTCATCATTCTCGGCGGCATTCTCTCGGGCATCTTCACCGCCACCGAATCGGCGGCGATCGCGGTGCTGTGGTCGTTCTTCGTCACCATGTTCATTTACCGCGACTACAAGTGGAGTGAGCTGCCCAAGTTGATGCACCGCACGGTGCGCACTATCTCGATCGTGATGATCCTGATCGGCTTCGCCGCCAGCTTCGGCTACATCATGACGCTGATGCAGATCCCGGCGAAGATCACCACGATGTTCCTGACCCTGTCGGACAACCGTTACGTGATCCTGATGTGCATCAACGTGATGCTGCTGTTGCTCGGCACGGTGATGGACATGGCGCCGCTGATCCTGATCCTCACGCCAATTCTGATGCCGGTGATTCTGGGCATTGGTGTGGACCCGGTGCAGTTCGGCATGATCATGCTGGTGAACCTGGGGATCGGATTGATCACGCCGCCAGTGGGCGCGGTGCTGTTTGTCGGCTCGGCGGTGGGCAAGGTCAGTATCGAAAGCACCGTAAAAGCGCTGCTGCCGTTCTATGGCGTGCTGTTCCTGGTGCTGATGGCCGTGACCTACATTCCAGCGCTGTCGTTGTGGTTGCCGCATTTGGTGTTGTGACCTCAAAAGATCGCAGCCTTCGGCAGCTCCTACAGGATTTGTGTTCGTCCGATATTTCACGGGCGTGCGCGATTTCAATGTAGGAGCTGCCGCAGGCTGCGATCTTTTCAACCATTCAACGCAGGGCGAAAATCATGACCCTCAACACCCTCGAACTCGAAGACGAACTCACCCGCCTCACCCTCGCCCCCGAACTCGGTGCGAGCATCGTCAACTGGACGGTCCGCAGCACCGGCCAACCGCTGTTGCGCCACAGCGATCAGCACGCCTTGAACACCGGCCTGCCCGGCAAACTCGCCTGCTATCCCTTGGCGCCGTGGTCGAACCGAATCTCGGAGGGTGGTTTCGATTGCCCGGATGGCTGGCTCGCGCTGGCGCCCAACAGCCTCACCGATCCCCTGCCGATTCACGGCAGTGCCTGGCAACAGCCGTGGCAGATCGTCTCGCACACCCGCGATGAAATCGTCCTGCAACTCGACAGCACCACGCCCTTCGCTTATCGCGCAAGGCAACGTTTCCATCTGAGTGAGGGCAAGTTGAGCATCGATTTGCAGGTCACCCATCTGGCCGAACACGCCGCCTGGCATGGGCTCGGTTTACACCCCTACTTCCCGCGCACTGCAGGCACTCGGTTGCAGACGCAGGCGCGACAGGTCTGGTTGTGTGACAGCACAAAACTGCCAACACAACTCACTTCGATACCCAAGGATTGGGACTTCAGCCAGCCCCGGGCATTACCCGAAACGCTGGTGGACAACGGCTTTTGCGAATGGGACGGCCACTGCCTGATCCAGCAACCCGAGCTGGGTTATGAACTGGAATGCCAGGCCACCGGCAGCGACTACTACCTGCTCTACTGCCCCGTAGGCCTGGAATTTTTCTGCATCGAACCGGTAAGCCACCCGGTCAATGCCCATCACTTGCCGGGTCGGCCAGGGTTGCGTTTGCTGGAGCACGGCCAATCTGCCGAGCTCGGTTTCAGCCTGCGCTATCACTACGCCAACAGCTGAGTCAGCACCGCGCGCAACTTGCCGGGCTTCACTGGTTTATTCAGCAGCGGCGCGTCGAGTCGCTGCAGTGAGCGCCGACATTGGTCGGTGCGGTCGGCGGTGATGATCACCGCTGGAATCGCCTGGCTGAAATGCTCGCGCAAATGCCGAACCACTTCACAGCCAACCACGCCGTGATCCAGGTGATAGTCCGCCAGGATCAGTTCCGGCGCCTGTCCCTGCAAAGCCACCAGCGCGGTGGCCTCGTCGGTGGCGGTGACCACCTCGCAACCCCACTGGCCGAGCAGCGCGCTCATGCTTTCAAGAATGCTGACCTCGTTGTCCAGCACCAACAGACGCCGGCCCGGCAATGGGTTGCCGGTGCTTGGCTGCGGCGCGACCTGACTGATCGGCAGTGGGATTTCATGGGAAATCGGCACCTCGATGCTGAACATCGAACCGTGCCCCGGCAGCGAATGCACCTGAATCTTGTAGTCGAGGATCTTGGCGATGCGTTCGACAATTGCCAGTCCCAGGCCCACGCCCTTGCGATCGGCGGCGCGCCCGACGTCCAGTTGGTTGAATTCGAGGAAGATCGAGTCAAGACGATCCGCCGGAATCCCGCGCCCGGTGTCCCAGACTTCGATACGCAGCGCATCGCCCCGGCGTCTTGCCCCCAGCAGAATGCAGCCTTCGTCGGTGTAGCGGCAGGCATTGCTGAGGAAGTTGCGCAAAATCCGCGTCATCAAGCGCAAGTCGGTATGAATGGCGTAATCGCCCATGTGCACCCGCAGGTTCAACCCGGCTGCCGCGGCCACCGACTGAAACTCCGAGACCAGTGGCGCGAGCAATTCGTCGAGGCGGTACAGGGCAATATCCGGCTTCACCGCGGCCTGATCGAGCCGGGAAATATCCAGCAGATCGGTGAGCAAATCTTCCGCACCTTCCAGCGCTTGATGCGTGCGCTCCACCAACACCTGTTCGACGTCGGGCAGTTTGCGCTCGCGCAAGGTCGAGATCAGCAAACGCGCGGCGTTGAGCGGTTGCAGCAAGTCGTGACTGGCGGCGGCGAGGTATTTGTCCTTGCTGCGATTGGCCGCTTCGGCGGCGTCACGGGCATCGCGCAAGGCTTCGGCGGCGTCCATCAACTCGTTGGTGCGCGCGGTGACCCGCTGCTCCAGTTCGTCATTGAGTTGTTGCAGGCGCTGCTGAGCCAGTTTTCGCTCGGTGATGTCGGCGACAAAGCCCTCCACCAGGCCTTCCTGATCCGGTTTGAGCAGCAAATTCATCAATACGTCGAGGACGCTGCCGTCCTTGCGCCGCAGCTGAGTTTCATAGCCCAGCAGGCTGCGCTCGCGCTGGAGGATTTCGCCGATGCTTTCCAGTTCTTGCGCCCCGCCGACGAACAGCGTGCCAGCCAGGTCCGTCAGGGAAAACAGCACCTCCTGCGGGTTCTGATAGCCGAGCATCCGCGCCAGCGCCGGGTTGGCGGCGCGCATGCCTTCCAGCAGGCTGGCCTGGAAGATCCCTTGCACCGCGTTTTCGAACAGCCATTTGTAGCGGTTGCGTTCGGTTTCCAGTTCATCCAGGCGCGCGGCCAGTTCCGGGTAATGACTCTTGCGCGCCGAATGGTTGCCTAAACCGAGTAACCCGGCCAGCGCCCGTTGTTGCTCGTCAGAGGGCTTCGCCATAGACGACCTCGACGTCGCGCTGACTGGATTCGCGCGGGTTGGTAAGAATGCACGGGTCGTGCATGGCGTGTTGCGACAGGAACGGAATGTCCGCCGTACTCACCCCGTGCAGGCCCAGGGTTTCGTGGAAGCCGATGGCGTGCTTGAGGGCGATCAAGTGTTCGACCAGCCGCCCGCAAATCTGCCGGTGATTGAGGCCACGGCAATCAATACCGAAGGTCTCGGCGATCACCTTGAAGCGCTCCGGCGCCGAGCTGTAGTTGAACGCCACCACATGCTCCACCAGCACCGCATTGCACAAACCATGAGGCAGATCGAGAAAGCCGCCCAGGCTGTGGGACATGGCATGCACCGCGCCAAGGATCGCGTTGGAAAACGCCAACCCGGCCTGCATGCTGCCGAGCATGATTTTCTCACGCAGGGCGATGTCGCCAGGGTTGGCGATCATTTGCACCAGATTGCCGTTGATCAGCCGCATCGCTTCCAGCGCATGAGGGTCGGTGAGCGGCCCGTGACCGGTGGAGACGAAGGCTTCGATGGCATGGACCAACGCGTCGATGCCGGTACAGGCCGACAGGAACGGGTCCATGCTCAGGGTGGTTTCCGGATCGATCAGCGACACGTCCGGCACTGCGGCCTTGCTGACGATGGAGAATTTCATGCGTTCTTGCTGATTGGAGATGATCACGAATTGCGACACGTCGGCCGAAGTGCCAGCGGTGGTCGGAATCAGGATCAGCGGCGGGCTGGGCATGCGCAACATGTCCACGCCCTCGAATTCGAGGATGTTGCGCCCGTGGGCGACGACGATGCCGATGCCTTTGCCGCAGTCCATCGGGCTGCCACCGCCGATCGCCACGATCACATCGCAGTGATTCTCCCGGTACAGCTCGGCGCCGAGCATGACCTCTTCGATCCGCGGGTTGGGCGAAACGTCGCTATACAAAAAGTAATCAATGCCCAGGGCTTGCAGGCTGGCCTCGACATCGGCGACCCAACCGGCGGCAATCACCCCGGGGTCGCTGACCACCAGCACCTTGCGGGCGCCGAAGGTCTTGGCATAGTTGCCGACGTTGTGCCGACAGCCGGCACCGAAGATGATTTCAGGCGAAACGAATTTACGCAGCTGGCTGAGATTCTGGCTCATTGGAAAGCCTGTTTTTATTGTTTTGGAAGGTAAAGCCCACACTAAAGCATCCGGCTGCGAATGCAATCAGACCAATGGATAGCCGCCGCCCGGGGTGCACTCCTCCAATTTTGTATTCACTGAAAATCCCTGTGGGAGCGGGCTTGCCCGCGATATCGGTCTGACAGTCGACATCGATGTTGAATGTGCTGGTCTCATCGCGGGCAAGCCCGCTCCCACAAGGATTTGCGTTTGCAATTCATCCACGATAAATCAGCCGCGAGGCTTTCTCGTTTCGCAAGGTCAGATGCTCCATGCCCGGCCCCGGCGCGTCGGCTTCGTCCCGGGCCTTGAGAATGACGCTGTGGTGCGCCGACTTGCTGCACACCGGGTCGGCGTTGCTGGCGTCCCCCGTGAGCATGAACGCCTGGCAGCGGCAGCCGCCGAGGTCCTTGTGCTTTTCATCGCAGGAACGGCATGGCTCCTTCATCCAGTCATCGCCACGAAAACGGTTGAAGCCGAAGGAGTCGTTCCAGATGTGCGCGATGCTGTGCTCACGCACGTTGGGAAACTGCACCGGTAACTGGCGGGCGCTATGACAAGGCAACGCCGTGCCGTCCGGGGTGATGTCGAGAAACAGGTTGGCCCAGCCATTCATGCAGGTCTTGGGGCGCTCTTCGTAGTAATCCGGGGTGACGAAAATCAGTTTGCACGGGTGGCCCTGCGCTTCAAGCCGCTGGCGGTATTCATTGGTGATGCGCTCGGCGCGCTGCAACTGTTCGCAGGTCGGCAACAGGCCGACGCGGTTGAGTTCGGCCCAACCGTAGAACTGACACGTCGCCAACTCGACGAAATCCGCCTCCAGCTCCAGGCAGAGGTCGATGATTTGCGCGATCTGATCGATGTTGTGCCGATGGGTGACGAAGTTCAGCACCATCGGGTAGCCCTGGGCTTTCACCGCCCGGGCCATGGCCAGTTTCTGGGCGAAGGCCTTGCGCGAACCGGCGAGCATATTGTTGACCGCTTCGTCGGCGGCCTGAAAACTGATCTGGATGTGGTCCAGCCCGGCGACTTTGAAGTCGCGGACCTTCTGTTCGGTCAGGCCGATACCCGAGGTGATCAGGTTGGTGTAGTAACCCATGTCCCGCGCGGCCTTGATCAACTCGGCGAGGTCTTGGCGCACCAACGGCTCGCCACCGGAAAAACCCAATTGCGCAGCGCCCATCTCCCGCGCCTCGCGGAACACCCGAATCCACTCTTCTGTGCTCAACTCCTCGCCCTGTTGGGCGAAGTCCAGCGGGTTGGAGCAATACGGGCATTGCAGCGGGCAGCGATAGGTCAGCTCCGCCAGCAACCACAGCGGTGGGCCGGGTTGCTGTTCGATCAGGCTCACAAGGAGATCCCCCGGTGCCAGACCCGCTCGGTGGTAACGGTGTGATACGGCGGGCGACCCAGTTCATAGGCCATGCTCATCGCATCAAGCATGCTCCACAGCACATCGAGCTTGAACTGCAGAATCTCCAGCATCCGTTGCTGGCCTTCGACCGTGACGTAGTGCGCCAGGGTGATGCGCAAACCATGCTCGACATCGCGCCGCGCCTGGCTCAGACGCGTACGGAAATAGTCGTAGCCGGCCGGGTCGATCCATGGGTAATGGGTGGGCCAGGCGTCGAGCCGGGACTGGTGGATTTGTGGCGCGAACAATTCGGTCAGCGAGCTGCTGGCCGCTTCTTGCCAGCACGCGCGACGGGCGAAATTGACGTAGGCGTCCACGGCAAAACGCACGCCGGGCAGCACCCGTTCTTGCGAAAGGATTTGTTCGCGGTCCAGCCCCACGGCTTCGCCCAATCGTAGCCACGCTTCGATGCCGCCTTCACTGCCGGGGACGCCGTCATGGTCGACGATCCGTTGCAACCATTCCCGGCGCACGTCGCGGTCCGGGCAATTGGCGAGGATGGCGGCATCCTTGAGCGGGATGTTCACCTGGTAATAGAAGCGATTGGCGACCCAGCCCTGGATCTGCTCGCGGGTGGCGCGCCCGGCGTACATGGCTTGGTGAAATGGGTGGTGGATGTGGTAACAGGCGCCTTTGGCGCGCAACGCCTGTTCGAATTCGGCAGGGGTCATGGGGGTGTCGGTCATTGCGGTTCTCCGGATTTCGCGGTGTCTGGTCTGGCGCCTTCGCGGGCAAGCCTCGCTCCTACAAGGGTTCTGCGGTGTGCACAAAGCCCTGTAGGAGCGAGGCTTGCCCGCGAAGAGGCCATCCGCTACAGCTCAATACTCATGCCGTCATAGGCCACTTCAATCCCGCGCCGTTCCAGCAACGCCCGCTCGGCCGAGTCTTCATCGAGGATCGGGTTGGTGTTGTTGATGTGGATCAGCACCTTGCGCTGGCGATTGAAACCCTCCAGCACCTCGAGCATGCCGCCGGGGCCGCTTTGCGGCAGGTGGCCCATTTCGCTGCCCAGGCTCTGGCCAACTTCGCACACGCGCATTTCATCGTCGCGCCACAGCGTGCCGTCCAGCAGCAGGCAGTCGGCGCGCTGCATCCAGCTCAATACTTCGGCGTCGACCTGCCCCAGCCCCGGCGCATAGAAAACCGATGCCCCGCTGCGCAGGTCTTCGATGAACAGGCCGATGGTATCGCCCGGCTGCGGATTGCCACGATTGGGCGAGTACGGCGGTGCATTGCTAACCAACGCAATTGCGCGAAATTGCAGGTGTGGGCAGGCCGCGATGCGGAACGACTCGCGATCCAGATCGATGGGTTGCCACTGCAAACCACCGTTCCAGTGTTTGAGCATGGTGAACAGGGGAAAGCCGCTGCTCAGGTCTTCGTGAACCCGCTCGGTGCACCAGACCGCATGCGGGCAGCCTTCGCGCAGGCTCAACAGCCCGGTGCAATGGTCGATCTGACTGTCCAGCAGGACGACACCGCCGATCGCCGTGTCACGCAAGCGTCGGGCTGGCTGCATCGCCGGGAAACTTTCGAGTTGCGCGCGAATGTCCGGTGAAGCATTGCAGAGCACCCACTCCACACCGTCGTCACTCAGGGCAATCGACGACTGCGTGCGGCGTTGCGCACGCAGATTGCCGTTGCGCATAGCGGCGCATTGACGGCAGTTGCAGTTCCATTGCGGAAAACCACCGCCGGCGGCGGAACCGAGAACGCGGATGTGCATGGGATGGCTCCAGAAGGCAGGCCCGGCCAACGCGACGGCTGACCGGGCGATCAATCAACGGTTGGCGAAATACATGGTCACTTCGAAACCAATGCGCAGATCGGTAAACGCGGGTTTATTCCACATGGGTCAATCCTCTTCTTGTGCCGGTCAATTCCGGTAAGACCATTAATGCACGGGGGGCGAAGGGACCGAATGCTACTTTCGAAGGAGGTTGTGGGGTGCGTTGGTAGGGGGTGGGGCAAAGTCTTCAAGTACACCCATAACCCTGTGGGAGCGGGCTTGCCCGCGATGGCGACATCACATTCAACACATTCGTTGACTGCCAATTCGCTATCGCGGGCAAGCCCGCTCCCACAAGTTTCAATGGTGTTCTTGCAGGTTAGAAGAACCCCATCGGATTGATGTCGTAACTCACCAGCAGGTTTTTGGTCTGTTGGTAATGGTCGAGCATCATCTTGTGGTTCTCACGGCCGACACCCGACTTCTTGTAGCCACCGAACGCGGCGTGGGCCGGGTACAGGTGGTAGCAGTTGGTCCAGACGCGCCCGGCCTTGATCGCCCGGCCCATGCGGTAGGCGCGGTTGATGTCGCGGGTCCACAGGCCGGCACCGAGGCCGAACTCGCTGTCGTTGGCAATCGCCAGGGCTTCGGCTTCGTCCTTGAAGGTGGTGATACCCACCACCGGGCCGAAGATTTCTTCCTGGAACACACGCATTTTGTTGTGGCCCTTGAGCAGGGTCGGCTGGATGTAATAGCCGCTCGACAAGTCGCCTTCAAGACGCTCGGCCGCACCGCCGGTGAGCAGTTCGGCGCCCTCCTCCTGGGCGATTTTCAGGTACGAGAGGATCTTGTCGTATTGCTGCTCGGACGCCTGGGCGCCGACCATGGTTTCGGTGTCCAGCGGGTTCCCGCGCTTGATCTTGACGATCTTCTTCATCACCACTTTCATGAAGTCGTCGTAGATCGACTCCTGCACCAGCGCTCGTGATGGACAGGTGCAGACTTCGCCCTGGTTGAAGAACGCCAGCACCAGGCCTTCGGCAGCTTTCTCGATGAACTGCGGCTCGGCGTTCATGATGTCTTCGAAGAAAATGTTCGGCGACTTGCCGCCCAGCTCGACGGTGGACGGAATGATGTTCTCGGCGGCGCAATGCATGATGTGCGCGCCGACCGGGGTGGAACCGGTGAAAGCGATCTTGGCGATGCGCTTGCTGGTGGCCAGCGCCTCACCGGCTTCGCGACCGAAACCCTGGACGATGTTCAGCACGCCCGCCGGCAGCAAGTCGGCGATCAGCTCGGCGAAGACCATGATCGACAGCGGCGTTTGTTCGGCGGGTTTGAGCACGATGCAGTTGCCGGCAGCCAGGGCCGGAGCAAGTTTCCAGGCGGCCATCAGCAGCGGGAAGTTCCACGGGATGATCTGCCCGACCACGCCCAGCGGTTCGTGAAAATGATAGGCGGTGGTCAGTTCGTTGATCTCGGCGGCGCCGCCTTCCTGAGCGCGGATGCAACCGGCGAAATAACGGAAGTGGTCGGCAGCCAAAGGCACGTCGGCGTTGAGGGTTTCGCGCACGGCCTTGCCGTTGTCCCAGGTTTCGGTGACGGCGAGGATTTCCAGGTTCTGCTCGATGCGGTCGGCGATTTTCAGCAACACCCGCGAGCGATCCTGCGCCGAGGTTTTGCCCCAGGCATCGGCGGCGGCATGGGCGGCGTCGAGGGCTTTTTCGATGTCGGCGGCGCTGGAACGCGGGAACTCGGCGATCACTTCACCGGTGACCGGTGAGGTGTTGGTGAAGTACTCGCCGTTGATTGGAGCGACGAACTCGCCGCCGATGAAATTGCCGTAGCGCGGTTTGAAGGAAACGATAGCGCCGGGTGTTCCGGGTTGTGCGTAGATCATGGTGGGCCTCTGTCTGGGTCGATGCCTGTCAGGCCAACAGGCGATGAACCGATAGTAGAGAGCCCCGCCTGCCAGACGAATGCGCCGTTGGCAGGGGGATTCTCGTTATTTGGTAGTAGGTTTCACACAAATTAATGTGGGAGCGGGCTTGCCCGCGATGAGGCCAGAACATTCAACATTGATGTCGACTGTTAGACCGCCATCGCGGGCAAGCCCGCTCCCACAGGGTTATGCGGTGGAGTCAGGTTGATCAGTGCTTGGCAACGAGATCTTTAGGCAGCTTGAACGTCCAGAGCATGCCGCCCTGGTTGAAGTCCTTGATGCGCTTGGCCACTTCGCCGCCCCACAGCGGTACCGCGCCGCCCCAACCGGACAGCACCGAGACGTATTGTTCGCCGTCCATTTCCCAGGTGATGGGCGAGCCGAGTACGCCGGAGCCAGTCTGGAACTCCCAGACTTTCTCGCCAGTCTTGGCGTTGAACGCTTGCAGGAAACCTTCCGGCGTACCGGTGAACACCAGGTTGCCCTTGGTGGTCAGCACTCCGCCCCACAGCGGTGCGAAGTTCTTGTGGCGCCAGACTTCCTTGCCGGTTTTCGGGTCGATGGCGCGCAGCACGCCGATGTAGTCTTCGTTCAACGGTTTGATGGTGAAACCGGCACCGAGGAACGCCGCGCCTTTCTTGTAGGCGATGCCTTCGTTCCAGATGTCCATGCCCCACTCGTTGGACGGCACATAGAACAGGCCGGTGTCGCGGTTGTAGGCCATCGGCATCCAGTTTTTTGCCCCCAGGAACGCTGGCGCGACGAATACCGAACTGCCTTTGGCCTCAGAGCCTGGCGCACCCGGACGGCTGGCTTCGTTGTAGATCGGCCGACCGTTTTTATCCAGGCCGCTGGCCCAGGTGATCTTGTCCACGAACGGGAAGCCACGGATGAATTTGCCGTTGGTGCGATCGAGCACGTAGAAGAAACCGTTACGGTCCGCGGTGGCCGCGGCTTTGATTTCCTTGCCGCCTTCGTTGTAGTTGAACGACACCAGTTCGTTCACGCCGTCATAGTCCCAACCGTCGTGGGGCGTGCTCTGGAAGTGCCATTTGATGGTGCCATCGTCCGGGTTCAGCGCCAGGCGCGAGGACGAGTAGAGGTTGTCGCCAGGACGCAGGTGCGAGTTCCACGGCGCCGGGTTACCGGTGCCGAACAGCAGCAGATTGGTTTCCGGGTCGTAGTAGCCGCCCAGCCAAGGCGCCGCGCCGCCGGTTTTCCACAGATCGCCCGGCCAGGTCTTGCCCGCTTCGCCGCCGGAGATACCGTTTTCTACCGCTTTGCCGTCCTTGTAGACATAACCCATGTGGCCTTCGACGGTGGGACGAGTCCACAGCAGGTCGCCGTTTTTCGGATCGTAGGCTTCGATTTTGCCCACTACCCCGAACTCGCCACCGGCCACGCCTGTGATCAATTTTCCGTTGATTACCAACGGCGCGGCGCTGATCGAATAGCCTTCCTTGTGGTCGGCAACTTTCTTGCTCCAGACGACTTTGCCGGTGTCTTTGTTCAGGGCCACGAGCTTGGCATCGAGGGTGCCGAAAATCACCAGATCGCCATACAGCGCGACCCCACGGTTGATCACGTCACAGCACGGGCGGATGTCATCGGGCAGGCGCGCGTCGTATTGCCAGAGCTTCCTGCCGGTACGCGCATCCACCGCGAACACCCGCGAGTAGGAGCCGGTCATGTACATCACGCCGTCCTTGATCATCGGCTGCGCCTGCTGACCGCGCTGTTTTTCCCCGCCGAACGAAAAGGCCCAGACCGGTCGCAGATCCTTCACGTTGTCGACATTGAGGGTGTCCAGCGGGCTGTAGCGCTGACCCTGGACACCCAGGCCGTTGGTGACGACCTGCTCCGGGTTCTTCGGGTCCTGGAGGATGTCTTGATCGGAGACTGCGGCCAATGCCTGGCCGGACAACAGCATGGCACTGAGCAGCACGCTCAAGACGAAGGGTTGGCGACGTGCGGGTTGGGTCATGACGGCTACCTCTGCGGTTTTTGTTATACCCGGGAAATTTTCCCGGTCTGGTGCAGATTCTTGGGCGCCGCCGCCCTTGCAACAATTGCCCGCAGTGCTGAGATTGCTAGTTCCTTAGTACCGGGTCGGTCGCGGATTTTGTGATCGACATTGATCCCTGTGGGAGCGAGCCTGCTCGCGATGAGGCCCTCACATTCAGCATTGATGTCGGCTGATACACCGCCATCGCGAGCAGGCTCGCTCCCACAGGGGTTTTGTGTTGCTCACTTGTTTGCGGCGGAATCCACCCGCCTCATCTGCCCCCGTTCGTAATGCGGGTACAAATGGCTAACGCTGCGGATCAGTTCATAGCGACTCAGGCTGATCCCGGCGAAACGTTCGGGGATGGGGCTGCGGATCATCTCGGCCATGTCGCTGCCATGGGTTGCGCCATCGCGCATCAGCTGGTCCAGCCAGGTCAGGTAATCGCGCATCTGCTCGAACGGTTTTGTATCCGTGGCCACCGGCCCATGGCCAGGAACGATCAGCGTCCACGGCAAACCCTGCAGGGTCGCGATGTCCGCCAGCCACACCGACAGCCCCGGGCTGTTGGGCGTGGTCAGGGCGCGTTGATAAAACACCAGGTCCCCGGCAAACAGCACGCCGGTTTTCTGGTCGAGAATAGCCAGATCCGCGCCGGTGTGCCCACCCAGACTCAGTAGGCGCAAATCGTGATTCCCAAAACTTTTCACACCTGGCATCAGCGTCTGCGTCGGCAACACCACCTCGGTGCCGCGCATCCAGTCGCCCACCAGCCGATACATGTTTTCGGCCATGGCATCACCCTGTTGGCGCAACAGTTCAGTGGTACCCGCCAAGGCGCCAATCGGCACGTCGGCGAAAGCCTGATTGCCCAACACATGATCAGGATGGTGATGGGTCAGCAGCACCTGGATTACCGGTTTATCGGTGGTCGCCGCAATCGCTTTGCGCAGGGCTTCGCCATAGCGTTTCGACGGCCCGGTGTCGATGACCACCACGCCCTGCTCGGTAACGATGAACGCGGTATTGACGATGTTGCCGCCGTTGCTCTTGGCGAAGTTGTCGGTGCTGCCTTCCAGCAGCCAGGTGTCTTCGGCGATCTGCCGTGGCTTGAGTGTGTAATCGGGATCGGCCAGGGCCGGCAGGCTCACACTGATGAACAACAGCAGCATCCAGCGCATCACACGCTCCTTGGGTCAGGGTATGGCCGCATCGAATTGATTGCCGCTGTTGTCGCGCAGCACCAGGCGCGTCTGCCCTGCTCCTTCAATGTCGAAGGCCAAATTGGGGTTTTCGCTGACCGCCGGGAACAACTGCAGACGCGCCAGCAATTGATTCTTTTGATCGCGCAGCTCGGCGTGATTGATGAAAAATTCCGGGATGCCGCTGACCATGCCGTTGTCCATCGGATGCGCCACCTGCAAACGCACACGACTGAATGAACCACGGGGATAACGGCCACCCAGCACTTCGCCGATGTGTTCTTCCCAACCTGGCTGGGTGCGCACCACGCTTGGCCCCGTGCACCCCCCTCCCGCCGCATCGATCAGGGTAGAGCCGACATGCCACAGCCCGTCGCGGGTCAGTACCGCCGCACGCAACGGCGTGGCTTGTTCAACGCGGATGCGGATCGACAGCCACGGCAGCACACCGCTCAAGGGTTCGAAGTCGACGATTTTCGGCAGCGGATTGAGTTCGGCCCAGGCGAGGATTCGCACCACTTCGCCCTTGAACGCCCGGGCGTCAATTTCCAGCGGCACTTGCCGGGCGTCTTCGGCAAACGGCGGCGCGAGCAACTTGACCCGCTCGTCGAACACGAACGGTGCGTCGCCGAGCATCTGCTTGTGATAGAACGCCCACATCACCGACGGCACCGGATCGACCTCAACCGCCTGCGCGGCCAAGGGCAACCAGCAGGCCAACAGACAACTCGCTCGCCAGTTCACTATTGATACATCTCGGGCACGTCATACCGCAGGCCGTAACGGGCATAAATGGCTTTCACCGAGCCCTCGCGAATCAACGCTTCCAGCGCCTCTTCCACGGCGTAGGCCAGTTGCCGATTGCTTTCATGCACCGCCATGCCGATCTCCCAAAGCTGTTTGCCCATGTTCGGGTAGGCGTTTTCCGCCAACGCCACTTGCGGGTCGGCAGCCTGATGGACTTGCCAGTCGATCTCACCGCGCATGGCCATTACCGCGTCGACTTCACCAGCCTTCATCGCGGCAAACGCCTGGGGCACGCCTGGGTAATGGTGGGTCTTGGCGGCGAGCATGCCGTTGAACACCGAGGTCAGGTAAAACGACGGCACGCTGTCGACTTCGACGCCGATCGGGTGCTGCTGGAACACCGCGACGCTGGCCACCGAGTCCAACCGACGACGGTCGTAAGCGACTTGCCATTGTTCGGTCTGGTACGGCCCGAACATCACCACATGGCCGTTTTCCAGTTCACCCAGTTCATTGCGTTTCTGTGAGTAATCGCGATCGTACGGCACGCGCATCATCAGGTCGGCCAGTTGCTGATTGTGCAACTGACTGGCCCGCCAGATGTAATCGCGCAGGTCGTCGTCGAGCTTCTCCCCGGCGGGTGCCCAGATCAGTTTCAGGCGTACCCCCATAGCCTTGGCCAGGGCCTGGGCGAGTTCGACATCGACCCCGCGAGCCTCGCCCGCGCTCTCAAAGCTGTAGGGCGCGAAGTCCTTGTACACCGCGACTTTCAGCTCGGCGGCGGCGATCATTTCGTCATAGGTACGGACCTGCGCCTGCGCTGCCTGGCAACACAGCCACACAGCGCTGATCAACACCGCGAACAAACGCATGGGTCACTCCTCGACGTGCACGCTGTCCAGGTAGGTACGCACCGCCCACAAGGCTTCCTGACTCAGGTAGTCGGCCATTTTCGGCATGTACACCCGGCCGTCACGCACGGCGCCATGGCGCACGCGTTCGACGAACCATTCATCACCGGCCTCGCCGGCGTCGAGCATGCGCAAGTCGGGAGCGATGCCGCCGGACTTGGCTTCCAGGCCATGACAGGCCGCACAGTTCTGGTTGTAGGCCGAAGAGCCGATTTCCAAAGCTTTATCGTGTTCCGGGGAGGAACGGTAAGGGTTCGCCGCCGCCCAACCATCGGCATCGACCTGCACACCGGCATCCTTGATCGGGGTCAGTCCCTGGGTTTCGATGGCTTGGGGTACCACGTTGCCGTGGGCCCAGACGAAACCTGCGTTGATGAAACCGGCCAGCAGTCCGGCAACGAGCAAGGCGTTGCGTTTTGTTGTCATTGTTCTGCCCTCAAGATTGCACGCAAAACCTCTTTGAAGAGGCTATGGCACCCATCTTAGGAACGGCTTTGCGCCAACCCCATGCTGCTTTGGTGGCCGCGGCCTACTCCCTTGGTAGTAGGGCTTGTGGCGCAGGCCCAACCAATACGGGGCGGGCGCCGTGAAGCTTGTCGATGCCGATCAGGGTCAGGATCAGCAAAAACGGCAGGAGCAGTGCCTTGAGAATACGCATGGTCAATCTCCCCCCCTTGAGTGATGGCCGTTGTAATCCATGCTAAAACCGCGCCGCACGGGGTGAGTTACTACCTTGGTACTGGCCCATCGGTACTTTCTGCATATTTCCCCGCCCGCCCAGGGTTCCTATGCTGACGCTACCTGTGATGGAGTGCCTTTATGCGCCAGCTCGCCCCTTATGCCTTGATCTACCTGTTGGCGATTGCCTGCGCCGCCGGGGTGGCGACCCAGGTTCAGGCGGCGGATGCACCGCTGCAAGTGCAGATTGGCTACCTCGGTTATCGCCCCGACCCCGGGCCGTTGCTGTCGAACGTCATCCCCGAACCGACCGATGCCGGCCTGCGCGGCGCCGAACTGGCGATCACCGACAGCAACAGTACCGGGCGCTTTCTCAACCACAGCTACAGCCTGGTCAGCGCCAGCGTCGACAATCCGGACGCGCTGATCGAAGCGGCCAAGGCCCAACACGAACAAGGCCTGCGCCTGTTTGTGGTGAATGCACCGGTGGAAACACTGCGCCGACTCAGCGCCGTGCTACCCGACAGTCTGCTGTTCAATGCCGGCAGCCCGGATGACAGCCTGCGCAGTACCGACTGCCTGCCAAACGTGCTGCACAGCCTGCCAAGCCGCGCGATGCTGGCCGATGCGCTGGCGCAATTTCTGGTGCTGCGCAAATGGCAACGGGCGCTGCTGATCGTCGGCCCGACCGCGGACGATCAAGCCTATGCCGCCGCCCTGCGTCGCGCGGCCAAACGCTTCGGCCTGAAACTGGTGGCGGAGAAAGCCTGGAGCTTTGATAACGATCAGCGGCGCAGTGCCCAGGCCGACATGCCGCTGTTCACCCAGACCGCCGAGTACGACGTGGTGCTGGTGGCCGATGAACGCGGTGACTTCGGCGAGTACGTGCCCTACCAGACCTGGTACCCACGGCCGGTCGCCGGCACCCAGGGCCTGACCCCGGTGGGCTGGCACAAAACCGTGGAAACCTACGGCGCCGCGCAGTTGCAGAAACGCTTCGAAGCCCTGACCGGACGCTGGATGAATGATCGGGATTTCGCCGCGTGGATTGCCGTACGCAGCATCGCCAGTGCGGTGGGCAAACTGCGTCAGGCCGATGCCATGGCGATTCGTCAGTTGGAAATCAGCGATCAATTGCCGCTGGACGGCTTCAAGGGTCGCAAGCTCAGTTATCGGCCGTGGAACGGTCAGTTGCGCCAGCCGATCCCCATCGTTCAACCCCGGGCGCTGGTCAGCACCTCGCCGCAGGACGGTTTCCTGCACCCCGTCAACGAAATGGACAGCCTGGGTTACGACAAAGCCGAGGTCAGCTGCCGCTTTCTCTGATCCCTTTTTTTCACGACAACAACAATAAGGAATCTGCCATGCGCCGCACCCTGCTTTCCTGTGCCCTGCTTTCCTGGGCCCTACTGCTCGCCGCCGGGCACGCCGCTGCCAGCACCGCCTGGGTCTCCAACGAAAAGGACAACAGCCTGAGCCTGATCGATATGCAGACCCTGAAAGTCACCGAGACCCTGCCCGTCGGCCAGCGCCCGCGTGGCCTGTTGTTGTCCCACGACAATACGCTGCTGTACATCTGCGCCAGTGATGCGGATCGGGTCCAGGTGATGGATGTCGCCACGCGCAAGATCATCAAGGAGCTGCCCTCGGGCAAAGACCCCGAGCAATTCGCCCTGCACCCCAACAATCGCTGGCTGTATGTCTCCAACGAGGACGATGCGCTGGTGACGGTGATCGACACCGAAACCTCCAAGGTGCTCGGGCAGATCAACGTTGGCGTCGAGCCCGAAGGCATGGCCGTCAGCCCCGACGGCAAGTGGGCGGTGAACACCAGTGAAACCACCAACATGCTGCACTGGATCGACACCAGCACCCAGACCCTCGCCGACAACACGCTGGTCGATCAGCGGCCGCGTTTCGTCGAATTCAATCCCGACGGCTCGCAGCTCTGGGCCTCGGCGGAAATCGGCGGCACGGTAACGATTCTCGACGTCGCCAGCCGCAAGGTCCTCAAGACCCTGACCTTCGAGATCAAAGGCGTGCACCCGGACAAAGTCCAACCGGTGGGGATCAAACTCAGCGCCGACGGCAAGTACGGTTTCGTCGCGCTCGGCCCGGCCAACCATGTGGCGGTGATCGACGCCAAGACCTTCGAGATCGTTGATTACCTGTTGGTGGGCCGACGGGTCTGGCAGATGTCGTTCACCCCGGATCAACGCCAATTGCTGGCCACCAATGGCGTCAGCGGCGATGTGTCGGTGATCAATGTCGACAGCCTCAAGGTCACTAAATCGGTGAAAGTCGGGCGCTATCCGTGGGGCGTGGTGGTGACGCCATGAACGCCCTTGAAGTCAGCGACCTGAGTTTCGCTTATGGCCAGCGGGAGGCCTTGCGTCAGGTGAGTTTCAATCTGGCAGCGGGGCGTTTTGCCGCGCTGCTTGGACCGAACGGCGCCGGCAAGTCGACGCTGATTGCGCTGCTCACCCGCCTCTATGATCTGCAGCGCGGAGACATCCGGGTCGGCGGCTGCTCCTTGCGCACCTCGGCACGTCCAGCGTTGAAACAATTGGGTGTGGTGTTTCAGCAAAGCACCCTGGATCTGGACCTCAGTGTCGAGCAAAACCTGCATTATCACGCCGCGTTGCATGGCTTGTCCCGGCGCCAGACCAACCTGCGAGTCGACGCCGAACTGGCGCGCCAGGCCCTGACCGAGCGCCGTCGCGAACGGGTACGCGAGCTCAATGGCGGCCATCGCCGCCGGGTGGAAATCGCCCGTGCGTTGCTGCATGAGCCAAGCCTGTTGCTGCTCGACGAAGCGAGCGTCGGCCTTGATCCAGCCAGCCGACTGGCGCTCAACCAACACATCCGCAGCCTGTGCCGCGAGCACAATATCAGCGTGCTCTGGACCACTCATTTACTTGACGAAGTACAGCCCAGGGACGACTTGCTGATCCTGCACCAAGGGCGGTTGGTGGCCAGCGGACAGGCTGAGGCGTTGAGCCTGGAACACGGTGGCGACCTGGGTTCGGCCTTCACTCGACTGACGACATCAGGAGCCGCCCAATGAACGCCTACTGGCAATGTTTCAGCGGTATCGTACTGCGCGAATGGCTGCGCTTTGTATTGCAGCGCACACGGTTTCTCAGCGCGCTGGTGCGGCCGTTGCTGTGGCTGCTGGTGTTCGCTGCAGGCTTTCGCGCGGCACTCGGCATCGCCATCATTGAGCCCTACGACACTTACATTCCCTATGAGGTTTACATCATCCCGGGCCTGGCCTGCATGATCCTGTTGTTCAACGGCATGCAAGGTTCGCTGTCGATGGTCTACGACCGGGAGATGGGCAGCATGCGCGTGCTGCTGACCAGCCCCCTGCCCCGGACTTTTCTGCTGTGCAGCAAATTGCTGGCGACGTCGCTGATTTCGCTGTTGCAGGTGTACGCCTTTCTGGCAATTGCCTGGCTGTACGGTGTGCAACCGCCGGCCATGGGTTTGTTGCTGGCCTTGCCGGCATTGCTGCTGGTGGCGTTGATGCTCAGCGCGCTGGGGCTGTTGCTGTCCAACGCCATCCGCCAACTGGAGAACTTTGCCGGGGTGATGAACTTCGTGATCTTCCCGCTGTTTTTCCTGTCGTCGGCACTGTATCCGCTGTGGAAAATGCGTGAGTCCAGCGAGTGGTTGTATTGGCTGTGTGCCTTGAACCCCTTTACTCATGCGGTGGAACTGGTGCGGTTTGCGCTGTATGAGCGCTTCAACCCGTTGGCGCTGGCGGTATGTACGGGGCTGACACTGATATTCACTCTGCTCGCGGTACTCACCTTCAACCCGCAGCACGCCGCCCTGCGCAAATACAACTGACAACACTAATCCCTGTGGGAGCGGGCTTGCCCGCGATGGCGGCGTGTCAGTCAACATCTGTGCTGAATGTAAGGGCCTCATCGCAGGCAAGCCAGCTCCCACAGTTCTGAGGTGCTCACATATTTTGTGTTCACACACTATCCAGTGTGGGAGCAAGCAGCCTTGCGCAAAACCAACTGACAACACAATTCCCCTGTGGGAGCGAGCCTGCTCGCGATTACAGTGTGTCAGTCAACATCAATGCTGGATGTAATGGCCCATCGCGAGCAGGCTCGCTCCCACAGTTGATCTGAGGTGTTCACATATTTTGTGTTCACACACTACCCAGTGTGGGAGCAAGCAGCCTTGCGCAAAACCAACTGACAACACAATTCCCCTGTGGGAGCGAGCCTGCTCGCGATTGCAGTGTGTCAGTCAACATCAATGCTGGATGTGATGACCTCATCGCAGGCAAGCCAGCTCCCACAGTTCTGAGGTGTTCACATATTTGTGTTCACACACTATCCAGTGTGGGAGCAAGCAGCCTTGCGCATACCCAGCTGACAACACTAATCCTTGTGGGAGCGGGCTTGCCCGCGATGGCGGTGTGTCAGTCAACATCAGTGCTGAATGCAAGGGCCTCATCGCAGGCAAGCCAGCTCCCACAGTTCTGAGGTGTTCACATATTTTGTGCTCACACACTATCCAGTGTGGGAGCAAGCAGCCTTGCGCAAATTCAGCTGACAACACTAATCCCTGTGGGAGCGGGCTTGCCCGCGATGGCGGTGTGTCAGTCGACATCAATGCTGGATGTGATGGCCTCATCGCAGGCAAGCCAGCTCCCACAGGAGATTTGTGTTGAACAGATCAAAATTACTACTTTAGTACTGGTTTACCTGTCTATCGTCGCATTCACAACGCACCGCTACTGGCATGTAATGGGTTCATAACTATAAGGACTGAACCCCCATGCCGCGTGCACGACGTGTTCTGCTGTGCCCTTCTCTCGCCGCGCTGTCGCTGAGCCTGTTGCTGGGCGTTGCGCAGGCTGAAACAGCGCTGTTCTCCGCCGAGGGTTATCGCATCGGCCTGTACCGTAACCCGACGCCGACTCAGCTCCAGGGGGCGAGTATCATCGACACGCCTGCCCTGCAAAACCTGCTCCAGCAGACGCCCCCTCCGCTGCTGATCGACGTCTACCGCCGGCAATGGCTGCAGGGCCGTTTCATCGAAGACCAGCCCCACGAAAACCTGCCCGGCAGCCATTGGCTGGCCAATACCGGTGACGGGGACCTGACGCCCCCGTGGCAGGAATATTTCGCGCGCCACCTGCAGCAATTGACGGCGGGCGACCTGACGCGACCGTTGGTCTTTTACTGCCGATCCGATTGCTGGTTGAGCTGGAACGCGGTAAAACGCGCCGCGTCCATGGGCTATAAGACACTGTATTGGTACCGCGACGGCCTGGATGCGTGGCAAGCGGCAAATCTGCCCGTGACGCCCGCCCGGCCCGAGCCCTTTCCCTGACGTGAACGCTTGCGTGTTGTTGCCACACCCCGATCAAAAAAATAATGAGGTGAAAGGCCATGTACAAAATTCTGATTGCCGACGATCACCCGCTGTTTCGCGAAGCCATTCATAACGTCATCAGCGACGGTTTCCCCGGCAGCGAGGTCATGGAAACCGCCGACCTCGACAGCGCCCTGGCCCTGACCCAGGAGCACGATGACCTGGACCTGATCCTGCTCGACCTGAACATGCCCGGCATGCATGGCCTCAATGGCCTGATCAATCTGCGCAACGAGGCGCCGACCATTCCGGTGGTGATCGTCTCGGCCGAGCAGGACAAACAAATCGTGCTGCAAGCCATCACCTATGGCGCGGTGGGCTTCATCACCAAATCGTCGCCACGGGTGCAAATGACCGAGGCCATCCAGCAGATTCTCAATGGCAATGTGTACCTGCCGCCGGACATCATCCGCACGCAAAAAAGCGGCATTCATCGCCGGATGAATGACACCCCGAGCTTCCCGCCCGAATTGCTCCAGGCACTGACCCGCAAACAACTGCTGGTGCTTGAGCGCATGACCAAGGGCGAATCGAACAAACAGATCGCCTACACCCTGGAAATCGCCGAAACCACGGTCAAGGCACACGTCTCGGCGATTTTGCGCAAACTCAATGTGCACAATCGGGTGCAGGCGATTTTGAGTGCCGGGGATATTGATTTCGGGTCGTATTTGCGGCGCTGATTCTGGGGGCAACAGTTAGACCGAATCGCTCCCATCGCGGGCAAGCCCGCTCCCACAGGTTTGTGGAGATCCTGTGGGAGCGGGCTTGCCCGCGATAGGGCCAGTGAACACACCAGAAAACTCAAGGCCGACCAAGCAAATGACTCATCGCCGTCTTGAGTTTCATCGGCCGCACCGGTTTGTGCATCAGGGTATGGCCCAGTTCACGGATCTGCTGTTTGAGTTCGTTGCTGTAGTTGGCGGTGATCATCATCGCCGGGATCGCTGAAGCGCGACGGGCGTTGATGCGGGCCACGGCGTCGACACCATTCTTCTCGTCATCCAGGTGATAGTCCGCGATCAGCAGATCGGCTTCGTCGTGATAATTGTCCACCTGCCGCGCCAGGTCCTCCTCCGACAGCGCCGTGACCACCCGGCAGCCCCAACCTTCGAGCAAGGTGCGCATCCCCGCGCAAATGGCCGCGTCGTTGTCCAGCACCCACACCCGTGCACCGCGCAGGCGCTCGAGCATCGGTTCGCTCATCAGCAGGCTCGGCAACGCCTTCGGTGCCGTGGCACTCAACGGCACTTCGACGGAAAACATAGAGCCCTTGCCCGGCCACGAACGCACATGAATCCGGTGGCCAAGAATACGGGCGATTTTCTCGACGATCGCTAGCCCCAGCCCCAAGCCGCGATCCTGATCCGGACGCTGCACATCACCGCGCTTGAACTCCTGAAAAATCTCCTCCAGACGGTTTTCAGCAATGCCCATGCCGCTGTCCCAGACTTCAATGGTCAGCCGCTGATGATGACGCCGGCAGCCGAGCACCACGCGCCCGCTGTAGGTGTAGCGAATGGCATTGCTCAGCAGATTACGCAGGATCCGCGCGAGCAACTGAATGTCGCTGCGCACCAGCGCCGAACACGGGATGAAATGCAGCTCGAGACCTTCGCTGCGGGCCACTTGGGTGTATTCGGCGGCGAGGTTTTCCAGCAATTCGCTCAGGGCAAATGGCGCAATGTCGGCCTTGATCACCCCGGCATCAAGTTTGGAAATGTCCACCAGCGTGCCCAACAGGTTTTCCACGTCTTCCAGGGAATTGCTCACGTTGCGCACCAGAGTCTCGTTGGCCACCGGCTCCCGGCGCTCCAGCAAAGCGCTGGTAAACAGCCGCGCGGCATTCAGCGGTTGCAGCAGATCGTGGCTGACCGCTGCGAGAAATTTGGTCTTCGACAGGTTGGCCTGCTCGGCCTCGAGTTTGGCCTCGCGCAAGCGTGATTCCACCCGGCGACGCTCGTCGATTTCGCGCAGCAATTGGTCATTGAGGGTGGTCAGTTCGGTGGTGCGTTCGCGCACCCGCAACTCAAGGTTCTGATAGGCCTGATGCAGCGCCTCAGCGGTGCGGCGGCGCTCGGTGATGTCGCGGATCAACACGAAAATCCCCACCACTTCTCCGGTGGCCAGGCGATTGGGCACGTAGGAGCGCAGCATGTAGCGCTCCTGATTGTTGATGTTGGTTTCGGCAAACTCGAACGTCACGCTCTCGCCAGCCAGGGCCCGGGCCACGTAGGCTTCCAGGCGCTGATAATGCTGCTCGCTGTGGACTTCGCGCAGACTCTGCCCGAGCATCACGCCCCGGGGCCAGCAGTACCATTCTTCATAGACCTTGTTAGTGAATTCATAGACCAGATCGGCATTCAGGTAGGCGATCAGCGCCGGCACATGGTCGGTGATCAGGCGAATCCAGCGCTCGCTTTCACTGAGGGCTTCGGCGTGCTGGTAGCGTTCGGTGATGTCGGTGAAGGTGTTGACGAAACCGCCGGTGGGCAACGGATGGGTGCGGATTTCCAGGACCCGGCCATCGTAGAGGCGCTGCTCGCATTCCTGCACGTGCCGCCCGTTCGGATCGCGACTGGCCGGGGTCAGCAGGTTCAGTTCGCTGTCGGCAATCACTTCGGCGAACGGTCGATGAGCCGCCACCGGGGCCAGGCCGCTGAGTTCCAGGAAGCGCCGGTTCCACAGTTCCAGAATGCCCTCGGCGTTGACCATCGCCACCCCTTGGGACAGGTTGTCGACCGCCCGCTGCAACAAGTGCGATTTCTGCGCCACCGCCTGCTCGCGGCGCAGGGTTTCGCTGAGTTTGACGTCGGTAATGTCGGTGAACAGGATCACCCGCCCGCCTTCCTGAGTCGGCCGTTCGCTGACTTGCAACCAGCGTCCGTTGTGCAGGCGATAGAGCAAGTTTTCGTCGGCATGCCCGCGGGGTTCTTCACTGAACAGTCCGGTCGCGGTCATCAACCGTTTGACCTCGCGCAGGCGCATACCGGCATTGATCCGCACCCGACTGTTGCCCCAGAACGCCTTGAAGCGGCTGTTGAACAGCACGATCCGCTGCTCGGCATCGAACAGCACAAAGGCGTCGGAAATGCTTTCGATGGCGTCGATCAAGTGTTGATGGGCAGTTTCGGCCCGCAGCCGCGCCTCGCTGAGCAAATGATTGCCGGCCTTGAGTTCGGCCATGGCCTGGTTCAGGGCGTCGGTGCGCTCACGCACCTGTTCGGCCAGCACCACCGAATGCTGGAAAGCCGCATACGGGTCGTTGCCGCGGGTGATGCCGGATTCGATGCGCTCGATCAGCGCGCCATTGATGCGCTGCAGTTTGTGGTTTTCGTGGCGCAGGCTGGCGATCTGCGCCTGCAGGTCAGCGCTGTCCAGGGGAGCGGCCTCGGGCAATGGCAACCCCGGTGAAGGTCTGGTTGATGTGCATGCCATTGAACTGTTCTCCGTAGGTGTTGAACCCCATCACCCGCTGCTCCCGCAGAAACGCGCCAATCTGCTCGAGATTGCCGCCGTCTTCCAGTTCCAGACGCCTGAGAAAACAGTCGCAGCCGATGGTCAGCAACAGGTCCCCGAGACGCTCCTGCAAACCATCGAACAGGTTTTGTAGATTCGGCAGCATGGGGCCGGGGGTCATGACGGTGAGGACGATGCCGTTTTCCACCGCACAGTAAAAACTCAGACTCAAGTCCGGATGAACCTGCTGGATCGCCCGCACGTAATACTGGTCGTTGATCCGTACCGCCAACGGGTGCGCGGCGAAGATCCGATAGTCGAGTTCGGCCACCGGCACGCCGATGTGCCGGGCGTACTCCTCGGCGGCCGGTTCGGCGTTGAGCTCGAACACCCGGCGCGAAGCGCTGTCGGCAGCGGTGACCACCAGTTTCTCGGCCCTGGGCAGGATGTGGTGGGTGGTGAAGACTTCGAAGTCCAGCCAGGTATTGACCAGCACCACCACCGCCGCGCCGCTGTGAAACTCGCCGCCGAAATACACATGGGTATGGGTCAGGTAGTTGTCGTCGCCAGCCGATCCGCCGAAATGCGGAATGTCGCCCAACGCCGCACTCAGGGCTGCTAGAACCATTTCTTCACGGCTGGACAAGCCATCGAGCAGGGTCAGGGCAAAGCTGTTGCCCTTGATCGGCGCCAGGGTGTTGCTGCGACAGCCACTGACCAGTCGCTCGACCATTTGCTGGGCATCGATCAGGCTGAAATGCTCCATTTCGTCAATCAGTTCGGTGGAGATGGAAAAATGCCGATGATCGAAGCCCACCGCCGTCACGCAGCTGCGGCCATAGCCTTGAGGAGTGATTTCTCCGGCACTGGTGCAACCCACCAGGCGAATGCCGCCGAAGCTCTGTTGCAACGCCTGCCCCAACGCCTGCAAGTCGTACTCGGCGGAACAGAAGAACAGCACGAAGCCCAAGTGGGGGTGCAAGAGTTGTCGCGCCAGATCCTGGGCCGCTTGCTGGGCATCGATGGCCTGGGACATGGCACTGACCACACCGTCGTTCTGAACCTGCTGCATCCTCGCCCCTCGCCGGTGCGCCTGTATGAGGCACGAGTGTACGAAGCTTGCGGGCGGCGGCGAATGCTACTTGGGTAGTGGGTGGGGTGGTTCGATGGGATGAGAGCCGGACCGCATCTGCAAAACAGCACATTCCCCCGTAGGAGCGAGGTTTGCCCGCGAAGAGGCCGTCACATTCAACATTAATGTCGACTGACACACCGCTTTCGCGGGCAAGCCTCGCTCCTACAAGGGATTTGCGTTACCAGGTCAACACCGCCCCCACCGCAAACGTATCGGTGTCTTCATTCTGGGCGCTGGTGTCGTGGCCGTTGATTTCGAACTGGTTGTACTCGGCCACCAACTTCAGGTTGTCGTTGACGTCATGGAACAGCGCAATGCCGCGGGTCTCGTAATCGGCGCCGCTGCCGACCACACCGTTGCCGTCGTCCTCGGTCTTGCCGTAGGACAAGGCCAGGCGGTTCTTGCCCAGTTTGTAGGAGCCCTGCAACAGGTAACCGTCGCTGTCGACATTGCGCAGGGTCGGTTCGCCGGCGTTGTTGGTGAAGAACGGGTTGATGCCCTTGGCCTGGAAACCGGAACCGGTCAGCGACAGCCCGCCCATCTTCGCCTGCACGCCGTAGCCGACGCCTTTGGAGGTGACGGACTCGACGCTGGAGTCGGTGTTGTCCGAAGTCTGGTAGCTGCCGTTGAGCCAGCTGTAAATCTTCGCCCCGCCGACGTCGAACTGATAGGTGATCTCGCTCTCGGTGCGCGGGTTCTCCTGATACGCCTTGCCTGTCGCGCTGCTGTCGTTGGTGTCGACCGGGTCCATGATCCCGACCGCTACCCGCAAGCCATCCATCACCGGGGTGCGATAGGTAATCTGCGACGTCGGGAACGGGTACGGATAACCGCTGCCAATGTTGCCGAACGACACCCCTCCGCCGTCCACCAGGCCCAATGTATCGCTGACCTGACCATAACCGGCGAGCAGTTCGTCGAGCAGGATGTTGGAGCGGGCAAACAGGCCGAAGTCCTTGCCGATCAGCACCTCGCCCCACTCTGGATTGGCCACCGTGCCGTAGAACTGCCGCACGTCGATGGCGGTGTCGGTGCCGTTGGTTTCACTGTCGTTGATGGTCACCCAGAACGAGGCGCGGGCGCCGAGCTTGAGGTCATCGACCTGCTTGCCCATGTTGAAGCCCAGGTAGTTGGGCAGGAATCCCATCTTCACCCGTGCCTGGCGCCGGTCGTACTGCTCGCCGGCCCGGTCCACGTCGCTGTTCACGTAGAAGGCGTTGATATAGCCGTCGGTGGAGAACGTGGTCTGGTCCTTGTCGTAGAGCATGATCTCGGCCTCGGCCATTGAGCTCAGGCCAAGGGAGGACAGGCTGGCGATGAAGGCCGGCAAGAAACGATGCTTGAAGTTCTTATTGTTGTGCATGGCGCGCTCCGCAACGGGGGACTTGATGTCGGAGGCGATTATCGAAAGCGGACCGGCGGCGTCATACACTGCCTTGGGGGCGGTTTTGAAGTGCTTTGGAATGGCCGGCAATGCGCGACAATTACGGCGTAAGACCGCTGCTCGGCCAGGCTCGGAACTTAGGGTGTAGGCCTATGCACCCCAGGGGCCGCTTTTTGTAGGAGCCAGGCTTGCCGGCGAAGGCGTCCTTCAGTCCGCCCTCGCCGACAAGCCCGGAGCCTATCGGTCAGAAACTCGCCCTGAACAGCATGTAAACGGCGATCACCACGCAGACGCTGGCAAAGCCCATCTGCAGCCCTCGGGCCGGCACCCGCGCGCAGAGTTTTCGACCGAGGATCATTCCGACGATGCTGGCAACAATGAACGACCCGCCCAAACCATCGATCCGCACCCCGGCATGAAACGCGCCGATCACGCCGATAGCCGAGATCAGGCTGATCACCATCAACGACGTGGCGACGATGCCGCGCATCTGCACATCGGTCAGTTGCTTGAACGCCGGCACTATCAGAAAGCCGCCACCGACCCCGAGCAGCCCCGAAACCACACCGGTCACCGCGCCGAGTGCCGCCAGGGTGGCGGTGCATTTGGCGGTCCAGGAAAAACGCCCGGTCTGCTGATCGAGCATGCAGTTCTTCTGGCCCCAGTTGGCATGCCCGTGGTCGCTCGGGCCGTCGTCGTGCTTTTCCCGGCGCAGCATCCGCCAGGCCACCATGACCATCAGCAGACTGAACAGGATCATCAAGACCCTTTCCGGCAACTGATGGGCGAAGTAGATGCCCACCGGCGAAAACACCGCACCCAGCAGTGCAATCAACAACGCCGCGCGATAGCGCACCAGGCCATGGCGCAGACCGTCGATCGCACCGATCGCCGCCGCACTGCCCACCGCGAACAAGGCGACGGGCGCCGCTTGGGTCATGGTCAAACCCAGCCCCAGCACCAGGGCCGGCACCGCAAGAATACCGCCACCAGCGCCGGTCAAACCAAGCACCAGGCCCATGACCACACCGAAAAAACTGGCCAGCAACATAGGGTTCTCTCAGTCAACCTTGGACAGATGGGTCAGCCATTCACGGCCCTTGAGCAGGCCATTCCAGTAGAACCACGGCAGCAGGGTCGCCTTGAGAAACCAGGCTGAACGGCGCGGCACAATCGGGACGAGGGGAAAGGTCGGCAGCAACTTACCGGCGTAACCGAACTCGGCGAGAATCACCTTGCCCTTCTCCACCGTCAGCGGGCAGGAACCGTAGCCGTCGTACTTGAGTGGCAACGGCTGTTGCTTGCGCAGGGCCAGCAGGTTTTGCGCCACCACGACGATCTGCTTGCGCGCGGCGGCGGCAGTTTTCGCGTTGCTGGTGGAACAGACATCGCCCAAGGCGAACACGTCTGGATAGCGCACGTGTTGCAGGCTGTGCGGGTTCACTTCGCACCAGCCAGCGGCGTCGGCCAACGGGCTTTGGCGGATGAAATCCGGCGAGACCTGAGGCGGCACGACGTGCAGCAGGTCGAAGGTTTTTTCTTCTACGGTCACGACACCTGCAGCGTCCTTGACCTCGAACCACGCGGTTTTCGATGGCCCGTCAACCTTGACCAGATTGGAATTGAAGGCCAGCCGGGCGTTGTACTTTTCGATGTATTTCATGAGCGGCGGCACGAATGTCGCCACGCCGAACAACGCAGCGCCGGCCAGATTGAACTCGACGTCGAACTTGCTCAGAACTCCGGTTTTGCGCCAGTGATCGCAGGACAAGTACAAGGCTTTCTGCGGCGCACCGGCGCATTTGATCGGCATCGCTGGCTGGGTGAAGATCGCTTTGCCGCCGCGCAATCCCTGGACCAATTCCCACGTGTAGGCCGCATGCCGATAGCTGTAATTGGAGGTCACGCCGTTCTGGCCGAGGGTGTTCTGCAAGCCTTCGATTTTCTCCCAGGCCAGGCGCAAACCGGGGCAGACGACGAGGTTCTGGTAACTGACGGTGCGGCCGTCGTCGAGGGTCAGCTGTTTGCTGTCGGGGGCGATATCAGTCACGGACGCCTGCAGCCAGGTGGCTTGGCGCGGCATCACCGAGGCCATCGGGCGCGCGGTGTTTTTCACTGCATAAGCACCGCCGCCCACCAGCGTCCACGCCGGTTGGTAGTAATGCTGGCTGTCGGGTTCGATGACGGTGATGTTTAAACCAGGATCGCGTTTCAGCAGGCTGGCAACCAAACCAATGCCGGCGGTCCCGCCGCCTATTACCACGATGTCGGCACTGATGGATGGGCCCCAGTGTTGATCGTTCATCATTCATTCCTTGTTATTGCACGCATGGCGCCGGGTTCAGCTCTAATGCCGGACCTGTAGGAGCCAGGCTTGCCGGCGAAGGCGTCCTTAAGAGCGCCTTCGCCGGCAAGCCTGGCTCCTACGAAAGGCGGTTCAGCCCCAGCTTTTCAACACCGCTCCGCAGTACAGGCCGGACAGGGTCTTCATCACCTGAATCACTTCGTGACTGGCTAAACCATAGAATATGTACTTGCCTTCACGACGGGTGACTACCAATCCCTCGTCGCGCAGGATGCCCAGCTGTTGGGACAGTGTGGGCTGGCGCACGCCGGTCATTTTCTCCAGTTCGCCGACGTTGCGCTCGCCCTGGGTCAATTGGCAGAGAATCAGCAAGCGGTCCTCGTTGGCCAGGGCCTTGAGCAGCGCGCAAGCCTTGGAGGCGGAGGCCCGGAGCTGGGCGACTTCACATTCGGTCAGACTGGATTGCATTTGCAGGATGCCTTCGACGTCACTTAAGCTGCGGACATTATGTTTAAACATAAAGTGTTGCAACCGGTTATTGTCCTCCTGCCCCTTTCCACAGGTTCGTCCCCATGTCTGCGTTGATTGAAGCCTTCCTCGACCCCGCCTCGTCGACCTACAGCTACGTGATCTACGAACACGATGGCGGGCACTGCGCGATTGTCGACCCGGTGCTGGATTACGACCCCGCCGCCGGGCGCACCGCGACCGTCCAGGCCGACAAAATCATTGCCTTCGTGCGCGAACACCAGTTGCAGGTGCAATGGCTGCTGGAAACCCACGCCCACGCCGATCACCTGTCGGCCGCGCCGTATCTGCGTCGGGAACTGGGGGGCAAAATTGCGATTGGTCAGTCGATCAGCACGGTTCAGGGGGTGTTCAAGACGCTGTTCAACCTTGAACCGGGATTTAGCGTCGATGGTTCACAGTTCGATCACCTGTTCGCGCCGGACGAGTCATTCCAGATCGGCAATCTCAAGGCCACGGCCCTGCATGTGCCCGGGCATACCCCGGCGGACATGGCCTATTTGATCGACGGCGATGTGATTCTGGTGGGCGATACGTTGTTCATGCCGGACGTCGGCACCGCGCGTTGCGACTTCCCTGGCGGCAATGCCAACCAGATGTTTGCCTCGATCCACAAACTGTTGGCCTTCCCCGCCAGCGTTCGCCTCTACGTCTGCCACGACTACCCGCCCACGGGCCGCGCGCCGCAATGCCAGAGCACGGTTGGCGAGCAGCGCAAAAGTAATATCCATATTCATGACGGTATTGACGAGGCCACCTTCGTCGCCATGCGCACCCGGCGCGATGCCGGGTTGTGCATGCCGACGCTGTTGCTGCCGGCGATTCAGGTGAATGTGCGGGCGGGGAATTTGCCGCCAGCGGAAGAGAATGGCGTGACTTACCTGAAGATTCCGATTAACAAGCTGTAAATCAAGATCAAAAGATCGCAGCCTTCGGCAGCTCCTACGGGACCGGATGCATCCGCAAGATCACGGTGCACGCGATCAATGTAGGAGCTGGCGAAGCCTGCGATCTTTTGATCTTCAATTGGCCAACGTCAACCCATTCGCCGGCAACGGCAGCGCCGTCTTATACCGCACCTGCTTGAGCGCAAAGCTCGAACGGATATTCGCCACCCCAGGCACTTTGGTGAGGAAGTCCATCATGAAGCGCTCCAGCGACTGAATGGTCGGCACCAGCACGCGGATCAGGTAGTCCGGGTCGCCGGCCATCAAGTAGCACTCCATCACTTCCGGGCGATCCGAGATCGCCTCTTCGAAATGCTGCAACGCCTCCTCCACCTGTTTCTCCAGGCTGACGTGAATGAACACATTCACATGCAGCCCCAGCAGTTCGGCATCGAGCAGGGTCACTTGCTCACGAATCAGCCCTAATTCTTCCATCGCCTTGACCCGGTTGAAGCACGGCGTCGGCGACAGGTTCACCGAGCGCGCGAGGTCGGCGTTGGTGATGCGCGCGTTCTCCTGAAGGCTATTGAGAATGCCGATGTCGGTACGGTCCAGTTTGCGCATGAGACAAAACCACCTGCTTTTTATGTTTATGCAGAATTTTTATCCTTAAATAACCTCAAGCGCAACGAAACACAGAGAAATATTCTTCTGGGCCCGGCCTATGATTGTTGTAGGACAAGATTTCTTCTACCGAGGAATGACTGCCAGCTCACTACAAGAAATTCACAAGATCGAGCGTAGAAGCCATGAACCAAGCGTACGAACCGCTGCGCCTGCACGTTCCCGAACCTTCGGGCCGCCCCGGCTGCAAAACCGACTTCTCCTACCTGCATCTGACCGACGCAGGCTTGGTGCGCAAACCCCCAATCGACGTTGAACCGGCCGACACGGCTGATCTGGCCAAAGGCCTGATTCGCGTGCTCGACGACCAGGGCAATGCCCTCGGCCCGTGGGCCGAAGGCGTACCGGTCGAGATCCTGCGTAAAGGCATGCGCGCCATGCTCAAGACGCGGATTTTCGACAACCGCATGGTGGTCGCCCAGCGTCAGAAAAAAATGTCGTTCTACATGCAAAGCCTTGGCGAAGAAGCCATCGGCAGTGCCCAGGCCCTGGCCTTGAACATCGACGACATGTGCTTCCCCACCTATCGTCAGCAAAGCATTCTGATGGCCCGCGAAGTGCCGCTGGTCGACCTGATCTGCCAACTGCTGTCCAACGAGCGCGATCCGCTCAAGGGCCGTCAGTTGCCGATCATGTACTCGGTCAAGGACGCTGGCTTCTTCACCATCTCCGGCAACCTCGCCACCCAATTCGTCCAGGGTGTGGGCTGGGGCATGGCCTCGGCGATCAAGGGCGACACCAAAATCGCCTCGGCCTGGATCGGCGACGGCGCTACCGCTGAATCGGACTTCCACACCGCCCTCACCTTCGCCCACGTCTACCGTGCGCCGGTGATCCTCAACGTGGTCAACAACCAGTGGGCGATCTCGACGTTCCAGGCGATTGCCGGTGGTGAAGCCACTACCTTCGCCGGACGCGGCGTCGGTTGCGGCATCGCCTCCCTGCGGGTTGATGGCAACGACTTCGTCGCGGTGTACGCCGCCTCTGCCTGGGCCGCCGAACGCGCGCGCCGCAACCTTGGCCCAACCATGATCGAATGGGTCACCTACCGCGCCGGCCCGCACTCGACGTCCGATGACCCTTCCAAATACCGTCCTGCCGACGACTGGAGCCACTTTCCGTTGGGCGATCCGATTGCGCGCCTTAAGCAGCACCTGATCAAAATCGGTCAGTGGTCCGAAGAGGAACACGTCGCCGTCAGCGCCGAGCTGGAAGCCGAAGTCATCGCCGCGCAGAAAGAAGCCGAGCAGTACGGCACCCTCGCCGGCGGCCAGATTCCGAGCGCCGCGACCATGTTCGAAGACGTCTACAAAGAGATGCCGGAGCACTTGAAGCGCCAGCGTCAAGAGTTGGGGATCTGACATGAACGATCACAACAATAAAATCGAGTTGGAAACCGCCATGACCACGACCACCATGACCATGATCCAGGCCCTGCGCTCGGCCATGGATGTGATGCTTGAGCGTGACGACAATGTCGTGGTGTTCGGCCAGGACGTGGGCTACTTCGGCGGCGTATTCCGTTGCACCGAAGGCCTGCAGAACAAGTACGGCACCTCCCGCGTATTCGACGCACCGATTTCCGAAAGCGGCATCGTCGGCGTCGCCGTGGGCATGGGCGCCTACGGTTTGCGGCCGGTGGCCGAGATCCAGTTCGCCGATTACGTCTACCCGGCGTCGGACCAGATCATTTCCGAAGCGGCACGCTTGCGCTATCGCTCGGCCGGCGAATTCACTGCGCCGATGACCCTGCGCATGCCTTGCGGCGGCGGCATCTACGGCGGCCAGACCCACAGCCAGAGCATCGAGGCGATGTTCACCCAGGTCTGCGGTTTGCGCACCGTCATGCCGTCCAACCCTTACGACGCCAAAGGCCTGCTGATCGCCTCCATCGAAAACGATGACCCGGTGATCTTCCTCGAGCCAAAACGCCTGTACAACGGCCCGTTCGACGGCCACCACGACCGTCCGGTAACCCCATGGTCGAAACACCCCGCCGCACAAGTGCCGGACGGTTACTACACCGTGCCGCTGGACGTCGCTGCCATCGCTCGTCCGGGCAAAGACGTGACCATCCTGACCTACGGCACCACGGTTTATGTGTCGCAAGTGGCCGCTGAAGAAACCGGTATCGACGCCGAAGTCATCGACCTGCGCAGCCTGTGGCCGCTGGACCTGGATACCATCGTCAAGTCGGTGAAGAAAACCGGCCGTTGCGTGATCGTTCACGAAGCGACCCGCACCTGCGGCTTCGGCGCCGAACTGGTCGCCTTGGTGCAGGAGCACTGCTTCCACTACCTGGAAGCGCCGATCGAACGCGTCACCGGTTGGGACACTCCCTACCCGCACGCGCAAGAGTGGGCGTATTTCCCTGGTCCGTCCCGTGTGGGCGCGGCTTTGCATCGGGTTATGGAGGTCTGAATGGGCACGCACGTTATCAAGATGCCGGACATTGGCGAAGGCATTGCAGAAGTTGAATTGTCGGTGTGGCACGTCAAGGTCGGCGACATGGTCGTCGAAGATCAGGTGCTCGCCGATGTCATGACCGACAAGGCGATGGTCGACATCCCTTCCCCGGTGCATGGCAAGGTGATTGCCTTGGGTGGCCAGCCTGGCGAAGTCATGGCGGTTGGCAGCATCCTGATCAGCATTGAAGTCGAAGGCGCGGGCAACGTTAAAGAGTCGGCTCAGCCTCTCGCAGTTAAAGAAGCGCCAATTGCAGCGCCTAAAGTTGAAGCTGTTGTTGAAAGCAAACCCGTCGCTGCCGCAACGCCGCGTCCGGCCGTATGCCAAGGGCCGATGGTTGCCCGTGAAGCCGATGAGCGTCCACTGGCCTCCCCGGCCGTGCGCAAACACGCGCTGGACCTCGGCATTCAATTGCGTCTGGTGCGTGGCAGCGGCCCTGCCGGTCGGGTGCTGCACGAAGACCTCGAAGCCTGGCTGGCTCAGGGTCAGTCGAGTGCATCGACCGCCACCTCCGCTTACGCCCAGCGCAACGACGAACAGCAAATCCCGGTGATCGGCATGCGCCGCAAGATCGCCCAGCGCATGCAGGACGCCACCCAGCGTGCCGCCCACTTCAGCTACGTCGAGGAAATTGACGTCACTGCCGTGGAAGAACTGCGTGCACACCTGAACGAAAAACACGGCGCAACCCGCGGCAAGCTGACCTTGCTGCCGTTCCTGGTCCGCGCGCTGGTCGTGGCCCTGCGCGACTTCCCGCAGATCAACGCCCGTTACGACGACGAAGCCCAGGTCATCACCCGCCTCGGCGCGGTGCATGTGGGCGTCGCCACCCAAGCCGACATCGGTTTGATGGTGCCGGTGGTACGTCATGCCGAAACCCGCAGCCTGTGGGACAGCGCCACGGAAATCTCCCGTTTGGCCACCGCTGCGCGCACTGGCAAGGCCAGCCGCGATGAGCTGTCCGGCTCGACCATCACCCTGACCAGCCTCGGCGCCCTGGGCGGCATCGTCAGCACCCCGGTGTTGAACCTGCCGGAAGTGGCGATCGTCGGCGTGAACAAAATCGTCGAACGGCCAATGGTCGTCAAAGGCCAGATCGTGATTCGCAAGATGATGAACCTCTCCAGCTCCTTCGATCACCGCGTGGTCGATGGCATGGACGCGGCGCAATTCATCCAGGCCATTCGTGGCTTGCTCGAACAACCCGCCACGCTTTTTGTTGAGTAGGCATTTGTGGAGAAGGTCATGCAACAGACTTTGAACACCACGCTGCTAATCATCGGCGGCGGGCCTGGCGGCTATGTGACGGCGATCCGTGCCGGTCAGTTGGGCATTTCGACCATTCTGGTGGAAGGCGAATCGTTGGGCGGCACCTGCCTGAACATCGGCTGCATTCCGTCGAAGGCGTTGATTCACGTCGCCGAACAGTTCCACCAGACGCAGCATCACAGCCAACACTCGGCGCTGGGTATCAGCGTATCGGCGCCGACCCTGGACATCAGCAAGAGCGTCGAGTGGAAGGATGGCATTGTTGATCGCCTGACCACCGGCGTTTCGGCACTGCTGAAGAAGCACAAGGTCCAGGTCATTCAAGGCTGGGCCAAAGTGATCGACGGCAAAACCGTCGAAGTCGGCGACACACGCATTCAATGCGAGCACCTGGTGCTGGCCACCGGTTCGAAAAGCGTGAACCTGCCGATGCTGCCGATTGGCGGGCCAATCATCTCTTCTACCGAAGCCCTCGCGCCGACGTCCGTGCCGAAACGGCTGGTTGTGGTCGGTGGCGGTTACATCGGTCTGGAGCTGGGGATTGCCTATCGCAAGCTCGGCGCCGAGGTCAGTGTGGTCGAGGCGCAGGATCGCATCCTGCCGGCCTACGACGCCGAACTGACCCACCCGGTACACGAAGCGCTCAAGCAACTCGGCGTGAAGCTTTACTTGAAGCACAGCGTTGAAGGCTTTGATTTACAAGGTAATACGTTGCAAGTTCGTGACCCGAATGGCGACACCCTGAACCTGGAAACCGATCAGGTCCTGGTGGCCGTCGGCCGCAAACCCAACACTCAAGGCTGGAACCTCGAAGCCTTGAACCTGGACATGAACGGCTCGGCGATCAAGATCGACAACCGTTGCCAGACCAGCATGCGCAATGTCTACGCCATCGGCGACCTGAGCGGCGAACCGATGCTCGCTCACCGGGCCATGGCTCAGGGCGAGATGGTTGCCGAACTGATCAGCGGTAAACACCGCGAATTCAACCCGACCGCCATCGCCGCCGTGTGCTTCACCGACCCGGAACTGGTGGTGGTCGGCAAGACCCCGGATGAGGCCAAGGCTGCGGGGCTGGACTGCATCGTTTCCAGCTTCCCGTTCGCGGCCAATGGCCGGGCGATGACGCTGGAGTCGAAAAGCGGCTTCGTGCGGGTGGTCGCTCGTCGGGACAATCATGTGATTGTTGGTTGGCAAGCTGTGGGTGTAGGCGTGTCGGAGTTGTCGACGGCATTCGGCCAGAGCCTGGAAATGGGCGCTCGACTGGAAGACATCGCCGGCACCATCCACGCGCATCCGACGCTCGGTGAGGCGGTGCAGGAAGCGGCGTTGCGTGCGTTGGGCCATGCCCTACACCTATAAACCGGACCTCACTGATCGTTCCCACGCTCTGCGTGGGAATGCTGCCCGGGACGCTCCGCGTCCCAGAAGCGGACGCAGAGCGTCCATTGAGGCATTCCCACGCAGAGCGTGGGAACGATCAAAGGAACGCATTCCGGGCTGCGATTTAGGCCCGGAATGAAGTATTGTTGTCCCCATCCAGAAAAATGTCAGAAGCCTTGAACCGTTTCGGCGGTTGTTAAGTGATAGAGGGTGTCATGGGTAACGAAAGCATCAATTGGGACAAGCTGGGTTTTGACTACATCAAGACAGACAAGCGCTATCTGTCGCACTGGCGTAATGGCGAGTGGGACAAAGGCACCTTAACCTCTGACAACGTGCTGCACATCAGCGAAGGCTCCACTGCCCTTCACTATGGCCAGCAGTGCTTCGAAGGCCTGAAGGCCTACCGCTGCAAGGACGGTTCGATCAACCTGTTCCGCCCGGACCAGAACGCCGCACGCATGCAACGCAGCTGCGCGCGCCTGCTGATGCCGCAGGTGTCCACCGAACAGTTCGTCGAAGCGTGCAAGGAAGTGGTCCGCGCCAACGAGCGTTTCATCCCGCCTTACGGCACTGGCGGCGCGCTGTACCTGCGCCCGTTCGTGATCGGCGTGGGTGACAACATCGGCGTGCGTACCGCGCCCGAGTTCATCTTCTCGATCTTCTGCATCCCGGTCGGCGCTTACTTCAAGGGCGGTTTGACCCCGCACAACTTCCTGATCTCCAGCTACGACCGTGCCGCTCCACAAGGCACCGGTGCGGCCAAGGTCGGTGGCAACTACGCCGCCAGCCTGATGCCAGGCTCCCAGGCCAAGAAGGCGCATTTTGCCGACTGCATCTACCTGGACCCGCTGACCCACACCAAAATCGAAGAAGTCGGCTCGGCCAACTTCTTCGGGATCACCCACGACAACAAGTTCGTCACCCCGAATTCCCCTTCGGTGTTGCCGGGCATCACTCGTCTGTCGTTGATCGAGCTGGCCAAGACCCGTCTGGGCCTGGAAGTGGTCGAAGGTGACGTGTTCATCGACAAGCTGTCCGACTTCAAGGAAGCCGGCGCTTGCGGTACTGCTGCGGTGATCACGCCGATCGGCGGCATCAGCTACAACGACAAACTGCACGTGTTCCATAGCGAAACCGAAGTCGGCCCGGTCACCCAGAAGCTCTACAAAGAGCTGACCGGTGTACAGACCGGCGACGTCGAAGCGCCAGCGGGCTGGATCGTCAAGGTTTGATTTGACGCGACTGTCCGTTTGAACACAAAAGCCCGGCCATCATCTTGAAGGCCGGGCTTTTTTTCGTCCGCGAATCGTGGAAAAGGTCACTAAACTTGCCACGTCCAACAGCCATCAACAGGTGCCATCCCTACCATGAGCAAACTCTGGCGAAAGTATCTGGCCTTGCTGGACACCGACTTCACCACACAGGTGTTCGACAACATCAAAAACCTGCTGGTGTGTGCCCTGCTGTTCGCTGCGGGCACCAACGTACTGGGTCGCGAGCACCAGCTGTTCATGGGGTTGCTCGCGTCGAATCTGGCGGGTTGGGGGCTGATTCTGGTGTCAGCGGTGCTGATGTTGCTGAGTGTCAGTGACGGCCTGCGCCGACTGTCCAAGTTGCCCTATCACACGGCGTTTCAGATTATTTTGTTTCTGATTTACCTGATTTTGGCAGTGCGTGTGGTGGAGATTGTTTGGGTTTTCAGGGCGTAGCGGTCACAGCACGAGGTGTTTGCCAACGCAGCTCATCCTGGGCAATCCGGGCAAACAACCACTCCACAAACACCCGTGTCTGCGCCGTCACGTCCGGCGCAACGCCGTAGTAATAACGCGGCAACGGCAGACGCAACTCGGGTAACGGGCAGATCAGGCGTCCACTCGAGAGGTGAGTGCCCAGCAAAGAGGTCGGGCACAGGGCAATGCCCTCTCCATCCACGGCAGCCTGAAGCGCCAGGTGCATGTGATCAAACTGTCGGGTTACCTGAGTGGCTGACTGGCTTTGACCAAAATGCATGGCCCAATTGTGCCAGTCTTCGCGACGCGCCTTGACGGTCAGTAACGTGTGCCGATTCAGCGAAGTGAGGTCTTCAAGTGGCAGACGCTCGATCAGCGATGGCGCCGCGACCAACAATAGTTCGTCTTCGAAGAGCGGTCGCGCTTCAATCGCCGGAGCCCAGTCGTCACGGCCACGGCGAATGACGACATCGAATCCGTCGCGTGCCTGATCGGGTGCCTGGGTTTGAGTGATCACCTGCGGCTTGATGTTTGGGTGCTGCGCAACAAAATCCGCCAGCCTGGGCGTCAACCAAAGCACGGCAAAGGACGGACGTACATTGATCTTCACGGTAGGCAGCGAGGCATGTTGCTTGAGCGCAGCAGCGGCGTTGGCAATCTGCGACAGCCCGGCGCTGACCTGCTCATAGAAGCGCTGGCCGGCCGGCGTCAGCACCGATTGACGGATACGCCGCTCGAACAGCAGCACGCCCAGGTACTCCTCAAGCAATTTGATATGCCGGCTGACGGCACTGTGGCTGACATGCAGCTCTTCGGCCGCCAGGCTGAAGCTCTGATGGCGAGCAGCAACGGCAAAAGCGCGAACGGCATTAAGCGGCGGTAGTTGATTGATCATGTGTCTAATTTAGTCACCTATGCGCTTTAATTAAAGCGTTTGTCACGCTCGTTTCGTCACGCCAATCTGCCAACACGCAGCCAGCGCCACCGACGGAGCAAGACATGAACAGCTACGGACTCTTTGTACTTTTCGCCACCCTGACCATTTTGAGCCCGGGACCAGGCGTGGTCCTGACCCTGTCCAACGCGGTGCGACACGGTTGGGCGGGGGCCGTGCCGGGCATTCTGGGGGTCGCGTCGGGGGCATTTGTCGTCGCCGCCATCAGCGCCACCAGTGTTGGCCTGATACTCAGCACCTCGGCGAACGCCTTCACCGCGTTGAAATACGCAGGGGCCGCCTATTTGTTGTACCTGGGCTACAAAAGCTGGCGCTCGGATCGTTTCAGTACGCTGCTTGAAACACGCCCCTCAAGCCCTGGCTATCGCTTCCTTGAAGCGGCTTCGATGCAGTTGTTGAACCCCAAGGCGGTGTTTTTCTTTCTGGCGGTGTTCCCGCAATTCATCGACACCTCGGCGCACTTCTACACCCAGTTCATCAAGCTAGTCGCTTCCTACGGCGTACTGGTGATTCTGGTGCATGGCAGCTATGCCTTGCTCGCCAACGCCGCCAAAGGCTGGTTGTCGAGCCCGAAGGGCTCCTGGCTGGCGGCGAAAGTCTCGGGCGTGACCTTCGCCGGCTTTGGCGTGCTCATGGCCTCGTCCAGTCGCTAAGCCGCAGGACTGGCGAGCGCGCGGCGTCGGTTCTCGGTGGACGTGGGTTGCGCTGTGGTCACCTGTACCGGCAGCTCAACGGCGAACCGACTACTGAGTTCCTTACGCCCCAGCGCCGTCAACGCCAGCGCCCGACTGTCCAGATCCTGTGTCACCCATTTGCGTTTGATCGCCGTTTGCAGCAACGCCGCGCCCAAGGCACCGCCCAGGTGCGGCCGACGCATGCTCCAGTCCAGGCACGGGCAGGCGAAACGGCGGCGCAAAGTGCCGAGGTCTTTGACATCGATACCTAATCCTTCGAACAACGCTTCGCCGCTGGCGCTCAGTCGATAAGCCTGCTCATCGGTTTCCAGCAACCACCCCGATTCGATCATCCGGTCATGCAGCAATACCGCCAGCGTGCCGGCCATGTGGTCGTAGCAGGTGCGGGCGAATTGCAGGCGATCCGGGGTGCGCGGGTTGAACGTCGGCGCGGCGTTCTGGCCGATCACCATCAGCGCTTCCAGCGCCTGGGCCACGCGCCTGTCCGCGAGACTGTAATAGCGGTGGCGGCCCTGAACGTGCAAACGCACCAGCGCCAGCTCCTTGAGCTTGGCCAGGTGAGCACTGGCGGTCGAGGCGCTGACTTCGGCAATCGTCGCCAGCTCGGTGCTGGTGCGGGCGTGGCCGTCCATCAGCGAGCAGAGGATTTTCGTTCGGGCAGGTTCCGCGATGGCGGCAGCCACTTGAGAGACGCCGATGTCGTGTTGTTCTGCGTTCATATTTCGCTCCCGGACGAATCAAGGCCCTTTCGGACTGGAGATAGTAGCAACACTTTCCCACCCTCGATAAGGCTGCGACCCATGGACCCGATCATCGCTGCGACTCATGCCGATCCCTACCCCTACTACGCACAACTGCGCGCCGAGGGTGGGCTGGTTTTTCATCAGGGACTGAAACTGTGGGTGGCCAGCAGCGCCCGAGCCGTTGCCGCCGTGTTGGCGCATCCGCACTGTCATGTGCGGCCAACCCACGAGCCGGTGCCCCAGGCGATTGCTCAAGGCATGGCCGGCAAGGTGTTCGGTCAGTTGATGCGGATGAATGAGGGTGAGCGGCAGCGTTGCCCGAGGGCGGCGATTGAGCCGGGGTTGGCGTTGATTGATGTGAACGAGGTCAATGCGTTGGTCGGCGCTCGATTGATTACCCCGGGCCCCGACGGGTTGTACGCGGCGATGTATCGCGGACCGGTCTGCGTAGTGGCGGCGTTGCTGGGCTTTTCTCCGGCTCAGGGCCGGGCTATCAGCGAGCTGACCGCAGACTTTGTCGCCTGCCTGTCGCCCCTCAGCAATCAGGTACAACTGGACGCCGCCCATGGCGCGACGGAACAGCTGAAGGGCTATTTCATCGAGCTTCTGGACGACCCGAACAATCGAAGCGCCCTGCTCGCCGGTATCCGGCAGCGTTTCGCGGCGACATCGACCGACTCTGAAACGTTGATTGCCAACCTGATCGGCCTGTTCTCCCAGACTTACGAAGCCACGGCCGGCTTGATCGGCAATGCGCTATTGGCGTTGATTCGAAACCCACAGCTGGATTCGGCTCAAGTTGATGACTTGATCGCTGAAGTTCAGCGCTTCGACCCATCGGTGCAAAACACCCGCCGCTTCGTCGCCGCGCCGTGTGAAATCGACGGCGTGAGCCTGAACGCCGGCGACGTTATCCTGGTGCTGCTGGCGTCGGCGAATCGCGATCCGCAGCTTAATGATGATCCTGATGCGTTCCTGCTCGAGCGCCCGAACCGCCGCAGCTTCACGTTCGGGGCGGGTCGGCATCAATGTCCGGGGCAGGTGTTGGCCTTAAGCATTGCCCACGCGACGCTGGCTGAGATCCTGGCGATGCAACCTGCTTTGGACCGGTTGACCTGGCACTACCGCCCTTCCCTGAACGGGCGTATTCCTTTGTTCATTGATCTGCCGAACACCTGACAGACCGTGTCATCGTTCTTCGCGAGCAGGCTCGCTCCCACAGTGGATCGTCGATGCTCACAACATTTGTGATCGACACAAATCCCTTGTGGGAGCGGGCTTGCTCGCGAAGACGGCATGACAAACGAAGCATCACTTGAGGCGTGCGCAACAGGCTACATCGCCTTGCGTCATTGCCTACAACTACGCCAGAATCCGCCGGCTTGTGCGCCTTGGGGCCCGTCGGTAACTTGATTCCCGTCACTGAATGGTCAGTGATCGGGTTTAGTCGCTCGGTAGTTCCCAAAGCAGCACGCACTCCGTTCAGTCAGGTATTACCATGCCTGCGCTCAATGGCAGCTGTGCGCAGGGCACCTTCGGGTGCGCCGGTAAAGCTTTGGTACCCGGTCGACTAACCTGCCTGCAGCTGCCACCCCCTTCGTTTAGTCGCGAGGAGGTTGCAGCATCAATAAAGGTACCTAAGCAATGTTCAAACACACTCCAAATCCCCCTGATTCAGAAGCCGAATCGGTTTCACCCAAGACCCCACGCAAACCCAGCACAATGTTCGTCGTCGCCCCCGACATCGATACCGAAAGCTTGCTGGCCAATGCCTGCGAATCACTGGCATCAGCCAGTGTCATGGTCAGTGACTTTGCAAACCTTCTGGAAGACCCACATCGCAACACAATGTTGGGGATTCAGCAGGTCATCATGCTCGGCGAACTGGCCGTGAACCGGGCGTTGGATAACATCGATCCGCAGCAATAGCCGATCAAGCCTTTAGCAAAAATAGTTGTTGGAATGGACATTTGTGGCGAGGGGGCTTGCCCACATTCGGCAGCGCAGCAGTCGTAAAGTCAGCGCATGCGGTCATTCCTGAAAAACCGCGATGATTTGGGGGCCTTCGCAACCCAACGGGGACAAACCCCCTCGCCTCGGACAACGAGAAACCCGTCATATCTGGAGAAAGAGATGGCGGGTTTTATTGTTCTAACCGCACGGAGCAGCGACAAGTGAGCCTTCTCTACCAAGATCCATCAATAAGCCACGAGGAAGCGACGAGGTTTCTAGTTAGCGACGTATAAACTAAGTTGCCGCCGCATTGGTTTCTATCGGTCCGAATGAGCAAGACAAGACCTGGGCTCAGAGCATCTGCTTGACGTACCTTGAGAGTGAAACCGATCGGTAGCAGCAGCTGCCCTCACCGCACTTCGCCTAGTCCATAGACACGATTTCCTAGATCTAAGCCGCACGGCCATCATAGATAAATTGAAGAAAAAATACCCACACTTGAAGCGACAGCTGCACAAACTCTTGATGAAATTTCGCCATTAACCTGACGAGTTCTGGATTTACCCTGAGATCTATAAAAGCATTGCAAAAGCACCCCCCAAATTTGACCTTTCCCCGAAAACAGCATTAAAGATACCTAAGGAGCTAAATCTAATCGATTGAGCAGGTTTGCCATCCAAGGTTCCGCTATTTTAGTTCTTACAAAGGCAACAGCGGCGGCGGAAAACGCCGTTTTTCGATTGCAAGCATTGACTAATCTGTCTTCAGCAGAGTCAAAACTATTTTGCATATTTTTTCTAAAGTTTTTTGGCAGTTGCCAAATATTCTCTAGCAACATTAAATCGTCTTGAACTGACTTAATCGCTTCTAAACGTGCGCCCTTAATAGTCTTATGATTCAAGTTAAAATATAGAGAGCTGGCTTTTACCCGAGCATATTTTTCTGGATCTGTTTTTTCATCAAATCGTGAATGAACCATACCCGGCGACTTCTCAAAAGAAACGAGCTGAACATCGGCGGCAATACAAGGATCAAGCAGCTGAACCTGCTCGACTGCATGATTAAGTAAAGAACATGAAGCCCACACCCTTGTTGACTCATCAATCAATGGAAAATAGTCATGTTTTCCTCCATTATCTCTTGGCTGATTAGAGTACTGACAAGAATACCGGTAATTGCTTGCCTCAAATGCTAGCCACCAGTACCCGGGGTGGTTTACCGTACTGCCCAAAACAATGCGAGTTGCATAGCTTTTTTTTGCTTTTTTAACCGCACCTTTTGGCCTAAAGTGATCAACATTAAAATCCGTACCAATCCTAGGCACTTCGGTATACCAACACTTATCACCAAATCTAGCAATAAAGTTAGGTTTAAAATCACTCCAAACACTTCCTATTTTTTTAAACTCAGAGCTTTTGTCAATCGCAGCAGCAACGGATGCCAACCAACTCGCCGCGTTCACATCCCAGTTTGCCGGCTTGCACGCATCAATTAAAGCGGGATCTATATATCTCATTATTTTAACAATCCCTTGTCTTTTAAGATCCAATTAATCATCTCTAACCGATAATCTGTTTCATCGAATCCTTTTTCCTTCATACCTTCTAACGCCCTATATCTAGCCATTAGAAACTGACGATAATCTTCATCTGGGTGCGTGTAGCCGTAACCGAGTCTATCTAATGATCTGTTCAACTTTCTGAGTTCGATTTTTTCCTTATCAGATAGCTCACCTTTCTCTAAAATCTTGCGGCGTCTTTCAATTACCTTACTGGTGTGTTGATCAAGTGTCGTAGCCATACCAAACATATCACTGGTCAATATTCCATTAACACCCATCCCAATCGGACTTTCCGCTGGCTTTTCCGCATAAGAAAGCCCATTAGACTCCCTTCGCATCACTTGAATTTGATCTCGATCTAATTCGGCGATGGTAAGTGGATGATGAGTTACCATAACTATATGGCAGTGTTTTTCATTAGGAATAAAACGACGTAAAAATGCATGATACTTTGCGGCCCATGCTGGATTTAAGTGAGTATCTGGTTCATCGAGTAAAAATAACGAGTCAGACTCAGCGGTAAATTGCAACAAACCAAAAATTGTTAATAACTGCTGCTCCCCCTCACTTAGTTCTCGAAAGCTCACTACGGCATCGTTATTAAGCACCACCTTTACATGCACACTGGAAATCAACTCCGACAGCAGAGTACTCTCAAGCATTTTAAAAAAATTCTTTGGCCCAAGACCTTTTGCCGCACTATTAAGTGCTTCAAGGCTCGGCAAATACAAATGTACAAAATCATTATAAATGCTCGCCCCCGTTAATGACGTGGACTCTTCACCTACAGTCTTAACCACACCATAAGAGTGTGGTAATAATCGATCTAAAAACTGCCGAACCACACCCCTCGCCCCCCAGAAAGTATCCTCTTTATTTTTGGCGAGCATCCATGATGGTTTTCTAAATACAAAGTGTGCGGAGTGGAATGACTTTATACCTAATTGAGACTCCAAAAACTGACGACCGATATCGCTTTGCCCACTTAAGAAAAAGGCCAACAAGACAAATTGACTGTGGTAGGGCTTCGCATAAAATAAAGGCCTTACTTCATCCTCAATATCAACCCTATCATTTAATAGATTATCGTAAAATCTGGCTCTATGCTTGACAAACAAGCCTTCCAATCTATCACTCGGACCAGAATAATATGCGAACAAGTGCTTAGGTAAATACGAAGAATGCCCATGTTTATCTCGAGACACTTTCGACAAAGACACCTCACTCCATGTCGGCATTATATGCTTTTCGGAACGTTCCGTAACCATGATACGATGCTGTGAAATAGGTGTACTGCCATAACCGGGGTCAGCATCAATTTTTACCCATGTGGTGTTTTCAGCGCCTAAAGAATAGACCAATTCATAATCAAAAGGAGCAACATCGCCCAAGTCCAGAGCGCGAAATATTTTTACCAATGCTTCAACGATATTGGATTTACCTGAACCATTACGCCCTACTAAAACAGTAAGCAACTGCCCTTCATCAAAATCAACCTTTAGATTTACAATATTCTTAAAGCCTGAGCGCACGATCAAATAATCCAGCTTCATTTATATCGAGCCTTAAATGCGCAAAATTCACCAACCCCAATTTTTATAATCTGCCGACGCTCAAGCAATTGCTTTAGCTCCGTAAAAAGAATATCGACCTGCGCAAAGGTTTTTTCTGAAAGACTATCCATTATTTTCTGAGCAGTTAACTCACTATTATTATATTGCAGAAGATTGAGTACTCGACCACCAACTTGGCTAGATTCGTCCTTTACCGACGAGTACTTGCTCGTCTTTTTTTGATTACGACTAGTTATGGATGTGCTTTTCGCAGCAGGTTGCTGCTTAATCCTCTCAAGTAAAAGATTCGCCGATTCGTCGTTCGGGTCTTGTGATACCAGTTGACCACAAAAAGCTTTGGCTAGCAGCGACGGCATTAAACGATCAATACGTTTTTTGGTCTCACCATATTGTTTTTCGACTACATCGGCTAGAGCAAATAGGGATTCGACGCGATTGACAATTTCTTTTTGTTCGTTCAGCGATGGGAGGGGGGTGACAAACCTTTTAACGTCCGCAAGGTTAATGCCTTTTTGAGCTACACCTCTTACTTTTTCTGCAAGACACCTAAATCCGCCAGGCGACTGTAGGAGCATTGCAATAAATTTTGGATCAATATTTGGAATGATTGGAATCATCGCTACTTCACGACTTATATTCGCATTCCTGCCCGCAAGCCCCTTACTGGCTACAGCAGCATTGCCTACAGTTCCTCGAATGGCTAGCAGTACTTCACCGCCTTTCAAGCGTGTTCTACTGTATTTGCTCTCAATTTCTGGAGCAACTTTTTTAAGACTCTCCTCAAGAACAATAAGTGGCTTAACGTCTCCGCATCTAACCGTTGGGACCCCCTCATCTTGAGCTTCACCTGTTTGAATTATTCCGTAAGGTATCCCTCTTTCAGGGTCAACTAATTGTTCTAATGAAAATAGTCTCCAGCGCCCCCATTCCGGACCTCCGAACAGATTTTTAGCGTCTGCAATTTCGTCTTCTGAAAGAGACACCAATTTTGCTGATTTAGGTGTAGAAAAAATTTGCTCTTCAAGTGCCTCATAGTATTCAATGCTCTCTGCCACCGAATCACCAGATAGTCTCCCCGAAGTGGCAGCAGCGAGGACCGCTTGGCGAAAGCGTTTGAGCAGGCTGGGGATATTTTTCAAACTTGTCTGTGCAACGTCGACTTTGGCGAACAGGCTGTCGAGCTTATTGGTGATGCGAATTTGTTCGTTTAGGGGCGGCAGCCAGATTTCATGCCTTTCAAATTGACCTTTGGTTAGATGCACCATTCCCATACCGTGAGTCTTTTTGTAGAGCTCTTCGATAGAGTTTTTAATGGCATAATAAAGGTAGTTTTTACTTACTAATCTTAGGTCTGGCTCAACTCTAAAAATATGCTGATTTAGCCACGCATCATCCCCATTCCAAATATATACCCCCAAGCTAGCCGACCATGCAAAAAGCAGATCACCGCTTAGTACTTTATATTTTTCCTCATGATCCTCATCTGCATAATTGAATGGTAAATTAGGATTATTCAGATTTTGAATCCTGATTATTGGAAGCCCACTTTCTTGCCATTCTGTTTTCTTGAAGCCCTTGCCATTTATGTAGGTCGCTAACTGCCCTAACGAGGTTTCGGCCCAACCATTCGGCAACTCATTAGTCACTGAATCACCCCTTCACCTTCTTCCGCTGCACCCAGCTCGACCAAAATCGACTGCAACTGGTGCATGGCCCCTGCCATTTCTTCCAGCGCTGCAACAATCAAAACATCCGGTTCTGGTAGGTTGGCGCTGTCCTCCACGCTGTCATCGCGAATCCAAGCTAGATCGAGCGAATCGCTTTTTTGGCGAATGTCCTCACGACTAAAGCAACGTAGGCGGCAGGTATCAACGCTACCGATATCGCTACCATCTTGGTGCTTTTTAACAAAAGCATGCCGAGCCACTTCATCTACTTGGGTTAAATCATGCCCCACCGCTTCATAAAACTCTTGCAGATGTTTGTGAGTGAATGCTGTGCGTTTACCAAACTGCGGCATATTCGCACGCAGATCGTAAACCCAAACATTTTGGGTATTGTCTTTGGAGAAGGCTTTAGGTTTATCAAAAAATAGCACATTGGTTTTTACGCCCGCAGCATAAAAAATACCGGTGGGTAAGCGCAAAATAGTGTGCAAATTGCACGCTTCCATTAAGTCTTGGCGAATGGTTTTGCCGGTTGAGCCTTCAAATAGCACGTTATCGGGCAAAACAACGGCAGCGCGCCCCCCCGGTTTGAGCATGGCGTGGTAAATCAAATGCAAAAATGCCAGTTGTTTGTTGCTAGTGTAGTGAATCAAATCATCGCGCGTTGGGATGCCACCGCCCTGCTTGGTGCCAAAGGGTGGGTTGGCGAGTATCAAAGTGGCCATCGGAAGCTGTGTGCCTTCATTGCTTAGGGTGTCGCCATAGAGAATGCCTGCGTTCTGATCATCAATGGCAAGATCGTGCAACATCAGGTTCATCATAGCCAGGCGCCGGGTATCGGGTACCAACTCCATGCCGAAAAAGGTTTTATGCTGGTATTTGTCGTAAGCAGCTTCGTTGAGAGCCTGAATATCGTTGTGCTGGTTGATGTAGTGGTGCGCACTGATTAGGAAGCCACCAGTGCCAGCGGTGGGATCCACAATCACGTCTTCAAGGGTCGGCTTCATCAGATCGACCATGGCGTTAATCAACACACGCGGGGTAAAGTACTGACCTGCGCCGGATTTCTTCTCGGTAGCATTAATTTCCAGCAACCCTTCGTACATATCGCCGAGGCCTTCGGTTTTGGCGCTGTACCAGTCCAGCTTGTCGATTTCCGTCACCAGCTTGTTGAGGGTGGCAGGTTTACGGATCACGGTGCTTGCATTGTTGTAGATGGCCTGGGTGATTTGTGAGCCGTGGCTGCCCAGGTGTAGTAGCAGTTTTTTGTATTCTTCCAAACGCACGGTAGCGTTGTGGGCCTCTAGGTCGACCCAGCGGTAGCCTGCGGGAATATGTTCATCCTGCCCGGTTTCGTCCACCATTTTCAGGAAGACAAGAAAAGTCAATTCGTTGATGTATTCGTGATAAGTGACGCCATCATCCCGTAACAAATTACACAGGTTCCAGAGTTTAGCGACGAGATCTTGCGTGCTCATAGGGTTGATGCTCAGTGTGGTTTATTGCCACCGCCTGGTTGAATTGCTTCAGCACCGCGGCAATGGGTTGTTCAAATAGTTTTTTTGGCGCGTCTGCCGCCCTAGTTAAGAATGTTCCGATTCAGCGCCGCATCCCCCACAATGGTGGTAGCCTTTAGTTGCTCAACAATCAATTGAATCCATTCTATTTCCAGGATCCCAAGGGTGGAGGATTTTTCCACAGTGTTTCAATCCTCTTCACCCATAACACCAAGGCATCACCTAGCGCCGTTGGTCGGGTAAAACCGATAATGCGGGCAACGATCACTCCGTTTCACTTTATGCCATATAGTTTGCAAGTCTTTTTTCGATAACGTGATCGTGATCAAGCTCCACCGCCAGCTCCTTCAAGCTTTGGTGACTTAAGGAGCAGGACTTGTGAATCCCAGTGTTGATTGCCGGCAGGCGATTGGCGTTGATAAAGTCTTTTAGGCGCTGGGGAAGCCCTCGGTTTTTGGCCCTCACCATACCGGTGGTGTTTAAGATGACCTCCTCTTCCTGCCATGAAACATCACCAGTGGTTTAAATCCAGCGCCGCCAATGCAGTTCATCCCAGCTGGGGTGAATGATAAACCATTCCGCGACCTGTTCCAGCGGCACAGCTTGGAGTCCGTTGGCAAAAAAAGCGGTAATTTTCGTTTCAACCCCACACCAGCGCCTCAATCATCCCGCGTCAGCACTTCCAGCAATTCAATCTCGAAAATCAGATTCGAATTCGGCGTAATCGCGCCCATCGTCCGCTCGCCATAAGCCAGATGCGCCGGCACCAGCAGCTTGCGTTTGCCGCCGACCTGCATGCCCATGATTCCCTGATCCCAGCCCTTGATTACCCGCCCCGTGCCAATCACGCATTGAAAAGGCTTACCCCGGCTGTAGGAAGAATCGAATTCAGTGCCGTCTTCCAGCCAGCCGCGATATTGGGTGGTGATCAGCGCGCCTTTGACGGCGGCTTTGCCGTCGCCCACTTCAAGGTCGATTACCTGCAATTCATCATTCATTACATTCACTCTATCTGTGCGCTTGCCCGAACGGGCTTGATGGGCGCCGTTTTCCCAGAAATGCGGACTGTTGGCAACCGTTTCGCTCTGTATCGGGCAGTGGCCGTGAACTAAATTGGTTGGGCGAACAGACGTTGAGCCATACCAAGTCGCATGGCGCGCTCAGTCTTTGCCTTGACCAAAGGGAATGCCGTTGAAGGTATGAGTGCAGCAATGGCAGTTAGGCCTCATGTGCTCGGCCGTCAGCTCAGGATTGACGACCCGCAGACTCCCCTGATCATCGACATACAAGCCACTGAAATAGCTCGACTCTCCCAGTCGCACCTGCTCCTGCCTTTCGCTTTCATGAAGGGCAACCATCCAGAACACCGGTTCGGTTCGATCGAGGCGAGCCACCGCTTCGCTGAAAATCTCATCCCACTGTCCTCCAACGCGGGACAGCAGGAATCGGAACAACGGTGTGTAATCCAGGCCGTGGCGGCGGGTTCCATGCATCGAACCGCGTGACGACTCATTGTGGATTTCGGCTTTGGTATGGCGCTGATGCCGGTACTCACCCGAGTAATCATTCAGCCGAACACCCCTGGTACGAGTGTTGATCTTGCGGTAGAGGGATTTCTTTTCCACTAGCAGCTCCTGACGTCCAGACACTCTATGCGTTTTACTCGAACGGTGGACGATATCAATCAGCCCGCCGTGGCCAATTGTTTCAGACGGTTTGAGATGGTACCGGCGTGACAGGTGAGATCGCTATCGCGAGCAGGCTCGCTCCCACATTGGATTGGCGGTGAGCACAGGAATTGTGACCACCCGAGATCCAGGGTGGGAGCGAGCCTGCTCGCGATAGCGGTGTGTCAGCCAATAACATGGCTGACGCCTGCGACTCCAGCCTTTATCCTATGCGCCCCCGCCGTACCGAGTTAATGGAGTTTCGCCATGCCCCACGAAGGCAACCTGTTGCAAGCCGCTGTCGTCTTTTTATTCGCGGCGGTGCTCACCGTCCCCTTGGCCAAGCGCCTGCAACTGGGGGCGGTGTTGGGCTATCTGTTTGCCGGGGTGATCATCGGGCCGTCGGTGCTGGGCTTGATCGGCAACCCGCAAAGCGTCAGCCACATCTCCGAACTCGGGGTGGTGTTGCTGCTGTTCATCATCGGTCTTGAGCTGTCGCCGCGACGCTTGTGGGTGATGCGCAAATCGGTGTTTGGCGTGGGTTTGGCGCAGGTGTTGCTGACCGGTTCGGTGATTGGTGTGCTGGCGTTGTTTGTGTTCGGCCAATCCTTGAACAGTGCCATCGTGTTGGGCCTGGGCCTGGCGTTGTCGTCTACTGCATTTGGTTTGCAAAGCCTGGCCGAGCGCAAGGAACTGACCAGCCCCCATGGGCGGCTGGCGTTCGCGATTTTGCTGTTCCAGGACATCGCCGCGATCCCGCTGATCGCGATGGTTCCGCTGCTGGCCGGGGGCGATCACACCACCACTGCCGCCGAAGATTTGAACCATGGCTTGCGGGTGCTGGGCAGTATCGCGGTGGTGGTGATTGGCGGAAGGTACTTGCTGCGACCGGTGTTTCGCGTGGTGGCCAAGACCGGTCTGCCGGAGGTGTCCACCGCCACCGCGTTGCTGGTGGTGATCGGCACGGCGTGGTTGATGGACCTGGTCGGCGTGTCCATGGCACTCGGCGCGTTCCTCGCCGGTTTGCTGCTGGCGGATTCCGAATACCGCCACGAGCTGGAAGCACAGATCGAGCCGTTCAAGGGCCTGCTGCTGGGGCTGTTTTTTATCAGCGTCGGCATGGGCGCCAATTTGAGTCTTCTGCTGAGCGCGCCGGTCGTGGTGCTGGGTCTGACCCTGTTGCTGATCGCCATCAAGTTGCCGCTGCTGTTTGTTGTCGGTCGACTGGCCGGAGGTTTGGGCAAGGTCAGTGCGATTCGCCTCGGCATCGTGCTGGCGGCCGGTGGTGAGTTCGCATTTGTGGTGTTCAAGATCGGTCGTGATCAGGGGCTGTTCGAGCCGCGCCTGTACGACCTGCTGGTGCTGACGATTACCTTGTCCATGGCCGTGACGCCGCTGTTGTTGCTGTTGTGCGCCCGACTGGTCAGCCCCAAGGTTCAGCCCGTGGTGGTGCCGGAGAAGTTCCGCGAAATCGACACCGACACGCCACGTGTGGTGATCGCCGGCATGGGCCGGATGGGGCAGATCGTGGCGCGGATTCTGCGGGCGCAGAACATCAAGTTCGTGGCGCTCGACACGTCAGTGGAAACCATCGAATTGTCCCGCAGCTTCGGCGGCGTGCCGGTGTTCTATGGCGACCCGATGCGCCCGGAAATCCTCAGCGCGGCCAAGGTCGAGCAAGCGGAATTTTTCGTGATCGCCACCGATGATCCGGAGACCAACATCAAGACGGCCGAGGTGGTGCACAGGCTCTATCCGCACATCAAAATCATCGCCCGCGCCCGTAACCGTCAGCATGTGCACCGGTTGGTGGATGTCGGGGCGCAGGCGGTGCGGGAAACCTATTATTCCAGCCTGGAAATGACCCGGCGAACTCTGGTCGGGTTGGGGCTGACACAGGCCCAGGCGGATGCACGGATCAAGCGCTTTACCCATCACGATGAACAGGTGTTGGAGGCCCAGCATGCGGTGTATGACGATGCGGCCAAGGTGATGCAAACGGCGCAGGAAGCGCGGGCGGAACTGGCAAAACTGTTTGAGTCGGATCAGTTGGAAGAGGAAGCGGGTAAGGTTTGAGGTGATTGTGCGGGCCTCATCGCGGGCAAGCCCGCTCCCACAGGTTCCGGGGTGGATTCACAATTTGTGATCCACCCAAGCCCACTGTGGGAGCGGGCTTGCCCGCGATGAACGATAACGCGGTGCATGGGACAAATAACAACGACCAAGGAATCCACTATGGCTGACCAGACCTCCCCCGCCCTGAAGGAAATCTTCAACGCCGAACGCCTCGCACACATCGCCACCGAAATGACGGCGGTCTATCCCGGGTTCGATGCCAAGGCCTTCCTGAAGCTGGCCAAAATCGGTCTGGCGGATCTCTCAGTCATGCAACGCATGGCCCGCGTCAGCGAATGCCTGCACGCGGTATTACCGCTCGGTTATGAAGAATCCCTCGACGTCCTGCGCGCCCTCGCCCCGCGCCTGAACAGCGCCTTCGTCAGTATGTTTTTGCCGCACTACGTCGCGACCTACGGCGCTCACACGTTCGATCTGTCGATGGACGCGCTCAAATATTTCACGGCCTTCGGCTCATCGGAATTTGCCATCCGGCACTTTCTGCGCGGCGATCTCGAACGCTCACTCAAGCTGATGCACGACTGGTCGCTGGATGACAACGAACACGTCCGGCGCCTGGCCAGCGAAGGCAGCCGACCGCGCCTCCCATGGTCGTTCCGGCTGGAACAAATCCAGGCCGACCCGACACTGGCGGCTGCAATCCTCGATAACCTCAAGGCCGACGAAAGCCTATACGTGCGTAAATCCGTGGCCAACCACCTCAACGACATCACCAAGGATAATCCCGAGTGGGTGCTGGCGCTGATCGAGGGTTGGTCACTGGACAACAAACACACGGCGTGGATCGCCAGACATGCCCTGCGCAGTTTGATCAAACAGGGCAACCAGCGGGCGCTGACAATCATTGGCGCGGGCGGCAAGCCCGAAGTTGGAATCATTGACGTGAAGGTTGAACCGGCGGTGATTCAGCTGGGGGAGAAAATCACCCTGTCGTTCACGGTGAAGTCCACGATGGCGGAGAGTCAACGACTAGTGATCGACTATGCGATTGATTACGTCAAAGCCAATGGCAGCACGTCAGCGAAGGTGTTCAAGCTCAAGGCGATGACTCTGCCCGGCAAGGCTACCGAATCCATCGCACGTAGCCAGCACATCAAAGAACTCACCACCCGAAAGCATTATCTTGGCCTGCACGCCGTGCACATTCTGGTCAACGGCGAACGGCTGGCCAGCACGGCGTTCGAAATCCTCGCCTGAAGCACCACAGCCTTCGCATGAAATACGGTCCCTGTAGGAGCTGGCGAAGCCTGCGATCTTTTGGCGGTTTCGGGATCGCTGAAAATCAAGATCAAAAGATCGCAGCCTTCGACAGCTCCTACAAGGGAATGGAGCTCACACCTCTAAGGCGTATTAATGTGATCCAGAACCCGATTCGCGGTGATCTCCGCCACCATGATGCTGTTGGAAATGCCCAGCAGCGCGTGACGCGACTCACCCTCCAGATGATCCACCAACTGATGGACCATCACATCGACCGAGGCCAGCGTCTCGACCAAAAAAACCGCCAGGGTTTCGGTAGTCGCCTCTGGGGCCACGGCAAACAGCTTGCTGGGTTTACGCGCGGTGGCTTTGATGTCGGCATTCGATGGGAAGTGGAAGTCGAGGGCGCGTTCGGCGGCCTCGTTGAGTTTGTTTGAATTGGGTTCGTAGGGGGATATCGGATCGGTGTCCGGCGGATTGGGCGTAGGTTTGATCATGTTGAAACTCCTGATTGTTCATTAGGAGCTACCGGCATCACTTGCAGATGATGGGTGGCAGCTATGTGCGGGTCTGCAAGACCGGGAAACCAGGAACCCGGCAGATCCGAAGATCTCCCGCACAAAGCCGCCATTTCGCGGACATAAACGAGCGTCCTTTGGCAGGGCTATGCGACTGGTATTCCGGCGGGCTTGCAGACCCGATCACTGATGAGCAGCGACGGAAATCAAGTTACCGAGCGGGCCCAAGGCGCACAAGCCGGCGGATTCTGTCTTACGTGTAGGCGGTGGCGCAAGGCGTTGTAGCCTTTGGATGGTAACGACAAGCTTCATTTAAACGATCGCGATTTTTCTTGTTTAAATGGGCTGCGAGCGAACTGTTGGTGGATTGGGTTGGGATGGGCCAGGAATTGCAATCTGTGCCCTTCCCGCCCTACTCGAAAGCCTTCTCACTCACTTTTTAGCGCTCGCCAGATAATGCGCAACCAACGCATTGGCATGGCCATGCCCCATATCGTGTTCAGCCTTCAGCCAAGCCACCATTTCCATATGCTTCTTGCCACTCACTGTTCCGAGCAGATTCAGCCAATGGTCGATGGGCTGGCCGTACTTTTTTTCAATCGAGGGGAAGTACGACGCCGGCCCTTTCACTTTTGTATCTTCGGTCATGCTGCAAGCTCCCTTTTTCACGACGGAGTGTCGGTGGACGCTCCTTGTCTTCATCCCACGAATTGAAGTCCAGGACCGCTGCGCAGTCCAGCGCAAACAAGCTCGCCGTTAAAAAGCAACGATTGAAGCTATCGCGAAGAGTTCTAATGAACTGTCAGTTCTAACAGGTCACTTTTAGTTTGGCCGGGACTAAGCTGCCCCCACTAGAGTGAATTGAGGCGTTCATCATGTCCCGAAATCGTTACCTATTGCCGCTGGGCGTTCTCTTGTTGGCGATGCTGCCGGTATTGCGCGATGCCCAAGGTGGCCAGTGGACGCCCTTACAATCCGAAGTGAACTTTCAATGCGACAACGGCGCCACGACGCCGGGCTACAGCGTGTATGTTGTCGGCAACCATCCGAAGTTAGGGAACTGGGATCCGGCCAAGGCCGTAAAGCTCGATCCTACTCCCGCCCCTGCATGGACCGGCAAGGTACTTTTCCCAGGCGCGGACGACGGCAAAGATGTGGAATGGAAGTGTATCGTGCGCAACGAGACCATACTGAACGACGTGCGGATGTGGCAAGGCGATCCCAACAACAAAGTGAAGGTGACTTTCAGAACAACGAGTGTCGGCGCGTTCTGAGACGTGAGTGAATATATGGGAAAGTGAACCTGTCACTCTCCCAAGATCAAAAGATCGCAGCCTTCGGCACCTCACCTATCCCTGTAGGAGCTGCCGAAGGCTGCGATCTTTTGATGTTTGTTATCCCAACAACAACCCCTGCTCCGCCTCACATAACTCCACCACGTAATCCCACAACACCCGCAGCCGCACGGACTTGTGCAGTTCGCGCCGTGTACTGATCCAATAACTGCGCTGGATGCTTTCGTCCGGCAACAACGGCACCAGTTGGGGATCGGCGCTGGCCATGTAGCACGGCAGCACGGCGATCCCCAGGCCCGAGCGCGCGGCCTGTTGCTGGGCGATGACGCTGGTGCTGTGAAAGACCACCTGGGGGTTGCGGCAGAAGCTGTTGAGGAACATCAGTTCCTGGCTGAACAGCAAGTCGTCGACGTAGCCGATCCACGCATGACGGCCGAGGTCCTCGCGGCTGCGCAGTGGTGGCGAGCGGTCCAGATAGGCTTGGCTGGCGTAGAGCGCCAGTCGGTAATCGGTGAGTTTGCGGGTGACCAGCATGTCGGCGGCCGGGCGTTCGAGGTGGATGCTGATCTCCGCTTCGCGGTTGAGAATGCTGACGAAGCGCGGCACCGCCACCAGCTCCACTTCCAGCCCTGGATAGCGTTCAAACAGCCCGTTCATGCGGCTGGCGAGGAACATGATGCCCAGCCCCTCGGTCACCCCGACGCGGATCTTGCCCAGCGGCGCGGTGGATTGGGTGATTTCTTCCTGAGCCAGCAGCGCGACGTTCTCCATGGCCTCGGCGTGTTTGAGCAGCGCTTCGCCGGCCGGGGTCAATTCGTAACCTTGGGCATGCTGGACGAACAGCGCAGTGCCGAGGCTTTTTTCGATGGCTTCGATGTGCCGGGCCACGGTGGCGTGGGTGGTGTTCAAACGGCGAGCGGCGGTCAGCAAGCGGCCGCTGCGCTGCAATTCGAGAAAAAACCGCAAGTCATTCCAGTCGAACATGAACCATCCTTGACGTTATGCCGTTAATGACGCTGTTTAAAAACGCACAGCGGCTGCGCAAAAACTAACATTCTTTTAACGAAAGCTAACAACTAGGATGACCGACAACAAGAACAACAATACGAGGTCAGGGATGCAGACTTCCCTTGATGAATACGACTACATCGTGGTCGGCGCCGGGCCGGCCGGTTGTTTGCTGGCCAATCGACTGTCGGCCAACCCGCAGCACCGGGTGCTGCTGCTCGAAGCCGGCGGCCGCGACAACTACCCGTGGATTCACATCCCCGTCGGTTACCTGTTCTGCATCGGCAACCCGCGCACCGACTGGTGCTTCAAGACCGAAGCGCAACCGGGCCTGCAAGGTCGCGCCCTGAGCTACCCGCGCGGCAAGGTGCTCGGCGGCTGTTCCTCGATCAACGGCATGATCTACATGCGTGGTCAGGCTGGCGATTACGACGGTTGGGCGGCCGAGGGCAATACCGGCTGGAGCTGGCAAGACGTGCTGTCACTGTTCAAGCAAAGCGAAAACCATTTTGCCGGTGACTCGGAATTTCACGGCGCTGCCGGGCAATGGCGGGTCGAGCGCCAGCGGCTGTCATGGCCGATCCTCGATGCGTTTCGTACGGCAGCCGAGCAAAGCGGCATCGCCAGCATCGATGACTTCAATCAGGGCGACAACGAAGGCTGCGGCTACTTCCAGGTCAATCAGAAAGCAGGGATCCGCTGGAACGCGGCCAAGGCGTTTCTCAAACCGATCCGCCAGCGTGCAAATCTGACGGTGTTGACTGACGTCGAAGTGGACCGCGTACTGCTGGAAAACGGCCGTGCCTCAGCGGTCAACGCACGTTGGCAAGACCAGGCGAAAACCTTCAAGGCGCGTAAGGAAATCGTCCTGTGTGCCGGTGCCGTCGGTTCACCGGGCATTCTCCAGCGTTCCGGCATCGGCCCTCGCCCGCTGCTGCAAAAACTGGGGATCGGCGTTGCCCATGAACTGCCCGGCGTAGGCGGCAACCTGCAGGACCATCTGCAATTGCGGCTGATCTACAAATTGGAAAACGCTCGCACCCTGAACCAGATCGCCGGCACGCTGTGGGGCAAGATGGGCATGGGCCTGCGTTATCTGTATGACCGCAGCGGCCCGCTGTCCATGGCCCCGAGCCAACTTGGTGCCTTCGCCCGTTCAGGACCGGAACAGACCTCGGCGAACCTCGAGTACCACGTGCAACCGTTGTCGCTGGAGCGTTTCGGCGAGCCGCTGCACGCCTTCCCCGCGTTCACTGCATCGGTCTGCGATCTGCGCCCGCAAAGCCGTGGCCGAATCGACATTCGCTCTGCCGACCCACGGGAAGCGCCGCTGATTCAGCCCAACTACCTGAGCCATCCCGAAGACTTGCGAGTGGCGGCGGACGCCATCCGCCTGACTCGTCGCATCGTCTCCGCGCCCGCCTTGCAAGCGTTCAAACCGGTCGAGTACCTGCCCGGTGACAGCTTGCAGAGCGAAGAACAATTGCATGAAGCCGCCGCCCGGATCGGCACGACGATTTTCCACCCGGTGGGCACCTGCCGGATGGGCAACGACGCACACGCAGTGGTCGACGCCGAGTTGCGCGTCCACGGCATCCCTGGCCTGCGCATCGCCGACGCCTCGATCATGCCGCGCATCACTTCGGGTAATACCTGTTCGCCTACGCTGATGATCGCCGAGAAGGCCGCGCAGTTGATCCTCAATCCCGACACAAGGAGCATCAACCTGCAGAAGCCAACTGTAGGAGCGAGCGATGCGGCGATCCGACTTGCCCGCGAAGAACGATGACGCGGTGTGTCAGGTCTGACGCCTTCGCGAGCAAGCTTCGCTCCTACAAAGATCGACGTACACCCCGCTTTATGGATAAACGCGGCACCCGCCCACAAGGCTGGCGCCGACAGTGGAACAACAAAAACAATCACTGTGAGGGATACCGATATGTCAGAACATGTTCAGCCCTTGGAAGCCGTCCGCAGCGCCGGCACCAGTCAGGAAACCCAGAAAGTCATCTTCGCCTCGTCCCTGGGGACGGTGTTCGAGTGGTACGACTTTTTCCTCTATGGCGCCCTCGCGGCGGTCATCAGCAAACAGTTCTTCGCCGGGGTCAACGACACCACGGCGTTCATCTTCGCGCTGATGGCGTTTGCCGCCGGCTTCATCGTGCGGCCGTTCGGTGCGCTGGTGTTCGGACGCTTGGGAGACATGATCGGGCGCAAATACACGTTCCTCGCGACCATCGTCCTCATGGGTCTGGCGACCTTCTGCGTCGGCTTGCTGCCGACCTACGCGAGCATCGGCATCGCCGCGCCGATCATCCTCGTGGTGCTGCGCATGCTCCAGGGCCTGGCACTGGGCGGTGAGTATGGCGGCGCTGCCACTTACGTCGCCGAACACGCACCGATGGGCAAACGCGGTTTCCACACCAGCTGGATTCAGTCCACCGCCACTCTCGGCTTGCTGCTGTCGCTGCTGGTGGTGCTCGGCTGCCGCTACTTCACCGGCGACCAGTTCGAAGTCTGGGGCTGGCGCATTCCGTTTCTGTTTTCTATCGTGCTACTGGGCATCTCGACCTGGATTCGCCTGAGCCTGCATGAATCGCCTGCGTTCGTGAAAATGAAAGAAGAAGGCAAGCTCTGCAAGTCGCCGCTGCGCGATTCCTTCGGCAAATGGGACAACCTCAAAGTGGTGCTGATTGCGCTGTTCAGCATCAACGCCGGGCAAGCGGTGACCTTCTACGCGGCACAGTTCTATGTGCTGTTCTTCCTCACCCAGTTCCTGAAAATGGACCCGGCGCTGGCCAACAGTCTGCTGATCGTCAGCGTGATCATCGGCGCACCGTTCTTCATCTTTTTTGGCTGGCTGTCGGACAAGGTCGGGCGCAAACCGGTGCTGATGATCGGCCTGCTGCTGGCCACCGCGCTGTACTTCCCGATCTTCAAGACCCTGGCCCACTACGCCAACCCAGCCATCGACCAGGCCAGCCGCCAGGCACCGATCACCGTGCTGGCCGACCCGGCCACCTGCACCTTCCAGTTCGACCCGGTGGGCAAGGCAAAATTTGATAGCCCGTGCGACAGGGTCAAAACCTTCCTGGTCAAACAGGGCCTGCCCTACAACAGCGAAGCGGCACCTGCCGGCAGCGCCGTGCAGGTGAGCATCGGCGAGGTGAAAATCGATGGCTACGATGAAGCCGCCCTGCGCGGTGCAGTGACCCTGGCCGGGTATCCGTCACAAGCCGACACCCAGCTGATCAACAAACCGATGATCGTGGCGCTGATCGTCGCGCTGATCATTATCTCCGCCATGTGCTACGGCCCGCTGGCGGCGCTGATGGTCGAACTGTTCCCGACCCGCATCCGCTACACGTCCATGTCCCTGCCCTACCACATCGGCAACGGCTGGTTCGGTGGTTTCCTGCCGACGGTGTCGTTTGCCTTGGTGGTGTACACCGGGGATATTTTCTATGGGTTGTGGTACCCGGTGGTGATTACCGGGGTGAGCCTGGTGGTGGGGATGATCTGTTTGCGTGAGACCAAGAATGTGGATCTGGACAAGAACTGACGACATGAACCTCTAGCCCAGGCTTACCTGTGGGAGCGGGCTTGCTCGCGAAAAGGGAGTGTCAGTCGACATAAATGTTGCCTGGCACACCGCCTTCGCGAGCAAGCCCGCTCCAACATGGATTACGTTCAGGCCGCCTCAGGTATCAAGCACCTCAAACGTCACTTCTTCAGGATAAAACGCCACATACCCGCCAATCTGCGCGACTGACACCTTCGGGTGCTCATAACTCCATACCGCATTGGCACCTTCATGCCCGGGGATTTGCAGGCTGAAATAGCTGGCATCGCCCTTGTACGGGCAATAGCTGGTGTGGTCGGTGCGGGCGAAATATTGTTCGGCGATGTCCTCACGGGGGATGTAGTACACCGGAGGATAATTGGCCTCATGCATGACCAGCGCCCGAGTGGACGACGCCACTTGAATGCCATGGAACTTCACCACTACGCAGCCGAGTTGAGGGCTGATGGCGATGGGATTACCGGGGCCAGGGGCTTTCATAGAGTAGGATCCTCTGTCGCTGCTGCGCTGTATCGCGATCCGACAGGTATACCTCATGTTTCGGTATCGCGACTGCTTCACAGCCGAACGGAGCTTGCTTCAGCTGCAGTGCAGGCCCTCACAAAAGCATGCCCCGCACTTGGAGAGCAGCATGGACATTGCCAACATCCCCTTCGGCACCACCGACTGGTCGCAAATCGAACCCACCGAACACCCGGGCGAGACCGGCAGCGCCCTGTGGCGCACCCGGCAGTTCCGCGCGATTCGCGCGCGTATCGTCGAATACACGCCCGGGTATCTGGCCGATCACTGGTGCTCGAAGGGGCATGTGCTGTTTTGTGTTGAGGGGGAGCTGCACACCGAACTGGAGGATGGTCGAGTCTTCGTCCTCACGCCAGGCATGAGCTATCAGGTGGCGGACAATGCCGAAGCGCATCGTTCATCCACCGCCATTGGCGCCCGGTTGTTTGTGGTGGATTGACCGCTGTCATCAACCGCAACAGCTTAAGCTGTACATCCATACAGATAAAGATTGCTCCATCGCTCATCAGCCGCCATTCTGTGCACCTCTCGAACACTGATCGATGATGGTGGTTATGCAGCTGTACCTCTGTGAAAAACCTTCCCAGGCCAAAGACATCGCGGCCGTGCTCGGCGCCAAGCGTCGGGGCGACGGCTGCTGGCTGGGAACGGGCGTCACGGTGACCTGGTGCATCGGCCATCTGCTGGAAACCGCACCGCCGGATGCCTATGACGCGCGTTACAAGCGTTGGGTGCTGGCAGATCTGCCGATCATTCCCGAAAAATGGAAGATGACCGTCAAACCGCGTACGGCCAGCCAGTACAAGGCGGTCAAGCGTTTGCTCGGCGAGGCCAGTGAACTGGTGATTGCGACCGACGCCGACCGTGAGGGCGAGATGATCGCCCGGGAACTGGTGGAGCATTGCCGTTATCGCGGGCCGATCCGGCGATTGTGGCTGTCGGCGCTGGACGATGCATCGATCCGCAAGGCACTGGCGGCGCTCAAGCCGGGGGCCGAGACATTCAGCCTTTATCATTCGGCATTGGGGCGCTCCCGGGCCGACTGGCTGATCGGGATGAACATGAGTCGGCTGTTCACCCTGCTGGGGCGTCAGTCCGGCTATCAGGGTGTATTGCCGGTCGGTCGGGTGCAGACGCCAACCTTGCGCCTGGTGGTGGATCGCGACCGCAGCATTGCCGATTTCGTCCCAGTGGCTTATTGGGCGATCGATGTGCAACTGCTGCATGACAGCACCGCGTTCACCGCCCAGTGGCGTGCGGCCTCCGACGCTTGCGACGATCAGGACCGCTGCCTGAATCAGGCGCTGGCTCAGAAAGCGGCTGCGGCCATTAGCGGTGCGGCGAGCGCTCGGGTAATCAAACTGCGCACCGAACGCATGCGCGAAGTCGCGCCTTTGCCGTTCGATCTGGGCACCTTGCAGGAAGTCTGCTCGAAGAAACTCGGGCTCGGTGCCCAGGAAACCCTCGACATCGCCCAGGCGCTGTACGAAACCCACAAAGTCATCACCTACCCGCGCAGCGACTGTGGCTACCTGCCGCTGAGTCAGCACAGCGAAGCCCCAAGTATTCTTGCTGCGCTGAGGCAGGCCGACCCGGCCCTGAACGCCTTGCAAGATCACCTGGAGCCCCTGCGCCGCTCACGGGCCTGGAACGATGCCAAGGTCAGCGCTCACCACGGCATCATCCCGACGGCGGCGGCGAAAAACCTCGACCGTCTGGTGGGCAAACAACGGGCGGTCTACACGCTGATTCGTGCACGTTATCTGGCGCAGTTCCTGCCCAACCATGAGTACGACCGGACTCAGGCTGACTTCGACTGCGCCGGTGAAGCCTTGCGCGCCGTGGGCAAGCAGATTGTCGAGCCCGGCTGGAAACGCGCCCTGCCCGAGGCCCTCGCGCCAGCCAAGGGCCGCGAAGCACCCGCGCCGCAAACACTGCCTACACTGGCCGAAGGGCGTGACTGCGCGGTGGCCGATGTGAAGCTCAAGGACCTCTGGACCCAGCCACCCAAGCCGTTCACCGAAGGCGATCTGATCAAGGCGATGAAGAACGTCGCCAAACTGGTGGAAGATCCGCTGCTCAAGCAAAAGCTCAAGGACACCACCGGCATCGGCACCGAAGCCACACGCGCCTCGATCATCCAGGGCCTGCTGGACCGCGGCTACCTGATCAAGAACGGCAAGGCCCTGGCGGCGACGCCGGCAGCGTTCAGCCTGATCGATGCCGTGCCGCGCGCGATTGCCGATCCCGGCACCACGGCGATCTGGGAACAGGCCCTGGACATGGTGCAGAGCGGTGAAATGAGCCTGGAAGAATTCGTCACCAAACAGGCTGCATGGATGAGCAAGCAGGTGGCACGTTGCGCCGGCCTGAACCTGACCATCAGCGGGCCGGCAAGCCCGGCCGGGCGTGGCGCCACACCGTGGAAAAACAAACGCAAACCCGCCAAACGCAAGCCTTCGACCGGTGCCAAACGCGTGGCGAAACCGACGGGCAAGACTTGAGGGCACTTGCAACGAATCGAAACCTGTAGGAGCGTGGCTTGCCCGCGAAGAATTCACCGTGGTTTTTCAGGTATTACGCGTTATCGTTCTTCGCGGGCAAGCCTCGCTCCTACAGGTTCTGCGGCGCATCAGGCAGCAGCCCTGCTTTTTCAGAAGGTACGACCATGGAGACAATCAGGAATCAGCCCTCGATAGAACTGCACGCCGCTCAGCGCGACGAACTGGAAACCATCGAAAACCTGATGCAGTTCTACATCTACGATTTCAGCGAATGGCTGCCGCTGAAACTCGGGGATCATGGCTTCTTCAACATCCAGCCCAAGCTTGATTACTGGCGCAACCCCGCAACCAGGCCGTTTCTGATCACGGTTGACGGCGAACTTGCCGGTTTCGTGACCGTGGATAACGAAACCCATATCGTCGGCGCGGAGCACAACATCGGCTACTTTTTTGTCAGTCGACGTTTTCGTGGCCAAGGCGTCGCGAAGTTTGTCGTCTCTGCCCTCTTGAACCGGTTCCCCGGTCAATGGCAGATTTTCCACATCGATGCCAACCAGCCTGCGCGGCTGTTCTGGGCCAGGGTGATGCCTGATCTCACGGGCGGTGAGTTCACCCTGCATCACCTGCCGATCGATGGTTATCCATGCACCGTTTACCGCTTTAACAGATCGCAGCCTTCGGCAACTCCTACTCCGCCCCTGTAGGAGCGAGACTTGCCCGCGAAGAACGATGACGCGGTCCTGCCGTTTGTCCGCGTGAGTGGCCGATTCCAGCGACGCCACAGCCAGCCACGCCTGACTTTTTAATTCCAAAACCACTTTGTCCGACAATATGTAGTGAACGAAAATAATCACTACAAAACCGTTGACGCCTCCGATTTGCCCTTGCATGATGCAGACATCTCCCCGATCGGGAGTAAGGCAACACGTTTGAGCAAGCTCGTCTGACCGCCGAGCTGTTTTTCCCGGATACACGCTGCCCACAAGGCAGATTGAAGAAGCTGACCTGGCCTGAACGTCCAGTACAAAGGACGAGAAGCGCTGGCGATCAATCCTCATGAAGCTTGTGGCCGACCCTGAAAACGTCGGCAGTGGCCTCCAGGTTTTCGCCGCTTCTCTTCGTTGTGACGCTATTGCGTAGCAGTTATTCAACACGACTACATGCAGCAGACGCGGGACCCCGTCGTATTGACGGCCGACCGCTGACGTCCTGGTTTCGGTGCCAGGGATCAACTAACCGATGGGCTACTTGTATTAGCGAATCAACTTTGAAAGATCACCAAATGGTCAAGGGGCTTACAATGAATCTGAACAATCAACCTACTATCGATGAACTGGCTCGCTTGTTCGCTGCGCAAAAAGACAGCCAGGACAGCCATATTCTGTGGATCAGCAAATCGGGCCAGGTTCATATCGACTGCCTGTCGCCCCATGCCCACGAAGCAGAGTTCGACCAGAACAACCAGAACCTGCTCGCCCGACTGAAGATGTACCGTCGCGGCCAGGGTTATGTCGGCAAGAAGGCCGCGGCCGACAAAGACTTCATCGGTAATGTGCTGCAAACGCTGAAACAGGCGTGGGCATCGATGCAGAACCAGAACGAAGTTCGGGTGATTGATCGGTTGTATTGATACCCCCCCTCAGTAAGAAAGAAGGCCCCGCTCGGAATATCGAGCGGGGCCTTTTCGTTTGTCTCGTGCGCACCAAATAAAGCTATGGTTAACCGTATGCCCTGCTGGATCCCTGGAGGCTTGCGATGAACAGAATCCTGACATTCATAGTGTTGGCCATGGCCAATGTTGCCCACGCGAACACCCTCCCTGGCATTCCCTCATTCGATGTGGACTGCCCCGGTAAAGTCGTCGTCCATGCGGATCAGGACGGCCCGGTGTTGATCAACAGTAAAGAGGCGGAAACCAAAGCCATCAACGATCGGCGCTTCGAAGCCAAGGGTTCGGGCATTACGCTCTCGATCATCCTCGCCGATGACGACTCAGTGACCGTGACCTCCACCGGCAAGGCTCCCAATGGGCTGTGCCAATCAGTGGATGACTGACTTCGCCGACTCGACCGCAGCCGCGCCCAACACCAGGTCCATAAAGGCCATCGACGCCGCACTGTGATAGTTGTTTTTGCGCCGAAGCAGCGCGGCCCCTCGGTTGGGCGCCTCCCCCAGCAGCGGAATTTTGCGCAATGCACGTTCCGCAGTGGCGATAGGCTCCGGGAGGATGGTGGCCATCGGCGCATGACGAATGACCTCCAACAGCGTACTCACCGAGTTCACCTCGATCGCCACCTTGGGCGTGATGTTCTGTTGTCGAAAATACTCGTCGATGGTGGATCGGGTGATGAAGTCCGGCGTCAGCAACGCGAACTCCAGTTGCGCCACCTCCTTTGGCGATAGCGGGTTCTGGCGCTCGTACAACGGATGACTGCGCCCGACCATCACGCCCAAGGTCTCGACAAATGCCGGCAGGCACTCGATGTCGGGGCTCCTCACCGGGGTAAAGGCAATGGCAATGTCCAGCGAGTCATCGAGCAACCCGGCCTCGATGTCATCCATCGATAACTCGAAAATCTGCAGATGGATGTTCGCAAACTTCGCCACATAGTCACGCACCAGCGGCCCCACCAGATACGCCATGAACGTTGGCGTCATGGCCAGTCGCAAAGTGCCGCGAGACAAGTCCTTCACGTCGTGCAGCGCACGTTTCCCCGCTTCAAGTTCCACCAGTACCCGACGGGCACTTTCGATATAGGCCAGCCCCGCATCGGTCGGCTTGACCGTGCGCGAGGTGCGGTCGAACAGGCTGACGCCGAGGGTTTCCTCCAGTTGCCGGATCTGCTGGGACAGCGTCGGTTGGGATACATGCAACGCCTCGGCGGCGCGGGTGAAGCCGCCATGGTCGGCGACTGCCAGCAAGTAGCGCAAATGTCGAAGCAGCATCGGGGACACCATCTATAGGCAGGACTTATGCAAAGCATTGTATATCGGTCTTGGACGCTATGAATCAATCGACCGAAGATGGCTCCACTTTCCAGCCACAACCGATAGGAGTCACACCATGCAACAGTCCCACGCTTACCAGGACCCGAGTCTGGCCCTGACCACTTCGATCCTCGATGCCAAGGCGCGCAAGAATCTGTCCTGGCAAGATCTGACCGACGGCACCGGCCTGGGTTTGGCCTACGTCACCGCCGCCCTGCTCGGCCAGCATCCGCTGCCGGAAGCCGCCGCCAAGGTGATTGGCGAGAAACTCGAACTGGACGCCGACGCCGTGGCTCGCCTGCAGATCATTCCGCTGCGCGGCAGCCTCTCGGGTGTCCCGACCGACCCGACCATCTACCGTTTCTACGAAATGATCCAGATCTACGGCACCACGCTCAAAGCCCTGGTTCACGAGCAATTCGGCGACGGCATCATCAGCGCGATCAACTTCAAACTCGACATGAAGAAAGTTGAAGACCCGGAAGGTGGTTCTCGCGCAGTGATTACCCTGGACGGCAAGTTCCTGCCATTGCGTCCGTTCTAAGACAGCCTGTAGGAGCGAGGCTTGCCCGCGAAGAACGATGACGCGTAATACCTGAAAAACCGCAGTGCATTCTTCGCGGGCAAGCCTCGCTCCTACAGGTTTGTGCGTCTTCCCCCCTCACTCATGCAAGGAAGTCCGCCATGAAAGCGCTTATCGAAGGTTTATTGAAGTTCCAGAACGAAGCCTTCCCGCAACGTACCGACCTGTTCAAACACCTGGCCACCACCCAGCATCCCGGCACGTTGTTCATCACCTGTTCCGATAGCCGTGTGGTGCCGGAATTGTTGACCCAGCAAGAACCCGGCGAACTGTTCGTGGTGCGCAATGCCGGCAATATCGTGCCCTCTTACAGTCCGCACCCCGGCGGCGTGTCGGCCACGGTCGAATATGCCGTCGCGGTATTGGGCGTGACGGACATCGTGATCTGCGGGCATTCGGATTGTGGCGCCATGACCGCCATCGCCCAGTGCACATGCATGGATCACCTGCCCGCCGTCAGCGGCTGGTTGCAACACGCCGAGTCGGCCAAGGTCATCAATGACTCCCGCCCTCACGCCAGCGACGCAGCCAAGGTGAGTTCGATGGTCCGGGAAAATGTCATCGCCCAACTGGCGAACATCCAGACTCACCCGAGCGTGCGTCTGGCCCAGGAAAAAGGCCTGCTGAACCTGCATGGTTGGGTTTATGACATCGAGACCGGCTCCGTCGATGCGCTGGATGCCAGCCGTCGCAACTTCGTATCGCTGGCCGAGCATCCAGACACCTGTGCCGTTTATGGCCAAGCGGTCGAAGCCGCCTGAAGGTTTGGCGCAGCGTTACAAAATGGGCAGGCGCGCGACTGCGCCCGTCCATGGCTGCGAACAGGCATGACACTCACTGGATCACCATAGTCATTTGTCGTCTGACGAAGGTGGCCGACGCTCAGTGGTCTCTTCGGCATTCGGTGCTTCTGGAGAATGTCCTGGGGTGAACACGTGAGTGAGCAATTCGCTGGCATCTATATTGACGACACCATGCACCGAACGGGCCAGAGCAACAGCCTGCTCACACTGCCTGTGAGTGTTGACGCGACCGCTCAATGCCACCGTGCCCGCATGGGTTTTGACATGGACATTCAGGCCGAGGGTGGTTTCGGCCAATGCCAGGGCCGACTTCACCCGGGCGGTAGTCCAAGTGTCGTGAACGACCGTTTCCAGACCATGAGAATAATGTTGAAAGGAATGAAGTTTCATGGCGCAACCCTCTCTGACGTAATCAGATGCGCTGTCCGTCCCCACGCAGACACGGACACACATTAAGTATAGTGCGTGCCGTTGCCTGCGGTCGGGGGGGCTGTCCCTGATCCTGTAGGAGCGAGGCTTGCCCGCGAAGAACGATAACGCGTAATACCTGAAAACCGCGGTGCATTCTTCGCGGGCAAGCCTCGCTCCTACAGGATTTTCACCGTTCTGGAATGCCGTTTCAGCGTTTGACCGACAGACTCGTCTGGGTCATGCGGCTACGGATCGTGAACACACCATCCCCCGAGAGAATCGCGCTGCGCGCAAACAGACGCCCGCTCTCCCAGTTCGAAAGCCCCAGTTCCGGCTTGTTCAGCGCGTACTGTCCATCGACCCAACGGGTAATCCCGTTGCCGACAAAAGGCGCGTTGACCGCGTTGTAGAAACGCTCCTGGGCCTGGGCATCTTCACTGATCAGCGACACGGTGAATTGCGGGCTGTAGCGGTTGAACAAGGTGATGGCCTGGTCCAGGTCGTCGACGATCTTCAGGCTGACTTCCGGGGTTTCTTCCCATTCCCACTCGCGCCCCAATTGATCCTCGGGCAGCGGTTCGGCCAACGCTTCGGTCTGATAGCCTTCGGCGCGGTACACCTCGACGCTCGCGGTCTGCCAATCGGCCGGCAAACAGGCCTCACTGCCCTCGACAATATGCAACTTGCAGCCCTGGCCCCGAGCGGTGCCGGCCTGTTGCAGTGCGTCGAGAAACAGCGGCACCAGTTCGGCGGCGCGATCGCGGTGGATCAGGCACACGTTCAGGGTGTTGCAGACTTTTCGGTCCAGCGAGTTGCGCACCACGGCGGCAAAGCGCTGGGCATCGGCGTCCTTGTCGGCGATCAGCCAGGCGCCACCGGTGCCGTGCAGGCTGACGGCCGTGCCGGCCTGTTGCGCGATGCTGCCCAACTGACTGACCGCACGCCCCGACCCACGGGCCACAGCCAGCGACAAGCGCCGGTCGGCGAACATCGCCCAACCGGCGGCGTGATTGACGCTTTCCACCAGCGAAACTGCTCCGGCCGGTAACCCGGCGTCGGCCAATGCCGGATTCAATGCATGGCTGACGATGGCCTGGGCGGTGCCCAACGCGTCGCTGCCAATGCGCAGCACTGCGGTGTTACCGGTGCGCAACACACCGGCGGCGTCGGCGAAGACATTCGGCCGGCCTTCAAACACGAAGGCGACGATGCCCAATGGAGAGACCACTTGCTCGACTTTCCAGCCGTCATGCTCGACGCAGCTCACGACCTTGCCGCGAGTGGCCGGTGCATCGCGCCAGGCTCGCAGGCCGGCGATCATGTCGCGGCGCATGCGCTCATCGGCGAGCAACCGCGTGGTGGAACGCCCGCGAGCCTTGGCCCGCTCGATGTCAGCCAGGTTGGCGGCCGCAATCAAGGCCCAGCATTCCGGGGTTTCCAGGCGTTGCGCAAAGCGATCGAAGAACTCGCCGATGGCCTGATCCGAGACGCTGGACATGGCGGTAAACGCCGCTTCGGCGCGCTCGATGGCGACCGCCGCCGCTTGTTGGTCCGCTACCGGGATCAGCAACAACTCGCCGCTGACCTGCTCCACCAGCAGATGGTCGCCGGGCTGAAAGCGCGCCGCCAGTTCGGGGCTGACGACAGTGACACGATTACCGGCAAAAGGGATCGGCGTGCCGGCGACTAGACGTTCGAGCGCAAGAGACATGAAACAGTTACACCATGCAGGGGAGCGGCCAGAAAATGTATAGGAAAATCCATGAAGCGTCATTCACCGGGGCCCACTGGCGGTTACTTTTTTGCCAGTCGAAATACATCTTGCTCCAGGCGATTGCTCCCCTGTTTGCGCCACGCGGCATTCGCGTCATAGACCACCAGCAGCAAGGGTTCTTCTACGCCGGCGGTGCTGACAAAGGTCATTCCTTCGGCATGATCGCAGCCTTTATCCTCGCCTTGCCCGTAAGGAACCTCCAGGGCCGGCGTCAGTTGTTCGCTGAAGACAAAACTTTCGTCTGTTGGTCTGGCGCCGTTGAGCCATCGAAACAAGCTGACAGGCCCGTCGAGGTTCATTGTCGGCCCGGCCAGGATCAACATGTCGTCACCATCGATGCATAAGTCCCTGACGCCGAGTCCATCCAGCTGGAGAAAATGCTTTCGGTATTTGCGCCCCTTGGGCCCGATTTTTTTCAGCGTCAGTGTATGAGCAGCATCGGGATGGTCCTCGGGTTCGACCTCCAGAACAATTGTCCAGCCACGCAACACCGGCCCCCGCAGCCCGATAAACACACGATTGCCGTTGACCTCAAGGCCTTCGGTATCGAACCCGTTGTCCTTGCCGGGGATGTGCAGAAATGCCCCCACATGCTCGTCGTCCTTGAGTTCATCGAGCAATTCGTTACCCAGTTGATTGCCCGCCAATTGGGCGGCGACTCGACCATCGCTAACGGTGCTCTTCACCAAAGTGAACGTCCCGTTTTCTTCGACCACCGGAATCCGGGCCAGGAGAAAACGATTGCCATCGCGACTGACCGTTGCCAAACGCTCGGCGTTTTTCTTCCAGGACTTGGTGCTATCGGGTTTTTTCCGTTTCAGGCTGTGAGACCCCACAATCCAGAGATACCCCGTGTCGCGGTCGTAACTCATGCCTTCCAGGTCTGCCTCAACGAATTCTTCGCCAATCGTCGGGATGACCGGCAGCGCCAACAGGGACGCCAACGGGAATTGTTTGTGCTGGTCAAACAGAAACTCGCCCGCACCGACGCGCTCACGCAAGGTGAAGCGCTCCAGGCTCAAGGATTCATCATTGGCGACCCACAGGGTGTCGCCTATCTGGACCACGGCAGACAACCCTTTGCGCAAATCAGTGTCCGGGTCATTGAAGACTAGAAGCGCGGAACCGAAATTCACCATGAAGTCACCCGCCCCTTGAGTCAAAGAATGCCTGCTTCACGGTAGCGGTCATCGAGCGCTAGTCAAGAAATGCCATCAGAACACCGACCAGCCGATCCGCTGACTCAACAACTCCAGCGCGGCCATGCCGGCGAGGGAGTTGCCGGCGGCGTTCAATTCCGGAGACCAGACGCACACCGTGAATTGCCCCGGCACCACTGCGACAATGCCCCCGCCCACGCCGCTTTTGCCCGGCAGACCGACGCGATAGGCAAAGTTGCCCGCTTCGTCGTACAGCCCGCTGGTGGCCATGATCGAGTTGACTTGCTGGGTCTGGCGGGCGCTGAGGATCTGTGCGCCGCTGTGTTTGCAGAAACCGTCGTTGGCCAGAAAGCAGAACGTGCGGGCCAGATCCACGCAACTCATGCGCAGCGAGCAATGGCTGAAGTAGCTGCGCAGCACGGCTTCGACGTCGTTATGAAAGTTGCCGAACGACTGCATCAGATAAGCCATCGCCGCGTTGCGTGCGCGGTGCTGGTATTCCGACTCGGCGACCTTGCCGTCCACCATGACATTCGGGTTGCCGGACAAACGCCGGACAAAATCGCGCATCGACAATGCCGGCGCGGCAAAGCGGGATTGGTTGATGTCGCAGATCACCAGCGCACCAGCGTTGATGAAGGGATTGCGCGGGCGCCCGCGTTCGAATTCCAGCTGCACCAGCGAGTTGAACGGCTGCCCGGACGGCTCATGGCCCAGACGCTCCCAAATCGCTTCGCCGGAATGGTCGATGGCCTGCACCAGGCTGAATACCTTGGAGATACTCTGCACCGAGAACGGCGTGTCGGCGTCTCCGGCACAAAACAACTCGCCGTCATTGCCATACACGGCAATGCCCAACTGATTGGACGGCACGGTGCCGAGGGCGGGAATGTAGTCAGCCACTTTGCCCTGACCGATCAACGGTCGGACTGCGTCAAGGATCTCGTTCAACAGCGCTTGCATGCCGGGTTCCGAAGTCTCGCCCCATGGGATTGCGGGGACACTGTCGCTAGACGCTGCTGGTCGGTGCTGAATCACAGTTTTGTATGGGAATGTATCTGATGCGCCCTGGGATACATGAACTTGCGCCCGGCGATCTTTCGGACATACCGCCCACACACCTGGTTGAAAAACTCCTGCTGTCCGCTGACCACCGGCAAAAACCGGGTCGGCCCTTTGCTCAGGAGTGTTGTCATGATGACCCAAGTTCCCCGTTACCACGGCTGGTCGTTGTTTGGCCTGCTGTCCTTGTTGGTGCTGGTGATGACCGGCCTGATTCTGTTGCTGAACCCGGATCTGGTGGAAGCCACCCGCAGCGCCATTCGCGCTACCGCGCGCACTTCGTTTGCACTGTTTCTCGCCGCGTTCACCGCCTCCGCTTTCGCGGTGCTGGTGCCCTCGCCTTTCACCCGTTCGTTGGTGCGCGAACGCCGCTTCATCGGCCTGGCCTTCGCGTTTTCCCACTTGGTGCACGCCATCCTGATCTACAGCTATGGCCAACTGAACCCCGAGTTCTGGCCCGGCCGCACCACGGTCGGCAACATCCCGGGCTCGGTCGGTTACCTGTTTATTCTGCTGATGGCGTTGACCTCATTCAAAACCACGGCGCGACTGATCGGCCCCAAACCCTGGAAAGCCCTGCACGTCAGCGGCATGTGGGTGCTCGCGGCGGTGTTCACCTACTCCAACTTCAAACGCATCCCCATGAGCGCCTGGTACGTCCTGCCGTTCGGTTTGATGTTCTCGGCAATCGTCGTTCGGCTGCTGGGCAAGATTGCGCTGAAGTACAAACGGTCGGTCAGAAACACGCTATTGACCGAATGCCCCCCCCCTGGAACACCACAATCCCCTGTGGGAGCGAGCCTGCTCGCGATAGCAGGCTGACATTCAATATTGATGTCGGCTGACAGGCCGTCATCGCGAGCAGGCTCGCTCCCACATTGGGTTGGGGGCTGCCTGGCAGTTGTGTCGTATCAGAATCAAATCCCGGAGCTCAAGCCCATGAATACCTCTCTCTCATCGGCCCTCAAAGGCCTGCACCTGAACCTCGACCGTGCCGGCAGCTGGATCGCCCCCCTGACCTTGCGGGTGTTTCTGGCCTGGGAGTTTTTCGAATCCGGCCTGGAAAAATGGAACGGCCAGAACTGGTTCGCCGACATCCAGAACCGCTTCCCGTTTCCCTTCAACCACGTTCCGGCCACGTTGAACTGGGAACTGGCGATGTGGGCCGAATTGATCTGCGCCCTCGCCCTGCTGGCGGGCCTGGGAACGCGGGTTTCGGCGGTTGTTCTGACCGTGGTTACCATCGTCGCGACCGCCGCCGTTCACTGGCCCGCCGATTGGTCTACATTGAGTGAACTTGCCCAAGGTTATGCCATCAGCAATAAAGGCCATGGCAACTTCAAACTGCCGCTGATCTACCTCGCCGCCCTCATGCCGTTGCTGCTCTCGGGGGCCGGCAAACTCAGCGTGGACGCGCTGTTGGCTCGATACTTCTGGCGGCGCAGTCACCGCTGATACGCCAGCGTCTCGGTAACCCCACCCAACTTGTGTAAAAAGGAGCCGTCATGAGCGTAACCACCCAATGGATCGAGATCACCAGCGCCGAGGGCACGTTCGGCGCTTACCTGGCCATTCCTCACACCCGTAAAGGTCCGGGGATTGTGCTGATTCAGGAAATCTTCGGCGTCAACGAGCACATCCGCTCGGTCGCCGAGCAATACGCCGCCGACGGCTACCTGGTCATCGCGCCGGATCTGTTCTGGCGCAACGGCCACCGTATCGAACTGGGCTACGACGAAGCCGGCTGGAAACGCGCCGTCGAGTTGATGAACGCCACCGACACCCAAAAAGCGCAGGCCGACATCAAACTGGCCATTGATGCCCTGAAGGCTCATCCGGGGCTGGACGGCAGAATCGCTTCGATCGGTTTCTGCTTCGGCGGCATGCTGTCGTACAACACCGCGGCCAATGGTTTCGTCGACGTGGCGATCGCCTACTACGGCGGCGGCATTCAGAACCAACTGGATCGCGCCGGTGAACTCAAGGTGCCGATGCTGATGCACTTCGGCGAACAGGACAGCCACATCCCCATCGACGCCGTGAAGCAAATCGCCGAGCGTTTCGAGTTCAACGATGACGTCGATATCGAGGTGTATCCGGGGGCCGAACATGGCTTCAACTGCTCACACCGTGACAGTTACAACCAGCGGGCGGCGGTCGAGGCACATGGCAATACGCTGCTCTTCTTGAGTCAGAACCTTTAAGGCCTGATCGTCGGGGTTGGCGACATAGACAATCGGTGAGCATTCAATCCCGGAAACCAGCATGGACAACCTCTCAAAACCCAGACCGGCCTCACTGCGAATCCCTTCCACAGTCTGGGCCCTGGGTTTTGTCAGCCTGTTCATGGACCTGTCTTCAGAGCTGGTGCACAGCCTGCTGCCGGTGTTTCTGGTCACGACCTTAGGCGCGAGCGCGTTGACCGTCGGGGTGATCGAGGGCATCGCCGAGGCGACCGCGATGCTGACCAAGATCTTCTCCGGCGCCATCAGCGATTTTATCGGCCGGCGTAAAGGCCTGCTGTTGATGGGCTACGGTCTGGCAGCCTTGTCGAAGCCACTCTTTCCCCTCGCACACTCGGTGGAGGTGGTGTTCACCGCGCGTTTTCTGGATCGCATCGGCAAAGGCATTCGTGGCGCGCCGCGAGATGCGCTGGTTGCCGATGTGGCACCCGCCGAAATACGTGGTGCCTGTTTTGGCATGCGCCAATCGATGGACACCGTGGGCGCCATTCTGGGTCCGATCCTGGCGATCGTGCTGATGCTTTGGCTCGGTCAGATCCATCTGGTGTTGTGGTTTGCGGTGATCCCGGCGGTGATATCGGTGGCGCTGATTGTCGGCGGGGTAAAAGAACCGACCGCTGCCGCTGGCGAACGCACCTTTCGCTCGCCCATCCACTGGAAGGTTCTGCGGGATTTTTCCCGTGGTTACTGGTGGGTGGTGATCGTCGGCGGGCTCTTCACGCTGGCCCGTTTCAGCGAAGCCTTTCTGGTTTTGAAGGCGCAACAAACAGGCCTGACAGCCACTTGGGTGCCGATGGTGATGGTGGTCATGTCGCTGCTCTATGCCGTGTCCGCCTACCCTGCCGGCTGGTTGTCCGACCGGATCAGCCGCACCAAAGTGCTGTGTGTCGGCATCGTCTTGCTGATCCTGGCGGACCTGTTATTGGCGCAAGCGGATTCGATCATGACCATGCTGGCGGGCGTGGCCCTGTGGGGTCTGCACATGGGCTTCAGCCAAGGCATTCTCGCGACGCTGATCGCCGACACCGCGCCCGAACATCTCAGGGGCACGGCATTCGGCCTGTTCAATCTGATCAGCGGCGTGTGCCTGTTGATCGCCAGCGTGCTCGCTGGCGCGCTGTGGGAGACCTCGGGCTCGGCCAGCACCTTCATCGTCGGGGCGGTGCTGGCGGCAGCGGCGCTGTTGTTGCTTGTGCTGCGCAAGCCCTAGTCCGCAGCGGCGGCGAACCCGCGTTGCAAATCCTCGATCAACGCGTCGACATCTTCCAGGCCGATGTGCAGCCGCAGCACCGGGTTCAATGCACGATCTGCCGCGCTGTTGCGATCCTTGGTATCAGCGACGGTGACCAGGCTTTCATAGCCGCCCCAGGACGCGCCCAGACCAAACACCTGCAGCGCATCGATAAACCGTTCGACGTACGTGGCGTCGGCCTCGCGCAGTTCGAAGGAGAGCAAACCGTTGCTGCCATTGAAGTCCCGTCGCCACAGTGCGTGATGGGGATGATCGGGCAGCGCTGGATGGAACACCCGCTTCACCTGCGGTTGCGCCTGTAGCCATTGAGCGATTTCCAGGGCCTGGCGTTCGTGTACGTCGAGGCGCGGCGCCAGGGTTCGTGCACCGCGCAGCACGAGATAGGCATCGTCGGGGCTGACGGTGATGCCAAAGGTGTCGCTCATGGATGCCAGTGGCTGCCAGACCTCTTGCCGGGTACAGACGCTGCCCATGACCACATCGCTGTGACCGCACAGGTACTTGGTCAACGCCATGATCGAGATGTCCGCGCCCAGGGTCAGCGGCCGGTACAGGTAGCCCGAGCCCCAGGTGTTGTCCACGGCCAGCAGGATGCCGCGCGGTTTGCACAAGGCGGCAATGGCCGGCAGGTCGCAGAGTTCATACAACAGCGAGCCGGGCACTTCGGTGTAGACCATTTTGGTGTTGGCTTGCAGTTGCGCTTGCAGTTGAGATTGCAGCCCGCTGCCGTCAGGCGCGAAGTAGCTGACCTGGATGCCGAACGGCTCAAGCAGCTCCCGGGCCAGACGCCGCACGGGCGCGTACACCGCGTCGGTGATCAGCACATGATCGCCGGGCCGCAAGTACGCCAGAAACGTCTGCGCCACCGCCGCCAGCCCGGTGCCGTACAAGCGGGTGCGGTAACCGCCCTCCAGTTCCGTCACCAGATCTTCCAAGGCGAAGGCTGTCGGATTGCCTCGGGCGCCATAGCTCAGAACCCGTTCGCTATCACGACGAGCACGGGCGTCGCGCATTTGTGCAAGGTTGTCGAACAGCACCGTGCTCAAACGAGTGACCGGCACGTTGACCGCCCGACCACCACGGCCCTTTTCAGTTCGCGCCGAATGCACCAGACGGGTACGAACCCGTGCATCACGGGTGGCTTGAGACTGTGCGCGCAACGGTTTGAGGCTGGCGATTTCGTCTGCGCTCATTTGCGCCAACAAGCCTATTTCCCAAGCCAGATACTGGCGCGCCGCCTCCTTGTTGCCGGAGTGGCGATCATGAGTAAAGAACAGGAAATCGATGCACTGGTGATCGGGCGGTGTGTTGGCATCCTCTTGCAGCACAAACCCCGCTGCACGCCAGGCCTCGACACCGCCGTCCAACAGGCGGGTTTGTGCACGCTGAGCGTCGGGCAACTCCAGCGTCGCGAACGCAGCCAGCAGCGGATCATCGGCCAGCAGCACCAGAGGCCGCTGTTCACCGGCCACGTCACTCGCCAGCAACGAGCGGATTGACCAGCGCGAGCCCGCGATATGGGCTTTGCGATGGTTCATGCTCGGGCGCAGGTCAATCAGTGCCACGGCGTTATCCTTCAGCGCATCGTTCAGGGCTTGTGCCGTGATCACTGGCAACGCTTCGTGAGCGAGGGGCTCAACCGCAGGCAACGCCAGATCGCTGTTCACCCCATCCGCTAAAACATAAGCCTCATGCCCCAACTGCCGAAGCCAACTGGCAATAATCGGTGCCCGCACGCCATCGCTGTCAATCAACACCACCCGCGCCTGGCGCACGCCGATGTACAGATCGGTGGATTGAATCAGCTGACCACCCGGCGTGTGTTGCGCGCCCGGCAGGCTGCCAGCGGCAAACTCCTCGGCGGTGCGCACGTCACACAGAAACAGGCTACGTGCGGCCTCCCCCGCCCACTGCTCGACCTGCGCGGTCGCAACGGTTTTTACCCCGGCTCGTTCGGCCAATTGTGCCGCCGCGAGGCGCTGTTGCGGCAAGGTCTTCGATGACACCTCATCGGCATAGCGACGGGTGCTGCCATGCTCCAGCTGAAGGTCTTCCAGGTACCAGCCCTGGGTCCCATTTTCGAGGGCGTAGACCGGGTTCTTCAGACCCAGATTGATCAGGGTCTGGGCGCCAATAATGCTGCGGGTACGACCGGCGCAATTGACCACGATCGGCGTGCTGTCGTCCGGCACCAGATCGTATACGCGATAGCCCAATTCACCATTCGGGCAGCAGACAGAGCCGGGGATGGTCATCTTGCGGTATTCGTCGAACGGCCGACCGTCCAGCACCACCAGCGGTTCGCCCCGGGCTTGCCATTCGGCCAACTGCCTGGCGGTGACGTGCGGCGTATGACTGACCTCTTCCACCAACTCGCCAAAGGCCTTGGACGGCACGTGCACGCCGGCAAACAGTTGTAGGCCTGCCGCCTGCCAGCCATCGGCACCACCGTCGAGAATATGCACGCGGCCATACCCCAACACCTGCAGACGCTGAGCGGCGCGGGCCGCGACGTCCCCACCGTTCTGGTCATAAATAACCAACCGCACCTGTGGATTCGGCGCCAGGCGTCGGACCTCCAGCTCCAGGCGACTGTAGGGCAGGTTCACCCCGTGAAACAGATGGGCTTCGCCATATTGGCCGTGCTCACGCACGTCAAACAGGGCAATTTCCTGCCCGTCGAACAGCCATTGCTGCAGTTGCCCTGGGGTTACGGTCTGGCTCATGCATAGGCCTTGATCGACGGTGCCATCTGCGAGGCGTTGTAATTGAGAATGCGCCCGTCGGCCTCGACCCCATAACGGCCATTGAGCGATTCCAGGGGCAAGCCGTACAGGTGGAAATGCAAGGTCGGCTGCTCGCCTTCGACACGGATGCCATGCAGGTCTTCACCGAGGAACGAGATCGATGTGCCAGGCTGCACGATCACTTCTTTTTCCAGGCGCAGGGTGGTGAACCCAGGCTCGCGACCGTCGTCATCACGGGCGTAGACGTAGTTGATTTCCTGGCCTTCGACGGCGCTGATGATCGCCCAGGTTTCGTGGTTGTGCGGGATGGTGCTTTTGCCCGGCAACAGCGAGTTGAGGTACAACGTCGGCGTGTCGCCATCGTCATTGAGACGGTAGCGGAACGCGGTGCTGCCCTGCCCTGGCACTGGCGCCGGGAACGCGTCGAAATTGAACAGATCGCGACGCTCGGCCAGGGTTTCGAGCAAGGCGATGATTTGCGTCAATGCAGCACGGTCGACGCCGCGTTGATTGATGATGCGGATCTTCTTGAGGAAATCTTCGATGACGGCGGCACGGTTATCGGTACTCATGAACAGGCTCCTCGGTATTAGACAGACAGGCTGTAGCGGCTCAGGTTGGTCAACAGATACGGATCGTTGGCGACGCGGGGACGGCGTCCCGGATCGCCCAGGGCATGACGCAGAAACTCTTGAGTGCGTTCGCTGGTGGGGTGCTGGAAAATCTGCGCGGCGCTGCCGTGCTCGACGATCACGCCGTTTTCGGTGAAGTAGACGATGTCGCTGATCTCTTCGGCGAAACGCATTTCGTGGGTCACCAGCACGCAGGTCATGCCCTCTTCGGTCAGCTCGCGAATCACCGTCAGCACCTCGCCGACGGTTTCCGGGTCGAGGGCCGAGGTCACCTCATCGAACAGAATCAATTCCGGGCGCATGGCCAACGCCCGAGCAATCGCCACTCGCTGCTGCTGACCGCCGGAAAGTTGTCCCGGATAAGCATCAGCCTTGTGCTCCATGCGCACTTTGGCCAGCAAGGCGCGGGCGTCTTTCTCCGCCTCGGCGCGGTTGCGCCCCAGCACTTTGCGCGGTGCGATCACCAGGTTCTCCAGCACCGACAAATGCGGGAACAGGTTGTACTGCTGGAACACAAACCCAACGCGCTTGCGCAACTCGATGCGCTGGGCTTCCTGGGCCAGGGTGTGAACCTCGGTGGTGCCGACGCGAATACTGCCGCGCTGAGGCTGCAACAGGCCGGTGATGCAACGCAGGATCGTCGACTTGCCGGAACCGGACGGGCCGATGATCGACACGGCTTGCCCACGGTGCACGTCGAGGTCGATGCCCTTGAGCACCGGGTTGCTGCCAAATGACAAGTGCAGGTCACGCAGGCTGACCAGAGGTTCAGCGACGGTTTCAGTAGAAGGCATAACGTCGCTCCAGGTGTTGGGTGAGTCGGGAAATCGGGTAGCAGTAAACAAAGAACAGCACCAGCAGGCTCAGGTAAATCACCACGGTAAAACCGGTCAGGTTCACCGTGTTGCTGGCGATTTGCGCGGTGTCGATCACGTCATGCACGCCCACCAATGACGCCAGCGCGGTGCCCATGGTGATCACCGCGTAGAGGTTCATCCACGGCGGCAACATGCGCTTGAAGCACTGCGGCAGGATGATCGAGCGGAAAATCTGCCCTCGGGTGAACGCCAGGGAACGTGCAGCTTCCCATTGGGTGCTGGGGATCGAGGCGACCGCGCCACGGAAGATCTCCGCGACGTTGGCGCTCGCCGGCAACGCCAGGCCAAGGGTGACCTTGACCCAGTCCGGAAACGAGACATAGGTGCTGCCGATGTGGATCTCGAACGGGAACACATAGGTGGTGAAATAGATCAGCACCAGCCACGGCGCATTGCGAAAAACCTGCACCCAGATCCGCGCCGGCAAGCGCAGCAACCACAACGGCGACAACCCCAGGGCGCCCACCAGCAGCCCCAGCAACGACCCCAGCCCGATCGCCACCAGGCTGATCAGAATGTTCTGGCCAAAGCCCACGACCAGCGCCGGTGACCATTGCAGCAAGGCCTTGAGCACTGGGCTGTGCGGGGCGAAATACATCAGCCAGAGCACGGCAACCGCCAGCAATAGCAACTTGCCGACATGCCGCCGTGGCCAGGCCACTGGCGCGGTGACGGACGATTCAATGGCCATAGCCGGGCATCCTCAGGCGCGCTTCGAGCAGGCGCCCCACACAATTGACGGTAAAACTCAGCAGACCGAAAAACGTCAGGATCAGAATCATCAACTCCAGCACGTTATCGCTCTGGGTCCAGATCATGATCGCCGCGTAGGTGATGTCGCCGACGGCAATCGCCGAGGCGACGGCGGTCATCTTCACCAGGTCGATCAGGTTGTTGATCAGCGACGGCAAGGCGAAGCGCAGGGCCAGCGGCAGTTGCACATTCCACAACAACTGGCGGCGGCTGAACGCCAGCGAACTGGCTGCCTCCATCGTCACCGCTGGCACGGCTTCGATGCCGGCGCGCAAGGCTTCGGCATGGAACGCGCCCTTGTGCAGCGAAATCACGATCACCACCCAAGCGAACGGCGTCAGCGGGTTGGCCGCGCCGACGGCCTGGGTCAGCAGCATGTTCAGCACCAGGAACGCGCAATACAGCTGCACCAGCGTCGGCGTGTTGCGGGTGACTTCGACAAACACCCGCGCAGGTTTCGCCAGCCAGGGGTTACCCGAGGTCAACATCGCCGCCAACCCGAGACCCGCCAGCAGGCTGCCGACGATGGTGAACAGGCACAGCAACACCGTGGTCAGCGCGCCCTGCTCCAGGGTTCCGCACTGATAGGCGTCCAGCAAAAAACTGTAGTTCAGGCCGAAGCTGGCGGCCCAGTGGACGAACAATTCCAGCCAGTGATTCATGGTTCGCCCCGCAATTGCCCGCAGGCTTGAGCGATGCGTCGTCCGGCCTCGGCGACGGTTTCAGTTGCAGTGGCAATGGACAGGCGAAACCACGGCGACAAGCCATAAGCGCTGCCCGCTACGCCGGCCACGCCCTCCTCCAGCAAATACGCAACGACGTCGGCATCGGTTTCAAGACGCTGACCATCCGGGCGATAGCGGCCCAATAATCCGGAGCAGCGGATAAATACGAAGAAACCACCTTGAGGTTCGAGCACTTCGAGGCCGTCGACTTTGCGTAAAGCACTCACCAGTAAATCCCGGCGTTGCTGATAGGCCGCGACCTGCGACCGCAAGAAATCCAGTCCGCCCTCGAAAGCTGCCAACGCGGCGGCTTGCCCTACCGAAGAAGCACCCGAGGTGGATTGCGATTGCACGACGGTCATCGCATTGGCCAGCGCTTGCGGTCCGGCACCGAAACCGATTCGCCAACCGGTCATGGCGTAGGTCTTGGACACGCCGCCCACCAGCAGGCAGCGCGACTGCAAATCCGGCGCGACGTTGAGCAGGCTCTGGGCCGGCCGACCGTCGAAGCGGATGTGTTCGTAGAGCTCATCCAGCAGAATCAGCACCTGGGGATGGCGCCGCAGCACTTCGGCCAAGGCTTGCAACTCGGCCGCGCTGTACACCGCGCCGCTGGGGTTGCCGGGGCCGTTGAGGATCAGCCAGCGAGTCCGCTCGCCGATGTATTGCTCCAACTGCTCGGCCGTCAGCTTGCAGCCTTGCGCCAACCCGCATTCGATGAACACCGGCTCGCCGCCATTGAACCGCACGCTGTCCGGAAACGACGGCCAATACGGCGTCGGCACCAGCACTTGATCGCCGTCATCGAGGGTGGCGGCGAAGGCATTGAAGATGATCTGTTTGGCACCGTTGGCAATCACGATCGATTCCAGCGGGTAGTCCAGATGGTTTTCCTGCCGGAGCTTGCGTTGCACCGCAATTCGCAAGGCCTTCACGCCCGGTGTCGGCGTGTACTTGGTGGCACCGCCAGCGATGGCGGCATAAGCGGCCTGCTTGATATGGTCCGGGGTGTCGAAATCCGGCTCGCCGGTGGTCAGGTCGAGGATGTCGCGACCGGCCTCGCGCAGGGCCGTGGCTTGGGATTTGGCGGCGGCATTGGCCGACAGCGAGACGCGCTGCACGCGTTTGGACAGGCGAACATTCATGACTCGATCGCCTCCAATACCTTGCCAGGGTTCAGCAGATTGTTCGGGTCCAGCGCCTGCTTGATCCGGCGCATCAGGTTGAGTTCTACCGGACTTTTATAGCGCCCGAGCATCTCCCGTTTGTGCTGGCCGATACCGTGTTCAGCGCTGATTGAACCGCCGTGGGCGTGGGCGCTGTCGTGCACCAGTTGGCTGAGTGCCGCGTAATGGACCATGTGCGCCTCGACCGTCGAATCCTGCGGATGGGCGACGTTGTAGTGCAGGTTACCGTCGCCCAGATGGCCGAAGGTGTAATGCCGCACACCGGGAAAATGACGCTGCAACAAAGCATCGGTATCGGCAACAAACGCCACCACCTGGGAAATCGGCACCGAGATGTCGTGCTTCATGTTGCGACCGGCACGCTTCTGCGCCTCGCTCATGTTTTCGCGCAATAGCCACAACGCCTGGCTCTGGGCGAGGCTTTCGGCAATCAGCGCATCGGCCAGCAAGCGCTGTTCGAAGGCTTCGCCCAGTACCTGTTCAAACGCTTCGCGGGCATGGCTTTCACTGTGGTTATCGGACAGTTCCAACAGCGCGAACCAGGGCTGGCGGGCGCCAGGAAAGGGTTGCGGGCCTTCGGGAAATTGCTCACGCAGCAGCGCGAGGCACTCGGCGCTGAGCAGTTCGAACGCCGTGAGGCTGGCACCGAAACCGGCGCGGGCATGGGACAGGAACGTCACCGCCTGGGCCAACGAGTCGAAGGCCAGCAGCGCCGTGGCTTGCGCTTTGGGCAGCGGAAACAGTTTCAGGGTCGCGGCGGTGATAATGCCGAGCGTGCCTTCGCTGCCGATAAACAGGTCGCGCAAGTCGTAGCCGGTGTTGTCCTTGCGCAAACCGCGCAGGCCATTCCAGATTTCACCCTGAGCGGTGACCACTTCCAGGCCAAGAGTCAATTCGCGGGTATTGCCATAACGCAGCACCGCGGTGCCGCCGGCATTGGTGCCCAGATTACCGCCGATGGTGCAGCTGCCTTCGGCGCCCAGGCTCAGCGGGAACAGACGCCCGGCGTCACGGGCGACATCCTGAATGGTCTGTAGAATGCAGCCCGCCTCGACGGTCAGGGTGTCGTTGTCGGTGTCCACCGCCCTTACGCGATTCATCCGGTCGAGCAGCAACAACACCGCGCGCCCACTGGCGTCCGGGGTCGCGCCGCCCATCAGCCCGGTGTTGCCGCCCTGCACCACCACCGGCGTATCACAAGCCACACAGGCACGAACCACCGCCGCGACTTCTTCGGTGCTGGCCGGATGCACCGCGGCCAGCACCTGCCCCACATAACGGCCCTGTTTGTCGGTCAGGTACGCGGCGGCCTCTTCGTTGCTCTGCACATGACGGGCGCCGAGCAGTTGCTGCAAGGCAACGAACAACGGCCGACTCATGGCCGCACAGCCAGCGGTGCCGCATTGCGGTATTGCTCGTGCAGGTCACGCAAGGCCTGCGACGGCGCCATACCGGTGCGCTCGCCCAATTCGATCAACCAGCCGCTGCGGTGCCAGTCGCGCACGATGGCATCGAGTTTCGCCTGGGTATCGTGTTCGCCCTTGCGGATCCAGATCACCGAGTTCGACGGGATCAAATCCCCCGGCAGCGGGATTTCATACCCGGCCCACTCGGCATCGCTCAACAAGGTATGCATGGTCGGGCTGACATGCACCGCCGCCACGCAGCCATTGCCGCGCAACGACAACAGCGATTCGGACTGGCTGCGGAAAGCCTTGATTTGTGCGCCGTAGGTTTCCTGCAATGGCTTGATGAAGTTGCTGCCCTGGGACACGCACACCGGTTTGTCCTTGAGGTCAGCCCACTGGGTGATGCCCGCCCCTTTGCGAATCAACGCGGCGCCGCCGACTTCTTCATAAGGCGTGGGCACGTAATCGAGAATCTCGGCACGCTCTTCGGTGAACTGCATATTGGCGATCAGGATGTCGACCTTGCCCTGTTGCAGGAACTGCACCCGGTTGGGCGCCAACACCGAAACCGTTTGCGCCTCGACGCCCAGCGCCTTGGCGATGCCCTTGGCCAGTTCGACGTTGTAGCCCAGGTGCTCGCCGGTCTTGGGGTCGAGAGTGCCGAATGGCGGGCCACTGAGAATCACCCCGACGCTGATGGCGTGGCGTTGCTTGATCTTGTCCAGTGTGGCGTCGGCCTGAGCGAGGCTGGCGCCCAGCACGGCGCATCCTGCCAGGCACAACGTGGCCAGGCCTCTGGCGGAAAAATATCGGTTCATGCACGACTTCCTTGAACGACCGCCGAGCCAGTCGGCGGCTTATTGAAACGATGAGGTGAACCGGTCAGGCACCGTTGGCCTGGAACTGTTTCTGTAAATCCACCAAGGCCGGTGACGCGGGGGTGATGCGGTTGCGGGTCTGGGCTTCGATCAGCCAACCGCTGCGATGCAGTTCCTTGACGATGGGATCGAGTCGAGCCTGGGTATCGCTTTCGCCTGGTCGGGTCCAGATCACTGAAGGGGCCGGGTTGAGTTCCGGGCTGAGCGCGCGATAGCCCTGCCATTCGGCGTTGTCGGCGATCAACGGGTTGATCAGCGTGGCGTCATGCACCGCTGCGACGCAGTTGTTGCCACGCAGCGCGAGCAAGGATTCCGACGAGCTCTTGAAGGCCTTGATCTCAACGCCCAACTCGGTGAGCGGCTTGATGTAGCTGCTGCCCTGGGAGGTGCAAACGGGCTGGCCTTTGAGGTCTTCCCAACGGGTGATTTTGCTGTCCTTGAGCAGCGCCGCGGAACCGCCGACGCGGTAGAACGGTGTCGGCACAAAACCGAGAATCTCGCCGCGCTCGGCCGTCCATTCCATGTTGGCGATCAGCAGATCAACTTTGCCCTGCTGCAAAAACTGCACGCGGTTGGCGGGCAGTACCGGCACCAGTTGCACCTCGGCGCCCAATTGCCGGCCCAGCTCTTGTGCGAGGTCGACGTTCAAACCCCGTGGCTTCTGGGTGCCCGGATCGATACTGCCGAAAGGACCGCCGGACAGTACAACCCCCACTGTCAGCACATGGCGTTGCTGGATTTTGTCCAGCGTTGCATCAGCCTGAGCACCGGCACTGGCGGCCAATGAGATCAAGGCGCCCAGCATGGCAGGCAACAATCGTTTTACAGGTGAGCGCTCAAGCAACATGGATTTCCCCTCATGGAATGATCGGCGTCCCCCGACCTGATGTGAGGGCATCCTAGGTACAGCGTTGGTGTAACGGAAATTCAAATATCTAATATCGTTATAACTTGCCGTGTTGTCGCTAAACGACAATCTTCGAAATCCCAGCAATTACTGGCATTTGTTGCTTGCACAATAAAATATCGCCAAAAACACATAAATAAATGTAATGTTTATGTTTGCAGCCTTGATATAAAAACAGCCTCGGGAATGGCCATGTCGACCTCATCTACCCTCGATCTCGAATTACTGCGCACCTTCATTGCCGTGGTCGATCACCACAGTTTTGCCGAGGCCGGCGCGCAACTGGCTCGCACGCAATCGTCGGTCACCCAACACATGCAACGCCTGGAACAACAAGTCGGGGTGAGCCTGTTCGAGAAGCGCGGGCGACAGAAGCAACTCACCGAACCCGGTTTGCAGTTGCTGCGCCATGCACGGCAGATGCTTTCGCTCAACGACGATGCATTGAACTCGCTGCGCGAAAGCAACTTGAGCGGCGTATTGCGCATCGGCTCGCCCCATGACATTGCCGACACCATCCTGCCGCCGATCCTCAGCCACATCGCTCGCTCAGCCCCTCGCTTACGCCTGGAGATCGATGTCGGCCGCAGTCCGTTTCTGATGGATGACCTGCACAGAGGCAAGGTCGACATGGTGATTTCCACTCGCCAAGACCCGACGCTCGAAGGCTTTGCCTTGCGCACCTCGCCGGTGTGGTGGATCTGCTCGGCGCAGTACATCCATACGCCCGGCGAGCCCTTGCCGCTGATCCTGGTGGATGAGCCGAGTATTTATCGTCGGTACGCCCTTGAGGCGCTGGAGCGCGCCAATATTCCATGGCGCCAGGCGTACCTGGCGTCGAACCTGATCGGCATCAAAGCCGCGACCCGTGCCGGGCTGGGCGTCACGCCCAGAAGCATGGAAATGCTCGGCCCGGACATGCGCGTACTCGGCGAGACCGATGGCCTGCCACGGCTGCCGGACGTGACCTACCACTTGTGGATTCGGCCCAACACCGTGAATCCGCTGGTACGTCGAGCCTATGAGTTGATCAGAAGCAGCCGAGGGCTCTGACCCGCTCAGCTTCCCTCGCTGCTGTGTGCTTCTTCAAAGAAGTAATCCTTCCAGCTGGCAGCCTTGTTTTTCAGCACACCGAGTTCCTGGAGCTTCTCGGCGTAAATGAAGGTGCGCTGGGGCACGACGGTGAAGTCGATTTCAGGGTCGGCGACGATTTTCTCAACCAGTGGCAGCGCCAGCTTCGATTGTTCCACCCGGATATAGGTCTGGGCGGCTGCGGGCTTATCGGCCTTGATTATTTTCTCGGCCTCGGCGAGTGCCGCGTAAAACGCCTTGTAGGTTTTCGGGTTTTCGTCGTGGAATTTCTCGGTGGTGTACAGCACGTTAAACGTGGCCTGGCCACCCAATACGTCGTAGGAACTCAGCACCTTGTGTACGTTGGGACTCTGCAGCTCCTGGTACTGGAACGGTGGGCTGGAGAAATGTGAGTTGATCTCCGAACCACCGGCAATCAGCGCCGACGTCGCATCCGGGTGGGCCAGGCTGATCGAGATGTCGTCAAACTTCTTGAAGTTTTGCGCACCAAACTGTTTCGCCGTTTCGATTTGTAAAGTGCGCGACTGGAAACCTACCCCTGCTGCCGGTACCGCGATGCGGTCCTTTTCGGTGAAGTCCTTGAGGCTTTTTACGTCCGGATTATTGGTCAGCAGGTAATTGGGCATCGACCCCAGCGAGGCGATGGCCTTGACGTTTTGTTTGCCTTTGGTCCGGTCCCAGATCGTCAGCATCGGCGGCACGCCGGCCGATACCACATCCAGCGCACCGGCCAATAACGCCTCGTTCATCGCCGTGGCACCCGAGATGCTGCTCCAGTCGACCTTGATGTCGAGGCCCTGCTCCTTGCCATGTTTCTCGATGAGCTGCTGATCGCGCACCACGTCCAGGATCAGGTAACCGATACCAAATTGCTGGGCAATGCTGATTTTGCCTTCGGCCTGAGCGCCGGGGCTGAGTAACGCACTCACCGCAGCCACGGAGGCTGCCAGCAGTGTCAATGCGGAGCGCTTGAAAGGAGTCGCCATGAAAACCTCAACGTTATGGAAGTCAAGACGTAGACCCTGTAGGAGCGAGGCTTGCCCGCGAAGAATGCACCGCAGTTTTTCAGGTATTACGCGTCAGCGTTCTTCGCGGGCAAGCCTCGCTCCTACAGGGGCTACGTCGCTCAAATTTCAATTTCAGAGCTTGGCAATCGACACCTCGGTGGATTTGACGAAGGCAATCACCTCGCTCCCCACCTTCAATTCAAGGTCGCGCACCGAACGGGTGGTAATCACCGAGGTGACGATCCCGGAAGCGGTTTGCACGTCGATTTCGGATACCACTTCGCCCTCTAGTATTTCCTTGATGACACCCTTGAACTGGTTGCGGACGTTGATCGCTTTGATGGTCATGATGAGGCTTCCTGTCTGGTGTCGGACGCATCCACATGGATGTGTAGGCCCTCAAAGTGCACCACCTGAACAGACAACAAAAGGAATATATAATTATCTATTTATTCCTTAATGGAATATAAATTCAAATAACCAAAACGAATTAATAAATACAAAATCAGTATTTATCGTTATAAAAATATCCACGTACTCTCAGCTCATCCCGTCATTCATCACCACAGTGAAGTGCCCCATGAATCCGACTGACAACCTCATCGACTTCGCCAGTTACCGCAAACGCAAACAGGCTCAGCAACGGGCGCGGGCCATGTGGGAAATGTATGCACGTAACGCCGGTCTACAGGCCTATCAATGGGTCCAGGCCGCTCATTCGACCGAGACCCGTCACGCATGAACGCGCAACAACCCTCGCGTTTTCTGGCGAGTGCAGACGAACCCGTGACGGACCTGAATAATCTGGAACCACTGGAAGAAGACCCGATCTGTGAGCGGGTCGCACAGAACCTGCAACGGCTGCGGGGCAAGCGTCACTTGTCCCTCGACGCGCTGGCCCGACAATGCGGTGTGAGTCGGGCAATGCTGGCGCAGATCGAGTCCGGACGCAGCGTGCCGTCCATCAAAGTGCTGTGCAAAATTGCCAAAGGCCTGAAGGTCTCGGTGGCCGCCTTTCTGGAGCATCGGGCCTTCGAAGGTGTGGCCGTGCTGTCGGCGCGTGAGAGCAAACGCTTGGTCAGCGCCAGCGGAGCCTTCGTCAGCCGCGCCCTGTTCCCGTTCGACGTGGCACGCCAATCGGAGTTTTACGAACTGCGCCTGAGCCCGTTGGGCGAAGACCACAGCGAGGGGCATGGCCCCGGTGTCCAGGAGAACCTGGTGGTGTCGCAGGGCGTGCTGGAAATCAGCGTCAACGATGAACGTTACCTGCTGTCTACCGGAGACTCGATCCTGTTCTACGCCGACCAGCCCCACCGCTACCGCAACCCCGCCGACAGTGAGGCCGTGGCTTATCTGGTGGTGACTTACCCGGAACGGCTGGATTAAACACCTGTAAGAGCAATGAACATCTAATGTGGGAGCGGGCTTGCCCGCGATGAGGCCAGCACATCCAACATTGATATTGGCTGACACGCCGCCTTCGCGGGCAAGCCTCGCTCCTACAGGGGAAGCGGTCATTAACGAAATTTTTGTACGACACAAATCCTGTGGGAGCGGGCTTGCCCGCGAAGGGGCCAGCACATCCAACATTGATATTGGCTGACACGCCGCCTTCGCGGGCAAGCCTCGCTCCTACAGGGGAAGCGGTCATTAACGAAATTTTTGTACGACACAAATCCTGTGGGAGCGGGCTTGCCCGCGAAGGGGCCAGCACATCCAACATTGATATTGGCTGACATGCCGCCTTCGCGGGCAAGCCTCGCTCCTACAGGGGAAGCGGTCATTAACAAAATTTTTGTACGACACAAATCCTGTGGGAGCGGGCTTGCCCGCGAAGGGGCCAGCACATCCAACATTGATATTGGCTGACACGCCGCCTTCGCGGGCAAGCCTCGCTCCTACGGGGGAAACGGTCATTAACGAAATTTTTGTACGACACAAATCCTGTGGGAGCGGGCTTGCTCGCGAAGGGGCCAGCACATCCAACATTGATATTGGCTGACACGCCGCCTTCGCGGGCAAGCCTCGCTCCTACAGGGGAAGCGGTCATTAACGAAATTTTTGTACGACACAAATCCTGTGGGAGCGGGCTTGCCCGCGAAGGGGCCAGCACATCCAACATTGATATTGGCTGACACGCCGCCTTCGCGGGCAAGCCTCGCTCCTACGGGGGAAACGGTCATTAACGAAATTTTTGTACGACACAAATCCTGTGGGAGCGGGCTTGCCCGCGAAGGGGCCAGCACATCCAACATTGATATTGGCTGACACGCCGCCTTCGCGGGCAAGCCTCGCTCCTACGGGGGAAACGGTCATTAACGAAATTTTTGTACGACACAAATCCTGTGGGAGCGGGCTTGCCCGCGAAGGGGCCAGCACATCCAACATTGATATTGGCTGACACGCTGCCTTCGCGGGCAAGCCTCACTCCTACAGGGGAAGCGGTCATTAACGAAATTTTTGTACGACACAAATCCTGTGGGAGCGGGCTTGCCCGCGAAGGGGCCAGCACATCCAACATTGATATTGGCTGACACGCTGCCTTCGCGGGCAAGCCTCACTCCTACAGGGGAAGCGGTCATTAACGAAATTTTTGTACGACACAAATCCTGTGGGAGCGGGCTTGCCCGCGAAGGGGCCAGCACATCCAACATTGATATTGGCTGACACGCCGCCTTCGCGGGCAAGCCTCGCTCCTACGGGGGATGTGGTGTCTGCTGGAATGAAAAAGCCCCCGTAACCGTAAGGTCGCGGGGGCTTTTTTTGTGTTGTCAGGGATCAGCAGGTGCAGCACATCAGCGGCATGCCATTGCAGCTCATCATCATCGGCATGCTGCAATCGTTCATCATTTTCATCATCAAGTCGCAGCAGCTTTTCATCATGTCCATGTTCATGCCGGCCATCGGCATGATTTTGCACATCATGCCGTCGGCCATCATCGTGCATTCCATCACGCACTTCATCGACGGCATCGGCATGCCCATCATCGGCATTGGCATCATCATGTTCATCATCGGCATGGCCATGCTCGCCTGGGACATGCACATCATGCTCATGTTGCCGCAGTGCATCATCATCGGCATGCCGCAGTTCATCATCATCTGCATCATTTCAGCGCTGTTCTTGAACATGGCCATGTCCATGCCAGTGGCCGGCATCATTTTGCACATCATGCCGTCGTCCATCATTTCGCAGCTCATGGTCGCCATCATCATCGGCATGCCCATCATCGGCATGCCCATCATTGGCATCATCGGCATGTTGGCGTTCATCATCGGCATTGGCATCTGCATGGCGTTCATCATGGTGTAACTCCCTAAGCGATTCGATAGTTGGACGAAGCTGATGGAGGCGGATTCTAAGGACTGGCGAAGGGACCACAAGATGATGGCCGAGCAGCAGGTTTTGATGTTGAAACCGCTTTAGTGGCGCGGTCGGCACGGCGCCGTCTGCGATAGCGGCTAAAGCGTTTTCATCGCAGACAGAATCAAAACGAAGACATGGTTTTATCAGTTACGGATATTCGACCCAGAGCTATATAAAGAACCGAAAGAAATAATCGATCTAAACAGTGCCGATTTTTTATCCTGCTCAAGTTCGCACAGCGGTCGGGCCACGCCGCACAAAACATTGCTCGGTGACCCGCTCACCCCATTGCTGCCCCTCTTGCTCCTGCTCTAACGTGAAACCAACGTCTTCATACAGCTTACGAGCAGCATCAAGCCCCTTGAACGTCCAGAGCCGTGTTGCACAAAAGCCCCATTCATCGCAGAACTTGATCGCTTCAGCCAGCAAGCGTTTACCTGCGCCCTTGCCTCGCGCCGAGTCATCAAGAATGAAACAGCGCAGGATCGCTTCGCCGCCCTCTCCTTCGCCGTCTATAGCGATGGAGCCGACAATTCGCTGACCGTCCAGAGCCACCCAAACCTCGTTGCGCGGATTGTGCAAACGCCCCATCAACTCCGCCATGTCTGAAGCAACGAGGCTTTCGAACGGCTGGCCGAAGTTCGCATGCCTTGCGTAGTAGTCAGCATGCATTTGCACCATTCGACCGATTACTCCGGGTCGGTAGCCCCGCGCAATGTCCAGCTGCGCCGGGGGCTGCGGCTCTGTACCGAGTCGATGCGTTTGCAGGGCAACGGCATAGTTGGCGATGCCCTCACCCACCACCCGCTGTTGCTCATTGGTCAAATGAGTCATGGCGGCGCTCACCTGTTCCCTGGCGAACGAATCAATGGCTCGCAGGGTGTTCTTGCCCTGCGCCGTGAGTCGCAGCTTCTTGGAGCGCGCGTCATCTTCGTGTGGAATTTCTTCGATCTCGCCGGCCTCGATGAGTTTGCGCACCATCCGGCTGACGCTGGATTTCTCCAGGCCGAGAAGCTCCACAAGCTCCCCTGCCGTCAGCGAGCTCCGCTCCCCAATCTCCACGATCGTGTGAACCGACGAAGGCGGATAGTCCGTCGCGGCCAGGGTGGCTTGCATGAATCCCAACTCTCGCACCATGAGACGTGAAGCCGAACGGACTTGGTTAATCAGGCCTGATGGGTAATGGGTCACGGCAAGCACCTCGAACGAAATGTTCAGTTAGTTGTATAGCACAACTAAATAATCGTCAATTGAACGCTTGCTGCCACTGATCGAAACCGGCCTCACCGACGGGCTTGTTTACGTCGATGTATTGAGCGCCACCGCGGCGCGAATCAGCGTCTTCAATGCGTCTTCATCAATCCTCTCGCCCTCATGGATATCGATGGCACGCCGGGTGTTGCCGTCGAGGCTGGCGTTGAACAGGCCGGAAGGGTCCTCCAGCGAGGCACCTTTGGCGAAGGTCATCTTCACGGCACTCTTGTACGTCTCGCCGGTGCAGATGATGCCGGCGTGCGACCACACCGGAACCCCTCTCCACTTCAACTCCTCGACCACGTCGGGGTCAGCCTGCTTGATAAGGGCCCGAACCCGAGCGAGCGTCTCACCCCGCCAGTCACTCAGCGCCTGGATTTTTGCCTCTATCAGCTCAGAGGCAGAACCTCCCGCCTCGCCTGCCTTTGTGTCGATCTTCTTCATGATGGTTGTCACTCCTCGGGGTGGTCATCAAGTTGCATCACTAGATGAATCCAGCGACATAAACCATAGCAGGAGCCCGCCATGATCAATGCAATCGACACCTGAACGTTGGTGAAGAATGCTCACGACCAATGGAACCGTTTCACGCCCGGCGCCACAGATAGAGGAACCGTCGAAAACAAAACCCAGGGAGTGTTCATGCGGCCAATCGAGGCGAAAGAGCAACTGCGTCAGTGGCTGCGCACGCGGAGTATCGTGGACACGCTGGAAGGTCAGCGTGAGCGTCATGCCGTGCGCACCGTTGACGGCGAGGAGTGCCTGCTCTGGCTGCCCGAACAGGACACAACGCTGTTTATCTTCGTCCTGGTCACCGAACTGACGATGCCCCAGGACAACGACATTCTGGCCCTGGCCATGGCGCTGAACCTCGAACCGACCCGAACCCACGGCGGCTCCCTCGGTTACAACCCAGGCTCCAGGCAACTCATGCTGCGCAGCCTGCATCCCATGAACGATCTGGACGAGCCCGGTCTGGACCGCATCATGACGCAGATGGGCTCCTTGGGCGGTTCGCTGAAGCGCTACATCGAAAGCTATCGACGTCAGAAAACAGCCAATCGGCGCGCGCAAAAAGGACCTCTGCGTTCACCGGCGCTGCATTTGAGCGCCCGACTATTCAGGATGCAATGAGGACACGGCATGCAAATTCACCACTTGGGAGACTCGGCAGCTGCCACCGCTGCGGCGGAACAGGGCCAAACCTCATCGTCAGCCGGGGTCCAACCGGGGTCGCCCGAGGCATTCGCCCATTTCCACCCTCACACTGCGGGCGCCCTGGTCCCGCTGGGTGGCGGTGAGGATGTGTTTTTCGACGCACATTCCTCGTTCTCGTCGGTTGACGCCGCCGATCTACCCAACCATGAAGAAGCGGACGCGCAGCATCGCTCGCTGCGCACCCTGCTGCCGGACCTGATGACGTCCCTCGCCTCGCTACGTGACGGAGCCACGCACTACATCAAGACCAAAACCAAGGAAATGGCGGATAACAGCATGGGGGGAACGGCGAACATCGAGGCCAAACGGCAGATCGCCGAGGAGCACGGCTGCCACCTTGCCTCCCCGTTCCACCAGAGCAAGTTTCTTTTCGAAAAGACCGTCGACGACAGCGAGTTCGCCGCTGACTACAGTCGGGCGGGAGGTGGCGGGCACGGCTGCTTCGGCCTGTCTGTCAACTGGTGCCAGAGTCGCGCCAAGGGTCAATCGGACGAGGTTTTTTTCGACAAGTTGGCGAATTACCGTGAAGACGCATTGCTGCCTCGCGTGCTGGGCTTCCAGCATATTGAACAGCAGCCCTACAGAGACAAGATCCGGAACGCCGGCCCCATGCTCCTGGACACGCTGCCAAAGCTGGGCATGACGCTGGGCAAAGCTCCAGATGGTGTACGTCCTGCCCACTATGGAATGAGGATGGATGCCATCGATCACGAACTGAAATCGGTATTGAAACCCGGCACGAACCAGACCTTCCTGCTATTGAGCGAAAGCCACGCCATGGCCCTGCACCAGGACAGCCAGAACCGCCTGCACTTCTTCGACCCGCTCTTCGGCGTGGTCCAGTCGGACAACCGAGAAAACATGAGCAGCTTCCTCTGCGACGTCTTCAAACGCGACGCCGGCAACCATTGGCGGGGGGACAATCGCAGCCTGCAGCTCAGCGAAGTGGTGCCAGGGCCGGCATTTCACCTGCGTTGATCTCTGAGGACGAATGGAGGTCGTTACCCTGATACCAGTCAGTTAAGCAATTTCAGCCGCGACGCAATCTATGTAGCAGTACGGCTTAACGCGGCTGGCTCTGATCAACGATCAAGACGCTCCCCTAATGACTCTGCCATTCGAACCAAATCAGCAAACGACTTTGCGTGCATTTTTTTCATTGCATGCCCGCGGTGAATTTTCACGGTGATCTCGCTCAGATTCATCTGCCCTGCAATCTGTTTATTCATCAGACCTTTGACTGCGAGGGCCATCACCTCTTTTTCACGAGCTGTCAGCGTCTGATAGTGGGCATGCAGATCTGAAAACTGCTGCTCAAATTGCCGGCGTTTGACATCTGCCTGCAGTGCGGCAGACACCGCATCCAGAAGGTCCTGTTCACGGAACGGTTTTGCCAAAAAATCCACCGCGCCGGCTTTCATCGCCTTGACAGACATTTCGATGTCCCCATGCCCGGTGATGAAAATAATCGGAATATTGGCATTGGATTTGGCTAACTGGCTTTGGAACTCAAGACCACTGTTACCTTGAAGTCGCACATCAAGGATCAAACAGCTTGCACCCTCTGTCTTTGGCTGTTGAAGAAACTCCGCAGTGGATGCGAACGTCTCGACTTGTATACCGGCAGAGCGTAAAAGATTGCTTAATGCATTGCGCATGGAAGCGTCGTCATCCACCACGAACACCATAGAACCTTTACTGCCTTGCTCATTGGATGGTGGATTTCCGTTCATGCACAGCCCTCTTTGGTTGGTTGAGGGAAAAATTCTAGCACAACACTTTACGTTGCGTAAGCGCGCACACAAACATGGTTATAACCCCCCGAAAACACTGGGAAAAATCACGCAATAAAATACAGTTCCAACGCTGAAATAAAAGAAAGCAGATAACGTGGGCAATGGAGAAACGCCCTGACCTGGACACTACAACTTTCCCCACTAATGCACCAGTTGCAAAAATGCTCGCAGTTATTGGACAGAATACTGTATTGACTTTCACCCATTCTAGAACGCGCACGACGGACAATTTCATCGCTTGAATATTCACACGATTCCCGTATCAACCAGACTGGCTTGCCGTTTGCGAAGCTTTCAAGGTCAGTCACTTCGATGGGACCTGGCTTGAGTGAACTGCTAAATCCAGAGTAATGAGCTACGTCTCCACGCCCAAGGTATATGCCATGATGCGCATAACATTTACGCGGGCTAACCAAGTGCGAACCTATTGGCAAATCACCTGCATCCTTTTCGACACGCACCAACTCCAATGGAAACATCAAGGTTTTTCTTGGCGACTTACTACTACTGCAGCGCTCGACAAACAGACAACTTTCAAACATCAGCGCCTTCATATACCCGGCAAGGTCTATTGCTATTATCGCCAAGCACAAAACAATTTCCGTTCGAAGCGATGAAGCCCCACTTATCAACTTGATAGCCAGAGTATTCACGACACATTCTCCACAGACCCTTGATATGCAATATATCGCCAGGACTGCGAAGCTTCATTTGTACACAGGATTAATTTAAGCGACCATTAATATACCTCCGCTAAACCTAAGTATTAAAAACAGAACACTTGGTTGCAGGCGACCAGAGTGCAGTCGATTCAACCATGCTCGACAGGAAGGGTGAATTGAACGGTAGCGCCGCGGGGTCGGTTGACGCTTGCCCACAAGTGGCCGCCATGTGCCTCGATGATCGAGCGGCAGATTGATAACCCCATTCCCAATCCGGTGGGCTTGGTGGTGTAGAAAGAAGCGAAAATCTGCTCGGTGTTTTCCGAGGCAAACCCTGGCCCCGAATCGCTCACACTGACGAGCACACAACCGGCGTCATTTAACAGAGCGCTGATGTGCAATTGGCGTTCACCCTCGCTCACACCATTCATGGCCTCGAGTGCATTCATGATCAAGTTGAGCAGCACCTGTTGCAGTTCAACGCGGTCGCCTTCGATAAATGGTAAACCGTCTTTGAGTTGAGTCCGAATCAAGGTCCCACTTTTCATGATCTGGCCACGAGTGAACTCGATCATCTCGCGAATCGCCGCGTTGATGTCCACCGCCCCCTTTTGCGGTGGTGCCTTGCGGATATGCCGACGAATTCGACCCAATACATCGGCTGCCCGATTGGCATCCATGATCAGACTGCCAAGTACTTTGTGGACCTCATCGATCTCCGGCGGCTGGCTGTTCAGCCAGCGTAGCGCGGCGTTGGCATTGAGGATGGCCGCTGCAATCGGTTGATTGACTTCGTGAGCAATCGAGGCAACAAGCTGCCCCATGGTCGCGACGCGGTTCGCGTGGGCCAACTCCGTTTGCACTTCGCGATAGCGTCGTTCGCTTTCGCGGATTTTTTCTTCCGCCTGTTTGCGCTCGGTCAGATCCAGCACAAAAGCGACTCCTTCCTTGCTGCTGGCTTCGAACATCGCCAAACCGACAATCACCGGCAGGCGACTACCATCCTTTCTGAAATATTCCTTCTCGTGGGGTTGGGCATAGCCGGTCCGCACCGCTTGCGCCAAAAAATGCTCGCTGACTTCACGAAATTCCGGTGTTGTCAGATCTCTCCAGCGCAGACAGCCCGAGACAAGATCCTCTCGCTCGTATCCCACCATGCGAAGAAATGCATCATTGGCCTCGACGATGTCGCCGTCGGCGTTCCAGACGAGGATCCCGATGATGTTGGCGTCTACCAGACGCCGAATCTTCCCTTCGCGCTCCGCGACCTCGCGGTACAAACGGGCATTTTCCAGCGAAATAGCAGCCTGTGAGGCCACCAGTTTCAACACGGCAATCCGGGATGGGCTGAACACCCGGGCGGTCAGATTGTTTTCGAGGTAGAGCGCACCGGTCAGTTTGGCCTGGTTCATCAACGGCAGGCAGAGAACCGATCGGACGTGGTGCCGACGTATATAGGGGTCTTCGGCAAACGGGGCCTCGGTCAGGGCATCATCAAGAAAAACACTCTCACCCGTGCGCAGGACATGGTAAAGCAGTGACTCCGGCAGCAGCGCCGAAGTCATCGGCTCATCGCGCAACTGCATCGAATGGCTGCCAGTGGTCACTTGCGCGGCTATGCGGTGCTCACCCGTGTCCGACAGAATCAACACGCCTCGTTCGGCACCGGCCTGTTCGATGGCCGTGCGCATGATCATGTCGATGAGCTTTTCCAGGACGATTTCTCCCGAAACGGCCTGCGAGACCTTTATCACGGTGGCCAGATCGAGGTGTTCGACCGGTGCGACCATTGTCGTTGTCGGGCCGAGCGTTTGTTCTTCGGTCCTCAGCAACGGATACCGCGCCTCAAGCTGCCGCACCTTGCCATCAGCGCCCCAACGCAGGTAGCCGTAGCGGGCGTCTTGCAAGTAAACGCGGGCTACTTTCCCAAGACCACGGGCTGCGTAGAAGCGAGACGCCAGTTCGTTGGCAAGTGCTTCGATATGGACAAAGCCGCTCTTCTGCGCCGAGTGCACGGCTTGTTCGTAAAGCAACTCGGCCTCGATCAAGCGCCCTTCGACGCGGGCGATCTCGGCGTCGACCAGCGCTGCCCGGCTCGCGAAATTCTCTGGGCACTGTTGAGCCCAGATCTGGAGTTGCCGGTGATCCGTCGCCATGGCGATCAAGTGCTGCGCACGCTCGTCCACCGGGACACTGTCACACCATCGGGCACGAGCCAGTGCGTCATAGAAGTAAAACTCAGCTTCCTCGAAGAACAAATATGACGTCCATAGCAACTGCTGTGCCTTTGCGGCGGCTTGCATGGCCGCCTTGGGGTCGTCGGCCATGTAGCAGGCCTGTAATTTGCGGACCCAGTACCAGCACTCGGCCAATGCCAGGTCCGGATTGCTGGACAGGTGTGCTTCGGTGCCTCTCTCGTCAAACTGTCCATCATCAAAACAACTGAATACTGACGTCGAACCCCGGAGCATCCGAATCAGCGCCAGTTGTGTGCCAATGAAATCGGTGACCAGCCCGAAACGCACTTTCCTGGCGTAATCCAGGCCACGTTCGGCTTCGTCTTGTGCCTCGGACAATGGCTCGCCGGCGAAGAGAGAGTCGGAGGTGAGGCTGTTGCCCGCATAAGCACCATACGGCAGGTCACCGATCCGGTTCGCCGCAACAAATGAGCGGTGCAGCAGATCGCGGCATTGCCCTACGGGCTTCATCCAGCGCACGGCAAAATTCGAGAAGCAAAGATAGGTACTGGCTTCGAATCGCGTCAGGCCTCGTTGTTCAACGAGTTCGCAGCCGAGTTGGCCGAATCGGAATCCTGCCTGGTAGTCGCCGAAACGCCGTCCGGCGACCCTGAATGCATTGGCGTAATGCACACATGAAGCATCGCAGTTGCCCCCTTCGAGGCTCAGGCTGATCGCCTTGCAGATCAACAGGTCCGTCAGGTTCGCATCCGTCTGCAAGGCAGGCGGGAAGAGCTTGCTCAGAGCGCTGACGGTCATGAGGGAGCCTGCATCCTCCATCAGCGGCAAATCGATGAGTTCCTCGATTTGCCGATCGCCCAGTAACGACCAGATATGGTCGTACTCCTGGAGCACTTCATCGTCGCTCGGATGGGCCGACCACTCGATGCCCACATGCCGCAGATAGGCGAGACAGACAGCGACCGCGCCATCGCTGCGATCCATCAGCAGGTAGACATCCATTTGCAGACACACGACATTGGCTCGTTCGATCGTAGTCGTGGCGCGATCCGACAGCGCCGCCAGGCGCTTGTCCGCGACCGATAACTGCCCGGTCAGCAGCTCGCATTCGGCCCGGTTCAACTCCAGCGCGAAGATCAACCCATGGAGACGCGTCCAACAGTTGTCGTCCAACAGCTGCGCGCCCGTGGTGAGATAGTTGAGCGCCGAAGCATAGGCCGTTGACGCCTTGGCGCGCTGGCCGGCTATCAGGTTGAGCTCTGCCAATTGCTCCCGCTCGGCCTGATCGGTGAGCAGCACAGCGCCGCTATTGAGCTGGCCGACGATGTCAAAGATCGCCTCCTCCCGCCCTTGCAGGGACGTCTGCGCCGCGAGCAGCCGGCCGATTCGCAGATGAGCCTCGGCGCGAGCCCCCTTGGGGATCAGCGAATAGGCCGCTTCATGAATACGGTCATGAACAAAACCATAAGCGCCTTCCAGCCGCTGGACCAACTCCTGGCGTATGGCTTCCCACAATACCGTGCGGATCTGTGCCTGGGGGATGCCCAGAACGGTGGAAAGCGCCATGGTCCCGGCAACGTTCCCCAGACAGGCAAGCTGCTGTAATGCCAGTTGCGTTTCAGCCGGCAAGCGGGTCAGCTTGCCGACCATCAGGTCCACGATGTTGTCGGTGTAACCCTTGGCATGGATGCGATCCGGACTCCAGCACCACTGCCTTGTTTGATGATCGAAGGTCAGCAGCTGTTCGTCAGCGAGCGTTTGCAGAAACTGGATCACGAAGAACGGGTTGCCGGCGGTTTTGTCCAGCACCAACTGCGCCAGGGGCTCAATGTGCGCAAGCTCGTCATGCAGCGCATCCGCAATCAACTGCTCAATGTGTCCCTTCGCGAGCGGCGCCAGCGTGATTTCATCTACCCTGCCCCCCGCGTTCCGAATAGCCTGAAGTTTTCCCGTTAGAGGGTGCGCGCCACTCACTTCATTGCTGCGGTAGGCACCCACCAGCATCAGATGCCGCACATCCGAGCTGGTCAACAGATCCTCCAGCAGGTCGAGCGTTGCCGCGTCGATCCACTGCAGATCGTCCAGGAACAGGGCAAGCGGATGCTCCGCCCGGGCAAATACACCGATAAAGCGCCGGAACACCAGGAGGAAACGGCGTTGCGCCTGTTGAGGCTCAAGTGTCTGCACCGGTGGCGGCTCACCAATGATGAGCTTCAGTTCGGGAATGAGGTCGGTCATGAGCCCCGCGTTGGCATCCAGTGCGTTCTGTAATGCGTCACGCCATTGCGCCAGTTCTGTGTCGTTCTTGCCAAGCAGTGTGCGCACCAGGCTTTGAAAGGCCTGCACCAGCGTCGAATAGGGAATATCGCGCCGGTATTGATCGAACTTGCCAGCTGCGAAAAGTCCTCGCGGCGGAACCAGCGCTTTGTGCAGCTCATTGACCACAGAGGATTTGCCAATACCGGAATAGCCGGTGACCAACATGAGCTCCGGCGCGCTGCTGGCGATGATCCGATCGAACGCGGCGATCAAGGTACTCACCTCATGCTCGCGCCCGTAGAGTTTCTCGGGAATCATCAGCCGATCGGATGTCCCTTGCTCACCCAACGCAAAGGCATTGATGTGGCGCAAGGACTCCCAGTCTGCCAGGCATTGCCGCAGATCGTGTTCAACACTCGCAGCCGTCTGGTAGCGCTCCTCAGCAGTCTTGGCGAGCAGCTTCATGACAATCCGGGAAAGCACATCGGGGACGGTTTCGACCCGCACGCTCGGTGGCTGCGGTTGTTTGGCGATATGGCAGTGCACCCACTCTATCGGGTCAGATGCCGTAAACGGCAGCGAACCCGTGAGCATCTGGTAAAGCGTGACGCCGAAGGAATAGAGGTCGCTGCGCAAATCGATCGAGCGATTCATCCTGCCGGTCTGCTCAGGTGCCATGTAGGCGAGCGTGCCGGCGATGGTCTCAGGCGCCTGTCGCTCACGCGGTAACCACGAGGCGAGGCCGAACCCTGTAAGCCGGGCCTGACCGTCGGAGCAGTTCACCAAAATATGAGAGGGCTTGATATCTTTATGGACGAGTCCGCGTTGGTGGAGCTTTCCCAATGCCTGCGCGATGCTAATGGCAAGACGCAGAAAAGTTGGCGTTTCCATGGGGGCGACCAGCAGCTGCACAAGCGGCGTGCCACCCGTATCCTCCAGCAGCAGATACATCTGCCCACTTTCTCGCACCATCTCAAGCGGACGCACAGCCCAAGAGCCATCCAGTTCGTCCTTCAGGCCAAACTCGTGGGCGAAACGGCCAAGACAAGCCGGAAGCGGTTGTTCAGCAGCAGGTCGTGCAACCAGAACATTGCGGCTGCCTTCCACACCCGAGCGTAACTCTCGACAGAAGGTACGCTCGCCATCGTTCCATAGTATCTGCATGCTGTTATCCGTCGGAGCGGGAACAATAAGTAGGTTCTTGACTGCCGCACATTGCCGTCACGCTGTATCCAGTGTCGCGCCGCATGCCGATGCCGCCGCAATAGCCTACAACAGCTTCCAGTACCATTAGAACCTGGATTTGACCCAGCCCACCGTCAGCACAAAGATCAATGCCAGTGATAAAGCTAACGGGGGACGCTTCACGGAACAACGTAGCCTCAAGTCACGCTACGGCCAGAGGCACGGGCTGCTCTTGATGTTGACCGAGATAGTGACAGAAGCACGAACGCAACCAGCGTTCCCGAGGGTCGTTGTGGGCTGCGCCGCGCCAGGCCATGGACAAGTCCGGCGCCGGTAGCGCCAACGGCGCAAAGTCGGCGCGCATCCCTTCCATTCGCGCCATGGCCCGGGCGACGTAGTCCGGTACGATCGCAATCATGTCGCTGCCGGCGAGCAAAGCGGGCAAGGCACTGAACTGCGGAACAGCCAGGACGACCCTGCGCTGCCGACCGACCAGGCTAAGGGCATGATCGGCATCGTCGATGACATTTCCCATCGACGAGACAACCACATGAGGCCGTCTGCAAAAGTCATCCAGCTCGAGGGCGCCAGGGTCCGAATCGGCGCGCAATAGCATTGGCTGCATCGCTCGCAGGCTTTTGCAATGAGCACTGGCCGGCAGCTCCTGGGCAAAGCTGATACCCACGGAAATCTCTCCCGAGGTCAGCAATTGGGGTAATTGCCGATGGTCCACTCTGCGCACTACCAGCGTGATGTTTGGCGCCTCATCCCGCAGATGCTTGATCAAACGTGGAAGCAGCGCGTACTCGACATCGTCAGAGAGTCCGATATGAAAGGTCTCGTCACTGGTGAGTGGGTCGAACGCCTGGGCACAACTCAAGGCGACAGCGATGCCATCCAATGCTGGCGTCAGCCGCGCATGAATTTCTTCTGCGCGCGCAGTCGGCTCCATCACCCTGCCAGTGCGGATGAACAGCGGATCATTGAACATCGAACGCAGTCGCCCGAGGGCGCTGCTGATAGTGGCCTGGCACAGGAAAAGTTTCTCTGCGGCCCGGGTAACGTTGCGTTCGCACATCACTGTTTCAAAGACAATCAACAGATTGATGTCGGCACGCCGCAGATCATTTCTGTTCATCACGTTCACCGCCTGGGCACAAGGCCGCATGAGTAAGGGAGTTCAAGCTTATGCAGCCCAATAGCAAGCCGTCACTTGTATCTAGGTTCAACCGATGTATCCCTTGGTTGCGCAGCCTTGTACGTGGGTATGCCCGCAATCGCGACCCAGTAGTACAAGACCAACCCGGGTGATTTCATCGAACTTCAAAGTTTCCCCACACTTTGGTCTTAGCAGATTATACATTGGTATACTTCAACACTTTATAAGTCGGCGTATGTTGTAATAACGGCCAAAGCTGTCACGAGGGTCCCAAATGAAGCAAGACACACCCATACGCAACTCAATGATTATCGCCATCGTCGATGATGATGACTCGGTCCGGACAGCGCTTGAAAGCTTGCTGCGATCCAGCGGTTACAAAGTTCAAACTTATTGCAGCGCTCTGGAGTTTCTCAACACGAACGGCCCCGCTCAAACACATTGCCTCATTTCCGATATCCAGATGCCCGGAATGAGCGGTTTGGAGCTTCACAAGCAGCTCGTCGCGATGGGCTTTCACATCCCCACTGTATTCATCACGGCTTACCCTGAAGCCCTCCCCCCCCTTGGCACCAATACGCCTGCGCTGATTGCCTGTCTGCCTAAACCTTGTGACGCCAATAAGCTTCTGAACTACATCGAAACAGCCCTCCTCCAGCAGAACTGAGTGCGCTCTGAACGCTCTCTTTTACATCCAATACAAACCTTCGTATAGACCCATCCCCCCTGACGTATAGTTTTTCTGAACCGATGTAGAAGTGCGCCGAAAACAATCCAGCCATAACCTGAATCCACAGCGGGCGACCTGCTGCTTTCAACATAAACGCCTTGACTTTCGGCGCCTGTTTATCGCTCCACCAAACTTGAAGAATAACTTCAAGAACATTGAAAACCTTTTTTGAGGAACAACTAATGAAACAGCATATTCTGGTTATTGGTGCGGGGTTCGGTGGCGTGTGGAGTGCATTGAGCGCCGCCCGCCTACTGGATAAGCACAGCCGTAGCGACGTGGAAATCACGCTGCTGGCACCCCAGGCGCAATTGCGCATTCGTCCCCGTTTCTACGAGAGCGACGTGCACAAAATGTTCGCTCCCCTGGATGGGTTGTTCGACTCGGTAGGTGTGCGTTTCATCAAAGGCACCGCCGAGCACATTGATGACCTTGGAAGGACCGTTGGCTATCGCGACGAGGCTGGCCGGTGGAGCACATTGACCTACGATCGCCTGGTACTTGCCGCTGGCAGCCAGTTATCCCGTCCTATGGTGCCAGGTCTTGACGCCCACGCCTTCGACGTTGATCAGATCGAAGCCGCGGTGCGTCTGGAGAACCACCTCAAATCCCTCAAGAACCGTCCCTCCAGCGTTGCCCGCAACACGGTGGTGGTCGCCGGTGGCGGTTTCACCGGTATCGAGACCGGCACCGAGATGCCGGCGCGCCTGCGGTCCTTGCTCGGTAACGATCAGGACATCCGCGTGATCATCATCGACCGTGCGCCTCAGATTGGCGCGACCATGGGTGAGGGAATTCGTCCATCAATCATCGAAGCGTCCGAATACCTGGGCATTGAATGGGTGGTCAACGCCAGCGTGACAGCAGTGGACGCCAACGGCGTTACCCTCGCCGATGGTCGCCGCATCGAGAGCCAAACAGTGATCTGGACCGTCGGCTTTCGCGCCAGTCCGCTGACCGAACAGATTTCCAGCGTGCGCGATGCCCAGGGGCGCCTGCACGTCGATGAGAACCTGAAGGTGCTCGGCCAGGAGCATGTCTACGCCGCTGGAGACGTCGCCTATGCCGCCACCGACGACCTCGGCAACTTCGCCGCAATGTCTTGCCAGCACGCGATTTCTCTAGGCCGTCACGCCGGCAATAACGTCGCTGCGGACCTGCTAGGTGTCGCGCCCACCGCCTACCGTCAGCCCAAGTACGTGACCTGCCTCGATCTGGGCGCCTGGGGCGCGGTGTTTACTGAAGGCTGGGATCGTCAGCTCAAGTTGGTCAAGGAAACGGCCAAGGAGCTCAAGACGCAGATCAACACCCAGTGGATCTACCCGCCGGCAGCTGATCGGGCCGCCGCCCTGGCAGCAGCCGACCCGATGATTCCTGTGGCTTGAAGCCCCCCTCCACCTGAACCCGACGTGACCCAAGCAATAGGAGAAGGACCATGACAATGCAGTTGAACCACCCCTCCCAAAAGGATGGAGCACAGAAAAGGAATGCTCAGCAGGAGTCAAACATGAGCTTGCACAACACGGCGTCCGAGGAGCTGGTTCCTTCGCGCTATGCGCTGCGGATCGGCGAGATTGACGTGCTGGTGGTCAGTGATGGAGTGCTGCCCCTGCCGACCGAGACGATGTCCACCAATGCCGACCCAGCCGCCCGCGCGGCCTGGTTCAAAGACATGTTCCTGGGGCCGGACGCGTTCGATTGGGCGCTGAACGTACTGGTGGTGCGCAGTGGCGACAAGCTCATCCTCGTCGACGCGGGACTCGGAGGGCAGTTCCCCGGCTTTCCGCGGGCCGGGCAGTTCCCCAAACGACTGAAGGCCGCCGGTATCGATCTTTCGTCCGTGACCGACGTGGTGATTACCCATATGCACATGGACCATATCGGCGGGCTGCTGGTCGATGAGGTGAAGAGCCAACTGCGTCCGGATCTGCGTATCCACGTTTCAGCCACCGAGGTCGCGTTCTGGGAGTCGCCCGATTTCTCCCTCACCGCCATGCCGTCGCCGGTGCCGGACGTCCTGCGGGCAACGGCCAATCAGTTCATTAGCGAGTACCGCAGCAAGGTGCGCACGTTCGAAGATGAGTATGAAGTGGCGCCAGGCGTGGTCGTCAAGCTCACCGGCGGCCACACACCAGGGCACAGCGTGGTCTACGTGACATCCGGCGGCGAGCGGTTGACCTTCGCGGGCGACGCCCTGTTCCCGGTCGCCTTCGAACACCCCGACTGGCATAACGGCTTTGAACATGATCCTGAGGAGTCGGTTCGTGTTCGTGTCCGCCTGTTGCAAGAGGCGGCGGCTAGCGGTGAGCTGTTCGTGGCGACTCACCTGCCGTTCCCCTCCGTTGGCCGGGTGGCAGTGGACGGCGACGCCTTTCGCTGGGTTGCGGGTTTCTGGGACTACTGATCGCTTGTCGGGTTTGCGCCTGCGTTCACGGAGGCGCGAATCTCCCTGAGCAACAACACATGATCGAGAGACCGCCAATGAAAGACTCCAATCGGGAGATAGATCTCCAGCGTCGGGCCATATTGGCAAGTTCAGCAGTAGTGGCCGCCAGTTTGTTGGTTCCGCTTTCCAGTTTTTCCGGGTTGACGCAGGCCGCTGACAAGCCCTCTACAACCCAACACAAACCAGATCACAAGGAGATGCACGCTATGAACTCTATTACGACCAAAGACGGCACCGAGATTTTCTTCAAGGATTGGGGTCCGAAAGACGCGACGCCCATCGTCTTTCACCACGGCTGGCCATTGAGCGCGGACGACTGGGACAACCAGATGATGTTTTTCTTGCTCAAAGGTTATCGGGTGATCGCGCACGACCGCCGCGGTCACGGCCGCTCGACCCAAACCTGGGTGGGTAACGAAATGGACACCTACACCGCCGATGTCATCGAGCTGACCGATGCGCTCGACCTTAAAGGTGCGATCCATGTCGGCCATTCGACCGGTGGGGGTGAAGTAGCGCGCTACGCCGCTCGAGCCAAACCGGGACGCGTTGCCAAGGCCGTGCTGATCAGCGCGGTTCCCCCCATCATGGTTAAGTCAGAGAAGAACCCCGGTGGTTTACCTCTGGAAGTGTTCGACGGGTTCCGTTCCGCACTGGCCGCCAGCCGCGCGCAGTTTTACCTGGACGTGCCGTCGGGGCCGTTCTACGGTTTCAATCGACCCGGGGCGAAGGTTTCACAAGGCGTAATCGACAACTGGTGGCGTCAAGGCATGATGGGCGGTGCAAAAGCTCATTACGACTGCATCAAAGCGTTTTCCGAGACCGACTTCACCGAAGACCTGAAGGCGATTCAGGTGCCCACACTGGTCATGCACGGAGAGGATGATCAGATTGTGCCGATTGCCGACTCTGCGCCGCTTTCGGCCAAACTATTGAAACATTCCACCCTCAAGACGTACCCGGGCTTTCCCCACGGTATGCCGACGACCAACGCGGATCAGATCAACGCCGATTTGCTGGCGTTCATTCGCGGTTGAGCACTAACGTCGTGACGGCGATCTGATCGCCGTCGCGGCGTCTGAAATGGTTGGCGCTGGAAAACCCTGAACGACGAAACACCTCCCTGAAAGATTTAGCCCATCTGTTGCATCGACCGGTTGAATCCACAGCAAAAAACGGTCATTCGCCCCCCCCGAAACAATCTTTGTGATCCCCGCACAACCGGTCACCAGTGCCAGCACCAACCGGGCACTGTTGCGCTTTGTCACGCCCCAATCTGACATGTTTATTTTCACATGAGTTGCATATTGATTTTTATTGTGTCATTTATAGCCTCGCCGATCACAGGACTGATCCGCCGCGCCAACCCGGATGGCGGGCACCCGTACCCCCAAAATGCCCTCCAAGGAGTCAACAATATGAACAAGACAGAACTTCTAGGTGCTCTGGTGCTATGCGCTTTCAGCTTCCTGGCACATGCCGACGAAGACAGCCTGCGTATCGGTATCGAAGCCGCCTACCCTCCCTTCTCCTTCAAGACACCAGAGGGCAACGTCAGCGGATTCGATTACGACATCGGCAACGCCTTGTGCGAAGAAATGAAGGTCAAATGCGAGTGGGTCATTCAGGAGTTCGACGGCATGATCCCGTCGCTCAAAGTGCGCAAGATCGATGCCGTGCTGTCGTCGATGTCGATCACCGAAGACCGAATGAAGTCCGTGGACTTCAGCAAAAAGTACTACCACACACCGGGCAAGTTCGCGATGAAGGCCGGCAACCTGATCAATGACCCTTTGGTGGACCTCAAGGGTAAGAAAGTCGGCGTGCAGCGCTCCTCGACTTACGATCGTTTTGCCACCGAGCAACTGGAAAAAGCCGGCGTCGTCGTGGTGCGCTACTCCTCACAAAATGAAGCCTTCCTCGATCTCGCCTCGGGTCGTCTGGACGCCACCCTCGCCGACATCGTCAACACCGATGAGAGCTTCATCAAGACACCGGCTGGCCAGGGCTTCGCACTGACAGGGCCCGACATCAACGACCCGAAATATTTTGGCAGGGGCGCCGGGATCGCCGTGCGCAAAGGCGACAGTGCCAACGTTGCGCGCCTGAGTGCCGCGATTGACGCCATTCGCGCCAATGGCAAGTACCAGCAAGTGATGGCCAAGTACTTCGCATTCGATATCTACGGCGAGTAAGCCCTTACCCCTGCCCCCCTGACCCAAGACCCGGCGACGGCCCATTGCAGGCGTATGTCAGGGGGTTGTCTTGCGCGCCTCGCGGCGCTCGCTTGAGGAACTTCATGATGCTTCACGGCTACGGATCGAGCATTCTCGATGGCGCCTGGCTGACCATAAACCTGGCCTTGACGTCCATGTCCCTGGCGATTGCCCTGGGGCTGATCGGCGCGGCATTCCGATTGTCACCACTCAAATGGCTGGCCGTGCTCGGGGAAAGTTACACCACCCTGATTCGCGGTATTCCAGACCTGGTGCTGATCCTGCTGATTTTCTACGGTGGCCAGGATCTGGTGAACCGCATTGCCCTGGCGCTCGGTTACACCCGCTATATCGACATCAACCCCTTTATCGCCGGCGTCTGCACCATGGGCTTCATTTTTGGTGCCTACCTCTCGGAAACCTTTCGCGGCGCCTTCATGGCGATCCCCAAAGGTCAGGCCGAGGCCGGCGTGGCCTATGGCATGGGCGGTGCGCAGGTGTTCTGGCGAATTCTGGTACCGCAGATGATTCGTTTCGCCATTCCCGGGTTCACCAACAATTGGTTGGTACTGACCAAATCCACCGCGCTGATCTCGGTGATCGGCTTGCAGGACATGATGTTCAAAGCCAAGAACGCAGCGGATGCCACACACGAGCCATTCACGTTTTTTCTCGCGGTAGCCGCGCTGTATCTGATGCTCACCAGCCTGTCCTTGCTGGTGCTGCGCTATCTGGAAAAACACTACTCGGTCGGCATCAAAGCCGCCGAATTGTGAGGGGAACCGCCCATGATTCTCGACTACAACCTGATCTGGGAAAACCTGCCGCTGTACTTCAATGGCGCCTTGTTGACCCTCAAAGTCCTGTTCATTTCCCTGGCCCTGGGTTTGGTATTGGCCATTCCACTGGCGCTGATGCGGGTGTCGCGATCGCCGCTGATCAACTTCCCGGCCTGGCTCTATACCTACGTGATTCGCGGCACGCCGATGCTGGTGCAACTGTTCCTGATCTATTACGGCCTGGCGCAGTTCGAAGCAGTGCGCCAAAGCGTGCTCTGGCCTTACCTCTCCAGCGCCACCTTTTGCGCCTGTCTGGCCTTCGCAATCAACACCAGTGCCTATAGCGCCGAGTTGCTGGCCGGCAGTCTGAAATCCACCCCCCATGGCGAGATCGAAGCCGCCAAGGCCATGGGCATGTCACGCCTGACCCTGTATCGCCGCATTCTCATGCCGTCGGCCTTGCGCCGGGCATTGCCGCAGTACAGCAACGAAGTGTTGATGATGCTGCAAACCACCAGCCTGGCCTCCATCGTCACCCTCGTCGACATCACCGGAGCCGCGCGGACTGTCAGCTCGCGGTTCTATCTACCGTTCGAGGCGTTTATCACCGCCGGGCTCATCTACCTCGCCCTGACCTTCATTCTGGTGCGCCTGTTCAAGTTGGCCGAGCGCCATTGGCTGGCGTATCTGGCACCGCGCAAGTACTAAGGAGCTGTTATGGAGCACATTCAATACCGCTTGCCGTGGAGTGCATCGGGCACCGAACGCACGCTGACGCTGTTTCGTTTTGGCAGTGGACCACGCAAAGCGTACATCCAGGCGTCATTGCATGCCGACGAGTTGCCGGGGATGCGCGTCGCCGCCGAGCTCAAGCGCCGTCTTCTGGAACTGGAAACACAAGGCCGCCTGACCGGGGTGATCGAGTTGGTGCCAATGGCCAATCCGATCGGTATCGCCCAAATGTTCCAGGCCACCCATCAGGGGCGCTTTGAGTTCTCCAGCGGCAAGAACTTCAATCGCGAGTTCCCGGAGTTGGTCGATGCCGTCGCCCCCCTGTTGGAAGGCCAATTGGGCGACGATGCCGACGCCAACGTCGCACTCATCCGCCGCGCCATGGGCGATGCCCTCGCCGCCATGCCAGCACCGACCTCGGAACTCGACGGCCTGCGTCGCTTGTTGCTGCAGCATGCCTGTGACGCCGATGTGGTGCTGGACCTGCACTGTGATTTCGAATCGATCATGTTGTTGTATGCGATGCCGCAACATTGGCCACGCTTGCAGTCACTGGCCGCTCGCCTCGGCGCCGGGGTCACGTTGCTGGCCGAAGATGCGGGCGGCAGTGCCTTCGACGAAGCCTGCGCCATTGCATGGTTACGCCTGGCTGAGCGGTTTCCTGAAGCCAATATTCCCCTGGCGTGCATGGCCACCACCATCGAATTGCGTGGCATGGCAGACACCGAGCGCGAGCAATGCGTCGACAGTGCACAAGCCATTCTCGGGTATCTGGCCGAACAAGGCCTGATCAGCGGTGACTGGCCAGCGGCACCGCCGAGCCATTGCCAGGCCATGCCATTCGCCGGCGCGCAGTACGCCTGTGCACCCCATCCGGGTGTGGTGAGTTTTCTGCAACCGCTGGGCGCGCAGGTCAAGGTCGGCGATCCACTCTTCGAGGTCATCGACCCGCTGACCGACCGCCATAGCGTGGTAAGCGCCAGCACCGACGGCATTCTCTATGCCCGCGAACGGCTGCGCTATGCCCAGCCCGGATTGTGGCTGGCCAAAGTTGCCGGTTCTACCCCCATTCGCCAGGGTCGCTTGCTCAGCGACTGATGCCAGAGAGTTAAAACCATGTACAAACTCGAAGTTCAAGACCTGCATAAAAGCTACGGCGCGCACCAGGTGCTCAAGGGCGTGTCCCTGCAAGCACAGGCCGGTGACGTGATCAGCATCATCGGTTCCAGCGGCTCTGGCAAAAGTACGTTCCTGCGCTGCATCAACCTGCTGGAGCAACCCAATGCGGGCAATATCGTACTCAATGGCGAACCGCTCAAGCTGGTAGCCAACAAGCTTGGCGGGCTGAAGGCGGCCGAACCCAAGCAGTTGCAACGCATGCGTTCACAGCTATCGATGGTGTTTCAACACTTCAACCTCTGGTCACACATGAGCGCTCTGGAAAACGTCATGGAAGCCCCGGTGCATGTGCAGGGCCTGGGCAAGAAAGAGGCACGGGAAAAGGCCGAGCACTACCTTGATAAAGTCGGGGTAGCCCACCGCATGAACGCCTGGCCGGCGCATATGTCCGGTGGCGAACAGCAGCGCGTGGCCATTGCCCGCGCACTGGCGATGGAACCGCAAGTGATGCTGTTTGATGAACCGACGTCGGCGCTCGACCCCGAACTGGTCGGCGAAGTGCTTAAAGTCATGCAGGATCTGGCGCAGGAAGGCCGCACCATGGTGGTGGTGACTCACGAAATGGGTTTTGCCCGCGAGGTTTCGAACCAACTGGTGTTCCTGCACAAGGGCGTTGTCGAAGAGCGTGGCGACCCGAGTGAGGTGCTGGTCAACCCGCAGTCCGAACGCCTCCAGCAATTTCTGTCCGGGAGTTTGAAGTAAGACCGCCGCCCACCCATCCACGGCTCGGCTCGGCGCTGCCCTGACAAGGCAGGCTTGGGATACACTCCAGCCAACCTTGTCAGGGCATCAGGCACAGCCCTTCTTTCACCTTCAGGAAATGTTGAGCTGGATATGCCAACCCCATCGAAAGACACCACTGTCTATGCCGCGCCGGTCATGCGCAAACTGACGGAAATCGTTTCCGAACTGCCGCCGTCACTGCGCAAGGTGGCGGACTTTATCCTGCGTCACCCGCTCAAGGCCGCAACGCTGACCATCGAGGAGATGGCTCACGAGACATTGACCTCACCCGCCGCCGTCAACCGTCTGGCCAAAGCGCTGGACCTCGGTGGCTACAGCGGCATGAAGGCCGAGCTGATCGCAACGTTGCAGCAGATGGTGTCGCCGGTCGACAAACTGCGCAACGAACTTGCCCATCGCCCCGGTGGTGCGTTTGGCCTGCATGAACAACTGCAGAGCGCCAGCAGCAACCTGGCCACGGCGGTGACCAACAACCACGCCGACACCTTTGAAGCCTTCGTCACTCGCCTGACCACGGCACGCAAAATCTACATTCTGGGGTTCGGCAACAGTGTTTACTTCGCCGGTCTTGCCGCCTCGACCCTGATGCCCTTTTGTGCGGACGCCACGGCCATCAGCATGGAAGGCGGCAACGAAAACGCCGCTTACCGTCTGGCCGCAATCACCGACCAGGACGTATTGCTGGCGATCTCCCTGCCGCGCTACTCCCTCGACACCCTGCAACTGGCACGCTTCGCCAATGAACGTGGCGCATCGGTGCTGGCCATTACCGACTCACCCGCCTCGCCGCTCACCGGCATTGCCGAGCACACGCTGTTTGCGCCTTGCGATCACCCGGTGCTGACCAGTTCCAACATCGCCGTGCTGGCCTTGATCGAAGGCTTGGTCGCCGGCGTGATGGCGCGCAATAAAGAAGCGGTCAAACTGGCAACCGAACTGACTGAAAGCGTGATGTCGTACCTGCACATCCCTGCCAGCGGTAAACCACCGAAAAAGTGATTCCGTTCTGGTTTTTACCTGATAGACCCGCGCGGGAGTGGTCTGGAGATGCTTAACGGCTCTTCGCGACGGAGAGCAACCGGCCAAACGCAGACTTTAACGCTGGTACGCGGTTATGATCCGGGATAACCAGGCTCCCTCGGACCCATTGCTTATGCCAGCCTCGCAAATCCGCCCCTCTCCCGCGCCCCTGCTCAAGCCAGGAGAAACTGTGGTCTTGTTCGACGGAGTCTGCAAATTGTGCAATGGCTGGGCGAGGTTCTTGATTCGTCATGACCGCCAGCGGCGCGTGCGGTTGGCGGCGGTTCAGTCACCCGAGGGGCAGGCCCTGCTCGCGTGGGCAGGTTTGCCCGTGGATCAATTCGAGACCATGGCGGTGATCCGCGACCGACATTACTGGGAGCGCTCAGACGCATTTTTCGAAGTCATCGCCCAATTGCCCGCATTCTGGCGCCCCGTGAACCTCTTGCGCATCTTCCCTCGCAGGCTTCGAGATTGGGCATACGACCGCATTGCGCTTAATCGTTATCGGCTCTTCGGGAAATACGACATGTGCCTGTTGCCGGATCCTGATCATGAACAGCGCTTTTTGAAAGCGCCCCTATGAACGCCCTCACACGCATTAACTGGATCGCCCGTGGGGGGCTGGCGTTCATGTTTGGCTACCACGGTCTGATTCCCAAGTTACTGTGGCTGAGCCCGGGCGAGCTGACAATGATCCAGTCTCACGGGATCACTCAGGTTGAGCTGTTCGCCAATATTGCCGGGGTCGCAGAGATTGCACTGGCCTTATGGATACTGCTCGCGCCGCGCAGTGGCTGGCCTCTTGCCGTCGCCGCGACAGCGCTATTGGGCCTGCTGCTGGATGTGGCGATTTTCAATCCATCAATGCTCAAGGATGCCTTCAATCCGGTCTCGTTGAATGTGGCGGGACTTGCCCTGTGCGCAGTGGCCTGGAACACCAAGTCTTGAGCCAGCCGATCCTGCTATCCCAATAGCTCGACCAGTTGCACCGGCGTCATCTTCGTCACCATCATCAGCACAATCACAAACATCCCGACAAAACCGACTACCCCCATCCACAACCATTTTTTGTACACGGATCGGTATTCATCATCGAGTCCGTTTCCAGCCTCAACCGCGCACGACGCCATCAGATACAGCCGCTTCTGCAGCACCAATACCGGCAGCCAAAGCGAGCCTACGCAGAAGAAGATGATCAACGAGGTCAGCACCCATTCCGTGGTCATGGGAAGTCCGGAGAGCCTCATCAGCAGGTAGCCCGTGATGATCTGAATAAAGCCTGCCGGCGTGGTAATCCAGGTGTCGAAGCGCACGACCATTCGGGCCACATGTGCAATTACTTGAGGGTTGGCCGTGCGGCTGGCTGCGATCAGATAGAGGTATGAGCCCATGCCAAATCCGAACAGGAAAATCGCGGCGATGACGTGGAGGTACTTCAGGCATAAATAAAGCATGTCAGCGCGGCTCGTCAGAGAACTGCACGGACAGGCTCAAATTGTGCGGATCGTTGATCGCTGCCATGTATTCATCGACAGTAATTTCGCCCACACAAGCCCGGGCACCGGGTTGCGGCACATACCCCTGGGCCATTTTCGCGGCCAAGGCTACAGCTGCGCAGCTTGGGATCTCCGGACCTTTGTCATTCATGGCTGTCAGTTGCACGGTCATGGCCAGCGGTTTCCCGTCAACTCCCATGCCCTGAACGTCGATGTACATCGCGCTTTTGCCATCGCCGAAGCGTTCAAACCTGGTCCCCAGCCGATGCAGTCTTGCGGCCCAGGGGGCATGGTCGCGAACCAACCCGATCCTCAGCGCCTGAGCCAGCAGGTAGTTGGCGACACCGCCAAGCTTCAAGCCTGCGCCGGCCTTGAAGCTCAGGGTTTGCGCGCCATAGCGGCCGATGAAAATATCCATGTCCGGCACATCGACGTTGGCCAGCACCCGAGTGCCCAGGTGCGGCATCTTGCGAAGTGTCAGATCCTGCCAACCCAACACTTCATGCACCTTGCCATTCTTGAATTGCTTGATCGGTTTACCTGCGTAGGCGAGTACGCCTTCGACGGTCGACAATCCCGGCATCTTCGCCGAAGAGGATATGCCATGCTCGATCGAGTCGATACGACTGAAGCGAGAGCGCTGCTGATCGATGATGGCTGACGACAGCGTCGGCACTGAACTGCAGCCACTGAGGATCGCCACTGCGGCCTGTTTCGCCTGGGCATCGAGTACGCCAACGCCGTTGACGAAGGTTCGGCAGTCAGACAGGTCGCAGTAGTTCACGCCAGCGTCGATGCAATTCTCGGCGACGGCATAGGATTGCCCCTGAAACGGGCCGCCGGTATGGATGACCAACTGGATGTTCATCGAGCTCAAAACGGATTTGAACTCAGTGCCCATGGCATTGCCGCACCAACTTTCGGCGACAGTGCCCGATTGGCTTTTCAACTCATCGACTTTGCGCTGCAACTTGTGTGGATCGCGGCCCGAGATCACCAGTTCCACCTCTGGCATCGTCGCCAAATGCCTGCAAACGATGCTACCGAAGTTTCCGTAGCCACCGACCACCATCACCCTGAACACCATTCAACTCTTCCCTAACTGACAGGCTGCTTTCAGCCAATAACGAACGTGGTTTTCAAGTTTTACCCGACAGCGACATTGGAGTGTAAAGCAAGTAAAACAACCCGGTGGACGATAGTGACTTGCACAGGAACGACTGGAGTTCACCCTCCAGTTTCTGGATAATGGCCATATGCCTTCATCCGTACAGCCCACTGATAAGGACATCCCGTTCGATGAAGTTGCCGTCCTCTGCTCTGCTCCTCGCTTGCGCTCTGCTCCTACCCATCGTCGCCCAAGCCAGCGATTCTGCGCTGACCGAAACGTTCAAGGCCTTCACCCGCTGCGATGCCAGTTTCTTCTCCAGCCTGAACACCCACCGTGATGCCTGGGGGGCGTTTGCGCCGCTTAAGCAGGAAAAAGATGCGGCGTGGATAACCGTTAAAAACCGCGGCAGCAGCCCGGAAAATTCGGTGTCTCTGCGCGGTACGCCGATCGTTGCCGGTATGAAACTGTTGTCCTATGTCGACGAGAGTAACGACCTCGGCCAACTGGGTCACTACTATTTCTGGGGCTTCATTGTTGAAGGCGGCATAGACGAAGTGGCTAAGCGCCTCGCGCCGCTGATGGAGCAACCTGGGCAACTGCAGAATGTAGGCTCGTCCTATGTGCGCAGTGAACTCAAGGTCGGTGACCAATGGCGAGTCATCCAACCGCAGCCAGGCACGGCGCCGGGTAACAAACGTGTGGAACGCATCTTGATCGTCGAGGCGCAAGGCAAACAGGGCACTCAGTCGCGGGTCAGTTGTTCCCTGCAAGGCGCCGTTGACGGTGCGATGCTTACCCAACTGCGCCCGGACATCACGCCGGCTGATTATCCTCAGCCACAACCGGATACGAGCATTGCCGGTGTCGCCGTACCGGAAGACGTGCTCAAGCGCCTCGACTCGCCTCTGCTCAAGCCGAAATTCAAAACGTTGAGCTACACCTATGCCACCAAGACCGGCAATGCGATCAAGGATCGTCCGGTGACGGTTGAGTACACCGCAGACGGCGGTTTGCTGAAGAAGAACGAGATCTACAGCGAAGCCTTCCACGTCGAGCGTCTCACCCAGGCGGGCCTGATTCAGTTGAAGTCGAAAATGAACGGCGTAGGCGATGGACGCGTGTTGCTCACCCGCGAACTTGAGGTTAAGGCTCCGACGAGCTGGAGCCCCGGCCAGACGTTGAGCGCTCGCCTGGTCATGGAAGAAGTGCCTGCCCGGCCAACCGACAAACCCATGAAGCTGTCGACGACTTGCACCGTGGGTCAGCGCTTCCCTGCCCGGCAAGTATTCGCCTCACTGACCGGCGATGCCATCGCGCTTGAGTGCGAACAGGGCACCAGTAAAACCTCCAACGCCTTTATCGAGGATTTGGGTGTTTCCCTGACGCTGGAGTCGACGTGGAACAAATCGAATAGCGTGTACACGTTCACAGCAGTGGATGTTGTGCGTTAAGCACTCATCGAGACTGAGGCCTGGACACGCTTCTGGATGTAGCGACTGCATGGGCGGCCGCCAGCACCAAGAGCCCGTTGTCGAGCGCTTCTGAATCAAATGTATGGCAGCGCTGTGCGGCTATTTTGCAGATGCGCGTCGTCCCGGGTTTAGCCGGGTATTGGGCAATCACGTCTGAACGGTTGGCCAAACCCGAACACGACAAATGCCGTTAACTTTTTTGGATGAAAATAGGTTCTATTGATGAGAAAGATCTTCCTGCCGTTTGTCATCGCACTGCTGTGCCTGCACGGTTGTGCGGAAATGCCCGCGTACTCCAATGTCGATCCCGTCACGGTGGGGGACGAGTCGCGTTATACCGTGGTCGAAACCGATACTTATGCGGGTAGGGTCCAGCGTCACTTTGCCGATCTCCAGCCGGACCTGAACATCATAAAAATCAACGATAAAAAAGTCGGCAACATCCCGTTCTCCACGTACTACTACAAGAACGACTCCCCGCAGCGAGCCGTGCTGAAACCGGGCACCTACACCATCCAACTGGAATACCGGCTGCCCCGTCACTTCCTGTTTGCGGACCTGAAGTTCGACGGCAAACCCGGCCAGAAAATAATGGCACGCTCAAAGTACGTGGGCCTCAATCGGCTGGAAGTATGGCTGGAGGATGCAGCCACCGGTGAGGTAGTGAGCACCCGGGTGCACTAACAGCGCCCACGACCGTCGCACAAACGAAAAAGGGAGGGCCTCATTGCCCTCCATGTTTCACACGCCCTGTGTGGTCCTGATATACGCCTCAGGTCGCCAGGATGCAGCGATCCGAAAATGAAGCCAGCGCATCGGCCGGGATACTTGTAGTGCCGCCCAAACCCGTCCCCGCCTGACCAAGGACAGGCGAAAGGATCGAGTTTGCTAAACGTCCGCTATGGGGTTGAAAGCTGCCTACCCTACGACCACTCCTGCATTAAATCAGCCCCCATCATTTGACCCCGCCCGGCAGTCATTCCAAACCTCGCGTATCACATCCTTAAGCATCAGCGCCTCGGCCCAGCGATCGGTGATGTCGCGTCCATCGGCACCGGTGATGGCATAGGGTGGCGGGCCGAGTTCGCAGGTGAAGGACAGGCTGTCGGGTGTGTTCGGTCGGGCCAGCCAATCCTCTATTCCATAGCGCCACCAGCCCAGGAAACGTTCCAGCCAGGGTCGATGCTGGGCGAAGCTCAGGGGCACCTGGACCTGTTCGCCGTTGGCGACACGACCATGAAAACCCCAACTGTGGCGCAGGATGGTGTGGATCTGTTCGTCGTCCTCGGCGGCAGCCGGCTCTGACAGTTCGCGGCCCACGACATAATGGGACAAGTCGGCCAACAGTTTGAGATCGGGCATTTCCTCGAGAATGTCGAGGGTGAATAACAGGTCATTGGTGAGGCGATAACGGTGGGTTTCCAGCAGAACGGGAAAGTCCACCTGCTCGGCCAGACGCTGCCAGCCTTCGATCAGTTCGATAGCTTGCTTCAACGTGCGCGGCCGCACGTCTGCTTGCAGCGTGAGGTGGTGGCAGCCGTAGCGGGCCGCGACATCCATCGCTGCCGCCAGATCATCCACGGTGCGGGGGAACACCTGCCCTTCGATTTGCAGGCCTTGCGCCTTGGCGGCGGCATGCAGGCGAGCGGCATGTGGCGCGATCCAGAAATGGTCGGTGATGCCGTCGAAGCCGGCAGCGGCGATTTTCTCCACTTGCGCTTCCAGGGGAAGGTCGCATTGGCCGCGGTGATCTTGCATGGCCCACTGGGACTGAAAGACCAGGAATTCACGCATGTCAGTTCCTCAGCAGTTGTTTGAGCGGTACATCGGCGTCGGCCAGAGCGTCCGCTGAGAGAGGGTTATGGTGAGCGATCAGCCGCTCGCACAACTTGATGTCCTTGGCGATGCTGTTCCCCTGCCCCCAGCCGCAAGCGCCTTGCAGACGTTGCTCGGCATCGAGGTAGAACAACAGGAAACCGCCACCGGGGGTTGTCCGGCTCGCCGTGGGTTGTGTGTTTGCGATCACGCCCACGGTCTGCAATCCCCAGTCGTATTGATCGGACCAAAAACCGGGAATGACCTCGAAGGGCAGCTCGCCGCCCAACAGATTCAGGGCGGCGTGACGACCTTGGGTCTCGGCGTTGCGCCAGGTTTCCTGACGCTGGAAAACGCCTTGCGGGTGCAGACGAAATTCACAGACATCGCCCGCCGCAAAGACGTCCGGCGCGCTGGTGCGCAGTTGGGCATCGACGCGAATGCCCTGGCCGACCTCAAGTCCTGCGGCTGCAGCCAGTTCAATGTTGGGTTGCATGCCGATGCCCACCACCACCAGGTCGCAGGGCAGCAACTGGCCGTCGACCAGTTGCACCGACTCAACGTGAGTCGTGCCCTGCACCGCCTCAATCGCCACATTCAGCCGGACATCCACGCCCCGACTGCGATGCAGGTCCAGCAGGACACTGGACAGTTGCTCCGGCAACACCCGACCCGCCAAGCGCGGACCGGCCTCGAGCAAGGTCACGGTGCAACCCAAGGCACGGGCGGTAGCGGCGACTTCGAGTCCGATAAAGCCGCCACCGATGATCACCACCCGCGCGTCAGGTTGCAACGAAGTGCGCAGTGCCAGCGCCTCGTCATGGGTACGCAGATAAAGCACATTGAGCAGGTGCTCGGGCACCGAGGCGAGTCTGCGCGACCGCCCTCCCGTCGCCAATAACAGCCGCGCGTAATGCAGCCAGTTGCCGTCGGCCAGTTGCAGACGATGCTGCTGCGGATCCAGGCATTTCACCGGGTTGCCGGCCAGGTGTTCGATGTCCAGTTCGGCGAGCAGAGCGGTATCGCACAGGCTGTAACCCGCCAAATCGACCGTGCCCTGCAACAGCCCCTTGGACAGCGGTGGACGTTCATAGGGCGGGTGGGACTCGTCGCCTATCAGAATCAGGCGACCGCTATAACCTTCGCCGCGCAGGGTCAGGGCCGCGCGACCACCCGCATGCCCGGCGCCGACGATGACCAGTGGAGCATTGGCAGGATTCATGGCACAGACTCCGTGCAGTTAAACCGTGATGGCGAGCAGCACACGCCCCGCCTCGACCCGGACTTCATAGGTCTTGAGATTGACGCACACCGGTGCGCCAAGGGCTTTGCCGGAGCGGTAGTCGAAACGCCCGTTGTGCTTGGGGCACTCGACGACATGGTCCATCACCAAACCATCCGCCAAGTGGATGGACTCGTGGGTGCACAGGCCCGCGGTGGCGAAAAACTCGCTGTTAGCGGAGCGGTAGACGGCATAGGTGTGCTGGCCATGGTCGAAACGAATGACATCTTCATCGTCGATATCGTCCACGGCACATACATCGATCCATTGATCGGTCATGGCGTTTTCTCTTGTAGTGGTACAGACAGGAAGGTGTCAGGCCGGCGTTACTTCAGGTTCTGCCTGGACGTTGGCGGTCGGCGCTGCGCGTTGTGGCAAAGGACGAGAGACGAAATACGTCGGGTCTTTGCGCTGCTTCCAGATGGTCGGGAGGATTTCCTTGAAGGCCTCGAACAGGCTGGTGTAAGGCGGCGGGCAGTCACGGCGGATCTCCTCGTGAAGTTGTGCCAGCGCGTGAAACGGCACCATCGGGTACATGTGGTGCTCAAGGTGATAGTTCATGTTGAGGTACATGAAGCGCAGCACCGGGCCCATATAAATCGTGCGGCAGTTGCTGCGGTGATCGAGTACGTCCTCAGCCAGGCCGACATGCTGCGAAAGGCCGAACAGGTAGGACAGCCAACCGCCATAGAGGGTCGGCAGGCCGACAAACATCAGCGGCAACCAGCTCTGCAGATAAACCGCAGTACCCACGGTGAGCGCATAAATCGCTAGCCAGACGCGTGCGTCCCTCACAACCTTGGGCCACTCGGATTCGGGGATGAACGTCTGCTCTTCTTCACCCATCCGCCCTACCGCGTGCTTGCAGACTGACCACATCGTGTTCAACGCATAAGGCATTCTGAACAGGCTCAGCACCATATTAATCAGGCTTGGCGGACGTGGTTCGACGATCTCCGGGTCGCGGCCGACGATCACGGTGTCGGTGTGGTGCCGTGCATGGCTCCAGCGCCAGACTTGGGGTTCGAACATGAACATGAAGCTCGACAACTGATAGATCGCATCATTCATCCAGCGGGTCTTGAACGCCGTACCGTGACCCGCTTCGTGCCAACGGGCATTGGACGCCGTGCCGTAGAGCATCCCGTAGACGAAGAAGAACGGAACGCAGGCCCAGGAGCCCCAGAACCAGTAGCCACCGAAGCCGGTCACGATCATCGCCGACAGCCAGATCGCGGTATCAAGCAAGGCCGGGCCATCGCGGCGCTGCATTAATTCCTTCATGCGTTTACGAGAAATGGGGGATTGGTACCAGCTTGCCGATACCAGGCCTTTTTGCGCCGCTCGGGCGGCTTCGGGGCCGGTCAAACGATAATCCCGAGGCTTGGGTTTACCGGGGCTTTCAAAGGCTGCGTTTTGTTCAGGCATTTTATTGTTCTCCGCAAGCTTGATTGTTTTAGGCACTTTTCGACGCGGGATCACATCGCTGGGGAAAATATAGAGAGCGCAGAAATCACCCTCAAGCCCTTGAATACATTCCCTATCAAGCTATCATCCAGGCCCATTGAAGCTTGATAGTTTTCTATCAAAGCGTTTGCGGGACCTGCCATGAACAACACTAAACGCCCAACCATCGCCACCGTTGCCGAACACGCAGGCTTGAGTGTCGCCACCGTGGACCGGGTGCTCAACGCCAGGGCTCCGGTCAACCCGGACACCGCCGAGCAGGTTTTCCAGGCCGCCGAAGCGGTCGGTTATTTTGCTGCCAGGCTGATCGGTCAGCGGATCCGCGAACGGCGTCCCACCTATCGTTTCGGCATCCTCTTGCTCGGCACCGCTCAGGCGTTTTATGGCAACGTTGCCTCTGCCATCACCGAGGCGGCGCAGCGTCAGGCTGGCGCCAACCTGAGCATTCAATTCGAGTACGTCTTTGATCGCACGCCCAGCGCGATCATTGCCCAGATCGAACAACTGGCGGTGCAGTGCGACGGTCTGGCGGTGGTCAGCTTCGCGCATCCGCTGATCAATGCCGCCATCGCGCAGATCAGAGAGGCCGGCGTGCCGGTGATCGCGATGCTGTCGGACATTCATGAGGCGGCGGATGAGCCTTACGTCGGACAGGATAATCACGAGGTCGGACGTACCATGGGTTGGCTGATGGCGCACACGCGTGGCGCCCGCAAAGGCAGCGTCGGGGTGTTGCTCGGCGGTCACCGTTTTCTTGGCCATCAGGCGCGGGTCGAGGGGCTGCGCGGCTACCTGGCGGAGCGCGCCCCAGGGTTGCGGCTGCTGGAAGCGGTGATCAATCTGGACAATTGCGACATCACCGAAGAGGCGACGCTGGACCTGCTGGCGCGGCATGACGACTTGCGGGGGTTGTGCGTGGTCGGCGGTGGCGGCGACGGGGTCATCAATGCCCTGTCGCAACTACCGAAGCAGCCGTCGCTGTGCTGCATTCTGCAGGAGTCGACCGAGCTGTCGCGACAAGCGCTGAATCAGGGATTGATCAGCCTGGTGATCGACTCCCAGCCGCGATTGCTGGCGGCAGCGCTGGTTGACTTGCTGGTCGAGCTGCAGACCACGCCGGACTTCGATCCGATACGGCATCGAATCCATATCCCGTTGCAGATCGTGACCTCAGAGAACGCTCGAGGCTGAACTCTCCCCATTGGCTCCTTCACGAAAAGCATCGGCACTCAGCCCGAACCGATTCATCTTGTTGTACAGCCCGCCGCGAGAAACATTCAGCTGCCTCGCGGCCAGGCGGATGTTGCCGCGGGTATCCCTGAGGGCCGCGATGATCGCATTCATTTCATGGGTGCCGAGGTCCAGGGCAGCCCGGGGTTCGGGCACACTTCCTGGCGCCGGCTGACGTAGTCTTTGCTTGATTTCAAGCGGTAGATCAGCTGGCTGGATCAATTCGGTCACCGCCAGATTGGTCGCGCGTTCAATGGTGTTTTCCAACTCGCGAACATTACCCGGCCAGCTGTAGGCCGAAAGAATATCCAGCGCCTCGGGCGAGATGCCCTGCACCGATTTGCGCAACGACCGGGTGCAACGATTGAGAAAATGCCGCGCCAGCAATGGAACATCTTCCCGACGCATTCGTAGCGGCGGAACCGTCAGGTTCAGTACATTGAGCCGGTAGTAAAGGTCCTCACGGAAGGCGCCATCGGCAACCGCCTGGCTCAGGTTGCGGTGGGTGGCGGCGATGATGCGTACATCCACTTGCTGCGATTTTTTCGCGCCCACGCGAGTCACCTCGCCTTCTTGCAAGACGCGCAGCAGGCTGACTTGGGCATCGAAAGACATGTCACCGATTTCGTCGAGGAAGATCGTTCCGCCATCGGCCAATTCGAACTTCCCGGCAGAGCCGCCACGGGCCGATCCGGTGAAGGCGCCCTCGACATGACCAAACAGTTCGCTCTGCACCAGATCTCGCGGAATGGCCCCGCAATTGACCGCCACAAACGGACCACTGCAACGGTCGCTGGCGTTATGGATTGCCTGGGCGAACAGCTCCTTGCCGGTGCCGCTTTCACCCAGGATCAGCGTGGTCGAATCACTGCGACTGGCAATCCGCCCCAGGTGCAACGCGTCCTGGATGGCGCGCGAACTGCCCAGAATGGTGTCGAAGGTGTAGCTGGCTTGAGTGCCGATGATCCGCCGGGTAATTTCCCGGATGCGCCGGTTCTCGCGCAACGAAACAATACGCCCGCCCTGCTCCAGTGGGCACACCGAGACCAGGCACGCCAAGTGGCTGCGATCGTGCAATTCGAACGTGCAATCCAGGTCCCTTATCCCTTCATACTGCTGCCCTTCCCCGCCACGCAGCAGAATCTCATCGGTCAGTTCGCTCTGGCCCAGACGCTGGAACGGGCTGCCTAGCAGGTCCCGGCCCACACGAAACAATTGGCGGGCATAACGGTTGAGCGCCTTGATGCAGCCCCGCTCATCCAGCACCACAAGACCCTCGTTGAGCACTTCGAGGACGGTTTGCTGTTCTTCCAACAGAGCTTGAAGCGCCATCTGCCGCGAGACCGCTTCGGCCGCTGCCTGGACGGTGCCCAGCGTATGGAAATGAAACCAGCCCGGCTCGGCGGTCAAGGTCAGCATGGCCAGCGTCCTGCCCTGCGCATCCCTGATCGGCGCGGCAGCACAATGCATGCGCCGCCGACGCAGGCCGATCCCGAAGTTCTCCTCGGCCAGTACATACACCAAGCGATCTTCGGCAAGCGCCAGCCCGGTGCAGTTGGTGCCCTGCACCGACTCCAGCAGCCGACTGCCCACAGGCGTGAGGTCCAGGCCACAGAAATACAGGGTCGTGCCTGCGGCATCGGTCAGATTGATATGGCCCCTGGGGTTGTAAGCCAGCAATCCCTTCATGACCTCAGCCGCCGCCGCGATCAAGGCGCGATTGGCCGCCAGCGTTGAAGCCAGAACGGCCGGGGCGACGAACCGGTATTCGCCATCCTCAGGATCGAGGCCGGCACTGACGCTGCGCAGCCAGGAATCCCAGATAACCTGCCTGACCCCCGCAGGTCGATCGATGCGCCCTTTCAGGCAAGCCAGCCAAGCCTGATCCAGCTCGGCGATCGGTCCTTCGTTCAACGACGCAGGCCCGAGCGCGGTGATGTAATCGAGGTCTTGCGTGCTGAAGGCTGTTAGCTGTGGGTTCACCATCATCGATCCGCTTCTATGTTCACGTTTTAGACATGTCAGTGTAGACATGTCATTCGAATGAACACTCTTTTCAATAAATATAAATTAATTTGTTAAATATCAACAACTTAAATATTGGCACAGCCCTTGCTCCCTTGATTTACGCCAGCGAGGACATTCCTGCTGCGAGTCATTGAACAACAATAAAAGGGAGTCATTTCATGAGTACGTCCAAGATCATCCGCCTGGGTCTCATCGGTGCTGGCCGCATGGGCAGCTTTCACGGCCTGACTGCCGCCAGACACATTCCCGGCGCCTGTCTGGCCGCCATCGCCGACCCTACCCCCGGTCAAGCCGCCCGCCTGGCCGCAGAGTTGGGTGTGCAACGGGTCTACACCGATCCACAGCAACTGCTCGATGACCCGGAAATCGACGCCGTCTTGATTGCCGCCCCCGCCCGCAGCCATGCCGAACTGGTGATCAGTGCGGCCCGGGCCGGCAAAGGCGTGTTTTGTGAAAAACCCATGGCCATCACCCTCGACGAGGCCGACCGCGCCATCGCCGCAGCCGCCGATGCGCGCGTGCCGCTGCAGGTCGGCTTCAACCGCCGCTTCGCCAAAAGCTTCCGCGCGGCCCACCTGGACGTGGTCGCCGGCCGTATCGGTACGCCGCAACTGCTGCGCTCACTGACCCGCGACCCGGCGCTGAACAATCCGGCTGCCTCGCCGCAGTGGGTGATTTTCCTCGAAACCCTGATCCATGACTTCGATACCCTGCGCTACCTCAATCCCGGTGCCGAAGCGGTCGAAGTTTTTGTCATGGCCGATGCCCTGATCGCACCGGACTACAAAGCCAAGGGCTTCCTCGACACCGCCGTGGTCACGATCCGTTTCGACAACGGCGCCATCGCGACGGCCGAGGCCAATTTCCAGGCCGTGTATGGCTACGATGTTCGAGGGGAAGTGTTCGGCAGCGCTGGCATGCTGACCATGGGCAGCGTCAATGAGTCTGACCTGGTTCGTTATCTGGCCAATGGCATCCAGGCCGATACCCAGCGCCTGGACACCGACCTGCTGCGTGATGCCTACGTGGCCGAGCTGAATCACTTTGTCGACTGCCTGCTCACCGGTGAAAAACCGCTCGCCAGCGGCGAAGACGCCCGAGCTGCACTGGCCATTGCCCGCGCGTGTATCGAGTCCTTCCAGCAGGGCAAACCAGTGCGCGTGCAAGGAGCCCATTCATGAGTTTCACACCGTTCAAACTGGCGATCAGTGCCGAGATGGTCTTCCTCGACTTGCCGTTCACAGAGCGCGTAAAACGTATTCACGCGCTGGGATTCAGCGCGGAACTCTGGGACTGGACGAAGAAAGACATTGCGGCCCTTGTCTCCACGGGCGCTGACTTCACCTCGATGACCGGCTACATCTCGGGCAACCTGACCGCCCCCGAAGACATCCAGCACCTGCTCGACAGCGCGCGAGAATCGCTGGCCGTCGCCGCACAACTGAATTGCCCGAGTCTCAACCTGCATGGCACCGGTTTGGGTGACAAAGGCTTGCCGGTCAAACCCGTGGCCCACACCACCGGACGCATGTGGCTGAGCGCCTGCAAGACCCTGGAAAAAATCGCTCGCCTGGGCGAAGACGCAGGCCGGGTATTCTTGCTGGAAAACCTCAATACCGAGGTGGACCACCCCGGCACTCCCTTCGCTCGCGCCGACGATACCCTGGCGCTGATCGAGGCCGTGGGCAGCCCTCATCTGAAGATGAACCTGGATCTTTACCATGCCCAGATCGGCGAAGGAAACCTGATCGAACTGATCCAGCGCGCAGGCAGCGCCATCGGGGAAATCCAGGTCGCCGATGTCCCCGGCCGCATGGAACCCGGCACCGGTGAAATCCATTATCCGGCCATTGCCAAAGCCTTGTTCCGCATGGGATACACCGGTGTCGTCGGGCTCGAGGGCTGGGCCAGCGGCGACAGTGAAGCAGCACTTGAACGCTTTCGGCTAGCCTTCACGCTGGATTGAGGACGCTGGCGCTCTCGGCGGGTTTGATTCAGAGAGCGCCAGAAACTCTCACGTTTGATCTTGATGAATTTCAACTCATAACAAAAAAGGAAAAACCATCATGCGTCGCTGCACACTTCTTTTTGCCACGCTGTTATTCCTCTTCAGCCAATGGGCCGCCGCCAACTATCGCATCGGCGTCAGCATTGCCAGGGTTGACGACAACTTCATGACCTATGTGCGCAGTGGCCTGGAAGATGCCGCCAGGAAGGAGAACGTCCAGATCCAGTTCGAGGATGCCCAGGGCGATGTGGTTCGCCAGCTCAATCAGATCCAGGGCTTTCTCGGCCAGAAAGTGGATGCCGTCATCGTCCTGCCCGTGGACACCGCTGCCACCGCCAACATGACTCGCGCCGCCGTCGAAGCGAAAATACCGCTGGTCTACGTCAACCGCCATCCGGACGAACGCGTCCTGCCCAAAGGCGTGGTCACGGTGGCCTCCAACGACGTTGAGGCCGGGCAACTGCAAATGCGCTACCTGGCTGACAAGATGGCGGGCAAAGGCAACATCGCGATCATCATGGGCGACCTCGCGCAAAACTCCACGCACGACCGCACCGAAGGCGTCAAACAAGTGCTCAAGGACTATCCCGGGATCAAGATCGTCGAACAACAAAGTGCCGAGTGGCAGCGCAACAAAGGAATGGATCTGACCAGCAACTGGCTCCTGGCGGGCACCGGTTTTGATGCCATCGTTGCCAACAACGACGAGATGGCCATCGGCGCCGCCATGGCACTGCAGCAAGCCGGCAAAGCCAAGGGCGAGATTGCAATTGTCGGCATCGACGGCTTGCCTGACGGCCTGGCGGCCATCAAGCGCGGAATGCTCGTAGCCTCCGTCTTTCAAGACCCTAAAGCGCAAGCGACCAGCGCGCTGCAAGCAGCCATCAAGATGATCAAAGGTGAGCCGGTCGAGACGGATGTCTGGGTGCCCTTTCAGCTGATCACGCCGGAGCAGGTAGCGGTGTTTGAGCAACATTATAAATAGCGTCAATCGGCAGAATTTGAAGGTGATTCAAATTGGCCGTCGCTTCGTCTTAGGCTTTCATGCGAAAAGTCGCCTTGCCTGATCGCTGCTCGGCGACTTTTGGTACTTTGGGTATTGGCCGCTTTTGGCCGACCGTTGCAGAGTCTGCGAAGCTGGACTGTCGCTAACCGGCCAGAAGTACACTCAGAAACTCAACCGTGCCCCAGGTAGGCTCCTGACGGAACCCGATATCGCAGCTTTTTGCAGCTGCCGGGTGCGGGCTGATGCCCGGGCGAGCGATCAGCCGCGGGATTGTTCGGCTGGACATACAGGGCACGCTCCAGCGTGGCAGCAGCTTGGTCCAACTGGCCATTTTCATACTGCCGCGAGGCGGATACGCCCGAGCCAAAACAGTTTGGAGAGGAAGCCCTGCGGCTCAAGGGACGTGACTCGAAATACCTTCCAGGCGAGGCAGGTAAACGACTGATGCCTGATGTCCGCCTTGGGTCCGATTTCGGTCAGTCGCAACAGGCAGAAATCGGCCAGAAACGGACACCCACAAGCCTCCGACTTTCTCCTAGCGATTGCAGATTTTCCTAGCTACGCTTGCCAGCAAGGGAATGGCGTAAGTACGGCCTCTCCTTAATTGTTAGGCTAGGGAGCCAACATCTATGGATAGCATGCAGCGCGTTTATCCATCAGCCACCGTTCTGGTGGTCGACGACACCCCCGACAACCTGATGTTGATAGCCGAGTTACTCAAGGACAGCTATCGGGTCAAGGCAGCCAACAGCGGCGAGAAAGCGTTGCGTCTTCTCCAGAGCGACCCACTTCCTGACCTGATCCTGCTGGACATCATGATGCCGGGCCTGTCCGGCTACGACGTTGCCGAGCAGCTCAAGCTTGACACCCGCACTCGCCACATTCCGATCATTTTCCTTACCTCCATGGCTGCCACAGAGGACGAGATTCGCGGCTTGAGCCTGGGCGCCGCAGACTACATCACCAAACCGATCATCCCCCCGGTGCTCATGGCCAGGGTCGCGACCCAGATCAAGGTCAAGGCGGCTGCGGATTTCCTGCGTGACAAGAACGAATTTCTGGAGCAGGAGGTGCAGCGCCGCACCCGCGAGGTGACTGCAATCCAGGACGTCACCATCCACGCCATGGCATCGCTGGCCGAAACCCGCGACAACGAAACCGGCAACCACATTCGCCGTACCCAGCACTACGTCAAACTGCTGGCCGAACTCCTGCGCGAGCATCCTCGCTTCCGCCACTTCCTCGACGAGGAAACCATCAAGCTGCTGTTCAAGTCGGCACCGCTGCACGATATCGGCAAGATCGGCATTCCCGATCGCATCCTGCTCAAGCCGGGACGTCTCACTCTGGAAGAGTTCGAGATCATGAAGACCCACACTACATTGGGGCGCGATGCCATCCAACACGCCGAGGATCAGTTAGGGATAGGCGTCGACTTCCTTCATCTGGCCAAGGAAATCGCTTATGGCCACCAGGAAAAATGGGATGGCAGTGGCTATCCACAAGGGGTGGCCACCGACGACATCCCCATCAGCGCCCGTTTGATGGCCGTGGCGGATGTCTACGATGCGCTGATCAGCCGCCGCGTGTACAAGCCCGGTATGCCCCATGAGCAGGCGGTGGAAATTATTCGCGAAGGCCGGGGTTCGCATTTCGACCCAGACATCTGCGATACCTTTCTGGCCAATGCCGAACGGTTCAGGGAAATTGCCGAGCGGTTCGCCGACAGCGATCAGGACATGGCCAAGCAGTTAGCCTTACTAGAGCAGATCGCTGACCAGCCCTGAGCCCTTGCATCATTCTGCACACCACGCTAAACGAGGCGGTATATGAACAGACTGTTCGAGCTGCTCGAGCGCCTGTCCCTGCGCAGTAAATTGATCATCGGCTTCGCTGCGTTGCTGATATTGATCCTGATGCTGGGCGTGCAAAGCCTACGCACCCAGTATTCACTCAGGTACGAAATGCAGCAGTTGTACCAGCAGGATCTGGTCGGTATCCAGCATGTGCAGGAGGTTCGGGTGCAGCTGCCGCATCTGTTGCTGGCACTGCAACGCGCCGTCGCTACCAGCAACGCGGACATCCGCATCAGCGCCAGGGCCCAGATGGATGTCGCCCAGGAGCGTCTGCACGAGGCCCTGGAGCAGGTTCGCCCAACGCTGCGGCGACAGAGCAGCCTCAACAGCTTGCTGGAGTTCGAGGTGGTATTGCAGCGCCTGCAAAAAAATGGCGATGAAGCGTTGGAGTTGGCCGGCAAGGGCTCCCTTGGGCAGGCCCTGACGCTGCTCAACAGTAAGGAGTTCCTCGCGCTGGAGCAGGAAAGCGATGGGTTGCTCATCCAGATAGAGAAAAACAAGGAAGCCGACATCCACGATACGGCGAAGAATCTGGCCGAGTATGCGCAGCGCAGCAGCACGATCACTTATGTGTTGCTGCTGGGCGGTTCGACGCTGGCCTTGCTGTTGACCTGGCTAGTCAGCCACTCCATCCGCGTGCCGCTGAACCGCGTACGTGCGGCGGTTGACGAGCTGGCATCCGGCAAGTTGGACGGTCAGATCCCTCACACCGAGCTTCGCAACGAAACCGGCGACCTGGCACGCGCCATCGCCACGCTGCAACTGGAGGCTTGTCAACTTGAGCGCCAGCGCTGGGTCAAAGCCCACTCCTCGCTCCTGCAAGTGGATCTGCAACAGGCAGAGACGCCGCAGCAGTTGGCCCAAGCTTTTTTTTGCCGCATCGCGCCACAGCTGGGCATGTGCCAAGGCGCGCTGTACGTTCTCTATGAAGGTGCGCCACGCCTGCAATTGCTGGGTGGTTATGCGGTGGACAGTGAGCACCCACTGCGCGCGGAGCTCGAGCTCGGTGAAGGGCTACTTGGCCAGTGCGCACTGGATCGCCAACCCCGCCAGCTCAAGGATCTGCCTGAGCAGTTCTGGCGTGTGCGCACACAGTTAGGTGAAGCCCCCGCCAGCCATCTTCTGGTTCAGCCTGTGCTGCGTGGCGAGCGTCTGCTCGGGGTTATGGAAATGGCCGGCTTTCGCCCGCTGGAAGAGAACGAGGCGTTGCTGCTGCAGGAAGTGCTACCAAGGCTGGCCGGAGCCATGGCCATTATGGAACGCAGCGAGGCGGCCCAGGCGCTACTGCAGGAAACTCGCCGCCAGGCTGACGAGATGGGTGCCCAAACCTTGCAACTGGAACGCCAGGCCAGGGAACTGGAGGCCCAGCAGGTGGCACTGCGCACCACCGAGGCCTGGTACCGCGGCATTATCGAGGCGGCACCGGACGGCATGCTGGTGCTGGGTGCCGACGGCCATATCCTGATGACCAATCCGCAAATGGACACTCTGTTTGGCTATGAACAGGGCGAACTGATCGGTGCCAGCATCGAGCATCTGGTGCCGCAGGCTGCCCGCGAGCGGCATGGCAAGTTACGCGACGGGTTCATTGCCAGCGGTGGCACCCGGCAGATGGGCGGCGACCTGGATGATCTGAGCGGCGTGCGCAAGGACGGCAGCCTGTTCTCCGTGGAAATTGGCCTGTCCCATCTGCCCCGCCTGGAGGGACGTGGCGTCTGCGTTTGCGCCTCGGTGCGCGACGTGAGTGAGCGCAGGGCGATGGAGGCCAAGCTGCGTATTGCCAGCGATCGCCTGAATCTGGCGCAGGAAGCCGGCGATATCGGTTTGTTCGACGTTGATCTGATCAGCGGCAAAAACTATTGGACGCCACAGCTCGAAACGCTGTTCGGGCTTGAGCCTGGCGGATTCGGTGGCACTCTGGAGCACTGGAAAGCGCTGGTGCATCCGGATGACATGGCGCGTGCCAGTAGCACGTTCGAGAGCGCAATCCAAAGTGACGATGATCGCGCCGAGTTCGACTTCCGCATCGTGCGGCAAAACGATGGGCTGGTGCGCACATTCAAATCGCTCACCCGCTTCTCACGTACACCTGACGGCAAGCCATTGCGCGCAACCGGGATCAATATAGATGTCACTGCACTGGCAGAGGCAAGGGCGGCGGCCGAGGACGCGACCCAGGCCAAGAGCGAGTTCCTCGCCAACATGAGTCATGAGATCCGCACGCCCATGAACGCCATCATCGGCATGAGCCACTTGGCGCTGCGTACCGATCTGGATAGTCGCCAGCGCAACTACATTGAAAAGGTGCACCGCTCGGCGGAGAACCTGCTGGGGATCATCAACGACATCCTCGATTTTTCCAAGATCGAGGCCGGCAGGATGAGCCTCGAACAGACCCCCTTCCGCCTGGAGGACGTACTCGACAGCTTCGCCGCCATGATTGGCCTGAAGACCGAGGACAAGGGCCTGGAATTGTTGTTCCAGACCCCGCCCGATCTACCCACTGCATTGCTCGGAGACCCCCTGCGCCTGGGGCAAGTGCTGATCAACTTGGGTAATAACGCTGCCAAGTTCACCGAACGCGGCGAAATTGTGGTTGGTATGGAAGAAGTTGGGCTGCAGGACGACCGCGTGCAACTGCATTTCTGGGTGCGCGACACGGGCATCGGCATGACCGCCGAACAATGTTCACGCCTGTTTCAGTCGTTTAGTCAGGCCGACAGCTCGACCACGCGCAAATACGGCGGCACTGGGCTGGGTTTGTCCATCTCGAAGAAATTGGTGGAGCTGATGGACGGCCACATTTGGGTTGAGAGCGAGCCGGGAGCCGGCTCCACGTTCCATTTCCAGGTGCGTCTCGGCGTGCAGCAAGGCGTTCAGCCGCGTCGTATGTTCAAGGCCGACGAACTGCTGGGTATGCGGGTGCTGGTCGTGGACGATAACGCCAGTGCCCGTGAAATCCTCTCGGGCATGGCGCGCAGCTTTGGCCTGGAGGTGGATGTCGCGCATAACGGCAGTCTGGCGCTGCGCATGTTGGCCGACGCCGAGCATAAGGCGCTGCCCTACGATCTGGTGCTGATGGATTGGCGGATGCCCGGCATGGATGGCATGGAAGCCGTGAGCAGAATGCATTCCGCCAGCCTGATGCATACGCCGGCGGTCATCATGGTCACCGCTTTTGGCCGCGAAGAGGCACGCGAGGAAGCCGAGCGCCAGGGCATCCAGTTACCAGTGGTGCTGACCAAGCCAGTTACACCGTCCTCTTTGCTCGAAGCCATCGGTGTGGTGCTGGGTAGAGGCCCACAGGGCGATACTCGGGCCGGCGAACGCTCCCAACAGAATGCCAGCACCGTAGCCAGCCTGAATGGAGCCCGGCTGCTGCTGGTGGAAGATAACGAGCTGAATCAGGAACTGGCCTGCGAGCTGCTGGAGAGTGTCGGAATACGGCTGCGACTGGCCAGGCACGGCCAGGAGGCCCTGGACATCCTGGCCGAGGATGGCAACTTCGACGGCGTGCTGATGGATTGCCAAATGCCGGTGATGGACGGCTACACCGCCACCCAGCAGATTCGCCAGCAGCCGCGCTTTAACGCTTTGCCGGTGATCGCCATGACTGCCAACGCCATGGACGGCGACCGCGAGCGAGCCCTGAGCAGTGGCATGAACGACCATATATCCAAGCCACTCGATGTCGAAGACATGTTCGCCACACTGGCAAAATGGATCAGGCCACAGACCGCTGCCCAGGCAGCACCATCATCGCCAAATGCAGGCCTGCCAGATGGGTTGCCGGACCGTCTTGCGGACATTGATATGGTTGCCGGCCTAGCCAGCTGCATGGGCCGGCGAGAACTCTATCTTCGCCTGCTCTGCAAATTTCGCGACTCTCAGACAGGCTTTGCCGAGCATTTCCAGGCGGCACTGGCTGACCCGGATGCTGGCGCGGCCAGACGAGTGGCTCACAGCCTGCGCGGCACGGCCGGCAACATCGGCGCCAAAACCGTGGCGCAGGCTGCCGCTGTGCTGGAACAGGCCTGCCAGAACGGCGAGTCCGTTACGAGGGTGCAAGCACTGGCGACGGAGGTCGAGAGTTGCCTGCTGCCGACCTTGGCGGCCCTGGCTGACCTGACCGCAAACGCCCCCGCATCGATGAGCGATGGCCTGCAGAATGGCCCCGAGTTGAGCGAGCAACTGAACAGGCTCAAAGGTCTTTTGGCCGAAAGTGACACGGCGGCCATGGAAGCGCTTACCGAACTGCGCAATCTGTCACTCGATCGCGCCTTGGCCAAACGCCTGGCTCTGGTCGCGGAGCAGGTGGAGCTGTTCGACTTTGATCGTGCCTTGGAACTGTTGCAGGACGGGTGAGTTTTTTCAGGAGAGGAGCTACTGACTTCTCCTGACAACTGGAGACAACGTTTTTACACAGCCTAGGTCGATAGCAGCCCCTCACGAGAGGCGGCTATCGGCTTGCCTCTACGACTTGAAGCGCCCCACCAGCCCGTTCAGTTCATTCGAGAGATGCGAAAGCCGGCCCGAGTCTTCTTGCGCAGAGTTGGCCAGGCTTTCGACCAATCGCGCCTCGTCGTAGATCTGCTGGATATGCCGATTGATCTCTTCGGCCACGCTGTGCTGCTCTTCCGCCGCCGTCGATATCTGCAGGTTCTGATCCCTGATTTCATTGACCGACAACTGGATGCCTTCAAAGCTGTCACGTGCGCTCTCGATCGAGGACACACTGGCACGCGACAGGTCCAGGCAACTTTCCATCTTCTGCGAAACTTCCTGGGTCTTGTTGCCCGCCACTTCGTGCACAACAAAAGTAAAAATTGTTCTCAATGCTATCGCTAATCAAAAGGCCTAGCTTCATGCCACAGCTTTTGTTTCGGCCATCCCAGCCTCTGACGACGAACCCGGCCAATACACAGAGGTCAAAGCAAGTGATGACATCGCCAATGATCAAAGGCCTCTGGCCTGCTTCATTCAAGGGCGAAGCCAGTAGCTCACACACTTTAGGGTGCGCTGGATAATTTCAGCAGGCTCGGATTTCTGCCGAGGGCAGGTGCTGACTGCCTCACATCCAATGCTCCCGTATCGGAGTACTAAAATGACTCAGTCAATGCGGTTCTTCCTATCGATTGTCCTTGCGACAGCTTCGCTGGCATCGGCCAGCTTCCTGAACACTGCAGGTGCGGCAACCGCCGAGGATCTGAATGTCGACTCTCGGCAAGCGTTACAAACTCTCTACAAGTCCACGCCATCTGCCGAAAGCATTTCGCACAAAGCCAAAGCGATTCTTGTCTTCCCGAAAATCATCAAGGCGGGCCTTGTGTTTGGCGGCAGCTATGGTGAAGGCGTGTTGTTTAAGGGCAAGACAGTAGAGAATTATTACAACTCCGTAACCGGGTCCTGGGGGCTGCAAGCAGGCGCCCAGTCGTATGGCTATGCGGTTTTCCTGATGACCGACAAAGCCGTGGACTATGTGCGTAAAACCAAGGGCTGGGAAATCGGCGTAGGACCCACCGTTGTAATGGTTGATGAAGGGGTGGCGAAGAATCTGTCCAGCACGACAGTGAAGCACGATGCCTACGCGTTCATTTTCGACCAGCAGGGGTTAATGGCCGGGATCAGCATTGAAGGAACCAAGATTTCCCTGATCAAGCGCTAAAACAAGTCATTTGGCGCACGGATGCGCCCTCTTGCCAACCAGGTACCGTGCAGATACTGTCAGCCCTATGAATCAGCCACGCATTGCCTCGACCACCACTACCACGACCGCCCGAGGCGGGTCGTGAGAGGTGCCGTGAGCCAATAACGCACGAACTTCAAAAGGCCCGCCAGTGATGGATAGGGCCTTTTCTTTTGCCCTTGTGTCACTGGTCCAAACGCAAGGAAAAGCACTATGTATGCACTGTTGATTCTCGATATGCAGGTTGGATTGTTTCATGGCCCGGATAAGCCATGGGCTGGCGACGCGTTGCTAGACACTTTGAATAGCCTGTTGAGCAAAGCCCGGAAAGCAGGCGCGCCAGTTTTTCTTGCTCGCCACGTAGGTCCCCCGGGCTCGCCTATCGAACCTGCAAGCCCGTTGACGCAACTGGTGCAGGAACTGCGGCTACAAGGAGACGAAGTGATCTTCGAAAAAATCCGACCCAACGCTTTCGCCATGACTGACCTGGCCGATCGGCTAAAAGCGTGTGGATCTCAAGGCGTGGTTATTGCCGGAATGAAGACCCAGTATTGTGTCGACAGCACCTGCCGCGCCGCACGAGATCTTGGGTTCGATGCCGTGTTGATCGCCGATGGACATACCTGCACCGACACCCCTGCCTTGAAGGCCGAAAATATCGTCGCTCATCACAATGCAACCCTGGCGGGCCCGTTCTGTCGTGTCGTTCACGCTGAGCATTGGCACTTCTAACCGGCATTGATAGATCGGCTCAAGACTGGGTCGATCTGTCCTTCTGTCGGCGTCGTTTCCGGCTGAGCCACGTGCCAGGCCCGATCATGTTTGATGTCGGGTCTGAGCCTACTCTTGCCTGACAATATCCACCGAGATCTCCACCGCCGGAACCGTTCCTCGGTTCTCAAGCCAGTGTGTGGTGTTCCTGTCCTCGGGCCAGCCCACTCCAGGCCCATAGTCCGTGGCGACTCCATTTCGATGGTCAGTGATCGTTCCTTGCAGTATGTAGACGGTGCCTGGTCTGTCTTTATGGTTGTGAGTCGGCCCGAAGACACCTCCAGGCTCGATGGTCACCATGCGCATTCTAAGTTGGCGCCCTGCCATGCCCTCGATCTCAGGTCCAAGGTCAACCGTTGCAAGTAACTTCACCGCAACACCTTTCGTGTCAGGTGCCACCTGTTCGTTGCTCATGGTGCTTTCCTCTCTGTGCATACAGGGCCTGACTAGAAGTAAACACCCTAAATGGCGGGATAGCTCGTTGGCGCGCTGTATCTCAGTGTGTCTGGATGACATCCCGGTACATTAGTTTTCATCTGGCCTGCGATTCGACACAAACCAGATACGTCGCCGCGTTCAAATGCAAGCCAGGTTTGAAGGGGATCAGCCAGAACCCCTGGCCAACGGCTTGCAACGGAGACATCACCATGAAGATGGCACTGCAGAACAAAACCGGCACAACTCGCCGCCGTCTGGTCGGCTCGTCGATCCTCGCATTTACCCTGTTCAGCGCTCTCGGTGCGGCGGCCCACGCACAAACGACCGCAGCTGTGGCGCCAGACGCGATCAGCGCCGGCGCCACTCATGCGGCACCCTCCCCGTTCGGCCCGCTGAAGCATGTCAGCGCCGGACTGTTGAACGTGGCGTACGCCGAAACAGGCCCGGCTGATGGGCCGGTAGTCATTCTTCTGCACGGCTGGCCGTACGACATTCACAGCTATGACGAGGTCGCGCCATTGCTTGCAGCAAAGGGCTATCGAGTGCTGATGCCGTATGCGCGTGGCTACGGTGATACGCATTTTCTGTCCGGGAAAACTGTTCGCAATGGTCAACCAGCCGCGCTGGCAAGTGACGTCATCGACTTTATGGATGCGCTGAAGATCAAACAGGCGGTGCTCGGTGGCTATGACTGGGGCGCGCGTTCGGCCGACATCGTCTCGGCGTTGTGGCCGGAACGGGTCAAGGCGCTGGTCTCGGTCAGCGGCTATCTGATCGGCAACCAGGCGGCCGGCAAAAACCCGCTGCCACCCAAGGCCGAGTTGCAGTGGTGGTATCAGTTTTACTTCGCCACCGACCGCGGTCGCTCCGGGTACGAGAAAAATACCCACGACTTTGCCAAGCTGATATGGCAACTGGCTTCACCGAAATGGGCGTTCGATGACGCCACTTTCGACCGCAGCGCCAAGGCTCTGGAGAACCCCGACCATGTCGACATCACCGTATTCAACTACCGCTGGCGCCTGGGGCTGGTTCAAGGTGAAAGCCAATACGAAGCGCTAGAGCAGAAACTGGCTACGGCGCCTTCCATTAGCGCGCCGACCATCACCCTTGAAGGCGATGCCAACGGCGCGCCGCACCCTGCCCCCGAGGATTACGCCAAGCGCTTCACCGGCAAATATGAGTTCCGGCTGATCAGCGGCGGCATCGGCCACAACCTGCCGCAGGAAGATCCGCAGGCTTTCGCCAAGGCTGTGATTGATGCGGACCACCTTTGAATCCGGTCTGACATCCGTGCACTTCCCCCGATAAGCACCGTCACAACAACGGCTCGTTCCATTTAACGAGCCGTTTTCTAATTCTTGCACTCCGCCATCACCACTTCACAGGTACTCGGCGTGCCACCGGATCGGCCGGCATAGCGTATGCAGTTAGCCATGGATTTTTCGCGAGCGATGTTCAAGGTGGAGCCCCAAGCCAGGCCACCCTCGCCGGAAGTGGGTAGCGCTTTTGCATAGCAGTTTGAGCCTGTGTTTGAGGCCGAATAGTGAGCCGTGGCAGCTTTGCCTGCACATCCCGCCGTCAGCACCAGGTTGATGACCAGCAGGGAGAGTAGGCCCCACGACGAGCATTGCGCTGTTGTTCCGGTCATCCCGTTTCCCCTGTAGCAAGAGGCGTGAGGCATGTTTGTGCTCGCGTATTACTCAGATTAGACGGTGTTGCGCCTGCCCTTGGCTCCGTTCAGCGGACTGATTTGCGCTGGCCCTGACAATTGCGATTGTTCTCGACGCTCGGCGCGTCTGGCGTGTTGGAGTAATCGGCTCTCAGTCATCCAATCACGTTCGCATACACCCCCCGGTCAACATTCCCGCCGGACAGAATCACAGCCACCTTTTTGCCCAGCATCATTTCACGCTCCTGAATGAGTGCTGCCAGCGCTGCCGCACCTGCCCCTTCAGCGAGGTTGTGGGTATCGGTGTAATACACCCGCATGGCCTCGGCAATCTCGCCCTCGCTGACAGAGACGATTCGCGCCGAAGCGGCCCCGTAGATGGCGAATGCAGCGGGAATTGGCTTACGCACGGCCAAGCCATCAGCAAAGGTATTTGCCGAGGCGGTCTCGCATATCGCCCCTGCTTCAAACGATAACTTCGCCGCCGCAGCTTCTTTGGAAACCACACCCACCACTTGGGTATTCAGGCCCAGCGCATCGCGGGCGGCGATCACCCCGCAGATCCCCGATCCACAGCCAATTGGCACGTAGACGGTATCCAGATCCGGCGCGGCGATGAACAGCTCCAGCGCATACGTGGCCACACCTTTGACCAACTCGGTGTGGAACGGCGGCACCAGGTAGAGGTCATGCACCTGCGCCAGACGCGCGGCCTCTTCACGGGCCTCGTCGAAATCGCGACCACACTCAACCACCTCGCCGCCAAAGCCGCGCATGGCATTGTTCTTTTCCAGCGAATTACCTTCCGGCACGACAATCAAGGCCCTCAAGCCCAGCGTGCTAGCCGCCAACGCCAGGCTCTGACCATGGTTGCCACGCGTAGCAGAGACAATGCCCTTCACCCCCGGGTGCTCGCGCCGCAGCCAGTGCAAGAAGGTAATGCCACCCCGCACTTTGAAAGCGCCTGTAGGTGTGTGGTTTTCGTGTTTGACCCAGACAGAGCAACCTAACCGCTCAGCCAGCAATGGCCAAGGGTATTGGGCGGTGGCAGGCATGACTTGGTATACGTGGCGGGCAGCTTGTTCGATATCGTCGCGAGTCAGTTTGTGCATGAGTTGTCTTCCTGAGGCTTTCCCCAGTCTAGGCACGGGCACGTCACGCCGGCTTTCAAAAAACTGACCTGACTTTTGCGCCCCCTCTTCACTACTATGGTGTTCATGAGCCTTCGAAACCGTCTGCCGCCTTCGCTCGTCCCTGAGCCGATTCGTCGTGTCGAGGCCGGGCCGTGGACGATCGAATTGTTACCCGGTGCCGCCTACGCGACCCGCTATGTTGCGACCCAGGCAGCGATCGGTTTTGCCTTCGACAGCCAACGAGGCTTGCACGCCATCGGCAGCGACCGAGTGCGCCCCTTCGATGCCATGCCCAATGGGCTGGCGTTCGTCCCCGCTGGCTGTGATGTGTTGTCCGAGTCACCCAAGGGCGGTGAATACCTGCGGGTCATGCGCACCGACGGTATTTCATTGGTGGGTGACCGGGCATTCAACAATCGCATTGATCAGCCAGCCGTTAACCTCGCCCTGCGAATGCGTCGCGCGCTGTTGCAGGCCTCCGTGGAGGACGACTGTGAAGCCTGGGCACTCGCATTGGCTGAACGAACGGAGGGCATCGAAGCGTCGGCGCCGCCGCCCCAAGGCTCTATAACCGGCAGCCGGATGCGCCTGCTCGATGAATTCATTGACGCTGGCCTCGACGGCCCCCTGGGTATACAGGCAATGGCGGGGTTGCTTGAATTGTCCGAAGGTTACTTCATGCGCGCATTCAAGAACGCGACAGGCAAGAGCCCGCATAGCTATCTAATCGACCGACGCCTGGCCAAGGCCCGAGCATCGATGCGCGATTCGACCGCCAGGCTGTCGGAGATCGCACTCACCTGCGGCTTTAACTCCCAGGCGCATATGACGACCGCTTTCAAGCAACGCCTTGGAGTCAGTCCAGCGCAATTGCGAAGGCGCTCGACGTATGGTCAAAGCTAGATTATTGGCCGTTTTGTTGTTTGGTAATGGGTAGCAGTCGGGCCAGCAGCGAACACCTGGAATGCCCCGACCTTTACATCGCCCCGGAAGAGATCGCATTGGCCAACCCAAAACGTACCTTGAGCAAATGCGGCTAGGCGCGTTCACGCCGCTATAGTCGACTCTATTGCCGACCCTACTTCCAGGAGCCTTCTCCCAGTGTCTGACATGCCGACCCACTTCGCTTACACAAAACGCTTCAACACCGTACTCGCCTACATTGATGCCCATCTCGAAGGTGACCTGTCGGTGAAGACGTTGAGCCATGTGGCGAACTTTTCGGCGTTTCACTTCCATCGACAATTCACCGCGTTCGTAGGAGTGCCCGTCTCACGTTATGTGCAACTGATGCGGCTACGACGCGCAGCACATCGCCTGGCCGCCCCCGCTGATCACTCGGTACTGGACGCAGCACTCGGTGCCGGCTTTGAAAGTCCCGAGGCATTTTGCAGGGCGTTCAGGCGGGCGTTCGGTATGACGCCGAGTGCATTCAGGAAGGAACCGAACTGGCAGATCTGGAATGCGGTATTCGCAATCCCTCACTTTTCCAGGACTATCATCATGCAAGTACGAATCGTGGAATTCCCTGAAGTCAGGGTAGCAACGCTTGAGCACTGCGGGCCAGCCGGGCTCGTCAATGAGAGCGTGCGCAAGTTCATCGAGTGGCGTATGCAGAGCGGACAGTCGCCGGTGGCATCGAGTCGCAGCTTTGGCATTCCCTATGGCAACCCCGACACGACACCTCCACAAGCATTTCGCTTCGCCATTTGCGGCGAGATTCACGAGGCCGTGGCGCCGAATGAATTCGGCGTGCACGAGATCGTCATTCCTGGCGGTCGCTGCGTCGTGGTGCGACACACGGGGTCACCGGATCACATCGGCGAAACGATCTATCCGATTTACCGCGATTGGCTTCCCGCCAGTGGAGAAGAACTTCGTGACCAGCCGCTGTTCTTTCATTACCTGAGCGTCTATCCCGAGACACCGCAGGATCAATGGCAAACTGATGTGTATGTTCCGCTGCAATAGCGGAGCAAGCAGCTTTCAACCCTGAGCTGAGGCGCTCAGGGTTGGTTGCACACCCAGAAACTCAACCGTGCACCAGGTAGGCCCCTGACGGAACCCGATGTCGCAGCTTTTTGCATTTGCCCGGTGCAGGCTGATGCCCTGGCGGACGATCAGGAAACCAAATTCGGCATTTACCCGGAGGTGGCATATGGCCGCGGGGAATCTCAACCTCACCGTACGCAGGCTCTGGCTCGACATTAACCATTTGCAATTGTCCTTCGGGCCCGGTTCTGCCAGCCGTCGGTGCATCCGAAACCCGATTTGCCTCTGCGCGAGTGAAGTTGTCAGCGTCGCGACCAGTGTTCTGAGTGGGTTGCTCAACAACCGCCATTTCCGCTTCGCGGCGCCTTTGGGTCTCCTCTGCCAACCCCTTCTGTACTGCGACCTGGTCCTCTTTGGCATTGGGTGAGGTACCCGAAGACTGGGCCTGCTGCGCCGCCTGGATCAATTGGAAGTTGCGGTTGCGCAACTCGACGTTGCGACCCACCCGCATGTTCGAGCGCACCGCCAAGGTTTCAGCCTGCTGGTACTGCCCCTGCTGAAGACGCAACACACCGAGGTAATGCAGCGTCGCGGGATTGTTCGGCTGGATATGCAGGGCACGCTCCAGCGTGGCGGCGGCCTGATCCAATTGGCCATTTCCATACTGCCGCGAGGCGGTTTCGATCAGGGTCGTTGATGCGCTGTTGCTTTGCGCAGGCGCTCTTCGCTCGGCAGCAAACGAACAAAGCGACGTGACGGCGCAGAACACCAGGATGAGACCCGGCAGAAAACTCTTGGTTGGCATCAGGGGACGGACTCGACTGAATTCGGATGGCACTGCCGTAAAACAGAGCACAACGCTGCTCGGCAATTCCGATGCCGGGCCGCTATGGACCTGGCCAATACCCTGAAGTTCCTGCGGCAACGGCCGTCGCAACCAGCATCATTTTTTACCATCCCAACGTCTGAACATGAGCTATTGCTGCACTTCGCGCAGAGCAGAAAACGGCCAGAAACGGTCACCGGGATGCGCCTGGAAAACGAGTTGATTCAATGGGCATCAGAAATGACTGTGTATGCCGACACGATGGCTGATATCTTTCCCGCGCAAAAAATCGCGCCCAGTCGACGCAGATCCCATCAAGGAAGATAAAAGCAATGAAAACATTATTCATCGTTTCGCTAGGAATTTTATCGCTAATTCAAACATCACTATCCTTCGCGGATAATGTTAATGGAAAAAATCTCTATTTACAGCGATGCGCCATGTGCCACGGAATAGATCTCAAAGCAACAGGACCATTGGCTAATAAAAGTAATCCTCCTACACCTGACCTAACAACATCCGCTTTCAAAAAACGATTAAATGATTATCCGGGCGTAATTGTCTCATCGATAATACTTCGTCCAAATGGAGACTTGATTCCAAAAACTTTGCGAGAGAATGGTGTAAAGCTATCGCCGTACTCATGGAGGATTAAAGATCTGCGCGATTTAAATCAATACATGGGTGGTGTGATTTCAAAAAATCGATGATTTTTGAGATGAGAGGTAGGCACAGAAATCTAAAAGCCATTTCAGGTTTGAGGGCTTGTGGGGGCAATGCCGGTGAGCCAGTCGACCTCTCGCGGGCACAGGGCAAGTAACGGCCCAGAGTGTGTAAAAACGTACGTCGAGGTGCATCACATCCAGCTAGTAAACTGGGCCAACCGGCGGAACGCTCTGACGAACATAATAATTGTCGAATTCACTGCTTTCGACGAATTGGAAGCCATGGCGAGTATAAAAGCGATTCGAAGCGCTTTCTTTGAGAGCGCCAACTTTAATAGGGAGCGCAGCTGCATCCGCCTCTTTGAAAATCTGAGTGAGAACAGCAGAGCCTATTCCTGATCCTTGCGCGCCCGGTCTCACATACAAGTGGTCGAGCAAGAGTTCATTGTGGTGATGCTTGACCACTACAAAACCAACCCTCTCTCCAGATACCTCGATGTAGTGTGTGTTGTGGGCTTCAAAACCGCCAAGAAACCGCTCGCGCGCGCGCACTGGATCAAATCGCCCAACACGCTCCAGACTTTCGCGCATAGCCTCAATTCGAATCGCTACAAGATTGTCCAAGTCGCTTTGTTGAGCCAGGACCAAAATGACTGGGGAGTTTTGATTGGGTATGACGGGCATATTTTGCACTCTAACTACCATCCTGGGATGGCCAGTATAGAGAGCCTGATATGTGGTTCCCAGCATGGCTTCACCATCGGTGACGCGGCAAAAAAACCAATACATTTGCCCGGCCGGAGAGGCGCTGATCTGGCGCTATTCCAACGTTGAAAAAATGCCTGAGGCTGCATCGTTACTGGAGTTAGAAATGCCAGCGCTGCGCGAGGTGATCGTTCCCTCATCTGAGATGCGACGCAAGCGGTCACTCCGCGCTCGCTGCCCCACCGCATTCGCCACTAAGCCGGCTCTCCTGTTACGGCATGGAAATCCTGTACTCGGCGAGCTTGGCCTTGTGCTCCTCCAACAAGTACTTCTTGTTGGCGATCTGCGAGAACTTCATGAAGTCGGCCTTGGCGTCGTCCCTGCCTCCCAAATGGTCGTACGCGATCCCGCGCGCATAATAGGCCCAGGCATAGTCCGGCTGGCGCTGAAGGCCGGTGCTGAATGCTTCAGCGGCCTCTCGGTACTGACCCAAGTCTGTCAGCGCGAGGCCCAGATGATAGTAGGTCGGCATGTGGAAGCCGGACCCCTTTCCGGCTTCTCCCATCCCGTTGTCAAGGTTGTACTGCACGAGTTCAAGGGCTTTTTTCGGGTTGCCAGCGTCGCGATACATGGCGCTCAAGTCCAGGTTGGCGCGCGGATCAGGCTTGACCGCCAGTTGCATGGATTTTTCCTTGGCGGCCACGGCTTCGGGAAAGTGCTTGAGGTTGCTGTAGGCATCGGCCTGCACCGTGTAAATCAAACTTTGCAGCGAGGCGGGCAGCGTATTTTTCTGCAGGCATAGATCACCTTCCTGCAGCACCAGAGGGTAGTTTTCGGCTTTGGACGCCTTAAACTGATTAGTGCAGTGGACAATGTTGGCTTTTTGCGGGTTCTGCATCCCTGCACAACCTGTGAGGATGACGGTGCAGGCGATCAGTGCGGGCCAGCGAGTATTCATGATAAGCATCCTTGTCAGTCGAGCAGATGAGCGTTGAGGTCAGGGCGATAGACCTGCAGCAGCGGCGCGGTCACGGTGCCTTGTAGCGAGCAGAACACGGTGGTGTGTCCCGCGAGTGGCGGTGTCGTGTCGCCCGTGTCGACGATCAGCACTCGGTCTATGAAACCAAACGGCGTGGCGACACCGGGGCCGGTCAGTTCTTCGGTGCGCCATTGGCCAATCGGGTCACCGACGCGGCGAATTTCGGCGCGGGTAATGGCTTTGCCCTGACTGACAAAGCGTGCATTGTCAACGATCAGCGGCTTGAGTTTTGCGGCCACCTCTTGCGGCAAGCCATCGGCTACGAAACCCCAGAACAGAAAATTGCCGACGTTCTTGATGGTTTGGGCCTGGTTGTAATAGCCGACCATACGCACGCCGTTAACGATCAGGGGCGTTTCGAAGTGTTGGTAAGTGCCACCTTCCTGCAGCGGACTCATGATGGTCGGTGCCTTGACCGAGCCGTAGTCACTCAGGCGCAAGGTACCTGCTGGCAGGCGAGCATCGCGCAGGCTCTCGAAGAAATGCGAATCGCAACGAGAGAACTCAGTCAGCAGTTGTTCGGGCGTGGTGACGGTTTGGGCTTGGGCAGTGCAGGCGGCGCCGACGGCGAGCAAAGCAACGCCGGAAAAAAGAGAACGGAACATTAAAATCATCCGTGAAGGGGGAACGAAGGCTGTCGGCTGGTGAGTCGGGAACTTTAACCCCCTCCAAAAAATGTCATTCCAGTAGCGAGACCAGGCGCGGCTCAATCGAACACGTAAGCACCTCGAGTAGAGCCAGCGTCACCGGTAGTTTGAAGCGCCGCCGGCCAGCGCTGCCTGGGTTGAGGTATAGTCGTTCGCCACGCCATTCCATGCGTGGCTTATGCGAATGGCCGGTGATCACCAGCCTGATGCCTGCATCAAGCTCGGCTGGGACATCGGCAATGTCATGTACCAGCAAGGTCTGCCATCCATTCAGGTCGAAACATAGTCGGTCGGCGAGATTTTCTGCCCAAGGGGCGTCCAGATCATTGTTCCCGCGTACTACATGCAGCAGGGCAATTGACGCCAGTTGATCAAGGATTTCGAGCTTGCCGATGTCGCCGGCGTGAATGATCCGTTCACACCCCTCCAGGGCAGCAAGGGCTTCGGCACGCAGTAAGCCATGGGTATCGGAGATCACGCCAACTTTCATGCAAAGCTCCAGACCGGGCTCAGTATGGGAATTCACCAGAACCAAAGCAGCCGACTGAAAGCAGCTGCATTAACCGGGCTTTCAAGGTGAATATTATGGTCGGCCCGCTCTACTGCGGGTCATATGGATGAGTGCTGTTCTACGACTATCCAGAGAAGATCGCTCTTCGACAGCAAAGGGCAAGAAGCCCAGTTTTGGATAAAGCAGCAAGCCTGCTGTATTTTCATTGAAGCACGAGATCTGTACCTCTGTAGCGTCATAGCGATTGAACGCCAGAGCTGTCATCGTCTCTACGATGAAGGTCGCCACGCCTTTACCTCGTGCCTCTTGGGCAACGATGACATTGCCGATACAGCAAACCCCACCCGTTTCAGCCCGATAAAAGTTAGCAAAGCCGACGACGCTATTCCCGCTCTCGACAACCGTCGAGTCGAATCGTTGAGTAATAGCGTTAGACAACTGAGCTTCAGTCAGAGGGTATTGAGCTTTCGGGAACATATAAAACAGTTCCCGAGCGTCAAGGGGAAAGCTACAGATAGTTTTGATGTCATCAGCCTTCACTGGCCTGTGTTGCAATATCATCGCGCGTCCTTGAGGTCTTTGCTTACCGTTACCAAGCGGGATTGGAGCGTGTCCTGCCCCAGTCCCACCCTTCTTATTTCTGGCCAGCGGACAATGGTGGCGTTCGAGGCGGAATCATTCGCTTCATCCCCGTCGACTCAAACGCCGAAGCCAGGCGCAGCAGCGTCGAATCGTCATAGGCACGACCGGCGAATGTCAGCCCGACGGGCATGCCGATGTCCGGCATGACGCCCATCGGCACCGTGACCGTGGGAACACCCAGGTGGCGGATGGCGAGGTTGCCGTTGGCGACCCAGACACCGTTACTCCATGCGATATCCGCAGACTTCGGATCGACATCGGCATTCGCCGGCCCAACGTCGGCCACCGTCGGGAAGATCACCGCGTCGAGCCCCAATCGATCCATCCAGTCCTCAAGATCGATTCGGCGCGTCTGCTCAAGGCCGCGTAGTCCGTCAGGTACCGTAGTGATCTGGTCCCAGGGGGTGATGCCGCGCTCGGCCATCCGCACATATTCATCCATGCCAGCGGCAAGGTCGCCCTCACGGTTAGGCAGCGTCCCCGGGTCGTGCGGAAAAATCAGTGGCCCGTTCACATCGACCAGGCGATTGAGTTTTGGATCGCCGTTGGCCCGCAGAAAATCGTCGAACGCCCAGGCCGTCAGATCCCACAACTCATGGTGAAGGAACTCTTTGGAAACCAGGCCGCGGTTATACACCGTCGGTGCCCCAGGACGATCGCCCTCGCAATTGGAGACCAGCGGGAAATCGACCTCGATCACTTCGGCACCAAAGGCTTCGAGTGCTTTGCGAGCCTCTTCCCAAAGGCCGATCACGGAAGCACGGGTGTTGATTCGCTGGCCCGTCGGACCGCCGATGCCAGGTACATCGCTGGTGCCCGCTTCGGGATCCGCGTTGATGTACATACGAGGAACGCCGAAGCGTTTTCCGGCGAGGGCATCGGTATTCGCGGCAAGCGACCCATAGGAAGCGGGACGTACCGAAGCGACACTCGGGATGGGCACCCAAGGTTGCATCCGCCACAGATCGCCTCGTGTGTCGGGATCGTCCGCCACCACCACGTCGAGCACTTCGAGCAGGTCCGCCATGGTTCTGGCAAACGGCACGACAACGTCCATGGTCGGTGTCAACGGCCAGTTCCCACGCACCGAGATCACTCCGCGCGAAGGCGTATAGGCACACAAACCATTGTTCGACGCCGGGCCCCGGCCGCTCGACCAGGTTTCTTCGGCGAGGCCGAATGCCGCGAAGCTGGCGGCGGTTGCAGTGCCGGCGCCATTCGATGAGCCCGAGGCGAAGGGTGCGGTGAGATAGTCAGCGTTGTACGGGCTCTCGGCCCGGCCATACACCCCGCGCTGCATGCCGCCGTTGGCCATGGGCGGCATATTGGTCTTGCCCAGGCAAATTGCGCCAGCGGCACGAAGCCGTTCGATGGTGAACGCATCGCGATAAGCGATCAGGTTCGCGAACGCGGGACTTCCTGAGGCTGCGGTGAGCCCCTTCACCAGATAACTGTCTTTGGCCGTATAGGGAATGCCATCGAGCGGACCCAGCGATTCGCCCTTGGCCCGACGGGCATCGGACGCCTGCGCTTCCTTGAGCGCATCGGGGTTGCGAACCACCACTGCGTTGAGGGCGGTGGGCGTGTCAGGGCCGTCGTAGGCGTCGATCCTGGCAAGATAGGCCTGGACCAGTTCAACCGCCGTCGTCTGGCCCGATTCGAGCGCAGCACGCAGTTGGGCAATGGAAACCTCGGTGACCTCAATCATGCTGTTACCGCCGGCTGCTGATGGGTGACTGGAACTTGGGCTCAAAGACATCACTTATCTCAAAATGGGTTTTCATATGGGTTCTCGTTGCACTGCATTAGCGCGGTCGATTACTCACAATACGTGCTTAACATGCGATCAATAGGCGGTGAGTACGTTGTACCCGTGATTTTGCACAAGATTAGAGAAAGAGCCCACTCCATGAACAGCCCGGATTGCTACGCATCCTGAAGCCGCTCACGCAGAAACTCGATAAACCGCTGGGTTTTAGCCGGCAACAGCCGCGTCTCGGTGAGGGCGTAAACCGAGACGGGTGAAGCCTGCCACTGCGGCAAGACTCTGCGCAGTGTGCCATCGGCGAGGTCTTGCGCAACGATACCTTCCCCCAATAACGCGATACCCAGATCCAGCGTCGCCAGACGTCGGATCATTCCAACACTGTTGAGTTCGAATCGACCGCCAACCTCAACCTCCATTTCCCCTTCCCCGTCACTGCTGGAGAGTATCCAGCGGTCGGCGCGCGTGCCGCGCATACGCAGGCATTCGTGGTGGGTCAGGTCCGTGGGATGAGTCGGATCACCGTGCAGTTCGAGATAACGGGGTGAGGCGTACAGGCAGCGGCGCAAACTGGCGAGCTTACGGGCGATCAGATTCGAACTCGCGGGCTCGCCCATGCGGATGACCACATCAACCGGCTCACTCACCAGATCGACCTGACGCGGGGTCAGATCAAGCTCGAAGCTGATACCGGGATACAACTGAGCAAACTCGGCGATCAGTGGCGCCAGGTAGATATTGGCGAAATCCACCGGGAGCGAAGCCCGCAGCACTCCGCTGGGTCGGGCAAGCATTTCGCCAAGCTGCTCGTGCGCGAGCCGGGCTTCGTCGACGATGCGTTTGCAGCGATCGAAGTACAACTGCCCCGCCTCGGTCAGCTCGATCTTGCGCGTGGTGCGATGCAAAAGTCTTAGTCCGATTTCCTTCTCGAGGCCACTTATCCGGCGCGACAGCGTCGAGTTCGGCATCCCCATCGCCTCCGCCGCCCGGCGGAAACTGCGCGCCTTCACGACCTCGACGAACAACGCCATGTCATTGAGAAACTCCAATGTCATTGCTCCATCAGTGGATCAGTCATTTCAGTTTTACCCGGTTTATCCCGGATTCGGATTGATCAATGATAGCCACATCGTTTACCGAGGAGTACCGCAATGCATTCGCTTTTTTCTCAAGTCCAGATCGGTCGCCTTACACTGTCCAACCGCATGGTCATGGCCCCGATGACCCGTTCGCGTTCCGATGATTTCGGAGTGCCTACCGAGCTGGTTCCGACCTACTACGCGCAGCGCGCCGGTGCCGGGTTGATCATCTCTGAAGGGGTGTTCCCTGTGGCACTTGGCAAGGGTTACGTGCGCACTCCCGGTATCGATACCGCCGAGCAAGTGGCCGCCTGGAAGCAGGTTTCCGATGCCGTACATGCTCGCGGCGGACGGATCTTCATGCAGCTGATGCACTGCGGACGCATATCGCACCCTTCGCTGCTGCCGAATGGCGCCCTGCCACAGGCCCCCTCCGCGATCAAACCCGCCGGCCAGACCTGGACAGCCACGGGCCTTCAGGACTTCGTCACCCCACATGCGCTGACCGTGGTCGAGATTGCCGCGGTCATCGAGGGCTACCGTCAGGCCGCACGCCTGGCCATCGAAGCCGGCTTCGACGGTGTGGAGCTGCATGCCGCTTCGGGGTATCTGCCTGAACAGTTTCTCTCGACGAGCAGCAATCAGCGCACGGATGAGTACGGTGGATCGGTTGAAAACCGTGCTCGCTTTGTACTGGAGGTGTTGAACGCCCTGGCGACGGAAATTGGCAGTGATCGCGTCGGCATCAAGCTCTCCCCTGAAATGAACTTCAACGACATCGTCGATGCCAACCCGCAAGAAACCTACACCTGGCTGGTCGAGCAATTGCGCGGGCTGAATCTCGCTTATCTGCACGTTGCCCTGTTCGGCGCCAGCGTCGACTACCACGCCTTGTTGCGCCCACTGTTCGATGGCAGCTACCTGATCGGTGGCGGACTCGACCAAAACGCCGCCCAGTCCCTGCTCGCCAAGGGCCAGGCCGACGCAGTGGTGTTTGGCAACGCATTCCTCGCCAACCCCGACCTGCCCGAGCGTTTTCGCACAGGCGCCGAGCTGAATGTGCCGGACAAAGACACGTTCTACGCACCGGGCGCTCAGGGGTATATCGATTACCCGACCATGAGCCCGGCTCAAAGCGCCTGAGGAAACTGCCATTCCCATGCATGCCCCAACCTTGCTGCCAGGAGAATCATCATGACGTACGAAAAATTCAGTGCCGACAATGCTGCCCTGCTGTTGATCGATCACCAGGTGGGGACGATGGGGTGGGTGAAATCCATCCCGTTCGAAGAGCTGAAACGCAATGCGCTGATGCTCGCAAAAGCGGCCAGCATTCTGAAGCTTCCGGTGGTCTTGACCTCCAGCATGGAGGAATACGCTCAGGGACCGCTGCTCAGTGAACTGGAGCAGATCCTGCCCACCGAATTCGCTTCCCGCGTCAAACGCCTGGGTATCGTCAACGCGATGGACGATGAAAATTTCGCCGCCGCCGTCAAAGCCACGGGCCGAAAAAAACTCATCATTGCCGGTGTCACCAATGACGTCTGCACGGTGTATCCGGCGCTGAGCCTGGTGCGTGAGGGGTATGACGTTCAGGTGGTGGCCGATGGTGGCGGCTCACCGAGTGTCATGGCCGATGACATCGCCCTGCGGCGGATGGATAAAGGTGGCGTGACGCTGACGACCACCAACCAGCTGATTGCAGAACTCGCCGGAAGCTGGGCTACGCCGCAAGGTGGGCAGTTGGTGCAAGTGCTGATGGAAGCGCTTCAAGGCTAGAAATATCCAGGCCATCAAACGCAGAACCTGTGGGAGCGGGCTTGCCCGCGATTAGGGAGTGTCAGTCGACATTGATGTTGCCTGACACACCGCTATCGCGGGCAAGCCCGCTCCCACAGGGATGTGCGTTTGATTGACTGTTGCCGTCTACATCTCAACCTGCGTGCCCAGCTCTATCACACGATTGAGCGGCAACTTGAAGTATTTGAGGTTGCTGTTGGCGTTCTTCAGCAAGAACGCGAACAGGCTTTCGCGCCAACGGGCCATGCCGATACGTTTGGTCGGGATAACAGTCTCCCGGCTGAGGAAGTAAGTGGTGCGCATCGGGCTGAAATCCAGCTCTTTCAAATGGCATAGGCTCAACGCCAGAGGTACATCAGGCTCCTCGATAAAACCAAAGTGCAGACTCACTCGAAAGAACCCTTCACCATAAGCCTCGACCTCGAATCGCCGGTCCGCCGCCACGCGCGGGCTGTCTTCAGACACCACGGTAAGCAACACCACCTGCTCGTGCAGTACCTGGTTATGCAGCAGGTTATGCAACAGGGCATGAGGGACCGCATCCGCCCTGGCCGTCAGAAATACCGCAGTCCCCTGCACACGATGAGGTGGTTGCGAGCCGATGCTGCTGATGAACAACGGCAGCGGCAGCGAGGTTTCGTCCAGTCGCTCGACAATGATCTTTCGGCCCCGTTTCCAGGTGGTCATCAAAATGAACAGGGCAATACCGGCGATCACCGGGAACGCACCGCCCTGGAAGATCTTCGGTGCATTGGCGGCGAAGTACAGGCTGTCCACCAAGAGAAAACCCAACAGCATCGGAATAGCCAGCCAGCGAGGTGTTTTCCAAAGCAGCAATACAACAGCCGAGGACAGAATGGTGGTAATCAGCATGGTCCCCGTCACCGCCACGCCATAAGCCGCTGCCAGCGCACTGGACGATTCAAAACCGATGACCAGCAACACGACGCCGACCATCAGCGTCCAGTTCACCATGCCGATGTAAATCTGCCCCTGCTCCTGACTGGAGGTGTGCTGGATAAACATACGCGGCACGTAACCCAGCTGAATGGCCTGGCGAGTCAGTGAGAACGCACCGGAAATCACGGCCTGGGAGGCGATGATGGTGGCCAGTGTCGAGAGCGCGACCATCGGCAGCAACGCCCAGTCAGGTGCCAATAGATAGAACGGATTACGTACCGCTTCAGGGTTCCCGAGGATCAGCGCGCCCTGGCCAAAGTAGTTGAGTACCAGGCCGGGGAGCACCAGGATGAACCAGGCACGAGCAATGGGTTTGCGACCAAAATGGCCCATATCGGCATACAGTGCTTCGGCACCGGTCAATGCCAACACGACGGCGCCCAGAATGGCGACGCCAATGCCCGGATGCACCACGAAAAACTGCACCGCCCACGCAGGATTCAGCGCTTGCAGAACTTCCGGCCGTTGCAAGATGCCGTAAATGCCGAGTGCCCCCAACACCACAAACCACAGCACCATGACCGGGCCGAACAGGATGCCGATACGAGCCGTGCCATGTTTCTGTATCAGGAACAGTGCAACCAGGACGACCACGGACAGCGGAACCACCCAATGCTCAATGCCATCGAACGCAAGCTGTAGCCCTTCAACCGCAGAGAGCACCGAGATGGCCGGGGTGATCATGCTGTCGCCGTAAAAAAGTGCCGCGCCAAACAGGCCAAGCAATACCAGGACCCTGCTCATTTTTGGATACGGCGCAGCGGCTCGACGTGCCAGTGCCGTCAAGGCCATGATGCCCCCTTCGCCCTGGTTGTCGGCACGAAGGATAAACAGCACGTACTTGATCGAGACGACCCAGATCAGTGACCAGAAGATCAGCGACAGAACGCCCAGTACACCGTCGTGATTAGCCTGGACTCCGTAGTGACCGGCGAACACTTCCTTGAGGGTGTAAAGAGGGCTGGTGCCGATATCCCCATAAACCACGCCAACCGCGGCGACGAGCAACCCCACTCCCGAGGTTCTGGAATGGGATTCTTCATGGGCCGGGATCGCTGTTTCGCTCACGGGTTGCTTCTCGATAAGGAGGAAGGATTGCAGGCATTTTCATGATCAAAAAAACGCGGCAAGTATCGTCGCGAGGGAGAACATCCACCGTAAAGAATCCGTAAAATTGTACGGGTAGCCCCCTCCGCCAATGATCATCAAGCGATTCACTCCTACTTCGCCGTCCCGCCACGAGGTTTATAGAACAGGAACTTCCGGGTCTCCGCCGTCTTGGTGTATTTCTTCGCCCAGGCGGGTTTCACCGTTCTGTCGTGGAAATACAAAGCACCATGGGTTCGGTCCGTGAGTTGCTTATTGAGCGCCTTGCGCGCGATCTCCTTGGCGATCACATACTCGTCGTCTTCCTTTACCTGATCCGCACGTCCGTCGCACCACCACGAAAACTGGCAGGCGCCCGTTTCAGAACCTTGCTTGACCACGGCGCACACCGTATCGGGAAAACCCTCATGGCCGAGCCGGTTCATGACCACGCTGGCGACGGCTTCCATGTCCGCACCGGCCACACCTTTGGATTCCCAATAGATGCTGCGTGCAAGGCAGGTGATTGCATCGTCTAGAGGGGCTGCGCCTACCGGATCGACCGCCTGCACTTCGGACGGGGTAATGACCTCGGACTTGGGCACCGGAAGTTCGCTGTCCTTCTCGGCAGCTTTCTCTTCCAGGACCTGCGCCTTGTCTTCAGCCACTTCCTGTTTTAGCTCCTGCTCAGTCGCCAACACCTGGCCGCCTAGGAGGATGATTGCGAAGCAGGTGAGTACCCATTTTAATCGCATGATCGATCCTTCCGATGACACTGGCTTGAGCAATGAAACGGCGATGTTGTAGCGCTGACTTGCTGTGATTGTAGTCGTCGCAAGTCATTCCAGCCGCCGGACAATAATCTGCATCTCGATGCGAAAAGGCATTGCATTCGCAGGGGGGAAATCGCGCATCATGAGCGCAGTCCGTCCAAGGGAGATTTTCATGCGCAGCCTGTCATCCGTTTTGCATCTTGCCGTGTTGTCATTCGGGCTGGTGTTCAGCGTCGCCGCGTCGGCGGCCGATGAAACGCAGCTGGTCGAGTCGATCAACATTTATCGCAGCCAGGCGCAGCGCTGCGGCGGCCAGGCGTCTTCGGAGTTGCCACCACTGGCGAGCGACCCGCGTCTGGTCCTGTCCGCCAACAGCATCGGCGACTTGCAGCAGGCACTGGCCCGCGCGGCGTATCCGATGGTCAATGTGCAGGCGATCAGCCTGTCCGGCCCGCGTGATGCGCCGTCCGCCATGAAGGCGATTCAGGAGAGCTTCTGCCAAGTGGTGCTGGACCCGCAATTCGTCGACATCGGCGTCAGCCGCGATGGCCGTGAGTGGCGCATCGTGCTGGCGCGTCCGCTGTTGACCGGGCGGTTGGGTGATTGGCAGGCAGAGGGGCAGAAACTGCTTGAAGCGATGAACAGCGCCCGCGCCCAGACGCGCCAGTGCGGCACCCAAGCCTTTACCGCCACAACGCCGCTGGCCTGGAACGCCACATTGGGCTCCGCGGCCGAGACCCACAGCCGGGCCATGGCCAACAATAACTATTTCGATCACAAGGACCGCGACGGTCGCACACCGGGTGATCGGGCTGAACTGGCCGGTTATGCGGGTCAGCAGGTCGGCGAGAACATCGCCGCCGGGCAAGACACCGTGCGCAAGGTGGTCGATGGCTGGCTGGCCAGCCCGGGCCATTGCGCCAACCTGATGAACCCTCAATTTCGCGAGCTGGGTGCGGCTTACGCGGTGGACCCGAAGAGTGACGCAGGCATTTACTGGACGGCGATGTTTGGTACGCCGTGAAGGCTTGAATCGACAGTTGAAAAAGGAATCGTGATTTGAATAAAGCCCCCTCCTCGACCGTCGAACAGGAGCTGTCGAAGCCTGAGGCGATCAGCCTGCGAGAAGCCTTCCTGTTCTGGCTGAAGCTCGGTTTCATCAGTTTCGGCGGGCCGGCCGGACAGATTTCGATCATGCACCAGGAGTTGGTGGAGCGCCGACGCTGGATCTCGGAACGGCGTTTTCTGCATGCACTCAACTACTGCATGTTGCTGCCCGGGCCTGAGGCTCAGCAACTGGCAACCTACATCGGCTGGCTGATGCATCGGACGTGGGGCGGCGTGATTGCCGGCGCGCTGTTTGTGCTGCCTTCGCTGTTCATCCTGATCGGGTTGTCGTGGGTGTACATCGCCTTTGGCGAAGTGCCGGTGGTGGCCGGGCTTTTCTATGGGATCAAGCCTGCCGTGACCGCCATTGTGGTGCAGGCGGCCCACCGAATCGGCTCGCGGGCATTGAAGAACAACTGGCTTTGGGGAATCGCCGCGGCTTCATTCACGGCCATCTTCGTGTTCAATGTGCCCTTCCCGTTGATTGTGCTGGGCGCCGCGTTCATCGGTTATGTCGGCGGACGTCTGGCACCTGAGAGGTTTCGCACCGGGGGCCACAGCGCCGCGAAAAAATCCTTCGGCCCGGCCTTGATCGACGACGACACCCCGCCTCCCGAACACGCTCGCTTCAGCAGTTTTAAATTGTTGCGCCTGTTGCTGGTGGGCGCGGCTTTGTGGGTGTTGCCGATGGGCATTCTCACCGCACTGTTCGGCTGGGAAGGCACCCTCACCCAGATGGCCTGGTTCTTTACCAAAGCCGCGTTGCTGACGTTCGGCGGCGCGTATGCCGTGCTGCCCTATGTGTATCAGGGCGCGGTCGGCCACTATGGCTGGCTGACACCCACGCAGATGATCGATGGCCTGGCGCTCGGCGAAACCACCCCCGGGCCGCTGATCATGGTGGTGGCCTTCGTCGGTTTTGTCGGCGCCTATGTTCAGCAGGTGTTCGGCCCTGATCATGTGTTCCTGGCCGGCGCCCTCGCCGCCACGCTGGTGACCTGGTTCACCTTCCTGCCTTCGTTCCTGTTCATCCTCGCCGGCGGACCGCTGGTGGAGTCGACGCACAATGAACTCAGGCTCACCGCGCCGCTGACCGCGATTACTGCGGCAGTGGTCGGCGTGATCCTTAATCTGGCGTGTTTCTTCGGCTACCACGTGCTGTGGCCCAACGGCTTCGGCGGTCAACTCGACTGGCCTTCGGCGCTGATCGCCATTGCAGCGGCCATTGCCTTGTTCCGCTTCAAGCGGGGTGTGATTGAGGTGTTGATGGGGTGCGGGCTGATCGGGCTGGCGGTGCATCTACTGCGCTAGCCCATCAAGACGCAATCAATGACGTTGCCGTTGCCTCTGTAGCTCAGTCTTCAGCCAGAGGCTGGCCGGTTGTACCCCCGCCGGACAGCGCACTTCATAGGCGCGGCCACTCATACTGCTCTGGGTGGCCGCAAGCTCAATGAAGTCTTCTGCGCTGTTCACCTTGTCCCTCTCTTCGAGGTACTCCAGCTTCTTCTCCAGATGCGCCCGGGCCTGAGCACCTGGGTATTCACTCCCGTTGCGCACAAACCGGCACTCGCTGTGCTCGACAAAGTCCAGCAAGCTGTTTATTTCCTGAGTGGCTTGAGGTGGGGTTTGCGCCTGCGCATCGGGCATTATGGCGGTCAGGCCGATACCCGCCGCGATCAGCCAGTGGCTGAAATGCCGAGTGAAACGTCCAGGCAGAATTCCCATGGTGATACCTCGCATGACTGACGGCAGATCAGAGCGGTGATGCCCGCTCTGAAGGCTGGCGGGCAAGTATCAATCGTCGTCGCGGTCGTCGCGGTCCCGATCGCGATAACGACGGCGATCATCACGACGGTCGTAATCCCGGTCATACCCTCGATCATCACGTTGGTCATAGCCTCGGTCATGGTCGCGACGGTATTCACGGCGGTGATCACGATCATACCTGTCGTCATCTTCCCAGTGAGGAAAGCAGCCTCCCAGCAGGAGGGTACTTGCAATGGCCAGGGTCATTATCGCGGTGCGCTTCATTTGAACGTCCTAAAAGGTCAGAGCTGCGGGGATGAGGTGACGCTTCCCGCGAAATAAATCGCAGTGCGTTCAAACCCATAACTACGACCTTCCAGCCAATCAATGATTCCGTTATCGCAGGGCCTTACAGCGTTCTTTGGCTATTGCCGATGGTTTTGGCTTTTTCGATGGCCCAGTCCAGCGCGGCTTCCATGTCCAGCAGATGCGGTGACGGATGGTTGTCCTCAACGATGGCCGAACCGTCCGGCCAGTAAACACCGATGAACATCCCCAGCGAACCGTCTCTCAGTATCTCGGCCTTAACCTTGATCGTGCATCCGTTCGATAGCGTTTCCGAGTGGATCATATGGCGCTCAGTCATGGCTGCATTCCTCCCGTCGTTGCTATCAGCGTAACCCATGCTGCACTGAGCGCGATGACGCTCAAGCGTCTATCTGCACCACCTCGATCCCCAGCTTTTGATAATCCTCGACATTGCCCGAGGCCACGTGACGTTCCGTGATCAGCGTATGCACACGGTTGCAAGGCGCAACAACGAAGGGCTCCACCGCCCCCAGTTTGTCTGCGGTGGTAACCGCAATCACGTGGGAAGCGCTGGCGAGCATTGCCTGCTTCACCGGCACCTCATCGAAATGCAGCGAGCTGATGCCGACTTCCGGATGAATGGCGCAGACCCCGGTGAACACCAGATCGGCCTTGATGCCCTCGATCAGTCGTAGGGTTTCATGGCCGCCGGAAGACATCGTCGCGGGATTGAGCTGACCACCGGCGACGATCACCGTGATGCCTTTGTATTCGGCCAGGGTGATCGCGATCATCGGCGACGCGGTAATAGCCGTAATGGAGATGTCAGCGGGCAGCGAGCGCGCGATCTGCAGCGTGGTGCTGCCGGAATCGAAAATCACGATCTGGCCGTTTTTGACCCGGCGTGCGGCGAGTTGAGCCAGGCGGGTTTTCACTTCATCGGTTTCGCCAACCCGGGTGAAGTAATCCTTGCCCGTGTCCTTGGGACGCGGCAACGCCCCGCCGTGCACCCGCTGCACCAGCCCGGCGCTGGCCAGCTCCGACAGATCCCGGCGGATGGTGTCTTCGGACACGGTGAAATGCTGGCTCAGTTCAGAGGCCATGACCTTGCCGTCGCGTTCAAGGATCAGCAGGATTTTCTGACGGCGCAGCTGCGGGAGTTCGGCGCTGGAATGCTCGGCTTGCATGGTTATGCCTGTTTTTGCGTGTTTGTGCGAGATTAGCCAAACACTGGAGTGAACACAACCGGCATGGCAGCGCAGAACCTGTGGGAGCGGGCTTGCCCGCGATGGCGGCGGCACTTACAGCATTAATGTCGCCTGACACGCCGCCTTCGCGGGCAAGCCCGCTCCCACAGGATTGTGGTCAACTGATGCCCCTCACAACGCACTCACAATGAACTCGCGCAACCATTGATGCGCAGGGTCGCGATGAACCCGCTCGGGCCAGAGCATCGACATCTCGTAACCCGGGACATCAAGTGGTGGCTCGACCACCTCCAACGCCCCCGCATCGCGAACCAGCCGCGACGGCAGCATCGCCACCATGTCAGTGCTCTCCACTACCGACCGCACAAACAGGAAATGCGGGACCGACAGCACCACCCGACGCGTCATGCCCACCGCCGAAAGCGCCTGGTCGGTGACACCCTGAAAACTCCCGCCATCCCGTGACACGATCACGTGGTCGAGTTCGCAGAATTGCGCCAGTGTCGGCCGCTTTTTCAACTGTGGATGGCCGGCACGCCCTACCAAAACATACTGCTCGGTAAACAACGCTCGACGCCGCAAGCCGAGGGGCGCGTCCTCGCTGGTGTGAAAAGCCAGATCGATTGCCCCCTGCTCCGCTTGCCTGGCGATCTGAGACGGGACCAGGTCAAACACCGCCAAACGCGTACCCGGTGCTGCCGAACGCAGCCCGGCCAACGCGGGCAACACGATGGTCGACTCACCGTAGTCAGATGCCATGACATTCCACGTCTGCCGTGCCTCGACCGGGTTGAAAGGACTGGCGGGCGACACGGCGCGCTCCAGGGCTTCCAGTGCCTGGCGCAACGGCTCGCGCAACTCATCGGCCCGGGCGGTGGGCCGCATGCCGCGTGGTCCTGGCAACAACAGCGGATCACCGAAAATGTCCCGCAATTTGGCGAGATGAACACTCACCGACGGTTGAGACAAACTCAGGCGTTGCGCCGCACGGGTCACGTTGTGTTCCGAGAGCAAGACATCAAGAGTCAGCAACAGATTGATGTCCAGGCGCCGCAGATTATTCATGGTAATACCTGGCATATTGGTTATTCATTTCCAATATACCGGCTAAAGTCTGATTCTGCTGGCTCCTGACACCGGAGACTCAGCCATGAAAGTTCTGCTCGTTTATGCCCATCCCGAACCAAAATCATTGAACGGCTCGCTCAAAGACTTTGCCGTCAAACACCTGGAGGCTGCCGGCCACCAAGTGCTGGTCTCCGATCTATACGCGATGGACTGGAAAGCCTCACTGGATGCCGATGACAGTCCCGGCCGGCCAGCCGACTCACGGTTCAACCCTTCGCAGGACTCCAAGCGTGCGTTTGAAGAAGGTCGGCAAAGCCAGGACATCGTCCTCGAACAGGAAAAACTGATTTGGGCCGATGCCGTCATTCTGCAGTTCCCGCTGTGGTGGTTCTCGATGCCGGCGATCCTCAAAGGCTGGGTGGAACGCGTCTATGCCTATGGTTTTGCCTATGGCGTAGGGGAACATTCCGATGCGCGCTGGGGTAACCGCTATGGAGAAGGTACGCTGGCGGGCAAACGGGCGATGCTGATCGTCACTGCGGGTGGATGGGAGTCTCATTACAGCCCTCGGGGCATCAATGGGCCCATCGATGATCTGCTATTCCCCATTCAGCATGGCGTACTGTTTTACCCCGGCTTCGACGTGCTGCCACCGTTCGTGATCTATCGGACCAGCCGAATGGATGAAGCGAAATTTTCAACAACCTGCGACGCGCTCGGTCAACGGCTTGATGACCTCTGGAAGACCGCACCGATTCCTTTCCGACCGCAGAATGCCGGGGCATATGACATTCCGCAACTCACGTTGCGCGCGGAGATTGCTTCGGATCAGACTGGATTTGCGGCTCATGTCAGACAGGTAGAGCGTGATGAATCAGGCGTGCGCGCGCCATTCGCAAAAGTGAACGCCGTGTAGAACAGACTGGCTACCCGCAAACACGAAAAAGCCCGCACAAGGCGGGCTTTGGAATCGATGTAGGTGGCCAGCGCTGGTCTCTGGCTTACAAGGTTTATCGGGCCTCTCACAGAACAGGATTTTTAACTTTAGGCTGTTCTGCCTCACACGGCATAAGGGCTGGATCTCAGCGCGGAGATCTTTCTAACCGTGTACCCTTGGGAGCGCGCCCCACGCTTCCTCGCTATCCCTTTGCGCATCAGTCTGCGTCTTCACCTACAGCTTCAGAATAGCAAATCATACGAAGCCTGGGCCGGGCTTTTTAGACCGATTCTTTTCCAAGGGAACAGTGGGAGGATTGAAAAATAATAATGGCGCGCCCTATGGGTCGAACCAGGATGACTTTAGCCGGCAGAGAACGCATCAGCGGCGTCGCGCCTGAGAGCATCCCTGAGTTCAATCCTGATTTTCGCTTATTCTAGCTCGCTTGGTTGTGGGACTAGCTAGCAGACGGTGCGGGATAGAAATAGCTGCTCCCGCGCAGCTGCAGACTGTATACCCAGATCCCGAAGACCAGGGCGTACTCCTTAAACATCGGGAGCGTCAGCAGGTGCACGATAGAATCGCTGCGCATCTGGCTGAGGGAGAAAGTCACACCCAATGCCAACGCTAGAATAAAGCATAACGAGCTGCTCTTTTTCCTGCCCAGTAGCATCAACCCGCCTACGCACATCAGAAGCGCTACGGTACAAACATTGAGCAATACCAGGATCGAAATATCCCCTTGTCGGGTTTGTTCAAATCCTTCGTTGACCACCCAAAGACCCGCTTGAATCAAGACGATAAAGCAGTAAAAGACAGTCATGAAGACCGGGACGGGACGTGTGGTGTACCAAGGCTGAGGCATGTTTTCTTCCATAGTGAAGTTGTTCCTGGAGGATTAAGCGCAATCGCGGATTATAGGGGGTATGTTAACGTTCTTATACGATGCATGGAAATAGGGGGCAGACCACGTTTATCTTAACTCACCAAACCAACCAAGCAATAAATAAATCCGCCCCCCTCTCTTCACTATTTCGTCAAGAAGCCCACTGAGTTTCCTCAGGAAAATCTCCACTTTTCCAAAAACGAATTAGCTTCATAGCAGCTCTTTTCGACCATTCCCCATTTACATCCAGAGGACATTCCTTCAACACACAAATAGTTTCATCCTTTTTTCCCAGCCGTATTATCCCAACCTCCAAATTCCGGCCGAACGTGTATTCAACATACTCTTCAGTTTCTACAACCTTATCCATCTCTATATAAAATGCCATATCTATCCCTTTCAGCTACCTAGTGGACGAGGGTTTCGGACCGGTATTTTTGTCATGAGCAAAATTGGAAAAGACCATATTTTTTCACGTCATAGAAAAATGCACTCTGCCCCCGCTCACTATAAACAAATCGTCCACTTTCTATTTTTCTGCGCAAAGTCCAACTAATGCGATCTGTGCAGACCAAGCCACTTACAAAACGCTTCATAAACATAGTCATAAGCTTGCTCTTCGGTGTCTAGCACCGCAAGTTGATCCGAAAGATCACGCTCCACGTAATAAACCTTCCATTTGCCACCCTCCAAAACGACACACAATCGCCCTTTAAATATCCATTATCTATATACCATTGAACAGAGTTTGGCAGTTGGAATTGCGTCCCCATTCCCGGCTGCCCAAACCATGGTAAGACTTTCACCTTGGTGACACCTGGAAGGGGCTGGATAACTTCATATTGGAATATACGGCTTACTGGTCTCATATAGTGAAACTGGGGGCAGACCACCATTAAACCGATGGCTTACAGCCGCCCAATGGCAGACAAAAACGTGGTATGTCCCCGTTTTTTCCTGCTGGATCAGGCGTTATTCATACAAACCATCGCCGAGGCGTTTGAGGTCGGGGTCGGGGTCGGGGTCGGGGTCGGGGTCGTAGCCGAGGTTGGCCAGCCCGCTCGTTCACCAATAGCTGCAACTGGACAAATACCAAAGCGGATAGTAACCACTCCGCACCCGAGGCAGAAATCCCTCCTCCTGAGACGAATGGATCTGTCCTTTCCTTATCTCAAGTCATCTCCTCTAGCTTACTTTAAATACCAAAGAACCTGAGCCAACTCCGTGCCTTTGTTTCTTGCGAATGCAAATGTGTGCTCGGGCCGTTGGTGCGCAGTAAATCGCCTGGATAATGCGGATGTCCCAAGCATTGGCTGTCATCCAATCTAAAAACCTCAACGGCAGCTACAGCCTCCATGCACCAACGTCCAAAGTAGCTGCCCGTTTCCAGCGGGTGCTTTTCAGGATCACCGTAGTGATACCACCACGGTTGCTGCTTGCCGCGTCGGTTGAGTTCCGGGTACCAACTGTCGACAAACGCTTGCAGAAGAAGGGCCTGTTGCTCCTTGGGTGCATCGAGGGTTTTAAGCAATCGGGCATAGGGTTTTTGATGCAGGAGAACATCTCCAATGGCGCGTGATGGCTGGCGACTGGCGATTATTCGATCCAGCAAGATGTCGTTGCCTTCTCCACCAACGAGGGCCAGCAGTCGGTTCCACTGATCGTCAGGAATGTGCAAGACAAGCGCCAGCCCAACCAGCCAGAAGCACCAGATATAGTGGTTGAGATCGGATAAATCGAATACCCAATCGCGGCAGGTTTTCAGATTGTGTTCGGCACACACTCCGTCTGCCAGGTCATTCGACAATTCCCAGGTATCGAGAAGTTGGGGGAACCACTGCTCAATCTCGGAAATAGGATCACCTTCGGTAGCGTCGAAGCATAAGGCGCAAAATCTCCCTGGACGTATCCCAAACAAACTGAGGCCGATAGAGTGGATTACCCGGCGGGGTTTTAATTTGCTCAAGATTCTTAGTGATACTTTCTTCACTATGTTTTGTCCACTTGTCCCAATATCCCTCCCCCCCCAATGAATCCCGGATCATGGCTGTGCTCCTGAAAGATTTGTTTTTGTGCTTAATATTTTGGACGTATCAATGAGCTTTGGCTTACCTAAAGAATCGAGCATCTGGATCTCAGTGGCCCCATCTGACCCTGTCCTCACAACCCATGTCTCACCCGCTCGAGGTAGACCGAAGGTCGTCAGGCTGGGGTACAGAAAGACTACAGAACGGGGGCAACTTGGGTGCTAACGGGATGCAAGAAGGTGACAAAAAGGGGCAGATAGGGTGCAAAAACACCGGCGCTAGGCCGGTGCCAGATCATATCTAGGCTTCTACAACTAACAAGAGACGTTCAAACCGCAAGCAGAGATAAAATCACGTATTGGTATATCAAGAAAGCTACTCTCTCCAGCGGAAAGAACATCTTGCAATGTGACGATGCCTTTTTCAAAATCCAAAGAAACGTCAAAGCAATTAAACTCGAACTCCCTGAGCAGAACGCTCTCTGAGCGCATCCGCTCATCAAAGGCATTTTTCAAAATAGAGCGAACGCTGTCGTCCAACTCTTGGACGACAAATCGTTCTATTAGTGTGCCGCCACTGCTCATAACCATTCCTAACCAGTACGGGAATGCAATCTGAATTACACCATCCCGAACATTTATTTTGATTGTTGATGTTGGAGTGCCTGAGACGCTTGTTCCAATCACCTTGCCTGCGTTGTACTCAATAACGTGCCCACCTGGGCCATTAGGAGTTACCTTCCCATATCTCAATGCATTATCAATATAACTAGAGACGTCTTTAACAGATGTTCCTTGCGAAAACCTACTAACATTCGCAAATCCTGAGTCAGGTCCATGGCGATAGAATACATACTCAATACCTGTCATCAGACCGCCCTTGCTATAAGTGCTCGCGCTCCACGATGCATCTATTTGTCTTGGAGCTGATAACGCCTTGATCGCGTCACCTACAACAGCCCTAGTTCTTTTTGCACCAACTAATCTTCGACGATTATATCTATAGCTTGCCCCTTGATCAGGACTCGCCCCCAGTCGCCAGTCAGCTCATAACCACCATCACTCTCAACAAAACTGTCTATATTTCCATAATCAAACTCGCCTGAAGCATCTGCATATTCCACAAACCTCCGGTCAAGCCATTCGAAAGAGTCTGCATTTAGAAAAAGCAACGAAACCTTCCTATAGCAATACTTCTCACCCTCTTGTGGCCTTTTATATTTCGGATGTTTTTCAGTAAGAACCGCTTCCAATTCAAAGATTAGCGAGCCCTCCCCCTCGCGAACTGATAAAACATAGCTATCTTCGAGATAAATATTTGAAAGCGAGGGGTTTTCATAATAATTCATATTCATTCTCACAAATCAAAATCAATTAGCGCGTGGTTATCCGGGCTTTTTCTAGCTACCTGATTACCAAAAGCATCTGTTCTTTGACCTGTTTCATTTTTAAACTCAACATGCGGATCAGTACTTCCTTGTGCACGTGAACTGCCTTGCTTGATTGTTACACGAGGAATGCCATTCTCGTCAATATAATTGAGAGGGCCACCGTCAGTCTGAGCAAGTTTCCAACCTTGAGCCTCCGCATATTGCTTCAACTCACTAGCTTTTGGCGTTCGACCAGATTCAAAAATCTTATCAATGCCTTTTGCGCCTGCTCCCTTTACAGAATTCGGATTAACTCCAAACCCATCCGCATCCGGCGAGGTCCCTACACCTTTATCCCCAGAATTTCCACCCCGAACCTTGGCACCCCATCCCTCGGTCACCAGTGTGTTGCCAAAATTGGCGATCATCGCTGCCTTTTCAGCGACACTCAGCGCATGGCCCACAGTCTCAGCAAACTAAACGAGGCTTCAACTATGGATAGATACATGCCCTTAACCGGAATCGACCTGATCCCGGCCTCCCTGCTCATCGACACACAAGCCCCACTCGACGTCCTGCAAGCCATGGCCGACTACCGCATTCGCACCGTCACCCAAGTGCTGGAAAACATCGCCTTTCGCGCCGAGATTGGTTGCGACACGGTGGTGCTTTTTGACTTTTCCAAACTGCTGGCCATTCCGTTGCGGGATGGTTGTGATTTGATGGATGTGATTGGTAGACGGTTGCGGGCGCAGGCTGCGGAGTGAATGAAAATGGGCGACCTATGGGTCGCCTGTTTCATATGGGGTATACAAATTTATTTACCTGCTTCCATTACGCCCTCCTGAAAATAGATCAGAAGGTGTAAACCTTATTCAGGACGGGACGGAGGGAAGACCTCAGGGTTTCTCCCCTATTATTTACACCATGTAACCCGCAGATCTCATCTGCGTAAGCACCGCTTCATCAAATTCCTGATCAGATATACCTCTAATCGATTTAGCACTCTTCCAATGCCATATCACAGGAAGGATTCTGCTATCCAAACGATCATATTCCTCCAAAAAGATATCTGCTAAAGCATGCTTATCTAAATCATGAACGACCTCCAGCATCATGTTCAACACGATGCTTGGCGACTTTCCATCCAGTATTTGCGCTAACAAATATCTACTTTCCGAAAGTGACATAGGTAATTTCGCCGATGGTTTCAATTTTCTCGACCTTCGTGTATCCGTATTTTTGGGATATCTGGCCTGTCCAGGTATTCAAAGCAGCATTTTCTTTTGACATTCCATTGGCAATATTCTGCAGATATTGAGCAGTGTTAACGCTGTCAGTACCCGCCACCCAAGCCCCACGGATTTGATTGACCTGGATGCCTTCATTGCCAAGGCGTTGCATTGCGCTGGCGAACATATCAGTGCCCGATGCATCGTACAAAGGGTGATTCTGCGCCGCACGAATATCAAATCCAAGCACTCCTGCTTTATCCACATTCACGACCAATCCTGCTACGCCATCAGGATTGCCATACCTGAGGGTGGTGCCTCCGTTGTTGGACACACTCATCATAAAGTCATTTGTGACATCAACTTTGGGAATGGGTGGCTCAATGCTCCCCAATCCTCCTTTTGTGCCGATATCGACGGGGGACTTTACACCACCCAAACCACCATCTATCGCGAGCCCGAGGCCAACGCCAATCGCTGTGGCTGCAGATTCATTACCTCTAATAACATCCGCACCACCGCCCTGCATGATGTGTAGATTGTCCAAATACCCTTTTAAACGCAACTCTTCTGGCAAGCTCAGGATCGAATTCCAGGCGTTTTCGATATCGTCAGCAGCGCAGCTCGGGCAATTGGCCGCGCCCATTGCCCACAGCGCGGTTTTCGATGCACCGCTAGCCGCTCCCTCCAGCGCCAAGACGAAGCCTTCTTGGCTGCCCTCTCCTTTGGCATTCAACACTTCTCGCATGTATTTAGCGTCTGTTCGGTACTCCAGTGGATCGACCAAGGCGACGTTTTTCAGGACCTTATCCAAGGAGGCTCTATCCTTGAACAACTCCACTAATCCCACACGCTCATTGTTGTAATCAGCCAACGAAACTTGTAGCAGGTGATCATTTTTGGCTTGAGCCAACTCTGTTCTGAGGAAGCTTGCCGCTTTAGCGGTATTGCCATCCTCCTCACTGAGGACACTGTTCCAACCGCGATCAACCATTGCCGCTGCTGTGCGTAAGAGTTCTTGTTGGGCCTCCTCAATGGTCAGTCCATTCTCACCAGCAAAGCGCTTAACACGCTCATCGTCGCTAGCAAACTCAATTTCATCGGGATGCAACTGTCGGTTGTATAACGTCCCGTTCTGCGCAACCCACGCTCCCGTTTGCAGCTTTTGGGTATCGGCATCAGGATCTTGCACAGCAGTCGTCAGCACGCCAATCAGTTGCGAGTTCATGGCCAGCAGTCGATCCCTGTCCGCTTTCGGCATCCCGGCATAGACCGAGGCCAAACCGTCGACCAGGGCTTCATTGACCCCTGCCGCCAACGCGCCCGTTTTGAAATCACCGCCAGCAGCGAGCGAGGCCAAGCCGCCCATCACCGCGTGCAAGCCGATTTTGGCGAGGCCACTTTCTGGCAGTTGGTAGTAGTTCCCGAGATCGCCCACCAGGTTGAAACCATAGGCAGCAAACGCATTCACCAGACTGCTTTGCAAGGCATCACCAAGGCTGCCGTCGCGACCCAGTGCTTTATTGAGCAGCGCAGAGGTGCTGTTTTGCAGCGCCTGGTTCGCGGTGAATTGGGCGATGCCTTCCAGGCTGCTCAATCCACCGGAATTGGAAACTACGACCTTGCCCGTGTTAGCCAAAGCCCCGTTGGTGGAATCAGTCAACGCGGTACCTGATTCTGTGGTGGTGCTGGTCCAATCGTTGAACAGACCGGTGGCAAGACCCGCCACGGCGCCGGCAACGATGTAGTTTTTCATGCTGTCGGCGCTGAAGGTTTCTTTGATGGCGGCGCCAAGATTGCCTTTATTGTTGATGGTACTGACCGCAGCCGTACTGGCTGCGGAGGTCATCATCGCGGTGAGAGCGGCGTTCGCCCAACCAGCGGCGACCGCTTGCGTCGTTGCGGTCGCTGCAGCACCGCCTGCGAATGCGCTGCTTGCCCCTGCGTTCGCGGCCGAAGCCACGAAACCGGAGGCTGCACCAGCCGTGAAGTAGGTGACGAGGATGACGATAATGATCATCGCCGGGCCACCCAGCCCGGAATGGCTTTCATCCCAGCTGTCATGCAGCTCTTTAACCCGGCGCCAATCCACATCGCCCCGCGCTTCTACGTCTTTGAGCCAGGCCATGCTCGGGTCAGCTTGCACCATGGCATCGATCGCCTGGCTCACGCTTTGTTGGTTGATGTCTTTGATATCGATGTGTAACCCATCAACCGCTTTGATGAGCGTCTGGCCTTTAGCGACCAGCTGGCTTTGCCGCAGCGTTTCATCAACCTGGCCTTTGTTCTCCATGCTGGTCCACGCCCAGCTATTGCTGCTCTTGTTGTGGCTCTCCTGGTGCGAGTCCTTCACCGCTTCGAATGTAATGCTGCCACCACTGTCGAGGATGATGTCTTTACCACTCTCAAGCTTCGCCACCTGATACCGCTGATTCCCACCACTGGACAACGTCAGATCGCCACCGGATTTGATCTGCGTACCGATGTGGGTGATCTGCGTCACCTCATCGCGCTGGGTCTTTTTACTGCCCCAACCACCGCTTTTTTTCATGTCATACAGCGAGTAATCACTGTCTTGCGCGGCCAGCAGTTGCAGGTCGCCGTCGGCGTGCAGGTAGGCTTCTTTGCCGGCGCTGATGTCGCTGGCGATCAGGGTCATGTCCTTGCCGGACTTGAGCGTGAGTTTGCCGCCGGCCTCCAGTGTGGTGCCGACCTGGCTGACGTGGTCTTCCTGTCGGGTTTCCTTTTTGTCCTTGAAGTAGGAATGCTCTTCGTCGGCAGCGGCACCGAAGAACACATCGCGCTTGGCCTCAATGGCCACGTCGCCCTTGGCGTCGATCTTGCTGGCGACCGCTGCCACATCGCGGCCGGCATCGATTGTCAGGCCGGCACCGGAACTGACCTCTGCGCCGTGCTGGGTGAGGGTTGAGTCGAGGAAGTTGGTACGGCTTTCGGACTTGCGCTCCTCCACAGAGGTGATGCTGACGTCGCGCTTGGCATCGATGGCCATGTCGCCACCGCTTTTCAGCACACCACCGGTGTTGAGGACGTCGCGCCCGGCGTTGATCACCAGTTTGTTGGCGGCTTCTATCCGTGCCGCGTTGTCGACGAAGTCCCGTGCGTGGCTGTAGTCGCCAACGCTGCTGTCGTGGGAGGTCACCGTGCGCTCGTTGACGACGTCGCCGTTGGTGGTCTCGAGGGTCACATCCCGCCCCGCAATGATCCCCCCCGCCTTGTTGGTCAAATTATTGGTGGCGAGCAAATCCAACCGTTCCCCCGCCTCCACCAACCCGCTGCTCACCAGATCATTCTTGGCCGTCGCATCCAGATTCTGGCTGGCGCGCAAGGTGCCGGCGTTGTTCAGGTCTTTGCCGGCGATCAGGGTTACGTCTTTGCCCTGGATCAACGCACCGTTGGCCGCCAGGCGATTGTTGGCGTTGGCCAGGTACAGCACCGGCACCAGGACTTTTTCGCCGTTCACTTCGTGTTCTTCGAGCCAGACGATGTCGTGGGTCAGGGCCGCGACTTGCTGTGAAGTGAGGGTTACTCCGAGGCTCAGGTTGAGCTGTTCCTTGCTGGCGATGGCGTTGTTCATCAGGTATTTGTAGAGCGCTTCGTCCGAGGTCTGGCCGTCGATGAAGCGTTGGCCGGTGCGGGCGACCACGGCTTGCTGGATCAGGCGCTGTTCGTAGAGGCCGTCACCCAGGCGCTTGGCGCTCTGGTCGGGGTCGTAGCCCAGACCGGACAGCAGGTAGTCCGAACTCATGAATTGCTTGAGGTCGGTGAGTACCGGGTTGGTTTCGATCAGGTATTTGTGCGGCTGGGATTTGCCGGTGTTGTTCGGCAGGCCTTGCACACGGTTGAGGGTGACCGGCGCGCTGGCGCCGGTGAGGGTCCAGCTTTGCGGGCCGGTACCGGTCGGGTTGCTACTGGCTTCCTGGCTCAGGCGGAACAGGCCGTTCTGGCTGGCGGGCAGGCTGAAGCCGGGCAGCGTGATCGGGTTGACTTGTTGCTGGGCCAGATCGGGGGCGAGTTGCGCGTTGATGGAGATCGGTGTCGAGTAGCCACTGCCCGCGCCGGTGTCAGCCTTGGTACGACCCGCCGCCACATAGGCGTAGTACGGGCGAATCACGCTGTTGTTGATGTTCTGGGTGGCATCGAGGGTGACGTTTCCACCCGCCTGGATGATGGCATCCAGGGATTCGCCGCTGATGACGCGGTTGCTGGTCGGCAGTGTTTCACCCATCCAGGCCAGAAAGTTGCTCATGTCCTGTTCGACGGTGGCCGAAGGGGTCGGGTTGTTTCGTTGGGTGAAGAGGTCGGCCATTCTAATGGCCGAGGCGGTTTCGTTGACCCAGCTTACGAATCGTCGAGTGGTTTCGATGTCCTGCTCTTGCACACCCTTGTTGTTGATCGTCGACGCATGGACAGCTAAATCGCCAGCAGCTGTCATGCTACTGCTGGTGTTGTTCACTTCTCCCGCATTAATCAACAGGTCCGCGCCGCTGTTGATCGAGGCAGCTTCAGAATGAAGCGTGACCTTCAAGCGATCGGTTTCTGCAATTTCCCAAAGACCGTTTATGCGGCCACCGCCACGGCTGTCACATCCATAGGCGATCAGTGCGCACGACAATTGAGTGATGGTCACGACACTTTTCTCATGCTCGGTGTACTGCAACACATCCATGACGTTGTTAACCGTCGTGGCGGCGATCGTCAGATCGCCCGTGCTATCAATCCCGCCAGACCTGTTGTCCAGCAGATCAGCCTTGGTGCCGTTTTTGTCCCTGGCAATGAGCGTGCTGCCCAGGCTGTAGACCTGCCCGTAGCTGTTAGTGAAGCTGGGGCTCAGGAGCTGCATGTCTGCGCCACTGAAGATCAATCCACGGTCGTTGAGTAACACGCCTGTGGTCAACGTCAGGTTTTTGCCGGCGCCCACAGTGCCGGTGTTGTTTACGCTGCCGGCCGTCAGGGTCAAGTCGGCAGCCGACGTCAGGCGGCCCGCGTTGCTGAGTTGTCCACCCACGGAAATGGTGGTGTCGCCGCCCCCTCCGAGGCTCGATGAGGCATTGAGATTCAGTTGTGCAGCGCTGAGGCCAAACGTTCCCAGGCTGCTGACCCGGCCATTGCCCGAGTACGTGCCACTGAGATTCAGACTCAGGTTGCCGTCGCTGGCGATCAGGCCATCGTTATTCCAATTGCCACCGCTACCGGTCAGTGTGCTGACGGCCAGCAGTTGACCGCTGGCCGTCTGGTTGAGGCTGTTGATGTTGACGGTCAGGTTATCGGCCTGAATCACGCTGCTGTTGGTCCAGCCGGCGGCGGTCAGGGTCAGGCCACCACGGGTGACGAAGTTGCCGCCAGCGCTGCCCAGTTGCCCGGTGGCGATGTCGAAGAGGCCGGTGCCGACGTGCAGCACGTTGCCGCCGACGTTCAGCAAGCCACTGGCAGTGAGGGTCAGGTTAGTGTTGGCGGATTCCACGGTGCCATTGCGGTTGTCGAACAGGCCGCCGAGGGTGAACGCGGTTTTACCATTGCTGCCTAGTGCGCGCAGTTGACCGGTCTGGTTGTCGAGGCTCGCCGCCGTGATAGTCAGGGTGCTTTCGCTTTCGATGATGCCCAGACGGTTGTTCAATGCGCCGCGCAGGCTCAGGTCGATCTGTTGCCCGCCGATCTGCCCGTCGTTGTCACCGCTGTTGTCGAAGTCTTTAGCCGTGACGCTGACCAACCCCTTGGCATAGAGCCCGCCATTGCGGTTGTCGAAGCTGCCGTTGGTGCCGGTGTCGACGATGGCATCACCGGTTTGCGCGGTGATCCGGCCACCGTAGTTGTCGATGCCGGCCAGTGCCTCGAGGTCCAGGCTCTGGGCCTGAATGATCCCGCCCTGGCGGTTGTTGTTCAGGTCATAGCCGTTGCGCAATACGCCGGTGATATGGCTGCTGAAGGCGCCTTGCAGGCTGGAGAGCACCCCGCCGCGGCTGTCGAGGCTGGCGGCGGTGATGTCGAGGTTGCCGGCCTTGGCGACGATGCGCCCGCTCTGGTTATCGATGGCGCCGCCAGTTTTTACCGTCAGGTCGCCCTGGCTTTGCAGGCTGCCCTTGGCGTTGTCGAGGCTGGCGGCGTTGAGCGTCAAGCCAGCGTTGCTGCTGAAGATCAGACCGTTCGCGCTGTTCTGCACCGCGCCAGTGGCCGTGAGCGTCAACAGATCGTTGGCCGCGACAGTGCCGCCATTACGGTTATCGAGACCACCGGTCAACAGGCTCAGCAAACCCTGGCTGGCCAGTTGGCCGCCCTGGTTGTTGATCTGTACCGCGCGCTGAATCACCAGCGGGCCGTTGCTCGCCAGTTTGCCATTGGTATTGGTCAGGGTGCCGAGCAAATCAAGGGTGACCGCGCCATTGCCGGCCAGGGTACCGGCGCTGTTGTTCAGATCGGTGCCGGTGAAATAGATGTCATGTTGGGCGTTGATGGTTGCGTTGGTGTTGTCGAGCGCTTTGGCCTGGATATCCAGAGCGGCACCACTGTCGATCAAACCTCCCTGGGCATTGTTGAGTGTTCCGGTAATGACGAAGGTTTGCGCACCGATGCTGGAAAGAATGCCGTTATCGCTGTTGTCGAGGCTGGCGGCCGTGACCTTCAACGTGCTGTTGCTGACCAGTGCTCCGGCATTGCTGTTGCGCACGGCGCCGGTGAGGTCGACCAGCACCTCACCGTCGCGGCTCGACAAAGTGCCGTGATTGCGGTTGTCGAGGCTGCCGCCCAGAAGGCTCAGGCTTTGCCAACCGGAGATCAGACCATTGAGGTTGGTGGTGGCGTCGGCAGTAAGGTCCAGTTGCTGACGACTGATGAGTTTGCCATCGCTGTTGTCCAGGTTGCGCCCGGTCAGCGTGTAGCTTTGGCTGCTGGAGAGTTCACCACCCCGGTTGTTCAAGTCCCGCAGGTTGCGGATGCTCAGTTGGCCAGTGGTGGTGATCAGGCCGTTGGCGTTGTTCAGGTCGCCCATGGCGCCGCTGAAATCGATGGCAATGGCGCTGCCGAGCAACGAGCCGCCGTTCTGGTTGTTCAAACTCTCCGCGTTGATGCGCAGGTTGTGGGTGGCGTTGATCAGTCCTTGGTCCTGATTGTCGAGCTGGCCGTTAACCCGAAGCTCGAGGTCGGCCCGACTGGTGAGGGTGCCGCCGTTGTTGTTCAGGCTGCCGGCCTGCGCATCGACGCTTGCTGCGGCGATCAAGCCTTTGACGCTGGTCAGTGCCTGCTGCACGCGCAGGGTCACTGCCTGATTGCCGAGCAGTTTGCCGTTGCTGTTGTCGACGCTGTCGGCCGTCAGCGTGAAAGCCTGGGCACTGGAAATTTCACCGCCCTGGTTGTTCACCGCCCCGGTGGCGGTGATGCTCAAGCCCTGACCGGCGTTCACCAGTCCCGCCACGTTATCCAGAGTGGCCATGCGCAGAGTTGCGGTGGCCAGACTTGAGACTTCGCCATTGCGGTTGTTCAGGTGTCCAAGGGTGGCGTTGAGATTGCCGGTACTGGTGATCACCCCCTTAGTGTTGAGAACCTGATTGGCCGTGAGATTGAGGTTGCCGCTGCTCGACACTCGCCCGTTGCTCTGGTTGTCCAGGGTCCCGGCGGTGATGTTGGCGGTTTGCGCGGCGCTCAGCGTGCCGGCCTGATTGTTCAGGGTCTGGCTGGTGTTGACCGTCAGGGTGCGGCTGGCCACCACGCTTTTACCGGTGTTGTTGAGGTTCTGCGCGCTCAGGCTCACATCACCGTTGGCGTTGCGGCTGGTGTCGGCGTTGACCCCGGCCTCGATGACGCCGTTGTTGCTCAGCACACCGCCGGCACTCAACGTGATGCTGTCCCGCGCGGCGAGGGTTTGCTGGTTGGTCAGGTTGCCTTGGGTTTGCACGTTGACGGCGGTGCCGGCGTAAACCGGTCCCTGGGTGTCGAGACTGACGGCTTTGACGTTGACGGCGCCCGTGGCAGAAGTCTGCGCGAGGCTGAGATGCCCATTGGCATCGAGCTGGATATCACCGCCACTGGCCGCCAGGTTGCCATCGAGTCTCACCCCGACTCCGGCCTCGGTACCCACCAGTTTGATCGCCCCGGCGTACATGCCGCCAAGGGCCGAGGAATCGATGGCCAATTGCGGTTTGGCGCTGCCGTCATCGGCACGGGCGGTAGCGTTGAGGCTGTCGGCGTTGACGTCGTTGCGACCAGCGACGATGGTCAGGTTGTTCGCCTGAATCTCGGCGTTGATCTTGGCGCTGCGGGTGATGATTTCGAAGCGGTCGACGTTGTTGGCGTTGAGCCCGGCGCCGTCAATGGAGACGCTGCCCTGATCGACCTGGAAGCGATCGAGCCGACCGTTGTCCAGCACCGGTTTGCCGGTGGTCAACGTGACTCGCGGGGTGTTGATGAAGCCGCAGCCGTTGCAGCTGATGCCGTAGGGGTTGGCGACGATCACCCGCGCCGACTGCCCCGCCACTTCGGTGTAACCGCGCAACTGGCTGGGGCTGCCGCCGACCACTTCGTTGAGGATGGTTTGTGCGGCGATCCGGTTGGTCAGATTGGGGTTACCAACGATGATCCCGCCCAATTGCGTCGCGCCGGTCTGGTTGGCGACGTTGCTGAGGATCACGCCCTGGGTGCCGACGTTGTAATCGTGAAACTGGTTATGCGACAGGCCCGTGCCGTTGGGCGTAGCGATGTTGACGATCGGCACCCCGTTGCCGGCCTGACCGAGGCTGGTGCCCGGCGAGGCCACCACAATCCCGTCGGCCTGGGCCCACATCGGTTGCCAGAACATGACGTTGGCCAACAGGAACGCCAACCCGCGTTTGGGCATGCCCCAGAAGTGCTCACGGTTTTTGACCGCAGCAGCGGGCTGGCCAGCGAGGAAGGCCAGTTGACGAACGTCCATGATTTGAATCTCGTTAAAGCAGAATTTAGAGGAAGACATCCACGCGGGAATAGATCGGCGCTTCGCGCTCGGCTAGCGCGTCAGGGACGATTTGGCGGACAAAGGCACAGCAAAATCGGGCACAAGCTCGTCACGAAGGCAGGTGAATGCATGTTCACCTGTGGCAATGGAGACTGATATCACAATAGTGGCGCGATATTAGATGGCCATTATTCAGGCGTCAAATTGTGGATGCATTCGGGCAGGAAGATCAGCGAAGGTTCAGGGCTGTTGCCCTTACGATTTGCGCGGGCATTTCGTGCGATGACTGTAGCGATGGCCTTCGAGAGACTTGAGCACGTATGGCGAGACGACGTACGTCAACAGGTGCATGTTTTTGTTGGAGTAGATTTGGAGGGGATCCCTCGCAATCCCCCTTCCCGTCTAAGGGAGGAACTTCCCAGTCGGCCCCGCACTCGTTTTGGTTGTGCGAAAAATCTTATAGCCCACCGTCTGCCTGGCTGACGTCATATCGACATGGATAACCATGACATTCGAGTGATTACCGTAAAAGGAATCCGGATCGATACACGACAGCGTGGAAATTCCATTGGGCAGGGTGTGCGAGTGGTTCATGTTGTAGATCTGCTCGGGCCTGATGTTTGGGGTGTACTGGTTTATCGGGCTGGACATCAACTCATTGATCACCGTGCTTTTCTCACCGCGCGAAACCTCAAGCGTGGCGTGATAAGAGGTGTGCATGTCGCCTGTCAGGAAGGTCAGGCGTGACACGTTTTTTTCGAGGACATGTTCAAGGATGCGGCTTCGCTGTTCTTCGAAAGCAGGATCCGACCATTTGTCACCTTCAGAGTTTTTCACCACGCCCACGAATGGCACGCTGGTGACAACGAACTTCAGGTCATCACGGTAACGCGACAGCCAGCGCAACAGGTCGTCTTCCTGGACTTCATCGAGCAGGCGCCTTTGCGCCGTGCTGCGGTAATAACGGGTGTCCATGACGAAGAACTTCACCGCGCCGTAGTTGAACTCGTAGTGGTAATGATGCTCGACATGACGGCTCGAAGGGTTGTGCGAATGCTGAAACTCCCAATACGCCTTGATGGCTGCGTTCGCCAGCGCTTGCGTGGACGAACCGGTGGCCGTGTCGAAGTTATTGATCAGTTCATGGTCGTCAAGAATCATGTAATGCGACAACTCTGTCAGCGTCCGGCGCGCGGGCACACAGTCCTCCCAGGCATCCAGATACTTGTCACGAAAGAACTGCACATCGATGGAAGGCTGGCGCGGGATGTCCGAATAAATCTGGTCGCCGCAATGAATCATGAAGCGTGCGTCGTTGTTTTTGGCCACACGAGAAATCTCGACCCAGGCGCGGTCGGGCCTCTCCAGTATCCCGAGCGAATGCAAATTGCAGGAGCCGAGCACGAAAGAGAATGATCCGGTCAGCTCTACCTCGGGAAAGGTGCGAAAGCGCCCTTCGGTATAGGCATCACGAACGCGCTCATCGGGTGCCGCACCGCGGGTCTTGCCGAAGGCCACCTTCACGGTATAGGGCGTATCGGGATTGAGCTTTTTCCACTCCAGAACGCAGGTATAAAACTCCTCTGCCTGCGCTTCGAGCACCTTGGTGGGGCCTGTCGCGTTGTTGTCGCAATCCACTACATCAACAAAGGCCACCGGCCAACGCTCGCTGGCGCGTACCCACACTTTAATCGACGTATCGGTGGTATGACCGAGAATGAGCCGTGCCATCTGATTTCCTCCTGAAACCTGAGCAGCAGTTCAGTCGATAAATCAGCATCGCGCCACTCAGACATCAAACCCGCCGCGCAGACAGGTTCAAAGGCTCTACATCGGTTATTTGTATTCAAATGCCAGCTTAATAATATTTTACCGATCCAGGGGTGATCCCTAGTCTGGACCCAAGAGATGGCAGGCCATAACCGACCTGACTCCCACTTCGAAGGGTATAGAGATGACCACTGAAAAAATAAAAACAGACACGCTGATTGTTGGCGCCGGTCAGGCAGGCGTGGCCATGAGTGAACACCTGAGCAAACTCGGCGTGCCTCACCTGGTGCTGGAGCGTAGCCGCATCGCCGAACGCTGGCGCACCGGCCGCTGGGATTCGCTGGTGGCCAACGGTCCGGCCTGGCACGATCGGTTTCCGGGCCTTGAGTTCGACGATCTCAGCCCTGACGGCTTTGCCCCGAAAGAGCGGGTCGCGGACTATTTCGAAGCCTATGCCAGGAAGTTCAACGCGCCTGTTCGCACTGGCGTGGACGTGAAGAAAGTCGAGCGCAATATCGGTCGCCCAGGCTTCACCATTGAAACCTCCGAGGGCGTAATTGAGGCCAACCGCGTGGTGGCCGCCACTGGACCTTTCCAGCGCCCGGTTATCCCGCCGATTGCGCCAAAAGATGCGCCATTCACCCAAATCCACTCCGCCGAATACCGCAACCCGCAACAACTGCCCGAAGGTGCTGTGCTGGTCGTCGGCGCCGGTTCGTCGGGGGTGCAGATCGCCGATGAATTGCAGCGTGCCGGCAAGCAGGTTTACCTCTCCGTTGGCGCGCACGATCGCCCTCCCCGCGCCTATCGCAACCGTGATTTCTGCTGGTGGCTGGGCGTGCTCGGCGAATGGGATCAAGCGGCGATGAAGCCCGGCCGGGAGCACGTGACCATTGCCGTCAGCGGTGCGCATGGCGGTCGTACGGTGGACTTCCGTGAACTCGCCCATCGCGGGATGACGCTGGTGGGCTTGACCCAATCGTTCAATGGCGCTGTGGCGACTTTCCAGCCGAACCTTGCCGACAATCTGGCGCGCGGCGACGAGAACTATCTGGCGCTGCTCAATGCCGCTGACGCCTACATCGAACGCAATGGCCTGGACCTGCCGCAAGAACCTGAAGCGCGCATTACCTTCCCGGATCCGGAATGCGTCACTCACCCGATTCTTGAACTCGACCTGGCCAAGGCTGGCGTGACTTCGATCATCTGGGCCACCGGTTTTGCCACGGATTACAGCTGGCTGAAGGTCGACGCCTTCGACGCCAACGGCAAGCCGCAGCATCAGCGCGGTGTGTCGAGCGAGCCTGGCGTGTATTTCCTCGGCCTGCCGTGGCAGTCCCGTCGCGGGTCTTCGTTCATCTGGGGTGTTTGGCACGATGCCAAGTATGTGGCGGACCACATCGCCATTCAGCGTTCGTACCTTGAATACCACGACGCCGCGCAGCGCCAGGCTGAAACCGTTCTGGTCGCTCACAAAACCACTGTCAGCGCGTAAGCCTTTTTCTTTCAGGAGTTTCAGATGTCCACGCCAACCCATACCCGCATTCGCATGTTCAACACCAAGGAAACCTACCCCAACCAGAGCCTGGACAATGACCTGTGCCAAGCCGTCCGCGCCGGCAACACCGTTTATGTTCGCGGCCAGGTCGGTACCGATTTCGAAGGCAACCTGGTGGGCCTTGGTGATGCGCGTGCGCAAACCGAGCAAGCCATGCGCAACGTCAAACAGTTGCTGGAAGAAGCCGGCAGCGACCTCAGCCACATCGTGAAAACCACCACCTACCTGATCGACCCGCGTTACCGCGAGCCGGTTTATCAGGAAGTGGGCAAATGGCTTAAAGGCGTGTTCCCGATCTCGACCGGGCTGGTGGTGTCGGCACTGGGGCAGCCGCAGTGGCTGATGGAGATTGATGTGATTGCTGTGATTCCTGAGTAAGCAGGTACATCGCGCCGCAGCCATCGCAGGCAAGCCAGCTCCCACATGATCCGCGTCGTACACAAGTCCGTGACCACCGAAAATCCCTGTGGGAGCGGGCTTGCCCGCGATGAGGCCAGCACAGCCACCCCCTCAGCCAAGGCTAAGCAAGGAACCAAACCATGACCTTCTCCATCGCCGCCCGCTGTCCCGAAACCGGTCAGTTCGGCATTGCAATCAGCTCCTCAAGCATCGCCGTCGGCGCCCGCTGCCCCTGGCTGCTGCCCGGTGTCGGCGCCGTCTCCACGCAAAACATCACCCTGCCCTCACTCGGCCCGGAAACCCTCGCCCTCATGGAACAAGGCCTCGCGCCTGCCGAGGCGCTGGACAAGGTCTTGACCCGCAACGGCTACAGCCAATATCGACAAATCACCGCGATTGACCACCTCGGCCGTACCGCGCACTTCAGCGGCTCGGAAACCCTGGGCAACCACAACGCCGTGTCCGGCGAGCAATGCGTGGCCGCCGGCAACATGCTCGCGGACCGAGAGGTGATCGAGGCCATGGTCAAGGCGTTCGAGCATGGCGAGGGCCAACTCGCCGACCGCTTGCTCGCGGCGATGAAAGCCGCCATCGCAGCGGGCGGTGAAGCCGGGCCGGTGCATTCGGCGGCGATGGTGGTGGTCGGCGAACTGACCTGGCCGATCATCAACCTGCGGGTCGATTGGGCGGATCACGATCCGATCGCCGAGTTGGAAAAGCTGTGGGACGCCTATCGCCCACAGGTCAAGGACTACATCGACCGCGCCCTCGCCCCCGACAAATCCCCTGGCTACGGTGTCGCCGGAGACGACCGATGAGCAACAGTCTCGATTTGCTGAAGCAATTGGTGGCGTTCGACACCACGAGCCGCGAATCAAACCTGCACCTCATCGAGTTTGTCCGCGACTACCTCGCCAGCTTCGATGTGCCCTGCGAGCTGGTCTACAACGAGCCGCGCAGCAAGGCCAATCTGTTTGCGACCATCGGCCCGGCGGAGCGGCCGGGCATCGTGCTGTCGGGGCACACCGACGTGGTGCCCGTCGACGGCCAGCCGTGGACCGTTGCGCCGTTCCAGCTCACCGAGCGCGACGGCAAACTGTACGGTCGCGGCACGGCAGACATGAAAGGCTACATCGCCTGCGTACTCGCCTTGGTGCCGTCGCTGGTGAAGGCTTCTCTTCGGCTACCGGTACACATCGCGCTGTCCTACGATGAGGAAGTCGGCTGCCTTGGGGTTCGCTCTCTGCTCAAAGCGCTCGAACAGCGCCCGGTCAAACCGATGCTCTGCATCATCGGCGAACCGACCGAGCTCAAACCGGTGCTGGGTCATAAAGGCAAACTGGCGATGCGTTGCGACATTCACGGCGAAGCGTGCCATTCCGCTTACGCGCCGCTGGGGGTCAATGCGATTGAATACGCCGCCGAATTGATCGGTGAACTGGGGCGCATTGGTCATCGGCTCAAAGCGCCAGAGCACCACGACGCCCGCTTCGATCCGCCGTTCAGCACGGTGCAAACCGGCGTGATTTCCGGCGGCAAAGCCTTGAACATCGTCCCCGCCGATTGCCGCTTCGACTTTGAAATCCGCGCCCTGCCCTCATACGACCCAAGCCGTGTTGCGCAGGAACTGCAGACCTTCGCCGAGCAGCAAGTGTTACCGCGCATGCGCGCCGTGAGTGATCAGAGTGAAATCCGCTTCAGCGAGTTGTCGGCCTATCCCGGTTTGGCGACTGATGCACACAGCGAGGCTGCTGAGCTGATCGCTGCATTTTCCGGCTCGCGGGAATTCGGGACGGTGGCGTTCGGCACCGAAGGCGGTCTGTTTGATGCGGCGGGTATTGCGACGGTGGTGTGCGGTCCGGGCAGCATGGACCAAGGCCATAAGCCGGACGAGTTTGTCAGCCTGGAACAATTGAACGGCTGCGATGAAATGCTGCAACGAATGCTGCTATCGATTAGCAGCTGATGATTGGCCCGACGCTCAGGTATAGAGGCGGGCCAGTTCTTCCTGGCAGTAATCCACGAACAGCTGCACGGGTTTGGTCAACTGCGCCCTTCTCAACCATGCCGCCGATAAACCGGAGCCGGTCACGGATTCGGCCAGCGGCACACACACAACCTTCTGCCCGTCATAGGTGTATTCAGTAAACGGCTTGGTGACCAGGATCGAAAAGCCAAACCCGCGCCCGACCATCCCCCGCACCATCTCGATCGAAGGCGAGCTGAACACGATGTGCGGCGTCAATCCGCGCTCTTCAAAAATGCTCACGAAATAGGTGCGGCTCGGCACCACGTCCAGCAAAATCATAGGCTCCAGCACCAGGTCATTCAGCGACACTTTCGCCTGCTGCGCGAAGCGGTGATCCGCCGGCAGCAACGCGTAAGGCTGCTGCGGCGGCATCAACGGTACTGTCTCGATGGTGCTGTCCAAATCGTGTTCGAACAACATCGCCAGGTCGATGCTGCCGGCGGTCAGTGCCTGCACCAACTCCTGTTGCTCGCCATCGCGAATGCGGATCTCCACACCCGGCCAACGCTCTTTGAAACCGGCGATCAAACGCGGCAGGTACAGCGGCGCCACCGTTTCAAAACAACCAATATCGATCTGCCCCGCCACCACGTCATTGTCCGCCAGCGCATTCTGCTCAAACTCATGCGCGACCCGCAGCAACTCCTGCGCCTTACGGTAAAAACGCGACCCGCTCGGCGTCAACGAAACACCCTGGGCGTGATGCCGGATAAACAGCTGCACGCCAAAACTTTCTTCAAGGTGTTTGATCGCGGTCGACACCGACGGCTGAGCGATATAGAGCTTGCGCGAAGCCTCCGCCACGCTGCCGCAATCGGCAGTGGTGACGAAATACTTGAGCTGTCGCAGGTTGTAAGCGGCCATGCGGACCTCCAGGCACAAAACATCAAATCAAAATCAAAAGATCGCAGCCTGATTGGGTGCAGCCGCATCGTCATGGCGGTACCCGAACGACCGGCCGACATAACGCCTACAGGTATCGGGGCAACGTGCGATTCTGTGACGGCGCAGCCGCCGTAAACCGGGCACACGATCAAGCCTGAACATACCGGACCCACCAAAACCACGGGCATATATTTTTTAAGGTTTGAAGCAACAAACTTACTAATTTATCTATCCCGACGCATTGCACATCATCGCTCCAACAAGAAAAGCGTCGCCCGCGCGGCGCTCACCGAAGTACGTCCACGTACTCATCCTTGCCTTGGAGTTCGCCATGGTCACCACAGCAACAACCTCCGCTCCGCTTATCGAAAAACACACGATTGGATACGTGCCCCCGGAAGATCGCCATGGAAAGGTCAGAGACCTGTTCACCCTCTGGTTCGGCGGCAACATTGCGCCGTTGCCCATCGTCACCGGCGCTCTGGGCGTGCAACTGTTCCAGCTGAACCTGGTGTGGGGCATCGTCGCCATTCTGGTCGGTCACCTCGTCGGCGGCGTGCTGATGGCCTTGCACTCGGCCCAAGGCCCGCAGATGGGCATTCCGCAAATGATCCAGAGCCGCGCTCAGTTCGGCTCGCTCGGCGCACTGCTGGTGGTGCTGATCGCCGGTATCATGTACATCGGCTTCTTCGCCTCCAACATCGTCCTCGCCGGCAAGTCCTTGCACGGCGTAGTCGACAGCGTGCCAGTGCCGGTGGGCATCGTCATCGGCGCCCTCGGTTCGGGCATCATCGGCATCATCGGCTACCGCTTCATCCACGTACTCAACCGCATCGGCACCTGGGTGCTGGGCATCGGCATCGTGCTGGGCTTCGGCTACATCCTCACCCACGTGCAAACCGCCGACTTCCTCACCCGAGGCAACTTCAACATCTCCGGCTGGCTCGCCACCGTATCGTTGGCCGCGCTCTGGCAAATCGCCTTCGCACCGTACGTGTCCGACTACTCGCGCTACCTGCCGGAAGACGTGCCCGTCGCCGCCACCTTTTGGACCACCTACCTCGGCTCGGCACTCGGCTCCAGCCTGTCGTTCATCTTCGGCGCTGTCGCCGTACTCGCCACGCCCGTCGGCATGGACACCATGGACGCGGTCAAACTCGCCACCGGCTCCATCGGCCCATTGATGCTCGTGCTGTTCCTGCTCAGCGTCATCAGCCACAACGCCCTCAACCTCTACGGCGCCGTGCTGTCCATCATCACCCTGGTGCAAACCTTCGCCTACCGCTGGATCCCCACCGCCAAAAGCCGCGCCGTGATCTCGGTCATCGTCCTCGCCGGTTGCTGCTTCGCCGCCGTCGGCGCCTCGGCCGACTTCATCGGCCACTTCGTCGACATGGTGCTGGTGCTGCTCGTGGTACTGGTGCCATGGACCGCGATCAACCTGATCGACTTCTACGCCATTCACAAAGGTCAGTACGACATCAACTCGATCTTCCAGGTCGATGGCGGGATTTACGGCCGGTACAATCCGCAGGCGTTGTTGGCGTATGCGATTGGTATCGCGGTGCAGATTCCGTTCATGAACACGCCGTTGTACGTCGGGCCGATTTCGGAACACATCAATGGGGCGGATTTGTCCTGGGTGGTGGGGTTGTTGGTGACTTCGCCGTTGTATTTCTGGTTGGCCAGCCGCGACAGCGCCTACAAGCGTCGGTTGGCGGGTGGGAGACTGGCGAGCGCTGCGTAAGGGATAGCGCCCCGTTCAAACACAAAAACCCGCACGCTGATGCGGGTTTTTTGTTCTGTTCAAACGCGGTCTGTTTTTGCCCTGCTAACTGGACCTTCACAACATCCAGTATCATAAAGCCACTATTCAATAATCTTCGGACTCTGAGGTTTTCTCAGTGCCGTCGCAGGTATCAAGGAATCGGTTGATGTACGGGAATAACAAGACAGGTCTGTACGCGCTACTGGCTGGAGCAGTGATGCTCAGTGGTTGCACTTCATTTTTTCAGGGCAAGCCGTACGCCTTTCCCCAACCGGGAGAACCCTCGGCGACGGTTCGCCTTAAATACACACGCGGTACCAGCCTGGACGCCATAACCTTCACTGAAAAGGGTTGCTACGGGGGGGGCTCGTCATTGATCTACCTGTCCGATGACTTTATCGAATCGCAGGTGGCAGTGGGCAAAGAGCTGGTATTGACGTACGAGCATGTCGTCGCAGGGACTATGTGTCGGATTCCTTTTTCCTTCACACCTCAGGCAGGGGCTATTTACACCGTGCAGGCGGGCTCCTGGAGTGAGTCCAAGCCAGGCATCTTGCCCATCTTCAACTACGACCAAAATCACTGCGGAATTAACGTAGTCAAAAAAATCGGGACTCAGGAGAGCGTCGAACCCATTCAACAGCTGCGCTTCAAGACAGGTTTAACTTGCCTCAGGCTCGTTAAATAGAGCACTTGTCCTATCCTCCCATCCGGCCAATCCGGACATCGAAATGCCCGCTCTCAAACAATCCAGTAGCGCGCTGTGTGCTACTGACGCTCGTTGCGATGTGCGACCCCATACACGCATCAGCCTGGTAAATTTGCAGTATGGAACTGAGTGTTGCGTCCGCCCTCTGCTAGATTTGCCACCCCAATGGCACAACAAGGAATGTTCGCACATGAAATTCGGCTACCTGATCATCTACGTCCCTGACGTCCCAGCCTCCCTCCAATTCTTCTCCTCCGCCTTCGGCCTCGCCACTCGCTTCCTCCACGAATCAGGCACCTACGGCGAACTCGAAACCGGTGAAACCGCCCTGGCCTTCGCCGCCGACGAACTCGCCGCCATGAACTTCAGCAGCGGCCACGTCTCTGCTCACTCTTCCGCCAAACCGCTGGGCATCGAAGTTGGCCTGGTGACCGACGACGTCCCCACCGCCCACGCCAAAGCCCTGAACGCAGGCGCCACCGAAATAACCGCCCCAGCCCTAAAACCCTGGGGCCAAACTGTCTCCTACGTGCGCTGCCCGGACGGGACACTGGTGGAGCTTTGCACACCGATAAAATGAACCCTGCCCACCACTGCCCACCTAACTGAATGACTATCAGGAGGTGGCTAATGCAAATCGAAACAATCTGGATCGTGCTGACAGCAGCTCTTTTGCTGGTCGAGTTATGGGCAATCAACAGAGTGCGTAAAGCCGAAGGTAAATCGAGCAACAAACTGGTGTGGATAGTGGTAATCGTGTTTGTGCCACTGTTCGGACTGATAGCGTGGGCACTGGCGGGACCGAAACACACCAATCACAACCCGCATTCACCGCAGGCCAGGCAATAACGTTGATGCTGTGCGGTAAGGATTTTGAAACTACGCAAACTCAAACAACAAAGCCCCGAATATTCGGGGCTTTGTTGTTTCTGACCACCCGATTCTATAAACCTGACGTCCGAAAATTTCGTAGGAATGTACCCTTTGTGGCGAGGGGATTTATCCCCGTTGGGTCGCGAAGCGGCCCCAAAACCTGCACCCCATTTCCCAAGGCACTCCACACGGCCCGAATCACCGCGACAAGCCCGTAAACAGTGGCAATCCGCCTTATCACAACAAACGCCCAACCGTCCTACAGCCCGGTTGTGAGCACCAAAATGGGCGCCTATATTCGACCCGTCGCTGACCACTATTAGCGATTGGGTTTCGCAGCCCTGCAGAAGATGACCTACACCGTCGAATGAGAACTCTGGCAAAATTCGCCCGCGTTTCATTTTATGGCGGTTGTGCGTGGGAGACTTTCGAGTCTGCCGGGTGTAGGTCATTTCTCGGTCTGCGAACCCGCGTACAGCTGCCACCCAATTGTTTCGCAGCGAAAAGGTGGCGCTTCTATTTACCTTAATAGAGACCTACCTATGACCACGAACAACCCGCCCCGCCGCTTCACCCCCATGTCCCAATTCGCCACCGGCTACCCCGTCCTCCTCATCGACAGCGACGCCCCGCTACGCGAACTCCACAACTGCCTCAGCGAACGCCTCAGCGCCGTCCTCAAATACCTCAACCTCATGGCCTGCACCAGCCTCCCCGACTACGCCGAGCACGACATCAACACCGTCACCAACATCGCCCGGATCATGGTTCAGGATGTGAGTGATGTGTTTCGGGTGATTGAGCAGCGTGGGTTTGATACCCCTAAGGGTCAGTGATCAGAATTGAGTCGTAAAAAAACCCGCACTGAGTTGCGGGTTTTTTGTTTTGTTCAGGCCTGTCGAGTTGGCGAGAGGATTGTCTTCTCTATCAGCGCGGCGACGTCCTTCGCGCCGTAACACCGAAATTTAACGCTGCCAGCGTCGGTATCCAGACGGACGATCTTCGTCATGAACCCGCCTTCAATTGTGACCTTTCGGATTAATGCCAGTGGGAGTTCAATATCCAGCGTCCCATCCTGAACGAGGCGGTTCATGGCATTGGCACTCAGACGAACCATTGTTTGGGTCAGCACCATCTTCCCGCCAACCCAAAGTCCTCCGTATGCTTCCTTGAAGGCCTCTAGCACGTCGCCCAACACATCCACATTGCCAGCCTCAGCAATGGAATATAAATCGTCCACGTTGTCGTAATTCACCTCGGCATCGGCCACCAGAAAATTCACCAACTTTGACTTCAAAATCTGTCCAGTCATCTTTGCCTTTCCATAGTTTAAATAGCAGCCCTGAAATCCAGATGCCTGTTTTGTCCGGGGCGCACTGCACGAACCCCCTATCGTCGCCACAAGCGGCGTCCTATTTGGCAGCCAGCACTCATGTTAATATGCCATCACCCTATCAATGAAGTACAACCGCATGGATGCCACGTCCCGCCCTTCCAGCTTTTTTTCACTGCTTACCGTTGCCGTGATCCTCTCTGGATGCCAAGCAACAAAACCCGCTCAAATCACAACACCTGAAGCCCAGCCGGGTTTTACGGTTTTCAACAGTGTGATGTTGGAGACCCCCGAGCCGAGTTCGATTGTGCGAGAGGGAGACAGGATCACCTATTTAGTGACTTCGTCCCCCAGCCCGGAACTCCACTATCTGGCACGCTTCGACGCCAACTGCGGCCAACCCGATGCGCAAATGGCTTACCGCAGCAAAGCGGGGATGTCTCTATTCGCCGTTAAACCGCGGGGGTATTCGGAGGAGTCCTGGCAATTGCCTGCGGAACAAAAGAGCCAGTACCTGCAAAGTGCGCAGTTGAAGCAAGTGTGTGCCCAGACAACACCTCCTCAATGGCGCGTGTTCTCGGCACCCGAGCTTCAGGATTGGCAGATGATCGACCGCGCCAGCCTGAAAGTAAAAGGTGATGAGGTGACTTTCTGGACGGCTCGGGTACTGCCCGGCGAGATGTTGATGCCCGGCAAAAACGTCTTGTATGGGCAGGTACGCCAGCGATGGACAGCCAACTGCGCCCTGCAACAACTGACTGCGTTAAGCCATTTCTACCTTGATGCTCACAGTCGTGTGCTCGCTGGAAACATGCAGACAGATCTTAAAACCATCGGCCTGCAGAGCCTCGGCGCCGATGAGCGTCAGCTTTTTCAGGTGGCCTGTGGCAAGCCGCAATCGCTGGATCAATACAAACCTTTTGAAGGGCGTGAGCAGTCGCCTTTCGAAGTACCGGCCCCCGTCGTTGCCGCCCCGGTGTTGAAAGCCATCGAGGCATTGAATATGCCCAAACCGGAGAAAAGCATTCAGCACCTGCGCCGGGTGTTCAAGGATAACTCCGAGCCAAGACAGTATTCAGATGAAGGCGTACGGCTTAACGGGCGTGACTCGAAATACCTCTCTGACGAGACGAGTAAACAACTGACGGAGCGTTTTAAAGGCAGAGGAAGTCAGTGGGCCAAAGTCACTTTCCGGGGTCTGATTGACCTGGCTGAAAGTGAATTCAACAATCATGCTGGTGAGATAACGATCGAGAATAAGGCGCTGACAAACCTCAGCTTCGAGGGCGATTGGGCGAACATGCCGGTCGGTGCACTCCTGCGATACACGACGCAGGAAATGCAGCTTCTTTATACCAACGGCGGGAAAGGTCCCAGAGCCTTGGTGCCGGTCGACGACAGATACAGCTGTGAGGTGCAGTCGCAGAAACCCGCCAGCACGTATCACCCGAGTTTGACCGGGACTGCCAAGGTACTCAGTTGCACAAGAGATGCCTACCAATACAGCACCGACATTTACGTCTACCTCGAAGCGTATGGAATGTTTGTGCCGATCCAATACGTCACACGGAACGTGCAGGGCGACTGGACGATTGAGGTGGTGGAATCTTGAGTTGCCTGGCCATTAACCTCAAAAAAACCCTTGAAGTGGACGCACAATCTGCTTTCGCGTTTTCACATCAATGCCAAAAACCGGCAAGGAACGCACATGAATTTCTTTAAAAAGCTTCTCGACTCACTTAAAAGCCCTGCCACCCAATCCCTCCGGGTCGAACCGCAAATCCAGGCATTCCAGAAGCTGGTTGATATCGGTGAGTTGAACGAGGCTGAAGCGGCCAATCTGGCGGCGCGACTCGCCGGCGAAGCGTGCCTGGATCGTCATTGGCACTCTGTCGGCACCGTCGAGCGGGATGTCATTGCCTATATGATCAGTCCGAGTTTCAGGGGTGGCCCTGACTGGCCCTCGACGCGTCAGGCCTACAGGGTGGTTCGCCGTGGTGACTCGATACTCCTTGCCACCGACGGCCTTTCGGATCCATTCGATGGAGTTGAAGGGATGGGCAATGGTTTCGAGATGGAGTTGTTCATGGAAACGGCTGACATACCCGAGCACGCACGTGGTTCGCTTGGTGAGGTCGATCCATTAAAAAACAGCTGGGCATTCGAACTGTTGGAGCACGTTGCCAAAACGGTGGCCGACGCTGGAGGAGTCACCGAACGGCTCGATCAGTACGGTACGCTATCTCTCGAAATTCCCGGGTTCAGCCTGTCGCACCACATGAGCGATCAACTCCCCAAAAGCTTCGTGACCGAGGACGATTGTACCGGCGTCCTGCTGGGAGCCCTGGAACCGGATTTCCCGACGCGACTGGATGACATGCCGTTGTCTCCGGTCAGGTTGGTTTCGATGGTATTGATCACCGCATCGGAGCTTGAATATGTCCGATCGGGTGGGCGAGCGGCACGCGAAGATCTGGTCAGCCGTTTGAAGGTAGCCGGCATCGGACATATGAGCAATCTGAATCGTACTAGCGTTGTGTGAAAACCGAGCGGCCGCTTTCATGTGAGCAATCAGGAAAGACACCGTACAGTGCTCTGTCCCCCAGGAGTGTTCACAGATGAAAACCTACTGCCCGATGTTCTGGTCTCAGGATCAGGGCATCGACTACAGCGCGCCGATACTCCACCTCAAAGACATCGTGCCGAGCGTTGGCAAAAGAACCTTCGCGTTCTTTGATAGCCATGACCGTTTAGACGTTGGTGAGATCCTTCTGCTTATCTGGTGCCCGCCCGTTTCCGACTTGAATGGCTGGAGTGAACAACCTTCAGAAATTGCCCAAAGCCACCTGCTGAAGGCGAAAGTTGTCGGCGCGGCTCAAGCACCAGAGCAGTCAGCAGAACGCCTGCATAACGTTCACCACGGCAAGCTCAAGTACCCACTCGACATCCTCTCCTGCGAGCGATTTCTGCCAGCACTGCAAGCAGTCCAAGAAGATTCGACGTCTTGGTATCTACAAGAGACTGGAACCGCGAACGGGAACTTCCTGGCCTGGGATGAGTTGCATTGGTGTGGCAGCGCAGTGGTTGAAGGCCTCACCTATTTAACGGCGAGCACCTCGAGCGAGACTTATATGGAATTGATCCTCAAAGTGGCTGACGACGAGATCATCGGGCTCTTTTCGCTACACATGAATCCGGGTGGTGACTCCTATGATTTTGGCAGAAAGCGCCTCACAGGCGAGGAATGGCGGGCAGTCAAACATGCACTCAACATCGCGCAGCCACTTCATGACACACAGACTGCTTACCTTGCGGAGTAACGCGACAGTGTGACTTCAGACGCAGTCGTGTGACTGCGAAGACGTCCTCAAAAACGCCATCGCGGCAAGCCGTTTCCCCTCCCCGTAGGAGCTGTCGAGTAACACGAGGCTGCGATCTTTTGATCCAAAGCCCCCGCAATAAGGGCTCCTGCAAGCATCGCGCAATCACTGACTATACTCATAAGCCACATCTACGAAATGGAGATTGAGCGATGCCGTGGGGAACTGTAGATAACAACTCATTAGGAATCATCGGGTCTTTTCTCAGCACATCCGACAGATCGAGATTGCAACTCACTGAAAGACGCGCCCGACACGACCCCACTCCGCAAATCAGAGAGCGATTCGATCCTGTTGTTGCCCGACTGGATCAGAGTGTTGGTCAACTGAGAGCACAGGTGACCGCGTACCTGGCGGCTACAGTCCCTGTGATTGCAGCGAACGACCATCCTCAAAGAGATTATTACGAAGGCGACGGCCAGCGCATCCAGGTACTCGCTGACAGGCTTAGACTTGAACAAACTCAAGCGATGGCCGCGTTTCAATCCCTGCGCCGACCTGAAGATGCTGCCACGATGGCGATTACCAACATTCAAGTTGCTTTGACCGGTGTTGGGGCAGCAGTTGGAGCGCAAGAAATGTGGCTCGATGCAAGACGAGCTGCAGTCGCAGCAGCCAGAACTCCCGGTTTCATGGAGGCCCTGAACCTGGCCCTATAACGGGTGAAATACCGGGAAAGACCACGATTCCAAAAACCGTTGAGCGAAAAATCGTGGACTGCCCCAAATCCAAACACCTACCCGATCGGCGTAGGAGCTGCCGAAGGCTGCGATCTTTTGATTCTGACGTCCACAACGCCTGCAACGCGTTGCCAACACCCACTACGAACGCAACACCCCAATCGCCCGCCGATACTTCTCAACGCGCTCCAGATCCTCCCAGGACGGCTGGGCAATCCGCGACAAGTCGCTGTTCTCTTCGAGGTCCGCCAGCTTCACCACCCGTCCGATCGGGTTCTGCGCCGCGCGCTCGACGAACGCCTCATAGGACTCGCCTGGCACCTTGGTCACCGACGCAATCGCCATCAGCACCGTTTCGCTGAAGCCTTCGTTACGCAGATCGTCGAAGCTGATGCCGCAGTCCTCGACCACGTCATGCAATACCGCGACGATGCGCTCTTCCAGAGTGTTCACCCGCAGCATGACCTTCAGCGGATGCAAAATGTAAGGCGCGCCGCCCTTGTCCACCTGCCCCTCATGCGCCGCAGCGGCGATGGCAATGGCGCGTTCCAATGTCTGGCTCATGGGATTCTCCTCGGGTTAAACGCCGTAGCGGCCGGCGATATGAATGTTGCGCTTGGCGCCCTCAGCGTGGCGTTCGAGAATCATCGACACCAGCGTCGCCTGATCGACGCCCGGATGCCCCTTCACCAGCTCAGCGACCCAGCCACAACCGGACTTCTGCAAATGCTGACGCCACTCACCCGGCCAAGCCTCAAACTCCGACACCGCCAACCACGCTGCCCCACCCTGCTCGCAATGACCGCCACCGATGGACTGCTCGAAACAAAACGGCGTGCCCGGCCGGGAAAGGTCGATGTGGAAGAGGTAAATATCCTGGGTTTTGTGCTGCGGCGTGGGGGCGTTGTTGCGGCTGCCGATTTCGATCATGGGCGCGTTCCATCCTTGAATTACCGTTGGCTTTCAGTCTACGACGGTGGCGGCGCTGAACGGAAGCAAGCGTACTCACCACCGAAAATCCCGCGCCTGCTCGTTCGATGAGCGCACGGCCAGGATTTTGAAGTCTGCAAAACATGTAGGAATCTGCCCTTTGTGGCGAGGGGGCTTGCCCCCGTTGAGCTGCGAAGCAGCCCCAAACCCTGCGAGCCCGTTTCCTCAGACACACCGCAATGCCCGGTTTTGCGGCGGCTGCGCCACCGAACGGGGGCAAGCCCCCTCGCCACAGTGAGCGCGTGCGGTCCTACAGCCCGGTTGCGGCTATCGAAATCGCTGCCTAGAGTGGGTCTGTCGCTGAGCGAATTCAGCGATAGGGTTTCGCAGCCCTGACGATACGTGTAGTAACCTTGCACCCCATAACCAGCAACGGTCGCACAAACGCGCCCGTACTCCGTTTTATGGTGGCTGTGTGTGGGAGATCTTCGGGTCTGCCGGGTTCCTCGTATCCTCGGTCTGCGAACCCGCACATAGCTACCACCCTTTCGATTCGCAGCGAACGGCAGTAGCTCTTCTTACAAATACGAGGAAGATTTACTTATGAGTACGAACAACCCGCTCCGCCACTACACCCCCATGTCCCACTTCGCCACCGACCACCCCGTCCTCCTCATCGACGCCGACGCCCCACTGCGCGAACTCCACAACTGCCTCAGCGCCGTCCTCAAATACCTCAACCTCATGGCCTGCACCAGCCTCCCCGACTACGCCGAGCACGACATCAACACCGTTACCAACATCGCCCGGATCATGGTCCAGGATGTGAGCGATGTGTTTCGGGTGATTGAGCAGCGTGGGTTTGATACGCCTAAGAGTCAGTGATCAGAGTTGAGCCGTAAGGAAACCCGCGTTGCAGCGGGTTTTCAAGTCTTTGGCTTCGCTAAATACCTTGCAGTGATCCCCTTCTCCCCAGTTTGCTGGCGCGTCAACGCGACTCCGTTCGACCATAGAAGGCCCTGTCCCCAGGGCCTCCCAGACAACAGCGGTCAGTAAACTTGCACCCGCCACAACTCCCGCGACGAGGAAGCCGGCGACATCGGCAACCGCCCATGCAACGTCCGATAGTTGTCGATCAACACCAGATCCCCCTCACTCCATTGATGAGCAATCAGACACTCCGGGTCATAAACCAGCGCGTTGACCTGTTCAAGCAGTGCCTGTTGAGCGCCCTCATCATGGTCCTGCACAGACTGGCTCAAGGTCTGCAATGTCGAGTCGGTGCCCTCTTGGTAACGCAGGATGAGTTCGCCGCTGCGGGGGTGATGATCCACCAGGCTGTACATGCGCGGTGAGCCACCGAAGTAGGTCATCTTGGTGTAGTAGGTGATATTCACCGACTGCCATTGTCGGGCGACTTGCTGCCCGACTTTGCGCAGTACGTTTCGGCTGTCGACGATGGTGGTCTGGCCCTCGCCCGGCTGCGGTGCGGTCTTGCAATACAGCATGAATTTGCTGGCGCAGAATTTCGGGTTGCGCTGAACTTGTGCATCGCTGTCGGGCAGCATGTTCAGGTCCCAGTGCAAAGGCGTTTTCTCCAGCGAGTGCACCACGCCTTGGGGTTTGTCCGCAGGTTTGACCACGTGCACGGCGCCGAAGGCCCATTCGTATAGCGTGCCGAAGCGTTCGCAGCTGCGAGCAAAGCTGTCTTGATCGTCGAAGCGGCAGCCCCTGAGGCAGACGAAACCAAAGGTTTCCACCAGAGCCTCAAGCAGGCCCGTGGACAGTCGTTCGAAACCCAGCCCCAACGGGTCTCGCACCACCAGGCCAAAGAGCGGAAGTTTCTGCAGTTCGTATTCGAAGCCTTTGGCCTGCGGATTTTCTGTTTGGTGGTAGAGCCACGGCCGCCCTTGCCAGGTGATCAGCACATGGTGGTCGAGGTCGACCTGGGCGCGTGCGCGAAGGCTCTGGCTGCCATCGAGGTTGCACACCGGCACGGCATGCCAGGGGCTGTCGACACGGGTCAGTCCTTCAGCCAATCCGAAGGTGAATTTTGGCCCGGCATTGCTGTATTGATGGACCGACAACCGAATGTCATCGCCGAAGAAACGGTCCACTGCCGCATTCAATGCCTGCCCGCGAAACATCATTTGGTAGGCTTTGAAGTTGATTTGTTGCAGGTACTCATCCTCGCTTTGCCCGTCTTCACGACACAGACGCAGGTCGTTGTAGAGGTGACTGCAGAGGTGGTCATGCGCCTGGCTGAGGGACTCATCGTGCCGGCTCTGCTCGATCAACTCCCCAAGGTTTTTCCAGGGAAGACGGGCCTGCTTGATCAGGCTGGCGCGAACCGACTCGGCACTTTGGGCCTGTGGGAACAGGTCTTCCATGCTGACCCACTGAATCGTGTGGGTGGTGCACAGTTCACGCAACGCCCGGTTGTAGGTCTCGCGAACGTCATCGGCCACGCCGACGATGTCATTGAAGGTCGTGCCGTCACTGAGGATCGACACCACGCAGCCCGGTGCGTGCAAGGCAGCGATGGCTTGGCCGAGTTGGTCGAGGCGCTCGATGGCCATGACCTCGCCGTAGTCCGGCAGCACGCCGAATGTCTGGTCGCTGGCGTTTGGCGACTTGCAGGGAAAGCCTGGCAAAACCAGACGTACCGGCAGGCTCTGATCGAAGCAGTGCCCCAGGCGGAGCGCCAGATGCGCTCTGCCTTGTGTGTCGAAACAATCATTCGTGCCTTTGAGCAAATAACCAGCCAGCAAATCGCTGACGGCAGCGATCCAGGCGTCTCTATGTTCCATAGAACAACTTCCTTGAGGTTTTGTGTATCAATAGGATTTAACGGTGTCGCCATGCTCGGTGAACGCATGCGCTGTCCCGCAGACTTGCTGCAGAATGCGCAGCAATCCGGCCGGGTGTTCACAGCAGATGTTCGGGGCCTGGGCCTGCAAGTCAGGTGTCAGGCCATAGCCCCAGGTGACCGCCGCCGAGTACATGCCTGCGGCACGGGCGGTCTGCAGGTCGATCTCTGTGTCGCCGACGAACAAGCAGCGTTGCGGATCAACCGACAACCGTCGGGCGGCTTCCCATGCCACATCCGGCTGAGGTTTGAGCGCCCTGCCCGCGCGATGCCCCAGGATCGTCCCAAAGGTATTCGGCAGCAATGCATCGGCTATCTGCCGGGCCATTTCATCAGCCTTGTTGGTGACGATAGCCAGCGGCACTTGCAACTGGCGACAGCCTTCGAGCAAGGCAAGCACACCACTGAAAGGCCGGGAAAATTGAACCAGGTTGTTTTGGTAGAGCGTCACATAGCGCTGGTGCATCGCGAGCGCATCAGCGATGCCAAACTGCGTGGCAACCCGCTCGATCATCGAAGTGCTGCCGCCACCGATATAACCCCGCACTGTTTGCGCTGTCTGCGCCGGGCAACCGTGTTCGAGCAACACCTGGTTCAGGCACCAGGTGATGTCAGGCAAGGTGTCGACCAGGGTCCCATCCAAATCGAAGAGTACGGCTTCGACCCGCAACCGAGACGCCATCATTGAGCACTGGCGTAGTGACAAGGACGCCCCTTGCGGAACACCAAGCGGTGGTAGCGTTCATCGACATTGCTGCGTTTTTCGAGGGTGACCACACCCCGTCGCTTGATAGCCACCGAATGCCAGGGCGTACGCCACAGGTCACTGGTTGGCACCAGTCGAATACCGATCTTCGTCGACACCGCCAGTTGCGGGTGAATCGACAGGCGCAGGCAATGCGGGTAGCGCGCCTGTAACAGAGCGCTCCAGGCTTCGCTGCGCTGGATCACCCGCTGCGAGGCAGGCTTGGCGACTTTCTTCACCGCATTAAGGCTCATGCCGGCGAATACTTTGAGCCCCGAGTAATCTTCGGAAAGGAAGCGATGGATGCCGCAGTACATCAACATCATGTGCGGATCATCCTTGAAACGCTGCTGCAACAAGACCAATGACTGACCGTGCTCGATCATCATCTCCTCACGCATGGCGTCCAGACAATCAAGTGGAGGATAGGCATCTCTGAGGTCGAAATGGGCGAACGTGCCGGGATAGTGCTGTTCGGCGTAGTCCTGGATAGCGTCGGTGTAGGCCTTGACGTCCGCATCGGGAACATGCACTAAATCAGAGAACACATAGCCATCGGAGCAGATATGAATCAGCGCCCCTGGTGCGTAGATCTGCTGGATCTCATTGCACAGGCGGTGTAACTCGTCGATGGCATGATGTTCGGCAAGATCGGGCAGATGGCTGAGGGTTTTCTTGCGGCTGGGCGACTTACCGGGAAAGGCTGGCAAGACCATTTCGACCTTGCGACGGCTCTCGACCGCCTGCATGACCTTGGTCAGATGGGGTTCCAGCACCTGCAACGAAAGCTCGTGATCCTGCCCCGGGGCAAGGCTACGACGTCGAAACAGGCATTCGAGGATTTGCCGGGCAATGTTCATGTGCGCGTTTTTCTGATGCTCATGCACCAGCTGACCGCACACCTGTTGAGCAACGGTGTTTGAACCCTGCATAGACAATCCCTTGTGAGGTGAATAACGGCCATTTTTTTGGTCGTTAGCAGATACTCCTTACCTGCGGGCGGCTAAATTCCTACAAGTCGTTAGGGCTGTCAATCGTGGCAATCAGGAATATTGCAGGCTGCACGAGCCCCTCCGGGTCTGCCGTCGGTGAAGCTATCTACCAATGCCAAGCCTACAAAAGCGCTTTCACCATCGGCACACAAGCCAGCTGAAGCCCGGAGGGAGAATGGTAAATAGCTGGTTCGTCACCCACGAAACCGCAGCGCCGGTAAAAGTCAGCGGCGTTTAAAGTGGCGTCCAGATTGACTTCCCTCATCCCCAAATCCCGCGCCAGGCGTTCAAGGTAGTCCAAGACTCTCAAGCCAATGCCACGTTGCATAAAGCTCGGGAGCACAAAGATTGCGCCGATTTCACTCTTCTCCAGATCAAGCATTCCTGTCGCCACCGGTTCACCCTGAATACAGCCCAGATAAAAGTGTTTATCCATCAGGTCGCTATACCCGTCCTTGGCCGCTCCTGCCGTCCAGGCCAGCATTTGCTCCGTGGTATAGGCACCGACGCATTGATGCCGTATCGCTTGAAGGCGAATGTCGAACGCCGTTTGGGCATCGCTGTGCGTGGCGCGTCTAATCTCGAACATTTCATTCTCCATTAGCAATCGGTAGACGGAGAACTAAAAAGCCCCGTCCATTTCTGGCGGGGCCTTGGGTGATTACGTCAAATCCTGTGAACGCATGACCTCATGGCCCGCCAGAAGCGGTCATGGAAGAGCACATCATGTTCATGCAGCGTGTGTAGGTCATGGGCCGATAGTGTTTTGGATGATCCGGGTTGTCAATTTTGAGGGGGAAATAAATGCGAGCGTCATCCGGCCGTACTGGATGACGGGAATCAGTCCAGCAGCACGACCTTCTTCAGTAGCTCGTACAGCCCAACAGGAACCAGCGGCGTATCGCCAGTAATACTGTCGAGCGGCAGCCACTTCGCAATAAAGGCAGCACCATCGCTTTCTTGAGCGTTCAAGTGGGGCCATTCATAGACGCTGGTATCCACGAATTTTGCATCGTAGACCTGCACTATTTCGTGCCCGGGCGTGCCGGCATACGTGAAGATGTTTTCGAGCGTGCCGAGCAGGCGAACATCGGTGATGGATAAACCGAGTTCTTCATCGACTTCACGTATTACGGCTTGGGCGCTGGTCTCGCCAAACTCGATTCCGCCACCGATTGGGCGCATGAATGGCTTTCCAGTAACGGGGTCGTACGCTTCGTTGACCAGTATCTTGCCATCGTGATGGAAGATGCAGAGCGCGAGAGGGCGGATGCGGTGTGCGGTCATTAGGTGAAGTCCATTTGCTTTGATCAAACCCTGTAGCAGGTGCTTCCATTTGGTATGGGTAGTGGCCTCGGACGCAGCCTTCGGCAGCTGCTACAGGGTAGTGTCCGTTTTGATATCAGAAGTTGGCTGGAGTATTGGCGCTGATGATTTCAGCTTCATCCTGGCCGATATTGCGAAACCGATGCGGCAACGTGGTCGGAAAGTAATACCCATCCCCGGCATTCAGCACACTGATCTGACCATCAACAGTGAGTTCAACCGTGCCACGGGTGACAAGCCCACACTCCTCCCCTTCAGCGTGCACGATGGGCTCTTCACCCGAACTCGCCCCAGGCGCGTACTGCTCGCGCAAAAGCCGCATCTGCCGACTCGGCACCGAAGCGCCAATCAACAGCAACCGCAGCCCATGACGCCCGAGATCCGGCTGTTCATTGGCGCGGAACACGTACTGATGCTCACGCGGCGGTTGGTCGAAGGTGAAGAAGTCCGCCAAGGACATGGGGATGCCTTCGAGCAGTTTTTTGAGGGAGCTGACGGAGGGACTGACGCGATTCTGTTCGATCAGGGAGATGGTGGCATTGGTGACGCCGCTACGCCGGGCCAGCTCGCGCTGGGACAGTTTGTAGCTTTCGCGTACTAATTTGAGTCGTGAGCCCGTGTCCATGACAGCCTTATGCGAAGAATACTTAAGGGGTAATGGGGGTGGGTGGCGGGCGACTGATGGCCGCGGATTACGCCGTTTCCCGTCCCGGAACCGTGGAAGGCGGGTATTAAATCACGTTTGCTGGTGTTGCTCAGCAGGTTCGATAAACGGCTATGAAAAAAGCCGGCGGGCCCCTGATGCCGGTCGGTCAGGTGCGGGAATTGTGGGAGCGGGCCTGCTCGCGATGGCGGTGTGTCAGGCAGCATTGATGGCGACTGATATGACCTCATCGCGAGCAGGCTCGCTCCCACAGTTTGGTCCGAGTTGACACACCAATTTGGTGTGTTCGGCCTGGCCCCCTGTGGGAGCGGGCTTGCCCGCGATGGCGGTGTGTCAGGCGACATCAATGTTGACTGTGCCGCCCTCATCGCGGGCAAGCCCGCTCCCACAGTGGTCGGTGTTGTTCGCCAATTTGGTGTACGTCGCCAATTCCTTTGTGGGAGCGAGCCTGCTCGCGATGGCGGTGTATCAGGCAGCATTGATGGCGGCTGATATGACCTCATCGCGAGCAGGCTCGCTCCCACAGTTTGGTCCGAGTTGACACACCAATTTGGTGTGTTCGGCCTGGCCCGCTCCCACAGTGGTCGGTGTTGTTCGCAAAATTTGGTGTACATCGCCAGTTCCCTTGTGGGAGCGAGCCTGCTCGCGATGGCGGTGTGTCAGTCGACAGATGTTGACTGTGCGGCCGCCTTCGCGAGCAAGCTCGGCTCCTACAGGGGTTGCGTATGGCTTAGATACCGAAACGGTCGCGCAGCGCGTAATACGCGGCGCCCATGGCAGTGAGTGGGGCCTGGAAGGTGCGGCCGCCGAGCATGGGCATGTGCGGCAGGGAGGCGAAGGCGTCGAAGCGTTCGGCGTCGCCGCGGATCATTTCCGAGATGAGTTTGCCGGCCAGGTGCGAGCAGGTGACGCCGTGGCCGCTGTAGCCTTGCATGTAGTAGGCATTTTTCTCGATGCGGCCGAATTGCGGCATGCGGGACATGGTCAGCAGGAAGTTGCCGGTCCAGCGGTAGTCGATTTTCACGCCCTTGAGTTGCGGGAAGGTCTTGAGAATTTTTGGTTTGATCAGTTGCTCGATGTCGTCGGGCTCGCGGGCACCATAGACCACACCGCCGCCGTACAGCAGGCGGTTGTCGGCGGTGAGGCGGTAGTAGTCGAGCAGGTAGTTGCAGTCTTCGACGCAGTAGTTGTTGGTGATCAAGCTGCGGGCGACTTTTTCGGACAGCGGTTCGGTGACGACGATTTGCGAGCCGCAAGGCATGCTTTTGCGGGTGACGCGGTTGTCGAGGTCTTGTGGCAGGTAGGCGTTGCCGGCGATCAGCAGGTACTTGGCCCGCACCACACCTTTGGCGGTGCGCACGGTGATCGGCTCGCCGTAGGTGATTTCCACGGCGGCGGATTGCTCGTAGATTTTCCCGCCCAGGCGGATGATCGCGGCGGCTTCGCCGAGGGCCAGGTTCAGCGGGTGGATGTGGCCGCCCTGCATGTCGAGCAGGCCGCCGACATAGTTGTCGCAACCCACTTCGCGCTTGATGTCAGCGGCGTCGAGCATTCTGAGGTTTTTGTTGCCGTAGCGCTCCCAACTGCTCTTTTGCTCGGCCAGGCCGTTGAGTTGTTTCTTGTTCAGCGCCGCGAAGATGCCGCCGGGGCGGTAGTCGCATTGGATGTCGTACTCTTTGATGCGCGAACGGATAATGTCGGCGCCTTCGAAGATCATGCTGCCGAGCACTTCGGCGGTTTTGTCACCATAGCGTTCTTCGATCACATCGACGTCGCGGCTGTAGGAGTTGACCAGTTGACCGCCGTTGCGACCGCTGGCGCCGAAGCCGACTTTGGCGGCTTCGAGTACGGTCACGCTGTAGCCCGCTTCGCTGAGGAACAACGCCGAGGACAAACCGGTGTAGCCGGCGCCGATCACACAGACGTCGCATTCAACCAGTTCTTCAAGAATCGGGTAATCACCGGTCTGATTGCGGGTGGCGGCGTAGTAGCTGTTTACATGCTTTTGTTTAACAGAGTCTTGTTTCATACATTTCTCCGAGGGCCGCAAACTCTCGCCTGCGACCGCCGCTGTAAAAGTGTTAGAGCTTGATCCAGGTCGCTTTGAGTTCGGTGTATTTGTCGAACGCGTGCAGCGATTTATCCCGACCATTACCCGACTGCTTGAACCCGCCGAACGGCGCGGTCATGTCGCCGCCGTCGTACTGGTTGACCCAGACGCTGCCGGCGCGCAAACCACGGGCGAAGGTATGGGCCTTGCTGAGGTTGCTGGTCCACACGCCGGCGGCCAGACCGAAGATGCTGTCGTTGGCGATCTGCAGCGCTTCTTCAGCGGTGTCAAAGGTGATCAGAGACAGCACCGGGCCGAAGATTTCTTCACGGGCGATGGTCATGGCGTTGGTCACGCCGTCGAAAATCGCCGGTTCCACGTACAGGCCACCGGTGGCTTCGAGAGTGCATTTGCCACCCGCGATCAGCTGAGCGCCCTGCTCTTTGCCGATTTCGATGTAGCGCAAAATCGATTCCAGTTGGCGCTGATCGACGACCGCGCCAACGGTGGTTTCCGGGTCCAGGGCATGCCCCGGTTTCCAGGCTTGCAGCGCCTCCAGCAGCAGTGGAATGAACTGCTCGCGGATCGAGCGCTCCACCAGCAGACGTGAGCCAGCGGTGCAGACTTCGCCCTGGTTGAAGGCAATAGCGCTGACCGCTGCCTGAGCGGCTGCGCGCAAGTCCGGTGCGTCGGCGAATACCACGTTCGGGCTCTTGCCGCCCGCCTCCAGCCAGACGCGTTTCATGTTGCTTTGCCCGGCGTAGATCAGCAGTTGCTTGGCAATCGCGGTGGAGCCGGTGAAGGCCAGCACGTCGACATCCATGTGCAACGCCAGAGCCTTGCCTACGGTGTGACCGAAGCCTGGCAGAACGTTGAACACGCCTTTGGGGATGCCCGCCTCCAGAGCAAGCTGCGCGATGCGGATCGCCGTCAGCGGTGACTTCTCCGAAGGTTTTAGGATGAACGAGTTGCCCGCCGCGAGCGCTGGGGCGAACTTCCAGCTGGCCATGATCAGCGGGAAATTCCACGGCACGATGGCGGCGACCACGCCTGCTGGTTCGCGGGTGATGAGGCCGAGTTGGTCGTGCGGTGTGGCGGCGACTTCGTCGTAGATTTTGTCGATGGCCTCGGCGCTCCAGCGGATCGCGTTGGCGGTCGCCGGGATGTCGATGCTCATGGAATCGCTGATCGGTTTGCCCATGTCGAGGGTTTCGAGCAGCGCCAGTTCTTCCTGGTTTTGCAGAATCAGATCGGCGAAACGAATCAGGATGCGCTTGCGCTCGGCCGGGGGCAGTTTGGCCCAGGTGCCGGACTCGAATGTGCGGCGTGCGACCTGCACTGCCGCATTTGCATCGGCTTCGTCGGTGCTGGCGATGTTCGCCAGGAAGCGACCGTCGACCGGGCTGATGCATTCAAAAGTATCGCCGCTGAGTGCCGGGCGGTATTGGCCATCGATGAATGCGCGGCCTTCTAGTGTGAGGGACTGGAAGCGTTGTTCCCAGTCGCTGCGAGTGTTTGTCATGGTTGTGACTCTACGCAGAGGAATAAGTAGTCGTTGGATTGAAGCCAACCAGCAAAGGATCAAAACACCGCAATTCCCTGTGGGAGCGGGCTTGCCCGCGATGGCGGTATGTCAGGCGACATCAATGTTGAATGTGCTGCCGTCATCGCGGGCAAGCCCGCTCCCACAGGGATTGGTGGTGCACACAGGTTTTGTGTTCACCCCCTTATCCTTGATTGACGGGTTGTGGCCCCATCAAACCGTATGCAAGTACCAGTTGTACTCAAGGTCGGAGATGGAGTTCTCGAACTCGGCCAGTTCGCTTTCCTTGCACGCCACGAACACGTCGATGTACAGCGGGTCGATGTAGCGCGCCATGACTTCGCTGTCGTCCAGCTCACGCAAAGCATCGCGCAGGTTGTTCGGCAGGCTTTGCTCGTTCTGTTCGTAGCTGTTGCCTTCCACCGGTGGGCCCGGTTCGATTTCGTTGGTCAGGCCATGGTGAATACCGGCCAGTACCGAGGCCATCAGCAAGTACGGGTTGGCGTCGGCGCCGGCAACGCGGTGCTCGATGCGCACGGCATCCGCCGAACCGGTGGGCACACGTACCGCAACGGTACGGTTGTCGATGCCCCAGCTTGGCGAGTTCGGCACGTAGAACTGCGCGCCAAAACGGCGGTACGAGTTGACGTTCGGGCAGAGGAACGCCATCTGCGCCGGCAGGGTCTCGAGCACACCGCCGATCGCGTGACGCAGTGTGGCGTTCTGCTCGGGATCCTCGCTGGCGAAGATGTTGTTGCCTTCTTTGTCGAGAATCGAAATGTGCACGTGCAAACCGTTGCCCGCCTGGCCCGGATACGGCTTGGCCATGAAGGTGGTGTCCATCTCGTGGTCGTAGGCGATGTTCTTCACCAGACGCTTGAGCAACACCGCGTAGTCGCAGGCCTTTATAGGGTCGGAGACGTGATGCAGGTTCACTTCGAATTGCGCCGGGGCGCTTTCCTTGACGATGGCGTCGGCAGGAATGCCCTGCTCTTTCGCGCCTTCGAGGATGTCTTGCAGGCAGTCGACGTATTCATCCAGATCGTCGATCAGGTACACCTGAGTCGAGTGCGGACGTTTGCCGGACACCGGCGAGCGTGGCGACTGCGGACGACCGTTCACGTTGTCCTGGTCGATCAGATAGAACTCCAGTTCGAACGCCGCGCAAATGGTCAGGCCCATGTCATCGAACTTGCTCACCACCTGACGCAGCACTTCGCGAGGGTCAGCGAAGAACGGCTGGCCTTCGAGTTCGTGCATGGTCATTAACAGCTGCGCGGTCGGGCGCTTCTGCCAAGGCTCGATGCTCAGGGTATTGGGGATGGGGAAGCAGATTCGATCCGAGTCGCCGATGTCCAGACCCAGGCCGGTGCTTTCCACCGTAGAACCGTTGATGTCCAGGGCAAACAGCGACGCCGGGAGGTTAATGCCTTTTTCGTAAACCTTATGAAGACTGGTGCGTTCGATGCGCTTGCCGCGCACCACACCGTTCATATCCGCAATCAGAAGGTCGACGTACAAAACCTCAGGATATTTCTTAAGGAATGCGTTTGCTTCGTTGAGTTGAACGGCACGCAGAGGGACCGACATGATGCACCTATTAGCTGTTAATTATTATGTTCACTACCCTTTCACGAGCCCAGTCAATCCGAAAGGCAAAGTGAAGTCAATAGCGAACACTTGGCCTTTCAACCTTTATTTTCAGGCCTTTTTTGGGCACTAGAGTGCCATCTCAGTCTTGCGCACCGCGTAAATCCTGAAGATCGGACGTGCGGCGTTTAGAATTTTTTACATGAGAGTTGTTAATTAAAATCAACAAGGCTAAGCTCCGGAAAAGCTCGTTCAAGTGTGAAACTTCGAGGTGATAAAAATGGCATTCAAGCCATTGATCGGCGTTACTGCGTGCATCAAACAGATTGGCCTGCACCCCTACCACGTCAGCGGCGACAAGTATTTGCGTGCTGTCAGCGTCGCGGCTTTGGGGCTGCCAGTGGTCATTCCTTCCTTAGGCGATCTGACCGAAATCGATGACCTGCTTGCGCAGCTCGACGGTCTGTTGCTGACCGGCTCGCCATCAAATGTGGAACCCTTCCACTATCAAGGCCCGGCCAGCGCTCCCGGTACGGATCACGATCCGCAACGGGACGCCACCACCCTTCCTTTATTGCGCGCAGCCATCGCCGCCGGTGTTCCGGTGCTCGGCATCTGCCGGGGCTTTCAGGAAATGAACGTGGCGTTCGGCGGCAGCCTGCATCAGAAGGTGCACGAACTGCCCGGCATGCTCGATCACCGGGAAGCGGATCATCCGGATTTGGCCGTGCAGTACGCACCGGCGCATGCGGTTAGTGTGCAACCGGGTGGCGTGTTCGAAGCGCTGGACCTGCCGCAGGTGTTCCAGGTGAATTCGATTCACAGCCAGGGCATCGACCGACTCGCTCCCGGCCTGCGCGCTGAGGCTGTCGCACCGGATGGTTTGATCGAGGCAATTTCCGTCGAGCACAGCAAGGCCTTCGCCGTCGGCGTGCAATGGCACCCGGAATGGCAGGTGCTTTCCAATCCCCCCTATTTGAGTATTTTCCAGGCGTTTGGCGACGCGTGCCGGCAACGGGCGGCGCTGCGTAATACGCGCTGACTTCAAAAAGCATTCAACGATTTAACTGCCCCCGTGAGTCTGGCGGGCGTGCCTTTGCGCGCCGGTCGCTCACGTAATAGATGAACCGCAATAACAACAAGTACGACCAGGCAGCCAGGATGGCGGTGCCGAATAAGCCCGGCCGGTACGGATAAACGCAAGTCCCTGTAGGAGCGAGGCTTGCCCGCGAAGGCTGTGTATCAGGCAACGATGATGTCGACTGATACATCGCCTTCGCGGGCAAGCCTCGCTCCTACAAGGGGTCGCGTTATGACTGGCATCGGGTTGCAATCCACTCTTAAGTCAGGCCGCGTTGGCCCGACGACTGAAACCTGTTGGGAGTTTCATATGGCAAACGCCTCCAGCATCTACAGGAAGGCTCTTGAAGGTCACCAGGCACCGAAAAAGGTGTTGGTGAAAGTCGACCGCGTCACTAAGAAATTCGACGAAACCACCGCCGTGGACGATGTGTCCCTGGAGATCCATCAAGGGGAAATCTTCGCCCTGCTCGGCGGTTCCGGCTCGGGTAAATCGACGCTGCTGCGCATGCTCGCCGGCTTCGAGCGCCCGACCGAAGGGCGGATTCTGCTCGACGGTGTCGACATCACCGACATGCCGCCGTACGAACGGCCGATCAACATGATGTTCCAGTCCTACGCCCTGTTCCCGCACATGACAGTGGCACAGAACATCGCCTTCGGCCTCAAGCAGGACCGTTTGCCCACCAGCGAAATCGACGCCCGTGTCGAAGAGATGCTGCGGCTGGTGCACATGACCCAGTACGCCAAACGCAAGCCGCATCAGTTGTCTGGCGGCCAACGTCAACGTGTGGCGTTGGCCCGCTCGTTGGCCAAGCGTCCGAAGCTGTTGTTGCTCGACGAACCGATGGGCGCGCTGGATAAAAAGCTGCGCTCGCAGATGCAACTGGAGCTGGTGGAGATCATCGAGCGCGTCGGCGTGACCTGCGTGATGGTGACCCACGATCAGGAAGAGGCCATGACCATGGCCGAGCGCATCGCAATCATGCACCTGGGCTGGATCGCCCAGATCGGCAGCCCGGTCGACATTTATGAAGCGCCGGTCAGCCGCATGGTCTGCGAATTCATCGGCAACGTGAATGCCTTCGACGGCACGGTGGTCGAGGATCTGGAAGGTCACGCGATCATTCACAGCCCGGACCTTGAGCAGAAGATTTACGTCGGCCACGGCGTGAGCACGTCGGTGCAAGACAAGTCGATCACCTACGCCATCCGCCCGGAAAAAATGCTGGTCAGCACCCTCAAGCCCGAGACTCGCTACAACTGGTCCGAAGGCAAGGTGCACGACATCGCCTACCTCGGCGGCCACTCGGTGTTTTATGTGGAACTGCCCGGCGGCAAGATCGTCCAGTCGTTCATGGCCAACGCCGAACGCCGTGGCGCGCGCCCGACCTGGGACGATCAGGTCTACGTGTGGTGGGAAGACGACAGCGGCGTGGTACTGCGCTCATGAGAACCTTCAATCAGCAGTTCCTGCGCCTGGTGCCCAGCGGTCGCAAACTGGTCATCGGCATTCCGTTCCTGTGGCTGTGCCTGTTTTTCCTGTTGCCGTTCTTCCTGGTGATGAAGATCAGCTTCTCGGAAGCGGCCCTGGCCATTCCTCCCTACTCCGAGATTTACACCTTCGCCGAGCAGAAATTTCAGCTGCTGCTGAACATCGGCAACTACTCGCTGCTGACCGAAGATGAGTTGTACATCTCGGCTTACTTTGGCTCGTTGAAGGTCGCGTTTTTAAGCACGTTGATGTGCCTGGTGATCGGTTTTCCGATGGCCTACGCGATCACCAAAGCCAGCAAGGAAACGCAGAACGTTCTGCTGTTGTTGATCATGATGCCGACCTGGACCGCGATCCTGATTCGCGTCTATGCGTGGATGGGCATTCTCAGCAACAACGGTTTGCTCAACGCGTTCCTGATGTGGACCGGGCTCACGTCGCATCCGATCGAGATCCTCAATACCAACACAGCGGTGTACATCGGCGTGGTCTATGCGTACCTGCCATTCATGGTGTTGCCGCTGTACGCCAACCTGGTCAAACACGATCAGAGCTTGCTGGAAGCCGCGTCGGACCTGGGTTCGAGCAACTTCAACAACTTCTGGAAAATCACCGTGCCGCTGGCCAAGAACGGCATCATTGCCGGTTGCATGCTGGTGTTCATTCCAGTGGTCGGTGAGTTCGTGATTCCGGAGCTGTTGGGCGGCCCGGAGACCCTGATGATCGGCCGGGTGCTGTGGCAAGAGTTCTTCAACAACCGCGACTGGCCGGTGGCGTCTGCGCTGGCGGTGGTGATGCTGGCGATCCTGATTGTGCCAATTCTGCTGTTCAACCGCAGCCAGGCTAAAGAGATGGAGGGACGGGGATGAAACGCTTCGGGTTTGCAAAGTTCATGCTGATTTTCGGCCTGTCGTTTATCTACCTGCCGATGCTGATTCTGGTGATCTACTCGTTCAACGCCTCGAAGCTGGTGACGGTGTGGGGCGGCTGGTCGGTGAAGTGGTATGTCGGCCTGCTCGACAACACGCAACTGATGGGTTCGGTGGTGCGCTCGCTGGAAATCGCCTGCTACACCGCGATTGCCGCCGTGGCATTGGGCACCCTCGCCGCTTTCGTGCTCACCCGTGTGACGCGTTTCAAGGGCCGTACGCTGTTCGGTGGTCTGGTGACGGCGCCGTTGGTGATGCCGGAAGTGATTACCGGTCTGTCGCTGTTGCTGCTGTTCGTGGCCATGGCGCAGTTGATCGGCTGGCCGCAGGAGCGCGGTTTGGTGACGATCTGGATCGCCCACACTACGTTCTGCGCAGCGTATGTGGCGGTGGTCGTTTCGGCGCGTTTGCGTGAGCTGGACCTGTCGATTGAAGAAGCGGCCATGGACCTGGGCGCGCGGCCGTTCAAGGTGTTCTTTTTGATCACCATCCCGATGATCGCGCCGTCACTGGCGGCGGGCGGCATGATGTCGTTTGCCTTGTCGCTGGATGATCTGGTGTTGGCGAGTTTCGTCTCTGGCCCGGGCTCGACGACGTTGCCGATGGAAGTGTTCTCGGCGGTGCGTCTGGGTGTGAAGCCTGAGATCAATGCCGTGGCCAGTCTGATTCTTCTGGCGGTGTCGATCGTCACGTTCATGGTCTGGTACTTCAGCCGCAAGGCCGAAGCCACGCGCAAGCGGGCGATCCAGGAAGCCATGGACCAGACCGCCAGCGAATCCTGGCAGCAGCCGAAAAAACAGCGAGTCGAAGCGACGGCTTAGTGCTGTTGAGTTAAATGACGTGAACACAAAAACTGTGGCGAGGGGCTTGTTGTGGCGAGGGGGCTTGCCCCCGTTCGGCTGCGAAGCAGTCGTAAAACCAGAGAATTCGGTGTGCTTGATACACCTCGGTTGCAGGTTTGGGGGCCGCTTCGCGACCCAACGGGGGTAACCCCCCTCGCCACAGCAAGCTCCCTCGCCACAGGGTTTGTGTTTACTGTTTTGTTTTGCGTATTTGAATAAAAAAGAAAATGGAGTTGTACCGATGAAAATGTTTGGCAGGACTCTGCTGACACTGTCCTTATTGGGCGCGATGGCTACCGGTGCCCAGGCCAATGACAAGGTATTGCGCGTCTACAACTGGTCGGATTACATCGCCCCGGACACGGTCAAGAAGTTCGAAGACGAGACCGGCATTCGCGTGACCTACGATGTGTTCGACAGTAACGAAACCCTTGAGGCACGCTTGCTGGCCGGTAAATCCGGCTACGACATTGTGGTGCCGTCCAACAGTTTCCTGGCCAAGCAGATCAAGGCTGGCGTCTATCAGCCGCTGGACAAATCGAAGCTGCCGAACTGGAAAAACCTTAACCCGGTGCTGCTGAAAAACGCCTCTGCCAGCGACCCTGACAATGGCCACGCTTTCCCGTACATGTGGGGTTCGATCGGCATCGGTTACAACCCGGCCAAGGTCAAGGAAGTGCTGGGTACCGATGCCCCGGTGAACTCCTGGGACCTGCTGTTCAAACCGGAAAACGCCGCGAAGCTGAAAGCCTGCGGCATCAGCTTCCTTGATTCACCGACAGAAATGCTCCCGGCCGCCCTGCACTATCTGGGCTACCCGGTGAACTCTCGGGACAAGGCGCAGATCGCCGAAGCCGAAGCGCTGTTCATGAAGATTCGCCCGTCGGTGGCGTATTTCCATTCGTCGAAGTACATCTCCGACCTGGCCAACGGCAACATCTGCGTCGCCGTCGGGTATTCCGGAGACGTGCTGCAAGCCAAGGCCCGTGCCAAGGAAGCCGGCGACAAGGTGAAGATCGAATACAGCATCCCGAAAGAAGGCGCCGGCAGCTTTTACGACATGGTCGCCATCCCACGGGACGCAGCGAATGTCGACAACGCCTACCTGTTCATGAACTTCCTGATGCGCCCGGACATCATCGCCGAAGTCACCAACAACATCGGCTACAGCAACGCCAATGCGGCGGCCACGCCATTGGTGGATGAAGCCATTCGCGATGACCCGGGTTCGTATCCACCGCAAGCAGTGATGGCGACGTTGTATGCGATTCCAGATATGCCGATCGGTATTCAGCGGGTGATGACCCGTGGCTGGACGCGGGTGAAGCTCGGCAAGTGATTCAAAATCGAACACAAAATATCTGACCACCACGGACCAAAATGTGGGAGCGGGCTTGCTCGCGAAGGGGCCATCACATTCAACATCATTGGTGACTGACCCACCGCTTTCGCGAGCAAGCCCGCTCCCACAGGTATCTGCTTCGATCAAAGGATTTGTGAACGACACTGATCACTGTGGGAGCGGGCTTGCCCGCGATAGCGGTCGTGTAGTCAACATGGAATCCGGCTCCCATAGAGGTGATGTATACAAAATATGTGAGCACCAATGCAGGACCGAAGTGCTTTCCCCTTTTCCGTTCACGCAGCGCCTTACCACCGCTGCACTCCTCTGAAGAAGAACGGCTTCACCTGGCTTCCTCGGTTAAGGTGAATTTCGGGCGCCCTCGGGCGCCTTTTTTTGTGGTGCGCCAGGCATTGCGCTAACGCCGTGACTGGCGCTGTTCGGATCACTATGGTGGTGAGTCGGACGACTTGGAGGTGAAAGTCCTCCATGCCGATGTGGGCATGTTTCTCCAGTAGAACTTCTCTATTCCTACATAAACGTCGGAAACGCTCACCTACCCGGCTTTTACGATGGAACTTATAGTCTTTCTCGGCGCCCTGGATGGCGCTGACACACAGGACCATGAACGGCCGTCCTCATTGAATGCCGGCATGGCCATTCCAGTATTGGGGATCGAAAGGAATTCGATATGCCGCAGGAAAAAAAACATCCTTGTTAATAGAGGTATACCTCGCACGCCTTCTTCGTCTTCTGGCTTCGGATTTGGCGCTGGGGGCGTGTCAGGCCCCGACCACTCCGATCGTGCATATGACTTAATGGATTCCGCCACTGATTGGCTGATTGACAACAATGCTTATACCGAAGAGCTCTTCAACGAAAATATCAAGAACATCATTTACATAACCGAAGCCGAACTCGCAAAAACGAGAACGGCCGTCGCTGCAGCGTTCCCCCCTGGAACCGATGCTCTCGATATTGAGTTACGAACGCTTAAGCTACAACTTTTCAAAGCAAGGACAGATCATCAAGAACACATAGGAATAGCCAATCTTTATTATGGCCATGACCCACTGACCCACAAAGCTCCAGATTCTAATTATAAGGGTTTCGAGCTCATTGGTCGTCGCGGAGGGCAAAGGGCTTATTCCAACGCAATTACCAAATGGAATGTCTCTTATGCCGCAGCTTACGAGGCAAAGTTTCTGGCGGAGCAGATCAAGCTGTTGGATGCTCGCTTAGCCACACAAAATGCCATTGCCGGGGCCAACGCAAAAGCGGCGGCAGCGGCTCAGGCAAGAGCCCAGGCTGAAGCCAAACGCGTAGCCGAGGAACGTGCACGGATTGCAGCGACGGTAGCCGCTGAACAGGCCCGCAAGGAAGCCGAAGCCCTACGAGAGGCCGAAAGGTGGGCATGGATTGCAGCAGAGGATGCGGCTGAGAACCGACGTCAAGCAGAAGTTCAAAAGGCACGTAAACCAGCCTTGGCTACTCGCACATTTCCCGTATCAGGCTCCGCTGCAGCAGCCGGCCCAGTGTTTACGATTGCTGGAGGAACCCTCGCCGCCAACCGGGGGACCGCCTTGGCAATCACGGCAGCACTACGCGTCGCAGTCTCGGCGATCACCGAAACAATTGCTGCGACAGCGGTACCCGCTGTCGCAGGGGTTGCGGCACTGCTTTATCCATCGGAGCTAGGCAACAGTGAACGTTATGCCCTAAGTGTCCCGCTGTCGGAACTTGCACCGGCCAACACTGATGACTTGCTGGCCCTCGCAGCATCGGGAGGAGAAATCGATCTCCCGGTTGTTTTGGGTTCCATGACCACTGACGACGAAATGGAGTTCGTCGTAGCGGGCACCGACGGAACGTTGGTGCTCTCCAGCGTGCCGATCCGGCTTGCCACGCTGGATCCGCAGAGTAACGTCTACAGGTCCTACAGTCCGGACGCCTCCTCCATCGGGATGACCTGGACACCCATCGTAAAACCGGGGGACGCGTCCACGGTGCTACCGGCGAGCGTGCCAAATATTGTCCTCTACAACGGCGGGAGCCCGTGGGCTGCAATCCCGTGGATCGAGACGAATCCGGAGCCGGAACTCTACGATTTTGTTGGTGGGTTCGTCACGGTGTTCCCGATTGAGTCGGGCATTCCGCCGATCTATACCGTCTTCAACAGTCCTTATGAGGGCGCGACTACCGAAGGTGAACACAGTGGGCGTGACTTCAATCCAGAGCAGGCTGGCGGGCCTATTCTTGAATTGGATTGGAGAACAGCGACGATTACTCAGGAGGGGATTGACGCAGTGAAGCTGCATATCGCGCGGCTCGACCAGTCTGATGCGAATGACGTAATGATTGAGCGGCTTGAGAATATTCTGAGTGGCATCGTCGATATTACCGATACAGATCGACGGTACTACACTCATGAAATCAGGGAGCTCGAAAGATTCCGAGCCATTGGACTGGCTGATAATTTTTCTCCCGAAGAAGGCTCACCCGATTGGAATAATGCCCATACCGCGACACTGGAAGATTATAAACTTCAAGAAAGTGAAATGTTAATGTACAGCCCTGAGGCGATCGAGGCAGCCAATAGACAAGATGAAATTTTTTATAAAAAATATCTCAAAGGCACCAACCTATGAACACTGTTGAGCAAATAGTAAAAAACGAACCAATAGAAGATGTGATTGCTGTTTTCGCACTCAACTCAGCCCTACCATCGCTTGACAGGATGATTAGACGCCACAGACAAGAAGGTATAGCAAGTGGTGATTTATTGAGAATCTACACAAAACTTTTCGAGGACGGCATATTAGCTAGAGGTGAAGGACCTATTGCGGTAAAAGGTCCAAACTGGAAAGACCCGGAGTTCGTAAAAGAAAGAAAATACATCTGATGCAATTGGAATATTCGCGCAACCTGGCCGCTGTTTTTTTTGCAGCGGCCTTTTTATGGGCGATGGTTATGACATCATAACCGTATTTGAACTTTTTCAATCCGCTCCGCATGTGGACAGGATGATTGGGCGATACAATCCTGAAGCCCTTAAAAATGGGGAGCCTTTGAAGTTTACAAACGATTATTTGATACAAGCGTCCATGTATGTGAGAGGACGGCGGATGTGAATCCGCCTCCTACTTGATGGCTTATGCACAAACCAGCGGCCATTCGGCCAGCGCCCGGTACCGGCCTTTATGGGATTCGAACAAGGTGAAGCGGTCAGCACGCAGGAAAAACTCTGGCGGTGTAGCGGATTCGGGGACCGGTGCCCGGTAGTCGCGCATCAGGGTCAAATGCGGACGAAATTCCCGACGGGTGTCTTCAAAGCCGAACGGCAACATGGCCTGCTCCAGTGCATACACCAACCGCAGCAACTCAGGTGCTGCCTGCTCGGGCGCCAGCAACAGAACCCCGGAGCGGCGCCAGACTTCCAGGCGATCAAGCACAACCGTCAACGGCACGCCGGGCATCTGGACATTGGCGGCGGCCTCGCAGACGCCCGCTATCTGCGCCATCCCCACCGTACCGAGAAACAGCAGCGTCAGATGAAAGTTTTCCGCCGGCACCGGGCGCCCGATGTTGAGCCCCAGCGCGCTGCGCCATTGGGCGATGGCCCGGCGTTGTTCGGGGGCGCAGTTGAGGGCGAAGAACAGCCGTTTGAACGGCTCACGGGACTCATCGCTCATGTCTGGCACCTCAAGGCTTCGGGGACCCTTTGATTTTACAAAGGGATACCACACCAGCAAGTGCATTTCTGGCACCTCCCGGCATGCGCGTTATAGTTGAAGCAACCGAATCGACGGGAGGGCGCCATGCGTCAGGTCATCAGCAAAGAGCCATGGTGGGCTGTGCCACCCAAGCCCGGCCAGGATGAGTCCGAGCTGGAATGGGGTTGGCTGGTTCACTACAACGAAGGCGAGCCGCGCTTCGAGTTCATCAAGGAGCGGCCGACGGACAGCCAGATTCGTAACCGCAAGAGTTGCAGGACCACCCCGACGCCGGAGTGATCCTGCGACGATGTTCAGGCTTTGACGAGCATCTCGAAACCGCCAAAAATCGCCCGCTGGCCGTCGAACGGCATCGGATTGACGTCCGGCTGCATCCGCGGATCGCTCATGAGTTTCGCCATGCCGGCGTCACGGGTGGCCTTGTCGGGCCAGACGATCCAGGAAAACACCACGGTTTCGTCTTCCTTGAGTTTTACTGCCATGGGAAATGAGGTCACTTTGCCATCGGGCACGTCATCGCCCCAGCATTCGGCGAGGCTGAGTGCGCCGCTTTCCTTGAAAATTTCGGCAGCGGATTGTGCGTGTTGCTTGAATTTTTCGCGGTTGGCGGTGGGTACTGCAGCGACGAAGCCATCAACGTAAGCCATGATCGTTCTCCTCGGGTTATGGGGTGATCTGCTGGGTAGTCGAATCAACGTGGCTAAAATCGACAGTTCCTGCATCCAGACCGACCGACGGTTCGACTGTCTCCTCCAGGCTGCCCTCGATCTGCCTGGCCATGTACAGCGTTCCGGCCATGACGCCGGTTGCGGGGTTATCCACCAGTTTCACCCATGCCTTGTCGAACGAATTGCCCAGGCTGCTGCGGATCAGCGCTTCGCTATCGGGCCGGTCGTTGGCCTGAATAATCGCGCGCACCCCCGCCACTCCCACGGAGATCAGCGCACCGGCCGCCTTCCCCGCCATTGCCGCCACTGCGCCGGCCGCCCCTCGGGGGGCCATTTCGGCTTGCATTCGCTTACTGGCACGCTTGGCCACCGGCGCCATGCCGGCGTCCGTCGAGGCAATACCCTTCTCGCCGCCCGCCGTGTGGATCTTCTCGATCAGCGCCAGGTAGGCCGGCAATTTGCTGAGCTCGGCATGCACCACCTGATACAGCGAAGCGTCACGGACGGGCGGCGGGCCCAGTGAAATAGCCGGAATTTTCTGGATACGACCGTTGAGCTGCGCCATCGGCACGCCATGACGTTTGGAAATAGCCTCGAGTTGTTGCCCCAGCAACTGCACGTAAAACTCTGTCGCCTGGCCGAGGATCGCGTTGGGGTCGATCTCCACCGCCACGGGTTCCAGCACGCGCTGGTGATACTGCTCCAGCAGATAGGCCGCCAGGCGTTTGGCCGACGCATCCTGCTCATCCCCGGCATTGATGGCGTACCAGCTGACTTTCATCGACAGCCATTCCTGGGTCCAGTAGCTGCTGAACCACGGAATGAAGACTTCTTCGGTTTGCTGATAAACCCGCGTGCGCCAGTGCTCCATGGACCCGCGGGCGTAGACCCTGGCTTGTTCAGTGGCTTGTTGCGAAGCGGCGACAATCTCCCGGTCCACCTGCTGCCAGGTGCTCTGGGATACCACTACTGGCACCACGATTACCGGGGCACGCGTGGGCGTGGCGCATCCCGCCAATATCACCAACACAGCGACGATCAGCGAACGCAGGTTCAAGATCGCGGTGTCCTACAGACTGCGTCGAACGGAGTGTCCGACGCTAAACAGCGTACTGATTTGAGTATAGGTCGGGGGCGGGGGCCGTCCGTCAGATGAATGGATGGTGCCCTCAAGGACGCCTTCGCGAGCAGGCTCGCTCCCACAGGAGAATGCATTTCAAATGTAGGAGCTGGCGCAGCCTGCGATCTTTTCGGGGCCATCGGAGAGCAAGATCAAAAGATCGCAGCCTTCGGCAGCTCCTACAGGGGAATGCACTCCCTGTGGGAGCGAGCCTGCTCGCGATAGGCCCTCAAGACCACCGAAGATCGCCATCATCATTCACGTCAATATTCACCATCGCCGCGAATGCCTTCCGCAAAAAAACCATCAGGTGCAGGATCAATCCCATCCCTGTTGAAACCCCGCACCGGAGGGCCAAATCATGTTGATCCATCTCCTGACCTGCCTGGCCCTGACGGCCGTCACCCTGACCTTGTTTTTCCGCTTGGTGCTGGATATCGGTCAAACCGAGGAGCCAAAATCATGATTCATTCCGTCAGCCTCGCCGTGAGCTTCCCGGTGTTCGGCAGCAACTACTATTCGCAGCAGGTCGTGTCTCGCAAAGCAGTCGCGCTGGTGTTCGACGAGCACTTCGAGGCCTTGCTGATGCCGGCAGCGGCCAACCACTTCAGTAACGAAGTGGTCGGGCTCAACGATCAGTTCCGCTTTTTGAATGATGTGCTGGTTGAGCATCTGCTGGAGACTGAAATGGCTCAGCATCCGTCACGGGCGGGACAAGCGTTCACTTTCTGACAGGGCGCGAGCCTCTCGGTGATGGCCGCTCCCCCTCCGGCACGGCCTCCAACTTTCTCCAACCGCGACAGTCATGCTCGCTGCCTCTGCAAAAATCCTGATACAAAGCCGGGTGCTCACCGAGCATCGCCATCAAGACTTCTGAGCAACTGCTCCAAACCCCAACGGGCAACCAGCAACGTAAAGAACGCCCCTGCCACGGCCAGTGCCATGTCGGCCTGAGAGTCCCATGGGTCATTTTGTGCGGCGACAAACGCCTTCGCCGTGTCTTTTCCCAGGTACTGCCCGCCTATCCATTCGATGATTTCATAGACTGCCGAGGTCGACAGCACAATGTTCAGCGCGACAAAACCAACCCAGAAACCGCGCAGCGGCGTAATTCGCACCAGTACTTCCCGAATCGGATACACCAGCAAGAGTCCATACGTCAGATGCACCAGCCGATCGTAATGATTGCGTTCCAACCCAAGAGTTTTGTTCAGGCTGACCCCGGTCAAGGCTGAGCACCAGCGGTCGTAGGGCACCAGCGCATAGGTGTAATGCGAGCCCAGCTCATGAATACACAGAAAAACGAACACCAAGCTGATGGAAACGGCAGACAGACGGAACCGTCGGGAGACGCCCACCAGGACCATCACCAGCAGCAGGGCCAGCAGGTTTTCCAAGACCCAATCCACTCGGCTATGGGGTGAAATCCCCAGCGCTGCGACGATAAGAAGAAATGCAATCAACAGCGCCAGGTCGTATCGCGGATGTTCCTTGGGCGCCATGACCGGAAGAGGTCTGCTGTGACTACTCAGGTCTTTTGCGCCGATCGACTTGCTCATTGGGCGCCTTCTTCTCGAGTCTTTTAAATTCGAGACGCGGCCACTTCGCAAGTTCGTTTTTTCTGGGCGGGTATTTCGGTCCGATACCCGCCCCCAACGCTTATCAAGGCCGGCGCACCGCCCTCACCTTCCCGCTGTTGCCGCCGCCACAGAAAAACCGGTCGTGGCCATCGAACTCAAGTCCCGACACCCCGACGCCAGCCGGCATCTGGACGCTCTCCAACACTTCGCCCGTGGCCGGATCGACTCGCCGCAATTCGCTCTCGTCACCCTCCCAGGTGCCGTGCCACAGATCGCCCTCGACCCAGGTTACTCCGGTGACGAAGCGGTTGGATTCGAGCGTGCGCAGCACTGCCCCGGTCTGGGGGTCGACCTGATGAATCTTGCGCTCGCGATACTCCCCCACCCAGAGCGTCCCTTCGGCCCATGCAAGCCCCGAGTCACCACCGCCGCCGGGCGCGGGGATGGTGGAGAGCACACGGCCGGTCTGTGGGTCGATTTTCTGGATGCGATCCTCGGCGATCTGAAACAGGTGCTGACCGTCGAAGGCTGTACCGGCATGGGCGGCGACATCGATCGAGCGCAGCGTCTTGCCGCTCGCAGGGTCCAGGGCGTTGAGCTTGTCGCCGGAGGCAAACCAGACCTGCCGGCCGTCATGAGTGACGCCATGCACGCTGTCGACGCCTGGAAAAGGCCCGTATTCGCGGATGATTTCGGCTGTTGAATGTTTCATGTCTTGCTCCTCGTTCACTGACTGCATTCACTGGGTTGGTGAAGTGGATGCTAGTCATTGGGCAGCAACCCTGTGAGTAACAATACCGTCGCGAATCCCGGAACCTGCGGGGTCATCCAGCGACGGGCCCGGCCATGACCGAACGACTGCACCTTGCCGGCAACCGCCAACGTGTCGAGGGCTCGTTGCACGGTGCGCTGACTGGCGCCAAGCGCTAACGCCAGGGCCGAACTCGACCATGATTCGCCGTCAGCGAGGAAGGCGAGCAGCGTCGCATGCTGCTCTTCGACAGGCCGCGCCAGCACCACGACGTCACGCGCATCGTGCGGCACCAGCGCAAACCCGCGCGGGGTCGCGACGACATCGGCGATCAGGTGCAACGCTGCGCGCAGCCGCCCGAGTTCGACGCGCAACCGCGCGCGATGGGAGTCATCCGCGAACTTCATCCGAAAGGCGCGCGCAATCAGGGTCTCCCTCGGCACGTCAGCGGGCCACGCTTCGCCCAGCGCCCGGACGAGCGCGAATAGCACTGGCCGCCGGGCGAGTGAAACCGCCGAGCCTGCATCGCGCACGACATACCGGCATGCGTCGACGACCAGCTTAGGGGATGCCAATAACGCTTCAATCTCATCGAGCAGCAGCGACTGTTCCTGGCCACCGACAATCAGCCGCGCCGCCGGCGTGTCGAGAATGCGCGCGGCGCTTTCGACCTCGGCCGTCAACGCGGGGATAGCGGCACGTTGTGCGGCACGCCCGGCCCGTTCGAGTGCAGCGCGCGCCGCTTTTGTTTGCAGGCGGCGCATCGCAATGCCTGCCACGACCAGTTCGTAGGCCGCCCTCGATGCGGGTGGTAGCGGCGTTGGATCAAGCTCGGCGAGCCGGTGCTCAGCCTCGTCGAGGTGCCCGATCAGCAGCAAGCGGCGGATCTCGAGGTACCGCGCATGGGCGGCGTTGACCCAGTCGCCGTGCGCCTGAAGCGTCGCCCGCGCGGCGTCGAGAGCCTTGGTTGGCCAGTTCAGGTCCCGCGAGGCGAGCGCGATTTCGGCCTCGGCGACGACACACCGGGCCCGGGCCAGGGCCTCCTTCGGACCGAAAGCACGTGCGGCGCTGCGCACCAGCACCTTCGCGCGCACCAGGTCACCCAGCTGCGCCATTGCGATGCCGCGAAGCGCGAGCGCCGGCGCATCGTCGCGCAAGGCGATGCGGTTCAGCGCGCCGAGGGGATCACCCGCCGCAAGCGCACGCGCCGCAGCGGTGATCAGCGAATCCATCTGAAGCGCGCCACCTGCCACCCCCACCGTTCGATGCCCGCTGATCAGTCTATCTCACGACCGACCGGCCGCACGCTGATCGACCGCGCGCCGATCGCACTTCGCAGGCTCGACAGCTCTCCTACAGGGCCGATTGTCGCCTCAAAAATGACAGTCAAGCCCTTCGCGTGGAGCAATACTCCACAATGAGCTGAGAGAGCGCCGCCACAATCGCCTGATCCGCTTCAGCAGAGGCAAACAATCGAAACTGCGCATCCGGCAAATCCGGCAATCCTTGCTCCTCACCCAGAGCCGCCAGTCCCTGCCCCAATTGACTGACCGTCATGGGCGCTACCGCGAAACCAGCCAGCGCCGCCGCCCGCAACCCGGACGTGCTGGTGCATGACATCGCCGTACGTTGGGCGATCCCCGCCTGAGCCAGCCGCCTCAGCGCGATCTCACGATAAGGACAGGGCTCAGGAAACAGCGCCAGCGGCAACGGTGTCGGTAACTGGGTGACGGGCTGCGCCGACCAGGCCCACACCAGCGGCTCTTGCCACAGTAGCAACCCCGCTTCGCTGGTTTCGCACAGAGAACCGATGACCAACTCAAGATCGCCTTGCTTCATCAGGTTCAGCAACGTGCCAGGAATGCCCACCTGCACGTCGATTTCCATGCCCGGGTACTGCGCCGCGAAATCCTGAAAAGCCCGCAGCAATCGCGGTTCGACAAAATCCTCCGACACCCCGATCCGCACCCGTCCGTGAAACGGCGTACGCGTCAGTTGCGCCCAGGCATCACGGTTCAGCGCGAGGATCGTCCGCGCATAGGCGATCAGGCGCTCGCCATCGGGCGTCAATTGCTGGGAACGGGTCGTACGCTTCAACAGCGGTTTGCCGACCTGTTCTTCCAGTCGCCGCAAATGACCGCTGACCGCCGACTGGGTCAGGTGCAGCTTTTCAGCTGCGCGACTGAAACCCTCTTCATCGACGACGGTGACGAATGTTTTTAACAACAGCGCATCGAACATAGTTTTATTCGTGATTAATGGCTTGTTTATTCACGATTTATATTCCAAATAAAACTATGTTGCAATGATCCAACTTCCCCGCCCGAGACACGCCATGACCACCCTTCTGCATATCGAATGTTCCCCGCGCAAACAGCGGTCAGCCTCCCTTGAAGTCGCCCGCGGCTTCATTGCGCGCTATCAAGAAAACACCCCGGCCACCGAAATCATCACTCTCGACCTTTGGAATATGGTTTTGCCGGAATTCGACGAGCTCGCAATGGACGCCAAATACGCCGGGCTCAATGGCACGCCCTTGACCCCGGCGCAGCAAAACGCCTGGAACACCTTGAAAGACCTGGCCGGGTTCCTGCACCGCGCCGACGTCCTGGTGATATCCGTACCGCTGTGGAATTTCAGCATCCCGTACAAGCTCAAACACTTCATCGACCTGGTGTCGCAGAAAGACATTTTGTTCAGCTTCGACCCGGAACGCGGTCTGGAAGGCATGCTGCACAACAAAACCGCCGTGGTGATGTACGCCCGCGGCCTGGATTTTTCGGCGCAGTCGATCACGCCAGCGGAGCGCTTCGACTTTCAGAAGCCCTACGTGGAAGCCTGGCTGCAATTTATCGGCGTAAGCGATGTGCACTCGGTGATTGTCGAGAAAACCATCCTGGGGGAAGACGTTGACCTGACTGCGCGCAAGGTCGCGACTCAGCAGGCCATGAGGCTGGCAGATAGTCTCGTGCTGTAAACTAAGCGCGATACCTTAAGTCGTAATGCGAACGCTGCGTTCGCCCATACACGACCGCCCCTTTACCACCTCAAACAAGAGATCCCCCATGGCAAATCGCGACATCACCTTTCTCCCCGACCCAGACCCGGAATCCATCTCCTCCGATGTCGCCGGTTTCGGTGGCCTGTTGGTCTCCACTCAAATCCCCACCCGTGCCGACGGCAGTCTGGAGCTGGGTGGCATCGCCGAGCAGAGCGAGTGCACTCTGCAAGCGCTCAAGGTTGCGTTGGAGCTAGCCGGCAGTTCCATGGACCGGGTGCTGCATCTGACCATCTACCTCACTGACATGGCCGATCGCGCCGCCTTCAACGAAGTCTACAAGCGCTTCTTCGCCAAACCCTGGCCGGTTCGCGCCGCCGTTGGCGTGGCCTCATTGGCGGTCGAAGGGATGCGCGTGGAAGTCACCGCAATGGCGGCCAAGCGCTGAGTCTGCGGACTGATCCGGTGGCCCTGCTCCAGCGAGCGGCCGCCACCGTGCCATTCCCGACGGCAGATTTTGCGCCGTCGGGAGATCCTCACCGGGACTCAAAAGCGGCTATTTGACCAGCCGTTTTTCCTTGGAAGGCCTGTAGCCGAAGTACGAGCTATAGCACTTGCTGAAATGACTGGGTGACACAAAGCCACAGGCCACCAGCACGTCTACCTGGGACAGCTCTGTGTGCTGAAGGAGTCGACGCGCTTCGGTGATGCGCAGCTCCATGTAATATCGCTGCGGCGTTGTCCCGAGTTGCTCCTTGAACAAGCGTTCGAGTTGTCGCCGGGAACGGCCGGCGTAAACCGCCAGTTGCTCCAACTCCAGAGGCTCTTCGAGGTTGGCATCCATCAGCTTGACCACCTCTCGCAGCGGCGCGCTCACACAAATATTTTCAGCCGGTTTGATGCGCCGGTAGCGAGACTCCTCGAAAGCAAGAATGTCCTCGATACCCTCGACCAGGGCTTTATCGTGCAGTTCCTTGATCCAGTCCAACGCCATATGGAATGCCCCAGAGGGACTGGACGCGGTGAGCCGGTCTCGATCGATCACAAAGGGTTCACTGGTGACATGCGTCGCCTTGGAGATTTCCGCGAGTGCGGGACGATGTTCGGGGTGAATGGCGCAACGGTATCCATCGAGCAAGCCTGCGCTGCCCAGGAACCATGCACCATTCCACAACCCGGCCAGACTGACGCCCTGATCCGCCGCCGCTCGCAACAGGCTGATGAACTCATCAGTCGCCTTCAGTTCTGTCCGGTAGCCGCCACAAATGACCAGCAGGTCCAGGTTGTGAATGGCTGAAGAATCGATGCGTGCATCCGGCCGAATGACCAGGCCCAGGTCGCTGATGACCTCCCCCTCATTCAAGCCGAACGTTCGGGAAGAGAACAACCCGGGGCGCAGAAGATTCGCGGTGACAATCGTATCCAGCGCTTGCGTGAACGCGGGCAGCGAGAAATGCTCGAGCAGCAAAAAGCCTGTCCGAGTCATTCGAGCAGGCTCACCAGGGTTTTCATTCAGATAGCGGAGGTTTTTCCCCTTCATGCCTCCGCTGAATTGACGTCGTTCGATCAATGTTCGACCCACTCGGTTACGTTAACCAACCTGTCATTTGGTGCGCTAATAAAGCGTCATGCTAACGGTAAAAGCTCAAAACCCCCTAGCACCATTATGCGACCGATCAGGCCAGTTGAAAGCCGTGACGAAGCGGGTCTTTATCATCGACGAAAATGGTGTTGTGGCCGGGGTGCGACATGCCATTGAGACAAGGGAGAGGCGTTACTGAAAACGGAAAGCATTGAGCCGCGTCATAAAGGCTGAAAAACCCGAACTCCCTCCCTACCGCTGAATCCAATGTGTAGGCCAATGGAGGTGAGCGAAATGAACAATGATGACCGTGTTAATGACGACAAATCAGAAACGACCTCGAACGTCCCGCCTACCGATACGTCTGGCAAACCCGACGATGTGGTCGAAAGAGAGCTTGAGGACAGCGACAGTGACGCCGAAGGTGTGAATCAAACTCACACCCAGGAGCTGGAGGCTGAAGAGCTTAGGCGAAAAATAGCGGAGATAGAACGCAAGGTGGCGGACGGTAATTAGCGAAGGGCCGAGGCCCTTCGGATTGCCTGTCGACGATGAAGCTCACAGAGGCAATGAAAAGCTTCAGACAGCGTGCAGCCGAAGGGCTTCAGACCGGTGACAGCTTCTTCACCCTCTCCCGCTGCTTCTCGCAGGAAGATATCCAGCGTTTCGCGCAGATCTCCCGCGACTACAATCCGGTGCATTGCGATGCGCGCTTCGCCGAAGCACGCCGCTTCAAGGCGCCGGTTTCTCATGGCCTGCTGACGACCAGCCTGATGACTGAAAACGGCGGCCAGATTGGCTGGCCGGCCTCAGCGATGACGTTCCACCTCAAGCGCCCCGTTTATCCAGGGGATACCGTCACTTGCCATTGGCTCATCAAGGACACGGATGAAAAAGGTCGTGCGACGGCGGTTGTCACGATGACCAACGAGGACGGCATTACCGTGCTGGAAGGAGAAACCAGCGGCGTTTTGCCTGGCCCGCAGGAGCGGGAAATCATGAGGCAGATGCTGGCCGAGAGTGATCCCACGAATGGGGTGGCGCGTTCTGATAGATGATCGCCATGGGTTGAGAGCTGCCCTTACTAAACTGGGGGTTTTCGGCCAGTTTCTGCCTCTCGCCACGGGTAGTAACCGGCCAGAAGCGGTCAGTCATTTGTCTAAAAGATTGCGGCAGTGAAACGGGATAATTACACCTGCTTTCTAAGAACGCATACCCATCCAGATTACCGCTTCAGTCCATGCAGTCACCATCGGTGTCAGTACCCTGAACCAGGGATCGCGCACATCAATCTGCGCTGCTGAGTGGTCATGATGGTGCTGCTCCTCCTCCACAATCGAAGTAATGGCCGCCACCGCGTGGAGATCGATATCGCCCAGCACATCAAGTTGATGAGCCAGGTGCTTGAGCACCACACTTTCAACCGCGACGGTAGTAGCGACAATGGCTTTGCGGCCACAGATGCCAGTAACCAGACCCAACGCCAGACCGCCGATGCCACACAACCAATAACTACGGCAGCGGGGATAATTGCGACGTTGCAGCTCCTCCTGAAAAACCGTCCGATGGCGGCGCTCGTGGGAGAGGAACTCCTTGAGTTCATTCACCATGCCCGGGACGAAAAGCCTGGCCATAAACAACTGTCCACTGTAGATACAGATCGCGCCATGCTCGCCCGCATGGTCGACCTTCATCATGCGGTTGCCGAGGTCTTCGCCCTTAGCCGTGTAGTCTGGTGAATTCACATTGAGATTTCTTGTTCGAGGGGCTTGGTCATCGGGCCTGTCCTTGCTCTTGAGCCAGCATCGTGCTGTAACGCCAAGCAGATAAGCAAGTGAGTTCACAGGGCGGCCTCTCACCATCGTCGATTTGGCCGATCTTTAAGCAGCTGACAGACCGCTTTGGGTCGACTGCGGCCCTCCGCCACAGGCAGCAATCGACCCAAAGCGGTCATCTCCGCGTTCCAGTATTATTATGCCGATGCTCGGATTGTTTATAGGTAGGTTAACCCATGGCCAGAAGCGTTAGGCTTCAAAAAAAACTTCATACACGGCATCTGATGGAGACAGCTGAAGAGGTGGTGCTTGATGATAGCCTTGTTGGAAAGCTATGGACGCTCAACCAAGGTGACAGATTTAAGTTGAATTCAGCCTCCTTCAGTTCTGCAGTTGTTCAAAAGTACCGCTTGGAATACGTGATAACGAGAGGCCCTATTCCTGGGCACTGGCTGTACACAAAATTTGACCCGGAGGAACTTACATTATTTTTTACGGCAAAAGACTTTGACGGCATTTGCCATGGCTGGACTCTGTTTGACGAGTGACAACCTCAGTTTAGGCTCTCTGAGAGGCAGCTTTGCTCGATAGCGGCCTTTCGTCACGGGCAGCTTCCGACCCAGGCTGTGTGAAAACGCCTGCGATTGCCTAATCTTCTGATCGTCGAGATCGTAGCGGGGACGATCATGAAGCGATTCATTGAAGGCGAGGCCCGGACGCAGGTGACGCTGCTGCCGGAGTGCCTGGACGATTACGTTACCGAAGAAAATCCAGTGCGAGTGGTCGACGTTTTCGTTGATGAACTCGACCTGGGGGCACTTGGATTCGACGGTGTTGATCCTGCTGCAACGGGGCGTCCGGCCTACCATCCCGCGATCTTGCTAAAGATCTATATCTACGGCTATCTGAATCGGATTCAGTCCAGCCGCCGGCTAGAGCGTGAGGCCGAGCGCAACGTCGAGTTGATGTGGCTGACAGGACGTTTGGCCCCGGACTTCAAAACCATCGCCGACTTTCGCAAAGACAACGGCAAAGCCATTCGCAGCGTCTGCCGACAATTCGTAGTGCTTTGCCGCAACCTGAATCTCTTCTCCCAATCAATCATCGCCATCGATGGCAGCAAATTCAAAGCCGTCAATAATCGCGACCGTAACTTCACCCAGGGCAAAGTGAAGGCACGCATGCAGCAGATCGAACAGAGCATTGATCGATATCTGGCGGCGATGGATTCGGCGGATCGGGCAACGCCCGAAGTGGCCGGGGCCAAGGCCGAGCGGCTGAAAGAAAAAATCGAAACGCTGAAACAGCAGATGCAAAAACTCAAGGACATAGAGGCGCAGCTTCACGACAGTCCAGACCAGCAAATCTCCCTCACAGACCCAGATGCACGCTCAATGGCCATGAGCGGCCGAGGCACCGGAACGGTTGGCTACAACGTACAAACAGCTGTCGACGACAAACACCATCTGATCATTGCCCATGAGGTGACTAACGTTGGTAATGACCGGGCGCAACTGAGCAATATGGCGAACCAAGCGCGTGAAGAGATCGGCGCTGAGTCGCTGACGGTGGTAGCTGACCGAGGCTACTACAAAGGGCTGGAAATCCTTGCCTGCGAGCAGGCTGGCATCACCACCTTTGTACCAAAATCCCTGACATCAGGCAGCAAAGCCGAAGGCCGATTTGGTAAGCAGGACTTCATCTACGTTGCTGCATCGGACGCGTATCGATGCCCTGCGGGACAGTTGCTGACCCGGCGGCATTCGTCGATGGAAGACGGCATGTTGTTGCACTGTTACTACTTCTCGGGCTGCCAGTCCTGCGCAATGCAAAAGCAATGTACGACGGGTAAGGAGCGCCGAGTGAGGCGCTGGGAACATGAGGCGGTAATCGACGCGATGCAGGCTCGGCTGGAACATGATCCAACGATGATGAGGCGTCGCCGACAGACCGTTGAACATCCTTTTGGAACGCTCAAATACTGGATGGGAAGTACCCACTTCCTGACCAAAACCCTTCCGAGGGTAAGCACAGAGATGAGCCTTCATGTGCTCGCCTACAACCTCAAACGGATGATGAGCATCTTCGGCATCGCAGGACTGCTTGAGGCGATCAGGGCGTGAGTCCAGCCGTTTGATCGTCCGTGAGTGGCTGTTTGGGCCGCTGACGCGGCCCAAACAGCATTACGAGGGCCGATGTTACTACTAGAAGTAATTCGCGCTTCCGCTTGCTGGTTGCACAGGCAACACAAGCAAAACTCAGTTTTAAATGCGCCCAGCGTGTTTTCACACGGCCTGGACCCAAAGCTGCCTTTTGTGAGCTGCTAACGGACAGAATAGGTCTAACGTATCGCTGTTTGGTTTACATTCGAGAACCCGAGACTGAATTTGTCAGCCGAAGACCTACCAAGCTTCGTGGTTGCCTTGGCCAGCACTGTAGCTGTAACTTCGATCTTCAGTTAGCGAGGGTATCTCATTGAACGACTCTGAACATCTGAAAGAACTGTGCGCCCGTTTCAACTCAGGAGAACATCTGAGCTTTACGTTTTTCTGGGGGCACCAGCGTAACAAAATTGTCGTCACGGCTTCGTGCTTTAGCCAATGGTTCGAGGCCGGGTTTATTGTTGAGGGTCAACATTACCCGACGGCCGAACACTTCATGATGGCCGAGAAAGCGGCCTTGTTCGACGATCAGGAAATTCGTGCGCAGGTGCTCCACGCTCCTACTCCTAATGCCGCCAAAGCACTTGGCCGCAACGTGCGCGGATTTAATGATAAGGTTTGGCTGCAACACCGATACGACATCGTCGTTCGAGCGAACCAGGCCAAGTTCTCTCAGAATCCGCAGTTAAACGAATATCTTCTACAAACCGGTTCGCGCGTTATTGTCGAAGCCAGCCCGGTTGATAACATCTGGGGTATAGGGCTCGCACAGGACAACGCGGATGCGAACAATCCAAATCTGTGGAAAGGCTTGAATCTACTGGGATTTGCGCTGATGCAGGTGCGGGACGGGGCCAGTATGCCAGCCCCAAGGTAGTGACCTGACCTTACTCACGAAAAACGCAGAAGCCTTGGCCAACGCCAGGGCTTCTTGCGTGCGGCCTTATTAAGACAGCGCGTCAATCAACAAAAGCGGAGTCACCGAATTTTCGTCGATACCTTCGAGCGGCTGCTTTTGGTCGATTGTGTTGAAAAAGTCGGCCATGGTTTGCGCATCCGAAAAGTACGCGTCCGAGATTGAAATCTTTACTTTTGGCAGAGGCTTCCGGACTCGGGTTTCACGTAGCCGCGTACGAAAAAGGCGTTTCACCAGTCAATGATCAGGCAGTTTGGGCAGTCCGACTTTTTCAACAGAATCGGCCGACTGCCGCCCTTCGCTACGGGCAAAAAGCGGCCAATAGCGGCCAATCGACAAGCGCTTCGAAACGCTCTTCTAAAGGGGCGCCTTCCCCTATTCTGCGGGGCATATTCGAGCTAGCCGCGTCGTAACACCTGCATTGATCAATGGATATTTTGGGTATCAAGTCGCTACCGATGAAATATTACCCATAAAAGCAGGATTTGGTTTTTGCTATGCATTAACAACAATCATTCTTGTATTGTCATCATCACTTTTTATAATTATAAATATCCGCGGCGCATGATTTATCGCAGTGCGCAGTAATCGGCCAAAAGCTCCCAGTTGCGATCAACTGTAAACGGTCAGCGACTTGTTGCTTGGCCATGGCAGAGTTCACAATCGACTCCCCGACATCACCTTAAGCACATGATATGAGTAACGTTGATCACTACCGGGCAGCACTTCAAAAAGCCTGACCACAACCAGTAAAAGGATAAGCAATACAACAACCAGCTTTGCCTGCCCGATACTGAAAATCGGAAAGAAGATACCTGTTCTGCTGCGCCCACAACCGTCCTCAGACATAACCCAACCTCATAGATATGCCACTCGGTTCTACCCTGTAGCGCAGGGCAGAAATATGCGGTCGCCTGCACTGCTAAAATCCACGTACCTATCCCAACTCTGGAGAACCAAGATGATCAGCAAAAACACGATTTGTCTCTGGTACGACGGCACCGCGCTGGACGCTGCGACGTTCTACGCCGAGACGTTCCCGGACAGCGCCGTGGGCACTGTCCTTCGTGCGCCTGGCGACTATCCGGCGGGTAAACAAGGCGATGTCTTGACGGTGGAGTTCACGGTGATGGGTATCCCTTGTCTCGGGCTGAACGGCGGGCCGGGGGTCAAGCACAACGAGGCTTTCTCGTTCCAGGTGGCGACCGACGACCAGGCCGAAACCGACCGCTTGTGGAACGCGATCGTCGGAAACGGCGGTCGGGAAAATGTATGCGGCTGGTGCCAGGACAAGTGGGGGCTGTCGTGGCAGATCACGCCACGGGTCCTGACCGCCGCGATAGCCAATCCTGATCAAGCGGCGGCCAAGCGCGCGTTCGACGCCATGATGGGGATGGGCAAGATCGACATCGCAGCGATCGAAGCGGCTCTGGAGCGTTAACCAGCGCCCGCGGATGCGAGGGCATGCCGACGCGCGGGTTCAGGCTAAGCCTGCGGTTGGTGACTGGTCACACAGTGGATTCCGCCACCACCGGCGGCGATCGCGTCGATGTTGAGCTGCACCACCTCACGGTCCGGGTAGAGTTCAGACAACAGATCAAAGGCTCTGGTATCTGCCGCCCGGTCGCCGAACTCCGGCGCAATGATCGCCCCGTTGATGACGAAGTAGTTGATGTAGCCGGCGGCAAAGTCCGGGTTGTTGCGGCTGAACTTGCTCTTGCGTGGATTGAGCGGTGGCGACACGGTATGCACCTGCAGTTTGCGGCCGTCGGCATCCGTGGCCTGTTTGAGAATCTCCAGGTGGGCCAGTGTCACTTTCCGGTCGTAGGACTCAGGGTCGTTGTCGAGGTTGGCGATCACTACGCCTGGCTTGACGAAACGGGCGTAGAAGTCGACGTGGGCGTCGGTGATGTCCTTGCCTTTGATGCCCGGCAGCCAGATGATTTTGCGCAAGCCCAAGCGGGCTTTCAGCTCTTGCTCGACCTCGGCCTTGCTCCAGTCGGGATTGCGGTTGCTATTGATCCAGCTGCTTTCGGTCATGATCGCCGTGCCATGACCATCGACTTCAATACCACCGCCCTCGCCCACCAATTCGCTGCGGATGTGACTGGCGTCCACGGTGTCGGCAACCAAAGCGGCCACCTGCGCATCCTTACTGTACTGCTGCTTGTTGCCCCAGCCGTTGAAGTTGAAATCCACGGCGCCGAGCCCGCCTGCCCCATCGATGACAAAATTGGCCCCGATATCACGCATCCAGACATCGTCGAGTTCGGTGGTGACGTAAGTAATGTTAGTCGTGCCGCAATGTTCTTCGGCCAGTCCCCGCTCGTTACTGCGACAGAACACGGTCACCGGCTCATAGTGGGCGATGGTGCGAGCAATCAGACCAATGGCCTCTTGCACATCAGGGGTGAAATCCTCCCAGATGGCCTCCTGCGCGCCAAATGCGACGAAGGCTCGCCGGTGTTTGTTCGCCCTCATCCGGCATGCGCCAGACACCTTGTGTGGCCGCTCGTGCGCTCAAGGGCGTCAGGCCAAGTCCGATGGACACGGCAGCGCCCAAACCGGCCACTACCGATACGTGTTTGATGAACTCTCGACGAGTCGACATGATGATTCCTGAGTGTTTGTCTGAAGTCATTTCGTGGTGGCTGTCTTGAACTTGGTCCAGGTTCGCATGCGCGCCCGCATGTCGGGCTGGGGAATGTCCTTGCCAGGAATCAGCCGTTCGTAAGTGGCCTCGTCGAGGTAAATATCCGGGTTGTTGCGCATGGTCGCATCGACGCTCGGACGTGCCTTGGCATTGGAGGTGGGATAACCGGTGAAGTTACTGATCGCGGCCATGTTCTGCGGGCGCATGACGAAGTTGATGAATGCATAGGCGTACTCCGGATGTCTGGCGTCGACAGGAATCGCCATGGTATCCATCCACACCGTGGTGCCCTCACGGGGAATCCGGTACTGGAACGTGGTCTTCTTGCCGGCGGTGTCCGCCGTCCGTTGCGCCTGCGTCGGCTTTGCTCGATGCAGAAATACGGTGTGGCGAACAGCTCCTGCAGCAGGATGACCTGGGCGCCCTTGGCAGCCGCCTCACGCACCAACTGCTCAGCCTGATCGAGGTTGTGTTGCAAGTCCCAGGTGCAGGGCATCTGGGTAGTGGCAATCGTCAACAGGGTCATGGCATCAACCCTCCACTGGCCAGGCAGGTTGTTGCTGGGTGATGCAATGCACCCCGCCGCCGCCATGCGCCAGATGATTGATCCGCACCGGTACCACTTCGTGGTCGGGGAAGGCTTGAGCCAACACTTTCGCAGCCGCATGGTCGGCATCGATGCCATAGGCCGGCATGATGATGGCGTTGTTGGCGATGTAGAAGTTGGTGTAGGAGGCACAGAACACTTCAGCGTCGGCGTCCACGGCATCGCTCGCTTCATACAACTCGATCAGCTCGAATTTGCGGCCTTGGGCATCTGTTGCCAGCTCCAAAACGCGACGGTTTTCCCGTACCACCTCGGCATACACCGAGTGCTTGTCGTGCGTGGCGTCCACCAGCAACACGCCAGGACGCGCGAATGCGCACACGCCATCGACATGGCCGTCGGTCATGTCGCCGGTTACATGGTCCGGATCGCCCGGTAGCCAGATGGTTTTCTTCACACCCAGCAAACGGGTGAAGATTTCTTCCATCTCGGCCTTGCTCATGCCCAGGTTGCGATTGGGATTGAGCAGCACCGACTCGGTAGTGATCAGCGTGCCTTCGCCGTCGACATGGATGGCGCCACCTTCGTTACTCAGCGGTGTACCAAAACACTGCACGCCCAGGTGATTGAGTGCGCGGCGCGCCAGGCTTTCGTCCAGATCATGCGCCGACTTGCCGCCCCACGCATTGAAGCGCCAGCTCACGCCGGCCAGGCCGTGTTGCGGGTGATAAACGAAGCTTGGGCCGGAGTCCCGGCACCAGCTGTCGTTCACCGCCAGCTCGATCAATTCGATGTTGGAGCCGCACAGCGCCTGGGCACTGGAGACTGCCGAGGGATCGACGACCATCTTCACCGGTTCGAAACGGGCAATGGCATTGGCCACGCGGGCGAAGTCCTCTTGGACCAGCGCCAGCGTGACGCCCCAACCCGATTCCCAGAGCGCCTTGTTATGTGGCCAAACCATCCAGGTCGCGGCGTGCCTGACCCACTCTGCCGGCATCACCCAACCACTGTTTCGAATTTCATTCTGCTGCATGACAAGCACCTTTAAGTTAAGCCATTGTGTTCAACGAAAATTGCACTGGCGGTCTTGGCATGCATGCTACGGCTGTAAAAAAGGGCAAACAAACGATGGATTTTGCGGAAAACTGATTAGGAGAACTTATCAATATGCTCAAGCACTGGCCACCGCTCGGCACCCTTCGCGGCTTTGAAGCCGCTGCCCGGCTGGGCAGTTTCCACAAGGCCGCCGACGAGTTGCACCTTACCCAGTCCGCCATCAGTCAGCAGATCCGCAGCCTCGAGGCGTACCTTGAACAGCCCTTGTTCTTTCGCAGTGGACGCAGCGTCAGCCTGACCGATGCGGGTCACGACCTGCTCAGCACCACCCAGACGCTGCTGCAACAACTGGCCGTCGGCATTCGCCGCCTTGGGCAGTATCAGAAACCCAACCAACTGGTGCTCAACACCACTCCGGCGTTCGCCCGTCATTGGCTGCTGCCGCGCCTGGGGGATTTTCGCCGTCAGCATCCGGAAGTCGATCTGTGGATTTTCAGTACCGATGAAGTCCCGGACATGGCCAGCCAGACTATCGACCTCGCTGTGCGTGACGACATCAGCTCCCGAGCCGAGTGCAGCTTCAAGGTGCTGCACGCAGATCGCCTCTACCCGGCCTGTCACCCGAACCTGTTGGCACTGCCACGGGAACAACGCACAACCCTTCATGGCGAGCGGGAAATGGACTGGAGTCACTGGGCAGTAGAGGCCGGCATCGATGTAGGCCAGCAAGATCAGGGGCTGAATTTCTCCGACCCCGGCCTGCTGCTGGACGCTGCGTGTGCAGGGCTCGGTATCGCCTTGGTCAGCCAATTACTGAGTCGGCAGGCACGCGTCAACGGCTTGTTGCAACCCTTGGTGGAGCAAACCATTCGCGGCCCGAACTGGGCCTTGCTGACCCATCGGGACAGTGAGAGCAATGCACGAAACTTCAGCGAGTGGCTGCTCAGTAACCTGGAAGCAACAAGCCCGACAACGTAACGATTTTGGTCCAGATATTTCGTCCGCTCATGAGCGATTGCAATTGGGCCAAAACCGGTCAATATCGCTCCTTTCGTCTACCCTCACAAAGCGCCAGGCAGCGATAAGCGTATGCCAGGCGCCTCGACATTCTTTCGTTAATACACCGGAGATTTTCCATGCTCAAGCGTACCCTGGCATTGGCCGTCAGCTTGATCCTGCCTTTTTGCACCCTGTTGGCGCAGGCCGCCGATACGCTGAAAGTCAGCGCGATTCCCGATGAAGCCCCTACCGAACTGCTGCGCAAGTTCAAGCCGCTTGGCGCCTATCTGGAACAACAATTGGGCATGAAGGTCGAGTTCGTGCCCGTGAGCGACTATCCGGCCGTGGTCGAGGCGCTGGCCACCGACCGAATCGACCTGGCCTGGCTGGGCGGCTTCACGTTCGTGCAGGCACGCCTGAAAACCGGCAATGCGATTCCGCTGGTACAGCGCGAACAGGACGCCCAATTCACCAGCAAATTCATCACCGCCGACCCTGCCGTCAAGTCCCTCGCCGATCTCAAGGGCAAGACCTTTGCCTTCGGCTCGGTGTCCTCCACATCGGGCAGTCTTATGCCGCGCTTCTTTATGCTCAAGGACGGCATCAAGCCTGAAACCTACTTCAGCCGCGTCGGCTACTCCGGCGCCCATGACGCCACCGTCGCCTGGGTTCAGGCCGGCAAAGTGGACGCCGGGGTACTGAACGCCAGCGTGTGGGAAAAACTGGTCGCCGCCGGCAAGGTCGATACCACCAAGGTCAAAGTGTTTGCGACCACCCCGGCTTACTTCGACTACAACTGGACGGTGCGCGGGACTCTTGACCCAGCGCTGGCGGCCAAGATAAAGGCAGCCTTCCTGGCCCTCGATCCGGCGAAGCCTGCGGACAAGGAGATTCTGGATCTGCAGGCCGCCAGCCGATTCATCGAAACCAAGCCTGAGAACTACAAGGGCATCGAGGAAGCCGCACGCGCCGCCGACCTGCTCAAATGACATTGCATCTGACCCAGGTCAGCCTTACCCACGCCAACGGCGTCCAGGCGCTGCGTGGCGTGGACCTGCACATCGGTGCAAGCGAACAGGTCGCCATCATCGGCCCGTCCGGCGCGGGCAAGTCGAGCCTGCTCAACCTGCTGGCCACCGCCCTGCGACCGGGCAACGGCGAGCTGCAGGTGCTCGGCGAGCGAGCCTGGCAGCTTTCTGCCCGTCAGCGTCAGCGTCTGCGCGCGCGCATCGGCCTGATCCATCAAGCGCCCCCGCTGCCACCGCGCCAGCGTGTGATCACCGCGGTTCTGGCCGGAAAGCTGGGTCAGTGGGGGCTGGGCAAGAGCCTGCTGAACCTGCTGCACCCACTGGATATTCCGGGCGCACGCGCGGCATTGGCCAGGCTGGACCTGAGTGACAAGTTGTTCGCGCAATGCCAGCAATTGTCCGGTGGACAGCTGCAACGCGTGGGCATTGCCCGCGTGTTGTACCAGGCGCCTGAGGTGTTGCTGGCCGATGAGCCGGTTTCGGCCATGGACCCCGTGTTGGCCCAGCACACGCTTTCGGTGCTCTGCAGCCATGCCCGGCAGCACAACGTCACACTGGTCGCCAGCCTGCATGCGGTGGAGCTGGCCCTGGCGCACTTTTCGCGCATCATCGGCTTGCGTGATGGACAGATCCTGTTCGACCTTCAGGCCAGCGAAGTCGACCGTGAGTTGCTCGACAAGCTCTACGCCAACGAACAACTGCTATCCCCACCGATTTTTGCTCCGGCGCCCTTGAGTGTGCAGATTCCCCGATGCTGACCCGTGATACCCGAGATCCGGCCACCCGGCCGCGCCTGCTGCTCACCTTACTGGCCCTTGCCCTGCTGTGGCCGGGCATCCACTTCAGCGAGTTGGACCTCAGCGTACTGGTGGCGAGTGACAGTCAGAGCGAGATGGGCCGGTTTGTATCAGCCTTCTGGCCACCGGCCCATGGCGAAGAGTTCATTGAGCTGTTGTTGCAAGCCACCCTGCAAACGCTGGCCATCGCCACGGCCGGCATGGCTCTGGCGTTGCTGTTGGCAGTCCCCGCCAGCCTGTTGGCCAGTCGTGCTCTGTCGCTGTCTGCTGCCTCCCGCGCCGGCCACCCGAGTTATTGGGGCCAACTGCTGCGTTGGCCGATACGCGGTTTACTGATCTTCCTGCGCAGCGTGCCGGAAATCGTCTGGGCCCTGCTGTTCGTGCGCGCCGTCGGCCTCGGCCCGACGGCCGGGGTGCTGGCCATTGCCATTACCTACAGCGGCATGTTGGGCAAGGTCTATGCGGAAATTTTCGAGTCGGTCGACCAGCGCCCGGCCCACGCGCTACTGCAATCGGGTAGCGGTCGGCTCGCAGCCTTCTGCTACGGGATCCTGCCCAATGTCGCTGCGGAGCTGCTGTCGTACACGGTTTACCGCTGGGAATGCGCCATCCGCGCCTCAGTGGTGATGGGCTTCGTCGGTGCCGGCGGTCTGGGCCAGCAAATGGATCTGTCGTTGCGCATGTTCGCCGGCGGTGAAGTGGCCAGTTTGTTACTGACGTTCCTCGTGCTGGTGCTGCTCGCCGATCAACTCAGCCGCCTGTTGCGCTGGAGGCTGGCATGAATCGCCTGATCAACCTGGCACTGCTGCTCTGCATCGGCGCGGCGGTGGTCGCCTCGTTCATCTACCTGGGCATCGACCTCGGCGAGCTGGGCGGCACCGGCAACCTGAAGCAGATGGGCGCTTATGCGCAGCGCTTCCTCAACCCCGACCTGAGCCCCGGCCATCTGCAAGCCATCGGCCACGGCGCTCTGGAAACCATTGCCATGTCTGCCCTTGGCACCCTGCTCGCGGCGGTATTCGGTCTGCTATTGGCATTGCCTGCGGCCGGGCGCTTCGGCTGGCCATTGCAGAGCGCATCGCGCCTGGTGCTCAACGCCTTGCGCGCGGTTCCGGAACTGGTGTGGGCCGCGCTGATGGTCCTTGCCGCCGGTCTCGGCCCGAATGCCGGCACCCTGGCATTAGCCCTGCACACCACCGGCGTGCTCGGCCGACTGTTCGCCGAAGCGCTGGAAAACACCCCACCAGAACCCGCCGAAGCCATCCGCTTGCAGGGTGGCAACGCCGTATGGGCTTTCTGTTACGGCACCCTGCCCAACCTGTTGCCCCAGCTACTGGCCTACATCCTGTACCGCTGGGAAAACAATATCCGCATGGCCAGCGTGCTCGGCTTCGTCGGCGCCGGTGGTTTGGGACAGATGCTCTATGTCAGCCTCAGCCTGTTCCAGGAAGCTCAAGCCAGCACGGTTATTCTGGCCATGCTGCTACTGGTATTCGCCGTCGATACATTGAGCAGCTGGAGCCGTCAACGGTGGGTCAAAGCCTGACTGCTTCAGATGCATCTGCAAGGTGCCCGGCAATCGTTCAGTGGGTCTTCGAAGCTATGCAAACCCGAGGAACGACAGGATAACCACGACGATCACAACGACCCCGACGATGTAGATGATGTTGTTCATGAAGGCCACCTCTCAACCTGGACAAGACTGCGACACGAGGGTGCTACAAATACAAGGTACTGCACCTTTGCGCGCAATTCCATTCGGAACACACAGAGGCTTCGCTCTCACCGAAACCTTGGTTTAACGCCGGGGGAAAAGGGCGATGGATTCGTTTTCCCTGAACGTCCGCCCGGGGGATTTCGGCCAGTCACGACAGCCCGGCCTCTCAAAGCCAAGGGGTGCACTCAGTCTCCTCGACCACCTATTGATCGCGGTCTGTCATCGGCTAGCGGTGCTGAGGTGTTGGGTGTTGGGTGTGAAATATAGGCCTATGATTTATAGGGACTTTTAAAAAAAGTCGGAATCGGTAGCGCAGAGTTATCTAGAGACTTCTATTATTTCGTTATCGCCGAATTCGGTCTAATCACTGTTATACGTTAGCGACAAAGCCAGGAGAGTAACATGTCGATAAAAAAAAGAACGGCCTTACTCTTGCTGGCTTTTAGCTTTTTCGGAGTAACAAGTTGCGCCAACATAAGAAACTATTCAGAAATCTCAAGCGAAAGAGACAAAAGTGTTGTTTCTGATATTGACTATTATGACTTCGCATACAATGTAGATGTCATTGTGCTTCCCGCAGAAATAAAAAACAAAGAAAATGTAAGTATTGACAATAGCTTTTCAGGTGAATTACAGATTTCAAACTGGGGGAATGCTATCAAGAATGCGACCCAGAAAGAAATTCATAACAGTGATCGCTTTATCGAATTTGGACATTACAGTGGGCGCATTGAAATAAGCGCAGAAGTCTCTTCAGTATCTGTAAGCAACGTCCGGGGTGGAATCCGATCGAAGTGCAATGTTATTTACACATACAAAGATTCAGTAGCCGGAAAAACGCTCTCCAAGCATGACAGTGCTATTGAAATAATGACACTCTCCCCTACCCTACCAAAATCAAGTAACAGTGTTGTTTACAGCTTTGATCAACTTACATACGCCATTGCTCGCGAGGCGATTATTGGTCTCATTCGGTTGTCGCCTATTGCTGATATTCAGTTAACACAGAAGCAAGTGAAATTTTATAACTCGAACATCAAAAGAAAATCCAACCAGATTATTAGCTACGTTCCAATTGACAACCTTATTCGCAAGAACAAGAAGGAACTGAACGCTGCCTTTTCAACGACTAAGAAAGTTCAAAAAAGTAGAAATAAATTGACGAGTAAAAACAAATCAAAAGTTAGAGCAGAGACCATCTCTGCTCCCGCTGCCCCCACCCTGAAATCTGACACAGTTAGTGATACACCCACCGCAAACACCGTTAAATCGAGTGAAAACCCTGTCAGTCAGAACTCAAGCCAGGCTGCGACTGAAACTAAAAATGACGATAGAGGTTTAGGAGGCATTGCTGGTTCATCGGAGCGCTTGAAGGATGGCACCGTTAAAAACGACCAGCCCACTTATGACGGCAGTGGATATACAGCCGCACCGGGACTCAATCAACCTCAAATCGAGGTATCGGAAGAGCAAGAAAGAGCAATGGACAAATGGTTGAAAGAGGAAAAAGCAAGGTTACAGGGAGCGACTGGCAATGCGGCTTCACGTACCGGGTACACAACCCTACCGAGACTCTATCAACCTCAAAACAAGGTAGAGGCAGAGCAAGAAAAAGCAATGGATGAATGAAAGGGCAATAAAGCAGACTCCGCAGCCAACGCCAAAGAGTGCGGATCGGAAAATCGGAGTCACTGGTCAGTATGCGGGCAGCCCGGAAGAACCGACTTTTTCAACAGAATCGGCCGATAGCAGCCCTTTGTGACAGACAGGAATCGGCCAGAAGCGAACGTGTTGACGCTTGTTACTCTCACTGGAGGTTGTCAACCGACCACGACGCTGGGAAGCTACAGTGACGTTTACCATAAGGACATGCTGAAATGAACGCGCGAAAAATTTTAATCACAGGTGCTGCGGGCCGAATCGGCAGCGCTTTTTGGAAAGCGCATTACGATAAGTCAGATTTGCGTTTAGCCGATATAGATGTATCAACACTTCCGCAATCGGCACAACGTTTCGCTCTCGACATCAGCGTTCAAGCCAGTTGCCTTGAAGCTTGCGAAGGCATACATACAGTGATTCATCTAGCTGCTGACCCTCGCCCAGACGCCGATTTCATGACATCCCTGCTCCCTGTGAATATTGTGGGCACCTACAACATGCTATTCGCCGCAAAGGCTCAAGGCTGCGAGCGCTTTATATTTGCGAGCAGCGCTCAGGCGATTGAAGGTTATCCAGAGGATGTCCAGGTACATGAATGTATGGCACCTAAGCCAGGCAATCTATACGGGGTCAGCAAAGCGTTCGGGGAAGCTCTGGCTTCGATGTATGCAAACGATGGTCAAATGACAACAATCGCAGTCCGTATTGCAAACGTAGCTATATTTCACCAAGGGGAAAACCACAGTCACAGGGATGTAGCTGCTTTTATTAGTATCAGGGATGTTGTCGCACTACTTAGTAATTGCGTCGAGGCCGAGCTGAGCGGATTTCATGTTATACACGGGGTCTCAGATAACAGATATAAGCGACTTTCTATCGAAAAGACCAGAAAAGTTGTGGGGTACGCTCCCTTTGATGATGGATTTGAGATTCTGGAAGGACACGCTCAACCTGACTGAACTACTTTATTAATTGCTGTCCCTTCGACTGTCCGCTTTGGGTCGATGCAGTCGGTCATGTAGTGCGACTAACGAGCGTAGTTTGGGGCCTGCCGGAGAAAATGCCCGCACTAGACTCACTCACCCCGCAGCCCTGCCATACTGTTCAACATGACCCGTGCAACCTTCCGCTTCTACGAGGAGCTCAACGAATTCCTGCCGGCCGATCGGCGGCGGCAGTCCTTCACCTGCGAGTGCGCGCGAGGGGCGACGGTCAAGCATATGATCGAGGCGCTCGGAATACCGCACACCGAGGTCGAGCTGGTGCTGCTCAACGGCGAGTCGGTGGGCTTCGAGCGGGTGATCTTCGACGGTGACCGGCTGGCGGTGTATCCCAAGTTCGAAGCGCTGGACATCAGCCCTCTGCTCAAGGTTCGTGCGCAACCTTTACGGGTGCTGCGCTTCGTCGCTGATGCGCACCTTGGCGGGCTGGCCAATCTGCTGCGCATGAGCGGCTTCGACACCCTCTACGACAATGGCTTCGAGGATGGCGAGATTGCCGAGATCGCAGCGCAGCAAGGACGCATCGTGCTTACCCGCGATCGCGAATTGCTCAAGCGGCGGATCATCAGCCACGGCTGTTACGTGCATGCCCTGAAACCGTCGCTGCAGCTGCGCGAATTGTACGAGCGCCTCGACCTGGCGCGTAGCGCGCGGCCATTCAGCCTGTGCCTTCATTGCAACCTGCCGCTGCACGAGATCAGCCCGGAACTGGCCCGGCAGCATGTGCCTCCGCGCGTGGGCGCCCTCTATTCGCACTTTCTGCGCTGCGACGCCTGCCAACGGGTTTACTGGGAGGGTTCGCACTGGCGCAGCATGTGTGCATTGCTGGCACCTCTGCTGGACCGATAGCCGAGCGGCATAGGGCCGACCTACCCCACCCACTACCGCAAAAGTACTCGCGGCAGTGGGTGCTGATTGACAGGCAGAACTGCATCACGCCCCGTTGGGATAGTTGCTTATCGATTAAAGGTAGAAGACGTATCGATCAGTACCGATAGGTCGCCTGCACTGAGATTCCATTCGCACTGTTTTCGTAATTGGCACTGTATTCCGGTTGAAGACCGGAGTTGTTCGAGTGCTTTACCGAGGCTTTTGAATCCCACAGATAGCCATAAGCAAAGTCTATCGTCAGATCGGAATTCGGCGAGTAAGCGCCGCCCAAGGTCACGGCCTGGCGATTCCCGACCGGAACGCGCACGCTGCGATCGGCATTTCTGATGGGCGAAGGATCATAGGCGTAGCCTGCTCGCAGCAGCCATTGTTGGTTCAATTGATAAGATGCGCCAACTGCGGTGGACCAAGTGTCGTGCCAGTTCATTTCTTCGGTCACACTTCCCAGGCCAGCCGCCTCGCCCACGGGGGAAAGACCGCTGTTGACTGCCTCGACCTTCTGGATACGGCTCCAACGTTTCCAGGTGGTCCCCAGGTATCCCGTCCAGCGACTATTGAAATGATGGGTGATGGACGTGTCCACGGATTCGGGCATCGTGAGGTCTATCTTGTTGTCATACTTTCCATCCAGCGGGATAACGCTCGGGGAGCCGGAAACCTCAGTGTGCCCTTTGAGTTCATAGCTCACCTTCGAGTGATAGTTAATTCCCCAGCTGGTCGCATCACTCAAGTCAAACAAGACACCGACGTTGTAGCCAAGTGCCGTGTCATCGCCTTTGATGGTCACCAGTGTGTCCTGGCCGTTGTTCAGGGCACCGGTGGCCAGGTAATTCTGAAGCTTTGCATTGAAACGGTTCAGGGTCGGTCCGCCACCAATGGATACGTAATCATTGATTCGATAGGCAATGGTGGGCTGCAGGGTTATTTCCTTGGTCGTGCTGTAGGAGCCATGGTAGCGGCCCTGAAAAGAGCCCTCGTAATCATTGATCAGACCACTCGGAGCATAGAGTCCCAGACCTATCGAAAAACGATCATCAAGCGGTGTCGACATATAGGCGAAAGGAACGGCCCCCAAAGGTACCGAGTCCCCCTCATTCGTGCCTGGGGCACTGCTCTGCGCATCACTGATGTCGTCGCTAACCGAGACCACCGCTGCCCCGCCGGAAATCTCGCTACGTTTCAACTTGGTCAAGCCTGCAGGATTTCCAAAGATCGTGCTGGCGTCCAGCGCGGAAGACGACCGTCCCGCATAAGCAGTTCCCGCACTGCTTGCACTTTGTTCGTTCAGTGCAATGCCATTGGCACCTGCAATAGTAGAGGCGCTGAGTAGTGCCATGGCACTGGTGAATTTAATCCAGACAGCACACGTTCGCTGAGCAGAGAGACACGGGATCACACGGCTATTCAGTTTCATTTTCCACCTCTTGATTATTGTTTTTGTTGATTGCACGCAGGCAAGGCTTCGCCTTCCTGTGCACTTTTCAGTGCCGGTTGGAGTTGATCGAAGTTGTGTTAAACGCCCTGGTCGAACAGCGCCAGGGCATGACTGCCGGACTTACAGATGTGAATCAGAAACTCAATTAAGCCACTCGACTTGAAAGCTATAGCGCCCCAAGAGCGGAGCCAGAATTTCTTGGCCGGTTCCGGCCTTGATGCAGGCGACATGCCCACGGCGATTGTCCTGCACGACCTCAACAGCAATGTCCGAAAGCCCCAGGCGTTCCACTTCCTCCTGGACTACTTTGGCAATCTCCCGCTGTAGCAAAGCCGGCTTGAATATCTTGCCCACGGCAGTCAGTGGCAACGCCTCGAGGATTTCAATGCGCTTGGGGACTGCTGCTCGCTCGCTGATGTTTAGAAGAGCGAATGCCTCAAGCTCTTCGGCGTTGCAGGCTTGCCCGGGACGCAGCTGAACGTAGGCGACTGGCACCTCGCCCGAGTAGGCATTGGGGCTGCCGATTGCAGCGGCCAAGGCGACGGCGGGATGCGCCTGCAGAGCCTCCTCGATTTGCTTGGGATCGATGTTGTGGCCGCCGCGAATGATCAACTCCTTCTTGCGTCCAGTCAGCCAGAAGTAACCCTGCGCATCCTGACGGCCCAGATCGCCCGTATTCAGCCAGCGCTGACCGTCGATATCGATCCAAAGGCCCTGGTTATGACGCTCCTCCAGATAGCCATCGAAGAGGTTCGGACCACTGATCGTGATGAGGCCGATCTCATCCACGTTGGCGTCGCGCAGGTACTCTCCAGCATCATTGAGCACGACCGCGCGCATATTCTGGTAGGCGATCCGTATCCCGATGGAGCCGATACGGCGCTCGCCATGGGGCGGATTGACCGAGGAAACGCAGGCACCCTCGGTAAGACCATAACCTTCAAGGATCTTTAGCCCGGTCCGGCGCTCGAACTCCCGGAAAAGCTCAGCCGGCAGGGGAGCGGCGCCACACATTGCATAGCGAAGACTGGACAGGTCGCGGCCCTCACATTCATTTTGCAGAAGTGCGGCATAGACAGTTGGCACACCGGAAAAGAAGTTTATACCGAAGTGCTCGACCATCTCCCAAAATCGCGGGATCACCCCCTCGCCACGATACCCATGAGGCGTCCCGAGGATCACATGGTCGCCTTGAGTCCAAGGCATCAGCCCCGTCACCAGTTGTCCATTGACATGAAACAGCGGCAGACCACAAAAGATAACCTGACCAGTATTGCGTGGCTGCATATGAGCAGCCATGGCCCATGCATTGAATACTTCCGAGCCATGGGTACGCGCGGCGATCTTCGGGAGCCCGGTGGTGCCGCCCGTACAGATGTAGGAGGAGCACTCATCCTGGCGGATTTGTCGACCGCTCTTCAGGTGTGTGTGCGACTGAGTACTCATCAGCGATTGCCAATCGTGGATCTCGATATCTCGGTGTAAGTCGCGCTCCTTCAGTGCCGCTGCTTTCAGGGCCCCACGCACTGGTTCGGCGACATAGGGCTCCATGCTGACCCACACGACAGACCTGACCGTAGGCAACTGATCCAGCTGCGAAGCCAGTTTGGGCCACAGATCGCTGCCCGCCGTCGGCGCGAGCGTCACCACCACGGATGCCTTTGCGGCATTCAGCAAGCCAGCTATCTGCTTGGCCTCGAGCAGAGGATTGATCGCCATGACGATGCCCGCCGCCTCCCCGCCCCATATCGTGAAATGGGTTTCCGGCAGATTGGGCAAGATAAAGGCAATTACCTCGCCCGGTTTTATACCCAAGTCATGGAAAGCATTCGCCGCGCGGGTGATATCCGCGAAAAGCTGCGAGTAGTTCCACTTGTAGGTGCGCCTGAAATCCGCGGCATCGGCGAAGAAGCTAAGCGCCGGTGCCTGGGGGGAGCACCGGGCCGCCTGTCGCAGCGCTTCGTACGTGCTGCAAGCCAGGCCACGTTCCGACAGGGGGACTTGTTCGAGACTTTCGATGTCACTCAGGGTCTGCACAACCATCAGGCTTCCTCCACGACTCGGTTGCGTTGCACGCCGAGGTCAATCACTCCATCGGCGCTGCGAATGCGCGCCTCGACTACGTCACCTGGCTTGAGGTATTGCGTCCGACCTTCCTGCGCCTTGAGGAACAGCTTCCACTTGGTGGCTTCCGGCATCAGGGCCGCAATACGCTGTTTGGCAGGCGAAGGTACCGTGAGCGCACAGCCAGCAGGCGTACCGGTGGCGATCAGGTCTCCAGCGGCGAGATCTTGCAAGGCAGAGAGTTCAGTCAGGGTTTCAGCGGGGCCATAAACCAGATTGGCCGTGCTGTCGTTCTGTCGCACCTGGTCGTTGACCGTCAGGCGCAACTGCAACTCTTTGAGGTAATGAATGTTCGTGGCATCCAGAAGGCAGAGGTACGGGCCGACAGGGCCAAAAGTGCGGAAGCTCTTGCCCTTGTAGAACTGCATCTGGGGAATCTGAATGTCACGAGCCGAGTAGTCATTGACGATGACGACGCCTGCAATGAACTCATGCAGATTGGCGTCGGTGACAGCAACAGCGCCGGTGATCGCGCGTTTCATCACCAGCCCCAGTTCGATCTCGTAGTCGAGGAAGCGCACGGTGCGCGGCTTGATCAGGTCGCTGTCAGCCGCCACCAGGCAACTCGTCGCCTTGGTGAAGATCATGTTGAATTTCTTCGCATCCGGGTCCATGCCCGACTCAATCATGTGCTGGCGATAATTGGCGCCCTGGCAGACGAACTGCTGGTTACGGGTCACCGGCGACAGCAGTTTCACTTCGCCCTCTTCCAACTCCGTACCTTTCAATTGAGCGAGGTCGTCGATACTGTTCTGGCGAATGAAATCACCGGTGGTTTCAAAAGCACCGGGCACCACCGTGATACGGCCTTGGCGCAGCACGCCCCAGTGGATACCGTTCTGAAATTCGAAGCGGACTACGTGTACAGCAGACATTGAAGGTACTCCTGGAGCGGCGTTTGTCCCGTGCTCGGCGGCGCGAGAACTGTGGTGTTGTTCTGAGGGGGGACTGGCAACGCTGTAGACCAACGAGCCGCCGACGATCAAGGCGCCGGTTTTGAGCACATCCCGACGGCCATACCTGGTTGCATTACCCGACATGGCGGCAGCTCTACCCGAACATCCGCATGAGTGTTATCAACTTGCGAATGCTCAAGTCCGGGCTGCGTCGCAGGTTGCGAAATAGCGCACGCAGATTGGTCAAGCTCATCTTCGGTTTTGTAAAACGCTTGGGCATGCGCTGCCCCCACTGCGCCATTGCCTCGGGGCTCACGGGATGAATGCCCGTAGGCTGTGCAGCCGTGAAAATATCCCCGTCGCAGTAATGCTCGTGCTTATCGCCCCAAGGGTCTTGCCAGTAATCGAAGATCTGACTGCCCAGAATGTGTCGCCCGATCCCCCAAGAGTGCTCCCAACCGCGCTCGCGCAGGACGCGCTGCCCCATGCCCACAGCGTCTGCATCGACGACCTCATAGGCGCTATGGCTATAGGTCGCCATGAACCCTTGCGCTATCGCGAGCGTATGGTGAGCCGCGGGAATATCACCGAGGTCAAGGCGCATGAAGGCGACAATAGGCGTGCCATCGGGGAGTACCTGCACATCGCTGGGAATAAACCCGAAATGCTTGGTGTACCAGGCACACGTCGCCTGGTAGTCGGCCACTTCGATGACGATGTGGCCCAGTTTTAGTACCTCAGGCGGAGCAATCGGCGGGCGCTGCGTGGCGTTGATTCGCGGTTGCTCCTGCGCCAGATTCCAGGGAAGAGGCGCTCTGTGTCCCAGCGTTATACCTGCAGTCTGGTCGCAAACAGCTTCCACAATGAAACCGGAAGGATCGGTCAGCCTGACGTAATACCCGCCACCAGGATGTTCCGATTTCTCGACCGGTGACGCGCCCGGGATTCGCGTCAGTTTTTCCAGATCCTTGAGCGACTGGACGGCCAGTCCGAACCCGACAAAACGTGCCTGTTCTGCACGATGGACACGGTAACAGTATGAAGTAGGGGCGGCGGCGCGCAGGTAAAGCGTATCGGCGTCATGCTGACTTACCGTCAGGCCAAAGTCGGTCAGGAACCGCGCCGCCTCGTTCAAGTCCGGCCGCTGAAAGATCAGGTGAGTCAGATCCCGGGCCTTCACCGTCGGCTGCGGATGCCGGGCTGGTTGTGGTGTCGCTAGCCGGGGCAATTCATTTTTGTTAGTCATTGTTCTTGTTTTCCGGTTTTCAGGGTAAAGCCGTCCCCGCACCCCTGAAAATCCAGGGATGTCTGGTTGAGTCGGTTAACTAACTCAGTCGATAGAAGGAAGTGCTGGCAACTCTGTGGTCGCCAGCGCACGAGCCTCCTCTGGCGGCACTCCCAATGCCCGCAGCACTAGCTCGGCGGTGTCAGAGCCCGATTCGCGCCACGTTTTGTGCCCTTCCAGCACCAGGAAAATCGAGCCGAGGACGCTGCTCGATATCAGTGTCAGTACCGAGAGCAATTGCTCTTTTTCAAACGTGTACCGCCCACTGGACAGTCCGCTCAGAAGGTCCGTCGTCGCTTGGCTGCTGAACATTTCGCGCAACGAAGCATTGCTCATGGCGAACTTATGTATGAACGCCCCCCACTGGGAGTCCTCGTGCGCTCGACGAATAAACAATCGAATGCCATTGGCAAGACGCTGAGCCGGATCGATGAGGGAATTGAAGCTCTTGTTGACGCGCTCATGCATCTCTTTCGCGAGATGGCTGGCGACCGCTTCGAACAGGCTTTCCATGCTGTCGATGTTGCTATAGACCGTTCCGCGCGCCACGCCTGCCTCTTGTGCGAGGTCGAGAATGTTCACTTGTGAGGTGCCTCTTTCAGCGAACAGGCGAAAGGCGGCTTGATGAATGCGGCGCTGTGTTGGATTTAGGGATTCCACGGTTCTCTCTCCAGGATTACCTTATGGCCCAATTGAACACGCGTGTTCATTCGCCGTCAACAACGTTTTTTTGATTAAAGAGCGATCCCTCGATAAAAACCGTTATATGCCTTATAAATTCTGGGCGTCACGAGTGATATCAAAGTCAATGAAGGCGCTTCAGAACTGACAAAAATGAACACGTATGTTCAGGACAGCCTGTAACACCGCAGCGCCTGATTTTGCGATCGCGTGCGATCGAACGCAGCCTTCGGCAGCTGCTACGGGGAATGCACGAAGCCAGAAAGTCCTTCTTATCGGCATTGAGGCCTGGCGGGTCGAGGATGACATCAGGGTAGCGGCTTACCGGCGATTTTCTTGGCTTTGGCAGGTGTTACGCCCAGAGCCTTGAGAATCATCTCGGCGACCCGCTGGTCGTGCTCCGACACCGTACGCCCCTCGACAACCGAGCGCATGGCGCCGGTTGTGCACGATACGACCATGTCCAGGGCGATCCCTTCGTCCTCGTAAGCGAAAGTCCCCGCGCGCAGACCATCACGCAGGTCGCCCAGCACATGGGCAGCCAGGCGCGAGCGCATGGCCTGATCGGAATGGATGATGCGCAGCAGTGCGTTGGCCCATTGATGGTCGTACGCGGCCCGGCATACGAACATGCGCACACCAATCGAAAGCCGTTGTGCACCGCAGTGCACGTCCGAACTCAGGGCGGAAATGGCATCGGAGAACTCGCTCGCCATGGCGATGCCAACCGCCTCGAGTACTTCGTCGCGCGTTCGAAAATAGTTGTAGATAGTGCCGTTGGATACCGCGGCCTCCGAGGCGACATCGAGCAGTGCAATCTCCCCCACCTCCTTTCGTGCGACAAGACGCAATGCCGCATCCACCAGGCCGCGACGGGTGCGTTCACGCTTCTTGTGGCCCCGAGTGAGAGGCTCTTGCTCAGTTGCTTCTGAAGGAAAAGTGGGGGAAGGCATCTTCAGGCTCTTAATCGAGGGGGTTCATTGATGGTAATGGAAACGCTATCGGCAATGGAATCGGCGCTACCCATCAGCATCAGGCAGTCTCGAACCAGACTGCCTGCCTCTACGCCGGGAGCGTGGTGCATGATGATACGGTCGGGGCGGATCGCGACGAGCGTGCCTTTGGCAGCCAGCGGCAGGATGTCATGGTTCAAGTCTTCGATGAAATCGCAAGCGCTGCCGGAGCGCTGACCGCAAGGTCCGATCTGCAAGAAATCACCGCCCATCTTTATCCAGGAAAAGACCTCGGCAGCGCTCAGCAATGACAACGGGTCAACACCGAACCCAACCAGGGTCAGGTTGTGTCCAAGAGCATCGTCGCTCAGTTGGATCTTCTGTTGCATGTTGCGAACCCAGGCCTGGGGAAACAGGCCGCCGCGAACCAGCTTGTCGCCACGACGATGCTGCACGAACAGACCGTCTTTGAAGATGTTCTTCGGTTTGATGTCCAGTTGTTCGAAGTACTTTCTGGAAGCGGGAGTCAACGCCAACGCGCGCATTATTCCGTGGATGAAGAAAGCGGCGACCTTGTTTCTCGGCATCACCAGACGGCCCATGAGTTTCGCCAGATTGATCATCGCCTGGGCATGGGGGCGGCGCTCTACGTCATAGGTATCGAGTATTGAAGGCGCCGCTTGGCCCTGAAGGACCCACGCCAGTTTCCAGGCAAGGTTGGCGCCATCTCGAAGCCCCGCTACCAGACCTTGCCCGACAAAGGGCGGAGTAATGTGGGCTGCATCCCCGACAAGAAAAGTTCGCCCCTTGCTGAATCTGTTGCAGCAACGTGCGTGGAATCGATACACCGCCTTGCGCTCGATTTCCAGTTCCTGCGGATTGACCCATGGCGCGATCAGCCGGGCTATGCTTTCCGGGCTTTCCAGCTCTTCCCGGGATTCGCCTGGGTGTAGCATGAACTCCCAACGCTCCCTGCCGCCGGGAGCGGGCATGTGCGGCGTCGGGCGCTGCGGATCACAGATAAACTCAATGTGATCAATGGCGGACTTATGCCGGTTTTTGGCATCGACAATCAGCCAATCCTCCGCATAGGTTTGTCCTTCGAATTCCTGGCCAATCAAGGCCCTGACCCTGGAGCTTGCACCATCCGCACCGACCAGATATCGGGCGCGAATGGAATGCAGATGGCCGTCCTGGTCCCGCACGGAGGCGACGACACAATCCGGTTCCTCAACCAGGTTCTCGAGCTCGAATCCACCCAGGCTGGTCACTGACTTCAGCCCAGAGACCTGTTTACGCATCGCGTGTTCGAGGTCAGGTTGATAGAAAGTCACCAGTTTGTGATGGCCATCGATGCACCCGGCGGTGTTAGCCCGACTGAATTGCCCGAGGACCGGCGAGTGCATCTTCACTTCAGGGATAACGATCTTCTCGAAAGCATCTTCCGACAATCCGGCGAGTTGCAGGATGCGAAGCGCCTCGTTGTCCAGAGCGATGGCGCGAGGCATTAGCAGGACCTCATGGGTCTTGTCCAATACCAGTGTCTTTACCCCATAGCGGCCGAGCAGCGCCGCGATTGTCGCCCCTACCGGACCGTTACCGACGACCAGCACATCGACGGCGGTGGGAGGCAGTTCGGTACCTTTCTTGTTGTTGTTCATCTCGAGCCCTTGTTGTGATTGAAGTCGTGAGACGTGGAGATCTCATCGTCAGGCAAGGTGAAGGTATGTAAAATTGAGACATATTTCAATATTGAAGTTTTCGTCATTACTATTTTTTAGGCATTACCGCACCGTTATGAGGTCATGTGGGCTATGCCGAGGGCCAGTTTCCGACCGGTGAGGCTTGGCTTCTGAGCCGATCAGCGTTGTTATTGGAGTGACCACGTGCCATGCCTCACGAGGGCACACCCATGCTTTAGTCTTCAGGAATCCAACGTGGCGCGTCCGCAGCCCCATCCGAACCCAGTCCAGCTCTGCTTCGTCGAGTTCGAGCTCGACGAGGCCAACGCCTGCTTGTTGCGTAACGGAGAAACCGTGGCGCTGGCGCCAACGCCCTTCACCCTGCTGTGCGTACTTGCACGCCAGCCGGGATCGCTGGTGACCAAAGATGCGTTGCTTGATGCCGTGTGGGGGCATCGGTTCGTCAGCGATTCAGTGCTGAAGACGGCCATCAGCGATCTGCGCAAGGTGCTGGGCGACGACCCCAGGCAACCCCGCTTCATTGAGACTGTGTCGCGGCGCGGCTATCGCTTTATCGCCGCGCCCTCCCCTGCGCCTTCGGTGCCGGCATCCGCGACGGTGCCGGCGGCCGGTGCATATCCATCGTCGCCATTCATTGGTCGCACCGACAAGCTCTCAAGACTGCAGCGGGCGTGGGAACGGGCTTACGGCGGGCAACGTGCAGTGGTCTGGCTTGCCGGAGAACCGGGGATTGGCAAGACCACGTTGATCGAGCATTTCCTCGCCAGCCTTGGCGGCATCGCCTGCGCACGCGGCCATTGCGTGGAGCACTACGGCATCGGCGAGCCGTACCTGCCGGTGCTGGAGGCGTTGGCCGACCTGTGCCGCAGCGACCCCGCCCTGCCGACGCTGATGCGCGCCGTGGCGCCGACCTGGCTGCTGCAACTGCCGTGGCTGAGCACCGCGCAAGAGCGAGACGCGTTGCGGCGCGAGCTTGCTGGCATCGGTCCGGATCGCATGCTGCGGGAAATGGGTGAACTGCTGGACCGCTACACCGAGCAACGGCCGCTGTTGCTGATAACCGAAGACCTGCATTGGAGTGATCGGGCGACGGTCCAGCTCATCGACTATGTGGCGCGGCGACGTGGCCGCACTCGGCTTATGTGGCTGGCGAGCTTTCGCGTCGCCGAAGTGGTGGCACTCGATCATCCGCTCAACTCGTTGCGCCACGAACTGCGCCTGCAACGTCTGTGCGAGGAAGTGGTGCTCGATCCATTCTCGGAAACCGAAGTCGCTGACTATGTCGCGCTGCGTTCGACCTCTCTGGCCCGCGATGAAGCCTTTGTGCGTGCCCTGCACGAGCGCACCGACGGTGTGCCGCTGTTCGTGTCGTCAGTCATCAGTGAGGTGATGGACACCACGGACGACGACGCCACCATCGAGGCCCGGCTGGCGGGAATGGCGGTTCCCGAGAACCTCGCGGCCATCATTGATCACTACATCAGCAAGCTCGGGACGGAGCAGCGTGCGTTGCTCTCGGCGGCAGCGGTATGCGGAGTCGAATTCCGGGCCGAGACGGTTTCGCTTACCCTCGAACGCGACCTCGCTTCTGTGGCCGACACCTGTGAGGAACTGGTACGCGAGCAGGTATGGCTGACGCGGTCGCGGGCCGCCGAACTTGAAGACACGATGGAGCTACCCTACTCGTTCCGGCATGCCCTCTTCCGCCAGGTACTGTACGACCGCACGCCGCGCTCATTGCGCACCCACCTTCATCGCCAGGTTGGCGCTGCGCTCGAACGCGAGCGCATGGCCGGCGTTCCGGTTGCTGCCTCGGAGCTGGCGACGCACTTCGACCGGGCCCGGCAGCCGATGACCGCGCTGCGCTACTACGCCGAGGCCGCGGAAGCCGCACTGCTGCATTTCAGCCCGGCCTTGTGCATCGGCCTCACTGAGCGCGCGCTGGTCCTGCTGCGCCAAGCGCCAGAAGGAATAGAGCGCGATACGCTCGAAATTACCTTGGCCACGCTGCAAGGCGTGTCGGCGTTCCATACGCTCGGTGTCGGCAGCGAAGCCAGGAACGCGTTCGAACGCGCATACACGCTGCTGGCGGATATACCCGAGCATCCGATGCGCGGTCGCCTGCTGCACGGATTCGGCTATCTGCTCGGTCTGCGCGGCGACTATACGCAGGCGCTGGCGGTAGCGGAGCGCGCCGAAGCGCTCTCGTCCGAGGCGAACGATCCAGCGCTCATGCTGGTGGCGTGCATCGTGCAGGGCGAGGTGCATCATCTCCAGGGGCGCACGCAGGCGACCCGCCGATGGCTGGAGCGCGCACTCGCAATCGCCGAGCTGCTGGACATCGGGGCGAACGAGATCTTTGCGGCCGATCCTCAGGTCATGCTGCACGGTATGTTGGCCATAGAACTTGTGCGCTCTGGCCTGGTTGAGCAAGGCCGGGCTCACATGCAACTGGCGCGGACCCGCGCACAAACGCTTCGCCAGCCTATGACCTGGCTGGTCGCCACCTGGCAAGAGGTGTTGATCGAGGTGCGGATGGGGAACCCTGTGCGTGTGGCAGCGCTGGCTGATGACATGCAGACATTGGTCGACGAGTATTCGCTCGCACTGGGGCGCACGGCTTGCCGCTGGTGGCGCGGCTGGGCCGACGCGCGCAACGGCGCGCCGCGCGATGGCTACCGGAGCATCCGCGAAGCCTACGACGAACACACCGGACTCGGCATGCGCTCCGGTGCCAGCGAGGTGCTCGGCTACGCCGCTGAAGCGTTGCTGCTGGCGGGTGATTGCGACGCTGCGCAAGTCGAGCTACAGGAAGCCCTACGGATGGGGGAAGAACTGGGCGAGCGCGTGTACCTGCCGCAACTGTTGCTGCTGGAGGCATCGATTGCGCGGATGCAGGGCCGGCTCGATGCCGGCAGCATCGCCGTGCGGCATGCGGTTGAGGAGGCACACACCCAGGAAGCACCGTGGCTGGAACTGCAGGCATTAGTCGAACTGTGTGGGCACTACGACGCCACAACCGAGGACCGCCAAGCCTTGGCGGCGCTGCTTGACCAGTTGCCCGAAACAGATGGAACCGAGCTGGTGAAACGTGCGCGCTCGCTGCTTCAGGGCGCAGAGTCGGCTTGATGAGTCAAGGGCGCAAACTTGTGAGAGCGAGGCTTGCCCGCGATAGCGGAGTGTCAGGCGCTGAAATGTTGAGTGGATTGGCGCCATCGCGGGCAAGCCCGCTCCCACAGGTATCTGCTTTGGCCAAGGGATTGGTGAACGACACCGATCTCTGTGGGAGCGCGGCTTGCCCGCGATAGCGGAGGGTCAGGCGCTGAAATGTTGAGTGGACTGGCGCCATCGCGGGCAAGCCCGCTCCCACAGGTATCTGCTTTGGCCAAAGGATTGGTGAACGACACCGATCTCTGTGGGAGCGAGGCTTGCCCGCGATAGCGGAGTGTCAGGCGCTGAAATGTTGAGTGGACTGGCGCCATCGCGGGCAAGCCCGCTCCCACAGGTATCTGCTTTGGCCAAGGGATTGGTGAACGACACCGATCTCTGTGGGAGCGAGGCTTGCCCGCGATAGCGGAGGGTCAGGCGCTGAGATGTTGAGTGGACTGGCGCCATCGCGGGCAAGCCCGCTCCCACAGGTATCTGCTTTGGCCAAGGGATTGGTGAACGACACCGATCTCTGTGGGAGCGCGGCTTGCCCGCGATAGCGGAGTGTCAGGCGCTGAAATGTTGAGTGGATTGGCGCCATCGCGGGCAAGCCCGCTCCCACAGGTATCTGCTTTGGCGAAGGGATTGGTGAACGACACCGATCTGGGAGCGGCGCTGTCCCGACCGAAATCTGACCTTTCGCTTACGACTCGCCCCAGGGGACGGCCTACGCTGTCGTCGAACTTTCTTGCCCCCTGGTCTGTGATGAGTCTGAACCCTGAATCCAAGTACCCCAATCGTCGCTCATACGTCCTGAAGCTGCGCAGCGATGCCACGCCCGGCGCCCTCGTGGGCCGCCTCGAAAACCTGGTCACCGGGCGTCAGCGCGAGTTTTCGTCCGCCGATGAGTTGCTGGAGTCGATTGACTCGGACCTCACGTCGGCGGCCGGCGAGCACGCGGCAGATACCGACGGCGAGTGACGCCTCCAACATGAATGAGCGCTCGATATGGCGACTGAACGGCGACGCTTCGCTGACGACTTCGCGCACACCGGGCCCTACGCTGACGCCATCTCGAATCTACACGAGTCCAATCCGATGCCGCGACTTCCAACCTCCCATCCGCTGATCCGCTACACCGGGCGGACGCCCCTGCAACATGCCGAACGCCTGCTCGGCGTCGTCGTGGGTGCGGCGCTTGCCGCGTCTTTCGCTCTGGTCTTGACCGGTTGTTCCACAGAGGTCGCCAAGCCGTCGGTAGACCTGCCGGCCAAGTTTGCCGCAAGCACGGCCTCCGAGATGGAACCCGAAGCCGCGTGGTGGGAGACGTTCAACGACCCGGTGTTGACGGATCTGGTGCGCCGCGCGATGAGCGAGAACCGTGACATCAAGATCGCCGCCGAGCGTGTGCGCACCGCTCGCGCCGGTGAGACGATCAGTCGCTCCTGGCTCTTTCCGAGTGTCGGTATGTCCGCCTTCGGCTCCGACCGTAGCAGTGGCTACGACACTGCCAAGAAGCAGGCTTATCCAGATACCAAGACCGTGGGCGCGGGCCTGGACGTCTCGTGGGAACTTGACCTGAGCGGACGCCTGCGTGCTGGCGCGCAAGCCGCCGATGCCGAAGCACTGGCTGCGGAGGATGGCGTGCGCGGCGTGCGCCTGCTGGTGATGAGCGACATCGCCAGTAACTACTTCACGCTGGTCGGCGCACTGCGCCAGGCCGAAACATTACGCGCGATCTCGACGGCGCAAGACGAAACACTGCGCCTGGTTAATGCGCGCCACCGTGTAGGGTTGGCGACCTCTTTCGACGTCGAGCGAGCGCAAACCGATGCCGCATCGGCGCGCGCGCAGATCCCGCCGCTGGAGACGCTGGCAGCCGTATCGCGACACCGCATCGCGGTACTGATCGGTGACCAGGCCTTTAATGCCACGAGCATCCAGCCCTCCCGTGGCAACGCGGTGGCGCCCGAGGCACGCCAAGGCCAGCCCGCCACCCTGCTACAGCGTCGGCCTGATGTATTGGCGCTGATGGCGCAGCTCGACGCCGCCAATGCGCGCCGTAAACAAGCCGCCGCTGAGTGGTTCCCGCGTCTGTTCCTCGGTGCATCCTACGGCCGCCAAGGCCTTGAGCTGAACGGTCTGGATCTGGGCGCCGCCCGCTTCACCAATGTGGCCGGTCTGCTTGCGATGCCGATCTTCAACGCCGGGCGTACGCGCGCGATCAACGAGGTCGCCGAGAGCGGCCAGCGTGAGGCGCTACTGCGCGCCGAGGACGGCATTGTGCGCGCGCTCGAGGACGTGGAGAACGCCCTCGTCACGCAGACGCAAGAGCGTCAGCGCGCCCAGTCGTTGCAGTCGGCCACCGAGTCTGCGCAAGCAGCGCTGAGCCACGCGCAGTCGCTCTACGACCGGGGGCAGATCGACCTGTTGCCGCTGCTGGACGCGCAACGGGCGCGCTTGTCGGTACGCCTGAGCGCCAACGACAGCAACACCCGACTGCTGCTCGATAGTGTGCAGCTCTATAAGGCACTGGGCGGGGGCTGGCAGGTGTTCGAACAACCCGCCACGCCCACCGCCGCCACCCAAGCCGACCGGCCACCACTTTCTTAAGAAACTGCCGTTTTTCAAAGAGGAACCGCCTTGAAAACCTCCCTTACTGCGGCCGGCGCTTTGGCCGTAGCCGTCATGCTGTCCGCGTGCAGCCCGGACCAGCCGACCGTTCAGGCGCCACGGCCGGTACGCACCGTTGAAATCAACTACGACAATGCTCGCGACATCAGCCGCTACGTGGGCACCGTACAGTCGCGACATGAAGTCGACCAAGCCTTTCGCGTAGGCGGCAAAGTCGCCCAGCGCAACGTCGATGTAGGCCAGTTTGTGCACGAAGGCGACATCCTGGCGGTGCTGGATGACAGCGACTACCGCCTCGCTGAGCAAGCCTCGCGACAACAATGGGCGGTCGCCGTCGAGCAGACGCGCCAGGCCGACTCGGACCGCCAGCGCCTGACCGCACTGAAGGCTGACGGCTCAGTCAGTGCGGCCGACGACGAGCGCGCGCATACAAATGCCCAGACCGCGCATGCAACCGCTGAAGCCGAGGCGCGAAAGCTCGAGCTCGCGCGCAACCGGCTCAAGTACACCGTGCTGCGTGCCTCGCGTAGCGGCGTCGTCACGGCTGTGCGCTTTGAGGCCGGGCAGGTCGTTCCGGAGGGCCAACCGGTTGTCTCGATCGCGAATCCGGATGAATCCGAGATCGTCGTCGATGTGCCCGAGGATCAGCTGCCCGTCTTCAAAGAGGCGCGTTTCAAGGCCTCGCTGGCCAGTGCGCCGAACGAAACCTTCGATGTCACGCTTCGCGAATTGTCGCCGCAGGCCGCGGCGCAAACGCGCACCTATCGTGCGCGGCTTAAGCCGGCGCAGGCGCTGCCACTGGGCGCCACTGCCACGGTAACGGCCGAGCGCGTGATGACCAGTGTCTCGGTGGCCGCGGTGCCAGCTACGGCACTGACGCAAAGCGCTGGCCAGCCTGCGCTGTGGGTGGTCACGCCCGTGGGCAAGGATCCGGTAGGCGTCGTCGAACTGGTGCAGGTGGCGGTGCTGGGCTACCGCAACGACGAGGTGCTCGTCTCCGGGCCGCCGGCCGGCGCATTGGTCGTCACCGCCGGGGTGCAGAAGATGGCCTCGGGACTTAAGGTCGCGCTTCCCGGAGCGGCGATTGTTGACGCGAACACCACGCAGCAGGCCGCTCGATGAACAACCTGAACCTCACCGACTGGGCGCTGCGCCATCGCGCCATCGTCCTGTTCATGCTCCTCATTGTCGCAGTCGCCGGCGCCTTCAGCTTCACCAGGCTCGGTCAGCTCGAGGATCCGAACTTTTCCGTGCCCTCCATGACCGCCATGGTCATCTGGCCGGGCGCCACTGCCCAGCAGATGCAGGACCAGGTCCTTAACCGCATGGAGAAGAAATTCGAGCAGATCGACAACTTCGAGAAGGTGGTCACCTACGCGCGGCAAGGCTACGCCGGCATGACGCTCACTGTGCGCGGCGGCACCTCCAAGGCTGACCAGCGCGAGGCCTGGTATCAGGCGCGCAAGAAACTCAACGACCTGAGCCGCGAGCTGCCAGATGGTGTGATCGGCCCGATCGTAAACGACGAGTACGGCGACGTGTATGGCCTGATGTACGCCGTCAAGGGCGACGGCATCGGCCACGCGGACCTGTCGGACGCGGCCGAGGACATCAAGCGCCAGATGCTGAAAGTGCCGATGGTCAAGAAGATCGACGTCATCGGCAAGCAGGCCAAGCGTGTCTACGTCGAGTTCTCGCACGAGCGCCTGGCCGCGCTGGGCATTACACCGCTGGCCATCGCCGAAAGCCTCAAGAGCCAGAACGCCCTGTTGCCCGCAGGCCAGATCGACACCCGCGGCGACCGCGTCATGGTGCGCATGAGCGGCCAGTTCGCCAGCGATGAAGCTATTCGCAATGTGCCCATCTCCGCAGGCGGCCGGCAGATCAAGCTCGGCGACATCGCGACCGTTACACGTGGCTTCGAGGATCCGCCAACCTACACGGTGCGCCACAACGGCCAGCCAGTGCTGATGCTCGGCATCACGATGACCAGCGACGGCAACATCGTGGACCTTGGCAAGGCGATGGACACGGCCGTCGCCAAGATCCAGTCCGAACTTGCTCACGGCGTGGAGCTTGAGCTCGTGGCCGACCAACCCACCACGGTGAAGGATGCTATCCACGACTTCGCGCACGCGCTGGCCGAGGCGCTGATCATCGTGATCGCGGTGAGCCTCGCCAGCCTGGGCTGGCGCGCCGGCCTCGTGGTCGCGACCACGGTGCCGCTGGTGCTGGGCGGCGTGGCGCTGGTGATGCTGGCAATGGGCTGGAACCTGGAGCGTATTTCGCTCGGCTCGCTGATTATCGCGTTGGGATTGCTGGTGGATGACGCCATCATCGCCATCGAGATGATGGTGGCAAAGATGGAAACCGGCATGGACCGCGTAAAGGCGGCCGCCTTCTCCTATCAGTCCACCGCCATGCCGCGCCTGACCGGCGCGCTGATCACCGTCGTGGGCTTCCTGCCGATCGGCCTCTCGAAGTCCACCACCGGCGAGTACGCGGGTGGCATTTTCTGGATCGTCGGCGCCGCGGTGCTGTTCTCGTGGATCTGTTCCGGCATCTTCACGCCGTACCTGGCGGTCAAGATGCTGCCCAACGATTTGGGCAAGCACCAGCATGGTGATATGTATGACACGAAGTTCTACCGCACCCTGCGCCGCCTGATCGACACCGCCATCGAGCGTCGCTGGGTGGTCATCGGTGCGACGTTTGGCGCTCTGGTGCTGGCTCTGGCCTGTATCAAGCTAGTGCCGCAGCAATTCTTCCCCAACAGTTCGCGCCCTGAACTGGTCATTGACCTGCGCGTCAAGGAAGGCTCCTCGTTCGCCGCGACGACCGAGCAGGTCAAGCACATGGAGGAGATCCTGGCGAAGGACGAGGACGTGCGTTTCTATACCGCCTACACCGGCGCCGGCGCACCGCGTTTCTATCTCTCGCTCAACCCCGAGTTGCCGAATCCGGGATTCGCCCAGTTCGTTGTCATGACCAAGGACCTGGATGCACGCGAGCGGGTCCGTGCTCGGCTGGTGACCACGGCCGACCAACAATTCCCGCAGGCGTGGGTGCGCGTGACCCGGCTCGAGTTGGGGCCGCCTGTCGGCTACCCGGTGCAGTTTCGCGTCGTCGGCCCCGATACCCAGGTGGTGCGCAAGATCGCCCGCGACGTGGAGAAGGTGGTTGCGTCCAACCCGAAGGTGCGCGACCTGCAGCTCGACTGGAATGACCCGGTGCGCACGCTGAAGGTCGAGCTCGATCAGGACAAGGCGAGCGCGCTTGGCCTAACGCCCGCCGACGTGTCGCTGGCGACCCAGACCGTGATGAACGGCGCAACCCTGTCGCAGCTGCGTGAGCACGAGGACCTGATCGACATCGTGGCCCGTGCCGTGCCTGAGGAACGCTTGAGCCTCGACACCCTGAAAGACATCAACCTCTACACGCGCCAGGGCACGGTGGTGCCACTGTCGCAAGTCGCACAGGTGCGCTCTGGGCTGGAAGAGCCGGTGCTGTGGCGCCGCAACCGCGACATGGCGATCACGGTGCGTGCCGATGTGAAGGATGGCGAACAAGGTGTATCGGTGACGCAGGAGATCCAGCCGTTGCTTAAAGATATCGAGGCGAAGCTGCCGTCGGGCTACCGCATCGACGTGGGCGGCGCGGTGGAGGAAAGTGACAAGGCCAACAAGGCGCTGTTGGCGGTGGCGCCGCTGATGCTGATCAGTATCCTTCTACTGCTTATGCTGCAACTGCAGAGTTTCTCTCGCATGTGGATGGTGGTGCTGACCGCACCGCTGGGCTTGATCGGTGTAGTGCCGGCGCTGCTGGTGTTCCAGTCGCCGCTGGGCTTCGTTGCAATCCTGGGCATCATCGCACTGGGTGGCATGATCATGCGCAACTCGGTGATCCTGATCGATCAGGTACAAACCGAGATCGCCGAAGGGCGCGACCCGTGGAATGCTGTGCTGGATGCCGCCATTCACCGAGCCCGTCCGGTGATGTTGACGGCGCTGGCTACCGTGCTCGCAATGATCCCGCTAACGCGCAGTGTGTTCTGGGGGCCAATGGCAATTGCGATCATGGGCGGTCTTACCGTGGCGACGCTACTGACGATTTTCTTCGTCCCGGCGTTGTACGCCGCATGGTTCAAGGTGGGTCGCCAGACGGCAGTCGACACCCAACAGGTGATAAGGGACGGCGCGTTCGCTTCTGAGTGAGGCGTGCCGTGGCGCTTTGCCCCGACTGCACCGCTATTAGAAAGGCTTGCTCAGCGCTGTTTCTGAAAACCGTCGAGGTCAGCCGCGAGGTTCTGCGAACGTTACTTTCTTTCGCTCCCTCGCGGCTTACAGGAAATCCTGAAGGCAAAAGGAGCTGCTGAGCTACATAAATCAGCTCTCAGAAGAAACGATTGAGTCCTGACTGGACTCAGCGGCCAGTTTCAATCGGTCAGCTTTACTAATGTATTTAGACTTGCTTGGCGGTGCCAATTTGGCACTGGCCTTTTTGGCGTGAGCCTTTAATAACTGCTGTATTTTTTTACGACGATTCATATTTTTGTACTCGGTTTGTAAGCTCTTGAATGATATCAGCTTAAAATATTGGGCCAGAATGAAACACCCCATCGGTTGCCTCCAGCCTTTGGGGTGCAACTCATCAAGCCATCAAGAGCGCCCTACGGAACCTGTGACCGGTAGATTCCCCAGTAATTTGAGCCCGGTACTCTTCACGAAAGCGTCATAGTCCATCGGTCGCTCGATACGAGTTTCGGCGTTGGGTAGTACGTAGGCCCAGGCACGCTTGGACGATGCGTCGTAAACCAGCTTGAACAGGCGTGTGGGCACCCAGACCTTGTTGTCGCCGATGGTGGTGTGGCCTGAATCAAAGAGCGGGCCGGTAAAGACAAACACATTGCCATCGGCTCGCTTGGCGAACTTTCGGACATCGGACTCGACCTTACTCCAGATCTTCCGGTTGTTGGTTGGGTCTTGCGGCACCATGTTCGACAGCGCAAAGGATTGGGCCATTGCATTGGGATTCGGTGCATCGGCTGCCGGAGATTGATGGCCGCGGTCCACGGCCGGATGTTGGCTACGGTAGTCGCTCAACTCTGCCCGTCCACTCTTGGGGATGCGTGGGTCCGGGTAGAACTGGTTGGTGCGCTCCTCGCCTTTGGCATCCAGCAGTTGGGCGGCATTAAGGCGTTCGACGACTACCAACGGCGTCTTGCTGGTTTGCGAGTACAGCACCGCAAAGTTGTCGGAACACAGGGCCAAGGGTTTCATGGTTGCAGGCACAGTGGCCGTATTGATCGGTTTCGCCGCCGGGAATAGCTCTGCGCAGCCGTCAAACGATGCCTGTTTCTGTTTGTTCGAATAGAGGCCCAGGGCCGCGTTCTGGCTGATCGAGCCCGAGCGGGATACTTGTTCCTGATGCTGGGTGGGCGGCTTGATGAGATCCAGCAGACTGCGGGCTTCTGCCCCGGTCGAGAGCAAAACAAGGGCCGACAGCCCAACTGCAATTTTGCGTAGGTGCATGCTTTAAATCTTCGAATTGGATTGAGGGGTAAACGTACGGCGAGCCCCGATTAACGGAACCTGGTGGAGGCGGTTGCTGATTATATTGCGGCGAGCATGCTTTCACTGTCCTTGATCAAAATGTCGATGCGGATCCGGTCGGTTCCGAGCAGTACGACTACTGATGGTCGTTGCGGGATTTATTGACCATCACAAGTCACTTTAGTGCTGAGTAGCGTTTACATTCGACTCGCCGATGCTCTTCGAAGATGCTATCGGCAGAGGAATGTAGACATCGCGCTCAACGGCACAAAAACCCCATGGGCAAACCCGATCATAGCGCTCTATGATTGAACCCCATGACGACCTCTCTTCCAATCCGCCAACCCTGCCCGCCCGGTGCCTGCATCTGCGAGCGTGAGCCGTTGCTGGAAACCCCCGGCGCGGATCTGCGCATCCTGAGCCTGACCCGGTCGGAGGAAAAGCGCCTGGTCGAGCGCCTGGAGAATCTCCAGAGCCTCGGCGATCTGGAGCGGCTGCAACGCCGGATGTACGAGCAGTTGGGTCTGCGTGTTGAGATCGTTCCGGGCTTCAATGAAGTGCGCACCATGCGCGGCATCAACATCACCCTCGGCGAACTGCCGGGCCTGTGTCGCAAAACCCGTCAATCGATTCCGGCGGCGATTCGCCGAGGGTTGGAGAAGCGCCCGGAAATTGCCTACGAGCTGCTCAATGCCAACGACTTGTTGCGTGATGCCTGATGGTTTGCACTGTTATCCCGATATGTTCGTTTCAAATGCCTGAAAGAGGATCGGCGGTCGTACGCGAAACGCGGGCCGCTGCTATGCCTTCTCATGGGAGAAAGGCTTTCAGGCCAGCCAGGATGGGGCTGGAAACACAAGCGTGACCGTGGCCCCGGCGCCAGCCAGGTGCGCGAAGATAAAGGTGCCAATCCGTAGCAGGAGGTGGCAGATGTTATTCATCGTCCGTTGGTCCATCAGTCCGCAACATCGTAACAGCGCAATCGAACGTTTTCTCAAGACCGGTGGCGCGCCACCCGCAGGCGTCAAGATGCTGGGGCGCTGGCATGCCGTCGGTGGCTCGAGTGGTTTTGGCATTGCAGAAGCCGACGATCCGGTGTCGATTCAGAAGTGGGTGCTGGAGTGGAGCGACCTCATGAGCATGGAGGTCCACGCCGCATTGACCGATGAACAGGCGGGGCCGCTGCTGGCTGCCGCGCTCGGCAAACAATAGTCGTTGTGGCGAGGGGGCTTGCCTGTGGCGAGGGGGCTTGCCCCCGTTGGGCTGCGAAGCAGCCCCAAAATCTCTGATACACCAAAGTTTTGTGAGTGCTACACACTCAAACGGGGGCGATGCGGCGTTCCGACAAGCCCCCTCACCACCTTCCTTCCGGTTCACTACTTTTTCATCCCCACCCGCCGGCGCATTTCGGCAGTAATCGTCTGTCGGGTTTTCTTCAGGTCGGCCCAGGGTTCGTCACCGATTTCGGCCAGGCGCTCATGCACGTTGTGCACGTTCCATTGATTGCCGCCCTTGAGCTGCGCCACCTCTTCCCTAAAGATCGGCACCGACACCGGCAGCCCTTCGCGGGTGCGCACGGCGTAGGCGCAAATAGTGGTGGCGCCCAGACCGTTGCGCAGGTAGTCGATGAAGATACGCCCGATGCGGTTTTTCGGTCCAGACACCGCGGAAAAACGATCCGGGAGTAATTTGGCCATGTGGCTGACGATCGCGTGGCTGAAGTCCTTGACCTCGTCCCAGCCGTGTTTGCGGGTCAGCGGTACCACCAGGTGAATCCCCTTGCCGCCACTGGTTTTGAGAAACGCCTTGAGCCCCAGTTCATCCAGCACCGTGAGGGTTAGCTGAGTCGCTTCGATCATGCTTTTCCAGGGCAGCGCCGGATCCGGGTCGAGATCGAGGACGAAGCGATCGGGTTTATCCAGATCGACTGACGTGGCATTCCAGGTATGCAGTTCCACCGTGCTCATCTGCACCGCGCCGATCAGCGCTTTGGCGTTGTTGATGATCATCACCGGTTGGCCTGTCAGTTCCTTGTCCAGGGTAATAATCCCCGGAATGGCCAGGCGTTCGGCGTTCTTCTGAAAGAACAGTTCGCCGGCGATGCCGTCCGGCGCGCGCACCAGCGCCACCGGCCGGTCCTTGAGTTGCGGCAGTATCCATTCGGCGACGCTGGCGTAGTACTGCGCGAGTTGCATCTTGGTGGTGCCGCTGCTGGCATCGATCACCCGGTCCGGGTGCGTGATGCGCACCTTGCCGCTGGCCAGGCCGATCTGCGACGGCGCGACAGTCGATTGGGCGTTTTTTGGCTCCGTGGCGTCAGGTTTCTCAGCGGTGGATTTGTTCTTCGCTGTGGATTTTGGCGCGGCGGTTTTCGAGGCTGAAGTGTTCACGGCTTTCGGCAGCTCCTCGGTAATTTCTTCGGCAGGCTTGTCATCGCGCAAACCATGAAACACGGCGTGGCGTACCGAGCCGTCCTTGGTCATTTCGGCGAAGGCCACTTCCGCCAGTAAAGTGGGTTTAAGCCAATGCACACCCTTGGCTTCGAAACCGCTGGGCGGATTGACCACCGACGGTTTTTTCGTCTGCAGCGGTTTCAACTGTTCGTAAATGCGCTTGAGAGTCGCCTCGTTGAACCCGGTGCCAACCTTGCCGGCATAGCGCAATTCACCGCTGTCGCGATCGTGCAACCCCAGCAATAAAGCGCCAAAAGCACTGCGTGCGCCTTTGGGGTCGGTGAAGCCGACCACAACGAATTCCTGCCGATGCTTGCACTTGAGTTTGATCCAGTCACGGGTGCGTCGAGACACGTAAGGCGACCCCACGCGCTTGCCAATCAGCCCTTCCATCTGCATTTCGCAGGCACTGTTGAGCAAGGCCTCCGGGGATTCATCGAAGGCGTCGGAGAATCGCAACAGCGGGTTTTCATTGAGTTTGAGCACAGTCGCCAGCGCCGCCCTGCGCTCCTCGACGGGTACTTCACGCAGGTCCACGCCATTGAGGTAGGGCAAATCGAACAGGTAGTAAACGATGCTGGCGCTACTGCCGGAGTCGAACGCGTTTTGCAGCGCCTGGAAATCCGGAACGCCCTGCTCGTTGGCCACCACCATTTCGCCGTCGAGCCAGGCCGACTCCAGGCCCAGCGCTGCCAGTGCCTCGGCTTGCCCGGGTAATTTATGGGTCCAGTCGTGACCATTGCGGGTGAAGAGTGTGACCTCGTCGTGATCGATGCGCGCCATGACCCGGTAGCCGTCGAACTTGATCTCATAGCTCCATTCGCCGCTCGGCGCGGATTCGACCAGCGTTGCCAGTTCGGGTTTGAGCAGCTCCGGCAGCCTGGCTTTGCGCGCGCCCGTCAGTTGTGCCGACTTTTCTTTGCGCGCCTTGGCCGGGGCGTTTTTGATCGGTTTGGTTTTTTCAGCGCCGTGCTTTTTTTCCAGAATGGTGCGGTCGCTGAGCACGCTGTCCGGCTCGGCGGCAACCACGTCGTATTCGCTGCCGGGTCTGGCGGCGCTGTCCTGATGCTTGATCAGAAACCATTGTTCCTGCTTGCCCGGCATGTGCGTGCGCACGAGGTTCCACAGGCCGCCGAGCTTTTCTCCTTTCAGCTCGAATTTCAGCCGGCCCTTGGTGTACGCCTTGGCCGGATCATCCTGGGGAATCCACACCCCACGGTCCCAGACGATCACATCACCGGCACCGTAATGCCCTTCGGGAATGGTGCCCTCGAACGTGGCGTAATCCAGCGGATGGTCTTCGACGTGGATGGCCAGGCGTTTGATCTTGGGGTCCAGCGACGGCCCTTTGGGCACGGCCCAACTTTTCAGCGCGCCGTCGAGTTCCAGGCGAAAGTCATAGTGCAGGTGCGAGGCGTCATGCTTCTGAATGCAGAACTGCAGCGCATGCGCGTTGCCTTGTCGTCTGCCTTTTGCGGATTTGGAAACACCGGCAGGCTCGGGACTTTTTTCGAAGTCCCTCATGTTGTTGTACTTTTCGAGCGGCTTGTCCATGGCGCCCTCCACGGGTTTATGACTGAATCAAACCGTTATTGTCATGAGACCCCGGATGAGTGCGCGAAGGTTCAGTAGTCTTGCAAAACTTGAGTACCGAAGCCGCCAAACGACAAGGCCCGGCTATTGGCCGGGCCTTGTCATTGCAGGGCTTGCGAAACACTCGGTCTTTTATCAGGTGAGCGGTTTGCGCAGCAGGATATCGACCGCGAAAACGCCCAGGACAGTCCCGGACACCCAGCGTTGGGTGCGCATGGCAGAGGGTCGCTTGGCCAGGAAACCACTGACCCTGGAGGCGGCGAGGACGATCATGCCGTTCACTGTGACGGCAATGGCGATCTGTACCAGCCCCATCTGGACGAATTGCTGGAAGGTAGACCCTGCGGAAGGGTCGATGAACTGGGGAATCAGCGCGGAATACATCAGCGCAATCTTCGGATTCAGCAGGTTCGTCACTAGCCCCATCGTGAACAGCCGTCTCGGCGAGTGAGGGGGCAGTTCGCGCGCCTCGAAGGGGGAAGCGCCCCTGGGCTTCAGCATGTTCCAGGCCAGGTAGCCCAGATAGAATGCGCCTGCGATCCTGACGACATCGTAGGCAACTGGCACCGCCTTGAACAAGGCAGCCAGTCCCAGTCCAGCAGCCAGCAGGTAGCACACGAAGCCTAGCGCCACACCCGCCAGCGAAATCATCCCCGCCAGCCGCCCTTGGGAAATCGCCCGCGAGGTCAGGTAGATCATGTTGGGACCCGGTGTCAGAACCATGCCCAAGGAGATGATGGCCACACCGGCCAGGTTTTCCAGCGCCATCATTAGCGTGCTCCTTCGTTCAAAGGGGATTTGTCGGCCCGCTGTTGCTCGAGCCAGCCGAGACTGCCGCGGAACAGCGCATGCTGAGCGCGCTGTGCCACTGGCCGAACCACGATTTCGTCGACATTGACATGTGCGGGCTGATCGGCAACCCAAGCCACTACCTGGGCGACATCGTCCGCGCTCAAAGGCCGGTCGACATCCTCATAGATGGCGTTGACCCGTTCGGCGTCGCCGCGAAAACGCTTCAAGGAAAACTCTGGCGTATGCACCATGCCGGGGAGCACCTCGGTGATGCGCACCGGTACGCCCTTCATCTCCAGCCGCAAGGAATGGGTCAGTGCGCGCTGAGCACTCTTGGCCGCGCAATAGCCGCCGCCCCCCTCATAACTGGCCAGCGCAGCCGTAGAGGTAATATTGACGATGGCCCCTTGGGATGCGATGAGCCGAGGCAACATCAGTTGGGTCATCAGCAAAGTCCCCAGTACGTTGCTGTTGAACATGTTCGTCCAATCCTCGGCACTGGCCCTGTCTACCGCATCCAGGCCGATCGCACCGCCCGCACAGTTCACTAGAAGATCGCACTCGGAAATCTGCACCAAGTCCTCCTCTCGCGCTTGTGTCACGTCCAGCACAATGGCGTGTCCGCGGATTTCGCCGGCAATCTGCTCGAGCCGCTCACCCCTGCGCGCCACAAGGAATACCCGCCAGCCACGACTGGCCAAGGTACGGCTGCACGCCTCGCCAATGCCACTGCTGGCACCCGTAACCACTGCTGTTTTCAAGATTGAGCTCCCCATGACTCGGATAACTGTTCGAAGATCTTCCCCACGTCGCGTACCAACGCGGGACGATCGAAGCTGCGCAGGCGAAGACGGGTGCCAGCGCCCTCATAAACACCACTGGCGAGGCGATCCAGGTTCTGCGGCTGCGCCCAGTACAGGGTGCCCAAGCCATCGCGCGGCGAGCTGTTGCGGCGGGCGATCACCCATGCTCCCCGCTCGCGGTGCAATGGCCTGCCCTCCTTGCTAAGGCTGCGCGCAAGGTCCCTGTAGCGGGTAGACGCCCCGGTCTGGAGTTCCCAAGCGATCCCCAGCAGGTCGATATCCCTCACCTCTCGCCAGAGGAACGGGATTTCGGCGCCACCGACCCGGGCACCGATTTCCAGGAACAGCCATTTGTCATCCAGGTCGAACAGTTCGAGGTGGAAGACGATTTCTCGCTCAGGCGCGAAGACTGCCAGCAGTTGCTCGACGCGCCCCGCAATCCGCTGTTCGTCATCGCCCTCCTCGAGCTCGATGCTACCCAGCGGGCTGTCTGGACCGAAGTCGGCACAGCTATTCACATAACGCGACGCCGTGACCACCACAATCCGTTGCCCATCCCACCAACCGTCTACGTGCAGGATGGGGGCCGCGCAGTAAGCCTGGACCATCATCGGCTCCGTTGCCTGCCGGATCTGATCAAGATCCTTTGGGCCACGAAGAAATTTTACGCCGCGACTCGCCGTGCCATAGCGCGGCTTGAGCACCAGTGGATAGCCGTGTTCGGCCGCCAGTCGCTCCACTGCTTCGAGGGAATCGGCAGGCGAGGCAGGCAGCACGCCGATCGACGATTGCCGACCAGCGACCTCCAGCATGGTGAGCTTGTCGCGGAACCGCTCGGTCCACGCGACAAGATCTCCCGGTATCTGCCATCGCTCGCGGATAGAAGCAGCATTGAGCAGGTCGCCCTCGTTAAGGGCAACCACCAGCGCTGGAACGCCATGTTGCTCGACCAGGCGCTCAACCTCGACCATGACCGCCTCGGCATCATCCAGCGAGGCGAGCGTCGAGCTTGACGCCAGACGCTCGCTCGGCAGGGACGCGAGGGATTCGGGCGTGCAGATCGCCCGAATTTGCATTCCCGCAGGCAGTTCGTATCGGTCGTAGAGCGCTTGGTAGCCGACCCAACGGTGCAAGCAGAGGACATATCTCATGCGGTGGGGTCCACGATGAAGTGGACCGCTTCCACCAGTTCGTCGCCGATACGAACGGCGTCTTCGCGCGAAGAGCCTGTTGCCAGGACATACCCTGAAACGCAGTCGGCAACGGTGTCGAGCGGCGGAATCTTGTCGCCCTCATGCTTCTGGATGACTACGGCACGCTCGGCTGCGCCCAGTTCGAACAGGAACGGCAGGAACACCAGTGGAGTCTCGCCTGGCTTGGTATGGCGCACATCGACGTCAGGCTTGAGATCGAGCTCGACCTTTCTTACCTTGCCCGGCGTGGGTACGAAGAACTGGATCGCTGCACCCGCTATCGGCTCGGGCGACACATCCGGCAGGGTGTCGATACCCAGTGGCACAGTCAGGAACATGCGGTTCAGGTCCAGGCCGAACGCACGCCGTACCAGTTCCGGGGCACCCGAGCCCGCCAGGCGAGCGTGGGATTCGAGTACACGAGGACCTTTCGGGGTCAGCACGAACTCGCTGTGGGAAGGCCCCTCCTCCAGCTCTACGGCGTCGAGCAGGCGGCAGGTCATTTCCTTCAGTTCGCTCAGCCATTTCTTGGCCTCAGTACTCGGCGTGCTCACCTCCCACTCAACGTATTTATCGTTCATGCGGTACTGGGAGTAACCAATCGGAAGGTGGCGCCCCTTGAACGAGAAGGAATCGACGCTGACGACCGGCCCCTCCAGGTACTCCTCGATGATGATGTGCTTGACGTCGGCATCCTGAAGCGCTTGCCAGGCCTTGGAAGCGGAGGCTTCGTCATCGCAGGGATGGATGTGCAGGCTGGCGACGCCTTCGGCTGGCTTGAGAACCGACTTGCCATGCGCTTTGACGAACGCGACGGCATCCTGCGCACAGGTGACATGGCGATAGGCGACCGGGCTCAGGTTGTGCTCGACCAGCAACTCGCGCATGGCCACTTTGTCTTTGAGCAGGCGCGCAGTCTTATAGGAAACCCCGGTGAGGCCAAAGTGATCGACCACCTTGCCCGTTGACTCGCCCGCCACTTCGGTGGTGGTAATGATGCGATCGAACGGACGTGCGCGGTGCAGGGGTTCGAGGACCTTGATAATGGCCTCGGCGTCGTCAAGCCTGGCATGCACCACCTGCTCGCAATGGGCGAGGATCTCCTGCTCGTAGTCACCCTCTTGATGCACCAGTACCACGTCGATGCCCAGTTCCTTGGCACCGTGAATGGGCGCGGGGCGGCCACCGACTACTGCGATACGCTTATTCATGCATAAACTCCATGTCTATTGGGATGGTTCTTGTGTGATGGTTTTTGAAGAAAAGGCTCAACTGCCGTACACCCTGCGCAGCCAGCGCGCCTTGCCGTTGAGCAAAGGCTGGAACGCCTTGCGTCGATGCAGCACGCGGGCATTTTTGAAAATGAAGAAGTCGCCTGGTTGCAGCACCACCTCTATACCCTGGGCATCACGCAGGCACTGGCGCAGCAGCGCAAGCGCCTTTTCGCTGTCCAGGTCGAGCGCGGCCACGATGCCGTCGTCAAAGCGCAGGCGATAACCGCCATCGTCCTGCTCCAGCACCGGCAGCACCCTCGGCTGGCCATCGAAGCCCTCGTTGGAGGCCGGGGCACCAAAGGTGTAGGCAGCCTTCTGCAACTGGGCGATCGCCCAGGTGGGCAGCTGTGAAAGGACATGATCCACACAAACAATGTCGGTGGAGGCGCCTTCAAAGTTGCGCACGGCGGTAAAGGCCAGGAAGTTCGGCACGGAGGTCGCGACATTTCGGCTTTGATCGGCGAAGGGCCAGTTGGGGTTGTCGGTGTGCCAGAAAAACTCCACATCCGCGCCCCAAGAGCTCGTGGTCCCCGCGGCCTCTGGAACCGGAACGACGTTTCTGACCAGCTTGCCGAAGTTTTCATACTCGACGGCATGCGGCCTGACATCCAGCAACCGCAACATGCCAAAGTGCAGCAGATCAAAATCAAGCACGCACTCGGCATTGGGCAGGAAGCCATTGCGCGGCGTCGCGACGTCCGTAGAGAGCGAAATGCCTCTGATGAGCAACGCTTTGTGCGGGCTGGCAGGAAATGCGCGAATCGCCTCGACGATATCCCGGCCCAACACTTTGCCGAGCCAGTCCCCGCCGACGGCTCCCACACTGTCAGCGCAGTGCGGCGTTTCGGCCAACCTCACGCGACAGTCCTTCAGCCCGGTCAGGTCGGGATCATTGACGATCATCTCCTGGACCAACGACGCCTCCTGAACATCCAAGGCCATGACGCTCATGATTTGCGGTTCAGGTATGAGGTGACCGTGGGGTCCGGCCGATGGGCAAACGCTTTGGTCCGCCGGATGAATATCCCCAGCGGCAGGATCAGGTAGAGCAGAACATAATCCATAGTGCACCTTCCCTAGTGTATGAAATAGTTAATCCAGCGGTACTGTCTCGCGCCAGTCGACCGCTTCCTCAAACTGAGGCTGCTCCGATTTATCGAGGTAGAAATCGCCAATCGCCAACACATCCATGTTGGTACGCATGAAGCAGCGATAAGCTTCGAACGGCGTGTTCACAATGGGCTCACCGCGCACGTTGAACGAGGTGTTGACCAGTACAGGACACCCTGAACGCTGGTAGAAGTGTTCAAGCAGCGCCCGGAACCGCGGGTTGCGCTCCCGGTCCACGGTCTGCACCCTTGCCGAGAAATCCACGTGGGTGATTGCCGGCAGATCGCTACGCACCAACTTGAGCAAGTCGATGCCGGTAAGCCGCGCATTCTCCTGCGCGATTGCCTTGCGAATGTGCTTTGCAATGGGCGAGACCACCAGCATGTAGGGGCTTTCCTCGACGATGTCGAAGTAGTCTGCCGCTTTCTCCTCAAGCACCACGGGAGCGAAGGGTCGGAAGGACTCGCGAAACTTGATGCGCAAGTTCATGTTTGACTGGGTGTCCGAGCGACGCGGATCACCCAGGATCGAACGGCTGCCAAGTGATCGTGGACCGAACTCCATTCGCCCCTGGAACCAGCCGATGACCCCGCCGGCCTCTATGCTGGTGCTCACCCGCTGGTCGAGCTCTTCCTGCGAAAGCCTGTGAAAAACAGCGCCGCAGGCTTCCAGTTCGTCCCTGATCTGCTCCTCACTGTACTCCGGCCCGAGCAATGCCCCGCTCATGCCATCACGAACGCCAGCCGGTAGTTCGCGGGTTGTTACCCAGCGATATTTGCGGTCGGTCAGCAGCGCGGCGCCCAGCGAGCCACCCGCATCGCCTGCCGCCGGTTGCACCCACAGCCGGTCGAAAGTCCGCTCACGTGAGATCACTCCGTTGGCTACGCAGTTAAGGGCAACGCCCCCGGCCATGCATAGCGCTGTCTCGCCAGTGAGCTCACGGGCGGTCTTGGCCAAGCGCGAAACGACTATCTCCGTGACTTTCTGCACCGATGCCGCCAAATCGAACTCGCGATCGGTAAGTGGTGCCTCGGGCAAGCGCCGGGGGCCACCGAATAGCTGCTCAAAGGCATCGCCCGTCATTACCTGGCCCTTGATGAACTCGAACTTGGTCCAGTCAAGCCTGAAGCTGCCATCGGGCTTCACATCGATCAGATGCGAGAGGATCGTGTCGACGTAGTGAGGCTTGCCATAAGGCGCAAGTCCCATGAGTTTGTATTCGCCGGAGTCCACCTTGAAGCCGCAGAAATAGGTGAAGGCCGAGTAGAGCAGGCCCAGCGAATGGGGGAAGGACAACTCCGCGACCAGCTTGATGCCGTCTGGCTTACCGTGCCAGAGCGTGGTCGTGGCCCATTCGCCGACACTGTCGATACACAGGATCGCAGCGCTCTCGAACGGACTGGGGAAAAACGCCGATGCAGCGTGGGACTCGTGGTGGCCATGCACTTCGATTCGGCGACCGTCCCGGTCTCCCATCGCTGCGAGATGACGCACGACCTCACGGTCCATCCGGCGCTTTTTCGATAGCCATTCGCCAAGCACCGGTGCATAGGTGCGCGCTGCCGAAAACCCGGCCACGGCTGCCGTCGAGAGCACCCGACGGAACTTGAGCGCCGGGTCTTCGTAATAGGCGACATGGTCGACATCGGCCAGGTTTATACCTGCGTACTTCAGCACGTACTCAATGGCCCTGCATGGAAAACCCGGGTCATGTCGGATCCGACTGAAACGCTCTTCCTGGGCGGCGGCGACGATCTTGCCGTCCACAACCAGAGTGGCCGCGCTGTCATGATAAAAGGCAGAGATGCCAAGCGTTATCGTCATAGCAGCGACCTCACTTTTTCGCGAAACTTATCCAGCATTGTTTGCTCCCTGGGTGGATTGAGCGCGACGAATCCATTACGCACGCGCGCCCAAAGTTCATCACGGTCACTTCTAGAAAATGCGCAAAGGTAGGTATCCAGACTCGCGGCAGCCCATGCGGTATGCCCGGTAGAGATGTTGTCGATGGAGTTGTGCAGATCGACGAACATCGTCGGATAGCCGTAGGCGACCAACGCCTTGTGGGTACGCCGATAACCGCCGCCTACACCGGATAGCTCCATCGCCAGGTTCAACCCGAGAATCTCCGGGCAGTAGGTTTGGGGATATCGTCCGATGGACAACCAGAACACGGGCAGCTCGAAGTCCTCGTCGTTGAAGCAAGCTGCGTTGGCGTATCCGGGGTCGGCGGTGGCCGGCAACTCGCCATGTACTGCCTTGAGCAGATGGCGGTAGATGACGGGATGGTTCTGCGCCTCGATTCCGTTGCCCAACTCATCGTAAAGCGTTTCAAACAGTCGGCTGCCGTACGCCGTGGAGGCTACCGCCGGATGGGCGAACCCGGCCAGCCAAGCCCCGTCGATCATTGTCAGCGGCGCCAAGGACAGGATATCGGCGACCACCTCATCGCGAGACGGCAACTCTTCGTTCTGTTCCAGTGCCTGGTTGGACGCTTCATGCTGGCCCTGCAACCACTGCTGCAGGACACCGGGCGCCCAATGCTCTGGCAACGAGCAATGCCCCTTGGCGACGCCATGGGCGGCCCTGGCCAGCCAGCTCTTCACGTAGTGACCGGCAAAGGATTCCTCTGACGGCGTGAGCTCCATACGCAACAGGCGCGGGTAAGCCTCTCGCGGACTGAATCTGGCGACCAACGCTTGGGTTTCAGCATTCTCGCGAAGACTCCCGGCGAGTCGGCCGTCGTCTTTCCATGCCTGGAAAGCCGGGGGCTGCATGGGCGCATCGGAGTAAGGCAAGCTGGAGATCCAGCGGTGAAGAATGGCGATATCGTCGCGACTGAAGATCCGGAACATCTTGCCCCGCGGTGAAATCAGGTTGGTGAGCAGTGGACTCGATTCCGGCTTGCCCGCCCGCACGTAGGCGCTGGCGGCAAGATGGTCGAGGAACGTCAAGGAGTCGTCGACCGCGAGCAAGGGCTTCATCGGCACCTTATTCAGCCGTGTCTTGTCATGGTATTGGCAAGCATCCAGCCGACGTCGGCTGATCAGGTGGCATGCCGCCTCTCTCGGATCGAGCCAGCGCTCAAGCACATTGAGCAGCGCTTCGTTCATCTCCTCGACCTGCCGGCGCGCCCACAGATAGCCTTGGCGCACCCCATCGTTTCCGGCCGCTCCCATGTGCACGAGAAATTCCCGGACGGCCACTTCAGCGAGCACGGCGAGATCATCGGTACTACCGGCGGGGTCGCGACGCAGATCGAGAAACTGGCGTGCGGACGGCTCATTACGGGCGATGAACTCGAACGCGGGCAGCAGCCCGCAATGGCGCAGGTAAAGGTTGACCCCCAGGATCTGGGCCGTCAGCGACTCCGGGAAATGCCCCAGTACGACCAGGGTCGAGGCAACGTTGAAGGCCCCGTCCGAGATCCTTGGGTCGGCCACCGCTCGCAGGAGATCTTCGCCAGCATCCGCCAGCGCATGCTGACGCAGCAATTCCTGGTAGCGCTGGATACGACTGGCCCCCGGTTGACCGGCACCCACATCCGCCGCATGGATACTCAGTGCGGCCATGGCATGGCGCGCTTCATTATTCCAACTGCCACACAGCCCATGAATCAGGTGCTGGCTGCCGATCAGAAAGGGAGCCGACTCCAGCGCCGCCTTGGCGCCCAGCGCCTGGGCATCCGCTTCGTTCGTCTCGACTGCCTGTGCCAACCGTCGGAATCCGTCACGCAATGGCCCAAGCCGTTCGCATGCAACGCTCGCCAGCCCTGCCAAGGCCGGCGCGCTGGTGAAGTCGACGTCTGCCAGCTCCGTGCCATGCACCGCACCCAGGCAAGCGCCCAGGGTGACCGGCGTGAACATGCGCCTGGCCTCTCCCCCGGTCTCTGCCCCGAGGAAACTGGAAAAGATTTGCCTATTAGTCTTCATCAGTGCATTGGATAGATGGAGGAATTGTTTTTCTTCTTGGCTTTTTTCTTTTTCTTGAACAAAGAACCAAGTGCCTTGCGAATTCGCTGGAACATAGAGCCTCCTAAACTTTCATTGCAGGTATCGATGAATGGCGTGTGCTACGACATCACTGCCAAGGTCGGTAAAGTGCGCACGATCAACGTATAACCATTCATCGGCCGGACGTTCTCTGAAATCATCGATTAGACTGGCAAATCGAATACCCAAGTCATGACAGCTGTTGGCCAAACTATCAGCGTAATACTCCGCGACAGCCGGCGCGGATATGTCGCCATACAAATGCTGCCAAGTACCAAACCGGGAAATCCGATCAAGTTCGTCGAACAATTTCTGCTCTTCGGCGCACGGCGCTCTTGTCCAAGTCGCCAAAGGCTGGAGAACGAATGTAAGTTCCGCACCCAACGAATCCGCGAGCTGCTTCCAAGTAGTCAGACAACTCATAGTGTCTTTTAGAGCGCGCACCAGAGTTTGCGAAATCGGCGGAACCTCGGTCGTTTCGGCTGGCCACTTTGGAAGTTTGCCAGGCGGCAGTTCTGCGCCATTCTCCTCAGCAATTTCATCAAACTTTTCGTAGTAGTCACCGCAGAAGTAGAACGGCGGCAGATCACCTCGAATGAACTCAGGAAGACGCGCCATGACCAGAGTGTTGAAGCCGCCCATGATCACGATGCGTCGCACTTTGGGCAGTCGATGGGCATGCAGCACGAACAGCATCAATTCCTGGGTCGCATTGAAGGTATGACCCGCAAAATTCAGCCATGGCGTATCGTCTGGATCATACGTGGACAGGCGGCTCGCTACCGAGGCAGCATCGCTGGAAGCCCCGTAACCCAAGGCTGACGAGGCCCCGACCAGCAAATTCACCTCTGACAGCGCGCTGCCCTCGAGGGTGCCGACACTGATCGGCCGGCCTTGTGCATCATGGGCCAGGCGAAATCCGAGCCGATCGGTATTGATCGATTCCGAACGGTAGTCGGCGGCATTGAAACCCATCACATAAGGCAGGTATTGGGAACGACTGCGACTGGCGAATTGATCGTAGGTGAGCATCTGAGGTGTCAACTTCACACGTTCCAGACTGGGATCATCCAGCGCGATACGCTTGCGTCTTTTAAACATGGCCAAGCCACTCCTTTAGCGAGAATCAGAATTCCATTTGATCAGCCGAATTTTTTCGAGGCGAACGACTCCACCCCTTTCGAATTCTTATCGAAAGTGCGAATTTGCCAATATCGACCCATGGCAAGCCATACACGATAAGTTTTGGCTATTACTAACCAAAACCATTACATGTATGAAGATCGAAACTAACTAAAATCGTATGCGAGCGATAAAATTCACATCGCGATGCGACGGGGCGGGAAATTCAGTGATGGCTGTTGCGAGGTGAAATATGAAGGTATTGCATACTGCAATACGGTGACGCGGAGAGCTTCCATGCATTGTATCGTCCCTTTACCTTTTATACTTTTCAGCCCCTCAGGGAGGAGTCATGCGATCGAGTCTAGACATTGGATCCAGAATGTCAAATGAAAGTACCTGCATTTCTTCCATGGGAAAAAACATTCATGAAAGGGCGAGCAAATCAACAAACCCCGTGAATGCCCGGTCACTCATGCCAATTAAATGACAGCACTAATATTGACATTGAAATTGCCCGGACAGACGGACCGGTGTTGCGGCACTTACTGGCGGCGCAGTGAATATACTCAGCGGAGGGGGACTCATGCCTCGGAGAGCCATCATGCGCACGGTTCACGTCATCGAAGCCGGGAGAACGCCCGCTCCGGTCAAAGTTGTTGGAGAGACGATCACTATTCTTGCTGGCGGCGATCTGACCAAACCCTTTGAAATGCACATCCAGGAAGGTGTGCAAGGTGGCGGGCCACCGCTGCACTTTCACCCTTGGGACGAAGCGTTCTATGTCATCGATGGACAGGTTGAAGTGACCGTCGCGGGTCAATCCACCACCCTCTCGACCGGCGGCTACGTGCACATCCCCGCCGGGTCGATCCATGCCTACAAGAACATCAGCCCCACCGCGAAAATCATTGGCGTGGTTTCCGACCCACGAGGAGGTCAGCTCTTTGCAGCGCTGGATCAGCTCAAAGTGCCCGAAGACCTGCCTCGGATACTGAAGATATCTGAAGGCTTCGGCGTTACGTTTCTGCTGCCGAAATCACCAGGACACGCGTAGGGGAACGTTCAGGCAGCACCACCCTTGGCCTGTTGCTCCAGGTGCAGCTGCAACTCTGGATCGATCTTCAACGCCGCAGCCAGTTCGTCCAGATAGTTGCGCTCGGCGTCCTGCTGATCGTCCACCAACATCACGCTGGCCAGGTACATCTCGGCGGCCATGCCCGGGTCTTGGGCCGACTGCGCCACATCGGCGGCATCCAGCGGTCGGGCGACTTCGTCATCGAGCCATTGCTGCAGTTGCGGGTCGTCGGTGTGTCGGCCGATTTCGGTGCTGATCATTTGTTTCTCGGCATCATCGATGCGGCCATCGGCCTTGGCGGCGGCGATCAAGGCACGAAGGATGGCGTGGCTGTGGTCTTCGATTTCCGGGCCAGACAACAGGTCAACGGTGCGCGGTGCCTGTTGCGGTGCCGAGGCCTGGCTGCGTTGCCAAGCCTGATATGCCTGGAACGCCATCATCCCCAAAGAAGCCAATGCCGCGTAGTTGGTGCCGCCCGAGCGCGTTTGCGTCGAACCGCCCATGGGTGATCCGCCGCCCAGCAGACCACCGAGCAAACCACCCAAGCCTCCGGCGCCCGCACCGGCGCCCCCGCCACGCCCTAACAGACCACCCAGCAACCCGCCAAGATCGCCCAAACCTCCTTGAGCTGACGCCGCACCGCCACTTTGTTGCGACTGCGAGCCCTGGCCGGCCCGCAGTAATTGTTCGAGCAGATCGCTGGTGTTCATGACGACGTCCTCATCAATGGCAGAGACTCAGTCAGGCAACGATAGCCCTCGCCGGACACCTGCGCCATATAAGTACTCACCGGTGCAGCCGCGGGATCCCCCATGAACGCTATCGCTCAAATTTGAGCCAGGGGGTAGCTCACCCTGTGAGCTATTCCTGGCCGGAAGCCGTTACAATTCGGGTCAACGCTGGGCGTTCGCAACGCACTGAATTCATTTGAAGAAGGAAGCACTACGTGCAACGGAATTTCTCCCTGGCCCTTATCGTCCTGGCTGCAACTCTAGGAGGCTGCGCCGCCAACAAGCCGACCAACGATCCATCCTTGATTGGTTCATGGAAAGGCCTGCGGGCAGATAACGGCAAATGCCAGTTCCTGTCCTGGAACAACAACTTCAAATCCGACGGTAGCTTCACCATCACCTTTTTCCGGGATGCCCAGCAGACCCAGCCGATTCAAACTGAACATGGCACCTGGTCTGCTGCCAATGGCAAGAACGAATTGAGAACCGATGGAGTGCGTTTGCCAGATGTCTACACCTATAAGTTGATCGATGCCGACACGGTGCATTACGTAAATGTGGCGTCAGACCCTTCCGGCGATTGCCAGGAAGACTATGACTTCACTGAGCGCCGCATTCGCGGTTAAGCATTGGGGGCCCTGAAACAACAAAGCCCACTGGACTGGGCCTAAGATGAGCACGGATCGCTCATCAAAACATCCACTCAAAGGACGAACACGATGAGCCGCACCAGTCTTTGAAATACAAAACGCCCGATGCGGTGCATCGGGCGTTAGGGTGAAACAGGTGTAAACCTATTTCAGGACTAGACAGGGTGCGTCTAAGCGCAGGAAACGCCTCCGGGCAAGTCTATTTGGATTCTGACGTCGGTTGTCTGGCTGCAATGCTCGGATCCGGTACTTCTTTCCAGCCCTTCTTCAAATAGACATCGGCGACGATTTTCCGGATAAAAAAGCAATATCCAATGGGCAAGCACACGACGGGTATACCCATCCACGGTGGGCCCGCCATGACCCCCAAGCCAATTGCAATTACCCAGATCAATAGATGGGGCCAGAGTTGCGCAAAAAATAGATAGATAGGGCCAAGGAAAAAGATCGCTAAAACCTGGAATGCACCGACTTCCTCTGTCTCATTACTTTCTGGATTCTTAAAATAACGTGCCACGCCAATTCCCCTACAGAAGATGTCTACTTCTGTAGTATCTGCACGATCCGCTTAAGCTTGAGTACGTCACACTGCGCCTTATGGTTGGCTTGTGCACCTATGGGTGTGCCTGAGGATCAGGCGAGTTCGGTCCAGCCAAGGCCCGCCGAACACGATGATCTCTGATGGCCTGCCTATTCACACTCCTGACAGAAACTGACACCGCCTCCTTTTATGCTGCGCCCACCTTGAATGGAGCAGCCCTATGATCACTCCCCGTTATATTTTGCTTTTCGTGGAAAACCCCGCCGTCAGTGCGCGGTTCTATGAGTTTCTGCTGGAGCGCAAGCCCGTGGAAGAGTCGCCAACCTTCGCGCTATTTGTCCTGGAGGGCGGCTACAAACTGGGGCTCTGGTCACGGCATACCGCCGAACCGGCAGCGCAAGCGACGGGCGGCGGGACCGAGCTGGCGTTCCCGGTGGAATCCGCCGAGCAGGTCGATGCACTGTTTGCCGATTGGAGCGCGCTCGGGCTGACCATGGCCCAACCGCCGACAGAACTCGACTTCGGTCGCACCTTCGTCGCGCTTGACCCGGATAACCATCGGCTGCGCGTGTTCCACCCCTCGCTGAGCTGACGTCCGTCCCGGCATCGGCCGGGCACAGGCGTACAGTGCTTTAATTCTTGCCCCGGATATTTCCGGGGTATTTTTTTGCCCGACGGCTAAGATTCATAGGTGGTGAACCTTATTCCCGAAAATCCGGTCGATACCTGCAACCCGACCCGGTTTGCCGACGCCCTCAACAAGAGGGTGATAACTGGCTTGCTTCACTTTCTGGAGAACGCCCCCGTGATATCCACTGTACACATTGCCAGGCTCAAAGCATGGGGCGCCCATGGTTTTACCGCCACTGGCGTGGTCACAGCCTTCCTCGCGACCCTCGCCTTGTTGGAGAACCAGCCCACCAATTGCCTGCTGTGGCTGGGCGTGGCGCTGATCGTCGACGGGCTGGACGGCGCGCTGGCGCGCAAGGTCAATGTGCAGTCGGTGCTACCGAGTTTCGACGGTTCGATCCTCGATCTGGTGATCGACTACTTGACCTACGTGTTTATCCCGGCACTGTTCATCTACCGTTACATCCCGTTGCCGGACTACACCCTGCTGCTGACCGTGTCGCTGATTCTGGTGTCGTCGCTGTTTTGCTTCTGTAACGTCAACATGAAGAGCAAAGACAACTACTTCCAGGGCTTCCCCGCCGCGTGGAACGTGGTCGCGTTGTGCCTGTACATCATCGACCCATCGCCATGGATCACCTTGCTCACCGTCATTGGCCTGGCGCTGCTGACCGTGACCCGAATGAAATTCCTGCACCCGTTCCGCGTGCGCCGGTTCATGCCGATCAACATTGCCGTAACGGCCATCTGGCTGCTGTGCAGCTTGTCGCTGGTGGTCAACCACCCGGTCATCAATCCGCTGGTGATGGGCTTGTGGCTGCTGATGTCGGCGTACTTCCTGGGGATCTGCTTCTGGCGCACGGCGCTTGAGTGGTTCGACGGCTCGCGGCTCAAATAGGCACTGCGATCATGCCGATCCACATCGTGCAACTCGGCTCACCCCGCACCGCGAATGAAGGCCTGCGCCTGGGCACGGTGCGCCGCCCGCCCCGCGGTGTACCGAAGGCCGAATTTGCCAGCCGGGATTTTTACGACGTGTGGCAGCCGCTGCTGTCCCCCAGCCCCGAGTTGGTGGCTGAAGCCAAAGCAGCTGAAGATGCCAAAGCCTGGGACGCTTTCAAGCGCAAGTTCAAGGCCGAGATGAACCATCCCGCACCCAGTCAGCTGCTCGACTTGCTGGCCGCCCTCTCCCATCAAACGTCTCTGGCCGTGGGCTGTTACTGCGAAGACGAGGCACACTGCCACCGCTCCGTGTTACGGGAATTGCTGGAGGCACGGGGCGCGAAGGTTGTCTAGATAAAGAAAACACCACAAATCCCCTGTAGGAGCGAGGCTTGCCCGCGAAGAGGCCAGCCCATTCAGCATCAATGTTGCCTGACACACCGCCATCGCGAGCAGGCTCGCTCCCACAATTGATCTTCGGTGTGACACCTCTGCACTTGAATGCAGCACGAACTTCAGCCCGCAGCTGCCTTGCGGACGAGAGGTTGATCATGGTCAATACTTAGAGGATTGAATGGCTATCGAATGACCACACGTCGGGCGCACAGGCGCTTCCCCATCGCAGCCCTGGGGGACCGTCATCTGCTCGTTTACCCACGGGAGGTTTGTCATGTCTGGTCAAGCTCGTTTCATGCTGGTCGCTTCGCCCCTGATGGAACACAGCCCCGCCTTCGACCGTGCCGCGGCGCTGGCCAAGGCTGAGGATGCGGCCTTGCACATCGTGGCCTTCGATTATCTAGAAGGTCTGGCGACCGCCGGCTTGGTCAACGAAAAGGCCTTGGAGCAGATGCGTCTGGGCTATGTCGAGCGCCACCGCCAGTGGCTTGAGGAACAGGCCCGCCCCCTGCGCAAGATCGGTGTGCACGTCACCACGGAGGTGACTTGGGTCGAAAATCCGCTGGAAGAAATCCTGACTCACCTCAAAGAGCAGCCGATGGATGTGCTGATCAAGGCGCTGGAGCATCAATCACGGCTGTCGCGGCTGGTGTTTACCCCTCTCGACGTGCATTTACTGCGCGAATGCCCGGTGCCGCTGCACTTCGTCAGCCATGCCATTCATGCGTTGCCGCGCAAGATTGTCGCCGCGGTCGATCCGTTCCATCGTGATGATCACTACAAAAGCTTCAATGACCGGATTCTGCACGAAGCGTCAAAACTGGCGAGCGCCTGCGATGCCGAGCTCGACGTGGTCTACGCCTATGACCTTTCGTCCATCAGCTCGGACGAGTTCAGCTTCGAGAACGGTTCGGCGTTTTTTGCTTCGGACAAGGCCAAGACCCTGTTCGACTTCCAGGAGGATGCCTTCAACGAATTGGCCGCGCGCAACGGCATCGCGCCGGAGCAACGGCACATGATCATGGGCAGCCCGACCAAAGTGCTGACCCGCTATGCCGATACTTATGACGTCGACGTGATTGTCATGGGCCGGGTCGGCCATCGCGGCATGGGCCGGTTGATCGGCAGCACGGTGGAGCATCTGCTGTACAAAATGCCGTGCAGTGTATGGGTGGTCTACACCGAGCGGCTGGATGAGTAATTGCGCCGCACGCGGTCCCCTGTAGGAGCTGCCGCAGGCTGCGATCTTTTGATCTTCAAGACCAAAATCAAAAGATCGCAGCCTTCGGCAGCTCCTACATTGCCCTCCTCAAAGGTTCAACGCCGTGTAATCACCACCTCCAGGTATTCACTGGGCACCACCAGAGACCGTTCCCCCGCTCGGTTCAGGCGATTCAGCAGTTCGGTCAGGTCGTTTTCCAGGGCCGTGCCCTCTTCGGGTGGCAGGGTCGCAAAGGCCTTGTGAACCGGGCCATACCAGGTACGGAAGGTGTCGATAAAGTGCGCGGCCGAGCGATAGCGGAAATTGAACAACCGCCGTGTCACCTGGAGCTGGAAGTCGCGCTGGTCGAAGTGCGAGCTCAACCAGGCTTCGGTGCCCCAGTTCGAAGGGGATTGCGCGCCTGGCGGTGGCGGCATGTGGCGGCCCAGGGTCTTGAACATCTGGCCGACGTAGCCTTCAGGCGTCCAGTTGGCAAGGCCGATCCGCCCGCCAGGACGGCACACCCGCGCCAGTTCCGCGGCGGCCTTGGCTTGATCCGGCGTAAACATCACACCAAAGGTCGAAAGCACGGCATCGAAACTGGCGTCCTCGAACGGCAAGTCCTCGGCATCGGCCACCTGAAAGGTCACGTCCAGGTGTTCCGCCCGTGCGCGGTCTTCGCCGCGTTCAAGCAACTTGGCCACATAGTCAGTGGACGTGACCTTGCAGCCCCGGCGCGCGGCGGCGAGCGTTGCATTACCGTTGCCGGCGGCGACGTCCAGCACGCGCTCATCACAGAGCAAGTCGCAGGCTTCGGCCAGTTGTTCGCCGACGATTTGTAAGGTGGTACCGATCACGGCGTAGTCGCCGCTGGCCCACGAGGCCATTTGACGGTTTTTCAGGGCAGTGAGGTCAATGGGGGTACTCATGGAGTCTGCTCCGTTGCGGGTTGGAACGCGTCCCGGCTCACTCCGCCGTGGTGGGATCGATGATGTTCATGACCCGGGAAACGCTGGTGATGGGAAATTCACCCTTTTGGGCGTGCTCCCTGATGAGTCCCTCATTCGGCGCGATGTACACGCAGTAAATCTTGTCGCCAGTGATGTAACTCTCCAGCCACTGCACCTCCGGCCCCATCTCACGTAACACATCGCAGGATTTTTGCGAGATCGCTTTAAGCTCCTGTTGCGGCAGTCCGCCGGCACCCGGAAGCTCGCGTTCAATAATGTATTTAGGCATGGCAAGTTCCTTTTTTTGTGGGTGATGACAGGGTCGGCAATGATCCCGTCGTCCACAAACTATCGCTCCCGGATACGCCGGCGTCCTGCCGATCGTCCGGAGAATTCACGAAATATGACATTCTCCGATGCATGGTCACCTATCTGTAACGCCGCATTAACAGATTGGCTTGCGTCGCCGAAAACGGCTTATGCGGCGGGCGTCTTGGCCTCTTCCAGCAATTGCCGAATCATCTGTTCCTGAGTCTCGTACCGTCCTTCGCCAAAGTGGGTGTAACGCACCTGCCCCTTGGCGTCGATCAGGTAATGAGCGGGCCAGTACTGGTTGTCGAAGGCGCGCCAGATCGCGTAGTTGTTGTCGATCGCCACCGGGTAGGTGATGCCGAGTTTTTTCACCTGGTCGCGGACGTTGTCGATGATGCGCTCGTAGCCGTATTCCGGGGTGTGCACGCCGATCACCACCAGGCCGTCCTTCTCGTATTTCTTCGCCCAGTCCTTCACGTAGGGCAAGGTGTGCTGGCAGTTGATGCAGTCGTACGTCCAGAAGTCCACCAGCACCACTTTGCCGCGCAGGGAATCGTTGCTCAGCGCTGGCGAGTTGAGCCATTCGACCGCGCCAGAGAGTGACGGCATCGCGCCTTTGGCCGTGTCCATGGTCGAGTCGGCCTTGACCTTGCTGATGAAGTAATCGACCACTTTCGGTACGGTTTCCAGCACGCGTTGTTCAACCGTGGTGACGCCTTCGGATGAGGTGCTGGCGAGCAATTTGTTGTCGGCACCCGTGGAGATGACTGCTGCAGCAACCAACACCGCCGCCCCCGTGCCGCGACGCAGCCAGCCAGTGAGCGGAATCGACGGTTTCAAGCGATTGACCAGGCCGCGACCGGCGAAGATCAAAATGCCCAGGGACAACGCGCTGCCCAGGCCGTAAGCCACCAGCAAAAGACTGGTCTGAGCGTTCGCATCTTGCAGCATCGCGCCGGTGAGGATCACCCCGAGGATCGGCCCGGCACACGGCGCCCAGAGCAGACCGGTGGCGACGCCGATCATCACCGAGCCTAACGGGCCAGACATTTTGCGAGTGTTGGGATCAAGGCGATTGCCCAGCAGCACGAACGGGCGCGCCAGCCAGCCACCGATGCGGGCGGAGATCAGCGACAGGGCAAACAGCACCATCACGATCAACGCCACATGGCGACCGGTGTTGTTGGCTTGCACCACCCAATCGCTGCTGACCACAGCCAGGCTGGAGATCAGGGCGAAGGTCAAGGCCATGCCGCCGAGGGTGAGCAGGATCGAAGAACGCGTGCGTTTAACCCCGGCAAACAGAAACGGCACGACCGGGAGGATGCAGGGGCTGAGGACGGTCAAAATACCGCCCAGGAATGCGATGAGGAACATGGGGATCACCTTGAAAATACGAGTCCATGTGGGAGCGAGCCTGCTCGCGATAGCGGTCTGGCAGTCACATGGATATTGAATGTGCTGCCGTCATCGCGAGCAGGCTCGCTCCCACATGAGAACGGTGGAGGTTCTACAGACCTCAGTTGTTTTCGTTGCAGCCGTCAGCGAATTTGCTGTAATCCAGGACCTGGGTTTTGCCTTGGGAATCCAGGTAGGTCATCCGCGCATTCACAATCCCGCAGGTAGGGGTGGCGTCCTGTTTCATCGAGAGCACTTTCTGGATGTCCAGGTGTGTGCCGTAGGTGTAGGTTTGAGCGGTGACATCGGCTTCGGCCCGGGCCGACAAGGTGCAGATGTTCAGGGCGGCAAACAGGCAGGCGGCGTAGACGGCTTTGGTATTCATGGTGGTTTCCTCAGGGCTTCAATAGGTCAATCGTTGATTGAGCCGAGGCGGTTGGGTTTGCCTCGATGGAACCTATTTGAAACCCGCGAGGTATCCCGTCTGTGTCGAGAACAGACGCGGGTAAATCGCTGTGTATCAGCGCAGGCTGGAGATACACAGCGATACAAAACCCCTGAAATCGGCTGTTTTTGCGTCCCCGTGTATCTGCTGATACGCCAGATACACTGCAATACAAACGGCGGCAGGCGAGCGGGCCAAGGCTCGATAGACTGCGCGACAACTCCCATTCAAGAGGCTTGGTCACCATGGAACACGTCGATCACATTCTCATCGTGGACGATGACCGCGAGATCCGGGAACTGGTAGGCAACTACCTGAAGAAGAACGGCCTGCGCACCACCGTGGTCGCGGATGGACGGCAGATGCGTTCGTTTCTGGAGTCCACGCCGGTGGACTTGATCGTGCTCGACATCATGATGCCGGGCGACGATGGCCTGGTCCTCTGCCGCGAGTTGCGCGCGGGCAAACACAAGGCCACGCCGGTGCTGATGCTCACCGCTCGCAACGATGAAACCGACCGCATCATCGGCCTGGAAATGGGCGCCGACGATTACCTGGTCAAACCGTTCGCCGCCCGTGAATTGCTCGCCCGCATCAACGCCGTGCTACGACGCACGCGGATGCTGCCGCCGAACCTGGTGATCACCGAAAGCGGTCGTCTGCTGGCGTTCGGTCGCTGGCGCCTGGACACCTCGGCCCGGCATCTGCTGGATCAGGACGGCACCATGGTCGCCCTCAGCGGCGCGGAATATCGTTTGCTGCGGGTGTTCCTCGATCATCCTCAGCGGGTGCTCAATCGCGACCAGTTGCTCAACCTGACCCAGGGCCGCGATGCCGATCTGTTCGACCGCTCCATCGACTTGCTGGTGAGCCGCTTGCGCCAGCGTCTGCTGGACGATGCCCGGGAACCGGCCTACATCAAGACCGTGCGCAGTGAAGGCTATGTGTTTTCCCTGCCGGTGGAAGTGCTCGGTGCGCCGTCATGAATATTGCGCTGCATTGGCCCCGCACACTGGCCTCGCGGCTGTCGCTGATTTTCCTGATCGGCCTGATTCTCGCCCAGGCGCTGTCCTTTGGCGCTCAGTACTATGAGCGTTACGAAAGTGCGAAAAATACGATGTTGGGCAATCTGGAAACCGATGTTTCGACCTCCCTCGCCATCCTCGACCGTTTGCCCGCCGACGAACGCCCGAACTGGTTGCAGCGTCTGGAACGTGCCAACTATGGCTATCTGTTGAATGAAGGCTCGCCGGGCACGCCGATGGCAGCCAGCGATGTGCCGATTGCAGCGATCTCGATTCAGGACGCCATCGGCCATGATTACCCGCTGACCTTTACCGACATCCCCGGCCCGAAAAAACACTTCCAGGCCCACCTGAAATTGAAGGACGGCAGCCCTGTCACCATCGATGTGCGGCCGTCGATGGTGCCATTGTCACCGTGGTTGCCGGCGGTATTGCTGGGGCAACTGACATTGATGATCGCCTGCACCTGGCTGGCCGTGAGAATCGCCATCCGCCCGCTCACCCGCCTCGCCCAAGCGGTGGAAACCCTCGACCCCAACACCCACGCCGTGCACCTGGACGAAAAAGGCCCGACCGAAGTCGCCTACGCCGCCAGAGCCTTCAATGCGATGCAGGCGCGCATTGCGGCTTATCTCAAGGAGCGCATGCAACTGTTGGCGGCGATTTCCCACGACCTGCAAACTCCGATCACCCGCATGAAACTGCGCGCCGAGTTCATGGATGACTCCAGCGAGAAAGACAAACTGTGGAACGACCTCGGCGAGATGGAACACCTGGTGCGCGAAGGCGTGGCCTATGCCCGCAGCATTCATGGGGCCACCGAGGAGAGTCGTCGCACCGATCTGGATTCGTTCCTCGACAGCCTGGTGTTCGACTATCAGGACATGGGCAAAGACGTCCGGCTCGACGGCAAAAGCGCAGCCGTGATCAACACCCGGCCGCATGCCTTGCGGCGGGTGCTGGTGAACCTGATAGACAACGCGCTGAAATTCGCCGGCGCGGCAGAGTTATGGGTGGAAAAGCAGGCTGATGGCAGCTTGTCGGTGAAAGTGATGGACCGTGGGCCGGGGATTGCCGAAGAGCAATTGGCCCAGGTGATGGAGCCGTTCTACCGCGTGGAGAATTCGCGCAATCGCAGTACGGGAGGGACCGGTTTGGGCTTGGCGATTGCCCAGCAGTTGGCCATCGCGATTGGCGGGTCATTGAAATTGAGCAATCGCGAGGGCGGTGGGTTGTGTGCGGAGCTCAGGTTGCCGACAACCCAGTAACCGCCACAAAACCCTGTGGGAGCGGGCTTGCCCGCGATGAGGCCAGCACATCCAATATTGATGTTGGCTGACACTCCGTCTTCGCGGGCAAGCCTCGCTCCTACAGGGGTATTGGGTGGTTGGGGACCTGTGTTTGGCCAGACAGCTATGCCAACCACAAACCGGCAACACCACAAATCCATTGTGGGAGCGGGCTTGCCCGCGATGAGGCCAGCACATCCAACATTGATGTTGGCTGACACTCCGCCATCGCGGGCAAGCCCGCTCCCACAGGGGTATTGGGTGTTTGGGGACCTGTGTTTGGCCAGCCAGCCATGCCAACCACAAACCGGCAACACCACAAATCCATTGTGGGAGCGGGCTTGCCCGCGATGAGGCCAGCACATCCAATATTGATGTTGGCTGACACTCCGCCATCGCGGGCAAGCCCCCACAGGGGTATTGGGTGTTTGGGGACCTGTGTTTGGCCAGGCAGCTATGCCAACCACAAACCGGCAACACCACCATCCATTGTGGGAGCGGGCTTGCCCGCGATGAGGCCAGCACATCCAACATTGATGTTGGCTGACACTCCGCCATCGCGGGCAAGCCCCCACAGGGATATTGGGTGTTTGGGAGATTGCGTGCGGTCAGGCGGCTATGCCGATCACTCCTTCCTCTTGCAGCTGCTGCAACAACGCCAGTCCGCTGTCCATGAATTCCGACGCCCCAGCCATCCCCACCTCCACCGCCAACCCTTCCAGCTGCGCTCGGCCATTGATCTGAGGAAATTCCCCGATCCGCTGCAACAACCGCCATGCCAAAGGGCTCAGTTCGGAGAAGCGCACATTCCAGTCCTCATCCCGACGAACCAACAACAATGTCGGCTGAGCCTGCGGCGAGTCCGGTCGGTAATCCGGCCCCACCAACTGCACCGGCCAGCCATACGCCAACGGCCAGGCCAGAGGCGAAACCAGCAATGGTCGATCCAGCAGCAACCCGGCATCGCTGGCCGGTAACGGCTCGGCATCGGATTGTTGCAGCGCCATTTCGACCCACTCGTAATGCGCCAGCTCGACCATGAACGGCGGCCACGATCCATCGCTCAGCGCCAGCGGCTCAGAGGCGAGAAACTCGACAAACTCTTGGGCGATCTCGCCGAATTTCGGCGTTTGAGCGCGGCAGTCCCGCAGGAAGATCCGCACCAGAGAACTCCACTCACCGTCACCCAATATCTTCACCAGCACCGGAAAAGTCCCGCTGAGCAACGACGATAGATTCGAGAACACCAGGTCGCGATAAACCTGTGCCCGTGCCACGTCCATCCCGGCGGGCGGCGCACAGTGATCGGGGTCGCGCAGGTAACGGGTCAATGTGTCTTGCTGCTGATACAGCGTCGGCTTATCCACGGCTCATCTCCTCATTTTGCAGGCGGCGAATGGTCTGCAACTCAGTCACCAACTCAGAGAACGCCGGAAAGTTGAAATCCCGCTCAAGCAGCGTCGGCTGCACTCCGAACCGCGCATACGCCTCGGCCAGCAACGACCAGACAGCCGGTTTGACCGAGGCGCCATGGGTGTCGATCTTCAGTGTGTCGGACTCGTCGAAATGCCCCGCCACATGCATGGCGACCACCCTCCCCACATCGATGCCGGCCAGAAACGTCTGCGGATCGAAGCCGTGATTGATCGAGTTGACATAGACATTGTTGACGTCCAGCAGCAGGTCGCAATCGGCTTCGCGCAGCACCGCGTTGGTGAACGTCAGTTCGTCCATGTCCTGCTGTGGCGCGGCGTAGTAGGAGACGTTTTCCACGGCCAGACGCCGACCGAGGATGTCCTGTGACTGACGGATTCGGGCGGCGACGTGGTGTACCGCTTCTTCGGTAAACGGCAACGGCAGCAGGTCGTAAAGATGCCCGTCATCGCTGCAGTAGCTCAGGTGTTCGCTGTACAGCGGCACCTTGTGGTGATCGAGGAAAACCCGCACTTCCTGCAGGAACCCGACGTCCAGCGGCGCCGGCCCGCCTAAAGACAAGGACAAGCCGTGACAGGACAACGGATAGCGCTCGGCCAGGGCGCGAAACGCCGCGCCGTGAGCGCCACCGATGCCGATCCAGTTTTCCGGCGCGACTTCCAGGAAGTCGAAAGCACCCGGCGGGGCCGCTTGAAGGTCCTTCATTAAACCGCGACGCAAGCCTAGCCCGACGGTCGCCTTCGCTGATATGAGGGGAGTGTGCATGGTGTCGATCTCATCCTGGGATCCGGTCTCCAGCGTCTGAAAACTCAGTGCCGGCCGGCAGGCCCAGTCAAGCGCCGTGGTGTGTCGGGTGTGTGTTCACCAACGCCGCTCTTCTCAGGCCACTGTATCGGACAGGCAGTCAGATACAGTGGGATACACCAACTAGACTTATTGATTACCCCCGTAGGGGAGCCAGGACGCGGTTATCGTCCTGTTCATTCCCACGATCACCGCCCAAAGGTGCATGCCTCGACAAACAATGCCTCTGGACCGTGATCCTGCTGAAGGAGCACACATGATGGACGAGGCCAGACTCAATGATTTCATGGGCAAACTGGTAAGCGACATGGGCGGCGCGGCGATGCTCGCCAACGTCATCCTCGGCGAAGAGCTCGGTCTGTACCGGGCCATGGCCGACAGTCAGCCAGTCACCCCCGAAGCACTCGCCGAAAAGACCGGCTGCAACACCCGCCTGCTGCGTGAATGGCTCAGCGCCCACGCCGCCTCTGGTTACATGGAACACCGCGACGGTCAGTTCCGCCTGCCCGAAGAGCAAGCCCTGGCGCTGGCGATCGAAGACTCACCGGTCTATGTGGCCGGCGGTATCGGAGTGGTCGCGTCGTTTTTCCATGACAAGGACAAACTGGTCAATGCCATGCGCGGCAACGGCGCCCTGCCCTGGGGCGATCACCATCCGTGCATGTTCAGCGGCACCGAACGGTTTTTCCGCCCTGGGTACAAGGCGCATCTGGTCAGCGAATGGCTGCCGGCCCTTGATGGAGTGGTCGCCAAACTGGAGGCCGGCGCCAAGGTAGCGGACATCGGCTGCGGCCACGGCGCCTCGACCGTGATCATGGCCCAGGCGTATCCAAATTCACGGTTCGTCGGTTTCGATTACCACGCGCCTTCGGTCACCGTCGCCACCCAACGCGCCGAAGAAGGTGGCGTGTCCGGCCGGGCGCGGTTCTTCCAGGGCACCGCCAAGAGTTATCCGGGCGACGACTATGACCTGGTCTGCTACTTCGACTGTTTGCACGATATGGGTGACCCGGTCGGCGCTGCAAAGCATGCCTATGAATCGCTCAAACCCGACGGCTCGGTGCTGCTGGTAGAGCCCTTCGCCAACGACACGCTCGACGCCAACACCACCCCGGTGGGACGACTGTTCTACGCGGCCTCGACCTTTATCTGCACGCCCAACTCACTGTCCCAGGAAGTCGGCCTCGGGCTCGGCGCCCAGGCGGGCGAGGCACGGTTGCGCAAGGTCTTCACCGAGGCGGGGTTCACGCAGTTCCGGCGTGCCACGGAAACGCCGTTCAACCTGATACTGGAGGCGCGTAAATAAACACCGCTGACTGCTCATCGTAGGAGCTGCCGAAGGCTGCGATCTTTTGATCTTGATTTGGCGATGTTGGAATCGCTGAAGATCAAAAGATCGCAGCCTTCGGCAGCTCCTACGGGACCGTGTTGGATTTCAGAGGGAAAGTTGTTCGCCAAGGTTTTCGGCCTTGAGAATATCGAACAACGCCTGCGCCGCCGCCGACAGTTCATGCCCCGTCGTCAGCACCCCGATCGCCCGTTCCACCACCGGGTCGCGCAGGGTAATGCAACGGGCGCCCAGCTCGCGCATCTGCCCGGCGCACAAGGCCGGCACCGCACTGACGCCCAATCCGCTGGCCACCATCCGCCCGACCGTCGCCAACTGATGACTTTCAAACTCCACCGGCAACTTCATGCCCCGCGCCTGCAAGTGCTCTTCGAGCATCACCCGTACCGTCGATGGTCGCTGCAAGGTAATGAACGGTTCCTTGAGCAAGGTCTGCCAATCGATGTCGGCCAGCTCCGCCAGCGGTGAGTCGAGGGGCACCACCGCCACAAACCGGTCGATGTACAACGGGGTAAATTCCAGCGACGAGCTCTGGGTCGGTTCAAACGCCACGCCCAATTCCACCTGACGGTCGCGAACCATTTCCAGCACCTGCTCGTTGATCACGTCGTTCACCGTGACGTTGACCTTGGGGTAGCGCGCGCGAAAGGTCTTGAGGATCGGCGGCAGCAAGTTGCCGGCAAACGACGGCATCGCCGCCAAGGTCACGCGACCGCGCTGGAGGATGAAGCGTTGACGCAGTTCATCCTCGGCGTTGTCCCAATCCGCGATCAACCGACGGGCCAGTGGCAGCAGCGATTCGCCTTCGGCGGTCAGTGCGACGTTGCGGGTATTGCGCGTGAACAAGCGCCCGCCCAAACCTTCCTCCAGCGCCTTGATGGTCAGGCTCAACGCCGACTGGGACAGGTGCAGCCGCTCGCACGCCACGGCAAAACTCAAACTCTGGGCCACGGCCAGGAATGCGCGGATCTGTTTGACGGTCATGGCCACGGTCTCCACGGTAAGCACATTCAATGTAGGAGCTGCCGAAGGCTGCGATCTTTTGATTTTCGGCGCCCTTGAAGATGCTGAAGAGCAAAAGATCGCAGCCTGCGGCAGCTCCTACCGATTGGTGAGTTTTATCTATCAATCAACCTTAAAAATCAACTTAACAAATAAATCCTCCAGCGAGACACTCCCTCCCCATCCGGCTAGCCAGCCGCCCACAAAGAATAAAAGAGGTGCATATGGCAGGGTTCGACAAGCGCGTGTATTCCTACGAGGAAGCGATGGCAGGTCTTGAAGACGGCATGACCGTGATCTCCGGCGGCTTCGGCCTGTGCGGGATTCCGGAAAACCTCATCGCCGAGATCCAGCACCGCGGCACGCGTGATCTCACCGTGGTCTCCAACAACTGCGGCGTCGACGGTTTCGGCCTCGGTGTGCTGCTGGTGGACCGGCAGATCCGCAAAGTGGTGGCCTCCTACGTCGGCGAAAACGCGCTGTTCGAGAAGCAGCTGCTGAGCGGCGAAATCGAAGTCGTCCTGACCCCTCAAGGCACCCTCGCCGAGAAAATGCGCGCAGGCGGTGCCGGCATCCCGGCGTTCTTCACCGCGACTGGCGTCGGCACTCCAGTGGCCGACGGCAAGGAAGTGCGTGAATTCAAGGGCCGCCAGTACCTGATGGAAGAATCCATCACCGGTGACTTCGCCATCGTCAAAGGCTGGAAAGCCGACCATTTCGGTAACGTGGTCTATCGCCACACCGCCCAGAACTTCAACCCGCTGGCCGCCACCGCCGGCAAGATCACCGTGGTCGAAGTCGAAGAAATCGTCGAACCCGGCGAGCTGGACCCGTCGCAGATCCACACCCCTGGCATCTACGTCGACCGGGTCATTTGCGGCACGTTCGAGAAGCGCATCGAACAGCGCACCGTGCGTAAGTGATCCCCTGCCCCCGGACCGAATGAAGGAATAACAACAATGGCACTTTCCCGCGAACAAATGGCTCAACGCGTCGCCCGCGAAATGCAGGACGGCTACTACGTGAACCTCGGCATCGGCATCCCGACCCTGGTCGCCAACTACATCCCTGAAGGCATGGAAGTCATGCTGCAATCGGAAAACGGCCTGCTCGGCATGGGCGCCTTTCCGACCGACGCCGAAGTCGACGCCGACATGATCAACGCCGGCAAGCAAACCGTGACCGCGCGTATCGGCGCCTCGATTTTCTCGTCCGCCGAATCGTTCGCGATGATTCGCGGTGGCCACATCGACCTGACCGTGCTGGGCGCGTTTGAAGTGGACGTCGAAGGCAACATCGCCTCGTGGATGATCCCCGGCAAACTGGTCAAGGGCATGGGCGGCGCGATGGACCTGGTGGCCGGCGCGGACAACATCATTGTCACCATGACCCACGCCTCCAAGGACGGCGAGTCGAAGCTGCTGTCGCGTTGCAGCCTGCCGCTGACCGGCGCCGGTTGCATCAAACGCGTGCTGACCGACCTGGCCTACCTGGAAATCAAGGACGGTGCGTTCATTCTCAAAGAGCGCGCGCCGGGCGTCAGCGTCGAGGAAATCGTCGCCAAGACCGCTGGTAAACTGATCGTGCCTGACCACGTCCCGGAAATGCAGTTCGCTGCCCAGTGAGGAATTTTTCCATGCAAGAAGTCGTGATTGTTGCCGCCACTCGCACTGCCATCGGCAGCTTCCAGGGCTCGTTGGCCAATGTGTCCGCGGTTGATCTCGGTGCTGCGGTAATCCGCCAGTTGCTGGCGCAAACCGGGCTGGACCCGGCGCAGGTCGATGAAGTGATCATGGGCCAGGTATTGACCGCCGGAGCCGGGCAGAACCCTGCGCGTCAGGCCGCGATCAAGGCCGGCCTGCCCTTCGCCGTGCCGGCCATGACCTTGAACAAGGTCTGCGGCTCGGGTCTGAAAGCACTGCATCTGGCGGCTCAGGCGATTCGCTGCGGCGATGCGGAAGTGATCATCGCCGGTGGCCAGGAAAACATGAGCCTGGCCAATTACGTCATGCCGGGCGCCCGCACCGGTTTGCGCATGGGTCACGCACAGATCGTCGACACGATGATCAGCGACGGTTTGTGGGATGCGTTCAACGATTACCACATGGGCATCACCGCCGAGAATCTGGCGGAGAAATACAGCCTGACCCGTGAGCAGCAGGACGCCTTCGCTGCCGCCTCGCAGCAGAAAGCCGTGGCCGCCATCGAGGCCGGACGTTTCGTTGATGAAATCACACCGATCCTGATCCCGCAGCGCAAGGGCGATCCGCTGTCCTTCGCCACCGATGAACAGCCTCGGGCCGGCACCACCGCCGATTCCCTGGGCAAACTGAAAGCGGCCTTCAAGAAGGACGGCTCGGTGACTGCCGGCAACGCGTCTTCGCTGAACGACGGCGCCGCTGCGGTGATTCTGATGAGCGCCGAGAAAGCCAAGGCCCTCGGCCTGCCAGTGCTGGCGAAAATCGCCGCTTATGCCAACGCGGGCGTCGACCCGGCGATCATGGGCATCGGCCCTGTGTCGGCCACTCGCCGCTGCCTGGACAAGACAGGCTGGTCCATCGATCAACTGGACCTGATCGAAGCCAACGAAGCCTTCGCCGCACAATCTCTGGCCGTGGCCAAGGACCTGGAATGGGACCTGAACAAAGTCAATGTCAACGGCGGCGCCATTGCCTTGGGCCACCCGATCGGTGCGTCAGGTTGCCGGGTGCTGGTGACCTTGCTGCATGAAATGATCAAGCGCGATGCCAAGAAAGGTCTGGCGACGTTATGCATCGGCGGCGGCCAAGGCGTAGCACTGGCGGTCGAGCGCTAATCACATCCTTGTAGGAGCGAGGCTTGCCCGCGAAGAACGATGACGCAGTTTATCTGTTGCACCGAGTTATCGTTCTTCGCGGGCAAGCCTCGCTCCTACAGGTTATGGTCTGCCCTCAGGCAAATTTCACAAGGTTCCAGATCGGCAACGGTCCGCCCGGGAACTGCGTCAACCGCGCCCCGACGCTCAATTCTCCAAGATCAATCCCGAAGAACCCCAGCCGCTCGATCAGCGCTGCCACCTGCGCCTTGGCTTCGGCATCATCACCAGAGAGAAACAGCACTCGCTGGCCCCCCTCCGCCGCCGGATCGCTCTCAAGCAGATGCGCCTGTAGGTGATTGAACGCTTTCACCACCCGCGCACCGGGCACCCATTCGGCAAACACTTCGCTGGACGGACGCCCCTGCAAATCCACCGCCTGGAACGATGGCACCTCGATCGAATTGTTCGCATCGATCACAATTCGCCCATCGAAATCTGGCAGCCCGGCCAGTGCCGACGGTAACTTCGACCAATTTACCGCGACCAAAACGATCGGCTGCGCAGCCGCCTCTTCACGGGTGCCGGCCCGCGCTGTCGGCCCGAGTTCTTCTACCAGCGCGGCCAGGGTTTGCGGGCCGCGGCTGTTGGCGATAACGACTTCGATGCCCTGACGGGACAGTGCTTTGGCGAAGGCTGTGCCGATGGCGCCGGCGCCGATGATTCCGATTGTGCTCATGGTGTTCACTCCGTGGTGGGTTGATGGAGTGAATACTGCACTTGCCATTACGACTTGATTAGACGGTAATAACTTGAATTATCTTCAAGCATTACTATCAGGTGTCTGAGATGGAAACCCTCGCCAACCTCGAATCTTTCGTGCGCAGCGCCGAAACTGGCAGCTTCTCCGCCGCCGCGCGGCTGCTCGCACTGACACCCGCCGCCGTCAGCCGCAACGTGGCGATGCTCGAACGCAACATCGGAGTGCGGCTATTCCAGCGCTCGACCCGCAAGTTGTCGCTGACCGAAGCCGGGGAGCGTTTTCTGGCGAGTATCAGCGGCAATCTGCAAGGGTTGCAGGCGGCGATCAGTGCGGTGTCCAGTGATCGCGGGGAGCCGGCGGGCGTGCTCAAGGTCAGCCTGGCGCCGACTTTTGGCATCGGCCATGTGTTGCCATTGTTACCGGATTTTCTGGCGCGCTATCCGCTGATTCGCCCCGAGTGGCACTTCGAAAACCGCCAGGTGGACCTGATCGCCGAAGGGTATGACGCGGCCATCGGCGGTGGTTTTGAATTGACGCCCGGGGTCATCTCGCGGACGTTGGCGGCGGCGCATGTGGTGGCAGTGGCCTCACCGGCGTACATGGCCGGACGCACATCGCCCGACAGCCCGGCGGACCTGGCTCGATACAACGGGATTGTGATGCGCGGCGTCCGCACCGGGCGGTTGCGTCATTGGGTCATGCAGGATGGCGCGGGCAATGAAGCAAGTGCCGAGCTGAGTGAAAACATCGTGCTCAATGACCCGGCCGCCATGCGCGAAGCGGCCTTGCTCGGCCTCGGTGTGACATTGCTGGTGTTGCCCGATGTCGTCGCCAATATCCAGCGCGGTGAACTGGTGCGCTTGTTGCCTGACTGGCATGCCGACGCGGGGCCAATCTCGTTGTATTACCCGAGCCGCACGTTGATGCCGGCCAAGACCCGGGTGTTTATCGATTATCTGGTCGAGGCGTTTGAGCGCTAACCGCGTAATCGTTCATCGCGAGCAGGCTCGCTCCCACATTGGATTGGGGGCCACTCAGGTCTGGTGTTCACCGCAGATCAACTGTGGGAGCGAGCCTGCTCGCGATGAGGTCCACTCAGGCAACCTCCCTCCCGAGTCAGACCACAAACTGCAGAATCAACCAGCTGTTGGCCGTACTGATCACGACAAACAATCCCCACGCCAGTACCCGCGTCGGCAGTCGATTCACAAACGGCCCCATGAGCTTCCGATCGTTGGTCATGCGAATCAACGGATACAACGCGAATGGCAGTTGCAGGCTGAGCACCACCTGACTTAACACCAGCAGTTTGCCAATCGCCCCATCGCCCATCAGCCAGACACCGATGAACGCCGGGATCAGCGCCAACCCACGAGTGATCAACCGCCGTTGCCAGCAGGGCAGCCGCAAGTTCAGATAGCCTTCCATGATCACCTGGCCCGCAATGGTGCCGGTGAAGGTCGAGCTCTGCCCTGATGCCAGCAACGCCACGCCGAACAGCGCACTGGCCAACGCGCCGCCCACCAATGGATCGAGCAAGTGATAGGCATCCTGAATGTCCACCACGTCGGTGTACCCGGTCTTGTGGAAGGCCGCCGCCGCGAGAATCAGGATCGCCGCGTTGACCAGCAGCGCCAAGGCCAGAGAGCCGATGGTGTCGATGCGCGCCAGTTTCACCGCGTCCTGCTTGCTGGCCAGGTCCTTGCCGATCATCCGGGTCTGCACAATTGAGGTGTGCAGGTACAAGTTATGGGGCATCACCGTGGCCCCGAGTATGCCAATGGCCAGGTACAACGGCGCAGCATCGCCGATGGCTGAAAGTGACGGTGTAAAACCGCGAGCGACGTCTGGCCAGAAGGGTTTGATCAGCCACAGTTCGACAAAGAAACACGCGCCGATGGTGCCCACCAGCACCAGCATGATCGCCTCCAGCCGGCGAAAACCGCGGTTTTGCAGCGCCAACACCAGCAGCGTGTCGAATGCCGTGAGTGCGATGCCAAACGTCAGCGAACAGCCCAGCAGCAAGTGGAACGCCAGCGCACAGCCGAGCACTTCGGCCAGGTCGGTGGCGATGATCGAAACTTCCGCCAGCAGCCACTGGGTCCGTGCGGTCCGCGTGCTGTAGCGTTGCCGGCACAGTTGCGCCAGGTCACGCCCGGTGGCGATACCCAGACGCGAACACAAACACTGCACCACCATTCCCGCCAGGCTCGCCAGCAACACCACGAACAACAGGCTGTAGCCAAACCGCGAACCGGCTTCGATGGCCGTGGCCCAGTTGCCCGGGTCCATGTAGCCGATGGACACCAGCAAACCGGGGCCGGCAAAGCGCAGGACGCGTTTGAAGAAGGATGCACTCGGGTCAACGGCCACAGTGCCGGCCACTTCCGGAGGGCAAAACGGCGCAGTGCCGACTTTGGGCAAACTGAATTTCACGCAAGCATCCGTTAACAGGTGGGAGCGCGCAGCTTAGACGTTTCGGGCATTGCGGTGTAGACGCTCAGCGCTTGCGCAGAGACCACGCTGAGCAATCCATCGCCCGCAATGCTAACGTGGCCGGCTCACACCGATCGGAGACGCGTGCGTGCTGATGCTCAAACTGCTGGTAATTCCGGGGTTTCTGTTGCTGATTTCCCTGGCCGGTAAACGCTGGGGGCCAAGCGTGGCCGGTTGGCTGTCGGGGTTGCCGGTGGTGGTCGGGCCGATTCTGTTTTTTCTCGCCATCGAGCAAGGCGTGATGTTCGCCGCTCAGGCGGCGACGGCAGCGTTATCGGCAATGTTCGCAATGATTGCTTTCTGCGTGACCTACGCCCAGGTTGCACAACGTTTGAGCTGGCCGTGGACGCTGACGATTTCGCTGCTGGTCTGGGCCCTGGCGGCAATTGTGCTGTCACTGATCCCGCCGTCGCTGGTGTTCTCGGTAATCGCGGCCACCACCGCATTGCTGTCCGCGCCGTACCTGTTTCCCGCGGTGCAGCCCATCGCTTCAGACCCGGTGCCGAAGTCCGACAAACTGCTGCTGCGCATGATCGCCGGCGCCCTGCTCACGTTGGCGGTGACGCTGCTGGCCAGCACTGTGGGCGAACGCTGGAGCGGTCTGCTCGCGGTATTCCCGGTGCTGGGCAGTGTGATGGCGGTGTTCTCCCAGCAAACTCGCGGGCCGGCGTTTACTGCGGCGTTGCTCAGGGCTACGGCGACGGGGATGTATTCGTTTGCGGCGTTTTGTCTGGTGCTGGCGTTGGCGTTGCCTGCGTGGGGTTGGTGGGGGTTTGTGATGGGCGTCGGGGTGTCGCTGGGGATGTTGCTGGTTACGAAACGCTTGCTTGCTCAGGATAAAAGTAACGAGACAGACTCACCAACGTTGCAGAAAATGAATGGCTAATCGCCGTTCAACAGGTTGACGCAGAACAAAACGTTGCCCGAAGAACAACTTCGAACAACGTGAGGCACAACTTGAACGGGGAAAGTGCTGTGGCACCCTCATTACTTTGGCGGGTAATCGTTAACACCCGCAAACAGGATCTTTTTCGGATCGTCCAGAATCTCCTTGGGCGGGTCTCTCACCACAATATCCTCATGGTAGGGTGGATTATCCCAAGGAGTATATGAAACTCTGCCAAGTTCTAACGGTTTGCCGTCTTTCATGTAGTAGGCAACGACTTCGTTATCGGGTACGTACTCCCCGATCGATAATGTCAACCTGAGCACAGGTCGTTCATAGGTACTGTTGAATATTATGATCTTCATATTCATCTCCTCCTTGGCCTTATCGACAATCGATAAGGTGCAGAGCGATTCTTCAGTTCTATATGCCTCACGCCAAGCTGTTAGAAATAACAGTTCTGACGAACGGCTATCGAAATCGAGCCCTTCCGGCGGCAGCTGCTACAAATCGCAATCCATGGGATGATCGCCGTCAAAGCGCGGATCATCCCCTGGAGAGTTTGAATGTCATTGTTGAGTAAAAAAGCCGTTGTCCTGCTGCTGACGGCGGTTGCCAGCCTGGGCGCCATGAATGCGCAGGCGGCCAAGGTCGCTGCCAGCGATAAAGCGCCGGCCCAGAAGGTCTCGATGCTCGGCGGCAAGTTCACCTTCACCCTGCCCAAGGGTTTCATCGCCAACCCGCTGCCAGCCGGCGATGCGGCCACCGGCACTGCCGGGGCGACGGGCACGATGTACACCAACCAGACCACCAAAACCGTGGTGATCGCCGCTGAAAACACCATCCCTGGCGGCGCCAACGTCAAGGACAACGACGGTGAGTTCCTTGACGCCACCGTGTCCGCGTTTGCCACCGAGCAACGCAACGCCTTGCCGGATTTCAACAAAACCAGCGAAAAAAGCCTGACCCAGAAAGGCACGGGCCTGGGCCTTCGGCAGCTCGACAGCACCGCCACTCAGGGCGGTGGCATGACGCTGGACAGCACGTTGATGGCCGCTTCCGGCACGCGCATGGCCATTGTTCAGATCATCTCCCGCCCCAACGACAAAACCGGCCACGAAACGCTGGTGAAACAAATCGTCAGCGGCAAATAAACCCGAACGTTTCAAGGATTGAGGCGCTGCAACCAGGCGCTCAAATCCTGCATCTCGGTGGCGCTGATGCTGTGACCGACGCCCGGATAAGCATGAAACTCGGGTTTGAGTGACAGGCGCTGCAACAGGCTGTTGGCCTCAGTGCCGTCGTTGTAGGGCAGGAGTTTGTCGGCAGTGCCATGACCGATGAAAATCGCCAGCTGCTGGCGTTTTTCATCCGGTTTGAGCTCGGATTCGAGCACCGGCAGAATTCGCCCGCTCAGTGCCGCAATTCCACCCACTGCGTCGGGATGACGCAACGCGACCTCGTAGGACATCATCGCGCCCTGGCTGAAACCCACCAGGAATACCTTGTCCGCTTCGGTGTGATATTTCTTCGCCGCTTGTGCGACAAAATCCCTCAGCACCTGGCCGCTGGCCTTCAGGTCATCCGTCTCACCGTTATAGGCGCCCTCGCCCTTCTGGCGAAACCACTGGTAACTGCCCTCTTCCATCGTCATCGGCGCCCGCACCGACAGGTAGTTGTACTGCGGCGGCAATTCATCCTTGATGTCGAACAGGTCCTGCTCGTTACTGCCGTAACCGTGCAGGAAAATCACCAAGGGCTGGTTGCGGGATTCAGAGTCGGCCTGCTCCAGGTACTTGAGCGGCAGATCGGTGTGCAGCGGGGCTTGAGCGTGGACGGCGGTGGACGCCAAGAGCGTGAGCAGAGCGAGCAACTTCAACATAAGCCTTCCTTCACAGAGCGCAGGATTCGGGGCAAAGCCTAACACTGTGAAGCATGCTGGGGCATTTCAGGTGTTGCTGAAGCCGCCATCGCGAGCAGGCTCGCTCCCACATTTAACCGAGTCGACGCCGATCAACTGTGGGAGCGAGCCTGCTCGCGATGAGGCCCTGAATTCCCCTGAAGACTTTCCTGCCAAAACTTCAGTCGTTAACCAGTTTCCCAACCCGAATCGGCTCGCGCCCGGCGACTTTCGCCTGCCAGGTCCCCGGCTGCGTGTAACGCCCGCGATCGATGGCAAACAGCACGCCGCTGGTCCCGGCACACACGGTGGTGACGCGATCGTTCAACGGGTCGACCACTTCAAACAACGCATCACCGCGCTCCACCCATTCACCCGAATCACGCAGGAAACTGACCACCCCGTGATGCGGTGCAAACAGGTATTCAGTGCCTTCGAACGGCATGCCTTCACAGCATTCGCTCGGCGCGTCCGGCCAGGTGCCGGTGATGAAACCCTGCTCGGCGAGGAACCCCAGGATCGCCTCGCAATTGGCCTGAGCCTGATCGACCCGGGTATCGCCCATGCTGCCCAACTCCAGCGTCGTCGCCAGGTTGGCCGGTGGAATCGCCGCGTCAGGAAAGGCCCGCGCCAGACGCAACCACGGCGTAGAACATGACTCGTCGAAAGAGCTGCCACCGGAATCCTCACACAGCAACGCCACCCCGGCCTTCAAGCGAGCCGCCAGGGGGCGCCATTGCGGCCAGTGCTGCGGCAACGCGTAAAGGTGAATCACCGCGTCGAAATCGCAATGCAGATCGAGGGTGATGTCGGCCTCGCAAGCGTGACGCAACAGCAAGCGGTGCATCGCTTCCAGCTGAGAAGCCGCAGCCGGCAAACCGTCGAGCACTTGGCCCATGGTCTGGCGGATCAACGCGATGTTCGCCTGGGCGTCATCACCCAATTGGTCGCCAATCAACTCGGCCACCGGCGCGCTGAGTTCAACGAACGACCGGTTGAAGTTCTTGCCGCTGCCCAGTTCGAAGCGGCCCATGTGGCTGCCTTGCAGGTGCTGATCGAGGCCGATGGGATTGGCCACCGGCACCAGTTCGATCACGCCCTGAAGCTGGCCTGAAGTTTCGAGTTCGCTCAGACGCTTCTTCAATTCCCAGGCGGTACGCATGCCCGGCAGCTCGTCAGCGTGCAGGCTGGCCTGGATGTAAACCTTGCGAGTACCCGCGCCATAACGAAATACGCTGAGCGTGCGTTCAGTCCCCAGATGGCTCCAGGGCAATGGATGGTCGATTCGTTGCATGGGGACTCCTGTAGGCTCGGATCGCCGGGCTTTTGTAGGGAAATGTGTGTTTCTCAAGTAATAAAAAAGTGGCCACCGCGTCAACAGTGGCCACTTTTTTCTACGGCGTATTAATGGCCGTAAACGTCAAAATTGAAGTACTTGTCCTGCACTTGCTTGTACTTGCCGTTGGCGCGGATTTCGGTGATAGCGGTATTGAATTTGTCCGCCAGTTCTTTATCGCCCTTGCGCACAGCGATGCCGGCACCGCCGCCGAAGTACTTGGCGTCTTCATAGGTCGGGCCTACGAAGGCGAAGCCTTTACCGGCGTCGGTTTTCAGGAAACCGTCGTCCAGGTTGACCGAGTCGGCCAGCATCGCGTCGAGGCGACCGGCGACCATGTCCAGGTTGGCTTCCTGCTGGGAACCGTAACGCACCAAGTTGATGCCGGCCGGCACCAGCACTTCAGTGGCGAAGCGGTCGTGGGTACTGGCGCGCAGCACACCAACTTTCTTGCCTTTGAGCTCGGTCAGCGGGTCCTTGACGTCGGTGCCTTCCTTCATCACGAAGCGCGCCGGGGTGTGGTAGTACTTGATGGTGAAATCGACGTTCTTCTTGCGATCGTCAGTGATGGTCATGGACGACAGGATCGCGTCGATTTTCTTGACCTTCAGGGCCGGGATCAAACCATCGAACTCTTGCTCGACCCAGGTGCACTTCACTTTCATCTGCTCACACAACGCATCGCCGATGTCCACGTCGAAACCGGTGAGTTTGCCGTCAGGGGTTTTCATCGAAAATGGCGGGTAACCGGCTTCGATACCGAGGCGAATCGGCTTGGCGTCATCGGCCACGGCGGTCAGGGACAACATCGACAGTGCCAGGGCACCGAACATCACTCGCTTCTTCATTTATAACTCCTGTGTGCGGAGGCTTTTATTGGCAACTTTCGGTTAGTGAAGACCGAAGTGGCCGGCAGTCTAGAGCGGCTTCAGGAGGGCAAATTGTGTTTAAGCGACAAATACTTATAGAAAAACAGCCGCGGGATTCAAGGCACTTGAAGCGTGCGCCAAGGTGGTGCAGGGGCTGTAGGACAATTCTTTGTTTCAGACAAAACCTACAAGATTTCGGGCGTGATCCGATTGAACAGTCGCGCTGGCGATGAAGCTTTTTTTGCGGCACATTGCCCCCGCCAACCCATCCCCGGAAGAGAAGCGTGATGCCCGCATTGAACCTGATCCAGCACCATCCTGCCGAAGGTCCTGGCGCCATTGCCGAATGGGCCCGGGCCCGTGGCATTACGCTGAACGTGTTTCGCGCCGACCTCGGCCAGTTGCCGCCGGTAAGCGCGGCACCTGCGATCCTGTTGGGTGGGCCTTATGAATCCAACGCCGGGCCGACGTGGCTGGAAGCGGAGCGTCAGTGGCTGGCGGGCAGTCTGGATCAGGGCGCGGCGGTGTTTGCGATTTGTCTGGGCGCGCAACTGCTGGCGTTGAGCCTGGGTGGGAATGTGCGGCGGATGTCTCGCCCCGAAACTGGCTGGACGACCGTGACCTTTGCGGATGGCCAGACGCTGAAGGTGCTGGAATGGCACGAAGACGCGATCGATCTGCCAGAGGATGCGCAATTGCTGGCCAGCAGTGACGTGTGTGAGCAGCAGATGTACCGCGTCGGGGCGACGCGGGTGGGGTTGCAGTTCCACCCGGAGTGGAATGCTGAATCGGTGGCGACCCTCAATGAGCACTTTGCCGAGGAATCGCCGTTGCCTCGGGGGCCACAGGACAGTGCTGCCTATGCAGCCGTCAATGACTGGTTGCAGGGGACGCTCGACCAATGGTGGGCGGCGCGGACAGCGGTTTGAATCAAGATCAAAAGATCGCAGCCTTCGGCAGCTCCTACAGAGGACGTACTGCCGTAATTTCGCCGGTGTACTCGGTCAATGTAGGAGCTGGCGAAGCCTGCGATCTTTTCGGCTACATCAACATTCGCAGCCGATCACGGTACTGACCGGCCGTTGCACCGCAACACCCAATTCAAACCCCTCATCCAGCCACCCAGTCACCCCGCCAATCATCTCCTTGACCGGGTAACCCAGCGCCGCCAGTTTCACCGCAGCCTTGTTGGCGCCATTGCAGTGGGGCCCTGCGCAATAAACCACGAACAGCGTGGATTTCGAATAAGCCGCCAGGCCGTCAGCCGTGATCAGTCGCCCCGGGATGTTGATCGCGCCCGGCACATGTCCGCGTTCGAACGCCAACGGTCCGCGCACGTCGACCAGGACAAAATCCACCTCGCCGGCCTGTTGGCTACCAAAGACGTCGGAACAATCGGTCTCGAAGGTCAGACGGTTGCTGAAATGCATCAGGGCAATGGCAGATGGGGCGGCGGAAATTTCGCGAACCAGGCTGGGCATGGGCTGTACTCCAAAGTCTCGGTGGGTGTGGGAAGACTTTATCTGCCCTACGCTTGTCGCTACAGTGGCGCACAAGACACTCACCGGGAATTTTCCGCCAAATGCAGCCCACCCCTGGATTGGTCGCGATTCTGGCCTACGACGGCCTCTGCACTTTCGAATTCGGCATTGCCGTGGAGATCTTCGGCCTGGCGCGGCCGGAGTTCGATTTCCCTTGGTATGAGCATCGTATCGTCGCCGTCGACCAAGGGCCGATGCGCGCCATGGGCGGCATTCAGGTGCTGGCCGACGGCGGGATGGAACTGCTTGAAGAAGCCCGGACCATTATCATCCCCGGCTGGCGCGCCCGCAGCGCGGCGGTGCCTGAACCTTTGCTCGCCGCCCTGCGCCAGGCCCATGCCCGGGGGGCGCGATTGCTGTCGATCTGTTCCGGGGTGTTCGTACTGGCGGCCACCGGTTTGCTGGACGGTCACGGCGCCACGACGCATTGGCGCTACACCGCGGAACTGGCCGAACGTTTTCCGAACATTCAGGTGGACCCGGACGTGCTCTATGTCGATTCGGGCCAGTTGATCACCTCGGCCGGCAGTGCCGCGGGCATTGATGCCTGCCTGCACCTGGTCGCGCGGGATTTCGGCACTCAGGTGGCTAACTCGGTGGCGCGGCGGTTGGTGATGTCGCCGCAACGCACCGGCGGCCAGGCGCAGTTCATTCCGTCACCGGTCAGCCCGACGCCGCGCAGCGATCTGTCGCGGGTCATGCAATGGGCACGGGAACGCCTGCACCAACCGCTGGAAGTTCGCGACCTCGCCAGCGAGGCGGCCATGAGTGAGCGCACGTTCCTGCGGCGGTTCACCGAAGCCAGCGGCCTGTCGCCCAAAGCATGGTTGCAGCATGAGCGCCTGGCCCGTGCTCGCGAATTGTTGGAGAGCACCCGCCAGAGCACTGAGCAGATTGCCCAGCACTGTGGTTATCGTTCGGTGGAGAGTTTCCGGGTGGCGTTTCGCAGCGTGGTCGGCGTGCCGCCGTCGGTGTATCGGGAGCGGTTTGGGCGTGAGGTAAAGGCGATTCTTTGAGTGTGTTTGAGGACCTCATCGCGGGCAAGCCCGCTCCCACAAAGTCTGCGTCGTACACAAGTTTTGTGCTCAATAGAGATCCACTGTGGGAGCGGGCTTGCCCGCGAAGGCGTCACCCCAGACACCCATTATTTCAAGGCTTGCGCAACAGATAGGTATCCATGATCCACCCATGCGCCAGCCGCGCCGCCTTGCGCACTCGCTCAATCTCATCGGCGACATCCTTGAGTTTGCCGCTGATCAATATTTCATCCGGCGTCCCCAGGTAAGCCCCCCAGTAAATCTCCGTCTCCTGATCGGCCACCTGATGGTAGGCATCTTGCGCATCCAGCATCACCACCAGGCTGTCGGCATCACTCACCTGCCCCGCCGCCAACCGCCGGCCGGTGGTGATTTCAATCGAGCGACCGATGCGATTCAGCGGCACCTTATGTTGCGCCGCCAACGCCTGCACGCTGGTGATTCCGGGGATTACCTCGAACTCGAACACACACCGGCCTGACGCCAGAATCGCCTGCAGAATCCGAAGGGTGCTGTCGTACAGCGCAGGATCGCCCCACACCAGAAAACCGCCACACTGGTCGTCAGTCATTTCCTCGTTGATCAGCCGCTCGAAGGTCTGCTGCTTGGCGCGGTTCAGATCTTCGACGCTGGCCTTGTAGTCCACATCCCCGCGCTCCCGCTCCGGGCTGTGGGCTTCAACGAAGCGGTAGTCGCGATCGGTAATGTAGCGCTCACAGATCTCGCGGCGCAGGTCGATCAGTTTGTCTTTACTCTGGCCCTTGTCCATGAGGAAAAACACATCGACGCGGTTCAACGCGTTCACCGCCTGCATCGTGATGTAGTCGGGGTTGCCGGCGCCGACACCGATGACCAGAAGTTTTTTCATCAATGTGTTCCCTCAGGGTCCGTGCCCATCAAGCGTAGTCGCCAGCGACCGTTGAACCGCAATTCGATGGCCGACAACGGTTCGACGTCGATCTGGTTGAACGCCGCGCCCTGCAGCACCTGCATCAGTGCGGCGCGGATGACAAAAGGATGGGTGATGGCAACGACATGACCCGGCGTCGCCTCAAGGGTATTCAACCACGCAGCCACCCGTTCACCGAGTTGTGCCACCGATTCTCCACCGTGGGGTGCCGACGTCGGGTCATTGAGCCAGGCCTGGAGCGTCTCGGGTTCGGATGTTTGCAGGTCGTCGATCGATGTGCCTTTCCAGCGTCCGAAATCGCAATCTGCCAGTGCCGCGACAATCTCCGCATCGTCGCCAAACAGCTCAGCGGTTTGGCGGGTCCGCAGTTCCGGGCCACAGAGCAAACGGGGGGTGCCCTTGAACTGGCGGCAACGCGAACCCTTCGCCGATTGCCAATCCATTTCCAACGGCTCATTCGTAGGAAAACGCGCCAATTTTTGTGCGACGGTTCGAGCGTGGCACATCAGGGTCAAGCGGGTCGCCTGCACGGAAGATCACTCTGTCGATAGGATGGAAAACGGCACGACGCCGCGAACAATCGGGTCATTGTGCCGCAAGAAGCGCGCACTCTGAACGCATTCCTCGACAGCTCCTACAGTCTCCAATTCCCCCCAAGAAATGGCGATGTCTCACACAACCATGGGCGATGTCCTACAAAGTCAGTCGACATCCGCGTAGCCCACGGCGCACGGGGTTTTCGCCCCATTTTGGAGCTTGGAAAATCCGTGGAAAAATTCGCTAGACATGTAGCACCCGTTACATAAATACTGTTTTAGCGAATTATGAAATGAAACCGACACATTCATCCAGCAGGAGCCCGGATGCCCTCTCTCAGAGACCTGATCACCGATCCCGGCCTGGAACTCACGCCGTCGGAACGCAAAGTCATACGTGCGTTACTGGATCAGTACCCGCGTAACGGACTGGGCCCGATGTCACGTCTGGCCGAACACGCCGGTGTCAGCGATCCGACCATCGTGCGGCTGGTAAAAAAGCTTGGTTTCGGCGGTTATGCCGATTTTCAGGAAGCGTTGCTCAGCGACATGGATGACCGCCTGCGCTCTCCCAGTACCCTGTTGCAACCCCGCGCCCATCTCAAAAAAGATGATCCCTGGAGCCACTATCTGGCGAGCAGCCATCGGGCATTGGTCGACACCCAGGCGCTGACCCAACCCGAAGATGTACGAATTCTGGTGGAATGGCTGCTCGACACCCGCCATCAGGTCCATTGCTTTGGCGGGCGCTTCAGCAGTTTCCTCGCCAACTATTTACTCAACCATCTGCGCCTGTTGCGGCCCGGCTGTTTTGCCCTGGAAGACAACGCGCAATTACCGGACCGGCTGTTCGACGTGCAGCGTCAGGACGTGGTGCTGGTGTTCGATTATCGCCGCTACCAGTCCCAGGCTCTGCGGGTCGCCAATGCCGCGAAGAGTCGACATGCGCGGGTCGTGCTGTTCACCGATATCTACGCATCACCACTGAGGGAATTAGCTGACCTGATCATCAGCGCACCGGTGGAATCGGCGTCGGCCTTCGACTCGATGGTGCCGTCGCTGGCCCAGGTTGAAGCACTGGTAGCCTGCCTGTCCTTGCGCAGCCCCGATCTGGCCGATCGCCTGGAAGGCATCGATGCCCTGCGGACCGACTTCGACACTCACCTGCTGGAGGATAAATAAGGATGTTCACGCTCCCCCACCACTCGCCCCGGGATTTGCCGTTTGCCGCCGACCACACCGCGCTGTTGCTGGTGGACATGCAGCGTGCCTGGCTCGAGCCGCAGTTCGACGCGCACCTCAACGGGCCGGATGCCGAATACTTTCTGACCCGCGCCCACATGCAAGTGGTGCCCAATCAACGCCGGTTGCTCAGTGCCTTTCGTAATGCACGACAAAACGTGCTGCACACGCTCATCGAAAGCCTCACCGCCGATGGTCGCGATCGCTCGCTGGACCACAAACTCTCGGACATGCACCTGCCCAAGGGCAGCCCGCAAGCGCGAATCATCGATGACCTGACGCCAATCGAAAACGAAATCGTGCTGCCCAAGACCTCTTCCGGGGTATTCAATTCCACCAACATCGATTACGTGCTGCGCAACCTTGAAACCCGACACCTGATCATCGCCGGCATCGTCACCGACCAGTGCGTCGACATGGCCGTGCGGGACGCCGCCGACCGCGGTTACCTGGTGACGCTGGTCGAAGATGCCTGCGCCACTTACACCGAACAACGGCATTACGCCTGCCTGAACGCCATCAAGGGCTACTGCTGGATCACCGACACCCAGACCGTGCTCGGACGGTTACAGGAGATGCAGCCATGAGCGCTCGCCTGTCACCACTGCCGATGACCACGATTGTCACCACCGACCTGATCGGCGTGACACGCGGCCGTTCCTTTCCTACCGACGAACTCGATGCCTATCAAGCGGCGGGTTGCGGCTGGGTGCCGGCCAACAGCGCCCTGACCCCGCAAGACATCATCGCCGCCAGCAACCCATGGGGGGCTTATGGAGACTTGCGCCTGATCCCCGACTTGAGCAGCCGTGTGACCGTCAACAACGGCCCGGACGCCAATGCCCCGGCGCTGGACTTCATTCACAGCGATATTCGCGAAACCGATGGCCGCCCGTGGGGCGCCTGCCCGCGCACGCTGTTGCGCAACGAAGTGGAGCGTTATTGCAGCGAATTGGGACTGCAGATCAACGCCGCGTTCGAACATGAATTCAACCTCGGCAGCGGCGCGGCTGAGCATCTGGCGTTCTCTCTTGAGGCTCAACGCCAGGGCGCCGAGTTCGGCGGCTGGTTGCTCAGCGCACTGCGTGCCGGCGGTGTGGAGCCGGAGATGTTCCTGCCGGAATACGGCAAGCACCAATACGAAATCACCTGCCGCCCAGCCCTCGGCGTCGCCGCCGCCGACCGTGCGGTGAACGTGCGTGAGATCACCCGTGAGATCGCCCGGCAAATGGGCCTGGAGCTGAGTTTCGCGCCCAAGACCTCCGAGCAGGCGGTGTGCAATGGCGTGCATCTGCACGTGAGCCTGCAGGATCTGGCCGGTCACCCGGTGATGTACGACGCCGGCACGGTCAATGGCCTGTCGACCCTCGGCCAGCATTGGGCCGCCGGCGTTCTGCACTATTTGCCGGCGCTCTGCGCCTTTACCGCGCCGACACCGGTTTCCTACGAGCGCTTGCAGCCCCATCACTGGAGCGCTTCCTACGCCTGCCTCGGCCAACGCAACCGCGAAGCGGCGCTGCGGATTTGCCCGACCATGAGCCTGGGCGGCAAAGCCGTGGCAGCGCAGTACAACCTGGAATTTCGCGCCATGGACGCCACCGCCTCACCGCATCTGGCCATGGCCGTGTTGCTGATCGCCGGACGCCTGGGCATCGAGCAGCGCCTGGCCCTGAACGCGATCACCGATGAAGTCCCCGATTCACTGAACGAAGAACAACGCCAGGCGCGCGGCATCGTCGCCCTGCCCGCGTCCCTGTCCCGGGCCCTGGAATGCCTGCGCAACAGCGAGGCGCTGATCGAAGCCCTGCCGAGCGCGTTGCTGGACACCTACTTCGCCCTTAAAACCGAGGAACTGACGCTGACGGAACAGCTCTCGCCCGCCGATCTTTGTGAGCACTATGCGCGCCTGTACTGAGTCCGCCGAACTGGGGTTCTACACCCAGCCTGCGTACACCCTGAGCCGGGAAGCCTCCGGGCACCCGCTGATTCTGGTGTGTGAACACGCCAGTCGTTTTATCCCGGCCGGGTTGAATGACCTAGGCTTGAGCCATGAAGCCGCCCGCGAACACATCGCCTGGGACATTGGTGCCCTGGCGCTGGCCGAGGGCTTGTCCCAAGCACTGGGCGCCACCCTGTTGACGGCCAACTATTCACGGCTGTTGATCGATCTCAACCGCCCGCGCCATGCGCCGGACAGCATTGCGTTGCAGAGTGAGATTTATCAGGTGCCAGGCAATCGGGACCTGGACGAGGCCACTCGGGAATACCGCCGACACTGCCTGTTCAAGCCGTTTCATACACGCCTGCAAACCTTGATCGACGCCCGTGTGGCGCAAGGTCGATCGGTTCGCGTGGTGGGGATTCACAGTTTCACGCCGATATATTACGGCCAGCCACGAGCACTGGAAGTCGGCGTGTTGTACGGACAGGCCGAGGAGTACGCCCAGCGAGTGATTGACGGGTTGAGTCGGCACCCCTTGAAAGTCGCAGGTAATCAGCCGTACAACGTCGATCCGCTGGGTGACATGACCGTGCCGGTTCACGGCGATGCACGAGGACTGGACTCGGTACTGATCGAGGTACGCAACGATCTGCTGCGCACGCCCGAGGACGTCGGTCGCTGGACCGATTATCTGGCGCCACTGCTGTAGAGCAATCGCTTCAAACTCGCAGCGTGCAGCTGCTTTCAAATCAAGGAGAAGGGCTTCATGGAAATAGAAGAATTCGGCTACAAGCAAGAGTTGAAACGTAGCCTGTCACTGACGGACCTGGTGGTGTACGGGATGATCTTCATGATCCCCATCGCCCCGTTCGGCGTATATGGTTACGTCAACGCCGAAGCGCCGGGGATGGTGCCGCTGGCCTACATCATCGGCATGGTGGCGATGCTGTTCACTGCCCTCAGTTACGGCAGCATGGCCCGGGCCTTTCCGATTGCGGGTTCCGTGTATTCCTACGCACAACGCGGCCTCAACCCGCATGTCGGGTTTATCGCCGGTTGGCTGATGCTGCTCGATTATTTGCTGATTCCGCCTCTGCTCTACGTCTACGCGGCGATGGCGCTGAATCATTTGTACCCGGACATCCCGAAAGTCGGCTTCATCCTGGCCTTTCTGGTCAGCGCCACCTTCGTCAACCTGCGGGGTATCACCTTCACCGCGCGGATGAACATCGTTTTTCTACTGGCGCAACTGGTGGTGCTGGGGATCTTCCTGTTCTATGCCTGGAATGCCCTGCACAGCGGCGGCGGTAACGGTCAACTCACCCTGGCGCCGCTGTACAACGCCGAGACGTTCAACTTCGCCCTGCTGATGCAAGCGGTGTCGATTGCGGTGTTGTCGTTCCTCGGCTTTGATGCCATTTCCACCCTCGCCGAAGAAATCAAGGGCGACCCCGGCCGCAGCGTCGGCAAAGCTGCGCTGATCACATTGCTGGTGATGGGCGTGATCTTCGTCGTGCAGACCTGGATTGCCACGGATCTGGCCGCCGGCCTGGGCTTCAAGTCCGCCGACACTGCGTTCTATGAAATCGCCGAAATCGCCGCCGGCAGCTGGCTGGCAACCCTGACCGCCGTCGCCACCGCCCTGGCCTGGGGCGTCGCCGTCGCGATCACCTCGCAAGCGGCGGTTTCGCGCCTGCTGTTCGGTATGGCCCGGGACGGCAAACTGCCGAAAGTGCTGGCCAAGGTGCACCCGAAACACAACACGCCGTACTTGAGCATCTATCTGGTGGCGGTGCTGTCGCTGGTGATTTGCTACCTGTTCATCAACTCGGTGGACACCCTCACCTCCCTGGTGAACTTCGGCGCCCTGAGCGGCTTCATGTTGCTGCACCTGACCGTCATCAACTATTACTGGCGTCGGCAGAAGTCCGGCCAGGTGATACGTCACCTGATCTGCCCGGTGATCGGCTTCATCATCGTCGCGGCCATCATGTACAACATGGGCGTCGATGCACAGAAACTCGGCCTGATCTGGATTGCCCTGGGGCTGGTCTATCTATTCTTCCTCAACAAACTGGGTGCCAGCACAGCACTGCTCGACCCAAGCAATGGCTGACAAGAAAAAGGGCAGCGTCTGACATGAATTCAGGCGACTGCCGATTTCAAGCGTGGAAACCGACAGTGATAGTCAGGTTCGGTGCAAATCGCCGAACCCTTTGATACAGGAGTACATCCATGCTGGTCTTACGCCCGGTGGAGTTAACCGACCTGCCCCAGTTGCAGCAACTGGCGCGCGACAGTCTGGTGGGGGTCACGTCCTTGCCGGACGACACCGAACGCCTGCGCGAGAAGATTCTCGATTCCTGCGCTTCGTTCGAAAAAGCCGTGCAGGGTCCTGGTCCGGAGAATTATTTCTTCGTGCTGGAAAATCTGACGACCCGTCGTCTGGCGGGCTGCTCGGAAATCCTCGCCACCGCAGGGTTCAACGAGCCGTTCTACAGTTTGCGCAACCGCCATTTCACCAGCGCCTCACGGGAGCTGAACATCGAGCACGGGGTGCCGGCGCTGTCGTTGTGCCACGACCTCAGTGGTCATACGTTGCTGCGCGGTTTCCATATCGACGCGGCACTGGAACGCACGCGGTTTTCCGAGTTGCTGTCCCGGGCGCGGCTGCTGTTCATCGCCGCCCACACGGCGCGCTTTGCCGAAGCGGTGATCACCGAAATCGTTGGCTACAGCGACGAACAGGGCCAGTCACCGTTCTGGGATGCGCTGGGCAAGCATTTCTTCGACCTGCCGTACGTCGAGGCCGAGCGGCTTTGCGGTCTGCAGAGCCGGACATTTCTCGCCGAATTGATGCCGCATTACCCGATCTACGTGCCGATGCTGCCGAAGGAGGCACAGGCCTGTATCGGCCGGATTCATCCCGACGGTCAGGAGGCCTTCGACATTCTTGAACGCGAAGGCTTCGAGACCAACAGCTACATCGACCTGTTCGACGGTGGTCCGACGTTGTACGCACGCACCTCGAACATTCGCTCTATCGCCCGAAGCCAGACCGGCACGGTACACCCTGGCTCAGCCATCGATGCGCGCGGCAACTACTTGGTGAGCAACGATTCGTTGAAGGACTACCGCGCAATTGTTGCCGAGCTGGACTACCACGCCGGGCAACCCGTGGCCTTGAGCGCCGAGATGTGCGCGGCCCTGAATGTGACCGACGCCAGCACGATCCGGTTGATCGCCCTGTGAGCCGCCACCGGCCCCGTGCCCAACGACAGCGCTCGAACAAGCGCGAAGAAGGAGCTGCATCATGATTGTCCGCCCGGTTCAAGTCACCGACCTGCCCGCCCTGCTGGATTTGGTGCAACGGGCCGCCCCCGGGGTCACCACCCTGCCGGCCAGTGAAGAACGCCTGACCCACCGAGTGCGGTGGTCTCAGCGCACCTTTGCCGAACAAGTCGAGCGTGCGGATGCCGATTACCTGTTCGTGCTCGAGGACGACGATCAACAAGTGGTCGGCGTCAGTGCCCTGGTGGGGGCTGTCGGCCTGCGGGAGCCCTGGTACAACTACCGGGTCGGACTGACGGTCAGCTCGTCGCCGGACCTGGGTATTGCGCGCCAGATTCCTACGTTGTTCCTGAACAACGAAATGACCGGCCAATCGGAAATCTGTTCGCTGTTTCTGCGACACGATCAACGTCACGGCAATAATGGTCGACTGCTGTCGCTGGGGCGCCTGCTGTTCGTTGCCGAATTTCCCCATCTGTTCGGCGACAAGCTCATTGCCGAACTGCGCGGCAGTGCCGACGAACAAGGCTGCTCACCGTTCTGGGACAGCCTGGGCCGACACTTTTTCAAGATGGACTTCAGCCATGCCGATCACTTGTCGGGGCTAGGCAGCAAAGCGTTCATCGCCGAACTGATGCCGCGCCAGCCGCTCTACACCTGCCTGCTCACCGAACAGGCCCAGGCGGTAATCGGCAAGCCGCACCCGAATAGCGAACCTGCGCTGAAGATCCTCACCGCCGAGGGGTTTGCCCATAAGGGTTACATCGACATCTTCGACGCCGGCCCGGTGATCGAAGCCCCGGTGTCGAGAATCCGCACGGTGCGTGACAGCCAACGATTGGAGCTGGCCATTGGCACGCCCGACGACCAGGCGCCAGTGTGGCTGATCCACAATCGACGCCTGGAAAACTGCCGCATCACCACCGCCCAGGCGCGGCTGGTCGGCAACAGCCTGATCGTCGACCGGCTCACCGCCAAACGCCTGCAACTGCAACCCGGCAACTCGGTCCGCGCCGTGCCGCTGCGCAATCAACAGCAGCAGGCGGTGGCGGCGTGATCGGAAAAAAATCGCAGCCTTCGGCAGCTCCTACATCATTCCTTACCCGTCCACATCGATCGTTGAACATCCTGTAGGAGCTGCCGCAGACTGCGATCTTTTGATCTTGCATCCCAAGGCCAGCAAATTCGTCATCATTCTTTACCCTTCCCCGTGATAGCCTTTTGTTCCTTCGGCGTTGACACTTTTGCTCAAGCCCTTCCATTCCTTTGTATTGGTGGAACTCATATGTCCAGGCTGTCTCATCAAGATTTGCGCCGTAATTTCCGCCAACTGTTCGCCTCCAACGCCTGCTACCACACGGCGTCGGTCTTCGACCCCATGTCGGCACGCATTGCCGCCGATCTGGGTTTCGAGGTGGGGATCCTGGGTGGTTCGGTCGCGTCGTTGCAGGTGCTGGGCGCCCCGGACTTTGCGTTGATCACCCTGAGCGAGTTCGCCGAGCAGGCTACCCGCATCGGCCGCGTGGCCCAATTGCCGGTCATCGCCGACGCTGACCACGGCTATGGCAACGCGCTCAACGTCATGCGCACCATCGTCGAACTCGAACGCGCCGGCGTGGCCGCGCTGACCATTGAAGACACCCTGTTGCCGGCGCAATTCGGCCGCAAGTCCACCGACCTGATCGGGGTCGCGGAAGGCGTCGGCAAGATTCGCGCGGCTCTGGAAGCCCGGGTCGACTCGGAAATGGCGATCATTGCGCGGACCAATGCCGGGATCCTGCCGGTTCAGGAGATCATCAGCCGCACCAAGCAATACCAACAGGCCGGGGCGGACGGGATTTGCATGGTGGGCGTGCGGGACTTCGATCACCTCGAACAAATCGCCGAGCACCTGAGCGTACCGCTGATGCTGGTCACCTATGGCAACCCGTTGCTGCGCGACGACGATCGCCTGGCCGAACTGGGTGTGCGCGTCACCATCGACGGGCATGGTGCGTACTTCGCGGCGATCAAGGCGACTTATGACAGCCTGCGCGAACAACGCCAGATCTTCACCCAGGCATCGGATCTGAGCGCGACTGAACTGACGCACACGTACACGCAGCCTGAGGAATACATCGTTTGGGCGAAGGAATATATGAGCGTCAAGGAGTGAGGGTTCGGCGCAAATGATGGTGTGACGTCTGGCCCCTTCGCGAGCAAGCCCGCTCCCACACTGGATTTTCTGTGGACACATTATTTGTGCACACCCGCAATCAAATGTGGGAGCGGGCTTGCTCGCGAAGGGGCCAGATGAGACACCACAAAATCGCAACCTTGAACCTCCCTCCTCAGGGCCAACTCCCCCCTCACAACAGAACCTGCCCCACATCAAGGAATGATCTGGCCGATTACTTCTTGGTCAATTCCATAATCATCCGCGACAGCAGATAAATCCGTGGTGCCACGCTCTCGACCTCGGCGTATTCCTCGGGAGTATGGATATTGCCGCCGACAATCCCGAAACCATCCAGCGTCGGTGTACCCACCCCGGCCGAGAGGCTGGCATCCGCCGCCCCGCCGCTGCCTTCTTCCGTCAGCTTGCGGCCAATTTCGCCGTAAATCCCCTGGGCCATGGCCATCAAGCGATCCGACTCCGCCGTTTGCGGCATCGGTGGCAAGCCGCGTTTAAGGGTAGTGGTCACTTCAGTCTCGGAAATCAGCTTGTCCTTGGAAACCCGCGCCAGGTCCTTTTCGATCCGGTCGAACTCTTCCGGCACCGCTGCCCGCACGTCAGCCTTGGCGGTGGCCTGATCCGGAATCACGTTGGTGCGGTCGCCAGCGTTAAGCACGGTGAAGTTGATGGTGGTTTTCTTCTCTGCATCCCCCAGTTTGCCGAGTTGCAGAATCTGGTGTGCGGCTTCCATGGCCGCATTACGCCCCAGCTCCGGCGCGACGCCGGCGTGAGATGCCTTGCCTTTGACCTCGACCACGGCGGTGGCGCTGCCTTTGCGCCATACAACCAAACCATCCGCCGGGCGACCCGGTTCGAGGTTGAGGGTCACGTCGTGGGCCTTGGCGGTTTTCTTGATCAGGTCGGTGGCGACGTTCGAGCCGGTTTCTTCACTGGCGTCGAGCAAGAAAGTGATCTGCGCATAGTCCTTGAAATCGAGGTTTTTCAGGACTTTCAGCGCATAGATCCCGGCGACGATGCCGCCCTTGTCGTCCATCACACCCGGCCCGTAAGCGCGGCCGTCCTTGATCTGGAACGGGCGCGCAGCAGCGGAGCCTTCCTTGAACACGGTGTCCATGTGCGCCATCAGCAGGATTTTCGCCTTGCCGGTGCCTTTGAGGGTGGCCAACACATGGTTGCTCTTGTCCGGGGTGTTGGGCACGAGTTCGATGGTGGCACCGAGCTTCTTCAACTCCTCGATGGCGATGTCACTCACCTGGGTCAGGCCCGGCTCATAACCGGAGCCGGAGTCGATGTTCACCAACCGTTCCAGCAGTTTCAGGGCTTCACCCTTGTACTGTTCGGCATCGGCGAGGACTTGTTTATGGGGTTCGGCGAAGGCTGCGGGGGTGAAGGCGCCGAGGGCCAGGGTCAGGCCGAGGCTGGTGGCCAGGAGGGAGCGAGAGAGTTTGAACGTCATGAATCGATCCTTGTTTCGTGTCGGGGTCGAAAATACCCTACCTGACTACGACGCAAGGCTCTACACCGGATGCGACACATACAAACCCGATTGACCACACATCCCCTGTGGGAGCGGGCTTGCCCGCGATAGCGGTCTGACAATCACGGAGATGTTGAATGTGCCGCCGTCATCGCGGGCAAGCCCGCTCCCACAGGGATTTGATTCGGTCAGACCGAATCGAGCATCGCCTTATGCGGTTTGCCATCACTGTGGCAAATGACGCGGTTGCGGCCGGTGGTCTTGGCTTCGTAGAGCGCCTGGTCGGCGTCGTTGAGCCACAGGGTCGCGTCGTCGTGGGCCGGGTTGAAGGCCGCCAGGCCGATGCTCAAACTGACTTTCAGCGCCGGGTTCTGCTCGTACCCCAATGTGGCGAAACGATCACGTAGCGCATCCATCGCCACGGCCGCGCGGTCCAGAGGCAGGTCCGGCAGCAGCACGCAGAATTCGTCGCCGCCATAGCGCCCGGCGACATCCGCTGCGCGCAGGTTCTGCTTGAGCATTTTGCTCAGCTGACGCAGGACGATGTCCCCGGCGACATGGCCGTAGGTGTCGTTGATGATTTTGAAATGGTCGATGTCGATCAGCGCAATCGCCCCGCCCTGCTGCTGGCGTTGGCAGCGCTGAAACTCGATTTCCAGCTGATCTTTCCAGGCACCGTGATTCAGCAGGCCGGTCAGGCTGTCGGTGCGGCTCAGGGCCAATAGTTCGCGCTTGTGTCGGCCGAGGGTGTCGGCCTGACGGAAGCAGATCCAGCCAAAGGACAGCGGATAAATCGACAGCAAAGGCAAGCAGGCGTACAGCTGAAACGTACTGGTTTGCGGGACAAAAGCCGGCATGAACACCAGCAGCCCGAGGCCTATCCCAAGCACCTGCGCGACGGCGCCCATCAACAGAAAACGCAAACCGCCGATGGCCACGTTGTGCATCGCCATCATGGACAGTGTGGCTGCGCTGGGCAGCGGATTGAACTGCATGGCGGCGACCCAGAAACCGCCGAGAAACGCGTCTATCAGGATATTGCGGTGTTCGGCGTGAAAAGGAATTTTCGCCCGGCGTGCCCATTGATAAGCCACATGGGGCCAGAGCAGCCCGTTGATCAGCATCACCCCCCAGACCCAAGGCGCCGGGTCGAGTGGATACATCCCTGCGCCGACGCACAATAATCCCAGGGCCAAACCCAGGATTCGCGACGCGTAAAGCCTCCTGGCCAGTGAAAGTCCCTTTCCTCCCTTATTTTCCATATCGGCCTCTGTACCACTGAACGGAGCCTGACAACACACGGGATTGAAAGTGTGTTTGAAGTCTATCAGGGCAACGGCAAATAGCCATCACCGGTTGGCGGTATCAATAGCATGACCTCGCCATGAGCTGAGTGCCCAATGTTTGGTCTATACATGAAGGGAAGGATCGATAAACAACCTGCCCTGATCACTGCAAAGGAATAGCCTGATGCTTTTGTTGGTTGTCACTATCGCCGTCTTCGTGGCTTGGAGCTGGTTGAGCTACCCGGCCATCGGTTACTGGCTCTATGACTTGAACATGGCGCTGGAGGCCCGGCTGTATCGGTTGCACAAGATCGTCGTGCCGATCACCGAAATGACCGTCTCGACCTGGCAAGGCGGGCCTTACGAAGCCTCCAGCAGTGTGCTGATGCTGCACGGCTACAGCGCCGACAAGAACATCTGGCTGCGCTTCGCCCGGCATTTTGTCGATGACTACCGGGTGATTATTCCTGACCTCGCCGGTCATGGTGAAACCGGCTTCAAGGCTGGCGGCGGCTATGACATTCCAGTCCAGGCCAAACGGTTGATCCAGTTGCTCGATATCTGTGGGGTCGAAAAGGTGCACGTGATCGGCAACTCCATGGGCGGCTACATCGCGGCATGGCTGGCGGCCAACTACCCGGAGCGCATTATCTCGCTGGCGCTGCTCGACCCGGCCGGCGTCACCGCCCCGGAGCCCAGTGACATGGAGCGACACCTGGCCCGCGGCCACAACCCGTTTTTGATTCATTCCCGGGAAGAATTCCAGTATTTCTACGCCATGACCATGGTCTCGCCGCCGTGGGTGCCGGGGATCGTGCTGGACGCCGTCGCCCAGCGCTATGAACAGCAGCGCGATGATCTGGAAGAAATCTTCAGGGATTTTCACGCCAGCCCGCCGATGGAGCCAAAACTGCCCGACATCAAATGCCCGGCGCTGCTCCTGTGGGGGCGCAAGGACCGTTTGATCGATGTCAGCAGCGTACCGGTCTGGAGCAAGGGCATCGCCGATTTGCGGGTGGAAATCTGGGACGGTGTCGGTCATATGCCGATGGTTGAGCAACCGACCCATACGGCGCGGTTGTACCGGGAGTTTTTGGAGACACATCGCTCATGATATTCGGCGGATAATTCGGGGGTGATGTTCAGCGATTCATATGAGGCGCGATCATGAACATTCTTTACGACGAACGCATCGACGGTGTTCTGCCGAACGTGGACAAGGCCGCGTTACTCAAGGCCTTGCAGCAGGAGGTGCCGGACCTGGACATTCTCTGGCGCGAAGAAGAACTCAAACCCTACGAATGCGACGGTCTCTCGGCCTATCGCACCACGCCGATGCTGGTCGCCCTGCCCCGGCAGCTGGAACAGGTGCAGGCGCTGCTCAAGCTCTGCCATGCCCGCAACGTGCCGGTGGTGGCGCGCGGGGCCGGCACCGGGTTGTCCGGCGGTGCCCTGCCGTTGGACAAAGGCGTGCTGCTGGTAATGGTGCGGTTCAACAACATCCTGCACATCGACCCCGCCGCCCGCACCGCACGGGTCCAGCCGGGGGTGCGTAACCTGGCGATTTCCCAGGCGGCGGCGCCCTTCGGTTTGTATTACGCGCCGGACCCGTCCTCGCAAATCGCCTGCTCCATCGGCGGCAACGTCGCGGAGAACGCCGGTGGCGTGCATTGCCTCAAATACGGCCTGACCGTGCACAATCTGCTGAAACTCGAAGTATTGACCCTTGAAGGCGAACACCTGACCCTCGGCGCCGATTCGCTGGACGCACCGGGCTTCGACTTGCTGGCCCTGTTCACCGGCTCCGAAGGCTTGCTCGGGATCATCACCGAAGTCACGGTCAAACTGTTGCCCAAACCCCAGGTCGCCAAAGTCCTGCTGGCGAGTTTCGATTCCGTGGAAAAGGCCGGTCGCGCAGTGGCTGAGATCATCGCCGCCGGGATCATCCCCGGAGGCCTGGAGATGATGGACAACCTGGCGATCCGTGCCGCCGAGGATTTCATCCATGCCGGCTACCCGGTGGACGCCGAAGCGATCCTGCTGTGCGAACTGGACGGCGTCGAAGCTGATGTCCACGACGATTGCGAGCGGGTCCGCGAGGTCTTGCAACAGGCCGGGGCCAGTGAGGTGCGCCTGGCTCGGGATGAAGCCGAACGCGTGCGGTTCTGGGCCGGGCGCAAGAACGCCTTCCCGGCAATTGGCCGCCTCTCGCCGGATTACTACTGCATGGACGGCACCATCCCCCGCTGCGAACTGCCCGGTGTGCTCAAGGGCATCGCCAGCCTGGCGCAAGAATATGGCTTGCGCGTGGCCAACGTGTTCCATGCCGGTGACGGCAACATGCACCCGTTGATCCTGTTCGACGCCAACCAGCCCGGTGAACTGGAACGGGCCGAAGCCCTCGGCGGCAAGATCCTCGAACTGTGCGTGAGGGTCGGCGGCAGCATCACCGGCGAGCACGGCGTCGGCCGCGAGAAAATCAATCAGATGTGCGCGCAGTTCAACAGTGACGAGTTAACGCTGTTTCACGCCGTCAAAGCCGCGTTCGATCCAAAGGGCCTGCTCAACCCCGGCAAGAACATCCCGACCCTGCACCGCTGCGCGGAATTCGGCGCGATGCACATCCATGCCGGGCAACTGCCGTTTCCTGAGCTGGAGCGCTTCTGATGCCGGACTTCGATGCCAGTGAAACCCTGCTGGAGCAGGTCAGGCAGGCGCGGGAGAACGCCACGCCGCTGCGCATTCAGGGCGGCAATACCAAGGCGTTTCTTGGCCGTGAAGTGGCCGGAGAAATACTCGATACCCGCGCCCATCGCGGCATCGTCAGCTACGACCCGACGGAGCTGGTGATCAGCGTTCGCGCCGGCACGCCGCTGAGCGAACTGCTTGCCGCACTGGATGCAAAGGGGCAAATGCTGCCCTGCGAGCCGCCGTCGTTCGGTGAAGGCGCCACCGTCGGCGGGATGATCGCGGCGGGGCTGTCTGGACCTCGGCGCCCGTGGTCCGGTTCGGTGCGCGATTTTGTCCTCGGTACGCGGGTGATCAGTGGCCTCGGCACCCACCTGCGTTTCGGCGGCGAAGTGATGAAAAACGTCGCCGGCTACGACCTCTCGCGCCTGATGGTGGGCAGTTACGGCTGCCTCGGCGTGCTGACCGAAGTCTCGCTCAAAGTGCTGCCCAAACCCCGGCAATGCTTGAGCATCAGCCTGGACATCGACTGCGCCCACGCCTTGGCCAATCTGGCGCAATGGGGTCAGCAACCACTGCCCATCAGCGCTGCCAGCCACGATGGTCAGCGTCTGTATCTGCGGCTCGAAGGCGGCGAAGGTTCGGTGACGGCCGCCCATCAACGACTCGGCGGCGAACCATTGGACTCCGGTTATTGGGCCGACCTGAACGAACAACGACTAGACTTTTTCAATGAGGGCCTGCCGCTGTGGCGCTTGTCATTGCCCAACAACCTCGGGACTCTGGACTTGCCCGGTGAGCAACTGATCGACTGGGGCGGCGCACAACGCTGGTTGAAATCCGCAGCCGACAACATTCAGTCGCGAGCCCTTGAACTCGGCGGCCACGCCACCTGTTTCAGCCATGGCGTCAGCGAAACGCCATTCCAGCCGCTGAACCCGGCGCTGCTGCGCTATCACCGGCAACTCAAGGCGCAACTGGACCCGCAAGGGCTGTTCAACCCTGGGCGGATGTACGCGGAACTCTAGGGGGCGCTCTCCATTAGTTTCCCCTCCGCGTTGTCGCCTTAAAGCGGGCCAGGCAAGGCGGAGGCCGCTGGTAATGGTTGTTCCCTTTCCAAGGCCTGCAACGCAGCCTGGCCCGCTTTAAGGCACAACCCGAAGGGCCGGGCCTGCTGTTGTGCAGGGCTGCGTTGCTCGAAGCTTATTTGGAATGACCAAACCACGCTTCTCGCGCCTTGCCCTGCACAACAGCAGACCCGGCGCGGCGGGGAAACTAATGGAGAGCGCCCCCTATGCAAACCAACCTCAGCGAACAGTCCAAACTACTGCCCCGCGCCGAAGAAGCAGACAAGATTCTGCGCACCTGCGTGCATTGCGGGTTCTGCAACGCGACGTGCCCGACCTATCAACTGCTGGGCGATGAACTGGACGGGCCGCGTGGGCGCATCTACCTGATCAAGCAAGTGCTCGAAGGCGCCCCCGCCACGGCCAAAACCCAGTTGCACCTGGATCGCTGCCTGACCTGCCGCAATTGCGAAACCACCTGCCCGTCCGGGGTGGATTATCACAACCTGCTGGACATTGGCCGTGCCGTGATCGATCAAGCGGTGCCGCGCCCGGCCAGTCAGCGGCTGTTGCGCCAAGGGTTGCGGGCACTGGCGCCGAATCCGAATCTGTTCAGGACTTTGCTGCAAATCGGCGCCACATTCCGGCCATTGCTGCCACGGGGCATCGAGGCGAAGCTGCCCCTCGACCTACCCGCCGCAGGCGAGCGCCCTGCCCCTCGGCATGCGCGTCGGGTGTTGATGCTCGAAGGCTGCGTGCAGCCCGGTCTGTCGCCGAACACCAATGCTGCGACGGCGCGGGTGCTGGATCGACTGGGGATCAGCGTGATCCCGGCGCCAGATGCCGGCTGTTGTGGCGCGCTGGACTATCACCTCGACGCCCAAGCCATGGGCCTGGAGCGCGCCCGACGCAACATCGACGCCTGGTGGCCGCACCTGGAAAACGGCGCCGAAGCCATCGTGCAAACCGCCAGCGGCTGCGGCGCGTTCATCAAGGATTACGGGCATCTGCTGGAGCGCGACCCGGTCTATGCGGCCAAAGCCCAGCGGGTCAGCGAACTGGCCCTGGACTTGGTGCAAGTGCTGGCCGATGAACCTTTGGAACGGGTCTGCACCGCCACTGACCAGCGGATCGCCTTCCATTGCCCCTGCACTTTGCAGCACGCTCAAAAACTAGGCGGAGCGGTAGAAGCAGTGCTGACGCGGTTGGGCTTCAATCTCACGGCGGTGCCCGACAGTCATTTGTGTTGCGGCTCGGCGGGCACCTATTCGATCACCCAACCGGAACTCGCCCGGCAACTGCGCGACAACAAACTCAACGCCCTGGAAAGCGGCCACCCCGAGGTCATCGCCACCGCCAACATCGGCTGTCAGAGCCACCTCAACAGCGCCGGACGAACGCCAGTCAGGCACTGGATCGAATTGGTCGACCAAGTTCTGCGATAACCGAACACTCCCGCGCTGCAAGAACAGTCCTTGGCAGAATGAAGTTCGTCAGAAACTTCGTTTGTCGGCACCGCCGAAGGCTGCGATCTTTTCCGGCATCCGTTACGTCACTGCGCCAGGAAACTTTTCATGAGCCATCCGAACTTCGTCAGCCCTGACCTGATCCGCCAACGCTTCTCCAAAGCGATGTCCGACATGTACCGCGAAGAAGTGCCGCTGTACGGCGCGCTGATGGAGCTGGTGGAACAGACCAACCGCCACGTGCTGGACAGCGACCCGCAGATCGCCCGACAGCTGCACAGCACCCGCGAAATCCAGCGGCTGGACCTGGAACGCCATGGTGCGATCCGCGTGGGCACCGCCGCGGAACTGGCGACCCTCGCCCGCCTGTTTGCGGTGATGGGCATGCAACCGGTGGGCTATTACGACCTGACCCCGGCCGGCGTGCCGGTGCATTCCACCGCGTTCCGTGCCGTGCATGAGTCGGCGTTGCAGGTCAGCCCATTCCGGGTGTTCACCTCGCTGCTGCGCCTGGAACTGATCGAAGACACCGAACTGCGAACCTTTGCCCAGTCGGTGCTGGATACGCGCTCGATCTTCACCCTAGCGGCATTGGCCCTCATTGAACGCGCTGAAACCCAGGGCGGCCTGACCGAATACGAGGCGCAGGACTTCGTCGCACAAGCCCTGGAGACCTTCCGCTGGCACCACAGCGCCACCGTCACCGCCGCGCAATACCAGCAACTCAGCGCCCAGCATCGATTGATCGCCGACGTGGTGGCCTTCAAAGGCCCGCACATCAACCACCTGACGCCACGCACCCTGGACATCGACATCGTGCAGGCGCAAATGCCCGCCCATGGCATCACCCCCAAAGCGGTGATCGAAGGCCCACCCCGCCGGCAATGCCCGATCCTGCTGCGTCAAACCAGCTTCAAGGCGCTGGATGAGCCGATTGCTTTTACCGATCAGGCCGAAACCCGTGGCAGCCACAGCGCCCGTTTCGGTGAAATCGAGCAACGCGGCGCGGCGCTCACCCCCAAAGGCCGGGCGCTTTACGACCGCTTGCTCAATGCTGCCCGGGATGAACTGAAGGACTTCCCCAACGAAGCCAACGCCGCACGCTACAACGCGCTAATGGCGCAGCACTTTGGCGAATTTCCTGACACCGTCGAGGACATGCGCCGACAGGAACTGGCGTACTTTCGCTACTTCGTGACAGAAAAAGGCTTGGCGGCGGATGAGCTGAAAGGTTTGTCGTTGGAGGATTTGCTTCGCGACGGTTATGTGCGGGTTGAACCGCTGGTGTACGAAGACTTTCTGCCAGTCAGTGCGGCGGGGATTTTTCAGTCGAACCTGGGGGATGCCGCGCAAACCCACTATGGCGTGCATTCGAACCAGCAAGCGTTCGAAAAAGCTCTGGGAAGGTCGACGATTGATGAATTGGGGCTGTATGCCGAGACGCAGCGGCGGTCGGTTGAGGAGTGTTTTGCGGCACTGGGTTTGAACGTTTCCGAATAGGCGTGATGGCCGCAAAAAAGATCGCAGGCTTCGCCAGCTCCTACGGGGATCGAGTACACCCGTTGCATTGCGGTTGCACGCGGTCGAGGTAGGAGCTGCCGCAGGCTGCGATCTTTTGGCTGTGTTCGGGCCACCAACCAAATCAAGATCAAAAGATCGCAGGCTTCGCCAGCTCCTACGGGGGTTGGGTGCACCCGTTGTATTGCGGTTTCACGCGGTCGAGGTAGGAGCTGCCGCAGGCTGCGATCTTTTGATCTTATTGCAGCTTCGCCAACAACACCTTGGCGGTCTCTTCCGAAGACGCCGGGTTCTGACCAGTCAGCAACAGACCATCCGCGATCACGTAACTCGCCCAGTCATCGGCCTTGGAGTAAAGGCCACCGTTGGCCTTGAGCATATCCTCCACCAGAAACGGCACGACATCTGTCAACTGCACAGCGGCCTCTTCGGAGTTGGTGAAGCCTGTCACCCGCTTGCCTTTGACCAATGGCTGGCCATCCTCATCCTTGACGTGACGCAATACCCCTGGCGCATGACAGACCGCCGCCACCGGTTTGCCCGCGTTGTAGAACGCCTCGATCAGCGCAATTGAAAAGGTGTCTTCAGCCAGATCCCACAACGGGCCATGCCCGCCTGGATAGAAAACAGCGTCATAGTCTTCGGCCCTCACGGTGCTCAGCACCCCGGTAGACGCCAATGCGGACTGGGCAGCGGAATCCTTGTGAAAGCGATCGGTGGCCGCGGTTTGCGCGTCCGGCTCATCACTTTTAGGGTCCAGCGGTGGCTGGCCGCCCTTGGGTGAGACCAGGGTCAGCTGCGCGCCAGCGTCCTTGAAGGTGTAATACGGTGCGGCAAATTCTTCGAGCCAGAAGCCGGTTTTCTTACCGGTGTTACCCAATTGATCGTGGGACGTTAAAACCATCAGGATTTTCATGTCGTTCTCCAGTCGATGTCAGGGTTATTCAATGATCTCGGCGCTGGGTTTGACCATCGGACAGCGTTGTTCGTTGCGCCCATTGTCGGGGGTGACGGCTCATGGCCTTGATGCGCAAGAAGTTGCGCAACTGTGTCGGTGAAAAGTCCTCGAACGAGGCTGGACGTCAGGTTTATCAAGCCCTCCAGCCAAGTGCGCAAGAAGTTGCGCAGTGGTGCGCAACTTCTTGCGCACTTTTTCAGCGGATCCTTGCCAAAAACCTCTTCGGCGCTGAAAAAACAACCTCAACCACCTGATTTATATAGCATTAATCATTTCTGGCACGGACCTTGATAACAGTCAGGCACCCACCGGGCGATACCGCCTCCCGGGCACCCTAACTTTTAGCAAGGAGCACATCCATGGCTACACCAGCGTACATGTCCGTTACTGGCGAGAAACAAGGCCTGATCACTGCCGGCGCGTTCACCGCCGACTCCGTTGGCAACACCTACCAGGAAGGTCACGAAGACCAGGTCATGGTTCAGGCTTTCAGCCACGACGTGATCATCCCGCGTGACCCACAGTCCGGCCAACCAACCGGTCAGCGCGTACACAAGCCAGTCGTGATCACCAAGGTCTACGACAAGTCCTCGCCACTGCTGCAAGCGGCGCTGACCTCCGGCGAGCGCATGAGCGAAATCGTTATCCAGTGGTACCGCACTTCGGCTCAAGGTACCCAAGAGCATTACTACACCACCAAACTGGAAGACGCGATCATCGTCGCCATCAACAACAAAATGCACAACTGCCAGGATCCGTCGAACTCGCACTTCACGCACCTGGAAGAAGTGCAATTCACCTACCGCAAAATCACCTGGACCCACGAAGTATCCGGTACTTCGGGTTCCGATGACTGGCGCGTTCCGGTCGCTTAATCGCGGCTGACGGTTCCAAACATCGGCCAGCTCTGCTGGTCGATGTCATTTGCGCCTTCCAGGAATTTTCGCGTCCGCAGCGCCCGTTTGGGTGCCGGCGTGCGCCGCAGCACTGCACGAGGAACAAGGGATGTTCGCGCCGGCCAATCAGACTCACTTTGCCCTGACTATCGAAGGTCTGGAAAACGATCTCCAGGTCCTTTCCCTGCAAGGTCGGGAAGCCATCAGCCAGCCTTTTGTGTTTGAGGTGGAGCTGGTCAGTGAACAGCCGTCCCTGGACCTCGAAACGCTATTGCACAAACCGGCCTTTTTGCAGCTCTCGCCTGACGGCAGCGGCATCCATGGCCAGATCTACCGCGCCGCCCAAGGCGATTCCGGCAAACGCCTGACCCGCTATGCCGTGACGCTGCGTCCGCAGCTGTCCTACCTGGCGCACCGTATCAACCAACGCATCTTCCAGAACCTCAGCGTGCCGAAAATCATCGGCATGGTCCTCGAAGAGCACGGCATCCAGAGCAATGCCTACCAATTCAAAGTCGGGGCGATTTATCCCGAGCGCATTTACTGCGTTCAGTACGATGAATCGGACCTGCAGTTCATCCAGCGCCTGTGCGAGGAAGAAGGTATTCATTACCACTTCCAGCACAGCGCCACGGCCCACAAACTGGTGTTCGGCGATGACCAGACGGTGTTCCCGAAACTCGCGCCCGTGGCCTACCAGCAAGACTCCGGCATGGTCGCCAACGACCCGGTGATCAAGCGCTTCGACCTGCGCCTGGAAACCCGCACCAGCCGCACCACCCGCCGCGACTACGACTTCGAAAAGCCGCGCCTGACCCTGGAAAGCGAACACCGTGGCGACGCCCTGCCCGACCTCGAAGACTACGACTACCCCGGCCGCTTCATCGACCGCGAACGCGGCAAGCACCTGGCCAAACGCGCCCTCGAACGTCACCGTAGCGATTTCCAGCTCGTCGAAGGCAAAAGCGATCAGCCGTTGCTGGTCAGCGGCCACTTCCTGGCCCTGACCCAACACCCGAAAGCCAAGTGGAACGACCTGTGGCTGCTGACCGAAATCCTCCACGAAGGCAAACAGCCGCAAGTGCTGGAAGAGTCGGTGACCAGCAACACGACCCAGCTCAAGGACGATTTCCATCAGGGCTACCGCAACCGCTTCCAGGCCACCCCCTGGGACGTGCCAAATCGCCCGCCGCTGAACCACCCCAAACCACGGATCCTCGGCAGCCAAAGCGCCGTGGTCACCGGGCCCAAAGGTGAAGAGATCCACTGCGACCAATACGGCCGCGTCAAAGTGCAATTCCACTGGGACCGCGAAGGCCAGGCCGACGACAAAACCAGCTGCTGGCTGCGCGTCTCTTCCGCCTGGGCCGGCGCCCATTACGGTGGCATCGCCATCCCGCGCATCGGCATGGAAGTGCTGGTCAGCTTCCTCGAAGGCGACCCCGACCAACCGCTGATCAGCGGCTGCCTGTACCACAAGGAAAACGTCGTCCCGTACGCCCTGCCGGCGAACAAAACCCGCAGCACCTTCAAAACCCTGAGCTCTCCGGGCGGCGGCGGATTCAACGAACTGCGCATCGAAGACAAGAAAGGCCAGGAACAAATCTTCCTGCACGCCCAGCGCGACTGGGACGAAAACGTCGAGCACGACCAGAAAATCCGCGTCGGCAACGAACGCCACGACACCGTGGAGAAAAACAGCTACAGCGAATTCAAGGCCGAAGAACACCACACCGTCTATGCCGACCGCAAAGTCGAAGCCCGCGCCAACGACCACCTGACCGTGGGCGTGAACCAGCACATCAAAGTCGGCACCGGCCAGTTCATCGAAGCCGGCCAGGAAATCCACCTGAGCAGCGGCATGAAAGTCGTGCTCGAAGCCGGCAGCGAACTCACCCTCAAAGGCGGCGGCAGCTTCATCAAGATCGACGCCAGCGGCGTGACGCTGAGCGGGCCGGTGATCAACATGAACTCTGGAGGTAGCCCGGGCAGCGGAACCGGGGCGGCGCCGTTGATGCCTGGGGCGTTGAAACAGGCTGATGCGGATAAGGCTGGCGCGGTTCTGAGTCCGGCGCAAATCAATACTCTCAAGCGCAACGCGCCATTCTGTGAAGAGTGCGAGAAATGCAAGGCAGGTGCTTGTGCGATCTGATCTGTTGACTCCGCAGGCTTGGCTTGCAGGACGGCCGCTGCAAACGGGTGAGCGTTTGTACTTGATCGTTAGCGCGGCCAGCGATGCCGAAGCGCTCAAGACACTTTACCAAAATGAACCCACAACCCAGGCGATCCCGATCTGGGGCGGTACACCCTACGCGGCTTGGCAGCCGGTGATGCCCTACCTCACCGAGTTGAAACCCAACTCAAGCTTCCTGTCATGGATTGCCGAAACGGACGCCCTCGATTGGGGGTGGCTGGCCGTTTCCAGCAGCGAACCGAACGTGGTGTTCGAACATCTGCGTAGCCTCACGCAGGTTCGGATGCCGGACGGGACTGAAGTGTTTTTCCGGCTCTGGGATGGGCGGCATATCTACCCGATTCTGGAAGGACTCGGCGATGCCGCTGGTGAAGTGCTGCCGGTGTTTGATCGGTATTTGATTAATGGCAAGAGCCTGGAGGTGGGGCCGAGAGTGGTGCCGCCGGCTAAGGATTGGCCGTGGTGGGAGGTGCCGAAGGCGTTGCTTGATGGCCTGACCAAGCAAAACCCATCGACCGTAGTCGGCAACATGATGCAGTGGTTGAAGGAGGATCACGCCGAACTTTACTTCTCGTTCCCCGAATCCAACCTGCGAACAAAAGTGGCGCGCTTCGTAAAACGCACGCCACTTACGGAAGAAAACTACACAGGGCTGCTGAAAGCCCACTTGGAAAATGAGGTGGCCGTATGAGTATTTTGATGGGTTCGATTGTTGGGAATCTGACAGCAAAACAACCAGACGCTCAGGTCATCATCAGTGATTTCAAGAAGTGTATTGTTGACTACCGCGCCCACGCCGAAGCCTGGTATGGCGGTGCGCTGGATGCGGAACAACAATTTCAGGTCGGTGACGAAGTCGGTACTCAGGACAAAGACAGCAAAGAAAAAGTCGACCTTTACGCAAACTGTCCCGCCAACGGCAAGCTCAAACTGGTTCACAGCTTCGAATCTGCGCGTTTTGTCCCGATTGGCAATACGCCAGTTCGCTTGGTGCCCGTGACTGACGGCAAACTGTACGGAAAAAATGAAGCAGGCCAAGCCATCACCAAGACCATAGGCCCCAGCGGGATTCTGGAAGTCGAAGGTCTTACGCCTAACCAGCAATACAAAATCACGTTTTTCCCGAACCCCACACCCGCGCAAATCGACACCCTGTTCAATTCCTATCAGGGCGTGATCGGTGATCTGAGCGGCTGGCTGCAGACTCAGTGGAGTACTGACTTTTTACCACTCTGGCAGGCGCATAACAGCGCGTCCATGCCTGGCCGTGCCTTGCAAGAGCTGGAAGCTGCCTGGAAAGGTTTTCTAAAGGCCATCATGGGTTTGTGGGGCGATATCAAAAGCCTCTACAACCTGGTCGCGCATCCTCGGGAGAACTACGAAAAGCTCAAGAAGTTCTTCACCGAGGAAGAAATCAAACGCATCTACGACGCCTCGGCGGAAGCAATTCACACCGCCCTGCTGATCGCCAGCGACGAGCCGTTGATGTGGATCTACGTCGCTGCGATCATGGCCTGGGTCAAGATGCTGCCACCGCAGACCTGTACGGAAGTGCTTTCCGAACTGACCACAGAAGTGCTGCTGAATATCCTGGTCGGTGTTGTTTTGACCGGTGGCCTCGGCTTGGCAGTACGTGTCGGTACCAAGGCACTCAGCGCTACGCAAAACGGTGGCAAGGTGCTGAAGCTGATCCAAGACTTCACCTCCATGCTGATGAAAATCAGCAAGAAGAACGCTAAGGCCCACACCGAAGCAGCCCAGCCGTTGCTGCTCAACGGCAATTCGGCGGTCAATCAGGCACGTAAGGCCAGCATTGAAATAGCCACACCCAAGCCCGCGGTAACGGCAACAGCACCGAAGAAAAAACCACCGGTTACAGGCGCAAAGGTGGAAACAGACGCGCAGATCCATACGCGCGGCAAGAAAGAAAACACCACGCGTATCGAACAGCAGGAAAAAGTCGATAACGCACCTGCCCAATCCAAGAACCCAGCCGATCAACCCGCACAGTGCGCTAACAACACCTGTACCAACGGTGAACCCGTTTCGATGGTAACTGGTGAGGAGTTGCTGACCCTTACCGACGGCGAATTAGGCGGATTGTTACGGCTGGAGTGGACACGTCTGTACCGCAGCAGTGCGGTCGAGATAGACAGTCGTCTCGGCCAAGGCTGGAGCCATTCACTGTCCCATCATCTGCAACTGGACGATGAAGGCGTGCTGTGGACCGACAATGAAAACCGACAGACCCGCTTTCCTATGCCGAGCGAACAGCGTCCGGCCATCATCAACAGTCTGGCGCAGTCGGCAATCTACCTGGGCGACGCACCCGGTGAGCTGATCATCAACCAGGCTGGGCAAGGCGACCGTTTTTACCACTTCCGCGCCGGGCGTCTGATCACCATCAGCGATGCCTATGACAACCGGATACACATCAGCTATGACCTGGTCGGCCGCATTCAGCGCATCGACAACGGCGCAGGCCGTGCCTTGCTCTTGCGCTACGACGATCGCCATATTGCGGCGGTGGATCATCAGCAACAACGTTCCGAGTACAACGATCGCGGTGAGCGCCAGGATCCATGGTTAACCATTCAGACCTTGGTCTCCTACCGCTACAACACGCGTAATCAGCTCGTATCCTCGACCAATGCAGCAGGTGAAACCGAGTATTACCGCTACAACGATCAGCATGTCATTCTGGAACGGCAACTGGCCGGGGGCGCCAGCTTCTTCTGGGAATGGGAGCGTGAAGGCAAGCTTTCCCGTTGCGTCCGTCACTGGGCAAGCTACTCGCAACTTGAAGCCCGTTATGTTTGGGACGACAAAGGTACGGTTACCGTCCTCAACGCCGACGGTAGCGAACAGGTGTACGTGCATGATGAAAATGCACGACTGATCAGCGAGACCACCCCTGATGGCGCGGAAACGCAAAAAGCCTACAACGACGAAGGTCGCCTGATCGCAGAAAAAGACGCACTCGGCGCCGTCACCGAGTACCACTACAACGACGCCGGACGCTTGATGTCCGTTGTGCCTGCCGAAGATGAGGCTACACATTACAACTACTTCGATGGTCAACTCATTGAGGTCAAACGTGGCAGAGCTCGCTGGCAATACGAGCGCAACCGCCAGGGCGATATCACCCAGCAAACAGACCCTCACGGCGCCGAAACCCACTACAACTACGACCGCCAGGGTCGCCTGCTGGAGATTCGTCACCCCGATGGTAGTCGTCATCAACTGGGTTGGAACAACCTCGGTCAACTGTTGGAAGAACGCCTGCCCGACGGCGGCCAACGCAAGTACCGCTACGACGCGCTAGGTAGGCAAATCACACGTCAGGATGAAACCGGCGCCATCACTCATTACCAATGGGATGCCGTTGATCGCCTGACACAAATCACCCTGCCCGGCGGTGCCACCCGCGCCTTCACCTATAACCCGTATGGTCGCGTCACCGCCGAACGGGATGAACTCGGGCGCATCACCCGCTACGAATACGCCGATGGCCTGCACTTGGTCAGCCGCCGCATCAATCCGGATGGCAGCCAATTACGCTACCGCTACGACAACTCGCGACTGCTGCTCACCGAGATCGAAAACGAACGTGGCGAGCACTACCACCTTGACTATTACCCGAACGGCCTGATCCAACAGGAAACCGGTTTTGACGGTCGCCGTACCGCCTACGAGTACGATCTCAATGGCCAACTGCTGAAGAAAACCGAATTCGGCGACGACGGCAGCGAGCTGATCACCGAGTACCAGCGCGACGCTGCTGGCCGTCTGCTGGTGAAAACCCTGGCCGACGGTGAAGAAATTCACTACAGCTATGACGCCCTCGGTCGCCTCGTTAACGTTGACGACAGCCACTGGCCCCTCGCCTACGAATACGATCTGCAAGATCGCCTGATCACCGAACACCAGGGCTGGGGCACGCTGCGTTACGAGTACGACAGCGTCGGCCAACTGAAACACTGCCGCCTGCCGGACGGCAGCAAGCTCGACTACCGCCACCAGCCTGGCGGCGAGCTGAGCAGTATCGACCTCAACGGCTCGCGCCTGACCAGCCACCAGTTCAGCGCAGGTCGCGAACAACAGCGCCAACAAGGCCTGCTGCTCAGCCAATACCAGTACGACGAACAGGGTCGGTTGCAAGCCCATAGCGTCAGCCAACGCGAAAAGAATCTGTTCCAGCGCCGCTACACCTACGACGCCAACGGCAACCTTGCTGGCATCGACGACAGCCGCAAAGGCCACCGCAGCTATCACTATGACCCGCTTGACCGCCTGATCAACGTACGCGGCGCTACGCCTGAAAGCTTCGCCCACGACCCGGCGGGCAACCTCCTCGGCCAAAACAACGAGCCGACCGCGAACCTGGCCAACGTCAAGGGCAACCGCCTGCTGATGCAGGGCGACCGTCATTACGACTACGACGCCTACGGCAACCTGATCCGCGAACGCCGCGGCGCCGGGCAGAAACTGGTTACCGAATACCGCTACGACTGCCAGCACCGTTTGATCGGCGTCAGCCTGCCCGGTGGCAGCATCGCGAGCTACAAATACGACGCCTTCGGCCGTCGCATCGAAAAGACCGTCGACAGCCATACCACCGAATTCCTCTGGCAAGGCGAACGCCTCATCGCCGAAAGCGGCGACAACCGCTATCGCAGCTACATCTACGAACCCGGCAGCTTCCGCCCGTTGGCCATGCTCGACGGCGAAGGCCCGCTGAAGGCCGCGCCGTTCTACTACCAACTCGACCACCTCGGTACACCGCAGGAACTCACCGACTACAGCGGCGAGATCATGTGGTCGGCCAAGTACCGCGCCTATGGCAACCTCGCTGCGCTGGACGTCGCCGAAATCGACAACCCGCTGCGCTTTCAGGGCCAATATTTCGATGCCGAGACAGGGTTACATTACAACCGGCATCGCTACTACAATCCGGGGACTGGACGGTTTCTGACGCAGGATCCGATTAAGCTTGCGGGTGGGTTGAATAACTACCAGTACGTGCCTAACCCTACGGGGTGGGTGGATCCGTTGGGGTTGAATGGGTGTCCTGGCAGCGGGGGCAGGACTCCCTCGATGGGAGTTGATAATCCGGCTGCCAAAGCAGCGGTGGATGAGGGAGAGCCTCCTTTACCACAGATGACGCGAGCAGAGAGGCAAGCTCGAATCAATGAGCTAGCGGAAGCGAATGCACACAAAGAACTGCAAAAAATGGAAGCTGCTACACCTGGAGCTCACTTCCTTGAAAAGCATGGTGCGCAGACGACTCTACAATCTCAATACGAAAGAGCAAGCACCGGCAGAAACCCAACGACCGGAGTTATTGAAACCTACAATAAAGGTAAAAAAGCAGGGCAAGCAAAATTACCTAGCGCTGCAACACGCTACACAAGTCATCGTGATCAGCTCAACGCGATAAATCGAGCGCTACAAATCTTCAACAGAACTGGCGATGCCGACTTGGCGAGCAAACCAATCGAAATGGGCCGAAAAATTGGTGAAGGGTACAAAAAAGGAACCCTTAAATATGGAACACAAACCAAAGCAGTGACACATCTAGACGCTAACGGAAAGCTTATTACATCGTACCCGGACTATTAAACAATGAAGCCTACCCCTGAACTATCAAGCTTGCGCAACTTACTTTTCATCTTCGACATTGACTACACAGACGATGACGAACGCGAGCAAATAATAGCTTCAAAAGATGTGAACAACAGGAATGAATTATCAGAGCTGTTTGATCAAATATTACAACCGGAGTTCATCGCCTACCCCAAGAGCGCACGTGACCGCTTTATAAAAACCTTAGAATTCTATTTGGAAAAAGATGAGAATTTCGACGCAATCTTCGACAAACTAAGTACATATTTCGACGATGAAATCGAAGACCACCAACACTTTATGACAGTACTTCTAGAATGCCTAACAAAATATGAGAGCAACATTCAAAACCAATAACGAGCAAAGTAAATCAGGCTAAAAGGACAAATTGACAAAGGGGACAGCCTTTAGCTCTGAAAAAAACCGGATCACCACTCAACAAAGGAATGAACCCTTGTTTACCATCGCACGACCATTCGCCATGCTTTTGGCATTGACCCTTTCTCTTGACGCTGCCGCGCTGTCACTTCGATCAGAAAAACGCGCAGACGGTACAACTGTGTTGCTGCTCACCAATGACCCCGCCCCTGCACGACCACCACAGCTCAACGAAGATCCGGCGATACGCGCCGCCTTGATTGACTTCATCGGTTATGCGACAGGCAGCTACACCAACGATGGCTCGTTGATCGTCACGCAAGTACTGGACGCCCTCGACTCAGAGTTCTCGACGTTTGAGGAAGGTGTACCTGCCGAACGCAAAATGCTGACGGCCATGGATGATGGTAACCACGGCGACGAGCGCGCCGCACTTTTGTTGGACGACAAGGGTCAGTTGATCGCCGTTGGGTTGGTCAATGGGCACTGTACCGTCAAATCACGCACAGAGTCGTTGTCCTGCAATCCCGGCCCCGAAACCGTGCTGACTATCTTCCAGGCGAAAGGCGCCAAGAAGAGCGATGCTGACCCAATCATTGTCTGGAGCAAACAGTTGCCGCCATTGATTGCCTATTGGGCCGAAAGTGAAGATCCCGAAACACGTGCTCGAGCGCAAAAAATTGCCACGGTCGAATACATCATTACTGACCCGAAAAAAGACTCCTGGAACGCCTCGCAATTACCTTCCGACTTCCCGAAGGCGATGCTCCCGTTGCTTCCAAAGAACGCCCATCTGGCGGGCGCTGGCGTCGATGGTGTGTACACCACACCCGGCATGAGAGGCGCACCGATTTACGGTGACTTCGACGAATTGGCAGGCCGGCCACGACATGATTTCGAGGTCATGTTGAAAACCTATACAGAGTTCTCTGATGTCGTCGAGTTTTACAAACAGAGAGCTAAAGGTGCCGAGTTAAGTGCGAACGATGAAAAGGCACTGATTGAAGGTGTTGCAGGTGGCGGCACCTACAAAATCGAGATCAAGGATAATGAGGAAGAAGGAACGGCCATCACTTTTTCCGCGTGGAGAAAAGAAGTTTGAATCACTTTAACTAAATGATCGAACGCAATTCGGCAGACTTATTCAAATCTTCGTGACGGGTAATCTGCCCTTTGCCCAATGTCGAAATCAACAATGGTCTTTCAAACCTCACCGGCCAAATGACAGGCATGAAAATGTACACAATCATGCGTTATTTCCTGCTTATCGCGCTGGCCCTCCCACTGCTTTCTTGTGCAGCCGAAAGCGATGGCTCAGTACCTGGCGATGTCTCCGATTACATAACAAGCAGAGACAACTGTGACTCTCTGCGCGGAGATATTCCTGGGCCGGACCCCGCCGCCCCGGACAACCTCAGCCGTGTCATCAGCGATATCAATAAATACTGCAAGGGCACAGATCAAAAACTGAAGCAGTTGAAAAAGAAATACTCCGAAAACGAAAGCATTGTGAAGTTGCTCTCGACGTACGAAGAAAATATTGAAGTGGATATGAGTTTTTAGCTTCACCATCAAGGACGACTGAACATCAATCCACGGGGCTGGTTATCCGAAACCCCACTGCTACCGGGTGAACGCACCTCCACGGCAGGATCAAACGCCTCGACAATGGCGCCGGTCGCGCCCTGCTCTTGCGATACGACCGTAAGCACATCATCGCCGTCGAGTATCAACAATTTATTCCCGCAGACAATCTGCCCCCTTTTGACTGCTCTTTTGTCTGCGTCTACCCTCCCCTCAGTTAGGTTTCAAGGAGCAGGAATGAAGTTCTGGAACGATATCGATGGCAGCATCTTCTTCAACCAGGTTTTCAAAACTCCCATAGCGATTGGACTCATTGAACTTTTCACAATAAATATCGACCACAACAGACCAACGATAATACTGGAATTTGACATCGAAGAACTCCCTGACGCCCCTCCCTCAAAATGGAAAAGGGCTGAATTCAACACATGTCGCATCGGTTTAAACTGCAGCGAAATCAGCAACCTGACGATCAAAAATATACCTACAAAAGAAAAACTTAGCATAAGAATCACTCAGAGCGAAAATCTCTTCATGATTCACGCTTCGAACAACAGCTCGATAATTGAATTCACAACGAAACATCCACTACTTTGTGGTCCCTCGGTTTATATGAACGATAAAAAACCCGAGTTCACTTAAAACCAAATCTGACTCAATTTTTCAACCCACCGGGACGTCTGACAAAAGCATCGGACATTTCCCGCAACTTCTATCGCCATCCATGAACTTGTACACCCCCTCCTCCCCAGATAACCTCCCCCAGTCGTTGCAACCTCAGCGACCGGTTTTGACAGACCGAACACGATCAAGGCATGCAAATGCCGCTTTGCGGCTCCATTAGTTCAGGAGCTTCACCATGAAAAAATTTCCACCCGATTCCCTCGACCCCCTCCAACTCAGCCAAGCAACCCAACGCACCATCAGCGCCCGCCTCCGCGATCCAAAAAATCCCGACCCCATCAGCCACGTTTTCACCCTCCTCCCCAACATCGACACCGAAACCCTGTTAAGCCACGCCTGCGAAACCCTCGCCTCGCTCAACGTGCTGACCACTGACTTTGCCTGCGAGCTCGAAGGCTCGCACCGCAGCCTGGCGCTATCGATTCAGCAATTGGCCGTACTGGGCGAGTTATTGGTAAACCGGGCGCTGGACAATCTCGATCCACCCGGTGGGACGTCCGATGCTCAGGAGGTGCAGCCATGACTCGATACATGCCGATTACCGGCATCGACTGCACGATCCCTTCCCTGCTGATCGACACCGAAGCGCCTGTCGACGTGTTGCAAGACACGGCGGCGTATCGCATTCGCAGCGTCACTCAACTGTTGGAAACGCTTTCCCTGGGCGAAGCGATTGGTGGTGATGCTGCGCTGTTGCAAGAGTTTGCGCGGGTGTTGGCCATCCCGTTGCGCGATGGCTGCGATTTGCTGGATGTGGTCGGACGGCGGTTACGGGCGCAGCTTTAAATTTCCCAATAAAAATGGGCGACTTCAAGGTCGCCCATTTTTATGCCCGAAACATTTAAACATCGCCGCACAGACTTATACACGCGGCACTTCGCAAGAGTTTGTTAAAAACTGTCTTTAAATTTCTGATCATTCCAAAATTCGACTCAACATCGTGAGCAAAAAAACCAAAAAACTGGCGCTTCGGTCAAGTAACGCCTCACCTGAAAACAGCAAAAAAACAAAACAATGGTTTTCAGCCAGCCTTCAAATTATGCTTGGGCCTACAGTATGGAGGCTGTGATTTATGTTCAAGCTCAAACGGAAAACGTGGATTTTTCTCTTGGTCTACATAGTAGGTGTCAGTGGCTATATCTACTACCTCTACGTCGAGACTCAAGGAATCCTCACTGAGAATATTAATAACAAGCTGCTGCATGCCGCGCTGGGGGCGTCGGCCATCCTTGGCGATCGCTACCATGACAATCTGATCGACAAACAGTCCAAATCCGAGACGGAAGACTGGAATGCCATTCAACGGCTCTCCAGCTTCAATGATTCCATGGGGACTGCTTTTGTCTACAGTGTGGTCAAACGCTCGGGCGAGGCTTTTCTGGTCAGCTCCAGCGCATCGAAAAAGGAGATCCAGGAGAAGAATTTCGTACGCTTTTTCGATCCCTACCCGGATGCCAGTCAGGCTTTGCTCGACAGTTTTGAACGCACCGAACCCACCTGGATCGACTACTCGGATCACTGGGGAGATTTTCGCGCCGTCTTCGTCCCGATGAAATCGCAGGACGGTACGATTTATATTGCGGGTGCGGAGATGACGTTGGCGGATTACTACCAGCAACTTAATCAAGACTCCCTGCAGCATATCATCCTGGCCATTCTGGTATTTCTCGTCTTCAGCCTTATACGCATGCGCGCTCATCTCCAGCAATTGCAAATAAACGAAGAGGTATTGAATCAGGCAAAAAATGCCGCCGAGGACGCTGATCGTTCAAAAACCAGGTTTTTGGCCACCATGAGTCATGAAATTCGCACGCCCATGTACGGTGTTATCGGCGCGACCGAGTTGCTGGCGAGGTCCGCCCTGAACCGCGAGCAAAGCAGTCTGCTACAAACAATTAATACAAGCGGACGAACCCTGCTGTCTCTTATCGACAACATTCTCGATCTTGCAAAAATCGAAGCAGGCAAACTTGAATTGAAGCCTCGTGTCTTCGAAGTCAGAGCTCTGGTTTCATCCAGTATTGAAATGATCCGGCAAAACATTCAGGACAAGCCAATTGTACTTGAGGCCCAGGTCTCACCAGACGTACCTCCCTTGGTCAAAACCGATACCAATTGCCTGCGCCAGATATTGATCAACTTGCTGGGCAATGCGGTTAAATTCACCGAGGCCGGAAAGGTATCGCTCATGGTCACGACTAGTGGTTACGGCACTCGAGCCCGACTCGAGTTCTCCATACGCGATACCGGCATAGGTATCCCCATGGAACGGCAAGACAGCCTGTTCAAGCCCTTTGCTCAGTTTAAAGGACCGGCCAGTCAACGCTTTACCGGGAGTGGGCTCGGTCTTTCCATCTGCAAAAATCTGGTCGAGGCGCAGCAGGGGACTTTATCCTTTACCAGTCAGCCTGGCGTCGGATCGACGTTCTCCTTCTCACTCCCCATGGAGCTTTTTTCAGTCTCGGAATTACCCATCCGGGATGATCATGCATCGGTTGGTTTCGACTCATCTTTTGCCGAGGATTACCCGCTCGATATTCTGCTGGTGGAAAACCATCCCGTGAGTCAGAAAGTTGCCATGGCGATGTTGCAAGAGTTGGGTTATGCGCCCGACCTTGCGTCAAATGGCTTGGAGGCGGTCAATCAGTGCATGACTTCGACTCCAGATATCATTTTTATGGATATCAACATGCCTGTCATGGATGGGCTGGAGGCCATCCATAAAATCCGCAAACTGGCACTGGGCGATACTTGCTACATCGTCGCTTTCACCGCGAGTGCTTTTTCGAGCGAGATAGAACGTTTCAGGGCCGCCGGTGCCAATGATATTTTGACCAAACCGGCAAATTTTCAGGCCTTGACCCGCGTGCTACAGCGTGCAACCAACTACCGGCAGCAGCTCCAGGCCAGCACTCCGATAATGGATACAGTTTCGGGTTGAAATGGACTCCGGCTACAAACGCCATTACAGCCCCCGGGTAGGGTGTCCGGCGCCGCCGCTTTAACCCAGCCAATAAAAATGGGCGACCCCAGGGTCGCCCATTTTTTATATCCGAAACTTTTAAACAGCACCTCCCAAAGAAGGTGTTCGCCCAGTGTAATGGCCTGGCAATCCATGCACCGGTAAAGAGCCCTGACACCGGGCGAACGGGAAGGATTTTAATAGAATTTGGCCGATATGTCCTCGGTATAAACATGAAATTTATGCACGTAACATTTCGTAAGTCTTTGCTAAAAAACCGGATACAAACTTCTAAAACTCACCAGTTCGACCATTAAAACTGACTGTTCTTATACAACTATCCGCAGAAGAACAATTAATCTGTACAAGTAATGATCAGCTTGGGTGCTGGCTGGTCACTTTCAGCACATCGGTATAGCTCACCACAACGCTCTGCCCCACTTTCAGATCTTTCAATTTCGCCTGGACTCGCTTTTCGACGTTGATGGTTTTGGATTGGCCGGCCGGGTTTCGGCATACGCTTAGTACCCGGTCATCTCCAGATAACCCTGCCCGCCATGGCTGCCGCTCAGCCGCACCGGTCCTTCCCAATAAGGAATGCGCAAGTCCATCCAGGCCTTGGGGTTGAGGGCGCTGATGGTGATATCGAGGTACTTGGCGGGTATCTTGATCGACCAGCTCACCGGCATCGAACGGCCAGCGATTTTGGCCTTCTCCTGAGGAGTGAGGCTGATGTCGTCGGCATGCAATAACTGCGTCTGCCCTTGTGCATCGATCCAGGTGCCGGTGAGGTATGGCGCGCCGTCCTTTTGCCGCATGCGGTAGAGCATGACCTGTTCGCCGCTGTCCAGGTGCAGGGAGAACCAGTCCCAACCGGTCTGGTTGGCAGTCAGCGGTTGGCTGCTCCACTCGCGGTCGAGCCAGGCCGGGCCGCTGACGGTGTAGGTTTTGCCATCGATTTCCAATGTGCCGCTGGCCTGGAAAAACGGCTGGCTGTAGTAGTACGAGGCCTGGCCCTGTTCAGATTTCTGGCTGAAGCCTTTGTCGCCTTGAAGCACCAATGGCCTCGTAGAAGTCAGTCGCAACTGATAGCTGAAAGCCTTGTCGCGAGCGCTGAGTTGCAGGTCCGACAGGGCATCGGCATTGGTTGCCTGACTGCTGAAACGCCAGTCGTCGATCCATGCATTGAACGGCGTCAGGCTCACTCCGGCCTGGCCGACGCCGCCTCGGGCGTAGCGTTCGGCGGCATGGTGCGCCGTGGCGGAAGTCACGGCCGCATGGCCCAGCCAGATGGTCTGATTGCTCCAGCCGGGTTGCTCGGGGGACGCTTTCAAGGCGCTGCGAAACAGCGTCCATTGCGCGCCGAATTCCTGGCCTTGATCGTCCTTGAGATTGGCGGTGACGTACCACCATTCGATACGAAAGCCATCGTGGGGGCCGTGATCCGCCGGGAAGCTGAATACTCGCCCGGGCACCACTGGGGTAAATGCGGCGGCCTGATGGCCGAGGCCGGCGAAGCCTTTTTCCGGCGCAGGCGTGTTGTCGCAGCCGTTCAACAGCGTGGCCAATAACAACACACCGACCTTAATCTTCATGAGCAAACGTCCTCAGCAGATCCGCCGGTTGCGTGCGATACAGCGAGTACAACGGCCACGCCGACGCAAGCAATGTCGCGAGCAACGCCAGGCCCATCAACTGCAACAGTTGCAGCGGAAACACCCGCAACGGCAAACGCCAGCCGAAGGCCTGAACGTTGATCACCGTGTCCAGGCACCACGCCAATGCGATGCCCAAGGGCAACGCCAGCACCAGCGTCAGTACCGCCAGCAGCCAGGTTTGCCCGAGGTTCAGCAGCATCAGTTGTCGACGGGTTACACCCAGCGCCCACAGTGGCGCAAGTTGCCCGAGGCGGCTTTGGCTCTGGGTCAGCAGGCTGATGAACAGCGCCACGCCCGCGACAAAAAGCGTCAGGCTGTTGAGCGCCGCGGTGGCGGCGAAGGTGTGTTCGAACACTTGTGTGGACCAACCCTTGAGGCGAGCCTGATCGACGATGCGGCTATCGTCCAGGGCGAAGCGTGCTTGCAGCGCGGTCAGGAACCCAGGGATCGATGCCGGTTCGATGCGCAGGTTGAAACGGTTGGGCGTCAACTGCGGCCAGCCGCGCAGCAGATGATTAATGTTGACCAGCAGGTGACCCTTGGGATTGCCGTAGTCGGCGTAGATCCCGACGATCCGCGGCGACCATGGGCCATTCGGCGTCGGGATTGTCAGGTGATCACCGAGCCGTACCTTCAACCGCCGAGCCAGTTGTTCGCTGAGCATCAGCGCGTCGTCCTTGGCCAGTCGCTCCCAAGGGTTGTCACCCAAGGCTTCCAGCAGCGGCCAATGCTGACGATAAGTCGGGTGATCGATCACGCCAAAAACCTCCGCCGGCCAGCCCTGCAACTGGATCGACACTTGCCAGTTCGGTAGCACTGCGCTGACTTGGGGTTGTTGGTCAAGCCAGGTGTGCAGCTCTCGAGCCTGGGCGGGATTTTGCGGATTGAGGTAAAGCTCGGCGGTCAGGCGTTGTTCGAGCCAGTTGCTGAAGGTCTGACGGAAACCGGCGGTCATGCTGCCGGCGCCGATGTTCGCCGCCAGCGCCAACAACAGCGCCATCAAGGCCAGGCTCAGGGCCGGCAGTTGCTGGCGGCAGTCGGCGAGAAACCATTGGCCGAGCACCGAACGACTGCGCCCAAGCACCCAGTTGAGCACGCTGTTCAACACCACCGGCAAGGCCAGTGCAGCGCCGATCAATAACGCGCCCATCAACACGAAGCCACTGCTCAGGCTGTCGCCGAAGCTTAATGCCAATAACGCGATCACCGCAGCCATGGCGGCGACCCAACCCTGGCGCCGCAACCAGCGCGCGTGGGCCTGATGCCAGGCTTGCGGATTGGCCAACGCCAGCAACGGCAACCGCGCCGCCCGCAGCAAACTGTTGGCGCCGGCCAGCAAGGCGCCGAACAGGCTCAAGCCGATACCGCTGAACCACCACAGCGGACTGAGGTTCAGCTGCCCAGGCACTTCAGCACCGTACAAGCCGCGCAGGCTGGCGGCGACGTCCGGCAACAGCACGCCGGCCAACAGGTAGCCGCTGACGACGCCGGCGATACCACCGATCAGCGCCAGAGCACCTAGCTCCACAGCAAGGCAGGCAATCAACATGCGGGCACTGACCCCACAGGCGCGCAGGGTTCTGAGCAAGCCTCGGCGTTGCTCCAGCGCCAACCCGATCGCCGCGTGAACGATGAACAGGCCGACCACGAACGACAGAAAGCCCAAGGCATCGAGGTTCAGGTGGAAGCTCTCGGTCAGGCGCGCGAGATTGTTTTCTTCGCCGCTGCTTTTGAACTGGAGTTGGCCCTTGAGCTCATCAGGCAGGGTCGCGGTGAAATCCTTGGGCAGCAGCAGCCGTGACAATTGATCCGGCAATTGCAGAATCTGTTGGGCGAAGCCGATGTCCACCAGCAACACACCGGGCGCCATGTCGGTCTGGGCCCGTAGCGGCGGCAAGGTGATGCCGCTCTGGGCTATCGGGGTTTCACCTTCGTGCAAGCCCAACGCCTGCAAGGTCTGCGGCGAAATCCAGGTGCTGCCCGGCGGGGTGAAAAACTCGACAACCTGCTCGATCGCCAACGACCGCCCGGCCACTGCGGAACCGGCCGGCAGCGATACCGGTTCAATCCCCATTAACTGCAAGCTCTGGTCTTCATGGCCCTTGAGCGTCACTCGGCCTCGCAACACGGGTGAAACCGGCCAACCCACACGACGCAGGTCAACAAACAATTGCTGGGAAAACACCCCACCGCCGGGCGCACGGAGACTGGCTTGTGGTTCGCCGCCGATCAGTTGACTGGCCCGGGCGTAGCTTTCTCGCGCCTGGCTGTTCAGCGCTTGCACGCCGGTCAGCAGGCTGGTGGCGAGCCAGAGCCCGGTCAGCACACTGAAAAATTGCACCGGGTGCTGTCGCCAATGGCTGAGCAGCGCCCGCAGCGTCTCGCGGAAAACCCGCACCTCAGCGCTCGTCCGCGCCAGCCAGGCGGCCACCGTGCAGCACCACTTTTTCCGCCAACCGCGCGGCGACTCTTGGGCTGTGAGTGACCATCAGCAAAGTCGTCGGGCTGTCGTCGAGCAGCTCCAGCAACAACTTCAACACCTCATCGCTGGTGGCTTCATCGAGGCTGCCGGTGGGCTCGTCGGCCAGCAGCAGTTTGGGTTGCGATGCCAGGGCGCGACCTAATGCGACCCGTTGCTGTTGACCGCCGGACAGTTGCTCCGGATAGCGCCGCAGCAAATCTCCCAACCCAAGACGTTGCACCAGATGCGCCTGCCAACGTGGATCGTGGCGCCCGGCCAGGCGCGCCTGAAACGCCAGATTATCCTCGACGCGCAAACTGCCGATCAGGTTGAACTGCTGAAACACCAGACCGATTTCGGTTCGCCGCCAGTTCGCCAATTGGCTTTCGTTCATCTGCTCCAGCCGATGCTCGCCGCTGCGGATGCTGCCGCGATCGACCTTGTCCAGCCCGGCGATCAGGTGCAGCAAGGTGCTCTTGCCACTGCCCGACTCACCCATCAGCGCCAGGCTGCTGCCGGGTTTCAACGTGAGGTCGACGCCTTGCAATACCGGCAGTGGGCCTTGGGGGGTGGCGTAGCTTTTGAAGACGCCCTGGACCGAAAGCATGAGGGGAGACTCGTTGAAGGCAGTGGGCCTAGGATAGCGGACGGCAGGGAGACCGCGTTATCGTTAATCGCGGGCAAGCCCGCTCCCACAGGGATCGTCGGTGTTCGCAGAATCTGTGTTCACACCCATCAAATGTGGGAGCGGGCTTGCCCGCGATGAGGCCGGGTCATTCCATCGAAAACCTCACTGCCCCACCGCCACACTCGGCACCACCTGTCCCGGCGTCACAATGCTGTTCAGGTCAATGTGCTTCCACTCCGGCTTGGCCCCCAACCGCGCATTGAAACGATAGTTAAAGGTGAAATCGTCCACCGTCGGCACACTCAAGGGTTTGCCGTATACCGACTCAATCTCCGCCAGGTCATAACCCATCACCTGCAGCAACGTCGGGAAGATGTTGTAGTGACTGGAGCGATCCTTGTTGGCCGGCAACTGCGCCTGCCAGTCCAGGGTCTTCAAATCGCTGCCCTGGATCACCACCAACGGCACCAAGCCCTCCTCCTCCACCGGATCACCACCGCAGTGAGTATTGAGCCCCGGGTTACCGCGCTCGTGCAGATCCTGCCCGTGATCCGAGGTGTAAATCAGCAGCGCATGGCTCAAATCCGCCTGAGCAAACACCCGTGCGAAGAACTCGCCGACATTCCACAACACAGTATTTTTGTAGGCGTTGCGGTACAGCAACCAATCATCCGGCTGACCGTTGAAACCATCGCGTGTGCCCGTGTCCGCCACTTCGACGAACTGCCCACGGGGCAATGTCGGGCGGTAAGCCATAAACGCGTCCGGGTACTTGTCGTGCACCGGGAAATGCGCGCCGACCTTGTTGATCACTACCAGCTGCGGCTTACCGTCATTGAGCAGATCGATCAGCTTGGCCGCGGCTGCCATGTCGCGGTCACGCACGCTGGTCTGGTCGAATTGCACGAACTCGTCGATGTCCTTTTTCTCGGCAGCATTCATCAGGTTCTGCAAGTTGCCGCCGGTGCGCTGGGAGTCGATGTAAACGGTGCGCAGCCCGGCCTTTTTCGCGTACTGCCAAATCGACGGCAGCGTGCTGTTGATCCGCGTGTAGTCGGCGCGGGTGCCGCCGTAGCGCAGGGTAACATTGGTGTCGGCGCTGCAATTGGCGATGGACGCCGCGTAGCCGTAATTGAAAATGTCCACGCCCGGGCGCGGTTCCTTGAGGTTGCTGTGCACACCGAACGGCGTGTTGATGTCCAGGTAGTTGCCGGAAATGCTCTCGTCGATGATCAGCACGATGTCGTGCCCCACCGGCTGATCGATGCGTGCCAGGCTCACCGGCTCACGCGGGCCTACGGTGTTGTGCAGCGCTTCATAGGTGAACAGATTCAAATAGGCCAACGGTGTGTACATGATCGGCAAGCCACGGGCGCCCTCGCCGGCCCGCACGAACAGCACGGTGCTGAGCAGTAGTATCCCGAGCACCGGCGCCGCCACCAACAGCGCACCCGCTAATGGCGCTCGTCGACGCGGCTTGAGCCCGATACCGAACAGCAGCAACAAACCACTGACCATCGCGCTGATGATTGCATCGCGGTACTGGTACGCCGCCTCTTGAATGAACCCACCGGAATACACCAGCGACACAAAACTGCTGTAAGTCATGTAACCGGCAGTCACTTGCGTATAGACGTCAAAGAACACCGCCGAGCCAAACATCGCCAACGCGAACAGATGACGGATCAGCGTCTGACGGATGTACGCGGTCATGAACAGCGCTACCGTCAGTGCAACAAACATCCCGCCATACAGCAACACCGGGTAACCGATGCCCAGTGCAGTGAGGCGATCAAGGTAGTCGTCGTAGTTTTTGAGTAAATACAGAACCAGCAACAGTTCCTTGAGGTATCGGATCATGGCAGTTGGAATCACTCCGCGAACAGCGTTGGCCAATAGTTTGTCGGCCACTTTCTGACACTAGCACCGAGCCCTCGAAGCGCAAGAAATGCCGGTTTTTTGCCAAAAGCGTCAAAAAAACGTTGCCTCAAATCTGACACTCCAAAACGTCTGTAACCCTTGTGTTTCAAGCCTTACGACCGTTTATCGTTTTCTTCAAATCCTCAGAAACCCCTCAAAACCGCGGCAAATCCAGCAGCGGCAAGCACTTGATGGCAAAGAGCCCGTGAAATCGGGGTTTTCCCGGTCGCGTTACCCGTCATTTTGCTGACTCTCTTTCCCATGGCTGGGCTATACCCCTTTTGACAGTCTCATTTCAGTTACATCCACCGTCTTACGAGGCACGCCAATGTGGACGTGAGCGTATTTGGTACGGGCTATGTAGGCCTCATTCAAGCAGCAGCATTGGCCGATGTCGGACATCGCGTCTTGTGCGTCGATATCGACCCCAACAAGATCAGGCAACTGCAGCAAGCCGTGCCCCCGATCAGCGAACCGGGACTGTCCAGCACACTGGAAGACAACATCAAGGCCGGTCGACTGCTCTTCTCCACACAGGCCAGTGACGCGGTCGAACACGCCGAACTGATTTTCATCGCGGTGGGTACACCCGCCGATGAAGACGGTTCCGCCGACCTCAGCCATGTGCTGAATGTGGCTCGGCAGATCGCCAGTTTCATGGAGTCCGATCGCACCCTGATCATCAAGTCCACCGTGCCGGTGGGCACCGCGGACCAGGTGGCAAACACCGCCAACGAAGAACTGCAACGCCGTGGCAAAAAGGCGTTGAACGTGCGGGTGGTGTCCAACCCGGAGTTTCTCAAGGAAGGCAGCGCCCTGGCCGATTGCATGCGCCCGGACCGGATCATCGTCGGCACCAATGACGATGAAGCGCGCAACCAATTGAGCGAACTCTATGCGCCGTTCTGCCGCAACCGCGAAAAGCTCATGTTCATGGACAACCGCAGCGCCGAGCTGACCAAGTACGCCGCCAACGCAATGCTCGCCACCCGAATCAGTTTCATGAACGAACTGGCCAACCTCACCGAGTTGCTGGGGGCCGACATCGAAGCGGTGCGCAAAGGCATCGGCTCGGACCCGCGCATCGGTTACCACTTCATTTACCCCGGCTGTGGCTTCGGCGGCTCGTGCTTTCCCAAAGACCTGCGTGCCCTGTTGCACACCGCCGAACACAACGGCATGCCATTGCGTCTGCTGCGCAGCGTCACCGAAGTGAACGACAGCCAGCGGCACATTCTGTTCAGCAAACTGCAGGCGCTGTTTCCCGATGGCCTGGCTGGCAAATCCATCGCGATTTGGGGCCTGGCCTTCAAGCCCAATACCGATGACATGCGCGAAGCCCCCAGCCGTTATCTGATGGAGGCGCTGTGGGCCGAAGGTGCGAGCGTGCAGGCTTATGATCCGGAAGCCATGTCCGAGTGCCGACGCATTTACGGCTACCGCGATGACCTGCACCTGTGCGCCACCCGCGACGACACCCTGGAAGATGCCGACGCGCTGGTGATCTGCACCGAGTGGAAGAATTTCCGTGTGGTCGATTTCGACCTGCTGGCGAGCAAATTGCGCGCACGGGTGATCGTCGACGGGCGCAATCTTTACAACCCGGAGCACGTAGCGGCGGCCGGTTTGCACTACAGCGGCATCGGGCTTCGGCGCATCGCTCCCGAGGCGCCACGGCCATGAAGATACTCGTCACTGGAGCGGCCGGTTTCATTGGAGCCCATTGCATGTCGCGGTTGTTGCGCGACGGGCATGAGGTTTTCGGGCTGGATAATTTCAACGATTTCTACGACCCGCAACTCAAACACGACCGCGTGGATTGGGTGCGTAAACAAGTCGGCGACTTCCAGCTCGCGAAAGTCGATGTGGCCGACGCCACGGCCCTCGACGCATTGTTTGTTCGTGAACAACCGGAGGCGGTGATTCACCTCGCGGCCCAGGCCGGGGTGCGTTACTCCCTGGAAAATCCCCGGGCCTACGTCGACAGCAATCTGAGCGGGTTCCTGAACATCCTCGAAAGCTGCCGCCACCACCCGGTCAAACACTTGATCTATGCCTCGTCCAGTTCAGTGTATGGCGCCAACCAGCACACGCCTTACTCGGTCAAGGACTGCGTCGATCACCCGTTGTCGCTGTACGCCGCGACCAAAAAAGCCAATGAGCTGATGGCCCACAGCTACAGCCATCTGTTCGGTATTCCCTGCACCGGTTTGCGTTTTTTCACCGTGTACGGGCCTTGGGGCCGGCCGGACATGTCGCCGATCCAGTTCGCCCGGGCGATTACCGAAGGTCAGCCGCTGAAGCTGTTCAACTACGGCCAGCACCAACGTGATTTCACCTACATCGACGACATCATCGAAAGCATCGCCCGTCTGATCGAGCGCGCCCCCCAAGCAGCACCGCAGTGGAACCGCGAACAACCGGACCCGGCCAGCAGCATGGCGCCATGGCGCATTTACAACATTGGCGGACAACAGCCAGTGGAGCTCAAGGACTACCTGGCGCTGCTGGAAAAACACCTCGGACAAAAAGCCCTCGTCGAGTTGCTGCCCCTGCAACCGGGCGACGTGCTCAACACCTGCGCCGATGCCAGCGATCTGGCCCAGGCCACCGGTTTCCAGCCACGGATCGAGCTGGATGAAGGACTCGGACGATTCATCGCCTGGTTCCGTGACTACTACCCACTGCGCAACGCCCACTCGCCACTCGCGGAAGGGCTTCAGCGGAGGACTCTATGACTGGACATGAAAAAGGCGTGTTGCTCAATCACATGCAGCGTGACAAACGCCTGGACCCCGAACACCGAATGCGCCTGGACTCAGCAATTCACATGCAGGGCCGCGGCTGGATGACCGGCCGCGACGGTGGCCGGCCCTGGACGCTGTCGCGAACCAACCGGGTGGTTGCATGCCTTGGCGCGCTGGTGATTCTGCTGCTGCTCTCCCCTGTGCTGCTGGGCCTGGCGCTGGTGATCAAGTTCAGCAGCCCGGGGCCGGTGATGTTCGTGCAACAACGCACCGGCTACCGCGGCCGCCTGTTCGGCATGTACAAGTTCCGCACCATGGTGGCCAACGCCGAGGAGCTCAAGGAGTCCCTGCGGCACCTGAACAAGCACGGCGCCGACGCCATCGATTTCAAGATCGACGACGACCCGCGAATTACCCCCATTGGCGGCTTCCTGCGGCGCAGCAGCCTCGATGAGTTGCCCAACCTGATCAATGTAGTCAGCGGCGACATGCGCTTGGTCGGTCCGCGACCGACCTCGTTCAACGCCTATCGCTACAAGGACAGCCACCTTGCACGCCTGAGCATCTACCCCGGCATGACCGGCCTGTGGCAGATCTCCGGACGCAGCAATATCGACTTCGACCAGCGCGTTGAGTTGGACCTCAGCTATATCGCCGAGCAGAGCCTGTTGCTTGATCTGAAGATTCTGTTGAAAACCCCCTTCAAAGTATTCAGCGGCCACGGAGCGAGTTAAATGGACGGTTCATCGAATAAAAGCCTGACCATCGCCAGCCCGAGCGAGTCCAACCTGACCTCGACCGTGCTCGACCTGGATCTGCGGATCCTGTTCCTGACCGCTGCCAATCCAGGCGCCGGCACCACCACCAGCGCCCTGGCGCTGGCCAGCCAACTGGCGTCAATGAGCAGCGGCCAAGTGCTGCTGGTCGACGCCAGCCAGTCGGAGGACAACCTCACGCAACAGCTGGGGCTGAGCAAAGAGCGCGGCTTTCGCGACCTGCTGTTCAACGACTCGCCGCCGCTGCTGCAGGACTGCCTGGTGAACGTCTCCAGCCTGCCCTTCCACATCCTGCCGAACGGACGGCACATCCGCGGCGCCGAGCACCTGACGACCGAACAGCTGGCCCCGTTGCTCAACCAATTGGGCGATCGGTATCGCTTCGTGGTGATCGACGGCGACGCGGTGTATTCGGCCGCCGACACCCTGGTCATCAGCACCTTGGCGGACGGTGTGATCATGGTGGTGCGCGCCGAAGACACGCGCTGGGAAGTGTCCCAGGCCGCGGTCCAGCGCCTGACCCAGGCTGGCGCAAAACTGGTGGGCAGCGTCTTCAACCGACGCAAGTACTACATGCCCAAATGGCTCTACAAAAACCTGTAAGCAACCGCAAAAAGGATGACGCCATGAACGCCAAAATGCTTGTCCTGCTGTTGCTGCCGCTTGCAGGTTGCTCCAGCACCAGTGAAACCCAGAGTATGCCGGTGCAAATCCTCACGGCCGAGCCGGCCAATGCCCAGGCCACCGACATGCCCAAGGTCGAACAGACCTTGCGGCCCAAGGATGTGCTGGACGTGATATTCCACATCAGCACCAGCGGTTCGCAGGCTTATCGGATTCAACCCGGTGACCAGGTCGCCCTGAACTTCACTGCGGCCAGCCAGCTCAACGGCACTCAACTGGTGCTGCCCGACGGCACCATCGAACTGCCGGGAGCCAACACCGCGGTGAAAATCGGCGGGATGACGTCGGTCGAAGCCCGGGAGGAAATCCAGCGTGTCTATAACCGTAAAGCCCTGTTCCAGCCCAATCGCAACCAGCTGACCGTGCTGGTCACCAGCCCGCTGAGCAACGAGCAGAACCTCAAGAGCACCCTGAACCACCCCGCCACCGGCATGAGCCGGGAGATCACCGTGGGCAACGACGGCTATGCCAGTTTCCCGGAAGTCGGCTCCGTACCGCTGCAAGGCATGACCGTCAGCCAACTGGAAACGTACCTCAATCAACGCTACGCGCAATTGCCGGGACGGATGACCGTCGACGTCATGCTCAAATCCACCTCGGGCAACGAAATCTATGTGCTGGGTGAAGTCGCGCAACCGGGCTCCTACCCGATTCGCCGACCGGTCTCGGTGCTTGAAGCGCTGACCCTGGCTCGTGGCACTAGCGTCAAGGCGCGACTCGATTCGGTGGTGATCATGCGCCGCACCGGCAACCAGGTGCATGCCGTGCACTACGACGTGGAAAAAGCCTTGTCCGGTGACGCGTCGCAGATTGCTTACCTGCAACCTGACGACATGCTCTACGTGCCCAAGACCAAACTGGCCAGCGCCGGTGAGCTCGCGCGGCAACTGGCGGATGTGGTGTTGTTTCAGGGGGTCGGCTTCAGCTTCGGCTACCGCGTCGACAACAAAGGCAGTAACAACTAACGCTCAGGTGACCGGCCATGAACCCAAAGGAAAACTACCTGCATGAGTTCTTCAGGATCTTCTTCGCCAACAAAAAGCTGGTGAAACGAGTCTTCCTGGTCTTTGCAGTCATTGCCCTGGTGTTGCCGCTGATGCTCAAACAGAGCTTCGACATCACCGCCCAGGTGATCGTGCAGTCCAAAAAACTCTCTCAGGGAGATGCCACCACGTCCCTGACCCAGGGCGACGCCTCTTTCATTCCACCGTCACTGGCGGACATGGAAACCGAGAGCAATATCCTGCGCTCGCCAGCGCTGATCCGTCAGACCATCAGCGACCTGCTGGCCAAAAACGAGTACACGCCCAACACCGGGGTGATCAGCAAATTTGTGACCGAACCGCTCCAGCGTTTCGTGACCAACCCCTTGCGTGAATACGTGGTCAATCCGGTGCGCGATGCGTTCGGGCTTGAGACCGATCCCGTGCGGGATACCGACCTGGATGTCTTCACCCAGCAGGCCACCGAAAACCTGAAAATCGATACCCTGCCGGGTTCCAACGTGATCTCCATTGTCTACAGCTTTGGCGATCCCGCCCAGGGCACCCGGTTTGTCGCGGCGCTGCTGCAAAACTACCTGATCAGCCGTCAGGAACTGCAATCGATCGACCTGCCGCAGAGCTTCTACGAAACCAAGAAAAAGCAATATCAAGTGCGTCTCGATGGTCTGGAAGGCACTCGACTGAAGTTGCTTGAAGGGGTGGGTTCATCCGATCCGAAGGAAGAAATCACCTTCCGCCTCAACGCCATCAACACCGAGGAACAGGCCCTGAGCCTGTATCAGGATCGCCTGCTGCAAAGCCAGCGCTGGCTCGACTACCTGAAAACCGCCCTGACGTCAGCCACCAATACGTCCCGGCTCAGCGATTACACCTTCCCCTTCACTTTCACCACCACGGTGGACAACGTTGCCTTCGAAGACCGCGAGATCAGACAGCTCGGTGAGCAACTGACGACTCAGGTCAGCCGCTACATGAACGACCTGGCGGTCTTTCAGCCGGGCAGTGAACCGATGCTGTTGACCCGCGAGCAGATTTCCCGCACCCGTCAGCAATTCCTGAAAGTCGTCAGCAACCGGATCCAGGAGCGGACCAACGACCTGGCGATTATCACCTCGGTGATCAACCTGAAAACCGCGCGCATCGCCGAGTTCAAAAACCGCATCCACCAGTTGCAAGTGGCTCAGAGCAAGTTGCAGCAGATGGACACCGAGATCACTGCGATGCACGCGGCGTTCTCCACCTACGCCCAGCGCTTTGCCGAAAGCAGCACCTCCCGGGCGTTGGACAACGATTTGTCCAACGCCCGGGTACTCAGCCCGCCGTTCGAACCGACCGATGCGGCGTTTCCCAAACCGCTGCTGATCATTCCGTTCGGAATGCTGACAGGTTTGCTGCTGGCGATTGCCTTCGTCTACGTGCGTGAGTTCTTCGATCACCGCTTCAAACACCCAGCGCAAATCACCCATGAACTGGGCTTGCCGGTGCTGTTGGTGATCAACGATCAGGACGCCCTGCCGAACAACCCGCACAAAAACTGGACCGTGCCTAGCTTCGTGCATTGGGTGCGCCATTGAACGGGCCGCTCAGCGCCAGCGCTCTGCCGATCATGCATTTGATCAGCAGCGGCGGCTTCTATGGGGCTGAGCGGATGCTGCTGGACCATTGCCTGGCGACGCCGGGGCGGCACCAAGTGCTGTTTCTCGATGCGCCGCCAGCACTGATCGCGCGATTTCGCGAGGCCGGGATTGACTGCCGTAATTGTGCGGGACTCAGGGAATTGCTGCGTCATTTACGTCAGCGGCGGGCTGAACAGCCGCTGATCAACACGCACAATTTCAAGGCTCTGTTATTTGGTTGGGTGAGTGCGACGTTGTTGGACTTGCCGTTGGTGATTACTCAACACGGTTTCACCCCACGCAGTCGCAAGCAACGCCTCTACGGCTGGCTGAGTTTGCAACTGTGTCGCACGGCGTCAGTGCATCGCGTGGTTTGCGTGGCCGAAAGCATCGCCGTGCTGCACCGCAAGGCCAGTGTCCGGACGGAGAAAGTGCAAGTGATTCCCAATGGTCTGCCAACCGCTAGCGATCTGCTGCCCCCACCTGCCAAACACCTGCGCTGGCTGGCGGGTTACGTCGGTCGGCTGAGCAATGAAAAAGGCCCGGACCTGTTTCTCGATGCGCTGATTCCGCTCTGTCAGCAACACCCGCAACTGGACGCCGTGATGCTCGGCGACGGCCCGGAACAGGAACCCCTGCTGGCGCGGATTGCCGCTGCCGGCTTGCACAAACGCATCACCTTGCCGGGTTACCAGACCGACATGAACCGATGGTGGCAGCAACTCGATGCACTGGTGATCAGTTCACGCACCGAGGGCACGCCGATGATTTTGCTGGAAGCGATGCAGGCCGGTGTGCCGGTGGTGGCGTTCAGCGTCGGCGGGATTCCCGATGTACTGGAGGACCGGCACAACGGCCTGCTGGCGACACCCACCGACAGCGCCGCCCTCGCCCGGCAGATCGACACGCTGCTCCGTGAGCCGGCACTGGCTCGCGAATTGATCGACAACGCTAGACGTACGCAATTGGACCGTTACGACCTGAAGGCCTTGGCCGAACGCTGGTCGCAACTTTATATCCGTACTGCACGGGAGGCACGCGCGTGATCTTTCCGCTCTCGATCGTCAGCCTGCTCGCCCTGGTCTGCCTCGGTTTGCTGGCCAGCCCTTATCCGTATCTGGCGCCCGGCGCGGTGCTGGGCCTGGTGGCGGTCGCGGTGCTCTACCGAAAACCGGCCTGGGGTTTGTTGGGCATCGCGGCACTGGTGCCGTTCGAAGGTTTCTTCAAGGGCAACGCACTGTCGGGCACCAAATTCATCGGTGCGTCACTGGCACTGATCCTGATGTTGCAGCTGGCCCTTCACCAGATTCCATCCGAACGCCTGCGCAGCAACATCTGGCGCTACCTGATCTGGTTCATGGTGTTGTACGGGTTGAGCATGATCAATACCGACAACCTGGACATGTCCCAGAGCCATCTGCGGGATCTGAGCGTCGGCCTGGTTCTGTTTGTGATCACCTTGCTGATCGGCCGTGAGTTGAACCTCGATCTGTTCGCCCGGCTGGTGACCCTCAGCGTCAGCACGACCAGCGCCCTGGCCATGTTCTCCACCAAGTATCAGGACCAGGGCCGCGCCGCCGGGCTGCTGGACGACGCGAACTCGTTTGCCCTGCTGATCGCCTTCGCCGTGCCGTTGGCCCTGTTGCTGGTGATCCGCAGCCCGAACCTGTTGCACCGATTGTTCTGGGGCGGCTGCTGCATTTTGCTGCTGGGCGGCATGACCAAAACCGATTCCCGTTCCGGGCTGGTGGTCCTGTTCCTGAGCTTGATGATCGGCGCCTGGCACTACCGCGCGCAGTTGCCACGCATCCGGCCGCGCCACTTGGGTTTTGCCATGCTCGGCCTTGCGATCGTGATCCCGGTGGGGATTTATTCGATGCCGGCCGGTTACCTCAAGCGCATCCAGTCCTTGAGCGTCTTGAAAGAAGGCGCCAAAAGCCAGGACGAGTCCCTCGGTCGCCGTGCGTCATACCTTGTGGTCGGCAGCCAGATCATTCGTGAGGACCCGTTGCTCGGTTCTGGCCCTGGCACTTTCCCGCTGCACTACGCCACCTCCGGTTACGCCAAGGTGTTTTCCGCCAACCGCAAGCCCGGCGACCTGTACCGTCGCGCTCACAACACTTACATGGAAATCTTCAGTGAACTGGGGATTCCCGCCGGGCTGTTGTTCGTCGGCATGCTGGGCCTTGGGATGTACAACCTGATCCGCGCCCGTCACGCCTGGTTGCTGCGACGGGATTGGGAGCAGGCCGACCTGATCACGCACCTGGGCATAAGTTATCTGTCGTTGACACTGTTTTTGATGTTCCTCAGCGCACCGAATCACAAGTACCTGTGGATCATGCTCGCCCTGTCCTGGGTGCTACGCCTCAAGGCTGAAGAACGTCCGCTGACGGAGGCCAAGGCATGAGCCGCATCAGCCTCGTCATTCCGATGTACAACGAAGCCCGGCACATCGGCCGGACCCTGCTCGCTGCGCAACGCGCCGCCAATGCCGCAGGGCTGGAATGCGAGTTGATCGTGGCCGACAACGGTTCCAATGATCAAGGGCCGCACATTGCGCGGCAAATGGGCGCGCAGGTGCTGGTTCTGCCGGGCCTGCTGATAGGTGCGCTGCGCAATCGCGGCGCCGCCGTTGCCACAGGCGAATGGCTGGCCTTCATTGATGCCGACATCGAAATGCCCGAGGACTGGCTCACGCTGTTGTTGAGCATCCAACCTGCGGTTCAGGTCGACGTCCTGGGACTGGACCTGCACACCCCGGCCGAAGCCCCGTGGTATGCCAATGCCTGGCAACGCCGCACGTTGCGCCCGAACGATGAAACGTTGAAAACAGTGCGATGGCTGCCCAGTTCCAACCTGTTGATGCGTCGTCCATGGTTCGACAAGGTCCGCGGCTTCAACGAAAACCTGCGCACCGGCGAAGACAAAGATTTCACCATGCGCCTTTCCCACTCTGGCGCACGCCTGCTGTCCGTCAACCAGAGCGTTGCCCTGCATTGGGGTTACGAGAGCAGTTGGCGCGAATGGATGGGCAAGGAGTTCTGGCGTCAGGGAAGTCACCTGCAATTACTGCGCAGCCACGGCATGAATATGCGTTTACTGCGTTTCCCGATGCTGTCGATCATCGCCTGGGTGTTGGATTTCATGGCGCTGTCCGCCCTGCTCAACGGTTCCCCCCTGCTGGCGCTATTGATGCTGTTCATAACCAGCCTGCCAGCGCTCGCCCAGAGCCTGCGCCAGAGCCTGAAACACCATGACGTTGGCCTGATGCTGCAACTGTGGGGCCTGCATTGGGTGCGTCTGCACCTGGCCGGTGCCGCGCTCATTTTGAGCCTGTGTCATTGGAATGCCAGGAGGCCGGCCCGTGGCTGAATTCATTTTCTGGTTGTGCCTGTTATTGCCGGTGTATGCCTGGCTCGGCTACCCGCTGCTGCTGACGCTGATCGCGCCGTTGTTCCGTGCGCGGCGTCATGCGCCAGCCCCCCCCATGAATGTCAGCATCATCATCGCCGCGCACAACGAGGCCCCGCATATCGAAGAGAAGTTGCGCACCCTGCTCGCCCAGGATTATCAGGCACGCTCGCTACACATCATTCTGGCTAGCGACGGCTCCACCGACGACACCGTGGCCTGCGCCCACAAGGTCATCGACCCGCGCATCAGCGTGCTCGACCTGCCCCGCCAGGGCAAAGCGGCCACCTTGAATGCCGGCGTCGCCCTGAGCACGGGCGAGATTCTGGTGTTCACCGATGCCGACAACCAATGGGCGACCGACACCCTCGGCCAGTTGCTCGCGCCCCTGGCCGACCCTGAGGTCGGGGCTTGCGCCGGGCACATGCGGATCCCGATGCCGGGCAACGGCCTGAGCCTGGGCGACAGCCTTTATCGGCATTACGAAGGCTGGTTGCGCAAGGTGGAAAACCGCACCGGCTGCATGGTCTCCGCCGACGGTGCCCTGCTTGCCCTGCGCCGCGAGTTGTTCCAGCACGTGCCGGCGGAGGTCAACGACGACTTTTTTATCAGCACCTGCGCGCCGGTGGCGTTCAAGCGCATCGTCTATGTGCCCGAAGCACACGTGAGCGACCAGGGCGTCGACGAAATCGCCAAGCAATGGCGTCGTCGCCAGCGCGTCACCGTCGGCGGCCTGCAAAGCCTGGCCCAGCGCCGGGAGCTGCTGAACCCTTGGAAGTATGGCCTGTATGCGATTGCACTGATCAGCCACAAGCTGATTCGACGCCTGGCACCGATCCTGTTGCTGCCATTGCTGCTGAGCAATCTCTGGCTGTGGAATGTACATGGCTTCTATCGCCTGAGCCTGATCGCGCAACTGCTCGGTTACGCGATGGCCATCGTCGGCCTGCTGGATGTGCAACACCGTTTGCCCAAACCCTTTCGCCTCGCCGCGTTTGTTCTGGTGACCCTTGCCGGGATGAGTATCGGTCTTTGGCAGTTCTTGCGCGGCCAGCGGTACGCGCAATGGAACCCCGAGCAAAATCGTTGAAAGGACCGCGCCATGGCGATCAAACAATTATTAAAACGCACCAGTGGCTGGCTCTATCTCAACTCGCCGGTAGGCCGTCACCAATTGCACGGTGCCGGGGTGATCCTGATGTTGCACCGGGTGCTGGCCAATGACCGCGCCGCCGAGCTGCCCCATCGCAATGAATTGTGCGTCGGGCCTAAGGCCTTTGCACATCTGCTGCTCTGGTTGAAAAAACACTTCGACTGCGTGCCACTGATGGAGATCTTGCAACCCGGCGCCATCAGAACCGATCGGCCAAAAGTTACGCTGACCTTCGACGACGGCTGGCGCGACAACGCGCTGAATGCCTTCCCGTTGCTAAAGAAGCATCAGGTGCCGGCAAGCATTTTTCTCTCCACCGATTTCATTGGCAGCCGGCAACGTTTCTGGTGGGAAAGCCTGGGGGAAACCCTGTGGCACAGCCACGGTGAAAAAGCCCGGACGCATTTGATTGAGTGCCTGCAACAGCTAGGGCGACCGTTACCGGTGCTGCTCGATGACCTGGATGTGCAGCGCCGTAGCCTGGCGCTTTTGCATTTTCTGCAAAGTCTGAAAACCTTGCCTGCGGGCGAACTGAACCGGCTTACCGATCAATGCCCGGAGGAATCGTTGCCCCAGGCTCTGGACTGGCATCAGGTACGCGCGCTGGAAGCCAGCGGGTTGATCCGCTTCGGCCCCCATGGCGCCAGCCACGCGATCCTCACCGACCTGGACGATCAACGTCTGGATGAGGAACTGAGCCGCAGCCGCAATGCCCTGCTGAACGGTTGCAATCGGCCACTGCCGGTCTACTGCTACCCCAATGGCAACCATGATGCGCGGGTGCGTGAACACGTGGCAGACCACGACTTCCCGTTTGCCCTGGGCACCGCCGCCGGGATTTATCGTGGTATCAGCGATCCATTGGCCTTGCCACGCATCGGCATCAGCCAGCGCACGGCGCGTAATCCAGAGTTGCTGTCCTGGCGCATCTATCGCGGAGCCCGGCCATGAGTCGCAGCCACTATCTCAAACACCTGGCCCTGAGCATGGGCACCAAACTGGCGATGATCGGCCTGCGGCTGCTGCGCAACGTATTGCTGGCACGAATTCTGGGTCCCAGCGAGCGCGGCCTGTTTGCGTTGCTCAGTACCCTTCCCGATTTGATCAGCGCCGCCACCAGCGGCGGGCTTAATTCGGCGGTGGGGTATCAGGCGGCCAAGCAACGGCCCATGGGATTGTTGCTGAGCCAGGTGCTGGTGTTTGGTTGCCTGCTGGCGGGTTTGCTGACGTTGCTGGTGGTGGCACTGGTGCGAGAGTTCGGCAATGAACTCGACATCACCACGCAACTGGGATTGCTCGCCTGGCTGTTACTGCTGGCGGTGCCGCTGACCGTGCTCAAGAGCGGTCTGCTGACCTTGCACAATGCATCGGGCGGTGTGGTGGCATTCAACGCCTTGCGGCTGGTGGAATCCCTGGCACCATTGCTGCTGTTTCTGGCGTTGTTCTGGATGTGGAAAGACGCAGCCCTGGAAGCGGCGCTGATCAGTTGGCTGGCCGGCCTCAGCCTGGTGGTGTTGGCCGGTTGGTTCTGGCTCAAGCGCGCTCAGCCCCTGGCGTTGCAGTGGGACCGCGCCAGCCAGAATGAACTGCTGCGCTACAGCGCTCGCAGCCATCCGGACCTGTTGTTCCAGCAAGTGATTCTGCGCTCTGATTTCCTGTTCATCGGCGCCCTGCTCGGCAGCACGGCGTTGGGGCATTACGCCATGGCCAGCGCCGCCGCCGAATTGCTGCTGATCGTCCCGGAAGCGGTGACTACGCCGCTGATGAAACGCCTGCTGCAACAGGACGAAGGCATGGATCGCCTGACGCCGTTGGCGCTGCGCCTGACCGCCACGGTGATGCTCGGTGCCTGCCTGACCATGGCGGTGATCGGTGAATGGCTGATCGTCACGCTGTTCGGCGTTGCCTATCAGCCGGCTTACCCGGCGTTGCTGGCGCTGCTGCCGGGGCTGCTCGGTCTTTGTTATGCGAGCATCCTGCGCCTGGATTTGCTGGGCAAAAATCGCCCCGGCACGATTTCGCTGTTGATGGGGCTCGGCGCGTTGCTGAACCTGGCCCTGAACCTGTTGCTGATCCCGATTTACGGCATCGTCGGCGCCGCGACGGCATCGTCCATCGCCTACCTGGCGGTAACCCTCGCGCTGCTGGTGATGTATTGCCGGTTGAGTGGCGTACCGGCCTGGCAAACCCTGATCATCCTGCCCAGCGATGTGGCCCCGATGCTGCAAATGCTGCAACGGAAATCGGCATGAAACGCCTCATGCTGCTGTTGAGCCTGGGCCTCGGTTTGAGCGCCCAGGCGGCGCCCATGCGCTGGGCTGATATTCGCGACGGCAGCCTGTACCTGCAAACGGATCGCCCCGACACGCTGACTATTCGCTGGGTCCCTGCCTGGCAGGCGGATGCCAACGAAGAACACCTGTACCTGCTCGATGGCAACGGCAACCTGAAGGGCGAGCGCCTGATCGGCGCCAGTGAAACCCGAGGCAAGCAGAGCTGGCCGCTGGCACCGAGTGCCGCCAGTTATCGACTGGAAATTCCGGGCTACAGTTTCCGCCGCTACACGATTGAACACGACGAACACACCGTGGCGTTGTTCGCCCCGGCCAAGGTGCATTTCAGCGCCGAAACCCGTGGCGGCGATGAGCTGTATTTCAAGGTCGCACCCGGGGAACACGCTGTACTGGCCGGCAAGTTTCACGGTGGGATCAACGCCCTGCTGGCCCAGCGCGTGGGCGACAACAAACAGCTGTCCCTGGCGCTGAAACCCTATCGCGCCTATTGGCAGTTCGATCAGCTGGCATTGCCCGTCACTTCGGACGAACAGGTCTGGCGCCTGCGTCTGCAAGGCAGCGGCAAGGTCGCGTTCTGGCTCGATGGCACGGCGAACCTGTTCGCCCAGAACCCGCAGCAACTCAAGCCGCTGCGCGAGGACGATGGTCAGACCCGCTTGACCCTGCACCAAGAGATGCTCGGCCCAACCCCGAACCTGGGCATTTACTTGCCCTACGTGCTGCCCCCTCAATCCAGCTTCGCAGCGCTCGACGCCCTCAAGCCCCAGGCGGGCACCTATTACAGTTTCGTTGACGTCACCGCGCAAAATCCGCACCACGAAGATGCGTTCCGCCAGCTCTATCTGAACCGCTTCGGCATCACCCAGGACCTCACGCTGTTGGCCGGCAGCCAGCGCCAGGCCGATCTGCGGGCCGACACCCAAAGCAACGCCGGCCTCGACGCGTGGCTCGCCGCCACTCGCGCCCTCGGCGGCACCGGTACTCATTACATCGCGTTTGCCGACGAGCCGAACCTCAATTACCCGAGCTACGCCGACTACCAGGCGATCTTCAACAGCATGGCCCGGCAAGTGCGCAGCGATCCGGCCAACGCCAAGGCCGGTGTGCGCATCGCCATGCCCGCCACTTCGCGCTTCGTCAACGGCCCGTTCGCCGACAACGCCGTCGACAAGCGCGGTATCGATTGGGCGCGGCGCCTGCTGGCCGAATCCGGCGAGCAGATCGACGCCCTCGCCTGGCACGAATGGATGATTCGCGACCTGCTGGCGACTCGGGTCTATCGCGACAGTGTGCGCCGTGCCGCCGAGTTGGTGGGCCTCGATGCCAAGGGCCGGCCACGCAAGGCCTTGCTGCTGGATCAGACCAACCTGTCCAGCGGCTCAAGCCTGAGCCCCTACGATCAGGAAACCCATTTCGCTTCGCTGTGGTGGACCTCGGTGGTCATCAACTCGGCCCAGGACGGGTTGCTGGACATGCTCAACTGGTTCCAGGCCGCCGACGAGCCGACTTACCCCAAAGGCATGGTGCGGGTGCTGGGCGGTGATCGTTTCGAACTCAAACCGGTGGGCCTGGCCCAGCAATTCATCCAGCAACACTGGCTGAAAAACGTCATGCGCCTGGACAACGACGCCTTCGAAGTCGACGTGCTGGCCATGGCCACCGAACGCCAGCGAAGTTTACTGGGGGTCAACAAGGGAGTGCGCTTGCAGCGTGTCGATCTGGCCGGGGCAACGTGCCCGCTGGTCAAGGGCGCGCTGGTGTATTTCGGTGCCGACAGCCGCAGCCGTAGCGCTCAATTCAACTGTCACGACGGTCGCGTCAGCTTCGACCTGCCGGGCGAAACCCTGTTCGCCTTGAGCTGGAGCGCCTCATGAACACCATCAACTTGCATCACCACGACCGCGCCGCGCTCGACTGCGCATTGCAGCACATCATCCGCGACCGGTCCCTGTCAGGAGGCACTGACATGAATGCCATGAGGAGACTTAGCCAGCTACACAAACCGTCCCATTCACCTGTTCCTGAGGCGGTGGGCTGAACTTATGGTGGCACGATTCGAATGGCGCACGTCGTTGTGCGCCCCGGACTTTCCGACAGCCGCTTATGAGGGGTTGTGCGGGCGCGTGACGGACCATACGCCGTTCAACACCCTCGCCTGGCTGCGCGCAGCGGAACAGGCACTGACGGCCAAGGAACACTTGCACGTTCTACTCGGCTGGCAAGGCGATGAATTAGCCTTGTGCCTGCCGCTGGTGGCGTCCGTGGAGCGCTTTGGAAAGCTGCCATTTCGGGTCCTGCGTCACCTCGGTTATCCCCTCACCGATCGCCTGGCCCTGCTCACCTGCCTCGATGCCGACAGCATGCGCAAGGCGCTGGTGATCATCCGCCGTCGCGTGCCCCATGCGATGCTGCAACTCAATGAATTGTCCGAACCCATCGGCGAAGAAAGCGCGCTGACCGCATGGATGGCCCACAGCTCGACCGGCGAGCGTCGCCTCAGTTGCCGGGTGCCGGTGCATTTGATCAGCGAGGCCGACCGCCAGGAAGTCTCCGGCGACCCGCGCTACAAACTGCGTCGGGCGCGTAAACGCATGTTGGCCTATGGTGCGCAGGTCCGACGCGTAACCCCTGACGCGGCCACCATCGGGCCTTTGTTGCAGGCCCTCAGCGAAGTCGAAGCGCAGAGCTGGAAAGGTGTCGAAGGCGTCGGGATTTTCACCAGCAACAGTAGCCGACAATGGATCAACCTGGCCTTCACCGCCCTCGCCGAACAGGGACTGCTGCGGGTGGTGCTGCTGGAAGTGGACGGGCGCTGCATCAGCTACCGGCTCGGCTTGCTGGAAGAGGGCCGGCTGTACGACTACAACCTGGCGTTCCTGCCCAAATACGCCGATCTGGGCAGCGGTCGTGTGCTGCTCGAAGAGTGGATTCGCTGGGGGCTGGACGACAACTGGCACTGGATCGACGCTTCGCGGGTCAGCCTGATGAACTCCAGCCATCAACTCCAGGAGCGCATGACCGGGCAACTGGAGCACTGGCGCTGGAGCTTCTACTCCTGGCGCCCCAGTGGCCTCGCTCTGGGGTTGGCCATGCGGCTCTGGCACCGGGTAAAACCCTGGCTGAAAAAATGGCGCGACTGGCGTGCAGCGGCGCTGGTTGTTCCTGTTACCACTCCTACTCCCGCGCCCGCCGACAAAGGCCTTGCGCCCATTGAAAAAAACAAGAAGGGTGAACATGCCTCGCCAAGTCATAGTCAACGCTGACGATTTCGGCCTCAGCCTGAGCGAAAACGCGGTGATCCTCGGTGCCTTCCAGGCCGGGGTCATCAGTTCTGCAACCGCCATGGCCAACATGCCGGCCTTCGAGGAGGCCTGCGCCCTGGCCCAGCAGCCGTTGCTCCAGGGGCGAATCGGCTTGCACTTCAACCTCACCTATGGCCGGCCGCTGAGCCCGTCGATTCTCGCGCGTTCGACGTTCTGTGACAGCCAGGGCATGTTCGACCTCGACCTGCCCCGCCACAGTCTCTGGCTCAACCGCCTGGATCGCGAAGCGGTGCTGGAGGAACTCCAGGCTCAATGGCAACGCTGCCTGGATAACGGCCTTCTCCCAAGCCACATCGATTCCCATCAGCACGTGCACAACATCTGGCCCATCGGCGAAATCGTCGCGCGCTTTGCCGCCTACCAAGGGGTGCCCGTGCGACTGGCCCGCCACCTGGGAAACAACCTGAGTGTGCCCAAGCGGGTGTTCAAGACATTGCTCAATCATCGATTGAACCGCCTGGCCGGAGCGACTGCCCAGTACGTGTGCACCCCGGTGGACCTGCGCAACGTGGCGATGCCGATCGACGGCCTATTGGAAATCGTCGTCCACCCGACCCATATCGGCGCCGATTTTGGCGATATTTATTTAAACCCCGGAGAGTCTCTGGCTCACATGCTGGAACTGCGTCTTCCGGGCATTCCGAGAGTGTCCTATGCCGTTGTGCCAAAGGCGTTCAAAGAGGGACCGCAGTACTCGACTGAGCTTCACACCGTGCAATCTTGATTTATCGCCATTTAAAACCTTACCCACCCAACCCTGGCTTCAGCCTCGGAGGACTTCATGAGCGCCATCGACAAGCTTCACGAACGCATCAAACAAAAAGGCCTGCTCCACACGCTCCAGACGCTCTGGAAGCGTTATGTGTTTTTCCATCGGGAGCTGTTATGGCTGGGGCGCGATCTGGTTACCCCGGTGGCACCGCACAATCTGCGGCCCTACACGGGCTTGCGTCTGGTGACCATCACCCCGGAAAACGCCACGGCTTTCACCAAGTATTACGGTAACCGCGTCAAGGCCATGGCCGAAATCGCCGCCGAGGGCCATACCGGGCACATGTACGTGGACGAGCAAGGTGATGCCATCGGATTTATCTGGGGCAGCGCCAGGGACTACTTTGACCGGCACTATTACGGCTGCTGGTTCCGGGTCAATCCCGGTGAATTCTTCGAGTTCGGCGGTGAAATGATCCCCCAATACTTTGGCACCAGCTTGTCAGTTGATGCCCAGTTCAAACTCTGGGATGCAATGCGGGCCAAAGGCTGCAACAAGATCGTGGACGTCTGCGATACCCGCAACATCCAGGCCATGAAAATGCACCTGCGCATGGACTACCAGGAGCAAGGGCGCATCACCCACATCTACGACCTGTTCGGCCGCTTTCGCTTCTTCCGCGAAACCCACTACAGCGGCTCGCGGCTGACTGCGCTGCGCAAACCGGAACAGCAGACAGCGACTGCGGCGCAGGCGTGATGGGGGGAGCGATTGTTGTTGCTTGACTGAAGACAGTATCGCCGTCATCGCGGGCAAGCCCGCTCCCACATGACCGCATTTCCCTGTGGGAGCGGGCTTGCCCGCGATGACGTCATGTTGCCTACACAGTTCAGCGAAAAATACACCAAACTCAAGGAACCGACTGACTTCTCATACCTGCGCGAACCTATACATTCGAACAGGAATGAGGAGTCAAAACCATGAGCCACAAACTCACATATTTCGATATAACAGCACTGCTCGACAGTGACGAAGCCATCAGCGAGTACCTCTCTCAGGTACTGGCAGACGGCGACAACGAAGAATTTCTTCGGGCTATTGGCTACGTGGTAAAGGCCCGTGGCATGACACAAATTGCCAAAGACTCCGGAATGGGCCGCGAAAGCCTGTACAAAGCCTTCGCGCCAGGCGCGAAACCACGTTTTGATACGGTTCTAAAGGTCATTCATGCCCTTGGCATTGATCTCTGCGCACAACCGGGACATGCGGCAAATCACTCAACTCTCTGAGAGTGTCCTTGGCACTATGTTGTTCGCCTTCACCGCCACCAACGTGTAACACAACGGCAACTGCGCCTTTTGCTGCTGATACCGATCATAGAGTTCTTCGCGGTTGGAATGCGGGTACTCCTTGAAGTGGCTGATCTGCAACCCCGCCCCGACGACACCGGTGAAGATGGCGCCCAGGGTGTGGACGAACCAGTAGGACGCTGAGGCCGGCTGTTCGACTTTGCCTTCGTAGACGATCGGCTGGTTCTGGACGAAAGGCTCGCTGCGAAAATACGAGCTGTCCGGGCGATAGGGATCGGCTGACTCGGGGTCGAACATCTCCAGGAACGGGTGGGTTTCGTACACCACCAGAGCACCGCCGGGCTTGAGGGTTTGCGCGGCATGGCGCAAGAATTCGGCGATGTCGGGCATCCAGTTCAAGACGCCGATGGTGATCAACGCCACGTCGAAGCGCTGGTGAAGTTCAGTCGGCAGGTGATGGATGTCCGCCTCGATGAATGCAGGCTCATGGGGTGAACGGGATGCCAGCTCCCGGGCCTGATCGAGAAAGGCCTCGGACTGGTCGACTCCCTCCACACGGCGGGCTCCCAGCGCAAACAGCGAAAGACTTTCGCGTCCGTTGTTGCAGCCCAGTTGCACCACCTCCTTGCCGTCGACGCCAACCTGTTGAAGCAACCCGCTGAGGGTGTCATCCAGGCAGGAAAAATCGCCATGGCTCACGGCACTCAAACAGGCCTGCCACTCAGGGGCGTCTTTGTGGTGTTGGGCGGAGTCATTCCACGCATCGCGATTGCTGGCGATGGCTTTTTCTTTTGTCGGCATTTCCATTGCACGCTCCAGAATTCGGGCCTTTGATTGGCCGGCACGAGTCTGGATCAGCATCAGCAAAACTACCATTCGAGCTTTGTTGCGATCTTGTAATCACCGGTGGGGCGAAAACTTTTCGCGTTGACTCAACCGCTCACGCAAGAACTCGATCAGCGCCTGCACCGGTCGTGATCTCTGGCGATGTTGCGGGTAGACCGCCGACAAGGTCAGCGGCTCGGGGCGCAAATCATCCAGCACCGGCACGAGTCGGCCGTCCTCCAGGGCCGAACCGACGATGAAGGTCGGCAAGTACGTGATGCCCATGCCGGCGATAGCCGCGTCCTTGAGTAACTCACCATTGTTGACCCGCATCCGCCCAGTGACGTTGACGTTCTGCGGTTTGCCCCGCCCGTTAAAATGCCATTGCACCTGACGACCGTGGCCGTAAGGCAGGCAATCGTGGGTGTGCAAATCCTCAGGTTTAAGCGGCGTGCCACGCTCGGCCAGATACATCGGGCTGGCACAGTACAGCCGCTCGATGGAGGCGAGGCGTCGGGCAATCAGCGTCGAGTCTTCCAGCACGCCGATGCGCAATGCCAAATCGTAACCCTCACCGAGCAAATCCACGGGTCGATCACTCAGGTCGACTTCCACGGTGACATCGCGATAACGCTGCAAAAACTCCGGTAACAGACAACCCAGATGCGCCACGGCAAACGACAACGGCGCACTCAAGCGAATAGTGCCGCGAGGTTCGGTGGTCTGGCCGGCGATGCCCTGCTCCACTTGCTCGACTTCGCTGAGCAGGCGCAGGGCTGATTCGTAATAACTCTGCCCCAGCGGCGTAACGTCCAACCGCCGGGTCGAACGGTTGAGCAGGCGCACGCCGAGGCGCTCTTCCAGTTGCATCAGGCGGCGGCTGACGAACTGCTTGGACAACCCTAATTGATCGGCTGCCGCAGTGAAGCTGCCGGAGTCCATGACCTGGCAAAACATACGCATATCTTCGAACGGGTTCATTGTCGCGCCCTGGTTGACAGCCAAACGCTTTATAGCCGTTTTTTTCGTTTCTGACTCCCCAAATCTAAAGATCAAAAGATCGCAGGCTTCGCCAGCTCCTACGGGAATTGAGGACAGGCGGGTGTACCCAATCATGTAGGAGCTGGCGAAGCCTGCGATCTTTTCAAGCGGCCGGCCGAGGCCGGCAGCCATACCACTTACTTCGCGGTGAACGTCGTGTAGCTGTTGATCAGGTTGCGGTAGTTCGGGATGCGCTGGGACAACAGGTTGGCCAGGCCTTCCATGTCGTTGCGCCAGTCGCCCTGCAACTCGCAGGCCACGGAGAACCAGTTCAGCAGTTGCGCACCGGCAGCCGACATGCGAGCCCACGCCGCTTGTTGCACCGTAGTGTTGAAGGTGCCGGAAGCGTCGGTTACCACGAACACTTCAAAACCTTCAGCCAGCGCCGACAGCGTCGGGAACGCCACACATACGTCAGTCACAACACCGGCAATGATCAGCTGCTTGCGGCCGGTGGCCTTCACAGCTCTAACGAAATCTTCGTTGTCCCAGGCGTTGATCTGGCCCGGGCGTGCAATGAACGGAGCGTCCGGGAACTGCTCTTTGAGCTCCGGCACGATCGGGCCGTTCGGGCCGCTGTCGAAGCTGGTGGTGAGGACGGTCGGCAGGTTAAAGAACTTGGCGATGTCGCCCAGAGCCAGCACGTTGTTCTTGAATTCGTTAGGCGAGAAATCCTGCACCAGCGAGATCAGCCCCGTCTGGTGGTCGACCAATAGCACAACGGCGTCGTCTTTGTTCAGTCGTTTGTAAGGAACATTGCTCATGTGAAACTCCTCGGAGGATGGACGTTGCTCAGGCCGCCGACACACCAGGTCGGCGTTTTTTTTTAATCACTAGAAAGCAAAACACGAACAGCCAAAGGCACCCCAGAATCCCTGGAAATCGCTGACCGGCGCGTTCGACAAACGCGCCCGCTCATGGCTGTGGGAATGCACCGCGCACGGTCCGCTGCAGTGATGGACCTGCGCCTGCAGCGGCGAAGCCGGACGCCAGTGCCCCGGCACCTTGACCACCGGCGACCAGTCCGGCAGCACCGGCACGCTGGCCGGCCCGAGTTTTTCGAAATCCCCGGCGGCGTACACCACCTTGCCGCCAACCACGGTCAACACCGACTCGATCCACTTGATCGCTTCTTCCTCGACGCTGAAGAAGTCGGCGCTCAGGGCGGCGACGTCGGCCAGTTGCCCGACTTTGATCTGGCCTTTCTTGCCCTGCTCCGACGAGAACCAGGCACTGCCGTGGGTGAACAGCTCCAGCGCGGTCTGGCGGGTCAACCCTTCACTGTGCAATTCCAGCCCCCCCACCGTGCGACCGCTGACCATCCAGTACAACGAAGTCCAGGGGTTGTAGCTGGACACCCGCGTCGCATCGGTGCCGGCGCCGACGGGTACACCTTCAGCCAGCATGCGTTTGATCGGTGGCGTGTTTTCGGCGGCCTTGGCGCCGTAACGCTCGACAAAATATTCGCCCTGAAACGCCATGCGATCCTGGATCGCGATGCCGCCGCCCAGCGCCCTCACCCGCTCGATGTTCTGTGGGGTGATGGTTTCGGCGTGGTCGAAGAACCATGGCAAGCCATTGAAGGGAATGTCGCGGTTGACCTTCTCGAACACGTCGAGCATGCGGCTGATGGATTCGTTGTAAGTGGCGTGCAGACGGAACGGCCAGCGCTGCTCCACCAAATGCCGGACCACTGGCTCCAGCTCGTCTTCCATGGTTTGCGGCAGATCCGGACGCGGCTCGAGGAAGTCCTCGAAATCCGCCGCCGAGAACACCAACATTTCCCCGGCGCCGTTGTGTCGCAGGAAGTCGTCGCCCTGATGCAACTTGACGCTGCCGGTCCAGTTCTTGAAGTCGGTCAGTTCTTCCTTGGGCTTCTGCGTGAACAGGTTGTAGGCGATGCGCACGGTCAGTTGCTGGTCCTTGGCCAGCTGCTCGATCACCGCATAGTCGTCCGGATAATTCTGGAAACCACCACCGGCGTCGATGGCACTGGTCAAGCCAAGGCGATTGAGTTCACGCATGAACTGGCGGGTCGAGTTGACCTGATATTCCAATGGCAGCTTCGGCCCCTTGGCCAGGGTCGAGTAAAGAATCATCGCGTTGGGCCGCGCCACCAGCATGCCGGTCGGCTCGCCGTTGGCATCACGCACAATCTCGCCACCCGGCGGGTTCGGCGTGTTGCGGGTGTAACCGGCAACTCGCAACGCGGCGCGGTTGAGCAAGGCGCGGTCGTACAAGTGCAGCACGAACACCGGTGTATCGGGCGCGGCCTGGTTGAGCTCCTCCAGCGTCGGCATGCGTTTTTCGGCGAACTGGAATTCGTTCCAGCCACCGACCACCCGCACCCACTGCGGCGTGGGCGTGCGGTCGGCTTGATCCTTGAGCATGCGCAACGCATCGGCCAGGGACGGCACGCCTTCCCAGCGCAGTTCGAGGTTGTAGTTAAGGCCGCCGCGGATCAGGTGCAAGTGCGAGTCGTTGAGGCCGGGGATGACGCACCGGCCCTTAAGATCGATGACCTGCGTGCCCGAGCCGCGCGAGGCCATGGCTTCGGCATCGGTGCCGACCGCGACGAAGCGACCATCGCTGATCGCCACGGCACTGGCGAGGGGCTTCTCACGGTCAACGGTATGGAACTGGCCATTGAACAGAATCAGGTCGGCGTTCATCGCGTTTCCTCAGGCAAAGTGGAATGAGACTGGCCGGCTTCCAGCCACGGTGCGAACAGGCGCGTGGCCAGCGGCATAAAGACGTACACCACCGACAGCACGATGGTCAGGGTGATCAGGAAAGTGGCGACCACGTAGTTGGACAGAAAGGCATTGAGCTGCAGCAACGGCCCCCAAAGCAGCGGCACCAGCAAGGTGTGCGGCAGAATCACCAGCAACGTCACCACGGCCTGCTTCCAGCGCGGCGGTGGCGAACCGGCGTCAGCCAGCGGCGAGAACCAGAATTCATTAAGCGGATTGACCTCGGTCTGATCGCCGTCGGCCAGCATCGGCGCGGCTTCATCGACCAGCGTCTGGCGCTGCGGCGAATCGAGCCAGCGCTGCATCGCCTCGGTCGAGCAAAAACGCAGCACGCAGGTGAACAGGGCGAGGCCACCGCTCTTGCCGCGAATCACATCCACGCCCAAGTGCCCTTCGCGTTGCCCGGCCACACTGACGATGTTGCGCAGCCAGGCTTCATAGGCCGCTTCAAAACCGGCCTTGACCCGGTGTTTGACGATCAGCGTCACGATCTCATCGATACGATTGGAATCAGGCATAACGGAGGGCTCCGGTGAGACGAACATTGAGCGCCAGCCGTCCCGGCCCGGCGATGAAAATGCTGGTGAAGAGGATCAACAGCAGCCAACCGAACTGCCCCTCGGCCACACTCCATTGCGGATGCACGATCAACAGCGCCACCAGCAGCACAAACAAAATGGGCAGGCACGCCAGACGCACAAATACGCCGGCGACGATCAGCAATGGGCACAGCACTTCGGCGAAGATCGCCAGGATTAATGTGAGGTGAGCGCCGAGGTGGAACGGGTCTTCGATGCGTTGCAACTCGGCGCTGAAGTTCAGCAGCTTCGGCAAGCCATGCACGCCCAGCAGAAACAGTGCGCCACTGACCCGTAGAAACAGCAGCCCGAGATGTTGAGCCCGTTCATTCCGTTGCGAAGCGTTCATGGCCCCTACCCTTGATCAATCATTGCCCTGAATAGTGCAGCGACGGGGTAGGGAAAAATTGAATGTACGTGCTCTCTTTGCGAGGGCGCTGGGTCAGCCAACGTCAATTCTGAATGTGACCGACACCATAGGGATCAACGCCTGACACAAGGATTTCAGCAGCCACAAAAAACGGCCCGCAGGCCGTTTTCAAAAGTGATCGGATCAAGTCGCCGAGTCCGCCAGTGATTAAATCAAATCGCCTTCCTCACTTAAGCTTGAGACTAACTGCCGGGTACCTGAGGGAATTATCATCCCCTTGAGCTATAAACCTCCATCGACTTAATGATGCTTCGTAAGAGAACGCGATTCCGATTCTGAAGCGCGGTTGTTGATTTTGCTCTTGCGATGATTCCTGGTTTGTTTTTTGTTCTTCACCCGTCCAATAGACACGTCCACTCGGACCGACGTATGTCCTGTCGATTACATCCTGATAAACCGGTTGCCCTCCACCAACGCTAATTGCCCAGTTAATTGCCTCCACGGCAGTTAACAAGTTGGGATTAAAAAGGAACTCATATACGTTGGATGCTCTTACCGTAAAAGACTTTGACTGCGCTGGGCTGGATGAGTCTGTGACGGTAATGATCGCGGTTCCGTTCCCGGTGCTCGTTACGTTTCCCGCGCCGTCGACGGTTGCAATGTGAGGAGCCGAGGATATGAATCTGTAGGGTGCATGTCCTCCGCTAACTGAACGCAGACCGGTGCTGCCAGGATAATATGCTTTACGAGTCCAAGTTAAAGAGGGCACAGGATAGTAGTTACGCCCACCCAAATACAGATCGGAGGTGTCAACAATGAGCTCCGAACTCGCCTGAGTCACCTCAAAGTTCCACGGAGGCGAAATGGGTGCACTCGCATGTTCTCTGACAGTTAAGCTGTGGTAGCCCACTGATAAGCCCTCAATTCGCTCGATAAAGCCCCCACTGGAATTCACGAGTACTCTACGCAACAGAGCATTGTTATCGAGCAACTCGATGGTCATCCCGGACAGACCATAACCACTTACCTGCACGTCCCTGGATGGAGTTTGGCTGCCGGGAGGGATAGACGTTCCACCGAAAGTTGTCACATCGCTGATACTAGTCGTTGTACTAGTATGGTCACCTTGATCGACGTAGCTTTGCATGTTCATGAAAAACACTCCTTCGCAGATAGACGCACAGACTCTGGATGAGCCAGTCGGCAAGCACTATCGAACAGCAAAATACACTGAGCTGACTACTGTCAGATCTGATAGTAGTGACGAGTGGATGGGCGAGCATCATGTTGTCCAAACAGTTTTCTCGCCTCCAAAAAACATCCCGCAGGGCGTTAAATCACTGATCGTTCCATCGCTCCTGCATGGGAGGGATCGGTTGTGACTTCGATTATTCCTGCGTATCGAAATTATCCAGCGCCCGATTCACCACCAGCTCCACCGAGCATGATGATCTGCTGAAGCACCAGCATCGTGTTGCGCTGCGGGAGCGAGCTTGTTTGTATGTTTAGACTTGAAGGGGTGGGCGAGAGATTGGTTGGCCGTCAGGCCGCCTTCGCGAGCAAGCCCGCTCCCACAGGGTTTTGTGTGTGCTCACTACTGCTCAGGCACAAAAAACGGCCCGAAGGCCGTTTCGTATTGAATCCGGTCAGATGGCCGGGGCTGCTTTCAATTCCAGACTATCCAACGCCCGATTCACCGCCAGCTCACCGAACATGATGAGCTGCGCGACGCCCAGTATCGTATTGCGCTGCGCCCCCTCCAGAAACCCGGCACAGTCACTGGCGATCACCCTGGCCGAGGCAAAGGATTCGCAGGCATTGGCCAGCAGCTCTTCGATGTCGATGTTGGGGGCGACGGTATAAATCGTGCTCGGTTTGCGCGGGGGCTGATTGGCGCAGTCGGGGTCGGACGGTTTGAGGTAGTGATCGAGAGCACGCTCGGCGGCTTCGTTGAGTTTTTTGGGATCGAGGGGGTCGTAGGGGGAAACGTCGTCGGTTTCTGGCGGGTTAGGTGTGGCTTTGAACATGGTGAATCTCCTACAAGAAATGGAGCCACCAAGACCTGTCGCTAAACAGGTAAGGGTGGCGGCTGCACGCAGGTTAGCGAACCGGGTGTAGGCGCCCGGCAGACCCGAAGGTCTCCCGCGCACAGCCGCCATGACATCAATCGCAGACATGAACAATCTGCAAGAGAGTTTGGAGCGCTGTTGCGCCTACAAAGGTTCGGGTCGCTAAACCCGATCGCTGATTCGTCAGCGACCGGGAAACAATAGAGCCCGGCCATTAGGCACACAAGCCGGCGGATTCTGGCGCAGTCGTAGGCAACGGCGCAAGGATCTGTAGCTTCCCAGAAATCATCTTCAACACTATTCAACAAATCTGTCAGACAGACACAGATTCTTGTGGGAGCGGGCTTGCCCGCGATAGCGGTCTGCCAGTCGACATCAATGCAGGATGTGCCGACCTCATCGCGGGCAAGCCCGCTCCCACAGGTTTTGAGGAGTTTTGAAGACCTGTATTTGCAGCCTTAAACCACCGGAATATCCAGCGCCACCGACATGAACTGACTGATCCGCGATCGCAGCCATTTTTCGGCAGGATCGTTGTCATGCACCCCGCTCCACGCCATCGACAACTGCGCGGCGTCGATAGGAAACGGCGGATCTTCGGCGCGCAAGGTACATCCCTCGACCAGCGCACACGCAGCGTAATCCGGCACCGTGGCGATCATCTCGGTACCGGCCAACAACGCCCGCAAGCCACTGAATTGCGGCACGCCCAGCACCACGCGGCGAGAGCGGCCGACCTTGGCCAGGTCGAGGTCGATGTTGCCGCTCAGGTCACCGGAGAACGACACCATCGCGTGCGGCCGTGCGCAATATTCGTCGAGGGTCAGCGGCCCTGGACGATCGTCACCGCGCAGCACTTTGCAGGGAATGTCGCGCAGGCGTTTGCGCTTGGCATTGGCCGGCAAGTCAGTGGTGTAACTCACCCCACCGAAATCTCGCCGGACGCGAGCAACGCCGGCATCAGCAGATAGTTGGCGCGACGCACCACGACCACGATCCCCGGCGCTTCTTCTTGCAGTTTGCGCAACAACGGCGGAAACAGTCCGAACTCGGCATCGTCCGACAGGCCGATGCGAAACACATCGCAACTGCTCGCCGGATCGAACTCCTTGGCCCGGCTGACCGCCCCGGAAATGGTGTCCATCGCCGGTTGCAACTCCTTGAGAATCGCCAGCGCCCGCGCCGTCGGTTCCATGCCGCGACCGTTGCGCAGCAACAACGGATCGTCGAACAAATCACGCAGCCGTGCCAACGCAGCGCTCACCGCCGGTTGGCCCATGAAGAGTTTTTCGGCGACCCGGGTCAGGTTTTTTTCGAACATCAACGCCTCGAAAATCACCAGCAGGTTCATGTCGACGCGGCGCAGATCGTTACGGTTCATAAGCACAATCCCATGGTGTTTTCGGCCAGGCACGAAGGTTGATGAGCGCATCTGACTTTACTCGAGACGGCCCGCCCGGATCGAGGAATTAACAACGTTTAACTCGCAAGCCAAAGCCCCCACGACCAAGAATGAAGCCCTCTGCGCAGACCTGTTTTTTTCAGAAAAGGGAACGTGCTGACCCACCGTGCAGTGCACCAGCGCGCTCCCACCGACACGGACATTGGCCATGGCTCACTTTCAGCAAAACGCGATCAGCGCGTCCTCCACTGAAACGCGGAAAAAACCCACGGGCGGGCTCAGCCCCTGGCGTGAAACCCTGGCCAAGCAGTTGATCCTCGACCACCTCGGTGAAACCCTGGAAGTGACCGAACTGGCACGGGCGTGCGCCCTGTCGCGCAGTCATTTTTCCCGTGCGTTCAAGTGCAGCACCGGCCTCTCGCCGCAAGACTGGATTCGTCAGCAACGCATTGCCCGGGCCAAGCAGTTGATCCAGGACACCGACCTGACCCTCACACAAATCAGCCTGGAATGCGGCTTCTGCGACCAGGCGCATTTCTCTCATATTTTCACCCGCAGCGAAGGCGTTTCACCGTTTGCCTGGCGCTGTCGAACGGTGCGTTCTCTTCTCTCTCTCACAATCAAAAGATCGCAGCCTGCGCCAGCGCCTACAGGTGTTCACATCACCGCGTAGGAGCTGCCGAAGGCTGCGATCTTTTAATCTTGATCAGCCCTTGATGAACGCCAGCAGATCTTCGTTGAGTTGATCCTTATGGGTGTCGGTCAGGCCGTGGGGCGCTCCCGGATAGACTTTCAACGTAGAGCCCTTGACCAGATTCGCCGCGGCGATGCCGGCGGCTTCGATCGGCACCACCTGGTCGTCGTCGCCATGCACCACCAGGGTCGGCACGTCGAACTTCTTCAGGTCTTCGGTAAAGTCAGTTTCAGAGAACGCCTTGATGCAGTCATACGCGTTCTTGTGGCCGGACATCATGCCCTGCAGCCAGAACCAGTCGATCATGCCTTGGGACGGTTTGGCACCCGGGCGATTGAAGCCAAAGAACGGACCGCTGGCCAGATCCTTGTACAGCTGCGAACGGTCGACCAGGGACGCCTGACGAATACCGTCGAACACCTCCAGCGGCAGGCCACCTGGGTTGGCCTCGGTCTTGAGCATCTGCGGCGGCACCGAGGAAATCAGCCCGGCCTTGGCCACCCGGCCGGTGCCGTGGCGACCGATGTAGCGCGCCACTTCGCCGCCACCGGTGGAGAAGCCGAACAACACGGCGTTCTGCAAATCCAGATGTTCGATCAGTTGCGCCAGGTCATCGGCGTAGGTGTCCATGTCATTGCCGAACCACGGCTGGCTCGAACGCCCGTGACCACGGCGGTCATGGGCGATGACCCGATAGCCTTGGGAGGCCAGGAAGATCATCTGCGACTCCCAGCTGTCGGCGTTCAACGGCCAGCCGTGGCTGAAGACGATCGGCTGACCGGTGCCCCAGTCCTTGTAGTAAATCTCGGTGCCGTCTCGGGTGGTAAAGGTGCTCATGGTGATGTCTCCTCATGCATGGTTTTTGTGGCGGTTAATAAGAGGTGCGGACCATTCGTTCAGCCAGGCGCGCCACCCGCTCGCCCAAATGCGCGGCGGTGCGGCGGTCTTCGAGGGGTGGTGCAAGCTCGGGGGACTGTTCGACATTCGACTGCGCCATCGCCCCCAGCGAACTGCCGAGTCGGTTCAATTGCCCATCGAACAGGCCCGTGCTGCTGCGTGCTGGCAGCAGGTCGAGGCCGACCCAGATCATCGAGTGCTGGGCGGCGAACACTGCCATCTGCAGCAAGGTGTTGAGTTTGTCGCCGCACAGGCAGCCGGAGTTGGTGAAGCCGGCGGCGAGTTTGTCGCGCCAGGGCTGGGCCAGGTAGAACGAGGCGGTAGCGTCCATGAAGCCCTTGAAGGCTGCCGAAGCACTGCCCATGTAGGTCGGGGCGCCAAAGATGATTGCATCAGCACGGTGCAAACGTTCCCAGTGATCCTCCACTTCTTCGACCGGAATCAGCCTACAGGTGCTACCCAGGTGCCGTTCCACACCCTGGCCCACGGCCTCGGCCATGACCCGGGTGTGCCCGTAGCCACTGTGATAGACCACCACCACGTTGCTCATTCCGGTTCCTCCAGAGGGGTTCATCCTTTTTGCGGCATACTTTTTGTTGCAAGAAGGCCGGTGCCTTCGGTTGAACTTGAAGGGATGGATTTTTGAGCGTAGGCCGGACACAGGACGAGTTAAACGTTGTTAATTTTCAACGGTGCACCCACGAACCCGGCCAGCGCCGCACCCAATAAATACGGGATCGACAAGCGCTGGCGGGAATCCAGCAGCCGATGCACACACTGCCGAAGCGCTCGACAGAGCATTGCACTGCCGAAAAAACCTGAGGAATATGCCCCGATACCGTGCGATAGGCGGATGCAAGCAGGAGTGACCCGTTGACCCTTTCCCCCGAACAGGCCATCCATTTCGGCCCTTACCGGATCTACCCCGGACAACGCCTGGTGATGGAGGCCGACCAGCCCCTGCGCCTGGGTCGACGGGCCATGGACATTCTGCTGATGCTGCTGGAACACGCCGGACAGGTGGTGAGCAAGCAACAACTGATTGCCCGGGTCTGGCCCAAAAGCGTGGTGGAAGACATCAACCTGCGGGTGCACATGGCGGCGCTGCGCAAAGCCCTCGGCGACGGTCAGGCCGGCCAGCGCTACATCATCACCGTCGCCCAGCGCGGCTACAGTTTTGTCGCGCCGTTCTCTGTGGAGAAAGTCGAGCAAAGCCCGAAAAGCGACGGGAATGAACCGAGCCGGCATAACCTGCCAATCCGTCGGACCCGCATGATCGGTCGTCAGGCTCTGGTCGACAGCTTGGTGACACAACTGGCGCGGCAGCGTTTCATCACCCTGGTGGGCCCCGGCGGGATCGGCAAGACGACCGTGGCGCTGCGCGTCGCCGAGCAATTGATCGGCCGCTACCGAGATGGCATTCGCCTGCTGGACCTGGCACCGATCAACGACCCTTTGATGATCACCGCGCACCTGGCAGCGCTGCTAAATTTGTCCTTGCACGACGCCGAACCCATGAACGGTCTTGCCACGCTCCTGCGCGAACGGCAGATGCTGCTGGTCATCGACAACTGCGAACACCTGATCGACGCCATTGCGTTACTCAGCGAAAGCATCCTGCGCGCGGCGCCCCAAGTGCATATTCTGGCCACCAGCCGCGAGAGCCTGCGGGCCGAAGGCGAGTTCGTGCAGCGCCTGGAATCGCTGGACTGCCCGCCGCCCATCGCCGTGCTCGATCGCGCTCAGGCCCTGACATTTTCGGCGCTGCAATTGTTTGTCGAACGGGCGATGGCCAGCCACGACAGTTTTGAACTGAGCGAAGCCGAACTGCCGCTGGCGATTGAAATCTGTCAGCGCCTTGACGGCATACCGCTGGCCATCGAACTGGCGGCAGCGCAGGTGGGCAGCCTGGGATTGAGTGGGTTGCTGTCGCAACTGCAAGGCAGTTTTCGTCTGCTCACCCAGGGCTGCCAGACAACCTTGGGCCGCCATCAGACCCTGCGCGCGACACTGGACTGGAGCTTCGAACTGCTCGATGCCTGCGAGCAAACCTGCCTGCGCCGATTGGGCGTATTCCGGGGTGGTTTCACCCTGGAGTCGGCGGCCGCAGTGATCGTCGGTGAACACCTCGAGCCCGGCGTGGTGTTCGCCTCGATCACTCAATTGGTCGCCAAGTCATTGCTGAACGTGGAAGTCGGTGACGAAGAAGTGTTCTACCGTTTGCTCGACACCACGCGCGGCTATGCACTGGAAAAACTCGCCCAGGCCCAAGAACTGCCGGACACCCGCGAGCGCCACGCCGAACGCTGCCTGGCCTTGATGCAGCAAGCCCAGAACGACTGGGAGCAGATCTCGAGCGATCGCTGGACCGAGCGTTACGCCCGCAATCTGGAAGACATCCGTTCTGCACTTGACTGGGGCTTGAATGCTCAAGGGCCACAGGCCTTGGCGATCCGCCTCGCCGCGACCTCGACGCCGCTGTGGCAGGAACTGTCGCTGCTCAAGGAGCACGGCGTGTATGTGCGCAAAGCTTTGGCATTGCTCGAAGCAACGCATCAGCCCTGCCCGCGTTTGACCATGACCCTCAAGCTTGCCCTCGGCAGTTCGTGCTACCACACGTTGGGCAGTAGCGCGGAAGCTGTCGAAGCATTCGTCAGCGCCAAATACCTGGCCGAACATTGCAACGATGTGGCCGGTCAGCTCAAGGCGATTTCCGGGCACTTGGCGGTTGATCTCAGTTGCGGCCACTACCAACAGGCCCTGGAGCAGAGCCGACAATTCGAGCGGTTGGGGCTGCACGGTGATGCGGTGTTGGCCCTCAGCACCCAACGCTTGCGGGTGCTGGCCCTGCACTTTGCCGGGGATCAGGCTCTGGCACGGGAGGATGTCGAACAGGTCATTCAATGCCTGGCCCAGAGCGGTCACCTCAACCGCTTCACCTACTGTTTTGGTGTGCATTACGATCAGAGCGTCGCAGCCCTGACGATTCTGGCGCGCATTCTCTGGTTACAAGGGCACCCGGAAAAAGCCTGGCGCACCGCACGACAGGCGCTCGACATCGCGATGCAGATCAATCATGGCACGTCCATCTGCTACACCCTGGCGCTGGCCGGTTGCCTGATCGCTCACTACAACGGCGACACCCCGGTCGCCCGCGAGCTCCTGAAGCTGCTGCTTGAACAGGCGAAGAAACACTCGGTGCTGCTGTTCTACAGCTGGGCCAAACATTACGCGCAGGTGATCGAGGGGGCCGATGCGCCCTCGTCATCGCGAGCGAACACCGGGTTGATCAAGGAAATCATGGTCACGCTGGACAGCCGCTTCATTGATGACGCGCTGCTGGAACGGGCCGAAAACGGCGCGGCGGGCTGGAGCACCGCGGAAATTCTGCGAGCCCGGGCCGATGCGTTGCTGGCAGAGGATTGCCCGGCACAGGTCGACGCAGCCGAGGCCGTGCTGCTCAAGGCGTTAGCCGTGGCAAAAACCCAGGGAGCGCTGGCCTGGGAACTGCGTAGCGCCACGTCACTGGCCCAACTGTGGCAACGTCAGGGACGCTGCCGACAGGCCCATGAGTTGCTGGCGCCGATTTACCAGCGCTTCACCGAAGGCTTTGCTACACCGGACTTGACGAAAGTCCGTCGGCTACTCGACGAGCTGCAGCGACACCTGCCCGGCTGACGTCCAGCGTGCTCGGCTAATGTAGCGGGCATGACGCAGTTCAAAGGCACGCAAATGACCGCTGTGTTCGAGTTTCTCCAAGGCGTAGATACGGGTGGTGTTGAGGAAACGGTAACGGGTCACACCGCTGCCCTGCTCCACCGACAGCAGTGATTTGCTCGCCAGCCGCTCTACGATTTCGACCAGGCAGCTGGGCCGCAGCACCGCGCAACTGATCACGCCAATCGCCGAGTCCAGCGTGAACGCCATCTTGAACACCGCCAGCCGCTGCAATACGGTTTGCTCCATCGGGCTCAGCTGTTCATAGCTCCAGTTCAGTGCGGCTTTCAGACTCTGATGCCGTGGCAGAGCGGTGCGCCGGCCTTGAGTCAACAACTGCAAGCAGTTGCCGAGTTGCGCTTGCAACCCCACCAGCGCCAACGCATCGATCTGCGCCACCGCCAGTTCAATGGCCAAGGGCAGGCCGTCGAGCCGCCGACAGATTTCACGCACGGCCTTGAGGTCCTGTTGGCGCAGGACAAACCCTTGCTGACGGGCTCGGGCGCGACTGACCAACAGCTGCACCGCCGAGTAACCCATGGCCTCGGCCACGTTGTATATCGCTGAGGCCGGCGGCACCGCCAGGGCCGGTATATGCAGCAGCGTTTCTCCCGCCGCTCGCAAGGGTTCGCGGCTGGTGGCCAGGATCGACAGCCGTGGCGCCGAGGCCAGCAGATTGTCCACCACTGCCCGACAGCATTCGAGCAGGTGATCGCAATTGTCGAGCACCACCAAGGCATGCCGCTGCTCCAGCACCGCCCCGCCGATGTCCAGTTCCAGCGTGTGCGACAGATGCTCGACGAGTTGCGCCGGGTCATCGATAGCCGCAAGATCAACCCTCCAGACGCCGTCGCGATAGTGCTGCAACAGCAGCTCGGCCACGCGCAACGCCACGGTAGATTTGCCAATGCCGGCGGGACCAATCAGGGTCATGAGGCGTCGAACCGGCAACTGCCGGACCACACTCCCGATGATCGAGTCGCGACCGGTCACCGGGGTGAGCCGCGCAGGCAGATTGTGTTGAGGCTTGTGCTCCGTCTCGACGGGCACCGGCGTGCCTGCCCGGTCGCACTGCACCGGGGCGATGAAGCTGTAGCCGCGCTGGGGAATATTGACGATGTAGCGCTGCTCGTTCTGGCCGTCGCCGAGTGCCCGACGCAGGGCGGCGATGTGCACGCGCAGGTTGATTTCCTCAACCACCGAGGTCGGCCAGACGTGGGCAATCAGGGCATCCTTGCTCACCACTGAGCCGGCGCGTTCGACCAGCACCTGCAAAATATCCAGCGCTCGCCCGCCCATGCGCAGGGGGCGATCTCCCTCCAGGATCAATCGCTGACGCAGGTGAAAGGCGTAGGGCCCGAACCGCAGCACCGCATCGCTGTTTATATCTCTGAGGCTGTTCATGCACGTTCACGCGCTGAAAACCTGGCTCGGCTCAAGGTACTGCAAAATCCATCGCACCAGTCCATCCAGGCTCCCGCACCTCCATGGCAAAGAGTTCATGGGTATCTTGGCAGGCATGGGTGACGGTACAACGGCCACGGGAGGAGCATCACGGCCATCACGGTGCGCGTGACGGACAACGCCCCCCCTAACTGAACTGTTCGCGGTACTGGGTGGGTGTCAGGCCGAGCTTTTCACTGAACAGAAAACGCATGTGCCGCACGCTGCCGAAACCACTTTTGAAGGCCACGGTCTTGAGTGGCACGTCACTGGTTTCCAGCAGGTTCCTGGCGCAATCGATGCGCGCATTTTGCAGAAACTCCATGGGCGTCATGTTCACTTCCCGGGCGAAAACCCTGGCGAAGTGCCGCGCACTCATGGTCGCCAGACTGGCCATGCGTTCGATGCTGAACGCCTCATCGAGATGTTCGAGCACGTAGTTCTGCACCCGGGTGATCGGCGTTTCATGGGGGGCCACCGCTGCCATCAACGGACTGAACTGCGCCTGCCCGCCCTGGCGTTTCATCACCACCAGCAACACCTTGGCAACGTCCTGAGCGACCTTCTTGCCATGGTCCTCGGCAACCACCGCGAGCGCCAGGTCGATGCCAGCGGTGACACCGCCAGAGGTGATGAGATTGCGGTCTTGCACGTAAATCTGATCGGTCTCGACGGTGGCCTTGGGGAAGCCTTTGATCAGGCGTTCGGTGTAATGCCAGTGAGTGGTCACGCGATAACCATCCAGCAGCCCGGCATGCCCGAGCACGAACGCGCCGGTGCAGATCGCCCCATAACGGTTCGCCCGGCTGACAGCACCCTGGAGCCAGGCGAGCAACGGTGGATGTTTTTCGTTGTAGGCACCCGGGCCACCGGGCACCAGCAACAAGTCATAGGACTCGTTCGCCTGATCGATGTGCAGATCGGCTTGCAGGCTGACACCGTTGGAGGCCCGCAACGCGCCGTGCTCAGTGCCGATGGTCGACAGCTCATAACGGTCCGCCGGTTCCAGATAGCGATTGGCGATGGAAAACACTTCCATGGGACCTGCCATGTCGAGCAGAAGAAAGTCGGGGAACAGCACCATTGCCACGGTTTTCATGGATTGGACATCACTGATATCAGAGGAAGAGGGAACATAGGCTCAGCACCGAGCATTATGGCCAAATGTAACAACAAGGATACGTGAACCAGCACCAAATACTGTCAACTTGAAAGAGACAGTATTTCAATTTTCATCTACTTATTGCACCAATCGGTAAACATTAACCTTCTCCTCACTCGGACGAATTCACGTCCTGACAGGAGATTTCATCATGCTGACCCTTCGTAAAGCTTCGGATCGCGGCGCGGCCAATCACGGTTGGTTGAAGTCGTTCCATACCTTTTCTTTCGCCAACTACCGCAACCCACGGGAGCAAGGTTTTTCCGACCTGTTGGTGATCAACGACGACCGCGTGGCGGCCGGCAAAGGCTTTGGCCAGCACCCTCACCGCGACATGGAGATTTTTTCCTATGTGCTTGAAGGTGCCCTGGAACACAAGGATACGTTGGGCACCGGTTCGGTGATCCGCCCCGGTGATGTGCAATTGATGAGCGCCGGCAGCGGCGTGGCTCACAGCGAGTTCAACCATTCGACGAACAAACCGGTGCACTTTCTGCAAATCTGGATCGTGCCCGAGGTTAGCGGCGCCAAACCGCGTTACCAGCAAGAACACTTCAGCACGCAGAAAAAACGCGGGCGCTTGCAGCTGATCATCTCCCCGGACGGCACCAACGGTTCGCTGAAAGTAAGGCAGGATGCGCGGGTATATGCCGGCCTGATCGACGGCAAGGAAAGCGCCACCCTGGAACTGGCCGCCGATCGTTATGCCTATGTGCATGTGGCGCGCGGCAGTGTCGAGCTCAACGGCATGCAGTTGCAGGAAGGCGACGGTGTGCGGGTTCGGGCAGAACAGCTGCTGACCTTGAGCAACGGCGTGGATGCCGAGGTGCTGGTGTTTGATTTACGGCCTCAGGAATTGCCGCAGATGCCATGAAACCGGTGTTTCAATGCGAAAAAAACGGCCTTGAAAAAGACCGTTTTCATTCCGCCGCCGAGTCTCCCACCTCAAGATTATCCAGCGCTCGATTCACCGCCAGCTCTCCCAGCAGGATCGTTTGCTGAATCGCCAGTATGGTATTGCGCTGCGGACCGCCGAGGAAACCGGCGAAATCGCTGGCCAGCACGCTTGCCATGGCCAGGGACTCGCAGGCGTTGGCCAGCAGGGTTTCGGTAATGGGCGATAAATAAATCAGTCCCCGTTGTTCACTCAATCCGCCCGCTGTCACGTCCCAAATTCAAAGTTATCCGCAACCAAATTGAAAACAACCGTTGGGACATGCATCAGGAACTCGATGCGAGCAATATTGGTCGCAGCCGACTGATAGGTCTGCCGACCGGTAATGTCCCGCTGTTCAACGAGCTGGCCGGCTGAGTTATAAACATAGACTGTCGCCTTATAATCCAGTCCATACTGGAAACGCATGGAAGAAGCCACAAACTTGAGGGCCAGCCTGAAACGCATTGACTCACGCAACGTCACATGCGCCATAAGGTTTTGCCCATCCATGGTACCGCTACGGTGAACTCCGAACTGGCTAGGAGAGGTCATCCCGCCACTGACATGACTAATCACCATGGTTGGAAGATCAATGGTTTTTTTAGAGTCAATACTTGGAAGTACGGCTGACACAGGCACACTATCAAAACCCTCTTTTATCACCCCGCCCCCTGCCTCGGTAATCGTAAATCGCCAGGGTTGTGATGGGGATGTACTGGCATTGACTCGAACCGTCAGACTGATTGCGCCCACGGGTAAACCGTTCACTTGCTCGATAAAGGCCCCACTGGCATTAACTGTCAGGTTTTGCTTAAACACACCGTTAACAAGCAACTGGAGAGCTCCGGGTTGACCGTAACCGCTCACCCATATATCTCGAGAGGTGGTTTGGGTGTTTTGCGGAATTGGCGTTCCACCGGCGGTTGTGACATCGCTGATACGGAGTGTCAAACTACTCGCTGCGTCATTGCTGGCTGTTTCTTTACTCATGAAAATCGCTCCTTCGTAGGTGCGCCACCCCGGATTCGAATGAACCCTTCGACAGGCACTATCGAACAGCAAAATTTGATGAGTGAGCTACTGTCAGATCTGACAGTAGCGACGAGTGGTGAGGTTTTCCTTGCGCAAGCGGGCTTGCTCGCGAAAGCGGTGTGTCATTCAACATTGATGCCGACTGACTCGACGCCTTCGCGAGCAAGCCCGCTCCCACAGGGAATTGAGGCGCTACCGGTAACCACGAGCCTGCACATTGAACAACTGCGCATAGCGTCCGTCCGCCGCGACCAGGCTGTCGTGATCGCCTCGCTCAAGGATCGAACCCTGGTCCAGCACGATGATATGGTCGGCATTGCGCACGCTGGAAAAGCGGTGAGAAATCAGCAACGTCATGCGGCCTTCGGTGTGTTGACTGAAATGCTCGAACACCGCCGCTTCCGCCGCCGGATCCAGGGCCGAGGTCGGCTCATCCAGAATCAGAATATCGGCGTCGCGGCGCATGTAAGCGCGAGACAAAGCGATTTTTTGCCATTGCCCACCGGACAATTCCTGCCCACCGGCAAACCACCGGCCCAACTGCGTGGAGTAGCCGCGATCCAGGCGCTCGATGAAGGGCGCGGCCATGCCCTCGGCGGCCGCTTGCTGCCAACGCGTTTCATCATTGAACGCCAAGGTATCGCCGACGCCAATGTTCTCGCCCACGGAGAACTGGTAGCGAATGTAATCCTGGAAGATCACGCCAATGCGCCGTCTCAGCGTCTCTTCGTTCCAGGACTGTAAATCGCTGCCATCCAGCAAAATACGGCCCTGATCGGGGCGATACAGCCGAGTCAGCAACTTGATCAGCGTGGTTTTGCCTGAACCGTTTTCCCCTACCAGGGCGACGCTGCGGCCGGGCAACAGGTGCAAATCGATGCCCTGCAAAGCGGCGTGGCTCGCTCCCGGATAACGGAAACCGACGTTCTCGAAACGCAAACCATCGCCGGGCACCGCGCCCACGGTAAGGTTTCCGCTATCGGCAATAACCGGTTCGGCCAAATACTCGTAGAGGCTCGACAGATAAAGGCCATCCTCGTAGAGACCGCTGATCGCGCTCAAGCTGCTGCTCACGGCCGTCTGCCCCTGCTTGAACAGCACCAGGTACATGGTCATTTGCCCGAGGCTGATATTGCCGTGAACGGTATCGACCACGACCCAGGCATAGGCCAGATAAAACGCAGCGGTGCCCAGCAGTCCCAATACAAAACCCCAACCATCGCGACGCAACGTCAGGCGCCGGTCTTCGGCATAGAGACGAGCAAACGTGTCCCGATAACGCTGCAACAGCAGCGGCGCGAAACCGAACAGTTTCACCTCTTTGATGTAGCCCTCATGGGAGAGCAGCGTCTCGATGTAATTCTGCTGCCGACTCTCCGGCGCCCGGCGCGTAAACAGCCGAAAGGCATCCCCGGAAAAGTGCGCCTCGGCAAAGAACACCGGCAACGCCCCAACTACCAGCAACACCAGGGCCCAAGGCGAAAAATGCACCAGCAACACACCGAAGCTGATCAACACGATCAGGTTCTGGATCAGCCCCAGCGACTTCATCACCAGCGCCAACGGCCGGGTCGATGCCTCGCGCCGCACCCGCACCAGCTTGTCGTAGAACTCCGAATTCTCGAACTGAACCAACGATAACGTCTGGGCCTTCTCCAGAATCATCGTGTTAACCTTCTGCCCCAACTGCACCCGCAACAGCGATTGCTGAACCGACAGTGCGCGCTGTGTGCCAGACAGCAACGCGAGCACGCCCGCTTCGAACAACACATACCGCACAACCGGCCATAACGGCGCACTGCCCTGTTGGGTGTGCAACTGCATGGCGGTGACTACGGCATCGACAATCCGCTGCCCCAACCAGGCCGCGAGCGCTGGCAACATACCGGCAATCAGGGTCGCCAGTACCAGCCCCAGAAACAGCCCACGGGACGTTCCCCAGACCAGCAACAAAGCTCGTCTCGCCTGGTCGAGCAAAGAGGCAAAACGGGTCAGGACAGGCATAGGACGATGGACTCGGTGGCGGACGTCAGAGGAGCGCGGCAGGTTCTACAGTACGTGGAATGAGCCATCCACTCTACGGGACAGGACGCGATAAAGCTGACCACGCCGATAGTAAAAACATCTAAAAAAACCCCACCACTCGCTACGTTTTAGCGCTTTGCTATGTGGAGTCAATGCCCATCGCGAATCGAGGACAAACCCGAACGTCCAGCCGATGTCTCCTCTCCATAACCGGGAGCAAAACATGAAAATCAATCCGTACTTGATCTTCAACGGTGACTGCAAGGCCGCTTTCACGTTCTACGCCAAAAGCCTGCCAGGCCAGATAGAAGTAATGATGACCTTCGGCGAAACTCCGGCTCGCGACCATGTTCCAACGGACTGCCATAACCTGATCATTCACACGCGCCTGCTGGTCGCAGACCAGGCAATCATGGGATCGGACACCACCCCTGATCGCCCCACCACAGGCATGAGCGGTTGCTCGGTTTCGTTGAATGTCGACAGTGTGGCGGAGGCAGAGCGGGTGTTTTCTGCATTGGCGGAAGGCGGCAATATTCAAATGCCGCTGGAGGCGACGTTCTGGGCGGCACGTTTCGGGATGCTGGTCGATCAGTTTGGCGTGGCGTGGATGGTTAATTGCGAAAAGGATCAGTGACCGGGCTCCCCCCGGTTAGTACATAAAGGTTGCTGGCGCTTTAATATCAACCTTGGATTTTTTTTCAATAGCCAAACAGAATAACGTTCACAAATTCCACCCCCTGAGAAAAATATTACGGATATAATGCCAAAATACTCAATTAACATAGTCTTCCCTCTCATTCGCCCTAAAAAGAGGCGGTCGCTGTACTGATCGCCTCCCAACGTGCACCTACATCACCCTAGAACACCGTGGAATATCCTTATAAATCAAATCCAATTTTCAAGAATGCGGGCACCCGCACAGTTCATACGCAAGACTCCTCAGTTGTGCTTCGTTCTGCAGCCAGATGGGCAATTAGCCATCGCATCTGTATTGCTCATAGAAAAGTCAACCTAAAGAGCCTAGTCCGACAGAAAGGGGCGTACCAACTAAGCCCGATATCACAAAAACAAATGGGCTTAAGCCTCGTCATTTGCCTATGTCATTGAATCCGCTAAAACTACTGAGCATGGAGTGACGTGTGCTCGCGACAGGAAATGTTATAAAAAGTCAGATAACGTCAGTATTTTGTGTATTAAGATTGCAACGCCAGCACATATGAGTAATTTACATGATGAGTCCTGAGAGCAAAACCGAAAATAGCCAGAGGGGTATTCTCGCTATTGGGCGCACTTGGCGCTCAACAGAGAAACTTCGACAACTGTTTGTACCGAATCTTACACATGTTTATACATTAGATTATCCAGATCCGCCAAGGCTGGATATCGAAACGCAAACACTCGATACTGTACTGATCGATATTGAAAGCCCCTCCATACTCAATGACTGCCTGGCGCTGATCAAGAAGTTACGTACGAATCCGACAGAACTGGCCATTATCGTTGCAATCAACTATCGCTCTCCGCACGCTAAAATCGAATGCTACCTGGCCGGAGCCGATCACTGCATCAATGTACCTAACGATCAGGATGAAAAAGCCAGGTTACTCTCAGAGTTGCTCGAAACTCCTGAATGGCAGCCCAGTGTAAAGTTGACCTTGGACCAAACATGCCTGCACTTATACAACGATGAATACAAACTGGATCTGGCCTATCAGGAAATGAAAGCCCTGGATGCGCTTATTAACGCAGAAGGCAATATCCTGCACCATGACAGCATGGCCGAATCCATGGGATTGAATATAAAACTCTACGACTCACGCGTCCTGGAGAAGTCCATAAGCCGGCTTCGAAATAAAATCAAAAAACACTTTGGCATTAACATCATCCACAGTGTTCGTGGTTATGGCTATCGACTGCTTCGAGGAGTCGTATCAGTCAATCAAACAAATTTTCACTCTTAAAGGACTAGGCAATGGAGCCCAGCAGGCAAGCTATAGTGCACGAAAACTTCGCATTGGTATTCTTCAGGCAATCGATTCTGAAACGAAACGATGAACTGTTCGGCAGCGAAATTTATGCCAAGGCGACCAAGCAGGAGACACCCCTGAACAAGGGGTATCAACAACTGCATTCCGATCATCCACTGGCGACTTATTACGAAGTCCTGACTCGGATCCAATTGAATGCCCTCTCGCAGATTGAGGCCATGCCTTCCCATGCGCCGGTGCCAAACAAACTGTTCGTGACCATGAATCAATCCGCTTTATTGGATAAAGCGCTTATCAAGGAAATGAACGATGCTCAAGCGATACTCAAAAAGCATGAGCAACAGCTTATTCCCAGCATTAACAGCAGTTCGTTTCTGTCGTTTAACCTGAAAGAAAAAAGAACCATTATCAATCACATTCACCTATTAAAAGACAATGGGATCGAGATCGCGTTCGATGGCTATGATTTAAGCGACGACAGCACCGAAAAACTGATCAGCCTGGCGCTGTTCGATTACATAAAAGTGGACCTGACCAAATCCAATTTCGACATCATGGTCGAAAACAGCCAGGACTTTTTCAACAGATCTTACGACTGCCTGAGCGGCATGATCCATGACAGCAAGATCAAATTCGTGGCGGACCGCGTGGAGCACAAAGCACTACACACACTGGCCCGCAGCATGCCCTTCGACTTTTTCCAGGGGAGGTACTACTCACCCACCGAGCTTATTTAAGTTTTGAAAATTTCACCAGACTAGGAAGGAACCTTATTGTGAATACGCCGAATAACAGCTTTCTGATTTTCACCCGAGACCAACTGGCACGACAAGCGATAGAGTCGCTTCTCGCACAACGCCTGTATTTATCTTTTGAAATCGAGTCAGGTAAACTCAGTAGCGAACGCATCCGAAAGAGTCGATTCACGCACATCCTGCTCGACCAGGCGGACATATCGCTGAGCGATGTCAGTTTCATCCGTAAAAATCAAAAAGATGCGGAAATCATCCTCATAACACCTAACTCTGAACCTTCGGAACTCCATCACTTTTCGCACTTCGGTGTTGATGGCTTTCTCAAGAAACCAGTGGCTGACGAAGAGTTCATCTCGGCAGTCAGTCGGGTTAAAGAGTCTCAGGGCAACCCTGATATCTGGTGGTTCAATGCTGACGATCGAACATTGGTCAAAGAAGATATCACTATCCCATTGACCGGTACCGAATCGTTAATGCTCACACAACTGGTCCTCAGCGATCGGCGGGTACTCAGCAAAAACGATCTTATTCTACGCATTGATAAAGACCCGGAACAATATAGCGGCCTTGAAATGTGCCTGAGCCGACTGCAGAAAAAGTTCAAGACGGCAGCCAATGGAGAACGGCTGGTCCGCTCGGTTAGAAACCGGGGTTACTGCCTTGCACAAAGGATAAGAGTCGCTTACTGAGCGAGAAATCGCAAAAACAATAACAATAAACGCGATTCTCCGCCCCACTTGATATACCCACACCCATCACCTGCCTCCTTGCACTGCCTATCTCGACTATCGCCATAAACTCTTCTATGGCGCTCGCTCCGCTTCACCCCTCGCCTACCCGACAAACGTTTATCGAATGCTGCAATTATATAGACGATTGAGCGATATCCTCCTAACAAAAGAGCACGACCTTTTATAACAAGGCCTCTGAAAGAGTGGCCGTTATAATTCGTCAGACACACACGAAGATTTAGGTACTAGTATAAAAACCTGACACTGAGACAACCGTATCAGCTGACTTTAAAACAACGCCAGGATGGCCAGCCATAAGCCCGCGTTATTCCCTTCTAATAATAAAAATAACTTCTGACTGAACCGCGTTCGCTCAGCCTTTGTGCGTGGCTGCCATTTATTAACCGTCGACTGATACACAACGTGGCGCAGGCCCGAGGGACACCGCGATGGTACATAATCGTATTAATCGAAACAGCATATCCAAAGGACTGACTTTCTGGGGGCAATGGATAATTGCCATCACTTCGGTCAACGCGCTGTTATTTGCTCTGGCGCTCTATCAGACAGGAGAAATAGAGGCCCATTATCGTGTGTTAGCGGTGCTGACTCTCCTGGGTTCGGTCCCCTCCTACTCCCTGCTGCTGGTTTATCACAAACAGCATGGCTACCTCAGTGGCCTGGGTCGACTGCTACTGGGGTGGCTGCTGACGCTGACCGGACTGACTAGCATCGGTTTTATCAGCAAAACCAGCGAATTGTTCTCCCGGGAGATCATCCTGGTATGGGCTGTGGCCGGTTATTGCGTACAGGCCTTGCTGTACCTGCCTTTGCACAGCTTTTCCAGGTACTACCATCGGCAATTGCACAGCCAAAACAACACCCTGATTATCGGCACCGACCAACTGGCGGTGAATCTGGCGGACAAACTGGCCAAAACCGAGTTTCCACCGCTGGTCGGCCTGATCAGCTCAAAACCCAACGAACTGTCTACCAACGTCAATGCCCACAGAATCGTGGGTCAGTTGCAGGAACTGCGCGAGCTGATCCGGGTGCACGATGTCCGGCGGTTGTACATCGCACTGCCCTTGAGCGAAGCCAAACAGGTCGAAGCGCTGTACATCGACCTTCTCGACTCCAATGTCGATGTGGTCTGGGTTCCCGACCTGGGCAGCATGACCTTGCTCAATCATTCCGTCAGCGAACTGGATGGCCTGCCCGCCATCCACCTCAATGAAAGCCCGCTGACCAGTTACCCGACAGCGGCGCTGAGCAAGACCCTGCTCGACCGCAGCCTCGCCGCCCTGGCGCTGATCGGCTTCAGTCCGCTACTTCTGATAATCGCTGTCGCGGTGAAGATCTCCTCCCCGGGTCCGATTATCTTCAAACAAGAGCGCCATGGCTGGAACGGCAAGATCATCAAGGTCTGGAAGTTCCGCTCCATGCGCCTGCACGACGATCATCAGGTCCGCCAGGCCGGTCGTGAAGACCCGCGCATTACTTCGGTCGGCCGTTTCATACGACGCACCTCCATCGATGAACTGCCGCAGTTCTTCAACGTGCTGCAAGGTCATATGGCGCTGGTCGGACCGCGGCCCCATGCGATCGCCCATAACGATTACTACACCGGAAAGATTCAGGCTTACATGGCCCGCCATCGAATCAAACCGGGCATCACCGGGCTGGCCCAGATCAGCGGCTGCCGCGGCGAAACCGAGACCCTCGACAAGATGCAAAAGCGCGTGGAGATCGACCTCAACTACATCAACAATTGGTCGTTGTGGCTCGACATCAAGATCCTGATCAAGACCCCCTTCACGCTCTTTTCCAAGGACATCTATTAACTGCTGAGATATTCGCGCTCATAACCTGTCTATTCTTCAGCTCATTGCAAACAGGGCTGCAGCCGGGCAGTCAGGCCTCTGACTGCCCGGAACACCCCGCCCCCACCGACTCATTTCATCCCATCTCATTTTTTCCAGGTTGAACCATGCGCCCGATTACCCGACGTCAGCTACTCGCCGCCACTGCCTGCGGGGCTGCCGGCCTGGCCAATGCCGCCGATCCGGATGTGGATCCGAACATGGTGGGGTTTCTGCAATCAGGAACGGGCACCGAATTGCGCACTGTCGGCGACAAACTCAAGGAACGTCACAGCCTGCTCGACTTCATGAGCCAAGCTCAGCGAGACGATGTGACCTCGGGAGCCGCGCTGCTCGACCACACAACCGCGATCAATCGAGCTTTTGCCTCGGGGTATGAAATCGAGCTACCGGACGGGGTGCTCAATGCCCAATACATCGACCTGGTCGACGGTACTCGCGCCATCGGCAAGGGGCATATCGCCGGTCGCATGGATACCAAGAACTGGAGCGGCACAGTTATCAGAGCCTTGCCCTCCAGCGAACGAAAACTCATCCGCATGCCCGCGGGCAAAATCAGGGGGGTTTTGCTGGAGGGGTTTACGCTGGCCGGTGACCATCTGCAAAACCCGTTGCAGGACGGCATCTGCCTGGAGGGAGTGGTGTCGGGCCGTGACGGCGGCTTGTGGGATTCGAGCTGCGTCGCCTGTTCATCAAAGGGTTTGCCGGCGACGGCTTGCGGCTGGTAGGGGGCTATAAGGATTATCAGGCTCCCGTGCAGTTCGGCCATGTCGCTCATGTGCTCGTTGAACGACCTGTGGCCACGGCACGCAGCCTAGTGTTGCTGGGGCAGTGCGAACATATCGAATTTGACGAGTGCCGATTCGATGGCGTGTATGGCCTGGGACCTGTGGGCACGGGCTCTTTTATCGGCAGGTTCGATCCATCCTACGACATCAGGCCCAACAACATCACTTTCACCAACCCCAGTTTTCAGCGCGCAGACATCGGCATCGAAATCGACCGTTGCGAAAACATCGTGATGATGGCCCCCTGGTTTGAAACGGTTAAAACCGCGATCGTGCAAAAAAACTCATCCGCCGGGCTGGAGTTGATCGCGCCACGCTTCGCCAATGTCGTCACTGGCCTGGATTGCGGCAAGAACTGCAGGGCATCGATTCGCTCCCCCATCGTCGCGGGGAGAATGTCAAACCTGGTAGTCGGTAGCGACCATGCCGGTGTACAGCTCGACTCCCCCTCCAAGGACGGCGTCGAGACTCGTGGTGTTCATTCCACTGTTTCGTTCAATGCCGGACGCCGGCTTGAGGTCAAAGCTCATGCCTTGGTCAACGTCGAGTTTGGCCCGGGGCTGACGATAGAAACGATCAACGGCTACCACATGCCCGGCGAAACCTTGACCCTGCTGGTCAGTTCCAACCCGGTAAGATTCGCCACGGGAGGCAACCTCGCACTCGGGAGTCAGGGGCCTTATAAAATATTGGCTCCTGGTAGCAGCATTACCTTCATTCGAACAGACGCCCCCGGCGCCGCGGCCTGGCAATGCATCGGGCTGGTGTGACGTAGCAGATCCGGTCCGCTGACGTCTAGCGCAACCAGTACCTCGCAACCAGCAGGCCCATCAACACGCCGATAGTATTTGCCAGCATGTCGTAGGGCGACGCCGTACGCAGCGGCATCAAACCTTGCGCGGCTTCGATGAGCACGCCGGTGAGCAAACACCCCAAGGCTATCCAGCGGAATTTCACATTGGGAAAGGCCAGGCGGCAGCTGCACGCAAATACCAGAAAGCCGATCCAGTGATGGAGCTTGTCCTCTTCGGCGAACAGCTCCGGGATCGGTTGGGGGCGCAATCCGGCGAACAGCAGAATCACGGTCACCGTGGCAAAGACCAGGCCCCGGAGCCAGAATGGCAACTCGACCAGGCCTTTGAACCACGTGATCATTCGGTAATTTTCTCGAAGTTGTTGTAGAACAGGTCGCTGTTACGCCCGTCGGTCATGGTCTGCAGCGAGTAGGCGCGGCTCAGGCGTGCACCACCATCGCGGGTCAGTGGCGCCCAGACGATATTGGCCCGGCGCATGGTGGAGGTGCTCATCAACTCGTCGAACGGGATGGAAATATAGATCCCTTTGTCGAAGCTGCCCTCGCCATACTCCTCCTTCGACGCGCTGGTCAGAGTGACCCAGGCGCCAAACTTCACGCCGTTCTTGAACTCCCGCGACAAGTCGACGGTGGTGCCCCAGTCCCGCGCCAGATAACGCCCGACACTGACCGCTGCAAGCATGTCATTGGGCAGTTCAGTATAGCTGGTGACATGGCCCGTCACGGTCTTGTAGTCACGCAGGCCGAAACCCTGATCATAGTCCCGCTGACGCACGAAGTTCAGGTCTGCGCCCACCGACCAGCGTTTCCCCGTGGGTCGATACAACACTTCACTGCCGACGCCGGCGAACATGGATTCCAGATAGCCGCCGTAGGCCATGCCGTACCAATCCCGATCCAGCTGCACCGCATGGTTGAACTGGAACGTCGGCATCATCACATCGGAGGTGGTCATGTATTGGCGCAGATCAGTGCGCACTCGCGGCAACCCGCTCGGCGCGTCGTAGGTGAACTTGTCGTAGTTGTTCAGCAGGTTGGCACTGAGCAAGCCGCTCCACCAGGTATTGCGGGTGAAACGGTACTCCGCGTCGGCATCGGCGGTGAACTGATAGATCAGTCCGTCGGGGCCGCCGATGTTCTGTTTGTAGCCCAGGCCGAGGCCGTAACTGAACGGTTCCAGCGCCTGGGTATAAAGCGTGGTTTCGCGGTGCGCAGTCGCTGGATTAACCTCGGTCGTACGGTGCAGATCCTTAAGCGGCTGGTCATTGTTCACGACCGCGCGGAACGTTTCGCGCGGTACGCTGGTTTCCTCGATGGACATGTCATAGCGCTGGTTCACCAGAGTGAACCAGTCGATGTCCTGATTGACGCTGTTATCGAGAATGCGACTGGCTCGCCCGACGGACTTGGCCGAATAAAAATAGCGAGACTGCTCGCCATACACCATCAGCTCCGAACCGCGCTGGGCGATGCGTTTCACCTTGTAGCCGGCATTTTGCTGTAGCCGATCAGAGACATCGGCCCAGTTGACCTGGTCGGCCGGGGTCGACGGCTCCTGCACCGGCAACGGCTCGGCGGGAGGGTCGTACGTCTTGGCCGGTGCCTTGCGGCTGATAAAGTTGGTGTGCAGGGTGATGCCGAACATCGCCGTATTGCCACGCTCCCAGCCAGCACTCAAATCGACACTGTCCGCGAGCTTGTAGACCACGCCGATGTTGATCGGCAGGTCTTGCTTGATCGAGTTGTCCAGTGGCTCATTTTTGTAATCGTTGCCTTCGTACTCGATCTTCAGGCTCAGCGGTGCCCACGGCGTTTGGTAGGCAACCCCGCCAAACAATGAAGGATGGCCTCTGAAATACGCGTTGGTGTTCACGTCCCCTGCCCTGGCGATAGCCGCCGTGCTCTCTGGCCGGTCGTTGAACTCGCTGCCGAAGACCGCGAGCGGGTTACTGAAGTCTCCTCGATTACCCAGATACCCCCAAGCAATACCGAGACTGAAATCCAGGTCGCCATAGCGTTTGTTGGCGACGAAATACTCGCTGGAAAACAGTCCGGTACCGCCGATGTCCCGTGCACCGACGGCGACCTGCGGTGCCCAGTGACTTTCTTCCCAAAGCCGCGCCTTGATATCGATGGCTTTGTCTTTGAAGCTCTGATCGCCGCTCAACTCTTCGGTGCCGTACTTGCGGTTGGTGATCGCGGTGTAACGAAACGAGCCTTCTAGCCAATCGAGCGGCTGCAGGGAAAAACCATAGCGGGTGTAAGGATCGGTACGACTGGCCGTGGCGCTCAACTCCCCCGCGGGGGCCATGCGCGCGGTGGGGGTCTGTAACAGACCGACGCCACCAAAATCACTTTGGGTATAACGCGGTTCACCGTGAACCATTCCGCAGGGCAGGATCAATACAGCAGCAAAACGTAACGTCAACGGGCACTTCAAGGGGCCACCTCAGCCAAGGGTTGAGTGGCGAGAAACTCGGCCAGTTGTTGATTGAGCTCTGGGGTCGGCGTCTCGAGGTCGTCGTTCCTGATCGGCACCAGGATCCTGCTGCCAGGAGCAGCCACGATGCCATCCTCACGATTCCATGCCGCCACACCTACGCGCCTGACCTGGCCGTCGGGCTGGATCAGCCACAAATAATCGCGCTCGGCGTCGTCGAGGATGGCGCAGTCTCGCGCGTAGGCACGAACTTCCTGCAGGGCGCGGTAAGGCACATGACAGGGCTGCGCGACTGCCCCGAGGACTTCCACGGTGGACGGCCGCGCGGGATAAACAAGACGGTCACCATCATCCAGCAATGCGTTGCGGGCGAAGCCCACTTCCACGGCGATCGGGTCGAGCACTGCAACCTGGCGCCCAGTGACCGGCAGTCGCTCGATCTGTTCATACAGGCGCGCACTCAAATCTGCTCGCGTGCCCTTGCCATCCAGCAAGGCACCCCGTTGCAGCAGTTTCAGATCGAACAGGACGCCTGCCTTCAAACGCGCTTGCTTATCCTCCAATGAGCGGTGCAGCCACGCTGCACCCAGCCAGTAACTTTCGGCGTTGGGTTGAGCGCCTCCAATGACGTCCAGCAAACGTGCACCGGGCTTGACGTCGATGGGACCGGGGCTGCGCACATCACCGCTGACTGTCACGGCTGCCTGGCTCACGCCCGGCCCCATCAAGAACAAGCCCAGCAACACAAGGTTCGAACACTTCACCGGGCAGCCCCCCGATCAGGGCGTACCTGCACGATTTTCAGGAACAGCTGCGGCGTCAGGTGCTGCTCGCTACGCAGGATGAAACCGTCCTGGGGGTCGACCCAGTAGCGGTTGGTGGCGCGGAAATTCAGGGTGGGTACATCCACCTGCTCGTCGATGCGCAGCAAGGCGTAATCCTTGTCCAGAATGCGAATGGTCTCGATGTCATGGGTGCTGAAACGGCTGTTGACGGCGATACCGATACGGTTGCCGTCATAGATGTCGATCCAGCGCGTGCTGGTATAGCCGTTGGGTAAATGCTGAAGGCCGCGCTTGAACGGCGACTCATCATTGAAGCGAGTGCCATCCAGTGAAACGCCGAGCCCGACGGTGCGTACCACCAGACCGTCGCGCATCATCAGTACTTGCTTGCCAGAAGCGACCCAGAATTGCAGGTCGCCCCGCCAGCGAGCCAAGGCCATCACCCCCTCGCTGGAGGTGGTGGTGACCAGGATCTGCGGATACGGCACGGCGTCGACCTGCGCGCGGGTCAAGTTGATGGAGGCAGGTCCTGCGACCGAGGATTCGAGAGTGTCCCAGGAAGCCCTCATCAACGGGTTACACCCGCACAGCAAGAGCGCCATCGTCAGACCGGCGCAGGTAGGCAAAATTTTCACGGAGGGATAGAGCCTTATCTGCTGTTGGCTTCGCTGAGGTCATTGAGGGAGCTGGCACCGGTCCCGAGGACAGTGGCGGTAGGCAGAAGCTGGCTGATCAGACGGTTCCAGCGCGTCACGCCGGCTGGGCCGACATAGACGATGTCTTGCGGCTGCAAGTCGAAACGGGTGGCCAACACCAACGCCGAAGGGGATTCGGCATCAAGCTGGTACACCTTGGCCGGTTCGGTTTCCAGGTGGTCCGCGCCGCGAATGACGTACACCGCGTTGCCATTTGAGGTGGTCTGGTTCAAACCGCCTACAGTGCCCAAGGCATCGGTCAGGTTGATCGATTTGCTCTTGAAGCTCAGAGCGCGGGGCTGATTGACCTCACCCATGACATAGATCCGCTTGAGATCGTTATAAGGCAAGTACAGCCGATCGCCGCCCTTGAGGTAGACACCCTGCAGCTGTGAGTCCTGGCGATTGAGGGTGTCCAGGTCCAGCCTGTACTCGCGCCCGTCGCGGGTCAGCGTCAGGCCTGACAGGTCTGCATTCGTCGGGTCCACACCGGCCGCGCCAATGGCCTCCACCACACTCAACGGGGTGGTAGTGATCGGCTGCTGGCCGGCTTTGATCACCGCACCGGAAATCACCACGGTCTGGCTGGCGAAGCGCAATACGCTGACGTCGACCTGAGGGCTTTCGACGAATTGCGACAAACGCTCGGCGATAAAGGCTCGCAACTCTTCGATGGTTTTACCAGCGGCCGGAATATTACCGATATAGGGATAAAACAGCGTGCCGTCCGGGCGCACCAGACGACCGTTGGCATCGATTTGCTGTTGTGGCCCGGAAGGCGCCGTCAACTCCGGGTGATCCCAGACCGTGATAAACAACAAGTCATTGGCGCCCACGCGATAACCGCCCGGAACATAGGACAACAACGCCGAGGGGACCGATTCGCGAACTTGCGTGGCGGCATCCATGGCAATCAATTTAGGAGTGATGGGAATAAGTTCCACCCGGCTACTCTCCGGAGAGCCGTCACTCACCATTTGACTGGTGTCCATGTGTTGACCAGGCGAAAACATACAGCCGGACAAGCTGATACTTGCCAGCATAACAACAGAAAACCTACGGATCATAATGGCACTACGCTAGTCGAGGGCAAGTCTAAAACAAGATCACCCAGAAAGTTCTGAGTGATCTTGTACAACACACTTCGCGGGGTATTAGTTGGTACCAGTAGTACCACCCGTACCGGTGGTGCCGCCCGTTCCAGAGGTACCGCCATTGGAACTACCCCCAGAGTTTGAAGCAGCCACTGCAGCGCCAGCGATAGCCGCGCCGATCACCACGGTTTCGGCGACAGTCACCTCCCCGACCAGCGGGGTGTTCAACGACAGTGGTTCGCTTGTGCTCACCGTATCGCTCACCGGTTCATCCGCTGCCAACGCCGCGGTACTCATGACAGCCAGCAAGCCGGCCGTAAGTAGTTTCTTCATATCAGACTCCTTCTCGACATCAACTCTCTACAAGATTTGATACTAAGGGACCAGGAATGGAACAGCAGAACGAATGAAACTGACCGATTGAACCAGCCAATTCATGCGCACTGCCTCCTTTGGAGCATGTCACTTATAGGTGTTGCACGCCATAGACCTCTCCTTCTCCACACCTTGGACAAAGCATTTGCACTGGACGAGAGGTTGTAGACGTTTTTTACGACTTTCGCCGCATAACAAGGCATTTTCAACGCAGAATTTCGAGCGTGAATCATTCGCCGAACAGGCTTATTGTTATTATTAGTCAGGATTCTCCAAGCCTTGGAGTCTTGGCGGTTTTATTGTGATTGGAAGTTCCAGCCAAAACGACCGCAGACAGTATTTCAATATTAAGTATAGACCACTAATAAATAAATACAGAGTAGCGGCATAAGTATCGGGGCCGCGAGGAGTCAGGCATCAGAGGCTATTTTATCCAGTTGTTTAAGCACCCGTTGCAACTCCTCTGCCCAGCTTCGCGGCACCAATCCGTGAGCCTGCTCAAGGGTTTGGCAATCCAGCACTGACGAGGCCGGGCGCTTGGCTGGAGTTGGATACTCAGCGGTGGTGATGGCCTTCAAGCGTGGACGTTTTTCCAGCAAGCCCAACGCCAGTGCCCGGCTGAAAATCTCATCGGCGAAGTCGTGCCAAGTGCTGGCTGGAGCGCCGCAGTAATGGTACAGACCCCACTTGAGCACGCCGTCGCGCTGAAAAATCGCCGCGAGGGTCCACAGGGCATCGGCAATACTGCTGGCGGAAGTCGGACAACCGCGCTGATCCGCCACCACAGCCAGTTCGTCCCGATCACGTCCAAGGCGAAGCATGGTTTTAACGAAGTTATTGCCATGGGCACCAAAAACCCAACTCGTTCGCAAAATCACATGGCGCGAACAATGTTGTTGCAGTTGCTGCTCGCCAGCCAGTTTGCTCAACCCATACACACCAGAAGGTGCAGTCGCATCATCGGTTTTATAAGCGCTGTCATTGTCGCCACTGAACACATAGTCAGTAGATATATGCAGCAGAGGAATCCCCAACGCCTCGGCCGCCAGGGCCAGGTGCGTAACACCGTCGCGATTTACCTTATAAGCGCGCTCTACTTCGCTTTCAGCCTTGTCTACTGCGGTATAAGCTGCCGCGTTGATCAACAACTGCGGCTTGACCCGGGCCAAGACTTCCTGGACCTGTGCCCGGTCGCTGATATCCAGCTCCCTCGAGTTGTAGCCTATGACGTTAAACCCGCGCGGAACCCTCTGCAGCAACTCATATCCGACCTGCCCTTGTGCCCCGATCACTAGAACTCGCATGGTCATTCTCCATTCAACACCGCGCGCAAGCGCGGGTTGCGCAAGTCTTTTTCCGAGAGTAGAGGCGACTCCAACGGCCAGGCAATGTCCAACTCCGGGTCATTCCAGAGCAAACCACCCTCGTCCTCGGGGTAATACAGATCGGTGCATTTGTATTGAAAATCGGCGGTATCGCTGAGCACACAGAAACCGTGGGCGTAACCCGGCGGCACCCATAGCTGAAGATGGTTGTCAGCGGTCAACTTGACGCCCACATGTTCACCACAAGTGGGGGATTGGGGATTGATGTCCACTACCACGTCATATACCGCACCTTGGGTGACCCGCACCAACTTGCCCTGCGGCCGGGTCCGCTGGAAGTGCAAACCACGCAACACGCCATACTGCGAGCGCGAGTGATTGTCCTGGACGAAAGGCAATTCGATACCGGCGTCGCGATAACGCTGCTGGTGATAGCTCTCGAGAAAGAACCCGCGGGCATCGCCGAAGATTTTAGGCTCGATGATCAGTACACCAGGCAACCGGGTGTTGATGACATTCATTTCGCAGGCTCCGTTGTCAGCACCCGTGCCAGGTATTGCCCGTAACCGGTTTTGTATAGCGCGGTGGCTTGTTTATCCAATTGCGCAGCCGACAACCAACCCTGGTGGTACGCCACCTCTTCCAGACAGGCCACTTTCAGGCCCTGCCGCGCTTCGATGGTCTGGACGAAATGCCCGGCCTCCATCAATGAATCATGGGTCCCGGTGTCCAGCCAGGCAAAACCACGCCCGAGCACGCTGACGTGCAGGTCACCGCGCTCCAGATAAGCGTTGTTCACGTCAGTGATTTCAAGCTCGCCGCGGATCGAAGGTTTGACTTGCTTCGCAATGCGCACCACGTCTTTGTCGTAGAAATACAAGCCGGTGACGGCATAGTCGGACTTCGGATGTTTAGGCTTCTCTTCGATCGAGATCGCTTTGCCGTTACTGTCGAACTCGACAACGCCAAAACGCTCTGGATCGCTGACTCGATAACCAAAGACGGTGGCACCGGCTTGTCGTTGTGACGCTTCGCGCAACAAGGCGCTGAAGCCATAACCATAGAAGATGTTATCGCCCAGAATCAGCGCCACATTACTGTCGCCGATAAAATCCTCGCCGATCAGAAAGGCCTGGGCCAGACCATCGGGAGAAGGTTGTTCGGCATAACTGAGTTCAATGCCGAAAGAAGAACCATCCCCCAACAGGTTCTGGAAGTTGGGCAAGTCCTGCGGCGTGGAAATAATCAATATCTCGCGAATGCCCGCCAGCATTAATACCGACAGCGGATAATAAATCATCGGCTTGTCATAGACCGGCAGCAGTTGTTTGGATACACCGCGAGTAATGGGATGCAAGCGAGTGCCGGAGCCTCCCGCCAGAATGATGCCTTTCATATGAGGATTCCTTCAAAGTTTAATAGAGGCAGAGTTTTAATGGTTCAACCGATATGGCCTAGACGCTCCGGGCGGTACTCACCGTTAAGGACTCGTTGCCACCACTCTTGATGGTCCAGATACCACCGAACCGTTTTGCGTATACCGCTCTCAAAGGTTTCCTGCGGTCGCCAACCGAGTTCGCGCTCGATCTTGCCCGCATCGATGGCGTAACGAAGATCATGCCCCGGCCGATCCTTGACGAAGGTAATCAACTCGCGATAACGATCAACACCCGCGGGCTTGTTGGGCGCCAACTCTTCGAGCAGATCACACAAGGTTTCCACGACCTCAAGATTGGTTTTCTCGTTATGGCCGCCGATGTTGTAGGTTTCGCCGACCTTGCCCCGGCACACGACCTCGCATAAGGCGCGTGCATGATCTTCCACAAACAGCCAGTCGCGAATCTGTAAGCCGTCGCCGTAGACCGGCAAAGGCCGCCCGTGGATTGCATTCAGAATCACATGGGGAATCAACTTCTCGGGGAAGTGATAAGGACCGTAATTATTCGAACAATTGGTCACCAACACCGGTAGACCGTAAGTGCGTTGCCAGGCTCGAACCAAGTGATCCGAACTGGCCTTGGACGCCGAATAAGGCGAGCTTGGCGCATAAGGTGTGGTTTCGCTGAACAGGCTATCGGTGCCCTCCAGGTCGCCATACACCTCGTCCGTAGAGATATGGTGGAAGCGAAAAGCCTGTTTGGCCTCTTCTGCCAGCCCGTTCCAATAACGCCGGGTCGCCTCAAGCAAGGTATAGGTTCCGACAATATTGGTCTGGATAAAATCCGCGGGACCGTCGATGGAACGATCGACATGGGACTCCGCAGCCAGGTGCATGACTGCATCCGGTTGGAACATCTTGAATACTTGGTCCAGCGCCTGAGCGTCACAGATATCAACGTTGAAGAAGTGATAACGCGGCGACTCGGCAATGCTGGACAGGGAATCGGAATTGCCCGCGTACGTCAGTTTGTCAACGTTCGCGACCCTACAGGTGGTTTCACTTATCAGATGGCGCACCACGGCTGATCCTATGAAACCGGACCCACCGGTAACGAGGATTTTTTTAAACATGAGTGGAAATCCTGACGGCAAGATAAAAGATTAAATCGGTGCCCGCACCGCTGTTGGCTGACCCTATGGATGCTGCGGTTCACGCCCTGCCGTATTTATCTTCAAACCGCACGATGTCGTTCTCGCCCAAATAGGAGCCCGACTGAACCTCAATCAGTTCCAGAGGGATGACACCCGGGTTCTCAAGTGCATGCACTTGACCGATAGGAATGTAAGTAGACTGATTCTCGGAGACCAAATAAGTCTGTTCACCGTTGGTCACTTTGGCCGTACCGCTAACAACGATCCAATGCTCGGCGCGGTGGTGATGCATCTGCACGGACAACTTCGCTCCCGGTTGCACCGTGATTCGCTTCACTTGATACCGAGCGCCTTTATCTATCGAGTCATACATGCCCCACGGACGATAAACTTCTCTGTGGTTCGAGTGTTCATGGCGATCGGATTGCTTGAGTCGTTCCACCACTTTCTTGACGTCTTGCACTTGATCCTTGCGGGCAACCAGAATGGCGTCGTTGGTTTCAACGATAACCAACCCTTCGACGCCTATCGTCGCAATCAAACGGCTGCTTGCATGAACATAGGTATTGAAGGTGTTTTCAGCGAGAACATCACCCTTGAGCACATTACCGTCTGCATCTTTTGCAAATGTATCGGCGAGTGCAGACCAAGAGCCTATGTCACTCCAGCCGGCACTCATGGCGACCATTACCGCATCAGTGGTCCTTTCCATTACCGCATAATCGATAGAGTCCTCGGGGCATGCGGAAAATAAAGTCCGGTCAACCCGAGTAAAATTCAAATCCTGCGAGCCATTGCTCAAGGCTTCAACGCAAACTGACAAAATGTCTGGCCGAAATTTTTGCAACTCCTCCAGATACCGGCTCGCACGGAACAAAAACATCCCGCTATTCCAGAAAAAATTGTTCGTAAGTAAGTATTCTTTAGCTGTCGCCAGGTCGGGTTTCTCGACGAAACGGTTCACTCTAAAACCACCGCCGATATCATCGCCCTTCTCGATATAGCCATATCCTGTTTCAGGATAGGTGGGCGCTATAGCGAAGGTGACTAACTTCCCTTCCATCGCGAGAGGAATAGCAACTCTGATGCTCTCCTGAAAAGCGTCGGTATCTTTGATGGAATGATCCGCTGGCAAAATCAGCAACATCGGATCCTGACCTTCGGCAGTCGCCTGCAGCGCCGCCAATGCGACCGCAGGCGCGGTGTTGCGACCTATGGGTTCAAGCAGGATATTGGCACTTTCCATGCCCAGTTTTCGCAACTGCTCCGCGGCCAGAAACCGGTGTTCTTCATTGCAGATGAGCCTGGGAGACTGTATATCCAGCCCTTCAAGTCTCTGAATGGTGGCCTGTAGCAAAGAGAGATTGGCATCTATCAACGACAGAAACTGCTTGGGGTTCAGTTGCCGCGAAAGCGGCCATAGGCGCGAACCAGAGCCTCCAGATAAAATAACCGGAATCATTTAGCACCTCATCAAAAAATAAAAACCTGGTTTAGATCGAAGTGATGGATGACTTATGAAGGTCGCCATTCAAGGAAAAGCTGCTCATACGCACTCAACACTTTTTCCCACTTGAAACGCTCAACAAACCTCGCCGCACCTACTTCCTTCATATCCGCAATTCTTTCTTCATCCACCAGTAATTCATCCAGTAGACGCGAAAGAGATTGCTTGTCCGAAAAATAAGCTGCGCCCTCACCCACGACCCAACGGTTAAAGGGGTTATCATGAGCAATAATTGCGCAGCCAGCGCCAAGCGCTTCGACCAACGATGGGTTAGTTCCGCCAACACGATGACCATGGAGATAGAAACAACTGAAATATCTAAGTGCCTGAACGACGTTCGCATCGTAGATGGCACCTGGAAATATCACCTCGTCACTTGCCGCGTCCATCACCTTCTTATGGTATTCATTCGTGTTTGGTGTAAAGTTCCCAAGCACCACAAGTTTATGATTCCTGACGGATGAACTAAATGCGTCGACCATCTCAAAAAAAGAGTTCTCTGGTTCCGGCCTTGCAATAATAATAGAGAAATTTTTAGGTTCTAGAGAAAAACCGGCCAATACCTCGACTGACGCCGACTTCACCTCATCACCACCGTAGGGAATCATGGTGATCTTATCGGCACTGACACGTGTTGCCAGGTGGTCTTTTATCTTCGGGTGGTCGGCGACCAAATGATTGCCTATCCAGCAACCCAGTCGCTCATTCATCCAAAACCAAGTCTTAGCAATCGGCCCCCACTTTTCTCTACGCCATTCGATGCCGTCCATATTGATTATATTGGTTTGGCCTTTCGCACGTTGCAGAAGATTAAAAATGGCGGTGTTGTACCCCAACGTTAAAAACAAACCCTTCTCACGTAGCGCATGGCGCACAGCCTTGAAATCAAAAATAACAGTGCCCAGTGCGCCCTCTCTGGAAACCGGTATGTGAACACGACGAATACCCCGCCAATCGGTTTCCGTTATTGCGCCACTGCCGCTTTCCTGGCAGTAAACGGTAATTCTCCAGCCTTTCTCTTTCAGATAGACCGCCAATTTTTCGGCAAATGTCTCGAAGCCGCCATGTTGTGCCGGAATGCCTCTTATCCCTAGAATCAATAAGTGCCTATTCATAAGTTTCAAATACCTTTATGTGCAGACGCGCTACGCGCTTCCAATCATGTTTTTCTATCATCGCAGCACGAGCGTTATGCGAAATACTCTCTGCAACATTTGAGCCCAGGGCCGCCAATATTTGTCTGGCCAAATCCTGTGGATTATCCGTTTCAAACAAAAAGCCGTTTTTGCGTTCGTCCACGACCTCTACCATGGCGGGCAGACGTGAAGACACCGTAATACAGCCATATGACATCGCCATCAGCAGCACGCCACTTTGATAGATCTTTTTATAGGGCAGAACAACGATATCGGCAGACGAATAATAAAAATCGACGTCCTCATCATTGATATAACGAATGTGTGGAATGACCACACTGGATATGTTTTTTGATTTTATTAATTCTTCATAATGCTGAAAAGAGTCCTTCCATACCTTGCCTGCGACCAACAACATGGCATCAGGCTCGAGTTTCGATACAATCTCCATCGCATTCAAAAGAACATCCAGCCCCTTGACCTTTTTTATCTGACCAAAAAAAAGTATGAGCTTTTTATCGACTGGCAATGACAGGTGTTGGCGAGACAAAATAGTTTCCCGCCTTTTCACAAAGGGAAGGTAATTGCCGTGAGGAATGATCGCGATTTTTTTATCGATACCTTGTGCAGAAATTACCGCCTGCAACTCTTGCCGAGAAAACTCGTTATGAACAATAAACTCCTCCGGCGCTCGCAATATGGAGGTATGAGTTCTGGTCAAAGAGGCCCCCGAAAATGATTCAACATCATGAACCGTTGCGACTATCTTTATCCCGCTAAACTTCAACAGACTGCATGTTATCAACTCAAGCAATGAGTACTGAAAAAAATGCAAATGGCAAATTTTTCCGCCTTTTTTCTTTATATCAATAATGGACCTTGTCAGCGCCACGACGAATCTGGCAAGACGGACAATTTTATTAGACTTACCGTAGACCCCTTTGAAAAACTTATTGATCGTAAAATTTTTTGAGCTTTGCTCCTGCGATTCAGGGCAAGTATAGAGATGCACACTGGTATTATTTTGAACCAATCCTTGTCCGAGGCCGGTGTTGTAATAATTCATCCCACCGTGCCCTCCTACCGGTTCAATGATGAAATAATTCAAGTGTCCCATGAAAAAATTCCTTATTCAGCTCAATTTAACAACTGATATATTTCGTTAACAGTCGATTGCGCCAATTCTCTATGCCTGCTTTTTTCACCAACAGACCAGACCTTGTATTGAGGCACAAATCTGTTTATCGCCCCTCTGTGAATCAAACATTCATCAGTGTGCGTCTCAGCAGTGAACTTTTTATTCTTATCCGAATAGTTATATAAAGAGAACGGAGTGTCTACTGAGTAGGCGACCACTGCTGGGTGCAGTCGGGCACTGACCACATGTCTGGCTTTCTTTATACAATCTATGGATCGGTCAATATCACTGCCTGGTATTTTAAATACTGAAAATCCGCAGTCTTCCAACTCGCGCTCTGCGTACAACGATACGCCGGCATCAACCTCGGCATCCGCATTCAGTACGCCAATCTTATTAACACCCAAGGCCCTGCACACCTTGATCGAAACACCTAATAGCTGCCTGTATATATCGCTACTGGATTGTTCGCCATAACCCTCAAGATCACGCAAACATACGATGATGTAATCATCGCCATCCATGTCATCGGCCCCTTTTATTCCGCCTGTATCCAGCGCATATGCCAGGTCCACAGACTGCTTTATTTTTCCGGAGCGCATCCAGGGATTTATTTTTTTTATCGCCTGCAGCGAGGTCGCATCTCTAATATAAAGTGCCTTAGCTATTAAGGTTGCAAGAAACAAAATAAGCCGAGTTTTAATTTTTTTATGATTATCTATCCCAATGCCTGCATAGATAACACTCGAACCGAACAGACGACCCAGCGCCATGTACTTGATCCCACCGGTCCCTCCTTCATCCATGAAGCAAGTCCCCCCCCCCCAAATGATTGCGGAACTGCTCATTACATTTTTATAAGCGGCCATGGTATTAGCTTTATTAAGCTCCACCACACCCACGGCATTATCGCTAATGAAACTTTGTTTCCTGAGTGACCCAGCATCCCCGTAAGTCAAAACGGTGAATACCAAGCCTGGCTTTTTCAAGGACAAGAGCGACTTCAGCATCAGAAGATCACCGAAGTTATCTCCGTAATACCCGATAATAGAAACATTCATACACGCACGCTCTTTCGATAAAGAATATAGTACGAAACGGCTATGAAGAACTCACTAGCCAAAATGCTTGCACCAATACCTTTTGCTTCAAACCGCATTAACAAAACAAATAAACCGACCTGCAAGGCCATCCCGATACTGGCGACCAGTATTTTTTTACTCACCCACTCCTCGCTCAACAACGCAGCACCCAAAGGTGTTGCAAAAAACCGGAAGGGAATAGACAAAGCCGCTACTTGCAACACCTGTGCCGCGTAATCATATTCATCGCCAAAAAGCAGATGAATAAGCTCTCTGGCGTAGAAGCTCAAGCCTCCAGCAAAAACAACTCCCACCGCAAATGAATACAACGAATGCTTTACAGGTAGAAATTTTTCCGCCCTTGAAAGCGCATGGTATTTTTTTATCAAATAGGTATTAAATACGGTATTAGGGGCTATATACAGCGCCGTGAGCAATGTATTACAAATCGCCAGATAGCCAGAATAGGTAGAGCCATAGATAACGCCTAACAAGGAAATGGGAATTTGCAACTGAGCTATGTTCAAGGCGCCATTCAACGAGTACTTGATGGAATCTTTCAAAAAATCTCGAATCTTTAAACCTGCTTTCTTTCCATGCCGTGTTATTAAGGCAACACACAGCACCAGGCAAATAATATTAGCTGCACCCAAGGCTACTGCGGCGGTCGTAAAGTTTGCGACCATCAAATAGAAAACTGCCGCAACCCATAGTATCCTTGAAAGCGGCACTACCACTTGGCCAAACGAAATTCGTAGAGGACTGCTCCTGAGTTGACCCTGAGTGATTACAATCGCCTGAGAAGACAGTGCGACAACGCCTGTCGCCAGCAAGACCGACTCCAAAAGATCTATTCCTGCTCCATACAACAGCATTGCGCTGACGACATAGGCACCCAGCGTATTGAGCAAAAGGCAAACATAAGCGACTTGCATGTATTCGGTATATTCCGACGGAGACCGGCTGACACGCCTCAACAACAAACTGTTTATGCCACTGAACGCCAACGCTCCTAGCGTTATCGTGATTGCATTGGAAAATGATATAAGGCCAAAGCTGGCGGCGTCCAAGGTTCTGCTGAGTATGACTTGAAGTAAAAAAGTCGCACCCGCGGCACCAAACGATGAGATCAACAGTTGAATTGCTTTCAAGGAAAATGTCCTGCTCGCGGTCAGTCAGCGGCCTGAAATCGATCGTTCAATTTAAAATGCGCCTTCAACAACAAGTATTTTTTAGACGCGGTATCAGGAGCCAAACCTCTTTTTGTCAATGACAACTCGGGATTCCAGATGTCGGCCTCTTTATAAGAGTGATAAAACCAACTCCAGCCCTTGCGCTCAAATAGATCCAACAGCGTATTCATGTACAGATCGGAGTCATCCGCTGGACTATAATTCGACACGCTGAACTCACCCACTATCACTGGCCCTGGGTGATTTAAAACCCGGGACAGGGTTTTTCTAAAATACAACCTCAAACTCTTTTCACTTCTCAGCAAAAATGGCAGTCGCTGATTGACAGGAAACTCATGAACGCCCTGATGAGTAAAATCCCCAGGATCGTAATAATGCAGGCTGCCTATTACTTGTTTGTCATCAGTCAGATGGGTGATCTCACTCCAATTGGATCGCTGCCCGTTAGGAATTCCATTCGGTTGAATAGTGATGCGAGGCTGGATCAACACCAGCTTGCCTGGCGAGATCGCCAGTACCGTTTCTGATACCTGCTTTAAAAAATCAAGGTATTGCGCGAGCTCAGCCTGCGCCGGTTCGTTCACAATGTCATAGCCGATGACAATGCTTTCGTCTTTAAACTTCCCTGCCAATTGCGCATAGCTTTTTATCAGCGCTCGCCTCAGATCAGCGTTACGCCAATACTCATCGCCCATCGAACCCGAGTATTTTTTGACGTTACCGGGAAAGGTATGAACATCGATCAGAAGCAGGATATTGTACTTCTTTGCATACCGAATATAACGATCAAGCACAGCGACTGCCGTACTGTCCAACCCACCTACTTCATCAAACAATGGATGTGACGCAAACGCAACACGCAACGCATTCACATTTAGGTCATCTAAATTCTTAAAGTCCTGCTCACTTAAATTCAAATCAATATTGAACCCTCGCAACGGCATGTCCACCTTGTAATCGTGAACACTTCGGGTCAATGCCTGAGCATTAAAAGCACCTGCCAAAAGCATGACACACAAAAAAACACTTCTAAGCATGTCGTTTCGCTCTATCATTAAGGGCGCAGATGATTCCGAAATTTATCCAGATAATTGCCTGTATGCTATCCGCTCGGAATGACCAACCCTGGATGCCGGTTATTAGTATCGCAATGATAGAGACCAGCGCGGCGGCCGATGCATTGTTAACCGAAACATCACCGCCTCTCTTGATCGTATTCTTATGAATCTTGTAGATTCCAAATATGAGGGCTAAATAGCTGACAATCCCTATCAACCCCGTCTCGGCCATGACCAGCAAGTACATATTGTGAGCCGGGTATCTAAAGCTTTTAGACGCACCAAACTCATCATACTGCTCCATGACATCCACAAAATTATTCCAGCCTACGCCGATGAGTGGATGCTCTACAAACATATTGAGCGCAATTTTTGCCAAAATCAGTCTTGAGGTTGTACTTGACTCAGGCGCATCAAAAAATCTCGCATAGAGATTTTCCAGATTATAAATAGCACCTGCCATAATCACTAAAGAAAATATTACGGAGGTGTAGATAATTTTTTTGTTTCTTAGAATCGAACTACCATTCGGACGTTTAAAGTAGAAAAGGCACAGTCCCACTACAAAAAAATACAACACAATTTGAGTTCTTGAGTACGTTAAACAGATAACGACAAAACCTGCCGCGATTGCACCGATATACAGCAGCCTGCCCTTTCCATTTACCGCGCCATAGACACAGAACGGCAATAGCAGCACCGTGAACAACGATAGTAAGGCTGGATGTCTCAAGGTACCCGTGACCCGGGTGATTCCGTTCTCTACGAAAAGCTCTTTAACTTGCTGAGCGTCCTCCGTGACATCGCCGGTTGCTAGTTGATACGCCGCATACAATGTTTCGAAGAGTATCAATAACGCGGCAACCCTTGTGAACTTCTCCATGGACTTGCCATCCTGAAAAACCGACCTCACCACAAGAAATAGCACGATGATCTTCCAGTGTCGAAAAATCTCATATACGGTGAAGCTCACTGCTTCCGAGTTAATAATCGACACGGAAGACAATACGACAAAAAATATTGCTATCGCAGTGATCCGGTCAATCTTGATCTTTTCCAGGTTGATTTGTTTACTGAAAAAAATGATGGATACCAGTATCAAAAAGAGAAAAATATCGTAGGGTGCAATGGAGAGCTCCGCGCCCCCAAGGTGTATCTCAGCGCCCGTCAATCGATACCTCAGGTTGAAGGCCGTTGCCACGAGGAGCAACGGAAAAAGCATATAGTTTACAAGGACCCTTACTGGCATTTTAGTTCTCGAGAATAGACTGTCGTGGCTATTCTTTTACCGATATCAATAAATGGTATCTCGACATACCGGTGAACCAACGATGAGATTGCGTAAGTAAGCACTATTGAAAGCGCAATAAAGAGCGCAACCAAGTCACTGCTCAGATAACCGAACGTTCTCGCGACGATTAGCACGGCATCGATAATCAAGATATGGATCAGATACGTGGAGTACGACAGCACACCCAGTTTGACGAGCACCTTATTCCTGAGTGGGGCTTTAGACAGTTCCAATATTCTGGTTATCAAAGGCTGCCTGAATCGACCGTTCAGTTTGAACACGATCACCAACACAGACCATAAAGTGATTGAGGCAAAATTGGCGAAGGATCGGGTAATTAGGCCTATCCCCAAGACGATGAGAATGATCAAGAAGCCATTCTTCAGCTCCCCCTCATCACGGCGAATCATATCGTGGGTTAGCATACCTATGATAAAAACAGGTAACTTTATGAGAATGAAACTGCCGTAAGAGAATGTCAGGCCAGAGTGCGTCAGGAGCAGCAGCGCAAGCAAACTTGACGCAACGAGCAGTTCTTTCCCGCGCTTAAGCAAAAAGCCACCGACTAAAAACGGGGCGATCAGATAAAACTGCCATTCCAGTGTCAGGCTCCATGCAGGAGCTAAAAAGGCATCCCCTGCATGGGGTAATACCTGGTCCGGGATCATCCCTTGAAGCAACATTAAACAAGGCAGTAAGTAAGCAGTCACATTGCCTGTGATGCTCGTCCAATATCCCTCGACCGCTGCTATTTGCCCGGGTGTGTTCCATGGCATATCCATGCGAACACTCATCCTTTCATTAAACAGCAAAGCAGCCAGCAGCATGGCTAACAGATAAATTGGAATGATTCTGAAAGCGCGGCGAATAATGTAGGGCTTATAGTCGCTGTTTTTACCGCTCAGGGCTTTGGCGATAAAAAAACCGCTTAGGCAGATGAAAATGTCCACCGGAATAGCCGTAGCCAATAAAACCTCATTGATAATGTGAGGTACGTCGCCTATCGCCTGACGGAAACAGGAATACAGGTGACCAAAAACGACCCACCACGCCATCAGCCCTCGAATAGACTCCAGCTCTACGTAGAATTCCTGTTTATTTGCCATGGCCATCTTTTTCTCAAATATCTATCAGGAGGAGCCACTTGAAACCAAACACCCATTACTTCCCAACTAGCTAAACCTGAGAAACAGCCTTTTCTTCAGATTTTTTTGAAAATCCCACGCTACCGCCCCAGGATTTATAGTCAATTTCCCGAGAACACGATGTATTTCTTGTTTGGCCAACATAGATATAAGCTCGGAGGTTCAGAGCGAATACCTTACCTAATCAAAACACTTAGCCTAAAAAACTTAAGACCCCGGCAACTTCGGATCAACTGTTATCTGATTGATACTCGTAGTTGTAATAACCATAAGCACCATATCCATATTTTGCTGAAGCCCGCTTTTCTACCCCGTTGAAAATCGCACCTTTCAACTTTATTCCGTTTTGAGCGAACCGGCGAATGGTCAGTTCTATTTCTCTGGAAGGATTAAAACCGAAGCGCGCAACAATCAGATTTGTGCCCGACTGCCTGCCAACAATCGCCGCATCGGTCACCGCCAATAACGGAGGAGTATCCAGAATGATCAAGTCATACATTTCACTGACCTGCGACAACAGTTCGCTAAAGTTTTGATGCATTAACAGTTCTGAAGGATTAGGTGGTATCTGCCCACGGCTGATGAAGTCAAAATTTTCGATGTCTGTTTTATGAATAGCAGTTTTCAGATCGCAGCGTCTGGCCAAGACGTCGGAGAGTCCGTTGGTACTGTGTAAGTTCATGACTTTGTGGATATAGCCCTTACGCATATCGACGTCAATCAGCAAGACTCGCTGCCCCGTTTGGGCGATCACCGCTGCCAGGTTGACCGATACAAAGGTTTTACCGACTTGCGGGCTGGGACCGGAAATCATCAGGCGATTGTTATCAGCTTCATGCATAGCAAAATGCAAACTGGTACGCAAACTGCGAAGCGCTTCAATAGCCAGATCGGTAGGGTGATTAACGGCTAGCAATGAGATGCCGTTGCCAGAACGCTTCCCTCCTCGCGTATTTTTTTCATCTGCATTTTTTTGTAGTGTGCTGTACGGAATCGAGGCGTATACCGGGAGGCCAAGCTGCTCAATGGCTTCCGGGCTTTCCAGGCCACGATTCAATGCCTTGCGCAGCAGAACCAGCAGTACTGCCAAGAACCCGCCAAGAAAGGTGGCAATCAGAACAATCAGGACTTTTTTGGGTTTGATCGGCTTGATCAGGTTCACATCCGCCGTATCGATCAACCGCACGTTGCCCACAGTCCCGGCGCGCATCACATCAAGCTCCTGGGATTTGTTCAGTAGCTGGGTATAGATCGCCGTACCTACTTCGACGTCGCGAGTCAGGCTGAGCAGTTCTTGCTGGGTAGAAGGAAGGTCCTGGACCTTCTCTGCCAGACGCTGTTGCTTACTACTCAGTTCAGCGATCTGAGCGAGCAGCGCACGATAGGCCGGGTGTTGACGGGTGAATTTTCTGTCCATCTCGGCTTGTTGGAGTTTTAGCTGGGAGATGGCTGTATCCAGCGACACGATCTGGTCCAGAATCGCTTTGGTTTCCAGGCTGATATCCACAGATTTGGTGCGTGTCTGGTACGAATTGAGCGCATTGCCGGCCCTCTCCAGATCATTTTTGACCTGAGGCAGCTGTTCTTTCAGAAATTCCAGACTTTGAGCGGCCTCGGCAGAAGTCCGTTGTACGTTCTGCTCGACATAGAGTTCGGAAATCTTATTGAGGATTTTTACCGCCAATTCCGGCTCGGTACTCTCTAACGCCAACCCGATGATGCCCGACTCTTTCCCACGCTCGATGACATCCAGCGCTTCCTGATAATCCAGAATGCTGGTCAATCGCGGTTTGCGCACAATCCGAAACCGGGTTCCGGGGTTTGCTCGCAACTCCTCAACAAATAGTTTAACGCCGCGTTGATCGACAGCCTCTCCAACTTGTCCTTCAACCAAAAGCTCGTCAGTTTCATCGAACAGTTGGAAAGCCCCGTTTTCACCGGCGATGAAGGTCAGTTTTTTGGCTAACTTATCTTGTGGCAGGTCAAGGCGAGCTATTTTTAACGACTCGCCACCCCAGGCGTAACTCGTCATACCCAACCAAGGGCTGGCTATTTCAGTGGGGTTGGCGTTTTTAAATCGACGCGCAACGAACTCGCCAAAAATGGGGAAGTAACTGGGCTCTACAATAATAGCCAGTTTCAGCTCATCGACCGTCTTACCTATCACCGCACGAGACTTGATCAGCTCAATCTCGGTCGCCGAAGGCGACTCTTTTCCCAACATACTGCTGACATCGGAGAAACCCAACAAATCGTTCTTTTTCGCTTCGACCTGCAACAGCGCATTCGCCTGGTATACCGGGGTCGCAAGCACCGCGTACGCGGCCCCAGCCACCATGAAGGCACCGGTAACCGCGGCAATCAGCCATTTATGGTCGATGAGTGTTCCAAACAATCCGAGAAGATCAATCTCGTCATTGTCGTCGTCCCGCACGTTAACTACCGGTGCTTGCTGCATAAGTCGGATTCTTTGCCTGTATTACGATTCAAAAAGGAGTGGCCATCAGCGCGCCAGGCGCTGTGCCCATGCGAGTACGGCTTCTTCGATCAACGCATAAGCGTGCACAAATGCAGGTTTGCCTTGACGGTAGGGGTCACTGATTTCGCGATCGTCTTGCCACTTGCCCAGTAGCAGCACTTTGCCTCGCGCTTCAGGGGCAATGTTGAGTACCCCGCTGACATGCCGTCGTTCCATCACCAGAATCAAGTCCGCCTCGCTGACGGCTTGAGACGTGAGTTGAACGGCCTCATGCCCATCGGGCAGATGACCATGCTCCTTGAGTACGGCGTGTGCCGTCGGCTCGATGGGTTTGCCCGCCAAGGCAGCGAGGCCAGCCGAACTGACCTCGATATCGGAATGAACGAGTGCCCCGCGCAGCAAATGCTCCGCGGTGGGACTGCGGCAAATATTGCCGACGCAGACAATCAAAACCCTTTTAAGCAAGATAACATTCCCCGTCTTGTCAACATTGGCGGTGACATAGCACTTGCCGAACATAAGAGCTTTAAACTACGAATGAATCCGGGTATTTATAATCCCGGCAACTGCAGCTGAGACTTTCAAACCATCAGTGCGTATTTATTACCATGACGTTTGAACAGCCCCCAACTTTTTCTTCAGACAAAAAATAACATTCCACTCTTTGAGCACTAAAAATAACAGTTCGGTAATTTATCCAGACAATTTCTAACAATTGCAGTTTTCCCGAGACCGTTCAATCTAAATTACACCGAAATAGCGAGTGGCTAATATATAGCCGCTCCGTTAGTGAATTGCCAGGGCGTCGGACATTCGGTTAGAAGTTGGGTAAGAGATGCCTTGGGCAATAACTTTATTTACAACGGGTTGCGTCAGAAGCATGCGGTGGAATAACCAGGCATGCTCGCCGACCAAGCGACCGCGCGATTTTTCTCTCTGCCTGCGCCTTGCGAAAAACATGGCGTACTGGCCTTTCGCTGCTCATGCAGCGTTGCCAACATTTTTCTCGAGTGAACGAGCCATTTAGAGCCCGCACTCTCCAGCGTTACCGGTTCCGACAACCCGTCGAACCTTTCCTACTGCCATTAGCCATTCCATCTGTCTACTTTCAAGGACGCTTCCATGATTCGTAAATGCCTATTCCCCGCTGCCGGCTATGGGACCCGCTTTTTGCCCGCCACCAAGGCCATGCCGAAGGAGATGCTGCCGATCGTCAATAAGCCGCTGATCCAGTACGCCGTCGAGGAAGCGCGCGACGCCGGCCTGCAACATATGGCCATCGTCACTGGCCGGGGCAAGCGAGCACTGGAAGATCATTTCGATGTCAGCTTCGAGCTCGAACACCAGATTCGCGGCACTGATAAGGAGCGATTCCTGGAAGGCACTCGTGAGCTGATCGATACCTGTACTTTTTCCTATACCCGCCAGGTGGAAATGAAGGGCCTGGGGCACGCCATTCTCAGCGGTCGTTCGTTGATTGGTGATGAGCCATTCGCCGTGGTGCTGGCCGACGACTTGTGTCTGAACCTGGAAGGCGACGGCGTACTGGCGCAAATGCTCAAGCTCTATGAGCAATTCCGCTGCTCGATCGTGGCGATTCAGGAAGTACCCCGTGAGCAAACCCAGAAGTACGGCGTGATTGCCGGCGAGCTGATTCGCGAGGGTATTTACCGGGTCAACAGCATGGTCGAAAAGCCCCGCCCGGAAGACGCCCCGTCCAACCTGGCCATTATCGGTCGGTACATTCTGACCCCCGATATCTTCGACCTGATCGCTGACACCGAGCCTGGCAATGGCGGTGAAATCCAGATCACCGACGCATTGATGAAGCAGGCCCAGAACGGCTGCGTGCTGGCTTACCAATTCAAGGGACGGCGCTTCGATTGCGGCGGCGCCGAAGGTTACATCGAAGCCACCAACTTCTGTTTCGAGAACCTGCATCAGAACACCTTGTGACGGCGCTGAACCCTGACAAACGTGTGCGTTATCGAATCGATTTTTCGGTCTTTATTACCCTATGGACGAAGCCTCTATGAAGACATTGAGCGGTTTCAAGGCAGATGACAGTCGCCGCCCGTATGGCGCTGACCTTAAAAACAACCTCGCGTACCTCATCGTGCGCGCCTATGCGTCGGAGCTGATTTTTCCCCGCGTGCAGAAACCGCCGGTGCTGCTGGTGGAGCGTATCGGTGCCTTCCCCTCCTCCGGGGAGATCCGCCGCCACGTCAAGGATGGTCCGGCGTTGCTGGCGAACATCAGGCAGCGTTACGCCGCCGACGCCCTCGACATCGACGAGAGCGATGGGCTGAACCTGGTCTTTACCGACTGGCGTCTCAGCTTGCGTCTTTTGGACGATGGTTGCGTGACTTGCCTGACAGTGGAAAGTCGCGGCGACAGCTCGCTCATGCAGCACAAGACCGCCGAACTGCTGGGGCACATCGATGCAGGGAGGGGATTCGAATGAACGCGATTGCAGAACACGCCGCTAAAGCCTGGTATCTGCTTCAGTGCAAACCCAAACAGGATGAGCGCGCCGAAGAACATTTACAGCGCCAGGGTTATGCCTGTTTTCGCTCGACCTACCGGCGTGAGCGCGTTTTGCGCGGGCAGCGTCGAGTGATCAGCGAGTCGTTGTTTCCGGGCTATCTGTTTATTCAACTGAGCCTTCAGGACAGTTGGGGCCCGCTGCGTTCGACCCGCGGTGTTTCGCGAGTCGTGGGGTTCGGCGGTCAGCCGCTGCCGATCCGCGATGCGCTGATCGACGAGCTCCAGGAGCGGGACAGCCAAGCGATCGTGACAACGTTGTTGAGGCACGGGGATACGGTGCGCATCACTGAAGGCCCGTTCTCCGATCTTGAGGCGGTGTTCCTGGCCATGGATGGCGAGGAACGGGTGCTGTTGATGATGAATTTCCTGCAGCGTGAACAGCACATCAGCCTGCCACTGGCAGGGGTTAACAAGATTTAGATCCGAGCCTTGAGTCAAAAAAACCTGTGGCGAGGGAGCTTGCTCCCGTTTGAGTGCGTAGCACTCACAAAAATCGGTTGGCAGATTTTTGGGGCCGTAACACAGCCTAACGCAAGCAAGCTCGCTCGCCACAGACCTACGCCCCTTCCGAGAGATGATTCCAGTCGATCCAACCCAAAAACCATGTCGCCAGAATCAGTAAACCGAACGCAATCCGGTACCAGGCAAACACCGCATAACTATGATTGGCGATGAACTTGAGCAAACCGCGCACGGCAATCATCGCAAACAGGAATGCAGCAACAAACCCCAAGGCAAATACCGGCAAGTCTGCAGACTGGAACAGGTCGCGGTACTTATAGCCCGAGTACACCGCGGCCCCTACCATCGTCGGCATCGCCAGGAAGAATGAAAACTCTGTAGCTGTCTTGCGTGACAGGCCAAACAGCAACCCGCCGATAATCGTCGAACCCGAGCGCGAAGTGCCGGGGATCATCGCCAGGCATTGCGCGCAACCAACTTTCAAGGCATCGGTCCAGCGCATCTCGTCAACGTGATCGATAACCACCACATGCTCACGTTGCTCCGCCCACAACATGATGATTCCACCTATCACCAGCGCCACGGCCACGGTGATCGGGTTGAAAAGATATTCATGGATTTTGTCGGCGAACATCACACCCAGAACAACCGCCGGCGAGAAACCGATCAACAAATTCAGAGTGAAACGTTGCGCATTACGCTGGGTTGGCAAACCGGTAGTGATCTCCAGAATCTTGTGACGAAACTCCCAGACGACCGCCAGAATAGCCCCCAACTGGATGATGATATTGAACGCCATGGCTCGCTCACCGCCGAAGTCGAGCAAGTCCGCGGCAATGATCTGGTGCCCCGTACTGGAGATGGGCAAAAACTCTGTGAGCCCTTCAACCAACCCTAGAATCGATACCTGCGTGGTGGTCCAGAAGTCCATTAATCCCCCGTTAAACCCTCTCGACTGAGAGGTCTGTTGATGATGCCGAGCAGTTGATTGCTGATCGCGATTAAACCCGTCGGACCAGCGGAGGATTAAAGCGCACTCTCTGCCCGCTTTAGCCAAACGTTATAAAACGTCCATGTCGCAGCACCTGCAAATGGCCTACGCCTGCGAATGAAATTGTTTTTCAGGGCTGCTACTTGTGTATCGCGAATCCATGGGCGCCACTCATCGTTGGATCGTTGACGTTTTGACTTTGGGCGCGCGCAATGTCCTACCCAAAAATGATCGCCCAAGAGAAAACTCCATATGGCAAAGATCACAGTACTCGCCGGTGACTTCCCGCAGTGCGACGGGGAGTATCATCTGGGTACCATCACACTCAAAACGGCCTTCAAACCACGGCCGGGGAAAAGTTTCTCCGTCGCGGAATTTAAAGATCTGACGGTCCAGAACACGGACTCCAATAAAAATATAAAGAGCGCCATAGGCCTGGGCATTGCCGGCGCGATGTTGTTGGGGCCAGTCGGTGCCATCGCAGGCTATCTGCTTGCTGGCAAGAGCACCGAGGTGACCTTCATGGCCACACTAAAGGACGGTGGCAAGCTTTTGGCTGCAACCGATTGCGATACCTACCGGGATATCTCGGCGCGCGCCCTCAACAAATCCCGGCCCGATCGCCGACGCACCCCTTCCGAGTCACTTGATAACGGATCCATTCATTGATCCGCTTGCCCGGTGACAGCAAAAATGTTGCAGGGCACCCGATACAGAACATGCTCCGTGGTACTGCCCACCCACTTGTCCAGCCCCTTGCGATGCGCATTTCCCATGACAATCACATCGGCCCGGTGATGCGCGGCAAAGTCGGCCAGCGCTTTACCGGGCGGCCCTGCAACGAAGTGTTGCCGTTCGGTGGGCACGCCGTAGTGATCGGCCAGCGCGATGAATGACTTGTGCAAAGACTTGCGCACGTCGCTGTTGAAGCCAGGCATCGTCACTGCACCCGCGCCGGCATCAGACATGTGCGTCTGCGATAGATCGTAGGCATACAGCAGATGCATTTCTGCATGGCATTGCGTTGCCAATTCGTTCGCGGCCTGGACGATCAGATCGTTGATTCCAGTGATCTGAGTCTCTGGGTGCGACGGATCGACCGCCGCCACGATCACGCGCGGAAGTGGGCAACTGACTTCGCTGACCAGATGCACAGGCACCGGGCATTCGCGCAGCAGATGCCAATCCAGAGGCGTGATGAAAACGCGCTTGAGCGCCGACTCATGCTGCACGTCCTTGATAACCAGATCCGCCTGCGTTGTTGTCACGTGCTGAAGGATCTCTTGCAACGCGTCGCGTGTGAAAAGCACCTCGGTACTCAGGTTGATCCCGCGCCCACGGATCAGCTCGGCTTCATCGTTGAGCCATTTTTCATTCTCTTGCTGGCAAGCCTCACGAAACCGCGCACTGGCGTGGATCAAACCCAGGATGTTGAAGTCTTCGATGAACACCGTGATATGCAGCGCTGCGCCCGTGGCTTCAGCAATGGCGACGGCCCGCTGCAGCGCCGGCGTGTGACGCATGGTGGGACCGGCTATTAGAAGGAGTCGTTGATATTGGCTCATGTCACACCTCCAAACGTTCTGGGATATCTGCTCACTCCCCCAGCCTCTCGTCTGTCGCACCGCCAGCGATCTGCTATCGCCTCAATGACCTGGATCGACACAATCAATATACGCCTGGATTCAACTAACCAGCCAAGATGTGGATCATCGTACCCACTACGATGAACCCCATCCCGACGGCCAATTGATTGACGACGCGAAGTTACTTCTTCGCATACTTCGCACCATGCGGATCGTTAAGCTTCACCTGCATCAGCTCCCATTCACGCTGAATGATCGAGTAAGGGATAAAGATGCTGATTCTCTCAGCCCCCTTTAACCCAGGGTGAAAACTCACATCATTAAGGGTGGTGGAGAAAAAGCCGACATTGATACCGACAATACTCCCGTCATTGCCGATGACGGGGCCACCCGACATCCCCTTGATCATCGGGGCATCATGGATGGCATAGTGTTCGCCGCTGCCTTCATCGCTATTGATGAAAGGCGCCGGGTACACTTTGCCTTGCCCGGTGACAGTCGTCATGTAGGGGCTCGCCCCCACGGCAGTGATGTGTTCACCCACACGCGGTGCACGCCATGACGGGTAGCGACCGTCGGCCTTGTGCTGAATGAAGACGAGGTCGCAGCCGGTGCTGCAGCTGTATTCCACGTGGCGGATGAGGGGGGTGTGGCGAGTGGTGACGGCATAGTCTTCGTTCCATTGCACGGCCGAGGCCATGTACAGATAGGGCAAGGGAAAGCCCGAGAAGACTGAAAAATATGAGTCATTGGCAGGCCCCGACAAGTCGGGTTTTACCATACCGTTGCATCCTGCAAGAACAGCTCCTGTTAAAAAGTAGGTCATGATTTTAATCATGATAATCACCGACTTATAAGGAGGTTTGATTTTTATTGTGGCGAATCTTTTAGTTATCTGGTGCTTGTAGTTTTCCTCGCAGCCGGGTTGGGTGCATTTATTTATGGCTGAAGTTGTAAAGAATGCGTATGAATAAATTGTGCTAAGACTAATTGCTTTTCGATCCATATAACAAACTGCAAATATTTGACGCCTGAAAAATGACAGAACGACAAATAAAAACAGAAATTAAAATTGCACACTTAAACTAAAAACGAGGGAAACAGCCGTCATTAGAGCAATTTAACTCACTTTGGCATGCCTCGGTAACGCCACAGAAATCATCGCCGCGAAAATAACAAACGCGCTGGATATCCATAAACACGCCCCCAACCCGAAAGCCTGATAAACCCAGCCAGACAGCACGGTGCCGATCAGCCGCCCCATGGCATTGGACATGTAGTAAAAACCCACGTCCAGCGACACGCCGTCTTCCTTGGCATAGGACACGATCAGGTAGCTGTGCAGCGAGGAGTTCACCGCGAACAGCGCACCAAAGACCATCAATCCGCCTAGCACCCACTGTTGCGACAACCCGGAGTTCAGTCCCAGAGCGATTGCCGCGGGCAGGCCGGCCAGAGCAAACGCCCACAGAAAGGCAGCGCGACCATCAGGAACATGTCCCCGTTTCTTGCCAGTGATTCGCGGCGCGAACGATTGCACGATGCCGTAGCCGATCACCCAGGCCGCGAGGAATCCACCGACCTTCCAGAAGTCCCAGCCAAAGACACTGCTCAAGTACACCGGCAACGCCACGACAAACCAGACATCACGAGCACCGAACAAAAACATCCGGGCCGCTGACAGAATATTGATGGCCCGGCTTTTGGACAGGATGTCGCGAAACCTGGGCTTGGCTTTGGCCTTGCCCAGATCCTTTTTTAACAGCATCAAGCTGCTGACCCAGATCAGCGCCAGCACACCCGCCATGGCCAGCAATGCCCCTTTGAACCCGATCAGGGCGAGCAATGCTCCGCCGAGAAAGAAACCAACACCCTTGAGTGCATTCTTCGAGCCGGTGAAGATGGCTATCCATTGGTAAAGCGTGCCCTGCTGCCCCTCGGGCACTAACAGCTTGATCGAGCTTTTGGCGCTCATCTTGTTCAGGTCTTTGGCGATCCCCGACAACGCCTGCGCGCCCATCACCCAAGGAATCGTCAGCCAGGCCACTGGCACCGTCAGCATCAACAGCGCCACAACCTGCATCCCCAACCCGATGTTCATGGTCCGGTTCAAGCCCAGTCGGGCGCCGAGATAACCGCCCAGCAGATTGGTGATCACACCAAAGAGTTCGTAGAACAGAAACAACGCCGCGATTTGCAGCGGGCTGTAGCCCAACGCGTGAAAATGCAGCACCACCAACATGCGCAAAGCGCCGTCGGTGAGGGTGAAGGCCCAGTAATTGCCCGTCACGAGCAAGTACTGCCGCACTGACGGAGCGAGGGCTGACAACGCTTTCATCAGCGCTCCTCAGACGGCCAGGCCGACCATCCTGGCCAGTTCGACAGTGCGGTTCGCATAAGCCCATTCATTGTCATACCAGGCATAGAGTTTGACCTGGGTGCCGTTGATGACCATGGTCGACAGCGCATCGATGATCGATGAGCGCGGGTCGGTGCGGTAGTCGATGGACACCAGCGGACGCTCCTCGAAGCCGAGGATGTCTTTCAGTTCGTTCTCGGATGCGTCCTTGAGGAACTGATTCACTTCTTCGACAGTGGTGACGCGCTCGACTTCAAAGACACAGTCGGTCAGCGAAGCGTTGGCCAGCGGTACGCGCACGGCGTGGCCATTCAGACGCCCGCGCAGTTCCGGGAAGATTTCGGCAATCGCGGTGGCCGAGCCGGTGCTGGTCGGGATCAAACTCATGCCCGACGCACGGGCACGGCGCAGATCCTTGTGGGGTTGGTCGAGGATGCTTTGCGTGTTGGTCAGGTCGTGGATGGTGGTGATCGAACCGTGGCGAATGCCCAGTTTCTCGTGGATCACCTTCACCACCGGCGCCAGACAATTAGTGGTGCACGACGCGGCGGTGACGATGCGATGTTTCGCCGGGTTGAACAGTTGATGATTGACGCCCATGACGATGTTCAGCGCGCCCTCTTCTTTCACCGGAGCACTGACCACCACGCGCTTCACGCCTTGGTCTAGGTAAGCCTGAAGCACCGCAACGGTCTTCATCTTGCCGCTGGCTTCAATCACCAGATCGCAGCCCGACCAATCGGTGTCGGCAATCGCTTTGTTGGCGGTAACTTTGATTTGTTTGCCGTCGATGACGATGCAGTCCCCCGTGGCGCTCGCCTGATCATTCCAACGGCCATGCACCGAGTCGAAGTTCAGCAAGTGCGCATGCGTTGCCGCGTCACCTGCCGGATCGTTGATCTGCACGAACTCAAACTCTGGCCAGCGCCAGGCTGCGCGCAGAGCGAGGCGACCGATGCGGCCAAAACCATTGATGCCCACTTTGATAGTCATGTTGGTGTGCTCTGTTTCTGTTGTCAGGGGTGGCGCTTTGGGAATCATCAAGCCGGGCAGCAAGCCGCTGCCCGTTCAGGACGGTCACCCATTTCTTCCAGGCGTTTGGCATCAGGGCTCAGCCAGTGCTGGTTGGCTTCGAGCACCACGGTCAGCACCTGATGCACCCAGTCCGGGAGATTCGGGTGCAGTCGGTAGTAAACCCATTGGCCCTGCCGACGGTCCGAGAGCAATCCGCCTGTGCGCAATTGCGCCAGGTGCCTGGAGACTTTGGGCTGGCTCTCATTCAACGCACAGGTCAGCTCGCAGACGCACAGCTCACCCTCTCGGGCGATGAGCAGCATCATGCGGACCCGGTTGTCGTCAGCCAGGCATTTGAAAACAGTGGTCGGCGTCAGGTGGTCAGCCATTGGGTTTCTCTGCGTTGGGTGTTCACGCGGTGCGGATGAATACAGGCATATTCGTTTTTTCGAATATACGTTTTCCCGCATGTACGGGTCAACGGCAGATGTATCGACTCCGTGTGTGAATGATATTTATTTACTTACAAAAGGTAATCGTTATCATTAGCGCAATAACTAAAAAAGGAGCTCATGGTGGCTTTACCGCGTATTTACCCGGCCTCTCTCTCACTGCTGGGGCTTTTTGCAGTACCTGATTTGCAAGCAGAAACCCAATCGGCATTAGCCCTTCCTGCAACCGCTGTGACCAGTGATTACAGCGAGCAGAGCTACAGGCCGACCGACAGCCGCAGTGCGCTGAAGATCGATGCGCCGCTGCGGGATATTCCGCAAACGGTGAACGTGATCCCCCAGAGCGTGATCAAGGATCAGGGCGCACAGTCGATGGAAGACGTGCTGAAGAACGTCCCCGGCATCGGTCTTTCCAATGGCGATGGCCAGCGCGACCAAGTCACCATTCGCGGCTTCAGTGCCATCGGCGACATGTACGTCGACGGCGTTCGTGACGACGCGCTGTACTTCCGCGATCTGTCCAACGTCGAGCGCGTGGAAGTGATCAAGGGACCAGCAGCGGTGCTCTATGGCCGTGGCTCATCCGGTGGCCTGATCAACAGCATCAGCAAGAAACCCAACTTCACCCCCAAACAGGAAGTGGGTGTCAGCTTCGACAGCGAGGGTAAAAAGCGCACGCAGTTCGACGCCGGCTGGGCCGATCAGCAGCAAAACGACAAGGCCTTCCGGGTGACCGGTGCGCTGGAGAACAGCGACACCTTCCGCGATGACGGCTATATCGATCGCAAGGCCATTGCGCCTTCGGCCTACTTCAAACTCTCCGACGATCTTGAGCTGAACCTGGGGGCGACTTACCTCTATGACAAACGCTTGATCGACTTCGGCATTCCCGCGCGGGGCGATCGCCCGGTCGATGTCGATCGGGACAAGCGCTTCGGTGCCGCCGACCCGGATGACGATTACACCCGCAGCGAAGTGTTCTCGTTCACGGCCGGCGTCGACTACCGCATCAACGACGACTTCACCCTGAGCAACACCAGCCGCTACTACCACTACGACCTGGATCGCAACAACACGCTCGCCGACTCCAGCCCGACCCGTTTCGTCACCGCTCCCAACGGCGAACTGCTGGTAAAACTCAATCGCGGCAACGTGCAGCGCAAGGAAGACGGCTGGTTCAACCAGACCGAACTGAAGCAACAGGCCACGCTCGCGGGGATGAACCACAACCTGCTTTATGGCGTGGAGCTGGGGCGTCAGGTCAAGGACCAATCTGTCTTCAGCCAGAACAACGTGGCGCGGGTCCCGGTGTACCGCGATGGCTTGGTCGACGTGCCGTTCCAGGCCAACCGACAAACCGCAAAGGGCACCACTACCCAGGACACGGCCGGTTTCTACGTCCAGGATCTGATTGAACTGACCCCGCACTGGAAAGCTTTGCTGGGTGTGCGCTATGACGTGTTCGACCAGCAATATTCGGATGACCTGACGCGAGCCTCAATGTCCCGAACCGACAACACCTGGAGCCCGCGCGCAGGCCTGGTCTATCAGCCTGATCAGGTTCAGTCCTACTACATTTCGGTGAGTCGTTCTTATCAACCCTCCTCCGAAGTCTTCGCCCTGAGCACTAGCAACCAGGACCTTGAGCCGGAGCAAACCACCAACTTCGAGATCGGTGGCAAGTGGGACCTGCTCGACAATCGCCTGGCGTTGACGGCGGCGCTGTTCCGTCTGGAACGCACCAACATGAAAACGACCGATCCGGCGAACCCGACCAAGCTGGTCCTGTCGGGCGAGCAGCGCACCGACGGTCTTGAATTGACCGCCACCGGGCAGTTGAGTGACAAGTGGCAGGTCTATGCCGGCTATGCCTATCTGGACGCCGAGATCACCAAGTCCAACAGCCGAACCAACGGCGTTGCCAATGAAGGCCAGACACCAACCCTGACCCCGCGTCACAGTGCCAACCTCTGGCTGGTGCGCTCGCTGACCAACACCTGGCGCGTGGGCATGGGGGCGAACTATGTCGATGACCGTTACACCGCCCTGGATAACCAAGTGGTCATGCCCGCCTACACCACCGTGGACGCGGCGTTGCTCTACAACTTGCCGAAATGGGACATGGCGCTGCGCTTGCGTAACGTCTTCGACAAGGACTATTACGCCTCGGCCCATGGCTCGGTAGACCTGATCACCCCCGGAGCACCACGGACTCTGGAGCTGAGCACCAACTACCGGTTTTGAGTGAAAACCTGAAATCCAATACCGCAATGCCGGTCAGTTAAGCGTAAATCGGACATGTAGGAGCCAGACTTGCCGGCGAAGGCGCTCTGAAGGACGCCTTCGCCGGCAAGCCTGGCTCCTACAGCGGTTCAAACGCCCGGGCATTTGTTCGCAGCCCGCAATCCAGTGACAACGATTCAAAGCTCAACTAACCTTCAGCGCGCGGAGAATGATGAGAATCTCTCGCGTTGTCAGACAACAACAATATGTCGAGGAAAACCCATGCGTAAACTTCTGTTGCTCTCCCTTCTTGCCGCCTCCCCCTTGGCTTTCGCCGGGACTCAATGCACCACAGCCGACAAGGCCCAATGGCAGGACCAGGCCAAGTTTCAGGAAGATCTCAAGGCCAAGGGCTACAACATCAAGAAGTTCAAAGTCACGAGCGGCAATTGCTACGAGATCTACGGCTGGGACAAAGACAAGCGCAAAGTCGAAATCTACTTTGACCCGGTCACCGGCAAGGTCGTGAAAGAAGAAATCGAATAGGCCCTCTGTGAAAGCTCAAACCCTGCGCCTCTGGGACCCTCTCGTACGCGTTTGTCATTGGTCCCTGGCGGTTGTCTTCATCAGCGACTACTTCCTCAATGAGGAAGGAGACGGCTGGCATCGCTGGCTCGGCTATTACGCCGTGGCTGTCGTGCTGGTGCGCGTGGTGTGGGGGTTCATCGGCCCGCCAGCGGCGCGTTGGGCAGACTTCTGGCCGACCCCGACGCGGGTCGCCCAGCATGGCCGGGCGCTGTTTTCCGGCAAGGGCTATCACCGCATGGGGCACTCGCCCATCGGTGCACTGGTGATGGTCCTCATGCTGCTGTTGATGACCGGCCTCGGTATCAGCGGTTTTTTGATGGAAGAAGTGGACTATTTCTGGGGCGAAGACTGGCTACGTGATGTCCACGAGTTTATGGCCAATGCACTGCTCGCATTGGTTTGTGTGCATATCGTCGCCGCGCTGGTGGAAAGTGTCCGCTTGCGTGAAAACCTGCCGCTGTCGATGATCACTGGCCATCGTCGTAAGCGCTAGGTCTCAAGCACTCTTCCCATCGGTTGCAGCAGGCACCGCGCACCCAACGCATCAATCTGCGGGCGCCCGAATAAATAACCTTGCCCCCACTCGCTGCCGCAGGCGCTGGCAAGCGCCCGGTCGGCTTCGGACTCAATCCCTTCGATGATCACGCACGGCGCCAGGGTCTTGCACAACTGCACCAAGTAGCCAAGAGTCTGGGCGTTGTTGGTCTCCAGGCGTGCACGCTGGATGTAACCCTGGTCGATCTTGACGATGTCCGGCCGGGTCTGGCGAATGAATTCCAGGGTCCCCAGCCCCGCGCCAAAGTCGTCGATGGCCACACGGCAGCCCAGTTCGCGCAAGCACAGGACGAATTCAATTGCCGCCAAAGTGCTGGGCGGCGTGGCGCTTTCGGTGATTTCAATAACCAGTCGCGCGGCCACCGAAGGGGCGTCACGCAAATGCGCGATGATCTCCTGCCAGTAGTGGTCGACAATGGCGCTTTGCGCGGAGATGTTGCAGCCCAATCGCAGGTGTTCATCCAGCAGCAAGCTGTCGATCACGCTATGCACCACGCTGCGGTCAAGCTCGCGCATCAGTTGATGTTTCTCCAGCATCGCAAAGGGATAGACCCCTTTCCCCAGGGCATCGATATGCCGCAGCAGCCCCTCCTGATACAGCACCCGACTGCTGTCGGGTAACCAAACCACCGGCTGAAACGCCAGGACTAATCGGCCGAGAGCCAACTCGCTGTAAAAGTTTCTAACTCTGTGCATGACACATCCGTGGACAAAGCAGCGGCTTGTCGCCGGCTGAGTGTGACTACGCCGAACGGGCGCTCCTGCGACTGCAAGGGTTGACTGCCGGCCATAATCGCCCCGCCTCTCGCCGTCAGGAAGTGTTCCCGGATACCTTTCGTTTGTCCTTGGAAACGTGGTCGTCCCGTTAATCGACTGTGGTGATTTGTTTATTGCGATCATGCGCCGGCTCGCGCGATATCACTTAGCTACCACTTCAGGATGAACTATGCACAGAATGACCTGCGCCAGTTTTCGGGTGCTTGCCGATGTCTTGACCGACGGAGGTGCAAACGTGGAAGCCTTGCTCAAGCAGTTCGACAGCAGCGAGGAGGTCTTTGCAAACCCCAAAGGTGTCGGGCTGGAGCTGGTCTATAAGGTGATGGAAGAAGCGGTAAAGCGTACCGGCAATCCAGATATCGGCCTGCTGTCCTATACCCGGGCGCACCCGGCCAATCTGGAAGTGCTCGGTTATGCCGTGATGTCCTGTGCCACTCTGGGCACCGCTCTGCAACGCCTGGTGGACTATCACTCATTGATCAGCAACGGCTTCTGCATGTGCCTGGAACGCAAACCCCGGGCGCTGAGACTGATCGGCTTCGACATCAGCATGGAACCGTCGCTGACGCCCCGCCCCTTCATCGATGCTGGTGCCGCGCAAACGCTGGGGCTGGTCCACTGGCTGCTGCCCAAGCACAAACCCCAACCCCTGGCGGCGAGCTTTACCTACCCCGAACCCGCGGACACCTCCCGGCTGGAACATTTGCTGGGCAGCAACCTGCTGTTCGACGCACCGTACAACAGCCTGACGTTCAGCCTCGACGACTGCTCGATTGCATTGCCCACCGCCGATCCAGCATTGGATGTCCTGCATGTCGAATACGCTCGCACGCGCCTGAACCTGTTGCTCAATGACTCGATGACCGCGCGGGTCCGACGGGTGCTGTCCGAACGTCTGGCCCAAGGCGTGCCCAGCGACCTGGACAAAATCGCCCAGGTGGTCGGGGTTAGCGCGCGCAGCCTGCAACGACGCCTGAGCAATGAAGACATGCACTTCTCCGCGCTGCAGGATGAGGCGCGGCTGATGCTCGCACACAACTTCCTGCGCAACTCGGTGCGCAGCGTAAAGTACATCGGCGCGTTGCTGGGTTTTCGTGATCAGAGCAGCTTTCATAAAGCCTGCATGCGCTGGTTCGGCATGACCCCGGGGCGCTATCGCGAAGAGTCCTGATGCCGCGCATTGCCCTCCCCCTTGCGGGAGAGGGCGGGGCCAACCCTAGGTGTGATGTATTTCCCGATCCTTGGTTTCCGGCAGGAAGAGCGTGCCAAGAATGGCCGTCATCACGGCGATGACGATCGGGTACCACAACCCGTAGTAGATATCCCCCGTGGCCGCGACCATGGCGAACGCCACTGTGGGCAGAAAGCCGCCGAACCAGCCATTGCCGATGTGGTACGGCAGCGACATCGAGGTGTAGCGAATGCGCGCCGGGAAGAGTTCCACCAGCCAGGCTGCGATCGGGCCGTAGACCATGGTGACGTAGATCACCAGGATGGTCAGGAGCAGCAGCACCATCGGATAGTTGGTCTTGGCCGGGTCGGCCTTCTCGGGGTAACCGGCGTCCTTGAGGCCGGTGCCGAGGGTAGCGACGAAGGCATCGTTGCGAGCCTTGAAGTCGGCGGCCGGCATGCCGGTGCCCTCGAAGCTCTGGATCACCTTGTCGCCGATACGGACCTGCGCGATTGCACCTGGCTCAGCCTTCTCGTTCTTGTAGGGTATGGCTTTCTTCGCCAGCACGGTCTTGGCAAGGTCGCAGGAGCTGGTGAATTTGGCCTTGCCCACCGGGTCGAACTGGAACGAGCACTTACTCTGATCGGCGATCACCGTGACCGGGTTCTTCTCCTGCGCGGCGAACACGTCGGGGTTACCGTATTGGGTCAACGCATGGAAAATCGGGAAGTAGGTCAGCGCCGCGATAATGCAGCCGGCCATGACGATCCCTTTGCGGCCGATGCGGTCGGACAGGCTACCGAATACGATGAAGAACGGCGTGCCGATCAGCAGCGAGCCGGCAATCAGAAAGTTGGCGGTCTGCGGGTCGATCTTCAGCGTCTGCAGCAGGAAGAACAGCGCATAGAACTGCCCGGTGTACCAGACCACCGCCTGGCCGGCGGTACCGCCAAGCAACGCCATGATCACTATCTTGAGGTTTTCCCAGCGGGCGAAGGATTCGGTCAGCGGCGCCTTGGACGACTTGCCTTCTTCCTTCATCTTCAAGAACACCGGTGACTCGCTGAGTTGCAAGCGGATGTACACCGAGACGATCAGCAGCAGGATCGACAGCAGGAACGGAATCCGCCAGCCCCAGGCCTCGAAGGCTTCTGTGCCGAGAATCGTTCGGCAGGCGAGGATCACCAGCAGCGAAAGAAACAGGCCGAGGGTCGCGGTGGTCTGGATCCACGAGGTGAAGTAGCCGCGCTTGCCTTTGGGTGCATGTTCGGCCACATAGGTCGCCGCGCCGCCGTACTCACCGCCCAGGGCCAGGCCTTGCAACAGGCGCAGGGTGATCAGGATGACCGGTGCCGCCACGCCGATGGTCGCATAGCCGGGCAGGAAGCCCACTACGGCGGTAGAGATACCCATGATGACAATGGTGATGAGGAACGTGTGCTTGCGCCCGATCATGTCGCCCAGTCGGCCGAACACAATGGCGCCGAAGGGACGTACAGCGAAGCCGGCGGCGAACGCGAGCAGCGCGAAGATGAAGGACGTTGTCTCATTGACGCCGGCGAAGAAGTGCTTGGCAATGATCGCGGCGAGGGAGCCGTAAAGGTAGAAGTCGTACCACTCGAACACGGTGCCCAGGGACGAGGCGAAAATGACCTTGCGCTCCTCCTTGGTGATCCCGTGGTGGGGCGCGCTGCCCGTGGATGTGTTGTCGATTGCGGCCATGAGTCTTCTCCGTCTTGCTCTTGTTGTAGGCCGGAGTACCTCACTCTCTTTTTACCGCACCCAGGCCCTAGGGCTATGTCATCGGATTACGGATTGCGCAAAGCATGCAAACAGGCTGACGGCCTCGCATCGCTGCAAGGTTTCTTGAAGCATAATCGGCTTCGCGCAGATATCCACTCGGCCATCCCGTCCAGACCCGGGCCGACGCGCTGCCGAATGACTATTCAGGCCCATGAAATCCCACGCGAAGCGTCTGGGTGGCGCCCGCTGATGCCTATTCTTCGGGGCGGCCATCGCCTGGAACTTCGCAGCGAAAGAATTTCGTATACCCTATCGCCATCTCACTCCAAACGACCGCTGCCGTGAACCTACCCAAACTCAACGCTCCCGACCTTGGCAATACACCTTCGACCTCGGAAATCATCACCCGTCATCTGCGGGACGCGATCGTCGCCGGGCATTTCGCCGAAGATGAGCCGATTCGCCAGGACGACATTGCCCGCCAGTTCAACGTCAGCAAGATTCCGGTGCGCGAGGCCCTCAAGCGGCTGGAGGCCGAAGGGCTGGTGATGTTCCAGCGCAATCGCGGGGCGATGGTCACGCGGGTTTCCGATGCGGAGCTGGCGCAGATGTTCGAAGTGCGGATGTTGCTGGAGGACAAAATACTGCGCCTGGCCATTCCCAACATGACCGAAGAAACCTTCGCCCGTGCCGAGCGTATCTGTCAGGAGTTCATCGGCGAGGACGACGTGGGCCGCTGGGCCGAGCTCAATTGGGAGCTGCACGCTTGCCTCTATGAGCCGGCGCAACGACCATTTCTGGTCAGCCTGATTCGTTCGGTCAACGACAAGCTGGAGCGCTACCTGCGCATGCAGATGAGCCTGTCGGCCGGCAAGGAACGGGCTGATCACGAGCACCGTGAGATCATCAAAGCCTGTCGTGCCGGGGATGTGGATCTGGCGGTAAAGCTGCTGGACGAGCACATTGCCGGGGTCTGCAAGACCCTGTTCGAGCACCTGCCTCACGCGCACTGACCACTAGAATGCTGTGCTGATTTCGTCATCGGCACAGGATAAATCCATCAAGCCGACACCCCGCTGCACAGGCCACTCTTTCGTTCACTCATCTGAACGGACGTGGCCCTCCCATGAAACGCATCACCGTGATCGACTCCCACACCGGAGGCGAACCGACCCGCCTGGTGACCGCAGGCTTTCCTGACCTGGGCACCGGCAGCATGGCCGAACGCCGCAAGCAGCTCGCCGAACATCACGATCAATGGCGCGCCGCTTGTGTGCTCGAACCCCGTGGCAGCGACGTGCTGGTGGGTGCCTTGCTCTGCACGCCTGTGGACCCGAGTGCGTGTGCCGGGGTGATTTTCTTCAACAACAGCGGTTACCTGGGCATGTGCGGCCACGGCACCATCGGCCTGGTGGCGTCGTTGGCGCACTTGGGCAAGATCGGCCCCGGCGTGCACCGCATCGAAACGCCGGTGGGCACGGTGCAGGCGACCCTGCACGAAGACCATTCGGTGAGCGTGCGCAATGTGCCGGCCTACCGTTACCGCAAGGCGTTGGTGTTGCAGGTGCCGGGCATCGGCCAGGTGGTCGGCGATATTGCCTGGGGCGGCAACTGGTTTTTCCTGATTGCCGAGCATGGCCTGCGGGTGGCCGGCGATAACCTCGACGCGCTGACCGCTTACACCTACGCCGTGCAACAGGCGCTGGAGGCCCAGGGTATTCGCGGCGAAGACGGCGGGCTGATCGACCATGTCGAGCTGTTCAGTGATGACGATCACGCCGACAGCCGCAACTTCGTCCTCTGCCCCGGCAAGGCTTATGACCGCTCACCGTGCGGCACCGGCACCAGTGCCAAACTGGCGTGCCTGGCAGCGGACGACAAACTGCAACCGGGACAGATCTGGCGCCAGGCCAGTGTCATCGGCAGCGAGTTCGAAGGCTCTTACGAATGGCAGGGCGAGCGCGTTGTGCCGACCATTCGCGGCCGCGCTTTTATCAGCGCCGAAGCCAGTTTGATCATCGAACAGGATGACCCGTTCGCCTGGGGCATTCGTCCATGAACGAGGGCCTTGTGGCCGATGTGATTGTGATCGGCGCCGGCATCATCGGCGCCGCCTGTGCCCAGGCGCTGGCCCGTCGTGGCTTGCAGGTGCTGGTGCTGGACGCCGGCCTGCACGGTGCGACGGCGGCGGGCATGGGCCACCTGCTGGTGCTCGACGACAACCCGGCCGAGCTGGCCCTGAGTCAATATTCCCTGCAACGCTGGCGTGAGCTGGCACCGGACCTGCCCGACGGCTGCGCCTATCGCAACAACGGCACGCTGTGGCTCGCGGCCAACGCCGAGGAAATGGCGGTCGCCCATGGCAAATACCTGAACCTGAAAACCCAGGGCGTGGCGTGCGAATTGGTCAGCGCCAGTGCTTTGTGCCAGCGTGAACCGGAACTGCGCGAAGGTCTGGAAGGCGGCTTGTTGATCAATGGCGACGGCATTCTTTATGCGCCGGCGACAGCCAGCTGGATGCTCGACACGCCGAACATTCGTCAGCGCCGGGCGCGGGTCAGCGCAGTCGATGGCAACCGCGTATGCCTCGATGACGGCCACTGGTTGAGTGCCGAAGCGGTGGTGTTGGCCAACGGTATTCAGGCCAACGAACTGTGCCCGGAATTGCCCATCGAGCCGAAAAAAGGTCATCTGCTGATTACCGACCGCTACCCCCGCACCGTCACCCACACCTTGGTCGAACTGGGTTACGTCACCAGCGCCCACAACGCCACGGGGCCGTCGACCGCCTGCAATATCCAGCCGCGCCCCACCGGGCAATTGTTCATCGGTACCTCGCGCCAATTCGGCACCACCGACCCGCAAGTCGAAGGCTGGATGCTGGCGAAAATGCTCAAGCGCGCCGCCGAGTACATGCCGGGGCTGGCCCGGCTCAACGGCATCCGCGCCTGGACCGGCTTTCGCGCCGCCAGCCCCGATGGTCTGCCGCTGGTGGGCCAGCATCCACAGCGCCAAGGCTTGTGGCTGGCCGTCGGTCATGAAGGGTTGGGCGTCACCACGGCTCCTGGCACCGCCGACTTGCTGGTGGCGCAACTGTTCGACGAAACCCCGCCACTGGCGGCACAACCCTATCTGCCCCAGCGTTTTCTCGGAGAACCTGCCTATGCCTGAATTGCTGCTGGACGGCCGCGCCTTGAAGGTGGCCGAGGGCACCAGCGTCGCCGCTGCCTTGGCGTTGGGTAGCGACGGCTGCACGCGCACGTCGGTCAGTGGTCAGCGCCGCGCTCCACTGTGCGGCATGGGCATCTGCCAGGAATGCCGGGTGACCATCGACGGCCGGCGACGCCTGGCCTGCCAGACTTTGTGCCGAGACGGCATGCAGGTGCAGACATGCCCATGAACGAATACGCCGATCTGTTGATCATCGGTGCCGGCCCCGCTGGCATGGCCGCTGCCCTCGCCGCTGCGCCCAGCGGCGCACGCATCGTCGTGCTCGACGACAACCCGCTGCCGGGTGGACAAATCTGGCGTGACGGCCCTCAAGCCAACGTGCCCGATCAGGCCCTTCGCCTGCGTGAGCGTTTGCAGTCCTGCAGCAACATCCGTCATCACGCCGGCACCCGGGTGATCGCCAGTCCCGGTGCGAAACAACTGTTGGTCGAAGATGATGACGACGGCTGGTTGATCAGCTACGACAAACTGATTCTGTGCACCGGCGCCCGCGAGTTGCTGCTGCCCTTCCCCGGCTGGACACTGCCTGGCGTGACCGGGGCCGGTGGCTTGCAGGCGCTGATCAAGGCCGGTGTGCCGGTGCAGGGTGAGCGCGTGGTGATCGCCGGTAGCGGCCCGCTATTACTGGCGAGTGCCGCCACCGCGAAAAAACATGGCGCCCAGGTACAACGCATCGCCGAGCAAGGCTCGCGCATTGCCGTTGCCGGTTTCGCCGCGCAACTGCCCCGCTGGCCCAACAAGCTGATGCAATCGTTCAGCTTGTTCGACCGTCATTACCGCACCGCGACTCATGTGTTGGCCGCCCTTGGCACTGACCGATTGGAAGGCGTGCGTCTGCAACAGCAAGGCAAAATCGTCGAACTGGAATGTGATCGGCTGGCCTGTGGTTTCGGCTTGATCCCGAACATTCAATTGGGCCAGGCACTGGGTTATGCCATCGAAGGTCAGGCCTTGGCGGTGGATGCCTGGCAGGCCAGCAGCCGCGTCGATCATTATGCGGCAGGCGAATGCACCGGGTTTGGTGGCAGTGAACTGGCGTTGGTCGAAGGTGCAATTGCTGGCCACGCGGCGGTCGGTAACCTTGAAGCGGCCCGCCAATTGTGGCCACGCCGGGCACGCTGGCAGGGTTTTGCCAAGGCACTGAATCAGGCATTCGCCCTCGCCCCGTCACTCAAGTCCCTGGCCCAACCCGACACCCTGGTCTGCCGCTGCGAAGACGTGCCTTACGCCGCGCTGGTCGGGCACACTGACTGGCGCGAAGCCAAGCTGGCCAGTCGCTGCGGCATGGGCGCCTGCCAAGGCCGTGTGTGTGGCGGTGCGGTGCAGCATCTGTTTGGCTGGCAACCCTCGGCGCCTCGCCCACCCTTCAGCCCGGCGCGAATCGAGACCTTGATGTGCCTGGACGACACCCCGCCGGCCTGATTCCCCCTCGGGGGTTTCGGCCACGCTGCCGAGCCTCTATGATCCCGAGGTCGCCCTCAGACTCCAGCGCCATGTATCCCTCGCTCAGCACCTTCAAACCCTGCGACCTGCCAACGCTGCTGAACAGTCTGCAGCCGATCGCGCCGCTGCTCGATACCCTCTCGGACGTGGTGTTTTTCATCAAGGACTGCGAAGCCCGCTACGCCTTCGTCAACCAGACCCTGGCCCGGCGTTGCGGTTTCAAACATCGCGAGGAGCTGCTGGGGCTCACCGCCGAAATGGTCTTCCCGGAACGCTTCGGCCCGCTGTACACCGAACAGGATCGACGGGTATTGTCCAGCGGCCGCGAACTGGCCGACCAACTGGAGCTGCACCTGTATTACGGTAACCAACCGATCTGGTGCCTGACCCACAAACTCGCCTTGCACGATGAACAGGGTCAGATCGTTGGCCTGGCCGGGATCTCCCGCGACCTGCAATCCCCTCAGTCCAACCATCCCGCGTTCCAGAAACTCGCCGCCGTGGATGCGCATATCCGCAGCCACTTCGCCCGCGCCATCAGCCTCGCCGAACTGACCGCCCTCGCCGGCTATTCCGTGGCGCAACTGGAGCGTCACTGCAAACGGGTGTTCCAGCTCACCCCACGGCAGATGATTCACAAGGCGCGTCTGGAAGAAGGTTCGCGGCTGTTACTGCACACCGACCTGCCAATCACCGAAATCGCCCTGCGCTGCGGTTACACCGACCACAGTGCCTTCAGCCGACAGTTTCGCGCGTTGACCAGCTTGTCACCGAGTCAGTATCGCGATAATCAGCGTTAGGGCATTTTCTGGTGATTTGGTCCTGGGTTTGAGGGTGTTCTTTCGGGCCTCATCGCGGGCAAGCCCGCTCCCACAGTGATTGGTGTCGCTCACAAATTCTTTGGCCAACGCAGATACCTGTGGGAGCGGGCTTGCCCGCGATGAGGCCGGTACAGCCGCTACAAGGCCTGGTGTCAGACTGCTAAACAAGCACTGTTTAAACGACACTTCCAGACACTCACCCAGGCTACACATCCTTGCGCCGTTGCCTACGACTACGCCAGAATCCGCCGGCTTGTGCGCCTTGAGGCCGGGCTCTATCGTTTCCGGGTCGCTGACGAATCAGCGATCGGGTTTCGCAGCCCGTGTATCTCTAGACGCACAACATCCTCCGTTCGTGAACAGGTACGCCTGTCCGTTCATGTTATGGCGGCTGTACGTGGGAGACCTTCGGGTCTGCCGGTTCTAGAGTCCCGGTCTGCGACCTGCGTATAGCTGCCACCTCTTTTCGTCTCGCAGCGAACCGTGGCCGCTCCATGACTCTAGGAGCTTCATCATGATCAAACCTACACCCAATCCACCTGAAACCGACCCAACATCCCCCTACGAATCCCTCGATTCGAAAAAGCTCAACGAAGCCGCCGACCGCGCCCTCGACCATTACCTCAAGCCGCCCATCCCCAAAGACACCAAGCGCAAACCCAGCACCATTTACCATGTGGGCACCGAGGTCGATAACGAAACCCTATTGGTCAACGCCTGCGAATCCCTGGCGTCAGCGAGCATGATGCTCAGCGAGTTCGCCGGATTGATGGACATGCCACATCGCAACATGATGTTGGGGATTCAATCGGTGGTCATGCTCGGGGAGCTGGCGGTGAATCGGGTGCTGGATAACCTCGACCCGCGAGGTTAGCGAGGATGATCGTTCCCACGCTCTGCGTGGGAATGCAGCCCGGGACGCTCCGCGTCCCCTTCCAGAGCCGAACGCAGAGCGTCCGTTGAGGCATTCCCACGCGGAGCGTGGGAATGATCAGCAGGGCCCGGTGTTCCTTAAAGGGGCGCCTCGCACAACCATTGCTCCCATCTGTAACACCCGCCGTTGCGGGTCCAAGCCTTCACGGCGTCACTCCCCTCCAGTTGCGCCACCGCAACACCTCTACTTCAAGGCCTGACACTAAATTCGCGCCTCACCCTGGAAATGGGCACGTTGATTGCTATTGTTAATATCGTATACGAAATCCCCAATACGATATCCAACAGCACTTCACATCAACGAGGCCTCTATGAAAAACCCCGCATTTGCCGTAGCCCTCAGCGCTGTTCTCAGTACCTCCTTTATCGCCAGCGCCCAGGCCGACAAGCTCGACGACATTATCGGTTCGGGCAAGCTGCGCTGCGCCGTGACCCTGGACTTCCCGCCCATGGGTTTTCGCGATGCAGGTAACAACCCGGCCGGTTTCGACGTGGACTACTGCCATGACCTGGCGAAAATCCTTGGGGTCGACGCCGAAGTGGTAGAGACGCCATTCCCGGACCGCATTCCGGCGCTGGTTTCCGGGCGGGCCGACGTGATCGTCGCCTCCACCTCCGACACCCTGGAACGGGCCAAGACCGTCGGCCTCACCGTGCCCTACTTTGCCTTCCAGATGGTGGTGCTGACCCGCGACGACACCGGCATCAACAGCTTCGATGACCTCAAGGGCAAACCCGTGGGCAACACCAGCGGCACTTATGAGGCCATAGCCCTGGAGAAAGACGTGAAGAGCTGGGGCACCGGCACCTTCCGCGCCTATCAGTCGCAGAACGACACCCTGCTGGCCGTCGCCCAGGGCCATATCGCCGCCACCGTGGTCACCAACACCGTCGCAGCCGCCACCCTCAAATCCGGCAAATACAAAAACCTGAAGGTCGCCGGTAACGCGCCGTACGTGATCGACTACGTTTCCCTCGGCGCCAAGCGCAACGAGTATGGCCTGCTCAATTACCTCAACCTGTTCGTCAACCAGCAGGTGCGCACCGGTCGTTACAAGGAGCTGTTCGTCAAATGGGTCGGCACTGAAATCTCGCCGACCAACCTGACCGTGCCACAGGTCTACTACTGAGATGTCCGGCATGCCTAGGCCCACTTCTCTGACCGGTCGCAGCCTGGTCGCGGGCGCCGCCGAGGGCGCCCTGCTGTTCGCCGATATCGGGTTGAGTTTCTGGGGCGGGGTCGATCCGCACAGCGGCGAGATCATTGACCGTCACCACCCGCTCAGCGGCGAATACCTGGCCGGCCGCGTCCTGGCCATCCCCAGCGGTCGCGGCTCGTGCACCGGCAGTAGCGTGTTGATGGAACTGATCAGCAACGGTCACGCACCGGCCGCACTGGTGCTGGCCGAACCCGATGAGATCCTGACCCTGGGCGTGCTCGTGGCACAGACCATTTTCGAGCGTTCCCTGCCGGTGCTGTGCATCGGCCGGGAGGCCTTCGCCGCCCTGCGCGGCAAGGTCTTCGCTCGGGTCGAGGACACAACGCTGAGCCTGTTCGAGCACCCGCCGGGCGATGCCTGGCAGGCACTCGACAGCCCTTGGCCGAGCGCCGATATCGCCACCGCGATCGAACTCACCGAACACGACCGGGCGCTGCTCGACGGCCAGCATGGCAAGGCCGCGCAGGTGGCCATGCAGATCGTCCTGCGCATGGCCGAATTGCAAGGTGCGCACAGTCTGCTGGACGTCACTCAGGCGCACATCGACGGTTGCATTTACACGGGACCGGCGAGCCTGCGTTTTGCCCAACAGTTGGTGCAATGGGGAGCAACAGTGCGGGTGCCCACCACGCTCAATTCGATCTCCGTGGACCAGCGCCGCTGGCGCGAGTTGGGCATCGATCCGGCACTCGGTGAACCGGCCAGTGCGTTGGGTGATGCCTATATGGCGATGGGTGCACAGCTGAGTTTCACCTGCGCGCCCTACCTGCTCGACAGCGCGCCGAAGGCCGGCGAGCAGATCGTCTGGGCCGAATCCAACGCGGTGGTTTATGCCAATAGCGTGCTCGGCGCACGCACCCTGAAGTACCCGGACTACCTGGACATCTGCATCGCGCTGACCGGTCGCGCCCCGTTGATCGGCTGCCACCTGGACGCGCAACGCAAGGCCGGCTTGCAAGTCGAGTTGCCCGCGTTGGGTGAACTGGATGACGCTTTCTACCCGCTGCTCGGTTACCACATCGGCGCGCTGGCGGGCAGCCGGATTCCACTGGTGCACGGGTTGGAAAACCGCCAGCCGAGCCTGGACAATCTCAAAGCTTTCGGCGCGGCATTTGCCACCACCTCCGCCGCGCCCTTGTTCCATATCGCCGGGATAACCCCGGAGGCTATCGACCCGGCGCAGGTGCTGGAAGTGGATGGGTTTCTACCCGTGGAAAAAATCCGACTGAACGATCTATTGGTCAGCTGGTACGAGCTCAACAGTGCCCGCGACAACCGGGTGGATGTGGTTTCGCTGGGCAATCCGCATTTCTCCCTCAGCGAGTTCGCCCACCTCGCGCGGCTGTGCCTCGGTCGGCACAAACACCCTGATGTGGTCCTCGCCATTACCTGCGGCCGTGCCGTGCTGGAGCAGGCTCGCGAAGCCGGGCATATCCCCGTGATCGAAGCTTTCGGCGCCACCCTGGTCACCGATACCTGCTGGTGCATGCTCGGCGAACCGGTGATCCCGCCGGGCGCAAAAACCTTGATGACCAACTCCGGCAAATACGCCCATTACGCACCCGGCCTGGTGGGCCGCAAGGTGCATTTCGCCAGCATCAAAGAATGCGTCGATGCCGCCTGCAATGCCACCGCCAGCGGGCGCCTGCCGGCGTGGCTACAACCTGCCGCCCTACTGGAGAGCCCTGCGCATGTTTGACTACAGCTTCCAATGGCGCTCAGCGCTACGCGCCCTGCCGGACATGCTTGCCGGTGCCCTGGTCACCTTCGAGACCGCGGCGCTGTCGATGATCTTCGGCGTGCTGATCGCCCTGGCCCTGACCGTGATGCGCGAAAGCAAAAACCCGCTGCTGCGCGGCATCGGCAACGGCTGGGTATCGATCGCGCGTAATACCCCGTCGCTGTTCCAGATCTACGTCCTCTACTTCGGCCTCGGCTCGCTGGGCCTGCACGTCAGTTCATGGCTCGCCCTGCTGGCCGGGATCACCTTCAACAATGCCGGGTATCTGGCGGAGAACTTTCGCGGTGGCCTCAAGGCCGTCCCGGACACACAAGTGCGCGCCGCACGTTCGCTGGGCATGAGTGCCTTCCAGGCCTATCGCATGATCATCGTCCCGCAGCTGCTGCGGATCGTCTTCTACCCACTGACTAATCAGATGGTCTGGGCGGTGCTGATGACGTCGCTGGGGGTGATCGTCGGGCTGAACAATGACCTGACCGGCGTGACCCAGGACTACAACGTCAAAACGTTCCGCACCTTCGAGTTCTTCGCCATTGCAGCGGTGCTGTATTACCTGATTGCCAAGGCGATCGTCGCGGCAGCCCGGCTGATGGCCTGGCGGTTGTTCCGTTACTGAGGAGCTGTCCATGTTTGCCACCGGTTTTTCCTCCAATGACCTGTTGTTCCTGCTCAATGGCGCCTGGGTCACGCTGCAACTGACGTTCTGGTCGATCATGCTCGGCTCCCTGGCCGGCTTGCTCTTCGGCCTGCTGCGGGCCTTGTTGCCACGGGCCAGTTTGCCCCTGGCCTGGGTGCTGGATGTGTTTCGCAGCGTGCCGCTGCTGATCCAGTTCGTGCTGTTCAACTCGCTCAAAAGCATCGTCGGCTTGAACATCAGCGCCTTCAGCGTCGGCTGCATCGTGCTGGGGGTTTACGCCGCCGCGTACTTCACCGAGATCGTGCGCGCTGGTGTGTTGTCGGTGCCGTTCACCCTGCGCCGGGCCAGTCGCTCGCTGGGCCTGAGCTTCCTGCAGGACCTGCGCTGGATCGTCCTGCCGATGGCCACCCGAGTGGCTTTTCCCGGCTGGCTGAACCTGGTGCTCGGGGTGATGAAAGACACCGCGCTGGTGATGTGGATCGGCATCGTCGAACTGCTGCGCGCCTCGCAAACCATCGTCACCCGCATCCAGGAACCGTTGCTGGTGCTGTGCATCGCGGGCCTTATTTACTACGTCATGAGCCTGGTGGTCGCACGCCTGGGCGCTCGTCTGGAAAGAAGGTGGCAAGAAAATGATTGAGATCGACAACGTACATAAATCCTTCGGCGACCTCGCCGTGGTCAAGGGTGTCAGCCTGACGGTGAACAAGGGCGAGGTGGTGTCGATCATCGGCGGCTCAGGCTCCGGCAAATCGACCTTGCTGATGTGCATCAACGGCCTGGAACCGATCCAGAAAGGCAACATCCGCGTCGACGGCGTCGAGGTGCATGACAGCGCCACCGACCTCAACCGCTTGCGGCAGAAAATCGGCATCGTGTTCCAGCAATGGAATGCCTTCCCCCACCTGACAGTGCTGGAAAACGTGATGCTGGCCCCGCGCAAAGTCTTGGGTAAAAGCAAGGCCGAGGCCGAGGAACTGGCGGTGCAGCAACTGACCCACGTGGGCCTTGGCGACAAGCTCAAGACCTTCCCGGGCAAGTTGTCCGGCGGTCAGCAACAACGCATGGCGATTGCCCGCGCCCTGGCCATGTCGCCGGACTACATGCTGTTCGACGAAGCCACCTCGGCCCTCGATCCGCAATTGGTCGGTGAGGTGCTGGACACCATGCGCATGCTCGCCGAAGACGGCATGACCATGGTGCTGGTGACCCACGAAATCCGCTTTGCCCGCGATGTCTCCGACCGCGTGGCGTTCTTTCGCAATGGCCTGGTGCATGAGATTGGTTCGCCTGATCAGGTGATTGGTAATCCGGTGCATGCGGAAACGGCGGCATTTCTGAAATCGGTGAAGTAACTGATGGCCCCATCGCGAGCAGGCTCGCTCCCACAGGGGTTGTAGGTGTACGCAAAATCGGTGAGGTAACTGATGGCCTCATCGCGGGCAAGCCCGCTCCCACAGGGGTTGTTGGTGTACGCAAAATCGGTGAAGTAACTGATGGCCTCATCGCGGGCAAGCTCGCTCCCACAGGGTTTGATGGTGTACACAAAATTGGTGGCCAACACAGATACCTGTGGGAGCGGGCTTGCCCGCGATGGGGCCCTGACAAACAAAACAAGGAGCAGGCAATGCGCTCATCGAAAGTCATTCATGTAGTCAGCTGTCACGCCGAAGGCGAAGTCGGCGATGTGATCGTCGGCGGTATCGCCCCACCCCCGGGCGCCACGGTGTGGGAGCAATCGCGCTGGATCGCCAAGGATCAAACCTTGCGCAACTTCGTACTCAACGAACCTCGCGGCGGCGTGTTCCGTCACGTCAACCTGCTGGTGCCGGCCAAGGATCCTCGGGCGCAGATGGCCTGGATCATCATGGAACCGGCGGACACGCCACCGATGTCCGGCTCCAATTCGCTGTGCGTGGCCACGGTGCTGCTCGACAGCGGCATCCTGCCGATGACCGAACCGCAAACCCGACTGGTGCTCGAAGCGCCCGGCGGCCTGATCGAGGCCGTGGCCGATTGCCGTGATGGCAAGGTCGAGCGGGTAGAAATCAAGAACGTGCCCTCCTTCGCTGACCGCCTAGACGCCTGGATCGAAGTCGAAGGCCTCGGCTCGTTGCAGGTCGACACCGCGTACGGCGGCGACAGTTTTGTGATCGCCGACGCTGAACGACTGGGCTTTTCCATTCGTCCTGATGAGGCTGCCGACCTGGTAGCGGTCGGGTTGAAAATCACTCGCGCGGCCAATGAACAACTGGGCTTCGTCCATCCGCTGAACCCCGAGTGGTCGCATATTTCCTTCTGCCAGATTGCCGCGCCCATCGTCGTTGAAAATGGCATTGCCACTGGCGCCAACGCGGTGGTGATTCAACCCGGCAAGATCGACCGCTCGCCCACCGGCACCGGTTGCTCGGCGCGCATGGCGGTGCTGCAGGCCAAGGGATTGATGCAGGTCGGCGAGCGCTTTATTGGCCGTTCGATCATTGGTTCCGAATTCCATTGCCGCATCGATTCCCTGACCGAAGTGGCCGGGCGAGCGGCGATCTACCCGTGCATTTCCGGCCGGGCCTGGATCACCGGCACCCACCAATTGCTGCTCGACCCGAGCGATCCGTGGCCACAGGGCTATCGCCTGTCAGACACCTGGCCGGGTGCCTGACGCCGAACCGGAGCTTTTGTGGCGAGGGGGCTTGCCCCCGTTCGGCTGCGAAGCAGTCGTAAAGTCAGCACACGCGGTCTTTCTAGAAGGTAGCGGCGGTTGATTTCAGGGCTGCTTCGCAACCCAACGGGGGCAAGCCCCCTCGCCACAGTAATTCTCTCACCAACCAAGCTGCCTCACCACCCAAGCTCCCTAGCCACAGTGATTTCACCCACCAGCAAAAAACCCTGATTGATTGAAAAAAGCACTAGCCGAAATTTGTCACTTGAAATATCGTATACGAAATACAAAAACGAACCGGAGGCAACAATGAGCAAACGTATCAACTGGAGTGGCGTCTTCCCCGCGGTGACCACTCAATTCAACGATGACTTCACCATCAACCTGGAAAAAACCCATCAGGTGATTTCCAACGTGATCCGTGACGGCGTCTCAGGCCTGGTGGTGTGCGGTTCGGTGGGGGAAAACACCTCATTGACCGCCGAAGAAAAAATCGCCGTGACCGAAGTCGCGGTCGACGCCTCCCGGGGTCGCGTGCCAGTGATCTGCGGTGTGGCCGAGTTCACCAGCGTGCAAGCGGCCAAGGTCGCCAATGCCGTGCGCCGGGTCGGTGTCGACGGCGTGATGCTGATGCCGGCGCTGGTCTATGGCTCCAAGCCGTTCGAGACCGCCGAGCACTACCGCTACGTGGCGAAAAACGCCGACGTACCGCTGATGGTCTACAACAACCCGCCGATCTACAAAAACGACGTCACCCCGGACATCCTGATTTCCCTGGCCGACTGCGACAACGTGGTGTGCTTCAAGGATTCGTCCGGCGATACCCGTCGTTTCATCGACGTGCGCAATGAAGTGGGCGATCGTTTCGTGCTGTTCGCAGGTCTGGATGACGTGGTGCTGGAAAGCATCGCCGTGGGTGCCGAGGGCTGGGTCTCGGGCATGTCCAACGTGTTCCCGAAAGAAGGCGAAACCATCTTCCGCCTGGCCAAGGCCGGTCGCTTCGCCGAAGCCATGCCGATCTACGAATGGCTGATGCCGATCCTGCACCTCGATGCCCGTGCCGACCTGGTGCAGTGCATCAAGCTCTGCGAAGCCATCGCCGGTCGCGGCAGCGCGCTGACCCGTCCGCCACGCCTGGCACTGCCGGAAGCCGATCGGGTGTTCGTCGAGCAGATCATGGCCAAGGCCCTGGCCAATCGTCCGGAGTTGCCAGACGTCGGTCTCTGAGTGATTGCCGGGCGGGTCTTTGCGGACCCGGCCCGGCTTGCCCTGATACCGGTAAGTTAAGGTGCGCAAACTTGTGGGAGCGAGCCTGCTCGCGATGACGGCTGCACATTCAGCATCAATATTGGCTGATCCGCCACTATCGCGAGCAGGCTCGCTCCCACAGGGCTGCGGTGTTCAGGTCCATAACTTTCCGGCATTACGGTTTGCCCTGTCTTTGCGCCCCTACAGGAAACGCCAGCATGTCCAATCCTCAAAGCACCTCCCGCGCAACCACCCCCTCGGGACTCAAACGCGTAGTGGCCGCCGCCATGGCCGGCACTGTCGCCGAGTGGTATGAATTTTTTCTCTACGGCACAGCCTCCGCACTGGTCTTCGGCCAGTTGTTCTTCCGCCAGACCGACAGCCCCATCGACGGCATCATCGCCGCCTTCGCCCTGTACGCGGTCGGCTTTCTCGCTCGCCCATTGGGCGGTTTGGTGTTCGGTCACTACGGTGACAAATTTGGCCGCAAGCGCCTGCTGCAACTGAGCCTGGTGGTGGTCGGCATCACGACCTTCCTGATGGGTTGCCTGCCCGGCTTCGACCAGATCGGCTATGCCGCGCCAGTGTTATTGGTGCTGCTGCGGCTGATCCAGGGTTTCGCCTTTGGCGGTGAATGGGGCGGCGCGATTTTGCTGGTGTCCGAACACTGCCCCGACAATCGCCGAGGCTTCTGGGCCAGTTGGCCGCAAGCCGGGGTGCCGGCCGGCAACCTGGTGGCCACTGTCGCGCTGCTGCTGTTGTCGTCGAACCTGTCGGAGGAACAATTCCTCGCCTGGGGCTGGCGCGTGGCGTTCTGGTTCTCGGCGGTGGTGGTGCTGATCGGTTACTGGATTCGCACCAGCGTCGATGACGCGCCGATCTTCAAGGAAGCCCAGGCCCGTCAGGCGCAGACCAAGCAGCAACAGCTGGGCGTAGTCGAAGTGCTGCGTCATCACTGGCGCGCCGTGCTGGTGGGCATTGGCGCACGCTTTGCCGAGAACATCCTCTATTACACCGTGGTGACCTTTTCGATCACCTACCTGAAACTGGTGGTGCACAAGGACACCTCGGAAATTCTGCTGCTGATGTTCGGCGCGCACTTGGTGCACTTCTTCCTGATTCCGTTGATGGGGTATCTGTCGGATATCGTCGGGCGCAAACCGATCTATCTGACCGGCGCGGTACTCACCGCGTTCTGGGGCTTTGTCGGTTTCCCGATGATGGACACCGGCAATAACTGGCTGATCATGGCGGCGATCATTCTGGGCCTGGGCATCGAGTCGATGACCTATGCGCCCTACTCGGCCCTGATGGCCGAAATGTTCCCGACCCACGTTCGCTATACCGCACTTTCACTGTGCTACCAGGTGGCGCCGATTTTCGCCGGTTCCCTGGCACCGCTGATCGCCATCACCTTGCTCAACAAATATCACAGCTCGACACCCATCGCCTGGTACCTGGTGGGCGCCGCGCTGATCTCCATCGTGGCCGTCGGCCTGACCCGGGAAACCCGTGGCAAGTCGTTGCATCAGGTGGATGCCGAATCCGCCGCGCGCATTGCTGCCCTGGATATCGCCGCGCCGGCCACACGCCGGGGTGATTCACTGGCCTGAAGCAAAACCTGTAGGAGCGAGGCTTGCCCGCGAAGGGGGTCGGACATTCAACATTGATGTCGTCTGACACACCGCCTTCGCGGGCAAGCCTCGCTCCTACAGGTTCCGGTTCCCTTTTTTGACAGGAGTTTTTCCATGTCCCAGATCATCGGCCACAACTACATCGGCGGCGCTCGCAGCGCCGCTGGCAACATCGCGATGCAAAGCCACGACGCCAGCACCGGCGAAGCGCTGCCCTACTCGTTCATGCAAGCCACCGTGGAAGAAGTCGACGCCGCCGCCCAGGCCGCTGCTGCCGCTTACCCGGCGTTTCGCAACTTGCCGGCGACTCGCCGTGCAGAATTTCTTGAGGCGATCGCCGCGCAACTGGATGCGCTGGATGATGAATTCGTCAACCGGGTCACCCGCGAAACTGCCCTGCCGACCGGGCGCATTCAGGGCGAACGCAGCCGTACCAGCGGCCAAATGCGCCTGTTCGCTCAGGTTCTGCGCCGGGGCGATTTCTATGGTGCGCGCATCGACCGCGCCTTGCCCGAACGTCTGCTACTGCCACGGGTCGACCTGCGCCAATACCGGATCGGCGTCGGCCCGGTGGCCGTGTTCGGCGCCAGTAATTTCCCGCTGGCCTTTTCCACTGCCGGCGGTGATACCGCTGCCGCTCTGGCCGCCGGTTGCCCGGTGGTGTTCAAGGCCCACAGCGGACACATGGCGACCGCCGAGCACGTGGCCGATGCAATCATCCGCGCCGCCGAGCAAACCGACATGCCCAAAGGTGTGTTCAACATGATCTACGGTGCAGGCGTCGGTGAAGCGCTGGTCAAGCATCCGGCAATCCAGGCCGTCGGTTTCACCGGTTCGCTGAAAGGCGGTCGCGCCCTCTGTGACATGGCCGCCGCACGGCCACAACCGATCCCGGTGTTCGCCGAAATGAGCAGCATCAACCCGGTGCTGGTATTGCCTGAAGCCTTGCTTGCACGCGGCGAGAAAATCGCCGGTGAACTGGTGGCGTCGGTGGTCCAGGGTTGCGGTCAGTTCTGTACCAATCCGGGGTTGGTGATCGGTATGCGCTCCCCCCACTTCAACGCTTTCATCGCGCGACTCAGTGCCTTGATGGCCGAACAACCGGCGCAAACCATGCTCAATGCCGGCACCCTCGGCAGCTACGAAAAAGGTGTGCAGGCCTTGCTCGACCATCCGAGGATAATCCGCCTGGCGGGCCAGGATCAGCACGGCAATCAAGCGTGGCCGCAACTGTTCAAGGCCGATGCCAGTCTGCTGCTCAAGGGTGATCCGCTGTTGCAGGAAGAAGTGTTCGGCCCGACCACCCTCGTCGTCGAAGTGGCCGATAAGGCCGAGTTGCGACAAGCGCTGAACAGTTTGCACGGTCAACTCACCGCCACGTTGATTGGCGAAGCACAGGACCTGAAGGAACACGCCGATCTGCTGGCACTGCTGGAGCAAAAGGTTGGCCGGGTGCTGTTCAACGGCTATCCCACCGGCGTCGAAGTTTGCGATGCCATGGTGCATGGCGGACCTTATCCCGCGACCTCCGATGCCCGTGGCACCTCGGTCGGCAGCCTGGCCATCGAGCGCTTCCTGCGCCCGGTGTGCTACCAGAACTGCCCGGACGCCTTACTGCCCGACGCCCTGAAAAACGCCAACCCGTTGGGTATTGCGCGACTGGTTGATGGCAACAGCCACCGCGAACCGCTGTAAAAACACGACCTCCCGTAGGAGCGAGGCTTGCCCGCGAAGGCGGTGTATCAGACGACATCAATGTTGAATGTCGAGACGCCTTCGCGGGCAAGCCTCGCTCCTACAGGATTTTCATCGCATTCAAGCCAGCAGTGCTTTCAGGTCGTTGTACAGCGCCTCGGGAATCTGAATCCCCTCCTCCACACTGCGTGCCCGCGCCGCATAACGCCGTTGCGACGGCAAGCGTGCGCCCTGCCCTTCAATCCCCTGAAACAACACTTCGGCCCGGGCCAAATGTTCCTCAGTGGCCACTCCCAGAAAACGCCGCGGATCCAGCGCAATGATCAACTCGCCATGGTACGGCGACGACTTGCTGCCCGCGTCGTAGGCCAGCGACTCGGCACTGGTCAAATCACCGATCAAAGGCCCGGCGATCAACTCCACCATTGCCGCCAGCGCCGAGCCCTTGTGCCCACCGAACGTCAGCATCGCACCGCCATCGAGCACCACATTGGCATCAGTGCTCGGCCGGCCCTCAGCGTCCACGCCCCATCCCTCGGGAATCGCCTTGCCGGCACGCCGATGCAACTCGATATCGCCACGGGCAATCGCACTGGTGGCGAAGTCGAACACAAACGGATCCTGCCCCGCCCGCGGCCAGCCAAAGGCAATGGGATTGGTGCCGAACACCGGCACACGCCCCCCAGCCGGTGCCACCCAGGCATGGCTCGGATTACACGCCAGCGCCACCAACCCGGTAGCGGTCAACTGCTCGATCTCCACCCACAGCGCCGAGAAATGCACACAGCGATTGATCGCCAACGCCGCAATCCCGTTGGCCCGGGTTTTCTCCGCCAGCAACCCAAGCCCGGCCTGAAACGCCAACTGTGAAAAACCACCACCAGCATCCACCCGCACGATCGACGGCGCTTGGTCGATCACCTGCGGCTCGGCATCGACCGACACCTTGCCGGCCCGCAGGGAATTCACACAACCCAGAATCCGGTACAAACCGTGGGAGGCGCAGCCATCGCGCTCGCCGGCGATCACCGTCGCCGCCACCGCTTGCGCGTGGGCCAGATTAAAACCGTTGTGCAACAGGATCGATTCGGCCAACTCGCGGGCTTCGATCAGGGTCAGTCGGATCATGCTCATCTCCTTGGACAGACCGGTCAGGGTGGTCTATCCACAGAGATGTGGCTTGATGGGTTTGGGCGCCGCAGATGACGAAATTGGCACAGGGGCGCCGCGTCTTTCACCCCAATTCACTTTGCCGGATCAGTTTCTTATCAATCTTCCCGACGCTGGTTTTAGGGATCTCGGCGACGAACTTGAACTGTTTGGGGATCGCCCATTTGTTGATGCGGCCACGCTCGACAAACCCTTGCAGGTGCGCCTCGAGGATCTTGCGGTCGAGATATTGCCCCGGCTCGCACACCACCAGTGCCATCGGCCGTTCGCCCCATTGCTCATCGGCAATGCCCACGACCGCGACCGACTTCACCGCCGTGTGTTCGCTGATCAGGCTTTCCAGTTCCAGGGAGCTGATCCACTCCCCGCCCGTCTTGATAACATCCTTGATTCGATCTTTGATTTCCACCCCGCCCAAGGCGTCGATGGAGGCCAGATCGCCGGTGTGCATCCAACCGTTGTGCCACAGCTCGGCACCCTTTTCGGGCTCCTTCAAATAGCCTTGGGTCAGCCAGGGTGCGCGCACCACGATCTCGCCCAGAGACTCGCCGTCATGGGCAACGTCGTTGCCATTGGCATCGATGATTTTCAGGTCGACCATCGGCACCGGCGTGCCAGTCTTGATGCGGGTGGCCAGTTGGGCTTGCGTGGACTGTTCGAGGTCCTTATCACGCAGGTAGGTCAGGCACAGCAATGGGCAGGTTTCCGACATGCCATAACCACTGTGCACCTGAATACCTTTGGCACTCGCTTCACTGGCAATTCCCAGCGTCAGTGCGCTGCCGCCCAGAAGCATTTTCCAGCCATCAAAACGGGTCTGTGCCGCTTCCTCACAGCTCAGGATCATTTGCAAAATGGTCGGTACACAATGGGAAAAAGTGACCTTCTCCTCACGATACAGCCTGACCAGGCTGTTGGGTTCGTAGCGGCCGGGGTACACCTGCTTGAGCCCCATCAGGGTGGCGACATAGGGCACACCCCAGGCATGCACGTGGAACATCGGTGTGATCGGCATGTAGACATCATCGGAGCGCAGCAGCGGCACCCCCTGATAGACGCCCAAAGTGCCCACGGCATTCAAGGTGTGCAGGACCAATTGGCGGTGGGTGAAATACACGCCTTTAGGGTCGCCGGTGGTGCCCGTGGTGTAGAAAAGAGTCGCCACCGAGTTTTCATCGAAATCGGGAAAGTCGTACTGGTCTGCGGTCCCGGCCAACAGGTTTTCATATTCCCCCAGCACCGGTAGCGACGTGCGAGTGGCTATGTCGTCCGTGAGCTGCAGGTAGCCTTTGACGGTTTCAAGCCGGCCCTGAATCTGTTCAACCAGCGGCAGGAAATCATCATGCACCAGCACCAGGTCGTCCTCGGCATGGTTCATGGTGAAGAGCACCTGATCCGGCGAAAGACGAATGTTCACGGTATGCAGCACCGCGCCGATCATCGGTACGGCAAAGAAGCATTCCAGGTAGCGATGGCTGTCCCAGTCGAGCAGGGCCACCGTATCTCCAGCCTTCACGCCGGCAGCGGTCAAGGCGTTGGCCAGCCGGCGGATCCGCCGGTTGAGGGTCTGGTAGCTGTAGCGCAGTTTGTCGGCGTAGACGATTTCCCTGCCCGGTTCGTAGCGTACGCCGGACAGCAACAATTGCTTGATCAGCAAGGGATAGGCATAGGCGCCATCGGCGGGCGGAATTATTTTTGTCGCCATCATGGTTGGGGTTCCCGGTCCTTTTTACGTGGGCTCAGAACTGCTCTGCATCCAATTGATAGAGGCATTCGCTGCCAGCCTTGGCCGATGCGCTCAACGAGTGGATGCGTGGCAGCAGACGGGCGAAGTAGAAGCGCGCGGTGGCCAGTTTGCTGGCATAGAACGCGTCCTTGGAATGCGTGCTCATGGCAGCCTTGGCCATTCGCGTCCACATGTAGGCGTACGCGGTGTAGCCGAACACGTGCAGGTACTCGACCGAAGCCGCGCCGATTTCATTCGGGTTGCCCTGGGCTCGGTCCAGCAGCCATGCGGTCAGTTCGTCGAGGGTGTCGACGGCGGCGTTCAACGGTTTGGTGAACTCACCGAGGTCAGCGCAGGCATTGGCGGTAAAGTTGCGGATTTCCGAAGCGAACAGCCGGTACAGCGCCCCGCCACTGCCGACGATTTTGCGCCCGGCCAAATCCAGTGACTGGATACCGTTGGTGCCTTCGTAGATCTGGGTGATGCGCACATCGCGAACCAATTGCTCCTGGCCCCATTCGCGAATGTAACCGTGGCCGCCGAAGATCTGCTGGCCGTGCACCGTGGTTTCCAGCCCCATGTCGGTGAGGAACGCCTTGGCCACCGGGGTCAGCAGCGACACCAGTTCCTGGGCACGGGTGCGGGTTGGCGCGTCATCGCTGTACTTGGCGGTGTCCAGTTGCAGGGCCACGTAGCTGGAGAACGCACGCCCGCCCTCGTTCAAGGCTTTCATGGTCAACAACATGCGTCGTACATCCGGGTGCACGATGATCGGGTCGGCGGCCTTGTCCTTATTCTGCGCGCCCGTCGGCGAACGGCTTTGCAGACGGTCACGGGCGTATTCGACCGCGTTCTGGTACGAGCGCTCACCCAACGCCAGGCCCTGGATGCCCACGCCAAGGCGTTCGTAATTCATCATGGTGAACATGGCCGCCAGGCCTTTGTTCGGCGCATCGACGATCCAGCCGGTCGCCTCGTCAAAGTTCATCACGCAGGTGGCGGAGGCCTTGATGCCCATCTTGTGCTCAATGGAACCGCAGGACAGCGAGTTGCGTTCACCCAGCGAGCCATCGGCATTGACCAGCACCTTGGGCACCAGAAACAGCGAAATCCCCTTAGGACCGGCCGGAGCATCCGGCAATCGGGCCAGTACCAAATGAATGATGTTTTCGGTCAGGTCGTGCTCGCCGCCGGTGATGAAGATCTTGCTGCCGCTGATCTTGAAACTGCCGTCGGCCTGGGGTTCGGCGCGAGTGCGAATCAGGCCCAGGTCCGTGCCGGCATGCGCCTCGGTCAGGCACATGGAACCGGTCCAGGTGCCGGCGTACATGTTCGGCAGATAGCGTTCCTTGAGTTCCTGACTGGCGTGGGCATTGATCGACAGGCACGCACCGGCGGTCAGCATCGGGTACAGGCCGAACGACAGGCTCGCCGAGTTGACCATCTCTTCGACCTGCGCCGAAATCGCCTTGGGCATGCCCATGCCACCGAACTGCGGATCACCGCCAACACCCACCCAACCGCCTTCGGCGAATGCCTGATAGGCCGCGACAAAACCGTCCGGCGCCGTGACCGCTCCATTGCTCCAGGTGCAGCCCTGCTCGTCGCTGGTGCGGTTCAGCGGTGCGATAACTTCGCCACTGATTTTGCCGGCCTCTTCAAGGATCGCGGCGGCCGTTTCTTCATCGATCACCTCGGCCAGGCCAGGCAATTGGGCCCACAGCCGGGACACCTGGAAGACCTCGTTGAGTACGAAGCGCATGTCGCGCAAAGGAGCTTTGTAATCAGACATTGTTGGCTTACTCGGGAATGGTCAGGGCATGCGACATGTCCTGACGTTGGGATGTACCGGTTTCACCGGTTTGCGCCAAACGCGCTTGCGCAACGGGGTGACGCAGCAAAAAGTACGACAGGGCGGGAATCAGGATCAGCGCGCCGAGCATGTTCCACAGGAACATGAAGGTCAGCAGGATGCCCATGTCGGCCTGGAACTTGATCGGCGACCAGACCCAGCACACCACGCCGGCTGCCAGGGTGATGCCCACCAGGCCCACCACCCGGCCGGTAAATGACACGGCGTTGCGATAAGCCTGACTCAGCGGCAGGCCCTGGCGCTGGTAATGCAACTGCACGCTGAGCAGGTACAAGGCGTAGTCCACGCCGATGCCCACACCCAATGCGATCACCGGCAGGGTCGCGACTTTCACGCCAATGCCCATGGCCACCATCAACGCCTCGCAAAGGATCGAAGTCAGCACCAGTGGCAACAAGGCGACCAGGGTTGCGCGCCAGCTGCGGAAGGTGATCAGGCAGAACAACGTCACCGCCGCATAGACGTAAAGCAGCATGGTGCGGTTAGCCTCGCGCACCACAATGTTGGTCGCTGCTTCAATCCCGGCCGACCCGGCCGCCAGCAGAAACTGGCGATCTTCACTGTTGTTCTCCCGGGCGAACTTTTCGGCGATGCCCACCACGGCATCCAGGGTCTCGGCCTTGTGATCCTTGAGGAAGGTGATCACCGGCATCAACGAGCAATCGGTGTTGAACAACTCCGGGGAGTTGACCGAGGCTTGCTGCGCGGCGTAGTTCAGCACGTCCTGATTGCGCTGGATGCTGTTGAGCTTGGGGTTGCCTTCATAAGTACCGGCGGTGATCTGGCGCACCGCGTTGACCAACGACGCCGTGGCCTGTACGCCCGGATACTGCTGCAGCTCCCAGGCCAGACGGTCGGCGAGGATCAGCGTCTTGTAGTTCAAGCAGCCTTCCGGCGCGGTCTTGATCATCACCGCGAACAGGTCGCTGGACAGCGCGTAGTGGCTGGTGATGTAGGCGTTGTCACGGTTGTAGCGAGAGTCGGCACGCAGCTCCGGTGCACCACTTTCCAGGTCGCCGATCTTCAGCTGCAAGCTGACCATGAAGCCGCCGATGCCCATCAGCACCGCGACCAATACCGCCCCCGTGGCCCACTTGCGCGTGGTGAAACGGTCGAGCAAGTCCCACAGTTTGCCGAAGCCTTTGTGCCCTTCTGCGCGGGTGTCGATTTTCAGCGCACGCTCGGCAGCCCTGGCGCCGACGCCGACATAAGACAGCGCCACCGGCATCAGCAACAGCGAGGTGAAAATCAGCACCGCCACGCCGATACTGGCGGTGATCGCCAGGTCGCGGATCACCGGAATATCGATCAGCATCAGCACCGCGAACCCGACAGCGTCGGCCAGCAATGCGGTGACGCCGGCAATGAACAGACGGCGGAAGGTGTAGCGTGCGGCGATCAGTCTGTGGGTGCCACGGGCGATGTCTTGCATGATGCCGTTCATCTTCTGCGCCGCGTGAGACACACCGATGGCGAAAATCAGGAACGGCACCAGCACCGAGTACGGGTCGATGGCATAGCCGAGCCAGGCGACGATGCCCAGTTGCCAGACCACCGCAATCAGCGAGCAGCCGACCACCAGCAAGGTGCTGCGCACGCATCGGGTGTAGGCGTAGATGATGATCAGCGAAGTGACGACGGCCAGGCCGAAGAACATCATCACCTGAATCAGGCCGTCGATCAGGTCGCCCATCAGTTTGGCGAAACCGATCACCCGGACTTTGTATTGGCCCTTGCCCTCCTCCCCGGCCTTGCGTGCAGCGCTATCGCCAGCGAACTCGATCTTGTCGCGCAACTGCTCCTCGAGCATTTGCGAAAAAGCGTGGTAGTCGATGCGCTGACCGCTGGCCGTAGCCTTGTCCAGCAGCGGCACGATCAGCATGCTCGATTTGTAGTCGCTGGCCACCAGACTGCCGACGATCCCGGCGCGGGAAATGTTCTGGCGCAGCTGTTCTATTTGCTCAGGCTTGCCCTCATAGGTATCGGGCATCACCGGGCCACCCTGGAACCCTTCCTCGGTGACTTCGGTCCAGCGCACCGCCGGGCTCCACAACGACTTCATCCAGGCACGGTCCACGCCTTCGGTGACGAACAACTGATCGTTGACCTGTTTGAGCACGTCGAGATAAGCGGGATCGAAAATATCGCCCTGGGTGTTCTCCACCACCACCCGTACCGAGTTGCCCAGACCGCGCAGCGACTGACGGTTTTCCAGGAAATTCTGGATGTACGGCTGGCTCTGCGGAATCATCTTTTCGAAGCTTGGACGCAGCTCCAGACGAGTCGCGGCCATGTAGCCCAACACCACGGTGGCCAGCGCCATTAGCAGCATGAACAACGGACGGTAGTTGAACACCAGCCGCTCCAGCCGGTTGCCGGAATGGCGGTCGAAATCCCGCAGATCGCGGATCACCGGCATGGTTTCTTGTTTGATATTGCCCATGTCTGGGTTCTCGCTCTAAGGGTTCGAGGGCTTATTCAACGGACAGCGTCCGTGCACCACGGCTGCCAACCACCACCAGCGCACCGTCGGCGGACTGAGTGGCGCCGGTCACCGGTGTCGGTGCCCGTTGCTGAACCAGATGCAATTGCGCGCCTGCGCCCTGGCTGACCAGCATCTGCCCGCCCTGGGTGAATAAGCGATAATTGCCATGGGCATCGACGATGCCGGCGGTGATGCTGACGTGCAGGCCACTGTCCAGCGGGGTCCAGCTGAAACCGCCATCGGTGCTGCGCAGCACATTGCCGCGCAAGCCGTAGACGAGCGCTTCCCCGGGCTTGCCGAGCACACCGAAAAAACTGCCCTGATAGGGTGTCTGCACAGCGGCGAAGCGCTGTTGGGCGTCGTCCCATTTCAGCAACAAGCCCTGCTCGCCGGCGATGTACAGCGCATCGCCGGTAGAGGCGATGGCGTTGAGGTGAAATCCCTGCGAGTTGTCGGTGCGGTCCTGAAACGGCGTCCAGCTCTGGCCGCCGTCTTCGGTGCGCAGGATCAGGTTGAACACCCCGACCACATAGCCGAGGCGATCGTTGGCGAACCAGACATCGAGCAACGGTTTATCGGCGCCCTGCGCCATCAGGCGCTCACCTTCGGCGACCCGCAGTGGCCATTGTTCGTTGCCCGGTTCTGCACGGGCCAACGCGCTGTAATGCTTGACCAGCAAGGCACCAATCTCGCGGCCGTCCAGTTGCTTGTGCCAGGTCGCACCTGCGTCGTTGCTGTGCAACACCACGCCGTCACCGCCCACCGCCCAGCCTTGGGTGGCGGAAGGAAAACTCACGGCATTGAGGTCGGCACTGACCGGCACCGCGGCCTGCTGCCAGTGTTTACCGGCATCATCGGAATACAGAATGTGGCCACGCTGCCCGACTGCGACCAGACGATCGCCGGCGCGGGCCATGCCGGATAACGGACTGTTGACGGCCAAGGCGCTGACACTGGCCGGCAGATCCAGCACGTCGACATAAGCGGACGCCTGGCTCAGGCCCTGCGACATTGCAAGCAGAGCGCCGAGCGCCAGTTGCAGATAGTTTTTGTACGAACACATACCGCGTCCTCTTCGGAAAACCGCGCCGGGACACACGTCCGTGTGCCTGACGTTCCAACTTGGCGCCCGAAACGATCGGCATGCGCCGACCGTCGTGCGGTCCCCTGCCTGGTAGGCACTGGACCGAACGGACGCTTTGTCACGATTTGCCTAGCGAATCCCGCTACCGGCCAGGGACTCAGGCGACCACTGCGCCTTGGAGAGCGGATCGATGTACTTGATGCCGCCGTAAGGCCCGACCACGCCATTGATGTTGTAGGAGCCACCCACCAGGTCGTAGATCATGAAGGGCGTGGAATCCGGGGTCTGCTTGTCGTAGCTCTGGCTGAGGAACGCGAAGGAGCCACGGTACAGCTGACCACGGGCGTCATATTGGTCAGAGGCCAGAGCGGTCCAGCTGTCTTCATCGAGATAGAAACGACGCTTCTGATAGATGTGCCGGGCGCCGGACTTGAGGTTGCCCTCCACCACCCACACCCGGTGTTTTTCCCAACGCACGTAATCGGGAGCCAGGTGATTGGCGGTGGTCAGCGACTTGGGGTCCTGGGCGTAGGTCAGCTTGTAGGTGTTGTAGGGCACGATCATTTCCTGCTTGCCCACCAGCTTCCAGTCGTAGCGGTCCAGTGCACCGTTGAACACGAAAACATCGTCGTAGGTGCCGGCGCCGGCGGTGCCAGGGTTAGGCGTGTCGTAGGCCAGGTTCGGTGCCAGTTTGACCCGACGCTGGCCAGGCAAGTATTGCCAGGCGCGGCGCGGTTGCTGCAGCGGGTTGGCGGCGTCCTTGAGCATCACCGCTTCACCGGCCCGGCGCGCAGGGCCGGTATAAGACAGCTTCATCTGGTAGTACACGTCGGCGCTGCTGATCGGCTGCGCCAGGTTCTCGTAGATCGGATAGGAAATGAACGCCTGCCCGGTGGTCGCCAGCGTCGGCACGCCAGCGGAGTCGACGTTCCAGGAGTCGTACTTGGAATTGATGCTGACGCCTTGAAAACGCAACAGGAAGTTCCACATGGCCTCGTTGCCCGACTGCGGAATCGGGAACGGCACGCCGGGCAGTACGTTATCGACAGCCAACCCACCTTCAAGGGACTTGGCACCGGTGGCGTTTTTCACGCCATTGTCCAGCACCGCCTTGGGCAACGAGACGGTGCGGTGGGTCGGGTAGACATTGACATGGAAACTCGGGAAACGCTTGGCCAGTTCCGCCGTGGTTGCACTGAGCAAGCCCTTGTACTGATCGACGTTTTTGCCATCGATCACCAGCAACGGTTTTTCGTTGACGAAGGGATCCGGACGCATGCTGTCACCGGACTTGAAACTGGCCGGCGGCGTGGTCAGGCCACCGTCGTAGGCGGGGATGGAACCATCAGCGTTCCCGGCCTTTTCGGCGCCCACCAGGGTCAGGCTGCTGCCCAACCTGGCAGCGTCCTGCGTTGAAACAGCGGCCTGTGCCTGGGCGGCAAGGACCATCGCCAGCGAAGCGGCCAACACGGTTTTTGCGAATTTCATCTTGTTATTCTCCTGCTTGCATTGAGCAAATCAGTGGTGCATCAAAAAGTGGTTTTCATCGTCAGGTAAACGGCGCCACGGTCCTCAGTCGTGGCCCCTCCACCGGAGAAGGCCGAGTAGCCACCGCCGTAACAGGCGTAGTTTTCATTGCCGCTAAAGGCATTGGGGGTGGAGCCGTCGCCGCTGCCGGCATTGGCCGCGCCGGTGCTCAGACCGCTGGCGTCGCACTTGTCGGTCTTGCCGAAGGAGTCCACGTACTTCAGGTCGATGAAGTATTTGTTGTACACAACGGCACCCACGCCCACGGCATAGTTGCCAGTGTCTTTGGCACCGCCACCGGACACCGGTGACACGCCGTCAAGGCCGACGTTGATGGACATCGGTGCGTTGAGGTCAACGCCGGGAAACACCTGGTACCAGGTCGGCGTGAAGTTGACCGCGATGCCCCAGTTGTCCCGGGTCGGCTGGTCGATGCCGCGATAGGTGTCATTGCCCTTGTAGAGCGCTTCGTTTTTGCTATCGAGCTTGAGCAGGTTGCTGTAGTACAACTCGGCGAGCAGGCTGGCCGAATCGAACACCGGGGTTTTCGGGAAGGTCATCAGGCCGTTGAGCGTCCAGTGCAAGGTGTCACCGGTGGCACTCATGCTGTCGCCCTTTTGCGGGGTGTCATAGATCACCCCAGTGGCCGCCGTGCGGGCCGGCAACAAGCCAAGACCTGCGCCCAAACCCCGTGGCCCTGTCGAGCTGACAACAGCGGGAATACTGGCCAGCGGCATGTTGTGACGAATGTTCAGGTCCGAACCCACACTGATACCGCCCACATCCTTGGACAGGCTCAGGCCGAAGATCTGAATGTTGTCGGCATAGGCCAGTTGGTAAGTGCTGGTGCTCAACGAATTGAGGGTGTTGACCACGGCCGGCACCATGCCGGCAGGCGGGGTGCCGTTGGGATTGGCCGAGGTCAACCCAGTGGCGTTCAACCAGGCTTGCGGCAGGATTTCCGAGGTTTCGCGGTAGTAAACACCGAGGGTGCCATCCAGCCAGGCCGGCGACCACTTGGCCATCACGCCCCAGTCTCCGCGCTTGTCCGGCGTCAGGTCGTGACCGCGACGCACATTGGTCAGCCCGTTGCAGGGCGCCAGACCACAACCCAGCGGACTGCCCGGCACCACGCCATTGGTGTTGCCCAGCAGGAACGACTGCGCGCCGAAGCCGACCAGATCGGAACCGCCGTAATAAGTGCCTGCTTCCGGCAGACGCGCGGCGTCCCAATCGAGGAAATACTGGGCACCCACGGTCAACTCGGGATTGACGGTGAACGACATCGACAACTGGTTACGCGGAACGAACAGCTCCTTGGCTTCGGTACCGGGCGAGGCAGCCAGTTTGGCCAGGTCCAGGCCGGACTGGCCATAGCTGACCGAGTGCACAGGGTTGAGGAGGGTTTCACCCCAGAACACGTTGTGCTGACCGGCCTTGACGCTCAACAGCGACTCCTCGCCCACTTCGGTGCTGTAGAACACGAAGGCATCGAGGATTTCGCCGGATGGACCGGTGTAGTAACGCTGGGCATAGTTGCTCAGGTGCGGGCTGCCATTGCCGACATTGTCGCCGGTGACCCCGGCCAGGCGCGGATCGTTGGCGACCAGACCCGACCGCGCGTCATTGCCGTTGACGAACGGGTTGGAATTGGAACCGGTGTTCTCGTAGGCCTTGTCGTACCAACTGGCGGCGCTGACGCGAAAGCCCATGTGGTTCTGATAGACCACATCCATTTCGGTCAACAGGTCAACACGGTTGGTGATGTTGGTCCCGGCCTTGCGGAAGTTGTAGTCGCCATCGTTGTTGTTCGGTGTCGCCAACAGGCGCTTGTCGGCGCTTTCGGTGCGTACGCCGTAGTTGTACTTCACGGTGTTATCAAAACGCACGGTCCAGTCCGGGTTACCTGTGTCGAGTTCGACCGCCTGCGCGACCGGCACGGCGGCGGCCAGAATGGCCGAGACCAACAAGGTGTAACGCGAGGGTGCGAACCCGTGACTCTTATTGTTGTGCATTGCGTTGTCTCCGCCTTTTTGTATTTGTTTTAAGCGCAGCCGCCCTCGCGCAACCCTTGTTCCAGGGATTTGCGTTTTTCAGGAGTGAGGGCAAATGCCGGATGGCTGGGGCCAACCGGCGCCTGAACTAGTGATCCAGCGCCAGGATGAGTGCTTCGGCTTGCGGCCAGTGGCCAAACCCGGCAGCCGGATTGAGATGACCCACCTCGCCCACGTTGAGCAGTTCGCTGCCCCAGCCTTCAGCCAGGCGAGTGACGGCGTCCAGGCTGGCGAGGTGGTCGTTGGTACTGGCAGCCACCAGACTGCGGAACGGCAGTGGCCCTTTTGGTAGAGGATTCCAACCCTGGGTGCGCAGGGTTTCAGCGGACGGGTAGCCTTGTGGCCAATGAGCATCGAGATCCGGAGGCGTGGCCAGCAGCGCGCCCTTGATCGGCCGACTGTGCTGCGCAGCCCAGTGCGCGACCATCAGCACACCGGCGCTGTGAGCAACCAGAATCACCGGCCCCTCGATCTGCTCCAGCGCGTGCTGGATTGCTTCGACCCGCTTGGCGCAATCGAGTTTGTCGGTTTCCAGCGGCGGCACACTGCGCACTTTGCAGAGCCTTGCCTCAAGCAACGTTTGCCAATGCTCGGCAACGTGCTCACGCAGGCCCGGTACGATCAGAACGGTTGCGGCAGTTTGCAGTTTGTCCACTTCAACACCTTCGCTTTCTCGATGACTCGACTGGCTCTATTCGCCAGGGGCTTTTTGTAGGACTGACATTAAAGAGCGCCCACCCGAGGCGCTTTTCATTGGACGTCAGGCACTTTTCTTTTCATGACAGATTTCCAGGTGTGGACGCGCCCCGACCACTGGTCGCAAAACCCCGCAGCTTCGCTGTGGGTCACTGTAATCAATGGGTGAGCGTCGATTGCGCCACGTCAACGGAGGTGATTCTGGACAGAATTGGGCGAGCGCCCTCGACAACGTCACAACTGTTCAATTGCTGATGTGCTGGATATAGTCGCCACGCTCATTTGAATCGCAACCGGCCCAGGAAAGACCTTCGCATGCCCAAGCTTGTTCGCGCCGCCGTGTTGACCAACTACCTGGAGGTCACCCAGTACCTGGGGTTCAACCCGCGTGATGTACTGGCCGGCGTCGGCCTGAGCAAAGCCCTGCTGCAAGCGCCCGAACACCGAATCCCCATTGATGCCGCCGTACGCCTGCTGGAAGATTCGGCCGCCGCCAGTGGCTGCCAGAGCTTCGGCCTGAGCATGGCCGAGTCGCGCCAGCTCTCGGACTTCGGTGTGGTCAGCCTGCTGCTCAGCCACCAGCGAACGCTGCGAGATGCGTTGCAGGTCGTGGTGCATTACCGTCATCTGATGAACGATTCATTGGCCATCTTCATTGAAGAGGCCGGCAAGATGGTGATCATTCGCGAAGAGGTGGTCACCGAATCGCCGATGCCCAGCCGGCAAGCCACCGAACTGGCCATCGGCGTGATGTTCCGCCTGTGTGCCGCGCTGCTCGGCAGCCACTGGCACCCTTACAGCGTCAACTTCACGCACCAGCCTCCCGACAACCTGCAACTGCATCGCCGCCTGTTCGGCTGCACACTGGAATTCGGCAGCGAGTTCAATGGCATTGTCTGCTCCGACGCCAGCCTCGACGTGACCAACCCCAATGCCGATCCGGCCATGGCACGCTACGCCCAGAGTTACCTCGACTCGCTGCTGAGCCACGAAGGTCCCTCGATGCTGTTCGAGGTGCGCAAAGCCATCTACCTGCTGCTGCCGATGGGACGCGCCACCATCGAGCAGATCGCCCAGACCCAGGGCATGAACGTACGCACCCTGCAGCGCCGCCTGAAAGACGACGGTTGCGCCTTCAATGACTTGATCAATGACGTGCGCCGCGATCTGGTGCTGCGCTACCTGGAAAACCCGAATTACTCGTTGGGCCGAATCGCCGACATGCTCGGCTACTCCATGGCGAGTTCTTTCACGCGCTGGTTCATCACCCAGTTCGGCATGCCGCCCGCCGCGTGGCGCGCACAAAAACACACCGCCAAAGCCCCCCGGGCCTGACCACCCTGCCCGGCTCCAGCGAACCCTGAATCGAACGCAACAGACGCAGGGCATGCAAAAAAAAGGTTCTTCACGGACTATCGGGAAAGAACCAAAAAAAAGCCCTAGCGTTTGAGGCTAGGGCTTTCTTACCCGGCGTCGGGCTGATTACTCCTGGTCGACTACATCACGCCAACTGGAAATAGCCGGTCCCACTGCCGGAGAACTCCCCGCCAATGCTCCCGCCATATTGCGATGGATGGACCAGTACGGCCAGCAGGCGCTGCCCTTCATAAAGGTGCAGGGTGAGCGAACCTGGACTAATCGACAATTGCAGCAACAACGAGATGCCGATGAGGTTCTCAGCATCAGGCACCTTGCCTTGCAGGTAGATACCGGAAAGATTGATATCGGTCCCCGTACCTGTCGCCTGGCCGATGAACCGCACTGCGGCTCCTTGCTGAGGAGCATTTGGTCCGATCTTGGCGGGTGACGCACTAATCTGGATGGTTTCGGTATGAGAGTAACCACCGTCGCCGCAACCTTCGAAGTTGAAGTAGCCGCAAATGTTCTGCGGCTCCCCGCATCCACACAATGATTGCGGATCCACGTTCTGATGGAGGACCTCTTCTAGCGCCGGCTTCGCATTGGAAAGCTCTCGCAGGCGTTTGATTTGTGCATCAAAGGCAGCCTGTGATTGCTTGTTGAGGGCATCGATCTGCTCAGGTTTTATGTCTTGAAGAGACGTCATATCTAAAATCCTTTTAGTTTTTGCAAAAAGACCTGGAGACATTGCGCCTCACTCGACCAGCGCACCGTCCAGGAGCACACCACGAACCCTTCGGCTCGCGGCCATCTTTTAAAGCACAATCTGAAAACGCTCGCAACTACTTTCATGGCGGCACAGATCCCCTGGAAAACATGCCAAGTTCTATGTCGGTACAAGGCTCGCGGGCCGGTGTGTGCTTGAGGATTAAGAACGACTTTCCCGGCAATCCGTGATGAACCAAAAAAAAGCGGCGACTGCTGGTACAGTCGCCGCAAAAGAACCGGTGTTTATGGACACCGGCCGAGGAGTCCTGTGGCGAGGGAGCTTGCTCCCTCGCCACTGTTTTGTGTGCCTACATTCCCCAGCGCAGCAACAGCAGCACCAGCACCACGAGGAACACCGTCTCCCCCACCATCAACAGGATCGGCTTGATGCCCACCGCCGCCAACTCCTTGAGTTGGGTTTTCATGCCCAGGGCGCTGATGGAAACCACCAGGCACCAGCGCGACAATTCATTGACCGATCCCTGCACCACCGGGGCTATCCAGCCGGTGCTGTTGATACAAGCCAGAATCAGAAACCCGACGGCGAACCACGGCAGCAGCGGCGGCCGTTTGCCGGCCGGGTCGGCGCCTTGCATACGGGTAATCATCGCGGCACAGACGATCACCGGCAGCAGCATGGCAACCCGCATCAGCTTGATCACCGTGGCCGTATCGCCGGTCTCGGTCGACATGCTGTAACCGGCACCGACGACTTGGGCGACATCGTGGATGGTCGCCCCCAGGAACACGCCCGCCACTTGCGGCGACAACGACAGCCGGTTGGCAATCATCGGGTACACGATCATCGCCAGGGTCGACAGCGCCGACACCCCGATCACCGTGAACAACGTCGCGCGTTCTTTCTGCGGATGGTTCGGCAATGCCGCCGCCAGCGCCAACGCCGCCGACGCACCACAAATTGCAGTGGCCCCGCCGGTGAGCATGCCGAACAAACGCTGGAACCCCAGGGCCTTCGCCGCGATCACCGAGACACCGATCGTCACCACCACCACAATCACCACCAGCGCCACAGGCTTCCAGCCCAGCGCGGCAATCTGTTCGAGCGTGATGCGCATGCCGAGCAACGCCACGCCAATGCGCAACACAGTGCGTGCCGTGAACTCGATGCCAGCCTTGCAGGCACCGTCACCAGCCAGGAAGTTCAGCGCCATGCCCAGCAACAACGCGAACAGCATCACCGGCGCACCGTAATGCTCGGACAAAAAGGACGCGGCCGCCGCCACGATCAGACTGACGACAAAACCCGGCGCCAGTTCGCGCGTTCGGCTATGGATACGGGTGAGAGCGATGGCGCTCATGGCGCGGACTCCTCGGAAACGATGACGATAAATGCCTGGTCGTCGATGATCTCGACCGGGTAGTTGGTAACTTTGAGCTGAGTTGAATTGAGCAAGTAACCGCTGCGCAAATCGAAGCGCAGGCCATGGGCGCAGCACTGAATCACCCGCCCCTCAAGGCGCCCGCCACACAGCGAGGCGCCCTGGTGCGGGCAACTGTCGTCGATGGCGAACAGGTCACCTTCGACGTTGAACAACGCCAGGCTTTTGCCATCGAATTCGAACAGCGCACGACCACCCGCCTGCGGGAGTTTTCCGGCAGGCACTGGGATACGAAGACTCATACCGGTTGCCGCTTGCGAGCACTTTCTTTCAGTGCCTGGCTCATGGCCCCGAGCAATGCCACTGCAGGTTGCGCGCCCACCACCGTCATGCGGCGGTCGAACTGAAAGCTCGGCACGCCACTGCTCGCCCCGAGTGACCCTGCAAATGGAGTGGCGTCACCCATCAGGCAGTCGGTCAACGCCTCGACATCAATGCCGCAGGAGCGGGCAATCGCGAGCAAGGTCTCACGGCAACCCAGGTCTTCGCCCTTCTGGAAATAAGCGGCGAACAGGCGCTCGAGCAAGATGTCACGCTGGGCAACATTGCCTGGCTCGCAGGCACGCTCGAAGAAACGATGAGCGTCTGCGGTGTTAGGCATTGTCGCGATGCGGCTCAAGTCAATGGCCAATCCGACCGCCGCCGCAGCCTGCTGTACCTGGGCCTGGCGCATGGCCACGGCGTCGGTATTGCCCAGACGCTTGCGATAGAAGTCGGCGAAGGGCTCACCTTGTACCGGCAACTGAGGCAGCAACTGCACGCCATGCCACACCGTGGTGATCTGCACATCCGGGTGGCGACTGCGAAACTGTACCTGCGCATGCTCCAGCTGACGCTTGCCAATCAGGCACCACGGGCAGATGAAATCAAAAAACACATCAATACGTAAACGACCACTCACAACTTCACCTCTAACGCCGCTTTGCCAATCGAATCGAGGACTTGCTCGCCCTTAAGCCGGGCAATGTCCTTGTGGTAATGACACTTGGCATAAAAGAACACGGCCGCAGCCGCGATGCTGACCAGTGGCACCAGCTGAAAAGCAGCCTGCAAGCCGATAAGGTCGGACACCCTGCCGGTGATGAACGGCCCAGGCGCCAGCCCCAGCATGTTGTTGGCCAAGGTCAGCGTGGCGAAGGCCGTGCCATGCACCGAGTAATGGGTCAGGTTGGCAACCATGGCTCCACAAGGGCCGGTCGTGCCGGCGGCAATCAACATGCCCAGGCAGATCAGTCCCAGTTGCACAGGCCCTGCCGGCAGGGCGAACGCCGCCGACAACAGCAGGCAACTGCCCAGGCAATAGGCGATGGCCAAGGCGACTTTGCGCTCCGGCGAATGGCGACACAGTCGATCGCTGAGCATGCCGCACAGGATCATCCCCGCACCGCTGCACAGCACGATGATCGCGGCGACTCCGCCCGCCTTGTCGGTGGCCATGTGGTAATAACGATTGAGGTAACTGGGCATCCACACAATGACGGTGCCGCCGACGAACAGTTGCAAGCCACTGCCGATGTAGGCAGCGATCACCGAGCGGCTGGAAAACAACGTACGCAACGGCCGCTTGACCGCGGCAGTCGTCTTGTTCGCCGCTTGGGCGGCACGTTGCGGCGCAATGCGTGCTTCCTTGACGATGACCGGGTAAAGCACCGCCAGCAGCAGGCCGAACAGCGACATGCCAGCGAAAGACCAGCGCCAGCCAAGCTTGGCGGCGATTGCACCGCCCAGCGCCATACCCAATACCGAACCAAACATACCGCCCGCCATGAACGCACTGGCCAGGGTTGCACGCATGTGTTTGGGAAACACCGAAATCACCACTGCGATGCCGACGCTGCCATACGCCGCTTCGCCGACGCCGACCATGAACCGTGCAATGAACATCTGCTGATAGTCCTGCGCCAACGCACAACCCAGCGTCGCCAGGCTCCACAGCAAAGCCATCAGCGCCAGGCTCTTGACCCGGCCGAAGCGATCCGCCAGCAATGACAGGGGAATAGTCAGCAGCCCCACCATCAGCGCGACAATGCCACTGAGCAGGCCGAGCTGGCCGTCGCTCAGGGCCCATTCGCCCTTGAGCATCGGGAACACCGCGTTCAGCACCTGGCGCGACATGTAATCGGAAATCAACAGACCGAACGTCAATGCAAAGACGATCCAGGCGTACTTGCGCGCAACGCCGACGCCACTGCAGTCATCATCGTCTGCGGCGATTGGGTGAAAGGCCATGCAGCCTCCTCAAAGCTTCGTTTTATTGTTGTTATCAAGCGTGTTGCAGTGCAGCGAGCGGGAAGCCATCGCCCCCCGCTTCGTCTGCCGATCAGCCGCGTTGCGGCACACCTTTCTGCCCAGCCTTGCGGTTGGGGGCCATGCCATTGGCCAACAGGGTTTCTTCGATGTTTTGGTACTGCACACCGATGCGATAGATCTCGCGGGCCTCTTTGCCCGTGGCAATTTCACGACCCAGTTCATGGGCGATGCGTACGGTTTGCTTGATCTGCGCAACCGAGCCAAAACGATCGCCCTTGTGATCAATGATAGTGTCTTCATTGCCCACACGCGGGTGCATACCCATGGCCATCGACATGGTGTTGAACGGCATGACGTTCTTGAGCAGCGACTCGGAGGTCAGGGTGCAACCGTCTGGCGCGCGGTGGATGAAGTTGAAGAAGTTGAACGGATTGGGGCCATCGAAACCGCCACCGATACCGATCCAGGTCAGGTTCAACGGGCCCTTGTAGACGCCCTTGCGCACCAGGCGCTCAAGGGTTTCCATGGCATGCATGCCAGTCAGCTGGAAGTGCGGCTGGATGCCGTTGTCCATCAGACGCTTGAGGTGCTCGGCGACCCAAGCCGGGCCGGCCGGTACGGTCATTTCGCTGTAGGCCGCCTGATAGGCAGGATTGGCCAGGGACGTGCCTTCCAGGTATTCCGGATACAGCAGCTCCATGATGTTCATTTGGGTGGTGTTGATGGCCACCGTGACCTGATCCGGTTTTGGCGTCAGCTCGGCCAACATGTGCCGCGTATCGTCAGACAGCCACTTGGCGGCTTCGCCATCGCTTTCCGGCGCGAAGGAAATCGAACCACCGACCTGGATGATCATGTCCGGCACGGCTTCACGCACGCCAGCGATCAACTCGTTGAACTTGGACAGGCGCTTGGAACCCTTGCCGTCCAATTCACGCACGTGCAGGTGCAATACCGTTGCACCCGCCTCATAACACTCAACCGCCTTCTGCACCTGCTCGTCCATGGTCAGCGGGATGTCTTCAGGGAAGTCTTCCGGCATCCACTCGGGGCCATACGGGGCCACGGTGATGACTACTTTTTCCATGTTTTCCGGGTGCAGGGAATCGTCGAAGAATTGCATGAGTTACTCCTGTTCTTATGATTGTTCCGCCCACCCGGGATCGTGCCGGGCAGGCGTGTCTACGAGAGCGAATGCAGCGGCGGTCGATCAGTAAGTCTTGTCGCCGATGATGCCGGCGCGTTCCATCTTGCGATGGCACGGCGGGTAATCCATGACGGCGTAGTGCTGGGTACTGCGGTTGTCCCAGATGGCGATGCTGTTGGGTTTCCAGCGCCAGCGAACCTGATACTCGGGGATGTAGGCCTGGCTGATCAGGTAGCGCAGCAACTCGCTTGCGCCCGGGTTGGCGTCCTGGCCGAAGCGCACCCGCTCGGGGGTGTGGTAGTTGCTCAAGTGCGTCGTGAAGGCGTTGACGAACAGCACCTTTTCCCCGGTTTCCGGGTGGGTGCGCACCACCGGGTGCTCGGCGTCCGGGTACATCGCCTTGAGCGCCAGACGCTTTTCGATCGGCATGGCGGCACCGAAGCTCGCTTCGATGCTGTGGCGCGCGCGCAGGTCGGCGATCTTCACCTTCACGTCTTCGGGCAAGCGCGCATAGGCCTCGACCATGTTGGCCCACATGGTGTCGCCACCCACCGGCGGGCACTCTACGCAACGCAGCACGCAGCCCATCGGCGGCGCCTCGCGCCAGGTCGCGTCGGTGTGCCAGGCGTTTTCGTAGCGGTCCATCGGCTGGTCCGGCCGCTTGTAGATGCGCACCAGCCCTGGATGATCCGGATCACTGCCGGCCACCGGATGATCCTCCAGCTCGCCAAAGCGCCGGGCGAATGCCACATGCTCGGCGCGAGTGATGTCCTGATCACGCAGGAACACCACCCGATGCTTGAGCAGCTGAGCACGAATCTCGGCAAAAAGACCGTCGTCATGGACTGCGTCGGCGAGGTTGACGCCCACCAACTCCGCGCCAATGCTGCAGGTCAATTGTTCGACTTTCATGGCAGACGACTCCCTTAAATGACGAAAATCGATGAGCCCGTGGTTTTGCGAGATTCCAGGTCGCGATGGGCCTGCACGGCATCCTGTAAAGCATAGTGCTGGTTGATCTCGATCTTGATCCGACCGCTGCCGACATGGTCGAACAACTCGCCGGCCAGGGCGGCTTTTTCCGCCGGGTCGGCAATGTAATCGGCCAGGGCCGGACGGGTCATGAACAGCGAGCCTTTCATCGCCAGCAGTACCGGATCGAAGGCCGGGATCGGGCCGGATGCCGTGCCGACACAGACCATCAAACCGCGACGCTTGAGCGAATCCAGGGAGCCCATGAAGGTGTTCTTGCCGACACTGTCGAACACCACGTTGACCCCCACGCCGTCCGTCAGCTCGCGAACCCGCTGGGCGACGTCTTCATGGCTGTAGTTGATGACATGCGCGCAGCCATGGGCACGAGCGATTTCACCCTTGACCTCGGTGGACACGGTGCCAATGACGGTCAGGCCAAGCAGCTTGGCCCACTGCGAAACGATCAGGCCTACGCCACCGGCAGCGGCGTGCAGCAGAATGCTGTCGCCGGGCTTGAAGTCGTAAATGCGTCGCATCAGGTACGAGGACGTCAAGCCGCGCATGGTCATGGCCGCGGCGGTCTCGAAACTGATGGTTTCCGGCAGCTTGATCAGCGGCGCAGCCGGGATCAAACGCTCGGTGCTGTAGGCGCCCAATGTATTGAGGAAACCGGTGTAGGTGACACGATCGCCGACTTGTACGTTGGTCACCCCTTCGCCAACGGCCTGGACCACACCGGACGCTTCAACCCCCATGCCGTTGGGCATCGGAATCGGGTAAGTGCCATTGCGAAAGTAGGTGTCGGCATAGTTCAGGCCCACCGCCACATGACGAAGACGAACCTGGCCTGGACCGGGATCGCCGACTTCGACCTCTTCATAACGAAGGACTTCGGGACCACCGGTTTCGTAGAAGCGTACGGCTTTGGCCATTTTTTCTTATTCTCCAGTCTCAAGTTGGGCGTACTGCGTCGAATTGCGCTGATTGGACTGTAGGACGCCGTCTGGCGAGTCGCTTCTCATCAGACGACAATGGCTTTTCATTTCATGACAGTGGGCACTGCATCGGCCCCTGCGATGGATGACTTATCCAGTGCCTCTCGATACCCTGCGCATCTCGGTGCCTGATGGTGTTCCAGGTCAAACCACCTCCCTCCAGACGAGCATGTAATGAAATCCCCTGCCGGTTTGCTGCTGTCGGCTATTGAGCTGGACCGTGCCAGCGCCATCCCCCTGTACCGCCAACTCTATTTGCAGATTCGCAAACAGATTCTCAGCGGAAAAATGCAAGGGGGCGTGCGCCTGCCGTCGACGCGGACCCTGAGCAAGGAGTTGGCGCTGTCGCGGATCACCATTCTCAATGCATTCGATCAGCTGATTGCCGAAGGCTTTTTGGCGTCGCGTACCGGGGCCGGTACCTATGTCGGCGATGAGTGGGAGAGCCGAGGGATTGCCGACGAAGAGCAACACCAGCCACCTCGCCTGTCCGACCTGAGCCAGTCCATGCTGTCGCTGCGCAGCAGTCACTTTCGTGGGGTTTCCTATACCGATTGGGACCCTGCGACCCCCACCTCATTCCTGCCTAGCCACAGTACCTACGACGCGTTCCCTCTCGCTGTGTGGCGGCGCTTGATGAACCGCCACCTGCTCAAGCCGACCAAGGCCATGCTTGGCTATGGCGAACTGCAAGGGTTACAGGCCTTGCGCACGGCGATTGCCGAGTACGTCTTTGATGCCCGTGGCATCGATTGCAGTGCCGAGCAGGTGGTGATCGTTTCAGGGGCCCAGCAAGCCTTCAACTTGTTGGGCATGCTGTTGCTCAATCCGCAGGACAGCGTGTGGATGGAAGACCCGGGACACATCGCGGCGCGCATTGCGTTGCAGGCCCAGGGGGCTCAGGTGGTCCCGTTGCGGATCGATGAACAGGGAATTGATATCCGGCAAGGCCTGGCCGAGTGCCCTGACGCCCGCCTGGTATTCACCACGCCATCTCGCCAGCATCCCTTGGGCGTGACCATGAGTTATGCGCGGCGCCAGGCACTCATCGACTGGGCCGCGCAGTATCAGAGCTGGATCATCGAGGACGATTGCGACAGTGAATTCCGCTACAGCGGCCGCCTCCTCCCCGCGCTCTACGCCATGGACCGGATGGCGCGGGTGATCTACGTCGGCACCTTCAGCAAAGTGCTCTTCCCCTCGCTAAGACTGGGCTATGTGATTTTGCCGCAAGCCCTGATCGAACCCTTCTGTACCCTGCGCGCGGTGATGGATCGCAGCCCGCCCACGCTGCTCCAGGCGACGACGGCGGACTTCATGCGCGAAGGCCACTTCCTCGGCCATATTCGCCGCATGCGTGCGCTGTACCAGGCTCGCCAGCAAGCATTGGTCGAGCAACTTCAGCAACAGCTGGGCGGCTTCTTCAACATCACCCCGGTGGAAGCCGGCATGCACCTGATCGCCTGGCTGCCACCCACGCTTGATGACGACGCCATCGCCAGGGAACTGGCCCGGCACAACATCCACACCTATGCCCTGAGCGACTACTGCCTTGAGCATGTCCTGCCACCTGCCCTGCTCATCGGTTTCGCCGGTACACCTGAGGGCCAGGCGCAAGAACGCGTCGCAGCACTGGCCCGAGCCTTGAGCAAAATGGGGTACCTGCAGGCCACTTGAAACAAGGCAAGTGGTCTTATGATTTAACTGATAATGGATCTATCGAGAGTTCCTGACTGGCGCGATAAAGGCTGCGCCGGTAGACCCGGCGTCTGACCAGGAACGACTCGAATGAACAATAAGATCCAAGAGCGATTCAATGCCTTGCTCAGCCACAAGGCTGCCGAGGCAGGAACACCTCCCCTACTGACTGAAGCACTGGCTCGCCAACTGCTCGACCGCCTTGGGCAGATGCGCTTGTTTGCGCATGCCTATCCCTTGCTGACCAACCTCACCCATGGCCGTGTCACGCCTGCCGACCTGCTGGATTTCGCCTATCGCCACGAGCTGCAGGGTCTGAGCCTGCACTTGCTCGACGGCGAAGAAAACAGCCTGAGCCAAATGACGCCCGCACAGCTGCAAGCGTTTGCCGACAAGGCCAATGCGCTCGCACTGGATGTGCACCTGGAAATCAGCAGCACGCTGAAAAAAGATGTCGATCAAGTGATCGCCATTGCCAAGGCGCTTGGGGTTCGCAACATCCGCGTTTACTCACGTTACGAGGGGACGCTGTCCCGGGTCATGGACGTGATCGAGTCAGACCTGCATTACCTCGCGCAGCAGGCAGATGAGCACGACCTGTTCTTCGACTTCGAGCAGCATGAGGAACTCAAGAGTGCCGAGATCGCGCAACTGCTGAGCCGGCTAAACCACCCACGGCTGCATGCCTTGTTCGACTTCGGCAACATGATCAACGCCTGCGAACAGCCCCTGCCGGCGCTGCGCACCCTGGCACCGCACATACGCCAGACCCACCTCAAGGGTGTGCGCATCGTCCCCGAGCAACACGGATTCGGCCATTACGGCGTGCTGCAGGGCAGCGACGATGACGACCTGCCGAGCGCCCGCATGCTGTTCGAACTGTTGATGCTCGGCGACTCAACCCCGCAAGTGATTGCGTTCATTCTTGAGCAGGAAAATCACTACGTCGCCCCGGCGTTCCGCCAGACCTCTGAGGCTGCCGATCCATTCATTGCCTACCGGGAAATGAGCGACACGCCACTCCCGGACGGCTACTCGCTCGAACGAATGCTCGCCGACGAACACCGTTGGGCGAACAACCAGGTCGCCTATGTACGAAGCCTGCTGGCCGAGTTCCGAACCCTGGCCGAGTTGACCCTGGCCAACCGCGAAAACGCCTGAACCCGACGTTACTACCCAATTACGCCTGGAGAACAATAATGACAACTCGTGACAAGGCCAAATGGCTCAGATTCCTGATTCTCATCCTCGGTGGTGGCACCATCTACAAGCTGGCGAACCTCAAGGACGCCTTCTATATCCCCATGCAAGAATTCATGGGTTTGAGCCACACTGAAATCGGCCTGCTGCTGAGCGCCAACGCCATCATCGCCACTGCACTGTTTGTCGTCGGCGGCATGCTCGCCGACCGTTACGACACGCGCAAACTGATTCCCATCGGCCTGATCGGTACCGGCGGCCTGGGGCTGTATCTGGCGACCTTTCCGCCCTTCAGCAATCTGCTGATCGTATTCAGCCTGTTGGCCATCTGCGCCGATTGCTTCTTTTGGCCCTCGCTGCTCAAAGCCATCCGCAATCTGGGTGACGATCAGGAACAGGGTCGGTTGTTTGGACTGTTGGAAGGTGGGCGTGGCGTCATTGATACCCTGGTCGCCTTTTCTGCACTGGGCGTCTTCGTCGCCATGGGCTCCGGCGAAGCCGGGCTGAAATCGGCCATCCTCTTCTACTCGGTCATCGACATTCTGGCCGGAACCCTGACCTGGTTCCTGCTCAAGGGCGGCAGCGCACAGTCGATTGCCAAGCCGAAGAACGGTATGGCGAATCTGTTCGAAGCCATCAAGGTGCCGGGTATCTGGCTGGTCAGCCTCAACGTGTTCATGGTCTACATCGTCTACTGCGGCCTGACCTATTTCATTCCCTACCTCAAGGAAATGTACGGGCTGCCCGTGGCACTGGTGGGCGCCTACGGCATCATCAATCAGTACTTCCTCAAAATCCTCGGTGGCCCCGCCGGTGGTTTCATTGCCGACAAGCAATTCAAGAGCACCAGCCGCTATTTGAAATGGGCATTCCTGGCCTTGCTGCCGCTGATGGGCGTCATCCTGCTGATCCCGAAAAGCCCGAGCTTTATCTATGCAGGCATGGCCGCCACACTGTCCTTCGCGCTGATCGTATTTTCCATGCGCGGCGTGTTCTGGGCGCCCATGGGTGAAGTCGGCATCCCTTCGCACATCACCGGGTCAGCCTTCGGTATCGGCTGCCTGATCGGCTACGCACCGGGCATGTTCGCTTACGTCATCTACGGCGCAATCCTCGACCATTTCCCGGGTCAGCAAGGCTACAACTATGTCTTCAGCTTGATGAGCCTGTTGGCCATTGTTGGATTCATGGTGTCCAGCGTGTTGTATAGGAGCGTGCGGAATAAATCGGTGGCAATGGGTGGGATTGGTGCGGTGCAAAACTGATCGGTGGAGCTCTCACCCTGGACTTGAAATCGTTGAGGGTTGCGACTATCAGTGAGGTTCAATCCTTCGAGGGCAATAACATGCCAACGACTGAAGAATCGATAATCGCAGCAGCAAGGCTGCGCGCCGCCTACCGGGGAGAAAACGAGGCACTGGCTGCAGCTTCAGCGCTCGAGGCACTGGCAGTGCTGAAAAAAACGTTAAAGGGAGATAAGTACCAAGAGGCGCTCGAAAGACTGTATATCGAGTATTCAACCTCTTGATCCACACGTGCCGCCTTAGCGGCGGCACATGGTTTACTTATTGAGGACAGTTTGAACTCGCATCACCTCGGAAGACCGCAAGGGCAGCACCGCAGAAACGAGAAGGAACAACTGACCAGGCTTCACTTGCTGCCAGTACGTGACCATTCATCCTCCCTGGCGCTCGCTGCACTGGCGACTATCAACGCCACTACACAGGCAACCAACGAGAACAGAGCAAAAGCCCCCATCACATGCAAATAAGGCAGTACGTGATTCCACGCTCGAGCTACCCCCAGGAAAGCGGCAAATAACCAGCCGCTCATAGAGAGAGCCCCCAAGAGAGCGAGGCGAGTGCGGCCGGAGTTGCGTAACAAGACAAAGGGGGCCTTCTGCAACAGCGGGAAACCGATCCGATGCAACAAAGCGCCATTGAGGCTAAGCAGCACGACAATACTCACCTTGGCCCAGAGCTTTTGATTAAGCAAATACGCGCTCCCCTCATAGAGGTAACCCTGTAGCACCAGCAACAAGCCACTTCCCCAAAGAGCCAATAGCGCGAGCGTGACGATTTTTTGAGTCTCTTCGAGGTACTCACGCTGCACCTCACTCAACACATCCTTGCGCCAGCCCCATAGCTTTTGATCCGCCTGCAACACCCTCCCCAGAGCAATACAGGTGGCAATCAGATGACCATACACGAGTAGCATTTTGAGCATTACCTTGACCTTATTTTTATATGGGCAATGCACTCCCTCGCACCCTTGATTTGAAACTAAATGATACAGATTCATATTTGTATCAACAAGTTACACAATCAGCCATCCATCTGGAAGCGGCTGTTTTTGCGGGGTTTTTCCTAGCCCGGCGTTTGAGGAGCTGACGAGTCTGCTCGGTCAACGTCAGCGAGCCAACGGGTGGGGGCAATGTGCCCCAGCCAGCGGGCCGATGGTTAGTCACCTCAACTCGAGTGGATGAAATTTTGAACGCCCGCCGCCGCATCAAACGATGTGCACACTGTCTCTGCTAAAATCCAGCCCGGCCCGCCCAGGCTTTATGCCGCCCACCAGAAACACCAAAGCCCAGCACTCGACTGGGCTTTTCGATGAGCGTGGATCGCTTATCAAATATCTATTCAAAGGATGAACACAATGAGCCGCACTAGCCATATCTGTCTGATGGCGACCTATAACGAGTGGATGAGCGCCAAGGTCCATGAAGCAGCCAGGAGCTTGTCCGATGAAGAACTCTCGGCAGATAGGAAAGCTTTTTTTGGCTCTATTCTCGGGACTCTGAACCACTTGGCGGTCGGAGATACGATCTGGCTGAAGCGATTCGCCAAGCACCCAACGAACCACTTGGCACTGGAGCCGGTGAAGCAGCTTCCTGATCCGAAAAGCCTCGATCAATTGTTGTTCTCTAATATTCGAGAGCTCTCAGCGTATCGAGAATGGCTCGACCGAATAATCATCAAATGGGCTCAATCCATTACGGAGTCCGATTTAGATGCCCCCTTCAATTATGCAAACATGAAGGGTGTAGTGTCCGCTAAGGATTTTTACAGCCTGGTCGCATTTTTTTAACCATCAGACCCATCATCGCGGCCAGGTTACAACTCTGCTTTCGCAGGCGGGTGTCGACGTAGGCGATACGGATCTAGTCGTTTTGATTCCATCCGAGTCCCGCACATAGCAAAAAGCCCAGCATTAGACTGGGCCTTTTCACGTCAGGACATGTGGAGTTTCAGGCCACCATCCCTATCAAAATCCGCATTCTGAAAGTGGGGACCGTAGCATTTGTCATTACTTGGATCGGATCACGATCGTAGATGCGAGCATGTCACCCAGCCGTTTTCGTGAGCCAAAGAAAATAAATATCCAATCAAAAATGCTCAGAAACGGCGTAGTGATGTTGCGTATAAAAGATTGATATAGATTGCAGTTAAGGTAGCTCTGCTCATCAATCACGGACATCCCCAGCAGCTTTTTACCCAAGCTTTGACCATTGGGCATTGCATCGGAAAACAGGTAATACGCCGCGCCTGATCCTAAAGCCAGAAGGGCGACCACGGTTGGCGGTAAACCAACAAACTCGGCTGCTCGCCCTACGGCGTAGAACAGAAAGAAGGTGGTTATGGAGTCAATCATTTGTCCCCCCCACCGACGTCCCAGGCCAGCCAGATTATTGGGCTTCTGGTACTCGCTTTGGGTGTTGCTGATTTCCATGCGTTGTCACTCCGTTGGTATATGGATACAGGAGTATCGGCACCACGTTAGTAACATTGAATTACGTCGTTTCACCAGCGACCTACCGCAGCATGTGATTGATTGCGCATCTTTGTGAGAATCAGATGTGCTCTGTCGTGGTCCCCCGAAGAGATGATCTACGACGGCCTGCGGTACAGGGTCAGAGAAGAAATTGCGGCGCCGGGCCCGGCTCGGCACCCGGCAGAAGCTTGATGAACTGATGGCCTGGAACAGCATCAAGGTAATCAACGAGGCGATGCAGCATCTGACTCTGAACGCTCATGCGTTCGGGCCGACGCTGTACTATCAGGCAATGGAAAGTCCGCGCCACAAAGTGCAGATAAGCGAAAACGTGGCTCGGATATTTCGGAATGAGAGCTTGGCCGAGCTCAAGTGTGATCCAGGCGATGAGATCATCGATCCTTAAAATTTATTCCAAGTTCAATTCAGGCTGTCCTTCACGAAGGACCACTCACCGAGCGCGACCTGCTACTGGGGTCGGAGTTACGATTCCTTCATCATGCTGCAAGATTATATTTTTTAGTTCGGCTGCTGCAGAGTGCAGATCCACTGACTCATCGCCTAAATCAATAAGTAACCCGTCGATTTTACTCCTGCTGATCCGATTTCTACGCCACTTCCGCTCGAATCCGCCAGCAGTTGCCATCCCCGCAAGAGAAGCGGCCAACGCAGTGGAAAGGGTTGCCCAGGTGGGCGCTTGAATCTGGATAAAAATAATTGCTCCCAAGCTGCAGAGAATGCCACCGAAAGTTACAGCGTGATGCGCGGCACTCCAAGCCTTCTGCCCAGTCAGAAAATTGCTGCGCAAAGCTTCACATTGGGTTTTCAGCGAAATGACATCCATGTGCCCACCTCAGATTCGATCATGCGACAGCTAGAAGCCTAGTCCATTCCTTTATCAGCGGTCTTTTTGCTACCGCTGATAAGGGTAATGAAACTGTTAACAGGCTATATCACTGGAGGCTCAGGCTCGAAATACACATCTATGATCCTGCCCTCTTCGTCAAGAAACAGTGTTACTCGACTTGGCTCATATTCTTGAGTAACTGCGTCGCCGTTTCGAACAACACGGCATTTTTTGCCGACTAGATCCTTGATCGTCGTTGGAGCCACCGACAGCGACAGTGCCCAAGGCCACGGAACATCACCGCCACCACTTCCTCCATTACCACTCATACAGTCACCTCCTGATGCCGAAAACCGCCTCCGAATTTGAAGTATAGGCAGCGCCTCATTCAGAGGAGACAAGGTTGGTTAACCGCGCCACCGCCGATGCTTCCAAGAGATAGAGCTGGTTGACCAGCATGAACTCGCGCAGCAGGTTCCTGCGCAAAGCGATCGACCGCAAGATGCAGGGTATCGAAGCGGTTCAAGCGGAATACCAGTGGGGTGGGGACTGGAAGACGGTCAAGGCGGAGCTTCGCCGGCTGCGCATTCGCTTGCACCTGTCGGTTCGCGACCGTGATGAGCTCGCCACGCATGAGGCCTGCGAAGCGATCTTGGCATGGGGAAATGTCGATGGCGCCGTCGGATTCCTCAAGAAGTAAATGCACGACAAGAACTTGGCGAACTACCTAAAGCAGTCCCCGCAAAAGTCCCTACAAGCTTTCGACAAGAAAGCCCCCTACGCTCCGGCGTCCTGCCGACCGAAACACAATCAAACCTCCCTGCAATACCAAGACTGCGTGTACAGAACACCGTCGACCTCTTCCTGACCACTCAACATGAAGCCGAGCGTTGCCATGCTGGTTAGACGAGCATCAAGAAGCGGCCGAAGTGGTGACGCTGTAAGGCCTTACCACTCGTCGGACGTCAATTTATTAAGGTGAGGATACCTTGCATTTGCGCGTTTACAAGCTTGACTGAAGCCTTGCATCAACTTGAGACAAGATAAAAAAACGTGTTAAGCCAACAAACTAACACATCCAGTACCGATCAATTCAACCGCCTATAATCTATGAAAATTTTCATTGAGCTAACCTAACTACTGATTCTTCTGTAGCAGTGGAAAGTCTGCATCTATGTTTTAAAAATAGGGAGCCTACTCATGGAACACTCAATCCAAAAAGGATATAAATATGAGCATCACGATCACAAACGGAGCAAGCAGAACAGTTCAAATTGCAGTCAGCGTATGGGCGCAAGGCGGCAGTGACGACTATTACTCACTAGAACCCGGCAAAGGTGATACATGGGGGCGTAATGACCTAAGAGGTTACTTGATGGCTATAAAAGGCCACTCCCAATCAGGTGTATATTACGTTGCCTTTGACAGTCAAATCGTCATAGAAGACAATCTTGTAAAAGATCGCGGCCAAACTATTAGACCACTCGCCTCGAATAATCAATAGCATCAAAAAATGCGTTGAATCATTTCCAGCGCATGCACTAAATGGCCAGCATCTCACATGATGCTGGCCATACGGCATGGCGTAGAGATAAAAGTGATAGCTGCGCAAAATCATCCCAGCAGACTTACTTATCTCACAGTTGCTGATGCTCTCGATACAAGCCTGGCCAACCTTGAAAATGAGAGACTGCAAGCATCGCTTCTACTCCAAACCTTACTTGGCCCAGCTGTATTAATGCCATCACTTCAGAGCTTGAGAATTCAGTTGCAAGGAATTTCTAATGGAGTGGGAGTACAAAGGACTGCGGTACAAGCCAGGAGAGCCGCTGTTGCTGTTGCAGCTGCAGTTGCAGTTGCAGCTCCCGCTGAGAATGATCCAATGTTGCTTCTCTAGCTCATTTACAAGAACGTACGGCACCGACCGTATCAAGGCCATCAACGCGGCGAAACAGTTGAACCTGGAGTTCAATGCGCGGTGCTGACCTGATCGGCACCGTCATGGGGAGCTCGTCGGAATCATTCGGAGACTTCCTCGAAACCTACGAACGCGACGTCCTGCCGCCAAGGGAGTTGGGCAAGGGTACCCTAGCCTGTACGCCGTCCACTTCCGCCGCTTCCGGAGGCACTTCGAAGGCAAGGCCGTTGACCAAATCGCATGATCGCGGAAATGCTGGAATATAAGCGAAATCACCGGTAGTTTTGCGCCAGTTTTACGCAGGCACAAAAAAACCGATCTATCTGATCGGCTTAATTGTCTGATTTTACTCAGAATATATGGTCGGGACGGAGTGATTCGAACACTCGACCCCTAGCACCCCATCTCCTTTTTCATACTTCTTGAAAGACTCCAAAATTTTACTCTGGATTTTTCTAAGCTAGTATTTACTTGAGCTCCAGCGGTGTTCTGCTCTACGAGAGTCCAGCAACGTCCATCAAGAGCCGACGTTTTTGTGGGGGTAAAAGTAGGGGGAGTCCGTTTCATGGCCAAAATCACCATCAAAGAACTCGAGTCGCTGACTGCCAACGATGCCGGCCGAATCCTCCGGGAGGATGGCAATCTGGCCGGTCGAATCTCAGTCCGCAAGGACGGTGTGTCGGTCAGCTTTTTCTATCGTTATCGCTGGGGCGACCAGAACAAAGAGTACGCCTGCGGAACCTGGCCGCGCAAATCCCTGACAGACATCCGCAAGGCGCGTAATCAGGCCAGGGCGCTCATTGATGAGCAGATCAATCCCAACGAGCAAAAGAAAACCGCCAAGGCACAAGCATACGCCGCTGCTAACGTAGAAGCTGAACTAGTAAAAACGACGAAGGTGAAAACGCTGACCGTCCAGGATCTAGCCAAGGCCTGGCTGTTGGATGGCGTGGCGCGCAAAGATGGCAATGCTGAATTGCAGCGCCGTTTTAACAAGGACCTTTTTCCGGCACTCGGCAAGACCGCGGTGAGCAGCGTCTCCGAACACGATGTTCGGGCGCTGATCCGGGCCGTGGTCAATCGCGGCGCTCACCGACAAGCCATCAGTTTCTTCGCCGACCTCACTCAGATGTTCAGCTGGGCCAGAAAGCGTCAGCCCTGGCGGGCCTTATTGATCGAGGGCGATCCGACTGAGCTGGTCGACATCTCCCCGCTGATCCCTGCCGACTACGAGGCCGAAAGAAGCCGCATCCTTTCCCCGGCTGAGCTGTTGGAACTGCACAACCGCTTCCAGCAAATGACGGCCGATTACAACGCCCTGCCCGCTGGGCAAAAATACGACGGCATACGGCCGTTAAAGAAGGAAACCCAACTCGCGCTCTGGATCAGTCTGGGCACCCTGTGTCGGATAGGCGAGTTGCTGCAGGCCGAATGGAAAAATGTCGATCTGGCCCGACAGACCTGGTTCCTCCCCAGCGAAAACGTCAAAGGTACCCGTGGCAAGAAACAGGACCATCATATCTTCCTCTCCCCCTTCGCCCTGCATTTCTTTGAGGAACTCAAGACCCTGACGGGAGACTCCCGGTGGTGCTTTCCGAACAAGCAGGATGATGGGCATGTAGACGTGAAAGTGGTGAGCAAACAGGTCGGCGATCGCCAGGCCCGATTCAAAAACCGCAAGGCCCTCTCAAGAAGGCGTCACGACGACACGCTGGTGCTTGCCGACGGCCAAAACGGCGACTGGACGCCGCATGACCTACGCCGCACGGGCGCGACCATGATGCAGGCGTTGGGGGTCAGCCTGGACGTCATCGATCGCTGCCAAAACCATGTGCTGGCCGGCTCCCGGGTGAGACGCCACTACCTGCATCACGATTATGCCGAAGAGAAGAAGTGTGCCTGGAACCTGTTGGGCGATCGACTCAGTGCAATACTGTCATCAACCTATGAGCACACACCGACCGAGTCGATGATGCTTTTCCCGAGTACGCAGCGACTCCCCCTCCTGCCGCCTTCATAGGCCAACCTCTTCAATACCGCACCCTAATGAGATGGTCAGCCCAGTACGGGAGCCTTGGTAAATCTAAACTTACCGGGGTTCTCACTGACTTGCGGAGACCTCTCATGGACATCTTGGACTTCCTCGGCCTGGATATTGGAAAAAGCACCTTTCATCTAATAGGGCACGACGCCAAAGGCAAGGAAGTACTGCGCAAGAAATTCAATCGCAGCCGCTTGCTTGAGTTTGCCGCAAGGCTGAAGCCCTGCACCATAGCGATGGATGTCAGTAACGATCTACAATACTCGCTTGTTGGCAGAGCACCGACTGCTCATTAACGTCTGTTGAATGCTCTTCAATAGACTATCGTGGTCTGCCTCCCAGCCCTCGGCATTTCATGCTTGGATGAAAAAATAACCATTAAGGAAGACGTGAGCAATGAAGGTTTTTATCAGTTGGTCTGGAGAGCGCAGCCGAAAACTGGCCGAAGCGATACGAACATGGTTGCCAGCAGTACTTCAGACGGTCGAACCCTACTTCACACCGAGTGACATAGAAAAAGGAAACAGATGGTCCTCTGAAATTGCCAAGGAACTTGATAGTTCAACGGTTGGAATCTTCTGTATTACCCGAGACAATTTGAACAGCCCATGGATCATGTTCGAGGCTGGAGCAATATCAAAGAAGGTTGAGCAGTCACTGGTATGCCCAATACTATTCGATCTTGAAAACTCAGATATCTCTGGACCACTCACACAGTTCCAGACAACCATTTTTTCAAGGATGGATATTAAGACACTAATTAAAACAATTAACTCTTCCAACACCTCCTCAAAGCTAAGCGACGAAGTATTAAGTGAAGTGTTTGACATGTGGTGGCCAAAACTTGAAGAAAAAGTTGCTCTGATCCTTGAAGAAAGCAGCTATAGCATTAATCGGCCGTCTCGACCAGATCGTGACATACTCGAAGAAGTCCTGGAGCTCACAAGACTTCTATCAAGAAGTAAAGGAGTCGAGTCAAGCGCAGGCAACAACAAACAGCTTTATGAAGCTGTTTCTTATTTTTTAAGCAATTTCAATAATGTATTCAGCCAAGACTGGGGACATACTAAATCTTGTCTCGGCGGTAACATCCCAGATTACTATATCGCACGCCACGCAAACTTTATCAATCCTGGTATAGAGGATGAATCCAACAATTGGTCATCTAGGGGAGCCCTTCTGGCAAGCTATCGACATCTCATTGATTTTATTAGTGACAATAAAATTGATATCGACGCATTTGGCTACTCATAACAAAAAAGGCTCCACTAAGTACCGGCACAGCCCAGCGGCTACATATATTTATCCAAGCGCCGAACCGCTTCAGGCCTTGAAATGCACGATCACACGTTGTACACGCTGGCACCTCCTGTACGCTGCATTTCAAAGTCGATATAACGCTCAAGATCTACATACGTACCATCCTTGAAGGTAACTCGGCAAATGCAAAGAAATGTACCGAATGCGGATGTAGATATACCAATAAATCCATTCTGCTCAACAGCTGGAAAGACCTTATTCCCCCAATACGAACCCAGAAAAAATTCTGCGATCCGAACATCAGACAGATCCTCAGTTTTATGGCGAATAAGGTAGATGAAAGCATCAAACGTCTGACCGGGAATCGACGATGGTTTGATGATATGGGTGAGAAATACCCCACGATGTTCCGCATAGAGCGCATTACGTTGTTCATTCCACTGCTCAGGTGTTTCGATAGAAGCGAATTGGAGGGACTCAAAACTAATACTAGGCGCAGGACTGGTGGCTCCCACTTTCTGAGTTGTTTGCAGGGCAATGTGTCGGCCAACATCCGCAGCGACTTTAGCCGCGAGGTGGTCATGAGTATCAAAAACCTGACATATGTGACGCCTCTGAAGCTCCCCTTTGAACGCCACCAGACGCGCCCGGCTCTCTCCCATGTCAATATATCCAGGACGCCAAGGGTGGCTTTCGTCAACAATATAGATGAACCTTGGGAGTGACACCTCTGAAGCTGCCTTGTACTCCATCTCGGAAATGGATAATTCAGCACCGTCGGGTACATAACCATACCGATGGGCGTAGATACCCACAAAAACATCACTTTCTTGCTGCACCAAGCGAATACATTCGTCGGCAGGTCGCTCCTCCCGTGCGCCAAAGTTCTCCATCGAAACATCAATTGCGCCCAGTTGGCGAATAGCTGCCTGAACAGTCTTGCGGTGCTCCACCAAATCCGTGAATGTTGAGGACAAAAAGACTCGATGACTCATGGGCGACACTCCTCATTGAAGTCGATTCAGGAGCAAACAGGTTCGTGATGCAGAGCAAACACAGTAAGTTTACAGTTTATCTGTAAAAACACACTTACCCTAACTAAAAGTCAGGCACAGATTGGTAAGTACCCAAGCGAACAGCCTTGCGCTTTTCTTTCGCCGAGTAACTACCCCGCGCCGAATAAGCGGGGGACTCGACTCCCCATACCACCCCCGCTGACGCAAGTTGCTTCATCAGGTGACGATCCAGTACCTCACTACCGACCAGCTCACGTCGCTCTGCCAGTCGGCGAGGAAGGCACCATCGATCCCAGAAGACCGTCTGCCCCTGCGCGAGAAGCGCCTGCGTCTTTATGAACGCAGAATGGGTACCATCGCAAATCCGGTAACTGATGAAGTTTACCGGTTGAAGACTCAGTCTCCCAAGATGCTCCTCCAAAGGATCAGCCGAGGCCAAAAGCCGCATGCTCTGCAAGCTCCGGCCAATGGGGGCCTCAGGATCTTTGAACAATGGGTTTATACGCCCTTGCCCCGTTACCGATTCAAGATCAGGAAGAACCTGTGAAACATCGGATAACGGAAACCAATGCGAGTGCCTCGTTGCAATAAACCGAAGTTTCCCATCGTTTGACTTTTCAACGTGTTTAACTTCAATGCGCGCACAAAGGCCCGGAGGAAGAGCACCCCACGGTGAAAAAATTTGCCCAAAAATCCAAATCGTATCCCCCTTTCTCACCTGCTGTGTGGGTCCGGTTTTACGGCGACTGACATGAAATTTCGGGCAGGAAAAACCGGCACCGAGGTCTTGTACACCTGCGAACCAGGGATGATTGGGATCATCAGGGAATCGCAATACGATTCGCCTAGGCACATAGTGAATAAAGTGTTGAGGCATACGTCCTGACCTCGTTACGCAAATCCCGACCGCGGGCAGCACAATGAATTACACGAAACCTTTCAAATGTGAGAGCGAGACACTCCGCGCCGCATAAGACACACCAACACGCTGGATATCCGGAATGTTCGCCACTGAGTCCAGTTTCGAAATGGTACCGGGGTCGACGTCTGTGAGACCTAGCCCATCCAGCCCGGACCGGGTCAACTCAGGGTTGTAACGCACATAGCTGAACAAATTCGGGCAGGTCGATTTGACGTTGTCTTTCACCATCATCATTTCGCCAAACTCTCGATCAATCGCCCCTCCGAAACGACACGCCCCCAGTGTCCGGCAAGCCATGTCCCACCCTGCACTGGCCGCATTCATAAGTGCCCCCGGAAGGTTTTTGGCGTAGTGAACCAGGTTCATGTCACTCACCTTCAAATCCTGCCAGGTTTCAGCGGCGCTGCCGGTGCCGACCGAAACGATCAACAATTTGTCGGCGCCCGTTTTCCAGTTAATCGCATAAGGTTCGGCAGTCACCATCTGAAACGCCAGGAAGGCCGGGTTGTTGTACGTCGTGATTCCACCGTCAACGAAAACAAACTGGTACTCAGCGTCGGTATTCGGGGCAAAGGTTACAACTTCGGGCGGGAAATAAGTCGGAGCCGCGGTGCTGGCACGCAACAACTGCCATAGCGGCAAACGCAGGTTGCAGTCTTTGCGCTGAAGCTGGTTGTATTTTCCGCGAGGATTGTTGGACACCGGCCAGGGTGAGTCGGTGGTGTGGTTGCGCAGCACCATCATCAACAACGTGCGTAGTCCATGACTACCCAGCGTGGCGTTGGGCTCTTGCGGTGTCGACGAATGTTTCAGTGCTCGGTCCAGTTCCACACGCAGTTTTGTCGCCAGGGGATCGGCCTTGTAGGTGTACTGCAGACGTTTAAACACCGATGCGGGGTCGAACATGTCCTTGCCGCTGCCCACGTAAAACGCACGAATATCGTCCATGGACATCCCCGCAGAAATACACGCAGCGATAATTGCACCGGTACTGGTACCGCAAACAAAATCAAAGAAATCGGCAAGAACCAGCGTTGGCGCATTTTTAGCGATACGCAAATCAGCTTCGAGTTTGGCCAGGATCTCGACGCTCATCAGGCCGCGAATACCACCGCCGTCACAGGCAAGGATTTTTTTCGGTTCAGCAGATTCGATGCGGCTGACGAGTTGTTGGCTCATGGTGAATGCTCAGATATTTGGTTGGCGGCTTAGGGTGAATCAGTGAATTCCGGACATTGCTAGGTGTAGCTCATATTTGACGATACGCAGTCGATTCAATCGCCTCCCTACCAAAGCTTGCGTGTATCCAGCCAGGCTACTCGCCCCGTCCGGCGCTTCACTTCCTTGTACATATGCTCGGTGCCACCCGGTCCGTCGCCACCGCTGCCATTCCACAGGCAGATAAACCGCACCTTGTTTACCCCCCATGCAAGCGCACTGTATTGCAACCACAGGTTGCAGCGCTCAAAAGGACTCATGGCTTCATCGGGGCTGGATTTGGGGGGTGAACCAAGTTCGGTCGGCATGATACGCGGCGCAACCTCTAGCTGACTCTTGAGATCGAAATAGCGGGTACGCCACTGCTCACCACCCAAGGAGGGCAGTATGGAGCGTTCAATGAACTCGGGCTCGGGAAGTGGCAGCATCAGTTGCAGGCGCACGCCGAGCTTTTGACACGCTTCGAGGAACAACAGATCTCCACCGCATGCACCTTGCGCTAACGCGAGGTCACCGGGGCCAGCACCGAAGCTTTTAAGCGCTGCGGCAATACTTTCGGCAGCGACGGCTTCCTTGTCTGCCGGGAAGCGAGGAACCGCGCGATCAGGGGTGTCGATCATATGACCACTGAACAGGAATACCTGGCGCGGTTCGAATGGGGGGGAGCTAATGGCTATTTCCTGATCGATAATATCGAGCGCGACGGCTGTTTCGGCGGGCCGGAACTCAAGATCGCGCAACAGGCAAAGTGTCTGGCGGATGGAGTCCAGCGCGAACCAGTCACGATTCGTAGCGGCGGCAGTGGCTCGATACTCTTTCCTCACGTCCTCAAGCGTACTCACCAATAAACAAAACTCGGCATAGCTCGCTTGAGCCCAGTAGTCCATGCGGTTGCGCTCTCGCGCAGCGAAGCTCGACCAGCGCACGCCCCCGGTCAACAGATCTATCGCTGTGGCGCTGGCTTCCCCTCCGAGATGACGGCGCAGAAAGCTCAAGGTCAGTGCATTGATACCGGAATAATAGTGATCCGGAGCGTTGCTGAACGCTTTGTAATACGGCTCGATGGCTTGAGTCAGCGCCGAGTCCTGCGACCGCGCGGCGTCTGTCCATTCTGTCGGAGTAGAGCCTTGAGAGCGCCAACGATTGATCCAGTTCTCCTTCTCCACACGCCCGGCAAGCGCCCGGATTTCCGGATCGTTTGGATAGTCCATGGTCAGATGGCGCATCGCCTCTCGCGCCTCAACCTTGCGATCAAGACGACCATAGCAAATCGCTTTTTTCTCACGCGCAAACTTGTTCTTCGGATCGAGAGCCAGTACGGCGTTAAATTGCTCCAGCGCAAAATCGTAATGCCGAAGCTTGAGCAGTGCGTCCCCTGCCGCGCTTTTTGCCTCGATGCGCAACGCCACTGTCGGCGCTTCTTCGGCCAGCACGAGAATATCGCCCGCCAACCTTTTCTGCCGTGCTATTTCCAGCCGATTGGACCACTCCTCATAGGAAGCGCTGAACTCGTTGTGTTGTTCGAGCAGCAGCTTCTTCCAGTCAGGCTCGCGCAAGTGCGGAAGCAAGCTGTACACCGGACTCACCTTGCGCCCATGCCAAGCATCAAGCGTCGCACGCACCATGTCAGTGAGACACTTGCGATCGAGGGCCAGTGTAGCCGGGTCAGGGGCGCCGTCCTTCAGGTTGTAACGCAATTTACGATCAGTGTAGATATCAAAAGGCTGGCTCTGTCTCGGCCCCTGGACAAGCACCACACCTCGCGCACGAAGCGCATGTCGCACGCCAAGTTCATACCAGACATTGGGGTTGTCCAGTGTCAAGTCGGCGATGACGACATCCGCCATCAACAACTCCTGGAACATGTCGGTGCGAATGTCCCCCGCTCGGATTTCTTCGTCAGCGCGGAACACCTCCAGACCGGCATCACGCAACGCCGGTTCGATGTACTCGGCGTAAACACGATTAAAGTCGATCATTTTCCCGTCATGCGCCGGTTTAGTACCAAAAGGCATGGCCACAAAGGCGTGGAGCTTCAAGCGCTTCTCCTTGAAATGGGAACTGCATGGAACGTTTGCCTTGGGTAATAAGCACCGTGTCCACCAATATAGGATAAAAATATGGATCGTCTAGTCGTTGTCCGTGGCCCACGTGCAGGCCAAGGACGACCGCAACGAGTCTCTGAGAGGCTCAGTAAATACTGGCTTTCTTATAGGCTATAAACAACTCATCCAGATACTTCGCCAGCCGGACATCTTTATAAGACAACGTGCTGCCAATATCCCACGTTGAAAGACTAACACTTAAATTAACCCACAGATTCTCCCAGCGCGGGTGGTGTTCCATTTTCGAAATAGCGCGAGAGGCGACCATCATAAAATGCATGCAGTCATCAAAAGAGCTGAACATGTAATTTCTGCACAACTCTTTAACATCAATGACACCCTCACCACTTTCTTCCGTTGACTCTTTGATTTCCCACTCAGGCAACTCTCGAAGGCACTGACTAATTTCCAGCTCAGTCAAACATAGTGTTTGATCCAGTGCGGCCGGATAAATATATTTCGCATTTCTTTTAATCGAGGCAAGCCCATGCCCCTCAAGCACTTTAAAAAGACTTCGCATATCCCTTTTCCAGTGGGCATCTGATACTTCGTAATTTTGAATATTGGCGAGCTCGACCAAAGCATCGGGCAGACTTGAGTGGCCCATGCCCTTGGCGCCTTGAACCAACAACGGTATGACTTTGGCTCGGGATGACAGACCATATAAAACTTCGTTCCTGACCCAATCAGATTCGTTATCTATTCGTCTTCGCCCGTGTTCATCATGCGCATGCAACCAGTTGGGCCCGATAATCACGATTATGATGGAGGCCTCATGAAGCGCATCGATTATTTTTTCGCCCCACTTATCGCCCATCCTAATGGAGTCGGTATCGATAAAAACCGATTTTTCGCCAAAGCGATGCGTGCATTCGGCGGCGATATATCTTGCACTCGGGCCGCTGTCCTGACGACGGTACGAAATAAAAAGCTTTTTCATAGGCCCTCCGTAGCATCTATCGCAATTGTTCAGAAAAACTCTGAAATTACCGTTAGCCATTCATGACTTCGACAGCCATTCCGATTTTCCGGAGCTTAGTTCTCAGCATTCACTTTAGCTCAGAAAAATCGGAGCAACCGCAGGATCAGTGACAACAGCATTACACGATTATGAAAACGCTGGCCTCATGTCCTGGTACAACAACCTCATACGCATCCAGAATGCAGGCGCCTGATCACCGGGAAGACTTTGGGCTGGCTTATCGGGTGATATCAGAGGCTCCCCGTTGTGTCAGACGCAGTTCATCCACTCGCTCCAGCAGGTGGTTACCGAAGGCAGGCAATCGATAGATGTTCCATTTTTCATCACCCTCACTGTTACTCACTGCCAGCAGTACCTGCTGACCAGCGCCCAAGGCATGAAATTCCCCGTAACCGGGTATCAACGCTACTTCAGCCAGAGTCACAGCATCGTGCAAGGCGACGCCTTCACTCGTTTGCACAAGGACGAGACCTTGGTCGCTGAGGTCGACGATCTGACTGGCACCCGGGCGCAATGGGGCCTGCTGCAAAAGCGTAGTGCCGTCGGTAGACATCCGCACCAAGCGACCATCGCGGGTTGTCATTAGCCAGCCTTGTGCCTGGAAAACCGCTGATTTTATTGCAAGGTCCCGAGTGGCCGGGCTAACAGCCGGTTGCAATTGATGAGCGTCAATAATCGCCCATCGGCCTTTGGTGTTGAACACCAGCGTGTTGTGACCATCGGCCGAAAATACAAGACCGGATTGGCCGCGAAGACTGTGCCAAGGCGACTCACCAAGGCCCACGGAAAAATAGGCCGAGCTGCCTTCGATCTTCGTAGCGTTTTGGGCCTGCGGCGGCAGATAGGTCAACGAGTCCGCATCCAGAGAACTTCGGGTCCACACCTCGCCAGTTGCCTCGTTGACTGAATGCCTGCCGGCGGGCGCGGGCAGTACCTGAAATTGGTTGGATTTAATATTGATGCGAGTCAGCACACTGAACGTCTCACCATAGATGTTGCCATTCCAGGGATTGTCGAGAATAGGCGTGTGCCAAAAACTGCCGTGTCTGCGTATATCTTGAGCCAGCAGGCGACTCAACCCATCACTGTTCGAAGGCGAGTTCGCATCGAAGGATACGCGGCGGAGAATGGTGCCAATCGTTATGTCATCTATCACCGGGTTGAGTTCATTCAAAACTTCACCGTGCTGATCTGATAGCTGATAAGTCTTACCACTATAGGAGCGCACCCAATGCGCATCGGGCGCGATGTCACTACCTGCCGCGATCGCGCGTATGCCATCGGTCGTCGCAAAGAACATTGAAGTCTTCCCAGACGCCCGATATTTCCCTTTCAACGATTCTCCAAAAAACCGGCCTTGAGGCCAGACTTTCAGCAGCTTTTCGTTGTGGACGGCATATCCCTCGCCCTTGGGTGTGATGGCCGCACGCGAATAAGGCAGTTGCGCAACCCTCTCGAAACCTTCATCGGTGACCCTGACCCATTCGCTGCCATTCGACTGCGTGAGGACCAATTGCCGCCACTCAGGCACGTAGTCGAACCATGTTGCGGCACTGGGGTAGATGCCCACGACATGACAGTCCTGCTGGTCGCGGCGATAGAGCCATAGCATGGCGGGCGACTCGGTTTGCACCAGCAACTGATCAGCAGCGATAGGGTCGGCCTGAAGGACTTTCCCCGACACGATATGGCAGCGCCACAGGGGCTTGAGTTTTTCAGTCTCGAGCGTGATCACTGACGTGCCCACAGTTGAAATGTCGATGACGCTCAACAAACCGTTTCGAGAGCCCAGGACAAAATCGCGATTCACATTGATGGGCAGACGACCCTGCAGTTGAGCATCTCGATAGCGCTCAATGGCCTGCCCCTGATCATTCAGGAAAACGTCGCCGGTGTGATCGTCCCAATCAGAGACGCTACGACCGCTAATCACTTTCCAGCCGCCACCGGGAAGCCGAAAGGCAACGGACTTGGCTTCTCGACCAAACTCGACAATCAACTGCTCACCGACCCAGTAAAGCTGAAAGTCTGTTCGTTGAATGGGTGGAATACTCGAAAAGTCACGTTCCTGAGCGAGGTCCAGCGAGTCCTGGAATTTGCCGCTATCCATATTGAAGGTAAACAGCTGATTCTTGATCAGCAGGTACAACTTGCGGCCCTGCGTGTCGGCTTCGACGCCTTGTCCCTGCAGCGCCGTTTGCAGGTCCGTGGCGCTCATACCTTGTTGAAGGAAATGCTCGAGAACCGGCGCCATATCGATGTAACTCAGCACACTCGGATCAGCATTATTGATCAGCGCGACACGTGCACCTTCTAACAGCACCAAAAACACGGAGCCTTGGGCCAGGCTCTGTAAATCGTACTTTGTCGTCACTTCGCTGAATGGCATGCTGACCCGCTTGTCCAGCAGTGTCCGGTAGATCAGTGCCAACTGTTCCGAGGACGGCGCCTGCCCCAGCCCCTGGCGTAACTTGATCGACGATTGCAGAAAGTCACTTCCGTCGTCGTAGTCAAGACGGCGAAAGCGCGCATCCGCAATGGACAGCAGCTCAACCGACTGACGTTCGATCCCGGCCCTCCTGGCTTGATCTTTCGAATAAAGACTCCAGACAAGTAACATCAACCCAGCAAAAATCACTACCGAGCAGGCAATCCACCAGTTTCGCTTACGGTTACGTTCGCGCCGTTTTAGCTGGTCGAAATCCACCCCCAAAATGCCGGCGATAACCTTGAGCAATACGTCCCGACGACTAATGCCGGACCGTTCACGCATATCGATTGCAAGAGGCTCCTCACGCAGACTCACATCAAGCTCGTTGTCTTCACCTAACGGATGACGCAAGGCCGGACAAAAGTACTCGTCACTCGGCAACCCATGATTCGTGCGCTTTGGGGCGCTATCGACCATGACGGTGATGATCTTCTCGCCTCGTCTCGTGCGCCTGAAATGCAGAACCTCATCATTCACCCATTTGGACGTAGCCGATAGGGGTGAGCAGAGCACGATCAAGGCATCGGAATTGTCCAGTGCTTGCTTGAGCGCCTCCTGAAGACTGGGCGAACTTGACAACTCTCCGTGGTCGATAAAGACAGGAAAAAGACGACGCACCCCCCCCCATTGCTCCCGCACCAGCGCCCGTATGCCTGATGGCAGCTTCCAAGTCTCAAGGGCGTTGTGTAACCATTTTGCGGCCTCGCCATCCTCGTGAGAGTAGCTGATGAATGCCCGGTACTTTCGAACATTAGTGCAGGTGCTTCGTACTTCTTCCATGGCTTACTCAGATAGTTAATATTGGCATCTAAAACGTCACTGAAGCTGTACTCCCTACTGGCTGCCGCGAGAAAAAATCCAGTACTGAATTGGCGACAAACAACAATTTTTCCGATCGAGGCAGTGACTTGACGATGCTATACCAATACCTGGCCATAGTTCGAGAGCACATACACGAGGTTGCCGCGATATTCCAGAACACCGACGGCCGCGAGTATTAAAATCATGGATACCACCACCCAAATCAAGCGCAGGTATTAACTATCGGGGCGTGTGCCTGCCCCGTGACTCTAAATAGTGGAACAGGCGTTACTCGTCTCTCATCAGCTTACGAGTAATACAAAAAAGCTCAGCTTGATAAAGGGCATCGTGTAGCGCGTCATGATCGCCTCCTCGCTTCGGATTAAGTGCCTCTGCGATTCTACTGGAGCGAGTATCCGTCCATTTTCATCGCGCCCATATACATAGACTTAATATCCAGCGCAGCGAAACCAAAAGGATTTTCGCCCGGATACCGATGGAAGTAATAATTCACGAATGACCAATCAAACAGTGCGTGAACCCCACAAAAACCGCTATTGAGTCATCTCCTGTCATCTGCACCGCCCACGCCTTGAAAGCTCGCATACCCTGCTAGGTTCAAGCCCCCCACCTTCGCGAGGCGCTCAAGCGAAAGCCCTGTTACTTCCAACGCCTTCGGGTCGGCATTGAGCGTCGTCGGTTTCAACTCGAAGGCAAAGGTCTGGTTCGGATCGTCGACGCCGCAGGCTCCGATGTCTTGGCGCTGATTTGACCTAGGCTGCCGGAATTCATTGAACCACCCGAGTACTCAAAAATGAAGACCTTGCGGGCGATTTCGGATGCAGCATGTGGGTCAGTCAAAATCAGCAGTCGGGGTCAAAATCGCACCAGCGCCAACAAGGTAGCTGGTTAGAGGTACTCAATTTGCCAAGAATGGGGAGCAGGCTATTACTGAGTATCTCTTTAAACCAAGAAGCAACCATCTTGGTTGGCGCTATTCGACTTTTGGCGTTACAGCCACCTCAATAATTTTTCCATTCAGCTCATAACTGAAAGAAACACCGCCTTGATTAGACACAACTAGTTTATCGAACCCTGAAGGAATTGCTTGAGCTGCTGAGAAAAAATTAGTAGCAAAGCGAGCTAAAATACTGCCGGTATTCAATTCAACAAGAGAAAGACGACCGAAAGAAGTCAAAACCCAAAATCGATTGCGAGCGAAATCCATAACGACGGATTGAATCGCATCGGTAAAGTCTCCTGTTTCATAGGCTCTTGGTCGAGCGAAATTTTTTCTCCAGACCAGTTGCTCTTGGGAAACCAATTCAATATCCCCCTGGCCGGGGTGCAAGTACAGAGTTGCAGGCCCATGGAACGTATTCACCTCCCACACGACGTCTTTCTCCGGTAAATCACTTGAAGAGGAGTCATCTGAAGCGGGAATGATTATCTTTCTGTCTAGTTCACGCTCATGCAATCGCCATGACGGTGTAAACAGTTTCACGCCGTGATCTCTGAATGACACATAAGCTGAATCATCGACAGCGCACGCAACACCAGATACTGCATCAGGCCATGAGTGCTCAACATGCTCAGTTTCAACTTTCAAATCTTCGAAAAGCGAGTGAGCATAGCGCATCCAATAAACATTTCCCTCCCAATCTCCTACAACAAATCCGCCATTCTGACAAAAACCCCCGGCCGTATAACCTAAACTTGAACGAGGGTAATCAACTTCAACTTTCCGCTCTTCATCGTCACCTAAACACCGATCATGCAGCAAAACTCTCCCAATCCTCTTCGATGTTAAATAATAAGAATAGCTACAGCCACTCACTTCATCTTTCACCGCAGCCGCATCCAAAAGCGGGTCACTCTCACCTTCAAAATACTGAAGCAACAGAATCGCCCCGGTTTCTTCAGGTACGACTATCAACACCAAATCTTTACGAACTACTTTGTTGTGTATTTTAGCCTTCAACACCTGGGGCTTCCCATCTGCCAAGTTCCCGAAAAAGCTCATCCAAGCTCTTGAGGTAGTGCGCTCTGGTTTTCCTATGGTCAGTTTCATTGGCGAGCCAATTGTTTTACCTTCCAGATCGAAGAGCCGCAATTGATCTCCTTGATCAAGCACTGCAAGTCGATTTCCTTCGCTATCTGCCCACACCGCCGCTAAAGGGAGCGGTTTAATAGGGAGAGATATGCTTTGAGCATTAGCATTGTAAATTTCTAACCGGCCATTTAACCATCCCACCAGCAAACGCTGCTTCGGCAGAGGCACTAACGATTGCAGGGGCATATTAGAGCGGGTTTGCGACAACATGTCTTCCCAACGGGAGAGTTCTGACCCCAATGCCTCACAATCAGGCCAACGTCGTACTATCGCTGATCCTTCATCCGAAGTCCCAACATCATATCCTACCCAAAAAAAATGATCAGCTGAAACTGCCACGTTAGAAAAATCGCGTGCAAAATTCTCACAATCATAAGCGTCCTGTTTGCCGCTCACAGGCAATATACGAACACTTTGATAACGACTGCCAAGGACAAAGTTACTGGACGACCCGCCCTTAATTAATTTTATACTACTTACACCCTGGATATCGGCTACCACGGCTTTTTGAAATAAAGCCTGCTGTATATTTTCCTGAAATGATTTCGGGAAGACATTGCTTTCTGATGCCCTGTCTGCGGCCTTGAGGAATTCACCGTTTGTTTGCTCAGCAGCGACTACCAACATATTCGCTGCATGCTGCTTGTGTAGGGCTTCGTCACGAGCATTATCGGCTGCAAATTTCATACGCCAAGAAATTACGGTAAGCACAAGTAACAACAATACAATGGACACTACCAGCACTCGCCATTTTGTATTCGCACGAAGACGTCCGACGCTGGCAACAATACTGTTGAAGGTCTGCAAGGAAGCAGTATTTGAAGCCCCACCATCGAAAGTCTCAACAATAAACTTTCGTTTCTCGAAGCCATGCCAGTTGTCGACTACCGTCTTTTCAGCTGCTATTGCTTGGAGACAGCCATCGAGAGAGATAGGAATAATGGGTCTTTGGGGGTGACATTTTCTGAACTGCTCTACCTCGGTTTGGATCCACCGTGGATATTTAAGAACTTCAGCATTGGTAATTACAATAAGCACTTTTGTATTGGCCAGCGCCTTGAGTATTGAGGCGGTCAAAGTATCTTCATAGCCCAGCTCCTCCTCGCAAAAAAATACAACCAGCCCAGCATCTTGTAACCGCCGAGTCAAGTCGGAAGCGTAGAGAAAATTACCGCGTGGCGGTTCACCCAATGCAAAAGAAATAAATACATCGTAGCCAAATATGCGCTCTGAAGATTTCCTGCTCGACGCAAGAGCCGCAACCGCTGTCATATAAAAAACCGATTACTTTAACCTGTGCCAGAATTATCCATACCAGTGCTCACTTCCATTCGTCAGAGTATGTCAGAGCCAATTTCGCACTCTATACATAATTGCAATAAAAATTATTTCATTTCAGTATTATTGCACCTGCAAGTATCTGAAAAATACGCACCCTGTCGGACTTAGATTGGCGAGATTGAAGATACCTGGCGTCGTTAACAATCGCGAGGAAAACGCTGATGTCGCCTCAACACCAGCTGGCTGCGGTACACTCGGGCGAGTTTTCCTGACGTCAGTTGCACACAGGCTCGGCGCTTCGGTGGCCATGCTTTCCATTGAAACATCCGGGTCTAAGGCGGGACCATTGGTGCAGGTTGACAAACGCAGATGGGCGATGAGGTTGCTGCAATTTGGTGTTGTCAAAAGTCTTTCATCCTTGGATGACTTGGCGTGAAGTACCAGCCGATGCTCATCTGCACTAATTTCCAACCTCAAGAGGGCTATACCCCACAAAGAGACATGGCCTCTACGATTGCGGGGAAGTCATGCAAATCAACCTTACAGTCAAAGCTATCTTCTCGATTCACCATTGTTTTTCAGTTAGCGATCCTACACACCTCAACCTGATACCCCATAGCGATCAATCGCTGAGAAAACTGCCTGAAGTTGACCTTTGAGAAGAAGGGCATATGCAGGACTTCGTTGGTTTGCATGATGGCGAACACTATCTTGTTTCTAGGCTGCGTGGCCGAGTCGAATACGAACTGAAACTCCCCCTCCTGAGCGAGATATCTATTGACCTGAGCCGTTACGTCGGGGTCATTGATGAGCGCCTCTGCGGACACGTACGCCTGGGAGAACAGATGGCTCAAGACGCTGGACGATGAGTACTTTTTTACGTGGATGATGTGGTATTCCAGCGTCAGAAGGTCACAGAACTCGAATGGGCCCGCAGCGCCGCTCAAACGAATCAGCTTCTGATCAAGCAGAAAGAAATTTACGTTGTCGACGACCCGTCTTAAGTACGGGCCTTCCTGGTCGGTATCGTACCGAGGGAACTGCAGGATGGATCGGGTAGCCGCTTCGAAGTATTGGTTGACCTGATCAGTGTAGTCTCGATCAATCTGGTACCAATCCCCCTCGCTGAGCAGGTAGATTTTTTCTTCGAACTCGATCTCCGCCTCAAGGCAACTGTACACGGGCCAGGCAGCGTGTTGCTGCTCATCAGCGCCATACAGGTAGATGCGCTCCGAGTTCAGCGATTGCAGCGTGACCGCGCCAAGGATCTGCTTGGCCAGGAGGACTTGGCAAACGAGCGGCGGCGATCATGAGCTTGATCCAGTCTGCGCGGCTGAATGGTCATGATCCGTACGCGTATCTGAAGGATGTTCTCACGCGCCTGCCGACGCAGCGGGCGAATGAGATTACCGACCTACTGCCGCACAGGTGGATGCCCATCTAACGGTGCAACCTCTGACGGGGCACCGTATCAAGATCTGCCTAGTCGCCCAAATTAACGGCATTACCGTTAATCCGGACATAATAATTATCGAATTCACCGCTTTCGACGAACACGAAGCCATGGCGAGTGTAAAAACGATTTGAAGCGCTTTCCTTGAGAGCACCAACCTTGATGGGACGCCCGATCTCATCAGCCTCTCTGAAAATCTGAGTAAGAACTTCAGAGCCGATTCCTGCTCCTTGAGCACTGGGTATCACATACAAGTGGTCAAGCAGAAGCTCGCTCTGATGGTCTTTGATAACGACAAAACCGACCAGATCACCTGATACTTCTATGCGGCGTGTGCTGTTAGCGTCGAACCCACCAAGAAATCGTTCGCGCGCACGATCTGGGTTAAATCGTCCAAGCCGTTCAAGGCTCTCGCGCATGGCCTCAATCCTGATGGCTACCAGATCTTCCAGGTCGTTATTGGAAGCTGCGCATAAAACGACAGCGGAGTTTTGATCAGCGGAGGCTGGCATAACAAGCACCCTAAACATGGCCGGTCAGTCATTATAGAGAACAGAATCCGCATAACCACTACTGCCTCGGTTCAATGGAGGCGATGGCTCCATATCAGCTTCAGGGGGATGTGTTCGCCGGACGCTTACGAACAAGTGATTTACGTTAAATGTCAAAAAGCGCCTCAATGCTGAACCGCTCCAATGCTCGCAGTAAATGTGAGATTCGATACAACCTCCTCCCCTTCATAGTTCGGAGGCTTTCGACGCAAAGTGGACATATCCAGACCCGGAACGGCAATTGCTCAATGGTCAGCGCTACGAGGCGGAGCTCCTAGGCACAGATCTCGTCAGCCTTCATGGCCCAATACCTCGACCAGCACAGGCACTTCCAGCAAGCGGCCGCCGGAAAACGTCATTTCGGATAAAGTTCGTCACGATCCGGTCTTTCTCGCACCGTTGCGTGGCGTTCAATGTCTTCTATCTCATGAGGCGCATGATATTGCCTATGCTTACTGCGTCGTAGGTCAACCCGTGAGCTACTGATAACCGGTGAAAATCATCGGGGCCTATGCTGCTGACCGCCGTAGTCTCAAGCATTGGGAACTGAGTGCGCAGAGGTTGCGCCTTGATCTTCTCGAAAGCTTGCTTTAAGGCGCGTAGGTAAACATCGCAGGTGGAGCCGCCGCCGGCGAGAAAAACCGGTATCCCCGCAGTCCACTCTGGGGCATTCGGATAGCGGTGTGCCTTGGTATAGTGAAGAATCTCACCTATTACATCGCTCACACGTAAAGCGAAATACTTATCGATGCTTAGAAGCAGAGCACGATCTATTGCTAGGCGTTCGGCGAGTTTATCCGTCGTTGGGGTTCCCTCAATATCATCCCAGTGATGGCTGCTTAAGCCTAATTCATCAGATCGCCTAGCCATCAAGAAATGCGTTCCCAATGGTTTGACGGTGCTAGCAAAGATTGGAAATCGATCCTCGCTTTCTTGTGATTCTCGATAAACGTTAAAAACCGCGACATCCATCGTGCCGGCGCCAACATCCAGCAATAGATGCAGGCCATTCCGACGCTGTGGAGATTTGACGTAGCCGGCAATCTGCGCAACAAACTCTGGCATAGGGTAGAGACCATCCAGTCCTATGTCGGCCAAACCTACAGGAGTGGCTTGCATCAATGCGTCGGCGGCTTCCAAGGTCAGCTTGTCGTGAGTTTGGCTAAGTTGCCACCCCCAACACCCGATACGGTTGTAGTCATCTTTTAATGGTGACAACCAGGAATTCGTTGGAATACCAAGGTTGACCTCCCATACTAAACGCCTGTTTCCAACAAGCGGCGCCTGATGTCGATATAGCCAAGCACGCGCATAGCGCATCACCCATGCAAGGAAAACTACTGCAGCCGCCAGTTGCCGAGACTGTACTGGGTGGCTGGAGATAAAGGGCAGTTTGAGATTACTGAGCACCTCGGACTTCTCAGGCGTTCTTCCCAGCCAAACACCCCCATCAGTGCAGCACGATAATTCGCCAGGCAGAAAATATCGATGGGGGCTGCTGCGAACTCCATCCCAGTCGACAAAAAACACCTTGTCAGCGGCTCTGATGGCGAGTTTCGTATAGGCTGTTCCGAAATCGATGCCCACTCTGACGGATAAGGCACGTGAGGTCCCACCACCATTTGCTTGCAAGGCGGATCCTTCCTTTACCCAGTCCTCAGGCATCTTGAACTCGGACACCCGCGTCAGTACTGCCTGGCTGACGGCGTCAAAGCCTAGTTCGGCAATCGTAATCGTATCGACTTTGGCAGGGGGACGCGGGGACGTCTTCGATGCAGGGTGATATACCTCGTGCACAAATTTCATATCCCCGCTGTCAATTTTCGAGGCTTGTGTATCGGGGGCTCGTTGCTTGTTTCGTTTTTGACTCGATGGTGGCTTCGCAGCGGGCCGTGGGCTTTTTTTATGTGTTACCTCCGAGCCGATTTCTGGGGTTCTTGAGTCCTTGGAATGCTTGAGAGGCCGGGCGTCATCTTTCCAATCTTGCTCGGATGAGTACTTGATCTGTGATGGGGGTACTGGCTGATCGCCCGTCTTTGTTACGGACTTCTCCTTTACGAGTCGACTGCCTAACTCTGGAAACACCTTGGCGAGCTCTTCTTGTAGGCTTCCCATCTCTCCTCCCTCAAGTCAGCCATCGACCTGCAAGATCCCTGCGCAAACGAAGTACCGGTCGGCGAGTACCTTTTCTTTTTCGCGGATACGCTCCCGGCGTGTGTTTATACGGGCCAAGAGTTTGTCAATCTTCCCTTGCGTCATATTGGCGAGGGAAGGCCGGCCCGCGTCGATATGTGTTTGCAGCGTGTTGTGTAATTTGGGTAGGCGGCGATCGAGGTAGCGGTCTATCGAGTCGAGTTGAAAGTGCGCACGGTCTGAATTCTCATTCCTCTTCCGCTCCAAGGCTATGCGATAGCGTCCATCGAGCAAGGTCTCCGCCTCCTCGAGGCGGGTTCGAACAAGACAGGGGGCTACTGCCTGGTCTGCACCTAGCCAGTCGCAGCCATTCACGCGAGCGAGCTGTACTAGCTGATCGGCAGCGTCTTCATCAAGCACATCCCCGTCTTGTAGCCGCAAAGCGGCGACGGCCAGAACTTCCTCTTCCCGTACACCGGAGAATGCCCAAGAGCGTACGTAGAAGACATAGGTGCCGTTCGGCAAATAGCTCTGTTGTTCGCTACCACCAAGACGCAGTGCAATCAAAGGGTAAAAGTGTTCGTTGCGCGCCTTAAGGTCTCGACTTATAAAACGAATCAGAGGGTGAAATTGATGAATTATCTCCTCACCCCTGCGCGATATTTCGCTTACCCTGTTGAGAAAGCGGCAGATTCTCACTCCGCCCGCACCCAGCAGTGTCTTACCTATCAATCCTTCCGCTCTGAGGAAATCATCCAGCCTTGCTGCCAGCTCTCCTGGAAGTTGGATGCTGATTAGACGGCTATCATCAGTTTCTTGGGCAAAGCGATGTCCAGGCCAGTATTTGTTGAGATAGTCTTTAATATAAATGTAGAGATCAGTTTCCGTGACTCGACGCGCAAGTTCGTGAGCAGCCTCGATTCGTTCCATAACCCGCTGACCGTGGGCCATCATGTGTGCGGCGTTACTCTCCAGTTCCTCGCGACGCAGACGCAGATTTTCGAGCGCCTGTGCTGCTCGCTCGATTTCCGCGTCTTCTTCCACTTGAGTCAGCTGGCGGCTCAATAGCGAAGATTCCAGCTTGCGAATCTGATCACCCACCACTGCCTCGGCCTCCCCCAAGGCTTCCTCGAAGATGCGCAAACGGTCTAGAAGCCTGGAAACTATTCTCTGATCGATCGTGTCCTTGAAGTAGAGGTTCCAGATGTGGACTATATCTGCCTGCTGCCCAAGCCGATCGATGCGACCGATACGCTGCTCGATGCGGGCAGGGTTCCAAGGCAGGTCATAATTCACTAAAACCCTGCAAAATTGGAGGTCCACACCTTCAGCGGCTACCTCGGTCGAAACAAGGATTCGAAGAGTCTTGCTCCGTCGGAACTCGTCGATTACTTCCTGCTTATTTTGGGCTTGATTACCCCAGAGTAACCTGGACGAGAATCCCTCGTGGAGCAGACGCTCAACTAGATATCGGGCTGTGGCGCGGAAAGTGGTGAAGAGCACAATCTTTTCCTGTGGGTGGTTCCTCAGGAAGTCGCCTGCTACTTTTAGAAGGCGGGCGAACTTGGTGTCTTCACGCCGAAGAGCCGCCAGATCCACCGATCTAGGTATGGTTGCACGCAGCAACTCACGTAAGGGGAGCGGTGACTGGTCCACTTCTTCAAGTTCAAGTTCGTCCTCGTACTCATCCTCCAGATCCTCTATTAACTCCTCAGCACTATTCCCTCCCATAAGCCAGGCCTCGGCGACAGCAGCAGGACAGGAAGTCACCTGTCTCTGGGGACTGGCTAGGAGGAAACCGTCGCTGATACCCCGTCTCCAGGCGAACTCTCGTGTTGTCTCGGTAACAGCTAAATAGAGCTCGCGCTCCACCGGGCTCATTTCCACCTCCTCTCTGCGTACATCGCGGGTTACGCGGCGCTCCTGCACGTCGCGCTTGCGTGTCCTTACAATCACATGTGAGAGCAGATTCATGCGCTCAAGCGTATCCGCTAGCTCAGCCCTATAACCTTTTGTTGCCAGCCGTTCGTCCGTGGGCGGGTCACGAAGTACTGCCGCAAGTTGTAATGAGTTCATCAGAAGTTGTTCGGTGGCAGCGGCCTGCAAATGGGACATTATCTGCTTGCTGTTCGATTGATAGTTGAGCACCGCATCCCGTGCCGCAACCAGCGGCTTGTTTGATTCAATTAGCCGAGTGAAGTCCTGCTCCGAACTGAAATGGTCAGGATCAAGTAGTCGCAATAGGTTGAATAAATCTTGATTCTGGAGGCTGATCGGTGTGGCTGAGAGCATCGCTTGGTAGTCAGACACCCCGCGAAGCAATTCACCCAAGTTCCACGTGGCGCTTTCACTATTGCGCATGTAATGCGCTTCGTCGAAGACCACCATGTCAATAAGCGGCTCCTCTTCTGCGTTCTCATACAAAAAATCTGCCAACTGCCAGCGCGCGCTGGGGTTTTTCGGTTTGGTTTTTCCATCTGGCCTCCATGCACGCGATGCACGCGCAGCTTGGTAGCTGATGATCCAGGCTTTGCCTTCACCAATTTGATGGCGGGGCTGCCTCATAGCATCAAGCAGGTCCTCTGCTTTCACGATCTGGGCATCCACGCCGAATCGATTGCGCAGCTCATCTCGCCATTTTTCCCGCAACATTGCGGGGCAGACCACCAGCAATCGGCGCATGTCAAAACGGGCTCTAAGCTCCGTCCAAATCAGACCAGCTTCTATGGTCTTACCCAGGCCTACTTCGTCGGCAATGAGCAAACCGTTGATAGGAGATTCGAGTAGTGTGAGTAACGGCCGATACTGGTGGGGGTAGAATTCTGTATTGGTGATACCCATGGCATAAACCAGATTTGCCAGCCGTCCAGAAAGGTGCACGTAGGTCAGGTTGCAGCGTAGATCCGCCGCACGTCCATACCGCCCCTTGTCCACCAGCGAGAATGGGTCCTGCGAGTCGAGATTATCAAGAGGCTCGATCTCTTCCTCATGCACGAAGTCAACACCGCCATCGGACCACCGGACCTGAACGTAAAGCCCTGAAGGCTTCTTACGAGGCGGGGTGTTCGTCACCACACCCTGCCGACCGGGATTATCGATGCTACTCACAGCAATGCCAGCTTCAAAGCTCATGCAACCTCCACTATTACGCCTCTCTGTATGGATGGCCTTTCACTTGCGGGCTTTGTGGGTTCTGCTACGTCAAAAGTTGACGACATGCATTAACTATTAACGTACGGCCAGCGATATCTATCTGTTTTACTTTTACGACCACGTAGCCTCACTTGACCAATTCCATCTGATGGTCAAAGCCCGGTTGGAGATATTTAAGCCGTACCCTGACTCGGTACACCTTACTAGGGCGCATCTAAACTTACCAATCAGGCCAATCGGTGCATCACTCTTGTTATGCACTTACATAAAGACAATCAGCAAGTGTGATTTACCATTGACCCAGGCAGTTACACTGCCACTACAAGAGTGGTAGTCTTTGATAAGGCCAAGATCACAGCAATGCCATCACCGAGTGACAAGTATTACAATCCACCCCGCCTTTGGCTTTTGCCTTCTATTTCAGCCTCCCTGACTAAAGAATATTATGCAACAACAGCAAGTGATACTTTATGCCAGTTTTACACCCCCTACCCAAACCAATATTCACAGAAATAAAAACCAATAAAAACAATTAAATACAACTTAAAGCATAGATAACCTCATCATTACTTTCTCGGTAGAGAGTAGTGCAAGATTCCATAGAATGCAAAGGACCACCCTGGCCATTACAGGTTGACCTAAGTGTTTGTTTTCCTAGTAGGTACGCCCAAGGGACTATGAACTCAGAAAAGATGGCCTATCCAATGAAAAACCATTTTTATCAAGGTTTTAGCGATATTTATTCTCATATTTCGGCAGTGTTCTCGGTAGGAGCTGACACTTTTAGGCACTCTCAATTGGTAAACGCTTGTAGATCGTGCAACAGCAGGTCCCAGCAGCCGGCGTAGCTCGAGACCACAGCACAAAAAGCGATGCAAGACCGTTGTGAGGACATGCGAAAAGCTGATCGGCGATAAGCGCCTTGCCAGTGAGCGTGATGCCACCGTGGTCATTTACAACCTGTTCGGTGATCCCCAGCTGGGGCATTTCCATCGACTGGGCATGTACAACCTGGGCGAGCTGAAAACACTTCTAGATCGTCGCGCCAGCTGGCACACTGCAGATCAGACACGGTACGCTGAGATCATCGGCACACTACAGACCGTGGTGAAGAACTACGGAATAGAGATACCTCGACACTGGCTATAGAAACTAAGCTGTAGCGCAAGCTGAGTCGCCGCATACCTCACCCGGTCATGAGCCGTAACCTCAAGCTCGGAAAATATCTACCTTCGTCTCCAGACACTTACGAAGGCTCAGATCGTTCGCTCCAATCTCGAACCACCCCCCAGGCTTTTGGTAAAAATCGAGCCCACGACCGATCTTGATGACCCAGCCGTTGTCGAGACGGATCTCACGGTCATGGATGTTAGGGTTGAGTTTCACCTCCAGCTCGGCATCCAACTCCAACAGACTCTGCTTGAGTTCTTCGAGCTTTTCGGCGATCTCGGCCAACTGCGTCTTGTCGTCATAGCCCGTGATCAGACTGATCTTCTTCACAGTGCCGGCCTTTAGCACCGTCTCACAAAAGCGAACGAAGTTCTGAATCTGGTGGTGCAGCCGAATGTATGGGTCCTCAATGACAACCGTTTTCGCACCTCGGAGATACGGCCCTATGATCGACTCATAGCTGTAGCCGGTGTCCCCGTACAGGATTGTAAAGTGCTGCTCCTTGAGTTCCTCCAAGGTGACAGATTCGAACACCGCATGAGTCGGAGTAATCGATTGCGGCGCCGATGAACGCGCCACTTCGACGGTCTGTGCAGGTTGCGCTACGGACTGTACTTCGACAACCGCACCATGCTGCTCGTTGGTTTTACTCAGCCTACGACGAGCCGGCTGTTGCGTCGCCAATGCATCCTTAGACTCCGGGCAGAAGACGACGATTTCCTCGCCGCTCGATTTGAAGTAGGACAGGTTAATGCGTGCAAACTCGTCATCCGGTTTACGCTTGTTCATCTGCTCCTTGACGCGGCGGCGGCACTCGGTCGCATAGGCCACGTACTCTTCGAATTCGTCGTCGGTCGGAGGCCCATTCGGATGGAGAATCTTTAAGAAGGCACAGACGGTTTTCTTGATGCCTTTTTCGTCGCGTCCCTCAATCGACTTGCCAAGACGAATACGCTTGCCGACCTCCTCATACCGGTTCGTGTGCTTGAACTGGTAATGGAAGGCCTCAGCTAAGTAGTCGGTGATGAATCCGTAGCGGCTGGTCAGGAACTCGCTGCTATTTTTTGGCATCTCCCAACCTGGAATATAGGCAGCAAAACGATCCATCACAGCGAGGTCAAACTCGGGCGGAAGTGGCTGGAACAAATCGTGTTTGTCGGAGTTAACCACTTGCTGCACCGAGACATCGATGTTGCCAACGAAGCTCAAACTGGCATCGGCAATGATCTCGGCACCTCGCGAAAAGCGGCCGTTGGCCATGAAGTCCTTCATGATCTGGATCGTGTCCGGATCACGCACTTTGATCCCACCCACTTCGTCGAATGCAACGGTGTCCCAATACCCAACTAGGCCCACCTTGCGGCGTGCGTTGTTGTAGAAAAGCGTAGACTTGGTCGCCTGGCCGCCAGAGATCAACGTGGCGTAAGGCGAAAATTCACTAAAAAAGTAAGACTTACCAGTACCACGCGGACCCAATTCGATGTAGTTGTAATTCGGCTCCACCAAGACTGCCAGCCGGGCAATGAAATGCATCTGCACCCGCTTCGACAGCTTGCTTGGCTCCAACCCGACCGACCGCAGAACAGCCGCAATCCACTCGTCCCGCGTGAAAGCCGCGCGGCCTTCGGTGTAGCGTTCGAAGTCGAAGCGCGAGAGTTGGATCGGCCGCAAATTTTCGATAGAAAACGCGTAGTCGTCTTCCTCAATGTCGTTGTGAGCCAGGGTCACCTCGGCCCAAATGCCACCTTCAAGCAATCGATCGTTGTCGCGGTAGAACTTCTCGCCGATCGCAATCCGCTGCGAGTTGAAGTTTTCCAGCGATGCCCAGTGACGCTTCTCTTTCTCGACATAGCGCACGTGAACCTTGTCGATGAACCGGTGTTTGCCCTGAGTGGCAACCTTGGACTGAGCGGCGTTGGCTTCATCGGGGCGAACGTAGTTCTCCTGCAAGGACGACAGCACTGCCTCCATACCGGCATCCATCTCCGCCTGATCATTACTGGCGCAATACTTAGCGAGCAGAAACTCCAAGACGAACGTAGGTACGTTGGTGCCTTTCTTGATCCGATGCAGCAAGTCCTTGCGCAGCACTTTCCCGTCGAAAGTCGCGTTTAGCTTTTGGTCGAGTTCGTCCATAGGGCTCATTCCGTATAGTCGGTTTCAATCGCAAGAGCGTTGTATGCCGCAAGCGTAGTCGGATTCAGCGCCTTGACAGAGAACTTGCCCCTGAACTCGTCATCCATGCGCAATGCAATTTGCTTGCGCTGGCCTGGCATCAAAGTCACGGTTCGGGTGGCAGGATTCACATCGCCGCCCGGGCGTGGTTCACCGACAACGTTGCCCTTGCTGTCCTGCGCTTCCAGCAGGATCTCGACGCTCATATATTGCAAAAACATATCGTCGGCGACCAATATGACCTCGATGACCGGCAGCCTTGTAGTAATTCGCTTTGCGCCGTTCTTGTAGGTCAGTTCCACCACCACTTTGCGAAGCTCCGTATGGCCTGCGGTATCCAGACGCGCAACTAGCACCGGCACAACGGCCTCGGCGAGGGATGCCCCGCCGTGAAAATACAGATGCCCTGAGCGATAGGGCGCCATGCTGCGAGGCAAGGCTACTTGGGAGAAATCACCACGAATGCCGACCCGCTCCGAGCTGACGACCAGGCTGTGACTATCGGTGGATCCGTCACCCAGCATCATGCGGTCATGCGCATTCACCGGCCACTTGCCCTGGGGTTTGACGCAGACATCCCCAGCCTCCGCTTGCGCATTGAGGAAGAAACCGTGGTCGGTCACGATGACCGCTTCTTTGAATCCCATGCCACGAAGCTTGTGCAGCGCGACGCGGATCAGCTTGAGCGTACCGGGGATCAGACCCAGCGTCGTCTCGGGGTTGCTTTCCAGCTGACTGTCGATCTCCGTGGAACGCAGCACCAGCAGATCGACGGTCTCCGCAATATTCGGTTTGCCACGCACGAAATCGTTGAGCAACATTTCAGAGAAGCGATCTCCGTAACGCTTGGCCAGCACGTTCATGCGCTGCGGGACGTTGCCCACCGGTGCGCCCGCCAGCTTGGGCAGGAGTGATTCGTTTTCCAGCGACAAGCTCAATCCCGTGCGTGCGCCAGGCAACAAGCTCGCCATGCCCACTAGGGTGATTGTCGGCAGCTGCGCGTAGGCCGCCTGCAGTTCGACCGGGCCGTCTTCTGCCAGCATTTTTTCAAGCGCTACGCCCAACTCGTACCGCAGGGCGTCTACCATCAAGTAGGCCACCTTGCGTCCGCTTTCCTTGAGGCGATCCGCCACCAGACGATCAAAGGCATCGGCATTGGCCAGGCGCCCGGTAGGCGGCCAACCAGCGGTCTCGACATGCTTAACAAATACGCCCTGGACCTTTTCGGCCAGGCGCCGATAGCGGGCCCGCGCTTGATTAATCACTTCGTGCATCAAACCGTGTTGGTCGAGGAAGTCGCCAGCAGCTTGCTCAAACTCGCGCTGCAGGCGATCTGCTTCGCGCAGGCTGCCCAGGTAGAAATCGATCAGCTCCGCCTGAGAGCGGGCATGGTCTGGCAACTGACGCTCAAGGTCTTCGCAGGCCTCGACCAAACTAAGGCCAGAACGCACCAACTCCCACTGCGCCTGGCTCTCACCCTTGCCGAGCCAAACTGAACTCTTGTAGCGGGTCAGCACACAACGTGTGGCATCTGTATCACCCGTCACAATGCCCTTGATCGCCGTGCGCAGAAAGGTCCGCTCCTCGAAGGGGAAGGTGTCACGCTCACCGAGGTTTTCAATCGCCCCACACAGTTCTACCAGATTGAGTTCTGCTTCGATGGCCTCCGCACGCTCGATATAAATCGCGCGCGACCTCGGGTCGCTGCGCAGCCGATCGCACACATCCTCCACGATAGGCCTGGCCTCAATAGGCGCATGTGGTACCCCCTTCAGGGTTTCTGGCAGCGCCACCGGCAAATCAAAAACGAACTCACTGAACAGCACATAGCGCCACAGCTCATCCGCCAGGGCGGCCCAGGTCTTGCTGCGCGTCTTAATGCTCATCCCCAAGGTAGCGCGGAGGAAGTCGCGCGCCTCTTGCACCCAGCCTTCCTGGATCTTCAGCGCTTCTATTTGGGAAACACTCGGCGCCAGTAGAGCCGCCAGAATCTCCCTGCCAGATTCCACCCGCAAGGTTGCTCGCAACTGGGGCCAGCTCACGCCGCCCCCGATGGCATCGATAACCGCAAAGCTCGGCTCCGCAGGTGACCCGGCAAACACCTGGCGGATCTCGGTGGCATGGTCGGGCCGGGCACGCAAGCACAGGCTCAGGTACTCGTCACCATCATCCTGCGGAAACACTGCGCCACATTCGACGTACAGCGCGAAGGGGTCTGCCTGCTTTTGCTCATCAGTCTCTGGCCGCCGGAAAGGCACATAGATCAACACCCCTTCCAATGGCGCCTTGGGTTGCCCCACATCACGCAGCGCCAGCATTGCCGCCTCGCGGCTTTCAATGCTGCTGTCTGAGGTATCCACCACCCGCACCTTGTCAGCTGCCAGGTCGAAACACTGCTCGCGGTAGCGCTTATCAACGTCATACACCACCAGGGCACCGGCTTGTTTTAAGCGCGGACGCAGCACGCTCTCGCGGATAAATTCTGCAATACTCATTCATCACCCCCGCCCTTCTTTTTGCCGCGCGCCTTTCTCGGTTTGGCCTCGGGCTCGACGTACAGATCCTCCAAGCCGTGCGCGATGGCCAGGGACTTGTCGGTCTTGCACTTCTCACGCACCTGCTCAGGCCGGTAGTTCATGGCCAGGTGCGCCCAGTCGTAGTCGCCTTCTTTCAGCTTGGCCCAGGTGTCCTTGAGCACTTTCTGCCAAGGCTTGTGGCGGAATAGCGGCCACAGCGGTGTGGCGCTGATCTGCACCCCGTCGTCGTGATTGGGCTGGTAGGTGGGTGCGAGCTTGAGCAGGGTGTCGCGCAGCTCGATCAGCTCCAGCTCGAAAGCTTGCAGGGCCTCGAACTGCTTTTCGTTGTCACGTGTGCGGGCAGAACCCTTGTTGCGCAGCGCGGTCACGTCAGCGCCGACTTGTTTCAGCTTCGGCTCGACGAAGTCGTTGATGGCGGTATAAAGCGTTTGGCTGGTGAGGCTGGGGTAATAGACCCACAGCGTGTAGCTGCAAGAAGTCGTGGTCAGCGGCCAGTAAATGGGCGCTTTGCGGCGGCTCTTGGAGTAGCGCTGCAGATGAAAGGCGAAGAAATCACGCTGCAGCCAGCGGCGGGCGTCATCTGGTACCGTCACTTCAACGCGAGCGAGCACCGCCTCGACCAGGCGCGCAAGGTCGTGCGGATGCCCTTGGTCGTCCACCAGGATGCCCACGTAGGCATGGAACGGCGTGGCACCGTCCGGCAACATGCCGGGGCTCTTAGCGGGCAGCGGTTCGAACGGATCAGGCTCGGGCGGGGCTTGGCGCTCGCCGGTGGCTAGGCGCCAGTCGAACCGACCAAAGGCCACCCCAACGGCCCAGGACAGCAGCGCATCCGACGCAGGGGTTTCTGCCTCGCTGTCTTCATCCTCATCGTCATCCGTGTCAGCGCCTGCCCCATTCTCCACCGCACCACCACCACCACCACCACCACCACCACCACCACCACCACCCACGATGGCCTGACGATCCGACTCGGCAAGTCCGTAAAGGTCGAAGGCGATGGCGTCGATCTGGGCCTGGATGCTCGTCAATTCAACTTCTAGCGATGGCGCGTCGTAGTCCCCGATATGCGCCCGTAAGGCACTAGGGAGCAGGAATGCTTGGGATCGCTCATCAACGGACGCCAGGCGTCGCCTACAGAACCACCCTAGGTAGCCCAGTTCAGCCAATCTCATTCGCGACAACTCATCTAACTCAGGAACAGGGATACCTCCGATCAGCCCGATTTCATACTGAACACCACCAACCTTGCCGGCAAAAATACGAATTAGGTAGTCGAAGGCGCTGCTATTGAATAGAGCAAGCCAACTCATCAGGTCAGCGCCTGGAACGAAGGCCATCTTCCCAGCGACACTAAAAATGCAGCCCGCTGGCACAAGCTGCGATGAAAAGCGTATGCCTCGAAGTGGCCAAGTCAGACCAGGCTTTAGGTAGTTGCATTCACGATGAAGTATCCAGTTCGCGCTCTCCCCGAGATATGGATACTTTTTCAATAGAGCGGCCTCAAGCTCTTTCGCGTCGTGTTCCCAAAGCACGACCATATAAATATCGGAATAGAAGCTCGAGCGCTTCCCGCCTTTAGCAAACGGCACCCATCGATCATGGGGGTCATCGTGCTCCCAGCATGTCCGCAGGAATCTAAAATCGTCCTTAGTCGACGCGCCATGCTGCGTAACCCTACCCTGGCTTTCAAAGCGCTGCAGTCGTTTGAAAGTGCACCGGATGGCTTCGCTTACCCAGTATGCAAAAGGACTTCCTGGCACCGCATAGAAAGACTCCGGAGACACATCGAAAAGTCGTGTGTCAGCTTCACCACTGCGCCAGCGGGCGCAAGTGGTTGCGAGCGCCTCCGCCTTGTTTTCTTCCGACAACAATCTCAGAAATTGACTCATGCCTGTTTCTCCAGAACGTAGGCGGCGGCTTCCACCATGGCGTCATCCATCACGCCGTGCCCCAGGTCAGCCATGACCTCCGGCTTGGCAATACCCAAGACAATTTGTTCACGCCACTTCTGAAAACTGGAGAGGAAAAAGCAAGTGCGCGAGGTTATTGCACCAATACGCCCACCGCTGCGCAGCAATTCCAGCCCACGCTCCACCATGATGGCCAGTAGATCGTTCTTACTGCGCGGATATGCTTTGGCTAGCTGATCTTTTGTGCCTGAGGCCAAAGCACCAAAAGGCGGGTTCATCACCACAACATCGAACACCTCGCGACATAGGTCGATCAATCGCAGGCCCTGCAGAGCATCCTGAGCAAACAAACGGCCTTGATATGTGGACTGCCCTGCCTGGGCAAACTCAGTGAGCGCCACGCGTAACCGTGCCTCGGCCTGCAGCCAGTTTTCTTGCTCCTGCTGCGCAAACAGGCCGGTACCGTTGCCGACATAAACCTGGCGAATCAAATGTGGCAACTCCCGTTCGACCTGAAGCAGCACGCCAAGCTCGGGGAGCCCCTTGAGCAGTTGCAGGGTCTTCTCGAACAGCTCGGCATCGCGCTGATCCAGGCTAGCGGCAAACTGCTGGCGCAATTCGCGCTCAGCCGGCGGCGCAGTGGCGGCGACCACATGTCCATGCCCGATCAGTGGGCGATCTTTAGCCTTGACCCCTGCATCGTGCCATGCGCGCTGCGCTCGCAGCCACAGCGCCAGTGAGGCGATCTGCGCGGCGCGCGGATCAATGTCGACACCATAGATGTTGTGCTCGATGATCAGGCGCGGCACATCGCGCAGAAATGCCGTATCGTCGGCGTAGGTCTGGCTTAGCGGCTTGAGTGCCGCCTTGGGCTGAGTCGACACATCAAGCGAACCAAGGCCGTGTTGTTGTTCCCAGGCCCAGGCTTCGCGATAAATCTCGGCAAACAGGTCGAATGCGTACAGGCCGAAGTGCATGGAGCCACAGGCCGGGTCCAGCAACTTCAAGGTACGCGGATCGCGCAGCTTGGTGGTGGCCTGAGGCGCTTCGTTGGGTTTGACCAGCAGATATTGGCACCGCTCATGCAAAGATGTTTGCCCACCGGTGGCGTTGAACCACAGGCGGCCCAGAGTGTTGTCCACCAGAAGCTCGACCACATAGCGCGGCGTAAAGAACTGGTTGCGCACCGCCAGTTCGCGGCTGTTGCGCGGCGCCTGCGAGGCATCGCGCATCGCCTTGCGCTCTTCTTTGGAGTTGAAATACTGGTAGATCCAGCCGATCGTTTCATCCTCGCTCCACAGAGGGGCGATGTCGGCATTGTTGATAAGATTGAGTACTTGCAGCAGCGCTGCTTCGCGCGGGAACAAACGGCCCTGCGGTGAGAAGCGGTCGAAAAGACCGGGCAAGTCTTGGCTCAGCTCATCGAACACACTGAACAAATAGGTGCGGTAGGCATCGCCAGTTTCACCCAATCCTGTGCTAGCAAGGCGAGCGTAGAGTTGAAAGCCTTTGGCCTGGAAACCATTGCCCACCGACTCGACCAACAACCCGCGTGCCTCCGCCATGCGTAATGCTGCCAAGCGGTTGAGCACCGTAAACGCCTGCTCACGAACGATCCGGTCCAACCCCTGCTTGGCATCCATGTCGCCACCAGCACAGTAATGCGCCAGGGTGTCGCGCAAGATGCGCGCGGATTCGCGCTGGGCATCATTGATATGGCGCAGGTTGGCCAGATCCGTAACGCTGCCCGCATTTGGGTCCATGCCGTAGTCGTTCTGGAGTTGACGGGTGAACTCCTCTTCCAACACGCGGCGCGCGTCGTTAACGAAGCGCTGCAAGCGGTTTCTTGTAGCTTGGTCGAAGGCCATGCTTATTTTTCGCCCCCGTCGCCCAGGGAGAACGTCACTTCGATCTCTGCATAGAGGCCGAGCTGTGCCTTGATCTCGTGGAGCTGCTGGATCAGCGCGTCGATGTCTGCGGCCGATGTCATCTTCACAGGTACGGAGATCGACTTGGAGAGTTTGGCCGGGCCTTTTTCACCGGTCTTGGCACGCTCCTCCTCTATACGCTGGCGCAGGCGTTCCTGACCCTGGCTCTGGATGGAGCGTTTGAGTTCTTTGAGGGTGCTGTTGATGTCGTAGTCACGGGCCAGGAGCTTTTTGAGTCCAGCTAGGTCCTGCGTGGCTGCTAGGGCGAGCCCGTCCAGCCGGTTCACGGCGTTGCCGCGCTCCTCTTGGGTGAGTTCTTCCCACTCAGGGATGCGCTGCAGGTCCTCTACACCTTCCTTCAAACGCTGTTTTTGCTGCTCAGATAGAGTGATGACCGCATCACGCACACGGCCCTTCAGGCGGGTGAGCTGCGAATTGAAGCCCGCGGTGTGCTTGTAGAAGTCCTCTTTGCCCAGGCGCTCTAACAGAGTGCCCAGGTCTTCGCTAAGTTCGCGACGCAGCTCTCCCGGCACGCCGGTGTCGGGCAGAGCCTCGATGTCGCGGCGATGGGCTTGAAGATCCCACAAGGTAACGTCGAGCCCGTTGTCGAGCACGCGTTTGACCTCAATCGCCCACTTGAGGTTGTCGTAAATGGCGGAGGTTTCGGCCCCCAGACGCTGAGGGGCGTCTGAGGCATCGGTAAATAGGACATCGGCAATGTCCTGGTTCAAAGTGCGGATGCGGTCGCTTCCCGCCAGCCCGAGGCCAGTGAGCTTCTCGGCCAAGGAACCGTAGTCGTGCTGGAAGCGCGGGAAGTGCTTGGCCGACACCTTGCTGATCTCCTGCTCCAGCGGAATGACCATGTCGCCGACCAGTTCAGTCAGCCGCTCCGCCGCCCGACCGAGCGTTTCAATGGAGGGGCGCTCGTCGCGCAGCGTGACGCCAATCTGCTTGAAGGAGTTGTTGGTCTTCAGAGCATCGATCGCCTGCTGGCCTGCGGCCGTGACTTCTCGCCCTGAGACTTTGAGCTTGATTTCACCGGCCATCAGCATGACGGCCACGATGTAGCGCGTCGTATCTGGCGACCAGCCGAACGGGTCGCTACTGAAATCGTCGAGCAGGCGCTTGCCATCGACTGTGCCACGCTTGTCAATGTAGTCGCGGATGCTGGTCATCGCCTTGTGATCAGTCTTGAATGAGGCGCGTCCTGCAACTATTTGCACCAAGCCGAGTAGGTCAAGACTGCTGCCGATGGCGGCGGGATTAGCGACTTTCAGGAATTTCTCGGCGGTGTCGGTGCCGGCGCGCACCGGGGCTTCGACATAGCGGTCGAACACCTGGTCAGCCACATCGGAGAGCAACTTCTTGGCTGCTTCCAGCAGATCGGCATTCAGTGCCGATACCGCCGTGGCCTGGCCACGAAAAACAAATGAGCCGGCCTGCAGGGTTTGCTTGATCTTGCTCTGGAGTTGAGTCGCAAGCTTGGCGGCCCGATCGAGTTGGCCGGTGCAGTAGTCCTTGACCTCCTGGTCCGGCTGATTGCGGTGCAATTCGGCGATGCGCTGGCAGCGATAGATTTCGTTGGCCAGATCGTCGAGCTCGGGGTTAGACCGGGCCAACAGCCCAATGATGTTGCGCCCCGAGCGGCTGCGGGAGTCGTCTAGCATGCGGTTTTTAGCGGTCTCGTAGTCGCTGGCAGATACCTGTTCCACGAGGGTTTGGATGGTGCTCTGATCTCCCGCCAGACTGATGATGGCGCTGCCGGCCTGGATCTTCAATCCAGTGGTGACAGCCATCGTGCCGTGGAGACTGACGCGCGGCAGCGGGTCGAAGGATTCGCGCAGCGCATCGTTGAAGATGCGCTTCACATCCACGGTCCTCAGCGCAATGGCGCCACGCTCCTGTTCGATGTCCCGCAGCTTTTCGCTGAGGAAGACGAGGCTGCCATCTTTCTCACCAAGCGGCACGTGCATGTCACCCAACATTTCTTCTACAGCTTTGCGCACTGTGTCGAGCTGCGAGGGCGCAGAGACAGATGAGTGCATCAGGCTAGCAACGTTTTGCACCGACACCGGCAAGTTGCCGAGAATCTGCAACACGGCTACGGACTTGGCGATGTCCTGATGTAGCTGCAAATCGGGAAAGCGAATCTGGACCTTGCCAACCGCCTGATGAATGGAGGTGAAGGCTCGGCGGATATCCTTCTCCAGCTCGTCGTACAGAGTGACGGTGGTGGCCAGCCATCCCAAAGGCTGATCGGCCATCGCCTTGGAGCCGCCTTCGCCTTTGAGGACGTCTTGGATCACCTTGATCGCCGAGCGTAGGCCAATGCCACCGGTGGACTTGGCCAGTGCGCCCAGCAGGTGCAGCAGGATGTCAAAATGAGCTGGTAGGAACGGGTAGAGATTGGTGAAGCTCTCCTTGCTGAAATCGGCGTCGTAATACTTGGCGTCCTGCAGCCTTGAGTTGTGCCGCAGCGCCTGGCCGTGGGCGTCGAACAGCTTGCCCAGCTCAGCCTCCCCGGCCGGTGATTTGCCGAGCAGACGGCGATAGCAAATCTCTTTGATGTCGCTCGATTCCAAGTCAATCTGAATCGGGAAGCGATCCTTGAGCTTGTAGAGCTTGTCCGAGTTCAGCGCTGCGCGCGGGTCATCTTCAGTAAGCGTCTGCTGCGCAGTGGAGATGATCCAAGCCTTGCCGTCGCCCAGCCGTTTAAGGTTCTTGGCCAGGCCATCAAGGTTGAGGATCAGGTTGTCGCGCGAAGCAACGTACTGGCCAACTTCGTCGACGATGAAGATGATGTTCTGCTTGCCGCTTTTCTCGCGGACGATGTCGATCATCTCCTGCACGCGTTGGTCTTCGAACTGGAAGAAGCCCTCGGTGCTGGACGAGAAAGACTTGGCTTCCGGGAAGAGTGTCGAGTACATCTCGTGGGCGATCTTCGGGATCAGCCCGTCGATGGCAAGCGGGTTGTTTTGAACCCGAGCCCAGATCGCACCAGGCAGCGCCTGGGCGATACGCTCATGCAGCTCGTGGGTTCGGCCATCCTTCTCGACCATGCGCTCGAAGGCTGCAACTTTGAGGTTTCGTGAGTAGCCAGCCCACTGGAGCACCTTGAAGTAGAGGACGGTGGAAACATCTTCCATCGTGGCGCCGGCGAGCATTTCGCTGGCGAGGTCCAGCATGACCACTGCTGCCGGGAACCGTTGTGCAACGGTGCTCAGTAAGGCCTTGGTCTGCGGCTTGTGCAGGCGATCCTGTAGGTACTTAATGAACGGTGTGCCGTCGATGGTGCGCTGAGCATCAAACGCCAAGCCTAGATACTTAGTGAACGAGCTCTTACCTGAACCGTAGAAGCCAGAGACCCAAACACCGACCTCATTCTCCCCGCCCGACTCCATCGCCAACTGCATGCTATCGAGGAGCTTTCGGAATTGCTCCTCAATGCTCTCCGTGACTACGTACTCGGAGATTTCAGCCTTGAGGCGGCCTTCTTGTGAGGCGCCATAGGTGATGACCTTCTCGATGGTCCGGGAGATATCCTTGCTTGGATCGAAGAGTGATCGGATGGTCATAGATTCGTCCCTGGGTTCTTTTATTTGTTCAGCCGCCGACGTGGACTGATCGGTAATTGCCGTCTTCTGGATAGAAGCCGAGAAACTTCAAGCGCGTCTTGCCGGTTCGCACGCCTGGGTACAGAAAAATCGTCGGCACGTGAAACTTGCCTTGGAGCTGGCTTTCGATGGCACCAATGCGCAGAAACGGGTGGAGCGCTTCAAGGTCGGTCACCAAAAGCAGCGCGTTCTGCTGGCCTTCGAGTGGCTGCAGGGCATCTTCCAGACGTTTCAGTAGGCCGTTGTCCGCCGTCAGAATGTCCGCCAACGCCTTATTGGTGCGCTGCCAATCCAGCGGAGCGGACTTGTCTTCCATCACGCACAACGACCAGAACGGGTCGTCTTTGAGCAAGGCCCAGGCCTGTTCTGCAATGGAGAATGTGTGCACATCCCACCCTTCCTGATGGAGCTTCGCCACCCAGGCGGGCGTCTGCCGTTTCACCTCAAGGATTTGTTCGGGGGAAAAGACGAGGAAGTAGATCGGTTCAAAACTCGCATGACCGAGTTCACGCCCCTGCCGGATGCGCTCACGCAGCTCGTCGAAATCAGCTTTGAGTGAGGACATCGCAAAGCGCCTCCATGTCTTGTTGTTTCCAGCTGATCCGGATCACATCGCCAGCCGCTTGGACTATGAGCAACCCTTTCAGCGAGAGCCGTTTGATTTCTTCCAGCACGTCTTCACGTGCCAAGCCAAACAGCTGCCAGTCTTCGTGTGTCAGCAGAGCGTTATCACCAACACCGGAAAAATGCAGCTCGTAGGCGAGATAAGCGGCCACGATTGGTGAGATGCGGAACGGCAGGATGCGCCGGCTTGAACGCAATCCGCGTTCGAGCATTCCGCAGTCGGCGCAGCACCCAGTCAGATAGCCGGAGACACGCCGCACTGTTGTTTCAGACCAGCGTTTGATGGTCTTGCCATCATCTATGCCACGCTCGACAAAACTGCGAGCGTCGTCATTAGTGAGCTGCGTGTATCCGCCAGCATACCGCCCCCAATAAACGTGGCGCACGAAGTCGCCAAGGATCGGGTTGGCTCGACTCGTAAATACAAACATGAGCTGCGTCAGGTCTGCCCTAGAGATCGTTGCGGAAAGGCGCTTGAGGTATATGGCTGTCGCCCCTCCTGCCACTAGATAGCGCGGAGCGAAACATTCAACGACAATGTTGCGAAGCCGGCGTGCAGTGACGGTCGGGAATCGACCGGATTCCAGCGCGACCTGCTGCAACTGGTTCGCCGACATACCGGGCGACCACAGATCGAGCAGCGTCTTGGTCTCACTGACGAGACCAAGTCCTGCTTGCAACTGGGTCGTGTAGGGCTTGTTATCGGTCACAGCTACCCCACCAAATATGGATAGGCTTTGACGTTCTGAGTGAACGCAGATAGATAGGTAGCGGCGATGACCTTCAGGGTGTCGGTGGAATCGAGATCATTAATGCTCCCGACCGCCATTGGCCCCACGCTGGACACATCGCTCGTCGCGGCCAAGCGTTTCAACGCATCCAGTGCAGCTTCTTTGCTTTGAGGGACCTGACTGGCGATTTCTTCGCCCACGATGCTTTGCACGATCGCATGTAAATCCTGCTCAACCTCTTCCGGCACCCGAAACAGGTGGTAGCTGCCTACGCTCAAATGCTCGTCATGCAATCGTCTGGCTGCTTCCAGCACACCGTGGTACTGGGCGAGGCGAGATGTTTTCGAGAAGACGGGCTCCAGGAAGATCCGACTTGATGCCTCATAGAAAGCGGTTGGCCACCAAGCACACTGAGCGCGCTCGCCAAGGAAGCCAACGAGCAGTCTCATTTGCAGCAATGTTGGTAGGTAGGATTCTTTCATTTCTCATAGTCCATCTGCTGTACTGACGCATCCGATGCGGGTGAGTAAAGTCGACAAATCTAATCCGCGCTCACCGATCAAAGAGGGAGAACGGTCAAGCTTGACCTTATCTGTACAGATCCATTAGGGCGCTATGCCCGCAGCCAACCAGAAAAGTTTTTTGAGTTGGTGTGAGTTAGCAGCGGATTTGGCACCGACCAGGACCTTGCAAGAGATTCCGAGCTGACCGCTAGAAGCCGCGGCCGACGGATCTTTCGTGGGTTCAGCGGCACTCAATCGGTGCCAACTACCTGCAAAATGGTTTGTCACCAAAACAGCAAGAAGTCGGGTGAATTTGCGGTCTGTTTGGCACTGCGGCTTGGGCCCAAAAAACGCCGCGGACGCGATGGTTTGATTCCAAATTGGCCCCTGGACCTTGTGATCAAAGGATCTTCAGGAGGCCCACAGTTCGTCAGCAATCAATTCGAATAGATGCGCCCTCCCCGCGCTCTGCTCCGTTTCCCTAGCGCACAATCGGAAGTCCGGCCTAAAGGTGCTTTTCGCTGCTTCCGTTTTCTTCAAAGGCACAGCCGGCGTGACGTACAGTCAGTTTCGCTGATTTGGGATGGTGACCTTCAAGAACGAAGAATCGGAACTGAGCTTCCATGGATTCGCGCTGCAGAGCAGGTGAGGAAAAACGCCCTAATCGCCCGGAAACGTGGCGTTTGGTAAGGCTATCTGACATGCGAAAAAGCTGAAAAAGGAAGAAAAATTCCAGACTGGATTGGTGCCAAAGGCAGCGCGAAAAAGGAAGGGCCAAAAGCGGCGCGAACTCACAGGTACCAGCCGAAGATTCCACCCAGAGCCAGTCGTTTTGTAGGGGTAAAAACGACCAAAAGTAAAAAAGGGTCGCGAGATAAAATCTCGCAACCCTTTGAATTATATGGTCGGGACGGAGTGATTCGAACACTCGACCCCTAGCACCCCATGCTAGTGCGCTACCGGACTGCGCTACGCCCCGACTAGGCGTTGTATCCGTCCCTCATCTCGAGGAACGCTCAAGAATATATCGCAAGCTTTTGAAAACTGGAAGTATTTAAAAGCAGGAATTTATTTCTTGAGAACCACCAGAACATCTTCCAGCTCGGCGATCATCTGGCGGATCATTTGTTTGTATTGGGTGGTGTCGTCTTTGGCTTCATCGCCGGACAAACGCAAGCGTGCGCCGCCGATGGTAAACCCCTGATCGTAAAGAAGCGCGCGGATCTGCCGGATCATCAGCACGTCCTGGCGCTGATAATACCGGCGGTTTCCGCGGCGTTTGACGGGGTTGAGTTGAGGAAACTCCTGCTCCCAGTAGCGCAGCACGTGCGGTTTTACCGCACATAGCTCGCTGACTTCACCAATGGTGAAGTAGCGTTTGCCCGGGATGACGGGTAGTTCGTCGTTATGACTTGGTTCCAGCATAAGCCTCAACTCGGGCCTTCAACTTCTGCCCTGGACGAAAGGTGACCACACGGCGAGCCGTGATCGGGATTTCTTCTCCCGTTTTCGGATTGCGGCCAGGCCGCTGGCGTTTGTCCCGAAGGTCGAAATTGCCGAAACCGGACAATTTGACTTGTTCGTTGTCTTCAAGAGCGTGCCTGATTTCTTCAAAAAACAGTTCGACCAATTCCTTGGCCTCCCGCTTGTTCAGGCCCAGCTCTTCATACAGACGTTCCGCCATCTCAGCTTTCGTCAAAGCCCCCATACGTCACTTCCTTAACGTGGCGTTCAACCTTTGTTCGAGCGAGGTGAGGATGTTTTGCGTCGTGGTATTCACCTCATCGTCATTAAGAGTGCGCGATGGATGCTGCCAGGTCAAGCCAACTGCAAGGCTTTTTCTATGCGGATCAATGCCTTTACCCTGATACACGTCAAATAGCCTGAGGTCTGTCAGCCATTCACCTGCATTTTCACGGATTACGTCCAGTACGGCAGTGGCCGCAACGTCTTTGTCCGCCAGCAGTGCAAGGTCACGACGCACTTCAGGAAAGCGTGATAACTCCTGGAATTTAGGCATTTTGCCCAACGCCACTTCGGCCAGAACCAGCTCGAATACGAAGACCGGACGGTCGAGACCGAGGGTTTTCGACAATTCAGGGTGGATCGCGCCAACGAAACCTACCAAACGGCCTTCACGTTCGATGCGCGCGGTTTGACCCGGGTGCAATGCTGGGTGTTTGCCCGGCACGAAAGTGAACGAGTCCAGTGCGCCGGCGAAGCCCAGTACCGCTTCCGCATCAGCTTTGACGTCGAAGAAGTCCACGACATCGCGACCTTGTGCCCAGCCTTCCGGCAGACGGCTACCGCACACCACACCCGCCAGCATCGGCTCTTGCTTCAAGCCTTCCAGTTGACCGACGAAGCGCAGGCCGCTTTCGAACAGACGGACGCGATCCTGTTGACGGTTCAGGTTGTGCTGAAGCGCCTTGACCAGACCAGGCCACAGGGACGAACGCATGGCAGCCATGTCGTTGGAAATCGGGTTAGCCAGCAGCAGTGGCTCGACACCCGGATTAAACAACTCGAACTGTTTCGGATCGATGAAGCTGTAGGTGATCGCTTCCTGATAACCACGAGCCACCAGCAGACGACGCAGTTCAGGCAGATCGCTGCGCGCTTCGGCCTTGGCTTGCGGCGCCAGACGGGCTTGCGGGTAGCGAACCGGCAGACGGTTGTAACCGTACAGACGGGCCAGTTCTTCGATCAGGTCGACTTCCAGGCTGATATCGAAGCGGAAGCTTGGCACCTCTACGCGCCACTGCCCTGCCCCATCGGCGGTAATGGCCAGGCCCAAAGCGCTGAGCAGACGCTCGACTTCGGCCGAATCCATTTCCATGCCCAGCATCTGGGTGATGCGCTGGGCACGCAAAGTGATCGGCGCGATCGACGGCAGGTGCTGCTCGCTGACGGTTTCGATGATCGGGCCGGCTTCGCCACCGGTGATTTCCAGCAGCAGGCCAGTGGCGCGCTCCATGGCTTCGCGGGCCAGCTTCCAGTCCACGCCACGCTCGTAGCGGTGCGAGGCGTCGGTGTGCAAGCCGTAGGAACGAGCCTTGCCAGCGACAGCAATTTGATCGAAGAACGCGCTTTCCAGGAAAATATCGCGAGTGGTCGCGGTGTTGACGCCGCTGTGCTCGCCACCCATGACGCCGGCGATAGCCAAGGCACGGGTGTGGTCTGCAATCACCAGCGTATCGCTACGCAGGCTGACTTCCTGACCATCAAGCAGAACCAGTTTCTCGCCTTCTTCGGCCATGCGTACGCGGATGCCGCCATTGATTTCGGCGAGATCAAACGCGTGCAGCGGCTGACCCAGTTCCAGCATCACGTAGTTGGTGATGTCGACGGCAGCGTCGATGCTGCGCACGTCGGCACGACGCAGACGCTCGACCATCCACAGCGGCGTAGGCTTGGACAGGTCAACGTTACGGATCACACGACCCAGGTAACGCGGGCACGCGGCCGGTGCCAGTACTTCAATCGAACGCACTTCATCGTGCACGGCCGGAACGCTGGCAATCGCCGGGCGCACGACTTGGGCAGCATAAAGCGCACCGACTTCGCGGGCCAGACCGGCCAGCGACAGGCAGTCACCGCGGTTCGGGGTCAGATCGACCTCGATGCTGGCGTCATCCAGGCTCAGGTACTCACGAATGTCCTGACCGACCGGCGCATCGGCCGGCAATTCCATCAGGCCATCGTTGCCTTCGCCAATTTGCAGCTCGGCCTGGGAGCACAGCATGCCGTTGGATTCAACGCCACGCAGCTTGGCTTTCTTGATTTTGAAGTCGCCCGGCAGTTCGGCACCGATCATGGCGAACGGGATCTTCAGGCCCGGGCGCACGTTTGGCGCACCGCACACGACCTGGAAGGTCTCCGAACCATTGCTGACCTGGCAAACACGCAACTTGTCGGCGTCCGGGTGTTGCTCGGTGCTCTGCACCTCGCCCACCACCACGCCACTGAATTCACCGGCGGCCGGCGTAACGCTATCGACCTCAAGACCGGCCATCGACAGACGAGCAACCAGCTCGTCGCGACTTACCTGCGGGCTTACCCAGCCACGCAGCCATTGTTCACTGAATTTCATCCTGCTCTCCTAAGAATTCGTTACGACTAGCGAAATTGCGCGAGGAACCGCAAGTCGTTGTCGAAGAACAGACGCAAGTCGTTCACGCCGTAACGCAGCATGGCCAGACGCTCAACGCCCATGCCGAAGGCAAAGCCCGAAAACTCTTCCGGGTCAATCCCGGACATGCGCAGCACATTCGGGTGAACCATGCCGCAGCCCATGACTTCCAACCAGCCAGTCTGCTTGCAGACGCGGCAGCCTTTACCGCTGCACATCACGCATTCCATGTCGACTTCAGCGGACGGCTCGGTGAACGGGAAGTACGAAGGACGGAAACGCACGGCCAGTTCTTTTTCGAAGAACACGCGCAAGAACTCTTCGATGGTGCCTTTCAGGTCGGCGAAATTGATATCGCGGTCGACCAGCAGGCCTTCGACCTGGTGGAACATCGGGGAGTGAGTGATATCGGAGTCGCTACGGTACACACGGCCTGGGCAGACGATGCGGATCGGCGGCTGTTTCGATTCCATGGTGCGGACCTGTACCGGCGAGGTATGGGTGCGCAGCAACATGTTGGCATTGAAATAGAAGGTGTCATGCATCGACCGGGCCGGGTGATGGCCTGGGATGTTGAGCGCTTCAAAGTTGTGGTAATCGTCTTCGACCTCAGGACCTTCGGCGATACCGTAGCCGATGTGGGTGAAGAACTGTTCGATACGTTCCAGAGTGCGAGTAACCGGATGCAGACCACCGGAGGTCTGACCGCGGCCAGGCAGGGTCACGTCAATGGACTCGGCGGACAGTTTGGCGGCCAGGTCGGCCTCCTCAAACAGTGCCTTGCGCGCATTGAGAACCTCTGTGACACGCTCCTTGGCAACGTTGATCAGCGCGCCGACTTGCGGGCGCTCTTCTGCCGGCAAATTCCCCAGGGTCTTCATCACCTGAGTCAATTCGCCCTTTTTGCCAAGGTAGTGAACCCGGATTTGCTCCAGGGCATTGATATCTTCAGCGCTTTGCACAGCCTCTAGTGCTTGAGAGACGAGCGCATCCAGGTTTTCCATGTACAGACTCCAGATACAAAATAGGGGAAGAGCTTGAAGGCTCTTCCCCTATTTATGACGTTTAACACCTGGCCCCACAGAGGTGAGGCCGGGTGACTGTCGGGGGTACTTAAGCCAAGGTGGCTTTAGCTTTCTCGACAATCGCAGCAAACGCCGCTTTTTCGTTCACTGCCAGATCAGCCAGAACCTTACGGTCGATCTCGATGGACGCTTTTTTCAGGCCGGCGATGAAACGGCTGTAGGACAGACCGTTGATACGTGCACCAGCGTTGATACGAGCGATCCACAGAGCGCGGAACTGACGTTTTTTCTGACGACGGTCACGGTAGGCGTATTGGCCTGCCTTGATTACCGCTTGCTTGGCAACACGGAATACGCGCGAGCGAGCGCCGTAGTAGCCTTTAGCAAGTTTCAGAATTTTTTTGTGACGTTTACGGGCAATGACGCCACGCTTTACACGAGCCATGAGTTACTTCCTCTATTCTTGACTAAAATTAACGAAGGCGCAGCATGCGCTCGACTTTTGCCACGTCAGACGGATGCAGCAAGCTGCTACCGCGCAGTTGACGCTTACGCTTGGTCGACATTTTAGTCAGGATGTGGCTCTTGAAAGCGTGCTTGTGCTTGATACCGTTAGCAGTTTTCAAAAACCGCTTAGCAGCACCACTTTTAGTTTTCATTTTTGGCATGTTCGGATACTCCGCATTCAGTTGATAAACATAATCAGAAGGCCTGCCGTGCCCTATTGATTACTTCTTCTTTTTCGGGGCGATGACCATGATCAGCTGGCGTCCTTCCATCTTAGGATGCTGTTCGACCGAACCGTACTCGAGCAAGTCACCTTCAACTCGCTTGAGGAGTTCCATCCCCAGCTCCTGGTGGGCCATCTCACGGCCGCGGAATCGCAAGGATACCTTGGCCCTGTCCCCATCACTCAGGAAACGTACCAGGTTGCGCAGTTTTACCTGGTAATCCCCTTCCTCCGTCCCTGGACGAAACTTGATTTCTTTAACCTGAATCTGCTTCTGGTTTTTCTTGGCCGCGGCAATCTGCTTCTTCTTCTCGAAGATCGATTTGCCGTAGTCCATCAGTTTGCAAACAGGGGGTACTGCATCGGCGGAAATTTCCACCAAATCCAGTTTGGCCTCTTCAGCCTTAAGAAGCGCGTCTTCAATTGACACAATCCCAAGCTGTTCACCTTCAGCCCCAATTAACCGAACCTCGCGTGCCGAGATATTCTCGTTGATCGGGGCTTTCGGTGCAGCTCGTTTATCTTGTCTCATTTCACGCTTAATAGTAATTACTCCGAATCTGGGCGACCACGCCGGGAAACCGCTTGCGCGAGAAACTCAGCGAACTGGGCGACGGGCATCGAGCCCAGGTCAGCACCTTCACGAGTACGCACAGCGACAGTCTGCATCTCGACTTCCCGATCTCCGATAACCAAGAGATAGGGAACCTTGAGCAAAGTATGCTCGCGGATTTTAAAGCCGATCTTTTCATTTCTCAAGTCAGACTTGGCACGAAATCCGCTTTCATTGAGGGTTTTTTCAACCTCGGCGGCAAAATCGGCCTGTTTATCAGTGATATTCATGATCACTGCCTGGGTCGGAGCCAGCCACGCGGGGAATGCACCCTCGTAGTGCTCGATCAGGATTCCGACGAAACGTTCGAACGAACCCAGGATCGCCCGGTGCAACATAACCGGGTGCTTGCGACTGTTGTCTTCGGAGACGTATTCGGCTCCCAGACGGACAGGCAGGTTAAAATCGAGCTGAAGGGTACCACACTGCCAGACACGGCCAAGGCAATCTTTCAGCGAGAACTCGATCTTCGGACCGTAGAACGCACCCTCGCCTGGCTGCAGATCGTACGGCAAGCCAGCGCTATCAAGGGCTGCAGCCAGTGCAGCTTCAGCGCGATCCCACAGCTCGTCGGAGCCGACGCGTTTTTCCGGACGAGTGGACAGCTTCATCTCGACGTCTTTGAAGCCGAAGTCGGCATAAACGTCCATGGTCAGCTTGATGAACGCAGCGGATTCGGCCTGCATCTGCTCTTCAGTACAGAAGATGTGAGCATCGTCCTGAGTGAAGGCGCGAACGCGCATGATGCCGTGCAGTGCACCCGACGGCTCGTTACGGTGGCAGGCACCGAACTCGGCCAGACGCATCGGCAGCTCGCGGTAGCTTTTCAGGCCCTGATTGAACACCTGCACGTGGCACGGGCAGTTCATCGGCTTGATGGCGTAGTCGCGGTTTTCCGACTGAGTGGTGAACATGTTGTCGGCGTAGTTGGCCCAGTGCCCGGATTTCTCCCACAGGCTGCGGTCAACGACTTGTGGAGTTTTGATCTCCAGGTAACCGTTGTCGCGCTGAACCTTGCGCATGTATTGCTCAAGCACCTGGTACAAAGTCCAGCCGTTCGGGTGCCAGAACACCATGCCCGGCGACTCTTCCTGGGTGTGGAACAGGCCCAGGCGCTTGCCGATCTTGCGGTGATCGCGCTTCTCGGCTTCTTCGATGCGCTGGATGTAAGCCGCCAGTTGCTTCTTGTCCGCCCATGCGGTGCCGTAAACGCGCTGCAATTGCTCGTTCTTGGCATCGCCACGCCAGTAGGCGCCGGACAGTTTGGTCAGCTTGAAGGATTTCAGGAAGCGCGTGTTCGGCACGTGCGGGCCGCGGCACATGTCGACGTATTCTTCGTGATAGTACAGGCCCATGGCCTGCTCGTTCGGCATGTCTTCGACCAGGCGCAGCTTGTAGTCTTCGCCGCGGGCCTTGAACACTTCGATCACTTCGGCGCGCGGAGTGACTTTCTTGATCACGTCGTAATCTTTCTCGATCAGCTGCTGCATGCGCTGTTCGATGGCGGCCAGGTCGTCCGGCGTGAAAGGACGCTCGAAGGCGATATCGTAATAAAAGCCTTCGTCGATGACCGGACCGATGACCATCTTGGCCGTCGGGTACAGCTGCTTGACCGCGTGGCCAACCAGGTGGGCGCAAGAGTGGCGAATGATCTCCAGCCCCTCTTCATCCTTTGGCGTAATGATTTGCAGCGAGGAATCGCTGTCGATGATGTCGCTGGCGTCGACCAGCTTGCCATTGACCTTGCCGGCCACGGTGGCCTTGGCCAGACCGGCACCGATGGATGCGGCGACCTCGGCTACGGAAACCGAGTGATCGAATGAACGTTGACTGCCGTCGGGAAGAGTAATAGTTGGCATGGCGCCTCCTCTCCTAGTGGTGACCCCTACCAAAGGTCACGTGGGTTGGGATGAGCCAGTACAAGATCCGATCCAGGCCATTCAATAACGAACGCCTGCCTTACAGCGGCAGGAGCCTTGCGGCCAACCGGAAAACCGAACCAGAGTGACTGGGATTCAAATCAGGGTTATTCGAGCCGCTGCCGCTACCGGGACCGAAGGTCATCCGGAGCCTGCAAACGCCCGAGCGAAGCATGCTAGCACAGATGAACGGTCATCGCGGTAGCAAGGTTTTCTGCTGGGGCAAATCAGGCATTTTTATGCCAGAGTGCTGAACTTGAACCCCGCTTTACCCCTCAGATAACAAGACATTGACCCAAAAGGAGCATCCCAGCATGCGTCTGAATCGTTTATTCGCCATCGTCGCACCCGTCGTCCTGTTGCTGCCGCTGGCTGCCCATGCCGATTGGCCAAAGGGCGAGCGCGAGAAATACATGGCTCAGTGCACTCAGGCGGCCACTCCGCAGATCGGCGCTGCGGCAGCCAAGTCACACTGCGCATGCGGTGCCGACGCGATCAAATCGTACCCGGCCAGCGACATTCAGTCGTTGATGGACAACAAGGCCAGCCCGGAACTGCAACAGAAGGCACTGGGACAGATCGCCAAATGCAAGGCTAATGCACCGGCGAAAAAGTGAGAAAAAAGCCCTTATGATTCGGCCCATCGCTGAAAAAAAGGGCCGGATTTCACCTTTTTCGTACGATTTATGCAGGTTTTACAGCTTTTTTTATTGTCTTTACTTTCGGCTGAAAGCCTTTTAAACCGGGGCTTTCAGCCACACGAAGCAACAAAGCAAACGCTACTGAAGGGCAAACAGCACACCCGGGGGGCTCCCAAAGCGAACATTTCGACTATGATACTCCGGTGTGCCCAGTTGGCCTGAGCAGCACAGTACTACTGAAAATATATGTTTCTTGGAGATACACCATGTCTAATCGCCAAACCGGCACCGTTAAATGGTTCAACGATGAAAAAGGCTTCGGCTTCATCACTCCTCAAGGTGGCGGTGACGACCTGTTCGTACACTTCAAAGCTATCGAAAGCGACGGTTTCAAAAGCCTGAAAGAAGGCCAGACCGTTTCCTTCGTGGCTGAGAAAGGCCAAAAGGGTATGCAAGCTGCACAAGTCCGCGCTGAGTAATTTTCAGCCGCACTAAAAAAACCCCGTCCATGTGACGGGGTTTTTTATGGGCGAAACAAAAGCCTGAAGCAATCAGCCGCAGTTGACGCGGGTGACCACCAGATTGTTATCGGTGTTCAGGTTCAAGCGATCGGAGCGGTACTCCAGGGTCACCATGTCATCAGGCTTGAGGAACCGGGCGTTCTGCGCGCCTGCGCGTGTACGTGCCTGTTCCAGCAGTTCGGGCGAAGCCTTTTTGCCAATGGTGAATTCGGCAGCCTTTGCTTCACAACGGCTGTGGCCGGTGTCGGTCGCCACAGGGTCCTTTGCCGACTCGGTGGACGTACTGCTGCAACCGGCCAGCAGGGTGGCGGCCAACAATGTACCCAATGACGCGAGCTTCCAAGGCATGAAGCCTCCTTTTTTCAATAGTTAAGCTGAGATCGTGCGACCGCCATTTTGGCGTTTGGTTTCAGAGCGGGCGCTATCGCCCTGCCCTCGATCCGGGCAGCGGCGAGTGTGCCTGAGCATCGGCATGCCGTTCATCACTCAATCGTGACTGAATATGAATGGCGCTCAATAAACGTCGATGTAGTCGAAAGGCGGCTTCGGCCAGTTCTCCTTGAGCGCATTGAAGATCTGCATGACCCAGACCTCGTCGCTGGCCGCGACCAATCCGACATAACCGGAGCCCTTGGCCCAGGTCTCCAGGCGAAACAGCAACCCGTCGATGTCGGTGCCGCCCACAACGCCCGACGAAATGTAGGCGATGCCGCCCTTGGTGACCCGCAGCTGGGTGTGTTCATCGTCGCTGGCAGAGGCCAGCAGCTGACGCACCGCTTCGAGGGTCAAACCGTCAGGAGTGTTCAAATCGATCTGCACAGCACGGTCCTTGAAAATTCTTCAAAGACCAAGTGTCGCATAGCCCTCCCCTCATGCCTAAGTCGGAGTGCCAAACGCCGCGCAAAATGGTTAACTCGACATTCAGACATCCCGATTTCACGAGCGCCATCATGACCACCGTAAGCATCGACGCCAACATCACGATCAAGTGGCCACAGGGCCACAGCTCTTACAGCCCGGGCAGCCCGGAAGAGTTGGCAATCATTGGTATCGATTTGCTGGTCAAGGAACTGGGGACACAAGCCGCCCAGACATTCATCGCCCAGATACTCGAGAAATACCCCGCCGATTACATGGGCCTGACAGATAGCGAGTGAATGTAAAAACCCGCAGGCTGGCACCTGCGGGTGCAGGGCTTACTTCAGACGCGCCAGACGCTGGGTCAGCAGGTCGAAAAAGCCCTGAGCGTCGCCATTTTCAACCCAGAAGGCATTTTTCGGTGCCTTCAGGCCGTCATACCAGTCGACAATGGTCTGGCCGAAGGTCGGCCCTTCGCGACTATCAACCACTACGTTGACCGAACGCCCGGTGAACAGCTCCGGCTTGAGCAGGTAAGCGATGACTGTAGCGTCATGCACCGGGCCACCCGGAATGCCGTAATGCTCCATGTCGCCTTTGACGTACTCGTTGAGAATATCACCCACCAGCTTGCTGGCATTGTTGTTCAGGGCGGCGATCTGCTTCAGGCGCGCTTCACTGGTCAGAATCTTGTGGGTCACGTCCAGCGGCAGGTAGGTCAGCTTGACGCCACTTTTGAGCACCACTTCCGCAGCCTGAGGGTCGGCGAACAGGTTGAATTCGGCCACCGGGGTGATGTTGCCGCCGTTGAAGTGCGCACCGCCCATGATCACCACTTCCTTGATGCCCTGAACGATTTCAGGTTCCTGGATCAGCGCCAGAGCCAGGTTGGTCTGTGGACCGAGCATGGCGATGGTGATGCTGTGGGGTTTGGCGGTCTTCAGGGTATCGATCAGATAGTTGACCGCATTGCCTTCGGCCAGGCCTTTCTTCGGTTCGTGCACCGTGACACCCGACAAGCCTTCCTTGCCGTGAATGTTCTCGGCATAGATCGGCGTGCGCATCATTGGTTTCGGCGCGCCCGCGTAAACAGGCACCTCCTCGCGCCCTGCCCATTCACGGGCCAGACGCGCATTACGCGAGGTCTTGTCCAGACGCACGTTGCCAGCAACGGTGGTCAGCGCACGAACATTCAGCTCTTCAGGCGATGCCAGGGCAAACAGCAAGGCGACCACGTCATCGGCACCCGGATCGGTGTCGATGATCAAGTCGATCTTTTCCGCCGCTTGGGCGCTTGTTGCGGTAATCAGGGACAAAAGCAGCAGACTCCGAAGCAGATGATGCAGTTTCTGAGCATAGCGGTGCATAGCGCACTCCTTGTGCGTGGGAAGAACGGAACGTTAAAACGTTACTCCAGCCACCAAAACGATGTTGCAGTACGGCTGACATTCGCCTGTACGAACAATCGCCCGTGCTTGTCGGCTGAGTGCTTTGAATTGGTCGTGACTGAGCAGTTCGCGCCGGCCCAGCGCACCTTCGGCATTCAGTTCATCCAGCGTACTCAAGGCCGACGGTTTCTTGTCCAGAATCTCATGGGCCAGCACATGGCTTTCGACCTGCATTTCGCTAAGCACAACATTCAAGGTACTGATGAAATCCGGAATGCCGTGAGTCAAGGCCAGGTCGATCAATTCGACGCCGGGCGGAACCGGCAGACCGGCATCGCCGATTACGACTGTGTCGCCATGGCCAAGGGAGGCGATCAGCCGCGACAGCGCGACGTTGAGCAAAGGAGTCTTTTTCATGGTGCTTTATAGGCCTGTACGTCGGACAAGGTAGGAATCGAAGGTTGCGCGCCAGCCCGGGTGACCGACAGCGCTGCGGCGACCTGGCCGAAACGGATCGCCTCGGCCTCGCTTTTACCGGCTGCCAAGGCCGCTGCGAAACCACCGACGAACGTGTCGCCAGCCGCGGTGGTGTCGACCGCTTTCACTTTCGCTGCCGGGAAATGCTCGAAGCGTTTGCCATCGGCGAACAGTGATCCTTGAGAACCCAGGGTGATGATCACTTTGCCAGCACCCATGGCGATCAAGCGGGCCGCGGCGGTTTCGGCGGTGCTCAGGGAGTCCACCGGCAAACCGCTCAAGGCCGAGGCTTCGCTTTCGTTGGGGATCAGGTAATCGATGGCCGCATACCAATCCGCCGGCAGCGGGCGGCTGGCCGGCGCCGGATTGAGAATCACGGTTTTACCCAGCTCACGACCGCGCTTCAGAGCATGGCCGACCGTGGCATCCGGCACTTCCAGCTGACAGATGATGACATCCGCCGCTTGTAACACCGCGTCGAAACGGTCGATCACTTCAGGCGTCAGCGCACCATTGGCACCGGCAACAATCACGATCGCGTTCTGACTGTTGTCATCGACCACGATCAACGCCACGCCGCTGGAATCTTCGACCGTACTGACCGCCTGGCAATCGATCTGCTCGGCCAACAACGCCCCGCGCAGCGCTTCGCCATAGGCGTCGCTGCCGACACAACCGACCATCGACACCTGCGCCCCCAGCCGGGCCGCGGCCACGGCCTGGTTCGCGCCCTTGCCACCGGAAACCGTGGCAAACGATTGGCCGATTAGCGTTTCACCACCACGGGGCAGCCGTGGCGCCCGGGTTACCAGGTCCATGTTCAAGCTGCCTATTACCACTACTTTTGCTGGCATACATCACTCGTCAATTCTGTTTCTGCGGTGCTTTTGGTTTTAGCGGTATTGGGCGAACACACTGGCTAGCGGCGCGGTCGATTCTCGCAGGACAATACTGGGCATCACGATGCGCTGATCGGTCGCCAGACCCGGTGTGGTAATCCTGCGCAACAGCACTTCGGCCGCCATCTCGCCAAGTTTCAGGATCGACTGGCCCACGGTGGTCAGCGCCGGATAGACGTAACGGCTCATCTGGATATCGTCGAAGCCGATCACCGACAGCTCGGTGGGCACACGAATATTGCGCTCGGCAGCGGCGCGCAACACACCGATGCCAATCATGTCGTTACCGGCGAAGATCGCGCTGGGCGGGTTCTTTTCCAACAGGATCGCGGCGGCGTTGTAACCGCCCGTGCTGGTGAAGTCGCTCTCCAGCATGCGCTCGCGCGGCACTTCGACACCCGCCTCTTTCAGGGCGCGGCAATAACCGGCCAGACGCATCTGCGCCACGCTGGTACTTGCCGGTCCACCAATCGTGGCGATGTCCCGATGCCCCAGATCCAGCAGGTGCCGGGTCGCCAGATAGGCACCGTATTCGTGATCGATGCGCACCAGATCCGCATCGACGCCTTCCAGGCCTCGGTCGACGATCACCATTGGCGTACGCACACCCGCCAGACCTGCGGCAAGGCCGCTGTCACCACCGGCAGAAGCAACGATCAAGCCGTCAATGCGTTTTTCCAGCAACACGCGAAGGTAGCTGCGTTGTTTGTCCGGGTTGTCGTCGGAGTTGCAGAGGATGACGCAATAGCCGTTGCGCTCGCAGTAATCCTCAATGCCACGGGCCAACTCGGCGAAGTACGGGTTGAGGCTGTTGGGCACCAGCAGGCCGATGGTCGCGGTGGTTTTCGCTTTCAACGACCGGGCCACGGCACTGGGCACGTAGTCGAGGCTTTTGATCGCCGCCTCGACCTTGACCCGCACTTCCTCACTGACCGGCCGCGTCTTGTTCACCACGTGGGAAACCGTGGTGTAGGAAATGCCCGCGAGTGCCGCTACATCCTTGATTGTTGCCATGACTCAGGTCCGCCGGCTTGCGCGCTGACTGCGATAAGTATCAAGCACCACCGCCACCACGATCACCGCACCGGTGATGATGCGTTTGGTGGGTTCGGTCGCGCCGATCTGCGCCAGACCGGCCGCCAGTACAGAGATGATCAGCACGCCAAAGAACGTGCTGATGACCGAGCCGCGCCCGCCCATCAGGCTGGTGCCGCCGATCACGACCGCGGCGATCACCTGCAGCTCCAGACCGGAACCGGCATTCGGGTCCGCCGCTTCCAGGCGAGAAATCTGAAACAACGCGGCGATACCGGCCAGCAGCCCCATCAGACTGAAGACCAGGATCTTGTAGGGTTTCGGATTGATCCCCGCCAGACGCACCGCCTCTTCGTTGGTGCCGATGCCGATCAGGTAACGACCGAACACCGTACGCGTCAGCACGGCCTGGGCGATGAAGATAATCAGCAAGGCGATGATGAATGACGGGGAGATGCCGAAGGCGATCGGGTTGGACAGCCAGGCAAAGGCATCACCGATGTAGGCGGTGCGCGAACCGGTCATTTGATACGCCAGGCCCCGCGCCATTTCCAGCACGCCGAGGGACACGATGAACGACGGAATCCGCCATGCCACGGTGATCGAGCCGGTGATGGTCCCGGCCAATGCCGCCACCGCCATGCCGAGCAAGGCCGCAGGCAAGACGCTCCAGCCCCAACCGAGAATCGCCACGCTGACCGCCGAGGCCGCGAGCGCCAGTACCGACCCCACCGACAAGTCGATACCGCCGATGATCAATACGAAGGTCATGCCGACCGCCAGTACCATCAAATCGGGAATCTGGTTGGCCAGGGTGCTGAAGGTGTCGTAAGACAGGAAATGACTGCTCAGGACCGAGAACAGCGCGACCATCGCCAGCAAGGCACCGGCCAGGCCCAGATAAGTGCCGAGGCCGTAAAAATTGCCACTACGTTTGCCGGCCAAAGATGCAGTATTCATGGAAGATCCCTAGGCGCTGCTTCGTTGAGCAACGCATCACGTTTTTGGTAGCCGGCGAAAGCGGCAGCAAGCAAATCATCCTGGGTCCAGCTGTCACGCTCGAAGGTGTCAATCAGACGCCCTGCCGACAGCACACCGATGCGATCGCAGATCAGCATCAGTTCGCGCAAGTCGCTGGACACCACTACCAGCGCTTTGCCCTGACGGGTCAACTCACCGAGTAATGCGTAGATATCGAACTTGGCGCCGACGTCGATGCCACGGGTTGGCTCGTCGAACAGCATCACCGTGCAGTCGCGCTCGAGCCAGCGGCCGATCACGACTTTCTGCTGATTGCCGCCGGACAGTTCCGAGACCAGTTGCGTAGGGCTGGAACTGCGAATGCGCATGGCGTTGATCTGACGCTGGGCCAGAGACATCTCGTCACTGTTATTGACGAAGCCGCCGCTGGAAATCACCGGCATATTGCCCAAGGCGATGTTGGCACTGATCGATTGCGTCAGCAGCAGGCCTTCGCCCTTGCGGTCTTCGGTGATCAGCGCGATGCCGTGACCAACCGCGTCGGCCGGCGAACGAATACTCACCACCTGAGCCGACGCTCCCAGCGCGACGGTGCCGCTGTCAGCTGTATCGGCGCCGAAGATCAGGCGCAGTAACTCGGTGCGCCCTGCCCCGATCAAACCGGAAATTCCGAAAATTTCGCCGGCGCGCACTTCGAAGGACACATCGCGGACTTTGTCGGAACGGGTCAGCCCTTTGACCGTCAAGGCCGGCGCACCAATCTTGCGCGGCCCCATGTCGATGTGCTCGCCCAATTCACGGCCGACCATCAGGGTGACCAGCTGCTCGCTGTTGTAATTGGCCATCGGCTCGACACAGACCAGGTTGCCGTCGCGCAATACCGCAATGCGCTGGGCCACCCGAGCCAATTCTTCGAGGCGGTGGGAAATGTAAATGATCGACACGCCACGAGCCTGCAGACGAGTGATCTGCTCGAACAGCATTTCGACTTCACGGGCCGTGAGCATTGCTGTCGGCTCGTCGAGAATCAGCACGTGGCAATCGCCGATCAGATTGCGGGCGATCTCCACCATTTGTTGATGGCCGATACCCAGTTCGCCAACCAAAGTATCTGGATCGATGGCGTCCAAGCCGACTTGGGCCATGGCCTCGATTGCCGCCTTGCGCAATTGCTTGCGGCTGATCCAGCCACCGTGGCTGGGCAGGTTGTCGAGAAACAGGTTTTCCGCCACCGACAACGTCGGCAACAGATTGAGTTCTTGCATGACCATGCGGATGCCCAGCTCTTCGGCCTGGCTCCGGCTGCCGGGACGGTAATCCTGCCCCTGGAATTGCATCTGGCCGGTGGTCGGCGTGACCAGTCCGCCAATGATTTTCGACAGCGTGCTTTTGCCGGCACCATTCTCACCGGTCAGCGCCAGCACTTCACCGCGCATCAGCGTCAGGTCGATACCGGTGAGGACGGGTTGGGCATAGGTTTTACCGATACCGCTGACCGAGAGGACAGCGTTCGGGGCGCAAACGGACATAAAAACTCTCCATGTGCTCGCCCCAAGAGGCGAGCACCGTTGTGTCGCCAGAAGGACTACTTGGTAACCAGCTCTACCGGAGTTTCGATGACGCCATTGACGCCGCTATCGACTGTCTCGCCCTTGATGATTTTCAGCGCAGTCTCAATGCCGAACACCGCTTGCCGGGCAGCAAACTGGTCGGCGGTGGCCAGGACGCGGCCATCCTTGAGCATTGGCTTGATGGCGTTGATGTTGTCGTAACCGACCACTTGCACCTTGCCGGCCTTGCCCGCCGCGCGCACGGCAGATACTGCGCCGACGGCCATGCTGTCGTTGCCGGCCAACAGGGCCTTGATGTTCGGGTATTCGCTGAGCATCGACGAGGCAACCTTGCCGCCCTTGTCGATTTCCCAATCGCCGGACTGCAGGGACACGACTTTGATCTGCGCCGCCTCCATCGCATCCTTGAAGCCCGCCGTACGCTGCTGGGCGTTGGTGGTGGTGGAAACGCCTTCGATGATGCCGACTTCGTCGCCAGCCTTCAGCTGTTTGGCCAGGTACTCACCCACCAGACGCGCGCCTTTGCGGTTGTCCGGGCCTACGAACGGAACGGTGATGTTTTTGCTTTTGACCACGGCCGGGTCCAGCTGATTATCGATGTTGATTACGGTGATGCCGGCATCGACTGCTTTCTTGATGACCGGGACCATGGCCTTGGAGTCTGCCGGGGCGATGACCAACGCGTTGACTTTGGACAAAATCATTTGCTCGACGATACGCGTCTGGCCGGCCGTGTCCGTTTCGTCCTTGATGCCGTTGGAGATCAGTTCGAAGTCGCCGGAGTGGTCTTTCTGGTAGGACTTGGCGCCGTCTTCCATGGTCAGGAAGAACTCGTTGGCCAGGGATTTCATGACCAGTGCGACTTTAGGTTTTTCCGGGGTTTCGGCGAAAGCCGAAGATACAGGCAAAGCGGCGGATGCGGCAGCCAGCATTGCGACAGCGAGAAGACGTCCAGCGAATGGCAGCTTCATGGGTTCACTCCGATCTTATGATTATTCTGAGTAACGCTTGCGCGGGACTCTGCCCTTACGGGATCAAGCCATTAAGGGTGACCGCGCAAACGTTTGCGTAGACCGAACTATGCGAACCCTGCCGAGATTTGTCAACGACCCGTTATGTGTCTCGGTTGGCCCTTTTACATCACGCCGTGGTGCTGACCAGATTGCCACTGCTGGAACCCTTGGCCAGCTCTTTGACCAGATTGCCTGTCACTTGCGCGAGCGCACCGCTGGTATCGGCGATTTGCCCCTGAATCGACATGACCGCGGTGGCTTTGGCATCCGGAGTCGGATAATTCGCTGCCTGAGCGGCCGCCAGTTGTTGCTGCTGTTCGCGCAGTTGCTGCTGCAGTTCCTGCATGCGCTTGAGCAGTACCTGCACCGCAATACTTTGATTGCTGCTTTTTTCGGATTTGGTTTCGCCCTGAGTCTGCGCAGCACCACCGGTTCTGACTTGGTTGTCGCTCCCCTCCTCTTCACCCAGCGCTTGGGCCGAGGCGTCGGAGGTCGCTTCACTCAAGGCATTGATGGTCGCCGGGGACTTGCCCGCGATAGTAATTGCGCCTGCATTTGGAAAACCGACAGTAAACGACATATGAACTCCTGGAAAAGATCCCTTTAAAGGAGCATCGACCTGCGCGGGGGTTTCTTTAGCACTGATTTCCGATTTTGCAAGTCGACTGTCTTAATGGTGGTCGGAGAGCCGAACGTAAAAGCTACCCATGTTCGGAAACCCGGATGACCAAATGCGAATACTTTTCCAGACGTTTCAATAATTCATATAAAAATCATCGGGTTAAAAGATCTTATTGTTGAGTATCAGGCTGGTACAGATCCTGCTCTTCTCCTACACCCCCGGCGTTCAGATCTGCTTGGGGCCGTGTCTAGATGAACCTGCATCCGCAACGTTTCACTACGAGAGAAAACAATAATGAAATCTGCCTTCAACACTTTTATTCCGGGCGCTTTGGCCCTGCTATTGCTTCTGCCCACCGCCCTTCAGGCAAAAGAAGTCGAAACCCAACAGAAATTGGCTAACGTGGTGATCCTGGCCACCGGCGGCACCATTGCCGGCGCGGGAGCCAGTGCCGCGAATAGCGCCACCTATCAAGCGGCGAAAGTCGGTATCGAACAGTTGATCGCAGGGGTTCCGGAACTGAGCCAATTGGCCAACGTTCGCGGCGAACAGGTCATGCAGATCGCGTCCGAAAGCATCACCAACGACAACCTGCTGCAACTGGGCCATCGCGTAGCTGAGCTGGCCGACAGCAAAGACGTCGATGGCATTGTCATCACCCACGGCACCGACACGCTGGAAGAGACCGCTTACTTCCTCAACCTGGTGGAAAAAACCGACAAGCCGATCATCGTCGTAGGCTCCATGCGCCCTGGTACCGCCATGTCGGCCGACGGCATGCTGAACCTGTACAACGCCGTCGCCGTGGCCAGCAGCAAAGACGCGCGCGGCAAAGGCGTACTGGTGACCATGAACGATGAAATCCAGTCGGGTCGCGATGTCAGCAAAATGATCAACATCAAGACCGAGGCATTCAAAAGTGCCTGGGGCCCACTGGGCATGGTGGTCGAAGGCAAATCCTACTGGTTCCGCTTGCCAGCCAAGCGCCACACCATGGATTCGGAATTCGACATCAAAACCATCAAGAGCCTGCCTGACGTCGAAATCGCCTATTCCTATGGCAACGTCAGCGACACCGCCTACAAAGCCCTGGCTCAATCGGGCGCCAAAGCCATCATCCACGCCGGTACCGGCAATGGCTCGGTTTCGTCTCGCGTGGTTCCCGCCCTGCAAGCCCTGCGCAAGGACGGCGTACAAATCATTCGTTCTTCCCACGTCAACGCCGGTGGTTTCGTACTGCGTAACGCCGAACAGCCTGACGACAAGTACGACTGGGTTGTGGCTAACGACCTGAACCCGCAAAAAGCCCGCATCCTGGCCATGGTCGCGCTGACCAAGACCAACGACAGCAAAGAGCTGCAACGGATGTTCTGGGAATACTGATCCGCCCTCGCCCGACCTGTCCTGGTCGGGCACCGCTGCCACCACTCGCCAGCCTTGGTGAGTGGTTCACGACCTTTTCCGATAAAAAAATCCCCATCGTCCTACACCAAACGGAAAAAACTACTGTCAGAGGATTTTCTTGAATTTTAAGCAGTTGCGAAAATGCTTACAGTTAAATACTGTATGCACGTACAGCTTAATAAGGATTATTCCGTGGCCACTCCCTCTGCCTCTCCTGACGCCTACGAACGCCTGGGTATGCGCGTTCAGAAAATCATCAATTCCCCCACCGCCCAGAAAGCCAAAGCTGCACTGATCTTCCGTCTTCCAGACGAACCCGTGGATGAGTGGGAGCGCTTGCTCGAAGAAATCGACGAGAACGACAACGTCACCCTCGCCCATCGCGACGATGGCGGTGTGCAGATTTTCTGGGTTGTGCCGAAGGAAGATTGAGTCAATGAGTGTCCGCTGGCTTGCTTTACTGCTTCTGTTCATCACCCTCGGCGCCCAGGCTGGCGCCCCACGCACCTTCAACGAAGCCAAGAAAGTCGCGTGGAAGTTGTACGCTCCGCAATCCACCGAGTTTTATTGCGGCTGCAAATACACCGGCAACCGCGTGGACCTGGCCGCCTGCGGTTATGTGCCGCGCAAAAACGCCAAACGCGCCTCGCGTATTGAGTGGGAACACATTGTGCCGGCCTGGCAGATCGGCCATCAACGCGAATGCTGGCAACAAGGCGGTCGCAAGAACTGCACGCGGTACGACCCGACCTATCAGAAAGCCGAGGCCGATCTGCACAATCTGGTGCCAAGCATCGGCGAGGTGAATGGCGATCGCAGCAACTTCAGCTTCGGCTGGTTGCCAGTGCAAACCGGTCAATACGGTTCGTGCCTGACACAGGTCGACTTCAAGGCGAAGAAGGTCATGCCCCGCCCTTCCATTCGCGGCATGATCGCCCGGACTTACTTCTACATGAGCAAGCAGTACGGCTTGCGCCTGTCAAAACAGGATCGGCAACTGTATGAAGCCTGGAACAAGACCTATCCGGTACAGGCCTGGGAACGTCAGCGCAACCAGAGCGTGGCGTGCGTGATGGGGCGCGGCAACGAGTTTGTCGGCCCGGTAGACATGAAAACCTGCGGCTGACCGGCCGCTGAAAACACAGAGGCCTGGGGCATTACACCCCAGGCCTTTGTTCGTTTCTAATCGGCGTTTTTGATTATTGTGCCGTCGGGTGTTCAACGACCAACGACTCGATGTTCCTTTTTTTCGCCCGGGTGAGCGCTGCCGTCACTTCAGCTTGCTTGGCTTCTGCCTCGGCTTTCGAATTGAACGGTCCGACCAGAATACGAACCTTTCCATTCTCCCTGATGACGTTGGAAACGAAGCTATGCTCAATCAACCAGCCGCTCAGGTCGCTGACCGCCTGGGGGGTTTCGCCACGCACTTCGACGTCCCATTGCGGACCGGTTGTCGCCGCGGGTGCGGAAGCGACTGTCGGTTGCGGCTTTTGCGCGCCAACCCCCTTACCCTCATCGCACCCGGCCAACGTCAATACTGCGATTACCAAGGCCATTTTGCGCACAACGCTTCCCTCTGAATGCTGAAAGCGGCGATTTTAACACTCATGGATCCTGCTCGAGCGCCGCAAAATGGGCACAAAACAACGAGAATGATGGTTGCGGCCTCTGTATAGTTACGCCTTGGGAATTAATGCAGCATCTGCGCGTCAGAAAGAGGCACCCAAACTGCGAGACTTCGCACTAATCTATATCTATACCGACCTCTGCACTGTCCGAATCAGGTGCCCTACAAAGCAATCAAGGAGAAAACCATGCTGATACTCACCCGCAAAGTCGGTGAAAGCATAAACATCGGTGACAACATTACGATCACCATTCTGGGCGTTAGCGGCCAGCAAGTCCGGATTGGCATCAACGCCCCGAAAGACGTTGCGGTGCATCGCGAAGAAATCTATCAACGCATTCAGGCCGGCCTGACCGCCCCAGACAAACCGCAAACACCCTGAATCCTGCTGTGGTCAGTAGCCAGCCCATTCTGCCTCGAATAACGGCTGGCTAAAGATTCAAGCACCGCATCGCCCTCTGCCCAGCCTCTTTGCGATACCGCCGCAACGTGGAGCCGATACTACCGCCCCCGCTCATGCCATGACTGTCAGACGTTTCGGATTTACTGCGAGAAAGAGCTTCCTCCTTCCTGGCTAACCAAACGTTACCCCACGCGCCATGCCCGTGGCGGCCACGACCATCAGCATCAGCAGCAGCGCTTCGATATGACTGATACGGGCAAACAGTGTTGCGCGCCCGGTATTGATCGCCGCCCCACGCCCCAGCGCAATCCGCCATTTGATCAGCGCCACCATCGGCGCAATTTCAAGCAACAGGATAAGGACGAAGAGCGTCATTTTGAGATGAAACAGCGGTTGGTGAAGATAGTAATCACTGCCTTTTTCATACCCGCCAAAGGCTCGCATCCCACCCGTGACCAAGAGAATGACTGCAGAGATCCCCCACAGATTATCCGCAACCAAAACGCTGCGCGCCTCCCCCACCCCGGCAATCAGACGACGTAAAGCCGTACCGCGGGTCAGTACCGCCCAGAAGCCCAGCGCAAAGGCCAACAGGTGAATCGCCGCCAGAAACCAGTGAATCAGCATCGACATACTCCCTACAGACGAAGTTGAAACAGCCCTACAGTAGTAGTTCATCGGAGGGGATTTGCCCACGTACCTGGCTCCGCTGATTACCCGCACATCACCACCGCCAGGGCGACCAATATGCCGGGTGTTTCAACGTCAGACTCAATTGGCAAATAACAGGCACAAAAAAGCCGGGCTCCTGATGGACACCCGGCTTGAGAGTCTTTGACTCAATGCGTTCTTTTTGAAATCGAAGTGCGAGCGTTACTCAACCCTTTCGTGTTGTGATCGCCAGGCCTGGAGGCCGAAATGGCTGAGGCCTTCGCCACCCCTCGCGCATCCCTGGAATGGGCAATGCCCGAAGTGACTGAACCACGGCCGCGATCACCGTTACGATCGTTACCGTAGTGGTTGCCACTGAGACCATGGTCGCGGACGGCTTTGCCTTCATGATCGCTACTTAAGCCTGCGCCGTGACCATTGCTGCTGACGCCGCCAGAATGGCCGGAATTACCGCTGCCACCATGACCACCACCGTTACCGCCGCCATTGCCACCACCGTTACCACCACCGCCACCACCACCATCCTTCGCGTAGGCGGAACTCATGATGGACAGATCAGCGGGCAATAATGGGGCGGCTGCAAGCATCAGCACGCATGACATGACAGCTGCAAAACTCTTGTTTTTTAATGACATGGGTGGGTTCCGTGAGGTTGATATCGCACGGAGTAATTGACTGTTTCGGCACCACACAGTTCAAAGGTTGACGACCAGCGGGCAGGCAATGTGCAGTTATCGAACAATGCACATTGCTTCCCGTGATTTTGCCGGTCGCTATGCGGCGAGGGAGCGGTTGGAATTTGTCGCTTTCATATCAATCGAACGCGCCATTGAGAACTTCATAGATGATTCCGGTAGCGATCGCTATCAATATCAAGTCAGTGCCAGCCTGTCGCCACTCGTAGCCATCGTAGTGTGGAAGCCTGCCGAGCAATCGGCCATCGAGTTTCTTGGCGATCCCCGGCGGTAATGGTTTTCCGCGTGCGAGATTTTTTTGAATGCCGGGTGGCAAGGCGGGCCCGGGGCTCCAGTAGTCGCGATAACCACCCACGATTCCAAGGACACTCCCGTGGTTGATGCTCGGGCCGTGACTCCAATCATCACCTCCCGAACCTTTGCCTTTATTTCCATGGCTGGCGTTGCCATGGTCCTGGATGTTTTGTGGATTTCCCTTGCCGCTTCCCTGGCCCTTCCCGTTTCCCGGGTCGGCCAATGCAGTCATTGAACCGGACGCCAAGGCAAGACACGTCATAGCGGCAATCAACGAGCGAGATCTAAACATATCCGTTCTCTCAGAAAGGGGATGCCCCCTGCAATGTAGACGGTTATGGGAGTGTTAGTTCAGAAGCTGTGTTAATGGGAGGCGGCGACAGGGCCATATGGGGAAAACCGAACGAATGGAGAGCAGAACTGGCCCAGTCAGTTGATAGCTGGGGGGTTTTGCAAAAGTTTTTGCAAAACACAGACAACAAAAAAGGGCCCACCTTTCGGTGAGCCCTTCTAGACCGCCCAGCAGAGCGGATTTTGTTTGGTAGGCGCGATTGGACTCGAACCAACGACCCCCACCATGTCAAGGTGGTGCTCTAACCAACTGAGCTACGTGCCTGCTGTGAGGCGGCATTCTACGGAATTCCGGAGGGGTGTCAACACCTTTTTTTCACCTAACCCTATGAATATGCAAAATATTTAATTTTGCTGCGGCAAAGAAGATTTTCCGGTGGCTGGCGGTCATTTTTTAACTCGGGTAGGATCGATGCACTCGTAAAATATATTAAACAGAGGCTGCAGGATGGCGAACACTCCCTACCCAGAGTCCTATTACGCCGCATCGGCTAATGCAGCGCCGCCGCGCGCCCGGCCTTGCAGGATGATGTAGAGACTGATGTCTGTGTCATCGGCGCCGGTTATACCGGCCTGTCCTCTGCCCTGTTTCTGCTGGAGAACGGTTTTCGGGTAACGGTCCTGGAAGCCGCCAAAGTGGGTTTTGGCGCATCGGGGCGCAACGGTGGCCAGATCGTTAATAGCTACAGCCGTGATATCGATGTGATCGAGCGCAGTGTCGGTCCCAAGCAAGCTCAGCTGCTGGGGCAAATGGCGTTCGAGGGTGGACGGATCATTCGTGAGCGGGTGGCCAAATACAACATCCAGTGCGACCTGAAGGACGGCGGTGTGTTCGCCGCCATTACCGCCAAGCAGATGGGTCACCTGGAATCCCAGAAGCGCCTGTGGGAGCGTTTCGGTCACACGCAACTTGAGCTATTGGATCAGCGACGCATCCGTGAAGTGGTGGCTTGCGATCAATACGTCGGCGGCATGCTCGACATGAGCGGCGGGCATATTCATCCGCTCAACCTTGTCTTGGGCGAGGCAGCAGCCGTGGAGTCGCTGGGCGGCACTATTTACGAGCAGTCGCCAGCGGTGCGCATCGAGCGCGGCGCCAATCCGGTGGTGCATACGCCTCAGGGCAAGGTCAGGGCCAAATTCATCATCGTCGCCGGCAATGCTTATATCGGTAACCTGGTGCCGGAACTGGCGGCCAAGTCGATGCCCTGCGGGACTCAAGTGATCGCCACCGAACCCTTGGGCGATGAATTGGCAAAGCGCCTGTTGCCCCAGGACTACTGCGTCGAAGACTGTAACTACCTGCTCGACTACTACCGCCTGAGCGCTGACAAACGCCTGATTTTCGGCGGCGGCGTGGTCTATGGCGCGCGCGATCCGGCGAACATCGAGGCGATCATTCGACCGAAGATGCTCAAGGCCTTCCCGCAGCTCAAGGACGTGAAAATCGATTACGCCTGGACCGGCAATTTCCTGCTGACGCTATCGCGCCTCCCCCAAGTCGGACGGCTGGGCGACAACATCTACTATTCCCAAGGTTGCAGCGGCCATGGCGTGACGTATACGCACCTGGCGGGCAAGGTACTGGCCGAAGCATTGCGCGGCCAGGCCGAGCGCTTCGACGCCTTTGCCGACCTGCCCCACTACCCGTTCCCGGGCGGACAATTGCTGCGTACACCGTTCGCTGCGTTGGGCGCCTGGTATTACGGATTGCGGGACAAGTTCGGATACTGATCGATAGACAAGTTGGCGCAAGGCTTGCCGGCGAAGGCGGCATCAAGTGCGCCTTCGCCACCAAGCCTGGCGCCTACGAAAAGCGGCCCCGTCGCTGACTCAGAAGTCGACCGTCGCCGAAAGGAGGTAGGTGCGCGGGGTCGACAACGTCAAGCCAGGCTCGCTGTCATCCGAGGCCCCAGCCGAACTCCAGTAGCGTTTGTCCGCCACGTTCTCGACATTGGCACGTAGGGTGATGTTCTTTTCGTCAACCTTGAACGCGTAGCGTGCACCCACGTCGAAACGCTCCCAGGCGTCGATTTCCTTGTTGTTGGACTGGTCCAGATACTGCGAGCTGGAATAGAGGCCGCGACTGGTCAGGGTCAGGCCCTGCATGGTCGGTACGTCCCACTCGGCGCCCAGGTTGACGTTGTATTTCGGCGTAGCCGGTGCCCGGTTGCCGTCATAGGTGCCATTGGTGGTATTGGTCAACTCGCTGTCGATGTACATGACACCGCCGAGCAGGCGAAAGCCTTTGAGCGGTTCACCGAACACACTCAGTTCCACACCCGTGTTCTCACGCTTGCCGTTCGGGCCGAAAACCCGCGTCGTGGCGTTGGTCTCATAGGCCGGCTGCTTGATCCGGAACACCGCGGCAGTCACGGCGAACGCACCCGCGTCATACTTGGCGCCAACCTCGACCTGGCGGCTGATGAACGGCGGGAATATCTCGTCCTCGTTCACAGAGGTCGACGGCGCGATCTTGCCCTGGCTCAGGCCCTCCATGTAGTTGGCATACAGCGACAGCTTATCGGTTGCCTTGAACAGGATGCCGCCCGACGGAGAAACCTTTTCCTCATCGTAGGCAGTGGCGCCTTTGACGTCATCTGTCCAGTCATCAACCTTCACGCGCTGCCAGCGGGCGCCGAGGGTCAGCAGCAGCCGGTCATCGAAGAAGCCCAGCGTGTCGGACAACGCCACGCCGCTGAAGCGGTTCTCGGTGTAGACCTTCGAATCGAGTCGAGTCGGTCTGCCAGGAGTTGGTGTTTCCACCGGGTCGTAGAGGTTGCTGCGGGACGCGGCATAACGGGCGCCGCCATTTTCGAAATCCATGTAGAAATAGCTGGCGGCCAGGTTGATCTCATGGCTCACCGGGCCGGTATGAAACCAGTTGCGCACCCCTGCCGTGGCCGTCCGGACATTTTCGTCACGGGTGAAATCTCGCGGCTGAACGCTGAAATCGCCAGCGTCATTGGTGACAGCAACGGCATGCCGGAGAAAGTCATGATTGCTTTTACGCGCGCCCACACCGCCGTACAGCATGACGGAATCGCTGACATCGAATTCACCGTTCACCGCCCCGAACGTGTCGTTGGTGCTCGCCTTGCTCCAGGGCTGCGCATAGTTGTCGCGGACATCGTTCGCATTTGGAACTTTCGCATTGGTGCCGACCTGCACGCGCTCCTGCGGGGCGTCGGTATCACGTTCGGTGCGCCCGAGGTCTGTCGAGAGTCGCAGGCGCTCACCGCGAAAATCCAGGCCCAACACGGCCATCTCGCGGTCGACACTCTGATGATCCCATTCGGTGTCACCGGACTGCTTCACGCCGTTGAAACGAATACCGAATTTGTTGTCCTCACCAAAGCGCCGACCGACATCCACGGCCCCACCGACCTGGTTGTCGGAAGCGTAGCTACCGGTAAACGAAGTGATGGGCTTGTCGGTCGCGCGCTTGGGCACCACGTTGATTCCACCACCCACACTGCCCCGCGGCGAAATGCCGTTGATGAGCTGGGTGGGACCTTTGAGGATGTCGACGCGGTCGGCCATCGCCATGTCGATCGTATAGGTCGGCAAGACACCGTAGAGACCGTTGTAGGCGACATCACTGTTGAACAGGCTGAGCCCGCGAATGGTGAACTGCTCATAACGCCCACCCGCCGGGTTGGTGGCACGAACCGAAGGATCACTGGCGATCAGGTCGCCCAAGGTACGAGCCTGCAGGTTTTTGACCGCCTCACCGGTGTAGGTGGTCATGCTGAACGGCGTTTCCATAAAGTCTTTCGAGCCCAGCAAACCTTGCGAACCGCGGCGCGCGACCTGGCCGCCGGCATACACCTCGCCGTCCGCCCCGCCCGTGGCACCGAGAATCGAGGTGGGGGCCAGTTGCAGGCTGCTGCCTTCTGGCGCCGGAGTCAGGATGTAGGCCTGTTCGCCCACCGGCTGCAGTTGCAGACCAGAACCCTGCAACAGCCGGGCAAAGCCTTCCTCGACCGCGTATTCGCCGGAAAGACCAGGGCTGGTGCGACCGCCCACCAGTGCCGGATCGACCGAGAGATTGACGCCAGACAGACCGGCAAACCGGGTCAGCGCATCGCTCAGGCTGCCGGCAGGCACCTGATAATTGCGCCGGGCACTGTCTTCGGCCCAACTGGCATTGATGAACAACGGACTGGCACTCAGGCCCAACAACAGACTCAAGTGCAACAACGGACGCAGGCGGGAAGAAGCCGGACGCGGACAGCAAGGTATTACTGCGGGCATTGAAATAGCTCTCTTGATTCGTTCACATGCCTTGAATGACAAGCGAGCCGAAAAAAGGGGACAGGCTTCACACACTATTTTTGCGCGGCAGCAACGTCACCCAATACCGGGTATGTGAATGCACCTCCAGCGGCAGGCTGGCCGCGAGCAATGCGAGGACGCGATCGGTGTCGTCCAGGCGGAAACTGCCGGTGACCCGCAACGCTTCAAGCTCCGGCTCCCAACGCAGCACGCCCGGTCGATACGTGCTGAGTTCGCGCAGGAAATCTCCCAGCGGCTGGTTTTTCGCCATTAGCACGCCCTCTCGCCAACCCGGCGCAAGCACATCGAATGGGCTGATCGGCCCGACGCCGACGGCTTGAAGACTGACTTGTTGACCACTGCGCAAAGCCAACACCGGCCCCTGCAAGGGCTGCAATTGCACGGCGCCGCTGTACACCGACACACGGCAACCGCGCGCTTCCTGACGAACACAGACTTCGCTTTGGCTGACGATGATCTGTCCAAACTTCGTTTGGATCGTCAGCGGCGATGCACTCGGGACCTTCAGCGACAGTTCGCCCTCAATCAGCTTCAAGCGACGGCCCTGCAAATCCACATCGACGGCACTGGCCGTGTTGAGCTGCAAGGAACTGCCATCAGCGAGCTGCACCTGTTTGCGCTCTCCGGTGGCCGTATGCAGATCGGCTCGCCAGACATCCAGGGGCAATTGTCGACTGATCAGCCAAGCGGCCGGCACCAACGCCACCGCACCCAATGCACGCTTGAGTACTACACGCCGACCCGGCTCGGGGCGATCCAGACTTTTGAGCGCCAGCGCCGAAGGCAGACTGGCAAACCGCTGACGCAAGGCTTGAGCCTTCTGCCAAGCCTGCTCGTGACTGACGCAACTGTCGCGCCAACGCTGCAGATTCGCACGATCCTGCTCACTGGCACTTCCAGATTCCAGCAATGCGAGCCACTGCGCGGCAGCTCGCACCGCCTGACGGGCATCGGGCACCGGACTGTTCACAGTTCCACCAACAGGCAATGCTCATAGGCTTGCGCCATGTAGCGTTTGATCGTGCGCTCCGATACCCGCAGGCGCTCGGCGATTTGCTGATAGTTCAAACCTTCCAGCTGACTCCAGAGAAACGCCCTACGCACCGCCGCTGGCAGTCCATCGAGCAGTTCATCCAGGGCTTGCAGGGTTTCGAGCAACAACCAGCGCTGTTCGGGCGATGGCACACAGTCTTCCGGCAATGCCGCCAGTGCCGTCAGATAAGCCTGCTCAAGGCTTCGTCGTTTATAGAAATTACTCAGCAGGCGTTTGCCCACGGTCAGCAGATAGGCACGAGGCTCTTGCAGATCGGCAATTCGTTGAGAGCTGGCGAGCAAACGCAGGAACGTATCCTGGCTCAGGTCCGCCGCATCACAGCCATTGCCCATGCGTCTTCTCAACCAGCCTTCCAGCCAGCCACGGTGATCGCGGTACAGGTCGTGGAAGGTTTGCTCCTTCGGCATCGCTGCATCACTCATCTCAAGAAGCCCTGTGCCAAGGAGTTATCGTAAATGAGAGTGATTCTAATTAATGTCGGAGCTGTGAACCAAGTCCTTTATTCAATTGGGGCGCAGAAAGGTTGGGCGGGTAAGACGTGAGAGAGAAAAAGCCAAATCGCAGACACAAAAAACCCCGGTCTTTCGACCAGGGTCTTTGCTATCGACTCGAAACAGACACTGGCTTTACCAGCGGCTTGCTTCGTAGCTCCAAGGCGTTCAGTGGGCCTTGAAGCAGATATGGCGCAGCGGACGGGACTCGAACCCGCGACCCCCGGCGTGACAGGCCGGTATTCTAACCGACTGAACTACCGCTGCGTATCGCTTTGGACTTTCGCCCAAGTAACTCGTCTGACTGGAAAGCTTCGAGGCTTTTCAATCTCGAGGCAGGTAAACCTGACTCGGAAAATATGGCGCAGCGGACGGGACTCGAACCCGCGACCCCCGGCGTGACAGGCCGGTATTCTAACCGACTGAACTACCGCTGCGCGTCGGTGGAGGCTTTTAAAAGCTTCCATCTTGCTTTCGCAAGACTCTCGGAAGTGGTGGGTGATGACGGGATCGAACCGCCGACATTCTGCTTGTAAGGCAGACGCTCTCCCAGCTGAGCTAATCACCCGTTTGCATCTCCGAGGCCGCGAAATTTACGCAGGTACCGAAGCTAAGTCAATACCCTGCTTGAAGTTTTTCGAAAAAAGACAAAATCGTGTCATTCCGAACGAGGTCGGCAACCGTCAGACCGCTTTCGCGAGCAGGCTCGCTCCCACAGGGGACCGCGTTTATTCAGACAACATGCTTTCTAATGTGGGAGCGAGCCTGCTCGCGATGATGGCGGCACATTCAACATCAATGCTGGAGACAGCGCCCCATCCTATTACTCGCTGTAAATCATCTTCTTGGTCATGCCACCATCGACCACGAATTCCTGACCCGTGACGAAACCGGCGTTCTTGGACAGCAACCACGCCACCATCGCCGCCACGTCCTCGACCGTCCCTACCCTTCCCGCCGGATGCTGCGCATGATCGGCGTCGGTCAGTGGTTCGGCACGCCGCGCTGCCGGGTCTCGCGCGTCGATCCAGCCCGGGCTGACCGCATTGACGCGAATCTCCGGCCCCAAGCTGATGGCCAAGGCGTGAGTCAGGGCCAACAGACCGCCCTTGCTCGCCGCATAAGCCTCCGTGTCAGGTTCTGACTGCCCGGCACGGGTCGAGGCCAAGTTGACGATGGCGCCGTTGTGAGCACGCAGGTACGGCGCACAGTGCTTGGCCAACAGCATCGGCCCGCTGAGGTTCACCGCCAACACCCGGTTCCAGTAGGCCAGATCAAGGCTTTCCAGGGTGATGTTGTGCGGGTCGGCCACCGCCGCATTGCACACCAGCGCATCCAGGCGTCCGAACTGTCCCAGCACCTCAGCCACGCCCAGCGCCACCTGCGCTTCGTTCGCGACGTCCATGGCGATGAACCAGGCGTTTTCGCCAAGTACCTTCGCCACTTTCGAACCGCGCTCGCGATCCAGATCGGTCAACACCACCTGCCAGCCTTCGCTGATCAGCCAGGCCGCGATCCCCAGACCGATGCCGCGCGCAGCACCGGTGACCAGCGCGACGCGGCCATGGGTACCCGTAGTCGGCGTCGACAACTCGATCACAAGGCAGCCAACCCGCGCGCCAGATCGGCCTGCAGGTCTGCCACATCTTCCAGGCCAACCGCTACGCGGATCAGACTGTCACGAATCCCCGCCGCTTCACGCTCTTGCGGCGCGAGACGGCCGTGAGAGGTGGTGCTCGGGTGCGTGATAGTGGTTTTGCTGTCGCCCAGGTTGGCGGTGATGGAGATCAGGCGCGTCGCATCGATAAAGCGCCAGGCGCCCTCTTTGCCGCCCTTGACCTCGAAACTCACGACCGCACCGAAACCCTTCTGCTGACGCTGGGCCAGCTCATGCTGCGGATGGCTCTTGAGGCCGGCGTAATGGACTTTCTCGATACCGTCCTGCTGCTCCAGCCATTCGGCCAGTTGCTGGGCATTGGCGCAGTGCGCCTTCATGCGCAGGCTCAGCGTTTCCAGACCCTTGAGGAAGATCCAGGCGTTGAACGGGCTCAGGGTCGGCCCGGCAGTACGCAGGAAACCGACGACTTCTTTCATTTGCTCGCTACGACCGGCCACAACGCCGCCCATGCAACGACCTTGGCCGTCGATGAACTTGGTCGCCGAGTGCACAACGATGTCCGCGCCCAGCTTCAACGGCTGCTGCAACGCAGGGGTGCAGAAGCAGTTGTCGACCACCAGCATCGTGCCCTTGGCGTGCGCGATTTCCGACAGCGCCTTGATGTCTACCAACTCGGCCAGCGGGTTGGAGGGCGACTCGACGAACAATAACTTGGTGTTGGCCTTGATCGCCGCATCCCAGCCGGACAAGTCCGCCAGGGGGACGTAATCGACTTCGATGCCGAAGCGCTTGAAGTACTTCTCGAACAGGCTGATGGTCGAACCGAACACGCTGCGCGATACCAGCACGTGATCGCCGGCGCTGCACAGGCTCATTACCACCGCCATGATCGCAGCCATGCCGGTGGCAGTAGCCACGGCTTGCTCGGCGCTTTCCAGCGCGGCAATACGCTCTTCAAACGCGCGCACGGTCGGGTTGGTGTAGCGCGAGTAAACGTTGCCCGGAACTTCGCCAGCAAAGCGCGCAGCCGCGTCGGCGGCGGTACGGAATACGTAGCTGGAAGTGAAGAACATCGGATCACCGTGTTCGCCTTCCGGCGTGCGGTGCTGACCGGCGCGTACGGCCAGGGTATCGAACGCTACGCCTTCGAGGTCGCTGTCCAGCCGACCGGCATCCCAATCCTGACTCATGCTGTCACTCCTTGCCTTGTTCGGTAGTAGATACAAAACCGGCCTTGAGGCAGGACACCATTGTAGGAGCGAGGCTTGCCCGCGAAGAGGCCTTTGGGAACGCCAAAAGCTTCGCGGGCAAGCCTCGCTCCTACAGGCCGGTTCTTACTCAGTTGTTGTACAGATCAATGATCGCGCTGACTGCCTGGGTCTTGACCTTGGAGGCATCGTTACGTGCCTGCTCGATCTTGTTCAGGTAAGCCTCGTCGACGTCGCCGGTGACGTACTGGCCGTCGAACACCGCGCAATCGAATTTCTCGATCTTGATCTTGCCGCCACCGACCGCTTCGATCAAGTCAGGCAGGTCCTGATAGATCAACCAGTCAGCGCCGATCAGGTCAGCCACGTCCTGGGTCGAACGGTTGTGGGCGATCAGCTCGTGAGCGCTCGGCATGTCGATGCCGTAGACGTTCGGGTAACGCACGGCCGGTGCCGCGGAGCAGAAATAGACGTTTTTGGCGCCGGCTTCGCGAGCCATCTGGATGATCTGCTTGCAGGTAGTACCGCGAACGATCGAGTCGTCCACCAGCATCACGTTCTTGCCGCGGAATTCCAGCTCGATGGCGTTGAGCTTCTGGCGTACGGATTTTTTCCGTGCAGCCTGACCCGGCATGATGAAGGTCCGGCCGATGTAGCGGTTCTTCACGAAGCCTTCGCGGAACTTGACGCCCAAGTGGTTCGCCAGCTCCAGGGCCGCGGTGCGGCTGGTGTCCGGAATCGGGATAACCACGTCGATGTCGTGATCCGGACGCTCGCGCAGGATCTTCTCGGCAAGCTTCTCGCCCATGCGCAGGCGGGCCTTGTAGACCGAGACGCCGTCGATGATCGAGTCCGGACGCGCCAGGTAGACGTGTTCGAAAATGCACGGAGTCAGCGACGGGTTGGTCGCGCACTGACGGGTGTGCAGCTTGCCGTCTTCAGTGATGTAGACCGCTTCGCCCGGTGCCAGGTCGCGAATCAGGGTGAAACCGAGTACGTCCAGCGAAACGCTTTCGGAGGCGATCATGTACTCGACGCCTTCGTCGGTGTGACGCTGACCGAAAACGATCGGGCGGATGCCGTGCGGATCGCGGAAACCGACGATGCCGTAACCGGTCACCATCGCCACGACCGCGTAACCGCCGACGCAACGATTATGCACATCGGTGACGGCAGCAAACACGTCTTCTTCGGTCGGCTGCAACTTGCCGCGCTGGGCCAGCTCGTGTGCGAACACGTTGAGCAGCACTTCCGAATCGGAGTTGGTGTTGACGTGGCGCAGGTCAGATTCGTAAATCTCCTTGGCCAGTTGTTCAACGTTGGTCAGGTTACCGTTATGCGCCAGAGTGATGCCGTACGGCGAGTTGACGTAAAACGGTTGAGCTTCGGCCGAGGTCGAGCTGCCCGCGGTCGGGTAACGCACATGGCCAATGCCCATGTGCCCGACCAGGCGCTGCATGTGACGCTGATGGAACACGTCACGTACCAGGCCATTGTCCTTGCGCAGGAATAACCGGCCATCATGGCTGGTCACGATACCGGCAGCGTCCTGGCCGCGGTGCTGGAGGACGGTTAGCGCGTCATACAGCGCCTGATTGACGTTCGACTTACCGACGATACCGACGATGCCACACATGCGACGCAACCCCTACTTAATGGATCTGAACTGAACACAACTCACTGAGGCGTTTTGGCCGTCGGCAAGAGGTGCTCCTTGAACGGTATATCAGCGGGTACGCTGATTCCGCTGGCAAGCCACTGACTGCTCCACCCAAGAATCAGGTTTTTGGACCAGTCTGCGACCAATAGAAATTTTGGCACGAGCTGTGATTCTTTCCACCACCCGTCCTGCTGTACCGGCCCCAGGCTCAACAGCCCGACCGCCACGACCACCAGCAACACGCCACGCGCGGCGCCGAAGGCCATGCCGAGGAATCGATCGGTCCCGGATAGCCCGGTGACGCGAACCAACTCGCCGATAAGATAATTGATCATTGCGCCCACGATTAAAGTGGCGACAAACATGATGGCACAGCCCGCGATCACGCGAGCCGACGGCGTTTCGATGTATCCGCCGAGGTACTCGGACAATGAGCCACCGAACATCCAGGCAACGGCTCCTGCGATGATCCAGGTCAGCAGCGAGAGTGCTTCTTTGACGAAGCCGCGGCTAAGACTGATCAAAGCGGAGATGGCGACGATTGCAACGATCGCCCAGTCAACCCAGGTAAATGGCACAGTGCAGCCTACAGACAGATAAGGCGGCGCATTTTAGCAGAGCCCATGACTATCGGTAAGCTGAGATTGTCAGTGCTTTTAAAATCGGGGCGATAGCTTCAACCGCGCTCAGGCTGGAAACGCACCACAAAACCTTTGAGATTCTGCTGGCGACTCAACAAGTCTCGCAGACGATCGGCTTCCGCGCGCTCGATCAGCGGCCCGACGAATACCCGATTCTTGCCATCGGCGGAACGGATATAGGCGTTATAGCCTTGGCTGCGCAGGGTTTTCTGCAGGCTTTCAGCGCTCTCACGGCTCGACAGGCTGGCCAGTTGCACGGACCAGCTGACCGACAGACCATTGGCATCAACGCGGCTTGGGGTGGCAGCCGGCTTGGTCGGTGCAGCAGCGATTGGCTGGGCAGGTGCTGGCGCAGGCTTGGCGACTGGCACCGGAGGCGTGACCGGTTTGGCAGCTGGTGGCGCTGGTGGCGGTGCTACAGGAGCACTTGGCGCAATCGGCGTCGAAGGCGCTTGCTGCGCGGCAATTTCCTCATCGCTTGGCACAGGCTCCTGCGGCAACGCCTGCGGTTCAGGCACCACCACCGGCTCAATCTGCACTTGCGGCACAGCCGGTGCTTGCGGTGCAGCCGGCGCGTCGACACTCACCTGGCGCTGTTCGTCCTGACGGGAAAACAGCATTGGCAGGAAAATCACCGCCAACGCCACCAACACCAGGGCACCGACCATGCGCTGCTTGTACGCCTTATCCAGCAAAGCCATTTGCCGCTTCCTCCGTGGAGCGCCGGGCCAGCCATTCAAGGGCCTCGGCGACACAATAAAATGATCCGAACAACAGAATTTCATCGTCGCTCGTCGCCTGCGCGCACTGCCCTTCCAGGGCGGCGGCCACGCTGTCATAGGACGTTACCGAGGCACCAAGATCCTGCAACGCCGCGTGCAACTGCTCGACGGGCCGCGCCCTCGGCGAATCCAGCGGGGCGACAGCCCAATGCTGGACACTAGCATTCAATTCACCGACAACACCATCCAGATCCTTGTCCGCCAACAACCCGAACACCGCCAGACGCTTGCCTGCCGGCGGCCGACTGGCCAGACGACGGGCCAGGTATTCTGCCGCATGGGGGTTGTGCCCCACGTCCAGCAACACATTCAGACGCTTGCCCTGCCAGTCGAACTGACGGCGATCGAGACGACCGACCACGCGTGTCGCTTTCAAGGCTTCAATAATCTGTGCATCCACCCAAGGCAAACCGAGCAGCAGGTAAGCTTGCAATGCCAGTGCGGCGTTCTCCATCGGCAGATCGAGCAATGGCAGATCATGCAACTCGACTGCACGCCCTTGAGCATCAAGGCCGCGCCATTGCCAGTTGTGATCGGTGATACCCAGGTCGAAATCGCGCCCACGCAGGAAAAACGGGCAATTGAGCTCGCGCGCTTTATCCAGCAGAGGTTGAGGGGGATTCAGATCGCCACAGAGCGCAGGCGCGCCCTGGCGGAAAATACCGGCTTTTTCGTAAGCCACGGACTCACGGGTATCCCCCAGATAATCCGCGTGATCGACGCCGATGCTGGTGACCAGCGCCATGTCCGCGTCGACCACGTTGACCGTGTCCAGACGCCCGCCCAGCCCCACTTCCAGCACCACTGCATCAAGCCCTGCCTGTTGAAACAGCCAGAACGCCGCCAGGGTGCCCATTTCGAAGTACGTCAGGGAAGTGTCGCCACGACCGGCCTCGACCGCTGCGAAGGCTTCGCACAGCTGGGCGTCAGTGGCTTCGACGCCATTGACCTGCACCCGCTCGTTGTAACGCAGCAGGTGCGGAGAATTGTAGACACCCACGTTCAGGCCCTGCGCCCGCAGCAACGAAGCCACGAACGCGCAGGTAGAACCCTTGCCGTTGGTGCCGGTGACCGTGATCACCCGAGGCGCCGGCTTGCCCAGTCCCATGCGGGACGCTACCTGCTGCGAACGCTCCAGCCCCATGTCGATGGCCGAAGGATGCAACTGCTCAAGGTAGGCGAGCCACTCGCCAAGGGTGCGTTGGGTCATATGTTGGCAGGCACCGGCGGAACCACGATCGGCTCGATCGGCGCGGCGACGAATTTTGGTGTCGGCAGCCCCATCATTTGTGCCAGCAGGTTACCCAGACGCGGACGCAGTTCCTGACGGTGAATGATCATGTCGATCGCGCCGTGCTCCAGCAGGAACTCACTGCGCTGGAAGCCTTCCGGCAGTTTTTCGCGAACGGTTTGTTCGATAACGCGCGGACCGGCGAATCCGATCAGGGCCTTCGGCTCACCGACGATCACGTCGCCGAGCATCGCCAGACTGGCGGAAACACCGCCGTAGACCGGGTCGGTCAGTACCGAGATGAACGGAATGCCTTCTTCACGCAGACGCGCCAGCACCGCGGAGGTCTTGGCCATTTGCATCAGGGAGATCAGCGCTTCCTGCATCCGCGCACCACCGGAGGCGGCGAAGCAGATCATCGGGCAACGGTTTTCCAGGGCGTAATTGGCGGCGCGCACGAAGCGCTCACCGACGATGGCGCCCATCGAACCACCCATGAAGGAGAATTCGAAGGCCGATACCACGACGGGCATGCCCAGCAAGGTGCCGCTCATGGAGATCAGTGCATCTTTTTCGCCGGTCTGCTTTTGCGCAGCGGTGAGGCGATCCTTGTACTTCTTGCCGTCGCGGAATTTCAGACGGTCAACCGGCTCCAGGTCCGCGCCCAGTTCGGCACGGCCGTCAGCGTCGAGGAAGATGTCGATGCGCGCGCGAGCGCCGATACGCATGTGGTGGTTGCACTTGGGGCAAACGTCCAGGGTCTTTTCCAGCTCCGGACGATACAGCACCGCCTCGCAAGACGGGCATTTGTGCCACAGACCTTCAGGCACCGAGCTCTTCTTGACCTCGGAACGCATGATCGAAGGGATCAGTTTGTCTACTAACCAGTTGCTCATGCTTTCTTTCTCCAGTACCGGCGGCCCGAACGCTCTGGTTCGCAGCCCCGCGTATGCCCTTGAGCTAAATTCATATGTGTGGCGATGATTGATCGGGTGGCCGGGCCAGCGAGACGTGACCTGCGTACAACCCATCAATCCTCAGCCGTGCCTGCTGTGTGCAGGTGCACCTCTTTTGTACAGAGCAGTGGACGGCGGCAGTCTGCCAGCCGTCACATCAACATCCGGATCAAAAGATCGCAGCCTCGTTTCACTCGACAGCTCCTACAGGCTCCTGCGTACAGCTTTGATGAATGCCTGAATCTTTGCGTGATCCTTGATGCCCTTGCTCGCCTCTACTCCACCGCTGACGTCCACCGCGTAAGGCCGAACCCGGGCAATCGCCTCGGCGACGTTGTCCGGTGTCAAACCGCCAGCCAGGATGATCGGCTTGCTCAGGCCTTGCGGTATCAGAGACCAGTCGAACGCTTCACCGGTTCCCCCTGGAACGCCTTCGACGTACGTGTCGAGCAGGATCCCGCTGGCACTGGCGTAGGCATCGCAAGCTGCTGCGATGTCGTCGCCGGCCTTGACCCGCAACGCCTTGATGTATGGCCGATGCCAGCCTTCGCAGTCGGCCGCGGTTTCGTCGCCATGGAACTGCAACAGGTCCAGCGGCACGGCGTCGAGGATTTCCCCCAACTCGCAGCGGCTGGCATTGACGAACAAACCCACGGTGGTCACGAACGGCGGCAAGGCCTTGATGATCGCCCTCGCCTGCTGAAACGTCACGGCCCGCGGGCTTTTGGCGTAGAACACAAATCCGATGGCATCAGCCCCGGCCTCGACCGCCGCCAACGCATCCTCTATGCGGGTAATCCCACAAATTTTGCTGCGAACGGCTGACATGTCGATAGAACCTCAGGACAAATCCGGGAAAGTCCCGGATGGTAACAAAAGCGTTCGAGGGCGTCAGCCGTCAAGTTCCGAGAAACCGGTGAGGAAGTGTGGGCCGATGTAACGCTCGGGGAGCTCGAACTCGTCGCGGTACTCGACCTGAACCAGGTACAGGCCAAACGGATGGGCCGTCACCCCGCCGGAACGACGGACACGACTTTCCAGGACTTCCTTCATCCACTCCACGGGACGCTCGCCGGCGCCGATGGTCATCAGCACCCCGGCGATGTTGCGCACCATGTGATGCAGGAACGCGCTGGCGCGGATATCGAGCACGATCATTTTGCCATGGCGCGTGACGCGCAGGTGATGCAGCTCCTTGATCGGCGACTTGGCCTGGCACTGACCGGCGCGGAATGCGCTGAAGTCGTGGGTACCAACCAGATACTGAGCAGCCTCGGACATGCGCTCGACGTCCAGCGGGCGGTGGTTCCAGGTAATTTCATCGTTCAGGTGCGCCGGACGGATCTGATCGTTGTAGATCACATAGCGATAGCGCCGGGCGATGGCCTTGAACCGCGCATGAAAATGCGCCGGCATGACTTTGGCCCAACTGACGCTGACGTCATGGGGCAAGTTGATATTGGCGCCCATGACCCAGGCCTTCATTGAACGCTCGACCTGGGTATCGAAATGCACCACCTGACCGCAAGCATGCACACCGGCATCAGTGCGCCCGGCGCAGAGCAGCGACACGGGTGAGTCGGCGACTTTGGACAAGGCCTTTTCGAGGGTTTCCTGCACCGTGAGCACACCGGAGGCCTGACGCTGCCAGCCGCGATAACGCGAACCTTTGTATTCAACGCCCAACGCGATCCGGAAAAAGCCGTCGGCTGCCATTTCGGCGGCCGGATTATCTATATTTGCCAAGGGGTGACAGCCTGCTGATCTGCGCAAAGGCAGGCATTATAAGGCCGCCGGGCGGGGATGCCAGAGCCACATGATCTTCGTGCCCTACCCGACCGGTGCAATGTCGGCCTTGATATTGAACGGGATGCCCTCATCGCGAGCAGGCTCGCTCCCACAGGGGAATGGGTGACAGACACAAATGATGCGGACATCCCCGATCAAATGTGGGAGCGAGCCTGCTCGCGATGGCGGTGTAACTGCCGACAGTTGGGTTGAATGTGTCGGCCTCTTCGCGGGCAAGCCTCGCTCCTACAGGGGAATGGGTGCCAGGCACAAATGATGCGAACAACTCCGATCAATGTAGGAGCGAGGCTTGCCCGCGAAGGCGATCCAACAGACGCCATCGCATCCCCGCCCAAACAAAAACGGCAACCTCGTTGGGCTGCCGTTTTGTTTATGCCTTACCGATGACTCACGCCAGACGCGACAGCATTTCCTTGGCTTCGCTCTTTTGACCCGCATCGCCCTCGGTTACCACCTCATTGAGGATGTCCCGAGCGCCGTCGTTGTCGCCCATGTCGATGTAGGCCTGGGCCAGGTCGAGTTTGGTGGCGACTTCGTCGGTGCCGGAGAGGAAATCGAAGTCCGGCTCATCAGCCGCGGAGGCCAACGCGTCTTCGGCGGTGAAGCTAGGTTCACCTAAACTCTGGGACAGACGATCCAGCTCAGCGTTGACGTCGTTGAGTTCACTTTCGAAGGCATCAGGCTGATCGCTTTCGAGGGCGTCAAGCTGATCCGGGGCGGCGTCCATTTCATCGGCCAGCGACAGATCGAAGTCCGCCGGCAGCTCCAAGTCGTCAAGCGGTACCTCTGTCACGGTTGGTGCTTCAGCAACAGGCAAGTCCTTGAGATCCTCATCCAGACTCAGCAGGAAGTCATCTTCGGCCAGGGTTGCCGGCGAGGCGTCGCCGCCCAGATCCATGTCCAGGTCGAAGTCCGACAGATCGTCGAGGTTTTCCTTGATTTCAGTCTGTTGCTGCAACACCGACTCAAAGCTCAGATCGTCGTCCAGCGGGAATTCGTCCAGCTCAGCCAGAGCTTCTGGTGCTGGTGTTGACTCTGGTGCTGGCTCTGGCACTGCCGCAACAGCAGGCGAGATTGGAGTAGCCGCCTCCAGATCGTCCAGGCTCAGATCGAAGGCGCTGTCGAAGTCGGACAATGCCGGTTCCGGGGCTTGCGGTTCGTCCAGCAACAGGTCCTTGACGTACTGCGCATCCAGCTCAGCGGCGATGGCGGCGGCGGCCAAACCGCTAGCCGCCACAACAGCCATGGCCGGGAAGCGGCTTTTCAATTCTTCAACCCGGGCGAAGTTATCGCCGTTGGCCACCAGCTGACGCTCCTGAGCGACGAACGCATCGCGGTCGCCCTGCTGACCGTAGACTTCCATCAACTTCAAGCGCAGGTCACTGCGTTGCGGCTCTTGCTTGATAGCGTCTTCCAGCAATGCAGCGGCCTGATTCAGACGACCGCCCACAATGTGCGACTGCACCTGAGCCAGTACGTCGTCGGAACGCTCGGAACGCTCGGCGGCACGCGATACCAGTGGCGCAGCGATCGGCGGCGTTACCACAACTGGAGTAATCACCGGGGCCGGCGCGGGCGCAGGTGTTGGTGCGGTCGCAAGTTTCACGCTCGGCGGCGGAACTTCCAGACCTTCGAAGCTGCTTTCCGGCAGGTCCTGGTCGGCGGAGAACTCTTGCTCCTCCGCCAAGGCACGGGCCATGCGCAGATGCTTCTCGGCCTCTTGCTGGGCTTTGCGGCGACGGGCCAGCAACAGCAGCAAGAGCAGCAGCACCACCGCACCGCCACCCACCAGACCCAACAGGATCGGGTTGGTCAGCAGCTCATCGAATTTCTGATCATCGGATGTCGCAGGTGTTGGCTCGACGGCTGGCGCCGGAACGGCTTCCGGTGCAGCAGCCTCTGGTGCAGGTGCAGGCGCCGGAGCCGGAGCCGGAGCCGGAGCCGCATCCGCAGGCGCTGCCGCAGGACTGGCCGCCAGCTCAGCCGACATCGCCGGAGCGGTCGTAGCCGCCGCCGGTGCGTCCGCGCCGCCTTCGGCCTGCAACTTGGCCAATTGGTTGTTCTTCAGTTCGATCAGGCGTTGCAGCTTGTCCAGCTGACTTTGCAGATCGCTCATGCGGCTTTTCAGTTCAGCGTTGTCACGACGAGTAGTGTCGAGGCTTTCCTGGGTGACGGCCAGTTTGTTGCTCAACTCTTTCGCATCACCAGCGGCACCTTTGCCACCGTTGCCGGTGTCGGCGGAGACCAGGCTCAGTTTGTCTGTGGCGGCTTGCGACGAAGCACCTTCACCGCGAGCGCGTTTGGTGGCGTCGAGTTGCTGCTGACCTGTCCCCGGTTTCGCCACGTAGCGACGCCCCTGACGCCAAGCGGTGTTCTGCGCGGCGACCTCAGCGACGGCCTTGGGTTGTGGCAGGTTGGTGCTCTGCACCTGATCAGGCAGGCGCAGCACCTGACCGGTTTTCAGTCGGTTAATGTTGCCGTCGATGAACGCATCCGGATTCATCGCCTGGATGGCCAGCATGGTCTGCTGGATCGAACCGCCATTACGCGCCTTCGCGGCGATTTCCCACAGGGTATCGCGCGGCGTGGTGGTGTGTTGCGACGGCGTGGTGGCGCCGGTGACTGGCGCGGTCACTATTTGGGATGGCGCCGGTTGCGCGGCCGCATCGGCGGTTTGCGGCGAGAATTTGGACGGATCGAGCAGCACGCTGTAATCGCGTAGCAAACGACCGTTGGGCCACATCACCTGAACCAGGAATTTCACCATCGGTTCGGACAGCGGTTTGCTGGACGTGATGCGCAGGATGCTTTTGCCGCTGGCGTTAAGCACGGGGGTGAAGGTCAGGTCATTGAGAAACGCCTGACGATCGACACCGGCCTTGGCGAAATCTTCGGGCGAGGCCAGGCTCGGCACCACTTCGGCAGCCGTGAGGTCCTTGACGTCGAGCAACTCGATTTCTGCTACCAGAGGCTGGTTCAGCGTCGATTTCAGGGTCAATTCCCCGAGCCCGAGGGCATGCGCCATACCGGAGGACAGCGCCGAGGCGGCCGCTATTGCTAACACCAGTTTGCGAACTTGAACCATAACCTCTTCCTTTGTTTGAACATTCCTCGGCCAGCGAGAAGGTGTTGATTGCCGCTGCCGTAAGGCATTGCGCGCGGCGGCGAAGGGTCGTCGCGCGCGATCATTTCATTCATGCAATGGGAAGCCCTGCGGGGTGGCTCACCTTAAGCATTCCGGCCGAGCATGACGCTCGACGGGAATCATTCGATAAATTGTTGCCAAGTATCTTTTACAGCAGGTCTTTTATCAACAATTCAGCCACCTGCACAGCATTGAGCGCGGCGCCTTTGCGTACGTTATCTGACGTCAGCCACACATTTAGTTCCGCCGGGTCGTCGATCCCGCTACGAACCCGACCAACGTAAACCACGTCCTGCCCTACCGCATCGCCTACCGGGGTCGGGTAATCGCCCGCCTCGACCAGTTCGATACCGGGCGCTGCCTCCAGAGCCGCGTTGACTTTCACCAGATCGACAGCGCTCGACGACTGCAAGGTCACGCTAAAGCTATCGCCAAAAAACACCGGAGCTTGAATGCAAGTGACGGAAATCTTTAATGAAGGTAGCGCCATGACCTGACGCAGTTCGCGCACCAGGCGTTTTTCCAGCAACGTATGACCTTGAGCATCAGGTGTACCGACTTGCGCCAGCAGGTTGAACGCCATCTGCCGATCGAAAAACGCTGGCTCCAGCGGGCGCACATTGAGCAGCTCGGCGGTTTGCCGGGCCAGCTCGGTGACCGCTTCGCGACCTTGGGCAGAGACCGCCAGACATGCCGTCAAGCTGATGCGTTGCAGGTCGAGCAAACCGAGCAACGGCGCCAGCACCACCGCCAGCGTCGCAGCCGAAGGGCTTGGGCTGCTGACCTGGAAGGGCTTTTTCAGGCTGGCCAGAATTTCAGCGTTGGCCTCAGGCACCACTTGCGGCGCCTGATCGGCCGGCAAGGCGCCGGACAGGTCGATCAGCGAGCAACCGGCGGCCGTGGCACGCGGAGCGAAACTGAGGGTCACCGCCGGACCGGCGGCAAAGAACACCAACTGGACTTTGCTGAAATCGAACTCATCGACTTCCCGCACCCGCACGTTCTTGCCGCGAAACGGCACCGAATGACCGGCCGATTCACTGCTCGCCAACAGGTGCAGGTTACCGACCGGAAAGTCCCGCTCTTCGAGAATCTGGACGAGTGTTTCGCCGACAGTACCGGTGGCGCCGATCACGGCAATATCAAAGGACTGGCTCATGGTTCTACCTCTGGCGGAACGGGGGGAGCGGCACTTTACCGGGTGGTTGGCAGTGAGGCAATTCGACAGGGGATTTGTGGTGGGTGTACCGGCCTCTTCGCGGGCAAGCCTCGCTCCTACAAGGTGAGTGTCGAACCCATCATCGACTCGGTCCTGTAGGAGCGAGGCTTGCCCGCGAAGAGGCCCTGACAGACGGCACAACTCCAAAAAAAAACCCGCACCTCTTTCAAGGCGCGGGTTCTTCATTACTTCAACAGATCAACGCTCAAGCAGAATCCGCAGCATGCGACGCAGCGGTTCGGCCGCGCCCCACAGCAGTTGGTCGCCGACGGTGAAGGCACCGACGAACTGCGAACCCATGTTCAGCTTGCGCAGACGGCCAACCGGCACGTTCAGGGTACCGGTAACCTTTGTAGGGCTCAGCTCCTGCATGCTGATCTCACGGTTGTTCGGCACCAGTTTGACCCAAGGGTTGTGCTGGCTGATCAGCCCTTCGATGTCGGCGATCGGCACGTCTTTGTTCAGCTTGATGGTCAGCGCCTGGCTGTGGCAACGCATGGCGCCGACGCGCACGCAGATGCCGTCCACCGGGATCGGGCTCTTGAAGCGACCGAGGATCTTGTTGGTCTCGGCCTGGGCCTTCCACTCTTCGCGGCTCTGACCGTTCGGCAGTTCCTTGTCGATCCACGGGATCAGGCTGCCGGCCAGCGGTACACCGAAGTTTTCAGTCGGGTACGCGTCGCTGCGCATGGCTTCGGCAACACGGCGGTCGATGTCGAGGATGGCGCTGGCCGGGTCGGCCAGTTGATCGGCGACAGCGGTGTGGGTCACACCCATTTGCTTGATCAGTTCACGCATGTGCTGCGCGCCGCCACCGGAGGCCGCCTGATAAGTCATGGCGCTCATCCACTCGACCAGACCGGCTTCAAACAGGCCGCCCAGGCCCATCAGCATCAGGCTGACGGTGCAGTTGCCGCCGATGTAGTTCTTGGTGCCCGCGTCGAGCTGCTGGTCGATGACCTTGCGGTTCACCGGGTCCAGCACGATCACCGCGTCATCCTGCATGCGCAGGCTGGAAGCGGCGTCGATCCAGTACCCCTGCCAGCCGGCTTCGCGCAGTTTCGGGAAGACTTCGCTGGTGTAGTCGCCACCCTGGCAGGTCAGAATCACGTCGAGGGTTTTCAGCTCTTCAATGCTGTAAGCGTCCTTGAGCGGAGCAATGTCCTTGCCCACGGACGGGCCTTGGCCACCGACATTGGAAGTGGTGAAAAACACCGGCTCAATAAGATCGAAATCCTGCTCTTCCAGCATCCGCTGCATGAGCACGGAACCGACCATACCGCGCCAACCGATCAGACCTACACGTTTCATCGCAACTACACCTTCTTAAAAGTGGGCCGCTGCTTTCATGGTTGAAAGTTGCAGCGGGCCAAAGAGATTACAGATTCCGCAGCGCGGCGACTACTGCATCGCCCATTTCCTGCGTACCGACCTTGGTGCAACCGGCCGACCAGATGTCGCCCGTGCGCAAGCCCTGATCCAATACCAGGCTCACGGCCTTCTCGATAGCATCGGCCGCATCCTGCAGATTGAAGCTGTAACGCAGCATCATCGACACCGACAAAATGGTCGCCAACGGGTTGGCAATGCCTTTGCCAGCGATGTCTGGCGCCGAACCGTGGCACGGCTCGTACATGCCTTTGTTGTTGGCATCCAGCGACGCCGACGGCAGCATGCCGATGGAGCCGGTGAGCATCGACGCTTCGTCGGAAAGAATGTCGCCGAACAGGTTGTCGGTGACGATCACGTCGAACTGCTTCGGTGCACGCACCAGTTGCATGGCGGCGTTGTCGACGTACATGTGGCTCAGTTCGACGTCCGGGTAGTCCTTGGCCACTTGCTCGACGACTTCACGCCACAGTTGGCTGGACGCCAGAACGTTGGCCTTGTCCACCGAGCACAGCTTCTTGCCGCGTACGCGGGCCATGTCGAAACCGACACGGGCGATACGGCGGATTTCAGTTTCGCTGTACGGCAAGGTGTCGTAGGCCTGACGCTCGCCGTTTTCCAGCTCGCGCACGCCACGTGGCGCGCCGAAGTAGATGCCGCCGGTCAGCTCACGGACGATCAGGATGTCCAGGCCGGCCACGATTTCCGCCTTCAGGCTGGAAGCCTCGGCCAATTGCGGGTACAGGATCGCCGGGCGCAGGTTACCGAACAGACCCAGTTGCGCACGGATTTTCAGCAGACCGCGCTCAGGGCGGATGTCACGTTCGATGGTGTCCCATTTCGGACCGCCCACGGCACCCAGCAATACCGCATCGGCGGCGCGGGCACGGGCCAGGGTTTCATCAGCCAGCGGCACGCCGTGCTTGTCGATGGCAGCGCCACCGATCACGTCATGACTCAGTTCGAAGCCCAGGCTGTACTTGTCGTTCGCCAGCTCCAGCACCTTGACTGCTTCGGCCATGATTTCCGGGCCAATACCGTCACCCGGGAGAATCAGAATCTGCTTGCTCATGCTTTCCTCATGTCATCAGTCGGCGCGCCCGCGGGCGCACCCGGAAAAAGTCTTGGCGCTTATCGTTCAGCCATCAGCACGAGTACATCTGTACTGAACGAACCATCGGCCTCAATCTCAAAATATTCGCGAACTTCACTGCCCATCGATTGCTGCAACTCGCGGATTGCCGCGCGCATCACCTGCGGCGTGCGCATGCGCTCGACCCAGGACGTGTATTCAAGGCGCAGCCGTTGGCGCGTGGTGCTGCGGGTGTGCAACCCCGCTTCGCTGACCTGACGCAGCCACTCGCCAGCAGAATAATCGCGCACGTGGCTGGTGTCGCGCAGCACTTCGACGCTTTGCAGGTAAGTGTCGAACAACGGGCTGCCTGGTGACAACACATCGATGAACGCCGCCACCCCGCCCGGCTTCAGCACCCGACGAACTTCGCGCAGGGCCAGCCCGAGGTCGCCCCAATGGTGCGCCGAATAGCGGCTGAAAACGAAATCGAACTCGCCATCGGCGAACGGCAGGCGCTCGGCGGCACCGAGCACGGTGGACACATTGCTCAAGCCGCGATCGACGGCTGCCGCGGCCACCACGTCGAGCATCTGCTGAGACAAATCGTAAGCCACCACTTCCTTGACCAGCGAAGCCACATGAAAACTCACATGACCGGCACCGCAACCGAGGTCGAGCACGCGAGCATCGCCCTGCCCCGCCAGTTCAGCCTGTAGCAGCGCGAACTCAGTGCCTTGAGCGTGTACGGCGCTGCTCAGATAGGCCGAGGCCTGTTCACCGAATTGCTTTTGTACTACCTGACTGTGCTGGGTGGTGCTGGTCATGGGGACTTCCTTTTGGGAGTGAGTCTTGTGGTGTCTGTGCGGGCCTCTTCGCGGGCAAGCCTCGCTCCTACAGGGGAATGCATTTCAACCGTAGGAGCGAGGCTTGCCCGCGAAGGCGTCATCGAGCCTTACGCAAAATCACGCGTCGCGAAACAACCATGGCTGGCTCGCACGATGTTTGGCTTCAAACGTGGCAATCGCCTCGTGGTCCTGCAAGGTCAGGCCGATGTCGTCCAGGCCATTGAGCAGGCAGTGCTTGCGGAACGCGTCAATCTCAAAGCTCAACACCTTGCCATCCGGACGGGTCACGGTCTGAGCCTGCAGATCAACCTGCAACCGATAGCCCGGAGTCGCCTCAACCTGCTGGAACAGTTCATCAACCTCAGCGTCGCTCAGGATGATCGGCAGCAAGCCGTTCTTGAAGCTGTTGTTAAAGAAGATGTCGGCATAGCTCGGCGCGATGATGCTGCGGAAACCGTACTCTTCCAGCGCCCAGGGCGCGTGCTCGCGGCTGGAGCCGCAACCGAAGTTTTCGCGGGCCAGCAACACGCTGGCGCCCTGATAACGCTCGGCGTTAAGGACGAAGTCCTTGTTCAACGGGCGCTTGGAGTTGTCCTGATACGGCTGCCCGACATCCAGGTAACGCCACTCATCGAACAGGTTCGGGCCGAAACCGGTGCGCTTGATCGACTTCAAGAACTGCTTCGGAATAATCTGGTCGGTGTCGACGTTGGCACGATCCAAAGGCGCAACAAGACCAGTGTGCTGGGTAAAAGCTTTCATGCTGCGCTCCTTTAGATCAATTCACGGACGTCGACGAAACGACCGTTCACAGCGGCGGCGGCGGCCATGGCCGGGCTGACGAGGTGCGTACGGCCACCGGCGCCCTGACGGCCTTCGAAGTTACGGTTGGAGGTCGAGGCGCAATGCTCGCCCGACTCCAAACGGTCCGGGTTCATCGCCAGGCACATCGAGCACCCCGGCTCGCGCCATTCGAAACCAGCTTCGAGGAAAATCTTGTCCAGGCCTTCGGATTCGGCCTGAGCCTTCACCAGCCCCGAACCCGGCACCACGATGGCCTGCTTGATGGTCGAAGCCACTTTGCGGCCCTTGGCGATCACGGCAGCGGCGCGCAGGTCTTCGATCCGCGAGTTGGTGCAGGAGCCAATGAATACGCGGTCCAGCTGAATGTCGGTGATCGCCTGATTGGCGGTCAAACCCATGTATTTCAAGGCGCGTTCGATGGAGCCACGCTTGACCAGGTCCATTTCCTTCGCAGGATCGGGAACATTTTGATCCACCGCCAAGACCATCTCTGGCGAGGTGCCCCAGCTGACTTGCGGCTTGATCTGAGTGGCATCGAGCTCGACGATGGTGTCGAACTTGGCATCCGCGTCGGAAACCAGGTCTTTCCAGGCCTCGACAGCCAAATCCCATTCCGCGCCTTTCGGAGCAAATGGACGGCCCTTCACGTAAGCCACGGTTTTTTCGTCAGCCGCCACCAGGCCAACGCGAGCGCCGGCCTCGATGGACATGTTGCAGATAGTCATGCGGCCTTCGACCGACAGATCGCGAATCGCGCTACCGGCGAATTCGATGGCATGGCCGTTACCGCCGGCGGTGCCGATTTTGCCGATCACGGCGAGGACGATGTCCTTGGCGGTCACGCCGAACGGCAATTGGCCTTCGACCGATACCAGCATGTTCTTCATCTTTTTCGCGACCAGGCACTGCGTGGCGAGCACGTGCTCGACCTCGGAAGTGCCGATACCGTGAGCCAAGGCACCGAACGCGCCGTGGGTCGAGGTATGGGAGTCGCCGCAAACCACGGTCATGCCCGGCAAGGTTGCGCCCTGCTCCGGGCCGATGACGTGGACGATGCCTTGGCGGACATCATTCATCTTGAATTCGACGATGCCGTATTCGTCGCAGTTATCGTCGAGGGTCTGAACCTGCAAACGCGAGACCTGGTCGACAATCGCATCGATGCCGCCCTTGCGCTCCGGAGTAGTCGGAACGTTGTGGTCCGGGGTCGCGATATTGGCATCGATGCGCCAAGGCTTGCGCCCGGCCAGACGCAGGCCTTCGAAGGCTTGCGGCGAAGTCACTTCGTGGATGATGTGACGATCGATATAGATCAGCGCCGAGCCATCGTCGCGCTGCTTGACCAAATGCGAATCCCAGAGCTTGTCGTAGAGCGTTTTGCCGGCCATCAGACGGTTCCTCATCAGCTTGTTTCTATGCCCCGGATTTTGAAAGTTTCAATAACCCTTTGGCTTGTGAGGTCGATCCTAGGGGGTTACATTAAATAACTCAAATTCATATTTTTCATGCTTTGCATAACCAACTGGAATGCCACCGAGACATCATCATGGACCTCGCCAACCTCAATGCTTTTATCGCGATTGCCGAGACCGGAAGCTTCTCCGGCGCTGGCGAACGGCTACACCTGACGCAACCCGCCATTAGCAAGCGCATCGCCGGGCTGGAGCAGCAATTGAAGGTACGGCTGTTCGATCGTCTGGGCCGGGAAGTCAGCCTGACCGAAGCCGGTCGCGCCCTGCTGCCACGGGCCTATCAGATTCTCAATGTGCTGGATGACACCCGCCGCGCCCTGACCAACCTGACCGGCGAAGTCACCGGTCGTCTGACATTGGCCACCAGTCATCACATTGGCCTGCACCGTTTACCGCCCTTATTAAGGGAGTTCACTCGACGTTACCCACAAGTGGCGCTGGATATTCAGTTCCTCGATTCGGAAGTGGCTTACGAAGAAATCCTCCATGGCCGCGCCGAACTGGCGGTAATCACTCTTGCACCGGAGCCCCACGCACTGGTCAAGGCCACGCCCGTGTGGGACGACCCGCTGGATTTCGTGGTCGCCCCGGAGCATTCGCTGATCGCTAACGGTCCGGTCAGCCTGGCGGATATTGCCCTGCACCCCGCGGTTTTCCCCGGTGGCAACACCTTTACCCACCACATCGTGCAGCGCCTGTTCGAGGCCCAGGGCCTGACGCCGAACATCGCCATGAGCACGAATTATCTGGAAACCATAAAAATGATGGTCTCGATCGGCCTCGCCTGGAGCGTTTTGCCGCGCACCATGCTGGACGATCAAGTGGCGCGCATACCTTTGCCGGGCATACAGCTCACTCGCCAGCTAGGCTATATCCTGCACACCGAACGGACGCTGTCGAACGCGGCACGGGCCTTCATGGCCCTGCTGGATGCACAAATCGATCAGCCAGGGACTCGCGGCTAAGCTGTGCTTCTTCTTTTTGTGCTACGCCTATAGAGCCCCAAAACCCTGTGCCTAACGCCCAATTCAGCCCAAGGCCTGTTATCCATGCCCAAATCTGTTGAACGTATGCCGCCGATGCCGCGAATTCAGGCACTTGACCCCAAACGGTCCGAGCAGAGCTGGGAAAGCGCCCCGCAGTTGCTGGCGGCCCTCAACGGCGCTCGGCTCGGCGCCTGGTATTGGGACATCGAGCGGGGGCAAATCAGTTGGTCCCGGGGGACTCAGGCGTTGTTCGGCTTCGATCCCCGGCAACCGTTGCCCGAGGACCTGGAATACCTCGACCTGCTGCCCCAGGAGGATCGGGCGAAAGCCATCCGCGCCTTCAATGCAGTGATTGCCGGCGCTCCGCTGGAACAGGCCATGCACCACCGCATCCGCTGGCCCGACGGCAGTCTGCATTGGCTGGAAATCAATGGAAGCCTGCTGCCGGACAAGAACGGCCGGCCGCGCATGATCGGGGTCATTCGTGAAATCACCCATCAGCGCCAGCGCGAACAGGCGCTGAGCAGCTCGGAAAAACGCTTCGCCACGCTGTTTCACCTGTGCCCGAACATGGTCCTGCTGACCCGTCAGGAGGATGGCCTGATCAGCGAAGCCAACCAGTATTTCGAAAGCCTGTTCGGCTGGCCGGTGCAAGACGCCATCGGCCGAACAACGCTGGAACTGGGCCTTTGGGTCAACCCGGAGCAACGGGTGCAACTGGTCAAGGCCACCAAGGCCAAAGGCGAGCTTATCAACATGGAGGTACAGTTTCGCGCCAGCAATGGGCAGGTTCACGACGGCATCCTCAGCGCGCAAAAGGTCGAACTCGAAGGTCAGCCTTATCTGCTGAGCACGTTCCTCGACACCACCGAACGTAAAATTGCCGAGCACGCCCTCAAAGACAGCCAGGAACGCCTCGACCTGGCCCTGGATTCGGCGCAACTCGGCACCTGGGACTGGCACATTCCCAGCGGCATGCTTTACGGCTCGGCGCGTGCCGCCCAGTTGCATGGGCTGGAGCCCAAACCCTTCCATGAATCCTTCGATGCATTTTTCGAAGGAGTGCCCGACGAAGAACGCGGCACCATGCGCGACGCCTACCGCAGCCTGCGCGAAGGCCCGGCCGGCAATTACCAGCTGACTTACCGCGTGCAGCTAACGGATGGCAGCTCGCGCTACCTTGAAAGCCGCGCCAGACTCTACCGCGATGAACAGGGCAACCCGCTGCGCATGGCCGGCACGCTGCTGGACATCACCGATCAGGTGGAGCGCGAACAGCAACTGGTGGCGTCGGAAGAGAAATTCGCCACCTTGTTCCAGGTCAGCCCGGACCCGATCTGCGTTACGCGCCAAGACACCGGTCACTTCATCGAGATCAACTCCAGTTTCACTCAAACGTTCGGCTGGAGCACCGTCGACGTGATTGGCCGCAGCGCCGACGAAATCGGCCTGTGGGATGCCTCGGCGAAAAGCCTGCAAAGGATCGAGCGGGTCATCCGCGAACAGGGCCTGAACAATGTCGCGATCATCGTCCAGCACAAGGACGGACAGTCCCTGACCTGCGTGATATCGAGCCGGCAGATCAGCGTCGGCGACCAACCCTGCATCGTCACCACCCTGCGCGACATCACCCAGCAGCAACGCTCGGAAGCGGCACTCAAGGCCAGCGAGGAGAAGTTCGCCAAGGCCTTCCACTCAAGCCCCGACGCCATCACCATTACCGAGCGCGACACCGGACGCTACCTGGAAGTTAACGACGGTTTCTGTCGCCTGACTGGCTACCGCGCCGATGAAGTGGTCGGCCGCACGGTGTATCAGGTGGGCATCTGGGCCGAAGAGAAACAACGCTCGGCGTTGCTGGCGGAACTACAGATCAAGGGCCGGGTTCACCATCAGGAAATGCTCGGGCGCAACAAACGCGGCGAGTTGCTGACCGTCGAAGTCTCGGTGGAGCCGATCACCCTCAACGAAACGGCGTGCCTGCTGCTGACCGCCCGGGACGTCAGCTTGCTGAAAAACGCTGAAGCACAGATCCGTCACCTGGCCTACCACGACCCGCTGACCAACCTGCCCAACCGCGCCCTGTTGATGGATCGCCTGAGCCAGCAGATCGCCCTGCTCAAACGCCACAACCTGCGTGGCGCGCTGATGTTCCTCGACCTCGATCACTTCAAGCACATCAACGACTCCCTCGGTCACCCGGTGGGCGATACGGTGCTGAAGATCATCACTGCGCGCCTTGAAGCCAGCGTGCGCATGGAGGACACCGTCGCGCGCCTGGGCGGTGACGAATTCGTGGTGTTGCTCAGCGGTCTGGAAGGCTCGCGCAGCGACGTCAGCGTTCAGGTCCGGGAATTGGCGGACACCTTGCGCGAACTGCTGTCCGAACCGATGTTCCTCGACGGACAGCGCCTGCAAGTGACGCCGAGCATCGGCATCGCGTTGATCCCCGACCACGGTTCAACCCCGACCGACCTGCTCAAACGTGCCGATATCGCCCTTTACCGCGCCAAGGACTCGGGCCGAAACACCACGCAGATGTATCACAACACCATGCAGAAGGCCGCCAGTGAACGCCTGCGCATGGAAACCGATCTGCGCCTGGCCCTTTCCCGGGGTGAGTTCAGCGTGCAATACCAACCTCAGGTGGACGCCCGCGACAATCGCATTACCGGCGCCGAAGCCTTGGTACGCTGGCACCATCCGCAGCTGGGTGCGCAATCGCCCACCGAGTTCATCAAGGTGCTGGAAGACAGTGGGCTGATTCTGGAAGTCGGCACGTGGATCCTCGATGAAGCCTGCGCGGCCTTCAAACATCTGATCGCCAAAGGCCTGATCGACCCGCTCGATTTCAGCCTGTGCGTGAACATCAGCCCACGACAATTCCGCCAGACCGATTTCGTCGAACGCATCGAACACAGCCTCGGCAGCTACGGCCTGCCCTGCTCGTTGCTAAAACTGGAAATCACCGAAGGCATCGTCATCCAGAACCTGGACGACACCATCAGCAAAATGCGGCGCCTGAAAAAACTCGGCGTGAGCTTTGCGATGGACGATTTCGGTACCGGTTATTCCTCGCTGACCTACCTCAAGCGCCTGCCGGTGGACACCCTGAAAATCGACCAGTCGTTCATCCGCGATGCCACCACCGACCCCAACGATGCCGAAATCATTCGCGCCATCGTCGCCATGGCGCGCAGCCTGGAGCTGGAAGTCATCGCCGAAGGGGTGGAAACCCTGGAGCAACTGGCGTTTTTGCAGGGGCTGGGCTGCCATTTGTATCAAGGGTACTTGCACAGCCGGCCGCTGCCGGTGGAGGGGTTTCAGAAACTCCTCAAATGAGTCGGACACAGGCACAAAAAAGGGCGCCAGTGGATGGCGCCCTTTTTTGTTGCTCTGACTCAGTGTTGCAGAGCCGGCTTCTGCGTCCCGTTGATCGGGATGCGTTTGGCTTTCGCCTCTTCCGGAATCACGCGCAGCAGGTCGATGCTCAACAAACCGTTGCGCAGTTCGGCGGCCTTGATTTCAATATGGTCCGCCAGACGGAACGACAGTTTGAAGGCGCGCTGAGCGATGCCTTGGTACAGGTAAGTGACGCTTTCGTCCGCGTCACGTTTGCCGCCACTGATGGTCAGCACACCTTTCTCCACTTGCAGGTCCAGGTCTTCTTCCTGGAAACCGGCGGCCGCTACGACAATGCGGTATTGATCATCACCGTATTTTTCAACGTTGTAGGGTGGATAGGTGCTGCCTGGCTCATTGCGCAGGGCGGTTTCGAACAGATCGTTGAAACGGTCGAAACCTACCGAGGAACGGAACAGTGGGGCCAGGGAAAATGCAGTACTCATGATTCAAATCTCCTGAACATAATCAGCAAGTTTTTTGTCTCCGCGACCCGAATTCGGCATCGCGTAATCCTTAGATAAGGACCGCTGATTGCTTTTCAAGAGATTATTTCAAGATTTTTTTCAGGCCGCTTCAGACACCTGCAACCCCAGTAAACGCGAGACATTATCCAGTTCGGTCTCACGACGCAGGACGATGAACAGCTCTACCGCTTCGGGATAATTGCGGGTCAGCATCGCCAGCCACTGCTTCAAGCGACCCGGCGATTGGCGTGGCGTCATCTGCGCCTTGGCTTGCAGCCAGAAGTCCTGAATCAGCGGCAGCAGCTCGGCCCAGGTCATCTCGACAACCTCTTCACCGGCGCGGGCGGCGGCAATCTGTCGGGCCAGATCCGGGCGCGATACCAGACCACGACCGAGCATGATGTCTTCGACGCCGCTGATCTCGCGGCAACGACGCCAGTCTTCAACGCTCCAGATGTCGCCGTTGGCAAACACCGGCACCTTGACCACGTCCTGCACCCGAGGGATCCACTCCCAGTGAGCTGGCGGCTTGTAGCCATCGGTTTTGGTCCGCGCATGAACCACGATGTGCGCCGCGCCGCCTTCAGCCAGGGCCGTGGCGCAGACAAGTGCACCGTCCGGGCTGTCGAAACCGAGGCGCATCTTGGCGGTCACCGGGATATGCGCGGGTACGGCACGACGGACGTGTTCGACGATTTGGTTGAGCAGTTCAGGCTCTTTGAGCAGCACCGCGCCGCCACGGGATTTGTTGACGGTCTTGGCCGGGCAGCCGAAGTTCAGGTCGATGACTTCGGAACCCAACTCGCAGGCCAGGGCGGCGTTTTCCGCCAGGCACACCGGATCGGAGCCGAGCAGTTGCACCCGCAGCGGCACGCCGGAGGCAGTTCGGGCGTCGGTCAGCAGTTCCGGGCCGAACTTGTGGTAATAGGCAGGCGTGAGCAGTTGATCGTTGATCCGAATGAATTCGGTCACGCACCAATCAATACCGCCCACACGGGTCAGCACGTCCCGCAGGATGTTGTCGACCAACCCCTCCATGGGCGCCAAAGCAATTTGCATGAAAAACACACTCAACGAAAAACGTGCGGCAGTTTACTGGTTTCGGCGTGCAGAAGGTATTTCGTCAGACCGGGCGATGGCAAGTGTGCGGACGCCTTCGCGGGCAAGCCTCGCTCCTACAGATTTCGGTGATCCGTAGGAGCGAGGCTTGCCCGCGAAAGCTTCAATTAGATCGCGACTTGCAACGCCGGGCCATAGCCCTCGATAAACTCCGCCGGCATGCGCTTGGGCTTGCCGGTCGACAGTTCGATGCACACGAAAGTGGTCTGCGCCCGCAGCAACGTCGTGTTGTCGCTGGGGCGCTTCAACTGGAAGTGTCGGGTCATTTTCAGACGCTGGTCCCAATCGACGATCCAGGTCGCCAACTGCAACTCATCGCCCTCATAGGCCGCCGCCAGGTAATCGATCTCGTGCCGTACCACCGCCATCGCCCGATCCAGCCGCCGGTACTCGACCAGATCCAGCCCAAGCCGTTGCGAGTGGCGCCAGGCGCAGCGCTCGAGCCAGGTCACGTACACCGCGTTGTTCGCGTGGCCCAGCCCGTCGATGTCCTCGGCGGCCACTTCCAGATCAATGATAAACGGCGTTGCCCGATCCCAGCCCATGCCCCACTCCCGGTCAGATTATTTCGACCGAAGCAGTGTAACGGAAGCTCAGGCCGATTGGCGCGATTGCAGGCTGCGACCGGCCAGCAGCGAGAGAACGCCGTCAATCACCCGCGGATCCGCCAGCACCCGCTGATGCCCACCCTCTTCCAGGCGTAACAGACGGCTGTCGAACCAGGCTTCGTGGATCAACCGGGATTCCTTGACCGGGACAAAGGTGTCGTCCTCGGCATGAACGATCAGCCCCGGCATGTCGAGCTGATAGCGCGCAACATCCAGCGCAGCGGCGCGCATGCCGACGTCTTTCTCGACCTGGCGAATAAACGCCGAACGCGCTTTGGGCGGCAGGCGCACATAGCGTGCGAACCCACGCAGTACCCCGAGAATTCGCGCCGGGGCGGCGATCGAGACCAGGGTTTCGGTGCGCAAGCCCAACTGAACTGCGAGCATGGCACTGGCGCCGCCCATGGAGTGACCGATCACCGCTTGCAGCGGCGGCAATTCAGCGGCCGCTTCGAGCATCGCCCGAGCGAACAGCACCACATTAGCCTCGCGACCTGGCGAACGACCGTGTGCCGGGCCGTCCAGGGCAACCACGGTGTAACCGGCATCGACCAGCGCCGTGATCAGCGCAGCAAACTGCGTTGGCCGGCCTTCCCAGCCGTGCATCAACAACACTGCCGGCCCCTGGCCCCAGCGCAGCGCCGAGAGGCCGAAGCGCAAAGTGATTCGTTCGGATTTCGCCAGTAGCGGCAATTCCCAATCACGCGGCGGCAATTCCCGCGGGGTCATGAATGCCAGACGCATCTTGCTCGCCACCAGCTTCGGCGCGAACCAGCCCAAGGTGCCATTAACGCCACGAACCCAGCTCAACGTGTTCATCGCCCATCTCCTCAGGCTGACGCCTTTAGGTCATAGCACCGCCGACTTGGCGGCGCGCAGCAATCGATCGGACAACTCTCCTGGCCCCAGCGCCCGTGCCAGAGCCAAACCACCGACCATCAAGGCCATGTCGGCCAAGGCTTTGTCGGCCTCTTCCGGGCTGGCCGCCAACTGCGCGACCATCAACTCGACATGTTCATTCAACGCCACACGAAACTCGTCCGGCAGACGGCCCAGCTCGCCGACCGACGCCGGAATCGGACATGCCTGCTCGGTGGAATCACGGTGTTTGCGCGACAGGTAGAACGCCGCAACCAACGCGCGACGCTCTTCGCCGGTCAACTGAGCATCCATGTCAGCAATCAAGCCACGACGATGGCTGAGCAGCAGCTTGAACGCCTCCAGCATCAATGCGTCCTTGCTTTCGAAGTGCGCATAGAAGCCGCCGACCGTCAGGCCTGCCGCGCCCATCACTTCACCCACGCTCGGCTCGGCCGGGCCGCGCTGGATCAGCGCGGCACTGGCAGCCTTGAGGATGCGTTCGCGGGTTTGAGCTTTTTTATCGTTCATCGTTGCCTCCGAATATTACGACTAGAATATTATTCTCATAATAATTTTCCGCAAGTCGTGAATGTGACCGCTGGTCTGAAGAACAGTTTTGAGGAAAAAGGAGAGTTGGCCAAACGCCAGACAAACAAAAGGGCCATTCAATAATTGAATGACCCTTAAAAATCCCGCAGAGCGGGTAATCGTGGCGTCCCCTAGGGGACTCGAACCCCTGTTACCGCCGTGAAAGGGCGGTGTCCTAGGCCACTAGACGAAGGGGACACAAACCCTTCTATACAACTGATCAGTGCTGAGAGCTGATCGATTCAAGGCCGGTGTGGCCAGACCTTGAACTGTAAAATTGGTGGAGCTAGACGGGATCGAACCGTCGACCTCTTGCATGCCATGCAAGCGCTCTCCCAGCTGAGCTATAGCCCCGGATTTTTCGCCTCGCGGCGGAGCGACATTTTGCAACATCGCTTCTGTAAAACTGGCGTCCCCTAGGGGACTCGAACCCCTGTTACCGCCGTGAAAGGGCGGTGTCCTAGGCCACTAGACGAAGGGGACGCAAACCCTTCTATACAACTGATCAACGCTGAGTGTTGATCGCTTCAAGGCCGGTGTGGCCAGACCTTGAAGTGTAAATTGGTGGAGCTAGACGGGATCGAACCGTCGACCTCTTGCATGCCATGCAAGCGCTCTCCCAGCTGAGCTATAGCCCCTCATCGCTGAGGACGGGGCGAATCTTAATGGCGCATCGGAAGGCTGTCAAACTTATTTTTAACAATTTCCAAAATTTTTTGTCGCCATAACAATCACTTACCGCCCTCCCCCCGTAAATTCGGGGGCAGCACCGAAGATCGAGATCAAAAGATCGCAGCCTTCGGCAGCTCCTGCAGAGTCAAACGCCGTTCAGGCGATATTACCCAACAGTTTTTCCCACTCCTTGTTTTCCTTCTTCGACACGCCGCCCAGCAGGTCGATAGCCTGACGCAGACGGAAACGGGTCAGGTCCGGACCGAGGATTTCCATCGCGTCGAGTACCGACACCGAGCTGGCCTGCCCCGTGATCGCGGCGAACATCAGCGGCATGGCATCACGCAGCTTCAATTCCAGGGATTCGACCACCGCCTGAATCGTTGCGGTGATGCTGTCCTTCTCCCACTGACGCAGGCTTTCCAGCTTCCACAGGATCAACTGCATCAACTGACGAACCTGATCGCCCGAGAGTTTCTTGGATTCGAACAGCTTGGCGTCCGGGTTCACGCCACCGGCGAAGAAGAAGCCGGCCAGCGGTGCGACCTGGCTGAAGGTTTCAACCCGGCCCTGCACGTGCGGCGCGATCTTCATCATGTATTCAGGGTTCAGTGCCCACTTTTGCAGACGAGCGGCGAACTCTTCCACCGGCAGGTCACGCAACCATTGGCCGTTGAGCCACGACAGCTTCTCGATGTCGAAAATCGGCCCGCCGAGGGAGACGCGGCTCAGGTCGAAGTTATCGACCATTTCCTGCAGGGAGAACTTCTCGCGCTCGTCCGGCATCGACCAGCCCATGCGGCCCAGGTAGTTGAGCATTGCTTCCGGCATGAAGCCCATGCGCTCGTAGAAAGTCACCGAGGTCGGGTTCTTGCGTTTGGACAGCTTGCTCTTGTCCGGGTTACGCAGCAGCGGCATGTAGCACAGCTGCGGTTGTTCCCAGCCGAAGTATTCGTACAAGAGGATCAGTTTCGGCGCCGATGGCAGCCATTCTTCACCGCGCAGAACATGGGTGATGCCCATCAGGTGGTCATCGACCACGTTGGCCAGGAAGTACGTCGGCAGGCCGTCGGTCTTCATCAGCACTTGCATGTCCATGCGATCCCACGGGATCTCGACGTCGCCACGCAGCATGTCAGGCACCACGCACACGCCTTCGGTCGGCACTTTCATGCGAATGACGTGTGGCTCGCCGGCAGCCAGGCGGCGCGCGACTTCTTCCTTGGACAGCAACAGCGCACGGCCGTCGTAACGCGGGGTTTCGCCGCGGGCCATTTGCTCGGCGCGCATCTGGTCCAATTCTTCAGCCGTGCAGAAGCACGGGAAGGCATGACCCAAGTCGACCAATTGCTGGCAATACTTCTGATAAATATCGCCGCGCTCGCTTTGACGGTAAGGACCGTGCGGGCCGCCGACGTCCGGGCCTTCGCTCCAGTCGATACCCAACCAGCGCAGGGCGTCGAAAATCTGCTGTTCGGACTCGCGGGTCGAACGCAGTTGGTCGGTGTCTTCGATCCGCAGGATGAACTCACCGCCATGCTGCTTGGCAAAGCAGTAGTTGAACAAAGCGATGTAAGCGGTACCTACGTGGGGGTCCCCGGTAGGCGATGGCGCGATGCGAGTGCGGACGGTGGTCATGGCATGTCTCGAAAAGAATAAAAGCGAAGATCAAACAAGAGGCGAATGGTAACAGGCGATAGCCGCCCGGCTCCAGTGAGTGGGGTATTTAAGAAGATTGATATCGGGGAAACGCTTTGGACGGTGGCGCGCCTTTCGCGGGCAAGCCTCGCTCCTACAGGTACGTGCCGGTCGCAAAATGGGTGAACGACACGGTCCCGTAGGAGCGAGGCTTGCCCGCGAAGAGGCCCTCACAGACACCACAAATCAAACCGCGATCAACCGCTCCCGCAACTTGCCGATTTCGTCGCGCAGCTGCGCCGCAGCTTCGAATTCCAGGTCGCGGGCGAGCTGGTACATCTTCTCTTCCAGCTGACGAATGCGTTTGCTGATCTCGCTCGGCGAGCGCAGTTCGGCCTCGTATTTGGCACTTTCCTCGGCGGCCTTGGCCATGCCTTTGCGCTTCTTGCTGCGCGAACCCGGCACGACTGCGCCTTCCATGATATCGGCGACGTCCTTGAACACACCCTTCGGCGTGATGCCATTGGCCAGGTTGAAGGCGATCTGCTTGTCGCGACGACGCTCGGTCTCGCCGATCGCCCGCTCCATGGAGCCGGTGATGCGATCTGCGTACAAAATCGCCCGCCCATTGAGGTTGCGCGCCGCCCGGCCGATGGTCTGAATCAACGAGCGCTCGGAACGCAAGAAACCCTCCTTGTCCGCATCGAGAATCGCCACCAGCGAGACTTCCGGCATGTCCAGGCCTTCACGCAGCAGGTTGATCCCCACCAGCACATCGAAGACGCCGAGGCGCAAGTCGCGGATAATTTCGACCCGCTCCACGGTGTCGATGTCCGAGTGCAGATAACGCACGCGCACGCCGTGGTCGGCCAGGTAATCGGTCAAGTCTTCGGACATGCGCTTGGTCAGCGTGGTGACCAGCACCCGCTCTTCCAGGGCCACGCGCTTGGTGATTTCCGAGAGCAAGTCGTCGACCTGAGTCAACGCCGGACGGATTTCGATTTGCGGGTCCACCAGGCCAGTCGGTCGCACCAATTGCTCGACCACGCGGCCAGCATGTTCCGCCTCGTAATTGCCCGGCGTGGCCGAGACAAAAATCGTCTGCGGGCTGATGCTTTCGAACTCGTCGAAACGCATCGGCCGGTTGTCCAGCGCCGACGGCAGACGGAAGCCGTACTCCACCAGCGTTTCTTTCCGGGAACGGTCACCTTTATACATGGCGCCGACTTGCGGCACGCTGACGTGGGATTCGTCGATCACCAGCAAGGCGTCGGCCGGCAGGTAGTCGAACAAAGTGGGCGGCGCCTGGCCGGACTCACGGCCCGAGAGGTAGCGCGAATAGTTTTCGATGCCGTTACAGTAGCCCAGCTCCAGGATCATCTCCAGGTCGAAACGGGTGCGTTGCTCCAGTCGCTGGGCTTCCACCAGTTTGTTGTTGGAGCGCAGGTATTCCAGGCGCTCCTGCAATTCGACCTTGATCCCTTCGGTGGCCTCCAGCAGGGTTTCCCGCGGCGTCACGTAGTGGCTCTTCGGATAGAAGGTGAAACGTGGCAGTTTGCGGATGACCTCACCGGTCAGCGGGTCGAAGGCGGACAGGCTCTCCACTTCGTCATCGAACAGCTCGATGCGGATCGCTTCGAAATCGGATTCCGCCGGGTGGATATCGATCACATCGCCGCGCACCCGAAAGGTCGCCCTGGCGAAGTCCATGTCGTTGCGGGTGTATTGCAGGTCGGCCAGGCGACGTAGCAGCGCGCGCTGGTCGAGCTTGTCGCCGCGATCGACGTGCAACACCATCTTCAAATAGGTTTCCGGACTGCCCAGACCGTAGATGCACGACACCGTGGTGACGATGATCGCGTCCTTGCGCTCCAGCAGCGCTTTGGTGGCGGACAGGCGCATCTGTTCGATGTGGTCGTTGATCGAGGCATCCTTCTCGATGAAGGTGTCCGACGACGGCACATAGGCTTCGGGCTGGTAGTAGTCGTAATAGGACACGAAGTATTCAACGGCGTTGTTGGGGAAGAACGCCTTGAATTCACCATACAACTGCGCGGCCAGGGTCTTGTTGGGCGCCAGCACCAGCGTCGGGCGCTGTATCTGGGCGATCACATTGGCGATGCTGAAGGTCTTGCCCGAGCCGGTCACACCGAGCAATGTCTGGTGCGCCAGCCCGGCCTCAATGCCCTCGACCATCAGGCGGATGGCTTCCGGCTGATCGCCGGCGGGCTCGAAGCGGGTGACTAGCTGGAATTCAGACATAACTACCTCTGGGTTCGCATCTGCACGGCTGACCGGGCACGAACGAAAAAGACCACAAACGACCGATGTCGCCCGAGGAAAAAACTGGATTGTGCTCAATGTGGAGCCGATTGCCATCGCTTTCAAGGCAAACGTCCTACATCGGGTAAAACCTTTGACGACACCACTCGACCCACGATCGAAAAATAATTCGAAAAACTTACGGTAAAAGCCGAATCGCCTGTCGCCATCAATCGCTGATGGCCTCTATACTAGCTCCCCGTTTGTGCACCGCTCTAGTGCATTCGGCTGGAGCGCGACACGTCCCTCCACACTCCATTCAGAGCCGCCGCAATAATGAGCCTGTTCTCCGCTGTCGAAATGGCACCACGCGATCCAATCCTGGGCCTCAACGAAGCATTCAATGCCGATACCCGTACCAACAAGGTCAACCTGGGGGTCGGTGTTTACTGCGACGAGGAGGGGCGAATTCCACTCCTGCGCGCCGTTGTCGAAGCCGAGACGATTCGCGCCGCTCAACACGTTTCCCGTGGCTACTTGCCGATCGACGGCATCGCCGCCTACGACCAGGCCGTGCAGAAACTGCTGTTCGGCAATGATTCGCCGCTGATCGCCGCTGGCCGGGTCATCACCACCCAAGCCGTCGGCGGTACTGGCGCGCTGAAAATCGGTGCTGACTTCCTCAAGCAACTGTTGCCGAACGCCGTCGTGGCGATCAGCGACCCGAGCTGGGAAAACCACCGCGCACTGTTCGAAACCGCCGGCTTCCCGGTGCAGAACTATCGCTACTACGACGCCGCCACCCACGACGTTAACCGTGCAGGCCTGCTGGAAGACCTGAACGCCCTGCCGTCCGGCTCCATCGTTGTGCTGCACGCTTGCTGCCACAACCCGACCGGCGTGGACTTGAGCCCGGCGGACTGGAAAAATGTGCTGGAAGTGGTCAAGGCCAAAGGTCACGTGCCATTCCTTGACATGGCCTACCAGGGTTTTGGCGACGGTATCGATGAAGACGCCGCGGCCGTGCGCCTGTTCGCCGAATCGGACCTGACCTTCTTCGTTTCCAGCTCGTTCTCCAAATCCTTCTCGTTGTACGGCGAGCGCGTTGGCGCCCTGTCGATCGTCAGCGAATCGAAAGAAGAAAGCGCGCGCGTGCTGTCGCAAGTCAAACGCGTAATCCGCACCAACTACTCCAACCCGCCGACTCACGGTGCAAGCATCGTCGCCGCTGTGCTGAACAGCCCGGTACTGCGTGCCCAGTGGGAAGAAGAACTGGCAGAAATGCGCCTGCGGATTCGCGGCATGCGCACCCAGATGGTCGACCTGCTGGCGAAAAACGCTCCACAGCGCGATTTCAGCTTCGTCGGTCGCCAGCGCGGCATGTTCTCCTACTCCGGCCTGACGGTTGAGCAGGTAACCCGTCTGCGTAGCGAGTTCGGCATCTACGCCCTGGACACCGGCCGCATCTGCGTTGCTGCGCTGAACCAGAGCAACATCGACGCCGTGACCAAGGCCATCGTTGCGGTGATCTGAGTGGTTGCGTGATATGAAAACGGGAAGCCATAGGGCTTCCCGTTTTTATTGGCCGCAGATAAATCTCAAAGCAGCAGCTGCGCCCTTTAAACTCCACACAAATTAAATGTGGGAGCGAGCCTGCTCGCGATAGCGGTCTTTCTGTCGCATAGATACAAGATGTGCCGCCGCCATCGCGAGCAGGCTCGCTCCCACAGGTTTTATGTACACCCGAGAATTCTTGAGAACCCACATGAAAAACGATGACCTACGCGCCGACCGCGACGAGCTGGACCACTTCGTGCCCCGCTCTTCGGCCAAACGCGGTAATAACCTGGTGCTGCAAGTGGCTGCGGGCGTGTTCCTTGGCGGCCTGGCCTTGTGGCTGGTGCAACTGGCCGCCACGATGCTGTACGCCAAGCTGATGCTCGGCACCATTACCTTCGGCGGTTAAGCCAATTCGGTTGCACGCTGGCTGGCCGCGTCGTCATAGGCCACATAAAGCGACTCGGCCACCTGGCTTTTGATCGCCTTGGTGCTTTCCAGGCCCAAAACAAAACCTTCGGCCTTGCCGCCCGCCCGGTTCAATTCATCAGCGGTGCTGGCCTGAGTGATTGCGTCGAACAGTTTCTCGGCGTGCGGGCCAACGCCTTTGGGCAGGCTGATCTGAGCGATGCTCATACGAACACCCCGCTGTTTTGAGGTGTGAGGGTTGGGTGATTCATGGCGCATACCTTTTCGGCTGAGGGCCGGCAGCGCGTGTCACCACTTCCGGGCGACCATGGTAGACCTCTACCGCGATTCTGGTAACCGTCATTGGCCTATAGCCCCCTCTGATCCGATGAAAACATCAAACTGCCAACAGAGGCTTGACTTCTCTTTTTGAATCAGTAACATAGGCGCCATTCCGCGATAGCTCAGTTGGTAGAGCAAGTGACTGTTAATCACTGGGTCCCTGGTTCGAGTCCAGGTCGTGGAGCCAGACAGCAAAATCGAAAAGCCCCTGAATCGAAAGGTTCAGGGGCTTTTTTGTGCCTAATGAAAAGACGAGACCCTTTGAATTCTGGCCTGACAGAGTAGGAAGTTTCCTGAATTTCCGTAGCCGAGTTTCAAGCCATCCTCTTACCCCTCGAAAACGTTGGGCTAGAGTGCCAGCAGCCACATCCATGATGGCCAAATGCGGACTGTGAGGCGACGAATTTGTGCGTTATGAATAGCGCCTTTCGCCTGCCGATAGCCTGGATTGTTCGCGTGTCAGAGTTACTCAAACTCAAGGAGAATGTCCTTGTCCCTCACCCTTCAGGCTCCTTGAGCTTTGGCACCCTGCCCAACATGCCCAAGTTCGATTTACGGGGAGATGAAATATTCCTGAGAGTTGGAATACACAAAGGAATAAACAGAGGGTTCGGTGTTAGACATGTATGGGGAGCCCACAAGCTTGATCTGGCAAAATATGGCTGCCACACCATCGATGATGTCGCCATTCACATAGCCAAAATGATCGTGCCTGGCGCTCCCATCTACTGCGAATTCAAAGATATGCGCGGAGACCACAGAGTTGCCGTCCTTAAGAATCCCACCGGCTCGCTCATTCTAGAACCAAGGAACGAGCGTCGAGGGTTCGGTTATTACGTCGTGACCTGGTACCCCAAAAGGCGCGCCGAAGGCACCTTGGTTGGCACCGTTGCCAAACCAGGCTCAAGAAAGTAAAAAGCAATGCAATAAAAAAGGCGCCCCAGAGGACGCCTTTTGAATATTTCGAGGAGTAGTCGCAGCGATTCTTTAGCTCCTGGCCACGAATGACCTTGGGTTCAGAATCCGACCGGCATGCCAGTCGTCACTACTTCAGAGGGAGCCAGCTTCTCTGCTGCCAACAAGATGGGGGGCCAATGCTGGAGGCCAAGCCCAAGGATGCGCAATTGCAGACCTCGAATTCAATTCTCAATCATGAGTGGAGCGAGTGTCAACCTGACTGACATCTGGATCGGTCACCCCCACTCAAACATGCTCACCGCTTTTCGCATGCGCCGCCCGCGGCTCGGCATGCCCATGCTCTGCCTCCACCACCGGAATCTCATTCCCGTCGCAGTCACGCAGCTTGCCTTCGCTGAAGTAATCCCCTTCCCGCAATGCCGCCAGATCCTGATAACGCAAGACTCGCTCGGTACCGGCCGCAAATACCGATTGTTGATCCGAGTTGCCGGCGGTGAGGTGGTTGAACGTCAGGTTCAGCACAATGGCCATGATCGCCGAAGAGCTGATGCCCGAGTGGAAGATCGTCGCGAACCAGCTAGGGAAGTGGTCGTAGAAGTTCGGTGCAGCGATGGGGATCATGCCGAAACCGATGGAGGTGGCGACGATGATCAGGTTGACGTTGTTGCGGTAGTCGACCTTGGACAGCGTCCGAATGCCACTGGCGGCGACAGTGCCGAACAGCACGATGCCGGCACCGCCGAGGACGGAGGTCGGCACGGCGGCGATGACCCGCCCCATGAACGGCAGCAATCCGAGCACCACCAGGAACACACCGCCGGTGGCCACCACGAAACGGCTCTTGATCCCGGTCACCGCCACCAGCCCGACGTTCTGGGCGAAGGCGCTCTGGGTGAAAGAACCGAAGATCGGCGCGATCATGCTCGACAGCATGTCGGCGCGCAGGCCGTTGCCCAGGCGTTTGGAGTCGACTTTGGTGCCGATGATTTCACCGACGGCCAGGATATCGGCCGACGTTTCTACCAGGGTCACCATGATCACAATGCACATCGACAGGATCGCGGCGAAGTGGAAGGTCGGCATGCCGAAATGGAACGGTGCCGGGAAGCCGAACATCGGGCCTTGGGTGACGGACGAGAAATCCGCCATGCCGAGGAACACGGCGATCACCGTGCCGATAACCATGGCCAGCAGGATCGATAAACGGGAGATGGTCGCACTGCCGATCTTGCTGAGTAGCAGCACCAGTACCAGCGTCACCGCCGCCAGGCCGATGTTTGCCATGCTGCCGAAGTCTGGGGCATGACTGTTGCCGCCCATGGCCCAGCGTGCGGCCACCGGCATCAGCGTCAGGCCGATAGTGGTGATCACAATGCCCGTCACCAGCGGCGGAAAGAACTTGGTGATTCGTGAGAACACCGGCGTGATCAGCAAGCCGATCAGCGACGCGGCAATCACCGCCCCGAGAATCGACTGAAAGCCACCCTCCCCACCACTGCTGACAATCGCCACCATGGTCGCAACGCCGGAGAACGACACGCCCTGTACCAGCGGCAACTGACAACCGAAAAACGGCAAACCCAGGGTTTGCAGCAACGTCGCCAACCCCCCTGCAAACAATGAAGCGGCAATCAACAATCCGATGTCCGCCGGCGAAAGCCCGGCCGCCTGGCCGATGATCAAAGGCACCGCGACGATACCGCCATACATGGTCAGAACGTGTTGCAGGCCGTAAGCCATATTCGCGCCGATCCCGAGATTCTCATCCTCAGGCCGTTGTTGTGAAACATGGGGCGTTTTCATGGTTGGGGGGTTCCCTGGTTTTTGTTGTGCGCACACTGTATTCAATAGTCAGAACAAATGTCTATAGAGTTGTATACAACCAACCAGTCAGATTATGGACAGATGTTCACGCTGCCCTTTATCCGTAGTGCCCCCAGCCTAAAAAACTCTTGAAATACATCCTCCCTCCCCTTTCCCTCCCCCATCGCTAATCTTTTGCTTTCCAAGCGACCGCCGGCACGGCCGCCTCTCGCTTATACATATAAAGTATGCATAATGAAGCCATTCGAAATTCAGTATCACAAGGCAAAGAACGCGGCCAACAAACTGAAGCATCAAGGTGTCAGCCTCGCCGAGACAGAACCTGTGTTTTATGACGAACGAGCCCTTACGTTTCAGGACAACCACCACGATGAGCAACGCTGGATCATCATGGGGCTGGATGCCAAAGGTCGCTTGCTGGTCGTTGCTTACACCTACCGCGACCCGAATTTCGAGCGACTCATTTCCGCGCGCATCGCCACCAAAAACGAGCGTCGCCACTCTATGGAGGCTTGACCGATGAAAGATGAATACGACTTCAGCAACGCCAAGCGTGGAGCGATTGCCTCCAGCAAGGGCAAGACCCGAATCACCATCATGCTCGATGATGTCGTCATAGAGACCGCGCGCGCGCTGGCAGAAAGCGAGGGGTATGGCTATCAGACGGTGATCAACAACACCTTGCGCCAGGCATTGTTAAGCGATAAAGGCAAAGCGGCGAAGCCCGATCAGAACACTGCCGGTGTAAATGTCGGGCATTTGAAAAAAGGCATCACCGCCTCCGAGCTGAAAAGCCTGGAGAAAAAATTGTCAGAAGCCCTCAGCGAAATCCATCACGTGATGGAGCTTGAAGTTCGTTCCTAGGCACAAAACACCCATGCCTGGTCGAGCAAAAGAAAAAGGGGCGAATTGATCAAATTCGCCCCTTTGCGTGGAGCTTAATTTGCCAGCGACACAGGCTCAATCAACCGCTCCAGCACCCGCTTCAACACTTCCTGCGCTGGCACTCGAATCCCGAATTCACTTTCCAGTAACCCGATCAACTCATCCACATCCGCCACCTGCCGCCGTTCGCTGTCGCTGCCCATGCGATGAATGGTAAAGCTGCCGTTAATCAATGTGCGTCGCCATCCCTCCCCCGTCCGCGCCACCATCAGTTGTTTCACGAAGGACGATTCGGGATGGGTCGAGACGTACCAGTTGCCGAGGGTGTAATCGATGTCTTCCTGACGTTGCAGATCGAAGATGTATATCGCCCGCCATTCACCGCCGACGTTGGCACGCAGGGTATAGCCGTCGGCGTGCGGTTCGATGCGATAGGGTTCGTGAGGGGTGAACTGCTCGGCTTCGGTATCCAGCATCAGCGGTGCGGTGGGCACCATGCCGCCGAAGCCGACGTCAGTGATGTAGCGCACGCCGTCGAGGGTTACCAGACTCAAGCGGTGCGTTCGGGCCGTCCATGCACCTTCGGGCTGACCCATGACCACGCGACCGGTGATCCCACGTGCGTCGAAACCCAATGTCTGAAGCAAGGCCAGGAACAGGTTGTTGAGTTCGTAGCAGTAACCACCGCGACCGTCGTGCAGGACTTTCTGCTCGATGGACGGCAGATCGATGAGCACCGGTTCGCCCAATAACGTGGTGAGGTTTTCAAACGGGAAGGCACCGGTGTGGCGCAGTTGCAGTTGGCGCAGGGTTTCCAGGGTCGGCGCCGGGGGCGCATCGAAACCCAGGCGTTGCAGGTACAGCGCAAGATTAGTCAGTCGTGTCTCACTCATCGCTCAATCCTTTATGCAGAGGTCCGCGGATCGCTCCGCTGATGGGCGCCATGTATAAGGGATAACGCGGTCGGACTGACAATTGATTTAGCCAATCGCCGCACACGCCAAGCCTATCGCCGCTTGCACGAACCCAATCGAATCCACGTCGGCGCATGATCGCTGGCATGAGGTTCGTTGCGAACCCAGGCATCGACGCCCGCCTCTTGCAGGTAAGGGCTCAGTGCCGGGTTGAGCAACAGATGATCGATGCGCAACCCCGAGTTTTTCTGCCAGTGCTGCCGGAAATAATCCCAGAAGGTGTAGATCCGCTCCTCTGGATACAGATGACGCAGGGAATCGGTCCACCCCTGATCCAGCAACCGCTGAAAACACGCGCGACTCTCGGGTTGCAGCAGCGCATCCTTGAGCCAGGAGCGCGGGTTGTAGATGTCCAGATCGGTGGGTACCACGTTGTAATCGCCGGCCAGCACCACCGGATGGTCGCTGCTCTGGAGGTCCTTGGCGTGCGAGATCAGCCGCTCGAACCACGCCAGTTTGTAATCGAACTTCGGCCCTGGCTGCGGGTTGCCATTGGGCAGGTACAGACAACCCACCAGAACCCCGTGCACGGCAGCTTCCACGTAGCGGCTATGGGTATCGCTGTCATCACCCGGCAAACCGCGCCGGCTCTCCAACGGCTGCGCATCGCGCGCCAGAATCGCCACCCCATTCCATGACACCTGGCCGTGCCAGACGGCGCCATACCCGGCCGCCTCCAGTTCGGCGACGGGGAATGCGCCGTCTACCGATTTGAGTTCTTGCAAACAGACGATGTCTGGCTGCTCCCGCGCAAGCCAAGCCAGTAGATTCGGCAAGCGGGCGCGCATGCCGTTGACGTTGAAGGTGGCGATTTTCAGGTTCTTCATGATCCGACGCTCGCAACGGATGGGGCGGTATCCAGTTGTGACCGGGGTGCGCCACGGCAGTTGCCGCGGTGAGCGAAACAGGCGACTAAAGGCGCGAGCTTACAGCGGGTGATCGTCCCATGATGCCTTGAGCAACGGCAGCAGCGCATGCCTGTCCACCGGCCGACTGAGGTAAAACCCCTGCACTTCATGGCATTGGTCGGAGATCAGGAAGTCCAGTTGTTCCAGCGTCTCGACGCCCTCTGCGGTGACAGTCAGGCCCATGGCCTTGCCCAGGTTGATGATCGCCTGCACCACGGCGCGATCATTGCTGCCGTTGCTCATGGACGCAATGAAGCGCTTGTCGATTTTGATCCCGTCGAACGGATACGTACGCAGATAACCCAGCGAAGAATAACCGGTGCCGAAGTCGTCCATGTTCAGCCGTACGCCCAACTCCTTGAGCGCATTCATGGTCGCCAGGGCGCCATCGACGTCGATGAGCATCACGTTTTCAGTGATCTCCAGTTCCAGTCGACTGGCAGGCAAGCGGCTCTGGATCAACGCCTCCCGTACATCCTCGATCACATCGCTACGGGCAAATTGCACCGGCGACAGGTTGACCGAGACCATCATCGCACCGGGCCAGGTCAAGGCCGTCTCGCACGCCTCGCGCAACACCCAGCGCCCTAATGGCACGATCAGATCGGTCTGCTCGGCCAATGGAATAAACGCGTCGGGGTTCAACAAGCCTTGCACCGGATGCTGCCAGCGCAGCAGCGCTTCGACCGAGACGATCTGTTTGCCATCGACGTGATAACGCGGCTGGTAATGCATCACGAATTCGTTGTTCTTGATCGCCTGACGCAGGTCGCTTTCCAGTTGTCGGCGGTGCTGGATCTGATCGTTCATGTGCGGCGCAAAGTAGCACCAGGTCTTCTTGCCATTGGACTTGGCCTGATACAACGCGATATCGGCACAGCGAATCAGCTCCTCCGGAAGATGCCCCTGGCGCCGACTCAGGGCGATACCGATGCTCGCGCCGATGTGCAGCGTGTGGTGATCGTAATGAATCGGTTGATGCAGACTGTCGAGCAAGCGCTCGCAAAAACGGTCGATTTCCGCGTGGCTGTCCATGCCGTGGAGCACGAGCACGAACTCGTCGCCACCCAATCGGGCAACCAGATCGATGTCCCGCGTGCACTCGCGCAAACGGATCGCCACTTCCAGCAATACCGCATCGCCGGCCGGGTGGCCGAGGGAATCGTTGATCGGCTTGAAGTTATCCAGGTCGATCATCAACAGCGTCAACGCCGCCGACTGCTCTTTGAGTGCCAGCGCGTCTTCGAGGTAGCGCGCCAGTTTGTTGCGATTCGGCAAGCCAGTCAGCGCGTCGTGCATCGACAGATGCTGGATCTGCGCATGGGCGGCGACTTCATCAGTGATGTCGCTGGCCGTCCCGCGAAAACCCAATAGCGCGCCCTTGCGCTGAATCGGTCGCGCCGACACCCGACACACCCGTTGTTGCCCCGATTGATCACGGTAGGAACAGCGCAAGTGGCTGACGGCTTGCTCTTCATCGAGTTTGTTCAGCCACAGCGACAAGGGCGTTGTATCGCAGCTGAGCAGTTGCCCGATGTTCTGCCCCAGCCATTGCTGATCGGAGAATCCGGTGACGGTGCCGAAGCGCCCCGACAGATAAGTGAGGCAATGCTGGTCGTCGATTTCCCAGATCCAGTCGGACGCCGCTTCGGCCACCGCACGAAAACGTTCTTCACTGGCCTCCAGCGCCTGATTCGACAAATCGAGGCTGGTGTAACTGGCATCCACATGCCCGGACGTGCGCAGGACATATCGAAAGAAGTACGCCGTCAACAACGCCAGAATCAGCAGCGCTCCACCCAGTGGCGGCAGCAACGACCAGAGCAATTGATGCCCTGGCAGCTCAAGCCGGGAAACCACGCTGTAACCGGTGCCGGCGAGGGCAACGGCCGGCTGACCGGGTGCGATGGCGTCGTCGGGTGTCAGGTTCAAGTCATGCAAACCGTAATCGGCGCTCAAGGCGCTGAGCTTTTCAGGGGTCAACTGATCGACGTAGATCAGCACCGAAGTGCTTTTGGGATCGACTGCCGGGCGTTCGTCATTGGGCACGATCGCGGCGGCCGTCAGCAGCGCCGGTTTGCCCTCGAACAAGGTGTACCGACTGACAGGGCTGATCAGGCTTTCCTGGCTCTGGATCGCCTCGATGAGGGGCGCCATCGAGGTCGACAGATAGGTCATCGCCTCGCCTTGCACCTGAAGCCCGCGCACTACGGCGTATTTGGTTCGCTGAGGATCAACCACGAAAACGCCATCGTAGTGATCGATGGTGAACAAGGTTTTACCCATGTTCTGCTCGACATAGGCCCACTGCTCATCGACCTTGTCGTTCAGATGGTCGTAGGCGGTCGTCCAGTTGGCGTAGCTGGCGATGTAGTTTTTCGAGGCGGTGATGCGGTTCTCAAGTGCTCGTTGCGTGTAGAACGTGGTTTTGCTCAGATCCTGAGCATCGAGCCGTGCGGCAATGCTGAATAAGGCGATCAGTGCAATCAGTACCCCAACGACAAACAGCAGGCCGATGACGAACATCAGGTTGCGGGTAATCGGTGTATGACGCGCAGGTGCAGCGGTGGTAATGGCAGTCAAATCCATGCACTTGTTCCTGTCAATCGATCGCCTTATCGGGTGAGACCGGCGGGGTCTGGTCTGTCGTCATGACAGCCAGGCTCTCCACTGACCATAGCAGCCCTGCCCGGTCACCGCCCCTGAATAACGCAAGTCAGCGGCACGGGCACCGATGGCGGGGCCAGCGGTTCCGGCTCGGGTGCTGGAGGCGGTACGGGGTCTGCCGGTGGTGGCACCGGTGGCGCTGGCGGTGGGACGGGCAGTTCGACGCATAAAAGCAATCCATGACACCAATATCGGACCTGTAGGAGCCAGGCTTGCCGGCGAAGGCGTCCTTGAGAACGCCTTCGCCGGCAAGCCTGGCTCCTACGAAAAGCGGTTTATTCGCAGGAAAATTTCAGCGGTCCGAGCGCATCAGCGCTTCGACGCCGCCTTCCATGGACAACACCGCCGAACGATTTCGCCCCGAATGCTTGGCCTGGTACAACGCCGCATCCGCGCGCTTGATCAACATTTCGGTACTGTCGTGCCCTGTCGGCACAAACGAATAACAGCCAAGGCTGACCGTCACGTAGCCCGTGGGTGAGCCGCTGTGGATGATGTTTTTGTCGATGACGCTGCGGCGGATCTGCTCAGCGATCGTCAGCGCACCATGGATGTCGGTGTCCGGCAGCAAGACCGCAAACTCTTCACCGCCGTAGCGCACCGCCAGATCGGCATTGCGGTGACAGCAACTCTTCAGTGCCCGCGCCACTTCGGCCAGGCAATGGTCCCCCGCCACATGACCGTAGGTGTCGTTATAGCGCTTGAAATAATCGATATCGAGCATGATCAGGCTCAGCGGACTCGACCGCCGGGCCCCGCGCCCGAACTCGATCTCCAGCGCCCGTTCGAACAATCGACGGTTGGCCAACCCGGTCAGGCTGTCGTGGGTGGCGATCAATTCCAGGGTTTTCTGCGCCTCGCGCAAATCCGCTTCGATGCGCTCGCCCGCGCGCACCTGATGAACGAACACCCAACCGAACAATCCCACGCCGAAGACGACCAGAGCGACGATCACGCTGGATTGAATCGCTGTGTCGTGCCAGTCCTTGAAAATCGCGTCTTCGGAAGATGCCGCCGCGACCACCACTGGATAGGCATCGAGCTGACGATAGCCATACAACCGGACGATGCCATCCACCACCGAGCCGATCATGGCGTTGCCCGATGTCGCACTGGGCAAGAGTGTTTGAAAAATCTCGCCCTGAGCCAATGACGTGCCGATCTGCGACTCCACAAACGGCCGTCGCGCCAGCAGTGTTCCATCGGTCAACGCCAAAAACATCGCGCCGTTGTTATCGAGGCTGAAGCTTTTGAAGAACTGATCGAAGTACGACATCTTGATCCCGGCCAGCAACACACCCTGGAAATTGCCGTCCGGGTCGTTTACCCGCCTGGACACCGGAATGATCCACTCGCCATTTTCCCGACTGCGAATCGCCGGGCCGATGTGAGCCAGGGACGACGCGTTTTGCTGGTGAAACCTGAAGTATTCGCGGTCCGCCACACCTGGGCCACGGGGCAGGTTTTCGAACGACGTCACAACCCATTGCCCCTGCTTGTCGAACAGAAATATCCCATGCAATTGATGCAACGTTTGCACCCGCCGCGCGAAGGTTTTCTGCAAGCGTGGCGTCTGGGCAGCGTCGAAACCCTCAGCCTGAATCCAGTCCACCAGACTGGTCAGCACCAGATCGGCTTTCATGAACGTGTCTTCAGCCTGCTGCGCCATGGCCCGGGTCAGGTTCGACGAAGACACCTCGGCCAACGCCAGGTTATGCCGACGCGACTGCTCCAGTTGCAGGTAAAGCAGCCCACAGAGGCACAGGCACACCGCCGCAATAAACAGCACCGCGGCTTTGAGCAGGGGCAGCCGCTTCAAGGCACCACCGGGCGCGTGGTGCGGATCGGGAATGGGGATAGGCAAAAGCGAGTCCTGAAAGGGTAAGGCATGGGCAGCGGCCCAAAACCCTTATTTTTGTGAGCTTAGTCTACGGGGTTGCGCGGGGTAAATGCGCCTGACCGACAGAGATCGACTTCCCGACGAGTGAAATACGAAAACCGTCTCTGCTAGGATGAAAAACCTCAGGAGCCTGTCGAACGCTTCGATATCGGCTGCCGTGCATGCCCCGGCCGTTTACCCAAGGAGGAAAAACATGAGCGCTGCACACTACCCTGCCGCCATTGACACCGTTGTGTTCGATCTCGGCAATGTCCTTATCCGCTGGAACCCCAGAAACCTTTACCGAAAGTTGTTCGGTGAAGACCTGGAGGCCATGGAAACATTCCTGTCTGAGGTCTGCCACACCGCCTGGAACGAACAACAGGACCAAGGCAGAACCTGGCAGGAGGCGATTGAGGAAGCCATCGCCCGACATCCGTCCCAGGAGGTATTGATTCGCGCCTACCGCGAGCGCTGGGAAGAAATGCTCGATGGTGCCATAGAAGAAACGGTGAACATCCTCGATGAACTGCATGCCAAAGGCGTGCGGTTATTGGCGCTGACCAACTGGTCTGCCGAAACCTTTCCGATTGCCCTAGAGCGCTTTGAGTTCTTGCAGCGATTCGAAGGCATTCTGGTGTCGGGTGCCGAGGGGATAATCAAGCCTTCGCCGGAGATTTTTCAGTTGCTGCTATCGCGGTTTGGCGTTGATAGCCGCCGCGCGGTGTTCGTCGATGATCATGCGCCGAATATTGCAGGAGCACGCCGGGAGGGATTTCATGCGGTTCAGTTCTTCAGCGCGGAACAATTGCGCGAGGAACTGGTGGCGCTTGGGTTGCCCGTACAGTCGGCGAGATAACACTGAACGGCTACATTCCGTTGCGTAAACCGATTTTCGTAGGAGCCAGGCTTGCCGGCGAAGGCGCTCTTAAGGACGCCTTCGCCGGCAAGCCTGGCTCCTACTGGTCTGCAACAGTCAATCCATCACCGCGAAGGCGGAACCCGAATATCCCCTGCCCGGCACTGTGTCTTTACACCCGTTCCGCACACGCCAAACCCCAGGTCCTTGCCCAAGCACACCCGCACTTCCGACAACTCTGGGCCATTACAAATCACGGCAATGCCATTGGCCGGAATCCCGGGGTTGCTTTGGCGAAACATCTGCGCGATTTCCTGGGCTTCGAAATAATACGAGCTGCTGAACGGTTGCAGCTTCTGCGGGATCTTGACCGCACCGAGCGCCTTGTCGGACGCGTCCAGGTAACCCATGGCGCCGAGACCGCTGCACGTACCGTGCTTGGCCCATTCGTGATCGAGCAGCTTCTGGGTCGGGAACAAGGTCAGGCCCTTGGCGTTTTCCGCCGGCGACAAGGTCACCCTCGGCGGGCAGGACTCCGGCCAGCCGCCCTTGGCGTATTGCGGCCAGAGACCGTGAAGCACGAAGCCGTAGCCTTTACCGGAGCATTGCGCATCGTCTTTGTGAGTCAGGCAGAAGGTCGGCGACCAGGAGAGCGTCAGCAGGTAGTAATCGAACACCCCCGCGACCGATTCCGCCTGGACTTTACTGCTCTGGGTTTCGCGGGCGCTGCTCAGGCCGATGTTGCCGAAGGTCAGCGCGATCAACGCGACGATTGCGTAAAATTTCTTCATTACCCACTCCTTGGGATGATTGATTTGGCCGTAAAGGGCCGAAGAATGGTTTTGTCACGCGGGTGTTTCAATCGCATGACGCAAGGCAAAACCGCATGACCTTGAAGGAGCTACGATTAACTGACATCACGACAGGAAATCGAAATGAGTAAAGCAGACGAGCTCGCCGAGAAGCTGAAACAATCCCGGCAAACCAGTGCCGACGCGACCATCGCCGATCAGGCCATCGACAGCTGGCCCGCCCAGGTCTATGAGCTGTATCACCAGATTGAAGCCTGGCTGCAGCCACTGATCGAAGTGGGCCTGAAGCTGCGACGCAACTCCACGCACGTGTTCGAGAGCGCCCCGGACGGTGCGACCTACGACTACGCCATCGACCAACTGCTGATCGACGGTAACCACCACAGCATCACCTTCGACCCTGTCGCCCGCTTCACCACCGACGGTGCCGGGCGAGTCGAAATCCACTCGACAGACAAGGAACTCGCCCTCTTGCGAACCGTGGACGAACACGGCGAGACGCATTGGTGGCTTCAGGCGATCGAACAGTCCGGACAACAACTGGATGCGATCGCACTGACGGAACACAACCTGCTTCTGGCGGTGCAAGAAGGGCTGGGGCTTTAAAGCTCGTTCTGCCCCACCGCCATCGAGGGAGGCGCCGCTCGCCTCCCGTCCAGCGTTGGCCGTTCCGAAGGCAGATTAAGCGCCCGCAACACCGGGTTATCGTACCCATACACATCGGGTTTGAACGTCACTCGCCCATCAAGACTCAGGTCCACCGTCCAATAGGCCAGCAGCACCGGCACTTTCACGGGGAGCCTGATGTTCTCCGTCTTGCCGTTGGCTAACTGCTTTTGAATCCCTTCGCTGCCCCAACGAACCGGGTCGTTGAACAACAGCTCCACCAATTGCAGCGGGTTTTCTACCCGAATACAGCCGGAACTGGTCGCGCGATTGGATTGCGCAAACAACTCGCGATGCGGTGTGTCGTGCAGGTAAATCGCATAGTCATTGGGAAAGCGAATGACCACCTGCCCCAGCGAGTTATCCGACCCTGCATCCTGACGCAACGTAAGGCCGCGCGGGTTGTCCCAGTCGACGGTCAACGGGTCGAGCACGTTGCCTTCTCGATCGATCACGCGAATCCGGTTTGCATCGAGATAGCCAGGATTGTTGCGAATCTTCGGCAGCATATCCTTGACCAGAATGGTCGGTGGCACCGTCCAGGTCGGGTTGAACGTGACGTAGGTGATCTCCGATTGAAAAATCGGCGTGCTGCGATACGGTTTACCCACCTGCACCCGGGAGCGCCATACCAGCTTGCCATCGCGATAGAACGAAACCTTGTACCCGGCGATGTCGACAATGACAAAGGTGCCCTGAAGTTTGTACAGCAGCCACCGCGCCCGCTCCATGTTCACGCGGACCTGGTCGATTCGCGCCTCGACCGGCACGTTCAGCGCCGCGAGTGTCGCCGGCCCCGCCACACCATCCGCCCCGAGGTATTGCTCGGCCTGATACTTCTTCACCGCCGCCATGACAGTGTCGTCGTAGTCGGAGCGCGCGTTCATTTTCGCGGTCAGATAACCACCCGCCACCAAACGGGCGCGCAACTGCGCAACCGAGGCGTCGTCCATACCCGGCCTGAGGGTCTGCCCTCCCGGGACCTTTGGCCAGCCACCACTGTCGCGAACCCTGCGCAGTTGCGCCAGGCCCTGTCGCAACGTGCCATAAATCGCTTCTTGTGGCGGCGCTTGGGCGAACGCGCGCGCGACGTCATGACTGTCGAGGGCGGCGAAGAACAGGTTGACGTCCTCCCGGGGGTCGATGCCCACCGGGTCGAAATTCCAATGGATGTCCAGCCGCGAAGGGTCGACCTTGCCGCGCCGCAACTGCAGCAGCGCCGTGATGAACGTCTGGGTCGCCGAGATATCAAAAGCCGCCCGTTGCCCGGGGGTTGGCGCTGTTTTCTGCATCGAGTTTCTGGCCGTGACCAGTTCGGCAATTCGAAAATCCTCGGGGTCCAGGCCATCAACCACGGTGTCGCTCAGGCTTTTCAATAACTGGACGACATCGTCATCGTCCGTCCAGGCGGCGCGATAGCCACGATGGCTGTAAAAGTCCATCACCGCTCGATTGACGTCGACCCGTTGATGGCCCGGTGACGTGAGCAACGGGGGAAACGCCGAACTCAATGGCGCCAACGCCGCCTGAATCGCCTGGGCGACATAATCCCCAGGCGCGGCATCCGCGACGACGCTAACGGGAGATGGCGGCTCAATCGGCGAAGTTTCCGCCATCGCCATGCCGCTTATCAGAAAGCCCATAAAAAATATGCGGCTTATGACGAATAACCTTGTTAACTGCCCCATGGATAATCCTTAATCTCCCGTTTTCAACCGGCTAGCGTCGTGCGCGCTGCTAGACTCGAAACAATCAGATGAGACTTGCATATGGCCCTAGACCGCTTCGGCTTTTTAATGACGGCCCTGTTGCTGACCGCTTTTACCTTACCGGCAGCCTACGCCGATTCGCTTGAAGCCGCGCTGATCAAAGCGGCCCCCAATGCCAACGCCAAGGTAATTACCCTGGCCGTGCGCGCCTCCCAATGCAGCCGGTCCCAAGGCGCGGTCCCGGCTCAAAGGCTAGCAGTCATCGATTACTCCCTGCCCTCCACCGAACAACGTCTTTGGGTATTCGACCTTAAGAAACGCAAGTTGTTGTTCCACGAACTGGTCGCCCACGGTCGCAACAGCGGCGAAAACATGGCCCGCCAGTTCTCCAATCAGAATGCCAGTTACGCCACCAGCCTCGGGTTGTACCGCACCCAGTCCAGCTATGTCGGGCAGAACGGTTATTCGTTGCGCATGGAAGGTCTGGAGCCGGGTTTCAACGACAATGCCTTCGAGCGGGCGATCGTTATTCATGGCGCGCCCTATGTCAGCCCTGATCTGGCGCGAGCGAATGGCCGGATCGGCAGAAGCCTGGGTTGCCCGGCGGTGAGGCCTGCGATTGCACATCAACTGATCGACTCGATGAAGGATGGGCAGCTGTTGTTTTCTTACTATCCGGATCAGCGCTGGTTGAAGTCTTCTTCGTATATCAATTGCGGTAACGCCACCGTGGCGAACAGAAGTCACTGAATACAGCGTGAAACTGTCAAAACTGTAATCTTGGCCTCAGCCTGCTGAAAGGCGCCGCCCGTTAGCCTCCACCTCATTAAGTTCTCCTCCCTCCGCTCAGGATGGATTTGAGGGCTTCATCAGGCTGACGGACGGGATAAAACGGCATGCATTCCAACACCTCAAGACGCACCTTCGTGAAGGGCCTTGCCGCAGGCGGGGTTCTTGCTGGCCTCGGGCTGTGGCGCACGCCGGTCTGGGCGGTCACCAGCCCCGGCGAACCGAACGTGCTGGCCGGTACCGACTTCGACCTGTTCATCGGCGAAACCCCGGTCAACATCACCGGCAACCCTCGAACAGCGATGACCATCAACGGCGGCATTCCCGGCCCCCTGCTGCGCTGGCGTGAAGGCGACACGGTCACGCTGCGAGTGAAGAACAAACTCAAGGACAGCACCTCGATTCACTGGCACGGCATCTTGCTGCCCGCCAACATGGACGGAGTACCGGGGTTAAGCTTTCACGGCATCGAGCCGGACGGGATGTACGTCTACCAGTTCAAGGTCCGGCAGAACGGCACTTACTGGTATCACAGCCATTCCGGCCTCCAGGAACAGTCCGGGGTTTACGGGCCATTGGTGATCGACGCCAAGGAACCGGAGCCTTTCCAGTACGACCGCGACTATGTAGTGATGCTCACCGACTGGACCGACGAAGACGCCGTCGGCCTGATGAAGACGCTGAAAAAGCAGTCCGATTACTACAACTACCACAAGCGCACCGTGGGCGATTTCATCCACGACGTCAGCGAGAAAGGCTGGGGCTCGACAGTTGCCGATCGCAAGATGTGGGCCGAGATGAAGATGAACCCCACCGATCTGGCCGACGTCAGCGGCGCCACTTACACCTACTTGATGAACGGCCAGGCACCGAACATGAATTGGACTGGGGTATTCCGTCCCGGCGAAAAGCTGCGTCTGCGTTTTATCAACGGCTCCGCCATGACGTACTTCGACGTGCGTATTCCGGGTTTGAAAATGACCGTGGTCGCCGCAGATGGCCTGCACGTCAAACCGGTGAGCGTCGACGAGTTCCGCATCGCAGTGGCGGAGACGTTCGATGTGATCGTCGAGCCGACCCAGGACGCCTACACCCTGTTCGCGCAGTCGATGGATCGAACGGGTTATGCGCGAGGCACCCTTGCGGCGAAGGCCGGGTTATCGGCGCCGGTTCCTCCGCTGGATCCGCGACCGCTGGTGACCATGGATGACATGGGCATGGGCGGGATGGATCACGGCAGCATGGGTGGCGACATGGCGGGTATGGATCACAGCGCCATGCCAGGCATGTCGGGCATGGACGGCGGTGACATGCAGGGCATGGACAGCATGGCCGGAATGGATCACAGCAGCATGGCCATGGGCGCCATGGCCGGCATGCAATCCCATCCCGACACGGAAAAAGACAACCCGTTGGTGGACATGCAAGCCATGAGCACCTCGCCGAAACTCGACGACCCGGGCCTTGGCCTGCGCGACAACGGTCGTCGCGTACTGACTTACTCCGACCTGCGCAGCACCTTCGAAGACCCGGACGGCCGCGAGCCCGGTCGCACCATCGAGTTGCACCTGACTGGCCACATGGAGAAATTCGCCTGGTCGTTCAACGGCGTGAAGTTCTCCGACGCCGAACCGCTGCGCCTCAAGTACGGCGAGCGAATTCGTGTGGTGCTGGTGAACGACACGATGATGACTCACCCCATTCATTTGCACGGCATGTGGAGCGACCTCGAAGACGAAAACGGCCAGTTCATGGTGCGCAAACACACCATCGACATGCCGCCCGGCTCAAGGCGCAGCTATCGGGTCACCGCCGATGCGCTCGGCCGCTGGGCCTATCACTGCCATCTCCTGTACCACATGGAAATGGGCATGTTCCGTGAAGTTCGCGTGGAAGAATGAGGCGCTACCCATGACCAGACTGAATCGCTCTACCCGCCTCGCTTTGGCACTCGCTGGCTTCACGGTTTCTTCGGCCATGGCCGCCACCGACGACATGCAGGGCATGGATCATAGCCAGATGCAGGGCATGGATCACAGCCAAATGCAGAGCATGGACGACGGCCAGATGCAGCCCGCCGCGCCAACCCAAAGCCGCACGCCGATCCCGGCATTGACCGACGCCGACCGCGCCGCCGTGTACGCCAGCCCCACCGGCCACAATGTGCATGACACCGCGCTCAACTATTACTTCCTCGCCGACAAGCTCGAATGGCAGGACGCCGACGACGGCAGCGCGTTGGCCTGGGATCTGTCCGGCTGGATCGGCGGCGACATCGATCGCCTGTGGCTGCGCTCCGAAGGTGAGCGCGTCAATGGCAAAACCGAAGACGCGGAAGTCCAGGCTCTCTGGGGCCACGCCATCTCCCCCTGGTGGGACGTGGTGACCGGCGTGCGCCAGGATTTCAAACCCGGCGATCCGCAAACCTGGGCCGCGTTCGGCGTGCAAGGCATGGCCCTGTACAACTTCGAAACCGAGGCCACCGCCTTCATCGGCGAAGGTGGCCAGACCGCCGCACGGCTGGAAGGTGACTACGACATTCTGCTCACCAACCGACTGATTTTGCAGCCGACCGCCGAGCTCAACGTCTACGGCAAAAACGACCCGCAACGGGGCATCGGCTCCGGGCTGTCCAACACCGAAGCCGGCCTGCGGCTGCGCTATGAAATCCGCCGGGAATTCGCGCCTTACATCGGGGTGACCTGGAACCGCACCTACGGCAAAACCGCCGACTACGCCAAGGACAAAGGCGAGGACCGCAGCGAAGCCCGCCTCGTGCTCGGCGTTCGGTTGTGGTTCTAAACGCTTTAACTCAAAAACCTAAAAACCAACCGCTTAAAGCGGTAAGAGGCCTTGCATGCGCACAATCAAAACCACCGCTGTTGCCATCGCACTTTCAACCGGGCTGCTCATGAGCGCACTGGCTCAAGCCCACCCGAAACTGCTCTCCTCCACCCCGGCAGAAGGCGCGGACGGCACAGCACCGAGCAACATCGAACTGCACTTCTCGGAAAACCTCATGACCCAATTCTCCGGCGCCAAACTGGTCATGACCGCAATGCCCGGCATGGCCCATTCGCCCATGCCGATGAAGGCCAAAGTTTCCGGCGGCAGCGACCCGAAAACCATGGTCATCACCCCGCTCTCGCCATTGCCCACCGGCAGCTACAAAGTTGAATGGCGCGCCGTGTCTTCGGACACTCACCCGATCACCGGCAACGTTACGTTCAAAGTGAAGTGATTGATGAGCGACTCGGTCAGCGTTGCCCTGCGCTTTGCGTTGTATGTGGATTTGATGCTGTTGTTCGGGGTGGCGCTTTTTGGCTTGTATAGCCTTAAAGGGCAGGAACGGCTGTCTGGAGCGGTGTTGTCGTTTCGGTCGATGTTGGCGGGGACGGCAGTGCTGGGTGCGCTGCTGTCCGTCGCCAGCATGGTGATGATGGTGAGCGCCATGAGCGGGGAATCGGACTTCGCCGAGCTGCGTCCGCACATCGAGATGATGGTGCTTGAAACGGACGTGGGGCTCGCCTGGGTGGTTCGCATCGTTGCGCTGGTGATTGCTGGTTCAGCGGTGATGCTCCGTGCGCCTGGTTTCAGTTTGCTGATCGCGGCTTTCGCTGGCGGTGTCGCCCTCGCCAGCCTGGCCTGGAGCGGGCACGGGGCGATGGATGAAGGCAGTCGTCGTTATTGGCATTTCGTGGTGGATATTCTGCACTTACTGGCGGCGGGGGCATGGCTGGGTGCGTTGGTGGCGTTTGCGTTGATGGCGAAGATTAATGCGCTGCAAACCGAAGCGCGCATCAAGTTGTTGGCCCGTGCTGTTAACCGATTTGAGGTGATTGGCGCGGTCATCGTGGTGCTCATCACGGTGACGGGGGTTGTGAATTATCTGTTCATCGTTGGGCCGAAGCTGGATGAGGTGTTTCTCAGTACTTACGGGGTTTTGCTGTTTATCAAAGTGGTGCTGTTTGCCGGGATGCTCGTGCTTGCCGCGTTGAACCGGTTTCACCTTGGGCCGTTATTGGAGCGATCGTTGCGGGACGGGCAATACGCCGTCGCCGCTAATGCGTTGCGGCGTAGCGTGGTGGTGGAATTAGCGGCTGCGGTGGTGATTGTGGGGTTGGTGGCCTGGTTGGGGACGTTGAGTCCGCAGATGGACGCTCTGTAGGGAATGAAGCATCCGATGACCGGCCAAGCAGTCAGTGGACAGCGTGAGAGTCCTTTACTAGCGTCTAACCACCAGATTTAAAGCCATAGGGTTCAACACCCAAGCGCCAAGGTGAAAATGCGGCGCAATTATCGAAAGGAGATCGAAAATGGCTGAAGTAATGAAAGTGGTGGATGTCGACTTAAAATTACTTAAATCAAACCCACCGCAGCTACACATATCGGCAATTGGCCTGGTGAATTCTGGTGGATGGACAAACCCGAGACTGGAGCCGCGGATTTACATTCAGTTCCCACCAGACGGCATTCAAGACTTCGATTTTGTTGCTGATCCGCCCCAAGGGGCTGCTATACAGGTCATCCTTCCCATCGACGCATCAAAACTTTGGAAAGAGCCGCCACTCGATAAACTCAAGGGAGTAAGAGTCCACTCTGCTAACAACTCGATTGAAGCGCATCTTAAGAGTTCGAAGTCCGTGGCTTGTGGATAAACAACTAATGTGAAGGGATACGTGTCGGGCCTTGCCTGACACGTATCATGCGCTGGAGTGAGCGTGATATTGGGACAATGGATGACAGTCGAGAAGCGCTTTAACTACACTGACTCCCGCTTGAACCCCACTCCATCACAAAAGCCCGATAACAATGAAAACCATAAAAAGCACCATGATGTTCTGTGGCCTGCTCGCGCTAGCCAGCGGCGTTCAGGCAGAGCAAACCCCTTCCCATCTCGACACCGTCCTGCAACAAGGCCAACTGCGCGTTTGCACCACAGGCGACTACAAACCCTATACCTTCAAAGGTGAAGACGGCGAATACTCGGGGATCGACATCGCCATGGCCCGCTCGTTGGCCGACAGCCTGGGCGTGAAGGTTGAGTGGGTCCAGACCACCTGGAAAACCCTGATGCCCGACATGCTCGCAGGCAAATGCGACATCGGCGTCGGCGGCATCTCCGTCACCCTGGAACGTCAGAAAAAAGCCTTCTTCAGCACCACGCTGGATGTCGACGGCAAAATCCCACTGGTGCGCTGCGAAAACCAGGCGCAATACCAGACCATCGAACAAATCAACCAACCTTCGGTTCGCCTGGTCGAACCGGCCGGCGGCACCAACGAAGCCTTCGTCCACGCCTTCCTGCCCAAGGCGCAATTGAAGCTTCACGACAACGTGACCATCTTCCAGGAGTTGCTGGACAAGAAGGCTGACGTGATGATTACCGATGCTTCGGAAGCGCTGTATCAACAGAAACTCAAACCGGGTTTGTGCGCGGTTAACCCGACGCAATATATGCAGTACGGCGAGAAAGCCTACCTGCTGCCGCGTGACGACATCAGCTGGAAGTTGTATGTCGATCAGTGGCTGCATCTGGCCAAAGTGACGGGGAATTACCAGAAAATTCTGGGTCAGTGGATAGCGGTGCCAGAGACCAAATAACCCGCCGCGACCCATTCCATGTAGCAACTGGCGAAGCCTGCGTCCGGCTGCGCAGCAGTCGCAAAATCAGAACCCCGCGGTGCATCAGATAGATCACGCAACGGCGGAAGCATTTCAGCCGTTGCGTCACCTTTAATCGTGCAGCAAGCCTGAGCTGTACTCATTAAAGCTGTTACCGATAGCGCTCCCACCAAAGTTCACCTTGTTGGGGCTATGGCCATCAAACTGTTGGCAGTCTTCTGAGAAGCACGTACTGGTGCTCACACCCGAACAGGCGCTCAAGAGCAAAGCACCGGCGATCAGCACGACTTTGAAGAGGTTCAGGATCATTTTTCAGTTCCCTTGGGCTAGAAGCATGGCAACACGACCTTAGGTCATCATCCTATGCCGCAAGCCCGTCAAACTTGATGAAACATTGCTGAGTGACAGCGTTGGTTCAGCAGCCATCACCGTTACGGCTGCTCATCGTCAATCGCAGTGCAGGGTCACTCCTTTTGGGGGCGCGGCGGGTTGTCCTGACGATAAGTATGCTGGGGATTGATGACCAATTGTTTAACCTGGCTGTCCAACTCTTTGCTGTGATACAGGTCCAGGCATTTGAGCAGCTCAAAGCGAACGCCTTGGCGCTCTGATTCGACCAGTGGATTGTGATAATCACGCGCCAGAAACTGGTCAACCAGAGGTCTACCGGCTTGAGGTGCTTGCTCCAGATCGAAATAGGTCCAGTCCATAAGCGCACTGGCACTGCTTCCGGCGTCCTGGGCGGCTTTAGGTTCGCTCTTGTAGGCTGTAGCGATGCAGTCTGCCAGCACCATATCCTTGTAATTTTGCGCGTAGGTGCGCCCGCCTGCCTGTGGGGAGTTGGTCGGATCATCCCTGGACCAACTGTTGGAAGGCGCGGCAGCCCAAGCCAGTACCAAGACCGCAGTCAAATACTTCATCAAGACAAACTTCATCCTTGAGTTTAGGAAGCAGAAAATCTGCAGCAGTTTAATCCTTCATGCTTGAGGTGACATAGACCCGAATGACGGAGTCATAAAGGTGTGTTGCGCGGAAGGGTGTCTAGCAGCTCCGTCACGGAGCTGATGCGATAACGTCCTGCAGCTTATTCGGTACATAAACGCCACATTCACGACGGCTAACCATAAAAAGACGTCAGATATTTCCTTGTTTTCTTCGAAGAAACTCGCTCGTTTAAATGGGGTGTTTAAAGACACTCGCGGTTACTTCACAAAGGCTACAACGCCTTGCGTCGTTGCCTACGACTACGCCAGAATCGACCGGCTTGTGCGCTTAAGGTCCGGGCTTTATCGTTTCCCCGTCGCTGAAAAACAGCGATCGGGTTTGGTAGCCCGTACATGAGATTTGCACAGCATCACCATCGCGGCGTTTTTCGTCTCGGCTTTATGGTGGTCATGCACAGGGCACCTTCGGGTGCGCCGGCTTCCTCATGTCCCGGTCTACCAACCTGCGCATGGCCGCCACCCATCGTTTGGTAGCGAGGTTGGATGGCTCCTTTATTTATGGCATGAGGAGTTTTATCTATGTTCAAACCAACACCCAATCCGCCGATCACAGATCCGGCATCCCCCTACGAATCGCTTGATTCCAAAAAGCTCAACGAAGCCGCCGAACGCGCCCTCGACTACTATCTCAAACCGGCCGCTCAAATCATGGCTACACCATACCAACCCAATACGATGTTTTTCGCCAATCCAAAGTCCGACACCGAATCGCTGCTGGCCAACGCCAGCGAGACGCTGGGATCGGCTACGGTTATGCTCGGTGATTTTGCTGCGCTGCTGGAAGGAACACACCGCAAAACCCTGCTGGGCATCGCGCAAGTGGTCATGCTGGGTGAGCTGGCGGTGAACCAGGCGCTGGATAACGTCGAGCCATCTAAGTAATCAATGTTGCAAATCGGCGTGGGGAGGTGTGAGCCCCTCGCGCCACAGAACACCACTCTGCTGTCGCCTAAATTTGGAAAAAGATGGGGACAGACACCCGCGCCGCTTTCCCGTCGCGTTTCCGCCGCCCCAATGATGGATTGGGCGTAGCACTCCCCCAACGCCCCAGCCAGACAGGCTAATCCGCTGCGACTTCTTCGCTTTGTAGCAATTTCTAAGCAAGCTGCAATTACTGCCTGACATGGGCACAGCCGGTACTATGCTTGTGCTTTTATTGAAAGGAGTCGACGTCATGCCTGGTGATTATTCACTGTCGGATGTACTGGAAAGGCTGTACGAAAATCAGCAGGCTCTGCAGGCGGCTATTATGGAGTTGACCCTCCTGGTTGAGGAGCAAGGGGCGCAGGAAGTGGGGGGAAATGTCCGTGGAGCACTGTGGACCATGGGTGAAAACGCCGGCCATATCAAACAAGGCCTGGCTCGATTGAAGAAATTGGACATCGGTTAACCGATTGCACACAAAAAGCCCGGCGACAGTCATGTCGAGGTGAATTCAGCTGATGGTTCTATCATTACCAGAGTCTCAGGGGCCAGTCTGGCGACGCGCCACAGGCAGCTATCGGCCGATTCTGTTGAAAAAGTCCAGCTTGGTTCTCACGACAGAAAAGTACGCGTCTGAGATTGAATTCCTTGCTTTCAGCAGAGGCTTCCAGACTCGGATTTTACGTAGCAGCGTGCAAAAGATGTGTTTTACCCCATCAGTTTTCGAGCAGTTTGAGAAAACCGACTTTTTCAACAGAATCGGCCGATTTCAGCCTGTCGCGACCGGCTGAAAGCGGCCAAAAACGGACGCAAACGATTAAGCTAACGGGCGGCCGAAAGCGCAGCTTTTGGATGTCCAGCTCACGAAGTGAGCGTCAGCCGCGGCCCTGCCGGAGGGCCGAAGGCCCGGAGGCAGGGACGTCGGCTGGAACCTTCGCTGCGGCGAGGTGCTACCCGCGGCTCAACTAACCGCTGATCTGAACCTCTGAGGACGCTCATGGACTATGGATGGAATCCATCGTCCATCCACTGCTGAAATTTGAGCAGGCTTTCTTCGCTCCAAGAAGGTCCTCCCTTCGGCATCCGATCGGAAGGGTCAGTGCTGGAAAGCCTGGAGAATGTATACCGTGCATGCCAATGGTCGGCGTACACCGCACTGCCGGTCGGATCACACATAAATACCGCATCGGCCAAGGGCCAATGCCTCTTATCCATACAACCGAGATCTTTTTCTCGAAACAAAGGGACGATATCAGCGACGTACGAAAGCATATTAATCACTCTCCTTGGCATCCCATTCAAAGTGGTGCTCTTTACGGGCGTTCGTAATTTGTTCCGGGAACTCGAGGTCCGTCGACCATGCGAAGTCTGCCGGGAAGTTGTTGCGGATTCGCGATCGACCCAGCTGAGGGAAATGCTTCGCGTAGTCGGCTCGGCTTTTCTCGGGAATCGGCGGCTGAGGTCTATCAGGAAGGAGCCAAATGGTGTCTGCGAAATCCACTTTACGAGCAGGCGAGATGCTGGGGGCCTCCGACCATGTAATTGAGTATTGGTGACAGCCAATGCAGTTTGTCTTGTCGTTGTTGATTTGCCGTTCTACGTAAGGATTACTACACCAACTGGTGACCTTATCAAAAGGCGGTGAACTCGCTTTCGCCGCCGACGACATTGCGTTAAAGCTCCCTTTGATTGATGCCGCGAGAGACGGATAGTCTTTCTCGTAGCTTTTCCACGGAGCGGGATCCATCTCGTTGAAGGCACTGGTCACACACATCTTGTAGTTTCGCCAGACCCCTTGGTTATATCCGTTGATAGATGCCGGACGATCCGCGCCGAAGTCATTGTTGGGCTGAGGATCCCACCACAACGTCACCCAGATCCATTCGCGCGTGTCCTTGGTGGAAAAATGGATTGCGTTGAGGCCGTAGGTACCCCCGTCATTGGTTTTTACCGAGTACATCGTGCTGGTCGAACGTGCCGCCGACTTACCGGGATTCCATTTTCCGTTCAGCGAACCCAGCTGACGCTCAAGCGCCGGCCCCGAGGTGTCGAAAGCCCGGTCCTCGCTACCATCGTCAATCGATGACCATTGCGTCTTGACCATTACTGCGCTTCGAGGAAACTCGTCGAAGCAGTAGGAAAACTGTGATGCTGTGCGGGGTGGTGTGTCCGCAGTCTCTCTGCGCAATGCACAGCCCTCAATACCACGCGCCTGCGTTAGTAAGTGCTCAACGAAGCTCGGGCTGAACATTGTGATGCCTTGCCCGAGATGCGCCCGCTTTCCAGTTGGATCAGGCTCCTCAAGGTTCTTCAGCTGTAACAATGTCTGATTCATGTTCGCACGAGTGAGGCTTTCGCCCAGATCCTTCGTGGAATACTCGACCAACGTCCGCTCAGCGATCTTCGTCTCACGATCGCCACAGCTACTCTCACGACATTTTTTGAGATTGTCGACATACAAATCGATGACCGAATTGACTTCAGCGTTCTCAGACGCGCCCTCATACCACGTGTGCCACAGCGGCACGTCGATGGTCATGCCATCGACCTGCAGCTTTTGAGGCGCAAGCATCGATTCGACAATCTTCCAACCTGCTTGCCGCCTTTGCGACATGTCACGTTCCAGGCGGTCGAAAAGAGCCTTAGGATCTTCATCGATGGGCACATAGTCTGCACCGCGTTTAATTGCAAGACGTCCCTCTCGGTCCGCCTCTGTCGTGCTTGTTCCCGGAGGGGGCAATGCGCTAAGTATCCGTACCGGCCCGGTTGAGCTCGCAGACTCTTGCGCCCCCCCTCGCGACTCTAGTGCCGCGGCTGAAATTTCGGGCTTATCGCATCCCGCCAATGTCGTTAGCGCTACTACCGCACAAAAATGAATGCTCAGGTTCCGGAACATGCTGATTCTCCCTTTCCTTCATATTCGAACTAATGCGTTCCACTGCTCAATCAGCGTGGTCCATTCCGGGACGAGGAGCGGCCCAGAATTGCTCTCAACTCCGATTTCCGGAGGGACCGCAGTCTCGTCGTCGGTATGTACCGCAATAACATGTGTATCGGAGTCATCCTGGACAGCTCCAAGCAGCACCGGAGCACCACTCGCTCCTCCCAAAGTGTCGACGGTGTAAAACAGTCGACCCTCGATCACTCCAACCGAAACTCCAGACGCTCGCTGTTGGGTAGAGTGAACGGCTCTTCGCCGAGAATATCCGCTGATCGTCAGCGGCTCGCCTCCGACGATGACCCGGTCGTTGATGCCGTACGTGAACCAACCGACGACGCGCCCTAGGTCGTCGTCGAGATGGATTGCGCCAATGTCTACATTCCGTCCGGGCACTTTCTGCCACGCCTTCGTGGCGGAAAAGCGATTTGCATCGTAGCTCCCGAACGGGGCTTCGCTCCGATCACGGCCTGGAGTGACCGATATTTTCGTCGCCCATCCGAGGCCTTGTTGATGATCGAACACACAGTGGGCAGCGGTGACGACGAGAGCTGGGCCCGCCAGCCAACCCGTGCCATAGGCGGGAGCGTCTGCTCCCGGCCACCAGATCTCGAGGGAGCAAATCATTCGCCACGGCGCGCTAACGGTGCTGGCTACAGGGTCCCGATCATCATCGCCAATGATACTTTTGGTATCGAGACCAAAAAAACCGACGCCCTGTGGTGAAACTGCGTCAGACATCAATTGGTTGTGTGACGCATCTCTATCACTCACGGGCGATAAATCCGTGCCGGAACTGCGATTAGCAACATCTTTTCTAGGGCGCCAGTTGGAGCACGACTGCAAACTCGACTTCATAGCAACTCCGTTAGCCACCAGCCGCCCATCACACGTTTGAACCGCCCCGACTTTCCCGCAGGCCCCTTCCCTTTAGGAGGATTGAGCGATGAGCAAGTCACCGAAGAATTTTAAAGAAATATTCCTAATCCGGCAGTTGAAGCCGATGCTTTATCTATCTCCTTCCTATTATATATGCCAGCAATGAACTTATATTCCATGTACACCGACCCTTTATCTGTTTTTACTGTCAAGCCATTAGAGCCGATGCTTTGAAGAATCCCTCTAGCACCCGCACCACCTTCGGACGTGTAGTAGCCACTACAAAGAACTACACTCAACTCTTTACCAACGCCAACCCAATCCGTCGCAAGAGCCTTTGCATCAGCACTATCCATCGCACTAACCTCCTCCATATTTATAGCCACAGAGTAGTCCAATAAAAAAATCATCCACCTGTTATAAATGACAACTTTAAGAATTTTTCAGAGCAGACCATGTGCCGAATAATTATAAGGCGATTGCAAGAGCCGAGTGCAATTACAGTTATTTAATGGAAGTTTTGGGCATCAAGGCTCACAACAATGGCCTCTTGCATCACTTGCCCCATGACTTCGATTGGACAGTTGAAATCGAAACGTTTGTGCAAGACGCATATTCAATTGCAGTGCGAGGGCATCTAGGTTTTCCTGGCTATGTACTGACAAGTCAGTCTCCTAGGGCAACTATTGACGGTCAGCCCCGTTGATATTCACGTTACTGCCGCGCTGCCAGGGCTGTGCGGGTCACAAAAATAGATCGCCACTCCGGTCTTCTGGGTGATTTCGACGTGCTGCGCCATCTTCCTACCTTGGTCATAGGTCATGCTTTTACGCATCGCCAGCGTCATGCGATTGAGCACCGCACTGAAGCCTCCATCGCAGATGGTTGCCGTCGTATCGTTCATTTTCATCAGCATCAAGTAACCACAGGTGTCTACAAACGAGGCGTTGGCTTTGCCCCTAATCAGATCGCGCTCCCAATGCCCTGGCATCAACCCGTCTTCAATCTCGCGTGATCAGCATGTGAATACTGATCATCTGGGGATCTGGCCACGCCGATCCACTCCACCAGAGCATGGCCTGGGGCGGTCCTACCTTGGCGTAGGCAGATGATCAGCTCCTTGCGAAGCTCACCGACCGGCAGGGGTGAAGGTGTCTACAACTATCTCGCACTCCCTAGCCTCATGCCGACCGTACATCCCTAGAATCCTACACCTCGTCGCCTCTTACTCACCCAACCGTGCGATTCCGATTACTGTATATAAAAACAGTATACGTCCAGCGAAGACTCTTCCATGAATTTCGACCAGGCTAAAGCGCTAAGACATCAGCAGTGGAACTCGACCCTCGACGACCACGACTTTCGAATGCAGAACCCCGAGGCGCACCGGCAGCACCTTCACTCCATGACATCCACTTTGCTCGCCGAAGGACTGATCAACCCGCTCGAGCAATACGATATGAATGAAATGGCTAACGCCGCGTACTGGCATGCCGTGGAAGAATTGCAGAGCCATCCTGTCCGCTATTGCGGCGCATCATCCTATGACGTTGTAGCCTGCAACGGCTCCCTGACACTGGGGGAAATCGGGCGAACCATTTTTATGGCGAGAAGGGACAACCTGGCCGAAGTTCGAACCACCTACGATGGCAAGGTCTATTGCGGCGGCTCCGGGGTAAATCTCGTTTTCAACCCATCCGGTGTCACTGCACGCATCGAAGGCCTTACGCTGATCCTGCCCGATGGCCGACAGTTCGACCTCATTGAGACAGGCCGGATGATTCTCGGGGTTATCTACAAGCCGATTGAAGACTCCGATATTTATCGTGCCTTGGTCGACGCGGCGCAAGTCGCGCTGGAAGATCGCGATCTGAACATTTACGAAAAGATGCGGCCGTTTATTGATCTGGCCAGGTTCAAAACCTGCCCCGATTGTCTCGACCGCTTTGACCGAAGAGACGACTGCACTGCCTGCTCCGGACAAGGCTTCGTCATTAAGCATCCGAGTGCTGGTCTACGCTGAAAGCACAGCTGGAGGATCTGACCATGTGTGGACGCCTTTCCCAGTACCGGGGCATTCACGACTTCGTCGCGGCGCTCAGCATGCCAAACGCACTAATTAACTATACTGGCGACCAGCCTTTCGAGCGCTATAACGCTGCGCCGTCCACGCAGCTCGCCCTTTTACATCAAGAAGGTCAATTTCTGCGGGCTGACATGGTTCGCTGGGGATGGCGGCCGCATTGGGCCAAAGACCGCGCAGCGCCGATCAATGCCCGGGTTGAGAAAGTCGCTCATGGTCCTTTTTTCAAAGCGATCTGGCCGCACCGAGCAATCATCGCCATCGACAACTGGTTTGAATGGGTAGATGAAGGCGGCCCAAAGAAGCAACCCTACCTGATTCGTCACCGTGACCGAACTCCGATCCTCTGTGCTGCGATCGGCCAATACCCCAGCGCCGAGCATGAGCCAGGCGAGTATGACGGCTTCGTCATCATCACCGCCGACAGCGCCGGCGGCATGGTGGACATCCACGACCGTCGGCCGGTAACGCTGTCGCCTGAACTGGCCCGGGAATGGCTGGACCCGGCCACGCCCAATGAGCACGCGGAACAGATGGTACTGCTGCAGGGGGAGCCAACCGAAGCATTCGAGTGGTTCAGGGTCGACAGGGCGATTGGCAATGTCCGCAATCAGGGTGCCGCATTGATCACTCCGACTTCACCACTAGACCCATGATCTGCCCGATTATGGCGAAATATGGTTTGTGCATGATTTCCACTTTTCGTGTAATAAACATTTTAACTGTTCATCACTTAACAAATCATCCACCTCAGTAAACACAAGCCCTTCACCCCGCCAACATATAATAACAAGCATCACCCACCAACTAACAAATATTCATGATTTCCACTTTTCGTGTAAAAAACAGATATCGCGACCTTCCATAAAGCAGCGTTCAATGCATACCCGCCGTATACACCCATTGCCCACATCCCCAAATGCCGTATACCCCCTTAGCCCTATACCAAAGAAGGACGTCACGTCGCATACACCTTTTGACCCGGGGATAATGTACCCAGACAAATATTAACCAACCCCCAATAATTCTCGTCTCGCCATTGACGAACACCGTATTTAACAACTAGTTTAAAAACAGATTCACTTTCCGCCCACAGCTACCGCGCCATTAGGCGCGGCATGTTTCTTTGCGAGAATAAAAAAATGAATGTGCTGGCTCTTCTAATGGCAACTGTTGAGTTTCTTATCAAACTCACCGAGCTGTTGCAGCTTTGGGGTATTGGTTGCCCAGGATTCGCGCCATGGTGATCAGAACAATCCGCCCAACGCAGCCGGCTCCCAATTCAAGATCACCAGTTCACCACTCACCTCGGCCTTACCCTGCCGTTGATTGGTGTTGCAGTAGCGGATGTCCAGCGTTTCGAAGTGGAAGCCCTCGAATACCCGTCGAATATCCGGGTGGTCGTTGATGCTGACCATGACCTTGCCTTTGCAGCGGCGCATGAAGTCGGCCATCCGCTCGTAATTCTCGAACGGAAAGTCCACGCCGTAACCAGCGGTCTGCCAGTAAGGCGGGTCCATGTAGTGAAAGGTGTGGGGGCGATCATAGCGTTCAGCGCATTCTAGCCAGGGGAGGTTTTCCACGTAGGTGCCGGACAGGCGCTGCCAGGCAGCCGAGAGGTTCTCCTCGATCCGCAGCAGGTTGATCGCCGGACCGGTGGTGGCGGTACCGAACGTCTGTCCGGTGACCTTGCCGGCAAAGGCATGGTGCTGCAGGTAGAAGAATCGGGCGGCGCGCTGGATGTCGGTGAGGGTTTCGGGGCGGGTCATCTTCTGCCACTCGAACACCTGACGCGAACTGAGCGCCCATTTGAACTGGCGCACGAACTCTTCGAGGTGGTTCTGCACGACGCGGTACAGCGTGACCAGGTCGCCGTTGATGTCGTTGAGGACTTCGACCGGCGCTGCCTGGGGCCGCATGAAGTACAGCGCGGCACCGCCGGCAAAGACTTCGACGTAGCATTCGTGGGGCGGAAAAAGTGGAATGAGGCGGTCGGCCAGGCGGCGTTTGCCGCCCATCCAAGGGATGATGGGTGTAGACATTGATTGCAAGACCTTTACTGTATGAATAAACAGGTGCTAGGCTCGCCGCGCTTCGTGCACGGAGTAAGAGCCTTGGCTGGACTTGCAGGGACCATCTGCAGGGACGGCGGCCGGGTTGGATGTTGACGCATCCACTCCGGTCGCTCTTTTTCACTTCGGTGTTGAGACTTCTTTGGCATAGGCCTGACAGGCCGCCAACGCAATCAATCCTTGGTCGCCGGCATCGGTGATGCCGACAATTCGTTGAGCATGCGCTGGGTCAAGTTGGGCTCTTGTGGGGCCATGAACCATGCCGCCGGTTGCGGTGGCGGCTGACACTGTGCGGCTACTGGTTGCATCGGTGGCGTCGAGTAGGACTGACAGGCGCAGATCAGCAGTGGCAAGGCGGTCGCGCAGGCGACCTTGATCACGTTGGGCATCGCTCAGGGCTCGGTAATGGGTTTGTTCACTGGCTGAAAGCCGCTGCTCCAGGGCCAGACGTTTGTCCTGCTCGGCTTGTTGCTGCGCGGTCGCAGCCAGGATCAGTTGATTGAGGGTGTCGGTGTGCAGCTTGGCCTGGCCTGCCAGTTGGCTACCGTAGCGCCAGTCCTGCACCTGCCAGGCCACGGAGGCAGAACCACCCACCAATGCGGTCAGCAGTACACCGATGGCGAACAGCCGAAACGGCACCGGAATCAGGTCGACGAGGCGCATAACACCGCCCTCGCCCGCTCCCACAATTGCAGCCGATCCGCCAGGCCATTAAGGCCGCCGTTGATCTTGCGGGTGATCGCCTCAAACTCATCTCGATCTGCCAGGGCATTCAGTTCGCGTACCCACCAGAACCACGCGGCCGACTCGGTAGCCCATTGCGGCAGCTCGAGTAACTCCGGGGTGCGCAGCAATCGCTCGTCGCCGAACAATGCCAAGCTGCAGCGCAGGTAGTTGTTCCGGCCGGTCACCTGGATCAGGCCACGACCGCGATAGCGCTGACCATCACCATCAGGCTCTGGCGTATTGCCCAGCTTCGCAGCCAGACTGCCTGTGTCGTACTTGCTCAGGTACTGGTCGCCGCCCAGTTCGCGGACGTACTGCAGTTGACCGGACTCGTGGCCGACTTGAGCCAGGAATGCGGCCTGCCGTTTCGGTGTATTGATTTGCCGGTGGGCCATGGCGGTGTTCAGGGCGGATACAAAAACGCCCGCTTGGCGGCGGGCGTTCGGCATGATGAGTTGCAGCTGTTGCTCGGTTAAGGACATACAAACTCCAGGCTAAAAAAAAACCGCACTCAGCGGCTATGGATTCTTTTTCGCGCTACTTCAGGGATACGACTTTGACCGGCTTCGCCTCCTTCTTCTTTTTCCTGCCCTTGGCCTTGGCTTTGCCGTTCTTGCCTCCGTTGCATTCGACGGTGGTCGACCAGCCGGCTTGGGTGTAGACCTGCTCCACCGAGTCGGTCAGATACTCACCATCGAGCCCGACCTTGAAGCCCTGGGCGTTGATGGTCCGCTCGGCAAACAGGTCCGTACGGCCGGGCATTTCAAACCGAACATCCGCGCTCGAGCGATTGAATGCCGCCAAGCGCGCCTTGGCCGCCGATTCCGCGGCGGTCTTGTTCGGGTGAATATGCCGATCGGTATGCACCGCCGGCAGGCCATCCGGCACGTCGTCATTGTCCAGGGAGACGACCGCGAGCTTTCCGGTCTTCTTGTCCTGGTGCTTGGTAGCCACCGCCTTGTGCGCGCTGCGATCGCCAAAGCGAAACTGCCAGCGACTGACGTCACTGCGGGTCAGAGTGACCGCCCCGAACGCCTTGCCGCTGGCCGTCTGGCCACCTTGGCGGGGCATCACCAACAGCTTCCCGTCGCCGACCTTGGCGGTACAGTCGTATTGCTTAGCCAGGCGCGTGATGAAGTTAAAGTCGGACTCGCTGAGCTGGTCTGCCCGGGCGACCTTCGTCGTGACCGGGCACACCGGCTGCCAGCCATTACGCGTGGCGACATCGCTGACGATCTTGGACAACGGCACGTTCTCCCAGCTACCGCTGCGGATAGTCTTGCCGCTGCCGCGCATGTCGCTGGCCTTGCCCTTGATCACGATCACATCCGGCGGACCGGATACCGTGACCTCGTCCACCACGTAGCGCCCCAGGCGCGCCAGACTCGTCTCGGCATAACCCAGGTAGATCTCGATGCCGATGCCCTTACGGGGCAGCGTCACCAGCCCGTCGCGGTCGTCAATGCGCAGTTCGAACTCGTCCGACTCCATGCCGGGCTTGTCCGTGGTGCTGAGCTGCAACAGCCGATCGTTGATAAGGCTCGTGATATCAGCACCATCCGCCACGATACGAAAGATGGGCGTCATGAATTTTTTCCAAAAAAAACCCGCACAAGGCGGGTAAGAAAGTAAGGAGCTTGAAGCGATAAACGACACGAGTGTAGACCATCAATCCCATAGCGTTATCTGCTCCGTAGCGGGGGCCAGCATATCCGGCAGCGTGATCACCACGCCGGCCCGGAACGGCTGTTCTTCTTCGGCCAGCCCCTGATTGGCATCAAGGACCACCTCAACGCTGCCATTGAGGTGGCCGTAATAGTTATGACAGATGGTGTCCAACAGATCTCCGTCAGACGTTCTGCATGTCGTCGCCATAGCGTACAAACTCCAGCGTGAACCCTTGTTTGCGCGGGATGCCACCCTGCATCAGCGCGCTCTGTTCTTCCTCAATGCTCTTGAGGCACCAGTTCCCCAGCACGTCGCCATAGCCCGTGACCAGGCTCAACGGCTCAAGCCTGGCGCCGATCGCGCGCAAGGTGTCGAGCTGCTTCAGGCCGCCCTTGAACCCCGGAAAGATCGCGCCCTTGAGCGTGATTTTCTCGTCGCCCATGCCCACGGCTTGTTGCGCCGGCCGGCGCGACAGGCGTTCCTGCGAAGCCCAGCGAAATTCCGTCGAGCGGCGCAGCTCGTCAAAGGCTGCCGTGTCGAGGTTGAAGAAATACGGCTGCGCCTTGGGATCTTGGGGTTGGATGATCAGCAAGTGCGGGAATGGCTTCACCGCCTCCGGCGCCGGCGTCGAGTCCGTGGCAAAGGCCCCGGTGGGCACGATGTTGGCCAGCGCCGGGCTGGCCTTGCCGGCGATCTTGTTGATCGCCGTCGCCGCCTTGCCCGCCTGTTCCTTCAGCACCGCCATGCGTTCGTCAATCTGCGACAGCGCCCGGGTAGCCGTGTTGTACGTGGCCACCACCTGCCCGACCTTGGCCTGAGCCGCATTCACCCCGCGCATGACGCGCTGCAGCTTGGCCCCGATCGCGGGACCGACAACGGGCAGCCCCTCCAGCTCGGACGTCGCGCCGGTGATTTCCCCGATCGCGCCATTCACCGGGCCCAGCATCCCGTCCAGACTGCGCCGACCGGTTTCCCCGGCCGAGGCCAGGTACTTCAGCCCCGACTGTAATTGCCCCAATGCTTCCATGAGCCCTCCTGATTAAACGTGCGGCGCGTCAAAGAGTTGAGCGCTCCCCATTTGCTTGGCCATGTCGCGATAGTGCTGATCGAGCAACGGCTTGAGCTGACCGTACAGCTGCGCCGCATCCTTGACGTCACCGTTGACCGTCAGCGAAAACGGCGCCTGAATGTCCACCTTGGATTCGATCTTGGCAGGCTCCGACTTCGCGGCCGGTGCCAGTACCTTGGCCAGCGGCCCCGCCCCTATATCGGCACTGGCCGGCGGCAACATCATGGAGCGCGCGGCATCACCGGGCTGCGTTTCGGCTGCGCGTGTCGGCATCACCGGACCACCGCCACGGGCCATCACCAGCGACCCAGCCACTGGCGCCGCGAACGACTTGGCAATGTCGCCCATCACCGGCGGGATGTTCTTGCCAGCATTGCTCATCATCAGCGGCCCGGCAGCCGGCATCCGCTTCAGCTCGTCGGGCGTGCCAAACATCGACTTGCCGATTGCACCACCCAAAGCGTCACCGCCCTGGCTGCCGAGATACCCCCCAATCAACCCGCCGACAAAGGTGCCGATTACCGGCAACACCGCAGTACCGATCGCCGCACCAGCGGCGGCACCGGTCAGCGTGCCCGCCAACCCGCCCGCCGCCGCGCCGTAGCCCTCGGCCTTCTCGTCCTGCGTCTCGGCGTTCTGATAGGTGTCATAGGCCTTGTAGCCAGCCTCAGCGACCGCAAACACCGCCGCCCCTTTGACCACCGCACCGACACCACCCCCGCCACGCACGCCGCCGCCCTTCCCGCCCGGCCTGCCTTTTTTGCCCTTTTTGCCTTCGCCACCGGCATCGAAGTCGCCGCCATCCAGCCCGCCGGTACCACTGGCCGGCATGTTGGTGACGATCACCTTTTGCGGAATGTTGGGATTGCCCATCAGCGAGCCGCGCCCGAGGTTCATCAGGCCCTTGGCAATCTTGAAGCTGCTCATGGCGGCCTGGAAGCCGATCACGGCCGCGACGGCCGCACCGATACCCGTCACCAGCCGGGGCGACTCATCGGACAGATTGGCGAGGCCTTGCGTGACAGAGGTCACCCCGTCGACCACTGCGTCAGTCACCGGCCGAAAGGCATCGCCGATGCCTCGCATGGCGTCGTCGATGCCCTGGACCATTTCCGCCTGTTTCTGCGCAGACGACTGCCGGCGCTCTTCAAGGTTCTTGTCCAGAATCCCCGTGGCGCTGGCCGACTCGCTTTTCAACTTCGCATACAGATCCTTGTTCTGCATGAACGCGGTCAAGGCGCCCTTGACCTGCATGTCGGCGAACAGATCGCCGGTGCGCAGGGCCTGCTCCAGGGAGGCAATCATGGCCTTGGCTTTTTCCGGATCGGTCTCCTTGCTGATCTTGGCCGTGGCTTCCGCCATGGCGGCGGCCTTCTTCGGATCGGTCGCCGCAATGTACTTCTGGGCCAGCTCAAAGCTGGATTCCAGCGTGGACTTGCCATTCTGCAGGCCAGTGTTCATCGAGCCCTGATAATCGATCCCGGCCTTTTTGTAGGCCTCGACCGTGTCACCCGAACCGATCTTTTCCATCCAGTTCTTGAGGTTGTTCGCCGCCTCGTCCGATCCGCCGGCGGTCTTCATCTGCACCTGAAGCATCGCGCCCAGTTGCGTGACCGAATCCATCCCGGTGATGCCCAGCTTGCCCATGCCTGCCAGCAGCTCAGGGAACCAGCGGGCCATGTCGGCAGCCTCGAAGCTGCCCGCCTGCCCTTGGTAGGCGATCGCCTCCAGCGCCTTCTGCATCACTGCCGGGTCGGATATTTTGGCGTTCTGCCCCAGGGCGTTGATCATGCGCGCCGTTTCGCCGCCATCCGAACCCTGACCCACGGCGAACTTGGCCGCCGTTGGGGCATATTGCAGGGCCTTGTCCAGCTCCATGCCGGCCCCCACCAGCGCATTGACCACCTCGGCCACCTGATTGCGCGCCATGCCGGTGTCGCGAGACGTGTCGATCACCGTCTGGGACAGCTTCGCTTCTTCGGGCTTGTTGGCAATGTTCGACTTGATCGCAATGTCACGAATGATCGCGCCGTAGTCCGCGCTGATCTTCGCCGGGATCGCCAGCGCCGCCGTGCCGGCGACCGCTTGGCCAACACTGTTTCTCAGGCGCTGCTTGCCCTCATCGAGCTGATGGTGACCTTTGGCTTTCAGCTCGGCCTTGGCCGCCATCTGACCCATGGTGTTGTAGGCCTTGGCCAGATTGCGGACTTCAACGCCTTGCTTCTTCAGGCTGCTGAGATTGCTTTCCAGCTGTTTCAGTAGCGCGCCGGCGCCCTTCTCGCCCGCCATGTGTGCCTTGCGCCATTCATCGCGCAATCGCATGGTGTCGCCAATGGTCTTTTCCAGCACCCGGGCTTTTTTGCCTTCGGCCTCCAGGCGCTTGATGCGACTGGTGACATCCTTGAACGCTGAACCTACGGTGGAGCTGACCGCCCCGCCAATGACCAGGCCGAGCGCGAGTTTGTTCGCCATGTACTTGCCCTATACGTCGGGTAGATCAAGGGCGGCTCAATCCGTGAGCCACCAAACCATCTCATCAAAGGGCATGGCCGTAATCTCGGCAGCAGAGAAACCGGTCTCTTTCGCCAAGCGTTGGGCCGCCATTTTGAGGGTGGTCGCGTTAAACGTCGTCTTCTTCGACCAGGCGAAAATAGCCCGCCGATAGGCGCTGATAGTCCTTGTATTTCAGGCTCAACAATTCCGGTTCAGTGAGCCCCAGCAAGCTGCTGAACAGCGACAACTCCTGTTTTTCATAGTCGCCGTTGCCCGCCACCTTTGAGGCGCGCCAATCCATGACACTCGGCGCACGCATCATCAGCTTGTCCGTCAGGACGCCGCTGATCAGGGTCTTGTATTTGAGCGTTACGGTAACGCCTTCATCGCTCAGCTTGAGCCAGCTCGGCAGTTCTTGGTCTTGGGTTACTTGGGTCATGTGCTTTTGTCCTTAGAGGCCGAGGGCCGAGCGTTCAGCGGCAGCTTGGTCGACACCGTCGACCACCATCACCATGTTGAGCGGGTCGATCTCGTACATGACCCGGCCGTCGATCTCCAGCTTGTAGTAGACCAGCTTGACCGAGTGCTTGATTTCGGCCTTGTCGGCCGGTTTCCAGTCGCCCATGTCGACCTCTTTGATGCCGCCGCGCATGGTCACAATGACCGGCGTGACCACGCCGCGCAGGCCCTTGAAGGCACCGCGGAACACGATGTTGCAGGCGGTCTGATCGGCCAGGCCGAAGTACTTCAGCGCCTCGCGGCGCACGCCGTTGGTGGTAAACGCCGCTTCCAGCTTTTCCAGCCCCATGGCGATTTCGACCGGCGACAACATGCCGCCGCCCTGATAGTCGTCGGTCTTTTGGGTCAGCTTGGGCAGCGACAGGGTCGGCACGTCGCCGGCAAAGCTGACGCCGTCGACGAAGGCATTACAGTTGGAGAGAACTTGAGGAATCATCGAACGGCCCCCTTAGGCAGCTTCAAGAACTTCGGTCGCCCATTGATCGGTGACTTCGAAGAGGAAATTCGGGTTTTCCGCCGGTGGCACGTCGGTGAAACGGATGCGCCAGTAGACTTTGCCCTGCATGATTTGGCTGGCCGTGCTCATTTCGTCGTCCGCGTAGACTTCGAAATTGATCACCGCGCCCCGGTTCTTCTCGTCACGCATGAACGCCTGAACGCCTTCGGTGACGTCCTTGACATAGGTCTTGGTGATCGAGCGGTCGACCGCCCACTTGTGCCCGGCCTGCACCGCATCCATGAGGATGTCGCAGGTCCGAACGCGGGTGATGAATGCCCATTTCGGATCGCTGGACAGCGTGCGGTTGCCCCACAGACGGAAACCGCCGTCGCGGATGATCGTGGTGATGTTTGCGTTATTGAGCAGGTTGGCCCGGCAGGTGGCGTCGCCGTCCAGGTACTCGACCGGGCGGCTCGTGCCGGTGATGCCGACAAACTCCTTGTTCGATGGCGACGCCCAGTAGCCGTACTCGGCATCGGTCCAGGCAAACAGACCCGCCGTCCACGCCGAGCCCGGCGCATCGACCGTCGCGCTCTCGACCGTGTCCCAGAACTGCACACCCGGATCGACCAGAAACAGGCGCTTACTGCCGAAGTTCAAGGCGTAGGCCATGGCCGCCTCATCAGTGGTATTCGGCCCGTCGATGATGGCGATCGCGCGCAACTTGCCGGCCAGGGCATCCATGGCGGTGGCCACGGCCTGCGTCGCCGAATGTCCCGGGGCGATCAACAGTTTGGGTTGGGCGTTGTGCTTGCTCTTGCCGTCCAGCAGCGCCTGAAGGCCGGTACGCTGACCATCGGCAAGAACACCGCCAATGATGGCGGACGTTTGTAACGCCGTGTCTTCGAGCTTGGGCACGCCGACAGCGACAATTACCGCCTTGGCCCGCACATAGATCGCGGCCGCAGCCTTGGCGATGGCCGACCCCGCGCCGAACGCCGCGATGGCTTCGCGCTCGGAGGTGATCAGCTTCAGCTCGCCGGCCTTGGCCGTGCCGCCGCCGAGGATGCCTGGGGTGAAGGTGTCGCACAGACCGATGATCGACGACGACGGCAGCGAAATAGTCCGCGCCCCGGTGTCGAGCAGCGTGGTCGTAACGCCGTGAAAGAAACTCATAAAGGCAATCTCCAGAAACCAGAAAGCCCCGCATAAGCGAGGCTGTGAGGGATGTTCGTGTTACGCGTAACGGAAAAGAAAACGCCCCGTCAGTGCGGGGCGTTATTGAGGTTCATCGACATCAGGCGGCGTCCACGGGAATTGCGCCTGGATCGCTTTGTAGCGGGTCACACCGGCCGCTCGGACCTCTTCCCAGCCCTCTTCCCCCATTACCTGCATGCGCAGTGCTTCCGAGAAGTAACGATCAGAACCGGTCAGCGGGTTGGCATAGGCGGCCAGACGTAACCGCTCGTTTTCTTCGGCGGTCAGCGGTGGCGGCGCCGGCATAGGGCCCTTAGTAATTTTGCCTTCGGCGTCCAATACCCATAAGCACTCTGTTTCCTGGATAAGCCTGAACCACAGCTCATCATCAATCTCGACCGCTTCCATCGGAATGGCGTGGACACCACGAATCAAGCGTTCCTTAAGGATGTTGTCCTCACCAAAAACGGCATATTTATCGCCCATGATTGCACCTACCACCCAATAAAAATAAAACGAGCGCTGACGCTTCCGGCGACTGAAGCAAAGCTGTTGTCGCTTTTATAAGCCAGCCAGGAAAAGCTCGCGGCATCAAGGCTGTTATAGCTGGCATCGGACGTAGCATATCCGCCGCCACTGGTGGCCAAGTTGATTTTTGCAGCTCCCAGCACACCATTGGGAAACGGAATGGGGTACGACGCACTGGAGAATCCCGATCCCTGATTGTTGGAGTTGACGACGGACATCCATTGGATGATGAAGCCGCCCAGCCAACTGGGAAAGACGATGTATCCGTTCGAGGCCTTCAACATCGAAAAACCAAACCGCAATTTCTTCGGTGTGATGATGGTCGTATCGTCAACGCCTGCATCAGTAAGTGCCTGTGTTGCAACCTTCGCCGTGCCTTGATTGATTTCCGTGGCCTGCTGCGCCAAAGCGGCTAGCGCGGCGATATCAATGTTTCCCTGATTGATCGGCGCGTTCCAGGCCTTGATGCACCACATCACCGCCAAGTTTCGCGGACGAGTCGAGCCACTCACCGCCACGTTGCTTGCCGCAGTCGCAGCACTTGAGAGAGCGGTAACCTGCGACGGATAGTCTGCAAGAGCGATAGGATCGACACCGTAGCTCGCCAGAGGCAGTGCGGCGTTTGCACCGAGGCCGATGACTGTAGATCCATCACCTGAGCCAGTGGTATCAGCGCTAACCATCGTACCTTTCTGCCAGCTACCAATCGCCCGGCCCGCATCAATACCGCGCCCATGGTCCCAGCCACGCAGGAACTCGCCCCGGGATTCCGGCAGGCGGAAGTTGCCAGCGCCTTCGTCACCCTTGTTGAAGGCCGTACCGAGGAACGTCGCCAGATCCGGATAGGCCGCAATGCTTTTGACACTGCCGTCCAGCTCCAGAAACCCGGGAGCGACCTTGTCCAATGGAAACGCCACCGTGGCCCCCACCGGCAATGCCGAGGCCTGCGCGATCATCGCCTCGATTTGGGCCTTGGTGTAGCTGTCCGTGATGCCCATCCCGGCCAGCGTGCTCGGGTTATCACCCGATACCACAATCCCCCGATCGTTGGTCTTGACCCGAGTCCATTCGCCGGGCGTCTTGTTCTTCGGCAGCACTTCCAGAATGGCCGCGTCGACGTAGGCCCGCGAGGCCAGCACAATCGACGGATCGATCTTGAGCGTGATGTTGCCGGTGCTGGTGACGATGAAGTTCATCCGCACGATTTGCGTGCGGCCCGAGCCTTGCGACAGGATCGGCTTGAAGCTCGGCGCGCAGTTGGCCACCGCCACCAGATCCCCGTCCGCGTCGTACAGACCGATTTCGCGAATCCACTTGCCGCCCTCATCCGCCGGGATAATCTGCTCGGCGATCAGCACCGCCGGGTTGATCGGGTCGATCTTGAGCTGATTCAGCGGCCGGCGCCGCCATTCGTTGATCAGCGTAGTTTGCGAGGCACTGGGGATCGGGTCGGTGTTGTTGGCATCGCCCACACCCATTTCGGTGATCTTCCAGGGAATGCCGAGCGCGTCGGCGTTCGCCTGCTTGGCCATTCCCACGTTCGTGAGGATGGCGAAAAACTGGGAATTCACATCAATCATGGTAAACGTCCAGGGTGTCTATGGAGTGTTCGCGCCCCACCACGCCGAAGTGGCCCGTGACCTCGATGTCACGCATTACCGGCGGGTAAACGTCGATTTCGTCGCCTTCGTACAGAGCGACACTGATGTTCAGATTGCCTTGGGTTTCGAGGCTGATCGCCAGCCCGGTCAGGTGCCGGGTGACCGGCTTGGCGTCGTCAATCAGGCGTTCCAGCTCCTGATACATTTCTTCGGTGATCCCGGTATCCAGAACGCCGACCTTCAGCGCGAAGGTGCCCGGCTCGCCTTTGGGCACCGTCTTGAACCACTCGACGATTTCAATCAGGTAGCCCAAAGGCTCGACCACCCGGCGCAAGGCGCCGATGGTCCCTTTGTGGGCATGGATGTAATACGATGCCTTGATGGCGGCGCGCTTGGTCGCTTCGGGCCAGCGGTAATCCCAGCGATCGACCGACCACGCCCACGCCAGATGGGGCAGCAGATGCACCGGGCAGGTATCGGCGTTGTAGAGCGTGCGCAGCGGGACAATCGTGCGCTCGTAAAACGTCGCCTCCAGGGCGCGCTCCAGTTGCGTGCTATTGCTCGGCAGCAGACTCCTCATGTCGCCCCCGCCATCTTCACGTCATAGTCGAAGCACCAGGCCGCCTGCGCCTTGGTCGGAGCCAGGTCGACCCAGCCGGGCAGCTCAACCCGGGAAACGCCGGCAACGTGCAACTGAGCGTCAATCGCCGACCGCGCCACCTCAACCCCCAACCGCTTGCGCGGGTTGATCCAGGCCGCCAGTCGCTTGATGGCCTCGGCCAAACTGGCATCCCCCTCAGGCCCGGCGCTGCTCATGTGCAAAATGGCGTCTATGCGGTAGCGGATAATCTCCGCGCTCTGCACCGTCACCCAGTCGGTCAGCGGCCGCACATCTTCATCATTCAGCGCCGTGTCCACGATGGCCAACAACTCAGGGCCGGCCTCGCCTTCCCCTTCCGAACTCAGCACCGTTACCGTAACGCAGCACGGCGCCGGGCTTTCCGCCGTGGCATCCGCCACCAGCCCCGATGCGTTACGCGAATGCAGGATGTAGCTGTTACGCGGGCCGGCCGTGGTCAAGCCCTCAAAGGCCAACTGGATGCGCTCGCGAAACGGATCGTCCTTTTCCTTGATTTCCGGTACCGGCGGCACCGCTGTCAGATCCTCGGCCTGAATCATCAGGCGCTTCAGATTGTAATTGGCCCCCAACTGGTCGAGATCGCTGCCAATGGCATGGGCCAGTAGCAGCGCCTTGGCGCCGTCGTTGACCCGAGCGCGATTCCCGACCTTGATGTAAGCCCCGACCTCGATCACTTTGGTGACCGGGTCGCTTTCCAGCGTCGCGGTCCAGTTGTTACCCATGTAGCCGCGAAAGACGCCCAGCCCTTCCTCATAGGTCGCCTCAAAGTCCAGAGGTTCCAGCACATCCGGCGCCGGCAGGGCCGACAGATCCAGCAGACTCATACGCTGACCTCCACAAGAAAGCTGTCACCGAGGTAGGCGCCGGCAATGCTCAGATTGATTTGCCCGCCCAGCACCGACAGCACGCGCACGCGCTCCAGTTTCAGCCGCGGCTCCCAGCGTTCCAGGGCACGGATGGCTTCCGCTTGCACGGAGCTTTTCCAACCCTCATTGACGGGCAAGTCCACGTAGGAGCGGACCTTGCTGCCGTACTCTGGCCGGTGCCGGCGGCTGCCCAGTGACGTGCCCAGGACGTCGCCCATGGACTGGCGCAGATGCTCGACGCCGGAAATGGGCTGGCCGGTGTGGCGATCCATTCCGATCATCTACATCACTCCTTCAGTGGCTCAAGCTCGGGGTGGCCCTTCAGGTACGCGACGGCCTGCTCATCGGAAACGGACACCTCGACACACCCCTTGGCCACCGACAGCGTGCGATCGCTGTCAGGCATGATCAGGGTGCGCGAGGTGTACACCTTGTCGCGAAAGGTCAGCAACAGATCCGGCGGCGACTGATCGGCGACCGGCTGTTCGGTGTTCTTGGCCATGTTTTCTCCAGGCATAAAAAAACCCGCACTCGGCGGGATGAATGGGGTTATTGATTAGTGCGTGTGATGGTTGTCGCTGGATCCTGCAGCGAGGATCGAGGCGCCGCCGGTGATGTCCTGCGTTACGTGTAACGTGCCGTCAATTTCCACCGCCGCGACCAACTTGATCGCGGTCGATTTGACCGTCATAGAATCGGGCGTCAGTGCGGCCTCGGTGCCGCCCACCTTCACCGTCACGGCGTTATCCGTAACGGTGACCTCGGTACTACCGACCTTCACCATTACCGTTCCGGTGGGCAGCGTGATGGTGTAGGTCTTGGCCTGCCAGTCGTAGATCAGCGAGCCCCCATCGTCAAAGCGCCAGACTTCGACATGGTCGCGGTTGTCCGGCTGGGCGCCGGCATTGCCATACAGCCCCGGGATAAAGGTGCCCATGCCAGCCTGGCCGCTAGGGTTGAATAACACCCCTTGCTCGCCCAGGCTCGGCGCGCGCCAGTGTCGCGCCTTGCCGGCCGCGAGGCTGTGCCAACGCACCCAGGCGCTGGTCCATTCACCATTGGACACCCGGACCATCGCCGCCGCCAGATCCACGCCGACCACCACGCACGGCATCAGCATGGCGGCAATCATGCGGTCGTGTTCCGCACTGGCGTAACTCACAGATCCTCCGGATGAACCGGGCCGTCACCTGGCTCGACATTGATCACCAGCGAGCTCGGTGGCTCATCCGGCCACGGCCATTCCTCAGAGCCCAAGTAAATCTGGTGAGTCCACTCAACGAGCCAGACCACGTAACCGTCGAGCGCAGGCTTGGTCCAATCTTGTGTGGCCTGAACGAACTCAGCGGGCTCTACCGCCAAACCCCAGGTTTGCAGGCGCAACAACACGGCCAGTTGCGCTGCCAGGTGCGCGGCCTGCTGGCAGTGCTTCGGGCGAATCGGATCAACGATGATCCGTGCTTCGAACCGGCAAATCAGGCTGGTCTCGCCGGTACCGATATCAACCCCCGGTTCCATCTCGGCCATTTCAATGAACACCACCGGCAATGCGATGCGGTCCTTGATGTTGGGCCACGCCGCTACCGCTTTAATGCCGGACAGATTGCTGGCCAGGTGCTGTTCGATCGCCTGATAAAGCTGGTCCAGGCTAAAAGGTTCGTCAGACATGGGCCGTCCCCTTCAGGTACTTCTGCAGCTCAAAGTTGAGCTCTTGTTGCAGGATCTCCAGCAGACGCGCGTCGGCCCGTTTGACCCAGGTGTCGAAGTGCGGACGGGCTTGCTCCAGCGACACCTTGGCCTTCGCCAATGGAAAGCGATCGCCGTTTTCCGCGACCCAACCCGAACTGGCACCACCGCCTCTCGACACCGTGCTGTCGGGATAGTCGTCCGCGTTGAAGTGCTTGCTCGCGGTGCGGATCCAGATGTCGGGTTTGTTGCCATAGACCTTTTTGAGGAAGGCCCCTTGATAGCGTCGCCCGGCCACCGACACGCCGCTGCCGGACTGCCGTGCTCGCCCGATCCGGCTGGACTCGATCGCGTTGAGACCAAACCACAACTTGCCACTCGTGGCTCCCCCAGACACCGGGTAACTGCGCAGACGCTGACGGACCGCCGCGACGGCGATGCGCTCTTGCCGGCTGACGGCTCGGGCAATGTGCGTGCGCAGCCAACCCAACGTCTTGTTGATCGCTCGACGGTGCGCCGCTGCGGCCGCTTTCGGTACCAGCTTGGCGAAGTCCTGGAACGCTTTCAGGTCCGCAGCCGAGGACTGAATAGAGAGCATCCCGCCACCGGCTGAGGGTTTGAAGTAGCTGCCGACACTCATGCGCGCATCCTCAAAATCAAGGCAACCAGACCGTCACCGCTGGGCTCCAGCTGCAGCAGGTCGTATTCGCCGCCACCGTCCAATTCAGGCAGTTCGATGGTGACCAGCAGGCCCTGCTCCAAGCCCTGCGAATCACTGACGCGAATCTCGAACCGAGGCTCGCGCAGGCCGGTGTTGAGCTTTCCGATCTTCGGCTGCAGCCAGGGCGCGGAGAACATACCCAGCACCGGCTCGTCCCGGCCTTCGATGCGGGCGGTGTCGCCCAGGGTCTCGAACACCACCGCGTCGACTTCGGCGATCAAATCGCGAAAGCCCATGGTCAGAGCTCCAGCAGGATCTGCGCACGTGGACGGGTACACAGGTGCAGCGGGTTGGACTGGGCTTCGCCGGAAATCCCTTTGTTGAACGGCATCGGCTCAAGTTTGCTGTAGTAAGGCACGCCTTCGGTGTTGACCGTTTCCATGTAATCCGCCGGCGCGAACACCGAGATGTACAGGTCCGGCACACCTTCAGGAATCAGCAGAGCTTTGTCGTCATGCACGAAGTTCATGCCGGCGATCTTGCCGCGATAACGCTCCCACACGATGCCGCCGTACTCGAAGCTTTCGCGCGAGTCACCGCGCAGGGACGCCGCTTGCTGAGTGTTCAGATAAGTGGCCTTCACCTCTTTGATTTTAAGAAGCGCATTCCAGAAGCTCTTCCCGCAAAAGGCGCGAGAGCCGCTGCTGGTCACGCTGCCCAGCGCTTCCTCTTGCATATCCAGCGCATCGCCACAGCGCACGCGGAATTCGCTGCTTGGATCGTTCAGCCCCATCGACAGCGTTTGGCGCTGCACACCGAAACGATCATAAAGATCCAGCAGCACGGTTTGGCCATCGGCGTCATAGATCTTGCCGTTGAGTGCGCCCATGCGTTGGAATTCGTGAGTAACATCGAGCTGGCGTCGAGCTTTGGCCAGGCGTTTGTTAACCACGTCCTGAACAGCCTGCAACTCGGAACGCGTACCAAAGGCACGGATCCCCTGAATCTCATCAGCCTTGATCGCAAAGCGCTGCGGCAGGTGCACGGTGTTGAACGGGATCAGATTGCGCTTGGTGCCGCTGACCACCAGACCGGAGGTGCCGCGCTCGCCCGCCGGCACCAGGGCCAGGGTGTCGCCGTCTTTCTCAATCTGCACCGTCAGGGTGGTAATGCCCTCCTCCTGGAACAAACCGAGGCTGCTGATGCGGCCCGGCAAGTATTCCTGTTCGTTGATGGCGGCGGTCAGCGAAGAGACCGAAAACGCGTCATCGTTAAAGATTTCAATGTCAGCCATGAAGCTATCTCCAGAAAGCAAAAAACCCGCACTCGGCGGGTTCGGTAATCAAGGTGGTCGTCTTAGCGGACGATCAGAAAATGAGTGGCCAGTGCCTTTTCAGCAGCAGGATCCAGACCGGTGAGATGGACTTCGCTGACTTCGGCCAAGCGCACCACGGCGCGGCCACGACGAACCACATCAGATTGGCCCAATGGGCCGTAGAGAATGGCGATAGCGTTTTCGCTGCCGTCTTCGGCGGTCGGGCTGTAGGGGGCGAACTCACCGGTCGCGCTCACCAGGCCGAGGATCTGCCCGGGCTCCAGTGCAGGCCCTGCCGCGACATTGATGGCTTCGCGGGAAATGGTGCCGGCGGCCTCGGACAAGAGGAACTCACCTGCATGCATCGGCTCTCGTTGAATCGTCATCGTCTTGCTCCTGTAGCAGATTGGGGTTTAGCGGTGTGCGCAGCTTGGCGCGCCGACCAGATAGAGGGTTGATCGATTTGCTTGGCCTGCACCTTCGGCGGTGGGTCTTCGTCCAGTGGCAGGCTGTTGTCGATTTCAAAGCCCTTGCCGCTGCCCACGATCTTGTCGAACAGACGCGCCCGGACCGCCGCTGCATCCAGACCGGCAGCGACGTACTCGGCACTAAACTCTGGCAAGCGCGCAGCCACACACAGATCATTCACGGCCTTCGCGCGTGTCAGGCCGGCCTGGACGATCTCTTCGCTTTCGAGCTTGGTCGACTCGAGCAGCGGCGCCACCAGGTTGTTGATGCCCGCCTCTGCGCAACGCTGAGTGATCATCAAGGCCAGCTTGGCCGAATCGACCACAGGCGGCGTCGGTGGCGGATTGTCAGGTTCTAACTCCGGATCCGGCTCGGGTGGCTCGTCGAGCTGGGCCAGCAGTTCGGCCGGTGCATGTTGATAACGCTGCAGCACGCCACCCTGGCCCAGGCACGCCTTGACCTTGATCCCGTCCCCAACTTCATCGGCTAGGCCCAACGCCACCGCCTCATTGGCGGTGAGCCAGGTTTCAGCGGCGACCAGCCGCCGCAATTCGACCTCATCGATGTCCGGCGCCTTGGCCTTGTAGGCCGCAATGATCGCCTCCATGGTTTGGTCGAGTACGTCGGCAACCTTGCGGAAGTCTTCGGCATCCCCCGCCGCGTAGGTCCATGGGTTGTGAATCATCAGCATGGCGTTGGCCGCAATCACGACATTATGTGCGCCGCACACCGCCACGCTGGCGGCACTGGCGGCCAATGCATCGATGCGACCGGTGCAACGCTCGCCCAGACGCGACAGCGCGTTGTGCATGGCCAGACCGTCAAACAAATCGCCACCAACGCTGTTGAACGCCGCGATCACCTGCGAGACGCCGTCGTCCATGGCGCGCAGATCTTGCACGAACTGATTGGCGGTGATGCCCCAGGCACCGATCTCGCCGTAGACGAAGACTTCGATGACTCGCTCGGCGGCTTCGCCGCTGGCTTGCAGTGCATACCAGGTTTTGTCCTGTACCTGCACGCGTTTGCCAGCCCGGTTGTAAATGCGCGGGCTCGCTTTCTTGCTCATGGTTGCTCCTTGTCGTCGAGCTGTTCGACGGCTTCGTGCGTGTTGTAGTTGAGGCCAAGCCGGACGGCCCGCTCGTTGTCTGCGGCGTTTTCCGCATCGACCGTTTCCGCGTCGTAGCCGGTGCGCAGGACCATCTCGCTACGCGAGGCAAAGCCCGCCTGCACTTCCATCCGCCGGGCTTGTACGTCCTGTACCGGCTGGATGTAGGCCCAACCTTGCGGCACCCAACGTGTGCGCAGGTATTCGCGGCGACGCTGTGCGTAGCCTTCCAGCACCAGAACGCCCGACAGCACAGCCATGTCCATCCAGGCAGCCCGAACCGGGCGGCAAAGCTGGTGGACGTAAACGCTGAATTGCAGTTGCTCCAGGCGACGCCGGAACTCGTTGAGCACCACACGCAGCGCCCGGTCGTTGACCTCGCGCATGTCGCCCGTGAGGATCTCGTAGGGCGTGCCCGTTCCCGCAGCAGCGGCCATCAGCTGCTGCCGCATGAAGTCCGGGTAGTTGTTGCCGGCGTCTGGCGGTTTGGAGAATTCGACCTCTTCACCTGGCCCCAGCTCCTGCATGGTGCCGGGCTCGAGCGCGACCATCGGCGTGAAGCCGTCACGATCAAGGCTCAACGGTTGGCCGGTGACCGGGTCTCTCGGAACCAACCCAGAGTCCGGAGCCGGCCGACTGATGAAACCGGCAAACAGGTTGGCCACTTCCTGACGAAACAGTACCGCGTCGTCGTAGTTGTCGAGACTGCGCAGGCGCTTCAGCACCGGCGACAATCGCGGCACGCCGCGTAGCTGACCCGGCTCGACCGGCTCAAAGATGTGCAGCACCTGAGCCGCCGGAACGCGCACCAACTGGTTGTAGCCGGCGTTCAGTGACGAGGCATCACGCGGATGCGACAGGTACATCCAGTACGCGACCCGCTTACCGCCGGGCGTGAACTCGATCCCGGCGCGGATGATGTTGCCGTTCTTGGTGGTCTCGTACTTGTCGTGCGGGACGAACTCCGGCGCCAGCGCCTGAATCTGCAACGGGACCGCCAGGCCCTCGTCCAGACTGCGCGGCCGCAAGCGAACAAAGCACTCGCCGGAGGTCTCCACCGTGCGAGCGATCAGCGCCTGCTGGCCATAGAAGTCGGTGCGCTCATCCGCGTCCGACTCATCGACCCAGTCGTCCCACAGCTCCTGCAGCAACTTGCGCAGCGCTTCGTCGTCGGTCTTGGGCCGTGGCGTGATACCGGTGCCAATCAGGTTGCTGACGCGCTTGTCGATCACGTTGTAGGCATACGGGTCGTTGCGAACCGCCGCCCGTGAACGCGAACGCAGGTTACGCAGTGCCGGGGTGTTGATGCTGTTGATCCCGTTGTCGGGAGCATCCCAGCCAGTGGATCGACGGCCCTCTCCGGCGCCTTCGTAACTGGCCTTGATGTTCGACGGCAGCAAGAATCCGTTACGGGTCAGCGTCGGATAGTGGCGGGCCATTAGACTCCTTTGCCTCCGTGGTACAACCGAACCACGCGAGAGCGCGGCCCGGCCGCGCTGATCAGCGATGTGCGGATTTCTTCGCGAGCCTTGAGCAGTTCGTCGACGGTGCGGTACTCCACGGTGCGGTCGGTGTAGCGCACGGTTTTCTCACCGCGAGCGATCGCCGCCTCAACCGCGTCGAGGTGCTTCTGGGTAAATGACATATCAGCGTCTCTTGAGGTAACCGCTGCTGGAGCTGCGGCGTTGAGGTGGCGGTGCTGCCGGTCGCGCTTGCACGATCGGAGCAGCGGATTGCAGTGCCGGGTGTGGTGCGGCAATGGGTGCCGCTGGCATCGGGTTACTGACGCGTTCGCCTTGAACAGGCTTGATGCCCAATGCTTCGTCAAACAGTCCTGACTGCGCCAAGGCCTGACGTACCCGCTCCCAGTCGTGTTCCTTGTAGCGGTTGAGGCCCAGGTAGTGCGCCATGGCCAGGCAGTACACCATCAGGTCGAGTGCTTCGTTACGCTCGGCCTTGCCCTTGACCCATTCGATGCGCTTGTGGCCCCGGATGTAGCGGGCAACCTTGCGCTCTGCGACACACTGGTCGAAGAAGTCGTCCGGCAAGTCATTGGCAAAGTGCAATGCACCCGGTCCCGATTCGAACGGGTAACGGTTGTAGATCCAGTCCTTGGCCGTGTCGGTACCGACGAACCACAGCTCGGCACCGTTACGCTCGGTCTGTCCCTTCCACGTCACATCCACCATCGACGGTCGCTGAGCGATCACCGGCTTGCCGGGTTTGCTCGCACCCTTGATGGCGAACACGTTGCGCCAGCGCCGCACTCGGCAGAACTGGTAGACCTCATCGGTGTGGTGACCACCAGAGTCGACAGCCACCGCGAGAATGCCCAGGCCAACACCGCAAGGATGGCGATATTTGGCCTTGAGCAATTCGTCCAGCGCGGCCCAGGTGCGCTCGTCGGCGGGATCACCCGACACCACTTGGTAGTCGATGACCCAGCGCTCCATACCGACGCCCCAGCCCATCACCATGAACTCCAGGCGGTTGGCCTGAACGTCGACGGCACCGGTGATCATCAGCACAGCTGCCGGCATCGAGCCGAGGCTGAAGCCTTCCAACCTCGCCCGTTGTCTCAGCACATCAGCTTTGGTTTGCTCCTGAGCGGCGTCCCAGACCTTCGCCAGTCTGGTGTTGTAGAAGACCTGCATTGGCTCCAGATCGCCTTTGGCCTGGGCCTTCTTGGCCTTTTCGAATTGCTTGGCCAGCGACTTCCAGTCCATCCAACCGAGCGGCGAATACAACGCGTTGAGGTGGAAACCCACCGTCTCGCCGTCGCCCTCGGCATGGGCGCGCCACTCGCCTTTGGCGAGCATTTCACCCTTGTGGTACTCCTCGATCAGTACGTCACACTCAGGCCCGGCGCACTCGTAGTGCACCACGCTGTAGTCCTTCGAATAATGCAATCGCTCCCATTCCAGGGTCTGCATGTGCCCACAGGTCGGACATGGCACATAGTAATAACGCTGGTCGCTGCCCTCGAACAGGTCAGAGATCCGCGAAGCGCCTTTGATTGTCGGTGAGCTGGAGAAGTAGAACTTCGCGTTACGGCCGAAGGTACTGCCTCGGGTTTCCGCCAGTTCGATGGGGTCGCCCTCCTCGCCGATGTCCACCTCCCAGCGGTCGATCTCGTCGCCATACACGTAGCGCGCCGACAGCTCCGACAGGTTTGCCGCCGAGCCGGCGGTGGTGACGTACAACGTCCCACCCTCGAACTCCTTGGTGTCCATGGTGTTGCGCGAATCCCGCGAACGGTTGGCCGCCACTCGTTCCCGCAGCACCGGTGTCGCCTTGATCGTTTTGCCGATCCGCGCGGACACCCGCTTGGCCAGGCCGAGGCTTGGCAACAGCGCCAGGATGTTCGACGGCGCCATGTGCATCAGCCCGCCGATCCAGTTCAGGCCGATCTGCGTTTTCATCAGCTGCGACGCAACCATGGTGATCACGCGCTTGCAGGGGTGAGCCGGCGACAGACAACGCATGGGCTCGCGGGCATACGGCGTACGCGAGGTGCGGTACTGGCCCGGCTCAGCGGCGCCGGTGTCACGCGGAATCCGCATGTACTCGTCGGCCCACTGATCGATCCAGACATCCGGGTCGGGCCGTAGCCCACGGAAATACGCCTCGCGGTACACCTCTGCACCGTCAGGAATATCCGTGGGCATGGGCTTAACTCGTGGTCAGTGCGTGTTCAAGATCCGCTGATGACATACGTTCGGCGTCTTCCAGCGAGCGACGGATCGCCGCCGTGAGGTGCTTTTCGATTTCCCAAGGGTCGGACATGGATGCCAGTTCGGGAGCCAGCTGCGGAGGCATGCCCAGCAGTTGATCGCGCAGCATGCGGCCGGCGTTGTAGGCGCCGGTCTGAACCGCCGACATCGCGACCAGCGAGCCTTTGGCCTTGTGCAATTCGATCTCGGCGAGCTGGGCCAGGTTGTGTTCGCGCAGTGCGCGGGCCTTCTGGAAGTCGGGCAACTGCCCCGCAGGGGTGATCGCGGGCGGCGGCGCAGCCATTGAAGTCGGTTCTACCTGACTGGATAGCTGGCTGTACACGTCACGCTGAAGCCTGTCTTGGTGGTGCCGATCAGCAACAGCGGCCTTGCTGGGGTCAGCGGTGTCGCGAATCAACGCTTCGCTGGCCAGCACGTCGACCTGTTTTCCATCGGCGGTCAGCACCAGACGGTCGTTGTTTTTCAACCAGGTGATGTAGCTAGGCGCCCTGCCAATCCGAGCCGCGAAGGCGCTCTTTGACAGGTACATTGGTTCTGTCATAAGCCCTCCTTTTCAACGGCTTTTCAATGGAACCTTTCAATTTCAATGGATTGAATTTCAGTAAGCTGGCAACCCTACCGCTAACACGATGCCGCGGGTTTCCGACCCCGTGTCCTTTGAAAGTCCCCAGGGTCCCCGGCGGTTTTCTGCCCGCCCGGCTGGTCAACTCGACATCCGACTGCCCTGCTCTGTCCCCATCCCTTTGGAAAGACGGACATCCCTGCGAGGGTTTCAGCTAGAGATAATCCGCGAGTTCGATGACCCGTGTAGGGGGCGGCCCTCGGGGAGGACCCAGAAAAATCGGCCCCCGGCCGGGGTGCCGCCTAGGTGTGGTCGGTCGATGCCGACTCGGAAACGCCCAACCGCTTGGCGACCCAGCGTTCGTAAAGGCCGATGGCGACATCGGCGCCGGCCATCGCGGTCAGGCAACCCAAAGCGCCCGCCGTCCAGATCGACATGCCAGCGGCGATCATCAGCATCATCGCTGTCACACCGCAGGCGATACAGGCACCGGATCGCAACGCGAGGCGGCGTAACAACGCCCAGCCACGCGCCCCATCTTTATCGGCTCGCCACATCTCCCCCGAGACACCACCGACCAGAGCCAGGACGATCACTAACCAGATCGGCATCTCTGCCAGTGCTTGTTGCTCGTTTGTCATCGCCTACCCCATAAACGCAAAAACCCGGCGCAATGGCCGGGTTTGGTGGTGTGGTGCCTGCCGCTCTCTGCGGTCGCACCTATCGAAGATGACTACTTTTTACAGGTCGAATTTCCTGGCAGCAACCCCACTTTAATGCCACCCGGTGAATAAGTGGGTAACACCGGGGGAACGCCTAGCGAATATCGGCGAATATCCCACCTCGGCATTCTGTTGTTTTGGCGGTGTCCCATATGTCCCATGCTTCGAAATCACTATGGGACGCCTGAGAGCGCCTAAATTCGGGGCTTTGCCCCATTGTCCCATTTGTTTTCTCTTTTCTCGTGTAAAGAAGAAAATCGAAAAACACGCGTGCGCGCGATAGCGCGTACAGCTCTGCGCTTCGCTCATACGGGCGGGAGGCGTTTTGAGCTGGGACAATGGGACAACCCAACAAACACAAGGCCCGCGCTTGTCCCACCACGTCGAAACGCAATGGGACAAGGTGGGCCAATGGGACAGCAATAGCCGGAGCCAAGCCTAGGGTCACGCAGCCTTCCCCATCAGCATGCCGGCGATGTACTCGTGAGCCTCGTGTAAGCGCTCGTAGTAGGTTTTGCGGCTGCAGCCGCAATAGACGATCTTCTGCGACAGGAAGCTGTCGTGATTGCAGTAGTGCTCGCGCACAACCACCGACAGCTGCGGCGGCAGATGCTTGTTGACGATCAGCTCGATATCCGCCGATTCGTCCAACAGCACCCGACTGCCCCGCGTGCCGCGAATCAGCTCGCCCTTGCACTCCATCAGCATGGCAATCATGTTGCCGCCGCCCAGCTCCGATCCACCTTCGTGCGGGCTGTGCAGATCCTCTGCCCACAGCTTGAGCATTTCGTCGATTCGCTTAATCAAAGCAAGGCTCCTCGAACGCTTCCCGCTGCAACGCTGACGCCCCTCCCCACCCTGCCGGCTTCTTGTAAGCCCAGGGCCGCTGACCGCTTTTCGCCAATGCCGGCAGACGCACACGACGCCACCCCAGCCGGTGCATGATCGCACCAACCCGTATCTGCTCTGGCTTGCTCCAGTGCCCGTAGTCCAGCTTCAGCGCGTTGGCTAACACTTCGCTGCCGGTGGTGGTTTCGCCGATCTGCGACTCTTCCAGCCAAGTCAGAATTGGCCCTTCCCACTCATCCACCACAAAACGCTCGTCCTGCTCCTCGCCGAACATCGCCGCCTCGTCCAGCGTCACCCACCACAGATCCCCCGCGTCGTAACAGAACATCGCCTCGGCCCACAGCTGGTCGCGGATCGAGCGCAGCAGCTCCAGGTCGACCTTGGTACAGGCCACCGGCCAATAGCGACGGTTTCCGGTCGCATCCTTCAGGTATTCGTCCTGGTTGGTCGTGCCCACGAACACACACTGGCGTGGCACATCCATGGTTCTGCGGCCGTAGCTCTCACGGTAGGTATCGGTCGACGCCGAAAAGAATTGTTTGGCCTTGGTGCTTTCAGCCTTGTTGAAGCTGTCCAGCTCACCCAGCTCGACGATCCACTTGCCCCGGATCGCCTGAAACCCGTCCTTGTCGCCCAAGGCGAAAGGCGTGTCCATAAACCATTCGCCGCCGAGGATGCTCATTGCCGTCGACTTACCGGCGCCCTGCGCGCCTTCGAGGATCATCACCGAGTCAGCCTTGCAGCCAGGCTTCATCACCCGCGCCACCGCCGAGAGCATCCAACGCTTGCCGACTTTCGACGTGTATTCGCTTTCCTTCACCCCCATGACATCCGTGAGCCAGGTTTCAAGACGCGGTACGCGATCCCAGTCCAGTTTTTGCAAGTACTGTCGCACCGGGTGAAAGGCATGGTCATGGGCAACCACACTTACCGCCTCGATCACATGGGACGCCTTAACCCGCAAGTTGTACTGCTGCGCGAGCCACTTCATGACACGCATATCATCGATGTCGGCCCAGTCTCCCGTGCCGCTGCCGTAAGGCGCGGCACGCAGCTTGACGATCTTCGAGCTGAAGGCGCTGTAGCTGATGACGCCGGCCCAGCGTTCATCGTTGGCCAGAATCAGTTCGACGTTCTGCATGTGCGCAATCAGCGCGCCGCTGTCACTACGGGCCAGAAGATCTTTCCAGCCGCCGGCAGCCGGCGGACGAACCACAGCCAGCACTTGGCGACGGACTGCATCGAGGCCTTCGGCGACGTGCAGGTCGTTGAAGTCGGTCCACTTGTCTTCACGCTCGACCGAGAAGATCGGCGCCACCACTTGGGCGCCGACGATCAAGGCGGCATTGCTGGCCTTCTCCTCACCAGGATTCCAGGCATCGCCATTCGGCTTCTTGGTCTTCCAGTCATCGTCGCGGCAGATGATCAGCGGGCACCCGGCGAAGCGCTCGCGCATGGCCTTGCACACCGCCAACAGGTTGCCCGCATCGAAAGCTACGGCCACGGCGAGCGAGGTCGCCATATGTAGGCTAGCGCCGGTGGCGTACCCCTCACACACCAATACCGGTTCGCCCGGTTCCGGGTGTGGACCGAGCAGGTGAAAGGTGCCCTCCTTCGCCATCCCGTAAGGCCAGTAGGACTTATCGCGTCCTGTGTCTTCCTGCTTGCTAGGGAAGATCACCTGCAGGCCCATGATCTGATCACGCGCGTTTTTCATCGGGACCAGAACGGCACCGGTGCGCGGCGCATAACGGACCTTGATGCCAACGATCTGTTTGCGATCCAGGTAGTCGCTGCGACCGGTGGTAGGCATGCGCTCGAACAAACCTTCTGCCCTTTTCGCGGCCCGCCGCGCAGCGTTACTCGCGATTTCGGCGGCGCGGCGCTTGGCATCTTCCTGCCGAGCGCGCATGACCTCTCGCTCTTCAGAAGACATCCGCCCGGCCTTGATCTTAATCTTCTGCGTCTCTCCCGAACGCCAATCACCGAAGCTGCCGAAGATCAGTGTTTCGTTTTTTTCAGTCCGATGCTCATGGACGACGTACCAACCGTTTTTTTCCTTGCCCTTGTCCTGGGTGGTTTTGCAGCGGGTCAGCTTGCCGAACACCAAAGGCTGCTTGGGCTCCAGACCATAGTCCGCGAACTGATTGAGAACCTCATCGAGCATGTCGGGCCTCCAACACTTCATCAACCGCCTGACAGGACACGCAGTAAATGCACCCTCGCACAGCAAGGCGGCGAGCTTCTGGGATCGGCTCACCGCAGTTTTCGCAGTACATAAGTGAGTAAGCTGCCGTCATAGGTTTGACTGCACTTCGAGCGGCCAGAGCCTGATCAAGTCGCTCCTGCACCAGATCATTAGCAAAGTCGGCAATGTCAGCCACGGTCGACACCTCGCGTTGTCTGGTTAACGTAGGTGGCGCGGTTGAACATCCCCAGCAGCCCTTGAATACCGCGAAACACCTGCAGGCGGATCTCGGCCAGTTCGTGGTCGTTCACCACACCGTCGCCGATGCTTTTGGCCCACGTCTCAGCCAAATTCGCGACCTGTCGAAAGTACTCTGCAATACCAGTGGTCAAGGTCTCGGGCATGTCATTGGTGTACGTCTCAGCCAACTCCTGCCAGATCGTGTCACCAACCAAGGCATGCACGGCATCAAGGATGCGGCGATCCTTGGTCAGCTCCAGGATCTCGCCGAACTCCTGAATGTTGACCGTGTGACTCGGGTGCGTGGGTGAGAGTTTGTGTTGCAGAGTGGTGGGATTGCGACCGGTGGTGGCGGCGATTGCAGCGGCGCCGCCGGGATAGTCCCGAGCAGCATGGTAAAGCGCCAAGTCGAGCGGCAGGATTTCCCGCTGTGCTCGATCAACGCAACTCAGAGCGATTCGGCTCATGGCATTAATCCTTATAAGTTGCCAGTGCCGCGCGACATGCAGTGGTGATACATTTGCCGCGTGGCTTGAAAGGGCCCAAACGCCGGCTAGATCTTCAGGATCGACACCGGCACCGTGCCGAGGCGAACGATCCGTCGTTCACCTCTGGCGCAACAGCTGCCCATCTGTGGTGGAGAAGGCAGCAACATCAAGGCATCCGTGCCTTGGAAAGCGCGGTAAAGATCGACGGTTCGCATGTGGTGTGCCCGCTTATCTTTGCCGCGACCCGACACCGCTGTGGTGGTGCGTGCCGGGAGGAACTGGGCGGCCCTTGGGCCGCCTTTTTTCTGACTATGCTGCTTTGGTTGTCGGAGTGTTTTCTGTGATACCGAAATGCTCCAGAACCTCAGCTAACGAGACGCAGCCTTCACTTTCACGGTTCAAGGACTTGATCAAAGAGACGCTAGGATCCTTGCTCGCGTATTTGACGTGAAGACGAAGGTAGCTCTCAGCAATCCCGCAACGCTCGGCGTAGGCTGCAAGTTCTTCTGAATCCAAACGGTTGATGTATTCGCGCAGCTTCATGTGATGTACCTCTCAACACCAAATTTAACCATAAAGGTTAATTTTTGCAATACCAAAAAGGACATTCACCCGTAAGGTTAATCCGTCCAGAATCGGCACATGAAAATCTCAGATACCCGGCTGCAAAATTTTCGAAGGGTCTTGGCAGAGCAAAAGCTCCGCCTGACTGATATCGCCGACAAACTAGGCAAAGCCCCTGCTCAAGTGAGCGCATTTGGGGGCAAAAATCCCACTAAAGGTATCGGCGATCAGATCGCTCGAGAGATTGAGAAGGCTTTGCACCTTCATGACGGATATCTCGACATGCCTTATGGTGTAGGCGAGTTCAACAACGCCACGGTGCTAAGCCACACGGGACGTAAACTGCCGGTGATTGGATCAATTGCTGCTGGAGCTTGGTGTGAATCACATGGCAGCTTCGACCCAAGAGAAGCTGAAGAATGGATTGACGCCCCAGGACCGGTTGGTCCTCGAGCGTTCATACTTCGTGTCGAGGGCATGAGCATGGAGCCCAAATTCGTCGCAGGGGACAAAATCGTTATCGATCCTTCGCTTGAGGCTCTTCCAGGTCATTTTGTGGCAGCAAAGCGCACAAGTGATCAAGCTGCGACACTTAAGCAGCTAAAACAGGAGGGTAACGAGCAATATCTTTATGCGCTTAACCCAGACTGGCCGGAGCGCATCATTCGGATGTCTGAAGAATGGAGTATCTGTGGGCGTGCCCGATGGAAAATCTCGGACCTATAATTAACACCTTTAAGTGCATGATATGTAAGCTGCATCAATATAGATGCAGCCAACTCAAACATAAGTAGATATTTCCAGGTCTACTCATCAAAAAACAGGCTTTTAATCTCCTCCTGCTCCGCCCGACGATTTTTCTGAAGCTCACTCAGCTTGGCTCGTAAAAACCTACGGTATGATTGGACTCGCTCACAAGACTCAGAATTAGATATTATTCGCATGTCGGCATCGCTAAAACCCACAGTCGACTCGATATTAATCTCACGTCCGTTCCGCTCTAAGAGCTTCAAAAGCTCATCATCCGTACCCTTGAAGTTCTTATTCTTATAATCAAGAATCGGAGAATAGATTCGCTTTAGTAAATCTATAAAGAAAAATGGTGCCGACGACAATTCAGGCATTAACAGGCCTATTTCTGGAGCATCCTGATCGTCATCATAAATAAGTACGCCAGGATGAATTTTTGCCATCAGACGGATCCGCCCAAGAACAGTTTCCGGATAAACATCAAGCTCAACTATAAGCTTTTCAAGCTTAGGTATAATCCACTCACTTTCTAACATATCTTTGTTTATATCATAGACCATGGGAACAACATCGTCTCGATCATTACAGAATGCCACTTTATCTATTAAGTCAAACTTTCTACTACCCGCAAAACCAACTAAGAACAGAGCTGTAAAGTACTCTTGGAAAGACCTGTGAGTGAAAGTAAAATCCAAACCATCACGTTGGATAATGCACACACTATCTAGCAAGTCACCTAAAAACTCGCGCTCACCAACTGTTATTCCTGTTAATTTTATTGCACTATTTATACAGTCAATAATTTCCGCACCTGAAAAATAATACTTACACTCCACATAACTTAACGCACAAAATGCCGAAAGAATCTTCTTGAAATCATCTATAGGCAGCCCCGTCAGCGACTGCCGTTTATAAAGACTTTTCAATGAGTCATGCTTATTGAATAGCGTAAGAAATGCTTGCTCATAAAATAAATGGACTTTATTCGGTATTTCTGCGATTTGTTCGTAAGTCAGGAGCATCATCGTAAGAAGAAGCGGACTACCTGCAAAACTTTGATGCTTTTGATATAAATCCTTACGTAGGTCTTCTACGAATTTTTCCTTAACCTCAATGTCATAGTCTAGCTTTCCAATCAGAGTTGTAGCCTTCTCGATATCGAGAGGTAACATTTCATATTGATAAAATGACTCCCAAGAATCAAAACGATAATCGGGACGACTAGAAAGCAATATCATTATTTGACTATATTTATTTGAGAGCGAAACAATTTCAGCCTCACACCTATCTCTTCTATCGATAGAAACTTCATCAAAACCATCAAATATCAATAGTACCTTTCCAAGCCGCAGCGATCCTTCCAACTGCTCCAAAGAGAATCCGGATTCAAAATCAGAAAGCATAGTCAGAATATATTCTAGCAATGTAGAATCAGGTTTGGAGTTGAGATGCCTAAGCTCTATGAAAATCGGAAAAACACCCCGAGGACTTTCTATCAAATCTAGAAATATACTTTTACAGAAAGTTGACTTTCCAGAGCCCGCAGTACCGGTAACTATAAATCTTTGATTTTTTTCTATATGACTTAGTACTTCGCACTCCTCAATTACTTCCCCCCTGCTAGATTCTAAATCAGTACGCACATAGAAATCTCTCAGATTTACAGGCTCACCTCTATACAACAACGTTTTAGTTTTCGAATAACGATCATAATTTCTCAATAAATACTGAGTAAAGCATAAATCAAAATTTATCTTGAACTTATCAGAGGCAACTCTAGTCAAGCTTTTGGCGCTTGAAAAAACAGGAGCGGCGAACTGTTTTACCAACTCCGCGGCCAACTTTGTCACATCCATTTCCATAATCACCTCCTCACAGTTAATTCAGTCACATCAAAGCAAGAGTACTTGAAAAAAACAAACTTAGGTTCTGTTTCGCATTGATGCCATTAAGAAAGACAAAAAAAATAAGCCATGTCTTCCCCCCATCTGGTGGGGGAGCCTGTCGACACGGTGTTTTTGCAACGCCCCAAAAACAAAACCCAGAAGGTTATTTTTTGTTGATAAATTAATCTTTATGGTTAATTATTCGGTCACTCACACCACAGAGCGATCCAAATCCATGCACACCACTGCCACCCTACACGTCCATCCGAGCGTATTGGACCCTCAATTCATCTTCGAGATTCGCCGCCTGGCCCGCGAATGCGGCTGCTCGTTTGTCACCACCAAACCGAAGCAGGAAGCCCGCACCGCCCCCTTCAATTGCAATGGCGGAGGGTACGCAGCATGAGCAAGTTCAAACTCGACAACCGCGCCCTGCAACTGCTCAATGCCCAGGTCAATCTGAGCGAGACCTTCAATCACACGCTACGGTCGACACCACAGCGCGAGGCCCTGGCGTTCCGCCTGAAAGTTGAACGCAGTAAATGTGACACCCTCTTCACCGTCGAGTTGGGCAGCGAGCGCCACACGCTGACCTTGCAGAACGAAAAGAAGATGCACCTCAAACTGGCCGACTTTATCGAGGAGATAGTCAACGGTCCGTTCGATCCCAGTAACACGGCCGACCTGCTGAACCGCCCTCATGCAAGCCGCCAGTACGGGAGGTTCGATGTTGAGCACAAGCAGAGGGTGTTCGAGCTTGTGCGTACCGGCGGTGTAGTGAGTCTCGACATGGGCTTCGAAGTCCCCATCCATGTCGCTATCCATCGCACCAAAACGCGTACCGGCGTCACCACCATCATGAGCATCGGTGTGAAAAGCCCGCGCACCAAGTGCTTCACCGTGTGCGGTAGCGACATTGAGATCTACGAGAAAGTGGCCGAGTCCATCAACCACCTGGCTGCGGCAGCAACACCCGCCGCACACGCCGCTTGAGGGGATGCCATGGAACGCACACTCGCCCAAGCAGCCGTCCAGCTCGGACTCACGCGCCCCAAGCTGATCAGCCTCATGCGGGAAAAAGGTCTGCTCAATGATCGAAACCTGCCCGTTTACCCGTCCCGCGACCGCGAGTTCCTGCGGGTCAAGGACAGCAACTGGTATCACGAAACCGCCGGCATGCAATACAGCCAGTCAACCCGGATCAAGCAACCCGGCATTCGTTGGCTCGCCGGGCAATTGGGGCTGGAGCTACCTGCTATCCCGGTAGACAACCGTGACGTGGCCTAGGGAATACGCCCGCCAGATCGTCACCATGCGCACACGCGAGGAGCGCAACGCCGCGCTTCTCGAAGTGCCAGAACATCTGCGGGAACTGACCAAACGCCACTGCCTGAACGCCTGGAACCACCCGGCAAGAACACAACGCAAGGAGGCTCTGCAAGCCAATGACTAACACCGGCCAAACCCCACTCCGACTGCAACCCGCACCTGAGTCGGCCACCGTAGAGTTGCTCTACCGCACTTTCGGTGACGTGCTGATCCCACTGGAAAAAGTGCGAGAACAGTACTTTCGAAACCTCAACGAGCAGTCGTTTGTGGCCGAGATCAACAGCGGACGGATTCAGCTTCCCATCACCACGCTGGACACCAGCCGCAAGGCACCGAAGTACGCACATATCCGGCATGTCGCCTCATTGATCGATATCCGCGCCTACAAAGCGGATGAAGAGATGCTACGACCGCAGGACGAACCAACCGAGTAAGACCACCACCCCGAACGGCTACCACCACCAGCCAATCGAAACCACCAGGAGCACACCACATGACTGCAATTCAAATCTGCGCACTGATCGGCCTCATCATTGCGGCCGCCCTTCTCTATTGGGCCGGCTACCGAGGTGGCTTGATCGACGGCCGATTCGAAGGTGAAGAAGACAAGAACAACGAACGCGCCAACAGTGCCAAGACCATCAACGAGCTGGAGGCTTCATTGCGGTTCATTCGTGCCGATCACCTGCAACTGGCCCAGCTGTGCAAAAAACTCAAAGCCAGCCAGGCACTGAGCCCGGACAACCATCAAAACCTTCTGGCCATCGCCGAAAAACTCAAGCTCGCCGCCGACACCTTCCGTGCCGTGAACTCCCAATGCCAGGCAACACAAGCGCTTACCCTACGCAATAAAGCCCTGAGCATGGCCGCCCTGCTGGAGCCCGTCGCACTGGAGGATGCCGCATGAGCCGCGCCACTCCAATGATGCGCCTATCCCCCGAGGCGGCAGGTGCACTTCAACAGCAGCACACCAGAACCACCACCGAACTGCGAGCGCTCACTCGCTACAACAAAGAACTCGACCGCCAGTTGAAAGCACGGATCGGCTACGACGCTCTGCGCCAGTTGCACAAAGACACCAAGAACGCGCTGCTATTGGCAGACCTGGTCAAGGAGGCCGCATGACTCAGACTCTCGCCACCACCGCAACACGGCTCACGCTTCACCAACGCCTGATGGACCAACACGCTATCGAACACCGGAGGAAAGCGGCATGAAGACGTACCTGCACACCACCCAAGCATCGACCGCTTTGCTCCGCAACGCTAACAGCGTCGACGCACAGAAAACAAAGAGTCTCTGCTGCGCAGCAGCAGGCATTATTGATCCCTTTAGCACCACTGCCGAGGCACTTATACCCCACGAAAAGCTGCGCGAGGCAGCTACACCCGATGCAACGCTAATCGCTCAGAATCGCCCGCCCGCGCAGCCTGCTGTGGGGTATATGCACCCCTTCTTTCTAAAGCAGCATACTCTGGTATCGAAGATCGAAAGCAGGGAGGCGGCATGAACACACTTTTTCTCCTCATGGCTCAGTATGACGGGCGAGCCGTAATTCCACTGGACCGCGTGTGTTCAGATTACATGAATCTAACTGTCGAAAAATTCAAACATAAACAACTAACCGGTGAGATCGATATCCCCATAGTGCGCCTTGGCCCAAATAGTCAAAAAGCCGGCCTGGGAATTCACCTTAAGGATCTTGCAAACTACATAGACTGCCAGCGAGAGAAAGCTCTCTCTGACCAAAGAAAATTGATGGGTCGAAACTGAACCAGAGCCAAATAAAAGGGGCGTTTAAACGCCCCTTATTAAATCACCCCTTCACTGACTGATTGCAGTAAGGATGCGTCAACTGCAAATTTTCTGTAGAACCGTTCCCGCCTTCCCTCGCTCTAACAATATGATCATAAGATAGAGATTTTTCGCTATCTAAATACCCACTACACAAAGGGCATTTCATCGCAGACGTCAACGCAACACGAATGAAAACCTGACTTTTAGTATCATCGCTAAAACTCCTTGGAGCTCCAGAATTCGAACCAACAAAAACTTTCCCATCCATACCAGCAAACCTAACTAAATCCTCATCAGACACTTCAACACTATTCAAAAGCGCATTAATAACTGAATCAAGAACCTTAGCATATAGACCCGCACGCCTAGCGCTCGACTGTTTTTGAAGAATGGTTGCAATGAGTTCCTTCTGATCGATTAGAATAGATTCGAGCTGAGCCCTGACACTAGAAAACCGTGAAAAAAAGCCAGAGTCATTATTCGCCAACTTCTCCCCTATCAACAAGACAGTCCCCATAAATAATGGGCCAGAGTGTCGTCCGGTCGGACCGTAAAAATAAACCGCCGGATGCAAACCAAGACTTCCGCCATCATTCCCTGTAATGCGTTTTGCTAGCTTCACAGCGCGTTCTAACGCATTGATCGTCAGGCTACCATCATCATCATCTGGCATATCGGAGATGCTTTTTGGTGTTCCTTGCTGATTCCTTATTGAAATCAAAATAAACTCGATCAACGCTTGGAGCGCCGCCCGAATACCTTTAGGCCCACCCAGCGGGAGATCCAATGTTTTTATCGGATGCTGCAGTTCCGGATCAAATAGAGTCGAATGTAAGTTCATCGCCGCCTTCTCAATAGATAGAGCTATATCATTTGAGAACCCAGACCAGTACCTATGACCTTTTCCGGATCGTATAACAGCCCTGGCAGCTATTGGAACTGGTTTACGACGGCAACGCAGTAAAAGCTCTTCAATCTCATCAAGAGGTGTACCTTTCATGTTAATTTTGAAGAACGAGCTTTCCGCCTTATCAGCATCACCTTTAACCCATTGAATCGGCAACCCTCTTGACACCACCGTATTTAAACGCTTTCTATCCGCCGGCTCTAAATCCGCATCGAAATTCCGAGCTTGATAATGCTGCCAAGTTCCGACACTTTTAGCTACTAGATCCCTAGTTCGACGCGCCACTCGTTTCTGGGCATCAGAAATCTCATATCCAAAAAATGGCTGCGATACAGGGCCATCACCATAGTCATCCTCCACCCAAGCTCGCAAAGCACTGAGCCGATGCCCACCATCAATAACAAAGAGGTATGTTGGAGACTGCCACAATATGACAGAAGGAATTAAATCACCATTTACAAAGCACTCCAGCAATGAAACAACTTGCTCCGGAGTCCAATGATTAGTTTCTCGTTGAAAATCTGGCTTTCGAAGATTTGGCCCAATCATTCCGCCCTGAGTAAAATCCCTTAGAGAGATAGTAGGCACATTTTCAAAAAGAGCTGAGTCGTTATCAGCAATGGCAAAATCGGCCCTCTTTATTAACGCATCCAAATTTACTAAATTCGATTTGAGAGCCAATTAAACCTCCATTTATAATTTCAATCCGCAGGACACAGTAAGCAGACGATTCCAGCATGATATGCACCTATCATCGTAGCTTTCAATCCTGATAAGTGTTTTTTCAGAATTCATTCGTCAACGGTGCCAAGAGTCTTGTAAGAACCTTCCATGACCGGTACGGATCTCCCCTACCTCGCAGGTGCGTGTAACGCCTTAAAGAATTCCAATCCCTGTGCCCTGAAACACTCGACACTCTCGGGATGTCCCAGTCCATCTCGAACAACCTGCTCACCCCATCATGCCGCAGGTCATGAAAATGCAGGTCCTCAATCTCAAGGAAGTGGCACGCTCGGGTAAAGGACGCCGACACTGACTTGCCGTTGTAGGGAAAGATCTCCCTAGCCACCTTCGGCATAGTATGAAGAATCGCCCACGCTTCATCGGGCAGATGACACCAGACGTTGTTCCCGATCTTTTGCCCTGGATTCTTCATGTCCCGGACCAACACAGCCTGCCGATTTTGGTCCAGATCCTCCCAACGAATCCGAGTGATCTCCTCCTGCCGGCGAGTCGAGAAGATCGCGAAGGCGATTACCTTCGGCATATGGATCGAGTCCGGCCGACGCTTCTGCATTTCGAAGAAGTGCTCCGTCAGCGCATCCAACTCTTCCAACGTTGGTCTGCGGTTACGCTCACTGCTTTTACTGACCATGCCGAGCTTGCGTAGCACCCGTCGCGCATCAGGCATGGCTAACGGGTCGACCTCATAGCCCCAGGCCGGTCGAGCCACAGACAACACCGCGCCCAGGTGCGATAGATCATTTCCCACGGTCTGCGCCAGAACACCACCACCCTCTTTGCTCATCCGCCATTGTGCAAACTCCACCAGTTTCTGACTGGTCAGTGCCGAGTCGTCCACCTCACCCAGCCAGCTCTCACTGATGGCAGTCAACGTAGCGCGCTTGGTTTTCCCCAACGGCCGAATCCTTTCGTACTCTTCCAGGTACTGCTTGATCATCACCTTGATCGTTACACCTTTGCGCTTCGCTCGCTCGATGGCACCAGGCTCAGCCAGTTCAGTCTCACGTCGCTTGATCCAGGCCTGGGCGACCTGCTTGCGGTCGAAGGTTTGGCTTTCCTGATAAACTGTCTTCCCATCCCGATTGATCCGTATCTGCGCCGTGTAGGCCGTCGAGTTGTCCTTGCGCTTACGTGATGTGATCGTGCCCATTTCCAGTTGCTACATTGCTGAATTCGATTGCTACATTGTAGCAACCGACTTCGAAAAACAAGGAAAAATGGGTAAAAACCGCTGTATAAAAGATCAGTATCAATGAATTTTGAAAAGCCTGAAGCACCCGTAAACGCTGGATCAACCCGCTCTGAGCTGTCCCGTCGCTTTAGCATTGCGCCGATGATGGATTGGACCGATCGCCACTGCCGCTTTTTCCTACGTCTACTCTCCAAGCACGCCCTCCTCTACACAGAAATGGTCACCACCGGCGCGCTCCTCAACGGCGATCACGACCGTTTCCTGCGTCACAACGAAGCCGAACACCCGCTCGCCCTGCAACTCGGCGGCAGTGTCCCGCTGGATCTGGCCGCCTGCGCGCGCATGGCCCAGGACCACGGCTACGACGAGGTAAACCTGAACGTCGGCTGCCCGAGTGATCGGGTGCAGAACAATATGATCGGCGCGTGCCTGATGGGGCATCCGCAGTTGGTGGCCGATTGTGTGAAGGCGATGCGTGATGCGGTGTCGATTCCGGTGACGGTGAAGCATCGGATCGGGATTAATGGGCGGGACAGTTACGAGGAATTGTGTGATTTCGTCGGCACGGTTCGGGATGCCGGGTGCACGAGTTTTACGGTGCATGCGCGGATTGCGATTCTGGAGGGGTTGTCGCCGAAGGAGAACCGCGACATTCCACCTCTTCGCTATGACGTGGCGGCGCGGTTGAAGACGGATTTTCCGGAGCTGGAGATTATCCTCAACGGCGGGATCAAGACGCTGGAGGCTTGTCACGAGCATCTGCAGACATTCGACGGCGTGATGCTGGGCCGTGAGGCGTATCACAACCCTTATGTAATGGCTGAGGTGGATCAGCAGCTGTTCGGCAGCACGGCGCCGGTGATCAGCCGGGCCGAGGCGCTGGCGCAGTTGCGGCCTTATATTGCCGAGCATTTGCTGGCGGGTGGATCGATGCACCACATCACTCGGCATGTGCTGGGGCTGGGCACCGGGTTTCCGGGGGCGCGGAAGTTTCGGCAGTTGTTGTCGGTGGATATTCACAAGGCCAAAGAGCCTTTGGCGTTGCTGGATCAGGCGGCGGAGTTGTTGGAGGGGCGTTAACGGTCACCTGCGTTGAACCTGTCCCCTATTTCAGCATCGTATCTACCGATACCACGCCCCGCCTTTCAAACATCCGTTTTCAGGTTGTTGCCGCTGGGGCCATCGATACACGTACGCGCCCTTGAGTGGCTGCAAGCGCTCGGGTAATGTCATTAGACCCATAGGACAGAGCACGCCCATGACTTCCAAGCTGGAACAACTTAAACAAATGACCACCGTGGTTGCCGACACCGGCGACTTCGAAGCAATCGCTCGCGTTAAACCCGTGGACGCTACCACCAACCCTTCTCTGTTGCTCAAAGCGGCGGCCATTCCCGCTTATGCCGAGTTGCTGAATGCTTGCGTTCACGACTGCAAGGGCGATGTGGGCCTGGCCAGCGACCGTTTTGGCGTTGCGGTAGGGCAAGAAATTCTGAAGGTTGTACCGGGCCGTATTTCCACTGAGGTGGATGCGCGCCTGTCGTTCGACACTGACGCCGTATTGAAGCGTGCGCACCGTCTGATCGACCTGTACGACAAGGCCGGCGTTGGCCGTGAGCGTGTGCTGATCAAGATCGCTTCGACCTGGGAAGGCATTCGCGCTGCCGAGAAGCTGGAAAAGGAAGGCATTCAGACCAACCTGACCTTGCTGTTCTCTTTCGCTCAGGCTGCGGCTTGTGCTGACGCTGGGGTTTTCCTGATTTCGCCGTTCGTGGGCCGTATCTACGACTGGTACAAGAAGGCCACTGGCAACGACTACACCGGCGCGGATGATCCGGGCGTGCAGTCGGTGACGCGCATCTACAACTACTACAAGGCCAATGACTACAAGACTGTGGTGATGGGTGCGAGCTTCCGTAATCTGAATCAGATCGAGCAGTTGGCCGGTTGTGATCGGTTGACCATCAGCCCGGATCTGCTGGAGAAGCTGGCGGCGGATACTGGCAAGCTGGAGCGCAAATTGGCGCCGGGGCATGCTGGTGAGGCGCGTCTGAGCTTGAATGAAGCGCAGTTCCGTTGGTTGTCCAACGAGGATGCGATGGCGACCGAGAAACTGGCTGAGGGGATTCGTCAGTTTGCTCGGGATCAGGAGAAGCTTGAGGCGTTGTTGCAGGCCAAGCTGTGATCTAGTTCGAAGCTGTGCAAGAAGGGCGAACCTTAGCGGGTTCGCCCTTTTTTGTGCGTTGATGTTGGAGATTGAATGGGCTTCGCGCTGGGGGATGTGGTGATCGTTATGGCGCCTTCGCGGGCAAGCCTCGCTCCTACAGGGGATTCGTAGTGAGTCGGGATAGTGTGTTTACGCGGGGTTAGTGTGGGATCAGACCGACCCACACCGTTTCAGGGGAATCAATGCCGCTCCAGCGCATTCACCAGGTCATGGAATGCTTCACGATTGGAGTCGTTCAGGCCCATGAGGATTTTGTGTGCTTCGAGGACTTTGACTCGTACCACTTCTTCGGACTGGTCCTGGTCTGGCAGGTCGGTCAGGCATTCAGGGCATGGGATCGGGCGGTCAACGATGTTGAACACTTGCTCGAAGCCCATGGACTGCAACAGACGGGTGATGTCTTCGTGGGTGGTGACGACGGTCGGCAGCAGGCCGACCTTTTGCCGCGACAGGATCGACAGTTTGGCCAGCAGGCCCAGGGTGGTGCTGTCGATGCTGCGGGTTTCGGTCAGGTCGATCACGATGGCGTTGAAATTCAACGCGGTGAAGATCCGCTCAATAGTCGCATCCAACGCCGAACACAGGGTCAGGCGAACTTCACCGACGAACTTCAGGACGAAGGTGCCGTCCTGCTCGGCGAACTGGATTCTACCGGTACTCATTAAAGATTCCTGCTCAACACCAACAGGGCGATATCATCCGGCATCTCCCCTAGCGTGGCCAATCCAAAAACCTGGCGCAGACCATCCAGGCTGCCGCCCGCTGCCTTCACCCGTTGAGGTAAAGCAGCTTCTTTCTCTTTGAGTGTGGGTTCTGGCAAAAGGTCCAAAATGCCATCAGACATCAGCGTCAAGCTGAACACTGGCGGCAATTCCAGTACGTGGTCTTCGTAGGTGGCTTCATTGAAGAGGCCCACCGGCAGACCACGCCCTTCCAGGTAACGAACACTGTCTGGCGTGTACAACACAGGCAACGGCAGATGACCACCGATGCTATAGGTCAACAAACCGGTCTCCTCGTCGATGACTCCACCGACCATTGTGACGTGTTTACCCAGCTTACAACTGATCAGGCCCCGGTTGATATGACCAAGAACCTCTGAAGGCTTGAACTCCGGCAATGTGCCGTTGCGCTTGGATTCGAACAGCAAGCGCGTGGTCATGAACTTCAACAGCACGGTAACGAAGGCTGAAGAGGCGCCATGACCGGAAACGTCCGCCAGGTAGAACGCTACCCGACGCTCGTCGACCCGAAAGTAGTCGACGAAATCGCCCGAAAGGTACAGCGACGGGATGATCTGATGCGCAAACTGGAACTCGTTGATGCTCCAGGGACTGACCGGCAGCATGTTCATCTGCACCTGGCGACCGGCGTTCTGGTCTTCCTGGAGCAGGTTCAGGCTGGCTTCGAGCTCGCGATTGGCCTTTTCCAGCTTCTCGCGATAGCGCTGGTTTTCCAGCAGCAGGCGCGCACGATCCAGGGCTCGGCGCACAGAGTGCTCGAGCACGGCCAGATCTTCGAGAGGCTTGATCAGGTAATCCGCCGCGCCCAGGCGCAGGGCCTCGACCGCGTCGTTCATCACGCCGGCGCCCGACACCACGATTACCGGTGTTTGCGGCGACAGCTCGGTGACCTGGCGAATGAGTTCAAGTCCGCCCATCTGCGGCATGCGCAGATCGCAGATGACCAAGTCGGGCTTGTCTTGCTCGAATACCTGAAGTCCCTGCTGGCCATTGCTGGCCTGCAGGACACTGAAACCACTGTCTTCCAAGTAGGCCGCGAGGCTCGCGCGCACTACTTCGTCATCATCGATTATCAGCAGCGTGGCACTGGTTTTTGGCATGTGGGCAAACGGCGCCAGAATTAGGTTGGCGTAGCAGGCTGGGCATTTGGCCCTGCTCACACTACTGGATTCGCTTTCTAGCCTCTCTGGCTGCACCGTTTTCGAGCGTTTGCCCTACTCACAGGTCCACCAAAGGTGCCCTTCTAAGGCGCAGACGGTACTCCCATCCGCGAGGCGTTTCAAGCTCACGCCGATGGTCGCTTGACGTCTTTACTTGTCAAATCACCGAGAGTTATAAGAACAGGCAAAACCGTAACCCAAAGGAAGGATCGAGCCCATGAGCCAAACTGATCGGGACTACAGCGAAAAGCGCGATTTCATCCGCATGCGGGTCGATGCCGATGTGGCGCTGATTCATGAGGGCGACGAGGTGCCAGCCGTCTGCATCGACCTTTCCAGCAGTGGCATGCAGGTTGAGGCGCCCCGTTTATTCAAGGTCGGTGACCGGCTTAGCGTACGGATTGACTCCGATCACGCAGCGCTAAAAGGCCTTGAGGCCGATACCGAGGTGGTGTGGGTGAAAGCACAGGACGGTGGCAATCAGAAACTCGGGCTTACAATCCTGAAGATGAAGTAACCCCGATTTAGCCCGCAAGCCAAACGAAAGAAGGCGGCCAAATGGCCGCCTTCTTCGTTTTACCGGTCGAGATTAAAAATCGTCTTCGACCTGGCCGTCCTTGACCTTGAATTCGCGGTTTTGCAGGTATGCATTGCGAATAAAGGTGTATTTGTCGCCGCTGACCAGTTTCTCGGCCGACAGCAGGTTGGCGCGGGTGTCGACGATGTTCAGGCCGAAGATCGAATTACGCACCGGCACGTCGTGGATATAGCGGTACGGGCCGGTATAGCCGTCGACATACTTGGAAGGCGCATCACGCAAGGTGCTTGGGCCCAGCAGCGGCAGCATCAAGTATGGGCCGCTGCCCACGCCCCAGTAACCGAGGGTCTGGCCGAAGTCTTCATCATTGCGATGCAGGCCCATCTGGGTACCCACGTCGAAGAAGCCCAGCAGGCCGAAGGTGGTGTTGAAGATCAAACGCGCGGTGTCGACGCCTGCCGCGGCGGGCTTGGCCTGCAACACGTCGTTGGCAAGGTTGGTCACGTCGCCAACGTTGCGGAACATGTTGTGGATGCCATCTTCCAGAAACTGCGGCGTGACGAATTGATAGCCCTGAGCCAATGGCTTCAGTGCGTAGGTGTCGACAAAATCGTTGAACTTGTAGATCGGGCGGTTAATGCTTTCCCAAGGATCTTCTTCCGTGGCAGCCTGAGCCGCAAACGGAACCAGCAATACACTGGCACACATACAAAGCTGAGCGAGTCGATTGCTCCAGCGCATAGAGAAACTCCTTGGATTGTACTGACGCGGACGCTTGGCCCAGTCGCAAAGACCACTAGTATATGACGGATAACCCGGTTTAGGCAGCATCGTACGCGATCGCTCCCGGATGATTCCTCCTGGCTGGCAGCGATTCACATCAGTGTCACTCAACTGTCACCGTCCACGAATAGCCTTGTTACTATTTCAAGGACGTTGATATGCCACGCGCCGAAGCCTCGCCTCTCATCGCACCCAGCCTGACCGCTGTACTGTTCGGCCTCAGTGGATGTCTGGTGGATTTCGGCGCACGCACTCGCCAACCCGGCACACTGACTCCCGAGCACACCGAAGTCACGCTTGGCGCTCTGGATAGCCTGTCCAGTTTGCAGCGCCAACAGATTCCTTGCGCCTGGCTCGATGAACTGCCCCCCGCCCTCAGCCACTCTCTGGCCGCGGCACTCCCGGACTGGATCAAACCTTCGCAACACCCGGCAACAATCAATCCATGGCCGGCTCCGAACGCCTGTTGGCAAGCCTTGATGGCGTTGAATGTCGAACGCCTGGACGGTTGCGTGCTGGTCAGCGGCGAACCGCGACTTTTGCAATCGGGCCTGAATGCCGGGTTGTGGACCATTGGCCTGGCGTCCTGCGGCTCGCTGTGCGGGCTGGCTCCAAGCGAATGGCAGGCCTTGAGTCAAAAGGAACGGGAACACCTGCGCGGCAAGGCGACAATGCAGTTGTTCGGCCTGGGCGTGCATTCGGTGATCGATCATCTGGGCGAACTCGACACCTGCCTGGCCGATATCAGTCTGCGCCGGCTCAAGGGCGAGAAGCCCTGATCGCCGCCTCACACCTATGAAGGCATGCAGGTTGCCCGGGAGTGGATTAATCTAAAGGTCAGCCATAGACCTTTGGCGCGCCGCTGCGGTCTATGCCAGTGCCTATCGATAAAAGGAAGAACGCCATGCCTGCCCGCGAACTGCAAGAACAGCTCAATAAACTGCGCGAGCAATTGGAACAGAATCCGCCACTGACCGAAGCCGAGCGCGAAGACCTGCACGCGCTGATGCAACAGATCGAACTTGAGCTTGAACTGGAAACCAAAACCCAGGACACCAACCTCGCCGACAATGTGAACCTGGCCGTCGAGCGCTTCGAACTCGAACACCCAACCCTTGCTGGCACTTTGCGCAACATCGTGCAAGCCTTGGGCAACATGGGGATCTGAACCCGCCAGATACAAAAAAGCCCCGCTATCGATAGCGGGGCTTTTTCATATCCGGGATTTGCAAATGCAATCCCCTGTGGGAGCGAGCCTGCTCGCGATGGCGGAGTATCAGCCAACATTAATGTTGGATGTGCCGCCCTCATCGCGAGCAGGCTCGCTCCCACATTGGTTCTTCATTGACGGACCAGACGGTGGTTCGGCAGTTGTACTTCTTCGGTGCTGCGATACGGGTTGATGTCCAACCCGCCGCGACGCACATACCGTGCATACACCGTCAGTTTCTCTGGCTTCAGCAATCGTTGCAGGTCGAGGAAAATCCGCTCCACGCACTGCTCATGGAAGTCCGAGTGCTGTCGGAAGCTCACGATGTATTCCAGTAAACTCGCGTGATCCAGCGCCGCGCCGCGATACTCCACCGCCACGCTGCCCCAATCCGGCTGGCTGGTGACCGGGCAGTTGGATTTGAGCAAATGGCTGTGCACGCACTCTTCAACAATGAGCGAATCATCGCACCGCAGCAGTTCCGGACGCGGATGCTCATAGTTGCTGACGCTGATGTCCAGGTCATCGATGCACACACCCGGCAACGCCACGACGCCTTCTGCCTCAACTTCTTTCAGGCTGCGAATCCGCACGCCCACCGGTTTGCCGGCAGCGGCCGAAAGGTCTTTTGCCAGCGTCGCTTCAAGGCTTGCGGTATCGGCAAACGCTGTTTGGTTCAGCGAGTTGAGGTACAGCTTGAACGACTTCGATTCGATGATGTTCGGCGAATCCGCCGGAATGCTGAATTCGCCAATCGCCACCACGGGCTTGCCGGACGGCAACAGCCACGACAGCTCGAAGCAGTTCCAGAAGTCCACGCCCTTGTACGGCAGGGTTTCAGCCGTCAGGCCCAGCTCGGCCCATTTCGCGGTGCGCGGGATCGGGAACAGCAGGGACGGCGTGTAGGTGGCGATGTATTCGCTGGATTTGCCCAGCGGCGAATGTTCGGCTGCGGGATGCATGACGGAAACCTGACTGAAGAATCAGCGGATTCTACCAGCCTTTGCTCCCGCCTTTGAGTGCTTACTGACTGACTGTCAGTTTGCCGACCATACCGGCCTGATAGTGGCCGGGGATGTTGCAGGCAAATTCCAGGTTGGTGGCCTTGGTGAAGGTCCAGGTCAGCTCGGTGGTTTTGCCCGGCTCCACCAGCACACTGTTCGGGTCATCGTGTTTCATCCCATGCCCTTCGGAGGAATGGTCCATAGTGGCCATGGAACCGTGGTCCATGGCCTTCATGCCTGTAGGCATCAGCATGCCGCTTTGCTGCATCTGGAGCATTTCCTGCTGATGCCGGGCATGCATCGCCGCGTCGCCGAGGTTGAATTCGTGCAGCAACTGGCCTTTATTCACCAGTACAAAGCGAACGGTCTCACCAGCCTTGATCTCGATGGCTTTCGGATCGAACGACATATCGCCCATTACCACTTCAACGCTACGGGTAGCCCGGGCGGCCGTAGCCGGTTGACCGAAGTCGTAGGTCTGCGCCGGCGAGGCCGCAAGCCCTAAACTCAGTGTCAGCAAACAAACGGCCAACACCAGACGCTTTCGCAAAAACATAGTCGCACTCCAACAAGATGAGGTTCAGCTTGTGGGAAACTCTAACCCGTGGGCTCTGCCAGCCACCTGACAGGCAGATTACAACTTTGTCAGGTTGGCCTTTATCGCCGCCGCCCACGGTATAAAGCACCTGTTCCAACTACCCGAGTCGCCCATGAAACTGCTGATTGTCGAAGACCAACCGAAAACTGGCCATTACCTGCGTCAGGGCCTGACCGAGGCCGGCTTCACCACCGAATTGGTGGCCGATGGCAGCACCGGCCAGCAACTGGCGTTGAGCGGCGATTACGCCTTGTTGATCCTCGATGTGATGCTGCCCGGTCGCGATGGCTGGCAGATTCTGCAAGCGGTGCGCGGCGCGGGCCTCGACACACCGGTACTGTTTCTTACAGCCCGAGACGCGGTGGAGGACAGGGTGCACGGCCTGGAGCTAGGTGCCGACGACTATCTGGTCAAACCTTTCGCCTTCTCCGAACTGCTGGCCCGGGTTCGCAGCCTGCTGCGGCGCGGTAGCGCAACACCTCAGGAAACCAGCCTGCAACTGGCCGACTTGCGCCTGGACCTGATCCGCCGCCGGGTCGAGCGCAACGGTCAGCGCATCGACCTGACCGCCAAGGAATTCGCTCTGCTGGAAATGCTCCTACGGCGCCAAGGCGAAGTGCTGCCCAAATCGCTGATCGCTTCCCAGGTGTGGGACATGAATTTCGACAGCGACACCAATGTTATCGAAGTGGCGATCCGCCGTTTGCGCCTGAAGATCGACGATGACTTCCCGAACAAGTTGATCCACACCGTGCGCGGCATGGGTTATGTCCTTGAAGAGCGCCCTGCCTGATGCGCCGACTTTCACTAAGCAATCGCCTGGCGCTGCTGTTTGCGGCCTGCACCGCGGTGGTGTCGTTGTTCGCCGGGGTGTTGTTCAGCCGCGCCAGCGAGGCGCATTTTGTCGAGTTGGACCAGCAGTTGCTCGACGGCAAACTGATTGGCTTGCGCCGGGCACTGGATGACATTCAGTCCAGCGAAAGCGAGACCAAACTGGCCGATGAATTGAGCCGACAAGCCGATCTTTCGCTGCGCATCATCGGCAGCGACGGCCAACGTTTGTACGACAGCTCGGCCGGTTTGCCCAAAGACTTGCCGCGCCAGTTGGGCCTATCGACGGTGAGCGATGACGGCACCGACTACCGCGTCCTGAATGCACCGCTGTTCCTCGATAAACCCGATTCGCCGCAATTGACCCTGCTGCTGGACATCACCCATCACCAACACTTTCTGCAGCGCATGCAACACCTGATCTGGCTGACGGTCGGTTTGTCGGCGCTGGCCACCGCCCTGCTCGGTGCCTGGGCGGCGCGCAGTGGCTTGCGCCCGCTGCGGCGCATGAGTGCGGTCGCCAGCGGTGTTTCGGCGCAATCGCTCAACGCGCGCCTGCCGGAAGCAGACATGCCACCAGAACTCGCGGAAATGGCCCACAGTTTCAACGCCATGCTCGGACGCCTTGACGACTCTTTTCAGCGTCTCTCGGCGTTTTCCGCCGACATCGCTCATGAACTGCGCACGCCGCTGTCGAACCTGCTGACCCACACCCAGGTCACCCTCACCCGCCCTCGCCCCCTTGAGGATTACCGCGAAGCGCTGCACAGCAACCTCGAAGAACTGCAATGGATGGCGCAACTGGTCAACGACATGTTGTACCTGGCCAAGGCTGACCATGGCTTGCTGATGCCCAAGCGCGAACCGCTGGAACTGGCGGAAGAAGCCGATGTGCTGCTGGAGTTTTTTGCGCCGCTGGCCGAGGACGCCCGGGTGAAATTGAGTCGTGACGGCAGCGCGCGCATACAGGGCGACCGCAGCATGCTGCGCCGGGCGCTGTCCAATTTGCTGGACAATGCATTGCGGTTTACCCCGGCCAATGGCGAGGTGCGGGTGAAGATTATCGAGCAGCCGACGGGCTTGAGCCTGACCGTTGAAAACAGCGGTGAAGGTATTTCTGAAGACTTGTTGCCGCGCTTGTTTGACCGCTTCTACCGGGCAGACCCGGCGCGTCGTGAAGGCAGCAGTGAGCATGCGGGGTTGGGGTTGGCGATTACCCAGTCGATCATCCGCGCCCATGGCGGGCAGATTCGTTGCGAATCGGATAACGGATGGACGCGGTTTGTGATTGAGTTGCCGAAGGGGGATTGAGGGCAGCAGGGCCGGCCCCTTCGCGGGCAAGCCTCGCTCCTACATTGGACCTGAGTCGACTCGGAAAATGTGGGAGCGAGCCTGCTCGCGATGGCGGTGTAAAAGGTTACGAATACCGCAATGCGGTAGCAGGCTCGACTTTCGCCGCCCGCCACGCCGGATACACCGTCGCCAAAAAGCTCATGATGAAACCGGCGGAACAGATCAACAACACATCCGCGCCCTGCAGTTCCGACGGCAAGTTACTGACAAAGTACACATCGGAACTGAAGATGTGCTGCCCGCTGACCCGCTCCATCCAGCCCACCAGTTCACTGACGTTCAACGCTGCAATCACGCCCAGCACGCCGCCAATCAAGGTACCGACAACCCCGATCACCGTGCCCTGCACCATGAAGATCGCCATGATCTGCCGAGGCGTCGCGCCGATGGTACGCAGGATCGCGATGTCCGCGCCCTTGTCGTTCACCACCATGATCAGGGTGGCGATGATGTTGAACGCCGCCACCGCGACGATCATCAGCAGCAGCAAGCCGATCATGGTTTTTTCCATCTTCATCGCGCTGAACAGACTGCCCTGGGTGTGGGTCCAGTCGTCAGCCTTGTAGGCAGCGCCGAGGCCTGTCGCAATGTCGCTCGACACTTGCGGCGCGGCGTACAGATCCTTCACCGCCAGGCGCACGCTCTGCACTTGATTGGGCTGCCAGTGCTGCATCTGCGCGGCGTCGGCGACGTGGATCAGCGCCATGGAGCCGTCCAGCTCAGCGCCAACCTTGAACACGCCGACCACGTTCAGCCGCTGCATGCGCGGGGTAATCCCGCCCGGTGCGGTGCTGATTTCCGGCACGATCAGGGTGATCTTGTCGCCGACGTTCAAGCGAAAGCGTCTTGCGGTGATCTCACCGATCACCACGCCAAACTCGCCCGGCTTCAAGGCGTCGAGACGCCCCTGAACAATGTGCTTGGCAACGATCGACACCTTGCCTTCCAGCGCCGGGTCGACACCGCTGACCTGGATCGGCTGCATCGCACCCTTATAGGACAGCATGCCTTCCATCTCGGTGAACGGCACCGCCGCCGTCACTTCAGGATTTTTCATCGCCGCGGCGGCCACCGGCTGCCAGTCGTCGATAGGGTTCACGCCGACGATGGTCGCGTGGGGCACCATGCCGAGGATGCGCGAGCTCATTTCGCGCTGGAACCCATTCATCACCGACAGCACCACGATCATCGCCAGCACGCCCAGGGCGAGGCCGATCATCGAGGTCATCGAGATGAAGGAAACAAAGCGATTGCGGCGCTTGGCGCGGGTATAGCGCGCGCCGATAAAGATCGATAACGGTCTGAACATTCGCTGGGCACCGTATAAAAATAAAAGACCCGACGCACTGTTCAGTACGCCGGGTTTCGGTCAATCAGATGGGTGTCAGGTAACCTTCCTGCAAATGCAGGACGCGATCCATCTGGCGAGCCAGGTTCATGTCGTGGGTCACCACCAGGAACGCGGTGCGCATCGAGGTGCTGAGTTCCAGCATCAAATCCTGAATGCCCTGGGCGGTGTGGGAGTCGAGGTTGCCGGTCGGCTCGTCGAGCATCACCAGGCCTGGCTTGTTCACCAAGGCACGGGCAATGGCCACACGCTGGCGTTCGCCACCGGACAATTCCGCCGGCTTGTGCTCCAGACGATGGCCCAGCCCTACCCGCTCCAGCAACGCCGTCGCACGCTGACGCGCTTCCGGGATCGCGGTTTTACCGATCAGCAGCGGCATGCAGACGTTTTCCAGCGCGGTGAACTCAGGCAGCAAGTGGTGGAACTGGTAAACGAAACCCAGCGACCGATTGCGCAGCAGGCCACGGGCCTTTTCGTTCAATGCCGAGAGCTCTTCACCGGCCAGCCAGACGCTGCCCTTGGTCGGCGTATCAAGGCCGCCCAGCAGGTTGAGCAAGGTACTTTTGCCCGAACCCGACGTACCGACGATCGCCACGCGCTCACCTGGGTGCAGCTCCAGTTGCAGACCGGCCAGAACCTCTACCGATTCCGGGCCTTCCACGTAGGATTTGCCCAGGTTGCGGCAGCTCAAGATTGCTTTATCACTCATGCCCGACTCACTCATAACGTAGCGCCTCCGCAGGCTGGGTGCGCGCGGCACGCCAGGCTGGATACAGGGTGGCGAGGAAACTCAGAACCAACGCGGCGGCGCAGACCATCAACACGTCCTGGCTCTGCACTTGCGACGGCAGGTAATCGATGAAATACACGTCAGCGTTCAGGAATTTATGACCAATCAGCCCTTCAAGGGCCGAGATCGCGGCGCTGACGTTCAGCGCGGCGAAGATCCCGACCACAGCGCCGATCAGCGTACCGACAACACCAATGACCGTGCCCTGGACCATGAAGATCGCCATGATCTGCCCCGGCGTGGAGCCAAGGGTGCGCAAAATCGCGATGTCGCCCTTCTTGTCATTCACCACCATCACCAGCGTGGAAATGATGTTGAACGCCGCAACGGCGACGATCAGCAGCAACAGCAGGCCGATCATGGCTTTTTCCATGCGGATCGCTTGATACAGGTTGCCGTGGGTGCGGGTCCAGTCGCGGGCGTAATACGTGTCTTCGCCGAGTTGCTGAGCGATGGTCCACGCCATGCGTGGTGCCTGGAACAGATCGTCGAACTTCAAGCGCAAGCCCTGGACCTGATCCGGCTTCCAGCGGTGCAGCTTCGCCAGATCCTGCAAATTGGTGATGCCCAGATAGCCGTCGATCTCACCGGCGCCGACATGAAAGATGCCGACCACGGTAAAGCGTTTCATGCGCGGGAACATCCCGGCCGGGGTCACGGTGACTTCCGGCGCGACAAACGTCAGCTTGTCGCCGACCGCCACGCCGAGCTTGGCCGCGGCCTTGTCGCCGATGACGATGCCGAAACTGCCCGGCGCCAGGTCATCGAGTTTGCCCTGCTGCATGAAGTTATCAATGATCGACACCTGCCGTTCCTGCACGGGATCGATGGCATTGAGCAGCACCTTGGAGACCTTGCCGTTGTTGGTCAGCAGGCCCTGCATCTGGACGAAGGGCGCAACCGCCGCCACCTGCGGGTTCTGCTTGACCTTGGCCGCCAGGCTTTGCCAGTCGCTGATCGGCTCACCGGACTCGATGGTCGCGTGAGGCACCATGCCCAGCACGCGGGTGCGCATCTCATGATCGAAGCCGTTCATGACCGACAGTACGACGATCATCACGACCACGCCAAGGGCGAGTCCGATCATCGAGGTCAGGGAAATGAACGACACAAAATGATTGCGACGCTTTGCACGGGTATAACGCGTGCCAATAAATACGAAGAGAGGTCTGAACATGTCGGGGCTTGTTCGGAGGGAAAAGGAACGTCCTTGTGGCGGGGGTCGATAACCAGCTTTACACTCAGACCACCGCCGCTACCATGGGTTCGCCATGTCGACATTAGATGAAGAAGATCGCCGCGAATACTACCGTATCGAGGACACGATCGCACTGGAAATTCGGCCCCTGTCTGCTCCCGAAGCCGCAGGCCAGGAAGTGTTGCAGGATGCTTCCCCACTATTCAACCTGCTCAGCGAACTGCACCTGAGCGAATTCGAGTCGCAACACCTGCTGCGACAGATCAGCGAACGCGACCGGACCATCGCCGCGTTCCTGAAATCCCAGAACAAACGCATCGATCTGCTGAGCCAGGTGGTCGCCCTGACCGTGCTCGGACAGATCGGCGAACCGCAGCCGGTGATCCTCTCCGAAGGAGGCATCGACTTTCAGCATCCGACGCCCATCGCCACTGGCGCGCACCTGTCGGTCAAGCTGGTACTCATGCCGCAAGCCCTTGGCCTGCTGCTGCGTGCCCGCGTCACCCATTGCGACCGCAAGGGCGACGGCTACGACATTGGCACCGAGTTCGAATACCCGTCCGATGCCCAGCGGCAATTGCTGGCCCGTTACATCTTGCAGCGACAGGCACATGAACGACGCCTGGCCCGCGAACAAAACGAATCAGGCATTTAACTTAAGGAAGAACCGTGACCCTTATCTACGGCCATCGCGGCGCCAAGGGCGAAGCACCGGAAAACACCCTGACCAGCTTTCAGGAATGCCTCAAGCATGGCGTACGACGCTGTGAACTGGACCTGCACCTGTCCAGGGACGGCGAGTTGATGGTGATCCACGACCCGACCCTCAAACGCACCACCGAGCGCCGCGGCAAAGTAGTCGAACATACCGCCGCGGAGCTGGTGACCTACGACGCGCGCAAGGGTGGCCCGGGCTGGATCAAACCCTGCCCGATTCCAACGCTGGAAGAATTGTTCGAGAAATGCGATTTCGATCACTGGCAGCTAGAGGTCAAAAGCGCTTCACGGACCCGTGCCGCGACCACCGTGCTGGCGATCCGCGAAATGGCGCAGCGTTTCGGCATGCGGGACAAGATCACGATTACGTCGAGTTCACGCGAAGTGTTGAAAGCCGCGCTGGACCTGGTGCCGGACGTGTCTCGCGGATTGGTGGCCGAATACGCCTGGCTCGACCCGTTGAAGGTCGCGCAAAACTATGGCTGTGAGATTCTGGCGCTGAACTGGACCCTATGCACGCCGGAACGCCTGCAGAAGGCGCAGCGTCAGGGGCTGCATGTGTCGGTGTGGACAGTCAACGAGCCCGCGCTGATGCGCAGACTCGCCGACTTCGGCGTTGACAGCCTGATTACAGACTTTCCCGGTTTGGCCACTGCCACGCTCGAGAATTGCTGAAATCGGTCTCCCCGGCCGGCTCAGGCCACCGGCCGGAGCCGCTCAAAAAAGCCGGTTGAGGCCGTCGTACGCCGCTACCCGATAGGCTTCGGCCATGGTCGGGTAGTTGAACGTCGTGTTGACGAAGTACTTCAGGGTGTTCAGTTCGCCCGGCTGGCTCATGATCGCCTGACCGATGTGAACGATCTCCGATGCCTGATAACCGAAGCAGTGAACGCCCAGCACTTCCAGGGTTTCACGGTGGAACAGGATCTTCAGCATGCCTTGCGGCTCGCCGGCGATCTGCGCACGCGCCATGCTCTTGAAGAATGCCTTGCCGACTTCGTACGGCACCTTGGCCTGCGTCAATTCCTGCTCATTCTTGCCGATCGAGCTGATCTCCGGAATGGTATAGATACCGGTCGGCACGTCATTGACGAAGCGCCAGCTGTTGTTATCGACGATGCTGCCAGCGGCCGAACGACCCTGGTCGTGCGCGGCACTGGCCAGGCTCGGCCAGCCGATCACGTCACCGGCACCGTAAATGTTCGGTACGCAGGTGCGGTAGGCTTCGTCGACTTCGATCTGGCCACGGCTGTTGACCTTCACGCCGATATTTTCCAGACCCAGCTGATCGGTGTTGCCGGTACGACCGTTGCACCAGAGCAAGGCATCGGCCTTGATCTTCTTGCCGGACTTGAGGTGCAGGATCACGCCGTTGTCCACGCCTTCGACGCGGTCGTAGTCTTCGTTGTGGCGAACCGTGATGTTGTTGTTGCTGAAGTGATAGCTCAGGGCCTGGGAAATTTCCGAGTCGAGGAAGCTCAGCAACTGACCGCGGTTGTCCACCAGCTCGACCAGCACACCCAGACCACTGAAGATCGAGGCGTATTCGCAACCAATCACGCCAGCGCCGTAAACGATGAGCTTGCGCGGGGTGTGGCCGAGGCTGAGGATGGTGTCGCTATCGTAGATACGCGGGTGATGGAAATCGATGTCCGCCGGGCGATAAGGGCGCGAACCGGTGGCGATGATGATGTGCTTGGCCACCAGTTTTTCAACCACGCCGTTGGCGCAGACCACTTCGATGGTTTGCTCGTCAGCGAAGCTGCCGGTGCCGAAGAACACGTCGACACGGTTACGGGCGTAGTAGCCGGTGCGCGAGGCGACTTGTTTGGAGATGACTTTTTCGGCGCTTTTCAAAACGTCCGGGAACGAGAACCAGCGCGGCTCACCAATGGCCCGGAACATCGGGTTGGTGTTGAACTGCATGATCTGCCGGACCGAGTGACGCAAAGCCTTGGACGGGATGGTGCCCAGGTGGGTGCAGTTGCCGCCGACCTGGCGACGACTATCGACCATCGCCACCTTGCGCCCTGCCTTGGCGGCATTCATTGCCGCGCCTTCTCCCGCCGGGCCGGAACCCAACACCACCACGTCGTAGTTGTAGACAGCCATGCATACTCCTCAGAACAGGCCGCGGCGCCCTCGGCACCTGCGGCTAAATCACGCCGATCTGCGGCGTGAAGGAACAATTTGGGGCCAGTGCAGAACCCGGACACAGTCTATAGAAGCGTCAACGCCGGGCACATTAACCCTTGGTCGCGTCGTAGGCTAGTTTTGCCTGCACTACAACGCCATCAAAAATGCTTTTGATGCCGCAATCACTTGGTTTTCTCACCCACCAGGCGCTTAAAAGCCTGATTGGTGCGGGTGACAAAACCTGTATCGGCACGAATCACAAAGAATGCACCTATGTCATGAGTTTGGGCATAGTCCCAACCCCGTTCAGGACCGAGAATCAGCAACAGCGTCGATAGGCCATCAGCCATCAACGCTGAAGGATGAATCACCGTGACTGACGCCAGAGTGTGTAGGACCGGCGCACCGGTGCGGGCATCGAAGGTGTGGGAATAGCGCCGGCCGTTTTGCTGAAAATAATTGCGGTAATCGCCGGACGTGGACACGCCGTAGCCGTCGATGGCGATGACTCTTTGCGCGACTTGCTGATCGTCTCGGGGTTCTTCCAGCGCAATGCGCCAAGTCGAGCCATCGAGTTTTTTGCCGGCGGCCTTGAGTTCGCCAGTGACTTCAGCCAGGTAACTGTGGATACCCATTCCTTCGAGTTTCGCGGCAATCGTATCGACCGCGTAACCGGCAGCGATGCTGTTGAAGTCGAGCTCGACTGCAACGTCTTTGCACAGCTGATCACCGTCGATTCGCAGATGGGTATGACCGACGCGTTGCCTCACTTCGGCCAGCGCTTCGGCGGTCGGGACTTTTTCCTCCCGTGCCTGCGGGCCGAACCCCCATAGGTTGAGCAGCGGCTCCACCGTCAAGTCGAAGGAGCCGTCGCTTTGGGATGACAACTGCTCGCCCACACGGATCAATTCGAGTACCGGGCCAGGCATGACCTGACAGCGACCGGCCGGCAGTGCGTTAAAGCGTACGGTGTCCGAGTCGCTGCGATAGGTCGAGAATTGTCGATCCACTTCGGCGAGGATATTTTCTACTTCAGCCTGCACTGCTTTCGGCCCGGGCGTGGAGGAATGTCTTACGTATTGAATGGAATAACGACTGCCCATGGTCGGGCCGTCGAAGCGCTCCAGTCTGTCACCGTTGCCGCAACCGGCCAAAACGCCGGCCAGCACCACAAGTCCACCCCACCGTCCAGTTAACAAATCTTCATCTCCCCTCAAAACCGCGCCCGCCATTATGGGCCTCAGAGCGTATGGGAGCGAGGTCTGCCAGCACCCGTCAGTCAGACGCAAAACCTGTGTGAGCGAGCCTGTGTGGCGAGGGGGCTTGCCCCCGTCCGATTGCGAAGCAATCGTAAATCCGGTCACCGCTATCGCGAGCAGGCTCCCACAGGCGCAGCGTTTTCAAACAAGATTTACCAGCGTGAGTACTTACAAATGTCTTCCAATACGAGCAACGGCAAAGCAATTTTTCGCGTCGTCAGCGGAAACTTCCTGGAGATGTTCGACTTCATGGTCTACGGCTTCTACGCCACGGCCATTGCTAAAACCTTCTTCCCTGCCGACAGCGCTTTCGCTTCCCTGATGCTGTCTTTGGCCACTTTCGGGGCCGGCTTCCTGATGCGTCCGTTGGGGGCGATTTTCCTCGGGGCTTACATCGACCGTCACGGCCGCCGCAAGGGCCTGATCATCACATTGGCAATGATGGCCGCCGGCACACTATTGATTGCCTGCGTGCCGGGTTACGCGACGCTGGGCGTCGCGGCGCCGCTGATCGTATTGCTCGGTCGCCTGTTGCAAGGCTTCTCGGCGGGCGTGGAACTGGGCGGTGTGTCGGTGTACCTCGCCGAGATATCCACACCAGGCCGCAAAGGCTTCTTCGTCAGTTGGCAGTCCGCCAGTCAGCAAGCCGCGGTGGTTTTCGCCGGCCTGCTCGGCGTGGGTTTGAACCATTGGCTCAGCCCGCAAGAAATGGGTGAATGGGGCTGGCGCGTGCCGTTCCTGATCGGTTGCATGATCGTGCCGGCGATCTTCGTGATCCGCCGTTCGCTGGAAGAAACCCCGGAGTTCCAGGCGCGCAAGCACCGCCCTACCCTGCAAGACATTGTCCGCTCGATTGGTCAGAACTTCGGCATCGTCCTCGCCGGCATGGCGCTGGTGGTGATGACCACTGTGTCGTTCTACCTGATCACCGCCTACACCCCGACCTTCGGCAAAGCCGAACTGCATCTGTCGGATCTGGATACGTTGCTGGTGACCGTGTGCATTGGTCTGTCGAATTTCTTCTGGCTGCCGGTGATGGGTTCTGTGTCTGACAGGATCGGGCGCAAACCCCTACTGTTGGCGGCGACGATTCTGGCGATCCTCACAGCTTATCCAGCGCTGTCATGGCTGGTTACAAACCCGAGCTTCAGCCATCTGCTGATCGTCGAGTTGTGGCTGTCGTTCCTGTATGGCTCGTACAACGGTGCCATGGTGGTGGCCCTGACCGAGATCATGCCGGTGGAGGTTCGCACGACCGGCTTCTCCCTTGCCTACAGCCTGGCGACCGCGACCTTTGGTGGTTTCACACCGGCGGCCTGCACGTATCTGATCCATGTGCTGGACAACAAGGCGGCACCGGGGATCTGGCTCAGTGGCGCGGCGGTGCTGGGGTTGATTGCGACGCTGGTGTTGTTCCGCGGCAATCGTCATGAACTGCGGACTGCGCAGGCAGCAGTAGTGGGTGACGCCTGATCGATAGCCTTCGCGGGCAAGCCTCGCTCCTACAGAGAAGAGGATCGTTCCCACGCTCTGCGTGGGAACGATCACCCACAAACAAAAACGCCCCGACCAAGTCGGGGCGTTTTCATGTGCGGCTAAGGCTTAGCGCGGGAATGCTGGCGGGTTTACACCGGCCATGTCTTCCATCACGCGAACCACCTGGCAGCTGTAACCGAACTCGTTGTCGTACCAAACGTACAGAACAACGCGGTTGTCCTGAACGATGGTCGCTTCAGCGTCCACAACGCCTGCGTGGCGCGAGCCAACGAAGTCGGTGGAAACCACTTCCTGCGAATTGACGTAGTCGATTTGCTTGTGCAGATCGGAGTGCAGCGCCATGTAGCGCAGGTACTCGTTCATCTCTTCACGGGTGGCGGCTTTCTCAAGGTTCAGGTTGAGAATGGCCATCGACACGTTCGGCGTCGGAACACGGATCGCGTTACCGGTCAGCTTGCCGGCCAGCTCAGGCAGCGCCTTGGCGGCAGCAGTGGCAGCACCAGTCTCGGTGATGACCATGTTCAACGCGGCGCTACGACCACGACGATCACCCTTGTGGAAGTTGTCGATCAGGTTCTGGTCGTTGGTGTACGAGTGAACGGTTTCGACGTGACCGTTGATGATGCCGAACTTGTCGTTGACTGCTTTCAGCACCGGCACGATGGCGTTGGTGGTGCAGGAAGCGGCGGAAACGATCTTGTCGTCAGCGGTGATTTCGCCGTGGTTGATGCCGTGAACGATGTTCTTCAGCTTGCCTTTGCCTGGCGCAGTCAGGACAACGCGGTCGATACCCGGGCAGGCCAGGTGCTGGCCCAGGCCGTCGGCGTCACGCCATACACCGGTGTTATCCACCAGCAACGCGTTTTTGATGCCGTACTGGGTGTAGTCCACTTCAGTCGGGTTCTTCGCGTAGATAACCTGGATCAGGTTGCCGTTGGCGGTGATGGTGTTGTTGGCTTCATCAATGGTGATGGTGCCATTGAACGAACCGTGCACCGAGTCGCGGCGCAGCAGGCTGGCGCGTTTGACCAGATCGTTTTCGGCGCCCTTGCGGACAACGATGGCGCGCAGACGCAGGCCGTCGCCACCACCGGTTTTCTCGATCAGGATGCGCGCCAGCAGACGGCCGATACGACCGAAACCGTACAGGACAACGTCGGTGCCGGTACGACCGGAACCATTCTGCTTGCCGACCACATCGGCCAGTTCGTCACGGACGAACTCTTCGGCGCTACGGCCATTGCCTTCGGCCTTGAACTTGATGGCCAGTTTGCCCAGGTCTACCGAAGCAGCGCCGAGCTTGAGCTCGCTCATCGCTTTGAGCAGAGGGAATGTTTCGTGGACGGACAATTCGCTGTCATCGGACTGGCGATGGCGAGCAAAGCGGTGAGCTTTGAGAATCGCGATGACAGACTGGTTGATCAGACTGCGGCCATAGATCGAGCTCACCACGTTGTTATTGCGGTAGAGCTGACCGATAAGCGGAATCATCGCTTCTGCGAGTGCTTCACGGTCGATCCATTCACCAAGACACTGGTCGGGCTTCTGAGTCACGGGAACCTTCCACATGTAGGGGCAGAAAAAAGGGGCTACATTATGCCGCCGAGTGCCTCCCGTAGCAATGCGCGCCTGTCGCACAAGCGGTAACAAAATCCCGTTCAAAAAAATTACGCCCCGCGCCAGCCCAGTAAAACCGGGGCTTTCAGCACAGTCAATTTTTCGACGATAACGCTACCGTGTCCGTAACCCTCCGTAACACTGGGCGGTTTGGGCACTACATTTTCAGTATCAAACCGCCAGTTTTTGTCATTACCACTACATTTCACCCAACCTGTGCATATAGACACAGTCTGCAACTGACAGCCGGCACCAGAGGCCGTTACAATTGTCGACTTTGTCGCAACGCTTGGAGCTCAACCTTCCGTGCCCGTTCTGCGTCTACCGCTTCTCCCTGCCGCGGCAGGTAAACAGCACTGGGGCAACCTGCCCGGTGCCGCCCTGAGCCTGGCCATCGCCGAGGCCGCCAGCGCTGCCAAGCGCTTTACCCTGCTACTGACCGCCGACAGCCAGAGTGCCGAACGGCTGGAACAGGAGCTGAGTTTCTTCGCCCCGGATTTGCCTGTTCTGCATTTCCCTGACTGGGAAACCCTGCCCTACGACCTGTTCTCGCCACATCAGGACATCATCTCTCAGCGCATCTCCAGCCTGTATCGGTTGCCAGAACTGAGTCATGGTGTGTTGGTCGTGCCGATCACCACGGCCCTGCACCGCCTGGCGCCGACCAAATTCCTGCTCGGCAGCAGCCTGGTGCTGGATGTCGGCCAGAAGCTCGACGTCGAGCAAATGCGCACCCGGCTTGAGGCCAGCGGCTATCGTTACGTCGATACAGTCTATGAGCACGGCGAATTCACCGTGCGCGGCTCGCTGATCGATCTGTTCCCGATGGGCAGCAAACTGCCCTTCCGCATCGATCTGTTCGACGACGAAATCGAAACCCTGCGTACCTTCGATCCGGAAAACCAGCGCTCCATCGACAAGGTGGACACTGTTCGCCTGCTGCCGGCACGGGAATTCCCGCTGCAAAAGGACGCGGTCACCCGCTTCAAGGCGCGCTTTCGTGAGCGTTTCGATGTCGATTTCCGTCGCTGCCCGATCTTTCAGGATTTGAGCAGCGGGATTACACCGGCCGGTATCGAGTACTACTTGCCACTGTTCTTCGATGAAACCTCCACCCTGTTCGATTACCTGCCCCAGGACACGCAAGTGTTCTCTTTGCCGGGCATCGAACAGGCGGCGGAAAATTTCTGGAACGACGTGCGCAATCGTTACGAAGAGCGCCGCGTCGACCCATCCCGTCCTTTATTACCACCGGCCGAGCTGTTCTTGCCCGTGGAAGACTGCTTTGCCCGCCTCAAGAGCTGGCCCCGCGTGGTTGCCAGTCAACAGGACGTGGAAACCGGTGTCGGTCGCGAGCGCTTCCCGGCTCAGTCGCTGCCGAACCTGGCCATCGAAGCCAAGGCCACTCAGCCGTTGGCGGCGCTGGCCGGCTTCCTCGACGAATTCCCTGGCCGCGTGCTGTTTACCGCCGAGTCCGCGGGCCGTCGTGAAGTGCTGCTGGAATTGCTGGAACGCCTGAAGCTGCGGCCGAAAACCGTCGACAGTTGGCCAGACTTTGTTGCGAGCAAGGAGCGCTTGGCGATCACCATCGCACCGCTCGACGAAGGTCTGTTGCTGGACGATCCAGCCTTGGCCCTGGTCGCTGAAAGCCCGTTGTTCGGGCAGCGCGTGATGCAGCGCCGTCGCCGCGAGAAACGCGCCGACGCCAATAACGATGCGGTGATCAAGAACCTCACCGAGCTGCGCGAAAACGCGCCGGTGGTGCACATCGATCATGGTGTCGGCCGCTATCTGGGGCTGACCATCCTGGAAATCGACAATCAAGCCGCCGAATTCCTGACCCTTGAATATGCCGAGAACGCCAAGCTGTACGTTCCGGTAGCCAACCTGCATTTGATCGCCCGCTACACCGGCAGCGACGATGCCCTGGCGCCGCTGCACCGCCTCGGTTCCGAGACCTGGCAGAAAGCCAAACGCAAAGCCGCCGAACAGGTGCGCGACGTGGCCGCCGAGTTGCTCGACATCTATGCCCGCCGCGCCGCTCGCGAGGGCTATGCCTTCGCCGACCCGAAAGCCGATTACGCGACCTTCAGCGCCGGTTTCCCGTTCGAAGAAACCCCGGACCAGCAAACCACCATCGAAGCGGTGCGCGCCGACATGCTCGCACCGAAACCGATGGATCGACTGGTCTGCGGCGACGTCGGTTTCGGCAAGACCGAAGTGGCGATGCGTGCGGCGTTCATTGCGGTGCATGGCGGTCGTCAGGTGGCGATTCTGGTGCCGACCACCCTGCTCGCCCAGCAACACTACAACAGCTTCCGCGACCGCTTCGCCGACTGGCCGGTGAGCGTGGAAGTGATGAGCCGCTTCAAGTCGACCAAAGAAGTGAACGCTGCGGTCGCGGACCTGGCCGAAGGCAAGATCGACATCGTCATCGGCACACACAAGCTGCTGCAAGACGACGTGAAGATCAAAAACCTCGGGCTGGTGATCATCGATGAAGAGCACCGTTTCGGTGTCCGTCAGAAAGAACAGCTCAAAGCGCTGCGCAGTGAAGTCGACATCCTGACGCTGACCGCTACGCCAATTCCGCGCACGCTGAACATGGCGGTGTCGGGCATGCGTGATCTGTCGATCATCGCCACGCCACCGGCCCGTCGCCTGTCGGTGCGCACGTTCGTCATGGAGCAGAACAAGAGCACGGTCAAAGAAGCCCTGCTGCGTGAGTTACTCCGTGGCGGTCAGGTCTACTACCTGCACAACGACGTGAAGACCATCGAGAAATGCGCCGCCGACCTCGCCGAACTGGTGCCGGAAGCGCGGATTGGCATCGGCCACGGGCAGATGCGTGAACGCGATCTCGAACAAGTGATGAGCGACTTCTACCACAAGCGCTTCAACGTGCTGATCGCCTCGACCATCATCGAGACCGGCATCGACGTGCCGAGCGCCAACACCATCATCATCGAGCGTGCCGACAAGTTCGGTCTGGCTCAGCTGCACCAATTGCGCGGCCGGGTCGGTCGCAGCCACCACCAGGCGTATGCTTACCTGCTGACACCGCCGCGCCAGCAAATCACTCCCGACGCGGAAAAGCGCCTCGAAGCGATCGCCAATACCCAGGACCTCGGCGCGGGCTTCGTACTCGCCACCAACGACCTGGAAATCCGTGGTGCCGGCGAACTGCTGGGCGACGGGCAGAGCGGGCAGATCCAGGCCGTCGGTTTCACGCTGTACATGGAAATGCTCGAGCGCGCGGTGAAGTCGATCCGCAAGGGCGAACAGCCGAACCTCGATCAGCCACTGGGTGGCGGCCCCGAAGTCAATCTGCGCGTACCGGCGTTGATTCCCGAGGACTATCTGCCGGACGTGCATGCTCGACTGATTCTCTACAAACGCATTGCCTCGGCCACCGATGAGGAAGGCCTCAAGGACCTGCAAGTGGAGATGATCGACCGTTTCGGTCTGCTGCCGGAGCCGACCAAGAACCTGGTGCGGATCACGGCGTTGAAATTGCAGGCCGAACAACTGGGCATCAAAAAAGTCGACGGTGGCCCGCAGGGCGGTCGTATCGAGTTCGCGGCGCAGACACCGGTCGACCCGCTGACACTGATCAAACTGATCCAGAGCCAGCCCAAACGCTACAAATTCGAAGGCGCCACGATGTTCAAATTCCAGGTGCCGATGGAAAGCCCGCAAGAGCGTTTTAATACTGTAGAGGCGCTGTTCGAGCGCCTCATTCCGACCACTGCTTAAGGACGCCGCATGCGCCTGTTTCGCTCACTGACCTTGTTGATGTCGTTGTTTTCGTCGTTCGCCTCGACGGCGTTTGCTGATGATCTGTATCAGGTCGAAATGATTCTGGTGCGGCAAAACGCCGTGCCCGCCATCGTCAGCCGCGCCGCGCCGGAAGACTGGGATGCCGGCGCCCAGCGCATCAGCCCCGACAGCTTTCGCACGCCAAGCCTTAATCCCGAAGTGGAAAAACTCACCGCCAGCAACGAATACACGGTGTTGCTGCACAAGGCCTGGCAACAGAACCTGGGGGAAGAAGCCAGCAAAGTGGCGATCAGCGAGGGCAAGGAACAGTTTGGCCAGTTCCCGATCGAAGGCACTCTGAGCCTGAAACTGGGGCGCTTCACCGACGTCGACGCCGACTTCTGGGTCAATCAGATTGACGCCAACGGCCTGGTCACCGCCAGCGAACGCCTGAAGCAGGACAGCCACACCAAAAATGGCCAGTTGAATTTCCTCGACAACGGTCACCTCGGCCTGCTGATCAAGATCACCTCCCTGACAGCGCCCGCACCACGGGAAGCTCCAGAAGTCGTTCCGGACTGATCTAGGGGGCGTTCTCAATTAGTTTTCACGCCGCGCCGGGTCTGCTGTTGTGCAGGGCAAGGCGCGAGAAGCGTGGTTTGGTCATTCCAAATAAGCTTCGAGCAACGCAGCCCTGCACAACAGCAGGCCCGGCCCTTCGGGTTGTGCCCTAAAGCGGGCCAGGCTGCGTTGCAGGCCTCGGAAAGGGAACAACCATTCCCAGCGGCCTGCGCCTTGCCTGGCCCGCTTTAAGGCGACAACGCGACGGGAAAACTAATTGAGAACGCCCCCTATGCCCCCGACCCTGAGCAAACCCCTGGCAACATCCTGGGTCAGCCGATTCAAGGAACAGAGCCTGGAGCGTGGCCGTCGCTACGCGCTGGAGAACCGCGTCAGGATCGTCGAAGTCGGCGACGCCACCATCACCGCCAGTTGCGAAGGCTCTGGCGGTAACGTTTACCGTCAGACCATTCGCCTGCGCGAGTCGGCCAAAGGCACCTTGCTGATGATCGACGCCACGTGCACCTGCCCGGTTCATAGCAACTGCAAACATTGCGCGGCGGTGTTGCTGCAAGTACAGGAAACCCTCGCCTACCCAGCGGCTGCCAAAGACGCTGAACTGCTGGAAAAACTTCAGGCCGTACTGGAAAACCGTAGCCCGAAAGCGCCGCCGCAAATCCTGGTGGACAACGTGCAACCGGTGCCGCGCCTGTGGCTGGCGAGCATCGAGTTCAGCGCCTTCGAACCGCGCAACGGCAAGATGCAGCGGTACATCCAGCATCGCGCGGCGCTGTCCTTCAGCTATCTGGATGAATACGTCAGCGGACAGAAAAACACTGACACCCTGATCCGCCAGGAGACGCAGACGTTGCGGATAAAACGCCACCCGGAAGTCGAACAGGCCTACAGGGAACAGCTGCGAATCCTCGGTTTCAAGATCGCCACCCGACAAAGCAAGGCCTTGCCCGAAAGTGCCGGCGAACTCTACGAGATGGTCAACGACAGCGCCTGGCTGACCTTCACCCTCAACGAGCTGCCGAAGCTGCGCACCCAGGGCTGGGAGTTGCAGATCGACGAGGATTTCGGCTTCGACCTGACCGCCGTGGACGACTGGTACGCCACTGTCGAGCAGGCACCTGAGCGCGACTGGTTCGACCTGGAATTGGGGATCATCGTCAACGGCGAACGGCTGAGCCTGTTGCCGATCCTGTTGAACCTGATGCGCTCCCACACCGAGATCCTCAACCCGGAACGGCTCGCCCGACGTCGCGACGACGAACTGATTCTGGTGAACATCCCGCAGCGCCGCAGCACCGACCAAGGCCCGTTGCAGGTCGCCCTGCCCTTCGGCCGCTTGAAACCGGTGCTGGCCACCCTCGGCGAGTTTTATCTGCAAGAACCCGGCGAAACCACGCTGCGCCTGAGCAAGGCCGACGCCACGCGACTGAATCCGCTGGAAGGCCTGCCGTTGCTCTGGGAAGGTGGCGAGCAGATCCGCACCTTTGCCCAACGCCTGCGCGACATCAAGGACCACACCGCGGTGGCACCCGAAGGCTTGAATGCCACCTTGCGCCCGTATCAGCTGGAAGGCCTGAGCTGGATGCAGTCGTTGCGGCAACTGGAAGTCGGCGGGATTCTCGCGGACGACATGGGCCTGGGCAAAACCCTACAGACCCTGGCGCACATTCTCAGCGAGAAGAACGCTGGGCGCCTCGATCGGCCGTGCATGGTGGTCATGCCCACCAGCCTGATCCCCAACTGGCTCGACGAAGCCGCGCACTTCACGCCGCAGCTCAAAGTGCTGGCGCTGTACGGTGCCAGTCGCAAAAAGCATTTCGAGCACCTGGCCGATTACGACCTGATTCTGACCACCTATGCACTGCTGCCCAAGGATGTCGAGCGCCTCGCCGCGCAACCGTTTCATGTATTGGTGCTGGATGAAGCGCAGTACATCAAGAATCCCAACAGCAAGGCCGCCCATGCAGCCCGTGAGCTGAATGCTCGCCAGCGTCTGTGCCTGAGCGGCACACCGCTGGAAAACCATCTGGGCGAGTTGTGGTCACTGTTCCACTTCCTGCTGCCCGGCTGGCTCGGTGACGTGAAAAGCTTCAACCGCGATTACCGCGTACCAATAGAAAAGCGTGCCAGCGAAGTAAGACTCCAGCACCTCAACGGTCGGATCAAACCGTTCCTGCTGCGCAGGACCAAGGAGCAGGTGGCCACCGAACTGCCGCCGAAAACCGAGATCATCCATTGGGTCGAACTCAACGAAGCCCAGCGCGACGTATACGAAACCATGCGCCTGGCCATGGACAAGAAAGTCCGCGACGAAATCACCCGCAAGGGCGTGGCGCGTAGCCAGATCATCATTCTTGAAGCACTGCTGAAGTTGCGTCAGGTGTGCTGCGATTTACGCCTGGTCAACGATGCTGCCCTACCCGCGCGCGGTAGCACCTCCGGCAAGCTCGATAGCCTGATGGAAATGCTGGAGGAGTTGTTCGAAGAAGGTCGGCGGATTCTGCTGTTTTCGCAGTTCACCTCAATGTTGTCGTTGATCGAGGACGAGCTGAAAAAACGCGGCGTGGCGTATGCGATCCTGACCGGACAAACCCGCGACCGACGCACGCCTGTGAAGGAATTCCAGAGCGGCAAGCGTCAGATCTTTCTGATCAGCCTGAAGGCTGGCGGCGTAGGACTGAACCTGACCGAAGCGGATACGGTGATTCACTATGACCCTTGGTGGAACCCGGCGACAGAAAACCAGGCGACGGATCGTGCCTATCGCATTGGTCAGGAGAAGCCGGTATTCGTCTACAAGATGATTGCCAGGGGCACGGTGGAAGAGAAGATTCAGCATCTGCAGAAGGAAAAATCCGATCTGGCCGCAGGCGTGCTGGATGGGCGCAAGACCGGGGACTGGAAGTTGCAGAGCGATGATATCGAGGCGCTGTTTGCGCCGTTGCCGGAAAAAATTGATAAGTAGCGGCGATCTATAGATCGCTTTCGCGGGCAAGCCTCGCTCCTACAGACTTGAGTCGTTCGCATTGTCGGCGAACGACTCAAGTCTGTAGGAGCGAGGCTTGCCCGCGAAGGGGTCGGTTCGGTTTAACGATCGATCAGCCCTTGAGCACCCGCGCCAACGTCGACCTCACCTTGCCCATCCCGTCACGCAATGCCTGCTCGATCTCGGCCATGGTGATCACCGCTGTCGACTTGCCCGCCGCAGGGTTCACCACCAGTGCCAGACAGGCGTAATCCAGTTCCAACTCGCGTGCCAATGCCGCTTCCGGCATGCCAGTCATGCCGACGATGTCACAACCGTCACGTTCCAGCCGCGCAATTTCAGCCACTGTTTCCAGACGCGGGCCCTGGGTGCAGGCGTACACGCCATGGCTGCTGTAGGCAACGCCTTCAGCCGCCAACGCCGCGATCAATTGCTCACGCAGGGGTTCGCTGTAGGGATAGCTGAAGTCGATGTGCGTGACCTGTTCCAGGTCATCGGCGAAATAGGTGTGCTCGCGGCCGCTGGTGTAGTCGATCAGTTGATGCGGCACGCAGAAATGTCCGGTGCCCATCGCAGTATGAATCCCGCCCACGGCGTTGACCGCGAGAATCGCTTCGGCACCGGCCTGCTTCAAGGCCCACAGGTTGGCGCGGTAGTTCACCTGATGCGGCGGAAAACGGTGTGGGTGCCCATGACGCGCGAGAAACAGCACTTCCTTGCCAGCGTACTCACCGTTCTGCACTTCGGCCGAAGGCGTACCGTAAGGAGTGTCCACCGCCAATGACTGACGAATGCTCAAGCCTTCGAGTTGTGTCAGGCCGGTGCCGCCGATAATCGCGTAAACCGTCATGACGAGAAGTCCTTAATCAATCAATTGAGCTTCTTTGAGCGCGCCGATGGCCGCTAGCCAGCGCGGGTCTTGACGGTATTCGGTGCTGGCGTATGCCTGCCCGCGCATCCGCGCAATACGCGCCGAAGGTTTGACCTTCAAACGCTGGGCGGCGCTCAAGGCCAGCTCCGCAGCTGCGCGATCGTTGCACACCAGGCCCATGTCGCAACCGGCGGTCAATGCCGCTTCGATGCGACTGGCAGCATCGCCAACCACGTGGGCACCGGCCATCGACAGGTCATCACTGAAGATCACCCCATCGAACTGCAGCTCGCCGCGCAGGATGTCCTGCAACCAGCGACGGGAGAAACCTGCAGGCTGGGAATCGACTTGTGGATAAATTACGTGGGCCGGCATGACGGCGGCCAGTTGCTTGCTCAATCGTGCAAACGGCACAAGATCGTTGGCGCGGATTTCGTCGAGGCTGCGCTCGTCGCTGGGAATCGCGACGTGGGAATCGGCCTCGGCCCAACCGTGACCCGGGAAATGCTTGCCGGTGGCGGCCATTCCCGCGCTATTCATGCCACGGATAAATGCACCGGCGAGCAAGGCGGCACGCTCGGGATCACCTTCGAACGAACGGGTGCCGACCACCGCACTGCGCTGGTAATCCAGGTCCAGCACCGGGGCGAAGCTCAAGTCGAGACCGACCGCGAGCACTTCAGTCGCCATGATCCAGCCACACTGCTCGGCCAGCTCCTCGGCATTCGGGTTATCGGCGATGGCACGCATGGCTGGCAATCGCACGAAGCCTTGGCGCAGCCGCTGAACCCGACCGCCCTCTTGATCCACCGCCAGCAGCAGATCGGGACGAATGGCGCGAATCGAAGCGCTCAATTCGCGCACTTGACGCGGATGCTCGATGTTGCGGGCAAAAATGATCAGGCCGCCCACTTCGGGTTGGCGCAACAATTGGCGATCTTCAGCCGTCAGCCAGATACCGGCGACGTCCACCATCAACGAGCCTTGCAGGCCAGCAGTCATAGAGATTCCTTGATTACGATTAACCCGGCTCGCACGAATTCGCCGCCATGGGCTGTGCCCGGCGGGTCGGCGATTTCAATGAGGAGCGGGTTCAGAACGAGAGTCGGCATGGGCGGCTAGCTTAGCGGATGTCAGCTGCCGCGCCCACCCGTGTGCGGTTAAACCTTGGCGGCGACCGGAGCCGATTTGCTGCGTGGACGCAACTGCGCGGTGGCCATGGCAGCGTCGGTGACGCCGGTTTCGGCCCGCATGCCTGCGGCCAGGAACGGCACCATCAGACGCATCACTTGTTCGATGGAGGTGTTGACGCCGAAGTCGGTCTCGGCAATCGCACGCAAGGCCTTGATCCCCGACATGCTGAACGCCGCGGCACCCAGCATGAAGTGCACACGCCAGAACAGTTCGATCGGGGGAATGCGCGGCGCGGCCTCGTTGACCAGCATCATGTAGCGGCGGAACACCTTGCCGTACATATCTTCCAGATAACGACGCAAGTGCCCTTGGCTCTGACTGAACGCCAGCCCCAGCAAACGCATGAAAATGGACAGGTCATTGCCGCTGCGTGGTTGCACCACCAAGGCTTGCTCGACAAGAATCTCCAGCAGCTCTTCAAGGGTCGGCTTGTTCTCGGGCTTGGCCTGGCGGCGCTCCAGCTCTTTATCGAGACTGAGACAGAATGGCCCGAGAAAACGCGAGAAGACCGCCTGAATCAGCGCCTTCTTCGACCCGAAGTGATAATTCACCGCCGCAAGATTGACACCGGCCTTGCTGGTGATCAGACGCAATGAGGTTTCAGCAAAACCTTTTTCCGCGAACAACTGCTCGGCAGCATCGAGAATGCGTTCAACGGTTTCCGACTGGGCCATGGCTACTCCGCCTGACAAACACTTGTTTGAAACATACGTTTCAGCCTTGGCCTTGTCAAGTCTGGCGGTTCGTTTTGGGAATGGTCGGTCAGGTATTTAACCATACAACAGCAGCGCATCGATCAGCGAGCGAAATGACCGTCCAGCGCCCGGCAAAAAAAGGGGCATTGCCAAGACCGGTTCACTGTATATAATCCCAGTCACTGTATAAAAAGACAGAGCGATCAATATGCTAAAGCTGACGCCACGCCAAGCAGAGATTCTGGCCTTCATCAAACGTTGCCTCGAAGACAACGGCTACCCGCCGACCCGCGCGGAAATCGCTCAGGAACTGGGGTTCAAGTCGCCCAATGCGGCGGAAGAACACCTCAAGGCGCTGGCCCGCAAGGGAGCGATCGAGATGACCCCGGGCGCCTCCCGCGGCATCCGCATCCCTGGCTTCGAAGCCAAGGCCGACGAGTCCAGCTTGCCGATCATTGGCCGGGTGGCTGCCGGTGCGCCGATCCTCGCCCAGCAGCACATCGAGGAATCCTGCAACATCAACCCTGCGTTCTTCCATCCTCGCGCTGACTATCTGCTGCGGGTCCATGGCATGAGCATGAAGGACGTCGGCATTTTCGACGGCGACCTGCTGGCCGTCCACACCACCCGTGAAGCCCGTAACGGTCAGATCGTGGTGGCGCGGATCGGCGACGAAGTGACCGTCAAGCGCTTCAAGCGCGACGGCAGCAAGGTTTGGTTGATTGCCGAAAACCCTGAATTCGCCCCTATCGAAGTCAACCTGAAAGATCAGGAACTGGTTATCGAAGGCTTGAGTGTCGGCGTGATTCGCCGCTAAAGGAGGCTTTATGCAGTTCCCACATACCTCACAGCAAGCCCAACTGCCGTTGTTCGAGGCGTTCATGGCGCAGCCATTGGCGCCGATCCTGAAAGACGTGGTCGAATCGCCCTGGAGCGCCGAGCCCGAAGTCTTCAGCGAGCTATCACTGCGCGGCGCGGCCGGGAACTGCCTGAACCTTTTGGCACCGATTCTCAGGGAACTGAGTCAGGATCAAGATGCACGCTGGCTGACACTGATCGCCCCACCCGCCAGCCTGACACAAGCCTGGTTACGGGACGCCGGCCTGAACCGTGAACGCATTCTGCTCCTGCAGCCGCGCGGCACGCAGAGCGCTCAGCAGTTGACCTGCGAAGCCTTGCGACTGGGCCGCAGCCATACGGTCGTCAGCTGGCTTAACCCGCTGAGCACATCGTCGCGGCAACAGCTGATCAGCGCCGCCCGTATCGGGGATGCGCAAAGTCTGAATATTCGACTGGGTTAACTGACAAACACGGTGCGCGCTGAACAGCGCAGGGCTTCTCCAGGGATAGAGAAGCCGATCTGTAGAGGTATCCGAAGAATCCGACGGGCGGGATCAATGAAGAACCCGTGACCCCTCTTCCTTATCAAATTCGCCTTCAACCAGGCGTCCTGCCATCTGAACACCGACGCTCAACATCGCCTTGGCGACTTCCACATGCTGGCCTTGCAGGAAAACCTTGGCATCCTCGGAGAAATCCAAAGTAACCAGAGAACCCTCGTCCTCAGCCCTGCGCAGCTCGATTCGGCCGTCTGGTAACTCGACAATTTCTAGAAAGGACGTTGGCATAAAGGTCTGTTCTCCACGAAAGGCGGGGATTATATAGGCATCAGCCAAGCTTCGCTCGGGATCTTGACCAGATGCCATCATGAAGAGAAATTTCTGACAACACGCTTCCTTGAGCGGACCCTTCCCTAAACACTCAATCTTTCAGCACTCGTTCAACCCTTCGCGAAACCGAATCGCCAGACCTTTAAGGTTCTGACGCCAGCTCTCCAGCTCTTCCCGACTCAGCTCTTCCGGCGCCTCTTCTTCATCCAGATTAACGGCCAGAATGAGCGGCTGCGTCACATCACCCTTGGGCTTGTGCGGCGCGCGAGGCGGCTGAAACAGTGCGGCATATGCCGACAGCAGCTTGGCCAGCCAGGTTTCAGGGTTTTGCGCCAATTCAACCATCTCGGCCATTTCCGGAATAGCGATGGTTTCCAGCACTTCGCGAGTCAGCAGCATCTCTGCCCGCGGCGCATTGGCCTGAGGCAGGCGATAGAAACCGGCGATTTCATGGCACAGCCCCAACAGCGCACCGTACAGGTGAAACAACGCTGATTCGCGCCCAGCCTGAATCAGCGCCAAGGCGTTCATCGCCCGCCCCTCTTCGGCTTTGGCGAGCGCTTCCAGCGACAGGCCGGCGAAATAAATTTTCTGGTTGGTACGGGTATAGAGTTCGTGGGCCATGACGGCAGCCTCCACAACGAAATAATTGCTTCACGCAGGTCAGACAGTGTCGTGGATCACCTGAGCTTCCCGCAAGCCCAAAACAAAAGGCCGCATGAAAACCCGAGGGTTGTCATGCGGCCTTTTGTGTACAGCCTATTAAGCCTTGGCTGCTGGACGCTTGTCTTCAACCGTCCACTTGCCGCCATCGTAGTACGCCTTCCAGCCAGTCGGCTTACCGTCGACTTCTGTCTGCACGTACTGCTCTTTGGTCTTGCGGCTGTAACGGATCACTGCCGGGAGACCGTCCGGGTCTTTCTTCGGTGCTTCGCAGAGGAAGTGGTACTTCGGATCGATCTCATCCTTGTGCGGCACAATCTCCATGACCAATGGAGCACGAGTCTCGCGGTTTTTCGGAAACTGGCTGGCCGCCAGGAACAAGCCGGAAGCACCGTCGCGCAAGATATAGGTGTCGTTGACCTTTTCGCATTTGAGCTCAGGCATCTTCACCGGATCCATCTTCGGCGGCGCCGCGTCACCGCTTTTCAGCAGCTTGCGGGTGTTCTTGCAGGTGGCGTTGGTGCAACCGAAGAACTTGCCGAAACGGCCGGTCTTGAGCTGCATCTCGCTGCCGCACTTGTCGCACTCCAGGCTCGGACCTTCGTAGCCCTTGATGCGATAGGTGCCCTCTTCGATTTCGTAGCCAGAACAATCCGGGTTGTTACCGCAGATGTGCAGCTTGCGCTTCTCGTCGAGCAGGTAGGCGTCCATGGCCGTGCTGCAGATCGGGCAACGATGCTTGCCACGCAGGACCAGCGACTCGGACTCACCCTCGTCGTCCGCGGCGATTTCATCGCCCGGCACCAGGTTGACGGTGGCTTTGCAGCGCTCTTTCGGCGGCAGGCTGTAGCCCGAGCAACCGAGGAATACGCCTGTCGAAGCAGTACGGATCTGCATCGGACGACCGCACAACACGCACGGAATGTCAGTCATTACCGGCTGGTTGGCGCGCATGCCGCCTTCGGCGCCTTCAGCCACTTCGAGTTTCTTCTTGAAGTCGCCGTAGAACTCGTCGAGCACGTTTTTCCAGTCGCGCTCGCCCTGAGCCACGTCATCGAGGTTCTCTTCCATGCCGGCGGTGAAGCCGTAGTCCATGAGATTGGAGAAGCTCTCGGCCAGACGCTCGGTGACGATGTCGCCCATCTTTTCCGAATAGAAACGACGGTTGTGCAGCGCCACGTAGCCGCGGTCCTGGATGGTCGAAATGATCGCCGCATAGGTCGAAGGACGACCGATGCCGCGTTTTTCCATTTCTTTAACCAGGCTCGCTTCCGAGTAACGCGCCGGCGGCTTGGTGAAGTGCTGGGTCGGATCAAGCTTGATCAGCTTCATCGCGTCGCCCTGGGCCATGTCCGGCAGCACGTCGTCATCGCCAGGCTTGGCAATTTGCGGCATGACGCGGGTGTAACCGTCGAACTTCAGGATGCGGCCCTTGGCACGCAGTTCGAAGTCGCCAGCACCGACGGTGACCGTGGTCGACAGGTATTGCGCCGGCAGCATCTGGCAGGCCAGGAACTGGCGCCAGATCAGCTCGTAAAGCCGCTCGGCATCACGTTCCATGCCCGATAGCTTGCTTGGCTCGGTATTGGCGTCGGACGGACGAATCGCTTCGTGAGCCTCTTGTGCGCCTTCCTTGCTGCTGTAGATGTTCGGGTTTTCCGGCAGGTACTTCTTGCCGAACTCACCTTCAATATAAGTACGCGCCATCGCCACGGCATCGACCGAGAGGTTGGTGGAGTCGGTACGCATATACGTGATGTAGCCGGCTTCGTACAAACGCTGGGCCATCATCATGGTTTTCTTCACACCAAAGCCCAGGCGGTTACTCGCAGCCTGCTGCAGGGTGGAAGTGATGAACGGTGCCGACGGCTTGCTGCTGGTCGGTTTGTCTTCGCGCTTGACGATGCTGTAGCTGGAAGCCTTGAGCTTTTCCAGCGCGGCCATGGCCTGGGCTTCGTTGAGCGGCTTGAAGGCTTCGCCTTTCTCACGGGCCACGTCGAAACGCACAGTCGCGCCCTTGGTGGTGCCGAGGTCGGCATGAACTTCCCAGTACTCTTCCGGGTTGAACGCGCGGATTTCACGCTCACGCTCGACCACCAGCTTCACGGCAACCGATTGCACGCGACCGGCGGACAGGCCACGGGCGACCTTGGCCCACAGCAGCGGCGAAACCATGTAACCCACCACGCGGTCGAGGAAGCGACGCGCCTGCTGGGCGTTTACTCGATCGATGTCCAGCTCGCCTGGTTTGGAGAAGGCTTCCTGGATCGCTTTCTTGGTGATTTCGTTGAACACCACGCGCTTGTAGCGGCTGTCGTCACCACCGATGGCTTCGCGCAGGTGCCAGGCAATGGCTTCCCCCTCGCGATCCAAGTCGGTTGCGAGATAGATGGTGTCAGCATCTTTGGCGAGCCGGCGCAGCTCTTCGATGACTTTTTCCTTGCCCGGGAGGATCTCGTACTTGGCTTTCCAGCCATGATCGGGATCGACACCCATGCGCGAGACCAGCTGCTTGCGCGCTTTCTCTTTCGGCGTGAGCACCGGACCTTCACCTGCGGCGGCCTTGCCGCGCTTGGCGGCAGGCTCTTTGCTGGCGCTAGCCGAACCGCTGGTGGGCAGGTCTCGGATATGGCCGATACTCGACTTCACCACGTATTGGTTACCCAGATACTTGTTGATGGTCTTGGCCTTAGCCGGGGATTCCACAATGACCAGCGATTTGCCCATGGATCAGAAAATTCCTGAATTCTAGAAGTGAAAGGCGGTTGGCGCCTGACGCGGCACCGCTATATATAGTGGCTACAAGGTGAGGTCAAGCGCAGGGTTCTGCGCGCACTCCCCTTATGGCTGCGGAAAAACGCTCGGTTCGGCTTGCACCAAAGCAAAGCGTGGCACCTGTTCGCCGTCAACCTCGACCGACTCCAGGAACATGCTCAAGGGGCGCACCCAAAAGCCGTAATCGCCATACAGGGCTTGGTAGAAGACCACTTCTTCTTCGGTTTCCGAATGCCGCGCAACAGCGAATACACGGTACTGCGGACCTTTGTAATGTTCGTAGAGCCCAGGTTGTATCGGCATGGTTTGGCCCTCACTCAAATTTTTTCAAAATAAAAACAAAATAAATCCGGAAAAAACAAAAACCGGGGCACTTGGCCCCGGCTTCCATCAGCGAAACGCTTAAACGCGTTCGAAGACGGTGGAGATGCCTTGGCCAAGACCAATGCACATGGTGGCTACCCCGAAGGTGCCGCCATTCTGCTTCATCACGTTCAGCAAAGTGCCGGAGATACGGGCACCGGAGCAACCGAACGGGTGACCCAGGGCGATCGCGCCGCCGTGCAGGTTAACCTTCTCGTTCATCTTGTCGAGCACTTTCAAATCTTTCAGCACTGGCAGCGCCTGTGCGGCGAAAGCTTCGTTGAGCTCGAAGAAGTCGATATCGTTGATACCAAGACCCGCGCGCTTCAGTGCTTTCTGCGTTGCCGGTACTGGACCATAGCCCATGATCGCCGGGTCCACACCCGCCACTGCCATCGAACGAATCACCGCCATCGGCTGGATGCCCAGGTCCTGGGCACGCTGCGCCGACATCACGATCATGCACGAAGCACCGTCGGTGATCTGCGACGAAGTACCGGCTGTCACGGTGCCGCCCTTCGGGTTAAACGCTGGCTTCAGAGCCGCCAGGCTTTCCAGGGTGGTTTCCGGACGAATGGTTTCGTCGTAGTCGAACAGTTTCAGGAAACCGTTCTCGTCGTAGCCCTGCATCGGGATGATTTCGTCTTTGAACTTGCCTTCCAAAGTCGCCTTGTGGGCGAGTTGGTGGGAGCGCACGCCAAAGGCGTCCTGTTGTTCGCGAGTAATGCCGTGCATTTTGCCGAGCATTTCCGCGGTCAGGCCCATCATGCCCGAGGCTTTCGCCGCATACAGGGACATGTGCGGGTTCGGATCGACACCGTGCATCATGCTCACGTGACCCATATGCTCGACGCCACCAACCACGAACACGTCACCGTTACCGGTCATGATCGCTTGCGCAGCGGTGTGCAGAGCACTCATTGACGAGCCACACAGACGGCTGACGGTCTGGCCGGCCGCGGTGTGCGGGATCTGCGTCATCAAGGACGCCATGCGAGCGATGTTCCAGCCCTGCTCCAGGGTCTGGTTCACACAGCCCCAGATCACGTCTTCAACTTCGCTCGGGTCGACCTTGACGTTGCGTTCCAGCAATTTGCTGATCAGGTGCGCCGACATGTCTTCGGCGCGGGTGTTGCGGTGCATGCCGCCCTTGGAGCGGCCCATCGGCGTACGACCGAAGTCGACAATCACGACGTCTCTAGGATTCAAGCTCATATACTTTCACTCTCGCTCTAGTGTGGGCGCTTAACCGAAGAAGCTCTGACCGTTTTTGGCCATTGCACGCAGCTTCGTGGTCGGGTGGTACAGCGCGCCCAAATCAGCGTACTGGTCAGCCAGGGCAACGAACTCTGCAACACCGATCGAGTCGATGTAGCGCAGCGCACCGCCACGGAATGGAGGGAAACCAATACCGTAGACCAGACCCATGTCGGCTTCGGCGGCGGTTTCGACGATGCCGTCTTCCAGGCAACGCACGGTTTCCAGGCACAGCGGGATCATCATCCAGTTGATGATGTCTTCGTCGGTGACTTCGCGCTGTTCGAACACGATTGGCTTGAGTACTTCCAGTACCGAAGGATCGGCGACTTTCTTCTGCTTGCCGCGCTTGTCGGTCTCGTAGGCGTAGAAACCCTTGCCATTCTTCTGGCCCAGGCGCTTGGCTTCATAGAGCACGTCGACGGCCGAACGGCGATCGTCCTTCATGCGGTCCGGGAAGCCTTCAGCCATGACGTCACGACCGTGGTGACCGGTGTCGATGCCGACCACGTCCATCAGGTACGCCGGGCCCATTGGCCAGCCGAATTTTTCCATGACCTTGTCGATGCGGACGAAGTCCACGCCGGCGCTGACCAGTTTGGCGAAACCGCCGAAGTACGGGAACAGCACGCGGTTGACCAGGAAGCCCGGGCAGTCGTTGACGACAATCGGGTTCTTGCCCATTTTCTTGGCGTAGGCAACGGTGGTGGCAACGGCCACTTCGCTGGACTTCTCGCCACGGATCACTTCAACCAGCGGCATCATGTGCACCGGGTTGAAGAAGTGCATGCCGACGAAGTTTTCCGGACGCTTGAGGGCTTTGGCCAGCAAGGTGATGGAAATGGTCGAGGTGTTGGACGCGAGGATGGTGTCCTCTTTGACCTTGCCTTCGACTTCGGCCAGAACGGCTTGCTTGACCTTCGGGTTCTCGACAACGGCTTCGACGACCAGGTCGACGTGACCGAAATCACCGTAGGACAGGGTCGGACGAATGCCATTGAGCACTTCGGCCATTTTCGCCGGGGTCATGCGACCTTTATCAACGCGGCCCACCAGCAGCTTGGCGGCTTCGGCCAGACCTTGCTCGATGCCGTGCTCGTTGATGTCTTTCATCAGGATCGGCGTACCTTTGGAGGCCGACTGATAGGCGATACCGCCACCCATGATGCCGGCGCCCAATACGGCAGCCTGCTTCACCTCTTTGGCGATTTCGTCGTAGGCCTTGGCCTTTTTCTTCAGCTCCTGATCGTTCAGGAACAGACCGATCAAGCTCTGCGCGGCAGAGGTCTTGGCCAGTTTGACGAAACCGGTGGCTTCGACTTCCAGCGCCTTGTCGCGACCGAAGTTCGCGGCTTTCTGGATAGTCTTGATCGCTTCGACCGGTGCCGGGTAGTTCGGGCCCGCTTGACCGGCCACGAAACCCTTGGCGGTTTCGAACGACATCATTTGTTCGATGGCGTTGAGCTTGAGCTTTTCGAGCTTCGGCTGACGCTTGGCCTTGTAGTCAAATTCACCGGAGATGGCGCCCTTGACCAGGTTCAGAGCCGCTTCCTGCAGTTTCTCCGGGGCGACCACAGCGTCGACAGCACCGACTTTCAGCGCGTCTTCAGCGCGGTTTTCCTTACCGGCAGCAATCCACTCGATGGCGTTGTCGGCACCGATGATGCGCGGCAAACGCACAGTACCGCCGAAGCCTGGGTAGATGCCCAGCTTGACTTCCGGCAGACCGATTTTGGCGGTATTGGCCATGACGCGGAAATCTGCCGCCAGGCACATTTCCAGACCGCCACCCAGTGCGATGCCATTGATAGCGGCGACAGTCGGGACGTTGAGGTCTTCGAAATCGCTGAAAATCTTGTTGGCTTCGAGGTTACCAGCGACAAGCTCTGCATCCGGCAGCTTGAAGTTGTCGACGAATTCGGTGATGTCGGCGCCGACGATGAATACGTCCTTGCCACTGCTGACGATCACACCCTTGATCGAAGCATCTGCCTTGATGGTGTCTACGGCCTGACGCAGTTCGTTCAGGGTAAGACGGTTGAACTTGTTGACGGACTCACCCTTGAGGTCGAATTTCAATTCGACGATGCCACTTTCAAGAGCCTTAACCGTGATGGCTTTACCTTCGTAAATCATCAACTGATCTCCACGATATGGAAGCTGAACAGTACACGTCGGACGCAGGCGACTGGCTCGGCAAGGACGCTTATCGTCGATGCTACGCCAATTCACCCGGCACACCCGCCAACGCGATAGTCGGGATTCTGTAGGAGCGCTCTGTAATACAAACGCTCAATTCATACGCCCGTTTGATTTGGGTATGTCACCTTCACGGAATTTCCGGCAATTGTCAATCGCCCAAAATGCTGGTTGAAACGCGACTTTCCGGTCACTTCCGTACCACGAAGCCCTGCAACACGCTCATGCATGTGAGGCCATTCATAGAATCAATAGTTAGAAAAGTCGCCCTAATTACCGGCAGCCTGTGTTTAACAAGCTACGCTGGCGGGACCCTGAAGAAAAAATTTGAACGCTTTGACGAATGTCCAGCGTACGATCAGCCACACAGAATTACCGGCCTGCCTGGCCAACCTCAGCCCGATGATGATGTCGGGCTTTTTATTGCCTGCTACGGATCGGGTTTCAGGCGAGTGCTTTCAGCGTGGCATCGATCTGCTGCAGAACCTCGGCCTCACCCTTCTCGCCCCAATACAGGGCAATCATTTGCTTGTCTGCTTCGACTTTGTAGACGTTGGCAGGCAATTTTTCGAAATGATCCAGCAGCATCCCATCCTCACAGACCTCCTGCCACTGATTGACCCACACACCCGGCGCCTTCTGCCAGTAACTCCAGCACGCCGGTCGCGTGCCACGGCGCGGCCGATGGTACTGAGCGCAAGGGCTCGGCGGCTCCTCGCTCAGCCAGTGCGGCCATTCCTGGGGCGCCAGCTGCATGGCCAGGCCAATGCGCCGCGCCTCCATGCGCAGGGCCATGCGCCCGCTCTGAGTACGGGAGGGTCGCAACCAGGCCAGCGGGCTCAAGACCACCAGCAGGATTGACACCACTATCCAGACCGTCATATCTGTACTCCCAATTCTTGATGAGCCCATTGAGTCACTTTGAAACCAATGCGCTTGAAACCAGCCATACTTACCAATATTGCAATCTCAGGAGGAGCACCTCATGCCCTACAACCACATTCTGGTCGCTGTAGATCTAACCGAAGAGTGCGATCCTGTAATCCACCGAGCTCGCGAACTCTCGGTGAGCAATGGCGCGAAGCTCTCCCTGGTGCATATCGTCGAACCGATGGCCATGGCCTTTGGCGGCGACGTGCCGATGGACCTTTCCCAGTTGCAACAGCAACAATTCGATCAGGCCAAAGAGCGCCTTGAGCGATTGATCGTGAAATACCCGGAACTCTCCAAGGAATACAGTCACTTGACCTACGGCCAGCCGCGCCAGGAGATTCACCACCTCGCCAAGGAGCAAACGTGCGACCTGATCGTGGTGGGCAGTCATGGCCGACACGGCCTGGCACTGCTGCTGGGCTCGACTGCCAATGACGTGCTGCATGGTGCGCCCTGCGATGTGCTCGCGGTGCGCCTGATCAAAAGCTGACAACACACCCCCCCTATAAAAAAGCCCGACACTCGAGTTACCGAAGTCGGGCTTTTTTATCGCCGGATCAATCAGGCATCCAGCTCGGCCCAGCGCTCGACCATCACGTCGAGTTCAGCCTGCAACTGCTCCAGCTGAGCGATCACTGCAGCTGTCTCGGCAGCAGGGCGCTGATAGAAACCGGCATCCGCCATCTGCACTTCAACCACCGCAATCTGCTGCTCCATGGCTTCGATCTGACTCGGCAACATTTCCAGCTCACGCTGCAACTTGTAGCTGAGCTTCTTCTTTGCCACCGGCGCCTCTACTGCCGCAGCGACTGGCACTGGTTCAGCAGTGACGACAGCCGAGTTCAGGTCGGCCTTGCCGGACTTGCTCTCGGTCACGCCCAACAGGCGCGGCGAGCCGCCCTGACGCAGCCAGTCCTGATAACCACCGACGTATTCGCGAACCTTGCCTTCGCCTTCGAAGACCAGGGTGCTGGTGACCACGTTGTCGAGGAATGCCCGGTCGTGGCTGACCATCAGCACAGTACCGTTGAAGGTCAGCAGGACCTCTTCCAGCAGCTCGAGGGTTTCCACGTCCAGGTCGTTGGTCGGCTCGTCGAGTACCAGCAGGTTCGCTGGTTTGCTGAACAGTTTGGCCAGCAACAGACGGGCACGCTCACCACCGGACAGCGCCTTCACCGGCGTGCGGGCACGCTGCGGGCTGAACAGGAAGTCGCCGAGGTAGCTCAGCACGTGACGGCTCTGACCATCGATATCGATGAAATCGCGACCTTCGGCCACGTTGTCGATCACGGTCTTTTCCAGGTCCAGCTGATGGCGCAACTGGTCGAAGTAGGCCACGTCGATGCGCGTCCCCTCTTCCACTTTGCCGCTGGTCGGTTGCAGACCGCTGAGCATCAGTTTCAGCAGCGTGGTCTTGCCGGTACCGTTGGCGCCAAGCAGACCGATACGGTCGCCGCGCGTCAGGACCATCGAGAAATCCTTGATCAGGAACGGGCCACCCGGGTGAGCGAAGCTCACGTTCTCGAGGACCATCACCTGCTTGCCGGACTTGTCAGCAGTGTCCAGCTGAATGTTGGCCTTGCCCGTGCGCTCACGACGCTCGCTACGCTCAACGCGCAGGGCTTTCAGGGCGCGGACGCGGCCTTCGTTACGGGTGCGACGCGCCTTGATGCCCTGGCGGATCCAGACTTCTTCCTGGGCCAGTTTCTTGTCGAACAGCGCGTTGGCGGTTTCTTCAGCAGCCAGAGTCGCCTCTTTGTGCACGAGGAAACTGGCGTAGTCGCCGTTCCAGTCGATCAGGCCACCGCGATCCAGTTCCAGAATGCGGGTCGCAAGGTTCTGCAGGAAGGAACGGTCGTGCGTGATAAACAGCACGGCGCCCTGGAAATCCTTCAGCGCTTCTTCGAGCCAGGCAATGGCGCCGATGTCCAAGTGGTTGGTCGGTTCGTCGAGCAACAGCAGATCCGGTTCGGAAACCAGGGCCTGAGCCAGCAGGACGCGGCGACGCCAGCCGCCGGACAATTCGGCGAGGGTCTTGTCGGCCGGCAGTTGCAAGCGGCTCAAGGTGCTGTCGACCAGTTGTTGCAAACGCCAGCCGTCGCGGGCCTCGAGGTCGTGCTGGACATGCATCAGTTTGTCCAGATCGGCGTCGGTGACGATGTTCTGGCTCAGGTGGTGATACTGCGCGAGCAGCTCGCCAACACCGTCCAGGCCTTCGGCAACCACGTCGAACACGGTCCGCTCGTCGGCTACCGGCAATTCTTGCGGCAATTCACCAATTTTCAGGCCAGGTGCGCGCCAAACAGAGCCTTCATCGGGCTTCTGGTCGCCCTTGACGAGCTTCATCATGCTGGACTTGCCAGTGCCGTTGCGGCCGATGATGCACACCCGCTCACCACGGGCGATCTGCCAGGACACCTTGTCCAACAACGGCATAGCGCCGAAAGCAAGGGACACATCGCTGAATTTGAGCAGGGTCATGAGCTTCTCCAAAAACCGGGCGCGCATTCTACCTGACTTGAGGCTTCAGAAGGCCGGCAATTTCAATGTCGAAGCACTCTGCACAACAATTGTTGCGAACTTGTGCCGACAGCTCGGCAAAGCTTTCGCCCGCTGCTGGCAAAAGGCTAAGCTACAGACAATTCAGTGCCGCTCTTGCCGGCACTTGTCATGATTTCTCTGCCCGGACGTCTCATGCGCAGTCGCCTTTTCAATCTTTTTTCGTGTTTGCTTCTTACAGCCGCTGCCGCTCAATCCGCCCAGGCGGTGGACCTGTCCACCCAACGCCAGTACTACGATGAAGCCAAGCGTGCCTTGGCCAAAGGCGATTCCGGCCCTTATTTCCGTTACAGCCAGGCTCTGAGCGATTATCCGCTGGAGCCCTATCTGGCTTATGACGAACTGACCGCGCGCCTGAAAACCGCGAGCAACGCCGAAATCGAGAAATTCCTCGCCGAACACGGTGACCTGCCCCAAGCCAACTGGATGAAGTTGCGCTGGCTGCGCTGGCTGACCGAACGCGGCGATTGGGCAACCTTCGTTAAATATTATGACCCCAAGCTCAATTTCACCGAACTGGACTGCCTGAACGCGCAGTATCAGATCAGCCATAACCGCAAGGCTGAAGGCTACGCCAACGCCGATAAACTCTGGCTGACCGGCAAAACCCAACCCGACGCTTGCGATGCTGTGTTCGGCATGTGGGCCGCCGATGGTCAACTGACTGAACAGAAACGCTGGGAACGCACCAAGCTCGCCGCCCAGGCACGCAACTATCCGCTGGCCAACAGCCTGATCAACGGCCTGACGACACTCGCCCCGCGCGGTCGACTGCTGGTGGATGTGGCGCAGAAACCCGAGCTGCTCAATCAGCCGTCGCGCTTCACCCCGGCGGATGAACCGATGTCCGACATCGTCAGCCTCGGCCTGCGCCGCCTGGCCCGTCAGGATCCGGACAAGGCCATGGACCTGCTCGACGGTTACGCCAGCAGCATGCACTTCTCCCGCGACGAAAAAGTCGCGATTGCCCGGGAAATCGGGCTGACCCTTGCTCGTCGTTTCGACAGCCGCGCGCTGGACGTAATGACCAAATACGACCCGGAACTGCGGGACAACACCGTTTCCGAATGGCGTTTACGCCTGCTGTTGCGCCTGGCCCGTTGGGAAGATGCCTATGAGCTGACCCGTCGCCTGCCTCAGGACCTGGCCACCACCAACCGCTGGCGTTACTGGCAGGCTCGCAGCCTGGAGCTGGCGCAGCCACAGAATCCGCAAGCGCAGACGCTTTACAAGGGCCTGGCTCGCGAGCGCGACTTCTACGGTTTCCTGGCGGCCGATCGCTCGCAATCCCCCTATTCGCTGAACAACAAACCGCTGGTGCTCAGCCAGGCGCTGATCAACAAGGTGCGCAATACCCCAGGCGTGCGACGCGCCCTGGAATTCCATGCCCGCGGGCAGATCGTCGACGGTCGTCGCGAGTGGTACCACGTCAGCCGGCACTTCAGCCGTGACGAAATGGTCGCCCAGGCGAAACTGGCTTACGACCTGAAATGGTATTTCCCAGCGATCCGCACCATCAGTCAGGCGAAGTACTGGGACGACCTGGATATTCGCTTCCCGATGGCCCACCGCGAAACCCTGGTCCGTGAAGCCAAGGTCCGTGGCCTGCATTCGAGCTGGGTGTTCGCCATCACCCGCCAGGAAAGCGCTTTCATGGCCGATGCACGCTCCGGCGTCGGTGCCAGCGGCCTGATGCAACTGATGCCCGGTACCGCCAAGGAAACCGCACGCAAGTTCAGCATTCCCCTCGCTTCGCCGCAGCAAGTATTCGATCCGGACAAGAACATTCAGCTCGGTGCCGCTTACCTGAGCCAGGTCCACAGCCAGTTCAACGGCAACCGCGTCCTCGCCTCCGCCGCCTACAACGCCGGCCCCGGCCGCGTACGTCAATGGCTGCGTGGCGCCGACCACCTGAGCTTCGATGTGTGGGTGGAAAGCATCCCGTTCGACGAAACCCGGCAGTACGTGCAAAACGTGCTGTCGTACTCGGTGATCTACGGCCAGAAGCTCAACTCACCACAACCGTTGGTGGATTGGCATGAACGCTACTTTGACGATCAATGAGCCTGCTTTGAAACGCTGACAAAAATGCCCGCATCGATTGATGCGGGCATTTTTTATGGTGCTCTACTTGGTCGGTTACTTAGTCGGTTACTTGGTCGGTTGGGGCATAGCGCCCATCACTAAACTGCAACGCAGCCAACCGTGCATACAGTGCATTACTTGCAATCAACTCCTGATGCGTCCCCACCGCCACCAGTTTTCCTTGGTCCATCACCGCGATCCTGTCAGCGTTTTTCACTGTGGCTAACCGATGGGCGATGACCAGTGTGGTGCGATTTTTCATCAGGCTGGGCAGGGCTTGCTGGATCAGGTGCTCGCTCTGGGCGTCGAGGGCGCTGGTGGCTTCGTCCAGCAGCAGGATTGGTGCGTCCACCAGCAGCGCCCGGGCGATAGCCAGGCGTTGGCGTTGCCCGCCGGATAATCCGAGACCAGCGTCGCCGAGGTGAGTCTGGTAGCCGTTGGGCATTTGCTCGATGAAGTCGTGGGCGTAGGCGATTTTCGCGGCTTCCTGGACTTGGGCCAAAGTCGCTGTCGGGTGACCGTAGCGAATGTTCTCTTCGATGCTGCCAAAGAACAGCGCCGGGGTTTGCGAGACGAGGGCGAAGCAGCGACGCAGGTCCAGAGGATCGAGTTGGGTCAGCGGCACACCGTCCAGCAGGATGCGTCCTTCAATGGGGTCGTAAAAGCGCAACAGCAGGTCATACACCGTAGACTTGCCGGCACCGGACGGCCCGACCAACGCAAGCGTTTCGCCGGCGTTGATCGTCAGATTCAGACCATCGACGGCATAGCTTTCTGGACGCGACGGGTAGCAAAAGCGCACATCTTGCAGTACCAGATCGCCCTTCACCCGCTCAGGCAAAGTCACCAGGCCCTGGGTCGGTGGCTGGATGATGTTTTCCGAACGCAATAACTCGGCAATCCGCTCCGCCGCCCCCGCCGCTCGCTGCAGTTCACCGATCACTTCACTCAACGTGCCGAAGGCACCGCCGACGATCAGGCTGTAAAAGACGAACGCTGCCAGCTCACCCGCGGAAATGCGGCCGGCGATGACATCCATGCCACCGACCCAGAGCATCACCCCGACTGCGCCCAACACCAGCAGGATCACCAGGGTAATCAACCAGGCTCGCTGGAAGATGCGCTTGCGGGCAGTGTTGAAAGCCTCTTCCACGGTCGTGGCAAAACGCTGCTCGTCCTGAACCTGATGGTTGTAGGCCTGCACGGTTTTGATCTGACTCAGTGTTTCAGAGACATAGCTGCCGATATCGGCAATCCGGTCCTGGCTCAGACGCGACAGGGTGCGCACCCGGCGACCAAAAATCAGGATCGGCGCGACCACCAGCGGCAACGCGACCACCACGATACTGGTGAGTTTGGGGTTGGTGATAAACAGCAAGACGATCCCGCCGATCACCATCAGCCCATTACGCAGGAACAGCGACAGCGAAGAGCCGATCACCGATTGCAGCAGCGTGGTGTCGGCGGTCAGCCGCGACTGGATCTCGGAGCTGCGGTTGTCTTCATAGAACCCCGGATGCAGGTAGACCAGATGGTTGAATACCTGTCGGCGGATGTCGGCGACAACGCGCTCGCCGATCCACGACACCAGGTAAAACCGTGCAAAGGTGCCAATCGCCAGACCGATCACCAGCAGCATGAACACGCCGATGGATCGGTTGAGCAAATGCGGCGACTGGGTCATGAAACCCTGGTCCACCAACAGGCGAATCCCCTGCCCCATGGACAAGGTGATGCCAGCAGTGACGATCAACGCCAGCAAAGCGCCAAAGGCCGGCCAGCGATAAGGCGCGAGGAAACGGCTGGCCAGACGAATGGCGCGGCGGTGACGGGAAGAGAGCATGAAGATCATCCGATGGCGCAACCAATGGCTTTAACTCGACCAAGCCTACACCGCCCAACGGGATTGAACGCGGTAAATCATAATGAGTCAGGTTAATTATGACCGCCAAGACTAGTGGCTAGAGATTATTGGTCTAAAGTCCGGGTGGAAACGTCAGGGTATTTCTGATGGACTGAAGATGCCGACCTGAAAGATCGCAGGGAGTTGTCACAGCCCGGTCACCTGGCGGTTCTACAGTAAGCACACAACCTGATGAGGAGACAGGCCATGTCCTTGCAAAACAGCAGCGATGACAAGATTCCAGTGATCCGCACGCAGCCAGACCAGTCTCTGGGTTGCTCGATTATTGATAAGGATGGGCACGAAGTACCGATCACTGAAAACATGATCCAGGACGCTTGCCGCGAACTGGAGAAGCGATTGGTCAAGCCTGCCGAACAAGAGTGATGTAGCCACCGTCTTCTTGACCCGGCCTTGTTGGCCGGGTTTTTTATGGGTGCCTTTTGAGGGTGCTGCGCACCCTATCGCGAGCAAGCCCGCTCCCACAGGATTACCGCGATTCCAAAATTGACGCATGACCTGTGGGAGCGTGGCTTGCCCGCGATAAGGCCTATGCGGTACTCAGACAGCCGAAGCCCCCAACGCCGCCGCAATCCGCTGCAACGCTGGCGAATCCCCGTCGATCCGCACCTTCAACCCATCGATCTCACGCCGCAGCGGGTAATGCTTGCGCAGTGCATCGAACGCCGCACGCTGCTCGCTCACGCTGCCTACAAGGCTGCGGCGGAAATTCGCATCGTCACGGCGTGGGTCGTACACGCCACGGCACAACATCGCCAGCGCCCAGGCTGGATCGCTGTCGGCGTTCAACGTCACCGCCGACAACCACGGTGCCGGCAGCAAATCGTTCAGGCGGACCTGTTCCGGTTGCCCAAGGAACTCACAAAGCGCCTGATAGATCTGCGCCGTCCCGCGCTGTCTGCCGTCGAGGCTGTAACCGGCAATGTGCGGCGTCGCCAGCACACACAACTCGGCCAGTGCCACATCAACCTCAGGTTCCCCCTCCCAGACATCCAGCACCGCTTGCAGGTCTTCACGTTCCAACAGCACCTGGCGCAGAGCGGCATTGTCGATGACCGGGCCACGACTGGCGTTGATCAGCCAGGCGCCGGGCTTGAGTTGGTTCAAGCGGTTTTTATCGAACAGATGCCAGGTCGACTGAGGGCCTTGCTTGTCTAGCGGAGTGTGCAGACTGATGACGTCGCATTGCTCGATGATCTGCTCGAGGCTGACGTAATCGCCCCCTTCGGCCGCTTGCCTTGGGGGATCGCAGACCCGCACGTTCCAGCCCAGGCCTTGCAGAACCTGGACCAGCCGCCCGCCCACTTCACCGGCGCCGACCACACCGTAGGTGCGTTGAGTCAGGTCGGCACCTTCGATTTCGGCCAGGGTCAGCAGGCTGCCCAGCACGTAATCGACCACACCCCGGGCATTGCAGCCTGGGGCGCTGGACCAGGTAATGCCGGCCTGTTGAAAGTAATCCAGATCCAGGTGATCAGTGCCGATGGTGCAGGTGCCGACAAAGCGCACCTTGCTGCCTTCGAGCAATGCGCGGTTGACGTTGGTCACCGACCGCACCAACAGCACATCGGCCTGCTCGACAGTGGCGCGGTCGATGGCACGTCCCGGTACCCGGCGGATTTCACCGAAACCTGCGAAGAAGGCATCGAGCAGCGGGATATTTTCGTCGGCAACAATCAGCATGGCAGGCTCCTTTGGCGGATCGGCAGTTTAGGCGGAGATGACCGTGATGGGCCAGCAGGCATTGTTCACTTGTCCCCGATCCAAACATCTCCTTGTGGCGAGGGGGCTTGCCCCCGCTGGGCTGCGAAGCGGCCCCAAAAACCCGATGACTCGGTTTAATCAGACGTACCCAATGCTATGGATTGGCGACTGCTTCGCAGCCGAACGGGGGCAAGCCCCCTCGCCACAGGGAATATCGCAACGTCCGAAAACCATTTACAAATCCCTAACACAGGACTTTTCCTGACCACTGCGTCAAGGCGTAGAATGCGCCGCCTTGCGCATCAAAACCTTTTGGACGTTTCGCCTTGAATTCCGTGACTGACCGCCCGACCGCTATTTCCCTCAATCGCCCGGCCCGGGTTCGCCTGGAGCTGAAAAACCTGCTTGGCCTGGCGTTGCCGATCATGATCGCGCAACTGGCGACCACCGCGATGGGCTTCGTCGATGCGGTGATGGCCGGTCGTGTCGGGCCTCGAGATCTGGCGGCCGTCGCGCTGGGCAACTCGATCTGGGTGCCGGTGTTTCTGCTGATGACCGGCACACTGCTGGCCACCACCCCGAAAGTCGCTCAGCGCTTCGGCGCCGGCACGCACAGCGAGATCGGCCCGATCGTGCGTCAGGCGTTGTGGTTGGCGCTGGTGGTGGGTTTGATGGCGACCGGCATGCTGTTCAGCGCCGAACCGATCCTGCACATCATGAAGGTCGACCCCGAGCTGATCGGCCCGTGCATGCAGTATCTGCACGGCATCGCCAGCGGCCTGCCCGCCGTCGCGCTCTATCACGTGCTGCGCTGTTTCAGTGATGGCCTGGGTCGCACCCGCCCGGCCATGGTCCTTGGCCTGTGCGGGCTGGCGCTGAATATTCCACTGAACTACATCTTCATCTATGGCCACTTTGGTGTGCCGGCCATGGGCGGTGTCGGCTGCGGCTGGGCCACGGCGATCGTGATGTGGGTGATGGCGTTGGGCATGGCCGGCTGGGAGCGCTGGGCGCCGGCCTATCAGTCGAGCCAGTTGTTCAGCCGTTTCGATTGGCCGCAGTGGTCGGTGATCAAGCGTCTGCTGGGCATCGGCCTGCCAATCGGTATCGCGGTGTTCGCCGAGTCGAGCATCTTCGCCGTGATCGCCCTGCTGATCGGCAGCCTCGGCGCCACCGTGGTCGCCGGGCATCAGATTGCGCTGAACTTCAGCTCGCTGGTGTTCATGATCCCCTACTCCCTCGGCATGGCCGTGACCGTGCGTGTCGGCCAGGCACTGGGCCGTGAGGAACCACGCGAAGCCCGCTTCGCCGCCGGTGTCGGCATGGGCACTGCCCTGGCTTATGCGTGCCTGTCGGCGAGCATGATGTTGTTGCTGCGCGAACCCATCGCTGCGATTTACACCGCCGACCCGACGGTGATTCACGTGGCCGCGATGCTGATCGTGTATTCGGCGCTGTTCCAGTTTTCCGATGCGATCCAGGTGACGGCGGCAGGCGCACTGCGTGGCTATCAGGACACGCGGGTGACGATGATCCTGACGCTGTTCGCGTACTGGGGGATTGGTTTGCCGGTGGGTTACGCCTTGGGCCTGACCGACTGGTTCGGTGCACCGAGCGGCCCGAGCGGGCTGTGGCAGGGTTTGATCGTAGGCTTGAGTTGCGCGGCGCTGATGCTGTCGATCCGCCTGACGCGCAGTGCACGCAAGCGGATCCGCATCAGTCGTTCGGCGGGTTAAGCGAGCGCAAAAAAGGGCCTGCAGATGCAGGTGATGAACACCGCAGCCCCTGTGGGAGCGAGCCTGCTCGCGATAGCGGTGGGTCAGCCAACATTGATGCTGACCGTACCGCCGTCATCGCGAGCAGGCTCGCTCCCACAAGTTGCACCTCTTAACTGACTGCCATTGTGCATAGACAGGCTCTTTTTTTGGCCCGTTAAGCGAGTTTCTTGCGGATCCAGTAGAGGTAGGTGCCTGCCTCTTCGTGCTGCGCGACCAGTTCGTGGTCGAGAAACACGCAAAACTTGGGGATGTCGCGACGGGTCGACGGGTCGGTGGCGATCACCTTCAGCAGGCCGCCAGGCACCAGGTCACGGATGTGCTGGTGCAGCATCATCACCGGTTCCGGGCAATTGAGGCCAGTGGCGTCGAGGGTGCCGTCTACCGGCGTATCGATCATTTCACTCATGGTTTACTCCTGAAACTTGCCGGCATTGTCGCGCATTGCCGGGTGTTCGGTCATCTATGGCAGAACGCCGCCGCCCCTGTAGGAGCGAGGCTTGCCCGCGAAGGCCTCACTGTGGTTCTACAGATACACCGCAGCGAGGCCTTCGCGGGCAAGCCTCGCTCCTACAGGGGGGTGGTGTAGCTTAACGGGACTTGGGTTTCTTTGCGTCGAGCCGGCGAAGGTGGCAGGTCACTTCCTCACGGTCGTGATACAGCTGCTTGCAGCCGATCTCGACCCGAATACCCCGCGCCTTGAACCCGTCGGCAATACGTTCCAGCAAGCGCTTCACTTCGGCATAGCGCTGTTTCATCGGCAGCTTGAGGTTGACCACCGCTTCCCGGCAATGCCCCTCGCCAATCCACTCTTCCAGCATCGCCGCGTTGCGCGCCGGTTTCTCGACGATGTCGCAGACCATCCAGTCGACCGGTTGCTTGGGCTTGAAGGTGAAACCGTCAGCCATCAAATGCTGCACCAAACCGGTGTCCATCAGGCTTTCGGCCATCGGGCCGTTGTCGATGGCGGTCACCAGCATGCCGCGGTTGACCAGCTGCCAGGTCCAGCCGCCGGGTGCGGCGCCGAGGTCGACACCGGTCATGTCGCTGTGCAGGCGCTCGTCCCACTGATCCCGCGGGATGAAATGGTGCCAGGCCTCTTCCAGCTTGAGGGTCGAACGGCTCGGCGCTTCACGCGGGAATTTCAGGCGTGGAATGCCCATCGGCCACATCGCCGAATTGTTCGATTCCGCCAGGCCCATGAACACTTCGCGACCGCTCTTGAAGGTCAGCAGCAGGCGTGGCTTGTGGGCGTCTTCCACCAGTTTGCCGGCCGCCATCAGCGCCTTGCGCAGGTGGCCTTCGAATTTCTTGCAGAAGTTCGACAATTCCTTGCCATCGTTGGTGTCGACCATTTCCAGCCACAGGCTGCCGCACAGAGGGAAATCCGCCATGTGCGCGAGGATCACGCTGATGCGGTCGGTTTCCGGCAGATCGATAAAGATCCCGCGAGCCCACTGGCGAGGGAAGATCAGATCGGCGAAGCGCTGGCCCCGCATCAGGCGCTCGGCGCCGTCTTCTTCGGTGCAGATAAATTCGGCGCAGGCGCTGGCGGTCTTGGCCTTGGCATAACCGGCCACGTTCAGCCGCGCGGCATGTTCGGAAATCTCGGAACAGACTTCGCTTTCGAAGCCCGGCCGGCAATGCATAAAGAGGGTGTTCATTCTTACTCCTGGGCAGTTGGCGAAGAATTCAGCCACTGCGCGATGCCCAGACTTGCGTTGAAGCAAAGCCTGTCACGAAAACCGGCGCATGATAGCCGAGATCGGAACCTTGGACTTGCCCGTAGAGTCCAGTTATTAGCCTTAACGCATAAACAGGGCTAGGTTTAGAGCTCTGTCCTTCCCGTCAGTCCGTAGCCGTGCGGATTTAAAGGAGTCATTTCAATGCCGTCCCTCGATAGCCTGAAAACCCTTAAAACCTTACAAGTCGACGACAAGACCTATCACTATTTCAGCCTGCCCGAAGCCGCCAAAAGCCTGGGCGATCTGGACAAGCTGCCGATGTCGTTGAAAGTGTTGCTGGAAAACCTGCTGCGCTGGGAGGACGAAAAAACCGTCACCGGCGCTGATCTCAAGGCGATTGCCGCCTGGCTCAAGGAGCGTCGCTCCGATCGCGAAATCCAGTACCGCCCGGCACGGGTATTGATGCAGGACTTTACCGGCGTCCCCGCCGTGGTCGACCTGGCCGCCATGCGCGCCGCCATGGCCAAGGCCGGCGGCGACCCGCAGCGAATCAATCCGCTGTCGCCGGTTGACCTGGTGATCGACCACTCGGTGATGGTCGACAAGTACGCCAGCTCAAGCGCCTTCGGACAGAACGTCGACATCGAAATGCAGCGCAACCACGAGCGCTACGCCTTCCTGCGCTGGGGTCAGAGCGCCTTTAACAATTTCAGCGTGGTGCCACCGGGCACCGGCATCTGCCACCAGGTCAACCTCGAGTACCTGGGGCGCACGGTCTGGACCAAGGACGAGGACGGTCGCACCTATGCGTTCCCGGACACCTTGGTTGGCACCGACTCTCACACCACCATGATCAACGGCCTCGGCGTGCTCGGCTGGGGTGTGGGCGGGATCGAAGCGGAAGCAGCGATGCTCGGCCAACCGGTGTCGATGCTGATTCCGGAAGTGATCGGTTTCAAACTCACCGGCAAGCTCAAGGAAGGCATTACCGCCACCGACCTGGTGCTGACGGTGACCCAGATGCTGCGCAAGAAAGGTGTGGTCGGCAAATTCGTCGAGTTCTACGGCGACGGCCTCGCCGACTTGCCGCTGGCCGACCGCGCGACCATCGCCAACATGGCCCCGGAGTATGGCGCCACCTGCGGCTTCTTCCCCGTGGACGAGGTGACACTGGAATATTTGCGCCTGTCCGGCCGCACCCCGCAAACCGTGAAACTGGTGGAGGCCTACAGCAAGGTCCAGGGCCTGTGGCGCCTGCCCGGCAAGGAGCCGGAGTTCACCGACAGCCTGGCCTTGGACATGGGTAGCGTCGAAGCCAGCCTCGCCGGGCCAAAACGCCCGCAGGACCGCGTCTCGCTGCCGAATGTCGCGCAAGCGTTCACTGACTTTCTCGGCCTGCAATTCAAACCGCCCAGCAAGGAAGAAGGTCGCCTCGAAAGTGAGGGGGGCGGTGGCGTCGCGGTGGGTAACGCCGATCTGATCGGCGAAGCGGATTACCACCACGAAGGGAGTACTTATCGGCTGAAAAACGGCGCGGTGGTGATCGCCGCCATCACGTCCTGCACCAACACCTCCAATCCCAGCGTGATGATGGCGGCCGGGCTGGTGGCGAAGAAAGCCGTGGAGAAAGGCCTGAAGCGCAAGCCGTGGGTCAAGAGTTCTCTGGCTCCCGGTTCGAAAGTGGTCACCGACTACTACAAGGCAGCGGGCCTGACCCAATACCTTGATGAACTCGGTTTTGCCCTAGTCGGTTATGGCTGCACCACCTGCATCGGCAACTCCGGACCGTTGCCGGAGCCGATCGAAAAAGCCATTCAGAAAGCCGACCTGACCGTCGCCTCGGTGCTCTCGGGCAACCGCAACTTTGAAGGTCGCGTGCATCCGCTGGTGAAAACCAACTGGCTGGCCTCCCCGCCTCTGGTCGTCGCCTATGCGTTGGCCGGGACAGTGCGCATCGACATCAGCAGCGAGCCATTGGGCAACGACAAGGACGGTCACCCGGTTTATCTGCGAGACATTTGGCCAAGCACCAAAGAAATCGCCGACGCGGTGACTCAGGTGAACACCGCCATGTTCCACAAGGAGTACGCCGAAGTGTTTGCCGGCGACGAGCAGTGGCAGGCGATCGAAGTGCCGCAGGCGGCGACTTATGTCTGGAACAACGATTCGACGTATATCCAGCATCCGCCATTTTTCGACGACATCAGTGGCCCTGCGCCGGTGGTCAAGGACGTCGAAGGGGCGAAAGTCCTGGCGCTGCTTGGCGATTCGGTGACCACCGACCACATCTCCCCGGCCGGCAACATCAAGGCTGACAGCCCTGCCGGCCATTACTTGCGCGAGCAAGGGGTGGAACCGCGGGACTTCAACTCCTATGGCTCCCGTCGCGGCAACCATCAAGTGATGATGCGCGGCACCTTCGCCAACATCCGCATTCGCAACGAGATGCTCGGCGGTGAAGAAGGCGGCAACACGATTTATATTCCGACCGGAGAGAAGCTGCCGATCTACGACGCGGCCATGCGTTACCAGGCGTCGGGGACACCGCTGGTAGTGATCGCCGGGCAAGAATACGGCACCGGCTCAAGCCGCGACTGGGCGGCCAAGGGCACCAACCTGCTGGGGGTAAAAGCGGTCATCGCGGAAAGCTTCGAGCGGATTCATCGTTCCAACCTGGTGGGCATGGGCGTATTACCGTTGCAGTTCAAACTGGATCAGAACCGCAAGAGCCTGAACCTCACCGGCAAGGAAACCCTGGACATCCTTGGCCTGACGGGCGTCGAACTGACTCCGCGCATGAACCTGACACTGGTCATCACACGCGAAGATGGCAGCAAGGAAAAGATTGAGGTGTTGTGCCGGATCGATACGCTCAACGAGGTGGAATACTTCAAGGCTGGCGGGATTTTGCATTATGTGTTGCGGCAATTGATTGCCTCGTAACAGCCTGCTGACAACGACACCGCCTTCGGGCGGTGTTTTTGTTTATGCGGTGTACGTCTCTATAATTGCGCGCCTTTGTGTCGATCACAGAACAAATGTCTGTGGCGAGGGGGCTTGCCCCCGTTTGGGTGCGTAGCACTCACAAAATCTTTGATACATCAGAGATTTCAGGACTGCTTCGCAGCCCAACGGGGGCAAGCCCCCTCGCCATAGGCCGCTCCCACAGACGGACCGAGGCACATCGCAGAATCTCTGAAACAAGGACTTCAAATGATCGCTCTGCCATGGATCTATCTGGCACTTCTCTCCCTCGGCTACAGCCTGGCTCTGGTCTACGGCCATCTCGGCTGGCTGGCTGCCCTCTCTTTCGGGTTACTGCTGATTGCCGGTTTCGCCGTTCGCCAGCAACAGGTTCCCATTGGCCGCTACCTTGGCCACGGCTTGTTCATCGTCCTGGCGGTGGCGCTGGCGATGCACTGGCTTCCCGGTTTCTTCAACGGTCGCGCCATTGATCCCCAGCGTTTCACCGACGATGCCGTGCCGTTTGCCATGTACCTGAATCAGGACAAACCGCTGATTGGTTTCTGGCTGTTGCTGGTTTGTCCATGGATTGTCGGCCGGCGCTCGCTGCGGCTGTCCGTTTATGCCACCGCCCTCGCCCTGACCGTGAGCGCCGTGCTGGCCTTGGGTGGCGCGCTGTTGCTGGGCGTGATCAGTTGGGCACCGAAGTGGCCGGATCAAGCCTGGTTGTGGATGCTGAACAATCTGTTGCTGGTGACGCTGGTGGAAGAAGCGCTGTTTCGCGGCTACATCCAGGGCGGCCTGAGCCGGCAGTTCAAACACCTGCCTTATGGCGAGAATCTCGCGTTGTTGCTCGCATCAATGCTGTTCGGCCTCGTTCATCTGGGCGCTGGCTGGCAATGGGTGTTGCTGGCAGGCCTCGCGGGTGTCGGTTATGGCCTGGCCTATCGTTTTGGCGGGTTGGGCGCGGCTATCGCCACCCACTTTGGTTTAAATCTGCTGCATTTCGGGCTGTTCACTTATCCGATGCTCGCCGGCTGACGCAATAGTCGTTTTGCGACGCGTCACTGATTTATGAAAAAAACATTTCAATAAATACCTGACGATGCCGACAACCTTTCAAAGCCTTGCGGATTGAAAAAGCCATGCGTAACAACCAGCCCATTACACAACGCGAACGGACCTTCCCGGCTCAGCAACGGTTGATTTCCACCACCGATGCCAAGGGCGTGATCACCTACTGCAACGACGCTTTCGTCGAAATCAGCGGGTTTTCTCGTGAGGAACTGATCCGTGCACCGCACAACCTGGTCCGTCACCCCGACGTCCCGGCTGCGGTGTTCGCGCACATGTGGGGCACACTGAAACAAGGCTTGCCATGGATGGGCATCGTCAAGAATCGCTGCAAGACCGGTGACCACTACTGGGTTAACGCCTATGTCACACCGGTGTTCGACGGCAATCAGGTGATCGGTTACGAGTCGGTGCGGGTCAAACCCACCGCCGAACAGATCCGCCGCGCCGAAGCGCTCTACCAACGCATCAACCAGGGCAAGTCGGCGGTTCCCTCTACAGACAAATGGCTGCCGGTGCTTCAGGACTGGCTGCCGTTCATTCTGGTCAGCCAGCTGAGTTTCATGATCGGCGCCACCCTGACGTCCCAATGGGGCTTCGCCCTCGCCGCCGGCCTTTCGGTGCCGTTGGGCTTAATGGGTTTGAGCTGGCAACAGCGCGGTATCAAGCGTTTGCTGCGCCTGGCCGAACAGACCACGTCCGACCCATTGATCGCGCAGATGTACACCGACAGCCGTGGCGCCCAGGCACGCCTGGAGATGTCGATCCTCAGTCAGGAAGCACGCCTGAAAACCTGTTTGACCCGTTTGCAGGACACTGCCGAACACCTCACCGAACAAGCGAAACAGTCCGACGCCCTGGCCCACAACAGCTCCAGCGGCCTGGAACGTCAACGCGTCGAAACCGAGCAAGTGGCAACCGCTGTGAATCAGATGGCCGCCACCACTCAGGAAGTCGCCAGCCACGTGCAGCGCACCGCTGACGCCACTCAGGAAGCCAATCGCCTGACCGGTCGTGGTCGCGACATCGCCGGGGAAACCCGCGAAGCCATTCAGCGCCTGTCGGTTGTCGTCGGTGAAACCGGCCTGACCGTGACTCAACTGGCCAAGGACAGCGACGAAATTGGCGGCGTGGTCGATGTAATCAAAGGCATCGCCGACCAGACCAACCTGCTGGCCTTGAACGCTGCGATTGAAGCCGCGCGTGCCGGCGAGATGGGCCGTGGTTTTGCGGTGGTGGCCGACGAAGTACGCCAATTGGCACAACGCACCAGCGAATCCACCGGGCAGATTCACGCCCTGATCGCCAAGCTGCAGCAAACCGCCAGCACCGCGGTGCAAACCATGGAAGCCGGGCATCGCCAAGCCGAAGAAGGTGTCGCGCGGGTACTGGAAGCGGACCAGGCGCTGGTGGGTATTAGCGAAGCGGTGGCCAATATCACCGACATGACCACCCAGATCGCTGCCGCCACCGAAGAGCAAAGCGCCGTCGCCGAAGAAATCAGCCGTAACATCAGCAACATCTCACAACTGGCTGACCAGACCTCGGAACAGGCACAGCACTCGGCGCTGTTGAGTGAAGAACTGACCAAGACCGCGAATACCCAGTATTCGTTGGTGGAGCGGTTTAATCGCTGATAGTTCTGGCAATACAAAAACCCCGGATGGCGAGAGCTTCCGGGTTTGTCGTTTCAGCCCAAGGCGCAACGACCGCTTGTCTTAAACCCGCCTTGACCTGTCAGATCTGACAGTAGCCAGTGCTCTCCAATCGGTGTGTGATGCATTCCAGCCACCACCCGGCCTGTTACGGTCAAGAGAGCATCATGGATATCCAGTCCTCTGCGTTGAATGAAATCTTTACCCTGTATCCGGTGCACGTACCAGGCTGGGTGACGCCGATCAAACCGCCCCTGCGCGCCGACGGTGGCATCCCCCGCTCTCTCTACGACGGCAAACCTGACGGTCTGCAATGCGTGATTGATCCGTGGACTGAGCTGCAGTGTGTCGGCCAGATCAAGGCGGCCTACGATTCGGTTGCACTGTATGTCAATGAAGAGTCCACGCCGGTGCGCACCGCCACTGTTCAACCCGGCGACGAGCAAATGCGCATCGCCCTGAACATTCCACACGGACACTTGATTCACCGCGTCAACCGCCTGTATTACAAAGTGACCCGCCTCGGTGGAAACATCGGAACGTCGCGCGACCTGTTCGTGCTCTATCACCTGCGCGGGCCGGCCAACCTTGACCTGATGATCCCGCCTGACGTGGTCGCCAACGGCGTGAGCGCTGAACGGGCGGCGCAAGGGGTTCAATTCATTTTTAACTACACCACCCCTGAGCCTTATGACCTTGTGCGTTTGCGGATTGGCAATCAGTCGTTCACCCAAGAGGTGACCGACCCTCCAACCCCCGTGACTGTGACGCTGTACACCGCCGATTTTGAGAAAACGGGCGACGGTGAGCTCGACGTCGACTATGTAGTGACCGACCAGTTGGGTAACTCCGCTATCTCCGAGGTCACGACCCTGGACGTTCACCTCACCCGCCCTTTCGATCCGGCCGCCCCGACCGTGCAGGGCCAGACCGGCGACAACTTCAGCCCGACCCAGCCGGAAATTCGCGTGCTGGTGCCAAAGGGTTCGCTGTTGCCCGACGACAAACTGATTGTGCAATGGAAAGGTGCTACGGCAGTGGCTGACGGCTCCTACACCAGTCCGCAGCAACTGGTCAGTGTCGGACTGGAAATCGCGGTGCCGCGCTCAGTGCTCGCGTATAGCCTGGGCAAAATCGTCACCGTGGACTACATCATCGAACGCCATGGTGTGAAGAGCACTTCTCTGCCATTGATGCTGAACATCTTGACCTTGCCAGACAGTGCCATGATCCCGCCAGTTATCATCGAAGCCGATGCGAACAATATGCTCGATGTGTTCGCCCTTGGCACGAAAGACGCGACCATCCATGCACTGCTCTGGATCCTGATCGACGCCGGGCAACAGGTGTGGATGAGTCTGGAAGGCAAAAAGGCCGATGGCAGTGCTCACAACCTGCCGGTGTGGAATGGTGGCAACTTCAAAGTCAACGAAGAGTGGCTCAATCAGGGATTCTGGCCATATACGCTCGCCAACAGTTACCTGAAACAACTGGGCAACGGCTCGACGCTAACGATCAAATTCAAGGCTTCGCTGGATAAATCCAATGAGGTTGCGAATGCGGTGGTGTTTCTGGATCGGGTTTATACGATCAAGGCTATTGAGCTGGCCGACCCAACGATCGATAGTGTGAAAGGCACAGCCAGTGACGAGCCGATCCCAGACAAAAGCGACACCGTTGAAAAAGACATAACCCTCAGTGGCAAAGCCAGCAGCGGCCTACAAGTCGAGGTCTTCGACGGCACAGTCTCCAAAGGCAAGCCCACGGCTGACCCGGCCACCGGCATTTGGACCCTGGCCGTCACGGGCCTGAGCGAAGCGATCCACATTTTTACCGCCAAGGCACTGTATGGCAGTGGTCAGGTTTCGGCTGAGTGGACATTGACCGTCGTGGCCTCCTTGAATCTGGACAAACCCTGGATCAAGGAAAACAACGCCGGCCTCGTACTCAATCCGGTGCTGGCCAAAGACAGCTTGACCGTTGTAATCCCCCTCAACGCCGAACTGCGCCCCGATGATCAGGTCAGCGTTATCTGGGAAGGGGCCGCCGGCACGCCAGCGGGTGGTTCGCACACCTCCGCTCCACGGCCACTGGGCACCGACCGGGAGTTCCCAATCCCGAACAGTGTGGTGGCGTTCAACCTGAACAAAAATGTGAAGGTGTCCTACGTCGTTACACGCAGTGGCAAGTCGACCCCTTCACTCGTCTTTTATCTGGCTGTGTTGTCATTTCAGTTGACCGACCTCACCCGTCCGCGCTTTGTAGAGGCTGACAACAACGGCGAAGGCCCGGAGCTCAATGTGGGCAATCTGACTGACGCCACCATTCGCATGGGCGACTGGCCATTGATCGCCCTGGGGCAGTACGTCTGGTTATCCCTGCAAGGCACTTATGCCAACAACACCCAGTACAACGCAATCATCTGGAATGCACCGAGTGCTCAGGTCAGGCAGTCGTGGATCGACAACGGCTATAACACTCAGAACTTTAGCTTGATAAGCCTCAGAAACCTTAAGGACGGCAGTCCCCTGACCATGACCTTCAAAGCCGCACTAGGTCAGAGTACGTCCGAGGCCCAGGCTGTACCCTTCCCCGTGCGCACCTACACGATCAAAGCGCTTGTGGACATGCGCCCGGAAATCACCCAGGTGCAAGACTCCCAAGGGGTGGAAATTCTCCCTGGCAATAACACCGTCGACACCACGGTCAAGCTTTCGGGGACGGGGAGTAAAGGTCAAAAAGTCCAGATCAAGGACGGCGACACCGTCAAAGGTGAGGCGACGATTGATCCGACGACGGGCCTGTGGCAACTGACCATGGCAGGCTTGAGCGTGGCGCAGCATAGCTTCACCGCCACCGCCCTGTATGGCAGTGGGCAGGTATCGGATCCGTGGATATTGACCGTATTGACCCCCTTGGTCATCGACACGAGTACTATGGTGTTGGACGGCATTAAGCTGCTCCAGAATTATGGCTGGGCCACCAAAGTGGTCGCGGGCAACGTGGGATCTCGTCGGCCCACAGGCGGCACGCCCCCATACTATTACCGATCCACCGAATCGAGTATTTGTACAGTAAATAACGCTGGGGAAGTTGCCGGCATCGGCAATGGGAGTTCCGAGATAGAGGTCACAGACAGCGCAGGTCGAACGGCCCACTACCCGGTTGAGGTTCTAAATGTGTATCGTCTGGTTCGGAGCTCGCAAACGTTCCCCCGGGACCCGGGTCTCCAATGGATTCGGTCCCAGCCCGGGAGCATAGGATACGTCGATTACCCCACAGATTACCTCGGGGAAACTCTGATCCGAGCAGTCGCAGCTAATTTTTCCCACCTCCGCAGCAACGGCCCGTACACCGACACACACTCATACCTGCTGATCGGGGAATCAACCGAAGGGTATTACGACGAGGAATACAACGGGCTACATCTCACCCCCACGACCGATTCCGGTGGGCTCATGAGTTTATCCGTCTACGACGACCAAGACTTCTACTTCTGGACCCACGCCCTCGCATTCTGCCGGGTCTAGGCCCTCTCTAGATACGAACAATGGTATCCACGCTAAGCGGCCCTCCTCGATGGGGAGGCGCTTAGCGCTTGCTCCTAAAGCTGGCGTTTTTTCGATGGGTTGAAGTTAATACAAGAGGTTATTGGACGGGATAACGCTTTCCCTGGAAAGTGAAGCCCCGGCCAATAGGTCCGAACACTGTTTTATCCGAATATTTTCTTGAATCACGCACAACAATATGTGGCTCATGTATTGAACCGCGAAAAAAAACAATCCGGAACGATATGAACTCTAATAACTATCACTGCCTTGACGGTATGCAGCCTGGCTTTGTTCAGGCTCTCTTACTTTAAAAAAACAACATTTTAAATCATGCGGTGAAATTTAAGCTGTCGTTGGATTTTTCCAAATTTGAAGAAGTGGTCAATCAACACCTGCTCAATTACCTGCAGCCCCCCCATCAATACCATTCGCCCCGCGCTGGGTGCACTGTGCGAGTTTTGGTTCGCTTCGCAACCCATCGGGAATAAACCCGCTCGACACATATTGGGTTGTGCCAGTGGGCAGGCTGGAGCCATTCAGTGGGATGAGGATCAGCCGTTGAGTAACGCGGCGTTGCTTATGGCCTCTTCGCGAGCAAACCCACAATGGGATTTGTGTCTGGCCACAGGTTTGTCTGTTGTCCCCACGCCCTCTCCCTTGTAGAAAGCCCATCCACAAAATTCTGCATAGGGACTTTCGATGAAGGGAAGCTGATCAGGCACTGGTGGCCAACATCACCGACATGACCACCCAGATCGCTGCCGCCACCGAAGAGCAAAGTGCCGTCGCCGAAGAAATCAGCCGTAACATCAGCAACATCTCACAACTGGCTGACCAGACCTCGGAACAGGCACAGCACTCGGCGCTGTTGAGTGAAGAACTGACCAAGACCGCGAATACCCAGTATTCGTTGGTGGAGCGGTTTAATCGCTGATTGCTGCTGGAAAGACAAAAACCCGGACGGTGAAAACTTCCGGGTTTTTTATTGCCTGGCAGATCGCTTTCGCGGGCAAGCCTCGCTCCTACAGGTAATCAGTGCCCGCATGATCGACGCATGACCCGTAGGAGCGAGGCTTGCCCGCGAAGAGGCCCTGACTGCAGGCGAAAATCTCACTGGAGAAACTCGGACACCTTCCCCGCCGCAGCCGCCAAATGCTGCTCATGACTAAACCCCGAAGCCTTCAACGGCTTCAAATCATGGTCCGCCGCCGCCAGCCAGAACACCTCGATACTCGGCGCCAACGTGTAAGCCTCGACGGCCTCCCGATTACCCAGCGCATCCCGCTCACCCTGCACGATCAACGTGCGAGTCTTCAGCGCCGCCAGATGCTCAACCCGCGGCTTCTCCGGTTTGCCCACCGCATAAAACGGATACCCCAGGCACACCAACGCATCCGCGCCCAACTCATCGGCCAACAAACTCGCCATCCGCCCGCCCATGGACTTGCCGCCAATGGCCAGGCGCCCAGCGACATGGCGTCGCACCACGGCATACACCTCACGCCAGCATTCCTGCAATTTGGGCGCCGGGTTCGGGGGACGCTTACCGCCATCGATACGCCGCTGTGCCATGTAGGGAAACTCGAAACGCAACACGTTGACCCCATGCGCGGCAAGGCGCGTAGCCACGTCGCACATCCAGTCGCTGTCCATCGGCGCACCGGCGCCGTGAGCGAGAATCAGCGTCGCCGAGGCCGGCGCCGTGGCGGCATTCCACAACCATCCGTGATCCCGCACACACTGCGCCCATTGATCCCCGTCAATACTGGCCTTGTGCTCTTTGTCCATGCTTGCCTCGCTTTTAGTCTGCCTATAACTCCAGGCGAAGGGAGCGCCTGCCTTGCGGCTTACTCGCAAAGACGGGCCCTCACTTCGTCTGAACCGTGGATGGGGAACCATGAACACTTCTATCAGTACCGCCTACAACTACAAGGTGGTCCGCCAATTCGCCATTATGACGGTGGTGTGGGGCATCGTCGGCATGGGGCTCGGGGTTTTTCTCGCCGCCCAGTTGGTCTGGCCCGAACTCAACTTCAATCTGCCGTGGACCAGCTTCGGCCGCCTGCGCCCGCTGCACACTAACGCGGTGATCTTCGCTTTCGGCGGTTGTGCCCTGTTCGCCAGCTCGTTCTATTCGGTGCAACGCACCTGCCAGACCCGATTGTTCGCGCCAAAAATCGCCGCGTTCTGCTTCTGGGGCTGGCAATTGGTGATCTTGCTGGCGGCCATCAGCCTGCCACTGGGTTACACCAGTTCCAAGGAGTACGCCGAACTGGAATGGCCGATCGACATCCTGATCACCATCGTCTGGGTGGCCTACGCCGTGGTGTTCTTCGGCACGATCATGCAGCGCAAGACCAAACACATCTATGTCGGCAACTGGTTCTTCGGTGGATTCATCATCACCGTGGCGATCCTGCACATCGTCAACAACCTGGAATTGCCGGTGAGTTTCACCAAGTCCTACTCGGTGTACGCCGGTGCGACCGATGCCATGGTGCAGTGGTGGTATGGACACAACGCCGTAGGCTTTTTCCTCACCGCCGGTTTCCTCGGGATGATGTACTACTTCGTGCCGAAACAGGCCGAGCGCCCGGTGTATTCCTATCGGCTGTCGATCGTGCACTTCTGGGCGCTGATCACCCTGTACATCTGGGCCGGCCCTCATCACTTGCACTACACCGCGCTGCCGGACTGGGCACAGTCGCTGGGCATGGTGATGTCGCTGATCCTGCTGGCGCCAAGCTGGGGCGGGATGATCAACGGCATGATGACGCTCTCGGGCGCCTGGCATAAGTTGCGCAGCGACCCGATCCTGCGCTTCCTCGTGGTGTCGCTGGCGTTCTACGGCATGTCGACCTTCGAAGGGCCGATGATGGCGATCAAAACAGTGAACGCCCTCTCCCACTACACCGACTGGACCATCGGCCACGTTCACGCCGGCGCGCTCGGCTGGGTGGCGATGATTTCCATCGGTGCGCTGTACCACATGATCCCGAAAGTCTTCGGCCGTGCGCAGATGCACAGCATCGGCCTGATCAACGCGCACTTCTGGCTCGCGACCATCGGCACCGTGCTGTACATCGCGTCCATGTGGGTCAACGGAATTGCCCAAGGCCTGATGTGGCGCGCCGTCAACGAGGACGGAACGCTGACCTATTCCTTCGTTGAAACCCTGGTGGCCAGCCACCCAGGCTTCGTCGTGCGCCTGGTAGGCGGTGCGATCTTCTTCAGCGGCATGTTGCTGATGGCCTACAACACCTGGCGCACCGTGCGGGCCTCGCAGCCTGCCGAAGCCGCCGCTGCCGCGCAGATCGCCTGAGGAGGCCGCCATGAAACACGAAACAATCGAGAAAAACGTCGGCCTGCTGATGTTGCTGATGGTGCTCGCCGTGAGCATCGGTGGCCTGACCCAGATCGTCCCGCTGTTCTTTCAGGACGTGACCAATAAACCGGTGGAAGGCATGAAGCCCTACACCGCGTTGCAACTGGAAGGTCGTGACATTTACATCCGCGAAGGCTGCGTCGGTTGCCACTCGCAAATGATCCGCCCGTTCCGCGCCGAGACCGAACGCTACGGCCACTACTCGGTGGCCGGTGAAAGCGTGTGGGATCACCCGTTCCTGTGGGGCTCGAAACGTACCGGCCCGGACCTCGCCCGGGTCGGTGGTCGCTACTCCGAAGACTGGCACCGCGCGCACTTGTACAACCCGCGCAACGTGGTGCCGGAATCGAAGATGCCGGCCTACCCGTGGCTGGTGGACAACAAGGTCGATAGCAGCCACACCGAAACCAAGATCCGCGCCATGCGCACCCTCGGCGTGCCGTACACCGACGAAGACATCGCAGGCTCAGTCGCCTCGCTCCAGGGCAAGACCGAAATGGACGCCCTGGTCGCTTACCTGCAAGTGCTTGGCACATCCATCAAGAGCAAGAGGTGAGCCATGGTCGTTGAAATGAGCAGTGGAATGATCCGCGGCCTGGGCACGGTCGTGGTGTTCGTGGCCTTCGTCGGCCTGACCCTGTGGGTGTTCAACAGCAAGCGCAACCCGGAATTCGCCGAAGCGCGCCTGCTGCCGTTCGCCGACGAACCGCAATCCGAAAACAGCACCCAACAAGAATCCGCCACAAGGAGTACCCGGTCATGACCACCTTCTGGAGTACGTGGATCTGCGTACTGACCATCGGCAGCCTGATCGGCCTGACCTGGCTGCTGATTGGTACGCGCCGAGGGGAAACCAAGGGCAGCACCGACCAGACCATGGGCCACAGCTTCGACGGCATCGAGGAATACGACAACCCGCTGCCGCAGTGGTGGTTCATGCTGTTCGCCGGCACGTTGGTGTTTGCCGTCGGCTACCTGATCCTTTACCCGGGCCTGGGCAACTGGAAAGGCATCTTGCCCGGTTATGAGGACGGCTGGACCGGTGTCCACGAATGGGAAAAGGAGATGAACAAGGCTGACGCGAAGTTCGAGCCGATCTTCGCCAAATTTGCTGCCATGCCGGTCGAAGAAGTGGCCAAGGACCCGCAAGCGCTGAAAATGGGCGGCCGTCTGTTTGCGTCCAATTGCTCGGTGTGCCACGGCTCGGATGCCAAGGGCGCGTTCGGCTTCCCTAACCTGGCCGACAGCAATTGGCGCTGGGGCGGCGATGCCGAAATGATCAAAACGACAATCATGGGCGGTCGCATGGCTGCAATGCCGGCCTGGGGAGAAATCCTCGGCGACGCCGGAGTGAAGAACGTCGCCGCCTATGTGCGTCATGAACTGGCCGGCCTGCCTTTACCTGCCGACAACGGTGCCGACCTGCACGCCGGACAGCAAGCGTTCAGCACGATGTGCGTAGCCTGTCATGGGGCAAACGGCCAGGGCACTGAAGCCATGGGAGCGCCGAACCTGACGCAACCGGCCGGATTCATCTACGGTACAAGCCTGGCGCAACTGCAACAAACCATTCGCCATGGCCGCCAGGGCCATATGCCGGCGCAGAACGAACTGCTCGGCAACGATAAAGTGCAATTGTTGGCCGCTTATGTGTACAGCCTGTCGCATGGCTTGAATACAGAGCGTTTGCAGGCTGAAGGCAAAAACGAATAATTCTCGACCGCTCTGCTGCCGCATTCTTCCGGATGCGGCAGTTCTCTGCCCCTTTGCGACTCATTGTCGCACCCTTCCTTGGTCTTCCTTTCGGTTCGCCGGATTCGGGTCTAAGCTTCCCTGCGATGCGGACTGGCCAGCGCCGGTTCCAGGTCGATTCAACCCGATGTGTTCGACGAGTTTGCTCGATGACAGGCCGCAAAGGCTGGTAGACACCGGCTATCGTCCCCATTGCCCTCTGTTACCCGATCGTCGTGTTTGAACATACCCCGTTACAACTGACCTGAACCCCTCGCCTCTTTCATCCGTTGCGACATTTTGTCCGAGGGCAATTTTGTCCTTACGCGGCGCATGGAAAGGCCGCAGAATCAGCTTTTGAAAGCATTGACCTGCGTCATGGCGCGTTGCAATGACCCCCCGCTTTCTACATACTTGCGGCCGATTTTTACTCCTAATAAAACACCCAAACCGTGGAACCTTAGAATGAGCACAGCAATCAGTCCGACTGCTTATAACTATAAGGTAGTCCGCCAGTTCGCCATCATGACGGTGGTCTGGGGGATCCTTGGCATGGGGCTCGGTGTCTTCATCGCCTCGCAACTGGTCTGGCCGGAGTTGAACTTCGGTCTGGCATGGACGAGCTTTGGACGCCTGCGCCCGCTGCACACCAACCTGGTGATTTTCGCCTTCGGTGGTTGTGCTCTGTTTGCCACTTCCTATTATGTCGTGCAGCGAACCTGCCAAACGCGACTGATTTCCGACAGCCTCGCGGCCTTCACCTTCTGGGGTTGGCAAGCGGTGATCGTCGGCGCGATCGTTACCTTGCCGATGGGTTTCACTACCACCAAGGAATACGCGGAACTGGAATGGCCCCTGGCTATTCTGCTGGCCATCGTCTGGGTCACCTACGGTCTGGTGTTCTTCGGCACCATCGTCAAGCGCAAGACCAAGCACATCTATGTCGGTAACTGGTTCTACGGCGCCTTCATCGTCGTGACCGCGATGCTGCACATCGTCAACCACGCGTCCCTGCCGGTCAGTTTCTTCAAGTCCTACTCGGCTTACTCGGGTGCGACCGATGCGATGATCCAGTGGTGGTACGGCCACAACGCGGTAGGTTTCTTCCTGACCACCGGCTTCCTGGGGATGATGTACTACTTCGTTCCGAAGCAGGCCGAGCGTCCGATCTACTCCTATCGTCTGTCGATCGTGCACTTCTGGGCGCTGATCACCCTGTACATCTGGGCCGGTCCGCACCACCTGCACTACACCGCATTGCCGGACTGGGCTCAGTCCCTGGGCATGGCGATGTCGATCATCCTGCTGGCACCAAGCTGGGGCGGCATGATCAACGGCATGATGACCCTGTCGGGCGCCTGGCATAAGCTGCGCACCGACCCGATCCTGCGTTTCCTCGTGGTATCGCTGGCGTTCTACGGCATGTCGACTTTCGAAGGCCCGATGATGGCCATCAAGACCGTCAACTCGCTGTCGCACTACACCGACTGGACCATCGGCCACGTACACGCCGGCGCTCTTGGCTGGGTAGCGATGATTTCGATCGGCGCGATCTACCACATGGTCCCGAAACTGTTCGGTCGTACGCAGATGCACAGCATCGGCCTGATCAACACGCACTTCTGGCTTGCGACCATCGGTACCGTGCTGTACATCGCCTCAATGTGGGTCAACGGCATCACCCAGGGTCTGATGTGGCGTGCAATCAACGATGACGGCACCCTCACCTACTCGTTCGTTGAAGCGCTGCAAGCCAGCCACCCGGGTTTCATCGTTCGCGCCCTGGGCGGTGCGTTCTTCGCCAGCGGCATGCTGTTCATGGCCTACAACGTATGGCGTACCGTACGTGCCTCGAACCCGGCTGAAGCCAAAGCTGCTGAACAGATTGCTGTAGTTGGAGCTCACTGATGAAGCATGAAGCAGTCGAGAAGAATATTGGCCTGCTGGCCTTCTTCATGGTTATCGCCGTCAGCGTCGGCGGCCTGACTCAAATCGTTCCGCTGTTTTTCCAGGACGTCACCAACAAGCCGGTCGAGGGCATGAAGCCTCGCACCGCCCTTGAGCTGGAAGGTCGCGACGTGTACATCGCCAACGGTTGTGTCGGCTGCCACTCGCAGATGATCCGCCCGTTCCGTGCTGAAACCGAACGTTACGGCCACTACTCGGTCGCCGGTGAAAGCGTTTGGGACCACCCGTTCCTGTGGGGCTCCAAACGTACCGGTCCGGACCTGGCCCGTGTCGGCGGTCGTTACTCCGATGACTGGCAGCGTGCGCACTTGTACAACCCGCGCAACGTAGTGCCTGAGTCGAAAATGCCGGCCTACCCGTTCCTCGTGGAAAACAAGCTCGACGGCAAAGACACCGCCAAGAAAATGGAAGTCTTGCGCACGCTCGGCGTCCCTTACACCGACGAAGACATCGCCGGCGCCAAGGATGCTGTGAAGGGCAAAACCGAAATGGACGCGCTGGTGGCCTATCTGCAAGGCCTGGGCACCATCATCAAAAGCAAACGGTGATTTAGATGGATATCGGGATGATTCGTGGCCTGGGCACCGTTGTTGTGATGGTGGCCTTCATCGGTCTGGCGCTGTGGGTGTTCAGCCCCAAGCGCAAGTCGGAGTTTGAAGACGCGACCTTGCTGCCTTTCGCGGATGATCCCGAAGCCATCAAGCACGTCGAGCAAGCTTCTAGGAGTAACAAAGAATGACTACGTTCTGGAGTCTGTACGTCACAGTCCTCAGTCTCGGCACCATCTTCGCCCTGACCTGGCTGCTGCTGTCCACCCGCAAGGGCCAGCGCAGCGAATCCACCGATGAAACGGTCGGCCACTCCTTCGACGGGATCGAGGAGTATGACAACCCGCTGCCGAAATGGTGGTTCATGCTGTTCGTGGGCACCATCATCTTCGCCCTTGGCTATCTGGTGCTGTACCCGGGCCTGGGTAACTGGAAAGGCTTGTTGCCGGGTTACAACTACCTCGATAACGAGAAGCAGACCGCGTTCGCCAACGGCCAGACTGGCTGGACCGGCGTTCACGAATGGGAAAAGGAAATGCTCAGGTCGGACGCCAAGTTCGGCCCGATCTTCGCCAAGTTTGCTTCCATGCCGATCGAAGAAGTCGCCAAAGACCCACAAGCCCTGAAGATGGGTGGCCGCCTGTTCGCCTCCAACTGCTCGGTCTGCCACGGTTCCGACGCCAAAGGCGCCTACGGCTTCCCTAACCTGACCGACGCCGACTGGCGCTGGGGCGGTGATGCGCAAACCATCAAGACCACCATCATGGGTGGTCGTCATGCCGTGATGCCGGCCTGGGCTGCGGTTATCGGCGAACAAGGTGTCAGCGATGTTGCCGCTTACGTGCTGACCAACCTCGATGGCCGCAAGCTGCCGGAAGGCGCCAAGGCTGACCCGGTTGCCGGCCAGAAACTGTTCGCTGCCAACTGCGTGGCGTGCCACGGTCCGGCAGGCAAAGGTACGCCAGCGATGGGCGCACCTGACCTGACCCACCCGGCGGCGTTCATCTACGGCTCGAGCTTCGCTCAACTGCAGCAGACCATCCGTTACGGCCGTCAGGGCCAGATGCCTGCGCAAGAACAGCTGCAAGGCAACGACAAGGTTCACCTGCTGGCCGCTTACGTCTACAGCCTCTCTCACGGTGAGAAGGCAGCGGACGCGAACGCCCAGTAAGGCAAACGCCTGACACAAAAAAAGCCCCGCCAATGAAAATTGGCGGGGCTTTTTTGTATCAGCAATGTGCTCATAACTTGAGACAAATGCTTAATAGACTCGAATTTCAGTGCCCTGTAGCGTTCATTCCCACCCTGACGACCAACGTCAGGGCCAACTTTCATGGAAGAACCACATGTCAAAGAATGACGACAACAGCATGCCACTTCATCAGCCCTCCCCCAGCCTGCATGACGACATTGAACCAGCGTTTCAGGACGCGGCAGACGTTAAACCTGAAGATTCAGCGACAGGTGCAGGCGCGCAAAATACCAGAATCAGGTCTTTCGCCGACATAACTGACCTGGAAGACGCAGATGGCGTGGATAGAAAACGTGATACCGGCAGTGGACTGGATAGCCTGGGAGGCGGCAGGCTGCCCTGATTCCCGGCACAGCCCATCAAACATTTACTGACGCTACAAAAACGGCCTCTCATCTGAGAGGGGCCGTTTGCATTCGAGCCGGCGGGGTTAAAGGTCGCGATCTCCGAAGCGGGTGATCAGGCAAGGCTGGGTTGAGCACAATAATTTCAACTTGCTGGATCACGAGCCTGGTAGTAACGTTTCTACATCGGCATTTTCAGGAGCCCACGCATGATGGCCATCACTACCATTTCCAGCCGTGAATTCAACCAGGACACAAGTAGTGCCAAAAAAGCCACGCGTAATGGGCCGGTTATCATCACCGACCGTGGCAAGCCTGCACACGTACTGCTAAGCATTGAGGAGTACCAAAAATTGACTGGCATAAACGCAAACATCGTCGACCTGTTGGTGATGCCAGAAGCAGCAGACATCGAATTCGAAACCGAGCGTACCGTGATCATTCATCGACCCGTGGATCTGTCCTGATGTTCTTACTCGACACCAACGTGATTTCTGAACTGCGCAAACCCCAGGCTGATGCGAATGTCGTCGCCTGGGCCAAAAGTGTCATCGCGCCACGCCTGTTTATTTCGGCCATTACCTTGAAAGAACTGGAGACAGGGGTTCTTCGAATGGAGCGTCGTGATCCTGTTCAGGGGAAGGTATTGCGCACCTGGCTGAAGCGCCACGTTATACCGGCCTTCGATGCCAGAATCTTGCCGGTCGATGCCGCCGTGGCACTACGCTGTGCCAGCTTGCATGTTCCGGATCGTGCCAATGAAAGCGACGCCCTGATCGCAGCGACTGCATTGGTTCATGGCCTTACTGTGGTCACCCGAAACATCAGCGATTTTCAATCCAGCGGTGTTGCACTGATCAATCCGTGGGACGAATGAGTTCGCCGCCCCTGCAAAACCGTCCATAATTCACAAGTCAATTGATTCAAGTCAATACACCATCAATTGATTTCCCCCAACGCGACCAAAGGTCGCACCCTTGCGCTAGAGCTACAGGCGTATCATTGCGCCACTGCAACACCTCTTTTTGACCGCGGTCGGCACGTACTGACCGGGGCATTTTTCCACTGCCGTGGGATGCAATGATGAGCAATCAGATTCCGGTACACGACGTTACTCCGCCTGCCAAGAACGCGAACAACAGCGTCGACCTCTATGCCTCTCGAGAAAAGATCTACACCCGAGCCTTCACCGGCCTGTTCCGCAACCTGCGGATGATCGGCGGTGCCGGACTGTTTCTGCTGTATTTCGGCACGGTATGGCTGAACTGGGGTGGTCATCAGGCCGTCTGGTGGAACCTGCCGGAGCGTAAATTCTTCATTTTTGGCGCGACCTTCTGGCCTCAGGATTTCATCCTGCTCTCGGGCATTCTGATCGTCAGTGCCTTTGGCCTGTTCTTCATCACCGTGTATGCCGGTCGGATCTGGTGCGGCTACACCTGCCCGCAAAGCGTCTGGACCTGGATCTTCATGTGGTGCGAAAAAGTCACCGAAGGCGACCGCAACCAACGCATCAAGCTCGACAAGGCGTCGATGAGCGCCAACAAGTTCCTGCGCAAATTCAGCAAGCACACGATGTGGCTGCTGATCGGTTTCGTGACCGGCATGACCTTCGTCGGTTACTTCTCACCGATTCGCGAACTGGTGCTCGATTTCTTCACCGGCCAGGCCGATGGCTGGTCGTATTTCTGGGTCAGCTTCTTCACCCTCGCCACTTACGGCAACGCCGGCTGGTTGCGCGAGCAAGTGTGCATTTACATGTGCCCGTACGCACGCTTCCAGAGTGTGATGTTCGACAAGGACACACTGATCGTCTCCTACGACCCGCGCCGTGGCGAAAGCCGTGGCCCGCGCAAGAAAGGCATCGACTACAAGGCTCAGGGCCTGGGCGATTGCATCGACTGCACCATGTGCGTCCAGGTCTGCCCCACCGGGATCGACATTCGCGACGGCCTGCAAGTCGAATGCATCGGCTGCGCGGCGTGCATCGACGCCTGCGACAGCATCATGGACAAGATGGATTACCCGCGCGGCCTGATCAGCTACACCACCGAGCACAACCTGTCGGGGCAAAAAACCAATAAACTGCGTCCGCGCCTGATCGGCTATGCCACGGTGCTGCTGGCGATGATCGCGTTGCTGATGACCGCGTTCTTCATGCGTTCGCTGGTCGGTTTCGATGTCAGCAAAGACCGCGTGCTGTACCGCGAGAACGCCGAAGGCCGGATCGAAAACGTCTACAGCCTGAAGATCATGAACAAGGACCAGCGCGACCACACGTACGTGCTGGAAGCCACCGGCCTGCCGGACCTCAAGCTGCAAGGCAAGCGCGAGATCAAAGTCGCCGCCGGGGAGATTTTCAGTCAGCCGGTCGAACTGTCCAGCGCACCGGAACAACTGCCGTCGAGCACCAACGAGGTGAAATTCATCCTCAAGGATGCCGATGACGCCAACGTCCACGTTGAAGCCAAGAGCCGATTCATCGGCCCACAAATTCGTTGAGAGAAGTGATCATGCCCGCAGCAACTGCCGCAAGTCCCTGGTACAAGCACCTTTGGCCGTGGATCATCATCGCCATCCTGGCCTGCTCGGTGACTTTGACCCTGTCGATGGTGACCATCGCGGTGAACAACCCCGACAACCTGGTCAACGACAACTATTACGAGGCTGGCAAGGGCATCAACCGTTCTCTGGACCGCGAACTGCTGGCCCAGACCCTGCAACTGCGAGCCAGTGTGCATCTGGATGACGTGACCGGCGAAGTCGACCTGCGCCTGAGCGGCAACAGCACGCCTGCAACCCTTGAGCTGAACCTGATTTCGCCCACCCAACCGGAGAAAGATCGCAAGATCACCCTGGCCCGCAGCGAAACCGAACAGGGCCGCTACATCGGCCAGTTGAGCGACAAGATCGAAGGTCGTCGCTTTGTCGAATTGCTGGGCGTGCAGGATGACAAGATCTGGCGCATGTTCGAAGAAGAACAGGTCAGCCATGCCAAGGATCTGCTGCTGGGCGATGAGCCGCTGCAAGGCGCGGAAGACCTGAAAAAATAAAGTCGCGCTTCGCGCTTCGCGAGCAGGCTCGCTCCCACAGTGGATCTGCGGCGCACATGAATCTTGTGCACGACATCGATCAAATGTGGGAGCGAGCCTGCTCGCGATGAGGCCCTTCCGGACGATATAGATTCCAGCTCATGAGTACTCCTACCCCCTGCTACCACTGCGCCCTGCCCGTCCCGGCCGGTAGCCGCTTCACGGCCGCCGTCCTCGGGGATACCCGCGAGTTCTGCTGCCCGGGTTGCCAGGCAGTGGCCGAGGCCATCGTGGCCGGTGGGTTGGAAAGCTATTACCAGCATCGCAGCGAAGCCTCGGCCAACCCCGAAGCCTTGCCGGTACAGTTGGTGGATGAGCTGGCGCTGTACGACCGCGCCGACGTGCAGAAACCCTTTGTCCGCCACGAAGGCGAACTCGCCGAAACCACCCTGCTGATGGAAGGCATCAGTTGCGCCGCCTGCGGCTGGTTGATCGAGAAACACCTGCGCGCCTTGCCAGCGGTGGCCGAAGCACGCCTGAACCTGTCCAATCATCGCCTGCATGTGCGCTGGGCCGACGCGCAATTACCACTGAGCCAGGTGCTCAGCGAATTGCGCCACATCGGTTACGCCGCCCACCCCTATCAGGCCGACCGCGCCAGTGAACAACTGGCCAGCGAAAACCGTCTGGCGCTGCGTCAACTCGGTGTCGCCGGGCTGCTGTGGTTCCAGGCGATGATGGCAACGATGGCCACCTGGCCGGAATTCAACATTGACCTCAGCCCCGAGCTGCACACCATCCTGCGCTGGGTCGCGCTGTTTCTGACCACGCCGATCGTGTTTTACAGCTGCGCGCCGTTTTTCAAAGGGGCAATGCGCGATCTGCGCACCCGTCACCTGACCATGGACGTCTCGGTGTCGCTGGCGATCGGCAGTGCCTATATCGCCGGAATCTGGACCTCGATCACCGGGGTTGGCGAGCTGTATTTCGATGCGGTGGGGATGTTCGCGCTGTTCCTGCTGGCCGGGCGTTATCTGGAGCGTCGTGCCCGGGAACGCACCGCCGCCGCGACCGCTCAGCTGGTCAATCTGTTGCCCGCCTCCTGCCTGCGGCTGAGCGCCGACGGCCAGAGCGAACGGATTCTGCTCAGCGAGTTACGCGTAGGCGATCAGGTGCTGGTGCATCCCGGTGCGATCCTGCCGGCCGACGGCAAGATCCTCGACGGTCAGTCGAGCATCGACGAATCCCTGCTGACCGGCGAATACCTGCCACAACCACGGACCCCGGGAGATGCCGTCACCGCCGGCACCTTGAACGTTGAAGGTGCGCTGACCGTGGAAGTCCTGGCGCTGGGCCAGGACACGCGACTGTCGGCCATCGTCCGCCTGCTGGATCGCGCCCAGGCCGAAAAGCCACGACTGGCGGAAATCGCCGACCGCGCCGCCCAATGGTTTTTGCTGTTGTCGCTTATCGCGGTGGCTGCCATTGGCCTGCTGTGGTGGGAACTGGACTCTTCGCGAGCGTTCTGGATTGTCCTGGCGATGCTGGTTGCCACGTGCCCATGCGCCTTGTCGCTGGCCACGCCAACCGCCCTCACCGCCGCCACCGGCACGCTGCACAAGCTCGGTCTTTTGTTGACGCGCGGTCATGTGCTGGAAGGCCTGAACCAGATCGACACGGTAATTTTCGACAAGACCGGCACCCTCACTGAAGGTCGCCTGGCCTTGCGTTCGATCCGGCCTCTTGGGGCTCTGACCAGCGATCAATGCCTGAGCCTCGCCGCTGCCCTGGAAAACCGCTCCGAGCACCCGATTGCCCGGGCTTTTGGTCGCGCACCGCTGGCCGCCGAAGAAGTCCACAGCACGCCGGGCCTTGGCCTGGAGGGGTTGGTCGGCGCCCAACGCCTGCGCATTGGCCAACCGGGTTTTGTCTGCGAACTCAGCGGCACTCAAACGCCAGTAATGCCCGATGAGCCCGGCCAATGGCTGTTGCTCGGCGACAGCCAAGGGCCGCTGGCGTGGTTCGTGCTCGATGACCGTCTACGCAGCGATGCGCCCACCCTGCTGGCGGCCTGCAAGGCTCGCGGCTGGCGCACGTTGCTGCTGTCCGGCGACAGCTCGCCGATGGTCGCCAGCGTCGCTGCCGAATTGGGCATCGACGAGGCCCGTGGTGGTTTGCGTCCGGACGATAAATTGCAGGTGCTGCAACAACTGCACAAGGAAGGCCGCAAGGTGTTGATGCTCGGTGACGGGGTCAACGATGTGCCGGTGCTGGCCGCCGCCGACATCAGCGTGGCGATGGGTTCGGCCACCGATCTGGCGAAAACCAGTGCCGACGCGGTACTGCTGTCGAACCGCCTCGACGCGCTGGTGCAAGCCTTCAGCCTGGCCCGTCGCACCCGTCGGGTCATCATCGAGAACTTGCTGTGGGCGGCGCTGTACAATGGCCTCATGTTGCCGTTCGCCGCCCTCGGCTGGATCACTCCGGTATGGGCAGCGGTTGGCATGTCGATCAGTTCGTTGACCGTGGTGCTCAATGCCCTGCGCCTGACTCGCCTGCCGAGCTCGCAGCCTGCCAGCACCACGCCAGAAACCCGCCCGCTGCCGGCCTGAGCCGCGCGGGCATGGAGTCCAGATGCCAGCTCTCTACGTGATGATCCCGGCCGCGCTGCTGATCGTGGCCATCGCTATCTATATCTTCTTCTGGGCGGTCGACAGCGGTCAGTACGACGACCTCGACGGCCCGGCCCACAGCATCCTGTTCGACGATCAGGACCCGAACCACAAGGCAGCGGTCGACGAGGCCAGCGGTCATCCGGCCAAACCGGACGACAAGGCGCCACCCCATGCTTGAGTTGGCGCCACTGCTGGTGTCTGCGCTGATCCTCGGCCTGCTCGGTGGAGGGCATTGCCTGGGCATGTGCGGCGGATTGATGGGCGCGCTGACCCTGGCGATCCCCAAGGAACAACGCAGCCGACGCTTTCGATTGTTGCTGGCTTACAACCTGGGGCGAATTCTCAGCTACGCCGCTGCCGGCCTGCTGATCGGCCTGGCCGGCTGGGCCGTGGCCAATAGCCCGGCGGCGATGTTTATGCGCATCCTCGCCGGGCTTCTGCTGATCGCCATGGGCCTGTACCTGGCCGGCTGGTGGAGCGGCCTGACCCGCATCGAAAGCCTCGGCCGTGGCCTGTGGCGGCATATCCAGCCGGTGGCCAACAAACTGTTGCCAGTATCGAACCTGCCCCGCGCCCTGCTGCTCGGCGCACTGTGGGGCTGGCTGCCGTGCGGGCTGGTTTACAGCACGTTGCTGTGGTCGGCGAGCCAGGGCAATGCACTGGACAGTGCATTGCTGATGCTGGCATTCGGTTTAGGCACCTGGCCGGTGCTGCTCGCCACAGGGCTGGCGGCCGAGCGAGTCACGGCGTTGTTGCGCAAACGCAGCGTACGCATGACCGGTGGCTTGCTGGTGATGGTGTTCGGTATCTGGACCTTGCCGGGGCCGCATCAGCATTGGCTGATGGGGCATTAGATCGGCAGTGGCGCCATCGCGGGCAAGCCCGCTCCCACAGGATTTGAGGATTGCCCAATTCGGTGATCCAAACACAACCCTGTGGGAGCGGGCTTGCCCGCGATGAGGCCCGCACCTGCAACACGAATCCCGACCCTTGATGCAAATCAAGATGCCTTTGCGCACTTCTCCCTAGACTCGCCCACACTGCCAGCCTATCCGGGGGAATGCCCGCATGCTCGACGCCATTCGTTGGGACACAGATCTGATCCGCCGTTATGACCTGGCGGGACCGCGCTATACCTCGTACCCGACCGCCGTGCAATTCGACAGCCAGGTCGGCACCTTCGACCTGTTTCATGCCCTTCGCGACAGCCGCAAGGCCCTGCGGCCGCTGTCGCTGTATGTGCACGTGCCGTTCTGCGCGAACATTTGCTACTACTGCGCCTGCAACAAAGTCATCACCAAGGACCGTGGCCGCGCCCTGCCCTATTTGCGGCGCCTGGAACAGGAAATCCAGCTGATTGCCTGCCACCTCGACCCGACGCAAAAAGTCGAGCAACTGCATTTCGGCGGCGGCACACCGACCTTTCTCAGCCACGACGAACTGCGCCAGTTGATGGCTCAGCTGCGCAAACATTTCAATCTGCTGGACGACGATTCCGGCGACTACGGCATCGAGATAGACCCTCGCGAGGCCGACTGGTCGACCATGGGCCTGCTTCGGGAATTGGGCTTCAACCGGGTCAGTATCGGCCTGCAAGACCTCGACCCGGCGGTACAACGTGCGGTCAATCGCCTGCAAAGCCTGGAAGAAACCCGTGCGGTGATCGATGCCGCCCGAACCCTGCAATTTCGCTCGATCAACATCGATCTGATCTACGGCCTGCCGAAGCAGACGCCCGAGAACTTCGCCCGCACCGTCGACGAAGTCATCAGCCTGCAACCGGACCGGCTCTCGGTGTTCAACTACGCCCATCTGCCGGAACGCTTCATGCCGCAACGGCGGATCAACGACAACGATCTACCGGCTCCGGCACAGAAGCTGGAAATGCTCCAGCGCACCATCGAACAACTGACAGCCGCCGGTTACCGCTACATCGGCATGGACCATTTCGCCCTGCCCGATGATGAATTGGCGATTGCTCAGGAAGAATCGACCCTGCAACGTAACTTCCAGGGCTACACCACCCACGGTCATTGCGATTTGATCGGCCTGGGGGTATCGGCCATCAGCCAGATCGGCGATTTGTACTGCCAGAACAGCAGCGACCTGAACCAGTACCAGAACGCGCTGGCCAGCGCACAGCTGGCCACCAGTCGTGGTCTGCTGTGTAACACCGATGACCACCTGCGACGTGCGGTCATCCAGCAACTGATCTGCCATTTCAGCCTGGAATTCGCCCGGATCGAACAAGCCTTCAACATCGACTTTCAGGGTTACTTCGGCGAACTCTGGCCACAGTTGCAGGGAATGGCGGACGACGGACTGATCGAACTTGATAACGAACGGATTACCGTACTGCCCGCCGGACGATTACTGGTGCGTTCGGTGTGCATGGTGTTCGACGCGTACCTGGAACAGCAAAATCGCCAGCGGTTTTCACGGGTTATCTAGCCATCAGCTCATGGCCAGTCTGCGAAACGCTGATTTTACGACCCTGCGACAAAATCGCCGCGTGCCTGAATGTCCTCCCGTGGGTTACCCTTACGTCTTATGTGTGTTTTCCCACAAGGATTGAAGAAATGTCCGAGCCAGTAAAGCTGCGCGCTCATAGCCAGGCCCATTGCAAGGATTGCAGCCTGGCCCCTCTCTGCCTGCCACTTTCTTTGAATCTGGAAGACATGGATGCGCTGGACGATATCGTCAAACGTGGTCGCCCGCTGAAAAAAGGCGAGTTCCTGTTTCGCCAGGGCGACACGTTCGATTCCGTTTATGCAGTACGCTCCGGCGCCCTGAAGACTTTCAGCCTGAGCGATGGCGGCGAAGAGCAGCTCACTGGCTTCCATTTGCCGAGTGAACTGGTCGGCCTGTCGGGCATGGACACTGAAAAGCACCCGGTCTCGGCGCAAGCCCTGGAAACCACCTCGGTGTGCGAGATTCCTTTCGATCGCCTCGACGAACTGGCCCTGCAACTGCCACAACTGCGCCGTCAGTTGATGCGGGTGATGAGCCGCGAGATTCGCGACGATCAGCAGATGATGTTGCTGCTGTCGAAGAAAACCGCCGACGAGCGCATCGCCACGTTCCTGGTCAACCTGTCGGCACGTTTCCGTGCCCGGGGCTTCTCGGCCAACCAGTTCCGGTTGAGCATGTCGCGCAACGAAATCGGCAATTATCTGGGTCTGGCGGTGGAAACCGTGTCCCGCGTGTTCACCCGTTTCCAGCAAAACGAACTGATCGCCGCCGAAGGCAAGGAAATCCACATCCTCGATCCGATCCAGCTCTGCGCCTTGGCCGGCGGTTCGCTCGAAGGCTGATAGCAACGATTGCGGCTGAGCGAAACGGTTCAGCCGCCGTTATACTGCGACGTTTGCAGCCCGCCAGGACACTTCGACGATGGTCTTCGACTCCTTCGACATCAAATCCCTGATCCGTCCCGTGATCGACTTCCCCAAGCCGGGCGTGATCTTTCGCGATATCACTCCGTTGTTCCAGTCACCCACGGCCCTGCGCCTGGTGATGGACAGCTTTGCCCATCGTTACGTCGAGGCCGACTTCACCCACATCGGCGCCATGGATGCCCGTGGCTTCCTGATCGGTTCGATCCTGGCCTATCAGTTGAACAAACCGCTGGTGCTGTTCCGCAAGCAGGGCAAATTGCCGGCCGACGTGCTGGCCGAGGGTTATCAGACCGAGTACGGCGAAGCCTTTCTCGAAGTCCATGCCGACAGCCTGTGTGAGGGTGATGCGGTGGTGATGTTCGATGACCTGATCGCCACTGGCGGCACGCTGATTGCGGCGGCCAACCTGATTCGGCGCATGGGTGCGCGGGTGCATGAAGCGGCGGCGATCATTGATTTGCCAGAGCTGGGTGGTTCACAGCGGCTGGAAGACATGGGGATTCCGACGTTTTGCCTGACGCAGTTTGCCCTTACCGATAAATAAGCAGCGTCTGTACTGACGCCATCGCGGGCAAGCCCGCTCCCACAGGGATTGTCGTTAACTACAAATCTTGTATACGACAAAAATCACTGTGGGAGCGGGCTTGCCCGCGATGGCGTCAGCCGCAACACCGCAAAAACTCAAAGCCCCATCTGCTTGCTGATGATCTCGTTCATCACTTCCCGCGTCCCGCCGCCGATCGACAGAATCCGGTTATCGCGGTACAGCCGCTCCACCAGACTTTCACGCATGTAACCCAGACCGCCCAGAATCTGCACCGCATCGGTCGTGATGCGATCAGCCGTGTCAGTAGCAAAATTCTTGGCCATGGAAATCTCCTTGATCACACTGTGCCCAGCGGCCATTTTCGCCGCCTGGCGGTAGGTGAACTCCCGTGACACCTCCAGCGCCGTGGCCATTTCCGCGAGTCGGTGCTTGAGCACCTGGAACTTGCCGATGGGTTTACCGAAGGCTTCGCGCTGACGAGCCCACTTCAGGCTCTCCTCCAGCGCCAACTGCGCGGTCATGTTGGCCATCAGTGCCAAGGCCAGACGCTCGCTCTGGAAGTTGCCCATGATGCAGGCGAAGCCCATGTTCTCGGCACCGATCAGATGGCTAACCGGCACCCGGCAATCATCGAAAAACAGTTCGGCGGTGTCCGACGCCCACCAGCCCATTTTCTTCAACTGACGACCGACGGTGAACCCAGGCGTGCCCTTCTCGATCAGCAGCAAACTGATACCGCCAAATCCCGGCTCGCCGGTGCGCACCGCGACGGTGTAAAAATCCGCCCGAACGCCGCTGGTAATGAAGGTTTTGCTGCCGCTGACCCGGTAACAGTCGCCGTCGCGCACGGCGCGGGTTTGCAGGTTGGCGACATCTGAGCCACCACTGGGCTCGGTGACGGCCAGGGCGCTGATCTTCTCGCCCGCCAGCACCTGAGGCACAACACGATCGCGGATGTCGGGCCTGGCCCATTTGAGGATCGGTGGCAGACCAATGTCCAGCGAGCCCAGCCCCGCGACCAGACCACCGGAACCGCAGCGCATGAGTTCTTCACTGGCGGCGATCTTGGCGAACACATCGCCTTCGTGACTGCCGCCCAACGCTTCGGGATACCCAATGCCCAGAATCCCCGCCGCGCCGGCCTTGAGGTAGAGCTCACGGGGGAAGCTTTCGGCTTCTTCCCACTGATCGATGTCCGAAAGAATCTCGCGTTCGACGAAACGTCTGACGCTGTCGCGGACCAATTGGTGGCTGGGGTCGAAGTATTCCTGAAAGGCAGGCATCGGCGAGCTCCACTGAAGGTTCAGCGAAGTTAACCGAGCGCTTGCTTGGTTTTCAATAGAGTCGTGTAAATCAGATGGACCGAGGTGCATTCTTCGCGGGCAAGCCTCGCTCCTACGGATATCGGTTGTTCGCGAATATTCGCACGACGCAAAACCGTAGGAGCGAGGCTTGCCCGCGAAGGGGCCTGTTCAGACGCTACAAGGTAATCGGCTTACGCCCGGCAAACGAATGCGCCAATGTCCCGCCATCCACCAATTCCAGCTCACCGCCCAACGGCACGCCATGAGCGATGCGCGAAGCGATCAGGCCTTTGTTGCTGAGTAACTGGGCGATGTAATGCGCTGTGGCCTCACCTTCCACCGTCGGGTTGGTGGCGAGGATGACTTCAGTGAACGTGCCCGCCTCTTCGATTCGCGTCATCAGTTGTGGAATGCCGATGGCTTCCGGACCCAACCCGTCGAGCGGCGACAGGTGGCCCTTGAGTACGAAGTAGCGACCGCGGAAACCGGTCTGCTCCACCGCGTACACATCCATCGGACCTTCCACCACACACAGCAAGGTGTCGTCACGGCGTTGATCGGCGCATTGCGGGCACAGATCGTCTTCGGTCAGCGTGCGGCACAAGCGGCAGTGGCCCACCCCTTCCATGGCCTGGCTCAGCGCCTGGGCCAGTCGCGAACCGCCGCTGCGATCACGCTCAAGCAGTTGCAACGCCATGCGCTGGGCAGTTTTCTGACCCACACCCGGCAAAATTCGCAGGGCATCGATCAGTTGGCGAATCAAAGGGCTGAAGCTCATGGGGAAAAGTCCGACATAACAACGAGACGCGGTTTATACCCGCGCCTCTGTTTAGCGTCAAATAACAGCGTCAATTACTCAGTCCACGCAACCCGCACCACCTGTTTACCGAAGTTGCAGGACTGCTTGAGAGTCGATGCTTGCGGCATGTGAACGTCTCCTTGATCGATGAATTTCGGCTGTATAGGGAGCAGACTTTTGTGGCGCTGTCGGGTTCGAAGTTTCGTCAGTTGTACCGAGGTGACTTCATCGCGGGCAAGCCTCGCTCCCACAGGATTCAGGTGATCCCTGTGGGAGCGGGCTTGCTCGCGAAGGCGATGTGTCAGGCAATATCAATGTTGACTGTGCCGCCGTCTTCGCGGGCAAGCCTCGCTCCTACAAGAGGGGCGCAGAAACAAAAATGCCAGGCGCGATGCCTGGCATTTTTTTGTAACCCATCGATGCGCGTTGGCGAATCAGAATGGCAGTTTCATACCCGGTGGCAATTGCATGCCAGCGGTCACGCCGGACATTTTGTCCTGGCTGTTGGCTTCGATCTTGCGCACGGCGTCGTTGACGGCTGCGGCGAATACCGCCTCCAGCATTTCTTTGTCGTCTTCGCTCAGGCCTTCGACCAGGCTTGGGTCGATGGTCACGCGCTTGACGTCGTGACGACCGGTCATTACCACGGTGACCATATCACCGCCGGCTTTACCGGTGACTTCGGCGTTGGCCAGTTCTTCCTGCATCTTGGCCATTTTTTCCTGCATCTGCTGCGCCTGCTTCATCAGGCCGGCCATGCCACCTTTCATCATGGGAATCACCTCAAAAGTACTTGGATAAAAACAGCGCCCGGCGAATGTGGCCAAGCGCCTTCAGTTATTAGTCCTGACTGACCAGGGCCTCGACAGGTTCAATAGTATCGTGACGGACCACCGCCCCGAACTGCTGCATCATTTGCTGGATGAACGGATCGCCATGGATCGATTCCTCGGCCTCACGCTGACGGTTGGCGCGACGGCGGGATGAGGCCTGAGCCGGGGTTTCCTGCTCGGGCTTGATCAGCTCCATGCTCAGGGTCAGCGTACGCCCGTGGAGCTGGTTCAGCGCATCGTTGAGGCGACGTTGTTGCGTCGCGTTGAACAAGGCACTGTGGGCCGGGTCCAGGTGCAACAGCCAATTGTCGCCATCGACGGCGATCAGCGTGCAGTTGGCGGCGATGCTGGCGGTCATGCCGGATACCGGCAGTTTCGGGAACAACTCCAACCATTGCAGGGCCAGGCCGGTGGCCGGCATCGCGGCCGGTTCAGGTTCGGGTTCCGGCGCAGGTTCGGCGGTGTGCTCGCTGGCCAGGTCATCGAGGTAGCTGTAGGCCGAATCCATGTCCGGCTCGATGTAGTCCTCATCCAGCGGCGGCTCGTCGTCCTGATCCATGCCTGGCGTAGCGGCATCGACTTCGGCCACGGACGGTTCCGGGATCGGCGCTGCGGCCCATTCCGGCGCGTCCGGCACCACGCTGTCCGGGGTCGGCATGGGCATCGGTGGCAATTCGGGTTGCTCGCCGGCCGTTTCCAGCACCGGCTCGACGGCGGACTGCTGGACAACTTCCGGCTCTACCGGGTCGTTCCACGGCAGATCGACGACTTCTTCGACCGCTACGGGCTCGACAACAGGCTTGGGCTCGGGCTCGATCACAGGCGCAGGCACGGACGCGACCGGCTCAGGCGCAGCTACCGGAACCGCCGCCGGTGCTACCACCGGCGCAACCGGAGGCGGTGTAACAGCCGTAGTGACTACCGGCGCAACAATCGGCGCGGCAGCCACTGAGTTTGCGGAATCAACTGTGGCCTGGCTGATCCCCACTGGCTTTAGCGGTTGCCTCGGCGCGTCCGCAGTATCTGCCGGTCGGAACGCAAGCATTCGCAGCAGGACCATTTCGAAGCCGCCACGCGGGTCCGGTGCCAGCGGCAAGTCCCGGCGCCCGATCAGGCCCATCTGGTAATAGAACTGCACGTCTTCAGCCGGCAACGCCTGGGCCAAAGCCAATACGCGATCACGGTCGCCATGACCGTTGTCGACGCCTTCAGGCAGGGCCTGGGCGATGGCGACACGGTGCAGCACATTGAGAATTTCCGAGAGCACGCCATTCCAGTCCGGGCCTTGTTCGGCCAGATGGCGCACGGCTTCGAGCAATGCCTTGGCGTCGCCTTCGATCAGCGCATGCAGGACGTCGTAGACCTGACCATGATCAAGGGTACCGAGCATGGCCCGCACGTCGGCGGCCATGACCTTGCCTTCACCGAAAGCGATGGCCTGATCGGTCAGGCTCATGGCATCGCGCATCGAACCGTCGGCGGCGCGGCCCAGCAGCCACAGCGCGTCGTCTTCGAACGGTACGTTCTCGACACTCAGCACGTGGGTCAAATGCTCGACCACCCGCTCCGGCGTCATGTTCTTCAGGGAGAACTGCAGGCAACGCGAAAGAATCGTTGCGGGAAGTTTCTGCGGATCGGTGGTTGCCAGGATGAACTTGACGTAGGGCGGCGGCTCTTCAAGGGTTTTCAACAGCGCATTAAAGGAATGGCTGGAGAGCATGTGCACTTCGTCGATCAGGTAGACCTTGAAGCGCCCGCGGCTCGGCGCGTACTGCACGTTGTCGAGCAGCTCGCGGGTGTCTTCGACCTTGGTCCGGCTCGCGGCGTCGATCTCGATCAGGTCGACGAAGCGGCCTTCATCGATTTCGCGGCACACCGAGCACTCGCCGCAGGGGGTCGAAGTGATACCTGTTTCACAGTTCAGGCATTTGGCGATGATCCGCGCGATGGTGGTCTTGCCGACCCCGCGGGTACCGGTAAAAAGGTACGCGTGGTGCAGCCGCTGGCTGTCCAAGGCATTGATCAGAGCCTTGAGCACATGGGTCTGGCCGACCATTTCGCCGAACGAGCGCGGACGCCATTTACGTGCAAGAACCTGATAACTCATCGAAAACCGTCGCAACTAAGGAACAGAAGCGGCTAATGCTAGCGGAGCAAGGCCAAAATTGCATCCGGCGCGCTCGTCTATTCTGGCTAAGCTGCACTTTGAGGGGCTTTTATTGACTCGGGTTTGAGCCATACCGGAGCGTTTATGCGTTTTGCCTTGGGGGCACTGCTGTTGGTCAGCCTGAGCGTCGTGGCCGCCGAGGCGCCGTTGCGCTTTGTCGTATCCGACAGCTGGGCCATGCCTATGGTGCAGCTCGAGCGCGGCCGACCAACCCAGGGCATTCTGCACGACATCATGCTCAGCCTGGCGACACAGGTCGGCGTGCCGGCGCAATTTCATATCTTGCCTCGGGCGCGGGTGCAGAACGCCATGGACCACGGCGAAGTCGATGTGCGCTGTTATATTTCACAATCCTGGCTGCCGAACTTGTCCGGCGACTATATCTGGAGCGTTCCACTGCTGGTTCAGCGCGACTTGCTGATTGGCCGGCGAGGCTCACCCGACGTGGTCAACCCGGCGGACCTGCCACAACAGTCGATCGGCACGGTGCTCGGCTATAGCTACCCGACCCTGCAACCGCTGTTCGACGCCGACCGCCTGCACCGCGATGACGCACGCAATCAGGAACAGGTGCTGGATAAACTCCTGGCCGGACGCTACCGCTACGCGGTGAGCAACCAATGGACCCTTGACTGGTTCAACCAGCGCCTGCTGCCCGACCGGCAACTACAAAGCGTAGCGCTGGTACACGAACAATCCGTCGGTTGTTACGTGCGCAATGACCCCAAAGTGCCTGTTCAACGCATTCTGGACACGTTGCAGCACATGAAAATGTCCGGGGAGATCGATGACATCATCCGGCTCTATACCGGTAACGGGCCTTAGCCAGTGTGTAGCAGCGGGCTCAGGCTGTCTGGCCGAGCGTCTGCCATCGCAACGGGGCGACAAACCCCGCCACCCAGTCCGGCACCTCACCGGGCGGCATCGGGCGAGCGATGAAATAGCCTTGAGCGACTTCGCATCCCAGCCGCAACAGCAATTCACCGTGCTCAACGCTTTCCAGCCCCTCGGCAATCACCTGCCGGCCGAACGCGCGTGCAAGGCCAATCACCGCCGTGGTCAGGGCCAGGTCGTCACGGTCATTCAGAATGTCGCGCACGAACGACTTATCGATCTTGATGGTTTGGGTTCGCAATCGCTTGAGGTAGCTCAGGGACGAGTAACCCGTGCCAAAGTCACCCAGCGAAAACTGCACCCCCAATGCCTGACAGGCCTGCAAACAGGCACTGACATGCTGGATATTCTCGATCGCCACCGACTCGACGATTTCCAGATCGAGCATCTGCGGGGCAACCTGGGCATGTCGAGCGAGTACTTGCTTGAGCCGGTCGACAAAATCGGCGCGCTGAAAATGTCGCGCCGCGATATTGATACTGATCGGCCAGCCCTGCCCCGCTTGCTGCCAGCGGTGCAACTGCGACAAAACCTGATCCATCACCCATTCGCCAATATCGATGATCAGGTCGGTGTCCTCCACCAGCGGCAAAAACTCCCGGGGTGGCACCATGCCGTTTTGCGGGTGCTCCCACCGTAACAACGCCTCGAAACCGACGACCACGCCACGGCGCATGTTCACTTTGGGCTGAAAATGCAGGCGTAACTCACCGGCGACCAGCGCCTGACGCACCCGCTCGACGGTCTGGTGAGTGGCCTTGACCTCCTGATCCCGAGAGACATCGAATAGATGAAAGCGGTTTCGCCCGCCCTGCTTGGCCACGTACATCGCCTGATCGGCATGACGCAGCAGGGTTTCGGCATCTTCGTTGTCGTGGGGAAACAGGGTAACGCCGATACTGGCAAACACATTGATGTCCTTGCCATGCAGCGTGTAAGGCGCCGAAATCGCCGCCAATACGCGATTCAGCGCAGCGCACAATTCCGGCAGATCACGCACATAACGCAGCACCAGCACGAACTCGTCGCCGGCCAGTCGCGCCACCACATCTTCGCCGCGCACAATGTCGCGCAAACGCTTGGCCACTTCCACCAGCAACATATCGCCACTGGCGTGACCGTAACCGTCGTTGACTGCCTTGAACCCGTCGAGGTCAAGCATGCACACCGCCAACGGAATGTTTTCATGCCGGGAGAATTCCAGCGCCTGATCGAGTAAATCCGACAGGAACGCGCGATTGGGCAGCCCGGTCAGCACGTCATGCCCGACCCGCCATTGCAAGGATTGCAGGAGTTGGCGTTTTTCGCTGATGTCGAAACGAATCGACAGGTATCGGTGAACGCGCCCGGTGGCATCATCGAGCACCGGCACCATGGTGCTGTCGACCCAATACAGGCTGCCATCCTTGGCGCGATTACAGATTTCGCCCTTCCAGATATTGCCCAGGGCGATGGTGCGCCACATGGCGGCGAAGAAATCGGCGGAATGCAGGCCGGAGTTCAGCAGGCGATGGTTTTGCCCCAGCAGTTCCTCACGGCTGTAGCCGGACACGGCGCAGAATTGATCGTTGACATAGGTAATCCGGCCGTTCAGATCGGTCTCGGAAAAAATGGCGGCTGCATCCACGGCCCTGCGGTATTTCTCATCCATGAGTCAGGCTCACTGTCGCTAGCGGTGGTACCGCTCGACCAGCGCAGGATGCCCGGAAGAGGTGTTTTGAGACGTACTGCGCAGAGACACGTTATCACTCCATGAACAGCATTTGATGGCCCCGGAGCGCCGAAGATCCAGGGCAAAGTAGCAACACCGACTCTGGTAATATTTCGCGAGGCTTCAAGCCGTCAGCGGCCTCTGTGCATACCCGGAAGGGAACGCAATGCTGGCTTTTTCATATCGCCTAAACTTCAGAAAGCAGATCACCCCAAAACCCTTCGAAGCGGCGATTCTACGAAATGCATCACATTTTGCAAAGCAAGGTGATGGATCATGCAGTTGCCTAATGCAAAAATCTATCGTTAAGTTCTTGATTCTAAATGGGAATTGAGCGATGCAAATTTCAAGTTTGGGTCCGGCCATCCGACGCTACCGTAAGGTCGCAGGGCTTACTCAGGCTGAACTCGGCGAAAAAACCGGTTTTGACCCCAAAACCATCAGTCGCTTCGAAACCGGCACCTATACCCCCAGCGTGGAAGCATTGTTTTTGCTTGCCGACGTGCTGGGCGTGAAGCTGAAAGCCTTTTTCGCAGATCTGGAAGACGAAGATGAACAGCGGGCATACCTGTTCAGCGTCATACACAAAGCCACCCCGAAGGATCTGGGAAAGCTGATCGCAGCGGTTGACCAGGCCTTGTCCAAGCCTAGTGCCAGTAAATGAAAAAGGAGGCCGACCTGTCGAATGCGACAGAGCGGCCTCCTTTTTTATATCCAGTGCTTTAATTCGGAAACGACGAAACACCGCCCTGGATGAGCTCCATGGCAGGGAAAACAGAACAGTATTTTTAAATGGGAAACACGAAAGAGGGTTCGTGTTGCGTTATGGAGGCAACCCCACCAGCCACACCCCGGCACACAATGTTCCCGCTGTGGCTGCTTCCTTCCGGATCTGACCAGGTTCACGGGTAATCGTTGCGGGGGGACCGATGGGGTCACCATAACGACGCTCACCTGACGGCGAGCCGCGCCATTGTACCTATCTGAGACGAAGTTACAACCGTTCGGGCAGATTAAAAAATATGAGCTGCTTCAAGGACATGCGCTGGCCCTGAAACACCGCGACCTTGTAGCAGCTGGCGCAGCCTGCGTTCGGCAGCTGCTACAAGGCTGCGATCTTTTGATCCTATTGCGCCAACACCTCATCCGCCCTGCCGCCCTCTTGCTGGATCACCAGGTGAATGAAGTGCAGCTTGGCAATCACCGCAGGCGGCAGGACGAACGGATAGAAATCCGGCTGGCCCATGCTGCGCGACAACTCGTTGAGCATGCCAGCCAGTTCGATCCATGCGTTGACGAACAACAGGAACGCCGGGCCGCCAGGGTGCTGCGGGTCGAATAGCGTGCTCGGCGGAAACGGCTGGTAATCGAAATCCATTTCCTGCGCACTCATGCCAAAACCCAGCGCGGTGTCCACTGCATCCATCATGTGCAGGTAGTGAGCCCAGGTTTCCGCCCAGTCTTCCCAAGGGTGCATGGTCGCGTAGGCGCTGACGTAATGTTGCTGCCAGTCGAGCGGCGCGCCTTGCTGATAATGCCGCTCAAGGGCCTCGGCATAGCTTGCTCGCTCGTCACCGAACAGACCGCGGAACAGTTCCAGCCAATGACTGTTGGCGACCAGGCGGTCCCAGTAGTAATGCCCGACCTCGTGACGAAAGTGCCCGAGCAGCGTGCGATAAGGTTCGTGCATCTGCACGCGAACCTGCTCGCGATGGGCGTCGTCGGCTTCCTTGATATCGAGGGTGATCAGACCGTTGGCATGCCCGGTGGTCGGCGGCTTGCCTTCGAGGTCGGTACCGATGAAGTCGAAGGCCAGACCGATGTCTTCGTCCATGGATTTCGGAATGACTGACAAGCCCAGGCTGATCAGCTGCGCCACCAGACGACGCTTGGCGATTTCCACTTTGCGCCAGCGCTCGTGGTTCTCGGGGATCGACAGGTCGGGGATGGTGCGATTCAGGCTACAGGCAATGCACAAGGCATCGTGATCATTGGCCGGCAGCAACCAGTTGCATGCGGCCGGAGAATCGAGATTGGCGCAGCGACGAAACACACCCGCATCGGGATCGGCGTCGAGCAACCAGGTATCCGCTTGCGGGCCGGGTTGCAGCGATGACAAGCGACTCTGCTGCGGCTGATAGCCCAGCGCTGCCGAGCAGGCCAGGCACTGACTGTTGCGAAAGAACAGCGACTGCCCGCAACGGCAATGCCAGACCTTGCTGTTGCGCACACGCTCACCCATGAAGGGCGCGGCGATGCGTGAACTGAGCTGTTCGAAGAAGCGGTACATGGCGATCTCTCTCTGAGGCTTGCCAAGACTAGATCATTGCCCAGCGAAGATCGTTCCACGTTCTTTGTGGCGAGGGGGCTTGCCCCCGTTCGGCGGCGAAGCCGTCGCAAAAACCTGCTTGCGCGGTATGTCTGACAGATCGCGGTTGCTTGTTTTAGGGCCGCTACGCAGCCCAACGGGGGCAAGCCCCCTCGCCACAGGTCTCGCACTAGATCGAGATGTTGTATTCCTTCAGACGAGCCACAAACGCCTCTTCATCCAGCACCTTCAACCCCAGCTCATTGGCCTTGGCCAACTTCGATCCCGCGCCCGGTCCGGCGACCACGCAATGGGTCTTGGCCGACACGGAACCGGCCACCTTGGCACCGAGGCTTTCAAGTTTGTCCTTGGCTACATCGCGACTCATCAGTTCCAGTGAACCGGTCAGCACCCAGGTCTGCCCGGCCAGCGGCAAGCCTTCGACAACTTTCTTTTCACTCTGCCAATGCATGCCGAAATCGCGCAACTGCTTTTCGGCCGCTTCAGCGAGTTGGCGATGTTGTGCCGCCGCAAAGAACTCGCGAACCGAAGTCGCCTGTTTCTCCGGCAGCGCTTGACGCATGTCCAGCCAATCAGCGCTCATCACCGCTTCGAGTGAGCCGAACTTGTCCGCAAGCTTCTGCGCCCCGCCCGGCCCGACCGACGGAATGTGCAACTTGTCGAGGAAGCCGCCCAGTGTCGTACTGGCGGAAAATTCTGCACCCAGCTCGCCCTGATCCTGAATCTGCATACCGTGCTTGAGCAGATCCGCGATCACCTGCCGGTTGTGCTCGTCTTCGAAGAAGCTGTGAATCTCGTGAGCCACTTCCAGCCCGACATCCGGCAAGTACGTGAGCACTTGCGGCAACGCCTGTTGAACCCGCTCCAGCGAGCCGAGAGAACGCGCAAGCACCTTCGCCGTTTCTTCGCCGACATCGGGAATGCCCAAGGCATAGATGAACCGCGCCAGACTCGGCCGCTTGCTGTCTTCAATGGCGCCAAGCAGGTTCTTGCTCGACAGTTCGGCAAAGCCTTCCAGGTCGACGATCTGCTCGAACGTCAGGGCATAGAGATCGGCCGGCGAACTCACCAGGCCTTCGTCCACCAATTGCTCGACACTCTTCTCGCCCAGACCTTCGATGTCCATGGCGCGGCGCGAAACGAAGTGAATAATCGCTTGCTTGAGTTGCGCACCGCAGGCCAGACGCCCGACACAGCGATACACCGCGCCTTCGCTGATGGTCTCGCGGCCCTTGCTGCGTTTGACCAGTTGCGTGCGCTCGACATGAGACCCGCAGACTGGGCACTGCTCGGGAATCTGCACCGGCCGGGCATTCTCCGGACGACGCTCGGCAACCACTTGCACCACTTGCGGAATCACATCACCGGCGCGGCGAATGATCACCGTGTCACCGATCATCAGGCCCAGCCGCGCAACCTCATCCATGTTGTGCAAAGTCGCATTGGCCACGGTGACGCCAGCCACCTTGACTGGTTTCAAGCGCGCCACCGGCGTCACGGCACCGGTGCGCCCCACCTGGAACTCCACATCGAGCAGTTCGGTGAGCTCTTCCATGGCCGGGAATTTATGGGCGATTGCCCAACGCGGTTCGCGAGCGCGGAAACCCAGTTCACGCTGGGACGCAATGCTGTTGACCTTGAACACCACGCCGTCGATTTCATACGGCAGCGCATTACGGCGCTCGCCGATGTCGCGGTAGTAATCCAGGCATTCAGCGATGCCATTGGCCAGCTTCAGCTCATGACTGATCGGCATGCCCCAGGCTTTGAGTTGCTGCAGATTGCCAATGTGCGTGTCGGCGATATCGGCCGAAATCTGGCCGATGCCGTAGCAGCAGAACTCCAGCGGACGGTTGGCGGTGATCTTCGAATCCAGCTGCCGCAAGCTGCCCGCCGCCGCGTTACGCGGGTTGGCGAAGGTCTTGCCGCCGACTTCCAGTTGCGTGGCGTTGAGCCGTTCGAAACCGGCCTTGGACATGAAGACCTCACCCCGCACTTCCAGGGTCGCCGGCCAGCCGGTGCCATGCAGCTTGAGCGGAATATTGCGCACGGTGCGCACGTTGACGCTGATGTCTTCACCGGTGGTGCCATCGCCGCGGGTGGCGCCGCGCACCAGTACACCGTCCTGGTACAGCAGACTGACCGCCAGGCCATCGAGCTTGGGTTCGCAGCTGTACTCCACCGCTGCGCCAGCGCCGAACAAGTCGCCGACAGGCAGGTCCAGCCCTTCCGTCACCCGGCGATCGAATTCGCGCATGTCGGTTTCTTCGAAGGCGTTGCCCAGGCTGAGCATTGGCACTTCATGGCGCACCTGAGTGAACGCCGACAGCGCCGCGCTGCCGACACGTTGGGTCGGCGAGTCGCTGGTGATCAGTTCGGGATGGGCTGCTTCGAGGGCCTTGAGCTCGTGGAACAAGCGATCGTACTCGGCGTCCGGAATGCTCGGTTCGTCCAGCACGTGGTAGCGATAGTTGTGCTGATCGAGCTCGGCGCGCAGCTCTAGAATGCGGTTTTTGGCGGCGGTCATGGGTGTTCTCTCATAAAGCAAAAGAGCAGCCGAGGCTGCTCAATCTTTTAATCACGATAGCCTGATGGCTTGCACTATGTGGCGAGGGGGCTTGCCCCCGTTCGGCTGCGAAGCAGTCGTAAAACCAGAGAATGCGGTGTGTTTGAATAACGGGGTTGCCGAAATGAAGGGGCTGCTTCGCAGCCCAACGGGGGCAAGCCCCCTCGCCACAAGAGCCCGCCCCAGTCATTCGAGTCAGCGCTTCTGGGTCAAAGCGCGACGCTCGAACTCGACGATGCGCTGACGGTAGTGCTCGATGGTCTGGGCGGTCAGCACGCTGCGCTGGTCGTCTTTCAGTTCGCCGTTCAGCTCCTGGGACAGTTTGCGTGCCGCAGCCACCATCACGTCGAAGGCTTGCTTGGGATGACGCGGGCCTGGCAGACCGAGGAAGAAGCTCACCGCCGGGGTGCTGAAATGATCGATGTCATCCAGATCGAAGACGCCCGGCTTGACCGCATTGGCCATGGAGAACAGGACTTCGCCGTTACCGGCCATGCTTTCGTGACGGTGGAAAATGTCCATCTCGCCGAAACGCAGACCGCTTTCCAGAATGTTCTGCAACAGCGCCGGGCCCTTGAAACCGGCCGGGTCGCGGCAGATCACGCTGATCACCAGCACTTCTTCGGCTTGCGGCTGATCTTTCTCGGCCGAGCTGGCGGGCTTGGTGTCATCCGGGAAATCGTCGTCACGGCTGTTGAAGCTCGGGCCGCCGTCCAGATCCAGATTGAGGTTCAAGTCACCTTGCGATGGCTCGCCATGGCCCCGCTTGCCGCGCCTGGAACCCGACTCGCGAGGTTCACGGGCAGGCATGCTCACCGACGGCAGATCATGCTCATCCAGTTGCGGTTCTTTATGGTTATCCAGCACGCGGGGCGGGCCCAACAGCTCGGCGCTGGTGTCCTCGTCCGGCAGATTGGACAAACTTCGGTCAAGACGGAATTTCAGTTTTCCCTTGCCGCCGCGCATGCGACGCCAGCCATCGAAAAGAATACCGGCAATGACAATAATGCCGATGACGATCAGCCACTCGCGCAGACCGATTTCCATGTAATCCCGTGCCTCTATAAAAAATGCTGAAAAATAAGGGGTTTACACTGTGCAAACCGCTTTAAAACGTGGCGCCAACTCTATGTTCTGACAGGCGTTTTACCCACGTATACGAAAAATTGACATTAAACTAGCACGACCAAAGGCAACTTTACACCGTCTGTCACAGTGGCTTGCGCGAATTATGTCGATTGGCCAGCAAGTCAAGGCAGGTAAAAAGCCCTACAGCTCAGAAATACTTGCCCCACAAGCGATGATTCAGGCGTCCACCATGGCCATCGCCTCCTCCACATCCACTGCCACCAGACGCGAGCAACCGGGTTCGTGCATCGTCACACCCATCAATTGATCGGCCATTTCCATGGCGATCTTGTTGTGGGTGATGTAGATGAACTGCACCGTCTGCGACATCTCTTTGACCAGCCGTGCGTAGCGTCCAACGTTAGCGTCATCCAATGGCGCGTCAACCTCATCGAGCATGCAGAACGGCGCAGGATTCAACTTGAAGATGGCAAATACCAGGGCCAATGCGGTCAGGGCTTTTTCGCCACCGGAGAGCAAATGGATGGTGCTGTTCTTCTTTCCTGGCGGCTGCGCCATGATCGTTACCCCTGTATCGAGTAGATCTTCGCCCGTCAGTTCCAAATACGCGCGCCCTCCACCGAAAACTTTTGGGAAAAGGGCCTGTAAACCGCCATTGATCTGATCAAAGGTATCTTTGAAGCGGTTTCGGGTTTCCTTGTCGATCTTGCGAATCACGTTCTCGAGCGTGTCTAGCGCTTCCACCAAATCGTCGTTCTGAGCATCCAGATAACGTTTACGTTCGGATTGTTGCTGGTATTCATCGATGGCTGCGAGGTTGATCGCGCCAAGGCGCTGAATCCGCGCGGCAATGCGTTCGAGTTCTTCTTCGGCATCTTTCTCGTTGGCCTGCGCTACGAGGGTCGCGATCACACCGTGAAGATCGTAGCCGTCTTCCAGCAACTGATCTTCAAGGGTCTTGCGACGCACGGTCAGGGCTTGCCATTCCATGCGCTGGTGTTCGAGTTGGCCACGGATCAATTGCGATTGCTGCTCGGCCTGATTGCGGCGTTTTTCGGCGTCACGCAGTTCGCGGTCAGCATCTTCCATGGCCATTTGCGCGGTCTTGAGTTCTTCGTCGACGGTCATGCGCTTGTCGAGTAACTCTTCGAGCTTCAGGCGCAGTTCTTCCAGCGGCGCCTCGCCCTCTTCCAGATTGAGGCTGAGCTGTTCGCGCTTCTCGGTCAGGCGCTCGGACTGCATTTCCAGCCGTTCAAGGGCCTGACGAGTGGAGTCGTGTTGCGCCTTCAGCGAACCGAGGCGCACCGCCAATTGATGCGCATGATCCTTATGCTGCCGCGCTTCCTGACGCACCCGGTCGAGGCGTTCGCGCAGGCTGTCGCGCTGGGCCAACAGCAACTCACGCTGCTCGGTGTCCAGCGCCATGCTGTCGAGGGCTTCCTGCAATTGCAGGCGCGCTTCGCCGATGTTTTCGTGTTCCAGCGCGCGCTGCTCGCTCAACTCGGCAAGTTCTTCATCGAGACGGGTGCGGCGCAGGGTCAACTGTTCGACCTTGGCTTTGCCGGCGGACAGCTGGGCTTTCAATTCACCCTGCTGACGGGCTTCGTCCTGCAGCAAACGGCGCAAATGTTCGCGGCCGTTTTCCTGCTGACGCTGTTGTGCCCTGAGATTCTGAAGTTGGGTTTCCAGGGTTTCGACCGTGGCTTCGCGCTCTTCGCGCTCAAGGCCCAAACGCTGGATTTCCTGACCACGGGCGAGCACGCCGCTTTCCGCTTCGCTGGCCCGGCGCACACGCAAAAAGTGTCGGCCGACCCAGTAACCGTCGCGGCTGATCAGGCTTTGCCCGGTCGCCAATTGCCCGCGCGAGGCCAAGGCCTGCTCAAGGCTGTCGACCGGTTTGACCTGCCCCAGCCACGGCGACAAATCAATCTGCGCCTCGACCTTGTCGAGCAAACTGCCGGGCATCCGCACGCCATCGGTGGCCGGGCTGAGGAGGCGCAAATCGCCTTGGGCGAACCCGGCCAGGTCGAAATCACCGAAGTCATCCACCAGCACCGCTTGCAGGTCGGCGCCGAGCACGGTTTCCACCGCCAGTTCCCAACCGGCCTCGACCTTCAGGCCTTCGGCCAGACGCGGGCGATCCGCCAGATGCTGTTCGCGCAGCCATTCGGCGGTGCCGGTGCCCGGATCGAGTGCGGCTTGCTGCAAGGCCTCAAGCGATGCGAGACGTCCGTTGAGCCGCTGCAAATCACCTTGGGCCTGCTGCTGTGCCGAAAGCGCTTGCTGCAACTCCTGACGCAGTTGCTCAAGGCGTTCGACTTGCGCTTCTTCACTGGCCTGCAAGTCTTCGAGCGTGGCCTCGGACGCCGCCAACTGCTCGCTGAGTTCCATGATCGCCGCGTCTTCGGGATCCGCTGACAGTAACGCACGTTCTTCGCCAAGACGTTTCTGGCGATCGGCCAAACGTTCCATGCTGGTTTCCAGCTGCTGGATCCGCGACTGCTGAACTTCAGACTGGCGGCGTGGCTCGGCGGCAGTGAGGTTGAACGTGTCCCACTGCTCCTGCCAACCGTGCATGGTGGTTTCGGATTCTTCCAATGCCGCGGCGGCTTCTTCGGCGGCGGCGCTAGTGACTTCCTGTTCCGGCGTGAGCATGTCCAGCTCTTCACCCAAGGTCAGTAGCAAGGTGCGGTCATGGCCCAGGTGAGACTCGGTTTCCAGCCGCGCGCGCTCGGCTTCTTTCAAATCGTCCTGCAACTGACGCAAGCGCTGTTGACCGTGCTGAATGCTCTGCTCGACCCGGGCGATGTCACCACCGACCGAATAAAAACGCCCCTGCACCAGATTGAAGCGTTCGGACAGATCGTGATGACCGTCACGCAGGCGTTCGATGGCCGCGTCGGCATTGCGTTGCTCGGCCACCAGGGCTTCGAAGGTGATTTCCTGGGTGCCAATGATCGACTCGCGCTGGCCGACCTGTTCGTTCAACGCCTGCCAGCGCAGGGCCGACAGCTGGGCCTTGAGCTGGCGCTCTTCGCCTTTGTATTCCTGATACTTCTTGGCAGCCTCGGCCTGGCGGTGCAAGCGTTCAAGCTGACGCTCGAGCTCTTCGCGCAGGTCGGTCAGGCGGGCAAGGTTTTCGTGGGTGCGGCGGATACGGTTTTCAGTCTCGCGCCGACGTTCCTTGTACTTGGAAATACCGGCGGCTTCTTCGATGAAATTGCGCAGGTCTTCGGGCTTGGACTCGATCAGCTTGGAGATCATCCCCTGCTCGATGATCGAATAGCTGCGCGGGCCAAGACCGGTGCCGAGGAAGATGTCGGTGATATCGCGGCGACGGCATTTGGTGCCGTTGAGGTAGTAAGTGGTCTGGCTGTCGCGGGTCACTTTGCGGCGAATGGAAATTTCCGCATAGGCCGCCCATTCGCCGAGCAGGGTGCCGTCGGAGTTATCGAACACCAGCTCAATGCTGGCCTGGCTCACCGGTTTACGGCTGGTCGAGCCGTTGAAGATGACGTCGGTCATCGACTCGCCGCGCAAGTTCTTGGCCGAACTCTCGCCCATCACCCACCGCACGGCGTCGATGATGTTCGACTTGCCACAGCCATTGGGTCCGACCACCGCCGCCATGTTACTGGGGAAGTTCACCGTGGTCGGGTCGACGAAGGATTTGAACCCCGCCAGTTTGATACACTTGAGCCGCACGCTTAAGCGACCGTCAGGGCAGAAATCACCAGATCGCAACTGCGCTGGGCATACGCCGTCAGCACCACGCGGATCTGAGGAAAGTCACGAGCCAGCACGGCAGCGAGCAAGCGTTCGAACAGCTCGAGGAACTCGCTCATCGAGGCCTTGCGCTGATCCAGCGCGAGGAAATACGCGCGGCTCATGGCCGGTTGCAGATTCTCGACGGTTTCCTGCAAATACGGGTTGTTGGCGAACGGATACGCGGCACGCATCACGCTGAAGCTGTCGTCGACGAACGTGCGGATGTCCTGGCGCTCGTAGCTGGCGGTCAGGCGCTGCTGGATCTCCACGAACGGCGCCATGTCGGCCTGGACTTGCCAGCCGTTGGCCACGGCGTTGCCGAGCAGAATGTACAACTCGCTCATCAGCGTGCACAGGCTCTGCACCTTGTGCGCCGTGAGTTCAGTCACGTGGGCGCCACGTCGCGGCAAAATCGCGATCAAGTGGCGGCGCTCGAGGATCAGCAAGGCCTCACGGACTGAACCGCGGCTGACGTTGAGCGCCAGCGTGACTTTCTGTTCCTGGATGCGCTCCCCCGGCTTCATTTCGCCGCGAATGATACGTTCGGCGAGGTGGTGAGCGATTTGCTCGGCGAGGCTGTCCGGCGCCTTGAACGTCATGGTTGTCCTTCAAACTCTTCGATCTGCACAAGCGGCGCAGTGTAGCGCAATTGATGGGTCATGGCGGAGTGCCCACCCAGCGGTTTTTGGCACGATTCACGCAAACAGCAAGCTATCCCGTGAGGGTCAATAATGAAGGAACGAGTCGTTGATCGACAAAATGCTATTTCCTGACCTTTAAGTCAGAAAATCATTGACCGAAAAGTCAGACCTGATAAATTCGGCTCATGTCGGTTAACAACAATAATGAGTTTGCGAGGCCTTCCGTGATCCAGTTTTTACTAAACCAGGAACTCCGTAGCGAGCACGCCCTGGACCCGAACCTGACCGTGCTCAACTATCTGCGCGAACATGTGGGCAAACCCGGCACCAAAGAAGGCTGCGCCAGCGGCGACTGTGGCGCCTGCACCGTGGTGGTCGGCGAGCTGCAGACGGACGACGATGGCCGCGAACACATTCGCTATCGCAGCCTTAACTCGTGCCTGACGTTCGTCTCCTCCTTGCACGGCAAGCAACTGATCAGCGTCGAAGACCTCAAGCACCAGGGCGAACTGCACAGCGTGCAAAAAGCCATGGTCGAGTGCCATGGCTCGCAATGCGGTTTCTGCACCCCGGGCTTCGTGATGTCGCTGTTCGCGCTGCAAAAGAACAGCGACCAGCCCGACGCCCATAAAGCCCACGAAGCGCTAGCCGGCAACCTCTGCCGCTGCACCGGTTATCGGCCGATCCTGGCCGCTGCCGAGCAATCTTGCTGCGGCAAACAACCCGACCAATTCGATGCTCGCGAAGCGGACACCATCGCTCGCCTGAAAGCCATCGCCCCCACCGACATCGGCGAACTCAACAGTGGCGACAAACGCTGCCTGGTGCCGCTGACCGTGGCCGATCTGGCCGACCTCTATGACGCTTATCCACAAGCTCGCTTGCTGGCCGGCGGCACTGATCTGGCGCTGGAAGTCACTCAGTTCCACCGCACCTTGCCGGTGATGATCTACGTCGGCAACGTCGCCGAAATGAAACGCATCGAACGCTTCGACGATCGCCTGGAAATCGGCGCCGCCACCGCCCTTTCCGACTGCTACGAAGCGTTGAAGGCCGAGTACCCGGACTTCGGCGAATTGCTGCAGCGCTTCGCGTCCTTGCAGATCCGCAACCAGGGCACCCTCGGCGGCAACATCGGCAACGCCTCGCCAATCGGCGACTCACCACCGCTGCTGATCGCCCTCGGCGCGCAGATCGTCCTGTGCAAGGGCGAAACCCGCCGCACGATGGCGCTGGAAGATTACTTCATCGATTACCGGGTGACCGCGCACCAGGAAAGCGAGTTCATCGAAAAAATCATCGTGCCGCGCGCCAGCGTTGAACAACTGTTCCGCGCCTACAAGGTTTCCAAGCGTCTGGACGATGACATTTCCGCCGTTTGTGCAGCGTTCAACCTGCGCATCGACACCGGCGTGATCGCCGACGCCCGCGTTGCTTTCGGCGGCATGGCGGCCATCCCAAAACGCGCCAAAAACTGCGAAGCCGCACTGCTCGGTGCGCCGTTCAACAACGCCACCCTCGAACGCGCCTGCGCTGCATTGGCCGAAGATTTCACGCCACTCTCGGACTTCCGCGCCAGTAAGGAATATCGCCTGCTCAGTGCGCAGAACCTGCTGCGTAAATACTTCATCGAACTGCAAACACCGCACATCGAGACTCGGGTGACCGCTTATGTCTAATCATCACGCTGTAGAGAAGACCCAAGCCGAACTGGCTGAATTGTTCGCCAAGGACCTGACCACCGGAGTCGGCCGCAGCGTCAAGCACGACAGCGCCGACAAGCACGTGTCCGGTGAAGCGCAGTACATCGACGATCGGCTGGAATTCCCCAATCAGCTGCACGTTTACGCACGGCTGTCAGACCGCGCCCACGCAAAAATCATCAGCATCGACACCAAGCCTTGTTACGCCTTCGAAGGCGTGCGCATCGCCATTACCCACGAAGATGTGCCAGGCCTGAAAGACATCGGCCCACTGTTGCCGGGCGATCCGTTACTGGCCATCGATGACGTGCAGTTCGTCGGTCAACCGGTACTGGCCGTTGCGGCGAAAGACCTGGAAACCGCACGCAAAGCGGCCATGGCCGCGATCATCGAATACGAAGACCTCGAACCCGTTCTGGACGTGGTCGAAGCCCTGCGCAAACGCCATTTCGTGCTCGACAGCCACACACATCAGCGTGGCGATTCGGCCACCGCGCTTTCTACTGCCGAACATCGCATCCAGGGCACGCTGCACATCGGCGGCCAGGAACACTTCTATCTCGAAACCCAGATCTCTTCGGTAATGCCGACTGAAGACGGCGGCATGATCGTTTACTGCTCGACCCAGAACCCCACCGAAGTACAGAAACTGGTGGCGGAAGTGCTGGACGTGTCGATGAACAAAATCGTCGTCGACATGCGCCGCATGGGCGGTGGTTTCGGCGGCAAGGAAACCCAGGCGGCAAGCCCGGCATGCCTGTGCGCGGTGATTGCGCACCTGACCGGTCAGCCGACCAAAATGCGCCTGCCGCGTGTCGAAGACATGTTGATGACCGGCAAGCGCCATCCGTTCTACGTCGAGTACGACGTGGGCTTCGACAGCACTGGCCGCCTGCACGGCATTGCGCTGGAACTGGCCGGTAACTGCGGTTGCTCACCGGATTTGTCGGCATCGATTGTCGACCGCGCGATGTTCCATGCCGACAACTCGTACTACCTGGGCGATGCGACCATCAACGGTCACCGCTGCAAAACCAACACCGCGTCGAACACCGCTTACCGTGGTTTCGGCGGCCCGCAAGGTATGGTCGCCATCGAAGAAGTGATGGACGCGATTGCCCGGCATCTGGGCCTCGATCCGCTGGCCGTGCGCAAGGCCAACTACTACGGCAAGACCGAGCGCAACATCACCCATTACTACCAGACCGTCGAGCACAATATGCTCGAGGAAATGACCGCCGAACTGGAAGAAAGCAGCCAGTACGCCGAGCGTCGCGAAGCGATCCGTCGCTACAACGCCAACAGCCCGATCCTGAAAAAAGGCTTGGCGCTGACCCCGGTGAAATTCGGTATTTCCTTCACCGCCAGTTTCCTCAACCAGGCCGGTGCACTGATCCACATCTACACCGACGGTAGCATCCACCTGAACCACGGCGGCACCGAAATGGGCCAGGGTCTGAACACTAAAGTCGCGCAAGTCGTGGCTGAAGTATTCCAGGTGGAAATGGACCGCGTACAGATCACCGCGACCAACACCGACAAAGTCCCGAACACTTCGCCAACTGCAGCTTCGAGCGGTGCCGACCTCAATGGTAAAGCGGCGCAAAACGCGGCTGAAATCATCAAGAAACGCCTGGTGGAATTTGCCGCGCGGCAATACAAGGTCAGCGAAGAAGATGTGGAATTCCACAACGGTCACGTGCGGGTTCGCGATCACATTCTGACGTTTGAATCGCTGATCCAGCAGGCGTATTTCGCCCAGGTTTCGCTGTCGAGCACCGGCTTCTACAAGACCCCGAAAATCTACTACGACCGCAGTCAGGCGCGAGGTCGGCCGTTCTACTACTACGCCTTCGGTGCGGCCTGCGCCGAGGTGATCGTCGACACCCTGACCGGCGAGTACAAGATGCTGCGCACCGACATTCTTCACGACGTCGGCGACTCACTGAACCCGGCGATCGACATCGGCCAGGTCGAGGGTGGTTTCATCCAGGGCATGGGCTGGCTGACCATGGAAGAACTGGTGTGGAACAACAAGGGCAAACTGATGACCAACGGCCCGGCCAGCTACAAGATCCCGGCGGTGGCGGACATGCCATTGGACCTGCGGGTGAAGCTGGTGGAAAACCGCAAGAACCCGGAAGACACCGTGTTCCACTCCAAGGCCGTGGGGGAGCCGCCGTTCATGCTCGGCATTGCCGCGTGGTGCGCGATCAAGGACGCCGTGGCCAGTTTGGGTGACTACCGGCATCAACCGAAAATCGACGCACCGGCGACCCCGGAGCGGGTGTTGTGGGGTTGTGAGCAGATGCGGCAGTTGAAGGCTTTGAAGCCTGTTGAGGCTGAAGTCGAGTTGGCTTCGCTTTAAGACCGAGGCGCGGCCTTCGCGGGCAAGCCTCGCTCCTACAGGTACGATGCAATCCTTGTGGGAGCGTGGCTTGCCCGCGATGAGGCCCGAACAGACAACAATGTTGTAGGGGTGAAAACATGTACAACTGGATCGACGCCCTCGCCGACCTGCAAACCCGGGGTGAACCCTGTGTGTTGGTGACCATCATCGAAGAGCTCGGCTCGACGCCGCGTAATGCCGGCTCGAAGATGGTCATCAGCGCCACGCAAACGTTCGACACCATCGGTGGCGGGCATCTTGAATACAAGGCCATGCAGATCGGCCGCGAGATGCTGGCCAGCGGCCGACAGGACACCCATCTGGAGCGCTTCAGCCTCGGTGCCAGCCTGGGCCAGTGCTGCGGTGGCGTGACGGTATTGCTGTTCGAACCGATGGGCCAGGTCCAGGCGCAGATCGCTGTGTTCGGCGCCGGTCACGTCGGTCGGGCGCTGGTGCCGTTGCTCGCCAGCCTGCCGTGCCGGGTGCGCTGGATCGACTCGCGGGAAGCGGAATTCCCCGAACAGATCCCCCACGGCGTGCGCAAAATAGTCACTGAAGAACCGCTGGATGAAGTGGATGATCTGCCCGCCGGCAGCTACTGCATCGTCATGACCCACAACCACCAGCTCGACCTTGAACTCACCGCCGCGATCCTCAAGCGCAACGACTTCGCCTACTTCGGCCTCATCGGTTCGAAGACCAAACGAGTGAAGTTCGAACACCGCCTGCGTGATCGCGGTTTCGACAGCAGCGTGCTGCAACGCATGCGCTGCCCGATGGGCATCGACGAAGTCAAAGGCAAGTTGCCTGTGGAAATCGCCATCTCCATCGCCGGCGAGATCATCGCCACCTATAACGCGAATTTCGGCCAGCACACCGCCAGCGCCGGATCATCGATCGCCAAACTGCTGCCTGCTTCACGCCGCAGCCACGCTTCGAACTAAAAAGCCACGAATTGAGAACAACAATGCCTCTGACTCGCAAAGCCTACCGCGCCGCCATCCTGCACAGCATCGCCGACCCTGCCGAAGAGGGTATCGAAGCCTCGTACGAGTATTTCGAAGACGGCCTGCTGGTAGTCGATAACGGCCAGATCAGCGCCCTCGGTCACGCCAGCGACTTGCTGCCGACCCTGCCGGCCGACATCGAGATCACCCATTATCAGGACGCACTGATCACTCCGGGCTTCATCGATACCCACATCCACTTTCCGCAAACCGGCATGGTCGGCGCCTATGGCGAACAGCTGCTGGACTGGCTGAATACCTACACCTTCCCGTGCGAAAGCCAGTTCGCCGACAAAGCCCACGCTGATGAAGTCGCGGATATTTTCATCAAGGAATTGCTGCGCAACGGCACCACCACTGCACTGGTGTTCGGCAGCGTGCATCCGCAGTCGGTAAACTCGTTTTTCGAGGCTGCCGAACAGTTGGACCTGCGGATGATCGCCGGCAAGGTGATGATGGACCGCAACGCGCCGGACTATCTGACCGACACTGCCGAATCGAGTTACGTCGAAAGCAAGGCGCTGATTGAGCGCTGGCATGGCAAGGGCCGCCTGCACTACGCGGTCACCCCACGCTTCGCCCCGACCAGCACCCCGGAACAACTCACCCTCGCCGGCCAATTGCTCAGCGAATATCCGGATCTGTACATGCAGACCCACATCAGTGAAAACCTCAAGGAAGTCGAGTGGGTCAAGGCGCTGTTCCCGGAGCGCAAGGGCTACCTGGACGTCTACGATCACTACCAATTGCTCGGCGAGCGCTCGGTGTTCGCCCACGGCGTGCACCTGTGCGACGACGAGTGCGCGCGACTGGCCGAAACCGGCTCGGCGATTGCGTTTTGCCCGACCTCGAACTTCTTCCTCGGCAGCGGTTTGTTCAATCTGCCAATGGCCGAGAAGCACAAACTCAATGTCGGCCTGGGTACCGACGTCGGCGGCGGCACCAGTTTCTCGCTGCTGCAAACCCTGAACGAAGCCTACAAAGTCATGCAACTGCAAGGCGCGCGGCTGAGCCCGTTCAAGTCGCTGTACCTGGCCACCCTCGGCGGCGCCCGCGCGCTACGTCTGGAAGACAAGATCGGTACCTTGCAACCGGGCACCGACGCGGACTTCCTGGTGCTGGACTACAACGCCACGCCACTGCTCGGCTATCGCTTGAAGCAGGCCAATAACATTGCCGAGACGTTGTTTGTCTTGATGACACTGGGGGATGACCGGACTGTTCTGCAGACGTATGCGGCGGGGAATCTGGTGCATCAGCGCTAGTTTTCTCCAAGCATAAAAAATCCCCCGTAGCCGTACAGCCCGGGGGATTTTTATTGCCTGTCAGATCGCTATCGCGGGCAAGCCTCGCTCCTACAAGGGCCACGCTGTACCTGCAGGAGCGAGGCTTGCCCGCGAAGGCTGCACCTCGGTCTATCAAAGTTTCGCGACAGGCCGCCCAGGCTTCTTGGTCTGCAACAAATGCGAAAACACCGCATGCAGATCATCCGACGCACTTTCTTCGTCGAGGTTGAGTTTGCTGTCGATGTGGTCCATGTGATGCATCATCAGGTCCACCGCCAGCGTCGCGTCCCGCGCTTCGATGGCGTTGATCAACTGAGTGTGTTCATCGTAGGAACAGTGGGAACGGTTGCCGCTCTCGTACTGGGCGATGATCAACGAAGTCTGGGACACCAGGCTGCGCTGGAAGCTGATCAGCGGCGCGTTTTTCGCCGCTTCGGCCAGCTTCAAGTGAAACTCGCCCGACAGACGGATTCCGGCACCACGATCGCCACGGGAGAAACTGTCGCGCTCGTCGTTGACCATCTGCCGCAAGTCGGCAATTTCCTCGGCGGTGGCATGCTGAACCGCCAATTCAGTGATCGCCCGCTCCACCAGGCGCCGCGCCATAAACACCTGACGGGCCTCTTCGACACTCGGGCTGGCAACGACTGCACCGCGATTCGGTCGCAGCAACACCACGCCTTCATGGGCCAGACGCGACAGCGCTCGGCGAATGATGGTGCGGCTGACCCCGAAAATTTCCCCCAGCGCTTCTTCGCTCAACTTGGTGCCGGGCGCCAGACGCTGTTCGAGGATGGCCTCGAAGATATGCGCATAGACAATATCGTCCTGGGTACCGCTGCGGCCGGCTTTGCCTGCTCGCGGTTGTTTCTTGAGGGGCTGCAACTGTTCGTTCATGGGCACTCGAGTCGGGAGAACTGCGGCGAATTGACCGTGACTGTAATACGGTACAGTGGGTCGCTGGCAAGTATCGCGTAAAAAACACCGTGATTGTACACAATGGACGGTGGCAACACGACTGTACGGCTGTTTGTCGTCTTCGCTGTATTGCAACGACCGGTTACTTTTCAGTTTAGGCTTGAACGCAGAATCCGCCGCTCAACGCGATCCCCTGTAGGAGCGAGGCTTGCCCGCGAAAGCGCAGTGTCAGTCGATATCAATGTTGAATGACACGACGCCTTCGCGGGCAAGCCTCGCTCCTACAGGGTTCAGCGGATACGGACATCTTCATCAGAACAAGGAACACCGCTGTCATGACCGACGCCACGCACACGCAGCTTCGCCCCCTGACTGACACGTCACCCTCGGCCATCGTTGCCGGGTTCATCGCCATGATGACCGGCTACACCAGTTCACTGGTGCTGATGTTTCAGGCCGGGCAAGCGGCGGGCCTGACGAGCGGGCAGATTTCGTCGTGGATCTGGGCGATCTCGATTGGCATGGCGGTGTGTTCGATCGGCTTGTCCCTGCGCTACCGCACCCCGATCACCATCGCCTGGTCGACCCCTGGCGCAGCGTTGCTGATCACCAGCCTTGGCGGTGTCAGTTACGGCGAGGCCATCGGCGCCTACATTACTTGCGCGGTGCTGGTGACCGTTTGCGGCCTGACCGGCAGTTTCGAACGGCTGGTGAAAAAGATTCCGGCCTCATTGGCGGCGGCGTTGCTGGCGGGGATTCTGTTCAAGATCGGCAGCGAGATTTTCGTCGCCGCCCAGCACCGCACTGCGCTGGTGCTGGGGATGTTCTTCACCTATTTGCTGGTCAAGCGCCTGTCGCCGCGCTACGCCGTGCTCGCCGCGCTGTTGATCGGCACTGCGCTATCGGGGTTTATGGGGTTGCTGGATTTCAGTGGCTTTCATCTGGAAGTCGCGACACCGGTCTGGACCACGCCGCATTTTTCCCTGGCCGCGACCATCAGCATCGGCATTCCGCTGTTCGTGGTGGCGATGACGTCGCAGAACATGCCGGGCATCGCCGTATTGCGCGCCGACGGCTACAACGTGCCAGCCTCGCCACTGATCACCACCACCGGCATTGCCTCGTTGCTGTTGGCGCCGTTCGGCTCCCACGGGATCAACCTGGCTGCCATCAGCGCGGCGATCTGCACCGGGCCGCATGCCCATGAGGATCGCAACAAGCGCTACACGGCCGCCGTCTGGTGCGGGATTTTCTACGGGATTGCCGGGGTGTTCGGCGCGACGCTGGCGGCGTTGTTTGCCGCATTACCTAAAGAGCTGGTGCTGTCGATTGCCGCGCTGGCGCTGTTCGGCTCGATCATCAATGGGTTGAGCATTGCCATGGCGCAAGTGCAGGAACGGGAAGCAGCGCTGATTACCTTTATGGTCACGGCGTCGGGGCTGACGCTGTTTTCCATCGGTTCGGCGTTCTGGGGGATTGTGGCGGGGGTTTTGACGTTGGTGATTCTGAACTGGCGCAAGGCCTGAGGGCCCCTTCGCGGGCAAGCCTCGCTCCTACAGGTTCAGCGTGAAGCCTTCCTTGTAGGAGCGAGGCTTGCCCGCGAAGGCATCCCCGAGAACAACATTGCCGGCCAAGCCATGCGCCTACAAAAAGCAGGCATAAAAAAACGGCGACCCTTGGGTCGCCGTTTTTTAGAACATCAAGCTACCGGATTGATCGGCTTTTCCGGGTACCAGACGTCGATCAGCGGGCTGACGGTTGCTTCGGTCAGTTCGCTGCGGCCTTTGAGCCAGGCTTCAACAGCGGCACGCTGCTCTTCGGAGACCGAGCCACGCTTCTGCAGGCAAACCAGACCGAAGTCGTCGCCGCCAACATAGCCCAGACCGTTGGCTTCCATGGCTTCTTTCAGGAACGCGTCGAGGAAAGCATCAATGGCTTCATCAGCCAAATCTTCTTTGAAATCCAGGTTCAGTTCGAAACCCAGCTCTTGAAATTCATCGACGCACAGTTTTTTGCGCAGACGCTGGGAACGGTTAGTCGCCATTGGAACAATCCTCATAAGTAATAACGGGCCGCACTTTAGCAGTTTAAGGCACCGATTGCCCGTCTCAGAACGGCGCTACACCTACCGCCGGTAAAAAAATAGCCGATTAGACGACCAGAGTACGGCACAAGCCGTTACACCTTGGGGCATAATGCCGACACTTTCATGACCGCTGAGGGAATTTATCTCCATGCCCTCGTCTTTTTCCCCTCGGCTGTAGGGTTTTATTTCAGATGATCAAATCTTTGCGTCCATTGCTGCTGGCCAGCCTTCTTCTGCCCCTGGCCCTTCCCGTTTCCGCCGCTTCGATCAACACAGCCCTGTCGCCCAACGTCGAAAAGGCCCTCAAGGCCAGCAAGTTGCAAGACAGTGCCCTGTCGCTGGTGATGATCCCGCTCAACGGCCCGGGCACCCCAACCATTCATAACGCTGACGTTTCGGTCAACCCGGCCTCGACCATGAAGCTGGTGACCACGTATGCCGCGCTGGAAATGCTCGGCCCGAACCATCAGTGGAAAACCGAGTTCTACACCGACGGCACCCTCAGCGGTGGCATCCTCAACGGCAACCTCTACCTCAAGGGTGGCGGCGATCCGAAGCTGAACATGGAAAAACTCTGGTTGCTGATGCGCGACTTGCGGGCCAACGGCGTGACCCAGGTCACCGGCGACCTGGTGCTGGACCGCGGCTTCTTCGTGCAACCGCAACTGCCTGAATTCAACGACGACGGCAACGACGAGAACAAACCGTTCCTGGTCAAGCCCGACGCGCTGTTGGTCAACCTCAAGGCCCTGCGCTTCGTGGCTCGCAACGACTCGGGCAAGGTCCTGGTGTCGGTCGAACCGCCGATTGCCAGCATCCGCATCGACAATCAGGTCAAGGCGCTCAACTCCAAGCAATGCACCGGTGGCGTGCGTTACAACCCGGTGCCCCAGGCTGATGGCAGCGTCACCGTGACCGTCGGCGGCCAGTTGGGCGAAGGCTGCAGCTCCCAGACCTACCTGTCGCTGCTCGACCACGCGACCTACACCGCCGGCGCCGTGCGGGCGATCTGGAAGGAATTGGGCGGCAGCATCCAGGGCCAGGATCGTCTGGCACCGACGCCAAGCAACGCCAAGGTGCTGGCCCGGGCCTACTCGCCAGACCTGGCGGAGATCATTCGCGACATCAACAAATACAGTAACAACACCATGGCTCAGCAGTTGTTCCTGAGCCTGGGCCAGAAGTTCCGCACGGATGCCGACGGTGACGACGCCAAAGCGGCCCAGCGCGTGGTGCGTCAGTGGCTGGCGCAGAAAGGCATCACCGCACCGCACTTGGTGATGGAGAACGGCTCCGGTCTGTCCCGCGCCGAGCGAGTGAGTGCGCGTGAAATGGCCGCGATGCTGCAAGCCGCCTGGCGCAGCCCGTATTCCGCCGAGTTCATCAGCTCGATGCCAATTGCCGGCACCGACGGCACCATGCGCAAACGCCTGAAGACCACCGCGATGCGCGGTGAAGCCCACGTCAAGACCGGCACCCTGAACACCGTACGCGCCATTTCCGGCTACAGCCGCGACATCAATGGCAATACCTGGGCGGTGGTGGCGATCCTCAACGACAAGGCACCGTTCGGCGCCTCCTCGGTGCTGGATCAGGTGCTGCTGGATCTGTACCGCCAGCCGAAACTGCCGGAAACGGCTTCGGTGTTGTAACCCCCAACCTGATCATTCCCACGCTCTGCGTGGGAATGCAGCCGGTGACGCTCCGCGTCCCTGCCGAAGCGGACGCGGAGCGTCCATTGAGGCATTCCCACGCAGAGCGTGGGAACGATCACATCCTGCCTGACCTAATCCATCTGTCCCTCAACTCGATCCCTTCCCGCCTGCTTCGCCGCATACACCCCTGAGTCCGCCCGCAACAGCAGCGCATCCGCGCCCTCTCCGGCCCGCCAGCTGGCAATCCCGAAACTCGCGGTGACGATCCCGACTTCATCGATCGGCGCACTGCGCAACCCTTGCCACAACTCCACGGCCAGCACATGAGCCTGTTCGCCGTCGATATCCGGACAGAGCACCATGAACTCTTCGCCGCCCAGGCGACAGAACACATCGGTGCGCCGCAGGCGGCCGCCAATGCGCTCGCACACGGCCTGCAATACCCGATCACCCACGGCATGACCGTGCTGATCGTTGATGCGTTTGAAGTGATCGATGTCGAGCATGATCACCGACAACTCGCCACCGCCGCGCTCGACCCGGGCCATTTCGGTGGTCAGGCGCTCCTGGAAATAGCGACGGTTATGGATTCCGGTCAGGGAGTCGGTCACCGACAGTGCGCGCAATTCCTCTTCCACCCGCTTGAGGTCGGAGATGTCCGAAATGTAGCCATGCCACAGCACACCGCCACCGGGCAGTTCCTCCGGCGTCGCTTCACCGCGGACCCAACGCAGACCACGCTCGGGCAATTGCACGCGGTACTCTTCGCGCCAGGGGCTGAGAGTGTCCGCCGACGCCAGGATCGAAGCGCGGACCCGGCGCGTGTCCTGAGGATGAATCCGCGCGAACACCGCTTCGGCGTTGAGCAACAGCACCTCCGGCTCGAGTTCGTAGATATCGCGCATACCGTCGCTGGCGTAGATCACGCTGAAGCGCCCATCGAACTCCATCTTGAACTGGTAGATCCCGCCAGGCACATGGGCGCTGAGTTTCTTCAACAACAGGTCGCGTGCCGCCAGGGCCTCGTGGACGCGTTTGCGTTCGGTGATATCGATACAGATCGCCAGGTGCCCGACCCACAAGCCTTGCTCGTCGAGAACCGGGGCCGCCAGCATGTTCACCGTCAAGTGACTGCCGTCGTGGCGGACCAGTGTCCACTCTCGCGCTTCGTGACCGCCCTCTTCCCCGCCTTCAACCAACATCGCCTGACACGTCGGAATCGGCTTGCCATAGCGCGCGCTCAACTCCGCCGAGCGCGCCTCGAGCTCCCGGGGCAGGTGCAGGTTCTCCAGGGTCATGTGGCCCACGACCTGCGCACTGGAGTAACCGAGCATTTGCTCTGCACCGGCATTGAAGGTGCTGATGATCCCGCGCAGGTCGGTGGCGATGATCGCCACTTGAGTCGCGGCATCCAGCACACCGCGCAGCTGGCCATGCGTGCCGCGCAACTCTTGCTCACGGTCGTGAAGTTCCTGGGTCCGTTGTTCGACCATTCTCAGCGCCCGTTGGCGCTGGCTGACCAACACATAGAGAAACACACTGAGCAACAGGCTGAGCAAACCGCCGAGCACCACCAGGCTGACCACCGAGGAATGGTTGGCTTTCAGGAACGCGGCGCTGGGGCGCATATCCACTTGATAATCATGGTCGGCCAGACGCAGCAATCGCGTGGAGGACAAGTCACTGGCCCCCGCCGTGTTGGTCGACTCGTACAATACTTCGTGCTGATCCGCGGTGGACAAATCGAGGATACGCACCGAGAGAGAGTCCTGATTCCCTTCCGGCAGTCCGTCCGCCAGCAGCTGACGCATGCTGATCACCGCCATGACATAACCGGCGGGCCCGGCACTCGGAGTGTTCTGACGAGTGACCGGCGCCACCAGCAAGACACCCCGCGAATAGGTGGGCTCGACGCCTACCAGATGCAACGGTTGCGACACGGTCATGCGGCCATTGCGATCGGCCCGCTCCAGCGTGGAACGGCGCAGGGGCTCGGCCAGCAGGTCGTAACCCAGCGGTGTGGGGAGTTGGCTCTGGGTTTGGATGTAGAACACCGGCACGTACTCGTCGCGCTCGCCGGCCGGTTGCCACTGACCATCGGCGTTGAGTTCGCGAAAGGTGAAATCGCTCAAGCCTTCTTCACGCACCGCGCGTTCAAGCAGGGGTCGTTCGGCGCGGGAAACCCGGGGAGCCCAGGAATAGGCCTGGGTGCGATGCAAAAGAGGTTTGGCGTAACCGTCGAATTCCTCACGGGCCACCGACTCGGAATTGGCAAAGAACCGGCGCAGGCCGTCGAGGCGCTGCTCCTGATCTTCGAAACGCTCTTCGATACGGCTGTAACGTTCACTGGCGAGCAGCTGGAAACGTTGCCGCAATTGCTGATGAAACTGATTGAACGTCGCCCAGGCCAGCAATCCCGTGAGAATCCCGCCGACGAGCAATGCCAACAGTGCGACCAGCCAGGCCGAAACATCTTCGCGGATAAAACCCAGGATCTTGGGGCGCACGGCGTGCAACGACATAGAGGCAACTCAGAACGCCAGGTGCCGGAAAAGCCCTTTGGCCACTGTTGAGTTATAGCTATTAGCCACTAATTTGACCAGCACTGAAAGAACCCAAGAGCCTTTAAAAATCAAGGCTCTGGATCCAATCAGGCTCAAGTGTCAGCGTGCAGTGATCTTCCAGGCACGATGGATCTTGCCATTACGGGCGAAATCCGGATCGATGGTCTGGGCGGTGATTTCTTCAACGGCATAACGCTCGGTGAGGTTTTCCTCAAGCGTGAACTTGCGGAAGTTGTTGGAGAAGTACAACACCCCGCCCGGCGCCAGACGTGCCATCGCCAGGTCGATCAACTGCACCTGATCACGCTGCACGTCGAAGATCCCTTCCATGCGCTTGGAGTTGGAGAAGGTCGGCGGGTCAATGAAGATCAGGTCGTACTCATCACGGCAGGCATCGAGCCAGACCATCACATCGCCCTGCTCCAGACGGTTCTTGTCGGAAAAACCGTTCAGCGACAGGTTGCGACGCGCCCAATCCAGATAGGTTTTCGACAGGTCGACGCTGGTGGTGCTGCGCGCACCGCCCTTGGCTGCATGAACGCTGGCGGTCGCGGTGTAGCAATACAGGTTGAGGAAGCGCTTGCCGGCCGCCTCTTTCTGAATCCGCATACGCATCGGCCGGTGGTCGAGGAACAGCCCGGTGTCGAGGTAGTCGGTGAGGTTCACCAGCAGCTTCACGCCGCCTTCGTTGACCTCATTGAACTTGCCCTGTGCGCTCTGGCGTTCGTACTGCTTGGTGCCACTCTGACGCTCGCGACGTTTGACCACCACGCGGTTCTTGTCGATGTTCAACGCTTGCGGGATCGCCGCCAGGGCATCGAACATCCGTGCCGAGGCCTTTTCCGGATCGATGGATTTCGGAGCGGCGTATTCCTGAACGTGGACCCAGTCGTGATACAGGTCGATGGCCATGGAATATTCCGGCATGTCGGCATCGTAGACGCGGTAGCAGTCGATGCCTTCACGCTTGACCCACTTGCCCAGCGCCTTGAGGTTTTTTTGCAGACGGTTGGCAAACATCTGCCCACCTTCGCTCAAGCGCGGTTGCTCGATCACCACCGGTGCCGGTTTGATCGGGTTGCCGTTCTTGTTGTACTTCTCGTACTTGCCCGGCGCTTCGATGTTCGACGGTGCATCGGACTCGGCCTGTTCGCGCTCGATCTGGCGCTGTTCCGGGGTGCGACGCTCACCGGTGACGAACTGGTCCGGCGTGACCTTGATCAGCAGCAATTTGCACGGCAAGGCGCCGTTCCAGAACGAGTACTGCTTGTGGCTGCGGATGCCCATGCGCTTGCCCAGGTCCGGGGCGCCGGTGAACACCGCCGCTTCCCAGTTCAGGCACGCCTGACGCAGACGTTCGCCGAGGTTCTGGTAGAGGTAGAGCAGGCTCGCCTCATCGCCCAGACGCTCGCCGTACGGAGGGTTGCAGATCACCAGGCCTTTCTGGTTCTGGTCCGGGCGCGGCTCGAACGTCGCGACTTCACCCTGGTAGATCTTGATCCACTCGCTCAGGCCGGCACGTTCGACGTTATTGCGGCCCGGTTGAATCAGGCGCGGGTCAGCTTCGTAACCGCGAATCCACAGCGGTGGCTTGGCCAGGCCGGCCGCGGCGCGTTCGGTGGCTTCTTCGTGGAGCTTTTTCCACAGCGCCGGCACGTGACCGAGCCAGGCGGTGAAGCCCCACTGCTCACGACGCAGGTTCGGCGCCATGTCGGCGGCGATCATTGCGGCTTCGACCAGGAACGTACCGACACCGCACATCGGGTCAGCCAGTGCGCCGCCATCGGCGGCAATCCGTGGCCAGCCGGAACGGATCAGAATCGCTGCCGCGAGGTTTTCCTTCAGCGGCGCCGCACCCTGCTGCAAGCGATAACCACGCTGGTGCAGGCTGTGACCGGAAAGGTCGAGGGACAAAATCGCTTCGCCACGGTCCAGACGCAGGTGAATGCGCAGGTCCGGGTTGAGCTTGTCGATGGACGGGCGATCGCCTTGCGGGGTGCGCAGTTTATCGACGATCGCATCCTTGACCTTCAAGGCGCCGAAGTGGGTGTTATCAATGCCCGAACCGTGACCGCTGAATTCGACGGCCAGGGTGCCATCGTTGAGCATGTGGTCTTGCCACTCGATATCCAGCACGCCGTGATAGAGGTCTTCGGCGTCCTTCATCGGGAAGCGCTTGAGCACCAGCAGCACGCGGTTCGCCAGACGCGACCAGAGGCACAGGCGATAGGCGGTTTCCATGGTGGCCATGCCGCGCACAGCCGAGGTGTGCTCACGTGCTTCTTCAAGGCCAAGCCCGACGGCTTCCTCGATGAGCAGGCCTTCAAGGCCTTTGGGGCAAGTGAGGAAGAGTTCGAAACGATCGGACATGGTAATTCCAGAGCCTTTAGCTAAGTGAACCGGCAACGCATTGCCGATCCGGTTTTCAATCAGGCGTTTTTCTAACAGAACGCCCGCGTGGCACGAAGGTGTGCCGTCCCACCCTGACTGCTCGGGTTTAAAAGAGCTTAGATGCCAGGGCAGATAAAAAAGTTGATGCAACAAAATGTCATAAGTCGACCCTTCGTCGAATAGTGCCCAAGTGAACGGGTGTCATTCTCGTTAAAGGCCTCAACCCTCTCATCCCGCGCAGGGCCGATCATACCGGGCTTTGGCCAATGAACACGGGACAAATATCGTGTTACTTATGGCCATAGCATCTTTATGGTTACGTTCTTATGACAAAACGATCATTCCCTCGGTGTGACGCATTGGTTAGAACTCAACTCAGGTTGACGTCGCAACGGCGTCAACACCTTGGCTCGCGACGCCGGCAGCGAGCCACCAACGGCAGAATTTTTCTGCCTGACCTCGATTGAGGTCGACGCGATACATACAGTCAACAAGTGAGGGCAACACCCTATGAGAAGACTTAAGCGTGATCCGTTGGAAAGAGCATTTTTGCGCGGATATCAATATGGCGTTGGTGGTAAATCCCGTGAGCTTTGCCCCTTTACTCTACCGTCGGTACGCCAAGCCTGGATCAATGGCTGGCGAGAAGGACGCGGCGACAACTGGGACGGTATGACCGGCACTGCGGGAATCCACAGACTCAACGAACTTCACGCCGTCGGCTAATACAGGGCACACACTCCGACACGACAATCTGATTACGCAACGACTTAACCACGCACGTCCCATCCGGACGGCGGGCTTCGGCCCAGGGGCTCCTTCGAGGAGCCCTTTTTTGTGCCTGCATAAAACTCAACTTGAGCTGTAAACACACTGTGGGAGCGAGCCTGCTCGCGATAGCGGTTCAACATTCAACAAAGATGTTGCCTGTCAATCCGTCATCGCGAGCAGGCTCGCTCCCACAGGGATTAGCGCAGCGCGGCGATGGCGTCCACCGATTCACGAATCAGCGCCGGGCCTTTGTAGATGAAGCCGGAATAGAGCTGCACCAGGCTCGCACCCGCGGCGATTTTCTCAGCCGCGTGCTTGCCTTCGGTGATACCGCCCACGGCAATGATCGGCAAGCGACCGGCCAGTTCCGCCGCCAGCACCTTCACAGTGTGAGTGCTCTTGTCGCGAACCGGTGCGCCGGACAACCCGCCCGCCTCGTCACCATGTTCCATGCCTTCGACACCGACGCGGCTCAGGGTGGTGTTGGTGGCAATCACTGCGTCCATCCCGGTTTCGATCAACGCCTGGGCTACTTGAGCGGTTTCTTCGTCAGTCATGTCCGGCGCGATTTTGATCGCCAGCGGTACATGCTTGCCGTGGCGCAGGGCCAGTTCCGCCCGGCGGGTGGCCAGGTCGGCGAGCAATTGCTTGAGCGAATCGCCGAATTGCAGGCTGCGCAGGCCCGGGGTGTTCGGCGAACTGACGTTGACCGTCACGTAGCTGGCGTGGGCATAGACCTTGTCCAGGCAGATCAGGTAGTCATCGACCGCACGCTCAACCGGGGTATCGAAATTCTTGCCGATGTTGATGCCCAGCACGCCCTTGTACTTGGCCGCCGCCACGCGAGCGAGCAAGTGATCGACGCCGAGGTTATTGAAACCCATGCGGTTGATGATCGCCTCGGCGTCCGGCAAGCGGAAAATCCGTGGTTTCGGGTTACCCGGTTGCGGTCGCGGCGTAATGGTGCCGATTTCGACGAAACCGAAACCCAATTGGGCAAAACCATCGATTGCTGCACCGTTCTTGTCCAGACCGGCCGCCAAACCCACCGGGTTCGGGAACTCCAGGCCCATGACCGTTACCGGCAGTTTCGCCGGTGCCTTGCACAGCAAGCCGTTAAGGCCCAAACGCCCGCCCGCGCCGATCAGGTCCAGGGACAGATCGTGGGAGGTTTCCGGGGAAAGTTTGAACAGCAGCTGACGGGCCAGGGTGTACATGGGCAGGCTTGACTCGGTTGGCGATGAGAGGCGGCGATTATAGCCGTGCATCGGGTCCACAGGCGAGGCGCGCAACAAAATCAGCCGGCGATGGCATATGCCTTGCACCAATCACAGGCATCAGCACTCATGCCAACGGCGGGATGAGTGGAAGGACAATGGCGTCGTCACCCGGCTTTGCCCATGCAAGGGCCTTGGGACGACGCTTTTTTTTGGAAGGTGCGAAATCGATGAACGAACCATCAGCCGGCCCTCTGGCCTGGGTCAACGGCAGCGATGCCCCGGAAAAGACTGAAATCAACCTCGGCTTCATGGCCCTGAGCGACTGCGCCTCAGTAGTGGTCGCGGCCACTCAGGGCTTCGCCCAACCCTACGGCCTGACCCTGAACCTCAAGCGCCAATCGTCCTGGGCCAACCTGCGAGACAAACTGGTCAGCGGCGAACTGGACGCCGCCCACAGCCTGTACGGCCTGATTTACGCCGTGCACCTGGGCATCGGCGGCGTAGCCTCCACCGACATGGCCGTGCTCATGGGCCTGAACCAGAACGGCCAGAGCATCAACCTCTCCCACGGCTTGCAGGCCCTGGGTGTGACCAGTCCTGAAGCACTCGATCGTCATGTGCACCAAAGTCGCCCAAAACTGACCTTCGCCCAGACATTTCCCACAGGCACCCACGCCATGTGGCTGTATTACTGGCTCGCGAGTCAGGGCATTCATCCGTTGCAGGATGTCGACAGCGTGGTGGTGCCACCGCCGCAAATGGTCGCGCACCTGCAAGCCGGGCGCATCGACGGCTTCTGCGTCGGCGAGCCGTGGGCGGCCAGTGCGGTGCAGCAGAATCTCGGGTTTACGATGGCCACCAGCCAGACCCTCTGGCCCGATCACCCGGAAAAAGTCCTCGGCTGCACCCGCGCCTTTGTCGAGCAGTACCCCAACACCGCACGGGCATTGGTGATGGCGATCCTCGAAGCCAGTCGATTCATCGAAGCCAGCCGCGAAAATCGCCGCAGCACCGCGCAACTGTTGAGTGCGCCTGAGTATCTGGATGCACCGCTCGACTGCATCAAACCACGCTTGCTCGGTGATTACGCCGACGGTCTGGGCAATCGCTGGCAAGACCCGCACGCCATGCGTTTCCACGGTGGTGGTGAGGTCAATTTTCCGTATTTGTCCGACGGTATGTGGTTCATGACCCAGTTCCGGCGCTGGGGTTTGTTGCGTGACGACCCGGATTACCTCGGCGTGGCCCGTCAGGTCCAGCAACTAGACTTATACCGTGAGGCCGCCACTGCTGTCGGTGTGTCCGCCCGGAGCCAGGAAATGCGCAGCAGTCAACTGATCGACGGCAAAGTCTGGGACGGCTCGGACCCGGCCGGCTATGCCCGCAGCTTCACGCTGCACGCCATGAGCGACAGCGCTCCCCTTCTCGCCAGCCGCTGACAGGAGCCTACGAATATGTTGCGTATCCTGCTGATCAATGACACTGCGAAAAAAGTCGGGCGTCTGAAGGCGGCTCTGACCGAAGCCGGGTTCGAGGTCATCGACGAGTCCGGCCTGACCATTGACCTGCCCGCGCGCGTCGAAACGGTGCGTCCGGACGTGATCCTGATCGATACCGAGTCACCGAGCCGCGATGTGATGGAGCAAGTGGTGCTGGTGACCCGTGACCAACCACGGCCGATTGTGATGTTCACCGACGAGCACGACCCTGACGTGATGCGCCGCGCGATCAAGTCCGGCGTCAGTGCCTACATCGTCGAAGGCATTCACGCACAACGCTTGCAGCCGATTCTCGACGTGGCCATGGCGCGCTTTGAAAGCGACCAGGCCCTGCGCGCGCAACTGCATGCCCGCGACCAGCAACTGGCCGAGCGCAAGCGCATCGAGCTGGCCAAGGGGCTGCTGATGAAGATGAAGGACTGCAACGAAGAAGAGGCCTACACCCTGATGCGCCGCCAGGCCATGAGTCGCCAGCAGAAGCTGATACAGGTGGCGGAGCAGATCATTGCCATGAGTGAACTGCTTGGTTGAAGCCTTGTGGTGCATTGGAGGACGCCATCGCGGGCAAGCCCGCTCCCACATGGATCTTCGGTGTCCACAAAACCTGTGGGAGCGGGCTTGCCCGCGATGGCCACAACGCGATCTCACGTGTTGGCACAAATCTCGCTAAGTAAATCACTGCAAGGTAACCAACGGCGGTTGCCCCACCTACGACAAAGACGTCGCTCACCTCATTCGCCCCCTGGCGGATCGGGTAGCGGCGTTTTTCCGTTTTGGCCCCAGAGACCGGGGCTGGTGGTGCGGCCGTTGCGGCGCCCCACCTGCAAGCTCATGACTCCTTCTTGATACGCCTGACAGCTGAGGTGCGCGATGAATTCAAGCTTCTGGAAATCCGGCCATACCCCGACACTGTTCGCAGCCTTCCTCTATTTCGATCTGAGCTTCATGGTCTGGTACCTGCTCGGCCCTCTGGCGGTGCAGATCGCCGCTGATCTGCACCTGACCACCCAACAGCGTGGGCTGGTGGTGGCCACGCCGATTCTGGCCGGGGCCGTATTGCGCTTTGCGATGGGCCTGCTGGCTGATCGCCTATCGCCAAAAACCGCTGGGATAATCGGTCAGGTGATCGTCATCTGCGCCCTGTTCGTCGCCTGGAAAGTCGGCATCCACAGTTATGAACAGGCGTTGCTGCTGGGCCTGTTCCTCGGCATGGCCGGTGCGTCCTTCGCCGTCGCCCTGCCGTTGGCCTCGCAATGGTATCCGCCCCAGCACCAAGGCAAAGCCATGGGCATTGCCGGTGCCGGTAACTCGGGCACCGTGCTCGCTGCCTTGATCGCTCCGGTGCTGGCCGCCGCATTTGGCTGGAGCAACGTGTTCGGCTTCGCCCTGATCCCGCTGATCCTGACCTTGATCGTCTTCGCTTGGCTGGCAAAGAATGCACCCGAGCGCCCGAAAGCCAAGTCCGTGTCTGACTATTTCAAGGCCCTGGGTGATCGCGACAGCTGGTGGTTCATGTTTTTCTACAGCGTGACCTTCGGTGGCTTCATCGGTCTGGCCAGCGCTCTGCCCGGCTACTTCAACGACCAGTACGGCCTGAGCCCGGTGACCGCCGGCTACTACACTGCTGCTTGTGTGTTCGGTGGCAGCCTGATGCGTCCGTTGGGCGGCGCGCTGGCGGATCGCTTCGGCGGGATTCGCACCCTGCTGGCGATGTACACCGTGGCGGCGATCTGCATTGCGACAGTGGGTTTCAATCTGCCGAGTTCCTACGCTGCGTTAGCGCTTTTCGTCTGCACCATGCTCGGTTTGGGTGCAGGCAACGGTGCAGTATTCCAGTTGGTCCCGCAGCGTTTTCGTCGGGAGATCGGTGTGATGACCGGCCTGATCGGCATGGCCGGCGGCATCGGTGGCTTCGCACTGGCGGCCGGCATGGGCGCGATCAAGCAAAGCACTGGCAGCTATCAACTGGCCTTGTGGTTGTTCGCCAGCCTCGGCGTACTTGCCTGGTTCGGTCTGCACGGTGTGAAACGTCGCTGGAGAACCACTTGGGGTTCGGCAGCCGTTACCGCAGCACGGGTGTGAGGACTGAATGAGCCTGCAACTGAGCTTCGCCGAACACAGCGCCATCGGCCCCCGCGAGGAGAACCAGGACGCTCTGCGCCTGGTCACTCCGGCCCCGGCGCTGGCGGCGAGCAAGGGTTACCTGTTCGCCATCGCCGACGGCGTCAGCCAATGTGCCGACGGCGGTCTCGCGGCCCGTTCAACCTTGCAGGCCTTGGCGCTGGACTACTACGCCACCCCGGAAACCTGGGGTGTCGCCCAGGCATTGGACCGCCTGCTACTGGCGCAAAATCGCTGGTTGCAGGCTAACGGCGGCGGGCAACCGCTGCTGACCACCGTCAGTGCCCTGGTGATGCGCGGCAGGCGCTTTACCCTGGCGCATGTCGGCGATTGCCGGGTTTATCGCTGGCACGCCGACACGCTGCAACGGGTAAGCGAGGATCACGTCTGGGACCAGCCGGGCATGCAGCATGTGCTCAAGCGGGCCCTTGGGCTGGATCAACACCTGGTGCTGGACTTTCTCGATGGCGAACTGCGCCTGAACGAGAGTTTTGTGCTGCTCAGCGACGGCATCTGGGCCGTGCTGGGTGACACGGCCATTGCAGCGATTCTGCGCGATCAACCTGACCTGAACAGTGCCGCGCAGACCCTGGTCAGCGCTGCACATCTGGCCGGCAGTCAGGACAATGCCAGCGCCTTGCTGGTGCGGGTCGATGCCCTCGGTGAAACCAGCATTGGCGACGCACTGATTCATCTGCAGCAATGGCCACTCCCGCCTGCGCTGAAGCCGGGCCAGACTTTCGAAGGCTGGCAGGTCGAAGGGATCCTCGGCCAGAGCCAGCAATCGCTGCTCTATCGGGTGCGCGACGCACAACAACAGTCCTGGCTGCTGAAAACCTTGCCCAGTTCGCTTCGTGACGATCATCAGGCCGGGCAGGCATTGTTGTCGGAGGAATGGTTTCTCAAGCGTGTAGCCGGGCGGCATTTCCCTGAAGTCCATGCTGCCAGTCAGCGTCAGCATTTGTACTACGTGATGCGGGAATATTCCGGGTCTACCTTGGCAGAGCTGCATGAGCGTGTCGCAACGCTGCCATTGGCTCAATGGCTGGACTTGGCCGAACGCTTGCTGCGGGCCATCGGCATATTGCATCGACGGCAGATTCTGCATCGTGATATCAAACCGGAGAACCTGCTGCTGGGGGACGACGGCGAGTTGCGCCTGCTGGATTTCGGCCTCGCCTACTGCCCCGGGCTGTCCGAAGATCAGGCCTGCGCCCTGCCCGGAACGCCCAGCTATATCGCGCCGGAAGCCTTTCGAGGTGATCCTCCTACACCACAACAGGATTTGTATGCGGTCGGCGTGACCTTGTATTACCTGCTGACCGGGCATTATCCCTACGGCGAAATCGAAGCATTCCAGCGCCCTCGGTTTGGCGTGCCTGTCAGCGCCAGTCGCTACCGGCCCGACCTGCCGGAATGGATCGCGCAAAGTCTGGAGCGCGCGGTGGCGGCAGCGCCGGATCAGCGCTTTGAAACGGCGGAAGAATGGTTGTTGCTACTGGAACAGGGAGAACGCCGCAGTTTGAGCGTGCGCCCCAGACCGTTGCTGGAGCGCGAACCGCTGAAAGTCTGGCGGACGTTGGCGCTGGTGTCGTTGCTGGTGAATCTGGTGCTGCTGTTTTTGCTGTTTCATGGTTGAGTTTTTCACTGCACCAAAAGATCAAAAGATCGCAGCCTGCGGCAGCTCCTACCGGTGCCCACGATCTCCTGTAGGAGCTGGCGAAGCCTGCGATCTTTTGATCTTTTTCTGCTTCAAAACCGGGCATAGCGCATTGAACCGGTGCACACAAACACCCTCCTCCCGTGCTGAGAGCCCATAAATTCCGCATTTGTGCGACTTGGCACAACCACTGCATTACCTTTCCCAACATACATAAAGCCCAACCTTCAACGTAGAAGGCTGCGCTGCCCGAGAGAACGGGACAAGGACAAAGGCGTCCTCGCTAGTTAACTAGCGGGACGCCTTTTTTTGTTTGCGCAAAATTTTTTGTCGAGCAAGGCCTGAATGCCCTGATGAGGCAGGCCCGAGCTCCCCGGAGAACCTGATGAAAAAACTAAAACTGGTGATGATCGGCAACGGCATGGCCGGGGTTCGTACCCTGGAAGAACTGCTCAAGCTGAGTAACGAGCTGTACGACATCACGGTCTTCGGCGCCGAACCCCATACCAACTACAACCGCATCCTGCTGTCGCCCGTACTGGCCGGCGAACAGACCTTCGAAGAGATCGTGCTCAACGATCTGGACTGGTACCTGGAAAACAACATCAAGCTGCTGCTCAACCGTAAAGTGGTGGAGATCGATCGGGTCAAACGTCGGGTCATCGCCGAAGACGGCACCGAGGCCGAATACGACCGCCTGCTGATTGCCACCGGTTCGACCCCGTTCATCCTGCCAATCCCCGGCAACACCTTACAGGGCGTGATCGGCTACCGCGACATTGCCGACACCCAGGTGATGATCGACACCGCCAAGACGCACAAGCACGCCGTGGTCATCGGCGGCGGCCTGCTGGGCCTTGAAGCCGCCAACGGCTTGATGCTGCGCGGCATGCACGTCACCGTGGTGCACATCGGCGAATGGTTGCTGGAACGGCAACTGGACAAAACCAGCGGCCAACTCCTGCAAACCGCCCTGGAAGCCCGTGGCCTGCATTTCCGTCTGTGCGAACAGACCCAGGCCCTGCACGACGCCGGCAATGGCCGGGTTGGCTCGGTGCAGTTCAAGAACGGCGACATCATCCCCGCCGATCTGGTGGTGATGGCCGCCGGTATTCGCCCTAATACCGAACTCGCGGAAAAATCCGGCATCCCTTGCAATCGCGGGATTCTGGTTAACGACACCCTGCAAACCTACGACCCTCGGGTCTACGCCATCGGCGAATGCGCCAGCCACCGTGGCATCGCCTACGGTCTGGTCGCGCCGCTGTTCGAACAGGCCAAGGTGTGCGCCAACCACCTCGCCCAATTGGGCTTCGCCACCTACAAAGGTTCGGTGACGTCGACCAAATTGAAAGTCACCGGCATCGACCTGTTTTCCGCCGGCGACTTCATGGGCGGAGAAGGCACCGAAACCATCACCCTCTCCGACCCGATCGGTGGGGTCTACAAAAAACTGGTGATCAAGGATGACGTGCTGGTCGGGGCTTGTCTGTACGGCGATACGGCAGATGGCGGTTGGTATTTCCGGCAGATCCGTGAGAACCATGCCATCGGCGAGATCCGCGATCACCTGATGTTCGGCGAAAACGCTCTTGGCGATGTAGGACACCAGGGCCAGGACAAAGCCATGAGCATGGCCGACACCGCCGAAGTCTGCGGCTGCAATGGCGTGTGCAAAGGCACCATCGTCAAGGCCATTCAGGAACACGGCCTGTTCAGCGTTGATGACGTGAAAAAACACACCAAGGCCGCCAGTTCTTGCGGTTCCTGCGCCGGCCTCGTCGAGCAGATCCTGATCAATACCGTGGGCGGTGCGGCGGACGTCAAACCGAAAAGCGAAAAAGCCATTTGTGGTTGCAGCGACCTCAACCATGCTCAAATCCGCCAGGCCATCCGCGACCAGCACCTGCTGACCATCGCTGGCACCATGAGCTACCTGAACTGGCGCACCCCGAACGGTTGCGCCACGTGCCGTCCGGCGCTCAACTACTACCTGATTTCCACCTGGCCGGGCGAAGCCAAGGACGATCCGCAATCGCGCCTGATCAACGAACGCGCCCACGCCAACATTCAGAAAGACGGCACTTACTCTGTAGTCCCTCGGATGTGGGGCGGTGTGACCAATCCTTCAGAGCTGCGGCGCATTGCCGACGTGGCCGACAAGTACAACGTGCCGATGGTCAAGGTCACCGGCGGCCAGCGCATCGACTTGCTGGGGATCAAGAAGCAGGACCTGCCAGGCGTCTGGAAAGACCTGGACATGCCGTCCGGCCACGCCTACGGCAAATCCATCCGCACCGTGAAGACCTGCGTCGGCAGCGAGTTTTGCCGCTTCGGCACCCAGAACTCCACGCAACTGGGCATCGAGCTTGAACACGACCTGTTCAACATGTGGTCGCCGCACAAAGTGAAACTGGCCGTCTCCGGTTGCCCACGCAACTGCTCGGAAGCGGGGATCAAGGACGTCGGAATTATCGGCGTGGACTCCGGCTGGGAGATGTACATCGGTGGCAACGGCGGGATCAAAACCGAAGTCGCGGAATTCTTCGTCAAACTGAAAACCGCCGAAGAAGTGCGCGAATACAACGGCGCTTTCCTGCAGCTGTATCGCGAAGAAGCCTTCTACCTCGAACGCACTGTGCATTACCTGCAACGGGTCGGCATGGAACACATCAAGAAAGCCGTGCTGGAAGACCCGGAACGGCGCAAGACACTGAACGATCGCCTGCAATTCTCCCTGTCGTTCGAACAGGACCCCTGGAAGGAACGCCTCGAACAGCCGCTGCTGAAAAAAGAATTCGAGGTCATTCCCGTGAAGAACCTGGAGGTGTCGGTATGAACTGGCTGGATATCTGCGCACTGGAAGAGATCAATACCCTTGGCTCGCGGATCATCGCGGGCCCGAAAGGTGACATCGCGATTTTTCGTACGAGCGACGATGAGGTTTTCGCCCTCGACGATCGCTGCCCGCACAAGGGCGGGCCGTTGTCCCAAGGTTTGATCTACGGCAAACGGGTGGCCTGCCCGCTGCACAACTGGCAGATCGATCTGGAAACCGGTGAGGCCCAGGCACCGGATATCGGCTGCGCCCACCATCACTCGGCACGGGTCGAGAATGGCCGGGTGCTGCTGGCCCTGCGGGAAGCAAGCTGATGAACCAGATCACCGCCTCCACCTGCTGCTACTGCGGGGTCGGCTGTGGTGTGCTGATCGAGCACGACGGCGAGCGCATCCTCGGCGTCAGCGGCGATCCGGCGCACCCGGCCAACTTCGGCAAGTTGTGCAGTAAAGGTTCGACCCTGCACCTGACTGGCGACCTGACGGCACGGGCGTTGTACCCGGAACTGCGCCTGGGCAAAGGCCTGGCCCGCAGCCGCACCGACTGGGACACTGCCCTCGATCACGCCGCCAGCGTCTTCGCCGAAACCATTGCCGAGCATGGCCCGGACAGCGTTGCGTTCTATATCTCCGGGCAGTTGCTGACCGAGGACTACTACGCCTTCAACAAACTGGCGCGAGCGCTGGTGGGCACCAACAACATCGACAGTAATTCACGGCTGTGCATGTCTTCAGCCGTGGTCGGCTACAAACGCAGCCTCGGCGCCGACGCCCCGCCCTGCAACTACGAAGACCTGGAATTGAGCGACTGCGTGATGATCGTCGGCAGCAACATGGCCTACGCCCACCCGGTCCTCTTTCGTCGCCTGGAAGAAGCGAAATCCCGCCGCCCACAGATGAAAGTCATTGTCATCGACCCACGGCGCACCGACACCTGCGATATGGCTGACATGCATTTGGCGATTCTGCCCGGCACCGATGTCGCCTTGTTCCATGGGATTTTGCATCTGTTGCTGTGGGAAGACTGGGTCGACCGCGACTTCATCAAGGCCCACACCGAAGGCCTCGCCGAGCTGAAAAACCTGGTGCGTGATTACACCCCGACAATGGTGTCCCAACTCTGTGGCATCAGCGTCGAGCAACTGCAGCAATGCGCGGAATGGGTCGGCACTTCACCGAGCTTTCTGTCGCTGTGGTGCATGGGGCTGAATCAGTCCACCGCCGGCAGCGCGAAAAACAGCGCGTTGATCAACCTGCACCTGGCTACCGGGCAAATCGGTCGCCCCGGCGCAGGACCTTTCTCGCTGACGGGTCAGCCAAATGCCATGGGCGGCCGGGAAACCGGCAGTTTGTCGAACCTGCTGCCAGGCCATCGCGAAGCCGCCAATGCCGAACACCGCGCGCAAGTGGCCGACTACTGGGGCGTTGATCAACTGCCCGAAAACACCGGGCTGACCGCCATCGAACTGTTCGAGCAGATGCGCAGCGGCAAGATCAAAGCCCTGTGGATCGCCTGCACCAACCCTGCACAGTCGCTGCCGGACCAGACCGCTGTACGCGCGGCACTGCAGGCCTGTCCGTTCGTGGTGTTGCAGGAAGCCTTTCGCACCACCGAAACCGCCGCGTTCGCCGACCTGTTGCTGCCCGCCGCCAGCTGGGGTGAAAAGGACGGCACGGTAACCAACTCCGAACGGCGCATTTCCCACGTCCGCCAGGCCATCGGCGCACCCGGTGAAGCACGGTCCGACTGGGCGATCACCGTGGATTTCGCACAGCGCCTGGAAAAACATCTGCGCCCTGGAGCCACCAGCCTGTTTGCCTTTGAAACCCCGGCGCAGGTCTTCGACGAATACAAACACCTGACTCGCGGCCGCGACCTCGACCTCTCCGGCATCAGCCATGCGCTGATCGACCAGCTCGGCCCGCAGCAATGGCCCTTCCCCGCCGGGGCCCGCGAAGGCACGGCGCGGCTGTATCTCGACGGAGTTTTCCCGACCGCCAGCGGGCGTGCACAGTTCATCACCGACCCGTATCGCGCCGCCAAGGAACAGCGCGATGCGCGTTTTCCGCTGACCCTGATCACCGGCCGCCTGCGCGATCAATGGCACGGCATGAGCCGTACCGGCACCGCCGCGCAGCTATTCGGCCATGTCAGTGAAGCCGTGTTGAGCCTGCACCCGGATGAACTGCGCCGGCATCGCCTGCAACCGGGCGATCTGATCAATCTGAAAAGTCGCCGGGGCTCGGTGATCGTGCCGGTCAGCAGCGACGACAGCGTACGTCCGGGCCAGGCGTTCCTGCCGATGCATTGGGGCGACCGTTTTCTCAAGGGCGGCGTGAATACCCTCACCCTTCCCGCCTTCGACCCATTGTCGAAACAACCGGAACTCAAGCACAGCGGTGTGCGACTCGAGCCTGTGCAATTGCCCTGGCAGCTTTTCGCCCTGATAGAGGGTGATGTTCAACAACACTTGGAGACGCTGCGACCGCTCTGCGAGGCGTTTTCCTACGCAAGCCTCAGCCTTACCGGCCGTGAGCGCCCTGCACTGCTGATACGCGCCGCCAGCGCCACTGCGCCAGAGCCGCAGCTGTTGCGTGATATCGATCAATGTCTGGGGCTCAACGATGGCCCGGTGTTGGCCTACGACGATCCTCGGCGCTCGATCGGCAAGCGGGTACGGATCGAGAACGGTCGGATCACCGCGATTCGTCTGGCCGGTGAAACCCTCGCCCAGCACTGGCTGCAAAGCCTGTGGCTCGAAGGTCGCGCCGACGAACAGCTACGCCGTTGGCTGCTGGCACCCTTGAGTGCGCCACCGGGTAGCGCTGGCGGTCCGGCATCCGGCACCAAAACCCTGTGCAACTGCATGAACGTCAGCCAGAACGCGGTCTGTGCCGGCATCGGTCGTGGCCTGGACTTGCAGGGTTTGAAACAAGAACTGGGCTGCGGCACGCAATGCGGCTCCTGCGTCCCGGAAATCAAGCGTTTGCTGGCCGCCACCGCGCAGCCAGTCGCCGTCATCTCGTGAGGAAAACACTATGAGCGCAAAAGTCTGGCTGGTGGGTGCGGGTCCTGGCGACCCTGAATTGCTGACCCTCAAGGCGGTTCGAGCGTTGCGCGAAGCGGACGTGGTGCTGATCGACGATCTGGTCAATGACGCGGTGCTGGAGCATTGCCCGAATGCGCGAATTATTCCTGTGGGTAAGCGCGGCGGCTGTCGCTCCACGCCTCAAGCCTTCATTCATCGCCTGATGTTGCGTTATGCCCGCCACGGCAAATGCGTGGTGCGGCTCAAGGGTGGCGATCCGTGCATCTTCGGGCGCGGCGGTGAAGAAGCGCAGTGGCTGCGTGAGCGTGGCGTCGAGGTTGAGCTGGTCAATGGCATCACCGCGGGTCTTGCCGGCGCGACCCAATGCGATATTCCGCTGACGCTAAGGGGCGTCGCGCGTGGCGTGACACTGGTTACCGCGCACACTCAGGATGACAGCAGCCTGAACTGGCAGGCCCTGGCTCAAGGGGGTACCACGCTGGTGATCTACATGGGCGTGGCGAAGCTCAGTGAAATTCGCGAGCAACTGCTGGCCGGCGGAATGGCTGCCGATACGCCTGTGGCGATGATCGAAAATGCTTCCCTGCCGCACCAACGGGAATGTCGGAGCGACCTGACAGCGATGGAGAAAGACGCCTGCGCCTTTGAATTGAAAAGCCCAGCCATTTTGGTGATTGGAACCGTGGCAGCCTGTGCAACGTCATCTCTGTGGGAGCGTGGCTTGCCCGCGATGACGGCCGATCAATCAGCCTGAACCTACCTTGCCAACCCCTTTTCACCAAATTGCAGACAAAGAAAAGCCCGGCCTAAGCCGGGCTTTTCCAAAGCTGCGAGCTAATTACTTACCGCTAGCTTCAACCTGCGCTTCTACGCGACGGTTTACAGCGCGACCAGCTTCAGTTTTGTTGTCAGCAACTGGGCGGGATTCGCCGTAGCCAACAGACTGAACGCGGGACGATTCAACACCGTACTGGTTGGTCAGAACTTGCTTAACGGCGTTTGCACGACGCTCGGACAGTTTCTGGTTGTAAGCGTCAGGACCGACGGAGTCAGTGTGACCTTCAACAGTAGTAGTGGTGGATGGGTACTGCTTCATGAAGTCAGCCAGGTTTTTGATGTCGCCGTAGCTGTTAGGCTTGACTACCGACTTGTCGAAGTCGAATTTCACGTCCAGCTCAACACGAACAACTTCAGCAACTGCTGGGCAGCCATCAGCGTCAACAGTTACGTTGGCTGGGGTGTCCGGGCACTTGTCAACGTTGTCGCAAACGCCATCGTTGTCGCTGTCGGCGCAGACTTCAGCTGGTGCTGGAACTGGAGCAGCAGCAGGCTTGGAGCCGCCACCGAAGTTCACACCGATACCGACGCTTGGAGCCCACTCGGTGTCGCCCTGGTCGATGTTGTACTGAGCTTCAACGCCGGCACGGGCGTAGAAGTTGTCGGTGAAGTACAGCTTGGCACCGCCGCCAACGTTGGCGAAGGTAGAACGGTTACGACCGCCAGTGCCGTTCTGACCGATGCTTTGATCGGAGAAACCAGCCGATACGTACGGACGCAGCATGTCGCCCGGGTTGTTGAAGTGGTACAGGGCGTCCAGAGCGGTGTTAGCGCCCTTGATGTTACGACCGTCGTCGGAACGCACGTTGTGCACTTCGTCGTAGGCCAGACGCAGTTCAACGTCGTCGGTCAGGAAGTAACCGATCGAACCGCCGAACAGGTTGCCGTTGTTCTTGAAGTTACGAGCGCTGTCGAATTGTTCTTTCTTAGCGAAGCCTTCGATTTCAACTGCGCCTTGGCCTTGTGCCAGAGCGCCGAACGAAGTGGCGGCAATCAAAGAACCAATGGCCAAGCCCAAGGTGTTTTTCAGTTTCATCCGTTAAATCCCCATCTGGTGATTGTGAAGCAGTCCCGCAAACCGGGGGACAACTCGGCGGCAAGTCTATCAGAACTTGCCTACACGTAAGAGATATTTGCGCCGAACTAAGTTTCAGCAATGCCTGCAAATTTCTCACGCAATTTGTCTAGAGCGCGTTTGTAACGCATTTTTGTCGCACTCAAACCCATGTGCATTATGTCTGCGATCTCCTGAAATTCCAGCTCTGCGACAAATCGTAGCACCAGAATTTCACGGTCGATCGGGTTCACATACACCAGCCAGCGATCAAGTCCGCCCTTCTCCTCGGGTTTTGGCGTCTTTTCTTCAGACGCTTCCTCAAGGGGGTCCAGACTCAAAGCGTCCATCAAGCGACGCTTTCGCCGTTCTTTCCGATACTGCGTGATGCACTCGTTGTACGTGATGCTGTATAGCCACGTCTTGAACTTCGATTTGCCCTCGAAGTTCTTCAGGCCGTACAGCACCTTCAACATCACTTCCTGACAGACATCATCTGCGTCACGATCGTTCCCGAGATACCGTGCACAAACGTTAAATAATGTTCGCTGGTAACGCCGCATCAGTTCTTCATAAGCGCGCGTTACGTGAAACAGCTCGGTATGCGAGCGCGCGACCAACTCCTCATCAGAGAGCTCGCGGGGGTCGTAGCGCGTGGAGAGCGATTGAGCTTTATTCAAAACAAGTCTGGCCGACAGTCAGGTCAATGTCCGCCGCAGCCCTTCAGGGCATTTTGCGGCGGCATACATTAGCAGGATTTGCCGGGTTAGCGGCTACTCACATGCTGCTCCAAGAGAATCCGATTCGAGAGAGAGACTAGCTCACCCTCATCGGTCAGCACGGTGGTTTTAACCGTGCCGATCTCTTCGATCTGACCTTCGACCTCGCCAACACGCACTTGTTGCCCAACCTGATACAACTCACGCACATAGATTCCCGCAAGAATCTGACCGGCAATTTCCCGGCTTCCCAAGCCCATGGCCAGCGCAACCGCCAGACCAACGGTAATCAAGACGATCACGATCACATGGTTGAGCAGGTCAGTCTTGACCTCCAACTGGCTGATCGCAACCGAAATACTGATGATGATCACCAGGCGCTTGGGCAATTCGCCCCAGGCCCGCGGCGTAATCAAGCCCTACGCCTTCTGCCGCGCCACGCACCAGCCCATTGGCCAGTTGCGCCAGCAAGACACCCACCAGCAGCACCAGCGCAGCGCCGAATACTTTCGGCAAATACAGCGCCAACATGTCCAGCGTAGCCGAAACTCGTTCAAGTCCAAGTGATTCTGCGGCTGAAACCAGAAAAATCAGCAGAACGAACCAATAGACGATCTTGCCGATCAACGTCGAGATAGGCACCTGAAGGCCGGCGCGGGACAGCAATTTGGTCAGCCCGGTACCGCCCATCAGGCGATCGAGGCCCAGTTTGGCAAGCAATTTTGAGAGCAACGTGTCCAGCAGTTTGGCCACGACAAAACCCAGCAGCAGCACAACCAGTGCGCCAAACAGGTTCGGAATGAAGTTTGCAACCTTGGTCCATAACGCAGTCATTGCAGTGACGAGGCTCTGAGTCCAGAGATCAAGTTCCATATTCAATCAGCCTTATCAGCAGTGCGAGCGGTAGGTTTACGAAGACGGGAAACCGGCGAGACATGGGCCGATCCGTTATTCAGGGCGATCATCAACGCGGGCAGCCAGCGGCCCAGCAGGCTGAACAGATCGCCGGCACCGACCTGGCGGTTGGCGGTTTTCAGCACGCGACCCAGGCAGGCATCGTCGTCACGGCTGGACGGCGAAGCTTTGAGCATGTCACGCAAAGACTGTTCAAACGGATCGTGCATACGCACCTCTCGTGATATCTGTGAAAGACGCGGTCAAATTTGGTCGGGTCACATGACTCATCATCAGAACCAGCGCAAACGTCGGAATAGCCACCACTGCCCCAGCGCTACCGAGCCTGCCAGCAAGCAGGCGATCAGGAAGCCATAAGGGCTGCTGGAGAACGGAATACCGCCGACATTGATACCCAAAAGACCGGTCAGAAAACTCATCGGCAAAAAAATTCCGGTGATGATCCCGAAGCGGTACATCGTGCGGTTCATCCGCACGCTCAGACGCCGGTCTTCGGCCTCCAGGACCAGCCCCACGCGCTCCCGGGTCAATTCCAGCTCCTCGAGATAACGGGTCAGGCTGTTGTTCAATTCGTTCCAGTAATCGCCATCGTCTTCAGCGAACCACGGTAGTTTTATCCGCGTCAGCTGACCGAAAATATCCCGTTGCGGTGCCAGAAAACGTTTCAGTGCGGCCGCCCTGCGACGGATCTGCAAAACGGCCCCATGCTCCGGTGTATACCGTTCGTCGGTATCCAGCTTTTCTTCTTCCTCATCGACGATTTCCGAGAGGCAGCTGACCAGATCCTGCACTTTGTTAGTGAGGTACTGCGCCATATAAAGAATGAGTTCGGAGGCGGTTTTCGGCCCTTTGCCTTCAGCCAGTTGCGCCAGCAACTCATCGGTGGCGCGCAACGGCCGCAGACGCAGGGAGATTACTCGCTGGGCTGAACCGAAGATCCGCACCGAGACCATGTCTTCCGGCTCGGCACCTGGATTGAGGTTGATCCCGCGCAGAAACAGCAACAGCTCTGAGTCCGGCAGCGGCAAAAGACGCGGCCGGGTGTTTTCTTCCAGCAACAGGTCACAACTAAATTCACTCAGACCGCTGTATTTACGCAGCCAGGTCTGGGTTTGCGGGTGACTGCGATCCCAGTGCAGCCACAGGCTTTCATGGTCCTGCAACTGCAAGTCATCGAGTTCAGTCCGGGCTATCGAACGCGCACCGCCTTTACCGTCCAGCACCAGGGCATGCACCAGCCCCCACTGCGCGTTTTCTTCCTCGAACATCCTCACCCCTTTGATGAAACGCGCTTTATTCAGGCATCTTCAGCGGGCTTGGCGAAATGATCACGCCGTTGTTATCCGCATAAACATAGTGCCCCGGGTGGAAGGTCACACCCGCGAAGGTCACGGCAATATTGAGTTCACCCACACCGCGCCGGTCGGTTTTCATCGGGTGACTGGCCAGGGCCTGAACCCCCAGATCGGTTTGCGCGATGACGTCGACGTCGCGAATGCAACCGTAGATCACCAGCCCTTCCCAACCGTTACTGGCGGCTTTTTCGGCCAGCAGGTCGCCCAACAGCGCGCGGCGCAGGGAACCGCCACCGTCTACCACCAGCACTTTACCGTTACCCTTGAGCGCGACTTGCTCCTTGACCAGCGAATTATCTTCGAAACATTTGACGGTCACGATTTCGCCGCCGAAAGAATCACGGCCACCGAAATTGCTGAACATCGGTTCCAGCACCTGCACCAGCTCCGGGTAGGCATCGCACAGGTCAGGCGTGAGGTAATGGTTCATCGAGAAACTCCTGTAAAAAGGAAGACAATCGAGTAGGCAGCATACGCGGGCCAAGGCTGAACGGCCGCAAACGCGCCGATCGAGTCAATCACCAAAAGTGACCAGAACCGCTTAATGCGTCATATCTTAGCCGCAAGCCGTTCAGAGCGAAATGCCCTTGTTAGAGCATCAGGTTCAAACGGCCGCGGCCAAATCCGGCTTTCCACCCAGCAAAGGCGTCTGTTGATCTGCCAGCCAACGCGCCACCAATGGCCACACTTCAGTCTGCGCAGACTTGCTGACAAGCATTTCCACATGACCGAAATTATCGCCAAAGCCTTGCTCGCGGCCAAGAGTGATGAATTGCTTGTGCTCAGAGCCAACCTGATCGAACAACTTGCGGCAGGCCCAGGTCGGGTCTTGATGATCACCCGCGGCGCTCACGGCCAGCACTGGCAACTGAACCTCGGCCAGACCCGCCCACCAGTCTTTGTCGGCATCGCCAAAACGGCCGAACAGCCCGTACCAGCGCATGCTTTCCAGGGCCAGGCCGATCGGCTCGTCCTCCGGGCCGCGCTTGAGCCGTGAACCCGACAGTTGGGCAAACCGCTTGAGGATGAAGCGCCCGCTCCACTCCACCGGCGGAAACTTCAACGGCCAGTAGGTGCGGCTGACCTGCGTGCCAAAAAACGCCGCGGAAGCCACGGCAGGTTCGCCCAGGTACTGACCGCCCAATGCCGCGGCCAGGGTAATGCCACCCAACGAATGACCGATCCAGTGTGGGACCTGGCCGCTTTGCTCGCGCACGAACGCGCCAATGGCCGGCAAATCGTAACGCGCGTAGTCGGCGACGCGGTTCTTGCGATAGTCCTGATTGCGCTGAGACAGACCATGACCGCGCATTTCCGGGATCCACACATCGAAGCCCAGACGCGTCAGATAAGCCCCCAACCCCAAACCTTTGGGAGAGAACCAGAACCGTCGATTGGAAAAGCTGCCGTGCAACAGAATCACCGGCACGCCACGCACCGCCGGCTCATCGGCCAGACCGAGGCGCGTCACAGCCAGTTCGACGGTGCCGTCGGGGCTGTTACCGGGTTTCAAACGATAGACATCTTCGCTCAGATCACCGCGCCGTTCGGCGCTGATCAGGGCGACAGGAAATAGGTTGCTGCTGCTTTGCATAATGCTCTTGCACAAAAAAGGGCGGCATCCAGAGGAGCCCGCCCTACTTGAATATCTAAAAGAGCCGGCCAGTGTGGGAGCGAGCCTGCTCGCGAAGGACGCCAGAACAACGCGTTTATCCAGCAAGTACGCGTTATCGTTTACGACCATCGCGAGCAGGCTCGCTCCCACAGAGAGCGGCCCGTCCACACCATCAGGCCGGAGCTTGACCTTCAGCCAGGAAGAACCAGGTTTCCAGTACGGAATCGGGGTTCAGCGAAACGCTTTCGATGCCCTGCTCCATCAGCCATTTAGCCAGATCCGGGTGGTCCGAAGGGCCCTGACCGCAGATGCCGATGTACTTGCCGGCCTTGTTGCAGGCCTGAATAGCATTGGCCAGCAGCTTCTTGACTGCAGGATTACGCTCGTCGAACAGGTGCGCGATGATCCCGGAGTCACGGTCCAGGCCCAGTGTCAGCTGAGTCAGGTCGTTGGAGCCGATAGAGAAGCCGTCGAAGAACTCGAGGAACTCTTCAGCCAGGATCGCGTTGGACGGCAGTTCGCACATCATGATCACGCGCAGACCGTTGTCGCCACGGGCCAGACCGTTTTCGGCCAGCAGATCGACCACCTGGCTCGCTTCGCCCAGGGTGCGAACGAACGGCACCATGATTTCGACGTTGGTCAGGCCCATCTCGTTGCGCACGCGCTTGAGGGCGCGGCATTCGAGTTCGAAGCAGTCGCGGAACGATTCGCTGATGTAACGCGAAGCGCCACGGAAGCCCAGCATCGGGTTCTCTTCTTCTGGCTCGTAGAGTTTGCCGCCAATCAGGTTCGCGTATTCGTTGGACTTGAAGTCCGACAAACGCACGATGACCTTTTTTGGCCAGAACGCTGCCGCCAGGGTACTGATACCCTCGACCAGTTTCTCGACATAGAAACCGACCGGATCGTCGTAACCGGCGATGCGCTTGTCGACGCTGTCCTTGATTTCTTGCGGCAGGCCGTCGTAGTTCAACAGCGCCTTGGGGTGCACGCCGATCATGCGGTTGATGATGAATTCCAGACGGGCCAGGCCCACACCGGCGTTCGGCAGCTGCGCGAAGTCGAAGGCGCGGTCCGGGTTACCGACGTTCATCATGATCTTGAACGGCAGATCCGGCATGGCATCCACGGAGTTTTTCTTGATGTCGAAGCCCAGTTCGCCTTCGAAGATGTAACCGGTGTCGCCTTCAGCGCAAGAAACGGTCACGCCCTGGCCGTCTTTCAACAGCTGGGTGGCGTTGCCGCAACCGACCACGGCCGGGATGCCCAGCTCGCGGGCGATGATCGCTGCGTGGCAGGTCCGACCGCCACGGTTGGTGACGATGGCACTGGCGCGCTTCATCACCGGTTCCCAGTCCGGGTCGGTCATGTCGGAAACCAGGACATCGCCCGGCTGGACTTTGTCCATCTCGGACACATCCTTGATGATCCGCACTTTGCCGGCGCCGATGCGCTGGCCGATGGCGCGACCTTCCACCAGCACGGTGCCGGTTTCTTTCAGCAGGTAACGTTCCATGACGTTGGCCTGGGTGCGGCTTTTCACGGTTTCCGGACGGGCCTGCACGATGTAGAGCTTGCCGTCGTCGCCGTCTTTGGCCCATTCGATGTCCATCGGGCACTTGTAGTGCTTCTCGATGATCATCGCTTGTTTGGCCAGCTCGCTGACTTCGGCGTCGCTCAGGCAGAAACGTGCGCGATCGGCCTTGTCCACGTCGATGGTCTTGACCGATTTACCGGCCGTGGCCACTTCGCCGTAGATCATCTTGATGGCTTTGCTGCCCAGGTTGCGACGCAGGATGGCCGGACGACCGGCTTCCAGCGTGCCTTTGTGGACATAGAATTCATCCGGGTTCACCGCGCCTTGTACGACGGTTTCACCCAGGCCGTAAGCGCCGGTGATGAACACCACGTCACGGAAGCCCGATTCGGTATCGAGGGTGAACATCACGCCGGCGGTGCCGGTTTCGGAGCGGACCATGCGCTGCACGCCGGCCGACAGGGCCACCAGCTTGTGGTCGAAACCCTGGTGGACGCGGTAGGAAATCGCACGGTCGTTGAACAGGGAAGCGAACACTTCTTTGGCGGCGCGAATAACGTTTTCGACACCACGGATGTTCAGGAAGGTTTCCTGCTGACCGGCGAAGGAAGCGTCCGGCAAGTCTTCGGCGGTAGCGGAAGAGCGCACGGCCACGGCCATGTCAGGGTTGCCGGCCGACAGCGTGGCGAACGCGGTGCGGATCTCGGCGTTGAGCTTCTCGGGGAATTCGGCTTCCATGATCCATTGACGGATCTGGGCGCCGGTTTTGGCCAGGGCGTTGACATCGTCGACATCCAGCGCGTCGAGGGCGGCGTGGATCTGATCGTTCAGACCGCTCAGTTCCAGGAAATCACGATATGCCTGAGCTGTCGTGGCGAAGCCACCGGGCACCGATACACCGGCACCTGCAAGGTTACTGATCATCTCGCCCAGGGATGCGTTCTTGCCCCCCACATGCTCTACATCATGGACGCCGAGCTTATCGAGGGAAACTACGTACTCTACCAAGGTGATCTCTCCACTAACTGTGTTGGAAAAGCTCAGAAGCCGGCGACTCGGGGGAGCATTTGCCGGCTGTATGGCCTGGACCTGGAAAATAAGTGAGAATGCTGGCCACTGGCGGCCGACAAATCGCGCCTACTATATCCAAGAATCGTTACTAGCTTAAGGCCCAAGGTGCAAATGAAACGATCTGCTTTCTTTATCTCCGATGGCACGGGTATTACCGCCGAAACCCTCGGTCAAAGCCTGTTGGCGCAGTTCGAAAACATTACCTTCAGCAAAATCACGCGGCCCTACATCGACAACGCGGATAAAGCGCGGGCCATGGTACAACAAATCAACAAAGCCGCCGAAAACGATGGTTTTCGTCCGATTATTTTCGACACCATCGTCAATCAGGACATTCGTGAGATCCTCGCGACCTCGAATGGTTTCATGATCGACATTTTCTCGACCTTCCTGGCCCCGCTGGAACAGGAACTGACCGAGCATTCTTCCTACACCGTCGGCAAATCCCACTCCATCGGCGGCAACTCCAATTACATGGAGCGCATCGAGGCGGTGAACTTCGCCCTCGACAATGACGATGGCGCCCGCACGCACTATTACGACAAAGCTGACCTGATTCTAGTAGGCGTGTCGCGTTGCGGCAAAACCCCGACGTGTTTGTACATGGCCATGCAATTCGGTATCCGCGCGGCCAATTACCCGCTGACCGAAGACGACATGGAGCGCCTGCAACTGCCAACCGCCCTGCGCGCCCATCATCACAAGCTGTTCGGCCTGACCATCGACCCGGACCGCCTCACGGCGATCCGCAATGAACGCAAGCCCAACAGCCGCTATTCGAGCTACGCGCAGTGCGAATTCGAAGTGCGCGAGGTGGAGAATCTGTTTCGCCGCGAGAACATTGCCCACATCAATTCCACGCATTTTTCGGTAGAAGAGATTTCGGCGAAGATTCTGGTGGAGAAAGGTGTGGAGCGGCGGTTCAAGTAAATTTTCGGCGGCAGTTACACCGCCTTCGCGGGCAAGCCCGCTCCCACAGGGATCTGTGTTGAATGCAAAATTTGCAAACAATCGAGAACCTGTGGGAGCGGGCTTGCCCGCGATTGAACGATGACGCGGTGTGACTAGATCACAAACAAATCCACAAACCGGTTCACCGCCGTCTCCTCAAGCCGCGCCTGGTCCTTGCACAACGCAAAAATCTCGGCACTGCGCTGAGCCGTGAAGCGCGTTGCCAGGTTCGCCTTGAACTTGTCCTCCAACAACGGAATACCATCGGCGCGGCGACGGCGATGGCCGATCGGATACTCCACCACCACGTTCTCGGTGCTGGAGCCGTCCTTGAAGAACACCTGCACCGCATTGGCGATAGAGCGTTTATCCGGCTCCAGGTATTCGCGGGTGAAGCGCGGGTCTTCGACGATGACCATTTTGTCGCGCAGCACGTCGATAATCGGATGCACCGCGTGGAAGTCGTCTTCGTATTGCTCGGCCACCAGATTACCGAACACCAGGGGGACGGCGGTCATGTACTGGATGCAGTGGTCGCGGTCCGCAGCGTTGGCCAGCGGGCCGACCTTGGAGATGATGCGGATCGCCGATTCGTGGGTGGTGATGACGATCCTGTCAATTTCGTGCAGGCGATTCCTGACCAATGGGTGCAAGGTGACGGCGGCCTCGCAGGCAGTTTGCGCGTGAAACTCGGCGGGAAAGCTGATCTTGAACAGCACGTTTTCCATCACGTAGCTGCCGAACGGCCGGGAAAAGCTGAAGGCACGTTTGTCTTCAGGCTTGAGCGCCAGGTCGTTGTTGGTGTGGCTGAACAACACGTCGTAGAACCCCCATTGCCTGGCGGTCAGTACACCGGGAATGCCCATCTCCCCGCGTATCGCAATGTCCGCCAGACGCACGCCACGGCTGGACGCGTCCCCTGCCGCCCAGGATTTACGCGACCCGGCATTTGGCGCATGCCGGTAAGTGCGCAGCGCCTGGCCGTCGGCAAAGGCATGGGACAACGCCGACAGCAGTTGCTCACGATTGGCGCCCATGAGCTTGGCGGTGACGGCGGTCGAGGCGACTTTCACCAGGATGACGTGATCAATGCCAACGCGATTGAAGGAGTTTTCCAGTGCAATCACGCCTTGAATCTCATGGGCCATGATCATCGCTTCCAACACCACGCGAATGGACAGCGGTGTGTCGCCATTGGCCAGGCGCTTTTGCGACAGGTGGTCGGCCACCGCAAGAATGGCGCCGAGGTTATCGGACGGATGACCCCATTCAGCAGCGAGCCAGGTGTCGTTGTAATCGAGCCAGCGGACGATGCAACCGATGTCCCATGCGGCTTTGACCGGATCGAGACGGTAACTGGTCCCCGGCACGCGAGCACCGAAGGGAACGACCGTGCCTTCGACGATGGGCCCTAGGTGCTTGGTGCATTCAGGAAAACGCAGGGCCAGCAGACCGCAGCCGAGGGTGTCCATCAGGCAATTACGGGCGGTATCCAGCGCCTCGCCAGAGTCGATTTTGAAAGTGAGGACGTAGTCGGCGATGTCCTGCAGGACCGTGTCGTAGTCGGGGCGGTTGTTCAGGTCGACGTTGGCGCTCATGTTCGATTCACTCGGTCAGTGGTTCGTTGATGGGACCTCGGTTCAGGATCAATCTTAGTTGGTGACGCCATTCTTGTTATTGAAATGCAATTAACTGTGGGAGCGGGCTTGCTCGCGATAGCGGTGTATCAGCCGACATAGATGTTGAATGTGAAGGCCTCATCGCGGACAAGTCCGCTCCCACAGGGTTTTGGGTGACTTCTAAATTGTCAGAAAGAATCCCCCGGCACACGGACATAGCCTTCCATCAACACCCGCGCACTGCGGCTCATGATGGCTTTTTTCACGGTCCATTCACCGTTGACCTGACTGGCCTCGGCGCCCACGCGCAAGGTGCCGGACGGATGACCGAAGCGCACAGCATTACGTTCGATGCCGCCTGCCGCCAGGTTGACCAACGTGCCGGAAATCGCCGCTGCCGTGCCGATGGCCACCGCTGCCGTGCCCATCATCGCGTGGTGCAGTTTGCCCATGGACAGCGCACGCACCAGCAGGTCGACGTCGGTTGCCGCAATAGCCTTGCCGCTGGACGCAATGTAATCCGCAGGCGGAGCCACAAAAGCCACTTTGGGCGTGTGCTGGCGTTTGGCGGCTTCGTCCAGGTGCTGAATCAGCCCCATGCGCAGCGCGCCGTAAGCGCGGATGGTTTCGAACATCGCCAGCGCCTTCAGGTCGCCATTGATCGCCCCTTGCAATTCGGTACCGGTGTAACCGATGTCTTCAGCGTTGACGAAGATGGTCGGAATGCCGGCGTTGATCAGGGTCGCCTTGAGCGTACCGACGCCCGGCACTTCGAGGTCATCCACGAGGTTGCCAGTGGGGAACATCGAACCGCCGCCCCCCTCTTCTTCCGCTGCCGGGTCGATGAATTCGAGCTGCACTTCGGCCGCCGGAAAGGTCACGCCGTCGAGTTCGAAATCGCCGGTTTCCTGCACTTCACCGTTGGTGATCGGCACATGGGCGATGATGGTCTTGCCAATGTTGGCCTGCCACACGCGCACCACCGCCACACCGTTGTGCGGGATGCGGCTGGCGTCCACCAGGCCATTGCTGATGGCGAACGAACCGACCGCTGCCGACAGGTTGCCGCAGTTGCCGCTCCAATCAACGAAAGGCTTGTCGATGGAGACCTGACCGAACAGGTAATCGACGTCGTGATCAGCCTTGATGCTTTTCGACAGGATCACGGTTTTGCTGGTGCTGGACGTCGCGCCGCCCATGCCGTCGATTTGCTTGTCGTAAGGGTCGGGGCTGCCGATCACGCGCAGCAACAACGCATCGCGAGCAGGCCCAGGGATTTGTGCCGCTTCGGGCAGGTCTTTCAGGCTGAAGAACACGCCTTTGCTGGTGCCGCCGCGCATGTAGGTAGCAGGAATCTTGATCTGGGGTGTGTGAGCCATATAGATCCTTATCGGCCAGCGCGGGGCTTACCCCCCCGCGCGGCTCGTCGTGTTAAACGGCAACCGCCGATTCTTCAAGGAAGTCCTGAGCGAAACGCTGCAACACGCCGCCGGCCTCGTAGATCGACACTTCTTCAGCGGTATCGAGGCGGCAGGTCACCGGCACTTCGACGCGTTCGCCGTTCTTGCGATTGATCACCAGCGTTAGCGTCGCACGCGGGGTGCGGTCGCCGATCACGTCGTAGGTTTCGCTGCCGTCGATGGCCAGGGCGTGACGGTCGGTGCCCGGCTGGAACTCCAGCGGCAGCACGCCCATGCCCACCAGGTTGGTGCGGTGGATGCGCTCGAAACCTTCAGCGGCGATCGCTTCCACACCCGCCAGACGCACACCTTTGGCCGCCCAGTCGCGGGACGACCCCTGACCATAGTCGGCGCCGGCGATGATGATCAGCGGCTGCTTGCGCTCCATGTAGGTTTCGATGGCTTCCCACATGCGCATGACCTGGCCTTCCGGCTCGACCCGCGCCAGGGAACCCTGCTTGACCTTGCCGTTTTCCCGGACCATTTCATTGAACAGTTTCGGGTTGGCGAACGTCGCGCGCTGCGCGGTCAAGTGGTCGCCCCGGTGGGTGGCGTAGGAGTTGAAGTCTTCTTCCGGCAGGCCCATTTTCGCCAGGTATTCACCCGCCGCGCTGTCGAGCATGATCGCGTTGGAAGGCGACAGGTGATCGGTGGTGATGTTGTCCGGCAGCACCGCCAGCGGGCGCATGCCCTTGAGCGGACGCGCGCCGGCCAGCGCGCCTTCCCAGTAAGGCGGACGACGAATGTAGGTGCTCATTTCACGCCAGTCATACAGCGGCGTGACCTTGGGACCGGTGTCTTCGTGGATGGCGAACATCGGGATATACACCTGGCGGAACTGTTCCGGTTTCACCGAAGTCTTGACCACCGCGTCGATTTCTTCGTCGCTCGGCCAGATGTCTTTCAGGCGGATTTCCTTGCCGTTCGCGTCCAGGCCCAGTACATCTTTCTCGATGTCGAAACGGATGGTGCCGGCGATGGCGTAAGCCACCACCAATGGCGGCGAAGCCAGGAACGCGTTTTTCGCGTACGGGTGAATGCGCCCGTCGAAGTTGCGGTTACCGGAGAGCACGGCCGTGGCGTACAGATCGCGGTCGATGATTTCCTGTTGGATCACCGGGTCCAGCGCGCCGGACATGCCGTTGCACGTGGTGCAGGCGAAGGCCACGACGCCGAAGCCAAGTTGCTCCAGCTCTTTAGTCAGCCCGGCTTCATCCAGATACAGCGCCACGGTTTTCGAACCCGGCGCCAGCGAGGATTTGACCCACGGCTTGCGGGTCAGCCCGAGCTTGTTGGCGTTGCGCGCCAGCAGGCCTGCGGCAATCACGTTGCGCGGGTTGCTGGTATTGGTGCAACTGGTGATGGCGGCGATGATCACCGCGCCATCCGGCATCTGGCCGGGCACGTCGTCCCACTGGCCGGAGATGCCTTGGGCGGCGAGATCGGACGTGGCGACACGGGCGTGCGGGTTGCTCGGGCCAGCCATGTTGCGCACCACCGAGGACAGGTCGAAGCTCAGCCCGCGCTCGTACTGCGCGCCTTTCAGGCTGTCGGCCCAGAGGCCGGTCTGCTTGGCGTAGCTCTCGACCAACTGCACTTGCTCGTCTTCACGGCCGGTGAGTTTCAGGTAGTCGATGGTCTGCTGGTCGATGTAGAACATTGCCGCCGTGGCACCGTATTCCGGGGCCATGTTGGAAATGGTCGCGCGGTCGCCCAAGGTCAGCGCCGAAGCACCTTCACCGAAGAATTCCAGCCAGGCGCCAACGACTTTTTGTTTGCGCAGGTATTCGGTCAGCGCCAGTACCATGTCGGTGGCGGTGATGCCCGGTTGCAGCTTGCCAGTGAGCTCGACGCCGACGCTTTCCGGCAAACGCATCCACGATGCGCGACCGAGCATCACGCTCTCCGCTTCCAGACCGCCAACACCGATGGCGATCACGCCCAGCGCATCGACGTGCGGGGTGTGACTGTCGGTACCGACGCAGGTATCGGGGAACGCCACGCCGTCGCGCACCTGGATCACCGGCGACATTTTCTCCAGGTTGATCTGGTGCATGATCCCGTTGCCCGGCGGGATCACGTCGACGTTCTTGAAGGCCTTTTTAGTCCAGTTGATGAAGTGGAAACGGTCTTCGTTGCGACGGTCTTCAATGGCGCGGTTCTTCTCGAACGCCTCGGGATCGAAGCCACCGCGTTCAACGGCCAGCGAGTGGTCGACGATCAACTGAGTCGGCACCACCGGGTTCACTTGCGCCGGATCGCCGCCTTGCAGGGCGATGGCATCACGCAGGCCGGCAAGGTCGACCAGCGCGGTCTGGCCAAGAATGTCATGGCACACCACGCGGGCCGGGAACCATGGGAAATCGAGGTCGCGTTTGCGCTCGATGAATTGCTTCAGGGATTCGGTGAGCGTGGCCGGGTCGCAGCGACGCACAAGGTTTTCCGCCAGCACGCGGGAGGTGTACGGCAGAGTGTCGTAGGCGCCGGGCTGAATGGCCTCGACCGCCGCGCGGACGTCGAAATAATCCAGATGGCTGCCGGGCAGCGGTTTGCGGAATTCAGTGTTCATCGTCAGGACTCGGTCACGGTGGTTACAAAGGGTGGGCGCCTGGCGCAGCTTTTGAAGCAAAACCGAGCCACTGTGGGAGCGGGCTTGCCCGCGATGACTGGGTCACATCCGACAAAGATGTCGACTGACCCACCGCTATCGCGGGCAAGCCCGCTCCCACAGGGTTATTCGTTTTGCCCAGCAACCATTACCGGCGCCCTCCCAGTCAGCGTTGTTCGATTGGCACGAATTTGCGCTGTTCGACGCCGACGTATTCGGCGCTCGGGCGGATGATGCGGTTGTTGGCACGTTGTTCGAACACATGGGCCGCCCAGCCGGTCAGGCGCGAGCAGACGAAGATCGGCGTGAACAACTTGGTCGGAATGCCCATGAAGTGGTACGTCGACGCATGGTAGAAGTCGGCGTTCGGGAACAGTTTTTTCTGCTCCCACATGGTCTTGTCGATGGCTTCAGATACCGGAAACAGCACCGTGTCGCCCACTTCGTCAGCGAGTTTTTTCGACCAGGCCTTGATCACCTCGTTGCGCGGATCGTTGTCCTTATAGATCGCGTGGCCGAAGCCCATGATCTTGTCCTTGCGCTCGAGCATGCCGAGAGTGCCTTTGATCGCCTCTTCCGGCGACGAAAAGCGCTCGATCATTTCCATCGCTGCTTCGTTGGCGCCGCCGTGCAGCGGGCCGCGCAGGGAACCGATGGCCGCCGTGACGCAGGAATACAGATCCGACAGGGTCGAGGCGCACACCCGGGCGGTGAAGGTCGAGGCGTTGAACTCGTGTTCCGCGTAAAGGATCAGCGAAACGTTCATCACTTTGACGTGCAACTCGCTCGGTTTCTTGTCGTGCAACAGGTGCAGGAAATGGCCGCCGATGCAGGCTTCGTCGGTCACGCAATTGATGCGTTTGCCGTCGTGGCTGAAGCGATACCAGTAGCACATGATCGCCGGGAAGGCGGCCAGCAGGCGGTCGGTGGCATCGTGCTGCTCGGAGAAGTCTTTCTCCGGCTCGATATTGCCCAGGAATGAGCAACCGGTGCGCATCACGTCCATCGGGTGGGCGTCGGCGGGGATGCGTTCCAGCACTTCTTTGAGCGCTTGCGGCAGGTCGCGCAGCTTGCTCAGTTTCTGGGTGTAGGCAGCCAGTTGTGCTTTGGTCGGCAGTTCGCCGTACAGCAGCAGGTAAGCCACTTCTTCGAATTGTGCGTCAGCCGCCAGTTCGCGAACATCGTAGCCGCGATAGGTCAGGCCAGCGCCCGACTGGCCCACGGTGGACAGTGCGGTTTGCCCGGCCACCTGGCCACGGAGCCCGGCGCCACTGAGTACTTTTGCTTCGGCCATTGCTGTCTCCAATTTTTTTGAATTTGTCAGGGAAACTTGTAGGAGCGAAGCTTGCTCGCGAAAGCGGTGTCTCAGACGACATTGATTTTGAATGTCAGTCCGTCTTCGCGAGCAAGCTTCGCTCCTACAGGGCTTTCATTACTTCTTCGCCGCAAACAACGCATCGAGCTTCTGCTCGAAGGTGTGGTAATCGATGCGATCGTAAAGCTCCATGCGCGTCTGCATGGTGTCGATGACGTTCTGTTGCGTGCCGTCGCGGCGGATCGCGGTGTAGACGTTTTCCGCGGCTTTGTTCATGGCACGAAATGCCGACAGCGGGTACAGCACCAACGACACGTCGGCGGCAGCGAGCTGCTCGGTGGTGTACAGCGGCGTCGCGCCGAACTCGGTGATGTTGGCCAGGATCGGCGCCTTCACGCGGCTGGCGAACAGTTTGTACATCTCAAGCTCGGTGATCGCCTCCGGGAACACCATGTCGGCGCCGGCTTCGATGCATGCCGCCGCGCGATCCAGCGCAGACTCAAGACCTTCCACCGCCAGGGCGTCGGTGCGGGCCATGATCACGAAGCTGTCGTCGGTGCGGGCATCAACGGCCGCTTTGATGCGGTCGACCATTTCCTGCTGCGAGACGATCTCTTTATTAGGACGGTGACCACAGCGCTTGGCGCCGACCTGGTCTTCGATGTGAATCGCCGCCGCGCCGAACTTGATCATCGACTTCACGGTACGGGCGACGTTGAACGCCGAGGAACCGAAACCGGTGTCCACGTCCACCAACAGCGGCAAGTCGCAGACGTCAGTGATGCGACGCACGTCGGTCAGCACGTCATCCAGACCGGTAATCCCCAGGTCTGGCACGCCCAGGGAGCCAGCAGCCACCCCGCCACCCGACAGGTAAATAGCCTTGAAACCGGCGCGCTTGGCCAGCAGTGCGTGGTTGGCGTTGATCGTGCCGACCACTTGCAGCGGATGTTCGCTGGCGACCGCATCGCGGAAACGCTGGCCTGGAGTGCTCTTGTTGGAACTCATGACTCACCTCGTTCAGTGGCTGTCGGGTTAGCGCCGTCCTGGTAGTGACGGGCAATATTGCGTTTGGAGGCGCCGATGTGACGGCGCATCAACAACTCGGCCAACTCACCGTCACGGTCGGCGATGGCATCGAGAATTCGGTGGTGTTCGGCAAACGCCTGGCGCGGCCGATTGGGCGTGGTGGAAAACTGGATGCGGTACATGCGCACCAGCTGATAGAGCTCACCGCACAGCATCTGGGTCAAGGTACGGTTGCCGCTGCCCTGGATGATCCGGTAATGAAAGTCGAAATCGCCTTCCTGCTGGTAGTAACCGACACCGGCCTGAAACGCCGCATCGCGCTCATGGGTTTCCAGCACCCGACGCAGTTCGTCGATTTCTTCGACCGTCATGCGTTCAGCCGCCAGACGGCACGCCATGCCTTCCAGGGATTCACGAATTTCGTAGAGTTCCAGCAGTTCGGCGTGGCTCAGCGACACCACCCGCGCCCCGACGTGCGGCACGCGAACCAGCAGGCGCTGGCCTTCCAGACGGTGAATGGCCTCACGCAGCGGCCCGCGGCTAATGCCGTACGTGCGCGCCAGCTCCGGCTCGGAGATCTTGCTGCCCGGGGCGATCTCGCCTTTGACGATGGCCGCCTGAATGCGTCGGAAGACGTTTTCGGAAAGTGTTTCCGAGTCGTCCTGAACTGTGACCGGGGGATCGAGTTGATCCAGCATATTGTCGACACCTTGAAAACCAATGCCGCAAAAACTAGCGAATATGGCCGGTTACGTCAAAGGATAATTCGATATTGTCGACAATCGTCTAATAACCCTCTGCACCATAAGGAAGCAACACCTCAAGTTATAGCCGTCGGCCAACGCTGGCGCCATAAACCCACCGTGCTAGAATGCCGCCCGCATTTGCTTGTCATCTGCATTGCCTGTCATAAAAAGCAGATAGGCATACGAGGGAGCTTGTGCAGCAATGCCAGGGCCTTGAATTGAAGAACGGACCGCTGCGCATCAGGATTTATGAGACTCAAGCCCTTCACCACATTCCTTTGTCTTTTTGGCCTGCCAGGTTTCGCCGCAGCAGGGGAAAAGACTGTGTACGGCCTCAATGAGTACGCTTCGCTGGATGGCATCAACCTGGAAGTCGCCGCCAAACTCGACACCGGGGCGAAAACCGCTTCGCTGAGTGCCCGCGACATCAAACGTTTCAAACGCAATGGCGAGTCGTGGGTGCGCTTCTATCTGGCTATCGACGCCGCGCATTCGCACCCGATCGAACGACCGCTGGCCCGTGTCAGCAAGATCAAGCGCCGGGCCGGTGACTACGACCCGGAAGAAGGCAAGAAATACACCGCCCGTCCGGTCATCGAGCTGGATATCTGCATGGGTTCGGCTTTACGCAGCATCGAAGTGAACTTGACCGACCGCAGCGCCTTCCAATACCCGCTCTTGATCGGCTCCGAAGCGCTCAAGCGTTTCGATGCGCTGGTCGACCCCAGTCTTAAATACGCTGCTGGCAAACCCGCCTGCGCCACCGACGCACATACCGCAGAGTAATTCCAATGCGCTCTCTTACCCTCCATCTGAAACTGCTGATCGCCATCCTGGTGGTGCTGGGCATTTCAGTTACGGCCTATCAGATTTTCGTGCTCGGAATTCCGGTGACCGAAGACGCTACCGACGACTTGTGGAACATCGACGCCAAGGTCGAGTTCGTCGCCAATGCCAAAGACCCGATCAAGATCCAGATGTTCGTGCCGCCACTGAGCCGCGACTACGTGAGCCTCAACGAGAGTTTCATTTCCAATAATTACGGCGTGGCGGTGAACCGTGCCGATGGCAACCGCAAAGTCACCTGGTCAGCGCGTCGGGCCAAGGGCAACCAGACCCTTTATTACCGACTGGTGCTGACCAAGCGCTACAGCGGCGAAAAATCCAAGATCAAAGGCCCGACCTTCCGCGACAGCATCGCCGTCGAAGGCCCGGAAAAAATCGCCGCCGAAGCCCTGCTCGCGCCGATCCGCCAACACTCGGCCGACGTCGAAACCTTCATCGGCGAAGCCATCAAGCGCGTCAACAACCTCAACGACGACAACGTGAAATTGCTGCTGGCCGGTGATCCGTCCACCGTGAACAAAGCCAAAATCGTCGAACTGGTACTGTCCATCGCCCACGTGCCGGTGGAAAAGGTCCACACCATTCGCCTGGTAGCCGATCAGCCGCAAATGCCTGAACTCTGGTTGCGCAGCTTCAACGGCACCGACTGGCTGTACTTCAACCCGGAAACCGGTGAACAGGGCCTGCCCACCGACCGCTTGCTGTGGTGGACGGGCGATGAAAACCTGATCACCGTCGATGGCGGCAAAAAAGCCAACGTCACCTTCAGCCTGAACAACAGCGAAATGAACGCCATTCGCCTGGCCAAGCTGACCGACGAAAACTCCGACGCCAACTTCCTCGATTACTCTCTGTACGGCCTGCCGCTGGAAACCCAGCAGACCTTCATGATCATGGTGATGATCCCGATCGGCGTGCTGGTGATCCTGATCCTGCGCAACCTGATCGGCATTCAGACACTCGGCACCTTTACCCCGGTGCTGATCGCCCTCGCCTTCCGGGAAACCCAGCTCGGCTTTGGTATTATGCTGTTTACGATCATTACGGCGCTGGGGCTGTCGCTGCGCTCCTACCTTGAACATCTGAAACTGCAAATGCTGCCGAGGCTGTCGGTGGTGCTGACCTTCGTGGTGGTGCTGATCGCGGCTATCAGCCTGTTCAGCCACAAACTCGGCCTGGAACGCGGGTTGTCGGTGGCACTGTTCCCGATGGTGATTCTGACCATGACCATCGAACGCCTGTCGATCACCTGGGAAGAGCGCGGTGGCGGCCATGCCATGAAAGTGGCGATCGGCACGCTGTTCGCCGCTTCCCTGGCGCACCTGATCATGAGCGTGCCGGAGCTGGTGTACTTCGTGTTCACCTTCCCGGCGATCCTGCTGATCCTGGTGGGCTTCATGCTGGCCATGGGTCGCTATCGCGGTTACCGCCTGACCGAGCTGGTGCGTTTCAAGGCTTTCCTGAAGAAGGTTGACGCCTGATGTTCGGTCTCTGGAAGACCTGGAAAGCCCTTGAGGCCCGGGGCATCATGGGGATCAATCGGCGCAACGCAGACTACGTGCTCAAGTACAACAAGCGCAGCCTGTACCCGATCGTCGATGACAAGATCATCACCAAGGAGCGCGCCATCGCCGCCGGCATCCACGTGCCGGAGCTGTACGGCGTGATCTCCACCGAGAAGGAAATCGACAACCTCGGCGAGATCATCGGCGGGCGTACCGATTTCGTGATCAAACCGGCCCAGGGCGCCGGCGGCGACGGCATCATTGTGGTTGCCGACCGGTTCGAGGGGCGCTATCGCACAGTGTCCGGCAAGATCATCGACCATGAGGAACTCGAGCACCATATCTCGAGCATCCTCACCGGCCTGTACTCCCTGGGCGGGCACCGCGACCGTGCGCTGATCGAATACCGCGTGACCCCGGACCAGATCTTCAAAAGCATCAGCTACGAAGGCGTGCCGGACATCCGCATCATTGTGCTGATGGGCTATCCGGTGATGGCCATGTTGCGCCTGCCGACTCGCCAGTCTGGCGGCAAAGCCAACCTGCACCAAGGCGCCATCGGCGTCGGTGTCGACCTGGCCACAGGCCTGACATTGCGCGGCACCTGGCTGAACAACATCATTAACAAACACCCGGACACCACCAACGCCGTGGACGGCGTGCAACTGCCCTACTGGGACGGTTTCATGAAGCTCGCCGCCGGCTGCCATGAGCTGTGCGGGTTGGGTTACATCGGTGTCGACATGGTGCTCGACCAAGAGAAAGGGCCGCTGATTCTTGAGCTTAACGCCCGGCCCGGTTTGAACATTCAGATCGCCAACGATTGCGGGTTGACGTTGCGTACCCACGCGGTCGAAGCGCGACTGGAAGAATTGAAAGCGCGTGGGATAACCGAAACGGTGCAGGAACGCGTTGAGTTCGTTCAGGAAATGTTTGGGCATATTCCAGCGGTTGAGGGTTGATCCGAGACAGACATTCGCGGGCACGCCTCGCTCCTGTAGGAGCGAGGCTTGCCCGCGAAGACTGACTAACAGGCAACAAAGCTCTCAACCTGCCAATCCCCGACATCCCCTCTAGGAGCAAATCCTGCAGAGGACTACAATCGCTCCCCCGCCTCGATGGCTGATTTGCCCCGCCCATGTTGACCTGTTCCGTACACCCGCTGCCCTATCGCGCCAACCCCGCCGAGTACTTCGCGGCGATTCGTCATGCCCCAGGTGCCGTGCTGCTCGACAGCGGCCGGCCAAGCGCCGAGCGTGGGCGTTATGACCTGCTCAGTGCCTGGCCGCTGGAGCAACTGGCCGTATTACCGGATGAAAGTGGCAGCCATTTCCTGCAACGCCTTCGCGACAATCTGACGCGACTCGGCGAAGCCACTGTTCCTTTTGACCTGCCCTTCGCCGGCGGCCTGATTGGCTACCTGAGCTACGACTTCGGCCGGCACCTGGAAAACCTGCCGAGTCAGGCACGGGACGACCTGCAATTGCCCGACGCACGTTTTGGGCTGTACGACTGGGCCCTGATCAGCGATCACCACTTGGCCACCAGCCAACTGGTGTTCCACCCGGCGTTGATCGACAGCGAACGACAGCGGCTGATCGAACTGTTCACGCAACCTGCGACCAAGCAAATCGAGCCTTTCAAACTGGACGGCCCGATGAGCGCCGACCTGAGCCCCGACGACTATCGGCAAGCTTTCGAACGCATTCAGCAATACATCCAGGCCGGCGACTGCTATCAGGTCAACTTCGCCCAGCGCTTTCGCGCGCAATGCCAGGGCGATCCGTGGGCCGCGTACTGCGCGCTGCGGGCGGCGTGCCCGACGCCGTTTTCCGGTTTCCAGAGCCTGCCCGACGGCGGCGCGGTGCTGAGCCTGTCGCCGGAGCGTTTCGTCAAAGTCAGCGAGCGCCACGTCGAAACCCGCCCGATCAAAGGCACCCGCCCCCGCGGCCTGACCACTGCCGAAGATGCCGCGAACGCCGCCGAACTGCTGGCCAGCCCCAAGGATCGCGCGGAAAACCTGATGATCGTCGACCTGCTGCGCAACGACCTCGGCCGTACCTGCCGTATCGGCTCGGTACGGGTGCCGGAGTTGTTCAGTCTGGAAAGCTACCCGAACGTGCATCACCTGGTGAGCAGCGTTACCGGCGAGCTGGCGGATGACAAGGATGCGCTGGACCTGATCGCCGGCAGCTTCCCCGGCGGCTCGATTACCGGCGCGCCAAAGATTCGTGCCATGCAGATCATCGATGAGCTGGAACCGACCCGTCGTGGGTTGTATTGCGGTTCGTTGCTGTACCTGGACGTGCGCGGCGAGATGGACAGTTCCATCGCCATTCGCAGCTTGCTGGTCAAGGATGGGCAGGTGTGCTGCTGGGGTGGTGGCGGGATCGTCGCGGATTCGGACTGGCAGGCGGAATATCAGGAATCGATTACCAAGGTGAAGGTGTTGCTGGATACACTGCAAAACCTTTAAGAGCATCGCGGGCAAGCCCGCTCCCACAGGTTATGTGTCGAACCAAAATTATGCGATCAACACAAATCCTGTGGGAGCGGGCTTGCCCGCGATGGGGCCCTCCCTGACGACTACAAACTCAACGCCCGATTCGAAGCCTTGATGAACTCCTGCTTCAACTGCGCAAAGCTGTGCACCGCCGGGAACTGTGGAAACTCGCGAATCACATTGTCCGGCGCATGGAACAGAATCCCGGCATCCGCCTCGCCCAGCATCGTCGTGTCGTTGTAGGAATCGCCCGCCGCGATCACCCGGTAATAGAGGCTCTTGAACGCCAACACCGACTGCCGCTTGGGATCTTTCTGACGCAACTGATAGCCTGTGACCCGACCGGCATCGTCGGTAATCAGACGGTGGCAAAGCAAGGTCGGGAAGCCCAGCTGACGCATCAGCGGCTGGGAGAATTCGTAAAAGGTGTCCGACAGAATCACCACCTGAAAGCGCTCACGCAGCCAGTCGACGAACTCACTGGCGCCTTCCAGAGGCTTGAGCGTGGCGATCACTTCCTGGATGTCGGAAAGCTTCAGGCCGTGCTCGTCGAGAATCCGTAGGCGCTGCTTCATCAACACGTCGTAGTCGGGAATGTCCCGAGTGGTGGCCCTGAGGGAGTCGATCCCGGTTTTTTCGGCAAAGGCGATCCAGATTTCCGGGACCAGCACACCTTCAAGATCCAGACAGGCAATTTCCACAAGACACTCCCATTTTGTACTGTTTATTGAGTCGAGCGAGCAAAAGGACTGCCGAACTCTAGCGACTCGCCCTCCTCTGTGCAACGCAGAGGGCGCACCAGCCGCCGCAGGATTTTGTTACCATCAGGCACATATAGAGCGCCCAGCGCCACCGACCTGTAGGAAGCCGCCCTGATGAGCCCATCGTTCGATGTCGTGGAACTCGCCACGACCTATGCCAACAAATCCGCCCAGGACATCCTGAAACTCGCGTTCGCCGAGTTCGGCGATGACCTGTGGATATCTTTCAGCGGCGCCGAGGATGTGGTGCTGGTGGACATGGCCTGGAAGCTGAACAAGAACGTCAAAGTGTTCAGCCTCGACACCGGCCGCTTGCACCCCGAGACCTATCGCTTCATTGAACAGGTGCGCGAGCACTACAAGATCGATATCGAAATCGTGTCGCCGGACTACACCAAGCTCGAACCTTTCGTGAAGGAAAAGGGCCTGTTCAGTTTCTACAAGGACGGTCATGGCGAGTGCTGCGGCATCCGCAAGATCGAGCCGTTGCGTCGCAAGCTCTCGGGCGTGACCGCCTGGGCCACCGGCCAGCGTCGGGACCAGAGCCCGGGCACCCGTAGCGCGGTCGCAGTGCTGGAAATCGATACCGCGTTCTCCACCCCGGAACGCACCCTCTACAAATTCAACCCGCTGGCGCAAATGACCAGCGAAGAGATCTGGGGCTACATCCGCATGCTGGAGCTGCCGTACAACAGCCTGCATGAGCGCGGCTTCATCAGCATCGGCTGCGAGCCTTGCACCCGCCCGGTGTTGCCGAACCAGCATGAGCGCGAAGGTCGTTGGTGGTGGGAAGAAGCCACGCAGAAAGAATGCGGGCTGCATGCGGGCAATATCATCAGCAAATCCAAGGCGTAATCCCCGCCCTATGCAGTCCTCCTTGTGGGAGCGAGCCTGCTCGCGATAGCGGTGGACCAGATAATTCAATGTTGAATGTCAGTCCGTCATCGCGAGCAGGCTCGCTCCCACAGGTCAGTGCCTCACCTCAAAACGTGTACACAAAAATGTCACCATCGGTGCCATTTATGTGTGCACTTTTAGTTTCAACGCCCCCAAAAGTTACATTCCTCTGTTCTGACTTTCTCAGTCGATCATCCCCACAAAACCCCGCCAAAAATAAATACCTGTTCAATCGGTCAATTTATAGTGCCAAATTTTCAACTACTTAGTTTCAATCAATAACAAAACGAAATTATCCAAGTAATTCATAGATCAATGACTGGCACAGATCTGGCTTAAGTGAACACATGTTTTGTATACAATCAATACTAAAACATACACACACTTTAGATCCGCAGCCTGAAGCGCCCTATCCCGTACAGGCTGCAGATGCCCCGTAACCAATGATGCTCTCCCGCCCGCGACGAAGATTTGTCGAGCCCACGCTCATGCACAGTCATCGCGGCAACGAGCTTCTGGAGCCTGCCGGAATGCGTACTAGCCTGCCCAATAACAACATCGCGCTGGATCTGCCCTCCTCACTTTCCACGTCCGTCATACACGATCAAACACTTCAACCACCCGTAGTACTCAGCCCCCGTCTGCACAACAAGGACTTGGCGCCGACCAAGGCTGAAGGTCGGCGTTGGGGTCGTTACAGTATCTTTGCGTTGTGGACGAATGACGTGCACAACATTGCCAATTACTCCTTCGCCATTGGCCTGTATGCACTAGGCCTGGGCGGCTGGCAGATTCTGCTGTCCCTGGGAATCGGCGCGGCGCTGGTGTATGGCTTCATGAACCTTTCCGGTTACATGGGCCAGAAAACCGGTGTGCCGTTTCCGGTGATCAGCCGGATCAGTTTCGGCATCCATGGGGCGCAGATTCCTGCATTGATTCGTGCCGTTATCGCCATTGCCTGGTTCGGGATTCAGACGTACCTGGCGTCAGTGGTCTTTCGTGTATTACTGACGGCGGTGCACCCCGGCTTCGCCGATTACGACCACGACTCGATCCTCGGACTGTCGAGTCTGGGTTGGGTGTGTTTCGTGGCGATCTGGTTCGTGCAGTTGGCGATCCTGGCCTATGGCATGGAGATGGTGCGACGCTACGAGGCATTTGCCGGCCCGGTGATTTTGCTGACCGTCGCCGCGCTTGCCGGGTGGATGTATTTCCAGGCCAATGCAACCATCGCCTGGTCGATTCGCGAGCCGCTTAGCGGTGGCGAGATGTGGCGCAATATCTTTGCCGGCGGCGCATTGTGGCTGTCGATCTACGGCACGCTGATCCTGAATTTCTGTGACTTCGCCCGCTCTTCGCCCTGCCGCAAGACCATCCGGGTCGGTAACTTCTGGGGCCTGCCCGTCAACATTCTGGTATTCGCCGGGATTACGGTCCTACTGTGCGGTGCGCAATTTCAGATCAATGGCCGGATCATCGAAAGCCCGACGGAGATCATCGCGTCGATTCCCAACACCTTCTTTCTGGTACTCGGTTGCCTGGCGTTCCTGATTGTCACCGTGGCGGTGAACATCATGGCCAACTTCGTGGCCCCGGCCTTCGTATTGAGTAATCTGGCGCCCAAGTACCTGACCTTCCGCCGCGCCGGGCTGATCAGTGCGACCATCGCGGTGCTGATCCTGCCGTGGAACCTCTATAACAGCCCGCTGGTGATCGTCTATTTCCTGTCCGGCCTCGGCGCCCTGCTCGGCCCGTTGTACGGGGTGATCATGGTCGACTACTGGCAGGTACGAAAAGGCCGGATCAACGTGCCGCAGTTGTACAGCGAAGATCCCAATGGCGATTATTACTACAGCCATGGGGTCAATTTGCGGGCCGTGGCGGCGTTCATTCCGGCAGCCCTGATCGCCATTGTCCTGGCCCTGGTGCCAGGTTTCGACAGCATTTCACCGTTCTCCTGGCTGATTGGCGCCGCGATTGCAGGGATGCTCTACCTGATCATCGCCAAACGGCAGCCTTACTACGCAGATGTCAGCGGTGAAGCCATCGCGGTCGATAACGTCAGCCATTGATCCCCGGGCGGTCCGTCAAGATCGGGCCGCAGAACCACCTCGCTATAAAAGGACCTCCCATGCGAATTCTCGTGGTCAACGTCAACACCACCGAATCCATTACTCAGGCCATCGCCGGCCAAGCCCAATCCGTGGCCGCGCCCGGCACGGAAATCATTGGCCTGACCCCGCATTTTGGTGCCGACTCCATCGAAGGCAATTTCGAAAGTTATCTGGCTGCTATCGCGGTGATGGATCGGGTCATGTCCTACGATCAGCCTTTTGATGCGGTTATCCAGGCCGGTTATGGCGAGCACGGCCGCGAAGGTTTACAGGAACTACTCAACGTCCCGGTAGTGGACATCACCGATGCCGGCGCCAGCACCGCGATGTTCCTCGGGCATGCCTATTCGGTGGTCACCACCCTGGACCGTACCGTGCCGCTGATCGAGGATCGCCTCAAACTGTCCGGCCTCTGGGACCGTTGTGCATCGGTGCGGGCCAGTGGTTTGGCGGTGCTGGAACTGGAATCCGATCCAGAACGTGCGCTGGAGGCAATTGTTCGGCAGGCAGAACTGGCGGTGAGTGAAGACAAGGCCGAGGTGATCTGCCTGGGATGCGGCGGCATGGCCGGGCTGGATGAGCAGATTCGTCAGCGCACCGGCGTGCCCGTGGTGGATGGCGTGACGGCGGCGGTGACCATTGCCGAATCGCTGGTGCGGTTGGGGTTGTCGACGTCAAAAGTGCGGACGTATGCGACGCCTCGGCCGAAGACCATTATTGGCTGGCCGGGACGGTTTGGCAGATAGACCGCGTCGCTCCCACAGGTTTTGTGTCTTACCACAGTGTTGTAAACGACACAAAACCCTGTGGGAGCGTGGCTTGCCCGCGATGGCCACACCTCGGTCCCAGGCCAGGTTCAAAGCGCACTGAATCGCTGCCCCAACCCCTGCTCCGCAAACTGCTCAATGATGAAATCGACAAACGCCCGGGTCTTGCCCGGCAGCAGTTTGTGTTCAGCGTAATAGATGGAGATGTTGCCGTCGTCGACGTACCAGTCGGGCAACACCCGCTGCAACGTCCCCGCATCCAGATAGCCCACGGCAAACGGCATGCTCACCAACGCAATGCCCAACCCCTGAGCCGCCGTGGCGCAGGCGGCTTCCGAATCGCTCATGGTCATCCGCGCCTTGAGCGTCAGCGGGCTGTGTTGCCGGGCGCGACTGGTCAACTGCCAGGAACGCACGCGCCCCGTCTGCGGCGAGCGTATCAAGATGCCGTCGTGGTTTTTGAGGTCGTCGGGCTCGATGATCGCCTCGTTCCCCGCGAGGTACTCGGCTGAAGCCACCAATACCCGATGGGCGGGCGTCAGCTTTCGCGCCACCACCCCTTGAGGCAGTTCGAATCCGCCACCAATCGCCGCATCGAAACCCTGGCCAATCAGGTCGACCTGGCGGTTATCGAAATGCCAGTCCGGGTTGATCGCTGGAAAGCGCTGCAGAAACTCGCCCAGCAACGGCACGATGTACAAACGTCCGAACACCGTCCCCATACTGACCTTGAGCGTGCCTGCCGGACGTCCTTCGGCGCTGGCCAGGTTGGCCACGGCATTCTGGATCGTGTGCAGGCTGGCACTGACTTCGCCGAGAAACAGCTGGCCGGCCTCAGTCAGTGTCAGGCTACGCGTGCTGCGCTGGAACAGCCGTACACCCAGTCGCGCCTCCAGTTTGGCAACGCTCTTGCCCACCGCCGCCGGCGTCAGGCTCAAGCGCCGCGCAGCTTCGGCGAAGCTGCCGACCTCGGCGCTACGCACGAAGCATTCGATACTGCTGAAGGTTTCCATAAGCGCCACTATAAACTTTTGGTTTACACAGACTATAGCAATGACGGTCTACCCGGAGCGGATTGCGAGGCTGATACTCGACTCCAACAACAAGGCAGCCCGCCTTGAATTTCTGGAGATCGACATGACCACTCAACACCTCAGCGGTAAAGTAGCTCTGATTCAAGGCGGTTCACGCGGCATCGGTGCTGCCATCGTCAAACGCCTGGCCGCCGAAGGCGCTACCGTCGCCTTCACTTACGTCAGCTCCACCGCCAAAGCCGAAGAGCTGCAAAACAACATCACCAGCGCCGGTGGCAAAGCCCTGGCCATCAAGGCCGACAGCGCCGATGCCGTCGCCATTCGCAAGGCCGTTAATGCCACCGTCGAAGCCTTCGGTCGCCTGGACATCCTGGTCAACAACGCAGGCGTTCTGGCCGTCGCACCGCTGGAAGACTTCAAACTCGAAGACTTCGACCAGACCCTGGCCATCAACGTACGCAGCGTGTTTATCGCCACCCAGGAAGCGGCCAAACATATGACCGAAGGCGGCCGCATCATTAACATCGGCAGCACCAATGCCGAGCGCATGCCCTTCGCTGGTGGTGGCCCGTACGCCATGAGCAAATCGGCGCTGGTCGGCCTGACCAAAGGTCTGGCTCGCGACCTCGGCCCACGGGGTATCACCATCAACAACGTGCAACCGGGCCCGGTCGATACCGACATGAACCCCGCCAGCGGCGACTTTGCTGAAAGCCTGATCCCGCTGATGGCCGTGGGGCGTTACGGACGAGTGGAAGAAATCGCCAGCTTCGTCGCTTATCTTGTTGGTCCGGAAGCCGGCTACATCACCGGTGCCAGCCTGACCATCGACGGTGGTTTCGGCGCCTGATGCAGGTCGCTGTGGGAGCGGGTTTATGTGGCGAGGGGGCTTGCCCCCGTCCGACTGCGAAGCAGTCGTAAAACAGGTAACCGCGTTCCAAATCAAGACCGCTGTGACTGGTTTCAGGGGTGCTTCGCGCCCCAACGGGGGCAAGCCCCCTCGCCACAGAAGCCCGCTCCCACATCAAATAGGTGTTAAGCCCACTCAAGTGCCGGCAGGCCACATGCGCTGGGCTTGAACGCCTTCAACGTACGAAGAATGCCATCGGCGTGTGCGTACTTTTCGTCGGCCATCGCCGCATCCGGGATCGCAATCGCCGTCATCCCCGCCGCTTTCGCCGCCGTGACACCGAATGGCGAATCCTCGAACACCAGGCAATCCTCAGGCGCGACACCCAGGCGCCGCGCCGCCGTCAAGAAGATATCCGGCGCCGGTTTGGCCGCGCCCACTTCCGGGTCATCCGCGGTGACGATGAAGTCGAACAGCGCAAACCAGTCGCGGTGCAAAGTGGTTTTCTGGCCGAACGACTGACGTGAAGAACTGGTGCCCACCGCAATAGGAATGTTGTTGGCCTTCAAGTGCCGAACCAGCTCCTCTGCGCCAGGCATCGCCAGCGCCGTCGGAAAACGCTCGCGCATCAGCGGTTCGCGGATCACCAGAAACTCTTCGGCTGTAATCGGCAGGTCCAGCGCCTCGACCACATAGCGCGCCAGATCACCCGCGCCACGACCGATGATGTTCTGTTTGACGCTCCAGTCGAAGGTCCGGCCATAACGCTTGGCAATGATGGACGTGACCTCGGTGTAAATGCCCTCGGTGTCCAGCAACAAGCCGTCCATATCGAAAATCACGGCCTTGATCGGGCCAAACTCATCCAAGGGTGCATTCATCGCATCTGATCCGTTTTCTCATGACATCCCAGGAGCGGCTCAGGCACGACCGGGTCCGTGATGGATTAAAGGGTTCAGCAGCATAGCGAGCGCGGTTGGCAGAGAGCAACGGGCAATGCCTGGCGGATACAAAAAACTGTGTCGGGACGCCTGCGATCATTTAGCGATTTCCCCTACACCAAACACCTCCTTTCCCGACTTCTTTCCTCGTTGATCCCCCGCAAAGTCTTGCGCTCCAGATTAATCAGCGCGAGGGACTGCGAATGTTCGAACCCGACAAGGTCCTGGCCTTGAACAATACCATCGGCCTGCTGGTGGTCGCCGCCATGAACCCCGAGCAGCCGAACGTCGAAGCGTTGCTCGGTGATTTTCGACTCTGCCTCAACGACTACGAGGCCTGGGCGGAAAACTTCTGGACCGGTGGGGCGCTGAGTGTCGAGCAGGTATTCAAGGTCGGCAACGAAGTCCGGCTCAGCGCACCGAAGGACTCCACCGCCCCTGTCAGTTCGACACTCGCCATGTGCCCGGCCAGCGGCCCATTGACCCTGGTGCACCTGTTTGAGGCCGCGCGTTTCGTGCCGATCGGCAATACGCCGGTGATGCTCGAACCGGTTATCTCGCAGCGTAATGGTGAACTGACGTTCGGTGAGCCCGTCCACAAAACCATTGGTCCCAGCGGCATCCTCGAAATCCCCGAATGCTGGCGCGGCCAGCGTTATCGCATCACCTTCTTTCCCAATGTTTGCGCTGATCACGTCAAAGCGCTCTACGCCTCCTATCAAGGCGTGATCGGCGAGCTGGAAGGCTGGTTGCGCAATGAATGGACGAGCGAATTCCAGCCGTTGTGGGCAGAGTTTTCCGAGGCAGGGTTCACCCAGCGCTACGGCCTGCTGCAACAGGCCGACTGGCACGGCTTCGAGCGTTCGCTGCAGGGTTTGTGGGATGACGTGAAGCAGGTCTACGCCCTGCTGGCAGACCTGCAAACCAACAGCGAAAAACTCCTTGAGTACCTGACTCAAGGCGAGCTTGAGACATTGCTGAATGCCTCGGCTGAAGCCATCGCCAATGTGTTGCTGATGTTGAGCGATGAACCATTGATGTTCATCCATCTCGCGGCCTTTACCAGTTGGCTGAGGATGCTGCCGCCGCAGTACATCGCCGAAGTCGTGGCGCAAATTCGTACAGAACTGTTGATCAGTTTCCTGCTGGTGCGCCTCACCGGCCCTACGGGCCTGAAGCTCGGCATGAGCGCCAAAGTATTGGACAAAATCCAGTCCCGGCAGGCTCGGCAGTGGTTGGCGGGGGCCAGTTTACGGCTGGCCGAACTGGCGGCCAAATCTGACCTGACAGCCCACGCTGGCGCGCTCAAGCCGCTCGTGGTCAGCGCGCGCAATGCACCGCTGAAACCGGCACCGACGGTTCCGTTGCAGATCCGTGCCGGCGACTCTCCAGTTGTACTGGTTAACAATCCGGTTGCCATTGCTCGCGACAAGTCCGACGCCATGACCCGGCTGGGCCGTCACGAACCTCACGACGATGCATCGAGTCAGGCGAAAAACCCCAACGGCGACAGTGCCGATTGCGCGGCACTGACCTGCACCAACAACTGCCCGGTGTCGATGGTCACCGGCGAAGAACTGCTGACCCTGACCGACGGCTCGCTGGATGGGCTACTGCCGTTTGCCTTTACCCGGTTGTACCGCACCAGCGCGGTGGAGATCGATTGCGGACTGGGCTGGGGTTGGAGCCATTCGTTGGCACAGCGGTTGGAGCTGGACGACAAGCAGGTCGTCTGGATCGACCACGAAAACCGTCGTACGACGTTTCCGCTGCCGAGCGTCGAGCGCCCGGTGATCCACAACAGCCTCTCGCGGGCGGCGATTTACCTCGGAGGCGAACCGGAGGAGTTGATTCTCGCGCTGGCTGGCGAGACGAGCCGGTTCTACCACTTTCGAGGGGGGCGCTTAACGGCGATCAGCGACGCCTACAACAACCGCCTCCACTTCACTCGCGACGGTCAGGATCGTATTCAACGCCTCGATAACGGCGCGGGCCGTTCGCTGCTGTTTTGCTATGAACGCAGGCACCTCGTCGCCATTGAATACCAGTCGTTTCATCCCACCGATGCCCCAGGTGAAGCCTGGCGTACAGAACAGACGCTGGTTTTCTATCGCTACGACGCCCGCCAACGCTTGATCGAAGCGACCAACGCCGCCGGTGAAAGCGAGCGTTACGACTACGACGACCAGCACGTGATCCTGCAGCGGCAACTGGCCGGGGGCGCGAGTTTTTTCTGGGAGTGGGAACGGTCCGGCAAGGCGGCGCGTTGCATCCGCCATTGGGCCTCGTTTTCGCAGATGGAGGCGCGCTACACCTGGGATGACCAAGGCAGTGTCACCGTCCAGAACATCGATGGCAGTGAAGAGGTTTACGTCCACGATGACCGGGCGCGGCTGGTGCGCAAGGTTGAACTGAACGGTGGCGAACACCTCAAGGCCTATGACAAACAGGGCCGCTTGGTGACCGAGCAGGATCCGCTCGGGGCCGTCACTGAATACCGTTATGACGAAGTCGGACGGTTGGTGGCGCTGATTCCACCAGAAGACGAGCCAACATCATACGAATACCGCAACGGCTTCCTGCATGCGCGCTATCACGGCAGAGCGGTGTGGAAATATCAGCGCAATGTTCAGGGAGACGTCACCGAAGCCACCGATCCGGATGGCCAGGTCACTCACTATCACCACGACGCTCAGGGGCGTTTGCTGTCGATCCGCTTCCCGGACGCCAGTCGACATGTGTTCGTCTGGAACGCCTTGGGGCAGTTGCTCGAAGAGACCTTGCCGGACGGTAGTCAGCGGAGCTTTTCCTACGACGCGCTAGGCCGGCAGACGACCCGTCAGGACGAACACGGTTCGCTCACCCAGTACCAATGGGATGCCGTCGGCCGACTGGTTCAGACGACGCTGCCTACCGGCGCCACTCGCACCTTCAATTACAACGCCTACGGCAAGATTACCGCCGAACGCGATGAGCTGGGCCGCGTCACGCACTATGAGTACGCCGACGATTTGCATCTGGTCAGCCGCCGGATCAACCCCGATGGCACACAACTGCGTTATCGCTACGACAACGCGCAGCTGTTGCTGACAGAAATTGAAAACGAATCCGGCGAAAAATATAGCCTGGACTACACGCCCAACGGCCTGATCCGACAGGAAACCGGCTTCGACGGCCGCCGCACTGCTTATAGCTACGATCTCAATGGCCACCTGCAGGAGAAAACCGAGTTCGGCGATAACGCCTCGCCGCTGATCACCGGCTATCAGCGGGACTCGGCTGGACGTCTGTTGGTCAAGACCCTGCCCGATGGCATCCAGGTCGAGTATCGCTACGACCGCCTCGGCCGACTGGTCAGTGTCGACGACGGCCACGATCACCCGCTGGAGTTCGAATACGACGCCCAGGACAGGCTGATCACCGAGCACCAGGGCTGGGGCACCTTGCGTTACCGCTACGACACGTGCGGCCGACTCAACCACCTGCGCCTGCCAGACAACAGCAAACTCGATTACCACCACGCCAAGGGCGGCGCGCTGACGGCCATCGACCTCAATGGCACACGACTCACCAGCCACCAGTTTTCCTTCGGTCGCGAACAAAACCGCCAACAGGGTCTGTTGCTCAGCGAATACGTCTACGACGACCAGAGCCGGCTGAAGGCCCATGCCGTCAGCCAACATCAACATCCGCTGTACCGTCGCGACTATGCCTACAGCGCCAACGGCAATCTCGACCACATCGCCGACACCCGCCACGGCCAGCGCAGCTACCAATACGACTCGCTCGACCGCCTGATCCGCGTCCGCCATTCCCGTGACCAATCGCCGGAAAGCTTCGCCCACGACCCGGCGGGCAACCTGTTGATGCAGGATCGTCCTGGCGTTGCGAAGGTGCTGGGTAATCGCCTGCTGATGCAAGGCGATCGACATTACGACTACGACGCCTTCGGCAACCTGATCCGCGAGCGTCGCGGCACCGCGCAAAAACTCGTCACCGAATACCATTACGACTGCCAGCACCGGTTGATCGGCGTCACCCTGCCCAATGGCAGCCAAGCCACTTACCGCTACGACGCCTTCGGCCGCCGTATCAGCAAATCCGTCGATGGCAAAACCACCGAGTTTTTCTGGCAGGGCGAGCACCTAGTCGCCGAACACAGCCAGGATCACCATCGAAGCTACATCTACGAACCCGGCACCTTCCGTCCACTGGCCATGCTCGACGGCAAAGGCCCGCGTCAAGCCTGCCCGTTCTACTACCAACTCGACCACCTCGGCACACCGCAAGAACTCACCGACTACAGCGGCGACATCATCTGGGCCGCCCGATACACCGCCTATGGCCGACTCACCCGCCTGAACCGCGACACCCACCAGGTCCTCGATCAGCCGCTGCGCTTTCAAGGACAGTATTTCGACGCAGAAACCGGCCTGCATTACAACCGGCACCGGTACTACAATCCGGATGTCGGGCGGTACCTGACACCGGACCCGAGCAAGCTGGCGGGTGGGTTAAACGGGTATCAGTACACGCGCAATCCGGCGGGTTGGGTTGATCCGTTGGGGTTGAGTGAGTGTCCGGGGGCGGATGGGTGTAGGAAGCCGTCGTTTGGGGATGAGGATCCGGCGGGTAAGGTGGGGGTTGATGAGGGGGAGCCAACAACTCCTAATCCTACTCGAGGGCCAGTCGATTTTGGAACAAGAGACAAGCTCAATGATCATTTTAACAAACACGGCAAAGAGTTTGGGGCAAGAAGCACCGACGACTATCTCAGCACAGCACGTTATGTCATGAAAAACGGAATAAGAATCCAGTATCTTTACAAAAATGAAACGCGAACAGGATTCGTGATGTTCTTGGGAAATAACAGTAAGGGAAAAGCAAAGTTCTCGTTCGTTGGCACAAACAACCATCAAGAAATAACAACATTGCATACCAAAACAGGGAAAGATTTTTGGAAAGCGATAAACAACGACGCTCAAAACAACACGATCAGGCCTCACGATGAATAATGTAAAAACAGCAAAAGTCCTTCATATTAGCGACACGAACGAAGAACATGTAACACTGCTAGTCAATGAATACCTCATTGATTGCTTTACGAACTCATGCCCATACGAAATAGAAGTCGGGAAAACATACAATATAGAGCTAACAATGAATTTATCTGACTCCTACCAAATAAAAACAATATCTTGCACGGATGTCTTGATCGAGAAAATCGGAGGCTATTCCTATTTCTTATACGGAACGTTGAGAAGCGCCGTGTTTGAGTCCTTTACAGACCTCTATGACGAGGACGTGCATTACGATTACCCGGAATTTAATGGTCATTTCATAAAATTAGAAGTAGACCGAATCGATGTGAATTTCCTGGCTCCATCGGATGCGATGATATAAGAAATGCGTAAGGAAAATTGCAATTTCTTATCGAAGGAAGTAACAGCTCTGTATGCATCAGAAACCGGAGTAAGCTATTGCTTCACCTCTGCCAAAAATAGTCATGTCATCGTGACCAACGGATACGGGGTTGAGCAACTCCATAGTTTCCTGAAATAAAAAAGTCCAGCTCGATAGTCGCTGGCTACGCCTAGAGCTAAGTGCCAGAACGATTCATGGACATCCGATTTCCGAGATCGAATTTAGGAGATTGACGAAGTGATTGACCTAACATTTATCAAAGGAAAAATCGTTCACGATGATTTTTCCTCACTGAAAAATATCGATCCCGCCAATCAGATCGACTTACTCAAAGAAGACATGCTGCAAGTAGAGTATCCGGGGGAGTTTTTGTTAGATGTCGGCTGGTATCCCTCATTCGACATCACTGGTTCATTTCAAATTAGAGCCATCAAGGACTATGACTGGGATACACCACTATTTTTTGCAAAGGCCGAAACTACTCAGTTACTAATAAAGGAAATGATGGCTGCGCAAAATGTCATCAATAAAGATCAATAATCCAATCGTCTCTGTTATCTAGGATCCGATCACTTATCACACGAAAAGCCCAGCACATAGCTGGGCTTCTACTCATAAATAACGAGGAGCCCTAACCACCCGAACCATCCGCTCCTCCCCCAGCACTCCCCCTAGAACCACCTGACTCTCCAGACCCACTTCCAGAACCACTCCCCATCGAACTGCCATCGCTCATCGACCCACTTCCCTCCCCCGGGCTGGTGCTACTCCCGCTGGCATCACCACCATTCCCACCACCAATGGTGTCCGGTGGCGGCACCTTCCCATCCGAGGCGCCCGCATTCATTTCCGAGTATGGCGGCATCCCGCCCTTGTCGACCGGCGCATCGCGGCCAGAAGATTGAGCAAACGCTGCCAATGAACTGATCGACAATAAGCCGACCACTGTCAGGGTCGTCAGTTTTGACCTGATCATGGCGCACCTCCTTTAAAGAGTGCTTTACCTGATGTCTGGCAGCGGTCGCTTTTTAAAGATGCCGCACAAACGACGAGCGGCGATGGATCGCTGCGCAGGTTTCAGCTCGGTTCTCCCGATAAATCGTCACCGGCAATGTCCGGGTCATCGGGATGGGCTTCCACGTCACCGCGCTTCACATCATCGCTGGGTACTTGCTCCACAGCGGTGTCGTCATCGTCGGGCGGGCGCTGGTCGCGACTCAGGGGATTGGTGGGGGAAGGCAGTGGATACTCGGGGGTATCGTCGATATCGGAGTCTTTTGGATCAGCGTTCATAACGCACCTCTCAATGGACCTGAAAAGCAGATCCTGACATTTCGAGGACAACACCCTAGACGCGGTTCGATCAGAGAGATGATCGGTCGGTCCGACCGCAAAGCATGATCACTCGTCGTCTTCCTCGTCGTATTCGTCGTACTCGCAATTGCCCACATCGCCTGCGTCATCGGCATCGTTGAGCGGCACCGTGGCGTCGTCCATCAGAGACCCCGGATCTTCGTTGCCAGGATCGTTGATCGGACCTTCATCTTCCATGCCTTCGGTTTCCGGAGTCATGACATGCCTCAAAACGTTCAGGGGTGTATGAAGTTCGAGGCGTCCTACAGGCAAACGTTCCAGAGTCCTGGTGACAGATACGAAAAAACCCGGCGCTGAGCCGGGTTTTTACTGTCACTCGATATCGAGTTAGCGATGCTTGTACTTATTTTTATGCTTGTGTTTGTGGTTGCCGCCACCGGAATGCGAGCTGCCGCTGTCATTACCCAGGTTGCTGCCCACCGCGCCACCGGCTGCACCGCCCAGGCCCGCACCAATGGTCGAGCCGGTGGAGCCGCCCAGGCTATTGCCGATCACTGAGCCGCCCGCTGCGCCGATACCGCCGCCAACGGCCGCTTCTGTTCGACTGCCCTTGCGCGCACCGACCGCGCTGCCTGCCGCACCGCCGACGCCGGCACCCACCGCGGCTCCTGTGCTGCCGCCTAGTTGACCGCCGACCACGTTACCCAACGCGCCGCCAAGACCACCGCCCACTGCAGCGGTGCCGTCGCCGGCAGCCATCGCACCCTGAGCAATCAAAAGTCCCAAAACCACCGTGGACAATGTCAAACGCATGATATGAACCTCTAATTTCCGCATCGGGGGAAGATCGTGCCGCGGATAGGCATCAGTCTGGCATCTGCGTCTGTTGAACAGCAAAGCAAATACCGACTGTACGAGATTTGAGCCGCACGATGGAAAAACGTTCCAAAATGAAAAAGCCCGGCATCGAGCCGGGCTTTTTCAGCGGATCATTCAAAATCAATGGCGCTTTTTGGACAGATTGCTGCCCACGCCGCCGCCCAATGCACCACCCAGGCCGGCGCCGATCGTGGAACCTGTCTTGCCGCCCAGGCTGTTGCCGATCACCGAACCGCCCGCCGCGCCGACACCGCCGCCGATGGCCGCTTTGGTGCGGCTGCCTTTGCGTGCTGCAACAGCACTGCCGGCTGCGCCCGCTACGCCAGCACCAATCGCTGCACCTGTGCTGCCGCCCATTTTCTGGCCGACCACATTACCCAGCGCGCCACCCAGACCACCACCGAGCGCGGCAGTGCCATCACCGGCAGCCATCGCACCTTGAGCAACCAAAAGGCCCAGAACCAGAGCAGGCAGTGTCAAACGCATAACGAGAACCTCAAAAGAAGGGGGAAACCGAAAGGCCGGAGATTGAATGCTTTAGAGGAGGCAAAGTCCAGACACAAACACGGAACAACCTCGTCATTGGCGACGGTTGGACAGCATTTATGGAAAAGGTTTTATGACAGGCAAAAAAAAGCCCGCTGGGGAGACGGGCCAGGGTACTGCTTTCTAACGGATGAGCTGAGACTACGTTGGCAGGTGTGAAAAGATTGTGAAAAAAACCACTAGTGCTCGCAATGTTGTAGGACATTTCCCCGCACTGCCTCCAAGCACGCTTTTTTTCCCTTCAAAAACAAGAAACCCCGCTCAATGGCGGGGCTCATACGAGTCACTGTTTACTTCCGGGAAGGCGCACCCAGCTTGGGCATGAATTTCGATTTCGGCCCTCGAGTTCGAGGTACCGTAGATTTGATTTTGTTGATTTTGATACGGTCTTCACCGAAGCTCGGCACATAGTCGGTCTGACCACATTGCACGCAATTATTAATCGGAAACTCTGCCCCGTCGTCTTCGATATACGGCTCAGTCATATCTTCGCTCCTCTCCACGGGTCGATACCGGCAAGCCCTATTTGCCTGAAAAATATCGACCACCCAGGATTTTGAGACTAGTTGGTCATTCCCAGACTTGTGATTCAGATTGTTACATGACCGACGAATGGCCAGCGCGGTGTCCTACCTCAGCTTGACCGCCGTCCCGGTCACAAACACCACCACCATTCCACCCTTGCCGGCCGGCATGCTGATCTCATAATCGAGCCCTACCACCGCATCCGCCTGAAGCGCCCGCGCCCGTTCCTTGATCTCGTCGGTCGCCTGAATCCGCGCATCTTTCAATGCTCGCTCCAACGTTTGAGAGCGCCCACCGAAAAAATCCCGCATGCCTGCAAACAGATCGCGGATCACGTTGACACCCTGCACCGACTCGGCGCTGACGATGTCCAGGTATGCGGTAATTTGCCGGCCTTCGATGGTGTGGGTTGTGGTGGTGATCATGAAATGTCCTTGTTCAGAGCTGCCGTCGATTGGGTGAAACGATGGGAAAACGGCGCGAGAATTGAGTATAGAGATCGATTCCCGTCGAGCGGGTTGCCAGTTTAACAGGGGGGGCGGAACGCACCTGAAATGGGGCTTAGAGGGGGGAGCTTGAAAAGGCGGCAGCCAGTGACAGCCATGATTGAATAATCCAGACACCAGAAACCACAAAACCCCTGACTTCTCTCGAAATCAGGGGTTTTGGTTACATCGAATTTGGCGGTGAAGGAGAGATTCGAACTCTCGATACAATTTCTTGTATACACACTTTCCAGGCGTGCTCCTTAAGCCACTCGGACACTTCACCGTATCTCGTCAAACATGTTCTGTCTGTCGAGGCGCGCTAATGTAGTCGAAAGCTTTTCTGATGGCAAACTTTTTTTGCAGAATTTTCATGCGGTTAGCGATTTAGTCGTTCCGGCGAGTGCCCTGCCATGGCAAACCCGCCAATCTCCGGCTTCGCGCCCTCTTCTATATAGAGGGGAATGCGCGGCTGGCGTGGCCGGCAACGCTTGCCGGGCGAGGAAAAGGGTGACCGGGTGGTCAGTCACGGCGCTTTACCTGGCCTACGGTGGTGGGTAACGTCTGCCCTACTTTATTAGAAGGATTGGCGTCATGAGTGAGTTGATTTCTTACCATCTCGAAGACGGTATCGCGACCCTGACCTTGAGCAATGGCAAGGTCAATGCCATCTCGCCGGACGTGATTGTTGCGTTTAACGCTGCACTGGATCGGGCGGTGGAAGATCGGGCGGTGGTGATCATTACCAGTCAGCCGGGGATTTTTTCGGGCGGTTACGACTTGAAGGTGATGACGGCCGGCCCTAACGAAGCCAGAGCGCTGGTGGCAGCCGGTTCGACATTGGCTCGTCGCCTGCTGTCGCACCCGTACCCGGTGGTCGTGGCGTGCCCTGGGCATGCGGTGGCCAAGGGTGCGTTTATTCTGTTGTCGGCTGACTACCGCATTGGTGTCGATGGCCCGTTCAGCATTGGCCTGAACGAAGTGCAGATCGGCATGACCATGCACCACGCCGGTATCGAGTTGGCGCGTGATCGTCTGCGCAAGTCGGCGTTTCATCGTGCGGTGATCAATGCCGAGATGTTCAATCCGCAGAGTGCTGTGGATGCCGGCTTCCTTGATGTGGTGGTATCGGCCGAAGAGCTGCAAGGCGCGGCACTGGCAGCGGCTCGTCAGTTGAAGAAACTCAACATGATCGCCCACAAGAACACCAAGCTGAAAGTGCGCAAGGCGCTGCTGGAGACGCTGGACAACGCGATCATCCTGGATCAGGAGCATATGGGTTAAGCCCGAACGCGTTGCACCGAAAAGCCCGACCGTCGTGTCGGGCTTTTTCTTGCGTGTCTGGTTTAAAACCTTACAACCGCTCTAGACCGCCTCTGACCCATAAGTCGGAAACATGCGCTCAAACATCGTCTATCTCCCACTTCTATAGCGGCAATTGCCGAAAACAGTGCACATCCGTACACTGCGCCACCTTTTGTCCCGGTGGGCCCTTTAAATGCTGTTTGTGTTCCGTATGTTATTGATGGGCTTGCACTTTATTCTGGCCGGTGTGCTTGGAGTGATCCTCGGTCTATGCCGACCGTTTAATCCGGACAACAGCCGTTTATGCGCGCGTCTGTATGCGTGGCCGGCGATGTGCATTTTGCGTTTGCGGGTGAAAGCAGACGTCGGGCCGTTGATGGATAAGCCTGACAGCTGCGTGATCATTGCCAACCACCAGTCCAACTACGACCTGTTTGTGTTCGGCAACGTGGTGCCCCGCCGCACCGTGTGCATTGGCAAGAAGAGCCTGAAGTGGGTGCCGCTGTTCGGGCAGTTGTTCTGGCTGGCCGGTAATGTGTTGATTGACCGCGGCAATGCGCACAAGGCACGCCAGTCGATGCTGACCACTACTCGCACCTTGCAACATGAAGACACCTCGATCTGGGTCTTCCCGGAAGGCACCCGTAACCTCGGTGAAGAACTGCTGCCGTTCAAGAAAGGCGCGTTCCAGATGGCAATTGCCGCTGGGGTACCAATCGTGCCGGTGTGTGTCAGCAGTTACGTCAAACACATGCGTTTGAACCGCTGGCGCAGTGGGAAGATTCTGATCCGTTCGCTGCCGGCGATTCCTACGGCTGGATTGAGCCTGGATGACATGCCGATGCTGATTGCCCAGTGCCGCGAACAGATGCGCGAGTGCATCGACTCGATGGATCGGCAACTGCAAGCCGCCTGAAAGAAACCCGCCCTGTGCGGGTTTTCTTTTGCCTGCGAACTCTACAGATTTTGCTGACTCTCAAGCAGCAGACAAGGTTAAGCTGAATCCTGACTGGCACCGCCAGTCTTTACCAATAGAAAGCGGCTAACAAGAAGTGAATCACCATCATGGGTAGAGTCGTTGCTGCTGCGGTTTACAGCGCCGGTAAGAAGGTCACCAATATCACCCTCGACGAAGGCGCTGCCTGGGCTGCCAAGCCTGGCCACTTTGTGTGGATTGGCCTCGAAGAACCGAACGCCCAGGAGCTGTTCAACCTGCAACGCCAGTTCAACCTGCACGAACTGGCCATCGAAGATGCCCTGGAAAAACACAGCCGACCGAAGCTGGAGACGTTCGGCGACGCGCTGTTCATCGTCACGTATTCGCCTATCCGCAATGAAGGCAAACTGCAGTTCATCGAGACTCATATCTTCGCCGGCAAGGGTTACATCATTACCGCACGCAATGGACATTCGGCGTCCTACGCGTACGTCCGACAGCGCTGTGAGGCGCGGCCGCTGTTGTTGGAGCATGGGGAAGATTTCGTACTCTATGCCATCCTCGACTTCGTGATTGAAAACTACCAGCCGATGGGCGAAGCGATCCATACCGAGATCGATGAGCTGGAACAAAACGTTATGTGCGGTTCCCTGAACGAGCGCGACATCCAGAAACTCCACAGCCTGCGCCGCGATGTATTGCGCTTGCGCCGGTATGCGGCACCGATGGTGGAGATCGGTGAGGAACTGCAAAAGCTGAGCTTTCCGTTCATAGACAAGAACATGCGCCCGTATTTCCGTGATGTGCAGATTCATGTCACGCGGCAGATGGAAGACCTGACGACCCTGGCGGATATTGCCAGCCAGACCATCGAGGTAGGGGTGTTGCTGGAGGCTTCACGCCAGAGCGTGGTGCAGCGCAAGTTTGCAGCGTGGGCGGCGATTCTGGCGTTCCCGACGGCGGTCGCCGGGATCTACGGGATGAACTTCCAGAACATGCCGGAGTTGAGTTGGCATTACGGGTATTTCGGGGTGTTGGGGTTTATTGCGGTGGGGTGTGTCAGTTTGTGGGCGAGTTTCAAAAAGTCTGGGTGGTTGTAGTCGGGACCGAGGCGTCTGCGAAATTCGCGGGCAAGTCGGATCGCCGCACCGCTCGCTCCTACAAGAACACCGAAACCCCTGTAGGAGCGAGCGGTGCGGCGATCCGACTTGCCCGCGAAGCTTTTAAGGCTTAACCGACTCACCCTCAGGCTTGTGCGCCACAAACCGCATCATCCACTCTGCGACGGTAGTGCCGTGATGCTCGTGTTCAAGACTCGCCATACCTTTCGAATAGATCTGCTCGCCCAGCGCTTCCTGACGAATATCCAGCAACGCCCGTGAGTAATCGTGAATGAACTCTGGGTGCCCCTGGAAGCACAGCACTTGATCGTTGATGTGGTACGCGGCGAACGGGCAGAAATCGCTCGAGGCAATTACCGTAGCGTTTTCCGGCAGCGCGGTGACCTGATCCTGGTGGCTGATCAGCAGCGTCAGCTCTTCCCTCAGCGGGCTCATCCACGGAGCCTTGGCCGCGAGTTTGTAGTTGTGGGTGCCGACGCCCCAACCCTGGGTCGCCCGCTCGCTCTTGCCACCCAACAGCAGCGCCAGCAGTTGATGGCCGAAGCACACGCCCAGCAGTTTGTCGCCGCGCTCATAACGTTTCAGCAGGTACGTCTTGAGGGTTTGAATCCACGGGTCGGTACCGAAGGAATCGGCCTTGCTGCCGGTGACCAGATACGCATCGAAGGTCAGGTCATCGCTGGGATAATCGCCCTGCATCACGTTGTACACGGTGAACTCGGCAGCGATGGGTTGCTGCGAAAACAGACGCTGGAACATCTGCCCGTAACCCTGATATTGATCGACCAGTTCCGGACGCAGGATGTCGGTTTCCAGAATGCAGATGCGTAACGACATAAAAAATACCTGACACGTGATGGGAATAATGCACACCCCAGAGCCTGCCTTGAAACACGGTGGCAAGGCAAGCCCCGGAACGCGTCATCGGTCCCTTGGAACCTCCCTTAGAACAGCGCGTCTTTGGCGGCTTTCTCCAGCAGCAGCGCAGGCGGCGTGAAGCGCTCGCCGTACTGCTCGGCCAAGTACTGGGCGCGAGCGACGAAGTCTTTCACGCCGTACTGATTAATGAACTGCAGCGCACCGCCGGTCCAGGCTGCGAAGCCGATGCCGAAGATCGAGCCGATGTTGGCATCCGCCGTCGAGGTCAGCACGCCCTCTTCCATACAGCGCACGGTTTCGATGGCTTGTACGAATAGCAGTCGATCACGTATGTCCTGTGGCGAAATCTGCCCATCGGCTTTCTCGAAACGGCTTTTCAGCTCTGGCCACAAATGCTTCTGCCCTGTGGCCGGGTAATCGTAGAAACCACCTCCAGCGGCCTTGCCCGGACGCTTGAACTCCTTGAGCAACAAGTCAATCACGGCGAATGCCGGGTGCTCAATCAGGGTTTTCCCTTCTGCTCGCAGGTCTTTGGCTGTTTGCCCGCGGATATGGCTCATGAGGCTGAGGGAAACTTCGTCGGAGATCGCCAGAGGTCCAACAGGCATACCGGCCTTGCGCGCTTCGGTCTCGATCATCGGCGCGCTCACGCCTTCGCCAAGCATGGCGATGCCTTCGTTGGTGAAGGTGCCGAACACCCGCGAGGTAAAGAAGCCGCGACTGTCATTGACCACAATTGGGGTCTTCTTGATTTGCAGGACGAAATCGAAACCACGCGCCAGGGTTTCGTCGCTGGTATGGGCACCTTTGATGATTTCCACCAGCGGCATTTTCTCCACGGGACTGAAGAAATGCAGGCCGATAAATTTCGTCTGGTCCGGCACGGCGGTGGCCAGGCCGCTGATCGGCAAGGTCGAGGTGTTGGAGGCGATGACCGCATCCGGGCCGACGACTGCTTGCACCGCCGATGAGACCTTGGCTTTCAGTTCGCGATCTTCGAACACCGCTTCAATGATCAAATCGCAACCGGTCAGATCCGCATCGTTTTCGGTGGCATGGATTCTCGCCAAAATATCCTCGCGCTGCTCCCGGGTTAACTGACCACGCGCAACCTTCCTGTCCAGCAACGTCGCCGAGTGGGCCTTGCCCTTCTCTGCCGCGGCGAGATTGATGTCTTTGAGCACCACGTCGATGCCGGCTGATGCGCTGACAAACGCGATGCCCGCGCCCATCATCCCGGCGCCGAGCACGCCGACTTTCTTCGTTACGTAAGGCGCTATGCCATGGGGCCGAGAGCCGCCGGCATTGATCTCATTGAGCTGAAACCAGAACGTGCCAATGAGGTTTTTCGCCACCTGGCCGGTGGTCAGTTCGGTGAAGTAGCGGGTTTCGATCAGGTGCGCGGTGTCGAAATCCACCTGGGCGCCTTCCACCGCAGCACAGAGGATTTTCTCCGGCGCGGGCAGGCAGCCCTGGGTTTTGCTGCGCAGAATCGATGGCGTGATAGCAAGCATCGGCGCGAGCTTCGAATCCGACGGCGTGCCGCCAGGGATCTGGTAACCCTTCACGTCCCAGCGCTGCACAGCGACCGGGTGAGCAATAATCCACGCCCGTGCCTTGGCCATCAGCTCATCGCGATCGGCTGCCAACTCGTCGATCAAACGCGCCTGTAACGCCTGTTGCGGCCGGATTTTCTTGCCTTCAAGCAGATACGGCAGGGCTTTTTCAATGCCCAGCATGCGGACCATGCGCACTACCCCGCCGCCGCCCGGCAACAGGCCAAGGGTGACTTCCGGCAACCCCAGCAGCACCGACGGATTGTCCAGCGCCACGCGGTGATGACAGGCCAGACAGATTTCCCAACCGCCACCGAGCGCCGCGCCGTTGATCGCGGCGACCACTGGTTTACCGAGGGTTTCCAGGGTGCGCAGTTGGCCCTTGAGGGTCAACACCATCTCGTAAAAGGCTTTGGCTTCGGGTTTACCGACCTTGATCAGTTCATTGAGGTCGCCGCCGGCGAAGAAGGTCTTCTTGGCCGAGGTGATGATCACGCCGGCAATGGCGTCCTTGTCGGCGACCAGTCGGGCGACGCAGGTGGCCATGGCGTCGCGGTAGACCGCGTTCATGGTGTTGGCACTCTGGCCTGGCATGTCGATGGTCAGGACGACAATCTGGTCCTGACCCTTTTCGTAACGGATGGCTTGGGTCATGGCAATTTCCCTTGAGTCGGATTTTCTTAAAGTCACGCTCAGAGGCGTTCGATAATGGTGGCAATGCCCATGCCGCCGCCGACACACAATGTCGCCAGGCCATAGCGCAGGCGCCGGGCTTCCAGTTCATCGAGCAGCGTGCCGAGAATCGCGCAGCCGGTGGCGCCGAGCGGGTGGCCCATGGCGATGGAGCCGCCGTTGACGTTGACCTTGTCGGGGTCGATGGCCATGTCTTTGATGAACTTGAGCACCACCGAGGCGAACGCTTCGTTGACTTCGAACAGATCGATGTCTTCGACCCGCAGCCCGGCCTTGGCCAGCGCCTTGCGAGTGGCCGGCGCCGGGCCGGTGAGCATGATGGTCGGGTCGGTGCTGGTGACCGCCGTGGCGACGATTCGCGCCCGTGGCTGCAAGCCCAGCGCCCGGCCCTTCGCTTCGGAGCCGATCAGCATCAGCGCTGCGCCATCGACGATCCCAGAGCTGTTGCCCGGCGTGTGAACGTGGTTGATCCGCTCGATCTGGCTGTAAACCCGCAATGCGGTGGCGTCGAAGCCCATTTGCCCGATCATTTCGAAGCTCGGCTTGAGCTTGCCCAGGCCTTCCATCGTCGATTCGGCGCGAATGAACTCATCGTGATCGAGCAGGATGATGCCGTTCTGGTCCTGCACCGGCACCAGCGACTTGTTGAACGCACCGTTCGCCCGCGCCCGCGCCGCCTTCTGCTGGGAGTGCAACGCGAAGGCATCGACGTCCTGACGGCTGAACCCTTCAATCGTGGCGATCAGGTCGGCACCCACGCCCTGGGGTGTGAAGTGGTTGTGCAAGTTGGTTTCCGGGTCCAGCGCCCAAGCCCCGCCATCGCTCCCCATCGGCACGCGGGACATCGACTCGACACCACCGACCACCACAAGGTCTTCGAAACCGGAACGTACTTTCATTGCGCCGAGGTTCACGGCTTCCAGGCCCGACGCGCAGAAGCGATTGAGCTGCATGCCGGCCACGCTGACGTCCCAATCGGCCACCTGCGTGGCGGTCTTGGCGATGTCGGAGCCCTGATCGCCGATGGGCGTCACGCAGCCGAGCACCACGTCATCGACCTGACTGGTGTCCAGGGACGTGCGCTGCTGCAGCGCCGTCAGCAGCCCGGCCACCAGGTTCACTGGCTTGACGCTGTGCAAGGCACCATTGGCCTTGCCTTTGCCGCGGGGCGTGCGTAACGCGTCGAATATCAAAGCTTGGGTCATGACGTCCTCGAACCTGATGGTGAAAGATCAAAAGATCGCAGCCTTCGGCAGCTCCTACAGGAGACTGTGTGACTCTGATCTTTATGCCCTCACCTTATGCCGAGCAGCCGTGGATTCAATGACCACAGTGCTCATTGGCGTTGACGGTCACGCTCAGACGAACGGTAGTCTGCTATCGGATAAACCGATTCACGTCACCAAGCTGTCTAGCAAACGGGCGCCCAAGAAGCTGGCCATAAGCCTCATACCTTTTTAAAAGCGATGAGTGCTCAGCACATACGAAATGGATCTAAGCCAATCGTGACGCGGGCCCTAAGGTAAACCTGTACGAAGTTGTCGTCGGGTTTTGCCGAGGCACTCGTCCTACAAGGAAGTGCAGCGCTCTGCCGTCATGGAGATAGGCAGGCAGGCATCAGGAAATAACAAAAAAGGCGGTCAAGCCATGTTCAAGCATTCGAAAGTTCGTCAAGCCGGGCTCATTCTATTCGCCACTACACTGTTGTTGATTTTGCCGAACCTGACCAAGGTGATTGGCTGATCGAACATCAGGGTTTTCATTTCGCCTGATAAAAATGTGATTGGCTCGCTACCCGGGTCAGCGTGGCTGTGCCAACCTTTGCGGCACTTCAACGACATGGACGGCGATCACTTGAAAACGCTCATTCTATTTGGGGCCTTGCTGCTCAGCATGCCTCTGTCTGCCGCACAGCTGAATCTTGAGCTGGGCGCGAGTTCTCGCACCTGGCAGACCGAGCAATTGCTCAAGCATCCTCAGGTTCAGACCATCACGATCACTAACGACGTTTCCTACAAACGGGACATGAGCTATCGCGCCGTGCCGTTGGCGGCGTTGTTGACGGGCATCAAGCCTGACGATCATCTGCAAGCCGTTGCCCTGGACGGTTTTGCCGCCGAACTGGCTGCCGCACCATTGCTCAATACCCAAGGGGCGCGGGCTTGGCTGGCGATTGAAGACCCGGCCAAGCCGTGGCCGCCGTTGTCAGAGGGCAAGCACAGTGCGGGGCCGTTTTATCTGGTCTGGACCGATCCACAAGCGGGCAATATCAGCCCCGAGCAATGGCCGTTCGAAGTGGCGAGCATCAAGCGCATGGCCCCGGTGGCCGAGCGCTTCCCTGCCCTGTTGCCCGACCCTGCACTGAAGGCGGACGATCCGGTTAACAAGGGCTTTGCGCTGTTTCAGAAGAACTGCCTGGCGTGTCATCGACTCAATGGCGCGGGGGATGCGCAGTTCGGGCCGGACCTGAATATTCCGTTCAATCCGACCGAGTATTTCGGCGCGGATTTCCTCAAGCGTTACATTCGTGATCCGCAGAGCTTGCGTCAGTGGCCGCAGGCGAAGATGCCGGCGTTCGCGACGACGGTGTTGCCGGAGGGGGATCTGGAGTTATTGGTGGGGTATTTGAAGCACATGGCGGGGCGGAAGGTGAAGCCCTGACACCAATCCCCTTGTGGGAGCGAGCCTGCTCGCGATAGCGGACGTTCAGTCAGTAAATCTGTGGCTGACACACCGCTATCGCGAGCAGGCTCGCTCCCACTGGGGATTTGTGAAATCCCGGATTACTGCTGTTGCACTGAGATCACCGGCGCTGGCGTCGGAGAGACAAACACCTTCGCATGCATCTGCTCACCCCCACCGCCTCGACGCATGCCGCGCACCGGGCAGGCGTCGAGGTAATCCAGCCCCACAGCCAGTTTCAGGTGACGCTCCGGGCGGGCCAGTTCGTTGGTCACATCGAAGCTGTACCAGGCGTCATCCAGCCAGGCTTCAGCCCAGGCGTGACTGGCCAGGTGTTCGCTGTTCTCGCTGTACAAATACCCCGACACATAACGCGAGGGAATACCCAGGCTGCGGGCGCAGGCGAGAAACGCATGGGTGTGGTCCTGGCAGACCCCGGAACGCCCGGCGAAAGCCTGGGCGGCGCTGGTGTCTACTTCAGTGGAACCCGGCGTGTAAGTCATGTGCTGGTTCAGGCCATGCATCAAATCGATCAGCGCCGTACGATCCCGGCGCTGCTTGCACGCCTTCTCGGCGAACGCACGCAGCGCTTCGTCGGCTTCGGTCAGGCGCGTGAAGCGCAGGAACGGCAGCGCCGACTGGCTTTCATGCTCGGCTTCGCGCAGCTCGTCGATGTCTACCTGCCCACGGGCACCGATGATGATTGCCTCGTGAGGTTCGTCCAGCGTCAGCACATGCAGAATGTTGCCGAACGGATCGAGTTGCGCACGCACCGGGCGTGGCAAATCGAGCTGCCAACTGAGCACGTGTTGGCGTTCGCTGTCGTGGGGAGTCAGTCGCAGGTACTGGATGCTCGCCCGCACCTGATCTTCGTAGTGATAGGTGGTCTCGTGGCTAATGGAAAGTCTCATGCAGCCTCCAGATAGGAACTGTGTATGGCGTTGCCCAACTGGCGCACCAGGGGGATGAACTCGGTCAGCCAGGCGTGCAGGCCTTCGTCGAGAATTTCGGTGATACCGGTGTAACGCAGGCGTGCGTCCATCTCTGCCGCCAAACGCTGGGCAGGACGGCCGTTGGCCCCCGGCAGGTTGGCGAGGATCTGGTCGATTTCTTCGGTGCAGGCCCGCAGGGAGCGCGGGACATCGGCGCGCAGCAGCAACAGTTCGGCCACATGCCGGGCGCCAGGGGCGTCGCGATAGATCTCGGTATAGGCCTCGAACGACGACAAGGCCCGCAGCAAGGCACTCCACTGGTAGTAGGCGTGGGCCGTGCCGTCGCGGACCGCTTCGGCCTGATCGCCGGCCATTTCGTAACGGGCGTCGAGCAGGCGCAAGGTGTTGTCAGCCCTTTCGATAAAGGTGCCCAGACGAATGAACCGGAACGCGTCGTTACGCATGATGGTGCCGTAGGACGCACCACGGAACAGGTGGGAACGTTCCTTGATCCACTCACAGAAACGGCTCATGCCGTAGCGACTCAAGCCCTGCTCGGCGATCCCGCGAATTTCCAGCCAGGTGGCGTTGATGTTTTCCCACATGTCGGCGGTGATTCGCCCACGCACCGCATGGGCGCTGGCTCGCGCGGCACCGAGGCAGCTGTAGATGCTCGCCGGATTGGCCGCATCCAAAGCAAAGAAATGCAGCAGCCGTTCGGCATGCAGTTCGCCGTGACGCTCCAGGTAATCGTCCAGAGTGCCGGTGATCAGCAACGGCATGGCGAGTTCGTGCAAGCCATCGCCACGACCATCCTGAGGCATCAGTGACAGCGAATAACTGATGTCGAGCATCCGTGCGAGGTTTTCCGCCCGTTCCAGGTAACGCGACATCCAATACAGATCCGAGGCAGTTCTACTTAACATGGCAGGCTTCCTTCAATCCTCGACCACCCAGGTGTCCTTGGTTCCGCCACCCTGGGAGGAATTCACCACCAGGGAGCCTTCGCGCAAGGCGACACGGGTCAAACCGCCGGGCACAACCCGGGTTTCGCGGCCAGACAATACAAACGGACGCAGGTCGATATGGCGTGGAGCGATACCGTTTTCGACAAAGGTCGGACAGGTCGATAAAGACAACGTCGGTTGGGCGATGTACGCGTGGGGCTTGGCTTTGATCCGCTCGCGGAAAGATTCGATTTCCGCCGCCGTCGCCGCTGGCCCCACCAGCATTCCGTAACCACCGGAGCCCTGGGTTTCCTTGACCACCAGCTCTGGAAGATTGGCCAGCACGTGGGACAGTTCAGAGGGATTACGACACTGCCATGTCGGCACGTTCTTCAGGATCGGCTCTTCATCCAGGTAGAAACGAATCATGTCCGTGACGAAGGGATACACCGACTTGTCATCCGCGACCCCGGTGCCGATGGCATTCGCCAGCACCACGTTGCCGGAACGGTAGGACGACAACAGCCCTGGAACGCCAAGCATCGAGTCCGGGTTGAACGCCAGTGGATCGAGGAAAGCATCGTCGAGGCGACGGTAGATCACGTCGACGGCTTTCGGCCCGTCCGTGGTGCGCATGAACACCTTGTCGTCACGCACGAAAAGGTCCGCACCTTCCACCAGTTCAACGCCCATTTCCCGGGCCAGAAACGCATGCTCGAAAAACGCACTGTTGAAGCGCCCCGGCGTCAGCACCACCACGCTCGGGTTGTCGATCGGGCTGGAGCTTTTCAGGGTATCGAGCAACAGGTTCGGATAGTGGTCGATCGGTGCGATGCGCTGGGCTGCGAACAACTCGGGGAACAGGCGCATCATCATCTTGCGGTCTTCGAGCATGTAGCTCACGCCACTGGGTGTACGAAGGTTGTCTTCGAGCACGTAGTACGTGCCGTCGCCATCTCGCACCAGGTCGACGCCGGAAATGTGCGAATAGATATCGCGGTGCAGATCCAGCCCTTGCATCGCCAACTGGTATTGCTCGTTGGCCAGCACTTGCTCGGCCGGGATGATGCCGGCCTTGATGATGCGCTGTTCGTGGTAGAGGTCGGCAAGGAACATGTTCAATGCCTTGACCCGCTGAATACAACCGCGCTCGACGACTCGCCATTCACTGGCGGGGATACTGCGGGGAATGGTGTCGAAGGGAATCAGGCGCTCTGTCCCCTGCTCATCACCATAGAGCGTGAAGGTAATCCCGGCACGATGAAATAACAGGTCGGCCTCGCGTCGCCGTTGTGCCAAAAGCTCGTCAGGCGTTTCGGCAAGCCAACGGGCAAACTCCCGATAATGCGGGCGGACCTGGCCGCCGGCATCGTACATCTCATCAAAATAGGTGCGGATCATGCCGTACTCCTTGTCACCCCGGACATCCAGACCTTCGCAAGGCCCGTGCCATCGGCATAAACGCTTTGATATCAATCAGTTGGATAATGACGCTGCACGCACCGCACCAATCCTGTGCGGTAAATGCCTCAACCTGATCGCCCCCGCTTCATGGCGAAGCAATGCTGTCGCCTATCAGCAGCATAGCCAGAGTTGATTTCACTGCCCGGGGGGCGATGCGGATAATCCGCGCATTCGCTGGAAAAACTTACCGAACTTCCCTTTAGCCGCCTGCTCAGGCGGTTTTTTTTGCGTGTTTGAAACGTTATGAATCAAAAACCCAGATCAAAAGATCGCAGCCTCGTTTCACTCGACAGCTCCTACAGAAGAACGCATCCAATGTAGGAGCTGTCGAGTGAAACGAGGCTGCGATCTTTGGCGCCTTTTCAAACCGCGAAAACGAAAACGGCCAACCAAAAGGTCAGCCGTTGCTGAGTGTTGTCGCTGTTCATAAAGTTATGCGAGTAGCCCTCGTACCTCCTGCTTGACGCCCCATCCTTCGATGATACCGCCCAGAGGCTCGACCACCGCCTCGAAGTCCTGCTCAAAGTCGCCGATCCCGTCATAGGTGGCGTACATCACTTTGCTCAGTTCCAGATGCCACGCACCGTCGTCGCGCACGCTGATCTGGGCATTCAAGGATTCACCACTGAAATGACCTGCCGCCCTGCGTGCCCGCTCCTCGTCCGGAAAAATGGCGTAGAACTCGATGGGATGGAATCGTGAAAAGTCGAAACCGCCTTCTTTCATGCGGCGCAGCACGCTGCTGCTGATGTCTTCTTGATAGGCTGTGCTCATGAAACGTCCCCCTCAGACTGATGGATAGACTTTCCGTATTCCCTGCACTTTCAACCGATTGGTGAGAGCGATACGGCAACAGAGGTTACCGACGGGAAACAAGCATGTAGCTGACAAGACCAGACCTTAGCGAGTCATTCGCTGATCTCGCTTGCAGAGTAGCCCCAAGATAGAGCTGCTGCCAAGGTCTGGTTGTGAATGTGACAGGAGGTGTATCAGATCGGGGTAATACTGATGATTTCAATGCTGTTCTGGGATTTCAGACTTTTGACGGTCGGATCATCGGTACGACCCTCCAGATCATTGAGATCCAGTTCGGCAGCGACCGGCAGGCACCGGGCGCGAATGAGTTTGGCGGCTTGCTCGCTATTCGGGCATTCCTCGCACTCGAAGAGTTCGTCCACTGTTTCACCGTGATCATCCACGAAAGTGATTTTCCACTTTTGCATCGGTGCCTCCTCGATAAAACCCATGGATGGGCTTACATCTATCTGGACTTTGCCCCTGACTGATCGTTCAACGGATTACCGCATGTCGCCATGAAAAAACACAGAAACCTGTGTAGGAGCGAAGCTTGCTCGCGAAAGCGGTGTAGTAGTCAATTCACATGTCGACTGATACACCGCTTTCGCTTCGCTCCTACAGGGGTTATGTGTTCATTTTAGTCGTTGCTGGGTTTGTTCACCGCTTGCAGTACGCCCGCTACTACAACCCGGAAATCGAATGCGGGTGGCAGCGGACGGTTACCCGCCCATGATGACCAATCGATCGCCTCGATTGACGGGAAAGGCGCGCATTCTACGTCGCGGAATATGACAGGTCGAACCTCGCGTTATGGCTCGACCCAATCCTGTGGGAGCGTGGCTTGCCCGCGATAGGATCGCCGCGTTGCAGCTGACAGACCGTAGCGCCAGCATCGCGGGCAAGCCACGCTCCCACAGGTTCAGTGTTGCAGGCGAAACCAATCAGATCCGCACATTGCCTCGTGGCCCGGCGATGGCCCAGATGATCAGGCCCAGGACCGGCAGCAGGAGGATCAATAGCACCCAGATGATTTTCATCCCGGTCTCGGCGCCACTTTTAAGCACGTTGATGATGGCCCAGATATCGAGGGCAAGAATAATCAGGCCAACCAGGCTGTTGAACGTGGAACCCATGGTGACGCTCCCTAAGAGTGGTATGCCCTCTTAGGATAGTCGGGCCTTGCGAGGGTTCCGTTTTATTAGCGTCGTAGACGGCTTCAGACGTGGATCGCGACTTTCAAGGCTTCCAGGGAGGGCGCGGCGGCGATGCCGACTTCGGCGCACAACTCCAGCACCCGTGGCACGTCGTTACCGTAGACCAGCACCACTTGCAGTTCGTCGTCGAGCAATTGGCTGAAGTTCATCAGCGTGTAACCGCCGTTTTCCTTGTTCATGCTGCCCATCTGCACCTGAATGCGATTGAGCGCCGTGAGGGCTTCGGTCTTGGCCAGTTGCTTGGGTTTGATGTTGAAATCGACGCCGGGGCCGAACGAAGCGACGATCTGCGCAAACAGGTCCATGTAGGTGTCAGCCTGGAACAGCACGGTTTCCGGCAAGCTGCCGACGACTACCCACTCACCCAATGGGATCGGGAAGGTGTCGTCGTAGTTGATGTCCGGATTGGCCGTCAGAAAAGCCTCAGGATCGGCGTAGGCCTGAGCCGCTTCGTCAGCGATTTTCAGAATTTCGTCATCGCTCATGCACCCGGAGCTGATTTTGCTGATGAGTTCGACGAGTGCGGCTTTCATGAGGTGGATCCTGTAGCGAGGGAGATTTGAGGGCGCGAAGGATAACGCATTACATGTAGGAGCGAGGCTTGCCCGCGAAGAAGATGATGCGGTTTAACCGGGAAACCGAGTTATCGTTCTTCGCGGGCAAGCCTCGCTCCTACGGATTTGAGGTCAGGCCAGGAGTTTCTGCAATTGTGCTGTGGTATCCACCGCGCCCATGGTTTTGGCCGCGTCCAGCGCGGATACGCCGTTGGCATCCTTGGCTTTCGGGTCGGCGCCTTTGCTGATCAGGTAGTCGACGATTTCGACGCGGTTGAACATCGCCGCCATCATCAGCGCAGTGCGACCGTCGAACGACGAACCTTCCACTTGCGCGCCACCTTCAACCAGCGCCTTGACCACCGCCAGATCACCCTTGAATGCCGCGCCGGCAATCGGGCTCTGGCCGTTGTCATTGCGGATTTCCGGGTCGGCCTTGTGCTCGAGCAGGACTTTTACCGTTTCGACATGGCCGTGGTACGCGGCGAGCATCAGCAAGGTGTCGCCCTTGTGGTTGCGCAGGTTCGGCGGCAGGCCCTTGGTCAGCAGCGCAGCCATCATGGCCGCATCGCCCTCGCGTGCTTTGTTGAACACCTGTTCGGCAAATTCAGCAGCCTCTTCGGGCGTCATCTGGCGGCTTTTGTCTGACATTGGGGACTCCACATTCGGTCAATCGGAAAGCCGATAGTTTCCCGAGCGGTCCGGAACCTGTCACTTCTTTTTTCTCATGGGTGGCTATAGCCACATTCAATAGAAGCCACATTCAATAGCGGTACATGCCGCCGCGAATATCCGCCAGCACCTGCTCGGTGACTTGCACATAAGTCTGAGTACCCGGCAACCAGGCGTAGATCGGGTCATCGCCGGTTTTGTTCGGGTCGAAGGCTTCGTCCTTGAGTCGCGTCTTCTGGTATTTGAAGGTCCCGGTGGTTTCCATTTTCACTTTCACCCGTAGGAAAAGTGGCACCGCATAGGCAGGCATTTGCTGCCTGGCGAAAGCCAGCAACTCGCCGAAATCCAGAGTCGCCAGGGATTCAGCCGGCGTGATTGCCGCCATCCCGGCACGCCCGTTGGTGTTGTGGATTTCCACGCCATAAGCCACGGCTTCGGCGATCTGCGGATGTTGCAGGAGGATGTTCTCAACCTCGGTGGTCGAGACGTTTTCACCCTTCCAGCGGTAGGTGTCGCCCAAGCGATCGACAAACTGCGCGTGGCCAAAACCGATGTTGCGCAGCAAGTCACCGGTATTGAAGTAACGGTCGCCCTTCTTGAACACGTCGTGGAGCACGACTTTTGCGGTCTTCTGCGGATCGGTGTAGCCGTCCAGCGGCGCCTTGTCGTCGATCCTCGCCAGCAGCAAACCCTGCTCGCCCTTGGCCACTTTGCGCATGAAACCCTTGGCATCTCGCGTGGGTGCGCCGCTGTCGTGGTCGTGCGCCACCAGTTCCCATGACATCAGGGAAAAACCGATGGTGTTGTCGAAGTTGAGGATGTTGGTGAAGCCGATATTGCCGTCGCTGGCGGCGTACAGCTCGCAGATATGGTCAACGGCAAAACGCGTCTTGAACTCGCTCCACGCGCCGGGGCGCAGGCCATTGCCGATCATCTTCGTCACGCTGTGCCGACTGTCGTCGACGCTGCGCGGTTGATCCACAAGGTAGCGACACAATTCGCCGACGTAACCGAGGGTGGTCGCCCGGTATTTACGCACGTCACTCCAGAACTGGCTGGCGCTGAACTTGCGGCGGATGGCAAACCCCGACGCCCCGCTGATCGCCGAGCCCCAGCACACGCAGAGCCCGGTGGCGTGGTACAGCGGCAAGGTGCAATAGACGACGTCCTGCGGCTGCATGTCCAGGGCAATCAGCCCGAAGCTGGCGGAACTGCGCATCCAGCGGCCGTGTTTGAACACCCCAGCCTTAGGCAACCCGGTGGTGCCCGAGGTGTAAATGTAGAAACAAGGATCGTCGAGAAAAACCTGCTGGCTGCTGACGGGGTTATCGCTGCACGCTTGGGCGCTGACCGTCATCAGGTTGACGAAGCCATCGGGCGAATTGCCCGGATCGCGACAAGTATCTTGATCGGCGACAAACCAGGTGCGCGCAGCGTCGATGGACACCCGCTCGCGAACCGCATTGAAGGCCGGAACCAGCTCTTCTCCGACCACGATCGCTACAGGCGCCACCAGATTCAGACTATGGGCCAGGGTATCGCGGGTCTGGGAGGTATTGAGCAAGGCGCTGATCGCGCCGACCTTGGCCACCGCCAATATCGTCACCAACAGTTCCGGACGGTTCTCGATAAAGATCGCCACCACATCGCCCTTGCCGATGCCTTGGGCAATCAGGTGATGGGCGATGCGATTGGCCCACTGATTGACCTGTGCATAAGTGAGCGCCACCTCGCCCTGCAGCAAGGCCGGGCCCTCGGGGTTGCGCAACGTCGCCTGCTCGAAGCTCCAGCCGAGACCACACGGTTGGGTCGGGTCCTTGACGTTGGCGGCTTTCATGCCCTTCACCACGCGAGGAATGGCTTTGGCAATGGAAGGCAGCTTGCGGAGCATCATGCCCCAGGTAATCGTGTCGTTCAGCGTGCGGCTCATGATGCTCCCGTTCGGTCTTCTTATTGTCGGGTGGCGTTGATTAAGGCCGAAAATACGTCAGCGGTTCTTGAGCTGTACACGCGGTTTTTGAAATGTTTTGTATCCGCGACCGAAGCGTTCGGACCAGACATCGAAAAGCGGAACCCTGGCGTTGTGATTGGTTCAATCGAATCGTGGTCGACCACGCAAAATGCAGGATGCACGATGGCCATTCATGCAGATTGCACGAATCCATAAAAACGCTTAAAAACTAACTTATTGATTTATATGAATTTTTAAAAAATAAGATGCTGGCACAATCACTGCAACTACCTCTCCATGTAGCCCTTCAAAGCACTCACGGAGCTGATAGACATGAGCCTGATCCAGGAAAAATTTTCGTCGCTATTCTCCAACTTCGAAGTGACCACCCAGCCACGGCCTGACGGCGGCATTCTGCTGACCCTGCGCAGTACGGACGGCAAAGTCTTCAAACGTTCGATTTCCTACCAGCAATTGCATGCCGGCGATCAGCTGTCGTGGGTGATCAGCGCGATTCGCCGTGACATCGCTGAACAGGCCAGCGAACTGCCACAGATCTCCATGCTGCAAAGCCAGCAACGGTTCGCCCTGCCGACTTATCACTCGGTTTAAATCCTGCGGTTGTATATAGATAAACGCAGGTTTAAATCCTGCGGTTGTATATAGATAAACGCGCTACAAACAAACAGGCCGTGAGCGCTTTCGCTTCACGGCCTGAGTTGTTTCTGGCTGCGCACAACTCCTGTAGGAGCAGAGCTTGCTCGCGAAGGCGGTGTGTCAGGCGACATTAATGTTGACTGACCCGCCGCCTTCGCGAGCAAGCTCTGCTCCTACAGGTTATGGGGGTTTGCAGGGCTGAAGGTCGAAGCAACGATTGGCATCGACTCAGTCCTCAAGCCGCGGGAAGCGCCTGGCGATGTCATCGCCGGTGAAATTGGCCACCCTGCCTTCGGGGTTGTTGAACAGGCGGATCGCGACGAAATGCGGGTGCTCGCCCATGTCGAACCAATGCGGCGTACCGGCAGGCACCGAGATCAGGTCGTTTTTCTCGCAGAGCACGGCATAGACGTAATCGCCGATGTGCAGGGAGTACAAACCACGGCCAGCGACGAAAAATCGTACTTCGTCTTCAGCGTAGCGGTGTTCATCGAGGAACTTGGCGCGCAACTCGGCTTTTTGCGGGTGATCGCTGTTCAAGCTGACGATGTCGACAGTGATGTAACCGCGCTCGGTCATCAATTTGTCGATGTGCTCCTGATACGCAGCGATCACTTCTTCCTGGCTGGCGCCGGGCTGGATTTTTGCCGCGGCTTGCCAACGGTCGAAGCGCACGCCCTGCTCGGCCAGGGTCGAGGCGATGTCCTCGAGGTGGGTCAGGACTTTGTTCGGTATTTCAGGGCTGGAGACGTGATAAACGGACAGGCTGCTCATCTGGGCAACTCCTTAACGGTTCATGCTTTATGGTTCAAGAGCGAGCGCGTCTTCAACTCGCACTCGAACAAAAATTCAAAGGTCTCGATCTGTCTCAGCGCGTCGCTCATGCGCGCGCCCCACGTCGATGATTTCCGGGCGAGATGTTCGCAGGCCAGGCTCATGGCCTGTCCTCTTGCATACGTGTAGCAATGATAACGGCAGCGGCGAAGGCTGCGAGACTGGCAATGCTAAAGGTCAATGTGGCGCCGAGGGCATTCCAGCTATAGCCGGAATACAACGCGCCCAGTGCGCCGCCGGTGCCAGCCAGCGCGGCATACAACGCCTGGCCCTGCCCTTGCTGACGCGCGCCGAAGCTACGTTGCACGAACTGGATGGCAGCCGCGTGAAAGCTGCCGAAAGTTGCGGCGTGCAGCACTTGGGCGAACAGCAATACCCAGAGGAATTCAGCAAACGAACCGAGCAACAACCAACGCAACGCCGCCAGCAGGAAACTCGCCAGCAGCACCCGGCGCACCGAGAAGCGCGCCAGAATCTTGCTCATGGCCAGGAACATTAATACTTCAGCGACCACGCCCAAGGCCCAGAGCATACCAATCAAGCCACGGGTGTAACCCAGTCGCTCAAGGTGCAGGGTCAGAAAGGTGTAATACGGCCCGTGACTCATCTGCATCAGGGCCACGCAAGCGTAGAACGCCAACACCCCGGGGTTACGCAATTGCTGGAGGAATCCCTCCCCCGCCAACCGTTCACTCTGAACCGGTTGCGCGTTGGGTACCCACAAACTGCTGACGACGATCCCGGCCATGATCAGCACCAGCGCCACCGGATAGATGTCCAGGCTAAGCCACTCGAACAACCGGCCGAGGGCGACCACGGTGATGATGAAACCGATGGAACCCCACAGGCGAATCTGACTGTAGCGAGATGTCTGCCCCTGCAAATGCGCCAGAGTGATGACTTCGAACTGCGGCAACACCGCATGCCAGAAGAACGCGTGCAAGGCCATGACCATTGCCAGCCACGCGTAGCTTTTGCTGACGAAAATCAGTGAGAAGGTCAGCAGCGTACAGACCGCGCCGAACCGCACGATGGCCAGCCGTCGCCCGGTGTAGTCACCGAGCCAGCCCCAGATGTTCGGCGCCACGCAGCGCATCAGCATCGGGATCGCCACCAGTTCGCCAATGCGCGCACTGGAAAAGCCCAGGTGATCGAAGTACAGCGCCAGGAATGGCGCTGTCGAACCGAGCAAGGCGAAATAGAACAAATAGAAACTGGAGAGCCGCCAGTACGGGAGCGCCGCCAACGTCGTCAGACCCCGGCGGCCATAAGGTCAGCCATTAAAGCTGACCCAGCACCGGAGTGCTCACACGCACGTCGGCGTTCTGCCCGCGGTGACGCAGCAAGTGATCCATCAATACGATGGCCATCATTGCTTCGGCGATCGGCGTGGCGCGGATGCCGACGCACGGGTCGTGACGGCCCTTGGTGACGACCTCCGCCGGATTACCATGGATGTCGATGGAACGGCCCGGCGTGGTGATGCTCGAGGTTGGCTTGAGTGCCAGGTGCGCCACGATCGGCTGACCGGACGAGATGCCACCGAGAATGCCGCCGGCGTTGTTGCTGAGGAAACCTTCCGGGGTCATTTCATCGCGGTGTTCGGTGCCGCGCTGGGCGATGCTGGCAAAACCGGCGCCGATTTCCACGCCTTTGACCGCGTTGATGCTCATCAGCGCATGGGCCAGTTCCGCGTCGAGGCGGTCGAAGATCGGCTCGCCGAGGCCCGGCATCACGCCTTCGGCGACCACGGTGATCTTCGCGCCGACCGAATCCTGGTCGCGACGCAACTGGTCCATATAGGCTTCCAGCTCCGGCACTTTGTCCGGATCGGGGCTGAAGAAGGCGTTCTCTTCCACCGAATCCCAGGTCTTGAACGGGATTTCAATCGGGCCGAGCTGGCTCATGTAGCCACGAATGACGATGCCTTGGGTGGCCAGGTACTTTTTCGCAATCGCCCCTGCCGCCACGCGCATGGCGGTTTCGCGGGCCGAACTGCGACCGCCACCGCGGTAATCGCGCTCGCCGTATTTGTGGTGGTAGGTGTAGTCGGCGTGGGCCGGGCGGAACAGATCCTTGATCGCCGAATAGTCCTTGGACTTCTGGTCGGTGTTGCGGATCAACAGGCCGATGGCGCAACCGGTGGTGCGGCCTTCGAACACGCCGGAGAGGATTTCGACTTCGTCGGCTTCCTGGCGCTGGGTGGTGTGGCGGCTGGTGCCGGGCTTGCGGCGATCCAGGTCGCGCTGCAGATCCTCAAGGGAAATCTCCAGGCCCGGCGGGCAGCCATCGACAATGGCGACCAACGCCGGACCATGGCTTTCGCCCGCGGTGGTGACAGTGAACAGCTTGCCGTAGGTATTGCCGGACATGCGGGACGCTCCGTGAAATCGAAACTAAAATACGTAATGCGCGCCAGTATACGCAGGCTACCCGACTAGTTCATCCTCGAACCTTATGGGTGCCTGTGAGTCCAACCGGCACCTTGTTGATGATGGCGTGATGATGCTGCGAGTTCTAGCCTTGAGCCTTACCTTGTTTACCGGCCTGCTCCCCTATGTGGCCCAGGCCACAGTCCTGCAACGTCCCATCACATTGGATACGGGCAGCGGCGAGCTTTTCGGCTCGCTGTTGCTGCCCAAGTCCGACACGCCTGTGCCGGTTGTCCTGATCATTTCCGGCTCCGGTCCTACGGATCGTGACGGAAACAACCCCGACGGCGGACGCAACGACAGCCTCAAACGGCTGGCCTGGGTGCTGGCCAAACACAACATCGCCAGCGTGCGCTACGACAAGCGCGGCGTGGCGGCGAGCCTGGCTGCGACTCCAGACGAACGTAATCTGTCGGTGGAGGCCTATGTGGCCGACGCCGAAGCCTGGGGCCAGAAGCTCAAAACCGATCCGCGTTTTGGCAAACTGATTTTGCTGGGCCACAGCGAAGGTGCGTTGATCGCCAGCCTGGCGGCGCCGAACGTCGATGCCGCAGCGGTGATTTCCATGTCCGGCAGCGCCCGGCCGATCGATCAGGTACTGCGCCAGCAGTTGAGTAATCGCCTGCCGCCTCCCTTGATGCTGCGCAGCAATGAACTGCTCGACAGCCTCAAGGCCGGCCACTCCGACGACAACGTGCCAGCGCAATTGCAGGTGATTTTCCGCCCCAGCGTGCAGCCGTATCTGATTTCGCTGTTTCGCCAGGACCCGGCAGCGGCCTTCGCCAAACTGAAAATGCCAGCGCTGATCATCCAGGGCAGCAACGACATTCAGGTCGGAGTCGGTGATGCCCAAGCGCTCAAGGCGGCCAAACCAGACGCCGAACTGGCGCTGATCGAAGGCATGAACCACGTGATGCGCATCGTGCCCAACGACGTGAAGCGGCAATTGGCCTCCTATAAAGATCCGCAATTACCGCTGGCGGCCGAACTCGGCGCGCGAATCCTCGGGTTTATTGATGGACTTCGCACCCGTTAAACGTCCCCTGGCCCTCCAGTCCTGAAAAAAACGGCCGATAAGCCTTTGTCGCCAGCGCTATGACTGGCGGCAAGCAGAGCTTGGACAGGATCTCGCCGTTATGACTGATACCCAGACTTCACCCGACACCACCGCTGAAAAAGACGCACCGCCAGCGGTCGAGCTGCCGTGGGCGGACGTCCACGTCGAGCACCACAAAATGCTCCGCCTGGCGCCGCTGCAGACCGACCGCAACACCGGTGGACGGCCGTTGCGCTTTGTCGAATTCGGTTACGCCGAACGCAATAGCAAGGAACACAGCCTGATGCGCATGGCCATCAAGCTTCCAGGCCAGCGCGTGCGCAAAGAACAGAACCATCTGGACGTGTGGGTCGATCATACCGCCAAACGCGTGCATTTCGAGCCGGAAAGCGGCTTGCAGATCGAGCCGATGAACCGCGGCATCGGGCGCTATATGGCAGCTCAGGGCATTACGTGGGCGAAGAAGAGATGGCCCGCCTACACCGTCGACGGCACTGACCTGAACAACAAGGATGCGCTGAACGAGGACACTCGCCTGCGCCGCGATCACTTTCTGCGGGTGCACGGTTTTGACGTGGTCTACGCCGACGCCCAGCATTTGAAGGGCAGCGTTAAAGAGGTGTCGGTCGGTGATTTGCTCGGAGACTGGAACAGCGAAAAGTTGCAACAGGTAGAAATCCTCGAAGCCGCGCAGATGCTCCAGCAAGCCGAGCAGAACCTGGCGGAACAGGAAGTCAAACTGAAGAAGCACGAAGAAAAAGTCAGCAAGTACAAACGCGAAGACGCCGGGCTGCGTTTTACCATTACGTGCCTGGTGGCGTTTGCGGTGTTTCAGGCGGGGTTGTTGATCTGGATTGCTACGCACCGTTGAAGGCTTGAGACCGCGGCGCGGCCATCGCGGGCAAGCCACGCTCCCACAGGTTTTGTGTCGTGCCCAAATAATGTGGCACACACAAAACCTGTAGGAGCGAGGCTTGCCCGCGAAGGCTTTCTCAGGTCAGACGCGAGAACGCCTGATGATCGCGTCCCCCACAGTTTTTTTGTGTCTACCCATCATTTGGACACGACACAAAACCTGTGGGAGCGTGGCTTGCCCGCGAAGGCTTTCTAAGGTCAGACGCGAGAAGCGAACAGCGCCTGATGATCGCGGCACTGCTCCGCTGTCAGCATGAACACTCCATGCCCACCGCGCTCGAACTCCAGCCAGGCGAAGTCGACTTCCGGGTACAGCGCCTCGACGTGAACCTGGCTGTTACCCACCTCGACAATCAACAAACCTTTCTCGGTCAGATGATCCGCCGCTTCGGCGAGCATGCGGCGCACCAGGTTCAAACCGTCGTCGCCACAGGCCAGGCCCAGCTCCGGTTCGTGTTGATACTCGTCCGGCATGTCGGCGAAATCTTCCGCATCGACGTAAGGCGGGTTCGACACGATCAGGTCGAAACGTTGACCCGGCAAACCATCAAAACCATCGCCCTGAACGGTGAACACCCGCTCATCGACACCGTGGCGCTCGATGTTCTGGTTCGCCACTTCCAGCGCTTCGAACGACAGATCGGCCAGTACCACTTCGGCGTTCTGGAACTCGTAAGCACAGGCGATGCCGATGCAACCGGAACCGGTGCACAGGTCGAGAATGCGCGCAGGTTCGGCGCCGAGCCACGGTTCGAAACGCTTTTCGATCAGCTCGCCAATTGGCGAACGCGGGATCAGCACACGTTCATCGACAATGAACGACATACCGCAGAACCAGGCTTCGCCCAGCAGGTAAGCGGTTGGAATGCGCTCTTCGATGCGGCGCTTGAGCAAGCGCTGCAAGTTGACCAATTCGTCCTCTTCCAGATTGCAGTCGAGGTAGCTATCAGCAATTTCCCACGGCAGGTGCAGCGCACCCAACACCAGTTGACGGGCTTCGTCCCAGGCGTTGTCGGTCCCATGGCCGAAAAACAGATCCTCCCCATGGAAGCGGCTGACGGCCCAACGGATATGGTCACGCAGGGTACGAAGTCGGGAAGTGATCACGGGGCAAACTCCAGAAAAAACGACTGACGATTCTAACAGCCAAAAGGCGCCGCGACGACGCAGGAAAAACACCGGATCCGATGTAGGAGTCTTCTATTTTTTCAGCAAGCTATTGAACAGAACGGGTATCTTGACAAGGCTGCGACCCAACAACGGCGGTGCCTACGATGGTAGCGATTCACAGAAGCGCTCAGCCAGAGGACAATGTCGCAAAAGCCCCACCCGAAGGAGCCCCAGAATGTCCGTTCCAAAAACGATGTTTCAACTCAGCGGCCGCGGTTATGCAGCGGCCAATCTGGGTCATGCGACCCTTGTCATCATCGATGCCCAGAAAGAATACCTCAGCGGCCCCTTGGCACTGAGCGGCATGGATGCTGCCGTCGCGAACATCAAGCAACTGGTGGCCGCTGCCCGTGCAGCCGGTCGGCCGATCGTGCACGTGCGCCACCTCGGCACCGTCGGTGGGCTGTTCGACCCGCAAGGCGAACGCGGTGAGTTCATCCCGGGCCTGGAGCCACAGGGCGATGAAACCATCATCGGCAAATTGCTGCCGAGTGCGTTTCATGGCACCGAACTGCTGGAACGCCTGCAGAATCTCGGCTCGCTGGACCTTATCGTCTGCGGCTTCATGAGCCATTCCAGCGTCAGCACTACCGTGCGCGCCGCGAAGAACCTGGGCTTTCGTTGCACATTGGTTGAAGACGCCTGCGCGACTCGCGACCTGCCCTACAAGGGTGGCGTCCTGAGCGCCGAGCACGTTCAGCACACCGAAATGGCGATCATGGCGGACAACTTCGCCACCCTCGCCCTGACTCGCGAACTGATCTGATCGACCTTCGATGAGCGGTCCATGCCGCCGCTCATCCGCAAAAGCCTCTCATTTGCTGTAATTGCCCTAGCCTCAGGAACATCCCGGTCAACTCCCGGTCGAAGGGCCGATACCCATTGAGGAAGGTCGGAATGAAGTTATCCGATGGTTTTGATGCACGCCGCTTGCGGCCCAAAGGCCAAAGCAACTGGCGTTTTCGCTTCGGCGCAGCCATTGCCGCTCTGCTGGCGATGTGCGGCGTGCTGCTGGTGATGGCCGGTGCCGCCAGCCTGCTCGGCCAAGCGCCCGCTCTGGGCGAGTTGAATACCAACCGGGTCGGGTCGGCAGTGATTTTGGCGATTGGCCTGTTCGTGCTGTACATCGGCGTGTGGCTGTGGCGCCGCTGCCGTCGTCGCTCGCGTCAATCGCAAGAGCTGAACATGTCCCCGCATTTGATGAAAAAACACGACTGAGCCGAACGCCACGCGTTTTGTCGCGCCCCATTCGCTTCGACTTGGGTAAACTGGCCGCCCTTCGCGGAGGCTGACATGCAAGACGACGATTTTTCCCTGTTCAAAAGCGCGATCCAAGGCGTCAAGCCGATCAAGCACGATCGCGCCGAAACCGGCAAACCCAAGGCCGACCGCGCGCAAATCGCCAAGCTGCGCCAAGCCGCCACCGTGCGCACCGATGCCACCACCGTTGATGGGCTGTCCGATCAGTTCGTCATTGATGTCGGCCCCGAAGATGAGCTGATGTGGGCCCGCGACGGCGTCCAGGAAAGCCAGATGCGCAAGCTCAAGATCGGACAGATTCCGTTCGAAGGCAGCCTCGATCTGCATGGCATGAACGTGGAAAAGGCCCGTGAAACCTTATGGGCCTTTCTGGCCGAAGCGACCAAATTCGAAATCCGCTGCGTACGCGTCACCCACGGCAAAGCGGTGCGCCTGGACGGCAAGCGGCCGATGATCAAGAGTCACGTCAACACGTGGCTACGTCAGCATTCACAGGTGCTCGGCTTCACCTCGTGCCAACCGAAACACGGCGGCGCCGGAGCGGTTTATGTGATGCTCAAACGCACCATGATGGAAGGTCGCGACGAGTGATGCCGTCGCTTCACGCTTGCAGCGCCGTGTCCGTCACCGTACCCTTGCCCTTTGCGTAAAATCCCACAGGTAGTTTCATGTCCCTGGAACAGAATTACACCGACATGTTCAAGGGTGTTCATTAAGTCGTCAGAGTCAATGAAATCAGGGATCTAACACCCAGGCCAACTCAGAATTTCCTGCCAAAACGCAGTCATTGGTACAAAAATTGGTACGGGATTCCCTCCCCTCGCAATACATAAAAAGCCCCGCTCCGGCTGTAACCGTGCGGGGCTTTTTTACAACTAGAGCTGATGCTCTTAACGCTGGCTGAAAGGCAGCTATCGGCTAAAACGCTTAAGAAAACCGACAAGGAGCCATGAGGATAAAAAATGGATTTCATCTTTGATATATTAATCAACCTGTTGGCTCAAAGTTTCCGGAGCCTTGCTAACTGTTAAATGTGTTTTATCTTCCATAAATCAGTCACTTACTTAATTTAACTTTTTTCAGGTTTTTGGTTAGTCCATGACGGTCACGGCTAACAAAATAGATTCCTGGGTCTCATAAAAGCGTCCGAACGTTTGTCACAAGCTTTGGATGCCATTCGGTTTTGGCTAGAAGCGTTGAGGACGGCAAACCCGTCTCATCGTTGACCGCATCTTTGACGACCTAGCCTCTTATAATTAAAAATCAATATTTTCGCCTCCTACTGCGATTAATATTAATTATTTATTTTATTGCGAATTATATTAAATAAGCCTAAGTTTCAGTGTCAGTTACGACATTTAATGCAAAAGGATCGGCATGAACGTCAACTTAATTTCTGTAGCAGTAGCGACCGCCATCGTGGCTTGGGCGCCGATCAGTTTGGCTCGCGAGGCCGTTGCGCTTCCAGGCGTAGTCGGGGCTGAGGGTGAGTTAAATGGTGTCGACACCACGGGTGGTGCCACGCTGACCATTACCGATGGCCAGAATATAAATACCAATAATGACCTCGGCGGTGCTTTCACCACTGCCTCCAATAATACTGGCAATCTTTTATTTCTTGGTGACTCGACCGTAACCGGGGATACCGGCCAGCCAGGCGTTCTTTTTCTCAATATCAGTGCCGGTGCTACCGGCAATACGGTTAACTTTAATGGCGATGTATTCGCTACCACGACCCAGATTAGCGGGGAAGGAACTATAAACTTCAATGGTGACGTCATATCGGCACCTGTATTCGTTGGCGATGGTTTTCTCAATCTCGGGGCAGGTCAACTGCTGACGGGAGCCGTCACGACCAATACTGCAAATACCGGCACTTTGACCCTGAATAGCGGCAGCCATATAACGGGGGCTATTGGCGGTGCAAGCGGACTGAAGCAAATCAATGTGTTGGGTGGTAATGCGTCCATTACCGGGGCCGTACAAGCTCAAGGATTCAGTCTCGGCGCGAATACCCTGGCTATCACTGGGGCGTTGACTACTAACGCCAATGGCACGATTGCAACCTCCCTAGCCGGTAATACCGTATACGGTAATATCCAGCCCTCCGGTGCTTCGAATATCAATGCGGCCGGCATTACGGTGATTCCAACTGTAACGGGCGTGCTGACTGCCGGAACGACCTTTACGATTGTCGGTGGCCTGGCGGGCACCAACGGGGCTACCGTAACCGTCCTCAATACCAACCCGCTTTACACCTTCTCCAGTGTGCCGACCACTACTGGCGATGTTCTCATCACCGTTGAATCGGTCTCCTTGGGCGTACCTGTTGCCGATGTGGTTGCGGGGGCACTACTGGGTTCAGCTGCTCCAGTGGGTTCCGATTTGCAAGCCATTCAGGGCGCTGTGCTGGCTCTACCCAATGCAGCGGCCGTCACCGATGCCTTGGCTCAGTTGGCCTCGAGCACCACTAACCTGGCTGCACCCTGGGTTGCAGGACAGGCAACGCGCCTGATGGAGGACATGTTGCAAGCACGTGTGGAGGAGATCCAGAACATGTGTTGCGACACCAGCTGCGGAGCCGAGAAACTCCAACAAGACGCGCGTAAATGTAAAGGCTACGAGCAGCCGAGCAATTGGTGGGTTAAGACCTTTGGTAATGCAGGCAGCCAGGGCGATGTTGATAACAGTTACGGCTATGACACTAAAACCTACGGGTTGGTATTGGCCTATGACCGGCCGGTGAGCGAGAACACTCGAGTTGGTCTCAGCGCTGGTTATGCGAATAGCACAATTGACGGAAACAACTCCTCTGGTGAGACCACAATCGATTCTTACCAGGTGACCAGCTATGTCAATTACACGCCGGGCCCTTGGTATGTGCAGGGGGCTTTGACTGCCGGTATCGATCGTTATGAAGGGGAACGCCAGATCACCTTTCCAGGCGTAAATCGCGTTGCTAAATCTGATTACGATGGGCAGCAATACACTGCTATGGTCTCGACCGGGAAGCATTTCTATTTTGACCAAGAGGTCACCCTTACCCCTTTCGCTTCATTGCAGACGTCGCTTATCAAAATTGACGATTATAAAGAAAAGGATGCCGGGGACTTGGGTCACCGAGTGGATGATCAGGATTACAACCTGACTCAATCAGGCGTGGGGGTTAAGCTCGAGCGCGTTGTTCGATCCGGCTCCAGTACCTATTCCCCTGAAGTTCATGTCAAGTGGATGCATGATTTCAGCGATACCACCACTGAGCAGACTGCAGTTTTCCTCGGTGGCGGCTCGGAGTTTAACGTGGAAGGCATAGAGCAGGATCGGGATTTATACAACGTCGGCGCAGGCATTACCTTCCTATCCTGCAATTGCGATACCGGCTCGTGGACGGTCAAGGGGCAATATGACTATAAGTGGAATGAAAGCGACTACTCGTCAAACCAACTGTCACTTATAGCAAGTCTTAAATTCTAACAAGCTATTAGTTGGCGATGGTTCATGATTGTTCTGCGCGACAGTGCCGCGTATTTCATCGCGAACAGTAAAAAATGAAAGTTGGGTGCGGCGGAAATAGACATAGATACCGCCCGATGCCGCTGCAGCCCTTCTTGAGGAGCTGCAACCGACCAGAAGCTCCCCTCGATGTTGCTCCAAAACCAAAGGGCTGAGGTGATGACCGCTATGGGTTGTGGATTCAACCGATCATTGGCGTGATTTTCGAGTAAAGCGTAGATAGGGATTCGAACCCCTTCAAGCTTTCCCGAGGACCGTTATAGACCGTCAAACACGGTATTTTTGCATTCTGCCTTTGGCGTATTGCGGTCTATGGCGGTCCTGAATCTGCCCTAATTTTGCTCTAAAACATTCCCAGTTAGCAGAGCTGACCGGCTTGCGATGGCCACCGGCAAAGATTGGTTCAGCAGCCCTCCAACATCCCAGCCAACCGGCTAATCCGCTGCGACTTTTTCACTTTTGTAGCAATTTCTAAGCAAGCTGCAATTACTGCCTATCGGCGGTTGTAACGTCTTGGCGATCACCGAGCCTTCGGGCAGTCCATCTTCACGGGCATAGCTCACAGCCCGTCGGAATAGTTTGTTTGCGCGCTTGCATGTGGAAGATCACCTGCTTAACTCTGAACCTCTGGTCAGTCAGCGACCAATTGGTCTGCTATTCGCAATATGGTCTACGGGCAGTCGCTCAACCCTCTGCACGTAGTCCAATTTGCTCAAGGAAGAGAATGACATGACGCTGAAAACTGCGATCGTCGAGATCGGTAAGAAGTACAAGGTTTATACCGAGCATTATCTCAACGCCGCCGCCGACAAGACCATCATTCTGGTCAACGGCTCGCTGGCAACGACTGCATCCTTTGCCCAAACGGTGCGCTACCTGCGGCCACGCTTCAACGTAGTCCTCTACGATCAGCCCTACGCCGGTCAATCGAAACAACACAACCAACATGACCAGCCGATCCGCAAGGAAGACGAAGCCGCAATCCTGCTGGGGTTGATCGAGCACTTTCGCGCGCAACATGTGCTGTCCTTTTCCTGGGGCGGGGCGGCGACTTTGCTGGCGCTGGCCCAGCACCCACGACGAATCGAAAAAGCGGTGATCAGTTCATTCGCGGCGCGAATCAATACGCCGATGCGCGACTATCTGGAGAGTGGCCGGCACTTCCTCCAGGCCTGTGATCGGCGCAATGTGGGGCGCTTGATCAACAGCACGATCGGCAAGCACCTGCCGTCGCTGTTCAAGCGTTTCAACGAACGCCATGTCAGCAGCCTTGACGAACACGAATACCGCCAGATGCATTTTCACGTCAACGAAGTGCTGACTCAGGACACTTATTGCTACGTCTCCTGTGCCGATGCCATCGAAGTTCCGCTGCTGTTTATCAACGGCGAACGGGACGAGTACACCTCGGTGGAAGACGCCCGTCTGTTCGCGGCTCATAGCCGTCAGGCGCAGTTTCAGACCATCAAGAACGCCGGGCACTTCCTCGATATGGAACACCCGACGGCCTGGCATGACACCCAGCAGGCCTTGCTGGGCTTTTTGCAGCCGGCCTCCAGCCTTGTCAAACCGAAGAGCCCGCCACTGTTGGGCAGCCCGCACCGCTGCACAACCAGTGATCGTATCTTCAGTCACAGTGCGGCGCATAACCACTTGCCTCGCTAGGACGTGGCTCTGGATTGAATCTTCGCGCGGCAGTTTGGCGCATGTTGGTACAAATCCTTTCTGTTTGGCTCGATAACGATACGACGATGGAGTTCGGTCCATGCGAAAAAAAACAACAGCGACGAGCGGCTTGCCCGGATCCGCGTCCCTTGTTAAAGCAGAGCGAAGCGCAATACTCGGTCTACATGGTCGAAGTCTGCTCCCTACATTGCGCACTCTGGCGCTGCAAGGAATCAAGCAGCCTATCCACAGCGCCCGCCATACTCTAGCTCTTGGTGGCCTACTGGGCCGCGTGCTGCTCGGTAATACATCGCATCCCTCCCCCATCCAGGATGCGCGCTTCCAGGACCCATCCTGGCGCTTCAACCCCTTCTACCGCCGCAGACTGCAAGCCTATCTGGCCTGGAAAAAGCAACTGAACGCTTGGATTGACGAGAGCAATCTGGCAGCCGACGACCAAGCCCGCGCACGCTTTATATTGGCTCAACTTGGCGATGCGCTGTCGCCGTCCAACAGCCCACTCAATCCGCTGGCGGTCAAAGAGCTGTTTAACACCGGCGGCGCCAGCCTGGTCAAAGGGATTGGTCATCTGCTCGACGACCTGCGGCACAATGGCGGCATGCCCAGCCAAGTCAGCAAGCAGGCCTTTGAAGTCGGCCAGAATATCGCGATCACCCCTGGCGCCGTGGTGTTCCGCAACGAGCTGCTAGAGCTAATCCAGTACCGGCCGATGAGCGAAAAACAATACGCCCGTCCACTGCTGATCGTGCCGCCGCAGATCAACAAGTACTACATCTTTGACCTCAGCGTGGAGAAGAGCTTCGTTCAGTACGCACTGAAGAACGGCTTACAGGTGTTCATTGTCAGCTGGCGCAACCCCGACGCTCGCCATCGCGAGTGGGGTCTATCGCGTTATGTAGAAGCCATCGAAGAAGCCCTCGATGTTACCCGCGCCATCAGCGGCAGCAAAAAGGCCCATCTGATGGGCGCCTGCGCGGGCGGCCTAAGCATTGCCGCCCTGCAAGGCTACCTGCAAGCCAAACGACAGCTGCACAAAGTCGCAAGCGCAACCTATCTGGTCAGCCTGCTAGACAGTCAGATTGACAGCTCAGCCATGTTATTTGTCAATGAGCAAACCCTGGAAGCCGCCAAGCGCCGCTCCGATCAGCAAGGCGTGCTGGATGGCCGCGACTTGGCCAAGGTCTTCGCCTGGATGCGCCCGAATGACCTGATCTGGAACTATTGGATCAATAACTACCTACTCGGCAAGCAACCCCCTGCCTTCGACATCCTTTACTGGAACAACGACAGCACTCGCCTACCGGCCGCCCTACATGGTGATCTGCTGGACTTCGTCAAACTCAATCCGCTCATACATCCTGACGGCTTGGAGGTCTGCGGCATGCCGATTGACCTGCAGAAAGTCACCGTCGACAGTTTCAGCATTGCCGGTATCAACGACCACATCACACCTTGGGACGCGGTATACCGCTCGACCCTGCTGCTCGGTGGCGAACGGCGCTTCCTGCTATCCAACAGCGGGCATATCCAGAGCATCCTCAATCCGCCAGGTAATCTCAAAGCTAGCTATCTGGAGAACGACAAACTGCCATCCGACCCGCGTGCCTGGTATTCCGATACGCAGAAGCACGATGGCAGCTGGTGGCCAGGTTGGCTGGGCTGGATTCAGGCGCGTTCTGGTGCGCAACGCGAAATTCAGCTGGGGCTGGGAAATCAGAATCACCCACCGATGGAAGCCGCTCCCGGTACCTACGTGCATGCGCGTTAAAACCTGACCTGAACATTGAAAAGACCGGCCGGGAATTTCTCGGCCACCGTCGCCTATCGGTGACCAGCCGAAAAAGCCGGGATGAAAACCCGCGATCACATCCTCAAATGCAATGCTCACAGCCAAACGTCGACCCTATTGCGGCTTATTGGATCTCTCCATCGCCGCTAATCCGATGCGACTTCTTCGCGCCGTAGCAATTTCTAAGCAAGCTGCAATTACTACCGCACAGGGACACTGCCAGTACTATGCTTGGGTTTTCTCGAAAGGAATCGACACCATGCCAAGCGATTATTCACTGTCGGATTTGCTTGAAAGGCTATACGAAAACCAGGAGGCCCTAGAGGCGGCCATTATGGAATTGACTCTACTGGTTGAGGAGCAAGGTGCACCGGTAGTGGGTGGAAATATCCGTGGAGCCCTAGAGACGATGAGAGAGAACGCCGGCTATATCAAACAAGGCTTGGCTCGTCTAAAAAAACGGGACATTGATTAACTCATGTCTAACTTCGCATTCCATATCGGAATATCTTTATTGGCTGGCATGGTGGGCGGCTGCATTTTTTTTATCATTATAATTTTATGCCTAAGCCGAATTGAACCGAAATTAATAATATCGAAATACATAGCAAAATCAGTCCATCAAGGCGTGACGCGCTACGACTTCAAAATTATAAACTGCTCCTCGCTACGAGCCGCAATCAACATGAGAGCCGAGCTTGTTTTAATTGAAAACAACGAGAGCAAGAACGGGAAGTATTCCATACCCCTAAACGGAATAGACATACATAATGGCGACAACTTAAGCTTGAATAGGTACAACAAGCATGACAAAAAGTCTGGATACACAGAAATAGTTTCAACCCACCTCAACCTGGACGAACTATTAGCAACTGGAAAACAAAACCTTCGATTAAAGATAATTGCTACCGATGCCTTCAGTGGTGTGACAAAAGTTTTTGAGCAGTCTTTTCCCGATAAATCACTAATCAAATTAGGACTCCACGGAGTTGGTGAATCAGTGAATGTCTCGCCGCAACCGGATTCGTCAATCAAATCTGTTACCTAGACCTTGGTGCGCGGCAATTTTACTGTGCAGGCTCGATCGTCTACCTGCTCTCCCGGTTGCCACGTATCGATGACACGTCCTACGCGGGCGGCAGGGCATTCGCCCCCCTGTTTGACGATGTCAGCGAGGGATAGGCACTTTTGACGCTCTCCCGGAATTCCCCAGTAGCGCCAAAAAAGGTGCCTACACTGAGGGTTCCACTCTTGTTGCATCGGACTGGGCCTCTGAGGAGCCGACGAGTGAATCGATATTGGAAACGACTGCTGCCTGTCTCAGGCATAGTCATCGTTGTGGAAGGCGACCCAACAATGCGTGCGTTGATGATGGAAATTTTGTCTGATATCGGCCTTCCCCTCTTGGGTTTCGAAAGCGCCGATGATGCATTCACTCACCTATCAGAGATGCAGGGAGAATGCCCGCTCGTGATTGCAGATCAAGGGTTACCTGGACAATTGCAAGGTACTGAATTCATTGAAAAGGTGAAAAGCCAATGGCCTTCTATTGCCGCGATTCTGACATCTGGCTATGACGAGGAGGCCCATACAGTACCCCCTTCCGCGATCTATCTGCGTAAGCCTTGGTCTTTGGATGAGCTGGTGGCCGCGGTAGCTACCTTGCTTCAACCGGGAACTCCGATTCATAAACGGTGGATCTATACTTATTAACCCCGCTTCCGATTGTGGGCGCTGCCATGGCTGAAAAATACTTCATTGTCATGCTATTGGCGCTGGGCGTGGTATGGATTGCGGTTGTTTGGTGGATCGTGGCTCCGTATATGGGAGGCACCTTCCTGTGACAGGATGTGAAATGACACCAGTGGCCTGAAAGGACTACCACCCCAGCCTTTTGCAGCTTCGGTGGAAATTGAATTACCAGCCAAATATGCGTCTGGCTAGAGCTTCTCAGAATTCGAAAAGTCGCCGAACCTCCGATTTTCCAAGTCGTTGGCCTTATAGACCGGGGCTTCCAGAATGTCCGCAGCCCCCGCGCCTTTGAGCGTTCTGTAACCCTTCTTCATTTCTTTGCAAAGCCTTGCACACTGTGGAATTCCACTTATCCAACAGAGTTCTCGGCAGGCCTGGATCCGCCCCCCGATTACACCACCACGATCCTTTGCACAAAAAACGGAAGCAAGATCCGTAGGCGGGAGGGAGACACGTACTTTTCGTCGTGTTTATTTTTTCAGCGGGGGAATAATTGGATGGAGCTGCTATGGTTTTCTATGTCAGACAGCGAGCCAAAGGAACATCGCGATGAGCGAGAACGGTATGCTAAAAATTAGCTACAAGAAGCTCGGTTATCCGCTGGAGTTGTTTATCGCTGCTCCGTTGCATGCGAGAGCAGATGAGTACGCTGCGCTATTCAATATTCTTAGACAGTATGAAAGCCGGAAGGACGTTGACATTGACTTGACTGCAATCGGGGCAGAGCAGCTGCGCCCGCAGGTGGCAGCGTTAGGCATAACCGAGGTCACCTGGGAATTCGTATAGAAGAACGGGCCCTTGTTCGGAGGGCCTGGCGCATGAATGCCATGCTGCAAGCCATTGGTGATATCAGACAGTGAGTCAACGGGGGCACAAGGATGAACGAGAACGGGATGTTAAAAATCATCTTCAAGAAGCGCGGCAATCCGGTACGGATGTATATAGCCACTCCCTTTAAGGCGAGAGCAGATGAGTTCACTGTGTTGTTCCAGATTCTAAAGCGCTTTGAAATCCGGAAAGGCATTAACATTGAGTTCAATGCATCTGAGGCAAAGCAGTTGCGTCCGCGAGTGGCAGCGCTAGGTATAACGGACGTTATGTGGGAGTTCGTGTAGGAGTGGGATGAATGAAGCCCTACCCTGCGCACGCATCGAAGGCCTTACGCTGACCCAGCCCGATGGTCGACAGTTCGATCTCATCGAGACGGGTCGGATGATTCTCGGGGTCATCCACAAGCCAATTGAAGACCCCGATATTTATCGTGCCCTGGTCGACGTGGCGCAGGTCGCGGGGGAAGGTCGCGACATGAACGCTTACGAAAAGATGCGGCCGTTTATTGATTTGGCCAGGTTCTGTACCTGCCCGACTTGTCTCGACCGCTTTGACCGAAGAGAAGATTGCCCCGCCTGTTCCGGACAAGGTTTCGTCATCAAGACGCCTGGTTCTGATCTACGCTGAAAAAACAACCGGAGGCCTCCAATTATGTGCGGACGTCTTTCTCAGTATCGTGGCATTCATGACTTTGTCGCGGCGCTCAGCATTCCAAACGCATTGATCAACTATGCAGGTGAGCAGCCTTTCCAGCTCTACAACGCCGCGCCACCCGCTCAGCTCGCCCTCTTCCACCAGGAAGGTCAGTTTCTGCGGGCCGACATGGTGCGCTGGGGATGGCGGCCGAACTGGGCAATGGATCGTGCCGCGTCGATCAAGGCCCGGGTAGACAGAATTGCCCATAATCCATTCTTCAGAGCGATATGGCCGCACCGGGCGATCATCGCGATCGACAACTGGTTTGAATGGGTGGATGAAGGTGGCCCATCCGCAATCAGCAAAGCAGCGTGATCAACCCTATGAGTGACCCATTTGTCTGAATTCCTGCTGACGAGAGGCCCTATCCATGAACCAGACAGAACAAACCTACCAGCAGCTGCAGGCGCGTATTGACGAACTGGAGGCGCAGTATCAGGCGCTGCAGGACAGCTACGATGATGAAATTCTGTTGTGCGTGAGCGTACTGCACACCTTGGTTAATGATGACTATGAATCATTGGTGAAGCGAGCTGATTGCTCTGCGGAACGCAAGGCTGATGCGCTGCAGTTTATCGCAGATGTGCGCAACGGCTATTGCTGAGCGATTCACAGCAACCCGCGATAAAGACCCCGCGCCACTAGCCGACGCACCCAGCAACGCTCCGCTCCAAACCAAATCAGATCTGATTGTTAGCCAACACCATCAAATAGCCCTCCCAGCGCCGCTGGCTCCCAGTTCATGATCACCAACTCACCGCTCAGCTCGGCCTTCCCCTGCCGCTGATTGCTGTTGCAGTAACGAATGTCCAGCGTCTCGAAGTGGAACCCCTGGAACACCTGGCGGATGTCAGGATGGTCGTTGATGCTGACCATCACCTTGCCTTTACAGCGGCGCATGAAGTCGGCCATCCGCTCATAGTTCTCGAACGGAAAGTCCACGCCATACCCGGCGGTCTGCCAGTACGGTGGATCCATGTAGTGGAAGGTATGGGCACGGTCATAGCGTTCGGCGCATTCAAGCCAGGGGAGGTTTTCAACATAGGTGCCGGACAGGCGCTGCCAGGCGGCCGAGAGGTTTTCCTCGATCCGCAGCAGGTTGATGGCCGGGCCGGTGGTGGCGGTACCGAACGTCTGCCCGGTGACCTTGCCGGCGAAGGCATGGTGCTGCAGGTAGAAAAATCGGGCGGCGCGCTGAATATCGGTGAGGGTTTCGGGGCGGGTCATCTTCTGCCACTCGAACACCTGCCGCGAGCTGAGCGCCCATTTGAACTGGCGCACGAATTCTTCGAGGTGGTTCTGCACGACGCGGTAAAGCGTGACCAGGTCGCCGTTGATGTCGTTGAGGACTTCGACCGGTGATGGCTGAGGCTTCATGAAGTACAGCGCGGCACCGCCGGCAAAGACTTCTACATAGCATTCGTGTGGCGGAAAAAGCGGAATGAGGCGGTCGGCCAGGCGGCGTTTGCCGCCCATCCAAGGGATGATGGGTGTAGACATTAAGAGCAAGACCTTTACTGTATGGATAAACAGGTGCTAGGCTCGCCGCGCTTTGTGCACGGGGCAAGAGCCTTGGCTGGACTTGCAGGGACCATCTGCAGGGACGGCGACCGGGTTGGATGTTGACGCATCCACTCCGGTCGCTCTTTTTCACTTCAGTGTTGAGACTTCTTCGGCATAGGCCTGACAGGCCGCCAACGCGATCAATCCTTGGTCGCCGGCATCGGTGATGCCGATAATTCGTTGAGCATGCGCTGGCTCAAGTTGGGCTCTTGTGGCGCCATGAACCACGCTGCCGGTGGCGGTGGTAGCTGACACTGAGTCGATGCCGGTGGCATCGAGTAGGACTGACAGGCGCAGATCAGCAGTGGCAAGGCGGTCACGCAGGCGACCTTGATCACGTTGGGCATCGCTCAGGACTCGGTAATAGGTTTGTTCACTGGCGGAGAGCTGCTGCTCGAGGGCCAGACGTTTGTCCTGCTCGGCGCGTTGCTGCGCGGCCGAGGCCAGGGTCAGTTGATTGAGGGTCTCGGTGTGCAGCCGGGCCTGTTGCTCCAGCTGTCGGCCGTAGCGCCAGTCCTGCACTTGCCAGGTAATTGCAGCGGAACCGCTAGCCAGAGTGACCAGCAGCACGCCCTTGGCCAGCAGCCGATACGGCGCAGGGATCAAGTCGAAGAGACGCATAGCATCGCCCTCGCCCGCTCCCATAACTGCAGCCGATCTGCCAGGCCGTTGAGGCCGCCATTGATCTTGCGGGTAATCGCCTCGAACTCATCTCGATCTGCCAGGGCATTCAGCTCGCGCACCCACCAGAACCACGCGGCCGACTCGGCAGCCCATTGCGGCAGCTCGAGCAGCTCAGGGGTGCGCAGCAAGCGTTCATCGCCGAACAGCGCCAGGCTGCAGCGTAGGTAGTTGTTGCGGCCGGTAATCTGGATCAGGCCGCGACCGCGATAGCGCTGACCGTCACCGTCCACTTCTGGGGTATTGCCCAGCTTCGCCGCGAGGGTGCCAGTGTCGTACTTGCTCAGGTACTGGTCGCCGCCCAGTTCGCGGACGTACTGCAGCTGGCCGGACTCATGCCCGACTTGAGCCAGGAAAGCCGCCTGGCGCTTCGGCGTGTTGATCTGCCGATGGACCATGGCGGTGCTTAGAGCGGATACAAAAACGCCCGCTTGGCGGCGGGCGTTGGGCATGATGCGTTGTAGCTGTGGCTCTGTCAGTGACATAGCGGGTCTCCATGAGGTTGGGGGATGCGGCGCTACTGCTTGAGCTGAACGACTTTCAGATCCTTCGCCGACTTTTTCTTTTTGCCTTTGGCTTTCGCCTTGCCTTGCTTGCCACCGTTGCACTCAACGGTCGTGCTCCAGCCAGACTGGGTGTAAACCTGTTCCACCGCGTCCACCAGGTACTCGCCATCGAAACCGACCTTGAAGCCTTGGGCATCGATCGTTCGCTCGGCAAACAGATCGGTGCGCCCGGGCATTTCCAGACGAACCTCCGCCGTCGACCGGTTGAAGGCCGCCAGTCGAGCCTTGGCGGCTTGTTCGGCCGCCGACTTGTTGGGGTAGATGTGACGGTCGGTGTGCACCGGCGGCAGTCCGTCGGGCGAGTCGTCATTGTCCAGAGTGACGACGGCGAGCTTTCCGTTTTTCTTGTCTTGGTGCTTGGTCGAAACCGCCTTGTGGCTGTTGCGATCACCCAGTCGGAACCGAAAGCGGCTGACGTCACGACGATGAAGCACGACCACGCCAAAGGCCTTGCCCGAGGCGCTCTGCCCTGCCTGCCGAGGCATCACCAGCAATTTGCCGTCGGCCACCTTGGCCGTGCAGTCGTACTGCTTGGCCAGGCGAGTCATGAAGTTGAAATCCGACTCGTTGAGCTGATCGGCCCGGAGCACCTTAGTCTGTACCGGGCACACCGGCTGCCAACCATTACGCGCGGCCACATCGGCGACAATCCGTGACAAGGGCACGTCTTCCCAACTGCCGCTACGCGTGGTCTTGCCACTGCCACGCATGTCACTGGCCTTGCCGGTGATCACCAGGGTGTCTGGCGGCCCGGAAAAATCCACATCATCGACAACGTAGCGCCCGATGCGGGTCAAGGAGGTTCCGGCGTAACCCAAGTAGATCTCGATACCAGCCCCGCGCGGCGGCAGGGCCACGGCGCCGTCACGGTCATCGATGCGCAGCTCGAACTCGTCGGACTCCATGCCCGTCTTGTCAGTGGTTTTAAGTTGCAGCAGCCGATCATTGATCAGCGCCGTAATGTCAGCGCCGTCGGCGACGACGCGAAAGGCTGGGGTCATTTGTTTTGTCCAAAAGAAAGCCCACACAGGGCGGGCAAAAAAAAGGTTCTTCACGGACTATCGGGAAAGAACCAAAAAAAAGCCCTAGCGTTGGAGGCTAGGGCTTTCTTACCCGGCGTCGGGCTGATTACTCCTGGTCGACTACATCACGTAGATCACGCCAGCTGGAAATAGCCGATCCCACTGCCGGAGAACTCCCCGCCAACCCTCCCGCCATATTGCGATGGATGGACCAGTACGGCCAGCAGGCGCTGCCCTTCATAAAGCTGCAGGGTGAGCGAACCTGGACTAATCGACAATTGCAGCAACAACGAGATGCCGATGAGGTTCTCAGCATCAGGCACCTTGCCTTGCAGGTAGAAACCGGAAAGGTTGATATCGGTCCCTGTACCTGTCGCCTGGCCGATGAACCGCACTGCGGGTCCTTGCTGGGGAGCATTTGGTCCGATCTTGGCGGGTGACGCACTGATCTGGATGGTTTCGGGATGAGGAATACCAAGGTCACCGGAACCCTCGAAGTTGAAGTAGCCACAAATGTTCTGCGGCTCCCCGCATCCACACAATGATTGCGGGTCCACGTTCTGATGGAGGACCTCTTCTAGCGCCGGCTTCGCATTGGAAAGCTCTCGCAGGCGTTTGATTTGTGCATCAAAGGCAGCCTGTGATTGCTGGTTAAGGGCATCGACCTGCTCAGGTTTTATGTCTTGAAGAGACGTCATATCGAAAATCCTTTTAGTTTTTTGCAAAAAGACCTGGAGACATTGCGCCTCACTCGACCAGCGCACCGTCCAGGAGCACACCACGAATCCTTCGGCTCGCGGCCATCTCTTAAAACACAATCTGAAAACGCTCGCAACTACTTCTAGGGCGGCACACATGCCCTGGAAAGCATGTCAGGCTTTATGGTCGGTACAAGAGTCGCGGGCCGGTGGTTGCTTGACGATCAAGAACGACTTTCCCCGGCAACCCGTAAAGAATCAATGTCATTAGGGCGATGCGTGGACGTGAACATCAGCCCCACAACATCACCACCTCATCGGTGGGAGCCGGCAGATCCGGCAGCACGATGACGATGCCAGCACGGTACGGCTGCGGTTCATCGGCCAGCCCCTGATTGGCATCCAGTACCGCCTCGATGGTGCCGCCGAGGTGGCCGTAGGCGTGGTAGCACAGGGTATCGAGCAGATCCCCGTTAGATGTTCTGCAGGTCGTCGCCATAGCGCGCAAACTCCAAGGTGAACGCCTGCTTGCGCGGGATTCCGCCCTGCAGCAGTGCGCTCTGTTCTTCTTCGACGTTCTTCAGGCACCAGGTGCCCAGCACGTCGCCATAACCGGTGGTCAGAGTCAGGGGTTTCAACTGCGCACCGAGGCTGCGCAAGGTGTCCAGTTGTTTGAGCCCGCCCTTGAAGCCCGGAAAGATCGCGCCCTTGAGGGTGATCTTCTCTTCGCCCATGCCGACCGCTTGCTGTGCCGGTCGCCGGCTCAGGCGCTCCTGGGACGCCCAACGAAACTCCGTCGAACGCCGCAGTTCGTCGAAGGCGGCGGTGTCCAGGTTGAAGTAGTACGGCTGTGCCTTCGGGTCCTGCGGCTGGATGATCAGCAGGTGCGGAAACGGCGTGACCGCCTCCGGCAACGGGGTGGCATCGCCGGCCAGCGAGCCCGTGGGCACGATGTTGGCCAGCGAGGGGCTGACCTTGCCGGCAATCTTGTTGATCGCGGTGGACGCCCGGGCGGCCTGCTCTTTCAGCTGCCCCATGCGCTCATCGATCTGCGACACGGCCCGCGTGGCCTTGTTGTACGTGGCCACCACCTGCCCCACTTTGGCCTGGGCGGCATTCACGCCGCGCATGACCCGTTGCAGTTTCTGACTGACCGCCGGACCCACGATTGGCAAGCCTTCCAGCTCCGAAGCCGCGCCGCTGATTTCACTGATCGCGCCGTTGACCGGCCCAATCATGCCGTCCAGGCTGCGGCGCCCGGTCTCCCCCGCCGCCGCCAGATTTTTCAGGCCCGCCTGCAGCTGCTCCATGTAGGCCATAGGCCCTCCTCGTTAGACATGCGGCTCGTCGTACAGCTTGCGGTTCTGCAGCTGCTGCGTGGCATCGCGCATTTGTTGTTCAATGAATGGCCGCAGCTCGCGCGCCAATTGCGCCGGATCTTTCACGTCGCCTTGCACTGTGATGCTCAGCGGGGCCTGGATCTCGACCCGCTGTTCGATCTTCGGCGGTTCACTCTTCGCCGCAACCGGCACCGGGGCCAACAGCGCCGACACGCTGGGTGCCGCCGGAGCGGTCAGGGATCGCGTCACGTCGCCCAATGAAGCGCCGTCGGCATCCCGCTCCGGCAACAGGCTCTGCCCGGCCGAGGATTTCGATGCCACCGGCGCACCGGGACTGCGTGGGCCACTGGCAGCCGCCGGCGCAAACGAGCGGGCAATGTTGCCCATCACCGGCGGCAGGTTCTGCCCGGCGTTGGCCATCATCAGCGGCCCGGCAGCCGGCAAGGTTTTCTGCGATTCTTCGGTGCCAAATAGTGATTTGCCCAGGGAACCGCCGAGGGCATCACCGCCCATATAACCGAGATAACCGCCGATCAGTCCGCCTACGATGTTGCCAATGATCGGTACCGCCGTGCCGATGGCGGCACCGGCGGCTGCACCGGCCAACGTGCCGGCCAATCCACCGGCGGCTTGTCCGTAGCCCTCGGCCTTTTCGTCCTGAGTCTCCGCGTTTTGGTAGGTGTCCCACGCCTTGTAACCGGCATCGGCCACCGCAAGCACGGCCGGGCCTTTCATGCCGCTGAGGACTTTGGCCCCGCGCCCGCCGCGTGCACCAGCCTTGCCCGAACGCTCCGACTTACCTGCGCTGTCCATCCCGCCATCCAGTCCGCCGGCACCGGCTGGCAAATTGGTGACGATCACCTTCTGCGGAATGTTCGGGTTGCCCAGCAGGGTGCCGCGCCCAAGGTTCATCAGGCCCTTGCCCATCTTGAAGGCACTGACGGCTGTCTTCAGGGCCATCAGTCCGGCCACGGCCGTACCAATGCCGGTGACCAGCTGTGGGGTTTCGTCGGAGAGCGCTGTGAGACGTCGGGCGACGCTGGTGATGCCGTCGGCCACAGCATCGGTGACCGGTCGTATTGCGTCACCGATGCTGCGCATGCCGTCGTCCATGCTCTGGGCCATCTCGGCCCATTTTTGCGAGGACGTCTGCCGGCGCTCGGCCAGGTTCTTGTCGAGGATGCCGGTGGCGTCCGCCGAGTCCTTTTTCAGCTGGTTGTACAGATCCTTGTTCTGCATGTACGCGGTCAAGGCCGCCTTGACCTGCATATCGGCAAACAGGTCACCGGTGCGCAGGGCCTCCTCGAGCGCAATGATCATGCCTTTGGCCTTTTCCGGATCGGTCTCCTGGCTGATTTTGGCCGTGGCCTCGGCCATCGCCTTGGCCTTCTTCGGGTCGGTCGCGGCGATGTACTTCTGAGCGAGGGCAAAACTCGACTCCAGCGTCGACATGCCGTTCTGCAGGCCGGTGGTCATCGACGCCTGGTAGTCGATGCCGGCCTTCTTGTACGCCTCCACCGTGTCGCCCGAACCGATCTTGCCCATCCAGTTCTTCAGGTTGTTGGCCGCCTCATCGGCGCCGCCGGCGGTCTTCATTTGCACCTGCAGCATCGACCCCAGCTGGGTCACCGCGTCCATGCCGTAGATCTTCAGGTTGCCCATGTTGGCCAGCAATTCAGGAAACCAGCGGGCCATGTCTGCCGATTCGAAACTGCCTGCCTGGCCCTGAAAGGCGATCGCCTCCAGCGCCTTCTGCATCATCGCCGGGTCGGTGATCTTGGCGTTCTGCCCCAGGGCGTTGATCATCTTCGCGGTTTCGGTGCCGTCCGCCCCCTGGCCGACGACGAACTTAGCCGCCTTCGGCGCGTACTCCAGGGCCTTGCTCAGATCCATGCCGGCACCGACCAGGGCGTTGACCACCTCGGCCACCTGGTTGCGAGCCATGCCCGTGTCCTGCGACGTGGTGATGATCGTGCGGGACATGTTCTGCTCTTGCTTGGTGTTGGCAATGCCGGCCTTGATCGAGATGTCGCGGATGATCGCGCTGAAGTCCGCGCTGACCTTGGTCGGAATGGCCACCGCCGCCGTCAGCGCTCCGGCCTGACCGATACTACTCTTGAGACCGGACCGCCCTTCCTCCAGCTGGCGGTGCCCCAGCGCCTTTAATTCGGCCCCGGCCGCCACCCGGCCCATCGCGGCGTAAGCCTTGTTGAGCCGACCGACCTCGATGCCCTGTTTCTTCAGCAGCTCGAGGTTGGATTCCAGCTTGGTCAGCAGCTTGCCCGCGCCTTCGGCACCGGCCATGTGCGCCTTGCGCCACTCCTCGCGCAGGCGGATCGTGTCGCCGATGGTGTTCTGCAACACCCGGGCTTTACTGCCCACCGTGTCCAGGTGTTTGATCTTGCTTTCGACGTCCTTGAACGCTTTGCCCACCGTCGAATCGACGGCGCCGCCAATGACAAAGCCGAGCGCCATTTTGTTCGCCATGTGCGCACCCTCTGCGTCGGAGAAATGGAAGGTGGCTCAATCCGTGAGCCACCACACCAGCTCGTTGAATGGCATGGCCACGATTTCGGCCGCCGAGAACCCGGTCTCTTTGGCCACCCGTTTGGCCAGCACCTTCAACGTGGTCGCATCAAACGCCGTCGTCCTGGACCAGACGAAAATAGCCGGCCTGCAGGCGCATGTAGTCCACCAGCTTGAGCGCCATCAGGCCCGCCTCCGGGGTCTGGGTCAACGAGGCAAACAGCGACATTTCGCGTTTCTCCTCGTCGCCATTGCAGGTGGCCTGCGCGGCCCGAATGTCGCGCACGCAGGGGGCACGCAGGGTCATGCTGTCGACCAGCACGCCGGAGAGTTCGGTCGGATACCTGAGGGTGATGCGAAAGCCGTCTTCGGTGAGTTGCAGCCACTTGGGCAGTGGTTTTTCTTGAGTTGCTTGAGTCATGTGTTTTTTCCTTAGAGGCCCAGGGCCGATCGTTCTTCGGCGAGTTGATCGACGCCATCGACCACCAGCACCATGCCGACCATGTCGATCTCGTAAATCAACCGACCATCGACTTCGAGCTTGTAATAGGTCAGCGCCATGTTGTGTTTGCTCTCGGCCTTTTCGCCGGCTTTCCAGTCGCCCATGTCGACCTCTTTGAGGCCGCCGCGCATGGTGACAATGACCGGCGTGACCTTGCCTTTGAGGCCCTTGAAGGAAGCACGAAACACCGCGTTGCACGCGGTCCGGTCCGAGAGGCCGAACCACTTCAGCGCCTCACGACGCACGCCGTTGGTGGTGAACCCGGCTTCGAGTTTTTCCACGCCAGTCGGGATCTCGATCTCGCCGGCCATGCCGCCACCCCGGTAGGTTTCGGTTTTCAGCACCACCTTGGGCAGGGTGAGACTCGGCATCTCACCGGCAAAACTCACGCCGTCGATAAAGCCGGCGCAGTTGGACAGAACTTCAGGAATCATCAGGGGGCCTCCTTAGGCGGCTTCAAGCACTTCGGTCATCCATTCGTTGGTGACTTCGAAGAGGAAATTCGGGTTCTCGGCCGGCGGCACGTCGGTGAAGCGAATGCGCCAATACACCTTGCCCTGCTCAATCTGGCTGGCCGTGTTCAACTCGTGATCGGCATACACCTCGAAGTTGATCACCGCGCCCTGGTTCTTCAGGTCGCGCATGAACGCCTCCAGACCGTCGGTGACGTCCTTGACGTAGGTCTTGGTGATCGAGCGGTCGACCGCCCATTTGTGACCGGCCTGCACCGCATCCATGAGGATGAACAGCGTGCGCACCCGGGTGACAAAGGCCCACTTCGGATCGCTGGACAGCGTGCGGTTGCCCCACAGGCGGTAACCGTCGTCGCGAATGATCGTGGTGATCTTGGCGTTGTTGAGCAGGTTGGCCCGGCACGTCTCGTCGCCGTCCAGGTACTCGACAGCGCGGGTGGTACCGGTGATGCCGACGAACTCCTTGTTCGATGGCGAAGCCCAAAACCCATAAGTCGCATCAGTCCAGGCGAACAGGCCGGCCGTCCAGGCCGAGCCCGGTGCATTGACCGTGGCACTGGTGCCGGTGTCCCAGAACTGCACGCCCGGGTCGACCATGAACAGGTTGCGGCTGCCGAAGTTATCGGCGTAGGCCATGGCGGCCTCGTCGGTGGTGCAGGGGCCGTCGATGATGCCGATGGCCCGCAGCTTCTGCGCCAGGCTATCGAGCGCGGTGGCCACCGCCTGCGTGGCCGAATGCCCCGGCGCGATCAGCAGCCGCGGCTGGGCGTTGAACAGGCTTTTGCCGTCGAGCAACGCCTGCAACCCGGTACGCTGCCCCGAGGCCAACACGCCGCCGATGATCGCCGAGGTCTGCAGTGCGGTGTCTTCCAGCTTGGGCACGCCGATAGCCACGATCACCGCCTTGGCCTTGGTGTAGATCGCCTGGCAGGCCTTGGTGATCGCCGCACCGGCGCCGAAGGCGGCAATGGCTTCGCGCTCGGTGGTGATCAGTTTCAGCTCGCCGGCCTTGGCCGTGCCGCCACCGAGGATGCCCGGGGTGAAGGTGTCGCACAGTCCAATGATCGAGGAGGACGGCAACGAGATGGTGCGTGCGCCGGTATCGACCGACGTGGTCGTGACGCCGTGAAAGAAACTCATAAGGCTCAATCTCCAGAAACGAAAAAGCCCCGCGATTGCGAGGCCGTGAGGTTGTTCGTGTTGCGCGTAGCGGAAATAGAAAACGCCCCGTCAGTGCGGGGCGTTATTGAGGTTCATCGACATCAGGCGGCGTCCACGGGAATTGCGCCTGGATCGCTTTGTAGCGGGTCACACCGGCCGCTCGGACCTCTTCCCAGCCCTCTTCCCCCATTACCTGCATGCGCAGTGCTTCCGAGAAGTAACGATCAGAACCGGTCAGTGGGTTGGCATAGGCGGCCAGACGTAACCGCTCGTTTTCTTCGGCGGTCAGCGGTGGCGGCGCCGGCATAGGGCCCTTAGTAATTTTGCCTTCGGCGTCCAATACCCATACGCACTCTGTTTCCTGGATAAGCCTGAACCACAGCTCATCATCAATCTCGACCGCTTCCATCGGAATGGCGTGGATACCACGAATCAAGCGTTCCTTAAGGATGTTGTCCTCACCGAAAACGGCATATTTATCGCCCATGATTGCACCTACCACCCAATAAAAATGAAGCGAGCGCTGACGCTTCCGGCGACTGAAGCAAAGCTGTTGTCGCTTTTGTAAGCCAGCCAGGAAAAGCTCGCGATATCGAGGCTGTTATAGCTGGCATCGGACGTAGCATATCCGCCGCCACTGGTGGCCAAGTTGATTTTTGCAGCTCCCAGCACACCATTGGGAAACGGAATGGGGTACGACGCACTGGAGAATCCCGATCCCTGATTGTTGGAGTTGACGACGGACATCCATTGGATGATGAAGCCGCCCAGCCAACTGGGAAAGACGATGTATCCGTTCGAGGCCTTCAACATCGAAAAACCAAACCGCAATTTCTTCGGTGTGATGATGCTCGTATCGTCAACGCCTGCATCAGTAAGTGCCTGTGTTGCAACCTTCGCCGTGCCTTGGTTGATTTCCGTGGCTTGCGCCGCCAAAACAACCAGCGCGGCAATATCAATGTTTCCCTGATTGATCGGCGCGTTCCAGGCCTTGATGCACCACATCACCGCCAAGTTTCGCGGACGGGCTGAACCGCTCACCGCCACGTTGCTTGACGCAGTCGCAGCACTTGAGAGAGCTGTAACCTGCGACGGGTAGTCTGCAAGAGCGATAGGATCGATACCGTAGCTCGCCAGAGGCAGTGCGGCGTTTGCTCCGAGGCCGATGACTGTAGATCCATCACCTGACCCAGTGGTATCAGCGCTAACCATCGTACCTTTCTGCCAGCTACCGATCGCCCGGCCAGCATCAATACCGCGCCCATGGTCCCAGCCACGCAGGAACTCGGCCCGCGATTCCGGCAGGCGGAAGTTACCGGCGCCCTCATCGCCCTTGTTGAAGTCAGTCCCCAAAAACGCCGCCAGATCCGGATAGGCCGCAATACTCTTGACGCTGCCATCAATCTCCAGAAATCCGGGTGGGACTTTGTTCACTGGAAACCATACCGAAGCGCCGACAGGCAGCGCCGAGGCCTGGGCAATCATCGCCTCGACTTGAGCCTTGGTGTAACTGTCAGTGATGCCAAACCCCGCCAGCGTGTTTGGATTCGACCCGGAAACAAACACTCCGCGATCATTCACCGTGACCTTGGTATAGGTCCCGGCAGCTTTGTTGGCGGGCAGCAGACCATTAACCGTTTCATCGACGTACTGACGCGTCGCCAGCACTACCGAAGGATCGATTTTCAACTGAATGTTCGTGGTGCCGCTGGTGATGATGTGCATCCGCACCACCTGATTGCGCCCCGACCCTTGCTCCAGCAACGGCTTATAGCTCGGCGCCGCGTTGGCCACTGCACAGAACACACCGTCCTTGTCTTCCAGCGCCAGTTCGCGAATCCACCAGCCGCCCACGTCCGGCGGCAACACCAGCTCGGCAATCAAAATGTTGTCGTCTGTGGGTGAGACGCGCAACTGATTGAGCTGCGCTCGATAGACCTGATTGACCAGTTTGGTCTGCGATGGACTGGGCACAGGATCGGTGCCGTTCGCGTCACCGATCAGCATGTAACGCGGCTCCCACGGGATACCCAGCGCGTCGCAGTTGGTTTTCTTGGCGGCCCCCTGAGTCGTGAGCATGCCGCCGAAAATAGAGTTTTTATCAACCATGGGGATAAACGTCCAATTCGTCGAGGATGTATTCGCTAACGCCGTGGTTCCCCTGAATTACCACGTCAACATCCGGGTTGCTCCAGGGGTAAACATCGATCTCGTCGCCGTCATAAACAGCGAAACCGACATAGGCGTTCAAATGGGTTTCCAGCGTTATATCTAGCCCGATCAAATGTCGGGTTACGGGCTTGGCGTCGTCGATCAAGCGCTCCAGCTCCTGATACATGTCCTCGGTGATCCCGGTGTCGAGGACGCCGACCTTCAGGGCGAAAGTGCCTGGTACGCCTTGCGGCACCGTGTTGAACCACTCGACGATCTCGATCAGATAACCCAGTGGCTCGACCACCCGGCGCAACGCACCGATGGTGCCCTTGTGCGCATGGATGTAGAACGAGGCCTTAATGGCAGCCCGCTTGACAGGCTCCGACCAGTTGGGATCCCAGCGGTCGACCGACCAGGCCCAGGCCAGGTGCGGCAATAAGTGAACCGGACAGGTGTCGGGGTTGTACAACGCGCGCAGCGGGATCAGGGTCTGCTCAGCGAACGTCGCCTCAATGGCGCGCTCCAGTGGGGTGCTGTTGAGCGGTAAAAGACTGCGCACATCAACCTCCCAGCACGACGCTGTAATCGGTGCAGTAAGCCGCCTGCGCTTTGGTTGGGGCCAGGTCCTGCCAATCCTTGAGTTCGACCCGTCCAACCCCGGCAACGTGCAGCTGTGCGTCGACACCGGAGCGCGCCACCTCAATGCCTAATCGCCGACGTGGGTTGATCCAAGCCTCTAGACGCTTGATCGCCTCGGCGAGCGCGGCATCGTTTTCCGGGCCGGCACCTTTCATGTGCAACACCGCGTCGATGCGGTAGCGCAGGATCTCGGCGCCCCGCACAGTCACGCGGTCGCCGACGGGGCGCACGTCCTCGTCATTCACGGCGGCAGCGACCAGCGCCAGCAGATCTGCCCCCGCCTCGCCGTCGCCCTCTAGGCTCAACACGGTGACGTCGACGCAGGCCGGTGCCGGGCTTTCAGCGGTGGCATCGGCGACCAGCGCCGACGCATTGCGCGCGTGCAGGATGTAGCTGTTGCGCGGCCCGGCGGTGGTCAAACCTTCATAGGCCAGCTGCACCCGCTCACGCAGTGCATCGTGCGATTCTAGGATCGCCTCAACCGGTGGCACGGCCAGCGGATCGGCCGCCTGGATCACCAAACGGTTGAGATTGACGTTGGCCGCCAACTGATCGAGATCGCCGTTGATGGCATAGGCCAGCATCTGGGCTTTGGCCGCGTCGTTGACCCGTGCCCGGTTGCCCAGCTTGATATAGCTGCCGACCTCCAGCAGCTTGGTGACCGGGTCGCTTTCCAGCGAGGCCGTCCAGTTGTCGCCCATGTGTCCACGAAACACCTGCAGCGCTTCGTCGTACACGACTTCAAAGTCCAGCGGCTCCAGTACCTCCGGTGCCGGCAACTCCGACAGGTCCACCAAGGTACTCATACCCACACCTCCAACGTGCCGCGCACACCGAGGTATTCGCCGCTGATCTGCATATTGATTTGCCCGCCCAGCACGGACACCACGCGCAGCCGTTCCAGCTTCAGACGCGGCTCCCATAAGCCCAAGGCCCGAGCCGCTTCAGCCTGCGCGGCGCTTTTCCAGCCTTCGTTGATGGGCAAGTCGACCATGCGCCGCAGCTTGCTGCCGTACTCCGGACGCTCGCGACGGCTCAGCAACGGCGTGCCGAGGATGTCTTCAACCGACTGGCGTAAATGCTCGATGCCGGAGATGGGCTGCCCGGTGTGGCGATCCATTCCGATCATCGGGGTTACTCCTTGAGCAGCTCGAACTCGGTGTGGGTCTTGAGGTACTTCAGCGCCAGGTCATCCGAGGCACTGATCGAGACAGCGCCCTTTACAACAGCCAGTGTCCGATCATTCGGTAGGATCAACGTGCGGGAGGTGTAGAGGGTGTCGCGAAAGGTCGTGATCGACGCCGTCGGTGTTGAGCGGGTGGCGATGACTGGATCCTGCACCGCCGAGTCGTCTTGAGATTTGGCCATGGTTGCTCCGCATATGAAAAAGCCCGCACAAGGCGGGCGGAGTTAAAAGTTGTCGTTAGTGCGAGTGATGGTTGCTGTTGCCGCTGGTGTCGAGAATTGCCTCGTCGCTGCTGATGTTCTGCGTCGCGTGCAACGGGCCGTCGATGTTGACCGGCCCCTTGATGTTCACGCTCGCCTCCAGGTTGATCGTGCGGGACTTCACCGTGACGGCGCTGTCCGTCACCTCGGCCTGGGTGGCTCCGACCTTGATCGTGACCGTGCCGCTGGGCAGGCTGATGCTGTAGCTCTTGGCCTGCCAGTCGTAGACCAGCGACCCGCCATCGTCGAAACGCCAGACCTCGACGTGGTCGCGATTGTCCGGGGGCGGACCGCCGTTACCGTACAGCCCGGGAATGAACGTGCCTTGTGCCACATCACCGCTGGCACTGATCAAGGTGCCCTGCTCGTTCAGGCTGGGTGCCCGCCAATGCCGCGCCTTGCCGGCAGCGACGCTGTGCCAGCGCACCCAGCCGCTGACCCATTCACCATCGGAGACCCGGCACACCGGCGGCGATGCGGCCAGGTCCACCGCCACCACGTAACAATCCTTGACCAGGCCGGCGAGCATGCGGTCGTGCTGCGCGCGGGCATAACTCATCCCACCTCCTCCGGTCGCACTTCGCCATCACCTGGCTCAATATTCAGCACCAGGGTGCCCGGCGGCTGATCCGGCCACGACCACTGCGCTTCGCCCAGGTAGATCTGCTGCGTCCACTCCACCACCCAGACGGTGTAGCCATCCAGTTCAGGTTTGGTCCAGTCCTGCATGGCCTGCACAAATTCGGCCGGTTCCACCGCCACGCCCCAGCTCTGCATCCGCAGCAACACCGCAAGCTGCCCCACCAGGAACACGGCTTGTTGATGATGATTCGGTTGGATCGGATCAGTGATCACCCGCGCTTCGAACTTGCAAGCCAGTGCCGTTTCGCCGGTTGCCGTATCGATCCCCGACTCCATTTCGGCCAGCTCGACGAACACCGCCGGCAACGCAACGCGGTCTTCGATGTTCGGCCACACAGCGACCGTCTGCACGCCCGGCAAGTGCGCCCGGATGTGTTGCTCGATGGCCTGGTACAGTTGCTCAAGGCTGAATGGTTCGTCCGACTCATCCGTCACGTCATTTCCCCTTCAGGTACTTCTGCAGTTCAAAGTTGAGTTCCTGCTGCAGGACGTGCAGCAGCTGTGCATCGACCTTGCGCACCCAGCTTTCGAAGTGCGGTCGGGCTTGCTCCAGCGAGACCTTGGCCTTGGCCAGCGGAAAACGACTGTCGTGCTCGGCAATCCAGCCCGAACTCGCCCCGCCTCGTGCACTGACGGTGCTGTCGGGGTAGTCGTCGGCATTGAAATGTTTGCTCGCCGTGCGGATCCAGATGTCCGCGCTGTTGCCGTAGACCTTCTTGTAGAAGGCGCCCTGATAACGTCGCCCCGCCACCGATACGCCGGCCTTGCCCTGCCGAGGATTACCGATCCGGCTCGCCTCGATGGTGTTGAGGCCGAACCACAACTTGCCGCTGTTGGCACTGCCGCTGACCGGGTAACTGCGGAGGCGCTGACGCACCGCCGCCACGGCAATGCGTTCCTGCCGACCGACAGCACGGGCGATATGTGTGCTGAGCCAGCGCAGGGTTTTATTAATCGCCCGACGCTGGGCAGCGGCTGCAGCTTTCGGCACCAACTTGGCAAAGTCCTGGAACGCTTGCAGATCCGCTGTCGAGGTCTGCAAGGAGATCATCCCGCCGCCGGCCGAGGGTTTGAAGTAGCTCCCGACAGTCATGCTTTGACCCTCAAGAGCAACGCCACCCAACCGGTGCCGTCCGGTTCCAGCTTCACCAGGTCATAGTCGCCGCCTCCGTCCTGTATCGGAAGGTCGATCACCACCACTTGCCCCGGCTCAATCCCCGCAGCATCGCTGACGCGGATTTCGAACTGCGGCTCCCGGAGCGCGGTGTTGATGCGCCCCATGCGCGGCTGCAGCCAAGGCGCCGAAAAGAAGCCGGCGATCTCGCGACCGTCGACCAACCCAATGTCGCCCAAGCCATCCAGCACCAGGGCGTCCATGTCGTCGCTCAACTCCCGAAAGCGCACGGTTACGCACCGTCGTCGGAGCTGTCGTCGGTATCGCCGGTGAAGGCCTGAGTTTGACGCAGCAGCTGTTGCGCGAGCGGATCCTTGATCGAGGCGATGCGCCCCTCGGTGAGCAGAGCTTCTGCCACCTCCTTGCTCGGCGGGTTGTACGGCTCGCCCTTCACGACCACCGTGCGCCCGTGCTGCACGCAACCGTCGATCACGAGGTATTCAGCTTTTTTGGCCATGTCACACCACCTTGGCGTAGATGAAGGCATCCGGCTCCAGAAGGCCGGCCAAGGCCGCACTCTGCAGCTTCAACCAGCGGGCGCTCGGTTCTTCGGTCACCCAGCTTTTCGGAAAGCGTGCCGCCTCGACCAGACCGCTCTCTACAGCAGCCAGATCCTGAATGGCGCCGTACAACATGGCGTTGCGCGTCGAGGTAGAACCGAGGATCAAGCCGCCCGCTGGGATCATCGGCTGCTCGTCATCGTCATCGTCCAGGTACCACTCGTCATAGCCGTACAGGTCGACGCCCGGATCGTTCAGGTAGCCCAGATAGGTCACGCCGTCCGGGAGCTCTTCGGGCTTGATAAGGCCCATATCGACGCGGCGGGTGCTGAGCTGTTTCATAACCGTCGCGTTGGACTGGAACGCGTCCAACGCCTCGCCACTCATGGCCACGGTATTGGCCGTGCGCCCGGAGTCCTTGGCGATCTTGCGTTTCCAGCCACGCAGGTTGGCAATCGGGTCGCTGTCGGCAATGCCCCATTGACCACTGCCCAGGCTGATTTTGTGGTCGCTGGCCATCAGGAAGTCGATGGTGTCGTCCACGCCCTCCCCGACTACGCGCACCTTGCCGGTGGTCAGCGCTTGAGCGCACATCCACTCCTCGCGCCGGGCGATCTCATCGTCGAGATCACGCAGATCCTTACCCAGCAGTTGCCCCGCGCGCTCCAGCGGGGTGCGCGAGGAAAACGGGTTGTCGCCGGCCGCACGCTTGAGCACCAGTTCGGCGGTGGTCTCGCGCTTGGGCTGGATATAGGGCGGCGTGTAGTTATCGGTGTGGTAACCGTCATGCAGCGACACGCTACCCGGCAGGCGCGGGTGAACAAACGGCGCCATCTTGCGTTTGCCCTTGATGATGTCGATGTCCACTGTCTTGGTGGGAAACGTCACCGGGCTGCCGCCGTTGAAGAAGGTGTTCAGCAGAAAGCGGCGCGCAGTCGGCATCTGCTCGACCGCTTCCAGCATGGTGCGGGTATCAAAAATATCCATCGGAAGCTCCGGTTTAGCGAATGAACAGGCACAGGTCACGCAGCGCGGCTTTCGCCTGCGCCAGGGAGAGGCCCGCGCCGAGAGTGAGTTGGCTGCCCAGCACTTCGCCGGTCAGACGGATCGGCGCCACCTGGGCGCCTTGGCTGGTGTCGGTGGCTTGGTCAAGGATCGCCCTCGGCGCCTCGGAGCCATCCGTAGCAGCGGACGCGCAAAGCACGTATTCGCCACTGGTTTTCACCTGGCCCAAGACAGCGCCTCGCTTGAGACTCTGGCCCGCAGCGATCACGGCGGTGTCGATCATCACGGGAAAGGAACCTGCCGACAGCTGATCCGGCACGTAGGTTTGGCGTTCGGGATTGCTCATGAGGTTCTCCAATCAGCGGCGCGAAGCGCCTGCGACGATGGCGCCGACCACGGCCTTGCGTTCGCCTTGGTCATCATTGCCAGGTGGGGTAGAAGTCGAAACACCGGTGCCATCGGCCTTGATCGCATTCAGGGAAATGCCGCGATCCTGGGCCGCCTTGAACAGTTGCAGGGCGGTGGCTTCGACCGAAGTGCCGGCATCGATGGCGGCGGAGATTTCAGCTTCGAACCCCTTGCTCGCCAAGGCATGAATACCGGCGATGCGCTCACGCTCGGCGCTCGCGCCCTCCTCGCGGCTCTGGGTGCGGATGCTCTCCAGATCCGGCTGGCTGGCCTGAGCAATCTGAATGGTTTGCGGATCCGTGCCGGCGGCCAGCGCCTCACGCAACTCCGCCGTGCTGCTGACGGTGGTCATGTTGAATTTCCTCGGTTGGGTTGCGGCCGGTTTGGCCAGTTCAGTAATCAGTGTTTCAAGGGAGCCCAGGCGGTGGGCCAGGCCGGATTCGACGGCGGCGGCACCGACACGCAGTCCGCCGAAGTCGCCCATCTCGGGTACCAACTCGGCATCCACGCCGAGGTTGCGGGCGACCTTGGCCACGAACACATCGCCCATGGCATCAACCGTTTCGCCGACCTTGGCCCGGCCCTCTTCAGTGCCCAGATCCACGCGCTTGTTCGGCGCGTTGCGGCTGACGATCTGGTAGCGCTTGCGACCGCTGGCCGCCTCGCCTTCCACGACCGCCTCGACCACGACGCCGATGCTCCCCGCCAGCGCGGTTTCGTCGATGACGATCTCGCTGGCCGCCGAAGCGATCCAGTAGGCCGCGCTGGCTCCGGTGCCGCCGATGTAAGCGACGATGCGCTTGCGGGATCGGGCTGCATGGATCTGATCGGCCAACTCGTTGATCCCGGCGGCCACGCCGCCGGGGCTGTCGATGTTCAGGATGATCGCGTTGACCTTGGGGTCATCCAGTGCGGCTTGTAGGTCGGTAGCCAGCACTTGCGTGCTGGTCGCGCCGCTGATCTCGGTGAAGAGATTGGCGTAACGAAACACCGGACCGACCACCGGGATAATCGCCACCCCATTGCGGATGCTGACGGTGCGGCTGTTGTCCAGTCGCACGCCGGTGCGGGTTTCCAGCGCGGCCGGATCGCCCATCCGATCTGCAATGGTCAGCAGGTTGTCCAGGGCGCCAGGCAGCATCAGCCAGGGCTGCGAGGCAGCCAGCTCAAATGCGTGGGGCATGGTTATTCCTCGTTGGGGTTAGTGGGCGGCGGCATTTCCTGCTCGCGCCCTTTGGGCAAAACGTGCAAGCCGTCGGAACGGCGCTGCTCTACCTCGCGCACGCGCTGGCGATACACCTGCTGCCACGGCTCGCCGGTCATGGCGGCGGTTTCCAGCGTTTCATTGCTGACGCCGATCTCGATGCGCTTGCCGGCGGCGTTGGCCTCTTTCAGTTCGTCGATGGCACCGCGCGCCGGCCCGATCCAGATCGCCTGGCAGTACGCCTTGCGTTTGGCCGGGTCGGCGTAGCCGGGCAACTTGATCAGCCCGCGGGCCACCGCCTCGTCGATCAGCAGTTCACGGCTGGGCTGGCAGAAGTCGCAGATCAGCCACCAGCGACGCAGGCTGTAAAAGCGCCACGCTTGCAACATCGCCGCACGAGCCGCGCTGTAGCTGCTGCTGTAGTGCAGCAGCAGCTCCTCCATCGGTTGCTCCAGGGCAGCGCCGATCTCCTTGACCACTGCAGTGAAGAACGGATCGAACTGCGCATTAGGCCGCGCCGGATTGGCGATCACCGGTTCCTCGCCCTGCCCCAGGTCGACGATGGCCCCCTCGCCCAACGCCAGCTCTCCATCAGCGGTGGTGTCGCCGCTCACTCCACCACCTTCGTTGGCCAGCGCCGACAGCGGCAGGTTCGAAACCTGAAAGTCGTTGTTCTTCTTGATGAACACAGTGAACATCGCCGAGATCACCGCCGCCATCAGCTCGGCGCTGCTGTAGCGCTCCAGTTTCTGCAGCGGTTCCAGCACCGGCGCCAGGTATGGCGCACCGCGTTTCTGGCCGGGACGCTCTTTGTCGGCCATGACGTGCATGACCCGGCGTCGGCCGGTGGCCTCACCAAAGGCCGGCAACCGCTCCCAGCGAAGCGCCTGCCCCGCCGTGTACTCGTTCGGGTAGCCGTTGCAGACGTGATACGCCAGCGGCGCCCCGAGCCGGTCGAACTCGACGCCGTCCACCAGGTTCGCGCTGTCCAATTGGCCGGCCGGATTGCACACCCGATCCGACTCGATCAATTGCAGGCGTGTGCTGAACACGCAGCCCGGACGCTCATCATCGGGACTGGCAATCAGCACGTCGCCGCAGACCATCGACGAGATCATCACCAGCGCCTGCAGCTGGTAGTGGTTGAGCGTCGCCTCGGCGTCGCATTCGCGCGGATCGTCGGCATACAGCGACCACAATCGGTCAAGCTGAGTGTTGAGTTCTTCCGCTTGCTCTTCGCTCAACCCCAACGCGGCGTGATCGATCTGCGACCGGCAGACCAGCCCAGTACCCACCACGTTGGTGCGCAGGCGGGTGATAGCCGCCCGGGCGATCAGGTGGTTGCGCATGGCGTCCCGCGAACGGGCGACCAGCATGCGCCGCTCGCTCTGATCGAGATCGCGGCGCGGACTGCCCAGGCCGGGAATCCAGCTGGCCATGCTGCGCAGCACACGCGAGGCGCCCCGCCAGCGGGTCTCGGTGCCGCCCCCACCGCCTTGGGCGACGATGGGGCGTGCGCCGGAAGCCGATTGGGCGAGCTTGATAGCCTCGCGCATCAGCAGCTCGGCCGGATCCTTTCGAAAGAAGCCCATAGTCAGATCGCCATGTAAGAGATGCGGTTGCGGCCTCGGCCCTGTTGCTGGGCCTGTTCCAGGGCGACCTCCTTGGCGTACTGCTGCTCCAGTAAGCGCAGGCTGTTCAGCTCGGCGCGGTATAGTTCGCGATCCGCACGACGCAGGCGCTGCCCTTTTTTCAGGACGTCAGAAATCGCCGCCCGAACTTCCGCTAGGCGCTGTTGTGCGTCTGTCATGATTTATTCCTTAGTAGCCCGCACGACTGCGGGTGCCCCGCCCGCGAGCGACGGCTCGGCGCGGTACCGGTGCGACCGGTTGTTCGGTGTTGAACAGGGTTGGCTGCAGCAGCTGCTGCTCCAACTGATCCCACTCGTGATCGCGAAGCAGGTGAGTTTTCAGACTGCGTGCCGCATGCAAGGCATACACCTCACAGTCCAGCGCCTCGTTGCGTCGACCGGCCTTTTTCTGCCAGACCATCTTGCTGGGGTTGCGCGGGTGAGGCGCCAGTACTTCGTTGGTGAGCTGCTCGTAGTAGTCCGAGCGGATCTCGCAGTACCAGTGCATGCGCCCCGGCCCGACACCCTTCAGCCGAAGCCGACCGTCAATCAACGTCTTGGCCTTGTGCGTGCCGACGATGTGCACCCGCAGACCGTATTTCGCGGCCTTGGTGTTGTCTTGTGAGGTGTCGACCGACTGTGGCGGTTTGGTGAAGATCTCCTTGTCGCGGCTATCGATGGACGCGCCCTTGATGGCCATGACGTTGTAGCGCTGACGATCCCGCACGTAGGTGTACACCGCATCGCTGGTGTTACCGTCCGAGCTGTCGATGCTGACCGCCGACACCGCCAACTGCGCACCACCGTCTGTGGGAATTGGCCGAGAAATGACCCGATCCAGTTCCTGCCAGACAGCATCATGCGGGTCGATGGGATTGCCGTGTAGTTCACCCCAATACAATCGCCAGGACTCTTCGCCCCGGCCCCAACCGGTGATGACCAGTGCGAGGCGGTCGCCCTGCACGTCCACGCCGACGGTGATCAGCAGCACACCTTTGGGTGCCGTTAGTTCGGCATAGGGCTCGGCGCGCTTCTCCAGTTCATCGGTCTTCGGCGCGTCGCTCTGGTATTCGTAGCTCTCGCCTTTGGAGCTGTTCACGAAGGCAATCATCGGCCCGATGTTGCCCTGCGCCGCTGCATGTTCGGCTTGGAGCTTTTTCTCCATCAGCACCTGGAAACGCGATCCCCAAAACGTCGCGTACAGCTCGTTGAGGATGTAGCCGGCAATCCCGCGAAACTCCGCCGTGGCCGACCAACGCCCGTGCTTGAGGTTGGCGTTTTTCTGATTGTCGTCCCAGATCGCGCCACAGTGCGGGCAGCAGTAGAAGGCCTTCTCCGGCCGCTTCTTGCCGTACACCTCGTGCAGGTAGGCCGGATCCTCATCGCAGTGCAGATTGTCGAAGCTCAGCGCGTGTTCCTGGCCGCATTCGTGACAGGGGACCAGGCCGACGCGCTTGTCCGACAGTTCCAGTTCCGCATCGATGGCCGACAGACCTTTGATGGTCGGCGTGCCACCGATGATGATCTTGGAGCGGCGAAAGGTTTTCAGACGCTCCTTGGCCAGCTTGATGCTGTCGCCCTGCCCACGCAGGTTGAGGTTACAGTCGTCGGGCTCTTCAATAGCTACCCGTGGCACTGGCGTGGATTTCACGCTGGCCGGGCTGTTGGAACCGACCATTTTCAGGAAGCCCCCGGGAAAACGTTTGAAGTCCTGACGCTGCTGCAGCTTGCGGCTGCGCAGATCGACTTTCTTGCGCAGCCGAGGCGTGGCCTCGATCATGGGTTCGAGCTTTTCACCGACGTACTGCTTGGCCGCCTCGGCCTTGGGAAACAGCACCAGGATCGGTGACGGGTCGATGTCGATCCATTTGCCCAGCGCGTTGCCCAGAACACCCGACGTCCAGGCCACCTGTGCCGATTTACGCCCAACGATCTCGCTGACCTTTGGATCGTCCAGCGCTTCCAGCGGACCGCCGGGCCAAATGAGGTGCGGCGTCACGTCGAACCGATACTTCCCGGGGCGTGCCGCCTCCTCCGGTGCGAGCCAGCGGTATTTGTCCGCCCACTCGATGATGCTCTCATGCGCGGCGGTGGCGCCCACCTCCTGCAGGCGCCGCGCAGCGCGTTACTCGCCGTCTTCTTCAAAGCCCTCCGGATGGTCCGGTTCGTCAGAATCTCCAGCTGACTGGGCATCATCCTTGTCATAGTCAGACAGCCTCCTCAGGATGGATTCGATAGGTTCTCTAATCAGTAAGTCGTCCACCTCGACGCCGTAGCGTGCAGACAGCTCCGCCGCCAGCGCATCCGGGAAGGTGTTGAGCAACTCGACTTTGGCCGAGGTGATCATGGCTTCGAAACGTTCGACCAGGTCTGCCGCGATCACTACCTCTCCCAGGTCCTTGGCCAGCGCCAGCTCTTCGCGATTGGCCCTGATTCGGTCCAGTCGGTCACGGGAGGATTCTTTTTTGCCGTTGAGTGAGGCCTGATGCATCAGCCATTGGATTACTGCTTCGGTGTCGTAATGGTTTTCGTTGCCCCGACCCAGGCCAAACTCGATTACGGGCATGCCGTCGTTCTGCCAACGGGTCAGGGTGCGTTCGTCTCGGCCAACAATCTCACTCAAGTCGGCCTTGCTGACTGTCTTGCCCATGTCTCACCCTTTGAAAAGACGGACATCCCTGCAAGATTCTCAGCTGCAGAGAATCCGCGAGTTCGATGACCCGTGTAGGGGGCGGCCCTCAGGGAGGACCCAGAAAAATCGGCCCCCGGCCGGGGCGCCGCCTAGGTGTGGTCGGTCGATGCCGACTCGGAAACGCCCAGCCGCTTAGCAACCCAGCGTTCGTACAAGCCAATGGCGACATCGGCGCCGGCCATCGCGGTCAGGCAACCCAAAGCGCCTGCCGTCCAGATCGACATACCGGCGGCGATCATCAGCATCATCGCTGTCACACCGCAGGCGATACAGGCACCTGATCGAAGTGCAAGTCGACGCAACAATGCCCAACCTCGCGCCCCATCTTTGTCCGCCCGCCACATCTCTCCCGACACGCCGCCGACCAGGGCCAGGACGATCACTAACCAGATCGGCATCTCAGCCAACGCTTGCTGCTCATTTGTCATGTTCTGCCTCAGTAGTGGCGCCACCAACGCCGGAAAAAGAAAACCCCACCGGGGTGGGCAGGGTTTTCGGAGTCCTGGGTGCCCCGGGACTAAGTGCATAGCTCGTGTGGGCTCTACGCCAAGGCGCAAATTCCATATCGTGAAGACTTTTTACCCCCCTCCGGAAAAACCGAAAAGGGGCTATTTTCGGTTATGACACTTGACGCAACTTTGGCTCACTTTGACGCAGCTTTGAGGCAATCCACTCCGATGAACGGTCAGTACGCCTAACGCCGTTTCACGGACGAGGCACGTGTCAGATTGGTCTGGGCACTGCCGCTGCGCCGATCATGGTTGCGGGTCGTCGCCGTCCGCACTGTAAGAATGAGCTGCACTTGCTGATGCATGCGGTGCACCCAATTGCGGTAAGTCCGGTCGCCATCCTCGGGTAAACCCAGCAACTGCAACTGACGGCGAACCGGCAACGGCGGATTCGCCAGATAGCGGTTGTGAGCCAAGGCTGCCAGCTTGGCACCCTTCTCCGACTGCCTCCCCAACTGGGCGACCGCCGCGGCTACTTCGCAAGCCACGTAATCCATTCCGCCGCCACCGTTCAGCAAAAGATCGCGAGCCCCCGGTGTTCCACGCGGCGCGCTGCCGCCATATTGCATGATGGTCGCCATCGGACTACCTAACCCCGGCCCGTCGCCAATCAGCCAGTGCTGCCGCCCCCAGTGCATCATCAGCTCTTCAATTTCCTCGATCATTGCCCCATTTCCCCGCCAATCCAACCCCACACAAAAATCCCGATACCCGACACAAACCCAACACAAAACAATCCCTTTAAAAACAAGGCCTTTATCCAATTTGAGTTGAGTGTGTTGGGTGTGTTGGTTTTTTCGCCCATCGCATGAAAGGAATTCCGACCACCATTTTTGCCATCAAATATCGTCACGTATGCGCGCACGCGTACGTAAACCCAACACACCCGACACAAAGCCCGCCAGCCCGCGAAACACAGGGGTTTACGCTGTGTGGGGTAGCCCACGACAACCCAACACATACCCGACACACTCAACACACTTAGAGGCGTCGTCATGCGGCAGCCGCCTTGATGTGATCCCAGTTGTCCACGTTCCAACCCGCCAGCTTCGCTTTGGCCCGCCAGTTTTCCACCTGCTTGCCAAGCTCGGCCGCTTTCAGTGATGGGGGCGGGGAAGCGTCCTGGTCGACCGGAAAGAAGAACGCACCGAATCGTCGGTTGTTACCATCGGTCCAAGGGATCGCTCGCGTCTTGTTCATCTCCGAACTGATGAACAATGAGAACTTCGTCTGACTCATGACGTGCTCCTTGTTGCGCTGGCACCACTCAAGGAACAGCGAATACAAATCCGTGGACAGGCATGGCCCCCATAATCCCTGACCGAGTTCGCTGTACTTCCATAGGTGGAGGAAGGTTTGCCAGCCGGCACGACTCAGGGCGACCAACCGCTCCCGGGCATCGGTAGACGGTGGACGTGTGCGCTGATTGAAATCGCCTAGGTCGACCGCCAATAGCCAACCGTACAGCGCCGCGACTCCGCCTTCCTGCAGCTCCCGGCCAATGGCCTTTTGGCGCTCCACCGGTAACGTCTCCAATGGCCACACCACCAGCATTCGCCGGTCGGTGTCGCTGATGGGCCAGGGCAGGATCTCGTTACTCAGGAACACCGCATTCATGTGGTTGGCCTCTTCCCAGCCGTTGATGAACTTGGATTCCATTCGTACCGTTTTGCCTGTCACCAGGTGCTTGATCTTGCCCACCTGGTTGTAGCGTTGGTCGCGACTCACAACCTCCTCGAAGACCGCCCAAAGCTTGCGGCTTTGCCAAGCGTTAAAATTGCTCTCCAGCTGGGTCTGTCCAACTGTCGCCGCGTACTGCCCATACAACATGCCGAGCGTATCGGCAAAGAACAGGCTCTTGCCCGAGCCTTCCATGCTGGAGTGCATCAGCACCGCGGTGTCCATCTTGGCGCCGAGGTGCTGTAGCGGATAAGCCAGCCAGCACGTCAGCCACCGCACCGCAGCTTCGTCATGGTTGCAAAGGAATGAAATGAGCCAGCGTAGGTTGGCGCAGGCTGCATCGTGCCTGACCGGCTCAAGCGGCAGCCCGTCGAAGGTATTGATGAACACGGCTGGGTCCTTGGTCATGGTCGGATCGAACACGATGTGTTCAACGTCCACCGTTCGCCGCTCGCTACTGTTGAGCCACAGCGGATAGGTGTCGCCCAACGCCATCTTGACAGCACCTTCGGCGATACGCCGCTTTTTCTCCCGGTCCCACACGTCCTTGGTGCCGTCGATATACACGTAACGATCCGTCGGGGACATGCCCAGGGCACAGCCCTTTTTTCCGGCCATGCGCCGCGCCTGCTCGATGTCACGGACGTGATCATCAGAGATCAGACGCTTGCTGGTGTCGTCCAGCCAAGCCTTGGCCAACGGCTTGCCGACCCGGGCCTCGAACGCCGACTTTTTCATCACCTTCGATTGGTCGCAGTCCCACACATGCGTGGTGCCCTCCACCAGCGCAAACCGACGCAACACTTGCTCAAGGGTTAACTCCTCCCCCGCTCCCCCGGGAGTTGCAGAAGCCGCCTCGCTGGAGGCCGCCTCATCATGTACATCTGCCGCAGCTGCATCACCAGAAGGGGGCGGGGGAAGATCTCGCGGATCCGGTCGAGACGAATGCTGCATGCCCAACAGACGCGCCGCCTCCTTGACCGCCCGCGACTGATCACCGCCGTGCTCGAGTAGGCAGTACACTTCAAAGGCGTCATTCTGGTGTCCGTTGGCAAGCGGATCGGCGCCGTGGTGCGAATACACCTTACCCTCGGTCACCGTGATACCCGGCAACCCCGTGCTGCTCTGTGGATAGAGCCACTTGCCGCCGCGCTTGGTGTAACCATTGGCGTGCAGCAACTCTTCCACATCGTGACAGCTGTTGAACTCGTCGATCACAGAAGGTTGCTTGCCATTGGCTGGTGCCAGACGCTTGATCGGCTTGCCAAGGGGCTTTTCTGCCTTCACAGCCCAGGGACATGCAGCCTCGGCATCACGCTTGAAAAGCTCCCAATTGTTCCAGATAGCCAACAACTCATGCGGCAGCACCGGTAAGCCATCCTCTACCTTAGGCGGCGTACTCCATGTATAGGGTTTTCCCGTACCCGGATGGATCGATGGAGGCAACACATCCTGCACGAGACCCGCACGTAGCTCGAACACCGTGAAGCGCTTGAACTCCTCTGCCTCGGCCCGCGCCACGGTCTCACCTATTGCATCGCCGGCTGCTTTGGCAGCCTTAGCTTTCTCGATCAAACCCTTGTGGATCGTGCCATCCGGATCTTTCTCGTTCGGCCACGCCAATGCATGCCGAGTCAGCTCGATGCCGTCCGGCACACGAAACATGATCCGGAAGCGTGCGGGGTTCCCAATAACCGTCGGGAATACCAACGCCATTGCATCCAGATCAATTTCCAGCAATTCGTAGAGGATATGCCTCGTCCATTGCACATCATCAACGTCTAATGAGCATACGCGGCTCGGACCCAGCACCACACCCAGGTTGTGCGCAGGATTGGTTTGCCAAAAAAGAGCGGCTTTCGCCGCTTCGGTGATGTAACCCCCGGGCTTGTTCCAGCCCATGCCCTTGGGGGCCTTCTCCCCTGGCTCGATGGGAACCAGGGCGAGATTGAAGGAATCGATGTAACGTTGCGCCCACTCTGCGGTGGGCGCTCCTTTGACCAGCTCACTCATCGGCGACGCTCCCGCAAAGCCTGGCAGCTGACGCAGGTCTGACAACCTTCGATCGTCTGCTGACGAAGTGCCGGGATGGGCTCATCACAATCAGCGCAATACTCGGCGCTGGAGACACCTGTTGCCGGGCGGGGGCGACGATCCAAAGCGACCTGCAGGAAGTAATCGGCCTGATCGTTGGCCGTATCGATCACATCAGCCATGCTCGTGCCCCTCCATCGCCTGACGGGCGCCGGCCATGATGCCCAACACTGCGCGAATCACATCCGCACCATGTTTCTCCAGCTCAGCGACTTCGTGCTGTTCCCATACGTTGTCCGCCGCGCCCTCGTGCATGCTGGAGACAAACAGCCCTGTTTCGTGCAGCAACTTGCTGACGGCCAAAAGCGCCTGCTTCGTAGGAGCTGCGGCTTCGGGTTTGTACCAAACCATTCCTGCAGGACGCATCAGCGCATCCAACAACACAGGGCTGGCCGTCAACCGGATAACTTCTTCCAGTTCGTCCGGATCCAGCCAGCGCTGTTCGAAGTCGTGCTTCAGCTTTTTCTGGAGGGTGTCGTAATCGATAACCATGTCCAGCGCCAGGGCAGTGACACCGCCTCTATAGGAATGGCCTGCGCGATACAGCGCCTTTCGAAGAGAAAGAACCGGCTCAGCGGCCGGCAGTTTTGCGTTGCGACTCATAACCGTAAAAACTCCTTTTACGGTCTAGCCATAGGAACAGGCACAACCTATCCTACGACCACGACCGATGTGCATTGCTGTGTATCGTCGTCGCCGGGCTGGGGGATCTTTGGTGAGAGGCCCCGGCCTGGCACCTTTAAGCTATTTCCTGCTGGGTCTCAGCGCCTTTCTCTTGCTCAAAAAGCCGTTCAATTGCTTTGCCCGTTTCGTATCGAATATCCGCACCCTTAGCAGCTCGAAAAATCGTGGGTTGCGTCGTTCCGACACGCTCCGCAATCGCACGCTGCGAATAGCCAAGCCCCAGAAGTACGTTCAGCATCTTTTGAATAGTCATGTGATTCACCAATGCGTTTTCGCATTGAGGCAATAATACGCATGCGTATCGACGAGCGCAATACACTCCCAATACGTTTACGAATCAGAGGACCAACATGTGATAGGCAAGCGTATAGCTCAGCGCATGACGGAGCTTCAGCTATCAGAAGGTGAATTAGGTCGCAGGTCCGGCGTACCTCAACCAACTATTCACAGGATAATCACCGGCGAATCGCTGAGCCCGAGGCAATCGAACGTCGACAAAATTGCGAAAGCTCTTGCTGTTACTTCGAATTGGTTGTGGACTGGTAAGAACGCTGGATCTGAGGCAAGTACGCTTGCGCACGCCAACGTGGAGCCAGGCCCTGCTATTAAAGGTTCTGTTCCATTGATTTCATGGGTACAAGCGGGTGCGTGGTGCGAAGCAATCGATATTATGAATATCGGCGATGCGGAGATTTGGCTTCCATGCGCCGTATCTCATAGTAAGAAAACCTATGCGCTTCGTGTGCGCGGGCTTTCAATGTTCAATCCTCATGAACGTCGATCTTTTCGAGATGGCGACATTATCTACGTCGACCCAGCGAAGGATCCAGAAAACGGATCTCTTGTCATCGCCAAACTGACAAACAGTGATGAAGCAACGTTCAAGCAACTGGTCTTGGAGGGGCATCGTCAGTTTCTCAAGCCTCTCAACCCATCGTGGCCTGAACCCATTATTGAGCTACCGCCAGATGCTGTGATTTGCGGGGTTGTCATTTCAAAATTGGAAATTTTCTAAATCGCTGCTCCCAACAAGACCGCCCTTTAGGCGGTTTTTTTGTGGCCATGGAAAAATCAATACATATTCGTATTGACCAGATCGATACGTATTTGTATTGTTCGCCTCGTATACCTCTCACCAAGAGTACGAGCGATGACCTCTATAGCGCCCCACGAAAATGTAGTTACTGCGAACAGTTTGCCGGATGAAACCACGATAGAAGTCCGACAAATCGAGCATGGTGATACGCCATGAATCACTTTCAGCTACCACTCATGGAACAAGACCTGCTGCATCACATGCTGCAAACAGGCGGCCGAGCTGCCTGCTCAATGATGCGGCCAGCGCAAACAATCCAAGCGGTGTTCGATGTTGAGTTGACTGCGGAATACGCACTTGTCCGAGTCGACGTGGCGGGGCGCTCAGACCAGGTGAAGCTGCGTCGCGGTGATCGAGCCAATCACCTACATCTACGTGACTTCATGCACGAAGTAGCAAACCGCCAAATCGCAGAAAACGTCATTTCAGAAGGAGTTCGACATGAATCGTACTCTTGACCAGACCGCGGCCTTGCTTGGCGTCAAACCACGCGCCCTTCGCAAGGCGCTCCGCGAGCTACGCATTCTCACGCCAGCGGGCGATCTAGCTAGTCACCACCGTGACAGCGGCCATTTGTTCTCCGATCCGCGAAGCGTCCAAGTAGGTCCGAAACGACTCAAGCATTACGCAGTGGTGATGGTCACCGAGACAGGCATCCAGTGGCTTGCGAAAAAACTGGGCATCGTAATCACGGATCAGGAAGTCGTTGCATGAAGACCAATTACTACAACGCGTATACGCAAGCAGTAGGTACCTTAAAACTGATTCCGATTTACCTGAATTGCCCTGGAGTTATCAGCCGAGCGACGCTCGTTGGTGCGGCGACAGAAGCCGTCCAACTGCTCGAAAGCATGCCCTCGCTGAGTGTGGAACTCGCAGAGGTTTTCCGTAGCGTCAACGCGGTGATCTTGGAAGGTCAGACGGCTTACGTCACACCTACCAATTCTCCCGAGTTTCCTTATGGGGCGGTTGTAGCGGACCAAAAAGGTCACGTTTGCGCCGCAGCTATGGGGCGCAGCAAAGAAGGTCTGGCTGAGTTGATTCGCTTGAAGCTCCTGCCACAAGCCGAGGGGTATGGGGAGGATGCAGCGTGACCAGCACCCTCAACCAGCTTAGAAAGCAGTTCGATACACCTTGCCCGTCTATTACCGAGGTACGCGAAAGGTATTTCTCGCACATCCGAACCGACCGCTACCTGTTGAAGGAAATAAAAGCAGGTCGCATTCCGTTGAACATCAAACGCCTGCACAGCTCGGCGCGGGCAAAACCCGTGATTTATCTACATGACCTCGCCGACTACCTCGACGCCCAAGCAGCAACAGAAGCGGCTTGATTTCACAGGCTAGATTACCCAGCTGCCGTCCTCTCACCAAAGATCCGGCGGCTGGCTCAAACAAGGAGCACAGCATATGCACACATCTCTAGACCCAATCGCCCCCGAGCCGGCTATTGAGATTTGCCAGATCGACAAGATTCCGGAAGACAAGATGGCCGAGCTGGTCGGCACCACTCGCCGAGCATTGCAAGGCAAGCGCGCCAGAGGGGTTATCCCTAAAGGTGTTTGGAACACCATCGACAGCCGCATTTACTACAGCATCAGGAGATACGAGGCATGGCTCGAAAGCCAATGGGATTGCCCACCGGAGTTGAATTTGCTGGACAGTCCGTCCGCATTCGCTTTACCTGGAATGGGCAACGCCGTTGCGAAACCCTCCCCTATCCCCAAACGCCGAAGGGGATTAAGGCTGCCGCCGACCTACGCGCTAACGTAACCAGCCTGATCAAGCATGGTGTCCTCGATGATCAGCGCTATACCGAACTGTTCCCCAACTCCGCTTATGCCACCTATTCGGCAACTCCCCGTTTCGGGGAGTATGCCCAGGAGTGGCTCAACAGCCGGGAGATCGTCGCCGGTACACGCAAGAACTACCTCGGCTCCCTCAATCTGTACTGGATGCCCTATCTGGCGATGCTGCCCATAGACAGCATCACGTCGGTGATGCTGCGCAAGGTGGTGGCCAACACCGAATGGCCATCGCCAGGCGTAAAGCGCGCGGCGATCCAGCGTTTGACCACGGTGTTCGGTACCGCGGTGAAAGACGGGCTGATCAACCGCAACCCGGTTGAATCGATCGAACTGCCGGCGAAAGCCAAGAAGCCGATTGACCCCTTCACGGTGGATGAGGCCAATAAGATCATCGCTCATCTGTACGAGACCCTGACCCACTCGATGCGCATCTACGCGGCGTACTTCGAGTTCGCCTTCTATACCGGCATGCGCCCGAGCGAAATGGCGGCGCTGCGCTGGGAGGAGGTCGACAAGGAGAAGCGCCTGGTCAACGTGTGTCGGATCGTCGCGGACTACAAGATCGAGGAGCGCACCAAAACCCGCACTATCCGCCAGGTCATGCTCAACAGTCGCGCTTTGCACGCTATAGACCAAGCCGAGCGCATGGCCAAGCAACGCACGCAGCAGAGCCGCCGCAAGCAAGCGAAGTCGCCGTTTGTGTTCCCGCCGACCAAGAACTTCGAGTTCATCCAGCAGTCGAGTGTGACCGACAAACATTTCCAGGCTGCGCTGACAGAATTGGGGATTCGTACTCGCCGGCAATACAACTGCCGACACACTTACGCCACCATGTGCCTCATGGCGGGTATGAACCCTGCGTTTATTGCCACTCAACTCGGTCATAGCGTTCAGATGTTGCTATCGACCTACGCCCGATGGATCAACTCCAGCACCGACTGGGGTGAGCTCGGGAAGCTCGAAAACAGCTGGAGTGGTAAAAAATTGCTACAGACAGAAACAGTACCCCTCTGAAACTCTGGAATCAGCCTCTGTGACACTGGAACCACCCCGCTACGTTATAAGAGCGGTTTTCTAAGTGTCCCGGGGACTTATTGCATACTTTAGAGTCAAGCGACTTATAGCCGATAGCAATAAATAACACTTAATATATTTCGGATACCAATAGCTTCTGAAGTCCGCCTTGCTGACCGGCTTGGCTTGGCCAGCAGCGGACAGACCTGAGGCCTTCGTTTCTGCTCATGGCAAAGTAACTTACGCTACCGTTGATGTCAGAGAGTTTTACTTCTAATCTTCATGCGAAGCTATGCCCGCGCTTTTTGTATCTGCTCGTAACTATCACCCTTGGCGAAGCCCTGAACTTCTTCACTTTTAGTTTCAGCTCAAGCACTTAGGATCAAGAAAACGTCATTCAAATTATCCTCCCTTTAGCCATAAATAAAAAATTGACGAATTAGGCTTTCAAACATTTGACAGAGTGAGTTCTCCCATCAAGAATTGCCCAGCGCGCTTCCAAGGTTGGGATCGCGTAACAAGGAGAAATTCTTTTCTAGAATTTCAGCACAGATAAAAAGGAAATTAAAATGTCTGAAGCACTCAAGGAAAAAGTCTCGGAAGAATACCAAGGTCCGGTTAAAACCTACGTCCTCTTCGACCAGAACGACATCCAGATTACATTGTCCCTACCTGGCAATTTGCAGTTCAACCAAAACAGCCAAGAGTTATACCCCCCCCTCTCGAGCCAATCCCCATCAGTCGCTCCGGTTTTGGTCAACAACTCGAAGTTTGACATCGAATCGGCGACGTTCATTGTTACACTTCAAGATGTACTCGATAGAAACACGATTGCAAACGTGCTGTGGTGGAACCTGGAAGAGGCAGATGGGCAGGCGATCATGGAGTTCACTTGTGGGCCGGTCAGTAAAAAACTCCCGAACTCGGAAGCGGAATCGGTCACGAGTAAACCTACCGAAAAAGGATACTCTCGAATCCGGTGGGCCACCATGTCGAACAACGGAAAAGGCCAATCAAACTTCTTGATTGACGTGAGCAGTGTCAAGCTCGTCTTCGGACCTGTTTCTGCAGATACGAAGAAGCCGGTTATCGGTCCGACTGTCCTAATTGGCTAACTGATCTGCCATCGCAGGGCCCGGAGACCCGGCCCCTGCGGTTGCCAACACTACCTACGCCAACTCCTCAAAAACTCCCCGTTTCGGGGAGTACACCCAGAGGCAGGGAGATCAAAGCAGGCCCGCGCCAGCACTACCTCGCCTACCCCCCCTCAATCCGCACTGAGCGATGCCATCGAACGAGCTGAACTGGAGGCAGGAAAACGCGATTGACAGAGCCGCCGAAACACGTCGAATGCCATTCGTGCTCCCGCCGACCAAGAACTTCGAGTTCATTCAGTAGGCTAGCGTGACCGACAAACACTTCCAGGCGGCGCTGATCGATTTGAGCTTCGCGCCCGCCGGCAATACAACTGCCGACACACATACGCTACCATGTGCCTCATGGCGGGGATGAACCCTGCATTTATTGCCACTCAGCTCGGTCATAGCGTTCAGATGCTGCTATCGACCTACGCCCGATGGATAAACCCCAGCACCGACTGGGGTGAACTCGGGAAGCTCGAAAACAGCTGGATTGGTACAAAATTGGTACAGACTGAAACAGTACCCCTCTGAAACCCTTATGGAATCAGCCCCTGTGACACTGGAACAGAACTACACCGAGATTCTCGGCCAATTGGGCGAGGACGCCTCCCGCGAGGGCCTGCTCGACACGCCAAAACGTGCCGCCAAAGCCATGCAGTACCTCTGCCGCGGTTATGAACAGACACTGGAAGAGGTCACCAACGGTGCCTTGTTCAGCTCCGACAACAGCGAAATGGTGCTGGTCAAGGACATCGAGCTCTACTCGTTGTGCGAGCACCACATGCTGCCGTTCATCGGCAAAGCCCACGTTGCCTACATCCCGAGCGGCAAGGTCCTGGGGCTGTCGAAAGTCGCGCGGATCGTCGATATGTACGCTCGCCGCCTGCAGATCCAGGAAAACCTCAGCCGCCAGATCGCCGATGCGGTCCAGCAAGTCACCGGCGCCCTGGGTGTTGCGGTGGTGATCGAGGCCAAGCACATGTGCATGATGATGCGCGGTGTGGAGAAACAGAATTCGACGATGATCACCTCGGTGATGCTCGGCGAGTTCCGCGAAAACGCGGCCACCCGCAGCGAGTTTCTCAGCCTGATCAAGTAACTCGCAGCATGAAGAAAACCGGCACTGATCGCCGGTTTTTTTTCGCCTGCAAAAAATCAGGTAAGCTGCGCGCCTTCTGTTTGCCCTGTGAGGCTTATCCCGTGTTCGTTAAAGCGCTTCGTGTCGGCCTCGGCCAACTGATCATCTTCATCGATTTCATCACTCGTCCAGGCAAGAAGCAGCGCCCCGCCGCCGCTCAGGCTCAGGTCGAAACGGCCGCCAAGGACCTGACCCTGTATCAGTTCCACGCCTGCCCGTTCTGCGTGAAAACCCGCCGCACCCTGCGTCGCCTGAACGTTCCGGTGGCGTTGCGCGATGCGAAGAACAACGAACAGGATCGCCAGACCCTGCTGGAGCAAGGTGGCAAGATCAAGGTGCCGTGCCTGCGCATCGAAGAGAATGGCCAGACCACCTGGATGTATGAGTCCAAGGTGATCATTGATTATCTGGATAAGCGGTTTGCTGCAGCCTGATGGTGTTGTGGTGCTGCTGATGGCCTCTTCGCGGGCAAGCCTCGCTCCTACAGTGCGAATGGTCACCTCGCCCCCGTAGGAGCGAGGCTTGCCCGCGAAGGCGTCGGCACAAGCACTACAAATCCCGGACAAAAATAAACCGGCCCATAGGCCGGTTTATTTGTTTCTGCGTCCTCTCAAGCCGCTTCTGCCGCCTGTGCCTGACGCACCACCGTCGCCAATCGCTTGAGCCCTTCGTCCAGCCGCGCCGGATCGATGTGGCTGAAGTTCAGCCGCAGATGACCGGGGTTGTTGTCCGGCTCAGGAAAAAACGGCTCGCCCGGCATAAACGCCACATCCGCCGCCAGCGCAGCCTTGAGCAGCGTGCGCGTATCCAGCGGCTGCTTGAGCGTCAGCCAGAAAAACAACCCGCCCTGCGGCACGTTCCACTGCGCCAGATCGCAAAAGTGCGTTTCCAATGCCGACTGAAACGCATCCCGACGAACCCGATAGAAGTCACGCAACTCACCCAGGTGCTGCTGATATTTTTCGGTGCCGATCCATTGCAGCGCTTGCCACTGCCCGATGCGGTTGGTGTGCAGATCGGCCGATTGCTTGAGCCGCAGCAAGTGCGGAAACAGGTCAGGGCTGGCGATCAGATAACCGACCCGCAGGCCCGGCAACAGGGTTTTCGACACGGTGCCTGTGTAGATCCAGCTGGCTTTGTTCAAGCGGCTGACGATCGGCGTGGCACTGCCGCCGTCGAAGGTCAGTTCGCGGTAGGGTTCGTCCTCGATCAGGGTCACGCCGAACTCGTCGAGCAATGCCGCCACTGCATCGCGTTTGGCCTCGCTGTAGCGCACTGCTGACGGGTTCTGAAACGTCGGAATCAGGTAGATGAACGCTGGCTTGTGTTTTTCCAGACGGCTGCGCAATTGCACCAGGTTCGGGCCATCGGCTTCCAGCGGGACGGTGATGCAGTCGGCACCGAACAGCTGAAAAATCTGCAACGCCGCCAGGTAAGTCGGCGCTTCAAGCAGGATCTCGGTGCCTTTGTCGATGTAGAGCTTGGCCGCAAGATCGAGGGTTTGCTGAGAACCGCTGACCACCAGCACCTGACTCGCCTCACACGGCACACCCAACGCTCGGGCTTCGGCCGCCAGCGCCTCACGCAGCGCCGGCTCGCCTTCACTCATGCCGTATTGCCCCATGGATAGCGGCATGTTAGCCCATTCGACTTTCGGCAGCATGGCTTCGGCCGGCAAGCCGCCAGCGAACGACATCACTTCCGGGCGCTGGGCGGCAGCGAGGATTTCACGGATCAAAGAACTTTTAAGGCGCGAGACACGTTCGGAAAAAGCCATGGGGGTCACCGGTAGCGAGGCCTGAGGAAAATGAGTCAAACTGGTTGACCGAAATTACGACAGACCGAGCGGATACGTCAACATGCTTGACCTTAAAAACCCCAGCACTCAGCAACAAGCCATGGAAGCGTTTTTCTTCGGTTACCAGGCGTTCACCGCCAAGGCCGACGAAATGCTCGAGCGTCGCGGCTTGAGCCGGGTGCACCAACGCATCGTGTTTTTCATCGCCCGCTACCCTGCCCTCAGCGTCAAGGAGTTGCTGGCGTTGCTCGGCGTGAGCAAACAGGCGCTGAACATTCCGCTACGTCAGTTGGTGGAAATGCATTTGGTAAACAGCGTCGCGTCCGAGACCGACAAGCGTAAGCGGCTGCTGGAACTGACTGCGGAAGGCGCGCGGTTCGAGCAATCGTTGCGACGCGAGCAGGTGAAATTGCTCGAGCGGGTGTTTGCCGAAGCTGGGGAGACGGCGGTGAATGGGTGGTTGGCGGTGAATCTGGGGCTGGGGGAGAACCAGCAGAAGATTTGATTACCTCAGGTCAGCCTTCGCGGGCAAGCCTCGCTCCTACAGGTTTGAGGCATTCCTTCCTGGCGATATATCCCTATTGCCAAACTTTTCGTCTACAAAATCAAAAACATTATTTGCTTTATTTGTATACAAAAGCATAATTCGCTTCGTGCGAGTTCTTGACCAACGGGTCAACAAATTCGCAAGTACCTCAAAGGGTCGCTGCCACCCTCATGGGTCCGGCCCTGGAAATAACAATAAAACTCTTGAGGAGTACTCGCTGTGGAAAGCCGCAAATCCGAAGCCTCGACGCTGGAACTCTCGCCGCCATTACGCAATGGCTGGCTGGAGCGCATCTTCAAACTCAGCTTGCACGGCACCACGGTGAAGACCGAGCTGATCGCCGGTCTGACAACCTTCATCACCATGGCCTACATCATCTTCGTCAACCCGAACATCATGGCCGATGCCGGCATCGACCACGGTGCAGCGTTCGTCGCCACCTGCATCGCCGCCGCGCTGGGTTGCCTGCTGATGGGCCTGTACGCCAACTGGCCGGTTGGCCTGGCGCCGGGCATGGGCCTGAACGCGTTTTTCACCTACACCGTGGTCGGCACCATGGGCTACAACTGGGAAACCGCCCTTGGTGCGGTGTTCGTTTCCGGTGTGCTGTTCATGTTCCTGACCTTTTCCCGGATTCGCGAATGGCTGCTCAATAGCATTCCAGTGAGTTTGCGCTTTGCCATGGGCGCCGGTGTGGGCCTGTTTCTAGGCCTGATCGGCTTGAAAACCGCCGGCATCGTTGTCGATAGCCCGGCCACTCTGATCAAGCTTGGTTCCCTGCGCGAGCCTGGCCCGCTGCTGGCGGCCATCTGCTTCCTGATGATCGCCGTGCTCAGCTACCACAAAGTGTTCGGCGCGATTCTCATCAGCATCATCACCGTGACCCTGGCAGGTTGGGGCCTGGGCCTGGTGCACTACGAAGGGATTATGTCAGCGCCGCCGAGCCTGGCACCGACCTGGATGGCCATGAATGTCGCCGGCGTATTCAACGTCAGCATGATCAGCGTGGTACTCGCTTTCCTCTTCGTGCACATGTTCGACACCGCTGGCACCCTGATGGGCGTCGCCCAGCGCGCCAACCTGGTGAACGCTGACGGCCGGATCGAAAACCTTTCCCGCGCCATGAAAGCCGACAGTGCTTCCAGCGTATTTGGTGCGGTGGTCGGTGTTCCGCCGGTCACCAGCTACGTGGAAAGTGCCGCTGGCGTAGCCGCTGGTGGTCGGACTGGTCTTACCGCCGTGACCGTAGGTGTGCTATTTATTGCCGCAATGTTTTTTGCACCGCTGGCTGGCATGATCCCCGCTTACGCAACCGCCGGTGCGCTGATTTATGTAGCGACGCTGATGATGGGCGGCATGGCGCATATCGAATGGGACGAAGCGACCGACAGCATTCCGGCAATCGTTACCGCGATCATGATGCCGCTGACCTTCTCGGTCGCCGACGGCATCGCGCTGGGCTTCATCACCTACGTGGCGCTGAAGGCCGGCACCGGTAAGTACAAGGAAATTTCCGTCAGCCTGTGGGTGCTTTGCGCGATCTTCATCGCCAAGTTCATTTTCTTGTAAGCCGTCTACGTTTCAAAAACAGAGTTTCAAAACAGCCTCACCCCGTCGGGTGAGGCTTTTGTGCAAATGGAGGAAAGTCATGAGTCTGGAAACCTGGCTGCTGTTCAGCGGCGCTGCGCTGGTGGTGATCCTGATCCCGGGGCCACTGTCTTTGCTGATGATCAGCAACAGTCTGAATTACGGTTTACGCCGTTCTTACCCGGCGTTTCTGGGGGGTGTGATTGCGTCGATCTGCCTGCTCAGTGCTTCGGCGCTTGGCTTGGGCGCATTGTTGCTGGCGTCGGAACAGCTGTTCAGCGCCCTTAAAATCGTCGGTGCGCTGTACCTGTTCTATCTCGCCTGGCAGAGCTGGCAGCAATCGCGTCAGCCATCCCAAGGCGCCGAAGTGCCCCAGACTGCGCCGGTGCCGCGCTTTCGCGCACTGTTCGGGCGCGCGTTCATGCTCGGCGCGAGCAATCCGAAAGACATTTTGTTCTTTGCCGCTTTCCTGCCGCAGTTTCTGAGTGCCGAACAACCGTTCCTGCCGCAGTTGCTGGTGATGATTGCCACCTGGACCGTGCTGGATTTGCTGTGCAAGTTGGCTTATGGCCTCGGTGCCCATGGCGCTGCGCGGTATCTGCGCAGCGGCAAGGGGCAGAGCTGGTTTAACCGGGTGAGTGCGGGGTTGTTTAGCGGGGCGGGTGCGGCGTCGTTGTTGAGCCGTTAAAAGCTTCGCGGGCAAGCCTCGCTCCTACAGGGATTTGTGGCGTTCACATCGATTTGCGCCGTTCACATCGATTTGTGCCGTTCACATCGATTTGTGCCGTTCACATCGATTTGTGCCGTTCACATCGATTTGCGCCGTTCACATCGATTTGCGCCGTTCACATCGATTTGTGCCGTTCACATCGATTTGCGCCGTTCACATCGATTTGTGCCGTTCACATCGATTTGCGCCGTTCACATCGATTTGTGCCGTTCACATCGATTTGTGGCGTTCACAAATCCCCTGTAGGAGCGAGGCTTGCCCGCGAAGGGTCCCTCCCATGCACCACATTTCTCAGGGCAAAAAAAAGCCCGCAGTGTGAGCGGGCGAAAGACCAAAGAAGCTATATGCGCAGTCGCTTCTCGGAGGAGGCAGCTGCTTGGGGGATCAACTGCCTCGATACGTGGAATAGCTATACGGCGAAATCAACAACGGCACATGGTAGTGATCCTGTTCCGCAGAGATGCCGAAACGCAGCACCACCACATCCAGGAACGCAGGCTCAGGCAACTGAACCCCACGGGCGCGGTAGTAATCACCCGCATGAAACTGAAGCTGATAGACCCCGGACCGGTAGTCATCGCCTTGCAGCAGCGGCGAATCGACACGGCCATCGCTGTTGGTGAGCGCAGTGGCGACCAATTCCAGCTGCGAACCTTCAACGCGGTACAACTCGACCTTGATCGAACTGCCCGGGCAACCGTGTGCAGCGTCCAAAACGTGTGTAGTCAAACGTCCCATTGATTCTGCGCGCCTGCCTGCGTGGAGCAGTCAGACCTCGCGCCTCCCGAAGTCAGTTGAAAAGGAGACCGCACCGTTTCGGAGCACGAAAAGCTGCGGCGAGCGACTGATTAAGACACTTTTCATAAAAATTGTACACAATAAAAACGACATTTTTACCGCCAACTCCGCCATTCAGGGTTTAACGGCGAATCTGACGCCAAACCATACGATCAGCGGACCCCGTATCCATTAGCTGACCAGTCAGGCAGGTTTCTTGCAGTACCCTTCAAAGTGACCAGTCAGTGAAAAATGCAAAAAATCAGGCTTACAAAGTGAATATAAAGTTGTATACAATCACTCCATCGCTGTGACGCCAGCCTGCCCTCTCATCGCCAGGCCGCCACACACACCCTGACTTTGAACAAGTCGACACGAACAAGAAGGAAGACTGCAGTGAGCGCTGACTATCCACGCGACCTGATCGGTTACGGCAGTAACCCTCCTCACCCACACTGGCCGGGCAATGCCCGCATCGCGCTGTCCTTCGTGCTCAATTACGAGGAAGGTGGCGAGCGCAATATCCTGCACGGCGATAAAGAGTCCGAAGCGTTCCTCTCGGAAATGGTCTCGGCGCAGCCGCTGCAAGGCGAGCGCAACATGAGCATGGAATCCCTTTACGAGTATGGCAGCCGTGCCGGCGTCTGGCGGATTCTGAAACTGTTCAAGGAATTCGACATTCCGCTGACCATCTTCGCCGTGGCCATGGCCGCCCAGCGCCATCCGGACGTGATCCGCACGATGGTCGATGCCGGTCACGAAATCTGCAGCCATGGCTACCGCTGGATCGACTACCAGTACATGGACGAAGCACAGGAACGCGAGCACATGCTCGAAGCGATCCGCATCCTCACTGAAATCACCGGCGAGCGCCCACTGGGCTGGTACACCGGCCGCACCGGCCCGAACACCCGTCGGCTGGTGATGGAAGAAGGCGGCTTCCTTTACGACTGCGACACCTACGACGACGACCTGCCCTACTGGGAACCGAACAACCCGACCGGCAAGCCGCATTTGGTGATCCCGTACACCCTGGACACCAACGACATGCGCTTCACTCAGGTCCAGGGCTTCAACAAGGGCGACGACTTTTTCGAATACCTCAAAGATGCGTTCGACGTGCTGTATGCCGAAGGTGCGGAAGCACCGAAGATGTTGTCGATCGGCCTGCACTGCCGCCTGATCGGCCGTCCGGCGCGCCTGGCTTCGCTCAAACGCTTTATCGAATACGCTAAAAGTCATGAACAGGTGTGGTTCAGCCGCCGCGTCGACATCGCTCGCCACTGGCACCAAACCCACCCGTTCCAAGGGGCCGCGAAATGAGCACCTTTCAAACCATCAAACCGTCGAGCCTGAGCCGCGATGCGTTCGTCGCCGCTTTCGCCGACATCTACGAACATTCGCCATGGGTGGCCGAGAAAGCCTTCGACCTGGGCCAGGACACTTCGATCGACGAGATCGAAACCCTGCACCAGCGCATGAGCGACATCCTGTTGAGCGCCGATCACGACAGCCAATTGGCCCTGATCAACGCTCACCCGGACCTGGCCGGCAAAGCTGCCGTCCAGGGCCAGCTTACCGCTGCCAGCACTGAAGAACAGTCTGGCGCGGGTATTCACCAATGCTCGAGCGATGAGTTCCAGCGCTTCACCGAGCTGAACGACGCCTACAAAGCCAAGTTCAAGTTTCCCTTCATCATGGCGGTAAAAGGCAGCAACCGGCATCAGATCCTCGCGGCGTTCGAAACGCGCATTCACAACTCGGTCGACACCGAATTCAAATGCGCGCTGGCGGAGATCAACAAGATCGCCCTGTTCCGATTACTGACCCTATAGCGAACTTGGCCCGAGCGTTAAAAAACGCGGAAAACGCCCAGGGCCCTGCAAGCATCCCAAGCCAACTTATTTAAAGGCAGACAAGAAGAATGAAAGCTTACGCCGTACCTTTCGAGAAGTTCGTCAACCTGGCCGACGCCCGTCTGGGCACCAAAATCATCTCGGTCACCGATGACTGGTTCGCAGACGCCAACCGTCTGTTCCAACCGACCCCGGCCGTATGGAAGGAGGGCGTGTTCGATGACAACGGCAAGTGGATGGACGGCTGGGAGTCGCGCCGCAAGCGCTTCGAAGGCTACGACAGCGCGGTGATCCGCCTGGGCGTACCGGGCTCGATCAAGGGCGTGGACATCGACACTTCATTCTTCACCGGCAACTACCCGCCATCGGCTTCCCTGGAAGCGTGCTTTCTGGCCTCGGGCGAGCCGGACGAAAACACTCAGTGGACTGAAGTGCTGTCGGCCGTCGAACTGCAAGGCAACAGCCACCACTACCACGAAATCAACAACGACCAGGCGTTCAGCCACCTGCGCTTCAACATCTACCCGGATGGTGGCGTGGCCCGTCTGCGCGTGTACGGCATTCCGTTCCGCGACTGGTCCGCTGTGGGCGACAACGAACAAGTCGACCTGGCTGCAGCCCTGAACGGCGGCCGGGCGCTGGCCTGCTCCGACGAGCACTTCGGCCGCATGAGCAACATCCTCAACCCGGGCCGTGGCATCAACATGGGCGATGGCTGGGAAACCGCACGTCGTCGCACGCCAGGCAATGACTGGGTGATCGTCGCGCTGGGCCATGCGGGCGAGATCGAGAAAGTCATCGTCGACACCCTGCACTTCAAAGGCAACTACCCGGACACTTGCTCGATCCAGGGTGCATTCGTGAAAGGCGGTACCGACAGCCAGATCGAAACCCAATCGCTGTTCTGGCGCGAATTGCTGCCAAGCCAGAAGCTGGAAATGCACGCCGAACACACCTTTGCCGAGCAGATCAAGGCGCTGGGCCCGATCACCCACATCCGCCTGAACGTGTTCCCGGATGGGGGCGTAAGTCGCCTGCGGGTCCTCGGCAAGGTCGCTAAATAAGCGTCGCGCCCTTCGCGGGCAAGCCTCGCTCCTACAGGTATTACGCAACCCCTGTAGGAGCGAGGCTCGCCCGCGAAGGCGCCAGATCAAACAACACAGAACTTAACGAAAAGAAGACCAGCATGCGCACACTGACGATTGAACCGCTGACCAAAGAAGCCTTCGCCCCTTTCGGTGACGTGATCGAAACCGACGGCAGCGATCACTTCATGATCAACAACGGTTCGACCATGCGCTTTCACAAACTGGCTGTGGTCGAAACCGCCACGCCAGAGGACAACGCGATCATCAGCATCTTCCGCGCCGACGCGCAGGACATGCCGCTGACCGTCTGCATGCTGGAGCGTCACCCGCTGGGCAGCCAGGCTTTCATTCCGCTGCTCGGCAACCCCTTTCTGATCGTGGTCGCGCCACTTGGCGATGAACCTGTATCAGGCTTGGTCCGCGCCTTCGTCACCAACGGCAGGCAGGGCATTAATTACCATCGCGGCGTTTGGCACCATCCGGTGCTGACGATCGAAAAGCGGGATGACTTCCTGGTGGTTGATCGCAGTGGCACAGGCAACAACTGCGATGAGCATTTTTTCAAAGAGGATGAGCGTTTGATCCTCGCCCCCCACCAATAAGAGAAGGTCTGATCACTCGACGACAGAGTGACAGGCGAGAGGTAAAGACTGTGGAAGCACATCTGTTGGAATGGCTGAACCTGAGCGTGCGCTGGGTTCACATGATCACTGGCGTGGCCTGGATCGGCGCGTCGTTCTATTTCGTCTGGCTGGAGAACAACCTCAATCGGGTCAACCCGAAAAACGGGCTGGCAGGCGATTTGTGGGCGATCCACGGCGGCGGTATCTATCACCTGGAAAAATACAAACTGGCTCCACCGACCATGCCGGACAACCTGCACTGGTTCAAATGGGAAGCCTACTTCACCTGGATGTCAGGGATCGCGCTGTTGTGCGTGGTGTTCTACTCCAACCCGACGCTGTACCTGCTGGCACCGGGCAGCACACTGAGCGGCCCTGAAGGCGTGGCCATCGGTCTCGGCTCGCTGTTCATCGGCTGGTTCATCTACTCCTTCCTCTGCGACTCGGCCCTGGGCAAACGCCCTGCCCTGCTAGGCGGAATCCTCTTCGTGCTGATCATCGGCGCCGCCTACGGCTTCAGCAAAGTGTTCAGCGGTCGTGGTGCGTACCTGCACGTCGGCGCGATCATCGGCACCATCATGGTCGGCAACGTGTTCCGCATCATCATGCCGGCGCAGCGCGCCTTGGTGGCGGCGATCGCCGAGAACCGCACGCCCGATCCGGCCCTGCCGGCCAAAGGTTTGCTGCGTTCGCGGCACAACAACTACTTCACCTTGCCAGTGCTGTTCATCATGATCAGTAACCACTTCCCGAGCACCTATGGCAGCCAATACAACTGGCTGATCCTGGCCGGGATCGCGGTGCTGGCGGTGTTGGTGCGTCACTACTTCAACACCCGTCACGACAGCCACAAATTCGCCTGGACCCTGCCCGTTGCGGCGGTCGGCATGATCTGCCTGGCCTACGTGACCGGGCCGGCGCCGATGTCCAGCGCACCTGAAGTGGCCAAGGCGCCTGGGACCATCGAGTACCAGCCGCTGCCGGAAACCGCCCTTGGTGGTGGTGCCAAACCTGCCGTCGAGAAGCCTGCTGAAGCACCGGCCCAGGCTGCAAACGCCGGTCCGAGTTTCGACAAGGTTCACAGCGTGATTCAGGAACGCTGCGCCGTGTGCCATTCGGCCAAACCCACCAGCCCGCTGTTCAGTGCGGCGCCGGCTGGCGTGATGTTCGATACCCCCGAGCAGATCAAACTCCAGGCCCCGCGCATCCAGGCCCAGGCTGTTGCCAGCCAGATCATGCCACTGGGTAACATCACCCAGATGACCCAGCAGGAACGTGACCTGATTGGTGCGTGGATTGTTCAGGGAGCCCAAACCCATTAAGTAGCAAAAGCTTCGCGGGCAAGCCCGCTCCCACAGGTTTTGCATTGCCTGTGTGGGAGCTGGCTTGCCTGCGATTGGCCGCAATGCGGTCCACCTGATTAGAAAACAGCTGCCAGCAGCACTGCAGCTGTAAATCACAAGAATAAAAAAGATCCGAGGTGTTGCATGTCCGAGCTATCCGAAGCCCGCATCCCCGACGCACCCGCCATTCAGCGCTTACCCCTTTTGCAACTGATCCTGGTCGGCCTGCAACACGTTCTACTGATGTACGGCGGAGCCATTGCGGTGCCGCTGATCATCGGGCAGGCCGCGGGGCTGAGCCGTGAAGAAATCGCCTTCCTGATCAACGCCGACCTGCTGGTGGCCGGCATCGCCACCATCGTCCAGTCACTGGGCATCGGCCCGATGGGCATTCGCATGCCGGTGATGATGGGTGCCAGTTTCGCCGCTGTCGGCAGCATGGTGGCCATGGCCGGGATGCCCGGCATCGGCCTGCAAGGGATTTTCGGCGCGACCATCGCCGCCGGTTTCTTCGGCATGCTCATCGCACCTTTCATGTCCAAAGTCGTGCGCTTCTTCCCGCCGCTGGTGACCGGCACCGTCATCACCTCGATCGGTTTGTCGCTGTTCCCCGTGGCCGTGAATTGGGCCGGTGGCGGTGCTGGCGCAGCTCAATTCGGTTCGCCTGTTTACCTGGCCATCGCCGCACTGGTACTGGCCACGATTCTGTTGGTCCATCGTTTCATGCGCGGTTTCTGGGTGAACATTTCGGTATTGATCGGCATGTGCCTGGGCTATGTCATTTGCGGCGTGATCGGCATGGTCGACCTCAGCGGCATGGCTCAGGCGCCATGGCTGCAGATCGTCACCCCTTTGCATTTCGGCATGCCGAAATTCGAACTCGCACCGATTCTGTCCATGTGCCTGGTGGTGGTGATTATCTTCGTCGAGTCCACCGGGATGTTCCTGGCTCTGGGCAAAATCACCGGCCAGGATGTCACGCCACGGATGCTGCGGCGCGGCTTGCTGTGTGATGCCGGCGCTTCGTTTTTCGCCGGTTTCTTCAACACCTTCACCCACTCCTCTTTCGCCCAGAACATCGGCCTGGTGCAGATGACCGGCGTGCGTTGCCGTTCGGTGACCATCGTCGCCGGCGGGTTACTGGTGGTGCTGAGCTTGCTGCCGAAAGCGGCATTCCTGGTGGCATCGATTCCACCTGCAGTACTCGGTGGCGCGGCCATTGCGATGTTCGGCATGGTTGCCGCCACCGGGATCAAGATTCTTCAGGAAGCCGACATCGGTGACCGTCGCAACCAGTTGCTGGTGGCGGTGAGCATCGGCATGGGGCTGATCCCGGTGGTGCGTCCGGAATTCTTCGCGCACCTGCCAATGTGGATGAGCCCGATCACCCACAGCGGTATTGCCATGGCCACGCTGAGTGCCCTGTCGTTGAACCTGTTGTTCAACATTCTGGGCGGTCACGACCGCGCGACCGTCAACGACTGCCACGCCCACCCGCACTGACCCACTAAAAGACACGCCTCCCCTGTGGAAGCGAGCCTGCTCGCTCCCACAGGGGTGGCTGCCTGCGCCTCAAACAATAAAAACAAGAGGGAGCAACAGATGACTCATGACCAGAAAAGCCTGTCGTCCAACGACACCAGGCTGACCGCCGACAACCGTGCCCCACACCTCTCACCAGTGCTCTGTTGCGGGGCACTTGAGACCTGGCCAAGGAGTCAGTATTCTCCGCGGCCGCCCGAATCCGGTCTAAAAAAAAGCCCGGATTTAATTCCTGACCAGAAAGCCAGCTTATCCCGGCTCTGGACAGTACCAAGGCATCTCGAAATGACGCTCAATCGACTGTTTTCGAACAGCCGAACGGGCGTCTTTTTGCTTTTTGAAAGCCTTGGCTCAGCTCTTGCTAACAGCATCAAAGCTGACCGAATGGATGATTTTTTACAGCCGCAAGAAAAGGCGCCACACCAGAGCGCCGACCTTAGAAAAATAACGTGGAACCACCTACTTTTTGGGAGCAACCGAATGAAACGTACGTGCACCAGCCTGATGCTTGCGGGATCCTTGCTGGCCGGGGGCCAGGCAATGGCCGGCGACTTGCTGCAATGGCAGAACAACAGCCTGACCTACCTTTATGGCAAGGACTTCCAGGTCAACCCGCGCATTCAGCAAACCGTCACCTTCGAGCACGCCGATGCCTGGAAATACGGGGATAACTTCTTCTTCCTCGACAAGATCTTCTACAACGGCGAGAAGGACTTCAACGCCGGCCCGAACACCTATTACGGGGAGTTCCAGCCGCGTATTTCGCTGGGCAAGGTCCTCGACCAGAAGATCGAATTCGGCCCGGTCAAGGACGTGCTGCTGGCCATGACGTACGAGTTTGGTGAGGGCGATACCGAGTCTTACCTGATCGGTCCGGGTTTCGACCTGGCGATTCCCGGGTTCGACTACTTCCAGTTGAACTTCTACCAGCGTCACACCGAGGGCAGTCGCCCGGGTGACAACGTCTGGCAGATCACACCAGTCTGGTCCTACACCATTCCCGTGGGCGATTCGAACATCCTGATCGATGGTTTCATGGACTGGGTGGTCGACAACGACAAGAACAGCAAAGGCACCTACCACGCCAACCTGCATTTCAACCCGCAGATCAAATACGATTTGGGTAAAGCGATGAATATTGGCGAGAAGCAGTTGTACGTGGGTGTCGAGTACGACTACTGGTCAGACAAGTACGGGATCAAGGACAGCCAGGCCTTCAAGACCGATCAGAGCAACACGAGCTTCCTGGTGAAGTTCCACTTCTAATCGTAAAAGCTTCGCGGGCAAGCCTCGCTCCTACAGTGGATTTGTGAACGGCACAGATCAATGTAGGAGCGAGGCTTGCCCGCGAACAGCCGCACCACAAACCTCAAGCCGGAACCGCAGGCTCCACCAACCCCAGAAACCGGCACAGTTCATCCCGCTTGGCCAACGCATCGCGCCGCCCCAGATCGATCAACTCGCTGCAATACCCCGCCTCAAACAGCAGATAACTCAGCACCCCCGCCCCGCTGGTCTTGGTCGCCCCCGGCCCGCGCAAAAACAGGCGCAAGGCCGCCGGTAATTCCTGCCGGTGCCGCGCTGCAATTTCATCGATCGGCTGACTCGGCGAAATCACCAGCACCTCCACCGGCGCAGCTCCCAATACACGACTCGGTGCGCCGTCGGGCAGCAGATGGCTGAACTGGTTCAGACGCTGCAGCAACTCGATGTCACTTTCCAGGCTGTCAATGAACGTACTGTTGAGCATGTGCCCGCCGATTTGCGCCAGGGTTGGCTGCTGACCGGTATAGGCACGTTGCAGCGGCTGTTGCGGGTCGACCCCGCGCGGGTTGCCGCTGACGCCCACCACCAGCACGCGACTGGCGCCCAAGTGCAGGGCCGGGCTGATCGGTGCTGATTGACGCACCGCGCCATCGCCGAAATATTCTTCGCCGATCTTCACCGGCGCAAACAGCAATGGAATCGCCGAACTGGCCAGCAAATGGTCGACGCTCAATTGGGTCGGCACGCCGATTCGCCGATGGCGCAACCAGGACTCGATCATGCCGCCGCCCTGATAAAACGTGACGGCCTGACCGGATTCATAGCCAAACGCCGTGACCGCCACCGCCTTCAATTGCTTTTGCGCGATGGCCTCGGCAATTCCGGGCATGTGCAGTTTGTCGTTGAGTAAACCGCGCAGCGGTGAGCTGTTGAGCAAGGCCACTGGTACCTGAGAGCCAATCCCCAGCAGACTGTGACTGACAAAGCGGGTGGCTTGATGGATCACCCCCGGCCAGTCGCTGCGCAACACCAGATGACTGCGGAAACCTTGCCAGAAGGCGGTCAGGCTCTGAATCGCGCCGCGAAAGTCCATTGCCCCACTGGCCAGGCTGACCGCGTTGATCGCGCCGGCCGAGGTACCGACGATTACCGGAAACGGATTCGCCGCCCCCACCGGCAACAGCTCGGCAATCGCCGCCAGCACGCCCACCTGATAGGCCGCACGAGCCCCGCCGCCGGAAAGTATCAACCCTGTAACCGGTTCAGCAGAACTCATCGCAACACTCCATGGTGCTTAAAGGGATCGGTGACTCAACCGCGTTTGGCGTACAGCTTCGGTTCGCCCGGTGGACGGCTCTTGAAGCGGCGATGTGCCCAGAGGTATTGCTCCGGACATTCGCGCAACGCGCTTTCGACCCACTGGTTGATCCGAATGCAGTCAGCCTCTTCCGTCTCGCCGGGAAAGCCCTCCAGCGGCGCATGGATCACCAACCGATAACCACTGCCGTCAGCCAGGCGTTGCTGAGTGAACGGCACTACCAACGCCTTGCCCAGCCGCGCGAACTTGCTGGTGGCGGTGACGGTCGCCGCCTGAATCCCGAACAACGGCACGAAGATACTTTGCTTGGCGCCATAGTCCTGATCCGGCGCATACCAGATCGCTCGGCCTGCCCGCAGCAGTTTGAGCATGCCACGCACGTCGTCGCGCTCCACTGCCAGCGAGTCAAGGTTGTGCCGCTCGCGGCCACGACGCTGGATGTAGTCGAACAGCGGATTCTTGTGTTCGCGGTACATGCCATCAATGGTGTGCTGCTGACCGAGCAGCGCCGCGCCGATTTCCAGCGTGGTGAAATGCACGGCCATCAGAATCACGCCCTTGCCCTCCGCCTGGGCCTGCTTCAAATGCTCCAGGCCTTCGACATGGGCCAGTTTCGCCAGACGCTTGCGCGACCACCACCAGCTCATGGCCATCTCGAAGAAGGCGATGCCGGTGGAGGCGAAGTTTTCCTTGAGCAGACGCTTGCGCTCGGCAGCGGACTTTTCAGGGAAACACAGCTCAAGATTGCGCTTGGCAATGCGCCGTCGGTCGCCGGCCACCCGATACATCAAGGCGCCCAAGACGCGACCGACCGACAGCAACGCCGGATACGGCAGCTGCACAATCAGCCACAACAGCCCCAAGCCACACCACAGCGGCCAGAAACGTGGAGAAAGAAATGCTGTTCGAAAACGCGGGCGATCCATTAAAGGTTCCGTCAAGACAGTGGCCGCGCATTCTACATCGTTCGACCCGGCTTGCGGCCCGCGGGCGTTCTCGTTATAAGTCTCGGCACTTTTAGTGACAAGCCGTTGTATGCCGACCATGAGCCAAACCGAACCGCTAGACCAAGATCCCGTGTTCCAGTTGAAGGGCAGCATGCTCGCCATTACGGTGCTGGAACTGGCCCGTAACGACCTTGAGAACCTTGATCGACAACTGGCCGCCAAGGTCGCCCAGGCGCCCAACTTCTTCAGCAACGCGCCGTTGGTACTGGCCCTGGACAAACTCCCGGCCAGCGAAGGCTCGGTCGATCTGCCGGGCCTGATGCGCATCTGCCGCCAGCATGGCCTGCGTACCCTGGCGATCCGTGCCAGCCGCATTGAAGACATTGCCGCCGCCATCGCCGTCGATCTGCCGGTGCTGCCGCCGTCCGGCGCCCGCGAGCGCCCGCTCGACCCGCTCGAAGGCACTGTTGCGAAAAAACCGGAAAAACCACCGGAACCGACCATCAAACCGACCAAAATCATTACCTCGCCGGTACGCGGTGGCCAGCAGATTTATGCCCAGGGTTGCGATTTGGTGGTGATTTCGTCGGTCAGCCCGGGGGCGGAACTTCTCGCCGATGGGAACATCCATGTATACGGCGCGATGCGCGGTCGTGTCTTGGCCGGCGTCAAAGGTGACACGAAAGCCAGGATTTTCTGTCAGCAAATGACCGCTGAACTGGTCTCCATCGCCGGCCACTACAAGGTTTCCGAGGATCTGCGTCGTGATCCATTGTGGGGCGCGGGCGTACAAGTCAGCCTGTCGGGCGACGTGTTGAACATCATTCGGCTTTAACGGATACTGCCGCATTTTCCAAGCATCTCTAAAACGTAGCGAAAACGGCTCAAACGAAGTAGGAAAAAGGCTAAAAGTAGTGTTTACCGGGGGTAAGCGCCGCTCAAAACCGGATTCCAGCCAAGGCTGTCCGACTGCAGTAGTTTTTCAAGAGATGTTTTTCAGGGGCTAAACGTCCTTTTTCCTTAGGGGTAAAACACCTTGGCCAAGATTCTCGTGGTTACATCCGGCAAGGGTGGTGTGGGTAAGACCACCACCAGCGCCGCTATCGGTACCGGCCTCGCTCTGCGTGGTCACAAAACAGTTATCGTCGACTTCGACGTCGGCTTGCGTAACCTCGACCTGATCATGGGTTGCGAGCGCCGCGTGGTGTATGACTTCGTCAACGTGGTAAACGGCGAAGCCAACCTGCAACAGGCTCTGATCAAAGACAAGCGTCTGGAAAACCTCTACGTACTGGCCGCCAGTCAGACCCGCGATAAAGACGCGCTGACTGTCGAAGGCGTCGAAAAGGTCCTGATGCAGCTGAAAGAAGACTTCGAATTCGTGGTCTGCGACTCCCCGGCGGGTATCGAGAAAGGCGCCCACCTGGCCATGTACTTCGCTGACGAAGCGATCGTGGTGACCAACCCGGAAGTCTCCTCCGTACGTGACTCGGACCGCATGCTGGGCCTGCTGGCCAGCAAGTCCCGTCGCGCCGAAAACGGCGAAGACCCGATCAAGGAACACCTGCTGCTGACTCGCTACAACCCTACACGCGTGAGCAACGGCGAAATGCTCGGCGTCGAAGACGTCAAGGAAATCCTGGCGGTGACCCTGCTGGGCGTGATTCCGGAATCGCAAGCCGTCCTCAAGGCCTCCAACCAGGGCGTGCCGGTCATTCTCGACGACCAGAGCGATGCCGGTCAGGCGTACAGCGATGCCGTCGATCGTCTGCTGGGCAAAACCGTGGACCATCGTTTCCTCGATGTCGAGAAGAAGGGATTCTTCGAGCGACTTTTTGGAGGTAGGTAATGAACCTTTTTGACTTCTTTCGTGCCAGTAAAAAGGTCAGCACCGCGTCGGTAGCGAAAGAGCGTCTACAGATCATCGTGGCGCATGAACGCGGCCAGCGCAGTACGCCGGATTACCTGCCAGCCTTGCAGAAGGAACTGGTGGAAGTGATCCGCAAGTACGTCAATATCGGGTCCGATGACGTGCACGTCGCTCTGGAAAACCAGGGCAGCTGCTCGATCCTGGAACTCAATATCACCCTGCCAGATCGCTGAGTCGATCCGGCGGGAGCCACGGCGGCTCAGGCTCTTACGCACTCCGTAGGAGCGAAGCTTGCTCGCGAACACAGGCAACTCGGTCTATCTGATAGACCGAGGTGACGCTTTCGCGAGCAAGCTTCGCTCCTACAGAGGGCGGGGCCTGAGCCGCCGTTGGCGTTTGTTACGAGGCTGTTTTAATGCCGTTGTCCAACATCCGCATCATCCATCAGGACGCCGCCGTACTCGTGGTGGACAAACCGACCCTGTTGCTCTCCGTCCCTGGCCGGGCCGATGACAACAAGGACTGCCTGATCACGCGCCTGCAAGAAAACGGCTACCCGGAAGCGCGAATTGTCCATCGGCTGGACTGGGAAACCTCCGGTATCATTCTGTTGGCCCGTGACCCGGACACTCATCGCGAGCTATCTCGGCAATTTCACGATCGCGAAACCGAAAAGGCCTACACCGCCCTGTGCTGGGGACAACCGGAACTGGACAGCGGCAGCATCGACCTGCCCCTGCGCTACGACCCGCCGACCAAGCCGCGCCATGTGGTGGACCACGAATTTGGCAAGCACGCCCTGACCTTCTGGCGTGTGCTGGAGCGTTGTGGCGACTGGTGCCGCGTCGAGCTGACGCCAATTACCGGCCGCTCTCACCAGTTGCGCGTGCACATGCTCTCCATCGGCCACCCGCTGTTGGGTGACGGGCTCTACGCCCATGAGCAAGCACTGGCTGCCTGGCCGCGCTTGTGCCTGCATGCGAGCATGTTGAGTTTTACCCACCCCCAAACTGGCGACCGCTTGCGTTTCGAATGCCCGGCACCGTTCTAAATCTGCCACATGGCGTCACCGCTTCAAAGTGAGAATTGAACAGAATGAGTAGTACTGACTCCTTGGCAACGCCCGTCAAGAAAACCCGAAATCAGCTGCTTTATCTGATCTACGGCAATCAGGACGTTTATCGGCGCGAAGCCAAGTTCAGCATTTTGACTGCGCTTTCCCATGTGAAGAACGGCGAGCTGCCGTGCATCAGAATCCTGACGGATCGCCCGCAAGACTACGCCGGCTGGCCGGTTGAAACCGTGTTCCTGACCGAAGAAACCCTGACCCGGTGGCAGGGCGAAAACGGCTATCACCATCGCCGCAAAGCCTGCGCCATGGCCGCCGGTCTGAAGCTTGCTGAAAAGACCTTGTTCGTCGATACCGACACCCTGTTCACCAGCGACCCCAACCGAATCTTCAACCAGATTCAGCCCGGGCACTACCTGATGGACCGCTTCGAGTACGACTGGCGGGACGTCTGCGAACGCCACGACTACCTGAAGCTTGGTGAACGCCTACGCGCTCACGGCATCACCCCGGACAACGGTTTCAAGTTGTACAACAGCGGACTGTGCGGCGTGACCGAGCGCGACGCGCCGCTGTTCGAAGCGTCGATCCAGTTTATCGACGAATGGACCCGCAACAGCTTCGACATTCACACCATCGAGCAAATCGCCCTGTCGTTCGCGATGCGCGACAAACCGGTGGGTGAAGCGAAAAAATACGTTTATCACTACTTCGCGGAAAAACGCTTCTTCCATGCGATGCAGGCGTACTTCTTCTCCCAGCATGGCGAGCAGTTCAGCCAAAATCTGGTGGAACTGTGCCGCGATGTGCCGCGAGTCAAACCCGTTCCGTCGGCCTGGCAACGGCTGAAAATCAAATGGAAATTACGCAACCAGAACGGCGCCATGAGAAAAGTCGGTCGCGATTTGCTTTATGGCAGCGCAGCGCCCGATCATCCGTACTACACGGTATGCCGACATGAGTGGTGGGAATCCGCCTCGCGGGAGATTCTTCGCTGGAACCACACCCGTCAGAAACAGCTGCTGAACACCCATCAGAATCGCTGGCCCAAACAACTGCCCAAGCCAGAAAAGCCTGAAGATGAGCAGATCATCATGAAGTACCTGAAAAAACGGGTAGCCGCGGCCCGCTGACGCAACCTGCGAACGTCAGGCCCAAAGCCTCAAGCCAATACGTTAAACTCCCGCCCATTGCTGTCTGGAGTTTCTTATGCGCGAAGAGTTGAACCAAGGCCTGATCGACTTCCTCAAGGCCTCCCCTACCCCGTTCCATGCCACCGCCAGCCTTGTTCAGCGTCTGGAAGCGGCCGGTTTTATCCGCCTCGACGAGCGCGAGCCGTGGACCACCGAAGCCAATGGTCGTTACTACGTCACCCGTAACGACTCTTCGATCGTCGCGTTCAAAATGGGCCGTCATTCGCCCCTGCACGGCGGCATCCGTCTGGTCGGCGCGCACACCGATAGCCCGTGCCTACGAGTCAAACCCCAACCGGAGCTACAACGCCAGGGCTTCTGGCAACTGGGCGTCGAAGTCTATGGCGGTGCGCTACTGGCGCCGTGGTTCGACCGCGATCTGTCTCTGGCCGGCCGCGTGACTTTCCGCCGTGATGGCAAGGTCGAGAGCCAGTTGATCGACTTCAAGGCACCGATCGCGATCATTCCGAACCTGGCCATTCACCTCAACCGTGAAGCCAATATGGGCTGGGCGATCAATGCCCAGACCGAACTGCCGCCGATCCTCGCGCAATTCGCCGGTGACGAACGCGTGGACTTCCGCGCCGTGCTCACCGACCAACTGGCCCGCGAACATGGCCTGAACGCTGACGTAGTGCTCGATTACGAGCTGAGCTTCTACGACACCCAAAGCGCCGCGGTCATCGGCCTGCATGGCGATTTCATTGCGGGTGCGCGCCTGGATAACTTGCTGTCGTGCTACGCCGGCCTGCAAGCTTTGCTGACGACCGAAACCGACGAAACCTGCGTGCTGGTCTGCAACGATCACGAAGAAGTCGGTTCCTGCTCGGCTTGTGGCGCCGACGGTCCGATGCTTGAGCAAACCCTGCGTCGCCTGTTGCCCGAAGGGGATGAATTCGTACGGACCATTCAGAAATCCCTGCTGGTCTCGGCGGACAATGCCCACGGCGTGCACCCGAACTATGCGGACAAGCACGATGCCAACCACGGCCCGAAACTCAACGCCGGCCCGGTGATCAAGGTCAACAGCAACCAGCGCTACGCCACCAACAGCGAAACCGCCGGGTTCTTCCGTCATTTGTGCATGGCCGAAGAAGTACCGGTGCAGAGCTTCGTGGTGCGCAGCGACATGGGCTGCGGCTCGACCATCGGCCCGATCACCGCCAGCCACCTGGGCGTGCGCACCGTGGACATCGGTTTGCCGACGTTCGCCATGCACTCGATCCGTGAGTTGTGCGGCAGCCATGATCTGGCGCATCTGGTCAAAGTGCTGAGCGCGTTCTACGCCTGTCGCGAATTGCCTTAGCCCTAGCGAATCGCAACCTGTGGGAGCGGGCTTGCTCGCGAAGGCGGTGTATCAGTCGACATTAATGTTACCTGACACACCGCCTTCGCGAGCAAGCCCGCTCCCACACGGATTGCGCTGCTTCTGACTCACTTCTGACCCGCATCACCTCCGCTCGTCCGAAAGCCGCCTAGACTTGCAGTACCCTCCCCGACAAGGCTGTCACCATGATCTCGATGTCTTCGTTCCACGCCATGCTGATCCCGATTCTTTCCGGGATGATCATGCTGGCCATCGGCTTCAACTTTCGCGACAAGAACGCTGGTGTGTTCGCGATGTGGGTCGGCATGTTGATGATCCTTGCCACCGTGATCTACAAGATCCTCGCCAAACTCAACGAATAAAACCTTGCGCCTGGCTCGCATTGATTTTGACGGGCTCGTACACTCGGCCGATTCGCTCATCCGAGGTTGACCGTGTTCGCTCGTCTTTTTGCCCTGCCGTGTTTGTTCCTTGTCTGCCTGATGACACTGCTGCCGATGGCACCTGCCCAAGCGGTCAGTTTGCCGGGGTTGCTCAATGGCTCGGCGAAAACCCAGCCGCAAGCACAAGAGCCGTTGGGGCAATCGCTGGACGAAGTCATCAAGTCGCTGGAAAACGATCAGCAGCGCACCCAGCTACTGACGGACCTGAAAAAACTTCGCGACGTCACCCAAAAGGCTCAGCCGCCCACTGAACAAGGCGTGCTGGGGCTGATCGGCGACACTCTGGCCGGGCTCGAAAAGCAATTTTCCGGCGCCGACAGTCCGCTCAATCGCTGGTCCGAAGAGGTCGATCTGGCCAAGGACGAACTGGCGGCGCTGATGCTGCCGGCCAATGAATGGCTGCCGATCATCTTCGCTTTCGCTGTAATCCTGATGGTCTGGAGCCTGCTGGCCGCCGCCCTGATCTGGCTCGGCCACCGGGTACGCATGCGCTTTGGTCTCACCGAAGAACTGCCACAACACCCGAAGGCGCTGGACATGCTGCGCTTCGCCTTGCGCAAACTCGGACCGTGGTTGATTGCCTTGGTCATGACGGTTTACATGACCTACGCCCTGCCTTCGTCATTGGGCAAAAGCCTGGCCATGGTGCTGGCCTATGCGCTGGTGGTCGGTACCTGTTTCTCGGCGATCTGCGTGATTGCGTTTTCCGTGCTGGATGGTCCGCATCGCCACCGTGCCTTGTACATCCTGCGGCATCAGGCCTTCCGCCCGTTGTGGCTGATCGGCAGTTTCGCCGCCTTCGGTGAAGCCCTGAACGATCCGCGCCTGGTTGAAAGCCTCGGCAGTCACCTGGCTCACACAGCAGCGACGTTCGCCAATGTGTTGGCGGCGATCTCCACCGGTTTTTTCGTTCTGCGTTTCCGTCGGCCCATCGCGCACTTGATCCGCAATCAACCGCTATCCCGGCGCCTGACTCGCCGGGCCTTGAGCGACACGATCGAAATCCTCGGCACCTTTTGGTATCTGCCTGCGCTGGTGCTGGTGGGCATCTCGCTGTTCGCCACCTTCGTCTCCGCCGGCGACACCAGCACGGCCTTGCGTCAGTCACTGATCTGCACCGTGCTGCTGGTGTTGTGCATGGTCATCAATGGGCTGGTGCGCCGCCATTCACTCAAACCGCAACGCAGCGTGAAGCGCCACGCGCTGTATTCGGATCGCCTGAAAAGCTTCTTCTACACCCTCGCCCATCTGCTGGTGTGGCTGGCATTCATCGAACTCGGCCTGCGCGTCTGGGGGATGTCGCTGATCCGCTTCACCGAAGGCGAGGGTCATGAAGTCAGCGTCAAACTGTTCAGCCTCAGTGGCACGCTGATTTTTGCCTGGCTGATCTGGATCCTCAGTGACACCGCCGTGCATCACGCCCTCACCCGCTCGCGCAAAGGCCTGGCCAATGCCCGCGCACAGACGATGATGCCGCTGATCCGCAACGTGCTGTTCGTGGCGATTTTCATCATTGCGCTGATCGTCGCCCTGGCGAACATGGGCATGAACGTCACGCCGTTGCTGGCCGGTGCCGGTGTGATCGGCCTGGCCATCGGTTTCGGCGCGCAATCACTGGTGGCCGACCTGATCACCGGGCTGTTCATCATCATCGAAGACTCCCTGGCCATCGACGACTACGTGGACGTCGGCGGCCACTTGGGCACGGTCGAAGGCTTGACCATCCGCACCGTGCGCCTGCGGGACATCGACGGCATCGTTCACACCATTCCGTTCAGCGAAATCAAAAGCATCAAGAACTACTCCCGGGAATTCGGTTACGCGATCTTCCGGGTGGCGGTGCCCTCCAACATGGACATCGACGAGGCGATCAAACTGATGCGCGAAGTCGGCCAGAAAATGCGCACCGACCCGCTGCAACGGCGAAATATCTGGTCGCCGCTGGAGATTCAAGGGGTAGAAAGTTTCGAATCCGGCAACGCGATTCTTCGCGCACGCTTCAAGACCGCGCCGATCAAGCAGTGGGAAGTTTCCCGAGCGTTCAACCTGTCGCTCAAGCGCCATCTGGATGAAGCCGGGCTGGATCTGGCGACGCCACGGATGAGTGTGCAAGTCGCCAAGGAATAAAAGCCCTTGTAGGAGCGAGGCTTGCCCGCGAAGACGGACTATCGGCCAACATCTATGTTGAATGTCAGTCCCTCTTCGCGGGCAAGCCTCGCTCCTACGGAAGATCAAAATCAAGATCAAAAGATCGCAGCCTTCGGCTGCTCGTGTGCGCAGCCAGGATTCAGACCACATCCACCCCGACATGAATCGCATCATGGCGCCAAAATTCGAGGTCGCAATCGATCAACCGCTCGTGCTGATCGTAATTGACCCGGGCAATCCGCAACCCCGGGCTGCCCACCGACACCCGTAAAGCCGCCGCGGCGTCCACCGACAACGCCGTCGGCACAATCTCGAAACGCACCCGCCCGTAGTGCAAGTCGTAATGCCGTGCATACAGTTCGGTCATCGACTGATTCAGATCGAAGTCCAGAATCCCCGGGAAAAACTGCGGGTTCAGGTAGTGCTCCACATACAACACCAATCGCCCGTCAATCCGTCGCGAGCGGCAGATCTGGATCACGCTCGACAGCGCCGGCAACTGCAACCAGGCACACACCGCCGCCGACGCCGGTTGCAAGCGCGCCGAGATCACCTCGGTGGACGGCACTCGCCCCTGCGCACTGACCATCGCGTGAAAGTGGCTGCGCTGCATCAGGTTATAAGCCAGTCGCGGTGGCGACACGAACCAGCCGCGTCGCTCCTCGCGATAAATCTGGCCCTGAGCCTCCAACTGCAATAACGCCTCACGCACGGTGATCCGCGTGGTACCGAACAACTCACTGAGCTTGCGCTCTGCCGGCAACTTGCTCCCGGGCGCCAACAGGCCGTGGTCGAGCTGTTCTTGCAGAACCTGCCCGATGGCTGTCACCGCTTTGGTTGTCTCGATGCGCATCAACGTTACCTATCTGGACTAGACCAGCACTGATTCAGGGCAGAACCGTGATTCAAATCGGTTCCTTCAACTGCCTGCAAGCCTAGGCACTGCACATGACTGACAGATGACACAGCCGCCGAACGGTTGCGCCAGACACCTGCAATTTTATGGCCAAGTCCCTTTCATATCAGCTCCTTAGCCATGGTCTACGCTTATCTCGCACCCCGCGTATCCGAGCGCAGAAAATTCAGGCCGACCGGTCGTCGACATCAAAATGTCATCCAACCCGCCTAAATTGGCTCAGGTATTGCTGACCTAGACCAACACAACCGCAATCGCAGCGTTGAAAACGCCCAAAGGAGCTTCGGATGAAACAGTTTTTCCTGGCATCACTGTTAGGCTCGACCATTGCCCTGTGCACCTCCGCCATGGCGGCGGATGATCTGAAAACCCTGGAAGCCGCTGCGAAAGCGGAAGGCGCAGTCAACAGCGTCGGCATGCCCGATGACTGGGCCAACTGGAAAGGCACCTGGGAAGACCTGGCCAAGAAATATGGCCTGAAACACATCGACACCGACATGAGCTCGGCTCAGGAAATTGCCAAGTTCGCCGCTGAAAAAGACAACGCCAGCGCCGACATCGGCGACGTCGGAGCCGCCTTCGGCCCGATCTCGGTCAAGCAGGGCGTGGTGCAACCTTATAAGCCAACGACCTGGGAACAGATTCCGGATTGGGCCAAGGATAAAGACGGTAACTGGGCACTGGCCTACACCGGCACCATTGCGTTTATCGTCAACAAAAAGTTGCTGCACGGTTCTGAGGCACCGACCAAATGGGCCGACCTCAAGACTGGCAAGTACAAAGTCTCCATCGGTGACGTGAGCACCGCGGCCCAGGCTGCCAACGGTGTACTGGCCGCCGCCCTCGCCAACGGTGGTGACGAGAAAAACATTCAGCCAGCCCTGTTGCTGTTCGCTGACATCGCCAAGCAAGGCCGCCTGTCCATGGCCAACCCGACGATCGCCACCATGGAAAAGGGTGAAATCGAAGTCGGCGTGGTCTGGGACTTCAACGGTCTGAGCTACAAGGCCAAGATGGCGAACCCGGATGACTACATCGTGCTGATTCCGTCCGACGGCTCGGTGATTTCCGGTTACACCACCATCATCAACAAATACGCGAAGAACCCGAACGCCGCCAAGCTGACCCGCGAATACATCTTCAGCGATGCCGGCCAAATCAACCTGGCGAAAGGCAACGCCCGTCCGATCCGCGCCGAACACCTGAAGCTGCCGGAAGAGGTCAAGGCCAAGCTGCTGCCGAACGAGCAGTACAAAAAGGTTACGCCGATCAAAGACGCCGACGCATGGGAAAAGACCTCCAAGGCGCTGCCGCAGAAGTGGCAGGAAGAAGTCATCATCAATATGCCGTAACACGGTAGATCCCCATTCGGGGATCTGATGGAGATCAGATTGTAGGAGCGAGCGGTGCGGCGATCCGACTTGCCCGCGAAGAGGGACTGACATTCAACATTGATGTTGGCTGACAGTCCGCCTTCGCGAGCAAGCTTCGCTCCTACAGGTTTGACGATATTTTGCGGAGTTCCAGCCCCTATGAAGCACAACGTCATCCTTGTCGTGCTCGACGGCCTCAATTACGAAGTCGCGCGCCACGCCATGGGGCATCTGCAGGCTTACGTTGGCGCAAGACGCGCGGCACTCTACAAGCTGGAGTGCGAACTGCCCGCCCTGTCCCGACCGCTTTATGAATGCATCCTGACCGGCGTTACGCCGATCGACAGCGGCATCGTTCACAACAACGTCTCCCGCCTGTCCACCCAGCGCAGCATCTACCACTACGCCACCGACGCCGGCCTGAAAACCGCGGCAGCGGCCTATCACTGGGTCAGCGAGCTGTATAACCGTTCGCCGTTCGTGGCCGCCCGGGATCGTCATACCGACGACGCCAAACTGCCGATCCAGCACGGTCATTTCTACTGGAGCGACCACTACCCGGACTCGCACCTGTTCGCCGACGCGGAAAACCTGCGCCTGCGCCACGCGCCGAACTTTTTATTGGTCCACCCCATGAACATCGACGACGCCGGGCACAAGCACGGCCTCGACACCCCGCAGTACCGCAACAGCGCTCGCTCGGCCGACATCATTCTCGCCGATTACCTGCAAGGCTGGCTCGACGCTGGTTACCAGGTGCTGGTGACGGCCGACCACGGCATGAATAACGACCGCTCGCACAACGGCCTGCTGCCCGAAGAACGCGAAGTGCCGCTGTTCGTCCTCGGCGATGCTTTCAGCTTCAGCGCCAGCGCCGCACCGAAACAGACCGAAATCTGCGGCACCGTCTGCGAACTGCTGGGCGTGCCCCACGACAAACCTGTGTGCCGGGAGCTGCTCAAGTGAACGCCATGACCCGTGGTAAATGGCTGGCCGCTCTGTGCCTGGTGCCCTTCGCGATTTTCTTCTTCGTGTTCCAGATCGCCCCGCTGCTCTGGGTGATGATCAACAGCCTGCAATCGGAAGAATTCGGCTGGGGCCTGGCCAACTTCAGCAAAATCTTCAACTCGAGGTTCTATTTGCAGGCGATCCAGTACAGCCTCGAGATCAGTTTCTGGTCCAGTGTATTCGGCATCATCATCGCCGTACTCGGTGCCTACTCCCTGCGCCGGGTCGATTCGAAACTGCGCAACTTCGTCAATGCCTTCGCCAACATGACCAGCAACTTCGCCGGCGTGCCCCTGGCCTTCGCGTTCATCATTTTGCTGGGCTTCAACGGCACCTTCACCATCATGCTCAAACAGGCCGGGATCATTCAGGACTTCAACCTGTATTCGAAGACCGGGCTGATCATTCTCTACACCTACTTCCAGATTCCCCTGGGCGTGTTGCTGCTCTACCCGGCGTTCGATGCCCTGCGCGAAGACTGGCGTGAGTCCGCCGCCTTGCTGGGCGCCAACGGCTGGCAGTTCTGGCGACACATCGGTTTGCCGGTACTGACCCCGGCGCTGCTGGGCACGTTCGTGATTCTGCTGGCCAACGCCCTCGGCGCGTACGCCACGGTCTACGCCCTGACCACCGGCAACTTCAACGTGTTGCCGATCCGCATCGCGGCGATGGTCTCCGGCGACATTTCCCTCGACCCGAACCTGGCCAGCGCCTTGGCCGTGGTGCTGGTGGCGTTGATGACCCTGGTGACCATCGTGCATCAGTTGCTGTTGAAGAGGAGCTACCATGTCTCGCGCTGAACTGGGCCCCGTCGGTGTCTATCACCGCGTCGTGGTGTATTTGCTGTTTGCCATTCTGCTGTTGCCGCTGGCCGGCACGCTGATCTACTCGATCGCCAGCAGTTGGTCGGCGACCATTCTGCCCAGCGGCTTTACCTTGAAGTGGTACATCCAGCTGTGGAGCGATCCGCGCTTTCTCGACGCGTTCGGCCAGTCGTTACTGGTCTGTGTCGGCTCGCTGATTCTGTCGGTGGTGCTGATTCTGCCGCTGCTGTTCGTGGTGCATTACCACTTCCCGAAACTCGACGCACTGATGAACATCCTGATCCTGCTGCCCTTCGCGGTGCCGCCGGTGGTGTCGTCGGTGGGGCTGCTGCAGCTCTACGGTTCGGGGCCGTTCGCGATGGTCGGTACGCCTTGGATTTTGATCGGTTGCTACTTCACCGTGGCGCTGCCGTTCATGTACCGGGCGATCACCAACAACCTGCAAGCGATCAACCTGCGCGACCTGATGGATGCCGCGCAACTACTCGGCGCCAGCACTTGGCAAGCGGCATTCCTTGTGGTGCTGCCGAACCTGCGCAAGGGTTTGATGGTGGCGTTGCTGCTGTCGTTCTCGTTCCTGTTCGGTGAGTTCGTGTTCGCCAACATCCTCGTCGGCACCCGCTATGAAACCCTACAGGTCTACCTCAACAACATGCGTAACAGCAGCGGCCACTTCACCAGCGCGCTGGTGATTTCCTACTTCTTCTTTGTGCTGGTTCTGACCTGGGCGGCCAATATCTTGAACAAGGACAAAAGCGAATGAGCTATGTCAGCGTCCAACATCTTCAAAAGAATTACTCGGGCACTACCGTGTTCAGCGACATCAACTGCGAAATCAAGAAAGGTGAATTCGTCACCCTTCTCGGCCCGTCCGGTTGCGGCAAGTCCACCCTGCTGCGTTGCATCGCCGGCCTGACCTCGGTGGACGGCGGCAAGATTCTGCTGGAGGGTCAGGACCTCGTCCCGCTGAGCCCGCAAAAACGCGGGATCGGCATGGTGTTCCAGAGTTACGCACTGTTCCCGAACATGACCGTGGAGCAGAACGTCGCCTTCGGCTTGCGCATGCAAAAGGTCAACGCCGACGACAGCCAAAAACGCGTCGCCGAAGTGTTGCAACTGGTGGAACTCAATGATTTCGCCGCCCGCTACCCGCATCAACTGTCCGGCGGCCAGTGTCAGCGTGTCGCCCTGGCTCGCTCGCTGGTGACCCGGCCTCGGTTGTTGTTGCTGGATGAGCCGCTGTCGGCATTGGATGCGCGGATTCGCAAGCACCTGCGCGAACAGATCCGTCAGATCCAGCGCGAACTCGGCCTGACCACGATCTTCGTCACTCACGATCAGGAAGAAGCCCTGACCATGTCTGACCGAATTTTCCTGATGAATCAGGGAAAGATCGTACAAAGCGGCGATGCAGAAACCCTCTACACCGCGCCAGTCGATGTATTTGCCGCAGGCTTCATCGGCAACTACAACCTGCTGGATGCCGACAGCGCGACGAAATTGCTGCAACGACCGATCACCCATCGCCTCGCGATTCGCCCGGAAGCTATCGAGCTAAGCCTGGACGGCGAACTCGACGCGCAGATTCGCAGCCACAGCCTGTTGGGCAACGTGATTCGCTATCGGGTCGAAGCCCGGGGCGTGGAATTGGTGGTGGATGTGCTGAACCGTTCGGCGGCCGACCTGCATCCCGATGGTCAGCGCCTGGCACTTTCCATCGATCCGACGGCCCTGTGTGAGGTAGCCTGATGACCTTGCTGATGTTGAAGAGAGAACTGCACTGATGGCCCTGGCAATTTTTGATCTGGACGAAACCCTGATCCACGGCGACTGCGCCACCCTCTGGAGCGAACAAATGGGGCGCCTGGGCTGGGTCGATCCCGAGTCGTTCATGCGTCAGAACAACGAACTGATGGACGCTTACAGCCACGGCAAGTTGCGCATGGAGGAGTACATGACCTTCAGCCTTGAGCCGATGATCGGGCGCACACCGGAAGAAGTCGACCATCTGGTCGGGCCTTGGGTGGAAGACTTCATCGAGCCGATCATCTTCAGCGACGCCACCAAAGCCATCGCCGCCCACCGCAAGGCCGGCGACCGGATCCTGGTGATCTCGGCCTCGGGCACGCATTTGGTCAAGCCGATTGCCGACCGCTTGGGCATCGACGAGATTCTCGGCATCGAGCTGGAAGTGGCACACGGGGTGTATAGCGGCAATACCGTTGGCACGTTGACCTACCGCGAAGGCAAGATCACCCGGTTGCTGGAATGGCTCGATGCCGAAGAGGAAAACCTGGAAGGCGCGAGTTTCTATTCCGACTCACGCAATGACTTGCCGCTGCTGCTGAAAGTGGACTTTCCGCATGTGGTGAATCCGGATCCGGTCCTGCTCGAACACGCCGAAAAGGCCGGCTGGCCGATCCATATCTGGAAGTAACCAAGAACCCTTGTAGGAGTGAGGCTTGCCCGCGAATGACGCGACGCGGTCTGACAGATACACCGTGTCGCCTCATTCGCGGGCAAGCCTCGCTCCTACAGGGTTTAGGTCAGGCTTTCGTCAATCACCAGCACCAACTTCCCCGACACCTTATTCGTCGCCAGTTCCGCAAATGCCGCTTCGGCATCCTTGATCGCAAATGTCCTGGCCAGTTGCGGGCTCAAACGCCCTTCGGCAAACAGCGGCCAGACATGCCGGCCAAGATCGCTGAACAAATCGGCCTTGAACTGATCGTCGCGACTGCGCAGGGTCGACCCCAGCAGTTGCACCCGTTTGGCCAACACCTGCGCCAGATCCAGCTGCGCCTCACGACCGCCCATCAAGCCAATCAGCACCCAACGTCCATCGCGAGCCAGCAGCTTGAGGTTCAACGCCGCATAGTTACCACCCACCGGGTCGAGGATCACGTCGAACGGGGCAAGATCATTCAAGCTATCCAGATCGCCATTGCGTACGACGCCACCCTGTGCGCCCAACGCTTCGCAGTAAGCCAGACGCTCGGCGGAGCCGACGCTAACCCAGCACGGGTTACCAAATGCCTTGCACAGCTGAATGGCAGCTGAACCAATTCCACTCGCTCCGGCGTGCAGGAGAACTTTCTCACCCGGTTTGAGCGCAGCCAGTTGAAACAAATTCAGCCAAACGGTTGCATACACTTCCGGCAACGCTGCCGCCTCGGCCAGCGACAAACCTTCGGGAACCGGCAACACATGCCGTCCGTCGACAACTACCTCTTCGGCCATCCCGCCCCCGGCCAGCAAGGCGCAAACCCTATCACCGACCTGCCAGGAGGAGCCCGGACCGACCTCGCTGATCACCCCCGAACACTCAAGACCCAGTACTTGACTGGCCCCCGGCGGTGGCGGATAAAGTCCTGCTTTCTGTAACAAATCAGCGCGATTGAGTCCTGCTGCCGCTACTCGGATGCGAACTTGTCCTACATCGCACGTAGGACTCGGCTCTTCAACCCACTCCACTCGCCCCTCAACGCCTTGCAATGCTTTCACAGTGCCTCCATAGTGAGTCTGGACTGAGCCCGAAGCTGTAGCGCCGGGCTTTTTGCATTATGCGACCGGTCCTTGTGGATCCGGCGACTTCAAAGACGGCCTAATATGCGTTATCAATTGTCCCCGCGTCGAATCAGCATGAAGCATCTGCTCCCCAGCACCGCCCTCGCTCTTGTCATTGGTCTCGGTATTTTGCCGATGTCGAGCAATTCGTTCGCAGCCAACAGCTGGGACAAGCTTCAGCCCGATCGTGATGAAGTAATCGCCAGTCTGAACGTCGTCGAATTGCTCAAGCGTCACCATTACAGCAAGCCACCGCTCGACGATGCACGCTCCGTGATCATCTACGACAGCTACCTCAAGCTGCTGGACCCATCGCGCAGCTACTTCATGGCCAGCGATATTGCCGAATTCGACAAATGGAAAACCCAGTTTGACGACTTCCTCAAAAGCGGCGACCTGAACGCCGGGTTCACCATCTACAAGCGCTACCTGGACCGCGTCAAGGCGCGTCTGGACTTTGCCCTTGCCGAGCTGAACAAGGGCGTCGACAAAATCGACTTCACCACCAAGGAAACCTTGCTGGTCGATCGCAAGGATGCCCCTTGGCTCAAGACCACCGCCGAGCTGGACGACCTGTGGCGCAAACGCGTCAAGGACGAAGTGCTGCGGATGAAGATCTCCGGCAAAGAGTCCAAGCAGATTCAGGAAACCCTGACCAAGCGTTACAAGAATCAGCTGGCGCGTCTGGACCAGACCCGTGCAGAAGACATCTTCCAGGCGTACATCAACACCTTCGCCATGTCCTACGACCCGCACACCAACTATCTGTCGCCGGATAACGCGGAGAACTTCGACATCAACATGAGCCTGTCCCTCGAGGGCATCGGCGCCGTGTTGCAGAGCGATAACGATCAAGTGAAAGTCGTGCGCCTGGTACCTGCCGGCCCGGCCGACAAAACCAAGCAGGTTGCACCGGCCGACAAGATCATCGGCGTGGCCCAGGGCAACAAAGAGATGGTCGACGTGGTCGGCTGGCGCCTGGACGAAGTGGTCAAACTGATTCGTGGTCCGAAAGGCACCGTGGTGCGCCTGGAAGTGATTCCGGCCAGCAATGCGCCGAACGACCAGACCACCAAGATCGTGCCGATCACCCGCGAAGCGGTGAAGCTCGAAGACCAGGCAGTGAAGAAGTCGGTCCTCAACCTCAAACAGGATGGCAAGGACTACAAGCTCGGCGTCATCGAGATCCCGGCCTTCTACCTGGACTTCAAGGCCTTCCGTGCCGGCGATCCGGACTACAAGAGCACCACCCGCGACGTCAAGAAGCTGCTGACCGAGTTGCAGAAAGACAAAGTCGACGGCGTGGTCATCGACCTGCGCAACAACGGCGGCGGTTCCTTGCAGGAAGCCACCGAGCTGACCAGTCTGTTCATCGACAAAGGTCCGACCGTACTGGTGCGTAACGCCGACGGCCGGGTCGATGTACTGGAAGATGAAAACCCGGGGGCGTTCTACAAAGGCCCGATGGCGTTGCTGGTCAACCGTTTGTCCGCCTCGGCGTCGGAGATTTTCGCCGGTGCCATGCAGGACTACCACCGCGCACTGATCATCGGCGGCCAGACCTTCGGCAAAGGCACCGTGCAGACTATTCAGCCGCTGAACCATGGCGAACTGAAACTGACCCTGGCCAAGTTCTACCGGGTTTCCGGTCAGAGCACCCAGCATCAGGGCGTGCTGCCGGACATCGATTACCCATCGATCATCGACACCAAGGAAATAGGCGAAAGCGCCCTGCCGGAAGCCATGCCGTGGGACACCATTCGTGCGGCCATCAAGCCTGCGCTTGACCCGTTCAAACCGTACATCACGCAGCTCAAGTCCGAGCATGACGTGCGCACGGCCAAAGACGCGGAGTTCGTGTTCATCCGCGACAAACTGGCCCTGGCGCAGAAGTTGATGAGCGAAAAAACCGTCAGCCTCAATGAAGCCGACCGTCGCGCACAACATGCCGATATCGAAGCCAAGCAACTTGTCATGGAAAACATCCGTCGCAAGGCCAAGGGCGAAGAGCCGCTCAAAGAGCTGAAGAAAGAAGACGAAGATGCCCTCGCGGCCGAGCCGGACAAGACCAAGCCAGAAGACGATGCTTATCTGAGCGAGACCGGGCGGATTCTGCTCGATTACTTGAAACTCAACACCGCGGTTGCCAAGCACTAATCGGTTGCAATCAGCATGATGGCAATTTAATGCTGACGCTCCCCGGAGCGTCATCAAACAGTCATCATTCTGTCGTGAAATACAGGACTGGGCGTGCTCTTTAACGAGAGCACGCCCAGTCCTTTTTTTATCGCCAGAGAACGCCATGACCACGACCGAACAGCTGAGTGCCTTGAGCTCGATACTGACTCAAAGCGGTTTGCACAGCCTGTTCCAGCCGATCATTTCCCTCTCTGAACGACGTATCATCGGCTACGAAGCCCTCAGCCGTGGCCCCTCCAACAGTCCGCTGCACTCCCCCGTCGCCCTGTTCTCGGTAGCCCGCCAGGCCGGTCGCCTCAGCGAACTGGAGATCGCTTGCCGTCAAAGTGCTTGCCGCCGCTTCAATGAACAGCAACTGCCCGGCAAACTCTTCCTCAATGTGTCCCCGGAATCCCTGCTCGAAGCCGCCCACCAACCCGGACGTACCCTGCAACTGCTGCAGGACTTCGGCATACCGCCGAGCCAGGTGGTGATCGAACTCACCGAACAGACCCCAACCGACGATTTCCAGTTGCTGCAAAACGCCCTGCATCACTATCGGGCAATGGGGTTTTCCATTGCACTGGATGATCTGGGTGCCGGTTATTCGAGCTTGCGGCTCTGGTCTGAATTGCGCCCGGATTACGTCAAGATCGATCGGCACTTTATCGACGGCATTCACCAGGACGCGCTCAAGCGCGAGTTCGTCGGCTCGATCCTGCAGATCGCCAAGGCTTCCCGGGCAAAAGTGATCGCCGAAGGCATCGAATTGCCGGAAGAACTGGCCGTGCTGACCGAAATGGGCGTCGATCTGGTCCAGGGTTATCTGCTTTGCCGGCCACAGGAGCATCCGCCCCGCGAGGCCCGAACCTTGATGCCCAAACCAAACAGCGTCGCCGCGATACTGAACGAGGAAGTCAGTGACCTCAGCGCCCTGCTCAACGACCAACCGGCGGTGACCAGCAACACCCCGACCGCCACCGTGCTGGAAGCCTTCCGCCGCCAGGCCAACCTGAACTCCCTGGCGGTGCTCGACGAACAGGGCCAGCCCTGCGGCATCGTCCACCGTCATTCGCTCTCGGATGCCTTGCTCAAGCCCTTCGCCACCGACCTGTTCGCCCGCAAGCCCATCAGCCGCTTGATGAGCAACGACTTCCTCGCCGTGGAGCTGAGCCAGTCGCTGCAACAGGTCAGCCGCCTGATCACCAGCCGCGCGCGCCAGCGCATCGAAGAAGACTTCATCATCACCCTCAACGGCGGCTATCTGGGGCTCGGTCGGGTGATCGACGTGCTCAAGCTGATTACCGAACTGAAAATCCAGCAAGCCCGCTATGCCAACCCGCTGACCCTGCTGCCGGGCAACGTGCCGATCCAGCAATGCCTGACACGGCTGCTGCAACAGGAACGGGAATCGGTGATCTGCTACGTGGACATCGACAGCTTCAAACCCTTCAACGACATCTATGGCTACGGTCGCGGGGATGAAGTCCTACTGTGTCTGGCGCAATGCCTGAACGACCGCGTCGACCCTTCCCGCGACTTCGTCGGCCATATCGGCGGCGACGACTTCCTGCTGGTCCTCGGCCCGGAAGACTGGCGCAAACGCCTGAACCAACTGCTGGACGACTTCCACAGCCAATGCCGACGCTTTTACCGCAGCGAACACCTGGAAGCCGGCTGCTTCATCGCCCCCAACCGCCAAGGCGTAAGACAGGAATTTCCGCTGCTGTCCCTGTCCATCGGCGTGGTGCATTTGCATCCACAGGCTTGTGGACAACTCGATGCGAGCCAACTGGCCGAGATGGCATCACAGGCCAAGCATCACGCGAAGAATGTGCCGGGGTATAGCGTGCATGTGATTGATAGCCTAGCGGTGCCGACAACCGAAGAAGCGTTGGTTGCCGGACATCGGTGATGACTGCGATCTTTGATCTTGCTCTTGTGGCGAGGGTCGGTAAGTTAAGACGCAGAACCTGTGGGAGCGTGGCTTGCCCGCGAAGAACGATGACACGTAATACCTGAAAAACCGCGGCGCATTCTTCGCGGGCAAGCCACGCTCCCACAGGATATTCGCTTAACTTACCTACATTGGAGCAGACTCCCTCCGCCACAAAAAACTGCTCGGCGCTAATCCGAAGACCGAGCCCGCAACCGCCGCCCAATCACATCCAGCACATCACACCCATCGCGCAGTGGAATGGCGCAGAGCAAGGCAAAGTCGCTGAGTATCGTCGAATCACACTCGACCGAGCCGCGCATGGACAGATTCTCAAGCACTTGGGAATTGGAGCCGCCAGAAATCACTTCCACGCAATAGGTGGCGGCTGTACGCAGGTGTGGAAGACCAGGACGTTAGGCACCTGGCGCACTCGAAAGCGCCCCGCGCACAGCCACCATAAAACACAGACGATAAAAAAACGCCGAACTGGTGGCGCTTGATGCGCCTAACGATAGAAGGGCTTCCACGCCCTGTCACTGAATTTGCAGTGACAACCCCAAGACTATCGATGGAGCGTATCGCGCACCAGTTCATGCAAACCGCTACAACTTGAAGGAAATCTCCGATGGATCTACCCGGCAATAAACGCGCGAGACTTTGCGGGGGATAGATCAGGAAAGAAGTCAGGAAAGGATGATGTTGATGTAGGGTAATTCGCCAATGATCACTCCATTAATCAACAAGCAGGCAGAAACGCAAACGTGGCGGGAGGTTGCCCTCACGCCACGTTCATTTGTCAGACACTTAATTGCTTAATCCGCAGAACCGCGGGACGCCAACTCTTTCAATTTGAGTTCGGCCAGCGGATGCCCGGCCTTCGCTGCCATTTCCCACCAGCGAGCCGCTTCCACCGGATCCGGCGCCTTGCTCGGCGTCCCCGCGAGGCAGATCACGCCAACCTGATACGCCGCCTTGCCATCCCCCGCCAACGCGGCCAGGCGCAGTAATCTCACACCCTCCTCGCGTGCCCCAAGACCGACACCGCGAAAGGTCAGAATGTGGCCATAGAAGCTCTGGGCGCCGACATCACCCAGGTTCGCCATGCGCGCGAACTGGCCCTCGAGCCAACTCCAGCCTCGCGGCTGACGCACAAACCACGACCAGTGGAACAACCGGCGGGCCAGCCAGTAACTGGCCTGCGCCTTGAGTCGTAAAAACACTCAGGCTTCCGCCGACTCGGGGTATTCGTATTCGAACACCCGCACCACTTCCGAGGCATGCCAGGACGCGGCAGCCACGCCATCGGACGGTCCGGAGAAGCGCCCGAGGCGCTCGACACACTCGAAGAAGCCGGTGCGCGGCAAGCGACTCGCGCCCTGGCTGATCACCAGCGAGCTGCGCAACGGCTGCTCGGCTCTGGCATCCAGCGCGGCCAGGTGCTCAAGGGCTGCGGTCAAGGTTTGCATGGCCGGCGTGGGTAGCTGCAAACGCTCCAGCAACGCCCGATAAGTCAAAAGATGGCGCTGACGACGCGCCTGATCCAGCTCCCCCAGCAATCCGTCCCAATGTTGACGACTGATGCGTACGCTCACGATTCATCCCTCCATCCTGGCACCGTCAATTCCCAGGCGAGGCTGCGGCGAATAGCAGCGTCAGGTTGACGCTCACCGCTTTCGATCAAGGCGAGATATGACGGGCTGATGCCTACCGTGCGGGCCAGCGCCTCAATGGCGATGCCCTTCCCTTCGCGCAAATTGCGTAGTTGATCCAGACCCGGAAGAATCTGGTCTGGTGCCGCCGCGGGAGGCACTGTGGCCTCGTGCGATGGTTGTTGCTTGATGCCTGCTGCTTTCAGTAGAGCCTGATACTGAGCCCATGGCAGAACCGCATATTCGGGTTCGCCTTCGCGTGTAATTATCTGAATATCCATGACTACCCCGTAGGACAACGACACTTAGCGAGTCGGCGCTTTTCCCTAGAAGTGTAATCCTAACAGCGGCCAAGGTCGCGGGGGTATGAATATGGATGATCCTGAATCGGTTCAGGTTTTTTTCGGGCCCTGAAGTTGCAGTTGTTCCGGGGTATCGGGCAGGCGTTCGACCACTGCGAGCTTTTCCGGCAGCTGACGCTTGCGCCAGGCACGGAAGGCGTTGAGTTCGTCATCGAGAACTTTCATCAACCAGGCCAGTACGGCAATGTCGTCGAGCATGCCGAATACCGGGATGAAATCCGGGATCGCATCCACCGGGCTCAGGAAATACATCAGGCCGGCCACCACCGAGACCAGTGCTTTGGGGCTGATGGCCCGGTACTCGCCACGCCAGTAGGCCAGGCAGAGTGCCTGTAACAAACGCAGATCATCTTTGAGTTTACCCAGGCGATTGCCCTGGCTCGCGCCTTTACTGGCAACAGCGAACAGCAGGGTCGGCAAACGACCACGGGCGAGCAGGCGTCCGGCCAGAGGCAGAAAACGAGCGAAATTCCAGGGTGCTTTCATCATTTTCTCCCACTGAAATGTTATCCACACAAATTGTGGATAACCTTGTGAACAGAGCTGCATTTCATCGCTGAAAGCCCCGTTTCATAAGGGCCTGACTCAGATCGGGCGTTTTTTACTCACATAAAAAAACCCAAGATTTCATTGACTTGGCGCCTTAGCCCGTCTAGCTCTGGCGTCCTCACTGGCTATGACTCCAGCGTACCGCATCCGTTCGCTTTGTTTACCTTCGCTGAACGCCAGATGCAACAACGCCCCGCATAAGCGAGGCGTTGTTTTAAGAGCAGACGCTGATTACTTGGTAGCGTCTTGTTTTGCTGGATCCTTGATGGCCAGCAGCTCCAGGTCGAATACCAGCACCGAGTTGGCTGGAATCGCCGGGCTTGGGCTTTGGGCGCCGTAAGCCAGTTCGCTAGGGATGTACAGTTTGTACTTCTCGCCAACGTGCATCAGTTGCAGGCCTTCGACCCAACCCGGAATCACACCGCTGACCGGCAGATCGATCGGGCTGCCGCGCTCGACGGAGCTGTCGAAAACGGTGCCGTTGGTCAGTTTACCGGTGTAGTGAACAGTCACTACGTCGGTCGGCTTGGGCTGAGCGCCATCGGCCTTCTGGACCACTTCGTATTGCAGGCCGGAAGCGGTGGTGGTGACACCGGCTTTCTTACCGTTCTCTTCGAGGAATTTCTTGCCGGCGGCTGCCGACTCTTCGCTCATCTTGGCCAAACGCTCTTCAGCACGCTTTTGCAGTGCTGCGAAGGCTTCAACCAGTTCTTCATCCTTCAGCTTCTGTTCTTTCTTGCCGACGGCATCTTCGATGCCTTGGGCCACGGCTTTGGAATCCAGGTCATCCATGCCTTCCTGAGCCAGGCTTTTGCCCATGTTCAGGCCGATACCGTAGGAAGCTTTTTGCGCCGGGGTTTTCAGCTCTACGCTGGTCTGCGAATCACAACCCGCAAGTACCAGGCCAACCAGGGCCACCGCCGCCGCCAACCGATGCTGTTTCATGCTATTTCCTTGTTCATGCGCCTAAAGGGCAATCGAGTAAAGCCGCGAGCTTATCAGGCCGCCACGACCAATGGCTACCGGCATGAGAGCAGGAAACGCCTGATAAGTTCAGGTGTTTAAACGCATTTCGGCAATAGATGGATGAAGCTTCTGTCATCTGCCTCCCACAGACTCGGGTGCCGGTTCCCACAGCCTCTGGCGTAATGGCCTCTTGCCGCACCTCATCAGCTGAGGCATAAGAGAACTACAAATTGACAAGGATGTTTATCTTGCGCCTCATATTCCGTTTGCTGATGCTGATCGCAGTACTGCTGGGGCTTGGCCTCGCCGTGGTGCTGTACTATGTCGCCAACCCGAAATTGCCAGCCTGGTCACCGGCGCAACAGGTGAATTACCTGGAGCAATGGAGCGCCGCCGACCGCCAGGCTTACTATTTCACGCCCCAGGGTACCCAGGTCAAAGGCTTGCGCTATGACTGGTTCAACGCCCTGGAACTGCCCTTCTCGCAGCGCCGATTCGCCGCTCCCGAATACCTCGCACGCTTTGGTTTTCTGATCGACCCGAGCCAGAAAGCCACGCCGAACAACCCTGGCAACCTGCCCGTCGGTTTTGCCCGTCATCAAAACCCCGGCAGCCAGGACGAGTATCTGGACATCACCTGCGCCGCCTGCCACACCGGCGAATTACGCTTCAATGGCCAAGCCGTGCGCATCGACGGCGGCTCGGCCCAGCATGTATTGCCGTCCAGCGTTCCGACCCTGCGTGGCGGCAGCTTCGGCCAGGCACTGGTGGCCAGCCTCGCCTCGACTTACTACAACCCCTGGAAATTCGAACGTTTCGCCCGCAACGTTCTGGGTCAGGACTACGACGCACGGCATCAACAGCTACGCCAGGATTTTAAAGTCTCACTCGATACCTTCTTGAAAGTGGCCTGGAACGACACCCATCGCGGCCTCTACCCCACCGAAGAAGGCCCCGGCCGCACCGACGCCTTCGGGCGCATTGCCAACGCCAGCTTCGGCGACGCGATTTCACCCGCCAACTACCGCGTGGCCAACGCTCCGGTGGACTACCCGCAACTGTGGGACATGTGGACCTTCGACTGGGTGCAGTGGAACGGTTCGGCGCAGCAACCGATGGCCCGTAATATCGGCGAAGCCTTGGGTGTGGGCGCCACACTGAATTTCTTCGACAGCAGCGGGCAGCCGCTCAAGGGCGACGACCGTTACCCGTCCAGCGTCCGGGTACGCGATCTGCACCGGATCGAGCAAACCCTGCAGCGACTCAAACCGCCCGCCTGGCCGGAGTCACTACTAGGCAACATCGACAAGCCCCTGGCCGCAAAAGGCCGCGAACTGTTCGCTGAAAATTGCGCCGGGTGTCATGTACCCCGCGTCTCCCAAAACGATGGCAGAGCAGTGCAGCATCTGAAATTGCTGCCCGTGGAGTTGATTGGCACAGACGCCGGCGCCGCCAACAACATCGCCGATCATCGCTTCGATTTGACGGCCTTGCAGTGGGATCCGGCAGAGCTTGCTCAACTGGACGTACAACTGCATCCCAAACCCACAGAACCCTTGGATATGAGCCAGTTGTCAGTGGCCAAGGGACTCGCTTATGTCACTGCTTTCGTGAGCAAGCAGGCCTACCGCGAAGCCAATGTGACACCCGCAGAGCGCCCGAACCTGGACGGATTCGGCCTGCCGATCGGTGTTCAAGAGTTGCGTAGCTACAAAGCCCGACCATTGGCGGGCGTCTGGGCCACGCCGCCGTTTTTGCACAACGGTTCGGTACCGAGCCTTTATCAATTGCTCTCGCCACAAAGTGAACGCGCGACCACGTTCTACAAAGGCACCTTCGAATACGACCCTAAACACTTGGGTTATCGCACCGAAGCCTTCACCAACGGTTTTGTGTTCGACACGCGCATTACCGGCAATCACAACAGCGGCCACGAGTTCCGCGCAGGCGAGCGCGGTAACGGAGTAATTGGTCGCCTGTTGCAACCGGAGGAACGCTGGGCGCTGCTGGAATACCTGAAAGTATTGGGTGGCCCGATGGAGTCGCAATTGCCAGACCGCCGCCTCAGTCAAAAGGATTGACCCATGCTGATCACTCTCTGGTTGCGCCTGGGCGCCTTCCTCGGCAAAACCCTGCTGTGCTTGTTGGGTCTGGGCCTGCTCGGCTGGGCGCTGATCATGGCCTGGTCCGCCTGGCAGCATCGCGGCCCGGTATCGGCTGAAGAACTGATTCCGGACGGCGAAGCGGCAATGACCCAGGAGATCATCCAGACGGCCGTGCGAATCGTCGATCAACACCGCGAAAATACCCGCTACCTGCGCGATGCCCATGCCAAAGCCCACGGTTGCGTGAAGGCCGAGGTTCAGGTGCTGCCGGATCTGGCGATGGCGTTACGTCAAGGTGTGTTCAGCGAACCTGGCAAAACCTGGCAAGCGACAATGCGGCTGTCCAACGGCAATGCGTATCCACAGTTCGACAGCATCCGCGATGCCCGGGGCATGGCGATCAAACTGTTCGATGTGCCTGGTAAACAGTTGCTGAGTGACCGGCAAGGGCGCAGCGAACAGGATTTCGTGATGTTCAACCATCCGAACTTCTTTGTCAGCGATGTCGCCGAGTATCGTCAGAATGTGGCCGCTCAGGCTGACGGCAAAAAGGTCATGGCGTTCTTCCCGGGTTGGGACCCGCGCACCTGGCAGGTTCGCCATCTGTTTATTGCGCTGGCGACGCTCTCCCCTGCCCCGACAAGCCCGACGCAGACCACTTACTTTTCGGTTTCGCCGTACAAATTTGGTGAGGCCAACGCCAAATTCCGGGTGATGCCGGATCCTGATAGCTGCCCGGCCTACGCGCTGCCCACGCAAAATCAAAACCTGCCGAATTTCCTGCGCAGTGCGCTGAACCAGCAGCTGTCGACCGATCGGGTGCCGGCCTGTTTCGTTCTACAGATCCAGCGTCAGGATGCGGGCAAGTACATGCCGATCGAAGACACCAGTATCGAGTGGAACGAAAGCGACGCGCCCTTCGAAACCGTGGCCCGGATCAAACTGCCTGCCCAGGATTTCGACACCCCGGCGCTGAACCTGCAATGCGACAACCAATCGTTCAACCCATGGTTCGGCCTTGAAGCCCATAGGCCGATTGGCGGGATCAACCGGTTACGCAAAGCGGTGTACGAGGCCGTCAGCGACTACCGGCACAGTCGTAACGCCGAACAATAAAGCGACCTGTTCGGGTAATGCCAGTCAAGCGCAATCCATGTGGGAGCGGGCTTGCCCGCGATGACGGCAGCACATTCATAATTGATGCGTCAGACAGGTCGCTATCGCGGGCAAGCCCGCTCCCACAGGTTCCGCGCTTAACTGACCAGTATTGACCTGTACGGGTCGCTTTTTCAGTGGAAGGCCAGCACAAAGCCAAATCCCAGACGGCAAAAAGCCCGCATTAAGCGGGCTTTCTGTGGTGATCTGGCGTTCAGCGTTCCAGATACCGAATATGGCGCAGCGGACGGGACTCGAACCCGCGACCCCCGGCGTGACAGGCCGGTATTCTAACCGACTGAACTACCGCTGCGCGTAGCGTTGAAAGTAAGTGGTGGGTGATGACGGGATCGAACCGCCGACATTCTGCTTGTAAGGCAGACGCTCTCCCAGCTGAGCTAATCACCCTTTACCTTCGTTGCGGGGCGCATTGTGCCACAGATTTTCATAAAGTGTTGATTTAATTGATAAAAAATCAAAAAATCTGAAGACCGGTAAAACGACACACCCAGCAGGAACCTCAGGCAGAAAAAAACCCGCGTTAGCGGGCTTTTTCCGTGGTGACCTGGCGTTCAGCGTTCCAGGTTACCGAATATGGCGCAGCGGACGGGACTCGAACCCGCGACCCCCGGCGTGACAGGCCGGTATTCTAACCGACTGAACTACCGCTGCGCGTAACACTAAAGCGAATGGTGGGTGATGACGGGATCGAACCGCCGACATTCTGCTTGTAAGGCAGACGCTCTCCCAGCTGAGCTAATCACCCTTCACTTTCGGTGTGGCGCGCATTCTACGTAGCGACCCAACCTCTGGCAAGCACTTTTTAAATTAATTTTCTCAGGCCTTCCAAAGGCTTAGAGAAGGGTTGGCCTATGGCACACGGAGGACAATAATGCCCCCCTTTGTATAAAGGAGAGACTCACCCCATGTGGTTCAAAAACCTGCTTATCTATCGCCTGACCCAAGATCTGCCTTTTGATGCCGAGGCGTTGGAAACTGCACTGGCCACCAAACTGGCGCGTCCATGTGCAAGCCAGGAGTTGACCACCTACGGTTTCGTCGCGCCATTCGGCAAGGGCGAAGACGCGCCGCTGGTGCACATCAGCGGCGACTTCTTGCTGATCGCCGCCCGTAAGGAAGAACGCATTCTGCCGGGCAGTGTCGTGCGTGATGCGGTGAAGGAAAAGGTCGAAGAGATCGAAGCCGAACAAATGCGCAAGGTCTACAAAAAGGAACGCGATCAGATCAAGGATGAAATCATCCAGGCCTTCCTGCCCCGCGCCTTTATCCGTCGCTCGTCGACCTTCGCCGCCATCGCGCCGAAACAGGGCCTGATCCTGGTTAACTCGGCTAGCCCGAAACGTGCCGAAGACCTGCTGTCTACCCTGCGCGAAGTGATCGGCTCGCTGCCAGTGCGTCCGCTGACGGTGAAGATGTCGCCGACCGCCACCATGACCGAGTGGGTCACCACCCAGAAAGCCGCGGATGATTTCTTCGTGCTCGACGAGTGCGAACTGCGCGATACCCACGAAGACGGCGGCATCGTGCGCTGCAAGCGTCAGGACCTGACCAGCGAAGAAATCCAGCTGCACCTGAGCACCGGCAAAGTGGTCACTCAACTGTCGCTGGCCTGGCAGGACAAACTGTCGTTCGTGCTTGACGACAAAATGGTGGTCAAGCGCCTGAAGTTCGAAGACCTGCTGCAAGATCAGGCGGAACAGGACGGTGGCGACGAAGCCCTGGGCCAATTGGACGCCAGCTTCACCCTGATGATGCTGACCTTCGGCGACTTCCTGCCGGCGATGGTTGAAGCGTTGGGTGGTGAAGAGACCCCGCAAGGTATTTAAAGGCTTGTGATGTCTACTGTGGGAGCGAGCCTGCTCGCGATAGCGGAGTTTCAGTCAACATCATTGTTGAATGTCAGCCCCTCATCGCGAGCAGGCTCGCTCCCACATTGGTTTTGTGGTGCTACTTAAACAAGGATCAGGCCATGCGCGCACTGGCTGCATTGAGTCGTTTTGTCGGCAACACCTTCGCTTACTGGGTACTGGTTTTCGCCGTCGTGGCGTTTGTGCAACCGACCTGGTTCATCGGCTTGAAAGGCGCCATCGTGCCGCTGCTGGGGCTGGTGATGTTCGGCATGGGCCTGACCCTCAAGCTCGAAGACTTCGCCGAAGTCGCTCGCCATCCGTGGCGTGTGGCTTTGGGCGTGGTCGCCCATTTCGTGATCATGCCCGGTGTGGCGTGGTTGCTCTGCCAGGTTTTCCACCTGCCGCCAGAGATTGCTGTCGGGGTGATTCTGGTCGGTTGCTGCCCAAGCGGCACCTCGTCGAACGTGATGACCTGGCTGGCCCGTGGCGATCTGGCGTTATCGGTGGCTATTGCCGCCGTCACCACCCTCCTCGCTCCGTTGCTGACGCCGGCGCTGATCTGGCTGCTGGCCTCGGCCTGGTTGCCGGTGTCGTTCATGGAGCTGTTCTGGTCGATCCTGCAAGTCGTGCTGCTGCCGATCGTGCTTGGCGTGGTTGCCCAGCGCGTACTCGGTGATCGGGTTCGTCACGCGGTGGATGTATTGCCGCTGGTGTCGGTGGTGAGCATCGTGATCATCGTCACCGCCGTGGTGGCCGCCAGCCAGGCGAAGATTGCCGAATCCGGCCTGCTGATCATGGCCGTGGTGATGTTGCACAACAGCTTCGGCTACTTGTTGGGTTACTTCACCGGGCGCCTGTTCAACCTGCCACTGGCCCAGCGCAAATCCCTGGCACTGGAAGTCGGCATGCAGAACTCCGGCCTGGGCGCGGCCCTGGCCAGTGCGCACTTCTCGCCGCTGGCGGCGGTGCCAAGTGCGTTGTTCAGCGTCTGGCACAACATTTCCGGGGCGCTGCTCTCGACGTATTTCCGTCGTATGAGCGAGAAAGAAGACCGGCAAATCGCTGCTCAGCAGGCGGTGGATTAAGCCGAAAACTTGATCCTCGGGTTAATGATGGGCACTCTATTGCGCAACGCGAGGACGACCTCGCGGCTCGATCGAATCATTAATCCGGGGACGACCCCATCCATCGATGGAGGTCTCTGATGTCCTGGATCATTCTGTTTTTCGCTGGCCTGTTCGAAGTCGGTTGGGCCGTCGGCCTGAAATACACCGACGGTTTCAGCCGCCCTCTTCCTACCGCACTGACCATTGCCGCCATGGCGATCAGCCTTGGCCTGCTGGGCCTTGCCATGAAGGAATTGCCGCTGGGCACGGCCTATGCGATCTGGACTGGCGTGGGTGCGGTGGGTACGGTGATCGCCGGGATCATTTTGTTTGGTGAATCCATGGCGTTGTTCAGACTCGTCAGTGTGGCGTTGATTATTGCCGGGTTGATTGGGCTCAAGGTTAGCGCTTAGGCCTCTACCGTCTTCGCGGGCAAGCCTCGCTCCTACAGGGGTTGGTGGTGTGTCCTCAACCTGTAGGAGCGAGGCTTGCCCGCGAAGAGGCCCGCCCGATTAACGACTACCTGACGGCCCCACGCAATTCCCCCACCAACCCTTGCAATGTCGCCGGCTCAGCCACTTCAACGGCCACCGCCGGCCCCGCCACCAGGGTCACCCGCGACCACAACCGACGAAACATCCCCTTGTTCGGATCACGGCTGAAGAAACTCCCCCACAACCCCTGCAACGCCAGCGGTATCACCGGCACCGGCGTTTCTTCGAGAATCCGCGTCAGCCCGCCCTTGAACTCGTTGATCTCGCCATCGGCGGTCAACTTGCCTTCAGGGAAAATGCACACCAACTCGCCGTCCTTCAAATACTGGGCGATGCGGGTGAAGGCTTTTTCGTAGATCTGAATGTCTTCCTGACGCCCGGCAATCGGAATCGTCCCCGCCGTGCGGAAGATGAAGTTCAGCACCGGCAGATTGTAGATTTTGTAATACATCACAAAGCGAATCGGCCGACGCACTGCACCGCCAATCAGCAAGGCATCGACGAACGACACATGGTTGCAAACCAGCAATGCCGCGCCTTCATCGGGAATCAGCTCCAGATTGCGATGTTCGACGCGATACATGGAATGGCCGAGCAGCCAGATCATGAAGCGCATGCTGAACTCGGGGACGATTTTGAAGATGTAGGCGTTGACGCCGATGTTCAGCAGCGACACCACCAGGAACAGCTGCGGGATCGACAGCTTGGCAATGCTCAGCAAGACGATCGACACAATCGCCGACACCACCATGAACAGGGCGTTAAGAATGTTGTTGGCGGCGATCACCCGTGCCCGCTCATTCTCGGCGGTGCGCGACTGGATCAGCGCATACAGCGGCACGATGTAGAAACCGCCGAAGACCCCAAGCCCGAGGATGTCGATCAACACCAGCCAGGTGTGACCGAACCCCAGCACTTCGATCCAGCCATGGCCGGTAATGCTGTCCGGAATTCCGCCGGAATGCCACCACAGCAACAGGCCAAACACCGTCAGACCGAATGAGCCGAACGGCACCAGGCCAATCTCGACTTTGCGCCCGGACAATTTCTCACAGAGCATCGAGCCCAATGCGATACCGACCGAGAACACCGTAAGAATCAGCGTCACCACGGTCTCGTCGCCGTGCATCCATTCCTTGGCATACGCCGGGATTTGCGTCAGATAAATCGCCCCGACAAACCAGAACCATGAGTTGCCGACGATCGAACGCGATACCGCAGGGGTTTGTCCGAGACCCAGTTTCAAGGTGGCCCAGGACTGACTGAAGATGTTCCAGTTCAAACGCATTTCCGGCGATGCCGCTGCGGCCCGGGGAATACTGCGGCTGGCCAGGTAACCGAGCACTGCGATCCCGATGATTGCCGCGGACACGACCGGTGCGTAATTGCTGGCGGACATCATGATCCCGGCACCAATGGTCCCGGCGAGAATCGCCAGGAAGGTGCCCATTTCCACCAGGCCGTTGCCACCCACCAGTTCTTCTTCGCGCAAGGCCTGCGGCAGGATCGAGTACTTCACCGGCCCGAACAGCGCCGAGTGGGTGCCCATGGCAAACAGCGCCAGCAGCATCAGCGACAGGTGATCGAACATGAAACCGACTGCACCCACCGTCATGATGACGATTTCCCCGAGCTTGATCAGACGGATCAGCGCGTCCTTGGCGAACTTTTCCCCGAATTGCCCGGCCAGGGCCGAGAACAGGAAAAACGGCAAGATAAACAGCAACGCACACAAGTTGACCCAGATCGAACGGTCACCCTCGATGGTCAGCTTGTACAAAATGGCGAGGATCAGCGACTGCTTGAATATGTTGTCGTTGAAGGCCCCAAGGGACTGCGTGACAAAAAACGGCAGGAAGCGCCGAGTGCGAAGCAAGGTGAACTGCGAGGGGTGACTCATCTTCCATGTGTCCCTGATTTTGGGTAGCTGATTTTGGGTAGCGAGTGGCATGAATACTGTTTTGGAGTGGAACGTCGATCCAGGCCACAGATTACCCAATCTTTGCCGGTTATTTCTTTAATCCTGCAATGCACGGCGAAACAAACAACTCACCCCGCCATGCGCCCTGCACCGTGCGTTTGGCGACAATCAGCCACATCACCGCCAACAACGCCACCAACACACAGCCAAAGACACTGAAAAACGTCAGGTGCAACGTGCTCGCAAGTTTCAACGTCGCCAAAGAATAGACGCCCAACGGAAAGGTGAAGCCCCACCAGCCGAGATTGAACGGGATACCGGCGCGCAAGTAACGGACAGTGATCAACAGCGCCATCAGCATCCACCAGAACCCGAAGCCCCACAGCGTAATGCCGGCCACCAAGCCAAGCCCCGCAGCGATCTCTCCGATGCCCGGCAAACCGTTGGCGGCGAAGATCGCTGGCGCATCAGCCCCCAACAGCAACATGCCCAGCGCACCGGTGCCAATCGGCCCAAGGGCCAGCCAGCTCGAGGCGGCCATATTTTCGTGGGGCAATTTATGCAACGCCATGCGCAGCAACAGGATGGTCAGAATGCTGAACGCCACCGGCAGGGAAAAGGCCCAGAGCACGTAGCTGGTCACCAACACCACCAGTTGTGAATGAGCGTCGGCCAGGTGCGGCGCCAGCAAACCGCCGCTGACAGCCGCCACTTCCGCCGCCACCACCGGCAACAGCCAGACGGCGGTCATCTGGTCGATGCTGTGTTCCTGGCGGGTAAACATCATGTAGGGAATCAATACGCCGCAGGCCAGCGACATCGCCACATCCAGCCACCACAGTACTTCGGCGAGATGAATCACGCCGTCACCCCAGCGCGGCAGACCGAACAACAGAAAGCCGTTGATGATGGTCGCAAGACCCATGGGAATGGTGCCGAAAAACATCGAAACCGTGGAGTGTCCAAAAATCCGCCGCGCCTCGTCGAAGAACATGACCCAACGCGCGGCGTACATGGCCGTGAACAGAACAAACAGCACAATATTGAACAGCCACAGGCCTTCGGCAAACGCATGCAGACCGGGATTCGACACCGGCAATTGCGCAAGGGCCAGTGCCAATACACCCGTGCCCATGGTCGCCGCGAACCAGTTGGGGGTGAATTGACGGATGGCCTCTCGAGGGTGCTGCAAATGACTGAGCGGTTTGATACCGGGTTTAACGCTATGGGTGCAGGTCATGATGATCTCCTGTCCTCTGGTGAGGTGGAGTTCATGATAGATCCGAATCGAATATCGATATAACGTGTAATATCTCTAACTGTTATCTGTTTTGCAGATATGGCATCAGACGCTGCCTTCGGTCTCGGTGCCAAGGCCAACAGTCATCGAACATCAACGCCACAGACTTTGACAGTCTGCACACGCATCAACCCGACCAGCGCACCAAGCGATAGAATGATCAGCACTGCGCCATAACCATCGGTGGTTGCCACCAAGCCAAAGGTCCGCGTCAGACTACCGGCCAGCAACGACGGCAAACAGAACGCCAGGTAACTGAGTACATAAAACGCCGACATCAGCCCCGCCCGCTCATGAGGCAAGGCCAGCGGCACAATGCTTCGCAAGGCACCCAGGAAACCCGCTCCAAAACCGCCGCCCGCCACCAGAGTGCCGAAGAAAAACAACGGCAGGCTGGCGCTGTGTACCGCCAGCAGAATCAGCGCAACGCCCGCAGGCAGCAGGCTCGCGCCCAACAGCAAGACTTTGTCGGCCGGCCGATTGCGCAAGGTGTAGATCATCAAGGCGCCGGTCACCGTCAACACGGCCACCGTAGCCCCACCAATCAGATTCGAGGTGGACCCGGTGGCGGTCCGCACCAGAGACGGCGCCAAAGAAGCGAAAAAACCACCGAGCGCCCACACCGCCAGATCTATCGGCAGCACTCGCCACAGCATCCGCCGCGCCTGAATCGGCACATGCAGGGTCGGGCGTAGCGAGACCCAGGCACCCGGTTGTCGAGTGACGCTTTCCGGCAGGCGCCAGACATACAGCGCTTGCATCACAAACAGCGCGAACAGCACCCAATAGGTCAATTGCAGCGGCAGCGGCGCAAACTCGGCCAACACGCCGCAGCCCATGGCTCCCAGCGCCATGCCCAGCAACGGCGCGACACTGTTGACCATCGGCCCTTGCTGACGGTCGGTGTCCAGCAGCGCCGCACTCAAAACGGCGGTGGCCATGCCCGTGGCAAAACCCTGCAGGACCCGCGCACTGATCAGCCAGGCGACGCTGTCGGCGTTGATAAACAGCAACATCGCCAGCATGTTCAGCAATACGGCGGTAAAAATCACCGGTTTGCGCCCCAGATAATCCGAAAGCGAACCGACCGTGAGCAACGCCGCCAGCAAGCTGAGGGCGTAGACGCCGAAAATCAGGGTCAGGGTCGCTGCCGAGAACTGCAGGTGTTCTTGATACAAGTGATACAACGGCGTTGGCGCGGTGGAAGCGGCGAGAAAACTGAGTAAGGTGATCGCCAGAAACCACAGGCTGGAACGGTTTGACGTTAGACGGGACATAAGCACACTCCGCAAAAGCTAACTTTTTGCTTTTGCGGAGTGTGCTACTGGTAAACGCTTAAAGCAAATTCTTTGTGTTAAGGTCCGCCGTATGGCTATTAAAGAAGGTTTACGTCCTGGTGGCCGCAGCGCCAGGGTGCAAGAGTCGATTCACTCGGCAGTCCGCGCACTCCTCGAAGAACAGGATCGCGCCAGCGTGACGGTGCCGCAAATTGCTGCACGGGCCGGGGTGACGCCGTCGACCATTTACCGGCGCTGGGGTGATCTGTCAGCGCTGCTGGCCGACGTCGCCCTCGCCCGCATGCGCCCCGACAGCGAGCCGGCCAACACCGGCAGCCTGCGCGGTGACGTGCTGGCCTGGGCGGAGCAGTATCTGGACGAGATGAGTTCCGAGCCCGGGCGCAACATGATGCGCGATGTGCAATCCAGCGCCACGCCGGGCTATTGCGTGACGATCATTGGCGGGCAGTTGCAGACGATTCTGGATCGCTATCCCGAGCAGCCGAAGCCGAGTGCCGATCGACTGATCAATATGGTGGTGGCGCCGACGGTGTTTCGCATCCTGTTTGCGATGCAGTCGCTGGAGGTTGAAGAGTTGCATCGGTTGATTGATATTGCGTTGAATCAGTAACCGCCATCGCGAGCCTGCTCGCGATGAAGGCCGCACAGACACCAAAGATCTGACGGCCTCCCAACCTGCGACACCCCGCCACGCCACGACCTTGGTCGACACTGACTAACTCAAGCGGTCATGCGAGACTGTCCTGACCGGGCGCAGTCCCGGAGGTCTTTTGTCTGGAGTTCCCATGTCGCTGTCCATCGGGCTGATCGCCACCGTCGCCCTGGCCTATATGGCTATCCTGTTCGCTATCGCCTTTTACGGTGACCGGCGCAGCGCGCCGTTGCCGCCAGGGGTACGTGCCTGGGTGTACAGCCTGTCGCTGGCCGTTTATTGCACCAGCTGGACATTCTTTGGAGCCGTGGGCCAGGCGGCCGAACAACTCTGGTCATTCCTGCCGATCTACCTCGGGCCGATCCTGCTGCTGGTGTGCGCGCCGTGGGTCCTGCAAAAAATGGTGATGATCAGCAAGCAGGAAAACATCACCTCCATCGCCGACTTCATCGCCGCCCGCTACGGTAAATCCCAGTCGCTGGCGGTCGTGGTGGCACTGATCTGCCTGGTCGGCGTATTGCCCTACATCGCCTTGCAGCTCAAGGGCATCGTGCTGGGCGTGAACCTGCTGATCGGTGCCGGCGCTGACGCCATGGGCACGCGCGCGCAAGACACGGCGCTGATCGTGTCGCTGGTGCTGGCGCTGTTCACCATCGTTTTCGGTACCCGCAACCTCGACGCCACAGAACACCACCGCGGCATGGTGCTGGCGATTGCCTTTGAATCGCTGGTCAAGCTGTTCGCTTTTCTCGCGGTTGGCGCATTCGTGACCTACGGCTTGTACGACGGATTCGACGACCTGTTCGACCAGGCCATGCTCGCCCCGCGCCTCGAAGCGTACTGGAAAGAAACTATCAATTGGCCTTCCATGGTGGTGCAAACCGGCGTGGCGATGATGGCAATCATCTGCCTGCCCCGGCAGTTCCATGTGACCGTAGTGGAAAACATCGATCCTCAGGATCTGCGTTTGGCCAAGTGGGTGTTCCCGGCCTATCTGGCGCTGGCAGCGCTGTTTGTCGTGCCGATCGCGCTGGCCGGTCAGATGTTGTTGCCCAGTTCGGTGCTGCCGGACTCATTTGTCATCAGCCTGCCTCTGGCCCAATCTCACCCTGCTCTGGCGATGCTGGCGTTTATCGGCGGCGCTTCGGCGGCGACCGGTATGGTGATCGTGGCCAGCGTCGCGCTGTCGACCATGCTTTCCAACGACATGTTGCTGCCTTGGTTACTGCGGCGTAATAACGCCGAGCGGCCGTTCGAAGTGTTCCGTCAGTGGATGCTTTCGGTGCGCCGGGTGAGCATCGTGGTCATTCTGCTGCTGGCCTACGTCAGTTATCGACTGCTGGGCTCCACCGCGAGCCTGGCGACCATTGGCCAGATCGCCTTCGCCGCCGTGACCCAACTGGCCCCGGCCATGCTCGGCGCGCTGTATTGGAAACAGGCTAACCGTCGAGGGGTATTCGCGGGGCTAGCCGCTGGGACGTTCCTCTGGTTTTACACTCTGGTGTTGCCGATCGCCGCCAAAAGCCTCGGCTTGCCCCTGAGCAGTTTTCCGGGGCTGGCATGGCTACAAGGCAACCCGTTGAACCTGCCGATCACGCCGCTGACGCAAGGCGTGGTGCTGTCCCTGGCGGGCAACTTCACCTTGTTCGCCTGGGTCTCGGTGCTGTCGCGCACGCGGGTTTCAGAGCACTGGCAGGCCGGCCGCTTCATCGGCCAGGAAATCAGCGCCCGCCCGAGCGCCCGTTCGATGCTGGCGGTACAGATCAATGACTTGCAGCAACTGGCCGCCCGTTTTGTCGGCGAAGAGCGGGCTCGTCAGAGTTTCCTTCGTTTCGCCTACCGTCAGGGCAAAGGCTTCAACCCGAACCAGAACGCGGACGGTGAATGGATCGCCCATACCGAACGCTTGCTGGCCGGTGTACTCGGCGCATCTTCGACCCGGGCGGTGGTAAAAGCCGCGATTGAAGGTCGGGAAATGCAACTCGAGGATGTCGTGCGGATCGCCGACGAAACCTCGGAAGTGCTGCAGTTCAACCGCGCCCTGCTGCAAGGCGCCATCGAGAACATCACCCAGGGCATCAGCGTGGTCGACCAGTCGCTGAAACTGGTGGCCTGGAACCGGCGCTACCTTGAGTTATTCAACTACCCCGACGGTTTGATCAGCGTTGGCCGGCCGATTGCCGACATCATTCGCTACAACGCTGAGCGCGGTCTGTGCGGGCCCGGCGAAGCGGAAGTGCACGTCGCCCGTCGCTTGCACTGGATGCGTCAGGGCCGCGCCCATACCTCCGAGCGGCTGTTCCCCAATGGTCGAGTGATCGAGCTGATCGGTAACCCGATGCCGGGCGGCGGTTTCGTCATGAGCTTCACCGACATCACCGCGTTCCGCGAGGCCGAGCAGGCGCTGACCGAAGCGAACGAAGGCCTCGAGCAACGGGTCACCGAACGGACCCACGAGCTGTCGCAACTCAACGTTGCCCTGACCGAAGCCAAGGGCACCGCCGAATCGGCCAACCAGTCGAAAACCCGTTTCCTGGCTGCCGTCAGCCATGACTTGATGCAACCGCTGAACGCTGCGCGACTGTTCTCTGCCGCGCTCTCCCATCAGGAAGACAGTTTGTCCAGTGAAGCCCAAAAGCTGGTTCATCACCTGGACAGTTCACTGCGCTCGGCCGAGGACCTGATCAGCGACCTGCTGGACATTTCTCGCTTGGAAAACGGCAAGATCAACCCTGATCGCAAGCCCTTCGCGCTCAATGAGTTGTTCCATACGCTAGGCGCCGAGTTCAAGGCACTGGCTCAGGAACAGGGATTGAAATTCCGCGTCAGGGGCAGCGCGCTGCGCGTCGACAGCGACATCAAACTGCTGCGACGGATCTTGCAGAACTTCCTGACCAATGCTTTCCGCTATGCCAAAGGGCCGGTGCTGCTGGGCGTTCGGCGGCGCAACGGCGAGCTGTGCCTGGAGGTTTGGGACCGTGGACCGGGTATTCCGGAAGATAAACTGCAGGTGATTTTCGAAGAGTTCAAACGCCTCGACAGCCACCAGACCCGAGCCGAGAAAGGCCTGGGCTTGGGCCTGGCGATTGCCGATGGACTGTGTCGTGTGCTGGGCCACACCTTGCGCGTGCGTTCCTGGCCGGGTCGCGGCAGCGTGTTCAGCGTCAGCGTGCCACTGGCTCGGGTACAAACCACGACGCCGGCCAAAGTGGCCGAACTCAATGGCCATTTGCTCGGTGGCGCGCAGGTGCTGTGTATCGATAACGAAGACAGCATTTTAATCGGTATGAATAGTTTGCTCACCCGCTGGGGTTGCCAGGTCTGGACCGCGCGCAACCGCGATGAATGCGCGACGCTGCTCGGCGACGGGGTGCGTCCGCAATTGGCGCTGGTGGATTACCACCTGGACGATGGCGAGACCGGAACCGAGTTGATGGCGTGGTTGCGCACGCAACTGGGCGAGCCGGTGCCGGGGGTGGTGATCAGTGCAGATGGACGGCCGGAGACGGTGGCCCAGGTGCATGCGGCGGGCCTGGATTACCTGGCCAAACCGGTGAAACCGGCGGCGTTGCGGGCGTTGTTGAGTCGGCATTTACCGTTGTAGGGTGATGATTGAGGTCTGTGTTGCCTTCGAAAAGATCGCAGCCTTCGGCAGCTCCTACAGAATCGGGTTTGCACGCAGTCAATGTAGGAGCTGCCGAAGGCTGCGATCTTTTGCTCTTTACTCCGGCAACTCGGCCAAGCCATCGACATCGGTCATCGCCCGCTCCAGCAGGTCCGCCGGCAAGCTCTTGCTGGCCCGCGCTCCGAGCAACTTGAGCTGTTCGCTGCGACTGACCAGGTTGCCACGGCCTTCTGTCAGCTTGTTGCGTGCGTTGCTGTAAGCCTTGTCCAGTTGCTGCAAGCGATTGCCGACCTCGTCCAAATCCTGAATAAACAACACGAACTTGTCGTACAGCCAGCCGGCGCGCTCGGCGATTTCCCGGGCGTTCTGGCTCTGGCGCTCCTGCTTCCACAGACTGTCGATGACCCGCAAGGTGGCCAGTAGCGTGGTCGGGCTGACGATCACGATATTGCGGTCGAATGCCTCCTGAAACAACGTCGGCTCAGCCTGCAACGCCGCGGAAAACGCCGCTTCGATCGGGACGAAAAGCAGCACGAAATCCAGGCTGTGCAAGCCGTCGAGCCGCTTGTAGTCCTTGCCGGCCAGGCCTTTGACGTGATTGCGCAGGGACAGCACGTGCTGCTTGATGGCGATCTGGCCGATGGCATCGTCCTCGGCCGCCACATATTGCTGATAGGCCGTGAGGCTGACCTTGGAATCGACCACGACCTGCTTGTCGCCGGGCAGGTAAATAATCACATCCGGCTGGAAACGCTCACCGTCCGGCCCCTTGAGATTGACCTGGGTCTGGTACTCACGCCCCTTCTCCAGGCCTGCATGCTCAAGCACCCGCTCGAGAATCAGCTCGCCCCAGTTGCCTTGGGTTTTCTGCCCTTTCAAGGCTCGCGTCAGGTTGGTGGCTTCGTCGCTCAGGCGCAGGTTCAGTTGTTGCAGCCGTTCCAGTTCCTTGGCCAGGGAAAAGCGCTCGCGAGCTTCAGCCTGATAGCTTTCCTCGACGCGTTTTTCGAACGACTGGATACGTTCCTTCAACGGATCGAGCAACTGCCCCAAACGCTGTTGGCTGGTTTCGGCAAAACGTTGCTCACGTTCGTCAAAGATCTTGCCCGCCAGCTCGGCGAATTGCGCGCGCAGTTCGTCCCGCGAGCCTTGCAGGTCGTTGAGGCGCTGCTGATGGCTTTCCTGCTGCTCACGCAGTTCGGCGTTAAGGGAAGCGGCCTGAGCGTCGAGGCGACGCAACTCAGCCTCTTTGCCGGCGCGTTCGATGTTCCAGGCGTGGGCCGCGTCGCGGGCGTCGTCGCGTTCGATCTGCAGCAGTTCGACTTCACGGCGCACGGCGGCCAGATCGGCCTGTTTGGCGGCGTTGGCTTGGCTCAGGTCGGCGATTTCATCACGGCAAGTGTCAAGCTGAGCATTCAAGCCGTCCTGCGTCAGTTGGGCGATGGCAAGGCGCTCCTCCAGCAGCGCCAGCTCGGCCTGCCCCGCACTCGCTCGACGCTGAAGTTGCCAGGCCAGCACCAGTAACGGCAGCCCAGCGCCCGCCAGCCCCAGCAATGCGCTGGTCAAGTCCATCGCCATAGCCACTCCTGCCGATTAGATAAAGCGTGAAGGTTAACCAAGGCGTCAGGTCTTGGACAGCTCAGTCTTCGGTCAGGCCCAGTTCCTGTTGCGCGCGTCGGTCGCCCGCACGCGCGGCCTGACGCAACAGCTCCTGGCCAATGCGGCGATCCAGGGCATTACCGCATTCGCGGCACATCAACTGGCCGAGACGGCTTTGCGCGGCCACCACGCCTTCACGGGCAGGCTGCTTGAGCAAGCGTCCGGCGAAGTGTTTGACGTTGGAGTTTTCGCCCAGGCGCGGGCTGTCCAGCAGCCACTCGGCCACGCGCATCGAAAAGCGCTTGGGTGGGGTAACACTGGGAGGGGTTGGGGTAGCGGAGACTGATACTGAGCGAAACTTCATAAAGCACTGTGGGGCAGATCGGAAGGCGCGCCACTCTACTCTTTTTTTCGCATAGGTAAAGTCGAAAAAAGCCTGCACGCCCGTCCTAGAGCAAGCGCTTGGGACAATCCACAGAAGCTGTGGATAACTCAGTGGACAACCGCCTTTGAACTCGCGCAAAGCCGTGTGGGATGGGGCTCGCAGTCAAACTGACGATTTTTTCACCAGTAAAAAAAAGCGATGTTTTTCATTGACTTAAATTTTCATTACAGGCACCCACTCCCATTGAGGCGAGGATGACAGTGGGATGACAGTTCGCGCAACTTATGTGCACAAGTACCTGCGAGCCGGTTATATCGATGCGCTTTTTCGGCGCGTTTTTAGGTAAGGTCTGGGGATAAACCCAAGGCAACCCGCGCTACAGATTGATCCTGGCTCGATCGTCCTCTCGGATCAACGGTCGGGTTCTGGGCCATTACGGGGCGCAGGCTCTGCCGGTGGCACTTCCAATCGCTCAGCCGGGACTGGTCCGCAGGCACTCCAACGATCTTTTTTTGCAAACAGACTTCCCTTCGGTAATTCAATCCGTTAGTATCCGCGGCGTTAGTACCAAGCTGAAAGTCAATTCTGGTCGAACAAATCCCCCCGGTCAGCCTTCTCCAAGAGAAGCCTCCACCGACAAAGCGGGATCGGCCACCTCGATGGTTTCCAGGTAAATCTACGCCAACACAGCCTTTGAATCGAAAGCAAAGGGTGTTGCGAAGCTCACTTACTCTGACCGAACCAGCCTGCAAATTGATCAGGATCTTCACCCCGGGCCCAGAACCTTTGCCCTTGATGTGTTGCCTGCCCTCCTAAGTACCTACCTGCCAGCCCAAGCGCGCCAATTTATCAGCGCTTCAAACTGGCTGCTTTGTTCCAGTCGGGTTCTTCGTTCGACCAATGGTGGTCGTCGTCACTGGAACGTTTTAACTTTGCACGGTTCTTATCCGTGTCGCTTGTAGGAACACCAATTATGTCTACTCAAATCCACACTCAGGATGCCATCCGCACCCTAACCAACGCTTTTGCTCCAATGAACTGCCTGATCATGGCCGCTCGCAAAGGCTGCTTCAGCTTCACTCTGGTCAACGAACACGGCATCGCTCGTCACAGCGAACGCCTGTACCCGGATCAATATTCCAGCGCAGAACCGCTGCAGGCTGTGATCGAGCGTACTCGCCAGGCACTGGTTGCCTGAGACGCCAGAAAGGTTGAAAACCTCAAAAGCCCTGCTGAAAAGCGGGGCTTTTTATTGCCCGATATTTCTCATTTCGTGGCCTGCGGCTAAGCACCAACCGATATAACGGTTATAACTCGAAGCCGGAAATATTTTAAAAACAGTCCTTTACAGCGAAATAATGACACTACACTTCAACTCAAGCGGCTTGGTCCGCTTCCGGCGAGCCTGAATCGATCCACTGCTGCCAAGGCCCCCTTCAGGTGTCGCCGACCCACTTCATGTTTCGAGGGTTTTATGGGTATCGCTGCCAGCGAACTGTGTCGTTATGTGATCCGTCCGACATTGATCTACCTCGGACGCCATAGCGCAACTGCCGAATCCCTGCTGCTGGGCATTGCCGCCAGTCAGTCAGCCCTTGGGTCAGCCTTGCATGACCGCCGTGGACACGGCCTGTATCGAATCGCCGAGCCTCGCCACCAAGCCCTGTGGGATCACTATTTGGCCCTGGACCCGGATCGGGCGAGCCTAGTCCGCGGCCTGGCCAGCCAACATGCTTTTCTAAGCGGCCCGCACCTGGAATTGACCGTCAACCTGCGTTACGCCACCGCCATCGCCTGGCTGCTGATAGAAGAACAGAACACTCCCCTCCCCGCCTCCGACGACCTGTTGGGAATGGCCCGAATCTGGCGCCAGACTTTCCAGCCCCAAGGCCGTCTGCGAGATTTCACCTACGCCTGGCAAACCTGTGTTTCATCGTTGAATCAGGTCGCCTGCTGACCCACCCGTTTCCGAAGATCGCACAACTTGTCGCGATTTTGGTCGGATTGTCCTACAAAACCGCTCTAAATCAAGCGATACAGGCTATAGCGCCCGGACGAAAATGTTGGTAATTTTCGCCCCGGTGATCACCAGGAGTTCTAATAATGAAAAAAGTAATGCTCAAAACCACCCTTAGCCTCGCCGTTGCCATGGCATCCACCCAAATCTTCGCAAGTGGCTTTGCCCTCAACGAACAAAGCATCAGCGGGATGGGGACAGGTTTTGCCGGGCGATCTTCATCTGCCGACGACGCATCTACAGTTTTTGGTAACCCTGCCGGCATGTCTCGCCTCAAGCGCGAACAAGTGACCGGTGGTGTTGCATTTATCGACGCGCACGCTGATATCAGTGATGCGAGCTCCAGACCGAATAGTGGCACCAACAAAGGTGACATGGTCCCTTTCATGGGCGTGCCCATGGGCTACTACGTGAAGCCAATCGATGACCACTGGGCATTCGGTTTCGGCGTCTACGCGCCATTCGGCCTGGTGACCGACTACGAGAACGGCTTCGCCGGCAAATACTTCGGCAGCAAGAGCGAAGTAAAAATCGTAACCCTGCAGCCAACCGTCAGCTACGCCTTCAACGACAAGGTGTCGATCGGTTTCGGTCCGACCATCAACCGCATTGACGGCACCCTGGAATCGAACCTGTCGCTGAACCCGCGCGCAGCGGACGGTAACGTCAAGATCAAGGGTGACGACACCGCGTTGGGTTACAACATCGGTATCCTGGTTCAAGCCACCGACAGCACTCGCGTCGGCCTGACCTACCACTCGAAAGTGAAGTACAAGCTCGAGGGTGACACCAAGGTCAATTACAACCTCCTGGGTGCCCTTGGTCAGAACCCGAACCAGAAGTACGACGCATCGCTGGACATCACCACGCCTGAGTCGGTCGACTTCTCGGTTACTCACCAGCTGGACGACAAATGGACTCTCTACGCAGGCAGCACCTGGACTCGCTGGAGCCGCCTGAAAGAAATCACCGTTGAGAACAGTGGCGTTCCTGCTGCCCTGAACGGCCGGTTTGGCACCATCACCGAAGAACAGAACTGGCATGACACCTGGGCTCACGCCATCGGCGCTTCGTACCAGTTGAACAAACAATGGGTCCTGCGTACCGGTCTGTCTGTCGACCAGGCACCGACCAATAACGAAAACCGTTCCCCACGCATCCCGACTGGCGATCGCAAGATTTTCAGCCTTGGCGCTGGCTGGAGCCCGACCGACGACCTGACCATCGACGTAGCGTACTCGTACCTGCGCGAAGAGTCGGTCAAGATCAACAACAGCAACGGCCGCCAAACCTATAACGCCAAGTATGAAAACTGGGCGAACGGTTTCGGTGTAGGCGCAACCTACCGTTTCTGATGATTCTCGGCGAGCTTGACTCCCTGCTCGCCTGAATTGAAAAAGCCCCGCACTCTTGTACAGAGGCGGGGCTTTTTAGTGCGCGTCGATCAGGGTTTCGAAGCGAGAGCTTTCTCCACCGCCTCGATGAACTCGGGATTGTCAGGCTTGGTCAGGCTGGAGAAACTGGCGATCACCTTGCCTTGGCGATCGACCACGTACTTGTAGAAATTCCACTTCGGCGAACTGCTTTGTTCAGCGAGAACCTTGAACAAATGCGTTGCATCATCGCCCCGGACTTTCTGTGGCTCGGTCATGGTGAAGGTGACGCCGTAGTTCACGTAACAGACCTTGGCAGTCTCTGCGCCATCTTTAGACTCTTGTTTGAAATCATTGGATGGAACACCAACCACCTCAAGCCCTTGATCCTTGTAACGCTGATACAGCGCCTCAAGGCCTTTGAACTGCGGGGCGAAGCCACAGAAGCTCGCGGTATTGACCACCACCAGCGGCTTGCCGGCGAAGCGCTGGCACAGATCGATGGATTCCTTGGCACGCAGTTTGGGCAATGAGCCTTGTAACAACTCCGGGCATTCTGCCGCCTGGACCAACCCGGTAAAAACCGTCAGCAACGCGGGAACTGCAAGCCAGCGCATCAGCATGTCGGTGCATCCTTGAACAATCGTCAGAAAACGAAATTACTCGCCTTCGCCGCTCGCTAGCAAGCACCCATGCCCAACTGCATCAACGCCAGGCCACCCTGACGCCAGCCCCACCACGCCAGGGCCAGCAGCAGTACGCCGATGGCGATTACAGCCATCCGCGGCCAGAGACTGTTCATGCTGCACTCATCCGGGTTTGCAGACGTGCCACCGGCTGCTCGCGCACCGGCCAGTTCAGGGCTGCGGCCAACAGACTCAAGAGAATCGCCACCTGCCAGATCAAGTCGTAACTCCCGGTTCGGTCATACACCACCCCACCCAACCAACCGCCGAGGAACGAGCCGAGCTGATGGAAGAGGAAAACGATCCCACCGAGCATGGACAAATTTCGTACACCGAACAAGGTCGCCACTGTGCCGTTGGTCAAGGGCACCGTCGACAACCAGAGAAATCCCATGGCCATGCCGAACAAATAAGCCGTGACCTGAGTGACCGGCGCCCAGAGGAACAGCACAATCACCACCGCCCGTAACAGATACAGACCGGTGAGCAGGCGCGGTTTGGACATCCGCCCGCCGAGCCAGCCAGCGGTGTAGGTGCCGAAGATATTGAACAGCCCGATCAGCGCCAGCACCGTGGTGCCGACGGAGGCTGGCAAGTGTTGGTCCACCAGATAGGCCGGCAAGTGCACGCCGATGAACACCACCTGAAAACCGCAGACAAAAAAACCGAACGCCAACAGCCAGAATCCTGAATGGGAACAAGCTTCGCGTAGCGCTTCAGAGAGGGTTTGCTCGTGCCCGAGCACCGGCAGCGGCTTGTCCTTGAGCATGCTCACCAGCGGCACGATCAACGCCACCACCAGGCCCAACACCAACAATGCCGCAGACCAGCCAAGCCAGCCGATCAGCCCCAGCGTGCCGGGCAACATGGCGAATTGGCCGAAAGAACCGGCGGCGCTGGCGATACCCATGCCCATGCTGCGTTTTTCCGGTGGCACGGCCCGGCCGACCACGCCCAGGATCACCGAGAACGAGGTGCCCGACAGGCCGATGCCGATCAACAACCCAGCGCTCAAGGACAAGGTCACCGCCGAATCGGACAGCCCCATGAACACCAGACCCAGGGCGTACAGAACACCACCGATCAACACCACCTTCGCAGCGCCAAAGCGGTCGGCCAGTGCGCCGGTGAATGGCTGCGCCAGGCCCCAGATCAGGTTCTGCAAAGCAATGGCGAAGGCAAACACTTCGCGGCCCCAGCCGAACTCGGCACTCATGGGCGCCAGAAACAGCCCGAAACCGTGTCGCACCCCCAGGGACAACGCCAGAATCAGCGCACTTCCCAACAGAACCCAACCGCATGTACGCCACATTGATGTCATTCTTGTTCTCCGGTAGCGGGTATATACCCGCTTAAGATCGAACAAACTGGCCTCAAGCCAGTTCGTCCAGCAGTTTCAGCAAGGTTTCACGCTTCTCGGCACCCAGACGGTCGATCAACCGCTGCTGCGCCGCTTCCCAGGCCGGCAAGGCCGCTGCCAGACGTTCGCGCCCTGTCTCAGTGAGCTGGACGATGCGATTGCGCATGTCCTCGCCTTCGATCAGCGTCACCAGACCTTCGCCCTCCAGCACCCGCAGATTGCGCCCCAAGGTGCTGCGATCCAGGCCCATGGCCTCCGCCAGCGTCGAGATGCTCGGCTGATCCAGACGCTGCAGATTGCACAGCAAAGAATACTGGGCAACGTTGATCCCGAAGCCGTCGAGAGCGCCGTCGTAGTGCCTGCTGACGCCACGAGCGGCGCGACGCAGGTTAGTACACAAACATTGAGAAGGAAGCATAGTGCGTGTATATACCCGCGGTTAAATGAAAGCAAATTTTTTGACACATATTACCGTAGGAGCGAGGCTTGCCCGCGAAGGCGGCAGCACAGTCAACATTGATATCGACTGACACACTGCCTTCGCGGGCAAGCCTCACTCCTACAGGATTCAGAGCAGTGCAAGCCCCACCAGCACCTCCACCTCCAGCAATTCCAGCAACGCCCCTGCCGTATCGCCCGTTGTCCCGCCCAATCGCCGCACCATCACTTGCCGCAACCAGACAAACACCGCTGCCGCCAGTGCAAGCGCCCATACACCGCTGAGGCCTGCCATCACAACACAAGCCACCGCACTGATCGCCAACACCTGCTGACCGGCCAAACGCGGCAGATGATCGGCCAGCGCCTGCCCCAATCCACCGGGACGCACGTAAGACGTGGTGAGGAATAACCCCAGCAACGCGCTACGGCTAATCAATGGAACGATGATCAGGATCACGCTGTGCTGCTGCTCGATCAACGCCAGCAACGCGGCGAACTTGAGCAGCAACACCAGCACCAGCGTCACCACGGCGATCGGCCCGCTACGCGGGTCTTTCATGATGGTCAGGGTGCGTTCACGGTCGCCGTAACCCCCGAGCCACGCATCGGCGCTATCGGCCAGGCCATCCAGGTGCAACGCGCCGCTGAGCACGACCCAAACACTCAGCAGGAGTGCGGCGTGAAGCAATAATGGCGTGCCCAGCAATAGCCAGTTCAGCCCCCACAGGATCACGCCAAACAGCAAACCGACCAGCGGATAAAACAGCAGCGACCGGCCCAGTTCCTCGGGCGTCGGCATGCCTGGCAGGCGAATCGGCAGGCTGCTCAAAAATTGCAGGGCGATCCAGAACGGCAACATGGTCAGATCGCTTCCCTTAACAAGACGCCGGGCTCGACCGACAACGAGAACAACGCGCCATGACCAACTTCAACGTTGAGCAACTGCTCACGCGGCAATCCGCGCGCTTGAGCCAGCAACAAACGCATGACGCCGCCATGGCTGATCAGCAAGATTCGCTCACCCGCATAGGCCGTGTGCAGCCGTTCGATGGCCGCCAACACCCGCGCTGAAAAGTCCGCAACCGGCTCACCCTCGGGCGGCGTGAACGAATAGGGATCGGCCCAGAACAAGCCCAACGCCTCGGCACTGGTTTCCATCAGCGCCGCCGCGCTCTGCCCTTCCCAAGCGCCGAAGTGCAGCTCTTGCAGATCCTTATCCAGCTGCACCGGCAAACATAGTTGCGCCCCAAGTTCTTGCGCAAAGCGCGCACAACGCTGCAACGGCGAACTGACCAGTCGATCCCAGGGCCCCTGTTCGATCACTGCGGCGCGCATTTGCTCCCAGCCCTTGCCGGTCAGCGCATCGTCGAGGCTGCCGCGCAAACCGCCGCCGAGTTCGGTTTCGCCATGGCGCAACAGGTCCAGGCGCAAGGTCATGCCGGGCGATCCGCCACCGCGGCTTCGGCGAACGTCGCCATTTGCCCGTGCAGGTCGCAGGCCAGACGCAACAATGGCACGGCCAACGCCGCGCCACTGCCCTCGCCCAGTCGCAGACCAAGGTCCAGCAACGGTTCGGCGTTCAGGGTTTCGAGCACATGGCGATGACCCGGCTCGGCGCCGCGATGACCGAACAGCAACCACTCACGGCAGGCCGGATTCAAACGCACCGCCACCAACGCAGCGACACTGCAAATAAACCCGTCGACCAACACCGCGACGCCTTCCTGAGCACAGGCCAGGTACGCGCCGACCAGCGCAGCGATTTCAAAACCGCCGAGGTTGAACAAGGTCTGCAGCGCATCGCTACGCTGAGCGCCATGCAACGCCAAGGCGCGTTCGATGACTTGGGCTTTATGGCTGACACCCGCCGCGTTCAATCCGGTCCCCGGTCCGGCCAGATGCACCACCGGGCAATCGAGCAACGCACAGGCCAACGCGCTGGCCGCGGTGGTATTGCCGATGCCCATTTCGCCACCGATGAACAACTGTGCGCCTGCCGCGATGGCGCGCTGCACACTGTCGCGACCGGCCTGCAAGGCGAGTTCACCTTGGGCCTGGGTCATCGCCGGTCCCTGGACGAAATTCGCCGTGCCCGGGCCGATGTTCAGGTGACGCACCCCCGGCAGATTCAACGACGGCGTGACGGTGCCGAGATCGACCACTTCCAGGGAAGCCCCCAACTGCCGCGCCAACACGCTGATCGCCGCGCCGCCGCTGACAAAGTTGTGCAGCATCTGCCCGGTGACTTCCTGCGGAAACGCCGACACTCCTTCAGCAACTACACCATGGTCACCGGCAAAAATCGCAATCCACAGCTGATCCAGCGTCGGCTTGACCTGCCCCTGCAACCCGGCCAGTTGCACCGCCACCGATTCGAGCTGGCCGAGAGAGCCGGCAGGTTTGGTCAGTTGCTGTTGACGCGCCTGCGCCTGTTCCACCGCTTGAGCGTCGATTGGCTTGCACGGGTTCAGCCACCAGGAGTGAGTCATAACGCAGTTCCTTTCAAAGTCAGGGGCAGGCCGGCAACGGTCAGTACGACTCGCTGACAGCGCTCGGCCAAGGCTTGATGCAGCCAACCGGCTTCATCGACATAGCGGCGAGTCAATTCGCCCAGCGGTACGACACCCATCCCGGTCTCGTTGCTGACAAAAATGATTTCACCCGTCAATGACGCCAGGCAGTCCAGCAGAGCTTCGCGCTCGGCCGACAAGCGCTCGGCATCGTCGAGCATCAGCAGATTGGTCAGCCACAACGTCAGGCAATCCACCAGCAAGCAACGATCGGCACTGGCGGTTTCGCGCAGCACGCGGGCCAGTTCCAGCGGTTCTTCAATCAACGCCCACTCGGCCGGACGGCGGGCGCGGTGATGGGCCACCCGCTCGTTCATTTCGCCATCTTGAGATTGGCTGGTGGCGATGTAGGTGGCTATATAAGTGACTTGGAGCTGACTGTCTGTCGCCAGCTTTTCAGCCAGGCGGCTTTTGCCGGATCGAGCGCCGCCGAGGATCAGTTGCAGCATGGTTTATTCCTTAAAATGTGCGGTGTCGGGGCGGGCCTCTTCGCGGGCAAGCCTCGCTCCTACGGATTAGCGTCGAATCGTAATAATGTGAACGACACAAAACCTGTAGGAGCGAGGCTTGCCCGCGAAGGCGCCCTCAAAACCACCTCAAAAACCACAGAGCTCACGCAACAGCGAGGTATCCAGATGCTTCTCCACCAAATCCGCCAATCGCTCGATATCGCGCTCGCGCAAGGCGTGGTAATCCACTTCCTGCACATCCTGCAACCCGGCCCAGCGCAACAGCGCACTGCACGCCGCCGGTGACTCGAACAGGCCATGCAGATACGTGCCGAAAATCTGCCCATCGACACTTTGCGCGCCATCGCAGCGACCATCGTCGAGCTGCACCGCAGCATTTTCCAGCGCCGGCCCGGTGGTCACGCCGGCATGAATTTCATAGCCACTGACCTGCGCATCTTCCAGTGCCAGGCGCCCACGCACATTGCGCAACTGCTTCTCTTCTTCGAGCTGCGTTTCGAACGCCAGCAAGCCCAAGCCGGCACTGGAACCCGGCGCGCCTTCAAGGCCCAGCGGGTCGTGCACCTGCTCGCCGAGCATTTGCAGACCGCCGCAAATCCCCAGCACTTTTCCGCCATAGCGCAAGTGCCGCGAGATCGCCGTGTCCCAACCGTTGGCCCGCAAGTACGCGAGGTCACTGCGCACGCTTTTCGAGCCGGGAAGAATGATCAGGTCGGCTGGCGGAATCGCCTGGCCGGGTCCGATGAATTGCAGGTCCACTTGCGGATGCAGACGAAGCGGATCGAAATCGGTGTGGTTGCTGATACGCGGCAGTACCGGCACTACCACTTTCAATACTTGATCGGCCTTGTCGGTCTGACGCTGATCGAGACCGTCCTCGGCCTCAAGATGCAGGTCCATCACATACGGCAAAACGCCGATCACCGGCTTGCCGGTGCGCTCCTCCAGCCAATCGAGGCCTGGTTGCAGCAAGGTGATGTCGCCGCGAAAACGGTTGATGATGAAGCCTTTGACCCTTGCCTGCTCGCTGGGCGACAGCAGCTCCAGCGTGCCGACCAAATGCGCGAAAACTCCACCGCGATTGATGTCGGCAATCAGTACGACCGGGCAGTCCACCGCCTCGGCAAACCCCATGTTGGCGATGTCGCCGGCGCGCAGGTTGATCTCTGCCGGCGAACCTGCCCCTTCGACCATCACCACCGGATACGCCGCACTCAAACGCTCATGAGAGGCCAGCACCGCTTGCATGGCGATGACTTTGTAGTCGTGATAGGCGACGGCATTCATGGTGGTAACCGCGCGACCATGAATGATCACTTGGGCGCCAGTATCGCTATTGGGTTTGAGCAGCACCGGGTTCATATCGGTGTGCGGTTCAAGGTTGGCAGCCTGGGCCTGCACCGCTTGAGCGCGACCGATCTCGCCACCGTCAGCAGTCACCGCGCTGTTGAGAGCCATGTTCTGCGGCTTGAACGGCACGACACTCACGCCCTGGCGCGTTACCCAGCGACACAGCGCCGTCACCAGCGTGCTTTTACCGGCGTCCGATGTAGTGCCCTGCACCATCAAAGTCGCGCCCTGCACCTTCAATGTAGTCATTGCGCTTCCTTAACGTAGGCTTCAAGCGCTTGCTCAAGACGCAGCCAATCCGCCTCATCGGCGGGCAAGCCAAACCGCACGCTGCTGTTGTGGGTGAACAACCGCAGCAGAATGCCGCGCCGGGCCATGAATTCATGCAGCGCTTCGGCGCACTCGGTGATCAGCCATTGGAACAATGCACAGCCGCCCTGAGGTTTGAAACCGTACTGTTCAAGCAGCAACGCCAGACGCTCGCCGGCCTCGTCAGTACGAATGCGCTGTCGGGTGTGCCCGTCCGTATCCGTCAGGCACGCCTGACCCAGCACTCGGGTCGGACCGCTGACCGCCCAAGGTCCGACCTGTTCGGCCAGCAGCTTGAGCAACTTGCGCTCGGCCAGCACAAACCCCAGTCGCACACCGGCCAGGCCGAAGAACTTGCCGAAGGAGCGCAGTACGATCAAGCCGATCTGATTGGCGAACGGCGCCAGACTCAAATGCGGGGTGTTGTCCATGAACGCCTCGTCCACCACCAGCCAGCCACCGCGCTGGGCCAGCCGCGAATGCCAGTCCAGCAGACGAGCCGGAGTCAGGCTCAACCCCGTGGGATTGTTCGGGTTGACCACCACCAGCACATCGAGGCTGTCGAGAAAGAAATCGACTTCCGACTCCAGCACTTCACGCACGATGTACCCGTTGCGACGCCAGGCTTCGGCGTGTTCGGCGTAACACGGCGACAGCACGCCGACCTTGCCGGCCCGACGCAAACGCGGCAGCAACTGGATCGCCATTTGCGACCCGGCCACCGGCAACACTTGAGCCGCACCGTAATAGTTGCAGGCAGCCTGCTCCAGACCGTCATCGGTTTCCGGCAACCGCGCCCAGGCCCGCAGCGGGATGTCCGGGACCGGGAATGGCCAGGGCGCGAGGCCACTGGACAGGTCGAGCCAATCGGCTTCGGCAATGCCGTATTCAAGCGCCGCCTTGCGCAAGCGGCCACCGTGCTCAAGCATAGAATTCAGCCCCCACGCAGAGAATCAGCAGCCATAACCATACCCCGCGCTGGACCAATTGCCAGCCACGGTCGATGGAATCGGCATCCGCCGGCACGCCTTCGCCCAACTGCGGACGCTGATGCAGCTCACCGTGATAAATCGCCGCCCCACCCAACTCGACGCCCAGCGCGCCAGCACCGGCGGCCATCACCGGCCCGGCATTCGGGCTGTCCCAGGTCGGGCCCTGGGTACGCCAGCACTTCAGCGCCAGTCGGGTTTTGCCCAGCAGCGCGTAGGTCAACGCCACCAGACGTGCGGGAATGTAATTGAGAACATCATCGATCTTCGCCGCGGCCCAACCGAAACGCTCGAAGCGTTCGTTGCGATAACCCCACATCGCATCCAGGGTGTTGCTCAGACGATAAAGCACCACGCCGGGTGCACCGGCCACGGCAAACCAGAACAGCGCGGCGAACACCGCATCGCTGCCGTTCTCCAGCACCGACTCGGTGGCGGCGCGGGCGACTTCGGTTTCATCCAGTTCGCTGGTCTGACGGCTGACCAGATAACCAACGCGTTTGCGCGCCTCGATCAGATCATCACTGCGCAGGGCCTTGGCCACCGGTTCGACGTGTTCACCAAGGCTGCGCATGCCGAGGGCGCAATAGAGCACGAGAATCTCGACAATCCAACCGACATAAGGCGCCCAGGAAAGCGCGGTGGCCAGCAAGGTCAGCGGCACGACCGCCATCACCCAGGCCGTAACCCCGTGACTGCGCCAGCCACGGCCACCGGAGTTGAAACGTTGCTCGATGCGATCGGCAACACGACCGAACGCCACCAGCGGATGCCAGCGTTTGGGTTCACCCAGCAGCGCATCCAGCGCGACCGCGGCGACACTCAACAACGCCACACTCATTGACTCACTCCCCAATAATTTTCATACAGCAACTCACTGAGTGGACGCGCCTGCGCCCAACCTTCGAGTACCAACATCGGCGCCGGATAGAATTCCTTGACCGGCCCCAGGCAAAGAACGGCCAAAGGCTTGGCCCCGCTCGGTAAACCCAGCAAGTCCGCCAGCGCTTGCGGTTCGAACAGAGACACCCAGCCCATGCCCAGGCCTTCGGCGCGGGACGCCAGCCAAAGATTCTGGATGGCGCAAGACAGCGAGGCCATGTCCATTTCCGGCAACGTACGACGGCCGAAGATATGCCGCTCACGATCATCCATCAGCGCGGCGACCAGCACCTCGGCGCAGTCGTTGATGCCTTCGACCTTGAGCTTCATGAATTCGTCGGAGCGCTCGCCGAGGGCTTCGGCGGTGCGGATGCGTTCTTCTTCCACCAGCTGCTGAATCTTGCCGCGCAGTGCCCGGTCGCTGATGCGGATGAAACGCCAGGGCTGCATCAGGCCGACACTCGGGGCCTGATGCGCGGCTTCGAGCAGACGACGAAGTAACTCGGGCTCGACTGTGCCGCCGCTGAAGTGACGCATGTCGCGGCGTTCGGCGATGGCTCGGTAGACGGCTGCGCGCTCGGCTTCGGAAAATGCGTTTTCCGTCATGGCCTCTTCGCGAGCAGGCTCGCTCCCACAGTGGACCGTGTTTCTTCAGGCAACACACTCTCTAATGTGGGAGTGGGCTTGCCCGCGATGGCGGTGTCAAGGTCAGGCACAAACAGCGCGGCAATCGCCGATGGATTGGACGGGAAATAAAAGTGCACATAGGAAGCCGTCATCCGCCCCTCACGATAAACCGCCTCCGCCCCTCGCCCGCCATTGGGGCTCAAACCTCGAGCAATCGGCTCAAGCCCGGTGCTGGTCAGCGAGTGGTGATACGTGTGCCCACGCAGCAAACCTTCCGGCAATTCGACCGCCTGCAAGGCCAACGCGGCAAGACGCTTCTGCATCACCGCATCACCGGCCAGCAAGCCAACCAGTTCAGCGCGAGTGCCCTCGACATCGGTCAAGGAATCCAGCAGATACAGCATGCCGCCACACTCGGCCAGCAACGGTTTACCCGCCGCGTGGTGAGCGCGGATCGCGTTCAGCATCGGCGTGTTTTGTGACAACGCCACATGGTGCAATTCGGGGTAACCGCCCGGCAGATAGAGGCTGTCTGCCTCCGGCAACCCGCTGTCGCGGATCGGCGAGAAAAAAGACAATTCGGCGCCCATGGCCCGCAGCAAATCCAGGCTCGCGCCGTAGGTAAACGCGAAAGCTTCATCGCGGGCCACGGCAATCCGTACACCGGCCAGCAACGGTTCGGCCGCGATCATTTCAGGCGCGGCGAATTCCACGGCCGGCGGCAGCGCCACATCGCAACTGCTGGCCAGTGACTCGGCGGCCGCATCGAGGCGCAGATCGAGATCATTCAGCTCGCTGGCCTGAACCAGGCCAAGATGTCGACTCGGCAATTCGATCCCGGTCTCCCGGGACAACGCACCGTACCAGCGCAAGCCTTCAGTCAGGCTGCCTTCGAGCAACTGCGCATGCCGCACAGTGCCGACCCGGTTGGCCAGCACACCGGCAAAAGGCAAATCCGGCTGATAACGCGCAAGGCCCAGGGCCAGCGCGCCAAACGTCTGCGCCATCGCGGTGCCGTCGATCACGCCAAGCACCGGCACACCGAAGTGCCGCGCCAGGTCGGCGCTGGACGGCGTACCGTCGAACAGCCCCATGACGCCTTCGATGAGGATCAGATCGGCTTCGCCAGCGGCCTCCCACAACAGACGCCGACTTTCTTGCTCGCCGACCATCCACATGTCGAGTTGATAGACCGGTGCACCGCTGGCGCGCTCGAGAATCATCGGGTCGAGAAAGTCCGGGCCGCATTTGAACACGCGAACCTTGCGCCCCTGATTGCGATGCAAACGGGCCAGCGCGGCAGTGACGGTGGTCTTGCCCTGACCGGAGGCCGGCGCGGCGATCAGTACCGCCGGGCATTGACGATGGCTATTCATAAAGTGCAGTTCACAGCTCGACGCCTTTTTGCGCTTTGATTCCGGCCTGGAAGGCGTGCTTGATCATGCCCATTTCTGTGACGGTGTCGGCCAGCTCGATCATCTCTGGCTTGGCGCCACGACCGGTGACCACCACATGTTGCATCGGCGGACGGGCCTGCAAGTCGCTGAGCACCTGATCGAGATCGAGGTAGCCGTGCTTGAGGGCGATGTTCAACTCATCAAGCACCACGAGGCCAATGGCCGGATCACGCAGCAATTCGCGGGACACCGCCCAGGCGGCTTCGGCGGCGGCGATGTCGCGTTGGCGGTCCTGGGTTTCCCAAGTGAAGCCCTCGCCCATCACATGAAAACGCACCTGCTCCGGGAAGCGCCGGAAGAACAGCTCCTCGCCGGTGCTGGTGCGCCCCTTGATGAACTGCACGACGCCGCACTGCATACCGTGGCCCATGGCCCGCGCAAGCATGCCGAACGCCGAGCTGCTTTTGCCTTTGCCATTGCCAGTCAGCACCAGCAGCAGGCCGCATTCATTCGGGGAGTTGGCGATGCGTTCGTCGATCACCGCTTTTTTGCGCAGCATGCGCGCCAGATGGCGTTCGTCACGATCGGGGGTATCAGTCATGGGAGCTCTCCGTTGAGGCTGGATAACGGCGGGCAGGCACAAGAATAGACGGCAAGAAGCCTGGCATCGCCCGCCGTGATGCCGTTGGATGAATCAGGCCGGTCTCCGGGCTCATGAGCGGCGTTTTGCCTGACTGCGCGCCTTCCCATGTTGACATCAACACAGTGGCTCAAGGCGCAGTTTTCACTCATTTACCGTTGCGGGGGCAGCGCCGGGATCGTGACGCTTCGTCGCTTGACGATAGTCACTCACCGGCTTCCCTGTTTCACTCTGTCGGCCACCGCCACAGAGCACCTGAAACAAGCCGCGAAGGTTAGAGGGTTGGGGGTGGAGCGTCAATTGAAGACAAAGCGCGGGCGAGCGATATACTGCCGCCGATCAAATTTCTGACACCCAACTTGCACCACACTGTCAGCAGTGATATCAAAGCGCCACAACCCAACATCACAATTACAAGGGTGAGCAACATGCAAGGCATGATCATCAGCAATCCGAAGCTGGAATTCCTGCGACCGGTGCTGGAACGCTGGTTTGACTGTATCGACCGCTACAACGCTGTACGCGGCGATAACGACACACCTTATTGGTACGACGAAAAAGCCAACCTCGGCCTGCTCTCCGCCGCAGCCTGGATGGCAGAAATGGTCACCTTGCAACAAACGCCGACGCGCAAGCAGAACGAAGAAGGCGAACGCAACGGCCGCGCCGACCTGTTTATCGCCACTCCCGAAGCCACCGCCGAACAACGCGCCTACCTTCAAGCCACTCAACGCTGGCCGCGGGTCAACAGCCTGAACCTGACTCAGGCGCTGCAGGACATCACCAGCGAGGCCAAGAGGATCAGCTACGCCAGCGACCTGAAACTCGGTTGCCTGTTCGTTGCGCCGCAAAAAGCTCAGCAGAGCGCTACACCGGAAGAACTCCAGGACATGCTCGACGACCTGCAAAAGGAACCCAGCTGCGCCGTGGCCTGGTATTTCCCGTACGCCTATCGCAAGTTGCGCAATGAAGCCGGCAACTACCATCCAGGGATCGCCGTATTGTTCAAGGAAGCCCGCGGCTGACGGGTTGAACCATCGAACGTCTACGCTTCTCTATGATTACGTCAATGCATTCATAGGGAAGATCAGTAATGCGCAAACCCCATCTCGTTTTCATCATCGCGCTCGCCGGAGGGCTCGCCGCCTGTGGTGAAACCTCCAGCCTGCAAGTCTCGGACGGCACCGGACCGTCGCCCAAGCTGCCGGAACCGAATAAAACCCTGATCCCGACGGTGAACATCGCCCCGGCAATCGGCTGGCCTGAAGGCAAGAAACCCGTCGCCGCGGCAGGGACTCAAGTGGCGGCGTTTGCCGAAGGCCTCGATCATCCGCGCTGGCTCTACGTATTACCCAACGGCGATGTGCTGGTGGCCGAAACCAACGCGCCGCCCAAACCCGATGATGGCCAAGGCATTCGCGGCTGGGTCATGGGCAAAGTCATGGGCCGCGCCGGTGCCGGCGTCCCCAGCCCGAACCGCATCACCCTGCTGCGGGACAAGGACCACGACGGCGTCGCCGAAACCCGCATGGTATTCCTGGAAAACCTCAATTCGCCCTTCGGCATGACCCTGGTCGGCAATGACCTGTACGTCGCCGACACTGATCGCCTGCTGCGTTTCCACTATGAAAACGGTGAAACGGCGATCAAGTCGCAGCCGATCAAGGTGGTCGACCTGCCGGGCGGTACGCTGAATCATCACTGGACCAAAAACGTCATCGCCAGCAAGGATGGCAGCAAGCTGTACGTCACCGTGGGCTCGAATAGCAACGTCGGTGAAAACGGCATGGATCAGGAGGAAGGCCGCGCGGCGATCTGGGAAGTGGATCGCGCCACCGGCAATCATCGGATCTTCGCCTCGGGGATTCGTAATCCAAACGGTCTGGCCTGGGAGCCTCAGAGCGGCGCACTGTGGACCGCCGTCAACGAGCGTGACGAAATCGGCAGCGACCTCGTGCCGGACTACATCACCTCAGTGAAGGACGGCGGGTTCTACGGCTGGCCTTACAGCTATTACGGCCAACACGTCGACATTCGCGTCGAGCCGCAAAAACCCGATCTGGTGGCCAAGGCCATCGCCCCGGACTATGCGGTGGGGCCACATACCGCGTCACTGGGCCTGACATTTGCCGAAGGCAGCAAACTGCCCGCGCCGTTCACTCAAGGTGTATTCATCGGCCAGCATGGCTCGTGGAACCGCAAGCCACACAGTGGCTACAAAGTGATTTTCGTGCCGTTCAGCGCCGGCAAACCGACCGGGCAACCGGTGGATGTGCTCACTGGCTTCCTCAACGACGAGGAAAAAGCCATGGGCCGGCCGGTGGGCGTGGTGATCGATCAGCAAGGAGGCTTGCTGGTGGCGGATGATGTCGGGAACAAGGTGTGGCGCGTTTCAGCAGCCAAGTAATCAGCTCTGACCGTAGGAGCGAGGCTTGCCCGCGAAGGCGGCAGCACAGTCAACATTGATATCGACTGACACACCGCTTTCGCGGGCAAGCCTCGCTCCTACAGTTTTTGCACAGCGTCAACCTGTCGCCCAGCGCGAGTCATCCTTCAAGCGAGCGATCATGACAACTTCCGCTACGGATTATGTGCCAAGTGCTCAGGTTGCAAGACGCGCTTGGCGCTCAGGTAGGCTTTCTGCCAGTAAGCCTTGGACAAGCTGTCCAGCTTGACCGTGCCGCCCGTGGCTGGCGCGTGGACGAAGCGGCCTTCGCCGACGTAGATCCCGGCGTGGCTGACCTGGGAACCACCATTGGTGGCGAAGAAAATCAAGTCACCGGTTTGCAGGCCTTCCTTGCCGACACTAGGAGCCTGCATGCCGATCATCTCGCGGGTGGAGCGCGGCAAGGAAATGCCGGCGACATCGCGATAGACGTAACCGATCAGACCGCTGCAATCGAACCCGGAATCCGGTGTGTTGCCGCCCCAGCGATAAGGCGTTCCCACCAGACCCAGCGCGCGAAACAGTACGTCTTCTGCCGCAGGGGAAAAGGCTTGGGAAGGACCGAAAACAATCGGAGCGCGGACCACCGGCGCAGGTGGCGGTGTGCGGCTGGCGCAGGCGCTGAGCAGCGCTGCGAAGAACATGAGTGCGAGGCGGGCCGACATCGTCATAAACAGAACATCCTGATCTGGCTGCGGCTTTTTCCACCGAAAGGGCAGAAAAGAAAACCGCCTGCGCAGAACGCAGGCGGTTTGCCATCAATATTAGATCAGGATTCTAGCGGCTACGCGGCAAACTTCAAGTAAGACTTTAAGTTCGCCTTACAAACTGTCCGCTTACTTGCGTGCCGTGACGATAGCCGGGGCCGTAGTCGGCGCCATCGCGAGTGCGCGCTTGGCTTCGATGAAGGTCTTGCTCCAGTAGCTGTCGCCCAGGCTATCGATCCGCACACCACCGCTTTTGCGGCTGCTGGAGTGGATGAACTGGTTATCACCCAGATAGATCCCGGCGTGACTGACACGACCGCGACGGCCATTGGTGGCGAAGAACAGCAGGTCACCCGGCTTGAGGGCGCTGCGAGCAACCAGAGGAGCGTCAACGTTGATCATTTCGCGAGTGGAGCGCGGCAGGTTCATGCCGGCCTCTTCACGAAACAGATAACCGATGAAGCCGCTGCAGTCGAAACCGGCCTCGGAGGTGCCACCGAAACGGTAACGGGTACCGATCAGGGACATGCCACGTTCGAGGATGCTGTCGGCCAGAACCGGAAGCTGGTACGACTTGCCGCCGGCGAAGTCTGCCAGTTCTTTATCGGTGGCCAGCTCTTCCTGGAAAAGAACGGAAGAAGACTGAGCGGTAACTGAATTTGAAACCTGCTGTTTTGGCTCTTGCTGGGACACTGGAGAGTGAGCAGCGCAACCGAACAACAGGGTGACGAGTGCGAGAGGCACGAGGGGTGCGAAGCGATTTAGCATGGGCACGACCGTGGCTGATAGTTTCTAAAGAAGCCGCGACTATGCCCGCTATCAACCTCATTTGCAAATTCAATCGATCTTTATGTGACTTATCAGTTTCTCGTTTACATCTAAGCGCTTAAGCCCATTTTGAACCTTTGCGCAGCCTGCCCTCTTGCAGGAAAGCGGATTTGTTGACGCCTGGAATATGCCGGAACCCGCGTAAAACCTGGGTTTGATCAGGTCTTTTACCAACCAAGGGTTTCTTTCAGGAACGGGATTGTCAGCTTGCGCTGGGCTTGAAGGGAGGCCTGATCGAGGCGTTCAAGCAGCTCGAAAAGTGCACTCATGCTGCGGGTACCGCGAGTCAAAATAAAATGCCCGACTTCGTCCGTCAGGTGCAGGCCGCGACGGGATGCGCGCAACTGCAAGGCACGCAATTTGTCTTCGTCAGAGAGTGGCCGCATCTGGAAGATGAGTGCCAGTGTCAGCCGCGACTTGAGGTCTGCCAGCTTCACCGGCAGTTCGCGCGGGGATGTCGAGGCGGCGATCAGCAGACGCCGGCCGCTGTCACGCAGACGATTGAACAGATGGAACAGCGCCTCTTCCCAATCCGCCTTGCCAGCGACCGCCTGCAGATCGTCCAGGCAGACCAGTTCGTATTGTTCGAGGTTGTCGAGGATTTCGATGCCACGGTCCAACAACTCGGCCAACGGCAGGTACACCGCCGGCTCCCCCAGTTGTTCGAAGCGCAGACACGCCGCCTGCAACAAATGCGTGCGCCCTACCCCGTCCTTGCCCCAGAGGTAAATCAGGCTTTCCGTCCAGCCGGCGTCGGCTTCGCAGAGCCGCTCGACATAGCCGAGTGCAGCGGCATTGGCGCCTGGGTAGTAATTGATAAAGGTAGCGTCATCACGCAGACGCACACCTAGGGGCAGCTGAATCGGTTTCATGCTGACTGAACAGTTCCAAAGGAACCGTTAGTGGCCTCTGTGTAAAGTTTGCGAAGTTTATACCCGTGAGGCTGACCGCACAATGCGACAGACCACAAGCAAAATCAAAGGTTTGCGTTAACCAGGTTCTTTGGCGGCGCATGTGACAGCCACACGAGGGATACGGGCAAACCTGGCACGAAACCAGACTGCCCGCTACGAGCGATCAAAAAACCTTATGGCTCAAGTTCGTCGGCACCGCCGTAGATATCCGAGTCCTTATACAAATCGTGTACGTGACGCACCAGGACCATGATCACCGCCGCCACCGGCAACGCCAGCAACACACCGGTAAAACCAAACAGCTCGCCGCCGGCCAGGATCGCGAAGATCACCGCCACCGGGTGCAGGCCGATCCGGTCTCCCACCAGCAACGGCGTCAGGACCATGCCTTCCAGCGCCTGGCCGACCATGAACACCGCGACAATACCGATCATGGGATACAAATCGCCACCGAACTGGAACAGACCGGCAATCAATGCCGCGCCAATCCCGATGACGAACCCCATGTACGGCACGATCGCCGCCAACCCGGCAATCAGACCGATCAACAGCCCCAGCTCCAGCCCGACGATCATCAAGCCTGCGGCATAGATCACGCCCAGCGCCAGCATCACCAGCAACTGCCCGCGCACGAATGCCCCGAGCACCTCATGACATTCTCCCGCCAGGGACATCACGCGCTCTTCACGATCACGCGGCAGCAGGCTGCGGATCTTGGCCATCATCAGGTCCCAGTCGCGCAGCAGATAAAAACTCACCACCGGAATCAACACCAGATTGGCCAGCCAGCCAATCAGTGCAAGACCTGAAGCCGTCGCCTGACTCAGCACCACGCCGACAATGTCGGTGGTCTGGCCCATGTGCTCGCTGATCGCCGCCTTGAGCTTGTCGAATTTCCAAAAATTATCCGACAGCCCAAATTTCGATTGCGCCCACGGCAATGCGGTGTGCTGCAACCAATCGAGCATCTGCGGCGCCAGTTCGTACAAGCGAAACAGCTGCTTGGCGAGCATCGGCACCAACACCAACAGCAAGGTCGTGAAGATCAAGGTAAACAACGCGAACACCGCCACCACACCCCAGGTCCGCGACAGGCCGTACTTCTCCAGCCGATCCACCAGCGGGTCGAACAGATAGGCCAGCAACAGCGCCACCAGGAACGGCGTCAGGATCGGGTGCAACAGGTAAACAAACGCGCAAAGCAGGACCACCCCACCGAGCCAGAACCAACGCCGTGTATCGGCCATGTACCACTCCTGCTTCTATATAAAGAAAAACTACCAGCGAAAACGTAACTGCGGTGTCGGTGCCGGGGCCGGCGCCGCGACCGGTGTCGAGCCAGCCGCCACGGGCTGAACAGGCGCAGTGGGGGCCGGCGCTTCACCGGCCGGAATTTCCTGCAACTTGGCCAAAGACAACTGCGCCCGCAGTTGCTCGGGGCTGCCGTTGACCCGATAAATCACGCGGTCACCGTCGACACTTTGCAAACGTGCGCCAAAAGGCTCCAGCAAACGCCCGAGCGTCGCATAACGCTCCAGACTCATCCCCTGCACTTCCAGCAATTGCTCGCTCGATGCTCCCGGCTTGGCGACAAAACGCGGCGCCAAGCGTTGGCTGACCGCCAGCATCACCGCATCGGCCAGCGCGGCGGTATCGGCACCCTGCACGCTACCGGCTTCTTTCTGATCGCCCAACCACAAACGCCACTTGGCTTGCCATTGGCCACCCTCTTCACGGGCATGCACCGCCAGCAAGGCATCGGCATTGTAACGGTCGGATGCCCCTTGCAGCGGTGCAGGGTCTGCACTTTCCAGATTCGGCGCAGTGGCGACAATCTGCTCATTCAGGTCCGCCAGTGGCAAACGCAGCGGCAGCCCACGATGCTGAGCCGCTCGACGCAGTGGCGTAGCGCTGGCCTGACCATCGCCGACCAGGCTCGAACCTTCGGTGGATTCGTTCAACCACCAACCAAGAATCGATGGCCGGTTGGCACCCCACACGGCCAACCCGGCACGCCGCAAGGCCTGTTCGGTGGTGGCTGGATCGAAATCGACCTTCAACACCTCCGGCGGCCCGGCGTCATAACCGAACTGACTGATGATCTGCTGAGGGTCTTTTCGCACGGTCGCCAGCCCCGGGCTCTGCGCCGCCTTGGGGTCGCCGGTCAGGCGCAACACCAACGTATCCAGCGCCCGCTGAGTCGCCTGATCGCGCTCCTCCGGCGTCTGGCTGCTGACAGGCTCGCGCACTTGATAGAGGCCTTTGACGGTTTCGGCATGACTGGTCAGGCTAACCATGGATAAACAGCCCGCGAACAAGAATTTAAGAAAACGCATAAAAAGATTCCTGACGACAAGAGCGGCTGGAACAGACCGCGTGAAGATGATTGAACCAGGGGTCTGTTGACCACACGTTCAAGCAAAACATTCACCCGATCACGGTAAGTTTTCGCACTGTCATAACGATAGACGGTTAACGTCGATACCTTATACAGCCATCCGGGACGTCACCAACACGGGCAATATCGGTTTTTTTAACGCGATATGCCCCTGCCCGTCGGCACGAGGATGGCCGCTGCCCCTCAAGCCTGATAAAATCGCGCGCCTTCGCAGACCGGCAACAGCCGGGCACCCTGAAATTCGCCGATGGCACACGCCTTCGTCTGTTTCGGCGGTCCCACTGGACTCGGTCGTTACCCCTGAATCCCCCCTAAAGGCCTGGATCATGAGCAAGCAACCCTCCCTGAGCTACAAGGACGCCGGTGTAGACATCGACGCCGGTGAAGCATTGGTCGAACGCATCAAGAGCGTCGCCAAGCGCACTGCGCGCCCGGAAGTCATGGGCGGCCTGGGCGGTTTCGGCGCCCTCTGCGAAATCCCGGCCGGTTACAAGCAACCGGTACTGGTCTCGGGCACTGACGGCGTCGGCACCAAACTGCGCCTGGCGCTGAACCTGAACAAGCACGACAGCATCGGCATCGATCTGGTTGCCATGTGCGTGAACGACCTGGTGGTCTGCGGCGCCGAGCCGCTGTTCTTCCTCGACTACTACGCCACCGGCAAACTGAACGTCGAAACCGCGACCCAGGTCGTGACCGGCATCGGCGCTGGCTGTGAACTGTCCGGCTGCTCCCTGGTCGGCGGCGAAACCGCTGAAATGCCTGGCATGTACGAAGGCGAAGACTACGACCTGGCCGGCTTCTGCGTCGGCGTCGTGGAAAAGTCCGAAATCATCGACGGTTCCAAAGTCGCTGCCGGCGATGCCCTGCTCGCCCTGCCGTCTTCCGGCCCGCACTCCAACGGCTACTCGCTGATCCGCAAGATCATCGAAGTGTCCGGTGCAGACATCGAAAACATCCAGCTCGACGGCAAACCGCTGACCGACCTGCTGATGGCCCCTACCCGTATCTACGTGAAGCCGCTGCTCAAGCTGATCAAGGAAACCGGCGCCGTCAAAGCCATGGCCCACATCACCGGTGGTGGCCTGCTGGACAACATCCCGCGCGTTCTGCCAAAAGGCGCACAAGCGGTGGTTGACGTTGCGAGCTGGACCCGTCCTGCCGTGTTCGACTGGCTGCAAGAGAAAGGCAACGTCGACGAAAACGAAATGCACCGCGTGCTGAACTGCGGCGTCGGCATGGTCATCTGCGTTGCTCAAGAGCACGTTGAAACCGCGCTGAACGTGTTGCGTGAAGCCGGCGAGCAGCCTTGGGTCATTGGTCAGATCGCCACCGCTGCCGAAGGCGCGGCCCAGGTTGAACTGAAGAACCTCAAGGCTCATTGATGTCCCAGACCTGTGATGTGGTGGTGCTGTTGTCCGGCACTGGCAGTAACTTGCAGGCCTTGATCGACAGCACGCGGACCGGCGACAGCCCGGCCCGCATCGCTGCGGTGATTTCCAACCGCGCCGACGCCTACGGCCTGCAACGCGCCAGGGACGCGGACATCGACACCCGCACCCTGGATCACAAGGCTTTCGAAGGTCGCGAGGCCTTCGATGCCGCGCTGATCGAACTGATCGACGCCTTCAACCCCAAACTCGTGGTACTGGCCGGTTTCATGCGCATTCTCAGCGCTGACTTCGTGCGCCACTATCAGGGTCGCCTGCTCAATATCCATCCCTCGCTGCTACCCAAATACAAAGGGTTACACACTCATCAGCGCGCGCTGGAGGCCGGCGATACTGAACACGGCTGTTCCGTGCACTTCGTCACCGAGGAACTCGATGGCGGACCACTGGTCGTACAGGCAGTAATACCGGTAGAGTTGCACGATTCGCCGCAGAGTCTGGCGCAGCGAGTCCATACCCAGGAACACCTGATCTACCCGATGGCCGTACGCTGGTTTGCCGAAGGTCGTTTATCACTCGGCGAACAAGGTGCTTTACTGGACGGACAGTTACTCGCGGCCAGCGGCCACTTGATTCGAACCTAGGAGATTTTATGCGTCGCGCCCTGCTCTTCGCTTGCGCTCTGCTCGCCCTGCCGTTTGCGCAGGCTGCAGACCTTCAACCCTTCTCCGCCAGCTACACCGCCGACTGGAAGCAGCTACCCATGAGCGGCACGGCTGAACGCAGCCTGACCAAGGGAGCCAACGGCGTCTGGAAACTCAGCTTCAAGGCGTCGATGATGATCGCCAGCCTGACTGAAGAAAGTACGCTGACCCTGGACAAGGACACCCTGCTGCCGCAGTCCTATCACTTCGAACGGGGCGGCTTGGGCAAAGCCAAGAAAGCTGATCTGGACTTCGACTGGACCACGAAAATGGTCACCGGCACCGATCGCGGCGATCCGGTCAAGATCCCGCTCAATCGCGGCATGGTCGACAAATCCACCTATCAACTGGCCTTGCAGCATGATGTGGCGGCCGGCAAAAAGACCATGAGCTACCCGGTCGTCGATGGCGGCGAAGTCGATACCTATGACTTCCGCGTGCTGGGTTCGGAAAAAGTCGACACCAAGGCTGGCCAGATCGATGCAATCAAGGTCGAGCGCGTGCGCGACCCGACACAAAGCAAGCGCATCACCGTCCTGTGGTTCGCCAAGGACTGGGATTACCTGCTGGTTCGCTTGCAACAGGTCGAAACCGACGGCAAGGAGTACAACATCATGCTCCTCGACGGTACGGTCAACGGCAAGACGGTCAAAGGCAGCTGATCCGCAACAACATGAAAGCCCCGCAAACGCGGGGCTTTTTTTCGTCTGGGATTTGGTTGGGCGCGCGCGATCAGCGCACGGTAAAGCGTTGCTGGGCCAGCAGACGGTCGCCCTGGAACACCATGAAACGCCATTCACCGGGAACAACTTCATGGCTTTCGGTGAACTCGAAGGCCATCAGGTCCTGCGGAGCACCGGGTACCAGTTTCTGAGTCACTTCCAGTTTGTCGTGTCGCGCGCCATCCGGAGTACGGATGCCCGGCGTGAAATAGAGCAAAGTCAGCGGTTGGTCTTCGGCGACCTTGCCGGCCAACTGGTAACGCATACCGAACTTGGTGCCGAGTTTGGCCGGGACGATTTCGGTTTGCTGGATCTGTTCATTGCTGCGGCGCAAAACTCGCTCGCCCGATTGCAGTTCGGCTTTCGGACCAGCGAACACGCCGTATTCCACCGGGCCTTCGACGCGGACTTCGGCACAGGCCAGACCACTGGCGAACATCATTGTGGCCAGGGCGGCTAAACGGGTGAGGTGCATGGTGCGCTCCTTGATTGAGATGAGCGCGAGGGTATGACGCCGGGGTGACAGGACGATGACAAGTTCAGTGAAATCCTGTAGGAGCGAGGCTTGCCCGCGAAGAGCGATGACGCGTAATGCCTGAAAAACTGCGGTGCATTCTTCGCGGGCAAGTCGGATCGCCGCACCGCTCGCTCCTACAGGTTCTGCGTCTTAGTCGAATCCCCCGCCAAGAAAGTGGAACGCGAATTTGAAGGGATGCTCTATAACTTCAGGACCTTTTTTGATCGAATGACTTTTCCCAATGCCTGCGAGGTTTCTTATGACTGTTACCGTCAACACCGTCTCCGCCGAAGGTTTTCGTCACAGCGTCCAGATCGATGACCACGAACTCTTTGCCGATGTGCCGAAAACCTCTGGCGGCGAAGGCACCGCGCCTGAACCACACGACTACTTCGACGCAGCCCTGGGTGCCTGTAAGGCCCTGACGCTGAAAATGTATGCCAGGAAAAAGGGCATCCCGCTGACGGGCGTCGAGGTTGAGGTCAAGCGCGATAACAGTGAAGAGCAGAAAGGCAAATACGCCCTGCACGTCGAACTCACGCTCAAGGGGGTGCTGACCGATGCCCAGCGTGACGAGCTGCACCGCGTGGCCGACCGCTGCCCGGTACACAAGCTGATGACCACCTCCGAGGTCAGCATCGAAACCCATCTGTCCGAAGGTGCCTTCAGCCAATAGCGGCAAGGGCTGCGCCAGCGGGTTATGCTCCTTGCGTCACCCGCTCAGCCTGGAATGCACCATGAACACGCCACTCGTGATCCGCCCTCGCGCCGAAGATGTCGAAGGCCAGCCGATTCTTCGCCCGCTGCCGTCAGCCAAATGCCGCAACGTCGGGCCTTTCGTGTTTTTCGACCATATGCTCGAAACCCGTTATCCGGCGGGCAAAGGCATGAACATCCGTCAGCATCCACACATCGGCCTGTCCACCCTCACCTACCTGTTCGAAGGGCAAATCCAGCACAAGGACAGCCTCGGTTCCGATCAGGTGGTGAATGCCGGCGATGTCAGCTGGATGACGGCGGGTAGCGCAATCGCCCACGTCGAACGCACACCCGAACCATTGAAAGACAGCGAATTTACGATGCACGGCTTACAGATCTGGCTGGCTTCGCCCAAGGATCGTGAACACGGCCCAGGACACTACAGCCACCATCCGGCTGCCACGTTGCCCGTCAGCGATAACCTTGGCGTGAAGATACGGATGATCGCCGGGTCAGGCTTTTGCCTCGAATCGCCGGTCCCGGTGCTTTCTCCTACGCTGTATGCCGAATTGAACCTGCAAACGGCGACCACATTGCTGATTCCCACCGAGCATGAAGAACGGGCACTGTATGTGCTGAGCGGTGAAGTGCAACTGGATGGCGAGCTGCTGGAACCGCACTCGCTGGTGGTGTTGCCGGCCGGGGAAGAGATGACACTGTTTGCCGAGAGCGACTGTCATGCCGTGCTGTTTGGCGGTGCGCCGCTTGATGGGCCGCGACGGATCAACTGGAATTTCGTCGCCAGTGATCCGGCGTTGATCGATGAAGCACGTCGGCGCTGGGCGGCCGGGGATTGGCCGACAGTGCCAGGGGAAAGTGAGCGGATCGAACTACCGTAATTTCTGCATCGCCTGTCAATCCGTCATCGCGGGCAAGCCCGCTCCCACAGTTGACCGGGTCGTTCGCAAAAATTGCATACGGCACAATTCCCTGTGGGAGCGGGCTTGCCCGCGATGAGGCCCGTTCAGGCACCGACTCATTCAGCGCCTGGCAACAGCTCAGCCTCTAAAAACTTCATCCAGCAAGTTATGCATCGACGCAAACGCACGAGCAGCGGTTTTCGCGTCATACATCATTGTGCCGGGCACATTGGCACGGGGATCGGTGAATGAATGCACCGCGCCGCCGTAGCTCAGCAATTGCCAATCCACCCCGGCGGCATTCATTTCAGCTTCGAACGCCGGCAGTTGCTCTTTCGGCACCAGCGGATCGGCAGCGCCATGCAATACCAGCACCGAACCCTTGATGTTTTTCGCATCGTTCACGTTCGGCGTATCCAAAGTGCCGTGGAACGACACCGCCGCTTTCACCGGTGCGCCGGTACGCGCCAGTTCCAGCGCACAGCAACCGCCAAAACAGAAACCGAAGGTCGCCAGTTTCGAGGTATCGACTGCCGCCTCGCCCTGCCCTTGCAGCTGTTCGAAGGCAGCCTGCATGCGTTTGCGCAGCAAGGCGCGATCATTCTTCAACGGCATCATCGCCGCGCCCGCCTCATCGCCGTTCTGCGGACGAACCGCTTGGCCGTAGAGGTCCGCGATCAACACCACGTAGCCCTTGGAGGCCACCGACCTGGCGATCTCTTCGGCGCCAAAGCTGACACCCATCCAGTTCGGCGCCATCAACAGACCCGGGCGCGGGCCTTTATGATCGGCATCGAAGGCCAGACGGCTTTCATACGACTGGCCATCGATCTGATAGACGACGGAACGAACAGTGATTTGGCTCATGACTTACTCCCAGTAAAAAAGCCCCAGAATGAAAAAACCCGCCGAAGCGGGTTTTTATACAGCGCGGTTAAACCGACAGTTCAACCAACAGCTTGTTCAGACGGCGCACATAAGCGGCCGGGTCTTTCAAGCTGTCGCCGGCCGCCAGGGCCGCCTGATCAAACAGAATGTGCGACAGGTCGCCAAAGCGTTCATCACTCTGCTCGTTGTCGAGTTTCTCGATCAGCGGGTGAGCCGGGTTGAATTCGAAGATCGGCTTCGAATCCGGAACCTTCTGACCGCTGGCCTCCAGGATCTGACGCATTTGCAGGCCCAGGTCCTGCTCGCCGATGGCCAGAATCGCCGGGGAATCGGTCAGACGATGGGAGACCCGCACTTCAGCAACGGAGTCGCCCAGTGCAGTCTTCAGACGCTCAACCAGGCCTTCTTTGGACTTGGCGACTTCTTCCGCAGCTTTCTTGTCCTCTTCCGAATCCAGATTGCCGAGGTCCAGGTCACCGCGTGCCACGTCGACAAAGCTCTTGCCGTCGAAGTCGTTGAGGTAGCTCATCAGCCACTCGTCGATGCGATCGGTCAGCAGCAGCACTTCGATGCCTTTCTTGCGGAAGACTTCCAGGTGCGGGCTGTTTTTGACTTGCGCGTAGGTTTCGCCAGTCAGGTAGTAGATCTTGTCCTGACCTTCCTTGGCGCGAGCCAGGTAGTCGGCCAGACCCACAACTTGCTCGCCGTCGTCGCCCTGAGTGGACGCGAAACGCAGCAGGCCAGCAATTTTTTCCTTGTTGGCGAAGTCTTCTGCCGGGCCTTCTTTCATGACCTGGCCGAAGTTCTTCCAGAAGCCTTTGTATTGCTCAGGCTCGTTCTTCGCCAGTTTTTCCAGCATGTCCAGAACGCGCTTGGTCAGCGCCGACTTCATGGAATCGATGATCGGGTCTTTCTGCAGGATTTCCCGCGAAACGTTCAGCGACAGGTCGTTGGAGTCGACCACGCCTTTGATGAAGCGCAGGTACAGCGGCAGGAACGACTCGGCCTGATCCATGACGAACACACGCTGCACGTACAGCTTCAGGCCTTTCGGCGCTTCACGCTGGTACAGGTCGAACGGAGCACGGGTCGGTACATAAAGCAGCGAGGTGTACTCGAGCTTGCCTTCGACCTTGTTGTGGCTCCAGCTCAGCGGGTTTTCGAAATCGTGAGCGACGTGTTTGTAGAACTCCTGGTATTCCTCGTCTTTCACTTCAGTGCGAGGACGAGTCCACAGGGCGCTGGCGCGGTTGACGGTTTCCCATTCAACGGCAGGCTTGTCTTCGCCTTCAACGGCTGCCACTTCTTTTGGTAGCTCGATCGGCAAAGCGATGTGGTCGGAGTACTTCTTGATGATGTTGCGCAGACGCCAGCCATCGGCGAATTCGTCTTCAGCGGACTTCAGGTGCAGGACGATGCGGGTACCACGGTCGGCTTTCTCGACGGTGGCGATTTCGAATTCGCCTTCGCCCTTGGACGACCAGTGCACGCCTTCGCTGGCAGCGAGGCCGGCACGGCGGCTGAATACGTCGACTTTATCGGCGACGATGAAGGCCGAGTAGAAACCGACACCGAATTGACCAATCAGGTGCGAGTCTTTTTTCTGATCGCCAGACAGGTGTTTCATGAAATCGGCAGTGCCGGATTTGGCGATGGTACCCAGATGGGTGACCGCGTCTTCACGGCTCATGCCGATGCCGTTGTCTTCGAGGGTGACGGTTTTAGCGTCTTTGTCGAAGCTCACACGGATTTTCAGTTCAGCGCCGCCTTCCAGCAATTCAGGCTTGGCCAGCGCTTCAAAACGTAATTTGTCGACAGCGTCAGAGGCGTTCGAGATCAATTCGCGAAGGAAAATTTCCTTGTTGGAATACAGCGAATGGATCATGAGGTGCAGCAGTTGCTTCACCTCGGTCTGGAAGCCCAGGGTTTCCTTTTGAGTTTCCACACTCATGGTCATCAAACTCCAATCAGATGGCATAAGCCGCGACCTTGAGGGTCGGCGGCGGGTTGTCATCAGAGTTGGGGGCTGAGATCAGGATTTCAAGGGCTCTTCAATTTTGAAATGAGCGCGGGCCGTGGCAATGGGCTCGGCTTCAGTGCTTTGCCAGGCGGTAATCGCCACGTTTGCCACCCGACGCCCCTGACGGCACACCTGGCATCTGGCCCAGGTATCGCGAAACTGCCCCGCGCGCAGGTAGTCGAGGGAAAAGTCGATAATCTTCGGCACGCCGGGAGAGCCGGTGAAGATCAGCAGGTGCAGTGCCGCCGACAGCTCCATGAACCCGGCAATCACCCCGCCATGAATCGCCGGCAATAAAGGATTACCGATGTTGTCCTTGTTGGCCGGCAGGCGAAACAGCAGCTCATCCCCGACACGCGAACATTCGACGCCGATCAGTCTGGCGTAGGGAATCAGGTGCAGCAGAGAGGCGTAGTCCCCCTGCGCATGGGCCTGTTGAAGTTGCTCCTTGAACGAGTCGGTCATTTCGCACCTCCAGCTATGGCACCGGCAAAACCCTTGGTGCCTTTGATGCCCTTGCCCATACGCATGAAGGTGCCCACCACATGGGCGATGGGCTGTTCGGGGTCGTCCTGATAGGCAAAACCGCGCGCAAAAATGACGTCGGTGGTCACTCGATAGCATTGGGCGAAGCCGTAAACGTCCTTGTGCGGCTCGGCGGCGTGCATGTAGTCGATGCGCAAGTCGAGCGTCGGACAGACTTCAAACTCGGGCAGCACGCAAAGGGTGGCCATGCCGCAGGCGGTGTCCATCAACGAGGTCAGCGCACCGCCATGAATCACCCCGGTTTGCGGGTTGCCGACGATCTGCGGGCTGTACGGCAGAATCACCGTCAGCCCTTCGCTGCTGGCGCTGTGAACTCGCATGCCGAGTACCTGACAATGGCGCAATACCGACAGAAATCGCGTCGCACGCTCAAAAACGGGGTTTTCGGCCATTTGATAAAACTCTTCTTAGTGTCCGGGCAAAGTAGCAGGCTAGTGGGTAAAAGTTCCGCAGCAAAACAAACTTATATATCTGAACGAATTGAGGAACTTAAAGCTGTCGGCTGTGCTCGAAAGGCCAGTAGATACTTTCCATCAGGAGAAACACCCCATGCGTAAGACTTTAGCTATTGCCTTGATGTTGACCGCTTCCCTCGGTCTCGCTGCCTGCGATAAAAAATCCGAGGACAAAGCTCAAGATGCCACCAAACATGCCGAGCAAGCTCAGGAAAAAATGAGCGAAGCTCAGGATAAAGTGAACGAGGCAGCAAAAGAAAACGCCGAAGCTGCCAAAGCTCAGGCCGAATCGAACGCAGCAGCGGTAAAAGAAGCCGCTCCAGAAGCGCCTAAAAACTAACAGCGTTTTTAGTGATAAAAGAAAACCCGCCAAGTGCGGGTTTTCTTTTGTCTGCGGCTTTTGTTTGCAATGCAGTATTAGATCAAAATCGTCCTAAAAGTCGGACTAATCATCAACAACAACGAACACACTAAGCCGCCGAACCACGCCAGGCTGCGCTGCCAGGCCAAGTCCGCCCAATAGCACAACAGATATAGGATACGCGTGATCACAAAGATGATTGCCAGCGCATCGATCAGCCATCCCGCCGTCTGCGTGGTATGCGCCATCAACACCCCTACCGCAAACAACAAGAACGCCTCGAAACTGTTCTGATGGGCCGCCAATGCACGGGCACCGAAGCCTGTAAGTTGCGCCTGCTGTTGGCGCGGCAGGTGATTGTTGTAACCACCCTGCTCGTTCATGGCTTTGGCCACCGGGATCTTTGCCACGAAAATCAACAATGCGCTGATAAACACACACCAGAACGGAATACTCATCAAGCAGCCTCCTTGTTTGCTTCAGGCAATGGCGCCTCCGTAGGGGTATAGACCATCACATCAAGAACGTCGGAGTGAAACTCGCGGCGATACAACACCAGCACGACGCCAGCACTCATCAACATGAACAACCAGGGGCTGACGAACCACGCCAGCATGGTCATGCCAAAGTAATAGGAACGCAGCCCGAAGTTGAACTGGTTGGCCGCCATGGAGATGACACGGGCGGCTCGAGAAGCGAAGGCTTTACGCTCTTGCTCGGACACATGGCGCTCGCCGATCATCGGCGCCGAGCCCACGAGAATCGCCGCAAAGTTGTACTGACGCATGCACCAGCTAAAGGTAAAGAACGCATAGACAAACACCAGCGCCAGGCACAACAACTTGATCTCCGACATCCCCTGGGAAGCCTGTTGCACCATCGGGATATCCGCCAGCAACGACACGGCTCTGTCGGACGCACCCAATACCGTGAGAATACCGGCCAGGATAATCAGCGTACTGGAGGCGAAGAACGAGGCATTGCGCTCCAGGTTACCGATCACGCTGGCATCGGCAATGCGGTTGTCGCGCAACAGCATGCGGCGCATCCAGTCTTCGCGATACAGGTGCAACACACTGGCCAGGCACGCGGTGTCGCGGCCCTTCCATGTCGCGTAACGGGTATAGCCACCCCAGCAGACGACAAACCAGAGCGCGGCGAGGATGTGGATGATGTTGGTGTGGATGAACGACATGCAGGTCCTTGTGATGTAGATGCGGAGTACATAATTCCTGTGGGAGCGAGCCTGCTCGCGATGACGGATTTACATTCAACACATATGTTGACTGATCTACCGCTATCGCGAGCAGGCTCGCTCCCACATTAGGTCTTGGCACTGCTTCGACGTTAGCGCAAGGAAAAAGACACTGCATCACACGCATAAAAAATGCCCCGTATCGATTGATACGGGGCATTTCCATTTTTGCCAGGAAGCAGCTCGAGGCCCGCTTGTGGCGGGCCATGAAGCAGCTTAAGCCAGCGCTTCTTCGCGCTTGCCCAGCAGACGATCGCAGACCACCGCAACCAGCAGGGTCATGACCGACGGCACCAGCCACGCCAGCCCCTGCTCGCTCAGCGGCAGGTGAGCCAGTTGAGTCGGCATCCAGTCGGCCAGACCGGCACCCTTGAGGGCGTCGATCAGGCCGAAGATGAACGACACCAGCATCACCGGACCGACGATGCGGCCTTGCTCATGCCAGAAGTCCTTGCAGAAGCTCAGGGCGACCAGGGCGATGCATGGCGGGTAGATGGCGGTCAGCACCGGGATCGAGAACGCAATCAGCTTGGTGAGGCCCAGGTTGGACACCAACAGGGAGAACGCAGCCAGGATGATCACCAGTGTCTTGTAGGACAGTGGCAGTACACGGCTGAAGTATTCGGCACAGGCACACGTCAGACCGACCGCTGTTACCAGGCAGGCCAGGGAGATCAGCACCGCGAGGAAACCGCTGCCCAACGAACCAAACGTGTGCTGAACGTACGCGTGCAATACCGCCGCGCCGTTGGTAGCACCAGCGGCCACTTCATGGCTGCCCGAACCGAGACGGAACAGGCTGACGTAAACCAGCGCCAGACCCACGCCGGCAATCAGCCCGGCGATGATCGCGTAACGGGTGATCAACGCCGGCGACTCCACGCCCCGGGAACGAATGGCGTTGACAATGACAATGCCAAATACCAATGCCCCCAGGGTATCCATGGTCAGGTAACCATTGATGAAGCCCTGGGAGAACGGTGCCGCCACATATTCAGGCGTGGCCATGCCGATATCACCGGCCGGCAACGCGAACGCTGCGATGCCGAGAGCGGCCAGGGCGATAATCTTCAGCGGTGCGAGGAAACGCCCTACGGTGTCCAGCAGACGGCCCGGATAGAGCGAGATGAAGAACACCAGCAGGAAGTACACCGAGCTATAAAGAAACAACGCCAGCGGGCTCTCGCCAGTCAGCGGCGCCAGGCCCACTTCGAACGACACGGTCGCGGTGCGCGGCGTCGCGAACAACGGGCCGACCGCGAGGTAGCACGCGGCTGCCAGCAGGCCACCGGCGACTTTACCGATCGGGCTGCTCAAGGCATCCATTGCGCCACCAACCTTGGCCAGGGCGACAACGGTGATCACCGGCAGACCGACCGCGGTGATCAGAAAACCCAGCGCCGCCATCCAGACATTAGGCCCGGACTGCAAACCGACGATAGGCGGGAAGATGATGTTGCCAGCCCCGACGAACAGGGCAAACGTCATAAAACCCAGTGCCAGGATGTCCTGGCCTTTCAACACTTTCATTAAGGAAATACCACACTACTGAATCGGAATTTAGAGAGGGATTTCCCTTATGGGTGAGGGAAATGCTGTCGGCCCGTATAGGACTAACCCGTTTAGCGCGTCGCTGCCTTGTGGGCCGCGGACGCAAAAATGGCTGCTAGCCTAACGAATTTGCACGACAAACGCACTGTTACGGGGCGAACTATCTGATACACGACACTTCAATGTCGCGTTTTTGCATGTAAATGGTGAGCGTCTGCAAGTAAGCCTTCGCGGGCAAGCCTCGCTCCTACAGGTATCGAGTCGTTCGCCGTATTGTGAACGACGTAAATCTGTGGGAGCGGGCTTGCCCGCGATGACGTCCGCATGATCGACGCAAATCCCGGAAACGACAAAGGCCACCCGAAGGTGGCCTTTGTTTGGTGAAGCGTCAGTTAAGCGCGAGGCTTACTTGATCGCCCAACCGGTCAGCTCGGACAAAGCCTTGCCGATGTCTGCCAGCGAACGCACGGTTTTAACGCCTGCGTCTTCCAGGGCAGCAAACTTCTCGTCTGCAGTGCCTTTGCCGCCAGAGATGATTGCGCCAGCATGGCCCATGCGCTTGCCTGCAGGGGCAGTCACACCAGCGATGTAGGAAACAACCGGCTTGGTCACGTTTGCCTTGATGTAGGCAGCCGCTTCTTCTTCAGCCGAACCGCCGATCTCACCGATCATCACGATCGCTTCGGTCTTCGGGTCTTCCTGGAACAGCTTCAGGATGTCGATGAAGTTCGAACCTGGGATCGGGTCACCACCGATGCCGACGCAAGTCGACTGACCGAAACCAGCGTCAGTAGTCTGCTTCACAGCTTCGTAGGTCAGGGTGCCGGAACGGGAAACGATACCGACCTTGCCTGGCAAGTGAATGTGACCTGGCATGATGCCGATCTTGCATTCGCCTGGAGTGATCACGCCTGGGCAGTTAGGACCGATCAGGACTACGCCCAGCTCGTCGCACTTGACCTTGGCATCCAGCATGTCCAGGGTAGGAATGCCTTCAGTGATGCAAACGATCAGCTTGATGCCGCCGAATGCTGCTTCCAGGATGGAGTCCTTGCAGAAAGGAGCTGGAACGTAGATCACGCTGGCGGTGGCGCCAGTGGCAGCTACAGCGTCTTTCACGGTGTTGAACACTGGCAGACCCAGGTGCTCGGTGCCGCCTTTGCCAGGAGTTACGCCACCCACCATCTTGGTGCCGTATTCGATGGCTTGCTGGGTGTGGAAACTACCTTGCGAACCGGTAATACCCTGGCAGATAACTTTGGTGTCTTTATTGATCAGGACGCTCATTATTTGCCCTCCGCAGCTTTAACGACTTGTTGAGCAGCGTCGGTCAGGCTGGTAGCAGCGATGATGTTCAAACCGCTTTCTGCCAGTACTTTAGCGCCCAGCTCAGCGTTGTTGCCTTCAAGGCGAACAACAACCGGGATTTTCACGCCGACTTCTTTCACAGCGCCGATGATGCCTTCGGCAATCATGTCGCAACGAACGATGCCGCCGAAGATGTTGACCAATACTGCAGCGACGTTAGTGTCGGACAGGATGATCTTGAACGCTTCGGTAACGCGTTCTTTGGTAGCACCGCCGCCCACGTCGAGGAAGTTGGCTGGTTTGCCGCCATGCAGGTTGACGATGTCCATGGTACCCATGGCCAGGCCAGCACCGTTGACCATGCAACCGATGTTGCCTTCCAGTGCTACGTAGTTCAGTTCGAACTTGGCAGCGTGCGCTTCGCGCGGATCGTCTTGCGACGGATCGTGGAAAGTCTTCAGCTTAGGCTGACGGTACATGGCGTTGGCGTCGATGTTGATCTTGGCGTCGAGGCAATGCAGATCGCCGTCAGCCTTGATCACCAGCGGGTTCACTTCCAGCAGAGCCAGGTCGTGATCCTTGAACAGCTTGGCCAGACCTACGAAGATCTTGGCGAACTGAGCAACTTGCTTGCCTTCCAGACCCAGCTGGAATGCCAGCTCGCGACCCTGGAATGGCTGAGCGCCAACCAGTGGATCGATAGTGGCCTTGAGGATTTTCTCAGGGGTGTCGTGAGCGATTTTCTCGATGTCCACGCCACCTTCGGTGGAAGCCATGAACACGATGCGACGGCTCGAACGGTCAACGACAGCGCCCAGGTACAGCTCTTTAGCGATATCAGTGCACGATTCAACCAGGATCTTGGTGACTGGCTGACCATTGGCATCAGTCTGGTAAGTCACCAGACGCTTGCCCAACCACTGTTGAGCGAATGCCTTGGCGTCTTCTTTGCTGCGAACCAGCTTTACGCCGCCCGCTTTACCGCGACCACCAGCGTGGACCTGGGCTTTGACAACCCACTCGGTGCCGCCGATTTTGTCGCAAGCTTCTGCTGCTGCTTCCGGGGTGTCTACTGCGTAGCCGGTGGAAACTGGCAGGCCGTACTCAGCGAACAGCTGCTTACCCTGATACTCGTGAAGATTCATGCTTATTACCGTCTTCGTTAGGTACTGCGCATTCGGTGCTGCACTTGTTCAAGTGCCGCACCACCTGTGACTGCTGCTTGCGTAGCTGAGCTACGCAAGACTGCGTCCAGCGGACATTCCGCGGTGAGTCTTGCATGCAAGGCTCACGACGGGCCGTACCGCCGTGGTTTCTTATTGTCTTAACGCTTCTTGCGGTTGGCGATGTGGATGGCGCCGCCATTCACAGCCAAAGCTGCTTCGTGCAAGGCTTCAGACAGGGTCGGATGGGAGAAAACCATCATGCCCAGGTCTTCAGCGCTGGTGCCGAATTCCATACCGATCGCGCCCTGCTGAACCAGTTCTGCAGCGCTCGGGCCAATCACGTGGACGCCCAATACGCGGTCAGTCTTGGCATCGGCAATGACTTTCACGAAACCGCCGGTGTCGTTGGCTGCCATGGCACGGCCACTGGCTGCGAACGGGAAGGTGCCAACGTTAACTTCAACGCCTTCAGCCTTCAAGGTCTGCTCGGTTTTGCCGACCCATGCGATTTCCGGGTGAGTATAAATAACTGACGGGATCAAGTCATAGTTCATCTGGGCTTTGTGGCCCTTGATGCGCTCGACGACCATGATGCCTTCTTCCGAGGCCTTGTGTGCCAGCATCATGCCGCGAACCACGTCACCGATGGCGTAAACGCCCGGTACGGTGGTGGCGCAGTGATCGTCAACGTGCACGAAACCGCGCTCGTCCAGGGTCACGCCGCAATCGGCAGCCAGCAGATCAGTGGTCACCGGACGGCGACCAACGGCTACGATCAGCTTGTCGAAAGTGATGTTCTGTTCGCCGTTGGCATCGGTGTAGTTCACAACGACTTCGTTGCCGTTCACTTTGGAACCGGTAACGCGAGCGCCCAGCTTGATGTCCAGACCTTGTTTGGTCAGGGTTTTCAGCGCTTCCTTGGAAACGGCAGCGTCAGCGGCCATCAGGAAGGTGTCCAGCGCTTCGAGAACGGTAACTTCTGCGCCCAGGCGGGACCAGACCGAACCCAGTTCCAGACCGATCACGCCAGCGCCAATCACGCCCAGACGTTTTGGAACCGATTGGAATTCCAGCGCGCCAGTCGAATCGACGATCACATTCTGGTCGACCGGAGCCGGTGGAATGTCGATCGGACGCGAACCTGGAGCCAGAATCACGTTCTCGGCTTCAATGATTTCTACCGAACCGTCAGGCTTGGTGACTTCGACTTTCTTGCCGGCCAGCAGTTTGCCGTGGCCCTGGATCGAGGTCACACCGTTGGCTTTGAACAGGGTCGCAACACCCGAGGTCAGGCCTTTGACGATGTTGGCTTTACGGCCGACCATTGCTGGCACGTCCATGGTCACGCCAGCGTGGTTGATACCGTGGATCGCGAAGCCGTCTTGGGCTTCGTGGAACTTCCAGGAGCTGTCCAGCAGCGCCTTGGATGGAATGCAGCCGACGTTCAGGCAAGTACCGCCGAGGGCCAGTTTGCCTTCCTTGTCGGTGTATTTCTCGATGCAGGCAGTGGAGAGGCCCAGTTGCGCTGCTTTAATGGCAGCCACGTAGCCGCCAGGGCCCGCGCCAATCACTACCACGTCGAATTTCTGAGTCATGTGTCATTCCTTCTCGAATCAAACCGGACGGCCCCTTTTGGGGACCGTCGTGGGACGAAGCTGGTCATTACAGAAGGGCCGCCCATCGCTGAGCGGCCCATGCAACGAAATCAGATATCCAGCAGCAAACGAGCCGGGTCTTCCAGCAGGTTCTTGATGGTAACCAGGAAGGTCACAGCTTCTTTGCCGTCGATCAAACGGTGATCGTAGGACAGAGCCAGGTACATCATCGGACGGATAACAACTTGACCGTTGATCGCCATAGGACGCTGCAGAATGTTGTGCATGCCCAGGATGGCCGCTTGTGGCGGGTTGACGATCGGGGTCGACATCATCGAACCGAAAGTACCACCGTTGGTGATGGTGAACGTACCACCGGTCATTTCGTCCATCGACAGCTTGCCGTCACGAGCCTTCTTGCCGAAGGTGGCGATGCCGCCTTCGATTTCAGCCAGGCTCATCAGTTCGGCGTTACGCAGAACCGGTACAACCAGGCCGCGGTCGCTGGAAACAGCAACACCGACGTCAGCGTAGCCGTGGTAAACGATGTCAGCACCGTCGATCGACGCGTTGACAGCCGGGAAGCGTTTCAGCGCTTCGGTGGCCGCTTTCACGAAGAACGACATGAAGCCCAGGCGCACGCCGTTGTGGGACTTCTCGAACAGGTCCTTGTACTTCGAACGCAGGGCCATGACTTCGGTCATGTCGACTTCGTTGAAAGTGGTCAGCATCGCCATGTTCGATTGAGCTTCAACCAGACGCTTGGCAACGGTGGCCCGCACGCGGGTCATCGGTACGCGCTTCTCGATGCGATCGCCGGCAGCGAACACTGGAGCAGCAGCGGCAGGAGCAGCAGCCTTGGCAGGCGCGGCAGCCGGAGCGGCTTTCTTGGCAGCTACAGCAGCAACCACGTCTTCCTTGGTCACACGACCGCCTTTGCCAGTGCCGGCAACGGAAGCGATGTTGATGCCGTTTTCTTCAGCCAGCTTGCGAGCAGCCGGTGCAGCAACAGGATCATCTTCGCCCGCTTCGGCAGGAGCAGCGGCAGCGGCAGCAGGTGCAGCGGCGGCTGGAGCGGCAGCAGCACTGCCCTCACCGATGGAGCCCAGAACTTCGTCGGACAGAACGGTGTCGCCTTCGTTCTTGACGATAGCGCCCAGCACGCCATCAGCGGTGGCCAACACTTCCAGTACGACTTTGTCAGTTTCGATGTCGACGATCAGTTCGTCGCGCTTGACGGCGTCGCCCGGTTTTTTGTGCCAGGTGGCAACGGTGCCATCGGCAACCGATTCCGGGAAAGTGGGGGCTTTGATTTCGATAGCCATTATCTGTGGGTCCTTAAATTCGGTTTCAGGTGCGCGAAGGCGTTAAACAGTAAAGGCGTCTTGCAGCAGTTGTTCCTGCTGCTCAGCGTGCATCGATGCATAACCACAAGCAGGTGCAGCAGAAGCATCACGGCCCGCGTACTCGAGTACGAGAGACTTGTCGTGATTGCCAACGATGCGGCGCATGTGGTGTTGGCTGCAGTACCAGGCACCCTGGTTCATCGGCTCTTCCTGACACCAAACGATATGTTTGAGGTTGGTGTACGGAGCCAGGACTTCGTTCAAGTCGTCCTCAGGGAATGGGTACAGCTGCTCGATACGCACGATGGCGATGTCATCACGACCTTCGGCACGGCGTTTTTCCAGCAGGTCGTAGTAGACCTTGCCGCTACACAGAACAACGCGCTCGACCTTTTTCGGGTCCAGGGCATCGATTTCCGGGATAACGGTCTGGAACGAACCTTCGGCCAGATCTTCCAGGGTCGAGATGGCCAGTTTGTGGCGCAGCAGCGACTTTGGAGTCAGGACGATCAACGGCTTGCGTAGCGGGCGAATCACCTGACGACGCAGCAAGTGGTAGATCTGAGCCGGCGTAGTCGGCACGGCTACCTGAATGTTGTGCTCGGCGCACAGCTGCAGGTAACGCTCCAGACGAGCCGAAGAGTGCTCCGGACCCTGACCTTCATAACCGTGCGGCAGCAGCATGGTCAGACCGCAGAGACGGCCCCACTTGTGCTCGCCACTGGTTATGAACTGGTCGATAACCACTTGGGCACCGTTGGCGAAGTCGCCGAACTGGGCTTCCCAGATCACCAGCGCCTCAGGCGTAGTGGTCGAGTAACCGTATTCGAACGCCAGCACGGCTTCTTCGGACAGGAACGAATCGTACAGGTCGAAACGTGGCTGGCCCTTGTACAGGTTTTGCAGCGGGATGTAGGTACCCGCGTCTTTCTGGTTGTGCAAGACAGCGTGACGGTGCGAGAACGTACCGCGACCGATGTCCTGACCCGTCATGCGAATCGGGTGACCTTCGAACGCCAGGGTCGCGTACGCCATGGTTTCGGCGTAACCCCAGTTGATCGGCAGGCCGCCGGCTTGCATTTTCTGACGGTCTTCGTAGATTTTCGAGACCTGGCGCTGAACCACGAAGCCTTCCGGAATTTCCAGCAGCTTGGCGGACAGTTCCTGCAAGGTTTTCAGATCGAAGCGAGTGTCGTGACGCGCGGTCCAGGCGTGGCCCAGATACGGACGCCAGTCCACGAACAACTCTTTGTTCGGCTCTTTGACCAGGCTTTTTACCACATGCAGACCGTTGTCCAGCGCATTGCGGTATTCGTCGACTTTCGCCTGAACACGCTCTGCGTCCAGCACACCGCCCTGGGTCAGACGATCGGCATACAGCTCACGGGTGGTGCGCTGTTTGGTGATCTGCTGATACATGATTGGCTGGGTGCCGCTAGGCTCGTCGGCCTCGTTGTGACCGCGACGACGGTAGCAGACCAGGTCGATCACCACGTCACGCTTGAACTGCATGCGGTAGTCGATGGCCAGCTGGGTCACGAACAACACGGCTTCCGGATCATCACCATTCACATGGAGGATCGGCGCCTGGATCATCTTCGCAACGTCGGTCGCGTACTCGGTGGAGCGCGAGTCCAGCGGGTTGCTGATGGTGAAACCGACCTGGTTGTTGATCACGATGTGCACGGTACCGCCGGTCTTGAAACCGCGGGTCTGCGACATCTGGAAGGTTTCCATGACCACACCTTGACCGGCGAATGCCGCGTCACCGTGGATGGAGATCGGCAGAACCTTCTCACCGGTAGGGTCGTTACGACGATCCTGACGGGCGCGAACCGAACCCTCGACCACCGGGGAAACGATTTCCAGGTGAGAAGGGTTGAACGCCATGGCCAGGTGAACTTCACCGCCGGTGGTCATCACGTTGGACGAGAAGCCCTGGTGATACTTAACGTCACCGGAACCCAGCTCGACCTTTTTCTTGCCTTCGAACTCGTCGAACAGCTCGCGCGGGTTCTTGCCGAAGGTGTTGACCAGCACGTTCAGACGACCACGGTGGGCCATGCCGATCACGATTTCCTTGGTGCCGTAGGAGCCGGAACGCTGGATCAGCTCGTCGAGCATCGGAATCAGGCTCTCGCCGCCTTCCAGGCCGAAACGCTTGGTACCCGGGTATTTGGTCCCGAGGTATTTTTCCAGGCCTTCGCCGGCGGTGACGCGCTCAAGCAGGTGGCTCTTGATGTCGACGGAATACGTCGGACGGCCGCGCACGCTTTCCAGACGCTGCTGGAACCACTGGCGCTGTTCGGAATCGGTGATATGCGTAAATTCAGCGCCGATGGTGCGGCAATATGTCTGCTGCAACGCTTCGTGAATTTCGCGTAGGCTCGCCTCCTCTTTGCCGATGAACAGGTCGCCGGCACGGAAGGTCGTATCAAGATCGGCATTGGTCAAGCCGTAATGATTGATTGACAGGTCTGCAGGTGCAGGACGCTGCCACAGCCCCAGCGGGTCAAGCTGGGCTGCCTGGTGGCCACGCATACGGTAGGCCTGGATCAATCGCAGCACTTCAACTTGCTTCTTCTCGTGCTCACTGCTCACGCTACCGGCGGAAACCGGTTGGGCGCGGCGCTGGTTCTTTGCCAGCAAGACGAAATGATCGCGAATTGTGGAGTGCGAAACATCGGTGGCAGTGTTGCCATCAGCAGGCAACTTCTGGAAGTAGGTGCGCCACTCTTCTGGCACAGCGTTAGGGTCGTGCAGGTAGAGCTCGTAGAGCTCTTCCACATAGGCAGCGTTACTACCGGATAGGTAGGCGCTGTTCCACATGCGCTGCATCACGCTTTCTTGCATGCTTGGTCACCCTCGGTTAGGGGAACACCACCGGCGTCGACACCGAGAAAACTTGCAGAAGTCCGAATGCAGCGACTAAAACAAGCCACTTAGGATCACGCTGATAGTCCGGGTACCAGCCCGGATGCCCCTGCTTGTCTCATTTCTTCAAAATAAGAGCCGCAGCCTTATAAGCTGCTGCCCAGGTTAAAACTACGGCGCCGGTTGAAGCCTGCGCCGTAGCATCTACGGGTACAGCGGTCCTACGGGTACAGCAGCTGAATCACACGCCGCTTTGCAGCAGCATGTTACGAATGTGACCGATGGCCTTAGTCGGGTTCAGGCCTTTCGGACAAACGTTGACGCAGTTCATGATGCCCCGGCAGCGGAATACGCTGAACGGGTCATCCAGCGAAGCCAGACGCTCGGATGTCTTGTTGTCGCGGCTGTCTGCCAGGAAGCGATAGGCTTGCAGCAGAGCAGCCGGACCCAGGAACTTGTCCGGGTTCCACCAGAAGGACGGGCACGAAGTCGAGCAGCAAGCGCACAGGATGCACTCGTACAGACCGTCGAGCTTTTCACGCTCTTCAGGGGACTGCAGACGCTCGATGGCCGGAGCCGGCGTGTCGTTCTGCAGGTATGGCTTAACCTTTTCGTATTGCTTGTAGAAGATGCTCATATCGACGACCAGGTCACGGATAACCGGCAAACCTGGCAGCGGACGAACGATCAACTTGTTACGTTTTACGACGGCAGACAGCGGCGTGATGCACGCCAGACCGTTCTTGCCGTTGATGTTCATGCCGTCGGAACCGCAAACACCTTCACGGCAAGAGCGACGATAGGAGAAACCTTCGTCCTGCTCTTTGATCAGGGCCAGCACGTCCAGCACCATCAGGTCTTTACCACCGGTATCAACCTGGAATTCCTGCATGAACGGCGCAGCGTCCTGATCAGGGTTGTAACGATAAACACTGACTTGCAACATGGCGGCCACCCTTAATAAGTCCGAATCTTAGGTTCAAAAGTCGGAACAGTCTTCGGCGAGAAGTTCACAGCACGCTTGGCAACGCGCTTGTCACCCGGGAAGTACAGGGTGTGGCACAGCCAGTTTTCGTCGTCACGGTCTTCGAAGTCTTCACGGGCGTGAGCACCGCGGGACTCTTTACGCACTTCTGCAGCGATGGCAGTGGCTTCGGCCACTTCCAGCAGGTTCTGCAGTTCCAGCGCTTCGATACGCGCAGTGTTGAACGCCTGGCTCTTGTCGTTGATCTTGACGTTGGCGATACGGCCACGCAGATCAGCCAGCTGAGCAATACCCTTCTGCATGTATTCGCCGGTACGGAACACACCGAAGTAGTTCTGCATGCAGTTTTGCAGTTCGCGACGCAGGGTTGCGACGTCTTCACCTTCGGTACGCTCGTTCAGAGCGGACAGACGTGCCAGGGCCGCGTTGATGTCGGCGTCGGTGGCGTCATCGTATTCGATACCGTCGGTCAGCGCTTTTTCCAGGTGCAGGCCGGCAGCGCGGCCGAATACCACCAGGTCGAGCAGCGAGTTGCCGCCCAGACGGTTGGCGCCGTGAACCGATACGCACGCCACTTCACCCACTGCGAACAGGCCAGGGATGATTTCGTCGACGCCTTCGTCGTTCTGGGTGATTGCCTGACCGTGGATGTTGGTCGGAACGCCGCCCATCATATAGTGGCAGGTCGGAACAACCGGAACCGGAGCAACAACAGGGTCAACGTGTGCGAAAGTCTTGGACAGTTCGCAGATGCCTGGCAGACGGCTGTGCAGCACTTCCTCGCCCAGGTGGTCGAGTTTGAGCATTACGTGGTCGCCATTCGGACCGCAACCGTTGCCGGCGATGATTTCTTTAACCATCGAACGGGCAACAACGTCGCGACCGGCAAGGTCTTTGGCGTTCGGAGCATAACGCTCCATGAAACGCTCGCCGTGCTTGTTGATCAGGTAACCACCCTCACCACGGCAACCTTCAGTGACCAGTACACCGGCGCCGGCGATGCCGGTCGGGTGGAACTGCCACATTTCGATGTCTTGTACCGGTACGCCGGCACGCAGCGCCATGCCAACGCCGTCACCGGTGTTGATCAGGGCGTTGGTGGTCGAAGCGTAGATACGACCTGCACCGCCGGTGGCCAATACGGTGGCCTTGGCACGGATGTAGGTGGTTTCACCGGTTTCGATGCAGATGGCAATCACGCCGACGAATGCGCCTTCCTGGTTTTTCACCAGATCAACAGCGTAGTACTCGTTCAGGAACGTGGTGCCAGCTTTCAGGTTGCCCTGATAAAGGGTGTGCAGCAGCGCGTGACCGGTACGGTCGGAAGCGGCGCAGGTACGGGCGGCCTGGCCACCTTTACCGTAGTCCTTGGACTGACCACCGAACGGACGCTGATAGATACGACCTTGTTCGGTACGCGAGAACGGCATACCCATGTGGTCCAGCTCGTATACGGCGGCAGGACCTTCCTGACACATGTATTCGATAGCGTCCTGGTCACCGATATAGTCGGAACCCTTGACGGTATCGTACATGTGCCAGCGCCAGTCATCGTTCGGATCGGCAGACGCAATGGCGCAAGTGATGCCGCCCTGGGCCGACACGGTGTGCGAACGGGTCGGGAAAACCTTGGTGATCACGGCAGTCTTGTGACCGCCCTGTGCCAGTTGCAGCGCAGCGCGCATGCCGGCACCGCCACCACCAATGATGATGGCGTCGAAAGAAATCGTTGGAATGTTAGCCATGAATCAGATACCCCAGAGAATCTGCACACCCCAGACGAAGTAAGCGAACATCGCAACGCCGCATACTGCCTGGAAAAGGAAACGTACTGCAGTCGCGGACTTGCCCAGCGCCATCGGCGTCAGGTAGTCGGTCGCGATGGTCCACATGCCGACCCAGGCGTGAGCGCCCAGGGCCACAAGGGCCAGCAGACTGAAGATACGCATCCCGTTGTGGGCGAACAGGGCATGCCATTGGTCGTAGCCAATGCCTGGATTCGCCGCGAGGTATCCGATCAGGAAGATGAAATAAGCCGCGAGAACAACCGCAGACACACGTTGCGCCATCCAGTCATAGAGGCCCGAACGCGAAAGGTTCGTAACGCTGGTTACCATATCCAAACTCCTGCCAGAACGATCAACACCACGGAAACGGCGATGATAATTTTCGAGCCCAGGCGGCCGCCTTCAAGCGTCTCGCCGATGCCCATGTCCATGATCAAGTGGCGCACACCGGCTACCAGGTGATACAGAAGAGCGGACAGGAGGCCCCATGCTACGAACTTGGCCAGCGGACTGGTCAAGCATGCCTTCACCTCGGCAAAACCTTCCTCGGAACCCAGAGACTTGCCCAATGCATACAGCATGAAGCCAAGGCCCAGGAAGAGGATGATGCCGGAAACACGGTGAAGAAACGACGTAACGCCGGTGATGGGGAGTTTGATGGTCCTTAGGTCTAGGTTTACAGGTCGTTGGCTTTTCACGGCTTTTTTTTCACACTGAAGAGCCCCTAACAATCAGGGCAAAGTTGTTGGGGAGTGCACTGGTCAGGTAACCACCACCCAGGGATGCGACCCCCAATAAAGCAGGCCCAAAAGCCCCTGGCGGTCGGTGGCCGAGTATAGACAGTTAGGCTACTAATGACAACGCGTTCACCTTCCCCTAATAGCTGATTGCGCAAGTGAGATAAAAGGCGTAAATGGCAGTCAATTTCGAGGAAAAAGTCCGGTTAAAGCCTTCTGGAGCAAGACTTTAGGCAAATTGACATTCGAATTTATCTCACTATAGTGGTGCGGGCCCTGCGTGGGGGGTCTGTCTGATGATTTCAAGCATAAATAGGAGGCCACATGGCTGACAAAAAAGCGCAGTTGATCATCGAGGGCGCAGCCCCCGTCGAGCTGCCCATTTTAACCGGCACCGTTGGTCCCGATGTTATCGACGTTCGGGGCCTGACGGCCACGGGCCGTTTCACCTTTGACCCTGGTTTCATGTCGACTGCCTCCTGCGAGTCGAAGATCACCTATATCGACGGCGACAACGGCATTCTGCTGCACCGCGGCTACCCGATCGAACAGCTGGCTGAAAAGTCGGACTACCTGGAAACCTGCTACCTGCTGCTCAACGGCGAATTGCCGACCGCAGAGCAGAAGGCCCAGTTCGTAGGCACCGTGAAGAACCACACCATGGTTCACGAGCAGTTGAAGACCTTCTTCAACGGCTTCCGTCGCGACGCTCACCCGATGGCCGTCATGTGCGGCGTAGTGGGCGCCCTCTCGGCCTTCTACCACGACTCCCTCGACATCAATAACCCGCAGCATCGCGAAATCTCCGCGATCCGCCTGGTTGCCAAGATGCCGACCCTGGCCGCAATGGTTTACAAGTACTCCATGGGCCAACCCATGATGTACCCGCGCAACGACCTGTCGTACGCGGAAAACTTCCTGCACATGATGTTCAACACCCCGTGCGAGATCAAACCGATCAGCCCGGTACTCGCCAAGGCCATGGACCGGATCTTCATCCTCCATGCCGACCACGAGCAAAACGCATCGACTTCTACCGTACGTCTGGCCGGTTCGTCGGGTGCCAACCCGTTCGCCTGTATCGCCGCCGGTATCGCTGCACTGTGGGGCCCTGCCCACGGCGGTGCGAACGAAGCCGTTCTGACCATGCTTGACGAGATTGGCGATGTTTCGAACATCGACAAGTACATCGCCAAGGCCAAGGACAAGAACGATCCGTTCAAATTGATGGGCTTCGGTCACCGGGTTTACAAAAACCGCGACCCACGCGCCACCGTCATGAAGCAAACCTGCGACGAAGTGCTGAAAGAGCTGGGCATCACCAACGATCCGCAACTCGAACTGGCCATGCGCCTGGAAGAGATCGCCCTGACCGATCCGTACTTCATCGAACGCTCGCTGTACCCGAACGTCGACTTCTACTCGGGGATCATCCTCAAGGCGATCGGCATTCCGACCAGCATGTTCACCGTGATCTTCGCTCTTGCGCGGACCGTCGGCTGGATCTCCCACTGGAAAGAAATGCTCTCCAGCCCGTACAAGATCGGCCGCCCGCGCCAGTTGTACACCGGCTACGAGTCGCGTGATATCACCAAGCTGGAAGACCGCGAGTAAGACCTGTCTTGCGATAACGTCTTGAGCTGTACCGGAAACGGCCTCTATTTAGATAGGGGCCGTTTTTGTTTGTGCCTGACGTTGAGTGACGCGGCGGCCTGAGGGCCGACCGGGCTCTATGGTTGTGTACATATCCGTTTCTTCGGTTGCGCCGGCTGGCGGTTCCGCTCTTACAGCGGGTCACTTTCGAAAAGCGCGAAAGTAACCAAAGCGCTTCTGCCCCTGTCGTTCGGTGCCTCGCTTAGGCTCGGCATGCCCTCGCTCCGGTCCTGCTCCGTGGGCCCGCCGCGATCGGCCATCCATGGCCGTGCGCGGCTAACCCGGCATCCATGCCGGGTTGCCCACTGCGCAGAACCTCCACTCGGCCTCACGAGGGGGCGGTGCATCAAGATCAAAAGCTGCAGGCGAGCTAACGCTCGGCCTGTTGAGTGGTGAAAAGCAGAGCGGATGTGCTCTGATTTTTTGTGGGAGCTGGCTTACCTGCGATGGCGGCCTGACAGCCGACCAATCTCTCCCGGATGTACCCAGTCCAACTGTGGGAGCGGGCCTGCTCGCGAAGCTGTTGATCTTGCCGTTGCCGTTGCTTCGGCTTTTGATCTTGATCTGCTGCGCCTTTCCCAGAGGCCGAACGCAGGTATTGCGTAGGGGGCACCGCGGCAAGGATGCCGCGGTAGCCGCCCCCGGAGCAATGCCGGAGTGAGGGTATGCCGAGCCTAGGCGAGGCACCGAATGGCGGGGCAAGAGCGCTTTGGTTACTTTCGCGCTTTTCGAAAGTGACTCGCTGTAAGAGCGAAACCGCCAGCGGCCGTGACCGCAGAAACGGATATGTACACAATCAAAGAGCCCGGTCGGCAATCAGGCCGCCTTCGCGGGCAAGCCTCGCTCCTACAAGGGCGGGCGATAACCGCCAGCCGGCGCTACCACAGAAACGGATATGTACCGATCAAAAAACCCAGTCGACTATCAGGCCGCCTTCGCAAGCAAGCCGAACAGAGTCCGATAACCGCCCAATAAAAAATGCCCCAATCTCTCGACCAGGGCATTTTGTGTAGCTCAGCTTATATATAGAAACTCAAAGCCTTAGTGCGAAACTGCCCCACTCGCCCCCAACCCAGTCTGCGAACGAACAAACTGCGGGAAGAACAGCGCCCGCTCGTTCACACCCTCGGCCGACTTATCGGTGATCGAGAAGAACCAGATCCCGACAAACGCAATGGCCATGGAGAACAGCGCCGGGTATTCATACGGGAAGATCGCCTTCTCGTGACCCAGGATCTGCACCCAGATGGTTGGCCCCAGCACCATCAAGCCAACAGCACTGACCAGACCCAGCCAGCCGCCGATCATCGCACCGCGAGTCGTCAGTTTCTTCCAATACATGGAAAGCAGCAGCACCGGGAAGTTACAGCTCGCTGCGATGGAGAACGCCAGGCCCACCATGAACGCAATGTTCTGCTTCTCGAACAGAATACCCAGGCCGATCGCCAGCACCGCCAAAGCAATGGTGGTGATTTTCGAGACACGGATCTCGTCCTTCTCGTTGGCCTTGCCCTTCTTGATCACACTGGCATACAGGTCATGGGACACCGCCGAAGCACCGGCCAGGGTCAGACCGGCTACCACCGCCAGGATGGTTGCGAACGCCACCGCCGAAATGAAGCCCAGGAACACACTGCCACCCACCGCGTTGGCCAAATGCACCGCCGCCATGTTGTTGCCACCCATCAGCGCGCCAGCCGCATCTTTGAAGGCCGGATTGGTGCTGACCAGCAGGATCGCGCCGAAGCCGATGATGAAGGTCAGGATGTAGAAGTAGCCAATGAAGCCAGTTGCATACAGCACGCTTTTACGCGCTTCTTTAGCGTCGCTCACGGTGAAGAAGCGCATCAGGATGTGCGGCAGGCCAGCGGTACCGAACATCAGCGCCAGGCCGAGGGAGAACGCCGAGACCGGATCTTTCACCAGGCCGCCCGGGCTCATGATCGCTTCACCTTTAGGGTGAACCTTGATCGCCTCGGAGAACAGCGCGTTGAAGTCGAAGTTGACGTGCTTCATCACCATCAGCGCCATGAACGAGGCACCGGACAGCAACAGCACCGCCTTGATGATCTGCACCCAAGTGGTCGCCAGCATGCCGCCGAACAGCACGTACATGCACATCAGGATACCGACCAGAATCACCGCAACGTGATAGTCGAGACCGAACAACAGTTGAATCAGCTTGCCAGCACCGACCATTTGCGCGATCAGGTAGAACGCCACCACCACCAGCGAACCGCAGGCCGACAGCGAGCGGATCTGGGTTTGCCCGAGGCGATAGGACGCCACGTCGGCAAAGGTGTACTTGCCCAGGTTACGCAGGCGCTCGGCGATCAGGAACAGAATGATCGGCCAGCCCACCAGGAAGCCGATCGAGTAGATCAGGCCGTCGTAGCCGGAGGTGAACACCAGGGCGGAAATACCCAGGAAGGACGCCGCGGACATGTAGTCACCGGCAATCGCCAGACCGTTCTGGAAACCGGTGATCTTGCCGCCCGCCGCATAATAGTCGGCCGCCGAGTTGTTACGCTTGGACGCCCAATAAGTGATGCACAGGGTTGCTCCCACGAACGCCACGAACATCAAGATCGCGGAAATGTTGAGTGGTTGTTTCTGTACCGCACCCGTGAGCGCTTCAGCCGCCCAGGCGCCAGGTGCAAAGGTTGCGATGCTCAATAGAGCCATTAGACGCCGGATCATTGCTGAGCCTCCTTGAGAATCGCATTGTTCAGGTCGTCGAATTCGCCATTGGCGCGTCGCACGTAGATGCCCGTCAGGATAAAGGCCGAAACAATCAGCCCGACACCGATCGGAATGCCCCAGGTAATCGAAGACTCGGGGCTGATTTTCGCGCCCAGGATATGCGGCCCGTAAGCAATCAAAAGGATGAATCCGGAGTACAGCCCAAGCATGATCGCTGAAAGAATCCAGGCGAATCGTTCTCTCTTGCTGACCAGCTCCTTGAAGCGCGAGCTGTTTTGAATCGAGAGGTAAATGCTGTCGTTCATTGTTTTTATCCTCGCAGCACAGATTTAGTTGGAACGGTATCCACTCTATGCGGCTGCCGGACAGGTTCCAGACGACCTTAGTATTAGAACGACATGACAGAGTCGCCATTTTCCAGCAGGCGTTAAACACATGAAAAAGCAAAAAGCCCCTTGGCATTTAAGCCAAGGGGCCTTTAGAGGTGCTGACCAGACGCTTCAGGTCAAATCATTTGGTCCAGTCGGCAACGCGATCCGGGTGTTTGGCCACCCAGTCTTTCGCTGCTGCTTCAGGCTTGGCACCGTCCTGAATCGCCAACATGACTTGGCCGATTTCGTCTTTCGACGCCCACTGGAAGTTCTTCAGGAACTTCGCAACTTCAGGCGCTTTGGTTGCCAGTTCTTTGCTGCCGATGCTGTTCACGGTTTCAGCTGCGCCGTAAACGCCTTTCGGGTCTTCCAGGAAGCGCAGTTTCCACTTGGCGAACATCCAGTGCGGCACCCAACCGGTGACGGCAATGGATTCGTTTTTCTTCTCGGCACGAGTCAGCTCGGCAATCATCCCGGCGCCAGAACTGGCCTTGAGGGTGTAGCCGTCCAGGCCATAGTCCTTGATCGCCTGCTCGGACTTGAGCATCACGCCTGAACCGGCATCGATACCGACGATACGATTTTTGAAGCTGTCGTCGGTTTTCAGATCGGCAATAGACTTGGCCTTGACGTACTCCGGCACGATCAGGCCGATTTTCGCATCCTTGAAGTTCGGGCCGTAATCGACGACCTGATCCTTGTTCTTCGTCCAGTATTCACCGTGAGTCACGGGCAGCCACGCCGACAGCATGGCGTCGAGTTTGCCAGTGGCCACACCTTGCCACATGATCCCGGTGGCAACCGCTTGCAGCTTTACGTCATAACCGAGTTTCTGCCTGATCACTTCCGCGGCCACGTTGGTCGTGGCGACGCTGTCCGACCAGCCGTCTACATAACCGATCGTCACTGCCTTGCCTTCAGCGCTGGCCATCGTAGAACTGATCGCCAGCACCAAAGCGGCACCTGCGCCCAAGAGTCGTCGCATCTTCATCGTTACTTCCCCGAAAGTGCTGCGCTCGACGGATGCCGAGCCGCTCAACGTATTGTTATGGTGCACAGCGCCCCCATCACGCCTCACCGCAAACTCGTTCAAACATCAGCGGAGTACTGACGCCACGATAATCAACCTGACGCCAACGACGACCTGCTCTGTCAGCGACCTCAAGACATCGAGAAACGACATCAGAACGCCATTAATCGTGCCCTGTGAAAGCATGCGCGCCAACCCCGCCCAAACTTTGCATGACAAAATTATGCAGGCCACCAAGCGCGGGACAAATGCAGGTAACATGCGCGGCTTTGTTCCCAGACGGCCTGACCATGCCCGCGACATCCCGCTTTCCTTTTTTTGCTTATTTATTTGCCTGCCTGCTGGGGCTTTTTGCCCTCGGTGGCTTCTGGTATGGACTCGGCAAACCGGTGATCCTGCCGGACGTGGCCAGCGCGACGCACAAGCTGCAATGCGCCTCCTACACCCCGTTCGACAAAGACCAATCGCCGTTCGATGTTCCGTTCAAACTGCGCCCCGAGCGCATGGACGCCGACCTCGCGCTGCTGGCGACCCGCTTCGAATGCATCCGCACCTATTCCATGACTGGCCTCGAGGCGCTGCCCGATCTGGCACGCAAGCACGGCTTGAAGCTGATGATCGGCGCCTGGGTCAACAGCAACCCGGTGGACACCGCCAAGGAAGTCGATCTGCTGATCGCCTCGGCCAATGCCAACGCCGATGTAGTGACCTCGGTGATCGTAGGTAACGAAACCCTGCTGCGCAAGGAAGTCACCGGCGCACAGTTGGCAACGCTGATTAACAAGGTCAAAAGTCAGGTCAAACAACCGGTGACCTACGCCGACGTCTGGGAATTCTGGCTCAAGCACCCGGAAATCGCCCCCGCGGTGGACTTCCTGACCATCCATTTGCTGCCGTACTGGGAAGATGATCCGTCGAACATCGACGCTGCACTGCAGCATGTGGCCGAAGTACGTCAGGTGTTCGGCAACAAATTTGCGCCCAAGGACGTGATGATTGGCGAAACCGGCTGGCCGAGCGAAGGCCGTCAGCGCGAAACCGCCCTGCCGAGCCGGGTCAATGAAGCCAAGTTCATTCGCAGCTTTGTGATCATGGCCGAACAGCAAGGCTGGCATTACAACCTGATCGAGGCGTTCGACCAACCCTGGAAACGCGCCAGCGAAGGTGCGGTCGGGGGTTACTGGGGACTGTTCGACGCCGATCGTCAGGACAAGGGCGTGCTGGCCGGGCCGGTCTCGAACGTGCCGTACTGGTCGCAATGGCTGGCACTGGGTGGCTTGATCTTCATCGGCACGCTGATCCTCGGCGGTCGCGTTCGCAGCACCCGCGCGGCGTTGGTTCTGCCACTGCTCGGCGCGTTGGCGGCCTGTTCGATTGGCGCCTGGGGCGATCTGGCCCGTGTCACCACCCGGTTTACCAGTGAATGGCTGTGGGTCGCCTTGCTGACGGGGTTGAACCTGTTGGTGCTGGCGCATGCCGCGCTGACCTTGAGCGCTCGTACCGGCTGGCGTGAACGCGCCTTCAATGCACTGGAACGTCGCGCCGGCTGGTGGCTGGCAGCAGCAGGTTTTACCGCAGCGGTGATGATGCTGGAGCTGGTGTTCGACCCACGTTATCGCAGCTTCCCGAGCGTCGCGTTCATCCTGCCGGCGCTGGTGTACCTGTGCCGTCCGGTCAGTGTGCCACGTCGGGAAATCGCCCTGCTGACCTTCATCATCGGTGCCGGCATTGCGCCGCAGTTGTATCAAGAAGGTTTGCAGAACCAGCAGGCCTGGGGTTGGGCGCTGGTGAGTGTGTTGATGGTGGCGGCGTTGTGGCGCAGCTTGCGGGTTCGCAAGGGCTGATCTTCGGCGTGCTTGCGGGCCTCTTCGCGGGCAAGCCTCGCTCCTACAGATTTATGTCGACCGTGATAATTGCGAACGACTCTAAACTGTAGGAGCGAGGCTTGCCCGCGAAGACTGACTATCAGGCGCTACGAGAAGCCCGGACCAGACGCAAAGCAGCAATCACCACCGCAAACACCGCCAGCGTGGTGTTGTACAACGCCAGCGCCGGAAACCCGAACACCAGCGCCAGCACCGCCAGCCACCACCCCGCCCGCCCCGGCAGCACAAAACCGATCACGGCGGCGGCCATTGCCGACCAGCCCAACACCTTGAAGTGAATCATAAAGCCCAGGTTCGACCGAATCTGGCATTCCCAGCGACTGGCCTCATCAACGCAAATGCCAACCCATTGAGCATCCTCCATGAAGCCATAACGCGCGCCATAACTGGCGGCCAGCCACATTGGCAGAAGAACGATCAGCAGAATCACGGGCAGACGGCGGGACATGAATCACTCCAATAAACGAAATCGGCGGCCAGCTTAATCCCCCGCCCGCGGTAAGCAAGTGACATCAACAGATAACTGTTCATGAAATAGCTGCAAAGTGTATCGTCCCGCTACCGTTGCTCCGAAATCAGGCCTGTTTGCTGTCGATCATGGCACTTTGGCGCAAATCCGATGGTCATAGCCTGCGAACTTCATTCGGCACCTTCCTCTAAGGGATCTAGTCATGCTCCGTTCCTTGCGCTTCGCCGCCCTGCTTGGCGGCTTGATTTTAAGTGCGTCCGCACTGGCGGCCGACATTGATGCCGCCAGTTACGGCTACCCCCTGACCAACCCGTTCGAGGCGACCATCGCCACGACACCGCCGGAGTTACGCCCGGAATTGCCGCTGGACGACGATATCAATCAGGAGGATCGCAGCGTCACGTTGCGCCCTGAGCGTGAGTTCAGCCTGCCGGACAACTTCTGGCCGGTAAAGAAACTCACCTACCGCATCGCCACGCAAGATCAAGCAGCACCGTTGATCTTCCTGATCTCCGGCACGGGTGCACGCTATGACAGCACCCTCAACGAGTACCTGAAAAAGCTCTACTACAAGGCCGGCTATCACGTGGTGCAGCTGTCGTCGCCGACCAGCTTCGACTTCATGACCGCCGCTTCGCGTTTCGCCACACCGGGCGTGACCAAGGAAGATGCCGAAGACATGTACCGAGTGATGCAGGCCGTTCGGGCACAGAACCCAAAGCTGCCAGTCACCGATTATTTCCTGACCGGTTACAGCCTTGGCGCACTGGATGCAGCCTTCGTCGCGCACCTGGATGAAACCCGTCGCAGCTTCAATTTCAAGAAAGTCTTGCTGCTCAACCCACCGGTCAACCTTTACACCTCGGTCACCAACCTGGACAAGCTGGTACAAACAGAGGTAAAGGGCATCACCAACAGCACCACCTTCTATGAACTGGTACTGGACAAACTGACCCGCTACTTCCAGCAGAAAGGCTACATCGACCTCAACGATGCCCTGCTCTACGACTTCCAGCAGTCCAAGCAGCACTTGAGCAACGAACAGATGGCCATGCTGATTGGCACTTCGTTCCGTTTCTCGGCAGCGGACATCGCCTTCACCTCGGACCTGATCAACCGCCGCGGTCTGATCACGCCACCGAAATACCCGATCACCGAAGGCACCACCCTCACGCCGTTCCTCAAACGCGCACTGCAATGCGACTTCGACTGCTACCTGACCGAACAGGTCATTCCGATGTGGCGCGCCCGCACCGACGGCGGCAGCCTGCTGCAACTGATCGATCAGGTCAGCCTGTATGCGCTCAAGGACTACCTGCACGACAGCCCGAAAATCGCCGTCATGCACAACGCCGACGACGTGATTCTCGGCCCTGGCGACCTGGGGTTTCTGCGCAGGACCTTCGGCGACCGTTTGACTGTTTATCCATTGGGCGGCCATTGCGGCAACCTCAACTATCGCGTCAACAGCGACGCCATGCTGGAGTTTTTCCGTGGCTAAATACCCCCTCCTGATCGCAGCGTTACTCTGTGCAGGCGTCGCCAATGCCGACAACAGCAAGGCCAATGCACCTGTGGTGGTCGATAGTGACGGCTTCAAGGAACCGCTGAGCAAACTCAAATTCAACCCGGGGCTGGATCAGCGCGAGTTCGAACGTTCGACGCTCAACGCGCTGAACGTCTACGACCCGCTGGAAGAATGGAACCGCCGCGTCTACCACTTCAACTACCGTTTCGACCAATGGGTGTTCCTGCCCGTGGTCAACGGCTATCGCTATATCACCCCAAGCTTCCTGCGCACCGGCGTCAGTAACTTCTTCAACAACGTCGGCGATATACCGAACCTGGTAAACAGTCTGCTGCAATTCAAGGGGCAGCGTTCGATGGAAACCACCGCGCGCCTGCTGCTCAACACCACCATCGGTGTCGCCGGCCTGTGGGACCCGGCCACCGCCATGGGACTGCCGCGCCAGAGCGAAGACTTTGGTCAGACACTGGGCTTCTACGGCGTACCGGGCGGCGCCTACTTCGTGCTGCCGATCCTCGGCCCCTCAAACCTGCGTGACACTGCAGGCCTGGTGGTGGATTACACCGGCGAATCGGCGATCAACTTCCTGAATGTGGCCGAAGTCAGCTCCAACCATCCGGAAGTCTGGGCTCTTCGCATCATCGACAAGCGCTATCAGAACAGCTTCCGTTACGGCCAGCTGAACACGCCGTTCGAGTATGAAAAAGTGCGTTACGTGTACACCGAGTCGCGCAAGCTGCAGGTCGCCGAGTAATTCTGTCGACAATAAAAAAGGCCATTCGATTTGCGTCGAATGGCCTTTTTATGCGCGGCGTCTCAAACACCACCAATCAACTGTGGGAGCGAGCCTGCTCGCGATGAGGCCATCACATTCACCATCAATGTTGACTGCTAGACCGCTATCGCGAGCAGGCTCGCTCCCACAGGTTCAGGCTTTCATCGTTTTCCAAAGCTTGCCGACAGCCATTACGCCCACCAAAACCGCCGCACCGGCAATAATCCCGGCCACAGCATTCAGCAACGTCGGCACGATAAACCCGGCCCCACCAGCACTCGCGCTGACACTCTCGATCCAGTGATGAATCACCGGCACGCCGTGGGTCAGAATCCCGCCGCCGACCAAAAACATCGCCGCGGTGCCGATCACCGACAGGCTTTTCATCATGTACGGCGCTGCACGCAGAATCCCGCCGCCGATGCTTTTGGCCATTTGCCCGGGCTTCTGGGTCAGCCACAGACCGAGGTCATCGAGTTTGACGATGCCGGCCACCAGGCCGTAGACGCCGATGGTCATGACGATGGCGATGCCCGAGAGCACGATCACTTGCTGGGTCAGCGAAGCGGCAGCCACGGTGCCCAAGGTGATGGCGATGATTTCCGCCGAAAGGATGAAGTCGGTACGGATCGCCCCTTTGATCTTGTCCTTCTCGAACGCCACCAGATCGACCGCCGGGTTGGCCACGGCCTCGACCAGTTCTGCGTGTTCGGCCTGATCTTCAGCTTTGCTGTGCAGGAATTTGTGGGCGAGTTTCTCGAAACCTTCAAAGCACAGGTAAGCGCCACCGACCATCAACAACGGCGTGACCAGCCACGGAATGAACGCGCTGATGGCCAACGCCGACGGCACCAGGATCAGCTTGTTGAGGAACGAGCCCTTGGCCACCGCCCACACCACCGGGATTTCCCGCTCGGCACGCACGCCGGAAACCTGCTGGGCGTTGAGCGCCAGATCGTCGCCAAGCACACCGGCGGTCTTCTTCGCGGCCATTTTGGTCATCAACGCCACATCGTCCAGTACGGTGGCGATGTCGTCGATCAGCACCAGCAAACTGCTTCCTGCCATGAATCAGGTTTCCTTCTCGAATGAATGGTGCGCAGCATAGCGCGACCCGAGGCTACACGGGGCATTCTTGAGCGCCGCGCGAGGCCGGTGCTACCATGCGCAACCGCCAGAACAGGCAAGGAACTCCTTGGTTTATGAGCACCATCCGCGAGCGCAACAAAGAACTGATCCTGCGTGCCGCCAGTGAAGAATTTGCCGACAAGGGCTTCGCTGCGACCAAAACCAGTGACATCGCGGCCAAGGCCGGGCTGCCCAAGCCCAACGTCTACTACTACTTCAAATCCAAGGAAAACCTCTACCGCGAGGTCCTGGAAAGTATCATCGTGCCGATCCTGCAGGCCTCGACGCCGTTCAACGCCGATGGCGTGCCCGGCGAAGTGCTGAGCGGTTACATTCGCTCGAAAATCCGCATATCCCGTGACCTGCCCTTCGCCTCCAAGGTGTTCGCCAGCGAAATCATGCACGGCGCCCCGCACCTGAGCCCTGACCTGGTCGAGCAGCTCAACGGCCAGGCCAGGCACAACATCGACTGCATCCAGACCTGGATCGACCGCGGCCAGATCGCCCCGATCGACCCCAACCACCTGATGTTCAGCATCTGGGCCGCGACCCAGACCTACGCCGACTTTGACTGGCAGATCTCCGCGGTTACCGGTAAAGCCAAGCTGGATGAGGCCGACTATGAGGCGGCGGCGCAGACGATTATCCGGTTGGTGCTCAAAGGGTGTGAGCTGGACTGATAGACTGAGTGAACCCCAATCGCGGGCAAGCCCGCTCCCACAGGTTCGGTGGTGTACACAAAATATGTGAACACCCTCAATCCTTGTGGGAGCGGGCTTGCCCGCGATGAAGGCGACTCGATCTGAAGTCTTAAAGCCAGATGGCATCCCACAACGGATAGTCGCCAAGCCGCTCCACAAGACCTGCCCGCAATGGATTGGCCACTACATACCCTGCCATCTTCACCAAGTCTTCTTCTCGCCTCAATGCCCGGTCGTGATAGCCCTGCAGCCAAAGTGGTCCGTTCCTGTTACTGGAAAGATTCACCTCCCGCGTAATCAGTGACTTGGTTTGACGCATCAGATTACTGAGCGAACATTTCTCCAATTCGACAAGCCAATGGAAGTGATCAGGCATGACCACCCATGCCAGTGAATTCACTAACCCTGTGTTCTGTGCTTGGCGAAATTGATGAACAACCAACCTGCCCAATGCGAAATCCGCAAATACCGGCTCGCGATCAAGTGTATTGGTAGTCAGTAAGTAGATTCGATTGGGTTCGGCATAGCGCCCCGTTCGTAGGCGATGTGAAGCAGGAAGATCAGGCAATCCGTTGCCCCTTTTTGATGGATTCATCAGAAGACTAGACCTCAGCGGCCCATAGACCGCGACAGTCCGTTATCTGGATGTGTCCATGAGGCCGCCATCGCGGGCAAGCCCGCTCCCACAAGGATCGAGGGTGTTCACAGATTCTGTGTTCACCTACAAGGATCAAGGGTGTTCACAGATTTTGTGTTCACCAGCAGGAACCTGTGGGAACGGGCTTGCCCGCGATGACATTCGATCAGACGCTGAAGATCAACCAACCACCCCCGCATCCGCCCTCAACCCCTGCGTTTCGATCGCCCTGATCGCGCACTGCTCATCCACATCAGACAAATCACCGCTGATCCCTACCGCCCCCAACACACTCCCATCCTGATCCCGAATCAACACGCCGCCCGGTACCGGGACGACGCTGCCCTGCCCCAGGCTATTCAGCGCGGCGAAGAAGGCCGGGCGTTGTTGGGCGTCCTGGGCCAGCAGGCGTGAGCCCTTGCCCAGGGCGATGGCGCCCCAGGCTTTACCGATGGCGATCTGCGGGCGCAGCAGGCTGGCGCCGTCTTCGCGTTGCAGCGTTATCAAGTGCCCGCCGGCGTCCAGCACGGCAATGGTCAAGGGCGCGGCAGAGATTGCACGGCCTGCGGAGATGGCCTGGTTGGCCAGGTTGACTGCGACGTTCAAGGTTAAAGCGCTCATGGTGCCGTCCTCATTTTGTTATTGGGAAAGCCGTTGGATTGCTTTCTGTTGCGCAATCCGATGCAACAAATAGAACACAATGAATTATTTTTTTGTATACAATAATTCTCGAAAAACGCCACATGCGACGAAAAGCCACAGTTCTTTGGGCTTCCGACGAATGAAACAGCTGCTTGAGAAAATGGATTGACCTGCGCCGTCCGCCGTGAATACACTCTGCGCAAAGCCACTTGTATACAATTACAAAACGTAAGAGGCACAAAACCATGAGCAAAATGAGAGCAATCGAAGCCGCCGTTCTGGTGATGCGCCGTGAAGGGGTTGATACCGCTTTTGGCATCCCGGGCGCCGCGATCAACCCGCTGTACTCCGCCTTGCAGAAGGTCGGTGGCATCGATCACGTCCTCGCTCGCCACGTTGAAGGCGCCTCGCACATGGCCGAGGGCTACACCCGCACCAAGGCCGGCAACATCGGCGTGTGCATCGGCACGTCCGGCCCGGCCGGCACCGACATGGTCACCGGGCTCTACAGCGCCTCGGCCGACTCGATCCCGATCCTGTGCATCACCGGCCAGGCACCGCGGGCCCGGATGCACAAGGAAGACTTCCAGGCCGTCGATATCACCAGCATAGTCAAGCCGGTCACCAAGTGGTCGACCACCGTTATGGAGCCGGGCCAGGTGCCTTACGCGTTCCAGAAAGCCTTCTATGAAATGCGCTCCGGCCGCCCAGGCCCAGTGCTGATCGACCTGCCGTTCGACGTGCAGATGGCCGAAATCGAATTCGACATCGACGCCTACGAGCCGCTGCCGCTGGCCAAGCCGACCGCTAATCGCGTACAGATCGAGAAGGCCCTGGCCATGCTCGATCAGGCTGAGCGCCCACTGTTGGTGGCCGGTGGCGGCATCATCAATGCCGACGCCAGCGAGTTGCTGGTGGAGTTCGCCGAGCTGACCGGCATTCCAGTGATCCCGACCCTGATGGGCTGGGGCACCATCCCGGACGATCACCCGCTGATGGTCGGCATGGTCGGTCTGCAAACCTCGCACCGCTACGGCAACGCCACGATGCTGAAGTCGGACGTGGTACTGGGCGTCGGTAACCGTTGGGCCAACCGTCACACCGGTTCGGTCGACGTTTACACCGAAGGCCGCAAGTTCATTCACGTCGACATCGAACCGACCCAGATCGGCCGCGTGTTCACCCCGGACCTGGGCATCGTGTCCGACGCCGCTGCCGCGTTGACCGTGTTCATCGAAGTCGCTCGCGAATGGCAAGCCGCCGGCAAGCTGAAAAACCGCAGCGCCTGGCTGCAAGACTGCCAGCAGCGCAAAGCCAGCCTGCAGCGCAAGACTCACTTCGACAACGTGCCGGTCAAGCCGCAACGGGTGTACGAAGAGATGAACCAGGTGTTCGGCAAAGACACCTGCTACGTCAGCACCATCGGTCTGTCGCAAATTGCCGGCGCGCAGTTCCTGCACGTCTACAAACCGCGTCACTGGATCAACTGCGGTCAAGCCGGTCCGTTGGGCTGGACCATTCCGGCCGCACTCGGCGTGGTCAAGGCTGATCCGACTCGCAAGGTGGTGGCGCTCTCGGGCGACTACGACTTCCAGTTCATGATCGAAGAACTGGCGGTGGGCGCGCAGTTCAAGCTGCCGTACATCCACGTTGTCGTGAACAACTCGTACCTGGGGCTGATCCGTCAGGCCCAGCGCGGTTTCGACATGGACTACTGCGTGCAGTTGTCCTTCGACAACCTCAATGCTCCGGAACTCAACGGTTACGGTGTCGACCACGTCGCTGTCGCCGAAGGCCTGGGTTGCAAGGCGCTGCGGGTATTTGAACCGGATCAGATCCAGCCTGCCCTGCGCAAGGCTCAGGAACTGATCGAAGAGTTCAAGGTGCCGGTGATCGTCGAAATCATTCTGGAGCGCGTGACCAATATCTCCATGGGCACCGAGATCAACGCCGTCAACGAATTCGAAGACCTGGCACTGGTCGGCAACGATGCGCCAACGGCGATTTCGCTGCTCGATTGATGATCGTTCCCACGCTCTGCGTGGGAATGCAGCCCGGGACGCTCCGCGTCCCAACAGCGGACGCAGAGCGTCCATTGAGGCATTCCCACGCAGAGCGTGGGAACGATAACTTTAAACGGGAGACCACCATGCCGCGTTTCGCAGCCAACCTGTCCATGCTGTTCACCGAGCAGGATTTTCTTGCCCGTTTCGATGCTGCCGCCAAGGCCGGCTTCAGTGGTGTCGAATACCTGTTTCCCTACGATTTCAGCTCCGCCGAAATCAAGGCCAAGCTCGATGCCAATGGCTTGACCCAGGTGCTGTTCAACCTGCCGGCCGGTGACTGGGCCAAGGGCGAGCGCGGTATTGCGTGCTTGCCGGATCGGGTCGAAGAATTCCGCGCCGGTGTCGATCTGGCCATCGCTTACGCCAAAGTGCTCGGCAATACCCAGATCAACTGCCTGGCCGGTATTCGTCCACAAGGCATCGACGATGCCACCGTGGAAAAGACCTTTGTCGCCAACCTCAAATACGCGGCCGACAAGCTGCAAGCGGTGGGCATCAAACTGGTGATGGAAGCGATCAACACCCGTGACATCCCAGGCTTCTACCTGAACAACACGGCGCAAGCCCTGTCGATTCGCGAACAGGTCGGCAGCGCCAACCTGTTCCTGCAATACGACATCTATCACATGCAAATCATGGAGGGCGACCTGGCCCGGACCATGGCCGCGCACCTGGGCGAGATCAACCACATCCAGTTGGCCGACAACCCAGGGCGCAACGAACCGGGCACCGGTGAAATCAACTACCGCTTCCTGTTCGAACACCTGGACCGCATCGGTTATCAGGGTTGGGTTGGCTGTGAATACAAGCCGCTGACCACCACTGAGGCGGGCCTGGGCTGGTTGAAAACCCATAACGCGATTTGATCTGACACCGCGTCATCGTTCTTCGCGGGCAAGCCTCGCTCCTACGGGGGGCCAGGGTTGTCTGTAGGAGCGAGGCTTGCCCGCGAAGGCGTCCTCGCTGCCATCCCACGAATTTTGCGAACAGAGCAATAAAAACAAGAGGATTTTCTCATGGCTAAAATCGGATTTATCGGCACCGGCATCATGGGCCACCCAATGGCGTTGAACCTGCAGAAAGCCGGTCACAGCCTGTTCCTGTCGGCACACCACGACCCAGCCCCTGCCGACCTGATCGCCGCTGGCGCCGTCGCGCTGGCGAACCCGAAAGAAGTGGCCCAGGAAGCCGAGTTCATCATCGTCATGGTCCCGGATACTCCGCAGGTCGATGACGTGCTGTTCCGCGCCGATGGCGTTGCGGCAGGCGTGAGCAAGGGCAAAGTCGTGATCGACATGAGCTCGATCTCGCCGACTGCCACTAAAGCCTTCGCAGCTAAAATCAACGAGAAAGGCGCGCAGTACCTCGACGCCCCGGTTTCCGGCGGCGAAGTCGGCGCCAAGGCTGCGACCCTGAGCATCATGGTCGGCGGCGATGCCGATGCCTTCGAACGCGCCCTGCCGCTGTTCCAGGCCATGGGCAAGAACATCACTCTGGTCGGTGGCAACGGCGACGGTCAAACCGCGAAAGTGGCGAACCAGATCATCGTCGCGCTGAACATCCAGGCCGTCGCCGAAGCCTTGCTGTTCGCCTCGAAAAACGGTGCCGATCCAGCCAAGGTGCGTGAAGCGCTGATGGGTGGCTTCGCGTCGTCGAAGATTCTCGAAGTTCACGGCGAACGCATGATCAAGGGCACCTTCGACCCGGGCTTCCGCATCAGTCTGCACCAGAAGGACCTCAATCTGGCCCTGCAAGGTGCCAAGGAGCTGAACATCAACCTGCCGAACACCGCCAATACCCAGCAAGTGTTCAGCACCTGCGCAGCCATCGGTGGCAGCAACTGGGACCACTCGGCGCTGATCAAAGGCCTGGAACACATGGCGAATTTCTCGATTCGCGATAAATAACACCATCACCCGCCCCTGTAGGAGCGAGGCTTGCCCGCGAAGGGATCGCCTCGGTGCAGCAGAAACACCGAGGTGGCCGGTTCGCGGGCAAGCCTCGCTCCTACAGGGGCAAGCAGCTTTCCCCAATAACAAGAATTCCGGGAGCCCGCCATGTCGGTCGATCCGCAACAATTGCTGCGCGAGCTGTTTGCCACAGCCATCGACGCGGCCCATCCGCAGCAAGTCCTCGAAGCTCATTTGCCCAAAGATCGCAGCGGTCGGGTGATCGTCATCGGCGCCGGTAAAGCTGCAGCCGCCATGGCCCAGGTGGTCGAGCGCTGCTGGCAGGGTGAAGTGGCAGGTTTAGTGGTGACCCGTTACGGCCACGGCGCCCCTTGCGAAAAAATCGAAGTGGTCGAAGCCGCGCACCCGGTGCCGGATGCGGCGGGTTTGGCCGTGGCAAAGCGGGTATTGGAACTGGTCAGCAACTTGACTGAAGACGACCGCGTGATCTTCCTGCTCTCGGGCGGTGGCTCTGCCCTCCTCGCCTTGCCCGCCGCCGGCATCACCCTCGCCGACAAACAGTCGATCAACAAAGCCCTGCTCAAATCCGGCGCGACCATCGGCGAGATGAATTGCGTGCGCAAGCACCTCTCGGCGATCAAGGGCGGTCGTCTGGGCAAAGCCTGCTGGCCGGCCACGGTTTATACCTACGCGATTTCCGATGTACCGGGCGATCTCGCCACGGTCATCGCGTCCGGCCCAACTGTGGCCGACCCGAGCACCTCGGCCGAAGCGCTGGCGATCCTCAAGCGCTATGGCATTGAAGTCCCGGCCTCGGTGCGCACCTGGCTGCAAAGCCCGGAATCGGAAACGGTCAAACCCGGCGATCCGAGCCTGGCCCGCAGTCATTTCCAGTTGATCGCACGCCCACAGCAATCGCTCGAAGCGGCAGCGGTGAAAGCCCGTCAGGCCGGTTTCAGTCCGTTGATTCTCGGCGACCTGGAAGGTGAATCCCGAGACGTGGCGAAAGTCCATGCCGGTATTGCCCGGCAGATCGTCCAGCACGGCCAGCCGTTGGCGGCGCCGTGTGTGATTCTGTCCGGCGGCGAAACCACCGTCACCGTGCGCGGCAATGGCCGTGGCGGGCGCAACGCCGAATTCCTGCTGAGCCTGACCGACAGCCTCAAAGGCCTGCCCGGCGTCTACGCGCTGGCCGGTGACACCGACGGCATCGACGGCTCCGAAGACAACGCCGGCGCCATCATGACTCCGGGCAGTTATGCCCGTGCCGCGGCCCTCGGCCTGAGCGCCAGCGATGAACTGGACAACAACAATGGCTACGGCTATTTCGCCGCGCTGGATGCACTGATCGTCACCGAGCCGACCCGCACCAACGTCAACGACTTCCGCGCCATCCTGATTCTCGAGAGCACTAAACATGACGCCTGATAAGAAGGTCAAAATCCTCGCCACCCTTGGCCCGGCCACCGCCGGAATCGACGACATCCGTGAGCTGGTGCAGGCCGGGGTCAATATCTTTCGCCTGAACTTCAGCCACGGCGATCACGCCGACCACGCCCAGCGCTATCAGTGGATTCGTGAAGTCGAGCGTCAGCTGAATTACCCGCTGGGGATTCTGATGGACCTGCAAGGCCCGAAATTGCGAGTCGGAAAATTCGCCCAAGGCAAAGTGCAGCTGCATCGCGGTCAGGCCTTGCGCCTGGATCTGGATGCGACGCCGGGGGACGAGCGCCGGGTCAACCTGCCTCATCCGGAAATCATCGCCGCGCTGGAGCCAGGCATGGACCTGCTGCTGGACGACGGCAAGCTGCGCCTGCGAGTGGTGACCAAGTACGCCGACGCGATCGACACCACGGTGCTCAATGGCGGCGAGCTGTCGGACCGCAAAGGCGTCAACGTGCCGCAAGCGGTGCTCGACCTGAGTCCCCTGACCGCCAAGGATCGTCGCGACTTGAGTTTCGGTCTGGAGCTAGGAGTGGATTGGGTTGCGCTGTCATTCGTGCAACGCCCGGAAGACATCCGCGAAGCTCGCGCACTGATCGGTGACAAGGCGTTTTTGATGGCGAAAATCGAGAAGCCATCGGCCGTGACCCAACTGCGGGAAATCGCCGAATTGAGCGATGCGATCATGGTCGCTCGCGGTGACCTGGGCGTGGAAGTGCCGGCCGAAAGCGTGCCGCAAATTCAGAAAAACATCATCAGCACCTGCCGTGAACTCGGCAAACCGGTGGTGGTGGCGACGCAGATGCTGGAGTCGATGCGTTTCTCTCCCGCACCGACCCGCGCCGAAGTCACTGACGTCGCCAACGCGGTGGCCGAAGGCGCGGACGCGGTAATGCTGTCGGCGGAAACCGCGTCCGGTGAATACCCACTGGAAGCCGTGCAGATGATGAGCAAGATCATCCGTCAGGTGGAAAACGGCCCGGACTATCAGGCCCAACTGGACGTGAGCCGGCCGAAAGCCGAGGCCACGGTGTCGGACGCGATCAGTTGCGCCATCCGCCGCATCAGCAACGTGCTACCGGTGGCGGTGTTGGTGAATTACAGCGAGTCCGGCACCTCGAGTCTGCGTGCGGCGCGGGAACGGCCAACGGTGCCGATCCTCAACCTGACGCCAAACCTGCAGACCGCGCGGCGGTTGACGGTGGCGTGGGGCGTGCACTCGGTGGTCAACGATCGGCTGCGCCAGGTGGATGAAGTGTGCTCGACGGCCCTGGAGATTGCCCAGGCACAGGGCATGGCTCAACGCGGCGATACGTTGCTGATTACTGCGGGTGTGCCGTTCGGGCAGCCGGGGTCGACCAACTCACTGCGCATTGAGACGTTGATTTAAAAACAGCTTTTGTGGCGAGGAGGCTTGCCTCCGTTCGGCTGCGTAGCAGTCGTAGATTCGGTATGACGGTTTCGATAGAAAACCGCATTCGCCGATTTGAGTCCGCTCCGCAGCCCAACGGGGGCAAGCCCCCTCGCCACATGATTTAGCGCCTGTACCAGTCTCTTCGCGGGCAAGCCTCGCTCCTACAGGTCCGGTGTCGTTCTCACGACCTATGCAAAATCTGTAGGAGCGAGGCCTGCCCGCGAAGAACGATTACACGGTTCCTCTGACACACAGACCCCATCATGCCTGCCAACCACTTCAACACCCACTGCCCAGATTGGGCCACCGCCCTGCTCAACGGCTTCAGCCAGGTATTCCTACAGTGCCATCCGCTGTGCGGTCTGCTGTGTCTGTTGGCGATTCTGTTCAGCGCGCCGGCCTTGCTCGGCGGTGCGCTGCTGGGAGGTGTCGCGGGGTTGCTCACCGCGCAACGTCGCGGGTATGCCAAGGTTGATCGTCAGGCAGGGCTGTTCAGTTACAACGGTATTCTGCTCGGTCTGCTACTGAGCCTTTATTTCCCATGGTCAGTGCTGCTGCCACCGCTGATCATTGCCGCTGGGGGCCTGAGCGCAATGCTCACTCAGCAATGGCTCAAGCATTCGCGCGATCTTCATTGCCTGCCCGCCTACACCGCACCCTTCGTCGGGATGAGCTGGTTGTTACTGTCGTTTGCCTCACCCCAGCAGCCCGCGCCGCTGATCGAAATGACCACACTCAACTTGCTCGCCGCATCATTGAAAGGGCTCGGTCAGGTGCTGTTTCTCGGTCATCCGCTGGCCGGTGCTCTGATTGCAGTCGGTTTGCTGATCGCTGACCGTCGTGCCTTCCTGTGGGCTCTGCTCGGCTCCGTTGCCGGCCTCGGATTCGCCCTTCTGCATCACGAAACATCAACCGCACTGCGGGGTTTGAGCGGTTACAACGCGGTGCTCGCCGCCCTCGCCTTCAGCCAAAATCGTCGCCAGCCTTGGCTGCCATTATTGGGAATCCTGCTGGCGGTATTGCTCACACCGGGTTTCGCCGCACTCGGCCTGGCCACGTTGACCGCCCCTTTCATCCTCGCCTGCTGGCTGATTCGCGCAGGCATTCGGGTGCTGCGTCAGGCCGTCATAGACAGCGCGCCTTGCGCTACCGGGGAGAATCACCCTAGGCTTCGCTGATTCTCGGTTCAGGCGTTTTCCATGGACAGCAGCAAAAACTGGCGTGAAGAGCTTTACGTCATGATTTTCCAGGCCGACACCACGGCCGGTCGACGCTTCGACAGCATTCTGCTGTTGATCATCCTCGCCAGCCTGGTGATCGTGATTCTGGACAGTATCGACAGCGTTCACCAGAACTATGCCGACATGCTGGCGTACATCGAATGGGGCTTCACCGTTATTTTCGTCGTCGAATACGGCCTGCGCCTGTACTGCTCGCCCAAGCCGCTGCGCTACGCGTTCAGCTTCTATGGGCTGGTGGATTTGCTGGCGATCGTGCCCGGCATCCTCGCGCTGTACTACAGCGATGCGCAGTACCTGCTGATTATCCGGATCATTCGGATGCTGCGGATTTTCCGCGTGCTCAAACTCAGCCCGTATCTGAAGCAAGCCAACTATTTGATGACGGCGTTGCGCGGCAGCAAGCAGAAGATCGTGGTGTTTCTGCTCAGCGTCAGCACCCTGGTGACGGTGTTCGGCACGCTGATGTACGTGATCGAAGGCCCGGAACACGGCTTCACCAGCATCCCCAAAGGCATCTATTGGGCCATCGTCACGCTAACTACCGTGGGCTTTGGCGATATCGTGCCAAAAACGCCGTTGGGTCAGGTGATTTCGTCGCTGGTGATGATCACCGGTTACTCGATCATCGCCGTACCGACGGGGATTTTTACCGCGGAACTGGCCAATGCCATGCGCGGTGAACAACTGCAACACGATTGCCCGACCTGCAAGAAAAACAGCCATGAACACAGCGCAGCATTCTGCTCCCGTTGCGGCAATGCGCTGTTCAAGAAACTGGAATAAGTAAAGTGCTTTTTAATCTTTAAAGGACTATGGGAGCCCGGCTATAGTCGCTGGCAAATTGCCAACACTTTCCATAGAACATATTTGATAAAACAAGGAATGCGCAGTGAAAAAACTCTTTGGCGCCTCATTTCTGGCCGCTGGCCTGGCCTTGGGCAGCGTGGCTCAGGCTGCACCGACCCTGCTTAACGTTTCCTACGATGTGATGCGAGATTTCTACAAGGACTACAACGCTGCCTTCCAGAAACACTGGCAAGCCGAACACAATGAAAACATCACGCTGCAGATGTCCTTCGGCGGTTCCAGCAAACAGGCGCGTTCGGTGATCGATGGCCTGCCGGCGGACGTCATCACCATGAACATGGCCACCGACATCAACGCCCTGGCGGACAACGGCAAGCTGGTCCCGGACAACTGGGTTACGCGCCTGCCGAACAACAGCGCGCCGTTCACGTCGGCCACGGTGTTTATCGTGCGCAAAGGCAACCCGAAAGCCCTGAAAGACTGGCCGGACCTGCTCAAGGACGGCGTGCAAGTGATCGTCCCCAACCCGAAAACCTCGGGCAACGGCCGCTACACCTATCTTTCGGCCTGGGGTTATGTACTGAAAAACGGCGGTGATGAGGGCAAGGCCAAGGACTTCGTTGGCAAGCTGTTCAAACAGGCACCGGTGCTGGATACCGGCGGCCGTGCGGCCACGACTACCTTCATGACCAACCAGATCGGCGACGTGCTGGTGACCTTCGAAAACGAAGCGGAAATGATTGCGCGTGAGTTTGGCCGTGATCAGTTTGAAGTGATCTATCCAAGTGTTTCTGCTGAGGCAGAGCCGCCGGTATCGGTGGTTGATAAAGTCGTCGAGAAGAAAGGCACCCGCGCCGCTGCTGAGGAATATTTGAAGTACCTGTGGTCGCCGGAAGGTCAGGAAATTGCTGCGGCAAACTACCTGCGCCCGCGTGATCCCGCGGTATTGGCCAAGTACACCGATCGCTTCCCGAAGGTTGATTTCCTGTCGGTAGAGAAGACCTTTGGTGACTGGCGCACTGTGCAGAAGACCCACTTCAATGATGGTGGGGTTTTTGATCAGATTTACAGCGGTCAGTAGTCGCTGAGCCCAACGATCAACGTCGTACCCAAATTTCGTGTCCACTGAAAATCTAATGTGGGAGCGGGCTTGCTCGCGAAAGCGGTGTGTCAGAAGACATCAATGATGACTGTGCCGCCGTCTTCGCGAGCAAGCCCGCTCCCACAGGGTTTGTGGCATGCAGTTACATCGGCGGGGTTATACCGTCCTTGCCGGCCGCGATGGATTGAGCGGTCAGTGTCCCGTCGGCGCTTTGGGTGACGAACGTCACGATCTTCACGCCCACCTTCAACAAACTCCGATCCCCCGGTACCAGATTGACGATCGGTACATCCTCCGGCACCAGAATCTTCTGCTGGCCGCCCTTGTAGTTGACGGTCAGCACCCGGCCGTTGCTGACCACCAGATCGCCCACGCTGCCGTTGGTCATGCTGCTGCCCTTGACCAAATCAAAGGGCCGATGGCCGTCGCCGCTGCCGGCCAGCTCTGGTGGGAACACGTGGACTTCCAGGGCCTTGAGAGTGCCATCTTCCTGGGGCACGGCAGCCGAGCCGATGTAGCTGCCGGGTTTGATGTCTTCGATATTGACCACGGTGACGGCGCGGACTTTGGTGTCCTGAGTCAGGTTGATCACCACGTTTTCGCCGCTGTTGACGTGGACTTTCATGGTATCGGCGCTGATACCGGTAATCTCGCCGCGTACACCGATACGCATACCCGGCGCGTCTTGGGTCTGAGCCAAGGTTATCGTGAACACAGTGATCAAGGTGACTGCTGAAGCGCCGCGGATCAGGTGACGGAACATCGCATTCATGAAAGTGCCTTCCGTTTTATGAAGCGTTAAGAGAGAACATAAGCACGCTATCGAAGAAGATGTTAGTGAATGTATCATCGGACGCGACAATTCAAAGGTGCAAATGAACGGCCTCTCTCAATCATTCTTCAGAGGCATGATTACTATCACCCTATTCCCTCTTCCGCCGCTCTAGCCAGCCGATTAGCCTCCCCCGCATTCCTTCTTGTTCAACGAGCCACATTATGAACCCAGCGACTCAGGTACCCCACGGTGCCGCCACAATGACCCGAGGCATGGTGCTGCTCTTCGCCTTCTGCTGCGGCGCCATCGTGGCCAACATCTACTACGCCCAGCCAATCATCGGCCTGATCGCGCCGGACATCGGCCTGACCGACACCATGGCCAGCCTGATCGTTTCGCTGACGCAGATTGGTTATGCGCTGGGTCTGTTCTTCCTGGTGCCGTTGGGTGATCTGCTGGAAAACCGCCGCTTGATGATCATCACCACCGTGGTGGCGATTGCCAGTCTGCTGGGCGCGGCGTTCACCGATCAGCCGAACGTGTTTCTGCTGATCTCGTTGCTGGTGGGGTTCAGCTCGGTATCGGTGCAAATCCTGATTCCACTGGCCGCCCACCTGGCGCCGGAAGAATCGCGTGGTCGCGTGGTCGGCGGCATCATGGGTGGTTTGCTGCTGGGGATTCTGCTGGCTCGACCAGTGTCCAGCGTAGTAGCCGACCACTTCGGCTGGCGTGCGATGTTCATCATCGCAGCGGTGTTGATGGCAGCAATCAGCATTGTGCTGGCCCTGACCATTCCCAAGCGCCAGCCTGATCACAGCGCTTCTTATGGCCAGTTGTTGGGTTCACTCTGGACGCTGTTGCGTCAGCAGCCGGTATTGCGTCAGCGCGCGTTTTACCAAGCCTGCATGTTCGCCACATTCAGCCTGTTCTGGACTGCAGTGCCGCTGGAGCTGTCGCGCAATCATGGCTTGTCGCAAACCCAGATCGCGATCTTCGCCCTGGTCGGCGCCATCGGCGCTATTGCCGCCCCCATCGCCGGTCGATTGGCCGACGCCGGCCATACACGCATCGCCTCGCTGCTGGCCCTGCTATTCGCCAGCTTGAGCTTCCTGCCCGCCTTCATCCACCCGGCCTACAGCGTTATCGGCCTGGCGGTGACGGGGGTGGTACTGGATTTCTGCGTGCAGATGAACATGGTTCTCGGTCAGCGCGCGGTCTACACCCTCGACGCTAAAAGCCGCGGCCGTTTGAATGCGCTGTACATGACCAGCATTTTCATTGGTGGCGCGTTTGGTTCTTCGGTAGCCAGCGCGGTGTATGAGCATGGCGGCTGGTTGTGGATCGTGATTGTGGGTAGTGCGTTTCCGCTGTTGGCGTTGTTGCGGTTTTTGAGTGTTTCGCAGAGACCTGCACTGGCGACGGCTTAAATACCTAAAAGCTTCGCGGGCAAGCCTCGCTCCTACAGGGTTAGTGTAAGACCTGTAGGAGCGAGGCTTGCCCGCGAAGGCGATTCGACTGATAAACCTCAATGCCGAACCAGTTTCTCCATCGCCGCATCCGCGAGAAAGGAGGAGCGGCTTTTGACATTGTGCTCTCGTACATAGCGGTCAATACGCTGGATCACGTAGCCAGGCAGCGTCACGTTGACCTTCTCGGTCTTGCCCAGATACGGCGAGATGTCGAGTTCCAGCATTCCCCAACCCATGTCGGCAAATTCCGGATTCTCGCGGTGCGCAGCCGCTGAGGTCGGCATCGGAATTGACTCCCCGTCTGCCATGATCTCCTGCAGCATGATGTGGGCAATTTCGACCGCCGCGTTGTAAGCATCTTCAAACGTATCCCCGGCCGTAACGGCACCAGGAATATCGGGGATCTGAATACCGATGGCGGTGTTCTCGTCGCCCCACTCGATACAGATTGGGTATTGCATTATGGATCTCCTGCCAAACTGGCTCCCGGGCAATAAAGCCCGGCTCGCCTCCTGATGCTTTTGACCGTCCCGATCGGCAAATCCTTCTTCGGATGAGGGACGGGTATCGTGTAAGGGTTGTAACGGTGAGTGAAGATGTGATGACTGCCGGTGACCCGGTCCAGTGTCCAGCCCGCTTCTATCAGTTCCTTGATCAATAACCTGCTCTGCACCACCAGCCTCCTTGCTCCGGCCCAACAAAAAATAACCCTAGAGTTACTTTTACTCAAGCACAAAAACCCGGATCGCGACGCTCGGTTGTTTTACAGGGTGTGATTTTGATCGGACCTACGTCGAGGATGCTCACTCTCTTGTGTTTTGTACCCAGCTCCCTGAGCTACACAATCAAGATCTTTTCAAACCCCAAAAAGCAAAACGGCGATCCTCAGATCGCCGTTTCCATTCACTGCCCGAATTGCCTGCCCAACCCACCCGGCACGCCATGGATGTCTGTCTCTTCCCATGGCCCATTCGGGCTGATCGAGCGACTCCAGCCGTTGTTCCAGCGGTAGTAGGTGCGCTGGCGGTAGAAGGTGTTGGTTTGATCATCGAGAACGTAAACACCGAGTTTCGCGTCCCAATGGCTATTGCCCCCAGGTGGTGGGGCGAAGCTGGCGGAGGTGCGTGGCAGCGGCTTGGACGGTTTGACCGGGGTACTCGGTTTGCTCGGTGTCGTTGGAGCCGGTTTGGTGCTCGGCTGCGAAGGCGGGATTGACGGCAGCCGTGTGGGCTCGGGCTGCTGGACCGCACAGGCGCTTAACCCCAAAACCATACTGAGGAGAGTGATACGAGCGATGGCGGTCATGGTGGCGCTTCCTGTTATTTATCCGGGCTGTCGATGATCAGTTTTTGTTGCGCGGTGGTGCTGGTGGCCAAGGGTTGGCTGCGACCGATCCATTCGCCGGCAGTCGGTTGGCCGGCGCGGGAGATGCGCGCAACCAGTTGGACTTCAGGGAAGTTCGACAGTTTCAACTGCGGCATCATGGCGTCGGCATCACCCAGTTCGACGGTTGTCGGCAAGTCGGCGACGGTCAGACGCTTGGCGGCCAGCGGCGCGGGCGGGCCGGAGATGGCGCGGGCGAAGATGAACACGCTGTCACCCGGCTGGACCTTGGCTTTCAGCTCTGGCGAAAGTTCGACTTGCACTTTGAGCAGTGCTGCAGCTTTGGCCGCAGGTGCTTGGGCAACCTTGCCACCACTGGCTTCAAGTTTCTCGGCAGCCCGAGTAATGCCGCCTTGCAGCGCGACGCGGGATTTATCATCCGGCGGCAGTTGCGCCAGCAGGCGATTCCAATAGTCGATGGCGTCCTGGTAACGCTCACTTTCAAAGGCCGCGATGCCCAGCAGACCGAGGCTGGTGACTTCTTTCGGATCAGCTTTCAGCGCTTCGTCGGTCAGGGCCTGGACCTTGTCCGACCACTTCTTGCCGTCGGCGAAGTATTGGGCCTGGGCCCACTGCCCGAGCAGTTCCGGCTGACGACCGGCCAGGTTCACGGTGCGTTCGAAGATCTTCGCCGCATCGCCCGGACGGTCCTGAGCCATGTAGGTGCGGCCGAGGAAGTACAGGCCTTCGGCCGAATCCGGTTGAGCGGCGACCGCACGCTCAAGGCGACGAGTCATCTCTTCCATCGACTGCGGCGCCTGGGCGAATTCGCGGGTCAGCTCGACTTTGTCGCTGGCGCCGAAATGCAGGTACAGCCCAAGGCCCAGCACCGGCACCAGAATTGCCGCCAGCAATGGCAACGGCTTGCCCAGACGCGACACGCGCGGCGCCTCGACGCCTTCGGTGTCGGCGAGCAGTTCACGGGCGGCTTCGGCGCGGCCGGTGTCCATTTGTTCGGCGTTGAGCACGCCCTCTTCCTGCTGAGTCTGCAACTCAGCCACGCGCTCCTGATAAAGCGCGACGTTCAGTGCCGTGCGATCCTCTTCAAGCTGGGCGCGACGACCACGCAGAACGGGGATCAGCAGAAAACTCAGGGCAACCAGGAGCAGCAGGCCTGCAGCGAGCCAGAAATCAATCATTCTTGGTTTTATCCAACAGGTGGTCGAGGCGCTCGCGCTCCTCGGCAGAAAGCGTGTCCGGGCTATCAGTGCGTTGCACGCGACGACGGCGGACGATCACGGCGATGATCACAAAACCGCCCAGCAACAGGCCGGCGGGGCCGAACCAGAGCAGTGCGGTTTTGGCGTTGAGGGCAGGTTTGTAGCGGACAAAATCACCGTAACGGTCGACCATGAAATCGATGATCTGTTGATTGTCCTTGCCCTCGCCGAGCATGCGAAAAATCTCTTTGCGCAGGTCGGCGGCGATCGGTGCGTTGGAATCGGCGATGTCCTGATTCTGGCACTTGGGGCAACGCAGCTCTTTGGTCAGCTCGCGAAAACGCTCACGGTCGCCTTCTTTGGCGAACTCGTAGGTGTCGATGGCCGCGTGGGCCACACCGGCCATGCTCAAGCCAAGAACAGCGGCGGCAATCCAGCGCTTCATGGCTTGGCCTCATCGACCAGCGCCTGATACTTGGCCGCCAGTTTTTCGCGCCAGACTTGCTCGTCGATCACGCCGACGAATTTGTCGCGGATGATGCCCTTGGCGTCGATGAAGAAGGTTTCCGGGGCGCCGTATACGCCGAGGTTCAGGCCCAGGGTGCCGGCATCGTCACGGATGTCCAGTTGATACGGGTTGTGGAATTCGGCCAGCCATTTCAAGGCATCGGTGTTGATGTCCTTGTAATTGATGCCGTAGATCACCACGCCTTGCCCGGCCAGTTTGTTCAGCACCGGGTGCTCGACCCGGCAGGAAATGCACCAGGTGCCCCAGACGTTGACCAGTGCCGGTTTACCCAGAATGTCCGCTTTGGTCAGGGTTTTGTCGCCCTGCACCGAGGGCAGCGAAAACTCCGGGAACGGTTTGTTGATCATCGCCGAAGGCAGCTCGGCCGGGTCCAGGTACAGACCCCGATACAGAAAAACAGCAACCACCAGAAAAATCGCCAGTGGCAACAGCATCAACCAACGTCTCATGCAGTGGCTCCCGTCATGCCAAGCGCTTCACGCACGCGGCTTTTCACCTTGACCCGATAACGACGATCCAGCGCCGCCAGCAAACCACCGAAACCTGTAAGCAGACCGCCGAACCAGATCCAGCGTACGAACGGTTTGACGTGCACACGAACCGCCCAGGCGCCCTCGCCCAGCGGCTCGCCCAATGCGACGTAAAGGTCACGGGTGAAACCGGCGTCGATCCCTGCTTCGGTCATCACCGAATTCTGCACGGTGTACAGGCGTTTTTCCGGGTGCAGCACACTGACTTCCTTGCCGTCGCGGATCACCCGCACGGTGCCCTTGTCGGACGTGAAGTTCGGCCCTTCGAAATGCTTGGCGCCTTCGAACACAAACTGATAACCGGCCAGGCTCATGGATTCACCCGGCGCCAGGCGCAGATCACGCTCGGCACTGTTCTGGCTCGACAACACGACACCCAGCGCGCACACGGCAATGCCCAAATGCGCGATCTGCATGCCCCAATAGCTGCGGGTCAGGGTTGGCAGGCCTTTGATCAGGCCTTTGTGACGCGTCTTGTCGAAAATATCCCGCACACCAGCCAGCAACACCCAGGCGGCGAGCATGAAGGTCGCCAGCACCGCCCAGTTGAAATCGCCGTAAGCGACGCCCGCCACGACGGCCAGCGCAGCGCTACCGAGCAACACCGGGGTCAACATGCTCATCAGCCATTTGACCGGCGTGTCTTTCCAGCGCACCAGCATGCCGACCGCCATCACCACCATCAGTATCGCCATCAATGGAATGAACAGCGCATTGAAGTACGGCGGGCCGACCGACAGTTTGGCGCCGGTCATTGCGTCGAGAATCAGCGGATACAAGGTGCCGAGCAGGATCATCGAAGCGGCCACCACCAGCACCAGGTTATTGCCCAGCAGCAGGGTTTCCCGAGACCAGAGGTTGAAGCCTACGTGGCTCTTGACCACCGGCGCGCGCAGGGCGAACAGCGTCAGCGAACCACCGACCACAAACAGCAGGAAGATCAGAATGAACACACCGCGTTCAGGATCGGACGCAAAGGCATGAACCGAGGTCAGTACGCCGGAGCGCACAAGGAAGGTCCCGAGCAAACTCAACGAGAACGCGGCGATCGCCAGCAACACCGTCCAGCTCTTGAACACGCCACGTTTTTCCGTGACCGCCAACGAGTGAATCAGCGCCGTGCCCACCAGCCAAGGCATGAAGGATGCGTTTTCCACCGGGTCCCAGAACCACCAGCCGCCCCAGCCAAGTTCGTAGTAGGCCCACCAGGAGCCCAACGTAATACCGATACCGAGAAAGGCCCAGGCCACGATGGTCCACGGACGGGACCAGCGCGCCCACGCCGCATCAAGACGACCGCCCAGCAGCGCGGCGATGGCGAAGGCAAACGCCACGGAGAAGCCGACATAGCCCATGTACAGCATCGGCGGATGAACGATCAGGCCGATGTCTTGCAGCAGTGGATTGAGGTCGCGGCCATCCGTCGGCATCTGCGGCAGGATTCGGGCGAAAGGGTTGGACGTCAGGATCAGGAACAGCAGGAAACCGGTGCTGATCATGCCCATAACCGCCAACACCCGGGCCAGCATCACTTGCGGCAACTGGCGGGAGAACACCGACACCGCGAAGGTCCAGCCGCCGAGAATCAATGCCCACAGCAGCAACGAACCTTCGTGAGCGCCCCAGACGGCGCTGAATTTGTAGTACCACGGCAGCGCGCTGTTGGAGTTGCTGGCCACATAAGCGACGGAGAAGTCGTCGGCCATGAAGGCATACGTCAGGCAACCGAACGCGAACAACAGAAACGCGAACTGGCCCCACGCGGCCGGCTGGGCCAGGCTCATCCATAGGCGGTCGCCGCGCCAGGCACCGAGCAACGGCACCACGGCTTGAACCAGCGCGAAACACAACGCCAGGATCATGGCCAGGTGGCCGAGTTCGGGGATAAAGATGCCGGAAGTCATGGATCAACCCTCCTTCGCGGGTGTTGGGGCGGATTGACCACTGTCTTTCAGCGCCTTGGTCACTTCCGGCGGCATGTACTTTTCATCGTGCTTGGCCAGTACTTCGTCGGCCACCACCACGCCGTCAGCGTTGAGCTTGCCCAGGGCGACGATGCCCTGCCCTTCACGGAACAGATCCGGCAGGATGCCGCGATAGCTGATGGTCACGGACTTGTTGAAGTCGGTGACGATGAATTTCACGTCCAGGGAATCCCCGGAACGTTGCAACGAACCTTTCTCGACCATGCCGCCCGCGCGGATGCGCGTGTCTTGCGGCGCTTCGCCGTTGGCGATCTGGGTCGGGGTGTAAAACAGATTGATGTTCTGCTTCAAGGCGCTCAAGGCCAGGCCAACGGCAGCGCCGACACCGACCAGGATCGCGAAAATGATGATGAGACGCTTTTTACGCAGGGGATTCACTTGCCGTTCTCCCGGCGCAGACGACGCGCCTCTTGTTGCAGATACCGCTTGCGGGCCAGGATCGGCGCCGCCACGTTGAGGGCCAGCACCGCCAGGCTAATGCCATAGGCTGACCAGACATACAGGCCGTGATGGCCCATGGCGAGAAAGTCGCCGAATGAAGCGAAACTCATCGAGCGACCTCCAGGCTGTTCTGCACTTCGGCTTTCACCCAGCTCGCCCGGGCTTCGCGCTTGAGCACTTCAAGGCGCATGCGCAGCAACAGCACCGCGCCGAAGAAACAGTAGAAACCCAGCGCCGTCAGCAGCAGTGGCAGCCACATTTCGGCGGGCATCGCCGGTTTTTCGGTGAGGGTGAAGGTCGCGCCCTGGTGCAGGGTGTTCCACCACTCCACCGAGTATTTGATGATCGGGATGTTGATCACGCCGACAATCGCCAATACCGCGCAGGCCTTGGCGGCGCTGTCACGATTGCTGATGGCGTTGCCCAGCGCAATAAGACCGAAGTACAGAAACAGCAGAATAAGCATGGACGTAAGTCGCGCATCCCAGACCCACCACGAACCCCAGGTCGGTTTGCCCCAGATCGCACCGGTGACCAGCGCCACGGCGGTCATCCAGGCACCGATCGGCGCGGCACATTGCAGGGCGACGTCGGCCAGTTTCATTTTCCAGACCAGCCCGACGATGCCGCACACGGCCAGCATCACGTAGATGGACTGCGCCAGCATGGCGGCGGGAACGTGGATGTAAATGATGCGAAAGCTGTTGCCTTGCTGGTAGTCCGGCGGCGCGAAGGCCAGGCCCCAGACCACGCCGACGCTGATCAGCAGCAACGCCGCGACACTCAGCCACGGCAGCAGTTTGCCGCTGATGCCGTAAAACCATTTTGGCGAGCCGAGCTTATGAAACCAGGTCCAGTTCATTGCTGTTTCCATCACGGTGCTCTTCGCTGTGAAGAGCCAAAGGGTCTTTACTGGTTAAAAAATAACCAGACCTCATTATTCGCCGACGCTGATCTTCAGGCCAGCAGCTATTGCAAAAGGTGTCAGGGTTATCGCCAGGGCGGTCAGGCTACCAAGCCACAAGAGATAACCGGTCGCCGGCATGCCCTGCAATGCCGCCTGCAAGGCGCCACTGCCGAGAATCAACACCGGGATGTACAGCGGCAGAATCAGCAGCGCCAGCAACAGGCCGCCGCGCTTCAATCCTACCGTCAGCGCTGCGCCCACCGCACCGAGCAGGCTCAGCACCGGTGTACCCAGCAATAAAGAAAGCAGCAACACCGGCAGACAGGCGGTTGGCAAACCGAGCATCAACGCCAGCAGGGGTGCGAGCAAAACCAGTGCCAGGCCGGAAAAGGCCCAGTGTGCCAGTACCTTGGCCAAAACCAGAAGAGGCAGGGGGTGCGACGAAAGGACCCACTGTTCAAGCGATCCGTCTTCGAAATCACTGCGGAAAAGCCCGTCCAGCGAGAGCAAAACCGATAAAAGTGCTGCCACCCAGACCAGCCCCGGGGACAAGGTTTGCAACAATTGAGTCTCAGGACCGACCGCCAACGGGAACAAAGAGACAACGATGGCGAAGAACACCAGCGGATTCGCCAATTCGGCAGGACGGCGGAACAGCAAACGTGCCTCGCGGGCGACCAACAGGCCGAAAACACTCATACGGCCCAATTCCCCAGATCAATGTCGCGATAGCCGGCCGGCATCCGGGTCAGCGTGTGGTGAGTGGTGAGAACCACCATGCCACCCCGCTCGCAGTGCGCAGCCAGGTGTTCTTCGAGTTGCGCCACGCCTTGTTTGTCGAGCGCGGTGAACGGTTCATCGAGGATCCACAGCGGCGGCCCGTCCAGATACAAGCGCGCCAACGCGACGCGGCGTTGTTGCCCGGCGGAGAGCGTGTGACAGGGAACATCCTCGAAACCGCGCAGCCCGACAGCACCCAGCGCCTGCCAAATAGCATCATGCGACGCCGGTTGATGCAGGGCACAGAGCCAGCTCAGGTTCTCTTCTGGTGTCAGCAGGTCCTTGATCCCGGCCGCGTGGCCGATCCATAGCAGATTGCGCGCCAGTTCAAGACGCTGATCGTTCAGCGGCTGGCCATTGAGCAACACTTGACCGGCAGTCGGCTGCATCAGACCGCAAAGCAGACGTAAAAGACTGGTCTTGCCACTGCCGTTGGGGCCACTGATTTGCAACATTTCGCCACTGGCCAGTCTCAATTCGAGATTTTCGAAGAGCAGCCGAAGGTCTCGCTCACAGGCAAGGGCAACGGTTTGCAGGACAGGACTGGTCAAGAGATCACGGGCCTTTTGCGGTTCAAGTCGGCAGCGGAGCGGCCGCTAAAGAGATGCAGCATAGATGCATTGGCGGCTTGTTCTAGAGAGCTGCGTCAAACAAATGCAATGTTTTCGCCACTCCCCGAAAGACGGGCGGCATTATACATGCCATGCCCTACTCTAAAGAGTGCATTTTCCTCAGGTTGTGACCGCGTATGACAGGCGAAATGAACATCCTCCCGCTGCCGCCGACCACGCCCGCGACTTCGCGGCCGCTGGTGGTGAGTGGTGATCTACTCAAGCTGCTGACGCCGATGGAGGGCCTGATCTCCGTTGGGCAAACCGCCAAGGCTGAAGTGCTCTCGCTCAAGCAGACGGATCAGACTTTTCAACTGTTGCTCAAGGTCACCCTCGACAGCGGCCGCCAGACCACCGTTCAGGCCACCAGCACCCAGCCGCTGCCCCAAGGCACCAGCCTGGTGATCACCCAACCGTCAGCGAGCAACCTGGCCATCACGGTGCAACAGGCCATCGCCTCCAGCGTCGCTACCCTCACCCGCATCGACACGGCGCAACTGCCGGTCGGGACGTTGCTGCAAGGTAAAGTACTGACCGCTCAGGTGATGCCACAGGTGCCGGGCCAGCCGACGGTATATCGCTCGATGGTAAGCCTGCTCAACACCGCGCTGAGCGGCAATACGTTGAGCATCGACAGCCCGACGCCACTGCGCATCGGCACCTTGCTGAGCGCCTTGGTGCAAGACACCCAGACCCTGAAATTCGTCCCGTTGAGCAGCCGCCAGGAACAGTTGGCGGTGACGCAACAATTGGTCAGCCAGCAAAGTCGCCAGGGTTCTCTGGACGGTTTGATCAAAGTCCTGCAAAACCTGCCGCCGTCGGATCAGACCTCCAGCGACCTGCGCGTCGCAGTGGACAAACTGCTCGCCGGCCTGCCAGACATTCAGCAACTGAGTACGCCAAAAGGCCTGGCCCAGGCGCTGGCCAACAGCGGCCTGTTCCTCGAAGCAAAACTCCTCGTCGGTCAAAACCCGACGCTGACGCCAGACATGAAGGGCGACCTGCTCAAGTTGATCGCACAACTGACGCCGGGCCTGCCGGCCAACACCAATCTCACTGCGATCATTGCCGCCAATACACTGGCGCAAGCGCTGCCGAGTTTCGTGCGCAGCGCCTTGGGAATGCTTGGGCAAGTCAGCGCCAAACCGTTGCCGACCAGTTTCCCGCTCCCGGAACGTCTGCTGCAAAGTCAGGACGGTGAAAACGATCTGGAGCACTTGCTGCGTTTGGCCGCGGCGGCCGTTTCACGCCTGCAAAGCCATCAACTGTCGAGCCTGGAACAGACCGGCCTCACCGACGATGGGCGCCTGCTCAACACCTGGCAGCTGGAAATCCCCATGCGCAACCTGCAGGACATCGTGCCGTTGCAGGTCAAATTCCAGCGCGAAGAAGCACCCGAAAAAGAACAACCGCACGAACGCCGCGACGAACGCGAACCCAAGCAACAATTGTGGCGAGTCGATCTGGCGTTCGACATGGAGCCATTAGGGCCGTTGCAGATTCAGGCCCAACTGATCAAAGGCAGCCTCTCCAGCCAGCTGTGGGCCGAGCGGCCGTACACCGCGAGCCTGATCGAAAATAATCTGGCCGGGCTGCGCGAACGCCTGCTGTCCTGCGGCCTGAACGTCGGCGATCTGGATTGCCACCTCGGCACACCGCCACAGGGCCCCCAAACCCGCCTCGAACAACGCTGGGTCGACGAAACCGCATGAACCAATCCACCGCACCGCGCCAGGCCATCGCCCTCAAGTACGACGGCAGCCACGCCCCCACCCTCACGGCTAAAGGTGACGAAGAACTGGCCGAAGCCATTCTGCAGATTGCCCGCGATTACGAAGTGCCGATCTACGAAAACGCCGAGCTGGTGAAACTGCTGGCGCGGATGGAATTGGGGGAGAGTATTCCCGAGGAGTTATATCGCACGATTGCCGAGATCATTGCGTTTGCGTGGAATTTGAAGGGCAAGTTTCCGGCAGGGCATGATCCGCATGCGGTGATAGTCGAGAAGGACGTCACCGAGCCCGGGGATGATTACTGAGGTTTCGAAGACGCCATCGCGAGCAGGCTCGCTCCCACAGGGGGAGTGGCGGCGTTCACACATTCTGTGTCCACCCCAATCCCTTGTGGGAGCGAGCCTGCTCGCGATAGCGATCTCAACTGAATCGTTGTTATCAGTTCTTGTGCAACTTGCTCATCAACTCCGCCTCAGCCTGGGTCAACCCGCAAGACTGAGTCAGTTCATCGACGCTGGCCCCCATCCCTACCAGGCGTGCTGCCTGAGCGAATGAAAGACTCGACGGATCACGCTGCTCCAGCTGAGCCAGTTTGTCCGGCAACGGCCCGACGACGGCGCGCAGTTCGTGCAGGTCTTCACCCATGCGCACGTTGCCGTTCTGGTAGTCGTCGACACGTTTGGCCAGGTCCTTGATGCGCTGATCGCGCAGCGCATCGCCCTCGGCCTGTTGCGCGGCGATCTGCCGCTGAGCGCGAATGTACGCCAGGAACATCGCCAGCGTGCCTGCCCAGAAGAGGAACAGGACAATGACAGCCACCTCAAGAATCAATCAGATACTCTCCAGTTCCGACCATTCTTCTTCGCTCATCATCTTGTCCAGTTCGACCAGGATCAGCAGTTCGTTGTTCTTGTTGCACACGCCTTGAATGAACTTGGCGGACTCTTCGTTACCGACGTTTGGCGCGGTCTCGATTTCCGACTGACGCAGGTAAACCACTTCAGCCACGCTGTCGACCATGATGCCGACCACTTGCTTGTCGGCTTCGATAATGACGATGCGGGTGTTGTCGCTGATCTCGGCATTCATCAGGCCGAAGCGCTGACGGGTGTCGATCACGGTAACCACGTTACCGCGCAGGTTGATGATGCCCAGCACGTAGCTCGGAGCACCCGGGACCGGGGCGATTTCGGTGTAGCGCAGGACTTCCTGAACGCGCATCACGTTGATGCCGTAGGTTTCATTGTCCAGTTTGAAGGTTACCCATTGCAGGATCGGATCTTCAGAACCTTTTGCATTCGTCGCTTGATTACTCATACCCTGACCCCTCGAAAAACCGCTTCTGGCGGTGTGTGTTCTGTTGGCGGCATTCAACAATGCCATCGCATACTTGTTATGTCGGCAGCTATGTCGGTTTGTGTAGCGGCTTGCTGCCGCTCATGTGCTTTGCCCCGCCGCTGGCGATCAACTCGGCCAGGGCGGAAACGTCGAGCAAGGCACACATGTGTTCAATCACCGTGCCCGCCAGCCATGGGCGTTGGCCCCGGTGGGTGCGCCATTTGATTTCGTTCGGGTCCAGACGCAACGAGCGGCTGACCTGATGCACCGCCAGCCCCCACTCGTAGCCCTGAACCGAAATAACGTATTGCAGGCCTTGGCGGAAATCATCGCGGTAGCGGTCCGGCATGACCCAGCGCGCGGTATCCAAAACTTTCAGGTTGCCGGCCTGGCTTGGCAGGATTCCGAGGAACCATTCCGGCTGGCCGAACAACGGTGTCAGTTCATGACCGGCCAGGGAATAAATAGAGCCCAGGCACACCAGCGGCACCGCCAGGGTCAACCCGGCGACGTCGAACAACAGGCATTCGAACGGCTCGGCAGCCCATGCCGGACGACCGTCGGTTTCCACCGGTGGCGGCGTGTTGCTTGGCGGCAGATGAACTTCAACCACCGGCGGCACCAACGCTTGCAGCAGCGGGGCAATCGTCGACACGGGCGCCAGAATCGGTGCCGGTGCTTCGATCACGGCCACCGGTGCTTTCATCACCATTGGCGCAACGATGGGTGCAGCGGCCACTGCCGGTTCCTGCGCATCACGGGCCTGTTCTTCAAGCACGGCAGCCTGGAACTCATCCAGCGCGGCTTCAACCTCGACAACCTCGGGCAGCGCCTCGACTTCTGGCGGCAAGTCTTCGGTCGCGTCTTGCAGCAAGGCGTCCAGATAAGACTGAAGGGCCAGTTGCGGACGCGAGGTGATCTTCACCGGCCGATTCATGCGCACGCCCTTGTAGGAGCGAGGCTTGCCCGCGAAGGCAGCACCACGGTATCTACAGTTAAATCGCGTAATCGTTCTTCGCGGGCAAGCCTCGCTCCTACAGGAACTGTGTTCATCAGGCCACCGCCGGAACGAGTTGCTGCGCCAGCAGGTGCTTGAGCAGTGCGCGGTAAGCGAGAACGCCACGGCTCTTGCCGTCGAATTGCGAAGGCGTCAGCCCTGCCCGGCTCGCGTCACGCAAGCGAGTGTCGATCGGAATGTAGCCTTGCCAGATTTCTTCCGGGTACTTGTCGCGCAGCACGCGAAGGGTGCCGAGGGAAGCCTGGGTGCGGCGGTCGAACAAGGTCGGCACGATGCTGAACGGCAGCGCCTGTTTGCGCGAACGGTTGATCATCGCCAGGGTGTTGACCATGCGTTCCAGGCCTTTGACCGCCAAGTGTTCGGTCTGCACCGGGATCACCAACTGCTGGCTGGCCGCCAAGGCATTGACCATCAGCACGCCGAGCAACGGCGGGCTGTCGATCACCGCGTAATCGAAATCCTGCCACAACTGCGCCAGGCTCTTGGCGATCACCAGGCCCAAACCACTCTGGCCAGGCGACTGGCGCTCAAGGGTTGCCAGCGCGGTGCTCGATGGCAACAGCGAAATGCGTTCGTCACTGGTGGGCATCAGCAATTGACCGGGCAAGCCTTGCGGCACGCTGCCCTTGTGCAGAAACAGGTCGTAGCTGCTGTGTTCCAGGCTGTCGGGGTCGTAACCGAAGTAGCTGGTCATGGAGCCATGGGGGTCGAGATCGACCACAACCACGCGCTTGCCCGCCTCAGCCAGCAAACCGGCTAAAGCGATGGAGGAAGTGGTTTTACCGACACCACCCTTTTGATTGGCGACTGCCCAGACTCTCATTCGGATTGTTCCTCCCGGTCGAAAAGGTCGACCGAGAATTAGCTCAACGTGTTAATGCGGGTGACGGAGAATTGACGGCACTCTCTCGTCCCGGCGACTTGACCGGGGTAGGTGCAGTTTGTGTGCCAGCCCGCTTCAACGCGGCATCCGGTTGTGCATGAGCCGTTCCGGTACCGGTGAGGCTGCGCCGTACATCGAGATTTCGTGACACCACCAGCACCACCCGACGGTTACGCGCCCGGCCTTCGGCGGTGGCGTTGTTGGCCACCGGCTGGAACTCACCGTAACCCACCGACGCCAGGCGCCCCGGGTTCACGCCCTGCATCGCCAGCATGCGCACGATGCTTGCCGAACGGGCCGAGGAGAGTTCCCAGTTGGTCGGGTATTGCGCGGTGCGAATCGGTTGATCGTCGGTAAAGCCTTCGACGTGGATCGGGTTGTCGAACGGCCTGAGGATCGCGGCGACCTTGTCGATGATGTTGAAGGCGATGTCGCTGGGCATGGCGTCACCACTGCCGAACAACAGGCTGGAATTGAGTTCGATCTCAACCCATAACTCATTGCCGCGCACGGTCATCTGGTTGGAGCTGATCAAGTCGCCGAACGCCGCGCTGATGTCATCGGCAATGCTTTTGAGCGGATCGTTGGCAGCCTGGGCGATGCCGGCGTCAATCTGTTCGCTGTCCTTGACCAGCGGCTTGGCCGGGGTCACGGTCTTCGGTCGCTCTTCGCCAATAGGAATCGGCTTGAGGGCGCGATCGGAGTCGGTAAACACCCCGATCAACGCCTCGGAAATGATCTTGTACTTGCCTTCGTTGATCGAAGAGATCGAGTACATCACCACGAAGAAAGCGAACAGCAAGGTAATGAAGTCGGCGTAGGAAACGAGCCAGCGTTCATGGTTTACGTGTTCTTCAGGTTGCCGACGACGAGCCATGAGGTTATTCCCTTAATCCATGAAGCCCTGAAGCTTCAACTCAATAGAGCGAGGGTTTTCACCTTCGGCGATCGACAGGATCCCTTCCAGCAACATCTCGCGATAACGCGACTGTCGCAACGCGATGGATTTGAGCTTGGCGGCAATCGGCAGCAAGATCAGGTTGGCACTGGCCACGCCATAGATGGTGGCGACAAAGGCGACGGCAATGCCGCTGCCCAGTTGCGACGGATCGGCCAGGTTGCCCATGACATGGATCAGGCCCATCACCGCACCGATGATGCCGATGGTCGGCGCGTAGCCACCCATGCTTTCAAAGACTTTGGCGGCTTCGATGTCGCGGCTTTCCTGGGTGTAGAAATCCACTTCCAGAATGCTGCGAATCGCTTCCGGTTCGGCGCCGTCCACCAGCAGTTGCAGACCTTTGCGTGAGTAGCTGTCGGGTTCGGCGTCGGCCACCCCTTCCAGACCGAGCAAACCTTCCTTGCGGGCGGTCAGGCTCCAATTCACTACGCGATCGATGCCGCCGGCCAGGTCCACCCTGGGAGGAAACAGGATCCAGGTAAGAATCTGCATGGCGCGCTTGAAGGCGCTTATCGGCGATTGCAGCAGCGAAGCACCGATGGTCCCACCGAGTACGATCAACGCCGCCGGGCCGTTGGCCAGCGCGCCGAGGTGACCGCCCTCAAGGTAGTTACCGCCAATAATGGCGACGAACGCCATGATGATCCCGATCAGGCTTAAAACATCCATCAGATACACGCCTCGACCAGGTGTTTGCCAATATCTTCCAGACCGTAGATCGCATCTGCCAGGTCGGCTTTGACGATGGCCATCGGCATGCCGTAGATCACGCAGCTGGCTTCATCCTGGGCCCAGATCGCACTGCCGCCCTGCTTGAGCAGACGCGCGCCTTCGCGACCGTCGGCGCCCATGCCGGTCAATACCACCGCCAGAACTTTGTCGCCGTAGGATTTGGCCGCGGAGCCGAAGGTGATGTCCACACACGGTTTGTAGTTCAGACGCTCGTCGCCCGGCAGGATTTTCACCGCGCCACGGCCGTCGATCATCATTTGCTTGCCACCCGGAGCCAGCAGCGCCAGGCCCGGACGCAGGATGTCGCCATCCTCGGCTTCCTTGACACTGATGCGGCACAGTTTGTCCAGACGCTCGGCGAAAGCCTTGGTGAAGGCTGCTGGCATGTGCTGGATCAACACGATCGGTGCCGGGAAGCTGGCCGGCAACTGCGTCAGCACCCGTTGCAGGGCAACCGGGCCACCGGTGGAGGTACCGATGGCGACCAGTTTGTAGGCTTTGCGTTTCGGCGCAGGCGACGATGGAGTCGCTGCATGGGTGCGAGCCGGAATCGGTGCAGGTGCCGGACGCGCAGGCGCGCTGCTGCCGTAGTTGCTGACGCTCGAAGGCGCAGGCGTCGGGGCTGGCGCAGCCACTGGGGCCGGGGCGCTGTAAGTGCTGGCGCGACGGTTACTGCGCGAGATGCTGAGAATCTTCTCGCACAGCAGTTGCTTGACCTTCTCCGGGTTACGGGAGATGTCTTCGAAATTCTTCGGCAGGAAATCCACCGCGCCGGCGTCCAGCGCATCGAGGGTGACCCGCGCGCCTTCGTGAGTCAGCGAGGAGAACATCAACACCGGGGTTGGGCAGCGCTGCATGATGTGCCGCACTGCGGTGATGCCATCCATCATCGGCATCTCGTAGTCCATGGTGATCACGTCTGGCTTGAGAGCCAGTGCCTGATCGATCGCCTCTTTGCCGTTGGTCGCCGTACCGACGACCTGGATATTCGAATCCGCTGAAAGAATTTCCGAGACGCGGCGGCGGAAAAACCCCGAATCGTCCACCACCAGGACTTTGACTGCCATAAACACTCCGTTAGACGGGGCGAGGCTCAGTCGCCCCGCTCCCCCAGAATCAAATACGCCGTGCGGCGTAACGCTTGAGCATGCTCGGAACATCGAGAATCAGCGCAATGCGGCCGTCACCGGTGATGGTGGCGCCGGACATGCCCGGGGTTCCCTGGAGCATTTTGCCCAATGGCTTGATGACCACTTCTTCCTGGCCCACCAGTTGATCGACGACGAAGCCGATCCGCTGAGTGCCCACCGAAAGAATCACCACATGGCCTTCGCGCTGCTCTTCGTGAGCAGCGGAGCTGACCAGCCAGCGCTTGAGGTAGAACAGAGGCAGCGCCTTGTCCCGCACGATCACCACTTCCTGGCCGTCCACCACGTTGGTCCGCGACAGGTCGAGGTGGAAGATCTCGTTGACGTTCACCAGCGGGAACGCGAACGCCTGGTTGCCGAGCATGACCATCAGCGTCGGCATGATCGCCAGGGTCAACGGGACCTTGATGACGATCTTCGAGCCCTTGCCCTTGGTCGAGTAGATATTGATGGTGCCGTTGAGCTGGGCAATCTTGGTTTTCACCACGTCCATGCCCACGCCGCGCCCGGAGACGTCGGAAATCTCGGTCTTGGTCGAGAAGCCCGGAGCGAAGATCAGGTTGAAGCAATCCGACTCGCTGAGACGGTCCGCCGCATCCTTGTCCATCAGGCCTTTCTTCACGGCAATACCGCGCAGAACATCGGCGTCCATACCTTTGCCATCATCGGAGATGGACAGCAGGATGTGATCACCTTCCTGTTCCGCGGACAGGATCACCTTGCCGCTGCGAGGCTTGCCCATCGCTTCGCGCTCAGCCGGTTCTTCAATCCCGTGGTCGACCGAGTTGCGCACCAAGTGGACCAGCGGGTCGGCCAGGGCCTCGACAAGGTTCTTGTCGAGGTCGGTTTCTTCGCCGACCAGCTCCAGGTTGATCTCTTTCTTGAGCTGGCGAGCCAGGTCGCGAACCAGACGCGGGAAGCGCCCGAAGACTTTCTTGATCGGCTGCATACGGGTCTTCATGACCGCGGTCTGCAGGTCGGCCGTGACCACGTCGAGGTTCGACACGGCCTTGGACATCGCTTCGTCGCCGCTGTTGAGGCCCAGACGGACCAGGCGGTTACGCACCAGTACCAACTCGCCGACCATGTTCATGATTTCGTCGAGACGCGCGGTATCGACCCGCACGGTGGTCTCGGCTTCGCTGGCCGGTTTTTCTGGTGGTGGCGCAGACGGGGCACGGGCCGGGGCCGGTGCAGCAGCGGCGGCCGGTTTCGGCGCTTCGGCTTTTGGCTCGGGGGCTTTGGCCACAGGTTTCGCAGCTGGTGCTGGCGCCTTGGCGACAGGAGCAGAAACCACTGCGCCGGTGCCGACCTCGGTGAACTTGCCTTTGCCATGCAATTCGTCGAGCAGCGATTCGAACTCATGATCCGAGATCAGATCGCCGCCGGCCGCTTTAGCGGTTGGCGCAGCCGGAGCTGGTACGGCGGCAATCGCCGACTCCAATGCATCGACGGCAAAGTTGCCTTTACCGTGCAACTGGTCGAGCAGTGCTTCGAACTCGTCGTCGGTAATATCGGAGCTGTCGCCTGCCGCTTTCGGGGCAGCCGGTGCGGCGGGCGCCGCGACTACTGCATCGACGGCGAACTGGCCTTTGCCGTGCAGTTGATCGAGCAACGACTCGAACTCGGCATCGGTGATTTCATCGCTGGCCGAGGCATCGCTGGTCGGCACTGGCGCAGCCGCTGGAGCCTCGGCTTGAGCCTTGACGGCGTTCAGCGAGTCCAGCAGTTGTTCAAATTCGTTATCCGTGATGTCGCCCGATTCTTCAGCGGCAGGTTCTTCCACCACCTCGGCGACCGGTGCCGACTCATCGGCGGTTTGCGGCTCGGCCAGACGGGCCAACGCTGCAAGCAATTCTGGAGTGGCAGCCGTGATCGGGCTGCGTTCGCGGACTTCGCTGAACATGCTGTTCACCGCGTCCAGTGCTTCGAGAACCACGTCCATCAGCTCCGAGTCGACGCGTCGTTCACCCTTGCGCAGGATGTCGAACACGTTCTCGGCGATGTGACAGCACTCCACCAGTTCGTTGAGCTGGAGGAAGCCGGCGCCCCCTTTTACAGTGTGAAAACCGCGAAAAATTGCATTGAGCAAATCCGCATCATCCGGTCGGCTTTCAAGCTCGACCAGCTGTTCGGACAGTTGCTCTAGAATCTCGCCGGCCTCAACCAGGAAATCCTGAAGGATCTCTTCATCGGCGCCGAAGCTCATTAAGGGGGTGCTCCTGAGGTCTAAAAACCTAAAAAACCTAAAATGCTAAAACTCTAAAATCCTAGGCTGGATAACAAATCGTCCACATCGTCCTGACCGGACACAACGTCTTCTCTTTTATCGGCATGAATCTGCGGACCTTCACCCTGAGAGAGATGTTTTTGCGGATCTTTTTCAGCCAGCATCGCATCACGGTCATGTTCGATACCCGCAAAGCGGTCGACCTGACTGGCCATGAGCACGAGCTTGAGCAGATTGCTTTCAACTTCGGTGACCAACTGGGTCACGCGCTTGATCACCTGACCGGTGAGGTCCTGGTAATCCTGGGCCAGGAGAATGTCGTTGAGGTTGCTCGACACGACGCGGTTATCTTCGCTGCTGCGTGTCAGGAAACCGTCGACGCGCCGGGCCAGTTCGCGGAACTCTTCAGCCCCGACTTCGCGACGCATGAACCGTCCCCAATCCGTGCTCAGCGCCTGAGCTTCGTCGCTCAGGCTGTTGATCAGCGGCGTGGCGTTTTCCACCAGGTCCATGGTGCGGTTCGCCGCGGCCTCGGTCAGCTTGACCACATACCCCAAGCGCTCGGTGGCATCCGTGATCTGAGACACTTCCTCGGCTTGCGGCATGTGCGGGTCAATCTGGAAATTGACGATCGCGCTATGCAGCTCGCGGGTGAGCTTGCCTACCTCCTGATACAGGCCGCGGTCACGGGTCTGATTGAGCTCATGGATCAATTGCACCGCATCGCCAAACCTGCCTTTTTCAAGGCTCTCGACCAGTTCGACCGCGTGTTTTTTCAGGGTCGATTCAAAATCGCCCATTGAAGATTCTTTATGCTCCATAGCTCCCCCGTGGCGCAGTCCATCAACCGATGCGTTCGAAAATCTTCTCGATTTTTTCTTTCAACGCCTGGGCCGTGAAGGGTTTGACCACATAGCCATTTACACCGGCCTGGGCCGCTTCGATGATTTGCTCGCGCTTGGCTTCAGCGGTCACCATCAGCACCGGCAGGTGCTTGAGCTTTTCATCGGCGCGCACGTGACGCAGCAGATCGATACCGGTCATGCCAGGCATGTTCCAGTCCGTTACCAGAAAGTCGATGCTCCCACTGTTGAGAACCGGAATGGCAGTGGTGCCATCGTCAGCCTCGACCGTGTTGGTGAACCCAAGGTCACGCAACAGGTTTTTTATGATCCGCCGCATCGTTGAGAAGTCATCAACGATGAGGATTTTCATGTTCTTGTCCAATTCGACCTCCAAGCAGTCTTAAACGCGCCCAGCACCTGGACGCGCCATTTCAATCAATCCGGCAAAGCACTCAATGACTGTCTGGAGCACAACAGATCGAGACCGGCGCAGTTCAACACCACACCAGCTCCATTCGCAGTGTCCCCACACTGCCTTCAGCGCGCTCGCCACTCCCCCAAACGCCCCCGCAAACGGGCCGCGCACTGGCTGTGTAACTGGCTGACCCGCGATTCGCTGACCCCCAGGACCTCACCGATTTCCTTGAGATTCAACTCTTCGTCGTAGTACAGCGCCAACACCAGTCGCTCACGCTCCGGCAAATTGGCAATCGCGTCCGCCAGCGCCGCCTGGAAGCGTTCATCTTCCAGATCGCGTGACGGCTCGAGATGAGCACTGGCGCCATCCTCATGCAGCCCTTCGTGTTCGCCGTCCTGTAACAGATCGTCGAAACTGAATAACCGGCTGCCGAGGGTGTCGTTCAAAATCCCGTAATAATCGTCGAGACTCAATTGGAGTTCGGCCGCAACCTCATGATCTTTAGCGTCACGGCCGGTTTTAGCTTCAATCGAGCGAATCGCGTCGCTGACCATGCGGGTATTGCGGTGAACCGAACGTGGTGCCCAGTCCCCCTTGCGCACTTCATCGAGCATCGCGCCGCGGATTCGTATGCCCGCGTACGTCTCGAAACTCGCGCCTTTGCTGGCGTCATATTTGGTTGATACTTCAAGCAGGCCGATCATCCCGGCCTGGATCAGGTCTTCGACCTGGACACTGGCCGGCAAACGCGCCAGCAAGTGGTAGGCAATGCGTTTGACCAGTGGCGCGTAACGCTCGATCAGCTCGTACTGCGCGTCACGTGCCGACTTCTTGTAGAGGTTGTAGCCACTGGCTGTCATAGGACGGGTCCTGCCGCTTGTTGCACGAGGCGCTCGACGAAAAACTCCAGGTGCCCGCGTGGGTTGGCCGGCAGTGGCCAGGTATCGACCTTCTGCGCAATGGCCTTGAACGCCAGGGCGCACTTGGAACGCGGAAAGGCTTCGTAGACGGCACGCTGCTTCTGCACGGCCTTGCGCACGCTTTCGTCGTAAGGCACCGCACCGACATATTGCAAGGCGACGTCGAGGAAACGATCCGTGACCTTGGTCAACTTGGCGAACAGGTTGCGGCCTTCCTGCGGGCTCTGCGCCATGTTGGCCAAGACACGGAAACGGTTCATGCCGTAGTCGCGGTTCAGCAGTTTGATCAGCGCGTAGGCGTCGGTGATCGAGGTCGGCTCGTCGCACACCACCAGCAAGACTTCTTGCGCTGCGCGGACGAAACTGACCACCGAGTCACCAATGCCCGCAGCGGTGTCGATCACCAATACGTCGAGGTTGTCGCCGATATCGCTGAAGGCCTGGATCAGGCCGGCATGCTGGGCCGGGCTCAGATGAACCATGCTCTGGGTGCCGGATGCGGCCGGGACGATGCGAATACCGCCGGGCCCTTGCAACAGCACATCGCGCAGCTCACAGCGGCCTTCGATCACGTCGGCCAGGGTACGTTTGGGTGTCAGCCCCAGCAGGACGTCAACGTTCGCCAGCCCCAGATCGGCATCCAGCAGCATGACGCGCCGGCCGAGCTCAGCTAGAGCCAGGGACAAGTTCACTGACACGTTAGTCTTCCCGACGCCACCTTTGCCGCCGGTCACCGCGATCACCTGTACGGGATGCATGCTGCCCATGTTATTTTCTTTACCTTGTCTTACTTAGACGGAGGCCACATTACTGGCTGCGCGTTCACCAACTGAACAATGCATGGCAGACCATCGATGTAGGTACAAAAACCGTTCATTAAATACCTCAGCCAACCCGCTTGGTCGGACTGTGGTAAAGGTCAGCGAACATATCAGCCATGGCTTCTTCGCTGGGTTCTTCCTGCATTTGCACGCTAACGGCACGGCTGACCAACTGATGACGACGCGGCAGATGCAAATCATCCGGAATCCGCGGGCCATCGGTCAGGTAAGCCACCGGCAATTCATGACTAATGGCCAGGCTCAACACCTCGCCCAAGCTTGCCGTTTCATCCAGTTTAGTCAGGATGCAGCCGGCAAGGCCGCAACGTTTGTAACTGTGATAAGCGGCAGTTAGAACCTGTTTCTGGCTGGTGGTTGCCAAGACCAGATAATTTTTTGATTTGATGCCGCGTCCGGCCAGGCTTTCGAGCTGCATACGCAGTGCCGGATCGCTGGCCTGCAAGCCGGCGGTATCGATCAGCACCACGCGTTTGCGCAGCAAAGGCTCCAGTGCCTGCACCAAGGATTGGCCCGGATCGACGTGGGTGACCGACACGTTGAGGATCCGGCCGAGGGTCTTGAGCTGCTCCTGAGCGCCGATGCGATAGCTGTCCATGCTCACCAGCGCGATGTTCTGCGCGCCGTACTTGAGCACGTAACGAGCCGCCAGCTTGGCCAGCGTGGTGGTCTTGCCCATGCCAGCCGGGCCGACCATGGCAATCACGCCGCCCTCTTCCAGTGGCTCGACTTCCGGGGTGGTGATCATCCGCGCCAGATGCGCGAGCAACATGCGCCAGGCCTGACGGGGTTCTTCGATGTCGGTAATCAGCGCCAGCAGATCGCGCGACAACGGGCCGGACAGGCCGATGCGTTGCAAGCGACGCCAGAGGTTGGCCTGGGCCGGACGACTGCCTTGCAGCTGATTCCAGGCCAGCGAGCCAAGTTGCACTTCCATCAGTTCACGCAGGCTGTTGAGCTCGAAACGCATCGAGTCGAACGCACGCGGGTCGACGCCGGTCGCCGCGGCAGGCGCAGGTGCCGGGCGCCGAGGCTCGGCCAGCGTCGGCTCGATCAGCGGCTCGGCGGCGGTCAACGGCAGGCCGGCGAACAACTGACGATTGGTGCTCTTATCGCTCTCGCCATCGCCACGCAGGCTCAGTTCGGCCTGGGCGGTGACGATCCGCGACTGGGTCTTGCGCAGCTCGTCCTCGAGTTCCATGTTCGGAACACGCGGGGCCAGCGCCGACAATTTGTAATCCAGGGCAGCCGTCAGCTCGACACCACCGGCGATCCGGCGATTGCCAATGATGGCGGCATCAGCGCCCAGCTCATCACGAACCAGTTTCATGGCCTGACGCATATCGGCGGCGAAAAAACGCTTAACTTGCATAAACCACTACCTCAGCCGTTGGGCCCTACTGTCGCAACAATGGTCACTTGCTTGTTGTCAGGGATTTCCTGATAAGCCAACACATGCAAACCCGGGACTGCCAGTCGGCCGAATCGCGAGAGCATCGCGCGAACCGGACCGGCCACCAGCAGAATCACCGGTTGACCTTGCATTTCCTGACGCTGCGCCGCTTCGATCAACGAGCGTTGCAGCTTCTCTGCCATGCTTGGCTCCAGCAGAACGCCCTCTTCCGAGCCTTGTCCTGCCTTCTGAAGACTATTGAGCAATATTTGTTCCAACCTTGGCTCCAAGGTGATCACAGGCAGCTCCGACTCAGTGCCTACAATGCTTTGCACGATTGCGCGGGATACGCCGACGCGCACCGCAGCCACCAAAGCGGCAGTATCTTGACTCTTGGCGGCGTTGTTCGCGATGGCTTCGGCGATGCTGCGAATGTCCCGTACCGGCACCTGTTCGGCCAGCAATGCCTGCAAGACTTTGAGCAGCTGCGACAGCGAAACCACTCCCGGCACCAGCTCTTCAGCCAGTTTGGGTGAGCTTTTGGCCAGCAATTGCATGAGTTGCTGGACTTCTTCGTGGCCAATCAGCTCGCTGGAGTGCTTGTACAAAATCTGGTTCAAATGCGTTGCCACTACGGTACTGGCGTCGACCACGGTGTAGCCGAGGGATTGCGCCTGGGCACGCTGGCTGATTTCGATCCAGACCGCCTCCAGACCAAAAGCCGGATCTTTGGCGGTAATGCCGTTGAGCGTGCCGTAGACCTGCCCCGGGTTGATGGCCAGTTCGCGGTCCGGGTAAATCTCGGCCTCCGCCAGGATCACGCCCATCAGGGTCAGGCGGTAGGCGCTTGGCGCCAGGTCGAGGTTGTCACGGATATGCACAGTCGGCATCAAGAAGCCCAGGTCCTGGGAGAGCTTTTTACGCACACCCTTGATCCGTGCCAGCAACTGACCACCCTGGTTACGGTCCACCAGCGGAATCAGGCGATAGCCGACTTCCAGGCCGATCATGTCGATCGGCGTCACGTCATCCCAGCCAAGCTCCTTGGTTTCCTGGGCGCGGGCCGGCGATGGCAGCAGTTCCTGCTGACGCTTGACCTCTTGCAGGGCCTGAACCTTGACCGTGTTCTGCTTCTTCCAGAACAGGTAAGCGCCGCCGGCCGCCAGGGCTGCCATGCTCAAAAAGGAAAAATGCGGCATGCCCGGCACCAGGCCCATCACCGCCATCAAGCCAGCGGCCACGGCCAGGGCTTTCGGCGAGGCGAACATCTGACGATTGATCTGCTTGCCCATGTCTTCCGAGCCGGAAGCTCGGGTCACCATGATCGCAGCAGCGGTCGACAACAGCAGTGATGGCAATTGCGCCACCAAACCGTCACCGATGGTCAACAAGGCGTACACCCGACCAGCATCGCCAAAGGTCATGCCGTGCTGGAAGATACCGACTGCCATGCCGCCGATCAGGTTGATGAACAGAATCAGCAGGCCGGCGATGGCGTCACCGCGCACGAACTTGCTGGCACCGTCCATGGAACCGTAGAACTCGGCCTCCTGGGCCACTTCCATCCGGCGCAGTTTCGCCTGGTTCTGATCGATCAGGCCGGCGTTCAAGTCGGCATCGATGGCCATCTGTTTGCCGGGCATCGCATCAAGGGTAAAACGCGCGCTGACCTCGGAAATCCGCCCGGCACCCTTGGTCACTACGACGAAGTTGATGATCATCAAAATCGCGAAGACCACGATACCAACCACGTAGTTACCGCCGATCACCACTTCACCGAAGGCCTGGATCACCTTACCGGCGGCGGCATGGCCATCCTGACCGTGGAGCATCACCACCCGCGTCGAGGCCACGTTCAGCGCCAATCGCAACAACGTCGCCACCAGCAGAATGGTCGGGAACACCGCAAAATCCAGCGGCCGCAAGGCGTACACGCAGACCAGCAACACGACAATGGACAAGGCAATGTTGAACGTGAAGAACACGTCCAGCAGGAACGGCGGTACCGGCAGCATCATCATGGCCAGCATGACCAGCAGCAACAGCGGCACACCCAGATTGCCCCGACTGAGGTCGGCAACGTTTGTGCGTGCAGTGTTGATTAACTGAGAGCGATCCACCGGTTTTCCCCGTTCCTTTAAAGCAAACTTTTGACGCCTGAAGCAGGCGCAGGGCGGCTATTGCAAGAAGCCTTCCAACTTTTGCCAAGGAGGGGAATAGAGAGATTTGTTGAGCCCGGTAGCAGCTGCCGAGCCCGCGAGGCTGCGTTCGAGGACGCAGTCCTCGCAAAGGTTTACGACTGCTGCGCAGTCGAACGCAGCCTCGCCGGCTCGGCAGCTGCTTCACACGCAATGGGACTGAGGAAAATCAACCTGCGATCAGAATTTGCTCTTTGCGAATTTCGCCAAACTCAAGTTTTTTGCCGACCAGATAAAGCGTTCCTCGCAACATCTGAAGGCCTTCCACCTCAACAAAATCCTCTTGTGCATACCCGAATACTACCTTTGTAGAAGGCGCCGCTACTTCTGGGGAAATCAAATGCCATTCAAGAAGATTGAGCGCCCACTGAAAGCGGATGATCGGCAGATCACCGATAACGATCTGACGGTTATCGCCTTCCCAGCGAAAATCCATCCGAGCGGTAATCTGCAAATGCCCGTCGATAATGTTGAATTCGGGCTTGCCATAGCGCCGCTCCAACCCACCGCTTGACCACTGATCCATGTAGTAATCGGGGGAGCTGAAGACTTTGACCAATGCTGCATTATTGTCAATTTTGCCCGCCGCATCGAAAAAGTAGTTGTAAATATAATGGTAGGCAAAGCCATCCAACTCAGGCCGAATAGCATTGATCGGGCTATCCAGATAACCCGTGATGTATGAATTCGCCATATGTTTAAAGTCCAGAAAATCCAGGGATGCCTTAAACGTGACCGAGTAACCGATCGCCCGTTCACGCAGATTTTCCTGAACGATGCCCGAGACAAACTCCAACTCCATACCGTGGAGCTTTTTATATTCACGCTCTTCCATAACGATTCCCTCTGAGCCTTGCATGAACGCCCGTGCTGCTCGCACCTCTCACTGAGAGCGGCTATAACACGGACATTGAGCGGGAGAATTCCCGGACTCATGACATCGCTTGAGAGGGAGACTGTCTACTGTCAGAACTAACAGGTAGAGGTTTTTTCGGATAGGCGGAAGGTTGCCAGCAGATCAAAAGATCGCAGCCTTCGGCAGCTCCTACGCGCCTGTGGGCGCCGCCGAAGGCTGCGATCCTTGATCCATCAAGAATCGCGGCGCAAGTCCGGTGGAATCGGCAGATCGTCCTGGAGCGGATCCGGGCGCTTGCCCTTGCCGGCGCGGTACTGGCGGATCTGGTAGACGTAGGCCAGTACCTGGGCAACCGCCAGATAGAGCCCGCCGGGAATTTCCTGCTCCAGCTCCGTGGAGTAATAGATCGAACGCGCCAGCGCCGGCGATTCGAGCAGCAGCACATTGTTGGCCACGGCGATTTCGCGGATCTTCAGGGCGAGGAAGTCGCTACCCTTGGCCAATAGCACCGGTGCATTGCCTTTGTCTGGATCGTACTTGAGGGCCACGGCGTAGTGAGTCGGGTTGGTGATGACCACGTCAGCCTCGGGGATCGCGGCCATCATCCGCCGCTGCGACATCTCGCGTTGCAACTGGCGAATACGCTGCTTGACCTCCGGCCGCCCTTCCTGATCCTTGTGCTCATCGCGCACTTCCTGCTTGGTCATCTGCAGCTTCTTGTGGCTTTCCCAGAGCTGCACCGGCACGTCGACCACGGCGATGATGATCAGCCCGCAAGCCATCCACAAGGTACTCCAACCAACCACTTGCAAGCTGTGAATGATCGCCATGTCCAACGGTTCGTGAGCGATGCGCATCAGGTCATCGATGTCCGACGACAGGACCGCCAACGCCACGAACAAGACAATGAAAAACTTCGCCAGGGCCTTGAGCAGCTCAACCAAAGCCTTGGCCGAGAACATCCGCTTCAGGCCCGCGCCGGGGTTCATGCGACTGAACTTCGGCGCCATCGAGCCGGCGGCGAACAACCAGCCACCGAGGGAGATCGGGCCGATCAACGCAGCCAACAGCAAAGTGATCATCACCGGTTGAATCGCCAACAGGGCAATCTGTCCCGAGTGCAGCAAGAAGGTGCCCATGTTGCGCTGATCCAGAATCACTTCCCGCGACAGCGTGAAGTTCATCCGCATCAGCTCCATCATGTCCTGCGCCAATGCACCACCGAAAATCAGCAACGCACCGGCGCCAGCGAGCATGACCGCCAAGGTATTGAGCTCCTTGGAGCGCGCAATCTCGCCCTTCTCACGGGAGTCCTTTTTACGTTTCTCCGTGGGGTCTTCTGTTTTGTCCTGACCGCTTTCGCTCTCAGCCATGACTCAGCGCGCCCGTGCCAGTTCGCGCAACAACTGCAAAGCCTCGGAGGCCAGCGGTTGGTACTGATTGAGAATGTCCGCCAGACCGACCCAGACGATGAACAGCCCGAGCACCAGGGTCAGCGGGAAGCCAATCGAGAAAATGTTCAACTGCGGCGCCGCCCGGGTCATCACGCCAAACGCAATGTTGACCACCAGCAACGCGGTGATCGCCGGCAGCACCAGCAACAGCGCCGCGCCAAGCACCCAACCCAGCTTCCCGGCCAGCTCCCAAAAATGATGGACCATCAACCCGCCACCGACCGGCAGCGTGGTGAAGCTCTCGGTGAGGACTTCGAACACCACCAGATGGCCGTTCATCGACAGGAACAGCAGCGTCACCAGCATGGTGAAAAACTGCCCGATCACCGCCACCGATACTCCGTTTGTAGGGTCGACCATCGAGGCGAAGCCCATGCCCATCTGGATCGCGACAATTTGCCCGGCGACCACGAAAGCCTGGAAGAACAGCTGCAAGGAGAAACCCAACACCGCGCCGATAATGATTTGTTCGGCAATCAGCAGCAGTGCACTCAGGTCGAGTGCGTTGACCGGCGGCATCGGCGGCAGGCCGGGAGCGATCACGACGGTTATCGCCAGGGCGAAGTACAGACGCACGCGCTGAGGCACCAGGCTCGTACCGAAAATCGGCATGACCATCAGCAACGAACCGATGCGAAACAGCGGCAACATGAACGTTGCTACCCAGGTACTGATCTGGGTATCGGTCAGCTGCAGCAGCGACATGGTTTAGCCGATGACCTGAGGAATACTGCCGTACAGCTGCAGGATGTATTCCATAAAGCTCTGCACCATCCACGGGCCGCCAACGATCAGCGTCACCAGCATCACCAGCAGGCGCGGCAGGAAGCTCAGGGTCTGTTCGTTGATCTGGGTGGCCGCCTGGAACATCGCCACCAACAGCCCCACCAACAAGCTCGGGATCACCAGCACGGCAACCATCATGGTGGTCAGCCACAGCGCTTCGCGAAAGATGTCTACGGCAACTTCCGGCGTCATGGTGAAACGCCGCCGAAGCTGCTGGCCAACGTGCCAATGATCAACGCCCAGCCATCCACCAGCACGAACAGCATGATCTTGAACGGCAGGGAAATAATCAGTGGCGAGAGCATCATCATACCCATCGCCATCAGCACACTGGCCACGACCAGGTCGATGATCAGGAACGGAATGAAGATCATGAAGCCGATCTGGAACGCAGTTTTAAGCTCCGAGGTGACAAACGCCGGAACCAGAATCGTCAGCGGCGCCTGATCAGGCGAAGCAATGTCGGTGCGCTTGGACAAGCGCATGAACAGCTCCAGATCGCTGCTGCGAGTCTGGGCCAGCATGAAATCCTTGATCGGCACCTGCGCCTTGGTCACGGCATCCTGAGCGGTGAGCTTCTCCGCCAGATACGGCTGCAAGGCATCCTGATTCACGCGATCGAACACCGGCGCCATGATGAACATGGTGAGGAACAGCGCCATGCCGGTGAGGATCTGGTTCGACGGTGTCTGCTGCAAGCCCAGGGCCTGACGCAGGATCGAGAACACGATGATGATCCGGGTGAAACTGGTCATCAGCATGACGAACGCCGGGATGAAACTCAGCGCGGTCATGATCAGCAGGATTTGCAGGCTGACCGAGTATTCCTGAGCACCTTCGGCGTTAGTGCCCAGGGTGATCGCCGGGATCGACAATGGATCGGCGGCGAACGCCAGCGGCGCGGCCAGCATCAGGGCCAGCGTCAAGATGATGCGTAACGCAGCCATTACTTCTTATCCTTCTGATCCTTGCCAAGCATCTTCAGCAGATGTTTGGCAAATTCCGGCGTGGCTTTCTCGGCATTGTCCGGCACTTGCACCGGCTCCTTGAGTACATGCAACGCGGTGATGGTGCCAGGGCTCAGGCCGAGCAGGATCTGTTCGTTGCCGACCTGCACCAGCATCAAACGGTCACGAGGACCTAGCGCGCGGGAACCGATCAGCTCGATCACCTGCCCCTTGCCGGCCGGCCCGGCCTGCTGGACCCGGCGCAGCAACCAGGCGAGGAAGAAGATCAACCCCAGCACCAGCAGCAAGCCGAACACCAATTGCGTCAATTGCCCGGCCACACCGCTGCTGACCGCCGGCACGGCAGCCGCAGTAGCGGTCGCTACCGGCTCGGCAGCCAGAACACTGAACGGCAACGCCAGCACAAACCCCAGAACCCTTTTCACTCAGCGCAGCTTCTTGATGCGTTCGCTTGGGCTGATCACGTCAGTCAGGCGAATGCCGAACTTTTCGTTGACCACCACCACTTCACCGTGGGCGATGAGCGTGCCGTTGACCAGCACATCCAGTGGCTCACCGGCCAGACGATCGAGCTCGATTACCGAACCCTGGTTGAGTTGCAGCAGGTTGCGGATGTTGATATCGGTGCTGCCGACTTCCATGGAAATCGACACCGGAATATCAAGGATCACGTCCAGGTTCGGACCGTCCAGCGTCACCGGATCGTTGCTCTTCGGCACGCTGCCGAACTCTTCCATTGGCAGACGGTTGGGCGACAAACCGGTGGCATCGGCGGCCAACAAGGCATCGATATCGTCCTGCCCGGCATCACCGGTTTCTTCCAGGGCCGCAGCCCATTCATCAGCCAGTGCCTGGTCGTCCTGGGCGTTCATATCGTCGTTCATCATTTGTCCTCGGCGGGCACCTGCTCAATCAAGAGCAGTCAATTAAAAGGGGGTTGGAGCGCCGGTCAACGGCGCTCGATCGGCTCGATCACCTGCAACGCGAGGTTGCCTTTGTGCGAGCCCATCTTGACCTTGAAGGCCGGCACGCCATTGGCGCGCATGATCATTTCTTCCGGCATCTCGACCGGGATCACATCCCCCGGCTGCATGTGCAGGATGTCGCGCAGGCGCAGCTGGCGGCGGGCAACGGTGGCACCGATCGGTACATCGACGTCCAGCACGTCCTGGCGCAAGGCGTTGATCCAGCGCTCGTCCTGATCGTCGAGGTCCGACTGGAAGCCGGCGTCGAGCATTTCGCGCACCGGCTCGATCATCGAGTACGGCATGGTCACGTGCAGGTCGCCGCCACCACCATCGAGTTCGATGTGGAACGTCGACACCACAACCGCTTCGCTCGGGCCGACGATGTTGGCCATGGCCGGGTTCACTTCCGAGTTGATGTACTCGAAGTTCACTTCCATGATCGCCTGCCAGGCTTCCTTCAAATCGACGAAGGCCTGTTCCAGCACCATGCGCACCACTCGCAGCTCGGTGGGAGTGAATTCACGCCCTTCGATCTTCGCGTGACGGCCATCGCCGCCGAAGAAGTTGTCCACCAGTTTGAACACCAGTTTGGCGTCAAGGATGAACAGCGCAGTGCCGCGCAGCGGCTTGATCTTGACCAGGTTGAGACTGGTCGGCACGTACAGCGAGTGCACGTATTCGCCGAACTTCATCACCTGCACACCACCGACGGCAACGTCCGCCGAGCGGCGCAGCATGTTGAACATGCTGATGCGGGTGTAGCGGGCGAAACGCTCGTTGATCATTTCCAGGGTCGGCATGCGTCCGCGGACGATGCGATCCTGGCTGGTCAGGTCGTAGCTTTTGACGGTGCCGGGTTCGGCAGCGTTATCGGTCTGTACCAGACCATCGTCGACGCCATGCAACAGCGCATCGATCTCATCCTGGGACAGCAGGTCCTGCACGGCCATGTCGTGTTCCTACTGCAGTACGAAATTAGTGAAAAGCAACTGTTCGATCACCACTTTGCCAAGCTCTTTCTGCGCCACTTCCTGGACGCTGGCCGTGGCCTTCTGACGCAACATCTCCTGGCCGACCGGGGTCGCCAGCGTGGCGAAATCCTGACCGGAGAACAGCATCACCAGGTTATTGCGGATCACCGGCATATGGACTTTGAGCGCATCCAGATCAGCCTGATTGCGACCCTGCAGGGTGATGCTCACCTGCATGTAGCGCTGGCGGCCGTTCTGCGTGTAGTTGGCCACGAAGGCCGGCGCCATGGGCTCGAAGATCGCCGGCTGCTTGCCGACCACAGCGGTTTCAGCCGCAGCGGCAGGCTTGCTCTGGGCGCTGTGCATGAAGTACCAGGTCGCCCCCACGGACAAGCCGATCGCCAGCAGCAGGGCCACGACGATCACAATGATCAGCTTTATTTTGCCTTTGGTTGCGGGGTCTTTCACTGGTGCTGCGTCGCTCTTAGCCATGCCAATAATCCGTCACTATTCGGGTTTTCACAGTCGCACGGCAAGGCAAGAGCAAGTGTTATGCCAGAAGTGTCGGGAGGGAGTTGAGGCGCGGAGTTAAGGGACACCACAAAATAAATGTGGGAGCGGGCTTGCCCGCGATGAGGTCGTCACATTCAACATATAAGTCGAATGTTAGATCGCCATCGCGGGCAAGCCCGCTCCCACAAGGGGTGTTGCGTTTGATCAGGCGTAGTAGTCGACGGCGCTGGTGCCAATCACGCTGGTGGTGTTGGCGCCTACTTCAGCGACAGTCACAGGGAGCTCTTCATCGGCGGAGTCGAGACGACCGCCATTGGCGCTGGTACGTCCACCCTGCCCCTGTTGAGCCTGTTCCTGACCCTGACCCTGCCAGCCACGGGACTGATCGGAAACGTTGACGTCGACCTGGCCCATGCCCTGCTGCGCGAACATGTCACGCAGGCGATGCATTTGCCCGTCGAGCGCTTCGCGAACACTTGGGTGGGCGCTCATGAAGGTCACCTGGGTCTGCTGATCCGGCACCATGTTCACCCGAATATCGAGGCGTCCCAGCTCAGCCGGTTGCAGCTGAATGTCGGCGGCTTTGAGGTTGGCGCTGGACAGGTACATGACCCGATTGACCACCTCTTCAGTCCAACCGCTCTGATGCATGGCGATCGGCTGGTTCACCGGCAATGCATTGGCAGTCTTGGGCGTTGCCGCCTGGGTCAGTGCCGCCAGGCGGTTGGCGAAATCATCGACTCGGGTATCACTGCTGGCGGATTTGAGATCCTTGAGGCCGTCATCAATCAGCCCACTGAAGGCCTTCTCGCCACCCTGGCTGGTGCTGTCCTGATCGGCTTGGACATCGAGCATGCTCGCCATGCCCACGGCAAAGTTTTGCGCCGAGGTCGGTTCGCCGTCAGCCTGAGCCTGGGCCGGGGACGCTTTTGGCTGGGCCTGGCTAGAAGCGGAAACGTGACCACCTTGCTCCATGGCCAGACGCACCGCTGGCAGCGCATCGAGTGGATCGGCTTCAGGATCGAAATCGCTGTCGACGGTGGCGGAGGCAGCGGCTTGGGCGGGTGCAGCAACGATAGCAGCGGCAACCGGCGCTTCAACCTGCGGCGCAACGTTCATCACAACCGGTGCAGGTGCAGGTGCTTGCGCTACCGGCAGGGCTACCAACGGTTGAACGGCCTGCATCAAGGCAGGATCGAGGGCCGGATCAAGGCCAGGATCAACCGGCGGAGCATCGGCTACCGGCGTATCGGTCGTCTCCGGCTCGTCATCGCTGGCAGTCGTGTCGTCTGTCGGCGCCGGTTTATCGGCGGGCAAGGAATTGCCGCTATCGGCAACCGCAGGTTCCGGGGCGGCAGCCTTATCGCTGTTGACGTCTGGTTTGCCGGTGTCTTGCGGCGCATTATCAGTCGCCGGTTTGGCCGATTTATCAGCGACCACAACAGGCTTGCTCTGGGCTTGATTGGCGTAGACCTCAGCGAAGCTGGACGCCTTGTCCCCGGGCTCAGCCGTCACCGCCGGCGTATTGGCGGATGCGGCTTGAGTCTTGGCCGTAGCGGCGGCCTGAAGAAGAATATTGGGGGTAACGGGCATAAAACGGTCTCCGCTGCACTGGGATCGTAGGTACAGTTGAGCAAGTTGAATGCAAGGGGCGAGCCAGCTTTGTTCGCTAGCTGCTAAAAACGCCGGACGGATGCTGGTTCAGCCAGGGAACGCTGGCGCTCCGCTTCGTAGAGCGGTCGGACAATAGCGAATTCGCCGTCAATGTCATCAATGAGTCGTTCAATGCCGACGAGACTCTTTTCTTTGGCACGCTGCTCCAGCTCACCGCACAGCTTGGCCAGATAACTGGCGCCCATGTTGCTGCTGCTACCTTTGAAACTATGGGCAGCATTCATAAGCTGCGCAGCATCCTCGGCCTTTCGCAGGACGCGTAAACGCTCTTCGGAATCGGCGAGAAAGGTATCGAGCAATTCTGGATACCCGTCCTCCATAACTTCCTGCAACGCGCTCAGCACGTCACGGTCCAGATGTGTGTCGTCCACTTGTTCACTCCTTGATCAAGAATGCCCGGCATTATGCCAGAGCCTCCCAGAAAAACTCCACGCGAGCACTTCGACCATTATCGGACCAGGTCGCATGATCGCTCAACTGGCGGATCAAATTGACCCCACGTCCTGACAGACGGACATCATCGACCGGACGCGCCATTACCCGCGCCACATCGAAACCCTTGCCACTGTCTTCGACCCGGACCGTCAGGCAACCGCCCTCGCCTTTTGGTGCCACCTGCAAATGCACCCGCACATAACCGTCCCGCAATTCGTCCAGGCGTGTATTGCGCTGCTGATAATAGCGCGCAAAACCCGAAGCATCGCGTTTCAGACTCGAATCCAGTCCCAGCACGCCATGCTCCAGGGCGTTGGAATAAAGCTCTGCCATCACACTGTAGAGCGCGCCACTCTGAGCCCGCAGGCCATGCACCTCAAGCAGCAATTGCAACAGGTATGGCAGCGGGTTGAAGCGCTTGAGGGTGGCGGCGCGGAACTCGAAACTCACCGACCAGTCCAGCGGGCTGGATTGGCCGCTGTCGGAGTACACCGGCACTGGCGGACTCAGTTGCGCAGCCTCCAGCAGACTGACCTCGACCATGCTCACGTCATCCCGTGCCTCGCCGCGAAAATCCCGCAGGGCCTGTTCGATTTCTTCGAACAGCGCATCAGGCTGACGATTGGCTGTAAACACCTGCTCCAATCGCTCTACGCCAAACAATTGTTCATTGGCATCGCAGGTATCGATCACCCCGTCGGATAACAGAAAGACCCGATCCCCGACGGCCATCGGGAACACCTCGGTGCGGTCATCGAAGGTTTGCGGGCTCAGCACCCCCAGCGGCAAGTGCCGGGCCGTCAGAGTGATACGTTCGCCGCTGGCGGTGCTATGCAAGTAACCGTCCGGCATCCCACCGTTCCAGACCTCCACCGATCCTCGCTGAAAGCTCAGGCACAGCAGGGTCGCACAACAGAACATGTCCACCGGCAGAATGCGTTTGAGCTTGGCGTTCATCTCGCGCAGGGTTTCAGACAGGCCGTAACCCTTTGCGGTCATGCCGTAGAAGACTTCAGCCAGGGGCATGGCACCTACAGCGGCCGGCAAACCATGGCCAGTGAAATCGCCGAGCAACACATGCATGTCGCCGGCCGGGGTGAACGCGGCCAGCAACAGATCGCCGTTGAACAGAGCATAGGGCGATTGCAGGTAACGGATGTTCGGTGCGCTCAGGCAACCGGAGTGGGCGACCTTATCGAACACGGCTTTGGCTACGCGTTGTTCGTTGAGCAGGTAATCGTGGTGCCTGGCGATCAGGTCGCGCTGCTCCAGCACCGTGGCCTGCAAACGTCGCAAGCGGTCCATGGCCTTGACCTTGGCGGCAAGGATCACCTGGTTGTATGGCTTTGCCAGAAAATCGTCGCCCCCGGCCTCCAGACAACGGGCCAAGGCCTCACTTTCGGTCAGCGACGTCAAAAAGATGATCGGCACCAGCGTTTCGCCGGCCAGCGCCTTGATCTGCTGCGCAGCCTCGAAACCGTCCATCACCGGCATCATGGCGTCCATCAGCACCAGGTGTGGTCGCTGCGAGCGGAACACTTCGACCGCCTCGGCGCCGTTGGCCGCCGTCAGGACTTCATGGCCCTGGCGCCGGACGATCGTCGACAGCAGCATACGATCGGCCGCGCTGTCTTCGGCGATCAGGATCGTCAGCGGTTCGAGCGGCTGCATGACGGTCAACTGATGTCGAACAGCTTGTCGAAATTGGAGATGGCGAGGATTTTCTTAACGTCGGTACTGCTGTTGACGACGCGAATATCGGAGTTGTCGCCACCGGCATGATCACGCAACAAGAGCAACATGCCCAGCGCCGAGCTGTCGAGATAAGTGGCCTTCTTCAGGTCCACCACAATCGAATCGGGTTTATTGTTGAGTTTTTCGTAGGATTCGCGAAATTCCTGATGCCGACCGAAATCGAATCGTCCCTCGATCGAAATCGTCAGCTTTTTCCCATCCGGAGATACTTCTGTAACGACTGACATTTCACGGCTTCCTTGTCATTGGCGAACGAACGTACGTGTACAAGGTTTAGCATCTGATGAGGGCTGGAGCAAGGCTGAAGCATTGTTCGGTTTGTGAAATCGCCTTCGCGGGCAAGCCTCGCTCCTACGGAAAATGGTCGAACACACCGTTGTCGTTCGACACCGCCCCTGTAGGAGCGAGGCTTGCCCGCGAAGAACGATAACGCGGTCTTCAATACGGGTCGTGACGCGGCAAGCGCTGGGACAGCTCATCCAGCAGCTTTTGCTCGCGCTTGTCTTCCAGCTGCCGTGCCTCATCCATGTAGCGCTGAACCAGTTTGCGCAAGCCTTCGACCCGGGCAAATGCTTGCTGCCAGGCTTCCCGAGACTTGTTCAGGTTGTTTTGATGCCAGTTCAGGCTCTGGCGCTGCTGGTCGATGGCCGTGCCCAGTTGCGCGAGAAAGCCCTGATAGCCCAGCAACCACTGGCCCGAGACGCCGCTGCTGCCGCGCACGATCCATTGTTCCTGGTATTCGAGACGGAAATTTTCCAGGTCGGCGAGCTTGCTTTCCGCCAGGCGAACCTGGCCCTGGAAATGCCCCAGGCGCAGGACAGCGGTTTTTTCGGCCTTTTCAGCCATTTCCACCACAGGCGCCAGGCGTGCTGCGCGGCTCGAGGCCATGACTGGTTAACCGCCCGGCGCTGGCGCAAAGATCGAAGCGAGATGGTTCTCGCTGGCGCCCATGTTGATGTTGTCGTTCAAGCCCTGGCGCAGGTACATCGTCATGGCCGGTTGCAGATTGATCGCGGCGTCGGTTTCCCGGTCACCGCCGGACACATAGGCGCCGACACTGATCAAGTCGCGGCTCTGCTGATAGCGCGACCAGTATTGCTTGAACATCTGCGCGTGGTTCATGTGCTTGATGCCGACCACCGATGGCATGACTCGGCTGATGGAGGCTTCGATATCGATGGCCGGGTAATGCCCTTCCTCAGCCAGACGCCGGGACAACACGATGTGTCCGTCGAGCACGCCCCGCGCCGCGTCGGCGATCGGATCTTGCTGATCGTCGCCTTCGGACAATACGGTGTAAAACGCAGTGATCGAACCACCGCCCTTTTCGGCATTACCGGCCCGCTCCACCAGTTTCGGCAACTTGGCGAATACCGAGGGCGGATAGCCCTTGGTCGCCGGCGGCTCGCCGATGGCCAGGGCGATTTCCCGCTGGGCCTGGGCGAAACGGGTCAGGGAATCCATGAGCAACAGGACATTCTTGCCCTTGTCGCGAAAGTACTCAGCGATCCGCGTGCAGTACATGGCCGCGCGCAGACGCATCAGCGGTGCGTCGTCCGCCGGCGAAGCCACCACCACCGAACGCTTGAGCCCTTCTTCACCGAGGATGTGCTCGATGAACTCTTTAACTTCACGACCCCGCTCACCGATCAGCCCGACGACAATGATGTCGGCCTCGGTGAAGCGGGTCATCATGCCCAGCAGCACACTCTTGCCCACGCCAGTACCGGCGAACAGCCCGAGCCGCTGACCGCGACCGACCGTCAACAAACCGTTGATGCAGCGGATACCCACATCCAGCGGCTCGCTGATCGGCTCGCGCTTGAGCGGGTTGATGGTCGGGCCGTCCATTGGCACCCAGTCTTCAGCCTTCATCCCGCCCTTGCCATCCAGCGCACGCCCGGCGCCATCGAGCACCCGCCCGAGCATGCTCATGCCCATGGGCAGACGACCGGTATCGGCCAAGGGAACCACGCGCGCGCCTGGCGCGATGCCGGCGACGCTGCCGACGGGCATCAGAAAAACCTTGCTGCCAGAGAAGCCCATGACTTCGGCTTCGACCTGCACCGGGTGATAGCTGTCATCGTTGATGACCATGCAGCGACTGCCCATGGCGGCGCGCAAGCCTTCGGCTTCGAGGGTCAGGCCGACCATGCGCAGCAGGCGACCTTCAAGGATCGGCGCACCGGCAAGCATCGTGGCCTCGGCGTAACCGCCCAGGCGCTTGGCGAAGCTGGTGCGATCAAGGCGCATCGGCAGCGTCCGGTTCTGGCTCGACCGGGGTAACCGAAGGCTTTTCGTCAACCAGCAGTTCCAGGCTCAGATCCGGCGCGGCCGGGTGCAGCGCCTGATCGTGCAATTGATCGAACAGCTTGGCCATGACTTGGGTAACACGGGTTTCGATGGTGGCGTCGATCCGACTGTGTTCGGTTTCGACCCGACAACCGCCCGGCAACAAGGACTCGTCCTCGACGATACGCCAGGTTTCTTCATGGCGCTCGCGCAGGGCTTTGACCTGTTCGAAATCCTGCGGGTTGATGTACAGCCGCACATTGCCCACGCCCAGCGGCAAGAGCTTGAGCGCTTCGCGCATGACGTGTTCGATCTGCGTCGAGTCGATGGCCAGTTCGCGCTGAATCACTTGCCTGGTGATGTGCTGCACAAGGTCGACCAAGGATTTTTCGATCTGGGTGTCCTGCTCGGCAATGGGCTCGAACAGGTTGGCCATCAGCTGTTCCAGGCCAGCGATCTTGGCCGTCAGGGCCACTTCGGCTTCCTGACGGACCTTGAGCGTGGTGCTGTGAAAACCTTCTTTCTCGCCAACGGCGAAGCCTTCGTTGTAGGCCTCCTGGCGAATGCTTTCGAGCTCTTCGAGGGTCAGTGGCTGGACTTCTTCCAGCGGCACTTCTTCCATTTCCGGCGGTTCGGGTTCCGGCTCCGGCTCGGGTTCCGGCACAAACGGGTCGAAGCTGGGCAACGACCAGATGTCGAAACCACCGACGTCCTTGGCACGGATCAGGTCGGTATTGGACTCATCATGTTTGGACGACATAGTGACCTTAGATCATCTCTTCGCCGCCCTTCCCGCCGAGAACGATTTCTCCGGCTTCGGCCATACGGCGGGCAATGGTGAGGATTTCTTTCTGCGCCGTTTCCACGTCGCTGACGCGCACCGGGCCTTTGGCCTCGAGGTCGTCGCGCAACAGTTCGGCCGCCCGTTTGGACATGTTCTTGAAGATCTTTTCCTTGACGCCTTCGTCCGAACCCTTGAGCGCCAGCACCAGCACGTCGGAGGACACTTCGCGCAGCAACGCCTGAATCCCGCGGTCGTCGACATCGGACAGGTTGTTGAACACGAACATGAGGTCTTCGATCTGACCGGACAGGTCTTCGTCGACTTCGCGGATCGAGTCCATCAGTTGACCTTCGATCGAGCTGTCGAGGAAGTTCATGATGTCGGCCGCACGCTTGATGCCACCCAGGGTGGTGCGCGAAGCATTCGAGTTGCCGGAGAACTGCTTCTCGAGAATCTGGTTGAGTTCTTTCAGGGCCGCTGGCTGCACGGTGTTCAACGAAGACACTCGCAGGATTATGTCCAACCGGACCTTGTGGTCGAAGTTGCCCAGCACTTCACCGGCCTGATCCGGATCGAGGTACGCCACCACGATTGCCTGGATCTGCGGGTGCTCGTAACGGATCACGTCGGCAACGGCGCGCGGCTCCATCCACTTCAGGCTGTCGAGGCCACTGGTGTTGCCGCCCAGCAGGATCCGGTCGATCAGGCCGTTAGCCTTGTCTTCGCCCAGGGCCTGGGTAAGCATTTTGCGCACGTAGTCATCGGAGCCGACGCCCAGGCTGGTCTGGTCGCCGACGATGTCGACGAACTCGCTCATCACCTGTTCGACCTGCTCGCGATGCACGTTACCCATCTGGGCCATCGCCACACCCACACGCTGGACCTCTTTGGGCCCCATGTGGCGCAGCACTTGCGCAGCATCGGTGGAACCGAGGGACAGCAGCAGAATCGCGGCTTTGTCGACCTTGGTCAGTTTGGCGGCAACGGCTCGGTTATCACTCATCTGCGTTAATCCACTCTTTCACGACCTGGGCCACGCGACCCGGATCTTCTGCCACCAGACTCTTGATTGCGTTCAACTGTGCGTCATAGCCTTCGCTCGGGCTCGGCAGCAGGATGCTGGTCGGGCCACCGAGGCTGACACGGTCGTTGGCCAGTTCGCCGTCCAGCGCGCCCATGCCACCCAGTTCCATGTCGCTGCCAATGCCGGCCAGTTGCTTGTCTTTGCCGCCGCCGGTGATGTTGTTGAGCACCGGACGCAGCACACCGAATACCAGCACCAGGATGAACAACACACCCAGCACTTGCTTGACGATGTCCCAGAACCACGGCTGGGAATAGAACGGAATCTCGGTGATCACTTCGCCACGCTCGGCGGAGAACGGCATGTTGATCACGCTGACACTGTCGCCGCGGCTGGCGTCGAAACCGACGGCGTCCTGCACCAGGCGAGTGAAGCGCGCCAATTCATCGGCGCTCCACGGCGCCCGTGTCGTTTCGCCGTTGGCCGCGTTGACCTTGACCTGATCGTCGACCACCACCGACACCGACAGGCGATTCAATCGGCCCTGCTGCTGCTTGGTGTGGCTGATCGAACGGTCGAGCTCGAAGTTCTTGGTGGATTGTTGACGCTTGTCCGCCGGGTACGGCGCCAACATCGGCTGGCCGGTAGCCGGGTCCATGATTTGCTGACCGTTGGCATCGATCAACGGCTGACCTGGCTGAACCATGCCGGCCGCTGCGGTGCTGCCACCCGTGGTTTGCGGTGCGGAGGCCGGCGATGGCGGCTGGTTGCTCAAGGCACCCGGCACACCTTGCGGGCCATTGCTGGCGGTACGTTGTTCGTTGACCGACTGCTCGCTGCGCAACGCCGGTTGATCCGGGTTGAACTGCTCGGCAGTCGATTCGACCGCATTGAAATCCACGTCGGCCGAGACTTCGGCTTTATAACGGTCGTTACCCAGCACCGGTTGCAGGATGTTGTGCACACGCTGGGTCAGCATGCTTTCCATGCGACGGCTGTAATCGAATTGCTTGCCGGCCATGGTCAGTTCGGAGTTTTCCGCCTGATCCGACAGCAGGTTGCCCTTCTGGTCGACCACGGTGATCTGCGACTTGCTCAGCTCGGGAACACTGGTCGCCACCAGATTGATGATGGCGATGACTTGGCCCGGCTCCAGCGAACGACCGGAATAGAGTTCAACAAGAACAGAAGCACTTGGCTTGCGTTCATCACGCACGAACACCGAGCTTTTCGGAATCGCCAGGTGCACGCGGGCACCCTTGACGTTGTTCAGGCTGGAAATGGTCCGGGCCAGTTCGCCTTCGAGGCCGCGACGATAACGGGTCGCTTCCATGAACTGACTGGTACCCAGCCCCTGCTCCTTGTCGAGGATCTCGAAACCGATGTTGCCGTCGCTGGGAGTGACACCAGCGGCCGCGAGCTTGAGCCGCGCACGGGACAGGTCATCGGCCTTGACCAGCAAGGCACCGGAGTTCGGTTCAACGGTATAGGGGATATCGGCCGCGGCCAGGGTTTCCATGACCTGCTTGGCGTCCATACCGGCAAGGCTGCCGTACAGAGGCCGGTAGTCCGGCTGCTGGGACCACAACACCACGGCAAAACCAATCGCCACGCTCGCAGCCAGGCCGACCAACAGGCCCACCTGACGCAACATGGTCATCTCGGAGAGGTTTTCCAGGAAGGACAACCCGAACAGCGGCGGTTTACCGTCTATCGGAGTGACCTTGGCCGGAACATTATCGGCGACTGCTTCTGCCATGACTCAATTCGTCCTTAAACCGGCATCTGCATGATGTCTTGGTATGCCTGAACCAACTTGTTGCGCACTTGGGTCAACGCCTGAAAAGACACGCTGGCCTTCTGCGAAGAAATCATCACGTCCGTCAGGTCGACGCCGCTCTTGCCGATCTCGAAGGCACTGGCCAACTGACTGGACGCCTGCTGGGTGTCGTTCACTTTATTGACGGCCTGACCGAGCATGTCGGAAAAGCTGCTGCCACCCACTTCAGGGACTGCGGCAGTCGATTTCGGCGCAGACATCGCATCCATTTGCATGGAGCGCATGTCCAGCATCAACCGATTGAATTCAATACCTTGGCTCATGGTTTCTCTCTTTGACGAAGCTACGTCTTTGGCTACCCGCAATTTTTTGACACTCACTCGGCGGGCAGTGAGGTATTAGCAACAAGGGTGCCAGCTCCGTGGCCGCGCTAAACAAAAGCTCATCCTTGGCTCTCAATCCAATCTTCCAAGCCCCAACACGATCCGTAGCAGCTGCCGAACGCAGCCTCGCGGGCTCGGCAGCTGCTACAAAGCAATGTCAGGTAGCGAACAAGTACGCTTCCACATCCATACCAGCGTCGCGCATCTGCGCCAGCTTGTAGCGCAAGGTGCGCGGGCTGATGCCCAGTCGCTCGGCGGCTTCTTTGCGACGACCGCGTTCTGAGCGCAAGGTGTCAATAATCATCTGGAATTCACGGCGCCGCAGGTCATCGCCGAGGGCGCCCGCCGATTCAGCGTCGACTTCAATTGCGCGCACGGGCGTCGGCGCCAATGTCGGCAACGGCGCACACGCCACAGACCCGGCCAGGCAGAAATCCTGCGGCTGGATCAAGCCACCCTGCTGCAGAATCAAGGCACGCTGGATCGCGTTATCCAGCTCACGCACGTTGCCCGGCCACGGATAACCAATCAGGCACGCCTGCGCCTCGGGCGAGAGCTTCGCCGCGGCGTGCTTCATTTTATTGACGTGTTTGGCCAGCAGTCGCTCGGCCAGCGGCAGGATATCGGCGGTGCGCTCGCGCAGCGGACGCCAGGCCAGCGGGAACACTGACAAACGATAGTAAAGGTCTTCACGAAAACGCCCCGCCGCCACTTCAGCGGCCAAGTCTCGGTTGGTGGTAGCGACCACTCGGATGTCTAGCGTGATCGGCTTGCGTGCGCCGACTCGCTCGACTTCACGCTCTTGCAATACGCGTAGTAACTTGGCCTGCAGGCCCAGGGGCATTTCGGAGATTTCATCGAGCAGGATCGTCCCGCCATCGGCCTGCTCGAACTTGCCGGCCTGCGCCGCGATGGCACCGGTGAACGAGCCCTTTTCGTGACCGAACAAGGTGGCTTCGAGCATGTTGTCCGGGATCGCTGCGCAGTTGATCGCAATGAACGGCTGACTGGCGCGGTGAGAGTGCTGATGGATGTAACGTGCCAGCACTTCCTTGCCGGCCCCGGACTCACCGGAGATCAACACCGTGGAATCACTGCGCGCCACCCGTGCAGCCAATTCCAGCAGCTGCGCACTGGCCGGCTCGAACGCCACAGGCCCCTCGCTCTCGGCCGCGCCAAGATTGCCCAGTGCGTGACGCGCCACCAGATCGAGCAAGGCTTTGGGCTCAAACGGTTTGACCAGATAATCGGCTGCGCCCTGACGCATAGCGTCGACCGCTCGCTCGACAGCACCGTGAGCGGTCATCAGCAGCACCGGCAGCTGGGGCTGACGAGCCCGCAGCAATCCCAGCAGCTGATGACCATCCATGCCCGGCATGTTGACGTCACTGAGCACCAGGTTAAACGCCTCGGCACCGACAGCCTCCAACGCCTCTTCCGCCGAACCGACCGCCGTGTAATCGTGCCCGGCAAGCAATAGCGTATCGGCCAATGCTTCCCGTAGCGCGCGGTCATCCTCGACCAGTAAAACCTTGATGGCCATGTCCTTCACTTCGCTCCCTGAGCGCTGGGTTGCTCACCAGAAAAAAGCGGCAAGATCACCTGCGCGCAAGTGCCGCGCCCCGGCCGTGAGCGCAACTGCAATTCTCCCTGATGAGCACGGGCGACTGCCTTGACCACGGTCAGGCCCAGGCCGGTGCCGGTGGTTTTAGTGGTGAAAAACGGCTCACCCAAACGCGCCAGTACCTTCGTGTCGATGCCACTGCCGCTGTCGCTGACACACAAGCGCAGGTTGTTGCCGCGGGTATACAGGTGAACCTTCAAACGGACATCGCCGGCACTCGCCTGAATGGCGTTCTCGATCAGATTGAGGATCGCCCCGACCAGCGTGTCGCGATTGCACAACAACTCACCGGCACGACTGTCGCACTGCCAGCGAATCGGCAGGTCCTGAACGTGGGTCAGCGCTGCCGCTTGCAGCGACTGCATCAGCATCTTGGGGGTCACGCGATCGGTCAACGGCAACTCGCCGCGAGCGAACACCAGCATGTCGCGAACCTGGTGTTCCAGTTCATGCAGGCGCTCTTTCAGGCGACCGGCAAAACGCTGCTGCGTGGCGACCGGCAACTCCTGCTCAGTCAAATGACTGGCATAGAGCAACGCAGCGGACAACGGCGTGCGGATCTGATGAGCCAACGACGCGACCATACGACCGAGAGAAGACAGGCGCTCATGACGAGCCAGTTGATCTTGCAGATGACGGGTTTCAGTCAGGTCGTTGAGCAACACCAACTGACCGGGCTCGGCATCCAGCGAGCGCGTGGCGATCGACAGACGCCGACCGTCCTTGAGAGAGATTTCGTGACCGTCATCCTCGCGCGGTGCAAAGCATCGGGCAATCACATGACGCCACAACTCGCCTTCGAGAGGCAGACCGAGCAGCTCACTCGCGGCGGGATTAGCTTCGCGCACGATACCTTGGGCGTCGATGACGATGACGCCGCCAGGCAACAGATCGAGGAGATTTTGCAGACGGTTGGCCAGGCGTTCTTTTTCCGCCAGCTCCTGCATGCGCTGAGCACTGACCACCGCCAGCTCGCCCTTGAGCTCGGTGACCCGGGCTTCGAGCATGCTGTAGGAATCGGTTAATTGGCTCGACATCTGGCTGAACAGCGCAAACGCCTGCTCAAGGCCAAGCCGGCTTGCCTGCTCTACGGACGACGGTTGCCCCGAAGCATCTGGGACAGGAGACATCTGGGCGGCTGGGGGCATCGTGCTCTCTCGCGTGGTTGACCGTCAGTTAAACGGAACGTTGCGAGGGATGTAGCAATACCCGTGCCTAAAAAAAACCGCCTATAAATGAAGGAGTTGAAAAACAGGCGTCAATCATCCGCCTGTTCATCACCGTCACGACGGCTCATGCCGTACTTGCGCATCTTCTCCACCAGCGTGGTACGACGAATCCGCAGCCGTTCTGCCGCCCGCGCCACGATGCCATTGGCATCATCCAGCGCCTGCTGAATCAGCCCTTGTTCCAGACCGCCGAGGTAGTCTTTCAGGTCCAGGCCTTCCGGCGGCAGCAGGGCATTGGCGGTGAAGTCCGGGGTATGACCATTGATGGCCACCCGCTCTTCAAGATCGCTGCGCAGGCTGTCGACCAGTTGCTCGTCTTCGTCATCGACGTAGCGGAATTTCTTCGGCAACTCGACCACGCCGATCACCCCGTACGGGTGCATGATCGCCATACGCTCCACCAGGTTGGCGAGCTCGCGAACGTTGCCCGGCCAGCCATGACGGCACAGCGACATGATCGCCGCCGAATTGAAACGGATCGATCCGCGCTTCTCGTGCTCCATGCGCGAGATCAATTCGTTCATCAGCAGCGGAATGTCTTCGACGCGCTCGCGCAATGGCGCCATCTCGATCGGGAACACGTTCAAGCGATAGTAGAGGTCTTCGCGGAAAGTGCCGATCTCGATCATGCTTTCGAGATTCTTGTGGGTCGCTGCAATGATCCGCACGTCGACGCTTTGGGTCTTGTTGCTACCCACGCGTTCGAAGGTGCGCTCCTGCAAGACGCGCAGCAGCTTGACTTGCATCGGCAGCGGCATGTCGCCGATTTCGTCGAGGAACAAGGTACCGCCATTGGCCAGCTCGAAACGCCCGGCACGACTGGTAATCGCCCCGGTGAAGGCGCCCTTCTCGTGGCCGAACAATTCGCTTTCCAGCAACTCGGCCGGGATCGCCCCGCAGTTGACCGGAACGAACGGCGCGTCACGACGCTTGGAATGGTAGTGCAGATTACGCGCGACCACTTCCTTGCCGGTCCCGGACTCGCCAAGGATCAACACGCTGGCATCGGTGTCGGCGACTTGCTGCATCATCTGACGGACGTGCTGAATCGCCCGACTGGTGCCGACGAGGCTGCGGAAAAGATTGGGCTCACGGTGACGACCGCGCTCACGGGCCTGGTCATACATCTCGCGATAGACCTGGGCACGGTGCAGCGAATCGAGCAATTTGCTGTAGCTGGGTGGCATTTCGAGAGTCGAAAGCACTCGACGACGCTGGTCTTCCGGCAAGTCAATGGAAGAATTATCGCCCATTAACAAAACTGGAAGGAACTCATCCCAGGTTGAGAGTGTCTTTAACAGGCCCAAAAGTGCACCAGGAGCATTTACCGTCCCGATGAGGACACAGATTACTTCACGACTTGATGACAGAGAGCCGACCGCCTGCTGCCAGTCATGGCTGCCACAGGGTAAATTTTCTTCGCCGAGAAAATTTAAAATCACCGCCAAATCGCGGCGGCGGACGCTATCGTCATCAATCAGCAGAATTTTGGTTTCACGCCACATGCAATAGCAACTTCCCTAGTCAACTCAATGCCCAAAATGAGGGGCAAGCTAGACGCTTGCAGACACGTTATGCCTGTAGACGCCTGAAATCTGGAACCAGCCACTAGTTAAGTCAAAAAACCGTGCACAGTCAAATTTATGGCGCACTATGTTTGGATTAACTGAGGGTTAACTAACCAAACAGATGGTAAACCTTTGCGGCGCTCTGTGCTTGGTGGATCTGCGACATCTCGTCGACTATCGCTTGCCTCTCCCCCGTCGCCGCCTCCAGAAGCTGCTTGTACACTCTCAGCAACTCCTCAAGGTTATCGCGCAACGCGACTTCGTCCACCGAAGCTTCACTCAAGACGTCTTCCATGCAGGAACGGCAAGCCAGGTCCAATTCACCGATGGCTTCCCAGTTGCGCTCGGCCAATGCATCGACCAGAGCCTCACGGGTTTGTTCGATTCGCTGCAATACAAGACTCATGGTGATCTCCTTAAAACTGCGGACCCGGCGCGGCGATGGCATCCCAACCGTCTTTGACTGTTCGAAGCAAATCAGAGACCTCGTCGAGAATTGCCGGATCGGTCTTGATGTTGGCCTCGGCCAGACGCTTCATCATGTAGGTGTACAGGTTGTCCAGTTCACCGACGCTTTCGACAGCGTTCTCAAGGTCCAGACCTTCACGCAAACCACCAATAATGCCGATGGCCTTGCCGATCAGAACACCTTTGTTCGGAATGTCTTTGCGTTCCATCGCGCCTTTGGCCTGGGCGATACGGTCCAGGCCACCTTCCATCAGCATCTGCACCAGACGATGCGGGGTGGCTTCGGAAGTTTGCGCCTGAGCGCCAATCTTCTGGTATTGGCGAAGGGCTAACATTGGATTCATGTTGTACCTCATCAAAATTCTGTGGTCCGTCTAACCAGTGTATCGACGACGCGTCAAAAAACTTTAGATTCAAAAGCAAAAAGCCCGGAGCGCTTGAAAACGCTGCCGGGCTTTTGGCGGTACGAGTATTACGAGTTCTTTTGCTGCGCAGCCATGGCTTCAAACATCGAAGTGATGTTGCTGGCCGTCGCTTTCAATTTGCCGACGAGGGTGTCCATGTCGTTGTACTTTTTAGTCAGTACAGCGGTCAGGGTCTCGACCCGACGATCCAGGGCTTCCTGGTCGGCGGCCAGCCTGGTCTTGGTCTTATTCAGGTTGGTGCTGCGAGTATCAAGAATACCGCCCGTATCGGTGTACGGCTTGATCACATTGTTCATGCGTTCGATCAGACCATTGGTACCGGTAAAAAGGGTCTGAACCTCACCGCCGAGCTTCTTGTCATTCATCGCCGCGGTGAACTTGGTGGAGTCGAAGTTCAGTGCACCGGTTTTCTGATCCGTAGTAATCCCCAGCTGCGACAGTACAGTCAGCTTGTCACCGGCACCCGTCTGGGACAATGGACCACGAATGGCAGCCAGAAGCGAACGTGGCAACGGATCACCGGTCAGCGCGGCAGCGACAGTCGGTTTGCCATCGTCGTCCAGGGAAGGCTTGGTCAGGGAGGTCACAGCGTTTGCGACAGCATTGTAAGCGTCGACAAACTTCTGGATCGATGCTTTCAGACCATCGTTGTTGGACGCTACGGTGACGGTGGACGTGCCGGTGGTAACCAGCTTCAAGGTCAGCCCGGAGATCGTTTGGTCGAGGGTGTTTGACTTGCTGGTCATTGCCAGGCCATCGACTGTGAACACGGCATCCTGGGCCAGGCCACCGATAGCACCTGAAGAGGTGGCGGTCGGCACGGCGGCCATCGGGGTCGACCCGTCGATTACCAGACCGGCAATACCGCTGGCGGAGATGTCGGAACCGGCACCGGTGGTGGTGGAACCCAGCACCAGACGCGAACCGAAACTGTCGGTCACGATGTTGGCGCTCAGGCCACTGGCCTGGTACTGAGTGTTGATCGAGTCACGCACCGATTGCAACGTGGCGCCCGCACCTACAGTGACAGGGTAGCTGGTGCCGTTCTGGGTGATGGTCAGCGTGCCCGAAGGGATAGCACTGGTCGCACCGCCGGCAAACGCTTCAGAAGCCACTTTCGACGAGGTAGCCAGCTTGGTCACGTTGACGGAATAGGTTCCGGACACAGCCGTATTGCTGGAGGTAGCCGTCAGCACTTTTACATCGGAGGAGGTAGCAGAAAAACCCGTGAACTGAGGGGTTGTCGTGCTGCCCAGGTCGGTGAGTGCTTTCTGGAACGTGGCCAACAGCGACTTCAAGGTACCGATCCCGGAAATACTCGCCGTGTTAGTGGTGGTTCCACGGTCGATCTGACCTTGCTTGGCTGCTTTGTCAGCGTTCACCAAGGCCTTGACGATAGCACCGGTATCAAGGCCGGAGCCTAAACCCGTGCCCGGTAGAATTGGACTTGCCATGTGAAACTCCCTTCAGTGTGTCGCCGGCCTTTTGACCACTACAACGCCCAAAAGAACATAGCAACAAAATTCGTGCCAGCTGTCAGGCTTTAGCGCTGAACAACAGGCTGCTTGCATCATTCAAACTATTGGCCAGCTTAAGGACTTCTTCGTTGGGGATCTGACGGATCACCTCACCGGATTCGCTGGCAATGACCTTGACGACCACTTTGCCCGAAGGCTCGTCGATCGAGAATTCCAGATTACGCTTGACCGACTGAACGAACTTTTCAATTTCTTGAACGGCCATTTTCAGTTTGTCCTGCTCGGTCTGTTCGCTCTTACCTTCTTCCTTGACGGCAGCTACTGGAGCAACTACCGCTCGAGGCTTCTCCGCAGGCTTGTCGACAACAGTCGTCGCCTGCCTGGCCGCAGGATAAGACAAGTTCAGCTTGGCGCTCATATCCATGTCCATCACCTCTCAAAAAGTAAAAAGCGAGAGAGCACGGCGTGCGCACTCCCTCGCCATAACTCAATCAGCTATTACTGAAGCAGTTTCAGTACAGCGGATGGCAGTTGGTTGGCCTGAGCCAGAATTGCGGTGGAAGCCTGTTGCAGAGTTTGTTGCTTGGTCAGCTGAGCAGTTTCAGCAGCGAAGTCGGTGTCTTGTACGCGACCACGAGCAGCTTCAGCGTTTTCGTTGATGTTCTGCAGGTTGGAGATGGTGCTGGTCAGACGGTTTTGTGCAGCACCGAGGTCAGCACGGGCGGTGTTGATGGTCTGCAGAGCGGCGTCGATACGGGTCAGGGCAGCGGAGAACGAAGCTTGAGCGGTAGCCGAGCTGTTACCAGTGATCTGGGTGGTAGCCGAGTCAACGGACAGGGTCGCTGCGCCGAAGCCGGAAGCCAGGGTCAGAGTGATCTGGTTAGCCGAACCGGTGTTGGAACCGACCTGGAAGGTCATGGTGCCAGCGGTGCCGTCCAGCAGGTTCTTGCCGTTCAGGTTGGTGGAGTTGGCGATACGAGTAATCTCGTCCGACATTGCCGCGAATTCTTTGTTCAGAGCGACACGGTCTTGAGTACCGTTCGAGTCGTTTCGAGCTTGTACGGCCAGTTCACGCATACGCTGCAGAATGTTGGTCGTTTCCTGCATCGCGCCTTCAGCGGTCTGAGCGATCGAGATACCGTCGTTGGCGTTTTTGATCGCCATGGTCTGACCGCGGATTTGCGAGGTCATACGGGTAGTGATCTGCAGGCCGGCGGCGTCGTCTTTAGCGCTGTTGATTTTCAGGCCGGAAGACAGGCGAGTCATCGAAGTCGACAGTGCATCGGAAGAGCGGTTCAGGTTCTTCTGAACGCTCAACGATGTGACGTTGGTGTTTACTGTTAAAGCCATGACGAATTCCTCGTTGGTTGGGTACTGCGGCTTCCGGCCCTGGCAACCGCCGGGTATGGCCTAGAGAACCTTCGTAATAGTTATCGTCGGCAATGCAACTTGCTTTAGGGGATTTTCAAAAATATTTGCCATCACGTTGCCACCCCCCGTAAAACAACGGCTTGCGACACTCCAGCAGCAAAAAAAATGACGTCAGAGAAGTGCCGGTGACAGGTTGGCGAGGACTCGCCCGCACCGGCAGAAGGGAAACTGTTTAAAGGGACAGGTTGTCGGTCAGCATCTCGACCAGCTCATATTCCAGATAATCCGCCAGCGCGAGCCAGTTCTGCGCCTCCTGACATGCGAACATTTCGCCGAGCAGAAATGCCCACTGCTGTTGAGATTCCCGCGGCGTCGAATCCAGCCTCAGGTGCATCGCACTGATCAGCTCGATCATTGCCAGCCCGGCTTCTACATCACGCCCCAGACGGAACAGTACGGCGCATTGCTGCGCGTCGACGACAAAGGACTCAAACCCGCTCATGACGCAAACTCCGGATGAAAAACCGTGCCGGCAATCATCGCCCCTGCCCGACTGCTGTTATAGAAGCGCACCTGAGGATGGCCGGCGATATAACGCTCCAGCTCACACAGATAGCTGCGGAAGTTGAGCTGGGTCTTGATCCGTTGGCCATGACCATCGAGCACCCAGTGTTTGGCGGCCCCCAGTTGCGGCCCCAGATCGCCATCGTTCCAGCCCGCGTGAGTCTTGTTGCTGGGGAAGGCAAAGTCGGCACCGAACAGCGTGATCTGCGCCGCCCCCATCTTTACCGCCAGGTCTGCCGCCGGATGAATCACGCTGCCGCCTACATACAGCTCGCCCTTGGGTAATTGCGCACGCAACTGCTGGTAGATCGGGCTGGCGGAGTAAGCGGCATATCGCAGCCCCTGCCAAGCCTCGAGCACCAGAGGATCGAGCATCGGCATGTACACCAGCGTGATATCGGTCGTGTCTTCAGGCGGCAGGTGCCGGGCCGAGATCCTCTGGTCGATGCTGACCACCACGTCGGGGCGGATGCCGTGCGCGAGCAATGGGCGATAGGCCGTATCGACGCAGATGAACAACGGCCGCTCAGCTTGATTGCGAATCGCGCGCAAGGTGTCGAAATGCTGTTCCAGGCTTGGACCGGTGGCGATGACAAACACCTCCTGACCGGGGCGAGAGCCGAACAACTCGGCCACGTCATGATCGGTCTGCACCAGAGAAAGACTGGCCTGCAGGCACTCGATAATCTCGGGCGACCGGGGGTCGAATTCGCGATTATTGAAGGTCAGGTGAGTTTCGCTGATCAAGCGATCGCGGATCTTCGCATTGAAGTCATCGGCCAGCACCAGCTCGGACGGCAACGCGAAGAACGGCAGCTGGATTTCCGCCAGATCGCCGGCATACAACAGCTCGACGCGCGGATCGCCGAGCCACTGCTGTTGATCGAGCAGTTGGAGCACCAGCGCAAACACCGCGCCGTTGAGGATGTGTACGTATAAACGCTCGAGCCCGGCGCGCTGCAGAAGCTCTATCTGCAGATCGCCAAGCCCGGTGCCGTAGACATGCACCACCGGACTGTCGATGGGCAGGCTGTCGGCCTGAAGCCAGGCCTCGCGGGTGCGGTCATGGCGACTGGTCAGCTGGATGCCGTTGATGCTCAACGTCGAGCCCAGGCCTTCGACCAGATCGGCCTGCAACAGGCTCGCACCCTCAACCAGCAAGCGCGCAGACAGCAGCGGCCAACGGCGCTGTATGACCTCGGCGTTGCGCTCAAAGAACTCGCTCATGGAGCCTCGCTTTTCATTCGGGCAAAAAAATAGCGTTCAAGGTTACACCTTGAACGCTTTTTTTTGCCTGGCTTTCTTTGACTAAAAGAGCCGGGATTCAAGGGCGATAGATGATCGCCGAACCCCACGACAATCCAACACCGAAACCACTCAGCGCAACGCGCTTCCACTTCGAGTCCAGCACATGTTTTTCCAGCAGCAACGGAATGCTCGACGACACGGTATTACCGGTTTCGACCATGTCCTTGATGAACTTCTCAGGCTCACCCTCGAAACGCCGCGCCACGGCGTCGACAATTGCCGCACTGCCCTGGTGAATGCAGAAGGCATCGATATCGTCAGCCGTCAGCCCCGAGTCAGCGAGCAACTCATGCAAATGCGCCGGCACTTTGAGCAGCGCGAAGTTGAAGACCTGACGGCCGTTCATGAAGAACACCCCGTCGGAAACCTTCAGGTGCGGCGCGCCGGAACCGTCAGTGCCGAACTTGGCCTTGCCCAGCTGCCAGGGTGCGTCTTCGCCCATCCAGGTGGCAGTGGCGGCATCGCCGAAGAGCATGGTGGTGTTGCGGTCTTCCGGATCGACGATCTTGGAGTACGGATCGGCGGTCACCAGCAAGCCATTCTTCAGGCCCGCGGCTTCCATGAAACCCTTGATGGCGTAGATGCCGTAGACGTAACCGGAGCAGCCCAGGGAAATATCGAACGCAGCCACGGTCGTCGGCAGGCCCAGTTTGTCCTGAACGATGGCGGCGGTGTGTGGCAGGCCTTCTTCGTCGCCATTCTGGGTAACGACGATCAACACGTCGATGGCTTCACGCTTCAATTCGGGATTGTTGGCGAACAGCGCGTTGACTGCTTCGACACACAGGTCCGAGGTTTCCTGACCGGCATCTTTGCGCGGCAGGAAGGCCGAACCGATCTTGCCCAGGATGAATTCTTCATCCTTTTCGAATTTTGCACCTTGTGCGTAATTGTCCACGCCGGCTACAGGAACGTAGCTCGCAATGCTCTTTATGCCAATCATTACGGCTTCCCAATAATAAACAGCCCAATACCACCGCTCGCAAGGAATCGAGGGGCGCCGACAAACAACGAATAACGTCGCCCTCAAAGGGGTGACAGCGGGAAGAATAAAAGGCCATCACTGGGCTAAAAAACAGACCAGGCGCCATCCCCCCTTTTTATACAATACAGTGAAGATGCGCGTTATGACTCGCAGGTCACGCTATTTTGCCGAATCAGCCCCACAAAGGGTTATTCGACCAGCGACCAGTCCAGTGGCGTTCCGCGCTTGATGGCCTGTCGGGCGCGGCGGCCCAGAAGGGTTTCAGCGTGTTTGGGGGCGAGCCCCAGGCCAGGCCGGATGGCCCGCAGATTGGCGCCGGTGAAAGGCTCACCGGCGGTCATGTCCTGAGTGACGTACAGCGAACGGCGGTATATCAGAGACTTGCGTTCGGCCTCGGTCACGCCGTAATGCACCTGGCCCATGGCCTGCCAGGCACGCTCGGTTTCGATCACCAGGCTGGCGAGTTCAGCAGGTTCCAGGGAAAAACTGGCGTCCACCCCACCGGCAGCACGGTCGAGGGTGAAATGTTTTTCCACCACCGTTGCCCCCAGTGCTACTGCAGCGACTGACACGCCGACCCCCATCGAATGATCGGACAAACCGACTTCACAGCCAAACAACTCCCGCAGATGAGGGATGGTGCGCACGTTGCTGTTTGCCGGTGTCGCCGGGTACGTGCTAGTGCACTTGAGCAACACCAGATCCTTGCAACCGGCCTCACGGGCGGCGCGCACGGTTTCATCGAGCTCCGCGATGCTGGCCATGCCGGTGGAGATGATCAGCGGCTTGCCGGTGGCAGCGACCCGCCGGATCAACGGCAGATCGGTGTTCTCGAAACTGGCGATTTTGTAGGCCGGCACGTCCAGGCTTTCGAGGAAGTCCACCGCGGTGTCATCGAACGGTGTGGAGAACGCCAGCATGCCCAGCTCTTTGGCCCGGGCGAAAATCGGCGCGTGCCATTCCCACGGCGTGTGGGCCTTCTCGTACAGCGTGTACAGCGAAGAACCGGCCCACAGACTGTTGGGGTCCTTGATGAAGAACTCGCCTTCGGACAGATCCAGGGTCATGGTCTCGGCGGTATAGGTTTGCAGCTTCAAGGCGTGCGCGCCGGCCTTGGCCGCGGCTTCGACGATTTGCAGCGCGACGTCCAGCGACTGATTATGGTTGCCGCTCATCTCGGCAATGATGAACGGCGGCGCATCGGCACCGATCGAGCGGTTGCCGATCTTGAAACTGGTCATTGTTTTGGATCCTTCAATACGCGCGTGAACGCGCAAGCACTCTGAGTGAAACCTGCCTCGCGGAAAACCTTCAGCGACGCTGAATTGGCCGGCAGCACCTGAGCGGAGATGACTTCCAGCACAGGCCAATGAGCGGTGACGAAGGCTTCACCCCGCGCCAGCAGCGCCCTGCCCCAGCCCAGGCCGAATCGGCCTTCGAACAGATAAATCGAGACTTCGGCACGAGCATCGTCGAGGTCATAACGCAGCACACCGACCGGGCCATCATCCGCCTCGGCGATCAACAGCAGCCGCCGCGGATTGCTCAGGCTCGCGGCCAGCCAGGCCTGATGCCGCTGCCAGTCGATGACGTGCGTGTCCAGCGACCAGCGCCGTACCGCCTCGGCATTGCGCCCCTCGAACAACAATTGCGCATCGTCCTGAGTGGCCCGACGAACCTGCAACACCGCCCCCGCCAGCGCTGCCGCCACCCGCTGCGCCCCACGGCCATCGACCAACTGCCGCGAACGTTCGGCCAGACTTTGACGAATCCCCTGATTACCCACGACAAAACCGATGGCCTGGCGCAACTGCTCGACGCTGACCTGCTCGCGGTTGCCCAGGAACACATGAGCACCCGAGGTCGCCATCACCTCGCCGTTGGCCTGCTGATTATTCGAGACCGCAATGCAGATCGTCGGCAGCCCCATGGCCGCCCGCTCCCAACTGGTACCGCCACCGGCACCGATAAACAGGTCGGCCTCGGTCATCAGCTGGTAGAAATCGCTGACAAAACTGTGCAGGCGCCAGTTCGGGCGATAGTCCACCAGACTCTGCATCTGCTCCCAGGCCGGGTTGTCGGCACCCGCCACGAAATCGACTTCCAGCTCATGGAAATCCGCCAGCGCCAACATCGCGTGGTGGGTCTGCATGGCCGCATCGAAACCGCCGAAGTTCACCAGCACTCGCCTGGCCCGAGGTTTGATCTCGATCGCCGGGCAACAGAACTCATCGCGCAGCAGGGCAAATCGTGGGCCGAGCAGGGTCTGGCAATCGGGCGTCAGCAGCGAGACATAAGCCTCTGGTATGCCCGACAGATTTTGATTGAGCAGCAGATCGACGCTGTATTGCCGAGTGGCCAAGTCGTCCACCGCAGCGATTCGTGGAGCCCAACGGCGCGCGGCGGTCTGCCAATGGTGATCGAGGCCATAGTGATCAACGATGATCCAGTCGAAGGCTGGATGACTTTCCAATGCTTGCCCCAGCGCTGCAATGTCCGCCTGCCACGGCAGCATCGACTCGATGGCCTGCAGTGGGTCTTCATCGGGATAGCGCTCCGGCAGCGCGAAAGTCTCGAAATCCTCAGCCTGCAGACTGTCCAGCCGATGCCCCGGCAACTGACGACACGCGAAGGCAACATGCGTGCCCTGCTTGCGCAAAACCCTGGCCAGGGTCAGGCAGCGGGCAATATGACCACTGCCTATGGTCGGCGACGCGTCAGCGCGGATCAGCACCCTCATTGGAGCTCTCCCCCGGCCTTCAAGGCGGCGTAGAGGTATTCGGCGCGTTTCCAGTCCTCAAGCGTGTCGATGTCCTGCACCAGATGCCGCGGCAGGATCACCGGCAGGCTCGCCGGCGAGAACAGCACATCGCCACGCAACCAGGCCTCGCTGCGTCCCCAGTAGAACTGGCCGGCATCTTGAAAAGCTTCGGGCAAGTCCTGGGAACGGGTCTCGCGAAATTCCGGGTAGAGCGAGGTCAAGGCGCCCTGCTCGTCGAGGGTCAGGGCCCGTTGTACCGGGAAGCCAAAACCGGCGACTGAAAACGCGAAAGACTTGTCCGGATGCTGCACCAGCAACTCATGCCCCTGATACAGATAACGCGCCTGCAACAACGGCGCCGTCGCGTAGACGCAGCAGGCATAGTCGAACGGCGGCAATTGCTTCAAGGCATGCACGATCACTGCTGCGGTCCCAGTGAAATCGTCGGCAAGCGCCGCAGGCCGCATGAACGGCACTTGAGCCCCATTGGTCCGCGCGACCTCGGCGATCTCTTCATCGTCGGTGCTGACGATCACCTGGTCGAACAGGTTCGACGCCAGCGCCGTGCGAATCGAACGGACGATCATCGGCACGCCGTCGAACGGCTTGAGGTTCTTGCGCGGGATTCGCTTGCTGCCACCGCGGGCCGGAATGATCGCAACACAGCTCAAGAGTCACTACTCCTCAAGTCACTACTCATCAAGAATCAGTCGTCGCAATTGCTCGACCACATAATCCTGTTGTTCATCGCTCAGCAGAGGAAACAGCGGCAGGCTGATGGCCTCGGCGTAATAACGTTCGGCCTGGGGGAAATCCCCCTCGGCAAAACCCAGGTCGCGATAGTACGGCTGCAAGTGCAGCGGAATATAGTGCAGGTTCACACCCACCCCGGCCGCTCGCAAGCCTTCGAACACCTGTCGATGGCTGAGGTTGATTCGGTCGGTCTGCAAGCGCACCACGTACAAATGCCAAGCCGATTCGGCCTCGGGCTGCGCACTGGGCAAGGTCAGCGGCAAGTACGCCAGCAACCGCTCATAACGCACCGCCAACTCGCGACGACGCTCGATGAAGCCATCGAGCTTGTTCAGCTGCGACAGACCGAGGGCCGCTTGCAGGTCGGTGATGCGGTAATTGAAGCCCAGTTCCACTTGCTGGTAGTACCAGGGGCCGTGGCTGGGCTCGGTCATCTGCGCGGGGTCACGGGTCATGCCGTGGCTGCGCAGGCGCTGCAAGCGCTCGGCCAGTTCCGGGCGGTTGGTCAGGACCATGCCGCCTTCGGCGCTGGTGATGATCTTCACCGGGTGGAAACTGAACACCGTCATCGCCGCGAAATCGCCACACCCTACCGGACGCCCGGCATAAGACGCCCCAACCGCGTGGGAAGCGTCCTCGATCACCGTAAAACCATAGCGCTCGGCCAGTTCGGCGATCATGCGCATATCGCAGCTCTGCCCGGAGAACGCCACCGCCACCAACACTTTCGGCAGCTTGCCATCGCGCTCGGCGATCTCAAGCTTCGACGCCAAAGTGCAGGCGTCGAGGTTCCAGGTCAGCGGATCAATGTCGACAAAATCGACCTCGGCGCCGCAGTAGCGACCGCAGTTGGCCGAGGCCAGAAAAGTGTTCGGCGTGGTCCACAACCGATCGCCTGGCCCGAGTCCCGCCGCCAGACAGGCAATGTGCAGCGCCGCCGTGGCATTGCACACCGCCACCGCAAAATCGGCCTGGCAACGTTCGGCCATGGCCTGTTCGAAACGCTCGATGGTCGGCCCTTGCGTCAGCCAGTCAGACTGCAACACGGCAACCACCGCATCGATGTCTTCCTGATCGAGGCTTTGCCGACCGTAGGGAATCATGCCGACAGCTCCGCGTGCAGGTCAGCGATCTGGCCGACCGACAGGAAGTGCGGGTTGGTGTCGGAGCGGTACTCGAAATCTTCGCTCACCGGCCGGCCCTGCTCGCCCAGTTTGTCGACGGCAAAATCCACGTCGACGCTGGTGAAGCGAATCGACGGCTGAATGGTGTAGTGATCATCGAACTCCAGGGTCATGCGCGCGTCGTCCAGCGGCACCATCAGTTCATGGAGTTTTTCACCCGGACGAATGCCGACGTTTTTGTGCGGCAAATGTCCAGCCATCCCCTGCGCCAGATCAACGATGCGAATCGACGGGATCTTCGGCACAAACACTTCACCGCCGTGCATGCGGGCGAAGCTGTCGAGCACAAACTTCACACCGTGATCGAGGGTGATCCAGAAACGCGTCATGCGCTCATCGGTGATCGGCAGCTCTTTGGCGCCCTCGGCAATCAGTTTGCTGAAGAACGGCACCACCGAACCCCGCGAGCCAGCGACGTTGCCGTAGCGCACCACGGCAAAGCGGGTCTGCTGTTCACCGGCAATGTTGTTGGCGGCCACGAACAGTTTGTCCGACAGCAGCTTGGTCGCGCCGTACAGGTTGATCGGGCTGGCGGCCTTGTCGGTAGACAGCGCGACGACTTTTTTCACGCCGTTGTCGATGGCAGCGGCGATGATGTTTTCCGCACCGTTGACGTTGGTTCGAATGCATTCAGTGGGGTTGTATTCCGCCGCCGGCACTTGTTTCAGGGCCGCGGCATGCACCACGTAATCGATACCGCGCATGGCCTGACGCAAACGGTCGGCATCACGCACATCACCGATGAAGTAACGCATGCACGGCGCGTTGAACGTCTGCTGCATCTCGTACTGCTTGAGCTCATCGCGGGAAAACACCACCACGCGCTTGGGCTGGTATTGCTCCAGCAGCCGGCGGATGAAATTGCGCCCGAACGAACCGGTGCCGCCGGAGATGAAAATCGATTTACCGTTGAACATGCCTTGAGTCCTTTTACCTGTCAGCCAGGCTTATGCGAGCAACTGCGCCCAGTTCACGCTGGTCGGTTCGCTGAGAGTAAAGCCCTTGCCGGTCAAGGCCAGGTTCTGGTTGTAGGCCGAATCGTGTGCGAAGCGCGCTTGCCACTTGTCTTGCAGGGCCGCGGCGGTCTGCGGCGCGTCAGGCAACAGGCCCGGGTGCAGCAGCTGCGCCTGAGGGCACCAGACAATCAGGTAGCCGGCATCGGCGGCTTTCAGGCACAGATCGATATCGCCGAAAGCTTCGTCGAAGTGCTCTTCGTCCAGACCGCCGACCGCTTCATAAAGGTCCTTGCGCACCATCATGCAAGCCCCGGACACCGCCGAGTAGTTCTGCTCGACCTGGTGACCGTGCATGTAGCCTTTGGCATCTTTGCGCTCATCGATAAACACCGAGCCCATCACGCCGTTCAAGCCCAGCACCAGGCCGGCCTGCGTGGTGACGCCACGAATGTCCATCAGCTTGGCGCCAACAATCCCGACTTCCGGACGCTGGGCCTGATTGAGCAAACTATCGAGCCAGTTGGAGTTGACCACGACGGCGTCGGCCGACATCAGCACCACATAGGCCCCCTTGGCTTCGCGCACGGCAAAGTTATGCAGCGCCGAGGTGCTCAGGCGCTTGCCGGAGCGCAAGACGCGCAGGCGATCGCCCTTGCCTTCCAGGCTGGCCAACCAGGTCGCCAGTTCTTCGGATTGGCTGTGGTTATCGGCAATCAGAATTTCGTGCTGCTGATAACGGGTGCGTTGCAACACGCTGACCAAGGCGCTTTGCAGCGACTCTAAATTGTCCTGGCTGTGCAGGATGATCGACACCTTCGGCCGCTCGGCGTGCTGGTAGTCGATCTGCCAGGTTTGCGGCAGCTCGGAGCTGACCTGACCGCGATAACCGCGCTCCCGGAGGTGACGGGTCAAGGTCTGGCGTTCGTGAGGATTTTCCTCGGCGGATGGAGCGTTGCAGATCAGCAGCGGCTCGGCCAGATGCGCCAGGCCACCCAGCCCGCCGTCTTCGATCAGGCGCAGCAGCAAGTCGAATTCCAGTGCAGATGCGTATTCAGTCGAGTAGCCACCGGCGTCAGCCAGAACATCACGCTGAATCAACCAGTGCCGGGCCATCAGCGACGGTACGGTTTGCAGCAGGTCGAGATTGACGCCCGGACGGAACACATCGTTCAGGGAACCGTTTTCCTGACGCTGGATTTCGTCCATGGCCACGGCGCGCACACCTTCAGCGCCCATCAACTCGAGGCTGGCGCGCAGCAGGCCGCTGGCGGTGAACTGATCACCGGCCTCGGCCAGCACCAGCCAGTCGGCGGTAGACTGGGCGACACTCTGGTTGATGCGTTCGACGTAATTGGTCGCGGTCACTTTGACAAAATGCACGGTGTCACGCGGCGAAGTGGTTGCCGGCAAATCGCCGGTGGTGAACACCACCAGTTTGAACGCCTTGCAATGGCCACTGACCAGGCTGTCAAAGGTGCTCTGCAACTTGACCATGTCGGCGTCCAGGTCCAGCAACATGATGCCGAATTGCGGACCGCCGTTGTGTTTGGCCAAGTGCGCCGCAATCGACTTGAGTTGTTTCGCATCAGGGCTGCGCGCGTCCAACCAGTTCAGCAGGCGCCCGGACGGCATGTTCTGGAACAGTGACTGTTCGTCCTGTGCCGGCACCGACGCCAGGCGTTCGGCCCAGGCTTGCAGCTTGAGGCCTTCTTCCTCGTCTTCGGTGCCTTTCAACGACGCGGTCAGACGTGCAATGACGGTGCGGTTGAACGCATAGAGGCTCAGGGCTTCCCACAATCGGCTACGCAGGGTGCGCTCGTTGTCGTTGGGATGAACGCGCATCAGTTCATGCTGCTTGAGCAAAATGCCTTCCAGTTCCTGCAACTGCAATTTACCGGCGGGCATGGTGTGCAGAAGGAATTCGAATTCGGTCAGCAGATCGAACACCGGCTGGTTGTAGAACGGCATTTCGACAAACTGCTCGGTATTAAACGTACGCACCGGCTCTTTGCCGGCCTCCAGCCAGGCCGAGGTGAAAATCAGCGTCCCCTTCAGCGAACGCATGTTATTCAGGCAGTCGGCCATGGTGGCGAAACTGTCCAGTGCAACCTGCTTGCCCTCGGCCAGCGTCTTGTGGCTCATACCGGTGGGCAACGAGGCCAGAAACTCGGCAAAGTGCTCGCGGTCGGCAACGGTTTTCGCGTCCTTGAGCGTCAACACCGTCAGGACGTTGGTGTTGTGCTCCGAGGCACCGTAGGGGATTTCCCGCACGGCGAACGGGATCGGCAAGATCCGCGCCTTGGCGCGTGCAAGCATGTAATAGGCATGCCCGATTTCCTGCCACTCGAAGCTGGTGCCCGGCAGCAGCGCGTTGTGCCAGTCTTGCAGCAACGCTGTGCGGCTGACCGCGTAGAACGGCGGCAGGAAGTGCCCCATGAATTGCATCAGGCGATCCTCGGCCTGATCCGAGCAGTAATCTTCCGGCCCCTTGCGATCGCGACGGAAGTAATTCACTTCCGTGGCGCGGGCCAGGTACATGATTCCGTAGCCGTGGCACATGCCGTAGTCGGCGTTGTCTTCCAGAAACTCCAGCGACTCGGTGACCGCATCGTGCAGCAGGAAATCGTCATCGGCCGCCAGCACCATGTACGGCGTGGTCACCTGATTCACGCCATAGGCGAGTTTTTCCTGCAACCCGGTGTAGGTGAATTGCGGCAGGTGCCGGTAATCGACCATCGGGTAATCACGGGTAATGTCCTCGTCGCTCTTCAGCGAAGAATCCAGAACCAGAATCGTGCAGGGATAGCTGCTGTAATACTGCAAGGTACGCCGCAGATAGGCATTGCGGTTGTGGGAGATCACCACCACCGTCAACCGTTCATTCAGCGGTGCCACATCGTTTCGAGCAGTGTTTTGAACGCGCATATTTCTATCCCCACAACCGGCCAGACGCCGAGAACCTACATTCAATAGTAATTAACGAACGCGACGCAGATAACCGTCCGGCGCCACGGTGATCAGCAGCTTGTTCTGCAACTGACGGTCGATTTCGAAGTCAGCGTTTTCTTCCAGGTATTTCCACACGGCGGTCTTCGGGTTGTCGCCCGGGCCCCATGGACGATCAGGGAAGAAGTCGGCTGGCATGTCTTCAACCACGGTGTCCATGACCACGCAGTAGCTGCCAACCGAAACCAGTGGCGCGTACAGGCGCAGCTCTTCCAGCACGTGGTCGTGGGTATGGTTGGAGTCGAGTACCAGAATGACTTTCTTGCCTTCGGCCGCAGCACGCACTTGCTCGGCGATGGCCGCGTCGATGCTCGAACCTTCAATCATTTTGATGCGCTTGCTCATCGGGTGGCTTTCGATGGCTTCGCGGTTGTGCGGGCGAATGTCGAGGTCGATGCCCAGCACTTCACCGTGGCCTTGCAGCTCCAGCAACGAGGCGTAGTAGATGATCGAACCGCCGTGGGCGATGCCGCATTCGATCACCAGGTCGGGTTTGACCTGCCAGATGATTTCCTGCATCGCCATCATGTCTTGTGGCAACTGGATGATCGGACGGCCCATCCACGAGAAGTGGTAGCTGTACTTGTGCTTGGCCGACTGGTTGAAAAAATCCTGGGCCAGGCCGGTGAGTTTCTGGTCGTCGCCCTGGGCTGCGATTTCTGCTTGGCATTCGGCTTCGAAGGCTTTATTGATAGTGTTGTCGGTCATTTCTGGAATCTCAATAGTCACTGGAACGAAGCGCTGTCGACGGCGTGGTAGACGTAGCGTCCACCGGTCATCCGCTTGATTTCTTCGAGGTAATTGGAGTTCATCACAAACAGGTTGGCGCCTTCGGGCAGCGCGTCCATGGCCTCTTGCGGCGAGGACACCCGCGCGCCGCTCAGGGGCAGATATCGGCCCTGTTTGGCCGGGTTGATATCCACCACGCGATCCACCGCCACACCCGCTCGTTGCAGGAACAGCGAATAAATCACGCCTTTGGACGACGCGCCCCAGATCGCCGAACCTTGCTCGGGTGCGGCCTGAATAATCTGCACCGCGTGCTCAAGGCTGCTGGTGAAACCTTCAGGCAGCTCGAGGCGCGGCACCGGTTGCTCCGGCGTCAGACGCAATGTCGCAAGGTCGGCGACGATGTACAGGTATTGGCCACCGAACAGGTGACCGGCCTCATGCACCTTGCCGAACATCCGGCGCAGGTCATCGAGGCGGAAATAATTGACGTGCTCGTAGAACAGGTCGAACCAGGCACGATGCTCCAGGATCCAGTCGAAGCACGGCACTTCGATGTAGATCTGCCCGCCCTGATTGGCATCGGCCATCTCGGCGAGAAAATTCACCGGGTCCTGGATATGCTCCAGCACGTGACGCAGCACGATAGCGTCCGCCGACAGACCCAGACCGCGAGTGAACGGCGCCTTGATCACATCGGCGCTGTCGCCTTCGTAGGCCGGGTCGATACCGGTGATGGCGTAGCCCAGGCCTTTCAGGAGTTCAAGAAAGTAGCCTTTGCCACAGCCGACCTCGATCAGTTCCTGCCCCTTGAAGTGACGGGCAATAATCCCTTCGACATCGCTCAGGTGCTTCTGGAACTGGCCGGAATGAGCCTGCTCGTTCTGATAATCGGCGTCGTAGCTGAGCTTGTTGGCATCGAAGGCCTGGTTGAAGATCAACCCGCTCTGCTCGTCCTGCACCAGCACCATGTCGGCGCAGGCAGAAGCTTTCGCCGATTGCGCGTCGGCAAAGGTACGGTTCTGCAACACCGGCAGGTCGGCGACCCGATACAACTCATGCTTCATGCTCTGCTCCCAGTAGCTGTTGCAAGCGGTCCGCCACGCCCCAGAACGCCATCGGCTCGTGGATCGCGTATGGGTAATGACCCAGGTTCAAATCGATCGACGCGCCGCGTTCACGCAGCCGTTGTTCGACCAGCGCTCTGACCGATATCGGCTGGCCGCTGCAGCAATTGATCACGCCGTCGAACTCACGCTGTTGCAGGATCGCAGCGAGGTAACCGGCCGCCGTTTCAATCGCCAGGTAATCGCGCAGCTGTTCGCCGGCGGACATGTTGAAGCACTCGTCACCGGCATCAATTGCCCGGTCCAGCGCTGCGAGCAGACTGTTCGGGTTTTGCCCCTCGCCGTGCAAGTAAAACAGTCGCGCCCATTGCAGGGTGAACGGTTGAAGCCGCTGCAGATTTTCGAGGAACAGCCGCAGCGTGTTCTTCGCCAACCCGTAAGGATTACTCGGCCGCGTCTCGGTCTGCTCGCTGAGCGGCCCACTCTGCAGGCCGTATTCGAAACAGGTGCCAGTGATCAGCACTTGCGACACGCCCGCCTCGACCGCGCCCTTGATGAACCGGTAATCGGCCATCAAGTTATGCTCGAAATGGAACAGCGCCTGATAGTTCGGCAACCCCGGCCACGCCAGATGCGCCAGGGCGTCGATGCCATCGGTCAACGCCGGAATGTTCAGATCGTCGGCGTGAATATCCGCCGCGATGAACTCCACGGCATTGATCCACGGCAAACTCGCAGCGGCCTCGGCGTTACGCGCCACGGCCCGGACTTCACAGCCACGGGCGAGCAAGGCTTCGACCAAGTGTCGGCCGACGAACCCGGTGGCACCGGTCACGAGCACTTTCACAGGACGGTCAACTCAGGCACGGCGATCACGAAGCGGCCGTCCCACTGACGCACCTGGGCCAGTTGCTGACTGACTTCGTGCAACAGATTCCATGGCAGCACCAGGATGTAATCGGGTTTCTCCAGATCGATCTGCGCCGGCGAAACAATTGGAATGCGGCTGCCCGGCAGGTACTTGCCCTGTTTGTGCGGATTGGCATCGGCAACCCAGGCCAACAAGTCCGGCTTGACCCCGGCGTAGTTGAGCAAGGTGTTGCCCTTGGCCGCGGCGCCATAACCGACCACACGCTTGCCGTCGGCCTTGGCCTGCAACAGAAAGCGCAGCAGTTGGTGCTTGATGCGTTCGGCGGCGGGCGCCAGGGTCGCGTAGTACTCGGGCGTTTTCACCCCCGCTGCAAGTTCGGCCTGCAACTGCTGCTGAACCGCTGACTGCACTTCGCGTCGTTCGCCATCGATACGCTGGACGAACACCCGCAGCGAACCGCCATGGGTCGACAGCTGACTGACATCGAACACCTCCAGCCCATTGCGCTCGCACAAGGCCTGCACGGCGGTCAGGGACAGGTAGGAATAATGCTCGTGATACAGCGTATCGAACTGCTGCCCCGCCATCAGCGTCAGCAGTTGCGGAAACTCGAACGTCGCCACACCGGTCGGCTTGAGCAAAGTGGCGAAACCACCGAGGAAATCATTGATGTCCGGCACGTGGGCCAACACGTTGTTGGCGGCCATCAGGTCGGCGGCCCAGCCTTCGCTGTTCAGCTGCGCAGCGGTATCACGGCCGAAGAACAGTTCGCTAATCTCCAGGCCTTTTTCCCGCGCCGCTTGCGCGGTGCTGCGGGTCGGTTCGACGCCCAGGCAAGGGATGCCGCGCCCGGCCACGTACTGCAAGAGGTAACCGTCATTGGCGGCGACTTCCACCACGCGGCTTTCAGCGGTCAGGCCAAAGCGCTCGACCATCTGCGCCACATAGCGCTCGGCGTGGGCCAGCCAAGTGCTGGAGAACGAACTGAAATACGCATACTCGGCATCGAACAGGCTGTCGGCACTGGTGTAATCCTCGGTTTGCACCAGCCAGCACTGTTGACACACCGCAACTTTCAATGGCACCCATTGTTCGGCTTGCTCAAGTTGATCGGCGCGCACGTAAGCGTTGGACGGCGGCGAGGTGCCCAGGTCGATCAGCGGCAAAGCCAGAGGAGTACCGCAACCACGGCAATTCATACACGCACTCCAGCGAAATGTTCATCGAGCAAGGGATGGCTGGAATCCCGCGCCGACAGATTATTGACAGGCAACGGCCAGGCGATGGCCAACCGTGGATCGTTGACGCTCAAACCGCCCTCGTGCGCAGGCGTGTAATTGGCGCTGTGCAGGTAGAGCAATTCAGCATCATCGGTAAGGGTCTGGAAGCCGTGGGCGAACCCGGCCGGGATCAGCAGGCTGCGACCATCGCCGGCCCGCAGGTGTTCGGCGTGCCAGTGCAGGAATGTCTCGGAGCCGGGCCGCAAATCCACCGCTACGTCCCAGACTTCACCACGCAGGCAGGTGATCAACTTGGCTTCCGGCGCATTGGCGTTCTGGTAATGCAAACCGCGCACACTGCCGCGTTCGCGGGTGCAGGAATGGTTGATCTGGCGAATATGAAACGGCTGGCCGAAGGCGCTCAGGCTGCCTTCGCAAAACAGCCGCGAGAAGTGCCCGCGATCATCTTCGACGCGTTTGTGCTGCACGCTGAACAAACCGGCCAGCGGCAAGGCTTTCAACAGAAATTCGCTCACAGCGCGCCTCGGTACAGGTTCAACTGGCCCAGGGTGATAGCGCGCATGTCATCGCCGTTCTGCCACGCCAGGTGCCAATCGAGGGTTTGGGTCAGGCATTGCTGCAACGACCAGCGCGGTTGCCAGGCCAACAGTTGACGGGCGCGGCTGCTGTCCAGACGCAACAGACCGGCCTCATGCAAATCACTCGATTCGATGCGCAAGCCGCGCGCTTGTGGCCAGCGGCTGGCGAGCAGCTCGACCACTTCGCCGACACTGCACATGTCCGCTTCGCCCGGGCCGAAGTTCCACGCGCCGGCAAACTCCGGGCCTTGCTCGTAAAGGCCGGCGGCCAGTTGCAGATACCCCGCCAAAGGCTCAAGAGCGTGCTGCCACGGGCGCACGGCTTGCGGGTAGCGCAGGGTCACGGGCTCGTCTGCGGACCAGGCCTTGAGCACGTCAGGAATCAAACGTTCCGGTGCAAAATCTCCACCGCCCAACACGTTGCCTGCACGCGCGGTGGCCAACGCCAGACCGTGCTCGGCGTACTTGTCAGCCGGGAAAAACGATGCTGCATAAGATTGCGCCAACAATTCACAGCACGCCTTGCTGCTGCTGTAAGGATCATGGCCGCCGAGGGCTTCGTCCTCGCGATATGGCCACAGCCATTCCTTGTTCGCATAAACCTTATCGGTGGTCACCAGCACGCAGGCGCGCACGCCGCCGACCTGGCGGATCGCTTCGAGCAGATTGAGGGTGCCCATGACGTTGCTGGAGTAAGTCCCCAGCGGGTCGCGATAGCCTTCGCGCACCAGCGGTTGGGCCGCCAGGTGCAGGACGATTTCCGGCTGCACCTCGGCGATCAGTTCCAGCAAGGCGCCCAGATCACGCAAGTCGCCGCGCTGATCGTTGATGCCTTCGGCCACCCGCGCCAGTTCGAACAGACTCGGCTCGGTCGATGGGTCAAGCGAAAAACCGCTGACCTCGGCACCCAGGCTTTGCAGCCACAACGTCAGCCAACTGCCCTTGAAACCGGTGTGGCCGGTCAGCAGAACGCGCTTGCCGCGCCAGAACTCCTGGCTCAATCCCATTGTTTCCATGGGGCCTCCCCGCTCAGCCACAACTGCTCAAGGTGGTTTTTGTCGCGCAGGGTGTCCATCGGATGCCAGAAACCATCGTGTTGGAAAGCTTGCAACTGCTGTTCGCTGGCCAGCGCGGCCAGCGGCTCGGCTTCCCAGGAAGTTTGATCGTCGCCAATGTACGGCAGCACTTTTGGCGACAGCACAAAGAAACCACCATTGATCCAGCCGCCGTCACCGCGTGGCTTCTCAATGAATCCTTTAACGCTGTCACCGTCGCGCTCCAGAGCGCCATAACGGCCTGGCGGCTGCACGGCGGTCACAGTAGCCAGCTTGCCGTGGGCCAGGTGGAAGTCCACGAGAGCGCCAATATTGAGGTCCGAGACGCCGTCGCCGTAGGTGAAGCAAAACGCCTGTTCACCTTCCAGATAACGCGCGGCACGGCGCAGACGGCCACCGGTCATGGTGTCTTCACCGGTGTCGATCAGGGTCACGCGCCATGGTTCGCTGTAGTTCTGGTGAACGTCCATGCGGTTGTTGCACATGTCGAAGGTGACGTCGGAGGTGTGCAGGAAGTAGTTGGCGAAGAAATCCTTGATTGCGTAGCCCTTGTAGCCAAGGCAGATCACGAAGTCATGAATCCCGTGGGCCGAGTACTGTTTCATGATGTGCCAAAGAATTGGCTTGCCGCCGATTTCGATCATTGGCTTGGGCTTGAGGTGCGACTCTTCGCTGATCCGCGTACCGAGACCACCTGCCAGAATTACTGCCTTCATCGCTGTCCTCTTGCTCTTCGTGCGGTTTGGCCACCCCCGCAAGGGTCGGCGAACCGTCAGATGCACATCATTTACCCGCAGCCACTGGGGCCTTCACGCCTTTGGGGTGAAGGTTTTATGGCGATATATGGGGGACTTGCAGGAAGTGAGCCAATTGTCTGGGGTGGGCGACTGATGGGGGGGTTGTGGTTTTTAGGGGCGGGAGGTGGACTTTGGATTTATGTACATATCCGTTTTTTGGGTAACGGCGGCTGGCGGTTATCGCCCGCCCTTGTAGGAGCGAGGCTTGCCCGCGAAGGCGGTCTGATAGTCGACCAGTCTCTTGCAGATGTACATCATCCCTGTGGGAGCTGGCTTGCCTGCGAAGGCGGCCATAGCCGACCGGGCTCTTTGATCGTTTACATATCCGTTTCTGCGGTCACGGCCGCTGGCGGTTATCGCCCGCCTTTGTAGGAGCGAGGCTTGCCCGCGAAGGCGGCCTGATAGTCGACTGGGGTCTTTGATTGTTTACATATCCGTTTCTGCGGTAGCGTCGGCTGGCGGTTTCGCTTTTACAGCGAGTCACTTTCGAAAAGCGCGAAAGTAACCAAAGCGCTTTTGCCCCGCCATTCGGTGCCTCGCTTGGGCTCGGCATACCCTCACTCCGGCATTGCTCCGGGGGCCCGCCGCCATCGGCCATCCATGGCCGGGGGCGGCTACCGCGGCATCCTTGCCGCGGTGCCCCCTACGCAATGCCTGCGTTCGGCCTCTGGGAAAGGGGCGGCAGATCAAGATCAAAAGCCAAAGCCAAAGCAACGGCAAGATCAACAGCTTCGCGAGCAAGCCCGCTCCCACAGGGGATGATGTGCATCTGCAAGAGATTGGTCGGCTGTCAGGCCGCCTTCGCGGGCAAGCCTCGCTCCTACAAATAGGGCGGTGTACACCCGCCCCTCACCACTCAATAGGTCGAGCGTTAGCTCGCCTGCAGCTTTTGATCTTGATGCACCGCCCCCTCGAGAGGCCGAGTGGAGGTTCTGCGCAGTGGGCAACCCGGCATGGATGCCGGGTTAGCCGCCCCCGGCCATGGATGGCCGATGGCGGCGGGCCCACGGAGCAGGACCGGAGCGAGGGCATGCCGAGCCTGGGCGAGGCACCGAACGACAGGGGCAAAAGCGCTTTGGTTACTTTCGCGCTTTTCGAAAGTGACTCGCTGTAAAGCGAAACCAATAGAAGCCGTGACCGCAGAAACGGATATGTACACAGACTAAAAAAAATCAGTCCGGCAACCACCCCCACAACCAATGCTGAAGATTATCCCCACGCAACATGAAATCCCGATGCACCGCTTCCCGCAATTCATCCCCCATGCGATAGCTGGCATCCGGATCAGCCAGGTGCATGCGGATCGCCTGCAACCACTCCTCAGTGCTGTTGCTCAAAACTTTGGTGCACGGCAAGAAACCGTCATAAGCACGGGTATCAGTGCAAATCACCGGATAACCGCACGCGCCATATTCCAGTAACCGCAAGTTGCTTTTGCAGTCGTTGAAGATGTGGAACTCCAACGGCGCCAGCGCCAGATCGAGGTTCAGGCTAGCCAGTTTGTACGGATAACTCTGCAAATCGATGGTGCCATGGAATTCATGGATGTAAGGACGCAAGGCGTCCGGACACATACCGAAGAATACCCACTCCACCTCATTGGCCAGCTCACGGACCACCTCGGCAATGATCTCCAGATCGCCGGTATGACTGGTACCGCCACCCCAGCCAACCCGTGGTTTTTTCGAGGTGCGGCGCTGACTGGTCAAGGTCGCCCATGGAGCGGGCGGCAGCATGTTGGGCACCACGCGAATTTCACTGTGCATGCTCGACAACACATCGGCCAGCGCCTGCGTCGTCACCACCACGCGATCGCACAGGGCGATGCCATCACGCAACATCTGTTCGGTGTTGACTGGCTTGTTGCGGGCGTGGCTGTTCTTTTTTGGCGTGCTGACAATGTAGTCGTCCAGCTCGAAAATCCGCAGGGCACTGGAGTACTTCTTCATGCGCAGAATGTCTGCCGCCGAGCCGTCGCTATAGCGACCTTGCAAGATAATGGTGTCGGGCGACAGACGCTCGATTTCCACGGTCGACGGCGACTCGTAGGCCACGCGTGCAATGACTCGTCCCGCCGCCTCAAGCTCTGCCAGAGGTGCAGTCACACGGTAATGCCCAATCGCCGACTCGTTGACCGGCAACCCGAGAATCAGCGGCAGGTCGCGATGGCAGAACGGATTCCAGTTATTACGCAGCGAAGGCTCCAGACTGAAGCTCGCCACGCCGAGCGTCAGCGCCGGATTGTAGGCCGGATCACGGGAGATTTTCGGCAGCCACTTTTTGTAGAAGGTTTCGTGTTCAAGCACCTGCGCCTGCACATCGGCCTGCGACGTTGCGGGCGACGCGTCATCACCCATCATCACGGTTGCAAAAGGCGTCCAGACAATCAGGTAGCCGTTTTTATCCGCCTTGAGGCACAGATCAACACCACCAAGGCCCAGGTTGAACTGAGCCTCATCCAATTGACCCAGGCTGTCGAATACCTCTTTGCGTACCATCAGGCAATCACTGCTGACAGCACTCCAGTTCTGCGCTACTTGCAGACGCTGCATGTAACCCCGGGCACTGGCATGCTCGCCGAGAAACGGCGAAGTGGCAGGCCCGGCCAGCCCCAGAATCAGACCGGCGGAGACGATCGCGCCATTGGAGCCCAGCAGCCGCGCACCCACCACGCCGACTTCCGGGCGCTGGGCGTGATTGAGCAGTTCGGCGAGCCAGTCGCCCGCGCAAATCACGCTGCGCGGGCTGAGCGTCAACAGATATTCGCCACGGGCGTGACTGGCTGCGAAGTTGACGATGGCCGCTTCACCGGAACGCTCGTCATAACGCAGCACCCGCAGCATCGCCGCGCCCAACTGGGCCATCGCACTCAGCCAGTCGGCCATCGCCGAATCGCCGCGACCTTCATCGACAATCAGGATTTCGTATTCGGTGTAGGTGGTATTTTCGATCAGACTTTCGGTGCAGCGCTGCAACGCGGCCAGCGACGTGCCTGCCGCAATGATGATCGAGACCAAAGGTCGGTGGCCGTGCAGGTAATCGATACGATTGAGCAGCGACAACTCTTCATGGCGAATTCGGTGTTCCAGACCGATGCGTGTCAGGTGAGCACTGACCAACGCCTCACTGCCCTCGATCACCTCAGGCAACGACATCCAGTCGGGAAAGGTCTGAGTCGACTCCACCTGAATCTCGGCAATGTGCTCGATGGTGTGCAACCCGGCCTCCTCCACCAGACGCCAGAGCAAATCGTGCGGAGCCAGTTCGCCGTGAGCCGGATCGAAACCGCCCACTGCCAAAAAGCGCTGCCGCTCGAACGCCAGTGTTCGCCCGACGTAGGGGTAGGAACGCATGAGGTCGAGGTTGAAGTCAGGTTTGAACACCGGGTCGAGGGACTCACCCTCGACCAGCGCGCCTTCATCGCTATAGGCACACAGCATGCCCGGCGTGCCGGCGATGCGCTCGGCCAGCACCAGCAGCGCCGACTCGCGCAACGTGTCACCCGCCCGCAGCAGATAGAACCAATGCGCGCCTTCCAGTTGCGGCACCACGGCATTGAGTTGTTGCGACCAGTTCGACTCAAGCGGCAACTGCAGCACTTTATCGTCGGCATCGCAATCGGCGTTGGACAGCACGATCACCGCTTGCGGTGCGTACAGTTGAGTGCCGATGCTGGCCAGTGTGGCTTTTAGACCGGCGCTGTCAGATTCGGTGTCGATGATGATCGGCACCAGGTTCGGACGCACAGCCCAGCGGCTGATACGTTCCGGCATATGGCGCGCTTCCGCCGGGTTGAATGTGCGAACCGCCAGCCACTCGCGGTAGAAATCGGCATAGCTGTCGCTATTGCCGCCCACTCGACCATTGACCACGGTGTTGCGGTTACCCAGCACGCGCACAACGCACAACTCTTCCCACTGGCGCGGTTCTTCAGAGGCCTTGCTCAAATCAACGCTGCGCACCCAGCCCGAGGCCGGTGCCGACTCGCCACCGCGTGCTGTCAGCATTTGCGCCAGCCATTCCCATTCCTGCACGGCGGCCCGAGTCATTTCCAGGGTTTTGCTCAGGCGCTCCGGGTACTGACGCTCGGTACTCAGCACGGTGTTCAACGCCGCCAGGTTACCGCGACGCAACAGGCAAACGAACAAAGCGAAATCAAGCATCGCGACAAAGCCGCAATCTTCCTGAATCAGCGCAGGCAACAGCTCGAGCACATCGGCACGGCGCATCAGCGTCGAGCTGAAGTTGCCGATGAAATTCTTCGGCGTGCTCTCGAAAATCGCCAACATGTCATCGCCCTTGAGCAACGAATCGATGGGCGAAAAACGGCAGTTATCGATCCGTGGAGGCAAGATGAAGTTGTTGGCATCGCTCATCATCCGCAGGGCGCAAACGAGAGTAGCCTCGGGATGATCGATCAGCACCTGGGCTTGCAGGGCAATACTCGGCGCGAACAGACGGTCGTCATCGCAAAGCACTTTGATGAACTCGCCTTGAGCTGCTTCGACGCAGCGCAGCAGGTTCTTTTGCAGGCCGAGACGCTTGGGGTTACGCAGGTAACGAACGGTGTGCACTGGGTCAGCAAACGACTCGACGATGTCGCGAATCTCGTCGGACGACGAATCATCACAAATGACGATTTCGACGTTCTCATAGGTTTGAGCGAGCGAACTTTCCAGCGCCTGGCTGAAGAAGCGCGGGTTGAAGGCGGGGATGACGATACTGACTAGAGGGTGTTGATTCACGACGAAACTCTCGAGCGGCGAGCCTCTGCCCTTTCAGGCAGAGGCGTCGTAACCGCTTAGGAAAAGACGGTTGGCAGCTCGACAGACACAGGCTTAGATCTTGTTGAACAAGCCCAGTTGAGCAATCTTGCTGAAGGCCAGTTGCGACGCTTGCAACATGGTTTGTTGCAAGGTCAGGCGAGTCATCACTTCGGCCGGATCGGAATCGCGGATCGCCGACTGGGTCTGGGTGTTGGCCAGGACCAGGCTCTGATTGGTATCGCTCTGGGTATCCAGGGCAGAACCGCGACCGCCCACCGAACTCAGCGCACTGGACAACTGATCGTTGCCGCTCGCCAGGTTGCCGATGCCCGAAGCAAGGGAGGCTTGCAGCTTCTGGGTCAGGATTGGATTGCCATTGGTTGGCGTGTTCAGCGCCGTTTTCAGTTGGCTCACGGTGTCCAGAATGTTCTGGGTTTCGTGAGTGTTGACCGCCACGCTGAACTGGTCGCCTGCCGCCGGTGCACCGGACAGGTTGAAACTCACGCCCGAGGCGGTCGCAACGCCGGCCGCTACAGTGCCGGAAGAGACTATTTTGCTGTTGGCCGTCAACGGTGCCGCATACAAGTCGAAAGCGGTGGCGCTGGTGAACTTCATCACCGCCGAACCGGTCGGGAAACTGGCGTGGTAAGCCACCGGGTTGGTGATGCTGCTGCCAGTCACCTGAGTCGGTGTCGGGTTGCCCGGGCTGCGAGTCGCCGTAAAGGTGTCAGGCTTGGCCGCCAGGGTAAAGCTATGGCCCGGCAGCACGGCAGCGGCGGTGTCACCGGCTGCCAGATTGATGTTCAGGGTCAGATCAACACCGCGGAACGACACGGTCTGGCCAGCGGCGGTGGCCGGATTGAACGCACCGCCCTGACTGGCTTCGGCGGTCACGTCGCTGCCACCCGAATCGGTGATTTTCAACTGGGTGCCGCTGATGAAGTCAACGGTGTACGGCTCACCCGAACGGAATTTGCTGTTGTAGGTCAGGCTCGACGACACCTGACCATTGGACAGGACGACACGGCCATCATCCACGACCGGCGCAGTCCGGGTGACCTCGCTGCGGCTGGTGTTGATCGCTTGCTGGAACACCTCCCAACCGGTGCTGTTGGTGGCCATCGACATGTTGTCGCCGATCGCCAGGTCAAGCGTCACCTGGTCACCGTTGTAGCTGTAGGTGCCATCGTCGTTGCGGGTGAACGGCACGGTGTCGCCCTTGGAGCCGGCGAAGATGTACTTGCCGTTCTCGTCCTTGGTGTTCATCAGGCTCTGCAACTGTTCTTCGATCTGCCCCAGCTCCGATGCGTTGGCCTGGCGGTCGGCATCGGTGTAACTGGCGTTGCCGGCACCGACGGCCAGTTCCCTGGCGCGCTGCAGCACGTTATTGATGCTGGTCATCACCGCTTCGGTGGCGCCCAGCGTCGCCTTGATGGTGGTGGCGTTGGCTTCGTATTGATCGAGCATCGAAGCCTGTTGACCCAATTGCAGCAAGCGCGAAGCACCGACCGGATCATCGGCAGCGGTGTTGACGCGAACGAGGCTGCTGGCCTCTTCGCTGCTTTTGACCACGTTGGAGAAGTTCTTCTGATAGTTGGCGGCAGAGGACTCGTAAAACTGGGCTGTAGAAATGCGCATGGGCTACGACTCCTTAAAGACTGCTGATCAGTGTGTTGAAGATTTCCTGCGCAGCCTTGATGATCTGCGAAGAAGCGGTGTAGTACTGCTGATACTTGACCAGGTTGCCGGTTTCCTCATCGAGGTCGACACCCGACAGCGAATCGCGAGCGCTCTTGGCGTTGGCCAGGATCGCTTCGGTGGCAGCACTGTCGAGCTTGCCCTGGGCGGCCTTGGCGCCTACGCCCTCAACCAGTTTGCCGTAGGCGTCGGTCAGGGAAATGCCTTTACTGGCCGAACCGGTATCCACGGTCTGCTGGGTTTGCAAGCCAGCCAGTTTGGTGCCATTGCGGTTGTCCAGAGTACCCGGCTGACTGAGCGTCACGTTGATCGCCGTCGAGGTACCCGGCGAGCCCGCGATGGTCATGTCAAACGATACAGTACGCTGTACGACTGGCGGCCCCGGATCATTGATCGCGGCGCCGCCGGCGTCGACCAGAGGAATGGTCAGGCTCAGCGTATTGTTCTGGCCCGGCACGATAGTGCCGCTGCTGAGCGCGTTACCTTGGGCATCGAGCATTTGGTATGTCTGGGTCGTACCACCGGCCGTGCCGAACACGATTTTGACCGGAGTCGAAGTCTTCAGGCCGTTCTGAATGGCCAGAGTGGTAGCCGAGTCATAGATATCGAACTGTGTGGTCAGGGTCGGTTGACCGCTGGCCGGAATGGTCAACGTACCGCTGACACCGGGCGCGATGGCCGCGCCCAACGGTGCCGCGATGGCCAGACGCTTGGAGTCGGTCATCTCGGTCTTGATGTTGGTCGCCGCGTTGCGGGTCGGGGTGATCTTGAAGGTGTCGCCAGCGGCTGCGGTGCCGCCAGTGAGCGTCATGGAGAAACCGTCGATCACTGGCGGCGGCGTGGTCAGCGTGCTGAACGCGCCCATGGCGGTGCCTTCAGGCAGACGCTGCACGGTGTAGTTAGTGGCGCTGGTGAAGGTGACCTTGTAATCGTTGATGGTCAGCTTGCCGCTGTCCTCGATAGTCACATCGAAGTTGCCCGAGCCTGCGCTGTTGCCAACCGTGGCGATACTGCGCTGGGCCATTTGCGCGGCACTGTTGATGCTGTTGAACAGGTTCGAACCGAAGTCACCGTTCTTGTCGATGCCTTGGGCCTGGATGGAGTTCATCTGATCGGCGACGACCAGCGCCACACGACCCAGCTCGTTCATGGCCGGGTCCAGCACGGTGCTGCGATAACGCAGCAAGCCGCCCATCTCGCCACCGGTCATCACCGAGGTGATGTCGATGGTGCTCGAACCGCGATTGAGCTGAATGGCCGAACGCGACGGGTCGGTTTTGCTCGTCACCACTTCCAGCTTGCTGGCAGTGTTGCCCATCACCAGCGGCTGACCGCTGCCCAGGTAAATGTCGAGGCTATTGTCACGTTCCATCACTTGCGCACCGGTGAGGGTGGACAACTGGCGTACGGTCTCATTGCGCGCATCGAGCAGGTCGTTGGGCTGGCCACCGGCGTTGGAAACTTCGGAGATCTTCTGGTTCAACTGGGCTACGGTGGTCGCCAGCTTGTTGATCTGATCGGCCATGTCAGCCAGGTTGCCGTTGATGTTCGCGTTCTGCTGCGTCAACTGGCTGGAGACCGAGTTGAACCGGTTGCTCAGGGCCTGCGCATCGCTGAGCAGCAGTTGACGGGAAGCATCGTCGCCCGGCTTGGCGTTGACGTTCTGTACAGAGGCGAAGAACTTGGTCAGGGCACCATTGAGCCCTGTGCCGCTGTCCGAGAGCAACTTATCGATCGGGCTGATCTGCCCGGCGTAGGCAGCCGAGTCGCTATTGAGCGACGTAGTGGTCTGCAGCTGCGCATCAATGTAGCTGTTGTACACCCGACGTACATCGGCGAGGGTCGTGCCGGTACCGATAAAGACTTTGCCGAACTGATTCGAGGCCTTGGTGCCCTGCACGGTTTGCTGGCGTGAGTAACCGGCGGTGTCGGCGTTGGCAATGTTATTGCCGGTAGTCATCAACGAGGATTGGCCAGCGGCCAGACCCGACATCCCGATATTGAGCAAACTCATGGTTCAGACCTTATGCCTTGTGCCTATAGAGGCGTGGTGGAAGCGCCCGCCGCAGCGTAGTTTTGGTAACTCGTCATCTGCTTGGCTATCTGCGAGATCTTGCTTGCGTAATCCGGGTCGGTTGCATACCCGGCTTTTTGCAACTCTCGTACAAACTGTTCTGGGTTATCGGCCGACTTCAGCACATCTTGATAGCGATTATTGCTTTGCAGCAGCGTCACAAGGTCATGGAAGCTGTCTTTGTAAGAGGCATAGGAACGGAACTCGGCCGTCTCCTTGACCATCTCGCCATTTCTGAATTCGCTGGTGATCGCACGCGCCGAATCGCCCTTCCAGTTACTGCTGGCCTTGATGCCGAACAGGTTGTGGCTGCTGCTGCCATCCTGGGCACGCATGACCGATTTACCCCAACCGGTTTCCAGGGCAGCCTGAGCCACCAGGTAACGCGGATCGACACCGATACGGTCGGCAGCTTCTTTGGCCATCGGCAGCATGGTGTTGACGAATTCGTCGGCGGAACTGAAGGCTTTCTTCGCCGGCGCCAAGGGAATTTGAGCCATGGCACGCCCATAAACCTGCATACGCCCGCTGGAGGTCGTATCCGTTTGCGAAGCCAGCCAATCGCCGTTGTACAGGGAACCGGAACCAGTCTTGGTGCTCTGCGGCACCTGGATACTGTTCTGCGCCGTTGTGGCGGTTGTTGCAGCGGTCGATGCCGACGGCACCAGCCCGGCGAGCAAACGATCGGCCAGTTTCGGTGGCAGCGCCAGACGCCGCTGATTGATCAGCGCCATGTCATTGCGATGAGCACCCTCGCCCGCGCTTGCCGGCGTCTTCACCGAGCGCGAAGCCCACAACGGGCGCTCACCATTGAGACGCGACAGCGGCCCGTTGGTGGCGACCGTACCGGCGGCAATCGGTGTTTCCACGGCGGCTTTCGCGGCAGCTTGCTTGGCGGCAGACGCTGCCGCGGCCTCACCCGGCGCCATCGGTTTGTTCTTCGACATCTGACGCATCAACACGTCCGCCAGGCCAATACCGCCGCCTTCGCGGGACATGGAAACGGCCAACTGCTGGTCGTACATTTCCTGGTATTGCTTGGCTGCCGGCGTGTTGAGCGGATTGTCCTGGCCCAACGCTTCGGTGGCCGAGCGCATCGACTTGAGCATTTCACCAAGGAACAGCGACTCGAATTCCTGCGCTACTTTGCGCATGTTCGCATCGCTGTTCTTGTCGCCGACCTTGAGCTGGTTCAGGCGGTTCAGGTCCGAGTAGGACCCCGAATCGCTGCTGCTGACCAGACCGCTTTTACGCATATCCATGATCGCCGTCCTCAGATCACGATCAGGTCGGCTTGTAACGCGCCGGCCTGTTTTAGCGCTTCGAGAATCGCCATCAAGTCACCCGGTGCCGCGCCGACCTGGTTCACCGCACGGACGATTTCGTCGAGGGTGGTGCCCGGGCCGAACTTGAACATCGGCTTGGCTTCTTGCTGAGCGTTGACCCGCGAGCGCGGCACGACCGCCGTCTGCCCGTTGGACAGAGGGCCGGGCTGGCTGACGATCGGGTCTTCGGTGATGGTCACGGTCAGGCTGCCGTGGGTCACGGCGGCCGGAGAAACCTTGACGTTCTGGCCGATCACGATGGTGCCGGTCCGCGAGTTGATGATGACTTTCGCCACCGCCTGACCCGGATCGACTTCGAGGTTTTCGAGGATCGACAAATAGTCGACCCGCTGGCTCGGATCGAGTGGCGCAGTCACACGGATCGAACCACCGTCGATGGCCTGAGCGACGCCAGGGCCAAGCATGTTGTTGATCTTGTCGACGATGCGCTTGGCGGTGGTGAAGTCCGAACGGTTGAGGTTCAGGGTCAGGCTGTTGCCCTGATTGAAACCGCTTGGCACTGCACGCTCGACCGATGCACCGCCAGGGATGCGACCGGCTGACGGAACGTTGACGGTGATCTTAGAACCGTCACGACCTTCGGCATCGAAACCACCAACGACGAGGTTGCCCTGAGCGACGGCATAGACGTTGCCGTCGATACCCTTGAGCGGCGTCAGCAACAAGGTGCCGCCGCGCAGGCTCTTGGAGTTACCAATGGACGCCACGGTGATGTCCACCTGCTGACCCGGCTTGGCAAACGCTGGCAAATCGGCACTGATCGATACTGCCGCGACGTTCTTCAACTGCACGTTGCCCGAACCTGCCGGCACCTTGATGCCGAACTGCGAGAGCATGTTGTTGAAGGTCTGCAGGGTGAACGGGGTCTGTGTCGTCTGGTCACCGGTGCCGTTAAGCCCGACCACCAGGCCGTAGCCGATCAATTGGTTGGAACGCACGCCGGAAATACTGGCGATGTCCTTCAGCCGCTCGGCTTGAGCGTCGAAGGCCGCGGACAGCAACAGGACGCCCACCATCAGGTGTTTAAGATTCAACATAGCCACCTAGAAAGGGAACAGCGGGCTGAGGAAGAAACGGTCGAACCAGCCTGGCTGACTCGCATCGGCAAACGCGCCGGTGCCCGAATAGGTGATGCGTGCATCGGCGACGCGGGTCGACGACACGGTGTTGTCGGTGGCGATGTCATCGGCGCGAACGAGGCCGGCAATCCGCACCAGTTCATCACCGGTGTTGAGGGTCAGCCACTTCTCGCCGCGCACGGCGATGATGCCATTGGGCAACACGTCAGCGACGGTCACGGTGATCGAACCGGTCAGGCTGTTACTCTGGCCGGACTTGCTGTCGCCCTTCGTTGAGCGGTCGGCGCTATAGCCGGCGTTCAGACTCAAGTCATTGCCACCGATCGGGTTATTGGTGGTCAGGCTGGAGCCAAACAACGAGGTCAGGCCAACCTTGTTATCGCTGTTCTTGTCGATCTGCGAGTTGGCGTTCTTGCTCGCCTGGGTGCGCTCGTTCAGGGTGATGGTGATGATGTCACCGACCCGGAACGCCTTGCGGTCGCTGTACAGGTTCTGTTCGAAACCGGCCTGGTAGATCGAGCCGTTATTGGCGGCAGCCGGCAGCGGCGTGCGCGGCAACACCGGGGCGTAGAAAGGGTCATTAGGCTTGGGCGGCGGAGCGACGCAGCCCGCGAGCACGACGGCCCCACTCAGTGCCAGAACAGATACAAAGCGATTCATGACCCTACCTCACGGTATTGCAGGCGACCTCATGGCCGCCTCATAGACTTGATTACAGATTCTGCGTTACGAACGAGAGCATCTGGTCGGCGGTGGAGATCACCTTGGAGTTCATCTCGTAAGCGCGCTGAGTGGTGATCATGTTGACCATCTCTTCAACGGTGCTGACGTTGGACGTTTCCAGGGTGTTCTGCAGCGTGGTACCGAAACCGGCGAGGCCCGGCGTGCCGATTTGCGGCGCGCCACTGGCAGCGGTTTCCAGGAACAGGTTGTTACCCACCGCTTGCAGACCGGCCGGGTTGATGAAGTCGGCGGTTTGCAGGTTGCCGATCACCTGGGAGGCCGGGTTGCCGGCAACAGTGACGGACACCGTGCCGTCACGGCCGACGGTGAACGTCTGGGCGTCGTTCGGAATGACAATGGCCGGCTCCAGGGCGAAGCCGCTGGCGTTGACGATCTGACCGTTGGAATCCAGGTGGAACGTACCGTCACGGGTGTAGGCCGTGGTGCCGTCCGGCTGCAGAATCTGGAAGAAACCGCGACCGTCGACGGCCAGGTCAAGCGGCTGCTCGGTGGTTTGCAGGCTGCCGGCAGTGAAGTTTTTCTGGGTGCCGACGATGCGCACACCGGTACCCACTTGCAGACCCGACGGCAATTCGCTGTCCTGGGTCGACTGGGCGCCCGGCTGGCGTTTGATCTGATACAGCAAGTCCTGGAACTCGGCGCGGTCACGTTTGAAACCCGTGGTCGATACGTTCGCCAGGTTGTTGGAAATGGTGGTGAGGTTGGTGTCCTGGGCGGACAGACCTGTTTTGGCAACCCATAGAGCCGGAAGCATTCGATTCTCCTCGTGCGCCTGTTTTACGGCGCGACGTTCTGATAATTAGCTGATCTGCAAGACCCGAGCCATGGCCTGGTCATCGTCTTTGGCGGTGTTCATCATCTTGATGTGCAGCTCGAACTGCTTGGCCAGCGCCAGCACCGAGGTCATTTCTTCCACGGCATTGACGTTGCTCGACTCCAGGAACCCGGACACCAGTTTGACGTTGGCATCGGCTTGCGCCGGCTTGCCGTCCTTGGTGTGGATCGAACCGTCCAGGCCTTTGGTCATGTTCTTGAAGTCCGGGTTGACCAGTTTGATGCGGTCGACTTCGGCCATCACCCGTGGACCTTCGCCCATCGCACGAATGCTGATGGTGCCGTCTTCGCCGACTTCGATTTGCTGCTCGGGCGGCACGGCAATCGGCCCGCCATTGCCTACCACCGGCATACCATTGCCGGCACGCAGCACGCCCAAGGCGTCAACGTTCAGGCTACCGGTGCGCACGTAGCTTTCACCGCCATTGGGGTTCTGCACCGCGATCCAGCCATTGCCCTGCACCGCAACGTCGAGGTCGCGACCGGTTTGCACCAGCGCACCCGGGGAGAAGTCGGTGGCCGGACGCTCGGTCATGGCAAACGCACGCGCCGGAAAGCTGTCACCAAACACCGGCATCGAACGGGCCTGTTCCAGGTCCTTCTGAAAACCGTTGGTAGAGATGTTCGCCAGGTTGTTGGCATGAGCCTTCTGCGCCAGTGCATTCTGGCTGGCGCCGGTCATTGCCACATAAAGGTACTTGTCCACACTCTTTCCTCTGCATGCCGGACGTTTGCCGCCCACCGCTGTACTGCTGAGCCATAAGCAATTTGCAGACCAACTTTTTTCTGGCGGCGCAGGGCCCGGCAAACAAAGGACTTGAGGGATTCAGAGAGGATTGGGGAAATGTATCGAAGACGAAAAACCGGCGGTGTTATGCCGTTTGGTGGCAACGCTTGACCTGAGTGTTGCCTGTACCGACGTTATCGCGGGCAAGCCCGCTCCCACAGGTTACTTGGTGTTCACAGATTGAGTGACCCATGAAGATCTTTGTGGGAGCGGGCTTGCCCGCGATGAAGCCAGCACAAACACAGCAAGGCTCAGCTAAGACTCAGTCTTGCCAACCTCATACTCACGCAACTTATTGGCAATGGTCGTATGCGAAACCCCCAGCCGCTTGCCCAGTTGCCGACTGCTCGGATGCTCGGAATACAAACGCTCCAGCACCGCTTTCTCAAAGCGCCCGACAATCTCGTCCAAACCACCCTCAAGAGAAAAATCGCCAAGCGGCTGACGCACGCCGTAGTCCGGCAGGCGAATATGCTCGGCTTTGACGGTGCCGCCATCGCACAGGGAAACGGCCTGGAACAGTACGTTTTCCAACTGCCGCACGTTACCCGGCCAATGATAATGACTGAGTCGCTCCATCGCCGCCGGCGCCAGTTTCGGCAACGGGCAACCGATCTGCCGACTGGCCTGATCGAGAAAGTGCTCCACCAGCGGCGCCAGTCCGTCGAGGCATTCGCGCAGCGGTGGGATGTGCAGCGAGAGCACGTTCAAACGGTGGTACAAATCCTGGCGAAACTCACCGCGAGCGCACAGCTCGGACAAATCCACCTGAGTGGCGCAGATCACCCGCACATCCAGATAGACCTCTTCATCGCTACCGACACGACGGAAGCAGCCATCCTGCAAGAAGCGCAGCAATTTCACCTGCAAGCGCGGGCTCATTTCGCCGACGCCGTCGAGGAACAACGTTCCGCCCGCCGTCAACTCCAACAGCCCAAGCTTGCCTTCGGCCCGCGCCCCTTCGAAGGCGCCGGGGCCATAGCCGAACAATTCAGTCTCGGCCATGGACTCCGGCAGACCGGCGCAGTTGAGCGCCATCAACGGTGACTGCCCACGCGGGCTCGCCAGGTGACAGGCCCGCGCCAACAACTCTTTGCCGGTGCCGGTTTCGCCTTCTATCAATAGCGGCGCATCCAGTGGCGCCATGCGTCGTGCCTCGCGCACCACCGCCGCCATCACTTTCGAGCTCTGGAAAATGCTGTCGAAACCACGCAATTCCTGCTTGCGCACGTTATAGATGCGCTCACCTACCCGATCCGCCCGGTGCAACGTCAACACTGCACCGGCCATGGCCTCGCTTTCGTCATGCTCCGACTGCAGCGGTGCGATGTCGGCGAGAAACACATCGCCCTTGACCTTGACCCGCAAGCCGTTGATCCGTGACTTGTTGGCACGTACCAGTTCCGGCAAATCAAAATCCTCGGCGTACCGCGACAGCGGAATCCCCGGCACCTCGTCCACCCGCACCCCGAGCAACTGCGCTGCCGCACGGTTGGCCGCGACAATGGAGCCGCCCATGTCGATCGACAGCACCGGAAACTCCAAGGCACCGAGCAAGGCATTGAGTTCCATATGCCGACGCTCGCTGGGCATCAGCCCTACGCGCTTGACGCCAAATACCCCGCCAATCGCCTCGAACTTCGGACGCAACGCCTGGAACTGAATATTGATCAGGTTCGGGCAGTGCAGGTAGATCGCATTGCCGTGCTCACCGCCCACTTCGCCGCGAGCGACGTTGATCCCGTACTCGACCAGCAGGTTGAGAATGTCGCGCAGGATACCGATGCGGTTCTGGCAGTGAACTTTGATACGCATATAAAGGCCCACAAAACGGTGAGTGAGGTTGATGCCGAGATCCCACAGAGGTACTTGGCAGACCGACGTATTTTTCTGCCGAGGCACTCAAATAGTCGTCAAGATTATGTGACAGCTGTGCGCCATTTCAAACCCGTAAATCTCAATACCTGCGCCACAGCGGTTAAAGCGTAACGAATAATTTACGAAAACTGATAAATTTTCCTACTCTCAACCCAGATCACCTGCTGCAACACCGCACGCCCTGGGGTATTTCTAGGTCCATAGCTGTACACACAACAAGAACGAATCCCCTAGCAGGAGAGCAGCATGAAGCAGACGCAATACGTGGCTCGTGAGCCCGATGCGCAAGGTTTTATCGACTACCCCGCCGAAGAACACGCGGTGTGGAACACGCTGATCACTCGCCAACTGAAAGTGGTCGAGGGCCGTGCGTGCCAGGAATACCTGGACGGTATCGAAAAACTCGGTCTGCCCCACGACCGCATTCCGCAACTCGGTGAAATCAACAAAGTCCTCGGTGAAACCACCGGCTGGCAGGTTGCCCGAGTCCCCGCACTGATTCCCTTCCAGACCTTTTTCGAATTGCTGGCGAACAAGCAGTTCCCGGTGGCGACGTTTATTCGTACCCGCGAAGAGCTGGATTACCTGCAAGAACCGGACATTTTCCACGAGATCTTTGGCCACTGTCCGCTGCTGACCAACCCTTGGTTCGCCGAATTCACCCACACCTACGGCAAACTTGGCCTACAGGCTTCCAAGGAAGAACGCGTGTACCTGGCGCGCCTGTACTGGATGACCATCGAGTTCGGCCTGGTCGACACGCCACAAGGCCTGCGCATCTACGGTGGCGGCATTCTGTCCTCGCCCAAAGAAACCGTTTACTGCCTGTCGGACACGCCTGAGCATCAGGCCTTCGATCCGCTGGAATGCATGCGCACGCCGTACCGCATCGACATTCTGCAACCGCTGTACTTTGTCCTGCCGAACCTCAAGCGCCTGTTCGATCTGGCCCACGAAGACATCATGGGCATGGTCAAGCAAGGTATGCAGCTAGGGTTGCGCGCACCGAAATTTCCGCCAAAGCCCAAAGCGGCCTGAGCAGATCCCGCTCGCGACTTGCGCGCAAAGATAGTAATTTCCAACAAGAATCGAATTCAGGAATACACCATGAACGCTCTGAACCAAGCCCACTGCGAAGCCTGCCGCGCCGACGCCCCTCAGGTCAGCGACGAAGAATTGCCGATCCTGATCAAGCAGATCCCTGACTGGAACATCGAAGTTCGCGACAGCGTGATGCAGCTGGAAAAAGTTTTCCTGTTCAAGAACTTCAAGCACGCACTGGCATTCACCAATGCCGTCGGTGAAATCTCCGAGGCCGAAGGTCATCACCCGGGCCTGCTGACCGAGTGGGGCAAAGTCACCGTCACCTGGTGGAGCCACTCCATCAAAGGCCTGCACCGCAACGATTTCATCATGGCCGCGCGCACCGACGAAGTGGCCAAAGACGCCGAGGGCCGCAAATAATGCATTTCGACGCCATCGGTCGAGTACCTGGCGACCCGATTCTCGGCCTGATGGAGGCCTATGCGCAGGACCCTAACCCGCGCAAATTCGACCTTGGCGTGGGTGTCTACAAAGACGCCCAGGGCCTGACGCCAATCCCCGAAGCGGTGAAGCTCGCCGAGCAGCGCCTGGTGGATCGTCAGCCCACCAAGACCTACATCGGCGGTCACGGCGATGCAGCGTTCGGCAAGGTGATCAACGAGTTGGTGCTTGGCGCTGATTCGGCGCTGATCGCCGAACAACGGGCCGGCGCCACTCAAACACCGGGCGGCACTGGCGCATTGCGTTTGAGCGCCGACTTCATCGCCCAATGCCTCCCGGGCCGTGGCGTGTGGTTGAGCAACCCGACCTGGCCGATCCACGAAACCATTTTCGCGGCGGCCGGGGTCAAGGTCAGTCATTACCCGTACGTGGGCAGCGATAACCGTCTCGATGTGGAAGCAATGCTGGCGGTGCTCAATCAAGCACCCAAGGGCGATGTGGTGCTGCTGCACGCCTGCTGCCACAACCCGACCGGTTTCGATCTGTCCCATGACGATTGGCGTCGGGTGCTGGACGTGGTGCGCAGTCGCGAGTTGCTGCCACTGATCGACTTCGCTTATCAAGGTTTCGGCGATGGCCTGGAGCAAGATGCCTGGTCGACGCGGTTGTTCGCCGCCGAGTTGCCGGAAGTGCTGATCACCAGTTCCTGCTCGAAGAACTTCGGCCTGTACCGCGACCGCACCGGCGCACTGATTGTCTGCGCGAAAACCGCAGACAAGCTGGTGGATATCCGCAGCCAACTGGCCAACATCGCCCGTAACCTGTGGTCGACGCCACCGGATCATGGCGCGGCCGTGGTCGCGACCATCCTCGGCGATCCAGAGCTGAAAAGCCGCTGGGCCGACGAAGTGGAAGCCATGCGTTTGCGCATCGCCCAGTTGCGTAGCGGTCTGGTCGAAGCGCTTGAACCCCATGGCTTGCGCGAGCGATTTGCGCACATCGGCGTGCAACGCGGGATGTTTTCCTACACCGGTTTGTCGCCGGAGCAGGTCAAGCAACTGCGCGAGCATCACAGTGTGTACATGGTCAGCTCGGGCCGGGCGAACGTGGCGGGGATTGATGCGACGCGCCTGGACCTGCTGGCCGAAGCTATCGCTGACGTCTGCAAGTAACCCTCCCCCAATGATCGTTCCCACGCTCCGCGTGGGAATGCAGCCCGGGACGCTCCGCGTCCCAACAGCGGACGCAGAGCGTCCATTGAGGCATTCCCACGCAGAGCGTGGGAACGATCATCGCAGGCTCCACCAGCGCCTACACAGACCTGTCTAGACAATCCCATCCGTCGCAACAATTGGATATAAAAGTCTATTTGTCATTTCTCCTGCTGTATCCTGCGCAGGCTTTTTTAAAAGCGCGGATCTACCAGATCTATCAACAGACTTAGCGAGGAGCGCGACATGCACGAGATCCCTAATCTCCCCTTCCCAAGCCTGCACGAAACTGAGCAGACAACCACGCAACAAGCCGGTGCCCAACAGCCCGAGACGAAAGAAGCACCTGAACGCCGCCAGGCTGACAGCGAAGACTGATCCACCCGCACGACCAGACCGTGTGGAAAGCGCTAATATGCGCTTTCCACACCGCCTGAACCTTGAGCTTTCCCATGACCGACGAATTCAGTGCAACCCAGGCCAGCGTCCTGATCGGCACCGCCGAGAAGATGATCGATATCTGGAACCGCCTTTCCCCCGAGAAGCAAGCCGCCCTGCTGGCCCGATTCGGCAGCGAAGAAAACGCCCTGGCCGCTCTGGTCACGACGCACCTGGTAGCCCCCGCAAAATCCTGATTATCCCCGTCCGCCAAATAGTTTTACTTTTTCACGCCCCGCGACCGCCCGCGCCGCTATCATAAGCAGCCTATCTATCCTGCTGCCCCGTGGACCTTTACCCATGTCAGAAACCCAGCGCCCCATGGCGGTCACGCTGCAAGTCGTTTCCATCGTCCTGTTCACGTTCATCGGTTACCTGAATATCGGCATTCCCCTGGCCGTATTGCCCGGCTACGTCCACAGCGACCTCGGTTTCGGCGCCGTGATCGCCGGGCTGGTGATCAGCGTGCAATACCTGGCCACCCTGCTCAGCCGCCCTTACGCCGGACGCATCATCGATAACAAGGGCAGCAAACTGGCGGTGATGTACGGCCTCGCCGGCTGTGGTTTGAGCGGTGTATTCATGTTGATTTCGGCTTGGACGCAAAGCCTGCCGACGTTGAGCCTGATCAGCCTGTTGATCGGCCGACTGGTGCTCGGCAGCGCAGAAAGCCTGGTCGGTTCCGGGTCGATCGGCTGGGGCATCGGCCGGGTCGGCGCGGCGAATACCGCTAAAGTCATCTCCTGGAACGGCATCGCCAGTTACGGCGCGCTGGCGGTCGGCGCACCGCTGGGTGTGCTGCTGGTGAATCAACTGGGTTTGTGGAGCATGGGCGTGAGCATCGTGCTATTGGCCGTTCTGGGCCTGGCGCTGGCCTGGCCAAAAACCGCTGCACCCATCGTTGCCGGCGAACGTCTGCCGTTCATGCACGTGCTGGGGCGGGTGTTTCCTCACGGTTGCGGTCTGGCCTTGGGTTCCATCGGCTTTGGCACCATCGCTACATTCATCACCCTGTATTACGCCACTCAGCACTGGTCCAACGCGGTGCTGTGCCTGAGCCTGTTCGGCGCCAGTTTTATCGGTGCGCGATTGTTGTTCGGTAACCTGATCAATCGCCTCGGCGGCTTTCGCGTGGCGATTGCATGCCTATCGGTGGAAACCCTCGGGTTGTTGCTACTGTGGCTGGCACCCGATGCCCATTGGGCACTGGCCGGCGCGGCGCTGAGCGGTTTCGGTTTTTCGCTGGTGTTCCCGGCCTTGGGCGTGGAAGCGGTCAACCTGGTGCCCGCTTCCAGCCGTGGCGCGGCAGTCGGGGCGTATTCGCTGTTTATCGATTTGTCGCTGGGGATCACCGGACCGCTGGCGGGCGCGATTGCGGCTGGATTCGGGTTTGCCTCGATCTTCCTGTTTGCTGCCCTCGCCGCTTTGAGCGGATTGATGCTGAGCGTTTATCTGTACCGGCAGGCGCCCAAGCACCTTTATGAAAAGCACCTTTATGAAAAGCACCTTAATGAAAAGCACCGCGAAGAAAGAGCAGCGCGCTAGAAATCCACCTTGCCACGCCCAGCCTTGATGCTGCCGCGCTTGGTCTTGGATTCGAGCCGACGCTTTTTCGAACCGAGTGTCGGCTTGGTCGGACGGCGCTTCTTCTCGACCTTGGTGGCACTGAGGATCAACTCGGTCAGGCGCTCCAGCGCATCGGCGCGGTTCTGTTCCTGCGTGCGATATTGCTGGGCCTTGATGATCAACACCCCTTCGCTGGTGATGCGACTGTCACGCAGCGCCAGCAGCCGCTCCTTGTAGAACTCGGGCAAGGACGAGGCCGGAATGTCGAAGCGCAGGTGCACGGCGCTGGAGACCTTGTTGACGTTCTGCCCACCGGCGCCTTGGGCGCGAATGGCCGTCAACTCGATCTCGGCATCCGGCAGATGCACGTTGTTGGAAATCACCAGCATGGAAAAAAGTCCGGTATCAGGACCGCCAGAATACCTTGTAGGAGCGAGGCTTGCCCGCGAAGAACGATAACGCGGTTTGCCTGATGAACTGCGGCGTCTTCTTCGCGGGCAAGCCTCGCTCCTACAGGTTCGATGCGAACCCAGATTTTTCATCGTCCACAAAAAACCCGGCACATGGCCGGGTTTGTTGTTTCTGCGCTTTGCACTTACTTGGCAGCGGAACCTGCAGCCTGCAACGCCTGCTGCGCACTACGCTTGTTCTTGATGCCGTAGCAGACCCACATGAACGCGACCCACACCGGAATCGCATACACCGAGATCTGGATGCCCGGAATCAGCAGCATCACGCCAAGGATGAACACCACGAACGCCAGGCAAACATAGTTGCCGTACGGGTACCACAGGGCCTTGAACAGTGGTGTCTGTTTGGTCTTGTTCATGTGCTGACGGAACTTGAAGTGCGAGAAGCTGATCATCGCCCAGTTGATCACCAGGGTGGCCACCACCAACGACATCAACAGTTCCAGCGCGTTTTGCGGGATCAGGTAGTTCAGCAACACCGCGATCAACGTCACAGCGGCAGATGCCAGGATCGAACGCACCGGCACGCCACGCTTGTCGATCTTCGACAAGGCCTTCGGCGCATCGCCCTGCTCGGCCATGCCCAGCAGCATGCGGCTGTTGCAGTAGGTGCCGCTGTTGTACACCGACAGCGCCGCGGTCAGGACCACGAAGTTGAGGATGTGCGCAGCGGTGTCACTGCCAAGCATCGAGAACACTTGCACGAACGGGCTGCCGCTGTAGGAATCACCCGACGCGTTCAGGGTCGCCAACAGGCTGTCCCATGGCGTCAGCGACAGCAGGATAACCAACGCACCGATGTAGAAAATCAGGATCCGGTAGATCACCTGGTTGATGGCTTTCGGGATCACGGTTTTCGGCTTGTCGGCTTCAGCTGCGGTGAAACCGAGCATTTCCAGGCCGCCGAAGGAGAACATGATGATCGCCATGGCCATCACCAGACCGCTGACGCCGTTCGGGAAGAAGCCGCCGTGTTCCCACAGGTTGGTTACAGAGGCTTGTGGGCCGCCGTCGCCGCTGACCAGCAGGTAGCTGCCGAGCGCAATCATGCCGACGATGGCCACGACCTTGATGATCGCGAACCAGAACTCGGCCTCACCAAAGACTTTGACGTTGGCCAGATTGATCAGGTTGATCAAGACGAAGAACCCGGCTGCCGAGACCCAGGTCGGGATGTGTGGCGCCCAGTAGTGGATGTATTTGCCGACCGCGGTCAGCTCCGACATGCCCACCAGGATGTACAGAATCCAGCAGTTCCAGCCCGACAGGAAGCCGGCAAATCCGCCCCAGTATTTGTGGGCGAAGTGGCTGAACGAACCGGCGACCGGCTCTTCGACAATCATTTCGCCCAGTTGGCGCATGATCATGAAAGCGATGAAGCCGCAGATGGCGTAGCCGAGAATCATCGACGGGCCGGCGGATTTGAGCACGCCGGCCGAGCCGAGGAACAACCCGGTACCGATCGCGCCACCGAGGGCGATCAGTTGAATATGGCGATTTTTCAGGCCGCGTTTCAGCTCGCCTGAATGCGAGTTTTGTCCACTCATGAAAAGGGTCTCACGCAAGGTTTGATGATGTTCAGTAGACGTTGCTGCTCGGTTGCGATTTCAAGCAGCGCCGATCAAACCCCAGCGCAGGCACCAGGAGTTCAGCGTTTTTACGACAGTCATGCGTCACCTGTTTGTTTTTATCTGTGACGAAATCGAACCCGACACGCTCGTGACGCGGCGGAGTGAACAAGGCGGATAGCCTTGAGGTTTGCGCTGTTGCGCAGAGGGTCACAGTTAAAACGCGGCGCATTGTACACCTGTAACCCCCTGCTGCCAGACACCGCTGGATCAGCGCGTCGGTTGCCGGGATTGCCTGTGTCCGCCTCGAGGGTCTCGGGCGGCTGCAAAAATTGAGTCAGACCTTTGCGGGTCATCGATGGGGGCAGCGGAAAAATCGCCCCACAGGGAGAGATGGAGATGAGTCACGGCGTTCATTGCGCCTCCTTCTTGTTATGCACCTGCACGACAGGCATGGGGCGCATCTCACCCTTCATACGCTGCTGAAACAAGCGTGCCAGAGCCCTTGAATACCGCCAACAGGCTGGCGGACGGCAGGTTTTCCTTACGGTCCTCTTCCTGGCGGCATTCCACGGGGTTTAAGAGCGCTTTTCGTAAGGTTTTATTGACAAGGCGTAACGTAAATTTTCCAAATCAGATCCAGAAGCCCACTGACTGTAAATTGACGATAGGAAGCTTCCTAAGGAAATGTCCTGCTTAGTTTTCTGTTTTTTATTAAGAAAATTGGCTTTCGAAAAATGGAATAAATAGTTCAAATGAAAATTGTTTAATTATTTTTTTGCATTCTAAAACCCTGTGAACTAGGTTTTCAGCGACTTGCCGAGCCGCATCGACCGGCACGTTGACGCGCTCTTCAACGAGTGAAAAGCACGCCGCTGTTCTTACCGAAGTTGTTCTTACCGAAGCTGTTCTTACCGAAGAAGCATCTAGGAGATTCACCATGCAAGCACTGGACAAAGACTTGGACACTGAACTGCAACTGGACGATTGGTTTGAAGCACCGACCCATGATGCCGCCGTCGACATGATGCAAGCCGACGCGGTTGTTCCGTTCGGCACGGCGATGTGGCCTCTGTAAGACATCCTGGCAGGCACGATCCGGCCGGTCGTGCCTGCCACTTTCTCGGTTTGTCAGGGAGGACTACATGGATAAGCAACGCGCCATCTCGCATTTCCTTTACTACCTCGAACATCACCCTGCCGTTGCCGGTATCAACCCGGCGAAGGTCTTGCTCGGCCATACCGCTGATTACGAGGCGCACACCTGCGCCATCGCCGAACAGGCTGGTAACAGCCCACGGTTCAGCTTCAGCGCGATGCGTCTGGACCTCGAACCCACCGAATTGCTGGCCCAGGCGATTACTGACAGCGATCTGTACATTTTTTTCTACGACTCTTCCACCCTGCCCAACCCGCGTCCCGACGGCCCGGAATTTGTCCGTGCGCTGCAGGGCGTGATGGCGGAGAACTGGAAGAAGTCGTTGCTGTTCAAGGATTACGGCGATTACTTCTACGACACCTTCAGTGTCACCCCGCAGCGAATTGCCGGGTTGAACAGCCACTTGATCCAGCGCATGTCCCACGCCACCACCCTGAGTTTCAAAGATGATCATGGGTCGTGGTTCGAAACACCCTTGAGCAGTATCAAGAAGTGGACCGACATCAACGGTATCGGCAACTTCGACCTGGCGCCCGGCGAGATCGCTACTCATAGCGAAGCCATTAATGGCCGGGTGAAGTTTATGGGGACTTTCCTCAGTACGATTCCATTTGCCCGCAAGTACGGCATATTGGCGTCACCGCTGGAGTTGTGGATCGAGAACTCCACCATCAGCAAAATCGCCACCGATGTGCCGGGGCTGGAACATGACTTCAACAAGTACCTGGACGCCAACCCGTCCAATCGGCGAATCGAGGAGTTGGGGATCGGTACCAACGAAGGCGTGAAAGATTTGTATGCGCGCAATGCCGGGTTCGAGGAGCGCCATTGCGGCTTGCACCTGGGGTTGGGCGGAGGTGCCAAGGGCAGCCATCATCTGGATTTGATCTTCTCTGGCGGCGTGTTGGCGCTGGATGATGACCCGGTGTTTGATCGGCGGTTTGTCTTCTAGCTCCCGTTTTTGAGGTGATGCGGCTGATGCCTTCGCGGGCAAGCCTCGCTCCTACAGGTACAGTGGTGCCCTTGTAGGAGCGAGGCTTGCCCGCGAAGGGGCCCTCATAAACACCGTACAACTAAAACCAGGCCCCAAAAAAAAACGCCATCCCGAGGGATGGCGTTTTTCATGGAGCGCTTACCGATCACTCAGGCTTGCGACGACCGAAGCCCGGACGCTGGCCGGAACCGGCTGGCGCGCCGCGGCGTTTACCCGATGGCGCGTCACGGTCGACCAGCACGATGCCTGGGCGTTTCTTCGGCGCCGGCTTGGCCGGGCGCTTGGTGTCGGCCGGGCGGTCTGCCACGGGCGTACCACGACCGGCAGGCGCGCCGCGATCGCTACGACCACCGGCCGGAGCGCCACGGCCTTCGCCACGCTCAGTGCGACCGTTGGCCGGACGCGGTGTGCGTGGACCGCGCTCGCCGTCCTGACGTGGCGCTGGCTTGCGGGCCGGACGTTCGCCTTCGATCTGTGGCTCGCGGGCTGGACGTGGACCGGCTGCCGGAGCACCAGCGGCTGGACGCAGGGTCCGTACGCGTTCGGTCTTGCCCATCGGACGGGACGATTTGCGCTGCATGCGATCGAGCTTGTCTTTGCTCTTGGCGTTCATTTGCGGCATCGCCACCGGCGTCAGGCCGACCTCGGCACTCAGAACATCGACTTCGTACTGGCTCATTTCGCGCCAGCGGCCCATCGGCAGGTCGGAGTTGAGGAACACCGGACCGAAACGCACGCGCTTCAGGCGGCTGACCACCAGGCCCTGGGATTCCCACAGACGACGGACTTCGCGGTTACGACCTTCCATCACCACGCAGTGGTACCAGTGGTTGAAACCTTCGCCACCCGGAGCCTGTTTGATGTCGGTGAACTTGGCCGGGCCGTCTTCGAGCACCACGCCTGCCTTCAGGCGTTCAATCATCTCGTCGTCGACTTCGCCACGTACACGTACCGCGTATTCACGGTCCATTTCGTAGGATGGGTGCATCAGGCGGTTGGCCAATTCACCGTCGGTGGTGAACATCAGCAAACCGGTGGTGTTGATGTCCAGACGACCGATGTTGATCCAGCGACCTTCTTTCGGGCGCGGCATCTTGTCAAACACGGTCGGACGACCTTCAGGGTCGTTACGGGTGCAGATTTCGCCGTCGGGTTTGTTGTACATGATCACGCGGCGTACCGACTCGGCGGCTTCTTCGCGCTTGATCACCCGGCCATCGATGGTGATGGCGTCATGCAGGTCGACGCGCTGGCCGAGGGTGGCGTCTTTGCCATTGACCTTGATGCGGCCGTGGCTGATCCAGGCTTCCACGTCACGGCGCGAGCCGACGCCGATACGGGCGAGGACTTTCTGCAGCTTTTCGCCTGCTGGGCCGATTTCCTGGTCGTCTTTCTGCTCGTTGATACTCATCTGGGCACCTCCCGGTGTGGTCTGTTCAGGCTTGTGCCTGAAGCGATGTAAATCTGGGTACTTTTTGAAGAACTTGGGCGAAGCGATCGCCGAAGGGTCGCGAATCATACGCTCATGGAGACGTTCGCGCATCAGAGACTAGCTGATCAATGAAGTCTTACTTGATTTTCCGCCGACCGGTGGTGCCGGGTTCGACCGCAGTCGTCGATGAATTTGCAGACTTATCAAACACTCCAGTCAACACAATACCCTGTGGGAGCGGGCTTGCCCGCGATTGCGGTGGGTCAGGCAGCAATGATATTGACTGACACTCCCTCTTCGCGGGCAAGCCCGCTCCCACAGGGATTCCTGTTGCCCGCAGGATTTGTATCAGTCGTCGAATTGGCGGCGTTCGTTTTCGATCGCTTCGGCGAGGGCCTGGGCTTCGGCTTCTTCGTCGGTCAATTCGGGCTCGGGTTTCGGCTGCTCGAGCGCGGCTACAGCGGCCAGGAGCTTTTCGCGAGCTTCGGCGACGCCAAGAATGTCGTCCTCCTGCTCCTGTTCTGGTTCTGGTTCCTGTTCTGATTCGACTTCGGCTTCAGCCTCGACCTGAGGTTCAACTTCGGTTACAGGCTCGGGTTGAACCGACTCCCCTTCCGTCTCGGTCATCGCCCCATCGCGCAACAAATCGTCGAAGTCGGTCTTGAGCCCCTCTTCCATGGTGTCCAGTTCCAGCAACAGGGTGTGGAAACTGGTTTCTTCCTTGGGTTCTTCCGGCTCGGCGCTGGCATCAGCCAATTCCTGCAGGCTGGCAGGCACGGGCGCGTCGTCAAAATCGAGCACAGGATCGGGTTCAAGTTCGCGCAGTTCGGCGAGTGGCGGCAGGTCGTCGAGATTCTTCAGGTTGAAGTGATCGAGAAACGCCTTGGTGGTGGCGAACATCGCCGGTTTGCCGGGTACGTCGCGGTAACCGACGATGCGGATCCACTCACGCTCCAGCAGGGTTTTCACGATATGGCTGTTGACGGCCACGCCGCGCACGTCTTCGATCTCCCCCCGGGTGATGGGCTGACGATAGGCAATCAGGGCCATGGTTTCGAGCATGGCGCGGGAATAGCGTTGCGGCCGCTCTTCCCACAAACGTCCGACCCACGGCGCGAACTTTTCGCGGATCTGCAGGCGATACCCGGAGGCAACTTCCTTCAACTCGAAAGCACGGCCGTCGCAGGACTTTGCCAGAATCGTCAGCGCTTTCTTGAAAACAGGGGGCTCCGGCCGCTCGCCTTCTTCGAAGAGTTCGAACAGGCGTTCAAGCGATTGCGGTTTTCCCGAGGCCAACAGAAAGGCTTCAAGCAGTGGCGCCAGCTCGCGGGGTTCAGTCAGGTTCATGATTCAACTCGTTATTCGGCTCGGGCCCGGACATGGATCGCCGCGAACGGCTCATTCTGCACCAGCTCGACCAAGGATTCCTTGACCAGTTCGAGGATCGCCATAAAGGTCACCACCACCCCCAGGCGCCCTTCTTCAGCGGTGAACAGCTCGACGAAGGGCACAAAACCGCCGCCCTTGAGCCGTTCCAGCACATCGCTCATGCGCTCGCGGGTGGACAGCGCTTCACGGCTGACCTGGTGACTTTCGAACATGTCGCCACGGCGCAAGACCTCGGCCATGGACAACAACAGCTCTGAAAGACGCACGTCCGGCAACAGCTTGCGCGCACGGGCTTGCGGGGCATCGAGCTTGGGCACCACCACGTCGCGGCCGACGCGGCTCAGGCCATCGATGCCTTCGGCAGCAGCCTTGAAACGCTCGTACTCCTGCAAGCGGCGAATCAGCTCAGCGCGAGGATCGTCCTCTTCGTCTTCGATCGTTTCGGCCCGCGGCAGCAGCATCCGCGATTTGATCTCGGCCAGCATCGCAGCCATCACCAGGTACTCGGCGGCCAGCTCCAGACGCACCGACTGCATCAACTCGACATAGCCCATGTACTGACGGGTGATTTCCGCCACCGGGATGTCGAGGATGTTGATGTTCTGTTTGCGGATCAGGTACAGCAGCAAGTCGAGCGGGCCTTCGAAGGCTTCAAGAAAGACCTCGAGCGCATCCGGCGGGATGTACAGGTCCAGCGGCATTTCCATGACCGCCTGGCCATAGACCATGGCGAAAGGCAGTTCTTGCTGGGCGCCGGCCTGGCTGTCGACGGGTTCTACTGCAGACATCTAGGCCTCGGCCATGAAAGGCGCAGGGTCGCCGCAACCGACGCGGATGATTTCCGGTTCGCCGTCGGCGAGGCTGATCACGGTGGACGCCTTGATCCCGCCAAAACCGCCGTCGATGATCAGGTCGACCTGATGCTCAAGCAACTGGCGCATTTCGTAAGGATCGCTCAACGGGTCGGTGTCGCCGGGCATGATCAGGGTCACGCTCATCAGCGGCTCGCCGAGTTCTTCCAGCAATGCCAGGGCAATCGGATGGCTTGGCACACGCAGGCCGATGGTGCGTTTTTTAGGGTGCAGCAACAGCCGCGGGACTTCGCGGGTGGCGTTGAGAATGAAGGTGTAAGGGCCAGGCAAGTGAGCCTTGAGCACACGGAAGGTGCCGGTATCGATCTTGGCAAACAGCCCCAACTGCGACAGGTCGCTGCAAATCAGCGCGAAGTTGTGCTTCTCATCCAACTGACGCAGCCGGCGCACGCGTTCCACGGCGTTCTTGTCGCCGATTTGGCAACCAATGGCGTAGGAAGAGTCTGTGGGATAAATCACCACCCCGCCGTTGCGGATGATCTCGACAGCCTGTTTGATCAGGCGCGGTTGCGGGTTTTCCGGATGAATCTGGAAAAATTGACTCACATTCTCTACCTGTTCAGACGACGGCAATAATTGGGTCATGTTTGAATCGACACCACAGTGGTGGCAGATCCTCCGGGACCGGGCGGTATTCACCGATCTCGGACCAGCCTCCAGGGCCATGAAAATCACTGCCGGCGCTGGCCAGCAGACCAAACTCGCGGGCAAGAATCGCCAAACTGCCCACCTGTTCGGCGGGTTGATGGCCATTGACCACTTCTATCGCGTGGCCGCCTGCTTGAATATAGTCGGCAATCAGGCGGCGACGCTTGCTGCGAGTGAAATCGTAGTGCCAAGGATGCGCCAGGCTGACCCAGGCACCCGCTGCGCGCAGGGTTTCGACGGTGTCTTCCAGGGTCGGCCAGTGTTGTTTGACGTCGCCCAGTTTGCCGGCGCCCAGCCATTTGCGGAACGCTTCGGCGCGGTCCTTGACGAAACCTTCGCGCACCATCCAGTCGGCGAAGTGCGGACGGGCCGGCGCATTACCGCTGTCGCCCAGCGCCTGTTGAATGGCCCGAGCACCGTCGAGCGCCCCTGGCATGCCTTTCAACGCCAACTTGCGGCTTATTTCTTCGGACCGTAGCCAGCGGCCATCGTGCAATTTTGCGATGGCCTCGACCAACGGCGCCGCATTGACGTCGAAACCGTAGCCCAAAACGTGGATGGTCGCCCCGCCCCAGGTGCAGGACAATTCGACGCCATTGACCAGTTGCATCCCCAGCACCGTCGCGGCGCTACGGGCCTCGTCGAGACCCTCAAGGGTGTCGTGATCGGTCAAGGCCAGGACTCGCACGCCTTTCTCGAACGCACGCGCAACCAGTACCGCAGGCGCCAGGGCGCCATCGGAAGCCGTGCTATGGCAGTGCAAATCAACATTCACAGGACTGTGTAACCTCAAATCAGCTGACGCTATCGCGCGTCAATATGTTTGTTATTATGCCGCCACATCCTGCTTCTGGCTGCCACTGTGAAACAATTCATCGACTTCATCCCGCTTCTGCTGTTTTTCATCGTCTTCAAAATCGATCCTCGGATCGTCGACATCGGCGGTTATCAACTGTCTGTCGGTGGTATTTACAGCGCCACCGCAGTGCTGATCATCAGCTCCCTGGTGGTTTACGGCACGCTGTTCATCAAGCAGCGCAAGCTGGAGAAGAGCCAGTGGCTGACCCTCATCGCCTGCCTGGTCTTCGGCAGCCTGACCCTGGCGTTCCACAGCGAGACCTTCCTGAAATGGAAAGCCCCGGTGGTCAACTGGCTGTTCGCCCTCGGGTTCATCGGCAGCCACTTCATCGGTGATCAACTGCTGATCAAACGCATCATGGGCCACGCGCTGACCCTGCCGGAACCGGTCTGGACCCGTCTGAACATCGCCTGGATCGGTTTTTTCCTGTTTTGCGGCGCCGCCAACCTGTTCGTCGCGTTCACGTTCCAGAGCTACTGGGTCGACTTCAAAGTCTTCGGCAGCCTGGGCATGACGTTGCTGTTCCTGGTCGCCCAGGGCATTTACCTGTCCCGCCACCTGCATGACGCCGATACCACTACGCCAAAAACCGAGGACTGACATGCTTTACGCAATCATTGCCACAGACGTCGCCAACTCCCTGGAAGCCCGCCTGGCCGCACGGCCTGCGCACCTTGAGCGCCTGCAAGTGCTTAAAGGCGAAGGTCGTATCGTATTGGCCGGCCCGCACCCGGCCGTCGACAGCAATGATCCGGGCGCGGCGGGGTTCACCGGCAGCCTGATCGTTGCCGAATTCGATTCGCTGAGCGCCGCAAAAGCCTGGGCCGACGCCGACCCGTACATTGCCGCAGGCGTCTACGCCAATGTTTTGGTCAAGCCGTTCAAGCAAGTCCTGCCATAAAGCCCTCCCGCGCGATGAGCCTTGTCGGTTCATCGCGCGTTCAATCGCTCATTATTCTTGTTTACCGGCCGACAACCTGCCCAATACTCGTATTGGAATCAGGAGTTGCGATGCGCAAAGGTCCGTTGTGTCTGATGTTGGTGACGTTGTCGATCATGGCGCCCGCCCATGGTGAAGAAAGCGCCAATGGTGGTAGTTCGACGCCGCTGTCCTTGAGCGCCGGCAGCCAGATCACCGAGTTGCAGCAGCGCTTGAAGGTAAGTGAACAGCAACGAGAAGAACTGAGCAAACAACTGCAAAATACCGATAGCGAACGCGAAAGCGCTCAGTTGAGCCGGTTGCGCCAGGAGAATCAGCGCCTCAAGCTGCAACTCAAGGAGGCTCAGGCCAGCAACCCGCTGCCACGCCTGCTGACAGATCAGCAGCAATGGTTCGTGATTGGGGGCGCAGTAGCGCTATTGGCCCTGCTCTGCGGTATCTTCGCCAGTGGTGCAACCAGAAAACGTCGGCAATGGCTAAATTGAGTGAGTGATGAGCGAGCTGTTACTAATTGATGATGACCAGGAGCTGTGTGAGCTCCTGAGCAGTTGGCTGAGCCAGGAAGGCTTTCAGGTCCGTGCCTGCCACGATGGCCAGAGCGCGCGCCGGGCGTTGGCCGAAACTTCCCCGGCGGCCGTGGTGCTGGACGTGATGCTGCCAGACGGCAGTGGCCTGGAACTGCTCAAGCAACTGCGCAGTGACCATCCGGATTTGCCGGTGCTGATGCTGTCGGCCCGTGGCGAACCGCTGGACCGCATCCTCGGCCTGGAACTCGGTGCCGATGATTACCTGGCCAAACCGTGCGATCCGCGGGAACTGACAGCGCGCCTGCGCGCGGTATTGCGCCGCAGTCATCCGACGGCAGTCTCCAGCCAGCTCGAATTGGGCGACTTGTGCTTCAGCCCGGTGCGTGGCGTTGTCAGCATCGATGAACAGGAGTTCACCCTCACTGTCTCCGAAAGCCGCCTGCTCGAAGCCCTGCTCAAGCAGCCCGGCGAACCGCTGGATAAACAGGAGCTGGCGCAAATCGCCCTCGGTCGCAAACTGACCCTGTACGACCGCAGCCTGGACATGCACGTGAGCAACCTGCGCAAAAAAATCGGCCCACACCCCGACGGCCGCCCACGCATCGTTGCCCTGCGCAGTCGTGGTTACTACTACAGCCTGTAAGAACCGAGAAAGAACTGGATAAGCGCAACCTGTGGCGAGGGAGCTTGCTCCCGCTGGGCTGCGAAGCGGCCCCCAAAGCGGGACTGCTACGCAGTCCAGCGGGAGCAAGCTCCCTCGCCACAGACTGGTGGCTGTAGAGTTTTGTCAGGTCGGCACAAGACCCTCTTTACCCAAGCTTTACGCTCCGCTGACCGCCGCTGACCTTGATCTCCGTAATCTGCACACATCCGGAACGTACCGGGAACGAGACAAGGAGATACACCATGCGCAAGACTCTTATCGCTCTGATGTTTGCTGCCGCCCTGCCGACCGTTGCCATGGCCATGCCTGAAGGCGCAGGTCCGATGGGTGATCACATGGACGGCTCACGCCACGGCGGTCAGATGCACGGCATGCACGGTAAAGGCCCTTACAGCCAGCTGGACCTGAGCCGCGAACAGCGCGAGCAAATCCGCAAGATCATGGGCGAGCAGATGCATGAGCGTCAGCAATTGGTCGACAAGTACCTGGAAAAACTCTCGCCAGCCGATCAGAAAGCCCTGAAAGACGAGATGGCGGCCAAGCACAAGAAGGCCGAGGCCGACGTTCGCGCACTGCTGAAACCGGATCAACAGAAGCAATTCGACGAGATCCAGAAGAAAAAGGCTGAGCGTCGCGCCGAATGGGCCGAGTTCAAGGCCTGGAAAGCGCAGCAAGCGCAAAAAGCGCAATAATGCGCTAACCCTGGACCCAACGGCTAACACCGTTGGGTCTTTTGCCACTCAATTTAATGTGGGAGCGGGCTTGTGTGGCGAGGGGGCTTGCCCCCGTTGGGTCGCGAAGCGGCCCCGACATTTCAAAGTTAAACCGCAGGTAATGTTTACGACTGCTTCGCAGCCGAACGGGGGCAAGCCCCCTCGCCACACGGGCCCCCTCACCACAGGTCCGCTCCCACATGGATTTGTGCTTGTTTGAGGATTTTCTGTGCGCTCATTGTTCTGGCGTATCCTGGCCAGCTTCTGGTTGGCCATCGCTCTGGTTGCAGGGCTTTCCATTCTGCTCGGGCACATGCTCAACCAGGACGCGTGGATTCTCAGTCGCCACCCGGGCCTCAACACCTTGGCCGAACAGTGGACGCAAACCTACGAAAGCCAGGGCGAAGAAGCCGCCCAAGACATTCTGGAGCAGCGCAAGCGCCAGTATCACATCGACGTTCAGGTACTCAACGAGACGGGGGACCCGGTGGTGCGCGGCACCTTCCCTCGGCGGGCGGCAGCCTTCGAAGCCCGGCAGAACAATGACGATCGGCGCCTGCCGTGGCGGCGTCTGACCGATGAGTACACCAGCGCCAAGACGGGCGACACCTACCTGCTGATCTACCGCATTCCGCACCCGGAACTGGACGCCTGGCACCGTGAAAGCCTGCTCTGGCCGTTGAGTGCGCTGGGTATCGCGCTAGTGGTGCTGACCCTGTTCAGCCTGCTGGTGACCTTTTCCATCACCCGACCGCTGAGCCGTTTACGTGGCGCGGTGCATGAGCTGGGGCAGACGACGTATCAACAGAACAGCCTGGCGCAATTGGCCAACCGCCGCGATGAGTTCGGCGTACTGGCCAACGACTTCAACCGCATGGGCGCACGCCTGCAAAGCCTGATCGGCAGCCAGCGGCAATTACTGCGGGACGTGTCTCACGAATTACGCTCACCCTTGGCTCGACTGCGCATTGCGTTGGCGCTGGCCGAGCGGGCCAATCCTGAGGAGCGGGAAAAACTCTGGCCACGCCTGACCCGTGAATGCGATCGCCTGGAAGCGCTGATCAGCGAAATCCTGGTACTGGCGCGCGTCGATGCCGACAATGCCAGCGCCGAAGAGGTAGACCTCAATGCGCTGCTCAATACCCTGCAAAAAGATGCGCAGTTGGGCTCGCCCGAGCAGAACGTGCGCCTTGAGGCCGAGCCGCAACTGAACCTCAAAGGCTGGCCGACCATGATCGAGCGCGCCGTGGACAACCTGCTGCGTAATGCCCAGCGCTTTAACCCGGTCGGGCAACCGATCGAAATGCAGGCGTTGCGTCAGGGCGACAGGATTGTGGTCAGCGTGCGTGATCACGGCCCTGGCGTCGAGGCCGAGCATTTGAATCAGTTGGCTGAACCCTTCTATCGGGCACCGGGGCAGACTGCGGCCGGGCATGGCCTCGGGCTGGCCATCGCGCGCCGTGCGGCGGAACGGCATGGCGGCAGTCTGGTGTTGGCCAATCATCCGCAGGGCGGGTTCATTGCCAGCCTGGAATTGCCGTTGGTGCCGGGGGCTGTGGTGCAGCCTTAAAAGCTTCGCGGGCAAGCCTCGCTCCTACAGGATTGTGTGGGTCACATGATCGCCAGATTACCTGTAGGAGCGAGGCTTGCCCGTGAAGCATTTGATCTTCAGGCCTTACCGGACCAGGCGCTGACAAACTCGGCCAGATCGACCTTCTCCGCCACCCGCGGCTCTTTCTGCGGCGTGCCAAGGTAAAGAAACGCAATCACCTCTTCCCCTTCCGCCAGCCCCAAGCCTTTAGCTACATGCGCCGAATAAGCCAGCTCACCGGTGCGCCACACCGCGCCAATGCCTTGCGCATAGGCCGCCAGCAAAATCCCGTGAGCCGCACAGCCTGCCGCCAATAATTGCTCGGACTTGGGATACTTGGCGTGTTCCTGCAAACGCGCAATCACCACAACCACCAGCGGTGCACGCAACGGACCGTTGCGCGCCTTGTCCAGCAAGGCCTCGGACACATCACTGTCTTGCAGCTTCGCCGCTTCGGCCAGCAACTCACCCATTTGCTCGCGTGCAGAGCCTTCGACTGTCAGGAAGCGCCAAGGCTGCAAGTGGCCATGGTCTGGCGCGCGCATCGCGGCGGCAAACAGCACTTCCCGTTGCTCGGCAGTGGGCGCCGGATCGAGCAGTCGCGGGACGGAAACACGGTTGAGCAAAGCGTCGAGAGCCTGCATCGGCCACCTCCTGTAGAAAATGTCTGGCTATTCTAGCGTCAACTGTCGCGACGGCGTCGGTTTACATGCCCTGTCCCGCAGGTAGAATGGCGCCCTTCCCACTATCAGCCCGAGCGGACTTCATGGCGTTGCCGACCTTACGGATCATTGGTTTCATCATCGGCATCTTCCTGATCACGCTGGCCATCGCCATGGTTGTACCCATGGCCACCCTGGTGATCTTCGAACGCACCAGCGACCTGCCGTCGTTCCTTTGGGCCAGCATGATTACCTTTGTCGCCGGCCTGGCCCTGGTGATACCGGGGCGCCCCGAGCACATCCATCTGCGCCCGCGAGACATGTACCTGCTGACTGTCAGCAGCTGGCTGGTGGTGTGCATCTTCGCCGCCCTGCCGTTCCTGCTGACCCAGCACATCAGCTACACCGACTCGTTCTTCGAAAGCATGTCCGGCATCACCGCCACCGGTGCGACGGTGCTCACGGGCCTGGACAACATGTCTCCCGGCATCCTGATGTGGCGCTCATTGCTGCACTGGATCGGCGGGATCGGTTTTATCGGCATGGCGGTAGCGATTCTGCCCTTGTTGCGCATCGGTGGCATGCGGCTGTTTCAGACTGAGTCGTCGGACCGTTCCGAAAAAGTCATGCCCCGTTCGCACATGGTGGCGCGTTTGATCGTTGCGGCCTACGTCGGCATCACCATTTTCGGCAGCCTGGCGTTCTGGTGGGCCGGGATGAGCCTGTTCGACGCCATCAACCATGCGATGTCAGCGATTTCCACCGGTGGTTTCTCGACCTCCGACCAGTCTTTGGCCAAGTGGCCGGAGCCTGCTGTGCACTGGGTCGCGATCGTCATCATGATTCTCGGTGCCCTGCCGTTCACCCTGTATGTCGCCACGTTACGCGGTAACCGTCGGGCACTGATCAAGGATGAACAGGTTCAAGGGCTGCTCGGCATGTTGCTGGTGACCTGGCTGGTGCTCGGCACCTGGTACTGGTGGACCACCCAGTTGCACTGGCTGGAAGCCTTGCGGCATGTGGCACTGAACGTGACATCGGTGGTGACCACCACCGGTTTTGCACTGGGGGACTACAGCCTCTGGGGCAACTTCTCACTGATGCTGTTCTTTTATCTGGGGTTTGTTGGCGGCTGCTCGGGTTCGACCGCTGGCGGGATCAAGATTTTCCGCTTCCAGGTTGCCTACATTCTGCTCAAGGCCAACCTTAACCAGTTGATACACCCGCGCGCGGTGATCAAGCAGAAATACAACGGCCACCGCCTCGACGAAGAGATCGTGCGCTCGATCCTGACCTTTTCGTTCTTCTTCGCCATCACCATTTGCGTTATCGCACTGCTGCTGTCGCTACTGGGCGTGGACTGGATGACCGCGCTTACCGGCGCGGCCGCCACGGTGTCTGGCGTAGGCCCTGGGCTTGGCGAAACGATTGGCCCGGCGGGTAACTTTGCCAGCCTGCCGGATGCCGCGAAGTGGATTCTCTCGTTCGGCATGCTGCTGGGCCGGCTGGAGATCATTACGGTGTTTGTTCTGTGTATCCCTGCGTTCTGGCGTCACTAATCCGCACGGGCGCTTCCATCAGCCGCGTCCGGTATTCGCCGGGGGTGGAATCGAACCAGCGTCGGAAGGCGCGGAAGAAGTTGCTCGGATCGGCAAACCCCAGCAGGTAGGCAATTTCCAGCAAGGTCATGTTCGGTTGCGCCAGGTATTGCTCAGCCAGTTCACGTCGGGTGTCATCCAGCAAGGCCTGAAAACTCGTGCCCTCTTCCTGCAAGCGACGCTGCAAGGTGCGTTGCGACAAGTGCAGCGTCTGGGCCACCGTATCACGCTTGGGTTCACCCTGAGGCAGCAGACGGCATAACACCTGCCGTGCCTTGTGGGTTACGCGGCTCTCGGAAAACCGCGCCAGATACTCGCCGGCAAACCGGTCGTGCAGCCGCGCCATGGCCTCGTTGGCGGTGGGTAGCGGTGCCTCCATGTCGGCGCGCTCGAAGATCAAGGCGTCATAAGGCGCGTTGAACATCAACGGGGCATGAAAGGCTTGTTTATAAGGTTCAAGATCAACAGGATTAGCGCCTTGCAGCAAGACCTTGCGCGGCTGCAGCGTACGGCCGGTCAGCCAGCCGCAAAGTGCCAGGGCGCAGGCCATTGAGGCTTCGGCACTCTGTCGGGTCGGCGGCAGGTGGTCGCCATGGACCGTCAGAATCAGCGCATACCCCTCATCCAGCAATCGGAAACTCAGGTCGGCACTTTCGGCGATGATTCGCTGATAACGCACCAGACGTTGAAAGCCTTCAGCCAGGGTCTGGCTGGACATCAACGCATAACCGGCGACATGGAAGGACGCCGGTCGCACCACCTTGCCCATGTTCAGGCCGATCGCCGGGTTGCCGGACAGCTCGACCGCGCGCTGCCAGAGCCGCGTCATGGAATCTTGCGGGAAGCGCGCATCCGGGTCATCCAGTGCCGCATAGTCGAGCCCTAGCTGCTTGAACAGAACCCGGCAATCCAGGCCGTCCATTTCCAGTGCTTTGACAATCCCCATCGCCCAGCTTGAAGAAGTCGTTCGTTCGCTCATGGCGTTTACTACGTGATGGCCGCATGCCACGACCCAATACCCAAGGATACTAAAGTGGCGCCTATTGTCACTGGCTGATGCCAATGATCACTCTAGACTCAAATAAGCTACCCGCAGAACAACTTGTCGCGTGCACAGCAATCACAGAGATCGCAGTCGTGGAAAACATCAAACGTTTCAATAGCTTCGCTGAGTTTTACCCGTATTACCTCAGCGAACACCGCAACAGCACCTGTCGACGATTGCACTTTGTCGGTACCTCTCTGGTTATTTTCATTCTGGCGCTGACCATCGGCAACGGCGCGTGGTGGATGTTGCAGGCCCTGCCGCTGGCCGGTTACAGCTTCGCCTGGGTCGGGCATTTCTTCTTCGAGAAGAATCGCCCTGCCACCTTCCAGCATCCCCTTTACAGCCTGCTCGGCGATTTCGTCATGTACCGCGACATGATTCTGGGTCGCGTGGCGTTCTAGGCTCCATTGGCCACAAAAGCGTCTTGTGCAGCCAATGCAGCGTTGGATCCAAGCCCTACACTCAACGCATCCCTTTCGACTAGAACAAGAGGATAGCCGATGAATGTCCATGCCCGTTTTACCCATATGCAGGACGGCACGCAGGAAGACTGGGCGATCATCGCCGCCGATTTCAGCGCCTATGCCCGGCAATTGCCCAAACGGATCGTGGCGCACTTGAAGTTACTGGAGGGGGATTTCGGCGGTTTCCCGGTAGATCGTCTGACCCACTCCCTGCAAACCGCCAGCCGCGCCTGGCGCGATGGTCGCGACGAAGAGTACGTGGTCTGCGCCCTGCTCCATGACATCGGCGACACACTGGGCTCCTACAATCATCCGGACATCGCCGCGGCGATCCTCAAGCCGTTCGTCAGCGCCGAGAACCTGTGGATGGTGGAGAAGCACGGGATTTTCCAGGGTTATTACTTCTTTCATCACCTGGGCATGGATCGGCATTTGCGCGAGCAATTCAGCGGTCATCCGCAGTATCAGGCGACCATCGAATTTTGCGCCCGGTACGATGCTGCGGCGTTTGATCCGGCGTACGACACGCTGCCACTGAGCTTCTTCGAACCGATGGTGGAGCGGCTGTTTGCGCAGCCGAAGAACTCGATTTACAAGGCGGCGATGGAAGAGCATTCGCCAGCCTGATAGGTCTCAGGGGACCGCTTCGCGGTCCATCGCGGGCAAGCCCGCTCCCACAGGTTTTTGCAGTGTTCAAAAAATTGTATACTACCACAATCCTGTGGGAGCGGGCTTGCCCGCGATGGGGTCGGCCAATACAACTGATTTTTAAGCCGGCTCTGCGACTTTAATGGCCTTCAACTCGGCCTCCCGCGCCTGGGCATCGGCCAACCGATACAGCTCGATCGAGCCATCCCAATGCTCGATCAACGCCGTGCACGACTCCACCCAATCCCCGCAATTGAGGTAATCCACCTCGCCGACCTTGCGAATCTCGGCATGGTGAATGTGCCCGCACACCACTCCGTGCAACTCGCGTTTGACGCATTCATGGGCGATGGCTTCTTCAAAATCGCTGATGAAACTGACGGCTGTCTTGACCTTGTGCTTGAGGTACGCCGACAGCGACCAGTAGCCGTAGCCATAACGGGCACGCCAATGGTTGAGCCAGCGGTTGAGCGTCAAGGTGAATTCGTAGGCCGAGTCGCCGAGAAACGCCAGCCAGCGATGGTAGCGGGTGATCACGTCGAACTGGTCGCCGTGAATCACCAGCAAATGACGGCCATCGGCGGTCACATGCACGGCTTCGTCCACCAACTGGATATTGCCCAGCATCAGCTTCGAATAACGGCGCAAGAATTCGTCATGGTTGCCGGTGACGTAGATCACTTCTGTGCCGCGCTTGCTCATGGTCAGCAGGCGACGAATCACATTGGTATGCGCTTGCGGCCAATACATGCCGCTGCGCAGTTTCCAGCCGTCGATGATGTCGCCGACCAGGTAGATCTTGTCGGTGTGGTAGCCCTTGAGAAATTGCGACAGGTGTTCGGCCTGGCAGTCCCGGGTGCCCAAATGCACATCGGAAATCCACAAGGTCCGTACACGTTGCTTACGGCTGGGTTTGGCGAGCTCGGCGCTGGTCATGGGCAACCCTCAGGACAAGTTTTGGCAAGCTTGCGCCGGTCGAGTGAATTGCCCATGACAGTGGCAAGTCAGTCTTGTGACAGCGCGAGTCGGGCCGCACCCGGTGTAGACTGGCGACCTGCACAGGAGACCTGCGATGAGACCGATCCTCACGCTACGCCAGTACACCCACGACCTGATCGTCCACAGCCACGACCACGCACAACTGGTGTTCGGGCTGTCGGGCGCGCTGGACTTCGAGGTTGAGGGGCATGGTAGTCAGGTGGTGCAGCAGAGTTTCGTGGTGGTGCCGTCGGGCGCGCATCATGCCTGCGACAGCGCCCATGGCAGTCGTTGCTTGGTACTGGATGTGCCGAGCGACCAGTGGGTTTTGCAGTCCCTTGGCGATCACGCAGAAGCCAGTCGCCGCTTGCTCGACAATGCCGGGCGCCTGTCGCTGGACGCCGGGCAAAGCCAACTGGTGAGTTGGCTCGCGGGCAGTCAGATCAGTGATCCGCTGATTGCGCAGCAAGGCGCGGTGCTACTACTGGCCAGCCTGAACAACGCCAAACCCGACAGCGTGGGCGGTCGGCGTCTGCCTTATGCGGCGCTGAATGCACACATCGATCAATACGCAGCCTATCCGCTGCAAGTCGCCGATCTGGCGCGCATTGCCGGCCTCTCCAGCGCTCGGTTGCATGCGCGGTTCGTGGCGGAATGCGGGCAAACGCCGATGGACTACATTCGCAGTCGTCGGCTGCACATTGCCGTTGGCTTGTTGCGCGATTCAGCGCTGCCCATTGGCGAGATCGCCTGTCGGGTCGGCTACAGCTCGCAGAGTGCTTTCGCCGCGGCAGTGTTGCGTGAGTTCGGAGCCTCACCCGGTAAATTGCGCCGCGAGGCTGGCGACAAATGACGCGAGTCTGGCGACAGACATAATCGGCCCAGCACGATTCAATGTAGGAGCTGGCGAAGCCTGCGATCTTTTGATCTTGTTTTTGGAGGATCGCAGGCTTCGCCAGCTCCTACAGGGGCCGATGGTTGTCGGCCGGATTCGATTCGTTTATCAAGGATTGCAATGACTCCCCGTACCGCCCTTGGCGCTCTGCATATCGGTGCACTGATGTTCGGCCTGACCGGCGTATTCGGCAAACTCGCCGCCGCTTCGCCGGCGATCATCGTGTTCGGCCGTGCCGCGTTTGCCGTCCTCGCCCTGGCGTTTTTCGCACGGTTCGCAAGCGGTACCCGTTGGCAGAAACTCGACGCCGTGGACCTGCGCCGCCTGCTGCTCAGCGGCTTGCTGCTGACCGGGCACTGGGTGAGTTTCTTTATCGCGGTGAAGGTCGCCGGGGTGGCGATCGCGACCCTGGGGTTTGCCAGTTTCCCGGCGTTTACCGTGATCCTCGAAGGGCTGATCTTCCGCGAGCGCATCCGCGCCAACGAAATCCTGCTGGTGGTGCTGGTCAGTATTGGATTGGTGCTGGTCACGCCGGATTTCGATCTGGCCAGCGGCGCCACCACTGGTCTGTTGTGGGCGGTGGCTTCCGGCTTGTTGTTCGCCCTGCTATCCCTGACCAACCGCGCCAGCTCCGGACGAATTCCGCCGGTGCAGGCTGCACTGTGTCAGAACGTGGTGGTTGCGATCTGCCTGCTGCCGGTGGCGGTGCCGCAGTTGAGCGAAGTGCGCGCCATCGACTGGCTGTGGATCGGCCTGCTCGGGGTGTTCTGCACCGGCGTCGCCCACAGCCTGTTCGTCGCCAGCCTGGCGGTGATCAAAGCCCGGACCGCGTCAGTGGTGTTTGCTCTGGAGCCGGTTTACGGCATCACCCTGGCCTGGCTGCTGTTCGATGAAAACCCGACGCTGCGCATGCTGATCGGCGGCGCGCTGATCATCGTGGCGATCGTGGTCTCGAGCCGGTTGTCCGGCAGTTCAAGCAAGCGCGCCGTGGCGGTAGAAGCCCCGTCTCACTGAGTGCGGTCGTTGTGGCCCAGGTCGCGGTCCGGATCGATCTGATCGCGGACTCGCTGCTTGAGCACCTTGGCCTCGGGAAAACCACCGTCGGCCTTGCGTTCCCAAAGCTGCACATCGTCACAGAAAATGTGAAAAACCCCGCCGGTGCCGGGTACCAGAGACACTTTGCCCAGGTCATCGCCGAAGGTGCTGAGCAGTTCCTGGGCCAGCCAGGCGGCGCGCAACAGCCATTGGCATTGCGTGCAATAGGTGATGACGATTTCCGGTTTACGTGCGGTCATGATTGGCGAAACTCCTGGGCCTGGGGGCTCCTACATGAGTAAGGGTGTTATCGGATACCGGCCAACAGCGTCCGGGCCGTTTCCTTGAGCGGTTCGTCGCCTTCCTTGAGCAACTCGTTAAGCAGCTCGATGGCGCTGTCCAGATCGCCGTCGTCGATGCAGGTCTGGGCCTGTTCGAGTTTGCCCGTGCTGTTCCCGGCCGGTTCAAGATCCATCAACTCAGCATTCAGCGGCTCAAGCTCCAGCAACTGGCCAGGGTCGCTGAATTCGTTGAGAAAGGTCTCGTCCAGAGATTGAGCGTCAGGTTCGGCGATCCATTCAAGCTCGGGCTCGTCCAGCGCCGGCTCCTCGGGCATTTCGAAAACATCGGGCAATACATGCAGATTCGAGGTGAACCCGGGGTCGTCTACCTGCACTGACTCATTCGGCGGTTTAGCGCTGGATGATGAGTTTTCGAAGGGGCTGATCAGGTCCCAATTCGAATCCATCGACAGGTCATCGAGGTTCAACTGGAACTCATCGCTCGGTGCCGCTTCAGGGACTGCAGGCATGGGCGGCGCCACAGCCACGGCGGCGACCACCGGTGCGGCGCTGATCAGTTTCGGATGGCGGGCGCGGATGTCCTGAAGTTGCTGTGCATCGAACCCGGCGTCTCGCAGGCTGCTTTCCTGCGCGTCATAAGCTTGCACGTCGCCCTGTTTACCGAGGACTTCCAACAGCTGCACAGCCAGGTCGGTGCGCTGGGGTTCCCTGACCAACGCATCTCGCAACAAATCGGCCGCCTCGGACAAACGGCCATACGCCAGATAGATACCCACCCCTTCCAGCACGTCGCCTGCGGGAGTCTCTTCGGCCGATCCGGCTAGCGGTTGCGGCTGGGGCGCAGGACTGGCCGGTTCTGTTGCGCGACTGAGCACCGGTTCATGACGCGACGGCGGTACGGGTAACGGCTCGGGCTGGACCTGAGCCTGCTGTCGTTGACGGCGAAGGAATACGCCGAGCAATACCAACGCCACCACTGCCAGCAACCCGATGATCAGCAGCCACGGAGCCGGTTCAGACTCCTCTACTGCAACGGGCACCGGCGCCGGCGCCGCGGGCACGGCCGGCTCTGCCGATGCCTGTTTGACTTCCGCCAGTTGGGTTTGCAGCTCGATCAGTTGTTTTTTCTGACCGGCAATATGCTCATCCTGTCCCTGAAGCTTCGCATTCAACTCATTGATGGTCGTTTGCAGTTGCTGGTTTTGCAGCACGCTGGCGGCCAGTTGTTCGGCAACAGCATCATTCGCAGGCGCGGCAGCTGGTTTATCGGTATCAGGCTTGGGCGCCTCCCCCTTCCCGGCAGGTGGCGGTGCAACAGCCGGTTCGACGGACGGGAATGCGGAAGACTGAGAGAGCGGCGCGGGCTCGTCGTTGGCGGGAACAATGCCCGGCGACCCCGGCGGATCGATCAGCACGGTGTACTCGCGCAGCAAACGCCCGTTGGGCTGATTGAGCTGCACCAGAAAATTCAGGAAGGGTTCCTTGACCGGTTTGCTGGACGTCACCCGGATCAGGCTGCGGTTGCCCCGCAGGATCGGTGTGAACTTCAGGTCGTTAAGGAAGAACACCCGCTCGACGCCGGCGCGGCTGAACTCGTCCGCCGTCGCCAGGCTGACCGATAGCTCGCCCTCTTCCAGACCACCGGCGTCCACCAGGGCGATGTCGGCATTGAACGGCTGATTCAACGCCGAATGCTGGGTAATCTCACCCAACCCGAGCGCAGGGGCCAATGCCGAGTAAGTGACGGCACCACCGACCAGCAGCAGCCTGGCGCAACACCGCAGTACAACGTGCCAACTCTCGAGCATGAGCATCCCTTAGATAACCAGAACCAACTGTACGTGTTCGCACATCCGGTACGAACACGATATTGCCTAGTAGTTCTTTATAGTCTGCCCAACGGGGTATCTCAAAAATCCGGCGCGTGGTTGTGCCTCAAGATTTTTCCAGGTTGGCCAGGATGTGCCCGTGGACTCGCATGCAGACCTTCAAGTCCGCCTCATCAACGCCTTCGAACAGTTCATGGCGCAATTGAGTGGCAATGGTTTCAATTTGCTCGATCAAGGGCCGGGCCGGGGCACAGAGCACGATTTTTTTCGCCCGACGGTCTTCCAGCACGGATTGGCGTTGCACCAGGCCCTGACTTTCCAGGCTGTCGAGCAGCCGAGCCAGGGTGGGCCCTTCGACGCCGACGCTTTGCGCCAGTTCGCGTTGGGTGGGGGCATCATCGAAACGCGCCAGGTGCAGCAGCACCAGCCAGCGCGCCTGGGACAGACCCAGGCCAGCCAGTCGGCGGTCCAGTTCGGCACGCCAGCCCCGAGACATCTGGGCCAATTGCATACCAAAGCGGTGTTGATCGGTTAACGGCATAAAACACTCATGTTTAGACTGAAATAGAGAAAAACTAATTATTAGTCAGCTAAGCATGACCTTTGGCTATAGGCAAGGTTTGCTCCGTACTGAATCGTTACATCTGTGCCGCAGGTCATTCAGACTTCGAATTCCGACTGCAGGGCGGCACGAACGCAATACAAAACACCTTCCGGAACTCTTCCTGCGAACAGCGCGGCAATCTCCGATACAGGCGGCAATTCGCCTTCGCCGTCGAGGAAGGCGTCCTGGACTTCACCCATCAACTCTTCGGGCAGATCCAGCGCCTGTTCCAGTGACAACTGCTGCTTGCCAATCGCCTCGGCGAGCATCGTGTAGACGTTCTTTTCCGAACATTGCAGCTGACCGGCGATCTGCAACGGTGTCATGCCGGCCCGAGCCAGAGTGATCAGCTCGTGGCGCACATCGGCCACCACTTTCGGCGCCTCGACCTGACCGCCGAGCACTTCGAGGAAGGCCTCGCCGTAACGCTCCAGTTTGCGCGCACCGACACCGCTGACCGTGGCCATTTCCGCCAGCGAGGTCGGCTGGCTGCGGAGCATTTCCAGCAGCGTCGAGTCGGGGAAGATGACGTACGGTGGCACACCGTGTTCCTCGGCCAGTTTGCGACGCAGGGCACGCAAGGCTTCCCACTGTTCGCGCTCTTCACCGCGAACCAGTTGGCTGGCCTGGCTCTTGCTGCTTTTGGCGGTGGTTTGCGGCTTGAGGTCGCGACGCAGTTCCAGGGTCACTTCGCCCTTGAGCAGCGGCCGACAGGTATCGCTCAAGCGCAGGCCGCCGTAGCCTTCGAGGTCGATGTCCGCCAGACCACGGGCGACAAGCTGTCGGAACAAGGAGCGCCATTCGCTCTCCCCCATCGCTTTGCCTACACCGTATACCGACAAATGCTGATGACCGAAGCTGCGAACCTTTTCGTTGTCCTTGCCCAGCAACACGTCAACCAGATGACCGACGCCATAACGCTGACCGGTGCGGTAGATCGCCGACAGCGCCTGACGGGCCGGCTCGGTGGCGTCCCAGGTCTGCACGCCGTCGACGCAGTTGTCGCAGTGGCCGCAGGGCTCGGGCATGTCTTCGTCGAAGTACGCGAGCAGGGTCTGGCGGCGGCAGCGGGTTTCTTCGCAGAGCGAGAGCATGGCGTCGAGCTTGTGCTGCTCCAGACGCTTGTGGCGCTCGTCGCCTTCGGAGTTTTGCAGCATCTGCTTGAGCATCACCACGTCTTGCAGGCCGTACGCCATCCAGGCATCCGCCGGCAGGCCGTCACGACCGCCGCGACCGGTTTCCTGGTAATAGGCCTCAAGGGACTTCGGCAAATCCAGGTGCGCGACAAAACGTACGTTAGGCTTGTCGATGCCCATGCCGAACGCCACGGTAGCAACCATGATCAAACCTTCCTCGTTGAGGAAGCGCTTCTGGTGATGGGCCCGCGTGTCGTTGGGCAGACCGGCATGGTATGGCAGCGCCGGGAAACCTTGCTCACTGAGGAACACCGCGACTTCATCAACCTTTTTGCGCGACAGGCAGTAAACGATACCGGCATCGCTGCGGCGCTCGGCGAGGAACGCCAGCAACTGCTTGCGCGGCTGCTCCTTGGGCACGATGCGATAGAAAATATTGGGGCGGTCGAAACTCGAGAGGAAACGCTCGGCATCCTGCAAATGCAGACGATCGACGATTTCTTCCCGGGTGCGCTTGTCGGCCGTCGCGGTCAGGGCAATGCGCGGGACGTTGGGGAACAATTCCGCCAACTGGCCCAGTTGCAGGTATTCCCGACGGAAATCGTGGCCCCATTGGGACACACAGTGCGCTTCGTCGATGGCGAACAAAGCTATTTCAAGGCTTTGCAAAAACGCCAGCATGCGCGGCTGAACCAGACGCTCGGGGGCCAGGTAGAGCATTTTCACTTCGCCGCGCTTGATCCGCGCCGCCAGATCACGCTGTTGCTCAGCGCTCAACGTGGAGTTCAACGCCGCCGCGGCGACGCCCAGCTCTTCGAGGGTGGCGACCTGATCGTCCATCAGCGCGATCAGCGGTGACACCACCACGGCCAGGCCCTCGCGCAGCAGTGCCGGCACCTGGAAGCACAAGGACTTGCCGCCACCGGTAGGCATCAGCACCAAGGCGTCGCCGCCACTGGCCACGCGCTCAATGATTGCACCCTGACGGCCACGGAAACTGTCGTAGCCGAAGATGTCCTTGAGGACGCGTTGAGCCTGTTCGAGCATAAAAACTCCAAAAATCACCGAAACATCCCTGCAAGGCTGGTTCAGAACCACGAAAGCTGCACTGACAAATCGTAAGTGCGCATTGCATGACCCTTCACATTTCAGCCGTGACGCCAGCAGGGCATCACAAAACGCGCGAGTATACCCGAGCCCTCCCCTGCAAAGGGCGCCGCTGAGAAGAGGAACGCAATGCAATACCTGTGGGAGCGGCGGTGCGACGATTCGACTTGCCCGCGATGGCGGCGTGTCAGGCGAAAAATGTATTGGAAGTACCGGCCTCATCGCGGGCAAGCCCGCTCCCACAGGGATTAGGCCAGACTGGCGGTATCGACAACCACAGAATCCCCCCCGCAAGGCTGCAAATATGCCGCGCGGCTGGCCCAAGCGCTCAAGAAGGCCTAGAATTCCCGCATCGTATATTCCCCAAGGTAGCCCTTTAATGTCCTTCGCTGAGCAACTAACCCGCCTGCAAGTCTTCCTCGACGCCGACGAGCTGCATGACGAGGCGCTGGACTACGTGGCCGCCCACGGCTACCTCACTGCGCTGTCGATCTGTTCCGAGAGCGTTCCCGACCGTGAATGGATCGACGCACTCTTCGCCGAAGAGCCGCATTACGCCGACGACACCGAGCGTGAAGCGATCGAATCCACCCTGCTGCTGCTCAAGGCGCACATCGCCCGCCAACTGGCGTCCGATGAAGAGTTCGAGCTGCCATGCGACCTCGACCTGGGCGACGACCCGGACGATTCCGACCTGCGCGGCTGGTGCATCGGTTTCATGGAAGGCGTGTTCCTGCGCGAAGCCGCCTGGTTCGAAACCGCCGAAGACGAAGTCAGCGAAATGCTGCTGCCGATCATGGTCGGTTCGGGTCTGTTCGACGAACAGCCTGAGTTCTCCGATATCGCGGCCGACGCCAACCTGATGGACGACATGATCGTGCAGATCCCGGAAGCCCTGACCGCGCTGTACCTGCTGTGCAACGCGCCAGACGAAAAACCGGCGATTCTCAAGCCACGTCACCACTAAGGTTTTGCCTATGGACAACCCCATAGGCAACCGCCCCCTGATGTTGCGCTACGTGCTGCTGGCCATCGGCTGGCTGAGCGTAGCGCTGGGGGTGATCGGGATTTTCCTGCCGGTGCTGCCCACCACACCGTTCCTGTTGCTGGCGGCCGCCTGTTTCGCCCGCAGTTCGCCACGCTTCTATCACTGGCTGGTTGAACATCCACGGCTTGGGCCGTGGGTTCGCGACTACCTGAGCGGCAATGGCATTCCCCTCAAGGGCAAGGTCTACGCCATCGGGCTGATGTGGGCGAGCATCCTGCTTTCCTGCTACTTGGTGCCGCTGCCGTGGGCGCGGGGGTTCATGTTGACCAGTGCAGTGCTGGTGACGGTTTATATCCTCAAGCAGAAAACCCTGCATAAACCCTGATCCCCATCTGTGGCTCGGGGGCTTTTGTGGTGAGGGCGCTTTTGTGGCGAGGGGGCTTGCCCCCTCACCACAAAAGCAGTCCTGCAATCCCACTTCGTCCGACGACCTGCCCTACCCCGCCCAAATCAGCGCCTAGACTTCAGGCATCTGCACCCGAGCAGCCAGACATGTCCCGCAGTCCGCGTAGTCCAGGATGGTCAACGCTCCGACTTCGGTTCGGCGGATGGCTGCTGCTGACGAGTTTTCTGCTGGCTGGATTGGGCAGTGTCAGGGCCGAGTGGGACTTTGCGCAGATTCTGCAAACGGCCGAAAAACGCTATGGCCCCCTTGGCCTGGCCCGGGGACGGATCGAGGCCTGGAGTCAAATGCTGCAAAGCGAACTCAACGCGCCCGAGCGCGAACAACTGAATGCAGTCAATCGCTTCTTCAATCAACAACTGAGCTTTCAGGACGACACACGTATCTGGCGTCAGACCGATTACTGGGCCACGCCAGTGGAATCGCTGATCAAGGCCGCGGGCGACTGTGAAGACTACGCCCTGGCGAAATATTTCAGCCTGCGACACCTCGGTATTCCCAGCGAGAAACTGCGCATCACCTACGTCAAGGCCCTGACCCAGAACCAGGCGCACATGGTGTTGACCTTCTACAGCAGCCCCACGGCCGATCCGCTGGTGCTGGACAATCTGATCGGCGAGATCCGCCCCGCTTCCCAACGCAAAGACCTGTTGCCGGTGTACGCCTTTAACGCCGAAGGCCTGTACTTGCCGGGAGCCAACGGCGGCAAACGCAGCAGCGACTCGAAAAATCTGTCGCGTTGGCAAGACGTGTTGAAAAAGATGCAATTTGAAGGGTTCGCCGTGGGCGAAGGCTAGCCGCTACTGCAAGGAGCGTTTTATGTCACTGCGCAAACAGTTGTTTCTCGCCATTTGCCTGTTCTTGCTGGTGGCCTTCGGCGGCAGTTTTTTTGTCAGCCTGGAAAGTTCTCGCGAACAGATGCTCGGCCAGTTGCGCTCCCACGCCCAAGACGCCGCCACGGCGCTGGGCTTGTCATTGACGGCACAGATCGACGACCCGGCGATGATCGAGTTGATGGTCAGCTCGATTTTCGACAGCGGCTACTTCAGCAGCATCCGTATCGTCAATATTGTGGATGAACGGGTGTTGGTGGAACGCAGCACACCACCGCAAATCGAGGGTGTTCCCGGCTGGTTCATCAACCTGGTTAACCTGCGCCCACAAGGTGGTGATGCACTGATCATGCGTGGCTGGGAGCAAGCGGCTCGGGTCGAAGTGCTGAGCAATCCACAATTCGCCTTGGCCAAACTCTGGGACAGTACCCTCGGCAGCCTGATCTGGTTGTTGATTTGCGGACTGCTCAGCGCTGTGTTTGGTGGCTGGCTGTTGCGCCGGCAATTGCGCCCGCTCGACAACATGGTCAAACAGGCTGAAGCCATCAGTAAACGCGAGTTCCGCAGTTTGCCGAAACTGCCGCGCACACCGGAACTCAAACGCGTGGTACTGGCCATGAACCAGATGGTCGAAAAACTCAAAGCGTTGTTCGCCGAAGAGGCGGCCCGCAGCGAAAAGCTGCGCTGCGAATCTTATCAGGACAACCTCACCGGCCTGGCCAACCGGCGCTTGCTGGATGAACAACTGACCGATCAACTACTGGTTTCCGAGCAAAGCCGCGACGGTCATTTGCTGATGCTGCGGATCAATGACCTGAACGGCCTGAACCAACGTCTGGGCGGCCAGCGCACCGATAGCCTGATTGGCGCCGTCGGCGAATTGCTCAAACGCCTGACGCAGCCTCCGGAACGTCGAACCTGGCTCGCAGCGCGCAATCGCGGTGGCGAATTCAGCTTGCTGACCCCGGGCCTGGACGGAAAGGATGCTGCACGCCTGGCTTCCGAAATCAGCGCCACCCTGGAAAACCTGCGGCTGACCGGTGCCAGCGACTGTATGCCGGTGGCGCATCTGGGCGTGGTCGCCTATCACCCCGGCGAACCGGCGAACGACGTGCTGCTGCGCCTCGATCAGGCGCTGACCCAGGCCCGGCAACATCCCGAGCGGCCGTGGATACACATGACCCATTCCGATACCGCACAGAACCAGTCCCAACACGACTGGCGCAACTGGATCGACGAAGCGCTGACCGAGGGCAAGATGCAGCTGTATTTCCAACCGGTGGTGCAGTGCGCCGATACCAGCCAGGTGTTGCATCACAAAGTCCTCGCCCGCCTGCTCGACCCGCAAGGCGAGGCGATTGCCGCCGGGCATTTCCTGCCATGGATCGAGCGTCTTGGCTGGTCGGCACGATTCGATCTGGCGATGCTCGACACCACTCTCGAATATCTGGCCGCCAACCGTTGGCCGCTCGCGCTGAGCCTGTCCGGCAGCACCCTGCGCGATCAGACCCAGCTAAAACTGATCTGCGACATACTTGAATCACTGCCGGAACTGGCGCCGCTGCTGACCCTGGAAATCGACGAACGCCAATTGCCGCCCCCAGAAGAACTGCAACGGCTGAGTCACAGTCTGCTCAACACCGGTTATCGCATCGGACTGCAGCACTTCGGCGGCAGCTTCAGCCAGATCGGCAACCTGACGCAACTGGGGCTGGCTTACCTGAAAATCGACGGAGCCTATATTCGGGGTATCGATGAACAGACGGACAAGCGCCTGTTCATCGAGGCGATTTTCCGGGCGACCAACAGCATTGATTTGCCGTTGATTGCCGAGATGGTGGAGACGCAGGGGGAGCTGGAAGCGATTCGGGAGTTGGGGTTGTTTGGGGTGATGGGAAGACTGATTGGGCCGCCGGAGCCGATGTGAGTCAGCCGGCCCTTATCATCAAGTACACCGCGTCATCGTTCATCGCGAGCAGGCCCGCTCCCACAGGTCAGGGCCGGCGATCATCGACCCGAGCCTGACTCTTGCTCCAATCAGTCAGCAGGCTGTAAGCCACGGCCAACAATGTCGGGCCGATGAACAGACCGATAAACCCAAACGCAATCAACCCGCCAAATACCCCGAGCAGCACGATCACCAACGGCAGATTCCCGCCCCGGCTGATCAGGTACGGCTTAAGTACGTTGTCGACTCCGCTGATGATGAATGTCCCCCAGCACCCAAGGAACACCGCCATCCCATACTCCCCCTTCCAGGCCAACCACGCCGTGGCTGGAATCCACACCAACGGCGGCCCCATCGGAATCAGACTCAGCAAAAACGTCACGACCCCCAGCACCAGCGCCCCAGGCACGCCGGCAATCAGGAAGCCGATCAACGCCAGCACTGCCTGAGCCGCCGCTGTGCCGATCACCCCATTGACCACCCGCTGTACGGTGCCCGCCACCAACTCGATGTAATAGCCGGCGCGGTCACCGATCAGCCGTTCCAGCAATCCATGGACAAACACCGCCAACCGCGGCCCGTCGCGGTAGAAAAAGAACACAAAGACAATACTCAGCGTCAGCTCAAGGATGCCGCCACCAATCTGCGCACTGCGGGCCAGCAACCAGTTACCGACCTGCCCCAGATAAGGCTTGATCGCCAGCATCATCGCCGCGCCTTGCTGATCGATGCTGTTCCAGATACCCACCAACCGCTCGCCGACCAAGGGAATACTGCCCAGCCAGGTCGGTGCTTCAGGCAGACCGTCGACTTGCACATCCTTGATGAACGCCGTGGCATCGCGTACATGATCCGCCAGGTTGAAACCCAGCCACACCAACGGTGCTGCCACCAGTAACATCCAGCCTAATGTCAGTAACAGCGCCGCCAGGGATTCACGGCCATTGAGCCAACGGGTCAACAAACGCATCAGTGGCCAACTGGCAAACGCCAGCACCGCGCCCCAGAACAGCGCCGACCAGAACGGCGCCATCACCCAAAAGCTCGCGCCAAACAGCACCAGGAGCAGAATTTGCACCAACAGCCGATCGTTATTGGGCATGTATGATCCTGAAAAAAGTCAGACGAAAAAGTCAGTCAGCAAAGAGTAGGCGAACGCGCAGAACGCGCTCGCAGAATGAAGCTTATCGCAACAGCTCGAAGTGCAGACCAGAGCCTTCGACGTTGCCGGTTTCCATCCGTGCCGACCGCACACCCTGGCCGATCAGCGCCTGGCGCCAGGCTTCGGCATTGGGCCCCGAAACATTGACGCGCAATGTGGTGTCCAGGTTCAGGCCTCGGGAAATCAAACGCAGCCAGGTGTCGTCAGGATTGCCGTCGAGTTTGGGGAAATCAAGCTCACCGGTGCTCTTGAGCTGTCGCAGCAAGGTCGCGGAAGTTGGCAGCAAATCGCCCAATGGTGCAGCAGCATCGAACTGTTCGACGTGCAGATAAGCCCTGCGATTGCCACGCGTGATGCTGTAAAGCGCCACCAGTGTGTTGTCTTGAGGGGCCGCCAAACGCAGCAACAAATAAGCCTGCTGATTATCGGCGCCATACAGCTTGGCGTTGCCGAAGACTTCATTGGCCCACAGGCTGCTTTCGCCACAATCCCGGGCCTGGCACCAGAACAACAACTCGGCGCCCTGCTTTTGCAAGGCTTCGCGAGCGGCGGTGAAGGCATCGGTAGAGGAATGTTCCGGTGGCAATTCGTAGGTCACCGAGGTGGTTTGCCCCCGAGCAGTGACCTGACCGTCGAAGCGCAGCTGGCCGCTGATCTTGCGGATCGAACCCAACGGGTAAATCCGCTCGAGCTCGACAGCCGGGCGATAGTCGACGATCTGCGCATCGGCCATACGCGGCACGATCGGCAGGTCCTGACTGCCCGGGATGTCGGCGGCAAATAACAGAGGACTGAAACAACACAGCGCCAGCAGGGTGAGTGAACGCATGGATGGACTCATCGAATCAGCATGGCCTGGGCACCCTTGATGACACTGTCGTCATCAATTCGCTCGGGCACCAGTAAACCGCGTTGTACCGCAGGGCGCGCCTCCATTGTCGCCATCCAGCGCTGCAGGGCTGACAAGCCATCCACCGCGACACCAGACCATTCATGGCCACGGACCCACGGATAAGTGGCAATGTCGGCAATGCTGTACTCGCCCGCCAGAAACTCTACGGCTTGCAGACGCGTGTCGAGCACTTCATACAAGCGCCGGGTTTCATGTTGATAACGGTCGATAGCGCCTTGGAGTTTTTCCGGGAAGTAACGGAAAAACACGTTGGCCTGGCCCTGCATCGGCCCGATTCCGCCCATCTGGAACATCAGCCACTGCAATACCACCGAGCGCCCCTTGGGGTCCTGGGGCAGCAGTTTGCCGGTCATCTCGGCGAGGTAAATCAGAATCGCGCCGGACTCAAACACGGCGAAATCGCCATTGGCACGGTCGACAATCGCCGGAATCCGCCCATTGGGATTGATCTTGAGGAAGTCCGGGGACTTCTGTTCCTTTTTGTCGAAACTCAAGGCATGCACCGTATAGGGCAGGCCGAGTTCCTCGAGCACGATAGAGACCTTGTGGCCATTCGGGGTCGCAGCGGTGTACAGATCTATCATGGTTGTCTCCCATTTCAACCCGCCCAGCCTCGACAGTTGCCCGGCGCAAGTCAAGGAATGGCGAAGAACCGATTGAAACAGTCTGCGACAAGGTCGGCACCGGGTTCGTCATTCAGGTGCAAATGGTGGCCGCCAGGCAACTGTTCACGGCTAAAGGGTAGACGTTCCAGCAACTCGGGATGTTTGGCGAGCATGCCGTCAGCCGCGACCACCAGGTGTGCAGGACAACTGACACGCTGAACGAAGGCCATCGCCTGTTCAGTGGTCAGACGCAGCGGTGATGGAAGGGTCAGGCGATTGTCGGTGCGCCAGGTATAACCACCCGGCACCGGCATCAAGCCGCGCTGCGCCAGCAGTTCGGCGGCCTCGCGACTCACCGCCACCAAGCCTTTCATTCGCGCTTCGATGGCGCGATCGAGGGTGTTGTAGACCGGTTTGCGTTTTTCCCGCAGATCCAGCTGCGCTTGCAGGGCCATGCCCATGCGCTCAGCGGCGTTTTCGCCTTTGTCTGTAGGAGGAATGATACCGTCGATCAAGGCCAGATGAGTCACCCGCTCCGGCAACGACCCGGCCAGCACCAGCGAGACGATCGCCCCCAGGGAGTGCCCCAGCAGCGCAAAACGTTTCCACCCCAACTGCTCGGCCACTTGCAGCACGTCGTGGGCGTAGTCCCACAGCGCGTAACCGGCGCCGTTCGGCCGATGCCCAGAGTGACCGTGCCCGGCCATGTCCAGCGCGATGATGCGCAAGCCCTTGAGCTTGGGCGCCAGCCGGGCAAAGCTGTTGGCGTTGTCCAGCCAGCCGTGCAAGGCGATCACTGGCAAGCCATCCTCGGGACCGAACAAGTGCGCCGCCAACTCGATATGCGGCAGGCTCAGGCGAACTTCTTCGACGACGCTGTTCATGCGCAATCCTGTTGGCTGCGACCGTCCCAGCGACTGAACAGATTCTTCAGCAGCGTGGCCGTGTCTTGTGGGCGTTCGAGGGGAAACATATGGCCGCCGGGCATGGTCAAGGACTCACCCAAGGGCATGCGCCCGACGGAACGGGCATGATGGCGCATCACCACGCGGCTCTTGTGCCCGCGAACCACCGCCAGCGGCACTTTCAGTTGCCGTGCACGGCCGGGGCTGGTGTGGGGCACGCCACGGTATATGCTGATTTCCGTGGCCGGATCGAAACGCAGGCGCAGTTTGTCGCCGACCTTTTGCAAACCATGTTGAAGATAGGCGTCGAAGCATTCCGGATCGAAGCCACGAAACAGGGTTTTACCGGCGAAATACAGGCGGGCCGCGTCCAGATCGGCGAACTCTTCCCGTCGTCCCAATGTGCGGCCGGCCGGGGTCAGGCGATCGATGAAACCGAAGCGCTTGGCGGCGCGGATTACCCATTGATCGGCGCGGGTCAGCACCGGCGAATCGAGCATCACCACGCCGCGATACAGCTCAGGGCAACGCAATGCGGCATGCAAGTGCAGCACGCCGCCAAAGGAGTGACCGACGCCCCAGACCGGTTCCGGCTGCTGCTTGAGGTGATGGATCAGTTCGTCCACCAGATTGTTCCAGTTGTCGTCCGCAGGAAAACGCGGGTCATGGGCGTGCTGCTCCAGATGCGTCACCTGATACTCGGGCGCCAGCGCCGCGAACAACTTGCCGTAGGTCCCAGAAGGAAAGCCATTGGCGTGGGCGAAAAATATCTGTTGCGACATACCTGCAAATCCATAGCGAGAACAGAGCCCGATTGTCCGCAAGCCTACCGGTATCTGCAATGACCGTAACTGCCAGGAATGATGACAGTCGTGCCGTGGCTATATCAGTTTTAGCGAGCACCTGTTAGTTCTGACAGTTGACAGTCAAGCCTGATGACGCCGATAAGATCACTGTCGCCAAGCCACAGGCAACGCCAGTCATGACCCACGCAAACACTCCAGCTATCGAAGCCTTCGACTCTCGAGGACATGGTGTGCGGGCCATCGCGTATCACCGTCGCGACGGTGTGACCGCTCCTGAGAGTTGCATCACCCAACAGATGCACGACATTGCCGGTCGTGCGGTGCTAAGCCGCGATCCACGACTGTTCCTTTTACATCAAGACGCTCGGCAGACGGCCGCCAATCAAAAAAATGTGTTCAGCCTGTCAGGCGTCGTGCTCCTGTCCGAAAACAGTGACGCCGGTTGGCGCCTGGGGTTGTTCGGCGAAGATGGACAAGGTGTTGACGGGTGGGATCAGAAACTCAGCCATAGCCGCGTGGACTATGACCGACAGCGGCGTCCCATCGCCACATTCGAGCGCGCCCACGGCGGACCGGAGCATTGCGTTGCACGTTTTTCCTACATGGATGCCAGCGCCGATGAAACCCATAACCAGCGCGGCCAATTGATTCGGCATGACGATACCGCAGGAACGCAGCACTTTGCCCAATTCAGCCTCGCCGGCACACCGCTGCAAATCAGCCGTACATTCGTCGCGGATCCGCAATGGCCGATTGACTGGCCCGCGGCGCAAGCAGAGCGCGATACTTTTCTGGAAACTGAATCGGCCATTACACGCATCAGCTGTAATGCCGCAGGTGACCCCGTCAGCCAGACCGACGCACGGGGTAACACACAGACATTTCTTCAGGATCGCGCCGCGCAAATACGCGAGGTCAGCCTGAAACTCACCGGGCTGGCAAAACAAAAAACGCTGATCAGTGAAATCCAGTACAACGCCTTCGGCCAGATCGAGCATCAGCGTGCGAGAAATGGTGTTATTTCTACCGCGACTTTTCGCCCGGAAGATGGTCGGCTGGAGCACTTGAAGGCCTGCCTGCCTGGACAGCCTGCGCTGCAGGATCTGACGTACGAATACGACGCGGTGGGCAATGTCACGTGTTTGACCGACGCCGCTGAAACGGCTCACTACCACCGCAATCAACGGATTGATCCGACCCTTCGCTACCGGTACGACAGCCTTTATCGACTGATCGAAGCCCGTGGCCGACAGGTTCGCTATGCCCCCGCCGGGCCGCAACTACCCGATTTCCAGTGCGCCCCCGATCCCGGACAACTGGAAAATTACACGCGGTTCTACACCTACGACAACGCGGGAAATATGCGGGTCATGCAGCATCAGGCGGATAGCGCCAGCCGTACCGAATGTACCGCCATCGCCGGATTGAGTAATCGCAGCCTCCCCCAAAAAGCCAATGGAGAACTGCCGGAGGAGAACGAGATTGCCGCAGGCTTTGACCTGAACGGTAACCGCAAGTACCTCCAACCCAGACAAGACCTGCTATGGGACCTGCGCAATCAGTTGCGTCAGGTCGAGCAGGTAGTGCGCGAGAACGAACCTGACGACATCGAGTTTTACCTATACGACGGCAGCGGTCAGCGACAGCGCAAGATCCGCCAAGCCTACACCGGCACATTGACTCGCACGCACGAAACCCGCTACCTGCCGGGTGTGGAAATTCGCACCTCCCCCGACGAAATCCTCCATGTCATTACGGTCAAGGCCGGGCGTGGGACGGTTCAGGTCCTGCACTGGGAGAAAGAGCCCCCGTCAGGCATTCCGCAGGACCAGCACCGCTACAGCTTCACCGATCATTTGAACTCCAGCTCGGTCGAACTGGATGAATCCGCCAAACTGATCACATGGGAAAGCTACTATCCTTACGGCGGAACCTGTTGGTGGGCCGGGCGGAACAAGCTCGAAGCGAGTTACAAAACGATTCGCTACTCGGGGCAGGAGCGGGACGCAACGGGGCTTTATTACTACGGCTTTCGCTATTACATGCCGTGGTGTCAGCGGTGGCTGAATGCGGACCCGGGTGGTATTGCCGATGGACTGAATCTGCTCGCCATGGTCCACGGTAACCCGATCACGTTCGTCGATATTCAAGGTCTGGCTGGCTTCGATGCGTTGAGGGCCACAGGTGCGACACTCGCTCGCGAAGAGCCCAGCGCATTGCTTGCCTCTGCGGTGCAATATTCGATAGCAGCTGCGCTAGCACCTACCGGTTTAGCGATGACTATCAGCGGATCCCTCGCGGGAGCAGCAAGCGGCGCCCTCAGCGGATATGGTTCTGCCAACTGGGCCCAGTCTCGATTTTCCGTTGAAGATCCATCGAGCTGGGGCCCAATGATCGCAAAAGCTGGAGGCATAGCGCTGGGTGCGGCACTCGGGGCTGCCCCCTCTCTGATTGGTCATTTCAATCCGGCAGGCAATACCGCAGCGGCCCAGCAGATAGGCGGCCTTTTTGGGGCGGGTTTTCGCGAACTCACGGCGCAACATTTTGCACATATTGGTTCGAGCAATCCCTCTGTTGGACGTGCAGACGCAACAACAACGATAGCCAGTGTGGGTGTCGCAGGCGTTGCTGGCACACTAGTGGGATATGGGAGCGCGCTGGTGTTTGGCAGTTCTCCTGCCGGTATAGCTCTGCAGTTTATGTTCGGCGGCTCGCTGGCAACGGCAACCGGGGCTGCTGGAGCTTCCTTCGTCAGGGGCTGGCTCGGTACCCCCACCCTACCGGCAAAAGGAGGCGAGCCATCGTTCGATTCCTCCAAGGGTGTCGTTGGTGTCGGCAGTCGGCACTTCTTCACCTCACTCGCACAACTGGCCAATCAGGCGATAGCATTTGTTCCTGGTTACGCCGACCTGCCCGCCGAGTCAAAAGCAGCAGTCACGCGGGCAGTTTTCACCGCCATCGGCGATTTTCGATCTACTTTTATGACCATTGCCACACCGGGGCTCAGTGCAGAACTTGGTCAGACAAGCTACGACGTAGAAAAAGGAATCGCGGGGGCAGGAACCGCCCGAGAGAATGTGCCGGAGACGGCCCCATCGACCACTGACTTTTTCTACGTTAGCGAAACAACTGCCGGGCAACGACGCTATTCACAATCACAGTTGAGGTGACGAGCGCCTTCCCCTTTCTAAACACACGCGGGTCAACGCGCTGGCGGCGTCTCACCCAACGGCACCACCGCCATGGTCAGCCGCGACACACAACTGGCCTTGCCCTCATCGCTGCTCAAACGGATATCCCAGACATGGGTAGTGCGACCAATGTGAATCGCCTTGGCCACCGCCGTCACTCGCCCACTGCGCAGGCCGCGCAAATGATTGGCGTTGATTTCCAGGCCCACGCAATAAAACTTGCTGGCGTCGATGCACAGGTAACTGGCCATCGAGCCAACGGTTTCGGCCAGCACCACCGAGGCGCCACCGTGCAACAAACCATAGGGCTGGTGCGTGCGATGGTCGATGACCATGCTTGCGGTCAGGGACTCGTCATCGAAGGCTTCGAAGCGAATATCCAGCACTTCGCCGATGGTGTTTTTCTGGATTGCGTTCAACTGCTCGAGATGGGGAATGGTGCGCCACAGACTCATCGTTACGTTCCTTTGTTGGAGTTGTTCGTGGCTCAATCCTGCCACAGCACCGCCTCGCTACGCTCGCTCCATTCTTCGAAGCGCGCACCGTAAACTGCTTCGATCATGTTGCGCTTGATCTTCAGGGTCGGTGTCAGGAAGCCGTTTTCCACCGCCCAACTGTCCTTGACCACCACCAGCCGACGCAAGCGCTCATGCCTGTCGAGAACGCCGTTGACCTCCTCCAGCAGTTTTTCCAGGCTTGAATGCAAACCCGCCCGGGCCGATCCATTCGCGTCCTGCCGGCCGACCGCCGACAGCACGCACAACCCCAGTGGTGCGCTCAGCCCATCGCCAACCACGCACACTTGTTCGATCCGCGCATGCACCGCAAGGCGATTTTCAATCGGTGCCGGGGCAACGTATTTGCCTTTGCTGGTTTTGAATATTTCCTTCAGGCGCCCGGTCAGGCGCAGGTTGCCTTCGGCATCTTCCTCGCCCTTGTCACCGGTACGCAGGAAACCGTCCTCGGTGATGGCTTCGGCGGTTTTCCCAGGTTCCTTGAAATAGCCGAGCATGGTCGCGCCGCTGCGCACCAGTACTTCGCCAGACGGTTCGATGCGCACTTCGACTTCCGGGCATGGCTTGCCGATCCAGCCGGGTTTGTTCTGACCCGGCAGGCCGATGTGGGAATAACCGCAGCTTTCGGTCATGCCGTACACCTCCAGCACATCCAGCCCCAGTTTTTGGTACCAGAGCAGCAAGGTCTGCGGCACGGGCGCAGCGCCGGACAAGGCGATGCGCAAGGCGTCCAGCCCCAACCCGGCGAGGACTTTGTGCCCTACCCGTTTGCCGATGAAGGGCAAGCCGAGCAGGAAGTCGAGGCGCTTTTCCGGGATCTTGCTGTAGACGCCCATCTGGAATTTGGTCCAGATCCGCGGCACACCGAACAGCGCGGTCGGCCGGGCACGCTGCAGATCGGTGAGGAAGGTGTCGAGGCTCTCGGCAAAAAATACCGTTTGCCCGGTATAGATCGATGCCAACTCGACGAACATTCGCTCGGCAACGTGGCACAGCGGCAGGTAGGACAGCAGGCGATCCGACTCATTCAGGCCAAATAACTGCGTGCCACGAGTGGTGGCAAAGCCCAAGTTGCCAAAACTGTGCATCACGCCTTTGGGTTGGCCCGTGGTGCCAGAGGTGTAAATAACAGTCGCCAGTTGATCGGCGGCGGGTTTGGGGTCGTCCTGAATCGGCGAGCTGCGCTGCAGATCGGCCCAGCTGAAATCGAAGGTGCCGGCCGGGCACAGCGGCAGGCTGATGGTTGGCAGGTCGGATCTGACCCCGGCGGACATACCCGGCCAGTCATCCAGCTTGCCGATGAACACCAGTGCGGCTTCGGAATGATCGAGCACTTGGGCCACGGAATCGGCGGTCAGATTGGGATACAGCGGCACCGAGACATGCCCGGCCATCCAGATCGCCAGGTCGGCGATGATCCAGTGGGCGCAGTTTTTCGAGATCAGCGCGATGTGGCTGCCTTGTGGCAATTCGCGAGCCCGCAGCCAGTGGGCGGCACAGCGCGCCTGATGGCCGACGTCGGCCCAGGTCAACGTCTCGACCTGGCCGCCCCCCGTCGGCTGGACCAGAAAGCGCTGGCGGGGATGACGGGTTTCACGCTCGTAGAAGGCGTCCAATGGCAAACGGAAAGCAGCAGACATGCGACTTGCTCCATTATTTTTTGTCTGGAGCAAGCGTAGTCAACCAAGCAAGTGCTTGGTCGACTATTTCACATAAAAAACCGAACGCTATCTTCACAAAAAACCGAACGCCATCGCCTCTGTAGGAGCGAGGCTTGCCCGCGAAGGGGCCTTCGAAAACGCTAAAAGCTTCGCGGGCGAGCCTCGCTCCTACAAAAGCAGAAGCAAGGCCCAGGCAAGTGCTTGGTGACCATTTCCCACAAAACCGAACGCCATCGCCTCTGAGGAGCGAGGCTTGCCCGCGAAGGGGCCTTCGAAAACGCTAAAAGCTTCGCGGACGAGCCTCGCTCCTACAAAAGCAGAAGCAAAGCCCAGGCAAGTGCTTGGTGACCATTTCACACAAAACCGAACGCCATCGCCTCTGAGGAGCGAGGCTTGCCCGCGAAGGGGCCTTCGAAGACGCTAAAAGCTTCGCGGGCGAGCCTCGCTCCTACAAAAGCAGAAGCAAGGCCCAGGCAACTGCTTGGTGACCATTTCCCACAAAACCGAACGCCATCGCCTCTGAGGAGCGAGGCTTGCCCGCGAAGGGGCCTTCGAAGACGCTAAAAGCTTCGCGGGCGAGCCTCGCTCCTACAAAAGCAGAAGCAAGGCCCAGGCAAGTGCTTGGTGACCATTTCCCACAAAACCGAACGCCATCGCCTCTGTAGGAGCGAGGCTTGCCCGCGAAGGGGCCTTCGAAGACGCTAAAAGCTTCGCGGGCGAGCCTCGCTCCTACAAAAGCAGAAGCAAGGCCCAGGCAAGTGCTTGGTGACCATTTCCCACAAAACCGAACGCCATCGCCTCTGTAGGAGCGAGGCTTGCCCGCGAAGGGGCCTTCGAAGACGCTAAAAGCTTCGCGGGCGAGCCTCGCTCCTACAAAAGCAGAAGCAAGGCCCAGGCAAGTGCTTGGTGACCATTTCCCACAAAACCGAACGCCATCGCCTCTGTAGGAGCGAGGCTTGCCCGCGAAGGGGCCTTCGAAAACGCTAAAAGCTTCGCGGGCGAGCCTCGCTCCTACAAAAGCAGAAGCAAAGGCGCCAAAGCGAAGGCCACCGCAGAAGCAAAGGCACCAAAGCGAAGGCCACAGCCGAAGCGATTACGGGTGCTTGATGCCGTTGAGCTTCATCGACCCGATCAGCAGTTCATTGTTTTCAAGCTCAGCCAGGCCGGCGGTGCTGACTTTTTCCGGTGGATGGCCGGCGCCATGCTGCAGATAGCTCAGCAAGTTGCCCACCAGCGGATTGTGACTGACCAACAGAACGTCACTCACCGACACGAGTTGCTCCGCCACCTTGTCCGGATCGCTATCCGGGGTCAGCCAGTCGACGGTGCGAATCTCCGGCGCGAAACCGAGCGTCGTGCGCACAATTTCTGCCGTCTCCTGCGCTCGCTGATAAGGACTGGCATAAATGGCAGTGAGTGGCTTGCCCATCAAATAGGCGGCAGCACGCAACACCTCTCCACGGCCGTGGGCGGTCAATGTCCGCTCGGAGTCGGGGCGAGTACCGTGAGGTTCGGCTTCACCATGACGCAATACCCAGAGTTTCATAGCTTCGGTTCCTCATCTCGGGCCGGATGCGGTGCTGGCGCCACAACGTGCGGGGCTTCACCTTCCGGTGTACGCGGCGTCGGCCAGTCGGCGAACGGCCAGGGCTTCTGGTCGCTGTGAAAGCTGCCGAAACGACCGATCTGCGCCAGAAACTGGCTCAGACTGTCGCCGAAACTCATCAAGCTGGCGCTCGGTGCGCCATAAATCAAACGATAGATCAGCTGCACAAACACCACCGCACCGAGGATCAATTGCGCCACTTGCCAGACCAGCACATAGACAATCATCCACAGCACCCGCAGCAGGATGGATTCGTACTTGGCTTCTACTTTCGGATCATTCATGTCTGTGTCGCTCCCTGCTCGTCTCGGTTAAGTGCTCAGTTGAAACCACTGGTGGAGATAAAGTCCACGTCGGTTTTCGGTTCACCCCGCATCAACAACTCAATCACCTGGTCAAGCGTGCGCCCTTCGAACAGAATCGCATGCAATCCGGCGACCAATGGCATATACACGCCCGCGTCCTGCGCCTTGGCCTTGAGCACCTTAAGGGTGTTCACGCCTTCGGCGACTTCGCCCAGACGCGTCACCGCGTCTTCCAGGCTCAAGCCTTGGCCGAGGGCAAATCCGACCTGATAGTTACGGCTTTTGGGCGACGAGCACGTCACGATCAAGTCGCCGACACCCGCCAAGCCGAGGAAAGTCATCGGGTTGGCGCCCTGATTCACCGCGAAGCGGGTCATTTCCGCCAGTGCCCGAGTGATCAGCATGCTCTTGGTGTTTTCACCCATGCCCAACGCCACCGCCATGCCGGCGATGATCGCGTAGACGTTTTTCAGCGCCCCGCCCAGCTCCACACCAAAACGGTCGGCGCTGGCGTACACGCGAAAGGTCCGGCCATGCAGCGCTTCCTGAACCTGTTGGCAAAGCGCTTCGTCTTCGCTGGCGACCACGGTGGCGGTCAGCGCGTGCTCGGCGATTTCACGGGCCAGATTCGGGCCCGACAGCACGCCTATGCGCGCTTGTGGGGCGATTTCTTCGAGGATCTCGCTCATCAGCTTGAACGTATGGGCTTCGATGCCTTTGGTCAGGCTCACCAGCAGTTTGCCGCTCAAACGTTCGGCGTGAGGGACCAGGACCGAGCGCAGCGCGCTGGACGGCAGCGCGACAAAACACAGGTCGCAGGCCTCCAGGGTGGCTTGCAGGTCTGTGACCGCTTCCACTGCCGGAAGAATCTTGATGCCTTTTAGATAACGCGGGTTCTCACGATTGACCCGAATGGCCTCGGCCTGTTCGGGGTCGCGCATCCACAGCCGGACCTGATGCCCATTTTCGGCCAACAGATTAGCCACGGCGGTACCAAAACTTCCGCCTCCCAGGACCGCAATTGGGCGCTGTTCAGTCATATGCAATCCGTTAATCCATACCAGTGGCGATGCCGGCATTATACGGAGCGGCCCAGTCGCGGCCAGCCCCAGCATCAATTACCGACACTTGTAGGAAGAAGACCAAGAAAACCGAGGAAAATGCCCATAACGTGACTGGAAAAGTCTTTGCGCTCGGTTAACATGCGCGCCAACTAATCGCTATCAAGGCCGTGCCGTGTCTTTTGGCTTTCCCTGCCCTCGCTCGCCGCTGGTATTGGCGCTGATCTTCAGCTCGCCATTGCTGGCCGACGACCTGTTCCTCGACAATGATCCGTTGCCGCAAGTGCTGACGGCGACACGCCTGAAGCAGTCGCCTGCGGCCGTGCCGGGGAGCATGACGGTGATCGACAGCGAACTGATCAATGCCAGCGGCGCGCGGGACATCAGCGAGTTGCTGCGGCTGGTGCCGGGGATGATGGTCGGTAATATCAGCGGCAATCAGGCGGCGGTGAACTATCACGGCACCAATTCCAGCGAAGCGCGGCGCATGCAGGTGTTGATCGACGGCCGCTCGGTGTACCGCGCCGGCCTGGCCACAGTGGACTGGAGTGATATTCCGGTGGCCATGGAAGACATCGAGCGCATCGAGGTTTTCCGTGGCCCGAACACCGTCAGCTACGGCGCCAACGCGCTGATGGCGGTGGTCAATATCATCACCCGCAAACCGGCCGACAGCCACGGCACGCGGCTGAAAGTCACCCGTGGCCAGCGCGGCATCAACGATTTCTACGCCAGCCAGGGCATCGGTTGGGACAGCGGCGACTTGCGCCTGTCGCTGTCCGGCCAACAAGACGATGGCTTCGACTCGAACCGCACCGGTGCCGATTACCGCGACAGCCGTCGCTTGAACCGCTTCAGCCTCGCCGTCAGCCAGACGCTCAATGAAAACCAGAGCATCGACTGGCAACTGAATGCCAAGGACGGGACCAACCAGCGGCCCTATACCTATCGTCCCGTATTTTCAGGGATTACCGCCGCCGGGAACAATTCCGACGTCATCGCCAAGGACTATGCCGGCTCGCTGCGCTGGAATCTGGACATCAATCCCGATCACAGCCTTTATATTCAAGGCTCGGCGCAACACTGGGATCGCCAGCAAACCTGGCGTGCCTGCGATGCCGAGGTCTCGTTCAGCCCGGAGCTGACCCAACTTTGGCAGCTCAACCCCAATTACACCGAACGTCTGGCGCGCAACATCGCACGTTTCGCCGGCCTCGGCGCGCCGTCCGGCACAGCGGCGGAACAAGCCCTGGCCAATCAGGTCCTGACGCAATGGCGAAACGGCGCCAGCAAAACGCTGTGCGGCGACATTGACCAGAGCGCCCGGGAATCACGCTACGACCTCGAACTTCAAGACACGCTCAGCCTGTCCGACAGTCTGCGGCTGGTCAGTGGCATGAACTATCGTTACGACCGGGCAGATTCCGAGACCTACTTCAATGGCACGCTCGACGACACCACCTGGCGGGCGTTCGGCCAACTCGAGTGGCGCGCCACCGAACACTGGTTGTTGCAGGGCGGCGCGATGTACGAAGACACGCACTTGACCGGCAACTCGCTAACCCCGCGGGTGGCGGTCAATTACCTGATCAACCCGCGCCACGGCTTGCGCGCGGTGTATTCGGAAGCCATCCGCTCGCCGGACATGTTCGAGAACAACGTGAACTGGAGTTATCAGGTGACCAACCTGAAGCCCAGTGCCTACGGCCAGTCCAGCGCCCGCTATTTCGTCAAGACCCGTGGCCCGGGTGACCTCGAACAGGAACGCATGCGCTCCCGGGAATTGGGCTACAACGGCTACTTCGCAGAGTGGGGGCTGGCGGTCGACGTGAAGCTGTTCTACGACGAAATCACCGGCATGATCAGCGAACCACTGCGCAACAACCAGTACATCGCCAGCAACTCGAACAGCTCGCGCTTCACTGGAACTGAAACCCAGCTGGATTGGCGCGTCAGCAGCGCCGATCGTCTGCGCCTGACTTATGCCTATGTCGATGCCGAAGCCAGCAACCCGCTGGATGCACGACAGACTGCGCGCAACAGCGGCTCCGCCGGTTGGCTACGCAGCTGGGGCCAGGGCTGGAACAGCGCGCTCTTCTACTATGGTGCCGACGCCCTCAACGGTTATCGCTTCGAACGGGTCGACACCCGCATCGCCAAACGCATCGGTTTGGGCAGGGCCAATCTGGAGCTGGCCGGGGTCCTCCAGCAACGCCTCGACAATCAGCCCACCACCTTCGTCGACAACAATTACGACGATCGCCGGGTACTCTACTTCAGCGCGGAGCTGGAGTTCTAAGATGCAGCATCGCCCGTCACCGAAGACGCCAACCCTTGGCCGCCTGCTGGCCGGGTTGTGCCTGGTGTTTACCGGGCTGCTGTGCAATCTGCCGGCACGGGCCGCCGACATTCTGCTGACCGGTGCCGAGGACAGTCCCGGGGTGGAGTCTTTCGTTCAGGCCCTCAGCGAGTTGCGCCCCACCGACAGCGTGCGCTTCCAGCCTCTCGCCAGCCTGCCGGCGCCAGGCCAACTGCCTGTCGACACCCGCCTGGTGCTGCTCGACTTACCCAGCCTCGACTGGCGCCTGCAAGACACTCAGGGCCCTGCAACGCTGGTGCTGCGCATCAGCCGCCTGCAAGCCCGCCAACGCTTGGGCAATGAAATGCCCTCGCACCTCAGCCTGCTCTGGAGCGATCCACCGCTGGACCGACAGCTGCGCCTGACCCGACTGCTCCTGCCTGAGGCCCGGCGGGTCGGCGTGCTTTTCGACAGCCACAGCGAATTCTTGTTGAAGGAACTGCGTCAGGCCGCTCTGCCCCTGGGCCTTGAAGTGGTCACCGAGCGTTGGGATAACACCAATGACAGCCGCCCCTTGCAGGCCCTGCTGAAGAACAGTGATGTGCTGCTGGGCCTGGACGACCCTGATCTGTACAACCCGAAAACCGTAAAAAACCTGCTGCTCAGCAGCTATGCGCGGCAACTGGCCCTGATCGGTCCCAACGCAGCCTTTGTCAGGGCCGGCAGTCTGGCCAGTACTTACAGCGACCAGAACGATTGGCTGAAAATTCTCGACGAGCTGCTCGACCGACCCTCGAGCACCTGGCCGCGCGCACTTTATCCGCAGCACTTCAAGGTCTTGAGCAACCCGCAAGTGGCTCGCTCACTCAGTATTGAACCGATGAATGAAGCCTCAGTCGCAACACAGCTGGCCGAAGGAGAACACCGCCCATGACCTTCCGTCGCGGTTGGGACATCAATACCCGCACCCAAATCATCAGCCTCGGCCCGGCCCTGCTGCTGACGTTGCTGCTGATCAGTTTTTTCACCTTCGTGCGAATCCAGGACCTGCGCCAGGAACTCAATCACACCGGTCAGCTGATCGCCAATCAACTGGCACCGGCCACCGAATACGGGGTGATTTCGGGCAACAACGAGGTGCTCGAAAGTTTGCTCAAGGCCACCCTGGCCACGCCCAACGTACGCTTTTTGGAAGTACAGGACAGAGCCAACCGGATTCTGGTGTACGTCGAGCAACCGTCGGAAGCCCACAACCGCTCGCATCAGGTCGAAGTGTTCCAGGCACCGGTGCGCCTGCAACGCATCGCGCTCCACAATGACTTTTTTCAGAACAGCCGGAGCGCCGCCAGTGCGCCGGGTGAGGATTATCTGGGCCGGGTGATCGTCGGCCTGTCCAATGATGCCTTCAACCAGCGCCAGCAGGAAATCCTCTTCAAGGCCGGAGTCCTGGCCTTGTTCGCTCTGCTGTTTACGTTTCTGCTGGCTCGGCGTCTGGCTGGCAGCCTGTCGCAACCGATCCACGACATCGGCAACGCCGTCAAGGCGATCCAGAAAGGCGACTACAAAACGCCCCTGCCGATTGTCGACGACACTGAACTGGGCGCCCTGTCGCAGCACATCAACAACCTTGCCCAAGGCCTTGAGCAAGCCAGTCGCGAACAGCATCAGGCCATGGCGCAATTGATCCAGACCCGCGAGGAAGCGGAAAAAGCCAACAACGCCAAATCCGATTTCCTCGCGATGATGAGTCACGAATTGCGCACGCCGATGAATGGCGTGCTGGGCATGCTGCAACTGCTGGAAACCACCGAGATGACCGAGGAGCAGATCGAGTACGCGGCGCTGGCCTCCGAATCCACCGAACACCTGCTCAAAGTGATTAACGACATTCTCGATTTCTCGCGCATCGAGCGTTCGGAACTGGAGCTGGAGCATATCCCGTTCAACCTCGCAGACCTGATCGGCAGTTGCGCCCAGTCGTTCCAGCACAGCGCGGCGCAACGCGGGCTGGAACTGCAACTGCGGGTACCCGAGGACATGCGTGTCCTGCAGGTTCAGGGCGATCCGACGCGGATCCGGCAGATTCTGGTCAATCTGGTCGGCAACGCGCTGAAATTCACCGAACGGGGCCGCGTCACGATCGAACCGCAGTGGCAGTCCCTGGATCACGAACTGCTGTGGTTCACCTGCTCCGTGCGCGACAGCGGGATCGGCATCCCGCCCGAAAGCCTGGAATTGATGTTCAACGCGTTCCAGCAGGCTGACAGTTCTATTTCAAGACGTTACGGTGGTACCGGGCTGGGGCTTCCGATTGCCCGCACTCTGGCTGAGCGGATGGGCGGCACCTTGCGTGCTCAGAGCGAAGAAGGCGTTGGCTCGGTGTTCACCCTGGAAATCCCTTTGGCTCTGTACAAGCAGCCACTGCCAGTGCTGACACCGCGAGGACATACCGGCAATGACCACGGCGAAGGTCTCAATGTGCTGCTGGTGGAGGACAACGCGGTCAATCGCACCGTTGTCGAAGCAATGTTGCGCAGTCTGGGCTTTACTGTCAGCGTCGTCACCGATGGTGCTCAAGCGGTGCGTAGCGCCGAGAGCCGGACTTTCGACGCGATTCTGATGGACTGCCGACTGCCGGTCATCGACGGCTACGAGGCCACCCGACAGATTCGCCAACTGCCCGGCTGTGCTGACGTGCCGATCATCGCCCTGACGGCCAATGCCTTGCAGGGCGACCGCGAAGCCTGTTTATCGGCGGGAATGAACGATTACCTGGCCAAGCCCTTCAAACGCACTGATCTGCAGCAAATTCTGCAGCGTTGGGTGCAGTAGTACAGGCCTTTCGGCTATCTGCGACTGGCGTGAATGACGAAAGTGCGGCAGTCTTAAGCACCCGAACAGGCCCGAAAAGGGGCTTGAATAATAATTTCAGTGCACAAGTGTACATTCATGTCCTTGGTGCTGTGACTTTCACCACAACGCAATAGTCTATGAGTAGGCTGCTGACTCGAGGCATGAACGCTTCGATCGGCCGGGAAGATTCGCCCCACCCTGCCGCATGGACTATTGAGGAGCTCGCATGACCAAACAAAACGCCTTTACTCGGGAAGACCTGCTGCGCTGCAGTCGTGGTGAGTTGTTCGGCCCAGGTAACGCGCAACTGCCCGCCCCGAACATGCTGATGGTCGATCGCATCACCCATATCAGCGAAGAGGGTGGCAAGTACGGCAAAGGTGAATTGGTCGCCGAGCTGGATATCACTCCGGACCTGTGGTTCTTCGCCTGCCACTTCGAAGGTGACCCGGTAATGCCGGGCTGCCTGGGCCTAGACGCCATGTGGCAACTGGTCGGTTTCTTCCTCGGCTGGCAAGGCTTGCCGGGCCGCGGACGCGCCCTGGGTTCGGGCGAAGTGAAATTCTTTGGCCAGGTACTGCCGACCGCCAAGAAAGTCACCTATAACATTCATATCAAACGCGTCCTGAAGGGCAAGCTGAACATGGCCATCGCCGATGGTTCGGTGACCGTCGACGGCCGCGAAATCTATACCGCCGAAGGCCTTCGGGTCGGCGTTTTCACCTCCACTGACAACTTCTAAGGGTTATCCGCATGCGCCGCGTCGTTATCACTGGTCTGGGCATCGTTTCGTGCCTGGGCAATGACAAAGAGACCGTCTCCGCTAACCTGCGTGCAAGCCGCCCTGGCATCCGGTTCAACCCGGAATATGCTGAAATGGGTCTGCGTAGCCAGGTTTCCGGCTCCATTGACCTTCCCCTCGAAGAGCTGATCGATCGCAAGATCTATCGCTTCGTCGGCCACGCGGCGGCTTACGCCTATCTGGCCATGAAAGATGCCATTGCAGACTCCGGCCTGACCGAAGAGCAGGTTTCCAACGTGCGTACCGGCCTGATCGCCGGGTCCGGTGGCGCGTCGACCTTGAACCAGATGGAAGCGCTGGACATCCTGCGCGAGAAAGGCGTCAAACGCGTAGGCCCGTACCGCGTCACGCGGACCATGGGCAGCACCGTTTCGGCTTGCCTGGCCACGCCGTTCAAGATCAAGGGTGTGAATTACTCGATCTCCTCCGCGTGCGCCACCAGTGCTCACTGCATCGGTAACGCTGTGGAGCAGATCCAGTTGGGCAAACAGGACATCGTGTTCGCCGGTGGCGGTGAAGAAGAACACTGGAGCCAATCGTTCCTGTTCGACGCCATGGGCGCACTGTCCAGCCAGTACAACGAGACCCCGGAAAAAGCTTCCCGTGCCTACGACGCCAAGCGTGACGGTTTCGTCATCGCCGGCGGTGGCGGCATGGTCGTGGTCGAAGAGCTGGAACACGCCCTGGCCCGCGGCGCGAAGATCTACGCGGAAATCGTCGGCTACGGCGCGACCTCCGACGGCTACGACATGGTCGCCCCAAGCGGCGAAGGCGCCATCCGCTGCATGCAGATGGCCATGGCCACCGTCGACACTCCAATCGACTACCTGAACACCCACGGCACCTCGACTCCGGTCGGCGACGTCATGGAAATGAAAGGTGTGCGTGAAGTGTTCGGCGACAAGGCTCCAGCCATCAGCTCCACCAAGAGCCTGTCGGGTCACTCCCTGGGCGCCGCCGGCGTTCACGAAGCGATCTACTGCCTGCTGATGATGGAAGGCAACTTCATGGCGGGTTCCGCCAACATCGACGAACTGGACCCGGAAGTGGCAGACATGCCAATCCTGACCAAGACTCGCGAAGACGCCACCATCAACACCGTGATGAGCAACAGCTTCGGCTTCGGTGGCACCAACGCCACGCTGGTACTGAAGCGCTGGCAGGCGTAAGAGCGGCCGCAGGCTGCGATCTTTTGATCTTTAGCGCCCGTTAAGACGCTGAAAAGATCGCAGGCTTCGCCAGCTCCTACAGGTTTCGCATAAACCTGATAGAGCCCCACACAAAAACGCCCCGACTGGTTCGGGGCGTTTTTTTTGCCTCTGCTTTCCTGTAGGAGCCAGGCTTGCCGGCGAAGGCGTACTCAAGGACGCTTTCGCCGGCAAGCCTGGCTCCTACAAGTGGTAATCAGGCTCAAATCCGTGGTTTTCTGCCTTGTGAACATGAAACATTTGTCATGAAACTCAATGGCCTGCGACTGAATGTCGCGTATTTCGCGGGCTGCAGGACTTTTGCCGATTTTGCAAAAATGGGTTGCCGAACTCTGCCGTTTACTTAGCCAGCTAACAAAACATATAACGGAGGCCTGCACACGCCTTGCTGCAGATAACAGAGATTGGAGCTAGCAGATGACTGTAAAAGTAACTGAACGCGACGATTCACATATGTCCCACGAAGGCATCGCCGCCGGTATCCGCATCTGGGATGTACATCAACAAGACCTGTTGGTCGGGATGTTCCACTCCGAGACCGAAGCCCACCAGTACAAGGCCGAACTGGAAACACTGGAGCAGCAACGCGAAGCGCGTTCTGCATAATGACCGCATTGAAAACGACAAACCCCGCCATGAGCGGGGTTTGTCGTTTTTGCAGTCTCTAACGGCTTACCACATCAGATCATCAGGGATCTGATAGGCCGCGTACGGATCGTCTTCGGCGCTGACTTCTTCTGTCTTCACATTCAGCTGCACGATGCGCTGTGGATCGCGCTCCTGAATCTTCAGGGCCGCTTCACGAGGGATCACTTCGTAACCGCCAGCGTGATGCACGATCGCCAGCGAACCGCTGCTGAGCTTGTTGCGCATCAGCGTGTTGACGGAGATGCGCTTGACCTTCTTGTCATCGACGAAGTTGTAGTAGTCCTCGGTGGTCAGCTTGGGCAGGCGCGAGACTTCGATCAATTGCTTGACCTGGGCGGCACGGGCCTTCGCTTCGGCCTTCTCCTGCTGCTGGCGGTTCAGCTCCTGGTCGCGCTTGACCTTCTCGGCCATGGCTTCCTGAGCGGCACGCTGCTGGGAGTCATCGAGTTCAATCTGACCTTTATGGGCCAGACGTTGCTGCTTCTGCTTCTCTTTGCCGACCTGTTTGGCCTGCTTTTGATTGACCAGCCCTGCTTTGAGCAACTGGTCGCGAAGGGAAATGCTCATGGTGCTTATTTCTCACTTAGGCAACTGCTCAACCGCAGCTGGGCAAATTCTTTTCCTGACGTTTGGCTTCGCCCCACAAGGCGTCCAACTCTTCGAGGGTGCAATCTTCTATGGGACGGTGGGTGTCGCGCAATGCCTGTTCGATAAATCGGAAGCGTCTTTCAAACTTTGAGTTCGCGCCGCGCAGTGCGGTTTCCGGATCGACCTTGAGGTGCCGAGCCAGATTGACCACGGAAAACAGCAGGTCGCCGACTTCATCGGCAATCGCTGCCGAGTCATTGTCGGCCATGGCTTCGAGCACTTCATCGAGCTCTTCGCGAACCTTGTCGAGCACTGGCAAGGCGTCCGGCCAGTCAAAACCGACCTGCCCTGCGCGCTTCTGCAGTTTTGCCGAACGGGACAGCGCCGGCAACGCGGCAGGCACATCGTCGAGCAAGGACAACTGCTGCGGCGCCGAAGATTTCTCGGCACGCTCTTCCGCCTTGATATCTTCCCAGCGTTGCTTGACCTGCTCTTCATTCAGGCGCGGGATGTCCAGCGGCGCATACAGATCACCGGTGGGGAACACGTGAGGATGACGGCGGATCAGTTTGCGCGTGATGCTATCGACCACGCCATCGAACTCGAAGCGCCCTTCTTCCCGGGCCAGTTGGCTGTAATACACCACCTGGAACAACAAGTCGCCCAACTCCCCCTGCAAATGATCGAAGTCCCCGCGCTCGATCGCATCGGCGACTTCGTAGGCTTCTTCCAGGGTGTGCGGGACGATGGTCGCGTAGGTTTGCTTGATGTCCCACGGGCAGCCGTACTGCGGGTCGCGCAGACGGTTCATCAGGTGCAATAGATCTTCAAGTGAATACATCTTTCATTAATCTCTACACACTTGTAGGAGCGAGGCTTGCCCGCGAAGGCGGTGTGTCAGGTATGCCGCCTTCGCGGGCAAGCCTCGCTCCTACAGGTGTCACCATCAATTTCCGTGCAGGTCTCTCACGGTGTGCGGTTACGGCGGGTTTCGATGATGTTCGGCAACTGGGAAATCCGCCCCAGCAACCGTCCCAGTGCATCCAGCCCCGGAATCTCGATGGTCAGGGACATCAACGCCGTGTTGTCCTCTTTGTTCGAACGGGTGTTGACCGCCAGCACGTTGATCCGCTCGTTGAGCAGCACCTGTGACACGTCACGCAGCAGACCGGAACGGTCGTAGGCGCGAATGATGATGTCCACCGGATAGGTGAGCACCGGCACCGGGCCCCAGCTGACCTGGATGATCCGCTCCGGCTCGCGCCCGGCCAGTTGCAGCACCGAGGCGCAGTCCTGACGGTGAATGCTCACGCCACGGCCCTGGGTGATGTAACCGACGATCGCATCCCCCGGCAGCGGCTGGCAGCAGCCAGCCATTTGGGTCATCAGGTTGCCGACGCCCTGGATCTGAATGTCGCCACGCTTGCCCGGTTTGTAACCGGTGGCTTTGCGCGGGATCAGTTCCAGCTGTTCGTTGCCGCGTTCCGGCTCGACCAGTTGCTGCGCAAGATTCACCAATTGCGCCAGACGCAAATCGCCTGCGCCCAATGCGGCGAACATGTCCTCGGCGGTCTTCATGTTGGCCTTCTCAGCCAACTTGTCGAAATCCACCTGCGGCAAACCGAGGCGATTGAGTTCGCGCTCAAGCAAGGTTTTACCGGCCGCGACGTTCTGATCGCGCGCCTGCAATTTGAACCAGTGAACGATCTTCGCCCGCGCCCGCGAGGTGGTGATGTAGCCCAGGTTCGGGTTCAGCCAGTCGCGGCTCGGAGTGCCGTGCTTGCTGGTGATGATCTCGACCTGTTCACCGGTTTGCAGGCTGTAGTTGAGCGGCACGATCCGCCCGTTGATCTTGGCGCCGCGGCAGTTGTGACCGATTTCGGTGTGCACGCGGTAGGCAAAGTCCAGCGGTGTCGCGCCCTTCGGCAAGTCGATGGCGTGACCGTCCGGGGTAAAGATGTAGACCCGGTCCGGTTCGATATCGACCCGCAGTTGTTCAGCCAGACCGCCGATGTCACCCAGCTCTTCATGCCACTCGAGGACCTGACGCAGCCAGGAGATTTTCTCTTCGTAGTGGTTGGAGCCGGACTTGACGTCGGTGCCCTTGTACTTCCAGTGCGCGCACACGCCCAACTCGGCTTCTTCGTGCATCGCATGGGTGCGGATCTGCACTTCCAGCACCTTGCCTTCAGGGCCGATTACCGCAGTGTGCAGCGAGCGGTAGCCGTTCTCTTTCGGGTTGGCGATGTAGTCGTCGAACTCTTTCGGGATGTGCCGCCACAGGGTGTGGACGATGCCGAGCGCGGTGTAGCAGTCGCGCATTTCCGGCACCAGCACGCGAACGGCGCGCACGTCGTAGATCTGGCTGAACTCCAGACCCTTGCGCTGCATTTTGCGCCAGATCGAATAGATGTGTTTGGCCCGACCGCTGATGTCGGCATCGACGCCGGTGGCCTGCAACTCGTCTTTGAGTTGGGTCATCACGTCAGCGATAAAGCGCTCGCGATCCAGCCGTCGCTCGTGGAGCAACTTGGCGATCTGCTTGTACTGGTCGGGCTCAAGATAGCGGAAGGACAGGTCCTCCAGCTCCCACTTGATATGACCGATACCGAGGCGGTGGGCGAGCGGCGCGTAAATGTCGAAGACTTCACGAGCCACACGGTTGCGCTTCTCATCGTCGGCAGTTTTCACCGCGCGGATCGCGCAGGTGCGCTCGGCCAGTTTGATCAGCGCGACGCGCACGTCGTCGACCATGGCCACCAGCATCTTGCGCAGGTTTTCCACCTGGCCCTGAGTGCCCAGCACCAGGGATTGACGGGGGCTCAGGCTGGCGCTGATCGCCGCCATGCGCAACACGCCGTCGATGAGTTTGGCCACCACCGGGCCGAAACGCTGGCTGACTGCCGGCAACTGGATCTGGCCTTCGCGCACGCCGCGGTACAGCACCGCCGCGACCAACGAATCCTGGTCGAGTTTGAGGTCGGCGAGAATCTCGGCGATCTCAAGGCCCGTGCGGAAACTCGAGGTCCCTTCGGACCACAGATTCTTCGCCGCATTGGCTTGTTGTTCGGCCTGGCGAGCGAACTCGCAGGCTTCCTTCAAGGCTTCGCGATCCAGTGCCGCATCGACACTGACCGCATGATCGAGCCAAGCCTCGAGATTGATACTGCCGTCGGTGTTGATCGGCTGGTGTGCTCTCACCTGTACCATCTTGCTTTACCTTCCCTACGACGCAGATTCAATGCGTCAAATCGCTGACCCTTGCTGCCCGTGTGCACTCGCGGGGCTAAGACGAATGCGCTTTGCACGGGCGGGTCAGTCGGACCAGACGAGCCGTCCTAGCTCGCTTCAAATAACGCCATGGCCTCGACATGTGCCGTCTGAGGAAACATATCGAGAATCCCGGCACGTTTTAACCGGTAGCCCTGCTTGATCAATTCGACCGTGTCGCGCGCCAGCGTTGCAGGGTTGCACGACACATACACCAATCGTTTGGCGCCCAAGGACGCCAGCTTGCGCACCACCTCAAAAGCACCGTCGCGAGGTGGGTCCAAGAGTACCGCACAAAAGCCTTCATCGGCCCATTCGGCATCGGCCAAGGGCTGGGATAAATCGGCCTGAAAAAACTTCGCGTTATGCAGATTATTGCTGACAGCATTCGCGGCGGCACGCTCGACCATCGCCTGCACGCCCTCCACCGCCACCACTTCACGAACCGCTTTGGCCAGCGGCAAGGCAAAGTTGCCCAACCCACAAAACAGATCCAGAACCCGCTCATCAGGTTTCGGCGCCAACCAGGCCAACGCCTGGGCGACCATCGCTTCGTTGACCCCGGCGTTGACCTGAATGAAATCTCCCGGCCGATACGCCAGGTTCAAGTCCCACTGTTCAAGGCGATAGCCCAGCGACTGATCGGCCTCGACCGGTTGCGGCTCACCATCGCCATGCAGCCACAACTGGGCTTCATGGAACGCGCAGAATTCCTTGAGGATGGTCATGTCGGCTTCGGACAACGGCGCCATGTGCCGCAGCAATACCGCCAATGACGAACCACTGAACAACTCCACATGCCCCAGCGCCTGAGGTTTGCTCAAGCGCCGCAGCATCTCCGGCAAGCGGCTCATGATCGGCTGCAAGGGCTGTACCAGCACCGGGCATTCGTTGATGGCGACGATGTCCTGACTACCGGCAGCGCGGAAGCCGACTTCGAGTTTTTTCGCTTTCATGTCCCAACGCACCGCCACTCGGGCGCGACGACGGTAGCCGAATTCCGGACCGCTCAACGGCGCTGCCCACTCATCAGGTTCGACACCGGCAACCCGCGACAATTGCTCGGCGAGCATGCGCTGTTTCAGGGCGAGCTGTTCGTTGTGGGGCAGATGCTGCACGCTGCAACCGCCGCAGCGAGCGGCATGAGCGCACGGTGCCGGGCGGCGCAATTCACTGGCGTTGAACACGCGTTCGGTGCGCGCCTCGACCACTTTGCCGTGGGCACCCAAGACCCGCGCCTCTACATCTTCACCGGCCAATGCGCCGATGACGAACCAGGTGCGACCTTCGAAAAACGCGATACCGCGACCGTCATTGGCCAGGCGCTCAATCGTCAAGCGCTGCTTTTTGCCGGTCGGGACTTGCGGGGCCTTGCTGCCGCCCGTGGGCTGGAAGCGCAGGCCTCTCTCTTGCTTGGCCATCAGTTGGGCGCGTCGAAAATGCCGGTCGACAAGTAACGGTCGCCACGGTCGCAGATGATCGCGACGATCACCGCGTTTTCAACTTCCTTGGACAGACGCAGCATCGCCGCCACGGCACCGCCCGAAGACACGCCACAGAAGATGCCTTCTTCGCGCGCCAGACGACGGGTCACGTCTTCGGCTTCGCTTTGCGCCATATCGACGATCCGGTCCACGCGATCGGCCTGGTAGATCTTCGGCAGGTATTCCTGCGGCCAGCGACGGATGCCCGGAATCGCCGAACCTTCCATCGGTTGCAGCCCGATGATCTGCACGTTGTCGTTCTGCTCTTTCAAGTAGCGCGAAACGCCCATGATGGTGCCAGTGGTGCCCATCGAGCTGACGAAATGAGTGATGGTGCCTTCGGTCTGGCGCCAGATTTCCGGACCGGTGGTGGTGTAGTGCGCCTCGGGGTTGTCACCGTTGGCGAACTGATCCAGCACCTTGCCACGACCTTCGGCTTCCATTCGCTGGGCGAGGTCGCGGGCGCCTTCCATGCCTTCTTCCTGGCTGACCAGAATCAGCTCGGCGCCATAAGCCGTCATGGCGGCTTTACGCTCGGCGCTGGAGTTGTCCGGCATGATCAGGATCATCTTGTAACCCTTGATCGCGGCAGCCATGGCCAAGGCGATCCCGGTGTTGCCCGAGGTCGCTTCGATCAGCGTATCGCCAGCGTGGATCTGCCCGCGCAATTCGGCGCGGGTGATCATCGACAGCGCCGGACGGTCCTTGACCGAACCCGCCGGGTTATTCCCTTCGAGCTTGAGCAAAAGGGTGTTGCTGGTGGCGCCAGGCAGGCGCTGCAAACGGACCAGCGGAGTGTTGCCGACGCAATCGGCGATGGTTGGGTACTGCAAGGTCATGGCGTATTCGCAATCCAGACTGCGGGGGCGCCTATCATACCGGCAAACGTGCGCAGGCCATATCACGCAAAGTAAGGGGCTTATGGCGAATGGGAATAAGAGGGAGATTACCCGCTCTTCTCCTGCTCAAAATCCAGCGCATAAAACTCATGCAATTTAGCCTGCAACAACTGCTTGTCCGGTAGGCGAGTCTGGTATTCGGCAATTAACGCTGGCGACAGGCTACGGTTAAGGGCGTACTCGACCACCTCGTCATCCTTGCTGGCACAAAGCAACACACCAATGGCAGGGTTTTCGTGGGGTTTGCGCTCATTGCGATCCAGCGCTTCCAGATAGAAATCCAGCTTGCCCAAATACTCCGGCTCAAACCGACCGACCTTGAGCTCAATGGCTACCAGACAGTTGAGCCCACGGTGGAAGAACAGCAGATCCAGGGCGAAATCACGCCCGCCGACTTGCAGCGGATATTGGGAGCCGACAAAGCAGAAGTCACGACCCAGTTCGATCAGAAATTCCTTGAGACGCGCCAGCAGCCCCTTATGCAGATCGGTTTCGGCATGGCCGCCGGGCAGATCGAGAAACTCGACCATGTAGGCATCGCGGAAAATCTCAAGCGCCGCAGGGTGAGTATGTCTTAGCACTGCGGAGGTTTTTGCCGGTTGGGTCACACTACGCTCGAACAGTGCAGCTTTGAACTGACGCTCCAACTCGCGCTTCGACCACTTCTCCTGAACCGCCATACGTAGATAAAACTCCCGCTCTTCCGGGAGTTTGCCCTGACTGAAGATGACCAGATTATGGGTCCAGGGTATTTGTCTCACCAGCGGTGAGACTTTCTCGTCACCCCGGTAAGTCTCATAGAACTGACGCATGCGGAACAGATTGGGGCGAGTAAAACCGCGCAACCCAGGTTGAGACATGGCCAGATGCTCAGCCAGTTGGCTGACCACAGAATCGCCCCATTCGGCTTTTTCCAGCTTGCGACTGATGTAAGCACCCACCTGCCAATACAGCTCAATCAGCTGGGTATTCACCGCCTGCATGGCTTGCTGTTTGGCACTTTGAATCAGCGCAAGCACTTCATTGAAACGATCGTCGGTTGCGTTGTCGGGGACGCTGGATGCATTCATGCCGAACTCCTTGAGGACGAGGAAAAACGCGAGTCTATTCCGTCGAATCAGGCATAAGGTGTCGGCAATCCCCTTTAGGAAAGGTCGTACAAATAAACGGGAACGCTCCGGCATGATCAGCGCGGTGGTGGCTGGAAGAGCCGCATCGCGAGCTGGCTCGCTCCCACGGGAGTCGAGGTTGATCACACAATTTGTGGCAGACACACGTCAACTGTGGGAGCGGGCTTGCCCGCGATGGCGTCTTCGATGGAGAGGATACGGGGATGACTGATAGAGATGGGAGTCATGATTATCTGCAAATAATTCTCATTTGCCGACTATTCAAGATCGCCTCACCAGGGGCAACCCAAGGTTTGCCTCTCAAGACCAAAGCGCGGAACCAGCCGACGAATGACGACATCAATTTTACGGAGATTGCCCGCATGCAAGTCGCTACACTGCGCAGGTGGCGCGTGCCGGACGCATGTGCAGGTCAATAAACAGCTGGATGCGGGAGAGATGCGTGCTCAAGAAACTGGGAATTAAAGGCCGCGTGCTGCTGCTGACCCTGTTACCGACCACCCTGATGGCGCTGGTTCTGGGCGGCTATTTCACCTGGATGCAGCAATCGGACCTGCAATCGCAACTCATGCAGCGCGGCGAAATGATTGCCGAACAGCTGGCACCGCTGGTGGCCCCGGCCATGGGTCGCAAAGACAACGACCTGCTGGAACGCATCGCCACCCAGTTCCTGGAACAAACCGACGTGCGCGCGGTGACCTTCCTCGCCCCCGACCGCACGACACTGGCCCATGCCGGCCCGACCATGCTCAATTCGGCGCCTTTGGGCAACGGTTCACAGATGTTGCGCCGCAGTGGCAATGACGCCACGCGCTACCTGCTGCCGGTGTTCGGCAAGCACCGCAACCTGGCCGGCGACCTGATCCCCGATGAATCCGACCGTCTGCTGGGTTGGGTCGAACTCGAGCTGTCCCACAACGGCATGTTGCTGCGCGGTTACCGTAGCCTGTTCGCCAGCCTGCTGTTGATCGGCGGGGGACTGGTCGGTGCGGCGCTGTTGGCGTTGCGCATGGGGCGGACCATCAACCGGCCTCTGAGCCAAATCAAACAAGCCGTGGCACAGCTCAAGGACGGCCACCTGGAAACCCGCCTGCCGCCCCTCGGCAGCCATGAGCTGGATGAACTGGCGTCCGGCATCAACCGCATGGCCGGAACCCTGCAGAACGCTCAGGAAGAATTGCAAAACAGCGTCGAACAGGCCACCGAAGACGTGCGTCAGAACCTGGAAACCATCGAAATCCAGAACATCGAGCTGGACCTGGCGCGCAAGGAAGCCCTGGAGGCGAGCCGGATCAAATCCGAGTTCCTGGCCAACATGAGCCATGAAATCCGCACACCGCTCAATGGCATTCTCGGCTTCACGCATTTGCTGCAAAAAAGCGAATTGACGCCGCGCCAGCTCGATTATCTGGGCACCATCGAAAAATCCGCCGACAGCTTGCTGGGGATCATCAACGAGATTCTCGACTTCTCGAAAATCGAGGCCGGCAAACTGGTGCTCGACCATATTCCCTTCAACCTGCGCGACCTGCTGCAAGACACCTTGACCATCCTCGCCCCGGCCGCCCACGCCAAAGAGCTTGAGCTGGTGAGCCTGGTTTATCGCGATACGCCACTGTCGCTGGTGGGCGATCCGCTGCGACTCAAGCAGATCCTCACCAACCTTGTGAGCAACGCGATCAAGTTCACCCGCGAAGGCACCATCGTTGCCCGGGCCATGCTCGAAGAAGAGCATGAAGACAGCGTGCAACTGCGCATCAGCATTCAGGACACTGGCATTGGTCTGTCGAATCAGGACGTGCGCGCCTTGTTTCAGGCCTTCAGCCAGGCTGATAACTCGCTGTCCCGACAACCTGGCGGCACCGGACTGGGGCTGGTGATTTCCAAACGCCTGATCGAACAGATGGGCGGCGAGATCGGCGTCGACAGCACACCGGGCGAAGGTTCGGAATTCTGGATCAGCCTGAGCCTGCCCAAAACCCGCGACGACGCCGAAGACCTGCCCGGCCCACCGCTACTCGGGCATCGGGTGGCGGTCCTGGAAAACCATGAACTGGCCCGTCAGGCCTTGCAGCATCAACTGGAAGACTGCGGCTTGGCAGTCACGCCGTTCAACACTCTGGAAAGCCTGGCCAATGGCGTGACCGGCGCCCATCAGACCGATCAGGCCATCGGCCTGGCAGTGCTCGGCATCACCAGCAACGACATGCCGCCGGAGCGCCTCAACCAGCATATCTGGGACCTCGAACACCTGGGCTGCAGAGTGTTGGTGCTGTGCCCGACCACCGAACTGACGCTGTTCCACCTCTCGGTGCCCAACCCCCACAGCCAACTCCAGTCCAAACCGGCCTGCACGCGCAAACTGCGTCGGGCACTGGCCGATATGGTCAACCCGCGCCAGCAACGCAGCGCCCCCGGCGAGCCGGTTTCCAGCCGCGCGCCGAAGGTCCTTTGCGTCGATGACAACCCGGCCAATCTGCTGCTGGTGCAAACCCTGCTCGAAGACATGGGCGCCAAGGTGCTCGCGGTGGAAAGCGGTTACGCTGCGGTCAAGGCCGTGCAGAACGAGACCTTCGACCTGGTGCTGATGGACGTGCAGATGCCTGGCATGGATGGCCGCCAGAGCACCGAAGCCATTCGCCAGTGGGAAAGCGAGCGGCATTGCACGCCATTGCCGATCGTTGCCCTTACCGCCCACGCGATGGCCAACGAAAAACGTGCGTTGCTGCAAAGCGGCATGGACGACTACCTGACCAAACCCATCAGCGAGCGGCAACTGGCGCAGGTGGTGTTGAAATGGACCGGCCTGGCATTGCGTAATCTGGGTCCGGAGCGCTCCAGCGAAAGCAACAACGGTAATGAGTTGCAGGTGCTCGATCACGAAGAAGGCCTGCGCCTGGCGGCCGGCAAAGCCGATCTGGCGGCGGACATGCTGGCAATGCTGCTGGCCTCCCTGGAGGCCGACCGCGAGGCCATCCGCGTCGCTCGTGAAGCCAATGACCAGAATGCCCTGATCGAGCGAGTCCATCGCTTGCATGGGGCGACCCGTTATTGCGGCGTCCCGCAACTGCGCGCCGCCTGCCAACGCAGTGAAACCCTGCTCAAGCAACAGGACCCCAAAGCCCCCGGCGCGCTGGAAGAACTCGAACGAGCCATCAATCGCCTGGCGGCCCATGCGCGTATCAATGCCTGATGCAACGCAATAACGCTGGGCGCCTTGAAGGCTAAGCTCAAGGTCTGTAGCTTCCAGGAGGACAACATGCGCACGATTCTTTTCAGCAGCCAGGCCTATGACCGCGACAGTTTTCTGAGTACCGACCTGCCCGCCGGCATCGAGCTGCATTTCCAGCCGGCGCGGCTGAGCCTCGACACGGTGGCGCTGGCTGAGCATCACGAAGTGGTCTGTGCCTTCATCAATGATGACCTCAGTGCTCCGGTACTCGAACGTCTGGCCACGGGTGGCACACACCTGATCGCCCTGCGCTCGGCCGGTTACAACCATGTCGATCTGGCGGTAGCGAAGCGCCTGGGGCTGGCGATTGTGCGGGTTCCGGCTTACTCGCCTCACGCGGTGGCCGAACATGCGGTGGCGCTGATCCTGGCGCTAAATCGCCGCCTGCACCGTGCCTACAACCGTACTCGCGAGGGGGATTTCAGTCTGCACGGGCTCACCGGTTTCGACCTCGTGGGCAAGACCGTCGGCGTAGTCGGCACCGGGCAGATCGGCGCGACCTTCGCGAAAATCATGAACGGCTTCGGCTGCCGGTTGCTGGCCTGTGATCCTTACCCGAACCCGCAGGTCGAAGCGCTCGGCGCGCGCTACCTCAGCTTGCCGCAACTGCTGGCCGAGTCGCAGATCATCAGCCTGCATTGCCCGCTCAACGAACAGAGCAAACACTTGATCAACAGCGAATCGCTGGCACACATGCAGCCCGGCGCGATGTTGATCAATACCGGGCGTGGCGGTCTGGTGGACACCCCGGCGCTAATCGACGCGTTGAAGGACGGCCAATTGGGCTATCTGGGGCTGGATGTTTATGAAGAGGAGGCGCAGCTGTTCTTCGAAGATCGCTCCGACTTGCCGCTGCAGGACGATGTGCTGGCGCGCCTGCTGACTTTTCCGAATGTAATCATCACGGCGCACCAGGCCTTCCTCACCCGCGAAGCCCTTGGCGCGATTGCCGCGACCACCCTGCAGAACATCGCGGCCTGGGCAGCCGGTTCGCCACAGAATCAGGTCGAGAGCTGATTGGCTCAGGCCTTGGACAAAAGGATCATCAGGGCCAGCCAGCCAAAGCCCAGCAAGCGCTGTCCCAGCGAATGCCCGCGACGCAGCAGAAACCAGACAAAAAACGGCGGCAGAAAGAAAATCATCAGTTTCAGCCAGAGTTCCACCGGACGCGGCCCGCCGGGTGCCACTGCCGGGATCTCTGCCTCGACTTCGGCTTTACGTTTGCGCCCGAAAGCGGCCGGGGTCACCCTGGGCACACTCTCATTGGTCGGTAAGCGCCCGAAAGAAAGAGGCGCCTGCGTTGCCGTCGATGTAGCCGCTTCTGCCACCGAAGGCGCACCGCAATGAATGCAAGCAGGCGCCGTGGAGCTGATGCGTTGCTTGCACTCAAAACATTCGATCAACGCCATTTCTATTCCTTAGAGATGCAAAAGCGGCAGTTTGCCATGAGTCGGCAGGTAATTCGAACCAGATCGAAGGTCACATGCCCACGCCATGCTGCGTTCATGCCCGTGCTAGCATATCGCGCATATTTGGAGGACCCATGGTCGAACACGATTTCCGCTACAGCCTGATGAACCCGCAACACACCCTCACCGAATGCCGCGCCCTGGTGCCGGGGCGTTATCAAGTCACCGGCAACGGCGGCTCGATTCGTAATAACGACGTGCTGGTGGTGACCCTTAAAGGCAGCAAGGACTTGTCCATGCGCCTGACCGTCGAAACGGTTCGCCATCTGATCAACCCGCCCGGCCAATGGGTCGCGGTGGCCAGTGGTCCGGTGTTCGGCGAACTGGCGATCCACACCTGGAAAGTCAACTGCGACAGCTGCGCCAAAGAGCTGAGCTTTGAATTCGCGGTCGACGCCAAGCTGGGCAACAAGGCGGAAAAACCGGCGGCCACTGCGCGCATTGCCGAGCTGGGCTGGGCCACGGTTGCCGACAAGCACCTGTGCAAGAAGTGCCAGGAGCCTGCGTGATGAAACGCCTTGCTCTGACCGCCATGGCTGGCGCCAGCCTGTTGGGCTGCGCCGCCGAGCCGGTGCAATTGCAACACAACCGCAGCTACATTCTGGAGTGGATCGGCGAACGTCCGCTGATGGACTACAGCCATCTGACCATCACCCTCGATGATGACGGTCGGGCCTATGGCAATGGCGGCTGCAACCACTGGTTCGCGCCGTATACCCTGCAAGGCGACAAGCTGAGCTTCGGCAAGATCGGCAGCACCCGCAAAATGTGTGCGCCAGCGTTGATGGAGCAGGAAAAACGCTTCCTGCAAGCGTTGGAAAACGTCCAGCGCTGGGACGTCTCACCGATCGACCAGATGCGCTTCTGGCCGGCGCAAGGCAAACCACTGCGTTGGTGGCTTGAAGAGGGTTGATCCTCTCGCTCTGATCGTTCCCACGCTCTGCGTGGGAATGCATCTAGTGACGCTCTGCGTCACAGGGACGCGGAGCGTCCCGGGCAGCATTCCCACGCAGAGCGTGGGAACGATCAGTGAATTGCTTTTCGTAGGAGCCAGGCTTGCCGGCGAAGGCGCTCCAAAGTACGCCTTCGCCGGCAAGCCTGGCTCCTACAGGTCCACTTATGATCAGTTAATCGCCTGCAACGCCTCAAGCTTCGCCATCACCCCCGCCGCCGTCTGCTCCCCCATCAACTGTTCCCGCACCTTGCCCTTGTTATCGATGATGTAAGTCACCGGCAACGCTTCACTGCGCGGTAATTCGAAAAGGTCCGCCGGGTCCTGGGCCAGCACGGTGAAGGCGATCCCCAGTTTCTCGCTGGCGCTTTTCAGCTCTTCGCCCTGCACATTGTCGAAGTTGACCCCGAATACACCGATCTTCTTGCCCTTGAGCTGCTCGGCCAGCACGTTCAACTCGGGAATCTCGGTACGGCACGGGCCGCACCATTCGGCCCAGTAATTGAGCACCAGCCATTGTTTGTCCAGACGCTCGGCGGCGACTTTGTGACCGTTCTGGTCGACGCCATAGTCGTTGCCGCAGCCCCCCAGCAATAACGCCCCCATGATCGCCAATGCCGCTGCCAGTCGCCTTGTCATGTCTCAATCCTTGTCAAAAATGGAATGCACCTGCGACCCATCGCCTCCCAAGGTTCTGGATTACGCGCCGCCCAGTTAGAATAGCCGCCACCTTACGCAAGATGCGACCCGCACATGACCGATCTGACGCTTTATCACAACCCGCGCTGCTCGAAATCCCGCGGTGCGCTCGAACTCATCGAAGCCCGTGGCCTGGCCCCGACCGTCGTCCGCTACCTGGAAACGCCGCTGGACGCCGCGCAAATCCAGAGCCTGTTGAGCAAACTCGGCATCAACGCCCGGCAATTGCTGCGCACCGGCGAGGACGAGTACAAAACCCTCAACCTGGCCGACAACAGCCTGAGCGAGGCGCAATTGATCGCCGCCATCGCCGCGCACCCGAAACTCATGGAGCGCCCGATTCTCGAAGTCGGCGACAAAGCCATCATCGGCCGTCCGCCGGAGAATGTGCTGGAGTTGCTGCCGTGAGTGCGCCGTACATTCTGGTTCTGTATTACAGCCGCAGCGGTTCGACCAATGAAATGGCCCGGCAGATTGCCCGTGGTGTCGAGCAGTCCGGTATGGAAGCGCGCCTGCGCACCGTGCCGGCGATCTCCACCGAGTGCGAAGCCGTGTCGCCGGACATTCCCGATGAAGGCGCACTGTACGCCAGCCTCGACGACCTGAAAAACTGCGCCGGCCTGGCCCTCGGCAGCCCGACCCGGTTCGGTAACATGGCCGCACCGTTGAAATACTTTCTCGATGGCACCAGCAATCTGTGGCTGACCGGGGCCCTGGTAGGCAAACCGGCCGGGGTCTTCACCTCCACCGCAAGCCTGCACGGCGGCCAGGAAACTACGCTGCTGTCGATGATGTTGCCGTTGCTGCACCACGGCATGCTGATCACCGGCCTGCCTTACAGCGAGTCGGCGCTGCTGGAAACCCGCGGAGGCGGCACGCCTTACGGCGCCAGTCATCACGCCGGTGCCGATGGCAAAAGCGGTTTGAATGAACACGAAGTTGCGCTGTGCCGGGCCTTGGGCCTGCGGTTGGCGAAGACTGCGCAAAAGTTGGTGAGTTGATATGGCCAAAAAGCCGAAAATCCTGCCTTCCATCGAATGGCTCGAACCGCGAGTACGGGCGATGCGCGTCATCAGCCTGCTGTGCTTTTTCGGCCTGGTGGGACTGCTCTGCGCCTACTACCTGATATTCGCCGACCTGCATGGCGCGCGGCCGTGGGTGATTCTGCTGATCGAACTGGTGCCGCTGCTGTTGCTGGCGCCGGGGATGATCGTCGGCAGCGCCCGCGGGCATTCGTGGATGTGTTTTGTGGTGAACCTGTATTTCATGAAAGGCGCATTGGCCGCGTATGACCCGAACCGGCAACTGTTCGGTTTACTGGAGATGGGCGCGAGCCTGGCGGTGTTCTGCTCGGCAATGTTGTATGTGCGGTGGCGGTTTCAGTTGAATCGCAAGTTGGCGGGTGAAGGCGAGATCTCTGTCGCCTGACATATCGCCATCGCGGGCAAGCCCGCTCCCACAGTGACCGGGGTCGTTCACACATTTTGTGCTCAAAACCAATACCTGTGGGAGCGGGCTTGCCCGCGATGGATTCGATGCGGTCTCAATGATTCACTGTGTAAGCCAGCATCATCGAAATCTGGCTCATCGGCCGCCCACCGCTCTCTTCGTGCCACTGGTTGAACGCATTCTGCACCGTGGCCATGTCCCTCAGACTAGTCGGGACCTTGTCGACGATCTTCTGCGCACTCAGCGCTGCTACCACGTCGTAGCTCGGCACGAACGTGTCCTTGCCCACCATCCGCAAGAATCGCGGCGCCGATAATCCGCCCAACTGATGCCCGTGTTTTTTCAGATAGGTCCACAACCCGACGATGTCGGTCACCGCCCATTCGGCGATCAAAGCGCCAAAGCTGCCCTTCTCATGGGCCACGTCCAGAATGAACTGCGCATTGCGCGGTACGCTCTTGAGCTTGCCCAGGTGGCGGATGATCCGCGCGTCCTGCATCAAGCGCTCCAGATGTTCGGCGCTCATCAGCACGACTTTTTCCGGATCGAACTTGAAGAACACCTCTTCGAACGCCGGCCACTTGGCGTCCACCAGGCTGTGCTTGAGCCCGGCGCGGAACGCCCGCAACGCCATGGTCGAGAGGTAGCGGTCGTCGCTGATCTTGCGTAATTGCGCCGGGGTCTTGGGAACCGGCAGATGGGCTTCCAGTTCAGCCGCCGAACCGAAGCGGTTCAAGCAGTATTCGTTCAGCCACTTGTAATCGCGCATGCCCTCTCCTGAGGATTGAAGCGAAAAACCAACTGTGGGAGCGCCCCGTGGCGAGGGGGCTCGCCCCCGTTGGGCTGCGAAGCGACCCCAAAATCTCTGATGTACCAAAGATCTTGTGACTGCTCCGCACTCAAACGGGGGCAAGCCCCCTCGCCACAGGCCCGCTCCCACACAATTTGTTCAGAGATTTACTACGTTGACGAACCGCGAAGCTGCGGTTTCATCGATGCGCAGGTTGGTGAAATCGAACAAGTTACGGTCCGCCAGTTGCGACGGGATCACGTTCTGCAAGCTGCGGAAAATGCTTTCGGTACGGCCCGGGGTCTTGCGCTCCCACTCCTGAAGCATCTCTTTAACCACTTGGCGCTGCAGGTTTTCCTGGGAGCCACAGAGGTTGCACGGGATGATCGGGAATTGCTTGAAGTCCGAGTAAGCCTGAATGTCTTTTTCGTTGCAGTAGGCCAGCGGGCGGATCACCACGTTGCGACCGTCGTCGGCACGCAGCTTCGGCGGCATGGCCTTGAGCGAACCGTTGAAGAACATGTTCAGGAAGAACGTCTCGACGATGTCGTCGCGATGGTGACCGAGGGCCATTTTGGTCGCGCCGATTTCATCGGCAAAGGTGTAGAGCGTGCCGCGACGCAGGCGTGAGCACAGCGAGCAGGTGGTCTTTCCCTCAGGAATAAGCTCCTTGACCACCGAATAGGTGTCTTTCTCGACGATGTGGTACTCGATGCCCAGTTCTTTAAGGTAAGCCGGCAGCACGTGCTCGGGAAAGCCTGGCTGCTTCTGGTCCATGTTCACGGCCACGATGTCGAACTTGATCGGGGCGACCTTCTGCAAATGCATCAGCACGTCGAGCATGGTGTAGCTGTCCTTGCCACCGGACAGGCAGACCATGACCTTGTCGCCGTCTTCAATCATGTTGAAATCGGCGACAGCCTCACCGGCCTGGCGGCGAAGGCGCTTTTGCAGTTTGTTCTGGTTGACCGTAAGAGTGCCCATGACGCGAAATCCGTGAGGTGTGACGAAAGGCCGGCATTTTACGCAAAAACATTGCACTTGTGGCGAGGGGGCTTGTCGGAACGCCGCATCGCCCCGTTCGGCTGCGCAGCAGTCGTAAAACAAACACTGCGGTTCCTCTTGGAAAATATAGTCGACTGATTGGGGGCCACTTCGTGACCCAACGGGGGCAAGCCCCCTCGCCACAGGGTTTAACAGGCACAGACCCGGCGGCGATTAACAAGATTGTTTACAGCGCGATTTGCTCTAAGCCCCTCGCACTATTTCCGGTAACTCCTTTCTATACTGCGGCATAAGGTCGCACACGTATTCAGACCTGTACTTACCTGGCCACTTTGGCCCGTAAGCGCTCCGCTGGGGGGCGATGGCAACAACAAGAGGAGTGACTGGCATGATCCATCACGTAGTGGGGCTCTTCACCCACCCTGACCAGGAATGGAAAGAAATCCGTGGCGACCAGGAGGAAAGCATCAGCCACATGTACCTCACGCACACCCTGATTCTGGCGGCGATCCCTGCCGTGTCGGCGTTTATTGGCACCACGCAGGTCGGCTGGGTCATTGGTAGTCGAGCGCCGGTAATGCTGACTACGGAAAGCGCGCTGTGGATGACCATCATGTCGTACCTGGCGATGCTTGGCGGTGTCGCGGTAATGGGCGCGTTCATCCACTGGATGGCCCGCACCTATGACGCCAACCCGAGCCTGGCACGTTGTGTCGCGTTCGCCACGTACACCGCGACGCCACTGTTCATCGGCGGTCTGGCGGCGCTTTACCCGCACATGTGGCTGGGAATGATCGTCGGCACCGCAGCCATCTGCTACACGGTGTACCTGCTGTATGTAGGCCTGCCGACGTTCATGAACATTCCGTCGGACGAGGGATTCCTGTTTTCAAGCTCGGTGCTCGCCGTTGGATTGGTGGTGCTGGTGGCGATCATGGCGTTCACGGTGATTGTCTGGGGGCTTGGCGTGGGACCGGTCTATACGAATTAGCAACACACCCGCCAAAAACAAGATCTGCCAATACAGGCCGCCGCAAGGCGGCCTTCTACTCTCCAACAAAGAGCAGGAGGTACGACCATTCAGCGCCTCGGCGATTCGCAAGTCCCGAGGGTTGCGGCATACTCGACGTCTCTGGAGATCCATCAAGCATGCCCGAGCAACTCAATACCCGCGTCGAAGACTGTTTCCAACAAGCCGAATCCTTTTTCAAACGACCTTTCAAACGCCCCGTGGTGAGCCTCAAGCTGCGCGGGCAAAAAGCCGGTGTCGCGCATTTGCACGAGAACCTGCTGCGCTTCAATCCGCAGCTGTACCGTGAAAACACCGAAGACTTCCTCAAGCAGACCGTGGCGCATGAAGTCGCGCACCTGATCGCCCATCAATTGTTCGGCGACCGCATCCAGCCTCATGGCGAAGAGTGGCAACTGATCATGCGTGGTGTGTACGAACTGCCGCCCAACCGCTGCCACACCTACGACGTCAAACGCCGCAGCGTGACCCGCTACATCTACAAATGCCCGTGCGCCGACAGCGATTTCCCGTTTTCGGCGCAGCGTCATGGTTTGGTGAGACAGGGACGGCGGTATTTGTGCCGGCGCTGCAGGAGCACGTTGGTGTTCAGTGGCGAGATGCGGGTCGAATAAGTCAGATTTGTGGTGTCTGGGCCGGCCTCATCGCGGACAAGCCCGCTCCCACAGTGGTCGGAGTCGTTCACAAATTTTGTAATCAAAGCTGATCCCTGTGGGAGCGGGCTTGCCCGCGATGGGGCCGGGACAGACGCTAGATAATCACCCTGGCACGCCGCAATTCCTCGATCCGCTCAACACTGAACCCCAACTCCCCCAACACCTGATCGGTATGCGCTCCCAGCGTCGCGCCAATATGCCGAGGCTCAGGCAAGCCGTCCGAAAATTTCAACGGGCAAGCGATCTGCGCCTGAGTCGAACCATCGCAGCGCGGCACCTCAGCCACCAATTCCCGCGCCTGCAACTGCGGGTGCCGCACCGCTTCGTCCAGGCTCAACACCGGCTCGACGCACGCATCGACCCCGGCAAACAGCTCACACAACTCGGCAAAGTCGTATTTTTCGAATTCGACTTTCAACGCCTCCTTGAGCGCCTGTTGCCGGGCCGGTTCGGGTGACAACCCTTGGGCCGCCAGTTCCGGGCGGCCCAGCGCCGTGCAGAGTTGCTGCATGAACACCGGCTCCAGACTGCCCACCGACAACCAGCGTCCATCGCGCGAGCGGTAGTAGTCGTAGAAGCTGCCGCCATTGAGCATCTGATCTTCCCTGCCCGGCTCCACGCCACAGGCCAGGTACCCGGCACCGGCCATGGCGTTCAGGCTGAAGGCGCAGTCGGTCATGCTCACATCCAGATGCTGCCCCTGCCCTGTCTGCTGTCGCGCGATCACCGCCGCCAGCAGGCCGATCACCCCGTGCAGCGAGCCACCCGCGACATCCGCCACCTGCATGCCCAACGGGACCGGCCCGCTGTCGGCGCGACCGGTGTAACTCGCCAGCCCCGCCAGCGCCAGGTAGTTGATGTCGTGACCGGCGCGGTCCTTGTAGGGGCCGGTCTGGCCATAACCGGTGATCGACACATAAATCAGCCGCGGATTAATCGCCTTCAAGGCCTCATACCCCAGGCCGAGTCGGTCCATCACACCGGGACGGAACTGTTCCAGCACGATGTCGTAGTCCTGCAGCAACTGCTTGATCACCTCCAGCGCTTCGGGCTGCTTGAGGTCCAGGGCCAGGCTGCGCTTGTTGCGATTGAGGTACGCGTGGCTGGCCGACACGCCTTGATCATGCGGCGGCAGCACTCGCAGCAGGTCCATGCGGGTCGGCGACTCGACGCGCAGCACCTCGGCGCCCATGTCTGCCAGCAGCAACGAGGCGAACGGCCCCGGCAGCAGTGTCGAGAAATCCAGAACCTTGAGTGATGCCAGTGGACCGAGCATGAGTGTTCTCCAGTGCAATCCCCCAAGCCTAGGCAGCCGAGGACATTGCAGCAATCACCTTATGTGTCAGTGGCGGTGACCGTTGTGCTCAAATCGCAGGTATGAAAAAACCCGCCGAAGCGGGTTTTTTTATTACAACCAAGTTTACTTGGCGTTCGTCGGGGTTGCCCCTTCGACGTGGCCCAAAACATCGTCTTTAGGCTCGTCGGCAATGCCGCGACCGCCCGACGCCAGCTCCGATTGCAGCACGTCGGTATCCAGTTCCTTGACCCACTTGGCCACAACAATGGTGGCAACCGCGTTACCGATCAGGTTGGTCAGGGCACGGGCTTCGGACATGAAGCGGTCGATACCGAGGATCAGCGCCAGGCCGGCAACCGGCAGGTGGCCAACGGCGGACAAGGTAGCGGCCAGTACGATGAAACCACTACCGGTCACGCCAGCAGCGCCTTTGGAGGACAGCAGCAACACCACCAGCAGAGTGATCTGGTGAGTGATGTCCATTTGGGTGTCGGTTGCCTGAGCAATGAACACGGCCGCCATGGTCAGGTAGATTGCAGTACCGTCGAGGTTGAACGAGTAACCGGTCGGGATCACCAGACCTACCACGGATTTCTGCGCGCCCAGACGCTCCATTTTGATCAGCATACGTGGCAGCACCGACTCCGAAGAGGAGGTACCCAGCACGATCAGCAGTTCTTCACGGATGTAGCGGATCACTTTCAGCACGCTGAAGCCGTGAGCGCGAGCGATACCGCCCAGCACGATCAGAATGAACAGCAGGCAGGTGATGTAGAAGCAGGCCATCAGTTGACCCAGCTGCACCAGCGAACCAACGCCATAAGCACCGATGGTGAACGCCATGGCGCCGAAGGCACCGAGTGGCGCGAGCTTCATGATCATGTTGATGATGTTGAACATCACGTGGGCGAAGCGATCGATGAAGTCCAGGATCGGCTTGCCGTAAGCACCCAGGCGATGCAGGGCGAAACCGAAGATAACCGAGAACATCAGCACTTGCAGAATATCGCCCGTGGCGAACGCACCGACGATGGTGGCCGGGATGACGTTCAGCAGGAAGCCAACGACGCTTTGATCCGCACCGGCAGCAACGTAGGTAGCGATTTTGGAGGCATCCAGCGTGGTGACGTCGATGTGCATGCCATTACCCGGCTGCACGATGTTGACCACGACCAGACCGACCAGCAAGGCAATGGTCGAAACGATTTCGAAATACAGCAGCGCGTAACCGCCGGTCTTGCCGACCGACTTCATGTTCTGCATACCCGCGATACCGCTGACAACGGTGCAGAAGATGATAGGAGCGATGATCATTTTGATCAGTTTGATAAACCCGTCACCCAACGGCTTGAGGGCTACACCGGTCTGCGGGTAGAAGTGACCGAGCAGGATGCCGATAGCGATGGCAACGATCACCTGGAAATACAGGGATTTGTACAGTGGCTGACGAGTCGTCATTGCAAAGTTCCTCAAGAGTGCCCGATGACAACATCCATCTGTTGCCCAAGACACTTCAATTGCGAACCCTCCTGCACTGGAGGGATTTGTTTTGTCGAGCTGCGTGGCGGCAGGCATCTATCGCTTGTATCGCAAGGCCCGTGCCACATTCGCCAAAAAGCCTGCGAGCCTTTTGACATCAAGGGTTACAGGTTTTTTTTCGTCACCGACTGGTTACAACGATGTGGCGGATTTCCGCCCACCAGCCAAACCTCGTCCTGCAATTTGGCGGATATCCGCCTTGTCCATCGTCGACGGGCACCGCTACCATCCATTGCTCAGTGGACGGACCTGCCCTCTTATGCGTGAACGCACCATCGCCAGCCATTTCGCCCGTGCCGCCCTCGGTGGCGCGCGTCGACGTGGCTACGACTATTCGAGCCTGCTGCAGCAACTGGGGATCAGCCCCGAGTTGCTCGACGAACCGCGTGCGCGAATCGCGCCTGAACAGTTCACCCGGTTGATCCAGGGGTTGTGGCTGGCCCTGGACGACGAATACCTGGGCTTCGGGCAGGCGCCGAGCAAACCCGGCAGTTTCGCGATGATGTGCCACGCCGTCATCCACTGCCGCACGCTGGAGAAAGCGCTCAATCGCGGCCTGTTGTTTTACAGCCTGTTCCCCGGCGCGCCGCATCTGACGCTGAGCCGCGAAGGCGACAGGGTTCGCCTGAGCCTGGACGATTCGCCGCTGTGGGACCCGGACCATTTCCTCAGCGAAAGCCTGTTGGTGATCTGGCATCGGTTCGGCAGCTGGCTGATTGGCCAGCGCATTCGTCTGGAGCAGGCCACGTTCAGCTACCCGAGGCCCGAACACGGGGCCGAATACGACTTGCTGTTTTCCTGCCCACTAACATTCTCCACTACTCAGAGTAGCCTGCTGTTCCACAGTCGCTACCTGAGCATGCCGCTGTTGCAGGACGAACGAACCCTCAAGCACTTCCTTGAGCGCTCCCCCGCCGACCTGCTATCGCGCCCCGACGAAGGCGACAGCCTGAGCAGCCAGTTGCGGCGCTTGCTCAGCCGCGACAATGAGCGCTGGCCGGACCTGGAAGCGGTGGCCGCGCACCTGCACATCAGCCCGCAAACCTTGCGTCGGCATTTGCGCGAAGAAGGCACGAGTTTTCAGGAATTGAAGGACCAGTTGCGCCGGGACATCGCGATTTATCACCTGGGGCGTGCGGATCTGTCGTTGCAACAGATTGCCGAGCAGTTGGGGTTTTCCGAGCCTTCGGCGTTTCACCGGGCGTTCAAGAAGTGGACCGGCCTTACGCCTGGGGCTTATCGCGCCCAAGAGAACTGATATTTCGGTTGAATTGACTGGCCCCATCGCGGGCAAGCCCGCTCCCACAAGTTTCGACTTTTGACACAAAATTGTGAACAACACAGCCTCCTGTGGGAGCGGGCTTGCCCGCGATGAGGCCCGAAAAAACACCACAGAACTTTGCAGCCAGCCATGCTGTTGTGGCGAGGGAGCTTGCTCCCGCTGGGTTGCGAAGCGACCCCAAAACCTGCAACCGCATGTTTTCAGGTACTCCGCATATGCCGGTTTTACGACTGCTTCGCAGCCGAACGGGGGCAAGCCCCCTCGCCACAGGTTCTTCGCTAGCCTCGCGGGTCGAGGTTATCCAGCACCCGATTCACCGCCAACTCCCCGAGCATGACCACCGATTGAATCCCCAACATCATGTTGCGATGTGGCATGTCCATCAACCCGGCGAACTCGCTGAGCATCATGCTTGCTGACGCCAGGGATTCGCAGGCGTTGACCAGCAGGGTTTCGTTATCTATCGCTAAACAAGTAAAGGTGGCGGCTGTACGCAGGTTAGCGATCCGGGTCACAGAAACCCCGGGTAGACCCGAAGGTCTCCCACGCACAGCCACCATTACGCGAATTGCAGGCACTAAAAACTGCAATCAAAACTGGGGCGCTTTTGCGTCTGTGTATGAGATCGGATCGCTAAACCCGATCGCTGATTCGTCAGCGACCCGCAAACGATAGAGCCCACACCCCAGGCGCACAAGCCGGCGGATTCTGGCGTAGTCGTAGGCAGCGGCGCAAGGATGTGTAGCCTGAGTGAGTGTCTGGAAGTGTCGTTTAAACAGTGCTTGTTTAGCAGTCTGACACTGAGACTTGTGGTGGCTGTACCGGCCTCATCGCGGGCAAGCCCGCTCCCACAGTGATCGGTGTCGTTCACAAATCCTTGGTCAAAGCAGATACCTGTGGGAGCGGGCTTGCCCGCGATGGGGCCCGGAAGAACACCCTCAATCCAAGGGATCAAACCACCGGAAAATGAATCCGGAACGCCGCCCCGCCCATTGGCGAATCCCCCAGCGTCAGTTTGGCGCTGTAGCTTTCGATGATGTCCTTGACCACCGCCAACCCAATCCCCTGCCCCGGATGCTGACGATCAAGCCGTTCGCCCCGCTGCAGAATCCGCGCACGCTGATCCGGTGGCACGCCGGGGCCGTCGTCTTCGACGCACAGCTCAATGCCACTGAGGGTTTCGCGCACGCTGATGCGCACTTCGCTCAGGCATAGGCGATAGGCGTTTTCCAGCAGGTTGCCCATCATTTCCAGCAAGGCGCCTTGCTCGATCGGCACGTAACACTGCTCCGGCAGATCGAAAGCGACCTGCACGCGTTTGTCGCGATAGACCTTGTCCAGCGTATCGCAGAGGCTTTTCAGCACCGGGCGCAGGCGCACTTGGTGGCGCACCAGGCCGCTTTTGCGCAGGCTGGCGCGTTGCAGTTGATAGCTGATCTGCTGGCTCATGCGCTCGATCTGGGTTTGCAGCACCCAGGCCTGATCGCGCTCTTGCGGCTTCTGGGCCATGTCTTCGCTGACGCCTTGCAACACCGTCAGCGGGGTTTTCAGGCTGTGGGCCAGGTCGTCGAGGGAGTCGCGATAACGGCTGCGCTGTTCACGTTCGCTGTGCAACAAGCGGTTGAGCGAGCCGGTCAGGCGCAGCAGTTCCCGCGGATGTTCTTCACTCAGGCTTTCACGCGTGCCGCCCTCGATCTGGTCCAGCTCCTGGCTCAACCGGCGCAACGCCTGCAAGCCCCAGGTCAGGCCGATCCATAACAAGGCGAGCAACACCAGCAAGGCTGCGCCGAAGCCCAGATAAAGGTTTTCCCGCAGGCCTTCGAGGGTGATTTCGTATTCGCGCACCGGTTGCAGGGCGACGATGCTGAACGCCGCGCTCTGGCCGCCCAGCAGTTTGACCTCGACGTCATAGACGAAGAACTCTTCACCATTGGCTTCGCTGATCCTCGCGAACTCGTTACCGCGCCCGTCGTAACGCGGCTTGTAGTTGATTTTCTCTTCCTGGGTGGCCTTCGAGCGCCAGACCAGGTGACCTTCGCGGTCATAGATGTAACCGAGCAAACGGCTGTCGGTGAGGTTGAAGCGCTCGTCGGGCAATTGCGCGGGCATCTGCAAGCGGTTGTTATCCACTCGGGCAGCGGAGATCAGCGTGGTGACGTCAGACGCCAGGCGCTGCTCGATGGAATCCTGCAATGCCAGGCTGAACGCGCCTTGCATCGCAGGCAACAACGCCAGCATGAACAATACCGCCAGGACCGTGGCGGCAAGCATCAATCGGACACGAAGGGAACGAATCAAGTGCAGCGCTCGTTAAACAGGTAGCCAAGGCCACGCACGGTATCGATCGGCTTGAAGCCGGCCGGGCCTTCGAGTTTGCGGCGCAAGCGGCCGACCAGTACTTCGATCACATTCGGATCACGCTCGCCGTCATCCGGGTAGAGCTGCTCCATCAAGCGGTCCTTGGCCACCACTTGCTGGTGATGTCGCATCAGGTATTCGAGGATCCGGTATTCGTAGGCGGTCAGCGCCAGCGGTTGTTCATCGAGGGACGCCTGTTTGCGATTGAGGTCCAGCAGCAAGGGGCCAGCGACGATGGTCGACTGGGTGAAACCGCTGGAGCGGCGCAGCAAGGCATTGAGCCGGGCGTCCAGCTCTTCGAACTGGAAGGGCTTGACCACGTAATCATCAGCGCCGGCGGCGAGGCCTTCGACCTTGTCCTGCCAGTTGCCCCGCGCGGTGAGGATCAGGATCGGAAACGTCTTGCCCCGGGAACGCAATTGACGAATCAGATCGAGCCCGCCCATGCCCGGCAGACCGAGGTCGATCACCGCCAAGTCATGGTTGAACTGCTCGGCCTGATACAACGCCTCCTCGGCGTTGGCCACGGACTCGACCACATGGCCGCTATCCGTCAGGCGGGTTTGCAGGTGATGGCGCAACAGCGCTTCATCTTCGACGACCAGCAATTTCATAACGCTCTCCTGGGCAAATCAACATCTCCAAAGACGCAACGCGTCCAAAGGCACGCGTACCTCGATGACTAATATGGCGACGCCGGATCAACCGCTTGGGTTGATCCGGCGTGTGCACCAATGCCAGTCAGTTAAGCCGCGGAACCTGTGGGAGCGGGCTTGCCCGCGATAGCGATCGGTCTGACACATCAATGGTGAATGTGCTGCCGTCATCGCGGGCAAGCCCGCTCCCACAGGGATTTCGCTTAACCAACAGGCCTCGGTACATACCCTCGCGAAACGCTTTTTAGAAAGCGTAGTTGGCGGACAGGTAGGTCTGGGCGCTGCTGGTCAAGTCCAGCGAACCCTGTTTGCTGCCGCCGCGCTCGCTCATCTCGGTGCTGGCGTTGCTGCGCAGGTAACGGTAACCCAGCTCGACCGAGGTGTTTTGCGAAACTTGCTGCAATACACCGACCTGGCCGCCAATGGCGTAACCGATGTCGCTGTCGCGGCTGAAGCCTGGCGACTCCTGAGTCAGTTTGGTCAAACCGGCGGTGGCACCGCCGAACAATTTGGTGCTGCCACCCACCGGGTAGAACAGATCGTAACTGCCCAGCAGGTTTTCCTGACGCAGTTTAATGCCATTGTGCGAGCCCGACACGTTGTCATAAGTGGCGTAGTAGCGGCCCTTGCTGTCTTGCTGGCCCAGACGCGCGCCCCAGGTGTTGTCCTTGCCGATCACACCGTCGGCGTTCGGGTGGTTGAGGTTGTCGTTCAGGGCGCTGGATTTTTTTACCTTGTCGCTGGTCTGGCCAAAGGTCAGGCCCGCAAAATTGGTGGTATCGGCGTGGGCCGCGACACTGGCGCCCATCACGGTGAAAGCCAGAAGCAGTTTTTTAAAAGTAGTCATTGGGGAGTTTCCTCATGCGCTATGTGCTTTTTGGGTACGGGGCAAGGTTACTGACCCCTCCCTGTACTGCCCCTGAACGCACTCTGAACCTGAGCTGAATCAAATCGACTACGCTGTTCTGACGACTCTTGATAAGGAGATTTGATCATGCGCGTGTTCCTCGCCCTCGTGTTACTGGCTCTGAGCGGGGTCAGCCAGGCCGCCATCCAGACCCAGGAAATTCCCTACCAGAGTGCCGACGGCACCAAGTTGATCGGCTATTACGCCTACGACGACGCCATCAAAGGCCCGCGCCCGGGCGTGGTGGTGGTGCATGAATGGTGGGGCCTCAACAACTACGCCAAGCGCCGCGCCCGTGATCTGGCCGGTCTGGGCTACAGCGCGCTGGCGATCGACATGTTTGGCGACGGCAAGAACACCGAACACGCCAAGGACGCCATGGCCTTCATGCAAGCAGCATTGAAGGACAGCGCAGCAGCCAGTGCGCGGTTTCAGGCCGGGCTCGACTTGCTGAAGAAACAACCACAGACCGATCCGGCCAAACTGGCGGCCATTGGTTATTGCTTCGGCGGCAAGGTGGTGCTGGATGCAGCGCGTCAAGGCGTGCCGCTGGCGGGCGTGGTGAGTTTCCACGGCGCGCTGGTGACCAATACGCCAGCGACGCCTGGCAGCGTGAAGGCGAAAGTGCTGGTGGAACATGGTGCTCTGGACAGCATGGTCACGGCGCAAAACGTGGCAGCGTTCAAGACAGAAATGGACAAGGCCAATGCCGATTACAAGTTTGTCACCCTCGAAGGCGCCAAGCATGGCTTCAGCAATCCCGAGGCGGATCGTCTGAGCCATGGCGACCACGGCGGGCCGGATATTGGTTACAGCAAGACCGCGGATGAGAAGTCCTGGGCGGACATGCAGGCGTTTTTCAAGAAGATATTTGGTTAAGACTCTGGACCGAGTAACGGCCTTCGCGGGCAAGCCTCGCTCCTACAGGATTGCATCGTCCTTGTAGGAGCGAGGCTTGCCCGCGAAGAACGATAACTCGGTCGAACTGCTACTACCCTCACGCGTGGCAACCCGGCAAAATGCCCGTCATGAATTCCGTCCCCGCCCTACCCGCCTGCTGCACCCCACTCGACGCCCATTGGCCGCTGCCGTTTGTGCTGCCCGATACGGTCCTGTTGGGTACCCACTTCGATACCAGGCAACTGGCCAGTGATGATTTCCAGCGCAGCGCCATCGAACCGCCTGCGAGCATCCAGCGTTCGGTGGCCAAGCGCCAGGCCGAGTTTCTCGCCGGGCGTGTCTGCGCTCGGGCAGCGTTGCAACAACTGGAAGGGCTGAGTTTCATCCCGGCCATCGGCGAAGACCGCGCACCGGTGTGGCCAGCGCATATCACCGGCTCGATCACCCACAGCACCGGCCGGGCCGCTGCGATTGTCGCGAACAAGGCGCACTGGCGCGGATTGGGGATGGACCTGGAAAACCTGCTCGACGCTGAACGCGCCGAACGCCTGGCCGGGGAAATCCTCACGGGGCCTGAGTTGCAGCGCATGGCTGCCGGGGCTGGCGATCAATTGGCAATGCTGGTGACGCTGACGTTTTCGGTGAAGGAGAGCCTGTTCAAGGCGCTCTACCCTATCGTGCAGAAGCGCTTCTATTTCGAACACGCCGAAGTGCTGGAGTGGAGCGCGGGTGGTGAAGTGCGGTTGCGCTTGCTGACCGACCTGTCCAGTGAATGGCGTCACGGCACTGAGCTGGACGCGCAATTTGCAGTGATGGATGGGCAGTTGTTGAGTCTGGTCAGCATCAAGGCCTGAAGGCTTTCAGTGTTTGGGATGGCCTCATCGCGGGCAAGCCCGCTCCCACAGTTTCAGTGGCGTTCACAGATTTGTGTACGACACGGCCCCTGTGGGAGCGAGCCTGCTCGCGATAGGGCCCTAAAGGACACCCGTAATCTCAACGCCGCTCCTGATTCCTCGGCCAGCTCAAACTGAAACAGGCCCCGCCCAGGCTTTTGCTCTTGCCGATCAATGCTCGCCCGTCATGCCAATGAATGATTCGCCGCACGATCGACAACCCCAACCCATGCCCGCCCGAGGCACGGGTGCGGCTGTCATCGAGGCGCAGGAACGGCGTGAAGATTTTCTCCCAGGCAGTTTCCGGCACGCCCGGCCCGTCATCCTCGACATCCACCCGACAGCGCTGCTGCCCCACCTGATAACTGACGGTCACCCGTGAGTGGGCGTGGCGCATGGCGTTGCTCACCAGGTTCTGCAACGCCCGGTGCAAGTAACGCGGTTCGGCCTCGACCCAGGCGTCGTCACAATCGGCGGCCGACAGGCACAAACCGCGCTGTACCGTGACCTCGGCGCGCAGTGGCGCCAACTCTTCGATCACTTGATTGACCAACGCATCCAGATCGATCCGCTGAAAATTCAGTGCCGGCGAACCTTGCTCCAGCCGCGCATAAGTGAGCATCTCGTCGACCAGCCGATCGAGGTCCTCGATGTCGTGGTCCATGCCCTCGCGGTACTTTTCCAGCGCTTGCGGCGTGGTGGCCGAACCGATCATCTCCAGGCCAAAACGCAACCGCGCGACCGGCGTGCGCAGTTCATGGGACACGGCGCGCACCAGTTCTCGCTGAATCGCCAACAATTGCTGCAAGTGCTCGGCCATGCCGTTGAACGCCGAGGCCAGGCGCCCCACCGAGTCCGCGCCGCGTGCCGGTACGCGGGTTTCCAGGCTGCCCTTGGCGATGCGCGTGGCGGCGGCTTCCAGCCCGCGCAAACGACGCTCCAGCTGACGCACCAACAGATAGACGATCAAACCGATCAGGCTCAGGCCAAGGGCCGCGATCAGCACCAGCCACTCAGGGGGGTAAGGATTCATTTGATACAGCGGGCCGATTTCCAGCACCCATGGCGTACCGACCATGCCGGCAAACACCCGGATCGAATCACCGCCCTTGCCCAGCGCCATTACGGTGTCGCCTTCGGACACGCGGCGGCTCTGGTCTTCGTCCATGTCAGCCTGATCGATCGTGACCAGCTGCAGATCAAAACCGAAACCCTTCTCTTCCTTTAACTGCGCCAGACGTTTGGGCTGCTCAGCCACCGGGTAGCGCACCAGTTCATCGGCCAACAGATAAATGGTCGCCCGCGCCAGTTGTTCGCTGATCTGCTGGACTTCCCCGGTGAGCACCAGTTGTTCCTTGTCGCTGACCAAACGGTAAACCTTCGCCGCATGCGGGCCGGTCTGCTCCACCAGTGCCTGGCCGCGCAGCACGCGGGTGCGCTGGGTCAGGTCGAGGTCGGTCTGGGGGAATGTCTTCAGCGCCAACGGAATCCCGAGCAAGCGCTCCCATACCAGCAAGGCCCGGTGGCGCTCGGTTTCGTTCATCGGCTGCAGGTTATCGGCCATCAGCGAGAACGTGCCGTGGGCCAGGCGCTCGCGGTATTGCTCGCTGCGCACCTGATTGAGCAAGTGCAAGGCCAGCACGCCGAGCACAGCCACCAGAATCAGCGCCGCGCACATGCCGCCATAAATGCGCAGGAAGATCGAGTTCACAGCAACAAGTCTGCGCAGGCTTCGGGAACGAACAGGTAGCCTTTGCTGCGGATGGTTTTGATCAGCCGCGGATGCTCCGGGTCATCGCCGATCTTCGGGCGGATGCGTGAAATGCGCACGTCGATGGAACGGTCCTGGCCGTCATAACCGATACCGCGCAGCGCGGTGAAAATTTCTTCGCGTGACAGAATGCGCCCGGCGTTGGCCACCAGCAGCCAGAGCAAATCGAACTCGGCACTGGTCAACTCGATGCCTTTGTCATGCAGCCAGGCCTCGCGCAACGCGTTGTCCACCACCAACGGGCCGAACTGCAGACGCCGTTGTTTTTCCGGAGCGGTTTCAGGGGTTTCGCTGCGCCGCAACAAGGCCTGGATGCGCGCCAGCAGCAGGCGTGGGCGAACCGGTTTGCAGACGTAGTCATCAGCGCCGAGGTCGAGGCCGAGGATTTGATCGGTGTCATCGGTGCGCGCGGTGAGCATCAGGATCGGGCCGTCATACTTGTCGCGAACCTTGCGGCAAATGCTCAGGCCATCTTCGCCCGGGAGCATCAGGTCGAGGATCACCAAGTCCGGTTTTTCCTTGATGATGCGTGCCGCGGCGAGAGCGCCGTTGCCCTCGATCGACACACGCAGGCCGTTGGCTGCGAGGTAGTCGCGAGTCAGTTCGGCCAGACGCTGGTCGTCCTCGACAATCAATACCTGCCAGACTTCTTGCTCCACGGTGACCTCTGCTTGCCAACATCACTTTAAAAGGAAGGATCCGCCCGTCTTTTTGTAATGATTGGGGAGGATAAGAATGCATCTGCATTGGCCGATTGTATAAACGGCGCACGTCTGGAACACAAGCGGGTAAATGCGTTCGGACACAGCGGTTTTTTGTGATAGGGTTCGCGCCCTTAAAAATCCGAATGACTGTTTTCAATCGTTGAAAATCAGTGAAAAACGGTCCGCTCCAGCTAGGTCGCGGCCTACACGCTCGTTCCACCTTTCACACACAATTTACGCACAGGTTTATCCACAGGTAGTACGTTGCAACACCCTCCAAAACGCATTATCTTGTACCTCGGCGCCAAAAAAACCCTACATGTAGGGTTTTAGCTTAAAAGCCCAACCACATTTCAGACCAGAAACTCAAGTGCTTTATTGCCTGTTTATGGTTGAACCAAGCACGATTTTACAAGCCCAAACCGCATGTGCGGATGGCACCGTTTTTTCAGGCCAGAACAGCCAGAACGGTACGGGTGTTGTAGTCAAAACTGGCACCCCTGAAAGGAATCCGGCTTCGAGCCCTGGCTCGCGGCCAAAGACTTCGGCAAGGAAGCGGCATCATTAGCCTTTTCCTACTGTCCCGAAGTTGTTATGCCCGACGCCACGTCGGTTGTAGTGCTTCAGGACAGAACGGTGGGCACCGTGATGGTGCCCAAACAAACATAGAGAATGTGGAGACAACCCCCCATGCAAACCGACACAACTCGCGAGAACCCGCAGGGCACCTTGCCGCAGGCCGCCGATTCGAATTCGGATCTGTCCGCCACCGCGCCTGGCCAGCTGCGCGTGATCAAGCGTAACGGGACTGTCGTTCCTTACACCGATGACAAAATCACCGTCGCCATCACCAAAGCGTTTCTTGCAGTTGAAGGCGGCACCGCTGCCGCTTCGTCGCGCATCCACGACACCGTTGCCCGCCTGACCGAACAGGTCACCGCGACCTTCAAGCGTCGCATGCCATCGGGCGGCACCATCCACATCGAAGAAATCCAGGACCAGGTCGAACTGGCCCTGATGCGTGCCGGCGAGCAGAAAGTAGCGCGCGACTACGTGATCTACCGTGACGCCCGTTCCAAGGAACGCGCTGTACGCACCCCTGCCGAGGAAGCGGTTCAGGCTCACCCGTCGATCCGCATCACCCGCGCCGATGGCAGCCTTGCACCTCTGGACATGGGTCGTCTGAACACCATCGTCACCGAAGCGTGCGAAGGCCTGGAAGAAGTCGACGGCGACCTGATCCAGCGCGAAACCCTGAAGAACCTGTACGACGGCGTGGCCCTGACCGACGTCAACACCGCCCTGGTGATGACCGCCCGTACGCTGGTCGAGCGTGAGCCGAACTACTCGTTCGTGACCGCCCGCCTGCTGATGGACACCCTGCGTGCCGAAGGCCTGAACTTCCTGGGCGTCGCCGAGAGCGCGACCCACCACGAAATGGTCGACCTGTACGCCAAGGCGCTGCCGGCGTACATCGCCAAAGGTATCGAATTCGAATTGCTGAACCCGGTTCTGGCGTCCTTCGACCTGGAAAAACTCGGCAAGGCGATCAACCACGAGCGCGATCAGCAGTTCACGTACCTGGGCCTGCAAACCCTGTACGACCGTTACTTCATCCACAAGGACGGTATCCGCTTCGAACTGCCGCAGATTTTCTTCATGCGCGTGGCCATGGGCCTGGCAATCGAAGAGAAGAACAAAGAAGACCGTGCGATCGAGTTCTACAACCTGTTGTCGTCCTTCGACTACATGTCGTCGACCCCAACCCTGTTCAACGCCGGTACTTTGCGTCCACAGCTGTCGAGCTGCTACCTGACCACCGTGCCGGATGACCTGTCGGGCATCTACCACGCGATCCACGACAACGCCATGTTGTCGAAATTCGCTGGCGGCCTGGGCAACGACTGGACGCCGGTTCGTGCGCTGGGCTCGTACATCAAGGGCACCAACGGCAAATCCCAGGGCGTTGTACCGTTCCTCAAAGTAGTGAACGACACCGCCGTCGCCGTTAACCAGGGTGGCAAGCGCAAAGGCGCTGTCTGTGCCTACCTGGAAACCTGGCACATGGACATCGAGGAGTTCATCGAACTCCGCAAGAACACCGGTGACGACCGCCGTCGTACCCACGACATGAACACCGCCAACTGGATCCCTGACCTGTTCATGAAGCGTGTCTTCGATGACGGCAAGTGGACCCTGTTCTCGCCGTCCGAAGTGCCGGACCTGCACGACCTGACCGGCAAGGCTTTCGAAGAGCGTTACGAGTACTACGAAGCACTGACCGAGTACCCAGGCAAGGTCAAGCTGTTCAAGACCATCCAGGCCAAAGACCTGTGGCGCAAAATGCTGTCCATGCTGTTTGAAACCGGCCACCCATGGCTGACCTTCAAAGACCCGTGCAACCTGCGCAGCCCGCAGCAGCACGTGGGCGTGGTTCACAGCTCGAACCTGTGCACCGAGATCACCTTGAACACCAACAAGGACGAGATCGCCGTTTGCAACCTGGGCTCGATCAACCTGCCGAACCACATCACCAACGGCAAGCTGGACACCGCCAAGCTGGAACGCACCGTGAACACCGCCGTTCGCATGCTCGATAACGTTATCGACATCAACTACTACTCGGTGCCACAAGCGAAGAACTCCAACTTCAAGCACCGTCCGGTCGGTCTGGGCATCATGGGCTTCCAGGACGCTTTGTACCTGCAGCACATCCCTTACGGTTCCGACGCTGCCGTCGAGTTCGCCGACAAGTCGATGGAAGCGGTCAGCTACTACGCGATCCAGGCTTCCTGCGACCTGGCCGACGAGCGCGGCGCCTACGAGACGTTCCAGGGTTCGCTGTGGTCCAAAGGCATCCTGCCGCTGGATTCGCAACAGATCCTGATCGAGCAACGTGGCCAGAAGTACATCGACGTTGACCTGAACGAAACCCTGGACTGGGCACCGGTTCGCGCCCGTGTACAGAAAGGCATTCGTAACTCCAACATCATGGCCATCGCACCGACCGCGACCATCGCCAACATCACTGGCGTGTCGCAGTCGATCGAACCGACTTACCAGAACCTCTACGTGAAATCGAACCTGTCGGGCGAATTCACCGTGATCAACCCGTACCTGGTTCGCGACCTCAAGGCTCGCGGTCTGTGGGACTCGGTCATGATCAACGACCTGAAGTACTACGACGGTTCGGTGCAGCAAATCGAGCGCATCCCGCAAGAACTCAAAGAGCTCTACGCGACGGCGTTCGAAGTGGACACCAAGTGGATCGTTGACGCGGCAAGCCGTCGTCAGAAGTGGATCGACCAGGCTCAATCGCTGAACCTGTACATCGCTGGCGCTTCGGGCAAGAAGCTGGACGTGACCTACCGCATGGCCTGGTACCGTGGTCTGAAAACCACCTACTACCTCCGCGCCCTGGCCGCGACCAGCACCGAGAAGTCAACCATCAACACCGGTAAGCTGAACGCTGTTTCCAGCGGCGGCAACCACGGTGACGACTCGGTCCTGGCAGCTCCTGCCGGCCCTGCTCCAGTGCCGAAGGCGTGCGCCATCGACGAGCCGGATTGCGAAGCTTGCCAATAAGCCGAGCCGGTGAGCGCTGAAAGGCGCTTACTCGAAACCCCCGATCAGTCCTCTGGATTGTCGGGGGTTTTCTTTTGCCTCCCGTAGGAGCGAGGCTTGCCCGCGAAGAACGATAACGCGGTCACTTCAGTCAAAACCGCGGTGCGCCATTCGCGGGCAAGCCTCGCTCCTACAGGATCGCGTTAATCATATGGACGACATATAGACACCAACGCCCCCCCGATGCCCGAAAAAGATCCCGGCCACAAAAAAGCCCCTCTTGCGAGGGGCTCTTTGTGAAGCGCTACCCGTTAACCAACATCAGGTCATCTGAATGATGGTCTGCATGATGGTGCTCTGGGTGGAGATGGTCTTGGCGTTTGCCTGGTAGTTGCTCTGGGCCTTGATCAGCTCGACCAATTCATTGGTCAGGTTGACGTTGGACTCTTCCAGGGAGTTGGACACGACCGAACCCAGAGTGCCGGTTGTCGGCGCATCGACACCCGCCACGCCTGAGGCGAAGGTTTCTTTCCAGCGAGTACCACCGATCGGCTGCAAGCCTTGCTCGTTGGCGAAGCTGGCGACTGCAACCTGGCCGATGGCCTTGGTTTGCTGGTTGCTGAAGTTGGCGGTCATGACGCCGGTGGCGTCGATGGTCAGGCTGGAGATCTGGCCGGTGGCGTAGCCGTCCTGGTATTGGGCGGTACGGGCGGTTGGCGAGTTGTAAGAGGTGGTCAGCGCCATGTTGAACGCGATACCGCCAGCGGCAGCGATGGAACCGTTCGGGCCCCAGGTCACAGGAATCGTTGCTGCGTTGGTCACGGTACCAGGCACCCAACCGGTCATGGTCAACGTGTTGCCGGTCTTGGTCCAGCCAGCACCCGCCGTCAGCGTGTTGATGCTGCCGTCGGAGTTGAAGGTGATGTCGGCGGTGATCGGTACTGGTGGCGTGGTGGCAGGGTTGGCCGGGGAACGACCATCCATGTAGGTATAAACGCGCCAGGCGTTGGTCCCCGTTTTCACGTAGTACTGATCCATGGTGTGCTCGTTACCCTGGCTATCGTAGACCTTGGTGGAAATGGTCTTGTTATAGCTATTGGTATCGGTGGCACTGAACGTCGCCACAGTCGGCAATGTTTCCGCCGAGTTCAGGTTCAACGTCTGATCGACTTTGGTGGTCGGATTCGGCTTGAGGGCCGTGGTATCGATCTTCAAGTCAGTCAACACACCGTTGACGATCTTGCCGTTGGCATCGACGCCGTAACCCTGCAAACGGTTGCCGTTGTTATCGACCACAAAGTTTTCAGCGTCGGTCTTGAACGCACCGGCACGGGTGTAGCTCAGGGAACCGTTGTCACTGAGGATGAAGAAGCCGGTGCCCTGGATGCCCATGTCCAGCACGTTGCCGGTGTTGTTCACGTCACCCTGGCTGAACTGCTGGGAAACGTTGGCCAGACGCACGCCGTTACCGATGGTCTTGCTGCCGGTACCCAGGCGAGTGGCCGAGTACACGTCTTCGAATTCTGCACGGGACGATTTGAAACCGGTGGTGGCAACGTTGGCGATGTTGTTGCCGGTCACGTCCAGTTGTTTGTTGGCTGCATAGAGACCGCTAAGGCCGATACTGAAAGACATATTCCACTCCTTTGTGCCGTGTTAGTCGGCTCTATATACCAATGGTTTGTACTTTGGACAGGGCAACGCTGCCCATGCCTGCCAGGTTCAGCATCAACTCACCGCCGGTCTGGCTGATGGTCACGCTGTTAACGGTCGCCGGCAGATAAGTAATCAGCGATGTCGCCTTGCTATCGATGGTGGCCGTCGCGCCGAAGGTGTAAGTACCCGCCGGTGCTACCGCGCCCGCATCGTCCTTGCCGTCCCAGATGAAACTGGTGTTGCCGGCACTTTGACTGCCCAACTCGAGAGTACGGATGGTCTTGCCTTCCGAGTTGTTGATCTTGACGGTGGCGGCGGCAACCGAAGTTGGCACCACGACGGTCCCGTTGAGGCTCTTGGAGGTGTCGACCACGGCTTTGTCGGTCTGCGCGATGACCGAACGGCCCACCAGCGAAGAAGCCTGCAAGGCTTGCGAGGAGCTGTAGCTGCTGGCAAGGCCGCTGACTGTATCGTTCAGCGTGGTGATACCTTCCAGGCTACTGAACTGCGCCAGCTGGGCCACGAACTCGCTGTTGTCCTGAGGATCGAGCGGGTTCTGGTTTTTCAGCTGAGTTACCAGCAGTTGCAGGAACGCGTCCTTGCCCAGCGCCTGGCCGCCGGTAGCGGCCGAGGTCAGGCTGTCTTTGTTGGTAGTGGTCTGGACCGAAGAGTTGGCCAGAACATCGCTGATAACGCTCATACGAATCGCCCCTTATCACTGACCGAGGGTCAGGACCTTCTGCATCATGGTTTTGGCGGTGTTCATCATCTCGGCGTTGGTCTGGAACGAACGGCTCGCGGAAATCATGTCGGCCATTTCTTCGACGACGTTGACGTTGGGGTAGTAGACGTAGCCCTTGGCATCGGCAGCCGGATGGTTCGGCTCGTAGCGCGCTTCAAGATTGCTCTGGTCTTCGACCACGCCCAGTACTTGCACGCCTTGACCGGCAGCGTCCTGGTTCTGGAACAGCGAATCGCTGCCGCCGCTCTGGCCGCCCTGGAACATGGTGGCGAACACCGGGTGACGGGCGCGATAAGTCTGGTCGATGCTCGACGAGACGGTCTCGGCGTTGGCGATGTTCGAGGCGACGGTGTTCAAGCGAGTGGTCTGGGCACTCATGCCGCTACCGGCAATGTTGAAAACACTGGATAGAGACATGGATTACTCTCCGCGCAGGGCTGACACCAGCCCTTTGAATTTACTGTTGAGCAGGGTGAAGCTGGCCTGGAAGTTAACCGCGTTTTCCGCGTAGTTCGACTGTTCCAGTTGGGCGTCCACGGTGTTCTGGTCGATCGACGGTTGCATCGGCGTGCGATACATCAGCGACTCGTCGCCATTGCCCAGGCCTTCAGCTTCGATGTGACGGCTGTTGGTCATGTTCAAGGCGAACCTGCCGTTTTTGGTTTTCTCGTTCTGCTCGGCGAGCACTTTCGAGAAGTCCAGATCCCGAGCCTTGTAGTTCGGGGTGTCGGCGTTGGCGATGTTGTTGGCCAGGACTTCGGCACGCTGAGCGCGGAAGCCCAGGGCTTGTTCGTGGATACCGAGCGCTTTATCGAAGCTGATGCTCATGTCGGGAAACCTTCGGGTGACCTGATTTTTCGTAACATGGACATAGCAAGCGGCGTGCCAATTCAAAAAAGCCCGTAAACCGGGGCTTTGCAGGCAGTGGCAAGGCGGCAATGCCAGAAAAGCGGCAACCGATTTCCGCCGCCTGCCGCTTTTCTGCCGCTTCCGACGAGCTACACCGACCACTGTAGGAGCGAGGCTTGCCCGCGAAGGCGGTGTATCAGACACAAAATCGCTGACTGACACATCGCCTTCGCGGGCAAGCCTCGCTCCTACAGGTGATGCGGCGAGAATGAGAAATCAGGCACAAAAAAAACGGGAGCCCCTGAGGACTCCCGTTTTTATGCCTGCCGCTTTTGCATCACTTCGCCTGGTAAATGATCCCCGGGCTGCACTGGACCATCTGGTAATGATCCGGCAAACCGTTCAGCGCTTCGGACGCGCCAAGGAACAGATAACCGCCCGGCTTCAGCGTGCTGTGAATGCGCAACAGGATGTCTTTCTTCACCTCGGCGGAGAAGTAGATCAGCACGTTGCGGCAGAACACGATATCGAACTTGCCCAGGGCCGCGTAGCTGTCGAGCAGGTTGAACGAGCGAAATTCCACCCGACTCTTGATCGGCGCCTTGATCGCCCAGCGTCCCGGCCCTTTCGGGTCGAAGTAACGCTGAAGGCGCTCGGGCGACAGACCGCGGCCGATGGCCAGGCTGTCGTACTCGCCGGTTTTGCAGTTGGTCAGCATAGTGCCGGACAGGTCAGTGGCAACGATCTGCACGCCCATCTTCAACTGGCCCATGTTGACCCGCTCGAACTCATCAATGGACATCGACAACGAATACGGTTCCTGGCCCGACGAACACGCTGCCGACCAGATCCGCAGGCGCTGGCCGGGGGCTGCCTTGATCGCTTCGGGCAATACCTTGTTCTTCAAGACTTCAAACGGATAGGTGTCACGAAACCACAAGGTTTCGTTGGTGGTCATGGCATCCACCACCATCTCGCGCAAACCGCTGCGCGGCTGAGTCTGGATGCGCTGAACCAGCTCACCCAGCGATTTGATGCCCTGCTGTTCCATCAGTTTGTTGAGACGGCTCGAGACCAGGTATTGCTTGTTTTCACCGAGCAAAATGCCACAGGCTTTTTCCAGGAATACCCGGAACTGTTCAAAATCCAAATTACCCGTAGACAAAGATGCCGCCTCTTAAATCGTGTTGACCGCCAGGGACAGAAGGCCCCTAGCTGTTATCTGCTGCTTTGATCCGGTCGACTACCCGGGATGCCAGGTCATCAGGACGGAATTTGGCCAGGAAGTCATCGGCACCGACCTTCTTGACCATCGCCTGATTGAACACACCCGACAACGAAGTGTGCAGGATGATATGCAGCTTTTGCATGCGCGGGTCGTTGCGGATCTCGGCCGTCAGGGTGTACCCGTCCATCTCCGGCATCTCGATGTCGGAAATCATCATCAGGAACTCTTCTTCCGGCTTCTTGCCCTCGTCGACCAGCTTGCGCAGGTAATCCAGCGCTTGTTTGCCGTCGTTCAACGCGACCACTTCGACACCGACCGTTTGCAGGCAACGGGTCACCTGCTTGCGCGCCACCGATGAGTCATCGACCGTCAGCACGCGCAAGGACAACGCCTTGTGCTGAGTCTCGACATCCACCACGCCCACCGAAATCGCTTCAGGAGTCGGTGCCACTTCCGCCAGCACCTTCTCGACGTCGATGATTTCGACTAACTGATTGTCGACCCGAGTCACAGCCGTCAAGTAATGATCGCGCCCGGTGCCCTTGGGTGGCGGATGAATCTCCTCCCAGTTCATGTTGACGATGCGCTCCACCGACCGAACCAGGAAACCCTGGGTCTTGGTGTTGTACTCCGTGATGATCACGAAGGGATTGCTTTGATCTTTCAGCGCTCCGGAACCGGTCGCCATTGCCAGATCCAGAATCGGAATGGTCGCCCCCCGAATATTCGCCACACCGCACACGACAGGACTGGACTTGGGCATCAGGGTCAGCTTGGGGCATTGCAGCACCTCACGAACCTTGAATACGTTGATGCCATACAGCTGCTGGCCGTCAAGACGGAACAACAACAGCTCAAGGCGATTCTGCCCTACCAGTTGCGTGCGCTGGTTCACCGAATCCATTACACCAGCCATGCCCAGACTCCTACACCAACGCTAAGTGTGTTTGCGACGCACATTCATCACTAAACGGCACGGCGCTTGCTTTTTAACTTTTATGAACACAGAACCGACATTTTTCCGACACCTGACATCAACCTGCCGCAGATTACTCTGTGCGATGTCGGCCGCTTGCCTGTTCAACGCTGGCAGCCCTGCCCTTGCTGACGCAGTTACCTTGCCTGACATGCTTATCGGCGTCACTCAGGGCTTTCTTGAATTCACCGTAGAAGACTATCTGGCCACGAGTCAAACACAAGGACGCTACGAAATCGAGGTCAACCAGCTCGATCCGCGCCTGCGCATGCCTATGTGCGACAAGGAATTGACAGCCACCCTCGAGAGCCCCGCGAGGCCTCTGGGTCGGGTCACGGTCAAGGTTCGCTGCGACGGTGCCTCCCCCTGGACAGTCTTCGTACCCGCTCAAGTACGGCTGTTTCGCGACATCGTGACCACCACCCGCCCCCTCAAGCGCACAGGGATTATCGAACCCCAGGACGTGACCCTGCGTGAGCGCGATATCAGCCTGATAAACCAGGGTTTTCTGACCTCCGTCGATCAGGCGATCGGACAGAAACTTACCCGACCAATGGTCGCCGATCAGGTCATTACCCTGGTGCATCTCGAACAGGCGGAGGTGGTTCGCAAGGGCGATCAGGTGGTGATTACCGCCCGCAGTGGTACGCTCAGCGTGCGCATGCCGGGTGAAGCGCTGTCCAACGGCGGCATGAGCGAACAGATTCGCGTGAAAAACCTTAACTCCCAGCGGGTTATCAAGGCGCAAGTCACCGCGCCCGGGCAGGTGGAAGTTTCTATGTGAGCGACTCTATAGGGCTCTGGGCCCGTGAAGAGATGGCGCGCCACCCGGCTGTTGCCTAAACTGTGCCCCATGAAGGACACACGCTGGCGCATGCAAGCTCATTGATAAATGGGCCTAAAGTTTTCCGGGGGAGAGCCGAAAACATGGCAAGCGTCCAAATACCCAGAGGTTTTTTGTCATGGTCATCGATTTCAGTCGTTTAAACAGCTCCTCGTCACTTACGGGCAGTACGCGTACCAGCGTTGCTAAGGAAACCGCCGAAGCTGGCCAATCCGCGCCGCTGAATACCCCGGCCGAACAGGCCAATACCACCCAAAGCGGGGAATCGGTACACCTCAGCAATGAGGCTCAACAGTTGCAGAAGGTCACTGACAAGCTGCGCGATCAGCCTGCCGTCGACAACGCCCGCGTGGCCGAGTTGAAAGCAGCGATTGCCGATGGCAGCTATAAAGTCGACAGCAACCGTGTAGCCAGCAAACTGCTCAACTTCGAAGCCCAGCGCTAGGCCACGGCCCGCGCCAGGCTTTTGGACGCTTAAAACCCAAGGCCAGCCATGCACGACACTAATTTACTGCAACTGATCATCGACGACTTTGCTCCGGCGCAACACCTGCTGGAGCTGCTGCAAACCGAGTCCCTCGCGCTGCACGGTCGCGACATGCCACTGCTCGAAGACATTCTGGCGCAGAAACAGGCAATGATCATTTTGCTCGAGCAGCATGGCCGCAAGCGCAGTGAAATCCTCGCCAGCCTCAACCTGCCGACCAATCGCCAAGGCCTGGAGCAACTTGCCAGCCATTCGAGCATCGGCGATCAGTTGCTGGCACAGAGCGACGTGCTGACCGATCTCCTGGCCCAGTGCCAGGCCGCCAACGTTAACAATGGCCAGTCGATTCTGGTTCAGCAGGCCGCCACGGCCAACCAGCTGAAAATCCTCACCGGCGGCGAGCCGCCAGCGCTCTACGATGCCCGCGGTTCAACCTCAAAGCTCGCAAAACCACGCCCGCTCAGTCAGGCTTGAGCCTTTCAATGAGCACGCTCTATCAAGACACGAAACATGCTGGCAGAATGCTGGCCAGTAGTCATATTTGTCTGGAGATTGATACCCCGTGTTCAATGCCTTAAGCGCGGAAGAGGCCACGCAGCCTCCCAAGGTGCTCACCACACCCCTGGAAATCTCCGGCAATCTGCGTCAGCTGCAAGACAGCCATGACCCGCTGATCATCACGTTCCACGAGCGCAGCCAGCGTTTCCAGAGCTACCTGGTGGACGTCGACCGTGACAGCAACATGATCGCCCTGGACGAAATGATCCCCCGCGATGGCGAACGCTTTCTGCTGGCCGGCGAACCGTTCAAGGTCGAAGGTTTCCACGACGGCGTACGCATCGCCTGGGAAAGCAATGGCCCGCTGACCATCGACGACTCCGGCGATGGCCGCTGCTACCGTGGCGCGCTGCCCGACGAGGTGGTTTATCACCAGCGCCGCAATGCCTTCCGTGCCGCGTTGAAGCTGGCGCAACTGGTCGATGTCGACTTGGGTGGCGAAAAACTCAAGTCGCCCGTCAGCGGCAAATTGCTGGACATCTCCGCCACCGGCTGCAAGTTGCGCTTCGAGGGCGACATCACCGCCAGGCTGCAACTGGGCCAGGTCTACGACCGTTTCGTCGCTGCCCTGCCCTTCGGCAGCATGACGGCACCGGTCGAACTGCGTTACCTGCACTTCGAAGAAAGGATCAACACCACCTTCGCCGGCGTGCGTTTTCACAACATGAGCGGCCAGGTGCAGCGGCAGGTCGAGCGGTTCGTCTATCAGCTTCAGCGCGAAGCACGGCGTTTCGATAAAGACGACTTCTGATACGCCACTCCCATAAAAAACGGGCAGTCCCTTGCGGTGACTGCCCGTTTTTTTATGCCTTGATCAAGGCCTTGCTTCGGTAAAACTTTGCTCGCGACCTGTGTCTGGGTCTTCTGACTCCGAATCTGTTTCAGCTTCGGTTTCCGGCTCGGCATCCGGGTTGAAATCAGGTTCCGGGTTGACCGGGTTCTGCATCTGATCCTGCACCACCTGCTCATCGACTCGCGGGTCAAGGCACGCCACCAGTGGCGAGCTCGACATACTGTCCGGCATGGCCACGTGATGCAGTGGAGCATCGTCCACCTGATGCAGGTTGGTGACCGCTTTCGGGCGGATTCGCCACACCAGCACCAAGGCGAAGAAGCTGAAAAAGGCATAGAGCATCTGACTGCCAAACAGCTTCATCAACACCCCGGCTACCAACGGTCCGATACTCGCGCCGACACCGTAAGTCACCAGCAGCATCGCCGTCAGCGACACCCGACGATCACCCTCGACGTGGTCGTTGGAGAACGCCACCGCCAGCGGGTACAGGCAGAACTGCACCAACGAGCAGAGGAACCCGGCGATGAACAACACCTCCAGCGGCACCTGCCGCATGATCGCCAGCGGCAACGCAGCCAGCGCCAGGCTAAACGCGAAACAGCGAATCAACAGCGCGCGGTCATAGCGATCCGACAACCAACCCAACGGCCACTGCACCACCAGGCCGGCAAAAATACAGCTACCCATGAACAGACCGACCTGCTCGGTCGACAATCCTTGCTGCGAGGCATACAGCGGCGCCAGACCGTAGAACGAACCGACGATCAAACCCGACCCCAACACCGTACTCAATGACTGCGGCACGCGCTTGATGAAGAAGCGTGGCTCCATCGGCGCCGGGTGCAAAGGTGCCGGGTGAATCCGCCGTGTCAGGGCCACCGGCACCAGGCACAGGGCGAAACACAGGGCGACCAGCATCAGCAGTTCCAGGCCCAGGCCCGGGTGCATGACCAGAATCAGTTGACCCAACACCAACCCCAGGTATGAGGCGATCATGTAGCCGCTGAACACCACGCCACGCTGCTTGGCTTCTGCCTGCTCATTGAGCCAGCTTTCGATCACCATGTACTGGCACATCATGCCCAGGCCGACGATCACCCGCAGGAACAGCCAGGCGGGTAACCAGTCCACCAAGCCATGGCCCAGCACTGCCGCGCCGACGATCCCGGCGCAGGCTGAATAGGCTCGAATATGCCCGACCCGGGCAATCAGCCGATGGCCGATCTTGCCGCCCAGCACCAGGCCGAAATAGTTGGCCGCCATCAACGCACCGACCCACAGGCTATCGACTTTATCGGCCGCCAGGCGCAGGGCAAGGTAAGTACTCAACAGGCCCGAGCCGATCAACATCATCAGCGAGGCGAAATAAAGCCCCCGAAAAGATTTCAAGATTTGGCGCATCGGCGTTCCGAGCGGCTCCTTGCAGTGAATATCGGGCTATCGACAAACGATAGCCCGACGGCGACGGGTCGTCAGGCCTGGGCTGCTAGAACACGCCGTTCCCAGGGAGTAATTTCATCAAAGAAGCTGGTCAACTCCATAGTCTTCGAAGCGATGTAGCCTTCGATGAACTCCTTGCCGAACAGTTCCTTCGCCAATTGGCTACGTTTCAGACGTTCAAGAGCGGCATGCAAGGTACACGGCAACGAAAGATTATCCGGCACAACGAACTCACCCTGGATCGGCTCGCTCGGCTCCAGTTTGTTCTCAATGCCATACAACCCCGCGGCCAGGCTCGCGGCGATCGCCAGATACGGATTGGCATCGGCCCCCGGCAAGCGGTTTTCGACCCGACGAGCGACCGGTGAACTGGCCGGAATGCGCAGCCCGGCCGCACGGTTGTCGTGGGACCAGCAGGCATTGTTCGGCGATGCGAAAGGATGGCACAGGCGCTGATAGGAGTTCACGTTCGGCGCAAACAGCGCGGTGAAATCCGCCATACCGGCCTGCTGGCCACCGATGAAATGACGGAAGGTCGCGGTCGGCTCGCCGGCCTTGTCGCTGAACACGTTACGCCCGGTGTCGATCTCGACGATGCTCTGATGAATATGCATCGAACTGCCCGGTGTGTGAGCCAACGGCTTGGCCATGCAGACCACGGTCAGGCCATGCTTGAGCGCCACTTCCTTGAGCAGATGCTTGAACAACAAGGTCTGGTCGGCCAACAGTAGCGGATCGCCGTGCAGCAGGTTGATCTCGAACTGGCTGACGCCCATCTCGTGCATGAAGGTATCGCGCGGCAAGCCCAGCGCCGCCATGCATTCGTAGACTTCATTGAAGAACGGCCGCAAGCCGTTATTGGAACTGACGCTGAACGCCGAATGACCGTCCTCACGACGACCGTCCAGGCCCAGTGGTGGCTGGAAGGGTTGCGTCGGGTCAGGGTTGGGCGCGAAGACGAAGAACTCCAGTTCGGTCGCCACCACCGGCGCCAGACCGAGAGCGGCGTATCGAGCGATTACGGCCTTGAGTTGGCCGCGGGTCGACAATGGCGAGCTCTCGCCGGTCAACTCATCCGCATCACAAATGGCCAGCGCCCGAGGCTGCGAGCTCCAGGGTAAGCGGTGGATCTGCGCGGGATCAGGCACCAGCGCCAGGTCGCCATCATCGCTGCCGTAAAAGCGCGCTGGCGGATAGCCGCCCATAATGCATTGCAGCAGCACTCCCCGCGCCATCTGCAAACGCCGCCCTTCAAGAAATCCTTCGGCGGTCATCACCTTGCCGCGTGGTACGCCGTTCAGGTCCGGCGTGACACATTCAATCTCATCAATGCCCGTCAATCGCTGCGCGAGTGAACGATGGCCATCGGTTGTCATGACGCAATCCTTGTTGTTGTACGAGCCGCGAACGGCGACTCGTACAAAATAGGCTCCGGCTGTTCGGAATATCAAGCAGCGTCAAACAAAAAGGTGCAGGAACCACCGAAGGCAACGATCTTGGCCTGAACAACACGCCCCCCGTATTCCGGCCCTGACAACACCGTACCTGTAGGAGAGTGTTATTCAGGGGATATAGAGGCTGAACAAGCCGCCGCCCAAGGGGCCGCCATTGCTGATTTCGGTGCGTCCGCCCACGCCATTGCGCTGATGCAAGGCGGCAATTCGCCCGGCAAAGTACAGGCCCAGGCCGGTGCTGCCACTGCTGTGGTTGATGCCCTGCACGTAATCTGCCTGACGCTCGATCATCTCGGGCGGATAACCCTCGCCATCGTCGTTGATGGTCAGCACCAGTTGCCCGGCCTCATCGCTGACGCTGATCAACAAGGCATGGCGGGCATAACGAATGGCGTTGTTGATGCTGTTGGCAAGCACCGAGGCAATCAACTCCCGATCGAAGAAACCCAGCGGGCTCAACGGGTCCACTTCATAGGTCGCGATAATGCCGCGGCTGGCGAACACTTCCTGGTGAGCCGCCAGTTGCGCCTCGATGAAGTCATCCAGCTCATGGTAGGCCGGCTGCAACGGCATCTGGTTGACGCCGAGTTTGTACAGCCCCAGCAACTGCACCAGCATGCCGTTGAGGTGAGCGAACTCGAAGTCGATCACGCCCTGCTCCGGGGTGTGCTGTTCGGGATCGGGCAAGCGCGCCAGCCATTGGCTGTGCGCCTGCATCAGCATGGCCAGGGAGTTCTTCATGTCATGCACGGTGGAGGCAATCACCGTGGAAAAGTCGAGTGACGGTTCGCTGTCGATCATTCGCCGAACGCCTTGATTTTCAGTTTCTGGTAGCGCGGATAACGCGCGTCGGTATCGGGCATCAGGCCGACGGTTTTCAGGCAGGCGCGACATTCTTCCAGTTCGGCCGACGGCACACTGGTGTCGGTGCCATGCAGCAGCGACTGCGCCATGTTCAGGGCAATACTGATGTTCTTCGGCTGCAGTGCCAGGGCTTTGCGGAATACATCCCGGGCTTCCACCAGGTTGCCGGTCTTGTACACCCGCACGCCCTGACGGTTGAGGTCGGCGGCCGCGTTGCTGGATTTGAGGATGGTCGGGTCGTCGGTCAGCTTGGCGATGTCCTTCATCACGGCCGGATCGTCGCCGTAGATTTCCGCACAGTTTTTCAGCATCGAAGCGCCGGCACTCGCCTGCCCGAGCATTTGCAGCTGCTTGGCCACCAGCAGCGCCGCTTCGGCGCTCATGAACTGCTCCATGCCATCGAGGCGCATCATCGCCTGCTCGGTGAGCTTCTCGGCGGTTTCGGCATCGTTGAGCAGCAGGCTGGTGGCCTTCATCAGACGCGCACGAATCTGCAAGCCGGGGTCGGAAGGATTCTCCTTCGCCACCGCACTCAGCGTTGTGTTGATTTCAAGACGGGTGCGGGTGTCCAGGCCCTTCTCACTGCCTTTGCTGATCAGGGCATGGGCCAGGCCGAGGTTGCTTTCCGCATCCTTGAAACGTGACTGTGCCCCTTGGGCCACGGCCTGACGATAGGCTCTGGAGGCGGTGTCGAAATCTTCGTTGGCCATTGCCAGCTTGCCCAGCAATGCTTGTCGGCGCACCGCCAGCGGCGACAGGCGAATCGCCTCCTCCAACACTCTCTGCGCCGTCTTCGTGTCGCCTTCGCAGACCAGCACATCAGCCATGCCGTCGTAGAGGGCCGGCATCATCGGGAAGACTTTCAGGGCCTTCTCGTAAACGCCTTTGGCCTGGCTGACCTGGCCACGCTTGAACAGCAACTGGCCCAACCCGGCAAACGCCCATGGCAAAGGCCGATCAGCAATGATGCTGTCATAGAGCCGCTCCAGCGCTTCGTTCTGGTTCATGTCACGCAACGCATCGGCGCGGTAACGCAGGCACAGCGGCGAATAACGAATGTCCTGTTTGCACAGGGCGATGCAGGCATTGAGCACTTCAACCGGCTTGCCTCGGTCAAGGGCTTGCAGGATCGGTTTGAGCAAGGTCTTGCGCTGCTCCAGGCGTTCCAGGCGCTGGGCCAGGCCGGAACGGTTGAACGGCTTGGTCAGGTAAGCATCGGGCTCATGCTCCAGTGCGCTGAGCACCATGGCCTGGCTGGTTTCGGCGGTGACCATGACAAACACACTTTCATGGCTGATCAGCTTCTCGATCATCAGGTCTTCAAGCACCTGCTGACCGTTCTTCTTGCCGTCGCCCAGATGGAAATCCTGCAGGATGAAGTCGTAGGACTTCTGCGAGCACATGCGCAGCGCCTGTTCACCGGTATCGGCGGTGTCGACGTCCTTGACGCCCAACTCCCGCAGCATGGACCTGACGGAACTGCGGAAATCCGAGAAATCATCGACGATCAGAAAACTCTTTTGGTGATACGACAGCATCGAAGATTTCCAGGCAATTTAAGAAGAACAACCCAAAGGCAACTACACGGGCGAGCTCAGCTTCGCGGCCTTTTTTGGCGCGCAGATGATAGCGAGAGGCCATAGGCCATCAAGCAATTTCGCAAAAATCCGTGATGACAGTTGCCGGCCGCCAGAAATAAAAATGACAACGACTGTTCGGGTTATCGGCCAGTAGTCGCGTTCCCTTGAAGCGGCAGGAGTGCAATTGCGCATTTCGCTCGCTGAGCGCCCCACTCCAATGCCGCGCAGCAAGGTACATCGCGGCCTCTGTCGTGAAACTCCTCCCCCATCAAAATCCCACGGCCATCGTAAACACCGATGAACACCTGGGTGCCCCCCTCATGACTCACACGCGCCCGCACTTCCACCTGCACTCCGTCGCCGAGCACTTCTTCATGGATGTGGAGAGGTAACCGGGCGTCGGTCCATAACCAGAACTGCGCGCCTCTGTGTCGCATTGCTTGGTTCCCTGCCACAGCAAACACTCTGTGAACCGCTTTTCGTAGGAGCCAGGCTTGCCGGCGAAGGCGTCCTTAAGAGCGCCTTCGCCGGCAAGCCTGGCTCCTACATGTCCGATTTATCCTTAACCGACCTGCATCAGGCTCTGACAGGGCCTTTTTAACACTGAACGCTGAAATTTCTTGGGTGTCCCAGCACCGACAAAACACAGCCAGCCCATGCCGCATAAGGGTTTCAGATCATTTGAGCCGCACCAATGCTGTGAGCCTTCGGCCCCTTCGCCAAAAACAAATCGACATAATATTGACACCAAAACATCCACTTGTCGGAATATTGGCACATGGCACCGTTTCATCCGGTTAACACCTTTACAAAGCCTGAGCCCACAACTAAACACACATCAAACTGATATCAGGAAAGGCCGTACTCCTGAGTCAGGGTTATCCCAAGACACGGCCTCATTCAGCCATTACTTCAGGAGTCCCTTCCACATGGGAGCTCTCAGATTACTGCGCGCCGTGCGTAATGCAGCCCCAGGTTCGGGCCCACGTTCGCCCAACCTGACCTGCGATCCGCTCCTCGAGTGCGGCGAGTTTTTCCACCCCCGCAATACCCGCGCGCCTCTGCCGGCAGCGCTTGTCCCGTCAGCTGGCCGACGATGTCCGACGGCCGCCTCGCACCACTCTTGAACGACCTGAGCGGTGCAAGAACAGGACTTCGTCCTGTTAGCAGTCCCTAGCGATTCCAAAAATAAAAAAATTGCATTTTCGGGAGAAAGACATGGCTACCACCACAACTACCAGCGGCGGCACCGTTACTTCGTTTTCCAATACACCGCAGGCTAAGGACGACATTTTCACTACAGGTGTCATTGGCACAAGCAACGCGGCCATCACTGAAGACCTGCTGGGAGTCGTGTACCTGGACGTCATGTCCAATGACCTCGGTGGCAACGCGAAGACACTCTGGTCACTGGATAACGCGACCAGTCTTTCTACCGACACCAAGGTTTATGCTCCCGCCGACCTGCTGATCCAGGACACGAGCAGAATCGAGGCGACGAGTGCTGACACCAGTTTCAATGGTGCAAAGATCTGGATTACGTCGGATGGCAAGGTCGGCTACGACACAGCCACTTTGTCGACTGCTTTCAAGGCACAACTTCAGGCGCTTGCTGCCGGAGGGTCCCTGACGGACAGCTTTACTTATGCGATTCGCCTGGGCAACGGCACGCTTAGCTGGGCCACTGCACAGGTGCAATTCGCAGGTGCGAATGACAGCGTGACGATGAGCATAGGTGTGCAGGCCGGCACGGTAACCGAAGATGCGGCTACGACACCAAGCTCGACCGATTCGCTGAGCACGACAGGCACGATCGCATTTAACGATGTAGATCTGAGCGACACGCATACTGCCTCATTCGTGGCTGCGGGCGGCAACACCACAGCGCTGGGAAATTTCGCCCTTGCCTCTGTGACTGAAGCGGCCAATGCGGCCAACGGCACCGTCAACTGGACTTACACCGTGAATAATGCGGCAGCCCAGTACCTGGCCCAGGGTCAGACTGTTACCGAAACCTATGTGGTCACCATCAATGACGGGCATGGCTCGTCGACCACGAAGAATGTAGCTATCACTATCACCGGCACCAACGACCAGGTGCACATCACCAGCGGCGTGCAGGCCGGCGATGCCAAGGAAGACAGCGGCGACTACGCCGCCAACGGCAGCATCACCTTCACCGACGTCGACCTGATCGACACCCACAGCGTCACGGTCACGCCGGGCGCTTCCGGCTATCTGGGAAACTTCACCACAAATCTGAGCGACAGCACCGGCACGGGCAGCGGTTCACTGGGCTGGAACTTCGCGGTGAACAACGCCGCCCTGCAGTTCCTGGGTCAAGGCCAGAGCATCACCCAGACCTATAACGTGGCGATCGGCGACGGCGCGGTGCAGACCGTGACCATTACTATCACCGGCACCAACGACCGGCCGACGCTGACGATCGCCGACAGCAGCGGTGCAATGAACGAAGGCAATGGCACCGCCACGCTGAGCGACAGCGGTGCACTGAGTTTTGCCGATGTGGACAACATCGACGTGGTGACTGTGTCGCACACCTCCAACGGCAACATCGCCTGGAGCGGCGGCACGCTCAATGCGGGCGTGGCCTCGGCACTGGTGGCTGGTTTCTCGGTCGATCAGAACAGCTGGGACTACAGCACCAGCCAGAACCTCGACTTCCTCGGTGCCGGTGAAACCGTCACCTTCTCTTACACGGTGGTTGCCACCGACAACAGCGGCGCGGCTAATGCTGCTTCGGCGACGCAGACGGTGACCATCACCCTCACTGGCACCAATGACGCACCAGTGCTCAGTTTCGCGACGGGTAACGATGCCGGCGCCGTGCAGGAAGACAGCACCCTCAGCGTCAGCGGCCAGTTCAGCTCGGTCGACATCGATCATGCGGCCACCGCAACTTGGACCATCAATGGCTCGGCTTCGGGAACCTACGGTTCGATCGCCGTCGACAGCACTGGCAAGTGGACTTACACCCTGGCCAATGGCATCGATGGCGTCGCCAGTGCCGTGCAGTCATTGAAGGCTGGCGAGACTCATGATGAGGTGTTCAGCGTGCAGGTCAGCGATGGCCTCGGCGGTGTGGACACTCAGCTGGTGACTGTGACCGTCACTGGCACTAACGATGCGCCGGTGCTCAGTTTCGTGACCGGCGACGATACCGGTGCCGTGCAGGAGGACAGCACCCTCAGCGTCAGCGGCCAGTTCAGTTCAGCCGACATCGATCACGCGGCCACGACCAGCTGGACCATCAATGGCTCGGCTACGGGAACCTACGGCTCGATCGCCGTGGACAGCACTGGCCAGTGGACGTACACCCTGGCCAATGGCACCGACGGTGTCGCCAGTGCCGTGCAGTCGTTGAAGGCGGGCGAGACTCATGATGAAGTGTTCAGCGTGCAGGTCAGCGATGGCCTCGGTGGCGTGGACACCCAACTGGTGACCGTCACCGTCAGCGGCACTAACGATGCGCCGGTGCTCAGCTTTGCGACCGGCAATGACGCCGGCGCAGTGCAGGAAGACACCACCCTCAGCGTCAGCGGCCAGTTCAGTTCGGCCGACATCGACCACGCGGCCACCGCCACTTGGAGCATCAATGGCTCGGCTTCGGGAACCTACGGCTCGATCGCCGTCGACAGCACTGGCAAGTGGACGTATACCCTGGCCAATGGCATCGATGGCGTCGCCAGTGCCGTGCAGTCATTGAAGGCGGGCGAAAGTCATAATGAAGTGTTCAGCGTGCAGGTCAGCGATGGCCTCGGCGGCTTGGACACCCAACTGGTCACCGTCACCGTCAGCGGCACTAACGACGCCGCCGTGCTGTCTTCGGCCAGCGTCACGCTGACCGAAATCGATGCCGCACTGACCACCAACGGCACCCTGACCATCAGCGATGTCGACAGCGCCGCGACCTTCGTCGCCCAGACCAACACCGCCGGCAGTTATGGCCAGTTCTCCCTCGGCACCAATGGTGCCTGGAGCTATGTCGCCGATAACGCCCACAACGAGTTCGTCGCCGGCAGCACCTACACCGATACCTTCGCGGTGAGCAGTGCCGACGGCACCGCGACCGCAGTGACGGTCACCATCACCGGCAGCAACGATGCCGCCGTACTGTCCGCCGACATTGCCAACCTGACCGAGACCGATGCCGCCGCCGACATCTCCACCAGCGGCAACCTGACCATCAGCGACGTCGACAGCGCCGCGACCTTCGTCGCGCAGTCTGGCACCACCGGCAGCTACGGCCAGTTCTCCATCGGCACTGACGGTGCCTGGAGCTATGTCGCCGACTCCGCCCACAACGAGTTCGCCGCTGGCAGCACCTACACCGATACCTTCGCGGTGAGCAGTGCCGATGGCACCGCGACCGCAGTGACGGTCACCATCACCGGCAGCAATGATGCCGCGGTGCTGTCCGCCGACATCGCCAACCTGACCGAAACCGATGCCGCGCTGATCACCAATGGCACCCTGACCATCAGCGATGTCGACAGCGCCGCGATCTTCGTCGCGCAGTCCAACACCGTCGGCAGCTACGGCCAGTTCTCCCTCGGCACCAACGGGGCCTGGAGTTATGTCGCCGATAGCGCCCACAACGAGTTCGTTGCTGGCAGCACTTACACCGACACCTTCGCGGTGAGCAGTGCCGACGGCACCCTCACCTCGGTCACCGTGCAGATCCTCGGCAGTAACGACGCTGCCGTGCTGTCCGCCGACATCGCCAACCTGACCGAAACCGATGCCGCCGTCGACATCTCCACCAGCGGCAGCCTCACCATCAGCGATGTCGACAGCGCCGCGACCTTCGTCGCCCAGACCAACACCGATGGCAGCTACGGCCAGTTCTCCATCGGCACTGACGGTGCCTGGAGCTATGTCGCCGATAGCGCCCACAACGAGTTCGTTGCTGGCACCACTTACACCGACACCTTCGCGGTGAGCAGTGCCGATGGCACCGCGACCGCAGTGACGGTCACCATCACCGGCAGCAATGATGCCGCCGTACTGTCCGCCGACATTGCCAACCTGACCGAAACCGATGCCCCGCTGACCACCAACGGCACCTTGACCATCAGCGATGTCGACAGCGCCGCGACCTTCGTCACCCAGTCCAACACCGTCGGCAGTTATGGCCAGTTCTCCATCGGCACCGACGGTGCCTGGAGCTATGTCGCCGACTCTGCTCACAACGAGTTCGCCGCTGGCACCACCTACACCGACACTTTCTCAGTGAGCAGCGCCGATGGCACCCTCACCTCGGTCACCGTGCAGATCCTCGGCAGCAACGATGCCGCCGTGTTGTCCTCGGCCAGCGTCACGCTGACCGAGACCGATGCCGCCGTCGACATCTCCACCAGCGGCAGCCTCACCATCAGCGATGTCGACAGTGCCGCGACTTTCGTCGCGCAGTCTGGCACCGCCGGCAGCTACGGTCAGTTCTCCATCGGCACCGATGGTGCCTGGAGCTATGTCGCCGATAGCGCCCACAACGAGTTCGTCGCCGGCAGCACCTACACCGACACCTTCGCGGTAAGCAGCGCCGATGGCACCCTCACCTCGGTCACCGTGCAGATCCTCGGCAGCAACGATGCCGCCCTACTGTCCTCGGCCAGCGTCACGCTGACCGAAACCGATGCCGCCGTCGACATCTCCACCAGCGGCAGCCTGACCATCAGCGATGTCGACAGCGCCGCGACCTTCGTCGCCCAGTCCAACACCGTCGGCAGCTACGGCCAGTTCTCCATCGGCACCAACGGGGCCTGGAGTTATGTCGCCGATAGCGCCCACAACGAGTTCGTTGCTGGCAGCACTTACACCGACACCTTCGCGGTGAGCAGTGCCGACGGCACCCTCACCTCGGTCACCGTGCAGATCCTCGGCAGTAACGACGCTGCCGTGCTGTCCGCCGACATCGCCAACCTGACCGAGACCGATGCCGCCGTCGACATCTCCACCAGCGGCAACCTGACCATCAGCGATGTCGACAGTGCCGCGACCTTCGTCGCGCAGTCCAACACCGCCGGCAGCTACGGCCAGTTCTCCATCGGCACTGACGGTGCCTGGAGCTATGTCGCCGACTCTGCCCACAACGAGTTCGCCGCTGGCAGCACCTACACCGACACTTTCTCAGTGAGCAGCGCCGACGGCACCCTCACCTCGGTCACCGTGCACATCACCGGCAGTAACGACGCCGCCGTGCTGTCCGCCGATATTGCCAACCTGACCGAAACCGATGCCGCGCTGATCACCAACGGCACCCTGACCATCAGCGACATCGACAGCGCCGCGACCTACGTCACCCAGTCCAACACCGTCGGCAGTTATGGCCAGTTCTCCATCGGCACTGATGGTGCCTGGAGCTATGTCGCCGACTCCTCCCACAACGAGTTCGTCGCCGGCAGCACCTACACCGATACCTTCGCGGTGAGCAGTGCCGATGGCACCCTCACCTCGGTCACCGTGCAGATCCTCGGCAGCAACGATGCCGCCGTGCTGTCCTCGGCCAGCGTCACGCTGACCGAAACCGATGCCCCACTGACCACCAACGGCACGCTGACCATCAGCGACGTCGACAGCGCCGCGACCTTCGTCGCCCAGTCCAACACCACCGGCAGCTACGGCCAGTTCTCCCTCGGCACCGATGGTGCCTGGAGCTATGTCGCCGACTCCTCCCACAACGAGTTCGTCGCCGGCAACACCTACACCGATACCTTCGCGGTGAGCAGTGCCGATGGCACCCTCACTTCGGTTACCGTGCAGATCCTCGGCAGCAACGATGCCGCCGTGCTGTCCTCGGCCAGCGTCACGCTGACCGAGACCGATGCCCCACTGAGCACCAACGGCAGCCTTACCATCAGCGATGTCGACAGCGCCGCGACCTTCGTTGCGCAGTCCAACACCACCGGCAGCTACGGCCAGTTCTCCATCGGTACCGACGGTGCCTGGAGCTATGTCGCCGACTCCGCCCACAACGAGTTCGCCGCCGGCAGCACCTACACCGACACCTTCGCGGTGAGCAGTGCCGACGGCACCCTCACCTCGGTCACCGTGCAGATCCTCGGCAGTAACGACGCTGCCGTGCTGTCCGCCGACATCGCCAACCTGACCGAAACCGATGCCGCCGTCGACATCTCCACCAGCGGCAGCCTCACCATCAGCGATGTCGACAGCGCCGCGACCTTCGTTGCGCAGTCCAACACCGCCGGCAGCTACGGTCAGTTCTCCATCGGCACCGATGGTGCCTGGAGCTATGTCGCCGATAGCGCCCACAACGAGTTCGTCGCCGGCAGCACCTACACCGACACCTTCGCGGTGAGCAGCGCCGACGGCACCCTCACCTCGGTCACCGTGCAGATCCTCGGCAGCAACGATGCCGCCGTGCTGTCCGCCGACATCGCCAACCTGACCGAAACCGATGCCGCCGTCGACATCTCCACCAGCGGCAGCCTCACCATCAGCGATGTCGACAGCGCCGCGACCTTCGTTGCGCAGTCCAACACCGTCGGCAGCTACGGCCAGTTCTCCATCGGCACCAATGGTGCCTGGAGCTATGTCGCCGATAGCGCCCACAACGAGTTCGTTGCCGGCAGCACCTACACCGACACCTTCGCGGTGAGCAGTGCCGATGGCACCCTCACCTCGGTCACCGTGCAGATCCTTGGGACCAATGATGCCGCGGTGCTGTCCGCCGACATCGCCAACCTGACCGAGACCGATGCCGCCGTCGACATCTCCACCAGCGGCAACCTGACCATCAGCGATGTCGACAGTGCCGCGACTTTCGTCGCGCAGTCCAACACCACCGGCAGCTATGGCCAGTTCTCCATCGGCACTGACGGTGCCTGGAGCTATGTCGCCGACTCCGCCCACAACGAGTTCGCCGCCGGCAGCACCTACACCGATACCTTCGCGGTGAGCAGTGCCGATGGCACCGCGACCGCAGTGACGGTCACCATCACCGGCAGCAATGATGCCGCGGTGCTGTCCGCCGACATCGCCAACCTGACCGAAACCGATGCCGCGCTGATCACCAATGGCACCCTGACCATCAGCGATGTCGACAGTGCCGCGACTTTCGTCGCGCAGTCTGGCACCACCGGCAGCTACGGTCAGTTCTCCATCGGCACCGATGGTGCCTGGAGCTATGTCGCCGATAGCGCCCACAACGAGTTCGTTGCCGGCAGCACCTACACCGACACCTTCGCGGTGAGCAGTGCCGACGGCACCCTCACTTCGGTCACCGTGCAGATCCTCGGCAGTAACGATGCCGCCGTGCTGTCCTCGACCAGCGTCACGCTGACCGAGACCGATGCCGCCGTCGACATCTCCACCAGCGGCAGCCTGACCATCAGCGATGTCGACAGCGCCGCGACCTTCGTCGCACAGACCAACACCGATGGCAGCTACGGCCAGTTCTCCATCGGCACCGACGGTGCCTGGAGCTATGTCGCCGACTCCGCCCACAACGAGTTCGTTGCCGGCAGCACCTACACCGATACCTTCGCGGTGAGCAGTGCCGACGGTACCCTCACCTCGGTCACCGTGCAGATCCTTGGGACCAATGATGCCGCGGTGCTGTCCGCCGACATCGCCAACCTGACCGAAACCGATGCCGCCGTCGACATCTCCACCAGCGGCAGCCTCACCATCAGCGATGTCGACAGCGCCGCGACCTTCGTTGCGCAGTCCAACACCGTCGGCAGCTACGGCCAGTTCTCCATCGGCACCAATGGTGCCTGGAGCTATGTCGCCGATAGCGCCCACAACGAGTTCGTTGCCGGCAGCACCTACACCGACACCTTCGCGGTGAGCAGTGCCGATGGCACCCTCACCTCGGTCACCGTGCAGATCCTTGGGACCAATGATGCCGCGGTGCTGTCCGCCGACATCGCCAACCTGACCGAGACCGATGCCGCCGTCGACATCTCCACCAGCGGCAACCTGACCATCAGCGATGTCGACAGTGCCGCGACTTTCGTCGCGCAGTCCAACACCACCGGCAGCTATGGCCAGTTCTCCATCGGCACTGACGGTGCCTGGAGCTATGTCGCCGACTCCGCCCACAACGAGTTCGCCGCCGGCAGCACCTACACCGATACCTTCGCGGTGAGCAGTGCCGATGGCACCGCGACCGCAGTGACGGTCACCATCACCGGCAGCAATGATGCCGCGGTGCTGTCCGCCGACATCGCCAACCTGACCGAAACCGATGCCGCGCTGATCACCAATGGCACCCTGACCATCAGCGATGTCGACAGTGCCGCGACTTTCGTCGCGCAGTCTGGCACCACCGGCAGCTACGGTCAGTTCTCCATCGGCACCGATGGTGCCTGGAGCTATGTCGCCGATAGCGCCCACAACGAGTTCGTTGCCGGCAGCACCTACACCGACACCTTCGCGGTGAGCAGTGCCGACGGCACCCTCACTTCGGTCACCGTGCAGATCCTCGGCAGTAACGATGCCGCCGTGCTGTCCTCGACCAGCGTCACGCTGACCGAGACCGATGCCGCCGTCGACATCTCCACCAGCGGCAGCCTGACCATCAGCGATGTCGACAGCGCCGCGACCTTCGTCGCACAGACCAACACCGATGGCAGCTACGGCCAGTTCTCCATCGGCACCAATGGTGCCTGGAGCTATGTCGCCGATAGCGCCCACAACGAGTTCGTTGCCGGCAGCACCTACACCGACACCTTCGCGGTGAGCAGTGCCGATGGCACCCTCACCTCGGTCACCGTGCAGATCCTTGGGACCAATGATGCCGCGGTGCTGTCCGCCGACATCGCCAACCTGACCGAGACCGATGCCGCCGTCGACATCTCCACCAGCGGCAACCTGACCATCAGCGATGTCGACAGTGCCGCGACTTTCGTCGCGCAGTCCAACACCACCGGCAGCTATGGCCAGTTCTCCATCGGCACTGACGGTGCCTGGAGCTATGTCGCCGACTCCGCCCACAACGAGTTCGCCGCCGGCAGCACCTACACCGATACCTTCGCGGTGAGCAGTGCCGATGGCACCGCGACCGCAGTGACGGTCACCATCACCGGCAGCAATGATGCCGCGGTGCTGTCCGCCGACATCGCCAACCTGACCGAAACCGATGCCGCGCTGATCACCAATGGCACCCTGACCATCAGCGATGTCGACAGTGCCGCGACTTTCGTCGCGCAGTCTGGCACCACCGGCAGCTACGGTCAGTTCTCCATCGGCACCGATGGTGCCTGGAGCTATGTCGCCGATAGCGCCCACAACGAGTTCGTTGCCGGCAGCACCTACACCGACACCTTCGCGGTGAGCAGTGCCGACGGCACCCTCACTTCGGTCACCGTGCAGATCCTCGGCAGTAACGATGCCGCCGTGCTGTCCTCGACCAGCGTCACGCTGACCGAGACCGATGCCGCCGTCGACATCTCCACCAGCGGCAGCCTGACCATCAGCGATGTCGACAGCGCCGCGACCTTCGTCGCACAGACCAACACCGATGGCAGCTACGGCCAGTTCTCCATCGGCACCGACGGTGCCTGGAGCTATGTCGCCGACTCCGCCCACAACGAGTTCGTTGCCGGCAGCACCTACACCGATACCTTCGCGGTGAGCAGTGCCGACGGTACCCTCACCTCGGTCACCGTGCAGATCCTTGGGACCAATGATGCCGCGGTGCTGTCCGCCGACATCGCCAACCTGACCGAAACCGATGCCGCCGTCGACATCTCCACCAGCGGCAGCCTCACCATCAGCGATGTCGACAGCGCCGCGACCTTCGTTGCGCAGTCCAACACCGTCGGCAGCTACGGCCAGTTCTCCATCGGCACCAATGGTGCCTGGAGCTATGTCGCCGATAGCGCCCACAACGAGTTCGTTGCCGGCAGCACCTACACCGACACCTTCGCGGTGAGCAGTGCCGATGGCACCCTCACCTCGGTCACCGTGCAGATCCTTGGGACCAATGATGCCGCGGTGCTGTCCGCCGACATCGCCAACCTGACCGAAACCGATGCCCCACTGAGCACCAACGGCACGCTGACCATCAGCGACGTCGACAGCCCGGAAAGCTTCCAGGCGCAGTCCAACACCACCGGCAGCTACGGCCAGTTCTCCATCGGCACCGACGGTGCCTGGAGCTATGTCGCCGACTCCGCCCACAACGAGTTCGCCGCCGGCAGCACCTACACCGATACCTTCGCGGTGAGCAGTGCCGATGGCACCGCGACCGCAGTGACGGTCACCATCACCGGCAGCAATGATGCCGCGGTGCTGTCCGCCGACATCGCCAACCTGACCGAAACCGATGCCGCGCTGATCACCAATGGCACCCTGACCATCAGCGATGTCGACAGTGCCGCGACTTTCGTCGCGCAGTCTGGCACCACCGGCAGCTACGGTCAGTTCTCCATCGGCACCGATGGTGCCTGGAGCTATGTCGCCGATAGCGCCCACAACGAGTTCGTTGCCGGCAGCACCTACACCGACACCTTCGCGGTGAGCAGTGCCGACGGCACCCTCACTTCGGTCACCGTGCAGATCCTCGGCAGTAACGATGCCGCCGTGCTGTCCTCGACCAGCGTCACGCTGACCGAGACCGATGCCGCCGTCGACATCTCCACCAGCGGCAGCCTGACCATCAGCGATGTCGACAGCGCCGCGACCTTCGTCGCACAGACCAACACCGATGGCAGCTACGGCCAGTTCTCCATCGGCACCGACGGTGCCTGGAGCTATGTCGCCGACTCCGCCCACAACGAGTTCGTTGCCGGCAGCACCTACACCGATACCTTCGCGGTGAGCAGTGCCGACGGTACCCTCACCTCGGTCACCGTGCAGATCCTCGGCAGCAACGATGCCGCCGTGTTGTCCTCAGCCAGCGTCACGCTGACCGAGACCGATGCCCCACTGAGCACCAACGGCACGCTGACCATCAGCGACGTCGACAGCCCGGAAAGCTTCCAGGCGCAGTCCAACACCACCGGCAGCTACGGCCAGTTCTCCATCGGCACCGACGGTGCCTGGAGCTATGTCGCCGACTCCGCCCACAACGAGTTCGTTGCCGGCACCACCTACACCGACACCTTCGCGGTGAGCAGTGCCGACGGCACCCTCACCTCGGTCACCGTGCAGATCCTCGGCAGCAACGATGCCGCCGTGCTGTCCTCGGCCAGCGTCACGCTGACCGAAACCGATGCCGCGCTGATCACCAATGGCACCCTGACCATCAGCGATGTCGACAGCGCCGCAACCTTCGTCGCGCAGTCTGGCACCACCGGCAGCTATGGCCAGTTCTCCATCGGCACCAATGGTGCCTGGAGCTATGTCGCCGATAGCGCCCACAACGAGTTCGTCGCCGGCACCACCTACACCGACACTTTCTCAGTGAGCAGCGCCGATGGCACCCTCACCTCGGTCACCGTGCAGATCCTCGGCAGCAACGATGCCGCCGTGCTATCCGCTGATATCGCCAACCTGACCGAGACCGATGCCCCACTGACCACCAGCGGCACCTTGACCATCAGCGACATCGACAGCGCCGCGACCTTCGTCACCCAATCCAACACCACCGGCAGCTATGGCCAGTTCTCCATCGGCATCGACGGTGCCTGGAGCTATATTGCCGATAGCGCCCACAACGAGTTCGTCGCCGGCACCACCTACACCGACACCTTCGCGGTGAGCAGTGCCGATGGCACCCTCACCTCGGTCACCGTGCAGATCCTCGGCAGCAACGATGCCGCGGTGCTATCCGCTGATATCGCCAACCTGACCGAGACCGATGCCGCACTGACCACCAACGGCACGCTGACCATCAGCGATGTCGACAGCGCCGCGACCTACGTCACCCAGTCCAACACCGTCGGCAGTTATGGCCAGTTCTCCATCGGCACTGATGGTGCCTGGAGCTATGTCGCCGACTCCTCCCACAACGAGTTCGTCGCCGGCAACACCTACACCGATACCTTCGCGGTGAGCAGTGCCGATGGCACCCTCACTTCGGTTACCGTGCATATCCTCGGCAGCAACGATGCCGCCGTGCTGTCCTCGGCCAGCGTCACGCTGACCGAAACCGATGCCCCACTGACCACCAACGGCACGCTGACCATCAGCGACGTCGACAGCGCCGCGACCTTCGTCGCCCAGTCCAACACCACCGGCAGCTACGGCCAGTTCTCCATCGGTACCGACGGTGCCTGGAGCTATGTCGCCGACTCCGCCCACAACGAGTTCGCCGCCGGCAGCACCTACACCGACACCTTCGCGGTGAGCAGTGCCGATGGCACCCTCACTTCGGTCACCGTCCACATCACTGGGACCAACGACGCTGCGGTGTTGTCCGCCGACAGCGCCAACCTCATAGAGACCGATGCCTCGCTGACCACCAGCGGCACGCTGACCATCAGCGACGTCGACAGCGCCGCGACCTTCGTTGCCCAGTCCAACACCGCCGGCAGCTACGGCCAGTTCTCCATCGGCACCGACGGTGCCTGGAGCTACGTCGCCGATAACGCTCACAACGAGTTTGTCGCCGGCAGCACCTACACCGACACCTTCGCGGTGAGCAGCGCCGACGGCACCCTCACTTCAGTCACCGTCCACATCCTCGGCAGCAACGATGCTGCGGTACTGTCCGCTGATATCGCCAACCTGACCGAGACCGATGCCGCACTGACCACCAACGGCACGCTGACCATCAGCGATGTCGACAGCGCCGCGACCTTCGTCACCCAGTCCAACACCGTCGGCAGTTATGGCCAGTTCTCCATCGGCACTGACGGTGCCTGGAGCTATGTCGCCGATAGTGCTCACAACGAGTTCGTCGCTGGCACCACCTACACCGACACCTTCGCGGTAAGCAGTGCCGACGGCACCCTCACTTCGGTCACCGTCCATATTACCGGCACTAACGACGCCGCCGTTCTGTCCTCAGCCAGCATCACGCTGACCGAAACCGATGCCGCACTGACCACCAACGGCAACCTGACCATCAGCGACGTCGACAGCCCGGAAAGCTTCCAGGCACAGTCCAACACCACCGGCAGCTACGGCCAGTTCTCCATCGGTACCGACGGTGCCTGGAGCTATGTCGCCGACTCCGCCCACAACGAGTTCGTTGCTGGCACCACCTACACCGACACCTTCACCGTGAGCAGCGCCGATGGCACCGCGACCGCAGTGACGGTCACCATCACCGGCAGCAATGATGCCGCCCTACTGTCCTCGGCCAGCGTCACTCTCACCGAAACCGATGCCCCACTGACCACCAACGGCAACCTGACCATCAGCGACGTCGACAGCCCGGAAAGCTTCCAGGCACAGTCCAACACCACCGGCAGCTATGGCCAGTTCTCCATCGGCACCGACGGTGCCTGGAGCTACGTCGCCGACTCCGCCCACAACGAGTTCGTTGCCGGCACCACTTACACCGACACCTTCGCGGTGAGCAGTGCCGACGGCACCCTCACCTCGGTCACCGTGCAGATCCTCGGCAGCAACGACGCCGCGGTGCTGTCCTCGGCCAGCGTCACGCTGACCGAGACCGATGCCCCACTGACCACCAACGGCAGCCTTACCATCAGCGATGTCGACAGCGCCGCGACCTTCGTTGCGCAGTCCAACACCACCGGCAGCTACGGCCAGTTCTCCATCGGTACCGACGGTGCCTGGAGCTATGTCGCCGACTCCGCCCACAACGAGTTCGCCGCCGGCAGCACCTACACCGACACCTTCGCGGTGAGCAGTGCCGATGGCACCCTCACTTCGGTCACCGTCCACATCACTGGGACCAACGACGCTGCGGTGTTGTCCGCCGACAGCGCCAACCTCATAGAGACCGATGCCTCGCTGACCACCAGCGGCACGCTGACCATCAGCGACGTCGACAGCGCCGCGACCTTCGTTGCCCAGTCCAACACCGCCGGCAGCTACGGCCAGTTCTCCATCGGCACCGACGGTGCCTGGAGCTACGTCGCCGACTCCGCCCACAACGAGTTCGTTGCCGGCACCACTTACACCGACACCTTCGCGGTGAGCAGCGCCGATGGCACCCTCACTTCGGTCACCGTGCAGATCCTCGGCAGTAACGATGCCGCCGTGCTGTCCTCGACCAGCGTCACGCTGACCGAGACCGATGCCGCCGTCGACATCTCCACCAGCGGCAGCCTGACCATCAGCGATGTCGACAGCGCCGCGACCTTCGTCGCACAGACCAACACCGATGGCAGCTACGGCCAGTTCTCCATCGGCACCGACGGTGCCTGGAGCTATGTCGCCGACTCCGCCCACAACGAGTTCGTTGCCGGCAGCACCTACACCGACACCTTCGCGGTGAGCAGCGCCGATGGCACCCTCACTTCGGTCACCGTGCAGATCCTCGGCAGCAACGATGCCGCGGTGCTGTCCTCGGCCAGTGTCACGCTGACCGAAACCGATGCCGCCGTCGACATCTCCACCAGCGGCAGCCTGACCATCAGCGACATCGACAGCGCCGCGACCTTCGTCGCGCAGACCAACACCACCGGCAGCTACGGCCAGTTCTCCATCGGCACCGACGGTGCCTGGAGCTATGTCGCCGACTCCGCCCACAACGAGTTCGTCGCCGGCAGCACCTACACCGACACCTTCGCGGTGAGCAGCGCCGACGGCACCCTCACTTCAGTCACCGTCCACATCCTCGGCAGCAACGATGCTGCGGTACTGTCCGCTGATATCGCCAACCTGACCGAGACCGATGCCGCACTGACCACCAACGGCACGCTGACCATCAGCGATGTCGACAGCGCCGCGACCTTCGTCACCCAGTCCAACACCGTCGGCAGTTATGGCCAGTTCTCCATCGGCACTGACGGTGCCTGGAGCTATGTCGCCGATAGTGCTCACAACGAGTTCGTCGCTGGCACCACCTACACCGACACCTTCGCGGTGAGCAGCGCCGATGGCACCCTCACTTCGGTCACCGTGCAGATCCTCGGCAGCAACGATGCCGCCGTGTTGTCCTCAGCCAGCGTCACGCTGACCGAGACCGATGCCGCCGTCGACATCTCCACCAGCGGCAGCCTGACCATCAGCGATGTCGACAGCGCCGCGACCTTCGTCGCACAGACCAACACCGATGGCAGCTACGGCCAGTTCTCCATCGGCACCGACGGTGCCTGGAGCTATGTCGCCGACTCCGCCCACAACGAGTTCGTTGCCGGCACCACCTACACCGACACCTTCGCGGTGAGCAGTGCCGACGGCACCCTCACCTCGGTCACCGTGCAGATCCTCGGCAGCAACGATGCCGCCGTGCTGTCCTCGGCCAGCGTCACGCTGACCGAAACCGATGCCGCGCTGATCACCAATGGCACCCTGACCATCAGCGATGTCGACAGCGCCGCAACCTTCGTCGCGCAGTCTGGCACCACCGGCAGCTACGGCCAGTTCTCCATCGGTACCGACGGTGCCTGGAGCTATGTCGCCGACTCCGCCCACAACGAGTTCGCCGCCGGCAGCACCTACACCGACACCTTCGCGGTGAGCAGTGCCGATGGCACCCTCACTTCGGTCACCGTCCACATCACTGGGACCAACGACGCTGCGGTGTTGTCCGCCGACAGCGCCAACCTCATAGAGACCGATGCCTCGCTGACCACCAGCGGCACGCTGACCATCAGCGACGTCGACAGCGCCGCGACCTTCGTTGCCCAGTCCAACACCGCCGGCAGCTACGGCCAGTTCTCCATCGGCACCGACGGTGCCTGGAGCTACGTCGCCGATAACGCTCACAACGAGTTTGTCGCCGGCAGCACCTACACCGACACCTTCGCGGTGAGCAGCGCCGATGGCACCCTCACTTCGGTCACCGTCCACATCACCGGCAGCAATGACGCCGCCGTGCTGTCCTCGGCCAGCGTCACGCTGACCGAAACCAATGCCCCACTCACCACCGGCGGCAGTCTCAGCGTTAGCGACATCGACAGCCCGGAAACCTTCCAGGCCCAATCCGGTACCGCCGGCGCCAACGGAACCTTCGCTATCAATACCGCGGGTAACTGGAGCTATACCGCCAACTCAGCCTTCGACACACTGAATGTCGGCGACAGCCTGACCGATACCTTCACGGTACTCAGTGCCGACGGCACCGCGACCGCGGTGACGGTCACTATCAACGGCAGTAACGACGCCGCCGTGCTGTCCTCGGCCAGCGTCACGCTGACCGAAACCAATGCCCCGCTGACCACAGCTGGCACCCTCACCATCAGCGACATCGACAGCCCGGAAACCTTCCAGGCCCAATCTGGTACCGCCGGCGCCAACGGAACCTTCGCTATCAATACCGCGGGTAACTGGAGCTATACCGCCAACTCAGCCTTCGACACACTGAATGTCGGCGACAACCTGACCGATACCTTCACGGTACTCAGTGCCGACGGCACCGCGACCGCGGTGACGGTGACCATCAACGGCAGCAACGACTCCCCGACGATCACCTCCAACGGAGGTGGTGCGACCGCTTCGGTCAGCGTGGCGGAGAACACCACGACGGTCACGACGGTGGTGGCCAGCGATGCCGATCTTCCAGCACAAACCCTGAGCTACAGCATCGTCGGCGGAGCGGATGCCGCGAAGTTCTCGATCGTTTCAGGCACCGGCGCGCTGAGCTTTGTTTCTGCGCCCAACTTTGAGGCGCCGACTGACTCGGGAACGAACAACGTCTATGACGTGATCGTACGGGCGTCGGACGGCACGCTGTTTGATGACCAGACGATCGCCGTGAGCGTAACGGGCGTCAATGACAATACCCCGACGATCACCTCTAACGGAGGTGGTGCGACCGCTTCGGTCAGCGTGGCGGAGAACACCACGACGGTCACGACGGTGGTGGCCAGCGATGCCGATCTTCCAGCACAAACCCTGAGCTACAGCATCGTCGGCGGAGCGGATGCCGCGAAGTTCTCGATCGTTTCAGGCACCGGCGCGCTGAGCTTTGTCTCTGCACCCAACTTTGAAGCGCCGACTGATTCGGGAACCAACAATGTCTATGACGTGATTGTGCGGGCGTCGGACGGCACGTTGTTTGACGACCAGGCGATCGCGGTGACCGTGACGGGAGTCAACGATAACTCCCCGGTGATCACCTCCAACGGTGGTGGTGCAACGGCTTCGGTCAACGTGGCGGAGAACAGCACGGTGGTCACGACGGTGGCAGCGACCGATGCCGATCTTCCGGCACAAACCCTGAGCTACAGCATCGTCGGCGGAGCGGATGCCGCGAAGTTCTCGATCGTTTCAGGCACCGGCGCGCTGAGCTTTGTTTCTGCGCCCAACTTTGAGGCGCCGACTGACTCGGGAACGAACAACGTCTATGACGTGATTGTGCGGGCGTCGGACGGTACGCTGTTTGATGACCAGACGATCGCCGTGAGCGTAACGGGCGTCAATGACAATACCCCGACGATCACCTCTAACGGAGGTGGTGCGACCGCTTCGGTCAGCGTGGCGGAGAACACCACGACGGTCACGACGGTGGTGGCCAGCGATGCCGATCTTCCGGCACAAACCCTGAGCTACAGCATCGTCGGCGGAGCGGATGCCGCGAAGTTCTCGATCGTTTCAGGCACCGGCGCGCTGAGCTTTGTTTCTGCGCCCAACTTTGAGGCGCCGACTGACTCGGGAACCAACAACGTCTATGACGTGATCGTACGGGCGTCGGACGGCACGCTGTTTGATGACCAGACGATCGCCGTGAGCGTAACGGGCATCAATGACAACACCCCGACGATCACCTCTAACGGAGGTGGTGCGACCGCTTCGGTCAGCGTGGCGGAGAACACCACGACGGTCACGACGGTGGTGGCCAGCGATGCCGATCTTCCGGCACAAACCCTGAGCTACAGCATCGTCGGCGGAGCGGATGCCGCGAAGTTCTCGATCGTTTCAGGCACCGGCGCGCTGAGCTTTGTTTCTGCGCCCAACTTTGAGGCGCCGACTGACTCGGGAACGAACAACGTCTATGACGTGATCGTACGGGCGTCGGACGGCACGCTGTTTGACGACCAGGCAATCGCGGTAACCGTGAGTAACGACTCAACAGCACCGACAGTGACGTCCATTACGGGTTTAAGCAGTGAATCAGGGACTGAAGGTACAGCCATTTTCACCGTGACTTTTTCGGAAACAGTGTCTGGGGTTGATGCCACTGACTTCACGCTTTTCGGTACAGCTATGTCGACTTCAGGAGGGGTTCCTTTTATTCAAAGCGTCTCTGGGGCCGGATCGAGCTATACGGTTACGGTGAGTTATGACTCACGCAATAACGCAAACGGTGATGGAGGGAAAACTCTGGGGCTTAACTTGAATGCCGGCAATAACGTGGTTGACGCAGAGGGACTTGCAACGACTGCTACAACTTTCAGTACGGCGCAAATCGCCAGTTTGAGCCCGGCAGGCGTGGCTGGCGAACCTATTAACCTGGCCTTAAGCGCCCCATCCCTGGACTTCGCCGTTCAGGTTGCCATTACGATCAATGGCGTGCCCTCAGGCTGGTCTCTAAACGCCGGAACCAACAATGGCGACGGTACCTGGACCGTGCAGACCTACGATCCCGGCTCACTGACTGTGACGACCCCGGCTAGTTTCGTCGGTGCGTTGGTGCTCGCCATCAACATGACCTGGATCAATGCTGATGGCAGCATTGGCAATACCTTCATTTCCGACAACATCGAAGCCTACGCCTCAGGCTCACCGATCTTCGCCTTGTCTACCGACGACAACCTGACTGGCTCGTCCGGCGCCGACACTTTCGTATTCGCCCAACCGATCGGCAACAACGTCATCCACAGCTTCGATGCAGCGGCAGACAAGATCGACTTGATCGGCTTCACGGGCGTCACCGGCTTTACTGACTTGAGTATCGCTAACGACGCCAACGGCAATGCGCTGGTCACCATAGGCTCCGGCCAGTCGGTCACCCTGAAAGGTGTCGATGCGGCGAACTTGAGCGAAGCGAACTTCCAGTTCGATGTGGACCCGGTCATGACCAATACCGGTACCCTCACCATTGCCGACGGCGCGATCATGCCGTTCGGTGGCAGCATCCATAACAGCGGCACCATCGAACTCGGCTCCACCGGCAGCGCGACCAATCTCGAGATTCTGTTCCGTGGCGCGACCTTGACCGGCGGCGGCCAGGTGCTGCTATCCGACAATGCGCAAAACGTGGTTTTCGGCGGCAGCGCCGACACCGTCCTGACCAACGTCGACAACCGCATTTCCGGTGCCGGCCAGTTGGGCGCCGGGCAGATGGTATTGGTCAATGCGGGGCTGATCCTGGCCAGCGGACTGAACAGCCTGGTGCTCGACACCGGCACTCACACCATCACCAACAGCGGAGTGCTGGAATCCACGGGCGCAGGCGGAATGACGGTTGCCAGTACGGTCGAAAACACCGGCCATCTGTGGGCCAATGGCGGTGATATGAGCCTGCTGGCCGATGTTACCGGCGACGGCAGTGCCACCATCGATGGCAATGCGACCTTGAGCTTCGCCGGCGCCGCCCACACATCCGTCGCCTTCCACGGCGAAGGTGCGGGCACGCTGGTGATCGCCCAGGCCGAAGCGGCGGGCTCGCTGGTCGGCATCCTCGGCCTGGAGAGCGATGACATGCTGACGTTCGGCAATATAGCCTTCGGCGCCAATACTCAGCTCAGCTACAGCGCCAACGCCTACGGCAGTGGTGGCCAGCTGACGGTGGACGACGGCGTGCATCGGGCCGAGGTGAATCTGCTGGGGCACTACTCGGTGGACGACTTCCATGCCACCGACGGCGGCGAGGCCGGCACCCAGGTCAATTACAGCGGCGAGTCCAGCGGCACACTGGTGGGCAGCATGCTTGCGGACACGCTCAGTGGCGGCGATGGCAACGACATCATCGTGGGTCGTGGCGGGGAGGACACGCTCAGCGGTGGCGCGGGAGCCGACGTGTTCGCCTACCTCAACGTGGCTGAAGGCGGGGACACCATCCTCGACTACAACTTCGCCGAAGGTGACGCGCTCGACCTCTCTGCCCTGCTCAAAGCCAACTTCGTCAGCGGCAGCAGTCAAGTGTCCGACTTCGTCCAACTGGCGCAATCAGGCAGCGACATCACCGTGAAGGTGGATACCGATGGCGCAGCTAATGGTACGAACTTCGCCGATGTGGCGGTCCTTGCCAACACTGGCACGAATGGTACCGATCTTGTGCGTACCTTGTTTGGGGAGTCTGACCATACGCTGACGGTTTGAGGTATTGGGCTGGAGTTGAGCAGTTAATGATAGTGGTGTCCCCGGAACCATTATCGGGCTACTCAACTCCTTCGCTCACGCGGCATGGAACCGCCACCCCTGCTGGTCGAGTCCGACCGCAGAGCCTGCTTTTGCAGACTGGCCAGCTGCTTGTGGATTCAACCGGTGGGTGCAACACGTTAGATGAACCTTTGGGCTGCGTCTCATAGTTTAATGTGCACCTCCCTGGAAAAGGATTTCATCGTGTACATCAAAGGACGCTACATCGTGTCTGCCTGCGCGCTGCTGTTTTTCCAGCATGCACTGGCGACCGGAATGGACTGCACAAAAGCGGCAAACGCTGTCGAAAATACAATTTGCGCGAACAAAGAGCTGTATGAGCTGGATACGCAAATGGGTTCGGCCTATCGAACGCTAATGAACGCCGCTTCGCAGGCGCAAGTTGAACTGAAGAGATCCCAGCGTCAGTGGTTGAAAGTGCGCAATGAGTGCGTCGAAGACGTCGCCTGCCTGGAACAACACTATCGCGAACGCTTGCAGGCATTGCACGCGCAATGGGTCGACGCCGTTGCCTACCAACCCGACGACGTCGATAAACAAGTGATGGAGGATTTGCAACAACGCATCCAGGACCTGAGCAAGGACAACCCGGAGTTTGCGTTGGAGCGGGCACTCGACTCTATGGCGTTCGACAGCGGCGCAACGTCATTCTCTGGCGACTCGGGTGAAGATGAGCAATCCCTCTTTCCCAAGACCATTCCCCAAGATGTCACGGGGGACGAGTGGAAGGCACTGCAAGCATCCAACATCGGCGGCGCCGCTGAATCCGGGCAGACCACATACACGCTGATGGATATGGATGGCGACGGACAGCGTGACCTCATCGTTGAAACCTATTCCGGCGGCACCGGGATGTTCAGTTACACAGAAACCTACCGTCGCAGTGAAGGTCGGTTCATCAGCACAACATCGGGGCCAGCCCATGAATCCGGCTCACTTTTCCATACCAATGACCGCGGCGCCAACCAATCCGTGAGCTGGATCAAGGTTCGCGGAAAAATGTACTTCGCCTATCGAAACGGTAGCTACGGCGTTGACCAGGTCTTTCTTCTCAATCCCCTGAAGATCAATCACAAAGTGCCCACACTGACCGTTCGCTACGGCTATCAACTGACAGTGCCTCACACTCAATATCTGGAGGACGGCACTACCCCTTTCGAACTGGAGCCCGCGCTGCAAAAGGTACTCGCGAAAGCCTTGATCAAAATGAATACAGGTGAAGCCCTGGAGACTGGCCAGCAGAAAACCCCGATCTGCCCCATCCCCTCTTCAGTACAAGACAGTGATGACTATTACAGCTTTGGGGCGAGTTATTACGCGGTCGAACCCGTCGCCGATATGCCGGTGGTCATCGGCAATGAGTGCTTCATCGCAAGACTGATCAATTGGTATGGGAGCTACAGCGACAAGGACGGGCTGTTTGCACTACTGACATTGCGCAAACCGGGATCTGAAGAGCAGGCACGCAGTTATTCGGTCAACGGACGTCGACATATCACTCGAGTGAGCACATCGATTGGCAAGGCCGAAGGTGGGGCTGAATATTTTTAGTCAGTAATCCGCCGATGAACAACCACAAAAAAGCCCCACCAGATCACTCTGCATGGGGCTTTCAAATATATGGTGTCCCAGGGCAGGTTCGAACTGCCAACCTTCCCCTTAGGAGGGGGATGCTCTATCCAATTGAGCTACTGAGACACAAGTCGCCCGCAAAGGAATGCGAAGCGATGGACGGCGTGCATGTTAACGGGCAGGCCCGCTTTTGTCATGTCGTCCGTAGGCTTTTTAAGTGTAGGCAGACGCCTCGCGGTAGCGTGGCTTTGTTTACCGTGCAAATTGCATCACCGCAAAATGCCATCATTGCAAAATGCAATGTGGGCATTTTGCAAAAATATCTTAATTCGTTGTTTTTAAAGGATTTAATAGCCGTTAGACTTTTGGCATGCAGGCTGCTTCGACTGTTCTCACAGAACACTGGAGATCAGCCCCATGAACAGCGCTCTTTTAGTCGCGAACGCAGTCGCTTTGGCGGTTCTGGTGGGTTTTCATTTCTTCCCCGAAAACGACGTTGCGACGATTGCTCAACGCATCCCCCATTACCTGCAACTGCAAAAAACGCCGCAGTTGGCAGTCATGAGCGATCAACGCGGTTTTGTCAGCCAAGAGGTGAGCCAGGAGACTGTTCAGCTGCGTACACAGCCTTTCGAACGCTTGGTATTTTGAATCACCCCATCAGGAGCACAGCATGTCCAAATCAGCCGCAGGATTTTTCATCCTCGCTTTACTGAGTGGCATCCTTCATCTGTCATTGGTCCAGGACACGGTCGCCACCCTGCCCCTGATTGCCTGCGGCGTGTTCGGTGCGCTGTTCGTGCTGGCGCTGATCGCCGGACGCAAGATCAAGTTCGATCCGGTGTTGCGCTGAAGTTCAGCAGCTGCAGAAGATTAGCCACGGTGCCAGCAAGGTCGCCGGAGTTATCTAGGCGGCGGATCTGCGTATCACCGATTGAATCATCAGCCGTGAACAGCGCATTACGGTGCAGTCTTGCTTCAATGTCTGCCGGGCTCTCACGCCCTCGCCGTAGCAGGCGCTCGCGCAGGGCTTCATCCTTGACCGTCAACAGCACCGGCAATAGCGTGGGATAACGCTGTTGCGCTTCTGCCAGGTGCCCGCGCGAACCGTTGATCAACACATCGCGACCGTCCGCAAGCCATTGGTCTATACGCACAGGAATGCCGTAATTCAGCCCATTGGCTTTCCACGACAATGCAAAATCCCCTTTGGCTCTGCGTCGTTCGAACTCTTCGCGGGAAACCTCGATGGCGTCTTCCCCCACGGACTCCGCCGAGCGCGTGATAACGCGGCGCACGACTTCGCAATTGCCCGCGCGCAACGGCCCACGCGCAGCTTCGATGAGGCTGTCCTTGCCGGATCCCGAGGGCCCCATCAAATAAATCAGCCTGCCATCCATCCTGAAATTATCCCGCGCCACGTGCCCACACTAGTAAATCGGCCATTTGCCACTATCCTGTATAAGGTAAGGAACAAGGATCGAATCCGCATAGCATGCACCTTCAGGCGTCTTCGGGCATCACCTGTCGGGCAAGAGGACGCGGTTCAGCGATACGGACTCATGGATTATTTTCAAACCAGTCCGCATTTCTGATAATAGGTGCTGGCATTAAGCCTTTACCCAGATCAATATTTGTCACAGAATTGACGCCAATGATCTGGCTAATTTGAGGCATGATGCGCGCCTCTATCAATTCAGGTTGAACATTTGGCCGGAGTGCTTGTCCTATCTGACATCCTGCGGCCTATCCCGAAAACCGCTCCCCTGAACTAACCGGTTAAATATATGCGCCCATTGAAACAGGCAATTTATTCCAGCCGTACGGCTGACAAGTTCGTCGTACGTCTGCCAGACGGAATGCGTGAACGCATTGCCGAGGTGGCTCGCAATCATCATCGCAGCATGAACTCCGAAATCATCGCGCGCCTTGAGCAGAGTCTTATTCAGGAAGGCGCGCTGGGTGAAGAATTGAGCATGCGCCTGGACAGCCCCGAGTTGTCATTGCATGAACGCGAACTGCTGCAACGCTTCCGCCAACTCTCCCACCGTCAGCAAAACGCTCTGGTTTCGCTGATCGCCCATGATGCCGAAATGGCCGCAGACGCTTCCTGATTCATCCCGAAAGCTCAAGCCAGCGTAATTGCTGGCTTTTTTTTGCCTGAAATTTGGCTAAAAAAAACCCGCCGATTGGCGGGTAATACCGGTAAGAACCTGTGGGAGCGTGGCTTGCCCGCGAAGAACGCTGACGCGCAGTACCTGAAAAACCGCGGTGTATTCTTCGCGGGCAAGCCACGCTCCCACAGGATTCTCGTCGCCGATTGGCCGGAAGCAGGACGTCAAAGCAGGAAAATCGTCGCCAGTCCGAGGAAGATGAAAAAGCCACCGCTGTCGGTCATGGCAGTGATCATCACACTGGCCCCCATTGCCGGGTCGCGCCCAAGCCGCGCCAGGGTCATCGGAATCAACACCCCCATTAATGCCGCAAGCAACAGGTTAAGCGTCATGGCGGCGGTCATCACCACGCCCAGGGACCAACTGCCATAAAGCAGATAGGCCACCACACCAATCACGCCGCCCCAGACCAGACCATTGATCAAGCCGACCGCCAACTCCTTGCGCATCAGCCGCGAGGTATTGCCGGTACTGACCTGATCCAGCGCCATGGCCCGAACGATCATGGTGATCGTCTGGTTACCCGAGTTGCCACCGATACCGGCAACGATCGGCATCAATGCCGCAAGTGCTACCAGCTTCTCGATCGAGCCTTCGAACAGGCCGATCACCCGCGATGCTATGAACGCAGTGATCAGGTTTATCGCCAGCCAGGCCCAACGGTTGCGCAGGGATTTCCAGACTGACGCGAAAATATCTTCTTCTTCACGCAGACCCGCCATGTTGAGAACTTCGTTTTCGCTCTCTTCACGAATCAGGTCGACCATTTCATCGATGGTCAGGCGACCGATCAGCTTGCCGTTCTTGTCGACCACGGGGGCCGAGATCAAGTCGTAACGTTCGAATGCTTGAGCGGCCTCATAAGCGTCTTCGTCCGGATGAAAACTCACCGGGTCGCTGGCCATGACTTCCGACACTTGCTTTTCCGGGTCGTTGACCAGCAGACGCTTGATCGGCAACACGCCCTTGAGCACGCCGTCGTAATCGACTACGAACAGTTTGTCGGTGTGGCCCGGCAGCTCCTTGAGACGGCGCAGGTAACGCAAAACCACTTCGAGACTGACATCCTCACGGATGGTCACCATCTCGAAGTCCATCAGTGCACCGACCTGCTCCTCGTCATAGGACAACGCGGAGCGGACGCGCTCACGCTGTTGATTATCGAGGGTTTCCATCAGCTCGTGGACGACGTCTCGCGGCAGCTCGGAGGCCAGGTCAGCGAGTTCGTCGGCATCCATGTCCTTGGCCGCAGCCAAGAGCTCGTGATCGTCCATGTCGGCGATCAGGGTTTCACGAACCGAATCGGATACTTCGAGCAGGATGTCGCCGTCACGATCGGCCTTGACCAATTGCCAGACGGTCAGACGATCGTCCAGCGGCAAGGCTTCAAGGATGTAGGCAACGTCGGCGGAGTGCAGATCATCGAGCTTGCGTTGCAACTCGACGAGGTTTTGCCGGTGTACCAGGTTCTCGACCCGGTCGTGATGTGGACCTTCCTGGCGATGAGTCAGGTCTTCGACCACCCGCTGGCGTTGCAGCAGCTCAACGACTTGAGCGAGGCGGTCTTGCAAGCTTTCCTGCGTTTTCTTTACTTCAACTTCAGACATAGGCGAACTCCACTCCCAGCAGCGGGGCACGCCGGAAGGATCAATCAGTCAATTCATGATTGTAGAAACGGGGTACTGAGTAACTACTGGGTAAGTCCATGGAGGTATTCCACAAGCCCCGGCGGGGCTGACGGGCGCAATGATAACACCGCCTGATGGTTTTAAACGTTAAAAAATCGCGGCTGAAACAAGTGCTTGCGAGACAAACTTGAGCGCCGTCCTGATCCATGAAACTGCGACGACTTATCCTGAAAAGAAAACACACTGCCGCCTGAAAATGTAATGACTACCCTTGATGGAGACCGTCATGGAGGACGTCGAATGCTATCGATTGCTCGTTACTTGCTTGCCACCCTGCTCTGCCTGTCGCCCCAGGCGCTTGCTACGACCGTTCACCGGTGCGAAGCCGCCAATGGACACATCACCTTCACGACCTTGAGTTGTACGGCTGGAGAAAGCCTCTCGCGTCAGGACGTACGCACTTTTTTGCCAGGCAGCGCGATACCCCTGATGCCGGAAGCCGGGTTTCGCGAAACATCAGGTACGAAATTCCAAAGGAGAGAGCCGACGATCGTGGGTCAGTCCGAGGGCAAATGTGGAGATCTGCTCAGCGCGAAGGAACGCCGCATAGCGATCATCAATCAGCGGGTCGTTGCCGGCATGACTCAGCAGGAGGTCGAAAGCGCGCTTGGCAAGCCCGACAAGATCAGCACCCGCAATTCAGCCATGAGCTACCGCTACGACAACAAGCGAGGTCGCAGTGCAAACATCGAGTTCGACGAGAAAGGTTGCACCAAAGGAAAAGCCAAATCGCAGACGGCAAAAAGCCCGCGTTAAACGCGGGCTTTTTGTTGTTTGGTGCACTCGACAGGATTCGAACCTGTGACCGCTCGGTTCGTAGCCGAGTACTCTATCCAGCTGAGCTACGAGTGCATTTGTGTTTTTATACCAGATCACAACTGGTTGAAGCCAAGTCATTCACATTACTGCAGATGACTCTTAAATGGTGCACTCGACAGGATTCGAACCTGTGACCGCTCGGTTCGTAGCCGAGTACTCTATCCAGCTGAGCTACGAGTGCATTTGTTGCCGCGCATTATAGGCCGTTGAATCTTTTTGTAAAGCACTTTTTCTAGTATTTTCAACAACTTACCGAAGAAGCCAGATTACAACGTACTACGCAAATAATGGCGGAGAACGGGGGATTCGAACCCCCGACACCCTTTTGAGGTGTACTCCCTTAGCAGGGGAGCGCCTTCGGCCACTCGGCCAGCTCTCCGCAACACGGGGCGTATCTTAACCAACCTTTTCCCCGTTTGCAAACATAAAAAACGATAAAAATTAATGGCTTGGTTCTTCGTCCTTCTCTTTCTTTATACGCAGGTAAATTTCTTCACGGTGGACCGCAACCTCTTTCGGGGCGTTGACACCGATACGCACTTGATTTCCTTTAACGCCGAGCACGGTCACAGTGATTTCGCCATCACCAATAATCAGGCTTTCTGCGCACCGACGAGTCAGAATCAGCATACCTTTCTCCTCACGCATTTCATTTCAGGGACAACAGTCTGCAAAAAAAAGGCATTCGACCTACAACCAGAACGATCGCAGCCCTACATGCCTGAGTATTGACTAGCGCGAGCAAAAGAACAGTTTTGGTACGCGCCATTCAAAAAACAAAGGGCGCGGTCAGACCGCGCCCTTCGGGAAACGCATTACTCGCCCTGTCGGGCTGGCGCATCCAGTTCGAAAGCCGTGTGCAGAGCGCGCACAGCCAGTTCCAGGTACTTCTCTTCGATCACCACCGACACCTTGATTTCCGACGTCGAGATCATCTGGATGTTGATGCTCTCTTTCGCCAGGGATTCGAACATACGGCTGGCTACGCCTGCGTGGGAGCGCATGCCGACGCCGACGATCGAGACCTTGGCAATCTTGGTGTCGCCAACGATTTCACGGGCACCGATCTCGCGAGCGGTGTTTTCCAGCACGGTGTGCGCCGCCTGGTAGTCGTTGCGGTGCACGGTGAAGGTGAAGTCGGTGGTGTTATCGTGCGCAACGTTCTGCACGATCATGTCGACTTCGATGTTCGCGGCACTGATCGGGCCGAGAATCTTGAACGCCACGCCTGGGGTGTCTGGCACGCCACGGATGGTCAGCTTGGCTTCATCGCGGTTGAAAGCGATGCCGGAAATGATCGGCTGTTCCATGGTTTCCTCTTCATCAATAGTAATGAGGGTGCCCGGACCCTCCTTGAAGCTGTGCAGTACGCGCAGCGGAACGTTGTACTTGCCGGCGAATTCCACCGCACGGATCTGCAACACCTTGGAACCGAGGCTGGCCATTTCCAGCATCTCTTCGAAGGTGATCTTGTCCAGGCGCTGAGCCACGGACACCACACGCGGGTCGGTGGTGTAGACGCCGTCGACGTCGGTGTAGATCTGGCATTCGTCAGCCTTCAGGGCTGCCGCCAGCGCCACGCCGGTGGTGTCGGAACCGCCACGACCGAGGGTGGTGATATTGCCGTGCTCGTCGACGCCCTGGAAACCGGCGACAACCACCACACGACCGGCCTTCAGGTCACCGCGAATCTTCTGGTCATCAATCTGCAAGATACGCGCTTTATTGTGTGCGCTATCCGTCAGAATCCGTACCTGGTTGCCGGTGTACGACACCGCTGGCACGCCACGCTTGATCAGCGCCATGGCCAACAGTGCAATCGTCACCTGCTCACCGGTGGAAACGATCACATCCAGTTCGCGAGGAACCGGCTGACCGTCGCCACTGATTTGCTTGGCCAGATCGATCAGACGGTTGGTTTCGCCGCTCATTGCAGACAGCACAACCACCAGGTCATCGCCCGCTTCGCGGAATTTCTTAACCTTGTCGGCGACCTGCTCGATTCTCTCGACAGTGCCGACTGAGGTGCCTCCAAATTTCTGTACGATCAAAGCCATTTCAAAGCCGCCTCTGCCCATGAAGGGCGCCCAATAATCACTCAAACAGCGTTCTGGCCCGCCACTAGACCGCGGGCCAGACACACTGCCTTATAAACCCTGCTCTACAAATGGAACAGTCAGGGCCAATGCGGCATCCAGTGCGCCAGCGTCAATACCACCGCCCTGCGCCATGTCTGGACGACCACCGCCCTTCCCGCCCACTGCCGCAGCAGCCTGTTTCATCAAATCACCGGCTTTGAGTTGGCCAGTCAGGTCTTTGGTCACGCCTGCAACCAGAACGACCTTTTCCTCATGGACACTGCCGAGCAGGATCACTGCGCGGCCGAGTTTGTTTTTCAATTGATCGACCAGAGCCAGCAGCGCTTTGCCGTCCTGACCGTCCAGACGCACGGCCAGCACTTTCACGCCTTTGACGTCCAGGGCAGAAGCCGACAGATCGTCGCCCGCCGCGCTGGCCGCCTTGGCCTGCAACTGCTCGAGTTGTTTCTCCAGCAGACGGTTGCGCTCCAGCACAGCCGACAGCTTGTCGATCAGGTTATCGCGGCTGCCCTTGACCAGGTTGGCCGCTTCCTTGAGTTGTTCTTCTGCCGTGTTCAAGTAGGCCAGCGCAGCTGCACCGGTCAATGCCTCGATACGACGCACACCGGAGGCTACACCGCCTTCGCTGATGATTTTCAGCAGGCCGATGTCGCCGGTACGGGTGGCGTGAATACCGCCGCACAACTCGACAGAGAAATCGCCCATGCTCAGCACGCGCACGCTGTCGCCGTACTTCTCGCCGAACAGCGCCATGGCGCCTTTTTGCTTGGCGGTTTCGATGTCGGTTTCTTCGGTTTCAACTTCGGAATTCTTGCGAATCTCGGCGTTGACGATGTCTTCCAGTGCCTTCAACTGCTCAGGCTTGATCGCCTCGAAGTGGCTGAAGTCAAAGCGTAGACGCTGACTGTCGACCAACGAGCCTTTCTGCTGAACGTGCTCGCCCAGTACCTGACGCAATGCAGCGTGCAGCAAGTGAGTGGCGGAGTGGTTCAGCGAAGTCGCGTGACGCACGTCGGCATCGACATGAGTCTCCACCGGAGCACCCACGATCAGGCTGCCCGAATCCAGCACACCGTGGTGCAGGAACGCACCGCCGGTCTTGGTGGTGTCGCGCACGTCGAAACGCGCAGCGCCAGCCTGGAGGAAGCCGCAATCACCAATCTGGCCACCGGATTCTGCATAGAACGGAGTCTGATTGAGAACGACCACGCCCTCTTCGCCTTCGCTCAGTGCGTCAACCGATTGCCCGTCTTTATACAGAGCAACGATTTTCGCGGAACCGCTGTGAGCGGTGTAACCGGTGAACTCGGTGGCCACATCAACCTTGACCAAGCTGTTGTAGTCCATGCCGAAGGAGCTGGCGGAGCGAGCACGGACGCGCTGGGCTTCCATTTCGCGCTCGAAACCTTCTTCGTCGATGGTCAGGCTGCGCTCGCGAGCGATGTCGCCGGTCAGGTCCATCGGGAAGCCGTACGTGTCGTAAAGCTTGAACACCACGTCGCCCGGCACCACGTCGCCTTTGAGTTCGGCCAGATCCTGCTCGAGGATCTTCAGGCCCTGTTCCAGGGTCTTGGCGAATTGCTCTTCTTCGGCTTTCAGGACACGCTCGATGTGCGCCTGTTGGGATTTCAACTCAGGGAACGCTTCGCCCATCTCGGCGACCAACGCCGCAACGATCTGGTAGAAGAAGCTGCCCTTGGCGCCCAGTTTGTTGCCGTGACGGCAAGCGCGACGAATGATTCGGCGCAGCACATAACCGCGACCTTCGTTGGACGGCAGCACGCCGTCGGCAATCAGGAAGCCGCAGGAACGGATGTGGTCAGCCACGACTTTCAGAGACGCCTGAGCATCGTTGGTGCAACCGATAGCCTTGGCCGATGCAATCAGCAGGCTCTGGAACAGGTCGATTTCATAGTTCGAGTGAACGTGCTGCAGCACGGCACTGATCCGCTCCAGGCCCATGCCGGTGTCCACCGACGGCGCTGGCAACGGATGCAACACGCCATCGGCGGTGCGGTTGAACTGCATGAACACGTTGTTCCAGATTTCGATGTAACGGTCGCCGTCTTCTTCCGGCGAGCCCGGTGGGCCACCCCAGATGTCGGCGCCGTGATCATAGAAAATCTCGGTGCAAGGACCGCACGGGCCGGTGTCGCCCATGGTCCAGAAGTTGTCGGACGCGTACGGCGCGCCTTTGTTGTCGCCGATGCGAACCATGCGCTCGGCTGGCACGCCGATGTCTTTGGTCCAGATGTCGTACGCCTCGTCATCGCTGGCGTAGACGGTGACCCAGAGCTTTTCTTTCGGCAGGTTCAGCCACTTCTCGGAGGTCAGGAAGTTCCAGGCGTAGGTGATGGCGTCACGCTTGAAATAATCACCGAAGCTGAAGTTACCCAGCATTTCGAAGAAGGTGTGGTGACGGGCGGTATAGCCGACGTTTTCCAGGTCGTTGTGCTTGCCGCCGGCGCGCACGCATTTCTGGCTGCTTACAGCGCGGGTGTACGCGCGCTTTTCCTGGCCCAGAAAGCAGTCCTTGAACTGGTTCATCCCCGCGTTAGTGAACAGCAGGGTTGGGTCGTTGCCCGGAATCAAAGAGCTGGAGGCTACACGGGTGTGGCCTTGCTCTTCGAAGAAGCGAAGGAAGGCTTCACGGATTTCTGCGCTTTTCATTAGGTTCTTCCACGGAGGCTGCGGCCAAAGGCCTGTGCGAAACGTCAACAGACGAAGCGACGGCAAAGGGCCGCATTATATCGGCGTTAGTGACTAGGTACAGTGTGTTTGTACGATACAAACAGTCAATTGGACGGCTAACACGGTCAGTTGTGAGAAAAGTCGGCAAATGTGGCGACGACTTGCTCGATTTGCGCACGACTGACGTCCATGTGCGTGACCATTCGCAGACGACCGGCAGCGCTGAGCTTGATCCCGCGTGTCGCGGCAAAGGCCTTGATCGCTTCGGCCTTGTCGCCCATCTGCACGTAAACCATGTTGGTCTGCACCGGCTCGACCTCATAGCCTGCCGCGCGCAGGCCTTCGGCCAGCTTTTGTGCGTTGGCATGGTCATCGGCCAGGCGCTGAACATGGTTATCCAGCGCATACAGCCCCGCCGCAGCGAGAATCCCGGCCTGGCGCATGCCGCCGCCAACCATCTTGCGCAGACGTCGCGCCTTGGCGATCAACTCGACCGAGCCGCACAGCACCGAACCGATCGGCGCGCCCAGGCCTTTGGACAGGCAAACCGAAACCGAATCGAAATGCTGCGTGATCTCTCGGGCATCGACACCCAGCTTGACCGCCGCATTGTAGAGCCGCGCGCCATCCAGATGCAGCGCCAGGCCGTTTTCACGAGTAACACGTCGAGCCCGAGCCAGATACTCCAGCGGCAGAACCTTGCCCTGCATGGTGTTTTCCAGCGCCAGCAAACGGGTGCGGGCGAAGTGGAAGTCATCCGGCTTGATCACGGCGGCGACCTGCGCCAGGTCCAGCGAACCATCTGACTGCACTTCCAGCGGCTGCGGCTGGATCGAACCGAGCACTGCCGCGCCACCACCTTCGTACTTATAGGTGTGAGCCTGTTGTCCGACAATGTATTCGTCACCGCGATCGCAGTGGGCCATCAGGCCCAGCAAGTTGCTCATGGTGCCCGTCGGGACAAATAACGCCTGGGCAAAACCCAGTCGTTTTGCCAGTTCGGCTTCCAGACGGTTGACCGTCGGATCTTCGCCATAAACGTCGTCACCGGTGGCTGCATTGGCCATAGCGTCGAGCATCCCTGCGGTCGGTTGGGTGACGGTGTCGCTGCGAAGATCGATAACGCTCATGAATCTGGCCTCGGTAAGCAGGGGAAAATCCCTTTTGGATTGGAATTACTGCGGTCAAGTCGCCGAATAATCAAGCCTTGAACGAGGAAAAGGCACGTTACCCCTCGAGAAAGCCCGCTCCCACAGGTTCTGCATTTTGATTGACCGGTATTGGATATGCACGCCCTGAAAATATGTGTTAAAAACGCTCGCCGCCAAACAATCTGGCGGCAAAACGTTCTCAGGGCGGGGTGTAACTCCCCACCGGCGGTAATTGCGCGCAATGCGCATAGCCCGCGAGCGCTTGGCGGCAGCACGGCAATGGCTGTGATGGCGACAAGGTCAGCAGACCCGGTGTGATCCCGGGGCCGACGGTCATAGTCCGGATGAAGAGAGAACGGGATTGGCGCCAAAGGGCTGTCCGCAGGCACTCGTGCGAGCATGCATACCCTTAAATCCCATTCGATTCATAACGCCCTGTTTTTCACACAAACAGGAGTAAGAACATGCAACCCACCGCAATCGATAGCAAAAGCAAAAACCATCAGGGCGAGCGCGTCGCGTTCATCCAGGCCTGCTGGCACAAGGAAATCGTCGATCAGAGCCGTAAAGGCTTCGTCGCCGAAATGATTGCTCAGGGTTATCAGGAGTCGGACATCGATTTCTTCGAAGTCGGTGGTGCGTTTGAAATGCCGCTGCACGCCAAGTTACTCGCCAAGACCGGACGTTATGCCGGCATCGTTGCCGCAGCCCTGGTGGTGGATGGCGGGATCTACCGTCACGAGTTCGTCGCCCAGTCGGTAGTCAGCGGCCTTATGCAGGTTCAGCTGGAAACCGAAGTGCCCGTGTTCTCGGTGTCTTTGACCCCGCACCACTTCCATGCCGGTGAAGAACTGCATCATAAGTTCTTCTTCGAGCATTTCGTGCACAAAGGCCAGGAAGCGGCGAAGACTTGTGCGGATACGCTGCACAAGATGCGTGCGTTGCGCCGTAGCGAGCCTCGCGCGGTAGCCGTCTAACAAAGCCTGCAGTCTGGGTGAGGTCCTGGGCTTCACTCAAATCAAATGTGGGAGCGAGCCTGCTCGCGATGGCGAACTGTCAATCGACGACTACGTTGACTGATACACCGCTATCGCGAGCAGGCTCGCTCCCACATGGGTTTTATGTCTGGCTTGAGATCAGGGTCAGGCGAGGTTTTCGTCGGTGGTCGGCACGATCAGGATGCCGGCGCGCAGGCCGTTCTTGACCTTGGGGTTCGGGAAGATGATCCGGGCGCCCTGCTCTTCGATGATCCAGCGGGTATTGGCGATATCCTCGGCCAGCACATAACCCACTTTCAACTCCGAAAAGTTTTCGATATCCGTCGGCAGGTTCAGGCGGAAGCTATCGCTGTGCTTGATGACTTCCCGCGCGACGCTGAACAACTGCAAACCATCCAGGCCTTCGTCGGTCATCGGCGGCTCGGTGCCTTCGATGATCTGCTTCAGGCGGGTTTCAAGAAGGCTGACGTTGACCCCATCGTTCTGCCCGAACGGCCGGGCCTTGCCCAGTTCCAGGGTGAAGGACTCGGCATCGAGCTTGTCGTAGGTATAGGAGCTGAAGACGATGGAGGGTTTGTTCTGCAACAGCACCGCTTCCATGCCGGCGGCGCGCAGGCGAGCCAGTTCCAGGCGTGAATGCTGACGACCTTCTTTCCAGGGGTACAGGGCGAACTGCTCGATTTTCGAGCCACGGATCGCCGTGTGCAGGTCGTAGTGCAGGCGATTGCGGTCCGGCAAGCTGAAGAAAGTCGCCGCCAGCCGCTCCAGCTCACAAGCGCGCAAGGCCTCGGAACCACTGGTTTGTTCGTGCCGGCCGTTGAACAGCCGATTGACGTCCTGCTCGATGAAGCGCTCACCGCGACGGATGGCCTCGGGGTTGCCGAACAGGAACAGAATGCGTGCGCGCGGCTTCAAGTCACCGCGGGCGATGTCATGCAACAGGCGATCGAGCAGCTCGATCGGCGCTGTTTCGTTGCCATGGATGCCGGCCGAAAGCAGCAGGTCCAGGCCATTGTCGCGGGCTTCAGGTGGCCGGACTTCCAGCGCACCTTCGCTCAACCAGCGCATCCGCACGCCTTCGACAGTCAGTTGAGTCTTCTCCGCCGGTTCGCGGCCGGCGAGGGTCAGTTCAAGCAGTTTGCCGAGGGCGAGCATAGAGCGGTTTCCTTAGTGATCGTGATTGCAATCCGGGCCGTGCACGTGGTCCTCATCATCACCGACGTCAGCCGGTTCCATCTCCAGTTGCAGACTTACCAGATTAGTCGCCAATGGGCGCAGCAGCAGGTTTGCGTACTCAGCGTCACCTTCTTCGACATCTACGCCGATCAGCAACTGGCCGCGGCCGTCCTGCTGGATCCACAGCTCTTTGCCTTGCCACATGACCGCGACGCGGGTGCAGGAAGTTTCCAGTTGCGTGCCGTCGGTGTCTTCAAGGATCAGCTGCAGGGTATCGCTCATGTGTTTTACGCTCTCGACGTTCAATTGATCTGGAATGGATAAACCGCGCCCAGTTTAAGGATTTGCGTCAGTTCATCCAGTGCCGTCCGGCACTCAAGCAGCAATTGCGGGTCCGCGAGATCGTTTTCGGTCATGCGGTCGCGGTAGTGCTTGTCGACCCATTCGGTCAATGTGCCGTACAACGGTGCCGTCATGATAACCCCTTGGTTGACGGCCGCCAGCTCGGTTTCGTTGAGTGCGACGCGCAACCGCAGGCAAGCCGGGCCACCGCCGTTCTGCATGCTCTGCTTGAGATCGAAAACTTTTACTTCGCGGATCAGGCCGCCAGAGCTGGTCAGGCCTTGCAGATACTGCCAGACACGCTCGTTGCCACGGCATTCTTCCGGCACGATCAACAGCATGGAGCCGTCAGGACGCGACAGCAGCTGGCTATTGAACAGGTAGGAACGAACGGCGTCTTCCACGGTGACCGCTGAACGCGGTACGCAGATCGACTGAAATTTCCCACCGACTTTTGCGAGTTTGCCGTGCAGTTCAGCGAGCATCTGCTCGGTATCGAGGAAGGCGTCCTCGTGATAGAACAGCACCTCGCCGTTCCCCACCGCGATCACGTCGTTGTGAAACACGCCCTGATCGATCACCGAAGGGTTCTGCTGGGCATAGACCACGCCGTCATCACTCAGGCCGTGCAAACGCGCGACCGCCTGGGACGCTTCGAGGGTCTGGCGCGCCGGGTATTTCTGCGGCGACGGGTAACGGGTGTCGAATGCGCTGCGACCGAACACGAAGAACTCGACGCCGGCTTCACCGTAGTCACGGCAGAAACGGGTGTGGTTGGCCGCGCCTTCGTCACCGAATTGCGCCACGGCCGGCAAAGCGGCGTGATGTGCGAAGTGCTTCTGATCGGCGAACATCGCTCCCAGTACGCGACTGGTGGTCGGGTGTTCGATGCTGCGGTGGTATTTGCAGTTCAGGTTGGCGGCGGTGAAATGCACGCGGCCATCCGCGGTGTCGGCGCTCGGGCTGACTGTGGCGGCGTTGGCCACCCACATGCTCGACGCCGAGCAATTGGCAACCAGCAGTGGCATGGCCTCTTTGGCGGCGCGCTCGATCACCTGAGCATCGGTACCGCTGAAACCCAGGCGGCGCAGTGCGGCTACGTCCGGACGCTCTTGTGGCGCCAAAACACCTTGCTGAAAGCCCATTTCCATCAGCGCTTTCATCTTCGCCAGGCCTTGCAGCGCGGCTTCCTTCGGGTTCGAAGACTGCTGGCTGTTGCTCTGGGACGCGACGTTGCCGTAGGACAGGCCGCCGTAGTTATGGGTCGGCCCCACTAGACCGTCAAAATTGACTTCATAGGATTTCATCAGCGAGGCTCCACGAGAATCTGTTTTTATAGGCATCAGTAACTAACTGTTCAGTGCGACCGAGTCGCGGCCATCGCGGGCAAGCCCGGCTCCCACAGGTTCGGAGGTGTTCACAAATTTTGTGTTCCACTCAATCACTGTGGGAGCGGGCTTGCCCGCGATTGGGCGTTACACCATCTTCACGCCAGGCGTGAGGGTGGCTGGCAACACCAGGCTCGGGGTTTCCAGCGAGGCCACCGGGTACGCGCAGTAATCTGCGGCGTAGTAGGCGCTGGCGCGATGGTTACCCGATGCACCGACACCGCCGAATGGCGCACTGCTCGCCGCACCGGTCAACTGCTTGTTCCAGTTGACGATACCGGCCCGGCTTTCCAGCCAGAACTGCTGATAACGCGCTTCGGAATCCGACAGCAAACCAGCCGCCAGGCCATAGTCGGTGTCGTTGGCTTCAGCGATCGCCGCTTCAAAATCAGCGTAGCGGATCACTTGCAGCAGCGGACCGAACAGCTCTTCGTCCGGGCGATCGGCAACCGCCGTCACGTCCAGAATGCCGGGGGTCAGCAAGGCGGCCTGAGCCTGGGGCTGAGTCATTTCCAACAGCGCCACGGCGCCATTGGCCAGCAGATGCTCTTGCGCCTCCATCAGCGCTTTCGCAGCACCAAGGGAAATCACCGAGCCCATGAACGGCGCCGGTTGCTGATCGAACGCACCGACGTCAATGGTCGAGCTGACCGCCACCAGACGCGCCAGCAGCGTATCGCCCCAGGCGCCTTGCGGCACCAGCAAGCGGCGTGCACAGGTGCATCGCTGACCGGCAGAAATGAATGCCGACTGAATGATGGTGTAAACGGCGGCATCGAGGTCCGCGACCTGATCCACCACCAGCGGGTTGTTACCGCCCATTTCCAGCGCGAGGATTTTGTCTGGACGACCGGAAAACTGCTTGTGCAGGTGATTGCCGGTACGGCTGGAACCGGTGAAGAACAGACCGTCGATACCCGGGTTCGCCGCCAGGGCGATACCGGTTTCGCGAGCGCCTTGCAACAGGTTCAGCACGCCAGCCGGCAGACCGGCTTCGATCCAGCACTTGACCGTCAGCTCAGCCACTTTCGGGGTCAGCTCACTCGGCTTGAACAGCACACTGTTACCGGCCAGCAGCGCCGGCACGATGTGACCGTTCGGCAAGTGACCGGGGAAGTTGTAAGGACCGAACACCGCCACCACACCGTGCGGTTTGTGGCGCAACACCGCAGTGGCGTCGCCCAACGGCCCGCTCTTCTCGCCGGTACGTTCGCGATAGCTCTGCACCGAGATGGCAATCTTGTTGACCATGCTGGTGACTTCAGTCGCCGCTTCCCACAGGGGTTTACCGGTTTCCTCACCGATGGTGCGAGCCAGTTCGTCAGCGTGATTCTTCAGCGCAGCGGCAAAGGCTTCCAGCACACTGATGCGTTCTTCCAGGGTACGGCGAGCCCAGCCCGGGAACGCCTGACGCGCGGCTTGCACAGCCGACTCGACCTGACCGGTCGTGGCGCCTTCGCCGGCCCACAGCACTTGCTGGGTCACCGGGTTTACCGATTGAAAGCTTTCACCCTGGCCAGCCAACCATTCACCGGCGATGTATAGCGAATTCATTATTTCGACTCCCGAGCAGCGGACAACGGAACGGCGCGCACTTGATCGCCAGCGTTGAGTTGAAGACGTTTGGCGGTCAGCGGATCGACCACCAAAGTGCCGGCGGCGAAGCGTGCTGGCGCGGCAGTGATCCGGCAGTCTTCGCGCTTGCGGTTATGAATCAGGAACGGCGTGGCGTCGTCACCCGGGGTGCCGATGGCCAGCACCAGCGCCTGGCTGTCGCGCACGGCGCGAATCTTGGCGGTTTCGCATTCCACCGCAGGGCCGGCATCGAAGATGTCGACGTAGCCTTGGTAGCTGAAACCTTCGCTCTTGAGCATCGACAGGGCCGGTTCGGTGTCCGGGTGAACCTGGCCGATCACGTTGCGCGCGTCTGGCGACAGGAAGCAGGTGTACAGCGGGAATTTCGGCATCAGTTCGGCGATGAACGCCTTGTTGCCCACGCCGGTGAGGTAATCGGCCTGGCTGAACTCCATCTTGAAGAAGTGTCGACCCAGGCTTTCCCAGAACGGCGAACGCCCGGCGTCATCGGACACACCGCGCATTTCGGCGATGATCTTGTTGCCGAACAGTTGCGGGAACTCGGCGATGAACAGCATCCGCGCCTTGGCCAGCATGCGACCATTGAGGCCACTGCGGTAATCGGCATGCAGGAACAGCGAGCACAGCTCAGAGTTGCCGGTCAGGTCGTTAGCCAGGAACAGCGTCGGAATTTCGCGATAGATGTTCAGCTCTTGCGAGGCGCTGACGGTCAGGCCTACGCGGAAGTTGTACCAGGGCTCGCGCAGGCCGACGGCGCCGGCGATGGCGGAAATGCCCACCACGCGGCCATCGTCATCTTCGAGCACGAACAGGTAGTCCGCATCGCCCCGCCCGGCTTCGCCGCGAAAGGTCTTCTCGGCCCAGCCGACCCGATGGGCCAGACGCTCTTCGTTGGCCGGCAAGGTGGTCAAGCCGGTACCGGTGCTGCGGGCCAGGTCGATCAGAGCGGGTAAATCGCTGCTGCGTACGGGACGAACGATCATGCTATCTCCTCAAACGGGCCGCTGACGCCACCCGTGAAACTCGCTGCTTTACTAAGCATTCACTCTTTATAGGCATAGCAGCAGGCGTTAAACCGCCACCAGGCGCACGCTGGCACCTTCACCGACGCCCAGGGCTTCGGCGGCTTCCAGATCCAGGGTCACGGGTTTGCCCGGCGCGTAATCGAGCTCAAGCAAAACAGCGCGGTAATCCTGCAGCTGAGCATTGGCCACCAGATACTGACGACCGACACCTTTGACTGGCTCACCGATTTTCACCGGGACGACACGGCTCTGGGCGATCGAACGGATCCCCGATACGCGGGCGTGCAGGGTCGGGCCACCGTCGAAAATGTCGATGTAGTGATCGGTCTCGAAGCCTTCGCGCATCAGGATGTCGAAGGTGATCTGCGCCCGTGGGTGCACCTGGCCCATCGCCTCTTGAGCGGAATCCGGCAGCAACGGCACGTAGATCGGGTAATGCGGCATCAGCTCGGCCAGGAACGTGCGGCTTTTCAGGCCACACAGACGCTCGGCGGCGGCGTAGTTGAGGTCGAAGAAGTTGCGACCGATGGCATCCCAGAACGGCGAATCACCATTTTCGTCGCTGTAACCGACGATCTCGGTCACCACCGAATCGGCAAAGCGCTCCGGATGGCTGGCCACGAACAACAGGCGACCACGGGAATTGAGCTCCGCCCAAGGCGAACCCACCAACTCCGGCTTCACGTAGAAACTGGTCAGCAAACTGTTGCCGGTCAGGTCGTGGCACTGGGAGAGCACGTGGATCTTGTTGTGAATCTTCAGCTCGCGGGAGGCGTGCACGAAGGTTTCATTACGGAAACTGTAAAACGGCTCGGAATAACCGGCCGAGGCAACAATCGCCGAACAACCGACCAGTTTGCCGGTGGTCGTGTCTTCGAGGACGAAGAAATAGCTCTCTTCACCGTTGAAGCTGACTTCGGCGGCGAACGAGGCTTCGCTTGCGGCGATCTTGTCGCTCAGCCGTTCAACGTCATCCGGCAAGGAAGTGACACCAATCGGGCTGTCCGCAGCCAGACGCTGTACCTCGCCCAGATCAGCCATTTGCGCGGGGCGCATCACCAGCATGGTGTCACTCCTTAATCTCAGAACTTACAGAAGAAAAAAACCCGGGCCATCCCTGAAACAACTCAGAGTCAACTGTGGGAGCTAGCCTGCTAGCGATATCGTCCTGTCAGGCAACAATGATGTTGGCTATCAGGCCCTCATCGCTAGCAGGCTAGCTCCCACACTTTTGATCCAGCCCGAAACAAATATTTGGATCGACGCCTGAACAGTCAGGCGTCGAAAGGTCTATCAGGCTTGAGTCAGTTTTGCCGCAGCGCGTTCGAAGCGGTCGAGACCGGCATCGATATCGGCGTCTTCAACCACCAGGCTTGGCGCGAAACGAATCACGTCCGGGCCGGCTTGCAGAATCATCAGGCCTTCACGCTCGGCGGCGTTGAAGATGTCCTTGGCCTTGCCTTTCCAGGCATCGCTCAGCACGCAACCGAGCAGCAGGCCCAGGCCGCGGACTTCAGTGAACAGGCCGTACTTCTCGCCGATCTGCTCAAGACGGGTCTTGAACTTGTCGTGCTTGGCATTGACGCCGTTTAGCACTTCAGGCGTGTTGATCACATCGATTACCGCTTCAGCGACAGCGCACGCCAGCGGGTTGCCGCCATACGTGGTGCCGTGGGTGCCGACGACCAGGTGTTTGGCCAGGTCTTCGGTGGTCAGCATCGCTGCAATCGGGAAACCGCCGCCCAGGCTCTTGGCGCTAGTCAGGATGTCCGGGGTCACGCCGTAATGCTGATAGGCGAACAGCTTGCCACTGCGGCCCATGCCGGTCTGGACTTCGTCGAAAACCAGCAGCGCGTTATGCGCATCGCACAGCTCACGGGCACCTTGCAGGTAAGACAGCTCGGCCGGCAGTACGCCGCCTTCGCCCTGGATCGGCTCCAGAACTACCGCGCAGGTCTTGTCGGAAACAGCGGCTTTGAGCGCGGCCAGATCGTTGTAAGGCACGTGGGTGATGCCGGTGATCTTCGGACCAAAGCCGTCGGAGTACTTCGACTGGCCACCGACGTTCACAGTGAACAGGGTACGGCCGTGGAAGCTGTTGAGCGCGGCAACGATTTCGTACTTCTCGGTACCGAAACGGTCATGGGCCACGCGACGGGCCAGCTTGAAGGCGGCCTCGTTGGCTTCGGCGCCGGAGTTGCAGAAGAACACGCGCTCGGCAAAAGTGGCGTCGACCAGCTTATGGGCCAGGCGCAAGGCCGGCTCATTGGTGAACACGTTGGACACGTGCCACAGCTTGTTCGCTTGCTCGGTCAATGCAGCGACCAGCGCCGGGTGCGCATGGCCCAATACGTTAACGGCAATCCCGCCGGCGAAGTCGATCAGCTCGCGGCCAGACTGGTCCCAGACACGGGAACCGGCGCCACGCACAGGAATGAAAGCGGCTGGCGCGTAGTTGGGAACCATTACCTGGTCGAAATCGGCGCGTTCTACCGCAGCGTGCTCAACGGACATCGGAGTCTCCTGAAGAGGAACGCTCGCCTGAAACTGGCGAGCGATGAGGGGATTGTAAGGACAGTTTTCAGCCCGGCCTTGCCGCCAAGCGACAACTTCTTATAGCGCAAACACAGGTTTTGCCCGGGTTTACGGCAATGCGACAAATACCGTCGCAAAGGCGCAGTTTAAACTGCCCGCGGGGTTTGCGGCAGGTTGCGAGGATCTTACTCATCCGGATTTTACGGTGGCGGTATATATGTACCGCACGTCGCTGGCGCTCATGGTGTTTTCTGAAGCCTTCTTAACGCCAACGGCAACCTTCATGAGCCTTACCAACGAAAATCCGGACGCTATCCATCTCGATCCGATGCCCCCCTTCAACAGGGACACCCATTACCAGCATCTGATGAGCGTCATTCCCCCTTGGCTGACGCAGGCGACCCTGCAAAAGCGTGAAGCCTTGAGAAAGGCCAAACCTCGTCTGCCCGCCGGGTTCAACAACACGCCTCGCAGCCAGCACGCCGAATTGCGCACACTCAATGCCTTGCACTGGCAAGCGCAGAACCGCGTCGATCAGTCCCTGGCCAACCTGAAAAATGCCAGCGACTTTGCCGAACCGTTACTGGTTGCAGCGCTCAAGGAGCGCTTCGGCCTTGAGCTGGACGTTCACCAAACCTTTTTGCGTCTTTATATTCCCGCCCATATCCCGTGGCTGCGGCTGAAGTCGGGCGCGTCGCGCATCTGGACGGTGTCACTGCTGGACGCCGCACTGCACAACTTCGAAAGCGCCGAAACCCACGACGATGCGTTCGAGGCGGCGTCGACCTACGTCAGCCCACCCTCGCCCACCGGACAATTCAATGAACTGCCGCACGTCTTGAGACAAATGCCGATCAGCGCATTTACCCGGCTCTGCCGGGACCTGGATATCGGCGAGCACTATAAAAAATACCTCGAAGAGAATCTGGGCATCAGCAATCCAGTCGTCGCGAGCATCCTGCAATCCCGAGTACGCAACAGCCAGAAGGCGGCACTCACCGCCGCCCTGCACATGGCAAAGATGCAAAGTTGTGTCGGTGCCGATACTCATCGCCTGATCCAGAGCATCAGCGATGGCTTACACCCTTCGCGACTGCGCGGCCAATCGTGGTTCTGCCACGAACTGAGCATCATGAACGCCCGCCTGACCGGTATTGTGCTGTTCGGCCCGAACCTGGAGCTCGTGCGCGAAGCGGCCCGAGTAGTGGCCTACATTCCTGACGACCCCGAGCATCCGATCAAGGAGTACCCCTCCACCGCCGCATTCGCCCAAGAACTGATCCAGCGCCTGCGCACTCATGACTACCAGACGTTCTTCAGTCGCTTTATCGATCATCAGGACCGTGGGCACTTCTTCGGACAATTGAATGATCGACTTGCCCCCATCACCTGGCAACCGATCCAGCCCGGCGATGCGCGCCCCACCTGGAGAGAAAACCCTGATCACCGACCCAATCTCCAGATTGCCGCGACGCCGATCAACGGCGACCTGTGGGTGCATCTTTACCGCCGAAAACTCGACAAGATCCTCAACGATGCACGAGTCATCGCGGTCTCCACCGCAATGGTCGACCAAAAAGCCCGCTGGGCGTTATGGGACTCCTTCAGTGAAATCGCCTCGGCATTGATCAACATTGTCGCGTTCGTCGCCCTGCCGTTCGTGCCGTTTCTCGGCGAGTTAATGCTGGCCTACATGGCCTACCAGTTACTGGACGAAACCTTCGAAAGCATTGTCGACTGGGCAGAAGGCCTGCCCCTTGAAGCCTTCGAGCATTTCATGGGCGTGGTTGAGTCGGCGGTGCAACTGGGCACATTTGCGGCGGGAGGTGTTATTGCAGCGAGCGAATTCCGGGCTGTTCTGCCCCGTGAAATCGTGCAGTTCATCGACCGCTTCAATCCGGTAAAAACTCCCAATGGCGACACCCGCTACTGGAAGCCCGATTTGAGCACCTACGAACAACCCGTCGCACTCCCCAACGACGTCAAACCCGATGAGTCTGGACTGCACCATCACCACGGAAAAACCCTGCTGGCACTGGAAAACAAACGCTATGACGTGTCCCGGGATCCAGTAACCGGCGAGTATCGCATCGAACACCCGACTCGCCCCGAAGCCTACAAACCCGCGCTGAAGCACAACGGTAACGGCGCGTGGCAGACCGAGGTCGACCAGCCGCTGAGCTGGGATCAGGCCACTGTCTTGCGCCGTATCGGCCCCGACATGCAGCGCTTTTCGCCGCAAATGCGTGAACGAATGCTCAGCATCAGCAACTGCCATGAGAACGCCCTGCGCAAGATGCATGTGAATGCCGGGCAACTACCGCCATTGCTGGCCGACACGCTCAAACGCTTCAAGATCGATCAGGACATCCAGACCTTCATCGACCTGATCGGCAGCGAACAGCCGAACGACTACCTGAAGGCGGACTCCATCACGCAACTGGAACTGCTCTGTGACTACAACTACTGGCCCACTGACAAAGGGTTGCGACTGGTCGACGCAAAAGCGCGAACCCTTTGGGAACGCAGCACCGCCAATCAACCCGTGGTGCAGATCAATCAAACACAATTGAACAACGGCGACCTGATCAAAACGCTGTTTGTGAGGCTCGGGGAAAGCGAAACCAGAACGCTGATGGGTGAAAGTTTCGGCACACCATCCCCCAGCCTCGACACCCGCGCCCGCACATTGCGCAAGGCACTAAAAGCACTCGCCGAGAGCAAGCGGGAAACCCTGTTCGATAATCGATACCGTCGGCTCGAACGCACTGCCTCCCCGCTGGCGCAAAAACTCATCGACGCCGAACACGGTTTACCGACCAGCGTGGCAGAAGCACTGCTGCAAACTGCCAGCGATCAAGAGCTGCAACAACTTGAGCGCGGTACTTTGTCCAAACGCCTCACACAGCTCACCCGTGAAGCCCGGGAACACGTCAGGGTGACCCGGGCTTACGAAGGTCTGGAGATCAGCTCCAGCGCCAACAACCCCGACACCGATCGACTGGCCCTGCACACCCTGAAGCGACTGCCTGGCTGGTCGGGGCAGTTGCGCCTGGAGATCCGTGAGTACGCCCATGACGGACGTCTGCTCGACAGTATCGGCAATGCCGATGCACCGACCCGCAAAGTACTTGCACTGAATCCAGACGGCACCTATCAGGCCTATGACGACACGGGTCTTGAGCTCAGCGGCGCGAACACGCTCTACCTTGATCTGCTGCAGGCGCTGCCCGACAGCGAGCGCTCGGCGTTGGGCATCCACATCGGAGAGGGTGAAAAACTCAGGCAACTGATTCGCGCGCACGTCCTGAACCGCGATGAACTGCTTGCGGTCCTGGCGCAACATCCGGTCCTGAAACCCACCTACGACCCGACCGTCATGCGCTTGCTCGGTGGCACAGAGGGCTACCATCGCGCGCCGTTCGGTACGCCGACATTACAATCCCACGCCCATCAGCTGTTTCCCCAGCTGTCACTCGAGGAACTGCAAACCTTTGTCGAGCGGTTACAACGGCACCCGACCGGCCCACGAGCAGAACTGAGCCGACTCATGGCCAGACACGCCCAATTGAGCAATGACCTGCACCTCTGGCGTAACGAAATCCCGCAGTTCCTGCCGGATACCCCGATCAGAATCACCCCTGAGCAATTCAGCATTCAGCAGCGAAATCGCCGACACCTGGCGGATGAATTGCTCGACTGCTGGCGACAACAAGCCTCACTGCGCGACGGCGAGGATCAGCTTGTCGAGTTCAGTTTTTCCCAACCGATACTGGGCGAGCTTCCGGTACTCAGCGAAAGCTTCAGTCACGTGACAAGCCTTTCGCTGGATGGCCATATCGCCACCCGCGGAATGCATGAATTCTTGCGAGGGTTCTCAGGCTTACGCCGCCTGGCCTTGCGCGGTTTCACCCTGAATCATCTTCCAGAAACCATCGTGCAATCGCCAAACCTCACCGAACTGATTCTCAGCGAATGTGCCATCACCCTTACCCCACAGAGCCATGCCACCCTGGCAGCGCTGAACAAACTGGTGATTCTGGACCTGTACAAAAACCCGCTGGGGCTCAGCCCCACTGTCGAGAACATGCCGCAGCTGAGCTACATCGACGTATCGGACACCGGCATTTCCGGCTTCCCGGCCGGTGTACTGACCCGCCCACACCTTCGCACCATTCTGCTCAATGACAACCGCCTCCAGGAGCTGCCCGCCGCGATCTTCGATCTCCCCTCCACGACCAGAGATGGCTTCGACCTGGGCGGTAACCCGCTTTCAACTGCAGCCCGCGAACGCATAAAAAGCCATTTCGGCTACACGCGCCAGGACTTCGGCGTGTTTGCCGAACAGGCGGATGTCAATCGAGTACAAACGCTGTACCCGAGCATGGATCATGAAGAAGCGAGTGAGTTTATCTATCTGCTGCCCGGCACACTGGCCGACGGCAGAGTGGAGATCACGCGCCTTGAAACCGAATTCAACACCCTCGGCAACGAGCTTTCAGCCTGGACGGCAAACGTCCCGGCAGTGCACCCGACGAGCGGCGCTCCGTTCACCGCGCAGCAATTGCTCGAAGAACATTCGATCCGGGATGAATTCAAACGGATTGTGGAACGTTGCTGGCGCCGGCAAACCGATCTGGACGACTTCAATCAACACCTTCAGCCCACCTACGAGCTGACCCTGCCCACCGTCATTACCGGCGACCTGCCGGCGATGCGTGCAGACTTCAGTCACGTTTCGTTGCTGTATCTGCACAGTGATGATGGACTGACCTCAGGGGCCGGACGCTTTCTGGAGAGTTTCCCCCGCCTCAAAGGGCTGACCATCCGAAACTACCGACAGGAAAGTCTCCCCGAGCCAATTTTCAGGATGGGCGATCTGACCTCACTGTCGATGATCGATTGCCAGCTCACCCTGACTGCGCAAAGTGCGCTGGAACTGGCACAGATGGAGCGCCTGGACTACCTGGACCTGAGCTACAACCCGCTGGGTGCCACACCAGACGTAAGCCAGATGTCCCATCTCACGACCCTGTTGCTGAACGACACTGGCATCACCGAACTGCCGCCGGGCCTGTTGCAACTCAAATCCCTGGACACCGTGGACCTGAGCGCAAATGCAATCACCCATATACCCGCCGACATTCTGGAACTGCCGCTGGACGTCGGCGAAGGCATCAATCTGAGAGGCAACCCGTTGTCTGAAGAAAGCGTGCAGAGGCTGATCAGTTATTTCCAGCAGACAGGCGTCGACTTCGATGTCGATGCAGTCATTGATCACGCGGAAATGGAGGTGTCATCGTCTGAAGGCTCTGACGTCGATGAGTGATCGACGCCAGACTTAACGTCGGGGTCAACCGCGTTCGGACGGCACCGACGACAACTCGAACGGGCTACTGCTGCGCCGCTGGTTGCGATCTTCCCGCGGCGTGGCGCCGAAGAAGTTGCGGTAGGCGCTGGAGAAGTGCGGCCCCGAAGAGAAGCCACACGACAGGCCGATCTGGATGATCGACTTGCTGGTTTGCATCAACATCTGCCGGGCCTTGTTCAGGCGCAGCTCCAGGTAGTACTGGCTCGGCACACGGTTGAGGTATTGCTTGAAGATCCGCTCCAGCTGCCGACGCGATACGCACACATGCTGGGCGATTTCGTCGGTGGTCAGCGGTTCTTCGATGTTGGCTTCCATCAACAACACCGCTTGGGTGAGCTTCGGATGACTGGAACCCAAGCGGTTCTGCAACGGAATACGCTGGCGCTCGCCGCCCTCACGAATGCGTTCGACCACCAGCTCTTCCGACACCGCACCGGCCAGTTCGGCACCGTGATCACGGGCCAGCACCGCCAACAGCAAGTCGAGCACCGACAGGCCACCGCATGCAGTGAGGCGATCGCGATCCCAGTCGAACAGATGACTGGTCGCAATCACCTTCGGGAAGCGCTCGGCGAAATCGTCCTGCCAGCGCCAATGCACGGCAGCGCGATAACCGTCGAGCAAACCCAACTGCGCCAATGGGTAAACACCGGCCGACAAACCGCCGATCACACAACCGGCGCGCACCAGTTGTTTCAGCGCACTGCTGAGCGACGGCGCGAGCGAGGTCGGCGGTTCGTCAGCGAGCAGGAACAGTTTCTGGAAGTTTTCGAGCTTGCCGGCCCACGGTTCACCCGGCAGCTGCCAGGCGCCTTCGGTCGGCGGCTCTGCCTGCAAGAACGACAGCTCGTAAACAACGTCCGGGTGCACACGCTGGGCAACACGCAAGGCCTCCTCAGCCAGCGCAAGCGTCAGAGCTTTAGTGCTGGGCCAAATCAGGAAACCAATTCGATGGGCAGTCATGGCGGGCAATCCGAAACGAAGAACAGTGATGAAGGCATGGGCCAATGCTAGCCCGTAAATGAACGCATATCTCGAAACCAACAAAGATCAAATGTGGGAGCTGGCTTGCCTGCGATGGCGGTGTGTCTGTGCCAGTGAAGCAAACTGACTCACCGCCATCGCAGGCAAGCCAGCTCCCACAGGGAATCGGGGCAGCCTCTAAATTGCGAAGCATGCACTATCCCGGTGCGCAACGGCAGTCCTGATTATTTCAAGCTGCCAGACAGGAATTGCTGCAAACGTTCAGACTGCGGATTGACCAGCACTTCGCGCGGGTTGCCGCTTTCTTCGACGACGCCTTTGTGCAGGAACACCAGCTGGTTCGACACTTCACGGGCAAAGCCCATTTCGTGCGTGACCACCACCATGGTCCGGCCTTCCTGCGCCAGGGCCTGCATGACTTTCAGCACGTCACCGACCAACTCAGGGTCGAGGGCCGAGGTCGGTTCGTCGAACAGCATCACCTCAGGCTCCATCGCCAGCGCACGGGCAATCGCCACACGCTGCTGCTCGCCGCCGGACATGTGGCCCGGGTAGGCGTCCTTGCGATGAGCAACACCGACCTTGTTCAGGTAATGCTCGGCCTTCTCGCGAGCTTCGGTCTTGGACATGCCGAGCACGTGGACCGGCGCTTCCATGATGTTTTCCATCGCGGTCATGTGCGACCACAGGTTGAAATGCTGGAACACCATAGACAGGCGCGAACGCATGCGTTGCAGCTGTTTCGGGTCGGCGGCTTTCAGCGCGCCGTCCTTGTTGGCAACCAGTTTCAGCTCTTCGTTGTTGAGCAGAATCTTGCCCGCGTGCGGCTGCTCGAGCAGGTTGATGCAGCGCAGGAAAGTACTTTTGCCGGAGCCACTGGAGCCGATGATGCTGATCACATCGCCAGCCGCCGCTTTCAGGGACACGCCCTTGAGCACTTCGTGACTGCCATAGCGTTTATGCAGGTCTTGGACTTCAAGTTTGTACATGCGGTCGGTTCTCACAAAAACAGTCAGTCAGTCGTTGAGCAAGCGCCCGTGACGCAGCGCTTCGCGCCCCGCCACCTTGGCCAGCCAGAAACCGGGTTGGGCATAACGCAGCCGTTCAATGGCAAACAGCACCCCGGACGTACCAGCACACACCGTGCTGACCCGATCCGATAACGGATCGATCACTTCAAAAATCTCGTCGCCCGCTTCAACCCACTCACCGGGTTTACGCAGGAAACTCACCACGCCCGGATGCGGCGCGAACAGCAATTCGGTGCCTTCGAACGGCAGGCCTTCGCAAGCGTCTTGCGCAGGTTTTGGCCACTCACCGCTGATCAAGCCTTGTTCGGCGAGGAACGCCAGAATGCCTTCGGCGTGAGCCACCGCCTCTGGGCGACCGGTATCCGACTGACCACCCAATTCAATGGTAGTCGCCAGGCACGCCAGTGGAATCTGCGCATCCGGGAACAGACGCGACAGACGCAGCCATGGCAGCGAGCACGCTTCATCAAAGGAGCTGCCGCCGGAATCTTCCGCCAGCAGACCGACCTTGACGTTCAAGTGCGCAGCCAGCGAACGCCAATGCGGCCAGTGTTGCGGCAAGGCGTACATGTGCAGCGCCGCTTCGCAATCACAATGCAAATCCAGCACCACATCGGCGGTGCAGGCATGACTGAGCAAGATGCGCTGCATGCCTTGCAACTGACTGGCAGCCGGTGGCAATGCAGCCAGCACATCGCTCATGGTTTCACGGATCAAACGGATATTGGCGTGAGGATCGTCTCCCAGGTGCCCTTGCAGCTCAGCGGCCACGGGCTCGCTCAGTTCGACGAAATCCCGGTTGAAGTTCTTGCCGCTACCCGCCTCGAAACGCCCCTGATGGTTACCCTGAAGCAGTTGACCGAGACCCAGTGGGTTGGCCACCGGCACCAGTTCGATCACGCCGTTGAGCAAGCCTTGGGCTTCGAGTTCGGTCAGGCGCTTTTTCAGCTCCCAAGCGGTACGCATCCCCGGCAGTTCATCGGCGTGCAGGCTGGCCTGGATGTAGGCCTTGCGCTCGCCAGTACCGAAGCGGAACACCGAAATCTGGCGTTCACTGCCCAGGTGGCTCCACGGCAATGCATGATCGATGCGTTCCATATCAGTGCTTCCGCGGGGCCAGATAGCCCAGCCAGCGGTGCTCGGCCATCTTGAACAGGCGCACCAGAATGAAGGTCAGGCACAGGTAGAACACGCCGGCGGTGATGTAGGCTTCGAACGGCAAGTAGAACTGAGCGTTGACCGTGCGCGCGGCACCGGTGATGTCGATCAGGGTCACGATGGACGCCAGACTGGTGGTCTGCAGCATCATGATCACTTCGTTGCTGTACTGCGGCAGAGCCCGGCGCAGGGCCGATGGCAACAGGATCCGCTTGTACATTTTGAAACGCGACATGCCCATGGCCTTGGCCGCTTCGATCTCGCCGTTCGGCGTGGCACGCAGGCTGCCGGCGATGATTTCAGCGGTGTAGGCGCTGGTGTTGATGGCGAAGGCCAGGCACGCACAGAACGTGGCGCTGGACAGCCATGGCCAGAGGAAGCTTTCACGCACCGCTTCGAACTGCGCCAGACCGTAGTAGATCAAAAACAGCTGCACCAGCATTGGCGTGCCGCGAATCACGTAGGTGAACAGCCAGGCACTCATGTTGACGACCGGCTGCTTGGAGACGCGCATCAGCCCCAGCGGCAGTGCCGCCAGCAGACCGAAAAACAGCGACAGCGCGAGCAGTTTGAGGGTGGTCACCAGGCCGCCGAGGTACAGCGGCAAGGCCTCCCAAATGACGTTGTAGTCGAAGATCATAGATCAGCCGCCCTTACGCCTACCGAGTAGCGCTTCTCAAGGTGACGCAATGCCAGCAACGAGACGCTGGTGATCACCAGGTACATCGCCGCCACTGCGAGGAAGAAGGTGAATGGCTCGCGGGTAGCGTCTGCCGCCTGCTTGGCCTTGAACATCATGTCTTGCAGACCGACCACCGAAATCAGCGCGGTCGCCTTGGTCAATACCAGCCAGTTGTTGGTAAAACCCGGAATCGCCAGACGAATCATCTGCGGCACCAACACCCGGAAGAACACCTGAAAACTGCTCATGCCGTACGCCATGCCGGCTTCCGCCTGCCCCTTCGGGATTGCCATGAAGGCACCACGGAAAGTTTCCGACAGGTACGCACCGAAGATGAAACCCAGGGTGCCGATACCGGCGGCCAACGGGTTCAGGTCGATGTAATCGTCATAGCCGAGCATCGGCGCGACGCGGTTGAGCAGGTCCTGGCCGCCGTAGAAAATCAGCAGGATTAGCACCAGATCGGGAATACCGCGGATCACCGTGGAATACAGATCGCCCAGCCAGGCCAGCCAGCGTATTGGGGACAGACGCAGCGCAACGCCGATCAGACCCAAAACAATGGCCAAGACCATGGACGACAAGGCGAGCTGAAGCGTCAGCCATGCGCCATCGAGGATGACAGCCCCGTAGCCTTTCAACATGATTCAGGTCCTCGAAAGTTGGGATGAAAAAATGGCGCAAACCTCAGAGATCCTGTTGCTTGCGCCATTTCGGACTTGTTGCGGGGACGATTACTTGCCGTAGATATCGAAGGCGAAGTACTTGTCCTGGATTTGCTTGTACTTGCCGTTCTCGCGAATGGCCGCGATCGCGGTGTTGATCTTGTCTTTCAGCGCGTCGCCCTTGCGAACCGCGATACCCACGCCGTCGCCGAAGTATTTGACGTCGGTGAAGGCCGGGCCAACGAAAGCGAAACCTTTACCAGCGTCGGTTTTCAGGAAACCGTCATCCAGCAGGGTAGCGTCTGCCACGGTGCCGTCGAGGCGGCCAGCAGCCACGTCGAGGTAGATTTCGTTCTGCGAACCGTAAGGCTTGATCTCGGCACCCAGCGGGGCCAGGACTTCGCGGGCGAAACGTTCGTGGATCGAACCACGTTGCACACCGATGTTCTTGCCCTTCAACTCAGCCAGATTTTCGCTGACCTGAGTGCCGGCCTTCATGACCAGGCGAGCCGGGGTGTTGTAGTACTTGTTGGTGAAGTCCACGGACTTCTTGCGGTCTTCGGTGATCGACATGGACGACAGGATCGCGTCGATCTTGCGCACTTTCAGTGCCGGGATCAGGCCGTCGAACTCTTGCTCGACCCACACGCACTTGACCTTCATCTCTTCGCACAGGGCGTTGCCGATGTCGTAGTCGAAACCCACGATGCTGCCGTCCGGCGCTTTGGAGGCGAACGGAGGGTAAGCTGCTTCGATACCGATTTTTACAGGCTTGTCATCGGCGAAGGTCGGCAGGGACAGCACGGACAGTGCCAGGGCGCCAAGCAGCACAAGTTTCTTCATCTTGGGACTCCATCGGTAAAGGGCAAAAACGGCAGAGTGAGCGACAGCCCAATATGCGAATGGGTTAAACCGTAAAGCGGTGCTGCGTCCTAGGAACCGTGCGCTGATTTCAACACAGGCAACGACGAGCGAGTGATCGGCATTCTAACGACAGGTCCGAAGCCGATATTTCTTCAATGCGACAACAAATTACAGATGCACCGAGAAAGCCGCTTGAGCGCGTTGACAGTCTTGCAATTTCATGCAAGAGCAAAAGACAGTGAACCGATCTATATTGCAAATTGCGGGCCTATTATTGGCAAACCCTTCTAATCCGGCAAGCGCAGCGTGGTGTCTTATTTTTCATGCCGGGTTGAGAGGCCCTGAAACGGGGCTTTGCGTTTCCCATCGCCCCGTAGCGGAGCGCGCGGTTACACATTCAGTTACTTGAAGGGTGATGGGTAACAGTGGGAATGGGCCTACGGCGCAAGTCGATAATTATTGGTCGTTGTTTATGTGGCGTCGGACCTGGCCTCATCGCGGGCAAGCCCGCTCCCACAAGGTTTTGTGGCGTGCGTGCAATCTCAACCAATCCCGAAAACCTGTGGGAGCGGGCTTGCCCGCGATGAGGCCCGGACAGCCAAAACAAAAACCGCAGACCAGAAAAAGCCCCATCCGGCACGACACCGGATGGGGCTTTCACCAACTCAGAACCGCGCTTACGCGACGTTCATGGTCTTGTGCGTATCAATCAAATGCTGCACCACACCCGGATCCGCCAGGGTCGAAATATCCCCCAACCCATCGTATTCCGCCGTCGCAATCTTGCGCAGAATCCGACGCATGATCTTGCCCGAACGGGTTTTCGGCAGCCCTGGCGCCCACTGGATCACATCCGGCGAAGCAATCGGGCCGATCTCCTTGCGCACCCAGTTTTTCAGTTCCAGACGCAGTTGCTCGCTTGGCTCTTCGCCACCGATCAACGTGACGTAGACATAAATACCCTGCCCCTTGATGTCATGCGGCACACCGACCACCGCCGCTTCAGCGACTTTCGGGTGAGCGACCATCGCGCTTTCGATCTCGGCAGTACCCATGCGGTGCCCGGAAACGTTGAGTACGTCATCCACACGACCGGTAATCCAGTAGTAACCATCGGCATCACGACGCGCACCGTCACCGGTGAAGTACATGCCACGGAACGTCTTGAAGTAGGTGTCGACGAAGCGGTCATGGTCGCCATACAGCGTGCGCGCCTGGCCTGGCCACGAGTCGAGAATCACCAGGTTACCCTCGGCAACGCCTTCGATGATGTTGCCCAGGTTGTCCACCAGCGCTGGCACCACGCCGAAGAACGGCCGTGCCGCAGAGCCCGGTTTCAGACCGTGAGCGCCCGGCAGCGGGCTCATCATGTTGCCGCCGGTTTCGGTCTGCCACCAGGTATCGACGATCGGGCAACGGGATTGGCCGACATTCTTGTAGTACCAATCCCAGGCTTCCGGGTTAATCGGCTCGCCGACCGAACCCAACAGACGCAGGCTGCTGCCATCGGCGCCTTCAACAGCGGCAGTGCCCGACGCCATCATCGCGCGGATCGCGGTAGGCGCGGTGTAGAGGATGTTGACCTTGTGCTTGTCGACGATCTTCGCCACCCGGGTGATGTCCGGATAGTTCGGCACGCCTTCGAACAGCAGCGTGGTCGCGCCATTGGCCAACGGACCATAGACGATATAAGTGTGGCCGGTGACCCAGCCGACGTCGGCGGTGCACCAGTAGATTTCGCCCGGACGGTAGTCGAACACGCGCTCGTGGGTCATCGCCGCATACAGCAGGTAACCGCCGGTGGTGTGCTGCACGCCCTTCGGCTTGCCGGTGGAACCGGAGGTATAAAGGATGAACAGCGCTTCTTCAGCGCCCATCTCTTTCGGCGCGCAGACACTGCCCGCCACTTTCATCAGGTCTTCGTACCAGATGTCGCGATGCTGGTTCCACTTGATGTTGCCACCGGTGCGCTTGCACACGATGACTTTCTGAATGCTGCTGGTTTCCGGGTTGGTCAGCGCATCGTCGACGTTGGACTTGAGCGGGATCTTCTTGCCGGCACGAATGCCTTCGTCGGCGGTGATCACCACTTTCGAACGGCAGTCGATGATGCGACCGGCCAGGGCTTCCGGCGAGAAACCACCGAACACCACCGAGTGAATCGCGCCGATCCGGGTGCAGGCCAGCATGGCGACCACGGCTTCGGGGATCATCGGCATATAGATCGTCACCACGTCGCCGCGGTGTACATCCTGGCCGCGCAAGGCGTTGGCGAACTTGCAGACTTGTTCGTGCAGCTCGCGGTAGGTGATGTTGCGGCTTTCGGCAGGGTCATCCCCTTCCCAAATAATCGCGACTTGATCGCCGCGCTCGGCCAGATGACGGTCGAGGCAGTTGTAGGAAACGTTCAGCGTGCCGTCGGCGAACCATTTGATGTCGACATGGTGATCGTCGAAGGACGTCTGCTTCACCGTGGTGAAAGGCTTGATCCAGTCGAGGCGCTTGGCTTGTTCGCGCCAGAAGCCGTCCGGGTTGACGACCGACTGCTGGTACATGGCCTTATAGGTGGCCTCGTCAGTCAGCGTGTTGGCTGCTACCTCGGGACGAACGGGATACAAAGAAGCCGCACTCATCTTTCTTACCTCGGTGGAATAGTTGTTTTTGTATGCCCCCAGTTGTAGCCGGGCGGGGCCTATAGAACCATTCGACGATGGTAGTAACAAGCCCCTACAAAATGTGGCTATACCGCAACAAGGCGCTCAACCCCGGTTATCTACAGGGGGCGTACGGCGTATTCGGGGGATTGTTACCGAATTTGCCAAAAGTGTTTATCAAAAGCACGGCTATATGCACGCCACCCCCAGGCCTAAAATCGGTCTCGCCAACAAGGCAACGTGATTAACCCAGTTGCAGCCCCCACGAAGGCAGTTAATCCAAGACTCTTAATCAAAGCTCCACACGCAATCCCAAAAAGATTGCGTGACCCCATTCGACCTCAGAAAGGTAAATTTGAAATGAAAGCTTTATGGGTTCTGGTCCTCAGCAGTCTGTGCGCAACCGCCATGGCGGATGAGGTCCCGACTGATGCCGCACAGCAACAACCCGCCATTGAGGAATACACCTACTCCACCCACCTGGACATCGCCAAAGTCATATCGATGAGCGAAATCCCGAATGTCTGCGAAGTGGTTCCAGCCAAAATGGAATACGACGACTCCAAAGGTCAGCGACACATTCTGCGCTACAGCGTCATGGGTAACGGCTGCTCTAACGGCTGATCACCCGCTCTCCCCCTCCCAAGGTTCGACCCACCCGCCCGCAATTAAGGCAGATGAAGCGCCGAACCTTATATATCGATTTATACGATTTATTTAAGCGTATATTTGCGCTTTTTAATCAATTTCACTGGCGTAGTCTGAATTCCACACCCAAGGCACAAAACGCCAACGAACCTGGAGCCACTCATGAAAACCAAATTGATCCTCGCCCTGACCCTCTCTGTCCTGGCCGCTAACACCTTCGCCGCTGACGGTTACGACCGCACTGGCTCGGCTGCTTTCACCACTGAAGCGGCTGTCGCTTCTGATGGTTACGACCATACCGGCTCGGCCTCCTTCGCTGCCGATGGTGCTGATCACGTTGGTGCAGGCAAACTCGCTTCTGACGGTTTTGATCACACTGGTGCCGCCAAAGTCGCTGCTGATGGCTTCGATCACACCGGTGCTGCCAAGGTCGCTGCGGATGGTGCAGATCACGTTGGCGCGGCTCGTCTCAGCTAATAAATGAGAACGACTTCACAGCCCGACACTGGTCGGGCTTAGTTGTGTCTTGAGCTACCGAAAACCGACTCAAAACACAACATGTAGTGGAAAAGGCAGTTTTTGATTGTTTTTTGAACAAAAATAATCGAGCGCTAAAATTTATGAAAAAAAAATCTGCACCCCTGATAGCAGCCAAAGCCCTGTAAACCCTCACTCCGGCCTAAAAACGCCTCCTGCCTCCCCTTCTCAGTGCCATTTCGTCGCACCACGCGGCCAAAAATTTCCCTATAATGCGGCGTAAATCGGGCCTGCAATATTCCCTTACAGGGGAACACGCCAGTCTGAAGCCCACGCAGAAGCTGTTCACACTTTCTGCGCCCGTCAGTGGCCTCAGAACACCCGTACAAAATTCTGTTTATTGCCTGCGTTGTACTGCTGCAAAAAACGATTTCCTTTAGATCCAACGCGGCCAGAAACGGCTGTGTGAAAAACCAACCTATCAGTTTTCACACGGGCAATCTGGCCCTCACGCAGGAGACGACACGTCATGCTGAGCTGGGACGAATTCGACAAAGAAGACAGCGGCGAGACCGTGGTAAAAGGCGCTAACGCCGGCCACGCGACTGAAGCCAACATGGACCGACTCGACACCGCTGGTGGTGTCGCCGCTCAAGAAGCTCGCGCTGTTACCGCGACCGACTCTGCCGCAATCGCCCGTGCCAAAGCTGCCCTGGACACCCTCGACGTCGCCGAAGGCCTCGCCGAACTCGAAGGCGCCTCCGCCCGCGTTGCTGTCGACGAAAAGCGCATGATCAACTGCCGTGCCGACCTCAACCAACTCGTACCGTTCAAGTACGACTGGGCCTGGCAGAAGTATCTGGACGGTTGCGCAAACCACTGGATGCCGCAAGAAGTCAACATGACCGCCGACATCGCCCTCTGGAAAGACCCGGAAGGCCTGACCGACGACGAGCGCCGCATCGTGATGCGCAACCTCGGCTTCTTCTCCACCGCCGACTCCCTGGTTGCCAACAACCTGGTCCTGGCTGTGTACCGCCTGATCACCAACCCGGAATGCCGCCAGTACATCCTGCGCCAGGCCTTCGAAGAGGCGATCCACACCCACGCCTACCAGTACTGCATCGAATCGTTGGCCATGGATGAAGGCGAGATCTTCAACATGTACCACGAGATCCCATCGGTCGCGAAAAAAGCCACCTGGGGCCTGAAATACACCCGTTCGATCTCCGATCCGAAGTTCGAAACCGGCACCGTCGAAACCGACAAAGAGCTGCTGCGCAACCTGATCGCCTACTACTGCGTTCTGGAAGGCATCTTCTTCTACTGCGGCTTCACCCAGATCCTCTCCATGGGCCGCCGCAACAAAATGACCGGCGTCGCCGAGCAGTTCCAATACATCCTGCGCGACGAATCCATGCACCTGAACTTCGGCATCGACGTGATCAACCAGATCAAAATCGAAAACCCGCATTTGTGGGATGCTGAAATGAAGGAAGAAGCGAGCCAGATGATTCTGCAGGGGACTCAGCTGGAGATTGAATACGCGCGTGACACCATGCCTCGTGGCGTGTTGGGTATGAATGCGGCGATGATGGAGGATTACCTCAAGTTCATCGCGAACCGTCGTCTGTCGCAGATTGGTTTGAAGGAAGAGTATCCAGGGACGACTAACCCGTTCCCTTGGATGAGCGAGATTATGGACTTGAAGAAAGAGAAGAATTTCTTTGAGACTCGAGTTATTGAGTATCAGACTGGTGGTGCGTTGAGCTGGGATTGATTTCCAAGCTCGCCACGATTTGACGATTGCCGTCTGAATCGACAATTCGAAAAAGCAAAAGCCCCGATCTGATCGTCGATCTGATCGGGGCTTTTTTATGAGCGATGGGTAGTCCTTTTCCATCCCTACGCGACAACGCTAAATCTCCTACAGCACTTACAGTCGTATCCGCATTGATGCCCGCTCAAAGCACCTCTAAGCTCCATTGCAGGTGCCTAAGAAACGCCCAACGTAGAAGCTTGGCCAATCACACAGACGCACAATTCACCTTTGGGTGATTTGTCGCTCGACAGTGACGGCTTTGCTCGTTGGGATTTCTTAAATCCACTCTACGTTGGGGTCAGGCCCTCCAAAATCTAAACGTAGAGGTCATGGATATGTCCCATCCTTTTTCTATAACAGTCTTCTCTCGTCACAAACTCGCCCTACATGCCCTTCTACTCGAAAACCAGGCTTGGTTTTGCGCTCGCGATATCGGGCGCTTGATGGGTATCCATCTGAGCGAACGCATGGTCAACAAACTCGACAAGGATCAGCGTCACGTTTTGTGGATTGAGTATTTCCGGCAACCTGAGAAGCAACTGATGCTCAGCGAATCCGGCGTGTATGCACTGCTGGTGTATCACTACGTTCCGGGGAATCGATTGTTGCGTGAGTGGTTGACTCATCAGGTGGTGCCAGCCCTGCGCGACGCAGAACATTCAGGACATTCAGATCGCCCGATGCTGAGTTTGTTGGATTGGCCGGAAATGTCGTTGAGTTTGTTGCACTGGCAGGATGAAGGTTGGATTCGGCTTCGGGATATGCCGTACCTGTTGCACGATCAGCCGCAACGAATGGTGACGACGGTTAAGCCTTGGTGGCTGTGGTTAGTGCGAGGGTTCAGTCGTCGAAGCGTTCGATGGGTTAGGTGCTTTAGGTGCTGGGCTCATAGGATAGCTTGCGAGATCCGGAGCTATTCGTAGACCATCATCATAATCACTCAATATCGTCCGAGGGTTTCAACCCTCGGCAATTGTATGGATATCCAAATGTTGAGTGGTCTGGAACTAAAGGCTTCGGTCGTCTCACAAGTGAATCTCCCTAACTTTCCCGAAGACCTCCTTTTACACCACCTAGCTGACGTTAACTAAATCGTCGAAAACCCAACGCCCATTGAGAAGGACCTTCAGTTGCTCAACGCTCAGTAACTGTTCGGGTTTCCTATGAACAACAGCGTGGCAATTTGCACAGAGTGGGATCAAGTCTGTCGCAGGATCCACAACCTGATCCTCGTCAAATTCTGAAATTGGCTTCACGTGATGTACGTGGATAAATCCTTTTGCATGCGAGCCATATGCTTTCTCAAAGTCGAAATCACAGGCTTTGCATCGAAGCCCATGAATTGCGATTGCCTGACGCCTAAGCTTTGGACAGCGCTCATACCTCACACCGTAATAGGTGATTTTTTTCCCTTCAGTCCCAATAATTCTCGTCTCAAACTCGTGTGTAATATCGATTGGGCTGAAGTCGTCGATCTGCTCTGGCTTCAGCACCGCATGAGAGGAGATGCCGTCAAACACCGCCTGGTCAATTAACCGGACCCCGTTACGCCAGTAATTGCTCTTCAGCTTTACAGGAATGTGCTCGAGGTATTCCCCGTTTAGCTTGATCGGAACTGCAGATTCAAAAGGTCTGTAGCCATCAATAACAGCGAACAAATCACCTTGCGTGCTGTTCTCATCCGCATAAACCTTTCCTATTCGAGCAACACCAAAATAATGAGGGTTGGTACTCAGACGCTGATCCGAAAAAGCCTTGTTTGTCATCTTCCCTTTGTAATACAGCACCGCCGTTCCTTCGGTAAGAATCGCTCGGTACTGCTTCGGGAAGTGGTAACAGACTCCGGTTTCGTCGGCCCACTTCGATTCATCATTTTCGGCAATGACAGCTGGCATCCCACTCATCCTCTTATCAGAGGCTGAAGACTACCAAATTTAAAGAAAACTCCTACATGATTGACGGTAAGGTCTCACAGCGAGCTCGAATCAGAAATTTGAGAGCGGCGTTGGCACATGCATCATGCCTCCCCCCTCACAAGGCTATGACGCTGTCTGGAAAATGAAAACGTAGGCGCGACTGATCAGAATTACCAGGTGCGCCATCACGCGCCTCCCGCTATTAATACCCTTCCCCACTCAAGGAGCCGAGCACACCATGAAATTCGACCTCGCCTACTGCCTAAGCCTCGACGACAAGCTGTCGATCTATGACGTGCGCGATCTAAATTTCGACGAGACCATGGATTTCGACTCCGCCAAAGAACACTTCCAATGCCCCAACGATGCCTGCCGTTTGGCGTTCGATGCGGTGAATGTGTTGACGACGTTCAACGCCAAGAACGTGAATTACGTTCGCACCCCGCACTTCAAGAACACGCCCAGCACCCGGCATGTTGCGGATTGTCCTTATGTCAGTCTCAAGACGTCGGCGCCAGGTGTGGACGCGGATGGTGCGGAATCGGATGACAGTCGCGAGGAGCATTTTCCGTCGGAGTTGTTGCTGACTCGGCGTGAGTATGTGCGTAAGCCGTCGAACCCGGCGGTGGCGGCGGATGTCATGCGGGATGACCTAAAACCAGCTTCAGCGGCCAGTAACGTCGAGCATCCGAGCCGGGAGTCGGCGCCGGACAAGACCAGTGTCTTCGCCCACCCGGTGGAGTGTTTTGTGTCTAACTTCGAGGACAAGGAGCTGCTCAAGCGCATGCCGCTGAAGATTGGCGAGCACTCGGCGCCTTATGGGTCGTTCTTCAAGAAGATCGAGTATTTGCAGGACAACAAGGGGCTGATTTACTGGGGCAAGATCAAGGAGATCAAGGATTACACCCAGAGCTTTCGCATCGATTTCGAGCAGAAGGTCTGGTTCAAGCAACCGGACGAGGCGAAGAAGAAGCCTTATTCGGTGAACGTTTACTTGAGCAAGAAGCTGATCGACAACTACCGCAAGCGCAAGGCGTTTCTGGAGGAGATCAAGCACGCGGTCGACAGTGACGCCGAGTTGTATTGCTTCTTTTATGGCGTGACGCCGGAGTTGAAGCAAGTGCCGAGCAAGAAAAACCCCGAACAGACGTTCGGGGTGTTCAGTGCCAATATCGAAAACCTGGATCACTTCATCATTCGTGAAGCACCGGGGTTGGCGGGTAACTAATCGCTGTGGCTGATATTGCGTCGGGACGGCGGCCATCGTGTCGTTCAAACACGTGCTCTGCGCAGATGACGCCGATACAAAACAACCCCCATAACAATCGAAAGCATCCCAACCCCCGCATTACCCAAAAGCCAAATTGCAAAGTTCCGACGTTGGTCCGCTTCACTTTCGTAGAACGGCCCAAAGTAGTCAGACACTGCCATGAATAACAAATTAAATGCCCCAACGGCCAAGGCAACCATAAGGATGACGAACAATGCCCCTTTAACAATTTTCATATGACCTTCCAAAACCATATTTCCTTCGACTCGTGGTAGTCGGAGAAACTGCCCTCAATGGAAAACCCCAACTGAATACGAGGGTAGCTCAGCCAGTCCGTTAGTCTACGCCCGTTCCATAGGTCGATATGATCGCCACTGCGATTGCCGATGGTCTCGCTTCCTCGGCGCCAGAAGTCTTTGAAAAAAATGATGCCTTGCTGCCCTTCAAGATCATCCTCGAAGTCCTTCGGCTTTATCTTTTGGCGTCGGGCCAGGGCTTAGTCCTGAGGCAATTCGAGTTTGACTGCGCCAGGATGTTGCTTGACCACGGCGTACGGCAACACTGACCAGCCCGGATCATCGCAATTGCGTTGCACGCGGGCGAAGTACGGGCCTAGGTACAGGCCTTTGGCGGTGAAGTGCCAGTTGGAATAACCCCAAACGCTTTCGTCGGTGTAGTCGCAACTGTCCTCGTCCACCGGCTTCTGCATATCGTCGGGGTACAGCGCGGTGAATTGCTTGATCAGCCACGGTACGAACACTTCGCGATGATAGGTGAATCGCGTGTTGCCCTCTTCCTCGGTCAAGGATGTATCGCCCGCACTGTCGCGATCGGCGTGCAGCAGTGGCTTGCCTTTGCCAACCCACAACACGTCGTCCAGCGACAGGCTATGACCGGTGTGAACGTCGAGGTTGATCGGTGAATCGCCAAAATCCGGGTGAGCGCCGCCGCAGCTGTAGCTGGTGGCGATGCTCAGGCTGACCACATCGGGCGATAGGAATTTGGGGGTGACACCTTGGTCGAACTCGGCATATTGCCCACCTTGCAGCAAACAGCCGTAATAGCTGATGACTTCGCTCCAGAGCCGCTCCAACAATTGCTGATTGATCCGCTGTTGGTCGGCTTTGGGGTAGCCGGACTCGACGCTGAACATGGAGAGACTGGACTCGGGCTGCGTCCACCATTGCAGGTCATAACCCATGAAGGACTCTTTCTTGCCCGGTTTGAGCTTCAAGCCTTGCAGGCGAAGATATTCGTAAGGGTCGCTTTTCGGCAGCGCGGCGATGAAGGGTAAGGCGTCCGCCGACGGTGCCGGCAGCTTGGCCTCGGTCAACTGCATTTGCAGGACTTTGCCCTTGTGGCTTTTCCATTCGCCCTGCCAGCCGTTGGCCGTTTCTTGCAGCTTGAGGGTTGGCTGGGGTTTGTCTTCGCCGTAGCGGTTGCTGCCTTCGGTTAGCGTCAGGGTCTCTTCTTGCAGTGAGCCACTCAGCTCCAGGTCGCGATGGTACTTTTCATAGAAATAGCGGCCGGTGACTTCGTCCGGCTGGTTGGTGTTGAGTTCCAGCACGATCGGCATCTTGCCCAGGGTGCCGGTGAAGACGCGATTGTAGCCTTCGGCATCGGCTGTCGAACAGAACGCGAGTAATAACGTGGCGCAGGGGGCGAAGCGCAATCCTTTGAACATCAAATCATCCTTGAAAGAAGTGAGCGTCTGCTCACGAAATATTGCCGCGAATTATGGTGAATCAACGTCCGAGAATCCGCGGCTTAAGAAGGTGCTGGCAGCTTGCAGTTGAAGATCAGTCCTGTCTCACGATCTCGTCAACCCATTCAAGCTCATAGGGTTGGCGAACAACCTCCGAGATGTAGTTCAGCGCACCTTCGCTGAGAACTGATAATTCGGCGTCGGTCAGCAAGTCGTGCATGACCATCAACCACAAGCCTCTGAGCGCACTGGAACGGGATTGGCTGTTATGGTCAAAGGCCTGGGCCATGTCCTTGTTCCGATCCTGGATCAGGCCGTAAAGCATCCCATAGCGAGCATGTGCCGAAAGAGCACCATGTTGTGCAATCGTCTTGGCATCGGCAAGAACACCTTGGCAAAATCGATCGAGCGCAATCTTGCGCAGTTCCTTGAATTTCTTCCAGTCACTTTCGAGGATCGGCATGACATTCTCCTGCGTGAAATCTTGAACAGTACGAAGGCCTATTCTTGCGAGTAAGCCGACTGATTCCAACCTCACTTGGCGCACATACTCAGCATCACCAAAACCAGCAAACCAATATAAACCCGCGCATGCACCCGATCCGGTATCCGCCCGATCCACGGCGTGGCCAGCCGAATGCCTAGCACCGATCCGGCAGTCAGCACTGCAAACGCCAGCACATCCACATAACCGACAAACCACAACCCCAGATCAAACTCGGTAAACCCCGCCATCGCCATGTAAGTCAGCGTTCCGGCCAGCGCAACCGGCAGACTCAACGGATTGGCCATGGACGTCGCCTTGGACATGCTCAGCCCACAACGCCGCAGCAGCGGCACAGTCATGACGCTGCCGCCCACGCCGAGAAACGTGGCGATGGTGCCGATGCCTACACCGCTGCCAGACATTTCTGCCCTGCCCAATCGCCGTGGGATTACGGCGTCGGACTGTGTGAGAAAACCGCGTCGGAACAAGCAGTCCAGAATCGTCACGCCGAGGTAGGCGATGAAGGCAAAACGGATCAACTCGCCACTCGCCCGCATCGCTGCAACGGCTCCGACGATCGCGCCCAGGCCGATGAACCCGCCCAACGGCCACACGTAATGGCGAATGAGATTACCGGTGCGGCGGTGTTTTGCGGTGGCGATCAGGGCGTTGACGATCATTACGCAGGTCGAGGTGGCTACGGCGATGTGCATCGCCGATTGGCTGATGGGGTCGTCGGCGCCGTGGCTGGCCGTGAGCATGCGATACAGCAAGGGCACGACGACGAATCCGCCGCCGAAGCCGAACAGCACGGCGGTGACGCCGGTCATGCAGCCGAAGAGTGCCAGCAAGAGGTAGAAGAACATCGCGCATCGTCCGTTGGTTGAGGGTGGCCGACGATAGAGCGATGGGGCTTGGCCCGCTTCAGCAAGTCAGCCAATAATGTTTGCGTTTACGCCAACCGCTGGATACCGCTCGATGCGCAATGTTTCGATTGATCTGCTGGATGCTACGCCACGCTCGGTGGTGGCCATCGGCACGGATTACGCCGATGGTCATCGGTTGCCGCGCCATACCCATCGGCGGGCGCAGTTGTTGTACGGCGCCACCGGGGTGATGCAGGTGAGTACGCATGACGGCAATTGGGTGGTGCCGCCGCAGCGGGCGGTGTGGATTCCACCGGGGGTGGCGCATGAGGTGTTGATGTTGGGGGTGAGCACTCGCAGCTTGTACATCGAACCGGGGGCGGTTGATTTGGGCAATCGCTGCCAGGTGATCAGTGTTTCGCCGTTGATGCGGCATTTGCTGATGGAGGCGGTGGAGGTTGCGCTGGAGTACGACGAGGCCGGGCGCGATGGTGCGCTGATCGACTTGCTGCTGCACGAGTTGGCCCGTAGTGCTCACTTGCCGTTACACATTCCGCTGCCCCTGGATGCGCGGCTGCTTGGGTTGTGTCAGATGTTTCTCCAGCATCCGAACATTCATCAATCGCCGCAACAATGGGCTGATCAGTTGCACATCAGTTTGCGTACTTTCAATCGCCTGTTCCGCCAACAGACCGGGTTGAGTTTCAGCCAATGGCGGCAGCGGGCCTGTGTGGTGCTGGCCTTGGCGCGGCTGGCGGTGGGCACGCCGGTGACGCGGATTGCCCTGGATTTTGGCTATGACAGCCCGGCGGCGTTCTCGACGATGTTTCGTCGCGTGCTGGGGCAGGCACCGTCCGTTTGGTTGGAGGGGGCGAAATAGCGAGCTCGCGGCAAGCGCAGAACCTGTAGGAGCGAGGCTTGCCCGCGAAGAACGATGACGCGTAATACCTGAGAAACCGCGGTGCATTCTTCGCGGGCAAGCCTCGCTCCTACAAGTTCTTAGCCACTGCCTTGTTCTGACAGCAACTCAAAACTCTGCTCCTTCACATCCTGGGAATCCAGGCCGATTTGCACCCGGAACTCGCCCGGCTCGGCGGCGTATTCCAACTGGGCGTTGAAGAATTTCAAGTCGTTCTCATCAATGCTGAAGTGGACTGCTTTTTCCTCTCCGGCCTTGAGCATGATTTTTTGAAAGTTCTTCAGTTCTTTGACCGGACGGCTGACAGATCCAACGACATCGCGGATATACAGCTGAACCACCGTTTCGCCGTCGCGCGGGCCGATATTCTTCACCATGACGCTGGCGACGAGGTTGTCGGTCTTGCTCAACGTGGTCGACGACAGGGCCATGTCGGTCAGGCTGAAATCGGTATAACTCAGCCCATAGCCGAAGGGATAAAGCGGACCATAGGACTGATCGAAATATTGAGAGGTGTAGTTGCGAAGCGCACCCACTATGTAGGGGCGACCGGTGTTCAAGTGGCTGTAGTAATTCGGGATCTGCCCCACGGAGCGTGGAAAAGTGATGGGTAACTTGCCGGACGGGTTGTAGTCCCCGAACAACACATCGGCAACGGCGTTGCCTCCCTCGGAGCCGCTGTACCAGGTTTCCAGAATTGCATCGGCCTGTTTCTGCTCCTTGCCGATGGACAGTGGCCGGCCGTTCATCAAGACCAGTACCAGCGGTTTGCCGGTGGCTTTCAGGGCAGTGATCAATTCACTCTGGCGCCCAGGCAGATCGAGGCTGGTTCGACTGGCCGCTTCATGAGACATACTGCGGGGCTCGCCCACCACTGCAATCACGACATCGGCTTGCTGTGCAGCCTTGACCGCTTCGTCAATCATTTCTGCTGCCGGACGAGGGTCGTTCGCGATTTCGGACACGCCCTGGTATTCCAGGTATTTAACGACCTCCTGATCCTCCTCGAGATTGGCGCCTCGGGCATAAATCAGCGAGCCCTGGTTCATCGCGTTTTTCAGGCCATCGTAGATCGTCACCGATTGCGCGGCCACGCCGCTTGCAGACCAACTGCCCATGATGTCGACGGTACTTTTTGCCAACGGGCCTATAAGTGCGATCGTGCCCTCTTTTTTTAACGGCAAGAGCCCGTTTTCATTCTTCAGCAGCACCAATGTCTTGCGTGCCACCTCTCGGGCCTGCGCTCTGTGCAGACGGTTTTCGGCGTTGTTATCGGCAGGGTCTTCACTGGCAATGCCGATGCGTCGGTAAGGGTCTTCGAACAGCCCCATGTCGTACTTGGCCCCCAGCACTTCCCGCACCGCGTTATCGATATTGCTCTGGGAAATAGCACCCGACTCAAGCAGCCCCGATAGCTCCGGACCATAGGAGAAGTCGTTCATGCTCATATCAACGCCAGCCCTGATCGCGAGCCTGGCCGCTTCGCGGGGATTCTTCGCGACACCATGCTGAACCAGATCGTTTATCCCGTTATGGTCGCTGATGACCAGTCCCTTGAAACCCCACGCTTTGCGCAGCAGGTCTTGCATCAACCAAGCATTGGAAGCGGCTGGCACACCATTTATCGAGTTAAGCGCCACCATCATCGCCCCCGCGCCACCTTCAATCGCCGAACGATAGGGTGGCAGGTAATCCTGGTACATCCTGGCCAGGCCCATGTCGACGCTGTTGTAGTCGCGTCCACCTTCGACAGCCCCATACAACGCAAAGTGTTTCGCGCTGGCCATGATGCTGTCGGGTGCATTCGGGCTTGCGCCCTGGTAGGCCTGAACCATCGCCTTGGCAATGCGCGAAACCAGATAGGTGTCTTCGCCGAAGCCTTCGGAGGTGCGCCCCCAGCGAGGATCCCGGGCGATATCAATCATCGGGGCGAAGGTCAGATCGATACCGTCGGCACTGGCTTCTTTCGCCGCTGTTCGACCGCTCAACTCGATAGCGCCAATATCCCAGCTGGAAGCCAATGCCAGGCCAATGGGAAAAATGGTTCGATGGCCGTGTATCACGTCCCAGCCGAAAAACATCGGTATTTTCAGGCGGCTTTGTTGAGCCGCGTCCTGCATGGGGCGGTTTACGTAGCGGCTCACAGAACCGTACGTCCCACCGATTCGCCCGGCGGCGATCTCTTCGCGTATTTTTTCGGGCGTCATCTTTTCATCAATAGCGATCAGCCGCAGTTGGCCGATTTTTTCCTCCAGGGTCATCTGATTTATCAGGTTGCTGACAAAGGCCTCTTTGCTCAACGATGCCATATCAGCCACGACGGGCAGACTTGTAAAACCAATCAGGGCACATAGCAGACGTAGTCTTTTCATGATTCCCTTCCCCGCATAACGCTGTGACGCACTGCGTCATAAACGCCACCTTTCCTTGTGCTGAAAATCAGAAAGCTGACGTTCAATCATTGCTGCTGCGGGAGTTGAAAGCCGTGAGCGTTCAGGATCCCGCATAGAAACAGCGTAGTCGCTCCCAGGCTCCTGCCGGAGCGAAAAACAGAATCGATCAAAAAAATGAGTTTGATCCGGGATCAAAACAACTGTACAAAAACACAGTACATTTTGAATCAGCACTCTCGAGCCCGGAGAACACCATGGCCACTCTTGCGATGAAAATCACCCTGGAACGTATCGCCCTCTTCCAGTTCACCCCCGCCCACTGCGCCCAGGCCCGAGCGATGCTGGGCTGGAGTGTTGAAGAGCTGTCCGAGGAATCCGGGGTTTCGGTTGACGCCATTCAGCGTTTCGAGGCAGAACGCGATGTGCTGGATGTCACCCGGCTGGCATTGGCGTATCGGTTTGAGTCGCAAGGTCTGGTGTTCTTCCCGGGGTTTGCACCGGGCAGAGGGATGAATGTGAAAGGGTCGACGCCGGATCCGGTGGGGCGGGCGCATTATGCGATGGTTGAGTGAGAGAAATCATCGATTGACGATTATTCCCACATAGGTATATTTTCGCATGAGTACAAGGAAGTCACTTTTGTGGGTTTGCAGCAGTAAAAAAGACCTCAAGCAAATGCCCAGCGATGTACAGGATGTTTTTGGCTACGCGCTTGATCTGGCACAAAGCGGTGCAAAACATCTGGACGCGAAGCCTCTAAAGGGTTTTGGAGGTGCTGGTGTACTCGAGGTGGTCGAGGACTTCGATACGTGTACCTACCGCGCCGTTTATACCGTTCGTTTTGATAGTGCCATTTATGTTCTGCACTGTTTTCAGAAGAAGTCGACTACGGGAATCAAAACCGCGCAGTGCGACATCGATTTGATCAAAAAGAGATTTCAAGCGGCGCAGAATCACGCAAAAGGAATCAGAAAATGATTGAAATCGAAGAAAGCAGCGGGAACGTCTATGAAGACCTCAGGACGCCCAACGCCAATGAAATGCGAGTCAAATCCCAACTGGCTGCAAAGATCGGCGAGATCATTAAGGCTCGTCATTTGACCCAAGTTCAAGCATCTGAAATCTTGGGTCTGTCGCAACCCAAGCTTTCTGAAATGTTGCGCGGAAAGTTTCGTGGCATCAGTGAAGCCAAGATGATGGAATGCCTTTCCTTACTCGGACGTGACGTGCAAATCGTCGTAAAGTCGGCCCCACGCTCAAGAAGAGAGGGTCGAATTGAGGTGGTTTTTGCCTGAAGCGCTAACCAAGAAAAAATCACTCTTCCGGACCAGTGACACCACAAACTCACTGGCCCGGTTACATCCCTTTACTGCTGTTTAAACACCGGATTCTGGCGTGCTAACGAAGCCTGTTCATAGCTGTAAGCCAGCGCCAGCAGTTTAGGTTCACTCCAGCGCGGCCCGTAAAAGAACACGGAGGTGGGCAGATTTTCATCATTCATGCCCGACGGGAGTGTGATGGCTGGGTAGCCCGCCGTTGCGGCAAAGAATTGCGAGTAGCCATCGGCATCGGCGACCAAGGCGTCCAGATTGTGCTCGGTCAGTTGCTCATCGATTGCGCCCTTGAAGTCGGCCATGAACGCCGTGAACCGTTCAGTCGCCTGCGCGTGGGTCATGTCCAGTTCGTTGATCTCTTTAAGCATCTGCTGACCGTAGCCTTCAGCGCCCGGATTGAGTTCGTTGAAGTCGATCAACGCTTGAAGCGTTTTGATCGGCAGCCCGGGGCGGCTGGCGAGGTACTCGGGCAGTTCATGTTTCATGCCCGCCATGAGTGCGTTGAAGTAACCGTCAATGTCCGGCAGCCGGACTTTTAATGGCACCAGAGTAGCGCCTTGTTCTTGCAGCGTGGTCAGGGCCTTCTGGAATTGAACATCGGGATGAAGCACGGTGCCGTTCGGCCCCGTGTACTCGATCAGGTAACCGATTCGCTTGCCGTTCAGTGCGTCCGTGGCGAGCAATGCGGTGTAATCGATACCCACCGGTGCGTCGCCGGTTGCGGCGTCCGTGGCATCGACACCTTGCAGGGCGTTGAACATGAGCGCAGCGTCACGAACGGTGCGCGTCATGGTGCCGGGAGTGTCTTGCAGGCGTGTGATCGGAATGATGCCGGAGCGGCTGAACAGCCCCAGTGTCGGTTTCACACCCACCACGCCGTTGGCCGAGGCCGGGCAAGTGATCGAGCCATTGGTTTCGGTGGCAATGGCCAGCGGTGCAAACCCGGCGGCTACGCCTGCGGCCGAACCGGAACTGGAGCCACACATTTCGGCGCCCAACACGTGGGGATTTTTCCCTTGGCCACCTCGGCCACTCCAGCCATGGGGCAAGCCCATTTCCCGAACGTATGCCCATTCGCTCATGTTGGTTTTGCCGAGAATGACCGCGCCGGCGTCACGCAGTTGCTTGACGACAAACGCATCGCTTGCCGCGGGTTGACCGACCATGGCCAGTGAACCCGCGCTCGTTTGCATCCTGTCTGCGGTGTCGACGTTGTCTTTAAGCAGAACCGGAATGCCGTGAAGCGGACCACGAACCTTTCCGTCCGCACGTTCCTTGTCCAACGCCGTCGCAATCTCGATGGCCTGAGGATTGAGCTCCATGATCGCGTTGATCGCCGGCCCTTGTTTATCCAGTGTTTCGATACGCGCCTGCAGGTGTTTCACCAGTGCTGCGGAAGTCAGTTCGTTACGTTCCATCCGTGCAGTGAGTTCGCTGACACTCGCGTATTCGAGCGCGGAGTTATCCGCGTAAGCGGAACCTGCGACCGACAGCAGCAGGGTCTGCGCCATCACCGTCATGCGGTTTTTGAAAATGCCTTTCATGTAACACGTCCTTGTTATGGCTAATCACGAGTGAGTCATTTCACTCGTCGAACAGCCTACCGAAGCCGTAGGAAACGACTGTCAGCAACAAGGAGCTAGGGCTGTACGAAAGTTCATCCAGACTTGTAGCCGCTACAAGCCATGCGCCCTTCTTCCTTCATCTCATTTTCCAGATCCAGCCACCAGGTACGACCACGCTGCGGATACTTCACATTGAACGCTTCGCCCATCTGCGGCGTGGTGATTGACACGTTCCGCTCCCAGGCCAACGCCAAAATGCGGTCGAAGGGTTCGTACCAGGAGTGCATCGACAGGTCGAAGGTGCCGTTGTGGATTGGCAGCAACCAGCGCCCTTTAAGGTCTATGTGCGCTTGCAGGGTTTGCTCGGGCTGCATGTGAACATGCGGCCACTCGACGTTGTAGGCACCGGTTTCCATGAGTGTGAGGTCGAATGGACCGTACTGTTCGCCGATGCGTTTGAAGCCGTCGAAGTAGCCGCTGTCGCCGCTGAAGAAGATCCTCGTGTCGCCGTCGATCATCACCCACGACGCCCAAAGGGTGCTGTTGCCGTCGAACAGGCCACGACCGGAAAAGTGCTGCGAAGGTGTCGCGACGAATTGAAGGCCATCGACCTCGGTGCTCTGCCACCAATCCAGTTGGCGCACTTTGCTGGCATCGATACCCCATTTGATCAGGGTGTCGCCCACACCCAGCGGTGTGAGGAAGTATCGGGTCTTGTCCGCCAGCTTGAGGACGGCCTGATAATCGAGGTGGTCATAGTGATCGTGGGACAGGATCACCGCTTCAATCGGCGGCAGGTCTTCGAGGCTGATCGGTGGCTGGTGGAAACGCTTCGGGCCGGCCCATTGCACCGGAGAGGCGCGCTCGGCGAAGACCGGGTCGGTGATCCAGAATTTGTCCCGCAGCTTCAGCAGAACCGTGGAATGGCCGAGGCGATAGACGCTGTGGTTGGGCGCGGCGATCAACGCAGCCTGGGTCAGGGTTTGCACCGGGACCGGGGCGGATGGCCGGGTGTCGCGCGGTTTGTGGAAGATGAAGTTCCACAGGATGCGCACGGTTTTGCGAAATCCTTCGCGTTTTACGGGCGCATGATTTCGGTACTGCCCCTGAGCCTGTCGTGAAGCTTGAGGCGTTGAGGCGTTATCCGCTGGAGAAGTTGAAGTGGCCATGACTGAATGACTCCAGAAAAACCGCACGATTGACGGTTTTCCGTTTGGGACGATAAATGGCCAAGGCATGCACGCATCAGCCGGAGATTCTATTTTTCGCTGCGCAGGATTAACGAAACATTACACTGCACAGTGTAGTTTCAAGGTTGCATCAAAGCTGATCACAAGTAAACTACCAAGTGTAGTTCCCCATTTCTTCCTGCTTAAGCGTATTTATGACAGCTCCACAGCGCCTCACCGACCGAAAACGCGAAGCCATCATCCAGGCGGCGATTGCCGAATTCCGTGCCAACGGTTTCGACATCACCAGCATGGACAAGATCGCCGCCACCGCTGGCGTGTCGAAGCGCACGGTGTACAACCACTTCCCGAGCAAGGAAGAGTTGTTCGCCGAAATCCTTAATCAATTATGGACGCGGGCGACGGCCGAACAGGAAATGTCCTACCACCCTGACCTGCCCCTTCGCGATCAGTTGCGCCTGATGTTGCAGGCGAAACTGCAGATGCTGGCCGATGACAATTTCCTCGATCTGGCACGGGTGGCGATTGCCGCCACCATCCATTCTCCCGAGCGTGCGCAAAACATGGTCGCCCGGATGGGAGCGCGCGAAGAAAGCCTGACCGTGTGGATTCGCGCAGCCCAGGCCGATGGCCTATTGAAACCGGTCGCACCCGACTTCGCCGCGCAACAGATCCATGGATTGCTCAAGTCCTTTGCGTTCTGGCCGCAGATCTCCATGGGCCAGCCAGGTTTGTCGCCCGAGATGCAGCACACCGTCGTGGAGTCGGCGCTAGACATGTTCCTGGCCTGTTATGAGCTCTGAATCGAGCTGCAAAAAATGACAATGTCTGCGGTTTTATCGCTGACCGATCGCTCTGAGTAGAAACACCGAAATGTGTTTCAGAATGAAACTGGCGCCGGGGCTATAGTGAGCCTCAGTCCCAGCGGCCATGCAGAGAGCACCATGAGCACCCCGACCCGCGAAACCGAAACCGAACCCACCGGCCCCGTCGATCACCTGCGCTTCCATCGCCCTCACGCTCATCTGGCACCTACTTTCGGTACCGACCGTTTTGCCCTGCGCGCCGAGGCCTTTGCGCGATTCTTCGGCACGCCGACTTTTCTCGGCGCCCAGACCCTGATTGTGGTGGTCTGGATTTGCCTGAACTTATCCGGCGTGACCGATTTCGATGTGTACCCGTTCATCCTGCTCAACTTGGCGTTCAGCCTGCAAGCGGCCTATGCCGCACCGCTGATTCTGCTGGCCCAGACGCGTCAGGCGGCGCGGGACAAGGCCCAGTCAGACGCCGATGCGCGACATCGTGAAGCCTTGGCCGTGGCCAACAGCGAACGTCAGGCCCAGGCCGCGCAAAACACCGCGCAACTAATGGCGCTGCTGGAGCAAAACACCCGGCTCACCGAAATCACCAAGACCCTCACCGAGCGGATCGAAAGCCTGACGTCGGAAATGCATCAACACTTCGTAGGCAAAGAGCCGCCGAAGGCGTGATCCGACTCAAGGCAACTTCAGCGCCCGCCCCAACTCATCGAACAACGTCACCACCGAGCGCAATGCGCGGCAGTCTGGGCGTGTGAGCAACCACAGCGCGGTGTCGTAACCGTGCAAGGGATCGGTCAACGGTTGCAGTCCATCACCGATGAGGAAGTCCGGCAACGCCGCGACACCCAGCCCGGCCCGTACCAACTCGGTCACCGACAACATGCTGTTGCAGCGATAACCCGGTGCCACGCCAGGCAATTGTTGACGACGCCAGGCGACAGTGGGGTGATCGGGCAGGAAGTCGTCCGGAGCGATCCAGGTCAATGAGGCCAGGTCGTGGGAATCAACCGATTGCAGATAGGCCGCGCTGGCGCAGACCCGGTAGGAAATATCCGCCAGCCGCCGGCCAACCAAATGCTCGGGCGGTGTGCGGGTCAGCCGCAAGGCGATGTCGGCATCGCGACGGCTGAGGTTGGCAAAGTCGTTGGAGGTGCAGAGTTCAATGGTCAGCGCCGGGTAAGACGGCATGAACCGCGCCAGTGACGGCAACAACAAACTTTGCAGGACTGAATCGGTGCAGGTCAGGCGCACAGTGCCGCTGATGACTTCACCGCCCTGCTCCACGCCAATGCGCGCCGCCTCCAGCGCTTGTTCGGCGCGCTCAGCCTGCTCGGCCAGGGTCTGCGCCAGCGTGGTCGGCAGGTAACCGGCGCGACTCTTTTCAAACAGTTGCTGGCCCAACGCGGCTTCCAGTCGGCGGACGGCGCGAAACACCGTCGAGACATCGACTTTCAACAATGCCGATGCCCGGGCCAGAGAGCCGCCGCGCACCAGGGCGAGGATCAGGGACAGGTCCGGGTAGTCCAGTCGATAGTGCGCTGGTGCATTGATCACTTGGGATAACGCCAATATTGATTGCGTGAACGCCAATCTATAGTGGGTGCCAGGAATCAACAAGCGTCGAGATCACTCATGGAAACCAGCGCCATCCGCATCGCCCTGATCGGCGATCACGACCCACAGGTCACCGCCCACCAAGCCATCCCCGTCGCCCTCGGCATGGCCGCCGAACACTCAGGCCAAGACATACAGTTTCAATGGTTGGCCACCGACAGCATCAACGCCGAGACGCCACTGGATGACTTCGATGGTTTCTGGTGCGTGCCCGCCAGCCCTTATCGCGATATGGACGGCGCGTTACGGGCGATCCGTTTTGCCCGCGAGCAGCAGCGACCTTTCCTCGGCACTTGCGGCGGTTTTCAGCATGCGGTACTCGAATTCGCCCGCAACGTTCTGGGTTGGAGCGATGCCGAACACGGCGAGACCTCGCCCGATGCGACACGGGCGTTACTCACGCCGCTGACCTGTTCGCTGGTGGAAGCCGTCGACAGCATTCATTTGGTTGAAGGCTCGTTGATCGCCAAGGCGTACGAAAACGCTGAAATTCGCGAGGGATATCGCTGCCGTTATGGAGTGAATCCTGAGTTTGAACGGGAGCTACTGAAACAACAGTTGCACGCGGTGGGCCACGATTCGACGGGAGGGCTGCGGGCGGTGGAGCTAAAAGGTCACCCGTTCTTTGTCGCAACGCTGTTCCAACCGGAACGCGCCGCGCTTAAGGGTATTCTGCCGCCGTTGGTCCGGGCGTTGATCGAGGCCTGTGCGCGGGCATATGCGTTCAAACAGTAAATGATGCGGTGTTCTGGAGGCCGTCTTCGCGGGCAAGCCCGCTCCCACATTTGATCTCGGGCGTTCACAGATTTTGTGTACGCATAAGATCCACTGTAGGAGCGAGGCTTGCCCGCGAAGAGGCCCGACCTGACACCACAAAACCCTCAACCTCGCACCAAACTCCTCACCGCCGTAATCTGCGGCACTTCCCGCCGATTCATATACACCCGCAACGGCTCGGTGATGTTGATCCGGTCGTCGATGTTCTGGTCCAGCAGCAACTGGATCAGTTCTCGCTTGAGCGTCATGGTCTGCTCGGGGCCAGGCGCCCAGACGAATTCACAGGTGGGGATGATGCCGTCATCAGCCACGTCCATGCCGAACGAGTCTTCGCTGAAGCGCACGATGTACTGGCCGGTCTTGCGATTGAGGCCGACGAAGCCTTTGAGTTGGTCGGCGGCCTGGCAAATGAGCTGGGAAGTGATGCGCATGATAAACCTCACAAAAGGTCGCAAAGGACCGGTGATCAATGGTTTACACGCAGGGCAAGCGAACGGGTTTCCCTCTGCCGGGGAAATTGCCGGGGCCAAGAGTACTGCAAAGAACCGCACAAAAGCGCTGAAAAAACTCCTTTAAACACGTTTATGTCGGTCTGGCGATAGCGCAAGCGGCGCTCAGTTGCTAAAAGATACGTCTTTGAAAACCCATCGCAAAAGGACTTCGACCATGCCTGTCACCTTCACCAAGAGCGCCCTGCTGCTGAGCCTGATGCTCGGCCTCGGCCAGGCACAGGCCGCCAACGAGCCAAGCCCCACGGCATTGGCGACCCGTCTGGGCATTCCGCACCCGGCGGTGATCGCTCACCGTGGCGCGTCTTTCGATGCACCGGAATCCACCGCAGCAGCCTACAAACTGGCTCGCGACCTGGGTGCCGACTATCTGGAAATGGACCTGCAACGCAGCAAGGACGGCGTGTTGTTCGCCCTGCACGACAACAACCTGCAACGCACCACCGACGTCGCCACCAAGTTCCCAGAGCGCAAGGACAGCCTGGCCAACGAATTCACCATCGCCGAACTCAAAACCCTGGATGCCGGCAGCTGGTTCAACAGCGCTTACCCGGATCGCGCGCGCCCGTCTTATGCAGGTCTGAAGATCCTGACCCTGGATGAAATCATCGATATCGCCCAAGGCAATCCGTTGCACAAGCCTGGCCTGTACATCGAAACCAAAGAGCCGAAGCAGTTTCCCGGTATCGAGCGCGACCTCAAGGAGAAACTCCAGGATCGCGGCTGGCTGAGCCCGGTCGGTTCGAAACTGGCGAAGAGCGAACTGGCGGTCGGCCAGGGTAAAGGCAAGGTGGTGCTGCAAACCTTCGAGAAGAGCAGCCTCGAATTGCTCGAGAAGGAAATGCCGCAAGTGCCGAAAATCCTGCTGCTGTGGGTCGGTGAAGGCAGCATCGAGCCGAAATCCAAAGTGACGTTCTCCGAGTCCGGCGACAAGGACAAAGCCACCTACTACGCCAAACAGGAACCGAAGAACAAAGCCGAGTTCCAGCAATGGGTCGAGTACGCCAAGGCCCAGGGCGCAATCGGCACCGGCCCTTCGGCCGCACTGACCAAGGGTGGCGATCAGAGCTATTCGGACCTGGTGCAACCGTGGATGAACCAGTACACCCACGATCAGGGCTTGTTGGTGCACGTCTACACCATCGACGAAGCGGTGGATTATCAGAAGGTGGCGGATGCCGGCGTCGACGGCATTTTCACCAACCGCGCCAGCGAACTGCTGAAGTTCTATAAACGTCCGGCGGCGGCGAGCGTTGCGCAGTTGTTGCAGAACAACGGGTATTGATTCGAGACCGTGGCGCCTGCATCGCGGGCAAGCCACGCTCCTACAAGTTACGTGGCGACCACAATATCGTGGCGTACCACAAACCTGTAGGAGCGAGGCTTGCCCGCGAAGCTTTTAAGCTGACGCCACAGTCAATTAAGGGTGAATTAAGTTGCGCTGGTTAACCTGACGCCACTTAAACAGCTCATCCAAGGAAAGAACTTCATGAAAACCTTAACTGCCCTGTTCACCGCTGCTGCCCTGACCCTCACCGCTGGCCTGGCCCAGGCAGACGTTCGCGTCGACCAGATCCCTGAGTTGGTCAAGAGTGGCAAGATCAAACCCCTGGAAGAACTGAACCAGGCCGCCCTGAAGTTGCACCCGGGTGCCACAATCACCGACACCGACCTCGATAACCACTTCAACGGCTACGAATATGAAGTTGAACTGCGCAGGGCTGACGGCACCGAGTGGGACGTGGACTTCGATGCCACTACCGGCAAGGTTCTGAGCAACAAACAAGACACATGATTCAACTGCAAGAAAAGCCGCACGACTTTCGGGTCGTGCGGCTTTTTTGCGTTCGGCGTCTGGCCGTTGACTGAGGCGACGAACGAAGCCGCGACAATTCGCGCAAGCCCGCTAGAATCCCTCAAAACCATTCGGCATGTTGAAGCAGAGAACCAAGGATATGGGGCAAACAGCGGCAGCAGACATCACCACAATCAGCCGGATCAGCGCGGTGCCGGCGATTCTTCAGGTGATCAGTGAGTTGACCGGTTTGCGGTTCGCAGCGGTGGCCCGTGTTACCGAAGAGGCCTGGACTGCCTGCGCGGTGCTTGATCGACTGAATTTCGGTTTGCAGGTCGGCGATGAGCTGGACCTGGCGTCCACCCTGTGCAACGAAATTCGCCAGGGCCACCACTCGGTAGTGATCGACAAGGCCAGTGAAGATCCGCTCTACCGCGATCACCACACGCCTCAGACCTATCAATTCGAAAGCTACATTGCCGTCCCGATTTTTCGCACTGACGGGCGCTTTTTCGGCACCATTTGTGCCCTTGATCCCAATCCGGCGCAGCTCAAGTCCAGCACGATCCAGAGCACCATGGAGTCGTTCGCCCGGATGCTCGCGCTCCAGATCGAGGCCGAAGAAAACCTGCAACGGACCGAAACGGCGCTGATCAAGGAACGCCAAACCGCCGAAATGCGTGAACAATTCATCGCCGTGCTCGGCCATGACCTGCGCAACCCCTTGTTTTCCATCAGCGCCGGCGCCGAAATGCTCCTGCGCAAAGTCTCCGATCCGGCGAACGAGCAACGGGCCCGGCACATCCTCACCAGCGCTCGACGGGCGACCAAACTGGTGGACGATGTGCTGGACTTTGCGCGGGGTTCACTGGGCCGAGGCATCCCGGTGAACATTGAGCCGTGCCCGGACTTGGCGGACGCATTGCGGCATGTGATTTCCGAGATCCAGAGCATTCACCCAAAACGCATCATTCAGTCGTCGATTGGCGACCTGAGCAACATCCATTGCGATCGCGAACGGGTCGCGCAATTGCTATCCAATCTGGTGGCGAACGCCGTTGTCCACGGAACTCCCGACGGCCCGGTCGAGGTCAGTGCGCAGGTCAAGGAAGGACACTTTGTGTTGAGCGTAAAAAACCAGGGGCTGATTGCCGAAGATGCGCTGCCGCATCTGTTCCTGCCCTACTCGAAACCAGCCGGCGGAACACCGCAGGTCGGCCTCGGGTTGGGGTTGTACATTGCCAGTCAGATTGCGCAGTCCCATGGCGGGAAACTGCAGGTGCTATCGACCGAGCAACAGGGTACGACGTTCACCTTCAGCTTGCCCTCACCGACTTAAGCGGTGGTGCTGACCACCGAACCCGACGTACTGCCGCCCTCGTCCTGCAACGCCTGCAACAACGCCGCCGTCACCGTCTGCAACGAAGCTGAAGTGGCCACAACCTGCGACTGAGCCGCCGCAACGTTCGCTGCTTTGGCTTCGGCGCTGTCTTGCTTGGCCTGGGCTGCTTGCAGTTGTTGCTGTTGTTCCTGCAATTGCTTTTGCAGCTCGGCGAGCTGCTTGCGCAGTTGTTTCACCGTATCGGATTCGCTGCTGGAACTGCTGTCGCTCGACTCGGGTGCACCGCCAGCGGCAACCTTGGTGGTATCGCTGGACGCCTCAGCCGTCGCTGCGACTGAAGTGTCTTCGGTGCTGTCGTTGATCGCGACTTTGCTTGAAGAGGTCGACAGGGTCTGATTGATCGAAACGGAGCTGATGCTGACCATGGGATTTATCCAATGTGGAGTTTGGGTAAATCCGTCATCGACGGGCGCGGCACGAACTTGAGAGTGACTGTGTACCGATTCGGTAACCGAACCGATACACAGCCCATTTCACTAGGCGCTCAACCGCGCCGTCACTTCATTCAACTGCCCCGACAAGCCATGCAGATTGTGGCTGGCCGCTTCGGTGCGCTGCACGTTGTCCAGGTTGGTACTGGCGATGCTGGTGATTTCGGTGAGGTTGCGCGAAATGTCTTCGGCCACTGACGTCTGTTCTTCGGCGGCGGTGGCGATCTGGCGGTTCATGTCGCGAATGGCTTCCACGGCATGGGTGATGCGCTCGAGCATGGCGCCGGCCTGGGTCACTTGCTCGACGCTTTCTTCGCTGCGCGACTGACCGCTTTCGATAGCCTGGGCCGCGTCCACCGCACCGGTTTGCACGGTTTGAATGATCTGGTTGATCTCGATGATCGACGCCGCCGTGCGCTGGGCCAGGCTGCGCACCTCATCGGCGACCACCGCAAAACCACGCCCGGCTTCACCGGCACGGGCCGCTTCGATTGCGGCGTTGAGCGCCAGCAGGTTGGTCTGTTCGGCGATGCCGCGAATCACTTCCAGCACTTTACCGATGCGTCCGCTGTCGGCTTCCAGGCGACGGATGACCGTGGCGGTGTTGGCGATTTCGCCGCGCATTTGGGTGATGGTGTGAATGGTGCCCTGCATGACTTTTTCGCCCTGCTGGGCGGACTGGTCGGCATCATCGGCCGCACGTGCCGCGTCGGCTGCGTGGCGCGCTACTTCTTGCGCGGTGGCGGACATTTCGTTCATCGCCGTGGCCACCTGATCGGTGCGGGTGAACTGCTCGTTGGTGCCGCTGGCCATGAGGCCGGCAATCGAATTCAGCTCGCCGCTGGCGCTGTCCAGGTCCGTCGCACTGCGCTGCAAACGACTGAAGGTTTCGGCGAGGAAATCGCGCAAGGTGTTGGCGGCCCTGGCCAGGTTGCCCAACTCATCCTGACGGGTGCTGGCCACGCGCTCGGCGAAGCGCCCTTGGCTGAGTTGTGCCACATAGTCGATCAGCTTGCGGATCGGCTCCACCAGGTTGCGGTTGACCAGCCACAGACTCAACAAGCCAATCAGCAGACCCGACACCAGCATCACCATGAGCCCCAGCAACACCGTCTGATCGGCGCTGGCGCTGATCTGCTTCGATTGCTCGATGCTCTGCTTGCGCAGTTCGCTGACCAGTTCATTCATCTGTTCGCTGGCGGCACGGTCCACGCCTTTGACCGCATTGTCGCCGGCCGCTGGGTCGGCACCGGCCGCCACGTAGGCATCACGGCCCTTCTGATAGGCCGCGCCTAATGCACGATGCTCTTCACGCAGGCGTTCGATGCGGGTCTTGAGTTGCGGCTCGATGCCCTTTTGCCCGGCCAGTTCACCGAGGATGCCCTGCACGTCGCGCTGACCGTCCTCGAACTGCTTCCAGTATTTGTCCAGGTTCGCAGGTTCCTTGCCGCGCAGCAGAACGTTCTTCCACTCCTGAACCTGCACCTTGAATTGCAGGTTGGCCTCATCGATCAATTGCGAGGTGTGCAACGGACCTTCAATCAGGTTCGCGTAGTTCTGAACGCCATTGGACAGGAAGTGAAAGCAAGCCAAAGCGATCAGCAACATCGCCAACAGGCTGCCGCTCAACAGGGCGAGGATTTGCGCTCTCAGGGATTTTTGCAAAAACATCGAGTGATATCTCATGACAGGGATAAGGCACGCCCAAGTGGCATGCAGATGTCTGGACATCCCTGTCAGCGACGCTGGTTCACCACCAGAATCGAAAGATCTACATCAGCGTCATCGGCGTGCCAGAGCCTTTCTTGAGCGCTCTCCGACCATCGGTAGGAGACGGATTTCCGGCGCCATTCAACTGTCACAAAACCTTCAAAATACGTTGCGATGATGGGGCTCAAGTGAACCTGTGAAACCTGCGACAGGCGCCTCCTCACAGCGAGACCTCATGAACCACAGCATTGACCAACGCCATCGCGATTCCGACCTGTTCGGCCTGCTTTACGGTTTCAGTTTTCGCCCCGGCGAGCGCGGCCGGGAGATCGACTCGGCCAAGGCGCTGCACTGCCTGCAACAACCGGACGACAGTGATGAGTTCCTCTGGCTGCACCTGAACCTGGCCCATGCCGCGTGCGAGCGCTGGATGAAAAGCCATCTGGCATTGCCCGATGAGTTTTTCGAAGCGCTGCACGAAGGCTCCCGCTCGACGCGTATCGAACACGTCGATTCGGCGTTGCTGGCGGTGGTCAACGACGTGGTGTTCAACCTCAGCAGCATGGTCTCCTCGGATGTCTCGACGCTGTGGGTCTGTGCCCGCAGTCGGCTGATCGTCAGTGCGCGGTTGCAACCGCTGCACTCGGTGGACAAGCTGCGCTCTTCGGTGAAGGCCGGTGAATGCTTTCGCTCACCGCTGGAGTTGCTGGTGCATTTGTTGCGCGATCAGGGTGAAGTGCTGACGCAGATCGTGCGCAAGACCAGCCTCAGTGTCGATCAGATCGAAGATGAGTTGCTGTCTTCGCGCCTGTCGACCAACCGCGCCGAACTGGGCGCCAATCGGCGCGTGCTGGTGCGCCTGCAACGCTTGCTGGCGCTGGAGCCGGGCTCGTTGCTGCGCTTGCTCAATCGCCCGCCGCAATGGTTGCAGAAGGAGGACGTCAAGGAGCTGCGCAAGTCCACCGAGGAGTTTGCGCTGATCATTAACGACCTCACGGCCCTCGGTGAACGGATCAAGCTGTTGCAGGAAGAAATCGCCGCCAACCTCAACGAACAGAGCAACCGCACGCTGTTCACCCTGACCGTGGTCACGGTGCTGGCGCTGCCAATCAACATCATCGCCGGCTTCTTCGGCATGAACGTCGGCGGCGTGCCGCTTTCCGGTGATCCGGAGGGGTTCTGGATCCTGGTGGCGCTGGTCGCGACGTTTACCCTGATTGCCGGGCGCTGGGCGTTTCGCAAGCGGCAGGATTATTGATCACGACCATCCCCACCATCCCCGTCCCTGTAGGAGCGAGGCTTGCCCGCGAAGGCGATCTAACAGTCAAAATCATCGTTGAATGTGAAGACGCCTTCGCGGGCAAGCCTCGCTCCTATGGGGATTGTGTGATCGTCGGCATCGCAAAAAAAACCAAACACTGACCCAGCGCAGCCTCTCTGTAATATTTAGCAACGATCATGACCGATACTCCTTCTCTGCTCAGGATTATCCGGCATGGCTACGCCTTCCTTCACCAGCGCTGCCCAGGCTCCCGCCAGCAGCGCCAAGCCGCAGCTCGATAAAAAACCCGGCCTGCTCACTATCGTGATGTTCTTTGCGGTGCTGGGCAGTGGGCTGTTATTCACCGCCTACAGCCTGATGCACGACATGAGCGAACTCGGCACGGTGGTCACCACCTGGACGCCGTTTCTGCTGTTGGGTGTCGCGCTGCTGATTGCCTTGGGCTTTGAGTTCGTCAACGGCTTTCACGACACCGCCAACGCCGTGGCGACGGTGATCTACACCAACTCCCTGCCGCCGAATTTCGCCGTGGCCTGGTCCGGGTTCTTCAACTTCCTGGGGGTCTTGCTGTCGAGCGGCGCGGTGGCGTTCGGCATCATCGCCTTGCTGCCGGTGGAGCTGATTCTGCAAGTCGGTTCCTCCGCCGGTTTTGCAATGATCTTCGCGCTGTTGATCGCCGCGATCCTGTGGAACCTCGGCACCTGGTGGTTGGGTTTGCCGGCGTCTTCGTCGCACACCCTGATCGGCTCGATCATTGGTGTCGGCGTGGCCAATGCCCTGATGCACGGCCGTGACGGCACCAGTGGCGTGGATTGGGCTCAGGCGACCAAAGTCGGTTACGCGTTGCTGCTGTCGCCGCTGATCGGCTTCGCCTTTGCTGCGCTATTGCTGCTGGCGTTGCGCGCCTTCGTCAAAAATCGCGCGCTGTACAAGGCGCCGAAGGGCGACACTGCGCCACCGTGGTGGATTCGCGGCATGTTGATTCTGACCTGCACCGGTGTGTCCTTCGCTCACGGCTCCAACGACGGCCAGAAAGGCATGGGCCTGATCATGCTGATCCTGGTCGGTACCCTGCCGATGGCGTATGCACTGAACCGGACCATGCCAGCGGATCAGTCCCTGCAGTTCGCCGCAGTGGCCGAAGTCACCCAGCAAGCATTGATGAAAAATTCGCCACTGCCGGCACCCGCCGATCCACGCCCAGTGCTGACCGATTACATGCGCAGCAAGGAAGCCACGCCGCAATTGATCCCCGCCCTCGCCGCACTGGCGGGCCACATCGGTAACGAAGTGAAGGGGTATGGCTCGCTGTCGAAAGTCCCGGCCGAAGCGATGGGCAACGTGCGTAACGACATGTACCTGACCAGTGAAACCATTCGCCTGATGGACAAGAACAAGGTCGGCAACTTCGACGCCGACACCACCGGCAAGCTGCAATTGTTCAAGCAACAGATCGACAACGCCACACGGTTCATTCCGCTGTGGGTAAAAATCGCGGTGGCCATCGCACTGGGGCTGGGCACCATGGTTGGCTGGAAACGCATTGTGGTGACGGTCGGCGAAAAAATCGGCAAGACGCACCTGACCTACGCCCAAGGCGCCTCGGCGGAAACCGTGGCGATGCTGACCATCGGCGCCGCCGACATGTTCGGCCTGCCGGTGTCGACCACCCATGTGTTGTCTTCAGGCGTGGCCGGGACCATGGTCGCCAACGGTGGTGGCTTGCAGATGAAGACCATCCGCAACCTGCTGATGGCCTGGGTGCTGACCTTGCCGGCGGCAATTGTGTTGTCGGGCAGTCTTTACTGGCTGTTCACCAAGCTGTTCTGACCACACAGAACCTGTAGGAGCGAGGCTTGCCCGCGAAAGCGGTCTAACAGTCAACATCATCGTTGAATGTGAAGACGCCTTCGCGGGCAAGCCTCGCTCCTACAGGGATTTTTTTGCCCGGCGAAAGCATTTCGTCGCAAATTCAGGGGATTGCGCCTTTATTGATCCACTACCCGCCGGATTGCACTTCAGTTTGCTAACGTGTGGCCGACTCATAAGAGACTCGATGCATTCAGGAGTGGAATCGTGAATCTGTATATCAATCAGCTTCAGCACAAAGCTGACTTTAAAGAAGCCATCTACGCCGGCGACATCTTCCTGAACACTCAGCTGCGCGCCGCCAAAGAGCTGTGTGCGTTCGCCCAGGAAAGCATCACCGCCGCCTTCGACGGCGAGACCAATCACCAGGCGCTGCACACGCTGATGCCGGTGGAAGAATTCGTGGTACTGGTGACGCGCCTCAAAGGCCAGTTCACCAACAGCCAGCGCGCCAAGGATCTGATCCTGTCGTTTATCGACGAGATCGGTGTCGACCCGCGTGAGTACATTTTCGACGTGCCGCGCATTCGCGTGGTGCCGAACTATGACTACTTGCACGCCGGTGTCAGCTACGCCTACAAGCCACATCGCGACACGTGGTACGGCAGCGTCGATTGCCAGATCAATACCTGGATGCCGGTGCATACCATTCGCCCCGACCAGACCATGATGATCAACGCTGGCTACTTCGACGTGCCCGTGAAGAACACCTCCAGCGAATGGAGCCTCAACGACTGGATCAATAACCAGCGGCACAAGGCCAAGGACAACCTCAAAGAGGAAGTCCGCGTGCACCCGGTGCCACTGGAGGCGATCAACACCGCGTCTGAAATGCGCATCGCCGGCAATACCGGCGAGATGCTGATCTTCTCCGGCTCGCATCTGCACGGCACGGTCGCCAATCACACCGAACAAACCCGCTTCAGCGTGGACTTCCGCCTGATGCACCTCGACGACCTCAAGCACAAGCGCGGCGCGATCAACGTCGACAGCGCCTGCCCTGACGTCGGCGCCGGTTTCAAAGACTATTTCCACGCCCACGACTTTTCGAATTTCCAAGGAATTGACCAATGACCAAGCGTCGCATCACACCTGCCGAGGCCCAGTACAACGAAACCCGTGCCAATGTCCTGAAACGGGTCGATGCCGAGTACGTGGCCGACGCGCCGTTCGTCTTCGCCAACCGCATCGGCGTGACCGCTGCTCTGTCGCGCATGGAGCTGTTCAAGAAAGTCGCCGAAATCCCGGGCGCGATCATTGAGTGCGGCGTGTACAAGGGCAACTCGTTGATGCTCTACATGCACCTGTCGATGATCCTGGAACCCTACGCGATCAACCGTTCGATTATCGGCTTCGACACCTTCGAAGGCTTCCAGAGCATCGACAAGAAAGAAGACCCAGCAGACGTCAACGAGACCATGTTCTCCGACACCGACCAGTCGCTGATCCAGGACATGATCGACGCCAACGACCTGCTGCGCCCGGTCAACCGTATCCCGCGCTGCGAGCTGGTCAAAGGCGACATCGTCAAGACCGTGCCTGAGTGGGTCCAGACCCGTCCGGACCTGGTGGTGGCGATGTTGATCCTCGACACCGACCTGTACGAGTCGACCAAAGTCGCGCTGGAAACTTTCCTGCCGTACATGCCAAAAGGCGCGATCGTGGTACTGGACGAAGTGGCTTACCGCAACTTCCCGGGCGAAACCAAAGCCCTGCGCGAAGTACTCGACCTGAACAAGATCGAACTCAAGCGCCTGCCGTTCGATTCGTGCGTGGGTTACTTCCACGTCTGACACATAACCCGCCCCCGTAGGAGCGAGGCTTGCCCGCGAAGAAGGCACCGCGGTTTAACCGAATGACCGCGTTATCGTTCTTCGCGGGCAAGCCTCGCTCCTACAAAGGCAGGTCCGGTTGTGGATTGGATGAGCAGGCTGCGATCTTTGCTTTTAAACCTCGCAAGCCCTGCGCACCATCAACCGCCCACGCACCACGTCGTAACCCCAGTGATAGACGTAGGTGTACGGCAGGAAAAACAGCAGTACGCCGATGTCCAATAGGAACGCCTGCCACAGGCTGACCTTCAGCCACCAGGCAATCAACGGCACGCCGAACGCGACCAACCCGCCTTCGAACAACAGCGCATGCACCACGCGGACCCAAGCGTTACGCACAATGGCAAAGCGCTTGAGCAAGCGGTCGAACAGGCCGTTGAAGACCACGTTCCAAGCCAGGGCCAGGGCTGCAATGGCCATGGTTACCGCACCCATTTCCAGCATGGGTTTGTCCATGACCCAGGCCAGTAGCGGGGTACAGATCAATATCGCCAGCAGTTCGAAACCGATGGCCTGGAAAATTCGTTCAGTGATGGATTTGTTGGCGTTCATGGCCAGACTCCCTGAGTGACTATGGTTGCCATGATCCGTCATCACGCCGATACTTCATAACCAATAACCATCGATCAAGGCGATAGTTCATGGCTTCCCACGAAGTGCTGCTGGCGTTTGTCCAGGCGGCGACTCAAGGCTCGTTTTCCGCCGCGGCGCGCAAGCTCGGTCGCAGTCAGTCGACCATCAGCGCCGCGGTTGCCAGCCTGGAAATCGACCTGAACCTTGTCCTCTTCGACCGCAGCAGCCGCAAGCCGAGCCTGACCCCGGCCGGGCACGTCATGTTGCAGCGGGCCGAGGAGATTCTGGCCGCCACCAGCCGCCTGGAAATGACCGCCAGCCAGCTGTCCCAAGGCGTCGAGCCGAAGCTGACCGTGGCGATTTCCGACACCTATCAGTCCGACCGTTTTGAAGCGGCGCTCAGTGCTTTCGAGCAGCGTTACCCAGACCTGGAACTTGAATGCCTGATCGCTGAATGTGATGACCTGGTGGCACTGGTGCAACGCGGTCGAGCGCATGTCGCCTTCGCCGAGATGCAGGACAGCTACCCACCAGACCTGGTCAGTTCAACGGTGGACGAGCGCACGGAAATCGCCCTGTTCGTGTCCCATGCGCACCCGTTGGCGAAGCTGAACGCAATCGATCAGGACGTGCTGCAACAGCACCGTGAGCTGCGTCTGGCGACAATCGTCAATCCGTACGAAAGCCGGGCGAAGGGGCGCGTCTGGTCGGCACCAAGTTATCTGATGTTGCTGGAAATGGCCCAGGGCGGGTTCGGCTGGGCGCCACTGCCCCGCTGGTTGGTGGGGCGGTTCGGGGCCGGCTCACTGGTGGAACTGAATGTGCGCGGTTGGCCGAAACCGGTGTGCGTCGATGCGCTGTGGTCGCGGCTGCACCCGCCGGGGCCGGCGGGGAGTTGGCTACTTGGCAAGATGCTTGAATGAAGGTCCTGCGGACCTTATCGCGGGCAAGCCACGCTCCCACAGGATTGAGGCGATCACACCTTTGCGATTCGACCCGAATCTGTAGGAGCGAGGCTTGCCCGCGAAGGGGCCCGCAAGATCACATCACTCCAACGCCCGCAGCCGCCCCTCGATAAACCGCCGTTCCGGCACCTGCTGCGTCAATTCCAGCGCCCGCTCATACGCCGCTCGCGCCTCTTCCACCCTCCCCAACTGCCGGCAAAACTCTGCCCGCGCCGAGTGCGCCAGGTGGTAATCCATCAATTCGCCCCGCGCCAGAATTCCTTCGATCAACATCAACCCGGCCAGCGGGCCATCGCGCTTGGCCAGCGCCGCCGCGCGGTTGAGTTCGATCACCGGCGACGGCACGGCACGCAGCAGTACGTCATACAAACCGACAATCTGCGGCCAGTCCGTCTCCGCCGCCGTCGGTGCTTCGGCGTGCACCGCCGCAATCGCCGCTTGCAGGCAATAAGGCCCGAAACGCCGCGTCGTCAGCGCCCGCTCTACCAATGCACAACCTTCGGCAATCAGCTCGGCGTCCCACAACGAGCGATCCTGTTCATCCAGCACAATCAGTTCACCGCTCGATGAGGTCCTGGCCGGGCGCCGGGATTCGTGCAATAGCATCAGTGCCAGCAACCCCATCACCTCCGGCTCGGGTAGCAATTCCATCAACAACCGACCGAGACGAATCGCTTCACGCGTCAGGTCTTCGCGGGTCAATTCGTTGCCGATAGACGCCGAGTAGCCTTCGTTGAACACCAGGTAAATCACCCTCAGCACGCTGTCGAGACGTTCAGGCAGTTCCGTCAGGGTGGGCACCTGATAGGGGATTTTCGCGTCACGAATCTTCGCCTTGGCCCGCACGATGCGTTGGGCGATGGTGGCCGGCGCCGAGAGAAAGGCCCGGGCGATTTCTTCGGTGGTCAGGTCACAGACTTCGCGCAGGGTCAACGGCACTTGAGCGTCCGCCGCCAATGCCGGGTGACAACAGGTGAAGATCAGCCGCAGGCGATCGTCTTCCACATCTTCATCACTCCAGTCAGCCTGCTCCAGCTCTTCCAGTTGAGCGATCAACATCGGCCGGGACGCATTAAAACGCGCACGCCGACGCAACACATCGATGGCCTTGAAACGCCCGGTGGACACCAGCCAGGTGCGCGGACTGTCCGGCACACCGTCACGCTGCCAGCGTTCGACCGCGACGAAGAACGCCTCGTGCAGCGCTTCTTCGGCGAGGTCGAAATCGCCGAGCAGACGGATCAGGGTCGCCAGAATCCGCCGCGAGTCTTCGCGGTAGACCTGCTCGACTCGCGCCCGTACCGACTCGCCGGGCATCAGTCCGGCATGCCTTCAGCGGGCTTTCGTTGCACGGGTTGCGGACTCATGAAAGAACTCCTGTTGTGACGGTTATTCAGGGATTGAGCTGGCGAACGGGCCGCACCTCGACACAGCCGACCCGGGCCGCCGGGATGTTGCCGGCGACCTGGATGGCTTCATTGAGGTCCTTGGCATCGATCAGGTAGAAGCCGGCCAGCTGCTCCTTGGTTTCAGCGAACGGGCCGTCGGTGACCGACATTTTGCCGTTGCGCATGCGCACGGTGGTCGCGGTCTGCACCGACTCCAGCGCTTCGGCGGCGATCATCCGGCCGCTGCCCTGGATCGACTCGCTGTAGGCCATGCACTCGGCGTCATTGGGGCTTTCGGGCCGCGAGTGCAACTCGTGCTCGTTGCTGTAGACCAGGCATAAATACTTCATGGGGGCTCTCCATTTCTTGGGGACTGTGCCCTGATCGAACGGATCAACTATGGCTGCGGATTGGCATTTTGGCGCCCTTTCCCGACGATCAGCCCGACGATCAGGGTTCCAGGTTGAACAGTACCGCGCCGCTTGTCATGTCGAACGGCGCCGACCAGTGTTCGTGAACGATCTGCCATAGCCCCGCTTCCTGGCGGTAGCACGCGGTGACGCGCATCCAGCAGGCCTGGGTTTCACCCTTTTCATTGGTGCCACCGCAATGCGCCAGCCAGTGCGCGAAAGCGACCTCCTGCGACGGCACGATGTCGATCTCGTGGAACTCGAAGATGTGCGGGCCCGGGCACATCTCCATGCATTCCTGCCAATGCGCACGGTAGGCCGCCTTGCCCTTGAATTGCAGGGCTTTGACAGCATCGAAGGAAACGATGTCATCGGCGTACAGGGCCATGACCTTTTCCACGTCCTTGGCGATGACCGCCTGGCGGTAGTTCTCGATCAGGTTATGGATTTGTGTCTGAGCATTCATGATGGTTCTCCGTGGTTTTTTTGTTGAAGACACCCTTAGTCGTCTGGCGAAATGCCAAATCGACAGCCGAAATAAAAATAATCCATGGGGGCAAATTCGCTAGAATCCGAGGCTCATTTCCGTTGGAAAAAGGACACTCCAGTGACTGCCCGACTCGTGCCTTACGAAAGCCTGAACGCCCTGCAGCGCCAACAGGTCGAGGCCATCGAAATCCACGCCGAACAAATCAAATTCTCCGGCGACATTCATGGTGCGTTGCACACCTTGCTGTCCAAGCCAGGCCCTGGCGTCAAAGGCTTTGCGCTATTGGTGGAGGATGTTCCGGTGGCTTTCCTGCTGCTCAAGCGCCCGCCGGTGTTGCCGGCCTGGGCCGATGAACACAGCGCCACCCTGCACGCCCTGCAAGTCGATCGCCGCGCCCAGGGCAAAGGCTATGGCAAAGCCTGCCTGCAAGCCCTGCCCGAGGTTGCGCGCCAGGCCTGGCCGGAAATCAAAGGGCTGGAGTTGTCGGTGGATGCGGACAATGGGTCGGCCATCGCGCTGTATGCCAAATTTGGCTTTGTCGACAGCGGCGAAGCGTACAAGGGCCGGATCGGTTACGAACGGCGCATGGGGCTGGTTTTCTGATTCGTAGAGGGATGAACGATGTTGAATTCAATCGAAGCGCTGGAAGCGATCTACGGCCTGCCCCATGACCGCGCGGTGCGCAAGCAGATCCCGTTTCTGAACGAGGACTATCAGGCGATGGTCCGCGCCTCGCCACTGGTGATAATCAGCTCGGTCGGCCCCGACGGCATGGACGGTTCGCCGCGTGGCGATACGCCGGGTTTCGTGCGGATCGTCGATGAACGCACGCTGGCGATTCCGGATCGACCGGGCAACAACCGGATCGACACACTGCGCAATGTCGTGTTCGATTCGCGAGTATCGCTGCTGTTCATCATCCCGGGGATCGGCGAGACACTGCGGGTCAACGGCACGGCGCAGATCAGCGCCGAGCCCGAGTTGCTGGAAAGTTTTGCGGTCAACGGCAAACCGGCGCGCACGGTGATGCTGGTGACGGTGCAAGCGGCGTATTTTCACTGTTCGAAAGCGATTGTGCGTTCGGATCTGTGGAACCCGCACAAACACCTCGAACGCTCTGCCCTGCCGACCGCCGGGGCGTTTCACAAGCGCCTGAACGACGGGCAGTTCGATGCCGAAGCGTATGACCGGGAAGCACCGGCGAGAGTGCGGGATAGCCTCTACTGATCACCTGACACCACCATTCAATGTGGGAGCGGGCTTGCTCGCGAAAGGGCCATCACATTCAACATCAATGTTGGATGACAGACCGCCTTCGCGAGCAAGCCCGCTCCCACATTGGATCTGCGATAACCGCCACAACCCTTTAGGCACAGGCTCCGGCGGTCTTTATGGTCACTGGAATTTCATAAAAACCCTGCTGTACTCAGCCAAGGTTCTGGAGATGGTTCTGTAGTCCATCTGCCGGATGCACAACGACAGTGTTATCTCGACAGGGAAATTCGCTATGTCTTTGTTCAAACGCTCGGCTACAGAATTGGTGGGAACGTTCTGGTTGGTGTTAGGGGGGTGCGGCAGTGCGGTCCTGGCGGCGGCGTTTCCAAACGTGGGGATCGGTTTGCTGGGGGTGTCCCTGGCATTCGGTTTGACGGTGCTGACGATGGCCTTCGCCATCGGCCACATTTCGGGCTGCCATCTCAACCCTGCGGTGTCGGTCGGGCTGGTCGTCGGCGGACGATTCCCTGCCAAAGAACTGCCCGCCTACATCATCGCCCAAGTGATTGGCGGGATCATCGCAGCGGCTCTGCTGTACTTCATCGCCAGCGGCAAACCCGGCTTCGAACTGGCCAGCGGCCTTGCGTCCAATGGCTACGGCGAACACTCGCCCGACGGCTACTCGATGGCGGCGGGGTTTGTCAGTGAACTGGTGATGACCGCCATGTTCATCCTGATCATTCTCGGTTCCACCGACAAACGCGCCCCGGCCGGGCTGGCACCCATCGCCATCGGCCTGGCGCTGACCCTGATCCACCTGATCTCGATTCCGGTCACCAACACCTCGGTCAACCCGGCCCGCAGCACGGGCCCGGCGCTGATAGTCGGCGGTTGGGCGATTCAACAACTGTGGCTGTTCTGGCTGGCGCCGATTCTGGGTGCGGTCATCGGCGGTGTGATGTATCGCTGGCTGGGCAAAGAAGACAGCTGACAAGGGGCATAACGCGAAGATCAGCCTTGTCGGTAGGGCAAGGCGGTTTTCGCTTCTTCTGCATACCCCATGACCCCGACACGTTCGCGCTCAAGGAAGTCTTTCACCGCCGACTTCAAGCCCGGATGGCGCAGGTAATGCCAGGAATGGGTGATCACCGGCTCAAAGCCACGAATCAACTTGTGCTCGCCCTGAGCGCCGGCGTCAAAACGTTGAAAGCCGTTGGCAATCGCGTAGTCCATGCCTTGATAGAAACAGGTCTCGAAATGCAGGCGATCGAACTCTGACAGGCAGCCCCAGTAGCGACCATAAAAGCTGTCGCCCCCGACCAGACTGAAGGCCATGGCCACCGGTCGTGAGCCTTGTTTAGCCAAAACCACACGAATCGATTCCGGCATACGCTCGGCCAGCAGACTGAAAAACTCTCGCGTCAGGTACGGCGATTGCCGACGCACCGCGTAGGTATTGGCGTAGCAGGCATACACAAAGTCCCACTGCGCCTGATCCAGTTGCCGCCCTTCCAGCCATTCGAAGTCGATGCCCTGCCCGGCCACTTGTTCACGCTCCTTGCGCATTTGCTTGCGCTTGCGCGAACTGAGGGCGTCGAGGAAGTCCTGAAAATCCCGATAGCCGCGATTCTGCCAGTGATACTGACAGCCAATGCGCTGCAACCAGCCAGGTTGTTCGGCCAATGCCGCGTCGGTGAATGGATCGGTGAAGTTGATATGGGCGCTGGAGAGTCCTTCGATCTCAAGGTAACCCGGCAGGCTCCGCAGGAGTTCGAAACCGTCCTCGATCGTCGCCGCCAGCAATCGCGGCCCGCTGACCGGGCTGAACGGTACCGCCGTCAACAACTTGGGGTAGTAGTCGATGCCGGCACGCTCACAGGCTTCGGCCCAGCCATGGTCGAACACGTACTCGCCGTAGGAATGCCATTTGCGGTAACTGGGCAGTGCGGCGATCAGATGATCACCTTCAACATGCAACAGATGCTCGGGCTGCCAGCCGGAATGCGGGCCGAGGCTGGCGCTGTCTTCCAGCGCGCTCAGAAAGGCATGTCGCAGAAACGGCTGAGTTTCCGGCACCAGCGCGTCCCAGGTGTGCGGCGCGATTTCGGACAGACTTTCCAGACGTTGCAGCGGCATCAGTATCCCCGACCATCATTTCCTACAGATGGGACGAGTATCGCTTATCTGATTGCCTAACCCGAAACAAAAAAAACCCCGCCGAAGCGGGGTTAAACGAGAGGAGCTTTAACGGATGAAGAAAGAGCTCGTACAGCGTTTACTGCAATTTAGAACACGTATTGAGCGCGGACCACGAAGCCGTCACCGCTGTCATCACCCGTACGACGTGCCGGGGTAGTACCGCTGGCCGCAGTGGCATTGGTCACGTTGTCCGTCTTGGCCTTGAGGTAGGCGCCAGTGATTTTTACCGCTTCGTTGGCGTACCAGTTGACGCCCAAGGTGTGCACCTTGGCTTCGGCATCGCCGACATCGCGGGTCAGGCTGGCCGTGGTGATGTTGTCGTCTTCGACGGTCAGGCTGTCGTAACGATAGAACAGCTCCCAGGCGCCGATGGATTTGTTGGCCGGTTTGATTGCGTCAAACTTGCCGACTTTATAGCCACGTGCTTCGCCGGTGAGGGTATAAGCACCCTGAACGTAGAAACCGTGACCCTTGATGTCTTCAACGTTGCTGGCATCGGCCTTGGTCTTGCGGGCGACGTATTCACCCTGGATCGAGGCCGGGCCCATGGCGAATGCGGCTTCCAGGCCGACAGCGTCGTCACGGTCATAAGAGCCGGCAGGCGAAGTGGAACTGCCGCCCAGCACCGGACGGTTGCCGTTGGTACCGGCATCGTTGCCGCCGAGGGTTTCGACGCCACGCATGCCCATGCGGGTGCGATAACGCGAATCGAAGGCCGTGTCGGAGACATCACGGGACGCGACGTTCACACCGAAGTGCAGCACGTTGCCGGCGTCATGCATCGGCGCGAATACAAAGCGGCCGTTGACCTGTTTAACGCTGTTGCCATCGGTATCGTCGGTGTCTTTGCTGAACACGCCGGCGGAAGCGTAGAACGAATCAGCGAAGGTGCTGGAGGCTTGCAGACCCAGGCCATTCTGGTGGCTGTTCGCCCAATCGACCATGTCGTACGCCATGTTGCGTTCTGGCGCAGTGACCCACTTGGAGCTGGTGGCTTTTTCCAGGCCGAAGTCCGGGTCGAAACGACCGACTTTGATCGAGACCGGTTTGAAGCCGTTGTAGGCCAACGACGCTTCGTCGAAGTAACCGTTGTCGGAATCACCGCTGTTGTGGGAGAAGTCGTAGTTGATGGTGTAAGCCCAATCCGTGTACAGCACACCAGACAGTTCCAGGAAGCCACGACGGACGTAGGCAGCGTCGGCGGTATCGCCGTTTCGGGTGTAGACACCATCGAACTGGCTGTAGTCAGCCTGCAAGCGACCGCCGAGTTTGAAGCTGAATTCTTTATCGGTGGTGGCGACTTCGAGGCCGCCCTTGGTTTTGACTACGATATCGGCGCCGTCAGTGGTGACGGTGCCAGCGAAAGCCTGGGCGGTTACTGCCATGGCCAATGCGCTGGCGGCAAAACCGGCGAAGTGCTTACGGATCATCGAAGAGTTCCCCTAATTGGTGGTCTGTAGCTTGGAAACACGCGGGTCTGGCCCGCTTGTGTTGGGAGGGAATCTTGGAGGCGGGGTATTTCAGCCGGGTTGCTGATAGATAAAGATTTTATGACAGGGGAACTTTTTTACTTCGAATTGAAATAACAGAAAAACAGCCACAAAAGATCAGCTGCAAGCCGCAAACCAGAGCGGCTGAAGGGGTATGTTACGGGCGGGAAAACTACGGTTTGTTCTTTAGATGTTCGTTGGCAAGCCGTTCAGCCAGCGCATCCAGATCAGGCACAGGCGGCTCGGGCATCACTTTCAGGGTGGCCTGCATCAACCGCATCTGCCGAATGAACCGTCGGCAATTGGGGCAGAACATCAAATGATGCCGCACCATCAGTCGCTCTCGAAAACTCAACTGGCCATCGAGATAATCACTGGAGCGCGCCACTTGTTCCTTGCAGGTCAACATTCGCCGGTTTCCTCAAAATGCTCCACGGTCGCAAAGACCTTCAACCGTGCCCGATGCAGCAGCACACGAACATTGGAGAGCGAGATCTCCAGAAGATTACAGATCTCCTCCAGCTCCAGCCCTTGTCGTTCGCGTAACAGCAAAACACTGCTTTGCAGTTCCGACAGGCTGAGCAGCGTGTGCTCCAGACATTCGCGCAGCTCGTTTTCGGTCAACAGGGCCTCTGGCGTGTCCTGATGCCAGGCGTATGGCGCCACCAGCCAGTGACCATCAGTCGATGAAAAACGATCGTCATCGAGCGTGCCGTGAGGCGACGGCAGGTCATCAAGCAGCACTTCCCGGCGGTTTTGCTTGTAGCGGCTCTTGGCCGAGTTGGCGGTGATGGTCAGCAGCCAGGTCTTGAGGCTCGAACGCCCCTCGAACCCGCCGAGATTGCGCACCACCGACAGCCAGGCATCCTGTACCACCTCGTCGACGTGTCGGTTGCCGACGATGGCATAGGCCACCGCGCGCATGGCGCTCTGGTAAGTGCTGACCAGTTCCTTGAAAGCCCTCTGCTCGCCCGCCAGCAGGCGTTCGAGCAGTTGAGCGTCGTCAGCGGCAGCCATTGATGCCTCTTATCCGAATGAATGGGGACACAAGAAAAAGATCGCAGCCTTCGGCAGCTCCTACATATCGATCGTATCCAACCACGATAGCGGGTTGAAATCCAATCCTGTGAGCTGCCGCAGGCTGCGATCTTTTCAGGCGTCTTTTCAGGCGTCTTTTCAGGCAAATTCAGCGCTTGCGCAGAATCACGCTGCCAATCGAGTAACCGGCGCCGAACGAGCTGAGTACCGCCAGCGAACCGCTGACCAGATCGTCCTGATTCTTGTGAAACGAAATCACCGAACCAGCCGAACTGGTGTTGGCATAGGTGTCGAGAATCACCGGGGCTTCTTCTTCGGTGGCTTCGCGGCCCAGCAGCTTCTTGACGATCAAGTGGTTCATGCTGAGGTTGGCCTGGTGCAGCCAGAAGCGCTTCACGTCGCTGACGTTGAGCTGGTTTTCTTCCAGGTGCGTGGCGATCAGCTCGGCGACCATCGGGCAGACATCGCGGAACACCTTGCGGCCTTCCTGGACGAACAGCTTGTCGGGGGCACCAATGCCCTCTTCCGCAGCGCGGTTGAGGAAGCCGAAGTTGTTGCGGATGTTGTTGGAGAACTTGGTCAGCAGTTTGGTGCTGACCACGTCGAACTGGTACTTGGACGTCGCCAGATCCGCACGTTCGATGATCACTGCCGTGGCGGCGTCGCCGAAGATGAAGTGGCTGTCGCGGTCGCGGAAATTCAGGTGACCGGTGCAGACTTCAGGGTTGACCATCAGGATCGCCCGAGCCTGGCCCAGTTGCACGCTGTTGGCCGCAGCCTGGATGCCGAAAGTCGCCGAGGAACAGGCGACGTTCATGTCGAAACCGAAACCCTGGATGCCCAGCGCTTCCTGGACTTCGATGGCGATGGCCGGATAGGCGCGTTGCAGGTTGGAGCAGGCGACGATTACACCGTCGATGTCAGCGGCGGTCTTGCCGGCGCGCTGCAAGGCTTGCTCGGCCGCGCCGATGGCCATCTGGCAAAGCACCGACCACTCGTCATTCGAGCGCTCGGGCAAGCGTGGTGCCATGCGTTGCGGGTCGAGGATGCCTTCCTTGTCCATGACAAAGCGGCTTTTGATGCCAGACGCCTTTTCGATAAACGCTGCGCTGGATTCGGTCAATGCCTGGATTTCGCCGCGCGCGATGGCGTCGGCGTTGTCGGCGTTGAACAGCGCGACGTAAGCGTTGAAAGACTGCACCAGCTCTTCATTGGAAATGCTGTTGGCCGGGGTGTACAGGCCGGTGCCGCTGATGACGACGTTATGCATGGTCGTTTCTCTAATCCGTTCAGGCAGAAAGCGCTGGCACCGACGTACCAACACACAAAGGGTCTATTCCAGGTCCGGACGCAAACCTGGCATCGCTTTATTCCGATCCGCCCGGGCCCGTGAAGGCTCAAAACCGCGGGACTGGCGTTTATAGGCGCGAAGTTTGCCATAAACGCTGGCTTTTGGCGCCTTTTGCAAGAGCAACAGCATACGTGTGGGAGCGGGCTTGCCCGCGATGAGGCCATCACATTCAACATCCATGTCGAATGGCAGACCGCCATCGCGGGCAAGCCCGCTCCCACAGGATCAAGGTTCGACCTGGCTCCATTGCTTGTTCAGGCGCTTGTCGGAGATCGGTACCTTGGTCCCCAATTGCTGCGCGAACAGCGAGACCCGGTATTCCTCCAGCCACCAGCGATAGAGTTCCAGCTGCGGATCGCGCTTGCCTTCCTGGGCGTGTTTGTTGGCGCGGGTCTGGTATTGGGCCCAAAGGCCGGACAACTCGCCGCTCCAGACCCGATCCCGCTGTACCTGTGCACCGATTTTCTCGAAGCGCTGCTCGACCGCTTTCAGATAACGCGGCAACTCCTTGAGCCACAGCATCGGCGTTTCACGCACGAACCCCGGATACACCAGATGGCTGAGCTGCTGTTTGATGTCGTTCAGGGCCACGGCTTGCGCCAGGTCGATCTTGCCCTTGAAGCGTTTTTGCAGGCCGTGCCAATGCTTGAGAATCTCCAGCGTCAGCTTCGCCAACCGTTCGGCGTGCTCGGTCCAGCCACCGCGTTTGCGCTCGGCCAGCGACGCCAGCCCGGCGCCATCGCGCGGCAATGGGTCTTCGCCGTCGAGAATGCAGCTATCGAGACTGGCCAGCAGAATGTCTTCCACCAGGCTGTCGACTCGCCCCATGTCGCGGTACATCAGGCCCAACTCGGTCAACCCCGGCAACTTGCCGCGCAGGAACTTCGCCGGTTCCGCCAATTGCTGCATCAGCAAGCGCTGCAAGGCCCGGCGATGCTGGAACTCGGCTTCGGCCGGGGTCGAGAATCGACCTTCCTTGACCGTGCCGGCCTCTTCCACCAATGCCGGATACACCGTCATCGATAGCCCGGCGATTTTCTGCTGGGTTTTTTCGGCCACGGCGGCAAAGACTTTCGGCTCCACCGGCTGTTGGCTCTTCGCCGTTTGCGGCACCGCCAACGCAGCCTGGCTCGCCTCGGCAAAGCGTGCGGTCAGCTCGGCCAAGTCACGGCCTTCGCCGAGGAACTTGCCCTGACCGTCGACGATTTCCAGGTTCATCCGCAAATGACTTTCGACCTGCTGCGAGGCTTCGGCCCAGGCTTCATCGCTGACCCGCGCGCCGGTCATGCGCAGTAACTCGCGGCCCAGCGCCAGAGGCAACGAGCCCTCGGCAAACGTGATGCGCTGCAACGCGGCTTTGACGAAGTCCGGCACCGGCACGAAATTCTTGCGCAGGGCCTTGGGCAGGTTGCGCACCAGCGCAATGCACTTGGCCTCGATCACGCCCGGCACCAGCCATTCCAGACGCTCCGGCGGCAGCATCGGCAACAGCGGCGCCGGCACGCGCAAGGTCACGCCGTCGCGAGGATGGTTGGGCTCGAAGTGATAACTCAGCGCCAGTTCCAGATCACCGATGTGCAGGGTGTCCGGATAATGCGCGGCGGTGACTTCGCTGGCTTCGCGAGCCAGCACGTCTTCTTCGCGCATGATCAGCAGCTGTGGGTCTTTCTGACTGTTGACCCGGTACCAACTGTCGAAGGTTGCGGTCTGGTGAATCTCTGCTGGCAGTCGCGCATCGTAGAAAGCGAACAAGGTTTCTTCGTCGGCGAGGATGTCGCGGCGGCGCGCCTTGGCTTCCAGTTCGTCGAGCTGTTCCAACAATTGTGCATTGGCAGCCAAACACTTGGCCTTGGATTGAATCTCGCCGCGCACCAGACCTTCGCGAATAAAAAACTCACGAGACACCACCGGGTCGATCGGCCCGTAATGCACCGGTCGGCGACCCACCACGATCAGCCCGAACAGGGTGATTTGCTCGAAGGCCACGACCTGACCGCGCTTCTTCTCCCAATGGGGTTCGAAGTGGTTTTTCTTGATCAGGTGCCCGGCCAGCGGCTCGATCCAGTCGGCGTCGATCTTGGCGACCATCCGCGCGTAAAGCTTGGTGGTTTCCACCAGTTCGGCGGTCATCAGCCATTGCGGACGCTTCTTGCCCAGGCCGGAGGATGGGTGAATCCAGAAGCGCCGCTGACGGGCACCGAGGTAATCGCCGTCTTCGGTTTTCTGGCCGATCTGGCTGAGCAATCCGGAGAGCACGGCTTTGTGCAGTTTCGGGTAGTCCGCCGGTTCTTTGTTGAGGCTCAGCTGCATGTCGCGGCAGATCAGGCTCAACTGTCGATGGGAGTCGCGCCACTCGCGCAGGCGCAGGTAATTCAGAAAATTCTTGCGGCACCAGTTGCGCAGCGGGCTGGCGGTCAACGCCTGACGTTGTTCTTCAAAACCACGCCACAGATTGACCAGCCCGGCGAAGTCCGAATCCACGTCCTTCCATTGCGCGTGAGCCTGATCGGCCGCTTGCTGACGCTCCGGCGGACGTTCGCGGGGGTCCTGAATCGACATGGCGCTGGCAACGATCAGCACTTCCTGCAAGCTGCCCAGTTTCGCCGCTTCCAGCAGCATGCGGCCCATGCGCGGGTCCACCGGCAGCCGCGCCAGTTGGCGACCAAGCGGCGTCAGCTGACTGTTGCGGTCCACCGCCGAGAGTTCTTGCAGCAGGTTGAAGCCATCGCTGATGGCCTTGCCATCCGGCGGCTCGATAAACGGGAAATCGGTGATCTCGCCGAGGCGCAGATGGAGCATCTGCAAAATCACCGCCGCGAGGTTGGTACGCAGGATTTCCGGGTCGGTAAATTCCGGGCGGCCGATGAAATCTTCTTCGCTGTAGAGGCGGATGCAAATGCCCGGTTCGACCCGCCCGCAACGGCCTTTACGCTGGTTGGCACTGGCCTGGGAAATCGCTTCGATGGGCAGGCGCTGAACCTTGGCGCGGTAGCTGTAACGGCTGATGCGCGCGGTGCCGCTGTCGATCACGTAACGGATGCCCGGCACCGTCAGCGAGGTTTCGGCGACGTTGGTCGCCAGTACCACGCGACGTCCAGGGTGAGACTGGAAAATCCGCTGCTGCTCGGCCGGCGACAGCCGCGCGTATAACGGCAGAATCTCGGTGTGTTTGAGCTGGGCCTTGCGCAGCATGTCGGCGGCGTCGCGAATCTCGCGCTCGCCGGGCAGGAACACCAGCACGTCACCGGGACTCTTGCGCTCGCTGCGTTCGAACGCGGCAATCTCGTCGAGGGTGGCGAGAATCGCCTGATCCACGGTCAGGTCATCCTCGACGCGGTTGCCCTCCTCGTCCTGCTCCAGGGTCAGCGGGCGATACCAGGTTTCTACCGGAAAGGTGCGACCGGAGACTTCGACGATTGGCGCATCATCGAAGTGCTTGGAGAAACGCTCCAGGTCAATGGTGGCCGAGGTGATGATGACTTTCAGGTCCGGACGACGCGGCAGCAGGGTTTTCAGGTAACCGAGCAGGAAGTCGATGTTCAGGCTGCGTTCATGGGCTTCGTCGACGATGATCGTGTCGTAGCGTTCGAGGTAACGGTCGTTCTGGGTTTCCGCCAGCAGGATGCCGTCGGTCATCAATTTGATCAGGGTGTTGGAATCGCTCTGATCCTCGAACCGCACCTGATAACCGACCAACGCGCCCAACGGCGTCGCCAATTCTTCAGCGACCCGGCTCGCTACGCTGCGGGCGGCGATTCGACGGGGCTGGGTGTGGCCGATCAGGCCGTGCTGGCCGCGGCCGATTTCCAGGCAGATCTTCGGCAACTGGGTGGTTTTACCCGACCCGGTTTCGCCGGCAATGATCAGCACCTGATGCTTGAGCAGCGCTTCCTTGATTTCGTCGCGCTTGGCGGCGATTGGCAGACTGTCGTCGTAACGAATCACCGGCAGGCTGGCGCGCCGCGCCAACACCTGATCGCAAGACGCCTGCGTGCGCGTCACCCACTGGGCCAGCTTGGCCTCGTCAGGTTTCTTGCGCAGCTCAAGCAACTGCCGCCGCAGCCGGTGGCGGTCGGCGAGCATGGCGTGATCGAGGTTTTTCAGCAGTTTGTCGATTGAAGGCGATTCGTCAGTCATCAGGTACGCAAAAGTCGTCTAGTGGCGCAGGGGGCGGATTGTCGCAGATTTGGCAGCGATTGCGGGTGTGTGATCGTTCCCACGCTCTGCGTGGGAATGCAGCAAGGGACGCTCTGCGTCCCAAGAGCGGACGCGGAGCGTCCGGGGAGGCATTCCCACGCAGAGCGTGGGAACGATCAGTGTCAGGTGTGGGCTACTCGTTATCGAGGCCCTTGCGCCGATACGGGAACACGTCGATCACCTTCCCCGCCCGAATAGCCTCCTGCAAACTCTTCCAGTAATCGGCGTTGTACAACTCACCGTGCAACTGATCGAACAACCTTCTCTGCCCCGAATCGGCAAACAGAAACGGTGGAAACTCCTCGGGAAACACATCCAGTGGCCCGATCGAATACCAAGGCTCGGAAGCCATTTCGTCTTCCGGTGTACGCGGTTGCGGGATGTGGCGAAAGTTGGCTTCGGTCAGGAAGCAAATCTCGTCGTAATCATAAAACACCACACGACCGTGACGGGTGACGCCAAAGTTTTTCAGCAACATGTCGCCGGGGAAAATGTTCGCCGCCGCCAGTTGCTTGATCGCCAGACCGTAATCCTCCAGCGCCTCGCGAACCTGCGCCTCGTTGGCGTGTTCCAGATAGAGGTTCAACGGCGTCATCCGGCGTTCGGTCCAGCAGTGGCGAATCAGCACCGTGTCGCCTTCCAGCGATACCGTGGAAGCGGCCACTTCAAGCAATTCTTCCAGGCATGCCGGCTCGAACTTGCTCAACGGGAAACGGAAGTCGGCGAACTCCTGGGTGTCGGCCATCCGCCCGACCCGGTCGACGCTTTTCACCAGGCGATACTTTTCGATCACCGTGGCGCGATCGACGTTTTTCGAAGGTGAGAAGCGGTCCTTGATGATCTTGAAGACGGTGTTGAAGCCCGGCAGGGTAAACACGCTCATGACCATGCCGCGCACGCCGGGGGCCATGATGAACTGATCGTCGGTGTTGGCCAGGTGATTGATCAGCGCCCGGTAAAACTCGGACTTGCCATGCTTGTAGAAACCGATCGAGGTGTACAGCTCGGCGATGTGCTTGCCCGGCAGGATGCGTTTGAGAAAACCGATGAATTCCGCCGGCACCGGCACATCAACCATGAAGTACGAACGGGTGAAGGAGAAGATGATCGACACCTCCGCCTCGTCGGTGATCAGCGCATCGATCTGGATGCCCCGGCCTTCGCGGTGCAGCAGCGGAATCACCAGCGGCCATTGCTCGTCCGGGGTGTAAATGCGCCCCACCAGATAGGCACCCTTGTTGCGGTAAAGCACCGAGGAAAACAGCTCGACGCTCAGCTCCGGATCCTTGCAGACCCAATCCGGCAGGTTCTCGCGCAACTGCGCTTCGAGGCGACGCAGGTCGCCGGGTAAATCGGCGTACTCCTCGCTGAAGCGGTAATCGGCAAAGATGCTCGTGAGCATGCCGGATAACTGCCCCTGCGGCTTGTAGGTGCGGGTTTGCGCGGCCCGGGCCCGGCGCAGGCTCGGCCGTGTGGTATGGATGAACATGCAGCCGTCGCTGATCAGGTCGTGGCTGAACAGCCCGCAGAAGATCGAGTTGTACCAGGTCTCGGACAGTTCATCGTCGAAACGCAGGTCGATCAGGCTGATGTAAGCGCTTTTGACCAGCGGCCAGTTGCTGACGTCCATCAGCACATCGGTCTCGAACGAAGCATGCAAGCTCCCTACCGTTTCGCCGACCTTTTCTTCGTAGAGGTTGATCCGCGCCGCCGACGCGACTTGCGTCTCCTGCCATTGAGCCTGCTCGAAACGGGCCCGGGCGCCGTCGGTGATCCGGCGGAAGTGCTCGCGGTAATCGTCAAAGCCGTCGAGGATCATTCGGGCGATGTCGGCGGCTGGCCATTGCTGCGGCATAGTGAGACCTCGGCGGCTGTTCTTATCGTTGGAGCCTGAGCTTAGTGGCCCTGTGTGACGCAACGCAACCATTGCCTTGTGCCCCGACTGACGCGACACTTGCGCGCCAATCAAGGAAGGAAAGTGCTGTGAACCCCGTCGATATCCTGCGTATGTTGTCGCTTGCCGCCATTTGGGGTGCGAGTTTTCTGTTCATGCGCGTTATTGCCCCAGTGATTGGCACAATCCCCACTGCTTTTTTTCGCGTGTCGATTGCCGCCGTCGGGTTGCTGGTAATCCTCGGGCTGATGCGCATCAGCTGGGATTTCAAAGGCAAACTCAAAACCGTGATGCTGCTCGGGCTGATCAACTCCGGGATTCCAGCGACCCTCTATTCCGTGGCCGCCCAGGTGTTGCCGGCCGGTTACTCGGCGATTTTCAATGCCACCACGCCGCTGATGGGTGTGCTGATCGGCGGATTGTTCTTCCATGAAAAACTCACTGCAGCCAAGCTCGGCGGGGTGTTTCTCGGACTGTTCGGCGTCGGCATCCTCACCCGTGCAGGGCCGGTGGCGTTCAACATGGAACTGCTGATGGGCGCACTCGCGTGCCTGATGGCCACCACCTGCTACGGCTTTGCCGGGTTCCTCGCCCGGCGCTGGCTCGACCATGCCGGTGGCCTCGACAGTCGCCTTTCGGCCCTCGGCAGCATGCTGGGCGCGACGTTGTTGTTACTGCCTCTGTTTGGCTATAGCGTGATCAGCCAGCCACCGGCGAGCTGGGGTGGCTGGAGTGTCTGGCTGTCGTTGCTGGGGTTGGGTTTGGTCTGCACGGCCTTTGCCTACATTATTTACTTCCGTTTGCTCAGCTCGATCGGCCCGGTGAAATCGATGACCGTGACCTTCATGATCCCGCCATTCGGCGTATTGTGGGGGGCGCTGTTGCTGGATGAGCCGCTGTCGATGGCGCACCTTTATGGCGGAGTGTTGATTGCGGTGGCGTTGTGGCTGGTGTTGAAGCCGGCGGTGGTGAAGGCGCCCGGGGTGGTTGCCAGGTAGTGATGTGGGATTGCGGATGACGCCTTCGCGGGCAAGCCTCGCTCCTACACTGGATCGGTGTTACGACAAAGATCCAGTGCAGGGGCTGTGCCTGGAGCGGCCTTTCGGTTTCAAGCGCTCTTACGGAACACGAATGCCAGGCCGACGATGATCAGCACCATCCCCAGCAGGCTCAACATCGCCAGTCGGTTGCCAAAGATCAGGTAATCCATCACCGCCGTCACCGCCGGCACCAGGTAGAACAGGCTGGTGACATTCACCAGATTGCCCCGGGCGATCAGTCGATACAGCAGCAGCGTCGCCAGCACCGATACCACCAGCCCCATCCACAACACCGGCACGATGAACCCCATGCTGTGTTCGATGTGAAACGTCTGGAATGGCACGAAGATCCCGCAGAGCAACAACCCCGCCAGATACTGCACCGGCAGTGTACCGAGAGGATTGTCGGTGATGCGTTTCTGCATGATCGAACCGAACGTCATGCTCGCCAGCGCCAACAAACCGAAGAGCATCCCGGCCAGTGACATGCCAGCCAGTCCGATGCCTTGGTAAACCACCATGATCAAACCGGTCAGCCCCAGCGTCAGACCGAACAGGCGACTGATTGATCGCTGACGCTCCATGATCACCACAGTAAGGATCGGTTGAACACCCATGATGGTTGCCATCACCCCGGGGGTGACCTTCAGGTCCAGGGCCAGCAGATAGAAAATCTGATAAGCGCCCAGCAACACCACACCCGTGGCCATCGCATACAACATCGGCTTGCCACCCTTGGGCAGTTTCAACTTGAGCAACGGCACCAGCAGCACCAACCCGCACAGGGCGATGGCGAAGCGAATCAGCAGAAAGGCAAAGGGTGATGCATGGGTCAGGCCCCATTTGGAGAAGATCGCCCCGCTGCTCCACAGCAAAACGAACAGGCTCGTGGACGCCGCCGCGAGCGCGGATTTTTTCGAAAGGACAAACATGAATACCACCTGTAGTCAGGCAAAAAGCCAACTCAGCCGAAGCTGAAATTCAGTAGTTTTTTTCAGGCGGGCGCTTTTTCAGACGGGCATGGGAACAGCAGAAAAAAGCTGATCAGCCCGAGAAGCCAACGCCTGGCGGTGATACGACTGCGCACACCGGCGTGCTACTGACAGGTGGGGGGTAATGACTGATCTGCGCAGGCTGCTGATTCCCGCACGGCACGACGCCAGCGTTGACCGCTGAATCGACTACCGAATTGATGGGGGACGCTGGCATGGGCTGATCTTTTTTGATGGGTGAAGGGGTGGTTCAGGAAACCACCGTGCGCCGACTATAACCAGCGTGTGACATGGATTGCAATGAGTTAACGTCAGAGCCGAGAAACAGGAGCCTGACACGATCCCTGTGGCGAGGAGCTCGCCCCCGTTCGGCTGCGAAGCAGTCGTAAACCAGGCATTGCATTGGTTCTGAAAGAGATGGGATCGCTGTTTTTTGGGGCCGCTTCGCGACTCAACGGGGGCAAGCCCCCTCGCCACAGGTCGCTCAGTAATCGGTCTCACCCAAACAGCCAATACCCCAACAGCGCCAACACCACCACCGCCAGTACCGGCCGCAGTACGCGGTAAGCCTTGGGATTACGACGCTTCCACTGTTTGACCACACCGCTGAACTTGTCGCTGAAGTTCTTACTCCAGGCATAGGCCTGATTGATCCCGCCAACGCGCTCATCGTCAAGGTTCTGGGGTGCAGTGGCGCGCCCCAGCAAGCCGCTGATCCAGCGGTTGATACCGGTCATGAGGCGGTTGCTCATCGGTCGCTCGATGTCGCAAAACAGGATGACCCGGGTTTGCTCGGTTTCGTTCTTGACCCAGTGCACGTAGGTTTCATCGAACATCACGTCTTCCCCATCACGCCAGGCATAGACCTGACCATCGACGAAGATGCGGCAATGATCGGAGTTTGGTGTCGACAGCCCCAAGTGATAACGCAAGGAACCGGCGAACGGATCGCGATGCGGGTTGAGGTGACTGCCACCGGGCAGCAGCGCAAACATGGCGCCTTTGACGTTGGGAATACTGCTGACCAACGCCACGGTTTTCGGGCACAGGGCTTCGGCCGATGGCAGGGGTTTGTCATACCACTTGAGGTAAAAACGCTTCCAGCCCTTCTTGAAGAACGAACCGAAACCGGCGTCGTTGTTCTTTTCGGCGGCGCGAATGTAGCCCTCGTCGAACAAGTGCATGGCTTCGTCGCGGATAACTTCCCAGTTGTCCCTGAGCACGTCCAGTTCCGGGAACTTGCTGCGGTCCAGGTAAGGTTGGGATGGCACGCCGGAGAACAGGTACATCAAGGCGTTATAGGGTGCAAACAGAGCCGAGTGGTTGACGAACTGGCGCAGGACCGGCAAACGCGCCTTGCCACGCAAGTGCACATAGAGCGTGCTGCCGAGGAACAGCAACAACACCGAAGCCTTCGCGACAAAGGAAAAGCTCATCTACAACTCCTTGATAGTAGGTAACTTTGCACAACGCCATTCACCCGACGTGGCAGTCGGCCATGATAAACACTACCGGCCTCGGGAAAAACCCGCATAACTCAACATTCAGTGTTAAGGATTACGCAATAAACACTTATTAACACAAGGTCCCTGAACGGGGGCTGACCTGAATCAACCGCAGAACCTGTAGGAGCGAGCGGTGCGGCGATCCAACTTGCCCGCGAAGAATGCACCGCGGTTTTTCAGGTATTACGCGTCATCGTTCTTCGCGGGCAAGCCTCGCTCCTACTCGTTTGGCTGCGAAGCTCGCAAAATGTTACTGCTGATTCTCTTGTTCGGTAAACAAATCACTGAACAGCATGCTCGACAGGTAGCGCTCGCCAGAGTCGGGCAGGATCACCACGATGGTCTTGCCCTGCATTTCCGGGGTTTCGGCCAGCCGTACAGCCACCGCCATGGCAGCGCCGCACGAGATACCGCTCAAAATCCCTTCTTCCTGCATCAGCCGCAGGGCCATCGCCTTGGACTCATCGTCGCTGACCAGTTCGACCCGGTCGACCATCGACAGGTCCAGGTTCTTCGGCACAAAACCAGCGCCGATGCCCTGGATTTTGTGAGGGCTCGGCTTGATCTCTTCACCCGCCATCGCCTGGGTGATCACTGGAGACACCACCGGCTCCACGGCCACCGAGATGATCGGTTTGCCTTGGGTATTCTTGATATACCGCGAAACCCCGGTGATGGTTCCACCCGTTCCGACGCCCGCCACCAGTACGTCGACTGCGCCGTCGGTATCGTTCCAGATTTCCGGCCCGGTGGTTTTTTCGTGGATGGCCGGGTTGGCCGGATTTTCGAACTGCCCCGGCATGAAGTAGGTCGATGGATCACTGGCGAGGATCTCGGCGGCCTTCTCGATCGCGCCTTTCATGCCTTTGGCCGGTTCCGTCAACACCAGTTCGGCACCCAGGGCCTTGAGCACCTTGCGTCGTTCGATGCTCATGGACGCCGGCATGGTCAGCATCAACCGATAACCACGGGCAGCGGCAACAAATGCCAGGCCAATGCCGGTATTGCCCGACGTCGGTTCGATGATGGTCATGCCGGGCTTGAGTTTACCGGTGCTTTCGGCGTCCCAGATCATGTTCGCGCCAATCCGGCACTTGACCGAATAACCGGGGTTTCGCCCTTCGATCTTGGCCAGGATGGTGACACCGCGCGGGGCGATGCGGTTGATCTGCACCAGCGGCGTATTGCCTATGGAATGGGCGTTGTCAGCGAAAATACGGCTCATGGCTGGGTCCTTGTACAGCGTTGAATTTAGCCCTCCAAGGTATGCCTGTTGCCCTTGGTCGTCCAGTCAGTCGAACGTCCGCTTACCCCAGCAGTCAATCGTTTTATACCGCCAGAGATTTGCCGCCATGAAGCGTCGATACAGTTGGCCCCTGTGGACCCTCGCCGGCCTCGTTCTGCTGCTGGTTGCCCTGCACATTGCCCTGCCCTACGTGGTGCGCGATTACCTCAACGAAAGATTGGCGAACATGGGTGACTACCGCGGGCAGATTACCGACGTAGACCTGGCCCTGTGGCGCGGCGCCTACAAAATCAATGGACTGAAAATCGTCAAGGTCAATGGCAAGGTTCCCGTGCCTTTCGTCAACGCGCCATTGATTGACCTCTCCGTCAGCTGGCACTCGCTCTGGTATGACCACGCCGTGGTGGCCGAGGCGCAGTTCGACAAACCCGAGGTGAACTTCGTCGACGGCGGTGCCAACAAGAAAAACTCCCAGACCGGTGAGGGCACCGACTGGCGGGCACAATTGGAAAAATTGCTGCCGATTACCCTGAACGAAGTGCGGATCAACGACGGGCGGGTCACCTTCCGAAACTTCAATTCAAAACCGCCCGTGAACATGAATGCCACTCAGGTCAATGCCAGCATTTACAACCTGACCAACGTAGTCGACACCAAAGGCAAACGCGATGCCCGATTCGACGGCAAGGCTCTATTGCTGGGGCATGCACCACTGGAAACCACGGCGACCTTCGATCCGCTGAGCGACTTCCAGGACTTCGAATTTCGCCTGCGCGCCAAGGACCTTGAACTCAAACGCATGAACGACTTCGCCTCGGCCTACGGCAAGTTCGACTTCAATGCCGGCCATGGAGATGTGGTCATCGAAGCCGAAGCTAAAAAGGGCCAACTCACCGGCTACATCAAGCCGCTATTGCGCGACGTCGATGTGTTCAATTGGCAGCAGGACGTGGAAAACAAAGACAAAGGGATTTTTCGCTCCATCTGGGAAGCACTCGTCGGGGGTACCGAGAATGTGTTGAAGAACCAGCCGAAAAACCAGTTCGCCACTCGCGTCCAGCTCAGAGGCAGCGTGCATCAACGAGATATCAGCGCATTCGAGGCTTTTTTGCAGATTTTGCGTAATGGTTTCATCGAGGCGTTCAATGCCCAGTACGAACGACCCAAGCCGGATGCGGGATGAGTCAAGATGTGACGCCCCATTCAGAGACTGAATAAGCCGTCTGCGTTCACAGTCGACCGGGCACCGCGTTATAGTCGGGTACTACAATTATTGCGCCCCGCCCTGCTTCGTTCAGGTCGGCGTTACCGTTCGAGGATTAGCAGATGAAGTTCGAAGGCACCCAGGCCTACGTCGCCACCGATGACCTGAAGCTGGCGGTCAACGCCGCCATCACTCTGGAACGGCCACTGCTGGTCAAGGGCGAGCCAGGCACCGGCAAGACCATGCTCGCCGAGCAACTGGCCGAGTCCTTCGGCGCCAAGTTGATTACCTGGCACATCAAGTCCACCACCAAGGCGCATCAAGGCCTGTACGAGTACGACGCGGTCAGCCGCCTGCGAGACTCGCAGCTGGGCACGGAAAAGGTTCACGACGTTCGCAACTACCTGAAGAAGGGCAAGCTCTGGGAGGCTTTCGAGTCCGAAGAGCGGGTGATCCTGTTGATCGACGAAATCGACAAGGCCGACATCGAGTTCCCCAACGACTTGCTGCAAGAACTCGACAAGATGGAGTTCTACGTTTACGAGATCGACGAGACCATCAAGGCCAAGAAGCGCCCGATCATCATCATTACCTCCAACAACGAGAAAGAGCTGCCGGACGCCTTCCTGCGCCGCTGCTTCTTCCATTACATCGCCTTCCCGGATCGCGTCACGATGCAGCGGATCGTCGACGTGCATTACCCGAACATCAAGAAAGACCTGGTCAGCGAAGCGCTGGACGTGTTCTTCGACGTACGCAAGGTGCCGGGCCTGAAGAAAAAGCCATCGACCTCCGAACTGGTGGACTGGTTGAAACTGCTGATGGCCGACAACATCGGCGAAGCGGTGCTGCGCGAGCGCGATCCGACCAAGGCCATTCCGCCACTGGCAGGCGCCTTGGTGAAGAATGAACAAGACGTGCAATTGCTTGAGCGCCTGGCGTTCATGAGCCGTCGCGGCACCCGCTAAGAGGCTGATCGCCATGCTGCTCAACCTGTTCAATGAAATGCGCGCCGCCAAGGTACCGGTCTCGGTGCGTGAGCTGCTGGACCTGATCAACGCGCTGAAACAGCGCGTGACCTTCGCCGACATGGACGAGTTCTATTACTTGTCGCGGGCGATTCTGGTGAAGGACGAAAAGCATTTCGACAAGTTCGACCGGGCGTTCGCTGCCTACTTCAATGGCCTGGAAAAGCTCGACGATCACCTCCAGGCGTTGATCCCCGAAGACTGGCTGCGCAAGGAATTCGAACGCTCCCTGACCGATGAAGAGCGGGCCGCGATCCAGTCCCTCGGCGGCCTGGACAAGCTGATCGAAGAGTTCAAGAAGCGCCTGGAAGAACAGAAAGAACGCCATGCCGGCGGCAACAAGTGGATCGGCACCGGCGGCACCAGTCCGTTCGGTTCCGGAGGCTTCAACCCGGAAGGCATTCGGGTCGGCGATGCCGGCAAGCGTCAAGGTAAAGCGGTCAAAGTCTGGGATCAGCGCGAGTACAAGAACCTCGATGATTCGGTCGAACTGGGCACCCGCAATATCAAGGTTGCCCTGCGGCGCCTGCGTAAATTCGCCCGTCAGGGTGCGGCGGAAGAACTGGACATCGACGGCACCATCGACCACACCGCTCGCGATGCCGGGTTGCTGAACATCCAGATGCGTCCGGAACGCCGCAACACCGTCAAGTTGCTGTTGCTGTTCGACATCGGCGGCTCGATGGACGCCCATGTGAAGATCTGTGAAGAGCTGTTCTCGGCCTGCAAGACCGAGTTCAAGCACTTGGAGTACTTCTACTTCCACAACTTCATTTATGAATCGGTCTGGAAGAACAACATGCGCCGGAGCTCCGAGCGCACCGCCACCCAGGACCTGCTGCACAAGTACGGCGCCGACTACAAAGTGATTTTCATCGGCGACGCCGCCATGGCGCCCTATGAAATCACCCAGGCCGGTGGCAGCGTCGAGCACTGGAACGAAGAAGCCGGTTACGTGTGGATGCAGCGCTTCAAGGAAAAGTACAAGAAGCTCATCTGGATCAACCCGTACCCGAAAGACACCTGGGGCTATACCTCATCGACCAACATCGTGCGGGATTTGATTGATGACCAGATGTTCCCGCTGACATTGCGGGGGTTGGAGGAAGGGATGCGGTTTTTGTCCAAGTAATCTCTGTTGTCTGGACTGACGCCATCGCGGGCAAGCCCGCTCCCACAAGGATTAGCGTTGTTCACACATTTTGTGAGCACCATCTACCCTGTGGGAGCGGGCTTGCCCGCGATGCTTTAGCGGCCTAAAAAGCGGCGTAAATATTCGACGTGTTCGCGATGAGCGACGTCTTGCACCACCGGCTTCAACCGCACCTTCGCCCCCGGCAAACACTGCGCCAATCGCGCCAATGCCAACGGCGTCAACGCCCCCAGTCGCGGATAACCACCAATGGTCTGCCGATCATTGAGCAGCACAATCGGCTGCCCGTCCGGCGGCACCTGGACCGCGCCCAGCGGGATGCCTTCGGAAATCATCGGCTTGCCCTGATACTGCAACGCCGTTCCCAGCAAGCGAATACCCATGCGATCGGCGCGACTGTCGAGGGTCCAGACGCTGTTGAACGCATCGAACAGACTTTGCCCGCTGAACTCGCCGATCTGTGCACCGAGCACCAGGTCCAGCGGCGCATCGAGTTTGAAATCCGGCACTTGTTCGGGCGCCAACTCCCGCAGCAGTAGCAGCGAGCTCCCCGAGTAACTCAACTGCGCATCTTTGGCCAACGCCCGCCCCATGCCATCCAGCCCACCGAGCTCCTCACGGACCACCGTTGCGCTACTGCCCAACACCTTTGGCGCATCAAATCCGCCCGGGGCCGCCAAATAAGCCCGAGCGCCAAGCAGCGGCTGAGTGAATTGCAAATGCTGACCTTTGTTCAGCCTGAAACTGCGCCACGGCGCCAACACCTCGCCATCGATTTGCGCCCCCAGATCCGCGCCACCCAGCGCCAGCACACAATCCTCTTCGGCCACCACGCTGAACCCGCCGAGGGTGATTTCGATCACCGCTGCATCCAGGCCATTGCCCAGCAGCCAATTGGCCCACGACATCGATCGCCAATCCGTCGCCCCGCCCTGGGTCACGCCCAGATGCCGCACGCCAAACCGCCCGGCGTCCTGCAACAGGCACAGCGGTGTACTTGCTTCAATCGTCAGTCGGCTCATGCCAGGGCCTCCAACGGCGTGTCATCACCGCCCAGATTGATGAACTCGGCATGGCTGACCGCTTCGAAGCGCACGGTGTCGCCCGGTTGCATCAGGCTGTAGCCGTCGCGCTCGCGGTCGAACAATTTGGCCGGGGTACGGCCGATAAGGTTCCAGCCGCCAGGGGACACCACCGGATAAGCCGCCGTCTGGCGTTCGGCGATACCAACACTGCCGGCAGCCACTTTTTTGCGCGGAGTATTCATACGCGGTGCAGCCAACACTTCCTCCACCAATCCCATAAAGGCAAACCCCGGTGCGAAGCCCAATGCGAACACCTGATACTCGCGCTCGCTGTGACGACGGATGACCTCTTCCACCGCCAATCCGCTGCGTTGAGACAGCAGGTTCAATTCCGGACCGACACTCAGGTCATACCAGACCGGCAACACATGGCATTTACCGCTGGCCCGAGCGTTGGGCGACAGATCAATCAAGGCTTCAGCGATCAACTCTCGCGCCTGGGCCGGACTCAGCGCCGTCAGATCGTAATGCACCATCAACGTTGTGTAGGACGGCACCAGATCGATCAAATGACGGGCGAACGCTTCTCGCAGACGCTCGCTGGCGGCGAGCATCCACGGCATGTTGGCCTCGCTGATTTCATCGAACAGACGCACCATCAGGCAATCCAGCGCCACCACTTCTACCCGTGGCTTCATGATGCACTCTGCTGATTCAAGGCTTCGCGAATGCGCTGCACGGCGGCCACCGAACTGGCGTTGTCGCCGTGTACGCACAAGGTATTGGCCTGCAAGTGCAAGGCGCTGCCATCGCTGGCCGTGAGCATGCCACCGCGGGCAATGATCAGCGCCTGTTCAATGATTTTCTCGGGATCGTGATGCACGGCTCCCGGCAGTTGCCGCGAGACCAGCATGCCGGCGCTGTCGTAAGCGCGATCGGCGAAGGCTTCGAACCACAACGTCACGCCATACTCATCGCCGAGTTGCTGCGCGGCACTGTTGTCGCGGGTCGCCATCAGCATCAATGGCAGCGTCCGGTCATAGGCCGCCACAGCCTGAATCACCGCGCGCAGTTGCGCCGGGTTGGCCATCATGTCGTTGTACATCGCGCCGTGGGGTTTGACGTAACTCACCCGCCCGCCCTGCGCCCGGCAGATGCCATCGAGGGCGCCGATCTGGTAATGCAACAGGTCCTGCAGTTCCTGGGCGGTGTAAGCCATGGATCGGCGACCGAACCCCACCAGATCCTGATAGGCCGGATGAGCGCCAATCTGCACGCCGTGGCTCAGGGCCAGGCTGACGGTCTTGCGCATGATGCTCGGGTCGCCGGCGTGGAAACCACAGGCGATGTTGGCGCAGTCGATGAAGGGCATGACCTCGGCGTCCAGACCCATGGTCCAGTGGCCGAAGCTCTCGCCGATGTCGCAGTTCAATAGCAGGCGGTTCACGGTGAACACTCCTGTAGGCTTTTATCTTCTTAACTGAAGGACATATGCCCCTCAGATTATCAGTTACCGGATATTCGGTTATTGAGCGTCGAGTTGCTTGCCACGGGTTTCCGGCAGGCTCAGGGCCGCCAGGATCACTACCCCGTAAGACACCGCCGCGAAAGCTCCGATTCCCACACTCAGTGGCACCTTCTGGCTGAGCAAGCCGATCAACAGCGGGAACAATGCCGCCAGCGCCCGACCGATGTTGTAGCAAAAACCCTGGCCCGAACCGCGTATGCGCGTCGGAAACAGCTCGGTCAAAAACGCGCCCATGCCGCTGAAGATCCCCGAAGCGAAGAAGCCCAAGGGGAAACCCAGCCAGAGCATCACACCGTTGCTGACCGGCAATTGGGTGTACAGCAGAACAATGGTGAACGAGCCGACCGCGAACAGAATGAAGTTCTTTTTACGACCCAGGATGTCAGTCAAATACGCGCTGATCACGTACCCGACGTAGGACCCGACGATAACCATCGCCAGATAACCACCGGTGCCGAGTACGCTCAAGCCCCGTTCGTTTTTCAGAAACGTCGGCAGCCAGGAAGTGATCGCGTAGTAACCGCCGAGGGCGCCAGTGGTCAGGATCGAAGCGCGGATCGTGGTGAAAAGGATGCCCGGGGCGAAGATCTCGTAGAACTTGGCCGGGTTGCTTGGCTCTTGCCTGGCTTTGGCTTCGCGGTAGATTTCCGGGTCCTTGACCAGGCGGCGGACGAAGATCACGAAAACCGCCGGCACGATGCCAAGGATGAACAATGCCCGCCAGGCGTCTTCCGGCGGCAGCACCGAGAACAGCAGCGCATACAAAATCGCCGTGAGCCCCCAACCCAACGCCCAACCCGATTGCACCATGCCGACGGCTTTGCCACGGTCCTTGGCGCGAATCACTTCGCCCATCAGCACCGCGCCGGCGGTCCATTCACCGCCGAAACCGAAGCCCATCAACGTGCGGCTGATCAACAGTTGTTCGTAGTTCTGGGCAAAGCCGCAGAGGAAGGTGAAGAAGGCGAACCAGAGCACCGTCAGTTGCAGAGTGCGTACCCGACCGATGCGGTCAGAGAGAATCCCCGCCACCCAACCACCGATGGCCGAGGCGATCAGGGTGCTGGTGTGAATCAGCCCGGCTTCGCCAGTGGTAATGCCCCACATGGCAATCAGGGTCGGCACCACGAAGCTGAGCATCTGGGTGTCCATGCCGTCCAGGCCATAGCCGATCTTGCAGCTCCAGAACGTACGACGTTCCTGCTTGTTGATGTTGTGGTACCAATCGAAGGGTCCCGGGCGAGCCGTGGCTTTGGGAACGAGGGTGTCGGGCGCACTCATGACAAGTCTCCGTGCAAATTTTATTGGTATTGTTCTGAACCCCGACGACGCCTATCGTGGGAACCGGATGTGTCGATTTTTGGACGCTTGGCCCTGCTGCGTCCAACTAATAAAAACCCGGCCAAGGCATAAGAAAAAGTTGATCCCATGAACCTGAAGTTTCTCGAGACCTTTGTCTGGGTCGCCCGACTCAAGAGTTTTCGCCTGACGGCAGACAAGCTCTTCACCACCCAGGCGTCGATTTCCAGCCGCATTGCCGTGCTCGAAAGTGAGCTGGGGGTGAAGCTGTTTCTGCGCGATTCTCGCGGCGTGAGCCTGACGCCCGAAGGCCTGAAAGTGCTCGAATACGCCGAGCAGATGATGGACACGATGCAGGCGCTCAAGCAGTCGATCGAGACGCGTTCGAGTAAGGTCGGGCGGGTCCGGATCGGCGTTATGGACACCGTGATCCACACCTGGCTCAGCCCGTTGGTGGCGCAAATGATGGATCACTACCCGCTGGTGGAAATCGAACTGGTGGCCGATACCGCGCTCAACCTCTGCGATCAGCTGCAAAAAGGCTTTCTCGATCTGATCCTGCAAACCGACCTGTTGCGTCAGGAAAGCGTGCGCAGCCTTGAGCTGGCGAGTCACCCGATGGGCTGGATCGTGGCCAGCAATTCCATCTACAACCGGGAGTATTCGGGTGTCGCCGATCTGGCGCGGGAGCGGATCATTACCTATTCGAAAAACTCCCGCCCCCATCAGGACATCTTGAGCCTGATGCAGGCCAACGGGGTCATGGCGCCACGGCTGAACTGTGTGAACTCAGTGTCGGCGATCACCCGCTTGCTGCGCGACGGCTTCGGCATCGGCGCGCTGCCGCCAGTGCTGGTGGCCGAGGAATTGGCGCGGGGGGAATTGACCTTGCTGGCCATCGATCAGCGGCCGCCGAATTTGCAGGTGGTGGTGTCGTGGCGGGTTGGCGTGGAATGGGTCGAGGAGATTGTGACGCTGTGTCAGCAAGTGCTGGAGGGGTATGCGCGCAAGGTGGGTGAGGGTTACATCGTTTTGAGTCGTTGAAGATCAAAATCAAAAGATCGCAGCCTTCGGCAGCTCCTACAGGGTGTACGCCATCCCAATGTAGGAGCTGCCGAAGGCTGCGATCTTTTGATCTTTTTTTACAACCCGCGCAAATCCCGCTCTTCGATCGGCCGGCTCTGGCGCAGACGCTTGCCGCCCAGCACCACCCAGTCGATCAGTCGGAACAGGCATTCAATGCCGAACGACAGCAGCAACGCGCCACTCATGCCCCAGATCATCGCTTCCGGCGTCAGCAGGATCTGGTAGCTGTAGCTGCTCCAGGTTTCCTTGCGAATATCCGGGTCGGCGGCCAGGGCCACTTGCAGGACGCGGATGTACCACGGGCCCTGCATGGCCTGGAATTGCTTGTCGAGGGCCAGTTGACGGGTGAGCAAGGTGCTCAGGCTGTCGGCATCGCTGCGAAAGATCGGGTCTTCGCTAGCCCGGTAATGGGCCACGAGCGCCTGCATGTCACCCTTGAAAAACTGATTGGCGGTGCCCTGAAAACCGCTCAAACCGGTCTGCGCCTCGATCAGATGCGCCTCGACCCGCTTGGCATAGTCATTGATGAACCCAGGCACCTGGACACCGATCAACAGGCCCGCCGCGAATAACACCAGCCGTAGATAACTGAGCAACATTGGGGGATAGATCCTTATTCGGTCTTGCCCTGGCTGACGCATTCACCGCGTCGCCAGAGGCTCCATTGGCCCGGTTCGTAGCGGGTCCAGGTTTCGTTTTCGGTCAAGGGTTCGGTGGCGATCACCGTAACCACATCGTTGGGTGTGGTCTCGGCCTGGAAGTCGACGATCACATCGACGTCCTTCAAACGCGCCGGGCCGAACGGTGCTCGGCGGGTGATCTGCGCCAGTTTGCTCGAGCAGTAGCAGAACAGCCAGTCGCCGTCGCTGAGCAAGCAGTTGAACACGCCTTTGCTACGGTACTCGGCGCAGGCGGCCACCAGGTCCGGCAACAGTGCTTCGATCTCTACCGGCTCGGGGAATGCTGCACGTACCCGGTTGAGCAAATCGCAGAATGCCGCTTCGCTGTCGGTATCGCCAACGGGGCGGTAAAAACTGGCGGTCGGGTTGAAATCGGCCAATTGGCCGTTGTGGGCGAAACACCAGTTGCGCCCCCACAACTCGCGCACGAACGGATGAGTGTTGGACAGGCACACTTTGCCGACGTTGGCCTGGCGAATGTGCCCGATCACCACTTCGCTCTTGATCGGATAGCGCTGCACCAGGTTCGCCACTTCCGACTCGCTGCTCGCCGCCGGGTCCTGGAACAGCCGCAGGCCACGGCCTTCATAAAAAGCGATGCCCCAGCCGTCACGGTGCGGCCCGGTGCGGCCACCGCGCTGCATCAGCCCGGTGAAGCTGAACACGATATCGGTCGGGACATTGGCGCTCATGCCCAATAACTCACACATGCTCGGACTCTCGATTCAATGCAGGGGCACGGTTATAGACGCGGTTCGACCCGCAAACGCTGAGGGTTGCTCGGCACCGGTGGCCGGCCGTAACGATCATCGCCGGCACCGCCGAAAGGCTGATCGTCATCAGGCTCGTCGGCCCGCGCCGCGGCCTTGGCGGCAGCGGCCTTTTCCTTGCGAGCCTTGGAGGCGCGCTCGATAGGAAAACGGATGGCCACGAACACCAGGTAAATGCCGAAGGCAATCATGCCGTACATGAACAGATCGGAAACCGCGCGCCAGGCGTTGTTGCCGACCTTGAACAGCAAGTCGAGGGCCGTAATGGCGATGGCCGGGGCGACCTTTTCTTTCACCGGGTCAATGATGGTCGGGCTGAACAGCAACACCGCCACCAGCAGCCGCAGCGGCTCACGCAGCCAACGCCACATCCAGCGGGTGATGCGCATCCACACCAACAGGCAGCCTAAAGCGGCAAAGGCATAGAGGCCCCAAGCGATCAGATAGTCGTTCTCGGTCATGGTGTCCATGGCAAGGCAGGCAAAGAGGCGCTTATAGTAACGACTTTTCGCACGCCAGGCTTGTCCCAATACCAGTCGGGCAAGACACAGCCCCTGTGGGAGCGGGCTTTTGTGGCGAGGGGGCTTGCCCCCGTTGGGTCGCAAAGCGACCCTGAAACCAGTCACCGCGATCTCTTAGTCAGTAACGCGGTGTCTGGTTTACGACTGCTTCGCAGCCGAACGGGGGCAAGCCCCCTCACCACAAGCCCGCTCCCACAGGTTGCGAAGCCCCTATTCCGTACTTTGTTCGAGAGCCATTCATGCCCCTATCCGCCAACGTCAACAGCGCTCCGATTGCCCACAAGGCCGACGGTTCCGACCCGTATGCCTGGCTGCAGGAGCGCGACACCGACGCGGTGCTCGATTACCTGAAAGCTGAAAACCGCTATCAAGAGGCACAAACCGCCGATCAGGCCGGCCTGCGTGAAACCCTGTTCGAAGAGATCAAGGGACGGATTCTCGAAACCGACCTATCGCTGCCCTCGCCCTGGGGTCCGTACCTGTATTACACCTGCACCACTGCTGGCGACGAGTACGCCCGTCACTACCGCTGCCCGCGTCCGGCCGATGGCAGCCTGCAGATCGACGAAAGCCAGGAACTACTGCTGCTTGATCCGAACGTGCTGGCCAAGGGCGGCTTCTTTTCCCTGGGCGCGTTCAGCATCAGCCCGGACCACCAGCGTCTGGCCTACAGCATCGACTCCAGCGGCGAAGAGATTTACACGCTGTTCGTGAAGGAATTATCCAGCGGCCGCGTCAGCGAACTGGAGTTCCAGGACTGCGACGGCAGCATGACCTGGGCCAATGACAGCCTGACGCTGTTCTTCGGCGAACTCGACGACACCCATCGCCCGCACAAACTGTTCCGCTACCGGCTGGACGGCACCGCGGCCGAAGAAGTGTTCCATGAGCCAGACGGCCGATTCTTCCTGCATTGCTACCGCTCAAGCTCCGAACGGCAACTGCTGTTATCGCTGGGCAGCAAGACCACCAGCGAAGTCTGGGTGCTCGACGCCTCGCTGCCGCATCAGGCCTTCACCTGCCTGGCGCCGAGGGTCGAAGATCATGAGTACGATGTCGACCACGGCAAACTCGATGGCGAGTGGACGTGGCTGATCCGCACCAACCGCGACGGCATCAACTTCGCCCTGTACCAGGCCGTCGATACCGGCGTCGCGCCGACCGAAGCCGACTGGCAGAACCTGATTCCCCACAGCGACACCGTGATGCTCGAAGGCATGAGCCTGAACGCCGAGGCCATGACCCTGAGCCTGCGCGAAGGTGGCCTGCCGATCATCGAAGTGCGCCCACGGGACTTGGTGCCGTATCGCGTGCAATTGCCGGACGCGGCCTACAGCCTGCACGTGCAGAACAGCCTGGAATTTGTCAGCGACAGGATTCGTCTGCGCTACGAAGCCTTGAACCGTCCGGCGCAGATCCGCCAACTGATTCTGACCACCGGTGAGCAGAAAGTCCTCAAGGAAACCCCGGTGCTCGGCCCGTTCGACGCCGACGCGTACGTCAGCCAGCGGCTGTGGGCGACGGCACCGGACGGTACGCAAGTACCGATCAGCCTGGTGGTCAAACGCGAGTTCCTCGGCAAGCCGACACCGCTTTATCTGTACGGTTACGGCGCCTACGGCGAAAGCCTCGACCCGTGGTTCTCTCACGCGCGCCTGAGCCTGCTGGATCGCGGCATGGCGTTTGCCATCGCTCACGTACGCGGTGGCGGTGAGCTGGGCGAAGCCTGGTACCGCGCCGGCAAGCAGGAACACAAGCACAACACCTTCAGCGACTTTATCGCATGCGCCGAACACCTGATCGCCAACGCCTTCACCACCCCGTCGCAGCTGGCGATCAGCGGTGGCAGCGCCGGTGGCCTGTTGATTGGCGCGGTACTCAATCAGCGGCCGGAGCTGTTCGGTGCAGCGATTGCCGAAGTGCCGTTCGTCGACGTGCTTAACACCATGCTCGACCCGGAGCTGCCGCTGACCATCACGGAATACGACGAGTGGGGCAACCCGCAAGAGCCGGACGTCTATGATCGGATCAAGGCCTACGCCCCGTACGAAAACGTCACCGCGCAAGCCTATCCGGCAACGCTGGTGATCGCCGGCTACAACGACAGTCGCGTGCAGTACTGGGAAGCGGCCAAGTGGGTGGCGAAATTGCGCGCGACCAAAACCGACACCAATCCCCTGCTGCTCAAGACCGAATTGGGTGCCGGGCATGGCGGGATGAGCGGTCGTTATCAGGGATTACGTGATGTAGCCCTCGAATACGCATTTGTTTTCAAGGTTTTGGGCATCGCCTGAGGAACTTGGCCCGGTGTACCGGTCTTAACACCAGACACTGGGCGCGATCCCTTGTAGGAGCGAGGCTTGCCCGCGAAGGCATTATCACCGCCGACATTGATGTTGAATGTCAGGGCCTCTTCGCGGGCAAGCCTCGCTCCTACAAGGGGGCGGTGACTGGAACAGACACAGACACAAAAAAGACCGTGACGACATGTCAGAACCGACCTTACTGAACAACGAAATTCGCGACTGGCTGATGGACTGCGGCCTGTTCGATCAACTGCTGCCGGCAGACTTCGCGGCGGCTTCGGGTTACTTCAGCATCAGCACCATTCCCGAAGGCGAAGAGATTTTCCATGAGGGCGATGCCGGCAGTTTCATGTGCATCATCCACACTGGCCAGGTCGCGGTGCAGAAGACCAACAGCGACGGGCAACGAGTGACCATGGCCACCTTGCGCAGCGGTCGGGCGTTCGGCGAAATGGCTGTGCTCGACGGTGAACGACGCTCAGCCAGTTGCGTGGCCGCGAGCAATTGCCAGTTGCTCAACCTGGGCAAGGACTCCCTGGAAAAGATGCTCAACGACGCGCCGAAAATCGCCGCCAAGATCATCCGCGCCCTCGCCGTCTCCCTCTCCAAACGCTTGCGCATGGCCGACGGGCAATTGCTCTCGCAACAGGTCTAGCCTCCCGGCGTTTTGATTTTCGTCGTGCTCGGTTCAAGGCCCGGTAAAGTCTGATCCTTGGGTGGATTGGGCATTTCGATCGGCGGCAACAGCGGTGCTCCGCCACTGCCGGTGCCGGCCTTGGGCACGCTGGTCGGGGTGATCTGCGGATACGGCGTCGGAGTGGCGGTGCCGGGTGAACCGGGCATCGGCACAGGGCTGGTGGGGATGGTTTGCAGTTCCTGGGCCTGCACTGCAGTTATCGAGAGCGCGGCCAAGGCAATGACCGTTAGAATGGTGCGCTTCATCAATGGCTCCGTTAGCCTTGTGGTCTTTTTGCAGGCTACTCCCAACTGCGCGTGTTTGCCTTCCTCCATCTGTCAATTTCTCCTCAAGAGCGCCCCATGAAACGTTTCGTTCTGCTCGACACCACCCCCATCCCTGAAAACGGCGGTGCCTTGTGCCTGTTCGAATACGGCGAGGACTTCGTCATCAAGATTCAGGGTGGCGACGGCGGGCAGTTGATGAACACCCGCATGCACGGCTCCGAAGATGCCCTGGCCGAAATCCCCTGCCGCAAAGTTGCCGGCCGGCCGAATTCGCGGGTATTGATCGGTGGCCTGGGCATGGGCTTCACCCTGGCCTCGGCGCTCAAGCATTTGGGCAAGACGGCTGAAGTGGTGGTCGCCGAACTGGTGCCCGGCGTGGTGGAGTGGAATCGCGGGCCGCTGGGCGAGAAAGCCGGTAACCCGCTGCTTGACCCGCGCACCGTGATCCGTATGGAAGACGTGGCCAAAGTGCTGCAGGCCGAGCCGCAAGGTTTCGATGCGATCATGCTTGACGTCGACAACGGCCCCGAAGGTTTGACCCAGAAGGCCAACAGCTGGCTCTACTCCGCCGGCGGCCTGAGTGCCTGCGCCAAGGCCCTGCGGCCAAAAGGCGTGCTGGCGGTGTGGTCGGCCAGCGCCGACCGGCAGTTCTCCGACAAGCTGAAAAAAGCCGGCTTCAAGGCCGAGGAAGTGCAAGTCTTCGCCCATGGCAACAAGGGCACCCGCCACACCATCTGGATTGCCGAAAAGCTCAAGGGCTGAGCTAAACTCACGTCATAACCGTCATCAGTCTTTTTTACAAAGGTGAACCCATGAGTTCGTCCACCCCAACCAACACGTCAAAGCTGGACCGCATCCTTGCCGACAACCAGCGCGACAAGGAAATGGGTTACCGCGACAAAGCCCTGAAGATGTACCCGCACGTATGCGGCCGCTGCGCCCGTGAGTTCTCCGGCAAACGCCTGAGCGAACTGACCGTGCATCACCGCGACCACAACCACGACAACAACCCTCAGGATGGCTCGAACTGGGAGCTGTTGTGCCTGTATTGCCATGACAACGAACACTCGCGCTATACCGATCAGCAGTATTTCGATGAAGGCTCGCTGAGTACGCCGAAGATTGCCAAGGCGACGCACAACCCGTTTGCGGCGTTGGCGGGGTTGATGAAGAAAGAAGACTGAAGATTTTCAGCGCCTGAACCGACCCCATCGCGGGCAAGCCCGCTCCCACAGTGATTGGCGGTGAGCACAGATGTTGTGTACCCCGTAGTCCCCTGTGGGAGCGGGCTTGCCCGCGATAGCATTTGTCCGGGCACCACCAATCTCCAAACTGAACACCCCTCCCCCAATCCCCGTATAATCGCCGTTTTTTCCCCGAAGGCACCCCGCTCGTGGCAGACAAACGGTACAGCTGCATTGGTTTGTATAACCCCAAATCACCGGAGAACGTCGGTTCGGTCATGCGCGCCGCCGGCTGCTATGGCGTGGCGTCGGTTTTTTACACCGGCAAGCGCTATGAACGCGCCGCCGATTTCGTCACTGACACCAAGCGAGTCCACTACGACATCCCGCTGATCGGCATCGACGACCTGAAGAAAATCCTGCCCTTGGGCTGTGTCCCGGTCGCCGTGGAACTGGTCGACGGCGCCCGCTCGCTGCCGGAATACACTCACCCGGATCGCGCCCTCTACATCTTCGGCCCCGAAGACGGCTCGCTGGATAAAGAGATTCGCGAGTGGTGCGAAGACGTGGTCTACATCCCGACCACCGGCTGCATGAACCTGGCGGCCACCGTCAACGTCGTGCTGTACGACCGCATGGCCAAGGGCAACAACACCCGTTCGGGCCCGAAATTCCGCTGAATTGCCGCATATTCGATGGAACAAGCCGCTCGCCCAGGCAGTCAGCTAAATATCGATTGCTGAAGCAACCCTTCCCTGCCTGGAGACAGATCATGCGCGAGTTCAATCCTGTAGAACGTATCGAAACCACCCCGTTCCAGAGCCCTTCCGAACAGAACGTTCATGGTTGGGAACGCGCAGGCTCCCTGGCGGGTGGCGTGGTCATGCTAAGCAAAGGTCTGCGACGCGGCGGCGTATTCGGATTGATTGAAATAGCCATCGGCGGCATCGCCCTCGCCCGGGGAATCACCGGGCATTGCTCGGCGAAAAGACTGTTGGAAAAGAACCGTCAGGACATGGAAAACGCACGTGCGCGAATCGAGCGCGCCGGGGAAGAGTTGAGCCGGTTGAAGGCGAATGCGCAAGCGGCGACCAATACCGCAACCGTGACGGGCAATGATTCTTTGAAGTCGCCGAAAGCGGGGGTTTGATCCAAAAATTGCAGTGGAGATTAGGGCCTATTCGCGAGCAAGCCCGCTCCCACATGGGTTCTATGTCGGGTACATATTTTCTATACACCGACGATCAAATGTGGGAGCGGGCTTGCTCGCGAAGGCGGTATTACTGAAGCAACCCGGTATCAAGCACCTTGGAAGACTCGCCAATAACGCTTTGCGCGAGCTGAATGAATTCCTTGGTATCCACACTTTCCAAATGCATCGCCCCACGCAGCACATCATCCAGCGAGCGCTTGTTGCGTGTTTTCAGGCGAATCTCGCGGTCCAGTTCCTGTAGCAACACCACCGCTTTGGCCACCTGCGCCGGATTGATCTGCTCACCGCGCAACGTGCTGACCTTCTGGCTGTCCTTGACCAACTTGCTTTGCAGGCTTTCATACCGCTCATCACTCATGCCGCCTGCGCGGCGCACCAGTTCGATGGCGTAGTACTCGGCAAACCCTTCGCTGATCCAGTCACTGCGCTGGCTGTCGTTGATCCGCCCGAACACCTGAGCCAATTCACGCACCAGCGCACTGGTGCCGCTTTCGCTGACCAGCGGCAGACGGCTATTGAGGTAGATCGAGTCATGGGCGCCCAGGCTGCCGCGCCACATCGGGTCGTTGCCGCCGACAATCAGCAACTTGCCGGGATGACGCGGAAAAACTGCCTGCAATTGCGGCCAGACAAAAGTCAGCAGCGTCAGCACGTCCATGCGGCGCATGCCCTGCCCCTGTGGCGAGGCGACGGTGACTTCGGTTTCCCCCAGCCGCGTGCGACGGCTGCCGAGGTGGCCGGCGAGCATCCAGCCAGTGGGACGGTCGAACAGGCGCGAGACGTTATCGATCCGGAACTTGCTCTTGCCAATCCGCGGCCAGGCGGTTTCGACGCTTTTCCAACCGCTGGGCAATTCGAATTCAAGGCGTGAAACCAATTCGATGCCGTCCTGCTGATCGAGTTTGGCCGCAGGCACCAGGTCATCGCCACGCATCAGCGCCCAGTTCGGCGTCATGCGGGTGTCGAAGCTGCCGCTCTTGCGCCCATGGCTGATGCTCACGCGGTAGGTCAGGCTGGCCTTGTCGGCGGTTGGGCGCCAGACACCACGGGCCTGTTTGCCCGGTGTGAGCTGCCATTGGCCATCGGCCTTGAAATCACTGTAGTGACTGCCATCGCCCAAGTCGAAATCCAGACTGCGCACCGCCGAGCCTTGGGCCAGGGTCAGGCGCACTTCGGCCTGATCGCTTTGCGGCAACAGGCGCACGTGATAATCCAGATCGACTTTCTTCGCCGCCCACACGGGCGAACTCAGGGCCAAAAGTCCAAAGGCTAACGCCAGGCGCACTCCCACAGCCATACACACTCCTAGTGTGGCGAGCGAGCTTGCTCGCGCCGGGCTGCGTAGCGGCCCCAAATTCTTGTAATCACCACCAATTGTGTGGCAATGAATTAACCCGCACGAAAAATCAGATGGTCTTCCCAATCGTCTTCGGCCACGCTGCCCTCGGCGAGCATGCGCCCAGACTGGGAAATACGTTCGTGATGCACCGCTTCGCGATCACCGCACACCAGATGATGCCAGAGCGGCAAATCCTTGCCTTCGCTGACCAGTCGATAACCGCAGGTCGGCGGCAGCCATTTGAACTGATCGGCCTTGCCCGGCGTGAGCTGAATGCAATCGGGCACAAAGTCGCGGCGGTTGGGGTAATCGGTGCACTGGCAGGTTTTGAGGTCCAGCAGTTTGCAGGCGATACGCGTGTAGTAGACGGAGTTGTCGTCTTCGTCCTCGAGTTTTTGCAAGCAGCACAGGCCACAACCATCGCACAGCGATTCCCATTCCTCTTGATCAAGTTGATCGAGGGTTTTGCGTATCCAGAACGGTTCGACTTTGGCGGCCATGGCTCAAGCATCAACATCAGGTGGTGAAAAGGCCGCCAGTCTAGTGCCAAGGCACCGGCGGGCCAAGCATTGGCGACTGCCGGTACAACGGAACTTGTCAGTTACAACGCCCCCAAGTAACTTTGCCGTCACAAGGAGCCATGCTCAAATGCCATTAACGCTCAACCGCGTTGCATTCAGGTGAACTACCCAGGCTCTCGAAAAACCTCATCGCTCAGCTCAACTGCGCCCGCAGGTTTCAGACGACCCTCACTTTCAAACGTAAAGGAATCTCTTGATGAGTGCTAATCCACGCGTTGCCGACTACGCCATTCACCCTCAGTTCACTGATCGCTGGTCGCCCCGCGCGTTCACCGGCGAAACCATTCCCGTCGAGACCCTGCTGAGCTTCTTTGAAGCCGCGCGCTGGGCGCCATCGGCGTACAACTCGCAGCCTTGGCGGTTTCTGTATGCGCGTCGCGACACGCCGAACTGGGAGCGTTATCTGGGTCTGCTGAACGAGTTCAACCGCAGCTGGGCGCAGCACGCCTCGGCGCTGGTGATCGTCGTCTCGAAAAACACCTTCGCGGTACCTGGCGCCACTGAAGAAACACCAGCGCTGTGGCACACCTTCGACACCGGTTCGGCCTGGGGCCACCTGGCGCTGCAAGCGAGCATCAGCGGCTGGCACACCCACGGCATGGCCGGCTTCGATCAGGACCTGACCCGCAAAGAGCTGAATATTCCTGAGGGCTATGCGCTGCACGCGGCGGTGGCGATCGGCAAGCTGGGTGACAAGGCGACGCTGGCCGAGTACCTGCAAGCTCGCGAAGAGCCAAGCCCGCGTCGTCCGCTGAGCGAGTTGGCAGCCGAGGGGGATTTCACCCTCTAACCATGTGGCGAGGGGGCTTGCCCCCGTTTGAGTGCGCAGCACTCACAAGATCTGTGATACATCAGCAATTTTGGGGCTGCTGCGCAGCCCAACGGGGGCAAGCCCCCTCGCCACAAGGCCGCTCCCACATTTTGATCGGCGTGAATTCAATACCCCCGATTGAAATCCACTTCCCCGCGCAACGCTTCACCCGCCTGATACGCCCGCAGGTTTTCGACAAACAACTTCACCATCATCGATGGCGAAGTCGGTGCCGAACTGTGACCCGTCAGCAGCAGGCCCCACGCGGTCCAGAACGGATGGCGTTGCGGCAGCGGTTCCTGACGGCAGACGTCGATCACGGCCCCAGCCAGATGCCCTTCCTTCAAGGCTTCCACCAGATCCGCATCGACCACCGCCACGCCGCGCCCGACGTTGATGAACAACCCGGTCGGCTTGAACTGCTTGAACAGTGCGGCGTCGTACAGGTCGTGAGTATTCGGGGTGTTCGGCAGCAGATTGATCACGTAATCCACCTTACCGACCAGACGCGGCAAGTCGCTCAGCGCGCCGACTTCGACAAACGGCGTCTGCTCGCGGGCTTCGCTGGCGATGCCATATAACTCGACGCCAAACGGCAGCAGAAACTGCGCCACGGTCTGACCGATGTCACCGGTGCCGACGATCAACACCTTGCGTCCGGCCAGGCTTTGACCCTGGCGATTGTCCCATTTGCGCTCGACCTGACTGACCAGGCGCGCCAGTACTTCGCGCTCGTGGCCGAGCATGTAAGTCAGTACGTATTCGGCCATGACCTGACCGAAAATCCCTACCGCGCGAGTCAGGCGATAGTGCCGTGGCAGGCCGTCGGCCAGCAACGGCGTGATGCCGGCCCAGGTCGACTGCAGCCATGCCGGCGTGTGGCCCTGACGCAACAGCGTCGCCAGCAGGTCCGGCTGACCGAGCCAGACCTGGCAATCGGCAGCCTGACGGGCCAGTTCGGCGGAGTCACCGCTGGTCAGTACTTCTAGATCAGGCGCTGCCTGACGCAGCAGTTGGGCATACACAGGGTGGTCGTGTTCAGCAATCAGAACGCGCATGGTTCAAACCTTTCAAAAACAGTGCAGACGGCCGCCGACGGAGTATCACTCCATCGCCCTGGCCATCGCCAAAATCATTCCAGTGTTCATAAAGGCTCTGAACAGAGCCTGTCTCGATTACATCGGGTCGTTGCGTCGCAGCAATTCTTCCGGCAGATGCTCGATGTATTCGTCTTCAGCCGGCGGCATTTGCAGGTGGTAACCCTGCTTCTCGAGGTTTTCCAGCACCACAGTGATGTCTTCGCGCGACAGCTTGCGCTCGGGCGTCAGCACCAGATCGAAAGCGTGATGCGGTTTGCCGAAGGCCGCCATCAGACTTTCCGGAACGCGCTCCAGTGCATCGCTTTTGAGCACATAGAGGTACATCTCGTTTTTCTTCAGGCTTCGATAGATGGAGCAAATACGTTTCAAGGCTGTTCTCCGGCGGTGGCCAGGCTGTCGAGCAGCGCTTGGCCCATCAATTCGCGGCGCCAGCCACGCAGCGAATCAGGCAATTGGTAAGGACCATTGGGGAAGCCGCTCTTGAGCAGCGCTTCCAGGGTTTTCTTGCGCAGCATCAGTTCTGGCGCGATGTTCAGGCGTTCGGCTTCGGCCTGGCCAATCGCGCGCAGTTGTTTGACCAGCGTGGCGGCGTCCACCGGCAACGGCTCCGGCACCGCCGGTGGCCATTGATCAGGCGACACACTGCCAGAGCGCTTGATCAGATCAAGCAGAAATTCGCCGTCCTGACGCACGGTACGCGGGTGCATGTCTTCAATTTTCGCCAGCGCGCCGAGGTTGTCCGGTTGCGTGCGCGCCAACGGCCACAGGGAATGTTCACGGACGATGCGGTTGCGCGGCAGATCGCGGGCACGGGCTTCGCGTTCGCGCCAGGCGCAAAGTTCACGCAACACGGCGAGTTGGGCACGGGACAGCTTCCAGGCCAGTTTGGCATCGCGATAGACCTCATACGGGTCGACCTCGCGACGCAGATTGGCCACCAGCTCGGCACCGTCTTCCAGGACCCAGGCGTATTTTTCGTCAGAAAGTTTCGGACGCAGCTGTACGAAAACTTCCGCCAAGTGCAAGGCATCTTCGGCGGCGTAGCTGATCTGGGTGTCGGACAGTGGACGTTGCAGCCAGTCGGAACGGGTCTCGCCCTTGGGCAGGTCGATGCCGAGCACTTCCTGCACCAGCCGCGAATAGCCCATGGAAAAACCGAGGTTCAGGTAAGCGGCGGCCAGTTGGGTGTCGAACAGCGGCGCCGGCAGACTGCCGGTCAGGCGCAACAGGACTTCGAGGTCTTCGCTGCACGCATGCACGACTTTGACCACGGCCGGGTTTTCCAGCAACGCGGCCAATGGCTGCCAATTGTCGATAGTCAGCGGGTCAATCAGGTAAGCGCGTACGCCATCGCCGATCTGCAGCAGGCCTGCGATCGGGTAAAAGGTGTCGACCCGCATGAATTCGGTGTCGAGGGCAACGAATGGCAGCTGCTGCCACTCGGCACAAAACTGACCGAGGCTATCGTTGTCGCGAATCCAGTGAATATCGATGGCCACACGGCTCTCCCTTGAAGAATGGCGCGCAGTATATATCGCCCCCGGCGATTTCCGCGCATTCACTGAACAAGAGCTTTAGCGAAAATACCTGCTGAACCGCAAGAATAGTCTGACAGGAGGAGACTAGCTGCCCTTACGCAGCACGTAGACCCGCATCCGCGCACAACCCGGCAGGAAGTCCTGATGGCTGAGCAAGTGGAAACCCGCCTGCCTGAACTCGGCCTCAAGCTCGGCCTTGCTCGCCTGTGGCTGGGCCTGTGCGCCTTCCACACCCGATCGGCGCAGTTTGAAATGTGCATCAACCCGCACTGCCACAATCACGGTGTCGCGACTGACCCGATGGAACTCGCCCAGCAGGGCCAACCGATGCTCGGGACTGGTGATGTGTTGAAACAGTTGCATGCAAAAAATGCAATCAACCGCGTTCTCCGACAAACCGATGGTGAAGGCTGAACTCTGAAAGGTCTTGATCCGTTCCAGCAGCTGCTGCGGATGGTGGGTGCGGGCGTGATCGAGCATGTCCTGAGACGGATCGGTTGCAAGAATCACCCGATTCGCATGCTCGGCCAGTATCGACCAGAAGCGCCCGGCACCGCAGGCTACATCAAGAACCAATCCCGGTTCGCCAGCGACCTGAAGCGCGTTACGCACCAGTTGCTCGTCGCGCCAGAACGTCAAACGCCCCGCCAGGCCATGCGGTCGCGACTGAAGGCAGACGCGGGCATGTTCCTGGTCGTAGCGCCGGGCGAACTCGAGTTCTATGGCGGATGGGGGCAACGCGGACATGTGCAATGGCTCTTGTAGGACGTTTCAGACGCCGCAGGTTAGCGGTCGCTACGTGAAAAAAAGGTCGGTTCACTCATTCTTTGGCCAGCACACCGTCGATCACTGCACCGCGGCATCCGGCAAACATGTCCAGCTGCGGGTCGTAGACCTTGCTGTTGACTTCCAGCAGGCCGAGCATCGAATGGAACAGGTTGTCCTGGCTCAAGGGCTTTTCACGACTCAGTTGCAGGCAATGGGTGTCCACCGAGAACGACTTTTGATAGCTGTCGGAGAACCATGCCAGCATCGCTACATGCTTCTGTTGTTCCGGCGCCAGCATGTAAGGCGTGCCATGAAGGAACAGGTTGTATTCGCCCAGCGATTCGCCGTGGTCCGACAGATAAAGCATCGCGGTATCGACTTTATCCTGATTGCTGCGCAACAGATCGATCAGGGTCGACAGCACGTGGTCGGTGTACACCAACGTGTTGTCGTAGCCATTGACGATACTTTCGCGGCTGCAATTGTTCAGTGCATTGCTTTCACACACTGGGGTGAAGTGTTCGTACTCTTTAGGGTAGCGCTTGAAATATTCCGGACCGTGACTGCCCATTTGGTGCAGTACCAGCACGGTGTCTTTATCCAGCGTGTCGATGAAGTGCTGCAAACCTTGCAGGAGAATTTCATCGCGGCACTCGCTATTGGCACACAACACCGGGTCTTTCAGATTACTCACGTCGTCGACAGTGACCCGATCGCAGGTGCCTTTGCAGCCCGACTGGTTATCGCGCCAGATCACCTCGAGACCGGCGTGCTTGAGCACGTCCAGCAGACCTTCCTCGTTCTTCGCCTTGCTGGCGTTGTAATCCTTGCGGCCCATGTTGGAGAACATGCAGGGCACCGACACGGCCGTTTCCGTACCGCAAGAATGCACATCGGTGAAGGCAATCAGGCCGGCCTCTTTATCCAGTTTGGGTGTGGTGTCGCGGTTATAACCCAGGATGCCGAAGTTCTCGGCCCGGGCACTTTCGCCCACCACCAGCACCGTCAGGGATTTACGGCCGTGGGTTTGCCAGATCGGGTTTTTCCGAGCGTCTTCACCAATATTGATGAAGGGCTGCCGGGCAGACACTACTTGCTCGCGCAGATAGCCGAGCGAGGCACCGATGTAGTTGCTTGGCACCACCATCAGGCGCAACTCATGGTGATTGCGAAACAACGACGACAGACCTTGATAGTTGACCAGGGCGACACCACCGATCACCGCAACCGATGCGACACTCACCAACACTTTACTTAATAACTCACGGTGCCAGCGACGGTAATTGACGGGGATCCGCCACAACAACCACGACGGTAATATTCCGAGAAGCGCAATATAAACAAACAATTTCACGGACAGTAAGTCGCGCACTTCCGTGGCATTGGTTTCTGCAAAGTTACGTAACATACCGGCGTCGATCAGCACACCATATTGGCTCATGAAATAAGCCACGCCTGCACTGACCAAAAAGATCAGCGTCAACACGGGCTTCATCACAAACCGGAATGCCAGCAAGGTCAGCACAATGTTGAAGACCGCCAGGATCATCACCCCGAACGCGACACGCATGGTGATGCCTTGACCGTCTGCAGCGGTGATATCGAAGAGGTGTTGCCAGAGAACTGAATTGAACCCTGCCAATAAAAAGGCGCTGGCAATCAACGTCACCCATTCGGGGCGCACGGCTTTGAACTTCAACATGATGATTGGCTGTTCCTGAAAGAAGTGCCCGCGGCAAATGTGAAAATTTCATTTACCGCGACAACACAAATCTTAAGCAGCCAACCATCAATTTTTCGTGAAAAAGAAGCCAACGATTAGTTGGCTCATGGTATTAGGCCCAAACTTTCAACGATGGAGGCTAGTTTCAGGCCTGATGCAGATACCAGCGCCAGTCCTGCTCACCGACTTCACCCATGAACTGCCGGTACTCGGCACGTTTCACCGCCAGATACACGCCAAGAAACTCACTGCCGAAGGCCTCACGCGCCCAGTTCGACGCTTGCAGTGCTCGCAACGTGGTCAACCAGTCGGTCGGCAACAACTCCGTGGCCTGGGCGTACCCATTGCCCTCGACCGGTGCACCAGGGTCCATCTGCTCACGGATGCCGCGATGAATGCCGGCCAGGATCGCCGCAGCCGCCAGATAGGGGTTGGCATCGGCACCACAGATGCGGTGCTCGATATGTCGGGAGAATGCCGGCCCGCCGGGCACCCGCAAACTCACGGTGCGGTTGTCCACGCCCCAGGTGGCCGCCAATGGTGCGTAGCTGTTGGTCTGGAAGCGACGGTACGAGTTGGCGTTCGGACAGAACAGCAGCAATGAATCGAGCAACGTACTGAGCATTCCGCCGACCGCTTGTTTAAGCAGCGGCGTGCCGTCCGGGGCTTCGCTGGCGAACAGGTTATTGCCATCCTTGTCCGCAAGGCTGACGTGCATGTGCATGCCGGTGCCGGCCAGATCATCAAAAGGCTTGGCCATGAAACAGGCCGCCATCCCATGTTTGTGGGCCACGCCCTTGACCAGCCGTTTGTAGCGCACCGCTTCATCCATCGCCTGCAACGCATCGGTGCGGTGTTCGAGGGTGATTTCCACCTGCCCCGGCGCGTATTCGGAAATCGCCGTGCGCGCTGGAATACCCTGCAGTTTGCAGGCGCTGTAGAGGTCGGCCAGAAACGGCTCGATTTGCTCCAGTTCACGTAAGCCATAGACCTGCGTGGCGCGTGGTCGCCCGCCATCAACATCCCGCGCCGGCTGCGGCCGACCGTTGCTATCGCGCTGCTGGTCCAGCAAATAGAACTCCAGCTCCGCCGCCATCACCGGGTAATAACCGTCGGCCTGCAAGCCTTCGATGACCTTGGCCAGCAGGTGCCGTGGGTCGGCGATGGTCGCGGGCATGCCCTCCTTTGGATGCATGCTGACCTGCACGGCCGCCGTGGGAATCAATCGCCACGGCATACGCTGCAAACTGCCGCTGATCGGGTAGGCCCGACAATCGATATCACCGACGTCCCAGACCAGCCCGGAATTTTCGACGTCATCGCCATTGATGGTCAGCCCCAGAATGGTACTCGGCAGCGGCCGCCCGCTTTCGTACACCGCCAGCAGTTCATCGCGATGCAGCAACTTGCCCCGTGGCACACCGTTGTTGTCGAGGATGAACAGCTCGAACATCTCGATATCCGGATGATGTTCCAGGAAGGACAGGGCTTCTTCTTTCGTGGCGAAGGATGTCGTGGCACAGCTCATGGGAATTCTCGTCTATCCGCGTCAGGCAAACGCGCAGGCGCCGCCGGTTTGATCCCGGCGCACAGCGCGGGACCTGTTAGAACAATCAACGGGACATGCAGGAATCCGGCGGGCGTGCGTGGCGGCAGTGCCACAGTGCCCAGAAGGCCAGTTCAGAAGGGAGTGCAGACAGGATTGGCGCGCTGGCAGGTCTGTATAGACGACGTGGTTGAAGGCTTGAAGCGGCACCAGACGCCCCCTCGTGTTTGATGCCGATCAGCCAGACGTCCATGGAAAAGACCGCAGTAAACAGATGCAAAGCAGCGTCACACGGGCGGATAAGCCGTTAAATCCAGACTTGATGAACCTTGGTTGCAGATTGGCTAAACATTCCTCCCGGTAACCAACCTAATTTCTCGATAGTGCCAGCGACTTTTCAGTTTGCCCCTGCAGGCTTGGAGCGGCCTAATCACAACCTTGTATATTTGGGGTTCCGTTATGGAAAACGTTCGTACTACAAGCTCCTATGCCGGATGGCTGATGGTCAGCGTGGTATTGGTGGCACTGAACCTGAGGCCTTCGATGGCCGCTGTCGGGCCGTTGTTGTCGGCCATTCGCGGGGATATTCCATTAAGTTTCAGTACCGCCTCGCTGCTGACCATGCTGCCTGTCATGGCGATGGGCCTGGCGATGTTCCTGGGAATGCGCATTGCGCAACGGGTTGGCGAACACCGCACCATCATCCTGTCCTTGTTGATCATCGGTGTGGCCACGGTTTCGCGGCTGTACCTGGACAGCACCCTTGAGTTGATCCTGAGCGCGGTATTGGCCGGGCTGGGGATCGCCCTCATTCAGGCGGTGATGCCGGCGCTGATCAAGTCACGCTTCAGCGACAACGTTTCGCTGTTCATGGGTTTGTATGTCACCTCGATCATGGGCGGAGCGGCGATTGCAGCATCGTTCTCGCCTTTCGTCCTGGCGCAAACCGGTAGTTGGCGGATGGGGCTGGCAATCTGGGCGCTACTGACGCTGGTTGCCCTGGCCTTCTGGCTTGCCCAGCACTCGGCAATCGCGCCATTGCCGGCGGCGCCGATGGGGCGCCAGGAGTCCTTCGTCGGTAACTCACGGGCCTGGTTGCTGGCGATTTTCTTCGGTTTGGGCACGGCCTCCTACACCTGTGTACTGGCCTGGCTAGCCCCGTATTACGTGGAAAAAGGCTGGAGTGAACAGAATGCCGGCTTATTGCTGGGGCTTCTCACGGCCATGGAAGTTGTGTCCGGGCTGATAACACCCGCGATTGCCAACCGCAGCCAGGACAAGCGTCTGGTATTGGTCGTTCTGCTGGCCTTGATCATGGCCGGCTTCTGCGGCCTGATCCTCAGCCCGGAACGCTTTAGCCTGCTATGGCCGTGCCTGTTGGGCCTGGGCATTGGCGGTCTGTTCCCGATGAGCCTGATCGTGTCCCTTGATCACCTGGATAACCCGCGTCGTGCCGGCGGCCTGACGGCCTTTGTGCAAGGCATCGGTTACCTGATCGCGGGCCTCTCGCCGCTGATTGCCGGGATGATTCGCGACCAATTGGGTAGCTTCGAATGGGCCTGGTGGTCACTCACAGCGGTGATGGCGATGATGATTGTAATGGTGCTGCGCTTCAACCCAAGGCAATACGCGCAGCATATCCAATAGTCTTCCAAGGTCCTGCTTTTCGTAGGAGGTCCGATCAAACGCAGGGAAAGGAACTCATGAAACAAGTCGGTTTTGCAGAAGCTCACTGGGGCATGCTGATCTGGGCGATGCTGATCGCATCGTCTTTCTTTGCGGCGGCAGAGGTCAGCCAATCTATAGATCCAATCCTGTTGACCGGGCTGCGCTTGTTGTTGTCAGCCTTGATGTTCTTGCCGCTGCTGTTATTGAAAAACACTTCACCGATCTCGGCCAAAGGCCTGCTGGCCCATGCGGTTCTTGGGCTGCTGCTGGCGACGTATTTTGGTTCGCTGTTTGAAGCACTGCGCTACACCACTGCGGTCAATACCGCGACGCTGTACACGCTGGTGCCGCTGATGACGTTGTTCTTTGAGGTAGTCCTGCTGCCGAGTAGGAGTCTGAAGACCCGATTGTTGCCGATGTCGATTGCGGCAATCGGCGCCCTGCTGCTGACGCTCAAAGGGGCGGCTCCGGGCAAACTGCCCGCGTTGTACCCAGTACTGGTCTTCGGGGTCGGCTGCCTGGCGATGGCGCTCTATTCGCCACTGAGCCAGCGATTCAAGGCCAAGAGTTTGAAGGGACGTGACCCGGTGGCGATGACCTTCTGGAACATGCTTTTCGGTTCGCTGTTTCTATTTGTGTTCTGTCTGTTTAACGGCGGCTGGCGCAGCGGCGCGCAGTTGTCGTCGAGCGATATGTTCTGGCTTGTATACCTGGCGCTGTTTGGCACCCTCGGGACATTCTGGCTGCTGCATCGGGCAATCGGGGTGATTTCACCGTCAACGGTGGTTTCCTATGTCTACCTGAACACCTTGTTTGTCACATTGTTTCACTGGTTCTGGCTCAGACAGCAACCGGTGCTGATAGAAGTCACCGGTGCCGTGCTGGTGGGTATCGGCATGCTGGCATTGGTGATCACCAGCCGTAACGCCAAAACCGTTACGGCTTGAGATCCTTCAGAGAGTGACTGCGTCCAACGGGGCCACCGGCCTCCAGCGCTCCAGTTCGCGCTCAAGGAAATTGGCCACGGCCAGCAGCCGCTCTTCCTGCCAGTGCGGGCCAACTATCTGGATGCCGATCGGCATCCCGCTGACAGGATCATGCCCGGCGCGAATGACCACCGCCGGTGAACCGGAGAGGCTGAACGGAAACACAAAGCAATAGCGATCACGATCCTGCAAAGACTCGCCATGGGCGAACGCCACGTCCGGGAATACCGGGCAAATGAACAGATCGTGCTGATTGAAAAACTTCGCCAGGTGATAGCGAAACGTATCGATCAGAATCCAGTCGCGCTTCATTTCATCCACGCTCAATTCGACCTCTTCGCTCAAGCGAATCAACCCTGTGGTGGCAGGCGTACAGGTCTGTTTGTCCATGGACTGGAACAGACGCTTCCAGCCGCGCCCGGCATCCGCGCCCGTGATAAAAACGCGCCAGAGCACATCGCAGGCCTCGTCGAGCATCTGCGGAGCCGTCGGTGTAACCTGCGCCACCACACTGCTCAGGCAACTCTCGACCCGTTGCAGAACCTGCTTCACCGCCGGGCTCACCCGGGTTCTGGTGGACTCCCAGGACAGTGCGACACGCAATTGGGCCAGCGGCGGGCTGTCGACGAACGGCACATCGACGGTGTCCGGATCGTGACCGTCAGGGCCGCTGATCAGTTGCCCGAGTAACGCCAGATCGTCGACATAACGCCCCATCACGCCAAACGCCGACGTCAGATGAAACAGCCCGGAGCGATCATAGGGAAACTGGCCGGTCAACGGCACGCGCCCCTGAGTCAGTTTCATGCCGCAGATACCGTTGAAATGCGCCGGAATCCGCACACTGCCGCAAGCATCCGAAGCCAGCCCGGCCGGCGAGCAACCGGCCGCGATGGCTGCCGCTTCCCCGCCACTGCTGCCACCGGCCGAGCGCTGCCCGTCATAGGGATTGAGCGTGCGGCCGTACAGCAGATTGTCGGTTTCAAACGCCATGCACAACTCGGGAACATTGGTGATCCCAAGGATGATCGCACCCGCCTGGCGAAGCCGGGCAACGACCGTGGCATCCTCCTGACTGGCCTCGCCCAGCAACTCCTTCAGGCCTCGCGACATTCGGAAGCCGCGCACATGGCAGACGTCCTTGATGGTCATGGGGATGCCGTGTAAAGGGCCACGAATCTTTCCGATGCGGGCCATCTCATCGGCCTCCCGGGCCTGTCGACGCAGTTCGTCGACAGACTCCAGTTGAATCAGGGCATTGATCTGCGGATTGCGTTCGGCAATACGCTGCAGGTAGAACTCCAGCAAGTTGACACTGGTCAGCACACCGCGGCGCAGCAGACCGGCCATTTCGCGCAGGGTCAAAGTATCGGGATTGAACATACTCAGCGCTTCCCTTTGCTGCGCAGTAGCTTGTTGGGGATGTGGTACATGTTTCTGACCACCAGAGAAAACGCCTTGACCGCCAGCTTCGGACGCTGGGCGATTGCCTCAAGGGCTTCCTCGGTCATCGTCAGGACATGCCGAAGCGCTTCGGGTGTGATGTTCAGCGGCGGGTAAAACCGCAGAACCGGGTGCGCGGCTTTTTCATTCATGGAATGCCCGGCATGCACGCCACGCTTGCCCAACTCCATGCTCATCAGCGCTTCGTAGACCGAACCGCGCAAGCGCAGGCCGGTCATCAGGCCGACACCGGGCACATCCTCGACAATCTGCGGATAACGCTGAGCCAGCCGTTGCAGGCCATGGCGCAGCAAACCGCCATTGATCCGTGATTGCTCGACCAGGTTGTGCTGCTCGATGTAATCGATAGCGGCCAACGCCGAGGCGCACGCCACCGGATGCCCGCCATTGGTCCGCTGATCAGGCTCGATCTCGCTCAGAGGGTATTGCGTGGCCAGTCGCCAGCTGTACATCGCGCAGGCAAACGAGGTGTAACCGCCCGTCAGGCCTTTAGAGAGAATCATGATGTCCGGAACGATGTCGTCATACTGCACGGCGAACCACTTGCCACAGCGGCCGAAACCGGTCTGGATTTCGTCGGCCACCAGCAAGGTCTCAGTGGCATCGCACAGGGCGCGGATGTTCGCCATGTAACCCACAGGCGGAACCTGTAAGTGGGCGCCCCCCAGAATCGGCTCGACATACACCGCACGCACACCCTCGCCCACCGCTCTCTGCAAGGCGGCGAAGTCACCGTACGGCACATAAGTCACTTCCGAGGCCGCGGTGCCGTAGCTGCGATGGTGCTGTTTCTGCCCAAGAATGCTCATCGCCGCCAGCGTCTTGCCGTGATAGGAATCACTCATTACCACGATTCCACGCCGGTGCGGCTTCACCTTGAGCACATAACGCATGCTCTGTTCGATGGCTTCGGCACCCGAGACCATAAACTGCACATCCCCCCAATTTCCCGGTACCAGATTCCGAAGGCGCTCGGACAATGCGCCTTGCAGCGGATGCACCCGCCCCTCCGGAATCCAGGCCATCTGGTTCAACTGGGTCTGCACCTGTTCACGCACCATCGGATTACGATGGCCGACGATGAACACCCCATAGCTGCAGGCGCAATCGATAAAGCGCTTGCCGGCATGGTCGGTGACATAGATGCCATCGGCGTCCTTTTCGACGCTGGTTTTACCCAGACGATAGAGCTTGGCCGCCGAGGCACTCCAATACTGCTGGCAATCATCCAGCAGTTGTTCATGCGATAGGGTTAAGGACATGGCTTAAAGTCTCCTTGAGGATCCGGGATGCGCGCTGGATGTGTTCGGCTCGTGCGGTGATCGGGCAACGCAGAATCAACTCGCGGCCACGGGGAGCACTGACATAGATGCCACGCTGATAAAGCTCCTCGCACAATTCGGCGGGTTTGAGGTCGGCTGGCAGCGGCAGGCTGACCCAAGCACCGCAGGCGACAGCGCCGAATGAGGCGAGCGCTTGCGCCAGTATCTGGCCGTTATTGAGGCATTCCCTGGGCAAGTCGTGTGCCTGCACGTAATCCAGTGCTGCCATGGCGGCCACGCAGGCCATCGGATTGCCGGCCGTGGTGCTGCCATGTTTCGCCGGGCTGCTGCGACCATAGACTTGATAGGCCATCTGTTCGCTGCAGGTATAGGTGCCGACAGGAATCGCACTGCCGCCCAGTGGGCCGCCCAACACCACAATGTCCGGGGTATTGCGATAACGCTGAAAACCAAACAGCGTGCCCAGGCTCCCCAGACAACTCTGCACGTCGACCGCGATGACCGGCACCGACGCATTGGCCGCCGCGACATACAAGTGATCGAGTAGCACCTGCTCTATCAGGCGCAAGCGACCGTCTCCATCAATCACGGTGCTGGTGTGGCAAACTGCGAAGCAATCGTTCCAGTCCACTTTATCCAGGTCGCGGACATACCTGATCGCCACGAGCTCGAAGCCCAGGAAACGCTGCATCTGCAGATAGTTTTGCGGCGTGCTCAGGCAACGTCCGTAACTCAGCGAGCCATAGTCACCGCCCTGGACAACAACAATGGTGTTGCCCTTGGGCTTGAGGCCTTTGCACAGTTTCAAGGCGCCTTCGAATGCTTCATCGCCGGAGCTGCACACATAAGAGCTGACCAGCGGCTGCGGTAGCAGCTCGGCCAAGCGCCGGCACAAAGCGATCAGTGGGTCGGACATCAGCACTCGATTCGACAGCCCCATGCTTTGCGCCTGAAGGCTGACCGCGTCGATTACCGCCGGCACCTGAAAGCCAAACCCGCCGGCCAGATCGATTATCTGGCGACCGTCACCGTCGATATACGTCTCGTACTGACCTGAAATGATCTGATTGTTATTGGTCTTCATGAATAAGTCTCAGCGGTAGCTCAGGGCGTTGAAGATACGGCGGCGCTCGTCAACGATGGCCTCACGACCATGCATTACCCGACGGTTGTCGATCATCACCATGTCATGGTCACGCCAGCCGACCGGGTAGGTGTATTGCGCGGAAACCTCGGCAATTTCGTGCAGGAATTCGCCGGGAATGGGCAGCCCGGACGATGTATCGATCACTGGCACTTCATAGTTGAAGGACGGCCCGAGAATACTGTTGGCAAACGCCGGACGCTGGCTGAATTCGGAGACCAGAATCGCCGGGGTACTGAAGGCGTAATGAATCGAATCATCAAACGCATTGAAGGAGATCTGTGTCTGCGGATCGTCGCCGATGATCTGCATCAGATCTTCGATCCTGACCGCCGCCGGGTCCGAGAGCGCTGGCGAATAGTGGCAAACCAGCCGACGCCATTTGTCGCCGGCAACGGTGCGGCTGTAGCGAATCGGGTTGTCCTCGAAAAATGTGCGGCAGGCGGATGACAGCTTCGCCAGTACTTTCTCTCCGTCGCACAAGGTGGTTTGCGAGCCTGTGCGCGGCGCTTCCTGGCAATAGAACCAGGTGATGTCCGGCCAGAACGGTGAGTTACCATTTTCGCAATGCAGACCAATCGCCTGGCGCCCCGCATCAACCAACTGCGCGGCTCCACCGACCATGACGCGAGCCGGGTCGAGGCTCAGCCGCGAGCTGTTCTGCTTCACATAGGCGCTGAAATCCTCGGCATTGTGGATGCAGTTACGTAACAGGACGACACCGTAATGCCCCAGCAACTCGTACAGCTCGGCCTTGCCCAGGCTTGCGAAATGGCGCGGTTCAATAATGGATATGTCGGGGCTTTCACAGTGATAGGCAGGTGTGTTCATCAGATGCATTCCCTTGCAGATTGGCGAAAACAGTAGCGATATCGGCGCGTTTGGGACGGCCGGTGACGGTGTAGAGTTGCTCGAGCAATGGATCGTCCTTGGTCAGTAACCACAGGTGGCTCGGGCGCTCGATGTCGGAAAAGCGCCGTGCTGACCAGCTGGCCAGCTCATCGCGATCCGGTGCCGACTCAACACACAGCAACGCCACCAGACCATGGGCCTCATCGAAAAACACAGCGGCATCGCGCACACCGGGATATTCGCGGTATTCCAGCTCGACCTGTTCCGGGCTGACATTGCGGCCATTGGGCAGGCAGATCACATTTTTCTTGCGACCGCGAACATAGAGAAAGCCATCAGCATCCAGCTCCCCCAGATCCCCGGTGTCCATCCAGCCATCGTCGGACATCGAACAGGCGCTAGGGTCTTTACCCGAGTAGCCGCTGAACAACGAACTGCTCTTGACCTCAATGGTCTGGTCGGCGCCGATGCGCACCTGAACATGCGGCAACGGCCTGCCCACACTGCCCAGACGTTGGTGCTGCAAGGTATTCATACTGACGACCGAGGCGTTCTCGGAGAGCCCGTAACCCTGGAACACCGCAATACCATCCTCGGCGAGGGCATGCAGGATATCGATGCTGACGGCCGCGCCGCCGCACGTGATATGCACCCCCGAATGCAGGTAACGAGACAGGCGCTCACCCTGCACGCCGCCTTCGGTCAATAGCTCGTGAAAGCGATTGAGCATCACTGGTGGTACCGTCAAGGCCGTCGGTTCGACCCGCAGGATCCACTCGATCAAACGCTGCGGTGACGTTCCCGGCTCACCTAGCAGCGCCTCGCCTTCAGGCAGGAAATGCACGATCCCACCGGCCAGCAGCGGTAAATACGCGGCGGTCACTTGCTCCAGCAGCAGGCTCAATGGCACCAGTGACAGATAGCTGCGATGGGCATCGACCGGCATCCACTGGCGCAGGGAAGTCAACACCGCCCCCACCGCCGCCGTGCTCAGGCGCACGCCTTTGGGCCGGCTGGTAGTCCCCGAGGTGTGAATGATTTTGCAGATCCATGCGCTATCGCCGTCCGGCTCTCGCAACAACGGCTGCTCGAGGGCAGGTTCGTCGATACGTCTGAGGCGGCTGTCGGGAAAATCCAGCCGCCACCGCTCAGCCAGTGTCCGCTCGCCTGCGGCATCCACCAGAAACCCGTCACAACGCTCGGCAAGGTGCTCGGCCTGGGACTGACTGAACGCCAGCGGCAAAGGCAATGCGGTAATTCCGGCAAACAGGCAAGCCAGATCGGCAATCAACCAGTCACTGCTGTTACGCGTCGCAATCCCCAGCACAACGTGATCGCCATGAGCCGCCGTGTCGAAACGCCGCTGCAGTTCTGCCGCCAGATTCAGCGCCCGGGACTCCAGCTCGCCATAGGTCATGACAGCGGCGTGTTCCAGGCCGGTCGGAGCACAATCGATTGCGCAGACCTTCTGACGATTGATCTGTAATGCCAGCCGCAGGTCCGCAATGAAACGACCGCTCATGACTGCGCCCTCGTCGGCAAATTGTTCGGCAACTGGGTGAACAAAGTACCGAGGGTCATAGCGGCGAATCGCGAACGTTTCGGGTCCACGCGGATAAAACCGGTGACAGGTAATTTCGAGTAGTAGGTACCCCAGTTCTTGCCACCATCGTCGGCCAGACGCTGAGGGTCGGCCGTGAGTAGTGGTTCGAAATCGATCTGGCAACTTTCCATCATTTTCCGGACCCGGGGCGTAACGGTGCAGAGCAAATATTGAGCCCCCATGCACCAGGCCAACAACGGAACCATGTTGACCATGATCATTCCGGCCGTCAGATGATGAGAAATCAAACTGCCTATTTCAGCAATAACTGACCGATCAATCATCTTTTCAAAACGCTGGGACAGAATCGTTTCTATCGGTTGCGACAGGTATTGCTCCGAGAAAAGTGTGCGGTCATCCGCAAAAGTTATACCGGCGCAAGAAAGAATCCGTTCCTCACTGTCCTGGGTGACCGCAAAATACTGCGGGCTCGGTTCTACGGATGCCTTATAAGAGCTGCGGAATTTTTCTTTCACAACTTCAGTCGCCTGCATCCATAACGGCGTTTGGCTTTCCGTGACTCGTACCAACACTTCGCCCTCCTATCCCTGCTCAGGGTTCTCTCTAAAGTGGAACGAGAATATATTGAGGAAATTTCCGACAGACTATTTAAAAAACCAATTGCTTCCACTAATATATAAATAAACAACCTTGTCACAAAACACGACGTAACGTGACACACATGGATTTTCACCGAGATGGACCTTTATGCTTAATAGCAATCTGCTAAGAAAACTGGATATGCAAGACCTTATGGTTTTCGTGGCTGTGTATGAACAAAGAAGCGTCACCGAGGTCTCCGAAACCCTTTGCGTCAGCCAGTCCACGGTGAGTTACTGTTTGAAAAAACTGCGTACGAGTTTCGACGACGAGCTCTTCATCAATACCCGCAATGGCATGTGGCCAACACACAAAGCCGCCACGATGTACAGCCATGTTCTCAAAATCCTGAAGAGCATAAACATATGCCACTCCGGACTACACTCATTCGACCCAGCGCAAAAAGAGATCACTTTTAATATTTGCGCACCTGAGTATTTTGAACTTCTTATACTTCCAAACTTATTGAAACGCTTTATCGGCAGTAGTTTTCCGGTCATTGTAAATATCCAGAAATTCCACAGAGACATCCCTAACGATGAACTTATGGATGGCCGTTTCGATCTGGTAATTTGTTTCGGCCCCAATTTCCATCGCAGTGCTAAAAACTTGAAATCACAAGTACTGCTGGAAGATGACCTGGTCTGCGTTGTCGATAAAGACTTTGCGCCTCCAGAGGGCGAGTTCAACCTGGACACCTTTGTCGCACGCCAGCATATCTTCCCGACTCCATGGACTTCAGACACCAACATGGTGGATGGCTGGCTCAGCAAATGGGACTACACCCGCCAAATTGTCGCACGAGCTAATAGTTACGTTGCGGCACTCAACATGATCCCCGGAACCGATTTTGTTCTCACTCTGCCTCGGCGCATCCAGATGCTGATCAGTAATGAAGCCAGATTCAGCCATTGCAAACCACCGACGGGTTTACCAAACTTCACACTGGACATGTTGTGGAACGAGAAGCCAGGTCAAGACAGCGCCAATAACTGGTTTCGCGAACAAATTGTCAGCGTGTGCGCGCAAGACGGATTGCTGTAATAAGACTTCACTTTACTGACCGACCGCAGCCAAGTGTCTGGGCGTAACTTCAGCGCTTGGCCGGTGGGATATTCAGCGCCTGGCACTCGATACAGATCACCTTCGAGCAGTCCGCGCTGATCCAGAAAATCCCGGAAAGCCCCCCTTCAGGCCAGCGATTGAATGTGTAGGTCGTGTTACCTACACGCTGTGTCCCACATCTGACAATGAAGCTTCCTACAAGGCATTCTCCTGGCACTATCGTTCCGTTATCCTCTTATGGATAGATCGCGTTCAAAACAGAACAGGGAGTTCATCGGGATGGGGCAGATGCTTAACAGCAATTTACTTAGAAAACTTGATATGCAGGACCTCATGGTGTTCGTCGCCGTGTATGAACAAAGCAGCGTCACCGCCGTCTCCGAAACCCTCGGGGTCAGCCAGTCCACCGTCAGCTATTCGCTGAAAAAACTGCGCACCGGCTTCAAAGATGATTTGTTCATCAACACCCGATCAGGAATGCGTCCAACCTACAAAGCCACCACCATGTACGAGCATGTGCTGAAGATTCTGGAAGGCATCAACTTCTGCCATTCCGGAGCTCAAGCCTTTGATCCGACTCTAAAAGCCGTCACCTTCAACATTGGCGCGTCGGAATACTTCGAACTGATGGTACTGCCGCGGCTGTTGAGGAACTTCGACTTCGCCAACCTGCCAGTGATCGTCAATGTGCAAAAACTCGATACCGCCCTCCCCGCCGATGAACTGCGCGATGGCAGTCTCGATCTGGTGATCTGCTTCGGTCACGACTTTCAACACAGCCATACTGGCTTAAAATCCCGGAGGCTGGTTGAAGACGAACTGGTTTACGTCTTCGATAAACGCGCAACCCCGCCGCAATTACGCCCAAGTTTGCGATCGTTCATTGAACATCGTCACGTGCTCTCTCCACACAAGACCTTCGACACCCACAGGGTCGATCACAAACGACAGCTTATCGCGCGATCCAATAGCTACAGGGCAGCCCTCAAGATGATCACCGGCACCGACCTCATCCTGACGCTACCGCGGCGCATTCAAACGCTGCTGACCAATGACGCGGTATTCAGTCATTGCGAAGCACCAAAGGGCTTGCCAGGATTTACCCTCGACATGCAATGGAGCGAAGCCAGCGACCAGGACAGCGCCAATACCTGGCTTCGCGAGCAAGTGGTCAAAGCCTGCGCAGAACAGGGTTTGCTCTGAACCCAAGACCTTGGCTGTCAGAGGCCGATGGCAGTCTTGGTGTAGGACTCGCGATCAATATCCAGAATTTCCGCACACAACTGCACTTCTACGTTGGCCGGCCATTCGCACAAGTCCTGCAACACTGCCAACAGGCTTTGCGACAACTGCTTCTTGATCTCCGCCGAACGCCCGCTCAACAGTGCCAGCTTGATATGCACAAAAGCCCGCTCGCCCAATGCGGTGCCAACCTTGAAGCTCTCGACCTTCACTGCACGGCTCTTGATATCGAACTCGGCCGCAAACTGACCGGAAGCCATCAACGCATTGTTGAGTCGCATCAACGCCAGATCGGCATTCAACTCGGGCAAGTTGGCGGTGTATTCCATGTGCAGGTGGGGCATAACGGGGCTCCTGAAGATTGGCAGAAAGGTCGTACATATAACACAGAGCCGCCCTGCTCACTGGGGCGGCGCAAGAGTCGCACGCTCACTCATGAACGCTTCCAGACGCGAGCGCAGCCAGCGCTCGGCCGGATCGCTGTCGACATGACTGAGCCAGACCATGGACAGGTCCAGGGTCGGCGTCTTGAACGGAAACGGCTCCTTGAACAGTTGGCCGGACGCGGCCATCGCTTCAGCCGTGTAATCCGGCAGGCTGGCGATCAGATCGGTGCCGGCGAGCAAGGCCGGCAACGAGCTGTACTGCGGAACGGACAGCACTACCTGGCGTGTACGACCGATCTCCGCCAGCCATTCATCGGCGTAGCCACTGACATTCGCGGTATGGGACACCAGCACGTGCGGCCGCGAGCAATATTCATCAAGGGTCAGCGGTGTGTCCGAGGCGTCTGCGCGCAAAATACTGGGCTGGATGTGTCGCAACAATTTGCGCTTGGCGTTGGCCGGCAGGCCGCGGGTCTGGCTGATACCAACGGTGATATCACCGGACGCCAGCAGGTCGGGAATGCGCCAATAGTCGACATGCTGGACCACGAACACCACCTTCGGCGCTTCCTGACGCAAAGCACGCAGCAGCGGCGGTAACAGGCCGAACTCGACATCGTCCGACAGCCCGATGCGAAACGTCATGGTGCTGCTGAGCGGATCAAAATCATGGGTCAGGCTCAAGGCCACCGACAGGGAATCCAGCGCCGGTGACAGGTGCAGAATAATTTCCTCGGCCCGCGCCGTCGGCTCCATGCGATGGCCGACCCGAATGAACAGCGGATCGTTGAACATCGTCCGCAAGCGGTTCAGCGCCGCACTGATGGTCGGCTGACCGAGGAACAGCTTCTCCGCCACCCGTGTGACGTTGCGTTCGAGCATCAATGTCTCGAACACCACCATCAGATTGATGTCGGCCTTGCGCAGTTCGTTGCGATTCATCCATTGCCCCCCGATCCCCAAGACTTGGATGACAGTTTAGGGAGGTGTCGTAATCGGCGTCTATGCGACTCAAGCAGTTTGCGTTTAATCCAAATGCAGACAGCGGCTACGTCCTACAGCCCCCTCCTGATTTCATCGTTCGTCTGGCAGGAAGCGATAGCGCTCCTAAGCTCAGCAACGTTTGGGGCAAAACGACCCTGACCACCGAAAACCATTTGAACTCAAAGGAGCCTCGCAATGGCTAGAGATAAAGCAAAAGACGACAAACACTTCAACTGCACCCAGGTTCATGAAGCCGACTACGTCGCAGGCCTTTACCCTCACGCAAAGGAAGAGGTTAAAACGTTCCTGGCCTTGGCCTGCAAGAACAACGCCCTGAACAACTCCACCCACAAGGAAGTCTACGACCTGATCAAAAGAAAACTGGGCCACTCACAACCGTAAGACCGCCCGGTTTTAAAACGAAGCTGCTCCCATCGAGCAGCTTCGTCGCCCTCGAGCTTATATTTCCCTGACCGGGGTCTGATCGTGAGTCCCTATGATCAAACTGATGGCATGCACGCAATCAGATTTGTTGACGTAAGCCTCCCCACTGGCAATCGTTTCATGATTCCCCGCCCGCAAACGCCAGCGCCATTGGCCCTTGCCGGTTTGTGCGATACCACGGGTTTGCCTGTAAATCTCAAAATACATTGATCGCTCCTTGCGACTGCTGATTACGACAGATCAGTGACCTGCGAAACCAGAGTAGATGAGGAATTTTTGAGGCAATGTCTTTCAATGTCAGGGGATGTTTCGAAGATAGCCCCTTGATTCGTGAAGCGATCAACAAACACAGGGGGTGGTAATTAAAGCGACTCGGTGGAGGCATTTTTCTCGTGAACAGGCATATTTTTCTTACGTTGCTGTGCTGATATATCCGACACCAAAAACCCGGGAAAAAGTTGGGACGAACCCGAAAGTGGCCGATCGGAAAAATCTGCACAAACGAAAAAGCCCCGTAGCTTATTCAGCTACGGGGCTTTTTCTATGTAATGGCGGAGAGATAGGGATTCGAACCCTAGGTACCGGTGAAGGTACAACGGATTTCGAATCCGTCCCATTCGGCCACTCTGGCATCTCTCCAACGGCGCGCATCATAACAACACTTTTGCCGGAAGCGAACCCCCTAAGCGAAATTTTTCCGTGCTATCAGATGCTTGCGTCGATTAAAGCGGTACGCCCAGACGGTTGGCGACTTCTTCGTAGGCTTCGATGACGTCACCGAGGCCCTGACGGAAGCGGTCCTTGTCCATTTTCTTGCCGGTGGCCTTGTCCCACAGACGGCAGCCGTCCGGGCTGAACTCGTCGCCCAGGACGATGGAGCCGTCGGAGAAAACGCCGAATTCCAGTTTGAAGTCGACCAGCAGCAGGCCGGCGTCGTCGAACAGTTTGCTCAGGACTTCGTTGACCTTGAGCGACAGTTCTTTCATGCGAACCAGTTGCTCGGCGGTGCCCCAACCGAATGCCACGACGTGGGATTCGTTGATGAACGGGTCGCCCTTGGCGTCGTCCTTCAGGAACAGTTCGAAGGTGTAAGGGTTGAGCTTCATACCTTCTTCGACGCCCAAACGCTTGACCAGGCTGCCGGCGGCGTAGTTACGCACGACGCACTCGACCGGGATCATGTCGAGCTTCTTCACCAGGCATTCGTTGTCGCCCAGCAGTTTGTCGAATTGGGTCGGCACGCCGGCTGCTTCGAGTTTCTGCATGATGAAGGCGTTGAACTTGTTGTTCACCATGCCTTTGCGGTCGAGCTGCTCGATGCGCTTGCCGTCGAACGCCGAGGTGTCGTTGCGAAACAGCAGGATCAAGCGGTCAGCGTCGTCGGTCTTGTAAACCGATTTGGCTTTGCCGCGGTAGAGTTCTTCACGTTTTTCCATGATGGGCTCCGCTTGCTAAGTAGGTGGGCTAGGCGATGTGTCGCCAGTCGAGCCCTGAATCTTGATCGGCCAGTTGCAGCCAGTCCGGGTCGCACCCGAGGGTGTCGACAAAACATTGCCGGGCCAGCTGCGGCAGGTTGTTCTTGCTGCTCAGATGGGCCAGGACCAGGTGTTGCAGGCCTTGCCAGCCCAACTCGGCCACCAGGAATGCCGCCTGATGGTTGTTCAAATGTCCCAATTCACCGCCCACCCGCTGCTTGAGAAAGTACGGGTAGTGACCGCGAGCCAGCATGTCACGGCAATGGTTGGACTCGATCATCAATGCATCGAGGTCCCGATAGCCGTCCAGCACCTTGTTGCAATATGAGCCCAGGTCGGTCAACAAGCCGAAACGCCGCTGACCGTCGCTGAAGACATATTGTGTCGGCTCCTGTGCATCATGGGCCACGGCAATGACGCCGATGCTCAGGTTGCCGATTTGCAGTTGCTCGCCGCCAGCCAGAAAGCCTGCGGGTTCAATCGGTTTGCGCATCCCGCGCAGGGTCCCGCGACTGAGGTAGACAGGCAGATTGTAACGCCGAGACAGCAAACCCACGCCATGCACGTGGTCGGCATGTTCGTGGGTCACGAGTATCGCGCTCAGCTGCGAAGGGTTCACACCCAGTCGCAGCAGGCGTTTTTCGGTTTCTCGCAGGGAGAAACCACAATCCACCAGTACATACGTGTCATCGCTGGCTATCAGCGTGCCGTTCCCTTGGCTACCGCTGCCGAGAACGGCAAAACGCATGTGATCAGCCCAGGTTGTCCTGAATCACGGTCAACACTTTACGCGCCACGTCTGCTGGCGCCACGGTGTTGATGTTTTTCTCGACGGTGACTTGCACGTTCTCGCCAACCTTGCTCAGGCGAACCTGATAACGCTCGGCGCGGGCTTCAACTTCTTCCTTGTCCGGCTTGCTGCCGAACAGACTGCCGAAGAAACCTGGCTTCTCGTCCTTTTTCTCGGCTTTTTCGGCGAGGTTGATGTAGTACAGGCCCAGGCTGCGGTTGATGTCTTCAACACGCCATTCGCCCTGTTCCAGCGCACGACCGACGCTCGACCAGGCACGATCCAGATCGGAACCGACGTTGAGCACCGGGTTGCCGCTGCCATCTTCGGTCAGGCTGACACGACTTGGCGTATCGAAATCACGAGAGGCCAGCATGGAGACCGAACCGCCCTTCTCCGAAGTACGGCTCATGCTCGCGAGCATGTCGTCGACCAGTGCTGCGTCCAGGCCGGTGTTAACCGAACGATTGGTGAAATCCACATTGGCGGTGCTGCCGGCAGGACGCTCGGCGCTGACCACGTAGACTTCACTGGTGTTGCGCTGAACGCCTGGTTCGATACGTACCCGCACACGGCTTTCACTGTCAGCGCCGACACCGGCTGCGCTCAGGCGCTTGGCCATCGCTGCGGACAGTTCGTCGGAACGCTGCCAGGTGGTGGTGAATTCGCCAGTTTGTGGGCGCTGCTCGTCCAGACGGAAACCGTTGTCCTGGAAGAACTGCACGGCCACGGGCCAGACTTCGGCCGGTGGGTGCTGGGCCATGACCCAACGCGAATCGCCGCTCTTCTGCAAGGTGTAGTCGCTGGCATCAGCCGCTGCCGACAACGGCTGCGGACGAGGCACGATGTATTCGCCCTTGACGGTGTCGTCAGCCACGTTGCGCGGGATCGGCAACAGCGGATCCAGACGCTTGGCGGTGCTGACGTCCGGTGGCAGTTGCATCGGTGCAGTCTGTTGCGCTTCCAGGTAGTCGCTACCACGGTCACGGAAATAACCTTCCGGGCCCCAGATCCATCCGCAGCCACTGGTGCTGGAGATAATCAAGGCAAGTGCGGAAAGTCCGGCCAATCGCTTCATGCGTAGTACTTCCTCAATTAAACCAGGACGCCGGACTGGCGCATGGCCTGCCGCAGCGGTTCGTGACAGGCAGCACTGAGCCAGGTGAGCGGCAGACGGATACCGTCCGGCATCAAGCCCATTTCATGCAGTGCCCATTTCACGGGGATAGGGTTGGATTCGATAAACAGGGTTTTATTGAGCGGCATCAGTTTTTCGTGGATCGCCCGGGCTTTGACGGCATCACCGGCCATGGCCGCGGCACACAACTCGCTCATGGCGCGCGGTGCAACGTTGGCGGTCACCGAAATATTGCCCTTGCCGCCGAGCAGCATCAGCTCGACCGCGGTCGCGTCGTCACCGGAATAAACCAGGAAGTCGCTGCTCACGCCGGCCAGGATGTCCTTGGCGCGCTGCAGGTCGCCCGTGGCTTCCTTGATGCCGATGATGTTCTTCACGGTCGACAGGCGGATTACCGTCTCGGCCTGCATGTCGCATGCGGTACGGCCCGGCACGTTGTAAAGGATCTGCGGGATGTCGACGGCTTCGGCGATGGCCTTGAAGTGCTGGTACAGGCCTTCTTGCGTCGGCTTGTTGTAATAAGGGGTTACCAGCAGGCACGCATCGGCGCCGGCGTTCTTCGCGTTGGTCGTCAGTTCGATCGCTTCGCGCGTCGAATTGGCGCCCGTACCGGCGATCACCGGAATACGCCCTGCAACCTGGGCAACCACGCGACGAATCACTTCGATGTGCTCGTTCACGTCAAGCGTGGCCGACTCACCTGTAGTGCCGACCGCCACGATGGCGTTGGTGCCCTCTTGCAGGTGGAAGTCCACCAGTTTGCTCAGGCTGTCCCAGTCGAGACGACCCTGTGCATCCATGGGTGTGACCAGTGCCACCATACTGCCCGCAATCATGCAACCGCTCCTGCCGGAAAAAGAGAGCGGTAATGGTACTGGCGCCAAGATGCTTGTACAAGCGAAGTACTGCGCTGCTGCCATTCCCCTTGGCGCTGCTTTTCGCTACCCTTCAGACTTTGATCGGTACTGATAAGCTCGTACGCCGCGTTCCAGCCTCCATTTTCGGCATCACAAGCCCCGATCCAGCGTTGCCACCCCTCGCTCTTGCCATACTGGAGCACGTTGCAACCTTCGGCCGGGTTTTCTGAATTCGCATCCGCAGGCTCGTCCCGGTAAAAAAAGCCTATAAAAGTATCGACCGCTCATCGCTTTAGGAATGCTGCATGTCCACCCCCACAGTTCGCGAACAATTCCTTGTCATCAGTGCCCTCGGCGCCAACCCCATGGAGCTGACTAACGTCCTGTGCCGCGCCAGCCATGAAAACCGCTGCGCCGTGGTCACCTCTCGCCTGACGCGTCATGGCGAATGCAGTGCGTTGATCCTTGAAATCTCCGGCAGCTGGGACGCCCTGGCGCGCCTCGAAGGCAGCCTGCCAGTGCTGGCCAAACGGCACGCCTTCACCGTTAACGTGGTCCGCAGCGCTGCCCTGGAGAACCGTCCCCAGGCCCTGCCGTACGTTGCCTACGTCAGCTCGGCTTACCGCCCGGACATCATCAACGAGCTGTGCCAGTTCTTCATGGATCACAACGTCGAGCTGGAGAACCTGACCTGCGACACCTATCAGGCCCCGCAGACAGGCGGCACCATGCTTAACGCCACGTTTACCGTGACCTTGCCGGCCGGCACCCAGATCAGCTGGTTGCGTGACCAGTTCCTGGATTTCGCCGACGCCATGAACCTGGACGCACTGATTGAACCGTGGCGCCCACAAAACCCAATGTAAGGAAGCTTTCATGGCCGTAGCCATCGACCAACCGGTTGCCGACTTCGAAGCACCCGCCACCAGCGGGCAAACCGTCAGCCTCGCGGGCCTCAAAGGCAAGCAAGTGGTGATTTACTTCTATCCGAAGGACAGCACACCGGGCTGCACCACCCAGGGTCAGGGTTTTCGTGATCAGCTTGACGCCTTTAAAGCCGCCAATACCGAAGTCTTCGGCGTGTCTCGCGACAGCCTGAAATCCCATGAGAACTTCAAGGCCAAGCAGGCGTTCACTTTCGAGCTGATCAGTGACAAAGAAGAAGCGCTGTGCCAGCTGTTCGACGTGATCAAGCTGAAAAAGCTCTACGGCAAAGAATATATGGGCGTTGATCGCAGCACGTTCCTGATCGACAAGAACGGCGTACTGCGTCAGGAGTGGCGCGGCGTGAAGGTGCCGGGGCATGTGGATGCGGTTTTGGCTGCTGCTCAGGCGCTGAACAAGGCCTGATTGTTTGGGCGTCTGTTCGGACGCCTTCGCGGGCAAGCCTTGCTCCTACAGGTTCGGCGTCGAGCACAAACCTGCGGCAAACCTCGATCCCGTAGGAGCGAGGCTTGCCCGCGAAGAGGCCCTCAAGGCTGACAATTAGAGCAGCGGCGCCACCATCGGCTCCTTGCGCGGCCAGGCATCCAGCACGGCCTTGAACAGCGTCGCAAGGGGAATCGCAAAGAATACGCCCCAAAAGCCCCACAACCCGCCAAACAACAGCACCGCGCAAATGATCGCCACCGGGTGCAGGTTGACCGCTTCCGAGAACAGCAGCGGCACCAGCACGTTGCCGTCCAGCGTCTGGATAATCCCGTAGACCGCCATCAAATAGATGAACTGATCGCTCCAGCCCCACTGGAACAGCGCAATCAGCAGCACTGGCACGGTCACCACCACCGCCCCGACGTAAGGCACTACCACCGACACACCCACCAGCAACGCCAGCAGCGCCGAATAGTTGAGCCCCAGCGCCACGAACGCGATGTAAGTCACCCCACCGCAAATGAAGATTTCGATGACCTTGCCGCGAATGTAATTGGCGATCTGCCGGTTCATTTCCTGGGCGACCCGGGTGATCAGCGCCCGCTCGCGCGGCAGATAACCGCGTACCCACTGGCCGATCATCTCCCGGTCCTTGAGAAAGAAGAACACCAGGATTGGCACCAGCACCAGGTAGATCATGATGTTCACCAGCAGCGGCAGACTCGACAGCGAGAATGTCAGCGCCCACTGGCCGAACTTGCCGATCTCGCCCCGTGCCACTTCGATCGCCTGCAGCACTTGCTCATCCGACACCAGGTGCGGGTAGCGCTCAGGCAGCAGCAACAGCAGCGACTGCCACTTGGCGAGCATGCCGGGCAATTCGTTGAACAGCGTGATCAGTTGATGCCAGAGCAGTGGCACCACGACGATGATAAAGACCAGCAACAACCCCATGAACAACGCGAAAACCAGCCCCACCGCCACGCCACCCGGCACGCGCAGGCGCTCGAGGGTCACCACCAGCCCCTGCATCAGATACGCCAGCACCATACCGGCCAATACTGGCGCGAGCATTCCACCCAGGGTGAGCACCGCGGTAAATGCCAGAAACAGCAGCACCGCCAGCACCACAGCTTCTTCATCCGAGAAATAGCGCTGAATCCAGTCGCGTAACACTTTGAACATCAATAATCCTTAGAAACGAACGCAGCAGGTTTCAGGCTTTTTTCAACCAATAGCGGTAAACGCCCGCCTCATCTTCTTCACGAAGCAGGGTATGACCGGCCAATCGGGCAAAGGTGCGAAAGTCGCGCTGGGAACCTGCATCGGTGGCGATCACCTTGAGTACCGCACCGCTGGCCAGTCGGTTTAGCTCCAGTTTGGCTTTGAGCAATGGCAACGGACAATTCAGACCGCTGGCGTCCAGCTCGGCGTCGTGGGTTACAGCGTCAGTCATCGAATCACTCCGGAGCAGGGGGTTAAGCAGCTTAGAATATCTGGTCCCAAGCGTAGTGTCCGGCTACAGTAAGGTCTTTGTCGACTAAGGCTTTGTGCATGACTTTTTTGCGCCCTACCCTGCTGACGCTCGCTTGCCTGCTCGCCTCACCGGGCTTCGCCGACGACTTGCCGTCACTCGGTGACGCCAGTTCTGCCATCGTCTCGCCACAACAGGAACACCAACTGGGCCGTGCATGGCTGGCGCTGTTGCGCAGTCAGGTGTCGCAGCTCAACGATCCGCAGCTCAAGGACTACGTCGAATCCAGCGTCTATCGGCTGGTGGAAACCAGCCAGGTCAATGACCGGCGCCTGGAGTTCATCCTGATCAACAGCCCGCAGCTCAACGCTTTTGCCGCACCGGGCGGGATCGTCGGCGTCAACGGTGGTTTGTTCCTCAATGCCCAGACCGAGGGCGAATATGCCTCGGTACTGGCCCACGAACTGGCTCACTTGTCGCAGCGTCACTTCGCACGCGGTGTTGAAGCTTCGCAACGCATGCAAGTGCCCATGATGGCTGCGCTGCTGGCCGGCATCGTGATTGCCGCGGCCGGTGCAGGCGATGCCGGGATCGCGGCCATTGCCGGCACTCAGGCGGCGGCGATTCAGGAACAACGACGCTTCTCGCGCCAGAACGAACAGGAAGCCGACCGTATCGGCATCATGAATCTGGAAAAGGCCGGTTACGATCCGCGTTCGATGCCGACCATGTTCGAACGGCTGATGCGCCAGTACCGCTTCGACGCCAAGCCACCGGAGTTCTTGCTGACTCACCCGGTGACCGAATCGCGAATCGCCGACACCCGCAACCGCGCCGAACAGGCCAAGCCGGGCGGTATCGAAGACAGCATGCGTTACCAGCTGATTCGGGCGCGCGTGCAGCTGATCTATGAAGAAACCCCGGGCCTGGGCGCCAAGCGCTTTCGGGCTCAACTCGATGAAAACCCGAAAAACGACGTCGCGCGCTATGGCCTGGCGATCGCCCAGATCAAGGGCGGCCAGTTGAATGAGGCTCGCGAGAACCTCAAGCTGCTGCTGGCCAAATCGCCGAACGAGATCATCTACAACCTGGCGCAGGTCGATCTGGACATCACCAATAATCGTCTGCCCGATGCTCAATCACGGGTCGACCGGATGCTCACTCAATACCCCGGCAACTACCCGCTGAATCAGGTGCGTGTCGACCTGCTGCTCAAGCAGAATCGAGCGGCCGATGCGGAAAAAGCGCTGGAGAACCTGCTCAAGAGCCGGCCCGATGATCCGGACGTCTGGTACATGGTGGCCGAGACTCGCGGCCTGTCGGGCAACATCATCGGCCTGCATCAGGCTCGCGCAGAATACTTTGCGCTGGTCGGCGACTATCGCCAGGCAATCCAGCAACTGGACTTCGCCAAGCGCAAGGCTGGCAGCAACTTCCCGCTGTCATCGCGGATCGATGCACGGCAACGTGAGTTGATGGAGCAGGAGCGCATGGTCAAGGACATGATGGGCTGAGCGCTTCAGAAACAAAAAATCCAGGTACAAAAAAACCGCCTCTTTCGAGGCGGTTTTTTATTCAGCCGACAACCGGTTTATTCAGCCAGTTTGAAGGTGATGAAGCTGGCGCGACCTTGACGCAGAACCCGCATCGACACCGAGCGGTTCTTCGGCAGCGCCTTGGCAATGTCCGTGAACTCCTTGGAGGAGCTGATCGCCTGGTTGTTCAGGTGAGTGATCACGTCGCCCGGCTGCAAGCCGATCAGGGCAGCAGGACCGTCCTGAACTTCCTTGATAACCACGCCACCCTTGAGGTCGAGGGTTTTCTTCTGCTCTTCGGTCAACTCGGCCACGGAAACACCAAGGCGATTGCTGCTGCGCTCGACGCTGGATTTAGGCAGGGCTTCCAGCTCTTTGCCTTCCTCAGGGATAGCGCCTACGGTCAGCTCCACGTTCTTGCGCTTGCCTTCGCGGATCACTTCAAGATCGGCTTTCGAGCCAGCCTTCAGCGCGCCCACCAAGTGCGGCAGATCGGCGGACATGACGATCGGTTGACCGTTCATGCTGAGGATCACGTCGCCCACTTGCAGGCCGCCCTTGGCAGCCGGACCGTCATCCTGGATCTGAGCCACCAGCGCACCGGCCGGCTTCTCGAGACCGAACGACTCGGCCAGATCCTTGTTCACTTCCTGGATGACTACGCCCAACCAGCCACGACTGACTTTGCCGCCGCTTTTCAGCTGATTGGAAACGTCCATCGCCACATCGATAGGGATCGCGAACGACACGCCCATGAAGCCGCCGGAACGGGTGTAGATCTGCGAGTTGATGCCGACCACTTCACCGGCCAGGTTGAACAGCGGACCACCGGAGTTGCCCGGGTTGATCGGCACGTCGGTCTGGATGAACGGCACATAGTTTTCGTTCGGCAGGCTACGGCCGATGGCGCTGACGATACCTTGGGTCACCGTGTGATCAAAGCCGAACGGCGAACCGATGGCCACGACCCACTGACCGGCTTTCAGGTCCTGCGACTTGCCAAGCTTCAGAACCGGCAGGTCCTTGCCTTCGATTTTCAGCAAAGCGACGTCAGAGCGCGGATCGGTACCGATCAGCTTGGCCTTCAACTCACTGCGATCGGCGAGACGCACGAGAATTTCGTCGGCATCGGCAATCACATGGTTGTTGGTCAGGATGTAACCGTCGGACGAAATGATAAAGCCCGAGCCCAGGGATTGGGCTTCACGCTGACGATCGCCACGGGGGGAACGCGGCTGCTGCGGCATGCCCCGTTCAAAGAACTCGCGCAGCATCGGCGGCAAGCCTTCAAGGTCAGGCATTTGTTCGCTGGACACCTTACGGTCCGGCAGCTTCTGGGTAGTACTGATGTTGACCACCGCGGGCGAGGCTTGCTCGACCAACTGCGTGAAGTCAGGCAACTCGACCGCTTGCGCAGCGACCGCCTGACCGAGCACTAGCACGGTGGCAAAAATGGAGAGATAAGACTTCAAGCGTGGTATCGACATACGGCTCCCGTTACGACGAGCATGGTTAAGCGATATGGAGCAAGGAACACCGGAAACGATACGCCGGTATTTTTGTTCCGGGAACAACAAACAAGGCCAGAGCCGAGGGGGCTCTGACCTATAAAAAATTTTCGGGATATTTGCAAATGAAAATGCTCGGCAAAACATTTCGAGACATTAATGGCGCGACAGCCATTACCGATCCCCGCTCCAACCAGCCCCTGATGGGCGAGCATGGCTGATCAGCTCACTGTTTGCTGGTAGCCGCGGCATCGTTGCGCATGGACAGCGCAATCCGTTCGGCGGTGCCAATCGGTATTTCACCGACCACGGTCACCATCATCTCGCCTTGCGGTGTAGTCAATCGCCGGGAGACAGCGACGGTTGGCCCCAGTTGGGTGCGCGTATCAGTGACTGTTGCGCCATTCAACGGCTCGAGGAATACCGAGAATCGGGCCAGACCGTCGTCGAACATCAGACTGTTGACCTGGGCTTTGGTCTCCGGGTCCTTGTGAGAGGTACTGCTGGTCAGTTCGAAACCTGGCGGTAACCAGTCCGAATGCCAGACCTGCGCAGTTTTGACGGCGGAAGCCTTGTCACTGTCGAGGGCAATGGGTTTGCAATCAGAACCTGCCTGCAAATCGCTGTCGGAAGGCAACTCGGCAGTATCCAGTCGGGTGAACTGGAACCGCTCCAGCAGTTGCCCTTTGTCATTGAGAAGCAATGACTTCAACGGCAAACCGGTTTCCTTGTCCAGATGCAGCTCAAAACCGTAGCGATGCTGATCGCGAGGCTTTAACGACACGATCACTGCCGAACGCCCGGCCACACGCGACTTGCCGATGACGGCAAGGTCATACCAATTCTTTAGCTTTTGTGGATCGAGTGCACGAGCGGTGGAGTTGGGTGAGTCCCCCAGCCCTGCTATCAGGGTGCCGCTAACGCATTGAGTATGCCCATCAATGCGCACGACTTCCTGTGCCGAGCCGTCGAGCTGGAGTAAACGCTCGCGGACCTTGCCATCCTGGACGCGATGCCAGATGTTATGGGTAGAGAAACTACCGTTACGCTCGTAGACGAAAGTACCGTGAAAGCTCTGCGTTTGCTCCGCCTGTCCCAGACGCTTCAGCCAGTCCTGGGCTTCATCGGCGTGGGCTGGAACAACAAACCAGCCACTGAGCAGAAGCGTAAGTAGAGGTATGGCGCGCATGATCCTCCTTAACGGTTTTCCAGGCTTGCTGCACGAGCGTAAGGCAGAGCGCTCTCAGTACCTTTCAATGCAGCCTGTTGAGCATGTTGGCGCAAGTAACCTGGCAGACGCTGATCGTGCCAGCCTGGTTGACCTTGCAATACGCCGTTGGCCATAGGGCCAGTGGCTTCCGAACTCTCATTGTAGCCTGCCAATACAGCGGGCCCCTTGACCTGAGGAGCGGTCAAACCCGGTTGACTGGATTGCTGGGCCAGCTCGACACCGGCGATCTCGTCCTGGTTGTACAGACGAACACCCGCCAGCACGGCAACCGTCACCGAAGCAGCGACTGCCAGACGACCCAGGCTGCGCCATGGACCGCGAGAGGCTTTTGCCGGTACGGCTTCGTCAGCCAGCGCAGCAGAGACTGCCGCAGCGATGTCCAGACGAGGAAGCAACAGGTCCTTGTGCATAACTGCCCGAGCGATCTGGTAACGAGCCCAGGTATCGCGGGTTTCAACATCGTCGAAGGCATTCAACACCCGACGCAATTCCAATTCGTCCGCTTCGTTATCCATCACTGCGGACAGCGATTCCTGCAGGGCTTCACGACTCATGGCGTTCCTCTCTTGGCTGTCGCCGCTGTCTCAGTTTTCCTGCAACAACGGCTGCAGGGCTTTATCGATGGCCTCCCGGGCGCGGAAAATCCGGGAGCGCACGGTACCCACCGGACACTGCATGACGCTGGCAATGTCCTCGTAACTCAGACCATCGAATTCACGTAAAGTTAAAGCCGTACGCAAATCTTCTGGCAGTTGCTGAATGGTTCGATGGACGGTGCCTTCGATCTCATCCCGCAGCAATGCACGTTCTGGCGACTCGAGATCCTTGAGGCCATGATCGCCATCGTAGAACTCTGCATCCTCGGAACTGACATCGCTATCCGGCGGCCGACGGCCGCGTGAAACCAGATAGTTTTTCGCCGTGTTGATGGCGATGCGGTAAAGCCACGTATAAAACGCGCTGTCTCCGCGAAAATTACCAAGTGCACGGTATGCCTTGATAAAGGCTTCCTGTGCGACATCCTGGGCTTCATGGGTGTCGTGCACGAACCGCACGATCAACCCGAGAATTTTGTGCTGGTATTTCAGCACTAGCAGATCGAAAGCTCGCTTGTCGCCGCGTTGAACGCGCTCGACCAGCTGCTGATCCTCTTCCTGGGTTAGCATGAACACTCCTCGATAAGCTCGAAGGAGGCTTGCATTACTGAACGACCAGACTTGCAAACATAGACTCGGGCTTTTCGCAAAAGTTCTCCCCCTCCAAGCAAGTTTCCTGCGCGCTCTGATTTGGCACGCACGAAAAGCGCAGCGCGGGATAACCCGGCTGCGCGAATAATCTTGTCATCGGATTCATCAGCAAGGACCCAACCGCAAGTCCCGCACCGAAGCCGACACTGTCCCTTGTTTCAGGCAACCGTCTATTGATCTTGGGCCTTTGGCAAAAGTTCCATATTTATAGCTGCCCGAAACCGGCATTGTGCAACTGTGAAGAGAAAAAGACTGTTAAATCCACGATACAGTTGCCCTGTCGCCGAAGCCGTCAAAAAAACTTCCGACGAAGCGCCCAGCCTTTTCCGTCACAGTAGTTTCACAATGCCATGTGAGCCCGGCTATTGTGCCGCTCCCCCCCTCTATATACTAGTGGGCTGTGTGGCTGTCTTGACTCGCCGATCCAGCTGTCTTGCGCCAACCCCGTCCCGGGTCGCTTTGAGCGGAATCCTGAAATGAGCCAACAGTTTCAACACGATGTTCTGGTAATTGGCAGCGGTGCTGCCGGCTTGAGCCTTGCGCTGACCTTGCCCGGTCATTTGCGCATCGCCGTATTGAGCAAAGGCGACCTCGCCAATGGCTCAACCTTCTGGGCCCAGGGCGGTGTCGCTGCCGTTCTGGATGACACTGACACTGTCGAATCCCATGTCGATGACACCCTCAACGCCGGCGGTGGCCTGTGCCATGAAGACGCTGTGCGCTTTACTGTCGAGCACAGCAGAGAGGCGATTCAATGGCTGATCGACCAAGGCGTGCCCTTTACCCGCGATGAACAGTCCGGCACCGAAGACGGTGGTTTCGAGTTTCACCTGACCCGCGAAGGCGGTCACAGCCATCGGCGCATCATCCACGCCGCCGATGCGACGGGGGCGGCGATCTTCAGAACCCTGCTCGATCAGGCCAAGCAGCGTCCCAACATCGAACTGCTGGAGCAGCGGGTCGCGGTCGATCTTATCACCGAAAAGCGCCTGGGCCTTGAAGGCGACCGTTGCCTCGGCGCCTATGTGCTCAACCGCGGCACCGGTGAAGTCGACACCTACGGCGCGCGTTTCGTGATCCTTGCATCGGGCGGCGCGGCAAAGGTTTACCTCTATACCAGCAACCCCGATGGCGCCTGCGGTGACGGCATCGCCATGGCTTGGCGTTCGGGCTGCCGGGTGGCGAACCTGGAGTTCAACCAGTTCCATCCCACCTGCCTTTATCACCCGCAAGCCAAGAGTTTCCTGATCACCGAAGCCCTGCGCGGCGAAGGTGGCCACCTGAAGCTGCCCAATGGTGAACGCTTCATGCAGCGCTTCGACCCACGGGCCGAGCTGGCACCACGGGACATCGTTGCCCGCGCCATCGACCATGAGATGAAGCGCCTGGGTATCGACTGCGTCTACCTGGACATCAGCCACAAGCCTGAAGACTTCATCAAGACGCACTTCCCGACGGTCTATGAGCGCTGCCTGGAATTCTCCATCGATATCACCAAGCAACCGATCCCGGTGGTACCCGCAGCGCACTACACCTGCGGCGGCGTGATGGTCGATCAGCGGGGTCGCACCGACGTGCCGGGCCTGTATGCGATTGGTGAAACCAGCTTCACCGGCCTGCATGGCGCCAACCGCATGGCCAGCAACTCGCTGCTGGAATGTTTCGTTTACGCCCGTTCGGCTGCGGCGGACATTCTTGAGCAGTTGCCAGAAGTGTCGGTTCCGACTGCCCTGCCCGTTTGGGATGCGAGCCAGGTCACCGATTCCGATGAAGACGTAATCATTGCGCACAACTGGGACGAACTGCGGCGATTCATGTGGGACTACGTCGGCATCGTGCGTACCAACAAGCGCTTGCAACGGGCCCAGCACCGGGTGCGTCTGTTGCTGGATGAAATCGACGAGTTCTACAGCAACTACAAGGTCAGCCGGGATTTGATCGAGCTGCGTAATCTGGCGCAAGTAGCCGAGCTGATGATCCAGTCAGCCATGGAGCGCAAGGAAAGTCGGGGCCTGCATTACACCCTCGACTACCCGAACATGCTGCCGGTCGCCCTGGACACTATTCTGGTGCCGCCCACCTACGCCGACTGAACTTGAGCCGAACCCGCAGGCGTCGGTGCACATCCGCCGCCTGCGAATCACGCGGCACACAGATCGCCCTGACCCGTCGCTCATCGCGCAGACGAAAACGCAGCACCACAATCAATGGCAACGCCAGACTGTCCGGCCGCAGCTGCACGGGCTGCCAACCCACCGCCTGATTCCACAACTGCCAGCCATCGGCATCGCGACGCAAGCCGCGAAACGCCTGCGGGTGTGTCAGCAGAATCTGTCGCGGCAATGCCCAAGCGCCATGAGCCAGACAGCAAAACGCGCCGAGCAAACTGGCCCAGACCGGTAGGGAAAGAAGAAACAACGAACCCAGCGCGAACAGCTGGGCCAGAAGATAGGCCGCCAGCAACTGCCGTGAGGCATGCCAGCGGCATTCGAACGCGTTACTTGGGCTGGACACGATCCAGGATCATGCGAACCATGCGCTGAAGCTCCGGATCTTCCGATTCGGCACGTTCCATGAACCAGCCGAACATGTCCTGATCTTCGCATTCGAGCAGCCTGACGTAGCATGCGCGATCAACTTCGTTGAGGTGCGGGTAAACCTCTTTCACAAACGGCACCAGCAACACGTCAAGCTCAAGCATGCCGCGGCGGCTGTGCCAGTAGAGGCGATTCAGTTCAACATCTTCGACCATGGAGCGCTCCTCAAATAGGCGGCAAGTATACAGCCCCGGGCCCGCTCGAACAGTCGGCTTTGGTCGCCCCCATCGATCCTTTGTGAACTACCCATTTCATGGGCGCCCCCTTATGATGTCCCTCGGACTCTTTACCCTGCGATGACCCATGGCCGATTCTGCTTTTTTCTGCACCCTGTCTCACGAAGGCGTTCTCGCGGTACGCGGCGCGGATGCCGGCAAATTCCTGCAAGGCCAATTGACTTGCAACCTTAATTACCTGAGCGACACCCAGGCCAGCCTTGGCGCGCGTTGCACGCAGAAAGGCCGGATGCAGTCGAGTTTCCGCATTTTGCTGGAAGGCGACGGCGTGCTCATGGCGATGGCCAGCGAGCTGCTGGAGCCGCAACTGGCGGACCTGAAAAAGTACGCAGTGTTCTCCAAATCGAAACTGACCGATGAAAGTGCCAGCTGGGTTCGCTTTGGCCTTGAGCATGGCGATGCGGCACTGGCCAGCCTGGGCCTGGAACTACCGGCAGAAACCGACAGTGTCGCGCGCAATGACGGCCTGATCGCCCTTCGCGTCTCGCCGGATCGCGCTGAACTCTGGGTTCGCGCCGATCAAGCCGACACCATCAAGGGCAAGTTGTCCGCTGTGTTGGCCGAAGGTGAACTGAATCAATGGCTGCTGGGCCAGATCCGCGCCGGGATCGGGCAGGTCATGCCGAGCACCCGCGAGCTGTTCATCCCGCAGATGCTCAATCTGCAAGCCGTCGGTGGCGTGAGTTTCAAGAAAGGTTGCTACACCGGCCAGGAAATCGTCGCGCGCATGCAATACCTGGGCAAGCTCAAGCGCCGGTTGTATCGCCTGCAACTGGAGGCCAGCGAATTACCGGAGCCTGGTACCCAACTGTTCTCCCCGACCCACGGCAGTTCGATCGGTGAAGTGGTGCTGGCCGCCCGCGCCGGTCAAAACATTGAACTCCTGGCCGTGCTGCAAGCCGAAGCTGCAGAAGATGGCAACCTGCACCTTGGCGCACTCGAAGGTCCGGGCCTGCATCTGCTCGACCTGCCTTACCAACTGGATCGTGATCGCGAAATCCAGCGTTGACAGCAGTACTTGTCGCAATACCCTAGAGAAAAGAAATGAGCGAGCTGGCGGATAAGGTCCAACAGGATTTGGTTGAGGCCATCGATAACGATGACCTGGTTCTGCCAACGTTACCGGAAGTGGCCCTGCAGATTCGCAAGGCCGCCGAAGACCCGGAAATCAGTGTCAGCACACTGAGCAAAGTGATTGGCCGCGATACCGCGCTGTCGGCGCGCCTGATCAAAGTGGTCAATAGCCCGTTGCTGCGCGCGACCCAGGAAGTGACTGATTTGCACACGGCCATCACCCGGCTGGGCGTCAATTACAGCAGCAACCTGGCCATCGGCCTGGTGATGGAACAGATTTTCAACGCCCGTTCCGAAGTGGTGGAACAGAAAATGCGCGAAGTCTGGCGCAAAAGCCTGGAAATCGCCGGTGTCAGCTACGCGTTGTGCCGCAGTTATACGCAACTCAAGCCCGATCAAGCAGCGCTCGGCGGGCTTGTGCATCAGATTGGTGTATTGCCGATCCTGACCTACGCCGAAGATCACTATGAATTGCTGTCTGACCCGGTCAGCCTCAACCATGTGATCGACCGGATTCATCCGCTGCTCGGCGATAAATTGCTCAGGGTCTGGGAGTTTCCGGAAATGCTGGTGCAATTGCCGGGGCTGTATCTGGATTTCAAGCGGCAATCGGAGCGGGTCGACTATGTCGATCTGGTGCAAGTGGCCAGCCTGTATTGCCACAAGGACACCGATCATCCACTGGCCCGTATTGATCCATTCAGCGTACCGGCCTTCAAGAAGCTGGGGATTGATCCGGAGAACAAGGCGATGTGCAAGGATCTGGAAGAGTCGCGGTCGATGTTTTACTAAGAGCTTCGCGGGCAAGCCTCGCTCCTACAAAAGCATCGTATATATTTTGTAGGAGCGAGGCTTGCCCGCGAAGAGGCCATAACAAACACCATCACTCCCCCGCAATAAAACTCACCCGCACCTTCAGCCCTGCCTGCTCGCCATCGTGCAGGCTGATCTGTGCCAGGTGGGCGCGGCAGATCTCGCCGACGATGGCCAATCCCAACCCCGATCCAGCCACCTGTTCGTTACGCCGATAAAAACGCTCAAACACCCGATCCCGTTCTTCAAGGGGAATTCCCGGGCCATCGTCCTCGACCTCCAGCACCGCTGGCGCCATGACCCGCAGGATCACATTGCCGCCCGGCGGCGTGTGAGCCAATGCGTTGTCCACCAGATTGCTCAACAGTTCGTTCAACAGCGTCGGCTCGCCGCGCAGCCACACCGGTTCGTCAGCTTCCAGCGCCAACGCCACGCCACGTGCATGGGCCAACGGCGCCATGGCCATGCCCAGCTCACGGGCCAACTGACTGAGATCGAGCAACTGCGCACCGCCCTCGGCGATTGCCCGGGCGCCATTCTCGACCCGTGCCAGCGAAAGCAATTGATTGGCCAGATGGGTCAGGCGATCCGTGCCTTGGGCGGCGGTTTCCAGGGTGCTGCGCCAGGTTTCGGGTTCGTTCGACCGCATCCCCAGTTCAAGTCGTGCCTTGAGCGCCGCTAACGGAGTACGCAATTCATGAGCGGCATCGGCGATGAACTGCGCCTGGCGCTCGAACTGTCCGCGCAAACGCTCGGTAAAGTGATTGAGCGCACGCACCAGCGGCCCCAACTCGTGCTGCACTTCCACCAACGGCAAGGGCCGCAAGTCATCGGGCTGACGCTCTTCCACCGCCGTGCGCAAGCGCTCCAGCGGACGCAGCGCCGCACTGACCGCGAACCACACCAGCAGCAACGCACCGATCGCCAGCATACCCAGACGCAACAACGTGTCAGCCATCAGGCTGCGAGCCATGCGGACCCGTGCCTCATCGGTTTCCGCCACGCGGATTTCCGCCATGCCGTTCATGTTCGGCTCGCTGACCGCTTTGAGCAGGCTGACCACTCGCACGTTCTGCCCTTGATAAGTGGCGTTGTAGAAACGCGCCAGCGCCGGATAATCATCGGTGCGCGGCGTTCCCGGCGGCGGTGCCGGCAGGTTTTCATAGCCCGAGATCAGATTCTGGTTGATGTCGTTGACCAGGTAAAAAATTCGCCCGGCACTGTCGTAGGCGAACGTATCGAGGGCCACATAAGGCACGTTGGCGCTGAGGCTGCCATCGCGCTGGGACAGGCCGGCGGCGATGGTCCGCGCCGAGGCCAGCAAGGTCCGGTCATAAGCGGTGTCGGCGGCTTCGCGACCGTTCCAGTACGCGCTCAAACCACTGGCGAGCATCAACACCACCAACAGCAGCGCGAGGTTCCACAGCAACCGCCAACGCAGGCTGCTGAGCTTATGCATCGCGGCTTTCCAGCAGATAACCAAGGCCGCGGAAGGTCACGATGGCCACCGGTTGGCCGTCGAGTTTCTTGCGCAAGCGGTGAACGTAGATTTCGATGGCATCGGGACTGGCCTCCTCGTCCAGGCCGAAGACCTGGGCGGCCAGTTGCTCCTTGCTCATCACCCGACCGGGACGGGCGATCAGGGCCTCGAGCACCGCCTGTTCACGGGAGGTCAGGGTCAGCAATTCTTCGCCGAGGGTGAAGCGCCGGGTGTCCAGATCATAGGCCAGCACGCCACAACGCTGCTGGCGTTCACCGCCGAGCACACTGCGGCGCAGCAAGGCTTTGACCCGGGCTTCGAGCTCTGTCAGTTCGAAGGGTTTGGCCAGGTAATCGTCGGCCCCAAGGTTCAGGCCATGGACCCGATCCTTGACGTCGCTGCGGGCGGTCAGCATCAGCACCGGCAGGTTCTTGCCCCGGGCCCGCAAGCGCGCCAGCACTTCGAAGCCATCCATGCGCGGCAGTCCGACATCGAGGATCGCCACGGCGTATTCCTCGCTGCTCAAGGCCAGGTCGGCTGCCACACCGTCGTGCAGCACATCCACGGTCAGGCCGGTGCTCTTGAGCGCCTGGGCGACACTTTCGGCAAGCTGCAGGTGGTCTTCGACGAGCAGAACACGCATGGATCTTTACCTCATTCAGGGATGGTCGACGCCATTCTTTGGCGCGGAGTTTACAGCCGCATCCGTCGCTGTGAAGCCCGAAAACCGTGAAAGTCAGCTGAAAGGTTAGCGAAAGGTTGGCCGGTTAGAGTCCAGCCACGGACAGTTTCGACTGCCGTGCGCTACCGCACATAGCGCTACGAAAAACGCCTCGAAGCGTTTTCGCCAATAAGAACAATAAACGGAGTACGTCACCATGCTGTCCATGCAGCTTCAGGCTCGCCCGCCTGCTCGTTTTTCCCGCCTCAGCCACACCGCCCTTGCCAGTGCCGCCGCCCTCGCCGGCTTTTCGCCGTTGAGCCAGGCTGCCTTCTTCGAAGACAGTACGGCAACCTTTGAAACCCGCAACATGTATTTCAACCGCGACTTTCGCGACGGTACCAGCGCCCAGCAATCCAAGCGTGACGAATGGGCCCAGGGGTTCATGCTCAATCTGCAATCGGGTTACACCGACGGCACCGTGGGGTTCGGTGTCGATGCACTGGGCATGCTTGGGGTAAAACTCGATTCGAGTCCGGATCGCACCGGCACCGGCCTGTTGCCGACCCATGACGACGGTCGCGCGGCTGACGAGTACTCCAAGCTCGGCCTGACCGGCAAAGTGAAAATCTCCGCCACGGAACTGAAAATCGGCAGCCTGATTCCGGAACTGCCGATCCTCAAACCCAACGACGGGCGCATTCTGCCGCAGACCTTTGAAGGCGGCCTGCTGACCTCCAAAGAGATCAAGAACCTGACCTTCACCGGCGGGCGTCTGGAGAAAGCCAAGGACCGCGACAGCACCGACTTCGAGGACATCGCCCTCAACAACAAGAACAGCCGCTTCGCCGGTACCGTGGCCGGCAAGCACTTTGACTTTGGCGGCGTGGACTACAAGTTCACCGACAAAATCACCGGCAGCTACCACTTCGCTCAGCTCGATGAAGTCTACAACCAGCACTTCCTCGGCGTTGTCGCGTCGCAACCGTTCGGCCCCGGCACGTTCGGCACTGATCTGCGATTGGCCATCAGTGACGACGAGGGCGCGGCCCGGGGCGGCAAGATCGACAACAAATCCCTGAACGGTCTGGTGAGCTACGCCTTGAACGGGCATAAACTCAGCGCCGGCTATCAGCACATGTCCGGTGACAGCGCTTTCCCTTACGTCGATGGCAGCGATCCGTACCTGGTCAACTTCGTGCAGATCAACGACTTTGCCGGCGCCGAAGAACGCTCCTGGCAAGCGCGTTACGACTATGACTTCTCCAAACTCGGTATTCCGGGCCTGAGCTTCATGAGCCGGTACCTGAGCGGTGACAACATCAAGCTCAAGAACGGTGATGAAGGCAAAGAGTGGGAACGCAACACCGAGATCAAATACGTCGTACAAAGTGGCGCCCTGAAAGATGTCGCCGTACGCCTGCGCAATGCCACCTACCGTTCCAACTACTCCGCCCGCGATGCCGATGAAGTGCGTCTGCTGGTGAGCTATAGCGTTGCACTTTGGTAATTCAGTACGTCCATAACAAAAATCCCAAGGAGACTTGAATGAACCTATCACTGCGTAAAGTTGCTCTGGCCGCTGGCGTCATGCTGTTCGCCGGCCAATTGATGGCCGAACCGAAACGTCCGGAATGCATCGCCCCGGCCTCGCCAGGCGGCGGTTTCGACCTGACCTGCAAACTGGCGCAAAGCGCGCTGGTGAACGAAAAACTGCTGACCAAACCGATGCGCGTGACCTACATGCCCGGCGGTGTCGGCGCGGTGGCGTATAACGCGGTGGTCGCCCAGCGTCCTGCCGATGCCGGCACGCTGGTGGCGTGGTCCAGCGGTTCGCTGCTGAACCTGGCGCAAGGCAAGTTCGGTCGTTTCGATGAAACCAACGTTCGTTGGCTGGCCGCTGTTGGCACCAGCTATGGCGCCATCGCGGTGAAAAGCGATTCGCCTTACAAGACCCTGGACGATCTGGTTCAGGCGCTGAAGAAAGATCCGAGCAAAGTGGTGATCGGTTCCGGCGGCACCGTCGGCAGCCAGGACTGGATGCAAACCGCACTGATCGCCAAGGCGGCCGGGATCAACCCGCGCGACCTGCGTTATGTCGCCCTCGAAGGCGGTGGTGAAATCGCCACCGCCCTGCTCGGTGGCCACATCCAGGTCGGCAGCACCGACATCTCCGACTCCATGCCACACATTCAGAGCGGCGACATGCGCCTGCTGGCGGTGTTCTCCGAGAAGCGTCTGGATGAGCCGGAAATGAAAAACATTCCGACGGCTAAAGAGCAAGGCTACGACATCGTCTGGCCGGTGGTTCGCGGCTTCTACCTCGGGCCAAAAGTCAGCGACGAAGACTACGCCTGGTGGAAAGACGCCTTCGACAAACTGCTGGCCTCCGAGGACTTCGCCAAGCTGCGCGATCAGCGTGAACTGTTCCCGTTCGCCATGACCGGCCCGGAGCTGGACACCTACGTGAAGAAGCAGGTCGCGGACTACAAAGTGCTGGCCAAAGAGTTCGGCCTGATCCAGTGATCGCCTCTGTCTAGCGGCCACGACCCTGGTTCTCGGGGTCGTGGCCTAGGAGTTCCTCATGCTCATACAACGCATTTTTGCTTCGGTGCTGTTGCTCGCCTGTCTGTGCCTGATACTGATGGCCTGGCCCTATCAGGCGCCGTTTTCCTATGAACCCATCGGTCCCCGCGCCTTCCCGTTATTGATGTTGGGCCTGATGGGGCTGGGGCTGGTTTACATGGTATTTCGCCCGTCGCCGATCATCCACACGACTGACGATCCACCGATGGATCGCGAGACCCTGCACAAGATTGGCCTTTGCGTGCTGTTGTTGCTGATCTTCGCCGGTCTGTTCGAACCCTTGGGCTTCATCCTCAGCAGCATGTTGATCGGCATTCCAATGGCGCGCCTGTACGGCGGACGCTGGTTGCCGAGCGCGGTGATCATCAGCCTGATGAGTATCGGCCTGTACCTGCTGTTCGACAAAGTCATGGACGTCCCGCTGCCTTTGGGCCTGCTTGACGTTTTGGAGAACTGATATGGATACGCTTGGTTATTTGAGTCACGGCTTCGGCGTCGCATTAACGCCCTACAACCTGGTGACCGCACTCAGCGGCACACTGATCGGCACCGTCGTCGGCCTGCTGCCGGGCCTGGGGCCGATCAACGGCGTGGCGCTGTTGATCCCCATCGCGTTCGCCCTGGGCCTGCCACCGGAGTCGGCGTTGATCCTGCTGGCGGCGGTCTATCTGGGTTGCGAGTACGGCGGCCGGATCAGCTCGATCCTGCTGAACATTCCGGGGGAAGCGTCCACCGTGATGACCACCCTCGACGGCTACCCGATGGCGCGTCAAGGCATGGCGGGGGTTGCACTGTCGCTGTCGGCCTGGAGCTCGTTCATCGGCGCCTTCATCGCGACCTGCGGGATGGTGGTGTTTGCACCGATTCTGGCGAAGTGGGCGATTGCCTTCGGTCCGGCGGAATACTTCGTCCTGATGGTGTTCGCGATTGTCTGTCTCGGTGGCATGGCCGGCGATCGACCACTGAAGACCTTTATCGCCGCGCTGATCGGCCTGTTCCTGTCGACCGTCGGCATTGATGCCAATAGCGGCGTCTATCGATTCACCGGTGACAACATCCACCTCACTGACGGTATTCAGTTTGTGGTGCTGGTACTGGGCCTGTTCTCCATCAGTGAAATTCTCCTGCTGCTGGAAAAAACCCACCGCGGTCAGGAAGCGTTCCAAGCCACCGGTCGCATGATGTTCAACTTCAAGGAAGCCGCCTCGGTGTTCTGGGTGAACATGCGTTGCGGCGTGCTCGGTTTCATCATGGGCGTGCTGCCCGGTGCCGGCGCGACGCTGGCCAGCGCCGTGGCCTACATGACCGAAAAACGCATCGCGGGCCCAAGCGGCAAATTCGGGCAGGGCGACAAACGTGGTCTCGCCGCCCCGGAAACCGCTATCGGTGCCGAGGCTTGCGGCGCGCTGGTGCCGATGTTGACGCTGGGTGTGCCAGGTTCGGGTACGACTGCGGTGATGATCGGCGCACTGTCGCTGTACAACATCACGCCGGGCCCGCTGCTGTTCCAACAGCAACCGGACATCGTCTGGGGCCTGATCGCCTCGTTGTTTGTCGCCAACATCATGCTGGTGATCCTCAACATTCCGATGATCCGTATCTTCACCCGCATCCTCGCCGTGCCGAACTGGGCGCTGGTGCCGATGATCGCGATCATCACCGCCATCGGCGTCTTCGCGGTACATGCGACCACCTTCGACCTGTTCCTGATGATCGGTATCGGCATCTTCGGTTACATCCTGCGCAAGCTAGACTTCCCGTTGTCGCCCGTGCTGCTGGGTTTCATTCTCGGTGGGTTGATGGAACAGAATCTGCGTCGCGCCTTGTCGATCTCCAACGGTTCACTGGAAATTCTCTGGTCCAGCGGGATCACCATGGGTGTCTGGGCGTTGATCGCAGTGATGCTGCTGGTGCCTATCCTGCGTATCTGGCGCAAACGTTCGGTCGCCCGGCGCGCTATCGCCGATGTCTGATCGCACCCCGTTCAAAAGCTGGTGGGGAACACCGCTGGTCGGTCTGCTGGGCGGTTACCTCGCCAGCCAGATCGGTTGGCCACTGCCGTGGATGGTCGGCTCGTTGTTGGCGATCATCCTGGTGCGCTGCCTGACTCCCTGGCAATTGGCGGAAATCCCTGGCGGACGCAAGTGCGGCCAGTGGGTCGTCGGTATCGGCATCGGCCTGCACTTCACCCCGGTGGTGATGGAGCAGGTGTTGAGCCACTTCGGTCTGATCTTCTTCGGTGCGTTGGTCACCAGCCTGTCCGCGGTGGTCGGGGTCTGGTTGATGCGGCGCACCGGGGAAGATCGCGCCACCGCATTCTTTTCCAGCATGCCCGGCGGCTCCGGGGAGATGGTCAACCTCGGCGCGCGCAACGGCGCGGTGCTCAGCCGTGTCGCGGCGGGGCAGAGTTTGCGGGTGCTGGTGGTGGTGCTGTGTGTGCCGGCGGCCTTCAAGTATCTGTTGGGCGACGGTACGCCGATCGCCCATGCCGGCAGCGTCGACTGGCGCTGGCTGGCGATTCTGTTCCCGGCGGGCGCCCTGCTCGCCTGGATCTGGCAACGTCTGCGCCAGCCCAATCCGTGGCTTTTCGGACCGTTGCTGGTGAGTGCGGCGGTGAGCATTGGTTGGGACCTGCACATCGGACTGCCCAACGGCGGCAGTCAGATCGGCCAGTGGCTGATCGGCAGCGGGTTGGGGTGTCACTTCAATCGGCAGTTCTTCCGGCGGGCACCGTCCTTCATGGGCCGAACCCTGCTGGGTACGGTGTTGACCATGTTGATCGCAACCCTGGCGGCATTGGGTTTGAGTGCGCTGACTCAGCTGGATCTGCGTTCGCTGACCTTGGGCATGATGCCCGGCGGGATTGCCGAGATGAGTTTGACGGCGGAAACCCTGCAATTGTCGGTACCGTTGGTGACGGCGATGCAGGTGATGCGGTTGTTGTTTGTATTGTTTCTGGCGGAGCCGTTGTTTCGGTATTGGAACCGGGAGCCAGAACGGCAATGAGGATTTTGTTTTTAGTTAAATAAAAGAAGTGCCCCACTCTTGGAGAATTATTGCCTTGGAGCACTTCTTGAATTTCAAAACAAGATATTGAATTTCCCCAAGAAGAGCTCAGCAGTCTTGCCGGCACTTCCTATACGGGCTACGAAGTGAAAATCCTCGGCCTCGAAATGAGTGCCTTCAGAATTGACAGTAAGTTTGATTTTTCCACTTACAGCCCCGTACAACTCCTGTTCCTCGCCCACGACAACATTGTACCGGGCACCAATCCCGCCCTGTCCGACATTGTGTTCTCCACTTTGAATATTCTTCGGAATCTCGAAGATCACCGAGGTAAAGTAATTATCCTCGTTAACTCGGCCGCCCACATCATAATAGTCTGGCATGATGTCGCGAAAAAACACTTCTTGCGTGTTGATAGTATTTCGAGGATTGGAAGTCTCCCAGCGCGTTGTTTTCGCAAATAAGCTTCCTGTGGCCTTTTTTAAGGCCTTTATTTCTTCGCGTTCCAGCTTATTCATAACGAACTCCTGTTCAATTAAAAAAACCGATAGAGCTTCGATAGTGCAAGCCTCTCGGAGGTCAATTGAACAGAGGGTGTCCTGTCACGTCTACTATCAGAAATAACAGGTATCCGGTGATATCTGACGAGCGGCTCTCTGGCTGGCGGTGATCGTTACATAACCGGCGGCAACCGCCACTCGATCGGCGTCTCGCCATTCTGTTCCAGAAACTTGTTCGCCCGGCTGAAGTGCCCGCAGCCGAGGAAGCCGCGATAGGCGGACAGCGGCGATGGATGGACTGAGGTCAGCACCAGGTGTTTGGTGGCGTCGATGAGTTTCTGTTTGCTCTGGGCATGCGCGCCCCATAACAGGAACACCAGATGTGGCTGGTGCTCGCTGACCACTTCGATAATCCGATCGGTAAAATACTGCCAGCCCTTGCCCGCATGGGCGTTGGCATTCGCGCGTTCCACGGTCATGGTGGTGTTGAGCATCAACACGCCCTGCTCTGCCCAACTCTGCAGGTAGCCGTGATTGGGAATGTCGATGTTCAGGTCGCGCTTCAACTCTTTATAGATGTTCACCAGCGATGGCGGTGCCGGTACACCCGGTTGCACCGAGAAGCACAGCCCATGGGCCTGACCCGGGCCGTGGTAAGGGTCTTGACCGAGGATGACCACTTTGACCTTGTCCAGCGGCGTGGAATTGAGCGCGTTGAAAATCATCGGTCCGGGTGGGTAGATCTCTTTGCCCGCCGCGCGTTCCTGTTGCAGGAATGTGCGCAACTCTGCCATGTAAGGCTGGTCGAATTCGGCACGCAGTGCCTCCTTCCAGCTCGGTTCGAGTTTGATACGGTCGTCAGCAGTCATGATTACATCCGGTAAAAACAATGGGGCGAACCCTAGGAAAGCCCATCACGCTTGTCAATTGATCTGACGCAGATCCGGCACTTTCCTATAGAGCGATCATACTGAACGCTCAAATTCCCGATCGAGGTCACGATGAATCTGCACTTCGAAGAACTCACCGGCACCGACGGCGCACGCATCGGCATCGCCAGCCTGGATGCCGAAAAGTCCCTCAACGCCCTCTCCTTGCCGATGATCAATGCCCTGCGCGATCAACTGGACGCCTGGGCCAAGGAGCCACAGATCGTTTGCGTGCTGCTGCGCGGCAATGGCGCCAAGGCTTTTTGCGCCGGCGGTGAAGTACGCAGCCTGGTGGAGGCGTGTCGCGCCCTTCCCGGCGAAGTGCCGCCCTTGGCTGCACACTTCTTTGCGGCAGAATATCGCCTCGACTTCAACCTGCACACCTACCCGAAACCGCTGATCTGTTGGGGGCATGGTTACGTGCTGGGCGGTGGCATGGGGCTGCTGCAAGGGGCGAGCATTCGGATCGTCACGTCAAGCAGCCGGCTGGCGATGCCGGAGATCGGCATCGGCTTGTACCCGGACGTCGGCGCCAGCTGGTTTCTGTCGCGGTTGCCCGGCAAGCTCGGATTGTTTCTGGGCCTGACCGGCGCCCAGATGAACGGTCGCGATGCGATCGATCTGGACCTCGCCGACCGCTTCCTGCGCGATGATCAACAGCATGAGTTGATCGAAGGTTTGCTGCAATTGAACTGGCAGGAACAGACAGCCATGCAGCTCAACAGCCTGCTCAAGGCCTTGCAGCAGGAAGCGCTCGCGCAGATGCCGGAAGCGCAGTGGTTGCCTCGACGCGAGCTGATCGACGAACTGCTGGATGTCAGCGACGTTCGTTGCGCCTGGAAGGCCATCAGTGCACTGCGCGATCATTGCGACCCGCTGCTCGGTCGTGCCGCCAAAACCATGACTGAAGGCTCGCCCCTGACCGCTCATCTGGTGTGGGAACAGATCGTTCGCGCCCGGCATCTATCGTTGGCCCAAGTCTTTCAGATGGAATACACCATAAGCCTCAACTGCTGCCGTCATCCAGAGTTCAGCGAAGGCGTACGAGCGCGGTTGATCGACAAGGACCAGAAACCTCGCTGGCACTGGCCGGACATCAACAATGTGCCGGAAGCGGCGGTGGACGCGCATTTTCGCAAGGTATGGGAAGGTCGGCATCCTCTGGCCGATCTGTCTGAGTACTGAAATCCAGGCACAAAAAAACGGCGCTTCATGCGCCGTTTTTTATTGAGTGGTTTACCGGCGGCCGCCTCGGCCATCGTTATCGCCGCGATCGTGGCGATCGCCTCTTCCATCACGGTGATCCCTGTGGCCGCGATAGTCATCGCCCCGGCCGCCTCGATTCCGGCCGTCCCAATCGCCCCGGTTACGACCGTCCCAACCACCGCGGTCATGACGGTCCCATCCGCGATTCTGGTAGCTGCGGTTGTCGTAATAGCGCGGTGCCGGTTGATAAACCCGCGGCTGGGAGTAATAACGCGGCGATGGCTGGTAATACCGAGCAGGCGGTGAGTAATACCTGCGCGGGGCCGAGTAGTAACCCCCATCAGAGTAATAAGACCCGCCACCGGAGTAATACGGCGCTGGGGACGTGTAGACCTCGGAACGGTAGTAGCTGTCTCCTCCGTCGGAATAGGGTACGCACGCACCAAGAAACAATCCCGATAGAGCAATCAGCAGAATTTGGTGGAGCTTTTTTTGACAGAGCATGGCGGCCTCCTGGACCGCGAGTGAGCCACACCAGCGACGCTGGCAGGCGACAGTCAATTGTTCACAACTGTCGAAAGATCAGACAGTGAATTCGGAATCTGGTGCGTTCCTGTAACACGTTGAAACAAGTAGCCGATGAAAGGTTCTTCATCTTTCACACAAGAAAAACGGCGCGTCCGGGAAGCCGGACGCGCCGTTGCATTCATGAGCTGATCAGCGGTGCCCGCGATAGTGTCCGCCGCCATGGTAATGACGGGGACCACTGAAATAATAGTAACGATAGCCGCCGTAAAAACGCGGGCCGCCGTAGTAGTAAGGTGAGTAGTAATAGCCGGGATAGTAATAGGGTGTCGGATAAATATCACCGCCACCTGCATAGTAGTAACAGCCGGACAGGCCCAAACCAAAAAACACGCTGAGCAACATTTGGCGGAGCTTTTTTTGACAGAACATGGAGGCCTCCTGAAAGACCTGCAACAGCAGTCGACTCACACCTGTTTGGACTTTCAAACCTGCACCGAGTGCCAGACGGTATCGGCCTTCAGATCAGCGGCCACCCCGTCCATCTACGGTGCACGGTTGCGCGCCAGCGCACCATGACAAGGCAAGGCGCGCGCCCCCTTTATCCGCCCCCTTCCCTGCATGCCCCCACCCAGAGGGTTCAAGCCGAGTTGGCACGGCTCTCGCTTAACCAAAGGCGTGCAGGAGTCATCACAGGTTCGCGGCACCACAATTTGCAATGGCTGACTAGGGTTCCGGCTCGCTATCGCGAGTGGCTGGTCCGAGAGTTGGCGACCTCCAGTTGAGGTTACACGGCGGGACAAAAGCCCGGGAGACAAGCCACCGTTCGCGGTGCCGCTGCCTTCCTGTCCGCCCTTGATCAACTGGAGAACCACACCATGTCCCGACTTCGTTTACCCGCCCTGCTCGCCGCTGCTTTTGCAGCCCTCGTGAGCGTCTCGTCCCAGGCCGCACAAAAAGACCATTTCAGCGTCTGCTGGACTATTTATGCCGGCTGGATGCCTTGGGAATACGCCGGCAGCCAAGGCATCGTCGACAAATGGGCGAAAAAGTACGGCATCAAAATCGATGTGGTGCAGCTCAACGATTACGTCGAATCCATCAACCAATACACCGCCGGCCAGTTCGACGGCTGCACCATGACCAACATGGACGCGCTGACCATTCCGGCTGCCGGTGGCGTCGACAGCACGGCGCTGATCGTCAGCGACTTCTCCAACGGCAACGACGGCATCGTGCTCAAGGGCGAAGGCAAGAAAGTCGCCGACCTCAAGGGCATGGACGTCAATCTGGTTGAGCTCTCGGTGTCCCACTATCTATTGGCCCGGGCACTCGATTCGGTGGATCTCACCGAGAAAGACCTGAAAGTGGTCAACACTTCCGACGCCGACATTTCGGCCGCCTTCAACACCGATCAGGTCAACGCCGTCACCACCTGGAACCCGATGCTCTCGGACATCAAGGCCAAGCCCGGCGTGACCGAAGTCTTCAACTCCAGCCAGGTTCCCGGTGAAATCATGGACATGATGGTGGTCAACAGCGCCACCCTCAAAGACAACCCGGCCCTGGGCAAAGCCTTGACCGGCGCCTGGTTTGAAGTGGTGGAATTGATGAACGCCAAAAACGCCGCCAGCAAAGCCGCCCTCGAACACATGGCCAAAGCCTCGGGCACCGACCTGGCCGGTTTCCAGGCGCAACTCGACACCACCAAGCTGTTCGCCACCCCCCAGGAAGCCTTGGCGTTTTCCACCAGCAAGCAACTGCCCGACACCATGCGCAAGGTCGCCGAGTTCTCCTTTCAGCACGGCTTGCTGGGTGAAGGCGCCAAGGACACCAGTGCCATCGGCATGGCCTTCGCCAATGGCGTGACCAGCGGCGACAAGACCAACCTCAAGCTGCGCTTCGACCCGAGCTACGTGCAGATGGCTGCCGACGCCACGTTGTAACAACGGAGGACTAGGCCATGCGCCTGATCAATCGCCACCCGGATCGCCCGAGTCGCCTGCTGTTGGTGATCCTGCCATTCGCCCTGGTGTTGTTCGCCTACTTCATGGGCTCGGCCGATCGGCTGATGGACAACCCCAACGACAAACTGCTGCCCAGTGCCGTGCAGATGACCGACGCGGTGAAACGCCTGGCCTTCACCGCCGACACCCGCACCGGTGAATACCTTCTCTGGCAAGACAGCGCCGCCAGCCTGCGACGGCTGGCCATCGGCCTCGGCATCAGTGCATTGGCCGGGCTGTGCCTGGGCATCGCCGCCGGGACCCTGCCGCTGTTTGGCGCACCGTTGTCGCCGGTACTCACCGTGCTGTCGATGGTGCCGCCGCTGGCGATCCTGCCGATTCTGTTCATCGTGTTCGGGCTGGGGGAGTTGTCGAAAGTGATGCTGATCGTGATCGGTATCACCCCGTGCCTGGCCCGCGATCTGGAACAGCGCGCCCGGGAGATTCCGGTCGAACTGCTGATCAAGGCCCAGACCCTCGGCGCGTCGACCTGGACGCTGATACTGCGCGTGGTGCTGCCGCAATTGTTGCCGCGCCTGTTGATCTCGCTGCGACTGATGCTGGGTTCGGCGTGGTTGTTCCTGATCGCTGCCGAAGCCATCGCCTCCACCGATGGTCTCGGCTATCGGATTTTCCTGGTGCGCCGCTACCTGGCGATGGACGTGATTTTGCCCTACGTGGTGTGGATCACCCTGCTCGCCTGGATGATGGACTGGGGCCTGAAGCGCCTGACTCAGCGTGCTTTTCCTTGGTATGAAGGAGCGCGCGCATGAGCTTTATCACGGTGAAAAACGTCTGGCAGCAATACTCCGATCAGGTGGTACTCGAGGGATTGAACCTGAACGTCAACGAGGGTGAGTTCTGCACCTTGGTCGGCGCTTCAGGGTGTGGCAAATCGACCTTCCTGCGCCTGTTGCTGGGCCAGGAGCGCGCCAGTCGCGGCGAGATTCTGTTGGACGGCCAGGCCCTGGCCAGCGAACCGGATGCCAGCCGCGGCGTGGTGTTCCAGCGCTACTCGGTGTTCCCACATTTAACGGTGCTGGACAACGTCTCCCTCGGCCTCGAACTGCCGCGTTCACCGCTACTTGGGCGCTTGTTCGGCAGCGCTAAAAAAGACGCACGCGAACAAGCCTCAGTGTTGCTGCACAAAGTCGGCCTCGGTCACTCGCTGGACAAGTACCCGGCGCAGCTCTCCGGCGGTATGCAACAACGCCTGGCGATTGCCCAGGCGCTGATCATGAAGCCGCGCGTGTTGCTGCTCGACGAACCCTTCGGCGCGCTCGATCCGGGCATCCGCAAGGACATGCACGGCTTACTGCTGGAACTGTGGCGCGAGACCCAGCTGACAGTGTTCATGGTCACCCATGACCTGTCCGAAGGTTTCAGCCTCGGCACCCGTTTGCTGGTGTTCGACAAGGTCCGCCTCGACCCGCACGCCCCCGGCGCCTATGGCGCACGCATCACCTACGACATCCCTTTGAACAGCGACCGCCGCACCCATCGTGCCGCCGTCGATGCCTTGCCGGCTCAGTTGGCAGGCACGCTTCGCACCGCTTGAGAGGATTTGCACATGACTGATTCGACCCAGCTGTTCCCGCCCTTCGCCGAAGAAATGCTCCCCGGCGGCGGCCATCGTTCCTTCGTTCTGAAACGCGGCCAATTGCTGCGCCTGACCGACCTGCGCGGCGGTGCCAATGTCAGCCTGACGCTGCTCAACGCCAACGAAAATACCGAACGCCTGAACCTGCCCGACAGCCTCAAATGCCAACACACCGCCAAGCTCACCACCGGCCATTGCCTGTATTCGGACATGGGGCGCGTGCTGGCCGCCATTACCGCCGACACCTGCGGCTGGAGCGACAGTCTCGGTGGTGTTCTCTGCGCTGAAGAAGTCGCGGAAAAATACGGCGCGGGGCGCTATCAGGAACTGCGCAACGGCTTTTTCCGCAACGGCACCGACAACCTGTTGGTGGAATTGGGCAAGTGGGGTTTGGGCCTGTCCGATTTGCTGATGACGCTCAACCTGTTCAGTCGCGTGAATGTCGATGAGGCCGGGCGTTTTCATTTCGTCGAAGGCAATTCCAGGGCCGGTGACTACATCGAGTTGTATGCGCCGATGGACACGCTGGTGGTGCTCACCGCGCTGCAACATCCGATGGATCCGGCGCCTGAGTACGCCCCCAAACCGCTGAAGCTCAGCTGGATGAACGCCGATGCGAGTGTCGCCGAACACTGCCGCACCTCGCGCCCGGAAAACGAGCGCGGCTTCATCAACACCGACCGTCTGTTCGCCTGAGGATCGCTGCCATGTCACTCGCTATCGCCACTGCTCAACAGTTGCCCGAAACCGCGGTGTACCGCGCCACCATCCCCGCCGGCGAACCCTGGCTGATGGAGGTCAAGGCAGGCCAGACCTTGCGCATCCTCGACCTGGAAGGCAATCAGGCCGTCGACACTCTGTTCTACAGCCTCGCCAATCCCAAGGAGCGCTATGACGTGCAGCGCACGTTGCGTCGGCAGAACAGCGTCTACCTGAGCACCGGTAGCGTGCTCTATTCCAACCTCGGCAAACCGATGCTGACCATCGTCGCCGACACCTGCGGGCGTCACGACACCCTCGGCGGTGCTTGCGCCCAAGAGAGCAACACCGTGCGTTATGCGCTGGAGAAACGCTACATGCACAGCTGCCGCGACAACTACCTGCGCGCTTGTGTCCACGATGGTCGGCTGGGCAAGGGAGACATCGGGCCGAACATCAACTTCTTCATGAACGTGCCGGTGACGGCCGACGGCGGGCTGACGTTCGAAGACGGGATTTCGGCGCCGGGCAAATACGTCGACCTGCGGGCCGAGATGGACGTGATCGTGCTGATCTCCAACTGCCCGCAACTGAACAACCCATGCAACGCCTACAACCCGACTCCCGCAGAGCTATTGGTATGGAACTGAAATTTTCGCGGTTGCGCAGATGGTTGTTTGCCCTGTGCCAGGCCCGTTCAGGCCAGTGCCTCAAACCTCCTAAACACCACTGAAACCTGTGGGAGCGGGCTTGCCCGCGATGAGGCCAGGACATTCAACATCGATGTCGACTGACAGTCCGCCATCGCGGGCAAGCCCGCTCCCACAGGGGGTCAGTGGTGTTTTGAAGAAAGTTGATTCTGCCGTCGGGGACGACCTCGGCGCCTATCGAAAAACTGCGGGACGGCCCGCATCCCAGGTCGAGGCTGATGCGTTATCGCCTCCGGGGGTTATGCCATGTTCGAAAAAGTCCTCATTGCCAACCGCGGCGCCATTGCTTGTCGCATCCTGCGTACCCTGCAAGAGTTGCAGGTCAAAGGCATCGCGGTTTACTCCGAAGCCGATGCCGCCAGCCTGCATATCCTGCAAGCCGATGAAGCCCATAGCCTGGGCGAAGGCGCGGCGGCTGGCACTTATCTGGCCGTGGACAAAATCCTCGCCATCGCCAAAGCCGCCGGCGCCACGGCGATTCATCCCGGCTACGGTTTTCTCTCGGAAAACGCCGCATTCGCCCAAGCCTGCGAAGCGGCCGACATCGCCTTCATCGGCCCCACACCGGAGCACCTGCGGGTGTTCGGCCTCAAGCACACCGCCCGTGCGCTGGCCAAGCAACACGGCGTGCCAATGCTCGAAGGTACCGAGCTGCTCGACAGCCTCGACGCAGCTCTGATCGCCGGCGAACAGGTCGGCTACCCGGTGATGCTCAAAAGCACCGCCGGCGGTGGCGGGATCGGTATGCGCGTGTGCCGCAGCGCTGCTGAACTGAGCGAGTCCTTCGAAGCCGTCAAACGCCTTGGTCAGAACAATTTCAGCGACGCCGGCGTGTTCATCGAGAAGTACATTCAGCGCGCCCGGCATCTGGAAGTGCAGGTCTTCGGCGACGGCCAGGGCGAGGTGCTTGCCCTCGGCGTGCGTGACTGTTCGGTGCAGCGACGCAACCAGAAAGTCCTCGAAGAAACCCCGGCGCCGAATCTGCCCGAGGGCATGGCCGAGGAACTCTGTGCAGCGGCCATCAAACTGGCCAAAGCGGTGAATTACCGCAGCGCGGGCACTGTTGAGTTCGTCTTCGACAGCGATGCCCAGCGTTTCTACTTTCTTGAAGTGAATACCCGTTTGCAGGTGGAGCACGGCGTCACCGAACAGGTGTGGGGCGTCGATCTGGTGCGCTGGATGGTGGAACTGGCGGCCGGTGATTTACCGCCGCTGCGCGAGTTGAGTCAGGGATTGAAAGCCGACGGTCATGCGATTCAGGCACGACTCTATGCCGAAGATCCGGGTCGGGATTTCCAACCGAGTCCCGGTCTGCTCACTGCCGTCAATTTCCCGGTTACCGATGGCCAACACCTGCGCATCGACACTTGGGTCGAGGCCGGTTGCGAGATCCCGCCGTACTTCGATCCGATGATCGCCAAGGTCATCAGCTGGGCACCGACTCGCGAAGCAGCACGCGCCGATCTGCATCAGGCTCTGGGCGACAGCCTGCTGTACGGCGTGGAAACCAACCGCGATTACTTGCGGCAGATTCTGCTCGATACGCCTTTTGCCAGCGGCCAGCCGTGGACCCGTTGCCTGGAAGGCCTGGTCTATCAAGCCAACACTTTTGAAGTGCTCAGCGCCGGTACGCAAACCAGCGTTCAGGACTATCCGGGACGCCTCGGTTACTGGGCGGTGGGCGTGCCGCCGTCGGGGCCGATGGACAGCCGGGCACTGCGTCTGGGCAATCGCTTGCTGGGTAACGATCAAGGTGCAGCAGCGCTGGAAATCACCATGAGCGGGCCGCTGCTGCGCTTCAATTGTGAGGCGGTGGTGGCCGTTACGGGGGCGGTGATTCCGTTGATGCTGAACGGTGAAGCGGTGCCGATGAATACCGCTCTGTTGATTCCCTCCGGTGCCACTTTGAGCCTCGGCACCATTGGCGGTGCAGGCGCGCGCAGCTATCTGTGCCTGCGCGGCGGCGTGCAAGTGCCGGATTATCTGGGTAGCAAAAGTACCTTCACCCTCGGCCAGTTTGGTGGCCATGCCGGTCGTGCATTGCGCACTGGGGACGTATTGCATATTCCGGCCTTGAGCGACCACAGCACCGGGCAAAACCTGGCGATCCCGCACATTACCGAGTTGCCCGCCGTGCGGCAGATTCGGGTGATCTACGGCCCTCACGGAGCCCCGGAGTATTTCACCGAAAACTACATCGGCACCTTCTTCGCCACGCAGTGGGAAGTGCACTTCAACTCCAGCCGCACCGGCGTGCGGCTGATCGGGCCGAAGCCTGAATGGGTGCGGGCCGACGGTGGCGAGGCCGGGCTGCATCCGTCAAACATTCACGACAATCCGTACGCGATTGGCGCGGTGGATTTCACCGGTGACATGCCCGTGATTCTGGGACCGGATGGTCCGAGTCTGGGCGGTTTTGTCTGCCCGGTGACGGTGATCGAGGCGGACCTTTGGCAGCTGGGGCAGCTCAAGGCTGGGGACAAGGTGCAGTTCATCCCGGTCGATCTCAAGACCGCGTGCAATCTCGCCTTGAAATGGGATTCCTGTGGGAGCTGGCTTGCCTGCGATGAGGCCCGACCAGACACCGCATCAACTTCATCGCAGGCAAGCCAGCTCCCACAGGGGGCTGTATCGCCTGTGGTGTTGGATATTGGTCAGGGGGATACGCGGCTGGTTGCACGTCTGTCGGGCGACACGCATCTGCTACTTGAGATCGGTGCCCCCGAGCTGGACCTGGTCCTGCGCTTCCGAGCCCACGCGCTGATGCAGGCATTGGAAAGCAAACACCTGCATGGCGTGATCGACCTGACACCGGGCATCCGCTCGCTGCAAGTGCACTACCAACCGGAGCAACTGCCGCTGGCCGATCTGCTGGGGATTGTCGCTGGAGAATGGGACGCCGTGTGCGCCGCCAAAGACCTGCAAGTGCCCTCGCGCATCGTCCATCTGCCACTGTCCTGGGATGACCCGGCCTGCCAGTTGGCGATCGAGAAATACATGACCACCGTACGCAAGGACGCACCCTGGTGCCCGAGCAATCTGGAGTTCATCCGACGCATCAACGACCTGCCGAACCTCGACGAAGTGCAATGCACGGTGTTCGACGCCAGCTATCTGGTAATGGGCCTGGGCGACGTCTACCTCGGCGCACCGGTCGCCACCCCGCTCGATCCGCGGCATCGCCTGGTGACGACCAAGTACAACCCGGCCCGCACCTGGACCGCGGAAAACTCGGTAGGCATCGGCGGCGCCTACCTGTGCGTGTACGGCATGGAAGGCCCCGGTGGTTATCAGTTCGTCGGCCGCACCTTACAGATGTGGAACCGCTACCGTGAGGTTGCAGCGTTCGACGGCAAGCCGTGGCTGCTGCGCTTCTTCGATCAGATCCGCTTCTACCCCGTGAGCGCCGATGAACTGCTGCGCATTCGTCGGGATTTCCCGCTTGGGCGTTTTGATCTGAACATCGAACACAGTCAGCTGAATCTGGCGGATTACCAGGCGTTTTTGGCGAAAGAAGCCCTGGGCATCGCGGCATTTCGGGATCAGCAAAAGAGCGCGTTCAACGCCGAGCGCGAACGCTGGATCGCCAGCGGCCAGGCGCATTTCGACAGCGAAGAGCTGGCCCCGGAAATTACCGAAGATGCGCCGTTAGCCGACGGTCAACAGAGCATCGACAGCCACATCGCCGGCAACCTCTGGCAGGTTCAGGTGCAGGCTGGCAGCCGGGTCGCGGCGGGGGATGTGCTGGTGATTCTGGAGTCGATGAAGATGGAAATCCCGCTGCTCGCGCCCATGGCGGGCGTGGTGCGCGAGATTCGTGTGCAACCGGGTTCGGCGGTGCGCGCCGGGCAGCGTGTGGTGGTGCTGGAACTCGACTCAAGCCATTGAAAAAGGATTAACGCCATGAACATCAATCTGCAACTCGACGCCCTGCGCAACGCTTACCACCAAGGCCAAATCACGCCTCGGCAACTGCTGTTGAACCTGCGGGAAAAAGCCGCGGCACTGAACCCGGACTATCACCTGTTCATCCATTTGCTCAGCGCCCTGGAACTGGAGCCGTACCTCGCCGCACTCGACGGTCGTGACCCAGGCAGCCTGCCGCTGTACGGCGTGCCGTTCGCGATCAAGGACAATATCGACTTGGCGGGCATTCCCACCACCGCAGCGTGTCCGGCGTTTGCCTATGTGCCGGAACGCTCGGCAACCATTGTCGAGCAACTGCTGGCGCTGGGTGCGATTCCGTTGGGCAAGACCAATCTCGATCAGTTCGCTACCGGCCTCAATGGCAGCCGCTCGCCGTATGGCGCTTGCCCGAACAGCGTGTTGCCGGAGTATCCGTCGGGCGGCTCCAGCGCCGGGTCTTCACTGGCGGTGGCACTCGGCGTGGCGAGCTTTTCCCTGGGCACGGACACGGCAGGCTCCGGTCGCGTGCCGGCGGCATTGAATAATCTGGTCGGTTTAAAAGCCAGCAAAGGGCTGATCTCCACCGCCGGTGTGGTTCCGGCCTGTCGAACGCTCGATTGCGTCACGACCTTCACAGCCACGGCCTGGGAAGCCAGTCAGTTGCTGGCGCTCACCGCTCATCTCGATCCACGGGACGAATACAGCCGCAGTAATCCACTGTGGAATGACGGCTCGGCCTTCGGGACTCTGTCACCCTTCCGTTTTGGCGTGCCCCGTGCGCAGGATCTGGCGTTCTTCGGCTGTCCTGAAGGCCCGTTGCTCTTCGGTGACGCCATCGACCAGCTCAAAGCCATGGGCGGTGAAGCGGTCGAACTGGATTTGTCGCCGTTTCTCGAAGCGGCGCGGTTGCTCTACGAAGGGCCGTGGGTGGCGGAGCGTTACAGCGTGGCCGGCGAGTTGATGGAGCAACATCCTCAAGCCGTGCTGCCGGTGATTCGCGCCGTATTGGCCAAGGCGCCAGCGGTGACCGGCGTGCAAACCTTCCGTGCCCAATACCGTCTGCAGGCCTTGAAAGCGCTGTGCGACAAAGCCCTGGAGGGCCTTGATTGCGTGGTCACGCCAACCATCGGCCGCCCGGTGACAAGGGCGGAGCTTGCGGCCGAACCGGTGCTGCGCAACTCGGAACTGGGCTACTACACCAACTTCATGAACCTGCTCGATTACGCCGCCGTCGCCGTGCCCAGCGGATTCATGGGCAATGGTTTGCCATGGGGCGTGACGTTGTTCGGACGGGCGTTTACCGATCAGTACCTGTTGAGCGTGGCGGATGCCTTGCAACGCCAGCAAGGCTTGGCCGCGCCTGTGCCGACGAACATTGCGCGCAATGATCGCGCAAGGCTGGTGGTCTGCGGCGCGCACCTGGATGGGCTGGCGCTGAACTGGCAACTCCAGCTGCGTGGAGCCCGTTTGCTCGAAGCCACTCACAGTTCCCCCGACTATCAGCTGTATGCCCTGGCTGGCGGCCCACCCTATCGCCCGGGCATGGTCCGAGTGAAGGAAGGTGGCGCGGCGATTGCGGTGGAAGTGTGGGAGTTGCCGAGCAGTGAGTTGGGCTCGTTCCTGACCGCTATTCCGGCACCGCTGGGGTTGGGCAAGGTACAACTGGCGGATGGGCGTTGGGAGAGTGGGTTTATCTGTGAGCCCTATGGCTTGGAGGGGGCGGTGGATATCAGTCATTTGGGCGGGTGGCGTGCGTATCTGAACGATCGGCGTTGATTTCCAGGATCGCCGGCTTGCGCAGGAGTGCTTGCCGGCCGATCATGCGCGGTCTCGGACCAAGCAAACTGGCTGTAATCGAATGTCCTTCATGAATAAACCTGACCTCTGCCCGGCTTGCGGCGCCTCCAACGACTGCAGCCTGGCTGACCCGCGAACCGTCGATCGTGCCTGCTGGTGCTACGGCGTCAGCATCGATCCGGCGGTGCTTCAGGCGTTGCCCAGTGAGTTGCGCGACAAGTCCTGCCTGTGCCCGGCCTGCGCCCAGGTCGAGATGCAGTTACAAGCAGCCGCTGAGCCGATCACGTAAGATGCGCGGCGCTCTCTCACCGAATCCTCCCACCGAACCTTAGCCATGCGCGTTGACCGCTTCCTCAGCAACCTGCCCCGCTTCAACCGTAAGCAGGTACGCCTGTTGCTGGTGGAAAAGCGCGTCAGGGTCGACGGAGAAGTCGTCAGCGACCCTCACGCCGAGGTACTCGAATTCAGCCGCGTGGAAGTCGACGACGAGGTGCTACAAGCTGGCAAGCCGGCCCGCTACTTCATGCTGCACAAACCACCCGGTTGCGTCAGTGCGACCCGCGACCCGCAACACCCGACGGTGCTCGACCTGATCGACGAACCGGACAAGGAAGACCTGCACATCGCCGGTCGCCTGGACTTCAACACCACCGGCCTGATGCTGATCACCAACGATGGCAGCTGGTCGCGACGCTTGACCCAACCGCAGACCAAACTGCCCAAGGTCTACTACGTCGAGACCGAGCAGGACATCACTGCCGAATACGCGATCACCTTCGCCAAAGGGCTGTATTTCGCCTTCGAAGACCTCACCACACAACCGGCCGAACTGGTCGTACTCGGGCCAAAATCTGCGCGCCTGAGCATCGTCGAGGGCCGCTATCATCAGGTTAAACGGATGTTCGGCCACTTCGATAACAAGGTGATACGCCTGCACCGCGAACGCATGGGGCCACTGGCGCTCGACGCTGTGTTGAAGCCCGGCGAATACCGTCCGTTGAGCAGCGATGAGATCCGAATGATCTAAGCAGGCGACCGCTCAGCAGAAGCCGCTGAAAATTTTACGAAAGATACTTGCGCGATGACGTGACCCCTGCTTGAATCAGGACGTCGGCGCGAAACGTGACCGACGAGTCACAAAACTACTCTAAGAAACTTTTTGCCGGCAGAGAACCCTCAGGTTCCGCCTTCCCCCGGCAAACTGCCCGCTTATAACAATACCCGTCGACCAGCCAGCAATGGATCGACATGGGCCTTCAAAATTCCAGGCGTATGCCTACCTGTCACAAAGCTCGTGCAATCTGATTTGCGCGCATACCCGCTTGCCAGGAGTCTTATGACATGAGGCCAGAAATCGCTGTGCTGGATATACAGGGTCAGTATCGGGTTTACACGGAGTTCTATCGCGCAGACGCCGCAGAGAAGACCATCATTCTGGTCAACGGCTCGATGTCCACGACTGCGTCGTTTGCCCAAACCGTGAAAAACCTTTATCCGCAGTTCAATGTGGTGTGCTACGACCAGCCCTACGCGGGCAAGTCGAAGGCCCACAACCTGCATGAGAAGATGCTGACCAAGGAAATCGAAGGGCAGATCCTCCTGGAGCTGATCGACCACTTCGCCGCCGAACACGTGCTGTCGTTTTCCTTTGGTGGCGCCGCCACGCTCGTCGCCCTGGCCCAACGGCCACGGCGCATCGAAAAGGCCGTGATCAGCTCGTTCTCGCCGGTGGTCAACGAGCACATGCTCGACTACCTTGAGCGCGGTGTCGATTATCTCGGCAGCCGGGACGGTAACCGGGTCGGTGACTTGGTGAACAGCACCATCGGCAAACACCTGCCCTCGCTGTTCAAGCGTTTCAACTACCGTCACGTCAGTTCGTTGGCCGAACATGAATACGGGCAGATGCACTTTCACATCAGCGACGTGCTCAACAGTGATCGCAACTGCTATCTGAATGCGGCAAAGAAAATCAACGTGCCGGTGCTGTTTATGAACGGCGAATGGGACGAGTACACCGCCGCCGCCGATGCCAGGCTGTTCGCCGGCCACGTGCAGCACAGCACCTTCAGCACCCTTCAGGCCACCGGCCACTTTCTCGACATGGAGCACAAAGCCGCCTGCCGAGACAGCCGCAACGCACTGCTGGGCTTCCTGAAACCGGCGCAACACGAAAGCCGACCGCGTTACCACTACGTCCAGGACCAGCATGCATTGGCAATCTGAAACAGAGTCATCGCGAGCAAGCTCAGCCCTGTAGGAGCGAGGCTTGCCCGCGAATGACCGCAATGCGGTCTCTGCTTTCGTTTCCCCCGTGCTAAAGCCATCGCGCGCAAAGAAAAACTTCATTTTCACGCCGACATCTGGTACAAAGTCAGCCGCTCTGAGCGGGTGTCGTATAATGGCATTACTCCAGCTTCCCAAGCTGATAACGAGGGTTCGATTCCCTTCACCCGCTCCAATCGAATTTTTGTCTCACGTCGGTTTTTTTGGCGGGGGATGCAGGAACACAAAAAAACCGGCCTCGATGGCCGGTTTTTTTGTGCCTGGGATTTGGTGGAATGGGCTCTGAGACATCCCCCAATTTTCGTCCATTATCCGCTGATCGATGAGCGCGACTACCCAAGTCTGTTAGCGTTTTTTTCGAAAAGTACGGATTTATTATCAAATTTCATCAAGCGTTAACATTTTCATAGCGTTTGGGATTCCTCTACGAATGGCTGACAGGGGAACGTCTGGATGTGGCGCTGCAATGCAGAACTCGTCGGCGCACGCCAAGCCCCAATGCCGCCTTCCAGACCTTGACGCTTCCTGCCCAGCATGCTAGCGAATGCTATACTTCCTACGAATTGCATCAAGTGTGCAGCGTTCCCCACGTGCACAGACATCGACTGCAAATCTCAGTTAACGGCTGCAGGACAAAGGAGGTCTACAGCCAGCACGAGATGGGAGGTGTGGCATGAATCGGCACTATTACATCAGTGACAATCTCGACGATCTCGAGGCCGTTGAAAATGAACTGGAAGCCAACGGCATCAATACCGAACAAATTCATGTGCTCAGTGAACAAGTGGCTGATGTTGAAGAACATCACCTCCACGAGGTTAACTCGTTGATGAAACAGGATGTTGTTCACTCTGGCGAGATTGGTGCGTTGGTCGGCGTGCCCCTCGCGGCGCTGGTCCTTGGCGGCGCCTATTGGATGGGCTGGACCGAATCCGCCGCAGGCTGGGTGCCTTTTATCTTCCTGGCCATCGTTGTATTTGGCTTCTGCATCTGGGAAGGCGGTTTTTTTGGCATCCAGGTGCCGAACGCTCACTTCCGCAGTTTTAAACAGATGGTAGAAGAGGGAAAACATATCTTCTTCGTGGATGTTGAACCGAATCAGGAATCGGTATTGGACCGGGTAATCGAACATCATCCAACGCTGACCATCGCCGGCACGGGAACTGCAGCCCCCCACTGGACAGTGGCCTGGCAGCACAAATGGCATCAGTTCAAGCGAGTGATATCGGGTTAGTCCCTGGAGGCTCATGGCCATCCGAAAGTTGCTTATTGGCCGAAGGAAATGACCCGGCTGAGGAAAACATAGTCCGCCTCGGTGGCCATCAAGCCGACGAGCACCAGTAAACACAACGGTGGCACCAATATGGCGTAGACCATGGCCAACCGTTCCCAGGCCATATGCATGAAGATGGAGACAATCAAACCTGCCTTCAACAACATGAAAGTGATAATCAGGGACCACCGAAGGTAGCCATGGAAGTGGAAGTAGTCGACAAGGTACGACAGCGTACTGAGGACGAATAACAGCCCCCAGATTTTAAGGTACAAGCTGATTGGATGTTGCTGACCCTGAGCATGTGCCATCACCCGTGCTCCTCTACCATAAATAGAAGAATGCAAAAATAAACACCCACACCAAATCCACGAAGTGCCAGTAAAGCCCGGCTATCTCGACGTTTTGATAGTTTCCGGAGCGCTCATAATCTCCCCGCAATACTTTCATCGCCACAATGCTGAGGTAGATGGCGCCGATTGACACATGCAGTCCGTGGAAACCGGTAATCATGAAAAAGCTGGCACCAAATTGCGCCGCCCCCATGGGGTTCCCCCAGGGACGCACCCCTTCTGCGATAAGTTTGCTCCATTCAAATGCCTGCATGCCGACGAAGGTCACACCCAAGGCAGCGGTCGCCAGCATCAGCGCAGTGGTTTTCGCGCGATCACGGCGATAGGCGAAATTAACGGCCATGGCCATGGTGCCGCTGCTACTGATCAGCACAAAGGTCATAATCGCGATCAGAATAAGCGGGATCTCTCTACCGCCGATCGTCAACGCGAACACTTCACTGGGGTTTGGCCAGGCGGTGGTGATGGTCATGCGTACCGACATGTAGCCGGTTAAAAAACAGGTGAATATAAACGTATCGCTGAGCAGGAATATCCACATCATCGCCTTGCCCCAAGGGACCTGCTTGAAGGCCTCTCTATCCGAGGACCAATCGCTGGCGATGCCCTGCCATCCCGGTGCAGGCGGTGAGTCTGGTGGATTGGATGAACTGGATTCGACTGGGGCAAGTGGGTGCGATGCCATGGCTTTTCACCTCAGGCCGCAGAATCTGGCGATCGCTTCATAGGTTTGCGGCGTGCTGGCCAGCAAAGCGAATAGCACGAACCAAAGACCCAGTAAGTAGTGCCAATAGGTGGTACAGAGTTCTACGCTGACGCGCAGTTGCGGCAACGGCACGCGACGCAGGAATTTAGCGACGATTATGCCCCAGGCTATCAGCCCGCCCAGCAGGTGGAGCCCGTGCAGGCCAGTTAACAGGTAGAAGAAACTGTTGGCCGGATTGCTGGCGACAAAGTAGCCCCAGGCCACAAACTGCTGCCAGACCCAGAGTTGCCCCACCAGAAAGGCGATGGCAAACACGCCCCCCAATGCGAAACCAATGACTGTTGCGTCCAGTCGAGCCTGCCGGGCGGCCATACGCGACCACTGCAGTGCGATGCAACTGAATACCAGAAAAGCCGAATTCAGCCATAGCTGCCAGAGATTGGCTAACGGCGCCAAGGGGTCTGTCAGGGGTAGCCAGTCGGCCATTTGTGAACGGGCAATAAAGGCGATCAGGAAGAGAAAGAATAACGAACTCACCACACCCAGGAACAAGCGCAAGCCCACTCTTGCGATTTGGCCTCTATCGGCACCCTCGGGGGCCTGGATACCGTCAGGGTCGCGACTCCAACTGCCGCCAGGGTCAGCACCGTCGGCGTTTCTCAATAGCAGCCTTTTCATGTTTTAACGTCCGCTATCTTGGTTCCGGCACTGAGTTGCCGCATCTGCTCAAGCTCCTCGGCGGAGACCGTTTGCGGAACGAAATCCTGCTCTATCCCCGGCACACTGTAGTCATAGGCCCAGCGATGCACGACCGGCAGCTTCGCCCCCCAGTTACCGTGTATCGGCGGGGTATTCGGCGTTTGCCATTCCAGACTGGCCGCGCCCCAGGGATTGCTGCCTGCAGGCTTGCCCTTGAATGCACTCCAGGCCAGGTTGAACAGGAACAGCAACTGGGAAACGCCGACGGTCAATGCGACCACTGTAATGAAGGCATTCAACTCTTGCGCCGACTGCGGGATGAACGCGTAGTTTTCATAGGCGTAGTAGCGGCGTGGCATGCCCTGAAAACCCAGGTAGTGCATGGGGAAGAAGATGGCGTAGGTGCCCAGAAAGGTAATCCAGAAATGCAGCTTGCCCAGGGTGTCGTTCAACATGCGCCCGGTGACTTTCGGGAACCAATGATAGATGCCACCGAACACCACCAGTACCGGTGCGACCCCCATGACCATATGGAAATGGGCGACGACAAAATAGGTGTCCGAAAGCGGAATATCCACGATCACATTGCCGAGAAACAACCCGGTCAGACCGCCAACCAGGAAGGTGACGATAAAGGCCAGGGCAAACAGCATCGGCACGGTCAGGTGGATGTCGCCGCGCCACAGGGTCAGCACCCAGTTGTAGACTTTCAGTGCGGTCGGCACCGCGATGATCAAGGTGGTGACGGCGAAGAAAAAGCCAAAGTACGGGTTCATTCCGCTGACATACATATGGTGCGCCCAGACCACAAAGCTGAGTACGCCAATCGCAATAATGGCCCACACCATCATTCGGTAGCCGAAGATATTTTTACGCGCATGTGTGCTGATCAAGTCGGAGACCAGACCAAACGCAGGGAGAGCAACGATGTAGACCTCCGGGTGGCCGAAGAACCAGAACAGGTGCTGAAACAATATCGGGCTGCCACCCTGGTGATCGAGCTGCTGCCCCAGCGAGACCATCGCCGGCATAAAGAAGCTGGTGCCCAATAGCTTGTCAAACAGCATCATGACCGCACTGACAAACAACGCAGGGAAAGCCAGCAAGGCCATGATCGAGGCCATGAAGATTCCCCATACGGAGAGCGGCATGCGAAACAATGTCATGCCGTGGGTGCGCGCCTGCAACACCGTGGTGACGTAATTCAACCCGCCCATGGTGGCCGCGACAATAAAAATCGCCAGTGAAACGAGCATCAGGACGATGCCCCACTCGACCCCCGGTGTCCCCTGAGAAATGGACTGTGGCGGATAGAGCGTCCAGCCCGAACCGGTGGGACCGCCAGGAACAAAGAAACTGGAGAGCAACACCACTACCGCTACCAGGTAGAACCAGTAACTCAGCATGTTGACGTAGGGGAAGACCATGTCGCGGGCGCCCACCATCAGCGGGATCAGATAGTTACCGAAGCCACCCAGAAACAAGGCCGTCAGCAAGTAAATGACCATGATCATGCCGTGCATGGTCATCGCCTGATAGTAAGCACTGGCGTCCATGAACTCCAAAGCGCCGGGGAAGCCGATCTGTATGCGCATCAAGCCGGACAACACCACGGCGATAACGCCCACGAATATAGCCGTCACGGAATATTGAATGGCTATGACCTTGTGGTCCTGACTCCAGATATATTTGGTCAGGAAGCTTTTGGGCTCGTGTAGTGCTTCTGTTTCGGCTTGCTCCGCATAGGCCATCACGTCATCCTCCTGTTCGAAGTTTCGGTGCATTCCTGGCTGCTTTACGGCTACTTCCCTGGCTCCGCCTTGCTCGCATCAGCGTCGGCATTCGCTTTGGATTTGATAAAGGCGATCAGTGCGTTCAACTCCTGATCACTCGGGGTAAAGGCCGGCATGACAGCTGCGTAGCCTTTGACGATTTTGGCGCCGGGATTAAGAATCGAATCCTTTATATAGCCCTCATCGGCCTTGATACTCGTACCGTCGGCAAGGGTTACGGCCTCGCTATACAGGCCCTGCCAGCTGGGGCCGACGCCCTTGCTGCCATCGACACTGTGGCAGGCCAGACAGCCGAGCGACTCGGCCAGCCGCTGCCCCTGCGTCGCCAAGTCGTCACCTCTGTCCAACTTTTCGCTGGCAGAAGGTTCTTGCTGCGCGGCACCCAGTGATTTGATCAGGGCGACGACAGCACCCAGTTCATCTCCAGTGAGAGTATAGGCCACCATGACTGGCGGGTAGCCCTGTACCAGGCGGGCCTTCGGATCGAGGATCGACTCTTTCAGGTAGGCCTCATCGACCAGTGCACGGGTGCCATCGGCAAACTGTTCAGTGCGGCCGTAAAGCCCCTTCCATCCCGGGCCGAGACTGGTACTGCCATCCTGGCTATGGCAGGCACCACAGCCGTATTTTTCGACCAACAAGCGACCTTTTTCCAACACGCTGTCCTGACTGGGTTTGGCAGCTGTCGTTAATGTCTGCGCAAAAGTCGGTTGGCTGTTCAGCCATTGATCGAAGGCGCCCTGCTCTTCCACGATCATCTGGCCGCGCATGTTGTAATGACCTACACCACAATATTCAGCACAAAGGATTTCATATTTCCCGGTTTTAGTCGGCGTAAACCAAAAGTACGACACCATCCCCGGCACCATGTCCATCTTGCTGCGAATTTGCGGGATATAAAAATTGTGCAGCACATCTTTAGAGCGCAGTAAAACTTTCACTGGCTGATCGAGCGGAAGGCGAACTTCATTGCTTTTTATAAGCACATCGTCCTGCCCGACAGGATCCTTGGGATCAAGGCCGAGGGGATTGGTGAAATCAACAAACTTGATATCCGATTTACCCAGCTTCCCGTCCTGGCCGGCAAAACGAAAGGCCCACTGCCACTGCTGGGCGACCACTTCAAGTTCATAGGCATTTTTCGGCACATTGATGAAATCACTGTAAACCACCAGGCCTGGCGCCAACATCGCGGCAATCCCTATCGAGGTCACGATAATCAACCATGTTTCCAGTTTTTTACTTTCTGGCTGGTAGTGCGCCCTGGCACCCTCCTTGTGACGATAACGCATCACGGCTACCGCCATAAATACCGTAATCGCGATGAAAAATATTCCGCTAATGATCAGGGTGATGAACAGGGTGGTGTCTATAGACCCCCAGTTGGAGGCTGCCGGTGTCGCATGCCAAGGCGCTAGTATATGGAACAACACTGATGCAATAACGATTAGTATCAAGATAATTGCTATTGCCATTTTCTCTTCATCCTATTCCTGTTGTTCACTGGTTATGCAAACGCATCGCCACTGACGTCCAAGCAGGGCAGACAAATACCATCCATTCCGACGGTAAAGTCAGCAGGAAGTATAGTGCACGGACGGAACACGCGCTTTTTCTGAAAAACCTGTTGGCCAGATATTCCAATTCGAACATTAAGTTAATCGTTTAAAGCTATTCGCTACATATAACTATGGATATTCAGCATTACGTCTCTCAAGACTAAATGGGCGTAGCGATTTGACGCGGGTACAGCAAGCGAGGCCGGGTTGCCAGCTATACTCAATTCTGATGACGGATGGCAGAACTGGCCAGAAACGGATGGCTTGAGAAGAGACAAGAGCTACAGACTCCAGTAGTCCACGACGGAGGTTTCGTCATGAGTAACCTGACGATCGAAGGCTGGTGCAAACCCGGCGGCGCCCCAAAGTCCACCCCGGTGGGTGAGATCAGTTTTGATGTCGATGGCCCCCTCCATCTGCGTCTGGAGGAAGCTGAAGAACGCCTACAGAAGACCCATGAGCCTGAAGCCATGGTTGATGTCGACATGAGCTCAATGGATTTGGTCTTGCCAGAGGGATACGACCCCTTGTCCGACTGCCAAATGCGCGTCTACTTGCAGCACGGGCGCGGTCAGTTCCATTTGGTCGGGCATCGAGCGAGCGATGGAAGCTTGATCTATACCAACGCGGTTTTGATTGATCAGCTGATTTAGAAGCTACTGCGTGATGCTCGGCATTGGTTTTTCTTCAGGTTCGATTCCCTTTGCCCGCTCCACTCAATTTCAGTCTCGCGTCATGATGGTTTTGTAGGAGCCAGGCTTGCCGGCGAAGGCGCTCTTAAGGACGCCTTCGCCGGCAAGCCTGGCTCCTACAGGTCCCCGATTTCCGCCGGTTTTTTTATGCATGAGATTTGATCTCCCTCGCTCCCCAGCGCCTCGGCAAAACCCTGCAATACAGAAAGCCCGGCCTTCCCCAAGCCATCGCCAATTGCCCTCCCGACTCATTTCATGCCGCTAGCACGTCAGTGCTCAGGATGCATTGGTGGTTATAGTGTTGACTAGTGAATTTCAGCAGGCATAGTAACCACAAGCAGCGCCTTAGGAGAATGACGAACATGCTTTACCCAATTGCAATCTCCATGGGCGATGATGAACACGCCTGGGGTGTTGAAGTACCGGATATTCCGGGTTGTTTCTCCGCTGGGGAGGATCTGGATGACGCCATGGCCATGGCGCGCGAAGCCATCGAAGGCCATTTCGAAATACTGGCCGAAGACGGATCACCGATTCCGCCCGCCAACAAAGTGACCCTGCATGCGGCCAATCCGCACTACGCAGGGTGTACGTGGGCCGTGGTGGACATCGATGTCACCAAATACCTGGGCAAGGCCCAGAAGCTCAACATCACCTTGCCCGGCTACTTGCTCAACCGTATCGACGAATACGTACTGCATCATCCGGAAGAGAAAAGTCGCTCCGGGTTTCTGGCCTCGGCGGCACTCAAGGTTTTGCAGCAGGGCTGATGGTTCGAAGATTGGTAAACCAAAGGGACAAACGACCAGGCATGTCCCTTTGTTCGTCAGCGCGTCGCCACCATGAACAACCGTGGAAACGGCAACAGCACCGAACCATCGCTCAGCGCCGGATAGGCCTGCTCGATCGCCGTCAGATACTGCTTGAGATACTGCTCCCGCTCCGCTTCATCCAGCGGCTCAAGGAAAGGCCGTAAACCGCTGCCCTTGAACCACTCGACCACGCCCGATGCGCCGGCCGCGAGTGGATGGTAGTAAGTGGTGCGCCATACATCGACGCGGGTGCAGTGGGCACGCAGCATCGAGTAGTAACCACCCGCATCCTCCATTTCCGTTCGCAGGCCTGCGGCCCTTGCCAGTTTGTCAGCCCAAGGGCCGTTCGCTGCGACCTCGCGCATCAACCTGTGCGACGGTTCATTGAGGTTGTCGGGCATCTGAATCGCCAGACTGCCGCCGAGCGCGAGCCTGGCCACCAATGACGGCAGCAACCGGGCGTGATCGGGCAGCCACTGCAACACGGCGTTGGCGAAAATCACGTCGAACGGGCCGGTCTCGTTCCAGGCATCAATGTCTGCAGTGTCGAAACGCAGGTGAGGCAAACGCTTGCGAGCGGCCTCGATCATATCCGGTGAACTGTCCACCCCTCGCACCGCGGCATTGGGGAAGCGCTGCACCAGCAACTCGGTGGAATTACCCGGGCCGCAACCGATGTCGATTGCCGATTGGACGTCCACGGGGGGGATGGCAGCCAGCAAGTCACGCGCCGGGCGCGTTCGCTCATCTTCAAACGCTACGTATTGTTTGGCGGACCAACTCATATCGCTCTCCTGTCGGAGGTTGTAGCCAGAGGCAGACAACCGGTTCGCTACGATACATTGACCGCGTCAGTTAACCCACGCCCCCACCCGCCAATGCCAGCCATCGTTACGTTGCTCCCAGTGCGGATGCACATAACGATACCCCGGCCGTTCCGGGACCCAATGGCCATGAACCGCGACATAACGCCCACCCTCCCAACGCCAGTACCCCCTCGACCAGAGATAACCCGGCCGCCCCGCAGGCTCTACCTCAACAACGCGTTCCGGTGGCGGCTGCGGTGCGATGATTTCAACATATTCACGCTGCACCGGACGCCGGTCATGAACAACCCGTTCCTGCACACAACCCGCAGCGGCAACCACCACCGCCAGCAACACCATGTAACGTAACAACATGCCGCCTCCTCAGGCTTGAAAGCCAAATCGAGTGAATCAGCAAAAAAACAGCCCCCTTTTCTAACCATGCTCCTGCCTGGCTCATGACTCTTTTAACAGGCCTTGTCTGTCTATTGCCTGAACCCGGATCACTTGACGATTGAAAAACACAGGGGATCTCAATGAGCCTTTTCTTATCGCAAAATCATTGAAAGCCATAACCAAAAGGACCGTTCGTCGACCGAAGAGCAAAGCGATTTTGACAGCATAGAAATGGCATCTATAGTCCTAGTCGCGGCCTGTTGGAAGGAACCCAACCCGTCATTTCAAGGCAAGGAGCAAGGCCAGCTCGTACCCCGTGATCGAGTGGGTTCCCCAGTAGTGTGTTCGCAACGGCCGCAAGGCAAACAAGCGTTGTCGTGCCTGGTAGGTAGCCAGGTAATCACTATGTTCAAAGGAGCTTTACTATGTCTCGAGTCACGGATGTACTTGTTTCGATCGACACCGAAACCATTCTGAAAAACTACCCGAACATCAGCAAAAACCCTGCTGCACCGACGATGATCGACGTCAATCATGTATACATGGTGACCAATCAGAACAACGTGGTGAGTGGCCAGGCCGGTGGCGAACTCAACTTGAAAGCTCAGGTAGGCGATTTGATTCGCTGGCGTGAAGCCAGCCTGTCGCTGGGCTTCGAGCAAGCAGTGATTTTCTACAAGTTCGTCGGTAACGCAGGCAACGAGTTGATCTCTACACCCACGCCACGCAAGGCTACCGCCTCCTTTGCAGTCCCTAACACCAGCAATCCATCGGTGCCCAGCTGCCAGAAAGTCGATAACCATTACTGGTCTTCGGAAACCCTTGCTTGCGGCAGCGTGACCTATCACTTCCAGTTTCTGATCGTGAATCGCGACTGCCAGATCATCGGCTGCTGCACATGGGATCCGTTCATTACCATCCGTAACTGATGCTGGGCCGGGCCCCTTGGCAACGAGGGGCCTACCGGGCTCGTTGCCGCCTCGGCTGGAACAGGATGTCTCGCTTGAACCGAAGCGGTTACCGTTTTGCGTCAACATCATGAAAGGATCCATGATGACTTCCGAACCGATTAGCTCCCCTTCGGCGGGCGCCGTGATAGCCAGTAGTGTGCTTCTGATTGTCGATGCCGAATCGTTGCTTTCACGCTATCCGCAACCCAGTCTTGAATCGCAGAACCCGACGGTGATTGAAGATGGTTTCATCTTCCCCGTGACTAGTAGCACGACGACACAAAGTGCTGAAAATGACAGTAAAATAACGCTGACCGCCAGCAACGGAAAGGTCTTCCATATTCGCGGCAGAACCGTCAGCCTGCTAACCGAACATACGGTTGTATTTCACGACCTGACGGTGGACGGCGCCGGGGTTCTTTCGCCGCCCAAACTGATCGTTCACAGCGACCAGACAGTCCCCGCGCCCGACCCCGCCAACCCGACCCAGCCTGGCAGCCATAGCGCCGATGATCATTATTGGGAGTGTTCGCAACTGAGCACGGGCGTGACAGCCTGCGAACTGAACTTCATGCTGATCAACCAGCGCTGTGAAGCGGTGGGGTACTTCAGCTGGAAGACTGAGGTGACGCTGTCGGCGTGAATGGATATGCACAAAAAAACCGGCATCAAGGGCCTGATGCCGGCCAGTTGAGCGAGCAAACCGCTTTTCGTAGGAGCCAGGCTTGCCGGCGAAGGCGTCCTTAAGTGCGCTTTCGCCGGCAAGCCTGGCTCCTACAGGTCCGATTTGTCCTTAACTGACTGGCATGACTCAATAGGCCGGTTCTTTTTATGCCGTTTACCCAACACAGCTAGTCGCCATAGGCCCCATTCCGATGAAGAACGCGATCGATCAACTCCCTAGGCAGTAGAAATGGTTGCGACCTTCTCAGCCCCGAGTGACGAGCCCTGACAGAGGGTTCAGCACACCGGTCTTTCATCCCGCAGCCAATATTCAGCAGAATTTTCGTTATGCCCGTGCTGTCTGAAAATCAGGCGCATCCCTACGAGGAACACGGCAATGAAATTCGCAAATATTGCACAGAAACTATCCCTGTGGGCCGGCCTGCCCCGGACATTTCTGGGGGCGATCGCTCTGATTTTCCTGTGGGGTTTGAGCGGGCCGATTTTTCATTTCAACGATACCTGGCAGCTGATCATCAACACCTCGACCACCATCATCACCTTCCTGATGGTGTTCCTGATCCAGAACACCCAGAACCGCGACACGGACATTTTGCACTTGAAGATCGATGAGTTATTGCGAGTAACCAAAGAAGCGCAGAACGCGATGCTGGGGCTCGAATCGCTGGATCTCAAACAGTTGGAAGAGTTGAGAAAGAAATATCGCCACCTTGGCGAGGGCGAAACGATTTCCCTGGACGGCACTGTCGTCCCGGAAACAAAGAATCAGGATTGAATGAGTTTTGATCCATGCCCCGCGGGTGACCGGCGACGTCACCCGCGCCATTGGTGCTAGCGACTGGCTTGCAGGGCCCTGGCCATTTGCAGGTGGTTTTGCAGTTTGGGCAGGGTTTCTTCGGCGAACGCTTTGATTTGCGGCACGTCCGTGGTCTGCGCTTGTTGTTGAAGCTGCTCGATGGTCTCTTGGGTGGTTTTCACCTGACTGGCGGCGTACGCCTGATCGAAGGACGCATCGTCCTTCACCTCCGGTATCAAGGCTTTGGCCTTGTCCATTACCTCTTCGCGTGGTGCGACCGGTAAATCAAGTTGCTTGGCAATTTTCGCCAGATGCTGGTTCGCGGTGGTGAGGTCGTTGATCACCACGATGGTGTAATCCTTGACCTCTTTGGATTCGGTTTTCTGGTGCGCCAGGCGACTGGCTTCGATGTCGGCCATGCCTTTGGCCGACGCTTCGTTGATGAATTCCGCGGCGGACTGGGCAAAGGCACTGCTGGTAAACAGACCCAATAAAGTGACAAAACTGGCATTGCGTAAACGGGTGGCCATCCGGCTCATGGTCGCGCCCTCCTTCTTTGAAAATTCAAACGGGAGCTTACGCCCCCGTCTTTTAATAAAACCACCTTCACTACTACCGGGATTTCTGACCACCTTTGCGGCCCATGCCGCCTTTCGCGGAGTCTTTATCAACGGTCGTCGTGGTGGTTTTCCCACCTTTGCGACCGGCTTCAGACGCCTTCGTTCGATCGTGGGCACTACCCGGACTCGGATTTTTTGAAGTAGGCATGGTTTTCATCCTCTTGATGATGAGAGCAGCGAGCAGCCGCCCGCATAGAATAAGAATTTCCATCATCAAAAAGGTTTAAAAAACCTGGCAACGCTGCGACGAACGGTGACGGACTTTCAGACCCCGAGACGCAGGTGATGCTGGCGCTTTGCGGCGTACATCGCCTCATCGGCATGCCTGAACAGCTGGTTTTCTTCAGTGCCATGCTCGGGGTATCGCGCGACGCCGATGCTCGGTTGGATGTTCAGGTTGTGCCCGTCCAGTCGCAGGGGCTGAACCAGCACCTGGCGGATTTTTCCCGCCACATTCTCGGCATCTTCCGCGGCGTGGATGCTGTGCAATAACACGACAAATTCATCACCACCGATACGCGCTACGGTGTCGGTTTCGCGCACGCAGCCCTTGAGCCGATTGGCGACCGCTTGCAACAGCATGTCGCCGACCGCATGACCGAGGGTGTCGTTGACTTGCTTGAAGCGGTCGAGGTCGACGTAGAGCAACGCCATTCGACCGGAGTCTGTTCGGGCCAGCGCCAGCGAGGCTTTGAGGCGTTCGCGCAGCAATTCGCGATTGGGTAACTGGGTCAATTGGTCGTACTGGGCCATGCGTTGAAGCCGGGTATGCAATTGCTTGCGCTCGATAGCGGTCGCAACCTGGGCGCAAACATACTGCAGCAGCTCTTTGTCTTGCTCGGTATAACGCTCGCCGCCCGGTACGCTTTTAACGATCAACGCACCAATGGTGCCGTTCTGCGAACTCAATGGCACGCCCAGCCAGCAGGGCGAATCCTGGCCCGCGACCAGTGCCGCAAACCCCGCCGGCGGATTGTCCTGATCCGGAGTCAACAAAATCGGCAAGCCGCTGCGAATGACTTCACTGCAAAGACGCCCGGTCACAGTCCCGGGCTCCTCGGGTTGCGGTTCACGGTCGTCGACGTGATAGGGAAAATTCAGCTGCGCGCAGTGTTCGTCATACAGCGCCACGGAGAAATTCAACGCCGGGAGCCATTCGCCGATGATCGAATGGATGCGTTTGAACAGCGCCAGCAGATCTTCCGCCGCGTGGGCCGCCTCGGAGATTGCGTACAGCGCCGCTTGTCGGGACTCGGCCTGTTTGCGCTCAGTGATGTCGTGGGCAACGGCAATGCGCAATTGGTCGACTTCCGACCAGCGCGCAGACCAGAGAATGTGCGCCACCCGGCCGTCCTTGCGCAGGTAACGATTTTCAAAGTTGAGCTTGGGCTCGCCCCCCATGATTTCCCGCGCGGCGTCGAGGGTGCGCTGTCGGTCGGCGGGGTGCACCAGATCGATCATCGGTTGGCCGATCAGCTCGTCGGGGGTGTAACCGAAAATGCGCTCGCAGGCCGCGCTGACAAATACGAAGCGACCTTGTTTGTCCACCGCACAGACGGCGTCCAGCAAGAGGTCGATGTAACTCGCCAGTGGCGCTGAATTTCTGGTTGCCATGGTGCAGAGAGCGTGTCCGGACAATCCAACATTGAACAACCTTCCCTGACCGGTCATACGCCCGAGCGATGACTGTGCAGCCGACGCTTCCCTGCGATCAGCCTCAAGCCTTGTTCGTCACCAGTCCCGGCAGCGCATGCACCAGGGCGTTGATGGCAAAACCGATGAACATTACCCCGCACAACCGAGTGATCGCCAGTTCATGACGCTGATACAACGTGCGTACCTGACGCGCGCCGACGATGCCTATGAGAATAGCGTAGGCCAAAAGGCCACCAACGAAGCTCAGGATGATCAACCATGGCAGCATCGACCAATGCAACAATTCTGCACGGCTGGACAGCAGCGCAGTAAAGGTCGCCACCGCCACCGGATAAGCCTTGGGGTTGGTCAGACCGAACAGGATGCCGTGCCAGAACGGCTGCCGCGCCGGGCCTTGAGGTGCTTCGGCACTGCCGCGACGAGCCCGCACCGCGCGCAGGCCCAGCCAGAACAGGTAGAGCCCGCTGAGTACGCCCAACACATCGAACGCGGTGCTGCCGATTTCCCGCGCACCGACAATCGCGACCAGCGCCGTGCTGCACCAGACCACGTCGCCCAGCAAATGCCCGCACAGAAACCCCGCTCCGGCCCGCCGCCCGCGCGCCGCGCCGATGCCGAACACCGCCAGCACACCCGGCCCCGGCGTGATGCCATAAATGAAGCCCGAGGCGAGAACGGCCATTAGCAGCGATGGAGTCATGGGAATTCCTGTTGAAACGCCGGATGAATGGACGCAAGTCTATCCCAGGACCCAGAACATCGACTCACAGATCGTCGAAGAACTTCATCCCCGCATACGGCCGTTGCCGACACGCCGCCAGCCGCGACGCCAAATCCCCGACATGCACTTCAAGCTTGTGCCCGTCCGGGTCGAGAAAATAGAACGATGCGCCTTCACTGCGGTTGTCCCGCCATTCCCGCACGTTGGCGGATCGCAGGCGTTCGACGAACAACGGGAAGTCCGTAGCGCCGATACTGAAGGCGTAATGAGTGTAGTCAGCAGCGGACGCGGATTCGCGCAGCGGATCGAGAGAAAGGCACAACCACAGACCGGGTAATGAGAGATAGGCACCGGTGTCCCACGTGGCTTCAAGCTGAAGTTGCAGCAGATCGCGATAGAACGCCACGCTGCGGTTCAGGTCGGTGACGGCGAGGGTCAGGTGGTTGAGGCCGGTTAGCATGGGTTTCGTAACCTTGAGGCTGGTTTCGACCGGAGCGTACAACTTAAACGGTCTTGGGCGTATAGCCGCTGGGGGTTTGTTGGCTGTGAGTCAGCCATCGCGGGCAAGCCCGCTCCCACAGGGATTGGCGTCGGACATAGATCCTGTGCCTGACGCGGTCAATGTGGGAGCGGGCTTGCCCGCGATGGCGTCCGGTCCAAAACCGCAAATCTCAGAACTTATCGAGCGTGCGCAGCTTCTGCGGCAATCCCCACAACAGCAATGCAGCAGCAATCAGTGCGGCAACGCCGATGACGTACAGCGCCGGGGTAGTACTGCCGGTCAAATCCTTGATCCGCCCGACCATGACCGGGCTGACGATCCCACCGAACTGGCCAAGAGTATTGATCACCGCGATCCCGCCTGCGGCACCTGCACCAGCCCCGGCCAGCAGTTTCGGCGGCAGGGTCCAGAAGCTGGGGATGGAAGCGATGATCCCGGCACCGAGCAAGCCCAGGGCGACAATCAGAAAGGTCGTGTGGTCAGCGAAGATCCCTGCGCAGAAGAACCCCACCGCGCCTACCACCACTAAACCTGCGACAAACTTGCGCCGTTCGCCGGTGGCATCGGACAACCGCCCGATCACCACCATGCTGATGGCACCGCAGATGTAAGGGATGGCGGTCAGCAAGCCGATCATCACCGGGCTCTCGGTGCCGGCGCTGCGGATCAGTTGCGGCGCCCAGAAGTTCAAGCCGTAGGACGCCACCTGAATCAGAAAGTAGATCAGCCCCAACGTCAGGAAACCCGGAATCCGCAACGCCGCCAGCAAGGAGCCACCGCTCTTGTGCGGTTCATGGTGAGCGATACGGCTGGCCAGCAGCGTCTTCTCTGACGGCGTCAGCCAATGGGCGTCTTCGATGCGGTCCTTGAGCAAGGTCAGCACCAACAAACCGAGACCGATGCAAGGCACGCCACCGAGTAGAAACAGCCAATGCCAGCCGCGCATTTCAAGGAAGCCATCAAGGTGTTGCAGCACCAGCCCGGAGAACGGTGCGCCAACCAACCCGGCAAACGCCGACGCGAGAAACAGCATCGAAGTGATGCGCCCGCGATAGTGCTGCGGGAACCACAGCGTCAGGTAATACAGCACACCGGGGGCGAAACCCGCTTCCATCGCACCGATCACGAAGCGCAAGGCGTAGAACTGCCATTCGCTGTTGACGAAGACCATGGCCGCCGTGGCGATACCCCAGGACATCATGATCCGGGCGATCCAGCGCCGGGCGCCGACCTTGTAGAGCATCATGTTGCTCGGTACTTCGAAAATCACGTAACCCACTACAAATAGCCCGGCGCCGAGGCCGTAAGCGGTGTCGCTCAGGCTCAGGTCAGCCTGCAACTGGAACTTGGCGAAGCTGATGTTGATGCGGTCGAAAAACGCAAACAGGTAGCAGACCATGATCAGCGGCATCAGTCGCCAGGCGACTTTGCGCACCAGGGCTTTTTCGGCGTCGTGGCTAACGTACGGGCTCGCGCCCGCCTCCAGTACATTGAGGCTCATAGTGTTTCTCCAGATGGACTTCACGTGGGAGTCCCGATTGTTTTTGTTGTCTGGCTGAGGTGTTCAGTGATCGCGCTTTTTTGTAGGAGCGAGGCTTGCCCGCGAAAGCGGTCTGCCATTCAGCATTGATGGAGGCTGACAAACCGCTTTCGCGGGCAAGCCTCGCTCCTACAGGGTTCGTGGTGGGTTCAGGAAGGCGTGGGGTGCAGGTCGCAATTACGCCCGGCCTTGGCGAGTTGCCCGGGGACTTCGTGCCCCAGCAATGTGGGCAATCCTCGGGACAACTTCAGCAACAACGGCAGATCGATGCCGGTGTGAATACCGATTTCATCGCACAGGTTGACCAGATCCTCCGTGCAGATATTGCCCGAGGCACCCGGCGCAAACGGGCAACCGCCAAGGCCGCCGAGGGCCGCATCGAAACGACGGGCTCCGGCCTCGTAGGCGGCCAGGACGTTGCACAAACCGAGGCCGCGAGTGTTATGGAAATGCAGGGTCAGATCCGCTGGCGAAACCCGCTGCAAGACTCTGCGCACCAAGCGATCGACCTGACGCGGATTAGCCATGCCAGTGGTGTCGGCCAGGGTAATGCCCTGGATCCCGAGTTCCTGATAAGCGTCGACGATCTGCAGCACCCGGTCCTCATCGATCCCGCCTTCAAACGGGCAACCGAAAGTCGTGGCGATGCTGCCGTTGAGCCGCACCTGGGTGCCGCGAATGAATTCGACGATCTCGCCAAACGCCGCCAATGACGCCTCGCAGCGCATCCGCATATTCGCCAGGTTATGGGTCTGGCTGGCGGACATCACCAGGTTCAGCTCATCGGCCCCCGAATCCAGTGCTCGTTGTGCGCCTTTGAGGTTGGGGATCAATGCGACATAGATCACGCCCGGCCGTCGGGCGATGCCCTTGAACACTTGCTCGCCATCGCGCAACGCTGGAATGGCCTTGGGCGAAACGAACGAGCCTGCTTCGATGCGGCTGAACCCCGCCAGCGACAACTGATCGATCAGTGCAATCTTGTCGACGGTTTCGACCCAGGTCGGCTCGATCTGCAAGCCGTCACGCGGGGAGACTTCCTGAACGATCAGCCTCTGGGAATAATCAGTGATCATTGCACCACCCCTTCAGCTTTCAGCCGTTCGATGTCCTGGTCAGTCAGGCCCAGCCCCGCGAGAATGCCGTTGGTGTGCTGACCCAGACTCGGCCCCGACCAGTTCACGCCACCTGGGGTCTCGGACATTTTCGGTACGATGCCCGGCATCTTCACCGTGGCGCCGCCGGGCAATTCGGCGTTGAGCAGCATGCCCCGCGCCTGGTAATGCGGATCGGCAACGATGTCGGCTACCGAGTAGATGCGCCCGGCCGGAACTTCGGCAGCTTCCAACGCCGACAACACTTCGTCGATAGGCAGGCTGCTGGTCCAGTGAGTGATGGCAGCGTCGAGCACATTACTTTTGGCGGCGCGGCCATCGTTATGCGCAAACTCCGGTGCTTCGGCCAGGTCGACCCGGCCAATCACCGTCATCAGTCGCTTATAGATCGGGTCGCTGTTGCCGGCGATCACCACATAGGCGCCGTCGGCAGTCAGGTAGGTATTGGAGGGCGCGATGCCCGGCAACGCCCCGCCGCTGCGCTCACGAACATGGCCCAGCATGTCGTATTCCGGCACCAGACTTTCCATCACGTTGAACACGCTTTCGGCCAACGACACATCCACCACCTGCCCGCCGCCCTGCCCGGTCTTGACCCGCAGCAGCGACATCAGCGCACCGATCACCGCGTGCAACGAAGCCAGGGAATCACCGAGACTCACGCCCACTCGGGCCGGCGGTGAACCGGGGGTGCCGGTGGTGTAGCGAATCCCGCCCATGGCCTCGCCGATGGCACCGAAACCCGGACGATCACGGTACGGGCCGGTCTGGCCATAACCGGAAATGCGCACCAGCGTCAGATTGGGATTGAGGGCATGCAACACGTCCCAGCCCAGGCCGAGTTTCTCCAGGGCACCGGGGCGCAGGTTTTCGATCAGCACATCAGCGTCGGTCGCCAGTTGCTTAACCAGTTCGATGCCTTCAGGGGATTTCAGATTCAGCGCCAGGGACTTCTTGTTTCGCGATTGCAGGTACCACCACAGCGAAGTGCCTTCGTGCAGCTTGCGCCATTTGCGCAGGGGATCGCCCTGGCCCATGGCTTCGATCTTGATCACTTCGGCGCCGAACTCGGCGAGCATGCGCGCGGCGAAAGGCGCGGCGATCAGTGTGCCAATCTCGATCACTTTGATTGCACTCAAGGGGGCAGTCATCGCGGGGTACCTCTTGTTCTTGGAATATGAGCCAAGGCTAGAGGACCGAGGGGCAAGGAATCCAACCTTCAGTTGGCAACGACCGTTCGCGAAATGCGAATGCTCGGCAGAAGAATTGCGGCGATCTCAAGTCAGTCTTCGCGGGCAAGCCTCGCTCCTACAGGATTGGCGGCGGGCACACAAAACCCTGTAGGAGCGAGGCTTGCCCGCGAAGAGGCCGGCCCATCCAATAGAGAACAGTCAGGCCTGACCACGCAACTGCTCAAACAACATCCGGCTCACCGGCGACAGCCTCGCTTCATCGCGCACCACCAGTATCAACGCACGATCCGACCAGTCATCCGTCAGCGGCACCGCGTGCAAACCCAACGCCCGGCCAAACAGTTCGTAGGCTTTTTGCGGCAGGATGCCGATGCCCATGTTGGCCTGGACCATCCGGCACATGGCGTCGAAACCCGGCACATGAATCCGCAGCCTCAGCACCTTGCCGGCCTTGCGGGCGGCCGCATGGGTGCGCATGTTGATGGAACTGGCGGCGTGCAAACCGACGTAATCGCTGTCCAGCGTGTCGGCAAAAGCCAGGGTCGAGCGACTCGCCAGCGGATGATCGGCCGGCATCAACACCATCAGTTTGTCCCGGCGATAAAGAACACTGTGCAGACCTTTGACGTCACTGTCGCTGGAACAGATCCCGAGGTCTGCCACGCCATCGAGCACGCCCTGAATCACCCCACTGCTGGGGCGTTCTTCGAGGTCGGTCTTGACCTGCGGATGGCGTTCGGAAAAGTCTCGCAAGTCTTCAGGCAGGAACTGAATGATCGCCGACAAATTGGCAAGCATCCGCACATAACCCCGTACACCGTGGCTATGTTCGCCCAGTTCGAGGCCCATTTTCTCGACGTTAAACAGCATCTGCCGTGCATGGTGCAGCAGGGTTTCGCCGGCCGGCGTCAGGGTCATGCCCTTGGCCTGGCGCACGAACAGGCTGATGCCTAGCGCCTCCTCCAATTCCATCAAGCGCTTGCTGGCCGCCGACACCGCGATCGCTTCACGGGCAGCGGCACGGGTCAAGGTGCCCTCTTCGTGGACGGCCACAAACAGTTGGAGAGTGATCAGGTCGAGGCGGCGAATCAGGCTTTTTTGCAACATGGGAGGGCTCGATGATTTCGGTTCGACTGAGTCGGCAGGATAGCCCGGTTTCGTTTCGTCCCCGCCATCCAATTGCCCCACAGTACTGCGGGGCATCGCCCTACAACTAATTCTCTTACAACTCTCAGCACTACCAGAAACATCCGATTCAAAGCCGACCGGAACTCTCTGTAAAGTCCGGCAACACATACAAATTGCAACAAACCCACGGATAGATTCACTCAAGGAATGTCATTCACACATGAACAACACACCGCACACGGAGCATACCTTCACCAACTACCGCAAACTCATTTCGTTGGCGGATCACGATTGGGAGACAGCCGAAGCCGGAAAAATCTCGGGGCTCAACGTTGAAATAAAAAGTGCCAACCGCATGCTCGATCAGTATGGGCGAGCATTTCATCATTTCTGTACGACGTCTTACCTGGGCCTGGATCACCATCCCGATATTCTCGACGGCGCCATGGCCACACTGTGGGAAACCGGCACCCTTCGCGTCGCCAATTCAAAGAACCGCTGCAAGCTGGCGATTCTGGATCAATTCGAAACCGAATTGTCCGAGTTGTTCGGCGCCAGTTGCCTCAGCACCTTGTCGTGCAGTGCCGCGAGCGCTGGGATCCTGCCGTTGCTGGCCAGCGGCGTGTTCACGGAAAATCGCCCTCCGGTGATGGTTTTCGACCGGTTGGCCCATTACTCAATGAATCACCTCAAAGCCGCCTGTGCAGATGAAACCACCGTCGTGACATGCCCGCATAACGACATGGACTTCCTCGAGACGCTGTGTCAGCGGCACACAAGAGTCGCGTATGTCGCCGACGGTGCCTACAGCATGGGCGGGGTTGCGGACTTGGACAGCCTCTTGTATCTGAAAGACCGCTATGGGCTGTTTCTCTATCTGGACGATTCCCACGCGCTTTCCGCTGTAGGAACATTCGGCGCCGGGCTCGTGCGTCCCAGGTTGCATGCACTGGATGATGACTGCCTGATCGTTGCCTCACTGGCCAAGTCGTTTGGCGCCAGCGGCGGTCTGGTGATGCTGGGCAGTGAACGGCAGAAGAAGCTCATTCAGCGTTACGGTGGCCCCAGCAATTGGTCGCAAAGCCTGAACAGTGCGGCCATCGGCGCGGGTAGAGCCTCCATCCAGTTACACCGCACGCTGGAGTTCGCCGCGTTGCAGGAAAAGCTTCAGGTTAATATCCGCCTCTTTGACAGCCTCGTACGCACCGAGCAACACAACAGCAACATGGCGATTCGACTGGTCAACTGCGGTAAAGCGGAGCTGGCCAATAGCATCGCCATCGAACTGGCCAATCAAGGTTTCTTCACTTCGGCAGTGTTTTTCCCGGTGGTCCCACAAGGCAAGGCCGCCATCAGAATCACGTTGCGCGCCGACATGGAGACGACGCTGATACGCCATTTCTGTGAACTTATCAGCGAGCTTTTACGCACTCACGGCCGGGATATCGGCAGCGCAACTCCAAGGAAGATCCAATGAAGAGCAGCACCACCCTCCTCATCACTTGCTGCACGGTTTTTCTCGCTCAATTGGGCATGAGCATTTATCTGTCGGCGCTACCAGAAATTGCCCGGGATCTATCCGCCGATGCCTCGCAGGTTTCATGGGGGCTGGCGGTGTATCTGATCGGCATGGCGCTGCCGATGCTGTTCTGGGGCAGCCTCGGTCAACGCATTGGCCGCAAACCGGTGCTGCTCGCGGCGCTCGGTATCTATGGGGTGGGTAACCTGGCCCTGCCCTTGGGCCAGACGCTGGAGTCGTTCCTGTTTTTTCGACTGATTCAAGGGGTAGGCGCCAGCGGAATTTCGGTCATGGCCCGGGTGCTGATCCGCGACAGTTTTCGTGGCGACCTGCTGGCCAAGGCGTTGTCCTGGATATCGATTTCCTTTGTGGTGGCGCTGGGTATCGGCCAATACCTGGGGTCGATTATCCAGGTGGCGCTGGGTTGGCCGATGATCTTCTACTTGTTGGGTGGCGTAAGCCTGTTGATGGCGGTGGTGGTGGCCCGACTCACGTTCCCGGTGCTGGCAGCAGAGAACACACTGTCATCCGCCTGGACGAGCTACTGGCACATTCTGGGGCATCGGGCCTTCCTGTTGCCGGCCCTTGTCGGCGGCTTGGGGTACGGGGTGATCGTCGCATTCAACACCGCCGCGCCGTTGATTCTTCAAGGCCCCTTCAACTGGTCGGCAGTGGAATACGGATTGTTGGGTTGGCCAATCAGCGCGGCCTATTTTCTTGGGGCTGTGGCGGTCAATCGCTTTGTGCTGCGTACCGGTCAGCGCCAGCTGATGACGGCGGGCGTTGGGCTGGTACTGGCCGGCAGCGCGGTCATGTTGCTGGGTAGCATCGCCGGTACGTCAATAGCGCTGCTGTTCTGGTTGCCCTATTGTTTTGCGGTGTTTGGCCAGTCGCTGAATTACCCGATCAGCCTGTCCCTGGCCAACGAAGGGTCGCCGATCGGCGGTGCTTATGCGATGGCATTGAGCGGTTTCATTCACCAACTGATGGCCGCCATTATCGGCGGTATCGCCAGCCTGATAGCGAGCCAGCAAGCATGGCCATTGTCGCTGCTATGCACTTTGCTGGCCGTGGGCGCGCTGCTTTGCGTAGTGCTCGCGCCCGGCCGTCGAACCACTTAGAACGCGCTGCGGAAAATCTCCTCGATCTGCCGCTGATCCGCCTTCCGTGGATTGGTCAGTCCACAGGCGTCTTTCATGGCATTGCTGGCAAGCACCGGGATGTCGTTGAGCCTGGCACCGAGCTCACGTAAGCCGGCGGGGATTTCCACGTCCTTGGCCAAGGTGCGAATGGCCGCGATGGCTGCCTGAGCGCCCTCCTCTGGGCTGAACCCGCGAATGTCGGCGCCCATCGCACGAGCAACATCGGTCAGGCGGTCGGCGCAGACCAGCGCGTTGAAACTTTGCACATGAGGCAGCAGCACCGCATTGCACACACCATGGGGCAAGTCGTAGAACCCGCCTAGCTGGTGAGCCATCGCGTGAACATAGCCAAGCGACGCGTTATTGAACGCCATACCGGCGAGGAACTGCGCGTAAGCCATGTTTTCCCGCGCAATCATGTCACTGCCGTCGCGTACGACCAGGCGCAGGTTATTGCTGATCAAGGTGATGGCTTTCAGCGCACAGGCATCGGTAATCGGGTTGGCTGCCGTGGAGACGTAGGCTTCGATGGCGTGGGTCAGCGCGTCCATGCCGGTAGCGGCAGTCAGGCCCTTGGGCATGGCGACCATCAGCGCCGGATCGTTGACTGACAGCAGCGGCGTGACGTTGCGATCGACAATGGCCATTTTCACGTGACGGGATTCGTCGGTGATGATGCAAAAACGGGTCATCTCACTGGCAGTGCCGGCGGTGGTGTTGATCGCGATCAGCGGCAGTTGCGGTTTGGTCGACTGGTCGACACCTTCGTAGTCACGAATCGTCCCACCGTTTGTGGCGCACAAGGCGATGCCCTTGGCGCAGTCGTGAGGCGAACCGCCGCCCAGAGACACCACGAAATCACAGCGACTTTCCTTGAGCAGGCCCAGGCCAAGTTCGACGTTGGCGATGCTCGGATTCGGCTTGGCGCCGTCGAAGATCACCGAGTCGATGTCCTGGCTCGCCAGTTTCTCGGCAATCATCGTCGCCACGCCAGCCTTGGCCAGCCCGGTGTCGGTGACGATCAGCGCCTTGCGAAACCCATACTTGCGAATGGCGTCCATGGCTTCGTCAAGGCAACCGGTGCCCATGATGTTCACGGAGGGGATGAAAAACGTACTGCTCATGCGCGAGTCTCCTGGCTGAAACCGAAATCGGCAACGCCGATTTGGCGGATACACACAGGATCGACCCATTAGTCATGCGCTAACTTGATCTGGCTCAAGTCCGGGTCGTGATAAAGTCGCCGTCCATCAGACCTTTAGCTTTGAGACAACGAACGCAATGACCGATTTCCAGGATGTCGATGCCCAACTTGAAGACTGGAACGCCTTGCGCACCACTGCCTCTTTCGGCGGCCTGCTGGTGGGGAACGGCGCCAGTCGTGCGGTATGGGACGACTTCGGCTATGACTCGCTGTTCGAAAACGCCCGCACCGTCGAAGAAAAGCCTCTGAGCCAATCCGAGCTGAGCGTGTTCGACGCGATGCAGACGCGTAGTTTCGAGCAAGTGCTTGGGGCGCTGAAAATCACCAGCCGGGTCAACAAGGCGTTGGCCGTCAGCTCTGCCGCTCCGCGCAACCGCTATTACGCGATCAAGGAAGCGCTGATCAACACCGTGCATGCGGTGCACATCCCTTGGCGGTTGGTGGTGCCCTCGACGCTCGCGACGATCAACCAGGAACTGGGCAGCTATCGAACGGTGTTCACCACCAATTACGACTTGCTCAACTACTGGGCGATCCAGCACCGGCCTGACGTCATTACCGATCTGTTCCAGGGCACCGAGCCGCGCTTTGATTTGAGCCTGACCGCGACAGACAAAACCCGGCTGCTGTACCTGCACGGTGGCCTGCATCTGGTGCGCAACCAGGACGGCACGGCGCGTAAATTGATGTCGACCGAGGGAACGTTGCTGGGCAGTTTCGCGATCAACAATACAATCAAGACCCTCGACGACGTGCCGCTGTTCGTCAACGAAGGTCCGACCCAGGACAAGCTCAAGACCATTCGCAGCTCCGATTACCTGTCGTTCTGCTACGACCAGCTACTGGGCCATGGCGATGGGCTGTGCATCTTCGGGCATGCCCTTGGCGAGCAGGACAGCCACATCATTCATGCATTGCGCCAGGCGAAACCGAAGACAGCGGCGATCTCGATTTACCCACGCAGCAAGGCGTTCATCCAGCATCAGAAGCGGCATTACACGAAGGTGTTTGATGGGACGGGAGTGGAGCTGCGGTTTTTTGACTCGAAGACGCATGCATTGGGCAGTCCGAAGCTGACCGTTCCAGTCGAGGTTTAGCGGCGACGCGGCTGACGCCATCGCGGGCAAGCCCGCTCCCACAGGATTGGTGTTGCCCACCTATTTTGTGATCAACGCACAACCCATGTGGGAGCGGGCTTGCCCGCGATGGCGTCTGTCCAATCGACTTATTCCTCGCTGCTATGCACCACCACCAACAACTGCGCCTGAACCTCGCCCACTGACCTGATGCGATGCGGCTTCTGCGCATTGAAGTGCAACGCATCCCCACGGTTGAGCAGCACGCGCTCGTTCATGAAGTCCACTTCCACCTGCCCTTCGTGGACGAACAAAAACTCTTCCCCCACGTGTTCCTTGAAGGTTTTGTCGGTGAACTCGGTCGGCGGGTAGATGATGAACGGCAGCAAACTGCGCTCACTGACCTGATGGGCCAGCACCGCATAACCCGGGCTCTGGTCATTGGCGGCCAGCGATTGGCGTTCGTCGCTGCGCACCAGGCTGTAGCTGTCGAGGCTCACGTTGTCTTCGGAAAACAATTCCTCGACCTTCACGTTCAGCGCCTTGGCCAGTTTCAGGGCGGCAGCGATCGACGGGGTATTCAACCCACGCTCGACTTTCGACAGATAGCTCTTGGTCATGCCGGATTTTTCGGCCAGGGCCTCCAGCGTCACGCCAAGTTTTTTTCTCAATAATTTCAAACGGATAGACATGCGGAGCGATTAATCCATCAAGGAGGCAACGATTTGTCCTTGCCAATGACACAAAGTGTCATATAGCCTCTTTAGTGTCATTTGCATGATCCACCGAAGGACACAGACATGGCCAAGACATTAGCACTACCCAAAGAGCAACTGGTCAAGCAAGCGCTGACACAGATGCAAAATACCCTGGCGGATAATACGTGGACCGACCGGCAAAAGCTGGCCCTGACCTGCCGCATTCTGTTCGAAAACGGCCACGACTCCGGTCTGGCCGGGCAAATCACCGCCCGCGGCCCGCAGCCGGGTACCTATTACACTCAGCAACTGGGCTTGGGATTCGACGAGATCACCGCCGGCAATCTGTTGCTGGTCAACGAAGACCTGGAAGTGCTTGAAGGCCACGGCATGCCCAACCCGGCCAACCGTTTCCACAGCTGGGTGTACCGCGCCCGGCCGGACGTGAACTGCATCATCCACACGCACCCGACCCACATCGCAGCGCTGTCGATGCTCGAAGTGCCGTTGCAGATTTCCCACATGGACCTCTGCCCGCTCTACGACGACTGCGCGTTTCTCGAAGGCTGGCCGGGTGTGCCGGTGGGCAATGAAGAAGGTGAACTGATTGCCGGGGCCTTGGGCGACAAACGGGCGATCCTGCTTTCCCACCATGGCCAACTGTCCACCGGCGCGAGCATTGAAGAAGCCTGTGTCATTGCGCAACTGATTGAACGCGCAGCGACGTTGCAGTTGCTGGCCATGGCCGCGGGGGCGATCAAACCGATTCTTCCCGAACTGGGCCGTGAAGCCCATGACTGGATTTCCAGGCCCAAGCGCCACGCCGCCGCGTTCAACTACTACGTTCGGCAGAACCTGCGTCAACACGCCGATTGCCTGAACTGACCCCACTCATTCTTAAAGGAGCGACGCCATGTCGACCCCAAACATTCACGGCATCATCGGCTACACCATCACCCCCTTCACCGCCAATGGCGAAGGCGTTGATCTCGACGCGCTCGGGCGTTCCATCGACCGCCTGATCGACAGCGGCGTCCACGCCATCGCTCCATTGGGCAGCACCGGCGAAGGCGCTTATCTGAGCGACGCGGAATGGGATCAGGTCAGCGAATTCAGCATCAGGCGGGTGGCCAAACGCGTACCGACCATCGTCAGCGTGTCCGACCTGACCACCGCCAAAGCCGTGCGCCGCGCGCGCTTCGCCGAAGCTCACGGCGCCGACGTGGTGATGGTGCTGCCGGCGTCCTACTGGAAACTCAGCGAGGCGGAAATCCTCGCCCATTACCGCGCCATCGGCGAGAGCATCGGCGTGCCGATCATGCTCTACAACAACCCGGCCACTAGCGGCACCGACATGTCGGTGGAACTGATCCTGCGGATTTTCCATGCCGTCGACAACGTCACCATGGTCAAGGAAAGCACCGGCGACATTCAACGCATGCACAAACTGCAACTGCTGGGCGAAGGTCAGGTGCCGTTCTATAACGGCTGCAATCCATTGGCGCTGGAAGCGTTCGCGGCCGGCGCGAAAGGCTGGTGCACGGCGGCGCCGAATCTGATTCCACAGCTCAATCTCGACTTGTACGAAGCCGTGTTGGCCAACGATCTGAGCAAGGCGCGGGCACTGTTCTATCGTCAGTTGCCGCTGCTGGATTTCATCCTCAAGGGTGGTTTGCCAGCGACTATCAAGGCGGGTTTGCGCATGACCGGGCTGGAAGCGGGTGACCCGCGACTGCCGGTGTTTCCGTTGGGCGAGGCCGGGCGCGGTCAGTTGCAGGGGTTGCTGAACGCATTGCGCTGATCTTCAGGTACATGCATACCCTGTGGGAGCGGGCTTGCCCGCGATAGCGATCGTACATCCAACCTCTTCGTTGAATGTTAGGCCGTCATCGCGGGCAAGCCCGCTCCCACAGTTGATCAACGGTGTGTTTAGAGCACCGGCAAGGTTTTGTCCTTGATCACCGTGGTCGGGCCGTTGGCCTTGACGCTGGCGATGCCTTTATCCCGCGCGGCATCCGATGAGTAGGATTCGCTGCTGCCGATGATCTGATGGTTGGCAGCCTTGAGGTTGAAGTAAGGATGACCATCCTTGGTGGTTTTTTTCTCGTAGCGTTCGTCCAGCGGACTGTTGGCCTGTACCGAGGCGATACCGCTGTCGGCCGCGCCGCGCGTGGTGTACAGCTCGCTGGTCAGAATGGTTTCGGCATTGGCCGCTTTCAATACAAACTTGAACTGACCGTTGCTGGATTTGCTCACTTCGTACCATCCAGACATGCTTTTTCTCCTTGGCGATTGAGAGGTTTGCGCTTCAGAGTAAAGACCAAGTCAGGATTTCTGTCGCCTGTACCGACCCCTTCGCGGGCAAGCCTCGCTCCTACAAGGGATTGATGTACACAAATCCACTGTAGGAGCGAGGCTTGCCCGCGAAGGTGTCCTCAAAACTGATACAAACCGACCTATTTCACCGCAACCCGCACCACCGACAACTCAGGTGTCTGCACCCGGCGCTGGCTCAGATACCGCATACAACTCACTCGCAAGAACGAGGCGAAATTCACCACTTCGCCGCGGTAGTCCATCACCTCTTCATACAGCTTGGCGATCAACTGATTGGTGGTCATACCGTCGACCTCGGCGATTTCGCTGAGGATGTCCCAGAACTGATTCTCCAACCGCAGGGTGGTGACCACCCCGCAGATGCGCAGCGAGCGGGAGCGCGACTCGTAGAGAATCGGATCGGCCTTGACGTAGAGCTCGCACATGGACAGGTCCCTCGTTACAGCGTGATTTTGGTGCCCAGCAACCCGAGGAAACCGGCGAGCCAGCTCGGGTGCGCCGGCCAGGCTGGAGCAGTGGCCAGATTGCCTTGAACATGACCTTGCGTCACCGGGATATCGATGAACGTGCCGCCAGCCAGGCGCACTTCCGGAGCGCACGCCGGGTAGGCGCTGCACTCGCGACCTTCGAGAATCCCTGCGGCGGCCAACAGTTGCGCACCGTGGCACACGGCGGCGATCGGTTTGCCGGCCTTGTCGAACGCTCGCACCAGGTCCAGGACTTTTTCGTTCAGGCGCAGGTACTCCGGCGCACGACCGCCTGGCACCAGCAGCGCGTCGTAGTCCGCGGCGTCGACTTTGGCGAAATCGAAGTTCAGGGCAAACAGGTGACCGGGTTTTTCGCTGTAGGTCTGGTCGCCTTCGAAGTCATGGATTGCCGTGCGCACGGTCTGGCCGGCGGTTTTGTCCGGGCAAACGGCATGCACCGTGTGGCCGACCATCAGCAGCGCCTGGAACGGCACCATCACTTCATAGTCTTCGACATAATCGCCGACCAGCATCAGAATTTTTTTAGCCGCCATGGGGAGGACTCCTCTGGAAAATGCGTGGGCATGCAGGAGTATTCAAAGTAGTCCTTATCCGGCGGGGTGGGTAATAGCCAGTTACTACCTGATGGACCGCGTTATCGTTCTTCGCGAGCAAGCCTCGCTCCTACAGGTTTTGTGCCGTTCTTGCGGCCGATGCAAAACCTGTAGGAGCGAGGCTTGCCCGCGAAGAGGCCCTCAAACTGTACGGATAACTCTGCGCCTATCTGTAACAGAGCAGCGCCTGCGGTTTATGGCTAGATAAAGAAACTTCCCGCCATCCTGAATTCTGGTCACCCATCATGTCCTCGCGCGAAAACACCGGCATGGCCCTCGGCCTGCTCGGCGTTGTTATCTTCAGCCTGACCCTGCCCTTCACACGGATCGTCGTGCAGGAACTCCATCCGCTGCTCAACGGCCTCGGCCGTGCGCTGTTTGCGGCCATTCCGGCAGCGCTGCTGTTGCTGTGGCACCGTGAAAAGTGGCCCACGTGGAAACAGGTCAAAGGTCTGACACTGGTGATCGCGGGGGTCATCCTTGGTTTCCCGGTGCTGTCGGCCTGGGCCATGCAGACGTTGCCCGCCTCCCACGGCGCACTGGTCAACGGCTTGCAACCGCTGTGTGTGGCGCTGTATGCCGCGTGGCTGTCCCATGAGCGTCCGTCGAAAGCCTTCTGGGCCTGCGCCGCGTTGGGCAGTGCGCTGGTGCTCGGTTATGCGCTGATCAGCGGCGCCGGCAGTATTCAGGCCGGTGATTTGCTGATGCTCGGCGCAATTGCCGTAGGTGGGTTGGGTTATGCCGAAGGCGGCCGGTTGGCCAGGGATATGGGTGGCTGGCAGGTGATCTGCTGGGCGCTGGTGCTGTCGACGCCGCTGCTGATCGGTCCGGTGGTGTATCTGGCGCTGCAACACCAGGGCGAGATTTCGGCCAAGACCTGGTGGGCCTTCGGTTACGTCTCGCTGTTTTCACAGTTCATCGGGTTCTTTGCCTGGTACGCGGGGCTGGCCATGGGCGGCATTGCCCGGGTCAGCCAGATCCAGTTGCTGCAAATCTTCTTCACGATCGCGTTTTCGGCGTTGTTCTTCGGTGAGCACGTCGAGCCGATTACCTGGCTGTTTGCCGCCGGGGTGATCGTGACGGTGATGTTGGGGCGCAAGACGGCGGTGCAACCCGCGCGTGTTGCCACGACCTAATCCTGTAGGAGCCAGCGGTGCGGCGATCCGACTTGCCGGCGAAGGCGTCCTCACAATCGCCTTCGCCGGCAAGTCGGATCGCCGCACCGCTGGCTCCTACAGAATTAGCGGCGACCGTCGTCCCACAGCAGCGATCAGAGGTAGCCGTCAGCCCGCAGCAGGGTTTCCAGGCAATGTTCGCTGATGTGGTAGAAGTCCTTCAGTTCCTGAATCTTCACCAACAGCTGAGCCGGGTCCACCGGCTCGGCGCGTTTGACCGCCAGGATCATCTTGTTCTTGTTGGTGTGGTCCAGCGAGATGAACTCAAAAACCTTGGTCTCATAACCGCAGGCTTCCAGAAACAGTGCACGCAAACTGTCAGTGACCATTTCCGCCTGCTGGCCCAGGTGCAGGCCGTATTGCAACATCGGTTTGAGCAGCGCCGGGCTCTGGATCTGCAGGCGGATCTGTTTGTGGCAGCACGGCGAGCACATGATGATCGAAGCGCCAGAACGAATGCCGGTGTGAATCGCATAGTCGGTGGCGATGTCGCAGGCATGCAACGCGATCATCACGTCCAGCTCGCTCGGCGCGACGCTGCGCACGTCACCGCATTTGAACACCAGCCCCGGATGATCCAGCTTCGCGGCGGCGGTGTTGCACAGGTTGACCATGTCTTCGCGCAGCTCGACGCCGGTCACCTCGCCCTCGGCCTTCAGGGTGTTGCGCAAGTAGTCGTGGATCGCGAACGTCAGGTAGCCCTTGCCCGAGCCGAAATCCGCCACCCGCACGGGTTTGTCCAGCGCCAGCGGTGACGAGGTCAGCGCATGGCTGAAGACTTCAATGAACTTGTTGATCTGCTTCCACTTGCGCGACATCGCCGGGATCAGCTCATGCTGCGCGTTGGTCACGCCGAGGTCTTTGAGAAACGGCCGGCTCAGGTCGAGGAAACGGTTCTTCTCGCGGTTGTGCTCGGCGGACGGCACTTCGCGCAATTGCTGGGGTTTACTCTTGAACAGCGAAGATTTGCCCTTTTTGCTGTATTCGAGCTGGGCTTCGTCGGTCAATGACAGTAAATGCGCATTTTTGAACGATGCGGGCAACAGCGCAGCAATGGTCGCCACGCCTTCGGCAAGCGGCAGGTTCTTGGTGATGTCGCGGGTCTTGTAGCGGTAGACGAAGGACAGGCACGGCTGATCCTTGACCGTCAGTTGCTTGATGATCAGCCGCTGCAAATCCGCCTCTGTACCAACGTACTTGGCCAGCACCAGTTTGATGAAGGCGTTCTGATCGAGGCTGGCTTGCAGCAGATCGATAAACTGGGCGTGATGATCCGGCACGAGGCTGGCGGGAGTGGCGGTGACAGACATGGAAAAAACGGCCTCGGGCGGTGCGAATCGGGGAATGGTGGGTATTTTAGGGGGGATGGCCGTTCGGGACACGCAGTTATTTGCCGAACGGCGCGAATCCTGAGGCCAGTGAGTTCTTTGTGGCGAGGGGGCTTGCCCCCGTTCGGCTGCGCAGCAGTCGTAAAACCTGAGAACTCGGTCTAACCGATGAATCGAATGGGGCCGCTTCGCGACCCAACGGGGACAAGTCCCCTCGCCACAATGATGTGTGTCAAATCCGGAGCGTGAAATCAGCTCAACACCACCAACCGATTCGGCAACTCATTGCGCACATGAGTCACCGGTACATGCACCTTGAGCAACTCGCCGCATGCCTCGATGCACGTCACAAACCCTTGCAACGTCTGCCCCTGTTTCACCTGCTGCGTAAACGCCGCCACAATTGCGTCCCAGTTCTTGTTGTCCAGCCGTTTGGAAATGCCTTCATCCACCAGAATCTCCACATAGCGCTCGGCCTCGGAGACAAAAATCAGCATGCCGGTGCTGCCCACGGTGTGGTGCAGGTTTTGCTCCAGGAACTGCCGGCGCGCCAGGTTCGACGCGCGCCAGTGACGGACCGAGCGCGGGATCAGGCGCGTGGTGACTTTCGGAATACGGAACACCAGGCACAGCACGATGAAGCTGAGCCATTGCACCAGCAACAGGCTGTGCATGGTCAGCCAGCCCGTCAGGTAATGCACGATACCCGGCACCACCAACGCCAGCAGACTGGCCCAGAGCAGCGGGATGTACGCGTAATCGTCGGCGCGGGCCGCCAGCACCGTGACCAGTTCGGCGTCGGTGTCGCGCTCGACCCGGGCAATCGCCTCGGCGACTTTGCGTTGTTCGTGTTCAGTCAGTAATGCCATGTTTATGAATGCCTGCTCGCTATTGTTGTTTTTACCTGCAGTGTTATCACCAGCCGCCCGACGAACCGCCGCCCCCGAAACTGCCCCCGCCGCCGCTGAAGCCTCCGCCGCCACCGCCGCCAAAACCTCCGCCGCCCAAGCCCCCTCCCGAGCCGCCGCGGCCTCCTCCGCTTGGCAGAATACCGAACATCTGGCCGATGAAGATCGTCAGGATAAACAGCAACACCAGGAACACGAATAACCCCGGATGCCGCCCAACGAAATCACTCTCCTGATCACCGCGCGGTTCATACACTGTCGACGGTTCGTCCAGCGGATTGCCGCCCAGCACCACCAGCATCGCCGCAACACCATCGCTGATGCCTTTGCTGAAGTTACCGGCCTTGAACGCGGGCGTGATCACCTGATGGATGATCACCGAACTCTGCGCATCGGTCAGGCGCCCTTCCAGGCCATAACCGACTTCGATCCGCAGCTTGCGCTCATCACGCGCAACGATCAGCAGCGCGCCGTTGTTCTTGTCCTTCTGGCCGATCCCCCAGTAGCGCCCCAATTGATAACCGAAATCCGCGATGTCGGTGCCCTGCAAGTCCGGCAACGTAACCACCACCAACTGCTCGCCGGTGGTTTTTTCATGGGCGTTGAGCTGTTGCGTCAGTTGCTCGCGCACCGCAGGCTCGATCATCTGGGCGTTGTCCACCACCCGCCCGGTCAGTTCCGGGAACTTCAACTCGGCCTGGGCCGTCAGGGCAAACACCCAGAACAGCAGCACCAGGCCCACTTTCAGCACGCGCATTGGCAACCTCATCCTTGGTGACGCTTCTAGCCCGTTCCGGCGCTTACTGGAACTTCACTTCAGGCGCTTTCTCGGCGCCGGGGCTGGTAGCCTCGAAGGTTTCGCGGATCGGCAGATCGCTATACATCACGGTGTGCCACAGGCGACCGGGAAAGGTGCGGATCTCGGTATTGTATTTCTGCACCGCCAGGATGAAATCACGACGCGCCACGGCGATGCGGTTTTCGGTGCCTTCAAGTTGCGATTGCAGCGCCAGGAAGTTCTGGTTGGCCTTGAGGTCCGGGTAGCGCTCGGACACCACCATCAACCGACTCAGCGCGCCGGTCAGCTGATTCTGTGCCTGCTCGTACTGTTTGAGTTTTTCCGGATTATCCAGCGTGCTGGCATCTACCTGAATCGAGGTGGCCTTGGCCCGGGCTTCGATCACCGCGGTCAGGGTTTCTTGCTCGTGCTGGGCATAACCCTTGACGGTTTCCACCAGATTGGGAATCAGGTCGGCCCGACGCTGGTACTGGTTCTGCACCTGGCCCCAGGCGCCCTTGGCTTGTTCGTCGAGGGTCGGGATATTGTTGATGCCGCAGCCGGCCAGCAGTGTTGTCAGCAACATCAAGGCTGCAACCTGCAGGCTCGACCGATAATGGTGTCGTACATTCATCTGGTTGATGCTCCCTTGCACATTCCGTTGATGAAACAACCTGCGAACTTTCAACCTGGCTCTTGGGGCATAATCTGCGCCGCTACTGGATTGCAACGAGCCAATGGGCTAAAAGATGGCCCAGCGCTGACACACTGTAGAAGTGTGCTGCATTTACCTGAACAACAATAGTCGCTCCCTAAATTTTGGCTGACCGGCGCGTATTCACTGCCGTTTAGGCTTTCGAGAAAACTATTCATGAAGAAGCTGTGTTTGCTGGGCCTGTTCGTCAGCCTGGCCAGTCATACCGTATTGGCCGCCACGACGCCCGCACCTATAGAGAACAAGGACGCCTTCATCAGCCACCTGATGAAGCAAATGACCCTCGATGAAAAGATCGGCCAGTTGCGCCTGATCAGCATCGGCCCGGAAATGCCGCGGGAGATGATCCGCAAGGAGATCGCCGCCGGCAATATCGGCGGCACCTTCAACTCGATCACCCGCGCCGAAAACCGTCCGATGCAGGATGCGGCCATGCGCAGCCGGTTGAAGATCCCGATGTTCTTCGCCTATGACGTGATCCACGGCCACCGCACCATTTTCCCGATTCCGCTGGCCCTGGCCTCGAGCTGGGACATGGACGCCATTGGTCGCTCCGGGCGCATCGCTGCCAAGGAAGCGGCGGCTGACAGCCTCGACATCACTTTCGCGCCGATGGTCGACATCTCCCGCGACCCACGCTGGGGCCGCACGTCCGAAGGCTTCGGCGAAGACACCTACCTGGTTTCGCGGATCGCCGGCGTAATGGTCAGGGCCTTCCAGGGCACCGGTGCGAACGCGGCCGACAGCATCATGGCCAGCGTCAAGCATTTTGCCTTGTACGGCGCGGTCGAGGGCGGTCGCGACTACAACGTCGTCGACATGAGCCCGGTCAAGATGTACCAGGACTACCTGCCGCCGTACCGCGCCGCCATCGACGCCGGTGCCGGCGGGGTGATGGTTGCACTGAACTCGATCAACGGCGTGCCGGCCACCGCCAACACCTGGCTGATGAACGACCTGCTGCGCAAGGAATGGGGCTTCAAGGGCCTGGCGGTCAGCGATCACGGGGCAATTTTCGAGCTGATCAAGCACGGCGTCGCCGCTGACGGTCGCGAAGCCGCGAAGCTGGCGATCAAGGCCGGCATCGACATGAGCATGAACGACACCCTCTATGGCAAGGAATTGCCTGGGCTGTTGAAGGCCGGTGAGATCGAACAGAAAGACATCGACAATGCCGTGCGTGAAGTGCTCGCCGCCAAGTACGACATGGGCCTGTTCAAAGACCCGTACCTGCGTATCGGCAAGGTCGAGGATGACCCGGCCGACACCTACGCCGAAAGCCGTCTGCACCGAGCCGAAGCCCGTGATGTGGCGCGCCGCAGCCTGGTGTTGCTGAAGAACCAGGGCGACACCCTGCCGCTGAAGAAAACCGCAAAAATCGCGCTGGTCGGTCCACTGGCCAAGGCACCGATCGACATGATGGGCAGTTGGGCCGCTGCTGGCCGGCCGGCGCAATCGGTGACCCTGTTCGACGGCATGACCCACGCTCTCGGCGCGCAGTCGACGCTGATTTACGCCCGTGGCGCGAACATCACCAGCGACAAGAAAATCCTCGATTACCTGAACTTCCTCAACTTCGACGCGCCAGAAGTGGTGGATGACCCGCGTCCGGCCAACGTGTTGATCGATGAAGCGGTGAAAGCCGCGCAACAGGCCGATGTAGTGGTGGCAGCGGTGGGCGAATCCCGTGGCATGTCCCACGAATCGTCGAGCCGTACCGACCTGAACATTCCGGCCAACCAGCGCGAGTTGATCAGGGCTTTGAAAGCCACCGGCAAACCGCTGGTGTTGGTATTGATGAACGGCCGTCCGCTGTCGATTCTCGAAGAGAAAGAGCAGGCTGACGCGATTCTGGAAACCTGGTTCAGCGGCACCGAAGGCGGCAACGCCATTGCTGACGTGCTGTTCGGCGACTACAACCCGTCGGGCAAACTGCCGATCACCGTCCCGCGCTCGGTGGGTCAGATTCCGACCTACTACAACCACCTGAGCATTGGCCGGCCGTTCACTCCGGGCAAACCGGGCAATTACACCTCGCAGTATTTCGAAGACACCACCGGGCCGCTGTTCCCGTTCGGCTTCGGCCTGAGCTATACCCAGTTCAGCCTGACCGACATGGCCCTGTCTTCGACCACACTGAACAAGACCGGCAAGCTCGACGCCAGCGTGGTGGTGAAGAACACCGGCAAGCGTGACGGCGAAACCGTGGTGCAGCTGTACATCCAGGACGTGACCGGTTCGATGATCCGCCCGGTCAAAGAGCTGAAGAACTTCCAGAAAGTATTGGTCAAGGCCGGCGAACAGAAAGTCGTGCACTTCACCATCACCGAGGACGACCTGAAGTTCTACAACGCCCAGCTCAAGTACGCCGCGGAACCGGGCAAGTTCAACGTACAGATCGGCCTGGACTCCCAGGACGTGACGCAGCAGAGCTTTGAGTTGCTGTAATTAGTCATACGCCACAAAAACCTGTGGGAGCGAGCCTGCTCGCGATGAGGCCATAACATTCAGCATCTCTATTGAATGTTATGCCGCCATCGCGAGCAGGCTCGCTCCCACAGTGGTTTTAGGGTGTAGCTGAAAGAATGTTCAGCCCCGTCGATCCAGCAGATTCACCACCAGCCGATCCACCCATCCCCATACCCTTTGCTTGACCCGCCGCCACAACGGTCGGCGCTTCCATGCCTCGAGGCTGACTTCCTGGCTCAGGGCAAAGTCATTCTCGAAACTCGCCGTCACCGCCCGGGTCAGTCCGGGGTCCAGGGCTTCGAGGTTGGCTTCCAGATTGAAACGCAGATTCCAGTGATCGAAGTTGCACGAACCGATGCTCACCCAGTCATCGATCAACACCATCTTCAGGTGCAGGAAACACGGCTGGTATTCGAAGATCTTCACCCCGGCCCTGAGCAGTCGCGGGTAATAGCGATGCCCGGCGTAGCGCACCGACGGGTGATCGGTGCGTGGCCCGGTCAGCAACAAACGCACATCGACGCCACGAGCGGCCGCCCGGCGCAGTGAGCGGCGGACTTTCCAGGTCGGCAGGAAATACGGCGTGGCCAGCCAGATTCGGCGCTGGCCGCTGTTCAACGCACGAACCAGCGATTGCAGAATATCGCGGTGTTGACGGGCGTCGGCATAGGCGACCCGGCCCATGCCCTCGCCCATGGCCGGCACTCGCGGCAGGCGCGGCAAACCGAAGTGCGCAGTGGGTTTCCAGGCACGCCGATGACGGTTGGCGATCCATTGACGGTCGAACAGCAACTGCCAGTCGATGACCAAGGGACCGGTGATTTCCACCATCACTTCGTGCCATTCGCTGGTGTCTTCGCCCGGTGTCCAGAACTCATCGGTGACCCCGGTGCCGCCGACCACCGCCAGGCATTGATCCACCAGCAGCAACTTGCGGTGGTCGCGATAGAAATTGCCCACCCAACGGCGCCAGCTCAGGCGGTTGTAGAAACGCAACTCGACACCGGCGGCCATCAGGCGCTGACGCAAGGTCAGGGTGAAGGCCAGGCTGCCATAGTCATCGAACAGGCAGCGCACCCGCACGCCGCGTTCGGCAGCCTGGACCAGCGCCTGAACCATGGCCTCGGCGCAGGCTCCCGCCTCCACCAGGTACAGTTCCAGTTCGACTTGTTCTTCGGCGCGGGCAATCGCCACCAGCATTCGCGGAAAAAACTGCGGGCCGTCGATCAGCAGTTCAAAGCGATTGCCTTCGCGCCACGGGAAAATTGCGCCGCGCATCTCAGCGCGCCGTGAAAATCAGTACCGCACCCACCGGCACCGACAGACTGATGGCCGACAAACCGGCAACCTTGCGCAGGCTTTCCAGGCCCGGGGCCAGGTCGAAGTCTTCAGCATTGATCACCAAAGGTTCGAGAGTCACCACTTGGAAACGCCGGTCATCGAGACGGGTCGCCAGCAGTTCGGCGTTGTATTGGTGTTGTTTGCCATGCAGGTTGACGGTCAGCGGCAAGCGCAACTCCAGTTGCGCACCGGGCGCCAGGTCGTTGATCGGCCGTAGATCGATTTGCGTGGTGATCAGTGCTTCAGGGAACGTCTGGATATCGAACAGTTCCTTGCGCATGCGTTCGTCACGCAGCGGAATGCCGCTGTTGACCGACTCCAGCTCAACCTCCACCTGCGCCAGGCCCTTGGGATCGACCTTGCCGTGCAACACCAGAAAGCGCTGCACTTCGGAGATGTTGGCATTTTTAGTGCTGATGAACGACAGCCGCGAGGACTCGCCATCCAGATACCAATTGGCCTGGGCCGACACGGTGACACCGGCCAGCAGCAGGAAAGCGAGGGTTTTAGAGAAGGACCGCTTGAACATAGAAACTCGGGGGCAGATAAACCTGCACGAACCTTAACTGGCCTGAGGCAAGTTGCAAACTTTCTGTTGCTCCGACCCAACCTTTGTGGCGAGGGAGTCCCCGCGCGTACTTCAACTTTACGATGCCCCAGTTTGCTGCGCGACAGCGCTGCGTCGAAGACGGTGCGGGGACTCCCTCGCCACAAAAAAACTGACCACTGTCAGGGTTGCAGGCGACAGCCTTGGCGTTCGCCAACCCAAGCAGCGCTATTGCTGCGCCCCATACCACCAACCGTCACGCGCTTGTTGGCGGCGTCATCGACGAACCCGCTGATGGGTAAATACTGCTTCACATAACTCTGGCAATACCCGGCCGAATTATTCATCACATAACGGCACGAGCAGTATTCCTTGGCGGTATAGGCGCTGATGATGTCCGGGAATGCCCACAATGCCACCCGCTCCTGCCAGCCCCAGCCGAGCAAGACGATCATCAGCACCAGCAACAACGTGCTGAACGGCCGACGGCGAATAAAACTGCGGCGACTCATGGCTGCACCTGCATGGCAAACGCCTTGAGCGCGAGTTTGAGCAAATCGTTGTGCCGATAACTTCCATCGCGATCATCGCCGTAGCGCACGATCACCAGCTTTTCGCTGGGAATCACGTACATCGCCTGACCCCAATGGCCCAACGCGGCGAAGGTGTCGGCGGGGGCGGCGGGCCAAGGTTGTGTCGCACCCTCCACCGCGCGATTGAGCCACCAGTGACCGCCGGGCACGGCTTCATCCTGGTTGGCTTGATAGCGGGCGAACGGCTCACGACTGAAGTCGACCCACTCCTTGGGCAGCAATTGCCGCTCACGCCAACGACCGTCGCGCGCCATCAACAGGCCGACCCGCGCTAGGTCCCGGGCGGTGAGGTAAGCATAGGACGATGCGACAAACGTGCCCGTGGCATCCGCTTCCCACACTGCACTGCGAATCCCCAAGGGTTCGAACAGCGCGGTCCATGGATAATCCGGATAACGGGCCGGGCCGACGATGTTTTTCAGCGCGGCGGACAGCAGGTTGCTGTCGCCGCTGGAGTAACGGAAAGCCTGACCGGGTTTGGCGTACTCGTCGTGGTCGGCAGTGAACACGGCCATGTCGCGGTGACCACGGGTGTAGAGCATGGCCACCACCGAGGACTTCAACGGTGCGTACTCATACTCTTCCTGCCAGTCCAGGCCCGAGGCCCAATGCAACAGATCGGCCATGGTCATGGCGGGGTGTTTTTCCAGCGGTGGATAGAACTTCACCGCCGGGTCCTGGAGTTTGAACAGGCCTTCGCCATAGGCCACCCCGAGGACTGTGGCCATGAGGCTTTTGCTGATTGACCAGGTCAGGTGCGGCGTTTCAGCTGTGGTCGGGCCGGCGTAGCGTTCGTAGATCAGCTGACCGTCGCGGATCACCAGCAACGCATCGGTGCGAATGCCTTGGTGAGTGGCATCGTCACGGGACGCGAATGCGTAGTTTTCCAGGGCCTGAAGTGCCGGGCCGGTGACTTTCGGGCCGGGCGACCATTGCTCGGCCGGCCAGTTTTCGGCCTGGGCCGCGAGGCTGAGCAGCAACATGAAAATCAGCGACAAGCCTTTGAACATGAGGGGCGCTCGGAGGGATGAACCTGCAGAGCCTAGTCGAGCTAGATGACAGTTTTTGAATTTACGTCGCCAATGAGGCCGCCATCGCGGGCAAGCCCGCTCCCACATGATCTGCGTCGTACACAATATTTTGCACATCAGAGATCCTTGTGGGAGCGGGCTTGCCCGCGAAGGGTCCCTTCAACCTTACGACAATCCCGCCAACGCCTTGGCCAACCGCTTGCCCCGCGCCCCTGCCGCCAAATCCATCACGGTCTGATCGCGCTGCCACATCGCCGCCCATTGTGGCGGGCCATCGGCCAGGGCCTGATTCACTTCAGCCTTGAGCCCGTCGAACTGCGCAAACAACCCGCCCAGCAACACATGCCCGGCCGGATTGTTCGGCGCCTGGCGGCTGACTTCCGCGCACCCGGCCAGCAGCGCCAGCAAGCGTAGTTGCAAGGTTTGCGGCCAATCGTTGTCTTGGCCAACGCCGAATAACCACGCAGTCATGGCGCTCAGCACATAGATGTCTTCCAGGGTTCGGAACGGTTTGACGTAAGCATCCCAGCCATCCCCCGCCAGCAATTCACACAGTGCGTTGTCGAGAAACAACCGGCCGTGGCCTATGTCCGGCATCAGTGGCATCGGCGCGAGCTTTTCCAGACGCACACCCGGTTCGCCGGGGTAAACCACCGCAAGGTTCAAACGCGGCACTTCGCCGGGTTCTTCACTGCGAGCTGCGACCAATAGCCAGTCGGCGGCATCGCCGGCGGTGACGAAATCCTTGCGCCCGTTCAGGCGCAGATCACGCAGCCGAGTCTGCATGTCCGCCACCCGCAAACTGCGCTGTTCGGTCGCGCACAACGCGCCGAGGCTCAGCGGCGCGCTCGGCCAGAGCATGCGCAACGCCGCCTGATAGCCCACCAGAAACGCCAGCCCCGGCGTCGCCATCAGCCGTCCGCCGGCCACCGCCAATTCGAACGGCGACACCGCGCCCAACTGTTGCAACAAGGTGGCAAAGCCTTCACCCAGGTCAGGGTCGGCGGGCAGGCGATCGCGGCGTTTCAACAGGGTTTGCCAGGGCATAAGAGGCTCCTTGTGGGCTGTCATATAAGCATCACCAAAGCTTCATGGCGATGACACCGGGGCTACATAGCCTGACTTTGCACAACACGGCTGCATAAAGAAAGTCGATCGGCTGCAACCCAAGACGGGTGGCCAGCCCGCACGGAGACTCACAATGACTCAGATCGCCCGCATCAGCGACACCGGCAATGAACGCCGCCTGCAAGCCGAACGCCTGGTGGGCGCCGAGGCGTTGCAGGAAGCCCAAACCTTGCGCTTCAACGTGTTCAGCGGCGAATTCAACGCCAAGCTGAAAGGCGCGGAGCTGGGTCTGGACATGGATGACTATGATGTTCACTGCGCCCACATCGGCGTGCGTGACTTGAACACCGGGCGCCTGGTGGCGACCACCCGTTTGCTCGACCACACAGCGGCCAGCAGCCTGGGCAAGTTCTACAGCGAAGAAGAATTCAGCCTGCATGGTCTGGTCCATCTGAAAGGCCCGATCCTGGAAATCGGTCGCACCTGCGTCGACCCGGCCTACCGCAACGGCGGCACTATCGCGGTGCTCTGGGGTGAACTGGCCGAAGTGCTGAACCAGGGTGGCTACAGCTATTTGATGGGTTGCGCGAGCATTCCGATGCAGGACGGCGGCATTCAGGCCCACGCGATCATGCAGCGCCTGCGCGAACGCTACCTGTGCACCGAACACCTGCGGGCCGAGCCGAAGAAGCCATTGCCGACGCTGGATATTCCGTCCAACGTCATCGCCGAAATGCCGCCGCTGCTCAAGGCCTACATGCGCCTGGGCGCGAAAATCTGCGGCGAGCCGTGCTGGGACGAAGACTTCCAGGTGGCCGACGTGTTCATCCTGCTCAAGCGCGACGAGCTCTGCCCGCGCTACGCCAAGCACTTCAAGGCGGCTGTGTAATGAGCCGCTTGCGGGTGTACGCGCGAATTGCGCGAGTGCTTTTGGTGGTGACGCTGGGCTTGAGCATGGCCAGTGTGTTCGGGTTGTTCGAGCGACTGGGGATTGCCCATTCGATGGTCCGTCGCCAGCGCTGGTCGCGGTTTTTCATGGCGCGGCTGAGCAATGCCCTGCCCTTTCGCGTGACCGTGCATGGTGAATTGCCGAAGGCGCCGATGCTCTGGGTCAGCAATCATGTGTCCTGGACCGACATTCCGTTGCTGGGCATGCTCACGCCGCTGTCGTTCCTGTCCAAGGCCGAAGTGCGCACCTGGCCAGTGGCGGGCTGGTTGGCGGCCAAGGCCGGCAGCCTGTTCATTCGCCGTGGTTCTGGCGACAGTCAGTTGATCCGCAAACAGATGACCCGTCATCTGGAGCAGGAACATCCACTGCTGATGTTCCCCGAAGGCACCACCACCGATGGCCGCTCGCTGCGTACGTTTCATGGCCGTTTGCTGTCCGCGGCGATCGATTCCGAAGTGGCGCTGCAACCGGTGGCGATTCGTTATCTGCGCGATGGCAAGCTCGATAGCCTGGCACCGTTCATTGGCGATGATGATTTGCTCTCGCACCTGATGCGCTTGTTCGCCAATGATCGGGGTGAGGTGGAGATTCATCTGCTCAAACCGATCGAGTGCCAGGACCGGGAACGTGCGGCGCTGGCGTTCGAAGCGCAGCAGGCGGTGCAGAGGGCGTTGTTTGGTGAAGTCGCAAAACCTGCCGAGCCGCAGCACGCCGGCGAACTGATCGCTGCCTGAATCTGCTTTTGTAAATCTGCTTTTGTAGGAGCGAGGCTTGCCCGCGAAGCTTTTGGCGCCCTCAAGGGCCTCTTCGCGGGCAAGCCTCGCTCCTACGGGGATTTGTGTGACCGATTCTGGGCGAAATCCTGAAGCTGCGGATAGAACAACCGGAAATCCTCGCTCAACGGTTCATACAACCGCCGCAATTCCTGCATCGCCCCCGCCAACTCCTCCGGCCGGGTCAACCTGCGCGAAATCCCCCGCAATACCTGCTCTAGCACTTCGAATTCCTGATATGAACCCAGCCAATCATTAGCCACCATGTGCGGTGCAATCCGCGCCAGGCGCTCCGGCAGCTGCGGTTCGGCGGACAGCACCCGATAAACGTGCGCGGTGAACAGCTCAAGCGGTTGATCTGCGTAAAGCGTCCAGTCCCGCGCCAGGCAGTGGTCGAAAAACACATCGAGCACGATCCCGGCGTAACGCCTGCGAGTGAGGGAAAACCGCGACAAGGCGATGTCCACCAGCGGATGGCGGTCGGTAAACACGTCGATGCTGCGATGCAACTGAATGGCCGCTTCGATCTCCGGATCGAACTGCCCTTGCAGCCGTCCTTTGACGAAATCGCCATACAGACTGCCGAGCATTTGACCGGGGCGCTGGCCACCGAGGTGCAGATGTGCGAGATAGTTCATGCGCGCAGCTTAGCACTGCGCCATCCATATCGTTATAACCCGATATACCGATTTACACGGCCATCAGACCAAAATCATATTGGTATATCGCGAAGTACCGATTTAAAGTTCGCCTCATCGCGATATAGCGTTTTACTCATCACGAGCCCCAAATCATGACCATCGACCTCGACGAAATAATAAAAGCGCTGGCACACCCAGTACGCCGAGACATCCTCATCTGGCTGAAAGACCCCAAGGTCCAGTTCCCGGAACAGCTCCACAACCATGAGTACGGCATTTGCGCCGGACAGATCGATCAACGCTGCGGCCTGTCGCAGTCGACCGTGTCCGCCCATTTGGCGACCTTGCAACGGGCGGGACTGATCAGCAGCCAGAAAGCCGGTCAATGGCACTTCTTCAAACGCAACGAGGACGTGATTCAGGCGTTCCTCGACGCCATCGACAAGGAGCTCCGCGCTCCGACAAGGAACTGACAATGCCCCTCTCGCTACTCATTCTGGCCCTTAGCGCCTTCGCCATCGGCACCACCGAGTTCGTCATCATGGGCCTGTTGCCCGAGGTAGCAGCCGACCTTGGTGTGTCGATCCCCGGCGCCGGCTGGCTGGTGACCGGTTACGCCTTGGGCGTGGCCATCGGTGCACCGTTCATGGCACTGGCCACCGCCAGGCTACCGCGCAAGGCCGCATTGGTAGCGTTGATGGGCATCTTCATCATTGGCAACCTGCTTTGCGCCCTGGCCAGTGACTACAACGTCTTGATGTTTGCCCGTGTGGTCACCGCGCTGTGTCACGGCGCCTTCTTCGGCATCGGTTCGGTGGTGGCGGCAGGTCTGGTGCCGGCCAACAAACGTGCGTCGGCCGTAGCCCTGATGTTCACCGGCCTGACCCTGGCCAACGTCCTCGGCGTGCCGCTGGGCACCGCGCTCGGTCAGGAAGCCGGCTGGCGTTCGACCTTCTGGGCGGTGACCGTGATCGGTGTGATTGCACTGATTGGCCTGATCCGCTTCCTGCCGGCCAAGCGCGATGAAGAGAAACTCGACATGCGCGCCGAACTGCGCGCCCTCAAGGGCGCCGGCATCTGGCTGTCCCTGAGCATGACTGCGCTATTCGCTGCCTCGGTCTTCACCTTGTTCACCTATGTCGCCCCGCTGTTGGGCGAGGTCACCGGAGTCTCGCCACGCGGCGTGACCTGGACCTTGATGCTCATCGGCTTGGGCCTGACAGTCGGCAACATCATCGGCGGCAAGCTGGCGGACAAAAGCCTGGCTGCGACGCTGATCGGTGTGTTCATCACCATGGCGGTCGTGTCCACCGTGCTGACCTGGACCAGCATTGCCGTGATTCCAACCGAAATCACCCTGTTCCTCTGGGCCACCGCGTGCTTCGCCGCCGTACCCGCCCTGCAAGTGAACGTTGTGACCTACGGCAAGGCGGCACCGAACCTGGTATCGACCCTGAACATCGGCGCTTTCAACGTCGGCAACGCACTCGGTGCCTGGGTCGGCGGCAGCGTCATCGCCCACGGTTTCGGTCTCACCCGCGTGCCGCTCGCGGCAGCCGCACTGGCGGTACTCGCGCTGCTGGTGACCCTGATTACTTTCCGTCAGAGCGGCAATGCCGAACTGGCCCCTGTTACTAACTGATTTCTAACGAGGGTTGTATTAAATGACGACTATTTTCGATCCGATCAAACTGGGCGACCTCGAGTTGGCCAACCGCATCATCATGGCGCCGCTGACCCGCTGCCGCGCCGATGAAGGCCGTGTGCCAAACGCGTTGATGGCCGAGTACTACGTGCAACGTGCCTCTGCCGGCTTGATCCTCAGCGAAGCCACGTCGGTCACGCCAATCGGCGTGGGCTACCCGGACACTCCCGGTATCTGGTCCAACGACCAGGTGCGCGGCTGGAGCAACGTGACCAAAGCGATCCACGGCGCTGGCGGCAAAATCTTCCTGCAACTGTGGCACGTGGGTCGGATTTCCCACCCCTTGTATCTGAACGGCGAAGCACCGGTCGCGCCGAGTGCCATCCAGCCTAAGGGTCATGTCAGCCTGGTGCGTCCATTGGCCGACTTCCCGACTCCGCGCGCCCTGGAAACCGCTGAAATCGCCGACATCATCGACGCTTACCGCGTGGGTGCAGAGAACGCCAAGGCTGCCGGTTTTGACGGTGTGGAAATCCACGGCGCCAACGGTTACCTGCTCGACCAGTTCCTGCAAAGCAGCACCAACCAGCGCACCGACAACTATGGCGGTTCCCTGGAAAACCGTGCGCGTCTGCTGCTGGAAGTGACCGATGCCGCCATCGAAATCTGGGGCGCGGGCCGCGTGGGTGTGCACCTGTCACCCCGTGCCGATCTCCATGACATGGGCGACGACAACCTGTCCGAGACCTTCACCTACGTCGCTCGCGAACTGGGCAAGCGTGGCATCGCCTTCATCTGCTCGCGCGAAAAAGAAGCCGGCGACAGCCTCGGCCCACAACTGAAAGAAGCCTTCGGCGGCCCGTACATCGCCAACGAACGCTTCACCAAGGACAGCGCCAACGAATGGCTGGCCAGTGGCAAGGCCGATGCGGTGGCGTTCGGTGTACCGTTTATCGCCAACCCGGACCTGCCGGCGCGTTTGAAGACCGATGCGCCGTTGAACGAGGCGCGTCCGGAACTGTTCTATGCGAAGGGGCCGGTCGGTTACATCGATTACCCGGCGTTGTAAACGTCCGCCGTTGAAATGCAAAGGCCCCGACTCGAAAGAGCCGGGGCTTTTGCGTATGGACGATCAAAAGATCGCAGTCAGCGTTTGCGCTGCCCCCAGGCGACCGCGAGACCGCTGAGACAAATTACCGTGATACCGATCACGCCAAAGCTGTCCGGGGTATGGTCAAAGATCAAATACCCGTATATCCCGGCAAACAGGATCTGCCCGTAACTGAAGGGTGCCAGCATCGCCGGCGCCGCATGGCGGAAGGCCTGGGTCAGCAACATGTGACCGAGCATGCCGCAAGTGCCCAGCCCGATCATGAACAGGCCATGCAGCAGCGTCGGCGTGCTCCAGAAGAACGGCAACAGCGCAGTCATGATCAGGCTGTTGAGAATGCCGGTGAGAAAGTTGCTGGTGGTCGGGCTGTCGATACCGCTGAGCAGGCGGGTGAGCAATTGATAGAAGCCAAAACACAAGGCCGAGCACAGTGGCAACAAGATCGCCGGGGTGAACAGCGCACCACCGGGCCGCACGACGATCAACACGCCGACAAATCCACCCAGCACCGCCAGCCACTGATTACGGGTTACCCGCTCATGCAGCAACGGTACGGACAACGCGGTCACCAATAAAGGCGCAAGAAAAGTGACGGCTGTGGCTTCAGCCAAGGGGATGTAACGCAGACCGGTGGTGAAAAACAGGCTGGTGCCGATCAGGCACAGGGCGCGTAATAACTGCAAACCCGGACGCTTGGTGCGCACTACCACCGAGAAACCACTGCGTGGCACGAAAATCACCAGCATCAACAAGGTGTGCACCACGTAGCGTGCCCAAACCACCATCACGATCGGATAGAACCCGGACAAGTACTTGGACAAAGTGTCGTGACTGGCGAACAACAAAACCGCCAGGCAGATCAGCGCGATACCCTTTATCGGCTGCTCGGCGCCTTTGTAGCCCGGGTGGTTAACATTCATTCACACACTCGACACAAAATCCCTACAAAATACGTAGCTCGCTACCTATCAACCTGGCAAACGTACGTATATAAAAGCACCCCATTACAGAAAGGCGAGCGAAGCAGGGACATTCCCCGCTTCAAGTCTTGACACAAACGGATCCAATTACGCATTTTGTTTCAATTGCGCAGGCTGGGACTCAAGCGCAGCATATCCAACGCTGTATCGACACAGCGCTCGGCTTCGGTATGCAGTTGAAAACTGTCGGGAGCCAACAGCCACTGATACAGGATGCCATCGACGTACGCATGCAGACTGATGGCCGCGCGAGCAGTGTCGAGGTTTTCCGGCAACTGCCCGCGATTCACCGCATTACTCAGAGCCAGAGCGATTCGCACATTGCAATCGAGACTGGCTGTTCGGCGCTGCTGGCGCAGATCGCACATTTCATCGGTGAATTCGCACTTATGAAACAGAATCTCGTTGATGCGTCGGGTTTTCGGGTCCAGGGCAACTTGATGAAACAAATGAATCAGCAGTTTGCGCATGCAACCCAGCGGATCGAGTTCATCTTCGCTTTCACTGGCCTTGGCCATTTCATCCAGCGGCTCATGCAAGGTATCGAGCATCGCCTGCACCAGGTCCGCCTTGTTACTGAAATGCCAGTAGATGGCACCGCGGGTCACGCCGGCCAGGGTAGCGATATCCGCCAGCGTCGTGCGGGCCACGCCCCGCTCATAAAAGGCTTTTTCTGCCGCTTCGAGTATCTGGCTTCGGGTTTCTTGAGCTTCCTCTTTGGTACGACGGACCATGGCAGTAAAACCTCAATCAGGGGTGCTTCAGCGATGTCTGAATATCAGCTGAATAAAAGTGGGGCGAGCGCTCTTGGGCGTCTCATCAGGCCTACAATTCAAACCTTTGAACGGCTTTTGTAACCGGATGGGTACACCGCCAAGGCCTTTACAAACAACCATGAACGTAAGTATATTCCTTAGCAAGCTACTTATCCACCCGGCAGAAATTTTTTAACCTTCCACATTTCTTGTGCGCAATTTGCGCGCCTGACCCGAGGATCTTCATGCAATTCAAGCCAGCTGTTACCGCTCTGGTTACTGCCGTCGCCCTGGCATCGCTGCTCAGCGGATGTAAAAAGGAAGAGGCGGCACCTGCCGCACCAGCCCCTCAGGTCGGCGTCGTAACCCTGCAACCTCAAGCCTTCACCCTGACGTCCGAACTTCCGGGGCGCACCAGTGCGTTCCGCATCGCCGAAGTTCGCCCACAGGTCAACGGCATCATTCTCAAGCGACTGTTCAAGGAAGGCGGCGACGTCAAGGCCGGTCAGCAGCTCTATCAGATCGACCCATCGGTTTATGACGCGACCCTGAAAAGCGCCGAAGCCAACCTGCGTTCGACCAAGTCGATCTCCGACCGCTACAAGCAACTGGTCGACGAACAGGCTGTCAGCCGTCAGGAATACGACACTGCGCTGGCCAACCGCCTGCAATCGGAAGCGTCCCTGCAGAGCGCCCAGATCAACGTGCGCTACACCAAGGTTTACGCACCGATCTCTGGTCGTATCGGCCGTTCGTCGGTGACCGAAGGCGCGCTGGTCAGCAGCGGCCAGACCGACGCCATGGCCGTCATTCAGCAACTGGACCCGATCTACGTCGACGTCACCCAGTCTTCGGTGGAGCTGCTTGAGCTGCGCCGTGAACTGGAAAGCGGTCGCCTGCAAAAAGCGGGCGACAACGCCGCCGCGGTCAAGCTGACCCTGGAAGATGGCAGCCGGTACAAGGTGGACGGCAAGCTTGAGTTCTCGGAAGTCTCGGTTGACCAGACCACCGGATCCGTGACCCTGCGCGCCGTGTTCCCCAACCCCGATCACACCCTGCTGCCGGGCATGTTCGTTCACGCCCAATTGCAGGCCGGCGTGAACAGCGCGGCGATTCTGGCTCCGCAACAAGGCGTGACCCGCGACCTCAAAGGCACCCCGACCGCACTGGTCGTCGGTCCGGACAACAAGGTCGAACTGCGTCAGCTCAAGGCCAGCCGTACCGTTGGCAGCCAATGGCTGATTGAAGATGGTCTGAAGGCAGGCGATCGCGTGATCACCGAAGGGCTGCAATTCGTCAGACCTGGCGTTGAAGTCAAAGCCACTGAAGCCACTAACGTTGGCGCCAAGAGCCCGGCCCCCGCACAGGCAGCTAACACAGCTGTCGGCGGCAAAGGGGAGTAAACCATGTCGAAATTTTTTATCGACCGTCCGATTTTCGCCTGGGTGATTGCCCTGGTGATTATGCTGGTCGGGGCTCTATCGATCCTCAAACTGCCGATCAACCAATACCCGAGCATTGCGCCTCCGGCCATTGCCATCTCGGTGACCTACCCAGGCGCATCCGCACAAACCGTGCAGGACACCGTGGTGCAAGTGATCGAGCAACAGCTCAATGGTATCGACAACCTGCGTTATGTCTCGTCGGAAAGTAACTCCGACGGCAGCATGACCATTACCGCGACCTTCGAGCAGGGCACCAGTTCCGATACCGCGCAGGTTCAGGTCCAGAACAAGCTGAACCTGGCCACCCCACTGCTGCCGCAAGAAGTGCAGCAACAGGGTATCCGTGTCACCAAGTCCGTGAAGAACTTCCTGATGGTCATCGGCGTGGTGTCGCGCGACGGCAGCATGACCAAGGACGACCTGTCCAACTACATCGTGTCTAACATGCAGGACCCGATCTCGCGCACCGCCGGTGTCGGTGACTTCCAGGTCTTCGGTGCCCAGTACGCGATGCGGATCTGGCTCGACCCGGCCAAGTTGAACAACTACAACCTGACCCCGGTGGACGTGAAAACCGCCATCGCGGCGCAAAACGTCCAGGTATCGTCCGGTCAACTCGGCGGTTTGCCGGCCCTGCCCGGCCAGCAACTGAACGCTACGATCATCGGCAAGACCCGTCTGCAGACGGCCGAGCAGTTCAAGGCGATCTTGCTGAAGGTCAACAAGGACGGCTCACAAGTGCGTGTCGGCGACGTTGCGGACGTCGGTCTGGGCGGCGAAAACTACTCGGTCAGCGCCCAGTTCAACGGCAGCCCGGCCTCCGGTCTGGCGGTAAAACTGGCCAACGGTGCCAACGCCCTCGACACTGCAAAAGCCTTGCGCAAAACCATCGACGACCTGAAACCGTTCTTCCCGGAAGGGATGGAAGTGGTGTTCCCGTACGACACCACCCCGGTGGTGACCGAGTCGATCAAGGGTGTGGTTGAAACCCTGGTCGAAGCGATCGTGCTGGTGTTCCTGGTGATGTTCCTGTTCCTGCAAAACTTCCGCGCCACCGTCATCACCACGATGACCGTGCCGGTGGTATTGCTGGGTACGTTCGGGATCCTCGCGGCGTTCGGTTTCAGCATTAACACCCTGACCATGTTCGGTATGGTGTTGGCCATCGGCTTGCTGGTGGACGATGCCATCGTCGTGGTGGAAAACGTCGAACGGGTCATGAGCGAAGAAGGCCTGTCACCCAAGGAGGCCACCAAGAAATCCATGGGGCAGATCCAGGGTGCGCTGGTCGGTATTGCCCTGGTTCTGTCGGCAGTACTGCTGCCGATGGCGTTCTTCAGTGGCTCCACCGGTGTGATTTACAAGCAGTTCTCGATCACCATCGTTTCGGCCATGGCCCTGTCGGTGCTGGTAGCGTTGATCTTCACTCCGGCGCTCTGCGCCACCATGCTCAAAGCGATTCCAAAGGGTGAGCACGGCACGCCGAAACGCGGCTTCTTCGGCTGGTTCAACCGCAGCTTCGACCGTGGCGTCAAAAGCTACGAGCGCGGCGTCGGCAACATGCTCGCGCACAAGGCTCCGTACCTGCTGGCGTACCTGATCATCGTGGTTGGCATGATCTGGCTGTTCACCCGTATTCCAACGGCGTTCCTGCCGGAAGAAGACCAGGGTGTACTGTTTGCTCAGGTGCAGACACCGGCCGGTTCCAGCTCCCAGCGCACGCAAGTGGTCGTGGACGAAATGCGCGAATTCCTGCTGCGTCCGAGCAAGGAAGGTGGTGAAGGTGACGCAGTGGCCTCGGTGTTCACCGTGACCGGCTTCAACTTCGCCGGCCGTGGCCAGAGTTCGGGTATGGCGTTCATCATGCTCAGACCGTGGGACGAACGTAACGCTGACAACAGCGTGTTCAACCTCGCGGCCCGTGCCCAGCAGCACTTCTTCACCTTCCGCGACGCCATGGTGTTTGCCTTCGCGCCACCGGCGGTACTGGAACTGGGTAACGCCACCGGTTTCGACGTGTTCCTTCAGGACCGCGCCGGTATCGGTCACGAGAAGCTGATGGCGGCACGTAACCAGTTCCTCGGCATGGCGGCGCAAAGCAAGGTCTTGTCGCAAGTCCGTCCGAACGGCTTGAACGACGAGCCGCAATACCAACTGGAAATCGACGATGAGAAGGCCAGCGCCCTGGGCGTGACCCTCACCGACATCAACAACACCCTGTCGATTGCCTTGGGCAGTAGCTATGTGAACGACTTCATCGACCGCGGTCGGGTGAAGAAGGTTTACGTGCAAGGCCAGCCGGGTGCACGCATGAGCCCTGAAGACGTCAAGAAGTGGTACGTGCGCAACAGCGCCGGCACCATGGTTCCGTTCTCGGCGTTCGCCAAGGGTGAGTGGATTTACGGTGCGCCGAAGCTGTCGCGTTACAACGGCGTAGAAGCGATGGAAATTCTCGGTGCCCCGGCTCCTGGGTATTCCACCGGTGAAGCGATGGCCGAAGTCGAAGCCCTGGCCAAGAAACTGCCGGCCGGTGTCGGTATTTCCTGGACTGGCCTGTCGTACGAAGAACGTCTGTCCGGCTCGCAAGCGCCAGCGTTGTACGCCTTGTCGCTGCTGATGGTGTTCCTGTGTCTGGCGGCGTTGTATGAAAGCTGGTCGATCCCGATCGCGGTCATGTTGGTAGTGCCGCTGGGGATCATTGGTGCTCTGATGGCGACCAGCCTGCGTGGCCTGTCCAACGACGTGTACTTCCAGGTGGGGCTGTTGACCACGATTGGTCTGGCGGCGAAAAACGCCATTCTGATCGTCGAGTTCGCCAAGGAACTGCATGAGCAAGGACGTAGCCTGCGCGATGCCGCGATCGAAGCCTGCCGGATGCGTCTGCGACCGATCATCATGACCTCGCTCGCGTTCGTGCTCGGTGTGGTTCCACTGGCCATTTCCACCGGCGCAGGTTCGGGTAGCCAACATGCGATCGGTACCGGGGTGATTGGCGGTATGATCACAGCCACTGTGCTGGCGATCTTCTGGGTCCCATTGTTCTTTGTCACCGTGTCGTCCATGGGTCAGCGCAAAATCGCAGACCAAGATGATGACGCTATTGAACCTTCTAAAGAGGCTGGCTAATGAGCAAGTCGCTACTCTCCATCGCAGTCGCCGCCTTCGTGCTGAGCGGCTGCTCGCTGATACCCGATTATCAGCAGCCTGAAGCACCGGTGGCGGGCCAATACCCACAAGGCCCGGCGTATTCGCCGGCCCAGGCGCCTAACCAGGCCGCCGCCGAACAAGGCTGGAAGCAGTTTTTCCACGACCCGGCGCTGCAACAGCTGATTCAAACCGCGCTGGAGAACAACCGTGACCTGCGCGTCGCGGCGCTGAACATCGATGCTTATGCGGCTCAGTACCGCATTCAGCGTGCCGATCTGTTCCCGGCCGTTTCGGCCACCGGCAGCGGCAGCCGTCAGCGAGTCCCGGCACGGGCCTCGCAAACCGGTGAAGCGGCCATCAGCAGTTCCTACTCGGCCACCGTCGGCATCAGCGCCTATGAACTCGACCTGTTCGGTCGGGTTCGCAGCCTGAGCGAAGAAGCCTTGCAGAAGTACTTCGCCACAGAAGAAGCACGCCGCAGCACGCAGATCAGCCTGGTGGCCAGTGTGGCCAATGCCTACCTGACCTGGCAGGCTGACAAAGAGCTGTTGAAACTGACCCAGGAAACCCTCGGTGCGTTCGAGGAGAGCTACAAGCTCACCTCGCGCAGCAACGAAGTGGGCGTAGCCTCGGCGCTGGATCTGGCCCAGTCGCGTACCTCGGTGGAAAACGCCCGCGCACAACAGGCCAAATACACCCGTCAGGTCGCTCAGGATGAAAACAGCCTGGTGTTACTGCTCGGCACCGGTATCCCGGCCAATCTGCAAGCGGCCAAGCCACTGTCGGACGACCTGCTGAGCGAAGTGCCGGCCGGTCTGCCGTCGGACTTGCTGCAACGCCGTCCGGACATCCTTCAGGCCGAGTACAACCTCAAAGCTGCCAACGCCAACATCGGCGCGGCACGGGCTGCGTTCTTCCCGAGCATCAGCCTGACCGCCAATGCCGGCTCCCTGAGCCCGGACCTGTCCGGTCTGTTCAAGGGCGGTTCGGGCACCTGGTTGTTCCAGCCGCAGATCAACCTGCCGATCTTCAACGCCGGCAGCCTGCGCGCCAGTCTGGATTACTCCAAGATCCAGAAAGACATCGGCGTGGCGAACTACGAGAAGTCCATTCAAACGGCCTTCCAGGAAGTCGCCGATGGCCTGGCCGCACGCCAGACCTACACCGAGCAGTTGCAGGCTCAGCGTGATTTCGTCAGCGCCAACCAGGACTACTACCGTCTGGCCGAGCGTCGCTACCGCATTGGTGTCGACAGCAACCTGACCTTCCTCGACGCCCAGCGCCAGTTGTTCAGCGCCCAACAAGCGCTGATCACCGATCGCCTGGCGCAGCTGACCAGTGCGGTCAACCTGTACAAGGCGTTGGGTGGTGGCTGGAATGAACAGACGGCGAAGAACGAGCCGTTGAAAGAAGAAGCGCCGAAGATGAAGTTGTTCTGATAGCGCGGTAAAAACACGAAGCCCACCGATTGGTGGGCTTTTTGTTGAGCACGAAAAAGACAATGCATTGCCCGCGAAGAATGCACCGCGTTTTTTCAGGTGTTACGCGTCATCGCTCTTCGCGAGCAAGCCACGCTCCCACAGATTTCACCCGCCAACACCATTGACCAGAAACACCGGTTCCTCCAGATAATCGAGTCCCAAGCGGTTTTCGAACATTTCGTCGCGTAACGCCGCCGTGGTGAAACAGCCCAGCTCCAGGGCGGTGGCCAGCAGTGAAAAGGTCTGGCTCAGATGCCCGGCATCCATCAGCGCCACCCGCAGTGCGCGGCTGAATTCGTACTTCCAGGCCATCCGCTCGACTCGCGCCGTGGAAACAAACACCGCCGCCGCGTCCCTGATCCACGGTTGCCCGCCACAGGCCTCGCTGATCCAGGCTCGCGGATCTTCCAGGGATAACAACTCAAGCCCGTGACGGCGTACCGAATAGTGGTAAAGGCCCCGCTCGAAACCTTGCACATTCATCAACACCGCATACACCTCAGTACTCTGCAGCGAACCGCCGGCCGGCGAAGTTTTCTTCAGAAAATAGTCTCCCATGTGGTTCGGCTCCATGACGGTCGCGCCCCAGGTGTAGTAGAGCAACAGAGACAGCTGCGCCGAACTCAACGGCTGGTCACTGAGGGTTCGTGACGTGCGGCGATTGCTCAGCGAGTCCAGCAACGTCGGCTGAGCGATCGCGCAGGAAGTCAGTAGCGGGTTTTCCAGGGCAATAAACGGATGGGACCAATAGTCCTTGAATGCCGAGGGCTGGCGTCGCGCCGAGGCCTTTTGCTCAAGCTCCGTTTCCAGCTCGGTAACGCTGATGTAGGGCGTATGCGAGCCAGTCCGGGTGCTCAGGTAAAACTCCAGCGCCGCGTCCCAGCGGGTCCAAAGATTGAGGGACGGGGCAGTCTGCGATTGATTCGCGACAGGCAGCAAAATACCGTGGCTGACCAGCGTCCTCAGGAACGCCAGGTTGTCGTCCTGTGCGGGACTCTGCAAAACACCCGGCAACAACAAGGCACTCTCCAGCGTCTGCGGGCTCAGGAAGTGGCGCAGTAACGGCAAGAACGCCACACCAAACTCCAGACTCAGGTCCTGTTGCCGATCCCGGATAAAAAACGACGCCGGGCCGACGCTGAGCCAAGTGCTTTCCCTCAGTTTCAACAGGGTCTGCGCGCCCTCCGCCGGCGTCTCTTGCGCGCCTTGTTGGTCGCGCCCTTGCCAGAACAAAGCCTTGGGTCTCAAGGCCTTGATGGCTTTGATCAAGATCAGCAGTTCCGCGTCATCGGTTTTGCGGGAAATATCCCACTCCAGAGTGATCGCTTTCACCGGGGATGACGCAAACAACTGACGCAAGATGTCCCAATCACGCCGCGGATGGCCGGTGTGTATTTCTATAAGCCGGTCCAGCGGCAACGAGCGCAAATAGTCGTCCAGGTCGTAACCCTGGGTTCTGGCAGTCGCGATCGCGCTGTCGAGATCCAGCAGAAAGCCCGAGCCGCTGCGCTCCACCACACGGGAGATGAACTCACCTTCGGGCTGCTCTTGTGCGTCGCGCAATGAAAACAACCGCGGCGCGTTTTCAAGCACCAGCAGCGTTGCCGTGAGCTCCTGCAATTCAATGGCATTGGCTACTACCGTGTCAGCCACGTCCTGGGCCAGGGTCGGCAAAATGAAGTGCTGAGTGTCGCCACCGTGGAACCGCGACCAGGAAATATGCTCGGCCAGCCACGGCGAGCGGGTTTTATCGCACAGGCGCCGCGTCATGTGCAGGAACTCGCGATCCATCGCGATCCCCACGCTGCCCAGGGACAAGCTGGACGAATGCAGCAAGCTCGGTGTTTGAGCACCGATGTCGAGCAAGCGTGGCTCCAGGATGCAGTGCGTCGGCTGAAACTCGACGTAATCGAAATGCGGCAAGCCCTCAGCGAGAATCCGTTCGACGGTCGGATCAAGCCCGTCCTCTAACCCGCCATCCTGAGAACCGCGTCGCGGCAAGTGGTACTCCAGCCCTACCCCTGCCTCGGGAAATTGCGAAGCATCGAACATCGCCATGATCGCCTCCCGGGCTTAAGCAGTCGCACCCAGCGCGCGTTCAGGCACAGTCGCCGTTTTCGCCAACAACCCGGCATGATGGATCTCCAGCGCCCTGACTTCCTGGGCCAGGTTTTCCAGAAGCTGGCGTCCCTGAGGGGTGAAATCGCTACTGGCTTCCAAATCCGGCAGGGCCCGGACCAAGCCCTGCAGAATGAACGCCAGCCGCTTTTGCGCCCGCTGCAGTTCATGGGACGAACGCGAGCGGACCCGCTCCAGGTATTTGACCAATGCGACGTATACGTAAAACGCATGAAAATAGCCATACACATCACGTTTCTGCCCCGACCACGGCAAGGTGAACGTCGCCTCCTGCGAGGCTTCTTCGTTGACGACCGGGCACACCTCGACAATGTTGTAGAGCAATTGATGAGTGGCCTCATGCACCAAGGACTCTTCAAGGTCGAGTATCGAATCGTCCCGGCTCGATAGCAGGATGACCCCGGTATAACGGGACGCCGAACAACTTCGGAATGAAGCATCCGGCAGATAACAGATGGACTTGACCAGTTTTTTAAACTGCTCATGGCAGGCGGGCCAGGTGTGTTCTATCCGCAACAAGGCAATATTCACGACATCACCAAAGAAATGCACGGAGTAGCCACTGCGCTCCAACTTTTTGCGGGTCACTTCATCTTCCGGAAACTCGTAACTGGGCGGGGTCGCCAGCATGATCAGCGGGTCGGCATCGAATCGATACACTGGCGGGCAATCATAGGCCGAGCGAGATTTGTCCTTTGCTTTCACCCGCGCCAGCACATCGGGAAACTCGACCAGAAACTTTTCCAACTCGGCCGTCTCTTCAGCTTTTTTGGTCAATACCAGGTTGGCATATTTAAACACCAACGCACTCCACACTTGAAACACCGGGTCATTGATAATTGAATGCTGCTCCGGGGGCGGGAGCAATATAAGGTTCACCGCCTGCTCAAAAAATTCCGCCAGATGCGGTGCATCGGGAAACAGTTTAAAAAGTTCGGCATACAGCACCGTAAAGGTTGTATAGCGATTTCGACTGACACGCTGCTGCAACACTTCAAATCGTGAAGGCTCCGTATCCGGGAGAAATGTCGTGCCCTGGAATAAATCCTCGACGGATAGCTCACGTTGCCCACGGTTCCCTATATCCATTTTTTCAACCTTCCCTTAGGCAGGCGGCAACGACTTTGCCATCGTCAGACTGGCGATGTCATAACCGAGTTGTTCATAAAGACGACGAGCCGCATCGTTGCGACCAAAGACATGCAACCGCACTTCCTCGCACCCGGCCTGGCGCGCCCATGACTCGACGGCCAGCATTGATTGCCTGGCATATCCCTGACGGCGCTCACCGGGCTCAATGTATATATCCAGAATAAAAGCGATCGGCCGGTTACCGGCGTGTCGTTGGGTGATCCATAATTCACCGACGCGCCGATCCTTGTCCTTGATCACCCAGAGTTGATTGTTTTCAGACAGTCGCCCTTGCGGCAACAACTGCTCGAAGACGTTCCTGGACTTTTGTGATGCCTCTTCCTGGTCCCATTCACCCGAGGCGACCATGCCTTGGCCATATTCGGTAACGGCTCTTTCGGCGAAAGTCACGTAGTCCGCATTGTCCATTGGAGCCAAGGTGACAGGCATGGGCCATTCACTCCCTGTTCGACCACTTTGCGTCCTGGTATTGAATCGAGCCATTTGGCGTACCGCGCAAATCGACCGGCTTTGCGTGGCACGCCAAACGGCATCAGGACTTTTAATCCATTCGTGCTTGTATCTGTTGCTGCTGGTCAAATATCGCAGCAGTTCCAAGTTTGTCGCGAATACCCGCGCCGGCAGTCCCCAGCTTTACAGTATCAATATTTTTGACGGCAGTAAGTTCAGTAGCACTTAAGTGCACACCAATTCCTTTTGCAGCAGCCTCGGCATCTGCATGCAGTTTTGCGGCAAAGTCTTTATCGATAAGGGCGCGACCTACGACCGTAGCGAGACGCTCCTGATTAACTCTTGAGGGCATGGTGTTTCTCCTTGTTATTTCGGCATGACAAAAATGTACTCCTGACGATGCATAAAATTTCCCTTGCCCGCCCTGAGAGATTTGAATATAGCAAGGCCTCTTTTCTTTGCCAGCCACACCACCCCTCTCTTTAAATCTTTTCACGATAAGCAACAATACCAATTTTTAAGTTTAACTGGCGATTATCGATATACCTATTAATCACAGCAAACACTGTAAGAAACCTCTTACAACTAAAGCAATAAGCACTTCCACCTAACATCAACAAAACGCCATTAATAGAACACAAAACAAGACAACCATTATTGACCCGGATAACCATGGGATTTGATTAAGAATGCCTGGTGCCTCCATGACCCGACAGGCATCGATAAGTGTTCGTTAATCGCCCAAAACCCCGTTCAGCCAATTGAATCGCCCCGCCCATCCCTCGCACCATTGCCCGCACCTGCATAAACCAATAACAACAGGTCCGACACCATGACTACGCGCCCCACCCGCTCTGGCTGAGCCCCGCTCGTTTATCCGATTCCGATTTTTTGTCTGCGACCTCTGGTTGCGGCTGCGTACTGCTTCATCCCTGATAATTAGAGAGACCCGAGCCCATGACCTCCTCCACCGCGCAGTATTTCTTTCCCGGCCTGATCGCCATCGCACTGACCGGCGCGGCCCTGCCCGCCATGGCCGAGGAAGCCGGTTTTGTCGAAGGCGCCAAAGTCAACCTGAACCTGCGCAACTTCTACATCAACCGTAACTTCACCAACCCGACCAAAACCCAGGGCAAGGCTGAAGAGTGGACGCAAAGTTTCATCCTCGACGCCAAGTCCGGGTTCACCCAAGGCACCGTCGGGTTCGGCATGGACGTGCTGGGTTTGTATTCGGTCAAGCTCGACGGCGGCAAAGGCACCGGCGGTACGCAGTTGTTGCCGCTGGATCACGATGGTCGCCCGGCGGATAACTTCGGTCGGACCAATGTGGCGTTCAAGGCCAAGCTGTCCCAGACCGAAGTGAAGGTCGGCGAATGGATGCCGGTGCTGCCGATCCTGCGTTCGGACGATGGTCGCTCGCTGCCGCAAACCTTTCGTGGCGGCCAGATCACCTCGAAGGAAATCGACGGCCTGACACTCTACGGCGGCCAGTTCCGCGCCAACAGCCCGCGCGATGACAGCAGCATGAATGACATGTCGATGACCGGCAAAGCCGCGTTCACCTCAGACCGCTTCAACTTCCAGGGCGGTGAATATGCCTTCAACGGCAAACGCACTCAGATCGGCCTGTGGAACGCTGAACTCAAGGACATCTACAGCCAGCAATACGTCAACCTGATCCACACCCAACCGCTGGGCGACTGGACATTCGGCGCCAATTTGGGGTTCTTCTACGGCAAGGATGACGGCAGTGCCCGGGCCGGCGAGCTGGACAACAAGACTTGGTCGGGCCTGTTCTCGGCCAAATACGGCGGCAACACCTTCTACGTCGGCCTGCAAAAACTCACCGGTGACAGTGCCTGGATGCGGGTCAACGGCACCAGCGGCGGCACCTTGGCCAACGACAGCTACAACGCCAGCTATGACAACGCGAAGGAAAAATCCTGGCAATTGCGCCACGACTACAACTTCGCCGCCCTTGGCGTGCCGGGCCTGACGTTGATGAACCGCTACATCAGCGGCGACAACGTACACACCGCCACCACCAGCGATGGCAAGGAATGGGGCCGCGAAAGCGAACTGGGTTACACCGTGCAGAGCGGCACGCTCAAGGATCTCAATGTCAGATGGCGCAACTCGACCATCCGCCGCGACTTCAGCAACAACGAGTTCGACGAGAACCGCTTGATCGTCAGCTATCCGATCAGTTTGTTGTAAAACCCACTACCGCCATCGCGAGCAGGCTCGCTCCCACAGGAATCCTCGGCGAACACAAAACTTGCGGTCACGCCGCACACCTGTGGGAGAGGGCTTGCCCGCGATAGCAATTTTTCAGTCACATCCATATGAATGTACTGCCGCCATCGCGGGCAAGCCCGGCTCCCACAGAGAGCTTCGGCGAACACAAAGCTTGCGGTCACGCCGCACACCTGTGGGAGAGGGCTTGCCCGCGATAGCAAACTTTCAGTCACATCCATATTGAATGTACTGCCGCCATCGCGGGCAAGCCCGGCTCCCACAGGAATCCTCGGTGAACACAAAACTTGCGGTCACGCCGCACACCTGTGGGAGCGAGCCTGCTCGCGAAGGCAAACTTTCAGTCACATCCATATTGAATGTACTGCCGCCATCGCGGGCAAGCCCGGCTCCCACAGGAATCCTCGGTGAACACAAAATTAGCGTCACACCACACACCTGTGGGAGCGGGCTTGCCCGCGATGGCAATCGTTCAGACACATCCATATTGAATGTACTGCCGCCATCGCGGGCAAGCCCGGCTCCCACAGAGAGCTTCGGTGAACACAAAACTTGCGGTCACGCCGCACACCTGTGGGAGAGGGCTTGCCCGCGATAGCAATTTTTCAGTCACATCCATATTGAATGTACTGCCGCCATCGCGGGCAAGCCCGGCTCCCACAGAGAGCTTCGGCGAACACAAAGCTTGCGGTCACGCCGCACACCTGTGGGAGAGGGCTTGCCCGCGATAGCAATCTTTCAGTCACATCCATATTGAATGTACTGCCGCCATCGCGGGCAAGCCCGGCTCCCACAGGAATCCTCGGTGAACACAAAATTAGCGTCACACCACACACCTGTGGGAGCGAGCCTGCTCGCGATGGCAATCTTTCAGACACATCCATATTGAATGTACTGCCGCCATCGCGGGCAAGCCCGGCTCCCACAGGAATCCTCGGTGAACACAAAATTAGCGTCACACCACACACCTGTGGGAGCGAGGCTTGCCCGCGAAGGCGTCCGCTCAGGCAATACAACTTTCGCGAATCACTCCCTCGATTCAACCCCCAACTCATCCCACACCGACTCGGCCAGGTGGAAGGTCGCATTGGCCGCCGGGATGCCACAGTAGATCGCACTCTGCATGATCACTTCCTTGATCTCGCCACGGGTCACGCCGTTGTTGGCGGCGGCGCGCAGGTGCAGTTTGAGTTCTTCGTTGCGGTTCATACCGATCAGCATGGCGATGGTGATCAGGCTGCGGGTGTGGCGCGGCAGGCCCGGGCGGGTCCAGATGTCGCCCCAGGCGTGGCGGGTGATCATCTCCTGGAACTCCGAGTTGAACTCGGTCAGCGCGTTCAGGCTGCGGTCGACATGGGCGTCGCCAAGTACTGCGCGACGGACGTTCAGGCCCTCGTCGTAACGTTGTTTCTCGTCCACAACAATCCCCTCAATGAGCTGACAAAAACGCCAGTACTCGGTCGCTGAACGCAGCGCCGGCCTGGACGTTGGACAGGTGCGCGGCGTAGAACTCCGCATACTCGGCGCCACGCACGTGCGCCTGAATGAAATGCCCGCCGGACGGCGGCGTCACCGCATCTTCGCTGCCGGAAATCACCAGCAACGGCACCTGAATCGACGACAGCTGATCACGGAAATCGGCATCGCGCACCGCCGCGCAATTGGCCGCGTAACCTTCAGGCGACGTGGCCGCGAGCATGTCGGTAATCTGCTTCGCCGCCGCCGGATTGGCCTCGGCAAAATCCGTGGTGAACCAGCGCGCAATCGACGCATCGCGCAGGGCAACCATAGCCGCCGTGCCGTCACGCAGTACAGTTTCGATCCGTGGATTCCACACCGACGGATCGCCGATTTTCGCCGCGGTGTTGCACACAATCAGTTTGTTCAGTCGCTGACTGGCATTGATCCCCAGCCACTGGCCGATCAACCCGCCCATGGACAAACCACAGAAATGCGCGCGTTCGATGTGCAAGGCATCCAGCAGCGCCAGCACGTCGCGGCCCAGTTGCTCGATGCTGTATGGCCCCGGCGTCACCAACGATTGGCCGTGACCACGGGTATCGAAACGCAGCACGCGAAAATGCTCGGTGAACGCCGGGATCTGCGCGTCCCACATGTGCAGGTCGGTGCCCAGTGAGTTGGACAGCACCAGCACCGGCGCATCCGTCGGTCCATTGAGTTGCGGCCCTTGAATTTGGTAGTGCAGTTCGCCCTCGGCGAGTTGTACAAATGCCACAGCAGTCTCCTTCAGGCAATCAACGCAAAATGTTCAGCCACTGCTCGCTCGACCCAGGTATGGGCCTGACCGAGGTAATGGGCGGGGTCCAGCAGACGATCGAGTTCAGCGTCCGACAGCTCGGCAGTCACCTGCGGCTCGTCACCGAGTACCGCGCGCAGATGACGTTGCTCGGCCACTGCGCGCTTGCAGCATTGCTCCAGCAGATGGTGCGCGGTGTCGCGACCGACCCGTTGCGCCAGCACGATGCTCACGGCTTCGGCCAGCACCAGACCCTGGGTCAGGTCGAGGTTGCGCGTCATTCGGTCGGCATCCACTTCCAGTCCGTCGGCCACCAACAGCGCTTGCTGCAAGCTGCCTGACACCAAACAGCAGATCTCCGGCAGGGTTTCCCATTCGGCATGCCACAGGCCCAGGCTGCGTTCATGTTCCTGCGGCATCGCGCTGAACAAGGTCGAGAGCAACCCCGGCACCCGCGTCGCCGCGCCAATCAGCACCGCTGCGCCCACCGGATTGCGCTTGTGCGGCATGGTCGAAGAACCGCCCTTGCCCGGCGCCGACGGTTCAAACACTTCGCCAGCTTCGGTCTGCATCAACAGGCTGATGTCGCGGCCGAGTTTGCCGAGGCTACCGGCGATCAATCCAAGCACCGCGCCGAACTCCACCAGACGATCACGCTGGGTGTGCCAGGGTTGATCCGGCAAGGTCAGTTGCAGTTCCGCGGCCAAGGCTTCGGCAATCGGCATCGCCTGCTCGCCGAGGGCCGCGAGGGTGCCGGAGGCGCCGCCGAATTGCAGCACCAACAGACGCGGTTTGAGTTCCAGCAGACGCTGACGGCTGCGCGTCACCGCCCCCAGCCAACCGGCGATCTTCATGCCGAGGGTTACGGGCGTCGCGTGTTGCAACCAGGTGCGCCCGGCCATTGGCGTGGCGACGTAACGCCAGGCCTGGGTCGCGAGGGTTTCCCCCAGCTGCATCAGATCGGCTTCGATCAATTCCAGCGCGCGGCGCAGTTGCAGCACCAGGCCAGTGTCCATTACATCCTGGCTGGTCGCGCCCAGATGCACGTAACGCTCGGCTTCGGCATCGTTCTTGGCGATCTGCTTGCCCAACGCCTTGACCAGTGGAATCGCCGAATTCCCCGCCGTGGCAATGGCCTCACCAAGCGCGGCGAAGTCGTAATGCTCCGCCCGACATGCCGCTTCGATAGACGCGACAGGCGTCTGCGGAATCAGCCCAACCCGTGCCTCGGCCCGGGCCAGGGCCGCTTCGAAATCAAGCATGGCCTGAACCCGGCCCTGATCGCAGAACACCTCACGCATGTCGCGTGCCGTGAAATAGGCATCGAACAATTGATTGCCCGGTCGCTGATTCATAAACAGTCCTTGCAGGCGAGGGCCGGTCAGGCCCCCGCGTAAAGATCAAAGGTCGTTTTGCAAATACTTCGCCTGTTTCGGCAGACGCAGGCTGAACAGGAACGCGACCGCCATCATCACCGTCACGTACCAGTAGAACGAGTTTTCCATGCCGCCGGCTTTAAGGCTCAGCGCCACATACTCCGCCGAACCGCCGAAGATTGCATTGGCCACCGCATACGCCAGGCCGACGCCCAAGGCGCGTACCTCTGGCGGGAACATTTCGGCTTTCACCAGACCGCTGATCGAGGTGTAGAAACTCACGATCGCCAGCGCCAGGGTAATCAGGACAAAGGCCAGGAACGGGCTGCTGACACTTTTCAGGCTCAACAGGATCGGTACGGTGCACAACGTCCCGAGGGCGCCGAACCACAGCATCGAATTACGCCGGCCGATCTTGTCGGCGAGCATGCCGAAGAACGGTTGCATGCACATATAAAGGAACAGCGCGCCGGTCATGATGTAGCTCGCGGTCTTGGCGTGCATGCCGGCGGTATTCACCAGGTACTTCTGCATATACGTGGTAAAGGTGTAGAAAATCAGCGAACCGCCGGCGGTGTAACCCAGCACGGTGATGAACGCAGCCTTGTGATCGCGGAACAGCGCACGGATGCTACCGGCGTCCTTGTTTTCGCGCATTTCCTTGCTGGTGGTTTCCTTGAGCGCACGACGCAGGAACAACGAAATCAATGCCGCAGCCGCACCGACCACGAACGGAATTCGCCAGCCATAGGCACGCAATTCATCCTCGCTGAGAAACTGCTGCAGGATCACTACCAGCGACACCGCCAGCAACTGCCCGCCAATCAACGTCACATACTGGAATGAGGCAAAGAAACCGCGCTGGCCCTTGAGGGCGACTTCACTCATGTAGGTCGCGGTGGTGCCGTACTCACCGCCCACCGACAAGCCCTGCAGCAAGCGCGCGAACAACAGCATGATCGGCGCCCAGACCCCGATGCTGTTGTAGGTCGGCAGGCAGGCGATGAGCAACGAACCGAAGCACATCATCAGAATCGAGATCAACATCGAATTCTTGCGCCCGTGTTTGTCCGCCACCCGACCGAAGATCCAGCCACCGATAGGCCGCATCAGAAACCCGGCAGCGAATACGCCCGCCGTGTTTACCAGCTGCACCGTGGGGTTGTCGGACGGGAAAAACGCCGGGGCGAAATAGATTGCGCAGAAGGCGTAGACGTAAAAGTCGAACCATTCAACCAGGTTGCCGGACGAGGCGCCGACAATCGCAAAGATCCTTTTGTTGCGTTCTTCACTGGTGTAGAGAGCTGTGAGGGTTGTCATCGTTCTTCACTCTTTTGGGGACCGTGAGAGTCTAGACACACTTTGCAACAATCCCGTTCCGCAAATGCATTAGCGACACGAATCCCTGTGGGAGCGGGCTTGCCCGCGATAGCGTTGGGTCAGTCACCATTGATGCTGGATGTGACTCAGTCATCGCGAGCAAGCCCGCTCCCACAGGTCTTGCGGCGCTCAATCAATAATCAAAAAACACCGTCTCCGCATCCGTCCCCTGCAAAATCACATTCCACTGATAAACACCCGCAGCGTCCTGCTTCGCCAGCAAGGTACTACGGCGTTCAGCAGGCACGCATTCCAGCAGCGGATCCGCCACATTCGCCGGTTCGCCATCGAAGTAAATCCGCGTCAGCAAGTGCTTCACCAACCCGCGAGCAAACACCAGCACCACCAAATGCGGCGCCTGGGTCGTGCCCTTCAGGCCTTCCACTGTGCCCGGTTTGATCGTGGTAAACCGGAAGCGCCCTTCTGCATCCACCGGCACCCGGCCAAACCCTTCGAAGTTCGGGTCCAGGGGTTTGTCCTGATCGTCTTCGGGGTGGTCGTACTTGCCGGCAGCGTTGGCCTGCCAGACTTCGAGCATCGCGTCGTTGACGAAGTCGCCGTTGCCATCGACGACTTGCCCGGTGATCGCCACGCGCTCGCCGAGGGTCTGTGCAACGGTCAGGTCTTCACGGTTCAGCCAGGTCAGGCCGATGTGGTAATACGGCCCGACGGTGTGGGACGTGGTCGCGTTCAGCGTCATCTTATTTCTCCATCGGCGTGGCATCGCGGCCGCGCAAGACGATGTCCCAGCGATAACCGAGGGCGTAGGAAGGGATGGTTTTTTCCAGGTCGAAACTGGCGATCAGGCGCTCTTTGGCGCTGGTATCCGGCACGCAGTTGTAGATCGGGTCGTAGGCCAGCAACGGGTCGCCCGGGAAATACATCTGGGTCACCAGACGCGTCAGGATGCTCGGCCCGAACAGTGAGAAATGGATGTGCGCCGGGCGCCAGGCGTTGTGATGGTTACCCCACGGATAGGCACCAGGCTTGATGGTCTGGAACTGATACCAGCCATCGGCGTCGGTCACGGTGCGGCCGGTGCCGGTGAAGTTCGGGTCCAGCGGCGCGTCGTGCAGGTCGCGCGCATGGTTGTAGCGACCGGCGGCGTTAGCCTGCCAGATCTCCACCAGAATCCCCGGCACTGGCAGACCGTTTTCATCCAGCACACGGCCATGAATGATGATCCGTTCACCCAGCGGTTCGCCCTCGTGCTGCGCGGTCAGGTCGTTGTCCTGCTCCTCGATGCGCTCGGCGCCGATGGTCGGCCCGGTGATTTCCGACAGCGAATGAGGCAAAAACACCAACGGCTTGGACGGCGAGCGAAGGTTGGTGGATTGATAAGGAGGGTGCAGGTATTCCGGCTGAGTGCCCGCCTGCGGGCGACGGTAACCAGGCTTGTCAGTCATTACGCTTTCCTCTGTTCTTATTAGTCGACGCTTTATTCGCAGCCAAGCGTGTCAGACCCGTTCGATCGCCAAGGCCAGCCCCTGGCCGACACCGACGCACATGGTCGCCAGACCTTTCTTGCCACCGGTTTTTTCCAGCTGATGCAGCGCGGTCAATACCAAGCGTGCACCGCTCATGCCCAGCGGATGGCCCAAGGCAATGGCGCCACCGTTCGGGTTGACCTGAGCCGCGTCATCCGCCAAGCCCAGTTCACGCAGCACGGCCAAGCCCTGGCTGGCGAAGGCTTCGTTGAGTTCGATCACGTCGAAATCGCTGACTGCCAGGCCCAGGCGCTCGGTCAATTTACGCACCGCCGGCACCGGGCCGATGCCCATCACCCGCGGTGCAACGCCGGCGCTGGACATGCCCAACACTTTCGCGCGGGCAGTCAGACCGTGTTTTTTCACTGCTTCGGCCGAAGCCAGGATCAGCGCCGCCGCACCGTCGTTCACGCCAGAAGCGTTGCCGGCGGTAACGGTTTTGTCCGGACCGTTGACCGGTTTGAGTTTGGCCAGGGTTTCCAGTGTCGTATCAGCACGAGGATGCTCGTCCTGCGTGACAACGCTTTCACCCTTCTTGTGGGCAATGCGCACTTCGACGATTTCTTCGGCGAAAAATCCTGCTGCCTGCGCGGCGGCCGTGCGCTGCTGACTGCGCAGGGCGAACGCATCCTGATCGGCGCGGGAAACCTGGTAATCGTCGGCCACGTTATCAGCGGTCTGCGGCATCGCATCCACACCGTACTGGGCTTTCATCAACGGGTTGATGAAACGCCAGCCGATGGTGGTGTCTTCCAGCTTCATGTTGCGCGAGAACGCCGCATCAGCCTTGCCCATCACGAACGGTGCGCGAGACATCGACTCGACGCCGCCGGCAATCGCCAGCTCCATCTCGCCGCTGGCGATGGCCCGGAACGCGGTGCCGATCGCATCCATGCCCGAAGCGCACAAACGATTGAGGGTAACGCCGGGAATGGTTTCCGGCAGCCCCGCCAGCAGCAACGCCATGCGTGCCACGTTACGGTTGTCTTCGCCGGCCTGGTTGGCGCAACCGAGGAATACTTCGTCCACCGCGCTCCAGTCCACCGACGGGTTGCGCGCCATCAGCGCCTTGATCGGCACGGCGGCCAGGTCATCGGCGCGAACCGTCGACAGGCCGCCGCCGAAACGGCCGATGGGGGTGCGAATGGCGTCACAGATATAAACGTCACGCATCAGGCTTCTCCGGGTGCTTGGCCGTGGGCCGCAGCGGTGCGGGCTTCCAGATCGCGCAGTGCGGTCAGCTCGACATCGGTTGGCTCGGCGGTGTTTTCCACCTGATCGGCAAAACGAATCGCCCAACCGGTGGCGGCAATCACTTGCTCGCGAGTCACGCCTGGGTGCAGCGCAGTCACCACGAATTCATGGGTGTTCGCTTCGGGCTCCATGATGCACAGGTCGGTAATGATGCCGACAGGACCGGCGCCCGGCAGGCCGAGACGCTTGCGTGAATCACCGCCCTCGCCATGGCCGACCGAGGTGATGAAGTCGAGTTTATCGACAAAGGAGCGCGCCGATTGCTTGAGGATGATCAGTACGCTCTTGGCGGAACCGGCGATCTCCGGCGCGCCACCGGCACCCGGCAGGCGAACTTTCGGCTGATGGTAGTCGCCCACCACCGTGGTGTTGATGTTGCCGAAGCGGTCGACTTGCGCGGCGCCGAGAAAACCGACGTCAATGCGCCCGCCCTGCAACCAATAGCGAAAAATCTCACCGGTCGGGACGACGGTGTCGGCGGTTTCCGCCAGCTCACCGTCACCGATCGACAGCGGCAATACGCTCGGCTTGGCACCGATCGGACCCGATTCGTAGATCAGGACTACGTCTGGCGAGGAAGTCAGACGTGCCAGGTTGGCGGCTTTCGACGGCAGGCCGATGCCGACGAAGCATACCGAACCGTTTTTCAGACGGCGGGCGGCGGCGACGGTCATCATTTCATTGGTGGTGTAAGTCATTACTTGGCCTCCGAAGCAGCGGCCAGCTTGGCCTGGAACTCACTGAAGTCAGCGCAACCGTGGATGTACTCGTTGATCCACGCGGTGAAGGTTTCACGGTCGCGGGCAATCGGGTCCCAGGCTTGATAGAAGCGGTTGTCACGCTCGGTGTAACCGTGGGCGTAGGACGGATGCGCACCACCCGGTACATGGCAGACCGCGCTCAAGGCCCAGGTCGGCAGCACGCAAGCGTTCATCGGAGCATTGAGGTCGTCGACGATTTCTTCGACGGTGACAATGCAGCGCTTGGCGGCCAGCGCCGCTTCTTTCTGCACGCCGAGAATGCCCCAGAGCAGCACGTTGCCTTTGCGGTCGGCTTTCTGCGCGTGAATCACGGTGATGTCCGGGCGCACCGATGGCACCGCCGCCAGCACTTCGCCGGTGAACGGGCACGTGACGGTCTTGATCAGCGGGTTGACCTTTGGCAGGTCGGAACCGGCGTAGGCACGCAGCACCGCGAACGGTAAGCCCGAAGCGCCCGCGACGTAGGCATTGGCCAGGTCGGCGTGGCTGTGTTCTTCGATTTCCAGGGCATGTGGCCACTGCCTTTCGACCGCGTCACGCAGACGGTGCAGCGAACCCACGCCTGGGTTACCGCCCCAGGAGAAAATCAGCTTGCGAGCACAACCGGCACCGATCAACTGGTCGTAGATCAAGTCGGGCGTCATCCGCACCAGGGTCAGATCTTTCTTGCCCTGACGGATGATCTCGTGACCCGCCGCCGTAGGAATCAGGTGAGTAAAGCCTTCGAGCGCGACGGTATCGCCGTCGTTGACGAACTGCTTTACCGCGTCATGCAGCGAAAGGATTTCAGCCATGGGGCAGGCTCCCGTTTTGTTATGAACCGACAGTGGTAGAAAAAGGCGCGAGGTTCAGCGCCGGAATGACTGAAGATTAAGCCCCTGGAAAAACCCAAACAATCCGATAATCGACTGAGCGTTCGTTTATCGAACAGATTGTTGTCTGGCTATCTATCCTGAAAAGCTTCGCGGGCAAGCCTCGCTCCTACGGGTTGATGCGCAATCCTTGTAGGAGCGAGGCTTGCCCGCGAAGAGGCCATCAGACTCGCTGAAGAATCTGAAACCTGTCCTCAGGTCGCATCCGCATGGCTGACCATGCCCTTGATCACCACCGCCGTGGTCGCCAACGCAGCCGGAATCACCAGCGCCGTCAGCACCTGTTCGAAATTCCAGCCCAGGCCCAGCAAGGTTGCGCCCATCCACGCACCGAGGATCGCGCCGAAGCGGCCAATCCCGAGCATCCACGACACACCGGTCGCCCGCCCTTGAGTCGGGTAAAACCGCGCCGCCAGCGACGGCATCGCCGATTGCGCGCCGTTGACGCACATCCCGGCCACCAGCACCAGGGTCGCCAGCAATGTGATGTTGCCCAGGCTCTGCCCTACCGCGTAGGCAAACACCCCAGCGAACAAGTAGAAAATGCCGATGACCTTGTGCGGATTGAACCGGTCCATCGCCCAGCCCACGCCCACCGCGCTCAATACCCCACCGAACTGGAACAGCGCACCAATGAATGCCGCCTGCTCCATGCTCGCTCCGCTATCACGCATCAGCGTCGGCAGCCAGCTGGTCAGCAGGTAAACGATCACCAGGCCCATGAAGTACGTCAGCCACAGCAACAACGTGCCGGTGCTGTAAGTGCCGGAGAAGATCACCGCAAACACATTGCGCGCCTTCACGGTTTTCTGTTCCGGCACGCTGAAGCTCGAAGCCTGGGCCACCACCGTCGGGTCGATCGGCGCCAAGGCCTTGCACACTTTGTCCGTGCCGCGATTGCGCACCACCAGATAGCGCGCCGATTCCGGCAACCAGAACAGCAAGACGACGGCGAGGATCAGCGGCAGAACCCCGCCGATCAGCAACAGACTGTGCCAGCCGAAGGCCGGTATCAGTTTGGCCGAGATGAACCCGCCACCGGCCATGCCGAGGTTGAAGCCGCAGAACATGCTGGTCACCAGCAGGGACTTCTTGCGCTCCGGGGTGTATTCGGACAGCAGCGTGGTAGCGTTCGGCATACCGGCGCCCAGGCCCAGGCCGGTGAGGAAACGCAGTACCAGCAGTTGATCAACGTTAGTGCTGTAGGCCGAGGCCAGGCTGAAAGCGCCGAACAACAACACCGCGCCCACCAGTACGACTTTTCGCCCGAAGCGGTCAGCCAATGGGCCGGAACCCAAGGCGCCGAAGACCATGCCGATCAACGCCGCGCTCATCACCGGGCCGAGACTGGCGCGATCAATGCCCCAGTCCTGGGACAGTGCCGGCGCAATAAACCCCATGGCTGCGGTGTCGAGGCCATCGAGGAAGACAATCAGGAAACATAGAATCACCACCCGCCATTGGTAGCGCGAAATGGGTTGAGCGTTGATGAAGGACTGCACGTCGAGGCAGTTTCCTACAGCAGACTGAGGCTGGTTCATTATTTTTATTCCACGCAAAGAACGCAGTCGAACAGGTGCCAGCCGGGGCTGACGCTGTCACAAGAAAAGGAGGTCGGGATCAGGCGATCCGGTTTCGGCAGCTAAACCGGTGGGAACGGCGACAGTCGGGAAACGTGCGCATGACAATGCCTCTTCTCATTATTATTGGGGCGTGATCCGGCGCCTGACGGAAGGCCAACAGTGCCGGATGACGCTGCCGCGACATTAATGATCCAAGGGAAAGAGCGTCAATTCGATAAACGCGACTCTGTGCGTTTATCGAACAGCTTAGGCAAAGAGTTGCGCGCTCAGATCACGACTGGCGCTTAGCAGACCGGGCAGGAAACGCTGTTCCAGCTCGCTGCGGCTGACCCGGCCGGCATGGGTGCTGACGTTTAACGCCGCCACCACTTGCCCGGAAGCGTCGTACACCGGGACGGCAATCGAGCGCAGGCCTTGCTCCAGTTCCTGATCGACGATGCACCAGCCTTGTTGCCGTACCTCTTGCAGGCATTCGAGCAATGCCTCGGGCGTATGCAAGGTGCGACTGGTCTTGGCTTGCAGCTCTGCATGGTCGAGATATTCGCGTAGTGACGTGTCGTCCAGCGCGGCGAGAAGAATCCTGCCCATGGAGGTGCAATAGGCCGGCAGTCGCCCACCCACCGAGAGGTCGACGGAAATCAGCCGCTGGGTGGTCGCCGAGCGCGCAATGTACAAAATGTCATCGCCTTCCAGCGTGGCCATGTTGCAGGCCTCATGCAGTTGCTCGCTCATGCGGTCCAGATACGGCTGGGCAGAAACCGCCAATGGCGTCGACGACAAATAGGCATGGCCCAGGGTCAGTACTTTGGGCAACAGCGAATAGGTGCGCCCGTCGGTGGTGGCGTAGCCGAGCTTGATCAGCGTATGCAGGCAACGTCGCACAGCGGCGCGGGGAATTTCCGTGCGATGGCTGATCTGCGCAATGGTCAGGTGCCGCTTGCGTTCCTGGAACGCCTGCACCACCGCCAGACCACGGGCCAGGGAGGTCATGAAATCCGGGTCACCGGTCAGGGCCTGGATTCGCTTGGCGGGCGAGGCAACGATCGGCGGAGCCACTGAGGCGAAGGAATTGCGCATTTGATCGTTCATATCAGGTTGTTTCCCACACGAATCAACGACTATTACAAGCGGCTCCCGGTCTGGCACACAAGCCACCGGCCACTAAGATTGGGCGATTATCGAACCATGGGCCGATAATCGCAATCAATGGTTGCTTAGGGTGAGCCATACCGCTTTTACTCCCCATGCAATACAATTGTTATTTTCGGTCACGATTTAAAGAAGCATGGGTGTACTTATTCGTTCGGCTAAATGGCGCCAGAAAGTCATCGCTTTAACTGGCATCACGGCACCGTAGTTACCGGTAAAAGTTTGCGAGTAACAAAACAATCACACACGAGGAACTACTTTTAACTCTCAAGAGATAGTGTTCTTCGGATCGACCGCTATAATACATCTCAGTGGCGACCGGTTTTTTACGTGCCGATTTCGCCAACCGGCAGCGCAATATCCATTGCCGCTGTCCGCAGCAAGCGCCTGACGCTCATTTCATATGCTTCGCCAACGCGCTCGCTGAAACAGGAGACTGATGCTACGTCAGCTGTTTTTCTCTGGTGCCGTGGCCGCCTGCAACAAGGACGAATTGATTGCTCCGAGGGAACGATGCCGTGTCAGGCATTGTCCCTTCAACGAGCGCGGTCAATAAATCGATGCAGCGCGTTTCACCAGAATTAATCTCAACTCAATCAGGTAGCACTGTGACGAAAGACGAACTGCGCGCGGAACTTGAGCGCCAGGAACAACGTTACAAGGAAGTTTACGGCGGGGAAGTCACCACCTACGCCGCTCAGCCCGAACCCGAACGCAAACCCTGGCGTAAACGCGCCACCGTTCAGGACCAGGCCTTCTCCCAGGAATTGCAGAAGATGGAAAAGGAACTCAAAGCCGAAGAGCCATGACCGCCTCGGCTTGAATCCTTTCAAGAGCCTGCGTCTGCACCCGTTAAAAGCGGGTTGTATGGATGATGCTTTTCGCGCCCGCTACAAGCGGGCAGCGGTCCCCCTCATCCATTGAATGAGGCAAATGGCTCCTGTCCGGCCCTCTTCTCAGATATTTCACACAAGCGTTCAAGCCTCTCGCCTTGTCGGGAGAAACCCTTGTGGCTGCGGCCTTTCCAAGTAAATTCAATGACTTGTAAACCCCTGAAAAACCCGGGTGCCTGAGGGATTGCCACAAATTAATTCGTTGAAGAATGTTACCGATGAGCAGCTAGTGCATCGATTAGCAGTCTTTTCTGGCATAATCGCGCCCCCTTACGACCGGGTCAGAAAACCTTCATGATCGATTTATTCAGCGGACTGGATGCTTGGGTGCTTGTGAGCCTCTTGCTCGCCCTGGCCTTTGTCCTCGCCTTCGAGTTCATCAACGGCTTTCATGACACCGCAAACGCGGTGGCCACTGTTATCTACACCAAAGCCATGCCGCCTCATCTGGCGGTGTTCTTTTCCGGTGTGTTCAACTTCCTTGGCGTGCTGCTGGGCGGTGTGGGCGTGGCGTATGCCATCGTCCATTTGCTGCCGGTAGAACTGCTGATCAATGTGAACACCGGTCACGGACTGGCCATGGTGTTCTCGTTGCTCGCCGCCGCCATCACCTGGAACCTGGGCACCTGGTACTTCGGTATCCCTGCCTCCAGCTCTCATACGCTGATCGGTTCGATCCTCGGTGTCGGCCTCGCCAACGCCCTGATCAACGACATTCCGTTGGCCGATGGCGTGAACTGGCAGAAGGCGATCGATATCGGTGCGTCCCTGGTGTTCTCGCCGATGGCTGGTTTCCTGATCGCAGCCCTGGTGCTGATCGGCCTTAAATGGTGGCGTCCGCTGTCCAAGATGCACAAGACACCGGAACAGCGCCGCAAGATCGACGACAAGAAACACCCGCCGTTCTGGAACCGTCTGGTGCTGGTGATTTCGGCGATGGCAGTCAGCTTCGTGCACGGCTCGAACGATGGCCAAAAAGGTATCGGCCTGATCATGTTGGTACTGATCGGTATCGTGCCGGCGCAGTTCGTTCTCGACCTGAACAGCACCACCTACCAGATCGAACGTACTCGCGATGCGACCCTGCACCTGAGCCAGTTCTACAAGCGCAATGCCGATACGCTGGGTGAATACCTGGCCCTGGGCAAAAGCGTACAAGGTGATCTGCCGGAGAAATTCCGTTGCAACCCGCAACAGACTGAACCGACCATCGCCGCCCTGCTCGACACCCTCAAGGGTGTAGCCGACTACCACTCGCTGCCGTCGGAAAGCCGCATCGAAGTGCGTCGTTACCTGCTCTGCCTGGACGACACGGCGAAAAAAGTCAGCAAGTTGCCTGGCCTCGCTGCCCGTGAAAAAGCTGACCTGGACAAGCTGCGCAAGGACTTGACCACCACCACCGAATACGCCCCGTTCTGGGTGATTCTGGCGGTCGCCCTGGCCCTCGGCCTGGGTACCATGGTCGGTTGGAAACGCGTGGTACTGACCATTGGCGAGAAAATCGGCAAGCAAGGCATGACTTACGCCCAAGGCATGTCGGCGCAGATCACCACCGCGTGCATGATCGGCATGGCCAACATCTTCAGCCTGCCGGTTTCCACCACACACGTCCTGTCTTCAGGCGTGGCCGGTACGATGGTCGCGAACAAAAGCGGCCTGCAAGGCGGCACCGTCAGAACCATCCTGCTGGCCTGGGTCCTGACCCTGCCAGCCACCGTGGCCCTGTCGGCCGGCCTGTTCTGGCTGGCGTCGAAGGCACTGGGTAGCTGATACTCCGCTACTGAAAAAGGCGCGTTCCGTGAGGTTCGCGCCTTTTTTTATTGCCAATGTCCGAGTTCGGCGCAGCCCCCTGTGGGATGGGGCTTGCTCGCGAAAGCGTCCGCCCAAACACCGCACGACTTGCTGCGGCCCCACCACCCGCAAAACCCCAATCGAACATCTATCCTTCATATAGGTCAACCAAAGGGAGAACAACGGTCCCGGAGGGATGTTCATCGTGCATATCGCTGACATAACCATGTTCTACGCCCCTGCCAGCGGTGGCGTGCGCACTTATCTGGATGCCAAGCACCGTCGTCTGGGCAATAAGCCAGGCATTCGTCACAGCTTGCTGATCCCCGGGGCGCATTTGAGTGAACAGGATGGCGTTTACACGGTTCCGGCCCCTGCCTTGCCCTTTGGCAAGGGTTATCGCTTCCCCCTCCGTCTCGCGCCGTGGCGCAATGTTCTGCAGGGTTTGCAACCCGATCTGATTGAAGTCGGCGACCCCTATCTGACTGCCTGGGCTGCTTTAGACGCCAAGCGGCAACTCGATGTTCCGGTGATCGGCTTTTATCATTCGGACCTGCCGCTGCTGGTCAGCAATCGCATGGGTAACTGGGTTACCCCCAATATCGAAGCTTATGTCAGCAAACTCTATGGCAACTTCGACCGGGTTCTGGCGCCGAGTCAAATCATGGCCGATAAACTGATCGGGTTGGGCGTGAAGAACGTTTTTGTACAACCGCTGGGCGTCGACCTGCAAACGTTCAACCCCAGTGCACGGGATCCAGGTTTGCGGGCCGAATTGGGCATCGATGAAAACACTCACCTGCTGATCTTCGCCGGCCGTGGATCAAAGGAAAAAAACCTGCCGGTGCTGCTCAAATGCATGAAACGCCTGGGTCGTCGCTATCACCTGTTACTGGTGGGCTCCTCAATGCCGACCCTGGTACCGCGCAATGTCACCGTCCTCGATGAGTTCTACCCGGCGGCGCAAGTCGCGCGTTTGATGGCCAGTGCCGATGCGCTGGTGCATGCCGGTGATCAGGAAACCTTCGGCCTGGTGGTCCTCGAAGCCATGGCCTGCGGCATTCCGGTGGTGGCCGTGGCGGCCGGGTCTTTTCAGGAAATTGTCACCGATCAATGCGGCCTGCTTTGCGCGCCGAACAATCCAGCCGCGATGGCCAACGCTGTGCGCGAACTATTCAGTCAGGGCAGCGCCGCGCAGGGCAAACAAGCCCGCCGCCATGTCGAGCAACATTACGCCTGGGACACCGTGGTCGACAGCCTGCTGGGGCACTATCACGCCGTACTCGGTACTCAATGGCCACTGACCGCCAATGGTTGAGCCCATGAACGCGCCCAGCCTGTTACTGGTGCTGCACGACGTTGCGCCGCAAACCTGGCCCGAATACCAAGCCTTCGTCGAAGCCGTCGACGCGCTGGGTGAGGTGCCGATCACCTGGCTGGTGGTGCCGGATTTCCACAAGCATAACGACCTGAATGCCTATCCGGCGTTTCGACGTTTACTGACCCGCCGGGTCGCTCGCGGCGACGAACTGGCACTGCACGGTTACTTTCATTGCGATGAAGGACCGATCCCCCTCACTCCCCGAGACTGGTTCATGCGCCGAATCTACACCCATGAAGGCGAATTCTACGACCTGTCACAGGAAGCCGCCCTCACCCGCCTGCGTGCCGGAATCGAGGTGTTCCACCGTTACAACTGGCCATTGGAAGGTTTCGTCGCTCCGGCCTGGCTAATGAGCGAAGGCACCCGCCAAGCCTTGCGTCAGGTACCGCTGCGCTACACCAGCGACTCGCAGCATCTGTATCGATTGCCGGATTTCACCGCGATCGATGCCCCGTGCCTGGTCTGGAGCGCGCGCAGCGCCTGGCGTCGAGGCCTGTCGAAAATCGTCAGCGATCAGCGTGAACAACGCTGGCGCCAGGCTCCGGTGATTCGTCTCGGCCTGCACCCCGTGGACATGCGCCATGAGTTCTCGCGCCACTACTGGCTGCAAACCCTCAAGCGCTTGCTCGATGAGGGCCGCGTGCCAATGACCAAGGCCAACTGGCTGGCACAGCAACGCGACCCCATCGGTCGCGCCGCATGAGCCGCGGGATTCTGCTGGTCGTCGCCCTGCTCGCTGCGGTGCTCATCCCGTCGTTGCTGGGTGGCGGAGAGACATGGTCACGGTTGCAAAGCTTTCCATTGACGTGGCTGTTGATCATGTTCGGCATGATCCTGCTCTGCTGGATGCTCAACACCCAGCGCTTGCGCCTGCTGCTGGGGGATCAGCGCGACAAGATCAGTCGCTTCAAAAGTCTCGGGGTGGTGATGTCCGCCGAGTTCGCCTACTGCGCCACCCCCGGCGGCAGTGGCGGACCGTTGACCATCATGGCGTTGCTGGCACGTCACGGCGTGCGGCCGGCCAGGGGCAGCGCCGTGTTCGCCATGGACCAGTTGAGCGACCTGCTGTTTTTTCTCTGCGCGCTGAGTGGGATTCTGATTTATGCACTGTTCCAGCACCTCAGTCAGCGCATGGAATGGCTGCTGACCGTCAGCGCCGTCTCAATGTTCGGCGGGTTGTTCAGTTGCGTATTAGCGGCTCGCTACCACCGCTCGCTGATTCGTCTGAGTGGTCGGTTGCTCGCTCGTCTCAATGTCAAAGGCAGTACCCGGATGCGCTGGGCGCGAAAGCTCCTGCACTTCCTGGCGGCGTTCACTGACACACTGAAGTTGCCCTTTCAGACATTGATCACGGTGTTTGCACTGACCTGCCTGCATTGGCTCTTGCGCTATAGCGTGTTGTATCTGGCATTGCGCGGGCTGGGCGTGGACTTGCAGTGGGCCTGGTGTTTTCTGATCCAGATGCTGTCGCTGAGTGCCGGGCAGTTCAGCCTGTTGCCGGGCGGTGCCGGGGCGGCGGAACTGACATCGGCGGCGCTGCTGGCGCCCATGGTCGGGAAATCCACCGCGGCGGCGGCGATTCTGATCTGGCGGACAGTGACTTATTACTTCTATCTGGTGGTCGGTGGCCCGGTGTTTTTGCTGATGCTTGGGCGGCCGTTGCTCAAGAAGTTGATGAAGTTCAAGCAGGCTTAAAAGATCTTTTTCAGGAGTCCCCGGATTCATCCTCAGAATCGTCCTGCAACTGCTCCCACAATTCGGCGGCACCGGGAAACTCCGTGCCGTCTTCGGGGCTCAGGTCATCCGGGTCATAGCGACTCAAACAGCCCTCACCCAATGTGGCGGGTGCTTTGGAAGTGGCTTTGTCCAGTGGATCGGCCATGGTCATGTTCTCAGTGCAAAAACGGCGAAGGGCCTGAAGCGATTGAACGCCCAGGCCCTTCGAATTTCAACCGTACAGCTATCAGAACACGACGGTTTTGTTGCCATGCACCAGCAACCGGTCTTCCAGGTGATAACGCAGACCACGGGCCAGCACCATTTTCTCGACATCACGGCCGAAGCGCACCATGTCTTCAATGCTGTCGCTGTGACTCACGCGCACCACGTCCTGCTCGATTATCGGACCGGCGTCCAGCTCTTCGGTGACATAGTGGCAAGTAGCGCCGATCAACTTCACACCGCGCATCGAAGCCTGGTGATACGGCTTGGCACCGACGAACGACGGCAAGAAGCTGTGATGAATATTGATGACTTTATGGGCATATTCGCTGCACAACTCAGGCGGCAGAATCTGCATATAACGGGCAAGTACCACCACTTCGGCCTCGTGCTGTTTAACCAGACGCGAGACTTCGGCGAAGGCCGGCTCCTTGTTCTGTGGATTGACCGGGACATGGTAGTAAGGAATACCGTGCCACTCGACCATGCTGCGCAAATCATCATGGTTGGAAATTACGCAGGCGATTTCACAGTCCAGTTCATCGCTGTGCCAGCGGTGCAGCAAGTCGGCCAGGCAGTGGGATTCGCGGCTGGCCATCAACACCACACGTTTCTTCTGCTCGGTGTCGGTGATGCGCCAGTCCATCGAAAACTCTTCGGCAATCGGTGCAAACGCTTCGCGAAAGGCTTCGATACCGAAAGGCAGCGAATCGGCACGAATTTCGTGACGCATGAAGAACCAGCCACTGAGATTATCCGAGTGATGGCTCGCTTCAGTGATCCAGCCGTTATGTGACGCCAGAAAGTTACTGACTTTAGCAACGATGCCGACGCGGTCCGGGCAAGCAATCACCAGCCGAAAAGTGCGCATGAGGGGGAAACTCCAGAACTTCGCAAAGGCCGCTATTCTAGCGATTGTGCAGCAAAACTGCAGTATTGATGACGTATGGCTTTGCCCGCAGGGCCGGTACAGGTTCTGCAAGCACCAGGCTGCCCCACGCGATGGTGTTCTTGTGGGCAATCTTCAAGAGGTCAACTGTGAATATTTGTGACGCTATTTAACTGCCCCTCCAATGTGTGTCCTGTTCCGCAACTAATTTAAATAAAACTCCGGTTAAATGTTTACTTGATGAAACACCCTGACTATTATTGTCGCACTGTCACCCTGTCATCCAGCGCCCAACATAAGGTAGTCCTCATGTCCTTGATCAACGAATATCGCGCCACCGAAGAAGCTATCAAAGAGCTGCAAGCCCGTTTGAAGAATCTGTCCCAAGACGACAAACTGCAAACCGAGCTGGAATTCGAAGGCAAACTGCGCACCCTGATGGGCGAATACTCCAAATCCCTGCGTGACATCATCGCGCTGTTGGATCCAGAGTCCAAAACCAAGGCTCCACGTGGCGGCGCAGTAAAAACTACCGGCACCAAGCGTGCTCGCAAAGTTAAACAATACAAAAACCCGCACAACGGCGAAGTCATCGAAACCAAAGGTGGCAACCACAAGACTCTGAAAGAGTGGAAAGCCAAGTGGGGCGGTGACGTGGTTGAAAGCTGGGCTACCCTGCTGGGCTAAGCCGCAAGCGTGTCGCAGACTGATCCGCGACCAAAAGAACGCCAGCAAATGCTGGCGTTTTTTTATGCCTGGAATTCAAGCACAGCTTATTCTCGTCTTCAAAGACTCAAACGTTTGCGTAATGCCTGGACATGATTCTGCCATTCATCCAGAACCTCTCGCTGAAACGATGTAGCACTAGTCTTCAATTGAGCAGCCACCTCCAGAAAACTATCCAGCGTATTTGGCGCGCCCCATTCAGGCGCACACAAACGTTTCTGACAGAATATTCGCCAGCGTTCTTGCTCTTCTAGGCTCAACGTATCGGGAAAGTTGCGTGCGCGATAACGAAACAATAATTCAGGCAAACGCTCATCATCGAAAGGCCACTGTTCTTGTGCTAATTGCGCAGGGTCGGCGGCTCTGACTTGCTCACATAGACGCCGGTCCCGATCACCGATAAAACCGTCGTACAACTGTTGCTCGGGGTCTTGGCTCGGAGAAAAATCGTCGCTGGAGTAAATGTCCGACACTTTATCTCGCCAAACTTGTTGTGCGTCACTTAGCCGCAGCGCCCGCTCCTGATAAAGCGCCATATCCAGCCCCAAACGTTGCTGATCCAGAGGACGAAGTACCGATAACGGCGCCACTACCGGGCACTTGTTGATGTGTATGAGCTTGAGCGGCACCGGCAGCTCACCTTCGGCCAAGTCATCGCGGCGGGTATAAAGCCGCTGACGCAAGGTTTCGGCATCCAGGTCGAGCAACCCCTGAGGGTCCAGGTGCAGGTCACAGACAATCAGCGCGTTGCGATTACGGGGATGCCAAGCCAACGGCAGCACCACACCCACATAGTGGCGGGCCGCCGAAAAGCGCCCGGAAATATGCACCATCGGCTGTAACAGCCGAATTTGATCCATCACCTTTTGTTTGCTGCGCAATTGAAACAGCCAGTCATACAACTTCGGCTGTTTTTCCCGAATCAGGCGCGCCAGGGCGATGGTGGCGCGAACATCTGACAGCGCCTCGTGTGCATGCCCGTGATCGATGCCATTGGCAGCGGTCAGACGTTCGAGTTTGAGCGTGACTCGCCCTTCGTCGTCCTTGGGCCAGACGAGGCCATCGGGACGCAAGGCATACGCTGCGCGCACCACATCGATCAGGTCCCAGCGGCTGTTGCCGCCCTGCCATTCCCGCGCGTAGGGGTCGAAGAAGTTTCGATACAGGCTGTAGCGGGTCATCTCGTCGTCAAAACGCAGCGTGTTGTACCCGGCCCCACAGGTGCCGGGCGCCGCGAGCTGGGCATGAACCCGCGTCATGAAATCGGCTTCGCTCAAACCTTGCTCGGCCAGACGCCCGGGTGTAATACCGGTGATCGCGCACGCCGCCGGATGAGGCAGGATGTCGTCACTGGGCTGGCAATAAAGGTTGACCGGTTCGTCTATTTCATTGAGATCGAAGTCGGTGCGAATCCCCGCCACTTGCAGCGGGCGGTCGCAACGGGGGTTGATGCCAGTGGTTTCATAGTCGTACCAGAAGATCGAGGTCACGGGTTGTTCCTGAACTGAAGACCGGCGAAGTCTAGGCGCACATATACCGCCCCGACCAGAATCTTGTCATTCAATCATCTCTGACCACGCACCGTGCAATACATAGTTATGTCGTTTTCACCCAAGAGGCTGCTAGCATCGAACGGAGATCGAATCCGGACCAGGCCACATCAAGGTTGCCCATGCTCGAGACCACAGCACTGCAAAGGAACGCGACGCTGGCCCCGCCACTGGACACGCGGTATCACGTCGAAACGCCCGAAGGCATCGACTTGCCGCTGCGCCCGGCCGGGTTGATGGTACGTGCGCTGGCGTTCGCCATCGACCTGGGCCTGCGCGGGGTGATTGTGGGCCTGCTGTTTATTGTGTTGGCATTTCTGGGAAAACTGGGCGCCGGGCTGGGTTCGATTCTGCTGTTCGTGGTGAGCTGGTGGTACATGGTGCTGTTCGAAGTGCTCAATCAGGGCCGCTCACCGGGCAAGCAATGGATGGGGTTGCGCGTCGTTCATGACGATGGCACGCCGATCGGCTGGTCCGCGTCCTTGCTGCGCAACCTGCTGCGGTTTGTCGATATGTTGCCGTTCGGCTACTTTCTCGGGGCGATCAGTTGCCTGCAACATCCCTCCTTCAAACGCCTCGGCGACCTGGCCGCCGGTACGCTGGTGATCTACCGCGAACAACCGCTCACCCGACCGCAACTGCCCGACGTTCCACCGCGGCGCGCAGCCTTCGCGCTGACGCTGACCGAGCAACGCGCCATCCTCGGGTTTGCCGAACGCCAGGGTGAACTCTCCGAGGCGCGGGCCAACGAGCTAGCCTCGATACTCGCGCAACCGTTGCAGGTACCGACGCCACAGGCGAGGGCCGAACTCAATGGCATCGCCCGTGGACTGTTGGGCCCCACATGAAGCAAAGCCTTTTCGAAAGTCGCCACAGCACCGAATGGGAGCAGTTTGCACTCATGCTTGAACGGCTGGAACGAGGCCGGAGCGCCTCAGGAGTCGCCAGTTTCCCCAGTGACTATCGACGGCTCTGCCAACACCTGGCCTTGGCTCAGGAGCGCGGCTACAGCAGTTTCCTGATCGATTCATTGCAGCAACAGGTCCTGCGCGGGCATCAACAACTTTATCGGCATCGCAGTCGACTGGGTGCCAACGTGTTGAGTTTCATCCTCGCCGATTTCCCGCGACTGGTGCGTGAGCAGTGGCGTTTCGTGCTTGCCGCCAGCCTGTTGTTTTTTGGCAGCCTGATCGGCATCGCGTTGCTGGTGTATCTGTTCCCGGAGCTGGTCTACAACCTGATCCCGGCCGAGCAGGTCAGTGAGATGCAAAGCATGTACGACCCGGTCGCCGGCCACCTGGGACGTTCGGCCGAACGGGCAGCCAGTGAAGACTGGGTGATGTTCGGTTACTACATCATGCACAACATCGGCATTGCTTTTCAGACCTTCGCCAGCGGTTTGCTGTTTGGCCTGGGCAGCGCGTTTTTCCTGTTCTTCAACGGTTTGATGATCGGTGCGGTGGCCGGGCACCTGACGCACATCGGCTATGGGCAAACCTTCTGGTCGTTCGTGATCGGCCATGGCGCCTTCGAACTGAGTGCCATCGCCCTGGCCGGCGCCGCAGGCCTGCAACTGGGCTGGGCTTTGATCGCGCCGGGACGTTTGCCCCGCGCCGAGGCCTTGCGACTGGCGGCGCGCAAGAGCGTGTTGCTGATTTGTGGGGTCATGCTGTTTCTGCTGATTGCGGCGTTTATCGAAGCCTACTGGTCGTCGCGGACCGGGCTCGCGCCGTTGACCAAATACCTGGTCGGCGCGGCGCTCTGGTTGTTGGTGGTGACTTATCTGCTGTTTGCCGGACGGACTCGCCATGCGCCTGAGTGATGCCAGTGTGGTGATCCGCCCGCGCACGACCTGGGAAGCCATGGACCTGGGAGTGCTGCTGAGCCAGCGTCATCGACGCCTGTTGATGACCAGTTGGGCCATCATGACCTTGCCGATCTTCGCCCTGCTCACCTTGCTGCTGTGGGATTCCCCCTCCCTTGCCGTGTTCCTGTTCTGGTGGCTCAAACCGGCGTTCGATCGGCTGCCGCTGTACATCCTGTCCAAAGCCATGTTTGGCGAAACGCCCACGCTGAAACAGGCCCTGCGCCAATGGCCGCGCCTGCTCAGGCCACAATTGCTGGCCAGCCTGACCTGGCGCCGCCTGAGCCTGAGCCGCAGTTTTCTGATGCCGGTGGTGCAACTCGAAGGTCTGGCGGACGAAGCACGCCAACAACGTTTGCGTGTACTGCTGCAACGCAACGCGGGTGCCGCCCAGTGGCTGACGATCATCGGCGTACATCTGGAAACCGCGCTGTGGATCGGCTTGATGGTGCTGTTCTACATGCTCTTGCCGCAACAGGTCGAACTCGACTGGGGCTGGCAGACCTTGATCACCGCCGCCACCCAGGACTGGCGCTGGCTGGAACACCTGACCAATACCTTTTACGCTCTGGTGCTGATTGTCTGGGAACCGATCTATGTGGCCTGCGGTTTCAGCCTTTATCTGAACCGGCGCACGCGGCTGGAAGCCTGGGATATCGAACTGGTCTTTCGCCGATTGCGCCAACGCTTGACCAGCTCGGTCGTCACGCTACTGCTGGCCGCGATCCTGCTGGTGCCGACGGTGCAAAGCGTCTGGGCCGCCGAACCGGTTATCTCACCGGACTCTGCGCGCCTGCTCGACCAGCCACTGACCAGCCAGGCATCCCGGGACAGCATCAAGGCCATCCTCGATCAACCACCCTTCAAGAATAAGGAAACGGTCACGCGTTATCGTTTTGGCGAAGACAAACCCGCCCCCGATACTGCGGGCGATGGTCAAACGCTCGCTTGGCTGAAGGCGCTGTTCAGCTTGCTGGACAGCCAACGCTTCGGCGTATTGGCCAACCTGATCGAAGTGTTGCTGTGGAGCACAGTGATCGGCGCCATTGGGCTGTTGATCTGGCGTTACCGCGACTGGCTGCGGGCCTTTGTCAGCCGCCGCCCCACATTAAATCGCAAAGTCGCGCGGCCGTTACCCCAGCAGGCGTTCGGCCTGGACCTCAACCGCGATACCCTGCCCGCCGACATCGCCGCCAGCGCCGAAAGCCTCTGGCAGACCCATCCCCGCGAAGCCCTCGGGTTGCTCTATCGCGCCCTGCTCAGCCACTTGCTGCACGACTTCAACATGGCGCTCAAACCCGCCGACACCGAAGGCGAAGTTCTTCAGCGCGTCGAACAACTGCAACAACCTGCCTTGCTGGCCTTTAGTAAAAACCTCACCGGGCACTGGCAAAACATGGCGTATGGGCATCGATTGCCCCCCGCGCATTTGCAACAGGAACTCTGTGACGGCTGGCGCACGTTGTTCGGCCCGGGAGCGGTCCGTTGAACCGGCGTTTGTGGCTTTCGGTCGGTGCGTTCATCGCCCTGCTGGTGATCGCGCTGAGTGTTTACCTGTACTTCAAGGCCATACCCTATCCAGCAGAAATCGATCACGGCCCATCGCCCGAAGCCCAGGCCAACCCCTATCTGGCGGCCGAGCATTTTCTGCGCAAACAGGGCCTGACCGTCAACCACGCCAACAGCCTCGACATCTTGCCGACCCTCGAACCTCATCAGCGCAGTTTGTTGTTGCTCGGCGATCGGGCGAATATGTCGCCGCGACAGGTGAATCAGGTGTTGAACTGGACCCGGGCCGGTGGGCGTCTTTTGTTCATCGCCGAAGCCCTGTGGGATGAGAAGACCGGTCAGAGCAATGACCTGCTGCTCGACCGGGTGCAGGTGCACCAGTTCCTGAGCAAAGACCTCAAGGACCCGCCACCCGATCTCCTCGACGACCCCTACCCCAAACTGACCAAGCTCTATCTGGAAAATGAAGAGGCGCCGGCCTACGCCGGCTTCGATACCGCGTTCCACCTCGACGACCCGAAAAACCTCGCTCAGGCCTGGGCCAACAGCGGCAAGGCCACGCACATGATGCAGCTGAGTCACGGGCTGGGTTCGATAACAGTGGTCACCGACGCCGACCTCTGGAAAACCCCGGCCATCGACCAGTACGACAACGCCTGGCTGCTGTGGTACCTGACGGCCGACACTGACGTGACGCTGCTGTTCAATACCGATCACGACAGCTTGCTGACCTTGCTGTGGCGCTACTTTCCACAAGCCTTGGTGGCCCTGATCGCCTTGATCATTTTCGGGTTCTGGCATGTTGGCGTACGTAACGGCCCGTTGCTGGAGCCGGCCACCAGAGCCCGCCGCCAGCTTCAGGAACACCTGCGTGCCAGTGCCGATTTCATGCTCCGTCACAACGGTCAGCACAGCCTGTTGCAAGCGTTGCAACAAGACATCCTGCGTCGTGTCCGTCACCGTCATCCCGGTTTTGAACAACTCGGCGTTGCCGAACAATGGCTGGTGCTCGCACGACTGACTGGCCAACCCACACGCGCCATCAGCCAGGCCATGAGCCCGCGACCGAAGCAGCGGCTACCCAGTGCTGAATTCAGCCGTCAGGTCGCCCACCTGCAAACCTTGAGGAACGCCTTATGAGTGAGATCGAGCCCGGCACACAGACCCACGCCGCCCAGCAGCGCCAGCGCGCCAGCCAGTTGGCCCAAGCGGTAAGAACAGAATTGCAAAAAGCCGTGATCGGCCAGAACATCGTGATCGACGATGTGCTCACCGCCCTGATCGCCGGCGGCCATGTACTGCTCGAAGGCGTGCCGGGGTTGGGCAAGACGTTGTTGGTGCGCGCCCTCGCTCGCTGCTTCGGCGGTGAATACGCACGCATCCAGTTCACCCCGGACCTGATGCCCAGCGATGTCACCGGGCACGCGGTGTACGACTTGCAAACCGAGCAATTCAAACTGCGCAAAGGGCCGTTGTTCACCAACCTGCTGCTAGCCGATGAGATCAACCGCGCTCCGGCGAAAACCCAGGCGGCGTTGCTTGAAGCCATGCAGGAACGCCAAGTCACCCTCGAAGGCCGCGCCCTGCCCATCGCGCAACCGTTCATGGTACTCGCCACGCAAAACCCGATCGAACAGGAAGGCACTTACCCGTTGCCGGAAGCCGAACTCGACCGCTTCATGCTCAAGGTGCGCATGGACTACCCCGATGCCGATCAGGAATTGGACATGGTGCGCCAGGTCAGCCGCTCGACCCGTGCCGACATGCTTGATGTGCAACCACTGCGCACCGTGTTGCAAGCCAAGGACGTGCTGGCCTTGCAGCGCATTGCCAGTGATCTGCCCATGGACGATCAGGTACTCGATTACGCCGTGCGCCTGGCCCGCACCACCCGGACCTGGCCGGGGTTGACCCTGGGCGCCGGGCCACGCGCATCAATCGCCCTGGTACGTTGCGCCCGCGCGCGGGCCTTGTTGCGCGGCGGCGAGTTTGTGATTCCCGATGACATCAAAGGCTGCGCGCTGGCCGTTCTGCGTCACCGTGTGCGAATTGCCCCGGAGCTGGACATCGAAGGGCTGGAAGTCGATCAGGTGCTCAAGCAACTGCTCGATCAAGTGCCGGCGCCGCGGCTGTGAACACCGTGATCGAGATCCGCGTCGCCCCAAGAAAAGATCGCAGCCTGCGGCAGCTCCTACGCCGAATGCGATCCCCTGTAGGAGCTGCCGAAGGCTGCGATCTTTTCAGCAGGCCACACGGTGTCACACCATGAAACCGTCCCGGCTTCTGCTGATCTGGCTAGCAGTCCTGCTGGCCATCGGCATCGTGCTGGGCGCATTGCGGGCACTGGACATCGAGGTTCCATCTAGCCTGTTGTCGATCAACTGGGGATTGCTGTTAGCGCTGCTGGCCCTGGCGACACTCGACGCCATCCGCCTAAAACGCCTGCCCTCGCCCCGCGTGCAACGGCAAATGCCCGGCAGCCTGGCGCTCGGTCGATGGGGCGAAGTGCGACTGGAGGTCGAGCACGACTTTGCTCAACCGCTGAACGTACACATCTTCGACCATGTGCCGCACGGCCTGGACTTCGAACACCTTCCATTGTCCGTCGAACTGCAACCCGGCCAACAGAGCCAGATCGGCTATCGCCTGCGCCCACTCAAGCGCGGCCACTTCACCTTCGACCACTGCGAAATCAGCCTGCCGAGCCCAATGGGCCTATGGTCAGGCAAACGTTTACTGAACGTAGTCGACAACACCCGCGTCTACCCCGACTTCGCCCGCCTCTACGGCGGCCAACTGCTGGCGGTGGATAACTGGCTCAGCCAGCTCGGCGTGCGCCAACGCCAGAGACGCGGTCTGGGTCTGGAGTTTCATCAACTGCGCGAATTCCGCGAGGGCGACAGCCTGCGTCAGATCGACTGGAAAGCTACGGCACGCCAGCGCACACCGATTGCCCGTGAGTATGAGGACGAGCGTGATCAGCAGATCATTTTCATGCTTGATTGTGGGCGGCGCATGCGCAGCCAGGACGGCGAACTTTCGCATTTCGATCACGCGCTCAATGCCTGCCTGTTGCTCAGCTACGTCGCGCTACGTCAGGGCGATGCGGTGGGCCTGAGCACCTTCGCCAGCCATCAGCCGCGCTACCTAGCCCCGGTCAAAGGCACTGGTCAACTCAACGTGTTACTCAACAGCGTTTACGATCTCGACAGCACACAATGCCCCGCCGACTATCTGGTCGCCGCCAACCAGTTGTTGGCCAGACAAAAACGCCGGGCACTGGTGGTGCTGGTGACCAACCTGAGGGATGAAGACGACGAAGAATTGCTTACCGCCGTCAAACGGCTGAGCCGTCAGCATCGGGTGTTGGTGGGCAGCCTGCGCGAAGAGGTGCTCGACAGTCTGCGGCACGCGCCGGTACAAACATTGCCCGAGGCGCTGGCCTATTGCGGGATAGTGGATTATATGAATGTACGGGCAGAGCTCCATGAGCAGTTGAGTGCTCATGGTGTTCCGGTGCTGGATGCTCGGCCCTCAGAACTGGGCGCCGAGATGGTGACGCGGTATATGGGATGGAAAAAAGCTGGAACGATGTAATGGCCAATCCCATACAAAATAGTCATGTCACGATATGAATATGATGTGCGAGCACGTATGACTAGCTCCCACCCCAGAGTAATTACGAGAAGCAGTCCCACCCACCAATCTGATAGCTCTATCACAAGGAATCAATCATGGACGATGCAAAACTATTCGCTTCAGTGCTAACGCAGATCAATGAGAACCAACTGGCATTGTGTGCCGCTGTAGAGGAGCTATCGAATTGGGTGGCGCAGCAAGGGGCTGCCGAAACAGCGGATAACATCCGATGCGCCTTACAAACGCTAGATGTAAACCAAGATTTTATCTCTTTGGCACTTATTTCTATCTCCACCGATTTTAAAAATTCACAGATCCCCAAAAAGCCTGATCTTAATGACTAGCTAACCTTCAATATTTGTAGATTCTCCTAGGCATTACCCGATGTTCCTGATCGTGTAGTAACGAGGGGCAATAAGCTCTGCCATGTAAAAACTGACGTTAATGGCCGGTAATCTGCTTGTTGTCCTCTCCCATCAGGCTTCGCGAGTAACTGCGCTAATGACTACAGAATGAAGCGCATCTGCCTACAAATATCAGCGACCAGTCTGATTGTGGGTGGTGTCCGTCCCGACATAAGGTTCTCCTATCGCCGCCCTTTCGTTATTTCCGAATCGGTGGCAGCCCCAACAAGGAGTTAACCGTGATAACGCCCCGACCCAACCCACTCAAAACCACCTCCAGTTCGCCCTACAGCACCCTCGACTCGAAAAAACTCCACGAAGCTGCCGACAGGGCCCTCGATCACTATCTCAAACGGGAAAACACTAAACCGTGCTTTGCCGAAGAACGCACCACCGAGGAACGATCCATGAAAATGTTCACCGTCGTACCCGATGCAAACCCCGAAGCCCTCATCATCCAGACCTACGAAACCTTTTCCTCGGTCAGCATTCTGTTGCTCGATCTGGCAGAAAGCCTGGACGACAAGCAGCGGCATCTGGCGATGGCGATTTATCAGATGAGTGAGATGGGGTTGATGCTGGCGGAGAGGTCGCTGGATATCGAACGGGCGATTGCTACAGCCTAGCCTTTGAATATTGGCTGAATGGTCTGACGCCATCGCGGGCAAGCCCGCTCCCACAGGGATCTTCGGTGAACACACAATAGGTGAACACCGCCGAAAATGTGGGAGCGGGCTTGCCCGCGATGGCAATAGTGAAAGCGCCGCAGCCTTCAGGCCGAAGCAGGCAACGGCTGAAAACTGAAGTACTGCTTCAACGCCCCGACCAATTGCCCATATTCCGGCGGTGCCCGTTGCAGGCTGAAGCCGGCGTCGTAGTGGTGGGGGGTTGCGTCCTCGTGACACCACAGGCAGCAGGCGTTGAGGTCGATGACCTGCTGACAATGGCCATCCATGGGGATTTTCAGGCGCAGATTAAAGTCGGCGCCCACCATCAACGGCAACTGACTGATCAACATCAGCCCGTCCTCGGACAAATTGCCCAGAAAGCCAATGGGCTTGTCGGTGACGCTGTTGAACACTTTGAGAAAATACGGCAGTTGATGCCGCTCGATCCGGCGGTCAGTGAACATGCTGATTTCGCTACGCAAGGCCCTTAAGCAGGGCCGCACTAATGCTTCGGAACGGACCTGCTCTATTGCTTTATAGGCATAAGCCGCGCTCTCCCCGATCCTGGTGCGACAGTCCGTCCATCCGCTGTCACTTACTACTGCCGATCACAGGTGTTACCTCGATTAGAAACAAGGTTCTAAACCGATTTATTCGACTATAGCTCACCGCCGCCGGTCAGCCAGCCTTTGAATACCCTTCAATCAGAACCGGGTCGGGCTCACGACCGCCGCGCTACGGGTCGGGTAATGCCCCAGGCTCTGCAAGGTTTCCAGGCGGGCACGGGCGCGGTAGGCGTATTCGCTTTGCGGGTACGAGGCGATAATGAACTGGTAAGTCTGGACCGCGTCGACAAACATTTTCTGCCGTTCCAGGCACTGGCCGCGCATCATCGACACTTCCGGCCACACATAAGGCCGCGCACGGCTGGCGCGCTCGACCTTGGACAGCTCGAGCATCACTTGCTCGCAGTTGCCGCGCTCATAGGCGCTGTAGGCATTATTCAAATGATGGTTCATCGACCAACGGGTGCAGCCCGTGACGCTGAGGGCACTGATGGCAAGGGCGGCAATGAGCACGAATCGCATGGGGGATCTCCTGTCTTGAGCTCTGTATCGACCCATCAGCGGAAATCTTCAGGACGGCTTGCTGCAAAGTTGTCGCTTTCAATAAAGAAAGCAATAACCAGATTCTTCATGAAAAAGTAGTGCAAACGAACAATGACTACACCCAAAGACCATAGTAGCCTCTGCTTGCGCTTGAACTCAGGAGTCTTTGCATGTCCGTCCGTCGTACCAAAATCGTCGCTACCCTTGGCCCGGCCAGTAACTCGCCGGAAGTTCTCGAACAGCTGATTCTGGCTGGCCTGGACGTCGCCCGTCTGAACTTCTCCCACGGCACCCCCGACGAGCACAAGGCTCGCGCGAAACTGGTGCGTGACCTCGCTGCCAAGCACGGCCGCTTCGTCGCCCTGCTGGGTGACCTGCAAGGCCCGAAAATTCGTATCGCCAAATTCGCCAACAAGAAGATCGAGCTGAAGATCGGTGATCAATTCACCTTCTCTACCAGCCATCCGTTGACCGAAGGCAACCAGCAAGTGGTCGGCATCGACTACCCGGACCTGGTGAAAGACTGCGGCGTGGGCGACGAGTTGCTGCTCGACGACGGCCGCGTGGTCATGCGCGTCGATACCGCCACCGCCACCGAGCTGCACTGCACCGTGACCATCGGCGGCCCGCTGTCGGACCACAAAGGCATCAACCGTCGCGGCGGCGGCCTGACGGCACCGGCCCTGACCGAGAAAGACAAGGCCGACATCAAGCTCGCGGCGGAAATGCAAGTCGACTACCTCGCGGTGTCCTTCCCGCGTGACGCCGCCGACATGGAATACGCCCGTCAACTGCGCGACGAAGCCGGCGGTACTGCCTGGCTGGTGGCGAAGATCGAACGCGCTGAAGCCGTGGCCGACGACGAAACCCTCGACGGCCTGATCAAAGCCTCCGATGCGGTGATGGTTGCCCGTGGTGACCTGGGTGTGGAAATCGGCGACGCCGAGCTGGTGGGCATTCAGAAGAAAATCATTCTGCACGCACGCCGCCACAACAAAGCGGTGATCGTCGCGACCCAGATGATGGAGTCGATGATCCAGAACCCGATGCCAACCCGCGCCGAAGTGTCCGACGTAGCCAACGCCGTGCTCGACTACACCGACGCCGTGATGCTCTCGGCCGAAAGTGCTGCAGGTTTGTACCCGCTGGAAGCCGTACAGGCCATGGCGCGCATCTGCATCGGCGCTGAAAAGCACCCGACCGGCAAGACCTCCAGCCACCGCATCGGCAAGGAATTCACCCGTTGCGACGAGAGTATTGCGCTGGCGACCATGTACACCGCCAACCACTTCCCGGGCGTCAAGGCGATCATCGCCCTGACCGAAAGTGGCTACACCCCGCTGATCATGTCGCGCATCCGCTCCTCGGTGCCGATCTATGCCTACTCGCCACACCGCGAGACCCAGGCGCGCGCGGCAATGTTCCGTGGCGTGTACACCATCCCGTTCGATCCGGCTTCGCTGGAACCGCATGAAGTCAGCCAGAAGGCGATCGACGAGCTGGTCAAGCGTGGCGTCGTGGAAAAAGGCGACTGGGTCATCCTGACCAAGGGCGACAGCTACCACACCACCGGCGGCACCAACGGCATGAAGATCCTGCACGTGGGCGACCCGCAGGTCTGAGTGATCGCTCGCTGAAAAACAAAAGCCCCGCCATGTGAATGGCGGGGCTTTTTGGTTTTTGATCCTGAAAAATGTGTTGTCTGGGTTGACGCCTTCGCGGGCAAGCCTCGCTCCTACAGGGATTGCGGGCGCCCACAAAATCGGCGTTCAACACAAAACCTGTAGGAGCGAGGCTTGCCCGCGAAGAGGCCCGCCCGGCCACCGCAAATTCAATGCCTGTTGATAAACCCCGACAACGCCGCCATCGCTTCCGGCGAACGCAGCCGCTGGGTGAACAACGCCCCCTCTTCTTCTATCACCTTGCGTATCTGTTCCCGATCCGGCGCTTTCATCAATTGCTTGCTGATGCGCACCGCCTCTGATGGCAGCGATTCAAACCGCAACGCCATCTCCCGCGCCTTGGCCAACACCGCTTCGCCGCTGTCCAAGGCTTCAGTCGCTATCCCCCACGCTGCAGCCTGTTCACCACTGAACGCTTCGCCGAGCAACAACAACTGTGCGGCTTTGGCATGGCCGAGCAAGCGCGGCAGGATCAGGCTGGAGCCGAACTCCGGGCATAACCCGAGGTTGACGAACGGCATGCGTAACCGGGCGTCGGAGCTGACGTAAACCAGATCGCAATGCAGCAGCATCGTCGTGCCGATCCCCACCGCCGCACCGGCCACGGCGGCGATCACCGGTTTACGACACTCCAGCAAATTGAGCATGAAGTGGAACACCGGGCTGTCGAGGTTGCTCGGGGGTTGCTGAAGGAAATCAAGGATGTCGTTGCCGGCGGTGAAACACTCAACGCCACCGGTGATCAGCACCGCATTGATTTCGGGGTCGGTATCGACTTGCTTCAAGGCCTCGGCCAGGTGGCTGTACATGGCGCGAGTCAGGGCGTTTTTCTTCTCGGGGCGATTGATGCGCAGGGTCAGCAGGCCGCGCTCGCGTTCAAATCGGATGGTATCGGGCATGGTGAGTCCTGATCTGAGAGGATCAACTGTGGCGAGCGAGCCACAGAAATCAGCGCTCAACCACGGGGTAGAAAGACATCCGCCAGCAGTTGATTGCGCGGCAAACCGGCCAGGTACAGGCGCCGGGCAAAGGCGTCGACACTGTCGGGAGCCCCGCAGACTAAGGCCAGGGTTTGCCGCGAAACAAGGCGCAGTTGTGCCAAAGCCGCGGGCAACTCGGCCGCCGTCCACAGCTCGACGCTCAGGTTCGGACGGCTGGCGGCCATGGCTTGCAGGGGTTTGGCCAGATAATGCTCACCCGCATCATGGGCCAGGTGAATGACGCGGATGGGGCCCTGGTGATCCTGACGCAATGCTTCGCGCAAGATACCGAACAACGGCCCCAGACCGGTCCCGGCCGCCAATAACCACAGCGGTCGGGTGTGCCAGTCCGGGTCGTAATGCAACGCCCCGCCGCGCAACTCACCGAGGCGAATTGGATCGCCGATTTTCAAGCGACGCGCCGCATCACTGAATGCCCCCGGTTGGCGGCAATCGAGGTGGAACTCCAGAAATCGGTCTTCCTGCGGCAGACTGGCCAGGGAATACGGCCGCGCCACCTGACCCGCCCACAACACCAGATGCTGCCCCGCCTGATAGCGCAATGGTCGCTCGCAGGTCAGGCGTAAACGCAAAACGCTGGAGCTCAGCCAATCGCTGGCGGCCACCTGCGCAGCAAGACCATCACGCAGCGGGTCAAAGGTTTCGACTTGCAGATCCTCGATCACCTGGCACTGACAGGCCAGCCGCCACCCCTGCTGACGCTGCTCATGGCTCAAGGCATCGGGACGGTTGTCGCTGGGCAAGCCTTCGACACACTTGACCAGGCACGCATGGCAACTGCCGGCGCGGCAGCTATAGGGCACCGATACGCCATTCTGATTCAAGGCATCGAGCAGGTTGCTTCCCGCCGCCACCGCCCATTGGTGTTCGCCGACCCGTAACTCAGGCATCAACATTCTCCCAGGCCGCCGCGCAACGGTTACGGCCGTCACGCTTGGCGCGATACAGCGCCTGATCGGCGCGGTGCAAGGCGTCATCCAGATCGTCGCCAAGCGCCAACAAGGTCATGCCCGCCGACAGGCTGAGGTGGCGCACATTCAGGCCGACCAACTCGACATCCATGAAGGCAATGCGCAACCGCTCGCAACATGCCGTCAGGCGCTCGGCATCGCAATCGGGCAACAACACCACGAACTCTTCGCCGCCATAGCGGGCCAGAACATCGCCATCGCGCAGGCAGGCAGTGGCCACCCCGGCGAACGCTTGCAACACCTGATCGCCGGCGGCATGGCCGTGAACATCGTTGATGCGTTTGAAGTGGTCGAGGTCGATCAACGCCAGGCCATGCACCACATCGGCTTCCATGGCGTTCAACTCGCGGGAGGCCAGGCGCAGGAAATGTCGGCGGTTGAACAGCCCGGTGAGTTCGTCGGTCGCCACCAGGCCTTCGAGCTGGCGCATCATTCCGCGCAGGGTGTCTTGATGCGCCTGCAGGGCGAACCGCCGCTGACGCATACGCTGGCGCGACATCTGGACGTAACGGGCGTAAAGCACCAGCCACACGAGCACCACAAACAGCACGCACACCTGCAACAGGGACAGCGTCGGGTCGGGCAGCTGAAAGTGGTAGCCCTCCCACAACGTGATGGCGCTGAAACTGAAAAACACCAGCAACGCGCACCGCGCGAAAGCCGTGCGCGAAAGATGAAACAGCCCGAACAACAGAATCAGCGGGTAAAACACCAGAAACGCGCCGCGAGCCTCGTCCAGATGAGCGATCAGCCAGGTTTGCCAACCCAGCCCCAGCAGTATTTGCACTTCGGTCAGGCTCGGGTCGGGACAGCGCAGGTTGCGACCGCTCGAGAACACCGCGAACAACGCCGCCTGGCTGAGCACCACCAACGCGCTGCCGATCGCCATGCCGGTGACGGACTCTTGGTAGTGACCGGTGAAAAACGCCAGCCACAGCAGCAGCAAAGCCAGGGCGTAGGTGCCAGCTGCGAGGGCAAAGCGTTTGAGCAAAAGCCGCTGGATGGCGTTATGGGTCAATCGTTGATTCACCGTGGGAAAGGGGGCTGATTGAGTGTCCTACTCTACAGGCCGGATGCCACTTTAGTGGCGAGTCTGATAAATGACCATTCAATTTTCGGGGCAGAAAACTGGCGTCAAAGCCATGACCCAAGTTCAAGGAAATCCTGTGGCGAGGGGGCTTGCCCCCGTTCGGCTGCGCAGCAGTCGTAAAATCTGCCAATGCGGTAAGTGTGTACCTGAAAGAATGCCGGGGAGCGCTTCGCACTCCAACGGGGGCAAGCCCCCTCGCCACAGGCAAGCTCCCTCGCCACAAAAGCCCTGCCCCCATATTCATCTGTGGGCGGTATGCGACCAACGTTTGACTGTCAACGGATGTGCCCGCCATCGAGGCGCGGTATACTGCCGCGCCTTTTTAGCGTCGCGCCAGCATGCCCGGCGTGCCTTGAAAGGTGCTTGCAACCGACCGATGCACCCAAGCTGCAAGCACCTTATTGAATGTTCCCGTCTTTTAGAGGAGCGCGACTCATGACCGTGATCAAGCAAGACGACCTGATTCAGAGCGTTGCCGACGCCCTGCAATTCATTTCCTATTACCACCCCGTTGACTTCATCCAGGCGATGCACGAGGCCTATCTGCGTGAAGAATCGCCGGCAGCCCGCGATTCCATGGCGCAGATCCTGATCAACTCGCGCATGTGCGCCACCGGCCACCGCCCGATCTGCCAGGACACCGGTATCGTTACCGTGTTCGTACGCGTGGGCATGGACGTGCGTTGGGATGGCGCCACCATGGGCCTGGACGACATGATCAACGAAGGCGTGCGCCGGGCTTACAACCTGCCGGAAAACGTCCTGCGTGCCTCGATCCTCGCCGACCCGGCGGGCGCTCGCAAAAACACCAAGGACAACACCCCTGCGGTTATCCACTACTCCATCGTTCCGGGTAACACCGTGGAAGTGGACGTGGCGGCCAAGGGCGGCGGCTCCGAGAACAAGTCGAAAATGGCCATGCTCAACCCGTCCGACTCGATCGTCGACTGGGTACTGAAGACCGTTCCGACCATGGGCGCCGGCTGGTGCCCACCGGGCATGCTCGGCATCGGCATCGGCGGCACCGCCGAGAAAGCCGCCGTCATGGCCAAGGAAGTGTTGATGGAATCCATCGACATTCACGAGCTGAAGAAGCGCGGCCCGTCCAACCGTATCGAAGAGATGCGTCTGGAGCTGTTCGAGAAGGTCAACCAACTGGGCATCGGCGCCCAGGGCCTGGGTGGCCTGACCACCGTGCTCGATGTGAAGATCATGGATTACCCGACCCACGCCGCTTCGTTGCCGGTGTGCATGATCCCCAACTGCGCCGCCACCCGTCACGCACACTTCGTGCTCGACGGTTCCGGCCCGGCATCCTTGGAAGCGCCACCGCTGGACGCCTACCCGGAAATCGTCTGGGAAGCCGGCCCGTCGGCCCGTCGCGTCAACCTCGACACCCTGACGCCGGAAGAAGTGCAGAGCTGGAAGCCGGGCGAAACCGTCCTGCTCAACGGCAAGATGCTCACCGGTCGCGATGCTGCGCACAAGCGCATGGTCGAGATGCTGAACAAGGGTGAAACCCTGCCGGTAGATCTGAAAGGTCGCTTCATCTACTACGTCGGCCCGGTCGATCCGGTCGGTGACGAAGTGGTCGGCCCTGCTGGTCCTACCACCGCGACGCGGATGGACAAGTTCACCCGTCAGATCCTCGAGCAAACCGGCCTGTTGGGCATGATCGGCAAATCCGAGCGCGGCCCTACCGCGATCGAAGCGATCAAGGACCACAAAGCCGTTTACCTGATGGCTGTCGGCGGCGCGGCTTACCTGGTGGCACAAGCCATCAAGAAATCCCGCGTGGTGGCTTTCGCCGAACTGGGCATGGAAGCGATCTACGAGTTTGACGTTAAAGACATGCCTGTGACTGTTGCGGTCGACAGCAAGGGCGAGTCGGTACACATCACCGGTCCTGCGATCTGGCAGAAAAAGATCAGTGAAAGCCTGGCGGTGGAAGTGCAGTAAGCGCTTCCCTCTCCTGCTGAAAAGGCCGGGCCGTCTCCCCAGACGACCCGGTCTTTTTTTTGGATATCGATTTAGTCCTTTGATCTAAGCAGAGGTGACTAACGAATTGGCGTATACCCAGACCATGTTGTGCTGTCGATCGAGTAAATTCACTACCGCCTGACCACGTCATGCCGGGACGAAGGATGCGCGGCCTCATGGTATGGTGCCAGCCCATCCTTCAACCTATTTCCTACAGCATGCTGCCGACTTCCCGTACCTTGCGTCTGTCGTTGTACACCCTGTTGATCATCGCCGGTGCGGTGCTCGCCGCGATCCTGGCCATCCGCCACGCCGAACGCCAGGCCTTGGTCGAAGACGCCGCACGTGCCAATCAGCAACTGGCGCTGTACGCCAACTCGCTGCACACCCTGATCGACCGCTACCGCGCCCTGCCCGCCGTGTTGGCGCTGGACCCGGAACTGCGCGCCGCGCTAAGCGGTGAAGTGAGCCCTGAACAGCAGCTTGCGTTGAATCGCAAACTGGAAAAAATCAACGGAGCCGCGCAGTCCTCGACCCTGGAACTGCTCGACCGCACCGGTCTGGCCGTGGCCGCCAGCAACTGGCGCTTGCCCAGCAGCTACGTCGGCCACAACTATGGCTTTCGCCCTTACTTCAGCCAGACCCGAACCCAAGGCACCGGACGCTTTTATGCGGTGGGTGTGACCAGCGGCATTCCCGGCTACTTCCTGTCCAGCGCGGTGACCAGCGACAGTGGCGAGTTCCTCGGCGCCATGGTGGTCAAACTCGAATTCCCGGAACTTGAGCGCGAATGGCGTCAGGGCAGCGACACGTTGCTGGTCAGCGACGCGCGCGGGATCATCTTCATCGCCAACCAGCCGGGCTGGCGTTATCGCCAATTGAAACCGCTGAGCGACAGCGACCGCGCCGAGCTCAAAGCCACCCGCCAATACGACAAACAACCGCTGACCCCGCTTGACTATCAATCGGTGCGGCGCTTCGACGACAACAGCGACCTGACCCGAGTCGAAGGCCCCGACGGGACGGCGGATTACCTCTGGGAGTCGCTGCCACTGGCCGCTGAAGACTGGACCTTGCACCTGCTGCGTCGCCCGCAAGTCGCGTTCGAAGACCGCCGCAACGCCGGGCTCGCCGCCGCCGGCGCCTGGCTGACGCTGGTGTTTCTGTTGCTGTTCCTCAACCAGCGTTGGCGCCTGGCCAAACTGCGTCAGCGCAGCCGTGAAGAACTCGAACAACTGGTGGAAGAACGCACCCGGGATTTGCGCACGGCCCAAGACGGCTTGGTGCAATCGGCCAAACTCGCCGCCCTCGGCCAGATGTCCGCGGCGCTGGCCCATGAAATCAACCAACCGCTGACCGCCCAGCGCATGCAATTGGCGACCTTGCGCCTGCTGCTCGATCACGGCCGGGTCGAAGACGCTTACAAGGCGCTCAAACCGGTGGACGACATGCTCACGCGCATGGCCGCCCTCACCGGCCACCTGAAAACCTTCGCCCGCAAAAGCCCCAGCGGCCTGCGCGAACGGCTGGACCTGGCGGCGGTGGTCGATCAATCCTTGCAGTTGCTGGAGGCGCGCCTGCGTGACGAGCACATCAGCACCGTGCTACATCTGACTCGCCCGGCGTGGGTGCGTGGCGACGCGATTCGTCTGGAACAAGTGCTGATCAATCTGCTGCGCAATGCCCTGGATGCGATGCACGACAAACCCTGCAAGCGTCTGGAAATCCGCCTCGAAGCCGATGAACAATTGTGGCACCTGACCGTCGCCGATAACGGTGGCGGCATTGCCGAAGAAAACCTGGCACAAGTCTTTGATCCGTTCTTCACCACCAAACCGGTGGGTGATGGCCTGGGTCTGGGCCTCGCCGTCTCCTTCGCTATCGTTCACGAAGCGGGAGGACGCCTGAGTGCCGATAATGGCGAAAACGGCGCGGTGTTTACCCTGACGTTGCCCATTGATCTGGAGGTGCCTGCCTGATGCTCAATTCGGTGATGGTGGTCGATGACGAAAGCAGCATCCGCAGCGCTGTCGAACAGTGGCTGAGCCTGTCGGGGTTCGAAGTGCAGCTGTTCAGTCGCGCCGACGAGTGCCTGGCGCAGTTGCCGAAGCATTTCCCCGGGGTGATTCTCAGCGACGTGCGCATGCCCGGCATGACGGGGCTGGAGCTGCTGGCCGAAGTCCAGCGCCGCGATGCTGACTTGCCGGTAATTTTGCTGACCGGTCACGGCGATGTGCCTATGGCCGTCGAAGCGATGCGCGATGGCGCCTACGATTTCCTCGAAAAACCCTTCAGCCCGGAAACCCTGCTGAGCAGTCTGCGTCGGGCGCTGGACAAGCGCCGGCTGGTGCTGGAAAACCGTGCCCTGCATGAGCAGGCGGACAATCGCGCCAAACTCGATGCCACCCTGCTGGGGGTGTCCCGTGGCTTGCAGACGTTGCGTCGGCAGGTGCTGGACCTGGCGACGTTGCCGGTCAATGTGCTGATCCGTGGCGAAACCGGCAGCGGCAAGGAATTGGTTGCCCGTTGCCTGCACGACTTCGGTCCGCGCGCCGACAAAGCCTTTGTGGCGCTGAATTGTGCGGCGATTCCCGAGCAGTTGTTCGAGGCCGAACTGTTCGGCCATGAGAGCGGCGCGTTCACGGGCGCCCAGGGCAAACGTATCGGCAAGCTCGAATACGCCGACGGCGGCACGCTGTTTCTCGATGAAATCGAAAGCATGCCGCTGGCCCAGCAGGTGAAACTGCTGCGGGTGTTGCAGGAGCAGAAGCTTGAGCGATTGGGTTCCAACCAGAGCATCCACGTGGACTTGCGGATCATCGCCGCGACCAAACCCGACTTGCTGGATGAAGCCCGGGCCGGACGTTTTCGCGAAGATCTGGCCTATCGATTGAACGTCGCCGAGTTGCGTCTGCCGCCGTTGCGTGATCGGCGTGAAGACATTCCCCTGTTGTTCGAGTTCTTCGCGCAAAGTGCTGCCGAGCGTTTGGGTCGCACCTTTGCGCCCTTGAGCGGGCCGCAACTGAGCCATCTGCTGAGCCACGACTGGCCGGGCAATGTGCGCGAACTGGCGAACGTCGCCGAGCGACAAGTGCTGGGCCTCGGCGAACCGGAACCGGCGGGGATCGACCCCGGCCAGTCACTGGCAGCGCAGCAAGAAGCCTTCGAAGCGCATTGTTTGCGCGCGGCACTGATCCGGCACAAGGGTGATGTGAAAGCGGTGCTTGAAGAGCTGCAACTGCCGCGCCGTACCTTTAATGAAAAGATGCAGCGGCATGGGTTGAGCCGGGAGATGTTTTTGCAAGACAGCTGAGTTTTGTGGTGTCTCTATGGGCCCCATCGCGGGCAAGCCCGCTCCCACAATGACCGAGTCGAACACAGATTTTATGCATGACACCAATCCTGTGGGAGCGGGCTTGCCCGCGATGAGGTCAGCACAGGCACAGCAAATCCTAGCTAAGAATAAGCAGTTTTCCGCTCACCGACCCTCTACGATGAGCGGATTTCCGCTCAACAGAACCTGCTACCCCCTCTAAACCGGCCCTCCTCTCCTTGGCACAGCTCCTGCTATAGCTCCAGCAGGCTGCGTTTACACGCGCTCCACAAAAACAATTAAACGAGGATCCTTCAATGGATAACTCCAACACCCTGCCCCTTGGGTCGGCTGCCCTGCCGGTCAAAGAAAAAACCACTGCTAGCCGGATCAAATCGATCTTCAGCGGCTCTGTCGGCAACATGGTCGAGTGGTACGACTGGTACGTCTACGCCGCCTTCTCCCTGTACTTCGCCAAAGCCTTCTTCCCCAAAGGCGACACCACCGCACAACTGCTCAACACCGCCGCGATCTTCGCCGTGGGCTTCCTGATGCGCCCGATCGGTGGCTGGTTGATGGGCCTCTACGCCGACAAGGCCGGTCGCAAACGTGCGTTGATGGCTTCGGTTTACCTGATGTGCTTCGGCTCGCTGCTGATCGCCCTGAGCCCGGGTTATGAAACCATCGGCATCGGCGCGCCGATCCTGCTGGTGTTCGCCCGCCTGCTGCAAGGCTTGTCGGTCGGGGGTGAGTACGGCACCTCGGCCACTTACCTCAGTGAGATGGCGACCAAGGAACGTCGCGGCTTCTACTCCAGCTTCCAGTACGTGACGTTGATCTCCGGCCAGCTCATCGCTTTGGGTGTGCTGATCGTGCTGCAAAATGTCCTGACCACCGAAGAGCTGTACGCCTGGGGCTGGCGCATTCCGTTCGCCATCGGCGCGCTGTGTGCCGTGGTCGCGCTCTACCTGCGTCGTGGCATGGAAGAAACCGAGTCGTTCACCAAGAAAGAGAAAGCCAAGGAAAGCGCCATGCGCACCTTGCTGCGCCATCCAAAGGAACTGATGACCGTGGTCGGCCTGACCATGGGCGGTACGCTGGCGTTCTACACCTACACCACGTACATGCAGAAATACCTGGTGAACACCGTCGGCATGAGCATTTCCGACTCCACCACGATTTCCGCGGCCACGCTGTTCCTGTTCATGTGCCTGCAACCGATCATCGGCGGGCTGTCGGATAAGGTCGGTCGTCGTCCGATCCTGATTGCCTTCGGTATTCTGGGAACGCTGTTCACCGTACCGATCCTGACCACCCTGCACACTATCCAGAGCTGGTGGGGCGCGTTCTTCCTGATCATGGCGGCGCTGATCATCGTCAGCGGCTACACCTCGATCAACGCGGTGGTCAAAGCTGAACTGTTCCCGACCGAGATCCGTGCGCTGGGCGTCGGCCTGCCGTACGCACTGACCGTGTCGATCTTCGGCGGTACTGCTGAATACATCGCGCTGTGGTTCAAGAGCATCGGCATGGAAACCGGTTACTACTGGTATGTCACGGCGTGCATCGCGGTGTCGTTGCTGGTGTACATCACCATGAAAGACACCCGCAAACATTCGCGGATCGAGACGGACTGAGTCCGCCCGCGCAATAAAAACAGGGGCAGACCTTAACGGGTCTGCCCCTTTTTATTTGCCTCAACCCAAACCCTGTGGGAGCGGGCTTGCCCGCGATGAGGCCGTAACATTCAACATCTGTGTTGACTGTTAAACCGCTATCGCGGGCAAGCCCGCCCCACAGTGATCGAGGATGGGCTGGAAATATGCCGCTGGCCCTTGCACCATGATCACCTCCCGAACGACCCAGGAATTCACTGTATGCCCGACGACATCCACTTCTACGAACCCGCCAACGGCCACGGCCTGCCACATGACCCGTTCAACGCCATCGTCGGCCCTCGTCCTATCGGCTGGATTTCTTCCCAGGATGCCAACGGTCGCCTGAACCTGGCGCCCTACAGCTTTTTCAACGCCTTCAACTACATCCCGCCGATCATTGGGTTTTCCAGCGTCGGGCGCAAAGACAGCCTGAACAACATCGAGCAAACCGGCGAATTCGCCTGGAACCTGGCGACTCGTCCACTGGCCGAGCAGATGAACCAGAGCTGCGCCATGGTCGGGCCTGAGGTCAACGAGTTCGAATTGTCCGGGCTGACCACCGTTGCGTCGAAAATCATTCAGGTGCCACGGGTTGCCGAAAGCCCGGTGTCCTTTGAGTGCAAGGTCACGCAGATTATTCAGTTGCAGCGCGCCAACAAGGAAGTAGTGCCGAGCTGGCTGATTCTCGGCGAAGTGGTCGCCGTACATATCGCCAAGTGGCTGTTGAAGGACGGGGTGTACGACACCGCCGCGGCAGAACCGATTCTGCGCGGCGGCGGGCCGGCGGATTATTTTCAGCTGGGGCCTGAGGCATTGTTCAAGATGTTCCGCCCGGGGGCAGTCAAGTAATTACCAGAGCAGGTCGGCGTCTTCTTTAACATCTTTGAGGCGGGTCAGCTCTTTGGCTGCGGCCTCGTCGGCTTCATGAGCGGTCTTGAAGATCTGGCCTTCCAGCACTTTGTGAAAAACCGGGGCACCGGAACCGCCGAGGGCTTTGACGGCAATCGCGGCGTGGTAACCGCCCTCGCCCGGTACTACTGCTGAAACGGCTTCGAAGTGTTCAAAGGCTTTGCGTGCCATGTCGCGGATCCTGGCTAATGGAGAATTGCGCCATTAAACCCTCAACCGGCGAGTTTGTGTACCGCTGCCTGGGACTGGCCAAGGGCCTGGGCCGCCGAGACATCCTTGAAGGTATGGAAATCCAGGCTATTGACCACCAGCTCCTGCACCAGCTCGGCAAAAATCTGCATCGCCGGGCTGCCGAAGTAAGCGGTCATGGCCTGTTGGTTGGTCCAGAAACCGGACACCAGCCACAGCTCGGGATCGCATTGCGAGTGTTGCAGGGCGAAGCTCAGGCAACCCGGCGCGTTGCGCGACGGCTCGATCAGGGCGCTCAGGCGTGCACCGAGCTCTGCCGAACGCCCGGCGCGGGCGCGGACGAAGGCCATATGACTGACGGGGATTTGCGTAGACATGTTCAACCCTCCCAGGTCATCCAGTGGCAGCCGGGGACGGGCTGCGACAGGATCCAAGATTAGGCGGCGTGTCGCAGTCGCCGTTAGTCGATTCCTGCCGACGCATTGCACAATCCTGCGAGACTTGGCTCAACACTTGTAACAACCGGTAAAACCCGTCACACCACTGTCACACGAGCTTTGTGTAGGAGCTGCCGAAGGCTGCGATCTTTTGACTTCTGTTTTCAAGATCCAGAGATCGCAGCCTTCGGCAGCTCCTACAGGGGGAAGTTTGCGTCAGCCGTTGCCCATCTGCGTCACGTCATGACGGGGCGACACCCGAAGCCCATGCAGAATCAGGCAAGCTTTTGGCAGGATGTGTCTACCGCTGTCCCTTGCACAAATTTAAGCTCAGCCCATTACCAACGCGTCACCGAGGATGTCCTGCATGTCGTCGCTCGATCACTTTCAAGCCCCGCTGGATGCCGACATGGAAAAACAGCGCGCGGAACTGGCCGCCCTCATCCGCCGTAACACGATGGAGGATGGCACTTATGCCACCGCCGTCGGTTCGCTGTTCATGTCGCGCCACAGTCAAAACCATGACTTCGCCCCAGTGCTGGCGCAACCGGCCCTGTGCATCATGGCCCAGGGGCGCAAGGAAGTGCGGCTGGCGGATGAATACTTCAATTACGACCCGCTGAATTACCTGGTGGTGTCGGTCTCGATGCCTTTGAGCGGGCGAGTGGTGAATGTCTCGCCCGAGGAACCGATCCTCGCCGTGCGGCTGGACATCGACCCGGCAGAAATCACCGCGCTGATTGCCGACGCCGGCCCTATCGGCGTACCCACACGGCCCACCGGCCGTGGCCTGTATGTGGAGCAGATCGACACGGCAATGCTCGATGCCGTGTTGCGTCTGGCGCGTTTGCTGGATACACCCAAAGACATCGCCATGCTGGCGCCGCTGATTCGCCGGGAAATTCTGTATCGGCTGTTGCGCAGCCAGCAGGGGCATCGGTTGTATGAGATTGCCATTGCCAACAGCCAGAGCCATCGCATCAGCCAGGCGATCAAATGGCTCAACGGCAATTATGAGCAACCGTTGCGCATTGATGATCTGGCGCGGGAAGTGAACCTGAGCGTGTCGACATTGCATCACCGGTTCAAGGCGATGACGGCGATGAGTCCGCTGCAGTATCAGAAGCAGTTGCGCCTGCAGGAGGCGCGGCGGTTGATGCTCGCTGAAGGCCTGGAAGCTTCGGCGGCGGGTTATCGAGTGGGCTATGAAAGCCCTTCGCAGTTCAGCCGGGAGTACAGCCGATTGTTCGGGGCGCCGCCGCTCCGGGATTTGGCGCGGTTGCGGTTGTCGGTTTGATCCGGCATTTGTTGTGTGGCTGATGGCCCCATCGCGGGCAAGCCCGCTCCCACAAGGACCGGTGTACACAGCCCCTGTGGGAGCGGGCTTGCCCGCGATGAGGCCCGGAAGGCCAACATCAAATCTGGATCAGGCGCTCAACACTCGGCACGCCTCGGCCGGCAACGTAACCGACACCGGATTGCCAATGCTCAACCCAACCCCCTGACACGGCGTGCTCAACGCGGTAAACGACACCCCGGAACACTCGACAGTCGTTTCAATCGTCGCGCCGATATCGCGCACAAACGTCACCTTCCCGAGCAAGCGATTGCCCGCCGTGGCTTGGGGTTGCGACAGTTGCAGATCCTCAGGGCGAATTAGCATTTTCACCTTCTCCCCCACCACAATGCTGCTGCAGATCGGCACTTCCAGGGCATCGCCACCGGGTAGCCCGACCTTGCCATTGCCCAGCGCCGTGGCCGGGAAAATGTTGCCCGAACCAATAAAGTCCGCGACGAATTCATTCGCCGGATGCCGATAGATTTCAATCGGCGTACCCACCTGCTGCACCCTATGCTCACCCAGCACCACCACGATATCGGCCATGGTCATGGCTTCGCGCTGGTCGTGGGTGACCATGATGGTGGTGATGTTCAAACGCTGTTGCAGCTGACGGATTTCCACCTGCATCGATTCGCGCAGCTTGGCGTCCAGCGCCGACAGCGGCTCATCGAGCAGGAGGATTTTCGGCCGCGAGGCAATCGCCCGGGCAATCGCCACGCGCTGACGCTGACCGCCGGAGAGTTTCGCCACCGGGCGATCAATCATTTCCTGCAGCTGAATCAGCTCCAGCAACTCCACCACCCGCGCCTGCTGATCAGCCTTGCTGACCCCGCGCAATTTCAGCGGATAGGCGATGTTCTCCCCCACTGTCATGTGCGGGAACAGCGCCAGCGATTGAAACACCATGCCGAAATTACGCTGATGCGCCGGTGTATGGCCGATGTCTTCGCCATCCAGGCGAATCTCGCCACCGGTCAGGGTTTCAAGCCCGGCGATCATCCGCAGCAAGGTGGTTTTACCGCAGCCCGAAGGGCCGAGGAAACACACCAGTTTGCCCTCGGGCAAATGCAGGTTCACATCCTTTACCGCGCAGGCCGAGCCGTAATGTTTCTCGACGTTTTCCAGAATCAGACCAGTCATGTGAATCACCTCAAGAATCAGAACGAAACGCCACCTTCGCCAACCAGCTTCTCCAACGCCCAGATGAGGGCGAAGTCGATCAGCACGATCAGCACGGCAAACGAGAAAACGGTAGGGTCGAGCGAAGACACGGTGCGGCTGTACATCCAGATCGGCACGGTCATGACGTCGATGGTGTAGAGGAAATAGGTCACGGTGAATTCGTTGAACGAAACGATGAACGCCAGCAGCATGCCCGCCAGAATCCCCGATTTCATCAACGGCACCACCACATCGACAATCGCCCGAGTCGGTGAAGCACCGAGCATCTGCGCGGCCTCTTCGACTTCGCTGCCGATGGAGAGCATCGCCGCCGTGCAGTTTTTCACCACGAACGGCAGCGCCAGGATCACGTGGGCAATCACCAGCCGCGAGGTGGTGATCTGGAACGGCAGACTGTCGAACACCAGCAGCAAGGCCAGGCCCAATACCACCATCGGGAACACCAGTGGCAGCGACATCAATTGCAGCGCCACGGCCTTGCCGCGAAACTCGCAACGGGTCAGGGCATAAGCTGCCGGCACCGCGATAATCGTGGCGAAAACCATGCTCAGGCAGGCCACCATCAGGCTGGTGGTCATGGCTTTGCCAAGGCTCAGCACATCGCTGGAGTCCGGCGACACGAAGGTGTTCCAGGCAGCTTTGTACCATTGCAGGCTATAGCTGCTGGGCGGGAAGTCGAGGTTCGACGCACCGCTGAACGACATGACGATCATGGTCAGGATCGGCAGCACCGCCAGCAGCAAAATGAAGCCTGACAGGATGCCGGCGAACTTGCCGGTATCGCCTGGCAGTAGCGAATGGCGCTTCTTGATCAGGGTGCTCATTGGGAAGCCTCCAGCATGCGCCGACGACGGCCAGTGATGTATTCAGACAAGGTCATGATCGCCAGGGTGGTAACGATCAGTACCACACCGGCGGCAGATGCGGCGGGCCAGTTCATCAGCGGGGCGATCTGGTCATGCACCATCACCGCCAGCATCGGCACGCGCCGACCACCGAGCAGTAGCGGCACCACGAAGCTGCTGGCGTTGTAGGCAAATACCAGCGTCGCGCCAGTGATAATTCCCGGCAAACTCATCGGCAACACCACTTGGCGGAACACCTGCAAGCGACTGGCGCCGAGGGTGGCGGCTGCTTCTTCGTAAGTGCGGGCAACGCCACGCATGGCGCTGGCAATCGGCAGCACGGCCAACGGGAACGCGGTTTGCACCAGGCCCATCAACACGCCGTTCTGGTTGTACAGCAGCATGATCGGCCGCTTGATCAGGCCCAGGCCCATCAGCGCCTGATTGAGCATGCCGCCGGGGCCGAGGATCACCAGCCAGCCGTAGCTTTGCAGCAGCAGGTTGACCAGCAAGGGCAGCAGCACCGCCGCGAGGAAGATCCGCCGCACAAACGGTGAGGTCAGCCGCGACATGGTGTAGGCCACCGGGATCGCCAGCAACACCGCAATCACCGCGCTGATCAGCGCCAGGCGCAACGTCAGCAGCAACGATTTGAGGTAATAGGGTTCCAGCAATTGGGCGTAACTGGCCAGGCTGAACCCGGTCCACTCCGCGCCTTTGGTACCGACGCTCATGCGCAGTACCAAGAGGCTCGCGGCAATCAGCACGCCGAGAAACAGCATCGACGGCGAGAGGAAAAGCCAGGCGCGCGCCGTCGGTGAGACACCCCGGTTGACGCGCACGGGTGCGGCGCTTACCGGATGGGTCAGAGGTTGGTGTTCCATAGCAAGGGTCTCGTCAATGGAAAGCAGCTGACAAACACAGCCCTCAAAACCACCGCGAACCCTGTGGGAGCGGGCTTTTGTGGCGAGGGGGCTTGCCCCCGTTCGACTGCGAAGCAGTCGTAAACCATTTCATGCGGTGCACCTGATGCACCGCGATGACAGGATTTAGGGCCGCTTCGCGCCCCAACGGGGGCAAGCCCCCTCGCCACAAAAGCCCGCTCCCACAGTGTTTTGCAGTGTTCTAAAGACCTGTGTTCGCCACTCGATCAGGAAGAAAAGATTTCCGTGTAACGACGAATCCATTGGTCATGCACGGTGGCCAGGAAGGCGTTGTCGTGCATGATCGCCTTCTCGGCAATCTGCTCCGGCGTGAGGATGTACGGGCTCTTGCGCGCTTCGGCGGAGATGATCGCCTTGGCGTTGACCGGGCCGTTGTAGATGTCTTCGGCCATCTTGCCCTGCACCAGCGGGTCCAGGGAGTGGTTGATGAAGGCGTAGGCCAGGTCGGTATCGCCCGGACGATTCTTCGGCATCACCGACAGCATCAGGTCGGTGTAGAAGCCTTCCTTCATGCCGAAGGTGGCGCCCAGACCGTAGGCCGGATCGCGAATCTGTTTCGGGAAGAACGCCGGCGCATACAGGCCACCCATGTCCAGCGAACCGGTGCGGAACAGCTCGGCGATCTGGTTCGGGTTTTCGCCCAGGGTCACGACGCGATCTTTAAGCTCGGCGAGTTTCTTGAAGCCTGGCTCGATGTTGTGTTCGTCACCACCGGCCAGTTTGGCGGCGATGATGATCAGGTCCATGGCCTCGGTCCAGTTCGGCGGCGGCAGGAAGATGTTCGGCGACAGCTCCGCGTCCCACAGGGCGGCGTAGCTGTCCGGCGCTTCTTTGATGGTGCGGGTGCTGTAGACCAGGCTGTTGCACCACAGCAGGTAACCGATGCCGTGACCGTTGGCGCCAGTGCGGTATTTCTCCGGCACGTCGATCAGGTTGGGGATGCGGTTGAGATCGGGTTTTTCCAGCAGGTTGGCGGCGGCCAGACCTTCGGCGCCGACGCCGGCCAGCGTGATGATGTCGTACTGCGGACGATCACCGCCGGCCTTGAGTTTGGCGACCATTTCCGAGGTGCTGCCGGTGCGGTCAGCGATGACCTTGCAGCCGTACTTGGCTTCGAAGGTTGCCGCGATGTTGCGCAATGCTGCAAGGCCAGTGTCATCGGACCAGGTCAGCAAGCGCAGGGTCTTGCCCTGGAAGCGTGTGTCGCTGGCATTGGCCTTGATGAACGGCATGCTCATGGCCGCCGCAGCCACGGACGCCACGCCCACGGTTTTGATGAATTGACGTCTGTTCAGATCGTGCTCGCCCATGAAGGACTCCCTTTGTTTTTTTAAGTATGAGGTTGGTCGCAACCCTTGCATCCGCGCGGTCAGATCAGCTCCAAGCCCCCGGTTTCAAAGGGCAAGAGCGGCGCCGACAGCTTCATCCTGAGGTCGTGCAAAACACCTGACTATCGATAAAAACTCATTGAAGCCATGACGCTGGCGCATGCCTCATGACGAGGCATGCGCTCACCTTTTTCGTGCTGTCAGACGGCCCGAATCACGTGTTTCATTTCCTGGAAAGCCTGCAAGCCCCACGGCCCCAATTCGCGGCCGATGCTGCTCTGTTTGTAGCCACCCCAGGCGGTCTGCGGGAAGATCACTTGCGGCGCGTTGATCCACACAAGCCCCGCCTGCAAAGCGTTGGCGACCCGATCGGCGGCCTCGCTATCGCGAGTGACCACGCTGGCCACCAGACCAAACTGGCTGTCGTTGGCCAAGGCAATCGCCTCGGCTTCAGAGCTGAAACTGCGCACGCAAATCACCGGGCCGAAAATCTCTTCGCACCACAGCGCACTGTCCAGGGGCACGTCGATGAAAATGGTCGGCTGCAAAAAATAGCCGCGTGAAAGTTCTGCCGGACGATTACCGCCGCAGATCAACTTCGCGCCAGCGCTCAAACCGCGATCGATGTGGCCCAGCACGCGTTGGTATTGCGCCTGATTGACCAGTGCGCCCATTTCTACGTTCGGGTCGAACGGGTCGGCCACGCGAATGGCTTCGGCGCGGGCCTTCAATCGCGCTACAAACTCATCCGCCAGCTCATCGGCAACCAGCACGCGACTGGTGGCGGAACACATTTGCCCGGCGTTGAAGAAACCACCGCCACAGGCCACTTCCACGGCCAGTTCGATGTCGGCATCGGCGAGTACCAGCAGCGAAGATTTGCCGCCCAATTCCAGGCTCACACCCTTCACGGTTTCTGCCGCTCGCTGCATCACCTGCACGCCCACCGCGTTGCTGCCGGTGAAGGAAATCTTGGCGATGCGCGGATCAGCCGACAGCGGCGCGCCAACAGCCAGGCCGGTGCCGCAGACCAGATTGAACACACCGTTCGGCAGACCTGCTTCGGCAATGATCGTCGCCAGCTCCAGCTCTGGCAGCGGCGTCACTTCAGACGGTTTGAGCACCACGCAGCAACCGGCGGCCAGTGCCGGAGCGAGTTTCCAGGCGGTGGTGACCATCGGGAAATTCCACGGCACGATCAGCCCCACCACACCGCACGGTTCACGGCGCAAACGGGCACTGAAATCATCGCTCGGCAACGCCACGGCGCTGTCTTGCTTCGCGTCCAGGCCTTCGGCCAGATCGGCGTAATACTCGAAGGTGGCGATCACGTCGTCGACGTCGATGGCCGCTTCGAACAGCGGTTTGCCGTTGTTGCTCGACTGCAATTTCATCAATTGCTCACGACCGGCCTGCACGCCCGCGGCGATTCTGCGCAGGATCGCCCCGCGCTCGGCGCCGGTGGTTTTCGACCATGCTTTGAAAGCATTGGTCGCCGCCGTGACGGCCTGATCGACAGCGTGTGCATCGCCACCATTAACGGTGGTCAACAGGGCTTCGGTCGCCGGGTTGATCACACGCAAGTGTTCGTGGCCGGCGGCCCATTGGCCGTTGATGTACAGGCCATCCAAAGTAGTTGGAAAACTCATTTCGACACCGCCTTCATCCACTGGGTCTGATCGATTTCAATCAGCGTCGGGCCCTGGCGATCGGTGGCGAGGCGCAACGCATCACGCAATCCGTCAACACCGCTGACCGCCTCGGCCGCACAGCCCAAGGCCTTGGCCACTCCGATGAAGTCCGGGGTGTAGATGTCCACGCCCACCGGCTCGATGGCGCGGTTGACCATGTATTTCTTGATCTCTTCGTAGCCCTGGTTATTCCACAGCAGGACGATCACCGGGGTGCGTGCTTCCACCGCGCTGGCCAGTTCCGGCAGGGTGAATTGAAGGCCACCGTCGCCGATCAGGCACACCACCGGAGGGCGTGCGCCGCCTTCGACGCTGCCACCGAGCCAGGCGCCAATCGCCGCTGGCAAGGCGTAACCGAGGGTGCCGTAACCGGTGGACGAGTTGAACCAGCGGCGCGGGCGCTCCGGGTTGAAGGTCAGGTTGCCGGTGTACACCGGTTGGGTCGAATCGCCGACGAACACCGCGTTCGGCAATTCATGCAAAACGGTTTCCAGGAAGCGAGTCTGGGCCAGCGTCGGGGCGTCCCAGGATGCGGCCAATTCATCGCGCAAACGTGCGGCACGCACCTGGCCCCAATCGTTGCGACGCTCGGCCAGCGACTTGTGGGACAGCGCACTCAGCAAGGCCTGAGCGGCGTTGCGCGAGTCGGCCACCAACGCGACTTTCGGCGGGTAATTACGCACGGTCTGGTCGGGGTCGATGTCCACGCGCAGCAGCACGCCAGGAATTTCGAAGCCACCGGCGAAAGTGACGTCGTAATCGGTTTCGGCCAGTTCGGTGCCGATGGCCAGCACCACGTCGGCCTCGGCGACCAGCGCGCGAGTGGCTACCAGGCTTTGGGTCGAACCGATCAGCAGCGGGTGGCGGGATTCGAGCATGCCCTTGGCATTGATGGTCAGGGCCACCGGCGCGTCCAGCAGTTCGGCCAGTTCAGTCAATTCGGCCGCGGCATCGATGGCGCCGCCACCGGCGAGAATCAATGGGCGCTTGGCACCGGCCAGCAGGTCGGTCATGCGGCTGATCGCGCTGGGCGAAGCACCGGCGCGGTCGATGTTCACCGGCACGCTGGCGAGCAAGTCATCGGCCTCTTCGACCAATACGTCCAACGGGATTTCGATGTGCACCGGACGTGGACGGCCTGCCTGGAACAGCGCGAAGGCGCGAGCCAGGACGCCCGGCAATTCAGCCGCCGACATCAAGGTATGGGAGAACGCTGCCACGCCGCCGACCAGTGCGCTCTGGTTTGGCAGCTCATGCAGCTTGCCGCGACCGCCGCCCAATTGGCTGCGCGATTGCACGCTGGAGATCACCAGCATCGGGATCGAGTCGGCGTAAGCCTGACCCATGGCGGTGGTGATGTTGGTCATGCCAGGGCCGGTGATGATGAAGCACACGCCCGGTTTGCCGCTGGTGCGAGCGTAACCGTCGGCCATGAAGCCGGCGCCCTGTTCGTGACGCGGAGTGACGTGGTTGATGCTCGAACGGGCCAGCCCGCGATACAGCTCCACGGTGTGCACCCCGGGAATGCCGAACACCTGCTCGACCCCGTAATCTTCGAGTAACTTGACCAATACTTCGCCGCACGTCGCCATGTCTTTGCCCTTTTTGTTCGTTTGAGACGCCGGGCCTGCGCAGTGTTTATGATGGGTTGGCAGGTCCAGGGATGGCCTCATTGGAACGGGCGACACGTAGCCGCAACAATGGATAAAAAGTCATACTAGCCATGTCCTCACGTCATACCTTGGATCCCAATGAAACGATTGCCTCCCCTGCCGGCGCTGCACACTTTTCTGATCACCGCGCAGTGCTGCAACTTCACCCGGGCCGCCGAACAACTGCACATCACCCAAGGCGCGGTGAGCCGGCAGATCGCCGGGCTGGAAGATCATCTGGGTTATGAGTTGTTCATTCGCCAGGCGCGGGGCTTGAGCCTGACCGCCGAAGGACGGGAGTGGCTGCCACGGGTGCAGCAGATTTTCGGCCTGATCGACGAGGCGGTGGAGCAGATCGGCGAGAAGCGCGAAACCCTGCAACTCAAGGCCCCGACCTGTGTGATGCGCTGGCTGTTGCCACGCCTGTTGCAGTGGCAAAAGGAACGCCCGGATGTGCCGGTGGAATTGACCACCACGGTCAAACACGGGGTGGATTTTCATCGCGAGCAGTTCGATGCGGCGGTGATGTATGGCCCGCCGCCGGACAGCTCACTGGCCTCCCAGCATCTGTTCGATGAACAACTGACGCCGGTGTGTTCCCGACCGATGCTTGAAGGGCCGATGGCTTTGCAGACACCGGCCGATCTGCAACAGCACTTGCTGCTGCACCCCACCCGTGATGAACGGGACTGGAACGCCTGGCTGAAGGCTGCGGATATTCGGCTGAGCAATGTCGGCAAAGGGCAGCATTTCGAAACCCTGGACCTGGCGATGTCGATGGCGTCCCAGGGGACGGGCGTGGCGATTGGCGATTGGTCGTTGATCGGCGATGACCTGAGTGCCGGGCGGCTGGTCATGCCTTTTGACCTGAAGGTGAAAACCGGGTTGGCGTATTACCTGGTGTTCCCCGAGAAACCTGCGCCTTCACCGAAGTTGCGCGAATTGATGGGGTGGTTGGTGGAGCAGGCTCAGAGCCGCTGAAAGCCAAAAAGCATCGCGGGCAAGCCCGCTCCCACAGGATATCCGCTGTCCTGTGGGAGCGGGCTTGCCCGCGATGGAGGCCGAACAGTCGACATCAATGTTGAATGTACGTCCGTCTTCGCGAGCAGGCTCGCTCCCACAAGTGATCAGTGAACTCAATACCCGACAGTAAACCGCTGGCGGGAATGCTTTGGCGTGTGCACTTCGTCAAGCAACGCAATCGCGAAGTCTGCAAAGGTAATCCAGCTGCGGCCCTCTGCACTCACCAGCAAGTCATCCTTGCCGACCCGAAACGTACCCGTGCGTTCACCTTCGACAAATTCTGCCGACGGTGACAGGAAGGTCCAGTCCAGGTCCTTTTCCTGACGCAAGGTATTCAGGAACGCGGCACCAGCGCTGGCCTCGGCCTTGTATTCCTCCGGGAAGCCTTCGCTGTCGATCACCCGAGAGCCATTCGGCAGTAACAACGAACCGGCACCACCGACTACCAGCAGACGTTTGACCCCTGCCTTCTTCACCGGCTCGATGATCGCGCTGGCGGGGATAGTGGAGAAATGCGCAGCGCTGATCACCGCATCATGCCCGGCCACGGCGGCTTGCAATGCAGCAGCGTCGAGTACGTCGACGTTTTTGCTCACGACACCGGCACGCGGGGCGATTTTCGAGGTGTCGCGGGCGATGGCAGTAACGCTGTGACCGCGACGCAGGGCTTCTTCCAACAGTTGGCTACCGGCACGACCGGTGGCACCGATGATTGCGATGTTGCTCATGACGTTTCTCCAGTTGGTTTGGGTGAATCTGTTGATCGTTCCCACGCTCTGCGTGGGAATGCCTCAACGGACGCTCCGCGTTCGGCTTTTGATGGGACGCGGAGCGTCCCGGGCTGCATTCCCACGCAGAGCGTGGGAACGATCATCTCAGCGGATTACCACTTCATCTCGCCCTTGGCGACTTTGGCGCTCAGCTCGAGCGAGCTTTCTTCGCCCAGGGTCGGGTAGCGTTTTTTCATCGCGGCGATCAGTTCGGCGGCGTCTTTCGCCTTGGCGGTTTCTTCGTCGAACGCCTTGATGTAATCGGCGGTGAACTGCACCGCTGCCAGAGAACGGGCGCTCTCACCGAGGTAGTGACCCGGCACGATGGTCTTCGGCTTCAGCGCTTCGATCGTATGCAGCGTCGTCAGCCAATCGGCATGGGATTGCGGGGTCTGGGTGTCGGCCATCCACACGTGAATGTTCTCAGCGACCACCACGCCACCGACCACAGCCTTGATCGACGGGATCCACACAAAGCTGCGATCCGGCTGCTTGCCGTCCAGGCCAATCACCTGCAATTTCTGCCCTTCCAGCATCAGGCTGTCGCCCTTGAGCACCTGCGGCACGATGGTTTTGTTCGGCACGTCGGCGCCCATTTTCGGGCCCCAGAACGCCAGTTTGCCGTCGACGGTTTTTTTGATGTGATCAACAGTTGGTTGCGAGGCCAGCACTTTGGCTTTCGGGAACGCTTTGGTCACGGTGTCGAGGCCGAAGTAGTAATCCGGGTCACCGTGGCTGATGTAGATGGTGGTCAGTTGCTTGCCGCTGGCGCGGATTTTTTCCACCACCTGTTCGGCCTGGGCTTTGCCGAATTGCGCGTCCAGCAGAATCGCGTCCTTCTCGCCGCTGACCAGCACCGAGGTCACCGGGAAGATCGCGTTGGTGCCGGGGTTGTAGACGTCCAGCGTCAGGGTCGACGCCGCAGCGGCATGGGCCGCGAAGCCGAGCGCGGCGGTTGCCAGAAGAATGCGTTTGATTGAAGTGAAGCCGATCATCTGTTGCTCCGTTGTCCGAATGCCATGCTTGGCGATGGGACAGAGCTTAGTTGCCTGACTCGATACAAAAAATGCGATGCTTGAACATAGTTTGTTTCTGAAAGCGGGCAAATCATGGATCGTCTACAAGCAATGCGCGTGTTCGTTACGGTGGTGGACCTGGGCAGCCAATCGGCCGCCGCCGATCACCTGGACCTGTCACGGCCGGTGGTTTCACGCTATCTGGCGGAGCTGGAAGATTGGGTCGGCGCGCGCCTGATGCACCGCACCACGCGCAAATTGAGCCTGACCGCCGCCGGTATGGAAATGCTGCCTCGCTGTCGGCAGATGCTCGATTTATCCACAGACATGCAAGCCGCCGTCAGCGAGCCGGACGACGCACCGCGAGGCCTGCTGCGGATCAGCGTCAGCACCTCGTTCGGCCAGGCGCAACTGGCGGATGCCATGGCGGCTTACGTCAAACGTTACCCCGGCGTCAGCATCGATATGCAAATGCTCGACCGCACGGTGAACCTGGTGGATGAACGCATCGATCTGGCGATTCGCACCAGCAACGACCTAGACCCGAACCTGATTGCCCGGCGCCTGACGGTCTGCCGCTCGGTGATCTGCGCCTCCCCCGCTTACCTGCGCGAGCACCCCACGCCGCAACGGGTCGAGGACCTGAGCCTGCACAACTGCCTGACCCACTCCTACTTCGGCAAGAGCCTGTGGCATTTCGAACAGGACGGCGAGCCCGTCTCAGTACCGGTGCAGGGCAACATCAGCGCCAACGAAGCCAGCACGCTGTTGCGCGCGACGATGGCCGGGGCTGGCGTGGTGATGCTGCCCAGTTACCTGGCCGGCGTGCATATCCACAGCGGCGAACTGATCCGCCTGTTGCCCCAGGCCAAGCCCCGGCAGCTGAATATCTATGCGGTGTATGCCTCACGCAAACACATGCCGGCGGCGTTGCGCAGCATGCTGGATTTTCTGGTGTTGAGATTTCCGGAAGAGCCGGAGTGGGATGCAGGTCTTTAAACATCAAAAGATCGCAGGCTTCGCCAGCTCCTACACAACTCACCCGCGCTGACCTATGCTCAAAGCAGTACCCAAGGGTATTCGTTCAGAGGTCAACGCCATGAACATCAAAACAAAAAGATACCTCGCCATTTTCATCACTTGCGCGGCGACGCTGGCGCTGTATGGCACAGCCGCCTGGCGTGTCGAGCAGTTGCGACAACAGCCCCGTGACTTCGCGAGCTGCAACTTCGAACGCTGCATCCCCCACAACGCAAGCCTCAACGCCCTCCGGTAAGGAAGGGATTCAGGTCTCGTTGTGCTGATCGGCATGGTCCTGATCGGCCTTCAAGCGGTCGCGAAAGGCCTTGGGCGAAATCCCCACGCGACGCCTGAACAGGCGTGTGAAGTTGGTCGGATCGGAAAACCCCAATACGTCGGACATTTCATAAATGGTCATGCTGGTGTAGGTCAGCAAGCGCTTGGCCTCCAGCAATTGACGCTCATGCATGATCTGCAACGCCGGTTGCCCCGCCAGTTCACGGCACGTGCCATTGAGGTGGGACACGGAAATCCCCAGCCGATGAGCCAGGTCCTCGACCTTGACGTGCTGGCGATAGGTTTCTTCCACCAGCTGAATAAAGCCGTTGAGGTATTCCCGAGCCCGCTGCGGACGCTGGGTGGCGGTTTGGCGCTGAATCACCTGGCGGCTGATCCACACCATAATCACGCTGACCAGCGAATGCATGAGCATTTCCCGCGCCGGTTGATGGCCGGTGTACTCGCTTTGCAGCGCTGAAAACAGGCTGTTGAGGTACTCGCTGTCCTTGCCCGCCGGGTAGCTTTCGGCCTGTGCCAGGGCGTTCACCGAATTGCCCAGTTGTGCTTGCAGGTGGGCGATCAGCGGCGCGGCCAGCGTGACGACGAAACCTTCGACGTCCTCGGAAAACCGATAACCATGCACCGATAACGGCGGCAGAATCAGGATTGCCGGCTCAGTCAATTGTGAGCGTTTGCCTTCGATCTCAAGCTCTGCCTGACCTTTGAAAACGAAGAGTAACTGACACAAATCGGCGTGGCGGTGGGGTTTGATTTCCCATTGATGTTCGCGGCTGCGTTTGGAAATGGTTTCACAATGCAGCAAATCAGGGGTCGGCCAGTCCAGGCTTTCACCGTAGAGTTTGAACACCGGAATCGATGGCAGGTCAGGCTTGTTCATCACTTCAATCCAGGCCTCGAGGGTAACGGGGCGATAATCGCACCGATTGGCAGAATGTACAGGTATCGGCTCAGTTTTCCCCTTCAATTGACAGACTCGCAAGTGAAAAATGCAAGTACTCGATCCATAAAAATCATTCACCGGCCTTGGTCGCGTGGAGCTTGCGAGTCATAAAAACAATGAAAACACTGAAAACCCAAGTCGCGATCATCGGTGCCGGCCCCTCTGGTTTGCTACTCGGCCAATTGCTGCATAACGCCGGCATCGACACCCTGATCCTCGAACGCCAGACCCCGGACTATGTGCTCGGACGCATCCGCGCCGGTGTCCTCGAACAAGGCATGGTAGAGCTGTTGCGTCAGGCCGGGGTGGGTCAGCGCATGGACGCCGAAGGGCTGGTCCATGCAGGCTTCGAACTGGCCCTCGACGGGCGCCGGGTACACATCGATTTGCAGGCGCTGACCGGCGGCAAAACCGTAACGATCTATGGCCAGACCGAGGTCACCCGCGATCTGATGGCCGCTCGTCGGGACGTCGGTGCGCAGACGATCTATGCAGCCAGCAATGTCGTCCCACAGGGCATGAAAACCGCCGAACCCTTCGTCACCTTCGACAAGGACGGCGAAACGTATCGACTCGATTGTGACTACATCGCCGGTTGCGACGGTTTCCATGGCGTGGCGCGGCAGTCGATTCCTGCCGACTGCCTGAAGGTGTTCGAGCGGGTTTATCCGTTCGGCTGGCTGGGGATTCTCGCTGACACGCCGCCGGTGCACGAAGAGTTGGTCTACGCGCGGCATGAACGCGGTTTTGCGCTGTGCAGCATGCGTTCGCCGACACGTACCCGTTATTACCTCCAGGTACCGGCCCAGGACAAAGTCGAGGATTGGTCTGACCAACGCTTCTGGGATGAACTCAAATCCCGTCTGCCAGCCGCCCTCGCCGACACGCTGGTGACCGGCCCGTCGATCGAAAAAAGCATCGCGCCGCTGCGCAGCTTCGTGGTCGAGCCGATGCAGTACGGGCGGATGTTCCTGGTCGGCGACGCCGCGCACATCGTCCCGCCCACCGGCGCCAAGGGCCTGAACCTGGCGGCCAGCGACGTCAGTACGTTGTTCAATATTCTGCTGAAGGTTTACCGCGAAGGGCGTGTGGATCTGCTGGAGAAGTATTCCGAGGTTTGCTTGCGGCGGGTGTGGAAAGCCGAGCGATTTTCCTGGTGGATGACCTCGATGTTGCATCGCTTCGACGAGCACGACGCGTTCAGCCAGCGCATCAGCGAGTCGGAGCTGGCCTATTTCGTGGACTCCGAGGCGGGCCGAAAAACCATCGCCGAAAATTACGTTGGCCTTCCATACGAGGCTATCGAATAGCCTCCTACCGATCTACACTGGCCAGCATCCCGCTCGCCTTGCCTGCTGCGGGTCCATTACTGCCCACAGGTTTTACCCGTGACCAATCTCAACCAGCCTGAAACGCCCAAACCGGCCATTCGCAGCGTGTTGATCGCCCTGATGCTGGCGATCTTTCTGGGCGCGCTGGACCAGACCATCGTCGCTGTATCGATGCCGGCCATTTCCGCGCAATTCAAGGATGTCAGCCTGCTGGCCTGGGTGATTTCCGGGTACATGGTGGCGATGACCGTGGCGGTGCCGATCTACGGCAAACTCGGCGATCTGTATGGCCGCCGCAAGTTGATGCTGTTCGGCATGGGGGTGTTCACCCTGGCGTCATTGTTCTGCGGCATGGCGCAAAGCATGGAACAACTGGTGCTGGCGCGGATCCTTCAGGGCATCGGTGCCGGCGGGATGATTTCGGTGAGCCAAGCGATCATCGGCGACATCGTTCCACCCCGCGAGCGCGGTCGCTATCAGGGTTACTTCAGCAGCATGTACGCGGTGGCCAGCGTGGCCGGCCCGGTACTCGGTGGCTACATGACCGAATACCTGTCCTGGCGCTGGGTATTTCTGATTAACCTTCCCTTGGGCCTGGGTGCCTGGTTGGTGGCCTACCGCACGCTGGTGGGGCTGCCGGTGCCGCAGCGCAAACCGGTCATCGACTACTTCGGCACATTGCTGATGATCATTGGCCTGACAGCGCTGTTGCTGGGCATTACTCAGGTTGGCCAGGGCCATTCGTGGCGCAGCGCCGAAGTCTTGGGTTTGCTCGGTTGTGCGGTGGTGGTGCTGGCCGTGTTCGTCTGGCATGAACGGCGGGCGCTGGAACCGTTGCTGCCGATGCACTTGTTTGCCAACCGCAGTGCGATTTTTTGCTGGTGCACGATTTTCTTCACCAGTTTCCAGGCGATTTCCTTGATCGTGCTGATGCCGCTGCGCTTCCAGAGCGTCACCGGCGCCGGGGCTGACAGCGCCGCGCTGCATCTGTTGCCGCTGGCCATGGGCTTGCCGATAGGCGCGTATTTCGCCGGACGCCAGACCTCGGTAAGCGGTCGTTACAAACCGATGATCCTGACCGGTGCCCTGCTGATGCCGTTCTCGATTCTCGGCATGGCGTTCAGCGCGCCTCAGGCGTTTGTGCTGAGCAGTCTGTTCATGTTGCTCAGCGGCATTGCCAGCGGCATGCAGTTTCCGACATCGTTGGTGGGCACGCAAAACTCGGTGGAACAACGGGACATCGGCGTCGCCACCAGCACCACCAATCTGTTCCGCTCTCTGGGCGGCGCAGTGGGTGTGGCGTTAATGTCGGCGCTGCTGCTGGCGTTGTTGCAGGATTCGAGTTTCGCGCACCTGGCCAACTCTTCGCTGATGGCCGAGGGGAGTTCGGGGAATGTCTTGCTGGACGGTTTGAACGCCGCGCCGGGGGATGCGCAGGACGCCTTGCGCGCAGAATTGCTGCTGACTTTCCGGCATTTGCTGATGGTCAGCGCGGCGGTGTCGCTGCTGGGGCTGGCGGCAGCGATTGCCATGCCGAATAGAGTGTTGCGGGGGCGGGAGGACACGGTTCGGTAGATAGACCGAGGTGCGGCCTTCGCGGGCGAGCCTCGCTCCTACAAGGGATCGTGAATTCCTGTAGGAGCGAGGCTTGCCCGCGAAGACGTCAGCCCGGACACCACCGAATCAAGGGCTGTAATACCCCACCGCCACCAGAAAATGCCCGACCTTTTTCAGGTAGGCATGCTTGTCTTCGACCTTGCCGGTGACCGGGTTTTTCCAGCGGTATTCGTATTCGCCGTCAGCCTGTTTGGCCATCAGCGCCAAAATCGGCTCGCCCACCGGTTTACCTTCAGGGTCCTTGATCTTGCCGAAGTCGGTATTGATCAATCGCAGGTTGGTGCCGTGAGCGACATAACGCTGGGTATCCAGGTCGACGACAAACACGTACAGGTCATCCTGCAAGTAACCGCCCTTGAGGGAGTTGATCGCTGTGAGCGTGTCCTTCTCGTTTTTGGCCAGATCGACCGCTGCTTTATCGAGCAACGCTTGCGCCTGTTGCGGCGAGGCCCGTGGCAGGTAGTAACCGACCGCCAGAATCCGCTGGCCGACGCGCTGATAGAACACATGCTTGCGTTCAACCTTACCGTCGGCCCAGTTCTGCCAGCGGTATTCGGCCTGCTGAATGCCGTTGCCCTCCGGCACTTTCAAGGCGTCCTTGAAGGCTTTCTGCACATCCGGCCCGAGCACCTCGGACACATCGCGACCGATCAACGCCGAAGATGGCCCGCCGCTGGCGAGCATCACGCCCTTGGTATCGACCACGAAGACATATCGATCCTTGTCGACAAACTCGCCCTGACGGCTGAACGCCGCAAAAGCCTTGTCACCCTGCTCGTGATAATAGGCCAGGGCTTTTTCCAGCAAGGCTTTGGCGGCCTGGCTGTCAGCCTTTTCCGTCGTGGCGGCATGAACCGGCCCCAGGCACAGCAAAAGCAAACCGCCCAGCCAGGCCAGCCTGTGAAGAACCCCCATGGTGCATTCCCCGTTCTTGTTAGTGTTTCAAGAGCGTAGACGGCTTGGGGCTATGTATGAATATTCAGGAAACGGTGGCGTAGAGGCTTGCCCCAATACCAGTTGGTTAAGATACAAAACCTGTGGGAGCGGGCTTGCCCGCGAAAGCGGTGTGTCAGACGACATCAATTTTGGCTGTGCCGCCGCCTTCGCGGGCAAGTCGGATCGCCGCACCGCCGCTCCCACATGGATTGCGTTTAACTGACTGACTCGCCTTCGGGCTATTGAGGCCGGGGGCGCAGTTGTTGCTGCAGATTCTGAATCTGCGCCTGCAGGGTGTTGATGTTGCGGGTGACCTGGCCGCGGAAGGCGTCGAACTCGGCGGTGTTGGTGCCACCTTGTGCGGCGGCCGGGCGGTTGTCCTGTTGGCTTTTGAGCACGATCATGTCTTGCTCCAGGCGCTCGATGGCGGCGCTCGGGTTGCCTTGCCTCTTCAGCGCTGTAATGTCGGCACCCAGGCTTTTGAGCTGGGCATCGATTTGGCTGCTATCGGCCGACGCGTTCTTCAACGCGGCCAGTTCGCCGCTCAAGGCTTTGACCTGGGCCTGCAACTGAACATTGGCGGTTTGTTGTTCGGTGGCTTGCGCGGTCATTTGCGCCAGGCGCTTGTCCAGATCGGAGGTCTGGCCGAGTACGCCCAGCTGCTGTTTGCTCTGGTCCTGAAGTTTGCTTTCCAGCTGCTTGCTCTGGTCCTGGAGTTTGCCTTCAAGCTGTTTGATTTGCAGCTTCAACGCTTCACTGCCGGTGTTGACGTTGGACTGGCTGGCCACGACCTTGCCGGAAATGTCCTGCAAGCGCCCCGCGGCTTCCTCACTGATGCGCGCGAAACTTTCCTGAGTCGCCACCAGTTGCTGTTCCATCAGCGAGATCTGCTGAAAACTCCACCAGGCAAGGCCGGCGAAGGCAAAGAACAACGCGCCGACCAATGCCCACAGAGGGCCGGTGCTCGGGCCTTTGACCTTGACCACCGGTGTGGTGCGCGAATGCACGGAAGTGCGAGCGGTGGTCGGAAAATCATCGTCATCGAGGCTGTCGGCGCGCAGGCTCGGGACATCGTCGAAGTCGTCGTTGGCATCGTTACGCATGGGCATTAGGGTCAACCTTTGTGGAACGCGGTGATGGCTTGATGCGGCGAAGTATAACCCCCGCTGCCGCACCGGTTGACCCTGAACCCCGAACTCGGTTCAGTCAGGGCCACCCTTGTGTGTCAGCGAATGTCCTGAGCCTTCCACCAGCCGCAGAATTCATCAAGGGCGGTCCAGAGGCTGACTTTCGGATCGTAGTCCAGATAATGGCGTGCGCGGCTGATGTCCAGGGTGAAGTTTTTGTTCATGACTTGCATGCCCAGCCGCGACAGGGTCGGCTCGGGACGACCGGGCCACAGCTTGCACACACCCTCGTTGAGCGCGGCAAGGCTGTAGGCCAAACCGTAGGAACGGTAGCGGGTAACTTGTGGGACATCCATTTGGCGCATCACGTAATTGACCACATCCCACAACGGAACCGGCGCTCCGTTGCTGATATTGTAGGCCTTGCCCAAGGCCGAACCGCTGGCCAGCAAGCTGCTGAGCAATGCTTCATTGAGGTTTTGCACGCTGGTGAAATCGACCTTGTTCAGGCCATTGCCGATAATCGCCAACCGCCCTTTGCGCTGCATTTTCAGCAATCTCGGGAAAATGCTCATGTCGCCGGCGCCCGTGACGAAACGCGGGCGCAGGGCCAGGGTTTCGAGGCCGAATTCCTGCGCCCCGAAGACTTTTTGCTCGGCCAGGTATTTGGTCGCGGCGTAGGGATGCTTGAAGCGCTTGGGCACTTGCTCTTCGGTCAACCCCAGATGATCGCGGCCATCGAAGTAGATCGACGGCGACGACAGGTGCACCAGACGCCGGACCCGCTGTTTCAGACAGGCCTCGACCACGTTCTCGGTGACTTCGACGTTGCCTTGATGAAAGTCCTGATACCGCCCCCACAAACCCACCGCGCCGGCGCAATGGACCACGGCTTCGACGTCTGAACACAGGTCGCGCGCCAGTTGCGGGTCGCTCAAGTCGCCCTGAATGAACTCGGCGCCACGGCGCACCAGATGCTCGACGCTCTCGGCCCGGCGACCGTTGACCCGCACGTCCAGGCCCTGCTCCAGGGCGAAACGCGCAAAGCGTCCGCCAATGAAGCCGCTTGCGCCGGTGACCAGAATCTTCATGAATTGCTCCGAATATTTCGTTTTACGTTTTGCGCTTTGCATATTGCGTAGGGCGTGAGGTCTTGACGCTGCCCGTCAGTCCAACGGCACCAGCCATTGCTTCGACGAGTGCACCAATTGGTCGGTGAGTAACCCCAACAGCTGACCGCCATTGCGCCAATGATGCCAGTACAGCGGCACATCGATCGGCTTATCTGGCAAAAGCTCCTGCAATTGACCGCGCTCAAGTTGCTCGCGCACCTGCAATTCAGGCACGAGGCCCCAGCCAAGCCCTGCTTCCGTGAGACGAAGAAAGCCTTCGGACGATGGGCATAAATGGTGTTCGAAACCGCCGTCCACACCGAGGGATGCGAGGTAGCGATGCTGTAGGAAATCATCCGGGCCAAACACCAGGGCCGGGGTTTTGGCTAACTGATCGGCGCGCACACCTTCGGGAAAATGCCGGGCAATGAACGCCGGGCTCGCCATCGCACGGTAACGCATCGCCCCCAACAGGACGCTGCGCGCGCCGGCCACCGGCCGTTCACTGGCGCAGAGACATCCCGCCACTTCACCTGCGCGCATGCGTTTGAGGCCGACGGTCTGGTCTTCCACCACCAAGTCGAGCAACAGATGTTGTTCCGCGCAAAAGTCCCCCACCGCTTCGGCCCACCAGGTGGCAAGACTGTCGGCATTCAGAGCGATACGCAGGCGTTCCGGCAGGCCTTCTTCGTCCAGCGCCGGGACCAACGTCTGTAGATCCCGCTCAAGCAATCGCACTTGCTGCACATGGTTGAGCAATCGCCGGCCAATCTCCGTCGGCGCCGGAGGTGTGACCCGTACCAGCACCGGTTGGCCGACCCGTGCCTCCAGCAGTTTGATCCGCTGGGAGATCGCCGATTGGGACAAACCCAACACCTGCGCGGCGCGTTCGAATCCGGCCTGCTCGATGACGGCGGCGAGCGCAGAAAGCAATTTGTAGTCGAACATCAGTTTTCCTAATGGGCGATCAGCACTATTGGTTTTTCTTATACAGCCTTCAACCGGAGAATGACCAGCAAGAACTCTTGAACAAGGATCACCGACATGGCTGGCGAAACGTCATTGGCAACCCTGCTGCGCAGCATGAGCCCGCAACTCAACGACGGCGAATACGTGTTCTGCACGTTGCGCGACGGCAAGTTGCCCGCCGGCCTTGAGATTGTCGGCAGTTTTCGTGAACGGGAAGGCCTGACGGTGATTCTGGAACGTTCCCACGCCGAGAAGGCCGGTTTCAACTTCGACTACGTCGCCGCGTGGATCACCTTGAACGTGCACTCGGCCCTCGAAGCCGTCGGCCTGACCGCCGCGTTCGCCACGGCACTGGGCCAGGCCGGCATCAGTTGCAACGTGATCGCCGGGTATTACCACGACCATTTGTTCGTCGGCCAGGCCGATGCCGAACGCGCCCTGCAGGTACTGCGGGACCTGGCGACCAACGCGGAGTAAAAACGTATGTGGCAAAGCTATGTGAACGGCCTGTTGGTGGCCGCGGGGCTGATCATGGCGATCGGCACCCAGAATGCGTTTGTGCTGGCGCAGAGCCTTCGGCGTGAACATCACCTGCCGGTGGCGGCGCTCTGCGTCACCTGTGATGCGTTGCTGGTGGCTGCCGGGGTGTTCGGCCTGGCGACGGTGCTGGCGCAAAACCCGACCCTGCTGGCCATCGCCCGCTGGGGAGGCGCCGCGTTTCTGCTGTGGTATGGCAGCCTGGCGTTGCGCCGGGCCTGCTCGAAACAAAGCCTGCAACAGGGTGAAAATCAGACCGTGCGCTCGCTGCGGGCGGTGCTGCTCAGTGCGTTGGCGGTGACGCTGCTCAACCCGCACGTTTATCTGGACACCGTGTTGCTGATCGGTTCTCTCGGCGCACAACAAACCGAGCCCGGTGCTTATGTGGTGGGCGCGGCCAGTGCGTCATTGCTGTGGTTTTTTACTTTGGCCCTTGGCGCGGCATGGCTGGCGCCGTGGCTGGCACGGCCAGGCACCTGGCGAATCCTCGACCTGTTGGTCGCCGCCATGATGTTCACCGTAGCGTTCCAGTTAATCAGCGCCGGGTGATTTATTCCAAAAGGCTCTGGAACCTCTATTCCACACAGTTGTTGCGTGGTTATGCCGCACCCCCGGTGCTATGATCCGATCCCTGCGCCGCAAAGAGTACAAACTCCCCGGCGCATGTCTGGCCGCCCGTGATCGGCCTTGCGCTCACCGCAACTGACCTGATTAGGAGAATCATCATGGCTTTCGAATTGCCGCCGCTGCCTTACGCACACGATGCCCTGCAGCCGCACATTTCAGAGGAAACTCTGCAGTATCACCACGACAAGCACCACAACACCTATGTCGTGAACCTGAACAACCTGGTGCCAGGCACCGAGTTCGAAGGCAAGACCCTGGAAGAAATCGTCAAGACTTCCTCGGGCGGTATCTTCAACAACGCCGCTCAGGTCTGGAACCACACGTTCTACTGGAACTGCCTGGCGCCAAACGCCGGCGGTCAACCAACCGGCGCGCTGGCTGATGCCATCAACGCAGCGTTCGGTTCGTTCGACAAGTTCAAGGAAGAGTTCAGCAAAACCTCCATCGGCACCTTCGGTTCCGGTTGGGGCTGGCTGGTGAAAAAGGCTGACGGTTCCCTGGCCCTGGCCAGCACCATCGGCGCCGGCAACCCGCTGACCAGCGGCGACACCCCGCTGCTGACCTGCGACGTCTGGGAACACGCTTACTACATCGACTACCGCAACCTTCGTCCGAAGTACGTCGAAGCGTTCTGGAACCTGGTCAACTGGAAATTCGTGGCTGAGCAGTTCGAAGGCAAAACCTTCACCGCTTAAGCTTCGTGCCAGTCAAGAAACCCGGCTTTTGCCGGGTTTTTTTGTGGGCTAGGGAAAGTGTGTCGACTGTCACAGTAGAGGTGTGTCGTACTCATAATCTATGAACAACACAAACCCTGTGGGAGCGGGCTTGCCCGCGATAGCAGTGGGTCAGGCACGTGGATGTTGGAGGTGCCGCCGTCATCGCGGGCAAGCCCGCTCCCACAGGTTTTGTGTCGTACACAGATTTTTGTATATGACCGCTTCCCCTGTAGGAGCGAGGCTTGCTCGCGAAGAACGATAACGCGGTCTATGCCGGATCGACGTTATCCAACGCCCGATTCACCGCCAGCTCCGCCAGCATGATGACCTGCTGAATCGCCATCGCCGCATGGCGCTGCGGGCCGATCAGATTGTTGGCAAAATCGCTGGCCAGGACACTCGCTGAGGCTAACGATTCACAGGCGTGGGCCAGCAGGCTTTCGGTGCCGGCATCCGGGGCGACCAAGAACAGGGGGCTGGGACGACGGGGTTTTTCGGTGTATTGCGCCGGAGGATCGAGGTAGTAGTCGAGGGCGCGTTTGATGGCTTCGCGGTCTTTGAGCAATTCTTCGGTGCGCAAGGCTTCGGCGTTGGGAGTGGTGGTGTTGAAAGGTGGGTCGGGAATCAATTTGTCCATTGGAAATTCTCCAGCGTTGGAGCCTCCACTTGCCGCTTCTCACACGGCGAAAAGGTGGCAGCTATGTGCGAGGTGAGAAGACCGGTTATGGACACCCGGCCGGACCGAAGTCCGCCCGCACACAGCCGCCATAACGCATTTGCCGGCAGCAAATAAGCTGGCGGCGATTATGCGTGTACAGACACTGGATGACCATAAGTTGCCGGGCTCTCACACCCGATCGCTGAGTTTTCAGCGACAGCCCAAGGCTAGAGGGCTCGCTTCCGACGAACAACCTGAAAAATGCGTGGGAAAGTTCTAGGTTTTGACACATCCATTAAACATTCAAAAGCGGAACGCGGAGCGTCCCTGGCGGCATTCCCACGCAGAGCGTAGGAACGATCGGTCGAGTGCAGCAGAAAAAGATTAGTCGTCTGTCAGGACGCTATCGCGAGCAGGCTCGCTCCCACAGTAGAGGTGTGTCGTACTCGTAATCTGTGAACGACAATAGGTGTGTCAGGCACGTGGATGTTGGAGGTGCCGCCGTCATCGCGGGCAAGCCCGCTCCCACAGGGTTTGCGGTGTATCAGCGCCCGAATCACCCGCCAATGCCGCCACCATGACGCCCTTCCCTGCCCTCAAAGGAAAAATAGTCCCGATCCCCCTCAAGTTGAAGCCCCAGACAACCGACACAGTGCTAATAGGGCAAATACTCCAAACAACAGCATATCCGCCAAGCTACCGGCAAAATCCCCTGGGTTGGATTGTCCCTTTGACTGACATCACGGGATTGCCAATACTCATGGCAACTTGACGCTACCCGCACGGAACAAGGAATAACCCTTTGAAGCTGGAACTCAAGAACAGCTTGTCGGTGAAGTTGCTCCGGGTCGTGCTCCTGTCGGCATTGATCGTCGGCGTGGTCTTGAGCTGCGCTCAGATCGTTTTCGATGCCTATAAAACACGCCAGGCCGTGGCCAATGATGCTCAGCGCATCCTCGATATGTTCCGTGACCCCTCGACCCAGGCCGTCTACAGCCTGGACCGGGAAATGGGTATGCAGGTGATCGAAGGCCTGTTTCAGGACGACGCCGTGCGCATGGCCTCCATTGGCCATCCTCACGAAGCCATGCTGGCGCAAAAAACCCGTGAGTTGCAGCACTCCAACAGCCGCTGGCTGACCGATCTGATCCTCGGCCAGGAACGCACCTTCACCACCCAACTGGTGGGTCGCGGGCCCTACAGCGAGTACTACGGCGACCTGAGCATTACCCTCGACACCGCCACCTACGGCAAGGGCTTCATTGTCAGCTCGGTGATCATCTTCATCTCTGGCGTATTGCGCGCCTTGGCCATGGCCCTGGTGCTGTATCTGGTCTATCACTGGCTACTGACCAAACCGCTGTCGCGGATTATCGAACACCTGACCGAAATCAACCCGGACCGGCCCAGCGCCCACAAGATTCCGCAGCTCAAGGGTCATGAGAAAAACGAGTTGGGCGTCTGGATCAACACCGCCAACCAGTTGCTTGAATCCATCGAGCGCAACACTCACCTGCGCCACGAAGCGGAAAACAGCCTGCTGCGCATGGCCCAGTACGACTTCCTCACCGGTTTGCCGAACCGCCAGCAATTACAGCAACAACTGGACAAAATCCTCGTCGACGCCGGCAAATTACAGCGTCGGGTCGCGGTGCTGTGTGTCGGGCTCGATGATTTCAAAGGCATCAACGAACAGTTCAGTTATCAGACCGGCGACCAATTGCTGCTGGCCCTGGCCGATCGCCTGCGGGCCCATAGCGGTCGCCTCGGCGCCCTCGCCCGCTTGGGGGGCGACCAGTTCGCACTGGTCCAGGCCGACATCGAACAACCCTATGAAGCGGCCGAACTGGCCCAAAGCATTCTCGATGATCTGGAAGCGGCGTTCGCCCTCGATCATCAGGAAATCCGCCTGCGCGCCACCATTGGCATCACCCTGTTCCCCGAGGACGGTGACAGCACCGAGAAGTTGCTGCAAAAAGCCGAGCAGACCATGACCCTGGCCAAGACTCGCTCGCGCAACCGCTATCAGTTCTATATCGCCAGCGTCGACACGGAAATGCGTCGGCGCCGCGAGCTGGAAAAAGACTTGCGCGATGCCTTGATCCGCGACCAGTTCTACCTCGTTTATCAACCGCAGATCAGCTACCGCGATCATCGCGTGGTGGGCGTCGAGGCGTTGATTCGCTGGCAACATCCCGAACACGGGCTAGTGCCCCCGGACCTGTTCATTCCGCTGGCCGAGCAGAACGGCACCATCATCGCCATCGGCGAATGGGTGCTGGATCAGGCCTGCAAACAATTGCGCGAGTGGCACGATCAGGGTTTCGTCGACCTGCGCATGGCGGTGAACCTGTCCACCGTGCAACTCCACCACGCCGAGTTGCCGCGGGTGGTCAATAACCTGCTGCAGATGTACCGCCTGCCACCGCGCAGCCTGGAACTGGAAGTCACCGAAACCGGCCTGATGGAAGACATCAGCACCGCCGCCCAGCACTTGTTGAGCCTGCGTCGCTCCGGCGCGCTGATCGCCATCGACGACTTCGGCACAGGTTATTCATCACTGAGTTACCTGAAAAGCCTGCCGCTGGACAAGATCAAGATCGACAAGAGCTTCGTTCAGGATCTGCTCGATGACGACGACGATGCAACCATCGTTCGCGCCATCATCCAGCTGGGCAAGAGCCTGGGTATGCAGGTGATTGCCGAAGGCGTGGAAACCGCCGAGCAAGAGGCCTACATCATCTCCGAAGGCTGCCACGAAGGTCAGGGCTATCACTACAGCAAACCGCTGCCGGCACGGGAATTGAGCGCCTACCTCAAGCAAGCCCAACGCAGTAACGCGGCTATTTTGTAGAAGGTCAAAAGATCGCAGCCTCTTTGTAGAAGGCTGCGATCTTTTAATGCGCCCCGCATCATTGCGTGAATAAGAAATATTTACAGGAACAACCCTTTACACATAATGCGAAAGATTTGCATTATGTCGCAGTTTTGCGCGCCCTCCACGCGCGTCCATCAATCACCGAAGCAGGATGTTCGCCATGATTCGTATGCCTCTGGCTACCGCCAGTCTGCTGGCCATCGCTATTTCCCTCGCCGGTTGTGGCGAAGGCAAAGACAAGGCTGCCGCTCCACAAGCGCCGACCCCGGCCGCCAGCACCACTGCCCCGGCTGCGCCTGCTGCTACCGGTAAAGTCGATGAAGCCGCCGCCAAGGCTGTGGTCGCGCACTACGCCGACATCGTCTTCGCCGTTTACAGCGATGCCGAATCCACCGCGAAAACCCTGCAAACCGCCGTCGACGCATTCCTCGCCAAGCCGAACGCCGACACCCTGAAAGCCGCCAAGGCTGCCTGGGTCGCGGCCCGCGTGCCTTACCTGCAGAGCGAAGTGTTCCGCTTCGGCAACACCATCATCGACGACTGGGAAGGTCAGGTGAACGCCTGGCCACTGGACGAAGGCCTGATCGACTACGTCGACAAATCCTACGAACACGCACTGGGTAACCCGGGCGCCACCGCCAACATCATCGCCAACACTAAAGTTCAGGTCGGCGAAGACAAGGTCGACGTGAAAGACATCACCCCGGAAAAACTCGCCAGCCTGAACGAGCTGGGCGGTTCCGAGGCCAACGTTGCCACTGGCTACCACGCCATCGAATTCCTGCTCTGGGGCCAGGACCTGAACGGCACCGGCCCTGGCGCCGGCAACCGTCCGGCTTCCGACTACCTGGAAGGCAAAGGCGCTACCGGCGGTCACAACGATCGTCGTCGCGCTTACCTGAAATCCGTGACCCAACTGCTGGTCAACGACCTGCAAGAAATGGTCGGTAACTGGAAGCCGAACGTGGCCGACAACTACCGCGCCACCCTGGAAGCGGAACCGGCTGAAACCGGCCTGCGCAAAATGCTGTTCGGCATGGGCAGTCTGTCCCTGGGCGAATTGGCGGGCGAGCGCATGAAGGTTTCCCTGGAAGCCAACTCCCCGGAAGACGAACAGGATTGCTTCAGCGACAACACCCACAACTCGCATTTCTACGACGCCAAAGGCGTGCGTAACGTGTACCTGGGCGAATACACCCGTGCCGATGGCAGCAAAATGACCGGCGCCAGCCTGTCGTCGCTGGTCGCCAAAGCCGACCCGGCAGCCGACACCGCGCTGAAAGCCGACCTGGCCGCCACCGAAGCCAAGCTTCAGATCATGGTCGATCACGCCAACAAGGGTGAGCACTACGACCAACTGATCGCTGCCGGTAACACGGCTGGCAACCAGATCGTGCGCGACGCCATCGCTTCGCTGGTCAAGCAGACCGGTTCGATCGAAGCGGCCGCCGGCAAACTGGGCATCAGCGACCTGAACCCGGACAACGCTGATCACGAGTTCTGATCAACGCTGGCTGAGTGAATACAAAGGCGACCTTCGGGTCGCCTTTTTCATGCCTGATTTTTGAGTGATGCTGATGGCCTCATCGCGGGCAAGCCACGCTCCCACAGGTTCAGTGCAAGATCCTGTGGGAGCGGGCTTGCCCGCGATGGCCGCGACTCGGTCTCAAATCAAACCCTGCGCCAAGTCAACCAAACGATAATTCCTCTTATTCAAACTCCCCTGCCCTGTTAGACTTTGCGCCCTTGTTTTGCTCGTCTTGCAGGATGTCCGATGCCCTCGCTGCCTCTTCGCTTGTCTGCACTGCTGCTGGCCCTGGGCCTGAGTGCCTGCGATGACGCCCCGCGTTTTACCCAGGCCGAACCCGGTGAGGCCCGCTCCGGCGGCAGCGCAACGGTGCGCAAGACCGATCAGAACGCATTCTCCCTGCCGTCCGCCAATCTGCCGCCGTCACGGCGCGTCGATTTCAGCGTCGGCAACAGTTTCTTTCGCAGCCCTTGGGTGATCGCGCCGTCGACCACCACCGCCCGCGATGGCCTTGGCCCGCTGTTCAATACCAACGCCTGCCAGAACTGCCACATCAAGGACGGGCGCGGTCACCCGCCCGCGCCCGATGCGCCGAATGCGGTGTCGATGCTGGTGCGTCTGTCGATCCCCGATGCGCCGGCCTATGCCAAGGTCATCGAACAACTGGGCGTGGTCCCCGAGCCGGTCTACGGCGGGCAGTTCCAGGACATGTCGGTGCCCGGCGTCGTTCCGGAAGGCAAGGTGCGCGTCGATTACACAGCGGTCCCGGTGCGGTTCAAGGACGGCAGCGAAATCGAGTTGCGTAAACCGACCTTGCAGATGACCCAGCTCGGCTACGGCCCGATGCACCCCGACACGCGTTTCTCGGCGCGCATCGCACCGCCGATGATTGGCCTGGGCTTGCTTGAGGCGATCCCCGACGAGGCCATCCTGGCTAACGCCGAGGCTCAGGCGCGCGAGAAGAACGGCATCGCCGGGCGACCGAACCGGGTCTGGGACGACGCGCAGCAGAAAACCGTTCTCGGGCGATTTGGCTGGAAAGCCGGGCAACCGAACCTCAATCAACAAAACGTTCACGCGTTCTCTGGTGATATGGGGCTCACCACCAGCCTGAGATCCGTTGATGACTGCACCGACGCGCAAACCGCTTGCAAGCAGGCACCCAACGGCAATGGCCCGGATGGCGAGCCGGAAGTCAGCGATAACATCCTGCGTCTGGTGCTGTTCTACAGCCGTAACCTCGCGGTACCGGCCCGTCGCGATGTCGGCGCACCGCAAGTGCTGGCCGGCAAGAATCTGTTTTTCCAGGCGGGATGCCAGTCCTGCCACACCCCGAAATACACCACCGCCGCCAACGCCGCGGAACCTGAATTGGCCAATCAAGTGATTCGCCCTTACAGCGACCTGCTGCTGCATGACATGGGCGACGGCCTGGCCGACAACCGCAGCGAATTCCAGGCCAGCGGCCGCGACTGGCGCACCCCGCCGTTGTGGGGCATCGGCCTGACGCAGGCGGTCAGCGGCCACACCCAGTTTTTGCATGACGGCCGCGCCCGCAACTTGCTTGAAGCCGTGCTCTGGCATGGCGGCGAGGCAAAGGCGGCGCAGCAACAGGTTTTGTCTTTCAATGCCGAGCAGCGCGCGGCGTTGCTGGCGTTTTTGAATTCCCTTTAATACGTTTTCCTTCAGCGGGAGCCCGACATGTTCCGTCCCAAATTGTTGTTCACCAGCCTTGCCGCCCTCGCCTTGGGCGCCTGTTCGCCCCAGGACCCGCAAGCGGTCACGTCGGCCGCCATCGCCAAGCAAGTGATCCTGCCGACCTACAGCCGCTGGGTCGAAGCCGACCGTCAATTGGCGGTCAGCGCCTTGGCGTTCTGCCAAGGCAAGGAAAATCTTGATACCGCCCGCGCCGACTTCCTGCACGCGCAGAAAGCCTGGGCCGAGTTGCAACCGCTGCTGATCGGGCCGTTGGCCGAGGGCAACCGTTCGTGGCAAGTGCAGTTCTGGCCGGACAAGAAAAACCTTGTCGGCCGTCAGGTCGAGCAACTGGTCACCGCGCAGCCACAGATCGATGCCGCCGCCCTGACCAAATCCAGCGTTGTGGTGCAAGGCCTCTCGGCCTATGAGTACATTCTGTTCGACAGCAAGATCGACATGGCCGACAGCGCTCAGAAAGCTAAATACTGCCCGCTGCTGACCGCCATTGGCGAACGTCAGAAGCAACTGGCCGAAGATATCCTGTCGCGCTGGAACACCAACGACGGCATGCTCGCGCAGATGAGCAAATTCCCCAACCAGCGCTACGCCGACTCCCACGAAGCGATCGCCGATCTGCTGCGCGTGCAAGTGACGGCGCTGGACACCCTGAAGAAAAAACTCGGCACGCCGATGGGTCGCCAGAGCAAGGGCACGCCACAGCCGTTCCAGGCCGATGCCTGGCGTAGCCAATCGTCGCTGAAAAGCCTGGAAGCGAGCCTGAGCGCGGCGCAAACGGTCTGGGTCGGTGTCGACAACAAAGGCCTGCGCGGTCTGTTGCCGAGCGAGCAGAAACCCTTGGCCGACAAGATCGACGCGGCCTACGCAGCATCCCTGAAACTGCTCGCCAGCAACCAGCGCTCGCTGACCGATATGCTCACTGACGATGCCGGGCGCCAGCAGCTCAACGCCATCTATGAAAGCCTCAATGTCGTCCATCGCCTGCACGAAGGCGAACTGGCCAAGGCGCTGGGCATCCAACTGGGCTTCAACGCCAACGACGGTGACTGATGAGGGCAAGTGCCATGCTGCGACGCCAGGCTCTGACATTAGGGAGTTTGCTGCTGGGTGCGGTGACACTGGGCGGCTGGACGCTGTTCAAGCAAAAGGACAAAAGCCCGCTGCTGCTCTCGGCGCGGGACGATGGTGACGGCAAGCATTACGCCGTCGGTTATCGGCTGGATGGCACCCGGGTGTTTGCCACCCAGGTCGGCCAGCGTTGCCACGACATCATCAACCATCCGACGCTGCCGATAGCGCTATTCGTCGCCCGGCGTCCGGGCACCGAGAGTTACCTGATCGACCTGCGCGACGGCACGTTGCTGCAAACCGTGGTGTCGCAGCCGAACCGGCACTTCTACGGTCACGCAGTGATTCACCACAGCGGCGACTGGCTGTACGCCACCGAAAACGACACCACCGGCCCGGGCCGTGGCCTGCTCGGTGTGTATAAGTTCGAAGGTGAGCGACTTATCCACAGCGGCGAGCTTTCCACCCACGGTGTCGGCCCGCATCAGGTGTCGTGGATGCCCGATGGCGAGACGCTGATCGTGGCCAACGGCGGCATTCGCACCGAGGCCGAAAGCCGGGTCGAGATGAACCTCAACGCGATGGAGCCGAGCCTGGTGTTGATGCAGCGCGATGGCACTTTGTTGAGCAAGGAAACACTGGCCCAGCAGATGAACAGCGTGCGGCATTTGGGCGTCGCCAGCGATGGCACCATCGTCGCCGGCCAGCAGTTCATGGGCGCTGCCCACGAGTCATCGGAGCTGCTGGCAATCAAGCGTCCCGGCCAACCGTTCGTGGCGTTCCCGGTGCCCGAGCATCAATTGCAGGCCATGGGGCATTACACCGCCAGCGTCGCCGTGCACAGCGAACTGCGTCTGGTCGCCCTGACCGCGCCGCGGGGCAACCGCTTTTTTATCTGGGACCTGGACAGCGGTGAAGTACGCCTGGATGCGCCACTTCCCGATTGCGCCGGCGTCGGGGCCGTGGCCGATGGTTTTGTCGTGACTTCCGGCCAAGGCCGTTGCCGGTACTACGATTGTCGCCAGACAACCCTGGTTGCAAAACCTCTGGAGTTACCTGCGGGGCTCTGGGACAACCATCTGCATCTCATCTGATCTCACCCGCCCTTGCAGGAGCGAAGCTTGCTCGCGAAAGCGATGTATCAGTCGGTATTCCCGCTGACTGGCACACCGCTTTCGCGAGCAAGCTTCGCTCCTGCAGGTTTTGTGCTCGCCTGTAAAAAGTGGCAGTTGGATTCACTGCCACACTCGGAGTAATGTTCCCGCCTGTCTCACCTGATTTTCTCCAAGGAAATGGAAATATGCTGCGTCGCCGCATGCTGATCATGCTGGGTGTTGTTCTGCTAATCGTGCTGGTCCTGGCCGGTTACAAAGCCTTCTCCATCTACACGATGATGCAAGGCTTCTCCGTGCCGAAACCGCCGATAAGTGTCGCCGTGGCCACCGCCACCGAACGTCCGTGGCAAAGCCGTTTGCCAACGGTCGGCACCCTCACGGCGCTGCAAGGGGTCGACCTGAGCCTGGAGATCGCCGGCACTGTCAAAGAGGTGCAGTTCGAGTCGGGGCAGAAGGTCAAGGCCGGTCAGCCGATCCTGCAACTCGATACCGCCGTTGAAACGGCCCTGCTGGCAACCGCTCAAGCCGACCTGGGACTGGCGCAACTGGATTACGGTCGCGGCAGCCAATTGGTGGGCAGCCAGGCCATTTCCAAAGGCGAGTTCGACCGACTCTCGGCGGTGTTGCAAAAAAGTCGTGCCACGGTCAATCAGCTCAAGGCGGCACTGGAGAGAAAACGCATCCTCGCCCCGTTCAGCGGGACCATCGGCATTCGTCAGGTAGACGTCGGCGACTACGTGGCCAGCGGCACGATGATCGCCACCCTGCAAGACATCAGCAGCCTCTACGTCGACTTCTTTGTACCCGAACAATCGGTGCCGAAAATCGCCCTCGGCCAACCGGTACAAGTCATTGTCTCGGCCTACCCGACAGAGAGCTTCCCCGGCACTATCAGTGCGATCAACCCGAAGGTCGAGAGCAGCACCCGCAACGTGCTGGTACGCGCAACCCTGGCCAACCCCGATGACAAACTGCTGCCGGGGATGTTCGCCAGCCTGCAGGTGATGTTGCCTGATCCGCAGCCACGCATCGTCGTGCCGGAAAGCGCGATCACCTACACCCTTTATGGCAACTCGCTGTACGTCGTCGCGCAGAAAAAGGCCGAAGACGGCAGCCTCGAAAAAGACGACAAGGGCGAGCCGATTTTGATCGCCGAGCGGCGCTTCATCGAAACCGGCGAACGCCGCGACGGGATGGTCATGATCACCAAAGGCGTGCAGAACGGCGAAAAAGTGGTCACGGGGGGCCAGATCAAACTGGACCACGGCGCACACATTGCCATCAGCGACGACAAGACCCTAGCCGAGAAGAGCAGTCAGCCGCGCGCTGACTGATCAAGGAATCCCCATGGCTTTTACCGACCCGTTCATCCGCCGCCCGGTGCTCGCCACCGTGGTCAGCCTGTTGATTGTGCTGCTGGGCTTCCAGGCCTGGAGCAAGTTGCCGCTGCGCCAGTACCCGCAAATGGAAAACGCCCTGATCACGGTGACCACCGCTTACCCCGGGGCCAACGCCGAAACCATCCAGGGCTACATCACCCAACCGATGCAGCAGAGCCTGGCCAGCGCCGAAGGCATCGACTACATGACCTCGGTCAGTCGCCAGAACTTCTCGGTGATCTCGATCTACGCGCGCATCGGTTCCAACAGCGACCGCTTGTTCACCGAGTTGCTGGCCAAGGCCAACGAGGTCAAGAACCAGCTGCCCCAGGACGCCGAAGACCCGGTGCTGAGCAAGGAAGCCGCCGACGCTTCGGCGCTGATGTACATCAGTTTCTTCAGCAAGGAGCTGAGCAATCCGCAGATCACCGATTACCTGTCACGGGTTATCCAGCCGAAACTGGCGACCCTGCCGGGCATGGCCGAAGCCGAGATTCTTGGTAATCAGGTGTTCGCCATGCGCCTGTGGCTGGACCCGGTGAAACTCGCCGGTTATGGCCTGAGCGCCAGCGACGTGACCAACGCTGTGCGCCAGTACAACTTCCTCTCCGCCGCCGGCGAAGTGAAAGGCGAGTACGTGGTCACCAGCATCAACGCCAACACCGAACTCAAATCCGCCGAGGCCTTTGGCGCGCTCCCGCTCAAGGTAGAGGGCGACAGTCGCGTACTGCTGCGGGACGTGGCGCGGGTCGAAATGGGCGCGGAGAACTACAACTCCGTCAGTTCCTTCGGCGGCACGCCCTCGGTGTACATCGGCATCAAGGCCACGCCCGGCGCCAACCCGCTGGATGTGATCAGGGAAGTGCGCAAGATCATGCCGGAGCTGGAAGCCCAGTTGCCGCCGAACCTGAAAGGTGAAATCGCCTACGACGCCACGCTGTTCATCCAGGCCTCCATCGACGAAGTGGTGAAAACCCTGTTCGAAGCGGTGCTGATCGTGATCGTGGTGGTGTTCCTGTTCCTCGGCGCCCTGCGCTCGGTGGTGATCCCGGTGGTCACCATTCCGCTGTCGATGATCGGCGTGATGTTCTTCATGCAGATGATGGGCTACTCGATCAATCTGCTGACCTTGCTGGCGATGGTATTGGCCATCGGGCTGGTGGTGGACGACGCCATCGTGGTGGTGGAAAACATCCATCGACACATCGAAGAAGGCAAGACACCGCTGGATGCCGCGCTTGAAGGCGCTGCGGAAATCGCCATGCCGGTGGTGTCGATGACCATTACCCTGGCGGCGGTCTATGCGCCGATCGGCTTTCTGACCGGCCTGACGGGGGCGCTGTTCAAGGAGTTCGCCCTGACCCTGGCCGGGGCGGTGGTGATTTCCGGCGTTGTTGCCCTGACACTGTCGCCGATGATGTGCGCCCTGCTGTTGCGCCACGATGAAAACCCCAGCGGCCTGGCTCATCGCCTGGACGTGATCTTCGAAGGCCTCAAGCGTCGTTACCAGAGTGTGCTTCACGGCACCCTCAACACCCGGCCGGTGGTGCTGGTGTTCGCGGTGATCGTGCTGTGCCTGATTCCGGTGCTGCTCAAATTCACCCAGTCGGAACTGGCGCCGGACGAGGACCAGGGCGTCATCTTCATGATGGCCAGTGCCCCGCAACCGGCCAACCTCGACTACCTGAACACCTACACCGACGAGTTCCTCGCGATTTTCAAGGAGTTCCCCGAGTACTACTCCTCGTTCCAGATCAACGGCTTCAACGGCGTGCAATCGGGGATCGGCGGCTTCCTGCTCAAACCCTGGAACGAACGCGACCGGACCCAAATGCAGATCCTGCCCGAGGTTCAGGGCAAACTGGAGAGCATTCCCGGGCTGCAAATCTTCGGCTTCAACCTGCCGTCCTTGCCGGGCACCGGCGAAGGCTTGCCGTTTCAATTCGTGATCAACTCGGCCAACACCTATGAGTCGTTGTTGGAAGTGACGGACCGGGTTAAAAAAAGAGCGATGGAATCCGGCAAGTTCGCTTTCGTCGACGTCGACCTGGCCTTCGACAAACCCGAAGTCGTGGTGGATATCGATCGGGCCAAGGCTGCACAGATGGGTGTATCGATGCAGGACCTGGGCGGCACCCTCGCAACGTTGCTGGGTGAAGCAGAGATCAACCGTTTCACCATCGAAGGTCGCAGCTACAAAGTCATCGCCCAGGTGGAACGGCCCTTCCGGGATAACCCCGACTGGCTGAACCATTATTACGTCAAGAACGCCAAGGGCGAATTGCTGCCCCTGTCGACCCTGATCACCGTGACCGACCGGGCACGACCGCGCCAGTTGAACCAGTTCCAGCAACTCAACTCGGCGATTCTTTCCGGGGTCCCGCTGGTCAGCATGGGTGAAGCCATCGACACCGTGCGCCAGATCGCCCGGGAAGAAGCGCCGGCGGGTTTTGCCGTCGACTATGCCGGTGCATCACGGCAATACATTCAGGAAGGCAGCGCGCTGTGGATCACCTTTGCCTTGGCGCTGGCGATTATCTTCCTGGTGCTGGCAGCCCAGTTCGAAAGCTTCCGCGACCCACTGGTGATTCTGGTCACCGTACCGCTGTCGATCTGTGGCGCGTTGATCCCGCTGTTCCTTGGCTGGTCGAGCATGAACATCTATACCCAAGTGGGATTGGTGACGTTGATCGGGCTGATCAGCAAGCACGGGATCCTGATCGTCGAGTTCGCCAATCAGCTACGCAAGGAAAAGGGCCTGTCACCTCGCGAAGCGGTGGAGGAAGCGGCGGCCATTCGCCTGCGTCCGGTATTGATGACCACGGCGGCGATGGTGTTCGGCATGGTGCCGTTGATCATCGCCACGGGCGCGGGTGCCGTCAGCCGGTTCGACATCGGCACGGTGATCGCGACGGGGATGTCGATCGGGACGCTGTTCACCTTGTTCGTGTTGCCGTGCATCTACACGTTGCTGGCCAAGCCCGATAAACCTTAACGTCAAAAGATCGCAGCCTTCGGCAGCTCCTGCATGATCGTTCCCACGCTCTGCGTGGGAATGCAGCCCGGGACGCTCCGCGTCCCATCAAAAGCCGAACGCGGAGCGTCCGTGGAGACATTCCCACGCAGAGCGTGGGAACGATCGGCATTGATCAAAAAGCAAAAGGCCTCGCATTTGCGAGGCCTTTTATTTGGGCTTCAATCTGTTCAACTTTGTGGCCTCAGTCCCTGAGAAAGTCCGAACATGAACAGTAATAAATCATGATCGGGTTGAGTGGCCACGGGTGCTTTGGCAACCCGGGGCAACGGACAATGCGCGTCACCGTGCACGGAGCTGAGGACTTGAGTGCGGGGCTGCTCCCAGGCAGCCACCGCCAATGAAGCAACTGCCAAGGCTCCGGCTAAAAACAAACCTCGTGCAATTTCGAGTTTCATTGTTATAAGCCTTTGATAGCGCTGCCAAACGCCGTTTCATAAAGATAGACGAGTTTTTTCCAGTCTGTATCGCTGAACGACGAGTGGCGACGCAGTTGTTTCAGGTCATGGCCCGCCGCTTGACGGGCGGTCAAACGCTGCCGACATTTCTCCAGATCGATCAAGGCAATTTCGACCTTGGCTGACTCGCCCTCGCCGGTGACCCGCACGAATACATGCTTGATGTAGATACAACTGTGTTGCCAACGGCCCTTGTGCATGCGGGCCAGGTTGTCGGCCAGATCCTTCAAAACGCGATCATGCACTACCTCACCATAACGCTCGCGACCGCCACCCGCGTACCAGTGTTCGATTTCTTCGAAGCCATCCAGGGACTTGGTAACCAGCAATGCGCGCCATTTGTGCACAGGATCGCGCTGCGCCCCACAGAAAACGATTTCCGGAACACGAACGTCGAGCAGGCGCAGGCCGATGAGCGCATCGCGCTCGCGCAACACTGTCGGCCGGCCGAACGGGTGTAACCCGCTGCGATAGATATGCCCGGTTTGACGCTTGGTGTAGAGCAGCTGTCCATCACTGCCCATGACGCGCTGCACGCCACTTTCTCCACCACGACGGACATTGGGTTCTTCTACCCATTCACCGCGCAGGTTCCAGAAATAGTCGAAGCGGTCCTGAGAAGCAATTTCCGTTTGTGCTGCACACTGCGCTGCCATCCTGTTACCTCTTGCGTAATACATAGACCCGCCACATGGCGTAGAGCGGTAAAAAATCCAGTTGCTCCTGGATACGGAAACCCGCCTGCTCGAATTCTTTTTCAACCGTGGCAGCCGGTAACACAAATCGATTTTGGTAACCCTCCTGCCCACGCTTTTTCTCGGCGCGCTTGCGTTTCCAGGCCTTGAAATTGCCGTCCACCCACAACGAAACAATCACGCTGTCGCGGGTGACGCGCTCGAATTCGCGCAGGATGGCCAGTCGATGCTCGGCTTCACCGATGTGATGGAGCAAGCGCATACAGAAAATGCTGTCGACGGCGTTATCGGGTAAGGCAATGTCGAATGCAGAAGTGTGCAAGGGTTGTACCCGTTTTACCACGTCGGCGGGTTGCGCCTGCATGGCCGTCTTCAACATGGACTCCGAGTTGTCGGCCCCGATGATGACACGGTTGTGTTTTTCCGCCAGCAGCGGCCAGAAACGCCCCGCGCCGCACGGTAAATCGAGGACCAATCCTGGCTCACCGGCCAGCGTCAGCGCTTTTCGCGCCAATTGTTCGTCACGCCAGTGGGACAGTCGGCGACCGAGACCTGCCTGATGCTTGCGCAAATACTTCTGGGCGTGTTGATCGTCGTACTTTTCGGAAAAATCGAGTTTGATCGGGCCAGCCATCACTGCAGTCTCCTGAACTTCTGATGACCACCACCTTAGGTAGCGAGGTGTCAGTGTCAGGTCGTGCATTTGTGAAAAATTTGTCATGTAAAACCCGGAAGTATTTCAGGGTTTTACAGGACCGAATTTCGTTTTTTCCATCAGATCCGGGAAGGACTCAAATCCACCTGAAAACGGCAGCCATTGGGTTCCATGTTCGTCAAGCTGACGCTCCAGCCCTGGTTCTCACAAATCCGCTGCACCAGCGACAGTCCCAGCCCCAGCCCCTCGCCACGTTTCTCGTTGCCACGCACGAAAGGCTCGAACATCGCCTCACGTTTTTCCTCGGGAATACCGACTCCACTGTCCTCGACCACGAACCCCGTATCCGTCATCGCCAAACGGATAAACCCGTGCTCGGTGTAATGCAGTGCATTACGCAACAGGTTACCCATCACCGCATGCAGAAGGGTCGCGTTATAGCGGGTGTCCGGCGGATTGCCCGGCTCAACGTTCAGCGCCAGGCCCTTGGCTTCGATCGGCTCGCGCCATTGACAGAGCAGCCCGTCGGCCACTTGGCTCAGGGTCTGCTGGGGGGCCATGCTGGCGTCTTCATGTTGAGCGCGAGCCAGCATGAGGAAGGTTTGCACCAGCTCGCGCATCTCGGCACACGCACGGGCGATTCGCTCGACCTGAGCACGCCCGCGCTGATCGATACCGGGGTTTTCCAGCAACAGCTCACAGGAACTGGCCAACACCATCAACGGCGTGCGCAGCTCGTGGCTGACGTCACTGGTGAACAATCGCTCACGGGTCAACGCCTGGCGCAAGCGCCCCAGGGTAGCGTCGAAGGCCACGGCCAGTTCGCCCACTTCATCGGCGGCATAATCCGGCGCCAGTGGTGGCGCCAGGCCCAGCAATTGATCGCGATGACGCACCTGACGGGCCAGTCGCACCACCGGCGCCATGACCTTGCGCGCCAACACCCAGCCAAGAAATACCGCCAATGCCAGGCTCAGCACGAAACCCACCAGCACCACGGCAAACAACACCCGCTCACGCTCTTCGAAATCGCTCTGGTCCTGCAACAGCACGTAACGCCGACCGTCGACGATTTCGACCATCGCGTGGTACGACAGCTGCTCGCGAAAGACTTCATGAAAGCCTGAGTCCAGGTGCCGCAAATCCTTGGGCAACTCGAAGTCGCCCGGCCCGCCGCTGAAATAGAACAGCTGGTCCGGCTCGGGGCGGTGGCTCCAGTCCGACACGCTGTCCATCAGCAAAAGACGTTGCAAATCGCCGCCCAGACCTGCCGAAATCAGTTTCTCTTCCACCAGGTGCACGGTCGCTATGATGCCTATGGCGAAGGCTCCCGCAACCAGCGCGCTCATCAACGCAAAGGCGATGATGATCCGCTGAGAAAGACTCTGCTTAAACTCCATCACGGCCCTCGGCCAGGCGATAACCGACGCCGTGCACGGTATGCAGCAAGGGTTTGGCGAACGGCTTGTCGATCACCTGACGCAGTTGATGGACGTGGCTGCGCAGGCTGTCGCTGTCCGGGCAGTCATCGCCCCACAGGGCTTCTTCGAGAACTTCGCGGCGTAACACATGAGGGCTTTTCTGCATCAACACGGCCAGCAACTTCAGGCCCACCGGATTAAGTTTCAGCAGACGGCCTTCACGCGTCACCTCCAGAGTATCGAGGTCGTAGCACAGATCGCCGATCTGCAAGGTACGGCGACCGCCCCCTTGGGCGCGGCGCATGACCGCCTCGATCCGCGCGGCCAGTTCGGACAGGGCAAAGGGTTTGATCAGATAGTCGTCAGCACCGGATTTGAAGCCTTGTAAACGGTCATCCAGTTGATCGCGGGCAGTGAGCATGATCACCGGCGTGTCGCGGCGGGCGTCTTCGCGCAGACGTTTGCACAGGGTGTAGCCGTCGATGCCAGGCAGCATGATATCGAGCACGATCAAGTCGTAATGTTCGGTGGCCGCCAGGTGCAGGCCTGACAGACCGTCCTGCGCGCAATCCACGGTGTAACCCTTGAGTCCAAGGTAATCGGCCAGGTTGGCCAGGATATCGCGGTTGTCTTCAACCAATAGAATTCGCATCGGCACCTCCTCCGTACACAGTAACGGCTGTCTTGGCGCGCAGCTTAAGGCCAAGTGTGGCTCAGGGATAGTGGCGGCGTGCAGGGGTAAATCCGAGAAAAAAACCTGAAACGGCCTTAACAACTTTTTCACCATCGATTCACAAGCTGACGACAGAGGCGTGTTCAGACTCCCGCGGTTGCGCTCTTCAGAACATTTCACTCACCAAGGAATTGCCATGGCTTCGACCGCTGCCCGCCCCGCTTCCAGGCCATTGAATGTATGGCTATGCCTGGGAGTGCCCGCCATTGCGGCGATCACCCTGTTGTTGCTCGAACTGACGTCCCTGGACATGGACCTTGCCAAGCTGTTCTATGACCCGGTCGCCGGGGCGTTCATCGGACGGCACAGCTACTTCCTGGAAAACATCCTGCATGACCGGGCCAAGCAAGTGGTCATCGCCTTTTCGGTGTTCTCCATTCTGGGCTTCGTCGGCTCCTTTTTCATGGAAAGGCTCAAGCCGTTCAAACGTGAACTGGGTTGCCTGGTGTTGTCTCTGGCACTGGCAACCTCGTTCGTCACCCCGGTCAAAGCGGTGACGGCGGTGCAATGCCCATGGAGCCTGGAGCAATTCGGCGGGCACGAAACCTACAGCGAACTGCTCAGCCCTCGCCCGCACACCGACAAGCCGGGCCGCTGCTGGCCCGGTGGTCATGCGGCGACTGGCTTCACGTTGTTTGCGCTGTTTTTCGTGTTGCGTGATCGTCGCCCGCGACTGGCACGCAAGGCGTTTGTCCTGGCCTTTACGTTGGGCTCGGTGTTTTCCATCAGCCGGATGATGCAGGGCGCGCACTTCTTTTCGCACAACGTGTGGACGGCGATTTTCTGCTGGCTGATTTGTCTGGGGGCGTATTACTACATCCTTTATCGACCAGCGTCCAAGGCTGAGCGAGTAGACAGCGCGGAACCTGTCAGCGTCTGAGCTGACGCCTTCGCGGGCAAGCCTCGCTCCTACAAGTTCATGGCGAACGCGGATTCAATACCTGTAGGAGCGAGGCTTGCCCGCGAAGGGGCCCTCATGAACAACACACCTTTGTGACGGGCAATAAAAAACCCCGCCTGCTCGATGCAGGCGGGGTTTTTATGTACAGGGTGAGGCTGGCTTACATCATGCCGCCCATGCCGCCCATACCGCCCATGTCTGGCATGCCGCCGCCAGCAGGACCGTCTTCCTTGATCTCAGCGATCATGGCTTCGGTGGTGATCATCAGGCTGGCAATCGACGAAGCCGCTTGCAGAGCCGAACGAGTCACTTTAGCCGGGTCCAGGATACCCATTTCGATCATGTCGCCGTATTCGCCGGTAGCAGCGTTGTAACCGTAGTTACCCGAACCCTGCTTAACCTTGTCGACCACTACGCTTGGCTCGTCACCGGAGTTGGCAACGATCTGGCGCAGTGGCGCTTCAACAGCGCGACGCAGCAACTGGATGCCAACGTTCTGGTCATCGTTGTCGCCTTTCAGCTCGGAGATAGCCTGCAGAGCGCGAACCAGTGCCACGCCGCCGCCAGGTACCACGCCTTCTTCAACGGCTGCACGGGTAGCGTGCAGGGCGTCTTCAACGCGGGCTTTCTTCTCTTTCATTTCAACTTCGGAACCGGCGCCAACCTTGATCACTGCAACGCCGCCGGACAGCTTGGCCAGGCGCTCTTGCAGTTTTTCACGGTCGTAGTCGGACGAAGTGTCAGCCACTTGCTGACGGATCTGCAGCACGCGAGCCTGGATGTCAGCCTCAACGCCGGAACCGTCGATCACGGTGGTGTTTTCTTTGGACAGGATCACGCGCTTGGCATTACCCAGGTGTTCCAGGGTAGTGCTTTCCAGGCTCAGACCGATCTCTTCGGAGATAACGGTACCGCCAGTCAGAACAGCGATGTCCTGCAGCATGGCCTTGCGACGGTCGCCGAAGCCTGGAGCCTTGACGGCTGCGACTTTAACGATGCCACGCATGTTGTTCACAACCAGAGTCGCCAGGGCTTCGCCTTCAACGTCTTCGGCCACGATCAGCAGTGGACGGCCGGCTTTGGCAACGGCTTCCAGTACTGGCAGCATTTCGCGGATGTTGGAGATCTTTTTGTCGACCAGCAGGATCAGCGGACCGTCCAGCTCGGCGGTCATGGTCTCTGGCTTGTTGACGAAGTACGGGGACAGGTAGCCACGGTCGAACTGCATGCCTTCAACAACCGACAGTTCGTTTTCCAGGCCCGAGCCTTCTTCAACGGTGATCACGCCTTCTTTACCGACTTTTTCCATGGCTTCGGCAATGATGTCGCCGATGGAGCTGTCGGAGTTGGCCGAGATGGTGCCGACCTGAGCGATGGCCTTGGTGTCAGCGCAAGGCTTGGACAGGGCTTTGAGCTCTTTGACGATCGCGATGGTCGCTTTGTCGATACCGCGCTTCAGGTCCATCGGGTTCATGCCGGCAGCGACGGCTTTCAGGCCTTCGTTGACGATCGATTGAGCCAGAACGGTAGCGGTGGTGGTGCCGTCGCCTGCGTCATCGTTGGCACGGGAGGCAACGTCTTTGACCAGCTGCGCGCCCATGTTTTCGAAGCGATCTTTCAGCTCGATTTCTTTGGCAACGGAAACGCCGTCCTTGGTGATGGTCGGAGCGCCGAAGCTCTTCTCGATGATCACGTTACGGCCTTTAGGGCCCAGGGTCGCTTTTACTGCGTCAGCCAGGACGTTGACACCGGCGAGCATTTTCTTGCGGGCGGAATCGCCGAATTTAACTTCTTTAGCAGCCATGATCGATATTCCTTAAATACTTTGTAGTAGCGGGAAAATGAGCGGGGAATCAGCCTTCGACAACAGCGAGAATCTCGTTCTCAGCCATGATCACCAGGTCTTCGCCGTCGACTTTCACAGTGTTGCTGCCGGAGTAAGGGCCGAACACAACCTTGTCACCCACTTTCACGGCCAGCGCACGCACTTCACCGTTGTCCAGCACTTTGCCTGGGCCTACAGCGAGGACTTCACCCTGGTTTGGCTTTTCAGCAGCCGAACCTGGCAGGACGATACCGCCAGCGGTTTTCTTTTCTTCTTCGCTGCGACGGATGACGACGCGGTCATGCAGAGGACGAAGCTTCATTGTCGATCTCTCCTAATTGTGGTTTTCATCGGCCGGTGTATTCCCGGCGGGTTTAACAAATCCGGCGGTGCCGGGTGCGGTTCGTCAAGCGAACCGCGGAAGTCTGTCTGGCGCAATTGCCAGAAACCTTGCGGTGACCGTTACATAAGGGCGCATAAGCTTATTTCAAGGGCGGGGAGCGAAAAATTTTTATCTCAATGCCCTGAAAATGAACACGGCACCCGAAGGTGCCGTGTCGATGGAAGTGTTACTTGGAATCGCGGTGTTCGAACTCGCCTTCGATCACATTGGGCTCACGGCCCAGTGGCCGCTGCGGGGCAGGACCGCCCCGTGGCTGAAGGTCATCGGCGAACGCACGCTGACGCATCGCTTGTTCCTCGGCGCGCAGACGCATTTTGTTGGCCAGCAGTCGACGAGAGATCGGCAGCAACATGATCAGGCCCAGCACGTCGGTGACGAAGCCCGGCAGAATCAACAGACCGCCCGCCAGGGCCAGCATCAGGCCTTCGAGCATGGTCTGGGCCGGCAGCTCGCCGCGGTTCAGGCTTTCACGGGCGCGCAGCGCAGTAGCAAGACCGGCGACACGCAGCACGAACACGCCGAGCATCGAGCCGAGAATGATCAGCAGCAGGGCCGGGAAAAACCCGATCGCCCCGCTGACCTTGACGAATACGAACAGCTCCAACACCGGGAACAGTACAAAGAGCAATAAAAAAGGGCGCATCAAATGGTTCCTCAACGCAAGAATACCTTGCCAGTTTTCCTTAGATGACGTCGCCGTTTCGTGAATTCAAGCGTCGGCCACTTCATTTTTCGGCCAATGCTCGGCGTGAGCCAGGAAAACCAAGGCTTCCCGGACTTGTGTCGGCGTATTACAGGACGTTTGAAACGGCAGCCAGTAGAGCCCCTGGCCGATGCGCAAGTGCATGCCTTCGGTGTCGATGCCGGCCAATTGCGCCGGAGCGGTTTTCGGCAGACCCGCCAGCTCGACGTAGTGCGCAATGGCTTTGGCGTGATCGGCATTCATGTGCTCGACCATGCTCACTTCGGCCTTGCCGGCGAACGGGTTGGCGAGGGTCAACTGATCGATCCAGTGGATCGCACCGAAGCCACCAATGTAGCGGTGACGTACCTCTTTGAGCACCCAGAAATCGAAATCATGGGCCTTGTGATAGTTCTGCGAGTCGGGGAAATAGCGATAGTAACGCTCGGCTGCCGTCTCGATGGCAGCGGGGTCTTGGAGCTTTTCCGCCTCGGCCAGGTAAGTCAGGCGACCAACGGCTTGTACGTCTTCGGCTTCACGCTCACCCACCAGCAGCGAACATTTCGGATCTTTCTGCAGGTTGTGAGTGTGCTGAGCGATGCGGCTGATAAGGATCAGCGGTCGGCCCAGCTCATCCAGGCAGTAGGGAACCACGGAGCCAAACGGGAAACCGGGCATCGCTTTGGAGTGCGTCGAGAGCACTCCACGGTATTCCTTGAGAAGCAATTCTCGGGCATGCTTAGCCACTACAACGCTCAATTTATGACTCCTTATATAGAATCCGTCAAAAAAACGGACAGGCGACTGGGTAAAAGTTCCAGCACGCCATAGGGGCAGTTCTCATGTGCAGCCAGGCCATATCAGGCTCAGATCGAGAGGTCCTCTAGAATAGAAGGAAAACCACTCCGAACTGCTATGGGGCTATGCGAATGCAACTCACTGACAAAGTAATCATTATCACCGGCGGTTGCCAGGGTTTAGGCCGCTCCATGGCCGAGTACCTTGCAGGCAAAGGCGCGAAGCTGGCACTGGTGGACCTGAATCAGGAAAAACTCGACGCTGCCGTCGCGGCTTGCAAAGCCAAGGGTGTCGAGGCCCGCGCCTACCTGTGCAACGTCGCCGATGAAGAGCAAGTGACCCATATGGCCGCTCAGGTGGCCGACGATTTCGGCGCGATCCATGGCCTGATCAACAACGCCGGCATTCTGCGCGATAGCCTGCTGCTGAAGGTCAAGGACGGCGAAATGACCAAGATGAGCCTGGCCCAATGGCAGGCGGTGATCGACGTCAATCTGACCGGTGTGTTCCTGTGCACCCGTGAAGTCGCGGCGAAAATGGTCGAGCTGCAAAACAGCGGCGCGATCATCAATATCTCGTCGATCTCGCGCGCCGGCAACATCGGCCAGACCAACTACTCCGCCGCCAAGGCCGGTGTCGCTGCGGCGACCGTGACCTGGGCCAAGGAACTGGCACGCTACGGCATTCGCGTGGCGGGCATTGCGCCGGGTTTCATCGAAACCGAGATGACCCTGAGCATGAAGCCCGAAGCGCTGGAGAAAATGACGTCCGGTATTCCGCTCAAGCGCATGGGCAAACCTGAAGAGATTGCCCAGTCGGCGGCCTACATTTTCGAGAACGACTACTACACCGGTCGAATTCTGGAATTGGATGGCGGGTTGCGGATCTAAAGTCCGACACAAAACGAATGTGGGGGCGAGCCTGCTCGCGATAACGGTGTAACAGTCACCATCAATGGTGAATGTTATGCCCTCATCGCGAGCAGGCTCGCTCCCACAATGGATCGCATTTCTTCAGCGAATCAATCGTCGCTGACGGTGATGTTCGGCATCGCTGGTGTCGCCGCTTCCTGCAACACAATCCGCGCGCCGACATGGCGGGCCAGTTCCTGGTAAACCATCGCAATCTGGCTGTCTGGCTCGGCGATCACGGTTGGCTTGCCGCCATCGGCCTGTTCGCGGATCAGCATCGACAGTGGCAACGAAGCCAACAGTTCGACACCGTACTGGTTGGCCAGCTTCACGCCACCGCCCTCACCGAACAGATGCTCCGCATGCCCGCAGTTGGAGCAGATGTGCACGGCCATGTTTTCCACCACGCCCAGCACCGGGATGTTGACCTTGCGGAACATCTCCACGCCCTTGCGCGCGTCCAGCAATGCCAGATCCTGTGGCGTGGTCACGATTACCGCACCAGCCACCGGGACTTTCTGCGCCAGGGTCAATTGGATATCGCCGGTGCCTGGCGGCATGTCGATAACCAGGTAATCCAGGTCGCCCCAGGCCGTTTGCGTGACCAGTTGCAACAAGGCACCGGACACCATCGGCCCGCGCCAGACCATCGGCGTGTTGTCGTCGGTCAGGAAGGCCATGGACATCACTTCGACGCCATGGGATTCAATCGGAATGAACCACTTCTGATCCTTGACCTTTGGTCGGGTGCCTTCAGGGATGCCGAACATGATGCCCTGGCTCGGACCGTAGATGTCCGCATCGAGAATCCCCACTTTGGCGCCTTCCCGGGCCAAGGCCAACGCGAGGTTGGCAGCGGTGGTGGACTTGCCCACACCGCCCTTGCCGGACGCCACGGCCACGACGTTCTTGACGTTGGCCAGCCCCGGAATCTGTGCCTGGGCCTTGTGCGCGGCAATTACGCTGGTGATCTCGACGCGCGCGGTGACGACGCCGTCCAGGCCTTCGATGGCCAGTTGCAACAACTGCGCCCAGCCGCTCTTGAACAGACCGGCGGCGTAACCCAGCTCCAGCTGGACGCTGACGCGATCACCCTGAATATCGATGCCGCGTACGCACCCGGCGCTGACCGGGTCCTGGTTCAGGTAAGGGTCGGTGTATTGGCGAAGGATGGCTTCCACCGCTGCGCGATTGACGGCGCTCATGGGCAACTCCGATAGCAAGACTGGAAAATCAGGCGGGTATCGTACGCCGGACACACATTTGTGGCGAACAGATTACTGCGGCCAGAGAGCTTACCTGTGGCGAGGGGGCTCGCCCCCGTTCGGCTGCGTAGCAGTCGCAATACTGCGGAGTGTCTGTCAAATCGCGGTCGTTGGTTCGGGGGCGGCTTCGCCACCCAACGGGGGCAAGCCCCCTCGCCACAGGCAAGCCCCCTCGCCACAAAAGCTCTTTTGCAACAATAAGCCTTCAGGTCGCAGGGGTGAAAAATATGCGCCAGCGCTTTATAGTGGCCGACCTCCGTTTCATCAAGTAGCCGAGCCCCATGTCCGAGCCACGCAAGATCCTCGTCACCAGCGCCCTGCCCTATGCCAATGGTTCGATCCACCTCGGCCATATGCTGGAATACATCCAGACCGATATGTGGGTGCGCTTCCAGAAGCATCGCGGTAACCAATGCATTTATGTCTGCGCCGACGACGCCCACGGTTCGGCCATCATGCTGCGCGCGGAAAAGGAAGGCATCACCCCGGAACAACTGATCGCCAACGTCCAGGCTGAACACAGCGCCGACTTTGCCGAGTTCCTGGTGGACTTCGACAACTTCCACTCCACTCACGCCGAAGAAAACCGAGAGCTGTCGAGCCAGATCTACCTGAAGCTGCGCGACGCCGGGCACATCGCCACGCGCTCGATCACTCAGTACTTCGACCCGGAAAAGAAAATGTTCCTGGCCGACCGCTTCATCAAGGGCACCTGCCCCAAATGCGGCACCGAAGACCAGTACGGCGACAACTGCGAAAAATGCGGTGCGACCTACGCGCCGACCGACCTCAAGGATCCGAAATCGGCAATTTCCGGCGCGACGCCGGTGCTCAAGGATTCCCAGCACTTCTTCTTCAAGCTGCCGGACTTCCAGGAAATGCTGCAAGCCTGGACCCGCAGTGGCACGTTGCAAGAGGCCGTGGCCAACAAGATCGCCGAGTGGCTGGATGCCGGCCTGCAACAGTGGGACATCTCCCGCGACGCGCCGTACTTCGGCTTCGAGATTCCCGACGAGCCGGGTAAATATTTCTACGTGTGGCTGGATGCGCCAATCGGCTACATGGCCAGCTTCAAGAACCTCTGCGCCCGCCGTCCGGATCTGGACTTCGACGCGTTCTGGGGCAAGGATTCCACCGCCGAGCTGTACCATTTCATCGGCAAGGACATCGTCAACTTCCACGCCCTGTTCTGGCCAGCCATGCTTGATGGTGCCGGTTTCCGCAAACCGACCGGCATCAACGTACACGGCTACCTGACCGTCAACGGCCAGAAGATGTCCAAGTCCCGCGGCACGTTCGTCAAGGCGCGGACTTACCTGGATCACCTGTCGCCGGAATACCTGCGCTACTACTACGCCGCCAAGCTGGGCCGTGGCGTCGATGACCTGGACCTGAACCTCGAAGACTTCGTGCAGAAGGTCAACTCCGACCTGGTCGGTAAAGTCGTCAACATCGCCAGCCGTTGCGCCGGTTTCATCCATAAAGGCAACGCCGGTGTACTGGTAGCCGGCAACGCCGCGCCGGAACTGACCGACGCCTTTTTGGCCGCAGCGCCAAGCATTGCCGATGCCTACGAGGCTCGCGACTTCGCACGTGCCATGCGCGAAATCATGGGCCTGGCCGACCGCGCCAACGCCTGGATCGCCGACAAGGCGCCGTGGTCGCTGAACAAACAGGAAGGCAAGCAGGATGAAGTCCAGGCCATTTGCGCCTTGGGCATCAACCTGTTCCGCCAACTGGTGATTTTCCTCAAGCCGGTATTGCCATTGCTGGCCGCCGATGCCGAGGCGTTCCTGAACGTCGCCCCGCTGACCTGGAACGATCACGCCACCTTGCTCAGCAACCATCAGCTGAACGAGTTCAAACCGTTGATGACCCGCATCGACCCGGTAAAAGTACAAGCCATGACCGACGCCTCGAAAGAAGACCTGACCGCCAGCGCAACCGACACCGGCGAAGCTGCACCCGCCGGCAACGGTGAACTGGCCAAGGATCCGCTGTCGCCAGAGATCGAGTTCGACACCTTTGCCGCTGTAGACCTGCGTGTTGCACTGATCCTCAAGGCCGAAGCCGTGGAAGGTGCCGACAAGCTGCTGCGCCTGACCCTGGACATCGGTGACGAGCAACGCAACGTGTTCTCCGGGATCAAGAGCGCCTACCCGGACCCGTCCAAGCTCAATGGTCGCCTGACCATGATGATCGCCAACCTCAAGCCCCGCAAAATGAAATTCGGGATCTCCGAAGGCATGGTGATGGCCGCTGGCCCTGGCGGTGAAGAAATCTACCTGCTGAGCCCCGACAGCGGCGCCAAGCCGGGTCAGCGCATCAAGTAAAGTTCTGCGGTAAACCGATCCCACAGTCGTGCCCGGTGCGACTGTGGGATTTTCATGTATGGCCCACCCTCCTTCCTTGCCGGATAATGCCTAACCTTGTTAGACAGGCCTCCTTTTGCCGGCACGATCATGACCGAACTGCTTTTAACGCTTATCAGCACTGCCCTGATCAACAACCTCGTGTTGCATTGGCCGCTGGGCGTCGATCCGGTGTTGGGCAGCGAGCGACCACAGATCCACGCGCTGGGCATCGCGACAACGTGCCTGATGCTGATCGTCGGCACACTCGGCTATGCGCTCTACCACTGGCTACTGGTGCCGTTGGGGCTGACGTCGCTGCGTCTGTTCGTGTTCCTGCCGTTGAGCGTTCTGCTGATCGCCCCCCTGCTGAAGCTGCTTTCCCGGTTATTGGCGAAGCTTTCATTCGATGGCCTCTGGCCCCTGCTGCTGGGGAATGCCGGGGTGCTTGGGCTGACGTTGCTCAACGCTCAGAACGACAAGGGAGTTTTCCACGCCATGGCCCTGAGCCTTGGTGCCGGGCTGGGGTTCTGGCTGGTGCTGAGTCTGTTCAGCGACTTGCGCCAGCGCACACTCGACAACGATATCCCCCTGCCCTTTCGCGGCCTGCCGATCGAATTGATCGGCGCCGGATTGATCGCGGTGATTTTTCTCGGATTCAGCGGGCTGATCAAAACATGAGTCTGATTCAACGCATCGACGCCCTCTTGCCGCAGACCCAATGCGGCAAGTGTGGCCACCCCGGATGCAAACCCTACGCCGAAGGCATCGCCAGCGGCGAGCCGATCAACAAGTGTCCACCGGGTGGCAGCGAAACCATCGCGGCCCTGGCCGACCTGTTGAAAGTGCCGGTGCTGGAACTGGACGTCAGTCGCGGTTCGGCACCCGCGCAGATCGCTTACATCCGCGAAGCCGAATGCATTGGCTGCACCAAGTGCATTCAGGCCTGCCCGGTCGACGCCATTGTCGGCGCGGCGAAATTCATGCACACGGTCATCGTCGACGAATGCACTGGTTGCGACCTCTGCGTAGCGCCCTGCCCGGTGGATTGCATCGAGATGCATCCGTTACCGCTGGCCACGGTGCTGCCGATTGTCGGTGGGCTGGCGTTCAGCCTGGAGGAACAACAGGCCCGGGCCGCCAAGCGCAATCACGCGCGACGCCGTTTCGAACAGCGCAATACCCGTTTGCATCGTGAAGAGGAACAGAAACTCGCCGAACGCCAGGCCCGTGCCCAACGCGCCGTGCAGCACAGCGAAGTGACGCTCGACCCGGTTCAGGCCGCACTCGAGCGCGTCCGCGCACAGAAAGCCGCCAATGCCGATGCGGCATTGAAAAAGGCCAAGGTCGATCTGGCGATGAGCCGGGCGCAGCTGAACAAGTCGCTCAAGGCCTTCGGGCATCCACCGACCTTCGAACAGCAATCGCAACTGATCGTGCTGCAACAGCAGTTCGACGCCGCCGAACAGGCGCTGGCGCAACTGGAAAGCAGCCCACCGCCGGTCTCTGCTCCACCTGTCCCGGCAAAAGATGCCGAGCTGAAACGGGCGAAGATCCAGCTGGCCATGCGCCGCGCCGAACTCAAGAAAGCTCAAACAAGCGAGGCGCCGGCCGAACAGATCGAAGCGTTGCAACATGCGCTCAGCGAAGCCGAGCGTCAGGTGGATGCCTATGCCGCCCCTTGAATCGGTGGACGAACGCCTTCAGCAAGCCATGAAGCTGGTATTGCTGGCCACTGTGCCGGGAATGCTGATGTTGTTCTGGCTGTACGGTTGGGGGGTGTTGATCAACCTGATTCTGACGGCTGCAACCGCGTTGGCCGTTGAAGCGGCGGTGTTGCAGCTGCGCAAGCAACCGGTAAAACCGACGTTGAGCGACGGCAGTGCGCTGGTCAGTGCGACCCTGTTGGCGCTGGCCTTGCCGCCTTATTGCCCATGGTGGCTGACGGTCAGCGCTGCGGCGTTCGGACTGTTTTTCGGCAAGCACTTGTATGGCGGCGTCGGCAAGAATCCGTTCAACCCGGCGATGCTCGGTTTCGCGCTGGTCCTGGTGACATTTCCCCAGCAAATGACTCACTGGCCGTCGTCCCATGGCATGGATTTGTTCGGTGGGCTGCAACAGGTGTTCGGCTTCAGCTTCGGCCAGACACCCGATGCGTGGGCCCAGGCCACGGCGCTGGACAGCCTGCGAATCAACAAAAGCCTGACCATGGAAGAACTGTTCGCCGGCAATCCGGCATTCGGCCGTTTCGGCGGCCGAGGTGTGGAATGGGTCAACCTGGCGTTTCTGGCAGGCGGTGCGTTTCTGCTGCAGCGACGGGTATTCAGTTGGCATGCACCGGTCGGCATGCTCGCCAGCCTGTTCATCATCAGCCTGTTGTGCTGGAACGGTACGGGCTCCGATTCTCATGGCTCGCCACTGTTTCATCTGCTCACCGGCGCGAGCATGCTCGGTGCCTTCTTCATCGTGACGGAACCGATATCCGGTGCAAAAAGCCCCATCGCCCGATTACTGTTCGGCGCAGGCGTGGGGTTACTGACTTACCTGATTCGCACGTGGGGCGGGTATCCGGACGGCGTGGCCTTTGCGGTTTTGCTGATGAACCTCTGTGTACCGGCGCTGGAGCGGTTTGCCGCGTCCAGACAGGAGCAGGTTGCCCCATGAACCGAGCGACGAGCGTTGTGATCCTGGTAGTGCTGGCAGGCCTGGGGATGGGCGCGACTTACCTCGTGCAGCACACCAGCGCCGCGCGCATTGCCACCGAACAACGCCTGATCGACAGCCGTCAGTTACTGGATCTGCTACCACCTGACAGCTACGACAATCAGCCACTGGAACACTCCCTCAGCGTCGAAAGCACTCGCCTGGCCAACAGCACACTGTTGGGTGGCTACCTGGCTTCCAAGGCCGGCCAACCGAGCGCTGTGTTGCTGCGTAGCCAGACTCTGGGTTACGCCGGCTCCATTGACTTGCTGATCGCCATCGACCCCCAAGGCAAGTTAGTGGGGGTCAAAACCCTTAAGCAATCGGAAACGCCAGGGCTGGGCGGCAAGCTCGCCGACTGGCCCAATGCCTGGCTTCAGGTGTTTACCGGCAAGTCGCTAGCCGACCCCGATGACAACGGCTGGGCCTTGAAAAAGGACCAAGGGCAATTCGATCAGATCGCGGGCGCGACCATCACCTCAAGAGCGGTGATCAATGCCACCCATGACGCGCTACGCTACTTCGATGAACACCGGCAACTGCTGATCGGGAGCAGCGTTCATGAATAAGTCATCAACCCTGCAGAACTCGCTGATGCTTACGCCGTTGATCGGCGTCACTGATTCATTGGTAACGGCCCTGGGCCTGTGGCTGATGTTCGCCCTGGTGCTCAGTGTTTATGGTGTAAGCATGGGCGTTTTGCGCTCGCGACTGATACCGGCCACACATTTGCTGGCATGCCTGCTGCTGGCGGCCACGCTGACCAGTTGCGCGGAACTTGCCGCGCAAGCCTGGTCGCTCCAATGGCACCAGCACCTGGGTTTCTACGCAGGGTTGATCGCCCTGCAATGCGTTGTGCTGGAACATAACGGTTTTTTCCAGGGCACATGGCGTGATCGACTGCATCTGTGTGGCCTGTTCGGCGCCTTGATGGCGGGCTTGGGCTTGCTGCGCGAGTTCATCGGCAACGGGACACTCGGTAGCCATCTGTCCTGGATGGCCGGAGCCAGGCAACCGGACTGGCAAGGCTGGACGCTGATCGCCGACGGTGGCCTGCACTTGGCCACGCTGGCCCCTGGCGGGTTTATTCTGCTGGGACTGCTGATCGCCGCACATCAAGCCTGGACCCGCCGCCAGGCTGCCCCACATTGACTGCCTTCGAGGAAACGCATCGCCCATGAATGCCGCAAAACGTCTTGAAATTTTCCGCAGGTTTCACGAAGACAACCCTGAACCGAAGACCGAACTGGCCTACGCCTCACCGTTCGAATTGCTGATCGCCGTGATTCTCTCGGCGCAGTCGACCGATGTCGGCGTAAACAAGGCCACCGCCAAACTGTTCCCGGTGGCCAATACGCCAGCGGCGATCCATGCCTTGGGCGTCGAAGGGTTGTCGGAGTACATCAAGACCATCGGCCTGTTCAACAGCAAAGCGAAGAACGTGATCGAAACCTGTCGCTTGCTGGTGGAGCGCCATGGAGGCGAAGTACCGCAGACTCGCGAAGCGCTGGAGGCTTTACCCGGCGTCGGTCGCAAGACCGCCAACGTGGTGCTCAATACCGCCTTTCGTCAGCTGACCATGGCCGTAGACACTCACATTTTCCGGGTCAGCAACCGTACCGGCATTGCTCCCGGCAAGAACGTGGTCGAGGTGGAGCAGAAACTGATGAAATTCGTGCCCAAGGAATATCTTCTCGACGCCCACCACTGGCTGATTCTTCATGGACGCTACGTTTGCCTGGCCCGCAAGCCGCGTTGTGGCAGTTGCCGGATCGAGGATTTGTGCGAATACAAGCAAAAGACCTCGGACGATTGAGGCTCTATTAGTTTTTTTGATTGATCGATTGAAAAAATCTTTTTTACCCGCCGGGAAATTGTCGATATAAGGAGCGCCAAAGGCAGCCTTAGCCTGGAGTTAACCTTATGAGCACTGGCAAAGAGCAATTGGACGTAGAAGACGACTTCACCCCCGTTGAGGCCGATGACGCAGAGCCGGTAGTGGAAGTGGCGAAGACCAACCTGAGCAAACGCCGCACCATCGACAATCTGCTGGAGGAGCGCCGACTGCAGAAGCAATTGGCCGATTACGATTTTGACTTATGACACCTAAAAGCCTCCCGAAACGGAGGCTTTTTACTAAGTGCCGCCCCCTGATAAACGCCCGTTCATCGCGCCTCGTCAAACGCTGGCAGCTTCATACCAGGCCATTGCGTTGAGCCAATTCGATCAGGTCGACCAGTGAACGAGCATTAAGCTTTAACAGCAAACGGGTTTTGTAAGTACTGACGGTTTTATTGCTGAGGAACATTCCATCGGCGATCTCCTTGTTTGTCTTTCCTCGGGCCAGTTGTTGCAGGACCATCATCTCTCGCCCGGACAAACGATCCACCATATCGGCTTCGCTGGCGTTCCCAAGACTGGAACGCACGGTATGCAGAGCCTGATTAGGAAAATAGCTGTAGCCTGACAGTACGGCTTTTATTGCACTGAGCAACTCAGTGAGATCCTGTTGTTTGCAGACATATCCCGCGGCACCCGATTGCATGCAACGCATGGAAAAGTGCCCTGGCGCCTGGGACGTCAATATCAGTACTTTAAGAGGCATCGCCGTCGATGCCAGACGCGCGATGACTTCCAACCCATCCAGCTTCGGTATTCCAATATCCAGAATGACAATATCCGGCATTAGTTCACGGGCAAGTTGTAATGCATCTACACCGTTATCTGTTTCTGCAATGACTTCGTAGCCATGACGTTCCATTAGCATACGTACCGCAAGACGAATGACGGGGTGATCATCCACGATCAGCACTTTATTCATGGGCAAGTCCAATTTCGCTGTTCGAATTTTTAGAGCCCGCACCATAGCCTAGTCGTTTCACCCATGGCATGCCGTCACCCCCGGCCACCCGCAGCGAGAGACATGGCCTACAAACAACACGGATTATTCCTACAAAAAATCATTGCATATCATGAGTCATGAGATTGCTACTAGCCGAACGCTGCTCAGCACTTCGACAGTTTTTTGTATCGACTTTCAACCAAAAAACACAAGAACAGGGTCTGACACTGGTAATCCGACAGACTTCGGCTATTGAGCTACTCTTAAAAGTAACGAGCATTTTCCAGCCCCTGTACAACTCGGTTCGAATGACTTATGAAAGCTCACACACAGCAACATTTCACCCACAGAATAAACCTATATAACTTTAAAACAAATGAATAGCCATACCTGAACCAAGAACAATACAGTTACTATAACGACCCATATCACCCACTAAAAAAGAGCCCGACATAACAACAGAAAAACCTCATTCATTAATTATCCCCCCAAGATCCACACCCACAAACAAATCGAGAAGAAATAATATCTCATGAGCAGAAGACATGATAAAACTCAAAAAAAGAATCACCAACCCCATGACAATCATTGCAATATTTGCAGCACTGTCTGAAACATCGGCCGCCGTGTCCCTCCCCTTTCTCGACAACAAGGATAGAGAACTCTATGTCTGGTTTCTGATTAGTTTCCCCTTTTATTTACTTTTTCTTTTTTTCGTCACACTCAATTTCAACTATCGATCGCTTTACGCGCCCTCCGATTTCGAAAAAGAGGAACACTTCATGACGGTCATGGGCAACGTTAATCGGTCAGGAAACGACCCGGCACCGCATGAAAGCTCGACCCGGCACCACGTACGCCTGCCCCAGCACTTGAAAGACCTGCATATCATTGATGCACGGTGGATGAACAACAAAATGGCATTCAGCGCCTTGGTGGAGAACATCCAGCAAGCACAGGAAAATCCTGCTCAGATGATCGTATTTCTCACCTGTGCCGAGTCGGAGACGTTGCTGAAGGAAAGTGCACTCAGGCATTCAAAGCACACCAAGAAACGCAACGGTGCGACGTTCTGCATTGCTTACAATTTGAATTCACACGAGCTGACGATGATTGGTCAAAATCTTTACAGGCACGCAGCAGCCAGCTCTTGAAGAGCCATTGGAGAAAGAAGCGAAGAAAGGTATTAACAAAGGCAAGAAGAAAAGCTGAATACGCAGTGTACGACAGGGTATCCCTCTTTCAGATATGTGGCCTCATCAACGAGGCCACACATCCTTTACCGACTCAAAGATCTCAGAAAAGCTTCCGACCTTTGTTCGCCGCGATGCGCATGCGCAAGGCATTGAGCTTGATGAAGCCCGCCGCATCGGCCTGGTTGTAGGCGCCGCCATCTTCCTCGAAGGTCGCGATGTTGGCGTCGAACAACGACTCGTCGGACTTGCGGCCGGTGACGATCACGTTGCCCTTGTACAGCTTCAGGCGCACTACGCCGTTCACGTGGGCCTGGGAAGCATCGATCATCTGTTGCAGCATCAGACGCTCAGGGCTCCACCAGTAACCGGTGTAGATCAAGCTGGCGTATTTAGGCATCAGCTCGTCTTTGAGGTGAGCCACTTCGCGGTCCAGAGTGATCGATTCGATCGCACGGTGAGCGCGCAGCATGATGGTGCCGCCCGGGGTCTCGTAGCATCCGCGGGACTTCATACCGACGTAGCGGTTTTCGACGATGTCCAGACGGCCGATACCGTGTTCGCCACCGATCCGGTTCAGGGTCGCCAGCACGGTGGCCGGAGTCATTTCGACACCGTCCAGTGCGACGATGTCGCCGTTGCGGTAGGTCAGTTCCAGGTACTGTGCTTTATCAGGAGCCTTCTCCGGGGAGACGGTCCAGCGCCACATGTCTTCTTCGTGCTCGGTCCAGGTGTCTTCCAGCACGCCGCCTTCATAGGAGATGTGCAGCAGGTTGGCATCCATCGAATACGGGGATTTTTTCTTGCCGTGACGCTCGATCGGGATGTTGTGCTTTTCAGCATAATCCATCAGCTTTTCACGGGAGAGCAGGTCCCATTCGCGCCAAGGAGCAATCACTTTCACGCCTGGCTTCAAGGCGTAGGCGCCCAGTTCGAAACGAACCTGGTCGTTGCCCTTGCCGGTCGCGCCGTGGGAAATGGCGTCAGCGCCGGTTTCGTTGGCGATTTCGATCAAGCGCTTGGCGATCAACGGACGAGCGATGGAAGTACCCAGCAGGTACTCGCCTTCATAAACGGTGTTGGCGCGGAACATCGGGAACACGAAATCGCGCACGAATTCTTCGCGCAGATCGTCGATGTAGATTTCTTTTACGCCCATGGCCTGTGCCTTGGCGCGGGCCGGTTCGACCTCTTCGCCCTGACCCAGGTCAGCGGTGAAGGTCACTACTTCACAGTTATAAGTATCCTGCAGCCACTTGAGGATCACCGAAGTGTCCAGGCCGCCGGAATACGCCAGAACGACCTTGTTTACGTCCGCCATGCCATCACTCCACGGGGTTCTACGGAAAGCCGTCAAGTCTACCGCTCATGCAGGATAATTTACAGAGGCGCGACAGCTTATGACGACGAAGCGACAGATTATGTCGAGCGAGCGACGATTTCAGCAGGTTCAGGAGGTCTTCGCGCTGCCCGCGGAAGCGGTGGCTTGAGGCGCCGGTTGCTCGGTCGGCGCGACCCGTTCAAGACGTACGGCAACCCGGCGGTTTTTCGCCCGATTGGCGGCATTGGTGTTCGGCGCCAGAGGATAGCGCTCACCGTGAAAACGCAGGGTGATCTGCGATTCCTGAATACCATTGGCCTTGAAGAAATCCATCACGGCCAACGCCCTGCGTCGCGACAGTTCGCGGTTGGTCAGGCGGTTGCCGCTGTTGTCGGAATGGCCGTCGAGTTCAATGTGGTTGACCGTCGGATCGGCTTTCATGAACTCCAGCATGACCTGCAAATGGGCCTTGGCTTGGGCGTCGAGATCGATGCCCTCCCCCGGAAAGCCGACTTCGGATTGCTTCACCTGTTCAAAATTCTGCGGCAGCAACTTGGCCACACAACCCTGATAGTCACTGTAGGCCTTGCTGAATTTGACCGGCAGCAGGCGGACTTCAGATACCCGACCGTCCCCCGAGGAGTGTCGAACGACCGGGCTGCGACCGTCCATCAACCCACTGATCAGGCGCCCGGCCTGAACTTGCGAGCTGTTGAACAGCACGTTGCCACTGCCGATTCGCACCGAGCCCAGGTTGATGTCGCCACGCCCCGGCTGCCATGGTGCAGCGGCCGCCAGCAAGGTCGCGGAACCGCCACCGATCATCGAGTTGTAGGCCTTCAGACGAAATGTCGCCTGCTCGCCAGCGCGACGCACGAACTCCCCCGAACCGAAATCGGTGATGGGTTGAGTCAGGCGGCATTCGAACTTGTCACCTTCGACCGTCCACTCGATGCTCTCCAGACGGGTCTGGAAAGTGAGCGCCATCGCGGGAAGGCTGGCAAACACACTGAGCAAGGCTAAATAACGCTGGCGCACGGGAGGCTCCACTGGCTTCTGCAACAAAAAGACCGACACACATATTTACGGCGTACCTGTTGGATATCGGAAGCTTGCCGCAAAACTTGATAGCGAGTGCCTGCAAGAGTCTTTTCCGGTAGCATTCCCCTGAGTTTGACCCGCCTGGAATCCCCTCATGTCCGACCGCCTGACCCTGCTGCGTCCCGACGACTGGCATATTCATCTTCGCGATGGTGCTGTGTTGACCAATACCGTTGCGGATGTCGCGCGCACCTTTGGTCGCGCCATCATCATGCCCAACCTGGTACCTCCGGTGCGTAACGCCGCTGAAGCCGACGGCTATCGCCAGCGGATTCTCGCTGCACGCCCGGCCGGCAGTCGCTTCGAACCGTTGATGGTGCTGTACCTGACCGACCGCACACAGCCCGAAGAAATTCGCGAGGCCAAGGCCAGCGGTTTCATTCACGCCGCCAAGCTGTACCCGGCCGGCGCGACCACCAACTCGGATTCTGGCGTCACCAGCATCGACAAGATTTTCCCCGCACTCGAGGCCATGGCTGAAGTCGGGATGCCCTTGTTGGTTCACGGTGAAGTCACCCGTGGCGATGTCGACGTGTTCGATCGCGAAAAAATCTTCATCGATGAGCACATGCGTCGAGTGGTCGAGCGTTTCCCGACCCTCAAAGTGGTGTTTGAACACATCACCACCGCTGACGCCGTGCAGTTCGTCAACGAGGCTTCGGCCAACGTTGGCGCAACCATCACCGCGCACCACCTGCTGTACAACCGCAACCACATGCTGGTGGGCGGGATTCGGCCGCACTTCTACTGCCTGCCGATCCTCAAGCGTAATACCCACCAGGAAGCCCTGCTCGACGCCGCTACCAGCGGCAGCGACAAGTTCTTCCTCGGCACAGACTCGGCGCCCCATGCCCAGCACGCCAAAGAAGCGGCTTGCGGTTGTGCCGGTTGCTACACCGCTTATGCCGCGATCGAGATGTATGCCGAAGCCTTTGAACAGCGCAACGCGCTGGACAAGCTCGAAGCCTTCGCCAGCCTCAATGGCCCGCGTTTCTACGGCCTGCCGGCGAACACCGATCGCATCACCCTGGTCCGCGATGAGTGGACCGCCCCAACCAGCCTGCCGTTTGGCGAGCTGACTGTAATCCCGCTGCGCGCCGGTGAAAAACTGCGCTGGCGCCTGCTGGAGGAACACGCGTGAGTGAAGACCATTTCGACGACGAACAGGACGGTAATGGCGGCGGAGGCGGTTCCCGCCATCCAATGGCAGCCAGGTTCCGTGGTTACCTGCCGGTCGTTGTCGACGTAGAAACCGGTGGTTTCAACTCGGCCACCGATGCCCTGCTGGAAATCGCCGCCACCGTGATCGGCATGGATGAAAAAGGCTTTGTGTACCCTGAGCACACCTATTTCTTCCGGGTCGAGCCTTTCGAAGGCGCGAACATCGAAGCGGCAGCCCTGGAATTCACCGGGATCAAGCTCGATCACCCGCTTCGCATGGCGGTGAGTGAAGAAGCGGCCCTGACCGATATCTTCCGCGGTGTGCGCAAGGCTCTGAAGGCCAACGGTTGCAAACGGGCGATTCTGGTCGGGCACAACAGCAGCTTCGACCTGGGCTTCCTCAACGCCGCTGTCGCGCGCCTGGACATGAAACGCAACCCGTTTCACCCGTTCTCCAGTTTCGACACGGCGACTCTCGCCGGTCTGGCCTACGGTCAAACCGTATTGGCCAAGGCCTGCCAGGCAGCCGATATCGACTTCGACGGTCGCGAGGCCCACTCGGCCCGCTACGACACCGAGAAGACGGCTGATCTGTTCTGCGGCATCGTCAATCGCTGGAAACAAATGGGCGGCTGGGAAGACTACAACGACTGATCCGTCACTGATCTGTGGCGAGAGAGCTTGCTCTTATCGCCACAAGTGAACAGCCTGGGTTTATCCCGCCCATAAAAAAACCGGCCTTGGCAGCCGGTTTTTTTATGCCTCGAACGTGCCTTACAGCGCAGCAGCGTTCTCGGTCAGGTAAGCCGCAACACCTTCGGTGGAAGCGGTCATGCCTTTGTCGCCTTTTTTCCAGTTGGCAGGGCAAACTTCGCCGTGCTCTTCGTGGAATTGCAGAGCGTCGACCAGACGGATCAGCTCTTCGATGTTACGGCCCAGCGGCAGGTCGTTGATGATCTGCGAGCGGACAACGCCCTTGTCGTCGATCAGGAACGCGCCACGGAAAGCCACGCCGCCTTCGGACTCAACGTCGTAGGCCTTGGCGATTTCGTGCTTCAGGTCGGCCGCCATGGTGTAGCGAACTTCGCCGATGCCACCATTGTTGACCGGGGTGTTGCGCCAGGCGTTGTGGGTGAAGTGCGAGTCGATCGAAACGGCTACCACTTCCACGTTGCGTGCCTTGAAGTCAGACATGCGGTTGTCCAGAGCGATCAGCTCGGACGGGCAAACGAAGGTGAAGTCCAGTGGGTAGAAGAACACCAGGCCGTATTTGCCTTTGATGGCCGAGGACAGGGTGAAGCTGTCTACGATTTCGCCATTGCCGAGTACGGCCGGTACGGTGAAGTCAGGGGCTTGTTTGCCTACGAGTACGCTCATTGGATATCTCCTGGTGTAATAACGGTGAAGTACAGGGTTCGTATCAGCCTGCCACCCTCAGGCGACAGCCCTGTGACACGATCCCCCTTCGCAAAAGGCCGACCATCATACACCGCGTTTTTGACCTGTCCTCAACGGTTTTTTCTGCCAAGTGAAAGGCCGCTGCTATATTTTTCTCATGGAAGGCGTGAGAAGAAGCCGTTCGTCAGTCACACGCCCTTATGACGAAAACCTGCAGAAACCACTTTGACAATCATTCTCGTTAACATTAAGATCCATCGCAATTGAGTCACAACCAGCGACGGTTCTCACTTATGTATGTCTGCCTCTGCACTGGCGTCACCGACGGTCAAATCCGCGATGCAATCTATGAAGGTTGCTGCAGCTATCGGGAAGTCCGTCAGGCCACTGGCGTTGCCAGCCAATGCGGTAAATGCGCCTGCCTTGCCAAGGAAGTGGTCCGCGAAACCCTGGGCAAACTGCAATCGGCCCAGGCGGCGATCCCCTACCCCGCAGAATTTACCGCCGCATAACTACCGTATTTCAAAGAACCGGACTTGATGTCCGGTTTTTTTATGTCTGGAAATCAATCGCTTAGGCGCTAGACGCGGAACACAAACATTCTTATTCCGATTAATTTTCATTTAAGTTTCAATAACTTAGGTTTGACACTCTTAATTACGCGGCTCAAACTCTGCCTTATAGACAGCTACTCAGGGCAGGACCCCATCATGAAAGGCGACATTACAGTCATCCAGCATCTCAACAAGATCCTTGCCAATGAGCTGGTCGCGATCAATCAATACTTTTTGCATGCGCGCATGTACGAAGATTGGGGCCTGAACAAGCTCGGCAAGCACGAGTACCACGAATCCATCGACGAGATGAAGCACGCTGACAAGCTGATCAAGCGCATCCTGTTCCTTGAAGGTCTGCCGAACGTCCAGGACCTGGGCAAGCTGCACATCGGCGAACACACCAAGGAAATGCTTGAGTGTGATTTGAAGATCGAGCGCGACGGCCATGCCGATCTGAAAGTCGCTATCGCTCACTGCGAAACTGTCGGCGACTTCGGTAGCCGTGAACTGCTCGAAGACATTCTTGAATCCGAAGAAGAACATATCGACTGGCTGGAAACCCAACTGGGCCTGATCGATAAAGTCGGTCTTGAAAACTATCTGCAGTCGCAGATGGGCGAAGAATAAATGCTACGCCGCTAATCGCGATGCAATAAAAAGCCCCGCTCTCTTTTAAAGAGGCGGGGCTTTTTAATGTGCGCTGTCTCGTCTCGAAACGGGTGTAAACCTATTTCAGGACGAGACACGCTCTTGTAGGAGCGAGGCTTGCCCGCGAAGAACGATGACGCAGTGTTACTGATAAATCGCGTTATCGTTCTTCGCGGGCAAGCCTCGCTCCTACAGGTACCGAATCAGGCGTCGGTCTTGTTGGCAGCAGCAGCTTCAACAGCAGCTTTGATCGTCGCTTGCAACGAACCGTCGGCAGCCATTTCAGTCATGATGTCGCTACCACCGACCAGTTCGCCGCCGACCCACAGTTGCGGGAAGGTTGGCCAGTTGGCGTACTTTGGCAGGTTGGCGCGGATTTCCGGGTTCTGCAGGATGTCCACATAGGCAAACTTTTCGCCACAGGCCATAACAGCCTGGGCGGCTTTCGCGGAGAACCCACACTGTGGGGCATTCGGCGAGCCTTTCATGTAAAGCAGAATGGTGTTGTTGGCAATCTGCTCTTTAATCGTTTCGATGATATCCATGGAGCACCTCGGCTGAACTTTCCGACTCAGTGGTCGGCACGGTGGCGCATTGTAACGGAAACCCGAGCGCCATGCTCGGCCTCCCCGACAGTCATGTTCACGCCGCCGCCACGGTCACCGGTACGCCGTTCAACGCCGCGTTGCCCGACAACTCATCGAGCTGACATTCGTCAGTCAGGTCATTGGCGCTGGAGCCGGGTTGGCCGCTGGCAATTGTCATCTGCACACCCGGTCGCGCGTGACCCCAACCGTGAGGAAGGCTGACCACACCTTTCATCATATCCAGGCTGGCGATCACTTCAACCTCGATCACACCGACCCGCGAACTGACGCGCACCCGCTGCCCGTCGCTGAGCCCGCGGCTGGCCAAGTCGTCCGGGTGCATCAGCAGTTGATGACGCGGCTTGCCCTTCACCAGGCGGTGATAGTTGTGCATCCATGAGTTGTTACTACGCACATGACGGCGGCCGATCATCAGCAGCTCATCGGCGACCGGTGCTTGCAGTGCCGCGAAGCGCGCAAGGTCGGCGAGAATTTCGGCAGGTGCCGCCTGGACTCGCTGATTGACCGTTTTCAAGCGTGACGCCAGGTTGGGTTTGAGCGCCCCGAGATCGATACCGTGAGGATGATCGAACAAGGTCGCCAGCGACAGCTTGTGTTCCGAAGCGTCGCCATAGAACCCCATCCGTAGCCCTCGGTCGATCATCTGCGCTGGCGCGATGGTCGGTTTCAGCTCCTTGCCAGTCTTCGCCGCAAAGGCTTTGGCCAGCCCCACGAAGATTTCCCAGTCATGCAGTGCGCCTTCGGGCTTGGCGAGGATCGCCCGGTTGAAGCGGGTGACGTTGCGCACCGCGAACATGTTGAACGTAGTGTCGTAATGATCGTTTTCCAGCGCAGACGTCGACGGCAGGATCAGGTCGGCATAACGCGTGGTTTCATTGATGTACAGGTCAACGCTGACCATGAACTCCAACCCGTCCAGCGCCTGCTCCAGTTGTCGGCCATTGGGCGTGGACAGCACCGGATTACCCGCCACGGTGATCAGCGCGCGGACCTGCCCTTCCCCTTCGGTGAGCATCTCTTCGGCCAGCGCCGATACCGGCAGTTCTCCAGAGTATTCCGGACGCCCGGACACCCGGCTCTGCCACCGGTTGAAATGCCCGCCCGAGGTCGATGCCACCAGATCCACCGCAGGCTCGGTGCACAACGCACCGCCCACCCGGTCGAGATTGCCGGTGACCAGGTTGATCAGTTGCACCAGCCAATGGCACAGGGTACCGAAAGCCTGGGTCGAAACGCCCATGCGGCCGTAACAGACCGCTGTCGGCGCTGCCGCGAAGTCGCGCGCCAGTTGGCGGATCTGCTCGGCGGGCACCGCGCACAGCGGGCTCATGGCCTCGGCGGTAAAACCCGCGATTGCCTCACGCACTTCATCCAGGCCATCGACCGGTAAATGACTGTCGTGGGTCAAGCCTTCGGCAAACAAGGTATTGAGCAGCCCGAACAACAGCGCCGCATCGCCACCGGGGCGCACGAACAAATGCTGATCGGCAATCGCCGCCGTTTCGCTGCGACGCGGATCGACCACCACCACTTTGCCGCCCCGCGCCTGAATCGCCTTGAGGCGCTTCTCTACATCCGGCACGGTCATGATGCTGCCATTGGAGGCCAGTGGATTACCGCCCAGGATCAACATGAAATCGGTGTGATCGATGTCCGGGATCGGCAACAGCAAGCCGTGGCCGTACATCAAATGACTGGTCAGGTGATGGGGCAACTGGTCGACCGACGTCGCGGAAAACCGGTTACGGGTTTTCAGCAGGCCGAGGAAGTAGTTGCTGTGAGTCATCAACCCGTAATTGTGCACGCTGGGGTTGCCCTGATAGACCGCCACCGCGTTCTGCCCGTAACGCTCCTGAATCGCCGCCAGGCGTTCGGCCACAAGGCTGAAAGCATCTTCCCACTCGATAGGCTGCCATTCGCTGCCTACTCGCAGCATCGGCTGACGCAGGCGATCCGGATCGTTCTGGATGTCTTGCAGGGCAACCGCTTTGGGGCAGATATGCCCGCGGCTGAAGGTGTCCTGTGGATCACCCTTGATCGAGGTGATCTGTACGCCGCTGCCTTCGACCTCGGTGGTTTCGATGGTCAGGCCGCAGATGGCTTCACACAGGTGGCACGCACGGTGATGGAGAGTCTTGGTCATGGCCAGTCTCTGTTTTGTTCTGGGCGGGCAATATCGGCCGCGGGAACAAAACTATGGCGCGCGACTCACCCCTTGGCCAGCGACGTTCGTCTTGTGAATCGGCGGCCATCAGGCCAGCCAATGGCAGCAAGGGATCAGTTCGACGGCAGACTCGGCGGCGCCTGCAACTGGATCTCCTCGATGGTTTCGATCTGCTCATGGGCAACATGCACGCCGGTGAGCTCGCCGATCAGTCGCCAATGCTCGTCGAGCCCGGCGCTGACGGTCGCCATGCGGTCGATCATGCGCCGGCCAGCTACCTTCGTGACTTCGTCTTCACTGCGCAACAGCTCGAAAGACATCGAGGTCATGGAAGCAGTGAGGTGGGTCAGCGAGCGGGCCGTAAGGCCAAGTAGCTCTATCAACAGCTGTTCTTTCGATTCCATTCCAAGGGCTTCCTGCGTCGCTCGTGCTCTAGTTATAACCCAGCACTTTGCTTTAGCAAATGTTTCGGACAAGACACAATGCCCGCCAACGGCCCGAATGACAGGTCAAAAACCGACCGCCAGCGTGTCGCCCGCGCCCTGTTTGATTGCCAAGCCCGGCGAGCGCGGTGTACAAATGGTTGGCTGCTGTCAGGAAACAGGCTTCAAAAGCGCTACTGCGGTCACCCGTAGCCCCTCTGAAATCCCCTAAACACCGTAGCCCATTGGAAAAACGCGACATTTAATGTCAATATCGCGCCTTCCCCTATTTCGTCGCCCCGTGCGGCTTACGCCGCAGGTCTCGCCCGTTTTTCAGTTAAACAAGGCTTTGAGTATCTGCGGTCTGTTGCAAAAAGGTAGTCAATGATGAGCGCAAGGCACTTTCTCTCCCTGATGGATTGCACGCCCGAAGAGCTGGTCAGCGTGATCCGTCGAGGCGTTGAGCTCAAGGACCTGCGTAACCGCGGCGTACTGTTCGAGCCTTTGAAGAACCGCGTCCTGGGGATGATCTTCGAGAAGTCCTCGACCCGCACCCGTATCTCGTTTGAAGCCGGCATGATCCAGCTCGGTGGCCAGGCGATCTTCCTGTCGCCACGCGATACGCAACTGGGTCGCGGCGAGCCGATCGGCGACTGCGCCATCGTCATGTCGAGCATGCTCGATGCGGTGATGATCCGTACCTTTGCCCACAGCACCCTGACCGAATTCGCCGCCAACTCCCGCGTGCCGGTGATCAACGGCCTGTCCGATGACCTGCACCCATGCCAGTTGCTGGCCGACATGCAAACTTTCCTCGAACACCGCGGTTCGATTCAAGGCAAGACCGTGGCCTGGATCGGCGATGGCAACAACATGTGCAACAGCTATATAGAAGCGGCGATCCAGTTCGACTTCCAGTTGCGCATCGCCTGCCCGGAAGGTTACGAACCCAACCCTGAGTTCGTGGCTAAAGCCGGCGATCGGGTGACCATCATCCGCGATCCGCAGGAAGCCGTGCGCGGCGCGCACCTGGTGAGCACCGACGTCTGGACCTCCATGGGCCAGGAAGAGGAAACCGCCAAGCGCCTGAAGTTGTTCGCACCGTTCCAGGTCAACCGTGCCCTGCTCGACCTGGCCGTGCCGGACGTGCTGTTCATGCATTGCCTGCCGGCCCACCGTGGCGAGGAAATCAGCCTTGACCTGCTCGACGACTCGCGCTCGGTGGCCTGGGATCAAGCCGAAAACCGTCTTCACGCACAAAAGGCCCTGCTTGAGTTTCTGGTCCCGCCTTCGTACCACCACGCATGAGCCAGACCTTACTGCTGAACCTGCGCAATCTGGCCTGCGGTTACCAAAACCAGCGGGTCGTGCAGAACCTCAACCTGCATTTGAATGCCGGTGATATCGGTTGCCTGCTGGGGTCTTCGGGCTGCGGCAAAACCACCACCCTGCGGGCAATTGCCGGTTTTGAACCGGTGCACGAAGGTGAAATCCAGCTGGCGGGCGAGACCATCTCCAGCGCCGGCTTCACCCTCGCCCCGGAGAAACGCCGGATCGGCATGGTGTTCCAGGATTACGCACTGTTTCCGCATTTGAGCGTGGCCGAGAACATCGCTTTCGGGATCCGCAAGCACCCGCAAAAGGATCGCATCACCGAAGAGCTGCTCGAACTGGTCAACCTGAAAAACCTCGGCAAGCGCTTCCCCCATGAGCTGTCCGGTGGCCAGCAGCAACGTGTCGCCCTCGCCCGCGCCCTGGCGCCGGAACCGCAACTGCTGTTGCTCGATGAGCCGTTCTCCAACCTCGACGGTGAACTACGACGCAAGCTCAGTCATGAGGTACGTGACATTCTCAAGGCTCGCGGCACCAGTGCGATCCTGGTGACCCACGATCAGGAAGAAGCCTTCGCGGTCAGCGACCACGTGGGCGTTTTCAAGGAAGGTCGCCTGGAGCAGTGGGACACGCCCTACAACCTCTATCACGAACCACTGACGCCATTCGTGGCCAGTTTCATTGGCCAGGGTTACTTCATTCGCGGTCAGTTGAGCAGCCCGGAATCGGTGCAGACCGAGCTGGGTGAATTGCGCGGCAACCGTGCCTACACCTGGCCAATCGGTTGTGCTGTGGATGTATTGTTGCGTCCGGACGATATCGTCTATGCGCCGGACAGCCCACTGAGGGCGCAGATTGTCGGCAAGAGCTTCCAGGGGGCATCAACCCTGTACCGCTTGCAGTTGCCTACAGGCGCACAGCTGGAGTCGATTTTCCCGAGTCATGCCGATCATCTGGTCGGTGCTGAAGTAGGTATTCGGGTGGCGGCTGAACACCTGGTGTTGTTCCAGGCGAACGGCAGCACGGCGGCGCAAATTCCGGTGATCGAATCCGGTGTTCGGCGGTACAGCACTGCCAGCTGAACAACGCGGACACATGTGGGAGCGGGCTTGCTCGCGAAAGCGGTGTAACAGTCAACAAAGATGTTGAATGTTATGACCCCTTCGCGAGCAAGCCCGCTCCCACATTGGATTTTGGTTAACCCAACTTCTCCCTTTTTCAGGTCGACGAGCATGGAGCCACGAAGAGTCCTTCTCCAGAGACAGGGCGAATCAATTTCCCCCACACAGCGCCGGGCTGAACGCCCGAGGCCTTCTGCTCAGGCGCGACCGATATCGGCGAATTTCGCCTGGGTGTGCTCGGCCAATACGGCGGGCGCCAGCTCAACTTCCAGACCACGCCGTCCGGCGCTGACGAAGATGCTGGAAAAAGGCTGAGCTGAACTGTCAATAAAGGTACGCAGGCGCTTCTTCTGCCCGAGCGGACTGATACCCCCTAACAGATACCCTGTCGATCGCTGTGCAGCCGCGGGATCAGCCATTTCGACTTTTTTCACGCCAGCAGCATGCGCCAGCGCCTTCAAGTCCAGACTTCCGACGACCGGCACCACTGCCACCAACAGCTCCCCCTTTTCGCTGGCCGCCAGCAAAGTCTTGAACACCTGGGCCGGGTCCAAGCCCAGTTTTTCCGCGGCCTCCAGACCATAGGACGCGGCCTTCGGATCATGTTCGTAACTGTGCACGCGATGTTCGGCACGAACTTTTTTCAACAAATCCAATGCGGGGGTCATGACAGCTCCAAGCTTGGCGGCAGAAGAAAAAATACTGCGCAGATTCTAGGTCATTGATCGATAAAAGGCTCTATTACAACGCTATTTCAAAAGCTTGGCCGGGCTTCTGTGCCGTTCGTCCACGGTCAGCCTGCCCGATGAACGATGCGGTCATTCACGTGACTAATAGTTGAAATATGACTGACAGTTCACTTTCGACCTTTGACAGCAGCGTTTCTTGTCTATATTTTTTCGAATCTGAATACTGTACGAATGTCTCACTGCAGCACCCAGCAGCAAGCCGAGCCCAGGATGGGGATCCTCCTCGGTGAAAATCGCGCTTTGACCTTGATGAAAAAGCGCCAGACAACAACAAAAACGAGGTTTTCAATGACAACTGCTTTACAACAACCGTCGCTCTCGAGCCAATGCATGGCCGAGTTTTTGGGTACTGCACTGCTAATCTTTTTCGGTACTGGCTGTGTTGCCGCGCTCAAGGTGGCGGGTGCCAGCTTCGGGCTATGGGAAATCAGCATCATCTGGGGGGTTGGCGTCAGCATGGCGATCTACCTCACCGCCGGCGTTTCCGGTGCGCACCTAAATCCTGCCGTGAGTATCGCGCTGAGCATTTTCGCTGACTTCGAAAAGCGCAAACTGCCTTTCTATATCTTCTCCCAGGTGGCCGGCGCCTTCTGCGGAGCCTTGTTGGTTTACACGCTATACAGCAACCTTTTCTTCGATTTCGAACAAACTCACCAAATGGTTCGTGGCACCCAAGCCAGCCTTGAATTGGCTTCGGTGTTCTCCACCTTCCCGAACCCTGCCCTGACCACAGCTCAGGCCTTTTTGGTTGAAGTGATCATCACCGCCATCCTGATGGGCGTGATCATGTCGCTGACCGACGACAACAATGGCCTGCCCAAAGGGCCGCTGGCACCGTTGCTGATCGGCCTGCTGATTGCCGTTATTGGTAGCTCGATGGGCCCGCTGACTGGTTTTGCGATGAACCCGGCCCGTGACTTCGGTCCAAAACTAATGACTTTCTTCGCAGGCTGGGGTGAAATTTCCTTCACCGGCGGGCGCGATATCCCGTACTTCCTGATCCCGATTTTTGCACCGATTGTCGGTGCCTGCCTCGGTGCTGCAGCTTATCGCGGGCTGATTGCCCGCCATCTGCCCAGCGCCATACCTGCTACAAAGGATGCAGCACCGGCCATTGACGGCAAACCAAGAACGTCTTGAAACCGTTGGCGCGTGATCCTGCCCATGTGGTCCCGCGCCTGACCTCACTTCCTAATTTTCGTCCAAGGCAATCGACATGACCGACATACAGAATAAGAACTACATCATTGCCCTCGATCAGGGTACGACCAGCTCCCGCGCGATCATTTTCGACCGTGACGCGAACGTGGTCTGCACCGCCCAACGCGAATTTGCACAGCATTACCCACAAGCCGGCTGGGTCGAGCATGACCCGATGGAAATCTTCGCCACCCAAAGCGCCGTGATGGTCGAGGCTCTGGCTCAAGCCGGCCTGCATCACGACCAGGTCGCGGCCATCGGCATCACCAACCAGCGCGAAACCACCGTGGTCTGGGACAAGACCACCGGCCGCCCGATCTACAACGCGATCGTCTGGCAGTGCCGCCGCAGCACTGAAATCTGCCAACAGCTCAAGCGCGACGGTCACGAGCAGTACATCAGCGACACCACTGGCCTGGTCACCGACCCGTACTTCTCTGGCACCAAGCTCAAGTGGATCCTCGACAACGTCGAAGGCAGCCGTGAGCGTGCACGCAAGGGTGAACTGCTGTTCGGCACCATCGATAGCTGGCTGATCTGGAAATTCACCGGCGGCAAGGTACATGTCACCGACTACACCAACGCCTCGCGCACCATGCTCTTCAATATCCATACGCTGGAGTGGGACGCGAAGATGCTGGAAGTCCTCGACATCCCGCGTGAGATGCTCCCGGAAGTTAAATCGTCGTCCGAAATCTACGGCCACACCAAAAGCGGCATCGCCATTGGCGGCATCGCCGGCGACCAGCAGGCGGCCCTCTTCGGCCAAATGTGCGTCGAGCCAGGCCAAGCGAAAAACACCTACGGCACCGGTTGCTTCCTGCTGATGAACACCGGCGACAAAGCAGTGAAATCCAAACACGGCATGCTCACCACCATCGCTTGCGGCCCGCGTGGCGAAGTGGCCTACGCCCTGGAAGGCGCAGTGTTCAACGGTGGCTCCACCGTGCAGTGGCTGCGTGACGAGTTGAAGATCATCAACGACGCCCACGACACCGAATACTTCGCCAACAAGGTCAAGGACAGCAACGGCGTGTACCTGGTGCCGGCCTTCACCGGCCTGGGTGCTCCGTACTGGGACCCGTATGCCCGTGGCGCGCTGTTCGGCCTGACCCGTGGCGTACGCGTGGATCACATCATTCGCGCCGCGCTGGAATCGATTGCCTACCAGACCCGCGACGTTCTGGACGCCATGCAACAGGATTCCGGCGAACGCCTGAAGTCCCTGCGCGTGGACGGCGGCGCAGTGGCGAACAACTTCCTGATGCAATTCCAGGCCGACATCCTCGGCACTCAGGTCGAGCGTCCGCAAATGCGCGAAACCACAGCGTTGGGCGCGGCTTACCTGGCGGGTCTGGCGTGTGGCTTCTGGGGCAGCCTGGACGAGTTGCGCGGCAAGGCAGTGATCGAGCGCGAGTTCGAACCGACGCTGGACGAAACCGCGAAGGAAAAACTCTACGCCGGCTGGAAAAAAGCCGTCAGCCGCACTCGCGACTGGGAACCGCACGAAGGCGCTGAATAAGCCAAGGACGGGTTCTAACTGGCAGGGAGCAGATTCCTCCGGCATCATGGGCAAATTTTGCACGGCAGCCCAAAGGAAGCCCCATGAATCTGCCTCCCCGTCAGCAGCAAATCCTCGAACTGGTCCGCGAACGCGGCTATGTCAGCATCGAGGAAATGGCCCAGCTGTTCGTCGTTACACCGCAAACCATCCGCCGCGATATCAATCAACTGGCGGAAGTGAATCTGTTGCGTCGCTACCACGGCGGCGCAGCCTACGACTCCAGCGTCGAAAACACCGCCTACGCGATGCGCGCCGACCAGATGCGCGATGAAAAGCAGCGTATCGGCGAAGCCATTGCCGCTCAGATTCCCGATCACGCCTCGCTGTTCATCAATATCGGCACCACCACCGAATCCATCGCTCGGGCGCTGCTCAACCACAACCACCTGAAGATCATCACCAACAACCTGCATGTGGCCTCGATGCTCAGCGCCAAGGACGATTTCGACGTGCTGCTGACCGGTGGCAACGTGCGGCGTGACGGTGGCGTGGTTGGTCAGGCGAGTGTCGACTTCATTAACCAGTTCAAGGTCGACTTCGCGCTGGTCGGCATCAGCGGTATTGATGAAGACGGCAGTTTGCTGGACTTCGATTATCAGGAAGTACGAGTATCCCAGGCGATCATCGCCAACGCCCGGCAGGTGATTCTGGCGGCTGACTCCAGCAAATTCGGGCGCAACGCCATGATTCGCCTGGGGCCGATCAGCCTGATCGATTGCCTGGTCACCGATCAGCAGCCTTCGCCGGCCTTGGCGCAGTTGTTGAGCCAGCACAAGATTCGGTTGGAAGTGGTTTAACACCGAAGGTGGTTAAACAACCTGTAGGAGCCAGGCTTGCCGGCGAAGGCGCCCTTGAGTACGCCTTCGCCGGCAAGCCTGGCTCCTACAAGGATTGCGCAAACCTTGTGGGAGCGGGCTTGCCCGCGATGACGGCCGCATTCGCAACACACCTCTAGCGCTCCTCCGCACGTCTAAATGTTCGAAAATTTTCCTTTAACCGCCCTTCGATCAGTATTTTCAATCGAAGCACACTGGCTGCGGGCGTCTTTATGGGCTAATATTTTCGCAAATGAACATTAATGTTCGAATTCAAATATAGAAATTCAAAAACCCGAGGCCAGCCGATGCCCACTTCTACCTTGCCTATGCCCCCTCTCGCCGAGGTCTACGATATCGCCGTCATCGGTGGTGGGATCAATGGCGTGGGGATCGCAGCGGATGCCGCCGGTCGCGGTCTTTCGGTGTTCCTTTGCGAAAAGGATGACCTGGCCAGCCACACCTCGTCCGCCAGCAGCAAGCTGATCCACGGCGGTCTGCGCTACCTCGAACATTACGAATTTCGCCTGGTGCGCGAAGCCCTCGCCGAGCGCGAAGTATTGCTGGCCAAGGCACCGCACATCGTCAAACAGATGCGCTTCGTGCTGCCGCACCGCCCACACCTGCGTCCGGCCTGGATGATCCGCGCCGGCCTGTTCCTTTATGATCACCTCGGCAAACGGGAAAAACTCGAAGGCTCGAAAAGCCTGAAGTTCGGCCCGGACAGTGCACTGAAAAGCGAAATCACCAAAGGCTTCGAATATTCCGATTGCTGGGTCGATGACGCACGCCTGGTCGTGCTGAACGCCATGGCCGCCCGCGAGAAAGGCGCTCACGTTCACACCCAGACCCGCTGCGTCAGTGCCCGTCGCACCAAGGGCCTGTGGCACCTGAATCTGGAACGCGCCGATGGCAGCCTGTTTTCGATCCGCGCCAAAGCGCTGGTGAATGCAGCCGGCCCGTGGGTCGCCAAGTTCATCCGTGATGACCTGAAGATGGAATCGCCGTACGGCATCCGTTTGATCCAGGGCAGCCACCTGATCGTGCCGAAGCTGTATGAAGGCGAACACGCGCACATTCTGCAAAACGAAGATCAGCGCATCGTGTTCACCATTCCGTACCTGAACCACTTCACCCTGATCGGCACTACCGACCGCGAGTACACCGGTGACCCGGCAGCAGTTGCAATCACCGAAGGCGAAACCGATTACCTGCTCAAAGTGGTCAACGCCCACTTCAAGAAGCAAATCAGCCGCGACGATATCCTGCACAGCTATTCCGGTGTTCGCCCGCTGTGCAACGACGAATCCGACAACCCGTCGGCCGTCACCCGCGACTACACCCTGGCATTGTCGGGCAGTGCCGAAGAAGCGCCGTTGCTGTCGGTGTTCGGCGGCAAACTGACGACTTACCGCAAACTGGCCGAGTCGGCGCTGGCGCAACTGGCCCCGTACTTCGCGCACATCAAGCCGAGCTGGACTGCCAGCGCCACCCTGCCCGGCGGCGAAGACATGACCACCCCGCAAGCCTTGAGCTCGCGGATCCGCGACAAGTTCGACTGGGTGCCCACCGAAATCGCCCGACGCTGGGCCACCACTTACGGCAGCCGCACCTGGCGCATGCTCGAAGGCGTGGAAAGCCTCAGCGACCTGGGCGAACACATCGGCGGCGGTCTCTACACCCGCGAAGTCGATTACCTGTGCAGCGAAGAGTGGGCGACCACCGCCCACGACATTCTGTGGCGCCGCAGCAAGCTTGGGCTGTTCACTACGCCGGCCGAGCAGCAGAAGCTCAAGGATTACCTGAACAAGGTCGAGCAGAACCGCAGCAAGATCGAAGCGGCCTGATCGGCAATTCGGTTAAACAAAAGCCCCTGAATCGTGAGATTCAGGGGCTTTTCTGTTTAAGGGAAGATCAAAGAAACTGACACCGCGCGAAGGTCAGGCAAACCGCTCCAGCATGAAGTTTACGAAGCTGCTCAGCGTCGAGGAGCGGTATCGGTCCGGTAGATAAACCAGGTGCATGGGGCGGCTGGTCAACTCATAGTCGGCGAACAGCTGCACCAGTCGTCCTTCCCGAATATCGGCTTCGAGCAATACGGCAGGCTGCATGACAATCCCGACCCCATGCAGTGCGGCAATCCGCAGGGCCTGACCGTTATTGATCTGCAAATGCCCGTCGATTGCCACCCGGACAGTCCGCTCGCGACTTTTCAGACGCCAATCGGTCAACGCCGACTGACTAAAGGACAGGCATTCATGCTGCCCAAGCTCCTCCGGCTCCCGTGGCGTCCCACGACGCTGCAGGTAGTCGGGCGATGCACAAATGATCATTCGGTAAGGCGCCAGAGGGCGCGCGATCAGGCCCGAATCGGGCAATGTGCCAATGCGTATCGCCGCCTCAAAGCCCTCCTCCACTAGATCGACGACGCGATCAGCCAGGGTGAGCTGCACCCGCACCTCGGGATAAAGGGCCATGTATTCAGACAATGCCGGCACCAGCGCCTGGGTCCCGAACGAAACGGGAGCACTGATGCGTAATTTCCCGGCCGGTACCAGCAATTGATCCTGAGCAAGGACATCGCTTTGGGCGATCAACCTCAGTATCTGCTGACATTTTGGGAAGTACTCCTCGCCGAATCCAGTCAGGTGCACGCTACGGGTGGTCCGGTTGATCAACCGCGCGCCCAAGCGTTTTTCCAGGGCCCTCAAGTGATTGCCCACCATGGTTGCGGAGATGTTGCAGACTTTCGCCGCCGCAACCAGGCTGCCTTTTTCGACGATAGCGACGAAGGCCTGCATGCTTTCCAGCGTATCCATTACACAGTCCTGGTTGTTAGCGCATAAATTTTTGGCCAGTTTATCTCTATTTATTTCTGAATAGACTCAAAACCTTCGACACAGGAGGTCAACCATGAAAGCCATCGAACTGTTTGCACCCACGCTTGAGTCTTTTCGCGCCACCGTTCTGCCCGATCCCGTCCCCGGCCCGGGCGAGGTGTTAGTGAGGTTACGCGCAGCCACCTTGAACTACGTCGATGTAGCGATCGCCACGGGACAGTTTCAAGGCCCTGCGTTTCCCTTGATTCCGGTCGCCGATGGTGCCGGCGAGGTTGTCCAGTCAGGTCCCGACACGCCGGGCTTCGCACCGGGCGAACGGGTCATTCCGCATTTCATGCCGCGCTGGCAGGCGGGCCCTATCAGCGCCGCTAACGTGGCGGCCATGCGCGGGGTGACGCTGCCTGGCTCGCTCGCCGAGTACGTCGTGGTTCCTGCCAGCAGCCTGGTGCGCTTACCGGAGCACTTGAGTTTTGCCCAAGGCGCGGCCTTGCCGATTGCCGCAACCACGGCATGGAACGCACAGCGCGCGGCACAGATTCGTCCCGGCTCCACCGTGGTGATATTGGGAACCGGAGGCGTGAGTATTTTTGCCTTGCAGTTTGCCAAGGCGGCAGGAGCCACGGTGATCCTGACGTCTTCCGATGACGAGAAACTGGAGCGGGCCCGTCAGCTGGGCGCGGACTACCTGATCAATTACCGGGCTTTCCCCGAGTGGGACCAACAGGTGTTGGAGCTCACCAATGGCCATGGCGCAGACCTGGTTGTCGATACGGTCGGAGAGGCAACTATCGGCCGTGCGCTGAATGCCGCGGCGTACGGGGGAACGGTTTTCACGGTCGGCTTTTTAAGCGGCACGAAGCCCGCACTGGACTTGCTGCCGATCATTATCAAAGCGCTAAAAGTGGTCGGTAACAACACCGGCTCTGTCGCTGATCTTGGAGAAGCCGTTCGAGCGATCGAGGCTAATCGCCTCCTGCCAGTGATCGACAGCATCCACTCCATTGATGAGGTCAGTCGGGCCTATGCACACCTCGCCGGGGGTGGCCGGCATTTCGGCAAGATTGCCATTACGCACTGAAACCTTTTTAGATGTTCGCCGAGAGAGCCAATATGACCACCACCCACGCATCCAATATCACTAAACAGCGTTTTATCGACCGCACCGTCCTGATCACCGGCGGCGGAACCGGCATGGGCAAGGCCGCAGCCCTGCGCCTTGGGCTTGAGGGGGCCAATGTGGTGATCGCCGGGCGCCGCGGCGCCGAACTGGAGGCCGTTGCCCGGCAGATCAGCGCAAGCGGAGGCAGGGCATTGGCAGTGGTCACCGACGTGTCCGACCCGGAACAGGTCGAAGCACTGATCGACACGACACTGCAGACATTCGGTGGCCTGCACATGGCCTGGAACAACGCCGGTGTATTGGGGCCGTTCAAGCCGCTCCAGGACCTGGGTTTCGAGGACTTCGACGCGTTGATCGCCACCAATTTTCGCGGCGTATTCGCCTGCCTGAAATATGAAATCGCGGCGATGCTCAAACACAATATTGCCGGATCGATCGTCAATACCTCGTCCTGGACCGCGCATGGCTCGATGCCGGGGCTGGCTGCCTACGCCGCCAGCAAAGCCGCGCTGGATGCAATGATGCGCACGGTCGCGCAGGAAGTGGGGCCGCAACAGATCCGGGTCAATAATGTGTGCCCGGGATTGATTGCGACGCCGATGGCGAGTGATGTCCTGGCCAATGATCGGTTGGCACTACCCTTCGTCAAGCACACGCCCCTGCAACGAGTCGGCCAACCCGAAGACGTGGCCGATGTCGTCGCCTGGCTATTGAGCGAGGACGCGCGCTTCGTGACCGGACAAAGTTTATTGGTCGATGGTGGATTCACCTTGGGTGGACTGCGCCCCTGGTTCAATCAATTTGTCGCCGAGCACGCCTGACATTGAACATTCGGTTTTCCGAACACGACCTGTCAGTCGATTCGGTTAACCGGATTTCACCGCCATCAAAAACCTCGCCATAAATATTTAATCCCCTTATAAATCAATAGGTTGATCTATTCAGTCTGGCCTGGCACGAGTCATGCTCTACACTCTTGGACGAATGTTCGCTGCGCCACCCCTTCAGGAGCCCGCAAGCATTCGAAGCACCAAAAAGGGCCGATGAACTGGCTCCATATAAAAACAATGTCGAGGAAAATTTGATGCGCATCGTTCCCCATATCCTGGGCGCAGCCATTGCTGCCGCTCTGATTAGCACTCCAGTTTTCGCTGCCGAACTCACCGGCACACTGAAGAAGATCAAAGAGTCCGGCACCATCACCCTCGGGCATCGTGACGCTTCCATTCCGTTTTCCTATATCGCGGACGCTTCCGGCAAACCGGTTGGCTACTCCCACGATATCCAGCTGAAAATCGTCGAAGCCATCAAGAAAGACCTGGACATGCCCAACCTCCAGGTCAAATACAACCTGGTGACCTCGCAAACCCGTATCCCGCTGGTGCAGAACGGCACCGTGGACGTCGAGTGCGGTTCCACCACCAACAACGTCGAGCGTCAGCAACAAGTTGACTTCTCCGTCGGCATCTTCGAAATCGGCACCAAGCTGCTGGCCAAGAAAGATTCCCCGTACAAAGACTTCGCCGACCTCAAAGGCAAGAACGTCGTGACCACCGCCGGCACCACGTCCGAGCGCATCCTCAAGTCGATGAACGCCGACAAGCAGATGGGCATGAACGTGATCTCCGCCAAAGACCACGGCGAGTCCTTCCAGATGCTGGAAACCGGCCGTGCCGTTGCTTTCATGATGGACGACGCCTTGCTGGCTGGCGAAATGGCCAAGGCCAAGAAGCCGGATGACTGGGCCGTGACCGGCACACCACAATCCTTCGAAATCTACGGCTGCATGGTCCGCAAGGGCGACGCGCCGTTCAAGAAAGCAGTCGACGACGCCATCATCGCGACCTACAAGTCCGGCGAGATCAACAAGATCTACGAAAAATGGTTCATGCAGCCAATTCCGCCAAAAGGCCTGAACCTGATGTTCCCAATGAGCGAAGAGCTCAAGGCCCTGATCGCCAATCCGACCGACAAAGCGGCTGACGAAAAGAAATCCTGATTTCTGACTAACCTTATCCCCTGAGAGAGCCTTTGCCCTTTCAGGGGTTGTCACTCCCTGCTGGCATTTCTGGAAACACTCGAACCGGTGGTTGTCGAGCCGCTCGTGTGTGCCCGACCGTCAAGGTTGGGGCGGGAACGGAGTCCCCAGGCGGGCATTTGTAAATCGAACGAATCCGAGGGGAGACCCTAATGAATTACAACTGGGACTGGGGCGTGTTCTTCAAGTCCACCGGCGTGGGCAGCGAGATTTATTTCGACTGGTACCTCTCCGGTTTGGGCTGGACCATCGCCATTGCCGTCGCAGCCTGGATCATCGCGCTGCTGCTGGGCTCGATTCTGGGCGTCATGCGCACGGTACCGAATCGCATCGTATCGGGCATCGCGACCTGCTACGTCGAACTCTTCCGTAACGTGCCGCTGCTGGTTCAGCTGTTCATCTGGTACTTCCTGGTGCCCGACCTGCTGCCTGCGGACATCCAGGAGTGGTACAAGCAGGATCTCAACCCGACCACCTCGGCCTTCCTCAGCGTCGTCGTGTGCCTGGGTCTGTTCACCACCGCCCGGGTTTGCGAACAAGTGCGCACCGGTATCCAGGCGCTGCCTCGCGGTCAGGAATCCGCCGCCCGTGCCATGGGCTTCAAGCTGCCGCAGATCTACTGGAATGTGCTGCTGCCCCAGGCATACCGCATCATCATTCCGCCGCTTACCTCGGAATTCCTGAACGTATTCAAGAACTCGTCCGTGGCATCGCTGATCGGCCTGATGGAACTGCTCGCGCAGACCAAACAGACCGCAGAGTTCTCCGCCAACCTGTTCGAAGCCTTCACCCTGGCCACGCTGATCTACTTCACGCTGAACATGGGCCTGATGCTGCTGATGCGCATGGTCGAGAAGAAAGTCGCCGTACCGGGCCTGATCTCCGTAGGGGGTAAATGATGGAATTCGACTTCTCGGGCATCATCCCGTCCCTGCCGGGTTTGTGGAACGGCATGGTCATGACCCTGCAACTGATGGCGCTGGGCGTCGTCGGCGGGATCATCCTCGGCACGATCCTGGCACTGATGCGCCTGTCCCACAGCAAACTGCTGTCGAACATCGCCGGCGCCTACGTTAACTACTTCCGCTCGATCCCGCTGCTGCTGGTCATCACCTGGTTCTACCTGGCGGTGCCGTTCGTACTGCGCTGGATCACCGGCGAAGACACCCCGATCGGCGCATTTGCCTCGTGCATCGTGGCGTTCATGATGTTCGAAGCGGCGTACTTCTGCGAAATCGTCCGGGCCGGCGTGCAATCGATCCCCAAGGGCCAGATGGGTGCTGCCCAAGCATTGGGCATGGGTTACGGCCAGATGATGCGATTGATCATCCTGCCGCAAGCGTTCCGCAAGATGACACCGCTGCTACTGCAACAGAGCATCATCCTGTTCCAGGACACCTCGCTGGTTTACGCGGTCGGCCTGGTGGATTTCCTCAATGCCTCGCGCGCCAGTGGCGACATCATCGGTCGCTCCAATGAGTTCCTGATCTTCGCAGGTCTCACGTACTTCACAATCAGCTTTGCCGCCTCGCTGCTGGTCAAGCGTCTGCAAAAAAGGTTTGCCGTATGATCTCTATCAAGAACATCAACAAGTGGTATGGCGACTTCCAGGTACTGACTGATTGCAGCACCGAGGTCAAAAAAGGCGAAGTGATCGTGGTGTGCGGACCGTCCGGTTCCGGAAAATCCACCCTGATCAAATGTGTCAACGCGCTGGAACCGTTCCAGAAAGGTGACATCGTGGTCGACGGCACCTCCATCGCCGACCCGAAGACCAACCTGCCAAAACTGCGTTCGCGCGTCGGCATGGTGTTCCAGCATTTCGAACTGTTCCCGCACCTGAGCATCATCGATAACCTGACCATTGCGCAAATCAAGGTGCTGGGCCGCGGCAAGGAAGAAGCCACCAAAAAAGCCCTGCAACTGCTTGAGCGCGTCGGCCTCTCCGCCCACGCCAAAAAACACCCGGGCCAACTCTCCGGCGGTCAGCAACAGCGTGTGGCGATTGCCCGTGCGCTGGCGATGGACCCGATCGTCATGCTGTTCGACGAACCGACTTCGGCGCTGGACCCGGAAATGGTCAACGAAGTACTCGACGTGATGGTGCAACTGGCCCACGAAGGGATGACCATGATGTGCGTGACCCACGAAATGGGCTTCGCCCGCAAGGTAGCGGACCGGGTGATCTTCATGGACCAGGGCAAGATCATCGAAGACTGCAAGAAAGAAGAGTTCTTCGGCGACATCAACGCCCGTGCCGAGCGTACACAGCACTTCCTCGCGAAGATTCTGCAGCACTAAGGCACCGGGCACCACTTGTGTGGGAGTGAACCGTTTTTCGTAGGAGCCAGGCTTGCCGGCGAAGGCGCACTTAAGGACGCCTTCGCCGGCAAGCCTGGCTCCTACGGGATCCGGTTGGGCTTGCCCTCTCACACAGCAGCTCCCACAGGGCTCGTGGGTATATGGATATTTGTGTTGTGGTTGACCCAAGGCATCTGTGATGAAATGCGACTCCACTCTCTATCGCGCCGCGCCGCCATCACTCGCCGTGAAACCCCGTTTGATTCGCCATCTGTTCCTGCCGCCGCTGATCATCGCCCTGATGATCGGATTGGGTTACATCGGCTTCTGGGTCAGTGAACACTACGGAATTCGCAGCCTCAGCGAGAACGGCCAGCGCCAGCTGGAACTGCACGCCCGCGCCGTCGAAAGCGAGATCAGCAAGTACACCTACCTGCCCAGCCTGCTGGAACTCGAATCCAGTGTTTCCAAGCTGTTGGCCGACCCGTCGCCGGAACTCCGGCAGACAGTCAACGAATACCTTGAAGGCCTGAACCGGCGTAGCCGCAGTCGGGCTATCTATGTGATGGACACCACCGGCCGCGTACTGGCCACCAGCAACTGGCGCGATGTCGACAGTTATCTGGGTGAAGACCTGTCCTTCCGCGCTTATTTCCAGAACGCCGTGCGCGGTCAGCCGGGGCGTTTCTATGGCATCGGCAGCACCAGTGGCGAACCCGGCTATTACCTGGCTCATGGCCTGGAAGAGCACGGCAAGATCATCGGCGTCGCCGTGGTCAAGGTCCGTCTCGAAGCCATGGAAGAACGCTGGCAGCGTGCGCGCCTGGAAGCCTTCGTCAGCGACGAGAACGGCATCATCATTCTCTCCAGCGACCCGGCGCGGCGGCTTAAATCGGTTGTGCCATTGAGCGAGGAAACCAAGGAAAAACTGGCCCGTAGCCTGCAGTACTACTGGTTTCCGCTGAACGAACTGCAACCGCTGGCGCGGGAGAAACTGGCCGAAGGCGAGGAAAAACTGACCTTCCCCGCCAACAGCGAACTGGAGTCCGATGAAGAGAACATCAGCTACCTCTCGCAAACCCGTCCTCTAAGCGACACACCATGGAATTTCACCCTGCTCACGCCCCTGCAAGACCTGCGGCGTGAAGCGATCAATCAGGGGATCCTGGTGGCAGTGGCGTTTGCCCTGGTGGCGTTTCTGCTGATCGCCTGGAACGAGCGGCGCAAGGTCATTGCCACCCGCCTCGCGGCGCGGGAAGCCTTGCAGGAAGCCAACAATCAACTGGAGCGTCGGATTACCGAACGCACCACCGACCTGCGCGCCAGCAACGAACGGCTCAAGGGCCAGATCCGTGAACGCCGGCAGGCGGAAGAGACGTTGCGCCGTGCCCAGGATGAACTGGTCCAGGCCGGCAAACTGGCGGCCATCGGCCAGATGTCCACCAGCATCGCCCACGAATTGAACCAGCCACTGGCCGCCTTGCGGACCTTGTCCGGCAATACCGTGCGCTTTCTGGAACGCGGTCAGCTGGATGTGGCCAGCACCAACCTCAAGACCATCAATGAACTGATCGACCGCATGGGCCGGATCACCGCCAGCCTGCGTTCCTTCGCCCGGCGCGGTGATGACAAGGGCCAGGCCAGTTTTGGTAAAGCCGTCGACGCCGCCCTGCAATTGCTGGGCAGCCGGATGGAAAGCGCGCACCTGCAATTGCATCGCGACCTCGAAGACGTGCAGGTGCAGATCGACCAGACTCGCCTGGAGCAGATTCTGGTCAACCTGATCGGCAACGCGCTCGACGCCATGCAGTCGCAGCCCCAGCCGGAGTTATGGCTTGAAGCCGAAGAATTCAACGGCAAGTATCGCCTGCGGGTGCGCGACAATGGCCACGGCATCGATGCCGAAGCGCGCAAGCATCTGTTCGAACCGTTCTTCACCACCAAACCCGGCGAACAAGGCCTGGGCCTCGGCCTGACGCTGTCAGCAAGCCTGGCCGCCGCCACTGGCGGGCATCTGGGTGTCGAGCACCCGGCCAGCGGTGGTACCACCTTCGTTCTCAGTTTACCGTTGGTAAGCCCCACTCCCGCCGAGCCAATATGAACAACGACCTTAGTGTGCTGATCGTCGAAGACGACCCCCATGTGCTGCTCGGCTGCCAACAGGCGCTGACCCTGGAAGACATTCCCTGCATGGGCGTCGGCAGCGCCGAAGAAGCGCTGGAGCGGGTCGGCGATAACTTCGCCGGCATCGTCATCAGCGACATCCGCCTGCCGGGCATCGATGGCCTGGAACTGCTGACCCGGCTCAAGGCCCGCGATCGCAGCCTGCCGGTGGTGCTGATTACCGGCCACGGCGACATCTCGATGGCCGTCGGCGCGATGCAGAAAGGCGCCTATGACTTCATGGAGAAACCCTTCTCCCCCGAACGCCTGGTGGACGTCGCCCGCCGGGCGCTGGAGCAACGCAGCCTGGCGCGGGAAGTCACTTCGTTACGTCGTCAACTTTTCGAGCGGGACTCCCTCGAAGGCCGGATCATCGGGCGCTCACCGGCCATGCAGAACCTGCGGGAACTGATCGCCAACGTCGCCGATACTTCGGCCAACGTGCTGATCGAAGGCGAGACCGGTACCGGTAAAGAATTGGTCGCGCGCTGCCTGCACGACTTCAGCCGTCGGCACACCAAACAGTTCGTCGCGCTGAACTGCGGTGGCCTGCCGGAGAACCTGTTCGAAAGTGAAATATTCGGCCACGAGGCCAACGCCTTCACCGGTGCCGGCAAGCGGCGGATCGGCAAGATCGAGCACGCCGACGGTGGCACGCTGTTCCTCGATGAAGTGGAAAGCATGCCGCTGCCGTTGCAGATCAAACTGTTGCGGGTATTGCAGGAACGCACTCTTGAACGCCTTGGCTCGAACCAGAGCGTGGCGGTGGATTGCCGGGTGATCGCCGCGACCAAGTCCGATCTGGATCAATCGAGCAAGGCCGGCGAGTTTCGCAGCGACCTGTATTACCGCCTGAACGTGGTAACCCTGGAGCTGCCGCCGCTGCGCGAACGCCGCGAAGACATCCTGCAACTGTTCGAACACTTCCTGCAGCAGTCATCCCTGCGCTTCGACCGCGCGGTGCCAGAGCTGGACAACCAGACCCTGTCGACCCTGATGAGCCACGACTGGCCAGGCAATGTGCGCGAATTGCGCAACGTCGCCGAACGCTTCGCCCTCGGCCTGCCGGCCTTCAAAAAAACCGGCGCCAGCGGCAGCAACCAGGGCCTGGCCTTCGCCGAAGCAGTGGAAGCCTTCGAACGCAACCTGCTCAGCGACGCCTTGCAGCGCAGCGGCGGCAACCTGACCCAGGCCAGCCTGGAACTGGGGATGGCCAAGACCACGCTGTTCGACAAAGTGAAGAAATACGGGCTGAGCCACTGATGGACCTGATTTTCAAAGCAACCCTGGGCGCGGCGGTGGTGGTGATTCTCGCCATGCTGGCCAAGACCAGAAACTATTACATCGCAGGCCTGGTGCCGCTGTTTCCGACCTTTGCACTGATCGCTCATTACATCGTCGGCAAGGGGCGCTCGCTGGATGATCTGAAAACCACCATCGTGTTTGGCATGTGGTCGATCATTCCGTACTTCGTCTACCTGGCGACCTTGTATGTGATGGTCGACCGGATGCGGCTGGAGGTTTCGTTGGCAGTGGCGGCGGTGGCGTGGTTGATGGCGGCGACGGTGCTGGTCAGCGTGTGGATGCGTCTTCACGGATAACGCCTCCGTTCTGTAGGAGCGAGGCTTGCCCGCGAAGAACGATAAAGCGGAGTTTCAGGGACACCGCGTCGAAACATTCGCGGGCAAGCCTCGCTCCTACAGTTAACTGATCGTTCCCACGCTCCGCGTGGGAATGCAGCCCGTGACGCTCCGCGTCACTGGACGCGGAGCGTCCTTAGAGGCGTTCCCACGCAGAGCGTGGGAACGATCGAGCGTGTAACGTCAGTTCAACCGTTGACCGTTCCGCCCTTCGCCTCACTCATGATCTGGCGAATCGCACCGACAAACGTCTCCACCGGCTGCCCGCCACTGACGGCGTACTGCCCGTTGAACACTACCGTCGGCACTGAGCTCACTCCGCGCGATAACCACAACTGTTCTTCCTCGCGAACCTCTTTGGCGAATTCGTCGGACGCCAGGATCGCCTCGGCCCGCTGCCGGTCCAGTCCCACGCTTTCGGCGATCTGCGCCAACTGTGCGTGATCGGACGGGTTGCCGCCCTCGGTGAAATACGCCTTGAACAGTGCGTCTTTCAGGTTGAACTGCAACCCTTCCAGCCCCGCCCAATGCAGCAAGCGGTGAGCATCGAAAGTGTTGTAGATACGGCTGCTGCCGTCCGTGCGAAAGGCAAACCCGACCTCGGCTCCACGCGCGCGAATCATTTCGCGATTCTTCTGCGATTGCTCAGGCGTCGAACCGTACTTTTCGCTGATGTGTTCGGTGATGTTCTGGCCTTCGGGGCCCATCTTCGGGTTAAGCTCGAACGGCTGGAAACGGATCTCGGCCTGGACTTCGTCACCCAGCATATCCAGGGCACGGGTCAAGCTATACAGACCGACGACGCACCAGGGGCAGGACACGTCGCTGACGAAATCGATTTTCAGGGGGGTACTCATCATTTACCTCGCAGGCTTGGATCGCGCCGGAAAGTTCGAACGATACACCCGAAGGCTGAGCCCGTGTGGCAGCCGTTCCACTATTCCTGTGGGAGCCGGGCTTGCCCGCGATGACGGCCTTCCAGACGACATCAGCGGTGACTGACACGCCGCCATCGCGGGCAAGTCGAATCGTCGCACCGCCGCTCCCACAGGTTTTGGGGTGTTTGGGCGGGCGTGTTTAGTTCTGTTTAGCGTTACTTCCTGAAAGCTACAGCGCCTTGCGCCGTCGCCTACAACCACGTCAGAATCCGCCGGCTTGTGCGTCTGGAGGCCCGTCGGTAACTTGGTTCGTATCACTGATTCCCAGTGATCGGGTTTAGTAGCCCGGCTAATTTATCCACGGTTGCACAAGTGTCATCCAGTCAGGTTTCGACCTGCGCTTGATGGTAGCTGTGCGCATGGCGCCCTCGGGCGCGCCGGGTTTTTGGGTAATTTTACCGGTCTACTAACTTGCGCACAGCTGCCACCCTTCCGTTTAGTAGCGAGACAGGTTGCGGCTCTACTATTAGGAAGAATACCCAATGTTCAAGATCACACCCAACCCACCGGAAACCGACGACGTTTCCCCCTACGAAACCCCGAGCTCCAAAAAGCTCAACGAAGCCGCCGACCGCGCCCTCGATTACTACCTCAAACCGGTCATTCCCAAAGACACTCCACGCAAACCCAGCACCCTTTACTTGATCGCCCCCGACGCCAATAACGAAACCCTGCTGGTCAACGCCTGCGAATCGCTGGCAGCGGCGAGCGTGATGTTGAGTGATTTCGCCGGGCAGCTGAACGGCCCGCAGCGCAACACCGTGCTCGGCATCCAGAACTCGGTCATGCTGGGTGAACTGGCGGTGAACCGGATGCTCGATAACTTCGTTCCAACGTAAAGCCTGAGCCTGTACTAAAACCTGTGGGAGCGAGCCTGCTCGCGATAGCGGTCTGTCTGCTACATCAATACTGACTGGTCCGCCATCATCGCGAGCAGGCTCGCTCCCACATTGGATTTGGGTGTTATAGAAGATTGCGTTCGGCCACTGGATCGATTTGTGCCCAGTGTGAGGTGTCTTCGCGATGGGCCTGCAAATACGGCAACACTGCCGCCAGTAACGGCGCTTTGAATGCTTCCTGGAAACGATGGGCCAGCCCCGGGATCAGCTTCAACTGACTGCCGCGAATATGTGCCGCCAAGTGCACGCCGTGCATCACCGGCAACAACGGATCGGCGGTGCCGTGAACCACCAGCGTTGGCACCCGCAATTGGTTGAGCAGCGCCACGCGGCTCCGTTCAGCGAGGATCGCCATGATCTGGCGCTTCACGCCCTCCGGGTTGAACGCCCGGTCATAGGACTGCGCCGCCTGCTGCAGCAACGCCTGCCGGTCATCGCTCACCGCCGGGCTGCCCAATGCCGCCAGCAAATCAGCCTGTTGCTCCAGCGCCACCTCCCGATTCGGTGCACCACGTCGCGCGAGTAACTGCACCAGCGCCGCACTCGGTGCCGGCAAACCTTCGGCACCCGAGCTGGTCATCAGCAACGTCAGGCTCTCGACACGTTGTGGCGCCATGGCCGCCATATGCTGAGCGATCATCCCGCCCATGCTGGCGCCCAACACGTGGAATTGCTCGACGTGCAAGGCATCCATCAGCCCAAGCGCATCGTCGGCCATGTCCGTCAGGGTGTATGGCACCGATACCGGCAAACCCAGTTTGTAACGCAGCACTTCAAAGGTCAGGTTGGCCTCGATAGGCGTCTGCCGCCAAGTCGAGAGGCCCACATCGCGATTGTCATAGCGAATCACCCGAAAACCCTGCTGACACAGCGCAACCACCACCTCGTCCGGCCAGTGAATCAACTGCCCACCCAAGCCCATGACCAGCAACAACGCAGGGTCCGAGGCACGGCCAATGCTCTGGTAGGCCAGGCTCACCTGCGCCAGATCGACCCGCTCGGTCGGAACATTGACATCACATCGCGAAGCCGCCAGGGACGGCAGGCTGAACAATAAAGCGACCAGAAAAGTGGTCGCCGATAAAAATAAAGCACGCATGAAAAACACCGAAACGCAGAACTCCAGTAGAGCGCGAGTCTGATGAAGTTTGTTCAAGCGCGCTGCCACAGTTACGTGACAGTTTGATGAAGATTGCCGAGTGGTCGTTTCGTCGAATGCTCACAGTGCGGTTCGAATTGCCCTACCGCTTGTCGTAACTGTCAAAAGTGATAGTTACCGCGACACCCACCTCTTCATTACATTGAGGCTCGCTATCCATCGAAGGAAAGCCAAGGGGTCACCTATGAGAAATTTAGTGTTTTTAATTCTTCTGGTTTTGCTGACGGGCTGCAGCAGCAGCCCGGTGATTAACGTCAGCCACACGACCTCGGGCGCCAGCGTTGCCGCATCACTTCAAAAGCGTTACAACGAAACAATTGATAAATGCAATGGCTCCCCAAGCCAGCCGGCATTCCTTTGTTCCGGAGTGTTACTACGAGCGACTGACACCCCGAACGGCTTCCATGTCTGGGATCCCAGCCCTATGGCCATTGAACTGGGCGGCATGTCATTTTCCTTTTTCAGGGTCGACGCAAGTTTCCCACGCCTGCCTTGGGACCGAACCAATGGCTACATCCTGTACCCCGTATTGAGCCGTCCCGAGGGCAGCTTGCAAACAATGGTGCTGTGTGTGTTCCCCATCGACGGCGCTACCTGGGGGAGGGACAAACCAGGCTGCGGGGCTTCCGTAACTTATCCCTTGAACAGCAAGCGATGCCAGACCATGGGGATCACCACCGCCGAACAATGGGTCCGCCATACCTTCACGCCTGGGGTTGATTCGTTTCGCTACCAATGCAGCTTTGATGTGCGAGATGCGATGAACGAACTTGCCTCAGATTCTTTTTACCAAGCCATTCGTGCTATCGAACTGAAGCCTGTCGGACTTCCGACAATCAATGATTTCAGCGAAGTCATTATCCAGACGTGGTCCCCTGGCATCCCACGCCAACTTCCCATTGAGGCATTCTTCTATGTAGCGGGTGGCCTGGGGGTGGCTCAATACAACCAACGGGACTTTTATGCCCAGACGACAAATAAAGTTGTTCCGATCATCAAATTGATCATGCCGACCTCTCCACAGAATAAAAATGCGCGTTTTGAGTTTCATCCCGAGGATCAGGCGATCCAGTGAAAAAAGGGCTGGGCCATCAGGCTGACCTCGAAGCTGCGTTTTCCTCCGAGCCGATAGCACCCAAGGTGCCGACTGCGAGTTCTAAAAGGGGACGTATCTATTTAACCGACTGATTCACCCGCGCGGGTGCCGAAACAGTCTTGCTTGCACCCTCCGCAGGCAAGACGTCAGCCTATAACTATGTACCACCAGCGCCTCCAGCAACTGACCTCTAATGGCCTGAGTGCCCAGACAACCTGGGCCTTGTTTGCCTCTGGAGACCAGTTGCCATGCCCGATGCCCCAAAACCCATGCAGGCCGATTTCGGCCTCACCCACCCTCTTACGCCCAACCCGGATCAGAGCCTGCTTCTGACCGCCTCGCAGCGCTGGAGCGACTGTCGCCGACAGTGGCTCGAACTCATGACGCAAAGCCCGCAGGCACGCGCCTCGATCAGTCAATTACTCAAGGAACAGTGGGATCTTGACGGCAACCGGGTCGGTTTCGGTTTCTTCGCCACCGCCAATCGGCCAGAACACTTTGTCAGCCTGACCCATGCCTGCGCCTTTGTGCTGCAACATCCTGCGGTCGAAGCTTCACTCAACGCGCGTTGCGTGGTGATCGGGCTTGCACGGGAACACCGCCTCTACGGCAAGTCCCCCGCCGAACTGCTCAAACAGCTCAAAAGCCTGAACCCGGAGCGTCTGCTCAATCACGCCTGGGAGCGTTGGTGGAATGCCCGGGCGCCCGGCACGGCGATATCACGCAGAGCGCTGGCCGCCCGGTTGTATCGTCAGCACTTCGAAGCCTCCAGCCAGGTCGCCCATGCCCTGCGCACCTTGACGGCCGAACAGATGAAACCCTTGCTGGCGTTGATCGATGCGCCCGGCGACAGCATGGCTGTCGATTCCCCTCGGGTGGCCGTCAGCCAAATGGCGCTCCGGTTCACTGATGGCCGCCGTGTCGAGCTGCCCGGGGTTTTGCTCATCAGTACCGAGCAACCGTCCGCGCAGTTGCTGTATTTGCCAGAGCAGCAGCCGGCCTGGAAACACTTCAAGGAGCGTCATGAGGTCGAAAACTGGCTGATCGCACACCCGCAAAACGCTGTCGGGATGTCCCGGCTCAATGACGTCAGCCTCGAATACACGCGGATCGAAACCACGCCGCTGGAGGGGGCTGGCGAACAACTGATCGCTCGCGTATCGGTCGCCTGGATGAACAGTGTTCGTCAGGGCAACGGCAGTGATATCGCCGAGCATGGTGCCACCGCGCTGGACTCCGCCGACCGGCTGGCTCGGCAACATCGCCAGGAGGCGGTTTTTGCCGAGCCTGCAGAACGGCCGGCAGACATCGACAGCGAGGGGCAAAGCGGCGACAGTGTCCCGCAGTTCGGCTTGCTCAACCCCGATATTGCGCTGGACACCCGCCAGAGAGCCATGGCCCTGCATTGCGCAGCGCTGGAAACGCTGCTTGGCAAAAACTTCGAGGGCGATCTGAATGATCCACGCCTGCAGAATCTGAAAAAACACCTCGACACCCTGACGACAGCAGAACAGGCCAGCCACACCGCCGCGTCCACATTGCTGAACGCCCGCAACGCGCTGAAGATGCTGGAGCTGCGTCATGCACCGAATCAACACTACACCGCGCTGTATCAGGCACGGCTGACGGGGTTGCGCAGCGAGGCAGATATTCAGCTGACCCTGGACCAGATCAGCCCCGAAGAGCACCAAATGCTCAAGGCTGTTCTGGATACCCCCGTTCGAGCGGAGCGCAATGCCGAGGTCGCGGTTGCGCGGCTGACACTGTCGGCCACCGAAGACGACGGCGGCAGCCCCCAAACCGAGGAACTGGACGGCGTGCTGTTGATCACGCATCCATCGGTGCTGCATGGCGCCGCGTCCCACACCCTGTTGCTGTACTGGCCTGGCCGGTTCGGTGGCTTGCAGCGTTTCGCCTCTCGAAGAGCGCTGGAACAAGCACTGTTCAAGCTGAGCGCCAACGACGACGTGTTGGCCTTGCACCTTAGCGAGCTGGTCGGTGACCCGTTCGAATACGCCCTGAAAAATCAGCTCTACCGCTGCGAACAACAGGCTGCACAACTGATTGCCGACAACCCCGCGCCGTCCCATGCCAGGCAGCGGACGGCGGCGCTGGAAAAACTGCGCGAACACACCCTCGCCCGCTTGACCGTGCCAATACCCGCCGCCCGGGAATTGGCCTTCGCGCAATTTCTCGAGCAAAACCACAGCAGCGCCCTGGCTCGAGCGCTGCCGCAATGGCTCGGCACGCTGGCCGATGCTCGGCGCTTGCAGCTCAAGCACCTGTTCAAAACCTACATTGCGGCGATGAAGCGCTCCCATGAATTGCTCGAAAGGGATCTGCCGCCACGGGATGATTTCAGCAAAAAACGCATCGACGCTCGCCTGCGCCAGGACTTTTCCCTCACGCAAGGCTTTGCGGTGACGATCGATCTGCCCGACTCGACGCAATGGCAGAAGGTCGTGATGGAAGGCGCCGCACCGGGAACGCCTCAGGAGAATGTGCTGATTGCCAGTGAATCGCGCAGCAAACTGCCCCTCGTCGAGCTGACGCAATCGAACATCGATCAACCCCTGTGGTGGCGCCTGTCGTTCATGCAGGTCGACGTCACAGCGGATACCGAGACAGAACGCATAGCACTGGAAAACGGCATCACCCCGTTTTACCTGCGCAAACTGGTGACCGAGCTGGATTTGGCCGGCCACTATGAGACACAGCTCTGTCACGCTTTTCTTGGCGCTCCCGGCGCCTCGGCCTTCGATCTTGAATATCGCCGTGAAAGCCTGACCGAACCCTGGCGCCTGATGCTGAAACTGCAAGGTGAGTTTGCTTTGTTGCAACGGCAGATCGATGCCCATGGACGGCAAGTGCTGGATATCGCCATTGACGCCAATACCCGGGAAGCCTTTGCGGCTCAGGGCAAGCGTATCGTGCTGCTGCCGGCCCATCTGACAGTGGGCGGTGAGGATACCCCGCATCAAGGCCCGAGCACATTGTCCGGTGTCACCTTCATCGAGGAACAGGTCAGCGGCCTGACACTGCTCTACCTACCGGACGGCCCGGACGGGATCTACCTGCGCCAGTACGACACCCTTGAGCAGGCGCGCCAAAGCCTGTTCAACCTGTGCCTGCACAACAGCATGGTCAACTATCTGGCCGGGCGTGCCTTGCAAGGCGACTTCGCCCTTCACGTCAGTCGGATCAATGAGGCATTGCTGCGCAACTTCAATACGCTGATCGGCGTCGGCATGGCGTGGCCGGCCACCACATCGCTGGCGGCGCATCTGCTCAATGTGCATATGGGGCGTTTACTGGAAGCCCATCGAAATACCTCACGCTCCAATGACGCCTTGTACCTGGAACACTGCGCACTGAAGTCCGGCGCGACGTTCAACTATCTGAAAATGGCCCTGGGCCTGGTGCCATTCGTGGGCTCGGCCATTGCCTTGTATGACGCTTGGGGCAGCGCCAATCTGGCGGTCGCTGCTTTGCTGCGTGGCGACGTCGGTCATGGTCTGGCCGAGGTGGAAGCGGTGTTGTTGTCGTTGATCGACGCTGCCATGGATGTGCTTCCGGGTGCCAACGCGGCTCCCGGTACTGCCCGTGCGATAACGCGCCATCGTCAGTTACGGGCAATGGCTCGAAAGGCCGGTGCCTTGCAGATGCCCTCGCGTCAACAGGCCCGTCGCGTCCGTGATTACTTCCACGGCTACGAATACGAGCACGAAATTTCTCTGGCTGGACTGCAACCCGCCACACACGGCATCTATCGCAATGTCTATCGGCATGCCGAGGGCGACTTCATGATCAGCCAGGGGCGTATCTATCGGATTGAGTTGAGCGATGGCCCTCGGGGCTGGCGCTTGCACGGCACATGGGCCCGCGCCTATAAACAGCCGATCGCCCTTGATGAGGCCGGCAACTGGAACACCCACTATGCGGTGTACGGCACATTGATGGAGGGAGGTGGCATGGGCGGCGGTGCGGCACTCGGGCATCTGGCCGACGGCATGGATCCGCTCTGGCCAGCCGTTATCAGGGGTTGGCTGCCCCGCTGGTGGCCGGATCGGACTCAGCGTCGTCTGGGGACATTGAAACACACCATCGACGCGAGTACCCGGCAGCTCACTACGCAGTCCAAAAAAACTAAAATAGACATCCTGGCATACTATGACGCCGACACCGAACAACGCATAAAACTGCAACCTTCCGTCGACGCTGCCTGTGCCAAAGACATCGACATCGCCCAGAACCAATACGCCGATCTGGAAGAACTGCGCAGTTTGGGCGGGCGAGGACAAGCCCGTGAGATTGCGGAGGTTAAAAACAACTGCGCCTTTTTAGTCGTTGATCGCACCCTGTGCCGGATCGACCTGGCCAATAAGCGACTACAGGACTGCCTCGACCGGATCGATGAACTCAATGAACTTTCCAACACCACACCCGCCAGCGATATCCGCAAACACCTGGACTTGATGGCGCAACGCACGGCGGTCCGTAAAGCTTTTCTTCAGGACCTCGAATACGCTTACACCGCGACCGAACAGGCCAACCTGTGGAATGGTCGAATAACCCTTAAAAACCAAAAACTGGAAATGGCCGATGATCTGGCGAGGGTAAACAAGGCGTTCACCGGGACAAACTACCGTTACCTGAAGGCAGCACACAGCCTCGAAATCATTACCCGATACGACGCCGTCCACGACCAGTCCTGGTTGTATTTTCATGTACAGGTGAAAAACGCCAGGATCAAAGTGGATCGTGCCATGATCACCCAGCACAACCTTCCGACCGTGCACGCCAACGTGACACAACGCCACAGAGTGTTGAAAGACTGTCTGGAGACTTACTCCAAATTCCGCCGCAACCTGAATGCCTGGGTACTGGGCTATCCGCAACACCTGGATAAGGAACAAGTCACCCAGTTTCTGGATAACCTGGCGAATCTCGAGACATCTGCTCAAAAAGTCTTGGGTAACCGCGCCTCCACCTCGCCGAATGAAGCCGCATCCGGTAAGAAGTTTTTTGAGACCGAAGACAACCAGTTACTGATCGGCGTCGAAAAAACCGATGCGGTGACTCAGCAGAAGCGGTTCACCATCGAGGGGGTCGATGGACACACGGAAACCTGGCTGCCGCGCTCAAGCGGTAAATATCACCTCAGCGAGCAATCTGCCGCCGTACAACGTCCGCAGCAGACGGATATTCGGCCGTTACTGGTGGAGTCCCGAACACGACTTGCTGCCATAGAAAACTACCAGAGCAAGGTCAAAGGATATGCCGACCAGGGCATGCTGCCGGTCGACCTTGAGCACATGATGAACAGCGAAGCTGACGAACTCATCACGCGGGCGCAGGACATCGAACGACTGTCACCCACCGATCCGATCATCGTGCAACTGAAGGAAAAGGCCCGTGATCTGGTGCGTGCCGGGCGCACCCTGCGCATCGAACAGTCCATGAACAGCAGAACCCCCACCGAGGGTTATCTGGACTATCTGCTGGAGCAACGGGTGGTGGACATCCGCAAGGAAGGCGCATTGCGGGATATAGGCAAGCGCCCGGACGGTCGACGGGATTTTCTGCAGGAATATGAGGTACGTGATCTGACGAGCGAGCCGGCGCCAACCTTGTGGTATGCGCACTTTCACTACACCTCGGCAAAGCCTGCGTTCAATGACTTCACCAAAGGCCATCTGAAACTGCCTGAACAACGCAACCTGGGCCTGCAATGGCAACAGGCTCAAGCCCACAGCGGCGCTCAGGTGGAGTCGATCTGGCGGGGCAACATCGGCAAACCGCTGGCACTCAAACATTTTCCACAGCTATGAAGAACGACAACGGAGCGCCCGAAGCGCTCCGTTGTCAGTCAATAACCGCTTGATGTCAGGCCAGTTGACTGCGCAGCAGACGTGCCGCCGCGACCATGTTCACCAACGCGGCTTCCGTTTCCGGCCAGGCCCGGGTCTTCAACCCGCAATCGGGATTGACCCACAGCCGCTCGGCCGGAATGCGCTTCACGGCTTTGCTCATCAACTTCACCATCTCGGCCGTGTCCGGCACCCGTGGCGAGTGGATGTCGTAGACGCCCGGGCCAATGTCGTTCGGGTAGTCGAACGCTTCGAAGGCTTCCAGCAACTCCATGTCCGAGCGCGAGGTTTCGATGGTGATCACGTCGGCGTCCATGGCGGCGATGGACTGGATCACGTCGTTGAATTCGCTGTAGCACATGTGGGTGTGGATCTGGGTTTCGTCGCGCACGCCCGATGCACTCAGGCGGAAGGCTTCCACCGCCCAGTCGAGGTATTCCTGCCATTGCGCCCGACGCAGTGGCAGCCCTTCACGGAACGCGGCTTCGTCGATCTGGACGATCTTGATGCCGGCGTTTTCCAGATCCACCACTTCATCGCGCAAGGCCAGGGCCAGTTGCTGCGCCTGAATTTTGCGCGAGACGTCTTCGCGTGGGAACGACCACATCAGCATGGTCACGGGACCGGTGAGCATGCCTTTCATGACCTTGTCGGTCAGGCTCTGGGCGTAGGTGATCCAGTCGACGGTCATCGGCTTCGGACGGCTCAGATCACCGTAAATAATCGCCGGTTTGACGCAGCGCGAACCGTAGCTCTGGACCCAGCCGAACCGGGTGAACAAGTAGCCGTCCAGTTGCTCGGCGAAGTACTCGACCATGTCGTTGCGCTCGGCTTCACCGTGCACCAGCACGTCCAGGCCCAGGCGTTCCTGGATTTGCACGGCGTGGCGGATTTCGCTGTGCATGGCGTCGGTGTAATCGTTGGCCGACAGCTTGCCTTGCTTGAAGGCCTGGCGCGCCAGACGGATCGATGCGGTCTGTGGGAACGAGCCGATGGTGGTGGTCGGGAACGTCGGCAGTTTCAGCCGTGCCTGTTGTTGTGCGATGCGTTTGGTAAACGGTGAGAGGCGTTGGCTGTCCGCTGCGCCGATGGCATTGATTCGGGCCTGAACATCCGCTTTGTGGATACGCGGAGACTGAACGCGACTGGCCGCAATGGCGCGGCTTTCGGCCAGGGCGGCTTGCACCTTCGGCGCTTGCGGGTCGTTGAGGGCATCACGCAGCACGGCGATTTCACCGCACTTCTGCACGGCAAACGCCAACCAGCTTTTCAGTTCCGGGTCGAGTTTGTCTTCACGGTCCAGGTCCACCGGGCTGTGCAACAGCGAGCAGGAACTGCTGACCCACAAGTTATCGCCAAAGCGTTCCTGGGCTGGCTGCAGTTGCGCCAGCACTTGCTCCAGTTCGCAGCGCCAGACGTTGCGACCGTTAACCAGACCCACCGAGAGAATTTTGTAAGTCGGCAGACGATCCAGCACTTGGCCAAGTTGCTCCGGCGCGCGCACCGCGTCGATGTGCAAGCCTTGCACTGGCAGACAGACAGCCAGGCCGAGGTTGTCTTCCAGACCACTGAAGTAAGTCGCTACGAGTTTTTTCAGCGGCGAGTATTGGAGGATGTGATAGGCGCGTTCGAAGGCGTTTTTCCAGGCCTGTGGCAGGTCGAGGGTCAGGATCGGTTCATCGATCTGCACCCACTCCACGCCTTGGGCTGCGAGGCGACCAAGAATTTCGCCGTAGATCGGCAGCAGGCGCTCCAGCAGGTCGAGCTTGTCGAAGTCATTGCCTTTGGCCTTGCCCAGCCACAGATAAGTCAACGGGCCGATGATCACCGGTTTGACGTTGTGGCCCAGGGCCTTGGCTTCGTCGACTTCGTCGAACAGCTGTTCCCAGCTCAGTTTGAACTGTTGATCAGCGGTGAATTCCGGGACCAGGTAATGGTAGTTAGTGTCGAACCATTTGGTCAGTTCCTGGGCGTATTGCGCCTGGGTATGCTCGCCACCGCAGCAGGCTGCGGTAGCGCCACGGGCCATGGCGAACAGGGTGTCGAGTGTCGGCAGGCCGCGGGAATCCTTGGCGCTGTCGAAACGTTCGGGGATGACGCCGAAGGTCAGCGAGTGAGTCAGTACCTGGTCGTACCAGGCGAAGTCGCCCACAGGTAGCAGGTCGATGCCAGCGTCTTTCTGCAATTGCCAGTGAGTGGCGCGCAATTGGCGGCCGACGCTTTTCAGCGCGTCCTGATCCAGATCGCCCTTCCAGTAGGCTTCAAGGGCTTTTTTCAATTCGCGGTCGGCGCCGATGCGCGGGAAACCAAGTGTGTGGGCCTTAGCCATGGTGAAATTTCTCTCTATAAAAGATGCTGTAAAACATGGTGCTATTGTCGACAGCTCACCCAACATGAGACAAACTCAACCTTTTCGTGTTGATCACAAGTTTTCCTCATGGAGCCCCCGGTGCTTGAAATCCGTCACCTGAAAACCCTGCACGCCCTGCGCGAAGCCGACAGCCTGGTGGATGCGGCCGACCGCCTGCACCTGACCCAGTCGGCGCTGTCCCACCAGTTCAAGGAGCTGGAAGAGCGCATGGGCATGCCGCTGTTCGTGCGCAAGACCAAACCGGTGCGCTTCACCAGTGCCGGCTTGCGCCTGCTGCAACTGGCCGACGCCACCCTGCCGTTGCTGCGCGGCGCCGAGCGTGACATTGCGCGATTGGCCGGTGGCACTGCGGGACGTTTGCACATGGCGATCGAGTGCCACAGTTGCTTTCAGTGGCTGATGCCGACCATCGACCAGTTCCGCGATGCCTGGCCGGAAGTCGAGCTGGACCTGGCCTCGGGGTTCTCCTTCGCCCCACTGCCGGCGCTGGCCCGAGGCGATCTGGACCTGGTGGTGACCTCCGACCCGCTGGAACTGGTCGGGATCACTTACGTGCCGTTGTTCACCTACGAAGCCATGCTTGCGGTGGCCAATCAGCACCGCCTGGCGAGCAAGCCGTACATCGTGCCCGAAGATTTGCTGACGGAAACCTTGATCACCTACCCGGTGGAGCGTGATCGGCTGGACATCTTCACCCGCTTCCTGGAGCCAGCCGACATCGAACCGGCCCAGGTACGCACCTCGGAACTGACGGTGATGATGATGCAACTGGTGGCCAGCGGTCGTGGCGTCTGCGGCATGCCTCATTGGGCGCTGCATGAATACAGTTCACGGGGCTATGTGAAGGCCAAGCGACTGGGCGAGAAAGGCTTGTTCGCGACGCTGTATGCCGGGATTCGCGCCGACATGCTGGATGCACCGTACATGCGCGATTTTTTGCTGACGGCCAAGGACACATCGTTTTCGACGCTGGATGGGGTTAGTGCAGTTCGCTGAAATCCTGTCGATTCTGATCAAAGTTGAAGGGTGATTGTTCAGGCTTCATCGCGGGCAAGCCCGCTCCCACAGATACCTGCTTTGATTAGATAACTTGTGAACGACATCGATTACTGTAGGAGCGAGGCTTGCCCGCGAAAGCGGTGTGTCAGCCGACATCAATGTTCGATTTGAAACCGTCTTCGCGGGCAAGCCTCGCTCCTACAAGGGATCGAGGTGGTTTCAGAGCTCACGGCACAGGCTTGTCGTCCCCGATGCTAGCGAAGAACCTGTGGCGAGGGGGCTTGCCCCCGTTCGGCTGCGCAGCAGTCGTAAAAACGGTGAATGCGCAGTGTCTGAACACATGCGATTGCAGGTTGGGGTCGCTTCGCAACCCAACGGGAGCAAGCTCCCTCGCCACAACAGCCCTTATGCCAAAGGCTCAGAGATGATCTCTCGCCACATATGGATTTTGTCAAAGTAGTCCTCGCCCACCCGCACTGCCAGCGGCTCAAGGCCGAACGGCACGAAGCCGCAACGCTGATACAGCCTGAATGCCGATTCATTGCCGGCGGTGACGGTCAACTGGATCAGCCTCAGGCCCTGATGGGTCTGTGCTTCAGCCAACGCAGCCTGAACCAGTTGATAGCCGAGCCCGCGCTGCCGCACCTCACCCGAAACGTACATGCCGAACAGCGTCGCCTTGTGCCGGGCCTTTTCCCGAGACTCGAAGGCCAGGCCGACGATGCCCGCCAGCTCACCCTTCTCGAACGCCCCGAACACTACGTCCAGCTTGCTGGTCAGGCGCGATTCCCACCAACTCAGCGGCATCACGGCGCGCTCGCGCACGCTGGACGTGAACGCCTGGGGATGCGAGTCATAGGCTTCAAGCATCAATGCCCGATAATCCAGGGCATGGCTGGCATCAAGCCGTTGAATCCACATCTTCAGGCCACTCGCCGCTGCTCAAGCATCAAGCGCACTGCCAACCCGGACAGCACGAAGCCCATGAAGTAACGTTGCATCGCCAGCCAGTTCGGGTTGTTGACGAACCAGGAAGCGATGCCCGCGGCAAACAGCGCAATCAGCAAGTTGACGCTGAAGCTCACGCTGATCTGGGTCAGGCCGAGGATGATGCTCTGGGTGAACACCGAACCGTGCTCAGGGGTAATGAACTGCGGAAACACCGACAGGTAAAACACCGCGATCTTCGGGTTGAGAGCGCTGGTGAGAAAGCCCATGGTAATCAACTTGCGCGACGAGTCCGCCGGCAACTGCTGCGCCTCGAACGGCGAACGCGCTCCGGGCTTGACCGCCTGCCACGCCAGCCACAGCAAGTACAGCGCGCCGGCCCATTTCAATACTTCGTAGGCCATCGGCACTGCCACGAACACCGCGGTCAAACCTGCGGCGGCCGCGAACAGGTGCACTAAGAATCCCGCGACCACGCCGAGCAGCGAAGTCACTCCGGCCTTGCGCCCCTGGCAGATTGAACGAGAGATCAGGTAGATCATGTTGGGCCCGGGCGTGAGCACCATCAGAAACGCCGCGGCGGCGAAAATCAACAAATCTTGAAGCGGGATCATGGGCATCCTCCGTCCTTGGACGATCAGGCAGTTTCGATCAGTGAGGCTCGATAAAACGGCAAGATCAGGTCCCGTGTCAATGGCGCCAGCGTGACATCGCCGTCGGTGGCCGGATCGATCCAGCGTACCTCTTCGATCTCCGCCGCCGGGGAAACGCACGAATCGATGGTCAGCTGAAAGAGTTCGGCCTGTACGACATAACCCGGCTCATTGGCGGCCGGTGCCGAGAATTGCCCCAGGTAGGCGGCATGCGCCGGATCGATAACCAGCCCCAGTTCCTCTTCCAGCTCACGAGCGAGGGCATGGACCGGCTTTTCATGGGCCTCGATCTTGCCCCCTGGCTGCATGAACGCCTGGGTACCGCGCTTGCGAACCAGCAGTGTGCGACCGTCAGGGCCGATCAGCAGGGCAGCGGCAATGCGGATGAGGCGAGATGAAGCGGCAGATGGAAGTGTCATGGATCAGGATTGGCCTTGGGTAAAAGACGCAAGGATCACATGCGTGCTGGTTCTTCGTCACGCCGAAAAAATCTCCGCGGCCTTCCCTGTAGGAGCGAGGCTTGCCCGCGAAGAACGATGACGCGTAATACCTGAAAAACCGCGCTGCATTCTTCGCGGGCAAGCCTCGCTCCTACAGGTTATGCGTCTTTACTTACGGTCTGAAGGCTCAGCTCGTCTCGAGAAGCGCGCCCCCCACTTCCTCCGGCACTTTCACGAAAATGCTGTACTTGGCACCTTCCATCGCCTCGAAAGCGATCAACTTCTCCACCAGCGGCCCATTCAGCACCTTGCCGGCATTGAGCAGCAGCATGCCATTGTCGGCATTGAGATTGCGCGCCAGGATCATGCCCGCCACCAGATCCCGGGTGCTCAGCACCTTGACCGTTGGATCGGCCAGCGTCACGTCGCTCAGATAAGCCGCGCAGACCTGAATGAAATCCTCCACCAGTTCCGGGTCGTAGAGGCGACCGGCGTATTGGCGGATATACACCAGGGCTTCATCGCTGTTCATCTGCCGTTCGAGGATCAGCCCGCGCTGCAACTCGATGAAATCCACCGCCAGTTTCAGCAACCGCGAACCGAACGGAATCGCTTCGCCCTTGAGCCGATCAGGAAAACCGCTGCCGTCCCAACGCTCCTGGTGATGCAGGATCAGCCGGGCGGCGTCCTTCATCGGATCGAGCGTCATCAGCAGCGACTCACTCTGCTTCGGATAACCCCGATAGCGCTCGCGGTCATTGTGATGCAGCAGGTCCGAGGGCGTGCTCATCATGCTGTCGGTCCAGCTCAACTTACCGATGTTGTAGAGCGCCGCTGCCATGGTCAGGTCACGACTGCTGCCTTCGTCCAGGCCATGGAGTTTGCAGTACACCCGCACCAGTTCGATGATCTGCCGGTTGGTCTGTTTGGCGGGCGGCAGGCGCAGGTTGGCCAGCAACGAAAACACTTCGGTGCCGGTGACATAGCTGTGTTTGAGCTCTTCGTAGGCCAGATCCAGCATATCGGCGGTCTGTTGCAGCTCGCTGGTGCGGGCCGCGACGTGTTTTTCCAGGGTGGCGTTGAGCTGCTTCAGTTTCTCGTTCTGATCCCACGTCTCCTGCACCAGACGCAAGCGCTCGCGTTCGGAATGCTGATAGGCGAGTGATTGTCGCAAGGTCAGCAGCATTTCCTCATCGTGCCAGGGTTTGCTGATGTAACGATGAATCTGCCCTTCATTGATGGCTTTGATAATGACCGACGGATCGGCATAACCGGTCAGCATGATCCGGAGGGTGTCGGGGTGACGTTGATGGATGTGGGCCAGCAGCGTCGAGCCATCCATATTGGGCATGCGCGCGTCACTCATCACCAGGTCGATCGGCTGCCGCGCCATGATCTCCAGCGCCTGGGCACCGCTGGTGGCCAGCAGCACCTCGTAGGGTTGGCCGCGCAGCAGGCGGCGCAGGCTGTTGAGAATCGACTCCTCATCGTCGACCAGCAGTAACTTGGGTTTATAGGTCTCAGTCGTGGGGAGTTGCTCTTCCATGGCATTACCTCAAGAAAACGTGTGTCTTTATGTCGCGCGCGGGGCAAACGTCCTGGCGCCCCGAGCCTGACTTACAGGCTAGATGATTTTCAGCCCGCCCCCGGAAATGATTCGTTTCAGTCAACCGGGCGAATTTCTGGCCGGGCGACTATGCTCAGATCACTCGGATCCAAACGATATCCGCTTCATCCAGCGATCAGGGAAGGGATACCCTCTATGAACTCATTGCACCAACCTGCAGTCGGTACGGGCGCATGTCAGTGAATACGCTGCTTGCGCGTATTAATCGTCGGATTCTCATCGTCGATGACACGGCGTCGATCCATGAGGATTTTGCCAAGATTCTCAGCCCGCCATCGATCGAAGACGACAGCCTGATCAGCGCCGAAAACGCCTTGTTCGGTACCCCGGCGTCGGTATCGTTGCAAAGTTTCGTCATCGATTCCGCGTTTCAGGGCCGCGAAGCGCTGGACAAGGTCGAGACCGCGCTGGCGAATGACTCGCCCTACGCGATGGCCTTCATCGACATGCGCATGCCGCCGGGCTGGGACGGCCTGGAAACCATCGAACGCCTGTGGCAGGTCGATCCCAAGTTGCAGGTGGCGCTCTGCACCGCGTATTCCGACTATTCCTGGGAAGACATCGCCGAGCGCCTGGAACTGGGCGATCGCCTGCTTATCCTGAAAAAGCCCTTCGATGCCATCGAAATTCGCCAGATGGCCAGCGCATTGACCGCCAAGTGGCAAATGACCGAAGACGCGGCGCTGAAGATGTCGCTGCTGGAGCATGCGGTCGAAGAACGCACCCGGGAGCTGTCCGACGCCAACATCATCGTGCAGAACAGCCCGACCATTCTGTATCGGCTGCGGGGCGAACCGTCGTTTCCTTTGATGTACATCTCCCACAACATCACCAAATACGGCCACATCGCGGCGGCCCTGGTGGCGTCGTCCAACTGGGCGCAGGAGCTGATCCATCCCGACGATCAATCGAAAGTCGACACCGCCATGGCCCGGGTGCTGGACCGCCATGCGGCCGGTGCTTCCATCGAATTCCGGATGCGCACCGGCGACGGTGACTGGCGCTGGGTCGAAAACCGCTATATCCCGGTGCGCGACGATGAGGGCCGCTTGCTGGAAGTCGAAGGCATCATCATCGACGTCACCGAACGCAAACTGGCCGAGGAAAAAATCGCCCTGTTGGCCCGCACCGACGGGCTGACCGGGCTGGCCAACCGCGCGACGCTGATCGAGCGGCTGCACCAGGCGTTCGCCGCCGCCCGGCGCGGGGCCACTCCATTCGCCATGTTCTATCTGGATCTGGATCACTTCAAACGCATCAACGACACCCTGGGCCACCCGGTGGGCGACCTGTTGCTGCAAGAGGTTGCCAGGCGCATCAAAAATTGCGTGCGCGAAAACGACGTGGTCGCCCGCCTGGGTGGCGACGAGTTCGCGATCCTGCAACTGGACGTCGGCGACCCGACCCAATCAGCAGCCCTGGCCGCCAAGGTCCGCGATGCACTGGTGCTGCCCTATTCCCTGGCCGGCAATGATGTGCGGGTCTCGGTCAGCATCGGCATCAGCAGCTATGCCCCGGTCAGCCTCAGCGCCGACAGCCTGTTGACCCAGGCCGACATGGCGCTGTATCGCTCCAAGGAAAAGGGCCGCAACCAGTACCACTTCCACTCCGAGGAGATCAATCAGGAAGTGGTCGAGCGCATGACCATCGCCAACGACCTGAAAAAGGCCATCGAACACGACGAGCTCGAACTGCGTTACTGGCCGGAAGTAGACCTGAGCAGTGGCAAGATCCTCGGCATGGAAGCGCAGGTCAGCTGGAACCACCCCATACGCGGTTTACTGGAAGCCTCTGCGTTTCTGCCCGCGGCGGAAAAGACCGGCATCATCATCGCCCTCGGTCACTGGGTGCTGGAGCGCGCCTGTCGGCAAATGCGCCAGTGGCGAGACGAAGGCATGGCGCCACCGGTGGTGGCGATAAAACTGTCCCTGGCCCAGCTCAAGAGTGGTCCCGAGCTGATCTATGACGTGCTGCGCACCACCGCGCGCTGGGAACTGTGCCCGTGGGACCTGCGTTTCGACGTCACCGAAGCGACCCTGGCCCAGACCAAGTGGACGCACAACGATATCCTGCCGCGCCTGCATGAACTGGGGGTGAAGATCGCCATCGATGACTTCGGCACCGAATACTCTTCGTTCGACTACCTCAAGACTTACCAGGTCAATCACCTGAAACTCGCTCAGGCGTTCATCGACACCGCCGCCCACGACGCGGCCAGTGCCACCACCCTGCGGGCAATCATCAATTTCGCCCGCGACGTCGGGATCGGCATCATCGCCGAAGGCGTCGAAACCCAGGAGCAACGCCGTTCGCTGATAGCCACCGGCTCACCGATGAACGCCCAGGGGCACTACTTCAGCCAAGCGGTCAGCAGCCAGCAGGCCGCCGAGCTGCTGAAGGCCGGGAGCATCGTGCACACCAACCCCGAAGCTGGAGCGGTACCGGGCGCTCCATGGCGCACCACGGAGGGCAAGAAATGAAGACTCCGTTCGTGCAGGCCAACCGGCGCATTCTGATCATCGACGACACGCCCTCGATCCATCAGGACTTTCGCAAGATTCTCGGTGCCGATACCAACGATGAACAAACCCTCGCCGGCACTGAAGCAGCGCTGTTCGGCAGCCAGCAGTCGGCACGGCTGATATTCCAGCTCGACTCCGCCTACCAGGGCCAGGAAGCGCTCGAACTGGTCAAGCGTGCCCAGGCACAAGGTCGCCCTTACGCCATGGCGTTCACCGACATGCGCATGCCCCCGGGCTGGGACGGACTGGAAACCATCGAACAGCTCTGGAAGGCTGATCCTCACCTGCAAATCGCGCTGTGCACGGCCTTCTCCGATTACACCTGGGAAGCCATGGCCGAACGACTGGAGTTCGGTGATCAGTTGCTGGTGCTGAAAAAACCTTTCGACAGCCTGGAAATCCGCCAGATGGCCAGCGCCCTGACCTGGAAGTGGCAGATGGCGCAGGACGCGGCCATGAAAGTGCTGACCCTGGAGCAAACCATCGAGGCCCGGGTCCACGAACTGCTCAAGGTATCGCACCTGTTGCAGTACGACGTATTGACCGAATTGCCCAACAGCACCTTGCTGGGCGACCGGCTGAACCAGTCACTGGCCCTGTCACGACGCCACGACAAACAACTGGCCGTGATGTTTCTGGGGCTCGATCGTTTCAAGCGTATCAACAATGCCTTGGGTCACCCGACCGGTGACGAGATGCTCAAGCGTGTCGGGCAAAACCTGGTGGCCTGTGTACGCGCGTCCGATTCGGTGTTTCGCTACGGCTCCGATGAATTTGTGGTGATCCTGGCTGACATCCACCACCCTCAACAGACCAAGGGCATCGCCGAAAAGCTCTTGAACGCCATACGCGCGCCCCAACACATCGCCGGCCACGACCTGAGCGTGACGGCCAGCCTGGGCATCAGCATCTACCCCGAGGACGGTTTCGATGCCATTGCACTGATCAAAAAAGCCGAAACCGCCATGCGCAACGTCAAGGAAAGCGGCCCGAACGATTTCAGTTTTTTCATCGATGAGATGAACCAGCGCGCCCGGGAACAGCAGAGTATCGAGTCGGGTATTCGCCTGGCGCTGGAACGCAACGAATTTGTCCTGCACTACCAGCCCAAACTCGACCTGGGCAGCGGCAAGGTGGTCGGCGCCGAGGCATTGATCCGCTGGCAAAAGCCGGGGCAAGGCTGGGTTTACCCGACAGATTTCATCGGTGTAGCCGAGGACAGCGGCTTGATCGTACCGTTGAGCAAATGGGTGCTGGCCCAGGCCTGCCAACAAGCCCGTGCCTGGCAGGCGAAAGGCCTGCCGAAGCTCTACATGTCGGTGAACGTGTCGGCCATTGATTTCCGCCAGCGGGATTTTGTCGAGGGTATTGAACAGATACTCAAGCAAACCGGCATGGATCCCACCTTGCTGGAACTGGAAATCACCGAAGGCGTATTGATGCAGAACGTCGATGCCACGATGGTCGCGCTGAATCGGCTCAAGGCATTGGGCGTACGGCTGGCTATCGATGACTTTGGCACCGGCTATTCCAGCCTGAGTTACCTGCAACGGTTTCCCATCGATGTGCTGAAAATCGACCAGTCATTCATTCGCGGCCTGAGCCGTGACAGCAATGACGCGGCCCTGGTCAGCGCCATTATCAGCCTGGGCAAGAGCCTCAAACTGACCGTCATTGCCGAAGGGGTGGAAACCCTCGAACAATTGAATTTTCTCAGGGCCCTCCAGTGCGAGGAAGGCCAGGGTTACTACTTCAGCAAAGCCGTGGAGCCGGACGCCTTCGTGAAATACCTGACGTCCGTGCATCCGCCATCCGCCGCCACATGAATGATGTGTAACGACACCCAAGGCCCTGCGCCAAGGAATCAAAGATGTCGAGCCCCTTCTACTACCTGCTTCTTGCGCCTCTACTCGGATGTTGTCTGATAGCCAACGGCGCGCCGCTGGACGAACCGCTCAAGCCCTTGCCCGCAGTGCCCCAGCAGAACCCCTTGCAAGTCGAACTCGGTCGCCGGTTGTTCAACGAGCCACGTCTGTCGGTCAACAACAGCCTGTCCTGCGCCAGTTGCCATCGTCTGGAAATCGGAGGCGCAGACGACAAAGCATTGTCTCTCGGCTTCAAAGGCGATCCCCTGACGATCAACACCCCCAGCGTCTTCAACTCAAGCCTGAATTTCCGGCAATTCTGGAACGGCCGCGCCGACACCCTGGAAACACAGGCCCACGAAGTGGTGCAGAGCCCCAGCGAAATGGGCAGTCATTGGGAGCATGTCGTTCAGACACTGACCGCCGACCCGGCTTACAAAAGCGCTTTCGCCAAGGCCTACCCGGACGGCGTGACCATGAACAATGTGCAAAATGCCTTGGCCACCTATGAGCGCACGCTGATCAGCGCCAACTCGCGTTTCGACCAATACCTGCTGGGCAATACCGAGATTCTGACGATCGAGGAGAAGTACGGTTACCAACGCTTCAAGGACTACGGCTGCATCGCCTGCCATCAGGGGGTCAATATCGGCGGCAACATGTTCCAGAAATTCGGGGTCATGGGTGATTACTTCCAGGTTCGAGGCAACCCCACCGAAGCCGATCTGGGCCGCTATCTGGTCACCAAGGATGAAGAAGACCGCAACGTGTTCAAGGTTCCGAGCCTGCGCAACGTCGCCGTGACCGCGCCGTACTTTCACGACGGCTCGGCCAAGACCCTCGAAGAGGCGGTAGACGTGATGTTCAAGTTCCAGCTCGGTCGCGTGCCCTCTGACGAAGACAAGACCTTGATCATCAAATTCCTCAAGACCCTGACCGGTGAGTGGGGAGACAAACCTTTATGAACATGTACCACCGTCGCAATCTGGTATTGCTCAGTGGCGTGGCCTTGTTGCTGGCCTCGACACTGCTGTTTCTGTACCTCAAATCAAGCTCCGACCAGACCTCGACTTACGCCGAGTCCCGGGACCTGATCGGCCGAATCAAACAGTTCAACGCGCAGTGGGAAACCGAGATTCTCAAGTCCCGAATTGCCATCAGCCACAATTACGATCCGCTGGTGGCACCGCTGACCGAGATAACGCACCTGTGGGAGCGGTTCGAGACCATGGAGTCCAATCATGGCCGCAATGACTCGCCGACCTGGCGTGCCAGCCATGAGGCTTACCACGCCGCCATTCAGGAAAAAACCCGGCTGGTGGAACAGTTCAAATCCCACAACGCGGTGCTGCGCAACTCACTGGCGTTTTTGCCCACCGCCGAAGACGACATCCAGGAACCGCTTACCCGACTGCTCGACGAAGACAAACTACAACTACAAAACATTGCCACCGACACCTACGACTTGCTGCTCAGCAGCCTGGAGTTCGCCCAGGTCACCTCCGACGACAAAGCGGCCGACATCCTGGTCGGGCTGAACAAACTGGGGGTGAACAAGGAGCGATTACCGGAGCAGTTTCATAGCCCGATCGATGTGTTGAGCAATCACATCGCGCTGATCCTGCGCGAACAACCCGTGGTCAATCGGCTGCTGGAAAACATCGAAGCCGTTCCTGTGGCCGAACGGCTGGACGACATCACCAGCCTGCTGAACCAGGATCAGCAGCAAACCGATGCAGCCAACCGGCGCTACCACCTCTATATGTTGGTGTTTTCGACGCTGCTGGTAATGGTGCTGGTGTACTTGGCAATCCGCTTGATGCGCAGCTTCGGGGAGACCAACCGGGTCAACAAGGAACTGCAAACCGCCAATGACGTCCTCGAACAACGGGTCGAGGAGCGCACCCGCGAACTCAAGGATACCCAAAGCGAACTGCTCGACACCGCGCGCCAGGCCGGCATGGCTGAAATCGCCACCAACGTGCTGCACAACGTCGGCAACGTGCTCAACAGCGTGAACATCTCGGCCGACCTGGTCACCCGCAAGCTGCGTAACAGCAAGGCCCAGGGACTGGGCAAGGCGATGCAGCTGATCAACGTGCATCAAGACGACCTGGGCGCCTTCCTGACTCAGGACGAGAAAGGAAAACTGCTACCCGGTTATCTGAACCAACTGGTGGATGCCATTGCCCTTGAACAACAAGGCATGACCGACGAACTCGCGCAACTGAGCAAAAGCGTCGACCACATCAAGGACATCGTCGCCACCCAACAGTCCTACGCGGGTGCCAACAGCCTGATGGAACCGTTGCACGTCAGCGAACTGCTGGAGGACGCCCTGCGGATGAACGCCGGCGCCCTGACCCGGCATCACGTCACGGTGGTCAAGGAGTACGGCGAGGTACCGCAAATCATGGGCGACAAACACCGATTGTTGCTGATCCTGATCAACCTGATCAGCAACGCCAAATACGCCATGACTGACCTCAGCAACCGCCCGCGGCAAATGACCCTTGGGGTGAAAGTCGTCGAAGACACGATTCTGCAAATCAGCGTCAAGGATGACGGCGAAGGCATCGAGCCGGAGAACATGACACGGATCTTTGCCCACGGTTTTACCACCCGCAAGGAAGGTCACGGCTTCGGCCTGCATAGTTGTGCCCTGGCCGCGATCGAGATGAACGGCCATCTCACCGCCCACAGCGACGGGCCGGGCAAAGGCGCACTGTTCACTTTGCAGATCCCGTTGAAAACCGTCATGGAGGAAGCATGAGCGACCTTTCGAACCGACGCATTCTGTTGATTGACGACACGCCGTCCATCCATGAAGACTTTCGCAAGATCCTCACCCCAACGTCGGCACTGCATGTAGAACTGGACGAAATGGAGGCCGCGCTGTTCGGCAGCGAAGTGAAATCCACCAACCCGCTGTTCGAGCTGGACTCGGCCTATGGCGGTCAGGAGGGGCTGGGCAAACTCATTCAGGCCTTACAGGAAAACCGCCCCTACGCCCTGGCCTTCGTCGACATGCGCATGCCTGAAGGTTGGGACGGTGCGCAGACCATCGAACACCTGTGGCAGGAAGACCCGCTGCTGCAAGTTGTAGTGTGTACCGCCTATTCCGACTATTCCTGGGATGAACTGCTGGAACGCTTGCACGCTCACGACCGCCTGCTGATTCTGAAAAAGCCGTTCGATAACATTGAAGTCCAGCAGATGGCCAACACCCTGCTCACCAAATGGGAAATGACCGAACGGGCGTCTATTCAGATGAGCCATCTGGAGCATCTGGTGGATCAGCGCACGGACCAGTTCAAGCAGGCCCGCGAGGCGTTGCAGCGGGAAATCGACGAACGTAAACAGCTTGAATCCCAATTGGTGCAGTCGGAAAAACTCGCCTCGCTGGGGCAACTGGCGGCGGGCGTCGCCCATGAAATCAATAACCCCATCGGCTTCATTTCCTCCAACCTCGGCACCCTCGATGGCTACTTCAAGCAACTGCAGGAAATGCTTGATGCCTATCGGGAGGCGGAAAACGCCATTGGCTCAAGCGAGGTCATCGACCGTCTCGGTCAATTACGTGAACGGGTGGAACTGGACTTTCTGCGTGAAGACATTCCGCTGTTGATCAAGGAATCCAAGGATGGCATCGGCCGGGTCGGGCGAATCGTCAAAGACCTGAAGGACTTCTCCCGCGTGGACTCCAATCAGGAATGGCAGTGGGCCAATCTGCAACAGGGCATCGAGTCGACCTTGAACATCGTCGCCAATGAACTCAAGTACAAGGCCGATGTGGTGAAGGAGTTTCAAAAGCTGCCCGACATTGAATGCCTGCCGTCGCAAATCAATCAGGTGATCATGAACCTGATCGTCAACGCGTCGCAGGCGATGGGGCCGGAACGGGGCACCATTACGCTACGCACCGGGCTTGAAGGTGAAACGGTGTCGATCGAGGTCGCGGACACGGGAATAGGTATCGAGCCGGACAACCTGCAGAAAATATTCGACCCGTTCTACACCACCAAACCGGTGGGCCAGGGGACAGGGCTCGGGTTGTCTCTGTCCTATGGCATTGTGAAAAAACATCAGGGCGATATCTCGGTACGCAGCGAAGTCGGGGTGGGCAGCACGTTCCGGGTCGAGTTGCCGGTGCGCCAATCCTGGCCAGCATAAGCACGCTCCTACCCGGTTGCTCCAATATAGCCATCGCCCGTAAGCTGGAAATCTCCGTCGTTTTCTGTAGGAGCGAAGCTTGCTCGCGAAGGGGCCATCAATTTCAACATTGATGTTGGCTGACACGCCGCTTTCGCGAGCAAGCTTCGCTCCTACAGGGATTGATGTATCCAGGTTATGTAACGCGCCGACACAACCGAGTCCGACCCCAAGGAAACCGTATGAGCCTGTCACTCCTGAGCCGCTACGCCTTCTTTGCTGTCTGTGTGATATTCACCCTCGCCAGCCTGCCCTTTCTGGAAAACGACTGGCTCTGGCCGATCACCGCCGTCACCGGCGCCCTCAGCCTGTTGGGTCTGTTCGACCTGTTGCAAAGCCCCCATGCGGTGCGCCGCAATTACCCGATCCTGGGCAATATTCGTTATCTGGTGGAGGGCATCCGCCCGGAAATCCGCCAGTACCTGCTCGAATCCGACAGCGATGCCCTGCCCTTCTCCCGTGCCCAACGCTCGCTGGTCTATTCGCGGGCCAAGAACGAAAGCGCCGACAAACCTTTCGGCACGCTGATCGACGTGTATCAGTCGGGCTTCGAATTCATCGGCCACTCGATGCGCCCGGCACCGTTGAGCGATCCGAGCAGTTTCCGGGTGATGGTCGGTGGCCCGCAGTGCACCCAGCCGTACTCGGCGTCGGTGTTCAACATCTCGGCCATGAGCTTCGGCTCCCTTAGCGCCAACGCCATTCGCGCATTGAACCAAGGCGCCAAACTCGGCAACTTTGCCCATGACACCGGCGAGGGCAGCATCAGCGCCTATCACCGGGAAAACGGCGGCGACCTGACCTGGGAACTGGGCAGCGGCTACTTCGGCTGCCGCACCGCCGATGGCCGCTTCGACCCGGAACGCTTCGCCGCCCAGGCACAGACCCCGCAAGTGCGGATGATCGAAATCAAAATGAGCCAAGGCGCCAAACCTGGCCACGGCGGGATCCTGCCCAAGCACAAAGTCACCAAGGAAATCGCCGAAACCCGCGGCATCCTGATGGGCGAAGACTGCATCTCGCCGTCACGCCACAGCGCGTTTTCCACGCCGATCGAACTGATGCACTTCATTGCGCAACTGCGTGAACTGTCCGGCGGCAAACCGGTGGGCTTCAAGTTTTGCCTGGGCCACCCGTGGGAGTTCATGGGCATCGCCAAGGCCATGCTGGAAACCGGCATCCTCCCGGACTTCATCGTGGTCGACGGCAAGGAAGGTGGCACCGGCGCCGCGCCTGTGGAGTTCACCGACCACATTGGCGTGCCGATGCGCGAGGGTCTGCTGTTCGTGCACAACACGCTGGTGGGCCTGAACCTGCGGGACAAGATCAAACTCGGCGCCAGCGGCAAGATCGTCAGCGCCTTCGACATCGCCAGCGTCCTGGCCATCGGCGCCGACTGGGCCAACTCGGCGCGCGGCTTCATGTTCGCCATCGGCTGCATCCAGTCGCAAAGCTGCCACACCAACAAATGCCCGACCGGCGTCGCCACCCAGGACACCCTGCGCCAACGCGCCCTCGTGGTTCCGGACAAGGCGCAGCGCGTGTTCAACTTCCATCGCAATACGCTCAAGGCCCTGGCCGAAATGCTTGCCGCCGCGGGCCTCGATCATCCTTCACAGCTGTCGGCCAAGCATCTGGTGCGGCGCATGTCGGCGACCGAGATCAAACTGTTCTCGCAGCTGCATGTGTTCCTGAAGCCGGGGGAATTGCTGACCGGTGAAGTGAATGGCGAGTTTTATTCGCGGATGTGGCAGATGGCGCGGGCGGATAGTTTTGAGCCTAATGAAGCGGCTGCGGCATAGGCCGTGTTTGCGCGCCAACCTCAGGGGTTGGCGTTTCCCCCCGGAAGAACAAACGGGCTTCGCTGTCCCCTTCCTTTAGCCTCAGCACCTGCTTCCAGTGTTTGGGAAACAAGGCGTCGTGTTCAGGACGAGCGTAGCCCGTGACCCACCAGATCCGTTTGGCATTGAGTTTCAAGGTTGAAAAATCGTCGAAGAGAATCGAATGCAGGTGACGGGGGATGAGTGCCCAACCACCGTATTCGGCGGTTCCCCAAAGGGTGCCTGTCGGTGGTTTGAAAGCGTATAGCCTCGGCTGAATACCGGTCGAGTTGTAGTACGTGAACGGCAAATACCAGTACAGGTTATCCACAACGATCTCGTCACCCGGACGGACTTCGCGACCGAGACCGGCGATCACGGCGTCCAGCCTTGCGTCTTTGCGAATGCTTGTCCCGTTCATCTCATCCGTTTGTGCGTAGACCGCCGAAAGCCCGTGTACTTCTGCCAATAAAACCAAAGCCATGGCGACAGCGGCAAGAATGGCATGGCGTTGGCTCCATGCGTCGAGCGCGAGCGCAACGATCAGGGGCAACGCGGCGGCAGCAAACACCAGGTATCGGGCATTGAAAACCGGCACGATCAGCGACACCAGCATAACGGTCAGCACCGGCACAAAGAAATAGCCCACCAACAAGACGCTGAAAGGTCGCTCATGGCGTGCCTTGAGAAGCACTGCTGCGGCGCAAACAACGATCAACACCGAGGGCAACACCCGCCATAAGGATGAATGACTGACCGCTCCCTCCATCATCACCAGCTGCCAAACGAAGGTCAGCGCTGTTTGCCAGGTGAGCGGCGGTATCCACTCGAGTCCGTCCATTCGCAGCAATTGATCGATGAAATCGGGTAGCCATGGCAGGTACAACACGACGATTGCGCAATTGGCCAAGACCCACGCACGAATCGGTATTGCCATGGACCGACCGCTCTCTCGCACTCGCCACCAACACAGCCAATGCACCAAAACGCACAGCGCGGCGAAGTAATGCGTATAGAAAGCAGCCGTCATCAACAGCGCGTAAAAAACCGGATAACGTTTTTGATCCGGTGCCCTGATCCAGCACACCAGCGCCACGGTCGCACCCATCAGCCAGAAGCCGAGCAAGGTGTACATGCGCACTTCCTGGCTGTAGCGCACCGATATCGGTAGCAATGCCAACAACAATGCCGCTATCCAGGTCGCCTTTCGCGTTGTCACCAGGCTCATCAATTTAATGCTCAGCAACAGCGTGCCAACATCGGCCAGTGCACTCAGGGACCGCGCAGACAACACGCCATTACCGAACAGCAACATCCAGAAATGCAGCAAGACATAGTAAAGCGGTGGATGAACATCCCGCGCCGTTGTAGCCCAGATATACGCAGGCGAGCCCTCGGCCAGCAGCAGGCTGTAGGCCTCGTCGTACCAGATGACCGGCACGGTGATGGAGTGAAACCTTGCGAACAACGCGAGGACGATCACCGCCACCAGACCTGCCCTGTCGGCCATCCGGGATGGAAAACTTTCGGGAGGAATCGAAGAGGTCATCACCAGGTTCACCACTGCAGCGTGGTGATCGGGGTTGGCTCCTTCATGACGATAAAACCGTAATCACCCAGCAGATAGATGCGGTAAAACTTGCTCTCCACCAGCGGGGGATAAGCCTGGTAACCCATCAGGGTCGCGTTGCGCCGCTCCCTCTCCACGACCACATTGGTGATGCCCGTCTTCGGCAGGTTTTCAGCCAGCATGAAGAAGTTGATGTTCAGCAGATAATGCAAGACCGGCATCTGCTTGAACGAACCCGCGGCCCCCACCAGCCAGTGATCGGAATAACTCACCGCCAGGTAAATGCGCTTGGCTTCGTGCAGTTGCCGATGGGCCGCAATGTCATGCCCCAGGGAAAACAACGCGCTGGACGCAAAGGTGTTCTGCACCGTCAGCACGCGACCATAGGCGTAAGACAACGAAAGCATGGCCAACAGAGGCACCGCCAACAGCATCGGCAGCCGCTCATGGATGGGCGCCAGCGCCAGATGGCTCAAATAGAACAACAGCACCAGCAACACCGCGAAACCCATCAAGGTTCTGGCGCCTTCATTGAAATCGCGGAAAAACAGCGCAGCCCCCGACACCAGTAAAGCCACAACCGGCACCGTCAGCACGCACGCCAGGCCCATCACGATTTTTCTCAGCCCCGAGTCCTGGCGCTCCATCACGTTGCGGGCCAACCGTGCGCTGCCCACCAGGGCACACAACAGCAGCACGGCGAACACCCAAATGAATCCACCGTGAAACAGCAGCGCGACTTTTTCCAGCACCCGGCCGATGTTGATTTCAACTTGCAGCAAAGGCTCCGCTGCCCAGTTCAACAATAAGACGCGATCGTGATGCATGTACGGATAAGCCGTGACGCTGTAGATCAACCCGCCCAGCCCCGCCTGGGCGACTTTCCAGCCAATCAATTCGTACCACTGCCGCCAAGCCCACTTGTCATTCGCGCCCCTGAGCAGCTCCAGGCAACACAGGCCCAGAAACACATTCAGGCTCACCTGATAGAACCCCAGCGCCAGCGCAATCAGGAAGGCCGGCAGCAGCCACTGCAATATGCGCGAGGGATGACGAAACGTGATCGCGTAGATCACCGCCACCAAGCTCAAGGCATTGGCCGGCCCGTCGTATTGATAAGACAGGTTCTGCAGGAAGAACGGGTTGTACCAGAGCGGCAACAGCACCAGGCAGCAAGATATCGTCGGCCGCGGGTAATAATGGAAGGTCAGGCTGGTCAACGCCGAGGCCATGGCCAGCGTGGCGATCAGCAGCGGCAATGGAAAGATGTTCGGCGCAGCATCGCTGAACGTCAGCAGGTTATAGAACAGCTCGGTGAACAACCGCCCCTGCCCCGCCCAGGCCGTACCGGCCGACAGCGAGCGCCAGTTGTCATCAATGTAGGGATAGTCCGCGAGGATCAGCGGAATGACATAAACCAGGGTCGCGATCAGGAAAAACAGCCAGACCCGACGATACCCGAGTTCTCTGCTGAAAAAGTCGCCCAGTCTGCCCATGCTAAAGCCCGATCCGGTCTTTGCCGCCAATGACGTCTTTGACCACATAACGGGGCCGGTGCTTGGCTTCGATGTAGATGCGGCCGACGTACTCACCGAGGATGCCGATGCCAATCAATTGGACGCCGCCGAGAAACAGAATGGCCGTCATCAGCGAGGGGTAACCGGGGACATTGTTACCGAAGAAAATCTTGTCCAGCACCATGTACACCGCGTACAGCACCGCGAAGATCGAAATGCCGCCACCGATGTAAGTCCACAACCGCAGTGGCACGGTGCTGAACGAAGTAATGCCTTCCAGCGCCAGGTTCCACAGTTTCCAGCCATTGAACTTGCTGCTTCCCGCCACTCGCCCGGCCCGCTCGTATTCCACCACCGCCGTGGTGAACCCGGCCCAGGACAGAACACCTTTCATGAACAACTGATGCTCGGGAAGCGCGCGAATCACATTGACCACCTTGCGGTCCATGAGCCGGAAATCCCCGACGTTTTCTTCGATCCGGGTGTAGGAAATCCTGTTCAGCAAATGATAGAAGAGCGATGCGCTGTGGCGTTTCAAATAACTGTCACTGTCACGATTGCTGCGTTTGGCGAGCACCACATCAGCGCCCTTTTGCCACTCGGCAATCAACTGCGGGATGACGCTGATCGGATCCTGCAGGTCCACGTCCATGGGGATCACCGCATCACCGGTGGCGTATTCCAACCCGGCAAACAACGCCGGCTCCTTGCCGAAGTTACGCGAAAAATTGATCAGCAACACCTGTTCATCGACCTGTGCCAGCGCCTTGGCCTGCTCAGCCGTCTGGTCGGTACTGCCGTCGTTGATGAACACGATCTCGACCTCGCACGGGTCAAGTTTCAGTTCGCGACGCACCGCCTGATAGAACAGACTGATCGCCTGCTCTTCATTGAATACCGGGACAATCAGCGAAACTTTCACATTTCACACTCCTGAAAACGAAGTGTAGATGTTCGACAGACGCTCATCAGGGGGCGTTCCGGTGCGCGAACTGCCCGGCAGACCGACGGACATGGGCTCAATTCGTTCGCTATAGGCAGCTGAGACATTCGGTAATATCCAGCCTTTTGCAATTACCCGCGAATCACGCCACCCTGCGCGCCGCTGCAGGATCGTCGCCCGCTCGCTCCTACCCAACAACCCCGTTCAAGAGCCCGCCTTCATGACGTTTGAACGCGATCACCGAATCGACTTTTTTCGCGGCCTGGCCCTGATCTTCATCTTCTGGGATCACGTGCCGCAAAACCCGCTCGCGCAGTTCACGGTGCGCAATTTCGGTTTCAGCGATGCGGCGGAGATTTTCGTGTTCCTGGCCGGTTACGCGGCCGTGCTGGCCTACGGCAAAATCGCCCGGCGCGACGGCTTCATGGTCGCCACGGTGAAAATCCTGCGACGCGCCTGGGTGCTTTATGTGGTGCATATCTTTTTGCTGGCGCTGTTGATGGGCATCGTGTTTTTCGCCAACAGCCACGTGGAAACCCGTGATCTGGTGCAGGAAATGGGCTTGCAGTATTTCCTCAGCAATCCGCAGCAGGCGTTGATGGATGAGTTGTTGCTGCGCTTCAAGCCGAACCTGATGGACCCGTTGCCGCTGTATATTTTTTTGCTGCTTGGCCTGCCGCTGGTGCTACCGATGCTGCTGCGCAAGGCTGAATACGTGGTGGGGTTGTCGGTGGTCTTGTACCTGCTGGCGCCATGGCTCCAGTGGAACCTGGCGGGCACCGACGGTGGCGTGTGGTTTTTCAATCCGATGGCCTGGCAGCTGCTGTTTATTCTCGGTGGCGCGGCGGCGATTCACGGGCAAAGGCCTCGGGTCCCACAACCTCGACCGCTGATTCGGCAGCCGGTTTTTATCGCAGCGCTGACCTATTTGCTGCTGACCGGGCTGATCGCAGTGTCGTGGAAATGGCCGACCGTGCATGACGCCTTCATGCCTCAACGGCTCAGCGAATGGCTCTATCCGATCAGCAAGACCAACCTCTCGCCGGCGCGCCTGCTGCACTTTCTCGCCCTCGCTTACGTTACCGCCAGGTTGTTGCCGGACACGGGCTGGACGCAGCACTGGCTGGCGCAACAAAGCTGTCGCATGGGGCGGTATTCGCTGGAAGTGTTCTGTCTTGGTGTGTTGCTTGCGCCGTTGGCGGACATGCTCAATGCCTTGGGCGCGAATGCACTGGCGATGCAGGTATTCAGTGCACTGCTGGGAGTCGGGTTGATGGCATTGCTGGGGGCCTGGCTGGATTTCAACAAGCGGTTGAATCGGTCTATGGTGGTGTCGGTAGCTTAAGATCAAAAGATCGCAGCCTCGTTGCACTCGACAGCTCTTACAGGGTGTACACCATCCCAATGCAGGAGCTGTCGAGTGCAACGAGGCTGCGATCTTTTGATCTTCCACAACGCAAAAGCCCCGATCATTCAGACCGGGGCTTTTGCATTTCTGACGTTACAGACTCAAGAAGCCGAACGCACCGCACCTTGCGACACATTGGTCGGTTGCAGCTTGAACACGTAGAACAACACCGTCAGCAGCACCAGGAAAGCAGGCCCGACATACAGCGCCACGCGAGTGTCCGGGAAGTACGCCATCAGGCCGACCACCAGCACCAGAAATGCCAGTGCCAGGTAAGAACTGACCGGGTACAGCCACATGCGGTATTTCAGGCCGGCACGTTCGCTGGCACTCAGGCCTTGGCGGAACTTGAGCTGGGCCAGCAGGATCATCACCCAGGTCCAGATCGCGCCGAAGGTGGCAATCGCGGTGACCCAGACGAAGACTTTCTCCGGCACCAGATAGTTAAGCAACACGCCCAGCAACAACGCACCGATCGACAGCAACAGCGCACGACGCGGCACGCCGTTGTTCGAGGTCTTGGCGAAACCGGCCGGGGCCTGGCCGTTCTGCGCCAGGCTGTAGAGCATGCGCCCGGTGCTGAAGATGCCGCCGTTGCAGGACGACAGCGCAGCGGTGATCACCACGAAGTTGATGATGCCGGCGGCGGTCTTGATGCCCAGGCGCTCGAAGGTCATCACAAACGGGCTGCCCTGGGTGCCGATTTCGTTCCACGGGTAGATCGACAGGATCACGAACAAGGCACCGACGTAGAACAGCAGAATCCGCCAGAACACCGAGCCGATCGCATTGGGAATGGTCTTCTGCGGGTTCTTGGCTTCACCGGCAGTCAGGCCGATCATCTCGACGCCGAGGTAGGCGAACATCACCATTTGCAGGGACATCAACACGCCTTGCACGCCGTTGGGCATGAAGCCGCCGTGAGCCCAGAGATTGGAAATCCCTAGCGCCACACCGTCGTTGCCGAAACCGAATGCGATCACGCCGATGCCGCCGACCACCATCGCAATGATGGTGACGATCTTGATCAGGGCGAACCAGAACTCGAACTCACCGAAGGCTTTCACCGCGATCAAGTTGATCGAGCCCATGCTGATCAACGCCGCCAGTGCCCAGATCCAGCGCGGCACGTCGGGGAACCAGACGCCCATGTACACCGCCACCGCGGTGATTTCCGCGACGCAGGTCACCAGCCACAGGAACCAGTAGTTCCAGCCGGTCAGAAAGCCCGCCAGAGGGCCAAGGTAGTCCTGGGCATAACGACTGAACGAGCCGGCGACCGGGTTGTGCACGGCCATCTCGCCGAGGGCGCGCATGATCACCAGAATCGCCAGACCGCCGATGATGTAGGAGAGCATGATGGCCGGGCCGGCCATTTCGATGGCCTTGGCCGAACCCAGGAACAGGCCGACGCCGATACAGGCACCGAGCGCCATCAAGCGAATATGCCGTTCGCCGAGTTCGCGTTTAAGCGGGCCGCCCTGAGCGGTCTCGCCGTGAGGCGGGTGATTGCCAACTGGCATAGGGGTACCTCGTCTTGTTATTGGATTTGACCACCGAGTGTCGAAGCACCGACCGATAAGCCAGCGCTTCTGCGAAACCGGGCCTGCTTCATGGGCAGACGCGTCTTGTAGGGCAAAACCTGCAAGATCAGCGGGGCGTGCAGTATAAAAAGCTTCCGGCAGGGTTTTTCACTCTATAAACCACAACATTCAGCCATAACTCTCGGCAAAAGCGCGGTTTTCGGAGGGGCATTACCTGACTTATGTAGGATTATTCGCCACTGAAACGGCGCCGAGTATTGCACAGCAATGGTGCATCGTCATGCCCCTATCCAGACAGCATTTAGTGCTTTGATGCGTCTAGCTCAGCTATTTCAGACGACATCCACTCCCCCTGTGGGTGAGGCAGCTGTTGTGGCGAGGGGGCAAGCCCCCTGGCCACAACAGCCCCCCTTGCCACAGCAAGCCCCTAACCATCGCAAGCCCCCTTGCCACAGCAAGCTCTCTCGCCACAAGGAATGGTGCGTACCCGATATTTGGTTATTCACAATTTTTTCACCAACGCCAACCACCGTCTAAGCTTCTAACAAGTCCGATCAATCTGCGTGAATGGATCAGTCGACTATGGGCGCTTTGTGGCAAACCGATTCGAGTGAAACTGTGGTTCCGACTGAAAGAGTGGATGAAGCGCCTTTACCTGAAAAACCCCGTCGCTCCCGGCACGGCTGGGGGGCGTTCTGGTTGCTGCTGCTGATTATCCTGATTGTCCTGGGTCTCGCCGCGGCCAAGGAAATGCGCACCTCCAAGTTTCAGGCCCGGGAAATCAGCAAATATGCCGCCTCGCTGAAATACGAGCTGCAACCTGGCCCCAGCGATGCGATTCGCTATCCTGGCGCAGGCCCGTTCGATCAGCGGTTGGGTTACAGCGCCCTGGATGAGTTTCTGCCGCGCCTGCTAAAGCGTGATTACGTGGTGTCAGCACAAACCCGCTTTTCCCCGGCGCTGATGAAGTACAGCGACAAGGGCTTTTTCGTGCCCTATGCAGAAAAAATCCAGGCTGGGCTGTCGATCACCGATTGCCGTGCGGCACCGCTGTACCAGTACAAATATCCACAACAACTCTATTCGAGCTTTGCGACGATCCCTCCGGTAGTGGTCAGCAGTTTGCTCTTCATCGAAAACCGCTTTTTGCTCGACCCCCGTCAGCCTTTGGCCAACCCCGCCGTGGACTGGCCACGGTTCGGCATGGCGGCGTGGTCCCAGGTGGCCAAGTTATTGCGCCTGCCCGGTCAGTCGGCGGGCGGCAGTACGCTGGCAACGCAGCTGGAGAAATATCGACACTCGCCCGATGGCTTGACGATGTCGGGTGCGGAAAAGATCCGGCAAATGATTTCCGCCAGCGTGCGGGCCTATCAGGCGGGCCCGGAAACCCTCCAGGCCCGGCAAAATGTGATTCGTGACTACCTCAACAGTGTTCCGCTGTCGGCAGTCCCGGGGCACGGTGAAGTGCATGGCATGGCCGAAGGTTTGCGCGTCTGGTACGGCGCCGATTTCAACCAGGCCAACGAACGGCTGGCCAGCACTGATTCCGATTCGAAAAGTCTGTCGGAAAAAGGCCTGGCCCTGCGTGAAATGCTGTCACTGATGATCGCTCAGCGTCGCCCTTCCCATTACTTGACCAAGGGCCGTGATGAATTGGCCAGTCTCACTGACAGCCATATTCGCCTGCTGGCGCAGAATGGCGTGATCGATGCGCCACTCGCGGCAGCAGCATTGGCCAGTAAAGTGACTTACCGCGACTGGGCCACCCAGCCCACCATTCAGCCCATCGAAACCAACAAAGGCATCAGTGTGGCGCGCAGCCGTCTGGGCGGGTTGCTCAACCGTCCGCTGTATGACCTCGACCGTCTCGACCTGTCAGCCACCAGTACGCTGCAAGGCGAGTTGCAAACCCAGGCCACGGCGTACCTCAAGCATCTGGCCGACCCAACTTATGCAGCGGAAATCGGCCTGATTGGCGAACGTCTGCTCACCCCCACCAGCACCGCGCAGGTGCGCTACAGCTTCACCCTGTTCGAACTGACTCCGGACGGCTCACGAGTGCGGGTGCAGACCGACAGCACCGACCAGCCGTTCGACATCAATGAAGGCAGCAAGCTGGAACTGGGCTCCACCGCAAAAATGCGCGTGCTCACCACTTACCTGCAAATCATCGCCGAACTGCACGATAAGTACGCAGCGATGAGCGTCCCTGAATTGAAAAAAGTCGAAGTCCCGGACCAGGACCGTCTGAGCCTCTGGGCCGTCGATTACCTGATGCAGAACAAAGACCACAACTTGCCGAACATGCTGAGTGCCGCGCTGGATCGCAAATACTCCGCCAGCCCTGGCGAGGCCTTTTTCACGGGTGGCGGGCTGCACACATTCAATAACTTTCGCAAGGAAGACAACGGCCGCATACCGACCCTGCGGGATGCCATTCGTGAGTCGATCAACCTGCCGTTCATTCGCCTGATGCGCGACCTGGTGCGCTACACCACCTATTCCGGTCCCAACAACAGCGCAGAATTGCTCAAGGACGATCGCGACCCTCGGCGTCAGGAATACCTGGCCTCATTCGCCGACAGAGAAGGCACCTCGTTCCTGCTGAAGTTCTGGAAGAAATACCGCAACAAGGACACCCAGGCGCGGCTCGAGACCTTTCTCGACGGCATGCGCCCAACCCCGATTCGCATGGCCGCCGTGCATCGTTATCTATTCCCCCAGGCTGACCAGGCAAGCTTCAACACCTTCGTACGCTCGCACCTCAAAGGCGCCAAGCTCAATGAAAAACTGACCGACGAACGCCTTGAACGCCTCTACCTGAGTTATGGCCCTGGCAGTTATGACCTGCCAGACCAGGGCTTCATCGCCAAGGTTCACCCGCTGGATCTGTGGTTGATCGGCTACTTGCTGAACAACCCCGACGCCAAGTTCAGCCAGATCGTCAAAGCCAGCCAGTTCGAGCGTCAGGAAGTCTATAGCTGGCTGTTCAAGAGCCGACACAAGGGTGCCCGCGACAGCCGAATCCGCACCATGCTGGAGATCGAGGCGTTCCTCGACATTCACCAGCGCTGGCAGAAAGTCGGCTATCCGTTCGATCATCTGGTGCCCTCGCTGGCCACCGCCATCGGTAGCTCCGGCGACCGCCCGGCGGCATTGGCGGAGCTGATCGGCACTATCCTCAACGACGGTGTGCGCATGCCGACGCTACGTATCGACAGCCTGCACTTTGCGGCAGATACGCCCTATGAAACCCGCCTGATCAACAATCCGGTGGTCGGCAAACGAGTGATGCCTTCCGAGGTGGCAGCCGCGATGCGCGAAGCCCTCTCACAAGTGGTGGACGCCGGCACCGCCAAACGTGTGGCGGGCAGTTTCAAACGGGCTGACGGTAGCCCGTTGGCCATGGGCGGCAAAACCGGTACCGGCGACAACCGCATTGAAGCCATCGGTTCCGGCGGGCGGATTCTCAGCTCGAAATCGATCAACCGTACCGCGACCTTCGTGTTCTACATTGGTGACCGGCATTTCGGCACCCTCACCGCCTATGTTCCAGGGCGCACGGCTGAGAACTTCAAGTTCACCTCGGCGTTACCGGTGCAAGTGCTCAAGGGCATGGCGCCGATTCTGTCGCCTTATCTGCTACCGGGAACCCTGTGCCAAGGAGCAGTGACAACGGCTGGACGCTAAGCCGTGGGTCAACAGACCTGCCCGGCGTGGCGGTATCTATGTATTTTTCACTCTTCAATTTTGAGAGGTTTGAGTCGAAGCCGGCGCAATTTCGAACGTATATTTGAGCTTTTTTTGGGCAAGCTGCTTACCTAGTCTGGTCGCTCCACTATTGATCAATGGACGATCAAGCAATGCCCAATTTCCCCCCGACACTTCTACCACCAGATCAGGCCTCAATCGCTCTCTCCGCCAAAAGCACGCACTATGAGTTGATCAAGAAAGCCATCCCTTCCTGGCTGCTGAACGCTTCAGCGCCACAAGTCCAAGCGCTGAAGAACGTCAGACTGACGATTCCCGACTGGCACAAGAGCGCTTCGGTCGCTGCCCACCGAAGCTTGAGGAATGACCTCAAGCTCAACTGGAACGCGCAAAACAGCGTCGAGCAAGCACTGAGCAACCTGCAAGATGTCTACGCCTTTGCCAAACCCTTACTGCAACAGGTTCTGAAACAACGCTTCGGTGTAGACGATGACGTCGAGCAAATCTGGCTGCGGCTGTATGCACCGGTGAACACGTCGTGGTGGGTGCATGACTTTGCATCCGGCACTCAGAGCCGAACCGTTTCCTTGCTGGATGCGGCGCTGCACAACTTTTCGGCCAACGAAACATTCACAGCCGATTCCGAATTCATTACCCGCCCCGACGCCCGGGGTCATTTCGCGATAAAACAGCTTAAGCACAAAATGAGCATCGATCAGTTCAAGTCACTGTGTCGCGAACTGAACATCGGTGCTCGATACGAACAACACTTGAACGAATTTTTACTGTCGACAAATAAAGTGGCCAGCAATGTCTTGCGCCACAAAGTCATTCTCAGCCAGAAGAGCGCGCTCAATGTCGCGGCGCAAATGGCCCTGATGAAAAACGACATCGGCCAGGACGCCTATGACGTGGTGCAGGGCATGCTCGATGACCGCAGAAATCTGCGCTGGAACGGCCAGGCCATCAGCTATTACAACCTGGCGATGATGGATGCGCGCCTGATCGGCATTGTCCTGATCTGCGCCGATGTCTCCACCGCCACCGGCCCTGTCCCGGTGATCGCTTACGTTCCCCATGACCCGGAACACCCGCTCAAGCAATACCCGTCGTCGCTCGAATTTATGGCTGAACTGACGCGGCAGCTACGCGATGGTGCCTCTGCCACAAGCTATCAACGGTTTTTCAGCCCGTTCGTGAACCATCAACAACGGGGGCATTTTTTTGCCGGATTGAATGACCGTCTGGGTAAAGTCAAATGGCAGCCCGCCGCGCCGGGTTCCAACCTGCCGAGTTGGCGTGAAACGCCAGTGGATAACCCCAACCTACAGTTCACCCTGTCGAAGATTCAGGAGGATCGCGAGACGCGCTTCACCGGTGATCTATGGGGCTACTTCTACCGGCAAAAACTGAACAAGATCCTCAATGACGCCCGAGAAATCGCGATTTCCACCGAGTACGCCGACCGCATGGCACGTTGGGCCTGGTGGGACAATCTGGAAAAAATGCTCTCGGACATCCTCAACGTGGCACTGCTGGTGGCGACACCGCTTGTCCCTTTTCTGGGCGAGTTGATGCTGGCCTATACGGCGTATCAACTGCTCGACGGCGTATTCGAAGGCGTAGTGGAGCTGGCCGAAGGTCATTTGGCCGAGGCTGGGGAACAAGCCATCGGCGTGCTGGAAAGCATTGTCCAGCTCGGCGCCTTCGCCGCCGGTGCAACCCTCGGCCACGTCGCCGGGATGAAGCTCTCATCGTTTGTAGAAGGGTTGAAACCGGTGCAATTGGCGGATGGCCAGACGCGGCTGTGGAATCCTGATCTCACACCTTACCGATTGCCAAAACAGGCGCTGCCAGCACAGACCCGGCCCGACGCCCATGGGCTGCATCCGGTGGGCGACAAGCAGTTGCTGCAACTGGATCAGCACCTGTTCGAAGTGGTGAAGGATCCGGCCACCGGTCAGCATCGTATCCGCCACCCGCGACGGCCCGAAGCCTATGCGCCCACCCTCGATCACAATGCCCGTGGTGCCTGGGTCTGCGAAACGGAAAACCCGCGCCAGTGGGAAGGTACGCAACTGATGCGACGGATCGGGCATAGCACCGATGGCTTCAGCGATGCGCAGCTGGAGCAGATTCGCCAGCTCACCGGCACCGACGAAAACATCCTGCGACGCATGCATGTGGAAAACGCACCGCCGCCACCGTTGCTGACCGATACCCTGGTGCACCTGGGCACCACGCCGGACGATGCGGCGACACCGCTCTCCCCTGAAGTCAGTCAGGTGTTGGTTGACTGCCCGCAGCTAACGCCCATCCTCGCAGAGAGGGTGATTGCCCAGGCCAGGCCCATGGAACTGCAGCAGATCGCGCAGCGTCGCCGTTTGCCTTTGCGTTTGAGAACAACCGCCCGCGAGCTGCAGTTTGAGTTGCAGTCCGTCAGGGCTGCCCAGGGCTTGCAGCGCGAAGCACTGAGCAACATCGACAGCGAACGCCTGATCCTCGGTGCCTTGCGTCACTACAGCGATACCTTCGGTGCGTTGCGTATCGAAATCCGCGAGGGGACGTTCGATGGCGAGTTACGTTGCAGTGCCGGTGCCGAGTCGGCCGAACGGATCCGGGTGCTGGTGCGTATCGCGTCCGAGCGCTATCTGGTGCGCGATGGCGAAAACCAGCCGATCCATGAAGCGAGCGGTCTATATGAAGCTATCCTTCACGCCATGGACGACAATGGTCGCAGTGTCCTGGGCTATCGTCCGACCGAAGCAGAACAGTTCAAGCAGTGGATCATCACCAAGACCACGGCTCCGAGCGAACGCCGCACCGTATTGGCCAGTGCCCCCATACGATCGGTTGTCCAGCACGACACGCTGTTGCTGGTGCGCGGGGGAGGTCTGAGCAAAGACGCCGCCACCCTGCAGGAGCGTATTCAGGACTTGCATCCGCATTTCAGCCCTCGTGAGGTCGACGCGTTTGCCGATGCCCTGACCGAACAGGGCGAGCCCCTCAAAGCCATCGAAAGGCATGAAAACGAGCTTGATGAACTGCGGGTGATCGTCCATCGCTGGCGCTATCAGCAACCGGAAAGCTGGGGGCCGGGCAGTCAGGTGTTCCGCGACGGCGGCGGGCTGCATATCTACGAACGTCTGTTCGACTGTTTCGAACGCAAGAACGCAGAACTGGGCAACCGCGCCGATCCGTCTTCCTATGCCCTCGACCTCTCTCGGGAAATGCTGCCCCTGGATCTGGAAACCTGGTGGGCGAAGCGCCCCGAGCTGAAAAAATTCCTCGACAAGGTCACCGTACTCAAACTCGACAACACGCGCTTTTCCAGTGACTCGAACGGTCTGCTCAAGGACTTCCCGCACCTGGTGGAACTCAGCGCCAAGGGCTGCGAGCTGACACGCCTGCCCAACCGCATCGGCACCACGTTGCGCCGCCTCGAACGCCTGCGGCTCAGCGACAATCACATCGTGCTGGATACCGCGGCCGTCGAGCGGTTGCGCAGCCTGACGTACCTGGAAGTCCTGAGACTGGAAAACAACCCGCTGGGCCTGTCACCCAACCTTTCGCGCATGCCCCGTCTCAAGGTCGTCATCCTGAAAAATACCGGGCTGGACACCTGGCCCGAAGGCACGCTGGCCAGACCTCGGCCACGGGGTTTCCTTCTCGACCTGCGCGGTAATCCCCTCACACATATCCCTGAGGTTGTGACAGGTTCCGATGCGCAGTGGCTGGTGGCCCGGACGCGACTGGACGTCGTCAGCCTGTCGGAGCTCAACCAGGTGCGCTACCAGGCACACCGCCGTTCGATGGCGTTGCCACCGGAACCCGTCATTCCCCCCGGCCCATCGCAAAACAGATCGATCGTCTCGATGTTTGGCGCCGACTATTGGGGCGATGTGCCAGGCTGGGGGCTCGACCGGGAAACCCCTTGGTCGGAACTGGTGGACGAACCTGCCGCCCAACCGTTCATGGCGACCTTGCTCAGTGTGCGTGACTTTGCCGATTACCGCGCCGGCGGAGCGATCAGGGATCAACTGATGCAGCGCGTCTGGCGCATGCTCGATGCGGTGCATGTCGACAGCCGATTGCGGGAAAAACTGTTCACCATGGTGGTCGCACCGGTGGACTGCGCCGATGCCGGCGCGCAGTTGTTCAACCACATGGGCATCAACGTGCTCGCTTACGAAGCCTATACCTACTCCATCGAACCGGCAGAGCTTGAACGCAAGCTGGTGACCCTGGCCAAAGGCGCGGCGCGGCTGGACCACGTGAACGAGATTGCCAGGGCCGATGTCGCCAGCCGTGGAGGCGACCCTGATGATGTTGAAGTCTATCTGGCCTACCAGACCGGACTGGCGAAACGCCTCGGCCTGCCCTGGCAATCCGAAGGCATGCTGTATCGGCCAGTGTCCGGTGTCACCGACGCAATGATCGATCAAGCCTACGACACGGTATTGGCACTGGGTGAAGGCGATGGGTTGGTGAACAAGATGCTCGAACAGGACTTCTGGGTAAACTACCTGGGCGAGCGGTATCCGGTGCGGCTGGAAACGAACAAACAACAGCATCTGGCCAAGTACGAGGTGCTTGAGGTCCTGCGATCCACCCAGCGTGAATGGGTCGAGTCAACGCAACTGTCGGATCTTGAACGCGCCGCTCTGCGCAACCGGCTAAGGGATCTTGCGAATGCTTTATCGGTGCCGGAAACGGTGGTCTTTGCCGATGAACCCATCAGCGAGGCGACCTTCAACAGGCTGCTTGTCGACTTGGGTGACGATGAAAAAGAACTGTCGAGGCGATTGACCCGTGCGGCGCTGGAGCGCGCCGGCCAGTAAACCAGCCCATTGCAGCCTGACGGCAGAAATGCCGGCAGGCTTGCAGACAAAATCAGGCCTTAAACCTCGGAATCCCAGATCACCGTCACATTGCCGGAGTAACGGCTGGCTACACCAGGCTGCAACATGAATTCCATCTGCTGTTGCGCAACTTCAAAATGCAGAGTTCCCGGCGCTCGATCGACATAGAAACCGGGCTGAAATTGTTGCGCGCTGTTTTGTCCGGTGCGCAATTGGCGCCGCTTGACCGGTTGCCCGGACATATCCGTCAGACCATTGGGCAAACTGACACTGACCTGTAGCTCGACTGATCGCTTGGAGACGGGATCATTCAACATGCATTCGTAAGGGAAACCACCGAACTGACACTCCATCTGCATCTTGAACCGCGATGACGCCGAGATATTGAACGTCTGGTCGCGAAACAGGCTCACTGGCCGACGGCCGGCTTGCAGCCAGCTTTGCCAACCGCCCGCCGGCACCAATTGGACTTTTTCTCCACCCGGCGGAATATCAACCTTGAGCGTGTGTTGAACGTCGAGGTTGAAGTTCAGGGTCAAGGTGGAACTGCTCGGCAACATGACGTCACCAAAATCGAAGTCACCGTTCGGGCCGACGGTGTAAGTCAGCGAACCAAGGTAATTCCCCGAAGACATGCCCAAGGGATTAGGCGTTGTCAGTTCATAAGCAAAGTCGAGGTAATCCAGGCGCAGCCATGGGATATCGAATTTTGCCTGTTTTGCGCACACCGCTTGTTCCGGTGTTTTCCAGAAAAAACTGTAGGCGTTATGAATAAACCAGCCGACACCGCTGTAAAGACAGGGCGCAGGGCTATATACCCAACTCAATCCCCATAAAAGATTGTGGGCAACCCGGTAGTCTTCGGCACCACCCACCAATTGCATGACATCCTCAGTCACATACCGGGAGCCAATACCTACGATCCGAACCTTCACCGTTTCCGGTTCGCGGGTGGTTTCGTGATTGACCGTCAGCTCTCGCCATTGCGCCGGGACTTTCAACATCGCCCCCTGTCGAGGCGAGGCATGGTTGGCGCGAATGGGCGCGCGCGAATCAAATTGAATCGGCACCTGCAAACTGAATGTCTGATTCTCTTCGCACTGCCCGGGGTAATTGGCGCAGTAACCGCTGAGCGGCGTGGTGTTCTCGAACTTGTTCATTTGCGGGCGTGCCGAATCCGGTTTGAACAATGCAGTGATTTCCACCTGTTCGGCCCGGACCGGCGCCGCAATCGTCCACGCCACGCAGGCGCTGCATAACCAACGTGTAAGCTTCATCTATCCCTGACTCCAATAATCGGGTTCACGGTGCCGCGGCACTGAAGACCAATTGCACATTCCCGTAGTAACGACCCGGCTTGTACCCACCTGCTGGCACTTTCGGCTGGATGTGCAGGGGAAAACGCCCGCCGGCAACAGCCTGAGCACGCGACAGCACTTCACGGGGCTGTGGGTCATGGCTCAATTCCTTGCCGTTGAAGCTGACAAGCAGGTAGATGTTCTGATCGTCGCGGCCGTTGGACAGGTAGGGCTCGCTGTCCAGCCGCGCGTGGATGGCGCTGCTGTCGTGCTTGACGTCAAAGTTCTTGCGCAGCCCTTCCAGCGTTGAGGTGTGGATGTTCCACGGCAATGTCTGCTCGAGATGAATCCAGTTCGACTCGGCCGGAATCACGTAAAAACCCAAGGTCGGAATATCCACCGAGACTTCGAATCTGTGCTCTTCCCGTGCGGCGAACGCCAGGGAACTCATCAGTGCCGTGACGCCTGCCCACAAGGCGATGGCCGATAGCTTGATCATTTCAGGTACCTGTTACGTCAAAAAAAGCGACGAGCAACGGCAGCCACTCGCGTGTGCCGGTGGTTACTGGCTGGCAATGTGCAGGGTCTTTTTCGAAGCGCCCTCGACCAGGTTGAAGCGGTATTCACGACCGGGCTGTTTGTCGAACGCGAACTCTTTTCCAGCACGGATGTGGTGCTTGGTGGTGGGCTCGCATTGGTTTTCCTGCTTGATCGAGCAGTTGCGAAACTCATCGACGACCACAGACGTATTGCCGTTGTTGCGAATGCGGTAGGTGCTCGCGCCATTCTCGATCTGGCTGTCGTAGCGACTGTTGTTCGGCCTGACGAAGAACACCGTGCCGAACCCGGTCATGACGTTGACGCCGGCCGACAGATTCTTTTTGTAGTCCTCACGCTCATCGCTGGACACCGCGAATTCGTCTTCCTTTTCCGGCACCACCGGGATGAAGCGCACGCGAAAATAGCGCTCGGTGTCGCGCCCGCCCATGAACAACAGGCGTGTGCCCTGCATACCGTTGGCCGGAATGATCAGGCGCGCCGGACTGGCCATCAGCCCGTCGCGCGATGTCGCGCCCGGGTCGCTTTTGACCGGCACTTCGTTAGGGGTGCCCTCGGCGTCATAGACGATTTCCAGAATGTTGACCTTGACGAACGCTGTGCTGTCGCCACTGTTGAACACGCGCTTGAGATAGGTGCTTTTATCGCCATCCAGATAGTCGTACACCGTTCCGACGTTGATTTGCGGGCCGGCTTGAAGCCCCAGGGAAAACCCGCTCAAACCCACCATTAGCAACAGACGTTTCATAACCTTAAAACCCCACGACATTGAACACAGTGCTGGCTCGATTTTTCGATGCGCAGCCCGTCAGATTTCCGAATCCCAGATCACAAAAACAGGGCTGGAATAGCGGCTTGCCATGCCAGGCCGCAACATCCCTTCCATCCGATCTGCCGGGATCTCGAAATGCAAAGTGCCAGGTGCCCGATCCACATAAAAACCGGGTTTGAACTGCAGGGCATTCTCCGGCCCCGGCCGCAATCGCTGGTGCCGGACCGGTTGCCCGGAGAGGTCGGTCAAGCCGGCAGGCAGGCTGACGCTGACGAACACCGGGACTCGACGGTTCTCGTCAGGATTATCAAGCGCACATTCGGTCCTCTCATCTATGCTGACACCACATCGCAGCTCAATCTTGAAACGCGATGAGGCGGAGATATTGAAAGTCTGGTCACGGAACAACTTCACCGGGCGCCGCCCTGCCGCCAGCCAGCTTTGCCAGCCACCGGCCGGCAGCAACTGGATTATGTTGCCACCGGGGGGGATATCGACTTTGAGCTCATGCTCGACGTCGAGGTGGAAATCCAGAACGATGAGGTCATCATTCGGGACCATGACATCACCCAGGTCAAATGCCTGATTCGGCCCCACTCGAAACACGTGCTGCCCGGTGTATTGACCCGAGACCATTGCCAGGGGGTCAGGGGTAATGAGCTCATAGGTAAAGTCGAACGTTTCGTACTTGAAGGGCTGGGGAATGTCGAACATCGCTCGCTTGGCGCAGACGCCCGCATTGATCGGATGCCTCCAGAAACTGTTGAACCCGATGTCGTTGCCCGCGCCCAGCAAGCCAGTACAGGGGGGGCCGGCATAAGCCCAGATCCCCCCTGCAAAAAGATAATCGTGCCCTGCCCCGTTCGTCAGCTCTGGCGCTGGCAGCGGTAGCCTGTAAGACACACCCATACCAGCAACGCGAAATTTCACGACCTGCGGCGGGGCAGTCGGATGAGTCACGGTAATCGTCTCCCACTGCGATGGAATATTGAACATCGCGCCCTGCCGCTCATTGCTATGGCCGCCCTGAATGGTCGCATTCGAATAGGACTGAATGGGCAAACGCAGACTGAACAGGTTTTCAGCCTTGCATTGGTTCGGGTTATCAAGACAAAAACCACTCATTGGGGTCCTGTTCTTGAACTCGTTGAATTGAGGATTCGCGGGGTCCGGTTTGAACACCGCCCTGATCTCCTGAGTTACGGCCTCGGCGGATGATGGCAACAACACCATCAACACGCCCAGGAGGGTGAAGCGGCTCATTAGCGAGCCCGTTGCTCCTGACATATGCATCACTGATCCAACCCTCGAAATTCCGTGCATCGGCTGTCGTTCAACCTGACTTCTGCGTGCTGAAACCGGCATCCGCCAACGTATCCGGCGAGCAGCGCAGGTCGCCGATCATCAACACGTTGTTTTCACTGCGGTGCTTGTCCGTATCAAGCCGGAACTGGCACAGCAACTGGTCGGCGTAACGCACTTCCAGCGTCGGTGAGCCGGCGTGCATTTCCATCGAGAAGAAGCCATCGACTTCACTCACCCCACGACTGGCGTGGTTGATCACGTGGTGGCCCTTGAGCGGCCGGCCTTGTGGGTCGACGAGACGTCCGAGCACGGTCAGGGTTTTCATCACCCGCACCTTGCGGTACTCCACGCCACCCTTGTTCAGGTGATAGCGGGTGCGAGCCGGCTCGATGCTGGCCGCTGGCGCGTGATTGCCTTCGAAATCGAAGCTCACCGAGCTGTTCCTGTAGGCCGTCAGCGGAATGAAATTTCGCCCCGGGCGCAGTGCCGCGCTGCCACCGCTGAGGTCGTCAGCGCGCAACGCGATGCCGTCGATATCCGACTCGACGTCAACGATCATCCCGGCACCTCGCCCCTGATGCTGGCTGGTCAGGGCCATGCGTTGGCCGCCAACGACGACGGTACTGTCCAGGTTCAAGCCACCGGTGAAGTTTTCGTTGAACGAGGAGCGCTGAATGAACCCGTCGCCATTGACCGCATCGGTGCGAAAGTTCGCCAGGCTCGACAGACCGACGCCGTAGGTGTCGGTCAGCGCGGTCACCGAGACGCTCTGCAAGACGTGGTCCTGCAGGTCTTTGCGATAACCGAGCGAGGCGTTGGTGTCGCGGCTGCCGTCACGGGCGGTACGGCTGCCGATGCTCCCGGAAACCTGCTGCCCCGGACCACCCAGCGCCATGTTGATGCTCAGATCGACTCCGCGATTGCGCGCGTCGCCGCTGCTGTAACTGCCCGGACGATCGAACAACGACAGTCGCCAGTTGGCATCGCTGCCGAACAGCACGGTGCGTTGTGTCCAGCCCAGATCCACGCCGACGCCTTCAACGTTGCCATCGCTGTGGGACACTCGCGCGTTGAGCGAACTTTTGCGGCTGATCCGGTGGTTCAGTGCCAGCGATGAATTGCTGGTCTCGCCGGTGAACACGTTGCGTTGGCGCACGCGGGTAGCGTCGGGCAACGTGTCGTAGGTGTTGGTGGTGTCGAGCCAGCTGCGGTTGTGGCTCACCACCAGGCTGCCGGAGCCATAGTTGTAGAGAGCTTGCAGATCGGCGCCGGTGCCGTGGTTTTCGGTCTGATAAAGGTTGGCATACAGGTTGATGCTGTTGGCCAGGCTCCAGTCGATGGAGCTGCCGTACTGCAGCGTGTTGCGAACCTGACGTGCCGACAGCCCGAGGATCACACGGGGGTGCAACAGATAGTTGATCGCAGCTCCCGCCGTGGCATCGCCGCTGTTTTGTTGATCCCAGTTGCTGAGCAGTTTGCTTTCCTGTCCGGCGAACAGGTTGTAGCGCCAGCGCTCATCGTGATTGCGCCAGTTATTCGGTTTGTAGATCAGTTCCTGGGTGGTCGAGGTGGTTTGACCGTCTTCGATCAGGCGCACTTCTACCTCGTAAATACCGCCAGGCAATGGCCGGGTGTCGAGGGTCTGCAAACCGGCCGGCACCGATTGGGTGTTGATCAGCAAACCATCGCGGAAAATCTCCACCGAGGCCTGTCGATTGGCGGTGACATAAATCGGATAAACGCTGGGTTTGGGACTGTCGATCGCCAGGCTGTCGGAGCTGCCGTACATCACGCCCACGGCGGTGTCGGGGCTGGTGCCGAACGAGCGCGGCTGACGGGTCAGGCCTTCGGAATTGGGGGTGAAGTAACCCAGGCGAAAAAAACTGCCTTGCAGTTCGCGCTGGGTGTAAAGCTCATGCACGGCGTGATAGGTCTTGTCGTCCGGCCCGCCAAGACGCGCCAGTTGCATGTTGAACGTCTGGCTCCAATTGCCCAGGCTGCCGCTGGCCTCCAGGCCGAAACGCCCGCCGAGGTCCTGATCCTGACCGCCATTGAGATTGAGCTGGTTGCGCACCATCAGGCCGCTGCTGCCACCTTCGGGCTGGTCGTAGAAACGCTTGGCTTCGCTGTCGCGTTCGGCATTTTCGGTGACGATCGACAGCAATGAGTTTTCCAGGTTGTAGTGCACCGCCAGCATCTGTTCCGGGCATTGTCCGGTGCAGGTGCCCAGCGCAACGCCGGGTTTGAGGATGGTGGCCCAGGTGTCGCGTTCGCTCGCACTGAAGCGGCTGTCACTGGTGTCGGCGAATTCGAGCAACGTGACCCGGTCATCGCGGGACAACACAATCATCGCCTCGCCGAGGGGTTGTTGATCGAGCTCGACCCGCACCGCCAATGGCACATCGAAGAAATGCTCTTCGAACTCCGCTGGCAGGCCCTTGGCCTGGGCCAGCAAACTTCGAGGCGTATGATCAACGGAAGTAGGCGCCGCAAATGCACTGCTACATAACAGCAACGCAAGCGTTGCCGCGATGGGCGTCATCGGGAACATGAACAAGTACTCTGATTACAAGGAAGTCAAAGCCCGGCCGACAAACCGAAACAGCTTGCCGACCGGTTACGCTACTTGAATAAGTAAACGTTTTACCGTCGCCGATGTTGCTTAGACGGAAGGTTCAACGACCAGCATGACGACGCCGGTGTAATCACCCGCAGCCGGCTTGGCGCCGGTCGCGCTGATTTTGAACGGTGCGCGATAGCGGACGTTGGACTCGGTGTCGCCAACAACTTCTTGCGAAGTCGTCGTCAGCGTTTTGCCATTGAGCTCGACTTTCAGATCGATGGTGCTGTTACCGGCAATCAGCTTCGGCACACCTTCCAGGCGGGCATGCACCTTGCCGGCGGTGTGCAGCACGTCGAAGTGCCCGTCGACTGTTCTCATCGCGCCGGTAGACGGGTTGTAGCTCATGTCCTGATCCTTGTTGACCAGGTCCGCATCGACCGGTACCGCGTAGAAATCGTCAGACGGCACGTGGGCAACAATGCTGATGGAGTGCTTGGCTTCGGTGGCCGCAAACGCCATCGAGGAACTCAGTGCCAGAATAGCCAGAGGAGCAGCAAACGCGATTTTCTTGAACATCTTTCAGTACCTGTCTTTTAAATAAAAAGGGTCTAAGTATTGAAAGTTTCGCTGGAGCACAACCGTCACGAGCAGTGATGTTCCAGTGCAACTTTCAACGCCGAAAGATGATCGACCAAATAATCTGGAAAGTAAGCAGGCAAGTTCCTCAAAGGGTGTAGCCAAAGTGCCGCGACCGCGGAAAGAAAAATACTGAAGTATTGTTAAAGTCGCTGTTCGACTGTCAGATCAAGACTACATAAAGCCAATACACTGGCAATAAAGGCCGACAACGACACTGCCACTTCTGTAGGAGGGATATTACAAAGCTAATGAATTAAGGTGTGAATCGTCACTTTAGAGAGTTAACACTAATTTCAACTTGTTCGCCCGTTTTAAAAGCCGATTCTGGAGCGGCGAAAACGCCATTTTCAGTGACATTCTCGTCTGGCGTTGTGATCAGCCGTTGGTCGGGGGGCCTTGCGAAGCTTTTAAGATATATCTTAAGTTGTATCTAAACACGACGAGAGAACGCAAAAAATGAGAGACCATCATTCCCCCCACCGCGAACACGGCGATGGCCGCGACGGCTTCGAGAAACGCCCCGGACCCGGCCGCGAACGCAGTGGACGCGGCCCACGGGTATTCGCCCCCGGTGACCTGAAATTGCTGTTGCTGGCACTGATCGCCGAACAGCCATGCCACGGCTACGACCTGATCCGCCAGATTGAAAACATGTTCGACGGCGCCTACAGCCCCAGCCCCGGCGTGATTTATCCGACCCTGACCTTTCTGGAAGAAAGCGAAATGATCCTGGGCGACGCCGAGGGCGGAAAAAAACGCTACAGCATCACCGACGCCGGACGTCTGTCATTAAGCGAACAAGCGATTGCCCTGGACGGTGTGCGCATGCGCATTGAAGTCAGCAAACGCTCGTTGCGTGGCCATGATCGCCCGGCCGAAATTCACGAAGCGGTGCACAACTTGCGCCACGCCCTGCAAATGCACCATGGACGCTGGAGCCCGGAAGAAATCCTGCGGGTGCGCGACCTGCTCAACAACACCGCCAAGGCCATCGTCGATGGCCCCGCTGTTCAACCTGTTCAGGAGAAAGCCGAATGACTGACGTGATCCTGCAATCCCCATCCCAATCCATTCACCGCGTCATGCATGAGATCAAACGCCGTCGCCTGGAAGTCCTGCGGGTGGTCGACCTGACGCCGCGCATGCGCAGGATTACGCTGGGTGGCCCTGAGCTGGCAGGCTTCATCAGCCTCGGAACGGACGACCATGTAAAACTGCTGTTCCCGCAGAATGCCGAGCAAGAAGCAGCGCTGGAAAACCTGGTGCTGGGCGCCGGCAAGGACAACGGCCCGTTGCCCGAAATGCGCGACTACACCCCGCGCCGCTACGACCTCGACACCCTGGAACTGGACATCGACTTCGTGCTGCACGGCGATGGCCCTGCCTCGACCTGGGCCGAGCAGGCCAAACCTGGCCAGTTCCTGAACATCGGCGGGCCACGGGGTTCGATGATCGTGCCGGACATCTTCGACAGCTACCTGCTGATCGGCGACGAAACCGCCCTGCCCGCCATCGCCCGCCGACTTGAAGGCCTGGCGGCCAACCGGCGTGCGCTGGTGATCGTGGAAGTGGAGAACGGCGCCGAACAACAACGCCTGGAAAGCGCAGCCCAGGTCGATGTGATCTGGGTGTTGCGTGAAGGAGGCAAAAACAACCTGCTGACCACCGTGCAACAGATCAAAGTGCCCGATGGCAATCTGTATGCGTGGGTGGCGACCGAGTCCAAGGTCTCACGGCAGATCCGCCGGGTATTGCTCGATGAGCACGGGCTGGACGAGCAGTTCGTGAAAGCCGTTGGCTACTGGCGACTGGATGACAGCGACGAGGAATAACCACAACACTGTGGTTACCTGCTTTTTGTTTGATAAGAGCTTGCTCCCTCGCCACAGTGTTCACTGCCGGTCCGTGCGCCACCGATCCAGCCCAATCACCACCAGCGCAATCAGCACAAACCCCGCCAACAATCCCCCTGCATTCACAAACACCTGTGGATAACCCAACTTGTCCACATCAATGAACGGATAGGGATAAACCGCCAGCAGATGCCCGCGCCATAACGCAAAGCCGAAGTACACCAGCGGATAGATCACCCACAACGCAATGTGCCGTAACCGCAACGTCCCTTTGGGCACACAGCACCACCAATAAGCCAGAAACAGCAGCGGCATGACGTCATGCATCAGCTCATCGGCCAGCCATTGCCAGCCTTCGGGATGCCATAAATGGCGCAACAGCAGGCTGTACGCCACACCGACCACGGCGATGCTCACCGCAATTCCACTGCTCACCCACGGCTGTAAAAACCAGCGTCGCGCTGCCGACTCGCGGGACGTCAGTTCACAGGTCAGCACCACCGCCACCAGCGTATTGCTCAGCACGGTGAAAAAACTGAAAAAACTCACCAGCCCACCCAGCAGACTGGCCGCAACACTCCAGCGCAAGTATAGAATCAGGTACAGCTGAATGCTCAAACCGGCCCAGCCCAGAATCGCCGCCACGGCAACACAACGACGCCTCGCGGCAGAACCTGGCGTCGAGGGTATGACCATGTTCAGAGTGGGCGCTTGGTGCGCATCAGCTTCACGTACAGGCGTTCGACCTTCTCCCGCGCCCACGGGGTTTTACGCAGGAACGTCAGGCTCGACTTGATGCTTGGGTCGCTTTTGAAGCAGCGGATATCGATGCGCTCGGCCAGCCCCGACCATTCATAGTGTTCAACCAGGGCGTTGAGGATCTGTTCCAGCGTCACGCCGTGCAGCGGGTTGTTGTTCTGTTCGGTCATGCCGGGCCTTCGAGCGATGAAAGGAATGGAAGCCGCGCACCTTAGCCGAGGGTGTGGTCAGGTGGAAGTGCCTCTTCGAATACCGGGACAGATCCTGAGTTAACTGTAGGAGAACTCCTGCGTGCAAGCAGGCTCATTCGCAAAAGATCCCGCAGGAAAAAACCGGTAAAACATCCTCCGAGCTGCGTCTTCGACTTGGTTGTATGCCGCAGGCTAAAGTCCCTGCAACGACCCACAACCACAGGAGACTTTCCATGCAAGGACGCATCGAAAAAAAACTCAATCAGCCGTTCGGGCTGACGATCACACCGGCTTTCAGCGGGCAATCCTTGTCCCGCTTGCCGATCGACGAATTGCGCGAGCTCGCCAGACAACATCACCTGGTAATCCTGCGCGACTTCAGCCATGACTTGCACACCCCCACGGCGCTGGTGCACTACGCCAGGCAATGGGGCGAAATTCAGTCAGGCTCGTATGGCGACATACTTGAAGTGCGCGAACACCGGGATGCGCAGGATCATGTGTTCGATCACCATGACATGCACCTGCACTGGGACGGCGTCTTTGTACCGACAGTCCCGGAATTCCAGCTGTTTCACTGCCTGCAAGCACCTGGCCCTGAGGCTGGCGGGCAGACCACCTTCGTTAATACCCGCGCGCTGATCCGGCAGGTGCCCGAACAGCGACTCGCGCAATGGCAGGCAATCGAGGTGACCTACCGTATCGACAAAGTCGCTCACTATGGCGGCGAAGTCCGGTCGCCCCTGTTGGTACATGATCCTCGAGACCACGAGTGGGTGCTGCGCTACTGCGAACCGCCCGTCACCAACCGCCAGGTGCTCAACCGTCACTCGCTGGAGTATCACGGTATCGAAGCATCAGAGATCAGCGAGTTCGCCTTGGATCTGCACCGGCGCCTGTGCGATCCGCAGTTCGTTTACGCTCACGCCTGGCAACCCGGCGACCTGCTGATCGCCGATAATTACTCGCTGTTGCATGGACGCCGAGCGTTCACTTCGCAATGCACCCGACACTTGCAGCGAGTGCATCTCCACGGCTCACCACGGTGCATCAATCGCGCTCTGATACATGCCGGTTAACACCGCCCACAGCCCGACCGGTACTGCGGTGCCGGTCTTTGAGCAACTATTACCAAATCCGAAATGATCCATGTCAGTAAAAGCTCTTTCTCTATGTGTAACAGAACATTATCCTTACGCCCGTCCAGCTGAAACGCTTCTCCCCTGCTTCATTCCTGCTGCGTTCAGTTCACCCCCTTTAGAAAAAGACCAAGAATTTCTTCTCTATGCCCGATTTTCAAACTCCGCGAGACAGCGCTGTCTTACCCCCTGTGGCCAGTCGAAAAGCCTTAAACCTGATTGGCGGGTTCACTGCGTTGGGCCTTGCTACCTGCACCCAGGCTGCACCGGCCTTCGATAGCGATTCGCCGTGGATGCTCGGTGACTGGAACGGTACGCGCACCGAACTTTCGGAAAAAGGCTACGACTTCAAAGTCGATTACACCGGTGAAATGGGTAGCAACCTGCACGGCGGCTACGACCATGACCGCACCGCTCGCTACAGCGACCAGTTTGGCTTTGGTACCCATCTGGACTTGCAGAAGATTCTTGGCTGGGACGACGCTGAATTTCAGCTGACCATCACCGAGCGCAACGGCAACAACATCAGCAACGACCGGATCAACGATCCGCGGGTCGGCGGTTTCACCTCGGCTCAGGAAGTCTGGGGCCGCGGCCAGACCTGGCGCCTGACGCAGATGTGGTATCAGCAGAAATTCTTCGATCAGAAGCTCGATATCAAAGTCGGCCGCTTCGGCGAGGGCGAAGACTTCAACAGCTTCCCCTGCGACTTCCAGAACCTGGCGTTCTGCGGTTCCCAGGTCGGCAACTGGGTCGGCGGCATCTGGTACAACTGGCCGGTCAGCCAGTGGGCGATGCGCGTCAAATATCACCTGACGCCGGAGTTCTACGCGCAAATCGGGGCTTACGAGCAAAACCCGTCCAATCTGGATCGGGACAACGGCTTCAAGCTCAGCGGCAGCGGCACTCAGGGCGCTATCCTGCCGGTGGAACTGGTCTGGACTCCGAAATTCAATGGCCTGCCAGGTGAATACCGCGCCGGTTACTACTACAGCAATGCCAAGGCCACCGACGTCTACAAGGACAGCAACGGCCAGCCGGCAGCCCTGAGTGGCGAGGCTTACCGCAGCGCATCGAGCAAGCATGGCGTGTGGCTGCGTGTGCAGCAGCAGCTGACCAGCCGCGCCAGTGACCACTCTCGGGGCCTGAGCGTGTTTGCCAACGGCACGATGCACGACAAAAAGACCAACGCTATCGACAACTATGTCCAGGCCGGCGTCGTCTACAAAGGCTTGTTCGATGCCCGCGCCAGGGACGACATCGGTTTTGCTCTGGCCCGTGTCCATGTCAACCCGGCCTACCGCAAGAACGCCGAGGCCACCAATCAGGCCCGCGCCGTCTTCGATTTCGACGACCCGTCGTTCCTGCCACCGCAAGACACCGAATACAGCAGCGAGCTCTATTACGGTGTGCACGTCACGAACTGGCTGACCGTACGCCCGAACCTGCAATACATCCGCCACCCCGGTGGGGTGGACAAGGTCGATGACGCGCTGATTGGCGGGATCAAAATCCAGTCGTCGTTCTAAGAATCACCACAAATCCTTGTAGGAGCGAGGCTTGCCCGCGAAGGCGATTTATTAATCAGCATCTTTTGTTGAATGTTAATCCGTCTTCGCGGGCAAGCCTCGCTCCTACAAGGGAATGCGGCGTCCAACCGTTTTTTATATGAACCCTGCCCGCGCCAGATCGTCATCTACAGTGAACTTGCGCGGGACTACTTAAAACGTCACGGAGAACCACACTATGAGCGCTGATGGTGCTTTCAGTCGAAGCCGTCTGCTGCCGAGCCTGCTCGGTATCGTGCTTCTACTAATGGGCCTGGCCTTGCTGGCCGGGGGGATCAAGCTGAGCATGCTTGGCGGCTCGCTGTATTACCTGCTGGCCGGTATCGGCCTGATGCTGACCGGGGGGCTGCTGCTTGCCGACCGTTATGCTGCGCTGAGCCTGTACGCGGTGGTGCTGTTCGCCAGTACGGTCTGGGCACTGTGGGAAGTCGGTCTGGACTGGTGGCAACTGGTGCCACGTCTGGCGCTGCTCTTTACCCTCGGCATCGTCATGCTGCTGCCATGGTTTCGTCGCCCGTTGCGTAGCGGCGAGTTCAACCCGGTCGGCACCGGCGTGCTGAGTGCTGCCGTGGTCATCGCCGGTATCGCCGCGCTGGCCAGCCTGTTCACCAACCCTGGTGAAATCAAGGGCGAACTGGATCGCGACAGCGTGCCAGGCATGACCAACACCGCTCCGGCCATGCCCGATGGCGACTGGAACTCCTACGGCCGCAGCGCCCATGGCGATCGTTACTCGCCACTGGCGCAGATCACGCCGCAGAACGTCAGCAAACTGGTACCCGCCTGGACCTACCGCACCGGCGACCTGCCTGGCCCGAACGACCCGGGCGAAACCACTGCCGAAAACACCCCGCTCAAAGCCAACGGCATGCTTTATGTCTGCACGCCGCACAGCCAGGTGATCGCACTGGACCCGGACACCGGCAAGGAAATCTGGCGTTTCGATCCGAAGCTCTCCACGCAAAACGCGGCGAACTTCAAGGGTTGGGCGCACATGACCTGCCGTGGCGTGACCTATCACGATGACGCCGCCTACGCCTCCGAGCAGAGCCCGACCGGCACGGCCAACGCGCCGGTGACCAGCGTCTGCCCGCGCCGGATCTTCCTGCCGACTGCCGACACCCGTCTGATCGCCCTGAACGCCGACACCGGCAAAATGTGCGAAGACTTCGGCAACGGTGGCCAGGTTGACCTGACAGCCAACATCGGCGGCTTCACCGCTGGCGGTTACTACTCCACCTCGCCACCGGCGGTCACCAAAGACCTGGTAGTGATTGGCGGCCACGTTACCGACAACGTTTCCATCGACGAGCCAAGCGGCGTGATCCGCGCGTTCGACGTGCACACCGGCAAACTGGTGTGGAACTGGGACAGCGGCAACCCGGACGACACCACGCCGATTGCCGAAGGCAAAACCTACACCCGCAACTCACCGAACATGTGGTCCATGTTCGCGGTCGACGAAAAACTCGGCATGCTTTACCTGCCGATGGGCAACCAGACCCCGGATCAGTTCGGTGGCGCGCGTACCCCTGAATCGGAACTGCACGCCGCCGGCCTGACCGCGCTGGACATCGCCACCGGCAAAGTGCGCTGGCACTTCCAGTTCACCCACCATGACCTGTGGGACATGGACGTCGGTGGCCAGCCAACCCTGATGGACCTGAAAACCGCAGACGGTGTGAAACCGGCGGTACTCGCGTCCACCAAGCAAGGCAGCATCTACGTGCTGGACCGCAGCAATGGTCAGCCGATCGTGCCGATCAAGGAAATTCCGGTGCCGCAGGGCGCGGTGGAAGGCGACCACACTTCGCCGACCCAACCGATGTCCGACCTGAACTTCGTGCCGCCGACCCTCAAGGAACGCGACATGTGGGGCGTGACCCCGTTCGATCAGATGCTGTGCCGGATCGACTTCAAATCCCTGCGTTACGACGGCATGTTCACCCCGCCGTCGCTGCAAGGCTCGATCGTTTATCCCGGTAACTTCGGCGTGTTCGACTGGGGCGGTATCTCGGTTGACCCGGTGCGTCAGATTGCTTTCGTGAACCCGAGCTACATGGCGTTCAAATCGAAACTGATCCCGGCAGCGGAAATCGCCAAGCAAGGTCCTCGCATCAGCGAAACCGAAGGTGTGCAAGAGAACAAGGGCGCACCTTATGGTGTGATTCTCGAAGCACTGCTGTCGCCAATGGGCCTGCCGTGCCAGGCACCGGCCTGGGGTTACGTGGCGGCGGTCGACTTGACCACCAACAAAACCATCTGGAAGCACAAGAACGGCACAGTGCGCGACAGCTCGCCGGTTCCAATCCCTCTGAGCATGGGCGTTCCCAGCCTGGGCGGCACCTTCACCACCGCGGGTGGCGTAGCCTTCCTGAGCGGCACCCTCGACCAGTACCTGCGCGCCTACGATGTGAAAAACGGCAAGCAACTGTGGGAAGGCCGCCTGCCAGCAGGCGCGCAAACCACACCAATGACCTACACCGGTAAAGACGGCAAGCAATACGTGCTCGTTGTTGCGGGTGGTCACGGATCGCTCGGCACCAAACAGGGTGACTATGTGATTGCGTACAAACTGTCGGAATAAGCGGTAGCGGCAGTTAAAGGAAAGGCGACGCCTGTGAGGGGGTCGCCTTTTTTTGTGGGCGCTGTCCCGTCCTGAATAAGGTTTACACCTGTTTCAGGACTAGACAGTAATGCAATCCCCCACACACCCAAAACTCCTGTAGGAGCGAGGCTTGCCCGCGAAGGCGATTTTACATTCGACATTAATGTCGACTGACACACCGTCTTCGCGGGCAAGCCTCGCTCCTACAGTTGATTGTGGTAGTCAGAGATATCCGTGCAGGTCCTACAGTCGTGGTGATTTTTTGAGAACTTTCCGACAGGTTTTGACGGTTGTCGTTCGGAAGTGGGGTGGATAGGCTTTGGGGGTCGCTGCAAATCAGCGACCGGGCGTCGCGGCTTGAATTTTACTTGGTGCTTTTCCATTGCCTATTTGGCCATACCAAAACCTGCGCCACACAGCTGATCCCCTGTAGGAGCGAGGCTTGCCCGCGAAGACGGCCTGATATTCAACATTGATGTCGCCTGACACGCCGCCATCGCGAGCAGGCTCGCTCCCACAATTGAACCGTGTGCATCTGCGAGAGATTGGTCGGCTGTCAGGCCGCCTTCGCGGGCAAGCCTCGCTCCTACAAAAAGCCATCGGCGTGCACCCGCCCCTCACCACTCAACAGGCCGAGCGTTAGCTCGCCTGCAGCTCTTGATCTGGCTTTTGATCTTGATCCACCCGCCCCTTCGGGAGGCCTCGTTCCGGTGTTCATCTGGGGATTGGCGCGCAGCGCCGTTCGACGCAGTCGAACCCATCGCATGTAGGTTGAAGCGAAGCCAACCGTAGGGCGATGCCCCCAGATGGATACCGGAGCGAAGGAACGCCGAGCCTCAGCGAGGGGCCGGACGCTTGGGGCGAGACCTTTTGGGTACTTTTGGCTGGGCCGGCATTCCGGGCGTTTGCCAAAAGTGCCTCGCCGTAAGGGCGAAACCCTAAGCCGCCGTTACCGCAGCAACGGATATGTACACCCCCCAACCAAAACATGGTCGGCCCGAAGGCCGCCAAGTCCAAACACCTGTCAAAACCCTGAACACACAAGCTGAAATATCCAGGCCCATTGAAACCACCCCCCACCTGCCCCATCTAAGACCCATACCCTATTGCGCAGGTGCCCCATGACCGACCAGCAAGAATTCCCTGAAGACACGAGCGAATACACCGAAACAGACAACGCCGAACACCACTCCACCGGCAAAGGCCTCGCCCTGCCTGGCCAGAACCTGCCGGACAAGGTCTACATCATCCCCATCCACAACCGGCCCTTCTTCCCGGCGCAAGTACTGCCGGTGATCGTCAACGAAGAGCCGTGGGCCGAAACCCTCGAACTGGTGAGCCAATCCGACCACCACTCCCTGGCCCTGTTCTTCATGGACACCCCCCAGGAAGACCCGCGCCACTTCGACACCAAAGCCCTGCCGGAATACGGCACCCTGGTCAAAGTCCACCACGCCAGTCGCGAAAACGGCAAACTGCAATTCGTCGCCCAGGGCCTGACCCGAGTGCGCATCAAAACCTGGCTCAAACACCATCGCCCGCCGTACCTGGTGGAAGTCGAATACCCGCACCAGCCCACCGAGCCGACCGATGAGGTCAAGGCCTACGGCATGGCGCTGATCAACGCGATCAAGGAACTGCTGCCGCTCAACCCCTTGTACAGCGAAGAGCTGAAGAACTACCTCAACCGCTTCAGCCCCAACGACCCGTCACCGCTGACCGACTTCGCCGCCGCCCTGACCTCGGCCACTGGCAGCGAGCTGCAAGAAGTGCTCGACTGCGTGCCGATGCTCAAGCGCATGGAAAAAGTCCTGCCGATGCTGCGCAAGGAAGTCGAAGTCGCGCGCCTGCAGAAAGAAATCTCCGCCGAAGTGAACCGCAAGATCGGCGAGCATCAGCGCGAGTTCTTCCTCAAGGAACAACTCAAGGTCATCCAGCAAGAGCTGGGCCTGACCAAAGACGACCGCAGCGCCGACATCGAGCAGTTCGAGCAACGTCTGACGGGCAAGGTGTTGCCGCCCCAGGCGCAGAAACGCATCGAAGAGGAAATGAATAAACTGTCGGTCCTCGAGACCGGCTCACCGGAATACGCGGTGACCCGCAACTACCTCGACTGGGCGACGTCGGTGCCCTGGGGCGTGTACGGCGAGGACAAACTCGACCTCAAACACGCGCGCAAGATACTGGACAAACACCACGCCGGCCTCGATGACATCAAGGACCGCATCCTCGAATTCCTCGCGGTCGGTGCCTATAAGGGCGAGATCAGCGGCTCCATCGTGTTGCTGGTGGGCCCGCCGGGTGTGGGCAAAACCAGCGTCGGTAAATCCATCGCCGAATCCCTCGGTCGGCCGTTCTATCGCTTCAGCGTCGGCGGCATGCGCGACGAAGCCGAGATCAAGGGCCACCGCCGCACCTACATCGGCGCGCAACCGGGCAAACTCGTCCACGCGTTGAAAGACGTCGAAGTGATGAACCCGGTGATCATGCTCGACGAGATCGACAAAATGGGCCAGAGCTACCAGGGCGACCCCGCCTCGGCGCTGCTGGAAACCCTCGACCCGGAACAGAACGTCGAATTCCTCGACCACTACCTGGACTTGCGCCTGGACCTGTCGAAAGTACTGTTCGTCTGCACCGCCAACACTCTGGACTCGATTCCCGGCCCGTTGCTGGACCGGATGGAAGTGATTCGCCTGTCGGGTTACATCACCGAAGAAAAAGTCGCGATCGCCAAGCGTCACCTGTGGCCGAAACAGCTTGAGAAAGCCGGCGTGTCCAAGGGTAGCCTGAGCATCAGCGACAACGCATTGAAAGCCTTGATCGACGGCTACGCCCGGGAAGCGGGGGTGCGGCAGCTGGAAAAAAACCTCGGCAAACTGGTGCGCAAGGCCGTGATGAAGCTGCTCGATGAACCGAAAGCAGTGATCAAGCTCGGCCCGAAAGACCTGGAAGCCTCACTCGGCCGGCCGGTGTTCCGCAACGAGCAAGTGCTGTCTGGCATTGGCGTGATCACCGGGCTGGCCTGGACCAGCATGGGCGGCGCCACCCTGCCGATTGAAGCCACGCGCATTCATACTCTCAACCGTGGCTTCAAACTCACCGGGCAACTGGGGGAAGTGATGAAAGAGTCGGCAGAAATTGCCTACAGCTACGTCAGCTCCAATCTGAAGCAATTTGGCGGCGATCCGACGTTCTTCGACGAAGCCTTCGTTCACCTCCACGTACCGGAAGGCGCCACGCCGAAAGACGGCCCGAGCGCCGGCGTGACCATGGCCAGCGCTCTGCTGTCCCTGGCCCGCAACCAACCACCGAAAAAAGGCGTGGCCATGACCGGCGAACTGACGCTGACCGGGCATGTCCTGCCGATTGGCGGTGTGCGTGAGAAAGTCATCGCGGCGCGTCGGCAGAAGATTTTCGAGTTGATCCTGCCCGAGCCTAACCGTGGAAGCTTTGAAGAACTGCCGGATTATCTGAAGGAAGGGATTACCGTGCACTTTGCCAAGCGCTTTGCGGATGTGGCGAAGATATTGTTCTGATCGTTGTGTAGTGCCTGTGCGATTGCTTTCGCGGGCAAGCCTCGCTCCTACAGGTGTGTGTGTCGTTCGCATTTTTTGTGATCGACACACACCCCTGTAGGAGCGAGGCTTGCCCGCGAAGGCGTCAGCCCTGACACCCCCCATTCCCAGCACTGTCACACTTTGTCTCATCTTCAGTTATGCTCGCCGTTCGTCGTGAATGCCGGAGCCGCTGACTTATGTCCCCCACCCGCCTGTTTATCCCTCTCGCCCTCGCTCTGCTGAGCGCGTGCGCCACGCAACCGAAACACAACGTGACCGTGGAAAAACAAAGCGAATGCCCGGTGCAACTGAACAACGGGCAAAACCTGATCCTGACCCTGCCAAGCAACCCGACCACGGGTTACCGCTGGGCGATCCAGGATTCGGCCGGTGGCGTGTTGCGCGCGCTCAGCCCCGAGGTTTACAGCAACCCGGAAGATGCCGGGATCGTCGGCAGCGCGGGCATTTCCACCTGGCGCTTCCAGGCCTTTGCCACCGGCACGGGCCGCTTGCGACTGACTTATTCACAACCATGGGCACCAGAAGTTCCGGCGGTGAAAACCTTCGACTGCGCCATCGCGGTTAACTGATCGTGGGCTGGCTGATTCTGGCGCTGATGGGCGCGGTGACCTTTCTTTATGGCCTCAGCGTGCATGCCGCGTTGCTGTGCTTGCTGGTCAAACCGTTGCCGGTGCTGGCCCTGCTCGGTTGGTTGCACGATGCACCGCCCAGTGACTATCGGCGCTGGATCAGCCTGGGTTTGATTTTCTCTCTGGTCGGCGACGTGTTGCTGGCGTGGCCGCAAGATTTGTTCGTGTTTGGGCTTGGGGCGTTTTTGGTTGCACACCTGGCATATCTCAAGGCTTATCTCAGCGATTGCCGGCGTCTGGCGTTGTTACCTCTGGTTCTCGCCCTCGGTGTTGGCGCAGTACTGCTGGGGATTCTGATTTCCAACGGACTCGGGCCGCTGCTGGTGCCGGTGATTGTCTACGGTACTGCGATCAGCGCCATGCTCTGGCGCGCACTCGCTCGACTCGGCACCGGTGTGCCCAAGCGATCAGCGCTACTGGCGGCGGCAGGCGCGGTGGCCTTTGTGTTCTCCGACAGCGTAATCGGCATCAACCGCTTCGTATCACCATTCACCGCCGCGCCATACATAATCATTCTCAGCTACTGGTTGGGGCAATGGGGGATTGCGGCATCGGCGTTTTCGAAAAAAATACCCATCGATTAAAATCCGATTCTGGACAGTTAATCGCTTCGCCATAAACATAAAAAACACCACGAACATAGCCAAATGTCATAAAAAACTGTCAAATATGACAGTATCCATGCTTACTTCTGCGAACTTATTATTTGAATGGTTATATGCAACCATCCATTTAACGCAAGGAAGGCAATTTATGAATATTTTTAATAAGCGTTCTGTTCCGGGTCTGCAGGAGGCGCAGGCCATTGCAGAGCCGGTCATCACCGTCAGCTCTGAAGTTAAAGCTACTATTTCGGAGCGTGTGCCTTTTTATACCCAAAACACCGAATTCGGAACCGATGGCGGTACGTTGATCGGCTTTATCACTCGTGCTAATGCCGAAGACATCTCAGAAGCAAATAAAAAAGGCTTTTTACTGCAATTCGATAAAAACATTAAACCTGGTGCGTATTCTGTTACAGATTCAGACTTTCCCTTTCTTGACGCGTACTACTTTGAAACGGGAACCGTCGCAGGCTTTATCACATCTTTCGCATATAAACCTAAGAGCGGGACATTCACCGTAGAGACAATCGAAAACAGCGAAAGCAAATTGCACTATAAAATCGGATTAAATTTTAAAGGTGTGAATAACAAAAACGAAGAGCTTAAAATCGATGGTACAGCTACATTTATCGTATTGATGCGGCCAATGTAATAGCACTTCAAATCATGAATGGCCAAGCATCAATTTTCTGGCTTGGCCATTCATTCATTATTTAGCATATCCTTTCTACGTTTTGCTCCTTACCTTAGCTAGACAGAAGATCTCGCCGAGCATCTCTCACGCTTTATCAGACAACCCAAGCATCCCCCCGTCAATTTGGCTAAAATGCCGGCCTTTTCCACCGACACCGCCGGAACCGCCGTGAGCAAAGAATCCGATCGCCTTTTCGCCCAGCCTTTGGCCCAGGTGCCTGACTTCGCCTTTAACGAGGACGTGGTGCGGGTGTTCCCGGACATGATCAAGCGCTCGGTGCCGGGTTATCCGACCATCGTGGAAAACCTCGGCGTGCTCGCCGCTCAGTTCGCCCAGCCCAACAGCGTGCTGTACGACCTGGGCTCGTCCCTCGGCGCGGTGACCCAGGCCTTGCGCCGTCACGTGCGCACCGACGGCTGCCGGGTGATCGCTGTGGATAACTCCGCGGCCATGGTCGAGCGTTGCCGCGAGTACCTCAATGGCCAGGACTCAATGTTCCAGGAGTTGCTGCCGGTGGAAGTGATCGAAGGCGATATCCTTGCCCTCGAGTTCCAGCCAGCCTCGGTGGTGGCGCTGAACTTCACGCTGCAATTCATCGCCCCGGACCAGCGCACCGCGTTGCTCTCGCGCATTCACCGATCGTTGGTGCCCGGTGGCGCGCTGATCCTCTCGGAGAAGCTGCGCTTCAACGACCCCGAAGAACACGCGCTGCTCACCGACCTGCACGTGGCCTTCAAACGCGCCAACGGCTACAGCGAACTGGAAATCGCCCAGAAACGCAGCGCCATCGAAAATGTCATGAAGCCCGACAGCCTCGAAGAACACCGCGAACGCCTGCTGGCCGCCGGGTTCTCGAAAGTCGTGCCGTGGTTCCAGTGTCTTAACTTTGCCTCGTTGATTGCCTTGCCATGATTGATCTGTCCCCCCTCGCCCGCCGTCTGGCCGGTACTCCGCTGGCCGAATGGGCCAACACCCTGCAAGCGCAACTCGACAAGAAAATGGAAAAAGGTCACGGCGACCTGGAACGCTGGCAGAGCGCGCTGGATGCGTTGCCGAAGATTCAGCCTAGCGAAGTCGATTTGTTGAATGGCTTGAAACTGGACACTGATTGCGACAACCAAACCCGTGCGCAAATGCGCACCGCGCTGATGGGTTTGTCTCCGTGGCGCAAAGGTCCGTTCGACCTGTTCGGTGTGCATGTCGACACTGAATGGCGCTCGGACTGGAAGTGGTCCCGGGTAGCTCCGCACCTGGACCTGAAAGGCAAACGCATCCTCGATGTCGGTTGCGGCAACGGTTATTACATGTGGCGCATGCTCGGTGCCGGGGCCGACAGCGTGATTGGCGTCGACCCCAACTGGCTGTTCTTCTGCCAATTCCAGGCCGTGCAGCGTTACCTGTCCGAGCCCAATGCCTGGCACTTGCCGTTCCCCTTTGAGGATCTTCCTCCCAATCTGGAAGGCTTCGACACAGTGTTTTCCATGGGCGTGTTCTATCACCGCCGCTCACCGATCGAGCATTTGCTGGCGCTGAAGGATTGCCTGGTCAAGGGCGGTGAACTGGTGCTGGAGACGCTGGTGATTGAAGGCGATCAACAGCAGGTGCTGGTGCCGGAAGACCGTTATGCGCAGATGCGTAACGTGTGGTTCCTGCCATCGGTACCGGCGCTGGAACTGTGGCTGCGCCGCGCAGGCTTCAGCGATGTGCGTTGCGTGGATGTGAGCGTGACCACGGTCGAGGAACAACGCGGGACGGAATGGATGAAGTATCAGTCGTTGAGCGATTTCCTTGATCCGCAGGATCACAGCAAAACCATCGAAGGGCTGCCGGCGCCGATGCGCGCGGTGATCGTCGCCCGCAAGTAAAACACCGATCTCCCTACCCATGGAGATCCCCCTGTGGGAGCGGGCTTGCTCGCGATGAGGGCCTTTCAGCCAACGAAGATGTTGGATGTTAGTCCGCTATCGCGAGCAGGCTCGCTCCCACAGTAATTCGGTGTTTAGTCTGCTGGCTTGGCTCTTCGGGCCTTGAAGAATTCGCTCAACACCGCGCCGCATTCCTCCGCCAACACCCCGCCCTCATACAACACCCGGTGATTCAAAAAGCCTTGGGCAAAGAACTGCCCCTGGCTCTGCACAATCCCGGCCTTGGGTTCCAGCGCGCCATACACCACCCGCGCAATTCGCGAGTGCACGATCAGCCCGGCGCACATGCTGCACGGCTCTAGCGTCACATAAAGCGTACTGCCCGGCAGACGATAGTTGCTGGCGGCCTGGGCTGCGGCGCGGATCGCGACCATCTCGGCGTGTGCACTGGGGTCGTTGCCGCTGATCGGGCAATTAAACCCGCGCCCGATGATTTCACCGTCCTGCACCAGCACCGCGCCCACCGGCACTTCACCCAGCGCCGCGCCTTGAGCGGCCAGGGCCAGGGCTTCGCGCATGAAATCACGATCACGGCTGCGGTCGATAATCGCTGCGGGGCGTATCTGACGCATCACGCCACCTCGATGGCGGCCATCAGGCCGGTTTCCATATGATCGATCACATGGCAGTGAAACATCCAGACCCCAGGGTTATCCGCCACCAGCGCCACTTGCGCGCGCTCGTTCTTGCCCAACAGGTAGGTGTCGGTGAAGTACGGGATAACCTTGTGCCGGTTCGAGGCAATGACTTTGAAGCTCATGCCGTGCAGGTGGATCGGGTGCTGATACTGAGTCATGTTTTTCAATTCGAAAATATAGCTTTTGCCCTTCTCGAGCTTGGCAATCGGTCGGTCGGCACAGGTCTTGTCGGTGATGTCCCAAGCCTTGCCGTTGATCTGCCACAGGCTTGGCGGCTTGCCATTGTCGACATTCACCGATACCGAGCCTACCCATTCAAAATTGAAGTTGAGTTTCTCGGCATTGGCCAGGTCCGGTTCGGCCACCGGGTTGGCGGGCAGCGCCGGCGGCCACGCGGTCGGCGCATCGGTATTGGCCACTGAGCGAAAGGTGCCCAGGCGTACCGGGCCATTGCGCAGAGACAGTTCCTCACCGGCCGGTGGTGCCTTGATCGCCAGACAAATGCGCATGCCAGGCCCCAACCAGTATTCCTTGCCCAGTGGGCGCGGTTCAATCGGATTGCCGTCCAGCGCGTAGATCTGCGCTTCGACGCCGGGGATGTTGAGGCGGTATGTCAGCGTATTGTCGAGGTTGAGCAACCGCACGCGAGTGATCTGCCCGGCGGGCAAGTCGATCACCGCTTGTGAGACGCCGTTGATGGTCGACAAGCCCCCCGCCGTGCCACCACGGGCCGCTTCGCGAGGAATGCTGAACGCTACAAAAGCGCCCTCTTCATCGACGTGCCAGCTCTTGAGGCTCAAGGTTTTTTCGTATTTGAAACCGGTGGGCTCGCGCTCTTCGATAATCAGCGGGCCGACCAATCCACGACCGAGCTCTTCGCTGCTGTTCACGTGCGGGTGATACCAGTAGCTGCCGGCGTCGGGCACGCGGAATTTGTAGTCGAAGTACTCCCCCGGCAACACCGGCAATTGCGAGACATACGGCACGCCGTCCATCTCCAGCGGCAGACGGATGCCGTGCCAGTGAATAGTGGTCGCCACCGGCAGGTGATTGATGAAGCGCACCCGCAGCCATTCGCCCTGACGCACGCGCAACTCAGTGCCCGGCGCCGACGGGCCGAATGCCCAGGCCGGGGTCTTGTGCCCGGCTACCAGCTCGACGTCCAGCGGTGCGGCGATCAGCTCATAGTCGTGGCCGGCGTCAGCGTCGGCCATTTTGCCCAGCCAGTAACGCGACGCGCCACCGGCCCCCACGCCAACCACCACAAGACCGGCCAAGCCACCGAGTATTTGTCGACGGGTAAAGGACATGAACTCAACTACCTCACGTATCAGCCAGGCACGGGGCCTGCAAAAGGCGAATACGATACACCTGCGGTTGAGAAACAGTAAGGGCAGAGCGGCGGATGGTCACAGTCAAAGCACGGCTGGCAATGCACCTGGTGTGTTCAACCTCAGCTAATTGAATGACATGGAACCCTGTGGCGAGGGGGCTTGCCCCCGTTCGGCTGCGAAGCAGTCGTAAAACCATCCAGTGCGATGTATCAAATGCAATGCGATTGCAGGGTTTACGGCCGCTTCGCTGAACGTGACTTAGTCGCCGCCAATCAGCGAATCGCCCTACATCCATTTCCACCTTTCCCGACTTCTTTCCTGATCGTTCCCCCGCAAAGTCCCCGCGCCCAATTTTCTGCGCGAGGGATTGCTCATGCTCGAACCGATTTTTAACCCCGCCTCCTATCGTTCGGTGCGTTGATGGAGCACGTCGCCCGCATCGAACAAGAACTCGACAGTAAGGCCTGCTATCTCTGAGGCAGATAGATTTTATGACCGCTTCGCGCTCAATCGCGGGCAAGCCTCGCTCCTACAGGACGGTGGTGATCTGTAGGAGCGAGGCTTGCCCGCGAAGGCGGTCTTACAGGTTACGAAATTTCTGGGCAAGGTCATCGGAAGTTTCCTTCAACCTGCGGCGGTTTCCATGAACTGGTGTGGAATGTTTTCAATCGATAGTCTCTGGTGGTCACTGAAAATTCAGTGGTGGGGTGTAGGAACCCTTCAAGACTAGAGAGGACGCTTCGGCGTCGACACCTGAATTGCGGCCATCAACGTGTGTCCGTAAGATCAGTTGCGGCGGCTGTGCGCGGGCACGCTTCGGTGTGGTCGAGTTCTCTGGTCTCGATATTCCTACCCCGCGTATAGCTGCCACCCAAGCCTGTAGGAAGGCCGATGGTAGCTCCACTTCTACCAGAGGTTTAAAAATGAAAAGTCTTCACCCCGATCCACCCTACGAAAATCCAATTCCCCACCCCGACAACCGCTTCATGGCGCTCACCAGCAACTGCACCGACATGCCCACCCTGTTCGTCGATACCCACGCGCCGATCGATGTTTTGTATGACGCCGCCAACTACCGAATTCGTGCCGTCACTCAGGTGCTTGAGAACATGTCGATGCGCGGTTCAGTCGAGTGCGAATCCTTCATTCTCAGTGACTTTGCCTTGCTCTGCGCCATTCCATTGCGCGATGGCTGTGATGTGCTGGATGTGATTGGACGACGGTTGCGGGGTCGGCCCTCGGACTAACGTTGCTGAATGATCGTTCCCACGCTCTGCGTGGGAATGCAGCCCGTGACGCTCTGCGTCACATCGGTGTCTGGCTCGACAGCGGCGGTGTGGCTGGAACGCGGAGCGTCCCTTGAGGCATTCCTACGCGGAGCGTGGGAACGATCACCGTGTAGAGTTGGCGACAATCAGGATTGTCCGCTCAGCAGCCCAGCGGGAGCAAGCTCCCTCGCCACAGGGAAGCCCCCTCGCCACAAAGGTCCGGTTATGGCTGAAGACCGGCGATCAGATGAACCACTCCATCCTCCAGCATCATCACCCCCGGCACCCCCGCCGTCGCCAAAGCCTGTCGATCCATCCGCGCCACATTCCGCAATTCCACCCGCACCCGGGTCAACGCCACCGGCTGTTGCGACTTGAGGTTATCCACTCCGCCAAGCGCGGCGACGATATTTGCGGCCAAACCGCCAACCGGCTGAGTCTCCATTTTCGGCTCGTCCACCACCAGGTCCGGGGTCAACGCTTTCCAGAACGCCCGCTGCATTTTCTCGAACATGCTCAGTTCTCCAGAACCAGTGAAGTATCGACCGTCGCCTCGTGGTGCCGCCGCAATGCCTCGCGTACCTGCTCGGCACTTTCCAGCCCCAGGACTTGCTGGGCGATGGCTTGGCAGTCCAGCAGATCCACTTCGCGAACCGCCGCTTTGATCGCCGGAATCAACGGCACGCTCACCGACAGTTCATCCACGCCAAGTCCCAGCAACAACGGCACCGCCAGGTTTTCCGAAGCCAGGGCGCCGCACACCCCGACCCATTTGCCATGGGCATGGGCGGCTTTCACGGTGGTGGCGATCAGGCGCAGCACCGACGGATGAAAACTGTCGGCCTGACTGGCCAGCCGTGGGTGATCGCGATCCATGGCCAGGGTGTACTGGGTCAGGTCGTTGGTGCCGATGGAGAAGAAATCCACTTCGGGCGCAAACAGATCAGCCATCAGCGCCGCTGCCGGTACTTCAATCATGATCCCCAGTTTCGGCAGTTCATTCAGGCCCAGTGCCAGCGCCTCTTCTTCAAGCAGTTGGCGAGCCAGCCGCAGTTCCGACAATTGCGTGACCATTGGCAGCATGATGTGCAGGCGAGCCAGCCCGGCGCTGCTCAGGATCGCCTTGAACTGATCGCGCAACAGTTGCGGACGCTCCAGACACAAACGAATGCCGCGCATGCCCAAAAACGGGTTGGTTTCGCGGTCCATCGGCACGTAGGCCAACGGTTTGTCACCGCCGACATCCAGGGTCCGCACCACCAGATTGCGCGCTGGCCCCAACGCACGAGCGATGGCGCTGTAGGTGGAGGCCTGTTCGTCGTGGCTCGGCGCATGGTTGCGATCCAGATAAAGAAACTCCGAACGCAACAGACCGACGCCCTCGCCGCCCAGCGCCATGGCCTGTTCGGCTTCGGCCAGCGAAGCGATATTGGCGGTGATTTCAAAGTGATGCCCATCGCGGGTACAGGCGGCCAGCCCTGCGTTCGCCAACTCGTATTGCTGGCGTTGCTTTTGCAGCTGACGATTGGCCTGCAACTGCTCGATGGCGGCCAGATCAGGGTCCAGTTGCAACTCGCCTTTGTCGGCATCGAGCAACACCCGGGTGCCATTGATCAGTGTCAGGATCTGAACCGGCAAGCCGCAGATCGCCGGCAAACCGAAGGCCCGCGCGAGAATCGCCACGTGGCTGGTGGCGCCACCGCCGACCGTGGCGAACCCCAGCACCTTGCGCGTATCCAGGCCTGCCGTTTGGGAGGGCGTCAGTTGCTCGGCAATCAGAATCGCCTCTTCCGGCAATTCCAGCACATGCTCCTCTACGCCGAGAATCAGCTTGAGCACCCGTTGACCGACGTCGGCCAAATCCGCGGCCCGTTCGGCCAGCAAGGCGTTACCCAGGCTTTTGAATAAAGTGGCCGTCGACTCGGTGGCCGCACGCCAGGCGAAACCGGCGCTTTTGCCTGCATCGATCAGTGCCAGTGCCTGATCCAGCAGGCTTGGGTCTTCGAGCAGTTCCTGATGTGCCTTGAAGATGTCTGCCTGAGCGTCACCCGTGGCGTTGTCACGCAACTGCTGCAAGGCCAGAACCGCCTTAGCCAGCGCTCGGGACAGGTGCTCACGCTCAACCTGAGGACTGACGCCTGATTCACTGACCTCGAGAGTCTGCTCGGCAATCTGCACCACCTGGCCAAACGCCGCCCCCGGCGATGCACAGACGCCGCGCAGCGCCGTTAGCGATGAGGCCTCAGCGGCAACTGTCTCAACCTCTGCCATCACCGTCACGGCCTCTCCACAACCGGCGGCCAACAACTCGGCCAGCGTCTTGATTGCCACTTCGGCATCCGCGCCCGCCGCGCTGACCTGCAGGGCGTCCCCATGGGCGGTCTGCAACGCCATGATCGCCACCAGGGATTTGGCGTTCGCGCTGTCCTGCTGTCGATGCAGGCAAATGCTCGCAGAAAAACCTTTCGCCGCCTGGGCAAACACTGCCGCGGGGCGAGCATGCAAACCGTTGGTGTTGGGCAGCGTCACAGGTTTGGAAAACAGCGCTTCGCCCTCCTGCGCCATCCCCTCATCGGCCGCCCCTTCGGATGGATTCAGACTCAGCAGCGGCTGGCCACTTTCCACCACACCCGTTTCGGGCGCCAGCCAGGTGAACGGCTCACCGCTGACCACCAGCATCAAGGTCAACAAACTGCGTGCGTGCAAGGCAATGTAATCGGCATCGAACTCGATCAGTGCCTGCCCCACCTCAACCCGCTGACCTTCCTCCACCAATCGGGTGAAACCCTTTCCAGCCAGGTTCACGGTATCGAGGCCGATGTGCATCAGCACCTGCACGCCATTGTCATCGGTGATGCTGACGGCATGCCCACTGACCTGCACATTGCTGATCACACCGGCCAGCGGTGCACACAAGGTTTGCGAAGTCGGATCGATACACAGACCATCGCCGATCACGCGACTGGAAAACACCTGATCGGGCACCTGGTCCAGCGGCATCAGCACGCCGGACAAGGGTGCCAGCAGTTGCAATTGTTGGGGTGTGGCCATGACGTCACCTGCTGTTTTGTTCTTTAAAAGACGCTTGTGATCTCGCGGTACCTGGTAGGAGCTGCCGAAGGCTGCGATCTTTTGATCTTCCGCTTGAGATTCAAGTGAGCCCAAGAGAAAAGATCGCAGCCTTCGGCAGCTCCTACGGGGTCATGCGGCGATTATTTCCACCAATACTCGACCTGCAATCCGACGTTCGAACCGTGTCGCGCCGTGCCGAAGGCGCCGGTGTCGGACAACGCCGAACCCGCCGCCAGTTCATTGGCCGCCCGCTTGGCCGCCTCGTTCCAGCTGGCATAGGTGTAATACAGACGCACCTCGGGGCGCGCCCAGAAATCCGGGCCCTTGGGCGACCACGTCGGGGCGAAGGTGAACTTGCTCAGTTTGCGCGTCCCGCCCGTGGCTTCAACCTGATCGTGGCCCAGTTCGGTCACCAGTTTGAACTGCTCGGTGATCGCATACGCCGGGCGAATTCCAAGGGAGATCCAGTTCTGGTCGGCGCCGTCCGGGCGAATGTCTTTCTGGTAGACCGCTTCGACCTGTCCGCCGAAACGCGGCGTCACTTGCCAGTCGAAGAACTCCACCACGCGATAGCTTTTACTGCTGTCGTCCAGCTTCACGTTACCGGTATAACCCAACCCGGTGCCGGGGCCTTCGCCGTACTGAAAGGCCAGTTTATTCTTGCCACCCAGAAAGCCTTTCTGCACATGCTGGGTGGTAATCGCCCAACCGTGGTGAGCGTCGCGGCTGCCTGGTTTGTCGATGTAACTCAGGCCGAATTCCAGCTCACCGCCAGGGTTGGTATCGAAGCCGGCGACGTTGAAATCGTGACGGTTGATGTAGTCCTTCTGGTACAGGTTGTCCTTGCGCGAGAAGGCGTAGCTGTACTTCAGATCACCAATCAGTACATCTTCGATACCGCCACCAGTGGCGCTCTGGTTCCAGTAGTAGAAGTCGGAAATATGGATATCGTTCCGTTTGTAGTAACGCCGACCGGCCCACAGTGAACCGCCGTTGAGGCTGGGCATGTTCGACCATTGCGCATACAGCTGCGGCATGCGCACCGAGCCGTTGTCACCGTTGAACGTCAGGCTGCGGTCGTACTGGTTATACAGCGAGGCCATGCCGTCGACACTGAGCACCGAGCCGTCGTCCAGTGTGAACAGATCCTGCCGCAACTCCAGCTCCGCATACTGTTCGCATTCGTTGCCCAAGCGGTATTTCGACTGTGCACCCGGCAATTGAAAACATGACTGCGAGCTACTGTTGACCGAGGTGCCGACACCGCTACGCAAGTAGCCGGCGAACTCCAGCGCCTGGGCCGACAACGGTAACGCCAGGCACACGCTCGCGACGGCAAGGCTGCGATTTATTGTTGTTTTCAAGAACCACCTCATTATTTTTATTGTGTGATGCAGCAGAATCGGCGCGCAAAACTCCCCCGCGCAGCGTTCTGCGTGTTTTTTGAATTAGTGTTTTTTAGTGGTCAGTCAGGCGCAGAACGAACGACTCATAGGGCCGTAGAAACACCTGCCGATTGCGCGGCGGGCAGTCCGGGTAGTTGCTGATCACCAGAGATTGCATCATCGATTCGCTGATCACTTCTGGCGGCAGCTCGACTTCGCACGGCGTGCCATAGAAGTTGTTCAGCACCAGCAAACGCTCGCCATGGCCTTCACGCACGTAAGCCCAGATTTGTGTGTGCTCAGGCATTAACTGCCGGTACACGCCGTCGGACATCAACGTTTCACTGCGACGCAGCGCAATCAACTGTCGATAGTGATGCAGCACCGAATCCGGGTCGTCGAGTTGGTGGGCGACGTTGATTTGCGCCGCGTTGGCCGGCACGCCGATCCAGGGTTCGACCGCGCTGAAACCAGCGTTCGACTCGGCGTTCCAGTGCATCGGCGTGCGGCCGTTATCCCGGGACTTCTGCATGATCGCCGCCATGTTGTCGGCGTCGCTGCTACCTGCCTCGCGCTTGAGCCGGAAGATGTTCAGGGTTTCGACATCACGGTACTGATCGATGTGATCGAAGCCCGGATTGGTCATGCCCAGTTCTTCACCTTGATACACGAACGGCGTGCCCTGCAGGAAATGCAGCGCCGTGCCGAGCATCTTCGCCGACACTACCCGATGCTCTCCGTCGTGACCAAAACGCGAGACCACACGCGGCTGGTCGTGGTTACACCAGAACAACGCGTTCCAGCCGCCGCCAGCCTGCATGCCGGTCTGCCAGTCGGAGAGGATGCGCTTGAGTGCGAGGAAATCGAAATCGGCACGAACCCACTTTTGCAGGTTCGGGTAATCAACTTTCAGGTGATGAAAGTTGAAGGTCATCGACAGCTCTTTCGACTCCGGCCGCGAGTAGCGAATGCAGTGTTCCAGGCTGGTGGACGACATCTCGCCGACGTTGATCAGGTCATGGCCTTCGAACACTTCACGGTGCATTTGCTGCAGGTATTCGTGAACGTTCGGGCCGTCGGTGTAGAAGCGCCGACCGTCGCTGTTGTCCTCCGGAAAGTCCGCCGGTTTGGATATCAAGTTGATCACGTCCAGCCGGAAACCGCCCACGCCTTTGTCGCGCCAGAAACGCATCATCTTGAACACTTCGGCGCGCACCTGGGGGTTGTCCCAATTCAGGTCGGCCTGCGTATGGTCGAACAAGTGCAGGTAATACTGACCGGTCTGGGCTTCGTATTCCCAGGCCGAACCGCCGAACTTGGATTCCCAGTTGTTCGGCTGGTCGCGCCAGATGTAGAAATCGCGGTAAGGGTTGTCGAGGCTGCTGCGGGCCTGCTGAAACCAGGTGTGTTCGATCGAGGTGTGGTTGACCACGATGTCGAGCATCAATTTGATCCCGCGCTTGCCGGCCTCGGCGATCAGCAACTCGCAGTCGGCCATCGTCCCGTAGCTTGGGTCGATGGCGTAATAATCGCTGATGTCGTAACCGTTGTCGCGCTGGGGCGAACGCAGGAACGGCGTGATCCACAGGCAATCGACACCCAGCCAGTGCAGGTAGTCGAGCTTGGCCACGACGCCGAGCAAATCCCCCGTGGGGTTGCCGGCGTGGCTGTGAAAACTCTTCGGGTAGATCTGGTAGATCACCGAACGTTGCCAGTCTTGCATGGCGGGACTCCTTCAGTAAGTTTTGTACTGGCCTTGGGGGCCTCTTCGCGGGCAAGCCTCGCTCCTACATTGGAATGCGCCCCCCTGTAGGAGCGAGGCTTGCCCGCGAATGCGATCTGTCAGGCAACCCGATACCCAGGCCGAACAATCCTCATGCTCAACCCGCAGGTCAGAACAAACGGCACGACCATGGCAATCACCATCCCGACCACGAACATCGGAATGAACTGCGGAATGATCGAGATGAAACCGGGCAACCCGCCGACGCCGATCGCCGAGGCCTGGACCTTGTTCAGCGACAGGAAGATGCAGCCCAGGGCCGAGCCGATCAGGGCCGCATAGAACGGAAACTTGTAGCGCAGGTTGACCCCGAACATGGCCGGTTCGGTGATGCCGAAGTAAGCGGAAATCGCCGAGGTCGAGGCCATGCTTTTATCGCGCACACTGCGGGTCATGTAGAACACCGCCAGTGCGGCGCTGCCCTGGGCGAGGTTGGACATGACGATCATCGGCCAGATGAAAGTGCCACCTTGGGTGGAGATCAATTGCAGATCGACCGCGAGAAACATGTGGTGCATGCCGGTGATCACCAGCGGTGCGTAGAGCAGGCCGAAAATCGCGCCGCCGACCATGGGCGCCAGGTCGAACAGGGTCACCACACCTTCAGTAATGAGAATCCCCAGATGACGAGTCACCGGGCCAATCACTGCCAGCGCCAGCACGCCGGTGACGACGATGGTGGTGATCGGCACCACCAGCAATTGCACGGCGTTAGGCACCCGCGCCCGCAGCCACTTTTCGATGACGCTCATCACATAGGCCGCCATCAGGATCGGCAGGATTTGCCCCTGGTACCCAACCTTCTCGATCTGAAACATACCGAGGATGTCGAAGTACGGCAGGCTCTGCCCCTCAAGCCCAGCCACCGCTTTGCCGTAGTTCCAGGCGTTGAGCAGATCCGGGTGCACCAGCATCAGGCCGAGCACGATGCCAAGGATTTCGCTGCCGCCAAAGCGCTTGGCCGCCGACCAGCCCACCAGCGCCGGGAGAAACACGAACGAGGTATTGGCCATCAGGTTGATCAGGCTCCAGAGCCCGTCAAGCTTGGGGTAGGCGTCCAGCAGGGTCTTGCCCTCGATGAACATGCCCTTGGCGCCAATCAGGTTGTTGATGCCCATCAGCAGGCCGGCAATGATCAGCGCCGGAAGGATCGGCATGAACACGTCGGAAAACACCCGCACCAATCGCTGCATCGGGTGGATCTTGTCGGCGCTTTTCTGTTTAACGTCGGCGATGGTTGAAACGGCAAGACCGGTTTGTCGACGCAGCTCGGCGTAGACCTTTTCCACTTCGCCGGGGCCGATGACTACCTGGAACAGGCCGCCGGTATAGAACGAACCTTTAACCAGATCGATCTGGTTCAGCGTGGCGCTGTTAACCAGGCTCGGGTCCTTGAGGGCCAGGCGCAAGCGTGTGACGCAATGCGCGGCCTGCTCGAGGTTATCGCTGCCACCGAGGCTGTGCAGCAGCTCAGTGACGATATTCGGATAGTCGTGGCTCATGCTTATTCTTCCGCTGTAGTTTTTTGTTATTGGCAGCACGCCGAAGCGAAAAGTACTCGTCTGTACGAGTTATTGCAACAACTCGTACAGACGAGTTTGGTTTTGTTTATCCTGAACCCGACAAGCGGCGATATTTCCTACCTCAAAAGTCAAAGAAACCTAAACCCGCATGGACAAACCCCTACCCTGCCCTTAAGGTTCGAAACCTTGAGCACAGCGCGGCACAGAGCCATCCCCATGAGTAAATACAACCAGATCTACAGCGATCTGCTTGCCAGTATCACGACCGAACGTCTGGAACGCGGCGCCCGATTGCCGTCCGAAACCGAACTGATGGACAGCTACCAGGCCAGTCGCGGCACCGTGCGCAAGGCCATCGAGCAATTGCAGGAGCGTGGTTTCGCCCAGAAAGTCCACGGCAAAGGCACCTTCGTGCTGTCGACCAACCCGATCGAGTTTCAACTCGGCGGCATCGTCAGTTTCCAGGAAACCTACCCGCGACTGGGCAATGACGTCAGCACCGAGGTGGTCGAGTTCACACAAATCCCCCTCGAAGGCCCGCTGCTCGAACACATCAAGGCTGCAGAAGGCAGCCTGATCACGCGGATCAAACGCGTGCGGCGGATCGACGGCAAACGCGTGATCCTCGACATCAACCATTTCGTCAGCGACGTGATTCCCGGCTTGTCCCGTGACATCGCCGAACAATCGATCTACGCCTTCATCGAACAGACCCTGCAACTGCAAATCGCCTACGCCCAGCGCACCATCGAAGCAGTGCCCCGCAGCAAAGACGACCAGCAACACCTGGACCTCGACGGCCAGAGCCATGTGATCGTGGTCAGTAACCAGACGTTTTTGCAGGATGGCAGGCAGTTCGAGTACACCGAGTCGCGGCATACGCTGGATAAGTTCTACTTCTCCGACGTCGCCCGGCGCTGAAACGCAAAAGGCCCCGTGAACTCGCGTTCACGGGGCCTTTTTTCTTGCGATCAAACCATCAAGGCTTGCGCGGGATCACTCCCACTCAATCGTCGCCGGCGGCTTGCTCGACACGTCGTAAGTGACGCGGGAGATGCCTTCGATTTCGTTGATGATCCGGCCGGAAACAGTTTCCAGCAGTTCGTAAGACAGGTGTGCCCAACGCGCGGTCATGAAGTCGATGGTTTCCACGGCACGCAGGGCAACCACCCAAGCGTAACGACGGCCATCGCCGACAACGCCAACCGATTTCACCGGCTGGAACGTCTGCACAGGCCGAGCAGTACGTTGTCGGTGCCAACCTGAGCGATGGCGTCTTCAGCAATTGTGGAAGTTACCCACAGGGCATTTCGTTATGGATCCATTCCATGGTCAATCAGGCAGCAAGTACGCCTTCTCGCCCCGCGGCGTGAAGAACGCCAGCACCGCCGCGACGATAAACAACGCCGGTACATCGCCGAATAAATGTTCTAAATGCCGCGCTCCATCCGTCTCGATACCGAAGGACTGCACGGCCATGATCGCGCCGTGCACCACGCTCGACCACACCGTAAACCAGATCAAACTCAGATGCTTCATCGGATCGCGAGACGCCATCAGCAGGAACACGCCGAGCGTCGCGTAGATACCGACGATCATCAACGGATAGTCGGAATGCCCACTGTGCCAAGTCCAGCCGGACGGCCACAGGATCATCAACGGCCAGATAGCGAACAACGCGATCAGGCCCACGGCGATCAAAACGATGCGCAAGGCAGCGAGTTTTTGGCTGTCGTTCATAGCAGGCTCCTTATTGCGGCGTGTCTGTCGCCGTAACTGGACGCCCGTGAGTATAGAACTCTCCTCGGACATGCACCCTTTCAACGGGAGCCGTCAGTCGTCTTGACTGTCCCCGTGAAAACTACATGTGAAGAGCTGACGGATCATAAGACCTCATGCCTCGCTAACTCGCTCCAGCCATGCCTTATGCGCCGGGCTTGTATCAGCGGGCAAGTTCCGAATATAAGCGTGTAATTCTGCTTGCATATCGAACGTCTTCCATATCAGCGGCGCCAAATGGAATGCAGGGCTGTGCGCCTGCTCCAACTCGCGCAGCAATTGCAGGCTGCGTTCTTTGTATTCGGCCAATACGTCCGACTTGTAATCCAGGGCTTTGCCCAATCCGGAGATGTACATCAATTTCGCCACTTCTACCGTGGGCGAATGGAGGGCCATATTGAGCGGCCAGTCGAGCATGGCACGCTCCCCCCACATTGAGGACTTAGGCATATGCCCGTTCGCAAGCAGCGTCAACACGAAGGCTTGGCCCAGTTCAGCCAGGTACACCGGCAAGACTTCGGCCGTGGGATGCAGGTAGAACACATCCACTGGCTTCTCACGCTTCAGTCCAATGCAAGCAAGCAAGCGTTTCTCAAGGTCAAGCACCAGCCCGCCGAGCTCCGCTTGGACCGCGCTGCCGCTTTCGACGACTTGCTTCGTACGGGTCGCGCAGTTCCAGAGACTCAGGGAAATCCGCCATTGGACTTGATCACCCTCACCCGAACAGCCTATCTCGCCGGTTATGAAATACTTCATCGTCGGCGGCACGATATCGAAGAGCGCATTGCCGTCGGCTTCGCATCCAGTCAGGACCGGACCGCCGCCTTCCACGATCTGGATGTAACAAGTGCCTGCATGGTCGCTCCAGTAATGCACGGCCTCTGCCAGATACAGAGGAATAGCACGCGTGAGGCGCCCAAGATCATCCTCTCGTTGTGTTTCGGCACGCTCTGATCCATCCATGCTTTTGGAAAGTGCGAAGAAACCAACCTCCGACGCCGCTCCCGATTTCTGCGCGAAGAGCCAGTCGGCGTTGCGCAAACCGTAGTGCCAGATCGGCTGACTTATCGCCAACGTCGCGAACTTCAGGTTCTCAGGATCGACCGGTTCCCCTTGTGCGTCTTGCTTGCGCATTTGCTGGAAAGCTTGCGCAAACTGGTCGAGCTGACTTTTGATCGGCATGAAGCCGAGCGCATACAGGCGGGCGAGCAACGCTTCCCCTTCGTCCGCTTTGCCGAGATCCTGATAGGCACGCAACAGGTTGAGACCCGCCATCGCGTCGTGTTTGTGCTCATCGTAGATAGGCCCAACCAGCTCAACGATCAAGGGAGTTTGGCCGTTGTTGCCCAAGTCGCCCGATATCATCATCAGAGCGCTGCCGTCGAACATCCCTCCGGTCAGCACCTCGGAATAGAGCACTCGCGCCGGCTCGACTTCCTGCTGCTCCAAATAATGACGCGCCAGCCACAATTGCGCACGCCAGCTACCGGGTAACGCCGCTACAGTACGGAGTGCTTCAAGATAGCCTGCCTCGCCCCCTCGTTCCCGCTGAATGGCCGCCCACCAAAGCATGCCATTCTCTTGATTCGGCTCGGTTTGTATCGCGCGCCAAAGCGTTTCATCTGCAAGCGCCTGCTCTCCTCGCTCGGTGAATATCTTGGCCAGGTTTGTCAGAAGGGTTCCTGTCGCCCCCACTTTCGCCATTCCCGTACGCAGTGTGTTTTCGGCCGCATCAAGCTGGCCGTTCCCCATTTGCACAATGCCTTGGACGACATGGCTGCGCTCGGGATTGCTGTCGATCTTGACGAGTTGCGCAGCGGCTGGGATTAAGTCGGCGACAAAGCCGTCATTCAAGCCCGAGATAACCAGGTTGTAGAGCTCGTCGGCATCGCTCCACTTCTGTTGCAGATTGGGCAGGAAGACTTTATCGCGCCATTCACTACGTTCGATCTTCAGCTCACGCCCGTAACCGTCGTAGACAGTGACCAGTTCACTCTCGGGCGATGGCGACTGCGTCGCATCAGAGTGCTGAGATGAGACTGTTGTGGACTTGTTGGTTTTCTTACCGCGCAGAGCGGACAAAATGCGCTGGAACATAAGGGGAGTGGCACCGTTTCTCAGTTTGTCGAGCACAAAAGGCCCGCATTACGCGGCAACGCTGTTCGCTTAAGGGAAAGATAAATCCGTGGTGAGGGAGCTTGCTCCCTGGCCACAATGAATCAAACGAACCTTAAGTGAATAACATTGCGCATTATGCGGGCCTCCACTTTCTTGCTAGTGACTACTGGTCATTGCCAGTCGACACATCACTCCCACTCAATCGTCGCCGGCGGCTTGCTCGACACGTCGTAAGTGACGCGGGAGATGCCTTCGATTTCATTGATGATCCGGCCGCTGACGGTTTCCAGCAGTTCGTAAGGCAGGTGTGCCCAACGCGCGGTCATGAAGTCGATGGTTTCCACGGCACGCAGGGCCACGACCCAGGCGTAACGACGGCCATCGCCCACCACGCCCACCGATTTCACCGGCTGGAACACCACGAATGCCTGGCTGACCTTGTGGTACCAGTCGGCTTTACGCAGCTCTTCGATGAAGATGTGGTCGGCGCGACGCAGCAGGTCGGCGTATTCCTTCTTCACTTCACCAAGAATCCGCACGCCCAGACCCGGGCCCGGGAACGGGTGACGGTAGACCATGTCGTACGGCAGGCCCAGTTCCAGGCCCAGACGACGGACTTCGTCCTTGAACAGTTCGCGCAGGGGTTCAACCAGCTTGAGGTTCATTTCTTCCGGCAAGCCACCCACGTTGTGGTGCGACTTGATCACGTGGGCCTTGCCGCTTTTGGCGCCAGCCGACTCGATCACGTCCGGGTAAATGGTGCCTTGGGCGAGGTACTTGATGTTGTCCAGTTTGTTCGACTGGGCATCGAATACGTCGATGAAGGTACGGCCGATGATCTTGCGCTTCTTCTCTGGGTCGCTTTCGCCTGCCAGATTGTCGAGGAACTGGTCCTCGGCGTTGGCGCGAATCACTTTGACGCCCATGTTCTCGGCGAACATGGCCATCACTTGCTCGCCTTCGTGCAGGCGTAGCAGGCCGTTGTCGACGAACACGCAGGTCAACTGGTCGCCGATGGCCTTGTGCAGCAGCGCGGCAACCACCGAGGAGTCAACGCCGCCGGACAAGCCGAGCAATACGTTGTCGGTGCCAACCTGGGCGCGGACCTGGGCGATGGCGTCTTCAGCAATCTTCGAAGGTGTCCACAGGGCTTCACAGCCGCAGATATCGAGGATGAAGCGCGAGAGGATGCGACCACCCTGCTTGGTGTGGGTCACTTCCGGGTGGAATTGCACGCCGTAGTAGCCGCGTGCATCGTTGAACATGCCGGCAATCGGGCAGCTCGGGGTGCTGGCCAGGATGTGGAAGTCTTCCGGCATCTTGGTGACCTTGTCACCGTGGCTCATCCACACGTCGAGACCGAACAGGCCATCGGCGTCGATATGGTCTTCGATGCCATCGAGCAGACGGCTCTTGCCGACCACGTCAACGCGGGCATAACCGAACTCACGCAGCTCGGAACCTTCGACCTTGCCACCCAGCTGTTCAGCCATGGTTTGCATGCCGTAGCAGATACCGAAGACCGGTACGCCCAGGTCAAACACCGCTTGCGGGCAGCGCGGGCTGTCGGCTACGTGCACGGACTCGGGGCCGCCGGCGAGAATGACGCCTTTTGGAGCGAATTCGCGAATCGCTTCGTCGTCCATGTCGAACGGATGCAGTTCGCAGTACACGCCGATTTCACGCACGCGGCGGGCAATCAGCTGGGTGTACTGGGAACCGAAGTCGAGGATCAGGATGCGGTGGGCGTGAATGTCGAGGGCCATGTGGTCAGTCTCGTCTATGCAGTTCGGTGAAGAGAATCAGAAACAACTCGGGGCTGAAAACAGCCCCGGTTACTTAACTTATTGCTGGAAGCCTCAACCTACGCGGTAGTTTGGCGCTTCTTTGGTGATTTGCACATCGTGAACGTGGGACTCGGCCATGCCGGCGCCGGTGATCCGCACGAACTCAGGCTTGGTGCGCATTTCTTCGATATCGGCGCTACCGGTGTAGCCCATGGAAGAACGCAGGCCGCCCATCAGTTGATGGATGATGGCGCTCAGGGTGCCCTTGTACGGAACACGCCCTTCGATGCCTTCCGGAACCAGTTTCTCGGCGCCTGCCGAGGAGTCCTGGAAGTAACGGTCGGAGGAACCTTGAGCCTGGGACATGGCGCCCAGCGAACCCATGCCGCGGTAAGCCTTGTACGACCGGCCCTGGAACAGTTCGATCTCGCCCGGTGCTTCTTCAGTACCAGCGAACATCGAGCCCATCATCACGCAGGAGGCACCGGCAACGATGGCCTTGGACAGGTCACCGGAGAAACGGATGCCGCCGTCGGCGATCAACGGAACGCCAGTGCCTTCGAGGGCAGCGGCGACGTTGGCGATGGCACTGATTTGCGGAACGCCGACACCGGCAACGATACGGGTGGTGCAGATCGAGCCAGGACCGATACCGACCTTGACTGCGTCAGCGCCGGCCTCGGCCAGGGCCTTGGCGGCAGCGCCGGTGGCGATGTTGCCGCCGATGACCTGCACTTCAGGGAAGTTCTGCTTGACCCAGCGAACGCGGTCGATCACGCCTTTGGAGTGACCGTGAGCAGTGTCGACCACTACTACGTCAACACCCGCGTGGACCAGGGCAGCTACGCGGTCACCGGTGTCTTTACCGGTGCCGACTGCAGCGCCAACGCGCAGACGACCTTGATCGTCCTTGCTGGCCAGTGGGTAAGCCTTGGCTTTTTCGATGTCGTTGACGGTCATCATGCCTTTGAGGGCGAATTTGTCGTCGACGATCAGCACGCGTTCGATACGGTGCTTGTGCAACAACTCACGGACGTCGTTCTTGTCGGCGCCTTCCTTGACCGTGACCAGACGCTCTTTAGGCGTCATCACTTCACGGACACTGACGTCCAGACGGTTTTCGAAACGCACGTCACGGGAAGTGACGATGCCGACCAGGTCGCCATCATGCAGTACCGGTACGCCGGAGATGTTGTGCAGGCGAGTCAGTTCGAACAGTTCACGAACCGTGGCGTCAGCCTCGATGGTGATCGGGTCCTTGACCACGCCGGCCTCGTACCGCTTGACCTTACGCACTTCGGCAGCTTGCTGCTCGATGGTCATGTTCTTGTGGATGATGCCGATGCCACCTTCCTGAGCCATGGCAATTGCCAAGCGGGCTTCAGTAACGGTGTCCATGGCAGCAGAAACCAGTGGAATATTCAGCTCGATGCCACGGGTAAGGCGGGTCTTGAGACTGACTTCGTTAGGAAGAACCTCGGAATAACCGGGCACTAAAAGAATGTCGTCGAAGGTCAGAGCTTCTTGGCTGATACGCAGCATCGCGGGGGCTCCCGAGCGGGAAAATGGAAGCGCGCCATTATAGTCAGACACCCCCTCGGGTTCAATGTAAAACTCTGTCTATTATCGACGCGGTGATCGACGGAGGTTTTGGCACACAAATCCCGTAGGAGCGAGGCTTGCCCGCGAAGGCATCGACTCGGTGTATCTGATGTACCGCAGCGATGCCTTCGCGGGCAAGCCTCGCTCCTACAGTACGGGACTGGCGCAGGTTTAAAGTTCGACTTTGACCCAACTCACAGGCTGATCCAGCCAATCGGCGAATTCGTCGATGAAGCTTTGCTTGAACCCGGCCTCGAGCCAGTTGTTGAAGATGAAACCCAGGTTGGAAAAGCCGCATTCCTGCAAGAACAGAAACCCGTTGATGTCATCTTCATGCCCGCACTCAGGGCACGTGAAGTTATCGGTGCGCCCTGGCATCCAGTCTTCCAGGCTTTCGAACAATGCTTCGCCGACTTCCTTGCGGCACTCGGCGCAGCCAGCTTCTTCGAGAAACCCCTTGGCCGGAGTATAAATGCAGCGCTTGGTGATGATTTCCAGACCATTGACCGGCTCGCCGAACGGCAGCGCGTCAGGGTGCAGGGCCACGGCGCGGGCGCCGTCGGCGATGGCGTGGGCCATGCGATTGCCGGTGCGGCCACAGGTGGTCAGTTCTTCTTTGATGATGTTCTTGCGCACCAGCCAACGCACGACCGCCCGGGCCCGGGGTTCGTGTACCGGCAAGGTGGAGATTTTCGGGACGATGATGCTTTGCGAGTTCATGGTGCAAGCCTACTGCGTCAAATGGATATTTCTGCGGTGTTCGTCCTGACGCCATCGCGGGCAAGCCCGCTCCCACACGATCTCGGTCGTAAACACATTTGTGCTCACCTGAGATCCTTGTGGGAGCGGGCTTGCCCGCGATAGCGCCAGGGCGGCCGGCAGCTTAATCCCTGACGAAATCCGGTCAAGTACTCAAATAGCGCCCGATCAAGGCAATCCCGCTGGCCAGCACCAACCAGGTCACCAGCCGCACGAATGCCTCGCGGGACAATTTCATGGTCAATCGCCGGCCGATCCACAACCCCAGCGCCATCGCCGGCAACAAACACAGCGCCAATACCAACAAGGGTAGCTCGGCATACACGCCGGCGACGGCAAACAGGCTCAAACGCACCACAGTGCTGCAACTGATCAACGCACTCTGGGTCGCCCGGGCCGCGTCCTTGGGCAACCGACTGTTCAAATAAATCGCATATAAGAAGCCGCCACTGCCAAACAACGCCCCGAACATCCCGCCCACCGTGCCCATCGGCACCGCCCACCCGGCGGACAATTGCGCGGGGCGGGTTTTAATCCACAGGCTGTAAACCGCATAGGCGCTGATAAACAGCCCCATCAACAGCAGCAAAACATCGGATTTCAGGTTCAGCAGAAAGATCACCCCCAACGTGCAGCCCACCGCCATGCACGGCAGCAGCCGCAGCAATTCGGACCTCGCCACATCCCGTCGCGAGGGCAGCAGATTGCCGAACGCCGCGACGAAATCCAGCAGCACCAACAGCGGCACGATTTTCGACAGCGGCATGAACAGGATCAAAATCGGCCCAGCCACCAGCGCGGTGCCAAAACCAGCGATGCCGAACACGATGTAGGCCAGGGCAACGCCCAACCCGATCACCAGCCAATCCACCGCACCCCACGGCCATTGGTTTAACAACTCCAGCACATTCATCGACACGGTTTCCTTTTATTCCTGCGATGACTTTAGCCAGCGCCGAACGTTGCGACTAATATCTTCCACATCGACTAGCCATCTCGAAAAGGCATACCTCGTGCTTTCAACCCGCCAATTGCGTTACTTCGTGGAAATCGCCGAGAGCGGCAGCTTCAGCGCTGCAGCCGAGCGACTGTTTATTGCTCAATCCGCCTTGAGCCGGCAGATCAAGGACATGGAAACCCGACTGCAAACGCCGCTGTTCGAACGCACCGCGCGCCAACCCCGACTGACGGCGGCGGGTGAAGCCTTTTTGCCTCGGGCCAGAAACCTGCTGAACGAACTGACCAAGGCCAGTGAGATGGCCACTCAGGTGGGCACCGGTCAACTGGGCGTGTTGCGCCTGAGTCACTCCAGCACGGTGCCCATGAGCGGTCGGCTGTTGCGAGGTATCAGCGAATATCTTAATCAGCATGCCGGTGTGTCCATGGACATCGTCAAACTGTCCTCCGAGGCGCAGCTGGAAGAATTGGCCGAGGGTCGCCTCGATGTGGGCCTGTTGCGCCTGCCGGTGCTGCGTCAGTGTGAAGGGGTGCAGATTGTTCCGCTGTACAGCGAGCGTCTGTTGCTGGCGGTGCCGCCGAATCATCGATTGGCTGTGGATAAGTTCGCGCAAGGCATCGATCTGGCGCAGTTGAAGAATGAAGCGTTTATTTCCATCCCTCATCCACAGCGCGGCGGCCTGAGCTATTTGTCCGCCGAGTTGTGCATGCGCCAGGGGTTCTTTCCCCAGGCGGCTCGAGTGGTGTCGCGCAAAACCACGCAACTGCAATTGATCCAGGCCGGGTTCGGCATCGCGCTGTTACCGGAATCGATGCAAGACATCGCGCCGCCGGATATCCACTTCCTGCCCTTGGCCGACCCGGACTGCCACAGCACCGTCGCCCTCGCCTGCCGGCAAAATTCCACGGCGCTGGTCCAGCAATTTGTCGAACACTTCACCCGATCGGCGTAGGAGCTGCCGAAGGCTGCGATCTTTTGATCTTCAGCAATTTCAGCCTCGCCGAAAATCAAGGTCAAAAGATCGCAGCCTGCGGCAGCTCCTACAGGGGGATCGTGCATTGCGCAGGAGATTGCCTTTATCATGCGCCCCATGATTAAAGATCCCTTTGCAAGACTCGGCCTGGACCGGGAAGTCCTGACTGTCAGCCAGCTCAACGGCCGCGCGCGGGTGTTGCTCGAAGACGTGTTCAGCAATATCTGGGTCGAAGGCGAAATCTCCAACCTCGCCCGCCCGGCGTCCGGCCATGTGTATTTCACCCTCAAGGACAGCGGCGCCCAGGTGCGTTGCGCGCTGTTCCGGCAGAACGCCGCGCGGGTTCGCCAGGCGTTGAAGGACGGCTTGGCGGTCAAGGTTCGCGGCAAGGTTTCGCTGTTTGAAGGTCGTGGCGACTACCAACTGATCCTCGACACCGTGGAGCCGGCCGGTGATGGCGCCCTGCGCCTGGCCTTCGATGCCTTGAAGGAAAAGCTCAGCGCCGAAGGCCTGTTCAGCGCCGAGCGCAAAGTGCCGCTGCCGGCGCACCCGCAACGCATCGGCATCATCAGCTCGCCCACCGGCGCGGTGATCCGCGACATCATCAGTGTGTTCCGCCGCCGCGCGCCGCAGATCCAACTGACGCTGATCCCCACCGCCGTGCAAGGCCGCGAAGCCACTGCGCAGATTGTCCGCGCGCTGAAACTGGCGGACGCCCGCGGTTTCGACGCATTGATCCTGGCCCGTGGTGGCGGCTCGCTGGAAGACCTCTGGTGTTTCAACGAAGAAGCCGTAGCCCGCGCCGTGGATGCCTGCGTGACGCCGATTGTCAGCGCTGTCGGCCACGAAACCGACGTATCGATCAGTGACTTCGTCGCCGACGTCCGCGCCCCCACGCCCTCCGCCGCTGCCGAACTGCTCGCGCCGGACTCCAGCGATCTGGTGCGTCGGGTCGAAAGCCTGCACCGGCGCCTGGTGATGCGCATGCGCGACCGCCTGATGCGTGATCGGCTGCGCCTGGAAGGTATTTCACGCCGACTGCGCCATCCCGGTGAACGACTGCGTCAGCAAGCACAACGTCTGGATGATCTGGACATGCGCATGCGCCGCGCCTTCGAACGCAGCCTCAATACCCCTCGCGAACGTTTGATCCGCCTGGAAACCCGCCTCGCCGGGCAACATCCCGGGCGGCAATTGGCGATGCTTCGTCAGCGCCTCGACAGCCTCGCCGAACGCCTGCCCCGGGCCATGCGTGAAGGGCTTAAATCCCGCCGCCTGCAACTGCAAAGTCAGATGCAGACGCTGCACGTGGTCAGCCCGCTGGCGACCCTCGCGCGTGGTTACAGCATTCTGCTGGACGAGCGCGGCAACGCGATTCGCAGCGCCGCTCAGACCCATACCGGCCAGCGCCTGAAAGCCAAACTAGGTGAAGGCGAACTGCAAGTGCGGGTCGAAGACAATCACCTGACGCCTGTCACCCTTTCTTTACTGGATTGATCCATGCCGCGTTTTCTAGTTCCGCTGCTGTTGCTGTGCCTGACCTTCAACGCCCACGCCGACAGTTACATCACCCGCCTGTTGAACAAACCGGTGCCGGGGGGCGTGGCAGTGGTGGATTTGGGCAGCTCCGCCCAGGCACCCAAAGCCAGCTATCAGGGGAGACCGGTATTGGTGGTCAAGGAACAGAACAACTGGCTGGCCATCGTCGGCGTGCCGCTGACGGTCAAACCGGGTAGCCAGTCGCTTAGCGGCGGCGGCCGCAATCTGAGCTTCACCGTCGGCAGCAAGAAATACCCGGAACAGCACATCACCCTGAAGAATACCCAGCAGGTCAATCCGAACCCGGAGAACCTCAAGCGCATCGAGGGTGAGCTGGCGGAGCAGATCCAGGCCTACCGCAGCTTCAGCCCGAACACTCCGAGCAATCTGCTGCTGGACAAACCGGTCAACGGGCCGCTGTCGAGCAAGTTCGGCGTGCGCCGCTTTTTCAATGGCGAAGAACGCAACCCCCATGCGGGCCTCGACTTTGCGGTGCCCGCCGGCACGCCGATCAAAACCCCGGCCGCCGGCAAGGTGATCCTGATCGGTAACTACTTCTTCAATGGCAATACGGTATTCGTCGACCACGGCCAGGGCTTTATCAGCATGTTCTGCCACATGTCGAAGATCGACGTGAAAGTTGGGCAGCAATTGGCGCGAGGTGGCGTGGTCGGCAAAGTCGGCTCCACGGGGCGCGCGACCGGGCCGCATATGCACTGGAACATCAGCCTGAATGATGCGCGGGTGGATCCGGCGATTTTTATCGGGGCGTTTCAGCCTTAAATAGTTGTTGAGGCTACCGGCCTCTTCGCGGGCAAGCCTCGCTCCTACGGATTGGGGATGACCGCAACAAATCTGTAGGAGCGAGGCTTGCCCGCGAAGAGGCCTCATTGGCGCCGCCTATTCCGCCTCAAGGTCCTCAATTCCGTGGACCTCCCTATGAGCCAGACGCTCTTTGATCCAGGCCTGGGTTTCCTCCGAGAAACCCGCCAATTCTTCAGATGTGATCAGCTCATGGGTACACAGCCCCAGCAAATGAGCAGGCGCTTCATTGCGTGAGTGACCGAAAACGCCAAACGCCCAATACAGCTCCTGCTGACCGGCCTTCAGCCTTTCTTCACTGGCTTCAATACGGTCATAAGGCGCCAGGCTTTTATCCAGCACCGTACGCTCGACCTCTTCCATAATCCGGGTACACATCCGTTCATGGGCTACTGGACGCAGCGCGCTATAGAGCTTCCAATCCGACTCGTTCATCGCCAACTCCTGCTTCCTGGTCGTCAGGTTGAGGCTTTAAGAATAGCTGCGTCGCCCGAACTGCAATCGCCAACCTTCAATTGCGCATCGCTCAAACCTCGCGCAAACATCAATACAATCTCTGCCATTCACCGCAACAAAATCTCAATAAACACGACTTTTCGAGTATTCCTCTCAATTTTTTTCGACTGCTTGCCATCCTTCATCCCCGCGGTTAGGGTTGAAGGCATGAAAACCTCTCACACCCTCATTCAGCTCCGCCAGCACCGCAGCCTGTGCCTCGTCAGTGCACGACTGCCAGGCTGAATCGCGGTGCCTCGTCTTACGCTTTATCCCAACTTTTGATCCACCGGCAGGCCGCCTTTTTTCGGCCCACACAATAAGGATTTTCCGATGAGCATGCTCAAAGACCCGTCTTCGAAATACCGCGCGTTCCCGACCATCGACATCCCGGACCGCACCTGGCCATCGAAGACCATCACCGCCGCGCCGATCTGGTGCAGCTCGGACCTTCGTGACGGCAACCAGTCGCTGATCGAGCCGATGGACGCGGTCAAGAAGCTGCGTTTCTGGAAAACACTGGTACAAGTCGGCGTGAAAGAAATCGAAGCCTCGTTCCCGGCCGCTTCGCAAACCGACTTCGACTTCGTGCGTACGCTGATCGAAGACGGCCACATCCCGGACGACACCACCATTCAGGTGCTGACCCAGGGCCGTGAAGACTTGATCGCACGTACCTTCGAATCCCTGCGCGGGGCCAAGAAAGCCATCGTTCACCTGTACAACGCGACCTCCCCTTCCTTCCGCCGCATTGTCTTCAATCAAGACAAGGACGGGATCAAGGCCATCGCCGTGAACGCCGCCAAGCTGTTCGTCAAATACGCCGCCCAGCAGCCGGACACCGAGTGGACCTTCGAGTACTCGCCAGAAACCTTCAGCGCTACCGAACTCGAGTTCGCCAAGGAAGTCTGCGACGCGGTCATCGAAGTGTGGAACCCGACGCCTGAGCACAAGGTGATCCTCAACCTGCCTGCCACCGTCGAATGCGCCACCCCGAACATCTATGCCGACCAGATCGAATGGTTCGGCCGTCACATCAACCGTCGTGACAGCGTGATCATCAGCCTGCACACCCACAACGACCGTGGCACTGGCGTAGCCGCCACCGAGTTGGGCCTGATGGCCGGCGCCGACCGTGTCGAAGGCTGCCTGTTCGGCAACGGCGAGCGGACCGGTAACGTCGATCTGGTGACCGTGGCATTGAACCTCTACACCCAGGGCGTCGACCCTGAGCTGGACTTCTCCGACATCGATGGCGTGCGTAAAGTCGTCGAAGAGTGCAACCAGATTCCTGTGCACCCACGTCACCCGTATGTCGGTGACCTGGTTCACACCGCGTTCTCCGGCTCGCACCAGGATGCCATCCGCAAAGGCTTCGCCCAGCAGCAACCGGACGCCCTGTGGGAAGTGCCGTACTTGCCGATCGACCCGGCCGACATCGGCCGCAGCTACGAGGCGGTGATTCGTGTCAACAGCCAGTCGGGCAAGGGCGGTATCGCTTACCTGCTGGAACAGGAATACGGCATCAACTTGCCGCGCCGCATGCAGATCGAGTTCAGCCAGGTCGTGCAGCGTGAAACCGATCGCCTGGGCCTTGAGATGACGGCCCAGCAGATCCACGCGCTGCTGCACAGCGAGTACTTGCAGGCCAACACGCCGTACGCGCTGGTCAGCCATCGCTTGCAGGAAGAAAACGGTCACAGCGCCGTGGAAGTGGAAGTCTCCAGCAAAGGTCAGGGCGAAACCAACCTGCACTGGCGTGGCAAGGGCAACGGCGCTCTGGAAGCACTGGTGGCCGGTCTGCCGATCCCGGTGGAAATCATGGACTACAACGAACACGCCATCGGCGCGGGCACCAATGCCAAAGCGGCGGCTTACATTGAACTGCGCGTAAACGGTGAGCGTGCGGTGCATGGCGTCGGCATCGATGAAAACATCACCACCGCCAGCTTCAAGGCCCTGTTCAGCGCGCTGAACCGCTCCCTGAGCCAGCCGGAAGCGAAAGCGGCGTAAGTCAGCGCTGCAATGCAAAAGGCCCCGGGGTGAAAACCTCGGGGCCTTTTTGTTTGCCTGCAGATTATGTATTGGCTGTCATGGCCTCATCGCGGGCAAGCCCGCTCCCACAGTGATAGCGCCGAACACAAAGTTTGTGCACACCACCGAACCTGTGGGAGCGGGCTTGCCCGCGATGAGGCCGGTTCAGACAGCGAAAGTCTCAGGTGAACTCGAAGGTATCCGCATCCAGATTCGCCGGAAACCGTGTGCGATAAGCCGCCAGCTCCGCCGCGTCCAGAACGACCTTGAATACCCCATCGGCATCGCCTGCGCTGAGCAACGTCTCACCCTGGAAATCCAGCACCTGACTGTCACCGGTGTAGGCAAAGCCTTTGCCGTCGGTACCGATGCGGTTCACCGCCGCCACATAGCAGAGGTTTTCAATCGCCCGTGCCGGTAGCAAACGGTTCCAGTGCTGGCGCCGGGCGCCCGGCCAATTGGCGGTGTACAGCAACAAGTCGGTGTCTTGAGGGTCGCGGCTCCAGACCGGGAAACGCAAGTCGTAGCAAATCAACGGCCGCACTCGCCAGCCCTTCAATTCGAACTGCACCTGACGCTCGCCCGGAGTGAAATGGTTGTGCTCGCCCGCCATGCGGAACAGGTGACGCTTGTCGTAGTGCCACACCTCCCCGTCCGGCCGCGCCCACAACAGACGATTGCGATGACTGCCGTCAGCCACCTGGACGATGATGCTGCCGGTAATCACCGCATCCAGTTTCGCCGCCTGAACCCGCAGCCATTTACTGGTGGGGCCATTTTCCGGCTCGGCGAGGGTTTCCGATTCCATGGAGAAACCGGTGGTGAACATCTCCGGCAGGATGATCAGGTCCGCGCCGCGAGCCTGTTCCAGCAAGGGCTCGAAATGCTGCAGATTGGCCTGACGATCATGCCAGGCCAGGGTGGTCTGGATCAGCGCAACATTCAGATTGGGCAGAGCACTCAGATCACGCATAGTTTTGCCGCTGCTTCACGCAGGGTCTCCTCGCGTTTGGCAAAGCACAGACGCACCAGGCGCTGGCCTTCGGGTGGCGTCTGGTAGAACACCGAGATCGGAATGCTCGCGACGCCATGTTCGCGGGTCATCCACAGTGCCATCTCTACATCATTGAGGTCCGGGCGAATCTGCGAGTAATCGACCAGCTGGAAATAAGTACCGGCCACGCGGGTGAAACTGAAGCGCGACGGCGACAGCAGATCGCAGAACAGATCGCGCTTGGCCTGATAGAAGTCCGGCAACTCTTCGACGTGTTCCGGGTGCTCGGCCATGTAATCGGCCAACGCGTATTGCAACGGCGTCACGCCGCAAAAACTAACGTATTGGTGAACCTTGCGCAGCTCCGCGCTAAGGGCTGGCGGAGCCACCACGTAACCGGTTTTCCAGCCGGTGACGTGGTAGGTCTTGCCGAACGAGCTGACCACGAATGCGCGCTGATAGAGCTCTTCGTGGGCCAATACGCTGACGTGAGGCACACCGTCGAATACCAGGTGTTCGTAGACTTCGTCGCTGATCACATAAATGTCGCGATCACGAATCAACACCGCCAACTGATCCAGCTCGGCACGACTGATCAGCGCGCCGCTGGGGTTATGCGGGGTATTGAGGATAATCATCCGCGTGCGCGGCGTAATGGCTTCAGCGAGCTTCTGGAAGTCGATGGCGAAGTCATTCAGGCCCAATTGCACATGGACGCAGCGACCACCGGCCAGCTCCACCGAGGGTTCATAACTGTCGTAGGCCGGATCAAACACGATGACTTCGTCACCGCTGTGGATCACCGCCTGAATGGCGCAGAAAATCGCCTGAGTCGCGCCGGGAGTGACCGTCACTTCGCTGTCGGCATCGACATCGGCGCCATAGCTGCGAGCGATCTTCGCCGCAATCTGTTGACGCAACACCGGCAGGCCAGTCATCGGCGAGTACTGGTTGTGACCACTGGCGATATGCCGGCCGACTGCATCGCGCAGGGCCTGCGGGCCGTCGAAATCGGGAAACCCTTGAGACAGATTGATCGCCCCGGTTTGCGCCGCGAGCTGAGACATCTGCGTGAAGATAGTGATGCCGACATTCGGCAGCTTGCTGGTGATCATCGGTGATTCCCTGGCTCTGCACCCGGCTCTACGACGGCACGGGAGAGCTCGAGAATAGCCCAAACGACGCCCATAAAAAAAGGGCGCCTTAAGCACCCTTTTTCGAACCCGGTCCCGTAGGAGCGAGGCTTGCCCGCGAAGAACGATAATGCGTTCTACCTGGCACACTGCGGTGTGGCTTTCGCGGGCAAGCCTCGCTCCTACAGAAGCCAGGCAGCCTCAAATCAACGCTTGTCGCGGCGCTTTTTGTCGGCTTTCTTGTGGTGCGACATCATCCGACGCTTCTTGTTGACCTGGCGGTCGGTGAGCGAGTTCTTGTTACCTTCGTACGGGTTCTCGCCGCCCTTGAACTCGATACGGATCGGCGTACCGACCAGCTTCAAGACACGGCGATAAGTGTTTTCCAGGTAACGCACGTAAGACTTCGGCACCTTCTCGATCTGGTTACCGTGAATCACGATGATCGGCGGGTTCGCACCACCCAAGTGGGCGTAACGCAGCTTGATCCGACGGTTGTTGACCATCGGTGGCGCGTGCTCGCCAACCGCATCTTCCAGAATCTGGGTCAGGCGGTTGGTCGGCCAGCGGGTGACCGCGGACTTGAACGAGTTCTGTACCGACGCGTAGAGGTTGCCTACGCCAGTGCCGTGCAGGGCCGAGATGAAGTGGATGTCGGCGAAGTCGACGAAGAACAGACGACGTTGCAGCTCGACCTTCACGAAGTCGCGCTCGCTCGGCGTCATGCCGTCCCACTTGTTGATCGCGATAACCAGCGCACGACCGGCTTCAAGGGCAAAGCCCAGCAGGTTGAGGTCGTGGTCCACCACGCCTTCGCGGGCGTCCATCACGAAGATCACCACGTTGGCGTCTTTGATCGCTTGCAGGGTTTTGACCACGGAGAACTTTTCGACTTCTTCGTGGATCTTGCCGCGCTTGCGCACACCGGCGGTGTCGATCAGCGTGTACTTCTCGTCGTTACGTTCAAACGGGATGTAGATACTGTCGCGGGTGGTGCCGGGTTGGTCATAAACGATAACCCGGTCTTCACCGAGCATGCGGTTGACCAGGGTCGATTTGCCGACGTTCGGACGACCGATGATGGCGATCTTGATACCGTCTTTTTCGCTTGGGCCAGGAATGCGCTTGGCTTCCTCACCTTCGGCAACGATCTCTTCTTCGCCTTCTTCCGGCTCTTCGTCGTCTTTGGGGAAGTCGCTCAGGGCGATTTCCAGCATCTGGGTGATGCCACGACCATGAGCACCGGCGATCGGGATCGCGTGGCCCATGCCCAACGGGGCGAATTCGGCGCGGGCCATTTCAGGGTCGATGTTGTCGACCTTGTTGGCAACCACGTAGGAACGCTTGTTACGCTTGCGCAAGTGCTCGGCGATCATCTGGTCGGCCGCGGTGAAACCGGCCTTGGCATCTACCAGGAACAGAACGACATCTGCTTCTTCAATGGCCAGCAGCGACTGCTCGGCCATTTTTTCGTCCATACCGTGCTCGTCACCGGAGATACCGCCGGTGTCGACCAGAATGTAGGAACGCCCTTGCCACTTGGCCTCACCGTACTGGCGATCACGGGTCAGACCGGACAAGTCGCCGACAATGGCGTCGCGAGTCCTGGTCAGGCGGTTGAACAAGGTGGACTTGCCGACGTTCGGTCGGCCCACCAGGGCGATTACGGGAACCATGCGGCTCTCCACTTCGTTATTTCAGAAAATACAAAAGCCGCTGCGAGGCAGCGGCTGGTGCTCGGGGCAGCGCCTGTAAGCACTGCGAGCCCCGCAGAACGGGGCCGCTTGGGGAACTAACCCCAAGCATAGTCAAACCATTACTTGATGGTCAGGGCTTCCAGTTTGCCGCTGTTGCCATACACATAAATCGTGTCACCCACCACCAGCGGACGGGCACGCAGGCCGTCGCTGTCGATGCGCTCGCGGCCGACGAAACGACCGTCCACCTGACTCAGCAGGTGCAGGTAACCTTCCATATCACCGACTGCAACATAGCTGGAGAACACTTCTGGAGCCGACAGTTGGCGGCGGGCCAGCGAATCGTTGCTCCACAACGCGGTGGTAGAACGTTCGTCAACGCCTTCAACGGTGCCTGCAGACAGGCTCACGTAGACACTGCCAAAACCCTGGGCAACGCCGGCATAGCTGGAAGCATCACGCTGCCAGAGCTGACGACCGCTTTCCAGATCCAGTGCCGCGACGCGACCCTGGTAGCTGGCGACATACAGTGTACCGCCGGACAGCAGCAAGCCACCGTCGATATCGACCACACGTTCCAGCTCCGAACGACCTTGTGGAATCGCTACGCGCTGTTCCCACACCGGCACGCCGTTGGAAACATCCAGAGCGACCACTTTACCAGTCGACAGGCCAGCCACCGCGAGGCGGTTGGTGACGATCGGTGCGCTGGTGCCGCGCAGGGTCAGAACCGCTGGCGTGCTGTCATACAACCAGCGCTGGTTGCCGGTGGCGGCATCCAGACCGATCAGACGGTCATCCTGGGTCTGAACCACAACAACGTCACCGTTGGTGGCCGGCGGCGCGAGCACTTCACTGGTCACGCGAGCGCGCCATTTCTCTTCACCGCTGCTGGCGTCCAGGGCAACGATTTCGCCCTTGAGCGTGCCGATCATGACCAGACCGTAACCCACGCCAACGGCGCCGGAGACAGGCAGTTCGAGATCTTTCTTCCATTTGACGTCGCCATTGCTGCGATCCATCGCCATCACCACGCCGGTGACGTCGGCGGCATAGATGGTATCGCCATCGATCGCCGGAACCAGCATGTTGTAGGTTTCGCCCTGACCGTCACCGATCGAACGACTCCACTGCTTTTGCAGAACCACTTCTTCCTTGAAGTCGGTCAACTCGGCCGGTGGCAATTCTTTTTTGCTGTTGCTGCTGCAACCCGCGGCCAATATGGCCAGAGCCAGCAATGCTGCATGTTTCCAACGGATCACGTCACGCATCCCCTTTGGCCAGGTCGTCCAGCTTGATTTGTAGGCCACCGACCGCCGCTTCATCCGACAGTGCCGCCTTGGCTTTTTGATACGCCGTGTTCGCTTCGTCGGTACGACCCAGCTGCACCAGCAGGTCGCCTTTGAGTTCTTCGCGAGTGGCCAGGAAAGCTTTGTCGGCATCGCCTTCGAGCAGTTTCAGGGCTTCATCGACCTTGTTCTGCGCGGCCAGCACCTGCGCCAGACGCTGACGGGCAATTTCGCCGAGTGCCGGGTTGGCCGGTTTGGCGATAATGGCTTTCAGCTCGCTGGCTGCGTCGTCCAGCTTGCCGCTGTCGACTGCAACTTTCGCCACGAACAGGCTGCCGTATTGCGCGTAAGCGGTGCCGCCAAACTCGCTGTTGAGCTTGCCGGCCAGGTCCGAAACACGTGCAGCATCAGGCTTGCCGTCAGGCGTCAGCGTGGTTTCGAGCAATTGCTGATAGAGAATCGAGGCGCCTTGCGACTGATTGCTCTGATACTTCTGAAAGGCCTGCCAGCCGAATACGATGACCAGCGCCAACAGGCCGCCAGTGACCAGGGGCTTGCCGTTGCGTGTCCACCAGTCCTTCAACTCCGCCAGATGTTCGTCTTCGGTACTCGACACCCCAATACTCCTTAATCGCTAAATCGGCTGTTTGACAGCTTCAACCCTGCACGACGCAGGTGGCCAGGTGTGCAGCAAGCGCATCCCAGGCAATGCTTTGTTGTTCGCCCTGGCCACGCAGGGGTTTGAAACCTACCACTTGCTGGGCCATTTCGTCGTCACCGAGGATCAATGCGTACAGCGCACCGCTCTTGTCGGCTTTCTTGAACTGGCTTTTGAAGCTGCCGGCGCCGGCATTTACTTGCAGGCGCAGGTTGGGTAATTGATCGCGAACACGCTCGCTCAGGGTCAGACCGGCCAGCTCGGCGGCTTCACCGAAGGCGCAGAGGTAGACATCGACCTGACGGGAGATTTCTTCGGGAATCTGTTCCAGGGTTTCAAGCAGCAGCACCAGGCGCTCGATGCCCATGGCGAAGCCAACGCCCGTGGTCGGCTTGCCGCCCATCTGCTCCACCAGACCGTCGTAGCGACCACCGGCACACACAGTGCCTTGGGCGCCCAACTTGTCGGTGACCCATTCGAAAACGGTCTTACTGTAGTAATCCAGCCCGCGAACCAGCTTCGGGTTGATCACATAAGGAATGCCGGCGGCGTCCAGACGAGCCTTTAGGCCCTCGAAGTGCACGCGGGATTCCTCGTCGAGGTAATCGGCCATCTTTGGCGCGTCGGCCAACGCCGCTTGAGTGTCGGGATTCTTGGTATCCAGAACCCGCAGCGGGTTGGTTTTCAGACGGCGCTGGCTGTCTTCGTCCAGTTGATCCAGGCGAGCAGACAGGTAGTCGACCAGTGCTTCACGATAACGGCCACGGGACTCGCTGGTGCCCAGGCTGTTGAGTTCGAGCTTGACCGCATCGCGGATACCCAGCTCGCCCCACAGGCGCCAGGTCAGCACGATCAGCTCGGCGTCGATGTCCGGACCGTCGAGGTTGAAGACTTCGCAACCGATCTGGTGGAACTGGCGATAACGACCTTTCTGTGGACGTTCGTGACGGAACATCGGGCCGATGTACCAGAGTTTTTGCACCTGACCGCCGCCGGTGATGCCGTGCTCGAGCACCGCACGCACGCAGGCCGCTGTGCCTTCAGGGCGCAGGGTCAGGGAATCGCCATTGCGATCCTCGAAGGTGTACATCTCTTTTTCGACGATGTCGGTCACTTCACCGATGGAGCGTTTGAACAGCTCGGTGAACTCGACGATCGGCATGCGGATCTGCTTGTAACCGTAGTTATCCAGCAGACGCGAGACGGTGCCCTCGAAATGACGCCACAGGGGAGTCTGTTCGGGCAGGATGTCGTTCATGCCACGAATGGCTTGCAGAGACTTGCTCACTTTAAATCCTTAAATTCGTTCGATCAGCCGCGAGCGATTACAGCTGCGTCGGCTTCGACCTTTTCGGCCGCTTTCTGGCGGATCAAGCGTTCAAGCTCATCCACCAGATTGTCATTCGTCAGTTTCTGCGACGGTTTACCGTCGATGTAAATCAGGTTTGGCGTGCCGCCGGTCAAGCCGATATGGGCTTCCTTGGCTTCGCCCGGCCCGTTGACCACGCAACCGATCACCGCGACATCCAGCGGCACCAGCAGGTCTTCGAGGCGCCCTTCCAGCTCGTTCATGGTTTTGACCACATCGAAGTTCTGCCGCGAGCAGCTCGGGCAGGCGATGAAGTTGATGCCACGGGAACGCAGGTGCAGGGATTTGAGAATGTCGTAGCCGACTTTCACTTCCTCGACCGGATCGGCCGCCAACGAGATGCGAATAGTATCGCCAATCCCTTCGGCGAGCAGCATACCGAGGCCCACGGCGGATTTCACTGTGCCTGAACGCAAACCACCGGCTTCAGTGATGCCCAAGTGCAACGGCTGGACGATTTCCTTGGCCAGCAAGCGGTAGGCGGCGACGGCCATGAACACGTCGGAGGCTTTCACGCTGACCTTGAAGTCCTGGAAATTCAGGCGCTCGAGGTGTTCGACATGACGCAAGGCGGACTCGACCAGCGCGGCTGGAGTCGGCTCGCCATATTTCTTTTGCAGGTCTTTTTCCAGGGAACCGGCGTTGACGCCGATGCGGATCGGAATCCCGCGATCACGGGCGGCATCGACCACCGCACGCACGCGGTCTTCGCGACCGATGTTGCCCGGGTTGATCCGCAGGCAATCCACACCCAGTTCGGCTACGCGCAAAGCGATCTTGTAGTCGAAGTGGATGTCGGCCACCAATGGCACTTTGACCAGCTGCTTGATCTTGCCGAAGGCTTCGGCGGCGTCCATGTCCGGCACGGAAACCCGCACGATATCGACCCCAGCGGCTTCCAGACGATTGATCTGGGCCACGGTGGCGGCCACGTCATTGGTGTCGCTGTTGGTCATGCTCTGCACAGCGATAGGCGCATCGCCGCCCACGGGCACGTTGCCGACCCAGATCTTGCGGGATTCGCGACGTTTGATTGGAGATTCGCCGTGCATGACTTATTGACCCAACTTCAGGCGAGCAGTCTCGCCACTGGTGAACGGAGCGACATCGACCACCTGCCCGTTGTAGCTGACCTGCGCGCCACGGGCGAAGCCCAGACGCACGGAAAAAGGCGGTTTGCCGCTGACAGTAACATTTTCGCCTTTACGCTTGAGACCACTCAACAGCACCTTACCCGTGCCATCGGTGACTTGCGTCCAGCAATCGGCAGTGAATTGCAGTTGAACCTGGCCTTGGCCAGCCACCGGAGCCGCTGGAGCCGCTGGAGCCGGGGCGGTGGGAGCAATCGGAGCAGTGACAACCGGTGCCGGAACAGCTGGAACAGCCGGCGCAGGCGTCGCCGGTGTCGCGACAACCGGAGCAGTGCTGTGGGCCACAGCCGCAGGCGTCACTGCTGGAGCCGCTGGTGCTGGAACCGGTGCGCTCGTTTCGGCACTGACTGGCTCCTCGGTCGAAGTCTCGGCCTGAGGCAGCGCAAGAGGGGTTTCACCTTCAGCCTGACCTTGCGCAACGGCCTGGTCTTCCGGCTCGTCCAGTGGATGGATCTGGGTGGTGCCGTCGGCGCCTTCGACTTCAACGTGTTCCGGGGCCAGCCCGATCAGGTCCTTGGTGCGCAATGAGGTTTGATCCTGCCACCAGACAAAACCACCGCCAATCACCGCGAGCAGCAACAGCAGGCTGACAATTCGCAAAATAGTGTGAGAAACCCGAACCGGCTCTTCGATACGTCCCAGGCTGTGGACGTTGCTGCCCTGGGAGTCGGTGCCGGTGGATTGGTCGAACTGCTGGACCAGAACGGTTTGGTCCATGCCGAGCAATTTGGCATACGCGCGAATATAGCCACGAGCAAAGGTGTGCCCAGGCAGCTTGTCAAAAGCGCCGGCTTCCAGATTGCTCAGGGAATTGACGGTGAGGTTGAGCTTGAGGGCCACTTCGGCCAGCGACCAGCCATTGCTTTCGCGGGCCTGGCGCAAAGTCTCACCGGGGTTAACGCGATTCGCTGCTACAACTTCGGGATGCGCCGCTTTCATCATTGCTCCGACAGGTATTGCTGATATTCCGGCGTACCGGGATAGAGTCGTTTTAATTGCAGGCCAAAACTGGCGGCCTTGTCGCGATCTTCGAACACTTTTGCCAGACGAACGCCGAGCAATAGACTACGTGCATTTTGCTCGGTGAGCAGGCTAAAACGGTCGTAATAGTCACGCGCGGGCACATAATGCCTGTCTTCGTAAGACAACTCAGCCATTTCCAGCAACGCACGTGGCTGTTGGCGATTCAAACGCAGGGCTTTTTCCAGTTGCTGGCGGGCCAGATCACGCTGGCCAAGCTTTGATGCGGTCATGCCCAGGTTTTCGAAAACCCGTGAACGCTCAGGATACAGGGTATCGGCGGCGGCCTGTTCGAAGCGTTCGTACGCCTCTTTGTAACGTTTCTCTTCGAAAAGAAAACTGCCGTAGTTATTCAGGATTCGCGCATCGGCGGGACGAGAAGACAGCGCCTTGCGAAAATGCTGATCGGCCAGTTCCGGCTCCATCTCGGCCTGGAACACCAGCCCCAGCGCCGCGTTGGCGTCAGGATCCGAGCTATCCAGGTCCAAGGCCTTCTTCAACGGGACCTTGGCGCGCTCGGTCATGCCCTGCTGCAGATACCCCAGGCCCAGCTGCACGTAGGCGGCACGCGCCTCATCACGGCCCTTGCTGGTCTTCATCGGGTTGAAATCGCCCGACAGGACACAACCAGCACAGAGGCTGGCCAACAGCACAAGCAGCGCGAAGCGCAGGGACATAGAGATCCTCTCTTAATTATTGTTCGCAGCGTTTGTGGCGATATCGTTTTCGGCGCTCAACTCGCGCACGGCGATATAACGCTCGCTGCGACGGGTGCGATCCAGCACCTGCCCTACCAATTGGCCACACGCTGCATCGATGTCTTCACCGCGGGTAGTGCGTACGGTGACATTGAAGCCTGCATGGTGAAGCTGATCCTGAAACCGGCGAATCGCGTTGTTGCTTGGGCGCTCGTAACCGGAATGCGGGAACGGGTTGAACGGAATCAGGTTGATCTTGCACGGGATGTTCTTGAGCAGCTCGATCATCTCAACGGCGTGTTCAACCTTGTCGTTGATGTCCTTGAGCAAGGTGTACTCGATGGTCAGCACGCGCTTTTCGCCCAGGGACGACATGTAGCGCTGGCACGACTCGAGCAGCATCTTAAGCGGATACTTCTTGTTGATCGGCACCAATTGGTTACGCAATGCGTCATTCGGTGCGTGCAGCGACAACGCCAGGGACACGTCGATGTGCTTGGACAGCTCATCGATCATCGGCACCACGCCCGAAGTGGACAGGGTCACGCGGCGCTTGGAGATCCCGTAGCCCAGGTCATCCATCATCAGATGCATGGCGGCCACGACGTTGTCGAAGTTCAGCAGCGGCTCCCCCATGCCCATCATCACCACGTTGGTGATGGCACGGTCGGCGGTCGCCGGGATGCTGCCGAACGATTTATTGGCAATCCACACCTGACCGATCACTTCGGCGGCGGTGAGGTTGCTGTTGAAACCTTGCTTGCCGGTGGAGCAGAAACTGCAATCCAGGGCACAGCCTGCCTGGGACGAAACGCACAGAGTGCCGCGTTTACCCTGGGGAATGTACACGGTCTCGACGCAGCTACCGGACGCCACGCGCACCACCCACTTACGGGTGCCATCGGTGGAGATATCCTCGCTGACCACTTCGGGGCCGCGGACTTCAGCAATGACCTTGAGCTTGTCGCGCAAGGCCTTGCTGACGTTCGTCATGGCGTCAAAATCATCAACGCCAAGGTGGTGAATCCATTTCATTACCTGACCGGCACGGAAACGCTTCTCCCCGATTGAGTCGAAGAATTTTTCCATTTCCTGTTGAGTCAGACCCAGCAGGTTGGTTTTTACAGTCGATGTAGTCATGGATTCACCTTCACTCTTAAGCCAATGCTTAGCGAGTGGTTACTTCAGTAGCTGCGAAGAAGTACGAGATTTCGCGAGCAGCAGCGGCTTCGGAGTCCGAACCGTGTACAGCGTTGGCGTCGATGGAATCAGCGAAGTCAGCGCGGATGGTACCGGCAGCAGCTTCTTTAGGGTTGGTAGCGCCCATCAGCTCACGGTTCAGAGCGATAGCGTTTTCGCCTTCCAGAACCTGAACGACAACCGGACCGGAGATCATGAAAGCAACCAGGTCGTTGAAGAAACCACGAGCGCTGTGCTCAGCGTAGAAGCCTTCAGCTTCAGCTTTGGACAGTTGCTTCAGTTTCGAAGCTACAACGCGCAGGCCAGCTTTTTCGAAACGAGTGGTGATCTCGCCGATAACGTTTTTTGCAACAGCGTCAGGCTTGATGATGGAGAAAGTACGTTGAACAGCCATGGTGTAACTCCAGAAACGGTAATTTGCGAAAAATTAAACCCGCGAATTATACGCGGGTTCTTTGGTATTGCCTAACTGCGTACGGTGCAGAATCAGTCTGCTTCTTCGATCCAGGCAGCCTGAATGGCTTCAAGCACCTTCTCGCCACCGCGGGTCGGATCATCACTGAACTCCGGCAATGCCAGCACCCATTGGTGCAGATCGACGAAGTTCACATAACGCGGATCCACTTCCGGCCTGGATTCAGCCAGTTGGATCGCGATTTCAAGCACATCAACCCATTTCAGACTCATGTCGGTTCCTTGAATCAGTGCGGCGCTTCGGCTGCATGGTTGAGCGAGTATTTCGGAATCTCGACGGTCAGGTCTTCTGTACCGACGATCGCCTGACAGCCTAGACGCGATTGCGCTTCCAGACCCCAGGCCCGATCAAGAAAGTCTTCTTCCAGCTCATCGGCCTCTTCCAGCGAATCAAAACCTTCGCGGATGATGCAATGGCAAGTGGTGCAAGCGCAGACGCCGCCACAGGCGCTTTCCATCTCGATATGGTGTTCATGGGCCAGTTCGAGAATGGATATACCGGGCTCAGCCTCTACGACCATGCCTTCCGGGCAGAACTTCTCGTGTGGCAGAAAAATGACCTGCGGCATCAGTTATCCTCGATTTCATTCAGGTTGCGCCCCGCCAGAGCGGCTTTCACCGTCGAGTCCAGGCGGCGGGCAGCAAAGGCATCGGTCACTTGCGACAGACGCTTGGTCTGCTGCTCGATAGCGTAACCATCGGTACCTTTCATCAATTCGGTCAGTTCCTGCATCTGCAAGTCGATGACCATGCGCTCTTCGGCGTCGAGCAGGCGTTCGCCGTCAACCTCCAGAGCGCCCTGCACCGCCTCGATCAGGCGCTGGGCATCAACCTGCTGTTCACGCAACACCCGGGCGACCTTGTCGTCGTTGGCGTGCTGGAACGAATCCTTGAGCATTTTGGCGATTTCGCCGTCGGTCAGGCCGTAGGACGGCTTGACCTGGATGCTGGCTTCGACGCCCGAACCCAATTCGCGGGCCGAGACACTGAGCAGACCGTCGGCGTCGACCTGGAAGGTCACGCGAATTTTCGCAGCACCGGCCACCATCGCCGGAATACCGCGCAATTCGAAGCGTGCCAGGGAGCGGCAGTCGCTGATCAACTCACGCTCGCCCTGCAATACGTGGATCGCCATGGCCGACTGGCCATCTTTATACGTCGTGAAGTCCTGGGCCCGAGCGACGGGGATGGTGGTGTTGCGCGGAATCACCTTCTCCATCAGGCCACCCATGGTTTCCAGCCCCAGGGACAACGGAATCACGTCGAGCAACAGCAGTTCGCCGCCGTCACGTTTGTTGCCGGCCAGAGTATCGGCCTGGATCGCGGCACCGATGGCGACGACTTGATCCGGATCGATTTCGGTCAGCGGTTCGCGACCGAAGGCATGCGCAACGGCTTCGCGCACGCGAGGCACGCGCGTCGAGCCGCCGACCATGACCACAGCGTGAACGTCTTCCAGCTCGATGCCGGAATCACGCACCGCGCGGCGGCAGGCTTTCAGGCTGCGAGCAACCATCGGCTCGATCAACGTATTGAAGGCTTCACGGGTCAGCTCGGCCTTCCAGTCGCCATAAGCGACTTCGACGGACGAGCAATTGGTCAAAGCTTCTTTGGCTGCGCACGCGGTTTGCAGCAGATTACGTTGCGTACCCGGATCGAGGTCGGCCGACAGACCCGCGCTCTCGATGATCCAGCCCGCAATGGCGTGGTCAAAGTCATCGCCACCCAGGGCGCTGTCGCCGCCGGTAGCCAGCACTTCGAACACACCGCCAGTGAGGCGCAGAATCGAAATATCGAACGTACCGCCGCCCAGGTCATAAATCGCGACCAGGCCTTCGGCGTGCTGATCCAGACCGTAGGCCACCGCGGCGGCGGTTGGCTCATTGAGCAAACGCAGCACGTTCAGACCGGCCAGCTTGGCCGCATCCTTGGTGGCTTGACGCTGTGCATCATCGAAATAGGCTGGAACGGTGATCACCGCGCCAACCAGCTCGCCACCCAAGGTCGCTTCAGCGCGCTGACGCAGCACTTTAAGGATATCGGCGGAGACTTCGACCGGGCTTTTCGGGCCTTGCACCGTGTCGATGAACGGCATGTGCGATTCGCCGTCGACAAAACGGTACGGCAACTGATCGCCCAATTGCTTGACGTCGGACAGACCACGACCCATCAAGCGCTTGACCGACAGCACAGTGTTCAAAGGATCGGACGCGGCGGCCAGTTTGGCCGACTCGCCGACTTCGACGTGATCGGCGTGATAGCGCACGGCAGACGGCAGGATGACCTGCCCTTGCGCGTCGGCCAGAGGTTCGGAAAGACCACTGCGCAATGCAGCGACCAGCGAATTGGTAGTGCCCAAGTCGATCCCCACAGCCAGACGACGCTGGTGCGGTTGAGGACTTTGGCCGGGTTCGGCGATCTGCAGTAGGGCCATCGTTATCAGGACTTATCTGTATATCAGGCGTGCGACCGGAGCGGCACTGGGTTAATCGTCGAGGCGCTCTTCTAACTGGCGCACTTCGTAGGTGAGCTTGTCGAGGAACTGCATGCGCCGCATCAGGCGTTCGGCCTGTTCACGTTGCGCTGCATCGTCCCAACAGGCTGCGAAGCTTTCGTTCAGTTCATCCTGCGCGCTCTTCAAGCGACGCTTGAACACTGCGACACCCGCCAGGTCGGCGCTGTCTTGCAGGTCTTCGAGCTCTTCACGCAACTCCATCTGCTGCAGAAGAAACTCCGGATCATGCACCGTGACCTCCAGCGGTAGCTCACGACCGCCCATGGCGAGCAAATATCGCGCGCGCTTGGGGGGACTTTTGAGCGTCTGGTAGGCCTCGTTGAGGCTCGCGGATTGCTCGAGCGCCAGCCGCTGCTCACGCTCGGAAGCGTCAGCAAAGCGGTCCGGATGAACACCGCGCGCCAACTCACGGTAGCGCGTGGCCAACTGATCGAGATCCAGACGGAAGCTCGGTTTCAGCTCAAATAAAGCGAAATGACAAGGAGTACCCACGCGCAGCCTCAGATGTTGAAGCTTTCGCCGCAGCCACATTCACCGCGCACGTTGGGATTGTTGAACTTGAAGCCTTCGTTCAACCCTTCCTTGACGAAATCGAGTTCGGTGCCATCCAGGTAGGCCAGGCTTTTCGGGTCGATGATCACTTTCTCGCCGTGACTTTCGAACACCTGATCCTCTGCAACCACCTCGTCGACAAACTCCAGCACGTAGGCAAGGCCGGAACAGCCTGTGGTGCGAACACCCAGGCGAATCCCTTCACCTTTGCCGCGCCCGTTGAGGGAGCGTCGCACGTGTTGAGCAGCCGCTTCTGTCATGCTGATAGCCATCGGTGACTCCTTACTCGTCGCCAAATCTTGAAAGTCAGATCAAGCCTTTCTTCTGCTTGTAGTCGCGAACGGCCGCTTTGATAGCGTCTTCAGCAAGTACGGAGCAGTGAATTTTCACTGGCGGCAGAGCCAGTTCTTCGGCCAGCTGAGTGTTCTTGATGGTCTCTGCTTCATCCAGAGTCTTGCCTTTCATCCACTCGGTCGCCAGGGAGCTGGAGGCGATCGCCGAACCGCAACCGTAGGTCTTGAACTTGGCGTCTTCGATGATGCCTTGTTCGTTGACCTTGATCTGCAAGCGCATCACGTCGCCGCACGCCGGAGCGCCGACCATCCCGGTGCCGACATCAGGATCTTCCGCGTCCATCTTGCCGACGTTGCGCGGGTTCTCGTAGTGGTCGATGACCTTTTCGCTGTAAGCCATGATTCTTAATCCTCACTCATCAGGAGTCGCTCTTGAAGCCCTGCAAATCGTGGATTGGCAGGGCCTGGTTGCGGCGACTTGAATATCAGTGCGCCGCCCACTCGATTTTCGAAATGTCGACGCCATCTTTGTACATGTCCCACAGCGGCGAGAGAGTGCGCAGCTTGGTAACGGCCTCGCAGACTTTCTGCGCGGCGTAGTCGATTTCTTCTTCGGTGGTGAAACGGCCGAAGGTGAAGCGAATCGAGCTGTGCGCCAGTTCGTCGTTGCGGCCCAGGGCGCGCAGTACGTACGAAGGCTCAAGCGATGCCGAGGTGCAGGCCGAACCGGACGAAACCGCCAGATCCTTGAGCGCCATGATCAGCGACTCGCCTTCAACGTAGTTGAAGCTCAGGTTCAGGTTGTGCGGTACGCGGGCGGTCATGCTGCCATTGACGTACAGCTCTTCCAGGCCTTCGACCTGCTTGAAGAAACGGTCGCTCAGGGCTTTGATGCGCACGTTCTCGGCAGCCATGTCTTCCTTGGCCACGCGGAAAGCTTCGCCCATGCCGACGATCTGGTGGGTCGCCAGGGTGCCGGAACGCATGCCGCGCTCGTGACCGCCGCCGTGCATGGTCGCTTCGATGCGAACACGCGGCTTGCGGCTGACGTACAGCGCGCCGATGCCTTTAGGGCCATAGGTTTTGTGGGCAGAGAACGACATCATGTCGACCTTCAGCTTCGACAGGTCGATCTCGACCTTGCCGGTGGACTGAGCGGCGTCGACGTGGAACAGAATGCCCTTGGAGCGGCACAGTTCGCCGATGGCGGCGATGTCGTTGATGGTGCCGATTTCGTTGTTCACGTGCATGACCGAGACCAGGATGGTGTCGTCGCGCAGGGCCGCTTCGACCATCTCTGGAGTCACCAGACCATCATCGCGAGGGTCGAGGTAGGTGACTTCGAAACCTTCACGTTCCAGTTGGCGCATGGTGTCGAGGACAGCCTTGTGCTCAATCTTGGTGGTGATCAGGTGCTTGCCTTTGGTGGAGTAGAAATGCGCCGCACCCTTGATTGCCAGGTTGTCGGACTCGGTGGCACCGGAGGTCCAGACGATTTCACGCGGGTCGGCGTTAACCAGGTCAGCGACCTGACGACGAGCGTTCTCGACGGACTCTTCAGCTTTCCAGCCAAACACGTGGGAACGGGACGCCGGGTTACCGAAGTTTCCGTCGACCAGCAGGCATTCACTCATCTTTTGCGCGACACGTGGATCAACCGGGGTCGTCGCAGAGTAATCAAGGTAAATCGGCAATTTCATGGACTATCTCCTAAATCAGGCTGGCTGGCGTGCCGCTAGCTCTTTGGCTGTCATTCGACGGCGGACGCTTCAATCTTGTCCAGGCGTGGCGCCTTGCTGTTGCAACGACGCTGGTCCTGACGCTGGGCTACTTCTTGCACCTCACGGCGAGTTACAAGGTCAGCCAAGCTGATACCGCTCAGAAACTCGTGAATCTGCAGGCTCAGATCGCACCACAAGTGGTGGGTCAGACAGGTGTCGCCTTGATGGCAATCGCCCTGGCCCTGGCATTTGGTTGCATCGACCGATTCGTTGACCGCATCGATCACCTGGGCGACCTGGATGCCCTGCATGTCTCGGGACAGCTGGTAACCACCGCCTGGACCGCGAACACTGGACACCAGATTGCTGCGGCGCAATTTGGCAAAAAGCTGCTCGAGGTAGGACAGGGAAATGCCTTGGCGCTCGGAGATATCGGCCAGGGACACCGGCCCGTGCTGCGCGTGCAACGCCAGGTCAAGCATGGCGGTCACGGCGTATCGGCCTTTTGTAGTCAGTCGCATGGACAATTACCACGGAGTTCGGAATGGGGCGAGTATGCAATTCCCGAGTATTTAAGTCAACTATAAGACCTAGTACTTTAGTCAGGTTTACCCGCAAAAGAGCGCGCACATCATAGCAAAGGCTGGCGGTGCACAGCCAGCAGTACCGAGTTATCGTTCATCGCGGGCAAGCCCGCTCCCACAGGGATTTTCGGTGTTCACACAATCTGTGCTTCACCGGAGACCTTGTGTGAGCGGGCTTGCCCGCGATGAAGTTGACTCGGTTTAGCCGACCTGGCTCTGATCCTTGTCCTTCACACAGGCAAAGTCTTCTTCGCGCAGTTCGGGCAGATCTTTCGCACAGTAATTGCTACCCAGATCCTTCAGCGCCCCGCACATCCCTTCAAGTCGACCATCTACAGCCTGCAGATGATCGAGCAACTGGTTAATGGCTCGAGCTACCGGGTCCGGCATGTCTTCACCGACACCGTAGGCATCGAAACCGATCTTCTCGGCCATGGCCTTGCGCTTGGCGTCCTGCTCTTCATCGGACTTGACGATGATCCGCCCCGGAATCCCCACCACTGTCGCCCCGGGCGGAACCGCCTTGGTGACCACCGCGTTGGAACCCACCTTGGCCCCGGCACCCACCGTAAACGGGCCGAGCACCTTGGCGCCCGCCCCGACCACTACGCCATCTTCCAGAGTCGGGTGACGCTTGCCCTTGTTCCAGCTAGTGCCGCCAAGGGTCACGCCTTGATACAGGGTGACGTCGTTGCCGATCTCGGCGGTCTCACCGATAACGATGCCCATGCCGTGGTCAATAAAGAAGCGACGACCAACCTTGGCACCCGGATGAATCTCGATCCCGGTCAACCAGCGACCGAAGTTCGACACCAGACGCGCCAGCCATTTCCAGCCCATGCCCCACAACGCTGACGACAGGCGATGGATCCAGATGGCGTGCATGCCCGGGTAGCACGTCAGAACCTCAAAAGCATTACGCGCCGCCGGGTCACGATGGAAAACACTTTGGATATCTTCACGCAAACGCTCGAACATCATTAATCCTTCCGCTTTAGAAGCTCGCCACGGGCCGCTTTCTGGGTTTCCGTGAGGATGCCACGCAATATATTCATTTCCGCCCGGCTGACCGAGCTGCGTCCGTACAACCGGCGCAGACGCGCCATCAAGTGCCGTGGTTTTTCCGGGTCGAGGAATTCGATGGCCACCAGCGTTTGCTCCAGGTGTTCATAGAATCGCTCCAGCTCATCCATGGTCGCCAGCTCACCACTTTTGGTGGACGCCACTTCTTCCTTCTCGACCTTGCTCGGCTGACCTGCAGCCGCCAGCCAGGACATACGCACTTCATAGCTCAACACCTGCACCGCCGCCCCAAGGTTCAGCGAACTGAACTCAGGGTCTGATGGGATGTGCACGTGATAATGACATCGCTGCAGCTCTTCATTGGTCAGGCCGGAATCTTCACGGCCGAACACCAACGCGATCTCGGCGCCCTGCCCCGCCTCCTCTACCACCTTCACACCGCATTCGCGGGGATCGAGCAACGGCCAGGGAATGCGACGATCACGGGCGCTGGTACCGAGCACCAGATTGCAGCCGACCAAGGCATCTTCCAAAGTGGCGACGACTTGAGCATTTTCAAGGATGTCACCGGCGCCGGACGCACGCGCATCGGCCTCGTGGTGCGGGAACAACCGCGGTTCGACCAGCACCAGCCGCGACAGTCCCATGTTCTTCATGGCACGCGCAGCCCCGCCGATGTTTCCGGGGTGACTGGTATTGACCAGGACGACACGAATGTTTTGCAGCAAGGGAGGCGCTCTCGAACACTTTAATGGGGAGCAGAATCTTACAGCTCAACCTACCGTTAAGCTATGAAAGCGAACACTGACCTTCACCTGTAGAAACTTTCTGATAGAATGCCCGGCTTTCTTTAACAACCTTAGGTGACACATCCATGCAGCCCATGCTGAATATCGCGCTGCGCGCCGCCCGCAGCGCCAGTGAATTGATTTTCCGCTCCATCGAGCGCCTGGATACCATCAAGGTCGACGAAAAAGACGCCAAGGATTACGTATCCGAGGTGGATCGCGCCGCCGAACAGAAAATCATCGATGCACTGCGCAAGGCCTACCCTAATCACTCGATCATGGGTGAAGAAACCGGCATGCACGCCGGTAACGGCATCGAAGGCGAAGAGTACCTGTGGATCATCGATCCGCTGGACGGCACCACCAACTTCCTGCGCGGCATTCCTCACTTCGCTGTCAGCATTGCCTGCAAATACCGCGGCCGCCTGGAGCACGCTGTTGTTCTGGACCCGGTTCGCCAGGAAGAATTCACCGCCAGCCGTGGTCGCGGCGCTCAACTGAACGGTCGTCGTCTGCGCGTCAGCGGTCGCACCAGCCTGGACGGCGCCCTGCTGGGTACCGGCTTCCCGTTCCGTGACGACCAGATGGACAACCTCGACAACTACCTGGGCATGTTCCGCGCCCTCGTTGGCCAGACCGCCGGCATCCGCCGCGCTGGCTCGGCGAGCCTGGACCTGGCCTACGTGGCCGCCGGCCGTTTCGACGCATTCTGGGAGTCGGGTCTGTCCGAGTGGGACATGGCGGCAGGCGCCCTGCTGATCCAGGAAGCCGGCGGTCTGGTGAGCGACTTCACTGGCGGCCACGACTTCCTTGAGAAAGGTCACGTTGTTGCCGGTAACACCAAATGCTTCAAAGCAGTACTGACGGCCATCCAGCCGCACCTGCCGGCCTCGCTGAAACGCTAAGCGAGCAGCCACAAAAAAAAGCACCCCACGGGGTGCTTTTTTTATGCCTGAAATCCACCCTTCGGTCACCACATATCCCTGTGGGAGCGGGCTTGCCCGCGATGGCGTCATCATCTGCACCATTAATGGCAACTGACACTTCGCTATCGCGGGCAAGCCCACTCCCACAGGGTCTTGTGGTGATTTCGAACCAGTATTCCGGGCACAAAAAAAGCACCCCGCAGGGTGCTTCTTTTTGAATCTGAATTTCAGCTATTTACCGAGCCGGCTCGTTCTGGCCCAGGATCAGCTTACCTTCCTTGTCGACCGGAATCTGGTTGCCCGGATCACGATCCATCCGCACTTTGCCTTCCTTGCCATCCAGCGAATAACGAACGTCGTAACCTACGACCTTGTCGCTGATGTCATTCACGGTGTTACAGCGAGTCTGAGTCGTGGTGTAGGTATCACGCTCCTGCATGCCTTCCTGCACCTTGTTGCCCGCATAACCGCCGCCGACCGCACCGGCCACAGTGGCGATTTTCTTGCCTGTACCGCCGCCGATCTGGTTGCCCAACAGGCCACCGGCCAGCGCGCCGACCACCGTACCGGCGATCTGGTGTTGATCTTTTACCGGCGCTTGCCGGGTAACCGTAACGTCCTTGCACACTTCACGTGGAGTCTTGATTTGTGTCTTGACCGGTTCAACGGCCAGCACTTGCGCATACTCAGGGCCGCTTTTAACCAGCTTGTAGGTGGCAACAGCACCCCCGGCAGTGACACCGACAGCACCCAATACCGCACCAACCAGCAACGACTTGTTCACATGAACCTCCTGACCATCACAGGCGGGACAAACCCGCTTCTCCCAGCCTTGGAGCATAAAAAAAGGCGCGAGTTCAACACTCGCGCCTTCTCGGCCTATAGCTGGAAAAGCGATAACCGTTATGGACGGTCGTCGACTTCCGTCTCGGCCACTGCAGCAGGAATCAGGTCCTCGCTGCTCAGGTTCAGCCAGATCAGCACCACGTTCGCGATGTAGATCGACGAGTAAGTACCCGCCAGAACACCGATGAACAGGGCAATGGAGAAGCCGAACAGGTTGTCGCCACCGAAGAACAACAGGGCCGCGATCGCCAGCAAGGTGGAGATCGACGTCGCCATGGTCCGCAGCAGGGTTTGCGTGGTCGAGATGTTGATGTTCTCGATCAGGCTGGCCTTGCGCAGTACCCGGAAGTTCTCACGAACCCGGTCGAATACCACGATGGTGTCGTTGAGCGAGTAACCGATGATCGCCAGCACCGCCGCCAGTACCGTCAGGTCGAAGGTGATCTGGAAGAACGACAGGATACCGATGGTCACGATCACGTCGTGGATCAGCGAAACGATCGCACCCACCGCAAACTTCCACTGAAAGCGGAAAGCCAGGTAGATCAAAATGCCGCCCAGCGCCATCAGCATGCCGAGGCCGCCCTGGTCGCGCAGCTCTTCACCGACCTGAGGGCCGACGAATTCGACGCGCTTGACCACCGCAGGGTTGTCGCCACCGACCTTCTGCAAGGCCTCGGCCACCTGGTGACCCAGCTGCGGGTCTTCACCTGGCATACGCACCAGCAAATCGGTAGTCGCACCGAAGCTCTGAACGATCGCCTCGTGATAACCCGATGTAACCAGCTGCTCACGCACCTTGGTGACATCGGCCGGACGCTCGTAGGTCAGCTCGATGAGCGTACCGCCGGTGAAGTCCAGGCCCCAGTTCATGCCCTTGGTGGCGACACTGAACAATGCCAATGCCGTGAGGAACAATGTGACGCCGAACGCAAAGTTGCGAACGCCCATGAAGTTGATTGTACGTAACATGGCAGCCCCTTAAATCCACAACTTCTTGAAGTCACGACCGCCGAAGATCAGGTTGACCATCGCGCGGGTCACCATGATGGCCGTGAACATCGAGGTAAAGATCCCGAGGGACATGGTCACTGCGAAGCCTTTGACCGGGCCGGTGCCCATGGCAAAGAGAATCCCGCCGACCAACAAGGTTGTCAGGTTGGCGTCGAGAATCGCGGTGAATGCCCGGCCGAAGCCTTCGTTGATTGCCCGCTGCACGGTCATGCCAGCCGCGATCTCTTCACGTATCCGCGAGAAGATCAGTACGTTGGCGTCGACCGCCATACCCATGGTCAACACGATACCGGCGATACCCGGCAGGGTCAGCGTTGCACCCAGCAGCGACATCAAGGCCAGCAGCATCACCATGTTCACCGTCAGCGCGACGGTGGCGATGAGGCCGAAGAAGCGGTAGATGGCCATGATGAACAGCGAGACAAACAGCATGCCCCACAGCGATGCATCGATACCTTTGGTGATGTTGTCGGCACCCAGGCTTGGGCCGATGGTGCGCTCTTCAGCGAAGTACATCGGTGCCGCCAGACCACCGGCACGCAGCAGCAGCGCCAGTTCGGACGATTCGCCCTGGCCGTTCAGGCCAGTGATGCGGAACTGGGCACCCAGTGGCGACTGGATGGTCGCCAGGCTGATGATCTTCTTCTCTTCTTTAAACGTCTGAACCGGCACGTCTTTCTCGACGCCGTTGACCACTTGCTTGGTGTAAGTGGTAACAGGACGTTGCTCGATGAAGATCACCGCCATGCTGCGACCGACGTTGCTGCGAGTCGCACGACTCATCAGCTCGCCACCGTGGCCATCCAGACGGATGTTCACTTCTGGCGTGCCATGCTCGCCGAAGCCAGCCTTGGCGTCAGTCACCTGGTCACCGGTGATGATCAGGCCACGTTCGATCAGCGCCGCAGGACGATTGCCTTCACGGAACTCGAACGACTCGGAAGTGGCTTTCGAAGCGCCAGGCTCAGCTGCCAGACGGAACTCAAGGTTGGCCGTCTTGCCGAGGATACGCTTGGCTTCTGCGGTGTCTTGTACGCCCGGCAGCTCAACCACGATGCGGTTGGCGCCCTGGCGCTGAACGATAGGTTCGGCAACACCCAGCTCGTTGACGCGGTTACGTACCGTGGTCAAGTTCTGCTTGATGGAGTATTCGCGGATTTCCGCCAGCTTGGCCGGGGTCATCGCCAGACGCAGTACCGGTTGGCCATTGAGGTCGGCCGGAACAATGTCGAAATCGTTGAAGTTCTTGCGAATCAGCGCACGCGCCTCTTCACGGGCAGCTTCATCAGTGAAGCCCAGCTGAATGGCACCACCCAGTTGCGGCAGGCTGCGATAGCGCAGACGCTCTTTGCGCAACAGGCTCTTGACGTCGCCTTCGTAGACTTTCAGGCGTGCGTCGAGGGCTTTGTCCATGTCCACTTCCAGCAGGAAGTGCACACCACCGGACAAGTCCAGACCCAGCTTCATCGGGTGCGCGCCAAAACTGCGCAGCCATTGCGGGGTGGTTTGTGCCAGGTTCAGTGCAACGACGTAGTCATCACCCAATGCCTTGCGCACGACGTCTTTGGCTGGCAGCTGATCTTCAGCCTTGGTCAGACGGATCAGACCGCCCTTGCCGCCCGCAGCCAGGGTGGCCGCCTTGACGTTGATCCCGGATTCCTTGAGCGCGGTGCTCACACGATCCAGATCAGCCTGAGTAACCTGCAGCGCAGTGCTTGCACCGCTGACCTGAATGGCCGGGTCATCAGGGTATAGATTGGGAGCGGAATAAATCAGACCGATCGCCAGCACCGCCAGGATCAGAATGTATTTCCACAGAGGGTATTTGTTCAGCATCACGCCGCCCGCTTATGACGCGGGGCGCCTTGCGCGCCCCGTCGATTGAGTAGAAGTTGAAACTTAGATCGCTTTGAGCGTGCCTTTTGGCAGCGTGGCGGCGATGGCGCCTTTCTGGAACTTCATTTCGACGGTGTCGGAAACTTCCAGAACCACGAAGTCATCGGACACTTTGGTGATCTTGCCGGCGATACCACCGGTGGTCACAACTTCGTCACCTTTTTGCAGGCTGCCCAGCAGGTTTTTCTGCTCTTTGGCGCGCTTGGCCTGTGGACGCCAGATCATCAGGTAGAAGATGACCAGGAAACCGACCAGGAAAATCCACTCAAAGCCGCCGCCCATTGGGCCTGCCGCAGGTGCAGCAGCATCAGCCATGGCATTAGAGATAAAAAAGCTCATTTAGCACTCCAGTTGCAAATGTTGAATCTTGGGGTCAGAAAACTCAGTCCAAAGGCGGAACAGGTAACCCGCGTTTGGCGTAGAAGGCATCGACAAAGGCGGCCAATGTACCCTGTTGAATAGCCTCGCGCAAACCAGCCATAAGCACCTGGTAATGGCGCAAATTGTGGATGGTATTCAACATGCTACCCAGCATTTCGCCGCACTTGTCCAGATGGTGCAGATAAGCACGGGAGAAGTTCTGGCAGGTATAGCAATCGCAGGTCGGATCCAGCGGCGAATCATCATGGCGATGGAACGCGTTACGGATCTTCAGCACGCCTGTATCAATGAACAGATGCCCATTGCGGGCATTACGGGTTGGCATCACGCAATCGAACATGTCCACACCGCGGCGCACACCCTCAACCAGATCTTCCGGTTTGCCAACGCCCATAAGGTAACGAGGTTTGTCAGCCGGCATCTGGCCCGGCAGGTAATCCAGCACCTTGATCATCTCGTGCTTGGGCTCGCCCACCGACAGACCGCCAATGGCCAGGCCATCGAAGCCGATCTTGTCGAGGCCTTCCAGGGAGCGCATGCGCAAATCCTGGTGCATACCGCCCTGAACGATGCCGAACAGCGCCGCCGTGTTATCGCCATGGGCGTTTTTCGAACGCTGGGCCCAGCGCAACGACAGCTCCATCGAGACGCGAGCGACATCTTCATCGGCCGGGTACGGGGTGCATTCGTCGAAAATCATCACGATGTCCGAGCCCAGATCGCGCTGGACCTGCATCGACTCTTCCGGCCCCATGAACACTTTGGCGCCGTCGACCGGAGAGGCGAAGGTCACGCCCTCCTCCTTGATCTTGCGCATCGCGCCCAGGCTGAACACCTGAAAACCGCCGGAATCTGTAAGAATCGGGCCTTTCCACTGCATGAAATCGTGCAGGTCGCCGTGCTCCTTGATCACTTCGGTGCCAGGACGCAGCCACAAGTGGAAGGTGTTACCCAGAATGATTTCCGCGCCAGTGGCGGTGATATCCCGCGGCAGCATGCCCTTGACCGTGCCGTAGGTGCCCACCGGCATGAAGGCCGGGGTCTCGACGGTACCGCGCGGGAAGGTCAAACGACCGCGACGAGCCTTGCCGTCGGTGGCAAGGAGCTCAAAAGACATGCGACTGGTGCGACTCATTCTGTTTCCTCAGGGCCACGTGGTGCGGGATTACGGGTGATAAACATCGCATCACCGTAGCTGAAAAAGCGGTATTCGTTGTCGACGGCGGCTTTATAGGCGGCCATGGTCTCGGGATAACCGGCGAACGCCGAAACCAGCATCAACAGCGTGGATTCGGGCAAATGGAAGTTGGTGACCAGGGCATCGACCACATGAAACGGCCGGCCCGGGTAGATAAAGATGTCGGTGTCGCCACTGAACGGCTTGAGCACGCCATCGCGCGCGGCACTTTCCAGAGAACGTACGCTGGTAGTCCCCACGGCCACCACGCGACCACCGCGAGCGCGGCAGGCTTCGACGGCATCGACCACGTCCTGACCGACCTCCAGCCACTCGCTGTGCATGTGGTGATCTTCGATCTTCTCCACACGCACCGGCTGAAAGGTGCCGGCGCCGACGTGCAAGGTCACGAACGCAGTCTCGATGCCCTTGGCGGCAATCGCCTCCATCAGCGGCTGATCAAAATGCAGCCCCGCCGTCGGCGCCGCCACCGCGCCCAAACGCTCGGCGTACACCGTCTGATAACGCTCGCGGTCCGAGCCTTCATCCGGGCGGTCTATATAAGGAGGCAACGGCATGTGCCCGACGCGGTCGAGCAGCGGCAACACCTCTTCGGCAAACCCCAGCTCGAACAACGCATCGTGACGCGCCAGCATCTCGGCTTCGCCACCACCGTCGATCAGGATCTTCGAACCCGGCTTGGGCGACTTGCTGGAACGCACATGCGCCAGCACGCGATGACTGTCGAGCACCCGCTCCACCAGGATTTCCAGCTTGCCGCCAGAAGCCTTCTGGCCAAACAGCCGCGCCGGAATCACCCGGGTATTGTTGAACACCATCAAATCGCCCGGGCGCAAATGCTCGAGCAAATCAGTGAATTGACGGTGTGCCAGGGCGCCGCTGACCCCGTCCAGGGTCAACAGGCGACTACCGCGACGCTCAGCCAAAGGATGGCGAGCAATCAGCGAATCAGGGAGCTCAAAAGTAAAGTCAGCAACGCGCATGATGGGGTTCGTCTAGCAGGGCCGGGAAGTCTAGCGGAAATATCAAAAATTCTCCATGTACCTGATTGACCAACGGTTATCTCATCTCTATACTTCGCCGCCATTGAGCCCTGATGGCGGAATTGGTAGACGCGGCGGATTCAAAATCCGTTTTCGAAAGGAGTGGGAGTTCGAGTCTCCCTCGGGGCACCAAAATTAAGAAAGGTCTTGCTTAGCAAGGCCTTTTTTTTCGCCTGTAGAAAAGTGATCTCGCCCCGCCGCCCCGTAGGAGTTGCCGAAGGCTGCGATCTTTTGATCTTGTCTTTTCGGCGCTACAGCCCCAAACCGCTCGCTAACGAATCAAGGATTCACACAATGGAATTGCCACTGGAAACCGTTGCCCTTTTCGCCTTCAAGCTGGCTTATGAGACGGAAGGTGAAAGTCCCATTTTGCGGGATGATCCGATCATGAGTGATTATGAGAGGGAGGTATTCGGCTTGCTGGTGCGTCGGGGGGATGTCGAGGCTATCCAGTTTAGAGTGGCGCACTGCGTGGATTTGGCGATGGATGCTTTAGGTGGTGTTGATACGCCGTTGGGGCGTGAGCTGCACAGATTGTCAGCTGATTTCAGCAGTGCGCGGACAATGGAGCAGCTTAATGCGCCGCTCATCGCACTTAAGGATTACTTGAAAGACATTCAGTGAATGATCGGGTGAGGCAAAGTTTAGTAACCCTTTACACCGACTAGTGCTGGCTAGGGTCTTGGCTAATATGGAAATCTATCTGCCCACTTTTCAATTGCGTCAGCAGACAGCAACGAAAGACCTTTTCGAAATCACAAGGACGTATCAATGAGGCAAATCGCCCTCAACAACAAACCACTCAGAGGCATTCCCCGCCGCCTTCGCGCTCTGGAAAGCTGGGCCTCCAGTTTTCGCGATGAGTTTCACCCGCGATCCGCGCACATGGAGTGCTACACACATTGGAAGATCCCGGTGCACGCGGCCCTGGTCCAAGGCCCTCAAGCCAGGATCGAAGTTCAGGCCTTCTGCATTCAGCAACTGCTCGAAGCCGCTAGCCACCTGTCCAACGCTGCCAACCACTCACAGGGTTACTACCGGGTCGCTTGTCTGCTGGTGTGGCCATGGGTTCATCAGAGCGAAGTCACCCTCTTCTATGACCGGGACTATTATCTGGGTTTTCTCGGTGAAACCAACGCGCTTAAACCAGAGCGGATCAGTGATATTCTTGCCCTGCACACTCCAGCGCATTTCATCGAGCACGGGCATGACGTAACTCAACCTGACGATGAGGTCGCAGTACAGTGGTGGTGTATTGGGGAACCGGCCTGACGTGGAGAAAAGGGAGGACAAATTTTTTCTCTACACTAGAACTGACAGCAGGAAAAAATAAATCAAAAAATAAATCCGGCCCCTGTTTGTGTGATGAACAAACGCCATACCAACTACGTTGGATTTCGACTGTTTGCCAAACTTCGCGAACTGCCCGAAAGCTGCTAGAGCTCAACCCTGTTATAAACGCCTTCAGCTCCCACATTATGACCAAAGCCGCACCACTCACCTGCCGTGCGCTTTACAGTGAGCAGATCTTCTTTAATGTCGAAGTCGTATACGCAGTCGCCTTCGTCATCTCCGCTCATGACGTATTGAGCCTTGCCATTATCAACCTCTAACACCGTTGAAAACTCACCTATATTGGGACCGTAGTACATCGCCATCAGGCCAGCGTAATAACCCTGAAAATCAACTTTGTATTTCTGACCCTGCGGCTTGATAGTCATGGTGCTCCATAACGAAGCCCCGGCATATTGCCAATATTGCCCTTCTGACTTAGCAGACAGTTTCTCTACTGAGTTTTTTATATCGCCACTGAATTTTTCAAGGTTGAAAATCGACTTTTTGTCGTTTGGAAGAATATTCAGCCATGCCCGGGCCTTAAGGTAATTGCCTTCGTGTACATAGGTGAGAGCGACGTTATTGTAGGCCATCGCAACTGCCTCTTCACCCAGCTGACAACTCTCCGACCAGCCGACCTGTCGCTCGTATTGCTCCCGAGCCTTGGCGTATTGCTTAAGCTTGTAATACTTCCCGCCCTCGGCGGAGTATTCACTAATTTTAAGGCAGTTAGCCGTCGCCTCTTCCTCAGTAATGTCCGCATGAGCAAAAAGCGGGGTAATAAAAAGCAGTATGATCGCGTCAATTTTTATAAAGCGGCGCGCTGAAGGATAGAAGTGCTGAATGTCCATATTATTTTTTCCTGTTAAAAACTTAAATCCCAAACGACGCAAAGGGTAGCGTTGTCGTGCGGGAGAAACAATTGCATAAAAAGGGGACAGGCCATCTGACCGAAAAAGGGGGCAGTTTTATTTCCATTCACCCTGCTAAACATTTCAAGCCCACACGATTTGAGCAAGTTACTTTTTTTCAAGCAGGTAACACAAACCTTGCTTCGAGCCTATGCAACAACTCGAACGTATTCAAAAAAGGAACATTCAGCTCCTTACAAATATTGGGAATTATGAACTTTCGCTTAGCATCGAGATTTAGCACTTCATGAGTAACGACTGTAGCCCCTGTAGTCATTGCTTTCGCAATCAACCAAGGGTCAGCACCCGCTAAAAACTCTTCCATAGCGCCAACTTTCATCTTATGCGCTTGATCAGCTACAAATCCCGCAACCTGCGTGAATGCCAGTTGCGTATCCTGATCGGTGGTGGAGTGAAAAAAATCAGAATTGTCCTTCGCCCAACCCGCCAGATCGTCATACCCTTTTGTTAGCTCATCCATGACAGGTGCAATGCTGGCTAAAGCCAATGCTTTGTTCTTAAGTAGTAACCACTGCCAAAAGCCAGGACAGATAGCCATCCCGTAGTAACGGTTTTTTGCTTCGATCAGCGTGTTAGCGTCGAGTAAATGATTCATTCCGTAATCTTGTTGGCGAGAGTCCTTAATTTAGCAGGTTGCACGCCGAGCAAATTTCCCGCCTCGCGTAGCAGCATCCGGCCACTCATTGCTTCAGTCAGCACTGCCTTGCTTAGGCGAGGGCTGTTTTTCGCGGTGGCGTTACGGTAATAGTCACCCGCTCCACCTTTATCATCCTGAAAAGCCTTGAGGATCATTCGATAGTAAGCGCTGTACTGTGCTTGGCTTATATAACCCAGATCAAGGGCGCGGCGACCGATAGCTAATTTACTGATGTGAAATCGAGTGGCTAGCGGAGCTAAATTGTCTTCCCAGTTAACATCTGCGTTCCACAGGGCTCGGAATTGGGCTCCGGGAGCCAGAAATTCACCTGCAACTGCATTGCAGAATCGTTCCTCGTCTCGACCATTGGCGGTGTTTCCGTCAGACACTCCACTGCTGCCAATCCAGATGTGGGCCAGCTCGTGAAGCAAGGTGAACAGCCGGGCGGTGGGTGCGTCGGAACTGTTGATAAATACAACAGGGGCGTATGCATTACTGATGGCAAAACCCCGAAACTCGCTAACTTCAAGTTTGCGATGAGTATTTCCTAGCGCAATGCCACTACGCATAACCAAAATTCCAGCCGCTTCTGCAGCCTCGATCAAGGCGCGGCTGTATTTGTCGTAATCCAATCGAGCAACGTCAGGGTTCACGCCGAGGATCCGGCGGATATCGCCCACCACCTCAGCGACTTGAGATCGGCTATTGAAGCGACCGACGAATGCCAGCGGCTGATGCTCCTGGTGTTGCAGATACTCCAGGTACCAGTCCTGCTTACGCATGGAATCCCTGACGGTGTCCAACAGTTCCAGACTGGGGCGTTGAGGAGCTATCCCACCGACAGTCCGAAGATCAGGTAAAGGCAGTTGTTCGACGGGCGGCTGCTGAAGAAATAGGAAGCCGAAAGGGACATGAGCGAGACTCGCCCACTTTTGAGCCTGAAGGAATGTTGGCTTGGTCTCGCCTGCCTCCCATTCCTCTACTCGATCAGGTTTCACTGGTAGCTTTTTAGCAACCTGCTCAGTGGAGAGGCCTGCGCGCTCACGAGACCATGTGAGCAGGCTTGGATTGACTAAGGCGGCTTGGCTCATAGGATTGCAGGCAATTCAGATAGGGCCAGTAAACGTTCGAGAGCATCCTTGGCAGATGCATCCGACTGATGCTGGTTCCAGTTATCTGGCATCGCCTTTCTCCTTGGCTATTAAAGGTCTAGTGGCTGCGTCTACAGATTAGTCGAGAAGCAGAGCTACCGACGGTAAGAGCGCGCGATTATGAGGTAAATTCGCAACGACCCGAAGCGCAAATATGTAACCCGCAGACAGATGGTATTGACCTGTTTCAATGCGTTTCATGACGCAAGTACATCTCTTTCCAGCCCGCCATCTCTTCATCACCCGAGTATCCGTGGTGACCGGCCACATAGCCCCCAGTGCTTTCGAAGGTTGCAGGCCCTTCAGCATAGAGCCATTATTTTGATATCGTGCCTCCATCGCCTCATCTCATCAAAGAAACCGGCGGTTTCAGGGCATTGTTAACAAGGAAAAGGATTGAATGCAGCTAATCGGCATGTTGGTGTTCTTCGCTGCGACAGCGGGGATGTGGATTTGGGTGGTGAGGAACCGTGGCACTGTGAATCTGTGGCTCGCTAATCTGGCAGGTGCCGTGGGTAGTTTTATTGTCGGGATTGCGGTGCTGATTCTGTTCAACAGATGGTTTGTCCCCGGAGGAAACTCGGCACGGGGAGTTGTATTCATGTTCTATACATTGATGGCGATTTCAGGTGCCTTTGTCGGAACCTGGCTTCTGGTGATCGCCCGGCTCAAGCAGTCTGAATACCCCGTCGTCCGTCATTTGATCGCCGGAGCGTGCAGTGTGTTGGCGGCACTGACCACGGTGGTGTTGTGGGTGATGATCCTTCCCGCCAAGTGAGTATTTTGATACCCCTCCCATCGCGCTCACGGGTTACCTGAAAAGTACTCAGTGAGCGAACGCCTCGGCCTGCGCTCTTCTAGACTTAACAGGTAGTCGTAGACAGAATCGAACACGTCGCTTTGGTGCTGATGAATCAAAGGCAGCGTGGCAAGCTGCCTTAATGCCCTATAAAAGGTGCGGCAAAGACCGCACCGGGCCCAACAAGATGCCCGCTCAGGGTGCCCTGGCCAACGGCCTGAAAATGCCACGATACCGTGACGTGGTGTGAGTGCCGCAGCCGACACTTTCGGACGACCGACAACCATCTGGTTTGTCCGTGACCGTGAGGATTGCTGAATGCCTGATGAGATGTTGCACCTGCCAATGGTCAACAGCGTGCTGGAGCGCCACAAACGCTCCCCCGGTGCACTGTTGCCCATCCTTCATGAGATTCAGGAGGGTATCGGTTACATCCCCGATGCCGCCATCCCCGAGATTGCCCACGCGCTAAACCTGAGTCAGGCCGAGGTTCGCGGGGTGATCAGCTTCTACCATGACTTCCGCACCTCGCCTCCGGCCCGGCATATCCTGCGGCTGTGCCGCGCCGAGTCGTGCAAGAGTCGCGGCGCTGAGCAGCTTGCGGCGCAGTTGCGCGAACGTCTGCAACTGGATGATCACGGCAGTAGCGCCGACGGCAGCATCAGTTTGCGTCCGGTGTATTGCCTCGGCGCGTGTGCCTGCTCGCCCGCTCTGGAGCTGGATGGCCGGGTGCATGCGCGGCTGAGTGTCGAGCGTCTGGATGCGCTACTTGATGCTTGCCGGGAGGACGTATGAGCCTCTATCTATCCTGTGATTCGCTGGCCCGTGCCGTGGGTGCCGATGAGGTGGCGTTGGCCCTTGCCAGCCAGGACCTGCAGCGCACCAGTTCTCGCGGCCTGTATTGGCTGGAACCATTGCTGGAAGTGGACACTCCGCAAGGCCGTATCGGCTTCGGCCCGCTGACCATTGCCGATGTGCCATCCGTGCTCGACGCGCTGCACAGTGATCCGTCCTTGCACCCACTGGCCTTGGGGCTGGTGGAAGAGTTGCCTTATCTGAAGACTCAACAACGCCTGCTGTTCGCCCGCGCCGGCATTACCCGGCCGTTGTCCCTGGATGATTACCGGGCGCACGGCGGCTTCGAGGGTTTGACCCGGGCCATCGCAGTGGGCGGCGAGCAGACCGTGACGGAAGTGTTCGATTCAGGCCTGCGTGGCCGTGGCGGCGCGGCCTTCCCGGCCGGGATCAAATGGCGCACGGTGCGCGCTACCGAAGCGGCGCAAAAGTACATTGTGTGCAACGCCGACGAAGGCGATTCCGGCACCTTTGCCGACCGCATGTTGATGGAAGGCGACCCCTTCCTGCTGATTGAAGGCATGGCCATTGCGGGCATCACCGTCGGAGCCACTTACGGCTACATCTATGTGCGCTCGGAATATCCAGACGCCGTGGCCACACTGCGTGCAGCGCTGAACATTGCTCGGACCGCCGGATACCTGGGAGCCAATGTCGGCGGCAGCGGCCAGGCCTTCGATATGGAGGTGCGCGTCGGTGCCGGCGCTTACATCTGCGGTGAGGAAACCGCGCTGCTGGACTCGCTCGAAGGCAAGCGCGGGATTGTCCGCGCCAAGCCGCCGATCCCTGCGTTGAAGGGGCTGTTTGGTCTACCGACCTTGGTACACAACGTGCTGACCCTGGCTTCGGTGCCGCTGATTCTGGCCAAGGGTGCGCAGTTCTATCGCGATTACGGCATGGGCCGTTCCCTCGGCACCATGCCCTTTCAGTTGGCGGGCAATATTCGTCACGGCGGTCTGGTGGAACGGGCCTTTGGCCTGACGCTGCGGGAACTGGTGGAAGACTACGGCGGTGGTACCGCCAGTGGCCGGCCACTGAAAGCCGCCCAGGTGGGTGGCCCGCTCGGTGCCTGGGTGCCGCCGTCGCAATTCGACACACCGCTGGATTACGAGGCCTTCGCCGCCATCGGCGCGATGCTCGGTCACGGTGGTGTGGTGGTGGCTGACGACAGCCTGGACATGGCTCATATGGCGCGTTTCGCCATGCAGTTCTGCGCCGAGGAATCCTGTGGTAAATGCACGCCGTGCCGCATCGGCTCGACCCGTGGCGTGGAGGTGATCGACCGTCTGCTGGCCGCGCCTGATCAAAGTGGTCGAGATGAACAGGTGATCATCCTCAAGGACCTGTGCGACACCCTGCAATACGGTTCGCTGTGCGCGTTGGGCGGCATGGTTTCCTTTCCGGTCGCCAGCGCCCTCAAGTACTTCCCCGCCGACTTCGGTCTGCAAGCCTCGGAGGCCGACCAATGATCACTCTCTTCGACCCGAAAACCGATATCGATCTTGGCACTCCAGCCCGCGACAGCGACGTGCAGGTGACCCTGAACATCGACGGCCGCAGCATCAGCGTGCCCGAGGGTACTTCGGTGATGCGTGCCGCCGCGCTGCTGGGCACCACCATTCCCAAACTGTGTGCCACCGACAGCCTGGAAGCCTTCGGCTCCTGCCGCATGTGCCTGGTGGAGATCGATGGCATGCGTGGCTACCCCGCGTCCTGCACCACGCCGGTCAGCGAAGGCATGAGCGTGCACACCCAGACGCCGAAGCTCGCGACCCTGCGCCGTAACGTCATGGAGCTGTACATCTCCGATCACCCGCTGGACTGCCTGACCTGCTCGGCCAACGGCAATTGCGAGCTGCAAACCGTGGCGGGCCAGGTCGGCCTGCGGGAAGTACGTTACGGCTATGAAGGCGACAACCATCTCGCCGACGTGAAGGACACCTCCAACCCCTATTTCGATTACGACCCGAGCAAGTGCATCGTCTGCAACCGCTGCGTGCGCGCCTGCGAAGAAACCCAGGGCACTTTTGCCCTGACCATTACCGGACGCGGTTTCGAATCCCGGGTCGAGGCCGCCGGGGGCGAGAACTTCCTCGATTCGGAATGCGTGTCCTGCGGTGCTTGTGTGCAAGCCTGCCCGACCGCGACGCTGATGGAAAAAAGCGTGGTCGAACTGGGCCAGCCCGAACGCAGCGTGATCACCACGTGTGCCTATTGCGGCGTGGGTTGCTCGTTCCGCGCCGAGATGAAAGGCGACCAGCTGGTGCGCATGGTTCCAGACAAGAATGGCCAAGCCAACCACGGTCACTCCTGCGTCAAAGGGCGCTTTGCGTGGGGCTACGCCACCCACCCGGATCGCATCACCAAGCCGATGATCCGCAAGCACATCAACGACCCTTGGCAAGAAGTCAGCTGGGATGAAGCGGTGACCTACGCTGCCAGCGAATTCCGCCGGCTACAGCAAAAATACGGCCGCGACTCGATTGGTGGCATCACTTCCAGCCGCTGCACCAACGAAGAAACCTATCTGGTGCAAAAACTGGTGCGCGCCGCGTTCGGGAACAATAACGTCGACACCTGTGCGCGGGTCTGCCACTCGCCGACCGGCTATGGCCTGAAACAAACCCTGGGCGAGTCCGCCGGCACCCAGAGTTTTGACTCGGTGATGCAGGCCGACGTGATCCTGGTGATGGGCGCCAACCCCAGCGACGCCCACCCGGTGTTCGCCTCTCAGCTCAAACGCCGCCTGCGTGAAGGCGCGCGACTGATCGTCATCGACCCACGACGCATTGATCTGGTGGACTCGGTGCATGCCCGCGCCGAACTGCACCTGGCCCTGCGTCCGGGCACCAACGTTGCCATGCTCAACGCCTTGGCCCACGTCATCGTCACCGAAGGCCTGCTCAATCAGCCCTTCATCGACGCCCGTTGCGAAGGAACGGATTTCGCCCACTGGAGCGAGTTCGTCAGCCGCGCGGAAAACTCGCCGGAAGTCCTCGGCGCCATCTGCGGTGTAGAACCTGCCGACATCCGTGCCGCCGCTCGTCTGTATGCCACCGGCGGCAACGCGGCGATCTACTACGGCCTGGGCGTCACCGAGCACAGCCAGGGCAGCACCGCCGTCATGGGCATCGCCAACCTGGCCATGGCCACCGGCAACATCGGCCGCGAAGGCGTGGGCGTGAACCCGCTGCGTGGGCAGAACAACGTTCAGGGTTCCTGCGACATGGGCTCCTTCCCCCACGAGCTGCCCGGCTACCGGCACATCTCCAACGAAGTGGTTCGGGCGCAGTTCGAACAGGCGTGGAACGTCACTCTGCAACCCGACCCGGGCCTGCGCATTCCCAACATGTTCGAGGCGGCCTTGGGCGGCAGCTTCAAGGGCTTGTATTGCCAAGGCGAAGACATCGCCCAGAGCGACCCGAATACCCAGCATGTCACCGCGGCGCTGTCGGCCATGGAATGTGTGGTGGTGCAGGACATCTTCCTCAACGAAACCGCCAAGTTCGCCCACGTGTTCCTGCCGGGCAGTTCGTTCCTGGAAAAAGACGGCACCTTCACCAACGCCGAGCGACGCATCTCCCGGGTGCGCAAGGTCATGGAGCCGCTGGGCGGCAAGGCCGACTGGGAAGGCACGGTGGCCTTGGCCAACGCCCTGGGTTACCCGATGAACTACAAACATCCGTCGGAAATCATGGATGAAATCGCCAGCCTGACGCCGACCTTCACCAACGTCAGCTACACCGAACTGGATCGCCACGGCAGCCTGCAATGGCCGTGCAACGCCGCGGCACCGGACGGCACGCCGACCATGCACATCGAGGAATTCGTGCGCGGCAAGGGGCGCTTCATGCTCACCGGCTACGTGCCCACCGAGGAAAAGGTCAACAGTCGCTATCCGCTTCTGCTGACCACCGGACGCATCCTCAGCCAGTACAACGTCGGCGCCCAGACCCGGCGTACCGACAACGTCGCCTGGCACCACGAAGACCGCCTGGAAATCCACCCGACCGACGCCGAGAGCCGTGGCATCAACGAAGATGACTGGGTCGGCATCGGCAGCCGCGCCGGACAGACCGTACTGCGTGCGCGGGTCACCGAACGGGTCGCTCCAGGCGTGGTGTACACCACGTTCCACTTCCCTGAATCGGGCGCCAACGTCATCACCACCGACAACTCCGACTGGGCCACCAACTGTCCGGAGTACAAGGTCACCGCCGTGGAAGTCAGCCGCGTCTACCACCCTTCCGAGTGGCAAAAACGCTATCAGGAATTCAGTGACAACCAACAACGCCTGCTCGACGAACGCCGTCAGGCGCGTGACACTAAAGCCGAGGTACGCCGATGAGCACTGACAATCTGATCAAAATGGCCAACCAGATCGCCCAGTACTTCGCCAGCCAACCGGACCAGAAACAGGCCGTGCTCGGTGTGCGTAATCATTTGCAGATGTACTGGACGCCGGGCATGCGCAAGGAGTTGCTGGCCTGGCAGACGGAGCATCAGGGGGCAGACTTGCACCCACTGGCGCAGGCCGCGGTCAGTGGGGCGGGCTGGGAGGCTTAGGTTCATACGATCCTTGGGGAGAGTTGCCCCTTGGCCTGTTGACTGAAAACTGTGGCGGGGGGCCGCTTCGCGCCCCAGCGGGAGCAAGCTCCCTCGCCACAGTTTTTTGATCGTTTCGACATTATGTGAGCAGTATTGCGAGTCTTTCGGGACTAATGCATCGGCAACACCACCAACGCCTCCAACCCGCCCTTCGACCGATTACGCAGTGTCAGCTCGCCTCCGTGTTCCAGCACAATCGCCCGCGCCGCCGATAACCCCAAACCAACGCCCCCCGTGCTTTTGTTTCGTGAGCCTTCCATGCGAAAGAACGGTGCGAACACTTGTTCAAGGCTGGCATCGGGAATACCCGGCCCACGATCCAGTATCTTGATCCGCACCTCTCCAGCACCCGGGATCAGTTCAATCCCCGACTCACTCCCGTACTTGATCGCGTTATCAAGCAGATTGGTCATCACCCGCTTAAGCCCCAACGGGCGCCCGAAATACACCCACCGCAGCGGCCCGCTGAAGGCAATGTCGACTCCCTGATCCCGATAATCATCAAGCAACGTTTGCAGCAGTTCCGCCAGATCAAACTGGGTCGCCGGTTCAAGTCGCGCATCATCACGAAAGAACTCCAGCGCCGAGTTGATCATCGCCTGCATTTCATCCACGTCACGAAATAGCCGTTGTTGTTGCTCGCTGTCTTCGATGAATTCGCCACGCAAGCGCATCCGCGTCAGGGGCGCTCGCAGGTCATGGGAGATGGCGGCGAGCATTTGCGTACGGTCGCGGATGAAGTGCTGTAACTGCGCCTGCATGGCGTTAAACGCGAGAATGGCCTGGCGGATTTCGTGGGGGCCGAGCGGTTCGATCGGCGGTGCGCGGAAGTCCACGCCGAAGCGGCGGGCGCCTTCAGCGAAGCGCTGCAAAGGTGTGGCGAGGCGTCGGGTGGCGATCAGTGCGACCAGTGCAGTGGAGATCAGCACCAGCAGGATGACGATCAGGTAGCGTGGCGCTTCGTCGAGCCCCCAACTGCGCGAGGGCGCGGAGAACATCAGCCACGATGCGTCGGACAGCTCGATCAGCAGCGCGTAATGCGCGTCCGCCGTGTGCTCCGTCCAGTCGGCCGGCTCATAGGCTTCGATGCGCCGGTCAGGGGCTCTGAGCATCGGCTGCAGGATGGTCGAGCCGATGTCAGACTTCGGATCGTCCACTGTCGGCAGATTGAGATCGTGCCTATCAGGATGCCAAGTGACAGTGAAGCCGTTCTCGTTGGCGGCTTGCGCCAATGGGTTGCGCAGTGGCGCCGGAGCGGCCTCGATGACGCGGGTGATGGCGGCGGCTTTTTCCAGCAGGCCGATTTCGGTCAACGGCGGGCGGGCCCACACCCCGGCCAGTTGGATAAACAACCCGTTGAGCGCCAGTGAAATGAGCATGGCCAGGATGATCGTCAACGCGACCCAGCGCGCAACCGTATCTTGCGGCCAGTCTCGGGCGCGAATCCGCTTCAACCAGTTCATCGCCGCGTCACGCTGGGAGTGAACAGGTAACCGCCGTTGCGCACGGTGCGAATCATTGCCGGGCGCTTGGTATCGGACTCGAGTTTGCGTCGCAGGCGGCTGACCTGAACGTCGATGCTGCGATCGAACGCGTCATGGCAATGCCCGCGCGCCAGGTCCAGCAATTGCTCGCGGGTGAGAATGCGTTGCGGGTGTTCTACGAAGACCAGCAGCAGGTCAAACTCACCGGCCGACAGCGGGATCATCACGTTGTCTGGCGAGCGAAGTTCACGGCGGGTGACGTCCAGGTGCCAGTCGGCGAAGTCGATCAGCGGCCGTGGCCGTTCCTGCGACACCGGACGACGCTCGTCCACGCGACGCAACACAGCGCGCACTCGGGCCAGCAGTTCACGGGCGTCGAAGGGTTTGGTCAGGTAATCATCGGCGCCCAGCTCCAGGCCGACCACCCGATCACTGAGTTCACCCATGGCGGTCAGCATGATCACTGGTAACGCGTATCGAATCCGCAGTTGCTGACACAGGATCAGCCCGCTGTCGCCCGGCAACATCACGTCCAGAATGATCAGGTCTGGCGCCTGGCGCTCTATGGCCGCCCACAGCGACGCACCGTCTGTGGCGACCTCGACGCTGTAGCCGTGCTGCACGAAGAATTTTTTCAGTAGATCGAGGACTTCAAGGTCGTCGTCCACAATTAAAAGGCTGTTCACCGAAGGTCACTTAAGGGGCGAATGGAACCGCCATCTAAAACCATTCACGGCTGCTAGTCATATATTTCAACTCTGCAATAAAACATCAGCACCGCAATAAACCAGACATCTTTGCGCAAGGCTTGGGGCTCAGCATCACGGCGAATTCCTCCTGAGACTTGCGTCCATGTTGCCTTTCAAGTGTGCTCCCTGGCTGGCCCGCAACACCTCGATTGCTGTGTTGGCCGCAGGGCTGACGGGTTGCAGCAGCCAGCTGCCGTCCACCACCGATGTGGCCTGTGCCGACATCGCCTATTCAGTGTACGACCCGGCGGAACCGTTCAATCGTGGCGTCTTCGCGTTTAACCGGGTGGTTGATGATTACGCCCTGGCGCCGGTCGCGCGCGGCTACCGCTACACGCCGGACTTTTTCCAGACCGGCGTGCATAACTTTGTGGCGAACTTCGGCGAGCCCAAGGTTTTTATCAATGACCTGCTGCAAGGCAATCCTATGCGCTCGGTCAATACCCTGGGACGTTTCGCGCTCAACACCACGGTAGGTGTGGTGGGCTTGATCGACGTCTCCGGCATGGCCGGTATCCCGCGCCACGACTCGGACTTCGGCCAGACCTTCGGCGTGTGGGGCATTGGCAACGGTCCGATCATCGAGCTGCCATTGCTCGGGACCTCCAACAGTCGCGACGCCGCCGGGCGCGTGCTCGGTTTTGTGGTCGATCCGTTCGGCAGCAATAGCGATACCGTGGAGACACTGTCCACTATCAGCACTGTCGGCGGCATCGTCGATGGCCGGGCAGAAGCCTTACCGCTGACCGATAGCCTGCAAAAACTGCCGGACTATTACAGCGCTTTGCGTAATGTGGTCGCCGAGCATCGTGCCGCTTACGTGGCCGAAGGCAAACAAGGCTCGCCAGACAACACCGCTCCTCAATGCACAGGAGTACCGGCCGATGGTTTCTGAAAGCAATAGCCTGATTCTGCAGCAACGGGTGATTCGGGACGACTCGGCCAATCAGCATCTGCACTGTCGGGAAATCACCCTGCGCCTGTCACCGGACTGCCGCCAATTGGTGCTCACCCGCTACACCGAACACTACGGCCCGGCGCTGGTACGCTGGATAGAGCGCAGCCACACGGTGTCGGTGGCTGAACTGTTTCGTTGGCTCGTGGCCAATGGTGAGGCGGGGGTCATGAGAGCGAGCAGCCAGTCGCTGCCTTGATTTCAGGGTGATGATACGGAGGACGGAAGTCTTCCGGTCGTCATCCCAGTTGCTGCAGCCCTTGGCGATCAGGCTCGCACATAAACCCAGGCGCTGATGCCGGACTTGAGGGTCACACTGACGCGTTTATAGTCCGCCACCTCGTATTCGTCGGCCGCGGCCAGCTCTTGGGCCGTGATCTCGAAAACAGTGCCGGCGATCTCGTCCGACAGGTCGCCACTCTCCTGCACGATGGGATGATGGGTTTTCCCACTCATGGCCAACACTGCTGGATCGGTTATCTCGACCAGGTTCTGCTTGTAGCCTGGCAGACTGTCCAGATGCCCTTTCAACTCGCGCCCGAAGGTGGACAACTGGACTGCCTGATCCTGCAAGGTACCGTAGGAGAACAGCAGAACCGGTTGCTCTGTTTGGTTAGGCATGAGGTTTCCTCGGTCAGATAAGCAAATCTTCGTAGAACGCTCCGAAAGGGCGCTCCGGGTGGGCGATCTGGATTTCCAGAATCCATAGGCCGGTTGTCGGGCATTTGTCTAAATCCCCGAGGTCGCCGCCACGGTGAATCGCATGAGGGAAATCGCAGACTCTGTGGCCTTTGATGTCCAGATTGAGCTTCCACCCCATGGCTTGCGCCTGGCTGGCCGCATAGCTGTAAAGCTCCATGCCGGAAACCCGTTCGCTGCGCCAAAAGCCTTCGACCCGATTGAAAAGCTCTCGGGCAGCCGCGGCACAGGCGATCATTTCAGGATCGGAACCCGTGGTGAAAGTCGCCCCGGCATCACCTTCGTGCCCTTGCCAGACTGCGCCCATGTCGATGAAGAAAATATCTTCGTCACTCAATTCAGGATCGCCATCGGAGCGCTGCTTGAACGTCTTGAGTGTGTTGGCGCCAAAGCGGATCAGCAGTGGATGCCAGATTCGATCCATGCCCAGTTCGGACAAAATCTGCTTGCCTCGCAACTGGGCTTCAGACTCGCGCATACCGGGAGAAATAATCCGAGCGATCTGTTCGATGGCCTTCCAGGTCATCTGCTGGGCGTGGCGCATCGTTTCCAGCGTGTAGCGCTCGCCTACTGCCTCTTTTCCGCTCAGGACCATTGTCATCACTCATTCCCTTTATTAGAAAGCGCAGGCTCATACGCTATATAGTTTTATATATTGCGATATTCAATAATAAAAATATAGCCATGACCCTGACTTCAATTCATCGCCATGACGCCTGAGCGAGGCTGTGACAGCCGGAAGCGGTCCGATAATGCTGTACGAACTTTCCTGCGGACAAAACAAAACCCCTACCTGCATACGCAGATAGGGGTTTCGGAATTTAATCTTGACGATGACCTACTCTCACATGGGGAAACCCCACACTACCATCGGCGATGCATCGTTTCACTGCTGAGTTCGGGATGGGATCAGGTGGTTCCAATGCTCTATGGTCGTCAAGAAATTCGGTAGCCAGGTCGTTCTCTCTTGCGAGATCACGCTCCAGCGAATGGGTATGCGATAGTTTGTGTGTTTGTTCTCGAACTTTCGGTTCGTTTCGTCTTCACACACCGCAATCTGGCCTCTTTCGAGTTCACAAATTGCTTGGGTGTTATATGGTCAAGCCTCACGGGCAATTAGTATTGGTTAGCTCAACGCCTCACAGCGCTTACACACCCAACCTATCAACGTCGTAGTCTTCGACGGCCCTTCAGGGGACTCAAGGTCCCAGTGAGATCTCATCTTGAGGCTAGTTTCCCGCTTAGATGCTTTCAGCGGTTATCTATTCCGAACATAGCTACCCGGCAATGCCACTGGCGTGACAACCGGAACACCAGAGGTTCGTCCACTCCGGTCCTCTCGTACTAGGAGCAGCCCCTCTCAAATCTCAAACGTCCACGGCAGATAGGGACCGAACTGTCTCACGACGTTCTAAACCCAGCTCGCGTACCACTTTAAATGGCGAACAGCCATACCCTTGGGACCGGCTTCAGCCCCAGGATGTGATGAGCCGACATCGAGGTGCCAAACACCGCCGTCGATATGAACTCTTGGGCGGTATCAGCCTGTTATCCCCGGAGTACCTTTTATCCGTTGAGCGATGGCCCTTCCATACAGAACCACCGGATCACTAAGACCTACTTTCGTACCTGCTCGACGTGTCTGTCTCGCAGTCAAGCGCGCTTTTGCCTTTATACTCTACGACCGATTTCCGACCGGTCTGAGCGCACCTTCGTACTCCTCCGTTACTCTTTAGGAGGAGACCGCCCCAGTCAAACTACCCACCATACACTGTCCTCGATCCGGATAACGGACCTGAGTTAGAACCTCAAAGTTGCCAGGGTGGTATTTCAAGGTTGGCTCCACGCGAACTGGCGTCCACGCTTCAAAGCCTCCCACCTATCCTACACAAGCAAATTCAAAGTCCAGTGCAAAGCTATAGTAAAGGTTCACGGGGTCTTTCCGTCTAGCCGCGGATACACTGCATCTTCACAGCGATTTCAATTTCACTGAGTCTCGGGTGGAGACAGCGCCGCCATCGTTACGCCATTCGTGCAGGTCGGAACTTACCCGACAAGGAATTTCGCTACCTTAGGACCGTTATAGTTACGGCCGCCGTTTACCGGGGCTTCGATCAAGAGCTTCGCGTTAGCTAACCCCATCAATTAACCTTCCGGCACCGGGCAGGCGTCACACCCTATACGTCCACTTTCGTGTTTGCAGAGTGCTGTGTTTTTAATAAACAGTCGCAGCGGCCTGGTATCTTCGACCGGCGTGGGCTTACGCAGTAAATGCTTCACCCTCACCGGCGCACCTTCTCCCGAAGTTACGGTGCCATTTTGCCTAGTTCCTTCACCCGAGTTCTCTCAAGCGCCTTGGTATTCTCTACCCAACCACCTGTGTCGGTTTGGGGTACGGTTCCTGGTTACCTGAAGCTTAGAAGCTTTTCTTGGAAGCATGGCATCAACCACTTCGTCACCCAGAGGGTAACTCGTCATCAGCTCTCGGCCTTAGAATCCCGGATTTACCTAAGATTCCAGCCTACCACCTTAAACTTGGACAACCAACGCCAAGCTGGCCTAGCCTTCTCCGTCCCTCCATCGCAATAACCAGAAGTACAGGAATATTAACCTGTTTTCCATCGACTACGCTTTTCAGCCTCGCCTTAGGGACCGACTAACCCTGCGTCGATTAACGTTGCGCAGGAAACCTTGGTCTTTCGGCGTGGGTGTTTTTCACACCCATTGTCGTTACTCATGTCAGCATTCGCACTTCTGATACCTCCAGCAAGCTTCTCAACTCACCTTCACAGGCTTACAGAACGCTCCTCTACCGCATCACCTAAGTGATACCCGTAGCTTCGGTGTATGGTTTGAGCCCCGTTACATCTTCCGCGCAGGCCGACTCGACTAGTGAGCTATTACGCTTTCTTTAAAGGGTGGCTGCTTCTAAGCCAACCTCCTAGCTGTCTAAGCCTTCCCACATCGTTTCCCACTTAACCATAACTTTGGGACCTTAGCTGACGGTCTGGGTTGTTTCCCTTTTCACGACGGACGTTAGCACCCGCCGTGTGTCTCCCATGCTCGGCACTTGTAGGTATTCGGAGTTTGCATCGGTTTGGTAAGTCGGGATGACCCCCTAGCCGAAACAGTGCTCTACCCCCTACAGTGATACATGAGGCGCTACCTAAATAGCTTTCGAGGAGAACCAGCTATCTCCGAGCTTGATTAGCCTTTCACTCCGATCCACAGGTCATCC